>OZ251549.1:327500-4475995 GCA_965243415.1 Candidatus Marinacidobacterium sp. | reverse complement strand
TCCGTTCTCCCAGTCGATCCGGATCGCCTGGTAGCCGCCGTAGGCCCCGAAGCGGGTGCGCACCCGGTGCCCCAGCCGCGCCAGCGCCTGCCGCACATCGGCGCCGATCCCGGACTCCAGCCCCAGGCCGTCGGAACCGTGGCGGAAGCGCGGCATCTCGCCGGCCTTCTGGACATGCATCCCGAAGTCGATCAGGTTCAGCAGCACCTGGGTATGCCCCTGCGGCTGCATGTCCCCGCCCATGACCCCGTAGGTGAGCCAGGGCCGCCCGTCGCGGAAGGCCATCCCCGGCATGTTCGTGTGGAGGGCGAGCTTCCCGGGGGCCAGTTCGTTCGGATGCCCGTCGACCAGCGAGAAACCGGTGCCCCGGTTCTGCAGCGCGATCCCGGTCCCCGGAACCACGAGGCCCGAGCCGAAACTGCCGAAGAGGCTGTAGATGAGCGAGATCGCGTTCCGCTCCCGGTCCACCACCGTCAGGTAGATCGTGTCCCCGTCGTCGGTGAGCCCCGGCGCGAACTCCCGCGCCGCCCGCCCCGGTTCGATCTCCGTCCGCCGCGCCGCCGCGTACTCCTTCGACAGCAGCGTCTCCAGCGGCGCCCGCATGTGCTCGGGGTCGGCGAGGTAGGCGTCCCGGTCGGCGAACGCCAGTTTCTTGGCTTCGATCAACCGATGCAGATACGCCGCCGAGTTGTGCCCCAGACTCGCCAGGTCGTACCCCTCCAGCAGGTTCAGCATCTCGAGCGCGACGAACCCCTGCGAGTTCGGCGGGATCTGGAAGACCTCGACGCCCCGGTAGGTGGTGCTGATCGGCTCCACCCAGAGCGAGTCGTGGGCGGCCAGGTCCTCCCTGGTCACGAACCCGCCCTCGGCCTCCAGGAAGTCGTGGACGGCGTCGGCGATCGTGCCCCGGTAGAAGACCTCCGGCCCCTGCTCGGCGATGAGGCGGAAGGTGCGGGCCAGGTCCGGCGAGCGGAACACCTCGCCGTGCGCCGGCGCCCGCTCCCCTCCGACCAGGTAGGTCGCCGCCGCCGCCGGATGGCGCCGCAGTTTCCCGGCCGCCGACCGCCACTGTTCGGCGATGATCTCGGAGACCGGGAACCCCTCTTCGGCGTAGGCGATCGCCGGGGCCAGGAGTTCCCCGAGCGGCCTCGTCCCGAACCGGCTCGCGAGTTCGTCCCAGCCGTCGAGTGCTCCGGGGACGGTGACCACCAGCGGCCCGCTGCCGGGCATCCGGTCGTGGCCCCGGGCGCGCACCGCCTCCGCCGAGGCCTTCGAGCCGGCGCGCCCGGTGGCGTTCAGGCCGTGGAGGGTTCCGGTTTCGGCCTCCCAGTAGAGCGCGAAGAGGTCCCCGCCGATCCCGCACATCATCGGTTCCACCACATTCAGCACCGCGGCGGCGGCGAGGGCCGCATCCACCGCGTTCCCGCCCTCCCGCAGGACGGAGAGTCCGGCGGCGGAGGCCAGCGGCTGGCTGGTGGCGATCATCCCGTTCCGGGCCAGCACCGGCGACCGCCCCAGCGCCGCGTCGTCGGCCGGCCGGTCCGCGGTCTGCCCGGCGACGGCGCCGGAAGCCGGCCCGGCGGCGAGGGCGAGCGTCAGGATCATCGTCCGGCGCCTCCCCCGGCTGCGCGCCCGACGAAACGGCCGGCGCCTCTGCCGGAACGCGACGGGCGGGGCGAGGCGGGGATGGGGGCGGGGAACAACGGGGTCGGCGGTCGCGGATTCCATGGGTGGCGGCGCTCCTCCCCCGAATCCTACGCGCCGGAACCGGCCGGCGCCGCGTTCCCGTCCGCCGTCCGCGGCGCCGGAACCCGGCCCGCCGAAGACCCCGGGAGGCCTGCTCGCCCGGCGCCTCCGGTTCGCCCTACGAGCCGGCGGAGGCGGGAACGAGCCGGGCGCGGGGTCCGCGAACAACGGGGCCGGAAGGGAGGCGGGAGGATCGTCGGCCGGCGCCCCGCCGTCGAGTCCTGCGCCGAATCCCGGCCGCGCGACCCTTCGCCCTCGCCCCTCGGCTCTCCCGAAGCGGCCCGGCGCCCATCCTCCCGTTCCGTCGCGGCGCCGGCGAACGCCGGCCGCGCCATCGTCCGCCGGCCGCGCCATCGTCCGCCGGCCGCGCGATCGTCCGCCGGCCGGTCTCCCGCCGGGCCGCGCCGTCCTCCCGGCGCCGGAAGACGGGCCCGGCGACGAGGGCGAGCGTCCGGCGCCCCGGCGGTCGGGGAGGCGAGGGCGCGACGGTACGCCGGGGCGGGGAACGAGTCGGGGAGGGGGAAGGGTGCCTGCGGAGGCGGACTCCCCGGCGGCGTTCCTTCGCCGCACGCCCGAGCGTGCCGGCGTTCCCTCCGCCGGCGGCCCGGGGCTGCCGCCGCCAGGGCGAGCGTCCGGCGCCTCGGCGGTCGTGGAGGCGGGGGCGCGACGGGTACGCCGGGGCGGGGAACGAGTCGGGGAAGGGAAAGGGTGCCTGCGGAGGCGGACTCCCCGGCGGTGTTCCTTCGCCGCACCCCCGAGCGTGCCGGCGTTCCCTCCGCCGGCGGCCCGGGGCTGCCGCCGCCAGGGCGAGCGTCCGGCGCCTCGGTGGTCGGGGAGGCGGGGGCGCGACCGGTACGCCGGGGCGGGGAACGAGTCGGGGAGGGGGAAGGGGGTCTGGCGGCGGCGGACTCCCCGGCGGCGTTCCTTCGCCGCACCCCCGAGCGTGCCGGCGTTCCCTCCGCCGGCGGTCCGGGGCTGCCGCCGCCAGGGCGAGCGTCCGGCGCCTCGGCGGTCGGGGAGGCGGGGGCGCGACGGGTACGCCGGGGCGGGGAACGAGTCGGGGAGGGGGAAGGTGGGTCTGCGGAGGCGGCCTCCCCGGCGGCCTTCCTTCGCCGCACATCCCAGGCGTGCCGGCGTTCCCTCCGCCGGCGGTCCGGGGCTGCCGCCGCCAGGGCGAGCGTCCGGCGCCTCGGCGGTCGTGGAGGCGGGGGCGCGACGGGTACGCCGGGGCGGGGAACGAGTCGGGGAAGGGAAAGGTGGGTCTGCGGAGGCGGACTCCCCGGCGGCGTTCCTTCGCCGCACCCCCGAGCGTGCCGGCGTTCCCTCCGCCGGCGGCCCGGGGCTGCCGCCGCCAGGGCGGGCGTCCGGCGCCTCGGCGGTCGAGGAGGTGGGGGCGCGACGGGTACGCCGGGGCGGGGAACGAGTCGGGGAGCGGGAAGGGGGTCTGCGGAGGCGGACTCCCCGGCGGCGTTCCTTCGCCGCACCCCCGAGCGTTCCGGCGCTCCCTCCGCCGGCGGTCCGGGGCTGCCGCCGCCAGGGCGAGGCGTCCGGCGCCTCGGCGGTCGGGGAGGTGAGGGCGCGACTGGCTCGCCGGAGCCGGGAACGAGTCGGGGAAGGGAAAGGTGGGTCTGCGGAGGCGGACTCCCCGGCGGTGTTCCTTCGCCGGACCCTACGCGCGGCGGCCTCGCCCGCCGGGCTTCCCTCCGCCGGCGGTCCGGCGCTGCAGCCGCGCCCAGGAGTCGCGCAGCGTCACCGTCCGGTTCAGCACCGGCCGCTCCGCCCGGTGGTCGGCCTCGTCGGCCACGAAGTAGCCGAGGCGCTCCAACTGGATCCGCTCCCCCGGTTCCAGCGCCCGCACCGCCGGCTCCACCTGCGCCTCCGGGACCGACCGCGCCGAATCCGGGTTCAGGTCCTCCAGGTAGTCCCGATCGCGCCCCGGCTCCTCCACCCGGAACAGCCGGTCGTAGAGCCGCGCCTCCACCGGCGCCGCGTGCTCCGCCGAGACCCAGTGCAGCGTCCCCCGCACCCGGCGGCCATCCGGGGCGTTCCCGCCGCGACTCCCGGGATCGAGCCGGCAGCGCACCTCGGTCACCCGGCCGGAAGCGTCCGTCTCGAACCCGGTGGCGGTGACCAGGAAGGCGTAGCGCAGCCGCACCTCCCGGCCGGGCGCCAGCCGGAAGAACTTCGGCGGCGGCTCCGGGGCGAAGTCGGCGCGTTCGATGAAGAGGCGCCGGGAGAAGGGGACCGGGCGGGTCCCGGCGCCGGGGTCTTCCGGGTTGTTCACCGCGGGGAGCGTCTCGGTCTTCCCCTCCGGGTAGTTCTCGACGAGCAGCGGCAGCGGGTCGAGGACGCCCATGAGCCGCCGGCTGGTCCGGTTCAACTCCTCCCGCACCGCGTGCTCGAAGAGCGCCAGATCCACCGTGCTGTCCCGCTTCGCCACCCCGATCCGTTCGCAGAAGGTCCGGATGGCCGCCGGGGGAACGCCCCGCCGCCGGAGCCCGGCCAGGGTCGGCAGCCGCGGATCGTCCCAGCCGGAGACGACCCCGCCCTCCACCAGGCCCAGCAGGCGCCGCTTGCTGAGCACCGTGTAGCCCAGATTCAGCCGCGCGAACTCGATCTGCCGGGGAACGAACGCCGCCTCGCTCTCGCGCACGCACCAGTCGTAGAGCGGCCGGTGGTCCTCGAATTCCAGGGTGCAGAGCGAGTGGGTGATCTCCTCCACCGAGTCCGAGAGCGCGTGGGCGAAGTCGTACATCGGGTAGAGACACCAGTCGTCCCCGGTGCGGTGGTGGCGCAGATGCCGGATCCGGTAGAGGGTCGGGTCGCGCAGGTTCAGGTTCGGCGCGGCCATGTCGATCCGGGCGCGGAGCACGCGCGCGCCGTCGGCGAACTCGCCGGCGCGCATCCGGCGGAAGAGGCCCAGGTTCTCCGCCGGTGTCCGGTCCCGGCAGGGGCTCCCGACACCGGGAGTTTCCAGCGTTCCCCGCGTCCGCCGCACCTCCTCGGCGCTCTGGTCGTCCACGTACGCCTTCCCCCGGCGGATCAGGACCTCGGCGAACTCGTAGAGCCGCTCGAAGTAGTCGGAGGCGAAGCGCGCCGGCCCTTCCCAGCGGTACCCCAGCCACTCCACATCCCGCGCGATGGCCTCCACATAGAGCGCTTCCTCCTTCGCCGGGTTCGTGTCGTCGTAGCGGAGGTTGCAGGTCCCGCCGTTCTCCGCGGCGACCCCGAAGTTCAGCACCAGGGACTTGGCGTGCCCGATGTGGAGGAAACCGTTCGGTTCCGGCGGGAAGCGCGTGCCGACCCGCCCGCCGTGCTTCCCGGCGGCGCGGTCCCCGGCGATCGCGGCGCGGACGAAATCCGGCGGCGCCGGAGCCCGGGCGGCGTTCCCGTCCGGGTACCCGACCGGATCACCCCCGGAGGGAGTCACCGCACCTCCGGTCCGCCGCGGCGGTCGTCCCGGACGAAGCGGTCGCGCGCCGGCATGACGATCCGGGGCAGGGAATCGGCGTCGAGCGTCTCCCCCGGCTCCAGCAGGTCGTTCAGGTGGAGCACGTACGCGGTGAGCGCGTACACATCGTCCGGCGGCAGCGTCCCCGGCGCCGCCTGCGGCATCGCCCGGCGGATGTAGTCGAAGAGCGTCGTCGCGTAGGGCCAGTAACTCCCGACGGTGATCGGGAAGCGCCACTGCTCGGCGAAGGGGAAGCCGTCCCCCGGCACCCGCCCGGCGAGAGCCTCGTAGTCGGCGCCCTCCCCCCGGAGGCCGTGGCACTGCACGCACTGCAGCCGGTAGAGCGTCTCCCCGCGTTCGACGCTGCCCCGGCCGGCCGGCAGCCCCTCGCCCTCGGGGCCGATGTCTATGTCCCAGGCGGCGATCCGCTCCGGGCCGGCCGCCGCCCCGAACCCGAACTCGGGCAGGTGGGCGATCTCCCCGAGCGCCCGCTCCCGCGCCGCCCCGAGCGCCGCGATCTCCGCCTCGTTCAGGACCCCCGGCATCCCCGGATGGAGTTCCGGCCGGGGCAGGGAGGAAGCGCCGCGGCCGTCACCCGACAGCGTTTCCGCCGCGATCCCGGTCTCCGTGGCGGTGGCGGCGGCCGCCCCTTCGGCCCCCCGGGTTGCCTCTCCCGCCGGGCCGGCCCCCGGCGCCTCCGGGGAGCACCCGGCGACCGCCAGCGCTCCCGCCGCCGCGAGGAACGGGACGATCCCTCCCGGCCGGCGAGCGCGCAGAGGACGCCGGCCCTCCGCCGCGAAGCGCCGGACGACCGGAATCCGTCGGCGAGCGCCCGATCCGCCCGGCACCGTCGCGAAGAGCGCGACCGATCTCGCCCCGGTGCGGTTCCCCGCCCTCCGCCCCGCCGCAGCCGCGAGCGGGAAGACGACTCCCGGCCGGCGAGTACGGAGGGGACGCCGGCCCCCCGCCGGGAAGCGCCGGACGACCGGAATCGGTCGGGGAGCGCCCGATCCGCCCGCCGCCGCGAAGGGCGCGACCGCTCCCTCTCCGGAGCGGTTCCCCGCCCCCCGCCCCGCTGCGGTCGCGAGCGGGAAGGCGACTCCCCGCCGCGGAGTACGGAGGGGACGCCGGCCCTCCGCCGCGAAGCGCCGGACGACCGGAATCGGTCGGGGAGCGCCCGATCCGCCTGCCGCCGCCGCGAAGAGATCGATCGCTCCCTCGCCGGCGCGGTTTCCCGCCCGCCGCCCCGCCGCGACGGCGCGCCGGGAGCCGACTCCCCGCCGTCCGCCGCCCGGCTGCTCCGCCGCGGTCACGAACCGCCCGCCCGCGCCGCTCCGCAGAACTCCCCGCCGACCGACTCCCTCCCGGGCGCGCTGCGCCGCGAGCCGCCGGGTCGCCGCCCCGCCGCCGCCGACGCCCCCGCCGGACAGCGCCGCGCCCGCCCGGGGGCTCTCCCTCTCCCCTGCCATCCCGCGCCGCTCCCGCCGTTTCGCCGACCGGCCCGTCTCGGAGCGGGAGTCGGCCCGGGCGCTCTCCACCGACCCTCAGCCGGCGAAGAACACGCTGCCGTCGGACTCCACCCGCCAGGGCCGGATCTGGTTGAAGTGGTAACGGGTGTAGGAACCGCGCGCCCGGTGGAGCGCCTCCCGGGTCGGCTGCACATACCCGGTCTCGTCGGTGGCCCGGCTCATCAGCGTCGCCGGCCGCCCGTTCCAGTTCCACAGGCGCCGGAACCGCACCTGGCACTTCGGCAGCACCGGCTCCTGCAGTTCCGCGTCCTCCCAACTCCGCCCGCCGTCGGTGGAGACTTCCACCCGGGTGATCTTCCCCCGGCCGGACCAGGCCAGCCCCCGGATCTCCCACCAGCCGGGGCTTTCCAGGCGGTCGGGCCAGGTCGGGAAGGTGAGCAGCGACTTGGCGTCGAGGGTGAAACTGAACATCCGCGCCTTCCCGCCGGGCAGCGGGTCGGTGTACTTCGAGGTCTCCTCCCGCGTCATGAACGGCCGGTCGGAGAGGTCGAGCCGCCGCAGCCACTTGACGCTGGCGTTCCCCTCCCAGCCGGGCAGGAACAGCCGCACCGGATACCCCTGTTCCGGGCGCAGCGGCTCCCCGTTCTGCGCGTAGGCCAGGATCGCGTCGTCCCAGGCCTTCTCCATGGGGATGGAGCGGGTCATCACCGCGGCGTCCATGGCCTCGGCCAGGAACCACTGCGCCTCCGGCTTCGCCCCCACTTCGCGGAAGACCAGTTTCAGCGGGACTCCCGTCCACTCGCTGGTGCTGGTGAGCCCGTCCATCTGCTGCGGGCTCATATCCCGCCTCCCGCCCCGGTAGGCGGTGCCCCCGTTCCCGGAGCACTCGAGGAAGCGCAGCCGCGACTCCGCCGGGAACCGCTTCAGGTCGGCCAGGGTGAAGGTCGTCGGCCGCTCCACCATCCCGTGCACCAGCAACTCGTAGCGCTCCGGGTCGATGTTCGGGATCCCGGCGTGGTGCCGCTCGAAGTGGAGGTCGGCGGGGGTGACGATCCCCTGCAGATACCCCAGCGGCGTGCGCGACGACGAGGACGGTTCGAGGACCCGCACCAGCCGCTCCGGGGTTTCGAACGCCGACCGCGACCCCAGCGGGCTGGGCACCCGCCCCTGCATCTTGGTCGGGTCTTCCGGCGCCCGGGGCCGCCGCGCCGGCGCCGGCTGCCCGGCCCCGGCGAGAGCGGAACCGCCGAGCAGCGGCGCCGAAGCCGCCCCGACGATCCCGGCGAGCACCCGCCGTCGGCCGGCCGTTTCCGAGCCGGCCGCCTCCGGCCCCCCGGTCTTCGCCGGCGCGCTCCCGGAGCCGGTCTCCGCCGGCGTCCCGCCCTCGTCCGCGGCGCCGGTTTCGAGCGGCGTTCCCGCCACGCGGCCGGATGCCTCGGTCGTCGTCATCGGGGCGGATTATCGCCGTTCGCCGCTGCCGGTCGCTACACTCCCGCCCCGCCTGCCGGGCGCCCCCTTCCGCGTCCCGCCGGCGATCTTTCCCGACCACCGTCCACCGACGAGAGGAGACCGCGAACCCCCATGTCCAGCCTGAAAGGGAGCAAGACCCACGAGAACCTGAAGGACGCCTTCGCCGGCGAGTCGCAGGCGAACCGGCGGTACCTCTACTTCGCCAAGGTGGCGGACATCGAGGGGTACCCGGAGGTCGCCGGCAACTTCCGGGAGACCGCCGAAGGGGAGACCGGCCACGCCCACGGCCACCTCGACTACCTGAAGCCGGTGGGCGACCCGGCCACCGACCTGCCGATCGGCGACACCGCCCAGAACCTGGCCTCGGCGGTCCACGGCGAGACCTACGAGTACACCGACATGTACCCGGGCATGGCCAAGACCGCCCGCGAGGAGGGTTTCTCCGAGATCGCCGACTGGTTCGAGACCCTGGCGAAGGCGGAGAAGTCCCACGCCGGCCGCTTCCAGTCCTTCCTCGACGACCTGACCTGACCCGGGTCGAACCGGAGACGACCGGACCCGGGACGACCGCACCGGGGCGGCCCGACCCTGACCGGGGCTTCCCCGGGCCGCTCTCCCCGCGTCCGGCGGAGCGGCCCGGATGAAGAGCACGGATGAAGAACGGATGAAGAACGCCCCGCCGGACCTTCCCGCCGGCGGCTCGCCGGTCGGGCCGGCCCCCTCCGGCTCTCCCCCGGCGTCCGGCGGCCCGCCCCCGGGGGATTCGAGCCGGCGTCCGACCGGGAATCCCCGGGGCGCGGCGCCGCCCCCCTCGGTCCTGCCCGGCGCCGACCTCTGCTACGACCCGGCCGAGCCCCGCTACCACGACCCGGCCAGCCTCCGCGGCGAACTCGACCGCGCCTTCGACATCTGCCACGGCTGTCGGATGTGCTTCAAGTACTGCGACGCTTTCCGCGACCTCTTCTCGATCATCGACGAGGCGAAGGACGGCGACCCCCGCTCCCTCACCGATGGCGAACAGGACCAGGTCCTGGCCGGCTGCTTCCAGTGCAAGCAGTGCGAGTTCGCCTGCCCCTACACCCCGGGGAAGGGCCACGAGTTCCAACTGGACTTCCCGAACCTGGCCCACCGCCACGCCGCCGTCCGGCGCGAACAGCGGCCCCCGACCGGCCGCGCCGCCCTCCGCGACGCCCTCCTCACCGACCCCGACCGCGGCGGACGCCTGCAGCGGACGGTACCGGCCTTCGCCGCCGGCCTCGTGGAGCGGCTGCAGAACTCCCGCCCGGCCCGCTGGTGCCTGGAGAAGGCGGTCGGCATCCACCGGGAGAAACTGCTGCCGCCCTTCGCCCGGGAGTCCTTCGACGACTGGGCGGCGAAGCACCGCCCGCCGCCGGCCCCGGGCCGCGAGGCGGTGCTCTTCCCGACCTGCTATGTCCAGAACAACGAACCGCAGATCGGCCGCGACACCCTCGAAGTGCTCGACCGGAACGGCGTGGAGACCGACTGCGCCCCCGGCCTCGCCTGCTGCGGGATGCCCTCCTGGGAGGGCGGCGACCTCGAAGCGGTGCGCCGGGCGGTGAAGCGCAACCTGGAGATCCTGGGCCCGTTCGTCGCCGCCGGCGCCCGCGTCATCGCCGTGAACCCCACCTGTTCGATGCTGCTGCGCAAGGACTACCCGACGCTCGCCGCCCCGGAGGACCGGGAAGCCGCCGGCCGCCTCGCGGAAGCGGTGCGCGATCCCTCGGAGCACCTCTGGAGCATCCGCCGGGAAGAGCGGTTCAACACCGACTTCCGCTCCTCCCCGGGCGCCCGGGTGGCCTACCACGCCCCCTGCCACCTCCGCGCCCAGGGCGTCGGCTTCCGGGCGCGCGACCTGATCCGGAAGATCCCCGGCGTGACCCCGGTGGCCACCCTGGAGTGCTCCGGCCACGACGGCACCTTCGCCCTGAAGACCGAGGGCTTCGCCCCGTCCGTCGCCGCCGGGAAGAAGGCCTTCGACTCCATGCGGGCGGCGGAGGCCGACCTCTGGGCGACCGACTGCCCGCTGGCGGCGATCCAGTTCGAGCAGCACGCCGGGAAGAAACCCCTCCACCCGATGACCGTCCTGGCCCGCGCCTACCGGGAGGACGGCTTCGAGAACCGACTGCCGGCCCCGGACGACCCGCCGGCCGACCCGCCGGCCGGCGCGCACCCCCCGGAGGCGTCCTCCGCATGAACCCCGCTCCGGCGAGCCCCTCCCGCCGCCCCCCGCCGCAGCCGGTGCGCCGGGAAGAGATCCTGGACTACGAGACCTACGCCGACGAGCGCGCCGCCATCCGCGCTTCGGCCATGGCGGCCAAGAACCGGCGCCGCGTCCACCTCGGCGACCACCTGACCTTCCTCTTCGAGAACCACGAGACGATGCGCTACCAAGTGCTGGAGATGGTCCGCGCCGAACGGATCGTCCGCGAGTCGGCCATCCGCCACGAGATCGAGACCTACAACGACCTCCTCGGCGGCCCCGGCGAGATCGGCGCCACCCTGCTCATCGAATTCGACGACCCGGCGGAGCGCGACCGCCGCCTGGTGGAATGGCGCGGCCTGGTGGAGCGCCTCTACCTGCGCTGCGCCGGCGACCGCAGGGCCTACGCGGTCTTCGACCCCCGCCAGGTGGGCGACGACCGGCTCTCCTCGGTGCAGTACCTCCGCTTCGACACCGGCGGCGAGACCCCGCTGGCGGTAGGCAGCGACTTCCCGGCCCTGATCCTCGAAACGGCCCTCACGGACGACCAGCGCCGCGCCCTCGCCGAGGATCTCGCCGCCGGATCCTGAGAGCGGTCCGGCCCCGTCGGGGGCTCCCCTCGATGCGGGCGGCGTCGTCCCCGGCCCCTCCGCGAACCCCGACCGGGTCCCCCGCTCCGGCGGTGCGGGCGGACAGCGCGCCGCCGCCCTCCGGTTCCGCCCCGGTCCCCCGGCGGCCCCCGCCCGCTGCCCGGCGCAGGGCGGGGTCGGGGGTGGGGCCGGGCCCGATTCGGCCCCTCGTTCCGGCCCGAACCCCGCGCCGGCTGCCGGTTCGCCGGTCGCCGTCGGCGGGCTCCGAACCACCGCGCCACCGACCCGTGGGAGGGACCTCCCCCGGTCTCGGGGCCGGTTTCGAGTTCGGGATCCGTCCGGATCCCGGCGCTCCCGGCCTCGACCGGCGACCACGGGCAGCGGGGCGCCGCACTCCCTCGATCCCGCCCGCCCCCGAGGACACCGAGGGTTCTCTACGGTTCCGGAACTTCCCGCTAAACTCCCCGGCCCGGCCGCGCGCCGGATACGGATCGAGCCGGGCGCCACTGCGAGAGCGCCCCCAACCGGTGAAGAGCCCCCGAACACGATCGAAAGCGTTTCCGAGACCGTTCCGGAACGCGCGAGCGCCGGGGAACCGCGGCCCGTTCCCGCGCCGCCGGCCAGACTTCTCCGCAAGGAACCCGTCACGGTGAACGCCCGCCCGCCCGCCCGACTCGCGGCCGTGCTCCTGCTCGCCTTGGCTGCGCCCCTCGCCGCGACGGTTCCCGCCGCCGCCGCCCAGCGCGGCGCGCTTCGCGGCACGCTCCTCGACCCCGAGGGGAACCCGGTTCCCGCGGTCCAGGTCTCCATCGTCCTCGCCGACGGCGGCGGCCGCCCGATCACCGTGGAGACGAACGACCAGGGCCGGTTCGCCCGCGCCGCCCTCCGGGTCGGCACCTACCGGGTCACGATGGAGCGCGACGGCTGGGAGCCGCTCCAGGCGATCGTGAACATCTCGAGCGGCAGCCAGGCGTTCATCGAGGAGACCTTCCGCCCCCTCCCCGAGGGCGTGCTGAGCGTGACCGAAGCCCAGCAGGCCGAGATCCACCTGGAGCAGGCCCAGGCCGGGTTCGAGTCCGGCGACTGGGAAACCGCGGTCACCGGCTTCCTCGCCTTCATCCAATTCCAGCCGAATTCGGCCGGCGCCTACTTCAATCTGGGCGCCTCCTACGAGCGGATGGAGGACTTCACCTCGGCGATCCTGGCCTACGAGCAGGCGGTGGACCTCGACCCGTCGCTGGGTCACGCGCTGCTCGCGGTGGCCGGCCTGCAGGGTCGGCAGCGGCAGTGGAACGAGGCGCTGGCCACCTTCGATCGGGTGCCGGACCTGCTCGAGTCGAGCGCGATGCTGCTCTACAACTACGCCACCTACGCCGCGAACGCCGAGCGCGCCGACCTCGCGGTCGAGTTCTACGAGAAGGCGGCGAACGCCGACCCGCAACTCGCCGTCGCCCACTTCCAGGCGGGGTTGATGAAGTACCAGGCCGGCGACCTGGACGCCGCCGCCGGGTTCCTCGACCGGTACCTCGACCTCGAGTTGACCGGCCCCCAGGCCGACGCCGCCCTCCAGGTGCTGGCGGCGGCCCGTCCGGAGGACGCGGTCTCCTACTACGGCAAGCGGCTGGAAGCGAATCCCGGCGACAGCGCCTCGCGGTACCGGATGGGGTGGGTCCAGCACCAGTCCGGGGACCTCGACGGAGCGGCCGAGACCTACCTCGCGTACCTGGAAGAGGCCCCGGAGGGCGAGAACGCGGAAGAGGCGCTCGCCTCCCTCGAAAACGACATCCCCGTCGCCGCGATCCGCTACTGGCAGCAGAAGGCCGAGGCCGACCCCCAGGACGCCGAGGCCTTCTTCCGGCTCGGCGCGGTCCTCTACCGGACCGAAGACTTCGCCGGCGCCGTCACCGCCTTCGAGCGCCACCTGGAACTGGCCCCCGACGGCGAATACGCCGCGAGCGCCCGCGAGCAACTGGCCGACGCCCAGAGCCGCCCCTGACGGGCGCCGGCGCCGGCACGAAATCCGGCGCCATTCTCGACCCGCGCCGGGCTAGACTCCCCGGTTCGGCTGTGCCGCCGGCGGAACCGGTTCGAGTCCGGCGGCGTTGCACCGAGCGCGCCGACGAGGCGGGTCGCAAGCACCCGAAAACGCCTCCGAAGCAGCCGAAAAACTCCCGCGCGTGCCCGTTGCTGCCGCGCTTGCCTCGGCGCCCCGACGCGCCGCCGGGAAGACCGTCCCGGAAGGAACTCGCCATGGTGTTTCGCCGTCGTCCATTCCGACTCGCCGCCGCGCTCCTGCTCGCGGCGGTTGTCCCTCTCGCTCCTGCCGCCCCTCTCGCTCCCGCCGCCTCCGCCTTCGCGCAGCGCGGGGGGCTTCGCGGCCTCCTCACCGACCCGGACGGGCAGCCGGTCCCCGGCGTCCGGGTCTCCATCGTCCTCGCCGACGGCGGCGGCCGCCCGGTCACCGTGGAGACGAACGAAGACGGCCGCTTCACCCGCGCCGGTCTCCAGGTCGGGATGTACCGGGTCACCATGGAACGCGACGGTTGGGAGCCGCTGCAGGCGATCGTGAACATCTCGACCGGCAGCCAGTCCTTCATCGAGGAGACCCTCTTCCCGCTCCCCGAGGGCGTGCTGAGCCCCCAGGAGGCCCAGGAGGCCGAGGCCCACCTGCAGGCGGCGCAGCAGGCCTTCGAGTCCGGCGACCTCGAGGCCGCCGCCGAAGGATTCCGCGCCTTCACCGAGTTGGCGCCGAACTCCGCCGGCGCCTTCTTCAACCTGGGCGCCACCTACGAGCGCCTGCAGAACTATCCGGAGGCCATCGAGGCCTACGAGCAGGCCTTCGCCCTCGACTCCTCCCTGAAGGAGGGTCTGCTGGCGGCCGCCGATCTCCACGGCCGGCTCCAGCAGTGGAGCGAGGCGATCGCCGCCTTCGACCGGGTGATGGACCTCGTCGAAGCCAGCGCGGTGAACCTCTACAACTACGCCACCTACGCGATGAACGCCGGGCGCCCGGACCTCGCCGCGCAGTTCTACGAGCGCGCCGCCCTCGCCGACCCGGACCTGGCCCTCGCCCAGTTCCAGGTGGGCGTGCTCCGGTACCAGGCCGGGGAACCGGAAGCCGCTGTCGGGGCGCTCATCCGATTCCTCGAACTGGACCCGACGGCCGCCCAGGCCGCCGCCGCCATCGACCTGGTCGCGACCATCGAACCGGGAGCCGCCCTCCCGTTCTACGAGCAGCGCCTCGCCGCCACCCCGAACGACGCCGCCCTCCTGCTCAAGGTCAGCAACGCGAAGCAGGACGCCGGTGACCTCGAAGGCGCCGGCGCCCTCCTCCTGCGCCACCTCGAAGCCGTCCCGGACGGCCCGGATGCCGCCGCCGTCCTGAAGCGCCTCGAGGACGACATTCCGTCCGCCGCCGTCACCTGGTACGAGCAGAAGTCCGCCGCCGCTCCGGACGACGCCGATCTCCACTTCAAGGTCGGCGCCCTGAAGTACCGCATCGAGGACTTCCCCGGCGCCGTGGCCGCCTTGGAACGCCACCTCGAACTCGCCCCCGACAGCGAAAACGCCGAAGCCGTCCGCCAACTCCTCGCCGATGCCAGGAACCGCACCTGACCGCAGGACGATGAAGAAGAAGAACACGCGCGGTCCCAGCGACTACGACACGATCCGGGAGGAAGTCAAGGACGAACTCTATGATACGACCGAGGAGTGGGGCGATATCGTTTTCGCCCACCAGTACGACGACCCGGCGCACTTCCTGCTGGAGTTGCTCCAGAACGCCGAAGACGCGCTGGCCCGCCGGGCCGAGGAGCCGACGCCGGAAATGCGAATGATCCGGTTCGAGTTGAACGACGACGAACTCCGGTTTCGGCACTTCGGCGATCCGTTCAACCAAGAGGACGTACGGAGCATATGCAGGATCGCCCGCAGCACGAAGAGCGACGACAGCGATCACCACACCATCGGCCGTTTCGGACTCGGCTTCAAGTCCGTTTATGCCGTTACGGACCGGCCCATGATCCATTCCGGTCCGGAGCACTTCGCCATCGTCGGTTATGTGAAGCCGGAACGCTGTGAACCGTTGGCGGATCGCAAGGAGGGCGAGACGGTCATCGTGATTCCCCGAGTCTCTGCCCGAAGCGATGCTCGCCGTTCTCGCGAGCGGCGAGGCAATTGGGATCGGCTCGCTTCGAGCATGGAGGAGATGCTGTCTCCCGAGAACCTCATTTTCCTGCGACACATCGAAGCGGTGCAGTGGACGGATACCACGGGGGCTACGACGACCTGCCGCCGGGAGGCGGAGGAGATCGAGCGGGATATTCGTAGCGTGACGATCACGCGTACACCACCCAGTCCGGAATCGCAGACCGTCGACCATTGGCTCGTCTTCTCTCGACCGGTTCAGGTCGACCGGGATCGTCGTGCACGCGTCGAGATCGCCTTTCGTCGAGACTCGGAGGTCGCCACGGCGGATCGTCCGGGCATCGAGCCGGTGGGTGATTCGCGGCTCTATGCCTACTTTCCGACGAACGAGTCCACGGGCGTCGGCTTCCTGATGCAGGGGCCGTACAACACGACACCGGCACGGGACAACGTCCGGAAACACGACGACTGGAACGAGAGACTCATCGCGGCGACCGCCGCACTCCTCCGGCACACACTCCGATGGCTGCGCGACAACGGAGGCATTACGACGGATATCCTGCGCTGCCTTCCCATCGATCGGGACTACTTCATCGGCACGAGATTCGAACCCTTGTTCTTGGAAACACTGGAGACGCTCCGCTCCGAGAACCTCCTTCCTGCCTACGACGGATCGCATGTGCCGGCGAATCGCGCTCGACTCGGACGAGGGGAGCGCCTCCGCCTCCTCTTCAGGACACGCGAACTCGGAGCCCTCTACCGTGCCGAAGGTGACCTGCACTGGCTGAGGGGTGACATCACGGTGAACTCCGCACACGATCTCCACCGATACTTGCGACAGGAAGTCGGCGTCGTGGAACTCGATCCCGAGAACATGGTCAGGCTCCTCGACCAGGATTTCCTGTCTGCTCGCCCTGACGACTGGATCCGTCGCCTCTATGAGTTCCTGGCGGGCCAGGAAGGCCGTTCCCTGCGGCAGATGTTGGGGGAGAAGCCGATTCTCCGACTGACCGACGGCACGCAGGTGACGCCGCCGCGGGAAGATGAGTCCGGAGTCTTCTTGCCCGGCGGCGCGGCGACGGGCTTCCGGACGGTTCGGGAGTCCGTCTGCGGCACCGAAGGGGCAGGCCGATTCTTGAGGAGTCTGGGGATTCGGAAGGTGGATCCCGTTGACGATGTCGTCGAGAATGTCCTGCCGGTGTACCGGGATGGAGACGCGGAGGTCGAATCGGCTGTCTATGCGTCGGACATCGACCGCATCGCGACCGCGGCCGGAACGGACTCCCGAGAGGGACGCGAGCGGTTGATCGAGAGGTTGAAGGATGCCTCCTGGATCAGGGCAGTGGATGCGTCCGGAGAGGCCGCGGGTCGGATGACTCCAGAGGAGGTCTACTGGCCGACGCGCCTCTTGCGGGGACTCTTCGACGGAGTCGATGGCGTGTTCTTCGTGGATGTGGGCGCGTTCCACGAGAGACATCGTGATCTGGCGCTGGAGTGCGGCGTTACGGGACATCTGAGAGCGGTGAGGGCAGATCTGTCCATTCAGGAGAAGCAGAGTGTCCTCGGGGACAACGGGGTGCCGCTCGATCGACAGGCCTCACTGGCGGACTGGACCCTGGAGGGCCTGAACGGAGTGCTGGCCGTTCTTCCCGAGTTGGATGGACCGGGGCGGGCGTATCGCTCCCGGGGAGTCTGGAAGGCGCTGCGCGAGTGGTGGCGAACCGAGCCCCGCAGGAATCGGGACCGGGTATGCCAGGCGACCGCGCGGTGGTTCTACTACACGGAGCATTTTCGGAACTTTGCGGCGGCGTTCGTACGGGATCTTCAGAATACGGCTTGGGTGGAGTCTGAGGGCGTACTGAGGACGCCGAGCGAGGTCGTTTTCTCGTCCACCGGATGGGATGACGAACCCCGCCTACGCTCGCTTCTCGGCTTCAAGAGCGAAGAGGATGCCCGGTTCGAGGAGGAGGCGGGAATGCTGCAATTACTCCAAGAGACGGGGATTTCCAGTCTGGAAGCGCTTCGCGCGCGCCTCGCCGGCGACGGGTGGAGGGATGACGACCCGGACGAAGAGGAGGAGGTCGACGGCGGAGAGCCGTTGGGCAGCGAGGCAGGGGTGGCGGACGGAACGCTGCAGGAGGTTGCGGAGTGGTGGGATGGGACGAGGGACGACGAGCGACGGAAGTACGAGACGGACGCGTATCCGGAGGCCGTGCGGCTCGACCGCCTTCAGGACGGGTCCCGAACGGAGTGGTTCACCATGTTCGCACTGGCGTGCTTTCGCTCGTACGGACGCACACAGGATACCCAGCATCGCGGGTTCATCGGCCGGGCGATCTCCGGCGGTTGGTGGAACGACCTGGCGAACTCTCGGCCACCCGAGACGGTCGATCCCTGGCTGGAGCAACTGCGACGGTGGAGCGACGCCGAACAGACGATTCAGGATCAGGAGTTCTCCATGTGGCGCCGCTCCTTCGTGTCCCTCTACACCGTCGCGCGGTGGTTGGACGAGTACACGATACTGATGCGCCGTCTCCCCGACATCGTGGAGGAAGCGGAAGGTCGGATCTCGTTGCGGGAGGTGCTGGATCCGGCCTACTCGCCGCTCGTGAGGAAACTCGGTGTGGAGGCCGCCCCGCTCGCCAGGGCCATCGGGATGGGCATCAACTGGATGATCCGCGAACTGCTCCGCCTCGAGTTCTACGAACGGGGAGGCGTGATGGGGCCGTACGCCTGGATGCCCTCTCGACGCGTCCGGCTCTTCCTGGAAGGGCAGGGGCTCCATGGACTCGGAGGGAATGCGGATGACAGTCCGAGTATCCATGAGTTCGTCTGCGGAGTTCTCGGGCCGGAGCGGGCCGATTTCCACGGCGACTACGACCTGCCGCTGCAACTCTGGACGCGCAAGCGGCGGGAGGGGCAGTAGGCGGGCGTGGGCAGGGAGCGGCCTCCGTGGCGCGCCGGCGCCGCCGTCCGGCACGACCGGCACGGCCCGGGCCGGGTCGTCTCCGACCTCGGGGACACCGTCGTCGTCCGGTTCGACGGTTCACGCCTGGAACAGGTCGCCGCCGGTGACCTGGCGCCCGCCTCCTCGCTCCACGAGGATCTCCGGGCCGGCCGGCTGGGGGTCGAGGCCGACGCCCTGGCGCGAGCGAGGGCCCTGGCGATCATCTCCGTCAACGACCAGTGGGGGGTCTTCTCGCGATCCCTGATCGAGTTGCTGCCGCATCAACTCTGGGTCTGCAAGAAAGTGACGGAGTCGTGGCCGTTCCGCTGGTTGGTCGCCGACGATGTGGGATTGGGGAAGACGATCGAGTGCGGTCTGGTGCTGATGCCGCTCATCGCCTCCGGCCGGGTCCGGCGACTGCTGATCCTCACCCCGGCCCGGTTGGCCCCCCAGTGGCAGGCGCGTCTCAAGCAGATGTTCGACATCCGGGTGCAGCAGTACGTTTCCGAAGCGGACCCGAGGGGCGGTCACTTCTGGGACACGGCGTCCATGGTCGTTGGCTCTTTCCACACGCTGCGCGGGAGCCGGCGCGGGGCGAGGGAGCGATTGCTGGAGGCCGATCCCTGGGATGTGGTCGTCGTGGACGAGGCTCATCACCTCGGCGCCGATGAGAGGACCGGTCGCACCCTGGCCTACCAACTCCTCGAGCAACTGGAGGAGCGCCGAAAGATCCGGTCGCTCCTCTTCTTCACCGGAACGCCCCACCGCGGCAAGGACTTCGGGTTCTACAGCCTGATGCGGCTGGTCCGTCCCGACCTCTTCGACCCGGAGGCCGACTCGTCGGAGAACCTCGGGAATCTGCGCCGCGCCATGATCCGGAACAACAAGGCCGGCGTCACCGACCTGCGCGGCCAACGGATCTTCACCCGGGTGTCGGTCGCGAAGCGCGACTACGCGTACACCCCTTCGGAAGATCACTTCTATCGCACGCTGAGCGAGTTCGTCCTGGAGGGCCGGACACACGCCGCCAGTTTCACCGGTCGCGCCCGGAGTGCCCGGAACCTGGTGCTCACGACGATCCAGAAACTCGCGGCGAGTTCCATGGCCGCCGTACGACACGCTCTGGAGAAGCGCCGAAACGCGCTGGCGACGGAGGCGGAGAGCCCGCCGGACCGGCGACCGCCGGCAGTGGTGGAGGAAGGGCAGGAGCCGTCCGACGAGTGGTCGGCCGAGGAAGAGGAGTTGGTGGCGGCCGAGACCGGGATAGATCTGGCGCGTGACGAGGTGGGCTGGCTGACGCAACTGATCGAGTTGAGCCGCGGCGCCGAGCGGGAGACGAAGATCGACAGGCTGTTGTCCCTGATCGTCGACGAGTTCCCGGACGAACCGCTCCTCCTGTTCACCGAGTACAAGGCGACCCAGGCGCTGGTGGTGAACGCGCTGCACGAGCGGTTCGGACACGGAACGGTGGCCTTCATCAACGGCGACGAACGTCTCGATGGCGTGATCGGCGAGTCGGGAGATCGGGAACCATGGAACCTGGCCCGCGCCGCCGCCGCGGAAGCGTTCAACGGGGGATCCGTGCGGTTCCTGGTCTCGACCGAGGCCGGCGGCGAAGGGATCGATCTGCAGGAGCGGTGCGCCGTACTGATCCATGTCGATATGCCGTGGAATCCGATGCGGCTGCATCAACGGGTGGGCCGCCTCTCCCGCTACGGCCAGCGGCGCGAGGTCCGGGTGCGCATTCTGCGGAATCCGGCGACCGTGGAGTCCCGGATCTGGGAGTTGCTCGAGAACAAACTCGCCTCGATCCAGGAAGCGCTCTCCCATACGATGGAGGATCCCGAGGACATCGCCGAACTCGTCATCGGCATGACCGAGCACAGCGTCTACAACGAGATGTTCTCCCGGGTCCCGGACTGGGAGGGGGAGAGCCTGAAATCGTGGTTCGACGAGAAATCGGCCCGACTCGGCGGTTCGGACGCGCTCGATGCGGCGCGATCGCTGGCGGGAAACATCGCTCGGTTCGACTTCCGGGAAGTGGGGAAGGACCTGCCGCAGGTGGACCTCCCGGACCTGAAGGAGTTCGTGGTCGGCGCCGCGCGGCGCCACCATCGCCGGGTTCGGCTGATCGAGGGCGGTCTGGCGCTCGACCGCACCCCGAAGGCCTGGACGGAGCAGAATTACGCCGTGCGCGACCGGTACGAGGCGCTCACCTTCGACCGGCGGGGGCAGGGGAGGGCGGCGATGTCCCGCGTCCTGGGGGTCGGGCATCCGTTGCTGGATACGGCCCTCGAGGAGGCACGGGACCTGGAGGTCCGCGTGGCGGAGGTCCGAGGGCTGGCGGAGCCCCTGCTGCTCCTGGCCGTGGAGGACGAACTGACGGGAACGGGAGCCCGGGCGCGCCGCCTCGTCGTCGGGGTTCGGGAGCAGACCGGTGAAGTCGTCGTCCTGCCGGACTGGAAGGTCGTCCGGATCCTCGATGGCGTCGGCAAGACCACTGCGCCCGCCGAGGCGGCCTGGCCGGAGCGGTCTCGGCGTCGATACGCGGCACTCGTCGACGAATGGTGGAGGCAGGCGGATGCGGTGCGCCTGGGCCGCGCCGCCGGAATGCAGCGCCCTGTCGCCTGGCCGGAGATGCTGCTCACGCCCCCTATTCCGGAGGCCCGGTAGAGGTAGTGCGGGGCAGGCGCGGCTGTTGACCGGCCGCGGTCGGCTCCGGCTTCGGCTGCCGGGATCCACGCCCCTTGCGGCCCGGGAGACGCCGACTCCGAACGCGGCTGTCCTGTGCTAATATTGAGTAAACTTACTCAATGCAAGCATCTGCGATCTCTCCGTACGAACGCACTTTGGTCACCACCCTGACCGACCGGCTCTCGGGGGAGGGGCCGCCCCGCATCATCACGGTCTTCGGGCCGCGGCAGAGCGGGAAGACCACGATCATCGACCAGGCGCTCGCCCGAATCCGCCGCACTTCGAACACTCCGACGCTCTACTGCGCGACCGACGACCCGAGGCGTCCGACCCCGGCGGGCGAGGCGTCGGTTCCCTCCGATCGGAAGCCGGCCAGTCCCCCCGACCCGGACTGGATCATCCGGAACTGGGACGAAGCCCGCGTTCACGCCGAACGGGAAGGCCACTGTGTCCTCGTCTTCGACGAAATCCAGGAGATCCCCCGCTGGTCGAGCATCGTGAAGGGACTCTGGGACGCCGACCGCGGCCTGGCGCGCCGTCCGCAGGTCGTGGTCCTGGGCTCCGCCCCCCTGCGGATCCAGTCCGGCTTGACCGAGAGCCTCGTGGGTCGGTTCGAGCCGTACATCGTGCCGCATTGGTCTCTCCGCGAGATGACCGAGGCCTTCGGGTTCGATTTCTCGCGGTATCTCTTCTTCGGCGGATATCCGGGAATGGCCGGACGCGCCGTCGAGGGTGACGAGGAGGAGTGGCGGAGATATGTGCTCCTCGGTTGTGTTCGGCCTACCCTCGACCGTGACATCCTCGCCCTCACTCGGGTGGACAAGCCGGCGTTGATGAAGCAACTCTTCGAAATGAGCGCCTTCTACTCCGGGCAGATCGTGTCGTTCACGAAGTTGCTCGGCCACCTGCGGGACGCCGGCAATACGACGACGCTCGCCCGGTATCTCGACCTGCTCGAAGCGGTCGGCCTGGTGGCGGGCCTGTCCGGCTACGCCCCCACACCCGTCGGGCGTCGGTCCACTCCGAAGTTGATCGTCCTCGACCCCGCGCTCATGACGGCGCCGTCCCGCTACGACTTTCGCGAAGCGCTCGCCGACCGCTCGTTCTGGGGGCGGGTGGTGGAGTCCGCGGTCGGCGCGCACCTCTACCACACGAAGCGGCTCTCCGCCGGGCTCTCCTACTGGCGGTCGAGGGGTCGAGAAGTGGATTTCGTCCTCGAACGTGGGCCCCATCTGCTGGCCATCGAGGTCAAGTCCGGCGCTTTCCGCGGCTCCCACTCCGGACTCGACGCATTTCGCGAGCGGTACCCCCGCGCCCGAACCCTGCTGGTCGGGGAGGGCGGAGTTCCGCTCATCGAATTCCTCTCGGAACCGGCCGAGCACTGGTTGAGCGAGATATGGGACTGATCATCGAGCGCACCGCCCGGCGAATCGAGCCCGACGGCTCGGCCGGCCTGTCGCAACCCCTGGCCGAGTTCCGGGAGACCCCGGCTTGGGTGCTCCTCGGCGACCCCGGGGCCGGGAAGACGACCGCGTTCGATGCGGAAGCACGCCACGATCGGGAGCGGGCGTTTTTCGTCTCGGCGCGTGATTTCCTGACCTTCGAGCCGGCGAACCACCCCGAATGGCGCGGGCGAACCCTCTTCATAGACGGCCTCGACGAGGTTCGCGCCGGGTCGAGGGAAGCAGGCACTCCGTTCGACGTCGTCCGCGCGCGGCTCGACGAGTTGGGGAAGCCGAGGTTTCGCCTCTCCTGCCGAGAAGCGGACTGGCTCGGCAACAACGACCGCTATCACTTGAGGAAGGTGTCCTCGAACGGGGAAATCGTCGTACTCCGGCTCGACCGGCTGGAGGACGACGAGGTTGGCCGCTTGGCTGCCGACCGCTTGGTGGACTCGGATCCGGTCGCGTTTCTCGAAAGAGTGTCCGACCGTGGTCTAAGGGGCTTGCTCGGGAACCCGCAGAACCTGGAACTGTTGGCGCGGGTCTTTCGCGACTCTGGAGACCTGCCGGCGAGCCGGCTGGAGACCTTCGAGCAGGCCTCGACGCTTTTGGCCCGGGAGCAGAACGAAGAACACGAGATCGTGGGCCCTGAAGTTCCGGTGGAGTCCGTCCTCGATGCGGCCCGCCAGCTCTGTGCGGTGCAACTGCTGTCGGGCTCCGCCGGCTACTGCCTTTCGGAGAGGGACGCTGCATCCGGAGTCATCCCCATCCCGGGACATGGAAGCGACCGGCGCGAAAACTTCGATGCCGCACTCCGCACGCGCCTGTTCGCCGCCGCCGGGGAACGGCGTTTCCGCCCGGCGCATGCGCATCTCGCCGCCTACCTCGCCGCCCGCCACCTCGCCGGGCTCGTGGCCGAAATCCCCCGAGGGCGAGTCCTCTCTCTTCTCGCCGGACACGACGGCGCTCCGCCCACCTCCCTTCGCGGGCTCGTGGCGTGGCTGGCGGCCCTCTCGCCGGAGTTGCGGAAGCCGCTGATCGAACGCGACCCGGCCGCGGTCCTCATGTACGGCGATGTACGCGGCTTCGCGCCGGAGGAGAAGGAGTACCTCCTGATCGCCATCGGCGGCGATCCGTTCCGACTCTTCGGTTCGTCGTGGCCCGCGTCCGCCGTGGAGGGACTCGTGAGTTCCGACATGGAGGACGTTCTCCTGAAGCGGCTGCGCGATCCCGACCGGAGCGGGGCCAGCCAGAAAGTCGTAGAAGTCGTCGTGCACGCGCTTCGCCACGCGCCTCCCACCGCCCACCTGACGGAGGAACTGCCGGCGATCAGTTTGGACGCGACGCGCTCGAGCGAGGCGAGATGCGTGGCCATGCGAGCGTGGATTCGCCACCTCGATGACGCTCCGGACCGGGTTTCCAGACTCCTCGAGAGCCTGGTCGAAGTCCACAAGGGACCCACCGATCCGGTCGAATGCGAGTTGCTCGTGTTGCTCCTGGAGCCGCTCTACCCTGGGGTATTGTCGGCTTCGGAAATGTGGGACTACTTCCCTTCGAATCCTGGTCGGGCCTACCGGGATCAGAGAGGGGACTACTGGCGAGAGCTCTCCCGAAACTGCCCCGACGAGGACCTGCCGGAACATCTGGACAAACTGGTGGGTCTGTGGGAGGATCTCCGATCTGCCCTCGACTGCTCGCGACTTCTGGAGGTCCCCGTGCGGCTTCTGGTACGCGGTCTCCATATCCACGGAGATACTGTCGAGAGGTCTCGGTTGTCGGGGTGGTTTCGCGTCCTGATCAGCGCCTACGACGCGTACGGAGTGGAAGAGTCGATCGAACAGATCCGGCGGTGGATGGAGGGCCGTCCGCACATCCACAAGATGCTCATGGAACACGCGCTGCGTTCAGATTCGGTCGAACTCACTCACTTTCTTTCGGAGGCGACGCCTCCGTCTGACATCGCCGACTGGAATCTGGAGCGGGCGGTTTCTGCGTATGCGACGGAACCTGAGATTGCCAAGGCTCACCTGCGGGAATTCACGGAGGCACTCCGTGATCGACCGGCGGATGTGGATCGGCTCCTGGTCGAGGCGAGGCGCAGGCTGGGATCGTGGCCGGCGGGGATCGCCGACCTCGACCGGAGTCTGAAGAGCGAGTTGCCCGAGAACTACTTCGAGCATCGAATCTTCTGGTGGCACTTGCGCAACCAGAGGGGGCGCGCCGAAGCGAAACTGGTGGAGGCGGTTCGACCGCATGCGGAGTCGCTCCGCGAGAACCGCGCGCCCCCTGGCCTGCTCCACCATCTCTCCACGATCCTGCGGGACCCGGCGGACTGGACGAAGAGCGACACGGTGGATCGGCGCAAGTTTATGGCCGCTCTGGGCGGCGACAGGGAACTCGTGGAGGCTGCCGTGGCCGGCATCGCCGGGGCGCCGGACCGAGAAGACCTTCCGACGGTCGATCAGATCCTCGACCTGGGGCGCGAGAACCGGATGAGTTCCCTGGAGGCGCCGGTTCTACTGGGGCTCTCGATGCGACCGCCAGAGGAGGTCGTGCGACTGGAGGCGTCGCACCTCCGCGCCGCGCTGGCGTTCCGCCTGAATCGTCTCAGTTCGGCGGAGGATGCGGACTGGTACCGGGCCTGTCTTGGCGAACGCCCGGAACTGGTCGCGGATGTCTTGGTGACCTTTGGTCGTCGGGTCCTCTCCGATGGCGGAAGCCGCTCGCTGCAGGATCTCTACTACTTCTCGCGGAAGGAGATCTACGCCCCGGTCGCGAAGCGGGCCACCTTGCCGCTTCTGCGGTTTTTTCCGCTCCGGGCGACAGCGACTCAACTGGACTCACTGACGGCGCTCCTCCAGAGTGCGCTCGTGCACTGCGACGATTCCGAAGTGCGCGCGCTCATCAACGACCGGACAGCGCTCAGCAGCATGACGCGGCGGCAGCGCGCCACCTGGTTCGCCGCCGGCATCGTCATCGCTCCGGACGAATACGGCGCGAAACTCATGGAGGTCGCCGATTCGAAGACTCGGGCGGCAGTGCTGGGGACCTTCCATGAGGCGGTCACGCCGCACCAAATACCCCGCCTCGGCGAAAGACTGACGCCCGCGGCCCTGGAAATCCTGATCCGTGAGATCGGACGCTCGACCGCGCCGCTTCCCGCCCACAGGTTCTCTCCGGGAGTCGGCCCTTCCCTGAGTGTAGAGCACTTCATCGAAGGACTCTCCGGGAGCGCCAAGGCCGATGCGACGGAAGCGCTGCGTAGATTGGTCGCCGATGCGGGCCTGGAGCCGTGGCGGGCCAAACTGGAAGGCGCTCTGGGTGCGCAGCGGGTCGTCCGACGCGACGCCTGCTACGAAGCGCCGACCGCCCGGAGAGTGCTCGAGGTCCTGGACGACGGCCCGCCTGCGGGCGCCGACGACCTGCGGGAACTCGTCGTCGACCGTTTGGAGCGGATCGCCGGGGAGATCCGCACCACGAATGCCAACCTCTGGCGGCAGTTCTGGAACGAGGACGCCGGGGGTTCGGACAAGTCCAAACACGAGGAGGCCGGGGGTTCGGACAAGCCCAAGCACGAGCACGCCTGCCGCGACGCGCTGCTCGTCCTGCTGCGCGCTGGCCTGCCGGCGGGATGCGTCGCCGAACCGGAAGGGCAGTACGCCGGAAACACACGCGCCGACATCCGCGTCTCCTACGGCGAGTGGAATGTTCCGGTGGAGATCAAGAAAAACCGGCACTCGGACCTGTGGCGCGCCGTGCGGAACCAGTTGCTGCCGCGGTACGCGAACGATCCGGCGACGGAGGGCCTCGGCATCTACCAGGTGCTCTGGTTCGGGGCGCGCGTGAACGCGGTCGCCAAGAACGGCCGGCCGGGGAGCCCGGACGCCCTCCGGGAACACCTGCTCGCGGAACTGGACCCGGCAGAGCGCCGGCGGGCGGCGGTGATCGTGATGGATGTCACCCGGCCGCACGGGGCGGCGGAAGACGACGGGGTCTCCTCTGGGGCGGCGTCGAGCGAGCGGCGGGGCCGGGGTGCGCAGCCTTCGACGCGGCGCCGACCGCCCGGCCTCCCGAACGAACCGGCTGCCGAACGGCGGCGGGTAGGGTAGGGTTTCCCGGTTGGGGAGCGGTCGGTCGCGGCGGGCGCCGGGGCCGGCCGGGCGACGGGTTCTGCGGAAAGGAGGCTCCATCGAACCGACCCCGAGAGGAACGACGACATGACGACTCGAAAGCGCTTCGCGGCGATGGCCGCCGCCGGGCTCCTGGGCGCCACCGCCTTCACCACCGCGCTCGCCGCCGAGGAGGCGCGCCGCGCCGCCGAGCCGGAGGAGACCGCCGCCGAACTGGTGGTCCCGCTCCATCCGAACCTGGGCTCCGTCCACCGCCCGGTGAGCGGCGTCTCCGAACTCGGGCAGCAGTACTTCGACCAGGGCCTGCGCCTCGTGTACGCCTTCTGGATGGCCGAGGCGCGGCGCTCCTTCGACGAAGCGGCCCGGCTCGACCCGGACTCGGCGATGGTCCACTGGGGCCGGGCGCTGGCCTACGGCCCGTACCTGAACCAGGGCGAGCCGCCCGAGGCCCAGTTGGAGACCGCCTACGAGGCGATCACCCGGGCGCAGGAACTGGCTTCCGGCGCCACCGAGAAGGAGCGGGCGATGATCGAGGCGCTGGCGGCCCGCTACTCGGAAGACCCGGCGGCGGAGCGCGCGCCGCTCGATGAGGCCTACCACGAGCAGGCGCGGGCGCTCTCCGAGGCCTATCCGGACGATCTGGAACTCCGGGTGCTCGCCGCCGCCAGTTACATGAACACCACCCGGTGGAACTACTGGGACGACGCCGGCAAACCGCTGACTCCCGGCACCGACTGGCTGGTGGAACAACTGGAGACCGCCCTGGAGCAGGACCCGGAACACCCCGGCGCCATCCACTACTACATCCACGGCGTGGAAGCCTCCGACGACCCGTTCCGCGCCGTCCCCTACGCCCGCGAGTTGCCCCGCACCATGCCCGGCGCCGCGCACCTGGTCCACATGGGCTCCCACATCCTGATCCAGACCGGCAACTACGACGAAGCCGCCGACTTCAACCTGGACGCGGCGGCGGTGGACGAGTTGTACCTGGGAATGCCCGACCAGGAGGGCAGATACCCGGCGCGTTCCTACCAGCACAATGTCCACTTCGCCTGGTCGGCGGCGCAGTTCGAGGGGCGGAGCGCGGTGGCGCTGCAGCAGGCGCACAAGTTGCGCGACAAGGTGCGCCTCCAGATTCCGCCGAACCAGATCGAGGAGTCGTCGCGCACCCAACTCTACCTGTCCATTCCCCTGTTCGCCCAGGCGCGTTTCGGCCGTTGGGAAGCGATCCTGAGCGAGCCGCAGCCCCGCGCCGAGTACCTCTTCGAGACCGCCGTCTGGCACTATGTCCGGGGTTTGGCGCGCTCCGCCACCGGCGACCGTGACGCCGCCGAGGAACACCGGGCGCGGGTCGAAGCGATCGCCGCCGACGAGAACCTGCCGAGCATGGGCCGGGTCTCGGCGAAGGACATGCTGCGCCTCGCCGCTGTCGCCCTCGAAGCGGACCTGGTCGCGCGCTACGACTCCCCCGGGAAGGCGATCCCGCTCCTCGAAGACGCGATCCACATCCAGGACAACCTGGCCTACACCGAGCCGCCGCCCTGGTACATCCCGATGCGCCAGATCCTCGGCGCCGCCCAACTCGACGCCGGCCAGCCGGACCACGCCGAGGTCTCCTTCCGCGCGGATCTCAAGGACTGGCCGGAGAACGGCTGGTCCCTCTTCGGCCTCCTCCAGTCCCTCCGCGCCCAGGGCAAGACCGACGCCGCCGAGCGCGTCCAGCGCCGCTTCCTGAAGGCCTGGAGCCGCGCCGACATCGTCCTCACCTCCGCCCGTTTCTGAAACCCCCCGGCGCCGCTTCTCTCCCTCGCGGAGGGAGGCGGCGCCCGACCGCCGCGATGCGCCGCCCGCATCTATCGGCTGCCGCTCGGCTACGCTGCCCGTTACTTCGGCGGCCTCGGCCCGCGCGGCGCGACGCCCTATACCGAGAGTGAGATGCCGCGGCCATCGAGTCAGAGGCCGAGCAACTGCTTCTTCTTGGCCGTGAATTCCTCATCCGACAATATCCCCTTCGCTTTCAGTTCGGCCAGGGCCTCGATCTCCTCTACGACATCGGCGACACCTCGAGTCGAGGAGGAGGTCGGGTCGCTCTTGGGATCGTCCTTCCGCGACAGCCTCGACCGCACCCCTTCGGCAAAGTCTCGAACCCGTCCCTTCGGAACACGCGTGATGATCGCACGATTCCCTGAGGCGTGAATCGTGATCTTCCCGGTCATGAGCGTCATCTCGTACTGGATCGATGTGATCACACTGTTCGGAAAGTCTTCGACCCTGAGACGGTTCAGCATCCTCTTGTCAACGAAGAGCAACCGCACATCGGTAGAGACGAGAACACCGAAGCCGCCCTCATACCAACCACTGACGATATCGAGGATGGACTCGCCGTCCCGAAGGATTTTGGGGAGATCATGGATCTCCTTTCGCTGAAAGACACCGACCCCGAATTCAGCCTCGATTTCTTGAACACGCTCCTGGCGCCTGTCTCGCAGACCGAGTCTTTTCCGCGCCGCAACGACGAATTCCGTGACGCGTCGTCTCTCGCCAACGTGGTAGCACTCGAGTCGTTTGCCGTCCGCCACGAGAACGGTCGTGAGGTCGAGGACGTTCTTCGTCTGCTCGATGGAAGTAATCGCGTCGTTCAGAAGTTCGCACCGAATCAGACCGCGGCTCTCGTCCCTGCAGAGCAACAGAAAACGCAGATCCGTGGACGCCAGGAGGCCTGGTGCGTTTGTCCGAGGGTCCCAGGCGATCACGGCATCGTGAACTACCTCGGAATCTGCGAGGGTATCGGCCAGATCGTCGACCTCTTTACAGCTCAAGAGGGACGGTGACAAGTTCCTGGATCCGTGCTTCTATTCGTGGACCGAGGCGGTTTCCTTCGACAATACCCGGCGTTTCCGGTATGATCCGCCCAAGCGGTTATCTCACTTGGGGAGTGAGTGCCGGAGGGAGTCGACTTCGTGCGGCGATTCATCATCAAGAGGCTCAATGAGGATCTGACCTCGCACTCGGGGCTGGCGCTGGTGGGACAGGCGCTTCTTCGCAGTGGTCTGGGCGAGGCGGCGGATCGCGCCGTGTGGCGGCACCATGGGGTCAAGCACGGGGACGTGATCAGCTCCTACATCGCCTTGCTGACTCTGGGCAAGCACGACTTCGAGGCACTCGATGGCCTGCGGAAGGACCCGTTCTTCCTCGAGGCGATGGATGTGGCGAAGGTTCCGTCGTCGGTCACCGTCCGGCACCGTTTCAACAAGTATGCGGAGCAACTGCTCCCTCTGGTCCGCGACGGTGCGGTGGGCGTGTTGAAGAGCGTGAACGCCAAGCCGACGGCGCTGGACACCGGACATGTGCCTCTGGATGCGGATGTGACGCCGTTCGACAACTCCCAGACCCGGAAGGAGGGCGTCTCGCGCACCTACCACGGCTATGACGGCTACGCGCCGATGGCGGCTTACCTGGGGCGGGAGGGGTACTGCCTGGAGTTCGAGCTGCGGAAGGGGGTGCAGCACTGCCAGAAGGGGACACCGGAGTTCCTGGAGCGGGTCCTGGGGCAGGCTCGCCACCTGACCGCGGCGCCGGTACTGCTGCGTCTCGATGCCGGGAACGATGCCCTCGACAACATGAAGGTGGTGTTCGATCATCGGGATGCGGGGGGGAAGGCGGACTTCCTCATCAAGTGGAACCCGCGCAAGGACGTCGCGAAGCAGTGGCTCCGCTACGCCGAGCGCCAGCGGGTAGGGTTCGACCGCCCCCGCAAGGGGAAGCGGGTGGCGGTGTTCACGATCCAGCAGACGCGCCGGCATCGAGGCGAGGACTATCCGTTGCGGCGGGTGATGCGGGTGACCGAGCGGAAGAGCACTCCGGGCGGGCAGTTGCTTCTGGAGCCGAAGGTCACGGTGGAGGGGTGGTGGACGACTCTGGATCTGGACGACCAGCGGGTGATCGACCTGTATTCCGACCACGGCACCTCGGAGCAGTTCCACAGCGAGTTCAAGACGGACCTGAACATCGAGCGGCTTCCCTCGCAGAAGTTCGCCACCAACGCGCTGGTGCTGGCGTGCGCCACGGTGGCGTACAACATCCTTCGCTGGCTGGGGCAGATGGGCCTGGTGGCGCCGGGCGGTCCGGTCCGCCATCCGGCAGAGCGTCGGCGGATCCGTACCGTGATCCAGGAACTGATGTATCGGGCGGCCCGGGTGATCCACTCCGGACGGCGCCTTTCGCTCGGCTTCGGTCGGCGGTGCCCGGCCGTGGAGGTCTTTTCCATGCTGTATGCGCGCCTCGCGCCCACTTGACGACCTTCGGGTCTCCGTTCTCCTCGGTTCTGCACCCGAACTATGCCGTCGGTCAACGAGACTGGTCGCCGAACCGGTATTTCCGCAAGTTCAGAGGTGCATTCCCCGCCCGACCCTCATTTGTGACCGCATAACGGCATATCGCTACCTCTCAGAGGCGCTCTATACGCACCCAATACATATCCAAAACGGACTCCAAACCATCATTACACGGATTCAGGAAGTTGGGAATATGCCGGTCGATCTTCGCCCGCATCATGAGTCGGCTTCGGTGCCGGACTGGCCCTGGGACTCCGACGGGAGGGTGATCACGAACTCGGCGCCCTGGCCCACCTCCGAAGTCACCGCCAGCGTGCCGCCGTGGCCGCGGACGATGTCGTGGCACAGTGAGAGCCCCAGCCCGGTGCCTTTGTCCGTGTCCTTCGTGGTGAAGAACGGCTCGAAGATCTTCTTCAGGTGCGCTTCGGGGATCCCCGGCCCGTTGTCGCGGATGCGGACTTCGACCTGTCCGTTCTCGCGGCGGCTGGTGACCGTGAGCGTCGGCTGGTAGCCGGCTTCGGCCTTTCCCCCGGTCTGCTTCTCCAGCGTCGCCTGGCAGGCGTTCGTGACGATGTTCAGGAAGACGCGGCTCAGGTCCTGGGGGACGCCGACCACGGAGCCCACATCCTCGCCGAAGTTCTTCTCGATGGTCATCTGGAAGGTGTTGTCCACCGCGCGCATCGAATGGAACGCCAGCGCGATGTATTCCTCGAGCATCGAGTTGATCTCCGTCGGGCGGCTGTCGCCTCCTTCCTTCCGGGCGTGCTCCAGCATCCCGTACACGATGTTGCTGGCGCGCTTGCCGTGGTGGACGATCCGCTCCAGGTTGTCGGTCAGATCCTTGCTGATGTCCTCGACTTCTTCCTTGGTGTCTTCCGGCAGTTGTTCGGCGACCGACTCCAGTTCTTCCTTCAGGTCGTTCACCAGACTGGAGGAGATGTCCGCGAAGTTGTTGACGAAGTTCAGCGGGTTCTTGATCTCGTGCGCGATGCCGGCGGTGAGTTGCCCGAGCGAGGCCAACTTCTCCTGCATCACCATCTGGTCCTGCGCCTTCTGCAGGTCGCTCAGGGTCTTGCCCAGTTCCTCGTTCTGCGCTTCCACCCGCGCCGCCAGTTGCTCGACCAGGTTCAGCCGCTGGACTTCGAGCGCGTGCTGGCGGAACACTTCGAGCGCCTGCGCCATCTCCCCGACTTCGTCGGCGCCGCGCACTTCCACCTTCGTCTTCAGATCGCCGCCGGCCATGCGCCGCATCGCCGCGGAGAGATTCGTCAGCCGGACGATCAGGAACCGGCCCACGAAGAGCCAGAGGATCAGCACCGTGAAGGTGAGGGCCAGCACATTCAGGGCGAGCAGCAGGGAGCGGCCCAGGTTCAGCGCGCTCTCCGATTCCTCGGTGGCCTCGTTGGCGTCGACTTCCAGTCCCACCGTCAGGTTCGTCACCGCTTCGTTGAGCGAGTCGGTGATGCTCCGGTTGCGCGTCAGGTATGCCTGCTGGTTCGTCACTTCGGTGAGATAGCGCTGCCGCATGGCGAAGGCGCCGTCTTCGCCTTCCCCGAGTGCGCGGATCCGGTCGAGCGCCCGGGCCAGCCCGGCGGGGGTATCGGCGCCGAGCGACTCCATCGCCCGCCGGGCGCCGGCGGTGACCGCCTGGAAGCGCTCTTCCAGCGTCGCCACCAGACCGGGGTCGTCCTGGACGATGACTTCGGAGAGGAGCCCGGCGGCGAAGTTGCCGCTCGCCTGCACCGTGCTGAGCGCCCGGAACCGCGCGATCGCCGCCGCGGAGCCCCGCACCAGGATCGAGGCCGGGGTGTCGTCGTCGAGTTCGCGGAGCCCGGTCGCCATGAAGAAGTACTGGTCGTCGAGCGGCGGGACGATGATCTCGTTCAACTCCCGCACCCGCTCCACCGACACCAGTTGCAGTTCGTCGAGGGACTGCTGCATCGCGGTGCTGGCGTCCACCGAGGTCTGCACATCCCGCAGGTTGCTGGCGAGGTCGGCGGAGAACCCCTGGAGCGGGGCGGTGGCCTCGCTGTCGCCGAGCCCGGCGGACAACTCGATGAGCCGGGCGGCGTCCTCCATCAGGTTGGCCATGTTCAGTTCGTCGCCGTCCGATCCCGCCCGGGATTCCGCGGCGAGCGCCCGACTCTGCGCGGCCGCCACGATGCGCGGCGCCGTGCCGGCCAGCCGCGTCGCCAACTGCTCGATCCGCACCGCGCTGGTCAGCGCCGGGACATGCTCGGTGTTGATCTCTTCCTGCAGGTTGCCGATGCGGAAGAACGCCGCCAGCGCCACCACGCTGGCCATGAGCGTGAACCCCAGGGGAGTCGCCAGGCTGGCCGCGATCTGCACCCGCAGGCTGCGCCGGAGGTCGAGCCGCCGCCGGAGCCAGCCGACGCGGGCGCCGTCCGCTTCCCCCTCCCCGGAGGCGGCCGTCTCTCCGGACTCGCCCGACGGCTTCCCGTCACCCGCGGAGTCCGCCCCGTCCCCGTCCCCGTCCCCCTCGACCTCGCCGCCGTCCGCCTCCGCGGCGAGCCCGGCCTCGAGGTCCTCGCCGCCGTCGCCGCCGTCGCCCGCCGCCGCCGGGGAGTCGGCCCCGTTCCCCGCCGCCTTCGTCCCCTTCCGCTTGCGGGAGAGCGCGTCCCGGAGGGCGCCGGTGATCGAGACCGCGGACTCGTTCGCTTCGCCGTCGCCGCTCCCGTCCCCGCTCGCCGCCCCGTCGGTCTTCCCGGGACCCGTCTCCGCCGCTTCCCGGTCGGCGCCACCGTCCCCGGCGGCCGCCGCCTCGTCGCCCCAAGCCTCTTCCGCCGCCTCCGCCTCGGCGCCGCCGCCGCCATCTCCCGACGCGGCCCCCGCGGCCGGCGCCGACGGCCCGGTCCCGTTCCCCTCCGCCCCGGCCACCGCCTTCCCGGTTGCCGCCTTCCCCGCCGCCTCCGCGCCGTCGGCGTCGGCAGTCACCTCGTCCGGCCGCTCCTCCGGCGCGCTCCCGTCCCCGCCGTTCCGCCGACCGTCGTCGTCCTTCGCCACGCGACTCCCTCCGTCACTGTCCGGCGAGCGGCCGCAGTCGGCCGTCGGCCTCGATCCGGGTGAGGAACACGGCGTCCGAACCCTGGTTGTCCTCCGGCCCGAAGGCCAGCCGGAACCCGTCCAGATCCAGCCGGCCGATGGTGGTCATGGCCTCCAGGAATCGCTCCTGGCTCGGCTCCGGGCCGGCGCGCTCCAGCACCTCGGCGGCCAGCCGCCCGGTGACATACCCCTCGAGCGAGACGAAACTGGGTCTCGGCGCCGGCCGCGCCACCTGCCCGAGCGCCCGCCGGTAGCGCCGGATGAGCGGGAGGCTGCCGTCTTCGGGGAAGGGCACCACCTGGGTGATGTACACGCCGTCCCCGGCCGGCCCCAGTTCGCCGACCAGCGCCTCGCTGCCGACGAAGGAGATGGTCATCATCACCGGGTCGAACTGGATCTTCCGCGCCCAGCGGACGAACTCCGCCACCGGCTGGTAGGCGCCGATCATGACCACCGCCTCCGGCTGCGCGTCGCGCAGGTCCAGCAGCGCCGACTTCACCGCGGTGGTGTTCCGCTGGTAGGCGGCCTGCCCGGTCAATTCCAGCCCGCGGCGGTCGAGCGCGCGCTGCAGGCCGGCCAGTCCGGCGTCCCCGTAGGAGTCGTCCTGGCGCAGGATGCCGATCCGGGAGATCCCGAAATCGTCCACCAGATGCCGCACCATCTCGGCGGTTTCCTGGAAGTAGGAGGCCCGGAGATTCACCACCGTCGGCGACTGCGTCCGGTCCCGCAGGAACTCCGCTCCGGTGAACGCGCCGATGTAGGGGGCGCCGGCTTCCTCGGCGAGCGGCTCGGCGGCCCGCGAAGTCGGCGTCCCCACCGCGCCGATGAGCGCGAAGACCTGCTCCTCGTTCAGCAACTTCCGGGCGTTCTCGATGGTCCGCTCCGGCTCGTACCCGTCGTCGAGGGAGGTCAACTCCAGTTGCCGTCCGTGGACGCCGCCCGCCCCGTTCACCTCGTGGAAGGCGGCCCGGAGGCCCAGTCTCATGCCGGTCCCCAGCGCCGCCGCCGGGCCGCTGAGCGCCGCCGACTGCCCGAAGCGCACGGTCTCGGCGGTGACCCCCGGCGCCTGCCCGGCCCCGGCTCCGGCGGCGGCCGCCGCCCCGAAGAGGGAGAAGGCCAGGGCGCCCCCGGCGAGGAACGCCCCCGCCGAGCGCCGCCGGGAAGCGGGCAGGACGAAGAAGAGACCGGAACGCATGGCCGCCCCCCCCTCAGCTGTAGCGGAGCGTCAGGCAGGTGATGTCGTCGGACTGGTGCTCCCCGCCGGTGAACGCCCGCACCTTCGCGATCACCGCATTGTTGATCTCCTCCGGCGTCTTCTCGGCGACCTCGGACAGGGCCTGCTCCAGCCGTTCGTTCTCGAAGAGCACCTTGTCGTCGCGTTCCGCCTCCGGCACCCCGTCGGTGTAGAGGAAGACGCTGTCGCCGGGCTGGAGTTTCGCCGTGTCCTCGGCGAACCGGAAGCCGGGAGCCACCCCCAGGGCGATCCCCCGGGTCAGCGGCATCTCCTGCGGCGCGGCGCCCGGCCGCACCAGGTAGGGGGCGCAGTGCCCGGCGTTCGCGTAGGTGAAAGTGCCGTCGTTCGAGTCCACCACCCCGTAGAGGAGGGTCACGAACATCGCCGACTCGTTGTCCTCGGACAGCAGGTCGTTGATCCGGGTGAGCACCTCGCCGGGGTTCAGGGCGCTCACCGCGTGCCCCTTCACCAGCGTCCGGCTGACCATCATGAACAGCGCCGCCGGCACCCCCTTGCCGGAGACATCGGCCATGACCACCCCCATCCGGCCGTCCGGCAGGTGGAAGACATCGTAGAAGTCGCCCCCCACATCCTGCGCCGGGGTCATCACCGCGTGGGCCTCGCAGTGGGCGGTCTTCGGGAACCGCTGGGGCAGGATGGACATCTGCATGTTCCGGGCGACCCGGAGTTCCTGGTGGAGGGCCACCAACTGGTTCCGGTGCTTCAGGGCGTCCCGCATGACCTCGAGATGGGTCAGGGTCTTCTCGATGGTCAGTTCGAGGTCCGAGAAGTCGATCGGCTTGGTGACGAAGTCGAAGGCCCCCCGGTTCATCGCGGTGCGGATGTTCCGCATGTCCCCGTAGGCCGAGACCACCACCGCCCGCACCCGGGGCTTGTTGTTCTTCAACTCGTTGAGCAGGGTCAGGCCGTCCATCCGGGGCATGTTGATGTCGGTCATGATCAACTCGATGTCCTCGTTCTTGCTGAGGGCTTCGAGGGCTTCCATGCCGTCGTGCGCGAAGACGAAGTTCAGTTCGCCCTTGCGGATCTTGCGGCGGAACCGCTGCCGGATGAGGCTTTCGAGATCGGGCTCGTCGTCCACGACCAGGATCGTCGGAGGGGGTGCCATGGGGCGCGTATTCTCGCAGATGCCGGGGCCGGATTCAGGCCCGATCTCTGCCCGGTTCCGGCGAGTGGCGGGCGCGGGCGCCGCCGGGGCGGTCTCCGGCGCCCCGCCCGATGTCGCCCCGGCGCCGAGCCGGAGGGCGGCGGCCGGGCCCAACGGCTCTCTCGGGGCGCCGGCCCTGCTCCGGCGGGGTCGCCCGGTTCCGGCCGGAGAGCCGTCCTCGGGCGCGGAAGCGGTCGCGGTCGGGGGACGGATCGCGGTCGGTCCCCGGCAAAGCCTCTCGAAGCCCTCGAAGCCCGTGCCGCCCGGAGAGGCCCGACCGGGAACGGAGGAAACGCCCCGCCGACCGCTCCGCCCGCGCCCCGGGGCCCCGGCGCGATCCCGAAGGCGGCGCCGGGTCGGGGCGGCCGCAGGGCGCCGGGAACTCCTCCGGGAGGGGGTCGCCGGGTGGGCGGCGGCGGCCGTGCCCGCAGTGGCCGCGCGCCTCCGGTCCCCGGCGGGCGGCGCCGGTCCGGCGGCCGGGGAGCAGCGGCGCCGACGGCGGGAGCCGGCGATTCGGGCCGCGATGGGCGTCCGGCCCTCGCAGCGGTTCCCGCGAAGCCACGAGGCGATCGGCGTCCGGCGCCGTCGCCGGCATCCTCGGCGTCGGCGCCGGGGTCCTCTTCCCCACCCCGCGGCCCGGCCGTTTCGACGGGACGGCGGCCCCCGCGCGGCGGAAATCCGGCTCGGCCCCGGCGTCCGGCTCGCGTTCGGCGTGATCCGGAGGACCGCGCGGCGCGGCGTTCCCCGGAACCGGAGGGAGACGCTCGGCCCCGGCGGCCGCCCTCCCGGCCCCGGTCGCCGACCCCCGGGAGCCAGGCGGACCGCCCGGCCCGGCCGCCCGAAACCCGAAGCGGCCGCCCGGCTTCGGCGCCTCCGGGCGACCGCACCCCCGGGCCCCGGACGCGTTCTTCCGGTTGAAGCGCCCGCGTCGTTTCCGGTAGGTTGCGCCTTCTGCCCGGCCGCCGGTCGGGCGCATCCCCCCCCGGAGGAGCCACCCATGCTCGACTGTTCCCTTTCCCGCCGCAGGTTCCTCGGCGCCTCCGCCGCCGCGCTCGGCGGGGCCGCCCTGCCGGCCTCCCTGGCCGCCGGGCAGCGGTCGGTTCCGCCGCTCCCGCTCTCCGACCTGACCCCGCCCGCCGACCCCGGCGAGGACTACTGGTGGAAGGTCCGCTCCCAGTTCAATGTGGTGGACGGCACCACCTTCATGAACAACGGCACCCTGGGCCCCAGCCCCCGGCTGGTCGCCGACGAGGAGGCCCGGATCTACGCCGAGATCGCCGCCGACCCCACGAACGGCTACCGCACCGCCGAACTCCACGAGCGCCGGAAGACGCTCGCCGACTTCATCGGGGCCGAGCCCGACGAGGTCACCTACACCCGCAGCACCACCGAGGGGATGAACCTCTTCGGGAAGGGGCTCGACTGGAAGAGCGGCGACGAGATCCTGATGTGCACCCACGAGCACAACGGCGGCATCGAGCCCTACATCCACGCCGAGCAGCGCTACGGCGCGGTCATCCGGTGGGTCGAAATCCCGGTTCCGCCGGAGAGCGTCGACCAGATCCTCTCGATCTACGAGCGGGCGATCACCCCGAGGACGCGGGCGATCATGGTGAGCCACCTCACCTATGTCACCGGCCTGCTCATGCCGGTGAAGGAACTCGCCGACCTCTGCCGCCGGAAGAACCTCTACCTGACCGTGGACGGCGCCCACCCGCTGGGCATGATCGCCCTCGACATGAAGGATCTGGACTGCCACCACTACGCCGCCGCCGGGCAGAAGTGGCTGCTCGCCGGCACCGGCACCGGGATCTCCTTCCTCCGCCGGGACACCATGGGCGAGGTCTGGCCGCTCATCGGCGCCGGGAGTTACACCGAGGACGGCGAGCGCCGGTTCTACGAGGACTCCCGGAAGTACGAGCGCACCGGCCAGCGCCATGTGCCCTCCGCCTTCGCCATGCTCAAGGGCGTTGAGTTCCAGAATGTCATCGGCAAGGAAGTCATCGAGGCCCGGGTGCGGAAACTCTCCCGGCAACTGCGCGAGGGTCTGCTGGAGATCCCCGGCGTGAAGCTGTGGACCGCGAACAGCGAGGAACTGGCCGCGGGGCTCACCCTGTTCTCGATCCACGACCTGCCCATGGAGAAGATCCAGGAGAACATCCTGGAGCGCGACCGGATCTTCATCCGCACCATGACCACCGGGAACCTGAACGCGGTGCGCGCCTCGACCCACTTCTACAACCTGCCCCACGAGGTGGACCGCCTGCTGGCGGGCGTCCGCCGGATCGCGGAGAACCCGACCTCGGTGATGTAGCGCCGGCCGCGGCCGCCTCCTCCGGCCGGTCCCCGCGCCGGGGCCGGTCGGGGGTCGGCGGCCCGGCTCAGTCGGCCCGGTTCAGCGCAGGACGGCTGCGACGAACCCCGGGTCGCTGAGTCCCGGCGACTGCACCGGGAGTTCCGGCGTCTCCCCGCGCCAGGCGGCGACCGCCGCTTCGATCCGCCGCTTCCGCGCCTCGGTGAGCGCGCTCTGGGGGGAGCGGAGGCGCTCGTCGAACCAGGTGAGGGCGGCCACCGCGTGCGCCGTCAGGTCCTGCTCCGGGTAGAGGAGCCGCATCGCGGCGACCGCCCGGGGAAGGGTCTCTCCCGACTCGAAGAGCGCCGCCAGGTCGGCGACATCGTTCTCGTGGTGGCGCCGGAACGCGATCGCCACCTTGAAGCCGGCGAGATCGAGCGGCGAGGCCACCCGCGGGCCGTCGGGCGCGGCGATCGGCAGGGCGAGCCGCGGCTGGGGCAGGCCGCCGAAGAACGAGAGCCGAACCGGCCCGTCGCCGATCTCGGCCCGGAGTCCGAGGGTGTTCTCCTCGTCCTGGATCACCGGGGCGTCCTCGAGCCCGAGGCGGCCGGGCAGCGCGCGCTTCCTCTCCGCATCGAGCGGGAGCGACGAGAAGAAGTCGAAGTCCTCCGATTCCCGGTGCCCGGCGTGGAGCGCGACCGCCGTGCCCCCGTAGAGCACGAAGTCCTCCCGGGTGGCCGTCAGCCGGGGCCACACCGCCCGCTGCGGCGCCGGCAGCCGACTCAGGTGGAGCGCCGGAGGCAATCGCCGTAGCCGATCGGCCGCCCGGAACCGCGCGGCGGCCACACCGTCGGTTCCGGCTCCGGCGCGTCGGAAGGGAGCGCGCCCGCCGCCTTCATCTCGGTGATCACCGTCGGCGCCGGCCGGTGGGGCCGCTCCCCGTGGAGCCGCAGATGCCAGTACTTCCACTGGACCGGACCCAGCGCCCCCGGATGCGCGTGGTGGAGGGCGATGCGGAACCGCTCTTCCCCGAAAAGGTCGAGCGCCCGGAGCGCCGCCTCGCCCGGCCCCTGTCCCATCAGGTGGCCCAGCAGCGCCACCCCGTCCCGCGCCAGCCCCACCCGGTCCGCCGCCCCGCAGCGCCAGGTGCTCGCCTGCTCCAGCCGCCGCAACTCCGGCAACCGCTCCGGCGGGCAGACCGCCACCAGGTCCAGCCAGGGCCGCTCCTCCGGCGCCGGATGCCGCCCGGAAGGCTCCGCGTAGCGGCCCGGCGCCCCGTCCATCCCGGACACTTCCAACTTCAGCCGCTCCCGAACCCCGGCGGCTGCCGGAGGTGGTGATCGGTCACCTGCTGGTAGGCGTGCGCCAGGGTCAGGATCTCGGTGTCCCCGTACAACTTGCCGGTGAACCGCAGGCTGGTCGGCGAGCCCTCGTGGAACCCGCTGGGCACCGAGACCTCCGGGTGCCCGGTCAGGTTCGTCAGCCCCAGGTGCGAGCCGATGAACAGGTCCAGATCGCCCAGCGCCTCGTCGAACTCCTGCATGATCCGCGTCCGCACCCGCATCGCCTGGAGGTACTCCACCGCCGGCACGAACCGGTGCAGCCGGAACGAGTCCGGCCAGCGGCTCTCCTCCGGCGGCGCCTTCATCGCCAGGTCGGCCCCGCTCCGCGCCAGGGCGTCGTGGGCCGCCGCCGACTCGGTGGTCAGCACGAAGCCGAGGTCGTCCGAGCCGAAGTCCGGCAGGTCGAAGGGCGTGATCTCCACCCCGATCCCCCGCAGCGCCTCGATGGCGGCCCGGGTGTTCGCCTGTGTCGCCCGCTGCTGCGCCACCCGCTCCGGGTTCTCCGGATCGTCCTCGATCTCGTCCTCCACCGCCGACCGGTGGTAGCCCACCCGCAACCGGGTCGGGTCCGCTTCCGCGTCCCAGGCGAACGGCGGATCGGTCACCGCCCGGTCGAGCCCGTCGGCGCCCCGGATGGCTTCGAACACCAGCGCGCAGTCCTCGGCGCTCCGGCACATCGGCCCGATTTTGTCCATCGTCCAGGAGAGCGCCATCGCCCCCGCCCGGCTGACCCGCCCGAAGGTGGGCCGGTGCCCGCTCACCCCGTTCCGGGTCGAAGGCGAGATGATGGAGCCCCGGGTCTCGGTGCCGATGGAGAACCCCACCAGCCCGGCGGCGGTCGCCGACCCGGGCCCCGCCGAGGAGCCGCTCGACCCGTCCTCGGTGTTCCAGGGGTTCCGCGTCCGGCCCCCGAACCAGCGGTCGCCCTGCGCCAGCGCCCCCATCGTGAGTTTCGCCACCAGCACCGCCCCGGCTTCGGTCAACTTGGTGAAGACGGTGGCGTCCTCGTCGAGCACCTGCTCCCGGTAGGGCGAGGCCCCCCAGGTGGTCTTCGTCCCTTTCACGGCGAGGAGGTCCTTCGCTCCCCAGGGGATGCCGTGGAGCGGCCCCCGGTAGTTCCCGGCGGCGATCTCCGCGTCGGCCCGCGCCGCCTGCTCCCGCGCCAGGTCTTCGGTCAGGTTCACCACGCAGTGGAGTTGCGGGTCGAACCGCCGCAGCCGCGCCAGGTACAACTCGGTCAACTCGGTGGAGGTGACCTCCCGGGCCTCGACCAGCCGCGCCAGGTGGGTCACCGGCAGGAACGCCAGGTCCGCGTTCGCCTCCGGCTTCGAGACGGAGGGCCGCGAGGGCCGCATCCCCCCGGCGGTCTCCGGCATCGCCTTCCCCGGCGGCAGCGGGTGGAAGACGAAGGAGGGGGGCAGGTGGTTGTGGACCTCGGGGTCGCGGATCCCGGCATAGGCGTCGAGCAGGCTGCGCTCGCCGTTCAGCCGCTCCGCCACCACTTCCAACTCGTCGTCGGAGAGCGAGAGCCCGGCGAGGGACTGCGCGGTCCGCAGCGTCGCGACGGACACCCGCTCGGCGTCCCCGGCGCAGGCGGTGAGCGCCCCGGGCAGCAGGGTGGAGCCGAGCCCCAACCCGGAGAGCCCGGCCACGAACCGCCGCCGGTTCCACTCCAGCCGCTTCGGCCCCGGCGGGGGCGCGGCGAGCGGTGGGGCCGCGGTCGAGGAGGCGCTCGTCGGCGTCGTCGGGGAGTCGGAGTCGTTCTGCGTTCGGGCCATGCGAAGCATTGTCGCCGGTTCCCCCCGCCGTCCGCCACCCGCCGCCCCGCCGGGGCCCGACGCTCCGGACGCCGGGCCGTCGCCGTTCTCCGTCGTCCGCTGCCGCTGCCCCCGCCCGCCACGGCCGGCCGCGCAGCCGAGTCAGCCTCGACCCTTCGCCCTCGCCGGAGCGGTACGCTCCCCGCCGTCCCGTCGCAGCCGGGTGACCGGTTCGGCGTCGCCCTCCGGGGCATTCATGAAGCACTGGCGCACACGCGGCGGGACACCGGACAGCGTGGCCGGGGCCGGCCGCCGCCGCGGGGGCCGCCTGTCCCCGCTTCCGGTGGTCGCCGACACCGGCCGACCGGACGAGGCGAGGCGTTGCCACGACCGGCCACGCTCCCGGCCGGCGGCGCTTGCCCCGCGAGCGTGAGCGTCAACACCGATCGCTGCCGGCCGCACGCGGGGCCGGCCCTTCGGGAGCGGAGTCCTCCGCCCCGGCTTCCGCCGCCGCCGATCGCGCCCGAGGGTCCGCCCCGTCGAACCGGGGGAACCTCGGCGACCCGGCGCCCGACGCCGACGACCACGACTCCGTCCGGCGCCGGCCCCGTTACGCTCCCCCGCTTCCCCGGACTCCCCGCGCCGCCCCCGTTCCCGCAGTCCCCGATGCCCGACCCCGCGCCCCGTTCCGAACCTCCCGACGGGGAGGAGCGCCCCGGCCCGGCGCTCCCCGAGACGCTGCGGGTCCACCTCGCCACCGACCCCGGCGACGACAGCGGCTACCGGCTGGACGAGGCCCGCTTCCGCGCCGCCGGCCGCGAATTCCCGGAGGCCTTCGCCCGCCTCCGCCCCACCTACTCCGACGACGAGGCCGGCTTCTACCGGGGCGTCGCCGACGCCGAGGTCCTCATCGGCTGGAAGTTCCCCCGCGACCGCCTCGCCGAGCGCGCCCCGAACCTGCGCTGGATCCAACTCATCGGCGCCGGGGTGGACCACCTCTACCCGCTCGACTGGCTGCCCTCCCGGGTGGCCCTGCTCACCGCCAGCGGCGTCCACACGAGGAAGTGCTTCGAGTACGCGCTCATGGCCCTGGTCTCCCTCCGCACCCGCCTGCCGCGCTTCGTGGTCCAGCAGCAACGCCGCGAGTGGGGAAAGATCCAGACCGGCACCCTGGAAGGCAGGACCGCCCTGGTCATCGGCCTGGGCGCGGTCGGCACCGGCGCCGCCGAGGCCGCCCGCGCCCTGCGGATGCGGGTGCTGGGAGTCCGCCGCACCGCCCGTCCCCACCGCTTCGTGGACGAACTCTTCCCCTCGGCCCGCCTCCGCGAGGCGCTCCCCCGCGCCGACTATGTGCTCCTCGCCGCCCCCCTCACCGGCGAGACGGAGGAGATCCTGGGCCCGGAGGAGATCGCCCTCCTCCCCCGGGGCGCCGGGATCGTGAACCTGGGCCGCGGCCGCCTGGTCTCCCAGCCGGCGCTCGTCGAGGCGCTCCGCAGCGGCCGGGTCGGCGGCGCCTTCCTCGACACCGTCTGGCCGGAGCCCCTCCCTCCGGAGTCCGACCTCTGGCACGCGCCGAACCTGATCCTCACCCCCCATGTGGGCGCCGACGACATCGACCGCTATGTCCCCCTGGTCTTCCGCATCGCCCTCGACAACTTCACCCGCTTCTTCGCCGGCCGCCCCCGCCGCAATGTGGTGAACCGCCGCCGCGGCTACTGACCCGCCTTCCCCGGAGGCGGCCGGGGCCGGGAGCGGGCCGCCGGCGGCGAACTCCCAGGCGCCGGGAGTGACGACCCGTGTCCGGGCCGGCGGCTACGTTTCCCGTCATCGGCAAGGGATGGGACCTCCCGCCCCCGGTGGAGGGGCCGTCCGTCCGGCGAAGGAGGACACTGCTCATGACGGCCCGGCGAAGCGACCCGGACGCCTCGGCGCTCCCGGGAACCTGCCCCCCCGGCGAACCGGCTCCCCCGAGGTCCGTTCCGGTCACCGGCCCGGTGACCACCGGGCTCAAGGCGACCCGGCCGACGACGCGGCTGGGCGAGACGATGCATGCCATCCGCCGGGCGTATCTCCGGGAAGACCGGCGTCCCTGGGTCGTCGCCTACACCGGCGGCGAGTACTCCACCCTTCTCCTGCAATTGGTCTGGGAGGTGGTCGAGGCCCTCCCGGAGACGGAACGGCGCCGGCCGATCGTGCTCGCCGGAAACGACCGGCTCGTCGAATCTCCGCTCGTCAGCGCCCGCCTGCGCCACGGCCCGAGCGCCATCCACCAGGAGGCTCGCCGGCGCGGCCTGCCGTTCACCCTCCGATACCCACGGACGTACATCGACCGAACCTTCTGGGTCGAGGTGATCGGACGGGGCCTCATGCCCCGCACCGGCGCCTTCCGCTGGCGCAGTGATCGGATGCGAGTCCGACCCACGAACCGACTTCTGGAACGGTCGGCGCCCCCCGACGAGGAGGTCGTCCTGCTCGTCGGAACCCTGAAGGCGGAGACGCGAACGCGCTCGACGACGAAGCGAGGCGTGGGCGCCGCCAACCGGAACTGCCGCCATTCGGACGGTTGCCCGAGATTCGCGCCCCTCGTCGGACTCGACGACGACGAGGTATGGAGGATCCTGGGGCAGGGAGATCCGCCGTGGGGCGGGACGCACCGGGACCTGATCGCGCTCTACGGGGACGCCGGGGCCAGGGAGCGACTGTTCGCATTCCGGGACTGGCTGTTCGCCCTCCGGGACGACGATGCGAACCGCGACCGCACGCACCGCGACGGCAACGTGAGGCAACGGAGCGACGGTTCCTATGTGATGGGGCCGTTCACGCTCTCCGTCCGGGAGACGATCTTCGAACGGCTCCTCGAACTCCGGGACGCCCTCGGCGTCGATCTGATCCATCCCGGGGAGATCGCATTCATCGAGGACACCTGGCGTCGAGACCGGGTCCATGAGGAATGCCGCCTGGCGCTCCGCAACACCTTTGGGATTCCGGCGCGGGCGTGACCCCGACCGCCCCGCGCCCCGCCGGTGGCAGCGTAACGACGGCTCCTATGTGAGGGGGCCGTTCACGCTCTCCGTACGGAAGACGATCTTCGAACGGCTCCTCGAACTCCGGGAGCCATCGGTGTCGATCTCTTCCATACCGGCGAAATGGATTTCATCGAGGACACTGGGCGGCGCGACCGGGTCCAGGAGAAATGCTGCTCGGCGCTCGGCAGGTCGATGCGTCCACGATTGCCGGCGGTACGGAGCGAAGAGCACTCCGGGACCGACGAGTCGCCGGTCACCTCCCGGCTCGGACTCCGACCCGGAGGGGAAGCGCCCTACTCGGCGGCGACCGGGTTTCGGAGGATTCCGACGCGCTCGATCTCGACTTCCACCAAGTCGCCGGGCTTCATGTAGAGCGGCGGTTTCCGGGCCATGCCGACGCCGGAGGGGGTGCCGGTGGCGATGACATCGCCGGGGAGCAGCGGGGTGATCTGGGACAGGTAGGAGATCAGTTCGCGCACCGGGTAGGTCATCCGGGAGGTGTGGCTCTGCTGCACCACTTCGCCGTTCAGCCGGGTCTCGATGGCGAGCGCCTGCGGGTCGGGGATCTCGTCGGCGGAGACGATCCAGGGCCCGAACCCGCCGGTGCGGTAGAAGTTCTTGCCGGGGCCGAATTGGGTGCTGTGCGCCTGGAAGTCGCGCACCGAGGCGTCGTCGAAGCAGGCGTATCCGGCCACGTACTCGAGCGCCTCCTCCTCGGGGATATGCCGGCCGGCCTTCCCGATGACGACCGCCAGTTCCCCCTCGTAGTCCAGTTTCTCCGAGACCCGGGGCCGGAGGATCGCCTCCCCGTGGCCGACCAGGCAGACCGGGAAGCGCATGAACAGGGTGGGATGCTCGGCCCGCGCCTTCCCGGTCTCCAGCCGGTGGTCCTCGTAGTTCAGCCCCACGCACCAGATCGCCCCCGGCCGGGGCACCGGCGGCGCGAAGCGAACCTCGTCGATCGCCGGCGCCGCCTCCCAGTCCGGCTCCGCGGTCGCCGCCCCGCGATCGAGATGCTCCACGAGCGCCCCGCCTCCGGGGAGCGGGGAGTACCGGGTACCGTCCGGCGAGATGGCGACGGGCGTCGCCCCGTCGCCGGGAAGATCGAGAGTGGCGAACCGCATGGCGCGCGGATGCTACCCGGGGTTCCCGTTCTTACGAAGTCACGACGCGGACGGAAGGTAATATCAGGTCCTTGCCGTTCCGATTTCTGAGCCGCCGGCCCGCGCCTCACGGGCGTCAACGGTTGGTAGCCGTGCCCGGTGTGGGGCGACGCCACGTTTCCTGCGGAAGATCTGCTTGCCGTGTCGGTTGACCCCAGGGGGCGCATCGCCCAGGAGGCGCGGACCGACGACCGGGCTCCGCGTGTCGTCCGGCGTGACGGAAATCGCTTCCGCTTCGTAGGTAGGGTGAATCCTCTTGCCCATCGGCAGTTCCTTCGGAACCTCCCCGAAGGGAACGAGCGCGGTTTCACTGGGGTCGTCTTCGATTTCTCTGACTGCGAGGCGGCCTTTCCTCGCGGGATGCTGCCCCTCCTCGCCGGAGCAGATGCGTTGCGACGCGGCGGGACCGAGGTGTCGGTCGTGATGCCGATGGATCCGACCCTCCGTCGGCTGTTCGTGAACGCCAATTGGGCGCATTTTCTGGACCCGGATCGCCACGAGCCGAGGTCCGTGGGAGCCGGGCGGCACTTGCCGGCTCTTCGGTTTTCCGAACCGGCCCGGCAGGATGATCTCGTGGATGCTGCTCTGGGCGTCGTGATGCAGTCGCTCCGACTGGAACGGGGTGTCATCGCTGGTTTGGGGTGGGCGTTGAACGAGATCATGGACAATGTCTTGAATCACGCAGAGTGTGCGGAAGGCGGTTTCCTCCAGGTCAACACTTTCGCGGAATCACGCCGTGTGGAGATCGCCGTCGCTGATTCCGGCCGGGGTTTCCTCGCTTCGCTGCGAGAGGGTCATCCCGATCTCGATGCCGATGAACAAGCAGTCTTGAGAGCAATCGAGAAAGGAACGACACGCAACCCCGCTGACGGACAGGGCAACGGGCTCGCGGGCGCCATACGGATCGCCGCCCACTCCGACGGGGAGTTCGGAATCCTCTCCGGAACTGCCGCCCTGGAAGTGTCGCCGAGCAGAGCCACTCTGTACCGACAGGAGGATCACCGGTTTGCCGGCGCCTTCGTCTATGTGGCGCTCGACATGGACACCCGCTTTCGACTGTCCGAAGCGCTCGACTTCGGCGGCCAATCTTTCACTCCCGTCGACATCATCGAGTCCTCCTATGAAACGGACGACGCGAGCGCACTGAGGTTGCGGTTGCAGGAGGAACGGGTCGGATTCGGGACGCGGATCGCCGGGCGTCAACTTCGGACCAAGTGCCACAACTTGTTGGACGCCGCGCCGAAGAAGCCGCTCGTCCTCGACTGGCAGGGGATTCCGTTGGTCTCCAGCAGTTTCGCCGATGAGTTCATCGGAAAACTGTTCGTAGAACTCACGCCGCTCGTGTTCATGGCCCGCGTACGGTGCATCGGGATGGAACCGAACGTCCATGGACTGGTGGACGAGGCGATCCTTCAGCGTGTGGCGCAGACTGCGGCGGCGCGATTTCCCGTGCGCGGCCTGAACCCGTCCGCGGAGGGCGCCGGACGGTGAGCGCGGGGAGCGTCGGCAGGTCGCCTGCCGCCCGGTAGGCCTCGCCGAGTCGCGGCGTAGACCGCTCGGCTGCGTGGTCCGCGCCTCGGCCTCCCGCGAACGGGGACCGGGACATCGCCCTCCGGCCCCGGCGCCACGTGCGGTTCGGTAGCCGCGCCGGCAACGGTCCCCGCGCCGCATCCCGGTCGCCCGACTCGTCCCATGGGTCCCGCGCCTCCGCCGCGCCGGCGATACTTCCGCCGCTGTCCTCTCGGCTCCGCCTTCCCCACCCCCACTCTCCGGGCCGCCCCGCGCGGCCGGGCTCCGATCCATGCTCCGTTTCCGACTCCAACCGCTCCTCCGCTCCCTCCCCGCGGCCGCCGCCCTCCTCGCCCTCGCCGCCTGCGGCAGCCCCCCGCCGCCGGAAGGCGGGCCGGCCGACCTGGTCCTCCTGAACGGCCGCGTCGTCACCGTGGACGACGACCTTCCCGAAGCGGAGGCCATCGCCGTCCGCGGCGACCGGATCGCGGCCGTCGGCGACACCGGGGACATCGAGAGGTACCTCGGCCCCGACACCGAAGTCATCCAACTGGACGGCCGCCTCGCCATCCCCGGGTTCATCGAGGGCCACGGCCACTTCATGGGCGTCGGCAACGCGCAGATGATCCTGAAACTGGGCGAGGTGGAGAACTGGAACCGCATCGTGGACCTGGTCGCCGAAGCCGTCGCCGAAGCCCCCGCCGGCGCCTGGATCGAAGGCCGCGGCTGGCACCAGGAGAAGTGGGACGAAGCCCCGCCGGGCGCCGTCGAAGACCTCCCGCACCACCTCGGCCTCTCCGAGATCTCCCCGCAGCACCCGGTCCTGCTGCGCCACGCCAGCGGCCACGCCGCCTTCGCGAACGCCCTGGCGATGGAACTGGCCGGGATCACCGACGACACCCCGGACCCGCCCGGCGGCACCATCGTCCGCGACGCCGACGGCCGCGCCACCGGCGCCCTCCGGGAGACCGCCCAGCGCCTGGTCTCCCGCGCCCGGGACCGCGCCCGCGCCGAACGCAGCGACGAAGAGATCCGCGCCGAGATGGAGACCCAACTCGAACTCGCCGCCGAGGAATCGCTGCGGAAGGGAATCACCAGTTTCCAGGACGCCGGCTCCTCCTTCGAACTCATCGCCTTCTTCCGGGAGATGGCCGAGGCCGGGCGGCTGCCGATCCGCCTCTATGTCATGGTGCGCGGCGAGTCCAACGAGGAGTTGGACGCCCGTCTCGCCGACCACTTCCTGGAGAACCACGCGAACGGCTACCTCACCGTCCGCTCCATCAAGCGGCAGGTGGACGGGGCGCTCGGCGCGCACGGCGCCTGGCTGCTGGCGCCCTACGACGACATGCCTTCCAGCGAAGGACTGGTGCTCGAGGAACTCGGCGACATCGAGGAAACGGTGCGGATCGCCATCCGCGAGGGATTCCAGGTCAATACCCATGCCATCGGCGACCGGGGCAACCGCGAGATCCTCGACCTCTACGAACGGGCCTTCGCCGCCGCCGGGGTGGACGGCGCCGACCTGCGCTTCCGCATCGAACACGCCCAGCACCTCCATCCGGACGACATCCCCCGCTTCGGCGAACTCGGCGTCATCGCCGCCATGCAGGCGGTCCACGCCACTTCCGACGGCCCCTGGGTGCCGGAGAAACTGGGCGACGAGCGCGCCCGCACCGGCGCCTACCCCTGGCGGGCGCTCCTCGACTCCGGCGCGGTGGTCGGCAACGGCACCGACGCCCCGGTGGAGGACCTGGATCCAATCCCCAGTTTCCACGCCTCGATCGCCCGCGAACTCCGGGACGGCAGCCGCTTCTATCCGGAGCAGGCGATGACCCGGATGGAAGCGCTGCACTCCTACACCCTGGCCAACGCCTGGGCCGCCTTCGAAGAAGAAGTGAAGGGCAGCCTCACCCCCGGCAAGTACGCGGACCTCGTCGTCCTCGACCGCGACCTCCTCACCGTCCCCGACGCCGAAGTGCGCGACGCGAAGGTCGAACTCACCATCGTCGGCGGCGAAGTGCGCTACCGCCGGGAGGCCGCCACGCCCTCCGGCGCCTCCCGATAGGTTTCGCGGCCCTTCTTCCCGTCCGCCAGTCGGAGAGGCGCCCCGCCCGATGGTCCGCCCGATGGTCCGTCCGCTTCGGGAGAGTCTCCGGTCGCGCCTGGGGCGCCGGCTCCCCGGGCTCTCCTTCCTCCGTTTGCCCCGCGAATTCCCCCGTTTCCCCGACAGCCTCCCCCCTTTCCCTCGCCACCTCTTCCGTTTCCCCGACAGCCTTCCCCGCTTCCCCGACCACTTCTTCCGTTTCCCCGGTCTCGACCGTCTCCGCCGCCGACTTTCCCGCATGTCCCGAACGACCCGCTTCCCCCGACTGTCCCGCGCCCTCCGCTCCCTCTCCCGCCATCTCCCGGCGGCGGCGCTCCCCGCGCTCCTCCTCCCGACCCCGGCCCCCGCCCAGTGGTACCCGGAGCCGGACCTCATCCTCACCGGCGCCGAGGTCCGCACCGTGGACGCCGGGGACTCCCTCGCCGAGGCCCTGGCGATCAAGGACGGCCGCCTCGTCGCCGTCGGCGCGGCCGGCGAGATCGAAGCCCTCGCCGGCCCGGCCACCCGCATCGTGACCCTCGCCGGCCGCACCGTGATCCCCGGCCTCCAGGATTCCCACATCCACTTCCTCCCCCTGGGCCTCGACATCACTGGCGGCGTCGAACTCAGTTACGCCGAGTCCGCGGCGGAAATCGTGGCCGGCGTCCGCTCCCGCCTCGCCGAGTCCGCCATCCCCCCGGGCGACTGGATCGTCGGCCGAAGATGGGACCAGCACAAGTACCCGGTCATGGTCACCCGGTGGCAACTCGACGAAGCCGCGCCGGAGAACCCGGTCGCGCTCTACCGGGTGTACCGCGGCGTGGCGGTGAACACCGAGGTCTTCCGCCGCATGGGCATCGAGGACGGCGACTCCTCCACCTGGCCCGACTGGTGGCTCGAGGACCCCTCCGACTTCACCTTCGAAGACCAGATCCTCCGCGAGCCGCGCGAACTCACCGTGGACGGCGAAACGGTGACCCGCGAGGTCCCCACCGGCGTCTTCCTCGGCTCCCGCGCTTCCCGGCTGGTTACCGAGCGCCCGCCCCCGGCGGACTTCGAGGAGGAAGTGGAGAGCGTCCGGCTGGGAGTCGCCGAGATGCTCTCGCTGGGCGTCACCGCGATCGTCGACCCCTCGTCGCGGATGGGCCACAACCTGATGATCTACCAGGAGGCGAAGAACCGGGGGCACCTGCGCTTCCGCATCGCGGCGGTGTACGAGGGTACTTTCAATACCCACCCCCCGGAGGAGATCGCCGGCCACCTCGCCCCGCTCCGCCTCAACAACCTGGGCGACCGCTTCCTGCGCTGGCGCGGCGCCAAGGTGTACGGCGACGGCGGCGTGGGCACGCGGAGCGCCTGGATGTCCGAGCCCTTCCACATGTGGGACGAACTCGAAGGCGAGGAGAACCTCGGCAACCCGGTGGTCCGCGACTACGACCTCCGGGAAGCGCAGTACCGGGCGATCCGCGCCAGCGGCTGGGACCTCCACACCCACAGTTGCGGCGACCAGGCGATGCGCCAGACGGTGGATCTCTACGCCAAGTTGCTGGACGAGATGGCGGCGGCGAACGACGGCGAGATCCCCGACCTCCGCTGGAGCGTCATCCACGCCTACTTCCCCATCGAGCCGAAGACCCGCGTCCTCGACGACATGGCGCGCTACGGCATCGTCGCCGCCACGAACCCGGTCTTCAACTGGCAGCAGGGCTTCTCCTTCGCCATCAACTCCGGCCCGGAGCGCATGGCCCGGCTGCAGCCCTTCCGCACCTACATGCGCAGCGGCGTCATCATGGCCTCCGGTTCCGACTACGGGGTCACCACGCACGACCCCTGGATGGGCTTCTACGCGCTCCTCACCCGCCGCGACCAGAAGTCCGGCGTCGCCTTCGGCGAGGACGAGACGGTCACCATCGCCGAGGCGCTGCGCTCCTACACCTGGAACGGCGCCTACCTGACCCACGACGACGACGAGCGCGGCAGCCTCGAACCGGGCAAGTGGGCGGACCTGGTCGTCCTCGACCTGCCGAGCCTCGACCGCCTGGAGGAAGACCCGGAACTCCTGTTCTCGATGCGCGAGCGGATCGTGGCCACCCTGGTCGAGGGCGAGGTCGTCCACGGCGCCCTGCCGTAGCCGCCGCTGCCCGGCGACCCTCGACCGGCGGAACCGGCTGTCCGGCGCCCGGGCCCGCCGTTCCGGGGCCGCCTCCGCCAACGCGATTTGACACCGCCCGCCGGTTGGGCTAAAACCGCGAGTACGGGCTCAGCCCCGCGCCACGAAACCAACCAGCCCCGAAGGAGGTCGGAGATGAGCGCACCGCCGGACGAAGCGCTTCTTCGGGCCTCGGCGGCCGGTCCTCCTGTCGGCGCCGGGGCCCGAAGAAACCAGGCCGAACTCCCGGGGTTCTGATTCGACCGAGAGTGGCGGCAGCGGCGCCGACCCGGCGTTCCGCACCGCACTGGGGCCGCGTGGCTCCGAACGGATGACCGAAGGAACTCCGGGAGTCTCCATGTACGCGGCCGGACCCGCCGCCCCGGCTCGCGTCCCCCCCCGCCGGAGCCCGCTCGCCGCCCGGTGTTCCGGGCCGCCCGCTCCCCGACTCCCCGACCCGACCGGGGTCCCCCCGCAGCGGAGCGGATTCGTCGGTCGCCGCTCCGAACGATCCGCCTCCCGACGCGCCGTCCCGGCCCCGGTCGCCCCGCAGCCGAGCGGACTCGCCCACTGCCGATCCGGGCCGCCCGGCGCCCGGCTCCCCGATCCGGCTCGGGTCGATCCGAACTGCAGCGAACTCGCTGACCGCCGATCGGGGCAGCGCGATGCCCGCTTCCCTGACCGGGCCCGGGGCAATCCGCAGCGCAGCGGATCCACTCGCCATCGGTGGAGGCGACCGGCCGGCCGGCGTTCCCGCGCCCGCCCCGCCGCTGCGGCCCTCCCCGCACCGCGCCGAAGCGGTCCGGCCGCCCGGAGCCCCCGCGCCCCGCTCGCCGGGTTCCCCGGCCCGGCCCGGGTCGATCCGCGGCGAAACGGACTCGCCGGCCGCCGATCCGCGGCCGCCGGCGCCCCGTTTCCCGACCCGGCCCGGGGCGATCCGCAGCGCAGCGGATCCACTCGCCGCCGGTGGAGGCGACCGGCCGGCCGGCGTTCCCGCGCCCTCCCCGCCGCTGCGGCCCTCCCCCCACTGCGCCGAAGCGGTCCGGCCGCCCGGCGGCGCTCCCGCGCCCCGCTCGCCGGCGCGGCCCTCGCCATCCCCGTCGCCCTGCTGGCCGCCCTCCTCGCCTCCCTCCTCGCCGCCGCCGGTTGCGACGCCCGGCTCCACCTCTACATCCACGGCGGCCGCGAGACCCTGCTCCCCGGCCGCGCCTACGGGGACGCCTTGGTCACCCAGGGGATCGTCGCCTCCGTCCCGCCGGGCCGCGGCCTGCCCCCGGGCGAGCCGGCGCGGCGCTTCGTCCTCCGCCACCCGGCGCGCTTCCCGGACTGGAACGGCACGCTGGTCATCGCCGCCCACCGGGGTCTCGGCGGCATCCGCCGCGGCGCGGACGGCGAGGAACTCGGAACCGGCGAGACCGAACTCGACGACCTGGTCGGCTGGTGGGCGCTCGACCAGGGGTTCGCCTGGGCCGGTTTCGACCGCGCCGGACTGGGCGCCGGGCCCGAGGGCTACCGCCTCACCGAAGCCTTCGCCCGGCTCATGTACGACCAGGTCCGCCCCCGCCTGGCGAAGGAACCGGAGCGCACCCTCCTCCTCGGCTACGGCGCCGGCGGCGGCCTGGCCCGCTACGCCGCCACCGCCGCGGAGGAGGACACCTTCGACGGCGCCCTGCTGGTCGCGGCGACCCTCGGCGACCCCGAAGCCGCCGCCCGCCGCCGCGAAGCGCGCCTCGCCCTGGCTCCCGACTGGGCCTCGCTCCCGCCCGACTCCGCCGACGCGCCGGAGACCGCCGATCCCGGCGCGGCACCGCCCCCGGCCCTCGCCGCCTATGCCGAGGCCGCCGGAATGCCGCCGGAGGGCCGCCGCTTCTGGCCCTTCCACGACGCCCTGGCGGCGGCCTACCCGGTCCCGGTGCTCCCCGGCCCCCCGGCGCTCCTCCGCCGCCCGGTGGTGGAGGTCGTGGGAACCCTCGATGACTTCGTCCTCCCCGAAGTCCTGTCCTTCCGCGAACGAACCCAGCAGGCCGGGAGCGCCGCCCTCCACGACCTCCGCCTGGTCCCCGGCGCCTGGCGCGTGGACCCGGCAGACGACGCCGCGAACGAGTTCCGCGCCCGCGCCGGAGCCCTCGGCCTCACTCCGGCCCAACAGGCCGCCCTCGCCACCGGCGCCCCCCTCGCCGCCCCCGTCCGCCGCGCCCTCACCGACCTCGACACCCGCCTCCGCGCCCCGCCGTAACCGCCGCCCGAGACCCCGGGGTGGGCGGCTACACTGATATTCATGGATGGGCAGGGAACCGGCCCCTTCCGGCCGGGCGCCGGAGAGGCCCCGCCGCGCTTGGCCGGGCGCGACTCGGAGCAGGACGACTTCCGCCGACTGCTCGCCGGTCTCGAAGCCCGCCACCCGCCACCCGGCGATGTGTTCCTCTTCGGCCCGCCCGGGACGGGGAAGACCGCGCTCCTGCGATGGTTCGCCGCCGAAGCGGAACGGGCGCGGGCGACGGAAGTCGTGTGGCTCGACCTGCCGGCGGCCCGCGAGGTCGAGGCCCTCGCTTCCCGGCTCGTGAAGCGCCCGTTCTGGCGGCGCCGCGCCCCGAGCCTCGACGCGGGATCCCTCCGCGAGGTGCTGATCGCCCGGACGCGCCGCCGGGCCCTCGTCGTGCTGATGGACGACGCGAACGGGCTCGACCCGCAGGTCGGCTGCGCCTTGCTCAACATCGGCCAGATCCTGCGCTTCGACCGACCACTCCTGCTCGTGTTCGCCGGCACCCCCGACCTCCGGGCCGATCTCCGCCGCACCGAGGCCGGTTTCTGGGACCGCGGCGAGATCCACCTCCTCTGGCGCCTCGCGGAGGAAGCCGCCGCCGAGGCGGTCCGGGAGCCGCTCCGCGAGGCAGGGGCCTCCATCACCGACGAAGCGCTGGCGAAGATCGTGGCCGACAGTGGCGGCCATCCGTTCTTCCTCCAACTTTGGGGCCGGGCCGTCTGCGTGGAAATCGCCTCCGCCCGCAGCGGCGAGACCCCGTCGGCGTCGGTGACCCTCGACACCGTGAACGCCGCCGCGCCGGCGGTCGCGCAGGGAAAGCGCGCCCACTACGCCGACTGTCTCCGGCAGATCGAGTCCCCGTGGTTCCCTCCCGCTGCCGCCGCCGTGGCGGATCTGTTCCGGGACGCCGACCGTCTCCGACCGGAACGAGTCGAGTCCGCCCTCGGCGCCGCTCTCGGCCCGGACACCGAGTGGGAGCGGATCATGGCCGCCGAATCCGCACTGGAACGGGTCGGTCTCCTCTGCCACCCCCGCGGCGACATCCTCTGGGAGATCGGAATCCCCGGCCTCCCCGACTACCTCCCCGATTACCTCCGCGACTCCGGCCGCTCCGTTGCGCCGCGGGTCTCTTCCTGACGATCATCCCGACGGTGACCCCCATGCAGCACCTCCCCCTCTACTTCGATCTGCGGCAAGTCGTCGTGGGCAACGGTTTCCTCGCCGCTGTCCGGTTGCGCGGCCGCGCCACCGGTATGGAGGACTTCGGTTCGATCTGGATCTACGGCGTGAACCCGGGCGGCCTCGCCGACCACGGGCCGGACCTCAGGTCGGCCTACGGGAACTTCCGCCGGTCCCTGGGTCTCGTCCTGTTCGACCTCGCCGAGGACGCCGCCGACTTCGACGAGTTCCGTGCCGCCGTCTCCGATTTCCTCGAGCAGACCGACGCGGAGAGCGTCGCCGAATGGATCGAGGCGCGTCGTGAGATCCGCAGCGGCCGCGTGCCCGAGGTGGATTTCCCGCAGGAGGGCGACGATCTGGAGCCGGAACTGCAGGTCCGCGACTTGTCGTCCGCCCGTCCCTCCGAACTCACTTCCGACCTCAACGAAATCCCCGCGCCGCAGGAGCGACTCGCGGCCTGATTCGGGCTCCGACAGACCACTCTGGGACGCGCCGTTGCGGCACTGGCTGCTCGTGACGACGATTCCGGCAGCGACTCCGATGCAGCACACTCCCCTCTACTTCGATCTGCGGCAGGTCGTCGTGGGGAACGGTTTCGTCGCCGCCGTTCGGTTGCGGGGCCGCGCCACCGCCATGGAGGACTTCGGTTCGATCTGGATCTACGGCGTGAACCCCGGCGGTCTCGCCGACCACGGTCCGGACCTGAAGACGGCCTGGGCGAACTTCCGCCATTCCCTGGGTCTCGTCCTGTTCGACCTCGCCGAACTGGCGACCGACTTCGGCGCCTTCCGCCGGGCCCTGTCGAAATACCTCCTCGCGACAGACCGGGAGAGCGTGGAGGAATGGGTCGAGGCGCGTCGTGAAGTTCGCGGCGGCCGTGTGCCGGAAGTGGATTTCCCGCGGGAGGGCGACGACCTGGAGCCGGAACTGCAGGTCCGCGACCTGACGGCCCTCCATCCCTCCGAACTCACTCCCGACCTCAACGAAGTCCCGGCGCCGCAGGAGCGGCTGGCGGCCTGATTCGGGCTGCCGACGAACCCTCCGGGATGATCTCGATCACCTCGCGGCAACCGGCGGCTCCGCCCGCCCCCGGTCCTTCCGCCGGCCGCGGGTCGGCCGCCGGGACGAAGGTTCGCGGCGCCTTCGGGCGCTGTCGTGCGTCGTGTCCGGCCCGGACGCCGGCGCGGCGCCCCTTACCGCAGGTAGCGGTCGCGGAGGATGCGGCGGTGGTGGATGGCGTGGCCGACGGTGTGGTAGCAGAGGGCGCGCACGGTGAACTCGTAGCCGCTGGCCTCGCCGCGGCGGTCGAGGGCGGCGGCGTCGAGGGAGCGCATCAGCGAAACCGTCGCGTTCCGCACCGATTCCAGTTCGTCGAGCAGCGACGGCAGGCTGCGCTTCCCGTGGCCGGCGGCGGCCGCGTAGTCGTCCTGTTCCATCCCCGGGAGCGGCGCGGTGTCGCCCCGGGCGAAGCAGAGCGCCCGCACCGCCATGATCCGTTCCACATCGGCGAGGTGCCCCACCACTTCCTTCACCGACCACTTGCCGGGCGCGTAGCCGCGGGAGGCCGCCTCGTCGGGCATCCCGCCGAGCAGCGCCCGCAACTCCCGCATCTCGGCGAGCGCGACCTCCGGGAGATCGCCCTCCGGGACGAACTCGATCACCTCCAGGTAGTAGGCGGCGCATTCGTCCGCTCCGGGTCGTTTCCACATGGCGGCGGGATCGTAGCCCCCACGCTCTCCCCGATCGTCCCGGCGCCGCGCCCACCGCCCATCGTCCTCCGCCGCACCGTCCACGGGCCCCGACCGCTCTGCGCGGCGCTGCATCGGCCCGCTTCCGCCGCGCGAGACCGCCACGCTGCTCCCACCGCCGCGCAGCGCCACCCCGCGCCGGGACCGCCGCCCTCACCACCAGGCCACGCAACCGCACCGCCGCCGGACCGCTGCGCCGCCGGACTCCGCGACGCTCCCTCTCCGCCCTGCCACGGCCCGGCGCCATCTGCCCGGAGACGCCGGGTACCATCCGCCGCCACCCAGGAGGCCGACCCCACGCCCATGTCCCCCCGCCCGTCCCTTCGCTCCACTCTCGCGCTGCCGGCCCTCGTCGTCGCCGTCGCCGCCCTCGTCCTCGGTTGCGGCGCTCCCGCCGCCGACCGCGCCCAAGGCCAGGAACACGACGAACGGGCCGGGGAACACGGTGGGGAACACGACACCGCCGCCCACGAGAAGACCCGCCTCAGCGGCCGCATCCCCCCCGTCGGCCCCTACTCCGCCGGGGTGGATCTCGGCGGCCTGGTCTTCCTCGCCGGGCAGATCGCCCTGAACCACGAGGGCGGCGGCCTGGTCGAGGGCGGCATCACCGAGCAGACCCACCAGGTCATGCAGAACCTGCAGGCGGTCCTCGAAGAAGCCGGCCTCGGTTTCGGGGATGTGGTCCGCACCGGCGTCTTCTTGGCCGAAGTGGACGACTTCGCGGCCATGAACGAGGTGTACGCCTCCTACTTCCCGGAGGGCGCCGTCCCGCCGGTGCGCACCACCGTCGCCGTCGCCGACATCCCCCTCGGCGCGCTGGTCGAGATCGACATGATCGCGGCCCGCTGACGGTTCTGCCCCGACCTGGCCGGCTCGCCCGGCTCCGCAGGTCCGGCGAGCCCCGCCGCGCCGCTCGGAGCGGCCGACCCGACTGTGGCCCGCTGACGGTTCTGTCCCGACCTGCCCGACTCGCCCGGCTCCGAGGGTCCGGCGAGTCCCGTCGCGCCGCTCGTCGCGGCCGACCCGACGGTGGCCCGCTGACGCCTCTGCGCCGACCAGGCGGACTCGCCCGGCTCCGCAAGTCCGGCGAGTCCCGCTGCGCCGTTCGTCGCGACCGACCCGATCACGCTCCGTTGACGCCACCGCCCGACCCGGCCGACCGGCCCGTCTCCGGAGGTCCGCCGACTCCTGTCGGGCCGGTCATCGAGACGCGCAGTCATCGAGCCCCGCCGACAGCGCCGAACCGCCTCCCCATCCCCGGGAAAACCCCGGCGCTTCGGGCCGCCGCCCCCCGACCCCGCCGGAGGCCGCCGGATCCCGTCGAGGCGACGGTTCCGAAGGTGGCGGATGCGATGGAGCCCGCCACCCGATCCCGCCGGACGCCGCCGGATCCCGCCCCCGAAGCCCGGCGCCGCTTTCCCCCGGCTCCGCCCGCGGGCCTCCCCTGACGACCGCCGCCCCCGGCCGGCCCGGCATCGCCGGCCGCACCGCCGCCCTCTTCGTGGTGGCGAACATGATCGGAACCGGGGTCTTCACCACCCTGGGGTTCCAGGTGGCGGCGGTGCCCTCCGCCTTCCCGGTGCTGCTGCTGTGGCTCGCCGGCGGCGCGGTCGCCCTCGCCGGGGCGCTCACCTACGGCGAACTCGGCGCCGCCTTCCCCCGCTCCGGGGGCGAGTACTCGCTGCTCCGCCGCACCTTCCACCCGGCGGCCGGCTTCGCCGCCGGCTTCATCTCGGCGACGGTGGGGTTCGGCGCGCCCACCGCGCTCGCCGCCTTCGCCCTGGCCACCTACCTCCGGGCGCTCTGGCCGGGCATCGAGCCCACCCACTTCGCCGCCGCCGTCGTCGTCCTCTTCACCGCCCTCCACTTGCTCCCGCTGCGCTGGGGCACCGGCGTGAACGACCTGCTCACCGCCGCCAAGATCGTCCTCGTCGCCGGCTTCTGCGGCCTCGGCTTCTTCGCCGCCGGGGAAGGCGCCCCGGTGCTGCCTCTCCCGGGCGACCTGGCCCTCGTCGCCTCCCCCGGTTTCGCGGTCTCCCTGGTCTTCGTCTCCTACGCCTACACCGGCTGGAACGCGGCCATCTACATCGTCGGCGACCTCCGCCGCCCGGAGCGCCTGGCCCGGGCGCTGGTCGCCGGGACGCTGCTGGTGACGGTCCTCTACCTGCTGGTGAACCTGGTGATCCTGCGCGCGGTGCCGCTCGACGCGCTCGCCGGCCGCATCGAAGTCGGCTACCTCGCCGCCGAGCGCCTCCTCGGCCCGGTCGGCGGCCGGGTCATGGCGGGGCTCATCGCGCTGGTGCTGGCCTCGACGGTGAGCGCCATGGTCTTCCTGGGGCCCCGGGTCGTCCGCGCGATGGGCGAGGACGAACCCTTCCTCCGTCCCCTGGGCCGCGCCGGGCGCCACGGCGTACCCCATCGGGCGCTCCTCTTCCAACTGGCGCTGACGCTGGTCTTCCTCTACTCCGGAACCTTCGAGCAGGTGCTGCTCTACGCCGGGTTCTCCCTGAACCTGATGACCGCCCTGACCGTGGCCGGCCTCTTCCGCCTGCGCGGCGGACTCTTCGGGCGGGGTTCGTCGCTCGCCCCGGATGGCGCGGCGCGGTTCCGGACGCCGCTGTACCCGTGGACGCCGCTCTTCTTCCTCGCCCTCAGCGCCTGGGCCCTCGGCTACACCCTGATCGAGCAGCCGGTCGAGTCCGCCTTCGGCCTCGCCACCGCCGGTGTCGGAGCCCTGCTCTACCTCGCCGCCTCCCGCCGCCGCCCGCGTCCGAACCCGGCGGACTCCGGCTGAAGGTCGCCGCGGCGCCGCTCCGGAGCGCCCTTCAGGCCGGAATCAGGAAGACGGAGGGTCGCCGGCCGGCGGGCTGAAGGTTCGCCAACCCGGCATCGAAGGTTGCTATGCGTCCCCGACGCTCACGGGCCAGTCCCACCAAGGCGGCATCCGTGATCTGCCGGTACCCCTGGACCCGCGTCAGGATCTCGGACGGCAACTCGGTCACCGACCGGTTCATCGACCAGAAGGAGTGCGTTTCCCGGCGACAGAGACGGGCCAGGGTGTCGACCGCCTCAGAAACCGTGACTTTTCCGGTCCACGACGGACGGGACGCCGGAGACTCGGACGAATCCGATCTCGGCCACTGCGCCGGTCGCCCAACCGTCCCTTCGCGCTCCAGAGGACCACGAAGTCGCGGCTTCATGGTGCACCTGATTGGCCCACGCCAAAGCGAGGAGCACATTCACATCGAGGAGTCAGGTCACGGCCAGTCGCCCAGCGCCTTCTTCACATCCTCGTCGGTAAACGGACGGGCATTCGCCGCCACGCGGAACTTCGGGAGGCCGTCCTTCTCGGCGATCTCCAGTCGGCGGGGGAGGCTGCGACGCGCCAGTTCCGACACCGCCTGCCCCAGACTCTTCCCCGTCTGCGCGGCGAGGGTTCGCGCAGCAGACAGGACATCGTCGTCGATCCTCAGAGTAGTCCGCATCGCCTCATCCCGGCATCGCTGCTTCGGCGGGCGAACGGCGCCACAACGACCCGAACGCGGCGGAGCCGGCCCCGCCGCCCCCTACAGCCGCCGGCGCGGGTTCATCATCGTGCGCCACATGTGGGCCGTCGGGCTGTTGTCGAAACCCAGGCCCTCCTTCGGCTGGCGGAAGTGGCGCCCGATGATGTCGGTGAACGGCTCGATGGTCGGCTTCGCGTCCGGGTCGAAACTGTAGTCGTCGTGCATGGTGATGGAGCGGGCGTCCATGTACCACTTGTGGTTCCGGGCGTAGTCGTGCGCCGCCTTCAGGTACGGCTCCGGCTCGTAGTCGGCCCCGAAGATCCGCACATACATCTCCGGGTACTCGTAGTCCACCGAGGGGTCGGGGAAGAACCGCAGCGCCTGGTGGTAGCGGATCGCCCAGGCCACCCGCTCCGGCACATACGGCTCGATCATCTGGGCGCACCACCAGCCGTGGTCGGCGCGCACCAGGTTCATGACCGAGAGGTCGTGCAGCAGGCAGGCGAGGACGATCTCCTCGCTCATCCCGTGCTCCAGCGCCCGGGTCGCGCTCTGGAGCACATGCGACGCCGGGGCGAACCGGTGCTCGAAGAAGTCCAGCAGCGTCGGCTGCGCCGGCATCACCGAGAGCGGCTCCTTCTCCTCCGACCCCCGCAGCGGCGGCCGCTCCGGCGGCGCGGTCTCCCCGTCGAGCGCCTCGATCATCGCGTGCTCGAGCGCCTCCGCCCGGTCCCCGACGGAGAGCGTCGCCGCCGCCGCCCCGGTCCCGGCGAGCGCCGCCGTCGCCTTCAGGAAGATCCTCCGATCCATCCCGTCGTCCTTCTTCGTTCCGTGCATCGTCGCTCTCCTCCCGATCCGAGCCTCGACTCGTCTCGTGTTGGGGCCCTCGCGGGCGCCGGCCGTGCAAGGGCGCGACCCCGCGCCGACCGACTCCCTTAGTATAAGAAGAAGGCACGGGAACGACCGGGGCGGGACGGAAGCGGACCCGGGAGAAGCTACGGAGAACACCATGACGCGAAGCGCGAACGGAACCGCCGGCAGCCCCTCCCCGGCCCCCGAGCCCCCGCCCCCGGACGACCTGAAGGCCCGAAAGCCCTCGCCCGGCGCCGTCACCCCCGCCGGCGCCGCTACTCCCGCCACCCCCGCCGGCGCCGCCGCTCCCGCCCCCCCGACCGGCCCCCCGACCCCCACACTGACCCGGCGCAGCGCCCTCGCCGCGGCTGCCCGCCTGCTCCCGGCCGCCGCCACCGCCCCGGCCCTCGCCTGCGCCGGCCGCCCGGCCCCGGCCCCCGCCCGGCCCGCCCGCCCGGACTTCGCCCCGGACTTCCTCCTCCCCCCGGTGAAGGTCTCCCGCGACCGCGTCATCCGCACCGTCGTCGGCCTCCGCCCCTTCCGCCCCTCCGGGTTCCGGGTGGAGCCGGAGGACCTCGGCGGCGGCCGCCGGCTGGTCCACAACTACGGCCACGGCGGCGGCGGCGTCACCATGTCCTGGGGCACCGCCTGGCTCGCCGTCGAGGAGTTGCTCGGCGACGACCCGCCCCCGGCCCGCGCCGCGGTCCTCGGCGCCGGCGCCGTCGGCCTGGCCACCGCCCGGCTGCTCCAGCGCCGCGGCGTCGAAGTCACGATCTACACGAAGGACCTCCCGCCCCGGACCACCTCGAATGTGGCCTGCGCCCAGTGGTCGCCCTTCTCGGTCTTCGACCCCCGCGTCCACTCGGACGAGTTCCGCGCCCGCTTCGAGCGCGCCGCCCGCATCGCCCACCGCATCTTCCAGGACCTGGTCGGCGCCCGCTACGGCATCCGCTGGCTGCCGAACTACCCGCTCAGCGATGTCCCCTTCGGCGGCCCCACCCGCCCGGAGGCCATCGCCGACCTCTTCCCGGACACCCGCGCCCTCCCGTCCGGCTCCCACCCGTTCCCCTCGCGCCACGCCCGGCAGTTCACCACCATGCTGATCGAGCCGCCGATCTACCTGAACGCGGTGCTGCGCGACTTCCGCCTGGCCGGCGGGCGGGTCCGCATCCGCGACTTCCGCTCGCTGGACGAGGTGGCCTCCCTCCCCGAGCGCCGGGTGGTGAACTGCACCGGCATCGGCGCCCGGGACCTGGTCGGCGACGAGGAGTTGACCCCGCTGAAGGGCCAGTTGACGGTGCTCCTGCCCCAGCCGGAGATCCGCTACATCGCCCTGAACTCCGGCCTCTACATGATGCCCCGCGCCGACGGGATCCTCCTCGGCGGCACCCGGGAGTTGGGCGAGTGGTCGCTGGAACCGAACCGGGAGGCCGAGGAGCGCATCCTCTCCGGCCACGCCGACTACTTCGACCGCATGGCCGCCCTCGCCCGCCTCGCCCGGGTCTGAACCCGGCCCCGGATCCGACCGGCGCGGCCCGAGCCGGCCCGGCCCCGGAGCCCTGACGCCCCCGGGCCGCGTCGACGACGAAGGCCATCCCGGGCGCCGCCGCGACCCGGCCCCCGAGCCGAGCGCCCGGGGGCCGCCGACCGCCTCCGGCCCTCCCTCCGGCCGGCGGCCGGCGGCGGTGATTCAACGCGGCGAACGGTCTCCACGGATTCGGATACGGCGCCGCGAACCGCCCCCGAATTCGGGCCCGAAAAGGCAACAAAGCCCAAGTAAATCAATGGCTTGGAGCACAACAGAAGAGCCCCGCCCCCGGCCCGTCCCTTGCCGTTGCGGTTGTCTTCCGGGGCGGAATTGTCGTACGATCCCGCCTCTTCGGCCCGGTTCGTCGGGCCGGATTCCGTTTTCCAACCCCATCGAAATCGCATGTCCCGCCCGTCCGTAACCAGGACTCCGCGGGAGGCTCACGCCACATCGAACCCCAGGAGAGGATTCATGAGACGAGTTGTTCTGTTCAGGAGCGTCGCGGCGCTCGCCATCCTTGGATTGGCCGCGGGCGCTTTTGCCCAGACCTTCCAGGGAAGCATCCGCGGCCTCATCACCGATACCGACGGCGGCGTCCTGCCGGGCGTCTCGGTGACCCTCGAGGACGAGGGGACCGGCGTCACCCGGACCGCGGTCTCCAACGCGGTCGGCGAGTATGTGTTCGCCAATGTCCAGCCGGGCACCTACACGGTCAACGCCGAACTCAGCGGCTTCGCTCCGTTCGCGAGCGAGGGGCTGATCGTCGGCATCTCCGCGGCCTTGGTGGTGGACGCCACCCTCGGCGTCGGCGGTATCGAAGAGACCGTCACGGTCACCGGCGAAACACCGCTGATCGAAGCGGCGAGCGCCTCGGTCGCGGCGGCGGTGGACCGGGCGCAGTTGGAAGTGCTGCCCACGCCGGGCCGCAATGTCTTCATCATGTCGGTCACCACCCCCAATGTGGTCCACACCGGCGACCCCTTCTGGGTCAAGCAGTCCGACCAGACGAACTCGTCCCTGCTGTCTCTGGGCGGTGGCCCGCTCCGCGGCAACAACTACACCGTGGACGGCGTCTCGACGACCGACCTCCGCAACCGCACCGTGATCATCCCGGTCTTCGAGGCGGTGGAGGAGATGAAGGTGCAGACGAACACCTACGACGCCGAGATGGGGCGCACCGGGGGCGGAGTCTTCAATGTGATCCACCGTCGGGGTACGAACAACTGGGGCGGAAGCGCTCTCTACCAGTACCGCACGCCCAAGGTGAACACTTGGCTCCGGAAGTTGTATTACCACGAACAGCAGGAATTCGATGCCGGGGACAAGACCCAGGATGACTTCAGCACTCGTCCCTACGGCCTCTACGGCGGCTCCTTCGGTGGCCCGATCCTCCGGGACCGGACCTTCTTCTGGCTGTCCACCGAGGGCTATGCGGACGACCAGGCGTCGAATGTGACCGTCGTGCTCCCGACCGCCGCCGAGGCGGCCGGTGACTTCTCGCAGAGCGGAGTCACCATCTACAACCCGCACGACCTGGATGCCAACGGGAACCGGCGTCCGTTCCCGGGGAACCGGATCCCGGCCGACATGATCGACCCGGTAGGCTCCTCACTGGCGCAAGTGCTTACGACGCTCGGGTCGGGTGGCGACAACAGCGCTTCCGGCCTCCAGAGGATCGAGGCCTTGCAGGCCACCGCAAACCTGAGCCACTCGTTCTCGGACAGTTGGCAGACCTCGTTGACCTATCTCTATTACACCTCTGAGGAGCCGGCCTTCGGCCACTACAAGGACCTGCTGAACGCGGAGACACATCCGGATTTCGGCATCGGCGCCGCCTCGTTGGGTCGGGATGTCCACGCCGTCGCTTTCAACAACACGATCATCCCCACGGACACTTCGGTGTTGACTCTGCGCTACGGCCAGACCTACTTCAACGATTCCACCGCCAATCCCGAATTCGGGATCGAACAGTTCCGCGGCCTCGGCTTCCAGGGAAGTTTCGTGGACGCTCTGTATGCGCAGGAGAACTATGCCGGCCAATACCCGTGGATCGCTGTCTCGGAATTCGGCAGTGGCAACACCCACGGTTCGTGGTCCAACAACGATGTTCAGTGGACCTCGCGTGAAGTCGCCGGTACCTACTCCCAGTTCGTGGGCAATCACACTCTCCGTTACGGCGGTCAGTGGCGCCGGATGGGTCTCAATGCGATCTCGTTCAATCGCGGTCTGCGACTCTGGTTCGAGCGTAGGTTCACTCGGGGTCCGAACCCCACGGACCCGGCTGCGGACTCCGGTAGCGCCCTCGCCGATCTTCTCTTGGGGATCCCCAACAAAGGTGAGGCGACCATCGCGGATGTCGCGGATGTCTATATCAACTACTACGGTGGTTTCATTCAGGACGACTGGCGCCCGACACAGAACTTGGTCTTGAACTTGGGGCTGCGTGTGGAACACGAGACCGGCCTCATGGAAGAACAGAATGGACTTGCTGTAGGTTGGGACCGCATGAATCCGTTCCCGGCCCAGGTGACGCTCGATCCGCGTCTCGAGGGGACTCTTCCCGGTTTCCCGCTCCGAGGCGGTCTCATGTACGCAGGTGTGGACGGGAATCCGGAACACCAGTGGAATCCCCCGTCGATCAAGTGGGGGCCGCGCGTAGGCTTCGCCTACACGGTGAATCCGGAGACCGTCATTCGTGGCGGTTACGCCGTATTCTGGGCTCCGTATGCGATTCCTTCCGGTGTAGGCGCCGATTCGCTCGGCACCCTCGGCTTTAGCGCCGTGTCAAGTTTTGAGGCATCGCGCGACGGTGTGACTCCGCCGGCCGGAACGGCGTCGAATCCGTATCCCAACGGAGTGGGCAGTCCGACCGGCAACACGAACGGCCGGTTCCAGAACGTCGGCCAAAATGTCACCTTCAACGATCAGTACCGCGGATCTCCGTACATTCACAAATGGTCCTTCGACCTGCAGCGCGACATCGGGACCGATCTCGTGTTCAAACTCGGTTATGTGGGGAGCCGGGGAGCAAGCCTGCCGATCGGCGGAACGAACGATTCCCGAGTCAACATCAATCAGTTGGCGGACCAGTACCTGTCGTTGGGCGATGGCCTGAACCGGCAGGAGCCGAACCCGTTCTACGGTGACAGCCGCTTCGGGAGTTTTGCGAACGACAAGACATTGCCGCTCGGCCAGCTGCTGAGGCCGTTCCCGCAGTTCGGTGATGTGTTCGCCCGCCATGTGAGCGCCGGAAAGTCGCTCTACAACTCGATGCGCGTCGAGTTCGAGAAGCGGTTCCGCGGAAACTGGGGCGCGAGAGTCAACTACACCTTTACCCGGCACGACGACAACATCTACGAGAGCAACACTCGCTTGTCGAGTGAGCGGGGTGTCATCTACAACACGCCCGATGAGTGCGCCTACGGTGAGTGTCCGGTTCTCGAGGCTGACTACGGTCCGTCGCGGATCCACACGCCGCACCAGGTGAACCTCAACACGACTTTCCGCACTCCAGGCGAGAACGCATTCGTGAGCGGGTGGACCTTTTCGGTCGTGACGATCCTGCGTACTGGATTCCCACTGACGGTTACACAGTCCGTCAATCCGTTGGGTTCCTACGGTTTCGACCATCAGCGCCCGCAGACTTTGGATATCAGCGCCAGCGGAAATCCGGCCGGCAACCATCTGAATTGGTTGGGTGGATCCGCGACCACGACTTCGGGACTCGCCCTCGGTGGAGCACCGCAGACCACGGACATGGCGCGCAGCCCGCGTCTCTTCAACTGGGATGTGGCTCTGGAGAAGACCACGACGCTCTACGAGGATCTGAGCTTGATGCTGCGGTTCGAGGTCATCAACGCCCTCAATCAGCCGAACTGGAATGGCCCACAGTCGGTCTACGGCGCCAGCAACTGGGGACAGATCACGGGGACCGGCGGCTTCCCCCGCACTGTCCAGTTCATGGCGAAGATTACCTTCTGATATCAGAGTCAAAGCAACACCCCGCGGGGGCGGTTATCGCACTGCCCCCGCCTCTTGACCAACAGCGAGGACTCAAGCTATGAAGAAAGCACTCCAACTGAGGAAGAGGACGATCCTCGTCCTCAGCGAGGAGCAGACGAGCGAGGCTGTCGGCGCGGGATCGAACATTTCGTGCGACGGTGGCGACTGTCACGGGAACGGGACCGGGAACGCAACCGACTGCTGGGAGACCTGCAACACTTGCCATGATTCCTGCAACCGCGGAACCTGCAACGACGGCTGCGGCAACGCCACCTGCGATGCGACCTGCCGAACCGATGGCTGCGGATGCGGTGGGGGAGGGGGAGGGACGACTACGACTCTGGATGCGTACACAGAGTGTGCGTGCTGATCCGACCGTGAGGTTGCCGGCGGAGGCGGCCATGCGTCGTGTGGCGTGATGCCCAGACCTCATCGGCGAGCGGTCATCGCTCCACTGCCCGAAAGCCAGCCAAAAGGATGGCGCTCGATGAACAAACAACTGAAACTTCGGAAGCGGGCGATCGCGGACCTTTCTCCGGACGCCCTGTCTGATGTGGCAGGCGGTAACGGGTTCACGGACTACGATGCCGCCTGCACCGACGGGAACTGTCCCGACGATGGCGGTGTGCCGACGGGCCCGACCTGCCCTGCTACGTGCCCGGCAACCTGCTGCGGGCACACCTGCGAGGCCCACGCCTGCCGGGACACCGTCCAGCGCTACACCTGCGAGGACACCTGCCCTCGCACCTGCGAGCCGACCGAGAACAACATCGGTTGCTGACTCGTCGGTAGCGCCCGGCGTCGTTCCGCGGGTCCTCCGCACGGTGACCGGCCAGTCTCGGCGCAGGGGTCTGGTCCGGAGGCGCTTGTTGTCCGGACGCGGGCGACGGAGGGCTCAGTGCGCCGCGCTGGGATCGTTCCGTTCCTGCGCCCGGCGCCGTGCGACAGCCAGCCGGTCTCGAATGACGGAGTCCGTCGGGCGCAAGTCGGCCGCGCGTTCGAGCGCGACGATGGCCTCGTCGATCTCTCCCTGGGAGAGATAAAGGTCTCCGAGGTCGAAGAAGGCTTGCGCGGCGTCGTGCGCTTCTTCGGTGGCGCGCTGCAGGATCTCGATGGTCCGCCCGGTGTTTCCTTCGGCGCGATAGATCGCCGCGGCCTTCAACAGGTCCTCGTAGCGCGGTTCGGCTTCGAGGCCGCGTTCGAGGGATTCGAAGGCCGCGCCTCGGAGCCTGGAGGCGTGCAGCAACTCGCCGAGGCCGATGCGCAGCCGGCCTTCCCGTCGGGCATCCGAAGGCCGCGCCAACTCGTTGCGGTACAGGACTTCGAGATAGCGCAGATCGGACGCCGCGGTGGGCGAGGCCAGCGCCGGGGGCGCGCCGTCCACGCGGATCCAGTGGTCGGTGAAGTCGGCCCCCGGGAACACTTCCTCCCGGGTCGGCAGGTGGCAGCGGACGCAGTCGGAGGCGGCGGTCACCCGCTCGTACCGATGCTCCGCCGCCGGGTCGTGATGGCAGCGCCGGCAGGTGGCGCGACTGGCCGCCCGGACTGCGGTGTCGCTCCGGTGCGGGTCGTGGCAGTCGAGGCAGGTGATCGCGGCCTCGGCCGGGGACTCCCGGAAACAGGCGCTCATCATGAGACTCGCCCCGGCGTGCCGGACGAGCGCCCGGTCGCGCCGGAGCACCTGCAACGGCTCGAAGTCCGTGGGGGTTCGATGACACTGGGCGCAGAACCCGACCTGCTCCCGGGCGGAGAGGAGCCCGGGGTTGAAGATCGCCCCGCCCCCGCCGGATTCTCAGCCCGTGGCGTGCGCCGCCCCGGGGCCGTGGCATCGCTCGCAGCGAACCCCCCACTCGGATTCGCGCAACACGGGCCGCCCCTCGTTCCACGCGACGGCCGTGGCGTGGCAGCCGAGGCAGAGCGCCGTCTCCCGCGCCGGGTCTTCGTCCCCCAGCGGGTCGGCGTCGGTCTCCGAGCCGGGCGTCTCGATCCACCTCTCGCGCCCGTGGGACCACGAGACCCGCAGTTCACGCATCCTCCGGGCGGCCAGGAAACTGACCGGCGTCGAACCCCGAAGCCCGGACCCGAACACCGCGCTGACCGGCGCGTCCCCCTCCGGCCCTCGCAGCACGGCGCCCTCCGCCGTGCGTTCGTATCCGACCTGTTCGCGGCCGGGGAAGTCTTCGCCCCTCCACTCGACCGGGCCCGGGACCCGCTCCGCCCCGAACCACCGGTCGGCCGTCTCCGGGCCCACGGGCGCCGCGGTCCGCGCCATCGGGTGCCCGGCCTGCGCCTCGGCGATCTCCCCGTGGCACCCCGCGCACACCGCCGCGCCCACGACGCCTCCTCCCGTGCCCGGAGGCCATGCGCCCAGCAGCGCCGGATCGTTCCGGCCCCCCTCGGCGGCCTGCTCCTCCGCGATGCCCCGGCTGCCGGCAGCCACGGCGAACCCGCCCCCGGCGGCCACGATCGCCGCGAGAACGCCCAACCGGGCGCGCTGCCATCGTCCTGACGACCGGCCCTGACGGCGACCGGCGGCGCGGAGATCTGCCTTCCGGGCGATCCCGGCGAGGGCGAACCGCCGGTCCGGCTCCGCGGACAGCGGGGGAGAAGGCGTCGGCATTCGGCGGCTCGTCGGACAGGCGCGGGGCGCGGGGATTGTCCTCCACCGCCGGTTCCCCCGCCGCACCTCGGATGGGCCGGGCAGTCCCGGCATCACGGCGCGAGTGGGTCGGCGCGGGACGGTCTCGTCGAACCGGGGTCCGGCACTCCGACCCGGATCACCGGCTCCTCCGCCGGCCGCGCGGCCCCCGATCCCGCGCCTTCGCGATCGTCTGCCGCTGCCTTTCGGCCTTCGACGCGGACCGGCGAGCGACCCCGCGCCGGGCGCTCGATCGGTCCACCGTTTGCATTGCGACCGGGCATCAGGGTTTCTCGGATGCGGTTGCAGCGATCCGCGCGATTGAGTCTCGGGCCTCGGTGGCGTCCGCCGCCGGACGGTGGCGGCGCCGGGTCGTAGGCAGGGGAGAAGCGCCCGGTGCCCTCGTCGGACCGAAGCCGACGCGGCGGGGCGCCGCCCGTCGAACCCACCGCGGGCGCCGACCGCAAGCCGCCGGAAGCCGGCGCCGACCGGCCCGTCGAGGCGCCGCCGCGGGTTGCCCGTCGCGCCGGCGCCAAGGCGACTGCCAGCGTCGACGCTCTGACCATCTACTTCCGGCAGACGCGCGCCCTGCCGCTCGCGACCCGCGAGGACGAGATCGCCTGCGCCCGAACGGCCGCGGGCGCCCGGCGTCGGAAGGGCGGCGGCGCGTCGCAGTGCGGAAGGTGCACCGAAGGTCAGTGCCGCTTGTTCGAGGGCGCTCTCCGGCTGGTCGTGGCGCAGGCCAGGAGACACCAGGGGATGGGGTTGCCGCTCGACGATCTGATCCAGGAGGGGAACCTCGGCCTGGCTTGCGCGCTTCGCAAGTACGACCCCGATCTCGGCTGCTTCTCCACCCACGCCTACCCCTGGATCCTGCAGCAGATCCACCGCGCCATCGATCGAGGCGCCCTCGTTCACGCCCCGCTCCGGAAACTGGAAGCCCAGCGCCTCGAAGACCGGCGGGAGGCCGAGGCGCGTGGGAGAGGTGAGTCGAGCGCCGCTCCCGCCCTCCGCTCCCCCTCCGGGAAGCCTGCCCCGGGAATGCCGCCGGGGAAGAAGCCGGAGCGCGTCCCCGATCGCCGCTCCTTCGTGTCCCTCGATGACTCCGCGGAACCGGACGGATCGCCGTTCGGGGCCCTGCTGTGCGACCCGGACGATTCCGACCCCGCCCTCCTGTTGGAGGCCAAGGAATACGGAGACCTCCTCGATGCCGCCCTCGACGACCTGCCGCCGCGCCTCCGCGAAGTCCTCACGCGGAGTCTCGGTCTGGGCGGGGTGAAACGCGAGACGCTCGCCGCCATCGGCCGGTCCATGAATCGCTCGCGCGAACGGGTGCGCCAGTTGCGAGAAAAGGCTCTCGAGGCGCTGCGGCGGAATCCCCGGCTCGCGCCGCGCCGGTCCTGAGCCTTTCCTGAATCCATCCGTCCCCGGGCGCGGCCCGGAGCCCCTGTGGGCGAACCCGTCGGAGGCGCACGGAGGTCGGTGTCCCCGTGAGTTCGAGCCACTGCTCCTCGGTGTCGCCGAGCCGGATCCACCCTCGGGTCTTGACGATTCGCGTTTGCGTGTTACTTCCAAGAGTCATGAGGAGGAACGAACCCATGATGCGTTCCGTCAACTTCCTTCTGACTCTCGCGGCGGTCGTCGCCGCGACCCTGCTGGTCACGCCGCTCCCGGCCGTGGCCGAGACGGAGGCGCCGAACCCGCCCTCCGTGACGCCGTCGGAGGTCGAGCGCACGCCCGTCGGGGCGGCCGGCCTCGCGCCGACTGCCGTGTGCGGCATCACGACCGCTGTCGCCCCGGCGACCGACATAAACCCGGAGTGCTTCGACGAATGTCGGCGGGCGTACCGGCGATGCCAGAACGCCGAGAGCGTTTGGCCGCGCGATCCTCTCGCGTGTATGTCGGAACGAGATGATTGTGAGCACAACTGCATCTACGGTTCCGAATACGACCCGGATAACCCTTGGTTTGGCGCTCTGCCTCCGGACGCTGGATCCGGCAACGACTGCGAGTCGCTAGGAACGGAGGGCTGCGACGAAATCCGGAACCACGAGGCTCCGAGAGGTGGCGCTCTGCCGCGCGACTCCGAGCGACCGAGACGACCGAATCCTCACAACTTCTGATCGAACGAGGGCCAATGGGCCCTCCGGGGCGGCCGGTCGTCGGAAGCGGCGACCGGCCGTCCCCTTTCCTGCGTCCCGATCTCCGGGGCCGCTGAACACGCGCCGGCCTTCGCGTCCGGTTTCGAGTCCCGAATCCGGACGGGCCACGAACGAAGGGGTCGTACGATCCCGGTCGAGGAACGGCCATCGGGAATGCCAACGCCCGCGCGGAGGTTCGGCGCCGGGGCAGTGCTGACCGGACTGCTGGCGTTCGGTTTCGGTTGCGGGGGTGGCGACTCGGCGCCCGCCTCCCCGTCGCTGCCGCCGGAGCCGGCCTACACGCCGCCCCCGCCGCCGGCGCCCGTCCCGGACGAAGTGAAGGACTGGCTGGACGCGAAGGTCCACCCGTTCTCCGGGTCGCATCTTTCCTGGCCTTCCGAGGGCCTTGAGTTCCTGCGCGACCTGGTCGGGGACGCGCGGGTCGTCGCGCTCGGCGAGAACACCCACGGAACGCGGGACTTCTTCGAGATGAAGGCGCGCATCCTCCGGTTCCTGGTGGAGGAGATGGGCTTCGACACCTTCGCCATCGAGGCGACCTGGCCGGAGGCGCGGCGGCTCGACCACTATGTCCGCACCGGGGAAGGCGACCCCGAGGAATTGCTCTCCGGGCTCTACTTCTGGATCTGGAACACGGAATCCGTGCTCGAGATGATCGAGAGGATGCGCGCCCACAACGAAGCCGGCGGAGACCTCGGCTTCCACGGTGTGGACATGCAGTTTCCGGGGATGGCGCTGCACCTCGTCGGCGAGCACCTCCGGTCGGTGGACCCGGCCGGCGAGCCGCAACTCACCGGGAAACTCGACTGCCTCACCCGTTTCGCCAACGACCACCGAGGCCGCCGGCCGCACCCGGGCTACGAGGCCCGGACGGACGCCTACCGGGCGGAGTGCGGCGCCTCGATGGAGGAGGTCCGGGAATTCCTCGTGTCCCGGCGTACCGAATACGAGGCCGCCGCCGGCGAGGAGGCGTTCGCTATCGCCCTGCGCGCCCTTCGCGTCGCCTTCCAATACCACCTGCGGGCGACGGGGGAACAGTTGCGCGACGAGTCCATGGCGGAGAACACCATCTGGCTCGCGGAGCGCATGGGCCCCGCCGGGCGCATGGTCCTCTGGGCCCACAACATCCATGTCTCCACCTTCCCCGGTTTCCAGGGCGAGTACCAGCGGGAGGTCTTCGGGGACGGGATGGTGACCTTCGCCTTCACGCACGAATACGGGCAGCACAGCGCCCTGCTCGCGCGGGAGGAGGGCGGCTGCGTCGGCCCCGTCCGCGAATTCAACCTGGACGACCCGGTCCCGGATTCCTACGAGGCGTACCTGGCCGGAGCGTCCGCCCCGGAATTCATCCTCGACCTCCGCGGCCTGCGGAACGAGCCCGGGAGCGCCTGGCTGTTCGAGCCCCGCCGAACCCGGGGGAGCGGCGCCTGCTACAGCGACGAGTTTCCCGAGTGGTACTGGATCGAGGTCGAGATCCGTGAGGGATTCGACGCGATCATCCACTTCGAGACCACCCGCCCCACGACCCTCCTCCCGTTCCGCTACCCGTCCTCGTTCTGACTCCCGGAGGCGGCAGCCCGGAAGGGGGGTCCGACTCCCTCCGGGCCCGCCTTGCGTTGCGCCCCCCGGCCCGACGGCGCCGGGGGTCAGCCCCGGTGGATCAGGTAGTCCGCGAAACTGGGAATCCCCGGTTCCCACAGGCCGGGGCGGACCGACCAGACCACGCCGAGATCCGACAATTCCTGTTCGAGCGCCAAGTCGTCGAACCCGACCGCGCCTTCGTCGACGAGGGCATGCAGAAGCGACCCCAGTTGACTCTCCGTGACTCGACCGTCGTTTTCCGCGAAGAGACGCGCGAGGGGCTTCAGCGCCGGCGCGACTCGTCGGGCGCGGACCTCCTGGTAGCGGTCTTCGTAGAAGCGCTCGATCCTCGCTCCGCACTCGGCGATGCCCTGTTCCGCCGCTGTCAGGGAGATGCTGTCGGTCCCGGTCCGCGCTGCGGCTCGCCAGGAAGCGTGGCCGAGCCGTTGGACGAAGTAGGGATAGTCCTGCGACTCTTCCGCCAGCAGCGCGAGCGCGTCCGGCGCGATCGGCCGACCGGCCGCTCGCGCCGGCTCCGCCAGAGCCGCGGTCGTGTCCGAGTGTTCGAGCCGGCCCACCGGCACGGGTTCGAAGCCGCGTTCGTTGAAGGTTCCCGCCTGCTGAATCCGGCGCGGTGCGTCCGGAGTTCCGGCGGCGATCATCAGGAACGGCGCGGCCCGGGACTTCGCCTCCTGGACGGCCTCGAAGAACGGCCGGGCGATGTCGGGATCGAGCGCCTGTACCTCGTCCAGGGTGATCACCGTGGGTCGCGCTCCGCCCGCGCCGACCCAGAGGGCGAACAGGCGGTCGACATCCTCGATCGGGACCGGCGGCGTACCCGTCATTCCGGACCCTGCGCTCCGGACACCGGTGACCCGGTCACCCAGGACCCCGGCTCGTTCCTGCAGTTGCCGGACGAGTCGGGAACGGTCGGTGAGCGCCGCCACCGGGAAGCGTTCCACTCGCAGGTGGCGGTCCCGCGCGCGACGCTCGACCTCGAGCCGGAGAGTCGTCTTCCCGTTACCGCGCGGGCCGTAGAACAGCAGATCTTCCGGCGGCGATTCCCCCCGAGCGAGAACGGCCAGACGCTCCTCCGCGACTTCCAACTCGCGCTCCCGACCGGCGATCAGCGGCGGCAGCACGCCGCGTCCGGGCTGGAACGGGTTCGCACCGATCTTCGGCATCCCCGGAGAATAACCGCCGCGCCCGGCGCTCTGCCGAACCCGTAGCGGCCCCGCTCGGAGGGGCGGGCGGGGCTTCGCCACCGGGGCGGGCGAGGCTTCGCGGCCCGGGCGCCCCGGCGCCCTCCCGGAGTCGGCGGGTCAGCCGCGGCGGAGAACGTAGTCCGCGAAACCGGGAATCCCCATCTCCCAGGCCCCGGGGCGCACTGGCCACAGCACGCCGAGGTCGGAGAGTTCGTCCCGCAGGGAGAGGTCGTCGAACGGAATCTCCGGCTCGGCCCCGAAGTGTCGGAGCAGCGGTTTCAACTGCGAGTCCGTGATCTCTCCGCCGTGTTCGGAGACGAGCGAGGCCAGCGGGGCCAAGGCCGGTTCGACTCGCCGGAATTCGGCCTCTTCATAGCGCCCGGCGTAGAACTCCTCGATGTCCTCGGCGCACTCGGCGTTGCCCTGTTGCGCTTCCCGCAGGGAGATCTCGCCGGCGCCCCCTGCGGTGGCCTTCCAGGCGGCGCGCCCCAGCAACTGGACGAAGTAGGGATAGTCCTGCGACTGCTCGGCGAGGAACCCGGCCGCGGCCTCGGTGAACGGCCGCCCCGAGGCGCGCGCCGGTTCCCGGAGCGCCGCCAGCGCGGCCGGACGATCGAGCCGACCGACGCGGCGTTTCCTGAAGCCGCGCTCGTTGAAAGTCCCCGCCTGCTGAATCCGGTACGGTGCGTCCGGAGTCCCGGCGGCGATCATCAGGAATGGCGCGGCCCGGGACTTCGCCTCCTGGACGGCCTCGAAGAACGGCCGGGCGGTGTCGGGATCGAGCGCCTGTACCTCGTCCAGGGTGATCACCGTGGGTCGCGCTCCGCCCGCGCCGACCCAGAGGGCGAACAGGCGGTCGACATCCTCGATCGGGACCGGCGGCGTACCCGTCATTCCGGACCCTGCGCTCCGGACACCGGTGACCCGCTCACCCAGGACCCCGGCTCGTTCCTGCAGTTGCCGGATGAGTCGGGAACGGTCGGTGAGCGCCGCTACCGGGAAGCGTTCCACTCGCAGGTGGCGGGCCCGCGCGCGGCGCTCGATCTCGAGCCGGAGAGTCGTCTTCCCGTTACCGCGCGGGCCGTAGAACAGCAGGTCGTCCGACGGGGACTCCCCCCGGTCGAGAATGGCCAGATACTCCTCGGCCAACTCCAACTCGCGCTCCCGCCCCGCGATCAGCGGCGGCAGGACCCCGCGGCCGGGTCGGAACGGGTTCGCGCCGATCTTCGGCATCCCCGCAGAATAACCGCCGTGCCCGGGGCAGGGCGCAACCTGCGCCGGACCGCGAAGGCTCGGCCCGTTCGGGGAGCGCCGCCACCGCCCGGCGTGTCGGCGGGTCAGCCGCGGCGGAGCAGGTAGTCCGCGAAACTGGGAATCCCCGGTTCCCACACGCCGGGGCGGATCGACCAGACCACGCCGAGATCCGCCAATTCCTGCTCGAGCGCCAAGTCGTCGTACGGAACCTTGCCCTCGTCGACGAGGGTTCGCAGGAGCGACTCCAGTTGACTCTCCGTCACTTGTCCGTCGGTTTCCGAGAAGAGGCGTGCGAGGGGCTTCAGCACCGGAGCGACTCGGCGGGCGCGGGCCTCCTGGTAACGGTCTTCGTAGAAGCGCTCGATCCTCGCTCCGCACGCGGCGATGCCCTGTTCTGCCGCTGCGAGGAAGATGCCGTCGGTCCCGGTCCGCGCCGCGGCTCGCCAGGCAGCGTGGCCGAGCCGCTGGACGAAGTAGGGATAATCCTGCGACTCGTCCGCCAACAGCGCGAGCGCGTCCGGCGCGATCGGGCATCCGGCGTTACGGGCCGGCTCCGAGAGCGCGGTGTTCGTGTCCGGTCGCGCGAGCCGGCCCACCGGAAGGAACTCGAAGCCGCGTTCGTTGTAGGTTCCGCATTGGAGAAGTCGCCGAGGCGCGTCCGGAGTTCCCGCCGTGAGCACCAGGAACGGCGCCGCGCGGTACTTCGCCTTCTGCACCGCATCGAAGAACGGTCGCCCCACCTCCGGCGGCAGCGTCTGGACTTCGTCCAGGACGATCACCAGGGGCCGCGTGGGCTCGGCGTCGACCCAGGAAACGAGCAGACGCTCGACATTCTCCGTCGGCGCTGTCGGGACGCCCGTTCCTCCGACGCCGAGAAATGGAAAGCCGGTCATCTGGCCCTTGAGCCGGCCGGTCCGCTCCCGCAGGTCGCGGACGAGTTTTTCGACTCCATCGAGCGCCGGCGGCGCGAGGCCCTCCACGCGGAGGCCGCGTTCCCGCGCGCGGCGCTCGACCTCCAGCAGGAGGGTCGTCTTGCCGTTTCCGCGGGGGCCGTAGAAGAGCAGGTCCTCCGACGGCGATCGGCCGGCTGTCAACTGGGCCAACGCTTCGTCCGCGGCGTCCAGTTCGACTTCGCGTCCGGCGAGCAGCGGCGGCAGGATGCCGCGCCCGGGTTGGAACGGATTCAGACCGACTTCCGGCATCCCCGGGGAATATCCGCCGCGCCCGGCGCCCTGCCGAACCCGTTGTGGCCCTGCTCGGCGGGGGCGGGCGGGCTTCGCCGCCGGGGCGCCCCGGGCGCCATTCCGGAGTGGGCGGGTCAACCGCGGCAGAGCAGGTAGTTCGCGAAACCGGGAATCCCCATCTCCCAGACCCCGGGGCGCACTGGCCACAGCACGCCGAGGTCGGAGAGTTCGCCCCGCAGGGAGAGGTCGTCGAACGGAATCTCCGGCTCGGCCCCGAAGTGCCGGAGCAGAGGTTTCAACTGCGAGTCCGTGATCTCTCCGCCGTGTTCGGAGACGAGCGAGGCCAGCGGGGCCAGGACCGGTTCGATGCGGTGTTCTCTGGCCTCCTGGTAACGGCCTTCGTAGAGAGTCTCGATGGTGTGGACGCACTCCGCGGCGCCCTGCTGCGCCTCCCGCAGGGAGATCTCGACAGCGTCTTCGGCAGCGGCTTCCCAGGCGGCGCTTCCCAGGAGTTGGATGAAGAAGGGATAGTCCTGCGACTGTTCGGCGAGGAAGCCGGCCGCGTCCTGGGTGAACGGACGCCCCGAGGCCTGCGCCGGTTCCCGGAGCGCCGCCAGCGTGGCCGACCGATCGAGCCGACCGATTCGGTACTGGGTGAAACCGCGCTCGTTGAAGGTCCCCGCCTGACGGATGCGGCGCGGTGCGTCGGGGGTTCCGGCGCAGACGAGCAGGAACGGGACCGGCCCCGACTTGGCGCGCTGTACCGCCGCGAAGAAGGGGCGGGCAGCTTCCGGGGCCAGCACCTGTACTTCGTCCACGACGAGTACCAACGGTCGGAAGGCCTCGCTCCCGAGCCAGGCGGCGAACAGCTTCTCGATCTCCGCGCTGGGCTGGCGGGGAGTGGTCGAGGCGCCGAATCCCGCGAACGGGGCGCCGGTCACCTGGCCGGCGAGCGCCCCGGTCCGCTCCTGCAGCGCGCGAACGAGCCCGGCGCGGTCGGTGAGCGCGTCCACCGGGAGAGTCTCCGCGCGGAAATCGCGTTTCCGGGCGCGGTGCTCGATCTCCAGGAGCAGGGCGGTCTTCCCGTTGCCGCGCGGACCGTAGAAGGACAGGTCCCGCGGAGCCGAGCGTCCCTCCGACAACCGCACGAAGCATTGCTCCGCCGCTGCCAACTCCGCCTCCCGGCCCGCGAGCAGCGGCGGGGACATCCCGCGCCCGGGCTGGAACGGATTCAGGCCGACTTCCGGCATCCCCGGAGAATAATCGCCGTGCCGGGGACCTGGCGCGCGTGGCGCCATCCATCAGCACTGGCGGGCAGGCCGGCCGGCCGCGACTTCGAGTCTCCGGGGCGTCGGTGTCCGACTGCCCGGTGTGTCGGCGGGTCAGCCCCGGCGGAGCAGGTAGTCCGCGAAACTGGGAATCCCCATTTCCCAGACCTCCGTGCGGGCCGGCCACACGACACCGAGATCGGACAACTCCTGTTCGAGTGTGGGGCCATCCATCGAGATTTCGGGCTCTTCACCCAAGCGTTGAAGCAATCTTTCCAGTTGCGATTCCGTGAGGCGTCCGTCCTGCTCGGCGAACCGGCGAGCCAGGGGCCTCAGCGCCGCCGCCACGCCTCTCGCACGGGCTTCCCGATAACGCCCGGCGTAGAACTCCTCGATGTCCTCGGCGCACTCGGCGTTGCCCTGTTGCGCCTCCCGGAGGGAGATCTCTACAGCGCCCTTCGCAGCGGCCTTCCAGGCAGCGCGTCCCAGCAACTGGACGAAGTAGGGATAGTCCTGCGACTGTTCGGCCAGGAACCCTGCCGCGGCTTCGGTGAACGGCCGCCCCGAGGCGCGCGCCGGTTCCCGGAGGGCCTCCAGCGTGGCCAGGCGATCGAGCCGACCGACGCGGCGTTTCTTGAAGCCGCGTTCGTTGAAGGTCCCCGCCTGCTGAATCCGGCGCGGTGCGTCCGGAGTTCCGGCGGCGATCACCAGGAACGGCGCGGCCCGCGTCTTCGCCTCTTGGACAGCCTCGAAGAACGGCCGGGCGGTGTCGGGATCGAGCGCCTGTACCTCGTCCAGGGTGATCACCATGGGTCGCGCCCCGACCGCGCCGACCCAGAGGGCGAACAGGCGGTCGATGTCCTCGATCGGGGCCGGCGGGGCGCCCGTCATTCCGGACCCTGCGATTTGGACCCCGGTGACCTGGGCACCCAGGACCCCGGCTCGTTCCTGCAGTTGCCGGACGAGTCGGGAACCGTCGGTGAGCGCCGCCACCGGGAGGCGTTCCACTCGCAGGCGGCGGTCCCGCGCGCGGCGCTCGATCTCGAGCCGGAGAGTCGTCTTCCCGTTGCCGCGCGGGCCGTAGAACAGCAGGTCGTCCGGCGGGGACTCCCCCCGGTCGAGAACGGCCAGGTACTCCTCTGCCAACTCCAACTCGCGCTCCCGGCCCGCGACCAGCGGCGGCAGGACCCCGCGGCCGGGCTGGAACGGGTTGGCGCCGATCTTCGGCATCCCCGGAGAATAACCGCCGCGCCCGGTGCCCTGCCGAACCCGTTGTGGCACTGCCCGGCGGGCCCGGCGGGCCCGGCGGACCGCGAAGACTCGGCCCGCTAGAGGAGCACCGGCGCAGCCCCGGCCCCGCGCGTCGGCGGCTCAGCCCCGGCGAACGAGGAAGTCGGCGAAACCGGGAATCCCCATCTCCCAGACGCCGGGATGCTCGGACCACACCACCCCGAGATCGGTCAACTTCTCCCGGAGGGCGGGCGCAGCGAACGCAGATTCGTCGCCATCGGTGACGCGACGGAGGAAGGCCTCGAATCGGGATTCCGTCAGGTGTCCGTCGGGTTCGTGGAAGAGGAGGGCCAGCGGTTTCAGGACCGGCTCGATGCGGTGCTCTTCCGCCTCCTGGTAACGGAAGTGGAAGAACTCCTCGATTCTGTCGCGAAGTTCGGCCACTCCCTCCCGCGCCGCGCGGAGGGATATCGCGGAATCGGTTCCGGCTGCCCTCCAGGCGGCGCTTCCCATCAATTGGACGAAGTAGGGATAGTCCTGCGATTCCTCAGCCAGCAGCGTCGCCGCGTCCTCGATCAGCGGACGCCCCGATTCCCTCGCCGGCTCGACGAGCGCCGCCACGGCGTCGGGTCGCGCCAGCCGACCCACCGGAAGGAACCGGAATCCGCTTCCGTCGGACACGCCGGCGTCGCGAAGGCGGCGGGGCGCCTCCGGGAGCCCCGCCGCGAGAACCGAGAACGGCGCTGCGCGCGACTTCGCCCACCGCGCTCCGGCGAAGAACGACCGCCCCACCTCCGGCGACATGGCGTGGACTTCGTCCAGCAGGACGACGAGCGGTCGGTGCTCGTCACTCCTGACCCAACCGGCCAGGAGCGCGCCCGGCTCCTCCGACGGGGCGCTCGGAGTGACCGAATCTCCCGACCCGGCAGTCCGGCCTCCGGTGAAGACTCCTCCGAACCTCCGCGATCGCTCCCGGAGCATTCCGACGAGCCGGTTCGGATCGGTGAGAGCGTAAACCGACAAGTTCTCGACGCGCATTCCGCGCTCGCGCGCCCGCCGCCCGATCTCCAGCAGGAGGGTCGTCTTTCCGTTCCCGCGGGGGCCGTAGAAGAGCAGGTCCGGTGTCGGCGAGCGCCCTCCGGCCAGGTCGCCGAGCAGTCGTTCGGCGATCTCCAACTCCCTCTCCCGGCCGGCGACCAGCGGCGGCAGGATCCCGCGCCCGGGCTGGAACGGGTTCAGGCCGACTTCCGGCATCGCCGCAGGATAGCCGCCGGGTGGCGCCCGTCACGGACGCCGAGAGCGAGCCCCCGGCCGAGGGGGCGCCGTGGCCGCCGACGACCCCGACCCGGATCGGGAGCGGCGCCGGCGAGGCGGCCCGGCGGTCAGCCGCCGAGGGTGGTCCGTGGCGCCCGGGTGCCCGGCCGCCGACCGGGTCTCGCCCGGCGCCGGGAGACCGGCGAGCGCCGGGTGAGGGAGCCGGTCTGTCCCCCGCCCTCCGCCTGCGCCCCCCTTCGGTCCGCCGTTCCGGGGGCGGTCGGACGGGGCCGGCAACCGTCGGAAACTGCTAGTTTTCATGCCGGTAGCGCCTCTCGGGAGGCGCTGCCCGTTCCTCAGAGGAGAACAGGAAGAATGACCATCATCGGTTCCGGGAGAGCGGCGTCCCGGGGGGCGCTGCTGGCCGCTCTGGCGCTGGCCGCCGGCCTCGCCGGCGCGCCGGGCGCCGGGGCGCAGTCCTTCGAGGGCCGGGTGCACGGGGATCTCCACGACCCCGACGGCGGCGTCATGCCCGGGGTCACCGTGACCCTGACCGACCGGGAGACCGGAGCGGTGCGCACGGTGGTCTCCACCTCGGTCGGGGAGTTCAGTTTCGACCACCTGCGCCCCGGGACCTACGACCTGCGCGCCGAGTTGAGCGGGTTCGCTCCCTATGTCCAGGAAGGGTTGATCGTCGGCATCTCCGCGTTCGTGGTGGTCGAAGCCGAGTTGGCCGTCGGCGGCGTCGAGGAGACGATCACGGTGACCGCCGAGTCGCCGCTCATCGAGTCGGCGAGCGCCTCGGTGGCTTCGGCGGTGGACCGGGAGCAACTCGAGATCCTGCCTTCGCCGGGCCGGAATGTCTTCATCATGTCCGTGGGAACGCCGAATGTGGTCCATACCGGGAACCCGGTGTGGGTGAAGCCGTCCGACCAGACGAACTCCTCGCTCCTGTCGCTCGGCGGCGGGCCGCTGCGGGGCAACAACTACACGGTGGACGGCGTCTCCGTGACCGACCTCCGGAACCGCGCGGTGATCGTGCCTTCGTTCGAGGCGATCCAGGAGATGAAGGTGCAGACGAACACCTACGACGCCGAGATGGGGCGCACCGGCGGCGGCGTGTTCAATGTGATCCACCGCCGCGGCGCGAACACCTGGGCCGGGAGCACGCTGTTCCAGATGCGGCCCCGGAAGTTGAACACGCCCTGGCGCAAACTGGCGTTCTTCCAGCAGCGCGACCTCGACCGGGGCGATATCACCGAGGCCGACCTGGTCGAGGCCCCCTTCTACCTGGGCGCCGGTTCCCTCGGCGGGCCGATCCGGCGCGACCGCACCTTCTTCTTCGTCTCCGGCGAGGGCTACTACGATGAACTGTTCGGCAACACCACGGTTACGCTGCCGAGCGCGGCCCAGGTCGCCGGCGACTTCTCCGCCTCCGGACGGACGATCTACGACCCGCTCGACCTGGACGCGAACGGCAACCGCCGGCCGTTCCCGGGGAATGTGATCCCCGCGGACCGGATAGACCCCACCGGCGCCGCCCTGGCGAACCTGCTCACCACGCTCGGCACGCCGGGCGACCACTCCACCTCGGGACTGGAACCGATCAAGGCGGTGGTGCTCACCGGCAACCTGAACCACGCCTTCTCGGACCGCGTCCAGTCTTCCGGGACCTACATGTACTACAAGTCGTCGGACACCGGCTTCAAGCACTACGCCGACCTGCTGAATGTGGAGGAGGCGCCGGTGTTCGGCCCCGGCGCCGCGGTCCTGAAGCGGGTGGTGCACGCCGGGGCGCTGAACACCACCTTCCTGCCGTCGGAGACTTCGGTGCTCACCGTGCGCTACGGCCAGACCTACTTCTACGATTCCTTCGTGAGCACGCCGTACGGCGCCGACGGGTTTCGCAGCGACCTGGGGATCGCCGGCGACTTCGTGGACAAGTTGTACGCCGACGCCGACTACGCCGGGCAGTTCCCGCTGATCTTCGTGGACAACTACGGCGACGGCGGCCGCACCCACGGCGGTTGGTCGAACTCCGATGTGGACTGGACCTCGCGCGAGATCAGCGGGGCCTATTCCACCTACCGGGGCCGCCACACGCTCAAGTTCGGCGGGCAGTGGCGGCGGATGGGGCTCGACGCCACCGAGTACCGCAGCGGCCTGACCCTCCGTTTCCAGCAGAACTTCACCCAGGGGCCGAATCCGCTGGCCCCCGCCGAGGGCTCCGGCGACGCGCTGGCCGACCTGCTGCTCGGGATCCCTTCGGGCGGGCAGGCGACACTCGCCCGGCCCTCCGAGGTGTTCATAGACTATTTCGGCGCGTTCGTCCAGGACGACTGGCACCCGACCCACGACCTGGTGCTGAACCTCGGACTGCGCGTCGAGCGGGAGACCGGCCTCAAGGAGAACGACGACCGGTTCGCCGTCGGCTGGGACCGGGAGAACCCGTTCCCGGCGCAGGTGGCCCCGCCCGCCGGACTCGACGCCGGCGCGCTCTCCGGCTTCCCGCTGCGCGGCGGTCTGCTCTACGCCGGCGTGGACGGCAACCCGACCCACCAGTGGGATCCGCCGGCGGTGAAGTTCGGCCCGAGGGTCGGTTTCGCCTGGTCGGCGAATCACGAGACGGTGCTCCGGGGCGGCTACGCCGTGTTCTGGGCGCCGTACGCCATTCCCCTGGAAACCGACGCCAGCAGCCTCGGCGCCTACGGCTACAGCGAAGTCACGAATGTGCCGACCAGTTTCGACGGCGTGACCCCGCCGCAGGCGACGGCGTCGAATCCGTTCCCCGACGGCGTCGGGGACCCGGTGGGGAATCGGCGCGGCCGGTTCCAGAACATCGGCGCCAATGTCTTCTTCAACGAGCAGTTCCGGGCCTCCCCGTACATCCAGAAGTGGTCGCTCGACCTCCAACGCGAGTTCGGGCACGTACTGGTGGCGAAGGTCGGCTATGTGGGGAGCCGCGGTTCCAATCTGGGCATCGGCGGCACCGAGGATGCCGTCGTCAACATCAACCAGTTGCCGAATGCGGCGCTCGCCCTCGGCGGCGAGGCGCTGAACGCCCCGGTCGCCAACCCCTTCCACGGCGACGAGCGCTTCGGCGCTTTCTCGCAGCAGGAAACGCTCCCCTACGGCCAGTTGCTGCGGCCCTATCCCCATTTCCGGGATGTGCTGGCCCGGCATGTGAGCGCCGGCAAGTCGCTCTACCACTCGCTGCGGCTGGAACTGGAGAAACGGTTCGAAGGGAGGTGGGGCGCCCGGGTGAACTACACCCTCACCCGGCACCACGACAACATCTACGAGGGGAACACGCTGCTCGAGAGCGAGACCACCACGGTGTACGACACCCCGGACGAATGCGCTTTCGCCAGGTGCCCGGTGATCGAGGCCGACTACGGGCCCTCGCGGATCCATGTGCCGCACCTCCTGAACCTCAACGGCAGTTACACGCTCCCCTGGGACCACCCGATCTACGGCGGCTGGTCGCTCTCGGTGGCGGCGCTCTTCCGCAGCGGCTTTCCGCTGGTGGTGACCCAGACCTCGAATCCGCTCGCCGCCTACGGCTTCGACCACCAGCGCCCGGCGAACCTCGGGATCGCCGCCGGCGGCCCCGCGTCGGAGAACGCGGATACCTATGTGATTCCCGGTTCCACCACCCTGAGCGAAGGCCTCACGGTCAGCGGCGCGCCGCACACCACGGCCCTGGCGCGCACGCCGCCGCTCTTCAACTGGGATGTCTCGTTGGAGAAGACGACGCGGATCTCCGACCTGGACCTGATGCTGCGTTTCGAGTACATCAACCTGCTGAACCAGGTGAACTGGCGCGGCCCGAGAACGGTCCTGGGCGCCGACAACTTCGGCAGCATCCCCGGCACCCGCGGCTTCCCCCGAACCCTCCAGTTGATGGCCAAGATCACCTTCTGACCACTCCTCGTCCACGCCGGTCCATCGGGTGCCGGCGGTGGTGGAGTGACGCGGCGCTGTCGCCTTCCCTATACTGACCCCATGCCTCCGAACGGTCTCGGCCTTGCGGGCGCCTCCGGGCCGTTTCAGCCGGGAGATGGGGGGCTGCCGCCCTACCTGGCCGGACGCGAAGAGGAGCAGGCGCTCTTCCGCCGCCGACTCGACGATCTCGAGCGCGGCGTCGCGCCTCCGGCGGAGATCGCGCTCTACGGGCCGCGCGGTAACGGGAAGACGGCGCTCCTCTTCTGGCTCGAGAATCTCGTCGGGGAGCGGGACGCGCTGGATGTCGTGGGACTCAGTCCGGCGACGGCCGAGGATCGGGGCGGGTTCGCCGAGGCGCTTCGGTCGCGGTCGTGGTGGCGGAAGTTGCTGCCGGAGAAGATCTCTCCGCTCCGGCTGGCCACCTGGAGCGCGAAAGAGCGTGGGCGATCGTCCTTGGAGACGGTCCTACGAAGCCGAGTGTCGAAGCGGCCGCTCGTCCTGCTGCTCGACGAAGCGCATACGCTCGAGCGGGAGAGTGGCCGCCTGTTGCTGAACGCGAGCCAGCAGGTGGGGCGGCGGTTCCCGTTCCTGCTCGTGCTCGCCGGGACTCCGGACCTCCCGGCGCGGCTGAACGCTCTGGGCGCCTCGTTCTGGAACCGCTGCACGAAGCGGCGCGTCGGTCGGTTGGACGCGGAGGCGACCGCCGCCGCGTTTTCGGAGCCGTTTCGAGCCGAGGGTGTGCAGATCGAATCGGCAGCGCTGGCGCGGTTGGTGGAAGTAAGCCACGGCTATCCCTACTTCGTCCAAGTCTTGGGTGACGAAGTGTGGAAACAGGTCACCGGGCCTTCCGCCGATCGGCGGGTCTCGTCGGACTCCGTGGGTGCTGCGCTTCCCGGTTTCCGGGAGGAACAGCGGCTCTACTATTTGCACCGGTACGACGAGATGGGGACGAGGAAATTGCTTCCCGCGGCGCGGGCCGTGGCGGCAGCGTTCGCGAAGAGTCGCTCCGAACTCAGCGACGATGATCTCCGGGCAGCGGTGGCGCGCGGCCTCGGGAAGAAGCCGGGCGCCGGGAAGACCGCGGCGGCGGAGCGCGAACTGCGGCATCTCGGTTTCGTCTGGCGCGCCGGTGTCGAGCCCGTCTGGGAGCCGGGGATCCCGAGTCTGATGGACTATGTGCTCGAACGTGCGCCGAAGCGATGATCCTCCCGGCGGATCCCCAAGATGATCCGCCGGACGCCGCGTTCCCCTCGGCAGGCCGACGAATGGGCATCCTTCCTCTTCCGTCGCTGTCGGCGCGCCGATTCCTCATCCGTCCCACCCGTAAAGGAGTGCCCGATGTCCCTCTCCGAAACTTTCCCGTTCCACCGGCGGCTCGTCCTCGTTGGCGCCGCCCTCCTCGCCGCGGGAATCGCCGCGCTGCCCGGCTGCGCGTACCTCGCTCCCGGCGTCTCGAAGGCGGTCACCGAAGAGCGCCAGGCCGAGATCATGGAACGCGACCTCGAGATCGCCGAGGAGCGACTCCTGCTGGAGCGCCGCATCGCCGATTCCCTCGAGCGGATCGCCGACGCCCTGGAGCGCGGCGCGACGCCCTGAGCGGGGCCTTCGGTGGCGCGGAGCCGGAACGCGCGACCGGGTCCGCCGGGCCGTTCCGCCGCGCCCGGCAGCGGGGAACGGTCGCACCGGGGGCCCGCGCGACCGGGCGTTCGCGGGAGACCGCCGGCCGGGCCGGGGATCCCCGTTTCCCTCGTCCCTTTCCCTTGCCCCGTTGCTTCGCCGCTCCACCTCCTCGCATCGGCCGGCAGGGAACGATCCGCCGCCCCCTCTCGATCCGGCCACCGCGTTCTTCGCCCGGCGCGCGACGCCAGCCGGCGAGAACCCGCGCCGCCCGGCGACTTCCGCCCCCGATCCCGCCGCCGGTGCTGTAATTCCGGCGTGCCCGCGTTCCCGGCTGCGCTCCTGCTGTTCCTCGCGGCCTCCCCGCAGCCGCCGGCGCCGGATCTCTCGGCGATGGAGCCGCAGGTCGCGGCGCTCCTCGAAGACACCCGCGCCGCCGTCGCGGACGCCCCCGCCGACCCCGCCGCCTGGCTCGCGTACGGCGAGACCCTCCACGCCCACGGCCTCGCCGCCGAGGCCGCGGCCTGCTACCGGGAAGTCGTCCGCTCCGACCCGACCGCCCTGACCGCCCTCGCCGCCGGATACCTGCTCGCCCACGCAGTGCGGGGGAGCGCTCCGGCGGAGGCGGCGGAAGCCCTCGAAACCGCGCTCGCCGGGTGGCCCGGCTATGTCCCGGCGCGGGTGCTGCTCGGCGAGATCCGGGAGGAACTGGGCGATCGCGAGGCCGCTCTCGCCGCGTTCCGCCGCGCCGTGGCCGACGACGCCGAGGCGCCCCTCGCCGCCTTCCGGTTGGGCTCGGCGCTCCTCGACGCCGGCCGGGCCGGGGAGGCGATCCCGCTGCTCGAAGCGGCCCTCGAACGGGCGCCCGGGGCCGGAGCCGCGCGCGCCGCGCTGGCCCGGGCCGCCTTCGCCGCCGGCGACCGGGAACGCGCCGAGGCTGCCGCCGCCCGCGCCGCCGCGTCCCCCGACGCCCTGCCGCCCATCGAGGACCCCCTCCACCGGCGGATGACCGAGCGCGACCACTCCTCGCCGCGGCTGCTCGAACGCGCCCGGGAGGCCCGCGCCGCCGGTCGGGCCGCCGAGGCGGAGAGTTGGTACCGGAATCTGGCGGCCATCCGCCCCCGCGACCCGGCGATCCTGGCCGAGTTCGGCGCGGTCCTCGTCGAACGCGGCGACCTGGAGGAAGCCGAAGCGTGGTACTCGGATGCGGTGGCCCTCGACCCGGAGCAGCCGCTCGCCCGGTTCGGCCTGGGGTCGCTGCGGGCGCGCGTCGCCGACTACGCCGCCGCCGAGTACCAGTTCCGCGCCGCTCTGCGCGCCCGGCCGGACGAGGCGCCGGTACTGGCCGCGCTCGGGGAAGTGCTGCTGCGTCAGCGCCGTTTCGCCGAGGCGCGGGACTTCCTCGACCGGGCCGCCGGGCGCGAGCCGGAGAACGGCGGCGTCCGGGTGCTCCTCGCGGCGGCCCTCGCCGAACTCGGGCGGTTCGAGGAGGCCTGGCAGGCGGTCCGGGAGGCGGTGGCGCTCGGGGTGGAACCCTCGGAGGAATTCCTCGCCGCGCTCCGCGAGAAGCACCCCGAACCCGGCGCCGAACCGGTTGACTGACCGCTCCGCCCCGGAACCCGCGGTCCGGCGGCGCCTCGCCGAACCGGGCCGGGAAGCGGAGGGGGGAGCGCCCATACCCGCCCCCCGGGTGCGCGTCCGCCCTCGTTCGGCTTCCTCCGGGGCGGCCGGTCCCTCCGGCCCCGCCGCCTCCGATCCCTGTCACGGAGGCGAGGGTCGTTCGACTCCCTCCGGGGCCGTCATTTCCTCCGGGGCCTTCCGTCGCTTCCGGCCGGCGCTTCCTGCCCGGCGGGCGCTTCGCTCCGGGTCGGCGTTTCGTTCCGGTCGGGCGCTTCGCTCCGGGTCGGCGCTCGTCGGGCTCATCCTGTTTCCCGCGACGATCGCCCCCGCCGCGCCGGCGGTCACTGCACCGGCCTCCCCCGCACAGCCCGAGGTGCGTTTCGTCGAAGTGACGGAAGACTCCGGCGTCTCCTTCCGCCACGACCCGGGCGACCTCGCCGGCTTTCCGCTCCCGGCGATCACCGGCGCCGGCGCGGCCTTCTTCGACAGCGACGGCGACGGCGACCTCGACCTCTACCTGATCCAGTCCGGCCCCCTCCCCGAGCACCGGGACGGATCCACGCCCCTGCCGGGGAATCGCCTGTTCCGGCAGCAGCCGGACGGTCGCTTCCGCGACGAGACGGCGGCGAGCGGCCTCGGCGACACCGCCTACGGCGTCGGGATCGCCGTCGGCGATGTGGACGGCGACGGCGACCGGGATCTCTTCCTGACCAACTACGGCGAAGACCGCCTCTACCGGAACGAGGGCGACGGCCGGTTCACCCCCGCGCCGGACGCTTTTCCCGACCCGACCGGGCGCTGGTCCACCGCCGCCGCCTTCTGCGATGTGGACGGCGACGCCGACCTCGACCTCTATGTCGGCGGCTATCTGGTGAACGACCCGCTTCGGGCCTGCGTCTCCGCTTCCGGGGAACCCGACTTCTGTTCGCCGCAGAGTTTCGCCTACGAGCGCGACACCCTCTGGCGCAACGACGGCGGGGGCCGTTTCCGCGACGACTCGGAAGCGGCGGGCCTGCTCGCGGTTCGCCGACCCGCGCTCGGCGTCCTCTGCCACGACTTCACCGGCGACGGCCGCCCGGATTTCTATGTGGCGAACGACGGCGAGCCGAATCTCCTCTGGGAGCAGCAGCCGGACGGGACTTTCCGCGACGCGGCGCTGTTCCTGGGGGCGGCGCTGAACGGGCAGGGACGCGCCGAGGCCAGCATGGGAGTGGCGCTCGGCGACGCCGACGGCGACGGGGACCTCGACCTGTTCATGACCCACCTCCGCGCCCAGTCCAACACCCTCTACCGGAACCGGGGCGGGGCCTTCCACGACGACACGCCGGGCGCCGGCCTGGGCGTCCCCAGCCTGCGCTGGACCGGGTTCGGCGTCCGCTTCGGCGACTGGGAGCACGACGGCGACCTCGACCTGGCGCTGGTGAACGGCGCCGTGGCCCGGGCCGGCGGCGTCGCGCCCACCGGCGGCCTCTCCGAGTACGCCGAGCCGGCGCAGGTGTTCGTCGGCGACGGGGCCGGCGTCTTCGCCGAGACCGACGCCGGGGACTTCAGCACGCTCCGGGCGGTGGCGCGGGGGCTGCTGGCCGGCGACTGGGATCGGGACGGCGACCTCGACCTGGTCGTCACCGCCGTCGGCGGCCCGGCGCGCCTGTTCGAGAACCGTTCGACGAAGGCCGGCGGATTCCTCGTCGTCCGCCCGGAGGAGCACTCCCGCGCCGCTCCGGGGGCGGTGGTGACGCTGGCGCTGTCCGACGGGCGCCGGCTGGTCCGGCCCATCCAGCCCGAAGCGGGATTCCTGACCGCCGGCGAACCGACGGCGCATTTCGGTGTCCCGGAGGGTGTCGCGGTCGCCGGCTTCACCGTCCGCTGGCCCGACGGCGCCGAAGAGCGTTTCCCGGCGCCGGCGCCCGACACTCGCTTCGTCGCCGTTCGCGGCCGTGGCCGCGCGGTCGCAGACGGCCCCGGCGGCTCCGGGCGCTGACGCCGGGGAAGGCGAAGTCAGGGAGACCGCGATGGGGTGGTTCTTCGCGGCGCTGTTCCTGGCCGGGTTGTCCGTGGTCGTGGTGTTCGCCGTCGTGTCCTACCGGCACCACACCGCCGCCGAGCGTTCCTCGGCGCCGCGTCTCCCGCTCCGGGTGACGCCCCCCCGAGCGGCTCCGACGCCCGGACCGGCGGACGGGCCGGGGCGGCTCCGGTGGACGAAGGTGGTCGGGGTCACCCGCGGCGACGGGCAGCGGATCATCGGGCGCGCGGCGCGCCGGGGCGGCGGCGATTTCTCGCTCCGTCGGGAGGCGGACAACCCGCACGACCGGAACGCCGTCCGCATCCATCTCGACGGGGCCCCGGTCGGCTGGCTCCCCCGGGGAGTCGCCGCCGAAGTCGCGCCGGTCATGGACGGGGCAGGGGATGGGGATGGGGATGGGGATGGGGGTGGGGCAGGGGGTGGGGCAGGGGGTGGGGCAGGGGGTGGGGCAGGGGGTGGGGCAGGGGGTGGGGCAGGGGGTGGGGCAGGGGAAGCGCGCGGCTCGGTGACGCTGGTCCGGGCCGAGGTCGTGGGCGGCGGCGACGGGCGGAACTGGGGGATCCGCCTCCAACTGCGGGTGGACGACCGGGCCGTTCGCGCCACGGTGATCCGGCGATTCGGCGCCCTGGGCGAGAACCTGCGCCGCCTCCGGAAGGAGCGGCGGCTGACCCAGAAGGCGCTCGCGGAGCAGAGCGGCGTCCCGGCGGTCGAGATCTCCGGGATCGAGAACCGCTGGTACGAACGCGGCCACGGGATGGCGCCGACCGACGGGACGGTCCGACGCCTCGCCGAAGCGCTGGGGGTCGAGCGGAGCGACCTGTGCGCGACGCGGGAAGCCGCCGGCGACGGACAGGAGTGAGTCCGGCCGCGCCGGGGCGGCACGAACGACTCCACCGACAGCCGGCGCGAAAACGCGTACTCTCCCCGCCCGCTCCACCCGACCCCTCGCCCCGAACTCGCCATCCCACCCGGACGACTCCCCAACCCTCCCGACCGCCGCTCCTCCCGTCCTCCCGACCGAACGCCCGCCGATGATGACCGACGCCGCCCCGAGTCGCCGCGCCGGCCTCGCCGCGACGGTGCGCGACTACCTGACGCTCACCAAGCCGCGCGTGATGTCGCTGCTCCTCGTGACCGCCTACGGGGGCGCCGTGCTCGCGGCGGGCGCCTTCCCGTCCGCCGCCCTGACCCTCTGGATCGTCCTCGGCAGCGCCCTCGCCTGCGGCGGCGCCAGCGCACTGAACATGTGGTACGAGGCGGAACTCGACCGCTCGATGTCCCGGACCAGCGAGCGTCCGGTGGCCGGCGGCCGCGTGACGCCCCGCGCCGCCCTGATCTACGGCCTGGCCCTGAACGCCGCCGCCTTCGCCGTGCTCACCCTCGGTGCGAACCTGTTGGCCGCGTGCCTGGCGATGGGCGGGACGGTGCTCTATGTGGGTCTCTACACGGCGATCCTCAAGCGCTCGACCGTCCAGAACATCGTCATCGGCGGCGCCGCCGGCGCGATGCTGCCGCTCGTGGGCTACGCGGCCATCTCGGGAACGCTGGCGCTCGACGCCTTCGGTCTCTTCGCCATCGTCTTCTTCTGGACGCCGCCGCACTTCTGGGCGCTCGCCATCCTGATCCGCGACGACTACGCCCGCGCCGGCATCCCCATGCTGCCGGTGGTCCGCGGCGACGAAGCCGCCCGGCGGCAGATCCTGGGTTACACCGTGGTGATGCTGGCGCTCACGACGCTGTTCTACTTCAGCACGAACCGGGTCGGCGTCATCTACCTGGTCGGTTCGGTCGTCCTGGGAGCGGGTTTCATCGCCCTGGCGCTGGCCGCCCTGCGAAACCGCGCCCGCCCGGCCACCGCGCGCCTCTACCGCTATTCCCTCCTCCACCTGTTCCTGCTGTTCCTCCTCATCATGGCGGACGCCGGAACCGGCCCCGGCGCACCTCCGACCCCGCTCACCTGACCGGGCGTTCCCGGTCGGGCGGACGCGTCGCCGGCGTCAGCGGCCGGCGCGGCGGAGGGCTTCGAGGAGGAGCGTGTTCTCTTCGTCGTCGAGGAAGGTCTCGAACTCCAGGTAGTAGCCCTCCGGGTCGTAGGCGACGAAGTTGCGCGTCGGGTGGTTCGCCGAGTCCCGCACCGGACCGCGCATGGGGACGCCTTTGCCGACCAGGTATTCGTACCATTCGTCCACTTCGTCGGTGATGAACGAGAGCGTCACCGCCTTCGCTTCCGACGCCCGGTGCATTCCCCGCTCCTCGTCCACCAGGCCGACGAAGGAAGTGGGCGAGATCTGGTAGATGTGCGTGAACGCCTGTTCCACGACCAACTCCAGGCCGAGCACTTCCCCGTAGAACTGCTGCGCCCGCTCCGGGTCCTCGTAGTAGAGGAAGACGAGCGTCGCGTCCACGCCGAGCGCACTCGGCCGCTGCGGCGGTTCCGGCGCGTGGCCGGGGGAAGCGGCGCCGATACCGCCGAGGGAGAGGGCGAAACCGAGAAGAAGGATCTGTTTCATCGTGCGATTCCTTGGGGAACTTCCCGCTCGGCGAAGGCGTCCGAAGGCCCCCCTCGCGTCTCGGGGTGGATCGGGAAAAAGGGGAACGAAGAGCGCCGCCGTATGCTCGGGCCGGGTAGGCGCTGCCCCGGGGTCAGCGCGCCGACCCTCCGGGGTCGCCGCCGACGGTGATCGTCCGCTCGGCCCGCCCGGCGCGCCGCGCCTGCGCGGAGACGGTCACCTCCATCGGCCCGGCGCCGCGCACCACCCAGGAAACCGTCTTCCGCGATTCGTCGGCGCCGGAGCCCCATCTCCGGTAGTAGGCCAACTGCCCGAGGATGTGCCCGGCGTCCTGCACCGGGCCGCCTTCGACCACTTCGCCGCCTTCCACGCGGATCCGCGCCAGGATCGGATAGTCGAGCCGGATCTCCAGCGCCTTCCGGGTCACATAGGTCGAGAGCCACCCGTGGTTCCGCAGCGTCGCCGTCACGCGGTGCTCCCCGTCCGGGAGCGGCTCCGAACGCAGTTCCTCGACGCGCAGCAGCGGCGACAGGCCGGCGATGTGCATCAGGTACCGGTAGTGGATCTCGCACTCCGCGCGCAGCCGGTCGTCCACTCCCTGCGGCAGCCCGCGATACCCGCCGATCTCGACGGTCCCCAGTTCCGGATGCTCGAACGGCGTCCAGTCGGCGAAGTACCGCCCGCCGTGTTCCTCGTCGTTCCAGCGCAGGATCTCGTACTGGGTCACATACCCGTCCCGGTCGTAGTCCCGACCGGCGCCGGCGATCTCCGGCAGGAGGCTGTGGATGCCGACCTGCATGTAGGCCCAGTCGTTCGAGAAGCCGTGCATCGTCTCGCCGTACCGTCCGGCCTTCACTTCCTGGGCGTAGTAGTTGTTGTTCATCACGCCGCCGTTGCTGAGCGCCGACCAGATCCCGCCCACCCTGGTATAGAAGTCGTTGTCCTCCGGCGGCATATACTCGAACGGATGGCTCATCGGCGGGCGGACGATGTAGTTCCGCGCCCCGCCGCCGGAATGGATGGTGTAGGTGAAGAAGATGTTGGGGTGCGTCGTGATGAACTCCGCCACCGCCCGCACCTCGGGCAGGAAGAACGGATACGGGCCGGCGCCGGGCTCGCCCCGCTGCCATTCCGCCGACCAGTTGCGGTTGAAGTTCGTCTCTTCGCGTTCGTCCGTCACCGGCGCTTCGAGCGGCGCTCCTTCGGTGAGCACCCGGTACCGCCGTTCGGGAGGCGCCAGGTCCTCGGTGAACGACTCCGGTTCCTCGAGGGTCGTCGGCACGAAGTTCCATCGGCCGCCGCTGCGGTCGCGGACGCGCAGCATCAACCGCGGGTCGCGCGGACTGGGATAGAAGCCGCCCTCCGGATCGGGGATCCGCATCTGCGTGAGGTATCCGTCGCCGTCGAGGTCCCGCCCGGCGTGCTGCTCCGGGCGGTGTCCGGGCCAGGCCGGATGCCGGGTCAGCGCCGCTTCGCCGGCGTCCACATCGAACACCGGCATCACATAGAAGACGCGGGTGTCCAGCATCTCGGTGGCGATGGGGTGCTTCCCGTAACTCGCGAGCGCCGCCTCGGCGAAGTACATCAGCATCGGCCGCCCGGTGACTTCGCGGGCGTGGATGTTCCCGTCGAGCCAGAGGCCCGGTTTCGAGTCCCCGGGGCCGGTGTCCGCATTCGTGATCTCGAGCACCCGCAGCGGCTGCCCCGCGCCGCTCTCGCCGATGACCCGCACCCGGGCGAGCCGGGGGTGTTCCGCCGCCAACTCTTCCATCCGCTCCGACACCTCGGCGTAGAGCGGGTACGGCCATCTCCCGAAGTCGAAGTCCAGGTCGGCGGGTATGGCCGCCATCGCCGCTCCTTCCTGCGCGAAGGCCGGCGCAGCGAGGAGGGTCGAAAGGAGCGCCGGAACGATCGCCCGGCAGAGTCGCGTCGTCGTCATCATCATCGTCCTCATCGTCATCGTCGTCGTCATCAGCGGATCGGGGTGGACAGCGTGCCGATGCCTTCGATCTCGATGGACACCGTCTGCCCGGATTCCAGGAACTCCGGCGGCTCCCGCGCCGAACCGACGCCGTCGGGAGTCCCGGTGGCGATCACATCGCCGGGGTGGAGCGTCATGATGGAACTGGCGTAGGCCACCAGGTGCCGCACCGTCCAGATCATGTCCGCGGTGGAGCCGTCCTGCACCACCCGGTCGTCCACCCGGGTGACCAGCGAGAGCGCCTGCGGGTCCGGCAGGAACTCACGCGGCGTGATGAACGGCCCCATCGGCGCCGCCCGGTCGCCGCTCTTCCCGGAGAACCAGTCCGGGCCGGGGAGCATCGGATTCTCCCGGAACCGGCCGCCGCGGTCGCTCACATCGAAGACGACCGTGTAGCCGAAGACCCGGTCGAGCGCGTCTTCGGGGGAAACCCGCAGCGTCGGCGCCCCGAGGACCACGCCCAGTTCCCCTTCCCAGTCGATCCGGTCGCGCCCCGGCGGAATCCGGTATTCCTCGCCGGTGCCGATGATCGAGGAACGCGCCGACTTGGCGAACAGGTAGGGCGCGTCCCGGTCGGGATCTATGTCGCGGGCCACTTCCATCTCCTCGGCATGCATCCGGTAGTTCGCCGCCGCTGCCAAGAGGTTCGCCGGATAGAGCAGCGGCGCCGTCAACCGGTGCGGCTCCACCCGGAACCGCAGTCCGGAGACCCGCCCGCCGAAGTGGTTCGCGATCTGGTGGAGCCGCGCCTTCGCCGGCGCTCCGGCGGCGATGATCTCCAGCAGGTCGTCTTCGAGAACCGGCCCCGACCCGCCGCCGGTCTCGCTGAGGAAGAGCGCCTCGGCAGCCGCGAGATCGAGGATCTCCTCTTCGACGACGATGGCCGGACGCGGCGCCCCGTCCCCGGAATCGGAGGAGCGATAGGTGCCGACCTTCCAGGGCGTCCCCGGCTCCGCCGAAACCGGGACCGCCGCGCCGCCGCCCCCGCCGCACCCGACCGCGAGCACCGCCGGGAGAGCCAGGGTGAGCGTTGCGAGCCGCGCCGGGCCGCTGCCGGCCGCCGGAAACCGCGCCGGGCCGCGGGTGGCGGAGCGGCGCCGCCGGGAGCCGTCTTCCGTCTTCGTCAGGGTGTTCTCCGCCATCTCGTCCTCGCCTCGTCTAGCCTATCCGACAGCCCCGGCCCGAGCCCGCCTTTCGTTTGCGTCCGGCGACCCGGCCGCCCTCCCGCGTCGAACCTCGGCGCCCGGCGCCGGCGCGAATCCGCGGCGCGGGCCGCCCTGCTCCCCATCGTCCCGTCTTCGTCATCCCGCCGCCCGGCGATCCCGGGGCCGGACGAAGGACCCCCGGAGGAACCCCCCATGCTGCTTCGCCTGCTTCTCATGCTGTCCGTCGGGCTGCTGCTCGGCCTCGCCCTCGGCGCCCGCGCCCCCGCCCAGGAACAGCGCACCCGCCGCATCCCCCAGTTCGAGAACGAACACCTGCGCGTCTGGAAGACGATCATCCTCCCGGACCAGCCCCTCTCCATGCACCGCCACGAGAACGGCCGCGCCATCGTGGCCCTGAAGGGCGGCACCCTCCATGTCGTCACCGAGTCCGGCGAGGAGAAGGCGATGGAATGGGAGTCCGGCAACGCCTACTGGCTCGACGCCGACCCCCCGGGCGAACTCCACGGCGATGTGAACCGCGGCGAAGACCCCATCGAAGTCATCGTCCTGGAGTTGAACCGCTGAACCGGCGACGCGCCGCGCGTCCCTCGGACTCGGCCGAGCCGGACCGGCATGCCTTCGCCTGACTCGCACGCCGCCGCCGCGCGGCAGTCCCTCGCCGCGCTGGACGAACGGATGCGCGAGTTCGAGAACCTCCCGCCCCTGTCCAGCGATACCTACGATCCGGTGCGGCGGCGCCTGCGAATCGCCGCCAACCATCATTCCACGGCCATCGAGGGCAACGCGCTGACCTTCGCGGAGACCGAGGCCTACCTGCTCGACGGCGCCCTGCCGCCGGGCAAACCGCTCCGGGAGGTCCTGGAGATCCGCGGCCATGATGACGCCCTCTCGGAAGTGGAAGCCGCTCTCACCGGTCCGGATGACGAGATCCTGACCGAAGCGTTCGTCCTCCGCCTCCACGGCGCTGTCATGCGGCCGGTCGTCGAGCACGAAGCCGCCGAGAGCGGTCTGCCGCCGTCGCCTGCGCGGCCCGTCGGCGCCTACAAGGTCCTGCCGAACTCGGTCGAGACCGCGGAGGGAACGAAGGTCTTCACGCCGCCCGAAGAGACCGGGGAAGCCCTGCGGGATCTGCTGGCCTCGGTCCGGGATCGTCTCGACGGCGGGACGCATCCGGTCGCCGTGGCCGCCGAATTCCACGGGCGGTTCGCGGCGATCCACCCGTTCTACGACGGGAACGGCCGACTCGCCCGCCTCCTCACCGACCTGATCCTGCGCCGGAGCGGCTACCCCGAAGCCCTCGTCCCCGTCGCGGACCGGGAGGAGTACCTCGGCTTCCTGCAGCGCGCCGAGTCCGAGGGATACGCGCCGTTCACCGGCTATCTGGCCGCCCGGTGCTCCGTCGCGCTGCGGCTCTATCGCCGCTGCGCCCGGGGAGAGTCCATCGCCGAGTCTGCCGGAGGGCTGTCCCGGGGCCGGTGACGAAAGCGCGGGGGGTCGGCGAACCCGAGCGCGAGGAGGGGGCGCGGCTCGTGAGGCCGTCCGCACCGATTCCGTCCGCCCTCCACCGGTCGGTGCCCGTTTCTGCCGCCTCCGGCACATAATTGGGCCCGATGCCAACTGACGCCGGCGGCCGGGACCTCTTCGTCGTCGACAACAGCGTCGCCGGCTGGACCGGACTCCGCTACCTGGAGGAGTGGACGGCCATCGCCCGACAGTTCGATGTGGCCACCGGCTTCTTCGAGATCGGCGCCCTGCTCGCCCTCGACGGGAAGTGGCAGCAACTCGAGAAGGTGCGCATCCTGATGGGCTCCGACACCACCGAGCGCACCCGTCATCTGCTGCACCAGGCCGCGCAGGGGCGCGCCATCGGCGAACTGGACCGCAGCATCGAGTCCAACAAGGACGGCAACCCGTTCCTCCACGGCGTACCGGCGATCCTGGAAGCGCTGCGGAGCGGCCAGATCGAGTGCCGCCTCTACGACCGGGCGAAGTTCCACGCGAAGGCATACCTCACCCACGGCAAGATGGACATCATCGGCTCGCAGGCGCTCGTCGGTTCGAGCAACTTCACCGAGCCCGGACTCACGCGGAACATCGAACTCAATGTCCAGATCCAGAGTGCTCGCGAGGTGGCGCAACTCCGCGACTGGTTCGAAGAGCACTGGAAGCGGGCTCGGCCGGCGACCGACGCCGTCATCAAGACGGTCGAGCGGCATGTTCGCGCCTTCTCGCCCTTCGAGATCTACGCCAAGGCGCTTCGGGAGTACTTCCGGGGCCACGAACTGACGGCCAGCGAGTGGGACGAGAACGAGTCGGAGATGTTCCCGCGTCTCGATCGCTACCAGAAGGAAGCCTACTGGGCGCTGCTGAAGATCGCCCGGCAGCACGGCGGCGCCTTCCTCTGCGACGGCGTCGGCCTCGGCAAGACCTTCGTCGGCCTCATGCTGATCGAGCGTCTCATACTGCATGAGCGGAAGCGCGTCGTGTTGTTCGCGCCGAAGGCGGCGAGAGAAGCGGTCTGGGAACCGCACCTCGAGCGCCTGCTCAGACATTTGGGCGGCGGATCGGACTTCAGCAACCTCGTCGTCTTCAACCACACCGACCTCAGTCGAAAGGGGAAGTTCCCCGACCGCTTCGCGCGAGTCGCCGACCTGGCGGACGCCGTTGTCATCGACGAGGCGCATCACTTCCGCAATGTGGGCCGCCGGGGCACCAAATCGGTGCCGCCGTCCCGCTACTACCGGCTCTACGATCTCCTGGACCCCAAGATCCGCCGAAAGACCGTGTTCCTGCTCACGGCGACGCCGATCAACAACCGGCTCAGCGATTTCCGGCACATGGCGGAACTGTTCACGCGCCGCAAGGAGCAGTACTTCGGGAAGACACTGGGGGTCAACAAACTGCGCCAGCACTTCGTCGAGGTGGAGCAGGCACTTCTCGACCGAATCGGCGGAGAGGGCGTCGGCCTTGCGGACCGGTCGTCGGAGACGATGGAGGCCTTGGGAGGCGATGCGATCTTCCGCGGACTCGTCGTGCAGCGGAGCCGCGCCTACGCGAAGGAGAGTCAGCGGGGCGAGTCCGGCCAAGCGGCGGTTTTCCCGAAACGGGAGCCGCCCCGGGTCGCGGCGTACTCTGTCCAGAAGACCTACGGAGGACTGCTTCGGAATGTGGAGGAGGCGTTCGAACGCCGGAGCCCACTCTTCACGCTCCCGATGTACTATCCCCTGCACTGGTACTGCGGCCCGAACGAGAAGATCGATCCGCTGGAAGAGAACCGACAGAGGCAGGTGGTCGGATTGATTCGGACCAACTTTCTCAAGCGATTCGAGAGTTCCGTGACGGCTTTCGAGTTGTCCTGTGTTCGCCTCATGGGCAAACTGCTCGCCTTCGTCGAACTCCACAGCGAGAGCGAAGAGGAAAAGGGGGCGGCGAGAGAGTGGAGAGAGGAACACGCCGCCACGATCGCGGAGGCGACGAGCAGGAGGGGAGAGTACTGGAGCGAAGACGAAGAGCGGGAGGGCGATGAGGATCTGGTGCTGCCCGAGATGCGGGAAGAAATGGTACGCCTGAAGCGATCGGAGTACCGGATCCCCGAGATGCTGCGGGAGACCTACGAAGACCTGGATCGAGTCGCAGGGTTCCTGGAGGACATACAGGCTCTGGATTCGAGCGGCGACGACAAACTGCAGACCCTCCTGCATCTGTTGCGGTCCGACGATCCGGCGAGCCGGAAGGTGCTGATCTTCACCGAGTTCGCGGACACGGCCCGGTATGTGGCGCGGCGCCTGGAGGCGGAAGGCGTCGAACGGCTCGAGCAATTGGACGGGTCATCGGGCAAGAATCGCGCGGAGGTCATCCGGAGGTTCTCTCCGTACTACAACGGGAGTTCCTTGGAGGGTCTGCGACGGGAGGGTCAGACGGAGACGCGGATCCTGATCACCACCGATGTCCTGTCGGAGGGGCTGAACCTCCAGGACGCGACCCGGATGATGAACTACGATCTCCACTGGAATCCGGTGCGTCTCATGCAGCGGATCGGACGAGTGGATCGGCGGCTGGATCCGGAGATCGAGCGCCGGCTGATCGAGGACCGGCCCGAGGAGAGGGATCAGCGCGGGGTGGTGCGGTTTTGGAATTTCCTGCCGCCGGAGGAGTTGAACGATCTCCTGTCGCTCTATAAGCGGGTGACCCGGAAGACGCTGCTCATCGCCGCGACACTCGGCATCGAGGGGCGGAAACTGCTCACCCCCGAGGACGACTACGAGGCTCTCCGGGAATTCAACGAGGCCTACGAGGGCCGGAAGTCGGCCGTCGAGAACATGCACCTGGAGTTCCAGGCGCTGCTGCGGGAGGATCCGGATCTGGAGGGCCGGCTGCGATTGCTGCCGGACGGGGCGTTCAGCGGGCGGCGACGGGTATCCGGGAGAGCGCGGGCCGTCTTCTTCTGCTACGGCCTGCCCGCTCTCGACCCGGAGGGGAATGAGTTCACCGTGGATGCCGGAGTCACCCGGTGGTATCTCTACGACCTGGACCGGAGCCAGGTCCTCGAGGATGCAGGGGAGATCGTGGCGAGCATCCGCTCCACGCGGGAGACGCCGCGGCGCTGCGAGACACCCGAAGAGACGCTGTTGGGAGTCCGGCGGAAGGTGCTGGCCCACATCAAGGACACCTACCTCAAGCGAGTGGACGCCCCGATGGGCGTGGAGCCGAAGTTGCGCTGCTGGATGGAGTTGAATTAGACATGGGGAGGGAACGAAGCGAGGCGCTCGCCTCCATCCGGCGGTTCGAGGAGTTGCTGCCGTTCCTCCGGGACGAACTGGGTTGGCCGATCGAGACCGAATCGGTGGACGGCCTGTTCTTCGACTTCTCCCCGGAGGAACTCGGGATCGACGAGGGGAACTGGGCGAAGATCGAGTGGATCCGGCGACTGCGCCCGCTCTCCGCGGGACAGCCGTGGGGCATCTTCTTCGTCCAGTTCGCGCGGAAGCGCCTGCCCGTCGTGGCGCTGCGCCGGGTCCTGAGTCGCGTGACGGTGAAGAACCGCGGCGCCGGCGCGAGCGCGGATCTGCCGTCGTGGAACGCCGGGGACCTGCTGTTCATCTCGTTCTTCGGGGACGGAGAGGACCGGGCCATCGGTTTCGCCCACTTCACGGACGGGCAGACCGGCGGCCTGCCGACCCTGAAGGTGCTCGGCTGGGACGGGTCCGACACGAAATTGCATCTCGACCGGGTGGCGGACGATCTCACGACTCGCCTGCGCTGGCCGGATGACGAGACGGATCTCGACGCCTGGCGGAGGCAGTGGCGGGAGGCGTTCACCGTGGGCCTCCGGGAGGTCATCCGGACCGCGGACCGGCTGTCCGCGCGCCTCGCCGAACTGGCCCGGGGGATTCGAGATCGCGTCGAGGCGGCGCTCCGTATCGAGACCGAACGGGGCTGGGTGACGAAGTTGATGAAGGCCTTCAAGGAGGCCCTGGTCCAGGACCTGACGCCGAAGGACTTCGCCGACACCTACGCCCAGACGGTCGCCTACGGACTGCTCTCGGCACGGATCACGGACCCGGCCGGTGCGGAAGAGGGCGATCTCACCCGGTACCTGCGCACCAATCCGCTCCTGAAAGACCTGCTGGAGGCGTTCCTGGGAGGCGAGCGGGCGGTCTCCGGGGCCGGCGTCAACGCGGCGCTCGACTTCGACGAACTGGCGGTCTCGGAAGTCGTGGACCTGCTCGACGCGGCCAACCTGGAGGCGGTCCTGCGCGACTTCCGCCGGCGCCGGCGGAACGAGGATCCGGTCGTCCACTTCTACGAGTCCTTCCTGCGCCGGTACGACCCGGCCCGGCGGACGGAACGCGGGGTTTTCTACACGCCCCGCCCGGTCGTCCGCTACATCGTCCGCTCCGTGGACGCCCTGCTCCGCTCCGAGTTCGGGCTGGGCGACGGCCTGGCGGACACGGCGACCTGGGCCGAGGTCTCGCGCCGCCGCCCCGGACTCGCCGTTCCCGACAGCGTGGCCCCCGCCGCCCCGTTCGTGTCGATCCTCGACCCCGCCACCGGAACCGGCACCTTCCTGGTGGAGGTGGTGGACTGCATCCACCGCACGCTGACGGAGAAGTGGGAAGCCGAGGAATGCTCGGAGCGGGAAGTCGCGGACCGCTGGAACCGCTATGTGCGCGACCATCTCCTGCCCCGTCTCCACGGCTACGAATTGTTGATGGCGCCCTACGCCATGGCCCACCTGAACCTCAGCCTGAAACTCCGGGAGACCGGCTACCGGTTCGACGACGACGGCCGGGCGCATGTCTATCTCACGAACACCCTGGAGCCGCCCCAGGACTTCACCGGCCGCCTGGAGATCTCGATCCCGGCCTTGGCACAAGAGTCGAAGGCCGTGAACGATACGAAGAACAATCGGCGGTTCACCGTCGTCCTCGGCAACCCGCCGTACGCCGGCCACTCGGCGAACCGGGGCCGGTGGATCCGCGACCTGCTGCATGGCAGGGACGGCGAGGAGACCGGCCTGGAGGACTACTTCTCCGTCGCAGGGCGGCCCCTGGGCGAGAAGAACCCGAAGTGGCTGAACGACGACTATGTGAAGTTCCTCCGCTACGGACAGTGGGCCCTCACCCGCTCCGGCGGCGGCGTCCTCGGATTCATCACGAACCACGGGTACCTGGACAGCCCGACCTTCCGGGGCCTGCGCGAGAGTCTGATGCAGGGTTTCGGGACGCTCCACCTCCTCGACCTCCACGGGAACGCGAAGAAGAAGGAGCGCGCCCCGGACGGAGGCGTGGACCAGAACGTGTTCGACATCCAGCAGGGAGTGGGGATCGGACTCTTCGTGGCCGGGAACAGCCCCGCCCGGTCTTCGCAGGTCCTCCACGCCGACCGGTGGGGTCGGCGCGAAATGGGGGGGGGGGGGGGGGGGGGCAAATACGCGTGGTTGGAGAAGGAGACTTCGGCGACCACGGAGTGGCGGCGACTGGTTCCGGGAAAGCCGTTCTTCCTGTTCGTGCCGCGTGATGAAGCCCTCGCCGAGGAGTACGCGAAAGGCTGGAAACTCACCGACATATTTCCGTTGAATTCCGTCGGCATCGTCACGGCGCGGGACAGCCTGACGATACGGATGACTCTCGAGGAGATGCAGGAGGTCGTCTCCGACTTTCGGGCCCGCGACCCGGAGGACGCCAGGAAAGCGTACGGACTGCGCCAGGATTCCCAAGACTGGAAGATAACTTGGGCGCAGAGGGATCTCCGCGAGTCGAAAGGTGTGTTTGTACCCATTCTCTACCGTCCTTTCGATGTGCGGTGGACCTGGTACTCGGGAGTGAGCGGCGGCTTCATCTGTCGGCCACGGGCGGACGTGATGCGGCACATGCTTTGCGAGAGAGAGAGAGAGAGAGAGAGAGAGAGAGAGAGAGAGAATCTCGCCATCGTCACGACGAGGCAGTGCCGACGAGACTGGCGCCCGGTCGTATCGAACCTCCTCGTCGGGCACCACGCGGTGGAGTCGGTCGACATCAGTTCGCTCTTCCTCCTCTATCTCCGGTGAATCTCGCGCTGGTGTCGGTGCGGCAAGTGGCGGAGAACACCTTCGACCATGTGTGCGTGAGCCGGGCGATCGTGGACTTTCGGACGACGCTGAGCAACAAGGGAGGGGCATACCTGTTTCCTCTCCACGAGTACGAAACCTCGCGCTGATCTCGTGTCGGCAACAGTCGGGCGGCGCCGCGTCGTGGCGCCACTGTTCCGCAACTCGCTGGCCCGCGGAGTCGTGCGCCGTGTCGGGAGCGACGAGGGAGATCGGCCACCTGTTCCCGCTGACGATGAAGCCTGAGACTCCGTCCTCGCACGTCTCGGCACGGCGACGACCGAACCTGTCGCGCCGGTTCCTCGAGGAACTCTCGCAGCGCCTCGGCCTTCGCTTCACCGCCGACGGGGCAGGCGATCTGCGCTCCGCGTTCGGGCCGGAGGACGCCTTCCACTACCTCTACGCGGTGCTGTCGAGTCCGGAGTACCGGAGCCGCTATGCCGACTTCCTCAAGTCGGACTTTCCGCGGGTGCCCCTTCCGGGGAGTCGGGCCCTGTTCGAGCGGCTGGCGGGGCTCGGACGGCGACTGACGGAACTCAGTCTCCTGGAAACCGAAGTCACGGACGCCGTCGAGTGGCGGTCGGCGCCGGGAGTGGTCCTCGCAAACCACCGCGTGGGGCGGGTGCGCTTCTCGGAGACGACCGGCAAGGGGCGAGTGTGGCTCAACGAGGAGCGGTATTGCGAGGAGGTCCCGGCGGAGGTGTGGACCTTCTCCATCGGCGGCTACCGGCCGGCGGAGAAGTGGTTGAAGGATCGGAAGGGGCGGACGCTCACCGAGGAGGACCTGGGCCACTACCGGCGCATCATCGCCGCGATCGGCGAGATGATCCGCCGAATGGCGGAGGTGGACGGAGTGATCGAGGCGCATGGCGGATGGCCCGGGGCGTTCGAGCCGCGTGAAGAGAGCGCCGCGGCGGAGGAGGCGCCCGCGCCGCGGCTTCGTCTGGTGGAACCGGAACCCGGGGATCGCTACCGAACCTGCGTTCCGCTCGTCCCGCTGCGGGCGGCCGCCGGCGCGTTCAGCGAGACCCAGGTGGAGGACGAGTCGAGTGACGAGTGGGTCGAAGTGGAGACCCGGCATCGGCTGCGGGAAGGGATGTTCGTGGCGCAGGTCGTGGGGAAGTCCATGGAGCCGCGGATCCCGGACGGCGCCTTCTGCCTCTTTCGCGGCCCGGTCGCGGGAACCCGGCAAGGGATGATCGTCCTCGCGGCGCTGCGGGCTGCGGTGGACCCGGAGACGGACGAGCGCTGGACGGTCAAGCGCTATGCGAGCCGCAAGAGGGTCGAAGGGGACTCCTGGCGCCACGAGCGGATCACCCTGAGTCCCCTGAACCCGGACTTCGAGCCGATCGCGATCGACAGCGGGGACGACCTGCGGGTCGTGGCCGAATTCCTGGAAGCGCTGGGCGACCTGGAATAGCCGGGGCGGCCGCCGGAGGCGGTGTCTCGACCGAGGCCGGGTGGCGCGGCCCTGCTCGGCGAGAGCGGCGACCGGCCCGGAGGGCGTCCGGGCTACGGATAGGACATGATTCGGAGGCCATGCCTGTTTTCCGTTCGCATCCGGTCGTTCCCGTTCTCCCGCTCGCCGCGCTGGCGTTGGTGCTCGGCGCCTGCACTCCGGCCCCCGACGAGCCCGCGCCGGACCCCTACGGGGTTCCGGGGGCGGCGGAGCGGTTCGCGCTCTCCCGGGACCTGGTGGTCGGGAAACTGGGCGCGCCGCTGCTCGACGCCATGCGCGCCCACGGGATCGCCCTCTGGCTGGTCATCGACCGGGAGAACAACCCCGACCCGCTCCACGAGGAGGTCGGCGGCGGCTTCTCCGGCGTGCGCGGCGTCCGGCTGTTCCACGACGACGGCGGCGACCGGCCGCGGCGGATCTACATCGGCTCCCACGAGCATCCGGCGAACTCGGTGGTGGGACAGGCCTTCGACGAGACGACCTACTACGGCTACCACCCCGACGGGGTCACGCCGCACCTCCGCGCCGCGATCGAGCGGCTCGACCCGGAGCGCATCGGGGTCAACACTTCGCCGACGCTGCCGGAGGCGGACGGGCTCACCGCCGGACTGCGCGACTTCCTCGAAGAGGCGCTCGGCCCCCGCTACGCCGCCCGGATGGTGTCCGCCGAACTGCTGGTGCGCGACTTCCGCCTCGCCCGCACCGCCGCCGAGACCGAAACCTACCGGCGCCTCCTCGAATGGAGCGCCCGCTGGATGACCGAGGCGCTCAGCCGGGAGGTCATCACCCCCGGAGTGACCACCGCCGAGGACCTCTCCTGGTGGATCCAGGATCGCGCCCTGGCCCTCGGCCTCACCGGCGGCGGCACGGTGCGGGTGGTGCGGGAAGGGGAGTTGCTGCCGATCCATTCCCCGGACCACCCGATCCTGCCCGGCGACATCGTGGGCATAGACGGCGGCCTGAAATTCCTCCACTTCGCCGTGGACATCAAGCGCGCCGCCTATGTGCTGCCGCCCGGCGAGACGGTGTTCCCCGAGAACCTGGCGGCGGCCTGGCGGGAAACGGTGGCCTTCGGCGAGCGCTACGCGGCGCGGATGATCCCCGGAACCGTCGGCCATGAACTCTGGTCGGCGCTCGGCGAGGAAGCGAAGGCCGCCGGCTACCGCAGCGTCGGGCCGGATGCCGGGGGCGACGCGGTGACCACCACCGAACCGGAGATCGGGGTGTACGGCCATTCGGTGGGGAATGTGACCCACGACATCGGCGCCCGGGTCGCGGACAACCTGCCCTTCGCCTACGGCGACCGGGTCGGTTTCTCGCTGCAGGAATCGGAATGGGTCTCCATCGAGTTCCACCTGAGCACGCCGATCCCCGAATGGGACGGGAAGACCTGGTATGCGCGGTTCGAGGAAACGGCGGCGGTGACCCCGGACGGCGCCGAGTGGCTCATTCCCATCCAGACCGAACTCTTCCTGATCCCCTCCGACGAATGACCGCCGGAGCGTCGGCCGGCGGCGCCGCCGCCGGCGCGCGCCCGCTCGGTTTCGGGTTGATCGGGACCGGAATGGCGGGCGGCTGCAACGCCTGCGAACTCGAACAGGTGGAAGGCGCGCGCCTCGTCGCCGTCTGCTCCCGGGACTCCGAGCGCGCCTGCGCCTTCGCGGCGGAACACGGCGCGCCCGCTGGTACACCGACTACGAACGACTCGTCGCCGACCCCGAAGTGGAAGTGGTCTGCGTGCTCACTCCCACCGGCCTCCACGCCGAGATGACGATCGCCGCCGCCGAGGCCGGCAAGCATGTCCTCGTCGAGAAACCGCTGGAGGCGCGTCTCGACGCGGCGCACCGGATGATCCGGGTCTGCCGCGAGCGCGGCGTCCGTCTCGGCGTCATCTTCCAGATGCGTTTCGGCCGGGTGGCGGAGCGACTGCGCGGGTTGCTCGCCGGTGGAGGGCTGGGCCGGATCCACCTCGCCGACGCCGTGGACAAGGCCAGCCGCTCCCCGGCCTACTACGCCTCCGCCGCCTGGCGCGGCACCGAGGACCTGGAGGGCGGCGGCTGCCTGATGACCCAGTCCATCCATATCCTCGACCTGCTGCAGCACTTGGTGGGGCCGGTCGCCTCGGTGAAGGCGAAGACGGCGACGAAGCGCCACGAGATCGCCGTGGAAGACACCGCCGTCGCGCTGCTCGAGTTCGAGAACGGCGCGCTCGGCACCCTCACCAGCGCCACCTCGGTGCGGCCGGCGCTGCTGTCGCTGCTGTCGCTCCACGGCGACCGGGGGACGGTGGTGGCGAACGCGCAGTACGACCGTTTCCTGGTCTGGGAAGTCGACGGCATTCCCGGGCCGGGGTCCACCCCGGAAACGACCCGCTGGGTGGATACCGACGATCCCTGGTCGTATCCGCAGACGCGGCACCGGGTGCAACTCGCCGACATCGTGGCCGCGGTGCGCGAGGGCCGGCCGCCGGTGCTCGACGGCGAGGAAGCGCTGCGTTCGCTGCGCGTCGTCAAGGCGATCCAGCACGCCGCCCGCACCGGCGACGAGGTGTTCCTCGCCGACGCCCTGCCGGGCGAGTCGTGAACGCGCTGTCGGCCGAGGAGCGGACGACCCCGCCCCGCCGGCTGCGGCGCCCTCGGCGGCGCGGCGCTCCTTCCCCGCGGCGATACCCGGTGATCCGCCGGGCTCCCTGACCGTTTGCGCCCCTTCGTTCGTCTGACCCGCGCTGTCGTCCGGGTCGTCGAGGGGCTCGCCGCCGCCGCGCTCGCCGGTCTGGCGCTCCTCGTCTGCCTGCAGGTCGCCGGTCGTTACCTGTTGCCGGCCGCTCCGACCTGGACCGAGGAACTCGCCCGGTATCTCCAGGTGTGGCTGGTGTTCCTGGCCGCTCCGGTCTGTCTCGACCGGGGGATGCACCTGGCGGTGGACTACCTGACCCCGCGTCTCGGCGAGCGTCGGCGGCGGCTCGCGGAGCGAATCGTTCTGGGGCTGGTCGGCGCCTGGTCGCTGGCGCTTGCCGTTCTCGGCGCGCGGCTGCTGCGGGTGGCGGCGCTCCAGACCACCCCGGCGCTCGGGGTCTCCATGGTCTGGCCAACCCTCGCCGTGTCGGTCGGCGGCGCGCTGCTCGCCCTGGTGGCCGCGGCGCGGTTCCTGGAGCCGGCCTCGGCGTCGCCGCCGGGAGGGCTTCCGGCAGCGGGCGCCGGCGTCGGGGGGAGGGCGGCCGGCGCGGCGACCGCACCCGGCGATCCATGAGGGTCTCTCGCCGCTGCGCCGTTCCGCGAGCGGACGGTTCCGCTTCGATCGGGGCCTCCGGCGCCGCGACGGGGCGTCGGAGCGCCGGGCCCGACGACCGTCCCCACCGTCGGTGGGGGTTCGGCGCGGTAACCCCCGGCGACCTCCGGTGGAGCCGGCAGACCGGCGGTCGCGCGGTCGTCCGGGCCGGAGAGGCGACGGAACGGACCGGGCCGCGGATCCGGAGGGGGAATACGGCGGGGAGTCGGAGCGGGAACACGGTGGGCGCCGGTGCGTCGTCCGCCCGCGGCGGGGGGAACGCGGACGGATGACTGCTGCGCTTCCGGCGGTCCCGAGCGAAACCGGGGGTCGCCGCCGCCGTTCGGGGGGAAACGGCGAGCGATGACCGTTGTTCTCCTGGCCGCGCTCCTGCTCCTGCTGGCGCTCGGAGTGCCGGTGGCGTTCGCCGTGGGACTCGGCGGGCTGACGGCGCTGCTGCTCGACGGTTCCTTCCCCCTCGAAGTGGCGGCGCAGCGATCGTTCGCGGCGCTCGACTCCTGGGCGCTCATGGCGGTGCCGCTCTTCATCCTCGCCGGGGAATTGATGCTGGTCTCCGGGATGGCGAAGCGGATGCTGGCGCTCGTCGGCCGCGCCCCGGCGGCGCTCCCGGTGGTCTCCATCGCTTCCTCGATGGGTTTCGCCGCGGTCTCCGGGAGTTCGAGCGCCTCCACCGCCGCGGTCGGCTCGGTGATGATCCCGGCGATGCGCCGCCGGGGATACCCGGTCGGATTCGCCGCCGCGTTCCAGGCGGCCGGCGGCGCCCTCGGCCCCATCATCCCGCCCAGCATCATCCTGATCGTGGTCGGCCATCTGACCGGCACTTCCATCGCGGCGCTCTTCTTCGGCGGCGTCGTTCCCGGGCTGCTCGTCGGCGGCGCGCTGATGCTCACCGGCTACCGCCAGGCGCGCCGGTGGGAACGGAGCCGGCGCGGGCGGGTATCGTCGCCCGAAGAAGAACCGGGAGCGCCGCCCCCCGATGTGGCCGGCTCCTCGTCCGCCGCACCGCCGGCGACCTCGGGGCTGCGCGAGTTCGCCGCGGCGATCCCCATGCTGCTGATGCCGGTGCTGGCGCTCGGCGGCATCCTCGTCGGCGCCTTCACCGCGACCGAGGCCGCCGGCGTCGCCGTCGCCTACCTGGTCCTCGTCGGTTTCCTCGGCGGCACGCTCTCGCTGTCGTCGCTCCGCCGGGCGCTGCTGGATTCCGCGCTCCGCTCGGCGGTGGTGCTGTTCGTCGCCACCACCGCGGCGCTGTTCGCCTGGATCCTCGCTGTCGAGCAGGTGGCGGTCGCGGTCGGCGCGGCGCTCGGCGCGGTGGCGACGCCGCTGCTGTTCCTCCTCGCCGCGAATGTCCTGTTCATCGTCGCCGGAATGCTCATGGAGAGCATCTCGGCGCTCATCGTCGCGGTCCCGATCCTGTTCCCGCTGGCGCTCTCGCTGGGGGTGGACCCGGTGCACTTCGGCGTCCTGGTATCGGTGAACCTGTGTATCGGCATGGTTACCCCGCCGTACGGCGCGACGCTCTTCGTGGCCTGTTCCCTGTCGGGGGTCGGCGTCCGCGAAGTGGCTCCCTGGACCCTGCGGCCGGTCGCGTTCATGCTGGTCGCGCAGTTGGTGATCACCGTTTTCCCGCCGGTCGTGCTGGCGCTCCCGGCAGCGCTCGGGCTGTCGTGAGGTTCCTTCGGAAACGGCGTTCGTCGGCAGCGCTCCGTTTCGCGACGGGCGCCGGCCTCGCCGCCGCGTCGGTCTGCCTTCCGGGCGTCGGCTGCGGCGTTTCGGGCGGAGAGTCCGGGCGGGTCCTCCGGGTCAGCGCCTCCGCCGCCGAGGGCGAGCCGCAGACGCTGGCGCTCCGCCGTTTCGCCGAGGAGATCGAACGGCGCACCGCCGGCGACCTGCGCGTGGCGGTCTATCCCTCGAGCGCCCTCGGCGACGAACGCGAAGTCATCGAACTGGTCGTGCTGGGAGCGGTGCAGGCGGCCTGTCCGGCGAACTCCCCGCTGGCCACCTTCGCCCCGGAACTGCTGGCGCTCGAACTGCCGTTCCTGTTCGAAGACCGGCCGCACCTGTACCGGGCGCTCGACGGCGCCGTCGGCGCGGCGCTCGGCGAAGCGTTGCGCCGGCGCGGTCTGCGGTTGCTCGGCTTCTTCGACATCGGGCTGCGCCAGGTCATGACCCGCGAATCCCCGCTGGAAACGGCGGAAGATTTCGCCGGACTCAAGATCCGCACGATGGAGAACCCGCTCCACCTCGCCGCCTTCCGCTCCTTCGGCGCGAGCCCCCTCCCGATGGCCTACGGCGAGTTGTACACCGCGCTGGAACAGGGCGTCATAGACGGCGCCGAAGCCGCGGCGACGAACTACTTCTCGCGGGGTTTCCACGAAGTCGCCCCGTATTGGGCGGAAGTCGGCTGGCTCCACCTGGTCGCGCCCTTCGTGATGAACGAGTCGTTCTTCGCGTCCCTGCCGGAACCGCACCGCGGCGCCGTGGAGGAAGCCGCCGCCGTCGTGGTCGAGGAGGAACGCGCCGAGTACCGCCGCCAGGAGGCCGAAGCCACCGCCCGCCTCCGCGCCGCCGGCGTCCGCTTCACCCACCCCGACCGCGCCGCCCTCCGCCGCCTCTCCGCCCCGGTCCGGGAGGCCCCGCCGGGCGTTCCCCGGGCCCTGCTCGAAGCCATCGAAGCCGCCCGGACGACCCGCTGACCCACTCGGATCCGATTCGCTACCATCGCCCCGGGAGAGACGGACGCCGCCCGCCGGCCGCCCCTCCCGGAACGACCTCCCCGTGAACACCCCTCTACGGCCGCGCGCCTTCGTCCGGCCAAAGAACGCCCGCAGCGGAACGCCGCGCCGCTCCGGTCCACTCCCATGCATGTCGAGCGACTGAGTATCCGGAACATCCGGTCGCTCCGGCAGTTCACACTCGAACTCGGTCCGGCGGAGATGGCGGGCTGGCATGTCCTGCTGGGCGACAACGGGGCCGGCAAGTCCACGATCGTCCGCTCGCTGGCGCTGGCCCTGATGGGCGGCCCCAATGCGCACGCCACGCGCGAGGACTGGGAGCGCTGGATCACCCACGACCGGCACACCGCCGTCGTCGAGGCCGTGCTGCGGCAGCACGATGACGACGAGTGGGTCGGTTCCGGCAGGACCTCCGACGAACCGATCGAAGTGACCGTCGAGATCGGCGCCCGGTCGGCCGCACTGCCGCACAACGGCCCCCGGGCGGCGCCGACCCTGTCCGGAAACTTCGCCGACCGAACCGTCTGGGGCGGTGGAGGCGGCTGGTTCTCGGCGTCCTTCGGGCCCTTCCGCCGCTTCTCCGGCGCGGACCCGGAGATGGACCGGCTCTACTTCACCCACCCGAAACTGGCGCCCCACTTGACCGCCTTCGGTGAGAATGTGGCGCTCGGCGAATGTCTGCGCTGGCTGACGAACCTCGAGATCAAGAGTCTGCAGGGAGACCATGAGGCTCGCCGCATCGAAAAATCCGTCGTGGACTTCATCAACGGCGCCGACCTCCTCCCGCACGGCGCCCGCATCCACGAAGTCACCGGGGAGCGCGTCGTGATCGAGGACGGTTCCCGGTCGCCGGTCGCCATTGACGAAATGAGCGACGGCCACCGCTCGACCCTCAGTCTGACCCTCGAACTGATGCGCCTCATGTTCGCCTTCTACCCGACCGCCGACGCGCTGTCGAGAATAGATGCCGCCGAGAGCACGGTCGTCCTGCCGGGAGTCGTCGCCATAGACGAGATAGACGCCCATCTGCACCCCCATTGGCAGCACCGAATCGGCGACTGGTTCGTGGACCGCTTCCCCGAGACGCAGTTCTTGGTGACGACCCACAGCCCGATCATCTGCCGGGCGGCCCGCCGCGGCAGCGTCTGGCTCCTTCCGGCGCCCGGGTCCGACGACACGCCCCGCCGCATCCAAGGCTCCGAACGGGCGCGCCTCGTGGACGGCAACATCCTGGACGCCTACGGCACGGAACTGTTCGGCGAGGGGGTGACCCGGTCGCCGTCGTCCGAAGCGAAGTTGGACCGCCTCGCGGCCGCGAACATGCTCGATTTCCGTGCCGGCGCCCGGGATTCCCGGAGAAATCTCTCATGCTGACGCGGCTCCGTCTTCGAAACTTCAAGTCCTGGAAGGACACCGGAGACATCGTCCTCCGTCCGATCACTGGCTTCTTCGGCGCCAACAGTTCCGGGAAGACGAGCCTGCTGCAGTCTCTCCTGCTCCTGAAACAGACTTCGGAATCCTCCGACCGGGGTCGCGTGTTCCACTTCGGAAATCGGCACACTCTCGTGGATCTCGGCGACTTCGGGACGGTCGTCCACAGACACGATTCCGGCACTGCGATCGAGGTCGAACTCGATTGGAAGACCACGAAGAGACTGTCGGTCAATGACTCCGAGGGGAAGAAGATCGAGCAAACCGACACTCTTGGCTTCTTCGTTTCCGCCGACCGGAACGGAGGGCAGCAGTCTGTCAGCGTGGAGCAGATGGGCTATCGTCTGGGCGAGGCGCGTTTCGGGATGCGCCGAACGGACAAGGGACACGAACTGTCGGCCGACGGTGTGTCCTTCGACTTCATGCCCCGTCGCGGCCGACCATCACGACTGCCACCGGTCCGTTGTTATGGCTTCCCGACCGAAGTGGTGACCCAGCACCAGAACGCCGGGTTCCTCGCGGATCTCGAACTCGAGTTCGTCCAACAGTTGGGGGGTATCCACTACTTGGGTCCGCTGCGCGCTTACCCGGAGCGGCGCTACGATTGGACGGGCGCGCGACCTGGTGACATGGGGAGGGCAGGGGAATCGGCCGTGGGTGCCATCTTGGCTGCCCGGGCTCGGGGTGATCGTATCTCGCTCGGGAAGGGCCACAAACGGCGCACTCTCGAGGAGCATGTTGCCTTCTGGCTTCGGAAGTTGGGACTGATTCACGATTTCCGAGTCGAACCTTTGGCCGAGGGGCTCCAAGTCTTTCAGGTCATGGTTCGCAGGGCGGCCGAGGCGGCCGAAGTCTCGATCACCGATGTGGGGTTCGGCGTCTCCCAGGTTCTTCCGGTTCTCGTGCTCTGCTTCTACGCCCCCGAGGACTCCACCATCATTCTCGAGCAGCCGGAGATACATCTTCATCCGGCGATCCAGTCTGGCTTGGCCGATGTCTTGATCGATGCGCACAGGCACCGTCGAGTGCAGATTTTGATCGAGAGCCACAGCGAACACCTTCTCCGGCGACTGCAGCTTCGCATTGCGGATGAGACGCTGAGCAGCGATCAGGTCGGACTCTGGTTCTGTCGGTCTTCTCGAGACAAATCCGCGATCGAGGCGCTGACCGTCGACCCGTACGGCTCCATTGCGAATTGGCCGAACGATTTCTTCGGCGACCAGTTCGGGGAGGTCGCCGAGTTGACGAAACTCAGAGTACGAAGAAGGGCCGTGACATGCGACGACCGGTCGTGATGGACACGAATGTGGCCGTGGTGGCCAACGGGGAGACTCCCCAAGCCGGTCCGGACTGCGTGACGGCGTGCATCGGTCGGATCGAGACCATACAGACGGAGGAGACGATCTTGGTGGATGATTCCGGAATCATCCTTAAGGAGTACCGACGCCGCCTGCGACCCCGGGGCGAGCCGGGTATCGGCCATCAGTTCTTCCTGTGGCTCACCGACCACTTGGGAGACGAGACTCGATGCCGCCAGGTTCCGGTAACGCCGGACCCGGAGCGGGGCTTCGTCGAGTTCCCCGACAGCGAGACTCTCAGAGCCTTCGACCGTGACGACCGCGTGTTCGTTGCCGTGGCGATGGCCAGTGGCGTGCGGCCGCCGGTCGTCAATGCCTCGGACAAGGATTGGTGGTGCAGCCGCGAGGCGCTTGCGCGCGAGGGCGTGGAAGTCGAGTTCGTCTGTCCGGAACTCATGTCGGAGTCTTCGTGCCGGGGGCGCCGGCGCGGAGCCCCTGCGGCTTAGGGGAGTCGCCGCGGTGGACGGGAGTTTGGCCGGGTCCGTCGTGGGGCGCGTGCTCGGGACCGAGGATGCGACGCCGCTTTCGTTCTGGGTGGCGCTGAACCCGGATTCCTACCTGCAACTCGATGAGGTCGTCGAACTCGAGCGCCGGTTGCCGGGCGGGGAGACCGTGCGCCTCTACGGGCTGGTGACGCAGGTTCGGGCGCGGCACGAAGGGGCGCGATTCGACTCCGATGTGTTCCTGATCGAGGAGGGGATCCTGCCCGGCGAAGTGAGCCAGGCGGCGCAGGTGGTGGCCACCCGCTTCGAGCCGGAGATCTTCGTGCCGCCGCTGCCCGGGGAGGAGGTGCGCCGGGCGGCGGGGGAGGCGCGGGACCGGGCGCTCTTCTTCGACGGGATGGAGAAGCGGCTTCCGGCCGGGTTGACGCGGGACGGGGAGCCGATGTTCGTCAACCTGGAGTTCCTGGACGGTTCCCGGGGCGCCCATGTCAACATCAGCGGGATCTCCGGCGTCGCGACGAAGACCAGTTACGCGACCTTCCTGCTGTTCAGCCTGTTCCGCTCCGGCGCGCTCGGCGGCGAAGCGCTCAACACCAAGGCGCTGATCTTCAATGTGAAGGGCGAGGACCTGCTCTTCCTCGACCGCGCCAACACGCAGTTGGCGGAGGACGACCGCGCCGCCTACGCGCGCCTCGGCCTCGAGCCGGGGCCGTTCGAGAGCGTCGAGTTCTGGGCGCCGCCCCGGCGGGGCGACCGGGCGGCGACCGCCGAGGTGGCGACGCGGCATACCGGCGTCACTTCGTTCTTCTGGACGCTGGCGGAGTTCTGCCGGGAACGGCTGCTGCCCTTCGTGTTCACGGACGCCGAGGACGACCGCCAGCAGTACACGATCGCCATCCACAATGTGGCGGCGAAACTGGCGCAGGTGGAGAGCCTGGAGGATGGCGGCGTCGTGGTCGAGGGGCGCGCCCTCACGGACTTCCGTTCCCTGGCGGAGTTCATCGCCGAACGGGTCCAGAGCGAGGAGACCCGCGACGACTGGGCCGGCCGCGCCCTCGGCGCCGGCACCGTCAACGCCCTGGTGCGGCGCCTCTTCGGCGCGGTGCGCCACCTGGAGCCGCTGATCCGGGGCGAGGTGCCGAACCCGGAGCGCCACCGCATCCGGCGGCAGGCTCAGGTCACCGTGGTGGATCTCCACAACCTGAACGACCGCGCCAAACGGTTCGTCGTCGGCGTGACCCTGCGGCGCGCCTTCGACGAGAAGGAACGCGCCGGGGCGCAGCGGCCGCTCCTGTTCGTGGTGCTCGACGAACTGAACAAGTACGCGCCCCGCGACGGCGGGAGTCCGATCAAGGAGATCCTGGTGGATGTCTCCGAGCGCGGTCGCTCGCTGGGCATCATCCTGATCGGCGCCCAGCAGACGGCGAGCGAAGTGGAGCGCCGGATCGTGGCGAACTCGTCGCTCCGGGTCGTGGGCCGGCTGGACTCCGCCGAGTCCGGGCGCGACGAATACGGCTTCCTCCCGGCGGTCCACCGCCAGCGCTCCACGATCCTCAAACCGGGGACGATGATCGTCTCGCAACCGGAACTGCCGATCCCGCTGGTCACCCGTTTCCCGTTCCCGGCCTGGGCGACCCGCGCCGGCGAAGCGGCCGCGCCCGGCGGGGATACCGAAGGCGACCCCGACGACCCCTTCGAAGGGTTGTAGAGCGAAGACGATGCGTTTCCTCCATACCGCCGACTGGCATGTCGGGAAACTGCTGCGGGGCCGCAGCCGCGCCGACGAACACCGCGCCGTCCTCGGCGAGATCGCCCGGATCGCCGACGACCGGCAGGTGGACGCGGTGCTCGTCGCCGGGGACCTGTTCGACACCGCGGCGCCGTCGCCGGAATCGGAGCAGATCGTGTACGAGGCGCTGCTGCGACTGGCGCGCGGCCGGGAAGTGGTGGCGATCGCCGGCAACCACGACCATCCGCGCCGGCTGCAGGCGGTTCGTCCGCTGCTGGAACTCGGCCGCGTCCGGATGCTCGGCGCGGTGGCGCCGCCGGACCGGGGCGGCGTCGTCCGGCTCGAAACCTCGTCCGGGGAGCGGGCGCGGATCGCGCTCCTGCCCTTCGTTTCGCAGCGGGGCATCGTCCGGGCGGAGCAGTTGATGGCCGAGGACCCGGACCAACACGCCGGCAAGTATGCGGAGCGCCTGGCCCGGATCGTCGGCCGCCTCACCGCCGGCGCCGACCCGGCGGAAGTCAACCTGCTGGTCGGCCACGCGATGGTCCACGGCGGCCGGATGGGCGGCGGCGAACGGTCGGCGCACACGGTCTTCGAGTACAGCGTTCCGGGCACCGCGTTTCCGAACGACCTCCACTATGTCGCGCTCGGCCACCTGCACCGGGAACAGACGATCGCGGGCGGGTGTCCGATCCACTTCAGCGGCTCGCCGCTGCAACTCGACTTCGGCGAGACCGAGGACGCGAAGAGCGTGAAGGTGGTCGAAGCCGTACCGGGCCGACCGGCGCGCGTGGAGATCGTCCCGCTGTCCGCGGGGAAGAAGTTGCGGCGGATCCACGGGACTTTGGCGGACCTGAAGGCGCTGACCGGGACCCACCGGGACGGGTACCTGCTCGTGGTGGTGGACGAACCGCCGCGCCTCGGTCTGGCGGACGAAGTGCGGGACCTGTTCCCGAACGCCGTCGAGGTCCGCGTGCCGCGGGGGAAGGCCGGAGCGGAATCGGCGCCGGACCGGGCGCGCGGCCGGCCGCCGCAGGATCTCTTCCGCGATTACCTGAAGGAACGCGGCGAGAGCGACGGGCGCGTCGAATCCCTGTTCGCCGAACTCCTCGACGAAGAACGGGACGAAGAACGGGACGAAGCACATGCGGCCTGAGTCCCTGGAAGTCGAAGGGTTCACCGCGTTCCGGCAGAAGACCCGCGTCGAATTCGGCGACGCCGACCTGTTCGCCTTCACCGGCCCGACCGGCGCGGGCAAGTCGAGCCTGATAGACGCCATGATCTTCGCGCTCTACGGCAAGGTGCCGCGCCTCGGCGAACGACTGGTGGAGCCGGTCATCACCAAGGGCCGGCAGGAAGCGCGGGTGCGGCTGGACTTCGCTCTCGGCGACGAGCGCTATACGGCGGTGCGCGTCGTGCGGCGGACGAAGTCCGGGGCGACCACGAAGGAAGCGCGGCTCGAACGCGGCGACGAAGTGCTCGCCGGGAACGCCACCGCCCTCGACCCGGAGATCCGCCGGCTCCTCGGTCTCGACTTCCAGCAGTTCACCACCTGCGTCGCCCTGCCGCAGGGCGAGTTCGCCCGATTCCTGCGCCAGGCGCCGCGGGACCGCCAGGCGCTGCTGTCGAAACTGCTGGGTCTGGGGTTGTACGGGCGCGTCCGGGACCGGGCCCGCGGGCGGAAGGAGCAGGCCGCCGGCCGGATCGAGTTGCTGGAGGCGCAGCTCGCCGACCTCACCGAAGCCGACGAGGCGGCGGAGGCCGAACGGGAACGCCGCGTGGATTCGCTCGAGCGCCTGCAGACCGAGACCCGGGAGGAAACGAAACGGCAGGCCGAGCGGGAGAGCGAGCAGCGAGCGGTCGCGGAAGAGCGGCGGCGGGGGAAGATGCAGATGGAGGCGCTGGCCGCCGCCGATACCCCTCGCGCCGTGCGCGATCTCGGCGCGGAGCGGCAAGCGGCCGAGGAGCGCCGGCGAGCCGCGCAGGACGCGCTGGCCCGGGCCGAGGCGGACCGGAATGCCGCCGGGGCCGAACGCAACCGGCTGGGGGATGCCGTGGCGTTGAGCCGCGTGCGCGACGACTGGATGCGCCGGGACCGTCTCGTCGGCCGGAAGGAGGCCGCCGCCCGCGAGGCCGAAAGTACCGAGGCGGCGCTCCGGGAGGCGGAGGAACACGGCGACGATGCCGAAGCGGAGGTGTCGGCGGCGCGGGAAACGCTGGCCGGCGCGGAACGGACGCACCGGGCGCATTCCCTGCGCGGCGGTCTGGTCGTCGGGGAACCGTGCCCGGTCTGCGAACAGGAGGTTTGCGAACTCCCGTCCGGCGGCGAGGCGGCGGGGCTCGACGGCCTCCGAACTGCCCTCGGGAAGGCCGAGCGCACCGAGAAGGCGGCCCGGAAGCGGCGCGACGAAGCGGCGAGCGCGCACGCCGCGGCCGAGCAGAAGCGAAAGAGCGCGAACGAGGAATACGCGGAGGTGACCGCGACGCTCGCCGGTCAGCCCGGACGCCCGGAAGCCGAACAGGCGCTCGCCGCCATCGCCGGGGCGGACGGCGTGATCGAGCAGGCGGAGGCTCGGTTGGAGCGCGAGCGGAAAGCTCTCCGGGCCGCCGAGAAGGAAGTGGGCGGCTTCGACGCGCGCGAGAAGAATGCCTGGTCCCGGTTCGACGCCGCCCGCGACCGGTTGTCCGACCTGGAGCCGCCGGCGCCGGACCGGGGCAGCCTGCTCGGCGCCTGGGAGGCACTGGAGCGTTGGGCGGCGGCGACCCTTCCCGAGGTGCGAGGGTCGGTCGAGCGCCACGACGAGGAGGCCCGACGACTCGACGAACAACGAACGGCGTCGCGCGAGCGCCTGGTCGATCTCTTCTCGGAGCGCGGCGTCGCGCTCCGGGGCGATCCGCAGCGGGCCGCGGACACGGCGCTCGAAGGGGCGCGCCGGGACCTCGCCGAAGTCCGGCGGCAACGGAAGGAACGGCGCCGGCTGCAGAGCGAGAGCAAGGCCGCCCGCGAGGCCGCCGCCGTCGCCGGCGCGCTCCACACGCACCTGCGCGCCGATCGGTTCGAGCGCTGGCTGCTCACGGCGGCCTTCCACGGCCTCACCGCCGACGCGAGCCGGATCCTGGTCGAGTTGTCCGGCGGTCAATACTCCTTCCGGCACAACGAGAAGTTCGAGTTCGACATCGTGGATCACGGGAACGCCGACGAAACCCGGTCTTCGAAGACGCTCTCCGGCGGCGAGACCTTCCTCGCCTCGCTCGCTCTCGCCCTGGCGCTCTCCGACCAGATCAGCGAACTGGCGGCGGCGGGCGCGGCGCGCCTGGAATCCATCTTCCTCGACGAAGGCTTCGGTTCGCTCGACGCCGACACGCTGGACACGGTGGCGGCGACCATCGAGGAACTCGGCGCGAAGGGCCGCACCGTCGGCCTCGTCACCCATGTGCGCGACCTGGCGGAACGGATCCCGGTGCAGTTCCGGGTCTCGAAGACCTCCGCCACCGCGAGCGTCGAACGGATCGCTTCGTAACCGTGCCGCAGCGGGTCGCCGTCGAGACCTGGGACCCGGAATTCGGCGCGCCGCTCGGCGGCCTCACCGAGACCGGCGCCGAGCCGGAGATAGATCCCGGCGTCGAGGCGGCGCCCGGCGACTGGCGGCCGATCTGCCCGGAGGCAGGCCCGCCGCCCTCGCGTCTGGTCTTCGTGGACGGCGTCCGGCGCACCGAAGCCCACGCCTGGATCGAGGAGGAACCGGAGCCGCCGCGCCAGGGAATCCTCGCTTCCGGCGCCGCCGGCGCAACCGTCGTCGAGGAACGCGCCCGCATCGCTCCGGTCGAGGTGCGCCGCTGGCTGTTCGCGCCGGGGAACCCGCAACCGTTCCGCACGCCCGCCGGGGAGTACCGCCCCCGCGGCATCGCCGGTGAAGGAACGGAGGCGCTGTCGTCAGCGCTGCAGGAAGAACTGGGTGCGCTGGAGATCGAGGTCGCCGGCCGCGTCGGCGAGGCGGAGTTGATCGTCGTGGACGGCCCGCTCTACGGACGGGCACACCTGCCGCGCACCGTCGGCTACATCAAGACGCATCGGGTCCGATACCTCGACGGCGTCGCCGGCGCTGCCGAAACGATTACCGCGCTCGAACCGGGCGAACGAACGCCGGTGTTCCGCTTCCGCACTTCCTGGACGCGCCATTCCTGGTATCTCCGCCTCCCGGGGCCGAGAACGCATTCGTGGTCCGGAATCGTCCGGCTGGAATCCGCCGCCGAGGCGCCGCCGGAGGAGACCCAGGCGCTCGCCGACCGCACCGCCGCGCTCCTCCCGAGCTTCGCCTCCACTCCCCACAAGGATCCCCGGGCGCCGCAGAACCTGTTCCCCATCGCCGGCCTCGAACGCGAACTCCGCCACCGTCTGGGCGACCCCGCCTATGTCCGGCGCGCCCTCCGGGCCGCCGCCGGCTGAGTCCCGCCGCCGGCTGATTCCCGCCGCCGGCTGATTCGTCGTCGCGTCCGGGAAGGGCCTCCTCAGTCGAGCCACTTCTCGCGGTCGACCAGTCCCTCGATGTGCGCCAGGTGGTGCCGGCCGTGCCAGGCGTACGCGCCGACCGTCTCCGCCAGTGTGACCGGCCCCGAGTCCGGGTGCACGAACTCGCGCTGCAGTCGCTCCCGGGTCAGGCCGGACAGCAGGCTCACCCAGCGCCGGTGCAGGGCGTCGAGCAGGGCGAGGGAGTTCTCGACGGGCTCCCGGGAGTCCGGCAGCGCCGCCCACCGGCCCTCGTCGTAGGCCTTGATCACCGGCCGGTCTTCGGTCAGCGCCCACTTGAAGCGGAGGAAACTGTTGAGGTGGCTGTCGGGCAGGTGGTGGACGACCTGCCGCACGGTCCAGCCGCCGGGCCGGTACGGGGTATCGAGTTGCTCGTCGTTCAACCGATAGACCGCCTGGCGGAGGTCGTCCGGCAGCGCTTCGAGGTCGCCGATCCAGGCGCCGACATCCTCGGGAGTGATCGGGTCGGGCGGCGAGAACTTCCCGATGGGGTAGCGAAGGTCGGTGGTTTCCATGGTTCCGGTTCGCGCTCTCCCCGATCCTCACGCCGGCGCCGCCGCGGAGAGCGCGTTCCCGCCTCGGAGAGGGCGGCGAAAGGCAGCGGCGCCTTTCGAGAGTCAACCGGGGACGATACCCCGCGTCCCCGGCGGCGCAGGGCCGTGCGGGTTCCGGGTCGGGGGGCACTCTCCGGTGTGGGCGCCCGTCTCGTCGCCGGCAGGGCGCAGCGGAGCGGCTTCGGGCCTCCGGAGGGGGTAGAGGCGACGCTGTTCGGCGGTGGTCGGTCGTCGCAGGGGGGCCGCGGCAACGCCGTGGGTCCGGGGGCCGACGATGAGGCGGCGCGCGGTCCGGGCCGTGGGGGCGGTCAGTCGGAGCGGGCGGTGAAGTCCGGGGGAATGGGGAGGGCCAGTTCGCGGTAGCGGCAGAGGGCGTTCGCGAGGCGCATCTGGTGGGGGGTCCGGCATTCCGGTTCGAAGAGTTTCGGGCTGAGCACCAGGACGGTGAGGCACTGCGCCCTCGAAGTGGCGACGTTGAGCCGGTTCAGGCTGTAGAGGAAGTCCATGCCCCGGGGCGCGTCTTCGGCCGAGGAGGTCGCCATGCTGTAGAAGACCACCGGTGCTTCCTGGCCTTGGAACTTGTCCACGGTGCCGATGCGGGCGTCCGGCAGCCGGCGGCGCAACTCTGCCAACTGCGCGTTGTACGGCGAGACGATCAGGATGTCCTGTTCGGTGAGCGGCCTCGTCTTTCCCTCACGATCGGTCCACGACACTCCGTCACGGAGCAGTCGGCGCACGAGGCCGGCGACCTGCTCGGCCTCTTCGGGGGAAGCGCTCTGGTTGCCTTCGTGCGCCACGGGGAAGTAGCGGAGACCACCTCCGTCGAGGTCGCCTGCGCCGGTGAGAGAGTGCCGCCCCGGGCCTTCCAGATCCGGCACGGGGATGAGGGAGTCCTCGTAGAAGACTTCGGAAGTGAACCGGCAGATGGAAGGGTTCAACCGCCAGGTGCGCGGGAGGAAGAGACCCCGTTCGGAGGGCATCGTGCGACGCTCACCGAGCAGGTGTCCCAGCGCAGAAGCCTCGGCGCCTTCGGGGTGCGAACCCTGGAGCGGCTGGTCGAGTTGCTGCGGGTCGCCCAGCAGCACCAGGCTCGGAGCGGCGTGGGCGCAGGCCAGCGTGTTGGCGAGCGACATCTGACCGGCCTCGTCCACGAACAGGACATCTACGGAGGTTTCGAAGTTTTTCGGCGACCACATCCACGAGGTACCGGCCGCAACCCGGGCCGTGCCTTCGGCGAGCGCCGCCAGCACCTCCGCGTTATGTTTCGTTTCCCGGACCGGCCCCGTTGCTTCCGTCGACGGTTCGCGGACTTTCTGGACGAACTGGAGGGCTAGGTGAGTCTTCGATGCTTCTTCGCGGGTCGCATCGATCAGGTTGCGGATCACGGTGTGGCTCGGGCCCGTGATGCCAACCTTTTTTCCGTCTCGCACCAAGGCGCAGATCATCCTCGCACCGGTGCGGGTCTTGCCCGTTCCTGGCGGCCCTTGGATGGGCAGGACGCCGCAATCCATCTCAAGCACGAGTCGCACTGCGGAGTCCGCACTGTCGTCCGGTTTCGAAGGGCCGTTGGATGTCCGGGGCGACAGAGATCGGGGTGGTTTTCTGAGGAGCAGGTGGACGCACGCTCGGAAGTCTCCAGTCGCGCTCTCTCCGTCGGTCGCGACATGGTCGCTGAGCCTCCACAAAGTGTCCTCCAGAACTCTTGTATCGAGCGGCCTGTCCGCAGCGTAGATCGTCCCAGGATGAGTGTCGACCATTTTGCCGACCTTCTTCACCCCAATCCGCGTCTCAGCTAGGTTGATCTCCTCAACCTTGCCGAGCCGCACACCGCCGGGAACGTACAGTGTATCGTCGCGCCGGATCGTGGTGTCCTGAGGTGCGTAGGCGTAGAGGTCCGTGGGTAGACCGCGCTTCGGAGTCCGGCGTTCTTCGTGCCTGAGCCCTACCAAGGACTTGTTCTCGTGCTGCAGGTCCTCGGCGGACATTTCTTTCAGGCGGAAGAACTCCCACCAACTCGCGCGCTTCTCCCGACGATGCCAGCCGAGCAGGGAGGCGAGGAGCCGTTGCGAGCGCTGCGCCGGTTCGTCGTCCGACGGGTCTTCGGGGAGTCCTGCGAGCAGGCGCCGGCGTATGGCGGCGACGCGCTCGTCTTCCTCGGCGACCGCTTCGGAGGGATCTCCGGAGGGCGCTTCCGGCCGCGGCAGTTCCTCGCCGCCCGCGGCCAAGTCGTTCCGGATCGTCTCCAGCCAGTTGCGAAGCCCGATCAGGGAGGCGCAGTCGTCCCGGTTGTAGGCCTCGACGACGCCCAGCGTTTCCCGGGACACTTCGGCGCGGCGACCGGTTTCGAGGAGCCGCTCGAGTCGGTGGCGATGGTCGTTCGCCGCGCGCAGGTCCGTGCCGCGTTCGAAACCGTAGAACGGTTCGAGGTCCTTGATCGAGTACCGCTCGACGCTCGCCCGCAGCGACTGGCGCGCGACTGCGTGCAGATCGACGAAGAGGCGGGCGCGCAGCATCCGATCCACTTCCTCGCCGCGGGTATCGAAGGTTCCCATCAGGCGCTTGATCGCACTGGGTTCGTACGGGGCGTAGTGGTAGAGGTGCAGGTCGGGATACTTCGTCCAGCGATCCATCACGGTGTCCACGAAGTTCTCGAAGATCCGTCGCTCCCCGGCAGCGAACGGCTCCCGCCCGGCGGGGTCGAGAGCCGGGAGCGCGTGGTACTCGCCATCGGCGTCGGTCCAGCCGAACAGGTACTCGAAACCGTGCGGCCCGACGAAGCGCGCGCCCTCGATGTCGAAGAAGAGGTCGCCGGGAGAGGGTTCCGGCAGCAGCGCCAGGCCGCGGCCTTCCTCCCGGGGCAGGAGTTCGTGGTACGGCGCGCCGCGCTTTCGTCCTTCGAGTTGGATCCGGGCCTGGTCGCGCGCGGCTTCGTAGGTGGCGGGGGAGCCGCGCTCGGGGCGGGGCAGGGGTTCCTTCCGCGAACCGAGGCCGGCCAGCGTGCCCAGACCCCACGCCTGGAACTGTTTGCGTTGCCGCCGGCCGAGATCGGCCACGAGGCTCAGGTCGTCGTCGGCGCGCCGGCGTTCGAGACAACGGATCTGCCAGGCGCAGAGGTCGCAGTGCGGAACCGGATCCGGGTAGGTGGCGATCTCCTCCGCGCCCTGTCCCGCCCGGACGGCGTCTTCGAGTTTGCGGCGGACCAGTCGGTAGTACGCGGCGAAGTCCGGGAACCGGAACTCTTCTTCGACGAAGGGTTCCTTTTCGTCGCTTCCCGGGGAGACGACGAACATGCGCTTCGGCTCGAGGCCCTGGAGGGAGGCGACGAGATCGGAGTAGAGGCACAGTTGCAGGATCGTCCCGGCCTTCGTGTTCCGGGACAGTTTCGTGTCCACGACCTCGTAAGACCATGCGCCCAGCCGGCTCGGTTCCTCGACGCGGCGCAGGAGGTCCGCCCGACCGAACCAGCGGCCGTTCCGCAGCGACGCCTGCACGATGACGCCTGCGCCTCGGCGCATGGCCCGCTCGGTCGCGCCCGGCCCGGTTTCCGGACGCTCCACCGACCGGCCGCTCTGCTCGAGATGCCGCAGATAGGCGTTCTCGTGTTCGAGGCCGGCCTCGAACAGCACCTGGCGTTCCTCCTCCTTCCAGGCCGGCTGCTGCGGCGCGCCGAGACGACCGAGAGTCCGGGCGAGTTCGAGGTCGGTGAGGTGGCGGCAAGCGAGGTAGTTCGCGAGGTCACCGGCCGAGAGCCCGATTTCGTTGCCATGCTGTCGCATCGTCTGGATATTACTCGAAAGCGAAGGCTACGGACAGCGCGTCCGGTCGGAGTCCCCGCTACTCCGCCCGGAGCGCCGACCAGGGGTCGCGGCGGGCGGCGACCACGGCGGGGTAGGTGCCGAACACGACGCCCACGGTCACCGAGAACCCCAGCGCCACGGCGAAAGCGAAGAGCGGCGGCGCCCCGATCGGCAGCGACGGGAGGAACGCCGGCGCCAGGAGACGCAGCACCACGCCGAGCGCCGCGCCCAGGACGCCGCCGGCCACCGAGAGGAGTACCGCCTCGAACACGAACTGTCCCACCACCTGCGAGTGGCCGGCGCCGATGGCCTTGCGGATGCCGATCTCGCGGCTGCGTTCGCTCACCACCACCAGCATCACGTTCATCACGCCGATACCCCCGGCCAGCAGACTGATCGCCGCGAGCGAGGTCCCGACCGCGACCACCGCCACGAGGACGCCGCGCAGACTCGACAGCAGCGCCTCCGCCGAGAAGACCTCGAAGTCGTCGTCGGCGCCCTCCGGCAGGTCGCGCGCCCGCCGCAGCCCCTCCCGGAGTTGCTCCTCGGCGAGTTCGACCTCGTCGAGCGAGTGGACCCGATAGCCGAGTTGCACCGGCATCCGGTCGGCCCCGGCGAAGCGGCTGCGGGCGGTGGTGATCGGGATCAGGACCACGCGGTTGGGATTGCCGAAACTGAGGAGGCCGGCCTCCGATTCCTGCAGGACGCCGACGACGGTGAACAGGACCCCGTCGAGGAGCAGCCGCTCGCCGATCGGGTCCGGGTTCCCCTCGAACTCGGTGAAGACCTCCGAACCGACGACGGCGGCGTTCGTCTGCCGGCGCATGTCGGTCCGGTTCAGGAAGCGGCCGCGGGCGAGCGTCTTCCCGGTGACTTCGAGATGCAGCGGGCCGACGCCGCTCACGGTGAGGGACGCCGTTTCGTCGCCGTAGCGCACTTCCGGGTTCTGGTTCAGCACCGGGTCGAAGGCGTCCACCGCGGGGGACTCCCGGAACGCCGCCTCCCCGTCGGCGAGCGAGAGGAAGGACCGCCGCCGCACGAGGTCGTCCCGGGGCGGCGACCACATCACCCGGAGGTAACCGCCGCCGACCTCGCCGAACTCCGCGGTCACCGTTTCGGTGAGGCCGTCGGCGACCGAGGCCACCGCCACCACCGAGGCGATGCCGATGGCGACGCCGAGCGTGCTCAGCGTGGAGCGCAGGGGATTGCGGCGAATGGAGGAAACCCCCATCCGCAGGTTCTCCCGGATCATTCTTCCCCGATCATTCTTCCCGGACCATTCCCCCGGATCAGTATCCCGAAGTCTGCTGCCGGGTCAGCGAACGGATCCGGAACCGGGGTGCGCCGAACCGTCGGTCGCGGAGTCCCCGACTTCCCCGTCGCCCACTTCCCCATCGCCGGCAACTTCGTCGCCGTCCGCGAGTTGCCGCAGCAGGAGCGGCGGCCCGACGACGATCCGGTCGCCGACGGCGAGCCCCTCGGTGATCTCCACCTCGAACAGGTCCGACAACCCCGTGGTCACGCGCCTTTCCGAAACGACTGCGTTCGAGACGACGAACACCACCTGCCAACTCTCGTCGCCCCCGACCCCGCGAGCGGCCCCGCCGGACAGGTTCGTCCCGCCCGTACCGAACGACAGCGCGAACATCCGGTCCTCCCGCGCGCCTTCGGGACGCCGCCGCAGCAGGGCGCCGATCGGGACCGCGAGAGCGTCACGCCGCCGGTCGGTTTCGATCCGCACCTGCGCGCTCATGGAGGGCCGGAGTTCCGCCGGCGGATCCTCGACCCGGATACGCCCCAGGAACTCGGCCCCCCGCGCCGAGGAACCGAACCGCGAGTCGTCGTCGCGTTCGCCGACGCGCTGGATCTCGACGACCTCCCCGGCGAGCGTCCCCTCCCCGAGCGCCGTGACCGAGATCTCGACCGGCTGCCCGGTCTCCACCCGCACCACATCCAGTTCCGGCAACTGCGCCTCCACGATCAGGTCGTCCGCGGTGCCGAGCGTCATGATCCGGGAGCCGGGAAGGTTCTGGCTGCTGGCCACCACCAGTTCGCCTTCTTCGAGTTCGACGGAGAGGACGACGCCCCGCATCGGCGAGCGCACGACGGTTTTCCGCAGGTCTTCCTCGGCGCGTTCGACCGCCGAGCGGGCGCCTTCGATGTTCTGTCGGGCGCGGTCGGCGGCGATCTCCGCGTGTTCGAGCGCGACGGCCGCTTCCTCGACGCTCCGCTCGCTCACGATCCCTTCGGCGTGCAGTCGCTCGGCGCGTTCCCGTTCCCGTTCGGCGTCGCGCCGGCTCACCTCGGCGTCGGCGAGCGCGGTTTCCACCTGGCGCAGGGCGGCGCGGCGCTCCTCCACGATCGGCCGCTGCGTGGCGTCGTCTATGAGCGCCACGATCGCGCCGGGAACGACGGAATCCCCGGGACGCACCCGCACTTCGAGGAGGCGTCCCACGACCTCGGCGGAGAGGTCCACGCTCTCGGCGGCGCGCACCACTCCCGAGGCTTCGACCGTCGCCACGAAGTCGCGCGCGGCGATCTCCTGTGTTTCCACGCGCGGCCGGGGATCGGGGGTCTCGATGCTCAGCACGAACACGACGACCGCGAGCCCCACGACCGCGGCGCCCAGCAGCAGTTTCTTCATGCCCGAGTCGTCCCGTTCGCGTCGTCGTCGTCGGTTTCCTTCGCCGCCGGCCTCAACCGACGGAGCCGCCCGCTCCGAACGATTGCGCCAGGCCGGCGAAACCCGCGCCGAGCGCGGTAACGACGGCCCAGAGCAGCAGCACGACGCCGAAGGCGCGCCGCCGGGAGAGGTCCAGGGTGATCGCGAAGCCGAGGCCGAGCAGCGCGATCTCCCAGCCGAGGAACACATCCACGCGGGAGGCGATCGCCTGCGCCACCGGACCGAGACCGTCGGCGCCGCCGTCGAGCCAGGCCGCCAGGTTGCTGCGCAGGAGCGTCTCGGAACGATCGGGCGGCAGCGGCCCCGAAGTCCCGACGACGGCGGCCGTGAGCACCGACCGGGCGGCGAGCGCCGGCCAGGCGGCGTGGAGGACGGTGGAGAGCAGCAGCCGGTAACTCCCCGGGACTCCCATCACCCCGAAGGCGAGCAGGTAACAGGCGGCGGCGACGAGCGGCGAGGCCGCCACGGAAAGCGCTCCGAGCACCGGAGCGAACGCCCGCGTGAGCCGCAGCGCATTGCGCGAACTCTCGAGCACCCGCCGCCGCTCGTCCTCCGACAGGTCCCCCGGCGAGAACCGGCGCGCCTGCTCGGTCTGCGTCTCCGTCATCCGCGCGGCCATGGCTTCCGGATCGACCGCCCGCGTCGCCACCGTCGCCCCGAACGCCCCGAAGAGAGCCGTCGCCACCAGCACCGCCCCCACCGCCGGCGCTCCCCGAAGCCCCGCGAACGCCCGCCCCGGCGCGTGGAACATCGCCGCCAGCCACGCCGTCCCGCGCCAGCCGCCGGCGGCGTTTCCGGAAGTGCCGGCCGCCCGGTCCATGGTCATACCTGCTGTCCTCTTCCACCGGCGCGAACCGCCCCCCGGCTCGGCGAGAGAACCCCGCCGCCCCCGGAAGCGATCACCGCCGATTCCCGGAGACTACCGCCCCGCGCGATTCGGTCGGGAGGCGAGGAACCCCCGGGGCGGAATGCGACCCGGCGAACGCCGGCGGCGGAGTCAGGCCCGGTCGACCGCCAGGACCGCGGCGCGCAGCAACTCGGTGCCCAGGGCGCAGTCCTCGGGGCTCGTCCATTCCTCCGGGGCGTGGCTGATGCCGTCGCGGCTGGGGACGAAGATCATCGCCGTCGGGATCCCGTGGCGGGCCAGGTTCTGGGCGTCGTGGCCGGCGCGGCTGGGCAGGGAGATCGGCTCGTGGCCGCGGGCGAGGGCCAGCCGGCGCAGGATCTCGCGGAGGCCCGGGTCCATCGTCGCCGGAGACTCCCGGAGCGTCCGGGTGAGGGTCACCGAGCATCCGGTGTCGGCGCCGATGCGGCCGGCGCGGCCCTCGATGCGGTGGATCAGGTCGTCCACCACGCGGTCTTCGAGGTCGCGCAACTCGATGGGGAACCGGGTCTCGCCGGGGATCACATTGGCCGCGGCGGGGGTCACCGCCAACTGCCCCACATTCCCGACCTGGCCGCCGGGTCGGCGGCGGATCTCCTCGTGGACGGCGTTGATGAGGCGCGCGGCGGCGAGCAGGGCGTCCCGGCGCTCCGCCATCGGGGTGGTGCCGGCGTGGTTCTGCTTCCCGGCGAACCGCGCCTCGAAGCGGTGGATGCCGACGATGCCCTCGACGACTCCCAGGCGGCAGCGGTCGCGTTCCAGCGTGCCGCCCTGTTCCACATGGAGTTCGAAGAAGGCCCGCACGCTCCGGGGGTCGAGGACCGCCCGGTCGAGGGTCTTCGGGTCCTCGCCGTACCGCTCCAGCCACTCGTGGAGGCTGAGGCCGTCGTCGCCGGTGCGGTCGAGTTCGTCGCGGCGCGCGCCGGAAGTGGCCGCCCGGCTGCCGAAGAGGCCGTTGCCGAAGTGGGCGCCCTCCTCGTCGCACCAGACGGCCATCTCCAGGGGGTGGCGGGTCTCGATCCCCTGTTCCCGGAGCGACCGCAGGACTTCCAGCGCGCCGAGGACGCCGAGCGCCCCGTCGTAGTGTCCGCCCCGGGGCACGGTGTCGAGGTGGGAACCGAAGAGGATCGCCGGGAGGGGCTCGCGGCCCTCGCGGCGGCCGAAGAGGTTGCCCGCCGGGTCGGTGCGGACGGTGAGCCCGGCGGCTTCCATCTCCGCCGTCAGCCACTTCCGCGCCGCCAACTCCTCCGGGGAGAAGGCGATCCGCCGGGCGCCGCCTTCGGGGTGCGCCCCGAACTGCGCCAGTCGTTCGAGGGACCGACGGAGACGGGCGGGGTCGGTTCCGGGGGCGGCGTCTGGCGGTGCGGGCATCGGGGGCGGCGTCGGGTTCGGCGCGGTCCCGCCGATTCTCCCACTCCGGCGCCGGCCTTCTCCCGGGGCGGGCCGGTCGGGCAGGGCGGTCGGGGCGGGCGGGAGCGTCGATCCCGGGATGACTCGGCAGGCCCGGTCGGCGGCCGGCCCGGCGCCGGGGTGACCCGATCTGTCGCACCCCTTGTTACCGTTCCGTCTGCGCCCGGCTGCTCCCGAAGGGGGACGGCGGGCCGCGGGAGGTTCGTTCCATGCTCGGTCTCTTCGACCCGCTCTACTTCATCATCCTCGCCCCCGGGCTGGCGATCACGCTCTGGGCCACCTTCAAGGTGAAGCGCACCTTCAAGCGCTACAACCGGGTCCCGGTGCGCAGCGGCCGCAGCGGGCGCGAGACCGCCGAGTACCTGCTGCAGCGGCAGGGCATCCGGATCCCGGTGGAAGAGCATCCCGGGGCCCTCTCCGACCACTACGACCCGACCGTGCGCGTGCTGCGCCTCTCGCCGGAGGTCTTCCACGGCCGCACCGTCGGCGCGGTGGCCGTGGCCGCCCACGAAGTGGGGCACGCGATGCAGCACCACGCCGCCTACCAGCCGCTGATGATGCGCCAGGCGCTGGCGCGTCCGGCGGGCTTCGCCTCGAGCGCCTCCTGGATCATCCTGCTGGGCGGGTTCCTGCTGGGGATGGCCGGGCTCGTCCAGTTGGGCGTCGCGCTGTTCGCGCTGGTGGTGCTGTTCCAGTTGGTGACCCTGCCGGTGGAGTTGAACGCCTCGGCCCGGGCGAAGGAACTGGTCTGGGAGACCGGCATCGTGGCCCCGGAGGAGCGTTCCGGCGTCTCCCGCGTCCTGAGCGCGGCGGCGATGACCTATGTTGCGGCGGCCCTCACCAGCCTGCTGACGCTCTTCTACTACCTCCTCCGCTCCGGCCTCCTCGGCAGCGACGATTAGGCCGCCCCGGGGCGGGTCGCGGCCTCGGGGAGGAAGGCGGCCGGCGGTTGCGGTTCCGCCGAGGGTCTTCTCCGGGAAGGGGTCAGCCGGCGTAGGACGCCAACTGCTGGTCGAAGGTGAAGATTCGAACCTTCCGCCCCTGCTCCTGCAGATCCGTCGCGAGGTCGATGATGGAGATGTCTGCCAGCGAGTGGCTCCTGCCGGAGTGTTGAACGAAGTGTTTCGCCATCTCGATCAGCGTCTCCGCCCGCAGCAGGACTCCATCTCCCGAGTCGGCGACGACGGTCCACGGCACTTCGTCGTTCAGGGACTCCGTGAGTTGGGCGTCGTACTTCTCGATGAGTTGGCGTCGTCGGTTTCCGGAAGCGACGCGGACGAGGTGGTTGGCGAACTCGAAGATCACGGGGACCGTGAGGAACAGGTCGTCCAGCGAATCATCGGACGCCTGAGCAGTGACTTCTGCGTGTCTGTCTTCTCTGGAGTGACCGGGCACCCGATAGAACTCCAGCAACCAGGAGGTATCGAGAATCGCGCAGTCGGTCACGACACGGACGCGATCCATCGCTGAATCGCTTCCGCCTTCCTCTGGCGGTAGTCGGAGGCCAGACGCTTCTCGAGAGCGCCGCGAGCAACGAAATCCCCGAGGCGAGCGCCACGAACCAAGGTCACCTGAGTATCCAGGTCTGCCAATCGGCTCACCCGGGAAGTGTTCGCCGCGTCATCGCGGTGGCAGATCCACACGCACTTCAACTGCTCATCGTCCAAGGCGTTCATGAACGCCGGGTTGTGAGTCGTCAGCACGATGTTCAAACGGCGCCGATCGGCTGCTTCCGTGAGGTACCGAATGAGAACGGTGGCTCGGGACGGATGCAGGCCGTTGTCGAACTCCTCGATCACGATTCGTGATTGTTCCGGTGCAGTTTCCAGAGCGGTCAGGACGGCGAGCATCCTCAGGGTTCCGTCTGACAGCAGTCTCGCATCCATGAGGCGGCTTCCGTTCGACTTGGACCGGCGGTCGGTTTCGAACCCGGCGAGGACATCACCTGCGATCGTGTCGACGAAGCCGATCCCCAGGAACGGGTCCTCGGGAATCTGGTGAATCGTATCGGTGATGCGTTGCAATGCGTCTTTCTGTTCACGCGTTCCCTTCGAAAGGCCGAACAGGATGGCGGACAGGTTGCGGCCGTTCGGCGCCAATCGGGCGTTCGCTTCCATTCGCACATAGTCGCGCATGGAAATCGGCGTCGGCTCCAACACGAAGGCGGGTCGCAGGTGGTCGTGGACCTGGCTGACGATCTTCCGCGCGCCTTCCATCTTGGCGGGCGGAGATCCGGAATCGGCGACGACTTCGTGGTAGCGCGAGAGCACCGAGCGCTCGCCGGAGATCTCCCGGTGCGGATTGGGGCCTCGCCGGAAGTTCTCGTAGGCGACCTGGAGGACTCCGGACTCCGTATGTCGGGCGTCGATCAGGACCCGGTCGCCGACCGTGAATCGTTCGGTATGGAGGCGAACACCGGCTCGCGTGGCCGCGACTTCCAGATCGTAGAGCACTCTTCGTCTCCCGTTCTCGAACGGCAGGTCGGTATCGAGTCGCAGACCGAATCGGGAAGTACCGAAACGGGCACAGGACACCACGCTGCCGCGCACTTCCAACGGGCCTCCCCGGCCGGGGTCGGTGATGTCGGTCAGCCGGACCCCGCGGCCGATGGCGCCCAGGAGTTCGACGCCCTCGATGAGGTTCGTTTTGCCGGACCCGTTCCTGCCGAGCAGGATGGTGAGCGGGGCGGAGAGATCGAGGTCGGCGCGCTCGAAGTTCTTGAAGTCGCGCAGGTGGTACATGGCGGGTTCCCCGCCAGTATCGCATTTTTCGCGTGACCGGGCCGGTGTGGCCCGGCGACCGGCCGGGGGTTCGGCCACGGCGGGTAGGTCGCTGCGGGGAGGGCAGGTCTCGCGCCGGAGCAGGGCGGGAGCGCCCTCTCCGACAATGGCCGGGCTTCCCTATAATCGGGGGTTCGCCGCAGCGGGGATCGGGGCGGCGCCACGCCGGACCCCGACCGCAGGACCGGAAAGGACGGCAGCGAACCATGAACATCCGACACTTCGCGGGGGCGCTGGGGCTCCTCGGCCTCCTCGTCGGGCCGGGCGCGGCGCAGGACCTGGAGGCGCTCCGCCCGGTGGCCGACCAGGGGGCCGCCGAGCGGGCGAAACTGGTGCAGGAGATGGTGGACTCCATCTTCAGTTTCGGGGAACTCGGGTTCCAGGAGGTCGAGACCTCCCGGTACCTCACCGAGGTCCTCCGGGAGAACGGGTTCACCGTCGAGGACGGGATCTCCGGGATTCCCACGGCCTGGCTGGCGCGCTGGGGGTCGGGGTCGCCGGTGATCGCGCTCGGCAGCGACCTGGACGGCATTCCCGGGGCCTCGCAGAAGCCGGGCGTCGCCTACCACGACCCGATGGTCGAGGGCGCCCCCGGCCACGGCGAAGGCCACAACTCCGGGCAGGCGGTCATCATCGCCGGGGCCCTCGCCGTCAAGGAGATCATGGAGCGCGAAGGCCTCCCCGGCACCATCGTCATCTGGCCCGGCGTCGCCGAGGAACTGGTGGCGGCGAAGGCCTGGTTCATCCGCGACGGCTATTTCGCCGATGTGGATGTCAACATCTTCACCCATGTCTCGTCGCAGTTCGGGGTGAGTTGGGGGCAGGGCCGGGGGAACGGTCTGGTGTCCGTCGAATACACCTTCCGCGGCGAGGCGGCGCACTCCGCCGGGGCGCCCTGGCGCGGGCGGAGCGCTCTCGACGCGGTGGAGATCATGAACGCCGCCTGGAACTACAGGCGCGAACACCTGCGTCTGCCGCACCGCTCGCACTATGTGATCACGAACGGCGGCGACCAGCCGAATGTAGTGCCGCAGTTGGCGTCCGTCTGGTACTACTTCCGCGAACTCGACCAGCCGATGATGAAGGAATTGTTCGACCTGGGGAACACGATGGCGGAAGCCGCCGCGGCGATGACCACCACCGAGGTTTCCTGGCGCATCCTCGGACACGCCTACCCGCGCCATTTCAACAAACCGATCGCCGAAGCGGTCTGGGCGAACATCGAGCGCGTCGGTCTGCCGGAATGGAGCGAGGACGACCAGGCGCTCGCCCACGCGCTGCAGAAGGAACTCGGCGTGGAGGAGCGCGGACTGGCCACCGAACTGGGCGAGATCGGCGGGCCGGCGCAGGAACCGCGTCTCGGCGGCGGTTCCGACGACATCGGCGACATCAGTTGGAATGTCCCGACGGTCACGCTGCGTTTCCCCTCGAACATCCCCGGAGGCCCGGGCCACCACTGGGCGAACGCGGTGGCGATGGCGACTCCCATCGCCCACAAGGGCGCGACGGCCGGCGCCCGGGTCATCGCCATGACGCTGATGGACCTGCTCCTCGACCCGGACCTCGTGCCGGCGGCGAAGGAATACTTCGCCGAGCAGACGAAAGACCACCGGTACACCCCGCTCATCGGGCCCGACGATCCGCCGGCGATCCACCTGAATGCGGAACGGATGGAGAGGTTCCGCGAGGCGATGCGTCCGTTCTACTACGACCCGGACCGATACGACTCGTATCTCGAACAGTTGGGGATCGAGTATCCCACCGTACGCGGGCCCGAGTCGGACGGCTCCGACCGGGAGAACTGAGGCGCGTCCCGCCCGGGTCGGCGCGGCCGTCGAGCGCCTGGTTCGGGGACTCGGCGTGCCGTCGGAGCGGACGGCCGGGCTCTCGGTCGGTCGGCGGACCGGCTCGGGAAATGCCCGGCGGATCGCGCCACCGCGCCGGACGAGGTTCGGGCGATCGGTCCGGGGGGATCGAGCCGGCGCGGACTCAGAGACGCCGGCGGGAAAACGCTGGTGCCGAAGCAGGGATTTGAACCCTGACACCCACGAGGAGTACTGCGCCCTGAACGCAGCGCGTCTGCCGTTCCGCCACTTCGGCTTGCGTTTCCCGGATTCTAGCAGTCGGCGGCGCGCTCCCCGTCGGCCGGCGGGGCGGCCCGGTCCCGCCTCCCGTCCGCCTCTGCCGGTCCGTCCGGCGTCCCCCTGGCGCAGGTAGGGGGCGCGGTCGTGGGGCGGCGCCGGGAGCGGCGGCAGCGGTCGGCCGGAGGCGCGCGCGGGCCGTCGTTCCCCCGGGTTCGCGGCCGCTTCCGCGGGCGGCCCCGCGGCGACGGCCGGGTCATCCCGGAACCGGGGGCCGGGGAGACGGAGGAGGTCCACCTCACCCGCACCCGGCTCGGCGGGGCGCTGCCGGGGGACCTGGTGGAGGCGGAGGTCCGCTTCCGCGCCCGATCCGGACGCTTGGAAGGAGCCGTGGTGCGGGTGCTCGAGCGGGCCTCGGCGCCCCTCGCCGGCGTCGTGACCGGCGACGGGGCGGCAGTGGACATCTGGGACCCGCAGTGGGCGCGGGAGGTGGTGATCCCGCCGGGCGCCCGCGGCGGCGCCGGCCCCGGGGACTTCGTGGCGGTGCGGATCCGGGGATATCCGACGACTGCCGGGCCGGGCGCTGCCGGACGCCCGGTGGTCGGCGCCGTGGAGCAGGTCTTCGGCGCCTCCGACGACCCGGCGGCGGAACTGGCGGCGACGCTCTTCCGCTTCGGCCTCCGCGACGAGTTCCCGCCGGAAGCGCTCGCCCAGGCGGAGGCCGCGCCCGCCGGCGTCACCGATGCGGACCGCGTCGGCCGCGAAGACCTGCGCCGGCGGCGGATCGTCACCCTGGATCCGGCGGACGCGCGCGACCACGACGACGCCGTCGAAGCCGAGGCGCTCCCGGACGGCGGCTTCCGGATCGGCGTCCACATCGCCGATGTCGGCCGCTATGTCCCGGCGGGCAGTCCGGTGGACGCGGAGGCCGCCCGGCGGGGAACCTCCGCCTACTTCCCCGAACGCGCCGTCCCGATGCTGCCGGAGGCCCTCTCGGCCGGCCTCTGCTCGCTGCGGGAGGGCGAGGACCGCCTGGCGTTCTCGGCGCGTCTCACCGTCGGCCCGGACGGGCGCCTGCGGGAAGCGGAGTTCTTCCGCAGCGTGATCCGGAGCGCGGCGCGGCTCGCTTACCGCGAGGGCGCCGCGATGCTGGCCGGCGCGGAACCGGGGCCGATCGGGGAAGCGGTGCGGGTCATGGGACGGGCGGCCGGGGCGCTCGCCGCCGCCCGCAAGGCCCGCGGCGCCGTGGACCTCGACCTCCCCGAACCGGAAGTCGAGACCGACGAACGCGGGAACCTCGTCGCCGTCCGCCGCGCCCAACGGACGGACGCCCACCGCCTGGTCGAAGAGTTCATGCTGCTCGCCAACGAAGCGGTCGCCCGCCGCCTCGCCGCCGCCGGCGTCCCGGCCCTCTTCCGCACGCACGCCGCGCCGCCGCCGGACCGCGCCGAGCGCTTCGAAGACCTGCTCGCCGCCTTCGGGGAGCGGCTGGCGCCCCCGGGCGAACCGCTGCGCCCGAGGCACTTCGCCCGCCTGCTCGCCCGTCTCGAGGGGCGGCGGGAAGCGCCCTTCCTGCGCCGCCGCCTGCTCCGCGCCCTGGCCCTCGCCGCCTACGCCCCGGAGAACCGCGGCCACTTCGCCCTCGCGCTCCCCGACTACCTCCACTTCACCTCCCCCATCCGCCGCTACCCGGACCTGCTCGCCCACCGGGCGCTGGCGGCGTCGGTCGGCGGCGACCGGGACTCGCTCCCGCCGCCGGAGGAGATCGCCGCACTCGCCGAGAGTTGCTCCGTCACGGAACGGAGCGCCGAGGCGGCCGAACGCGCCCTGCTCTCCCGCCGGATCACCCGATACCTCGCCGAGCGACTGGGCGATGTGTTCCCCGCCCGCGTCGCCGCGCTGGGCCGGTTCGGGCTAGAAGTGGAACTCGACGCGATCCCGGTGACCGGCACGGTCCCGATGGAGACCCTGACCGACGACCGCTACCGCTTCCACCGGCAGGACTACTCGCTACGGGGCCGCGACACCGGGCGCTCGTTCCGTCTCGGGGACCCGCTCGAAGTCCAGTTGGTCCGCACCGACCGCCGCCTCGGCGACCTGGAATTCATCCCGGCGAACCGGGAACCGCCGCCCCGCCGCCGGCGCTGACCACCGGCCGGCGATCCGGCCGTCCGTTCCCGGCGCCGGGATCGTTGACGGCGCGCTTCGGGGCGCCCCGAAGGACGCCGGCCCCACCCGTTTCCCGCGGCCCGGCAGCGAGAGGACGCCGATCCGCGACCGTCCGCGCCGGGGTCAGCGGCGTCCGCCGGCCGTTATCGCCCCCCGAGCCCCGGGGGCTGTCCCGCGAACCCGAAGGCCCGACTCGCGCTCAGCGTTCGGACTCGTCCTTCGCGGCCTCCCGGGCGAACCAGGCCTCTGCCTTCTTCAGGATCGCGACTTCCTCCCGCAGCCGGCGGCGCTCCCGGCGCAGCCGGCGAATCTCGCGCCGCGCCGCCCCCGCCGAGCCGTCCGAGCGGAACTCCTCCTCCGGGTCCGCCTTCCGAACCCAGTCGCGGATCGTCTGCGCCGTCGGCCCGCCCTCCTCGGCCAGCGACTCCGGACTGCGCCCCCCGCGCACCTGCTCCACCATCCGGCGCCGGAACTCCTCGGAATAGCGGTGGCCCTTCCCGTTCGGCATCGGCATACGCTCCGGAGGGAAAGATCGGACGGGATGGATGGGTTCGGGATCGCGGTGCGGTGCGGCGGCGGCTAAGCGCCCCAGATCGTGATCGGCGGGCCGCCGGTCGGCGCTTCCCTCCGGTAGATCTTCTCCTCCCACGACCGCTCCTCGCTGCGGTCGAAGATCACCAGGTGCCCGGCCTCCGCCCCGCAGAGATCCAGGTACGCCGCCGTCTGCTCCAACCCGCGCCGCTCGGTCGCTTCCCGGCTGCCGTGGAGCACCTTGCACTCGATCACGAACCGGCTCCAGGCGTCCCCGCGCGGCCACGAGAGCAGCAGGTCCGTCCGCCGCCGCCCCAACCCGTACTCCCGGTCCACCCGACCGCCGCCGTTCACCACTCGCTGGCAGTATGCCTGCAGCAGCAACTGCGCGCCCGCTTCCGAGTAGCGGAACCGACCCATCCAGTGCTCCGAGTGTTCCCGGAAGAACTCCTGGAACCGCGTCAGCAGTTTCGGCACATCGAGCCCGCCCTCCGCGTCCACATACCAGACCGCGTCCAGGTCCAACTCCTGCTGGACGATCCAGGTGAGTTCCCGGGGGATGACTTCCCGGTAGATCGGGTTCGCGATCCGCGTGGGGGCGTCGGCGGCGACGAGCCCCAGATCGCGCGCATACTCGAAGTCACGCTCCGAGGCCCGGCCCTCGCCGCCGCTCAGCAGGGGCTCGATCACCCGCCGCACCCGCTCCTCGCGCAGTTTGTCGCCGAGTTGGTCCAAGTGGGTGTCGCGGCGAAGGATCAGGGCCTCCCGGGCCTCGAGAAGGTCGTCGGCGGTGATCGCCCGGCTGCGGTCCAGCCCCGCTTTCGCGCGGAAACACGCCTGGTAGGCGAGCGCGTTCACCAGCCACGGCTGCCCCCGGGTCTGTTCCCATACGGTGGTCAGCGCCTCCGGGCGGAATTCCTGTCCGGTGTCGGCAGTGTGCTGCGCCAGGAGGGCGTCGGTCTCCCGCCGGTCGAAGTCGCCGAGGCGCAGGGATTCGTCCCGGATGTTGAACGGACTCCCGCCGGCGACGACCTCCTTCCCGTCCCCGAGACGCGTCCGGTAGTCGCGGACCTGGCGCAGCCCGCAGAGCACCACGCTCCGGGGAAACGCCTCCGGGCGCTCGTCGTACCCGACCCGCAGTTGCCGCAGGAACGAAACGAGGGTGTCGCCCACGAGCGCGTCCACTTCGTCGAGCAGCAGCACCAGCGGTTTCGGGTTCTCCAGTTGCCAACGGGTCAGCAGCATCAGCGGTCCGGTGTCCGGCCCCTCGCGTTCCAGGATCCCGAAGCCGGCCTCCTGCGGGAATCCGTCGCCGAGCAGCAGCGCCCGCCGCCCGAGTTCGGACACGATCGCCCGCATCGCCCGTCCGGTGTCCTCGCGCCCCGCCTGGCCGACTTCGAGGTTCGCATAGACGCACTGGACTTCGCCGGCCGCTCCTTCGTTCAGCAGGTCCCGCAGCGCCAGCAGCGTCGTCGTCTTGCCGCTCTGCCGGGGCGCGTGGAGGGCGAAGTACTTCTCCTGGCGTAAGAGGTCCAGGACACTTTCGAGATCCAGGCGCGAAAGCGGCGGAATCCGGTAGTGCCGGTCCTCCCGCACCGGCCCGGCCGTATTGAAGAACCGCATCCCGCCGATTATCGCGCCTGCCGCCACTCGGGCCCCCGACCGCCCTGAATATCAGCCTCCGGGAGCGAGCGCCGGCCTCCTCCGTTCTCCGTGGCGCGAAGGCGGCTACTCGACTCGCAACCGGGCCGGGCCAGCCGGGTTCGCCGTGGAGGTCTCGACGGTTCCGGAGACGGCGCATTGGGGCCGTGAGCCGCAGCCGATTCGGCTCCGGTCGCGAGTCCACCGTCGCGTCGTCAGCCGTTTCGGTTGGGGGCCATTGTGGGCCGGAGCCCCACGTCGCCGTCAGGGCGGTCGTCGTCGCGCCCGACTTCAGGATTTCGTTCTCGCCGAGCCGCGCGAAGTCTTGATCAGGAGGCGGAGGCTCCCGGCCAGGGTCCCCGCCGTCCACTCATCTCCTGGGAAAGATGCACCGAAGCACTTCGATGTCCTTCTCCGCCCAGAAATGCACGCTCGACCCGCTCAGCCAAGGAGCGGCGAGACTGCCCCACGCCATTCGGACTCCCGGAGTGCCGAACGGAACATCGGGGTGCTCGAAGCCGAGCAAGTGAGCAACTTCGTGGACCAGAGTGTGGCCCATGCGACCGTTCCCGCTGTAGCGACCGATGCAGCAACTGTCTCGGTCTCGCCACCACCGCCCCATCGTCCTCTTGTTGTAACTCGTCGTTCCGGTGTAGGTGAAGGCAACCTGAGGAGCGCCACCGCGATGATCCCAGAACGACGACTCGTCGTCCATATAGAACGCGAGAAGTTGCCGCGGCTCACGGGGCAGTGGATTCTGATCGTAACTGTGGTAGTCCCGGTTCCATCCAGAACGCATCCCGGACGGTACGGGGACGATGCCTCCCTTCTCCAGGATGCGATAGCCCAACTGATCTTCGATAGCGTCTGCAGCGATGCCGATCGGTTCCAGCAGTTCCTCCAGGTCCGCGTCGGTGACGAAGGAGGGAAAGTTCCGAACGATGTCCACTCGGAAGGGCTGCCCGTTCCACTCATCGAGAACGAAGCCTGCCGGATGCCTCCTCACCTCCCTGCGCTCAACGGTGCACTGCCGAACATCGGCACGCGGCTCGATAGGACGCACTCTGTGGAGGCGGGAGTCGTCGATAACAAAGTCGTCCATCTCGGTATCCACCTCCGCTCCGCCATCGACCGCCACGATAATGCCGTCGTTGAGTTCTATCGCGTCCTCGAGAATGCTTATTCCATCTGGATCGTGATCGTAGTAGGTGACCGTATAGACGAATCCAACATAGTCTTCACCTTGATCCCAATAACTGGCATACCGTTGCTCGCCTCCTATGTCGATGCCGAGTCGAGGCCAACCGTCAACTTCGATTGGTCCGTTCCAAGATACTGTGAACCAAATGCGGTCTCCTTCCTGATATCCGATCCTCGTGTCGTCTGGAGTACCTCCGATACTCACCCGATCCACACTAAGAATAGGTGCGGCGGCTCGCACCCTGTGCCAAGCGGAATTCTCGATGGCGGATGCCCCCAGATCCGTGTCAACGGGAACTGTACCTGACAAAATCGATCCACCATTCAAATCAAGAGCGTCCGTTGCGATGGTAATGCCATCGGGGTCATAGTCGTCGTCGCTCACAGTGTAGTTGAATCCCAACGCTCCCGTATTCTCTCTCACGACGTCCAGAGAAGCCCATCGTGACCTTGAGCCAATATCCAACCGAAGGCGCGGCGACCCTGATACAGTGAGCGGTTTGAACCATTGGACGTAGATGAAGATGTCTTCGTTGTACCGAAAGCCTACTCTTTGATCACTAGGATTGCTTGCTATCGTTACGTTCTGTACACGAGGGCCGTGTGTGGGCGCTGATGCGCGAACCTTGTGCACGGGATGGTTATTGACGGAGTGATTGCCAAGATCGACGTTAACGGCTGTGCTGCCGTCCAATGCCACGATGGACGAACCGTTGAGATCAAGACTTAGGATACTGATACCGTCTGCATCATGGTCATCGGCGGTCACGGTGTACGTGAAGCGAATATCTGAGTGACTCCAGTTGCTCATCCAAGCGTACTCTTGATTGCTTCCAATCTGGATGACAAGCCGAGGCTCGCCGGACACGGCGATTCTTCCCGACCATCGGACACCCATGCGGACGCGGTCGCCCAGCTGATAGCCAGCACTAACGTCGCGGGGATTGCCGGACCAGTATACCTCAGCCACGTGAAGGGCGGCAGTGACCGAAGGTGGAGCGGGGGAGGTCGGAATCTGGGTAGGAGAGGGGGCAGTGGCGCTCGTGTTGGAACCGCCACAGGAGAGCAGCATCTGTCCGCCGAAGAGAGTGGCGATCGTGACGATGGCGGTCCACAGGGGAGTCGGAGGGTTGGGGGCTGGGATGCTCGGACGAAAAGGGAGACGGAATGCGTTCACAGTGGGCCGCTTCCTGCAGGAGATCAGGGGGATCGTGGTGGGGTCGATCAGCGTGTGCCCTGGGCGGCGGCGTCCCACAGGGATTCCGCCTGACGGAGGCAGTGGACGGTGGCGTCGAGGTCGATGAGGCCGTCGGGGCGGAAGGAGAGCCAGTCTCCGTTCCAGATGGCCAGGGTCATGTGATTGCCGAGCCCGAAGCGCCGGGGGCGGCGGATCTGGTCGCCTCCGACCTCCATCAGGCGTTGGTGCCATGCGGGCCGGAGTTGGACCTGGGCTTGACGCCCGGCCCACCCGGCGGCGACCTTGAAGCACAGGTGTTGGGAACTCGGATCATCGGGCTTGACCTCCAGTTGGAGATAGCCGTCGCCGGGCGGCAGGTCGTCGGTCGGAAGGGAGAAACCGTTCCACCAGAGGCCGAGGAAGCCTCCCGACTGATTGGGGACATAACTCCAGTTGCACCCGCGCAGGTGCTGCTGGAGGTGGCTGTAGAACCCCTCCCAGGAGAGCCAGTGCCAGTTCTTGCGGTCGCGTCGTTGCCAGGCGTGGTAACTCTGCGTCCGATCCTCTCGTTCCTGGAGATAGGCCCGGTAGTCGGTGGTGACGCGGTCGCGGCCCTCGTAACCGGACAGCACCTCCAGCAGGTCCCGGCGATCGAAGAAGCGGTAGCGGCGGGAAGTGGCGTCGAGTTCCGTGTTCTCGACCGAGGCTCGATCCTGTTGCGAGTAGTTCCAGGTCTTCAGGAAGATGGGGAAGATGAGGTCGGCGTCCTGGGCCTTCTCGCGGCGGACGGCGTTGTAGTAGCGCTGCAGTTGATTGCTGTGCTGCTTGCCGCCGGTCTTGTCCTCGATCAGGAGAGTGTGGGACCCGTTGATGCGGGCGAGGACATCGATGCGGTAGGCCTGCCGGCGGAGGTCCACGGTCTCCACCTCCTCCGGGAGCGCCGCCCCGTGCTTGGCGAGAAGGGCCTGCACGAGGCGCCGACCGGTGTCGGAGAGGGAGGCGTCGAGCGCCCGATACTTGGCCGCGGCCCATTCGAGGAGGTAGGAGATCATCGCGTCCTGCGACAGTTCCTTCTGGGCGTGGCTGAAGATGTTCGGCCGGCGAAGTTCGGTCATGGTCATCCCTTTCGGCTGGGTGGGAGCGGGGCGGGGCGTCGTGGCTTCTCGGGCGCACGGGGAGAGACCTGGCGGCGAGAAGGGGGGCGACCCGCATAGTGCGGGCGTCGCAGCCGGTGGACTCCTGGCGTGCCGGTCGGTGTCGGTGGCGCGATCGCGACGGTGCGCGGTTCGAGGGCCGCGTCCCGGCGACGCTTCGTCGCTTCGGATGGGCCCGGTACGGGTGCGGGAACGGGGAATCCGTCCCGGGGGCTCAGGTTTCGGCCGGGCGAAGGAGCGACCCCGCTCCGGGAGCGGCGGTCGAACTCAGGGCAGCGCGGTCGCGCTGCGTTCAGGCCGTTTTCGGCCCGAAAGGTCTCAAATTGTGGATATCGGGGGGGGGGGGGGGGGGGGGCATCATCAGAGCCGGCGGATGCCGGCGATTGTACCCGGAGATCGGCTTGGCAAGTCCCTTAACGGGCCGGCGTGGCGGGGGCGCCGAGTACGCTGCGGGTGAGGTCCCGGCGGCCCCCCGCCGACCACGGGCGCCGGCCTCCACCCTCGGGTTGGGAGGAACGAAGCCGCAGGTTTTCGAGGGCGTTCCTGACGGGAGGTTCCGACGACAGGGGCGCTCCTCCGGTAGTGGGGGTGCTCAGGGAAGGGGGCGGCTGCTCGGGGTCGCAGTGGTGAGTTCGCAGTCGGTGGCGGAGCAGGTGGCGAGGGCGTTGCCGGGGCAGGCGTTGCCGAGGAAGCCGAACTCCAGGTTCGGTTCGACGAGGGATTCCTCGCCCGGCCAGCGGAGGTCGAGGGAGTGGGTCGTGGCGCCGCCGGCGGCTTCGATGCGCCAGTGGGCGAAGTTGAGGACGGAGACGGAGGGCCAGCCGCGTTCGACGAGGGTTTCGGTGAGGATGTAGGGCGAGCGTTGGAACAGCACCGCGTCGGCGGCGGACGGCTCCTGGGTCAGGGTCAGGGTGGTGGAGAGAAGGCCCTCGTCGAAGGTTCCCGGGCCCGGTTCGAGGACGACCGGCGGCAGGGCGCGGATGGAGAGGCCCGGGCAGGGGGAGGCGCCGCCCTCCCGGACGACGAATTCCGTGGCCGCGCCGAGGCGGACGCCGGGCGGGCGGGGTTCGGGAGGCAGCAGGCGCAGGGATCCGGTTTCGTCTTCCTCCGAGAAGAGCGCGTCGCGCGTTGCCGACAGGGGGACCGAGGCGGTCCCGGTGACGCCTCTTCCCGCCGGTATGACGAAGGAGTCGGTTTCGAGGGTGAAGTCGTCGTCGGCCGCGGTTCCGGCGAGGGCGGAGAGGCCCAGGCGAAGCGGCGACGGCAGGTTCCGCGCTTCGTAGCGGATCGGGACGGCCGTGGACTCCCCTTCGGTGACCGCAACCGGATCCGGGCCGAAGGACACCAGGAGGCCGCCCTCCCGAAGGGATACCTGCAGGTCGCCGCCCAGTTGCGCGTTCACGGCGGGGTCGGGGACGAAGCGCAGGAAGAGGGTCTCCGTTCCTTCCTCGAAGTGGTCGTCGGGGAGCGCGGTCAGGTCGAGGGTGACTTCCCCGCTCGTTCCCGATCCGGCGGGGATCTCGACGATCGGGTTCGGCAGGGAGAAGTCGGCGGACTCGGCGGTGCCCGGCAGCGGGGATACCCGGAGGCGCCAAGTCGCGGCGAGGGATCGGGCCTCGTAGCGGATCGGGATCGAGACGGTGTCGCCCTCGTACGCCTCCGCAGACGCCGCGCCGAAGGAGACGACCGCGGCGACGGGGTTCGGGGCCGGCGCGGTGGGGGTTCGGGACGCGGTCGTTCCGCCGCCGTCGCCGCAGCCGGAGAACGCGGCCGACCCGAACCCCGCCGCCACGGCGAACGCGGCGGCCAGGGCGGCGGCGGGGCGCCGGAAACGATCGGACGGAACCGGCCGCGCGAGAGCGGTTGGCGCGGCGGCGGCCGAGCCGGCGGCGAACCGGCGGAACCGGGTCATCGGACGAAGTCGCTGCCGGTGCGTCCTCGCGGCAGGTCGAGCGCGACCCCGTCGGTCTCCTGCCCCGCGCGCACCGTGACCGGGCGGAGCAGGGCGCCGTCGAGCGCCTCGAGCACCGCCCCGGCTTCCAGCAGGGACTCGTGGGCGTCCACCCGGGTCATCGGCGCGGCGCGGATCAGGTAGTCGCCCGGGACGAGACCCTCCAGCCGGAAGCGGCCGTCCTCGTCGGTGAAGACGCCGGGGCCCGGCGCGGTCGTGTCCCCGGAGACCAGGCGGACGCTGCTGACCGTCACGAAACGGCCGGGCGCGCCGGCGACGGTGACCCGGCCGGTGAGGCTGCCGGCGCCGGCGACCCAGTTCCCGGCCGGGCGCAGCAGCGACGCCCCCACGAGGTCGTCCACGGCGAGCGCGTTCGAGAGGTCGAGGCCGTAGGACATCTTCGGGGTCTCGCCCCAGATCCCGAGGTCCGGGAAGGTGTGGACGATGGTCGGGTGCCGGCCGGTGTGCGCCAGGCCGAGGCAGTGGCCGAACTCGTGGATCGTGACGGTGAGGCTGCGGGGGTCGTCGGAGCCGAGCAGCGCCGCCGCCTGGGGGACGAGTTCGATGTCGCACTCGAACATCTCCCAGGGGCCGCCGGAGAACGGACGCTGGAACCACCACCAGGCGCGTCCGGCGAAACCCTCCTCGTTGGCGGCGACGGTCAGGGTGTTGCGGCCGTCCCGCTCGTTGCCGGGGCCGGATTCGACGCCGGAGAGGCGCCAGCGGATATCGGCGTTCGGGATCGCGCTCCAGGCCGCCATCGCTTCCCGGACGAAGGGGACGGCCTCGGCGGGGCTGCCGAAGGGCGGGGGTTGACTCTCTCCGTCCCGGTCCACGAAGGGCGCGGTCCAGCCCGGATGGTCGGCGAGGACCCACTCCAGCACCCGGCCCGGGCCCCACTCCCGCTCGCGCCACCGCGCCGCCTGGCCGGCCGGGACGATGAGCGACCCGTCGTCGTAGGCCGCGACGAACCGGTAGCCGTTGGCCGCGTCGCCGACCAGGAGCGCCCCGAGCGCCAACAGCGCGGCGAGCGGGAGCCGGCGGCGCCGGTCGGTAACCGCAGCCGGAGCGGGAGCGCCGGGCCGACTCCGGCGGCTGGCGGAGCGGATTCGGGAGCGGATTCGGGAACGGGGCCGGGGGGCGGGCACGGGAGAATCGTCGCTGGCCGGCAGGTCAGAAACCGACGCCCCTGCCACCCCCGGGAGCCTCGCGTCAGACCCCGAGGCGCCGGCCGTCCCGCGGGAGCGACAGGGTGAAGACCGACCCCCGCCCCGGGGTGCTCTTCAGCGCGATGCGCCCGCCGAGGCGTTCCGCCGTGTGCCGGGCGATGGTCAGGCCCAGGCCGGTGCCGCCCACCGCCCGGGAGCGCGCCGGGTCCACCCGGTAGAAGCGCTCGAAGATCCGGGCCTGGTGCGCCTTGGGGATGCCCACCCCGTTGTCCTTCACGCTGATGCGGACCTCTTCCCGCAGCGCGCGGCCCCGGATCTCGACCGCGCCGTCCTCCGCCGTGTACTGCACCGCGTTGTCCACCAGGTTCTGCAGGATCTCGGTGAGCAGGTTGGGGTCGGTGGAGACGACGACGCCGTCCGGGTCGCCGGCGAGCCGGAGCGTCCGCTCGCCGGCCTTCACCCGCGCCGAGTCGAGCACCAGGTCGAGGACCTCGGCGATCCGCACCGGCTCGGTCTCCACCTCCATCTTGCCGGCCTCGATGCGGGCCAGTTTCAGCAGGTCGTCGGTCAGCCGGGCGAGCCGCACCGCGTGCTCCCGGATGATGCGGAGAAACCGCCGGCGCTCCGCCGCGTCCTCGACGCTGCCTTCGAGCAGGGTCTCGGCGAAGCCGCGGATGGCGGTGAGCGGGGTCTTCAACTCGTGGGAGAGGTTCGCCACGAAGTCCCGCCGCACCCGCTCCAGGGCGTGGACCTCGGTCACATCCATGAGCACCAGCACCGCGCCCTCGGGCTCGGCGGTTTCCGGTTCGGCCCCGTCGGACAGGGGTTCCGCCTCCGGCCCCGACCCGACCCGCCCGGGCTCGCCGGAAGGGGCCAGTTCCCGCTCCGGGGCGGGCAGGTGCGGCCGGATGGGCGCGCCCCGCGCCAGGACTTCCCGGCCCTTCAGGGAGAGTTCGCGCTCCCGCGCCTTGCCGCGCATCGCCGCTTTCACCATCTTGAGGAGTTGCTTCTCCTCCAGCACCCGGCGCGCGTGCCGCCCTTCGTACTCCTCCCAGGAATCGCCCGGCAGCGAGAGCACCTCGCGGAAGGCCCGGTTCACATACTGGATGCGCAGGTCGCGGTCGAGCACCGCCACTCCTTCGACCATGCTGGAGAGGATCGTGGCGCCCTGGTTCCGTTCGGTGGTGAGCGAACTGAAACTCTGCTGCAGGGCGGCGGCGGTGCGGTTCAGCGAGACCAGCAACTCGTCCAGTCCTTCCATCCGCAGCGGCGCCGTCTCCGGGGTGAAGTCGCCCTGCGCCACCCGCTCCGAGAAGCGCACCAGCCGGCCCACCCGGTCGGCGACCCGGCGGGAGTACCAGAGGGAGAACCCGCTTCCGGCGAGGGCGGCGAGCAGCGTGGCGAGCGCCACCGGCATCAGGATGGAGCGGATGGCCTCTTCGATCCGCACCACCGGTTCGGCGAGACGCAGCACCGCCGCGTCGGTCCAGGCGGGGCGCACCGCGACATAGGTCAGGTCCTCGCCGCGGGTGGCGCTGAACCGCTGCGACCGCCCGTAGCCGGAGGCGAAGGCGGCGGCGACCTCCGGGCGGTCGGCGTGGTTGTCCATCGCCGCCGGGTCTTCGTGGGTGTCGAACAGCACCGCCCCGTCCCGGGCGATCAGGGTCACCCGGCGTTCCGGGCGCGTCGGCGTGGCCGCACTCTCGCCGGCGGCGACGGGCGCGGACGCGGAGAGTCGCCGCGCCCAGGCGGAGAGCGCCGCCGGCGAGTCGTCGTCCGGCGGGTTCGCGAGCGCCACTTCGGCGATGCCGTCCAGGCGGACGAAGGTCGAATCCACCGCGCCGGCGCGGACCACGGAGGCCGTGGTGAGGAGCGCGGCCAGCAGCGCCGGCAGGGCGATGACCAGACTCGCCAGCGCCAGCCGGAGCGCCAGCCGGCGGGGCCGGCGGAAGAGTCGGCGGAGGGGGTTCAGTCGGCGCGCGCCTCGAAGCGGTAGCCGGCGCCGCGCACCGTCCGGAGCAGCGACGGCTGCCCCTTCCGGTCCACCTTCTGCCGCAGGCGGCGGATATAGACATCCACGCTGCGCACGGTGATGAAGCGCTCCCGGCCCCAGACGCGGTCGAGGAGTTGTTGCCGGGAGAAGACCCGCCCGGCGTTGGTGGCCAGGTAGTGGAGCAGGCGGAACTCCAGGTGGGTGACGGTCAACTCCTCCCCGTCGCGCCGCACCCGGTGCGCCGCGGGATCGATCGTCAGGCCGCCGATCTCGAGGGGCCCTTCGGTCGGCGCTTCGGTTCCGGCGTCCTTCCGCGCCGCCCGGCGGAGCACCGCTCCCACCCGCGCCACCAACTGGCGGGGGCTGAACGGCTTGGTGATGTAGTCGTCGGCCCCGAGTTCGATGCCGGAGATGACATCCGCTTCCTCGCTCTTGGCGGTCAGCATGATGACCGGCAGCGTGGCCAACTCCGGATCGCCGCGCACCGTGCGGCACACATCGAGGCCGCTGATCTCGGGCAGCATCAGGTCGAGGATGAGCAGGTCGGGCGCTTCCCGGCGTATTTCGGCGAGCCCGGCGGCCCCGTCCGCGGCGGCGGTCACCCGGTAGGACTCCCGTTCGAGGTTGAACCGCAGCAACTCGACGATGTCGGGGTCGTCTTCGATGATGAGGATGTTCTTCATGCGGGGGAGCGCGGCCCTCGGCGGCCCTTCGGGGTCTTTCCGGGTCCTTCCGGGTCCTTCCGGGAACGGCCGGAAATCCTACGGGATCGTCCCGGCGGCGGCGAAGGGCGCCGGGCGGTCGCGGCGGGCGTCGTTCCCGGAGGCGCCGCCGGTCGCCGGGCGGCGGTCGTCCTCGGTGGGGACTCGTCGCTCCCCGGCGCCCTCGCGCGCTTCCCGTCGTTCTCCCGCAACGATTCCGGCGCCGGTCCCGGGCCGGGGCGCGGCCGGACGAACGGGTTCTTCCCGGCGCGGGCGTCGCCGGGTCGCTCCGGGTCGGACACCGGTGCGGCGCGCGGGATTCACGGTTCGTTCATCGTCCTGTTCCCGTGCCTTCGCCGAGAACTCGGGAACTCTTGTCGATCGGCAACGAACCGGTCCCGCTTTCCGGCCCCCGAAAAGGTCCCGCTCCGGAGGGTGGCGCGCCGGGGGGAGTGAGGATCGGGGGGAGTTCTCGCGACGGTCGAACACCGCCGGCGTCTCCACCGCCGGCCGCCGGCCGGAACGCATCGCCGCCTCCGGCCGCCGGTCGTTCCGCGTCGCGGTCTGCGTCCGCGGCGACGGTTCGATCCCTTCCGGGTCGGTGATCCGGCCCCGGTCCACCCCGGACCGCACTGCGTCCCGCGCTTCCGGAGCCCCCGGCAGTTGCCGGTCCATCGGCCGGGACGGATCCGTTCCCGCCGCGAAGCCGGCTTCATCGGGCCGCCGTTCCCGTTCGGCCGTACTCCGACAGCGGCCGCCGTTCCACCTCCGGGCGGTCCACCCGGCCCGGATCACCCTCCGGCGTTCCCGCCGCCGCCGGGGGCGACACTCGGCGGTAGGCACGGGCCGGCAGCGGCCCCGGCGCCGGCCGTTCCCGGAGGAACCGCACCACCGGCTTCTCCTTCGTCGTCCCGTGGATCCGTTCCCGGGCCGCCTCTTCCCGCCACCGGATCCCCTGCGCGTTCCGGTCCGCATCGCCCGCGAACGACCTGGCGCAGAAGCAGTCCCGCCGCCGGGAGTCCACCGGACGCTCCGCCTTCCCTTCGGTCTGCGGGTGACCGGGGCGGCCGGCCCGAACCCGGAATCCCCGGTGGTTCGCGGGTGGTTCGCGAACCGCAGGAAGTCCGCGTTCCGAAACCACTCCGCGCCCGGCGCGCGCCGAAGGCCCTCCACCGGTCTCCGGGCTCGCCCCCGAGGCGCCGCCCGCACCACCGTTCGCGCTCCCCGACCGCGGCGAGACCTCCCCCCGACCCGTCCCTCGTCTCTCCGGCCCGCCCCGCTCCGGAGCGGGACCCCGGACCGGGCCGGGTCCGTAACGGCTCGATCCGCATCGGCTCGATCGGCGTCGGGCCTGTCCCTATCGGCTCGATCCGCGTCGGGTCTGTCCCTATCGGCTCGATCCCGCATCGGCTCGATCTCGTATCGGCTCGATATCCGTATCGGCTCGATCCCGCATCGGCTCGATCCCGCATCGGCTCGATCCGTATCGGCTCGATCCCGTAACGGCTCGATCCCGTATCGGCTCGATCCGCATCGGCTCGATCCCGTAACGGCTCGATCCCGTAACGGCTCGATCCCGCATCGGCTCGATCCCGCATCGGCTCGATCCCGTATCGGCTCGATCCGTAACGGCTCGATCCCGTAACGGCTCGATCCCGCATCGGCTCGATCCCGTATCGGCTCGATCCCGTAACGGCTCGATCCGTAACGGCTCGATCCGCATCGGCTCGATCCGCATCGGCTCGATCCCGCATCGGCTCGATCCCGTAACGGCTCGATCCGTATCGGCTCGATCCGCGTCGGGTCTGTCCCTATCGGCTCGATCCGTAACGGCTCGATCCGCATCGGCTCGATCCCGCATCGGCTCGATCCCGCATCGGCTTGATCCCGTAACGGCTCGATCCGTATCGGCTCGATCCGTATCGGCTCGATCCGTATCGGCTCGGTCCGCCAGCGATGTGACTGACCGTCGAACGGGCGATCCCCGAGCGACTGGTCGATCTATCGGTCGGAGGGCTTGTGGAGATGGGAGATCGGCAAGTGGTCGATCCGCCGGAGGGTGGTCGATCCGCCGTAGGGTGGTCGATCCGTCGCAGGGTGGTCGATCGGGCGCAGGGTGGTCGATCCGCGTGGTCGATCGGGCGCAGGGTGGTCGATCCGCCGTAGGGTGGTCGATCCGTCGCAGGGTGGTCGATCCGGCGCAGGGTGGTCGATCGGGCGAGGGTGGTCGATCCGCCGCAGGGTGGTCGATCCGGCGTAGGGTGGTCGATCGGGCGAGGGTGGTCGATCGGCCGAGGGTGGTCGATCGGCCGAGGGTGGTCGATCGGGCGAGGGTGGTCGATCGGCCGAGGGTGGTCGATCGGGCGAGGGTGGTCGATCCGTCGCAGGGTGGTCGATCGGGCGCAGGGTGGTCGATCCGTCGCAGGGTGGTCGATCCGGCGTAGGGTGGTCGATCGGGCGAGGGTGGTCGATCGGGCGAGGGTGGTCGATCGGGCGAGGGTGGTCGATCCGTCGCAGGGTGGTCGATCCGTCGGAGGGTGGTCGATCCGTCGGAAGGTGGTCGATCCGTCGGAAGGCGGTCGATCCGGCGGAAGGCGGTCGATCCGTCGGAAGGTGGTCGATCCGCCGGAAGGTGGTCGATCCGTCGCAGGGTGGTCGATCGGGCGCAGGGTGGTCGATCCGTGGGAAGGTGGTCGATCCGTCGCAGGGTGGTCGATCCGGCGGAAGGTGGTCGATCCGGCAGAAGGTGGTCGATCCGTCGGAAGGTGGTCGATCCGCCGGAAGGTGGTCGATCCGGCAGAAGGTGGTCGATCCGTGGGAAGGTGGTCGATCCGCCGGAAGGTGGTCGATCCGTCGGAAGGTGGTCGATCCGTGGGAAGGTGGTCGATCCGTCGGAAGGTGGTCGATCCGCCGGAAGGTGGTCGATCCGTCGGAAGGTGGTCGATCCGTGGGAAGGTGGTCGATCCGTGGGAAGGTGGTCGATCCGCCGGAAGGTGGTCGATCCGTCGGAAGGTGGTCGATCCGCCGGAAGGTGGTCGATCCGACCGAGGGTGGTCGATCCGTCGGAAGGTGGTCGATCCGCCGGAAGGTGGTCGATCCGTCGGAAGGTGGTCGATCCGCCGGAAGGTGGTCGATCCGCGGGAAGGTGGTCGATCCGTGGGAAGGTGGTCGATCCGTCGGAGGGTGGTCGATCCGTGGGAAGGTGGTCGATCCGGCGGAAGGTGGTCGATCCGCCGGAAGGTGGTCGATCCGACCGAGGGTGGTCGATCCGCCGGAAGGCGGTCGATCCGCCGGAAGGTGGTCGATCCGACCGAGGGTGGTCGATCCGGCGGAAGGTGGTCGATCCGCCGGAAGGTGGTCGATCCGCCGGAAGGTGGTCGATCTGTCGGAAGGTGGTCGATCCGCCGGAAGGTGGTCGATCCGCGGGAAGGTGGTCGATCCGTCGGAAGGTGGTCGATCCGGCGGAAGGTGGTCGATCCGCCGGAAGGTGGTCGATCCGCGGGAAGGTGGTCGATCCGCCGGAAGGTGGTCGATCCGTGGGAAGGTGGTCGATCCGTGGGAAGGTGGTCGATCCGTCGGAAGGTGGTCGATCCGTGGGAAGGTGGTCGATTCCGCCGGAAGGTGGTCGATCCGCCGGAAGGTGGTCGATCCGCCGGAAGGTGGTCGATCCGCCGGAAGGTGGTCGATCCGTCGGAAGGTGGTCGATCCGTGGGAAGGTGGTCGATCCGTCGGAAGGTGGTCGATCCGTGGGAAGGTGGTCGATATCCGCGGGAAGGTGGTCGATCCGCCGGAAGGTGGTCGATCCGTGGGAAGGTGGTCGATCCGCCGGAAGGTGGTCGATCCGCCGGAAGGTGGTCGATCCGTCGGAAGGTGGTCGATCCGCCGGAAGGTGGTCGATCCGTGGGAAGGTGGTCGATCGGGCGGAGGGTGGTCAATCCGGCAGGGTGGTCGATCGGGCGGAGGGTGGTCGATCCGTCGGAAGGTGGTCGATCCGTGGGAAGGTGGTCGATCCGTCGGAGGGTGGTCGATCCGTCGGGGGGTGGTCGATTCGGCAACGAAGGGTCCCGCCTTCAGCAACGACAAGGGGCCCGCTCCGGAGCGGGCCGGGCGGGGGCCGGAACCGCCCCCGGCAGGTCGACGGCCGGACGGATCCACTTTCATTCGCCAGCGTCCTCGGCGGCCTTCGCCGGCTCCGGGCGGGGGGTGGCCCGGGCGCCGTTCATCCGCCGTTCACGCTTTCTCCACCGAATCTTCGGCGAACTTTTTTCGCTGCGTCAACGCGGGCGGGAACAGAATTTCCGCCGATGTCGGAACACGAATTCCCTGCCGGATTCCCTGCCGGGCGCGGCGCCGCGAACTCCGCCGGCCGCGTCTCGACGCCTGCCGGCCGCGCGCGGTTCCCGACGCTCTCCGGGGGCGTCCTCTCCGGGGGCGTCCTCTCCGGGGGCGTCCCTGCCGCCGGGCGGCGCCGTTCCCGCCGGCGGGCGGCGGCGCCGTTCCTGGCGCTGGCGCTCTTCCTGCCCGCCGCGGCCGGCTTCGGCCAGGAGGCGGAGGAGACCGGAACCGTCCGCGGCGTGGTGCGGGACGGTTTCAACGGGATGCCCCTCCCGGCGGCCCCGGTCACCGTGGTCTCCACCGGGAAGACCGCGTTCACCGAGTTGGACGGCGTCTTCCGGATCGAAGCCCCCGCCGGGCCGCAGGAGATCCGCGTGGGTTTCTCCGGATACGGCGAGCGCGTCGTTCCGGTGGTGGTCCTCGCCGGCGAGACGGTGCGCCTGGAACTGGTCCTCGAGATGGAGCGCTTCACCGAGGAAGTCGTCGTCACCGCCGAGGTGTCGGAGGCCGAACTCTTCACCGCCGAGGCGCAGCTGGTGGAACGGCAGAAGGCGGCGGTCATCACCGACAACCTCGCTTCCGAAGAGATGCGGGAGAACGCCGACTCGAACGCGGCGTCGGCGATGAAGCGGGTCACCGGTCTCACGGTGGTGGACAACCAGTATGTCTTCGTCCGCGGCCTCGGCGAGCGGTACTCGAACACCACCCTGAACGGCGCGGTCCTCCCGACCACCGAACCGGACAAGCGGGTGGTGCCGCTCGACCTGTTCCCCACCGGCCTGATCGAGAGCGTCTCGGTGGTGAAGTCCTATCTCCCGGACAAGCCGGCGGACTTCTCCGGCGGCCTCGTGGAGATCGACCCGCTCTCCTTTCCCCAGGAGCCGGTGCTGCGTTTCTCGATGTCCCAGGGGATGAACACCCGCACTTCCTTCCGGGACGGGCTGGGATACCCCGGCGGCGGGCGCGACTGGCTGGGTTACGACGACGGCGCCCGCAGTCTGCCCTCCGAGATCCCCGCCACCCGGGTGGTGCGGACCAGCCGCTTCACCTCGGCCGGTTTCACCCCGAAGGAACTGGAACGGATGGGCGAGTCCTTCGCCAATGTGTGGTCCCCGCAGCCGACGCCGGTCCGGCAGAACCAGTCCTACAGTTTCGTGGCCGGGAACAGTTGGGATCGGCTGGGGGCCATCGTGAGCCTGACCTGGTCCGAGAGCCACCAGTCGCAGCAGGAGGACCGCACCTTCTACGCGGTGTCCGCCGGCGACCTCGAAGTGCAGAACGACTACGACTTCGACCTCACCACTTCCAAAACCTCCACCGGCCTGGTGGGCAACCTGGCGTACCGGTTCTCCGGCGACCACCGGATCGCGCTCGAGAACTTCTACACCCACAACTCGAAGAACGAGGCCCGCACCTTCGAGGGCTACAACAACGATGTGGGGGAGGACCTGCGGAACGCGCGGCTCCTGTGGGTCGAAGAGACCATCTTCTCGAGCACCCTCTCCGGCGAGCATCGGCTGCCGGCCCTCGCTTCCAGCCAACTGGAATGGAAGGCGACCTTCTCCCTCGCCGCGCGCGACGAGCCGGACCTGCGGGAGACGCTCTACGAGTACAACCCGGCGGTGGAGGACTTCGTGCTCGCCGACGAGTCGCAGAGCGGCTTCCGGATGTTCAACGACCTCGACGACGAAGTGCGGGAGGTCGGGTTCGACTGGAGCGCCTTCTTCACCCAGTGGGACGGTCTGCCGGCGATGTTCAAGTTCGGCCCGCAGGTGACGCTGCGGGAGCGCGATTTCGGCTCGCGACGGTTCCGCCTGAACCCCCGGGTGGCCGGCCTGGTGGACCTCACCGGGACGCCGGAGGAGATCTTCACTCCGAACCACATCGGCCCGGCGTACGAACTGCGCGAAGAGACCCGCCCCACGGACACCTACGGCGCCGAGCAGACGGTGACCGCCGCCTACGGCCTGGTGGACCTGCCGTTGAGCCGCCGTTTCCGGCTCATCGGCGGAGTCCGGGTGGAGCGGTCGCGGCAGCAGGTGGACACCTTCGATCCGTTCTCCCCGAGTTCCGGGACCATCACCGCGCGTCTCGAAGACACCGACCTGCTGCCCGGCGTGAACTGGGTGTTCGCGCTCACCGACCGCGCGAACCTGCGCGGCAGTTACAGCCACACCGTGAACCGTCCGGAATTCCGGGAACTCGCCCCCTTCGAGTTCACCGATGTGGTCGGCGGACGCGCGGTGGTGGGGAACCCCGACCTGCAGCGGGCGCTCATCCGCAACGCGGACCTCCGCTTCGAGACCTTCCCCGGCGCCGGCGAAGTGCTGGCGCTGAGCGTCTTCTACAAGGACTTCTCGAACCCGATCGAGCGCATCGTCCAGCCGACGGCGCAGTTGCGCACTTCCTTCACGAACGCGCTCGGGGCGCGGAACGCCGGCCTCGAACTCGAAGGACGGCGGCGGCTCGGCCGGCTGTCCGCATCGGCGAACTACACCTATGTGCGCTCCCGGATCGAACTCGAAGCCGCCGCCGGGCAGGTGCAGACCAGCCTCGACCGGCCGCTCGCCGGACAGTCGGCGCAGGTCTTCAACCTGAGCGCCGACTTCGACCTGCCGGAGATCGGCGGCAGTTTCCGGATCCTCTACAACTACTTCGGCGACCGCATCGTGGATGTGGGTTCCCTCGGGATGCCGGACATCCACGAGGAGGGGCGCGGCGCGCTCGACGCGGTGTTCTCCAAGAGTTTCGCGTCCTGGAGCCTCCGCGCGGCGTTCGACAACCTCCTCGACGCGGAGCATCGGTTCACCCAGGGCGGACGGGTGCAGCGGACCTTCGGACTCGGCCGGTCGTTCTCGCTGAGCGTTTCGTACGCGTTCCGATAGGTCGCCGGTTCCTCCGCCCTGCTGCGCTTCGTCGTCGTCCTCCGTCGGCAGCGTCCGTCGTAGAACCGTTCCGGCTCGCCGTGGCTCTCCTGGATCTCGCGCCCGGCCCCACTCCGCCGGTCGCGACCACGGCACCGATCGCGTGCCGGTCGGTCGCCGTTCCGGTGACCACAGCGTTCGCCTCCCGGTCGTTCCTTCTTTTTCCATTCCCCTTCGAGAGCCTGAGCAAGGAGGCTTCTCATCCCGAATGCGCAGACAGCAAACTCTTCTCATCGCCGTCGCTGCGGTGCCCGCGGCAGCGTTCGCGATCGTCGGTTGCGGCGACAACGGTTCCACCTCGACCCCGGCGCCGGCTCCCGCGCCGACGACTCCGGCCCCGACCGGCCAGCTCACCGTGAGCGGGACCATCGAGGCCGACACCACCTGGACTTCGGACCGGGAAGTGGAGCTCGACGGCGCGGTGTTCGTGGCCTCGGGAGCGACCCTGACCATCGAGGCCGGCACGCAGATCTTCGGCAGCAGCGCCTCGAACGGCATGCTGGTCGTCGCCCGGGGCGGCCGCCTGGTGGCCGAAGGCACCGCGGAGGCGCCCATCGTGATGACCAGCGACCAGCCCGAGGGGCAGCGCGCCCGCGGTGACTGGGGCGGACTCATCATCAATGGCGCCGCTCCGCTCAACCTCCCCGGCGGCGTTGCCGAGGGGGAAGGCGACACCGGCGAGTACGGCGGCGACGACGAGGACGACGACAGCGGCGTCCTCCGCTATGTCCGCGTCGAGTTCGCCGGCGCCGAGATCAGCCCGGACAACGAGTTGAACGGAATCGCCTTCCAGGGCGTGGGCGACCGGACCGAAGTGGACTATGTGCAGGTCCACTTCAACAAGGACGACGGCGTCGAATTCTTCGGCGGCACCGTGAACGCCAAACATGTGCTCTGCACCGGCATCGCCGACGACAGTTTCGACTGGACCGACGGCTGGAGGGGCAAGGGGCAGTTCTGGATCGCGCAGCAGCGCGGCGACGACGCCGACCAGGGTATCGAGGCAGACAACAACGGCGAGAACAACGACCTGACGCCGGTCTCCGATCCGACGCTCTTCAACCTGACCCTCATCGGCGACCCCGACGACGACCAGGGCGACGAGAGCGACATCGGCATCCTCCTGCGGGAAGGGACCCGGGCCACGATCGCCAACAGCATCGTGATGGGCTTCAAGGACTACGGTCTGGATGTGGACAACCCCGCCACCTACGCCAACGCCGAGAACGGCGGGCTGCGCTTCACGCACTCGATCCTCCACGGGAACCTGAAGGGCGCCTTCGACGACGACGAGGGGGAACCTTCGGCGCCGTCCTTCTCCACCCGGGACTTCGCGGAGTCCCAGGCCGGATTGATCGAGGAAGACCCGATGCTGGGCGATCCCTTCGACCACGAGGCGCTCGACTGCAACCCCGCGGCCGGGTCCCCGGCGCTCACGGCGGCGCGCGCCGTGCCGCCGAACGACGGGTTCTTCGACCCGGCGAACTACCTCGGCGCCTGCGACGCGGACGACGACTGGTACCGCGGCTGGACGACCTTCGCCCCGAACTGATCCGGTCGGGACGGGAGACCGGCGGGTGCGGACGGTGAGGCCCAACCCCGGGGCCTTCCGGTTCCCGTTCGGGTGGGGAGGCGGCCGCTTCCGGGCGGTGGCGGCGGCGGCCCTGTGCGTCGCCGCCGCCTGCGGCAGCGGGCGCTCCCCGGAGGCGCACGCCGAGGGCGAGCCCCCGGGCGACCGCCCCGCCGAATCCGCGGCTCCCGCTGCTGCGCCCGCCGCCCCGCTCGCCGGTTCGCAGGCGACGCCGGAAGCGGTCGCCCGCGAGGCGCTCGAACGGATCGCCGCCGGCGACCGCGAGGCGCTGCTCTCGATCTCCCTCAGCGAGACCGAGTTCCGCGAGGTGGTGTACCCGGAACTCCCCGCGAGCCGCCCGGAGCGCAATACCTCCGCCGACTTCGTCTGGCGCGGGCTGCACCAGAAGAGCCGCAACTCCCTGGCGTTCACCCTCGACCGCTACGCGGGGCAACGACTGGAACTCGTCGCCGTGGACTTCCTCGGCGAAACCACCGACTACGGCAGTTACCGCATCCACCGCCAGACGGCGCTCACCGTGCGGCGCCCGGACGGCGCGAAGACCGTCGTCCGCCTCTTCGGCTCGATGATCGAACGCGCCGGCCGCTACCGGATCTTCAGTTTCGTCACCGACTGACCGCCGCCCGCCGGCGACGATCCACCCCGATCCCGCCCGCGCCTACCGCGCCGGCTCCCGCCCGGCGACACGCGTGACCGTCTCGCCGTCGTCGCCGAACGCCCGGCAGAGGGCGTCGAGTTTCTCGACGACTTCCGGATGGATCTCCTCCGGTCGCATGAGCGCCGCGATCTCGTGGTACCGCTGGTAGGGGAGGTCGTGGATGCCGGCGGCGGCGAGGAGCGGAGGCAGCAGATTCGTCCGGGCTTTGGTCGTCGTGACCTGCGGGTCGTCGAAGTGGGGATTCCGCGAAAGTGCCGGAGGCAGGGCATCGTGCCATTTGTACCGCAGCGCTTCGATTGCCGGGCCGGCAGCCTCGGCGCCGACTTCGAGTTCCACGAACCGGGACAAGGCCTCGGGATGGAACAGGTAACTCTCGATCTCGTATCTGCGCCACCGGAGCCGCTGCATCCCGCTCCCGGGTATCGGGGTTTCCGGGATCTCCGGGAGCGCGTCGCCGTCGAGCAGTTGCAGGCCGGGCAGGTCGGGGCGCACCAACCGCAGGGCGTCGAAGTGGGCCTCGGCCGGGATCCCCGGAGCGCCCTCCCGGGACCGGAAGACCATCGGCTTCCACAGGAGTTCCCGTTCGAGCAGTCGCTTGGCCGGATGCTCGAGCACAGCCGCCCAAGTGAGCAGCAGCGCCCGATCGGTGGTGTCCTCGACATAGAGCGCGCCCCGCGCGGCGGCGACCTGCGCGAGGTCCAGGTTCGAGAGGACGCCGAGCGACGCGGCGAGGCGGCTCTGTTCCCCGTGGCCCGCGGCCATCCGCGGCGTATCGAGGAGGAGGCACAGTTCCCGGGGATCCACGGCGTTGATGAGCACCTCGGAGTGCGTCGCCGCGATCAGTTGCGACCCGCTGCGCAGGGCGGCGACGCGCAGTTCTCGCCAGACGGCGTCCTGGAGGATCACATCCAGGTGCGCATCGGGTTCGTCGAGGAGCACCACCGTGTGCTGTCGGCCCCCCAGAAGGGCGAGCAGCATGACCACCTGGCGGAAGCCGCTGCCGCCGGTGGAGAGGTCGAGTCGGGCGCCGCCGCCGACCGGTTCGTACTCGGCGAAGACGAAGGCAGCGCCCGGGTTCGGAGGCAGCAGGCGGTAGCCGAAGAGTCTTCCGACGGTGTCCTGAAGTGCCTTCCAGGCAGCGGCGTCTCGATGGGTCTCGACGAGCAGGTTACGAAGCACTTGGCCGGGGTTCCCCGTGCCGAGGATCTGCTCCACGGCGACGGACTGGAGGAATCGCTCGTTCGTTTCCACACCGGTCATCGCGGGGACGAACACGGTGTCGAAGTCCAGGGTCCGCAGCAGGTCACTGTCGGCCCCTCGTCGCGGCCGCACGAAGATCTGTTCCGTCGTATCCGGAAGGAACTCCATCGCCACGGTCCAACCGTCGCGGTGCCGAATTTCGACTTCCATTTTTCCGGCGTATCGCCGGTCCGGCCACAGTTGATGGAAACTCTGCAGCGGAACCGGAGTGAAGCCGAGCCGGGTGAGGGGCGCCTTCACGAACCCGCGACGCGGGTTGAAGTCGTTGAGGTATCGCCAGGTCCGAAGGGCGAGAGCGAAGGCGGCGATCGCCTGGAGGGCGGTCGTCTTGCCGCAGTCGTTCGGCCCGGCCAGGACGACGGACCCCGGAAGACGGAACTCGATGTCTCCGAAACGCTTGAAGCGACGGATCCGAACGGCTTCGATCACTTGTCCGTACTCGCGAGGCTGTCAGCGAGCGCTCCATCGCCCGGCAGGGAGGAGACGCGCAACTCGAGGCCGGCGGCGGCGAGTTGTTCCGCTTCCTCGGCGAGACCGGCGGCGGTCAGCGGGTGGTGTTCCAGCCAACCCGCCGGGAAACCGAGTTCCAGCCGGCCATCCGCGGCGGAGGCGGCGATCCGGGGCAGGGGTTCGCGGCTGCGGCGGCGGCAGAGCAGCACCGAGATCCGCAGGATGGCGGCGAGGCGGGCGACGGTGTCCCGGTCGGCGGCGGTCAGGTTCTCGAACCGCTCCGGGCGCAGCCGCTGGCGGTGGGTTTCGATGAGCGCCGCCAGGAGTTCCTGGTCGTCGCGGGAGAACCCCGGCATCTCCGAGTTGCGGACGATGTAGGCGCCGTGGCGGTGGTGGCCGGTGAAGGAGAGGGAGAGCCCGATCTCGTGGAGCGCCGCCGCCCAGCGCAGGAACCGCTCGCGGGAGCCGCCGCCGAGTCCCCAGGCTTCGCGCAACTGCCGCAGTCCGGCGAGCGCCGTGGCCCGGACGCGCTCCGCCTGTTCGGCGTCCACCCGGTACTGGGTCTCGAGCCGGCGGATGGTGAGTTCCCGGACATCCTGTTTCCGCCGGCGTCCGAGGAGGTCGGCGAGGACCCCTTCCCGGAGCGCGCCTTCCGCGGCCTCGACGGACTCGAGGTCGAGCGCCTTCATCGCCGCCCGCAGGATGGCGAGCCCTCCGGGGAAATCCCAGGCCCGGTCCGCCGGGAAACCGGGGATCGCCCCGGCGCCTTCGAGGACTGCCTCGATGCTGCCGGCGGTGATCAGCCGGGCGCGCAGCCGCTTCAGCCCGGCGCGGGTCACGCCGCCTTCCGGGCGCAGCAGGTCGCTCACCGCCCGCACCGTGCCCGACGAGCCGAAGGCGCTCTTCCAGCCGAGCCGGAAGAAGCCCTCCTCGACGGTCTGCAGTTCCCGGCGCGCCGCGGTCTCGGCGGCGGCGAAGGCGGCGCGGGAGAGTTCGCCCCCGGGGAAGAACCGGCGGGTGAAGGAGACGCAGCCCATGTAGAGGCTGACCCCGCGCAGCAACTTGGGGCCCTTGCCGACGATGAGTTCGGTGCTGCCGCCGCCGATGTCCATCACCAGCCGCCGGTCGCCGCTCTCCGGCAGCGAACCGGCGACGCCCAGGTAGATGAGCCGCGCTTCCTCGGCGCCGGAGATCACCTCCACCCGGTGGCCGAGCGCTTCGGACACCTGGCGCAGCGCCCCCCGCCGGTCGCGCAACTGGCGGAAGGTGTTCGTGCCCACTGCCCGGACCTGTCCCGGGGGGAGGCCGCGCAGCCGCTCGCCGATCCGGGCCAGCGCCGTGAGCGCCCGTTCCCGGAACGCCGGGTCGAGCCGTTTCTCCCGGAGCCCGGCGGCCAGCCGCACCGGCTCCCGCACCCGGTCCACCACTTCGAGGGTCTCCCCGTGGACCCGCGCCACGGTGAGGTGGAAACTGCGGGACCCGAGATCCACCGCCGCGTAGAGCCCCGCGGGGGCCGGACGCTCCCCCGGCGCGGTCTCGGCTTCCACGGCGCGGGGAGCGTATCCCGCCGGCGCCGTTCATGGGAACGTCGGTCGATCACCGAGTCGCGCCGCTCGCCCGGCGCCCGCCCTTCGCACGGGTGCCTTCACATCCGGTTCCGAGGGTTGCGCACCCGGACCGGAACCTCCGATGGATCGGCGCCCCTGATACGATCCAGCGATGAAAGATCAAGAAATCCGATCGAAGGCTCGCTTCGGCCGACTTGGATTGGTTGCCGGTCTGTCGTTGTTGGTCGGCGGTACGGCGACCGGCTACCGGTTCTCTCCGCAAAGCGACGGTGCGTCGCTCATACCAAGAGCCGATGAGGCAAGGCGCTGGAGCGACAGAGTTTGGGGCCCCGGCCGAGTGCAGGACTATGTCATCGCCGACCAACCGGGCTGGACGGACCCCTTCGTGGACCAGGAGGGCGAGAGTCAGCCTCCGCCCTTCGACCGTACCGCCGACGCGATCCCCTTCGTCCGGGAAGCGATGGCGGCTTGGAGCGCGATTCCGAGTGCCGACATTCGCTGGCGACTCTCCGGCGTCGAATCCGGGCTTGGTACTGGACTGGACGACCGCAACATCGTGACCGTCGTCGAGAACGAGGACGACAGTTTTTGGGGACGAGCCCGGCGGTGGTCGCGGCGTTCCTTCGGTGGTCCTTGGGAACGCGTTGAGTGCGATATCGAAATCATCCCAGAGTACGCCGCGTACCTCAACTCCGACGGTCGGGCCCATCTCTCGGTCATGATCCACGAGTTCGGGCACTGTCTCGGTCTCGATCATTCCACACGGCGTTCAGAATGGGCTGCGTTCTGGGATCTCTCTTCTGCGTGGGGTGAGACGCCGCGGATGTCGTACGGGCGGGATATCTCGAACGATCTCACAGTGGACGACATCGTGGGTGCTTCGCTGCTCAGGCCAGCGACGGGCTGGCGCTCTCGCGTCGGGAGTGTCTCTGGGCAGATAACCGTGGCCGGTCGGCCCGCGCGTCATGTCCGCGTATTGACTGCCCGCCTCGACGGGAGTCGCGTCGTACCGGGCCCCGGAGCGTTTACCGATGCGATGGGGGTCTTCGTCGTCGAGGGACTTTCCCCCGGCCTCTATCTACTTCGTGCGGGTCCCCTGATCAGTGAGACCGCCCATCCATCCCTGTTGGCCGCCGGTGCTGTTCGGGATGCGAAGGAAGAGCTCCGACTGGACGAGATCATGGTGAGTCCGAATGCGGAAACGGGCGGCGTCGAGATCGATCTCGAATCAGGGCGGCCGTGGACCGGTAGCCGTTCGCAGTGATGGTGCTCATCGGATCCAAGGCAATCCGTGTCTGTCTGGTTGGCGTCGGCTTGGCCGGCGGCGTCGGGCTCGCTGCCTGCGGGGGCGGCGCGGGAACCACGGCGCCGCAGACACCGGCCGGCCCGCCGCCGATTGCTGTCGTGGTGTCCTTCGGGACGGCATCGGTCGAAGTGTTCGAGGGCGACACCGTGGAGATTCCGGTTCGTTACCAGTCGCGCAGCCTCCGTTCGCCGTGGCGGCTGTTGATCGCTGCCGTTCCGGACACTGCGGAGGCGGCGGACTTCTCGATCCCGGAGAACTTCGTGAACATTCCGGCGGGGAGCGGGACGACCGGAGAAGTCATGTTTCGGTTGATCGGTCTGCCGGATGCAAACTTCGATGAAGGCGCCGAGACGCTCACGCTCCGGTTCGTACCCGACCCGGCCGTGAACGCGCAGATCGGGGACGAAATCCCGGTTGTGATTCAGGAAGGCGGCGCGCTCGTGTCCTTCGTGGAAGAAGAAGTGGCTGTGGTGGAGGGAACGACGGTGGATGTTTCGATCCACTACGAAGTGCGGAATCTCACCGCTCCGGTTGGTCTCTCCGTGTCACCGCTCCTGCTGACCCTCGCCGAGGACGATCTTCTGTTGGAGGACGCCGCGTTCGAGATTCCGGCCGGCCGTGGACTTGCGCGGAATGCTTCGCTGCGGCTCACGGCGACGGATGACAATCTGTTTGCGGAAGCGACCGAGGCTGGTTCCCTTCGTCTTGTTCCACCCGAGCCGGCAATGGTGAGCGTCCGTCTCGGGGCCGACCTGGACTTCGTGGTTCGGGAGGCCGGAGTATCCCCCTGTCCCGGTGTTCGGCTCCGAGCCGAACCGCCGGCGCCGTCGGAAGATACGCCGAATCGGCTCGGCGCCGAGCGCCGCCACCTCTTCAGTGCTGTCACCGTGGAACTGGACGAATCGGCGAAGGGAGTGTCGTTCGTGCTTCGTGCGCCCTATCACTGGTGGGACGAGGCCATGGAAAGTTTCCAGCCGTTGTCAGCGGTTCGTATCGCCGAGTGGCGACGGGAAACGGTGGGTGACGCTGTCCGCCACGAATTCGACATCGAATGGCCGGACGAAGCCTGGTTCGAGAAGCCGGATTTCGAGTTCGGTCTCGTCGGAGGGCCGTGTTCGGGCGCTTCGACAGCTGTGTGCCGGACCTCGGAGTGTGAACTGACGCCCTGACCGTGGTTTCGTCATCAGGGCATCCGGAAACCGGTCAGGCGTCGGGGACGCGGGGGAAACGGCGGGGGTTGCCGGCGGTGGTGAGCGTGAACTCCGGCGACGGGCCGCCGGCGGGGTCGTCCGTGAACTCGATCCGGGTGAAGGGGTCGGCCTCCGGGTGGAACACGCCGCCGCCGACCGGCGCCAGTCGCCGGCCGAAGCCGAGCAGGACGCCCTCCCGGAAGGTGATGGTCACCGGGCTGCGGCCGGGGTCGTAGGTCCCGGCGTACCGCTCCAGGGTGGCGGCGTCCACGGGGACTTCCTCGATACGGGGTTGTTCCCTTCCGAGGACGGCGCGGGCGATGCGGTTCTCCAGCAGGCCGGGGCGTCCGGCGCCGGAGTTCATCAGGACCGCGATGCCCAACTCGACTTCCGGGTAGTACGCCAGTTGGGCGCGGAAGCCGTGGATGCCGCCGCCGTGGGACACCTTGTCGAGTCCGTGCTCCCGGCCCAGGCCGAGACCGTAGCCGTAGGGGATCTCCGCTCCGCCGACCAATGCGCCGGGAGCGGTCATTTGTTCGTATGCCGACTCGGATACGGCTTCGCCGCGGACGAGCGCCCGCTGCCAGGCGAGCAGGTCGCGGACGGTGGAGCCGAGCGAGCCGGCGGCGTACGGGAGTTTCATGCTGATCGGGTCGTCGTTGCGGAAACCGCCGTTCTCCGCCGGTTCATACCCCGAAGCGCGGTCGGGGACGATCGGGTCGTTGTCGAGGTAACGGGTGCGGTCGAGTTCCAGCGGTCGGAACAGGCGCTCTTCCAGGAAGTCGGCGTAACTCGCGTCGGAGAGTCGCTCGATGAGGACGCCGAGCAGGTAGTAGCCGGAGTTGTTGTATCGGTAGCGGTCGCCGGGTTCGAACTCGAAGGGGGCGCCGGCGAAGAGATCCATCATCGCCCGGTGATCGAGGTCGAGCCGGGACTGCGCCCAGAACTCGTCCATCTCGGTGTAGCCCTTGATCCCGGAGGTGTGGTTCAGCAGGCGTTCGACCGGGATGGAGAAGCCGCGGGTGTCGTAGTCGGGGAGGAGGTCTTTCAGGTCGGCGTCGAGGTCGAGCCGTCCTTCTTCGACGAGCGCCATGATGGCGGCGCCGGTGAACTGTTTCGTTACCGAGCCGATCCGGTACACGGTGTCGGCGGTGGCGGGAACCCGGTGTTCGAGATCGGCGAGGCCGAAACCTTCGGCGAACCGGACTTCGTCGCCCTGCTGCACGCCGATGGAGAGGCCGGGGGAGGGGTGCGTCTGCAGCGCCTCGGCGGCGAGCGCGCGGATCTCCGCCGCCAGGGCGTCGTCGGCGGAGTCGGAAGAGGGTGTGCCGCTGCAGCCGCCGGCCAGGCCGGCCAGGACTGCGAGCAGCGCCGGGAGCAGCGGGGGAACGGCGGGATGGCGGGCGGGACGGGGGGCGGAAGGGTGCATCTCCCGATGATAGGGGGTTCGTTGGGTCCTCGGGGCGTGCGGGGACCGCGCCTTCCGGAGTTGGGCGGGCCGAACCCGGGCTTCGGGGGCACCGGGCGGGGCGGAGCGAGGGAGGGCCGGTTTCCGCGTCGTCGGCCCTCCTTTTTCGGCGGGGAAATTGGAACCGTATTTGCCATATAGGCGTCCAAATGTAAAATACGGTTCATGATCCACCGACCCTTCTGGGTGGGGCGCGTTCACGCCGCTTGGGCCCGGCGACCGATCGTCTGGCTCTCGGGCGTCCGGCGCGTCGGCAAGACCACCCTCTCCCGGATGTTCCCGGAGGCGGACTACCGGAACTGCGACCGGCCCGCGACAGTGCGGGTGCTCGCCGACCCGGAGTCCTTCCTCGCCGCGCAGCCCGCCGGGGCCACCCTGGTCCTCGACGAGGTGCAGCGCCTCCCGGACCCGAGCCTCGTCCTCAAGATCGCCGCGGACGAGTTCCCCGGTCTCCGCATCCTCGCGACCGGTTCCTCGACCCCGGCGGCGACGCGGAAGTTCCGGGACTCGCTCACCGGCCGGAAGGAAGCCGTTCCGCTGTCCCCGGTCCTCTGGGAGGAGTGCGCGGAACCCTTCGGGGTGCGCGACCTCGATCGGCGTCTGCTCGCCGGCGGGCTGCCGGAGTTCCTGCTGGCCGACGAGCGGGATCCGTCGCGGTACCGGGAGTGGCTGGACAGTTTCTACGCCAGGGATGTATTGGAGTTGTTCCCGATCCGCGACCGGCGCGGCTTCCTGGCGCTCCTCGAACTCGTCCTGCGGCAGAGCGGCGGACTGCTCGACCTCGGCCGCCTGGCCGGTCTGGCGGAAGTCAGCCGACCGACGGCGCGGAAGTACCTGGAAGCCCTGGAGACCGCTCAGGCGATCCGCCTTCTTCGTCCCTTCTCCGGCGGCGGTTCCCGGGAGATCGTGGCCCGGCCCAAGGTGTATGCCTTCGACACCGGCTTCGTGACCTTCGAGCGCGGTTGGGACACCCTCCGGGAGGAGGATCGCGGCGTCCTCTGGGAACACCTGGCGCTGGACAGCCTGCTGTTCCGGATCTTCCCGAACGACCTGTTCTACTGGCGCGACAAGTCGGGGCGGGAACTCGACTTCGTCATCCGCCGCGGCCGCGACCGGCTGGATGTGGTCGAGTGCAAGATCGACCCAGACGAGTTCCGTCCGCGTGCCCTGGACGCCTTCCGGGAGCGCTATCCCGAGGGCGAGAACTTCCTCGTCAGTCCCTTCGTCCCCGAGCCCTGGCGGATGCGCCGGGGACGGCACCGGATCACGGTGTGTACGCCGCGTTTCGTGGAGGGACGCGCCGCGGTCGCCTGGAACTGACCGGAGCGCGGGGGCTCGCACCGCGGAACCGGGAGTACCATCGCCCGCCGTGGCGACCTGGGCCGTCGGGGATGTACAGGGGTGCTTCGGCGCCTTCCGGGAGTTGCTGGCCCGGATCGGCTACCGCCGGGGGCGCGACCGGATCTGGCTCGTCGGCGACCTGGTGAACCGGGGGCCGGACTCGCTGGGGATGCTCCGCTGGGCGCGCGACCAGGGGGATTCGGTGCGCCTCGTCCTCGGGAACCACGACCTCCACCTGCTGGCGCAGCACGCCGGGGTCTCGAAGGCCCGGCGCGCCGACACGCTGGAAGGCGTGCTGGCCGACCCGGAAGCGGACGAGCTCTGCGACTTCCTCGCCCGGCAGCCGTTCCTCCACGAGGAGGGCCGCTTCCTGATGGTCCACGCCGGGTTGCTGCCGACCTGGGATCTCGACGCCGCCCGCGCCGCCGCCGGCGCTGCTCGCGAGGCGCTCGTCGCGGACCGCCGGGGATTCCTGGAGCAGTTGTACGCCGTGCGGGGCGACGGCCGCCGCCGCACCGCGCCGGTCGCGTCGGACGACGAGGCGCTCCTCCGGCGCGGCGCGGAGGCCGCTTCGGTGCTCACCCGCCTCCGCATGGTCGGGCGGTCCGGCGAACCGGAGTACTCCTTCGACCGGCCCCCCGAGGAGGCGTCGCCGGGCATCGTCCCCTGGTTCGAGCGCGCCCGGCTGCCGGCGGATCGAACCGTGCTGTTCGGCCACTGGGCGGCCCTCGGCCTCCTGGTGACCCCCCGCGCCGTCGGGCTCGATTCCGGCTGCGTCTGGGGCGGCTGGCTCACCGCCCGGCGATTGGAAGATGGCGCCCTGCGGTTCGCGCCCCCGGCCGCCGGCGAGGCCCGCCCGCCCCGCTGAGCGGCGCCCGGCGACGATCCCGCCGGGGCCTCGTCGAACGGGCCGGGGCTCGTCCGCGTCCGGCTGAGCGGCCCGCCGATCAGGGTCGCTGCGCTGTGGCTTCGACCGAGGGAGTCGGCCTGTCGCAGTCGCCGGCGGGACGGATTCGCAACTTCGTTCGGGGAAGCCGGGTGTCGGCGCGGCGTCGGAGCCGGGGGGCGCGCGCTCCGGGGCCCGGTTCCGCGTCGCCGCCGAGGTCCCGGCCCCACGCCGGCCCGAGGTCGAGCCGCCGGCTGCCGAGGTAGATGCTCGTGGGCGTGATGACGAGCGCCGCCCGGAAGCGCTCGGCCCGTCGTCCGGTCGCCTCGGGAGATTCCGGCGGCGGCGCGGAGACGATCTCCCCCTCGACGGTGAGCCGCTCCCACTCCGGGGCCAGCCCGTTCCGCCCTTCGTACCAGGTGAACTGGCTCACCAGCCGCCCCGGCGCGACCGCCCGCACCCGACCCTCGTCGTTGCGGATCACCACTCTCCGCAGGCAGGAAGCCACCTCGAACTCCACCGGCACATAGATGCTGCGCGGCAGCAGCCGGCGGTCGTCGGGCTCTTCCACCCCCCGCTCCCCGGCCGGCTCGACGGCCCCGCTCGCCTCCGCCACGCTCCCGGCGCCCGCCAGCAGCGAGAACAGGACCGCCGGAGCGTACGGCCCGCCCCGAGGCGCTGTCCGATTTCGCCGCCGGGACACCATGACCGCTCCGTGGCCGGAGTGTAACAAATATGAACAGAAAGTTACAAACCAGTTACCGTCCATCGCTTCCGGCTTGGCCCGGTCGGAGTCGCCGCCGGCGCCGGACGGCTCGGAGCGCGGTCTGCTTCGTCCCGGCCGGCGGGGGCAGGGCGTCGGGGCGACCCCGCGGCGACGGTCAGCGCTTCTGGCGCACGGTGGTGGCGAAGGCGTTCTGGCCGTACTGGAGCCGCATCGGCAGCCTCGTCTCGAGGTCGTAGCGGTCGCCCGGCATCAGGAAGTAGAAGCCGCCGCCGTTCGGCAACTCGCGGGTGTTGTCGTAGATGGCCACATAGCCCTGGCCGATCACCTCGAAGCCGTTGCCGCGCACCACGATCGCGGTGTCCTCGTCGAGCCCGATCCCCAGCAGGTCCGGGCGCGCCGCCACGATCTCCAGCAGGTCGAAGTGGCGGTTCCGCACCAGCAGGTGCTGGTCGATCGCGACGCCCCGGACGAAGCCGAAGCCCTCTTCGTGGTCGCCCATCATGACGGTGTTGCCGCCGGTGTCGCCGCGGGCCAGGTACTCGCCCTGGATGGTCGCTCCCGCCGAGGAGCCGCCGATGACGCCGCCCCGGGCGAGCAGGTCGTGGAGTTCCCGCTCGGTGCGGGTCCCGGCGTAGGAATCCACCAGCCGCCACTGCCGGCCGCCGGGGAACCAGACGCCGCGCGCCTCGGCGATGGGGGCGGCGAAGGCCTCGGTGTCCGCTTCCTCCCGGTCGTAGGTGTGGATCACGGTGAGGTTCTCGGCGCCCAGCCGGCGGAAGCGCCGGGCCCCGGCGTACCACCGGTCGTAGTCGTGGTCGGGGCCGCCGCCGGCGGTGGGGATGATGACGATGGGCGCCTCGGGGCCGCCGGCCAGCGAGAGGAACCGTTCCAGGATCGCGTCGTCCCGGAGGGCGCCGCCGACGATGACCAGCGAGCCGTGCTCCGGTCCGGCGGCGCGGCCGACGGGGGCCGGGGGCTGTGCGGCGGCGAGACCTGCCGCCGGGAGGAGCGCGGCGAGGAGCAGCGCCGCCCGGAGGAACCGGCGGGACCGCGGTCGTTCCGGGGCGGCGGAGGCGGCGTGGCGGCGGACGGAGAACGGGACGAAGAACGGGACGGGCATGGGGGGGATTCCTCCTGCGGGCAGGGCGGTGGTGAGCGGCGGATCGGCGCGAGCGGGGGCCGCGGCCGGTCGTCGGCACCGCGGATTCTCCCCCGAACCGGCGTCCGGCCCGCCGGAACCTGCCGCCTACAATCCGCCGCCGATGCGCCATGTGGTGGTCGGCACCGCCGGTCACATAGACCACGGGAAAAGCGCGCTGGTCCGCGCCCTCACCGGAACCGATCCGGATCGGCTGAAGGAGGAGCAGGCGCGGGGGATCACCGTGGACCTCGGCTTCGCCCGCTTCGAGGCCGGGGGCGTCCGCTACGCCTTCGTGGATGTCCCCGGGCACGAGCGATTCGTCCGCAACATGCTCGCCGGGGCCGGCGGGTTCGAGGTGGTGCTGCTGGTGGTGGCCGCCGACGAGTCGGTGATGCCGCAGACCCGGGAACACTTCGAGATCTGCCGCCTGCTGGGGATCGAGACCGCGGTGGTGGCGCTCTCCCGCAGCGATCTGGTCGACGACCCGGACCTGATCGAGTTGGCCGGACTCGAAGTCCGCGACCTGCTCGCCGGGAGCGCCTTCGCCGCCGCCCCGATCGTCCCGGTGTCCTCGCTCACCGGGGACGGGCTCGACGACCTGCGGGCCGCGCTCGCGGACGCCGCCTCCGCCGCGCCTGCCCGGGACCCGGAGGGGCTGTTCCGCCTGCCGGTGGACCGGGTGTTCTCGGTGCGCGGGTTCGGGGCGGTGGTGACCGGGACGCTGGTCTCCGGGCGGGTGTCCGTCGGGGCCGAAGTGGAGATCCTTCCCGGCGGCGACCGCGCCCGGGTCCGCGGCCTCGAAGTCCACGGGGCGGCCGCGGAGTCCGCTTCCGCCGGGGAACGGGTGGCGCTGAACCTCGCCGGCGTCCGCCGGGAACGGGTGGAACGCGGCTGCGTGGTGGGCTCGCCCGGGGAACTCGGCGCCGGGCGGATGCTGGACTGCCGCCTGGAGGCGCTGGCGGACCTCGGCGCCCCGATCGCCGACGAGGACCGGGTCCATGTGCACACCGGCGCGGCCACGGCGCTGGCGCGGGTGCGGCTGCTCGGGGGATTGGAATCCCTGGCGCCGGGGGAGACGGCGTTCGTCCAACTGCGGCTCGAGAGCCCGCTGGCGGCGCTCCGGGGCGATCGCTTCATCCTGCGCCGCTACTCGCCGGTGGTCACCATCGGCGGCGGGACGATCCTGGACGCGGCGCCGCCGAAGCGCTCCCCGCGCCGTCCGGCCGCCCGGGACGCCGTGGCGGCGCTGGCTGCCGGGGGCGACCGGGAGGCGGCTCTCCTGTTCCTCGGCGAGGCCGGTCTTCCCGGCCTGACGCGGGAGGGGCTCGCGCGGCGGCTCGGTCGGCCGGGGGCCGCGGTCGGAAGCCTGCTGGCCGCGCTCGGTGAAGCCGGGGAGATCGTGGTCGCCGCCGGGCGCGCCGGGAGCGAGGCGCGTCTGCTGGCCGCCGACCGGGCGCGGGCGCTGGAGGAGCGGTTGCTGGCGCGGCTCGCCGGCTTCGAGGAAGCGAACCGCCTGCGCCCGGGAATGCCGGTGGAGGAGTTGCGGGAACACGCCGGGGTCCCGGCGGGAGTCGCCGACGGGGCGCTCCTGCGGCTCGAAGCCGAAAGCCGGATCCACCGCGACCGGGACACGGTGGCGACCGCGGGCCGCGCGGTCCGGCTGACCGACGCGGAGCAGGGGATCCACGACCGGTTGGCCGACTTGCTCGAAGAGGGAGGGCTCGCTCCGCCGACCCTCTCCGAGGCTTGCCGGTCGCTCTCCGCCGCCGCGCCGCTGGTGGAGGCGATGCGCCGGCTGTTGGCCCACGCCGGCCGGGCGGTGATCGTGACGCCGGACCTGAGTTTCTCCGTGGAGGCGCTGGATTCGCTGCGGGAGGCCGTTCAGGAACAGCGGCAGTCGAGCCCGGAGATCTCCGTCGGCTGGTTCAAGGAGCGGTTCGGCCTCAGCCGGAAACACGCGATCCCGCTGCTGGAGTGGCTCGACCGGGAACGGGTCACGGTCCGGGTGGGCGATGTGCGCCGCATCCGCCCTCCATCACCCTCGGGGGAGGCGTCTCCCGCGCCGGCTACCCGCTCCGCGGAAGCGGCGGCCTCCGGAGCCCCGGCGGCGTGACGATCGCCCGCGTGGGCTTCCGGCGGGGCTTCCGATGGGTCGCCCGGCCCGGCGCGGCGGCCTCTCGGCCCGTGGCGGTCTCGCGACGACCAGGCGGAAGTGCTGTCGCTGCCCGGCCGGGGCGCATCCGTACGCCACGAGGCCGGCGGCATGACCGTCGCCGGCGCGGGAATTCGGCCGGACTGCGGGCGCGGGGCGCCGGACTGGGGCGCCCGCCGCGCGCTTCGAGGCCGGCGACATGACCGTCGCCGGCGCGGGTTTCGGCCGGGCTGCGGGTTTGGAAGCACTGGTCCGGGTCGGCGAGGGCGCGGTCGGGGTGAGCGGGGCAATTTCGGGCGGTTCCCGAGCCGGGGCGCACGCCAACGCTTCGAGGCCGGCGGCATGACCGCCACCCGAGCGGGAATTCGGCCGGACTGCGGGCTCGGGGCACCCGGCCGGGGCGCCCGCCGAAAGCTTCGAGGCCGGCGATGTGACCGTCGCCGGCGCGGGTTTCGGCCGGGCTGCGGGCTCGGGGCGCCGGTCCGGGTCGGCGAGGGCGCGGTCGGGGTGAGCGGGGCGATTTCGGGCGGCTCCCGGGCCGGGGGGTACGCCAACGCTTCGAGGCCGGCGGGGTGACCGGAGGTCTCGCCGAGGTCCGGTTCGCGCTGCGGAGCCTCCGGCGGCGGCCGCTGCTGACCGGACTCGCGGCGGCCTCGCTGGCGCTCGCCATCGGCGGGAACGGCGCGCAGTTCTCGTTCATGAGCGCGTTGCTGCTGCGCCCGATGCCCTACCCGGAGCCGGAGCGGGTGGTGGTCGTCTGGCAGACCGATCCGGCGAACCCGACGGTGGACCTGATCCCGGTGGCCTCCGCCAACTACGCCGACTGGTATCGGGAGGCGGAGTCCTTCTCGGTGCTCGCCGCGCAGCGCATCCGCCCGATGAGCATCACCGGCGGCGACCTGCCGGAACCGGTGACCGGCGCCGAAGTGCGCGCCGAGTTCTTCCCGCTGCTCGGCGCCGGCCTCCACCTCGGCCGCGTCTTCCGCCCGGAAGAAGTCGAAGCCGGGTTGCGCGTCGTGGTGCTCTCGTTCCTCCACTGGAACAGCCGCTGGGGCGCCGACCGGGAAATCGTGGGCCAGCGGATCGAACTCGAAGGCGAGCCCCACGAAGTGGTCGGCGTCCTCGAAGACGGTTTCGAGTTCCTGCAGGGCGGTATCGCCCTCTGGACGCCGATGCAGTTGACGCCGGCCCGACTCTCCCGCGACCGCCGCGACCTGATGGTGGTGGGCCGATTGGCGTCCGGCGTTTCCAGCGAGGACGCGCAGCGCGAGATGGAAGTGCTGAACGCCCGCCTGGTGGACGCCTACCCGGACTCGAACCGGGGTTTCGGCGTCTCGGTGCTCACCCTCAAGGAACTGCTGACCTACGGCCCCCGCGAAACCTTCTTCTTCCTGATGCAGGGGACGATCTTCTTCGTCCTCCTGATCGCCTGCGCCAACCTGGCGAACCTGTTACTCGCCCGCGCCATCGACCGCCGGGGGGAGATCGCGGTGCGGGCTTCGGTGGGCGCCACGCAGCGCCGCATCCTGCGCCAACTGCTCCTCGAGGCCGCGTTGCTCGCCGGGATCGGCGGCTTCGCCGGCCTCCTGCTGGTCTGGGCGCTGGTCTCCGGCTTGCGCGGCAGTCTCGGCGGCAGCGAACTGATGCCGCGCCACTTCCTGCCGGTCATGGACGCCGGAGTCATCGGCTTCACGGTGCTGGTAACCGTGATCGCCGCTCTCACCTTCGGGATCGCGCCCTCGCTCGAAGGCGCCCGCGCCGCGCTCTCCGCCGGCCTTTCGGAGACCGGTCGGGGCGGCGCTTCCGGCCGGCGCCGGCGGGTATTGTCGAAGGGTCTGGTCGTCGGCCAACTGGCGGTGGCGCTGGTACTGCTCGGCGGCGCCGGTTCGCTGATGCGGGCCTTCGCCTCGATGGCCGCCAGCGACGCCGGTTTCGACCCCGACGGCGTGCTGGTGTTCACGGTGAACCTGCCGGAGAGCCGTTACCCCGACGAGGCGAGCCAGGCCGACGCCGCCGAACGGGTCCGGGACGCGATCTCCGTCCTGCCGGGAGTGACCGGCGTGGCGCTGACGAACCATGTCCCGTACACCTTCCTCTCGCCGAAGTTGCCGTATCGGCTGCCCGGCGAGCCGGTGTCCGAAGACGCCCCGGCCCGCACCGCGACGGTGGTCACCGTTTCCCCGCAGTACTTCCGGACGCTCGGCGCTTCGCTGCAGCAGGGCCGGGTCTTCGAACGCCGCGACCGCGGCGGCGCGCCTCCGGTGGTCCTGGTGAATCGCGCCTTCGCCGAGAGCGTCTGGCCCGGTGGGGAAGCCCTCGGCCAACCGATCGAGGTGACGGGCGAGATCCGCGAAGTGGTGGGGATCGCCGGGAACGTGAAACAGGACGCCTTCCTCGACGACACGCTCGGCGGGGAACGGATCGTCTACCTGCCCTGGGGCCAGGCGGCGGCGCCGGTGTTCATCGGCCTGGCGCGGACCGCGGGCGATCCGGGAGGACTGATCCGGCAGGTGCGGGAGTCCATCGCCGGCGTGGACCGCAGCATCTCCACTTCGAATGTGCGCCCGCTCCCGGAGATGCTGGCCGAGTTCCGGGTGGGTCTCGACGCCATCACGGTGCTGCTGGCCGGGTTCGGCCTGCTCGCGCTGGTGCTGGCCGGTTCCGGGATCTACGGGGTCACCCGTTACGGGGTATCGCGGCGGACGCGCGAGTTCGGCATCCGCGGCGCCTTCGGGGCCTCCCCGGCGGTTTTGCTGCGTCAGGTGATGCGCGAAGCGGTGGCGCTGGCGGGGCTGGGTTTCGCCATCGGCGCCCCGTTCATGGTGGTGATGGTGCTCTTCGTCCGCCGGATGTTCGCCGGAATGACCCTGCCGGGGCCACTGGGGTCGGTCGCGGTGGCCGCGCTCCTGTTCGGCGTGGCGCTGTTGGCCAGTTGGCTCCCGGCCCGCCGCGCCGCCCGAATTCCCCCGAGTCGAGCGCTCCGATACTGAGCCGCCGCCGGTTCAGACGCTTCGCGACGATCGTTTACGCGTCATTTGCGGCGACACCGGCAACCCGAGGACCGTCGTCATGCGCCACTGCGAGCACCGGGGGAACCCGTTCCGTTCACCGGAGTGATCTCTCCAATCCATTCGTCCGGATGAGGTCACGGTTCGTGGTGTCGAACCGTGCCGCATCACTACCCGCCTATGGCGGTGACAGGTGGTCCGGGTCCGGGAGTTCGAACAGTCGCCGAAACCAGTCCACGAAGCGATCCGCGGTTTCCCCGCCGGCGTGGAAGAACTGTCTCCGGATTGCAGTGCCGTACGGCATGCCGGGGGTTTCTTGCCAGGCGAGCCAGGCGCGCAGTGCTGCCTTGGGAAAACTCCGGGGCGGAAATGCCGCGCCATGACCCTTCGCTTCTTCTGTCGCGTCCCGTGCGTACGGCCACAGCGAGTCGTCAGATGGAATCAGCGTCATGAGAAACTCCTCCACCGCTCCAGGCTGTTCATTGTCCGGCATCAGCCACGCACCGACCCTCTTTCCGTATCGATCGGACACGCCAACGAATCCTTCTCGGGGTATTCCCTCCGGCACGGAGACGGACGCCGCCAAGAACCTTTCCCTGATCTCCTTCCAGGTGGCCGCAAGGGACGAGTTCGCGTCCACGAGGAAACCGAGACGCGGAGCGTGCCCCACTTCGATCATCGGAGTCACGATTCGCAGTAGATCGTCCTTGTTCCGACCGGGTGGCACGACTTGAATGCTCGGATACCAGTCTCTGCACGAATCGAGTTCCACGGACACGCCGTAACGATCGAGGACATGGATCACGACATGCTGATCATCAGGACCCTCCACGAAGAGGGTCGGACGATCGTGGCCGGACTTCATCGGATCTCTAGATTGTGCTTGAGCATGGCTTCGACACTGTCGACGCTGAGCTTCACGGCGAACGGCAGTTTCCGATCGATCTTGAAGACGGCGACTTCAGAAGCGAGATCCGGATTATCAGTGTAGAGAGAAGCCAGACCGCGGAGACAGTCGAGACCGTGTGTCGTGGCGAAGACCTGTACAGAAGATCGGACCGCGGCGCGAATCACGAAATCCCACATCTTCTGCATGACAGTCCAGTGGAGTCTGCTGTCGAGTTCATCGACCATCAGCACACCGTCGGTGCTGTCGATGAGCGAGAGCGACAGGGCGAGCAGCCGGCGCACGGCGTCCCCCTGAGTGCCCAGTGGCACTCGGCGGCCACCACGAAGGCCGGCCAGAACTCCGCCCATCCGAGATCGCGAGGAAAGATCGCTTGCCAAGAAGTGGATCGATTCCAGGTCGTTCACGACCAGGCGAACGATGTCGGTGACTTCTTCTTCGCGGGCTTCCGTCTGGACTCGATCCCAGAGTGTGCGCATGGTCTCCGTATCCAAAGAATCAGGTGTGAGAAACCTTCCATTTGGAGGGCCAGTCGCGACTCCCTTGTAGTGGCGTCCCAAGAGCCATCGGATCGAGTGCAGTGAGCCTTCGACGTCAACAGGCAGGACGGGATACTTCTCTGCGGTCGTCCCGGAGACTGCCAGTCCCAGCGTGACCGGCACGTCATCAGCGATATGGAGCCGTACGAATTCGTCGATCTCGTCATCGGTCAGGGGTCGAACATGAACCTCGATCGGTCCGTAATCGGGAGTTCCCTCTACACGAATGTGCGCGGACGGTGAAGCGAAGTCGTGCCCGTAGAACAGGTGACCGATGTCTCGACGAACACTCGGCGCTCTGGCCTCGGGAAGGGCAACGACGCGCCCTTCGCCGCGGCGGTCGGAGGACCGCACCAATGCCTCCGGGTGGCCCTTGGCGACAAGGAACTCGATGGCTTCGAGCAGGGAGGTCTTGCCGCAGTTGTTCTGGCCGACGAAGAGGTTGATGCGGGTGAAGCCCTCCAACTCGTACCGCTGAAAACTGCGGTAGCCCTCGATTTTCGCGGTTTCCAACATGGTGGGGTGGGGGTGTGGAGAGAAGAGTTCGTCGTTGGCGGAGCGGCAGCCTGGCGATCGGGCGGCTCGACTCCGGGGCCGGCCGGGGATAGTAACAACACGGAGCGGCGGGGGTCGGTCGGACAACGGGGGGATTGTCGACGAGGTGCGGGGCCGCGAGATCGGCGCCTGCCGGTTGTGGATAGACTGCCGGGTCATGGCCAGCGTGACCGTACAGAAGACGATCCGGGCGGCGCCGGAGCGGGTGTTCGCGATCTCCACCGACCTGGAGAACCTGGCGGAGCGGGTCTCCGGGATCGAGAGCGTGGAGGTGCTGACCGAGGGCCCGATGCGGGAGGGGACGCGGTGGCGGGAGACCCGGACGATGCTCGGGAAGCAGGCCACCGAGGAGATGTGGGTCACCCGCTTCGAGCCGCCGCGTTCGCTGGTCGTCGAGGCCGAGTCGCACGGCGCCCACTACCGCACCGAGTTCCGCTTCGAGCCGGAGGGTCTCGGCACCCGCGTCACGATGGTGTTCGGCGCCCGGCCGCTGACCCTCGCGGCGCGGATCTTCTCCGTGATCGGGGTCCTCGCGATGGGCTCGATCCGGAAGACTCTGGAGCGCGACCTCGACGATGTGAAGCGCGCCGCCGAGGAGGCGACGGGCGAGAGCGCCGGATGAGCGAGGCGGCGGCCCCTCCGCGTCCGGGGCAACTGGCCGCCGACTTCGTTCTCCGCGCGGAGCGCCTGGTCCTCCGGCCCTTCCGCGAGTCGGACTTCGAGGCCGTCCACGAGTACGCGTCCGACCCGCAGGTAACCGCCCTCGTGCGCTGGGGGCCGAACAGTCCCGAGCAGACGCGCACCTTCCTGGCCGGGGCGGTGGAATACGGCCGGGGGCCGAAGCAGTACGACTTCGCGGTAACGGAGGCGGACAGCGCCCGGGTCGTCGGCGGCATCGGACTACGGCGCCGCGAGGTGGTCTGCGACGAGATCGGGTATGTCTTCGCCCGTCCCCTCTGGGGCCGCGGCTATGCCACCGAAGCGATCCGCTGCCTGCTGCCGTTCGCTCTCGGAACGCTGCGCACGGAGGAGGTCTTCGGCCTCGTCGCCCCGGCCAACGCCGCCTCCCGCCGCGTCCTCCTCCGCTGCGGGTTCACCCCGGTCCCCGACCCGGCTCCGTACGCCGCGTGGATGGACGGCCTCTGCTCCACCGCCGAGGTGCTGAGACTCGGCTGCGCCCACTGGCGAGCCCGGTCGTAAGCGCCGGAGCCGGCGCCCCCTCCGAGGGTCGTGACCCGCGACAGGGAGGACAGCGCCGGGGGCCCCTACTCGCCGGAGGCCGGGGGGCGTTGGTAGGTCAGGCGGAACACGGACTCGGTCATCCAGCGGCGGAAGCCGTCGTTCTCCGTGAACTCCTTGAACAACTGGGTGTCGTCCTGGAGCACCGCGTTCATCGCCGCCCGGAGCGCCCGTTGCAGTTCGACCTGCGCGTTCTGGCGGTCAGGCCGTTTCCGGGCGTTCCCGTAGGCGGTGTCCTGCACCACCCTCGCCGGGATGTCCTTCGTGATGAGCCGCCGCACCCGGTCGGCGTCCTCCCAGGTGATGTTGCCGAACCGGGAGTTGAAGTCCGCGAGGATCTGTGAGAGCAGGTCCATCTCCAGTTCCGCCAGGAAGCCTCCGCCGTCCACCGGCGCCGGGGCCACTTCGCCGTCGTCGTCGGCCAGCGCGATCCGCTGTTCTTCCTGCTTCTCGATGCGGTAACTGTCCATGTCGATGGCTTCCAGGATCCCGCGGGAGAGATCGTCCTCGACCGGCGCCGGGAGTCGGTCCACGAGGAGTTCGAAGAGGATGGACCGCTTCTCCCACTCCGGATTCGCGAACGACAGGATCGTCGCCAGGAAGCGGTAGGCGCGCAGGAAGCCCCGCACCTTGCCCTTGAATTCGACCTGGGCGGCTTCGTCCAGTTCGCGGACATAGACCTCCACGCAGCGGTCGAGGATCGGGTCCAGCCGATCCCGCTCTTCGCCGTCCAGGAACCGGCGGGCCACTTCGTCCACCTGTTCCTGCGAATACACCTGGTGGGCGTCCAGGGCGGCCTGCAGGTCGTGGAGCCGGTTCGGGTCGGTCTCGTCGGCGAGGATCGTCGTCCGGTAGTACGGCTCGAACGACTCCCGGATGAGGTCCGCGTCGTTCATGAAGTCCAGGACGAAGGCGTCGTGCTTGCCGCGGTGCGCCCGGTTGAGGCGCGAGAGCGTCTGCACGGCCCGGATGCCGGAGAGCGTCTTGTCCACGTACATCGTGTGGAGCAGGGGCTCGTCGTAGCCGGTCTGGAACTTGTCGGCGCAGACCAGGAACCGGTACGGCTCCTCGCGGATCTTCGCGGCGATCCCGGAAGCCGGAAACTCGTTGAGGCTCGCTTCGCTGACGGTTTCGCCCTTCAGCGCCCGCTCGCCGGAGAAGGCCACGATCGCCCGGTACGGGCTCCCGCGTCGGCGCAGGTAGTCCGAGATCGCCCGGAAGTAGCGGATGGCACGATCCACTCCGTCGGTCACGACCATCGCCCGCGCCTTGCCGCCGATCCGATTCCGCACCCTGGCGTGGAAGTGGTCCACCATGATCTCCGCCTTCAGTCGGATGGCGTGACCGTGGCCCTCGACATAGCGGCGCAGTTTCTTCTGCGCCTTCCGGGTGTCGAATTCCGGGTCGTCGGCGATCTTCTTGGCGAGGTGGTAGTAACTCGATACGGGGAGATAGTTCCGCACCACATCCAGGATGAAACCCTCCTGGATGGCCTGCTTCATCGGATAGGAGTGGAAGGGTCGGTGCCGTACCGCGCCGTCGGGCTGCGGGTCCGCGTCGCCGAAGATCTCCAGCGTCCTGTTCTTCGGCGTGGCGGTGAAGGCGAAGAAACTGGCGTTCCCCGGCAGGCGCCGCTGCTCCATGATCCGGTTGATCCGGTCTTCGAAAGTCTGGGGCTCCTGCGGTTCGTCTCCCTCGGTGAGGACCTGCGACATCGCCGTCGTGGTCTTGCCGCCCTGGCTCGAATGCGCCTCGTCGATGATGACGGCGAAGCGCCGGGCCTTCCGGCCGGCGTGGATGGCGTCGAGGATGTAGGGGAACTTCTGGACGGTGGAGATGACGATGGGCTTGCCGGCGTCGAGCAACTTGCGGAGGTCGTCGGAGCGGCCGGCGTGTCCGACCGTGGCGCCCACCTGGGTGAACTGCTTGATGGTGTCCCGGATCTGCCGGTCGAGGAGCACCCGGTCGGTCACCACGATCACCTGGTGGAAGAGGCGCTCGCCGCCCCTCCGCAACCCGATCGATTGGTGCGCCAGCCAGGCGATGGAGTTGGACTTGCCGCTGCCGGCGGAGTGCTGGACCAGGTAGCGGCGGCCGACGCCGTGGGTCGAAGCGTCCCGGAGCAGGCGGCGCACGGCGTCCCACTGGTGGAAGCGCGGCCAGATGGGAGTCGGGCCCGCGTGTCCCTTGCTCGCGTTCCTCGGGGGCAGCGCCTGCGCGTAGTTCTCGATGATTTCCGCGAGTTGCTCCCGGTCGAGGACGCTCTGCCAGAGGTAGTCGGTCTTCAACCCCTCCGGGTTCGGCGGGTTCCCGGCGCCGCCGTTCCAGCCGCGATTGAAGGGGAGGAACACGGATTCCCGGCCGCGGAGGTGGGCGCAGAACCGGACCTCGTGCTCGTCCACGGCGAAGTGGGCGAGACACCGGCCGGCGTGGAACAGGGTCTCCCGCGGATCCCGATCCCGTTCGTACTGCCGCACCGCGTCGTGGACGGTCTGCTTCGTGAGGCGGTTCTTCAACTCGAAGGTGGCGACCGGGAGGCCGTTCACGAAGAGCGCCAGGTCGAGCGCCAGGCCGGGCTGATTCCGGCTGTACCGCAACTGCCGGGTGACGGAGAACCGATTCAGCCCGAACGCCACCGTCGCCTCTTCGTTCCCCGGGGAGGGGGCGCCGTAGAACAGGGTGACGCTGTGGGCGCCGTGGCGGACTCCGTTCCGGAGCGCTTCGACGACTCCCCGCCGGCGGATCTCGGTGCGGAGACGGGTCAGGAACTTCCGCCGGACCGGGGTGTCGTGATCGATGTCGAGCGCCCTCGCGATCTCCGGTTGGGTCGCATGGAGGAAGGCCGCGAGTTGCACGGGGTCCACGCACTGCTCGGCGTCGTAGTCGCGGGGGCTTCCGCAGATCCACCCCTTGCTGCCGTAGCCGCCGGACGCTTCCGCAACCTGCCCGGAGGGCGCCGCGTCCGGCTCGCAGGGTGAACCGGTGAGGGTCTCGCAGATGCGGCGCTCCAGAGCGCGCTCGCAAGTGTCGGTGGTCAAGAAGCGATGATCGAGGGGACGGCCCGTTCGTGGGGGGCGGGTGCCTGGTTCGTCGCCGAAATTCTACGGGACGGATCGCAGATGCGACGCCTGCCGGCGAAGATTTAGGATCTCCCGGCCCTCGGGGGGGCGACCGACGCTCCGGCTCGAGGCTCGAAGGCGCCCCGGAGGCGAAGCCGGCCGGATCGTCCGTCATAAATAGTTCGGAGCCGCAACTATTTATAGGTATCTCATTGAAAAATCTGGATTTAGTGTGCTTTTTATTCGTAGAAGCGACCCGTTCCGGAGGGTCACTATGAATAACGCTCCGCCTCAGTCGCCGTCTCTCGTCGCCTCCCATGCGGGCCTCCGGCGCGTGCCCCGATTGACGATCCGGCCCATCCGCCGCAACTCCTGGATGAGATTCGAGACCAGTGTCCGTTTCTGGGCCTCGGAGAGCCCATCCGGTAGTTCCGCCATCGCGGCCGCCTGGACCTCGGTCCGCCCGATGGGGCCTCGCTCCGCGATCAACGCGAACACCTGGTCCCTCTGCCGTTCGCGGATTCCCGCGCGACGGTCTCGTTGCGTTCCGGGATCTCGATCCGGCCCTCGAATCGTCGGCGACTCCGGCGGGCCGGTGACGAGCCCCTCGTCCGCGAGACGCTGTTGATCCTGCCGGCCGATCGGCAGCGATTTCTGCACCCGGTCCAGCAGCAGGACATCTTCCAGCGGAAGGTCGGGCCGGTCGTAGAGCAGTCGGTTGTAGTTCTCGTCGATGATCCTCCCGGGAACGGTGACGGCGACTTCGTCCGGACGGGAGAGATCGTAGTCCGGAAGCGCGAAGCACCGCTGCCGCTGGATCTCGAACATGCGGAGGATGCCGCCGCCCTGGACTTCCATCAGGCCCAACTCCACCATCGCCTGGGCCAGGAACGGGTTCCGGTACGAATGCGGCACATTCAGCCGGATGGCAGTCTCCACATCGCCCGGCAGGAATCGGCCAAAGTTGGAGAACATCACCCGGTCGCGATACTCCGTCACGAAGATCCGCCCGCCGCGCAGGTAGTCCTGATGCGCGATCGCGTTGTGGAGACACTCCCGCAGCACCCAGTCGTGGTACTGGTCCGGCTCCTGCGGAGACAGGGTCCCGTTCGGAAGGAACGGCGCCTTCAGGACGCGAATCTTCTTCCGGACCCGGTCCGCCGCGAACAGGAGCGGTGGGTACAGGTCTTCGAAGGCCACCGGCAGATCCCTGGCGTCCTTCAGCCTCCACGAGACTTTGGACACGTGGGCCGGCCGCAGCCGGTCCGAGGTGTCCTTCCGCCCCAGAAGCAGCACCGCCGTGTTCGTGATCTCGCCGCGATCGAGAAGATGAGCCTTGGCCAAGAATGTCGCATCGTCCCACCGGGTGACGGCATCCGCCTGATCTGCCCATCGTCCTGCGAACCGGCGCCGCGCATCGGCGATCGCCTCCGGGTCCAGGTCGGCGAGAGTCACTCCCCTGCAGGTCTCGGCCGACCAGTCCTCGTCCGAGTTCCAGATCCTCTTCTCCCTCACCGGATGCCGGGAGAGTTCCGTGGTGCTCGCGCCGATCCGCACATACGCCGTCCCGCGAAAACGGACCGGTCGCCCCCTGGCCGGCCCCACTCGGAAAACGACAACCCTCCCCTCCGGGTGATCCACGACTTCCACTTCGAATCCGGGGTCCGGACTCAGATTGTTCGCGAGCCACACGCCGAGAGCCTGGCCTTTCGACTTCGTCCGGGCGGGGTCGAACTCGGTTCCCTTCACCTCGTGGGTCCCGTCGGTCACCCCGAAGACGAGGTAGCCCGACGGTTGCCCGACGAGCCGCGCCGAGTTGGCGAGAGCCGACAGATACTGCCCGATCCGCTCCGGTGAGCAGCCTCCGCCCTTGAATTCCAGCCACTCGGTCTCCGTCCGCTGGCGCCGGAGTTCGTCCACCAGCCCTGAGTCCAGCGCCGCCATCAGCTGCTCTCCCCTCCCGGCTCCGGCAGCCGCTCCGCCGCCTCCCGGACATCCACCTTGCCGGTCACGATCTCGGAGATCAGTGTAGTCCGGAACTCTTGGAGCAACTCGATCTCTCGTCGAACGCCCGCAACAGCGGCGTTGAGATCAGCCGTCGCCTCCTCGATCCATCGGACGATGGCCTTCTGCTCAGAATCGGGTGGGACTGGGACTCGGATGCCACCCAGCGCCGATGAGGACAGTTCTGTGAAGGTGGCGCCTCGACCCAACGATGCCAGCTCCCGCCGCAAGACACAGATCAGATAGTACAGATACTCGGAGCGAATCCCGTGCGGAACCAGCAGACGACACCCTTGGTTCGTACAGGCTGCCTCAGCGAGGATCCCAGCGTGACCGATTGGGGCACGTGTCGACAGCACAACACTCCCGGCCGGCCCCATCGTCGAACCACAGGCCGCGTAGCCAGCCTCTGTAATCGATCGCTTGCCCCTCCGAATCTCACGCCCTCGCAGCGTGCCGAGGTCGTCTGGCGTGATCCAGTACACATTTCCGTCCCAGTATGACGCCACTGAGGTCTTCGGTGTGGCGCCGTTGCGAACCTCGACAACCGTCTTCACCCGCTGTACTGGCCAGTGTGCCGGTACATCTCCGAGCCAATCCGTGCCTGACGGTCGAACTTGGACGTTAGCGTCTAGGCCTCTCGTCACCGCGCGGGCCACGACAGTCCGTCTCTTCTCTATCAACAGACGCAGCATGTGCGTCACCCCATCAACCGACTCCGCGACAACCCGATCCAAACCATTGAGAAACGTCACAATCCGATCCTGCTCCTCCGGTTCTGGTGCGGGTATCTTCATACCGCCGACGAAGTGCCACTTTGCGCGCGGCATTTTGGCACCAAAGGTGAAGGATGAAATCAGATCGACTGTTGGTTTGCTCCGAAGCCAGTAGGCGAGATACTCCGGCCGAACGCCTCCTGTTCGTGGCCGGAGGACGAAGAACTCGCCGACGCAGACTCCTGGTCGATCCGGGCATGCGACCTTGGCGAGGTAGGGGCGCAGTCGTCCGAACAGTACATCGCCTGGGAGAAAGCTCTTTACTGGCCCCTCCATCGGGATTTCCCGGCCTTCATCCCGATGTTTTCCTGTCCACGATTCGACGCTCTCGAGATCCAGGCAGAGCGGCTCACGCGCACAGTCAGTGACGAAGTCGGCAACGTTCATGACCTGCGTCCTCAGTCGCCGCAGTGGCCATGGGATTTGCTCTCCCGGGATGCGCCCTCCCATCGCGGGCGTGCGAATCTGCACTGTGTCGACTCTAGGCCGCGGTCGTAGTCGGTACCATATTGATTAGATCTGCGAGAACCTTGAGATACTCGGACGAACCCGCAACCTGTCCGACAGGCGACTTCAAGTGCTCGTACCGCTCGAGCAGACGCTTGGCCCTTAGTGGCCCCGCACTGCGTGTGCTCTTGGCCAGGAGATGCGAACGATTCGCGGGTTGCCCCCGTGCGATCAACTCCAGCTGCTCGATCGGAGAGTCTGTGTCAGTTTGATCGGTCCGTGTGTACATGTCGCGGAGATGCGTCGCATAGAGGGAGATCTCCATCATGTCCAGCATGAACTCCATCCCGGGAGGACGCTTGTCGCCGATCCACTCTTCTATCTGGTGCATGACTTGGGCGCCAGTTTTCGTTCCTGACACAAATTCGTGGTAGAAGTCGGCGTTGTGGGAACGAAGGGCGAGAAGGATACCGAGAAGGTACGGGTTCAGGATAAAGCGGTCGGGCAGATTCTTGACGACGATAGCCATCATGCCAAAACAACGATCGATCTGTCGAAGCGAAAGATTCAGGAGCGGACTCACTTTCCCGAGGAAATCGTAGACTGGCGCAAAGTCTACGGGTGGGTTTTGTCCGATTTGGCGAAAAATGGCAGACCGTTGTGCAAAGTAGCTCTCAAGGCCAGACCGTTTGGAGAGGAACTTGCAGTAGGCATCCATATCAGCGACAGGAAGATGGAACTCGGCATCGAAAAAGCGCCGCAGATAGCCGCGAGAATCGATATCTCCATAGACGTGTTTCACAGAGTTGGCGAGCTCAATGGGGTTGATTCCGAGTACGAAGACGAGCCGAGGGATGTTGAAGACGTGTTTGACTCGCTCCAAGAGTTCGATGGCGTAGGTTGGCCGGCAACGGTCGAGTTCATCCACGATACAGACAGCGGAACCTGATGGCGGACACACTGCGGCGATCCAATCCACGAGAGCGGAAATCAGTTCTTTTCTGTGAGCGTCCAACGCACGATGACTCGACAAGAGGTCGTCGGGCGAGGTCTCGGAGAGAGCGGACGTGTCGATACCGTACTTGGTCTTGAGGAAGTTGGAGGCGTTTGTGGCGAGGAGCGGAATGGCGCTGCGACGAATGCGCTCGATGAGAGCGTCGGCGGTGGCGTCGCCGGTTGGCTTGAGGGAGGTCAACCCAGCAAGGATGGGAATCAGAGGGTCTGGAGAGAAATCATCATTCCACGCGTTGTAGTAGAACGCGGGGATGTTCGACTGGTCGAGGTGAAGCTTCCAGCGCGCCAAGAAAAAGGTCTTTCCGGAACCCCAACCTCCAGTGACACTGAGGACGAGCGGGTCGGTGGTGTGGCGGACCCGAGTAGTGAGCGCCGTCGCAAGAGACGCACGGTGGAGTGCGTCGTCGGCCCAAGGAGACTGGGGGTTGGGGGTGGGTTCGGCGAGAGCGAGGGGGACGGCCTCGCGGAGGGCGGCCAGCCGGACCTGAGGCGCGGATGGATCGGAACTCGGCATTAGTGTTTGGTCAGAAAAGATGTCCGCGGACGCGTAGCGATATTGGCGTAGTGCGTGTCGTGCGTATTTTGGTCGCCGGCTGGTGCTCAGGTGCGAAGTATCCGGTCCAAGAGATCGTCTGTCGTCCGACGGGCGCCGAGGATTTCGGTGCGGATTGCGGCGAGTGGCCGCATCGGTTCTGGTTGGAAGAAATACCGGTTGAGACCGATCTCGTAGCCGATCCTCACGCGGTTGAGAGCGTACCAGGCGTCGGGAGCGTACGGAAGGACTTCGCGACGGAGGAAAGCCTCGATCCCGCCGTCTTCGGAGAGGGCGATCTGCTCGCTGTCGCGGAGGGATGAGTCGGGTTCGTATTCGACGATGCTGGGTTCGGCGTTGACGGTGGACTCGAATCGGCCGCGGAACGGAGCTGCCGCTTGTCGTTGGGGACGGTGCGTCTTTCGGATGACCGGCTCAGCGTTGGCATCAGTGCCTGCCGCGGATCGGACGATTTTCTTCCGCTTCGCTGTCATCCGGATGCCCGCGGCTTCGGCGGCCGAGGCAACCGCGTCGGCGAACTGGTTGAAGTCGAGGCAGCGTCCGTTGCCGAGTTCGGTGGCAGCCCGGTCCACGGCGTCGGCGAGGGGCTCTTCCTTGGCCTCCCGGCAGGTCCTGCGGAATTGCGCACGGGCCGTCGGTGAGAGATCCACGGCCAATCGGAGCGGGCGATCGACCGTGACCTTCCAATAGCCGAACTCCTCGTTCGGAAAGATTTTGGAGTGCTCCGTATCCTCGAAGGCGTCGAGGGCGGTACAGATCTGTTCGATGTGTTCCTCCCCGAGTTCGCAGGTCTTCTTCCCCAAGTTCTTGCGGAGGGGTCGGAACCACTTGGTGGCGTCGATCAACTGGATCTTTCCCCGCCGCCGCTCCTCCTTCCGGTTCGTCAGCACCCAGATGTAGGTGGCGATGCCGGTGTTGTAGAACATGTTGAGCGGGAGCGCCACGATCGCTTCCAGCCAGTCGTTCTCGATGATCCAGCGGCGGATGTTGCTCTCGCCCGAGCCGGCATCTCCGGTGAAGAGGGAACTGCCGTTGTGGACCTCGGCGATGCGGCTGCCGAGGTCGGTGCTCGTCTTCATCTTGCTCACCAGGTTGGCGAGGAAGAGCAGTTGCCCGTCGCTCACCCGGGTGACCATCGAGTACTCCGGGTCGTCGCCGTGCTCCACCCGGAAGCGCGGATCGTGGATTTCCTTCTTGCCGCCCATCCGTTCGAGGTCGGTCTTCCAACTCTTGCCGTAGGGAGGGTTGGAGAGCATGAAGTCGAACTGCCGCCCGGGGAAGGCGTCGGCGGAGAGCGTCGAGTGCTTGGCGCCGCCGACGATGTTGTCGGCCTCTTCGCCCTGGCCCTTCAGGAGCAGGTCGGCCTTGCAGATGGCGTAGGTCTCGGGGTTGATCTCCTGCCCGTAGAGGTGGGTGGAGACCTGCTTCCCGCGTTCGGCGGCCAACTTCTGCAGAGTCTCTTCGGCGACGGTCAGCATGCCGCCGGTGCCGCAGGCGCCGTCGTAGAGCAGGTAGGTGCCGGACTCGATGCGGTCCGCCACCGGGCGGAAGATGAGGTTCGCCATCAACTTCACGGCGTCCCGGGGCGTCCAGTGTTCGCCGGCCTTCTCGTTGGTCTCCTCGTTGAACCGGCGCACCAGTTCCTCGAAGACGGTGCCCATGCCGTGGTTGTCGAGGCCCGGATGGCGGACCGAACCGTCGGCGGCGAGCACCGGTTCGGGGCTGAGATTGATGTCGGGAGAGGTGAACTTCTCGATGAGGCCGCCCAGAGCGTCTGCATCGGCGAGCGTCGAGATCTGGTTGCGGAACTTGAAGTTCTCGATGATGTCCTGGACATTTGGGGAGAACCCGTCCAGGTAGGCCTCGAAGTCGGCCCGGAGTTGCTGGGCGGAGCCCACCGCCTTCAGGTCGCTCATCGTGAACGCCGAGGTGTTGTAGAAGGCGCGCCCGGCGGCAGCGCGGAGCGGCCCGTCCTGCTCGACGATCCCGGCCGCGTCCAGCGTCTTCTTCAGCGCGAGGACCGCCTCTTTCGTGTCCACGAGCACGGCGTCGAGGCGGCGCAGGACGGTCATCGGGAGGACGACCTTGCGGTAGTCGCCCGAGGAGAAGAGGTCCCGGAGCACATCGTCGGCGACGCGCCAGAGGAACCCGGCGACCCAGGACAACTGCTCCTGCACAGGGGAGTATTTTCGCACGGATCGCGTCGAACCGACGAGGCGAGGCCCGCCCGGCTGCCGGACGGTCCGGCCGGGTGGGCCGGCCGATCGGCGGCTGCCGCGGAGGCGCCTCGAATTCGGCTCCGGGGGCCGCTGCCGCCCCCCGCGCCCGCCCGCCGGCTGCGCTACGATGCCCGGCTCCCGCGGGCCCTCCGGTCCGCGCGTCCCGCGTTGTGTTCGCGGGGCGTCCCGCTCTCCGCTCCCCCTTCCCGGCCGCTTCCCGCGGCCCTCCCGAGTGCGCGATGCCGAAAGCCAGACCCCTGGCGCTGCCCCAGCCGCGACCGCGGCGGCGCCGGCGGCAGCAACCCGTCCCCTTTCCCGCCTGGGCCCAGGCGATCCCGGCGCGCCTCCGTCGTCCGGTTCCCGGTGACGGGGCGGCGGATCGCCTGCTCGACCGGGGCGCCCGCACCCTCGCCAACGAGGAGTTGCTCGGTCTGGTGCTCGGCGTCGAGAGCGAGGCGGCGCGCCGGGTGCTCGAACGGGCCGGGGGCGTGGCGAAACTCTGCCAGACGCCGCCGGGGCAGGCGGCGCAGTGGCCCGGGCTCTCCCGCTCGCGCCTGGTGCGGCTCTACGCGGCGCTGGAACTGGGGCGGCGGGGCGTCTTCCCCTGCGACGGGAAGGTGCCCTGCTTCCGCAGTCCCACGGAGGTCGCCCGCTACCTGCTCGCCCGCTACGGCAACAGCGAGGTCGAGGAGTTCGGCGTCCTCCTGCTCGACACCCGGGGCTGCCTGCGCCGGGCGGAGATCGTCTCCCGGGGGTCGCTCACCGGCTCGCTGGTCCATCCGCGCGACCTGTTCCGGGTGGCGGTGTCCTACCAGGCGGCTTCGGTCGTCCTGTTCCACAACCACCCCTCCGGGAACCCGCTGCCTTCGGCGGCGGACCGCCAGATCACCCGGCGGCTCCAGGAGGCCGGGGCCACCGTGGGCGTGCCGGTGCTCGACCATGTGGTCCTCGGCGCCGGCCGCTGGTACTCCTTCGGGGAAGCGGGGGACCTGTGACCGGCCGGGCTCCGGGTCCGTGGTCGGGGCAGGGGAGCAGGCTGACCCGTTGAGCCGGCCTCCCCGCGCCGCCCCGGAGTCCGGGCGTTCCGCCGCGACCACCCGGGGCCGGGCCGATCCTCCGGGAGGCCCCGTTCGGGAGCCGCGCCCGGAGGCCGGCGGGGAGGCGCGGCCCGGGAAGAGCCGGTGGCGCGCCCTCATCCACTGGCTCGACCAGCGGATCGGCACCGAGCGAGACGGGCAGACCCGCGCCGTCCTCCACGCTGTCGTGGCGGGACCGCCGCTCGAACGGTTCCTGGAGATGGTGGCGGCCTACCGCCTCCGGCAGTTTCCGCCGACCGTTCGGTGGGTGAAGTACGTCGAGATCGAAGATCAGCGGACGAAGGACCGAATCGGCGAGCGGCCGATCGGCGTCATCAGTCGTGAAGGGCGGGCAGCCCTGGCTGCGGCGCCCGGCGTGGAGTGCCCGACGACCCGTTTGGTGCGTCTGTCGGCGGAGACTGCCGTGAAGCAGGCCATCAATCATCCGGATCTCACCGCTGACCATTACCGGTTGCTTCCGAGCCTCATCGAAGGCGGCTACATGGTGGTGGAGGGTGGCCGGAACCTCATCTTCTACCGCCGGTTCGGTCGGCGCTGGTACAAGGCAGTCGTCAAGCAGACAACCCGGAGCGAGTTGTATCTGACGACATTCCGCAAGGCCAATCACAATCAGGTGCCGAGCGGCGCTCGCGGCCGAGAGGGGTGGCCGGGAGCGGTGGCGCACGGTGGGGCCCGCGATCCGAGCGACGCTCGGCAACCCCACATAACGCTCTAACCCCCCGGAGGGGGCCGGCTACGGCCCGCGGAATATCACCGTGTCGCGTGCGCCACCGGGGAGCATAGCAGGGACCGTGCTTCGGGCCGCGGCCTCAACCAGTCTGCCAGTCTGCCGTGGGTCTGCCGAAGGCGGCTCGGAGAACGACCCGCCAAGCGAGCGGGCGGACGGGCAGGCAGGGCGCCGATTCGGCGTTCCGGGAAGGTGGTCGAGGAACCGGTCGGCGCACGGTGGGGCCCGCGATCCGAGCGACGCTCGGCAACCCCACATAACGCTCTGACCCCCTGGAGGGGGCCGGCTACGGCCCGCGGAATATCACCGTGTCGCGTGCCCCGGTGGAACCGTAGCCGAGCGGGTCGGTCGGCGCCATCTCCGCCGTGGGTGGCCGGATCGAGGGATGGGAGACCCCGGGTGAGGCGCCGGTCGAGCGTGAACCCGCGATCCCGTTGTCCGGGAAGCGCTGCGGCGCACGGTGGGGCCTCCCGTCCGGCCGAGGCCGGCAACCCCACAAAACGCGCTGACCCCCGGAGGGGCGGCTACGGCAGGGAGAATTTCACCGTGTCGCGTGCGCCAGAGTGGACGGTAGCGCGGCACCCCGGATCGTGATCGCTCGGGGAGACGCGGCGGCGCACGGTGGGGCCTCCCTTCCGGCCGAAGCCGGCAACCCCACATAGCACTCAGACCCCCGAAGGGGCCGGCTACGGCAGGGAGAATTTCACCGTGTCGCGTGCGCCGGCGTGGACGGTAGCGCGGCGCCCCGGATCGTGATCGCTCGGGGAGACGCGGCGGCGCACGGTGGGGCCTCCCTTCCGGCCGAAGCCGGCAACCCCACATATCGCGCTCACCCCCGAAGGGGTCGGCTACGGCTGGGAGAGTGTCACCGTGTCGCGTGCGCCGCGCGGAACCGTAGCGCGGACCCGGCCGGCGGGACGACGCCTCCGTCCTCCGCACCGCCCAGACCGCGCCGCCCCGAACCCCGGGAGACCGGCGCCGGGCAGTGACGCCGACCGGCCCCGAACCCGACAGCCCCGTCGCCCCGCGGGGTCGAGGCGCCGCCGGTCAGTCGTCCGCCGCGTTCCGGCAGGCGGGGCAGACGCCGTACAACTGATGCCGGTGCGAAACCAGCCGGTAGCCGTACTCCGCCGCCACCTCGTCCTGCCGGGTCTCGATCTCCGGGGACAGGAACTCGTCGATCCGTCCGCACTCGATGCACACCAGGTGGTCGTGGTGCGCCCGCGACAACTCCGGCTCGAAGCGGGTCAGCCCGTCCTTCAAATCGATGGAGGAGGCGATCCCGGCCTCGCAGAACAGCCGCAGCGCCCGGTACACCGTGGTGCGGCCCACCGCTGCGTCCGCCGCCCGCACCTCGGCGTGCAGGTCGTCGGCGGAGACATGCCCGCCCATGCCGAGGAACCGCTCCAGGATGAGTTCCCGCTGCCGCGACTTCTTGAGCCCGTTCTCCTGGGAGAAGGCCCGCAGCCGCTCGAACGCCTCCTCCCGGGTGGCCCCCGCCGACGCCGCGGGGGCGGAGGTCGTCTCGGGAGGCACGGAGCAGCGGCGCCGAACGACCCGCGCGCCACCATCCGGTCGCGGCGGGATCGTCGGACCCCGGGGATTATCCCCGCACCTCCGCCGGCGACCCCGGAGAGCGTCGGGCGCCTCCCGCTCCCGCCATCCCGGACCCCGCCGCTCCGTCGCCGGACGACCCGCGCTGCAGCCGGTGCCTCCCGGCCGGGCGGAGCCTAGAATCCGCCGCTCTTGCGCATCCTGTTCGTGGACGGCTCCGCCGGCCTGTCCGGCGACATGTTCCTCGGCGGACTCCTCGACCTCGGCTACCCCGAAGAGCGCCTGCGGGAAGTCGTCGCCTCCTTCGGCGCCCCGGTGTCGGTCACCGTCGCCGAGGGTTCGCGCGGCGGTTTCCGGGGCAAGGCGGTCACCGTCAACGCCCCGGACGACCGGGGGCATCGCCACCTCGCCGAGTTCCTCACCGTGCTCGACCGGAGCGCCCTCGCCGGCGACACCCGGGACACGGCGGCCGGCCTCCTCCGGCGGATCTTCGAGGCCGAGGGGCAGATCCACGGCAAATCCGCCGAGGCGGTGCACCTCCACGAACTCGGCTCGCTGGACACGCTGGTGGACCTCGCCGGAGCGGCGGACGGCGTGGCGCACCTGACCCCGGACCGGGTGGTCGGGTCGGCGGTGAATGTGGGCAGCGGTTCGGTGGAGGCGGAACACGGTCTCCTGGCGATTCCGGCCCCGGCGACCGCGCTCCTCCTGCGCGGCGTCCCCACCTTCTCCGACGGCGCCGGGTTCGAGCGGACGACCCCCACCGGCGCGGCGCTGACGGCGCTGGCCGACGACTTCACCGGCTGGCCGGAATTCACCCCGGAGCGCGTCGGCTACGGCCTCGGGAGCGCCGACCCGAAGCAGGGCCGGCCCAACGCCCTCCGCCTCGTGCTCGGCAGCGCGCCCGACGCCGGGGCCACCGACGCCGCCGGAACCGGAGAGACCGAGCCGCTGCTCATCGTCGAAGCCACGCTCGACGACCTCCCGCCGGAGATCGCGCCGCACCTGGTCGAGCGGCTCCTAGCCGCCGGGGCCCGGGACGCCTTCCTCACCCCGGTGGTCATGAAGAAGGGCCGCCCCGGAGTCTCGGTGACCGCGCTCGCCGGGCCGGAGCGCCGGGAGGCGGTGGTGGCGGCGCTGTTCGCGGAGAGCACCACGCTCGGCGTGCGGATCACCGAAGCCAGCCGCGAGGTCCGGGAGCGCCGCCTGGTCCGGGTGCGCACCCCGTGGGGCGAAGTGGGCCTGAAACTGGGGCTCGCCGACGGGAGGGTGGTGAACCGGGCGCCGGAGTTCGAGGACTGCCGCCGGCTCGCCGAAACCACCGGCGTCCCGCTCAAGGAGATCTACCGGGAAGCGTTCGCGGCCTTCCTTCCCAACGACGGCCCGCCCGCCGAGTGAAACCGGCCGAACCGTGAACCCCGCCGGAGCCGGCCCGCCCCGGTCGCCGCGCCCGGCGCCTCCCGGCCGATGACCGACTCCCACGCCCACCTGGACACGGCGGCGTTCGACCCCGACCGGAAGGACGCGCTCCGCCGCGCCCGCGCCGCCGGCGTGGAGACCGTGGTGTCCATCGGCATGATGGACGCCGAGGAGTCCTGGCGCCGCACCTTCGCCCTGGTGGACGAACTGCACCCGGACGGCGCCCCGCACTCCGACCCGGCCCTGCCGCAGCTCTACACCACCATCGGCTGCCACCCCCACGAGGCCGCCGGATTCGACGACTTCGGCGGCAAGCAGAAACTGGCCGAACTCACCCGCCGCCCCCGCCTCGTCGCCGTCGGCGAGATCGGCCTCGACTACCACTACGACCACAGCCCGCGGGAAGTCCAGCGCGAGGTCTTCCGCCGCCAGATCCGCGTCGCCCGCCGCCTCGGGCTGCCGGTATCCGTCCACCACCGGGACGCCGAGGACGACTTCCTCACCATCGCCGACGAGGAGCGCCTCGACCAGTGCGGCGCGGTCCTCCACTGCTTCACCGCCGGCGAGGCCCTCTGCCGGGCGGCGCTGGAACGCGGCTTCTTCGTGTCTTTCTCCGGCATCCTCACTTTCCGGAACGCCGAAGACCTCCGCCGCACCGCCCGGCTGGTCCCCCGGGACCGTCTCCTGGTCGAGACCGACTCCCCCTACCTGGCGCCCGTCCCCCACCGGGGCCGCCGCTGCGAGCCGGCGATGGTCGTGGAGACCGCCCGCCGCCTCGCCGAGGTCCGCGGGGAGCCGCTCGCGGAACTCGAAGCCGCCACCGACGCCAACTTCCGCCGCCTGTTCCTCGACCGTTCCGCGCCGGTGTGGGGAAGCGCCCGCCCCCGCTCCCCGGCGGGCGGCCCGGCCCCGACCCGGGGCGGTTGACGGTCGCCCGCACCGCCCGGCGGCGGCGGGCGCGGCGGCCCGGCGGGGAGCCCGCCCGGTGCGATAATGGCGGCGGTTCCGAGTGATGCCTTCCGTCTCGACCTCGGGGGTCCGGCTCGCCGACATCGAAGCGGAACTCGCCCCCGACCTCCGGGCGGTCGAGGATCTGCTCGCCCGCCAGGCCGACAGCCGCCTCGAGTTGGTGGAACAGGCCGGCCAGTACCTCTACCGGAGCGGCGGCAAGCGCATCCGCCCGATGCTGCTCCTCCTGGCCTCCCGCGCCGCCGGGGGCGCCTCCGAAGCGGCCGCCTCCTACGGGGCGGTGGTCGAGATCATCCACACCGCCACCCTGGTCCACGACGACATCGTGGACGCCGCCGACACCCGCCGGGGCCGCGAGTCGCTCAACAAGATGCTGGGCAACGACCTCACGGTGCTCATCGGCGACTACCTCTACATCCGCTCCATGTCGCTGGCGGTGCAGATGGGGAACGAGCGGATCGTCAGCCTCATCTGCGACCTCACGCTCCGCATGATCGAGGGGATGCTGCTGGAGATGGCGCGGGGCGGGGTGCTCGGGCTCACCCGGGAAGAGCACCTGAACATCCTGCGGCTCAAGACCGCCTGCCTGTTCCAGGGCTGCGGCCGCATCGGCGCGGCGGTGGCGGAAGCGCCCCCGGAAGTCGAGGAAGCCCTCGGCGCCTACGGGACGAACCTGGGCATGGCGTTCCAGGTGGCGGACGACCTCTTCGACTTCACCCGGGGCGCCGACGAAGTGGGGAAACCGGTCCTCAGCGACCTGAAGGAAGGCCACCTGACCCTGCCCATCCTCTACGCGCTGGAACGGGAGCCGGAAGCCACCCCGCTCGTCGAGGAGGTGCTGGAGAGCGGGGAACTCACCGGCGAGACCCGCGCCGGGATCCTCTCCCTGGTGGAGCGGCGCGGCGGGCTGGACGAGGGCCGCCGGGTGGCCGCCGCCTACGCCGCCGCCGCCCGGGAAGCGCTGGAGCCGGTGCCGCCCTCGCGCTGGCGGGAGGCGCTGGAGGCGCTCACCTGGTTCGTGATCTCCCGGGGACGCTGACCCGTCCGGGAGCAGGGGCGGTGACGCCGCGACCCGTCGGTCTGCCGCCGATGGCCGGACGACGGCGCGGAACGAGCGCCGCCGCCGTCGGGGGCCGGGCGGGGCGCGGGAGCGGCCGGCGCCGCGGGTGACCGACATGGCGGACACCGACTGGAGCGACGCCGACCTCTCCGTGCTGGTGGTGGACGACGAGGCGGTCATCCGCCGCTCGCTCCGCCGCCGCCTGCGCTACGAGGGCTGGCGGGTCACCGAAGCCGCCTCCGGCCCCGAGGCCCTGGCGGCGCTCGAGAAGGAGCCGGCGGACCTGGTCATCCTCGACATCAAGATGCCGGGGATGGACGGGATGGAGGTGCTGCAGCGTCTCCGGGCCGAGCGCCCGTCGGTGGCGGTGGTGATGCACACCGGCCACGGCGACATCGAGACCGCGGTGCGGGCCATCCAGGCCGGCGCGGCGCATTTCCTGGAGAAAGGCGGCGGCAGCGACATCGGCGCCTGCCTGCGGATGGCCATCGAGAAGACCGCCACCCTGGAGCGGAAGCGCCTCGCCGACGAGAACCGCCGCCTCGCCGCCGAGGTCGAGGAGCACCGGGAGCGCGCCGGCGGCTTCCGCCTGGTCGGCGACTCCCCGGCGCTCCGGGCGGTGCGGGAGCGGATCGAGCGGGTCGCCGGCAGCGAAGTGCGCGTCCTCATCACCGGCGAGTCGGGCACCGGCAAGGAGGTCGCGGCGCGGCTGATCCACGAAGCGAGCCCCCGCGCCGGGAAACCGTTCGTGGAACTGAACTGCGCGGCGATCCCCGAGGAACTCATCGAGAGCGAACTCTTCGGCGCCGAGCGCGGCTCCTACACCGGCGCGCACAAGAAGCGGACGGGCAAATTCGAGCAGGCGGACGGCGGCACCCTGTTCCTCGACGAAGTGGGCGACATGAGCCCCCGGACCCAGGCCAAGGTGCTCCGGGCGCTCGAGGAGAGCCGCATCACCCGCGTCGGCGGTTCGGAGTCGGTGGAAGTGGAGGTGCGGGTGCTCTCGGCGACGAACCAGGATCTCCGCGGCGCAGGCTTCCGGAGCGACCTGCTGCACCGGCTGGAAGTGATCCCGCTCCTCATGCCCCCGCTCCGGGAGCGCCCGGAGGACATCCCCCCGCTCGTGGCGCACTTCCTGGAGCGGCTGGTGCGGGGCGGCCAGCGCCCCCGGGAGTTCACCGGGGCGGCGCTGCGGGCGCTCCGGGCCCACCCGTTCCCCGGCAATGTCCGGGAATTGCGGAACCTGGTCGAGCGGCTGCTGATCCTGAGCCCGGGCGACTCGATCACGGAGGCGGATGTCCGGGAGAACCTGGGCGGCGCGGGGCAGGGAGGCGCCGGCGCGGCGCCCGGGAAGGGCGGCTCCGGCGAGTCGGGGCGCCTCGACGAGTACCTGGCCGAGAAGAAGCGCGAGTTCGTGAACCGCCGCCTCGCCGCTTTCGCCGGCGACCGGGAGCGCGCCGCCGAGAGCCTGGGCGTCTCGCCGGACGACCTCCCGGACGCGCGTTCCTGACGGGCGTTACGGACGCGACGCTCGGCAGGCGGCCCGCTTCCGGGGCCGCCCGCGCTGTCAGCGGCCCCGGAGCGCCCGATTCAGCGGCGCAGTCTTCGGCCCCGACTCTTCTTCGCCTCCTCCGGGTCCACGGCGACCACTTTGGCGATCATGCCGGCCTCGACCGGGGAGTATTCGGCGACGAGCGATGCCTTGGAGAACCTGCTCTCTGCGCTGGTGACCGACACGCGGGCTACGAGTTCTTCCTCACTGCCGAGAACCTCACCCGTTGCCGGATCCGTGAACGACTCCCCCTCCGAGAAGATGTGCAGCGTGTCACCGTCCTGCAGCAGGCCGTCACCGTAGTTCAGGATGATTTCGCCGCTCGCGGCCTTGGTGGCGACCCGGATCGGATAGACACTCGAAACGACCGTGAAGGTGATGTCTCTTGCGGCCAGCCTCATCACGTTTCCGAGCAGTTGGGCGGCATCGTCCTTCACTCGGCCGCCTACCCCTTCGACGGCGAACGCCCTCGATCCGTCGGCTTCCACGGCGACGCTCTCGGCGAGGGCCGCGGTTCCGTTCTCGACATCGAGAATCCGAACATCCACCGCCATGTTGGCTTTCTTCTTGGCCGTGCCGAACCCGCCGAACGAAGCCCCTTCCTCGGTGATGCCGTACTGCGTGATGGCGCCGATGACGACATAGTCGAGGCCCGTCAGGTTCAACTGGTCGTAGCCGTCGGAGGTGATGCCGAAACTTCCCATGCCCTGTTCCTTCAGGATCTCTTCCATCCGGTCCCGCTCGATGACATCGAACTTCTGGGTCTTGACGAGAGCGGTCGTGAGCATGTCGATGAAGGCTCTGGTGTCCTCCCTGACGCCGCCGCCGAAGGCGGAGTACATCTTGTTCCGGTCGGAGTCGGGAGCCCGGAACTCGATGTTGCCGACCCCGATGCGGATGCGCTCCGGGGCCGCGTTCTGGGCCAGTGCCGTGGAGCTGACGAAGAGCCCGAACCCGAAAAGGATGAGCCCGACGAAGCCCGCGATCGAGCCTCCGCGAGTGCTGCGGTGCGGTGTAAAGATCATGTTCTGGCCCTCCTCAGAAGGACGCGAGTGGCCCGCTCCGGGCCGCCGGAAAAGATCCAAAAACGCTACCCCCCCCCCCCCCCCCCCCGAAAAAGTCAAATATTTGGATAAACACATTTAGAATCAATGACTTGCAGGCATCGCCAGGGCGCGGATCGGGCGTCGCCTTCCCGGTCAGCGGTCCGGGGCGTCCCTGCTCGCGGCATTCGATGCCGTTGCCTGCCCCGACAGTGCCGACTGTCTTGGGTCGCCTCCGGGAAGAGGGAACCGGGTGCCCGAGTCCGGGAAAGGGCGCCGGACGGGTCTCGGACGAGATGGTTGTCGACTTTTTTCGCCACCCCCCTTGTTGAATCGGCCGGAACCTGACTAAAGATGCAGTACTGCAACTCCATGTGTGCCGCGAACCACGATCCAGACCCTCCGAGATCGCGAATTCCTCGGTCCACCGAGGTCCCGGAAGGTGGAACATCCGTCTCGGTGACGCAGTGCTTCGCCGGGATCTGCCTCCCCGTGTACTGGCGAACCCGGGAATCTCCTGACCCGTCGCTGCGCTCGTCGGTGTCGACCGGTGGCCCCGGTCCGGGGACACTGCCGCACGCCGAGTCGGCTTCGGTCGGCGCTGCCGATCAATCTGCGCCACGGGTCGAGGCAGCACCCGATGACTCCGACGAAGGGCGCCTTGTCTCGACAGGTTCGGCCGCGCGCCGGGTGAGGCCGGGGCGCGACTGGTCCATGGCGTGACCCGGGAAGATGCGGGTATCGGTGCGGGTCGAGGCGCGCGGGCTCCTTCGGGCCGGCGGGAACACCGTTGCCGTGCTGGTCGTGCTGGCGGCGGCCATCACGGCGGACCTGTCGGTCGTGGCGGTGTGGGATTCCGTCGTGGAGCGGTCATGGCCGTACCGTTCGCCGCAGGAAGTCGTCGAAGTCCGCGTCGTACCGACGAGTCCGGCGGGCGCCGGAGCGCGGCGCTCCAGCGGGCTGAACGACGAGGAGATCGCGGCTCTCCGCCGCCAGTCCGCTTCGTTCTCCTGGATCGGCTCGCACTCGTTCGCCGAAGTCGTACCCGGCGACCGCACCGGACGCCGTTCGTACTCCGTCGGCGTTCTCGGCGAAGGTTTCCTCGACATGCTGGGGACAGCGCCCGCGCTCGGGCGCTCCTTCGCACCCGAGGACCATGTGGCCCCGGCCCGCGGGGCGACCGGAACGACCCGGCTCTCCCGGATCGGCCAGCCGGTGGCTCTCCTCTCCCACTCCTTCTGGTCCTCGGCGTTCGCCGCGTCCCCCGAGGTGGTAGACAGCGAGATCGTTCTCGACGGCGCCCCGGTGCGAGTCCTCGGCGTCATGCCCCCGGCGTTCTTCTTCCCGGCGCCTTCGACTTCGCTCTGGATGCCGATGCGCCGGCCGGCGCCGGGAGGCGGCGAAATCGGGCGCCCCATCGCCTGGTACTCGGCGATCGGTCGGCTGGCCCCGGGCCGTTCGCCGGCGGAGGCGGCCGCGGAAGTCTCGACGATCCTGCGGAATACCGAGACGGCGTTCTCTCTGCGGTGGGACGCGGGCGCCCGCGTGATCGTCGAGCCCATCGGCGAAGCGCGAACCGCGGGTGTCCGGCCCCTGTTGGCGTTGCTGCGCGCCGGGGGCTGGCTCTTCGCGCTGGCTGCCGCGGTGAGTTGCGCCGGCCTCCGTCTGTCCCGGACGGCGGCCGAACGGAGCGCCACCGAGACGCGTTTCGTACTCGGCGCCTCACTCGCCGACGAGTTGTTCGGCGCCGGTCTGCGTATCGTCGTCGTCGCCGGGTTCGCCTTCGCGGCGGCAGTGTTCGCCGCGCCGTACCTGCTGGAATGGTTTCGACGATTCGCGACGCCGGCGGCCTTCGCCGAGGATTGGGCCGTGGGGCCGGCGGCGCTGCTGTCCGGTCTCGCCGCCGCCACGCTCGTCGCCGCTCTCGCGGAAATACCGTCGCTCGCCGTCCGGCTGCGACTGCGGCGCGATCCGAGGCGACCGAGATCCGCGGGCGACGCGGCCGGCGAACGCTCCGGCTGCTGCTGATCGTCGGGACCGCCGCCGCCACCGTCGCCCTCACGCTGACGGCGCTCCTGGGGATGAACGCCCGGAGATTCTTCGCCGGCCGCGGCGGGTATTCCGATACGAACTTGGTGCAGTTGAGCGTGGACTTCCAGGGCCGTTCACCCGCCGCCCGCGCGCTGCATCACGAGAAGATCGCCGCCCTCGAGAGCGGCGCCGACCGGCTACGCCATCTCGAGGCGGTCGAGTCGGTCGGTTACGCCGACACTCTGCCCGACGATCGGAGCGGCCGGACGGTGGCCGCGGGACCTGCCGAGAGGCATGTCGATCCCCGCACCCGGCCCGCCGGCCCGCGGCGTCGCCTCCGCTGGGTCAGCGCGGACCTGCTGGGTGTCCTGGGAATACCGCTCCGGGAAGGCCGGGGAATCGAGGCCGCCGATCACCCGCCGGCGGAACCGGTGGTCGTCGTCGACCGGAACTACGAGGGGCACTCGGACGAACCGGTGCGGCTGGACGAGGTCCGGGCCTTCCTCGGGGTCGGCGCCGCCCGCGTCGTCGGGATCGCCGAACCGGTGCGGGAATTCCCTTCGGGCGCTTCGACTCCGGCGGCTTACCGGCACATCGCCCGGGAACCATCGGGACCTGGCCTCTGCCGGGCAGAACTGGTCGCCAGGCTCCACGAGAAACCGACTCCGGAACGAGTGGCTGCGCTCGCCGCGGTCGCCGAGGCCGCCGACCCCGTGCTGCGCGTCCGGCGGGCGGAGACGGTGCGGGCCCGCCGCCTGCGCTTCCTCGGCCCCGGCGTGCTGGCCGGCGCCGCCCTCGGAGCGTTCGCGGTCGCCGGGCTGCTGCTCGCGGTCTTCGGCGCCGTCGGGAGCGTGCTCGACGAAGCGGCGTCGCGACGAAAGGCCACCGCGATCCGCCGCGCCCTCGGCGCCTCCGAAGGCGATGTGGTCCGGGAGACGACCCGACGAACCGCTTACACCCTCTTCGCCGGCGCCGGCCTGGGAGGCTTCTCGGGCTTCGTCGCCTCCCGCCTGGTGGCGAACCGCATCCCCTGGGTAGAGACCGGCGACCCGCTCATCCACCTCGTACCGGTCGTCGCGGTGCTCCTCCTCGGCGGCGCCGCCACTCTCTGGTCAGCCCGCCGCGCCGTCCGCTCGGAACCTTGGGCGGCGTTGACTTCGCTCTGATTGCGCTTGCCCCGCGCTGTTCTTCTCTGCCTCGTCGCCACCGACCCTCCGGCGTGGCGGCGTTGGCGGCGGGAAACTAGAATGCGCCGTGGTTCGAGTCGTTCAGACGGTCGCCGGCTCCCTTCGGGGGGCGGGAGGAAAGTCCGAACTCCGCAGGGCAGTGCGCTGGGTAACGCCCAGTCCGGGTGACCGGAAGGAAAGTGCCACAGAAAACAGACCGCCTCTCCGTTCGCGGAGCGGTAAGGGTGAAAAGGTGCGGTAAGAGCGCACCGCCCGGGCAGTGATGTCCGGGGCACGGTAAACCCCGCACGGAGCAAGACCAAATAGGGAGGCGATGACCCCGCCTGGCGAGTCTCCGGGTAGGTCGCTCTTCATCCGGCGGGTAACCGTCGGGGTAGATACATGACCGCCGCCCCGTTCCGGGCGACCGGTTCGGGGAACAGAATTCGGCTTACGGGCGGCTCGGACCCTCGCCGCCGCGCGGGGCGGATCGGACCCGCCGGTCCGCTGCGGATCGTGGGCAGACCGGGGGGAGGCAGGGCGGCCTTCGCCCGGTCGCCGGCCCCTCGTCCGGCGGGAGGAGTCGGCCGGCGCGTCGCGGCGATGGCGCGGTCCGGCCGCGGCGCCGGCTGCCGGCGGACGCGGCCAGTCGAGGGCGGGCCCCGCGCTTCCGCGAGCGGGAGAAACCGGAACGGTCGCTTAGACTTCGGCCCCGACGGGTGGGCGCGGCGGCCGGGATCGGGGTGGCCGGCGCTGCTTCCGTCCCTTCCGACTCCCGACTCCCGTGATCCTCCGCCCGCCCGTCTCCGTCCCTCCGGCGGCGCGGCCGACAGCGGGGGCGCGGCCGGCGGCGGCGGGCGTGACCGGGGCGTGACGCTGGTCACCGGCGGGGCCGGGTTCATCGGTTCCGCGGTCGTTCGGCGGCTCGTCGGGGACGGCGAGCCGGTGCGCATCCTGGACGACTTCTCCACCGGCGACGGGCGGGAACTCGCCGACCTGCCCGGGGTGGAACTGGTCGAGGGCGACATCGCCGAAGCGGCGGTGGTGGAGGCAGCGGTGAGCGGGTCGGAGCGGGTGATCCACCTGGCCGCGGTCTCCTCGGTGCCGACCGCGGAGGAACAGCCGGAGCGGGCCGCCGCAGTGAATGTGGGCGGCACCCTCTCCCTGCTGCGGGCCTCCCGCCGGGCCGGGGTCTCCGCCTTCGCCTTCGCCTCTTCCTGCGCGGTGTACGGCGACGGCGGGGACGCGGCGCTGGTCGAGTCCGCGCCGGTTTCGCCGGCGTCGGTGTACGCGATCACCAAGTTGGCGGCGGAGCGGCATGTCCTCCAGCACCACCGCACCGGCGGCCCGCCGGCGGTGGCTCTGCGGTTCTTCAATGTGTACGGGGTCGGCGACCGGGCCGACTCGCCCTACGCCCGGGTGATCGCCAACTTCTCCGCCGCCGCGCTGGCCGGGGAGCGGCCGGAAGTCCACGGCGACGGGAAACAGACCCGCGACTTCGTCCACCGCTCCGATGTGGTGGAGGCGATCCTGCGGGCGCTCGACCGGGCGTCGGGCGAGGCCGGCGGCGAGGCGTTCAATGTGGCTTCCGGGCGGCGGCTCTCGGTGCTCGACATCTGGCGCTTCACCGCCGCCGCCGCCGGGGTGGACCTGGCTCCCCGGTTCGCCCCGCTCCGCCCCGGGGATGTGCGCCACGCCTTCGCCGACCCCGGGAAGGCGGAGCGGCTGCTGGGATTCCGGGCCGCGGTCCGCCTCGAGGACGGCATCGCCGAGGTGCTGGCGGCGAGAGCCGGTTCCGCCGGATAGCGCTCCCCGGCGGCGACCGGCCGCTCCGGCGCCGCCTTCCGGGAAGGGGGCCGCCGGGCCGGTCCCGGGTCGTCGCCCGGGAGTTCGGGGGGGGCAGGGGCGCGGCCGGAGTCGCGGATCTCCGGGGGTGCGCTTCTTGCCGGCGGTTGGGTATGGGGCGGAGAGGCGTCGCGCAACGGGGCCCGGGCGATCCCGCCTCGAAGGGACACGGCTTCGGACCTTCGCGCCTGCTGCTACCCGCTTCCAACGATTTCGACGAAAATTCGGGTTTTCTGGCCGGTTTTCGTCCGAATTCGAAGACCACCGTCGTGGCCTCCGCAGTTCTCGGGGTCGTGGCGGCGGGTGCCGGGGCCGGGCCCGGAAGTCCCTGCCGACCCGGGCCCGGACGCTGCCGGAGGGGCGGTTCGTCGTCCCCGGAAGGGCTCCGCGGTCGCCGGAAACGGCGTTCGGCAGCGGCCCCGGGCCGCCGGGAGTCGCGCCATCGTTGGTAGGATGAATCCGAAATGTTCGTGAAGAAGCGCTCTTTCGCCCCCGCCGCCGCGGTCGTCGCGGCCGTCGTCGGGGCGGTTCCGCTCTTCGGATTCGTGGTCCTCCGCTCCTGGGAGGGGCCGTTCCCGAGCCCGCCGACCGAGCCGCCGACCGAGGTCCGGGCGGAACCGGTCGTCGGGCTCTACTCGGTTCCGGACCGCTTCCTGCCCGGCGACGCGCTGTCGAGCGTCCTGGTGCGGAACGGCTTCTCGCGCCCGGAGGTCGCCGGGGTGGTGGCGGCCCTCGACGGGTTCGCCGATGTCCGCAGTTTCCGGGTCGGCCAGACCGTGTGGATGCACCGCGACCCGCGGGGCGCCCCGGCGCGGGTGGAGTTGCCGCTGGGCGACTTCCGGCGGGTGACCGTGGCCCGGGAGGGGGAGGGATGGGACGCCCGCGAAGAGACCGCCGAGCCGTTCGCCCGGCGCACCGTGGTGCGGGGGACGGTGGTGAGCAGCCTCTACGAGAGTCTGGTGGGCGCCGGGGAACGGCCCGGGCTGGCGGTGCTCCTGGCGAGCGCGCTCGAATACGACATCGACTTCCACCGCGACAGCCGCCGGGGGGACACCTGGTCGGTCGTCGTGGACAAACTCTTCTCCCCGGAAGGCGAGTGGAGGGGCTACGGGCCGCTCCGGGCGGTGCGGTATGTGAACCGCGGCCGTCCGATCTCCGCCTTCCGCTTCGAATTGCCCGACGGCGGCGGCGGTTTCTACGACCGGGACGGGAACTCGATCAAGCGGGCGTTCCTGATGAGCCCGGTCGCCTACTCGCGGATCTCCGGGGTGTTCACCCACCGGCGGCTCCACCCGGTGCTCGGGGTGTACCGGCCGCACTACGGCGTGGACTACGCCGCCCCGACGGGTTCGCCGGTGATGGCCACCGCGGACGGCGTGGTGGTGGACGCCGGGATGCGGGGCCCGAACGGCAACATGGTGACGCTGCGGCACGCCGGGGGGTACATGACGCGGTATCTCCACCTTTCGCGGTTCGCGGCGGCGGCGAAGCCGGGGCAGCGGGTGGAACAGCGCCAGGTCATCGGCTATGTGGGGTCCACCGGGCTCTCCAGCGGGCCGCACCTGGACTACCGGCTCTACCGCTACGGCAAGCCGCTCGATCCCCGGTCGAACATCATCCCGCCGGGGCCGCCGATCCCCGAGGAGCACCTGCCGGCCTTCCGGGAGTGGCGGGACGAACTGGAGCGCGCCCTCGACAGCGATCCGGCGCCGCGGCGGCCGAGGGAAGCGGTGGTCGCGGCGACGGCCGCCGGTTCCTGAACGGCCGGGGCGCGGCGTTCGCCCCCGCTCCGTTCATCCCTGCTCCGTTCGGCCCCGCTCCGTTCGGCCGGCGGGACGAGGCCGGCGCGCCGGAACGGCCCGGCTGCCTGGAACGCCGGGTCCTCGCCGGCACGGACGCCGCCGCGACCGCGTGGGGCGGCCTCCGGTTCGTCTGCGGCGCCGGGTGTGTTGTGGTGGGCGGCCTTTGGAGGGGTCGGGGCGACGGGGACGGAACGCTCCGTTTCCGTTCGGCGTCAACAGCGGTTGCTGCTGCGTCAACGGCGGTTGACGCTCCCGGCTCCGCCCGGCCCTCGCGCGGCGCCGGCGGGTGGGGCGCCGGCCGCGCTGAGCCAACGCCAACCCCTTGTGTTTCCACAGGTTCGCTGTGGACGCGGCGTCCGCCGCCCGGTCGCGGGGGCCGGTCGGCCCCGGTCGGCATCGGGGTTGCGGTCGGGGAAGGGCATCCGGGGCATCCCGCTCCGGAATGAGCCGGCCCGACCCCGGGCCCCGTCGGGCGCTGCCCGGCGCCAACCCCAGGAGGAAATCCACATGACACCGAGGACCGTTCTCTCCGGTCTCGCGGCGGCGCTGATCGCGCTGTCCCCCGCTGCGGCGTTCGCCGAGGCCGCCGCGGTCACCCCGCCGGCGTTCTCCTCGCCGGCGTTCTCCCCCGTCGCGGCGGCCCCGGCGGCTGTGCCCGCGGTCGAGAGGGCGCCGGCGCAGCCGGAGTCGCCGATCGACATCAACACGGCCAGCGCCGAGGAACTCACCCAGTTGCCGCGCGTGGGCCCGGCCATCGCCGCCAAGATCGTCGCCTGGCGGGAGGAGAACGGCCCTTTCAAGACGACGAGGGAGTTGCTCAATGTGGACGGCATCGGGGAGCGGACCTACGAGTTGATCGAGCCCCATGTGACCGTCGGGAGCGCCGGCGGTTCCGCTGCCTCCGCCGCGGCGGGCGCTTCTCCGGACGCGGCGGCGGCGCTCGCGGCCTGACCGGGTCTTCCCCGGCAGCGTGCCGAAACTCTTCCCCGGTTCGGGATCTCTCCGCGCCGGCGGCCGTCCGCGGTCGCCGGCCGCGGCCGCGCGGCGGGAGCGCTTCCGCCGCCGGCTGCGGGACTGGGTGTTCCGGGTCCTGACTCCCCGGAATCGAGGTCCTGCCGCGCCGGGCCCGTCGGTCCGGCACCCGGTCCGGCACCCGGTCCGGCACCCGGTTCGGCCCTTGGTTCGAGAGGTCCGACCACGCCGGCCGGGCCGCCCTCCTCGGCGGGCGGCCTGCCGGCCGGGGGCGCGCGGCTTCACCCTCACGGAGTTGCTCGCCGCCCTGGCGCTCGTGGGGGTGCTCGGGGCGATGGCGATTCCTCCGCTCGCGAATTCCTTCCGGACGCAGCAGGTGCGGCACGCCGCGATGGCGATGCGCTCGCTGCTGCAGCGGGCGCGGGCCGAGGCCGCCGCCCGGGCCGCCAATGTGGCGGTGGTCTTCGATCCGCCGACCCCCGGCGCCGGCGCCTCGACCGGGCCTTCGGGCCGGCCCCCGGTGGTCGCCGTCTATCTCGATGCGAACCACAACGGGGTCCGCCGCGCCGAGATCGCCGCCGGGGGCGAACGGCTCCTGCGCGCCGGCTGGAGATTCGACGAGCGGTTCTCCGGGGTCGAGTGGGGCGCTTCCGCCGAAGCTGCCGGAGGGAACGCGATCCCGGGACTCGCGGTGGGCGCGGCCCGGATGGTGTCCTTCTCGCCGCTCGGCAGTTCCGGCGCCGGGCGCATCACCGTGAGCGGCGCCGGCGTCGTCTATTCCATCGTCATCCACGGCGGCAGTTCCCGGATCCGCCTCGAACGCCGCGCCGGAACCGTCTGGGTCCCGGCGTAGCGGTTCCGCCCGTGGGGCGCCGGCTCGTTGCCGACCGCTGCGGCCCGCGGCGGGACTCGCCGGGCTGGCGCTGTCGCCGGCTGCCCTTCCGCCACCGGCCCGGTTGCGGCGGGATCGTCCGGGAGTCGGTCGTCGCCGGCGCCGGCGGAGAGCGACCCGCGGCGGGCGCCCTTCAGGCGGCGGACTCGGGGCGGGCCGTTTCCGGCTCGGGCGCGGCGGCGGTGCCGCGGGAGATGATGGCGCGGAAGAGGACCGGGCAGGTGATGGAGGTGGCGGCGGCGATGACCACCGCGATCGCCCGGTCCTGCTGGTCCAGCAGACCGAGTTCCATCCCCACCGTGGCCACCGCCACCACCAGGCTCAGCCGCGCCGACAGCAGGAAGCCCGCCGCCGAGGCCGCCCGCAGCGAGAACCCCCAGAACATGTAGAGCAGCGCCGGGACGAACTTCACGACCAGGGCGACGACCACGATCACCCCGGCGCGGCGGAGCAGGTCCGGATCGGTCAACGCGGCCACATCGAACCGGAGCCCCACATTGATGAAGAACACCGGGATCAGGAAACCCCAGGAGATGCCCGACAGTTGCCGCCGCAGGCCGGTGGGCGGCTGGAACAGGAGCGCGAAGACCCCCCCGGCGAGGAACGCCCCCAGGATCGGCTCCACCCCCAGCGCCGCGGACACGCCGACCAGCACCAGCAGCAGCGCCAGCGCGCCCCGCAGGCCCATCTCGTCGGGGTCGTCTTCCTGGAAGACCCGGCTCGCCCGCTGCGGATGCCACCAGACCAGCAGTTTCAGCACCCGCAGCACCAGCACCACCAGCACCAGCAGCGCCGGGCCGCCGATGAGTTCGATCCCCCAGCCGTCCCGCGCCCAGATGGTGATCTCCGCCACGAGCAGCAGCGTCACCAGGTCGGCGACCACCGCGGCCACCAGGATCGCCTGGCCGATGCTCTGCCCGGTGATCCCGGCGCTCCGCATGCTCGGCAGCACCAGCGCCGCCGAAGTGGTGGCCAGCACCGGGCCGTAGAAGATCCCCAGGTCGAGGACCCAGGTCGCCAGGAACGACAGCCCCAGCGTCCCGCTGAAGACCGCCAGCGCCTGCACGATGGGCCGGGCGCCGCCCCGGCGGAGCGCGGCGAAGTCGATCTCGAACCCGGCCAGGAACATCAGCATCAGCAGGCCCAGTTCCCCGATCTGGTCGAGGAGTTCGTTCGTCTCGACCAGTCCCAGCACCGGCCCGGCGAGGACGCCGAACAGGATCTCCACCACCACCGCCGGAACCATGATCCGCGCGGCGACCGGGGGCAGCAGGAAGGCGGCGATCCCGATGACCACCAGGGTGCCGGACTCGTGCATTCGGGAGGGTTCCCTGCCCTCAGGCGCCGGCTTCGACGCCGAGGACAGCGGCGGCGGCGACCGCCAGCGCGGCGGTGGCGTCCACCAGTTCCGCCACCGGACAGAGTTCGTCCGGGCGGTGGGCCAGTTCCAGGATCCCCGGCCCGTAGGCCACGCAGTCGCGGATCCCGGCCACCCCGGCGAAGTGCTTCTGGTCGTAGGTGCCGGGGCTCGCCACCTCTTCCACTTCCGCTCCGAGCGTTTCCCGCACCGCGAACCGGATCGCCGCCCGGGCCAGCGAGTCGGGCGGCGTCACCACCGGCTCGACCGTCAGCAGTTCTTCGAGGCGGTATCTCCGGGCCGGATCTCCGGCGGCGACCGCGGCCACCCGGCGGGCGGTGTCGGCGCGCACCGCGGCGAGCCCCTCCTCCGGGAGGAAGCGGCGGTCCACCACCAACTCGGCCCGGTCCGGCACCTGGGGACTCGGGGCCTCGGCGCCGGTCTGGCCGGCGAAGAGCCCGTTCACATTCAGGGTGGCGCGGCGGGCGGCCTCCGGGACCACCGGCAACTCGGTGCGCCGCCGCCGCAGGTCTTCCGTCCACTCGGTGCGGATCGCCTCCAGGAGCGGGGCCAGGTGGAGCGCCGCGTTCTCCCCCAGGAAGGGCATGCTGCCGTGCGCGGTTTCGCCTTCGGAGACCACCCGGAACCAGTACACCCCCCGGTGCCCGACCGAGACCCGGCGCGAACCGAAAGGCTCCGGGATGAGGACCGCGTCCGTGTCCTTCGCGATCCGCCCGGTCTCCAGCAGGTGGGCCACCCCGGCCTGGCCGCCGGTCTCCTCGTCCGCGGTCCCGGAGATCTCCAGCGTTCCCTCGAGCCGCGCCCCGGCCCGCCGCAGGGTCTCCGCCGCGAACACCGCCGCCGCGAGGCCGCCCTTCATGTCGCTGGTTCCCCGGCCGCGGACGGCTCCGTCCCGGACTTCGCCGGAGAACGGATCGAAACTCCAGCCGGCGCCCGCCGGGACCACATCGAGGTGCCCGTTCAGGTGGAGCCGGCGTCCCGCCCCGGAACCGCCGGCCCCCGAACCGCCGGCCCCCGAACCGCCGCCGCCCGCTCCGCCGGTGAGCCGCCCGATCACATTCCAGCGGGGGCAGTCCGCCGGCCAGCGGAAGCCGGGGCGATCGCCGCCCGGGGTCTCGAAGGTCTCCACCGCGAAGCCGGCGCGGCGGAGGCGGTCGCCCAGCCGTTCGGCGCACTCCCGGTAGTGGCGCCCCGGCGGGTTCACGGTGGGGATCCGCACCAACGCGCCGGTGAAGGCGGCGATCTCGTCCGCCGCGGCCTCCGCTTCCCGCCGGAGGCGGTCGACGAGCGCCGGCGCCACCGGGTGCAGCGCGCGGGCAGGGGAAAGGGACACGAGCGAGGGAGGGAGGGCCGAGAGCGGGCCGGGCTACCGAGAATACTGCCGGGCGGGAACTCGCCGACTCCGCGGGAAGGGGCCGGCCGGCCACCGCCATCGGCCGGGCGGACTCCGTAGAATCGCCGGCGGCATGGGCGGCGACATTCGGGCCGACACCGGGACAGCCCTCGCCGGGTCCGGTTCCCCGGCCGCGCGCCCGACGGATCGAAGAACAGCCCCGGGGGCGGGTCCCCCGGTGAGCGGGGCCAGCGGGGCCGGGCGCTGCTCGGCGGACGGTTCGACCGGCGGAGCCGGGGACGACTCGGCGCCGGATTCCGGCGATCGCGCCGGGGCCGGTGCGGCAGCGGAGTCAGCCGGCGGATCGGCGGCGGCGGCCGACGGGGGCTCCGTGCGCCGCGTTGTCGGGGAACCGGCGAGAGGAGCGGCGGCGCCTCCCGGAAGCGGTTCCGTGGCCGGGGTGACCGGGGATACGGCCGGCGGGCGGGTGGCGGATGCCGGAGCGGACCCCGCCGGTGCGACCGGGGCATCGGGCAGCGGATCGGTGGTGGACTCCGAGGAGGATCCGGTGGCGGGTGCGGCGGGGGAAGCGGCGAGCGGATCGGGCGCGGATTCCGGCGCGGGCTCCGCGGCCCGGACAGCCGGCGAATCTGCGGGCGGGACTTCCGGCGACGGCGGGCGGAGCCGGGCCTGCCGCCGTCCGGGGGCCCGGGTGGCGCGCTTCGCTGCCGGACTCCTCCTGTTCGGGCTGCCGCCGGTCGGGGTCGGGCCGGTCGCGCTGGCCGCGCCCGCGAACCCGCCCGTCGCGCCGCTCGCGCAGCCGGCCGACCCGGGGCTCACCCGGGTGCCGGGTATCGAAGTCGGCAGCGTCGAACTCGAAGGTGTGCCCACCGGGTGCACGGTGGTGCTGACCGGCGGCGGGGCGGTCGCCGGGGTGGAGGTGCGCGGTTCGGCTCCCGGCACCCGGGAGACCGCGCTGCTCGACCCGGTGCACACGGTCGGCGAGGTGCATGCGGTGGTGCTCTCCGGCGGCAGCGCTTTCGGCCTCGCCGCCGCCGACGGGGTGATGCGGTTCCTGGAGGAACGGGGGATCGGGTACCCGGCGGGGCGGTTCCGGGTGCCGATCGTCCCCGCGGCCATCCTCTTCGATCTCGGCCTCTTCGATCTCGGTGTCGCCGCCGCGGCCGACTCGGGCGCTCCCGGGGCGGATTCGGGCGCTGCCGGGCACGGGGCCGGGAACGCCGGGCCGCGTCCGGGGCCGGACTGCGGCTACCGCGCCGCCGCCGCCGCCGGCCGCGGCCCGGTCGCCCGCGGGAACGCCGGGGCCGGAGCCGGGGCGAGCGTCGGCAAACTCCGGGGTCTCTCCCGGGCGATGAAGGGCGGGCAGGGCTCGGCCTCGCTGGAGTTCGCCGACGGGCTGGTGGTGGCGGCGCTGGTGGCGGTGAACGCGGTCGGCGACATCGTGGATCCGGCCACCGGGCAGGTCGTCGCCGGCGTTCGTGACGAAGAGGGCGGATTGGCCGACGCCCGCCGACTGCTCCTCCGTCCGCCGGACTCCCCCTCCGATGCGGACTCGGACTCCGAGCCCCGACCGGGGAGGGACGGGAGCGGCGCTGCCGGTGGGAACCGCGGCTCCGGAGCCACGGACCCCGGACCCGGGGGCGGAACGGCCAGCCGACCCGGGGAACCCGCGGCGCCCCGGCCCGACCGCGGCGGGGCCGGGATCCGGGCCACCACCATCGGCGTGGTGGCGACGAATGCGCCGCTCACGAAGGCGGAAGCGACGAAGGTGGCGCAGATGGCGCAGGACGGCCTGGCGCGCACCATCTACCCGGCGCACACCCCTTCCGACGGGGACACCCTCTTCGCCCTTTCCCCCGGCGGCGGCCCCCCGGCGTCGGTGGGCCGGATCGGGGCGCTCGCCGCCGAGGTCGTCGCCCGCGCGGTGCTCGACGCCGTGCGTTCCGCGGCCTCGCTCCCGGGACTCCCCGCCGCGCGCGACTTCCCGCCGCCGCCCCGAAGCGGGGGCGGTCGGAGCCGTTGACGGCAGACTCCGCCCCGCCCTCTCTCCCTCTCTCCCGATCGTCATCGCCGTTCCTCCGTCCGGTGGCGTTGCCGGCGCGGCGCTCCCGGGGCAGCGCCCGGTCCGGGTCTCCGCCGTACGGAGCGGGCTCGCCTTCTCGACCGGAAGGCACTCCCGGTTCCGCCCGCCGCGATCCCCGCGCCGCGCCTGGCCGCCCGGCGCCACTTCGGAGCAGTGGGGGGCGGACCGCCATCGAGGCACGGGCCTCCCGCCCGTTCGCCGCGGCCGTTTCCCGGCTCCGGCAGCGTCCCGGGCGCCGCGCTCCCGGACAGCGCCCGGCCCGGGTCTCCGCCGTACGGAGCGGGCTCGCCTTCTCGACCGGAAGGCACTCCCGGTTCCGCCCGCCGCGATCCCCGCGCCGCGCCTGGCCGCCCGGCGCCACTTCGGAGCAGTGGGGGGCGGACCGCCATCGAGGCACGGGCCTCCCGCCCGTTCGCCGCGGCCGTTTCCCGGCTCCGGCAGCGTCCCGGGCGCCGCGCTCCCGGACAGCGCCCGGCCCGGGTCTCCGCCGACGGAGCGGGCTCGCCTTCTCGACGGGAAGGCCCTCCCGGTTTCCCCCCCGCCGCGATCCCCGCGCCGCGCGTGCCACTTCGGAGCAGTGGGGGTCGGACCGCCATCGAGGCACGGGCCTCCCGCCCCGTCGCCGCGGCCGTTTCCCGGCTCCGGCAGCGTTCCGGGCGCCGCGCTCCCGGGCAGCGCCCGGTCCGGGTCTCCGCCGTACGGAGCGGGCTCGCCTCTCGACCGGAAGGCCCTCCCGTTTCGCGGCTTCGCCGGCGCCTCCCGACCCCGCCCTCCCGGCGCGCCGGCAGTTCCGGCTGCCCGCGGGTCGATGGTCGGGTCGATCGCCGTCGGCCGCGTCTTCGGGCTCCCTCCCTCGAACGGCAGGCCCGACCCGTCCGCTCCCCGGGGCGGTCCGCGCGACCGGCCACTTCCGCCGCGAGGGGCCGCCGCCGGCCGGATCGAGTCCGTTCGGGCGCCGTTCTCGCGGCCTGCTCCTCTATAATTCCGAAAAGCGTCAGCGCCCATCGCGTCGGCCGGCCCCGGCGGCGCCCCGACGAGGACCCTGACGAAGATCGCTTCGCCGACGCCCGCCGGCGGTTCCGATTCTCCCTCCCGCCCTCCTCGTCCCCTCCATGGAGATGCGCAACATGATGCAGATCACCCGCAGGCCGCGCCCGCGCCGCCTCCCGGCTCTCCTCCTCGCCCCCGGGTCGAGCCGGTCGCCGCGTCCGTGGAGTCCGAGGTCGCGCCCGGCGTTTCGGCTGACGGGTCTGCTGCTGGGAGCGGGGCTGGCCCTGGCGGGTTGCGGCGACGACGACTCGTCCCCCACCACCCCGGCGCCGGCGCCGGCTGCCCCGGCTCCGCCGGCGGCTCCGGAGCCTGTCGGGGTTCCCGCCGGATTGAAGGTGGCGAACACCGGCGCCGACTTCCTCGAGTTCGGTTGGGAAGCGGTCGAGGGCGCTACCGGCTACGAAATCCAGATGTCCCTGAAGGAAGGCGACTTCAGCGAAGTCGTCACCGCGATGGTCACGGCGACGACGCACCGGTTCGCGGTGGCGCCGGAGACCACCGGCCACGCGCGGGTGCGGGCCCGCGAGGGCGACCGGCAGAGCGACTGGAGCGGGACCGCGACGGGAAAGAGCCTGGCTGCGCCGATCACTCTCGCCACGCCGAGGCCCCGGGTGAGGGACACGGGCCCCGACTTCATCGAATGGGAGTGGGACGCGGTGGAGAACGCGCAGGGCTACCAGGTGCAGGTCGCCGACACGGAGGACGGCCTCGCCGCGGCCCCGATGGTGACGACGCCGGAGACGAGGCACCGCGTCCCCTCGGAGCCGGAAACGACGATGTACCTCCGCGCGCGGGCCGGGGTTCTCCTGCCGGCGCCGGCTTCGGGCGACTGGAGCGGAGCGGTCGCGGGGATGAGCGACGCCGCGCCGATTCCCTTCACGGTCAGCCTGACCCCGCCGGAAGCGGGAGCGGACCGCGCCTGCAGCGGGCAGGTGTTCTGCCCGGACGCCGGGACCGACGCGGAGACCGCGATGGCCGCGGTGAATCCGAAGTTGATGGTGACCGCCTCGCACGACCTCCGGATCACGCCGATGTTCCTCGAGGGCGCGCCCGGGATCACGGTGTCCGCCGGCGAAGACGCCACCCCCTTCGGCCTGGTGGACTGGAACGCGCTGCAGAGCGAAGTCGTGAGCGACCGCGGCGTCACCTTCGAGGTTTCGCGGATCACCCGGGGCGCCGGACAGGAGGCCGCGGCGACCGGTTCGGCGCGATACCTCACCTGCGGCCCCTTCCGCTGCTCCGAAGCCGCCGCCGAGATCCCCGCGGCGCCGGAGATCACCGCCGACGCGGTCTGCGAAGCGTTCGAGGCCGACTTCCGGCTCGTGACCGGCATCCGGCAGAACGCCACCCACCAGAACCGGAACAACGGCGTGGATTTCGGCTGGCTCTATACCCTCAGCCACCCCGCCACCGTGACCCACGAGTTCCTCGGCGTGTACCCGGACGGCCGCGACATGGTGGCGCCCGGCGCGGCGCTCACCGTGTCCTCGACGGAGCAGGCCCTGTCGCTGGCGCCGGGGCCCGGGACCAGTCCGGTGAACAAGTGGGGCCGATGGCCGAACTGGAACGGCAGTGCCGGCGACGAGTTGAACCCGGGCCCGCTCCGCAGCGGCGAGAACGACTGCGCGCCCCGGACCGGCACCGCCGCCGGGGCGGTGACCTACGAGTCCGTCGGCCGCAGCGAGGGAAGGTCCCGCGGGGAAGTCGGGGTGCTGGAGCGCCCCCCGCGCTGCGCCCGGCTCATCACCGACGGCACCTACACCGCCTATGCGGACACCTTCCCCGATGTGGAATGGTACGACTACACCTCCGCCTACCGGTTGCAGGTACAGCCCTCGAGCGTGGTCACCTGGGTCGGCAGCCGGGTCGCCTGGGGCGACGACGATCCCTTCGCCGATCTGGGGTGTCCGCCCGTCACCTTCACGGCCGCCGACCAGTTGGGGGATCTCTGCGAGGACTTCCAGCAGGAAGTGGACGCCTTCTGGGGTAACGGCCTCGGCGCCGGCGGGGAGTTCCACCCGGAGTACGTCCTCAGCGGGACCGACAACACCGACGGGAAACTCGACCGCATCGCGGTCCGGAACCGGAACCCCCTGCACGGCTCCACGTTCGCGGGGAACGAGTACCGCCCGGAGGGCAGCCGGCACGCCTCCCTGTGGCTCGTCAACGACGGCCCTCCGCGCACGCAGGCGATCTTCGAGGCCGAACGGGCCCTGCTCCCGGCGGCCCCGGTCTTCGAGCGGGTGATCCCTTTCCTCCTTCCCCGGAGCGAGGGGTTCGACGGCACCCAGAAGGATCACGACCTCTACCGCTTCACCGGGATAGACGGCGCCCGCGAGACCAGGATCTACGACGAAGTCGGTACCTATCACTGGCGTTCGATCATGAGCGTCATGATCGAGGATGACGATGACGATCCGCAGTGGGGCGACCTGGGGAAGATCGACATGGTGGGGGCCGACGGCAACCCCGGGCAGGACGGGGTCCCGGAGAACTACGACTCCGCGGCGGACCCGACGCTGCGGTGCTCGGACGACGACGGCGGCGACGGCTGCGACGCGGTGGTGGACCTCGAGCTCAGCGCGACCTTCACCCGCATCCGCGACACGGACACCTGTACCCGGACGATCGAGACGGTCCTCACCTGCACCTGGGACGCCGACGGCAGCGAGCGCCGCCTCGGCGACACGGTCTTCGACACCGAGGAAACGAACGACAACCGGTTCATCACCTGCCGGCCCGGCTGATGGCGCGGGAAACGACGACCGACCGGGTCCGCCCGCTCCCCGGCGGAATCGCCTCTACCATATCCGTCTCCGGCCCGAGACCCGGTCCGACGCCCGCCGCTGTCGGTCGGACTCCTGCCGCCGGCCGCCCCGGCGCTCTCCCGGAGCCCCTGCCGCGCCGCCGCCGGCCGGCTCTCCCCACTGCCCGTTCCACGAGGTAAGCGACACCATGCAGATTCCCCCGAACTCGGCCCCGACTCGCGGAGCGCCGCTCGTTCTGGCGCTGGTGGCCGCCGCCGGCTTCGGCCTCGCGGGCTGCGGGGACGACTCTTCGACCACCACGCCGGCCCCGGCCCCGGCCCCGCCGGCGGCCCCGGCAGCGCCGGACCCGGTGGCGGTTCCGGGCGGGCTGAAGGTGACCGCCGGCGGTCACGACTTCCTCGAGTTCGGTTGGGACGCGGTGGAAGGCGCGAGCGGCTACGAGATCCAGTTGAGCCTGAAGGAGGGCGACTTCTCCTCGGTCTCCACCGCGACGGTCGCCACGACGATGCACCGGTTTACGGTGAAGCCGGAGACCACCGCCTACGCGCGGGTGCGGGCCCACGACGGGGAGCGGCAGAGCGACTGGAGCGAGACGGCGATGGGTGCGAGCGCGGCGGCGCCGGTCCCGCCGCTCGTGCTGACGGCGCCGAGTCCCGAGGTTTCGGGGCGCGGGCCGGACTTCATCGAGTGGAGTTGGGAACCGGTGGCGGAGGCGCTGTCGTACGAAGTGCGGGTGGCGGCGACCGAGGCCGGGCTCGACGCGGCCTCGCCGGAGACCGTTACGGAAACGATGGTTCGGGTGGAGACGGAACCGGAAACGGAGAGGTTCGTCCGCGTGCGGGCGGTGGCCGGGACCGAGGAGTCGCCGATCGTGAGCGAGTGGAGCGACGCGGTCTCCGGGAGGAGCGCCGCCGCGCCGATCCCGTTCGTGGTGAGCCTGACGCCGCCGGAGGCCGGCGCGGACCGCGAGTGCGGGGGGCAGGCGTTCTGCCCGGACCGGGGGACGGACGCGAAGAAGGCGATGGCTTCGGTGAACCCGCGGATGATGGTGACCGCCTCGCGCGACACGCGGATCACGCCGCTGTTCGTGGCGGGCGCTCCCGCCGTCATCGCGAGCGCCGGCGGGGACACCCCGTTCCTCCATTCCTCCGGCATCGAGGCGCTGCAGACCACGATCGCCGGGGACGGCGTCACCTTCGAACTCCGGCCGCTCTCCGGGGGCGCCGGACAACAGCCGACGGCGACGGGGGAGGCGCTGTACATCACCTGTGGTCCCTTCCGCTGTTCGGAGGCCGCGGCGGCCGCGCCGGCGGCGCCGGAGATCACGATCGCCGACACCGACACCTGCGACGGTTTCCGGGTGGACCTCGAGGTGCGGAAGGGTCTGGCCCAGAACGGATCCCAGCGATACCGGCAGAACGGACTGGAGATGGGCTTCGTCTATACCTCCAACCGTCCGGCGAAGGTCACGCACGAGATCGAACTGGGCGCCGGCAAGACGATGACGGTGCCGGGTACCGACCTCGAAGCCACCTCCACCCGGCTGTGGCTGGACATGCGGCCCGCTCCCGAGGCGAATGACCGGCGGAACAAGTTCGGCGGTCCGTTGAATCGGGACGACTTCCTGCCTTCGTTTCAAGGCGAAACCAGCAATGCGGATGCTTACTGGGCTAGCGGTCCCTTCTACCGTGGCCGCTCCATGCAGGATCCCGGCCCGATCCAGAACGGCCCCTGGGACTGCGCCGTGACTTCGGATATCACCACCGACAGCGGGAGAGGCCCCCAGAGTTGGAGTTATTACACTGCGGCCCAGAGTTTCGGCGACACCATGTCCGATCCCGTCCAACGCCCGTACAACTGCTTCCTGCTGCTCACCGACGGTCTCTATGTCAGCGAGGGCCACGCCCCGGTCGGCCGCCCGATCGAAGTGGAGTGGAACGACTACCTCCCGGGGTACCGGGTGCAGGTGGTCCCGGAAGGCGGCGTGGCCTGGGCCGGCAGCCGCGTCAGCGACTGGGGAAAGGATCACCCGTTCGAGACGCTGACCTGCGAGCCGGTCACTTTCCCGGTCGCCGACCAGGTCGATCTGTGCGAGGACTTCCGGAAAGAAGTGGACGACTGGTGGGGCGCCGGTCTCGAAGGCTCCGACCCGCCTTTCCGGGTGGAGTACGAGGCCGCCTCCCGGGCGACGCACGAGATCGACGACCGCCTGACTTTTTCGGTGGCCGGCGGCTCCGGCTTTCGTCCCTGGAACGGGAAACTGCTCTACATCGTGATTCGGCCCAATCGGAATGTCAACGCGAATTTCTCCGGCAACTATGTTCGCCGGCCGGAGGGCGCCCGGCATGCGAACCTGTGGCTCGTCGACGACCGGTGGCCGGGGGACGGGATCAACGGAACCATTCGCGACCGGAATCTCTACTGGCAACAGCCCGGTAGCGGCCTCCGCGCCGATGGGGATCCCACGGAGTACCACAATCTCGAGGACGGTTGGAGGACTTCGCCCCAGTGGCGCAAGGTGATGTGGGTCCAGATCGAGGACAGCGACGGCGACCCGCAGCACGGCGACTTCGGCAAGATCGACATGGTGACGGAAGGCAGTTGCGTGTACTCCGGCTGCTCCCCGAACAGCGCCGAGGGCCGCGCCGCCTATGTCCCCGACGGGAACCCCGACAACTACAACGGGAACGAAGACGCGGACCGCTGCACCGACGACGACGGCGGGGCCGGCTGCGACGCGAAGCTGGACTTCGATCTCAGCGCCACCTTCCGGCGCATCCGGGACCTGGACACCTGCGAACACACCATCGAAGCTCCCGTCACCTGCACCTGGCACGCCGACGGCGACGGCCGGCAGGCCCGAACGGGGACCCGCGGGCGCGAGGCCGGCCGGCGCAACTGGCACGACTTCGACCGCAACGGGCGGATCCAGAACGACTTCGTCGAGTGCGTCCCCCGCTGACGACCCGAATGACGAACCCGAGCCGCCCGGCTGACGGCGGCCCGCCGGGGCGCCTCCCGCTGAGGCGCCTCCCGGTCGGGCGCCCCGGGCCCCGGTAGCCGCCGAACCGGATCCACGGGCCCGCGCCTCCGCCCGGTCGAGAGCCCTCCCCGCCCGCTGCCCCGGGGCGCGCTCCCGACCGGCCCGCCCCCGCCGGCGTCCACCGGAGCCGGGCGGTGTTCTCCCCACCGGAGCCGCGCGAGTCCGAGCCGACCGGGCCGGGCCCCCTGTCGCGCCCGCCTGTCGCGCCCGCAGCCCCCGCTCCGTGCCCCCCGCTCCCCCCGACCCGGCGGAGAGCGCCATCGGGCGGTCGCTCCGCGCCGACGCCCGTCCTCTCCGTGCGAGCCGCTCCGGCCGGGGGCGCTTCCCGCCCGGCCCCCGCTCTCCGTCCGGCCGGGGCGCCGGGCCTCGTTCGCTCCGAGTGGCCCGCTCCGGCCGGCGCGACTTCCCGAACGCCGACCGATCGGTCCGCCCGTGGCGCCGGTGCTCCCCGTCCCGCGCGAACCGCTCCGACCGGCGCGACCTCTCGAATCGACGCGATCCCGGCGCCCTTCGCCCCCTCCCGGTGGACTGCTTCGGCGGGATGCTTCCCGAACGGCGACGGCACTGGCCGCCCGCGGCGCCCGGCGTCGACCGCTCCGCGTGAGCCGCTCTGCCAGGGACATTCCCCGGACGGCGAGCGCGGCCGGCCGCAGCGCCCGGCGCTGTCCGCTCCGCGTGAACCGCTGCCGCAGGAAGCGCCTCGCGAAACGGGGGGCGCGCCGGCCCGTGCGTCGCGCCGCGCGGTCCGTTCCGAGGGGAGCGCTCCGGCCGGCGTGACCTCCCGAGGGCGACCGCGCCGGCCGGCCGCGGCGCTGCCGCGGTCCGCTTCGGGTGGGCCCGCTCCGGCCGGGGTGACTTCCCGAACGATGACCGTGCCGTTCGTCCGTGGCGGCGGCTGTTTCCGCTCCGGTCGGGCCGCTCCGGTCGGGCCGCTCCGGCAGGGACGCTTCCCGAACGGCCCCCGCTCTCCGTCCGGCCCCGGCGCTGCCCACCGCTCCGGGCGGCCGGTTCCGTCAGGGGCATCTCCCGAAGGGGAAACGCAAGCCCCCTCCGCTCGCGTCGGACCGTTCCGGACCGAGGGAACTCCCGAATCCCCGAATCCCCGAATCCCCGAATCCCCGAATCCCCGAATCGCTGCCGCGCCCGCCGACCCCGGCGCCGGCGGCCTCCGCTCCGAGCGGGCCGTTCCCGCAGGAGTGAGCCGGAGGACGGGCGGCGCCGGCCGGCGGCGGCGGACCGACTCGCGATGACTCCGCACCTGCTGGTCCTCGCCTCCTACTCGGCGGTCCTGATCGGGGTCGGCTGGTTCGTCTCCCGGCGCGCCCGTTCGGCGGAGGCCTTCTTCGTGGCCGGGCGGCGTCTCCCGGCCGGGCTGATCTTCGCCACCGTCCTCGCCGCGAACCTCGGCGCCGGCTCCACCATCGGCGCGGCGGCGCTGGGGTTCGAGCACGGGCTGGCCGCCTTCTTCTGGGTGGGCGCCGCCGGTCTGGGCACCCTGCTGCTGGCGGTCTGGCTGGGTCCGCGGATGTGGCGGGCGGCCTCGGCGGAGCGGCTGCGCACGGTCGGCGACTTCCTGGAGCGCCGCTACGGGGTCGGCGCCCGGGCGGCGCTCACCGGCCTCCTGCTGGTGGCGACCCTCTTCGTGCTGGCGGCGCAGTTGCTCGCCGCCGGGGTGCTGGTGGAGTCGGTGACCGCGCTGCCCTTCCCGGCGGCGGTGGCCGCGGCGACCGCGGTGATGACCGCCTACTTCGCCGTCGGCGGCCTGCAGAGCGCCGCCTCGGTGAACCTGGTCCAACTGGGAGTGCTGCTCGGCGGCCTGGTGCTGGCCGTCCCCTTCGCGCTCCGCGCCGCCGGGGGCGCCGCCGGGCTCCGGGAGGCGCTGGGCCCGGCGGCGACGGACCTCTTCAGCAGCGGTTCGCTGGCCCTCGGCTACACCGCGCTGCTGGTTCCGGCCTTCCTGGTGTCCCCGGGCATCCTGCAGAAGTTGTTCGGCGCCCGGAGCGAAAACGCGGTGCGCCGGGGCCTTCTCGCCGCCGGCGTCGCCCTGCTGGCCTTCGCCGCCGTGCCGCCGCTCCTCGGCGCCTCCGCCGCGGCCCTCCATCCGGCCCTGGCCCGCCCGGACGCCGCCCTGCCGACGCTCCTCGTCGAGTCGCTGCCGCTCTGGCTGGGCTGCCTGGGGGTGGCGGCGCTCTTCTCGGCGGAGGTGTCGAGCGCCGACGCGGTGCTCTTCATGCTCTCCACTTCCCTCTCCCGGGACTTCTACCAGCGCTTCCTGCGCCCGGAGGCGGACGACGCGGCGGTGCTCGCCGCGGCCCGGCGCGCCGCGGTGGGGGCGGGGGCGCTGGGCGCGCTCCTGGCGATCGTCGCCGGCAGCGTCATCGAGTCGCTCACCGTCTTCTACTCCCTCCTCGGCGTCTCGCTCTTCGTCCCGGTCCTCGCCGGACTCCACCGCTTCCGCCCCTCGGGCCGGGCCATCCTCCTCGGCGCCGCCGCCGGCGTGTCCGCGTTCCTGGTCGTGTCCGCGTTCCCGGAGGTCCCGCCGGCAGCCCCCCCGCTGACCGGAATCGGCGTCTCCGCGCTGGTGGTGGCGCTCTCGTCTTTTCTCGGCCGGCGCCGCGGGGGCTGACCGCCGGCGGCTTCGGCCCGGTCCGGGCCGAGGTCCCGCACCCTTCGCCCACCGACGCTCCCGAGCGGGCGCCCCGGTCGGAACCGGTCAGCCGCCCGCCGCCCCCGGAGGCCCCGGACTGATCACCTCGCAGAAGTCCCCGGCGGTCCGCGCCAACCGCCGGTCGAGCGTCGCCAGCCGGCCCCCGAACGACTCCGCCAGCGCCACATAGCAGGCGTCGTAGGCCGTCAGCCGATGCCGCATTTCCCACACCCGCTCCGCGTATGGAGCGAACGGAAACAACGGGACGCTCATCCGCAGGAGGGCAACCCGCGCCTGCTCCGCATCGGCTGCCGAGATCACTCGTCGCAACTCCAGGCGACGAAGAACGTTGGTGGCCTCGATGACGGCGAACTCGGGGGCGGCTGCTTCATCACCGGTCCATGCAGATTCGGCCCACCCCCCGTAGCCATCGCACTTTGCCAACGCGGAGACGAGGACCGAGGCGTCGAGGACGGTCACCGTCGGTCGGCGTCGCGCGCGGCCAGGATGTCCTCGACGGAGACCCGCGTCCCCGAAGCCCGCTTGCGCTCTCGGATGCTCTTCAGCAACACCTGCTTGGGTGGGTAGGCGACGGTCTGTTCCAACAGGGCGAGCAGGTACTTCTGCAGCGACTTCCCTTCGAGGGCGGCGCGGGAAGCGAGTTCGTTCCGGGTCTCGGGAGGAACATCGCGGATCGTGATCTGAACGGCCATGGTGCCTTCACTATGGCAGGGTGGAACTCGAAATGACAGCACCTCGTCCTTCGAGCGCGGACGCCGGTCGCGCCTGCCGTCCCGACCTGCGGACGAACGCCGGCAGCGCCGCGGACCCCGCCGATGTCCGTGGAGGCGCCGGTCTGCGAACCCGGAAACCGGGCGCCGGGTGTCCGTCGAGGAGACGAGAGACGATCACCGTCGGTCGTGGTCGCCGGCGTTCGGGGTCTCTTTCGCGGAGACGCGGGCGCCCGCCGCCTGGTTCCGTTTTCGGAACTCCGCCATCACCATGGCCGGAGTGGGGAACCTCACGCTCCGTTCCAGCAGATCGAGCAGGTACCGCTGCAGCGACTTCCCTTCGAGGGTGGCGCGGGAAGCGAGTTCGTCCCGCACCGCGTCCGGCACTTTGCGGATCGTGATCCGAACGGGCTTCGGGCTTTCTTTCTCGGTCATGCCACCGGCACTGTACCCGTGCTGAAGAAACGGGCCCCGGCGCCAGGTGGGTACCCGCGTTCCGGCCCGGAGACGGCGCCGAGGCGCCGGTCGAAGGGAGGAGTGACGGTCACCGTCGGTCGGCGTCGCGGGCCTCGAGGATGGCCGCCACCGAGACGTGGCTCCCGGCGGCGCGCTTGCGCTTCCGTATGCGCTCCATCAGTTCGGCCATGGTGGGACGGGCGACGGTCTCTTCCAGCAGGTCCAACAGGTACCGCTGCATGGACTTGCCCTCGCGGGCCGCGCGGGAGGCGAGTTCGTTCCGCACCTCGCGAGGAACCCTGCGGATGGTGATCCGGACGGTGCCGGTGTCCCTGCCGGTCATGGCGCCCTGACCCCAGCCGGGCCGTTCGCCGGTGCGGGAACGGTGCGTCCGGGGGTGGCGGCGACAGCGAGGACGACCCCTTCCGCAAACGCGGAGCCAGGGCCCGAGGCGCGCGCCGAGGCGTCCGTCGGGGAGGGGAGGATGGTCACCGTCGGTCGGCGTCGCGGGCGTTCAGGATCTCCTCCACGGAGATGCGGATTCCGGCGGCCCGCTTGCGCTCTCGGATCCGCTGCAGCCAGACCTGCTTCGGAAGGCAGGCGGTGGCCGGCGACCGCGAGGAGTACGAGACGGTGCGGCGCAGAAGGGCGAACAGGTACCGCTGCAGCGACCGGCCTTCGTGGGTGGCGCGCGCGGCGAGTTCGTTCCGTACTTCCCGAGGAACCCTGCGGATCGTGATCGGACCGGCTTCGACAGCCATGCCGTCGGTACGGCAACCCGCCGGGAGGAAACGGGCCCGGGTTTCATCGAGGGCCCGACGCCCCGGCCCCGGCGACCGGGGGCGCGCGGCTTCCCGGCGTTCTTCGGGTTCGCCGTCGCGGGTCCCCAGGATCGCTTCGATGGAGAGGCGGGTTCCGGCAGCCTGCGCGCGCTTCCGAATGCTCTCCATCAGTGCCGCCATGGAGGGACGGGCGACGGTCCGCTCCAGCAGGGTGAGCAGGTACCGCTGCATGGACTTCCCTTCGAGGGCGGCGCGGGAGGCCAGTTCGTTCCGCAACTCGAGAGGAACGCCGCGAATCGTGATCGAAACGGTCGGGGCGCCGGCCTCGGTTGCGCTTTCTTCCACGGTCATTCCGGTACCTCCGTTCGGACCCTCTGCTGCCCCCGGCTCCCTTCATTCGGTTGGCGAGGGCGCCGAAATCGTAGCCTCGCCGCCGGCGCCGCGACCGCGCCCGCCGCTCCCGGTCCTCGCCGGCCGGGGCGGCTGACCGGTTCCCGGGGCGCCGGGCCTGCGGCGGCGGCGCGGTCGGGGTTCCGGGGCAGTCCCGGCGTTCCGGCGGGGCCTCCGCCGGGGCGGGTCTCCGATAATTCGCGGCCATGTCCGAGCCCCGACCCGAATCCCTGACCGAATCCGACCGCGGGACCGCGCCCGCGAACCCGTTCTCCCTCGCCGGGGCCGGGGTCGTCGTCATCGGCGGCGGTTCCGGCATCGGGGAAGCCACCGCGCTTCTCGCCGCCGCTTCCGGGGCGCGGGTGGCGGTCGCGGACCGGGACCTCCGGGCGGCGGAGCGGGTGGCCGCGGCGATCGACGAACGGGGTGGGGAACCCGGCGGCGGGCGGGACGACGAACACGAAGGGGAACGGGAAACGGAACGGGGTGGGGCGGCTCTGGCGGTGGAGGTGGACCTCCGCTCCGGGGAGTCGCTGGAAGGGCTCTTCGCCCATCTCGACGAGCAGGGGTTCCGCCCCACCGGGCTGGTCGCCACGCCGGGGATCAATGTGCGGAAGCCGATCGCCGAGACCAGCCCCGCCGAGTTCGACCGGGTCGTCGGGCTGAACCTGCGCGGGACCTTCGAGACGCTCCGGGTCGGCGGCCCGCGCCTGGCCCGCTCCGGCGGCGGCAGCATCGTGCTGCTGTCCTCCATCCGCTCGGTCGTGGTCGAGCCCGGGCAGGGGGTGTACGCCGCCACGAAGGCCGGGATCGTCCAGTTGGCCCGCGCCGCCGCCGCCGAATTCGCCGGGAGCGGCGTGCGCGTGAACGCCCTGGCGCCGGGGGTGGTGGAGACGCCGCTGACGAAGCCCATCGAAGCCCGTCCCGACTGGAAGCGCGCCTACACCGCCAAGACCCTGCTCGGCCGCTGGGCCAGCGCCGGCGAGATCGCCGCCCCGGCGGTCTTCCTGCTGTCGCCGGCGGCGCGGTACCTCACCGGTTCGGTGCTGTTCGTGGACGGGGGCTGGACCGCCGCCGACGGCCGCTTCGACCCCTTCGCCTGACCCGTCCGGCCGCAGGCTCCGTCCCCGGGATCGCGGCGGCGCGGGGGGCGGCCGCTGTTACGCTCCCCGGTTCGCCGGGAGGCGCTTCGCCGCCTCGGGGCGCTCCTCCCCGGCGGTCGTCGGCGACCCGACCCACGATTTTTCGGCGTTCGGCCTTGGGCCTTCGGCCTTTTTCGGCTGTCGGGCGCCCCGTTCGCGGTCGGGCCCGGCGCGGAGCGCTCGCGACAGCGGCCGGCTTCCCCCCGAGGGCGCCCGGCGTTCGCCGGACGGTTTCCGAAACGGACGCAGCAGCCTTCATGCTCGAATTCGACTCTCCCGACCTCGACGCCCTCCGCGCCGAGATCCAGCCGGACGAGAAGGGCTTCGACGCCGGCGAACGCGGCGTCCCCGCCGCCGACGCGCCGGAGGACCCCGCCGAGCGGCAGATCTGCCGGAAGATCGTCGCCCTCGGGGAGAGCGCCCGCTCCCGGCTGCAGCACTACCTGGAAGAACTCGAGGGCCGGCGGGGGCAACTGCGCGGCGCTTCCCCGAGCCAGGATCTGAACCGGGCGCTCCGGGATGCGGAGGTCGAAGTCCGGCAGATCGCGCAGACCGAGGGCCCGGCGCTGCGGGAAGCGCGCTTCTCGGCGGACCGGCGGAAACACGAACTGCAGGAGTTCAAGCAGCAGCACCGACTGCGCCGGGCGGCGCAGTATCCCGACTTCCGGAGGAAGTTCCTGCAGTGGGGTCTGGTCGCGGTCCTCTTCGTGATCGAGTCGTTGACGAATGCCTCGTTCCTGGCGGTCGGACAGGAACTGGGCCTGCTCGGCGCCTATACGCTCGCCTTCGGGGTGAGCGCGCTGAACCTGCTGCCGGCATTCCTGCTCTTCGGCCCGGTGAGCCGCGGTCTGGCGCAGGGGGAACCGGGGCCGAAGACCCTCGCCATACTCTCCACGATCTCCTACCTGGTGTTCGCCGGCGCGCTGAACCTGGGCGTGGCCCATTTCCGGGAAGTCTCCGGGGCGCTGGTGGATGACGCCGGCGCCGCGGTCGTCGAACGGATGCGGGAAGCCCCGTTCGCTCTGCAGGGCGCGGAGTCCTGGCTCCTGTTCGGCATCGGGCTCCTCTTCTCGCTGGTCGCCTTCTTCGACGGGCGGAAGATGGACGACGCCTATCCGGGGTACGGGGCGGTGGATCGCCAGCAGCGGGAAGCGGCCTCGCAGTACGCCGACGAGGTTCGCCGGGTGACCGACGATCTGAACGAGGTGCGGCAGCGCGCGCTCGACGACTTCCGGCGGCTGGTGCACGACAGCAAGAGCCAGCCGAACGAGGAGCGGACGCTCGCGCGGCAGCGGCGAACGGCCGAGAAGAACTACGCGGCCTATCTCGATCAACTGGACGGGGTGGCCCGGGCGCTCGTCGCCGAGTACCGGGACGCCAATCACCAGGCGCGGACCGACGGGGAAACCCCGGTCGCCCACCGGTCGGCGCCGGACGCCGGGCTGTCGGTCCTCCGGGCCGCGGTCTCCGGGGAGGACGAGGAAGCGGGGCCTCCCGGGAACGACGAAGCGGGGCGACTCGACGAGGAATACCGGCAGGCGACGGATCGGGTGGACCGCGCGCACCAGGCGGCTCTCTCGGAACTCCTCGGCGAATCCTCGGCGGCCCCTCCACCGGATGCGGAAGCGCCCGCCGCCACCGCGCCGGCGCTTCCGGCTCCGGACGAGACCCTGAAGTTGCCGGGGGGCTGAGGCACGGATGCCGTCGCGACCGGGAAAGCCGGGAAGATCGGGAAAACCGGGAGGATCCGGAAGACCGGGAAGCCGGACCCGCCGGGGGCGGCCGCCCGGAGGGAATGCCCCGGTGGTCGTCGGCGTGGCCCTCTTCGTATTCGCCGGCGCGGCCATCGCGGCGCTGTTCCTGCTGCGTCCGGACGTGGTGCCGCGCGATGCGGAGACCATGTGTCCGGAAGCCGGCCCCAGCCGGGTGACCGCGATCCTGGTGGACACCACCGACCGGGTCGGCGCCGTCAGCCGCGCCGACATCCTGGGGAAACTCGACGACCTGGCGGCGGTGAGCGAACCGGACGAGATGATCGTCGCCTACGAATCGCAGCCGATCTCGGAAGCCGTCGGGAGCGATCCGCTGCCGGCGCTGCTGACGGTCTGCAACCCCGGCGATCCCGACACCGCGAACGAGTTGATCCAGTCCCCGGCGCTCCTCCGGAAACGGCTCGAGGAGCGCTACCGCGAACCCCTCGAACGACTGTTCCAGGACCTGCTCGACCGACTGCCGGCGCCGGGTTCGCCGATCATGGAGAATGTCCAGGCGATCGCGGTGACGCTGCTCTCGCGGCGTTCCTACGACGCGGCGCCGAAGCGGTTGATCCTGGTTTCCGACCTCCTGCAGCATTCGGAGAACCTGACCTTCTACGACGGCCGGCCCGAGTTCGCGGCGTTCCGGGACTCGCCGGGCGCGGCCGCCCTCGGCGCCGACCTCGGGGGGATCGAGTTCGAGGTGCTGCTGATCCAGCGGGAGATCCACGAGTCCTTCGGCGGCGCCCGGAGCGTGGTCTCTTTCTGGGAGCGATGGATCGCGGAGCAGGGCGGCTCTCTGGCCCGCGTCCGCCGCATCCCGGGGATGAATTGACGACGACGCTGCGGGAGGGCCGCGGAACGGGAAGGCGGCGCGGGATGGATTCCGGGCGCGGGAACCGGGGGTAGCGGGTTCGGCATGGCTTCGCCCGGACGTTTCTGGGAGGGCGGTCGCGGCCCCTTCGTCCTGTTCTTCGCCGCCGGTGTCGTCTTCATCCTGTCCCTGAAGGCGTTCGGCGCGCCGCAGTGGCTGGTTACGGCGATTCCATGCGTCCTGATGCTCACATACACCTGGACACTGTGGGACTCGGAGAAGAACGGACCCAAGTACGAATCCGCCGGCGACAACCTCTACTACCTCGGTTTCCTCTATACGCTGACCTCGATGGCGCACTCGCTCTATCGCTTCAGCACGGACGATGCTACCGAGACCATCGTCACGAATTTCGGTATCGCCGTCTCCTCGACGATTCTCGGTATGGCGCTCCGCATCCTCGTCGGCCAACCGGCCGAGGAGGCCCCGGAATCGGTGGACGAAGAAGTGCGGCTGCATCTCGCCGACGCCGCCCGGCGGCTGCGCGGGGAGATCGAGTTCACGGTGGACGAGTTCCGGGGTTTCCGGGAGAGGACCCGGGAAGCGTTGGACGAGGGACTGGCGGAAGTCCGGGAGCGTCTCGGCGAAGCGGCGGACACCGCGGCGAAGATCGGGGAGGGGCTCGGCGAGATCGAGGAGCGGACCCGGGCGCAGGCGGAGCGGACGGCGGAGCAGTGGCAGAAGATCCGCAGCCAGGCCGACGAGGTGTGCAAGTCGCTGGTGGTGATGTCCGGCAAGATCGCCGACTTCGACTTCCCCCGGGCCTTCGTCGAACGGGCCACGCAGTTGGCGGCGGATTCCATGAAGGACGCGGTCGAAGGACGGGTGGCCGAGATTCGGCGCGGAACCGAGGAATTGCGGGGCGGCGTCGAGGAGTTCCGGCGGGGAGTGGAGGCCTTGACGAAGGACTTCGCCGCGGTCGCCCTGCCGCGGGTGGTCAGCGAAGCGGTCGCGCCGGCGACGGAAGATCTCCGGGCGGTATGCACCGAGTTGACCGCGTCCGCCGGCAGTTTGAACGACTCGGCGACGGCGATCCGCGGCGCGCTCGAAGGGGGCCGCGATCTGGCGGCGGCAACGGACGAACTGCGGTCGGGGCTCGACCGGGTCGCCGGCGCCCTGACGGCGGTCGGCGACCGGGTCGCGGAGGTCGGCGGCGCCTCCGGGCAGTCGCTCTCGCGTTCGGTGGAGCGGATCGAGCAGGCGAACCGGGGACTGGAGGATTCCCTGACGCGCGTTTCCTCCCTGGTGCGCGGCCTCACGACGGAACTCGAGAAACGCGGGCGCGGCCGGCCCCGGTTCTCGCTGTTCGCCTGGCTCTTCCGCCGGCGCGGCGACCGCCCCGGCGCCTGATACCCGAGCCCGATACCCGACGGAGGCAGGACGAAACGATGCGGAACCGGCAGGGCGCCCGGCGGGCGCGCCGGCGGAAGCGGAGGACCCCGGCGCGGTGAAGTCCTCGTTCCCGCGGGGCCTGGTCCTCGGCCTCACCATGGCGGAAGTGGTGCTCCTCATCATCTTCGTGCTCCTGCTCGCCCTGGCGGCGATGCTGCATCGCGAGACCGAGGGCCGCCGCGCCGCCGAGGAGGAGGCGGCGCAGGCGAACGAGGAACTGGTGCTTCTCGAACTCCAGGTCGAGGAGTGGGAAGACCTCATCGAGGAATGGGGGCTCACCGAGGAATGGGACCAGGCGGCGCCCGCTGCCGGGGAGCGGGAAGCGGCGCGGACGCGGCGGGCGGAAGTCGAGCGGCAGGCCGGCTACTGGATGGAGTTGGTGCGGGAGGTGGGCCGGCCGGAATCGGTTCCGCCGGAAGAATTCATCTCCGCTCTCACCGACGCGGCGAAGCGCGACGAGGAGTACCGGAGGGCGGAAGCGCCGCCGGAAACGGTGGCGGCCGCCGCGGCGATCCTGGCGCAGGCGGAGGCGGCCGGCCTGACCCCCGCAGAACTCGTGGACGCGGCGCGCGCGGTCAGCGAAGCAGCGGCAGCGGCAGGTATGGATTTCTCCCCGGAGGCCCTGGTCGAAGCGGCGCGGATCGCCGACGCCGCCCGGGAAGCGCTCCGGGCGCGCGGTGAGGAGGCCACCCCGGAGGCGGTCGCCGCCCTGGTCCGGGACGCCGAACGCTGGCGGGAACGCGCCGGGCAGTCGCTGACGGAACTGGCGGCGAATCTCGAGCGCGCCGAGGAACAGGTCGAACGCCTGCGCGCCCAATCCCGTTCCCGCTCCCGTTCCGGCGCCGGGCGCGGCGGCACGGACCACCCGAGTTGCGTGTACCGTGAGGGCGACCGCCCGGCATACCTCTTCGAAGTGGGCCTGGTGGATTCCGGCTACCTCCTGCGGCCCGCCGAGATCGCACTCGATCCCCCGGCGAACCTGCGCCCGCTCCGCCCGGCGGCGATTCGCCCCGACCGCGCGCTGGGCGAAACCGAGTTCGAGGAACGGACGCAGGAGATCTTCGACTGGAGCCGCCGCGAGCAGTGCCGGTTCTTCGTCCGCGTCTTCGACCACACCGCGCCGGACCGGAAAGCCCGCTACAAGGAACTCATGCAGACCCTGGAAGGACGCTTCTACAAATACGAGGGAACGACCGGGGAATCCCCCTTCACCCGGCCCGCGACGGGGCCCGAACCGCCGGGAGGAAACGGCGGCCGGCGCTGACCCCGCCGCCGGTCGTCGGCGGCGGTCGCCCCGGATACCTATTTCCCATTCCCGCCGGCGGCTTCTTCACCGGGTCGGCCCGCGCCCGCTCGACCGCTCCGAAGGCGCCGGGGCCGGCCGCCTGTACTGAACGACATGCCGGATGCGGAAGCCGAGGCGCCGGCCGCCCCGGAGCACGGCGGCGAGACCGGGCTGATCGGCCCGTTCCGGCCGGGCCCGGGGCAACCGCCGCCGTACCTGGCCGGACGGGAGAAGGAACAGGCACTCCTCCGGGCCTGGGGGGGCGCCGTGGCGCAGGGAAACCCGCCGCCCTCGGCGGTGATCCTCTACGGCCCGCGGGGCAACGGGAAGACGGCGTTGCTCCTCTGGCTGCAGCGCCATCTGGCCGCGACTCCGGGAGTGGACGGGGTCCGGCTGAACCCGTCGGACCTCCGGACGCCGGCGCAACTGGCCGAGCAGTTGCTGCCGGGGCACTGGTGGGACGGACTGGCGCCGAAAGAACTGTCCCTCGTCGGGTTCACCTGGCGTCCGGACAATGACCTTCCGCCCCCGAGAGCGAAGCAAGTCATCCGGGTTCGGGCCTCCCGCCGCCCGCTGGTGCTCCTGCTCGACGAAGCGCACACGCTGGCCCCGGAGGTGGGCAACGAATTGCTGAATGTCAGCCAGGAGTTGGGGGCCGAGTTGCCGTTCTTCCTGGTCCTGGCCGGCACTCCCGATCTCGAGGATCGCCTCTCGGAGATGGAGGCCTCGTTCTGGGGGCGCGCGAGACAGATCCGACTGAATCGGCTCGAACCGGCCGCGGCCGCCGCGGCGATCGAGAAACCTCTTCACGAGGACGGGATGTCCATCGAAACCGCGGCGCTGGAACATATCCTCTCCAGGAGTTACGGCTACCCGTTCTTCCTGCAGTTGTGGGGACAATTCTCGTGGGAATCGGCCGTACCGCAGGGGCGACGGACGATCACGATCCACGATGTCGAAACCGCGGCGCCGGAATTCGAGGAGACGCACGGCCACTATTACCGGCAGCGGTACGAGGAGTTGGAGAAACGGGATCTGCTTCCGGCGGCCAGGGCAGTCGCCGAAGCCTTCGGGCGGGGATCGACACTTTCCGCTCCCGGGGCGCGGGAAGCGGTCGTCGGCGCGCTCCGTCGGGCCGGCGACGGCGCCGACCCCGGGGACGCGATGACGGCCCTGAAACACTTGGGCTTCATCTGGCGGTCAGGACCCACCCCCGAGTGGGAACCGGGGATTCCCAGCCTCCTGGATTACAACCGGGACCAGGTCCCCGCGCCGTAGCGCCTGAAGGTTCGTCGCCCGGCGTCCGGGGGCCCACGACGGAGGTCCCCGGAAGAGGGGCGCCGCCCGCAACACCCCGGACCGGGCCGCAGGGCGCGGCCTATACTGTGCGGCATGGCTGTCGAGGGGGCCGAGGCGATGGCGCCGGAGCAGGTCGAAGAGACCCGGCTGATCGGGCCGTTCCAGCCGGGGCCGGGGAAACTGCCGCCGTACCTGGCCGGACGGGAGAGCGAGCAGGCGCTGTTCCGCGCTTGGGGCGGCGCCGTGGCGCAGGGAGCCCCGCCGCCCTCGTCGGTGATCCTCTACGGGCCGCGGGGGAACGGGAAGACCGCGCTGCTCCTCTGGCTGCAGCGCCATCTGGCCGCGACTCCGGGAGTGGACGGCGTTCGGCTGAACCCGTCGGACCTCCGGACGCCGGCCCAACTGGCCGAGCAGTTGCTGCCGGGGCACTGGTGGGACGGACTGGCGCCGAAAGAACTGTCCCTCGTCGGGTTCACCTGGCGTCCGGATAATGACCTTCCGCCCCCGAGAGCGAAGCAAGTCATCCGGGCTCGGGCCTCCCGACGCCCGCTGGTGCTCCTGCTCGACGAGGCGCATACTCTGGCCCCGGAGGTGGGTAACGAACTGCTGAATGTCAGCCAGGAGTTGGGCGCCGAGTTGCCGTTCTTCCTGATCCTGGCCGGGACTCCGGACCTCCGGGATCGTCTCTCCCGGATGGAGGCTTCGTTCTGGAGCCGCGCCGAAATCATCCGCATCAATCGTTTGCCCGAGGAATCTGCCGTGGCGGCGATCCAACGGCCATTGAAGGAGGACGGCATCACCGTATCCGCGCCGGCCCTTGAGTGCGTCGTCCGCCGAAGCCACGGATATCCGTTCTTCCTGCAGTTGTGGGGGCGGTTGCTGTGGGAGGAGGTCGCGCCGGAGCAACGGACTTCGATCACGATGGCCGAAGTCGATGCGGCAACGCCGAAATTCGAGGAGCGGCGCGGCGACTACTACGCGGACCGATACGAAGAGTTGGCCGACAGGGATCTGCTGCCGGTCGCACGGGCGATTGCGGACGCCTTCGTCGGCGTCTCCTCGCTGCCCTATCCCGAAGTCGAAGCCGTCATTCGCGACGCGCTCGATCGTTCCGGTGGAAGCGCCGACACGGCCGGAGCGATGACGGCGATGCGCCACCTGGGCTTCGTCTGGAGATCGGGGCCTACACCGGCACTGGAGCCGGGGATTCCCAGTCTCATGGACTACATCCGGGAGTACGCCCCGGCGCCGTAACGCCCGAAGGTTCGCCGCCCGGTGCCGGGGGGCCCCCGACGGAGGTCGCCGGAAGAGGAGCGGCGGTTCGGCCGGCCGATCGGCGGCGGTCGGGTATGGGCGCGGAGAGTCGCCGGGCGGCGGTGGAGGTCGGGCGCCGCCCCGCACCGCCCCGGATCGGGCCACAGGGCGCCGCCTATACTGAGCGGCATGGCTGTCGAGGGGACCGAGGCGCCGGCGCCGGAGCCGGGCGAGAAGACCCGGTTGATCGGACCGTTCCGGCCGGGGCCGGGGCAACCGCCGCCGTACCTGGCCGGACGGGAGAAGGAGCAGGCCCTCTTCCGCGCCTGGGGCGGCGCCGTGGCGCAGGGGGTTCCGCCGCCTTCGTCGGTGATCCTCTACGGACCGCGAGGGAACGGGAAGACGGCGCTGCTCCTCTGGCTGCAGCGCCATCTGGCCGCGACTCCGGGAGTGGACGGCGTTCGGCTGAACCCGTCGGACCTCCGGACGCCGGCCCAACTGGCCGAGCAGTTGCTGCCGGGGCACTGGTGGGACGGACTGGCGCCGAAAGAACTGTCCCTCGTCGGGTTCACCTGGCGTCCGGATAATGACCTTCCGCCCCCGAGAGCGAAGCAAGTCATCCGGGCTCGGGCCTCCCGACGCCCGCTGGTGCTCCTGCTCGACGAGGCGCATACTCTGGCCCCGGAGGTGGGTAACGAACTGCTGAATGTCAGCCAGGAGTTGGGCGCCGAGTTGCCGTTCTTCCTGGTCCTGGCCGGGACTCCGGACCTCCGGGACCGTCTCTCCCGGATGGAGGCTTCGTTCTGGAGCCGCGCCGAAATCATCCGCATCAATCGTTTGCCCGAGGAATCTGCCGTGGCGGCGATCCAACGGCCATTGAAGGAGGACGGCATCACCGTATCCGCGCCGGCCCTGGAGTGCGTCGTCCGCCGAAGCCACGGATATCCGTTCTTCCTGCAGTTGTGGGGGCGGTTGCTGTGGGAGGAGGTCGCGCCGGAGCAACGGACTTCGATCACGATGGCCGAAGTCGAAGCGGCAACGCAGAAATTCGAGGAGCGGCGCGGCGACTACTACGCGGACCGATACGAAGAGTTGGCCGACAGGGATCTGCTGCCGGTCGCACGGGCGATTGCGGACGCCTTCGTCGGTGTCTCCTCGCTGCCCTATCCCGAAGTCGAAGCCGTCATTCGCGACGCGCTCGATCGTTCCGGTGGAGGCGCCGATACTGCCGGAGCGATGACGGCGATGCGCCACCTGGGCTTCGTCTGGAGATCGGGGCCTACGCCGGCACTGGAGCCGGGGATTCCCAGTCTCATGGACTACATCCGGGAGTACGCCCCGGCGCCGTAACGCCCGAAGGTTCGCCGCCCGGCGTCCGGGGTCCCCGGCGGAGTCGCCGGAAGAGGAACGGCGGTTCGGCCGGCCGATCGGCGGCGGGCGGGTATGGGCGCGGAGAGTCGCCGGGCGGCGGTGGAGGTCGGGCGCCGCCCCGCGCCGCTCCGGACCGCCGCCGGGCGCGGCCTATACTGTGCGGCATGGCTGTCGAGGGGGCCGAGGCGCCGGCGCCGGACCGCGGCGACGAGACCCGGCTGATCGGCCCGTTCCGGCCGGGCCCGGGGCAACCGCCGCCGTACCTGGCCGGACGGGAGAAGGAGCAGGCGCTCTTCCGGGCGTGGGGCGGCGCCGTGGCGCAGGGAAACCCGCCGCCCTCGTCGGTGATCCTCTACGGCCCGCGGGGCAACGGGAAGACGGCGCTGCTCCTCTGGCTGCAGCGCCATCTGGCCGCGAGTCCCGGGATGGATGTCGTGCGCCTCGTCCCGTCGCGCATCAGGACGCCGGCGCTGTTCGCCGGGGCATTGCTGCCGGACGCTTGGCTGGCGAAGTTCGCGCCGAAGGAACTCTCGGTCGTCGGACTCACCTGGCGTCCGGGCCAGGACCGGCCACCGCCGACCGCGGCAGACTCCATCCGCGTTCGCGCGGCGAAGCGCCCGCTGGTGCTCCTGCTCGACGAAGCGCACACGCTGGCCCCGGAGGTGGGCAACGAACTGCTGAATGTCAGCCAGGAGTTGGGCGCGGAGTTGCCGTTCTTCCTGGTCCTGGCCGGTACTCCGGATCTCGAAGACCGCCTCTCGGAGATGGAGGCGTCGTTCTGGGGACGCGCGAAACAGATCCGACTCAATCGTCTCGAACCTGCCGCTGCCGCCGCGGCGATCGAGCGACCCCTTCAACAGGACGGCATGTCCATCGAATCCGCGGCGCTGGAACGCGTCCTCTCCGAGAGCCACGGCTATCCGTTCTTCCTGCAGTTGTGGGGACAACTGTCGTGGGAATCTGCGGCGCCGCAAGGGCGACGGACGATCACGATCCACGATGTCGAAGCCGCGGCGCCGGAGTTCGAGCAGACGCGCGGCGATTACTACCGACAGAGATACGGGGAGTTGGCCAAGCGGCGGCTGGTTCCGGTGGCCCGGGCGGTCGCGGAAGCGTTCTCGAGAGTTTCCGCTCTGACCCACGACGAAGTGGAAGACACGATCGGCGGGGCGATCGGGCCGACCGATGAAGGGGCAGCCGTCTACGAAGCGCTCACGGTGTTGAAACATCTGGGCTTCCTTTGGCAGCCGGGCCCGACCCCGGCCTGGGAGCCGGGGATCCCCAGTCTCATGGACTACCTGCGGGAGCACTCCCGGGCTTCGTAGTTCCGCGTCGCGGCGTCGGCGCGGCGAGGCGCTGCGGAAGACAGCCCGGAGGCGCGGCCGGTGGCGGTCCTGGGAGTGTGGGCGCCGCGGGTTACCGGGCGACGGTCATCGGATTCGCCTCGACCACCCGGGCCGGGCCGCAGGGGCGCGGCCTATACTGTGCGGCATGGCTGTCGAGGGGGCCGAGGCGATGGCGTCGCGCGAGGTCGACGAGACCCGGCTGATCGGCCCGTTCCGGCCGGGCCTGGGGCAACTGCCGCCGTACCTGGCCGGACGGGAGAAGGAGCAGGCGCTCTTCCGCGCCTGGGGCGGCGCCGTGGCGCAGGGAAACCCGCCGCCCTCGTCGGTGATCCTCTACGGGCCGCGGGGGAACGGGAAGACGGCGCTGCTCCTCTGGCTGCAGCGCCATCTGGCCGCGACTCCGGGAGTGGACGGGGTCCGGCTGAACCCGTCGGACATCCGGACGCCGGCGCAACTGGCCGAGCAGTTGCTGCCGGAGAACTGGTGGGACGGGCTGGCGCCGAAAGAACTGTCCCTCGTCGGGCTCACCTGGCGTCCGGACAGCGACCTCCCGCCACCGAGGGCGAAGCAGGTCATCCGGGTTCGGGCGACCCGCCGTCCGCTGGTGCTCCTGCTCGACGAAGCGCATACTCTGGCCCCGGAGGTGGGTAACGAACTGCTGAATGTCAGCCAGGAGTTGGGCGCGGAGTTGCCGTTCTTCCTGGTCTTGGCCGGCACTCCGGATCTCGAAGACCGCCTCTCGGAGATGGAGGCGTCGTTCTGGGGACGCGCGAAACTGCTCCGACTCAATCGGCTCGAACCTGCTGCCGCCGCCACGGCGATCGAGCGCCCGTTGCGCGAGGACGGGATGTCCATCGAATCGGCGGCGCTGGAATGCATCGTCTCCGAGAGCCACGGCTACCCGTTCTTCTTGCAGTTGTGGGGGCAACTCTCGTGGGACTGCGTCGCGCCGGAGGGGCGGCGAACGATCATGATCCGCGATGTCGAAGCCGCGGCTCCGGAATTCGAGGAGACGCGCGGCCACTATTACCGGCAGCGCTGCCGGGAGTTGGAGAAGCGAGAGTTGCTGGGGGCGGCCCGCGCCTTGGCGGACGCTTTCGCGGGGGCGTCTTCGCTTCCCTCCCATGAAGTGAGAAAAACGATTCGAGACGCTCTCGGGTCGGCCGGCGAAGAGGCTGAGGCCGCGACGACGACGATGCAGCACCTGGGTCTGGTCTGGCAGGCGGGGCCGACGATGACTTGGGAACCGGGGATTCCCAGTCTCATGGACTACCTCCGGGAACAGGTCCCGGCGCCGTAAGCGCCGGTTCGCCGCCGGACCGGGGCGAGTCGGGCCGGGGCCGGGGAAGAGCGCCGCTTCGGCAGGCTCGCCGGCGGCGCGGCCACAGGGGGTTTCGGGTGGCGGCGGTCCTTCCGCCACCCCGAATGTGAGCAGGTGGCCGGCCTATACTGGACGGAATGGCTGTGGGAGGCGCCGAGGCGATGGGAGGAATCGAAGCGGTTCGTTTGCTCGGGCCGTTCCGGTCCGGCCCGGGAACACTGCCGCCGTACCTGGCCGGAAGGGAGAAGGAGCAGTCCCTTTTCCGGGCTTGGGGCGGCGCCGTGGCGCGGGGAGTCCCGCCGCCCTCTGCGGTGATTCTGTACGGGCCGCGCGGGAATGGGAAGACCGCCCTGCTCGCCTGGCTGGAGCGCCAACTGGCCGCGATTCCCGGAGTCGAGGTCGTCGAGATGACGCCGGCCGAAACGGAGACACCCACGCAACTCGCGGAGCAGTTGGCGCCGCCGACTTGGTGGGCCGGGCCCACTCCGGAAGAACTCTCCCGGGCGGGGATCGCCCGGCGTCGGTCTCGGGGTCTGCTGCCACCCACCGTGGAGGAGGCGCTCCGACTTCGCGCTTGCCGGAGGCCGCTGGCGTTGCTGCTCGACGAAGCGCATACGCTGGCCCCGGAGGTCGGCCGGGCGCTGTTGCGCGCCGGCCGGCAGACCGGCGTCGGGTTGCCGTTCCTTTTCGTCCTCGCCGGCACGCCGGATCTCGAAGATCGTCTCTCGGAGATGGAAGCCTCGTTCTGGGGGCGCTCGGAAGTCCTTCGGATCAATCGGCTCGGACCGGAGGCCGTCGTGGCGGCCATCGAGCGTCCCCTGCACGACCAGGGGATGTCCATCGAATCGGCGGCGCTGGAACGGATCGCCCGGGAGAGCGACGGCTATCCCTTCTTCGTGCAGTTGTGGGCCGGCTATTCGTGGGAGCACGCTGCGACCGAGGGGCGACGGGCGATCACGGTCGACGAAGTCGCGGCCGCGGCGCCGCAATTCGAGGCGCGGCGCGGCGACTACTACCGGCTACGGTACGTGGAGTTGGAGAAGCGGGAGTTGATTCCGGCGGCCCGGGCGGTCGCTGAAGCGTTCGGTGGGAGATCGACGCTGTCGCCCCCCGAAGTGGAGGAAACGCTCCTCGCAGCGCTCGGTCGAGACGGGGCAGCAGCCGGCCCGCTGGAAGCGATGACGGCCCTGAAGCACCTGGGCTTCATCTGGCGGCCCGGGCCCACGCCGGATTGGGAGCCCGGCATTCCCAGTCTCATGGACTACCTCCGGGAACACGCACCGGCGCCGTAGCCGCCGGGTCTCCCGAGTCGGGTCGGTCGAGCCGGGCCGCCGGTTCGGGACGGTCAGAGGAAGAGGAGCACCGGTTCGGCCGGCCGGCCGGTGGCCCGGGTGACGGCGCGGGCGTAGAGGGTGACCTGGCGGCGGTACCGGTCGAGCGCCGCTTCCCGTTCTTCGGCCCGTTCCTCATCGTCGTCGGTGAGGCCGGTCTTGAAGTCCACGACGGTCCAGGGGCCGCCGGCCTCGGTCTGGTAGAGCAGGTCCACCTGGCCCTCGATCAGGATCGGCCCTTCCGGTGCCGTTCCGTGGGTCTCCCGCCCGGACCGCGCTTCGTCGCCGCCGGCCGCGCCGGGGGCCGTCTCCGCCGGAGCGGACGGCGCCTCCTCCGGTACCGGGTGATCCTCCCGCAGGAATACCGGGCACTCCCGGTAGCAGGCGCCCCGGGCCGCGGCCCGGCGGGCGGCCCGCAGGACTTCGTGATCGAGCGCCGCCTCGACCGCTGCCGCCGCGGTGGCGACGAGGCCGGATTCGATGCCCAGTTCGGCCGCGGCGGTCTGTGCCAGTTCCGCCACCGGAGCGGGCTCCGGGTCGCCGGCCGCCGCCGGGGAGAACGGCGCGCGCTCCAGGATCCGGTGGACCAGTTCGCCGAAGCGGGCGCCGCCGGGCCGGTTCGCCGGTCGGGGCAGTTCGTGGACCGCCACCGGGGCCGGGTCGAACTCCCGCCCGGCGTAGCGCCCGGCGGCGGCGACGCGGCGGGTGGGAACGGCGCCCCGGGCCAGCGTCCGGGCGCGCTCCTCCCGGAACCGCTCGATGGGGTCGTCCCCGGTCGCCGCCTCCCCGGAGAGCAGGTTCCAGCGGCGGGCGCCGGCATCGGACCGGGCGGGGGACCGGGCGGCGCCGGCCTTCCCGTCGAACTCCGGCAGCGGGGGCGGTTCGCCGGCCGCGCCGGTGAGGCGGTCGTACAGCGGTCGGAGCCAACTGCGGTCGAGGTCGTACTGGGCCGACGGCGCCACCACCGCCAACAGGTCGCGCGCGCGGGTGGCGGCGACATAGAGGAGCCGATCCTCTTCGCGAAGGTCGGCGGCCTTCTCGACTTCCTCCGCGTCGAGCAGCGCCTGCGGCCTCAGGCCGCGGCGAAGGTCGCAGGCGTAGAGGCCCTCCTCCGGCCGCACCACCCGGTCGGCCCGACCGACGCGCCGGCAGGGCGTGTCCACGAGCACCACCACCGGGAATTCGAGCCCCTTGGCCGAGTGGACCGTCAGCATCCGCACCCCGCGCACTTCGGGGTCGAGAGCGCTGCGGGCTCCGGGGTCGGGGTCGTTCGCCTCGGCCTCCAGGCGGCGGACGAAGCCGCGGAAGGAGAGACCGCCCCCGGCCTCGAACTGCCGGGCGGACTGGGTCAGGAGGCGGAGGTTCGCGAGCACCTGGTCCGGGGACTTCCAGAAGGCGAACGCGGTCTCGGCGCGATGCCGGTCGAGCAGCGCCCGGAGGGTGTCGGCGAGGGGGCGCCGGTTCCGCTGCCGGTGCAGGTCGTCGAGGAAACCCAGCGCCGCGGCGACGGCGCGGTCGGAGGCGCCGGCGTCTTCGGGCAGTCGCTCGCTCCTCCCCGGGCAGAGGCGGAACCCGCGCTCGCGGAAGAGGAACAACTCTTCGTCCGGGAACGAGAAGAGCGGGCCCCGCAGCGCGGCGTACACCGAGAGTTCGTCGTCGGGGAACTCGACCGCGGTGAGCGCCGCCCGCAGCGCCCCGATCTCGGCGCTGCCGGTGTAACTGGGGATGGCGCCGAGCGCGTGGGGGAGATCGCGCTGCTGCAGGGCTTCGGCGTACGGTTGGGGAATGAGGTGGCTGCCCTGGCGAAAGCGGCGGAACAGCAGGCAGATGTCGCTCGGTTCGACCGGGCCGGCGGTCCCGTCGGTGCGGGTCACCCGGAACTCGCTCTCGAGGAGCCGGGCCACGAAGCCGGCGACCGCGGAAGGCTCCAGGGCGGTGACTTCCCGGGCGTTCAGGGCGATTCCTTCCTTCGGTACCGGGATCACGCCGAGCGCTGTCGGGGATACCGCGGAACGGGTCGCCGCGATCGGGGAGTAGCCGACCTGTGCGACGCCGGTCTTCTCGTCCGGGGGAGCGTCGAGCAGCGGCCCCAGGGCGGTGTTCACGAAGTCGCAGAGCGCCGGCGCCGCGCGGAAGTTGGAAGTCAGGACGACTTCGTTGGCGCCGTTCTCCAGCAGGTGTTTCTTCGTCGCCCGGTAGTGCTCGACCTCGGCGCGGCGGAAGCGGTAGATGGACTGCTTCGGGTCACCGACCAGGAACAGCCGGCCCGGCGCCGGAACCGCCCGGCGCCAGTCGCCGTCCGCGGGCGCCTGCGGCGCCGTCAGTTGGAAGACGATCTCGGTCTGCAGCGGATCGGTGTCCTGGAATTCGTCCAGCAGGAAGTGCGTGTATCGCTTCCCGAGTAGTTCGCGGAGTCCCGGGTCGCGGTCCAGCAGGTCGCGGGTGCGGAGCAGGAGGTCGTCGAAGTCCAGTTTCCCGGCCTTCTGCTTCGCCGTTTCGTAGCGGGCGACGAGCGGACGCAGTTCTTCGCGCAGTCGCGCCGCCAGGTCGGCGCCCGACTGCCGCCGGAAGGACTCCAGCCGTTCGCGGAAGTCCGTGCGGATCCGGGCCAGGTCCACCGCTCCGGCCTTCACCGGGAGTTGTGGATGCGCCTCGAGGAGTCGGGCGCTGACGGCGGCCGGCAGGCGGCGGCCGTAACCCCACTCCGGGACGGTGAAGGTCGCGAGCGACTGCTCCACCCAGTCCGGATCCCCTCTCCCGGCTTCCTCGCGCACGCGGATCTCGCGTTCGAGTTCGGCGGCGTCGGCGAGCGTCCGGTAGAGCCAGTCGATCCGCTCGTTCGCCGGCGGCGGCGGAAGTTCGCGCACGATCTCCGCGAGCGTCGTCAGGCACACTCGCCGGACGCCGCCCGCGCCTTCGTTCCGCTCGTCTTCGTAGAGCAGGCGGCGAACGGCCTCGTCGCGGTCGTACCCCTCCGGCGCGGCCCAGGCCGCCGGCAGTTCCCGGTGGTCCAGCAGGCGCTGCGCCGCTTCCCGCAGGGTGTCCACCGGCTCCTCGCGGCCCCGGCTGCGCCGGAGCACCCGCGCCACGCCGGGGCCCGGCCGCTCCAACTGCCCCTTGAGCCAGTCGCGGAACAGGGGCTCGAAGAACGCGGTCTGCTCGGCGCCGGTGAGGATGGTGAAGTCGGGGTCCACGCCGGCTTCGACCGGGTGCTCGTGCAGCAGCCGGCTGCAGAAGGCGTGGATCGTTTCGAGGGATGCTTCCTCGATCGTGGCCCGGGCGGCGTCGAGGCGCGCCGCGACCTTCGGCTTCGCCTCCTCCGCGAACGCCCGGTCGAGGCCCTGCCGGAGGCGGAGGCGGAGTTCGCCGGCCGCGCGCTCGGTGAAGGTGATCGCGACGATCCCGCCGATCGCCGCGGTCCCGGAGCGGACCAGTTCCACCACCCGGGAGACGAGCGCCGTGGTCTTCCCGGTCCCGGCGGAGGCCTCCACGATCAGGGTGGTGTCCAGGGCCGAGCGGATGCGCTCCCGGGCGTCGGCGTCGGGGAGGGGCGGGCGGGCGGAATGCGCGGCCGCCGGGGCGCGGGGCGTCGTCGGTTCGCCGGTCACGGCAGTTCCCGGAGGGCCTGCACTTCTTCGAGGGCGGCGCCGCGCGGATTCTTGGTTTCCCGGCAGGTCGCCGGGCCGGGGCCGCAGATCGGGAGGTAGTCGCAGTAGCGGCAGGGCGGCCAGCGGGAGGCCGGGTTCGGGTCCGCCGGGAAGTGTCCGGCGGAGACCGCTTCGTCGAGGCGGCGGACGAACTCCTCCAGGAGGCTCCGGGCCTCGGCGGTGTCCGTCGGGACCACCGTCTGGTGGTACGCGCCGCGGAGGGTGGTGTAGTAGAGGCGGCCGGAGGCGGTCGGCCTTCCGGTCAAGGCCTCCTGGGCGAAGGCGTAGAGCAGCGGCTGGAGCGCTTCGCCGCCGAACAGGACCCGCCGGTCGGCGGAAACGCGGACCGAGTCCTTGCCGGTCTTGTAGTCGGTGACCCGCCGTTCGCCGGTCGCGTTTTCCTCGACGGCGTCTATGGAGCCCCTCAGACGCAGACCGCCGGGAAGCACTGCCGGTTCCAACCGGCTCTCGTCGTCCGCCGGGCCGACCGGGGCCATGCCGAAGGTGAGTTCGTTGGCGACGATGCGGAACCCGTTGCCGGCCTCCCGTTCGAGGAAACCGCGCAGGTCGCCCAGCAGGCCGTCGAGTTCGTCGTTCCAGATGCGTTCGATCTCCGGCGCGTGTTCTTCCCGGAACTGCTTCGCGACTTCGGCGACGATCGGCGGGAGCGCCGCCAGGGCTTCCGGCAGGCGCTCCCGGGGCAGCGGCGTCAGCCCCCGTTCGCGGAGGGTCTGCCCCAGGAGGAAGAACACCTCGTGGACCAGCGAGCCGCGGGTCAGGGGATCGAGATGGACCCAGCGCTCCGGGCGTTCCACCGGACGCAGGCGGGCGATGTTCTTCAGGTAGAACTGGTAGGGGCACTTGGCGAAGGTTTCGAGACCCGTGGCCGAGTAGGTGCGGGCGGTGGGCCGCCGGCCTCCGAGGGCGGCTTTCGCCACGGTGCCGACCGCGAGGAAGCCGTCGGCCGGTTGCCAGGCGCGACGGTTTCGCATCCACTCCCGCCGGAGCGAGGTGGCCAGCCGTTCGTCCCGCAGGAGATAGGCGCCGGCGCCCCGCGCCGCCTCCGGGTCGGCTCCCGGCGCCAGGGCGCGGCTGAGGAGGGCGAGGTCGAACTCGGACCGGTCGAGCGCCGCCTCCGGTTCCTTCGCCGCCCGGAGGCCGGGGACGACGCCGCTGTCCTGCCCGGCGCGGGTCTCGATCTCGTCCAGCGTGAAGGTGCGGCCCTCGCCGGCCCGGAGCGCTTCGACGAGGAAGTACGACGGGGTGAGCGGGCGCCCTTCGACCACCTTGAGCGAGGAGCAGGTGAGGAACAGGCGCTCGGTGGCCGCGCCCACCGCGAGCGCGAGGCGCAGGCGCTCCGCCTCCAGTCGGTCGGCGGCCAGCGGGAGGCCGGCGGCGAGTTCCGGCCGTCTCCGGTCGGGGAGGAGCGGATCCTCGCGCGGGGCGCCGCCGATCCCCCCTTCGTGGAGCCCCGGGATCGCGACCGACCGGAAGGAGAGCCCGCGCGCGCGTTCGATCGGGGCCACGAAGACTCGTCCGTAGCGGTCGCCGGGAGTCGCGCGTTCGGCCCCGAGCAGCCGTTCGCCGAGGTGGCGGCGCACTTCGCTCAGCGGGAGGGGGCCGACGCCGGCCATCGGGGCGGTCTCGGCCAGGCAGTCGAGCACCGGCTCCGGGCGGCGGAGCGCCGAGCGCGCCAATTCGCCCAGGACCTCCGCCCATTCGCCCCAGTGGCGGCCGCGCTCGGTGGGGGGCGGGGTCGGTCGTCGTCCGGCGCCGGCGTCGTTCGGAGTGTTTTCGGGGGCGTCGTGCCGGCCATCGTTCCGGCCGCTGTTTCGGGTCGGAGTCGTGGTGTCGTTTGCGGCGGCGCCGGGGTCGTCGCTTGCGTCGTACTTCTGCAGGGAGGCCAGCCGTTCCAGGAGCGGCAGCGAGTCCTCGGTGAACCGGGCCAGCGCCCGCTGCCGCCGGGCCGCCTCGTCCGCCTCTGCCTGTTTCGCGGGGTCGTCGGAGGCTGCCGTCCGCTGTTCCTCGAGTCTCCGGGCGAGTTTCTCGGCGAGGAGGGCCAGGCGGCGCTTCCATCGTTCGAGGCCGCCGATCACGCGCGCTTCGAGCGCCCACTTCTCCTGTCGGCGCAGCGCCGCGAACGGATCGCGCGGGTCGGCGTCCCCGTCGTCGTGCCGGTCGTCCGCCGCGTCGTTCTTCCCGTCGTCGTTCCGGTCGAGCTCCCCGGCTTCGCCGGCGTCGGCCGCGGGGCGGTGCTCACCCAGCGTCCGGTACTCGAAGAAGGCGTCGGCGGAGAGGTCGGCGAGCGCGCAGTCGAGAAGCGCCAGGAACGCCCGCGCGGCGCGGTCGGGCGGAGCGGTTCCGGCGTCGAAGAAGGCCGGGATCCGGGCGCGGTCGAACGCCTCCCGGAGCGCGGGGGCGTACTCCCCGGGGTCGGCGAGCAGGACCGCCATCCGGTCGAAGGGCACGCCGCGCCCGGCTTCTCGCAGGAACGCGCGGGCGATCTCCAGTGCCTCCGCGGCGGCGCCCGGCGCCCGGAACACGGTCAGACCGCGTGCCGCGCCCCGGGGACCTGGGCGCCCCGGTTCGTTCGTCGGCAGATCGCTCGTCGGAGCGCTGTTCGTCGGCGGGTCGTTCGGCGGCGGGTCGGCGGTCGCCGGCTCGCTCGTCCGCGGGCCGCCCGCCGGTCCGTCGGTCGCGCCTCCGTCGCGGTCGGGGGCTGCGGCGTCGGCCTCCGTTCGGAAGAGGCGGCGCTGCAGGGCGGCCACCGGGTCGCTCGCCTCCACGAGGTCGGTCTTCGCAAGGTCGGTCTTCACAAGGTCGGGCCTCGCGAATTCGTCGTCCGCCGGGAGGGAGCGCTCCGTCGCGGATTCGCCCGCCCCGGTCCGGTCGGCGGGCCCGAAGAGGAGCGCGGCGTTCTTCCCGTCGGCGCACCGTTCTCCACCGGCAACCCTCTCGGACGCCTCGGGAGCGCACTTGGACGAGGACGAGCGGCCGGGCGCGGTTTCGGCCGGCGCGCAGGGCGCGGCGACCGGTGCCCGGACGGCCTGACGGGACCTCCGGTCCGCCTCCGGGAAGGTGAAGAGCGTCTCCGCAGCCCGCTCGGCGAGTGCCGCGACGAAGTCCCGGACGACCGGTTGCCCCAGCGGCGCGTCCAGCACGAGCAGGGTCCCGGGAATCGCCGCCGCTCCCGACGCGACCCGCCGGCGCGCGGCTTCGAAGACGCCGGCCCGGTCCGCGAATCCGGCCCGCTCCAGTCCGGCGAGGCTTTCTGCGTAGAGCCAGCCCAGGGTGCCGTCGCCGGCGGCCACCTTTTCCGGCGCGACGCCGGCGGCCCGGAGTTCCTCGAAGGTCGCGGCCAACCGGCGCGCGAGCCCGGGGCCCTCGGAGATCGGCGCGAATCGGTCCAGCCGGTCGGGAGTTCCCGCGTCGGGCCGTTCCGTGTCGGGTCCTCCCCCTCCGCCCGCTCCCGCTCCGTCCGGCCGTGCTCCCCCGGCGCCGACCGCTGCTTCCCCTCCGTCGTGAGCGTGAAGGCCCTGTTCCTCTCGGTTCCGTTCCTCGGAGAGGCGGGCGTCGTGGACCACCTGCGCCACCACCGCCGGCCAAGCCGCCGCAGGAGCCGGGCGGAGCCCTCGGCGGGCGAGTTCCGGGCCGGCCAGTTCCTCCGCCAACGAGAAGAGCCCCCGCCCGGCCGCGCCGAGGAGCGCCCCGGCCCGGCCGGCGCGGTCGCGCAGGAGGTCCCGCGCGGCGTGGTCGCTCGCCCCGACGACCAGCAGCGAATCCGGGAAGAACCCGCGGCTCTCCCCGGCGCCCTCCGACGCCGACCGGCGATCGAGGAACCGGTTCGCGGCTGCGAGGCGGTCGGCGGCGCGGGGACCCGCGAAGAAGTGGAGGGCCAGAACGACCGAGACTATACGGACGAAGTGCGACGAATCCCGTCGCCCCCCGGAGGCGCCGCCCGGCTACTCTTCCGGTGTCGTCCGCCGAATCCGCCGTGGCGCCGGCGGGGAGCCGCGCCACCGAGCCCCCCCCCGCAGTCGCCTGCATCGGCGCCGGGGGTGACGGCAGGAAGCGGGCCTCACTCGTAGAGCCTCGGATCATGGAACCGCCACCGGCCGCCAGCGAACCGGAGTCGTCCCGACTCGGCGCCGCGGGAAGTCACGGCGGGGTCCGGCCGGCGGCGCCCCCACAGACGGCGCTGTCGCGATTCCGACTGGCGAGCGCGACGATCCGGAACTTCCGGGGCATCCGGGACCTGACGCTGGAACTCGACGAGACCACGGTGCTGATCGGGGAAAACAACACCGGCAAGACCGCGGTCCTCCAGGCGATCGAACGCTGTCTCTCTCGTCCTCGGGGAACCGACGGCCGAGTTTTCGACGAGTACGACTACCGCCTCGAGAGCGAGACGGCCTCGTCCGAGGGTGCGGATCCGATCCTGATCGAACTGAGATTCGAGGAGTCGGAGCCGGAGGCGCTGCCATCCGAACTTCGCGAGGAACTGGGCCAAGTCTTGGTCCTGCGCGAAGATGGTCGTCGGCAGGCGACCCTGCGAGTGACCTCGTTCTACGACCCGGCGAGCTCCGAGGTAAAGACCGAATCGGTGTTCCTCAACGCGGAAGGGCGACCGGAGAAACCGATGATCGGCGTCTTGGCGGCGTCCGTCCGTCGTGCGGTCCCGGTGCACTTCTTGCCGGCGTTGCGGGATGTCGGGAAGCACTTTGCGACCCGGGGGCCTTTCTGGCGCGATTTCCTGTCGGCGGCAGATCTCGACGAGGCGGACCGGAAGCGATTCGAGGAGGAGATGATCGATTTGAATCGTCGCATCATCGACGCGCATCCGCCCTTGCGGGAGGTGCGTGGGAATCTGGATCGGGCCGGCTCGGTAATCGGTTTCGGCACGGAAGATCCGGTTGCCGTGGATGCGCTTCCGGTTCGCGCCGCGTCCCTGCTGGCACAAGCTCGGGTGAACCTCTCTTCCCGACAAGGAGCCAAGATCCCTGTAGATCGACACGGAGAAGGTGCGCAGAGTTTGGCCGTGCTGTTCCTCTTCGACGCCTTCCTCCGCCGCCGGCTCGACAAGGAGGGAGGGGCCGCGGAACCGATCATCATGCTGGAGGAACCAGAGGCGCATCTCCATCCGGCGGCGAGCCGCCTCCTCATGGAGGTCGTGCAACAGTTTCCCGGACAGAAGATCGTCTCGACCCACAGCGGCGACCTGATCGGGGGAATCGACCCTCGTTCGGTAAGGCGGTTGGCCTATCGCGAGGGCGAGGTCCGGGCGTACCGCACGGACTTCGGCTCCATGGACGAGAAGGACGAACGGACTTTCCGCCGCGCGGTCCGCCGCGGTCGCGGGGATCTGTTGTTCTCCCGGTGCTGGCTGATGTACGAAGGAGAGACGGAGGCGGTGCTGTTCCACGGGGTTGCCGAGGCCCTGGAACGCGACTTGGACCGCCACGGAGTCGCCACACTGCAGTGCAGCGAAGTTTCTCCGGGTGCGTTGTTCCGGATCGCGAACCAGTTCGGGATTCCCTGGTACTTGGTTTACGATGGAGACCGCGGGAGACGCAAGTACGAGCGTCCGGCCCTCGCGAATCTGGATGGCGCCGCGGCCGGGGATCGATTGCTCTGTCCGTATCGGAACATCGAGGAATGCTTGGGTGAGAATGGGTTCGGAGACCTCTACGCGGGCGGCCGCCGCAAAGTCGTGGCGGCCGAAGCGGCCGTGGAACGGATGATCGTAGGGGCGGTTCCGGTCCCCGAAGTACTGAAGAAGATCGTCGAGAAGGCGGTCGCGCTCGCCAGGGCATGAACGACAACGAGATCGCGCTCACCGAAGCGCAGCGTCGCGCCGTCGAGTGGACCGGCGGCCCGCTCCTGATCCTCGCCGGCCCGGGCGCCGGCAAGACCGAAATCCTCACGGCGCGCGCGATCCGGGTCATTCGCGCCACTCCGAAGCGGTGGTTCCGGGTGCTCGGCCTGACCTTCACGAATCTGGCGGCCGGCGAGATGAAGGCGCGCCTGGCGCTCCGTCTCGGACGGGCATCGGACCGCGCCTACATCACGACCTTCCACTCCTTCTGCGCCGGCGTCCTCCGACTGCACGGCAGCCATCTGGGGCTTCGCCCGGACTTCCGGATCCTCGCCCTCGACGCCGAACGGGCGATGATCCTGTCCCAGGCGCTTGGATCGCGGGCGCCCTGGGGATCGCAGGCGCCGCCGGCACGGCAGATCGCCCGGAACCTGGACCAGTTGTTCCGGTCGCCCCCCGCCGGCGAGGCGGCGTCGTCCCGGGTCGAGGACGACAACGACGGCTGGGGCCGATCCGTGCTGTCGGAGTATGTCGCGGCTCTGATCCGGAACAACTGCATGGACTACGGCTCGTTGATCCACTGCTGCATCGTTCTCGCCCGCCGGAAGCGGCCGATCAGGGAAGATTTTCCGATCATGTATCCCCATGTCCTGGTGGACGAGTACCAGGACACGAACGCGGCCCAGGACGCCCTGCTCCGCGAACTCTGGCCGCCGGGCAGCAGCGAGGTGTTCGCGGTGGCCGACGACGATCAGATGATCTATCAGTGGAACGGCGCCAGCCCGGAGCGGATCGAGGCGCTTCGGGAGGACTACGGCATGACCGTGTGTCGCCTTCCGGAAAGCCGCCGGTGCATTCCGGAGGTGGTGACCCGGGCGAATCGGCTCATGGAAGCGGGTTCCTCGGGAGGATCGGCTCGGGTCCCGTTGGTCGCCGCTCGCCGGGATGGCGGTCCCGGCACGGTGGTCGTCAAGTCCTTTCCTGACGAGAAGGCGGAAGTGGAGTGGGTGGCTCGAGACATCGGCGGCCGAGGCATCGCTGCCGGCGACTCTGCGGTCCTCGCCCGGACCGGGAGGCTGGTCGACTCGGCGTACGAGGCGCTGCGACGCGCGGGCATTCCGGCCTGGAGTCGGAAGCCGCGGGAGGAGTTCTCCTCGCCGGCCGTTCGCTGGATCCTGGCCGGACTGCGGCTCGCCGGCGCCCCCCGGGACGGCGCCCAACTCCGGCTGCTGGCGAAGGCGCTCCACGATCTGACCGGCGTTTCGGTTTCGCCGACCGCCGTGGAGGCGAACGCGGAAGTCGAGAACGGGGCGTTGCTCGCGGCCTTCGTCCGGGAGCCGAGGCCGGCGTCCGAGTCGGCCTTGGCCGAGGACCTGATCCGCATCCTGCGCGAACGGCTCGTCGAGACATGGGAACATCGCCGGTTCGCCTCGGCTTCGATCGATCGCCTGCGCTCCCACGAACGGCAGACGGACGGGGCCCCCGACGGGGAGACGCGCGAGGAGATCGCGGTCTGGGAATCCCTGACGGCGCAGATCCGCCGGCAGATCGGAGGCGACGCGGACCTCGCCGACTTCCTGCACGAACTCGACCTGCGCCCGATCGTGGCCGAACCGAAACCGGACGAGGCGCAGTGCCTGACGATCCACCAGGCGAAGGGGAAGGAGTTCCGCCATGTCTATCTGCTCGGGCTGGCGGAGGACCAACTCCCGTCCTGGTACGCCCGCCAGAACGGCGGGAACGGGCCGCAGATGGAGGAAGAGCGCCGCAACTGCTTCGTGGCCATCACCCGCGCCAGCGAGACCCTGACCCTCACCTACGCCGCGTCGTACTACGGCTGGGAGAAGCCGCCGTCCCGGTTCCTCGCCGACCTGGGATTCCTCGACCCGGGGGCCCGGACGGAGGGGCCTGGCGCCGACTCGTGACGACGCAGACCGTCGGGTCGTTCGTGATCTCCCTTCGCCGGGCGCTGCCGCCCGTTTTCGGCCTCATGCTCGTCGGAGCCATCGCGTCGCTCCCCGTACCGGAGGCGGGACAACGGGAGCCGCTCACCCGACGCGAGGTGTCGCGGGCACTCGACCTCGCCGAGGATCTTCTCGACGACGCGGAGAAAGCGGTGCGGAAGGGTGACGCGGAGGAGGCGTATATGGCGTACTCCGGCGCCGGCGGCTGGTTCCTCCGCGTCCTCGAGGACTATCCCGACCGGCACGATGTCCGGCTCGAACTGGCGCGCGTGTACCGGTTCTTCGAGGAATGGGAGAATGTGGCCGCCTCCTATGCGCTCGCGCTCGCGGGGCTCGAGGAGCACGACGAGCACGACGAGATCCTCGAGGCCTGGACCGAGATGACGAACGCCTATTCGATGATGGGGGACGACGAAGCGGTCATCGAGGCCGGACGGATCGTGCTGGAGATGGATCTGAATGTGTCCCCGGACCTCCTGGTCGCCATCGCCGGCAGTCTGGCTCGGCAGGAGCGATATGAGTTGGCCGCGGAGATGGCGGAAGAGGCACTCGCGCTCGCTCCGGACAGTGCCGGGGCCCATTCGATCCTGGGGCAGTGGGCTGCCTCGGGAGGGGACATCGGCGCAGCCGAAACCAGTTTCCTCCGGGCCGTGGAACTCGACCCCGAGATGGTGCGCGCCCATGCCGGCCTCGCCGAGATCTACTTCGCCCGGAAGGACTATCGAGCGGCAGTGGAGGCGGCCACCGAAGTGATCAGCCGCGACGACCTGTCGGTGGGAGCCTACGGAATCCGGGGGAAGGCGCACTACGCTCTCGGCAATCGGGAAGAGGCCTACGGAGATCTCGCCATGGCGCTCACCTTGGACGCCGGCGACCCGGCGGCGAACCTCGCGTTCGCCCAGGTGTACGAGTCGGAGGGGAATCTGTCGCAGGCGGCGGACTACTACGAACGTGTGACGCAGTTGGACGACGCGCCTCCGAGCCTCAGGATGGAGGCGAGCCTGGCAATCGAACGCCTCGCGCTCGCGGCTCTGGCGGATCGGTGTCGAGGGTGTCCCGAGTTTCGAGCGCCGTCGAGCGAACAGGACGCGGCCTGTATCCGGATGCGCCTCCAGGACTTCTTCAGGAGCGCAACCGAGGATCGTGTGGACGTATGCGTGTCGGGGAGAGCGGATATCGGTGTCCGGGACCCGGAAGGGAACACCTGGTTGCACTTCGCTGCGTTGTACAGCGCTCGACCCTTCGTCATCGAAGCGCTCCTGGACGCGGGAGCGCAGGTCGATGCGCGGAACCGGGATGGAAGAACACCACTGCATTTCGCTGCCGAGGCGACCGAATACGAAGAGGTGATCCATCTTCTGGCAGCACGCGGCGCGAAAGTCGATGCGCGTGATCTGGTCGGGAGGGATACGCCCCGATCCTTCAGCCTCGACGCGCAGATCTCGCGATACGGGCCTTACGATCTCTACGACGATCCAGAGCAGACGCCACTGCATCGGGCCGCTCGATACAACGATCGGCCATCCATCGTCCAGGCTCTCATCGGCGCCGGGGCCGATCTGGAGGCGCAGAACGGAGGAGGGGAGAGCCCCCTCTTCGCGGCCGCCTACGGGAATCCGGAGGTTGTCGGGACACTGATCGCAGCCGGCGCGAATGTCCGGGTCCAGGACTCCCGGGGATGTACCGCCCTGCATGCGGCTGCCGCCGACAATCCCGATCCGGTCGTGATCCGGTCGCTGCTGGCCGCCGGGATCGCGATCGATGCCCGGTGCGACGACGGGTGGACGCCGCTCCATCACGCGGCCCGCGCGAGCCAGACTGTCGCCGTGGTGGAGGCGCTGCTGGAGGCGGGGGCGGATCCCGCCGCCCGGACCGGAGAGGGGCGCCTGGCCTTCGACTTGGCGTCCGAGAACGACGCCGTCCGAGGAAGCCCCGTTTACTGGAGGCTCAACGAGGCGCGGTTCCGATGAGTCCGACAGCGCCCGGAAGGAGGACGACGCGGGGGGCAGCGCACCGGGATGGACCTTTCGGGCGGACCGGGCCGCCCCGGTCTGCCGGGGCGCCGAACTGGGTGCGAGCGACGGGTTCCTGCGATGTCGGGCTCGGCGCTGTCCACCCCGAGACGAGGGGGCGCGGGGCGCAGACTTCTCTCGGCCGCGTTGGGGCCGGCTCCGGGTCCGGGCGGCCCCGGCGTCCGACAGCTCCGAGGGCCAGCCGGGTGATCCGCCCTTCCAGAGGCCTTGCCGGTGCGCGTCGGGAGATCGGGTCAGCGGATGCCTCCGCGACCGGGCCGAGCGCCGGGACGACCCAGCGCCCGGAGGGGCCACCGCGAGACCGCGCCGGGCGGATCGCCTGGATCGGCTGTTCTCTCCGAGCGACGGCCAGGGATCCGGCCCCTCCCTTCGGCCCCTCCATCAGCGCCCCGTCCCGCGGGGCGGTTGCCGGAATCCTCCGGCTGTTCTACGATGCTTCGTCCGAGTCGCGCTCGGCTGCGTGATCCCCGGAGGTACCTGCCATGCCGTTCCCCATCTTCTCCCCCACGCTCGGGGCGTTCGCCCGCTCCCTTCGCCAGGTGCTGCTTCCGGCATCCGGCCTTGCCCTGATCGCCCTTGCGGCGCCGACCCTCGCCCAGGAGCAGGAGGAGGAAGAGCGGGAGCCGCTGACCCGACGGGAAGTGTCGCGGGCGCTCGACATCGCCGAAGATCACCTCGATGACGCCGAGAAGGCCGTACGCGATGGTGACACCGAGGCTGCGCGAACCGCCTACGGGGAGGCTGGTGGGTGGTTCGCCCGAGTGCTCCAAGACTACCCTGACCGACACGATGTCCATCTTGAACTGGCCCGCGTGTACCGCTACTTCGAGGAATGGGAAAATGTAGCGAATACCTACGCCCTTGCGGTCGAGGGGCTGGAGGACGATGAGGAGATCCTCGAGGCTTGGACCGAGATGACGAAAGCCTACTCGATCAGGGAGGACGACCTGAACGTGATCGAGGCGGGGCAGATGGTGCTGGAACTGAATCCGGACGCCTCCGCGGACATCTATGTTTCCCTCGCAGCCAGCATGGCCCGGCAGGAGCAGTACCAGGAGGCTGCGGATATGGCGAGGCAGGCGCTCGAACGAGCGCCGGACAGCGCGGTGGCCCACTCGACCTTGGGCCAAGCGGCTTTCGCCGGCGGGGACATGGAAGGGGCGGAGAGCAGTTTCCGTCGGGCCGTGGAACTTGACCCGGAGACCGCTCGCGCGCACGCCGGCCTCGCCGAGATCCACTTCAGCCGAGAGGAGTTCGAAGAGGCTGTGGATACTGCGACGAAGGCCCTAGAGTTGAATGATGATCTCACACAAGCCTACAGAATTCGAGGCATTGCGAACAACGCACTCGGTAACGAGGTGGGGGCCCAGAGTGATCTAGCCATGGCGATTACCGTCAATGCCAACGACCCGGAGGCGATATTGGCCTTCGCACAGGTGAATCAGTCACAGGGAAACACAAACCAGGCGGAGAACTACTACGATCGGGTGACGAGGTTGGACAACGCGCCGCCGAGTATCAAGGCAAAGGCGTACGTGGCCCTCGGTCTCTTTGCGATCGATGGTCGGAATATCGACGAGGCCGTTGACAACATGACGAAAGCCCTTGAAGCCGCGCCCGACTCCGAGGAGGCGAAGGCCGGTGCCGGGATGGCCTACTACGAAAGGGCTCGATCTCTGCGAGATGCTCAGGACTACGCCGGATCCCTCGCAGCGATCGAAGAGGCCCGGAAACACGATGCCGACAGCGCGGCGATCTCAGTCGAATACGGCATCGCCCTCTACGCGAATCAGCGAGCGCAGGAAGCGGTGCCACATCTTGTCGAGGGTGTCCCGAACTTCCCCGCAAACGGGGAGCAGAGCGACCTCGGACTGGCACACGGCTTTCTTGGGGAGTACTACGTAAACTCAGGAGACTTCGCTGCTGCCCGAACGCACTTGGATGCCGCTGTCGCGCTACAACCCAACTGGGGTAGTCCCCTGGTCACGCTCGCGTGGTGGGATCTGTTGCAGGTTCAATATGGTCGCTGCCGGCTCAAGGATGTGAGTTTCGGTGAGCGGATGACCGCCGCCCGTGTTCCCGGCTGTCCGGCGAGCGACGCTGACTACGAGCGCATTCGGGTGGCGAATGAGAACTATGACAAGGCTGTAGCGCTCGGAGCACAAAACCCGGCTCTTGCGGAGCAGCTTGCCGTGTTGAAGGAAGTGAAGAGCCAAATCGCCCAGTAGCATTCAGGCTTGACAGCGGATTCGTCGGCGGCCGCGCCGCGCCGGAGCGCGGCCGTCGAAGTCCCTGATATCCGGGCGCTCCTCGGGCGGCTCGCCGGGGAGCGCGCCTCGATGGAGGCGATGCTGGGGCGGTTCGTCTCGCGGGAGTCGCCGACGGACGATCCCGAGGCCACCGGCGTCATGGGCGAGGAGGCGCTGGGCGAACTGACTGCGGGGGCTGCTTCCTTCCTGGCGGAGGCGGTGACCGAGACCGTTCCCGGAACGCCGCCCCGGGTCGCCTCCCTCGGCGGGGAGATCCCGGAGCGCGGCCCCCATCGCGTCGTCCGCCTCCGTGGCGCGGATGCCGATGCCGCGCCGCTGCTGTTGCTCGGCCACCTCGACACCGTGTGGTCGCACGGCACGCTCGACCGGAAGCCCTTCCGCATCGCCGACGGGATCGCGACCGGCCCCGGCGTCTATGACATGAAGGCGGGTCTCGTGCAGACGATCTTCGCCCTGCGCGTGCTCGACCGGGGCGGCCTTCTCCCCCGGCGGCCGCTGACGATCGTCTGGAACACCGACGAAGAGGCCGGCAGCCAGTCCAGCCGGGAACTGATCGAGAGGGAGGCGGCCGGCGCGGCCGCGTGCCTGGTGATGGAGCCCTCGCTCCCCGACGGCGGCGTCAAGACTTCCCGGCGCGGCGTCGGTCTGCTGCGGGTCGAAGTCGAGGGACGCGCCGCCCACGCCGGGCTCGATCCGGAACGCGGCGTGAACGCGATCACCGAACTCGCCCGGATCGCCCTCGACGCGGCGGCGCTCGCCGACCCGGAGCGCGGCGTCACGGTGAATGTGGGGGTGATCCGCGGCGGGTCGCGGACGAATGTGGTGCCGGCGGCGGCGTCCGCGGACCTCGATATCCGGATGGATGACCCCGAGTCCGGGGGAGTCGTCCTCGACCGCCTGCGCGCCCTGCGCCCGCGGCACCCGGAGGCCTCGGTCCGTTGGCGCGGGGGAGTGAACCGGCCCCCGCTGGTCCGCACCGGAGAAGTCGTCCGCCTCTACCGAACCGCCCGTCGGTTCGCCGCGGACCTCGACTGGGAGTTGCCGGAGGGGGGGGCCGGGGGCGGTTCCGACGGGAACATCGTCGCGGGGTTGGGCGTCCCGGTGCTGGACGGATTGGGGCCGCTCGGCGACGGCGCCCACGCGGAGCACGAGCAGGTCGTCGTCGCCGACCTGCCCCGCCGGACCGCGCTCCTGGCCGCGCTGCTGCTCGAGCTCTGAGGGCCGCCGCTTCGGGGCGATTCGGCACGACCACCGCGCTGCGATTCCCACCCGCGACTCACTATAATCGCCACTCTGTCCTGGCCTCTGCCCCTCAGCCCCAGGCGCATTCCTTCCACACTCCCGCAAGTGGGCCCCGACCGATGTCCGTACCGATCCCCGAATCGGAGAAGGTCGAAGGGTTGGGCGATCCCGCCGATGCCTCGTGGGGTGACTATCCGATCGATACGCTGTTCATCCGAAGCGATACGCGCACGGTGCACGATGTCCTGCGTCGGATCGAGAAGGGCGGTTTCATCATGAATCCGGACTTCCAGAGAGACTTCATCTGGCCGGAAGAAAAGCAGAGCCGGCTCATCGAGTCCGTGGTCATGCGCATACCGCTTCCCGTCATCTATCTCGCAGAAGACGACAGGGGGCGCACGATCGTCGTCGATGGACTCCAGCGCCTCAGGACATTCGAACGCTTCGTCAACGACGAACTTCGACTGAGCCTTCCCGACAGGCCCGAACTGCACCGGAAGCGGTTCCGGGATCTGGGACCGAAACTACAGAATCGAGTGGAGGACTGCTCCCTGATTCTGTACATCATCGACGCGAAAGTCCCGGAGCGCGCCCGGTTGGACATCTTCGAGCGCGTCAACGGGGGCGTGCCCCTCTCGAGACAGCAGATGCGGAACTGCCTGTTCACCGGTCCCGCGGCGAGTTTCCTGAAGGACGAGTCGAAGACCGAGGTGTTTCTCCAGGCGACCGGTCGTAGTCTTCGGACAGAGACGATGCGCGATCGGGAGTTCGTCAACCGCTTCTGTGCGTTCGACCTCCTGCCGCTTACGGACTACAGGGACATGGACGACTGGTTGGCAGCTGCACTCCGGAAGATGAACGCGAACCCGGATTGCCTTCCGGCGTTGTCCGACAGGTTCCGGGCGTCGCTCCGCAACAATCACGACCTTTTCGGCCGTCATGCCTTCCGGAAACACACTCCGGATCAGGAGTCCCGCAATCCGATCAATGCATCCCTCTGGGATGTCATGACGACCGGACTGTCCCGCTGTCCGGCTACGGAAGTCCAGAGTCACGCCAACGACCTGCGCCGTCGTTTCTATCGACTCTTGGACGATGGTGACTTCAACGATGCCGTCACCTACGGCCCGAACAGCGTGAAAAAGGTGCGGATGCGTTTCGAGATGGCCAACGAGATGTTCATGGAGGTGTTCGGTGCTCACTGAGATCGAGATTCGGGACTTCAAGTGCTTCGAACATCTGCAATTGCCAATGGCTCCCGTGACTCTTCTCACGGGACCGAACGCCTCGGGCAAGTCTTCGGTCATCCAGACGCTGGTCCTGATGCACCAGACGTTCCGTGAGCATGAATGGGCGGACAGACTGGCGCTCAACGGCGAATTCGTCCGACTCGGCAGCGTGCTGGATGTCGTGAACGACGTGTCTTCCCGCGATCGGTTTTCTCTGGCGATCGGTCGCGGAGAAGATCGCGTGGAATGGACTTTCGTCGGCGACCGGCGCGACATGTCCATGGCTGTCGACACTCTGAAGATCAATGGAGAAAGCGTCGGCCGAGCCACGGAACTCCGGCATCTGGTCCCCGTCGATGAGGATTCTCTTCGTTCCCTGACGGCGCGGCTTCGCGGGCTGACCTACCTCAGCGCTTCACGCGCCGGTCCGCAGGAGATCTATCCGCTCTCGGACCCGAACCTCGTGGAGGTAGTAGGTGCTCAGGGGGAACATGCGGCGAGCGTGCTTCACTGGCGCCGCGATCGACCGGTCGATGCCGCGTTGGTGGCGCCGGGGGTGCCGGCGCGAGGTCTGCTCAGGCAAGTGGAGGGGAGAATGAATTCCTTCTTCCCGGGGTGCCGTCTGGAGGTTCCGCGGGTGAACGGGGCGAACGCGGTGTCTCTGGGCTTGCGGACCTCTGACGATTCCAGGTTCCACCGCGCGACGCACACCGGCTTCGGCTTGACGCAGTGTTTTCCGATCCTCGTGGCGGCGCTGTCGGCGCGGGACGGCGCGATTCTCCTGATCGAGAATCCGGAACTCCACCTGCATCCGGCGGGTCAGGCGCGGATGGGTCGGTTTCTGGCGGAGGTCGCGCGGGCCGGCCGGCAGGTCATCGTGGAGACCCACAGTGACCATGTGCTGAACGGTGTCCGGCGAGCGGTCAAGGATGGAACCGTCTCGTCGGAAGAGGTCGCGATCCACTTTTTCCGGCCACGAACCGAGGATCGGCCTCAGGTGTCGAGTCCGGTCGTGGGCGACGACGGGAGGATCGACTTCTGGCCGTCGGGATTCTTCGATCAGTTCGACAGGGATGCCAGTTACTTCGCGGGGTGGCGTGAGGGCGAGGACTGAGGGTGGAGATCATCTTCAATGAACTGTCCCTTCACGGGCAGTTCGGGGATCTCTCGGTTTTTCGGGAGTCGATGGGTCGCGTGATGCGGATGCGCCGGGAGGCGCGGCGGTATGGAGTTGAGGTGAGGTGTCACCGGAACACCGTCAACGCCGAGGTGGCGGCCGGTCGCGCTCTGGTCGCTGCGGTGCATCGGATGGATCGGGAGGATCGGAGCGCCCTGCTGCAGTGGATGACGAGGGTCGGGCCGTTCTGGACGGACGAGCGGAGGCACGACAGCGGGGAGTACCTGGAGTGCCGCGGGAAGGTCGTCACGGATCACGGTGTGGGCGAGGCCGCGTACTGCGTGCTGCAGGGCGTGGCCTGTGTTGTGGTGAGCGTCGCTCCGTCGGACTGGTTGCACTCACCGCTGGCGGTCGAGTGGCACTCGAACGGGGAAGGGGTGCGGCAGGTCGAAGTGGGGAACTTCTGGACCGCTTCGGCTCTGGGGGCCGTGATCGAAGAGGCGCCGCGGACGCTGGAGTCGTGGGCCGGCTTGGAGGGCGCGGCCAAGGCCGCGTGTCCGGACCTGACCTTCTCCCCGGACGCCTTCGAGCGATTGCACCGCTGCCCGTTTCATCCGGGAGCGGCGGAGCGGCTCCTGTTGCGGCTGAAGACGCTGCAGCGGCTCAAGGGCGGACTCGATGCGCGGGGGCGACTCACCGGGGAGGCGAAGTCGTTGTACCAGCAGGAGTTCGTCGGAGAGCAGGCACACTTCTCCGACTCGTCGGAGGGCGAACGCGCTCGGTTTCGGTCAGAGATGACCTTCCGGGACCCTGGTCGGCCGGGTGAGTCGCTGTTCTGCCCGTGGCACGGCAAGGTGAAATGGCCCCAGTTACGCGTCCATTTCTCGTGGCCGATTCAGGCCCGGGAGGCTCTCCGCGTCGTCTATGTGGGGCCGAAGATCACGAAGCGGTAGGGGCGCGGATTCGGCTGCGGCGGGGATGGTGGACCGCCGAGGGGGATCGAGGTGGATCGCGGGAGCCGGTCAGCGCGGGGACGGTGATCCGGTCGGCGATCGTGGATCCGACCCGGGCTGGCGAACCGGAGGCCCGGCGGGAGCCGCCGATGGCTGAGCCGGCGCCGGCGTGCCCCGGCCCGGACCGCAGCCTCGCCGGGTTCGGGGTTCCCGCGCCGGACCGGTGCGGGGCCGCTCGGCGCCGGCGGCCACGCGGAGTACGAGCGGGTGGTCGTTGGCGGACCTCCTCCGCCGGACCGCGCTCCTGGCAGCGCTGCTGCTCGAACGCTGAGGATCGGTTTCTGACCGGCGGCGCCCGCCCGCGCGGATGGCCGGCCAGCCGGGGTATCCGGCCGGTGTCCGGAGGGCGCATAATTCGGGGCATGAGTGATCTGGCGAGTCGAAACTGCGTTCCTGCCGGGGCGGCGTGCCGCCGATGGCGGCCGCCGAAGTGGAGCGGTACCTGGGCGAAGTCGCGGGGTGGAGCCACCGGAACCACCACGACATCTCCCGGACCTTCGAGTTCCCGGACTTCGTCTCGGCGCTGGCCTTCGCGAACCGGGTCGGTGAGGTGGCCGAGGCCGAGGGGCACCACCCGGATCTGCTGGTGGCCTGGGGGCGGGTCGAGGTGCGCACCTGGACCCACAAGGTGGACGGTCTCACCGAGAGCGACTTCATCCTCGCGGCGAAGATCGACCGGCTCGACCGGCCCTCCTCCTGACGACCGCTCTCCGGGTTCCGCTGCCGGATTCCGGGCGCGGCGCGGGCGGCGGCGGTTTCGCCGGCGGTCGGACTCGCCGCGCGATTCGCCGCGCGCCCCCGACGATGCGCACCCTGCCTGAGGCGCCCCGATGAACCATCAGACTCCCGCCGAGTTCGTGGCCGGCGGGCGGGCGGTGCTGGACTGGCTGGCGCGCTACTGGGAGCGGGTCGAGGATCTGCCGGTCGCGCCGAGAGTCGCGCCGGGGGAGATCCGCGCCCTGCTGCCCGAGCACCCGCCGGAGGAGGGCGAACCCTTCGAGGCGGTGCTCGCCGATCTGGACCGGGTGATCGTTCCCGGCCTCCTGCACTGGCAGTCGCCGCGCTTCTTCGGGTTCTTCCCCTCGAACAACTCCGGGCCCTCGGTGCTCGGCGAACTCCTGTCCGCCGGGATCGGGGTCAACGGGATGCTCTGGGCGACGAGCCCCGCCTGTACCGAACTGGAGACGCTGGTCCTGGACTGGTTCCGGGAACTGCTGGGGCTGCCGGAGGCGTTCCGTTCCGCCGCCGCCGGCGGGGGAGTCATCCAGGACACCGCCTCCTCGGCGACGCTCACGGCGCTCCTGGCCGCGCGGGAACGCGCCACCGGATTCGAGTCGAACCGGGTGGGCGTCCGGGCCCCGCTCGTCGCCTACGGGTCGGAGGAGTCCCATTCCTCGCTGCTCAAGGCGGTGCGGATCGCCGGCCTCGGCAGCGAGAACCTGCGGACGATCCCGGTGGACGGGAAGACCCGCGCCGCGCGCCCCGAAGCCCTGGCCGACCTGCTCCGGGAGGACCGCGCCGCCGGGAAGATCCCCTGCTTCGTGGCGGCGACGCTCGGCACCACCGGGACCGGGGCCTTCGACCCGCTGCCGGAGATCGGCCGACTGGCCCGGGAGCACTCGCTCTGGCTCCATGTGGATGCGGCGATGGCCGGCGCCGCCTTCCTCTGCCCGGAGTTCCGCCACCTCCAGCGGGGCGTCGAATTCGCCGATTCCTACTGTTTCAACCCGCACAAGTGGCTGTTCACCAACTTCGACTGCGACCTGTTCTGGGTGCGGGACCGGCAGGCGCTCACCGAGACCCTCTCGGTCACGCCGGAATACCTGAAGAACCGGGCCTCGGAGACCGGGGAGGTGCTCGACTACCGCGACTGGCATATCCCCCTCGGGCGGCGCTTCCGGGCGCTCAAGTCGTGGCTGGTGCTCCGGCACTACGGCGCCGCCGGGCTGCGTCGCCATCTGCGCGAACATGTGGCGCTCGCGCAGGAGTTCGCCGCCTGGGTGGAGGAAGCGGAGGACTTCGAGGTGCTGGCGCCGGCGCCGCTGAACCAGGTCACCTTCCGGTATCGCGGGTCGGCCTCCGGCGCGGGCGGCGGCGACGATCTCGACGACCGGAACCTGCGGCTGATGGAGACGCTGAACCGGTCCGGGAAGATGTACCTGACGCATACCCGGATGCCGGTCGGGGTGGCGCTGCGGATGGTCGTCGGGCAGACACACACCCGCCGCCGCCAGGTGGTCGAAGCCTGGACCCTGATCCGGGAGACCGCCGCCGCGCTCTCCTCCGCCGGCGCGTAACGCGGTTCGCCGGCGGCCGGCCGGCGAGGCGCCTACGGGAGGCGCAGTCCGTGGGCGATGGTGAGCAACTGGATGTTCTCGGTGCCCTCGTAGATCGTCCCCGCCTTGGCGTCGCGCCACAGTTTCTCGGCCAGGCAGTCCTCGGTGTAGCCGACGCCGCCGTGGATCTCGACCGCCAGGCCGGTCACGGACTCGGCCATGCGCTGCGCTTTCAACTTGGCCATCGCCGCCGGGTAGCGGACCTCGTTGTTCTGGTCCACCATCCGGGCCGCATTCCAGGTGAGCACCCGCGCCGCTTCCACTTCGGTGGCGGCTTCGGCCAGGGAGAACTGCACCGCCTGGTTGGCGCCGATGGGCCGGCCGAAGGCGCGGCGCTCCCTCGCATAGTCGATCGCCAGCCGCAGGGCCGCCTGTCCGATGCCCACCAACTGCGCGGCGATCCCGATGCGCCCGGTATTGAGCAGCCTGAGAGCGAGCCGCTGCCCGCCTCCCACCTCGCCCAGCACCATGTCGTCGGGGACGAACGCGTCCCGCAGGAACAGCGGGTTCGTGCTCGACGCCTTGAGCCCCACCTTCTTCTCCGGCGGGCCGATGGTGAGGCCGGGGTTCCCGCGCTCGACCAGGAACGCGGTCAGGCCGCGGGAGACGGGTTGGTCGCCCGCGCCGGTACGGGCGAAGACCAGGAACAGACCCGCCTGCTCCGCTCCCGAGACCCAGGCTTTCGCCCCGTTCAACACGAATCCGTCGCCCTTCCGGCGCGCCGCCGTGCGGAGCGCGAAGGCGTCGCTGCCGGCCTCGGCCTCCGAAAGGGAGAAGGCTCCCAGGCGGTCCTGCGCCACCGCCGGCAGCAGGCGGAACCGTTGTTCCGGCGTTCCGTATTCGTCGATCGCCCCGACCATCAGGGTGTTGTGGACCTCCACCAGCAACGCTACCGCCGCGTCGGCCTGCGCCAGCGCCTCCACCGCCAGGACGACGCCGAAGAAATCCATCCCGCTGCCGCCGAACTGTTCGGGCGCGGCGACCCCGAAGAACCCGTAGCGGGCCAGTGTCTCCACCAGGTCCGGCGGGATGCGGCCGGCGCGCTCCATTTCGCGGCTTCTCGGCGCCACCTCCCCCAGGGCGACTTCGTAGGCGGCGCCGTAGTGGAGCCGCTCGCCGGCCGAGAGGACGGTGAGGGGATTGGTGTCCCGGCTCCTGGGGATCGGTTCGAGCGGAGAGCGGGGATCCTGGAATACTTGGACGGACATGATCGAGAACGGGAAAATCGAAGGGAAGGGAAAGCCGGTGGAGCGTAACCGTCCACGCCGACAGTTCGGCGCCGAGATATTGACGGGCCGGTCGATTTCGGGGGGCGATCGGGAGACTCCGGGAGCGCCGATCGCCGGCCGCATCGGGTCACTGCCGGCGGGCGGGGACGCGGGGCGGACCGGGGGAAACGAGCGGCGGCGGCGGCGCGTTCCGAAGGCCCCTCGGCGAGAGGGCTGTCGAAGGGGCCGCGGCGCCGAGTGGCCGGACCCGCGCGGGGGGCCGGGTGTCGATCCCGGGCCGCTGCCGGGGCGCGCCCGGGTCGCCGGACGGAGGGAGCCGCTCCGGCCGGCCGCTTCCGGGCCCGGACACCGCCCGTCAGTCGGCTTCGTATTCCTCGGCGCGGTGCATGTCGAAGGCGCCGTGGCGCGGATCGACCGGGAACCGCCGGAATTCGGCGTGGCAGCGGTAGCAGACGGTGACTTCGCCCAGCCGCCGGTAGATCAGGAAGTCGAGCAGCGCCACCGCCGCGAAGACCACGAAGGCGCCGGGGAAGTCCCAGAGCGCGTAGGCCACCGTGGAGAGCACCACCGCGCTCAGCACCACCGCGCAGCCGATCTGCTGCGGCACATCCTTCTTCCGGTACAACTCCGGATTGCCGCACTGGAGGCAGTCCCCGAGGGTCGGCGCCGCCTCCCCGGACAGCCGGCGCGCCGCTTCCGTCGGCGGGTTCGGGTGGTCGCAGTGGGAGCAGCGGGCCTTCTCTTCGGAGAAGGGGGGCGTCCAGGTCGAGTAGCGGTCGCAGCGGTCGCAGTAGAAGCCGATCCCCGGGGCCCGGGTCGGCATTCAGGCCACCGCGGAGAGGATGGCGGCGAGCGCCCGGTCGATCTCTTCCTCGGTGTTGAAGAAGTGGATGGAGAGGCGGAAGTCGCGTTCGTCCCGCACCGGGGAGGCCAGGATCCGCTCCTCCCGGGCCAGGCGGTGGTAGAGGGCGGTGGCGTCGGCGCCGGTCGGCAGTCGGACGACGAACACCCCGGAACGGTCCGGCGGGGTGGTCGGCGAGGAGACCGCGAGCGCGCCGGTGCGGCGGGCGGCTTCTTCGGCGTAGGCCACGAGCGCGGCGATGCGGGACTCGATCCGCCGCAGGCCGACGCCCTCCATCCATTCCACCGCGCGGGCGAACCCGGCGAAGTCGGCGAGGGCGCGGGTGCCGAACTCGTAGCGGGCGGCGCTCGGGAGCAGTTCGTAGCCGCCCTCGTAATCCATGGTCTCGTGGCTGTGCGAGCCCGCCCAACTGAGGAGCACTTCGTCCAGGATCTCCCGGCGGACGAAGAGCGCGCCGGTCCCCTTCGGGCCCAGCAGCCACTTGTGCCCGCAGGTCGAGAAGCAGTCGCAGCCGAGGTCGCGGAAGTGCGTCGGCACCGCCCCCGGCCCCTGGGCGCCGTCGAGGTGGTAGCGGACGCCCCGGGAGCGGAGCAGGGCGCCCAGGGCCGCCGACTCCTCGGGGCGGAGGCGGCGTCCGTTGTTGCGGGAGACCTGGCTCAGACTCACCATCCGGGTCTTCGGGGTCAGGTGTTTCCTCGCCTCGGCGAGGAGATCGGTCCCCGGCGACAGGTCCAGCACCCGGAGGCCGATGCCGAAGCGGTCGCGGAGGACGTACCAGGGGATCACGTTCGCCGGGTGTTCGGTGTTCGAGATCACCACTTCGTCGCCGGGGCGCCAGTCGAGGCTCCAGGCGACGATGGAGATGCCCTCGGAGGTGGAGTGGGTCAGGGCCACCTCCTCGGTCCCGGCGCCGAAGACGCGGGCCAGCAGCGCCCGGAGGTCCGGCTCGATCGCGGCCATCGGGGTCGAGAAGCGGGGGTCTGCCGGGCTCCGGTTCTGGAATTCCAGCCGTTCCCGGACTTCGCGGATGACGGCGTTCGGCGAGGGGCCGATGCCGCCGGTCTGGAAGTAGCGGCTCTCCCCGGCGGCGGGGATCTCCCGGCGGGCGGCGGCGACCCACTCCGGGAGGCTCTCCTCCTCCGGCGGGCGTTCGCCGGCGCTTCCGGCGCCGGCCAGGCGGGCGACGGGAACCACCGGCGCCAGCGCCAGGGAAGCGGCGGCGCCGGCGAGGAAACGCCGGCGAGTGGGGCGGGGCGGGACCATCGGGCGAGTCCTGTTCGGAGAAGTGGGGGATCGGGGAGGATCGGCGCCGGGAGCGGCCGGCTCGGGGCGGCCGCGCGCCGGAGAAAGCGTACTGCCGGGCCCCCCGGCGGGGGTCGGCGGCGTCTTCCGGCTGCGTCTTCCGGCGGCGTCTTCCGGCGGCAGGGTGTCGGCGGAGCGGCCCGGTGCGGCGGGGTCGGGGCGGCGTCCGGGGCCGGGGGCTCAGGCGAGCGCGCCGCCGCTCACGATCTCCAGGAAGATGGCGGTGAGTTCCCCGAACAGGACCAGGATCAGGGCCACATAGAGGAGGCCGGTGGCGGACTGGGTCGAGCGGATGCGGGTCGTCGAACGGACCAGGAAGGCCAGCGCCAGCGGGGCGGCCAGACCGGTGATCGCCCGGAAGGAGAAGAACAGCGCGGTGGTGGAATAGACCAGATCAGCCGGGGAGGCGAGCCGCAGCGCCGCGGCGCCGCCGGTCAGGAGCGCCGCCAGGGCCACCAGGCAGCGGAACCCGGCCGCGCCGAGGAACAGCGCCGACCCGGCGGCGAGCGGCCGGATCGAGAGCGCGGTGTCCACCAGGTACCAGTGCCCGAGGGTCAGCGTGGCGGCGGTGGCGCCGAGGAGCAGGGTCCCCGAGAGCGCGGCGAGGAGCGGGAGCGCCGGCCCGCCGGGCTCGGGGGCGAGGAACAGCGACCAGAGCGGGGAGGCGAGCGCCGCGGCGAGTCCGACGAGCGCCAGCGCCGCCGCCGGGAGTCGGGGCCGCCGCCGGAACGCGCTGCCGACCGGGCGGAGGATCCGGCGAGCCGGCGGGAGGGGCGGCGGGAGGGCGGAGTCGCTCGTCGGGGGCGCCGTTTCGTCCCGCGCGGCCTCGCGCATCCCCAGGAAGATCCCGAGCGTCAGGAGGAAGAGCGTTCCCCAGAGGCCGGCTTCCGGGCGGTTCCGGCCCAGGACGGCGGCGAGGAGCAGGGCCGCTGCCGAACCCGCGGCCACGAACCGGGAGTAGGCCTCCGGCAGCGGGTGGCGGAAGCGGATCAGCGCCGCGGCCAGCAGACTGCCTCCGGCGAGCCGGGCCGCGAGCAGGGCGGCGACGCTCCCGATCACGACCCGGTCCGCGTCCGTTCGGCGGCGGGGCCCCGGCGCCCCGGCCGGCCCCCGGGCGCGCCGATGGGGACTTCGCTGCCCGGCCACGCCGGTCCCCGGGCCGCTGCCGACCCGGCGGAGGCGAATGCGGAGAACGCTTCCGGCTGCGGGTCGAAGAACCCCGCCGGCGTCCGGGCGCACCGGTGGGGGACTTCCCCGCTCGGCGACGCCGGCCTCCGGGCCGCGGCCGGGCCGTTCGGACCGGAATCCGGAGACGCCTCCGACAGCGGGTCGAGGAACCGGGCCGGCGCGACGACCGGGAGACTGCCTCCGGCGAGCCGGGCCGCGAGCAGGGCGGCGACGCTCCCGATCACGACCCGGTCCGCGTCCGTGCGGCGGCGGGGCCCCGGCGCCCCGGCCGGTCCCCGGGCGCGCCGATGGGGACTTCGCTGCTCGGTGACGCCGGCTTCCGGGCCGCTGCCGACCCGGCGGAGGCGAACGCCGGCCCCCGGGCGCACCGGTGGGGACTTCGCTGCGCGGTGACGCCGGCTTCCGGGCCGCTGCCGACCCGGCGGAGGCGAATCCGGAGGACGCTTCCGGCTGCGGGTCGAAGAACCCGGCGGGTGCGGCGACCGGGAGACCGCCCCCGGCGGAGTCCGGGCGCCGGCCGGGCGGCGCCGGTTCCGATCACGATCCGCTCCGCGGCGGGGTCCGTCGCTCCGGCCGGCCGCCGGGTGCGCCGGTGGGAGGACCTCACCGCCCGGTGACCGGGAGACCGTCCCCGGCGAGGCCGGCCGCCGGCCGGGCGGCGCCGGTATGGATCACGATCCGTTCCGTGCCCGCTCGGCGGCGGCGCCCCGGCCGGCGTCCCGCGCCCGATCGGGAACTTCGCTGCCCGGCGACGCCGACCTCCGGGCCGTCGGCGAACCGGTGGATACGGGTCCGGCAGGGATCCTCCGGCAGGGATGCCTCCGGCAGCGGGGCGGAACCGGACCGGCGTGACGACCGGGAGACGGCCTCCGGCGAGCCGGGTCGCCGGCCGGGCGGCGACGGTTCCGCTCACGATCCGTTCCGCGCCCGTTCGCCGGCGGCCCGGAGGCCTCGGCCGGCGGGACCCCGGGGTGCTTGACCGGGTACTCCGTCGGTCGGCGACGCCGGCGGCCGGGCTTTTCTCCACGATCACCGGACGGAGCGGGCCGCGTTTCGCGGATCCCGGGCTTCGGCGCCCGCCTCCGGGGCGCTCGACCCGGCGCCGGGGGGCGGATCAGGCGGCGGTCCGGGAGCGGAATCGGGCGGGGAATCGGGCCGGGAGGGGGATCGGGGACGCGATCGGGGACGCGACTGGGGACGCGATCGGGGCCGGGCCGCCCGGCGGCGGGGGTCAGACCTGGAAGGACTCCCCGCAGCCGCAGTTCGAGACCGCGTTCGGGTTGTTGAAGCGGAACCCGGCGCCCATGAGGTCCTCGACATAGTCGATCTCGGTGCCGTCGAGGTAGGGCAGGCTGCGCTCGTCCACCAGCATCTTCACGCCGTTCTGCTCGATGACCTGATCCCCGTCGCGGGACTCGTCGTCGAGGGCGAGTTGGTACTGGAACCCGGAGCAGCCGCCGCCGACCACCCGCACCCGCAGGAGGGCCTCCGGGCGGTTGTGTTGGGCCAGGAACTCGGCGACTTTCGTCGCGGCGACATCGGTCAGTTGCAGCATCGGTCGTCTCCGGGGGGCCGGGCTCCGCCGCTTCGGGGAACGAGGGGGGAGCGGGTGCGCGGGGGGTCGCCGGCCCGAAGGCCGGATCGCGCCGATTCTAGCGAAGGCCGCGCCGGGCTCCGGCGGACGGGGCGACCGTTACACTGACCCGCTTGCCGAACTCCGCTTCCTCGCCGCCGCCCCTGACCGCCGGGGCGATCGACCTGCACTCGCACTCCACCGAGTCGGACGGCGTCCTCTCGCCGGCGGAGGTGGTCGAACAGGCGGCCGCCGACGGGGTGCGGGTGCTGGCGCTGACGGATCACGACGCCCTGTCCGGGATCCCCGCCGCGCGGGAAGCGGCGGCGCTCCACGGGATCGAACTGGTGAGCGGGGTGGAGATCAGTTGCAGCCACGGTCGGGAGTCGGTGCATCTCCTCGGCCTGTTCCTCGACCCGGAAGACCGGGTGCTCACCGAGTTCTTCGCCGAGGTCGCCGCCCGGCGCCGGGAGCGGGTCGCCGAGACCTGCGCCGCCCTCGCCGAAGCGGGGATCGAACTCTCCTTCGCGGAAGTGGCCGCCGAGTTCCACGGACAGTCCCTCGGCCGTCCGCATGTCGCCGACGCCCTGATCCGCAAGGGGTATGTGCGCGACCGGAAGGAAGCCTTCGACCGCTACCTGGGCGACGGGCAGGTCGCGCATGTGCGCTACGGCTGGAAGGTCGGCGTGGCCGAGGCCGCCCGGATGGTGCACGCCGCCGGCGGGATCAGTTCGGTGGCGCATCCCAAGTATCTCGACGACCAGGAGGTCCTGATCCCGATGCTGCGGGACTGCGGGGTGCGGGCGCTCGAGGTCTTCCATGCGGAGCAGACCGAGAGCGAGCGGGCGGACTACCTGACGGTCGCCGACTCGCTGGGGCTCCTGGTGTCCGGCGGGTCCGACTTCCACCAGCGCGTGGGAGGCAAGCGGTTCGGCTCCGACCTGCCGGTGGAGCGCTACCGGGAACTCCGCGCGGCGGCGGCCTGAGGGCGCCGGCGGGTTCCGGCTCTCCGCCGGGGCAGAGACCGCCGGGGCCGCGTCAGTCCCGGGCCGGGAGGGTGACGAACACCCGGCCCGCTTCCACCCGCACCGGGTAGGCGGCCACCCGGGAACGCGGGTTCAGCGGGGAGGCCCCGGTGCGGAGGTCGAACTGCCAGTCGTGCCAGGGGCAGCGCACCACCCCGTCCCGGACCTCTCCCGAGTGGAGCGGCCCCCCCCGGTGGGGGCAGGTCTCGTTCAGCGCGAACACCCGGCCCTCGCAGCGGAAGAGGGCGACCCGGACTTCGCCGAGGTCCACCGCCAGCGCGCCGCCGGCCGCTTCGAGGTCGGCGAGGGCGCCGGCGGGGTGTTCGACCCCCGCGGTCCCGGCGCCCGCGTCCGAGGGGCCTGCGGCCATCCGGCGCTCCGACGACCGACCGCTTCCCGGTTCAGGCGTCCGGCGGCGGCTCCGGGCGCAGTCCGGCGAAGTCCGTCGCCGCCGGCAGGACCTCGGCGCCGGCGGCGACGGCGGCGGCGCGGGTCGCCTCCCGCTCCGCCGGGTCCGCGAGCGCCAGCAGGGTTCCGCCGGCCCCGGCCCCGCAGGCCTTGACCGCGCGGGCGCCGCCGGCCCGGAGCGCCGCTTCCAGCCGGTCGAGCGTCGGGGTGGTCACCGCCGGGGAGAGCGACTTCCGCGCCGCCCACTCCCGGTCGAGCATCGCCGCGACCGCGTCCCAGTCGTTCCGCCGCAGCGCCTCCGCCATCCCGAAGGCGGCCTCGGCGATCTCCCCGATGCCCCGGAGCGCCTCCGGTTCCCCGGCCAGGATGCGTTCCAGCACGCTCCGGTTCGAGGCGGCCGAGGAATGGGCTTCGCCGGTGAAGACCGGGAGGAAGCGGGTGGCCAGCGGGTCCTCGCCCTCCCGGCCCCAGGGGAGCGGCTCCGCGCGGGGCGCCGGCGATTCCCAGTGGTGGAGGTGGACGCCGCCGAGCCCGGCCGCGAATTGATCCTGCGCCCCGGTCGCCGTCCGCAGGATCCGCACTTCGGTGTCCATGACGATGCGCGCCAGTTCGGGAACGCTCCAGCCGGCCGCGGTGGCCTCGTTCAGCGCTCCGGCGATCGCCATCCCCAGCGAGGAGGAGCCTCCGAGGCCGGAGCCCGGGGGCGCCGTGGTGTGGAAGCGGACCTCCACCGGCTCCCCGGGGTCGAAGAAGGCGACCAGGCGGGCGGCGAGGGCCGTGAATTCGGGCTCGAAGAGGTCTCCGAGCGCGTCCGCGGCCGCGTCCAGGCCCCGCTGCCGGTTCACCACCCGGTAACGGGGGGCGGGGACCACTTCCGCGCGGGCGCGAAGCGAGATCGCGGCGTTCAGCGTGGCCGCCCGGGGGACCAGGAGCGCCACCGGCCAGATGTCGAGGGTGCCGCCGGCCAGGTCCACCCGGGTCGGGGCGGAACAGGCCGCGGGCCGGATCAGAACGCGACCCCGAGCAGGTACACCCAGCGGTTCACCGGCTCTTCGGCGAAGTCGCGCTGGTACTGGACTTCGAGGCTCACCCGCCCGGCGGAGAACCCGGCGAGGGCGATCCCCGCGGGGGTCCAGGAGCGGTCGGCGCCGACGGTGCGGAACCGGGCCGAGACCCCGGCGCCGGCGCCCAGGTGGACGCCGAAACCGGGGGCCGGGAGCAGTCCCACCTTCACCACGCCGAAGCCGCGCGCCGGGAAGGTGCGCCGCGCCTCGATGTCCGCCGAGGCCTCCCGGCGGCCGACGCCGGTCTGTCCGAGGACGCCGACGGAGAAGGGCAGGGCGGGGAAGTCGAAGTCGTACCCGATCCCGAGCGTCCACTCCGACTCGCCGGCGGTCTCGCTGGCGGAGCCGACCATCACCTGGGTCTGGGCGAGGGCCGGCCCGGCGGCGAACGCGGCGCCGAGGGCGAAGGCGGCGGCGAGAGGGAAGGGTCGGCGTCGGGTCGGGGTGGTCATCGCGGCAGTCATCGCGGCAGGGGGGAAGCGGTCGGGGCGGGGGATTCGGCGAGTATATTGGCGCGGAAGTTGACCGACCGCTCCGCCGGGCGCCCCCTCCCGCCCGCCGGAACGCCGGGTGGAGGGTCGGGGGGAGCGGGGATCGGCGGGCCCGCCGGGGCGGTGGTCGGACGGACCGTCGGGTGGGGAGTCGGACGGTCGGACGGGGCCGGAGTCGAACTGCTGGGCTGGGCGGCTGTCGGCTGGTCGGGCGAAGCAGCGGTCGGCGGGCCGGGTGGAGTGTCGGGAGGCGGAGAGGTCGGCCGGGAGAAAGCGCGGCGGACTGACCGCGCCGGAGGTGCTACGCTCCCGCACGGCGCACGCGACACGGTGTAATTCTGCCCGCCGTAACCGGCCCCGTCAGGGGCGAGGTGCCATGTGGGGTTCTTGGCAGGCCCCACCGTGCGCTGCCCTACTTCGGGCTTGTGCCTGTCCGTCGTTGGATCGCCTTCAGCTCGCGTCGCCGAACGTGCCGGAAGGAAAGCAGGAAGAGTCCGTTGTTCGACTATCGCCCGATCACCCTTCCGCCGAGATCCCGATAGATGACGACACGGTTGGGCTGCTTCAAGCGCCGGGCGCGGCGGGGGTCGGGGCGTTCGGTGCGGCGGGAGTCGGCCGACCGGGCCGGGCGGCAGTCGGAGCGTCTGATGGTGTGGCTGTCGTTGGTGTGCGCGGAGCGGCGGTCGGCGGGTCGGACGGAACGGCAGTCGGAGTGTCGGTCGGAGCCGGACTCTGAGCGTCGGATCGGGAGAGAGTCGGAAGGTCGGACTCGGAGGCAGTCGAGTCGTCGGTCGAGGCGGGAGTCGGTGAGCGAGAGGGTGCGGGGAGCGGCGGGTCGGCGGTGAGGGGGGTGCGGTCGCTGGTGGAACCGGTGCCGGCTCGGATCGCGGCCCGGTTGTCGGGGCGGACGCGCCGGCGCGTTTCCGGCGGGGGTCGGAGCGCGGCGGTGCTGGCGCCGTTGACCGGGAGCGCGGGCGACCGGCGGTTGCTGTTCACCCGGCGGGCGCCGGGCCTCCGCCGGCAGCCGGGGCAGATCTCCTTTCCCGGGGGCATGGTGGATCCCGGCGATCCTTCGGACCTGGCCGCCGCGCTCCGGGAGGCGCAGGAAGAGATCGGCCTCGACCCGGCCGCGGTCGAGGTGCTCGGGCCGCTCGACGAGTGGCGGACGATCCAGGGATTCCGGCTGGTCCCGTTCGTCGGGTTGGTTGCGCCCGGCGCTTCCTTCGCTGCCGGCCCCGAAGTGGAGGAGATCTTCGAGGCGCCGCTCGCCGAGTTGCTGTCGCCGGAGGTGGAGGATTCGGAGGTGCGCCGCCCCCCGCCGGGCGCGTTCGGCCTCTCCGCGGCGGAGATCCGACCGATCCGGATGTGGCGCTACCGCACCGGCGGCCCGGAGAATCCCAGGGACATCTGGGGTCTCACCGGCGGCCTGGTCCGCTCGATCCTCGACCTCCTCCGGGAGTAGTCGGACTCTCTTCGTCCGCGTTGCGGCACGGCCGGTCGGACCGGATGCCGTGACCCGCCGGAATTCAGTCGAATCGCTGCTTCTTGTAGTCCTCGGCCCGGTCGCCGTACAACTGGACCGTCTGGTTGCCGCTCCGAACCCAGAACTCGATCGGTTCGGCACCGCCCGCCGGAGGCTTCGAGAACACCGGTTTCGGAGCGGCGCCGACTCGGACCAGGCACACCGTCCTCCCGGCCAGCTTCTCGAAGCCGATGCGGACGATCTGCGCCGTCGCGATGCTCAGGTGACTTCCCAGAATGCCGCGAACGAGGAGTTCGTATCCGTCGGTGTCCGGCTTCGACAGCAGTGCCATCTCGGCGTCGATTCCCGGGACCCCTCCGTCATCCGCGACTCCGATCAACAGGGAACCGCCCTCGTTGTTCATGAAGCCGCAGACGGTCTTCGCGATCACATGCCGGATCTTGGGATCGCCCTTCTTCGGATCCATCTTGGGCGCCCTCAGGTTCGTCCGGGCCGTCGACTTGAACTCGACGGTCTCCGATTCTCCGCGCCCGATCAGGTCGGCGATACTCAAGTCGAACGAGCCGTTCTCGCCCGACAGGGTCTCGAAACCGTCCCGTACGACTCGGGCCATCAGGTGCCGGCGCCGCTCGAGGAACTTCGCATAGTCGTCGGAGTGCTGCCAGCCGGCGGGAAGGGCGTGCCAGTACTCCTGTCGCTTTCTCCGGTCCGGATCGAACCGGAGGGCCGCCTGTTCGCAGATCTCGGCGGGCGTGTCGGACTTCTCGTCCACGCCGTCGGGCCACTGTGCGAATGCCAGGTTGGCGATCGTGTAGATCTGTCGCCAGTCGCGGCCCTCGCGTTCGAGTTGCCACGCAGGAAACAGGAGTTTTCGTTCCGGCGCGGCCTTCGCGATGTGATCCGGGTGGAGCAGGTCCGCCACCGGGGTATCCGAGAACAGCACTTCCGCGCGCAGCAGGGCGAGAGCCGCCCAGTACGCCGACAGGGCCGGCGATTTGGCTCCGGTTCCCTCCAGTTTGGCGGGCAGCGTGATCTCCCAGTAGTCCTTGGTCAGGGTCGAACGGATGACTCCGTCGAGAGCATCCCGGAAGTCGTCGCTGTCCCCGGACGGGAAATGCAACCGTCGCAGATCGGTCTCGATCACGGTTTCGGGCGAGGAGGTGTAACGGCCGCTGGTGTGGGCCATGAAGAACCAGCGCGCGATCAGACGCTCGAGGTCGTCGCCGCGGATCCCGAAGTCCTGTTTGGCGATGAGCCAGAGCAGGTAACTGTAGAGCAGCGCGTTCGCCGAAGTGAGGACGCGGCCGCTGTGGAATCCGGCGCGACGGAGGCAACGCAGGAAGGATCTCCAGTTGCCGCGCTCCAGGACGGCGCGCTGGGCCCGGCGCAGTTTCTCGAACTGTTCGTCCCGCCGTTCCGCGGTGGCGACGCCGGTCTCCAGATCCTTGCCTCGCAGAAGTTGGTAGATCGTCTGCATCCGCCCCCGGCGGAAGGCCAGGCCGACCGCCACGCGCAGCATCTGGTCGGGGGAGGGCTCGATGAAGGGATTGGCGGGAGATCCGGGGGCCGAGCGGTCGGTCGCGTCCCGGCAGAACCGCTCCAGATCCCGCCGTCCCTGCTCCCAGTGCACCGACAGGAGCGTCAGGATGAAATCCGCCTGGTTCAGGCTGATCCCCTTGGAATTGATGCGGGTGAAGACCTCCGCGATCTGTTCCTCGTCCGCCCGGTCGCTCATCTCGATGACCTGGAAGGAGAAATTCCGGAGATCGCGCACCCGGTCGATACGATTCTCGAGTTCCTCTTCGCGGTCGTCGTCGATCGGCTCCTCCTGTTTGACCTGCAGACGCTCCAGGTACGAGTGGACGGTCTTCTTGTAGCGGCCGCGCCAGAGTTGGCTGATGTCGGGTATGAACTCCGGATCGCTGCGGATCGCGGCGTCGGTGACTTCGAAGGTCTCGTCGGTGGGGCGGAAAGCCACGCGGATCTGCTTCTTCTCGAAGGAATTCGTCAACACGGCAGCGCCCTTGATGACCGAGTAGAGCGAAGTGAGGCGCTGCTGCCCGTCGATGATGAGCAACTTGGGAACGGTGTCCGTCGCGCCGCCGCCCACCTGTTTCGTCCCGACCTCGGCGCCGGTCTCCCAGAGCATGAGCGTCCCGACCGGAAAGCCCCGGTAGAGCGAATCGAACAGGTCGCGCACCTGTGCCGGTTTCCAGACGAACGGGCGCTGGATGTCCGGGAGCGCCAACTTCCCGGCTTCGATCTCCCGCAACAGGTGGGAGAGCGTGTATGCCGTGGTCTTGTACATCGCTTCGCGTCTTCCGGCGCCGGGGCTCGCCCCGAAGGATCCCGGGAGCGCCGAAACCGGGCGAGGATATCAGTCGCCGTGGCGGCCCCGGGGCGGGGACGACCGCGAGGCAACTTCGGCGCGCGCCGTCCTACTCCGGGGGGCGGCAGGTGCGGGGGTCCTGGTTCAGGAAGCCGAGGAAGGCGGGGTGGCGGAGGTGGCCGCCGGGGGTGACTTCCAGGTACTCGACGAGGGCGACCAGGACCGGGCGGACGAAGCGGAGGACGCCGTCGCCCTCGGCCGGGAAGCCCTCCGGGCGGGGGACTTCCAGGTCGCGCAACTGTTCCCGGAGGGCGGCGCGGGTCGCGTCGTCGAGGCCGCTGCCCACATTGCCGAGCCAGGCCGGGCGGCCCTCCGGGGTCCAGGCGCCGACGACGAGGGAGCGCACCGGGCCGTCCGCGCCCCGGTGGAGGGTGCCGAAGACGACGCAGGGGTGTCGGCGGCGGATCTTCACCTTGAGCCAGTCGTCGCTGCGTTCGCCGGGGCGGTAGGGGCTCGCGAGGCGTTTCGCCACCATGCCTTCCAACTGCTGTTCGCGCATGGCGGCGTAGAAACGGAGCCCGGCGCCGAACGACTTGGGATTCGCGAAGAGGGTCCCCGCGCCGGGCGGCACGGCGGCCGGCAGCAACTCGTCGAGGCGCTGCCGGCGCTCCCGGAGCGGCGCCGCCGTCAGCAGTTCCCCGTCCCGGTGCAGCAGGTCGAAGGCGGCGAAGAACGCCGGGCGCCGCGCCGCCGCCCGGCGGATGAGGGTCGGGTCGGTGAGTCGGTTCCGCTCCATGACCCGCTGGAAACTGGCCCGGGAGCCGTCGAGGACCACGATCTCGCCGTCGAGGACGCCGCTGCCCGGCAGTTGCGCCAGCGCCGCCCGGATCTCGGGGAACTGCGGCGTCTGGTTCCGGAGGCTCCGGGCCTGCAGCCGGACGGTCGGGCCGAAGAAGGCGATGGATCGCAGCCCGTCCCACTTGGCGTCGAACAGGTGCTCGGCGGAGTCGAAGGGGCGGCCGGTCCCGGCCAGCATCGGCGGAAGCCCGTCGGCGAGCCAGCCGTCCGGAAACGCCGCCCCCGGCGAGCCGCCGGTCAACCGGGCCGGGCTCGCCACTCGCGGTTCGCCGCCGGAAGCCGGGTCGTCTGCCGCCGACGGCTCAGCGGGGCGGAAGGGCCGCCGGCCGCCGGCTCCCCGGGCGGCGCCTCGCGGGACGGGGCCTCGCGGGGCAGGGTCTCAGGCCGCAGGACATCGGGCCGCGGGGTGTCCGGCGGCGGGTGTCGGCAGGCGGGCGCTTTGGGCGGGGCGCTTCGAGGCGGTGCGTCGGGCGGGGCGATTCGGGGCGGGGCGATTCGGGGCAGGGCGATTCGGGCAGCGGACACACCCCGGGGTCGAACCGGATCCGTGCGGCGGGTAGCGGCCGGAGACCGAGCGTCCCCGCCGGCGGCAGAGCGTCCCTGCCGGCGGCAGAGCGTCCCTGCCGGCGGCAGAGCGTCCCTGCCGGCGGCAGAGCGTCCCTGCCGGCGGCAGCGCGTCCCTGCCGGCGGCAGCGCGGCCCCGCCGGCGACTCTCCCGCTCGCCCGATGGCGGGCCACCGACCCGGCGGGCCGGCGAGAGCAGCGACCGGGCCGCGGGAAACCGGGTGCCCGGCCATCGGACAGCGAGCGACCCGCCGGTCGGCGACGGGATGGTCGGCCACCGTACGGTCGGCAGCGGGGTGGTTGGGAGGAACCGCGTGGGCGGCGACCCGGCCCTCGGAACCGGCCGCGCGGCCACCACTCGCCCGGCATCGGGCACTCGGAATTGGGCACTCGGAATTGGGCGCCCGGAATCGGGCGGGCGGCGGCGGGGCGAGCGGGGGAACCGGCGGGGGATCAACCGGCGAGGCGCTTGGCGTCGGTGCTCTCGCCGGAGTCCGCCGGCGCCGGGGCGGTCTCGCCGGGGGACGCCGGATCGGCCTCGATGCGGGCCAGACTCGCCTTGAGCGCGTCCATCAGGTTCACCACCCGCTGGGGCTCGACCGCCGGCGGCGCGACGACTTCCTCGCCCCGACGCTTGGCCTCGACGATCTCCAGGAACCGCTTCCGGTAACTGTCCTCGAAGGCGTCGGTCTCGAAGGGCTTGGCGTAGGAGTCGAGGAGTTGCTTCGCCATCGCCGTCTCCGCGGCGTTCGGCTGCACCGCCGCCGGCAGTTGTTCGATCTCCGAGACCGCCCGCACCTCGTCGCCGTAGTACAGGAAGGACATCACGAAGACCCCCTCCCCGGGCCGGATCGCGACCACCCGCTCCTTGCCGTTCAGCACCATCTGGGCCACCGCCACCCGGCCGGAGACCCGCATCGCCTCCAGGATGGTGTGGAACGGCCCCGCGGCCACCTCGTTCCCCGGGGCCAGGTAGTAGGAGCCGTGGTAGTAGAGCGGGTTGATCTCGCTCTCCTCGACGAACTGCACGATGTCCAGCGTCCGCAGCGAGGGGAGTTGCAGCCCCTTCAGGTCCTCCTCGGAGAGGACCACATACTGGTCCTTGCTGAACTCGTAGCCCTTGACGATCTCGTCCCGTTCCACCTCCCGGTCGCAGTTGGGACAGCGCCGGACCTGCCGGATGCGGGCGCCGCACTCCTCGTGGAGTTGGTTCATGCTGACCGCCTTGGGCCGCGCCGCCGGGTAGGCGCGCACCGGCACCAGCACCAGCGCCAGTTTCAGGTTCCCCTGCCAGGTGGGACGCATGAGAGTTCTCCCGGGCGCGCCGTCGCCGGGGGGCCGGGGAGCGGGAGTTTAGACAGCCCTCCCCGAAGAGCCCGCCGGGAGTGGATCCGGCGGTCGGGACGGGTGATTCCTTCGGTAGAATCCGCGCTCGCCCGACGGGGTGGCGACGGGGTGGCGGCGCTGTCTCCACCGGCCCCGCAATCTCGGAATCCGGCCTCCCGGTCCCCCTCCCGACCTTCCGCGGTCCGGCCGGCCGGCCGGTTCGCCGCCGGGATTCCGGCGTCGCCGAGGTCCCGCTGCCGGAACGCGCCGCGTGGTGGAGACCGCCGCCCCGGGGACGCTCCGGCCCCCCGTTTCCGCCCGGTCGTCGGGCGCCCCGAACCAGTCTGCACCGCCCGCCGAAAACCCCGGCTCTCCCGCCCTCCCGCTGGTAGCATCCGCAGAATTCGTTTCCCCCGGCCGAGGTCCCGCCGCACACCGATGCCCCCCAGAGATGTCCGCTGACGCGGCGCTCGCCGAGCCGCTGACCGGGAGGTCCGGCGCCGAGCGGATCGTCAACGACCTGACCATCCAGGTCGCCACCGTCAACGGTTCGGGGAGCCAGTCCTCGAACTTGGTGCTGCTGCGGGCGCTGTTCCGCATGGGCATCCCCGTCGGCGGCAAGAACCTGTTCCCGTCGAACATCGCCGGGCTGCCCACCTGGTTCACCATCCGGGCGAACCGCGACGGGTTCGTGGCCCGCAAGCGCGAAGTGGACTTCCTGGTGGCGCTGAACGCGCAGACCGCCGAGAAGGATGTGGCCGCCCTCTCGCCGGGGAAGGCGGTGCTCTACGAGGACACCCTGCAGTTGGAGCGGCTGCGCGACGACCTGATCTTCTACCCGGTGCCCTTCCAGGAACTGGCCGGGCAGGTGGCGAACGAGGTCCGGCTGCGGAAGTTGCTCGCCAACATGATCTATGTGGGGGTCATCGCCGAACTGCTGTCGCTCGACCTCGAGGAGATCCACGGCGCCATAGACACCCAGTTCAAGGGCAAGAAGACCGCGGTGACCCTGAACCGGCGCGCGGTGGCCATCGGGGCCGAGTACGCCCGGGAACACCTCGAGAAGCGCGACGCCTACGCGGTGGCGCCCATGGACGCCAACCGGGGGAAGATCCTCATCGACGGGAACGCGGCGGCGGCGCTCGGGTCCATGTTCGGCGGCGTCAGCGTGGCCACCTGGTACCCGATCACCCCTTCCTCGAGCGTGGTCGAGCAACTCACCGGCTTCCTCGACCGGCACCGGCGGGACGCGGAGGGCAAGGCGACCTACGCGGTGCTGCAGGCGGAGGACGAGTTGGCGGCGGTGGGGATGGCGCTCGGCGCCGGCTGGGCCGGGGCGCGGGCGCTGACCGCCACCTCCGGGCCCGGCATCTCGCTGATGTCCGAGTTCGTCGGCCTCGGCTACTACGCCGAGATCCCGGTGGTCATCTGGGACATCCAGCGCGTCGGCCCCTCCACCGGGCTGCCCACCCGGACCGCGCAGGGCGACCTGCTCTCGACCTACCTCCTCTCCCACGGCGACACCCGGCATGTCTGCCTGCTGCCGGCCACCGTCGCCGAGTGCTTCGACTTCGGCTGGCAGAGTTTCGACCTGGCCGAGCGGCTGCAGACGCCCATCTTCGTCCTCTCCGACCTCGACCTGGGGATGAACATCTGGGCCACCGACCCCTTCGAGTACCCGGACCGGCCGCCGGACCGGGGCAAGGTGCTCGGCAAGGAAGACCTGGAGCGGCTCGGTTCCTTCCAGCGCTACGGCGATGTGGACGGGGACGCGATCCCCTGGCGCACGCTGCCCGGCACCGACCACCCGGCGGCGGCCTACTTCACCCGGGGCAGCGGCCACGACGAGAACGCCGAGTACACCGAGAGCGCCGAGGCCTATGTCCGCATCATGGACCGGCTGGAGCGCAAGTTGGAAACCGCCCGGGCCCTGGTCCCCCGGCCGGTGGTGGACGAGCCGGAGTCGCCGAACCCGCTGGGGATCATCGGCTTCGGCTCCTCGCATCCGGCCATCGAGGAGGCGCGGGCCTTCCTGCGGCGGGAAGCCGGGATCGAGGTGGACTACCTGCGGCCGCGGGCGCTGCCGCTGGCCCCCTCGGTGCTCGACTTCATCGTCCGCCATCGCCGGGTGGTGGTCCTCGACCAGAACCGGGACGGGCAACTGCTGCAACTGCTGCGCGCCGAGTACGGCGACCGGATCCCCGAAGGCGTGCTGCGCGGCCTGAGGCACTACAGCGGGCAGCCGATGGACGCCCGGACGATCTCCGACGCGCTCGCGGACGCCTTCCCCGGCGGCTCCTGAGGCGGCGGACGGCACCCGGCGGACGACCCCCGCACCGATCTACCCTTCCCACTCCGAGCGAAGACGAGGCAGAGCGAACCCCCATGCCCACGAAGGCGGCGCCCCGGCGCCCCAAGGAGAACCGGATCGGCCTCGGTCCCGGCGACTACCGGGGCAAGCCCTCGACCCTCTGCAAGGGCTGCGGGCACGACGCGATCTCGAGCCAACTCATCCGCGCCTTCTTCGAGTCGGACATCCGCCCGCACCGGGTGGCGAAACTGTCCGGGATCGGCTGCTCCTCGAAGACCCCGGCGTACTTCCTCGACAAGAGCCACGGGTTCAACGCGGTCCACGGACGGATGCCCTCGGTGGCCACCGGCGCGGTGCTGGCGAACCGGGACCTGATCGCGGTCGGGGTCTCCGGCGACGGGGACACCGCCTCCATCGGCATCGGCCAGTTCGTCCACCTGGTGCGGCGCAACCTGCCGCTGATCTACATCGTCGAGAACAACGGCGTGTACGGGCTCACCAAGGGCCAGTTCTCGGCGACCGCCGACGAGAACGCGGTGCTGCGCTCCGGCGAGGTGAACCGGCTGCCGAACATCGATCTCTGCGGCATGGCGGTGGAACTCGGCGCCACCTATGTGGCTCGCTCCTTCGCCGGCGACCCCAAGCAGTTGGTGTCGCTCCTCCGGGGGGCGCTCGCGCACGCCGGCACCGCGGTCATCGACATCCTGAGCCCCTGCGTGACCTTCAACAACCACGCCGGTTCGACGAAGAGTTATTCCTGGGGCCGGGACAACCGGGAGCCCATCCACCTGGTGGACTTCGTGCCCCACTTCGAGCAGATCGAGGTCGAGTACGCAGAGGGGGAGACCCGCGAGGTGCAACTCCACGACGGCTCCTATGTCCGGCTCCGGAAACTGGAGCGCGACTACGACCCGACCGACCGGCACGCCGCCCGGGAACTCCTGCTGGAGTCCGACGAACAGCAACTGTTCCTCACCGGGCTCATCTACCTCGAACCGGAGAAGCGGACGCTGCTGGACACGCTGGAGATGGTCGAGACGCCGCTGGCCGGGCTGGACGCGGAGACGCTGCGGCCGCCGCCGGAGACTCTCGACCGGATCGTCGCGTCGTACCGCTGACCCGGTTCCGGCGCCCCGGCCGGCGCGGCGGTTCCCTCCGGCGGGCGTTCGGGTTCGATCCGTCGGCCCGCTCCCGGTATCGAAACGCTTCGGAGGATCTCCCATGTCCGTGACGCTGTCGTTCCCGCCCCTCACTCGCGCCGACGCTCCCGCCGGTTGCAGCGTCCGCCCGGCCCGGCCGGCGCTGCTGCTGCCGGCTCTGCTTCTCGCGCTGCCCGCGTTCGCCGCCGGCGGGTCCGGGTTCGCCGCCGGCGGGTCCGGGTTCGCCGCCGGCGGATCGGGGCAGGCCGCGGCCGGCGGGGAGTCGGCCCGCGCCTTCGGCATCGCGGACGCGCTGGGGATCGCCCGGGTGTCCGACCCGCGTCTGTCGCCGGACGGCGAGACCGTCGCCTATGTGGTCACCCGGATCTCCCTCGAGGACGACGCGAGCGAGAGCCGCATCCGGTTGACGCCGTTCGCCGGCGGCGAGTCCTGGGCGCTCACCCGGCCCGGCCGCTCGGCCTCGCAGCCGCGGTTCAGCCCGGACGGCGCCCGGCTGGCGTTCCTCGCCGCGGCCGAGGGCGGCCGGACCCAGATCTGGACGATCCCCCTCTCCGGCGGCGAGGCGACCACCCTGAGCGCGCTCCCGGCCGGAGTGTCCTCCTTCGCGTGGGCGCCGGACGGTTCGGCGCTCGTCGTCGTCTCCACGGATCCCGATCCGGACGCGCCGGAGGCCGGCGAGGAGGCGGCGCCGAAGCCGCTGGTGATCGACCGCCGGCAGTTCAAGCGGGACGGGCAGGGATACCTGGGGGAGCGCCGGCAGCACCTCTACCTGGTGGACGCCGCCGACGGGGAACACCGGCAGTTGACGGCGGGGCCCTACGACGACCGCTCGCCGGTGTTCTCCCCGGATTCCACCGAGATCGTCTTCGTCAGCGTGCGGCCCCCGGAGGGCGGCGACGCCGACGCCAGCGGGAACTCGGACCTCTTCCTCATTCCCCGGGAGGCGACGCCGGAGACGGAACCGGTGCGGCTGACGAGCAACCCGGGCCCGGATCGTTCCCCGGTGTTCAGCCCCGACGGGAGATGGATCGCCCACACGGGGAACCGCAAACCGGAACTCATCTGGTACGCCACCGACCACCTGTTCGCGCTGGACCGCAGCACCGACGAGGTGGTCCACATCGCCGCCGCGCTCGACCGGAACCTCTCCTCGCCGGGATTCACCGCCGACTCGGCGCGGGTCCTGGCGGTGCTCGAAGACGCCGGGAACCGCGCCGTGGCTTCCTTCGCGATCGCCGCCGCTGCCGAAGCGGAGCGGGTGGTCGCCGGGGAGCGGGACACCCGCAGTCTCGCGGTCCGCGCCGGCCGGCGGGTCGCGGTCTCCTCGACCCCGGACCGCCCGGCGGAAGTGATCGGCTGGGAGAGCGGCGGCGAAGCGCGGCGGCTGACGAACGAGAACGACGCGCTCCTCGCCGGGCTCGAGATCGCGCCGGTGGAGCGCCTCTCGTTCCCGAGCACCGGCGGCGCCACCGTGCAGGGTTTCGTCACCAAGCCGCCGGACTTCGAGGCCGGGAAGCGGTACCCCACGATCCTCTGGATCCACGGGGGCCCGGTGGCGCAGTTCTCGACCGCTTTCCAGCCGATCTGGCAGTTGTTCGCGGCGAACGGCTATGTGGTGGTGGCGGCGAACCCGCGCGGCTCCTCGGGCCGGGGGGAGGACTTCGCCCGCGCCATCTGGGCCGACTGGGGCAACCTCGACTACGAGGATGTGAACGCCGCGGTGGACCGGGTGATCGAACTCGGCTACGCCGACCCGGAGCGCCTGGGCGTCGGCGGCTGGAGTTACGGCGGCATCCTGACGAACTATGTGATCACCAAGACCACCCGCTTCCGGGCGGCCATCAGCGGTTCCAGCGAAACCGACTACCGCGCCGCCTACGGCAACGACCACTACCAACTGCAGTGGGAACTGGAGTTGGGCCTGCCCTGGGAGAACCCCGAACTCTACGACCGGCTGTCACCGATCTCGCAGGTGGGGCGGGTGGAGACGCCGACGCTCGTCCTCTGCGGGGAGAAGGACTGGAACGTGCCGCTCAGCCAGTCCGAGAACCTCTACCAGAGCCTCCGGCGGCTGGGGGTGCCCACGCGCCTGGTGATCTACCCGGGGCAGGGGCACGGGATCCGGTTGCCCTCGTTCCAGAAGGATCGTTACGAGCGGTACCTGGACTGGTTCGACCGCTTCCTGAAGAGTTCCTCCTGAATCCGGGCGCCGGTGGTTCGGAGTCCGATTCCGCCTTCCCGCCCGCCTCCCGATCCTTTCCGGCCCACCCTGCGCCGGATCGACCACCCTGCGCCCGATCGACCACCCTTGCGCCGGATATCGACCACCCTACGCCCGATATCGACCACCCTTGCGCCCGATATCGACCACCCTTCGCCGGATATCGACCACCCTACGGCGGATCGACCACCCTACGCCCGATCGACCACCCTTCGCCGGATATCGACCACCCTGCGGCGGATCGACCACCCTCCGTCGGATCGACCACCCTTCGCCGGATATCGACCACCCTCCGTCGGATCGACCACCCTTGCGCCCCGATCGACCACCCTGCGGCCGATATCGACCACCCTGCGGCCGATATCGACCACCCTACGCCCAATATCGACCACCCTGGGGCCGATCGACCACCCTGCGCCGGATATCGACCACCCTACGCCCGATCGACCACCCTCCGTCGGATCGACCACCCTTGCGCCCCGATCGACCACCCTGCGGCCGATATCGACCACCCTGCGCCGGGTATCGACCACCCTACGCCCAATATCGACCACCCTGGGGCCGATCGACCACCCTACGCCCGATATCGACCACCCTGCTCCGGATATCGACCACCCTACGGCGGATCGACCATTCTGCGCCCGATATCGACCACCTTGGGACCGATCGACCACCCTGCGCCGGATATCGACCACCCTGCGCCCGATATCGACCACCCTTCGCCCGATATCGACCACCCTGCTCCGGATATCGACCACCCTACGGCGGATCGACCACCCTGCGCCCGATATCGACCACCCTCCGGCGGATCGACCACCCTGTGTCGGATCGACCACCCTGTGTCGGATCGACCACCCTGTGTCGGATCGACCACCCTCCGTCGGATCGACCACCCTGCGTCGGATCGACCACCCTGCGCCCGATATCGACCACCCTTCGCCGGATCGACCACTCTGCGTCGGATCGACCACTCTGCGTCGGATCGACCACCCTGCGTCGGATCGACCACCCTGCGTCGGATCGACCACCCTGCGCCCGATATCGACCACCCTTCGCCGGATCGACCACTCTGCGTCGGATCGACCACTCTGCGTCGGATCGACCACCCTGCGTCGGATCGACCACCCTGCGTCGGATCGACCACCCTGCGCCCGATATCGACCACCCTACGCCCAATATCGACCACCCTGGGGCCGATCGACCACCCTACGCCCGATATCGACCACCCTGCGCCGGATATCGACCACCCTGCGCGGATCGACCACCCTGCGCGGATCGACCACCCTACGCCCGATATCGACCACCCTACGGCGGATCGACCACCCTGCGCCCGATATCGACCACCCTGCGCCCGATATCGACCACCCTGCGTCGGATCGACCACCCTGCGCCGGATATCGACCACCCTACGCCGGATCGACCACCCTGCGCCCGATATCGACCACCCTGGGGCCGATCGACCACCCTACGCCCGATATCGACCACCCTGCGTCGGATCGACCACCCTGCGCCCGATATCGACCACCCTGCGGCGGATCGACCACCCTTGCGCCCCGATCGACCACCCTGCGGCCGATATCGACCACCCTGCGGCCGATATCGACCACCCTACGCCCAATATCGACCACCCTGCGCCGGATATCGACCACCTTCCGGCGGATCGACCACCCTGCGCCGGATATCGACCACCCTGGCGGATCGACCACCCTGCGGCGGATCGACCACCCTACGCCCGATATCGACCGCCCTGGCGGATCGACCACCCTGCGGGGACGACCGGAGGTCCGGCTGAGAGGAGGCCGTTTCGCCGGGGCGGGTCGAGCGCGCCGGCGACCTCCGTCCGGCCCGGACGCCGAGGGTTCCCGTCGTTCATGGTTCCCGGATTTCCGACCGGGTGGATAATCGGGGGGATGCGGGACGGCGGGGGAGGCCTCGAGGGGGAGGGCCGCCGGTGGGGAGGCGGGGGCCGGGTCGCCGCGGGGAGGAGTCGGTGAGCGAAGGGCGGAGCGACGCCGTGAAGACGGTGCGGAAGTTGATCGAGGTGGCGCTGCCGCTGGACGACCTCAACCGGGCGGCGGCGCGGGAGAAGTCCATCCGGCACGGGCATCCGAGCACGCTGCATCTGTGGTGGGCGCGGCGGCCGCTGGCGGCGGCGCGGGCGGTGCTGTTCGCGCAACTCGTGGACGATCCCTCGTCGCGGCCGGACCTCTTCCGGACGAAAGAGGAACAGGAGCAGGAACGGGAGCGGCTGTTCGCGATCCTGCGGGAACTGGTGAAGTGGGAGAACACGACGAACGAGGAGTTGCTGGAGGGGGCGCGGGCGGAGATCCGGGAGAGTTGGCGGCGGACCTGCGCGGACAACGCCGACCATCCCCGGGCCGCCGAACTCTTCGACAAGGAGCGGCTGCCGGCCTTCCACGATCCCTTCGCCGGGGGCGGGGCGATCCCGCTGGAGGCGCAGCGGCTGGGTCTCGAAGCGCATGCCTCCGACCTGAACCCGGTGGCGGTGCTCATCAACAAGGCGATGATCGAGATCCCGCCGAAGTTCGCCGGGCGTCCGCCGGTGAACCCGGAGTCGCGGCAGCGGGCGCTGGGGGCGAAGAAGTGGAAGGGGGCGGCGGGGCTGGCGGAGGATGTCCGGTACTACGGGCAGTGGATGCGGGACGAGGCGGAGCGGCGGATCGGGCACTTGTATCCGAAGGTTCGGGTGACCGAGGCGATGGCGGCGGAGCGGCCGGACCTGGAGCGGTACGCGGGCCGGGAGTTGACGGTGATCGCCTGGCTGTGGGCGCGGACGGTTCACAGCCCGAACCCGGCGTTCGCGGAGGTGGAGGTTCCGCTGGTCTCCACCTTCATGCTCTCGACGAAGAAGGGGAAAGAGGCGTGGGTCGAACCGGTGGTAGAGGGGCGCGGCTACCGGTTCGAGGTCCGCACCGGTCCACCACCGGATATCGCGGAGACGAAGGGCGGGACGAGAACCGGCGGCAGCGGCAGCATGTTCCGCTGTCTGGTTTCGGGTGTTCCGATGCCTTTCGAGTACCTGCGCTCCGAGGGTCGGGCGGGACGGATGAAGTCCCGACTCATGGCCGTGGTCGCCGAGGGGGAACGGGGTCGCGTCTATCTGCCGCCGACTCTCGAGCAGGAGCGCGCGGCGCTTCGGGCGGCCCCGGAGTGGAGACCGGACGCGACCCTGCCCGAGAAGGCGCTCGGGTTCCGGGTGCAGCAGTACGGCATGACTCGGTGGGCCGATCTCTTCACGGAGCGGCAGTTGACGGCGCTGACGACGCTTTCGGACTTGATCGGTGAAGCGAGAACGAGAGCCGGTGAGGACGCGATCGGCGCAGAGGGAAACGGAGGAGCGTTCGACTCACGCTCGTTGCGAGATGGAGGTGCCGGCCCGACAGCGTACGGGGAGGCGGTAACGCTCTACCTGGCGTTCGCCCTCAGCAAGCAGGCCGATCTCGGAAACAGCCTGTGCCGATGGGAGCCGATAGCCCAGTGTCCGCGACAGTTGTTCGGCCGGCAAGCGATACCGATCGTCTGGGATTACGCGGAGGGGAACCCTCTCGGCTCCAGTTCCGGCGCGTGGGCCGTCTTCGTGGACGGGATCACCAAGGCGTTCGAGAAGGGGTGGGGCTCCACAGCGGCGGCTCCGTCCGGGCGCGCCATTCCCGGGAGCGCCCAGGAGCAGAGCAACTCCTACGGCAGAGTCGTTTCGACAGATCCACCGTATTTCGACAACATCGGCTACGCCGACCTGTCCGACTTCTTCTATGTCTGGCTTCGTCGTTCCCTGGGAAGCACTTGGCCGGATCTGTTCTCCACCCTCGCCGTGCCCAAGACCGAAGAACTCATCGCCACGCCACACCGGCACGAGAGCCGGGAAGCGGCGGAGGCCTTTTTCCTCGACGGGATGACGGGGGCGATGCGCCGCCTCTCCGAACTGGCGCATGCGTCTTTTCCGGTCTCGATCTACTACGGCTTCAAGCAGTCGGAAACGAAGAGCGATACCGGTGTGGCCAGTACCGGTTGGGAGGTCTTTCTCGGCGCCGTCATCGCCGCCGGGTTCGCCATCACGGGTACGTGGCCGATGCGAACCGAGAACGCCTCCCGCATGGTCGGAATGGGCACGAATGCCCTCGCTTCCAGCATCGTGCTCGTCTGTCGGCGGCGGCCGCCCGAGGCGGCGGTCGCGGGGCGGATGGAATTCATCGATGCGCTGAAAGAGGAACTGCCGCCCGCCCTTCTCGAACTCCAGAAGGCCGGGATCGCGCCGGTGGACCTGGCGCAGGCCGCCATCGGGCCCGGGATGGCGGTGTTCAGCCGCTACCGCAGCGTCAACCATGTCGACGGGAAGCCGCTGACGGTTCGGGAGGCGCTGGGCCACATCAACGAGGCCCTGGACCAGACCCTCACGGAGCAGGAAGGCGACTTCGACGGTGATACCCGCTGGGCGGTGGCCTGGTTCACCCAGTACCACTTCGACGAAGGGGCGTTCGGCGACGCCGAGACCCTGTCGAAGGCGAAGAACACCAGCGTCGCCGGCCTCGTCGAGGCGGGGATCCTGGTCTCGGGCGGCGGTCGCGTGCGGCTGCTGCGCCCGGAGGAACTGCCGGGGGACTGGGACCCGTGGAAGGATCGGCGGCTCACGGTCTGGGAGGTGGTCCACCACCTGATCCGGGCGCTCGACACGGACGGGGAGATGGGGGCGGCGCGGCTGCTGCGGAAGGTGCGCGCGAAAGGAGAGGTGGCGCGGCTGCTGGCGCACCGGCTCTACGCCGTCTGCGAGCGGCAGCAGCGCCCGGCGGAGGCCCTCGCCTACAACGCGCTGGTCGGCTCCTGGTCCGAGATCGCCTTCCTCGCCCGGGAGGAGCGCGGGAAGACTCAAGCGCTCTTCTGACGGGGAAGCCGGCGCCGGCTGTTCCCGCCCCGTTCCGGCGAGAGAGATCGGCCCGGGCCGCGGCCCGTTACGGCTTCGTCACCGGCTCGGCTCCGCCCCGCGCGGCGAAAAGGCTCGATCCGCGCCGCCATTCCCCGGATTCCGCTTCCTGACCCCGGCCGGCCGCCGGGAGCCCGCCGCCGCCCCCGACCCCCGCCGGCGCCGCCCCCGGGGGGGAACGATCAGAAGCGGAAGCGCAGTTGGCCGATGATCTGCCGTTTCAGCACATCGCCGAAGATGTGCTGCTGGATGTCCTGGTTCAGCAGGTTGACCACCCGGACCCCGGGTCGCAGCCGGCCCTCGAGCAGGTCGACGGACAGACTGGTGTTCACCATGGTGAACGGTTCGGTCCAGCCGTGGTAGTCCGAGGTGAGCACATCGGTCCAGAAGGCGCGGCCCTGGTAACTCGCGGTGACGCCGAGGTTCACCACTCCGATCCCGGCGTTCAGGCCGGCGTTCACCCGGTGCTTCGCCGGCTGGGGGATCTCCGCCATTTCGGCTTCGCTGTAACCGGTGGCTTCGGGGTCGTCCTGCCAACTGTAGTTGACATACCCGTGGACCGCGTCGGCCAACTCGGCGTGGAGCCCCAGTTCCACGCCCCGGTTCCGGATGGACTCCCGGTTCACATAGGTGAACACCGCCGGCAACTGCACATCGGCGAGCGTGGCCAGGAGCGGGATCAGGGCGCCGGCGTCGCGCCCCACCGCGGCCACCGACTCCGGCAACGATCCCGGCGGGAGCGTCCCGGCGAGCCGGGCGACGAAGTCCGTGGTCTCGGCGAAAGATTCCCGCCAGCCGTCCGGCACCCGGGTCGCCGACCAGAACTCGGTGTCGGTGAAATCGATGACATTCCGCGTCGTGCTGAGATAGAAGGCGGCGGACCCGCCGATCCGGTCGGTGAGGGCGCCGGCCCAGCCGACTTCCCAGGCGGTCAGGGTTTCCGGTTCCAGTTCGAGGGAGCCCCGCGAGACGAACGGCACCCGGTAGGTCACCGGCGCCGGCAGCGCGGAGTCGGGGATGGTGAGCCAGGGGAGGAAACCCCGGAACGCCGGGCGCAGGTCGAACTCCGCCGGGGTGGTGACATCCACCTGCAGGTAACTGTTCGTCAGCGAAGGCGCGCGGAACGCCTGGCCGTAGGAGAAGCGGATGGAGTGTTCCGGGGTCGGCTTCAGCATCAGGGTGGTGCGCGGCGAGATGACGAAGCGGTCCACGGTGCTGATGCGGTCGGCCCGCGCCCCGACGATCCAGCGCACGCGGTCGCCGAAGAAGATCTCGTTGTTGACATACGCGCCCTGCTCGTTCCGGCTGCTGCCGAGCGGCGCGATCCCCAGGTCGAGGGTGATGAAGCGCGCGCTGGCGCCGTAACTGAGGATCTGCCGCGTGCCCAGGAAACGGGTGTCCTTGAAACTCAGGTCGTAGGTGGTGGTGTTCAGTTGCGATTCGATCTTGTTTCCGCCGGGCCCCTGCACCAGCAGCAGGTCGAAGTCGGCGGCGGTGTGGTTCACGAACGCCCCGAACTCCATCGAGTCGCGGAGGTACTGCACCCGTCCGTAACCCATGCGTCCTCCGGGCCGGATCTCCAGCGGCCCCAGGCCGGAGTGGAGGATTCCCTGGGTCCCCGCGTAGCCGCCGGTGACCCGGAGGCCGCTGGAGCGGTCGGGGGCGTCCCAGTCCACCCGCACATCCAACTTGGGCAGTCGGGTGTCGAGAGCGGCCACCGACGGGTAGAGCGTGCCGCTGCCGTTCGGGATCTCCCCCTGCGGCCGGGCGAAGGCGTCCTGCTGGGTGAACGAGGCGCTCACCCGGTAGGCCAGGGTGTCGCTCACCGCGCGGGCGTGGGTGAGGGTGCCGGAGAGCAGGCTGCCGGGGTCCTGGTCAGCCCCGGACACGGTCCGGTCGAATCGTCCGTACCGCAGGTCGAGGGTGGTGCCTTCGCTGTCCCGGGGGGTGCGGGTGATGAGGTTCACCACGCCGCTCATCGCGTTCGCCCCCCAGACCGCCGACGCCGGGCCGTTCACCACCTCGACGCGCTCGAGATCCTCGAGGCCCACCGAGATCAGGTCCCAGGCGACGAAGCCGAAGAAGTCCTGGTACACCGAGCGTCCGTCCACCAGCACCAACTGCGAGGTGGCCAGCGTGCCCGAGGCGGCGCGGCTGGTGACATTGAAGTCCCGGTTCGACAACTGGGTCACATTCACGCCGGGCGCCTGCCGGACCAGGTCGGCGAAGTTGCCCGAGGCCTGGCCTTCGATCTGATCCACATCGAGGACGGTGATCGCCGCCGGCGCGTTCACGATCTCCTGTTCGATGCGGGAGGCGGACACCACGACCGTTTCCGAGTAGCGCAGCCGGTCGGACCCCACTTCGGCTTCCTCGGCTTCTTCCGCTTCCGCTTCCTGCGCCGCTTCCTCCTGCGGTTCTCCGGGTTCCGCTTCCTGCGCGCCCGGCGGGTTCGTCTCCCGACGGACCGCGGCCCCCCTGTTTCGCCCGTTCGGCTCGTTCGGCTCGCTCGCCCCCGGACGCCCTTCGGGGGGAGGGATCGAGGCGGCGGCGCCCGGCGCCGGCCGCGCGAGAAGCAGCGCCGGCAGTCCGAGGAGGAGCGCCGGGCCCAGGGCTGCGGTCCGGAGGGCGGAGAGACGGAAGAGGCCGGTCCGAAAGGCGGCCCCGGTCGCCGGCGCGGAGAGTATGGAGTCGAGGGTCATGGGAAGAGATTCCTTGGGAGCGAAGAGGCGGACGCCCGCCGGAGGGGAGCCCCGGCGCCGCCGGGCCGGGCGCGCGGGACCGGGCCCGCGGGCCCGATCACTCGCGATCGGGCGCCCGTAGTCGGACCCGCGTCCCGGGGCCGGGGGAGCCGGGCGGGCGAGGCGCGACGGAGTATCCTAAACGGTTGCCCCGCGCCGGAATCCGACCGATTTCCGTCGGCGCCGCCGCGTTCCCCGCAGATTCCCCGAGATGTCCTCCCCCGACCTCGAAGCGGTCGTAGCGGCGCTGGCCGGGGTCCCGAACCCCGAGTTCGGCGGGCGGAACCTGGTCGAACTGGATCAGGTCCGGGATATCCGTCTCTGCGCGCCGGCGGTCAGCGCCGCCGTGGTGCTGCCGAATGTGGGCAGCGCCGCCGCGGACGCGATCCGGAAGGAGGCGCGGCAGGCGCTCCTGGCGCTGCCGGGGATCACCCACGCCGAGGTGGCGGTGCGCGCCGAGGTGACGGCCTCCGCCGCGCCGGCCGTGGCGGCGCCGGGAGCGGGCGCGGGGGCTGCCGGGGTCGGGCCGGGGCCGGGCGGCGGCGGGCGTCCGGGGCCGCCTCCGCCGTCGAAGCCGGCGGGCGTCCGGAATGTGGTGGCGGTCGCCTCCGGGAAGGGCGGGGTGGGGAAGAGCACCGTCTCCGCGAACCTGGCGGTGGCCCTCGCCGCCGGCGGGGCGCGGGTGGGGCTGCTCGACGCCGATGTGTACGGCCCCTCGCAGACCACCATGTTCGGGGTGGACGACCGCCCGGAGACCGACGAGCAACGCCGCCTGCTGCCGCGGGAAGCCCACGGCGTCCGCTTCATCTCCATGGGGATGCTCTCCTCGAAGGAGACCCCGGTCATCTGGCGCGGCCCCATGGCCTCCCGGCTGGTGCAGCAGTTCTTCTCCGGCGTCGTCTGGGGCGAACTCGACTACCTGCTGGTGGACCTGCCCCCGGGCACCGGCGATGTCCAGTTGACGATCGCCCAGACCGCGGCCCTGGCCGGCGCGGTCATCGTGACCACGCCCCAGGCGGTGGCCCGGACGATCGCCGAGAAGGGGCTCCGGATGTTCCAGCCGGTGCAGGTGCCGGTGCTCGGCGTCATCGAGAACATGAGTTCCTTCGCCTGCCCGCACTGCGGCGGGACCACCGAGGTGTTCGCCTCCGGCGGCGGCCGGGAGGTGGCCTCGGACCTCGGCCTGCCGTTCCTGGGCGCCGTCCCGCTCGACCCGGAGGTGGTGGTCGCCGGCGACGCCGGAACGCCGACGGTGGCGCGGGATCCGGACCGCCCGGCGGCCGCCGCCTACCGGGAGATCGCCCGCCGGGTGTCGCTGGAAGTGGCCCGCGCCAACGAGCGGCCGGAGGGCGGCGCCGCCGAGTCCGTCGCGGTGCGGGAGGGCGCGGTGGAGGTCCGCTGGAGCGACGGCCGGACCGACCGGCTGGACTTCGAGTACCTGCGCAACCACTGCCCCTGCGCCACCTGCGTGGACGAGTGGAGCGGCCGGCGGAAGTCGCTGACGCTGCTCCTGCCGACGACCTTCGCCCCGAACCGCCTGGTTCCGGTCGGCAACTACGGGGTGCAGATCCACTGGAACGACGGCCACGAGACCGGCATCTACAGCCACCAACTCCTCCGCCGCCTGGCCGCGGAGTCCCGGCGCACCCCGGTCCCCGCCTGAGAGACCCGTCGCGCGGTCGGGCCGGGGTCGCGCCGGCCTTCGCCGAGCGGTTCGGTGCGACGCTATGCGCCCCGCACGGCCAGGAACGGCGGCTGTCGCACCGCGCCCAGAGCCGGGATCGCGCCGGCGAGGACTCCGATTCCGGTGGTGACCGCCACGGCTGACAGGGCGGTACCCGCTCCGACCCGGAACGAGAACACCAACTGGCTCAGGGAGGTCAGGTTGAGGGTGCTCGTCCGGAGGCCGTGGAACGAGGCGTAGGCGAGCAGGGCCCCCAGGCCGGCGCCGACAGCGGCCAGGATCGCCACTTCGGCCAGGAACCCGCTGAAGATCGCCAGCCGGCAGTAACCCAGAGCCCGGAGGGCGCCGATCTCGCGCCGCCGCGCCGCGACCGCGCCGAAGGCGGTGTTCAGGGTCACGAAGCCGACGGCGCCGGCCATGAGCGCCACCACGAACCAGCCGAAACCTTCGACGAAGAGGGTCATCACCTGCGACTGTTCCCGGTAGAAGTCCGATTCGCGCCGGACGGTCACGCCGAGTCGCGGATCGGAGATCGTCTCCCCCTCGAGATCCCAGAGCAGGTCGGGATCTCGCAGTCGCACCCGCAGGCTGTGGTAGGCCGGGCCGAGCGCGAACACTTCCCGCACCACCGAGTCCGCGGTCCAGATCTCCGATTCGGCGCTGCCGCCCCGAGCGGTGAACACTCCGACGATCTCCAGGTCGCGGTTGCCCAGCGACAGCGTGTCTCCGATCGCGAGATCCGCGAACAGGCGGCGGGCGCTGCGGCCCACGATCGCTTCGTCGTGTCCGCCCCGGAAGCGCCGGCCGCGAACCATCTCCACGCCCGTCCGCGTCCCGAAGGCGAAGTCGGTCACTCCGCGCAGGAGCAGGGCGCCGCTTCGATTCCCTTCGCGTCCGAAGTTCCAGAGCGGTGAGGCCACAGAACCGTTGTAGTTCTTGGGGTGCGGGGCATTTCCGGAGTTCCGGCTCTGGCTACGACAGGGCGGAGACGCCGAGGAGGTCGAAGGCCCGGCTCTGGACCGGGGTGAGATCGGTGATCTGATCGAAGGTGTGCTCGGTGCCGGGGAAGCGCATGGTCAACCGGCTGAGGGCGCCGAGGTTCCGAAGCAGCGTGGCGTAGGAGTGCAGGGGCAGCCCGTCTTCGGTCTTGCGGGCGGCGGTCTTGGCCCGGGTCCTGGGCGAACGGATCGCGGGCGCCACCACCGAGGAACGGGCGGCCAGGGCGGCGGCCGGGTCTTCTTCCTGGAAGAGGAGCGGAGCCAGGCGGCGGCGAAGGTGCCATTCCAGGTGGTAGGCCAGCATTCGCAGGAAGAAGTGCGCCCGCACCCGGTCCGGGCGCCGGTGGTGGATGGGGCGTACCTGCAGGGAGAAGGTCTTGAAGCAGCGGAAGGCCGTTTCCACCACGCCCAGCCGTTTGTAGGCGGCCACGGCCCGGGGGCCGTCGAGGTCCGCTTCGGGCACATTGGTGCGCACCACATAGAAGCCGTCGAGGTCCGCTTCGGCCGCGATGCGCTCCTCGCGGCGCCGGTAGGCGAAGTGTCCGCGCCCGGTCTCGATCTCGAAGAACTTGCGCGTCCGGTAGCGGTCCAGGATGCGGGTGGAACGCTCGATGATGGCGCGCTCACTCCGCAGCGGCGAACTGGCCCGCCGGGTAGCTTCGACCAGTTTCTCCAGGCCCGCCTCGGTGGCCGCCAACAACTCTTCCCGCCGGCGCCGGCGATCGCCCGCCGTCCGGGGGTTGCGGCAAACGACCAGTCGTTCTCCCGGGAACTCCGGCGACCGCACTTCCGCCAGATCCCGCTCCTCGAACAGCGACGGCTGCACCGTCCCGCCGCGGAACAACTCCCGGATGTCGGCGCGGCGCAGCGCGGTGATCCACGAAAGCCCTTCCAAACCGATCAGGTCCTCCCGGATCCGGGCGTCGGTCAGCATCCCCCGGTCCCCCACCAGCACCACCCGCCGCAGGCCGAACCGCTCCCGCACCTTCTCCACCTGCGCCGAGAGCGTCTTCGGATCGGCGGTGTTCCCCTCGAACACCTCCACCGCCACCGGGCACCCTTCCTCGGAGCACAGCACCCCGAACACCACCTGCAGCGTCCCGCGCTTGCCGTCCCGGCTGTAACCCCGCGCCGCCAGCGGGCAGCGGCGGCCGGTGAACCAGCTGGAGCTCACGTCGTAGAGGACGATCGAACCTTCGCTCAGGTGTTTGCGCGCCAGCCGGGTCTCGACGGCGGCCTGGCGCCGTCCCAGCCAGTCCAGGGCGGCGTAGAGGTCGTTCTCGTCCACGCGGCCCAGGTCGAGCAGCGAGCCCAGGGTGGAGGTGGCGGTCGGGGGGTTCAGGGTTCGGGCGGTGGCCAGTTTGGGGAGCGGATCGAGGGCGCTGGCGACGATGAGGGCCACCGCCAGGTCGCGTTCCCGGGAGCGTCGGGCGGCGAGGGTCCGGTCGAGGCCCAACCGGCGCAGCGTTCCGAGGGCGGCGGCGGCGTGGCCGTGGGGGAGGGAGCGTTCGGAGCGCAGGGCCAAGCCGGCGGGGACCAAGTCTTCGCCGCGGAGGGCCCGGGCGATGACCTCGATGAGGTAGGGCGAGAGGTGGGTGATGTTGCCGAAGGTGCGGTGCTTGACCTTCGGGCCTTCGCGGAAGGAGCGTCGGAGGAGGACGGAGGTGTAGGTCTTCCCGTTCTGCTTGCTCTTGATCCTGGCCACATGTCCGGGGCTCTTCCTGCGGGGCATTTCGGGGGATTTTCGCAGGGAATGGGGGCGATGTCAAGCATATTACTGGCTACAAAATGACGCCGGGAAGGGGCGGAAACCGATGGCGCCCAACGGCTTGAGGCCATTTCCCGGCTGGAACTTCGGTCGCGTCGCTCCCGACTGACGACCGCGACTACTTCCGGAGAGGCGACGGGCCGCGCGGCGCGGGTTTCGATCTGGGGCAGGTTCGAGAGGAGGCCGACCGTCTCCCGGTTCAGGCGGCTGTCGAGTTCCAGGAAGGAACCCTCCTGTACGACGATGGCCACGCGGTCGTCGGTCCCGGCGGTGAGGGCGGTACGGATTCCGTCGGCGATCGAGAAGAGGGCGACCTGGACCGCGCTGAGGCCGGCCATTCCGGCCAGCAGCACCAGGGCGCCGCGGGCGCGCCGGGGCAGCGTGACCACCGTGTAGTGGACCACTGCCAGGACTTGCCGGACGAGGATGCCGAGGCGCAAGGCTCCGCTCCTCTACTCCGCGGTCAGCGACCGGAAGTCTCCGGCGCGCAGCCGGACGATGGCGGGGATCGCGGCCAGGAGCGCCAGGGCGCCGGCGATCGCCAGTCCGACGAGGGCGTCCCCGGACCGAAAAGCGAACGAGGGAAACAGGTCGGCCAAACCCTCCCCGGCGAAGGCCACGGCGACGGCGCCGCCGGAGAGCCCCAGGATCGCGCCCAGTCCCAGGATCGTCGCGGATTCACCGAATACCAGAGCGGCCACCTGCCCCGGCGAATACCCGACCGCCTGCAGGACGGCGAATTCCCGGGAGCGTTCCCGGACCGACTCCATCACGGTGCTGGTCGCGACGAGAGCGGTGATTCCGAACACGACGGCCAGGATGGCGGCGAACGCCACGCCGAAGTCGGCGAACTGTCTGGCGAAAGTCGCCGCTGCCGCCCCTTCGGGCTGGGTCCGCGTCGGCGCCGCGGAGTTCCGGAACACTTGGTCTATGGCGTCGGCGGTCTCCGCCGCTCCGGCGCTGTCGGTGAGGCGCGCGGTGAACCAACTGATGCCGGACGGTTCGGCCCGGGCGCCTTCGAGATAGTCCTGGCGCAGCAGGAACTGGCTGTCGGGATAGGCATCCTCCGCGACGGTGTAGTGGCCCATGAGCGTGAACGACCAGGTGCGCGTCCCGTCCCGGCGAGGATGGGCCGGCGCCTCGAGCGTGATGCGGTCTCCGACTCTCCAGCCGAATCGCTCGATCAGCGGACGGCCGGCGACAGCGCCATCCAACTGACGGATCCACCGATCGGCGACGCCGCCATCGAGGACGACAGCGGTATGGAGATCCAGGAAGTCCGACGGAGTCACCGCGATCGACAGGAAGAAGTTTCGCGGCTCCCGGTACATGCCGCCGAACCAGGTGCTCCCGGACACTGCCCCTACGTTCGCGACCTGCAGGATCTCTCGCCGGTACCGCGCCGGAAGGGTTTCGATGATCGAGATGCGGTTCGCGACCCGTAGCCGAGCCTCGTCGGCGAAGGCGAGTCCGAACGACAGCGCCGAACGGAGCGCGAACAGGACGGCGAAGAGGAGGAAAGCGAAGGCGATCGCGCCCACGGTGAAGGCGGATCGCAGTCTCCGGCGCCGGACCGGGGCCAAGGCCAACGGCAGGAGGCGAAGGATCGGCGCCATCGTCGGTGGCTCAGCGGAGGAGTCGGGTGGCCTCGCCTGCCGAGTGGAGCGTTCCGGAGCGACTCTGCGGAGGTTCGGGTTTACGGGAGATCGGGGAGCAGTTCCTCCTTTACCCACACATATCCGGGCTGGACGGCGAGCGCTTTTTCGTAGAACTCCTTCGCTCTCGCCGTATCGTCGTCCCGGGCCAGGCAGAGGCCGAGATAGGCGAGGGCCTCGGCGTAGCCCCAAACGAATCGATCGGTCCTCGTATCGTCTGCTTCGAAGAGTCGAACGGCTTCCCGGAGTCGGAGGCGAGCGGCGTCACGATCCCCGAACGGGCCGGGCGCCATCAATTGGTTCACGCCCTTGTGGTAGAGGACCTGGGGATTCTCGGGCGCCAGTTCGAATGCGCGTTCCAGGGTTTCGCCGGCGCGCCGGCCATACCTCATCCCGGACATCATTCCCGTGATACGGGTCTGATACACCTGCGAAAGCAGCAGGAGGGCGTCGGCGTCGTCCGGTGACGCCGCGAGGTGCGCATCGAGAAGGCCCTCCGCTTCATCCAGCAGCGCCTTGCGACGGGCCTCGTTGGTCTTCTCGACGCTTCTGCTCACTTCCTGGATCGGGTAGGTATGGGCGGTGCGCCAGAGCGCCCGGGCGCGTTCGAGAACGGCCGACTCGGGGATGGTGCTCAGGGCGGCGGTCGCGGCGGCCGCATCCCGTTCGTAGTAGGCGGTCTCGACCGCGCGCAGGAGGGAAGCGGTGTCAGCCGGACCTCCGACCTGGTTGACTACGGGGGGGGGGGGCGATGCTCGCGAGGGCGAACATCCAGAGGACGGAAGACATCATGATGGACCTCGTGGATCGGATCGGGTGGAGCGGGATCGAAGCGAACCGCCGAACGATGAGTCCGATTGCTATCACAACGCGTCCGCGAAATCGAATTGCGGCCCTGGATCCACCACTGGTTCCTGCAAGTCATTGATAATCGAGGAGTACGGTGCACTGCCGGCTCGACCCAGGCGCCGGGACGCCCGGGAACACGGTGGCGCGCAGAGCGTCGAGGGGGACCGGAGACGCCGGCAGCCACCCACGGCGCCGGGCCATCGAGCCCGGGTCGGAACCCGGGCGGAGCCCCCGGTCCATCCGCGGAGAGCCGGGGAAGGCGCACGGGGCGGGGGCTTCGTTCGGCGGGGGGCTACCGGGTCTTCGCCGCCGGCGCTTCCGGCGGAACGGCGACCGCGGCGGCGGCCGGGACGGGGTCGGCTCCGGTCGCCGGCGGCGGGCTGCCCGGGGTTGGGGGAGTCTTCTCCGGGGGCGCGGCCGGCGGGGGCGGTTCTGGCGGAGGCGGTTCCGGCGGGGACGCTTCGGCGGGGGACGCTTCGGTGGGGGACGGTTCGGGGGGAGCGCCCGGGACGGGAGGGTCTCCGGTCGGAGGGGCGGTCGAATCCCGGGGGCCGTCCGCCGCGGCGGATCCGGGTCGGCGGTTCCGGGGTCCGTCGTGGCCGCGGGCGACGCGGATGACGCCGGGGACTTCGCGGATGCGTCGGGAGAGGGCGTCCACTTCCTTCGTGTTCTGGACCGAGACGGTGATGCGGATCACGCCGCGGTCGAACTCGTCGGCGACGGCGGCGACGGTGACGATGTCGGTGTCGGTGTCGGAGATGACCTTGGTGAGGTCGGCGAGGATGCCCTTGCGGTTCTCCACGGAGACCGTCAGGTGGGTCTCGTAGCGGACGCCGGTGAGCGCCTTCCAGGACACCCGCACCCGGCGCTCCGGGTCGAGTTCGAGGTCGGGAAGTTGGCGGCACTGCGCCGAGTGGAGGTCCACGCCGCGCCCCCGGGTGAGATAGCCGGTGATCGCCTCGCCGGGGATCGGGGAGCAGCACTCGGCCCGGTGGACGAGGAGGTCCTGCTGGCCGCTGACCAGGATCTGTCCGGCTTCGAGTCCGATGAGCCGCCGCACCGCGCCGCTGAGGCCCTCCGCCGGCGGGGCGCCGCCCTTCCCGGGGAAGGGGCGGTCGGGGAAACAGTCGCGCAGGACGCGGGAGGCGGGCAGCCGGCCGTAGCCGACCGCGGCCAGCAGGTCGTCGAGGGTGGAGACGCTCTGCCGTTTCATCGCTTCGGCGAGGCCGGGGGCGTTCTTCACCCGGCGGAAGGTGAGACCGCCGGCGGCGGCTTCCCGCTCGAGGAGTTTGCGGCCGATCTCGATGCTCTCCCGCCGCGCCTCGGCGTTGAGCCGCGCGCGGATCTTGCTCTTGGCGCGATTCGTCCGCGCCAGTTCGATCCAGTCCTCGCTCGGCGAGTGCTTACGACTGGTGATGATCTCGCAGATGTCGCCGTTCCGCAGTTCGTAGCGGACCGGGGCCATGGCGCCGTTCACCCGGGCGCCGATGCAGCCGTGCCCCACCTCGGTGTGGATCGCGTAGGCGAAATCGATGACCGTCGCGCCCCGGGGCAGGGTCTTGACCTCGCCCTTCGGGGTGAAGCAGTGCACTTCTTCGGCGTAGAGGTCGATCTTGAGGCTGCTCAGGAACTCGTGGGGGTCGTCCACTTCCTTCTGCCAGTCGAGCATCTGCCGCAGCCAGGCGAAACCCTTGACTTCCTTGTCGCCGTAGGCGGCGCCCGACTTGTAACCCCAGTGCGCGGCGATGCCCTCTTCCGCGATCCGATGCATGTTCCGGGTGCGGATCTGCACTTCGAAGTGGGTCCCCGAATCGGTCATCAGGCTGGTATGGAGCGACTGGTAGCCGTTCGGGCGGGGCATGGCGATGAAGTCCTTGATCCGTCCGGGGATGGGCCTCCAGGTGTTGTGGACGACGCCGAGCGCGGTATAGCAGTGGGGAATGGTGTCGGTGACCAGCCGCAGCGCGATGAAGTCGTACATCCGGTCGAGTTCGATCTGCTGCCGATGCATCTTCTGGTAGATGGAGTAGATGCTCTTGGTGCGTCCGGTGAGTTCACCGGGGATGTCCTCTGCCTGCAACTTCTTCCACAGCGCCCGGCTGACCTCGCGGATGAAGTCGTCGGTCCAGCGCTTCTTGGACTTCACCCGCGCGTCGAGCACCCGGTAGGTCTGCGGTTCGAGGTGGCGCAGCGAGAGATCCTGCAACTCGGTTTCGATGCGGCCGATGCCGAGGCGGCCGGCGAGCGGCGCGTACACATCGAGCGTCTCGGTGGCGATGCGCCGGCGTTTCTCTTCGCGCAGGTGGTCGAGGGTGCGCATGTTGTGCAGCCGGTCGGCCAGTTTGATCAGGATGACCCGGAGGTCGTCGGTCATCGCGATCAGCATCTTGCGGACATTCTCCGCCTGGTTCGCCTCGGCGGAACTGAATTCCACCCGGCTCAACTTGGTCACCCCCTCGACCACCCGGCTGATGGGCTTCCCGAATCGCTGTTCGAGTTCCTCGGTGGTGATCCGGGAGTCCTCGACCACATCGTGGAGCAGTCCGCCGGCGACCGCGACCAGGTCCAGTTTCAGGTCGGCCAGGATCGCCGCCACCTCCAGCGGGTGGGTGAGGTAGGGCTCGCCGGAGCGGCGCACCTGGCCGCCGTGCGCCTGGGCGGCCACCACATAGGCCCGGCGCAGCAGGTCTATGTCCGCCTCCGGCTGGTAGGCGCGGACCTTCTGCAGAATGGTGTCCAGCCGGATCATCGTCCCGGTCTCGCTGGTCTCGCTGGTCTCGCTGGTCTCGCCGCGGGCGGCCGCCGACGCGCCGGGTCACCCCGGCCCCCGGGGCGGGAGGGTGCGGCGCCGGCGGGTGCGCCCGTCGGCCGGAACGGTAGCCGCTCCGGGGAAAGCGTTCCGGTCCGCCCCGCTGCTCCGGGGCGCCGGTTCCGCGGCGGGGGCGTCCCCCGTCCGGTCGGAAAAAACCCCGCCGGCCGGCGCCGGAGCGCGCGGCCGACGGGGCGGGTCGCCGCTGTCGTCGGAGTCTCGGAACGGGAGGTCGAAGTCGTCCGAACCCGGCGGCCGGCGGTCTAGGGCTGCTCGGTGGCGGTCGTCACGGCGGCTTCGGCGGCGGCGGCCTCCGCGGCGCGCGCCGCTTCTTCCTGCGCTTCCCGGAGCGCCAGGGCGCGGGTCCGCAACTCGTCGGCCTCGGCGATCAGCGCCGTGGAGTTCCGCGGTTCCACCTTGGCCTTCTCCCGCAGGAGCAGGTTCTTGTAGACCAGGGCGTCCACATACTCGTCGTTGATGACGAGGGCCTGGTCGAGTTGTTCGATCCCCAGGTCGATGTATTCCCGGCGCTCGTTCCGGTTCAGGTCGGGGTCGCGGTACACCTTGTCCCAGTAGTAGGTGGCGACCAGGTAGTAGCCCTCGGGGTTGTTCGAGTCCACATCCCGGGCGCGGCCCAGCCACTCCATCGTCTCGTCGAACCGGCCGTGCCGGTTGAGCAGGTTGGCGACCTGCCGGTAGCCGATGGGATCCTCCGGATTCAGTTCCACCGGCTTCTCGTAGGCTTCGAGCACCTTGTCCATCAGCGGGTTCTCTTCCTCGTCGTGGTACTGCTCGTAGAGTTCGCCGAGGGTGTAGTAGCGCGCCGGCTGGTCCGGATGGAGTTCGATGAGCCGCTTCAGGTAGTGCTCGGCCTTGTCGAGGTCGTCGCGCTGCGAGCCGCGGTAGATCCCCGCCAACTGCTCGGCGGAGTACTGCTCGTACACGGCGATGGCGTCCCTGGTGGCCTGGTCCAGGTTCGGGTCGGCGAGGGCGGACTGGACCACTTCGATGGTGGCCTCGTAGCCTTCCTCGGCGGCGTCGAGATGCTCCGCGGTGATGTCGTCGGTGACGCGCGCGGTGCGGTACACCAGGTCGTGGCTGCTGGCGGTGAAGAACCGGAGCGTGGTCTGGATGAGGGCGTTGTCCGCCGGAGCGTTGTCACTGGCCTCCCGGTAGTACCGGATGGCGTCCTCGTACTCCTTGCGGCCGTAGGCCTCGTTCGCCTTGCCGAACGCCCGCATCGCCTGGAGCATGTCCACATAGTTTCCCAAGCGTTGCGGGACGTTGAAGATGGCGGCGCCGCCCGCCAGGACGGCGAGAACGACCGCGGCGATGATGGAGCGCTTGACGGTCTTGGTCATGATGGCGAGTCCTCCTGCTTTCCGGGAAGGAACCTGCGAGTGGTTGCCGGAACGATGTGGGGTTGGGAAGGGGGTGCGCCCGCGTTACTCGGGCACGATCCCGACGCGCTCGACGCCGTTCCCCTTGGCCACATCGAGGATGGAGACCACTTCCCCGTAGGTCAGTGAGCCGGCGGCCTTCAGGAAGATCGTCTTGTCGGCGCGGGTCTCGAAGATGTCGCGGATCCGGAGCGGCAGTTCTTCGAGCGCGACCACCTGCTTGTTGATGGTCACTTCGCCGACCGCGTCGATGTTCAGGACCAACTGGTTCGGGTCGGGCTCGGCCTCGACGACCTCGTCCTGGTTCTCCGGCATCTCCACATCGTGCCCCTGCTGGGTCAGCGGGGTCACGACCATGAAGATGATGAGGAGCACCAGCAGGACATCGATGAGCGGGGTGATGTTGATGTCGGAAGTGACGCCGCCGGCGCCGAGACTGGACATTCCCATAGTGGATTCTCCTGATGGATTCTCCTGGTCGAACGCCGGGACGCTACTCGCCGGCGCGCTCGGTGATGAGGCCGATCTCGTCGGCGCCGCCGTCGCGGCAGAGCCCCATCACATCGAGGACTTCACGGTAGGTGAGCCGTTCGTCGGCTTTCAGGAAGAGCACGTGCTCGGACTTGCCGGCGAACTTCTCGGTGAGGAGCGTCGGCAACTCCGACTGCGTGATCTGGATGAGATCGAGGAAGATCGCCCCGTCCTGACGAACCGCCACATTGACGACATCGTCGCTGTCGGGGTGGTCGATCCCGGCCTCGGCGACCGGGAGTTTGACATCCACGCCCTTCTGGAGCAGCGGCGTCACGACCATGAAGATGATGAGCAGCACCAGCATCACATCCGCGAGGGGCGTGACATTGATGTTGGCGTTGACATCCTTGCTGCCGATGCCGGCCATTCCCATGGTGGTTTACTCCTTGATGGGGAATCGGCGGCCCGAGACTCGTCGTTCCGCCGGAACGGCCCGTCGGCCCGGTTCCCCCGAGTTCGTCGGGGGAGCCGGGGGCGAGAGGGACCGGGAGGTCTGGTGGGACCGGGGGCTCACGCGTTCAGCGCCGCTCCATGAAGTCCATGAGTTCGGACGCGCCGTTGTCCATCTGGACGCCGAAGTTGTCCGCCCGGTTCGTGAGGTAGTTGAACGCCCACACGGCCGGGATGGCGACGAAGAGTCCGAACGCGGTGGCGATGAGCGCCTCGGCGATTCCCGCCGAGACCGCGCCGATTCCGCCGGAACCGGTCAGCGCCATGCCGCGGAACGCGGTGATGATGCCGAGCACCGTGCCGAGCAGGCCGACGAACGGGGCGGTGGCGCCCACCGTGGCCAGTCCGGAGAGGTTCCGGCGCAGGTCCATCATGCAGATGGCCGTGGCGCGCTGGATGGCGCGGTGCGCGGACTCGATGGTGTCGGACTTGTTGGCGGAGACGCCCTCTTCGGTCTGGTACTGAGCTTCCTGGAGGCCGGCGAGCAGCACCTTGGCGAGGTGGCTGTTCTTCACTTCCTTGCTCTTGCTGACCTTGATGGCCGACTCGAGGTTGCCGTCCTTGAGTTCCTTGGCGACCTTCGTCGCGTAACTGCGCGACTGGCTCTTGGCCTTGGTGTAGGTCAGGTAGCGCTCGATCATGATCGAGAGCGAGTACACCGACATGACCGCCATCACGCCGTTGATGAGCTTCGCGGCCGGCCCCATGTGGGACCAGATCTCAAGCAGGTCGAAAGACATTTCCGTGAGTCCTCCCGGATTCTTGGAAGATTGGTTGGAGACTTGGATTCCGGGCGATTCGACCCGCCCGGCCGTGCCGGCGGGCGGGTCGGCCCGGAGGGGAAAGGGGAGCCGGCGCGGGTTCCGTCGGGTCGGAGCGGCGGGTCGGGCTCGGGGGGAAAGGGAGGCCGGTGGTCAGCCCAGGTTGAACTGCACGGTGACGGTCATGACGATCGGCACCGGGACGCCGTTCAGCAGGGTGGGCTGGTAGCGCCACTGCCGCACCGCGTCCATCGCCGCCTGGTCGAGCAGCGGGATGGAGCGGAGCACCGAGAGGTTCGTGACATTCCCGTTCGGGTCGATGATCGCTTCGAGGATGACCACGCCCGACACCCGCGCCTGCTTGGCGATCTCCGGGTAGATGGGGTTCACATGGACCGTCTTCTGGGGCTCCCGGATGTCGCCGCCGACCCGGACCGGGGCCGCCTTCGGCGGCGGGGGGGGCGGGCCGGAGGGCAGGCCGCCGACGATGCCGCCGATGAGGCCGCCGGGGACTCCGCCCTCGACGCCGCCGGGAACTCCGAAGTCCACTCCGGCGCCGACTTCGTCGGGGATGTCCACCGGCGCCACGAACTGCGGCGTGGTGTTCAGGACCGGCTTGGGAGCCGCCGGGCGGCGCCGGGTCTTCGGCGGCGGCGGGGGCGGCGGCGGGGGCGGCGGGGGGGGCGCGGCCGCCATGAAGGTCATGATCCCTTCCGGCGTGGGCAGGTTGACCGTCAGGATCGGGATCACGATCAGGGTGACGACGAGCGCGCCCTGGACCAGGAACGACACCGCGAAACTGCCGGCGGTGCGGCCGGTGCCCTCGTCCTGGGACACCACTTCGAAAGAGACATTTCTCGCCATGTCAGGCTCCTTGTTCCCTGCCGTTCCCCGCTACCGGCCGGCCGGGCGGCGGAGCGCCGGCGGTCGGAGATCCGAGAGATCCGGTCCGGGCCCCGAACGCCGCGGAGGGCGCCCCGCCGTCCGTTCCGGCAGGGTCCGAATCGACGCGGAAGTCAGGAGGCAGAAAGCCCCGCGCAGGGGGCAGGGAAGACCGGAGAAAGTAACACCGGCCCCCGTTGATGTCAACAGCGGGAACCTGCGCGCGGGGGAGCGTCGGGGCGGCCCCGAACCGGCCCCCTCGACCGGGCCGGGGAGGGGCGGCCCGGAACCCCGGCGCCCGGGGGCGGACCGGACCGCCGCGGCGCGGGCGGCGCCGGGGTGGAGGCGAACGGCGATCCCCCGTCGGGAGCGTACGGGAGGGTTCCGGGCGCCCGATCGCCCGGGGGAAGGACGCGGATCGGCGGGGCCGGGCGCCGGCGTCGCCCGACGGGGATCGGCCCGCGGGAAGGTGGCGGCGGAATCCGGAACTCCGGGGGTCAGCGGAGGGTGGAGCGGCCGGCGAGGTCGCCGGGGGCCGGGGTGGTGGTGGGTGGGGTGGGGGGCGCTGCGGCGGGTCGGGCGGGATCTCCACCGGGATTCGAGAGGCGGGCCGTTCCCCGGTCGGGCGGAGGGAGGCGGTCGTTCCGCCCGTCGGCGAGGAGATCGATGCGGAGATCGGTGAGGAGATCGGTCAGGCGGTCGGATCGCCGGCCGGGGGGGCTGTCGGTCGTGCTTCCCGGAGCAGGAACCGGTGGAACCCGGGGACGGTGAATGCGACTTCGCCGCTCCGGGGCGCGAAGACGAGGCCGCGCTGCTCCAGCGGCTCGACGCGGGCTTCGAACTCGGCAGGGCTCGACCCCAGGGCGGCGGCGGCCGGCTCCGACCGGTACGGCCCCTCGCCGAGGGACGCCAGGGCGAGCAGCAGCGCCTGCTCGTCCGGGGAGACGCGGTCGTAGCGGACCCGGAAGAATCCGGCGTCGAGCCGTGCGACGGCGAGCGGGATCGCCGCCTCCGCATCCGCCGGCGTGATGGCGTCGGGCCCGGGGGCGAGGTTCCAGACCTCCCTCCCGAAGGCCTGGAGGAAGTAGGGGTAGCCCGAGGTCTCCCGCAGGATCCGGTCGGTCGCCTCGGGGTGGAAGCGGACCCCCCGCGCCTCGGCCGGTTCCCGGAGCGCCGTCCGGGCGTCCGCCTCGTCGAGGCTGTTGATCACGCGGTACTCGAACAGCCGCTCGGAGTAGGACTTCGCGTCGCCCAACTTCCCGAGGACCGAGGGGAGTCCGGCGGCGGCGACCAGGAACGGGAGGCGGTCCTGGGAGACCTGGTGCAGCGCCACGATCAGGGCCTCCAGATCCGCCCGGGGCAGGTATTGGAGTTCGTCGAGCGTCACCAGGACGCCGGCGCCGCGCTGCCGCGCCGCCTCGCCGAGTTGCCCGAAGAGATCTCCGAGGTCGTGGTGCAACAGCCCCGAATCCGCCAGCCCGGCGACCGGGTCCACGCCGACTTCGAGATCGCCTCCTTCCGGCAGACGCCACCGGATCCGGAACGACTTCAGCGCGCCGAGCGCCCGGCGCCCCCACCGGCTCAGGGCCTCGCCCCGCGAGAAAGCGGTCAGGGCTTTCTCGGCGAGCGCCGCCATCTCCGCGGGCAGCGACAGATTCTCGCCGGCCTCCAGCCGGCCACTGGCCCACCCGTTCTCGTCGGCGAGGCGCGCGTATTCCCCGAGCAGCACGGTCTTCCCGACGCCGCGCAGGCCGGTCAGCACGACGCTCTGCGCGAAATCTCCGGCGCCCAGGCTGAGGATCGCGTCCTCGAAGTCGCTGAGTTCCCGGGAGCGGCCCACGAGGGCCGGCGGCGTCGTCCCCGCACCGGGAGTGAACGGATTCCGTCGCATGTCGACTCGTGGATTATGCGGAAGTGATGGCCGGCGCCGGTGCTGCTCGATCTCGGCCGCCCGGCCGGTAGCGGGCGGCCCGGCCCGGAAGGCGGCGAAGAGGCGGCGGGGTCAGCGGAGGGTGAAGCGGACGGCGAGGTCGCTGAGGGCCGGGGTGGGGCGGCCGTTGCGGCGGGCCGGGCGGAATCGCCATTCGGACTCGACGACGCGGATCGCTTCCCGGTCGAGGGCCGGGACCGAGCGGAGGATCCGCAGCACCTCCACGGTTCCCCGGGCGGTGATCAGGGCTCGCAGCACCACCCGGCCGCGGACGCCCTCCCGGAGGGCCGCCTCCGGGAAGCGGGGGCGGGGCATGGCGATCGGGGCCGGGGGTTCGTCCGGCGGGGGGAGGACCGGGTCGCCCCGGTCGCGGAGGCCGTGGATGGAGCCGCCGGGGAGGCCGCCGGGGAGGCCGCCGCGGACGCCCTCGGGTCGGCCCGGCGTTCCGCTGCCGGGGAAGGGAGAGGCGCCCGGCAGGAGGTCCGCGCCGGAAGCGCCGTCTCCGAAGGAGGTCGTGATGGGGAGTTCGTCGAGGAGCGCCAGGACTGCGGGGGGCGCCGGATCGGAGGGACGGCGGATCGGGGGGGCGGCGGCGCCGGTCGGGGCGGGTTCGGGGCTGCGGGCGGGGTCGAGCGAGTTGCCGAGGAGACTCGCCGCCGGGGCGAGGGAGGCCAGTTGCACCCGGTGCGGGGCCGGGGCGGGGAGGCGGTCGGCGCGGAATCGGGCCGCCTGGTGGAGGAGGAAGAGGCCGCCGCAGAGGTGGGCGGCGGCGCCGAGGGGGATCGCCCAGCGGATCCCCGGCGGGAGGACCGGGCGGTCGCCGGCCAGGGTGAGGGTCGCTCCGGGGCCGGCGACGCGGCGCGAACGCCGGCCCGGGCGGGAGTCGGCCGCCGTTGCGGTGCGGGAGTCGCGGCGCCGGCGGCCGGGGAAGCGGGCGCCGGCCCAGAACCAGCCGCGTTCCCTCCGGGGACCCGGCTCGCGACCGGTGATCGGATTCCGCTTCCGATGATCGCTGGACATGACCGGGCCGGCCTCCGCCGGAGTGTACCGAGCATCGGGGGAGGCCGCCGGTCGCCCCGGCCGGGCCGCCGGCCGGGATCAGTCTGCCGAGGCGGCGGGCCGGACCCCGATCGGGGTTGGAGGTCCGGGTCCCGATCCGAGGGCCGGGGCCCGTCGGTCGGGATCGGGTGGCCGCGACGGGGTGGTCGGGGTTCAGGCAGCCGAGATCGCGAGTCCTCGTCGAGTAACGGGATCAGTGGTCGGGATCGGGAAGCGGGGTCCGTGCGCCGGAATGAGTCGGCCGAAGTCGGTGGCTCCCGGTCCGCGGGCCGGGATCGGTCGCCCGGGATCCGCGCACCCGGAGACCGGGGGAGGGGTCAGACCCGGGCTTCCTGTTCGCGGGGGCGGCGTTCTTCCTCGGTGGCGGCGCGGCGGCGGCGGACCGATCTCCACCAGAGGACGATCGGGGAGGCGATGGCGATGGAGGAATAGGTGCCCACGACCACGCCGGCGACGAGGACGAAGGAGAAGGCGCGGAGCACTTCGCCGCCCCAGACGAAGAGCGCGCCCACCGCCAGCAGGGTGAGCCCGGAGGTGAGCACCGTGCGGCGGAGCGTCTGGTTGATCGCCAGGTTCACGATCTCGTTCAGGGCCAGGCGGCGGTGGATGTGGCGGTTCTCCCGCACCCGGTCGAAGATGACGATGGTGTCGTTCACCGAGTAGCCGACCAGGGTCATGAAGGCGGCGATTACGTTCAGGCTGATCTCGTAGCCGAACAGCGACACCAGCGAGAGGGTCACCACCACATCGTGGATGACCGCCACGGTGGCGCCGACGCCGTACACCGGCTCGAAGCGGAAGCCGATGTAGATCAGCATCGCAAAGAGCGCCAGCAGGGTGGCGTTCCGGGCGCGGCGGCGCAGTTCCTCGCCGACCACCGGCCCCACGATCTCGGTGCTGGAGGAGACCAGTTCGTTGCCGGCGCGGCCCTCCCGGAGGGCTTCGAGGATGCGGTTGGCGGTGGCGTCTATGCCTTCCCCGGCCGGCGCCGCCCGGGTTCCGGGGGAGTCCGGCAGGGCGCTCAGCACAGCCGCCGGCGCCGCTTCGTCCTCCGGGGACTCCGCGGTCGGCGCTTCTTCCGCCGGCGCCGCAGCGTCGGGCGCGTCCGCGTCCGGGGCCGGGTCGGAGTCCGCCTTCTCCACCCGGATCATCACCTGGTTCATCTCCGGGCGGTCGTAGCGCTGGATCACCGCGTCGCCGTAGCCGAGTTCCGAAACCGCCTGGCGCACCGCCTCGATCTCCGGCGGGTCGGCGAACTTGGCGACCACCATCGTCCCTTCGGAGAAGTCGATCCCGTAGCGGAGGCCGCCCTGGCGGAGGACCTCGAAGGCCCCGCCGACGACCACGGTGACCGACACCGCGGCGAACCACCAGCGGTACTTCAGCCAGTCGATCCGGGTGTCGGGGAGGAAATCCATCGGGAGGCGGGGGCGGGCGGGGCCGGGTCAGGCGCGGGCGGCCGGGGCTCCGTTCCGGCGGCCGGGCACGCGGGGTCTCAGATGCTCAGCGCGGCCACCTGGCGGCGGCCGGAGAGCACCAGGTCGAAGAGGTATCTGGAGACGAACATGGCGGTGAACACATTGCTCAGCAGGCCGATGCTCAGCGTCACCGCGAAGCCCTGCACCGGGCCGGTGCCGAACTGGAAGAGGATCGCCGCCGCCACCAGACTGGTCATGTTGGCGTCCACGATGGTCCAGAAGACCCGGGAGAAGCCGACCGAGATCGCGGTGCGCGGCGCCTTGCCGGCCCGCATCTCCTCCTTGATGCGCTCGAAGATGAGCACATTGGCGTCCACCCCCATCCCGATGGTGAGGATGACCCCGGCGATCCCGGGGAGCGTCAGGGTGGCGGCGAAGTAGGCCATCGCCCCGATCAGGATCAGGAGGTTCAGCACCAGGGCGACGACCGCGTTGATCCCCGAGAGGCGGTAATAGAAGAGGATGAAGAGGAGAACGCCGGCCAGCCCGGCGAGGGAGGCGGTCACCCCGCTGCGGATCGAGTCGGCGCCCAGCGAGGGGCCGACGGTGCGCTCCTCCTGGTACTCCAGCGAGGCCGGGAGCGCCCCGGCGCGGAGCACCAGCGCCAGGTCCAGCGCCTCGTCCACGGTGAAGTTGCCGGTGATCTGCCCCTGGTCGTAGATCGGGCTCTCGATGACCGGGGCCGAGACCACCTCCCCGTCGAGGACGATCGCCATCTGCCGGCCCACGCTGGCGCCGGTGAAGTCGCGGAAGCGGGAGGCGCCGTCGGCGTGGAGGCTGAACTCCACATTGGGGGTGTTCGTCTGGAAGTCGATGCCCTGGCGGGCGTTCCGCAGGTCGCGCCCGGTGATCGCCGCCACCCGGTTCACCTGGTAGTACCCGGTGGCGCCGGTGTCCAGTTCGGTCTCCAGGTTCTCCAGGCTGCTGTTCAGGGGCGGGAGGAGCGACGGGTCCATCGTCGGCCCGGCCTGCACCAGCCGCAGTTCCAGTTGGGCGGTGGCCTGGATGATCTCCTTGGCCCGGGTCACATCCTCGTAGCCGGGGAGTTGCACCAGGATCTGGTCGCCGGTGGAGCCGTGGGTGGTGATGACCGGTTCGGCGACGCCCAGTTCGTCCACCCGGCGGCGGATGGTCTCCATGGCCTGGGTGACCGTCTGCTCCCGGACCACGATCTCCTCCGCCGGGCGCAGGCTGAAGGACCAGTCGCCGCCGCCGGCGGAGCGGAGGTCCCAGCCGGGCCAGTTGAACTGCGTGAGGTCGCGGACCTCGCGGAGGCGGGAGTCGTCGAGGTCGAGGATGGCGAGCCGCCCCGGCCCTTCCTTCTCGATGTCGGCGAAGTCGATGCCGTCGTTGTCCATCCGCTCCGCCAACTGCTCGCCGGTCTCGTCGGTGAGCACCCGGATGGCGTCGGCGGTGTGGACCCGCATGACCAGGTGGATGCCGCCCTGGAGGTCGAGGCCCAGCACCAGCCGTTCGCTCGGCGGGTTCACCAGCCAGACCATCCCGCCCACCAGCGCGAGCAGGCAGACGCCCTTGAGGCGGAGGTTCTTCTTCACGGACGCGGTCGGTTCCGGTCGGGCGGGGTGGCGGGCGGGGCCGGGACGGGGAGCGCCGGGAGCAACGGTCCGGGTCGGGGTCGGTCGCTTACTTGCCGGCCGGTTTGGCGCCCGCCGGGCCTTCCGGGGAGATCACGCTGGAGATCGCGGAACGGGAGACCCGCAGTTTCACCGTGTCCGTCACCTTGAGGGTCACGATGTCGTCGCTGAGCCCGGTGATCGTGCCGTGGAGGCCGCCGCTGGTGATGACCCGGGTGCCCCGTTCGAGGCTCTTCAACATCGCTTCGGTGTCCCGCTGGCGTTTCCGCATGGGGCGGAAGACGATGAAGTAGAAGATGCCGAAGATGACGGCGAAGAGCACCAACTGCATGCCGAAGGCGCCGCCCTCGGCCTGGAGCAGGACCGGGTTCATGTTGCTCTTCCTCTCGGGGTCTTTCTGGTGGGGTGCGGGGTCGGTTCCCGGGGGTCGGCGGCGGCGGGCGGGGTCGGCGGGTCCGAGGTCGGTCGTCGGTCGGGAGCGAACCGGAGGTCGGCTCGCCGCCTCGTCCGCCGGGGAACGCCGGAAGCGCCCGTTATCCCGCCGTTCGGGGGGCCGCCGCTGCGGGGCCGATCGGCGAACCGGCGTCGAACGGAGGGCCGGAAATGCGAAAACGCCCGGAAGTCTCTCCGGAAGAGAGTTCCGGGCGGCGGAACCCGGCAGGATACCACGGCCCCCCGCCGCGGGCCCGGTCCTCTTCAGCTTCGCTTCTGCGTGAGGCGCCCGGCGACTCCGACCCCGGGGCGCGGCCGGCCGGGCGGCGGGCGGAAAGCGGCGCCCGTCGGGCGGTCCGGCGGGACGGTGAAGAAGAAGCTCAGCGGATCCGGTTCTTCCGAAGGTTCGGGTTCGATCCCGGAGGGTTTCCCGGCGCCGGCGGGGGCGGTGTGCCGACGGCGGGCTCCGACCGCTCGCCGCTACCGCGCGGGATCGGGAGCGGGGCGCCCTCCGGCGGGCGGGCGGAGGCGGGCCAGTTCTTCCTCGCGGCAGTCCGCGAAGCGGCCCTCCCGGACGGCGGCCCGCATCCTCTCGGTGAGGCGGGCGTAGAAGGTCAGGTTGTGGGCGGTCAGCAGGGTCGCCGCCACCCGCTCCCGCGCGCGGACCAGGTGGTGGAGCCAGGCCCGGACCGTGTCCCGGCAGGCCGGGCAGGGGCAGTCCGGATCCAGCGGGGCGTCGTCGTCCCGGAAGGGGGCGCGGGAGACATTCAGCCGCCCGGCGGAGGTGAACACGATGCCCCGCCGGGCCAGCCGGGTCGGCACCACGCTGTCGAAGAGGTCCACCCCCAGGCCGGCGGACTCCAGCAGGTCGGCGGGGAGGCCGGCGCCCATGAGGTAGCGGGGCCGGTCGGCGGGGAGCGCCGCCGCGGCGAGGGCGGTGGCGCGCCGGGTCTCCGCGCCGCTCTCCCCCATGAAGAGCCCGCCGATCCCGAACCCGTCGAACCCCGAACCGGGAGGGCCCAGGGCGGCCAGGGCGCGGGCGTTCTCCTCCCGCAGGCGTTCGTCGGCGCCGCCCTGGGCGATGCCGAAGAGGAGTTGGCCGGGGGCGCGGGGGCTCGGCAGGGACCGCTCCGCCCAGCGGAGGCTGCGGGCGGCGGCGCGCTCCACCGTCGCCGCCGGGGCCGGGAGGGCCAGGCACTCGTCGAGCACCATGGCGATGTCGGAGCCCAGGTGCCGCTGGATCTCCACCACCCGCTCCGGGGTCAGGCGGTGGGCGGAGCCGTCGAAGTGCGAGCGGAAGTCCACGCCGGTGTCGGTGACCCGGCGGAAGGGGGCCAGGCTGGCGACCTGGTAGCCGCCGCTGTCGGTGAGGATCGGGCGGTCCCAGGCCATCAGGCGATGCAGGCCGCCGAGCCGCGCCACCCGCTCGGCGCCGGGCTGCAGCATCAGGTGGTAGGCGTTCGCCAGCAGGATCCGGGTGCCGGCGGCCTCCGCGCCCCGGGAGGTCAGGCCCCGGATGGCGCCCCGGGTGGCCACCGGCATGAAGGCCGGGGTTTCGACCGGGCCGTGGGCGGTCTCCAGGACGCCCAGCCGGGCGCCGCCGCTCTCGGCGAGGACGCGGAAACTCACCGGGCCGCCGGCGGGTCCGACGCGGCCTTCGCGCCCCCCGAGGGGAGCCTCCGGGTCGCGGCGACGGGGGTGGAGGCGGTGTTCGCGACCGGCCGGCGCGTCGCTTCCGGGATCACCGGGGAAACGACCCGCGCCGGGGGCGGGCGGCGGCGAGGGGGTGGAAGTTCGCCGCCCGCATCCGGGTGCCGGCGGCCTCCGGCGCCCCGGGAGGTCAGGCCCCGGATCGCGCCGCGGGTGACGACCGGCATGAAGGCCGGGGTCTCGACGGGGCCGTGGGCGGTTTCGAGGACGCCCAGCCGGGCGCCGCCGCTCTCGGCGAGGACGCGGAAACTCACCGGGGTGCTGTCCGGTCCGGCGGGGCTTCGGGGCGCGTTCGGCGGGTCATCGCGATCGCTGCGGGTCTTCCGGGAAGACGAAGCGTTCCGGGGCGCGGGCGACGCCGCACTGCGTCCGGGCGGCGGCGCGGGGGAAGCCCGGGGCGCGGAGCGGTGGCGGGGGGTTCGCCCTGAGGACGCCGAGCCCGGCGGCGCGGCGCCCGGGGAAGTGGCTCCGGTCGTCGCCGATCGCCGCGGTTTCGGCTCCGGGGAGAGTCCGACCGGTCTTCATGGCGCGTTCGGCGGGTCCTCCGGATCGCTGCGGGTCTTCGGGGAAGACGAAGTGTCTTGGGGCGCGGGGGAAGTCCGGGGCGCCGAGCGGTGGCGGGGGGTTCGCCCTGAGGACGCCGAGGCCGGCGGCGCGGCGCCCGGGGAGGTCGTTCCGGTGGTCGCCGATCGCCGGGGTTTCGGCTCCGGGGAGAGCCCGGCGGGGCTTCGGGGCGCGTTCGGCGGGTCATCGCGATCGCTGCGGGTCTTCCGGGAAGACGAAGCGTTCCAGGGCGCGGGCGACGCCGCACTGCGTGCGGGCGGCGGTGCGGGGGAAGCCCGGGGCGCGGAGCGGTGGCGGGGGGTTCGCCCTGAGGACGCCGTGGCCGGCGGCGCGGCGCCCGGGGAAGTGGCTCCGGTCGTCGCCGATCGCCGGGGTCTCGGCCCCGGGGAAGTCCGGCGGGTCTGCGGCGCGCGTTCGGCGGGTCATTCCCCGGGTCATTCGCCGGACCCGGCGGGGGAGGCTTCGGGGAAGACGAAGCGTTCCGGGGCGCGGGCGACGCCGCACTGCGTGCGTGCGGCGGCGCGGGGGAAGTCCGGGGCGCGGAGCGGTGGCGGGGGGTTCGCCCTGAGGACGCCGAGGCCGGCGGCGCGGCGCCCGGGGAGGTCGTTCCGGTGGTCGCCGATCGCCGGGGTCTCGGCCCCGGGGAAGTCCGGCGGGTCTTCGGGGCGCGTTCGGCGGGTCATTCCCCGGGTCGTTCGCCGGACCCGGCGGGGGAGTCTTCGGGGAAGACGAAGCGTTCGAGGGCGCGGGCGACGCCGCACTGCGTGTGGGCGGCGGTGCGGGGGAAGCCCAGGGCGCGGAGCGGCGGCGGGGCGTTCGCCATGACGACACCGAGGCCGGCGGCGCGGAGCATCGGCAGGTCGTTCCAGTTGTCACCGATCGCCAGGGTCTCGGCGCGGGGGACGCCGGCGTCCGCGGCTACCCGTTCGAGCGCGGCGCCCTTGTCCGCGCCGGGGCCGAGCACATCCAAGAGGCCCAGGCCGGCGCTCCGGGCCGGGGCCGGGTACTCGGTGCGGGCCAGGACCACCCGGTCGCCGACCGCTTCCCGGAGGTCGTGTTCCGCCCGGCGGCAGTCTTCCGGGGTTCCGGCGAGCACCACATGCAGCGGGTCGTCGGCGAAGCGGAGTTCGGGGACCACCCGGGGCGGCGGGCGGACGGTGGCCAGGTAGCGCCGCACCCGTTCCGAGCCGGGGTCGGGGGCCGAGATCCGGACCTCGCCCTCCCGGTCGCTCGCCAGGGTGATCATCGAGAGCCGCCCGGCGACGGCCACCGCTTCCGCCGCCGCGGCGCGGGGCACCGGGACCTCGAAGATCGTCGCCCCCCCGCGCCGGACCAGGGCGCCGCCGTGGCCGGCGAGGTACGCGCCTTCCGGGACCGCGCCGGTGAGCAATTCCACCTCGGCGAATCTGCGCCCGGTGATGACCGCCAGGGTCACTCCCAGCCGGTGGGCGCGTTCCAGGGCTTCCCGGTCGGGGTCGGCGATCTCCTTCTTGCCGTTCAGCAGCGTGCCGTCGAGGTCCACCGCCACCAGCCGGAAGCGCGGGCCCCCCTCCGGGCCGCCGGGGTCGGGCCCGCTCACTCCGGGGGGATCACCCCGTCCCAGATCCGCACCCGGCGGAGGCGGTCGCCGGGCTGGATCCGGTCGAGCGCTTCGAACCCCCGGCGCACCTGGGCGAACAGGGTGTAGCGGCCGTTCAGGTGCGGCTGGGGCAGGAGGGTGAGGAAGAACTGGCTGCCCCCGGTGTCCTTGCCGTCGGTCGCCAGGCCGACGCTGCCCCGCATGAAGGACCGCTCGTTGATCTCGGAGCGCAGGGTGGCGCCGGGGCCGCCGGAGTTGTCCGCCCGGGGGTCGCCGGTCTGGAGGACGAAGTTGGGGACCACGCGGTGGAAGGTGAGGCCGTCGAAGAACCCGTCCCGGGCCAGGCGCATGAAGTTCCCCACCGTCCGCGGGGCGTCGGCGATGAAGAGTTCCAGTTCGATCTCGCCCCGGTCGGTGGTGATCCAGGCCACCGGGGTGTACCGCGGATGGAGCAGGGCGTCGTAGTCGGCGTCCGCGAGCGACTCCGCCGGGGCCGGGGGCTCCTCCGGGGGGGAGCCGGCCCGGCGCAGGAACTGGTGGGCCTCCCGGCGGACCGGCCAGGCGGGGTCGGCCAGCGCCCGTTCGGCGAAGCGGAGCCGGTCGCGCTCGCCGGCGAGGGCGAGCACCGCCCGGAGCGCCGCCAGCCGGAAGTGCGGTTCGGCGTTGTCGTCTTCCCCGAAAGCGGCTTCGAGGGCGGCGGTGAGCGGGGCGGCCCCGGCGCGGGGCAGGCCCGGCGCCAGCCGGCGGAGCGCCCCGGCGGCGGCGGCGCGTTCGTACACGGTTTCGCCGGCGAGTCCGGCGCGCAGGATCTCGAGGGTCTCCGGCGCCGGCGTCCCCGCGGCGCGGTCGCCGGCCCCGTTCCCGAGGGCCGCGTCGAGTTCCCCCAGCCCGGCGAGCGCCGCCGCCCGCACCCGGGAGTCCCCGTCCTCCCGCGCCAGCACGCCGAGGAAGTCCCGGAGGCGCGGGTCGGGAACCGCGGCCAGTTCCCGGGCCAGATGCACCCGGGCCAGCGGATCCCGGTCGGACCAGCCGGAGAGGAGCAGGAAGAACCCTTCGGGATCCTGTCGATGGAACGCCCGGAGCGCCCGCGCCCGGCTCTCCCGGTCCCCGGAACCGAGTTGCCCCAGCAGCGCTTCGGCGGCGCCCTCGGCCCGGACCGCGGCCAGTCCCCGCAGCGATTCCCGGCGCACCGCGGGCAGCGGGTCGGCCAGTTGCCGGAGCAGCGCTTCCCCGGCGCCCTCCGGCGGGGGCCGGCCCGCTTCGATCTGCCGCAGCAGCGCCCGGGTGGCCTCGATGCGGACGCCTTCGTTCGGATGCTGCAGTTGCGCCGTCAGCCGGGCGGCCGGTTCCGGGCCGGGGGCCGCCAGCGCGCCGAGCCCCCGGACGCCGAGGGCGCGGACCACCGGGTCGTCCGCGGCGGCGTAGGCGGCGGCGAGCGGGCCGAGCGTCGGGCCGGCTTCGCTCCCGAGCCGGAGGCCGAGCCGGGCGACGGTCCAGGCCGAGACCCACCAGTGGGTGCGGGGGACGCCCTCCGCGCCGAGGAGGGCCGCGGCCGCGGCGGCGTAGGCCGCGGCGTCGAGGTTGCCGTCGGGGTCGCCGTCGTCCGCGATCCGCGCCAGCGAGAACAGGGCGAAGCGGGCCTCGTCCCAGCCGGTCCGGCGCATCGAGGCTTCCACATCCTCCCGGCGCCCGGCGTAGCCGGAGGCTTCGAGCCGTTCCTGCAGGAAGGCGCCGACGACCTCCCCGGCGCCCGGCCCGCCCCGGCGGCCGAAGGCCTCCACCGCCTTCTCCCGCACCAGGCCGGAGGGATCGGCGAGGGCCGCCTCCAGCGCCGCCACCGCTTCTTCGGGGAGCGGGTCCTCGACGATGCCGAGCGCGAAGGCGGCGGCCGCCCGCACCGCCCCGGCTTCGTCCCCGGCGAGGATCTGCAGCAGCGGGGCGACCGCCTCCGGGCGGCCGATCCTTCCGAGGGCCAGCGCGGTCTGGCGGCGGACTTCGTGATCCGGATCGAAGACCCGGTCGAACAGCCAGCCGCCGCCGAAGGAGCGCGCGTCCTCCAGCGCGACCACCCGGACGCGCCGCTCCCGGGCGCTGAGGACCGGCGCCGCCTCCTCCGGGGGCTGGGCGGCGGCGACCGGCGGCGGGACCGCCAGGATCGCGGCGGCGACGAGTGCGGCAGGGAGTACGGAAGGGAGTCCGGAGGGGAGTCCGGCGGGGAAGGCGCGGCGCGGAGGCCGGCCGGCGCCCTTGCCCGCGGCGTTCCCGGTCATCGGCGGGCCGGCCCCGGCTCTCCCCGCGCCCTTCGTCCGGTCCGCGTTCCGCCCGCGCTCCGCCCCGGATCGGTCAGCGGTCGAGGGTGAACTCGGAGAGGGTGTGCCGGCGGATCACCTCTTCCCGCAGCGCGAAGCCGAAGCCGGGGCCGGCGGGGATCGCCACCGAGCCGTCCGCCGCCACGGTGACCGGCGGTTCGATGATCTCTTCGGCGAAGTAGCGGTCGGAGGCGGCCACATCGCCGGGGAGGGTGAACCCGGGGAGCGAGGAGAGGTGGAGGTTGTGGGCGCGTCCGACGCCGCTCTCCAGCATCCCGCCGCACCACACCGGGATCCCGGCCGCTTCGGCGATCCGGGCGATGTCCCGGGCCGAGGAGAGCCCGCCCACCCGGCCGGGCTTGATGTTGATGATCCGGCCGGCGTCGAGCGCCAGCGCCTTCCGGGCGTCCGCCGCCGAGTGGATGGACTCGTCGAGGCAGATCGGGGTCCGGATCTGCTTCTGGAGCGCGGCGTGGTCCACCAGGTCGTCGTAGGCCAGCGGCTGCTCGATCATCATCAGGTCGAAGCGGTCGAGTTCCCGGAAGAGCGTCTCGTCGGCGAGCGAATAGGCGCTGTTCGCGTCCACCATGAGCGGCGTGTCCGGGTAGCGCTCGCGCACCTGCCGCACCACTTCGAGGTCCCAGCCGGGCTTGATCTTCATCTTGATGCGCCGGTAGCCGCGCGAGAGTTCGAGGGCGATCTTCTCGAGCAACTCGTCCACCGTCCGCTGGACGCCGATGGAGACGCCGGAGAGGGTGCGCTCCCGGGTCCCGCCGAGGACCGCGGCGATGGGTTCTTCCCGGAGCCGGGCGTACGCGTCCCAGACCGCCATCTCGATCGCCGCCTTCGCCATGGGGTGCCCGCGCACCGGGGCGAAGGTGGGCAGCACTTCGTCGGGGTGGCTCCAGTCGGCCTCCCGGGCGAGCGGCCAGAGGAAGTCCCGCAGCAGGTGTTCGGCGGTGCGCACCGTCTCCGGCGAGTAACCCGGGGCGGCGTCGGCGACGCACTCCGACCAGGCGGTGACGCCGTCCACCCGCGCTTCGAGCAGGAGGAAGCGTTGCTCCGCCACCCGCGAGAAACTGGTCTCGAACGGGAATTTCAGGTCGAGCCGCAGTTCGCGGACTCGCAGTCGTTCGATCTTCATGCGGCGTTCGGGCCCCCGTCTCCGGGAACGCCCGGAAGGAAACGGGGCATCTTACGCTCCGTTCGCCCGACCGTTCGTTCGTTCGACGGTCGTTCCCCCGATCGTCCTCCGACGCTCCCCGCTCCGCCGATCGGGTTCCGCCGACCGGCGGCTCTTCGCCGTCCGGCCGGAAGACCCGCCCGGAACGGTTCGCGGCGCCGGCGAGGCCCCGCCCCGCCGACTTTCGTTCCCTGCTCGTCGCCCGTGGATCGCGTGGTCCGCCGCGCGGGTTCCTGCCGACCGGCTCGACCCGGTCCGGGTTCGCCTCGCCGGACCCGACGGAGTGCGGCCCGGTCGCGGCGGCGCGGAGCGGGGAGGAGGCCGGAAGATCCGCCCGGAACGGTTCGCGGCGCCGGCGAGGCCCCGCCCCGCCGACTTTCGTTCCCTGCTCGTCGCCCGGTGATCGCCGCCCGCCGCGCGGGGTTCGGTGGACCGGGCGACCCGGTTCGGGTTCGACCTCGCCGGACCCGGCGGCGTGCGGCCCGGGTCGCGGCGGCGCGGGGCGGGGAAGGCCGCCGGCGCGCCGGGAATCGGGGACGCGGCGTCCGGTCGCGGCGGCGCCCGGCGAACGGGTCCGGGAACTCGCGACCCGGGCATGCCGGTCGGAATCGGGGACGCGGCGTCGGGTCGCGGTCGCGCCGGTCGTTCGCGGTTTCGGCGCGGCCTCCGGGGTCCGGCGCGCCTCTACAATCCGCCGCCGGCCTCGTCCACGGCGGCGTCCGGCACCACCCCTCACTCCATGGATCAGGCGAGCGCCCCTCCCGGACGCCCGGCCCCCGCCCCGGAACCGGGCGCGGTTCGCGGTCTCGCGGTCCTCGGCGCCACCGGCTCCATCGGCTCCACCACGCTGCGGGTGGTGGACCGCTACCCGGACCGTTTCCGGGTGGTCGCCCTCGCCGCCGGTCGGGCGAGCGACCGCTTCGCCGCCCTCGTCGAGCGGTACCGCCCGGAAGTCGCCGCCCTCGGCCACGCGGACGAAGCCGAGGTCTTCCGCCGGGAGACCGCGGGGAGATTCCCGGGGACCGAGATCCTCGGCGGCCCGGAGGGACTGGAGCAGGCGGCGGCCTGGCCGGGGGCCGAAGTGGTGCTCTCGGCGATCGTCGGCGCCGCCGGGCTCGCCCCCACCCTCGTCGCCCTCGCCGCCGGGCGCACCGTCGGCCTGGCGAACAAGGAGTCGCTGGTGGCCGCCGGCGGGCTCATGACCCGGGCCGCGGCCGCCGCCGGCGCGCGCCTCCTCCCGGTGGACAGCGAGCACGCCGCCATCCACCAGTGCCTCGCCGGTCGCGGCGACCTTCCGCTGCGCCTCTGGCTGACCGCTTCCGGCGGCCCCTTCCGCACCGCCACCGCCGCGGAACTGGCCGCCGCCACCCCGGAACAGGCGCTCGCCCACCCCACCTGGCGCATGGGCCCGAAGGTCACCGTGGACTCCGCCACCATGATGAACAAGGGCCTGGAGTTGATCGAGGCGCGCCACCTGTTCCGCGTCCCCCCGGAATCGCTGCGGGTGGTGGTGCACCCCGAATCCACCGTCCACTCGCTGGTCGAGTTCGCTGACGGCTCCTTCCTGGCGCAACTCGGCGTGACCGACATGCGGATCCCGGTGCAGTACGCGCTCACCTTCCCGGAGCGGCTGCCGACCGACCTCGACCCGCTGCCGCTCGACCGGCCCCTCGACCTGCGCTTCGAACCCCCGGACCCGGAGCGCTTCCCCTGCCTGCGCCTGGCCCGGGAGGCGCTCCGCGCCGGCGGCGACGCCCCCGCGGTGCTGAACGCCGCGAACGAGGTGGCGGTGGCCGGCTTCCTCGCCGGCCGCCTGCGGTTCCCCGACATCCCGGCGGTGGTGGAGGAGACGCTCGCCGGCGCGGACCCGGCGGAACCGTCGGACCTGGCGACCGTGGCCGAGGCCGACCGCCGGGCCCGGGAGCGCGCCGCCGCCGCCGCCGCCCGCCGCCCCCTCCCGCCGGTCGCCGCTGCCGGGGTCCTTCCCGCGGCCGGCGTTCCCGCCGCCGGCGTTCCCGCCGCCGGGCTGCCCCCCGCCGGAATCCCGCCCGTCGAAATCCCGCCCGTCGAAATCCCGACTGCCGGAATCCCCGCCGCCGCTTCGTGAACGTCCGCTCCCGTTCCCGCCTCCCGGGCCCGCCGTCGTGCTGACCATCGTCGCCTTCGTGCTCGTCGTCGGCACGCTCGTCGTGGTCCACGAGTTCGGCCACTACCTGGTCGCCCGGCTGGTCGGGGTGCGGGTGGAGACCTTCTCCATCGGCTTCCCGCCCACCATCTTCCGGCGCCGGTTCGGGGACACCGACTTCACCATCGGCCTGCTCCCCATCGGCGGCTTCGTGAAGATGGCCGGCGACCTGCCCGGCCGCGGCACCGGCGATCCGGCGGAACTCCAGAACCGGACCCGGGGCGAGCGCCTGGCCATCCTCCTCGCCGGCCCGGCGATGAACTTCCTGCTGGCGGTGGCGATCCTCGCCGGGCTGTTCCTGACCGGCCTGGAGCGCCGGGTGGGGATGGACGACCCGCCGGTGGTGACCTATGTGGCCCCGGAGTCCCCCGCCGGGGAAGCCGGCCTCCGCCCCGGCGACCGCATCCTCGAGGTGGGCGGGGCCCCGGCGCCGGACTGGCGGTCGTTCCTGGAGCACATCGCCGTCCGTCCGGACCAGGAAGTGGTCCTCTCGGTGGAGCGCGACGGCGCCCCGGAGCAGGTCCCGGTGTGGGTGGTCGGGGACGAGAACGCCGTCGGCGACTCCGGCGTCTATCCCCCGGCGCCGCCGCTGGTGGGGCAGGTGGCCCCCGGCTCCCCGGCGGAAGCGGCCGGGCTGCTCCCGGGCGACCGGATGGTGGCCCTGGACGACCGGCCGGTGGGGAGCGTCCGCGAGATCCAGGCGCTGGTGCTCGGGGCCGGCGTGCGGGAACTCACCGTCTCGGTGGAGCGCGCCGGCCCGGGGGGGGCGGCGGAGACGGTGACGCTCCCGGTCACGCCGGAGTGGGTCGAGGACGGGGAGGGGGGCCGGGCTTCGCGGATCGGGGTGCAGTTCGCGCCGCCGGTGCAGTTGATGCGGGCCGAGTCGCTCACCGGGGCGGTGCGCCAGGCGGTGGCCGAGACCGCGCGCTGGGGCCGGCTGACGGTGACCCAGATCGGCCGGGTGGTCGGCGGCTCCGGTTCGGCGCGCCAGTTCTCCGGGCCCATCGGGATCGCCCAGGCCTCGGGGGACGCCTTCCGCCGGGGGCCGACCCAGGTGCTGCTGCTGATGGCGATCCTGAGCCTCAGCCTGGGAGTGCTGAACCTGCTGCCGATCCCGGTGCTCGACGGCGGCCAGATCGCGGTCCTGCTGGTGGAGACCGTCGCCCGCCGCGACCTGAGCGTCCGGGTGCGCCACGCGCTCACGCTCGTCGGCGCGGCGCTGATGCTCACCATCTTCGTCCTGGTGATCTGGCTCGACCTCTCGAAGACCGGCATCCTGAGCGGCCTCTTCGGGTAGGGCCCCGCGCCGCCGGCGTCGGGAACGCCGGCCGCCCGGTTCCCGGGCGGCGCTTCTCCCCGGGCCCTGTGTCTTTCGCGCCCTGTGTCTTCAGCCCTGTGTCTCTGGCCGGGAAGAGCCGCGGGCCTGTGTCTTTAGCCGGGGAGCAGGTGTCTTCAGGCCGGAGCATGTGTCGAGCATGTGTCATCGGGCATGTGTCGAGCATGTGTCGAGCATGTGTCGATGAGCCGGAGCATGTGTCTTTGGCATGTGTCATGGCCCGGAAGCATGTGTCTTTGTATCCAAGTCATTGATTTTATTGATTTTACTCGATGAAGGGTCAGCGTGCGGGTTCGCGCTCCGGCGGCGCGTCCCGGGACGCTGTCGGCGCCCTGTGTTTTTCGACCGGGCCCTGTGTTTTTCGACCGGACCCTGTGTTTTTCGATCGGACCCTGTGTTTTTCGATCGGACCCTGTGTTTTTCGGGCGGAGCCTGTGTCTTTGGCCCTGTGTTTTTCGGGGCGGAAGCAGGTGTCTCTGGCGGGGAGCAGGTGTCAACGGGCATGTGCCAAACGGGCGGGGCATGTGTCTTCGGCATGTGTCATGGCGCGGGAGCTTGTGCCAACGGGCATGTGCCAACGGGCCGGAGCAGGTGTCTTTGGGCTGCAAGTGCTCGATTTCATCGCTTCTGCGGGATGCGGGGCCACTGCCGGTTCGCGCTCCGGCGGGGCCGGGCGGGGCGTCCCGGGACGCTGCCGGCGCGTCCGGACCCTGTGTTTTTCGACCGGGCCCTGTGTTTTTCGACCGGACCCTGTGTTTTTCGGGCGGAGCCTGTGTCTTTGGCCCTGTGTTTTTCGGGGCGGAAGCAGGTGTCTCTGGCGGGGAGCAGGTGTCAACGGGCATGTGCCAAACGGGCGGGGCATGTGTCTTCGGCATGTGTCATGGCGCGGGAGCTTGTGCCAACGGGCATGTGCTAACGGGCCGGAGCAGGTGTCTTTGGTCTGAAAGTGCTCGAAATTCATCGCTTCTGCGGGATGCGGGGCCACTGCCGGTTCGCGCTCCGGCGGGGCCGGGCGGGGCATCCCGGGACGCTGCCGGCGCGTCCGGGCCCTGTGTTTTTCGACCGGACCCTGTGTTTTTCGGGCGGACCCTGTGTTTTTCGGGCGGAGCCTGTGTCTTTGGCCCTGTGTTTTCTCGGGGCGGAGGCAGGTGTCAACGGGCGGGGCAGGTGCCTTCGGGCAGGTGTCAGGCCGCGGGAGCAGGTGTCCTCGGCAGCAGGTGTCCTCGGCAGGTGCCATCGGGTCCGCTCAGGCGCCATCGGGCGGGAGCGTGTGTCGTCGGGTTGGAGCGGGCCCGGCTCAGAGCGCTGCGGCGAGGGCCGGGGCGGCGAAGAGGAGGCCGTCGAGTCGGTCGAGCAGGCCGCCGTGGCCGGGGATCAGCCGGCCGCTGTCCTTCTTGCCCGAAGCCCGCTTCCAGTAGGAGGCGAAGAGGTCCCCCAGCGCGGCGGCCAGCGACAGCAGCAGTCCCAGGAAGACGCCGGAGGGGACCCCGGAACCGGGAACCGCCCCCGCCAGCAGCGGCGGCGCGGCGATCGCTCCGACCGCGGCGCCCACGAGGAGTTGGGAGACGAACCCGGCCCAGGTCTTCCCGGGGCTCAGCACCGGCGCCAGGCGCGGCCCGCCGATGGTCTTCCCCCCGGCGAACGCCGCCGCCTCCCCGATCATCACCACCAGGAGCAGGAACAGGAGCGTCCGCCCGCCGTCCCCGTTCCCGACCGCCCTCCCGGCCTCTCCCGCGCCCAGGGCGAGCAGCGCCGCGCCGGCGAACCCCACCCAGACTCCGGCGACGGCGGCGGCGGCCAGTCGGCCCAGCCCGGCGGGCGTGCGCGGCTGGCGGAGCGCGGCCACTCCCAGGAGCGCGAGCAGCAGGAACGCCGCCGGCGCCGGGGGCAGCGGCGACAGCAACAGCAGCGCCACCACCGCGGCCAGCGCCCCGCTCCCGACCCTTCCCCCGACACCCTCACCACCGTTTCCGCCGCCGTCTCCCCAGGCCCCGGAGACCAGCCGGGCGGCCTCGACGGCGACCGCCAGCGAGACCAGCGCGATCACCCCGGCCCGCACCGCCGCCGGCGCCCCGAGGCACAGCCAGAGCGCCGCCGCCGAGAGCACCGCGGCGCTGCCCAGCCGTTTCACCATCGCTTCACCATCGCTTCACTCCCGTCCGGCCCTCGTTCCGGGGGCGCGCCGGACGGGGGCGGCGAGCGGCGCGCCGGAGGCGACCGGCCCGGTGCCGCAGCGCGCCGCGGCGTCGGTCACGAACGGGCATCCGTCGCCGACCGGTCGGGGCGGCATCGACGCCGGCGCGTTCGGGGGACACGAACTACCAAGCACCCGGCGGGTCGGCGGAAGGGCCGCGAGGGCGGAGGAGCGAGGGCCGGCGGGCCTTCCGTTCGCGGTCGGGAGACACCCGCTTCGGTGCACCCCGCAGGGCGGCGAGTGACACCAACCTCTACGCATTCGGGGGACACGAACTTTTACGCACTCGGTCGAGGGCCGGGCGCCCCGGTGGCCCGGGAGTCGGAGTGTTCGCGGGTTGGCCGGTCGAGAGACACCCGGATCTGACGGGCGGAGCGGGGACTCCGAGGGTCCGCGGGCTGGCCGGAGAGACCCCGACCGAGAGGTCCGGCCCGCCCGCTCGCTCCGCCGCAGCGGTCATCGGCAGGCGCCTCCCGGTCGCCCGGAGCGTGGGGGAGCCGGTCGGCGAAGGCGCCGGGCCGATGGCGGCCGGGGCTGACAGCGACAGCGCCGCGACCGGCAGCGAACGGGCGGGGCCGCAGCGGCCCGAGCCCCGGGCTGCGGACGACGCCGACCGGGAGGACGGGGACGACGACGGGCAGCACCGGCGAACGGACGAACGCGGGCCCGCCCGCGCGGCGCCGGGAGGTCGCCGCACGCGCCGCCGCGGACGCCGCGAAGAGAACGACGCCCTCAGCCGATCCCGCCGTAGCGGCGGTCGCGGCCCTGGTAGGCGAGGATGGCCCGGTACAGATCCCCCCGGCGGAAGTCGGGCCAGTAGCGGGGCGTGATCCAGAACTCGGTGTAGGCGCTCTGGAACAGCAGGAAGTTCGACACCCGCATCTCCCCGCTCGTCCGGATGAGCAGGTCCGGATCCGGCAGCCCCCGCGTGTAGAGGTAGTCCGCGAACCGGTCCTCGTCGAGCGCCGGCGCCCCGCCCCCGGCGGCGGCCTCGGCAGCGATCCGGCGGGCGGCGTCCACGATCTCGGCCCGCCCGCCGTAGTTCAGCGCGATGGTGAACCGCAGCCCCTCGCAGTCGCGGGTGGCCGCCACCGCCCGGTCGAGCGCCTCCCGCACCTCCGCCGGCAACTCGCCGATCCGCCCGATGGGCCGGAAGCGGATGTCGTTCGCCACCAGGTTCTCCAACTCCAGATCCAGGTACTTCTTCAGGAGTTCCATGAGCACCTGCACCTCTTCCGGCGGCCGCTTCCAGTTCTCGATGGAGAAGGCGAACAGCGTCAGCGCCGAGAGCCCCAGCGCGGCGGCGGCCTCCACCGTGTCCCGCACCGCCACGATCCCGGCGGCGTGCCCCTCGACCCGTTCCAGCCCCCGTTCCGCCGCCCACCTCCCGTTCCCGTCCATGATCGCGGCCACATGGAGCGGCAGCCGGGTGCGGTCGATCTGCGCCAGGAGGTCGGCGGTCTCCGCTGCGGCGGCGGCTTCGACCGGGCTGCTCGCGGGCACGGATTTCACTCTACCGTTTTTCGCGGCTCCGTCCGCCCCCGGAAGCCGGTTCCGCCGCCCCCGCCGGACTCTCGCCGCCCCCGCGGTAGTGGACCCGGTGGAGCCGCAGCCCGGCCGCCGGCGCCCGCAGCCGCGGCCCCGGCGCCGGATCGTCGGACAGCATGGCCCCCACGGTCCCGGGCCGGATCTGCTTCCGCCCGGCGGCCAGCAGCGACCCCACGATCCGCCGCACCATGTAGCGCAGGAACCCGTCGGCGGTCACCTCGAAGATCCACTCGTCCGGCGCGGCGTCGAGGAACTGCGCCGCCCGGATCGTCCGCACCGTGCCCTCCGGGCGTTCCTCGTCCGCCGGCGCCCCGGCGAAGGCGCGGAAGTCGTGCTTCCCCAGCAGCGCCTCTGCCGCCCGCTCCATCGCCTCCCGGGCGAGCGCCGGCCCCACCGGCAGGGCGAACCGGGCTCGCAGCGGCGAGGGCTCCGCCCCGGTGAGCAGGTGGTAGCGGTAGGTCTTCGCCGCCGCGTGGTGCTGGGCGTGGAAGCCGGGCTCGGCCGCCGCGGCGGCGAGGATCCGGATGGTCCCCGGCAGCCGGTGGTTCAGGGCCCGGCGCACCCCGTCGGGCGGCACCCGCGGGTGCGGCGCGTCGAAGTGGGCCACCTGGTGTTCGGCGTGGACGCCGGCGTCGGTCCTCCCGGCGGCCACCACCGGGATCCGGGAGACGCTCTCGAAGATCGTCCGCTTCGCCCCGCGCTTCCGCGGGCGCTCGAACAGCCGCGCCAGCGCCGCCTCGATCCGCCCCTGGACGGTGTCCTTCCCCGGCTGCAGTTGCCACCCGGCGAAGTCGCTGCCGTCGTAGGCCAGGTCGAGCCGAATCCGCATCCGCCGGGCCTCACCCCGCTGCTCCACCCGTACCCTTCGTCCTCTCCGCGCCGCGCGCCTCCGGTCCGCCGCCGGCGCCGGACAGCGAATCGCCGTTCCCCGCCCGCCGGACGACTGCCGCCGGGCGGCACTAGACTGCCGAAAGTATCAGACTGGTGGGGCCGCCCCGTCCGGCGGCAGGAAACCCCGCCCGGCGCCGGTTCGTAAGGATCGCCGGGAGAGCGGCCGGCCCCGTTCCTGCCGGTTCGCGGACGGTCGCGCTCGCCCGCCGACCCCCCGGCCCCTCCCCCGACTTCCTTCCCCGCGCTCCCGCTCCGCGGGTACCCGAGATCCCCAGGAGATTCCCGATGCGACGCCTTCGCGTGATCCTCGCCGCCGCCCTGCTGCCGTTCCCCGCCGCCGCCCTCGCTGCCGCGACCGCCGAGCCGCCGCCCGTTTCCGCGGAAGACCCCGCCGCCGCGCCACAGCCGGCGCCGGAGCAACTCGCGCTCGGCGACGCCGTCCAGCAGGCGCTCGAAAACAACCTGAATGTGCGCATCTCCCGGCTGAACCGCCAGGCGCTGGGGCTCGCGGTTTCCGTCGCCCGCCGCACCTATACCCCGAACCTGGTCCTCGAGACCAACCTCCAGGACAGCGTGCAGCCCTCCACCTCCCAGTTGGACGGCGCCACCCAGCGCGAGACCGACAACCTGAACTACAACCTCCGCATCGAGCAGCGCCTCCCCTTCGGCGCCGACTACTCGGTGCGGTTCGACAACAACCGCTTCGAGACGAACGGCAGTTTCTCCACCTTCAATCCCAGTTACCGCAGCGTGCTGAACGCGCAGGTCACCCAGCCGCTGCTGCAGAACCTGGGCGCGAACCCCGAGCGCCGCCAGATCGTGGTCTCCCAGAACGGCGAGCGCCGCGCCGGGCACGAGTTCGAGCAGAGCGTCCTCGATGTCCTCCGCGATGTGGAGAACGCCTACTGGGACCTGGCCTTCTCCCTCCGCAGCCACGAGGTGGCGCAGCAGTCGCTCGACCTCGCCCGCGACCTGCTGCGGAACAACCAGGTGCAGGTCGAAGTGGGCACGATGGCCCCCATAGACGTGCTCCAGGCGGAAGCGGAAGTCGCCGCCCGGGAGGAAGCGCTCATCATCGCCGAGGAGCAGATCCGCGTCACCGAGGACGTGCTGAAGTCGCTCATCCGCGACCCGGACTCGCCCGACTTCTGGGAAGGCGCCATCGTCCCCGCCGACGCCCCCACCGTCGAGGACTACCCGGTGGACCTGGAGGACGCCATCCGCATCGCCCTGCAGCGCCGCCCCGAACTCCGCTCCCAGCGCGTCCAGGTGGATACGAACCAGTACGAGGTGCGCTACTTCCGCAACCAGACGCTGCCGCAGGTGGACCTGGTGGGGCTCCTGCAACTGACCGGGGTCGGCGGCACCGAACTCCGCCGCCAGGGCCTCTTCGGCCCGGTCACCGAGACCATCCCCGGCGGCTACGGCGACGCCCTCGACCAGTTGGCCGGCCGCAGTTACCGCGACTGGCGGTTGGGCATCAATGTGAGTTATCCCATCGGCCCCCACAGCGCCCGCGCCAGCCACGCCCAGGCGCAGATCGACCTGAACCGCCAGCGCGAGGCGGTGCGCCAGCAGGAGATCGCCATCGCCCAGGAGGTGCGCCGCACCGTGCGCCAGGTGCAGACGAACCGCCGCCGCATCGAGGCCAGCCGGGTGGGCCGGGAGTTGGAAGAGGAGCGGCTCGACGCCGAGCAGAAGAAGTTCGAGGTGGGGATGACCACCAGTTATTTCATCGTCCAGGCCCAGCGCGACCTGGCCCAGGCCCGCGCCAACGAGTTGCAGGCCATCGTGGACTACAACAAGGCCATCGTCGCCCTGGAGCGCGCCCAGGGCACCCTGGCCGAACGCGCCCGGGTCACCGTCCGCTGACGCCGGCGCCGGGCGCGGTCGGTCGGTCGGTCGGCCGGGCGCGTCACGGCTCCCGCTGCCGAACCGGGCTGAATCCGACCCGCGCCCCGAGGTCCGTCGCCGGATGCGGGGCGGCCCGGCCGGACTACTCCGGGGCGCTCGTCGCGGCCCGATCGGCCCTGCGGGAAACCGGGCCGACAGCGATCGGGCGAACGCCGCCGCTCCGGTTCCCTGAGCCCTGGCCCGCGCCGGCCTCCTTGCTGCCTGCTGGCTCAGTTCCGGGCGGCAGCGGCAACGATGGCGGTGACGACGCCCATCGCTACCGCCCCCCAGAAGAGTCCCAGCACCCAGTTGAAGCGGACCCTCTCCCGCTCGGTTTTCGCCTTCACCAAGTCGGAGATCTCCTTGCGGGCGCCCTCGATCCGCTTCCCGACTCCGGCGATCCGCTCCTTCCACGCGGAGTGCTTCTCCCGGAGCAGCGCCGCCCGCACCGTCAACTCCGGTCGCAGGGTCGCGATCTCGAACTGGAGGCCGGCGATCTCTTCCCCGATGTTCCGGGCCCGGCGCCGGAGCGGAGCGTCGAGGAAGCCGCACCACTCCTCGAACCGACGCAGGTCCGACCGCGCCCAGTCGAGATCCGTCTGGAGGCGGTGCAGATCGCTCTCGGTCTTCCAGTCGTTCTCCGGAGGCGACTTCGCGAAGACCCCCTCGAACGCCCGGCGCAGATCGTCCACCTTCGCCCCGACGGCGGACACCTCGGCGGTCGTGGCCGGATTCCCGTTTTCGTGTTTCATGGTTCCCTCCCCTCGATGAAAGGTCGGCCGCGCGTGGCTCCGCCGGTCGCGGATCGCGGTTCGGCCCTCAGCGTAGCCCCGCCGAACGGACGAAAACGCCGATTTCGCCTGACCGCCGCCGTTTGTGGAAAAAATTGTCGAAATGCTCGACAGGTGGTTCACGAGGCGGCGATCCGAAGACCACGCGCGACAGCGGTCCGGGCGCCGTCAACGCGTCGTCGGCAGCGATGGCGCCCGCCACCGGCGCCGCCGTCAGATCCACGAGAGGTATCGGGCGACGATCGCGCCCGCGACCGCGCCGGCGACCGCACCCGCGATCGTGAGGATGACGCCGAACGAGATCGCCCAGGTGATCCTCGACACTTCGGTTCGGAGTGCCGAGATCTGCGCCATCACCTCGTCACGGCTCGCCTCGATGCTGGCGTTGATTTTGTCGTCCCTGCCATCCAGGCCGGTCCGCAGCGCGGCGACCTCGGTCCGGACGCCGCTGATCTCCTCCCGGATGCGCCCGAACTCCTCCCGGATGCGTCCGAACTCCTCCCGGACCTGCCCGAACTGCGACTCGATTCCGGCGAACCGCTGACCGGTCTCGGCGTGCCAGTTCTCGAGCCGGTCTTCGAGGCGGGTGAGCCGGGAGCGGACCTCGTCGAGACCCCGCTCCGGCGCGGCGATCCGCACCTGTTGCTCCTCGGCCGTCTTGGGGAGCGAGCGCAGTTCTTCCAGCCGCGCCTGCCCCGCCTCGACCTCCGCGCGCAGCCCGTCCACCTCCAGGCGGAGGCCGTTCACCTGCGCTTGGATGGCGAAGACATCGCCCCGAGTCGCCGGCGCTTCGGGATTCCCCGGCGGCGCCGGCGGAGGAGCCCCGGCCGCGGCGTCCGCCGGTGCGCCGGCCGCGGCTTCCGCTTCTCCCGGTCGGTCATCCGTCGGCGCGGCTTCCGGCGGGGCTTCCTCCGGCAGAGCGTCCTCCGGCGGGGCTTCCGCCGGGACGGCGTCCACCGGAGCGGTTTCCGCCGGCGGGTCGAGGGGTTCCGGGGCCGGGATCACGAGACTTCCCTGAGCGTAGTCCCCGGGTTTCGGCGCCGCAAACGGGGCGGAGATCGGCGAGCCGTTCATGCGAGTCATCCTTCCGGATCGCGCCCGGGCGGACGGTACCGACGCCGGCCCGGCCGAACCGGTGCTTCGTTCCATGCCCCTATCGAACGCAGCCGCGCCGATTTCTGCCCGCTGAAATCGCCGTTTCGGAAAAACTTGCCTAAATCGCCTCTGGGTGGTTCGTTCCGGACCGCGCCGAAGCCGTCGGCGACGCCTCCCGGCAGGTCGGTCGGGCGCGGTTCCGACAGCGGCAGCGGTTCGCCGGTGACTCGGATCGGTGTTTCCGGGATCAGATCCAGGAGAGCGCCTTGGCGATGATGAGAAGCAGGACGCCCGCGGCGATCTCGATGCCGACCTTCCACTGCAGCCCGGAGAAGTCCTTCCGGAGCGCGGCGATCTCCCCGCCGTTCGCCACGCTGAGGGCCGCGATCGCGGCGACCGTCTCCGTCCGGAGCGCGGTGATCTCGTTGCCGTTCTTCACGCCGAGGGCCGTGATGTCGTTGCCGTTGGCCACGCCGAGGGCCGTGATCGCGGCGACCGTCTCGGTCCGGAGCGCGGTGATCTCGTTGCCGTTCTTCACGCCGAGGGCCGTGATCGCGACGACCGTCTCCGTCCGGAGCGCGCGAATCTCCTTGCCGTTCTCCACCCCGAGGGCCGTGATCGCGGCGACCGTCTCCGTCCGGAGCGCGGCGACCTCCTCTCGGACCCGCCCGATCTCCTCCCGGACCCGTCCGAATTCCTCCCGGACCCGTCCGAACTCCTCCCAGACCCGTCCGAACTGCGACTCGATTCCGGCGAACCGCTGGCCGGTCTCGGCGTGCCAGGTCTCGAGCCGGTCTTCGAGGCGGGCGAGGCGGGAGCGGACCTCGTCGAGACCCCGCTCCAGCGCGGCGATCCGCACCTGCTGCCCCTCGACGATCCCGGGAAGCGCGCGCAGTTCTTCCAGCCGCGCCTGCCCTTCTTCGACCCGCGACCGCAGCCCGTCCACTTTCGAGCGCAGCCCGTCCATCTCGGAGCGCAGCCCGTCCACTTGGGCCTGGACCGCGAACACATCGCCCCGGGTCGCCGGTGCCTCGGGGTTCCCGGGAGGCGCCGGCGGTCCGGGTCCGGCGTTCGCCGGCGCCTCGGCCACGGGTTCCGCCTCCACCGGCGGGACTTTCACCGGGCGGGCTTCCGCCGGTGCGTCCGGCGAGGGCGGGGCGTCCACCGGAGCGGTTTCCGCCGGGGGGTCGAGGGGTTCCGGGGCCGGGATCACGAGACTTCCCTGAGCGTAGTCCCCGGGTTTCGGCGCCGCAAACGGGGCGGCGATCGGCGAGCCGTTCATGCGAGTCCTCCCTCCGGATCGCGCCCGGGCCGACGGTACCAACGCCGGCCCGGTCGAACCGGTGCTTCGTTCCATGCCCCAATAGAACGCAGCGGCGCCGATTTCTGCCCGCTGCTAATTCCCGATTCGCAAAAAATTGCCTTGATCGCTCTTGGGTGGTGCACTTCCGGACCTCCCCGAAGCCGCCGGCGATCCGGACCGCAGCGCCACCCTGCCCGCGGTCCCGCGCCCGCCCGCCATCCCGCCGGCCAGCCCGTCCGCTCCGCCCGAGATCTCCCGGCCGAACCGGGACTCCGCGATCGGCCCCGATTCGCGTACCGTTTCCCGCCCGCCGGCCTCCCCGCCTCCCCCCGCCGGAATCGCCCCCGCCCCCCGTCCGTGACCGCCCCCGCCGCCACCGACCGGGTCCCCCGCCCGGGGATGCTGGCCGAGGCGCGGAACCGCCAGGGCGTCGTCGCCGCCGTCGAGACCTACGACCGGAGCGCCGCCGGCCCCCTCCACCTGGTCCACCTCGAATACCTCGACGACCACTCCCCCGCCGCCGAGCGCCTCCTCTGGGAAGTCGAACCCCGCGCCCGGGTCCTCGAGCCGCACGCGCTCCCCGACCCCGCCGCCGCCCCCATGCGCCCGGCGGAGTTCGACGCCTTCCTCCGCGCCGCCAGATGGACCGCGCTCACCCCCTACCTCGACCCCGACGGCGACGGCCCGCTCGCTCGCCGGCCCCCGGCCAGTCCCCTCCACGGCGGCGTCCGCCTCGAGGACTACCAACTCACGCCGCTCTTCAAGGCGCTGCGGATGCCCCGGGTGAACCTCCTCATCGCCGACGATGTGGGCCTCGGCAAGACCGTCGAAGCCGGACTGATCCTCCAGGAACTCCTGCTGCGCCGCCGCCTCCGCCGCATCCTCGTCCTCACCCCGGCCTCCCTCCGCAACCAGTGGCGCGAGGAGTTGCGCGACAAGTTCGCCCTCCGTTTCGAGATCGTGGACCGCCCGAGGACCGCCCGCCTCCGCCGCACGCTGGGTATGGACGCGAACCCCTGGCGATCCTTCGACCGGATCGTCGCGTCGTACCACTACCTCCGCGGCGCCGACATCGAGGAGCAGTTCCGCAGCGCCGCCCGCGTCCCCGAGGGTTCCGCCCGCCTCCCCTGGGATCTCCTCATCGTGGACGAATGCCACAACCTGCTGCCGGCGCCGTTCGGCGAGGACAGCGACCTCTCGCAGATGCTGGCCCGGGTGGCCCCGCTGTTCGAACACCGCCTGTTCCTCTCGGCGACGCCGCACAACGGCCATACCCGCTCCTTCACCGGTCTGCTGGAGATGCTCGACCCGGTGCGATTCCACCGGACCAGCGAACTCGGCGACGCCCTGCGGCAGCGCACGAAGGAAGTCGTCGTCCGCCGCCTCAAGAGCCAGGTCGAAACCGCCGCCGGGAAACCCCGCTTCGCCCGCCGCCTCCCGCCCGAAGCCCTCCATCTCCCCGACGAACCGCTCGAAGCCGCCCTCGCCGCCGCCTTCGCCGACTTCCGCCGCCGGGTCGGCGCCCTCACCGCCGCCGAGCGGAAGACCCGCCGCGCCGGCCACTTCGCCGTGGAAGTCCTGGGGAAACGCCTGCTCTCCTGCCCCACCGCCTTCGCCGAATCCTGGCGCCGCGCCCGGGCCGGCCTCGAAGGAGCGGAAGCCGCCGGCGAGTCCGAAGTCGCCGCGCAGGAACGCGCCCTCCGCCGGGAGACCGGCGACGACCGGGAGACCGAGCGCCGGGAAGCCACCGCCGCCGGCGTCGTCGGCGCCTGGCTGCAGAAGTTCGCCGGGGAGATCGCTCCGGAGATCGAATGCCTCCACGCCGCCCTCGCCGCCTTCGGTTTCGACCTCGAAGAGTCCGCCCCGCGCACCACCGAACAGACCCCGAAGGCCGACACCCGATTCCACGCCTTGCTGGCCCTCATCGAGGAACGCCTGCGCCGCGGCGGCGAGTTCCGGAACGACGAACGCCTCATCGTCTTCACCGAATACAAAACGACGCTCGACTATCTCACCCGCCGCCTCCGCCAGCGATACCCGGAAGACCGCATCCTCACCCTCTTCGGCGCCGGCGGCGCGGAAGGTATGGGCGATCCCGACCGGGAAGCGGTGAAAGCCGCCTTCAACGACCCCGGCGCCGCGGTGCGGATCCTGGTCGCCACCGACGCCGCCTCGGAGGGTCTGAACCTCCACCGCACCGCGCGATACCTCCTCCACTACGACTGCCCCTGGAACCCGTCGCGCCTGGAACAGCGGAACGGCCGCCTCGATAGATACGGCCAGGGCCGGGAAGTCACCGTCTTCCACTTCCTGAAGAAGGGCGACGCCGACCTGGCCTTCCTCGCCCGGCTGGTGAAGAAGGCCGACGAGATCCGGGAAGACCTGGGCTCGGTGAACGAACTCTTCGACCGCGCCGCCCACCGCCGCCTGATCTCCGGCGACGACGCCGGGCTGGTTCGCGCCGACCTCGACCGGGGCCTCGATGAAGCGAAGGGCCGGGCGTCGTTCGAGGCCGACGAGCAGACGGAGATCACGCCGGGGGACCTGGCGGTCGCCCACCCGGAGGCCCTGGCGCGGGCGCTCGACTTCACCCCGAAGAGTCTCCGGGAGACGCTTGAAACGGCGATGGCGACGAGCGGTGGGGCCGGCCCGCATCTGGTGCGCGAAGACGGGCGCGGTACCTGGCGCCTGGGGAACCCGGACCTTCCCGGCTGGCGGGAGGTCATCGACCGCGAAATGCGCCTCGACGCGGGCGGAAACGGCCACGGCGCGCTGCCGGCGCTCGCCTTCGATTCCAAACCCTTCATCGAGTCCGTCGGCGCGCTGCGCGTCTTCCGGTCGCGCCGCGACCTGCAGTTGGCGCACCTCGCCCACCCGCTCGTCCGCCGGGCGCTGTCGGCACTGGCCCGCTACCGCTACCCCGGAACCGGCGCCGGCGTTTCGAGATGGACCGCGCGGCGCGGCGGCGTCACGGAGGAACTCGCGCCCGGCGCCGAAGCGGTGGTCCTCGTCAGCGTCGAGGAATTCGCGGTGAACCGCCTGCGTGAAACCTTCCACCGCTGGGTGCGCACGCTGGCGTTCCCGGTGCGGGGCGGGGAACTCGGCGAAGCGCTGCCGGGGTCGGTCACGCTGAAGATCGTCGCCGCCGCCGATGAGTCCGATCCCGCCGACTGCGACCTCGCCGCCGAACTCTTCGAGGAACACGCCTTGGCCCTCAAAGGCCGCCTGAAGACGCATCGCGACGAGACCTCGCAGGAGATCGAACGCCACCTGAAGACCGACCTCGAGAAAGCCGAGAAACGGGAGACCGAGCGCTACCGGAAGCGGTTCGGCGAGTTGAGCAGCCATATCCAGTCGCGGACGATGGATCGGCTCGAACGCGAGATCGGGGCGCTCGACCGGCAGCGCCAGCAGGGCCTGCTCTTCGACGCCGACCGCCGCCTCGCCGACCTCGTCCGCTCCCGGGAAGAAAAGGAACGGGAACTTCGCCGGATGAAGGAGGACACCGAGCGCCTCCGGCAGCAACTGGAGGCGGAGCGCGAACGGATCGTGGAACTCCTGCCGCAGCGCTTCGAGATCGCCGGCAAGGTCCGGGCTTTCCCGGTCGCCGTTGAAATCCGCCTGCCGGAACGCCCCCGCTGACACTCCCTGCTGCGATACCCGATGCCGGCGAAACCCAGGCGGGCGAAGGCGAAGTCGTCGGCGATCCCCGGCCTGCCGGGCTGGGATCGCCTGCGCCACGGCGGGCTGCTCTTCGACGCCCGGCGTTCGGCGGAACTGCGCCGCTTCCGGCCCGAACCGCTGCCCGCGCCGGTCGAAGACGAACTCCGCCGCCTCGGCACCAAGGCCCTCGACGCCGCCGACCCCGAAACGCTCCCGTCCTTCGTCACCTTCGTCCTCACCAAGGTCTGCGGCTTCTCCGTCCGCTCCGGATCGTGGCTGCGCGGGAGCGCCGTTCCTCCCCCCGAACGCCGGCGCGCGATCACCGGCGAGATGGTCACCCCCCGCGCGCTCTGGACCGGCGACCACGGCGCCCGCCTCCCGGTCTTCTTCGACGACGGGAGACGCCTCGGCATCGGCCAGAGCCGCCGTTCCGTCAGCCGGGTCGTGGAATGGCTGCGCGCCGGGAACGAACACCTGGCGCTGCTGACGAACGGCCGCCAGTGGCGCCTCCTCTTCGCCGGACTCGACTACGACGCCTGGTGCGAGTGGGCCCTCGATTCCTGGTTCCACGAAGGCGCCCTCTCCGACGAAGTCGAAATCCTGCGGACGCTCCTCTCCCCGCCGCTCTGGACCCCCGAAGAAGAAGGCGCGGACCCGCCGCTCCTGAAAGCGATCCGCGACACCAGGAAGGGCCAGGCGGAGATCTCCGAAGTCCTGGGCGAGCGCGTCCGGGAGGCGGTGGAGATCCTGATCCGCGGCCACGGCGAAGCGCTGAAATCCCTCGGCGATTCCGTCGCCCCGGCGGACCTCTACCGCGCCGCCTGCCGCGTGGTGATGCGGATGGTGGTGATCCTCTACGCCGAGTCCCGCGACCTCCTGCCCACCGGACACGCCCTCTACGACGACTCCTACGGCCTCGGCAGCCTCCGCGAGTGTCTGGAACGGGACGCCGCCGCCGGCCGCCCGCTCGCCGAGAGCCGCGCCGCCTGGCCCCGCATCCTGGCGCTCTTCCGCCTGGTGCGGGAGGGCTCGCCGCATCCGGAGTTGCCGGTGAGGGCCTACGGCGGCGACCTGTTCGCTCCGGGCCGGACCGACTTCGACACTTCATCTCTCTCTCTCTCTCTCTCTCTCTCTCTCTCTCTCTCTCTCTCTCTCTCTCTACGAGAATGCGTGCTTCGACGGCGAAACCGTTACCGATCTGCAGGTCCACGAAATCCTGCAGAAGTTGTCGCGCACGGAGATGCGCGTCCGGCAAGGCAAGGGAAGCATCCGCGTGGCAGCGCCGGTGGACTTCTCGGACCTGTCCTCGGAATACATCGGCGTCCTCTACGAGGGCCTCCTCGATTATGAGTTGAAGACCGCGCCGGCGAACGACCCGGTGATCTTCCTCACGGTCGGCAACCAACCGGCGCTCCCGCTCTCGCGCCTCGACGCGATGGACGACCGGGCCCTCGCCGCACTCTTCGAGAAGTCGAGGAAGGCGGACACCGAGAACCCCGACGAAGGGGAGGCCGCGGAAGAGGATCGTGGCCTCGACCCGGCGTCCGGCGGCGAACGGGAAGAGGCGGGCGACGGAGCGAGCGCGGAGAGCGCCACGGGAGAAGACGCCGCGCCGGAGGCGGCCACCGAATACCGGACCCGCGCCGACCGGTGGGCGCGGAAGGCGGTCGTCGCCGCGAAACTGGTGAGGAAACTGCCCGCCTCGGCCTCGCCCGAACGGCGCCTCGCCCAGGAACGGAAGATCGCCGAGGAAGCTTGCCGGCTCACCGCCCGCCTGGTGCCGCCCGGCGACTGGTATCTCGTCCGCTGGGGCGGGACCCGCAAGGGTTCCGGCAGCTTCTATACCCGCCCGGGCCTGGCGATTCCCACCGTCCAGCGCACCCTGCGACCACTCGCCTACGACCCGCCCGTGAAGAACGGCTCCCCCGACCGGGACGCCCCGGCGGCGCGGTGGACACCGAAGAAACCGGAAGACATCCTCGCGCTCACCGTCTGCGACCCGGCTTGCGGTTCCGGCACGTTCCCGCTGGCGGCGCTCCGCTTCCTGACGGACGCGCTCTACGCCTCGCTCCACCATCACGGACGGATCGAGCTCGACGGGGAGCGCTCGTTGGTCCGCCTCCTGGGTCTCGCGGACTCCGAACGCCCGGACGGAGATCGCTCCGGCGAGGAACTGATTCCTTGTCCGCCGGACGCCGCCCGCTTCGAACCGCGCCTGAAGGCCGTCCTCCGTCGCTATGTCGTGGAGAGATGCATCTACGCCGTGGACCTCGACCCGCTGGCGGTGGAACTCTGCCGCCTGTCCCTCTGGATCGAGACGATGGACAAGGAACTCCCCTTCGGCTTCCTCGACCACAAGATCAAGTGCGGCAACGCCCTCGTCGGCGCCTGGTTCGACACCTTCCGCCACTACCCGGTCATGGCCTGGAAGAACCGCAAGGGCGGCGACGAAGGCCACCCGAACGGCGTCCACTTCGAGAAGGGCGCGCGGACCCGGGCGATCAAGGACTTCGTCGAAGATTCGTTGAAGCCCGACCTCCGCCAGTTCCTGGCCGGCGAGACGCTGTTCCGGGAGGATCTGCTCTCGAAGACCAACCGGGCCCACGACGACGCCCAGGCCGCACTCGAAGTGCTGCACTCGCTGCCGATCCGGGACCCGGCCTCACTGGCCGAGCGCTACCGCACGGATTTCCTCGAATCACCGGCCCGGCGCTCCCTGCAGGACGCGATGGATCTCTGGTGCGCCTGCTGGTTCTGGCCGGCCGACGAACTGGACCGGGCTCCGCTCCCGTCCACCCTGGCCGACCCGCACCCCGAGACGAGGCAGATCGTGCGCCTCGTTGCGGCGGAGATGCGGTTCTTCCACTGGGAGTTGGAGTTCCCGGATGTCTTCCGCGAGGACGGTTCGGGCTTCGATGCGGTCCTCGGCAATCCCCCGTGGGAGATCGCGAAGCCGATCTCCATGGAATTCTTCGCCGACCGCGACCCCCTCTACCGCTCCTACGGCAAGCAGGAAGCCCTACGGAAGCAGCGCGCACTCTTCGAGGACGCGGAGATCGAACGCGCCTGGCTCGACTACCAGTCCGCCTTCCGCGCCCGCTCCAATTTCACGGCGCACGCGGCCCGCCCCTTCGGCGACCCGGCGACCGCCGAAAGGCCGCCGCACCGCTTCACCATCGCCCGGGGCCGACGCGGAGCCGCGCTCCACGACCGTTGGCGGACAGCGCGGGAAGGCGCGAGTGGGTACTGCGACGCCGAGCATCCGTTCCGCCATCAAGGCTCGGCCGACCTGAATCTCTACAAGCAGTTCCTCGAGACGACGCACGCGCTGCTGCGGTCGGGGGGTCGTCTCGGGCTTCTCGTACCCTCTGGTCTCTATTCCGATCAAGGTACACGAGACTTGCGTGCCTTGTTCCTTGAACGGTGCCGCTGGGAGTGGCTGTTTTCCATCGACAACCGCAGTCAGATATTTCCCATCGCTAGCGGCTACAAATTCAATCCAGTTATCGTGGAGAAAGGAGGTACCACGGAGGCGATCCGAACGGCCTTTATGCGCCATGATCTCCGAGACTGGGAGGGTGACGATGCTGTGGTCGCCCTCTATACTCGGGAGGAGATTGAGACACTCAGTCCCAAGAGTCGTTCGATCGTGGAGATCGGATCGAAACGGGATCTGGATTGTCTCCACAAGATCTACTCAGCAGCCGTGCGTCTGGGTGACGACGCTACCGATGGATGGGAAATCCGGTACGCGTCCGAGTTCCACATGACGAACGATTCTCACCTGTTCTTCCGACTGTCGCGGTTGGAATCTGACGGCTACCGCCCCGACGAATACAGCCGCTGGATTTTGGGAGATTGGAAGCCCGTTGAATCCCTGGGGCACGGACGATCTCCCGTACGGTGGGACGCCACCGCGCGGGCGAAGGTGCCGGAGGGTATTGTTCTATCTCGGTGCCGAGACTTGTGTGTCTCAGAAGAGGATATCCAGGACATTGCCGTTCCTGTGTATCAGGGGATCATGATTCAGGCATTTGCTCCGAGTGCTCGCGCTTGGGTGAGCGGTACGGGTCTGAGCGCGAAATGGAATGATGTGACTCCGGAGAGTGCGGAGTGGACCCCTCAGTTCCTGATGCGCCGCGACATGGGAGCGATGGATTTCCCGCTGTCGAACCCGAAGATCGGATATCGCGCCATAGGGATGAGTACGCATGTTCGTTCTCTCATCGGTGCTGTGTGCCCATCCTTTCCGTGCGGAAACTCCGTATCCGTACTCCGCGTTGGCAGCGGCAACATGTGTCATCTTGCCGCATTGGCCGGTTTGCTGAACAGTCTGGTATTCGACTACACAGTACGCTCACGCATAGCGGGGTTGAATCTCAATTGGTACGCGATTAAAGAATGCCCTCTGGTCGAGTGGTCGAGGTGCCCGGATCTCTGGAGACCGATCGCCGCTCTCAACCTGGCGCCTTTTCCGCAGTTTTCCGTGTACTTGTTGGACGATGGCGATCTGGGGCCTGCGGCCCTGTTGCCGGCAGAAAGGGTGCGCCTGCGCGCCATGATGGATGCGGTAGTCGGTGCGGCGTACGGATTGGGGCGCAGCGATATGCGCCACATTCTGAGGGAGTGTGACTGGCCCGTTGGAGTTGTGCGCGACTTCGACATGCGGGGCTTTTGGAGGGTGGACCGAGACAGGCACCCGGAGCTTCGGCACACGGTACTGACGATCGTCGCCTTTGACGACTTGTCGGCCAAGATTGAGGCCGAGGGCGGCGACTGGGACCGGGGGATCACGGCGTTTCTGAGCCAGAACGCCGGCGAGGGGTGGATGCTCCCGGAGGCCCTGCGGCTCGCTGACTACGGCCTCGGTCACGACGAGCGGGCGCGGCACGCGCAACCGGTCGCCAGCCGACTCGGTCCCCGCTTCTACGACTGGCAAATCGCCGAAGACCCGACGGAGGTCCGCCGGGAGCGGAAACTCCATGCTCGGAACCTGCTTGGTGCGAAGGGCTACGGCACCCTCCTCGCAGAACGCATCGAACGCCGCCTCACCGACGGCAAGCCCCACCTCGACCTCCTCCGCCTGACCGACGACTACGAACGCCGCCTCGCCGGGGACCCCGGCCAGGTCGCGATGCTCGCCGAACTCTACGCCCGCAAAGTCCCCGACCCCCCAGGCTGGTGGAACTGGATCACCGCCCTCCGCAGGGACGGCCACCTCCCCGACGCCCAATACCGCCGGCTCGTGGACGAGTTGGGCGCCCGGCAACTCCTGACCGACGCTCAACACACCGCCATGCTCCACGGCGCCCCACCCCCGACCGTCACGCCGGAGGAAGACGGGCACCTCCTCGCCGCCGAACCCGGCCAACCATTCGAACTCCGCTCCCAGTCCAACACCGAACCCGGCGACCTCTTCGAATAACCGGCCGTCCACCTCCCTGGGCGACCGGCCAAGCCCCGGAAGGTTGATTGCCAAGGTCGGACGCTACCGAAGGGGCGGCTTCAGATACGCAGAGACGCCGTCATTCAGGGACATCGGAGAAGGACATTCGACTGATCTCAGCGTGTGGGATGATCTGCACTCGACTCTCGTGTCGCACCCACAGGAACAGGTACTTGTTACTTGATCCGATGATGGAATGTGTTTCGCTTGTGAGGTCAGAACCCTGCGATACGATGCTGAAGTCTTGTTCTTTATTGCCGGTCTCGACACGCTGGATGGCTGCATTGGATTCCACATATATTAGTGCGGAAAAGACAACCATGGATGAGGTGCCGAGGATTACTGCGAGAGAGCGGCGATATGTTTGGTTCAGTAAGTAATCGACTATGGGCAAAGAGACGAACCACAGAGAGACGGCGAACAATGTTGTCGCCTGGTCTAGTGTGAACAGCCCAACGACGCAGGAGAAATAGAAGACTCGCCGAGGCCATTTCTCTTGTCTCAGGTACTTCGTTCTCTCGTACTCGGGCAAGTTTAGATCCCTTACGGCTCGCCAAGCCGCCGACATCACAAAGAGGAATGCGGACCACGCCGCCGCCCGAACTGCATGGACAGCCGAAGCAAGATAGTCACCGACCGTGAAAAAGTGGCTTACATCGACACCGAAGTGACCGTGTACGCGAGATGTGTAAAGGTACCCGCCCAAGGCCATGGCGACTGACAAGATCGGTATTGCATGGGCGAAATCTTTGACCGATATCGGTATTCGCCACGCAATGGACGCTAGGTATCGTTTGCGGACGACCTTGAGGTCTTTCCTGAGTTTGTCATGAGCGACAAGGATCGAACCGTCGTCAATCTCTTCGATATCTTCGTCGAACAGTTGACGATACCGATCTCTGATCCTCGGGCCGTCGTCCGTGGAGGAGCGGATCCAGTGTTGGATGCGAAGGTGCAAGCGTCGATTCGAACGGGAGTCTTCGTCGGCTTCGAGCCATTGAACCCATTCGTCCTCGTTCTTGCCAGGAGTGGAGTTAGCGTCCCAGGCAAAGAATCGTTCGACAGCAGCCTTTGCGCGAGCATCCCTTTCTTCGTCTTCGCCTAGAAGGGGGAGAGAATAGTTCTCCCGCAGGCGCAGGTACGAGATGCCGAAGATCGTAACGCGAGTGTTGATCGCGCGGCGGATAATCCACGAATTCACGCGAAAAAACAGTCGGGTTACGACATGGTCCGCGCTCCGCCGTATCGCAGAGATCATGCGGACCAGCCAACTATTGCGACGCGAATCCTCTGGGTGGCTCCCGTTGGGCGAATCCTGAGGGTGCGCGGACCCGCCAGATCGCTCGGGACGCGCTGCGATGTTGGCGTCGGCTTTCGATTTTGGGGGCAACATCGGCTCCGTCGTGAGTAGGGAGATCTCCGTCCGCAATCCGCGGAGAAGCTTACCGTGCCGCGAGTACGGGAAACAGCGCCCGTCGGAGCGGGTCGCAGCACGGGGACAGCGGTCCGATGCCGCCCCGTGTCGGTCGATCTCCGGGGGTGGGGCCGCAGGTCGCTGCGGATGAGAGCGTTGTGCAGGGTTCTCCGCGCAGAACGGCCGGCTGTCCGACGGATGAAGAACCGGCTACGCGGCCCAACTCCGGGTCCACTCACGCGCCTCCAGCAGGCGCATCCCCATGATTTCGGCGGCGTGGCTCAGCGTGATCCGTTGCCCTTCCAGTGCCTCCCGGACGAGGCGGGACAACCGGTTCTCCCGGAAGGCGAGGTCCGGAAGCGCCGCCGGTTCCTCCGCCCGGGGCGACGGCCGGGCGAACGCCCTCCCCGGGAGCCCCCGCGGCTCCTCGGTCTTCGTGAGCGCCCTGCCGGAACGGGCCGCGTGCTGCTCCCGGAACCGACCCCAGACCTCCGCTTCCTCGCGCCCGGTCTCGACCAGTCGGCGGAGCACGGTCCGGTAACTGACGCGGAAGCGGTGCTTCACCCGGAGGACGCGCTCGATCAGCGAAAGGCCGCGGGTGGCGCTCCAGGCTGGGCCGAAGCCGGCCTCCGGCATCAGGAATTCCCCGGCGAAGGCGTCCGCTTCCGCCTCCGACGAGAGCGGGTGGTCGTCCGCTTCGGGGTCGTACTGGTCGTCGTGGAGCAGCAGGTGGCCGAGTTCGTGGGCCGCGGTGAAGATCCAGCGCTCGACCGAGATCCGCCTCCAGGTGTTCACCACGACCGCCGGCCCGCCGTCGCTCGGCCCGACGCCCAACCCGAAGAACCAGTCGCGCTTCTTCTCCGTCAGCAGCACCTTGACGCCGCGCTCTTCCAGGAGGCCGCAGAGATCCGGCGCCGGGTCCCCGGGCGGGAGTCCGGCGGCGGCGCGGGCGGCGCGGGCCGCCTCGACGGGGTTGCGCGGCTCGCCGGGGGCGGGCAGGGGGCCGAAGCCGAAGGGACGGCGGTCGTCGAGTTCGTCCTCGAGCATCCGGTAGTCGTCGAGCCACTTCGAGACCTCGGCCAGGATCTGCTCCCGGCCGTGCATCCCCGCCCGCGCCCGGAACCGCACCCGCCGCAACGGGCGCACCGGCGTCACCAGGTCGGAGAGCGACGCGCCCAGCGCCTCGGCCAGGTCGTCCAGCGTCCGGGTGCGCGGGATGGAGCCGCCGCGTTCGATCTTCCCTACGGCCAGGCGCGAGACCCCGGCCCGGCTCGCCAGGGCGGCCTGCGTCAGCCCCCGGTCGAGCCGCAGCCGGGCCAAGTTCGCTCCGATGCAGTTCCGGGGCATGAGGTGGGTCTCCGGTGGGAAAGCCAAAAGATATCGTACCGATCAATGATCGTCAGAACGATATCAACCGTGCCGTCGCCGGTCGGATTCCCGCTCGGGAAGGCTGCTCGGCCGGCCACGGGCACCGGGGGAGGGAGAAAAGTCACCCCCGGCGTCAGGGCGGGGTGACATCCATGACCACGATGGCGGCCCGGCGGCGCTCGTCGTCGGTCATCTCCGCGAGGAGACGCTCCCGTAGGGCCTCCGGGGTGGCCGGCCGGCCGCTCTTGGCGGTCACGGTGTACTCCGGCCCGAACCACAGCACCAGGTAGATCCCGAGTCCCTCCGTCGCCGGGTCGTTCGCGTAGCGGGGGATCAACTGGTTCCGCACCGCCCGCCAGAGGTCGGCGTGTCCGTTCTTCTTGATCTCCAACGGCACCTTCCAGTCCCGGAAGGCGACGCTGAGGTCGGAGCGGCGGTTCCCGGCGTGCTGGTCTTCGGGCAGGGCGTCGCACTCGGAGGGCAGGAGAGGGCCCAGCCGGCTCAGGATCGCATCCCGGCAGGCGTTTTCGTGTTTTGGCGTCTTCTCGGGCTTTTTCGGGTCCTCGTTCCAAAACTGTCGCCAGAAGTTGTCGTTCGTGGTGCGCGCCTCTCCGGCGATGCGCTCCAGCAGATCCACCACGAGTTCCCGCAGGTCACCGGCTCCCGCCGGCGGGCCGTTGCGGAGCGCGGCGATCACTCCCTGCGGCGTCGGCGCTTCGTAGGCGGCGTCGCGGCGAACCACTCGTTGCGTATCGGCGGCGCGTTCCAGATGGCCCCGCCACTTCGACAGACCCGGATCGGACGCCAACTCGTTCAGAGCGTTCGCCGCGCGTTCGTCGCTGCGTCCGGCGAGATGCGCAATGAATCGCTCGATCCGTTCCGACGCCTCCGTCCGAATCGTCTGTACGCCCTCCTCCCAAGTCGGCGCGAAGGTTTTCCCCAGCGTCCGGATCAGGAACTCGATCGCGGGCGTGTCCAGTTTCGCGGTCAGGCCGGGAACCGGATCCGGAGGCGTGAAGAACGAGGCGAGGCTGTGGACTCTTTGTTCCGAATCGCCGACCTCCCGGGACAGACGCGGCAGGAAACCGGTTGCGCCGGACGCTAGTCCCGCGGCCAGCCACCGCACCCGCCGTGTGGGCGTCATGCTCCTCGCCTCCGCTTTCTTCCCGATGATCAGGCGGAGGGTGGTCGGCTCCAGGTGCTGCAGCCCGCTCCAAAGCAACCGGTTCAGGTCGTCGAGTTGCTGCGTCGCCGCCAGAATCGGGAACGCCCGAAGCAGCGGCTCGGTCGCTGTCCGCGCCACCGGGCCGAATTCCTTCTTGTGGGCGAGGCCGTAGAAGTCAGGAAGGATCTCTTTGCGAGTCTGGAGCAGGCGGCGGCCGAACAGAACTAGGACTTCGGCTACCAGATCGGGGCGGCTCCGGACGCACCCGGAATACCACTCGGCCGACTGGGAAAAACCGTAGAAGCACAACCGACAGGCGAGTGCCGTTCGCACCCGGGACGGCTCGAGTGCGGCGAGCGTCTCCTCGTCCATCGAGTGGACAGCGGTCAGCACCGGCACGACGAACACGCTCATGCGGTTCGGCTGCCGTCGTTCCAGGATCTCCTCTGCCGAAGGGAGGTCTTCGCGGCTCAGGACACCGAAGAGACCGGTCAGCGCTGCCTCGACCAAGGCCTGATCGCCACCCAGCGCCCGGCGCAGATTCTCTCGACGGCCGACCCCGGAGAAGGAGTCCCTTCCGAGATACCTCCGGGCGATCTCATGGAGCAGACGGCCGGATGCCCGGTTTTCTCTCAGTTTGGTCTCGCTGCTCCGAACCGCTTCCAGAAACCGCGTGTCCGGCTGCAGACTCTTCGTTTGGAGATGCCGGCGCCGGTGTGCCTGCTCGACGCGCCATTCGGGCAGGGAGCCCTGCAGGCGGTTATCGAGAAACCGAATCGCTTCGGGACGGGTCTTGAGACGGCGGCGGGCTTCGGTCAAGGCACCGTCCACTCCCGACGGCCTGTCGGCGAGTGCCTGCAGGAACAGGGTCAGATGCGCATCGACGAGACGACGGGATTCGGCGGCAACGGCCTCGTCGAGGTGCCAAGCGCCGATGTCGTCCGGGAGTCGAGAGAAATGCAGAAGTTCGCCCAGGAAGTGCGCGAGGTGTTCCGGGTGGCGTTTCCGGTACTCCTCGGTGTCCAGGGCGGCGCGGATCACCTCCTTCTGTGTGTCGGGGTGGTTGCCCAGCCAATCGCGGACTTCACGGACGGCGGCGGCCGGCTCGTCTCCGAGGATCCCTAGCGATCCCTGTTCCGTCAGGCCGAGCCGCAGCCATCGTGCGAGTCGCGGTCCCTCGATTCCCGTGCCGGAGACTCGTAGCGCCCTCGCCAGAAGGCTGGTGGGCAGGTGTGCCAGAGGAAGGCGCTCCAGATCCTCTCGCCGCAAACCGCCGGTCCCGGCGAGATGGTCCAAGTGCGCCGACAGATCCTCGGGTGGGCAGGTCTGGGGGAGTTGCGACCAGAACCGGAAGAATCGACCGAAGACGAGTCTCGAAGGTGGCCGAAAGTACTTCCAGACTTCCGCGGGACCGATCGGATCCGGATACAGCGTCGGCAGCAGAGTGCCCAGGAATTCACGGTCGGGATCGTCGTCGGGGCTGTCGTGGAATTGGTCCAGGATCGCGCGCAGTCGGGGGATTCGATCCGGTCGGTCGCCCAGACTGCGGATCCAGGCATCGAGGGACGGGTGGCGGACCCGCGGCCAGTAGGTCGGGTCCTGAACGACAGCGAGCAGGGCCTTCGACGGGCCGGTTCCCGGGTTCGCAGACGAGAGCGCGGTGACGAGAACTTCCATGACACCCTGTTGCGCACGGCTCCGGCCGGGGTCGTTCAGGCGTTCCATCAGGGCGGCGCCCATGGCCTCTCCGGCCAGTCCTTCGACGGCGGTGGCCGGCCAGAATGACTGGTGGAGGCGCGACGGGTTCCGGCCGATCTCGTCGAGCAGGGTGTTCTTCTCCTCGGGAGTGAAACCGCGGACATCCCCGTAGAGCAGGACGGCGACCGGATCCTGCTCGACGAGACGCCGGCGGAGGGCCGGAGAGGTCGCCGCCAGCCAAGCCGCCAGGCCGCGCAGCGGGGTAGGGGGGGCGCCGTCCGGGCCGGAGACCAGCGCCAGGATCCGACGACCGGGAACCGGCCCCGCCGCGAGCCGGGCGAGATACCGCGCCGCGAGGAAGGCCGCGAGGTGGGTGTGCGCGGGTCGAAAGCGTTGCTCGCCATCCGACACGAACAGCCGGGCTCCGAGCGCGGTCCGGAGGTCTTCGTGCGGGATCCCGTCGTCGAGGGAGATCGGCAGGTAGCCGTCGCCCGGGTCTTCGTCCTTCAGGCTGTGTCCGGCCGACCGCGAAAGCAGTTGCACCGCGCACAGCCATCCCGCGGCTTCCAGAACGGACCCGACCGGAGGCGCCCCGCCGCCGAGCTGGTGTTCCTCGTTCGGTTCCCGGGCGAGCAGGGCCGACGCCCGTCCGAAGGTATCGAGGCGGCTCTCCGGAAGTCCGCCGGAGTCCCGGAAGACCCGGACCAGCAGTTCGAGCGTCTGCGGATTTCGGAGCAACGTTTCCAATCCGTGTTCGGATGCTGCCGCGAAGAACGCCCTGGTCTCCGACGGGGCGAGGTGGTCGGAGACCAACCGGCGGATGTCATCGGCGGCCAACGGATCGAGCCGGAGAAGGACCGGTTCCCCGTCGGGTGCCACCGCCTCCAGGTGCTTGCGGTCGTTGTCGCCGAGCCAGTCCGCCTCGCGGCAGGAGAGGCGGAAGTTCGGTCGCCCCAGCGTGTCCAGTCGCCGCCGAATCTCGTCGAACGGCGTTCGTGCGTCCTGCCTGCCGGCGCGGACCTCGTCGAGACCGTCCAAGAACAGCGTCTGCTCCCGCCATTCGGGGCGGTTCGTCGGGTCGAAAGTCAGGAAGTCCCGCGCCGAAACGAAGAGCCCGGCGCCGGCCGATCGTTTCGCCTCTTCCTCGAATACCGTCGTCTTGCCGGCGCCGGGGTCGCCGAGAAGCACCCAGGCCGGCGCCTCCCGGTAGGCCTCGAGCGACCGCGCCGGCCCCGGGGGTTTCCCGGTCTCGACGCGGCGGACGGTTCGCTCGATCGTCAATCCCATGGCTCGGTCAGCCAGCGCTCGGCGGGTTCGGAGAGGAACTCGATGATCGGGACGCCTCCCTCACCGACCAGCAGGGTGCGGGCACGCGGAAACTTCAGGCGGAAGGCATCGAGTCCTGAATGGGGGCCACGGAATCTGCCCGACTTGACCTCGATGGCCAGGAGGTGCGGGCCGCCCTCAAGCACGAAGTCCACCTCGGCGCCTCGATCACGCCAGTAGTAGAGCCGAGTGGCTCGGCTGCGAGATTGGTGGAGATGCGCGCCGACCGCCGACTCCACGACTCGTCCCCAGAACGAGCGGTCGGCGAGCGCTTGGTGGAAGTTGTAGCGCGACACGGCGGCCATCAGTGCCGGATTCAGGACGAGCAGTTTCGGAGTGGATCGGCGCTGCAACGGCTCGGTCGCGTATCCGGTGAGTCCGGCGGCCATGCCGACCGCTTCCAAGAGGTCGAGATAGCGCGCCAGCGTCGTTGTGTTGCCCGCGTCCTGAAGGTGGCCGACCAGTTTCGTGAACGAGACGATCTGCCCGGAGTAGTGGGCGCTCATCTCGAAGAGCCGTTTCATGAGCGCCGGCTTGTCCACCCGCGTCAGGGCGACGACATCGCGTTCGATGGTGGGCCGCAAACAGCCGCCGAGCACCGCTTCGCGCCAGTCGTCTTCGCCGCCCTCGACCGCGAGTGACGCCACCCCCGGATACCCCCCGAAGAACAGGTACCGATCCAGGTCGAAGTCGAACGCCTCGGTCATTTCCCGGAGCGACCAGTGACCGACCTGCAGCGGCCGGAACCGACCCACCAGACTCTCCGTCAGCCCGGATTGGATCACCAGCGGGGCCGAACCCAAGAGGACGACCTGCGGCCGGCGGCGCAGGCCGCGGTCGGCGTCCCAGAGTCCCTTGACGACGGTGGACCACTGGGGGATCCGCTGGATCTCGTCGAAGACCAGGACCGAGCCGCCGTCCCGTTCGGCCAGTGCCCGAGCCTCGTTCCAGTTTTCGATGATCCAATCCGCGTCCGGCGGCTCGCGGGGAGTGCGATCCTTGGGAACCGTTGCCTCGTCTCCGGGGCCCGGCTCCTCGGCGGCGTCGGTGGTGCGATAGAGCGCCTCCCGGGCGGTGGAGCGCCGGAACTCGATGAGGGCCTGATCCACGATCGTGGTCTTGCCGCTCTGGCGGGGGCCGAACAGCGCGGTGATCCACTGTGGCGGCTCCCGGCGGAGGCGCTCGAGGAGGGTGGCGACCTGGGTTCTCTGGTAGGGGAACATTGATTGGTTGTCCTAGTGAGTATTTTTACTCAATATACAAAGTATAGCGCGGCGCCATCGGCGTCGCCGGGGGTTCCGCGCCTCGCGCACGACCGCCGGCCTGCGCCTGCGAACCACCGGCCTGGCGCGCCCGCCCCTCGGGTTGGCCCGGGCCACTCGGGGGCCTTTCCGGGGCCCGGTCCGGTTCCCGCCGGTCGCGCGGCCGGACCGGGGCGCCCCGCGCCGGTGAAGTCCGCGGCGTCGGCATCCGGGCCGGCGCTCACGGGGTGGAGGCGCCCCGGGGGCATCCCGGGGAAGCACCCCGCCGCCGGCGGGTCTCCGGGCGAGTCAGACTCCCGGGAGCGCGCCATGTCCGCACTCGACACCGCCGACCGCTTCCACCTCCGGCGGCTCAACGGAGCGGACAGCCGAACCGCGTTCTGGCGGGTCCGTTTCGGTCGCGCCGGGATTCTCTCCCCGCCCCCGAACGACCTCGCCCCCGACTTGGTCGCCTTCGCGAACGGCGCCGGCGGTTCGGTGTTCGTCGGCGCCGCCTCCGGTCGCTCGTTCGGCGGCCTGGCGGTGGACTGCGCCGCCGCGGCCGCGCGCTGGGTCGCGGAGGCGGCGACCGTCCACTGCCACCCGCCGATCCACCCCCGGTTCGACCGCGTGTCCCTGCCGGAGCGCCAGGGTCGGCAGACCCGCATCGTCCACGCCCGCATCCCGCGCGGTCTCTTCCTCCATCGCACGCGGGACGGGGGCTGGTACGGCCGGTCGCCCTTTCACCCACGAGGACCTGCGCCTGGAGCGGGAGGAGCGCGCGCTCCACGACGAGCGTTTCGACCGCCGCGCCGTGGGCTGGGCCACGCCGGACGCCCTCGACGAAGAACGCCTGCGACCGGAATTCGCCCGCCGGCGGGGCGACCCCGAGCGCGAGTTCCTGCGTCACAGCCGCATCCTCGCCCCGGACGAGGAGGATCCCGAGGTGGAGCGCCCCACCGTCGCCGGCCTCCTGGCCTTCGGCGCGAACCCGACGGACTTCCTCCTTTCGGCCCGCGTCGAAGCGGCGGTCTTCGCCGGAACCGCCGCCGCTCCCGGCGAGCCGGTCCACACCGAGACTCTCACCGGTCCGTTGGTCGACCAGTGCGACGCCGCGGTGGGATTCGTTTCCCGGTTCGCCGGCCCGGAGGGTGTCGCGTTGGCCGGGGCCGCGCCGGCTGGGGCCGTGTTGGATCGGGAGAGGGCCGCGCCGGAAGCCGCCTCGTCCGTTCGCGGGACCGCTGCCTCGCCCGGTCGGGAGGCTGGCCGCGCCATCGGTGGAGATGCCGTCGGCGCCATCGGTCGGGAGGCCGGCGGCGCGTTCGGTCGGGGGACTGCCGCCGCTCCGGCCTATCCCCCGATGGTCGTGTTCGAGGCGCTCGCGAACGCTGTCGCTCAACGCAACTACACGCTCCCGGACGACCCGATCCGCCTGTCCCTGTTCGCCGACCGGCTGGAAGTGGTCACGCCCGGCGGCCTTCCCCGTTCGCTGACCCTGGAGGGACTCCCGTTCGTGGTTCGCACCCGCAACCAGTGCCTGGCGGCCTTCCTCCGGCGGCAGCGGAGCCGGATCCTCGACCGCCCCGTCTTCCGCTCCCGCGGCTGGGGCGTCCCGCGTTACCTGTCCCGGGGCGGCGCGACCCACGACCTCCGCGACGGCGCCCTCGTCCTGACCCTCCGGCCCGACCGGCCCGTTCGCGCCCGCCGCTTCGGGCCGATGGCGGCCTTCCCCGACGACTGGCGCGGACTCCGACCATGACCGCGGCCGGCGCGCGGTACAGCCGCAGCCGGGTGGACCGCGCCGGCGCCGTGCTGAAGGACGATGCGGCGACGGGCGCCGACCGGGCGAAGGCCCGACCGGTCTTCGGCTGGTGGCGCGGCCGGCATCGGGTTCCGCTGGTGGAGGTATGCGATCTCGTGGCGGAACGGATGCGCCGGGTGACGACCGACGGTTTCGTGGCGCTGCGTCTGAAACGGCTTCCATCGGTGGAGACGAAACTGCGGCGTTTTCCGGCCATGCACCTGTCGCGGATGCAGGACCTCGGCGGCTGCCGCGCCGTCGTCCCGTCGGTTCGGGAAGTGGACGCGCTCCATACCCTTTGTCAGGAAGCCGGACCGTACGACTGCCTTCGGGAGAATGACTACCTGGCGGTGCCGAAGGGTGACGGCTACCGGGGAATCCATCTCGTATGGGGCGGTCGCGCCGAAACGCCGGAGGCGGCGCCTCGGAGCGGTCGGCGGATCGAGATCCAGATCCGCTCGCGGCTGCAGCACGCCTGGGCCACTGCGGTCGAGATCGTGGACGCGCTCCGGGGAACCCGGCTCAAAGTCGGCGGTTCCGGCAACGGCGACTGGAAGCGATTCTTCGCCCTGATGGGGACCGCCCACGCTCTCGAGGAGGGGCGCCCGCCCGTCCCCGGCACTCCGGCGGCGCCCGCCGATCTCCGCGCGGAGGTGCGCGCCCTCGCGGGCCGTCTCGGCACCCGGTCGGTCTTCGCCGGGGTTGCCCCGGCAATCGAGGCGGCGGCGGAGGGCGAGGACGCCGGGTGGACGCTCCTGACGCTCGACGCCGCAGCGCGTCGCCTCCGGCTCCGACGCTACCCGCCCGACCGGATCGAAGAGGCGCAGCGCGAATACCTGCAACTCGAAGAGCGGCACGAAGGCGATCCCGCCGTCCAGGTCTGCCTCGTCTCCGCGGAATCCGCCGACACCCTCCGCCGGGCCTACCCCAACTACTTCCTCGAGGTCGGCCTCTTCGTCGAATCCCTGCACCGGTTCCTGGGAGAACCGAAGAACCGGTAACCCCACGCGGCCACCGTCCGGCGCCGTCGCGGGCCGCGGGACGTTCCGGGCGACGATGGTGGCGATGGAACCTACGGAAGGGACGCCGGGTTCAGCGTCGGACCGCGCCGACCCGTGGCCGGTTCGAGGTCGCTGATCGAGTCCCGCCGACCACCGGCTTCACGAGGTCGGCGGACGGAAACCCGGGGGCGCCGGGGCAGCGCCGATCTCTTGCATCGCATCGCTCGCAGGGGCAGGGCTCCGCTTTCGGCCTGCGGCACGGGAAGGTCTGCGTCGCAGGGCGGGACACCCCGAATCCGACACCCCGAATCCACCGGGCGAGAAGCCCAGACCGACGCATGCGCTGTACAGATGCGCTAAGCTGCTCCCCGGCACCGAAGTGGTTAGCACCACCGAGCGTCACAGGAGGGTCCATCCGTGCCGAAGTCCGTGTCTTGGAACAGAGACGAGCACACCGAGTGCAAGCACAGGGTGTTGGCGAGTTACATCAGTGTGTGGTTTTCGATCCTCGCAACGAAGGCGCGGAGGCTTCTCTTCGTTGACGGTTTCGCGGGTCCCGGCGAGTACGAAGGAGGGGAGCCAGGTTCGCCGATTGTCGCACTGGATGCAGTGAAGCGACACAAGGACGAGGGACGCCTGAAGGATGTAGAGATCGACTTCGTGTTCGTCGAGAAAGAAACGAGACGAGCAGACAACCTTCGAGCCGTGCTGACGGCGCACTCGATCCATCCCGATGTGCGCTGCCACGTCATGAACGGTGAGTTCCACGATCATGCGGCACAAATAATTCGCCGCTTCCAGAAACACGAGGAACAATCGATCCCGTCCTTCTACATGATCGATCCATGCGGAGTGAAGGGTAATCGAATGGACATCCTCGGACAGATCGTAGAGAATCGCGGAAGCGAACTGTTCATTTCCTTCATGTATGAGCCAATTCGGAGATTCAAGGGGGAGCGAGAATTCGAAGAACCCTTGACAGCCTTGTACGGAACCGACGAATGGAAGCGAGCGTTGTATCTAGGCGAGACCCCAGAGAGCAAGCAATTCCTCCACTCACTATACGCGAATCAACTCAAGAGATATGGTGTCAAATTCGTGGTTCCATTCGAGATATGGAAGGGTAATCGACACATGTACACGATCTATTTCTGTACTGGTCACCGGAAAGGTTGTAATCTGATGAAGGAGTCTGTATGGCGGGTAGATCCGTGGGGAAAATTCGAACTTCACGCTCATGCGGACCAGCAACTGCTACTGTTCGATACAGATACTGAACCGCTGGTCCGCCAACTGAGAAATCGTTTCGGCATTGAGTGGGTGTCAATCGAGGCAGTTGAGGAGTTCGTAAAGGGGGATGAGACGCCGTTCCACCTAGGGCACCTTAGGGAGAAGACGCTGAGGAAGATGTTGCGCACTGGCCGTCTGCTCAGAGATCCATCCACCGGGAGCGGATTTCCAGTGGGGAAGAATGTCAGAGTCAAGTTTCTCGATGACGCGGAAGGCCATTCCAAGGCCTGCCTTGTAGGCGGCGGCCGCTCGCTGTTCGACCGAACCAACCCATGACTTCCGAGAAGGTCGGGTCCTCGTGGAGGCGTAGGGGGCCCGCGTCCTCGACAGTCGTCAGGGGCGCCCACTCGCCCCACTGCTTGAAGTGGAAGGCGGCGGCGTGCTCGGCGCACTGGTCCCGAAGGCCGTAGAACCAGGACGGATCGCTGGGACGGGCGTGAGGGCCGCTCTCGCCGCCGGCGATGACCCAGTGGATTCGTCCTGACTGCAGCCACGGCGTCAGGTCGAGTCCTGAGAGGAGCGGCTCGCAGGACAGGAAACGGACCTTGGCGGGGGCGTCCAGAAGTTGGGGCACTCGAAGGGCGGCGTGGCGCTGGCTCTCGACGGTGGCTCCGAGCCACACATTGTGCGGCCAGGCGTCGCCCCAGGGAGTGAGTCGATTGGCGAGGTGGGGCCGCTTGGTGAGCAGCAGCCAGTCCAGGGAGGGTGTGTTCTCGATGAGGCGCCAGAGTCGCGTTCTCGAGGGGGTCAGGCTGGCGTTCCACTCGAACACATCGGCCATGGACGCGCAGAAGACGCGCTCACGCCGGCCGGCCGCCTCGGCGAGGCGGTTCCAGCGAAGGGGTTGACGCCAGTAGGCATCGCTCAGGAACCGCCGCCGGCCGTGCGGTCCCCAGATGTCGAAGCCGACCCGCTTCGCCCAGGTCTCGGCGTAGCAGTGGTCGCAGGCGGGAGAGATCTTGGCGCACCCCCACCATGGGTTGAAGGTGTGGTCGGTCCATTCGATCTTGGAGTCGCGAGCCATGGTCGGGGAAGAGTCTCCTACGGCGCCGGGAAGGGCCGGGCAGCCGCGCTCAGGCCTGGTCGGCCGGAGGTTCCGGCGTGGGGAGGTCGTCGAGGGCGGCGTGGAAGCGGCGGAGCACTCGCTCCGTCAGGTACGAATTCGTCTCGCGGATCATTCCCGCGATTCCTTCCGCGCGACGCCGCGGCAGGACTCCGGCGGCTACCAGATCGACCAGCAGGCGCAATCCGAATCGCGTCGGGACTCCGAGGCGGTCGCAGAGATTTCTCAGGGTGCGGTCGTTCGTGACACAGACGCGCCCCTCGTCGCGGGCGACGACCAGGCACAGGCGGTCCGTGAAGTGGGCGGCAGAGTCGATCTCGCCGGCGCGCCGGCGCTGAGCGACGGTCGGGGTGATGACTTCCAGTCCCAGGTCGGCGCAGTCCTTCGGCGTGAGGCCGTCCACCTGTTCGATGACGGAGGTGAGGACGGCGAGCGGCCCGACATGCGCCGTGACCAGGGCGAGGACGGCCAGGTCGGAGTGCTGGTAATCGATCACGACATCGGCGTCCGCCAGCAGCGCCGGCTTCGGGTCGGAGCCACCTACCCGAACCATCCCCGCACCCACCCGCGCATCGCCGCACGCCGCAGCCCCAGGATCTCGGCGGCGCGGCCCATGGTGATGACCTCCTCGTCGAGAGCGCGCCGCACCAGCCGCGACAGCCGGTTCCCCCCGAAGTCGTTGTCGGAGAGGCCGTCCGGCTCGTCCGCGCGCCGCCACTTCCGCGCTTCGCTCTCCGTGATCGGGAACGGCTCGTCCGACTCTTCCAGCGCCCGGCCGTATCGTTCCTCGTGATGGGTGCGGAAGGTGTTCCACGCCTCCCGGGTCGCCCGTCCGGTCGAGGTGAGCCGGTAGAGGACGGTCTGGTAACTGACGCGGAAGATGCGCTTGACCTTCAGCACCCGGGAGAGGAAGGGATCGCCCCAGGTCGCATCCCAGGCCGAGCCGAAGGCGGCTTCCGGCATCAGGAACTCGCTGGCGAAGGTGTCCGCCGCCCGTTCAGACTCCCGCGCCCCCGCTTCCGGCGGAACGGTCGCCGGCCGGTCGTACTCGTCGGAGTGGAGGAGCAAGTGGCCGAGTTCATGGGCCGCGGTGAAGATCCAGCGCTCGACGGAGATGCGCTCCCAGGTGTTCACGACGACCGCCGGCCCCCCGTCTTCCGGCCCCACGCTGAGCCCGAAAAAGGAATCCCGCTGCGTCCGGAGCGGGAGGACCTTCACCCCGTGGTCTTCCAGCAGGCGGCAGAGGTCCGGGATCGGCATGTCCGGGGTGAGGCCGGCGGCGTTCCGGGCAGCCCCGGCGACAGCCTGCGGGGACTCTGCCGGGTCGCAGCGGCGCGCCGACCGAAAGCCGAACTCCGGGGAGTCGCCGAGGCGGTCTTCGAGAAGCCGGTAGCCGTCCAACCACTTCGAGACTTCGGCCAGGATCTGTTCCCGCCCGTGCATCCGGGCGTGCGCCCGGAACCGCACGCTCCGCAGGGGCCGCACCGGGAGCACCAGGTCGCCGAGGCCGACGCCGAGCGCCGACGCCAGGGCCTCCAGGGTCTCCGTCCGGGGCGTGACCAAGCCCCGTTCGACCCGCCCCACGGCGACCCGCGACAGCCCCGCTCGCTCGGCGAGTTGCCCCTGAGTCAATTCTCGATCGAGTCGAAGCCGCGCCAGGTTCGCCCGGATGCAAGCCGTCTCGTTCGGACGTTCTTCCCCCGGCGCGATGGCGGGAGAGTCGGTTGCCGTGACTTTCACCAGTCGAGCATCTCGTCGGGAATCGGTGGAGGCGGCGAGAATTCGTACCAGTGTCGGGCCAACTCCCTCATGGGGACGAGGCTGAGGCCGAGGATCTCGGCGCCGCGGCTCAGGGAGATCTCGTGCTGCTCGACCGCCCTCCGAACCAGGCGATGGAGTCGGGTCTCCATGAAATCGAACTCCGTGAGTCCGAAGGGCTCCTCGACATGCGCCCAGCTCCAGGATTCTTCGCTGCCCGGGGGTGGACGATCCGGGTCCGCCATACCGGGATCGACACCGAGCCGTGCGCTGTATCGGGTCCAGTACTGCGCCCGGAATCGGCCCCACGCTTCCGGCCCGGCGCGCCCGGTGGAGACCACCCGATGCAGCACCGTTCGGTAACTCACGAAGAACCGGCGCTTCGTCCAAAGGACCCGATCCAGCAGTGGCCGCGCCCAAGAGGCATCCCACGCCGGCGCGAACCCGGCTTCCGGCATCAGGAACTCGCTGGCGAAGGCGTCCGCCTCGGATTCCGTGGAACTCGCCACCGGTACGACGGCCCCCTCGTGGGCGTACTCGTCGGGATGCAGCAGCAGATGCCCGAGTTGCTGGACAGCGGTGAAGATCCAGCGTTCCACCGAGAATCCGTCCCAGGCGTTCACGGCGATGGCCGGGCCACCGTTCTCCGGGCCGACGCTGAGCCCGAAGAAGGTCGGGCGGTCTTTCTGCAGCACCAGCACTCCGACGCCGTTGCGGTCCAACCGGCCGCAGAGGTCGCGGATCGGTTCCTCCGGCGACAATCCGGCGCCCTCCCGCGCGGCGCGGGCCATCGCCGCGGGGTCGGGCGGCGCGCCCCGGCGTCGAGCGGGTTCCGAACCGAAGGGCGAGGGGAAAGGGAAGCGATTCGGGCGTCGATCGTCGAGCGCCTCTTCGAGCATCTCGTACGCGTCCAGCCACTGCGACACTTCGGCCAGGATCTGCCGCCGCCCCCGAAGGGGTCCCCGCGTCGGGAACCGGACGCTGCCAAGCGGACGCACCGAGGACACGAGGTCTCCGAGCCCCGCCCCGAGCACTCGTCCCAAGTCGAGGAGCAGCCGACTCCCCGGCGCGAGACGGCCCTGTTCGATCCGCCCGATGGTCGTGCGCGAGATTCCGGACTTCGCGGCGAGTTCCGCCTGGGTCAGGCCGCGATCCTCCCGCAACCGGGCCAGGTTCGCCGCGACGGGACTGTCCTCCGACACTGGTGCCTCCCCGGGGCTGGGCAGCCCCGACCGTTTTCGAGTACCATTTTAGCACACCCCGTGGATTCGATATCCCCGCCGATCTTCGGAGAAGGCTCGGTGGGAGACTCCCCGGATCGATCGGCCCGGGAGCGCGGCCGGCGGTGACCCCATGAACGACTATGTGGACGGCTACGACGAGCCGAACCCCGGTTTCGCGAGTGAACTCAGCCTTTCCGCCGGGTCCGATGGCCGGGTCACTTCCGCGGACTGTCCGGTGTGCTGTTCCGACGACATCGCTGACCCGGAGTCGGGGGTACTGCAGATGCCGGCCCGTTCCGTCGAGAGCGACCGGAAGGGCGGGGATTCACTGTTGATCGAGTGCCTGGTGTGCGGTACGCAGTTTTCCCGTCGAGAGTTCTTCGATCCGGGGGGCTGGGACGGGCGCCCGCGATAGCAAGGGATCCATGGCGCTGAATCCGGTTGCGTTCACCGAGAAGGTGTTCGGGAGTTTCCTCCGGTACCAACTCACGGCGTACCCCTTCGCCGCGCCGCACCTGCATCGCCAGATGCGGGGACTGCTGTCGCTGGACGAGACGCGGCGGTCGCCGCTCATCGCCGGGCCCTACCTCAGCCTGTCACGGCCGTTCCGGCGGGGGGCGGAGATCTCCGAACTCGCGGACGAGGGGCTGCTCCACCCGCATCTCCGGGAGCGGATCCCGGAGACGGTGAAGCGGCTCTACCGGCATCAGGAGCGGGCCATCCGGGCGGTCGCCGCCGGGCGCGTGACGCTGGTCTCGACCGGAACCGGCTCGGGAAAGACGGAGTGCTTCCTCTACCCGATCGTCAGCCGCTGCCTCGAATTGCGGGACGAAGGCGCGGCGCCGGGGATCAGTGCCGTCATCGTCTATCCGATGAACGCGCTCGCCGAAGACCAGGTGATGCGCCTCCGCGGCCTGCTCGCCGGGACCGGGATTCCCTTCGGGCTCTACATCGGGAAGACGCCGGAGCACGAGAACGAAGTCGCCGGCGCGCGCCTGCGTCGGGGCGCCTCCCGGGCGGACTACGAGGCGCGGCTGGATCGTTCCCGGAAGGACGGGAGCGGCGAGACGGTCTATCCGGCGGAGGAGGTGTGCTCGCGGGAAGCGATGCGGACGCCGGGGCGGCAGCCGCGGATCCTGCTCACGAATGTGAAGCAACTCGAACTGCTGCTCACTCGCCAGCAGGACCGCGAACTCTTCGACGGCGCCCGGCTCGACCACCTGGTCTTCGACGAGGCGCACACCTTCACGGGGGCGCTCGGCGGGGAGACCGCCTGCCTCGTCCGGCGGCTGCGGGCGTTCTGCCGGCAGGACCCGGCGACCACCACCTGCGTGGCGACTTCGGCGACGATCGTCGACCGGGAGCACCCGGACGCGGCCCGGCGCTTCGCCTCGCGGTTCTTCGGGGTCGAGGCCGGCGCAGTGGAAACGGTCGGGGAGGACTACGAAGCGGAGGTGTGGGACGCGCCCCGCTTCACGCCGCCGGCGCCGGCGGGTGATCCCGGTCGGATCCTGGATCGCGCGGTGGGCGCCGTGGAAGCGGACGAGGGGAACGGCGGGGAGATCGCGGCGGTCTATCGGTCGCTGTGCGGTCGGCGGCTGTCGGTCGGCAGCGGCGACGGAGCCGGTTCGGAGGCGGCTCCCGGCTGGCCGGGGGCGCTCCACGAAGCGCTTTCGCGGAACGAGATCGTGTTCGCCCTGAGTGAAGAGTTGTCGGCGCCGCGGGCGCTCGACGAGTTGACGGCGGCGCTCGGGAAACACTTCGGCCGCCGGATCACGGAAGCGGAGATCCTGGCCTGGCTGACCCTCGGCGCGGCGGCGCGGCGCGACGGGCGGCCGCTGCTCCGCCCGGTGCTCCACGGCTTCGTCCGGGGGATAGACGGCGCTGTCGTCACCTTTCCCGCGGCGTCGGGAGATGCCTCGGGGAACGGGGACGCGACCGCCGCGGAGGAAGCCCGCGGCGAAGCGCGTCTCTACCTTTCGGCGGAGGATCTGTCGGCGGAGACGGGGTCCGAACGCGCCGGCGACGGGAAGGGGAACGCCGGAGGCAGCGCTGCCGGCAACGCCTCCTGGGCGGCCTTTCCGGTGACGACCTGCACCACCTGCGGGCAGCACTATTTCACCTCGTTCCTCCGCGACTTCTCGTTCTCCGGAAGCAAACCGGCGGGCGGGGACGCCGGCCCGGACGGCGCTCACTGGCCGCGGCTGGACGAAGCGCTCGGCGGCAAACGCGTCGTCCTCTTCGACCGGCTGATCGGGACTCCCGAAGAAGGCGACGGGGACACCGCGCCGCACAAACGCGCCGTTCCGCTCCACTTCTGCCGCCGTTGCGGCGCTGCGCATCCCGACGCGGTTTCCCGCTGCGGCGGCTGCGGCGCCCTCGGGGAACCGGTGCGCCTCTTCGTCGTCCGGCCCTCGCAGGAGAAACACGCCGGGACGCTGAGCAGTTGTCTCTCCTGCGGGGCGCTCAAACGTTCCTTCTACGGCCGCGCGCTGGAACCGGCGCGTCAGGTCCGGGCGGTGCCGGTGGCCGATGTGCATGTCTTGACGCAGGACCTGGTGCATCGCGCCGACCGGAAACGCCTGCTGGTGTTCTGCGACAACCGGCAGGACGCGGCCTTCCAGGCGGGCTGGATGAAGGATCACGCCCGTCGCTTCCGTCTGCGTTCGCTCATGGCCGCCGGGTTCGCCGACGGGTCGGTTTCCGTCGGCGACCTGGTGGGCCGGCTCGACGACGCGCTGGGGACCGACGAGTCCCTCTCCCGGGCGCTCATTCCGGAGGTCTGGGGCGTGGCGCGACTCGAGGACTCGCCGCAGCGGCACCGGCGCGAGCGCAGGAAGTACCTGCGCTTCCAGGTGCTCCGCGAAGCGGCGGTGTCTTCCCGCCAGGCGGTGGGCCTCGAACCCTGGGGCCGGATGAAAATCGAGTATCGGGATCTCGACGAGTCGCTTCCCTGGATCCAGGACGCCGCGCACCGGCTCCGACTGGCGCCCGACCGGTTGCGCGACGGCGTCGCGGCGGTGCTCGACTACCTCCGCCGCAAACGGGCGCTCCACGACGCCGAGGAGAAGGTCTTCACCAAGTACTGGATGGAAGGCGATGCGGAGATCCAGCAGGGATACCTGCCCCGCAGTTTCGCCGGGCCGCAGGCCACCAAACTGCGCCGGGACCCGGAGAGCGAGAAGGAACGCAGCCTGGTGACCCAGTGGCTCAGCCCCGCCGGCGGCGACACCACCATCCGGCAGATGGCGGTGAAGTGGGGCGCGGCGCCGGACACGCTGGAGCCGCTGCTCACCGGCCTGTTCGAGATGCTCCGGGAGCACGAATTCCTGGTACCGGTGCGACTCCTGGGAGCGCGGCGCCGGCCCCTGCCGGGGATCTCCGGGGTCTTCCAGGTGAACGCCGACCGGCTGCAGTTGTCGCCGAACAAGGGCGTCCGCCGCTGCCGCCGCTGCCGCCGGCGTTTCGTCCGGCAGCAGCCGCGCGACCTCTGTCCGGCCTGGCGCTGTTCCGGCGAACTGGAATGGGTGCCGGAGGGCGACGAAGGCGACAACTACGACCTGGCGATGCTCGACGGGAAGTACTCCATGCTGCGCCCCGAGGAACACACGGCGATGGTGCCCCACGACGAGCGGGAACGGCTGGAGAACCTCTTCAAGGGCGACTCCGACGCGGTGAACTGCCTGGTCTGCACGCCGACGCTCGAACTGGGCATAGACATCGGAGGACTCGATTCGGTGCTCATGCGGAATGTGCCGCCGCTCCCGGCGAACTACTGGCAGCGGGTGGGCCGCGCCGGGCGGCGCCACCGGATGGCGGTGGACCTCACCTACTGCCGGCCGGTTTCCCACGACCGCGCCTACTTCGCCGAGCCGCAGAAGTTGCTCGCCGGACGGATAGACCCTCCCGCGTTCAACCTGCGAAACCCGGAGATGGTCGCCAAACAGGTCCACGCCACGGTGATCGCCCGGCTCCACGGTCTGGCGCGGGACCCGGCGCGGCCCGAGGCAGAGCGGGACGCGGTCCGCGCCGCGCTCGCCGAATGCCTGCCGGCCCGGGTGACCCCGTATCTCTTCGACGGCGACGAGGTGCGGACCGAGCCGTTCGACCTGTCGCCGCTGCGGGCCGTCGTCGAGGAGCACCGCGCCGACCTGACGGCGGAGGCGGTCCGGGTCTTCCGCCAGGGATGGCCGGAGGAGGACGCCGAGGTGGTGACCGACGAAGCGTTGGCCGAACGGGTGGCGCGTTTCCCGGACCGGCTGGAAACGGTCGTCCGCCGGCTCGCCGGCCGGCTGGACTGGGCGATGCGGCAGATCGGCCGGCTGAGTGCCCGCCGCCAGCGGAAGGGTTCCCTCGAAGCGGTGGACGAATCCCTCTTCCGGCGCTGCGACCGGCTGGTGAAACGGCTCAAGAGCGTCCGCCGCCCGAGGCGCGACGCGGAGGGCCACGACGACAACCTCACCTTCGGAGTGCTCGCCGCCGAGGGGTTCCTGCCGGGCTACGGTCTCGAAGTGGGCTCCGTCGTCGGCTACGCGGAGATCCCGGTCCGCACTTCCGGGGCGAGGGACTTCACCCTGCCGCGACCGCCGGCGGCGGCGCTCCGCGAGTATGTGCCGGGGAACCTGATCTACGCGAACGGACACCGTTTCGTCGCCCGGCACTTCCGCCGGGATCCCGGGGAGGAGCAGGAGGAAAGGCCCGCATACCTGGTGGACCCCGCCCGGCAGGCGGTGAAACCGGCCGCCCCCGGCGAAGGTTCGCTGGCCGCCGGGTCGAGCCTGCCGACGCTCTCCGTCAGCGACGCCGACTTGAGCCACAGTTCCCATATCTCCGACGAAGAGGAGTACCGCTTCCAACTGGGCGTGGCGATCTACGGCCACGAACTCGACCAGCACGGCGGCGGCGCCGCCTGCCGCTGGGGCGACCGGGCGGTCCACTTCCGCCGCGGCGTGCGGCTGCGGCTGGTGAATGTGGGCCCGGCGGCCGTCGCCGACGGGAAACTGGCTCGCGGCTACCCGGTCTGCGAAGTCTGCGGACAGAGCCTCTCCCCGTTCTCCCCGGAACTCGCCCTCCGGAAGTGGCGCGAGGATCACGCCGAGCGCTGCGGACGCGAGCCGAAGAACCTCGGCTTCTACGCGGAAGTGGTGGCCGACGCGCTTTCCCTCCCCGGATGCCCGGACGCCGAGACCGCCTACGGCGTGCTGGAAGCGCTGCGCCTGGGAGCGACCGAGCGTCTCGACATGCATCGGGAGGATCTGCAGGTCCTGGTCATCGGTTCGGTCGAAACGGACGAGAAGGACGCGCTCCTCTGGGATCCGATGCCCGGCGGTTCCGGCCTGCTCGACCGCCTGCGGGAGCGGTTCGCCGAGATCGTCCCCATCGCCCGGCGCATCGTCGAGAACTGCCCGGCGCGCTGCGATTCCTCCTGCGTGGACTGCCTGCAGTCGTTCCGCAACGCCTACTACCACCGCTACCTGCACCGGAAGACCGCGCTCCGCTGTTTCGAGGAATGGGGCCCGGCACTGCGCTTCGACCACGCCCTCCCGTCCCGGACGCCGACCCCGACGCCCGATGAAGGGGCGGTCCCGGTGAACTGGGCCGAAACCCGCCTCCGCCACCTGCTCGACGCCGCCGGGTTCCCGGAGGGCGTCCGCAACGAACAGATCCGACTCGACTTCGGCCTCGGAACCACCACCCCGGATGTGATCTACCGGGGCGCGGTCCACGAACCGGACGAGGGCGTCCTGCTCTACCTCGACGGAATGAGCCGCCACCTCCACGGCAACGCGGAAACCGCCGAGAAGGACCGCCGCATCCGCGACACCGCGCGAACCATGGGCTACGAAGTCATCGAGATCCAGGCCACCCAACTCTCCGACCCGGGCGCGATGCAGAAACACTTCCGCCGCCTCGCCCGATACCTGGAAGACCCCGAACTCCGAAAACGAATCGAAACCGACCCCACCTGGTTCCCGGAGGACTGAAACCGGAGCACTTCGCCCTCTCTCCGCAGGTTCGCCCGGCGAACCCGGTCGCTACTCCGTCGAGACCGGGTCTTCCGACGGGGTCGGTTCCGAAACCGGTTGGCCGAGTCGGTCCAACTCGGTACCGAACGCGCCCAGGAGCGATCGCGGGAAGTGTCCGGGACTCGCTTCGTGCAACTTCCGACGATCGCTTCGGCGCGAATGCGGGCGACGACGCCGAGGGACACGAGTTCCAGCAGCAGTTCGAGTCCCCAGCGAGTACGGACGCCCTCCCGCGCGCAGCGTCTTCTCAGGTCGCGATCGTTCGTGGCGAGCGTCCGGCCGAGGTCTCGACAGACGGCCAGGCACAGATCGTCGTTCCGCGCCACCCCGGAAGCGAGAGCGGTGGCCGCCGAGTACTGCTCCGGAGTCGCCTCGACGACTTCGATTCCCCACCGGGCGCAGTCCGCTGCCGACAATCGAAGGACCTCTTCGACGGTCGTGGTGAGGACTGTGGCCGGACCGAGATGCTCGGCGACGAGGCGCAGGAGGTCGTCGGCGACCGAGGTGAAGTCGATCAGGACATCGGCGTCGAACAGGAGGCCCGGTCGCCCTTTCGGTTCCCCTACGCCGGACATCGGCGCACCCACTGCAGCGCTTCTTCGTAGTGGATGCCCAATGTTTCGGCGACGAGCCGCACCCCGACGAGGCCCCGGCCGGCGGCCCGTCGCAGGAGATGGAGCAGGCGCGCGTCCCGGCAGTCGTGTTCCGACAGGGTGGCCGGTTCGCCGGTCCGCTTCCAGTCCCAGGCGAACTCGCTCTCGTCGAGAGGCGCCGGCTCGTCGGCAGGAGGGAGCGCCCGGTCGTATTCGTTCGCGTACTCCTGCCGGAATTCGAGCCAGATACCCGGCTCGGCGCGGCCGGTCGCGACCAGGCGGCGCAGCACGGTCCGGTAACCGACCCGGAACAGGCGCTTCGTCTTCAGTACCCGGGGAACGAGCCGTTGGCCTTCGGTGGCCTCCCACACCCGGGCGAAGGCGGCATCGGGCATGAGGAACTCCCCGGCGAAGGCGTCCGCTTCGCGTTCCGCGGGGGCCGGAAGATCGGTCGCGTCGGCGTCGTACTCGCCGGGATGCAGCACCAGGTGCCCGAGTTCGTGGGCCGCGGTGAAGATCCAGCGCTCGACCGCGATTCGGTCCCAGGTGTTCACCACCACCGCCGGCCCGCCGTCCGGCTCGCCGACGCTGAGTCCGTAGAAGGAATCCCGCTTCTTGTCGAGGCGGAGGACCTTGACCCCGTGGTGTTCCAGAAGGCCGCAGAGGTCGGCGATGGGTTCGGTTTCGCGCAGTCCGACCGCCTCGCGCGCCGTTCGCGCCGCGGCGAGCGGATCGGTGACGCCCCGGGCCGGCGCGAACCCGAACGGCCGGGTGTCGTCCAACTCAGCCTCCAGCCGACGGTAGGTATCGAGCCAGCCGGATACCTCGGCGAGGATCTGCGTCCGCCCGTGCATCCGCTTCCGGGCGCGGAATCGCACGCTCCGCAGAGGCCGCACCTGCGAGTACAGGTCGCCCCAGGTGGTGTGGAGCGCCTCGGCGAGTTTCCGGAGGCTCGGCCCGTCGAGGTCGGCGAGGCCCCGCTCGATCTTCCCCACCTGCGACCGGGACCAGCCGACCCGCTCCGCCAGGGCCGCCTGGGTCAACTCCCGGTCCTCCCGGAGCCGGGCGACATTCACCGCCAGCCGCCGCCGGACCTCGTCGCGGTCTACTCCCGTGTCCATCCCCGGGATCGTAGCAAGTGGACAAAATCCGTCAAAATGCTCAACCCGCCCGGAGTCGCAACCGCCGTCCGGCGGGCGTCCCCGGGCCGGGCGGTCGGTGACGGCGACCTCGCCGGGAGATCCGGACTCGAGGGCGCCGGTCATCCGCCTCCGCTTTCCGGCGACCGTGCTCGCCGGACTCGACCGGAGGGCGGCGGACAAGGATCCGCCGGAACCGTCTCATCGTCGAGTCCCGCCGCCGACGGACTGTCGAGGCGACTCCCGACGTCTGCTTCACCCCCGACCACCTGGCCGCGGCGTCGACCAGCCGCCGTTCCGGCGGGGGCTGCGTGAGTTCGTCGAGGCCCTCGACAGCGTCGCAGTCGCCCGGAACAGCCGTGTCGAAGTCTCCACCTGCCGAGGCCGGAATGTCCTGCGTCTCAGGGATACGACGGTTCCTTACCCCGCTCGCCCCGGAACTCAGGGTCACGGCAGTCTCTCTCGTCGAGTTCGGATCGGAACCAGTCGAGGATGACCTGCGGGTAGTGGTTGGGACTTCGGTAGTGGAATTTCTCGGCGACGGACTCGGCGCGGGGTCGCGACATCTGCCCGGCGCCGAACAAGTCCAGGGCCAACTCGAGCGCGTAGCGGACGGGCACCTCGTCCCGCTCGCAGAGACGCCGGAGGAGGCGGTCGTTCGTTGCGAGGGTCCAACCGTTCTGTCGGCAGGCGACGAAGCACAACTTGTCGTTCCTCGAGGTACGTGACGAAATGCCGTCTGCCTCGTTTCGTTGCGCAGGCGTCGGTTCGATGATCGGAATACCCAGCCGTCGGCAATCCTCTGTCTCGAATTCGTCCACCTCGGAGAGCGTGGTCGAGAGGACTCGGGTCGGGCCGAGATGCCGAGCGACGAGGGCGAGGATTTCCTCGTCGGCGTGGGCGTATTCGATCAGGACATTCGCATCCATCAATAGGCCGTCCGCGTAGGGTGGACGGACCCGATTCGGGATATGCGGCGCCGTATCGGTCGGTCTGCTGCCGTCGTTTCTGTCCATATGTGTCTCCGGTCAGACCCGGCATTCGCGGATCCAGGCCCAGGCGTCGCCGTAGCGGAGGCCCAATATCTCGGCGACGCGGCGCACGGACACCAGATCCCGGTCGATCGCTCGTCTCACGAGTCCCTGCAGTCGGCCATCCCGGCAGTCGTGTTCGGAGAGCGTCGCCGGTTCGACGCTCCGCTTCCAGTCCCACTCGAATTCGCTCGCTCCGAACGGCTCCGGGTCTTCAGTCTGAAGCGGCGGTCTTCCGTAACGTTCCCGGTAGTCCGCCTGGAACCGGGGCCAGACGCCCTCGTCGGCGCGGTCGGTGGCGACCAGGCGACGGAGGACGGTCCGGGCGCTCACCCGGAAGGTGCGCTTGATCTTCAGCACGCGGGGGGCGAGCCACTGGCCGTGTCCGGCTTCCCAGGCCCTGGCGAAGGCGGCCTCCGGCATGAGGAACTCCCCGGCGAAGGCGTCCGCCTCGGGTTCCGCCGCGGCGGGAAGGGCCGGGCGGTCGGGAGCGCCGTCCGCGGGATGCAGCAGGAGGTGGCCGAGTTCGTGGGCGGCGGTGAAGATCCAGCGCTCGACCGCGATCCGGTCCCAGGTGTTCACGACGACCGCCGGGCCGCCGTCCGGTTCGCCGACGCTGAGCCCGAAGAACGAGTCGCGCTCCTTCTTCAGGCGGAGTACCTTGACGCCGTTGGCTTCGAGCAGGCCGCAGAGATCGGCGATGGGCTCGCGCTCCCGGAGTCCGGCGGCCCGGCGCGCCGCCTGCGCCGCGGCCGCGGGTTCGGGGAGGCCCCGGGCCGCCTCGAAAGCGAAGGGGCGAGTGTCGTCCAATTCGGCCTCGAGCCAGCGGTAGGCATCGATCCACCGGGAGACCTCCACCAGGACCTGGGCTCGCCCGCGCAGGTTCTCCCGGGCGCAGAACTGCACGGCGCGGAGCGGCCGGTCCTCCGAGTACAGATCGCCCCAGTCCGTTCCCAAGGCCGCTGCGAGTCGGTCCAGGTTCGGGCCGTCCAGATTGACGAGGCCCCGTTCGACCTTGCTGACCCGGGCGCGGGACCAGCCCAGCCGCTCGGCCAGAGCCGCCTGGGTCAACTCCCGGTCGTCCCGGAGCCGGGCGAGATTCACCGCCACGCGCCGGCGGATTTCCTCACGACCCATGGGCGGATCGTAGCAAGCGGACGAACCCACCGGGAATGCCCGCCTCGCCCGGAGTCGCCGCCATGGTAGGCGCTCGGGCTGAGGGGCGAACGGTAGCGGCGTCCTCGCCGGGAGGTCAGGATTCGCGCGTGCCGGTCATCAGCGTCGACTTCCCCGCTGCCGTGCTCGCCGGACTCGACCGCGTGGCGGCCGACGAGGGGATCCGTCGAAACCGCCTCATCGTCGAGTCCTGCCGGCGCGCCGTCGAGGAGATGCGCCCACCCGACGACTTCTTCACCCACGACCACCTGACGGCTGCCGACCTGCGTCTGCTCCGGGAGGGGTTGCGAGAGTTCGACGAGGCCATCGAGAGCTCCCGACAGAGTCGCGCGGAACCACCGTTTTGATGCGGTGCCGGATAAGACCCCTGTCCGCGCCCCCGGGCATCGGGAAGCGTCGGCCTCGCTTCGATTGCGGGAAGAGGACCCATCCGGCAGTCCGCCGCCGCCGCGAGGGGTGAGGGAATGGCGACTCTGCGACAGCGGGACGAACCGATCGAGGACTTGGATCCGCGTCCATCACCTCCGTCGCGCTGACCCTCGCGCGGGTTGCGACGCGTAACGCCCGGCCCTTCTCGAGGATGGAGGGCCGGGAGTGAGCGACGGGTCGGCGCCCTTCCCGACACGCTGACTCTCCCCGGCGCACCCGGCCTCACTCCCGCAGGAGCCGGCACAACTCGCACGGCGCCGTACGGGCGTGGCGGGGGCAGCCCTCGACGATACCCAGGCGGCTGAGCGCGAAGTCGTACTTCACCGGGTCCTCCGGGTCCAGCCGGGCCAGCGCGAGGGTCAGATCCACTGCCGCCTTCCACCCCGGCGTCTTCCGGTCGGTCAACCGCAGCCGGCGGGCGATGCGGAACAGGTGGGTATCGAGGGGAACCACCAGGTCGCGCGGCGAAAGACAACTCCAGAGGCCGAGGTCGAACCCGCCCCGGCGCGCCATCCAGCGGAGGAACATCGCCGGACGCTTCGCCGCCGAGGTCTTCGGGCTGGGGAAGAAGTAGGCGGGGCCGGGCCGGGCGCGGCTCGTCGGGGCCGGGCGCGCCGACGAAGGTCCCCGGGGGTCGAGAGCCAGCGCCGCTTCCCGGAACGCCTCGAGGCTCGCCGCCAGGTCCACCCGGCCGCGCCGGCCGCGAACGATCCCCGGCGCGAACCAGGCTTCGACACTCCCGCGCTCGGCGAGCATCCGCCCGAGGACGACGCCGAGGCGGGTCACATCGCCGGCGGCGATCCAGCGGTGGCGGAACCCGCCCAGCCCCCGGGTCGCGGCGGCGCGCCCCCGTCCGCCCGCCGCCGCCAACTCCCGGCAGAACGCCGCCGGGCGCGCCCCGGTCCAGGCGAAGACCCGTTCCAGCGACGAACAGACGCTCCGGACCCTCCCGAACGCGAGCGCCGAAGCCAGGAACGCCGCCGCCTCCCGGTCGGCGCGGCCACGGAACCGACGCGGGAACTGCAGCGGGTCCGACTCCACCGAGGCCCGCCGATGGCGCTCGTACACCGCCTCCACCGCCCGTCCCCAACCGCGCCGCGCCGCCACCGGTCAGCCGCCTTCCCGCCGGAAGCGGCGCGGCCGGGGTTCTCCGGGGCGCGGCCGGGGTTCTCCGGGGCGCTGCCGGGGCTCTTCGGGGCGCCTCCCGGCCACCGCGAACGGAGCGACCGGATCGCGTCGGTCGTGACCCTCCGGCGCCGCCCGGAGTCGCCTCGTGGTCTCTCCGCCGGGCGCCGCCCGCGCTCCGTGCCGATCGAAGGCCGGCGCCGGCGAGGCGTGGACGCTACACGCCTTCCCGGGCGGGCGTGGCGAGCCGAGGAACGCCGCCTCCCGTTCCACCGGGTCGCTGCACTGCGGAGGCGACCGCCGGGGCGGCCGTGGCGCAGCCGTCACCATGGCCGCCCGCCGGTGGCGCTCGAACACCGGTTCCCCGGCTCGGCCCCGGCCTCGTCGAGGCGCCGACAGCCGGGTGGAATCGGCCGGCGGGGAAGGCAGCAAGTCGTGCAACGGGCGGATGGACGAGGTCGCTGCGGGGAGGTCGCCGCGGGCGGTGCGGCGCAGTCCCGCCGAGCCGATCGGCGAACTCTCAACGGGTGATTCGGCGACGCCTCAGAGGGTGATTCGGCGACGGGTCAGAGGGTGATTCGGCGATCAGTCAGCGGGTGATTCGGCGAAGTCCGGCGGCCGGGTCGGCGAACCCGCTCCGGTGAACCGACCGGCCGACTCCCCCGGCGAGTCCGAGCCGTGACCACGGCCGGCGGACTCCCCCGAAACCGACGCCGACCCGGAACCGACGCCGGCCGACCGCGGCCCGGCCCCGCCCGCAGCCCCCGGACCCCGCGCCGCCGACCCCCGCCGCCCCGTCAGCGCGAATACACCCGCCGCCCGCCCACGAAGGTGGCGACCACCGCGCCGGTGAACCGCATCCCCGCGAACGGCGTGCTCCGGCCTCGAGTCGCGAACCGCGAAGCGTCCACCACCACCTCCGCCGCCAGGTCCAGGAGCGCCACATCCCCCGGGCTCCCCACCGCCAGGTCCCCGCCCGGCAGCCCCAGGATCCGGTGCGGGTTCGTCGAAAGCGCCCGCACCGCGTCCGAAAGCGAAATCCGCCCCGGCGCCACCAACCGGTCGAGCACCACCGTCGCCGCCGTCTCCAGCCCCACCACCCCGAAGGGGGCGCTCTGGAAGCAGAGGTTCTTCTCGTCCTCGTGGTGCGGGGCGTGGTCGGTGGCGACCGCGTCCACCGTCCCGTCGGCCAGCGCCGCCACGACCGCCTCCCGGTCGGATTCGGCTCCGAGGGGCGGCTTCATCTTGGCGGCGGTGTCGTAGTCGGAGGCCGCTTCCTCGGTCAGCGCCAGGTGGTGCGGCGTCGCCTCGGCGGTCACCCGGACGCCGCGGGCCTTCGCCCGGCGCACCGCTTCCGCCGACCGCGCGGTCGAGAGGTGGGCGATGTGGATCCGCGCCCCGGTCCACTCGGCGAGGGCCAGGTTCCGCTCCACCGCGATGGACTCCGAAACCGCCGGGATCCCCGGGAGGCCGACGGCGGTGGAGAGGGAGCCTTCGCGCATCACGCCCTCGCCGGTGAGTTCCAGCGTTTCGCAGTGCTCGATCACCGGCAGGTCGAAGAGGCGGGCGTAGTCCAGGGCGCGCCGCATCACCGCCGGGTTCTCCACCGGGAGGCCGTCGTCGGAGACCGCCACCGCCCCGGCGCGGCGGAGCGCCCCGAACTCGGTGATCCGCTCCCCCCGCATCCCCACGGTGGTGGCGGCGATCGGGTACACCCGGGAGAGGCCGGCGGCGGCGCCCAACGCCCGGATGTGGGCGGTCACCGAGGGGTGGTCGTTCACCGGGTCGGTGTTCGCCATGCAGGCCACCGAGGTGAAGCCCCCGGCCGCCGCCGCCGTCGCGCCGCTGCCCACCGTCTCCTTGTATTCGAGCCCCGGCTCCCGGAAATGGGCATGCATGTCGCAGAAGCCGGGAACCGCGATCAGCCCGTCGGCCTCGACTTCCCGGTCGCCGCTCTCGCCGATCCCCGCCCCGACCGCGGCCACCACCCCGGCGGCGATCCGCAGGTCGGTGACTTCGTCCCGGTCGGAGGCGGGGTCCACCAGCCGGGCGCCCCGGATCAGGAGCGGCGGTTCAGCGCCCACGCCCGTCCCCCTCCGGCGCCGCTTCTCCCGCCGCCCGCCGGCCGGCGCGGCCCCGGGCCACCGCCACCAGCACCGCCATCCGCACTGCCACGCCGTTCCGCACCTGGTCGAGGATCACCGACTGCGGGCCGTCGGCCACAGCGGAGTCGATCTCCACCCCCCGGTTCAGCGGCCCGGGATGGAGGACCAGCGCTTCGTTCGTGAGCGCCAGCCGCTCCGCGGTCAGGCCGAACTCCCGGTAGTACTCGCGCTCCGAGGGGATGAAGGAAGCGTGCATCCGCTCGTGCTGGATGCGGAGCACCATGACCGCGTCGGCGCCGGCGAGCGCCTCCTCCACCCGCAGTTTCGGCTCGACTCCCAGCCGTTCCAGGCCCGGCGGCATGAGCGGCGGCGGCCCCGAGCAGCGGACGCGGGCGCCCAGCAGGGTGAGCAGGCGCGCGTTCGAGCGGAACACCCGGCTGTGGAGCAGGTCGCCGACGATGGCCACGGTGAGGCCCTCGATGCGGCCCTTCCGCTCGCGGATGGTGAAGGCGTCGAGGAGCGCCTGGGTCGGGTGCTCGTTCATCCCGTCCCCGGCGTTCACCACCGCGGTCTCCGGGATCTCCCGGGCCAGGTAGCCGGGGGCGCCGGTCTCCCGGCTGCGGACGACCAGGAGGTCGGGGGCCATCGAGGCCAGGGTGCGGGCGGTGTCCAGGAAGGTCTCGCCCTTCGAGAGCGACGAGGAGCGCGGGGCGAAGGCGATCGGCTCCGCCGAGAGGCGCTTCGCCGCCAGTTGGAAGGAGGCCTGGGTGCGGGTCGAAGGCTCCAGGAACAGGTGGGTGACGGTGCGGCCCACCAGGAGCGGCGCCCGGGGCACCGGCTGGCGGGCGATCTCCCGGTAGCGGGGCGCGGCGTCGAGGATCGCCAGCGCGTCCTCCTTCGCGAGGCCGCGGATGCCGAGGAGGTGCTTCACCGGGCGGGGCTCCGGGAGTTCCCGCGGTCTCGGCGACGGCTCCCGCACGTTCCGGACGGCCGGCGGTCGCGGCTCATCGCCCTTCAGCGTTCCCGGAGGGCAGGGTGACGACCCGGTCCTCGCCGTCCTCTTCCTCGACCCGGACCCGCACCATCTGCCCCGGCGCCGCGGTGACGGTGATCCCGGTGAAGTCGGGGGCGATGGGGAGTTCGCGGCCGCCCCGGTCCACCAGCACGGCCAGGCGGACGCTCCTCGGGCGGCCGAAGTAACTGAGCGCGGTCAGCGCCGCCCGGACGGTGCGCCCGGTGAACAGCACATCGTCCACCAGCACCAGGTGGCGCTCCTCGAGCGGGAAGGGGATGCGGGTCTCGCCCACTTCGGGGATGCCCCGGTCGTGGACATCGTCCCGGTAGAGGTTGAGGTCCAGTTCCCCGGAGGGGAGGTCCTCCCGTCCCAGGGCGAGCAGGTGCGCCCGGAGCCGCGCCGCCAGCGGGACGCCGCGCCGACGGATGCCGAGCAGCGCCAGCGGATCGCCCACCCCGGCAGCGATGTCGTCTCCCAGCCGCGCCAGCGCCTCCTGAAACGCCTCGCCCCGGAGAAGGGTGCCGGGGCGGGAGTTCGCCATGCTCGTCGTCGCGGTTCGCCGGTGGCCGTCGGTCGGCGCTCTGCCGGAGCGGACACCGGCCGCCCGCCCCGACCGGCGCGAATCCTATGCGAGCCGCCGTCTCCGTCCGTCCGCCGGCGGCGGTCGGGAGAACGCCGGCGCGGGTCGGCAGCGGTTCGGACTGCCGGGAACCGGGGCGGCAGCGCCGAGGCGGTCGAGGCGTTTCGCCGGAGGTCGTCCGGCAGCGACCGCCCGGGAGCTGTCGGCGCCTCGGATTCCGATGGCGGGAGCGATCCGGCCGGGAAGACCTGCGGGGGACGGCGACCGGGGAATCGTCGGCGTCGAGCGGGGGGTCGGGGACGAAGGCCGCCGCCCGGGCGCGGGCGAGCGAAGGAGCGGCGGCCGCTCCGCCACGCGAGGCGGGGAAGCCTCTGCACCGGGCGGGGCAGTCGAAGGTCCCGCCGGAGTCGTCCGGCAGTGGCGCCCGGAACGAGAGCGGCGCCCCGATCAGCGGATGACGGCCCGACGATCGGCCCGGGCGGTCTCTCGTCCGCCGGCGGCGGGTGGGCGATCGTCGTCGGAGAGCGGTCCGGGTGGCGTGGCCCCCGTTGTCCGGATGGATTTCAACCCGGATGACTTCGTTCCGGGGAGGCGCAGCGGCGCCGGGGAGCGACTGCGCGCCGGGCCGGGCGGGTCAGCCGCCGGGAGCGGGGGCGGCGGCGGCGCGGAGGCGGTCGAGGGTCTCGCGGAGGTCGTCCGGCAGCGGCGCCCGGAAGGAGAGCGGCGCCCCGGTCAGCGGGTGGCGGAAGGCGATCCGTTCCGCGTGGAGGGCCGGGCGGGTCAGTCGGCGGAGCGCCGCTCCCGCGATCCCGCCGCCGCGCCGGGGCGCCGCCGGGCCGTAGAGGGCGTCCCCGGCGATCGGGTGGCCGGCCCCGGCCAGGTGCACCCGCGCCTGGTGGGTGCGGCCGGTGTGGAGGCGGAGGCCGACGAGGGTGCTGAGCGGCAGTTCCTCGACCGGGGCCGCTTCGGTGTCGGCGTCCCGCGCCTTCTGCCCCCGGCAGCGGTACCGCTCGCGGTGCCTCGGGTCGCGCCCGATCGGGTCGGTGAGGCGGCGGGCTTCGTCGAACCGGCCCAGCACCAGCGCCAGGTACCGCTTCTCGACCTCCCGGCGGGCGAAGGCTTCGGCGAGCCGCAGCCGCGCCGGCTCGGTCCGGGCGACGACCAGGACCCCGGAGGTGCCCCGGTCCAGCCGGTGGACGATCCCCGGACGGTCCGGCGCGCCCACCGCGGCGACTTCCGGGTAGCGGCGCACCAGCCCGTTCGCCAGCGTCCCGGCGGGATGCCCCGGCCCCGGATGGGTCACCAGTCCCGCCGGTTTGTCCAGGACCGCCAGGTGTTCGTCCTCGTGGAGCACCGCGAAGGGGATGTCCTCCGGGGGCAGGGGGAGGTCGCCGGCGGCGCGGCGGGCCGGGACCCGGATCTCCACCCGCTGGCCGGCGCGGCAGGAATGGCCCGGGCGCCGGACGACGCCGTCGAGGAGCAGGTGTCCCGCCGCGGCCCAGCGGGCGACCGCGGTGCGGCTGGCGAAGTCCACCCGCCGGGAGGCCACCCGGTCCAGCCGGTCGCCGTCCTCCTCCGCCTCCACGGAGAAGGCGATCTCCTCCACCCGGTCGGGCGGCCCTCCCGCGTCCGGCGTTCGTCCGGCGTCCGGCGGGGGTTCGGTCAGGGGCGTCGCCGGCGGCTCAGGCGGTTCGGCGCCGGTGGCGGACAGCGAAGCCGATCACCGCCGCGGCCAGGAGCCAGATCCCCAGGAACTGCGAGGTCGAGAGGAGTCCGTCGAGGACGAAGCCGCGCGGATCCCCCCGTAAGAACTCGAGGAGGAACCGGCCGACCGCGTAGAGCCCCACCCAGGTGAAGAAGACCTGCCCGGCGAACTTCCGCCGCGGCATGAGCCACAGCAGGAAGAAGTAGAGGGCCAACTCGAAGCCGAATTCGTAGAGTTGGGTCGGGTGGAGGGGAGTGTGGAGCGGGACGCCGGTGACCGAGTTCGCGTACACATCCGTGAAGGTCACCGCCGGGGCGCCGTCCGCCGGGAGGCCGTAGCAGCAGCCGCCGGCGAAGCAGCCGAGCCGGCCGATGGCGTGGCCCAGCGCGATCGAGGGCCCCATGAGGTCGCCGCCCTCCCAGACCGGGATGCCCCGGGAGCGGAAGAACCAGACGGTGGCCGCCACCGCGCCCAGGAAGCCGCCCAGGAAGACGCCGCCGGCGGTCACCATCGAGAGCGGGTTCTGCAGGAAGGCCCCCGGATTCACCAGGACCAGCAGCAACTTGGCGCCCACGATGGCGCCCAGGAAGAGGTAGATCCCGAGGTCGTAGAGGTGGCGGCGCTCGATGCCGTGGCGGGGGGCGCGCCGGGCGGCGTCGGCGAGGCCGACCACGAAGCCGGCGGCGAGGAGCAGCCCGTAGGTGTGGAGGATCGGGTGGAAGGTCCGCCCGAAGAGTTCGAAGGCGCCGGGGTCGAAGAGACGGGGGAACATCGGGAGGAACCGGGTTGGGTCAGGCGGCGGAGCGGGCCGTGGGTGGACGCGTCGTCGCGGGGAGGATCACGAAGACCGGCCCGGGTTCGGCGCGCCGGGAGTTCCGGCCGCCGGCGAGGGCGCGGAGGCCCCCGAGGCCCGGCGGAACTCCCGCACGCTGTCGAAGAGCAGCAGCCCGGCGCCGCAGCAGATGGCGGCGTCGGCCACATTGAAGGTCGGCCAGTGGGCGGAACCGAGGTAGGCGTCCACGAAGTCCACCACCTGCCCCCGGGTGAGCCGGTCCACGATGTTGCCGACCGCCCCGCCGAGCATCCCGGTGATCCCGTAGCCGGTCAGCGGCGAGAGCGGCCCCGAACGCGCCGCGAACCAGACGATGAACAGCAGCAGCCCGGCGGAGAGCCCGGTCAGCAGCCAGGCCTTCCCGGCGAACTCCACCCCGTTCAGCAGGCCGAAAGCGACGCCGGTGTTGTGCACCAGGATCAACTGCAGGCAGCCGGGGATCAGGCTCACCGGTTCGTAGGGACTGAGCCAGCGCTCGGCGAGCGCCTTGGTGACCTGGTCCGCGACCAGGATGGCGGCGAACACCGCGCCGAGGCTCCGTCCGGGGGCGCCGAACCGGCGGTTCATCGGAGTTCGGGCACGGCGTGGATTCGGCGCAGTCTAACGGCGGGAGGGCGGCCCCCTTCCATAGAATCCGTTGCCCCCCGAGTCCCCCATCGAGTCGGTTGCCGTGTTCCCCACCGAGTCCGCTGCCGAGGTCTCCGCCGCCTCCGCCGCCCCGTCGCCGGCCGTGCCCTTCACCGTCCGCGACCTCTCCGGCGTGGACGACCTCCGGGAGTGCGAACAGGTCCAGCGCGAGGTCTGGGGGTTCGTGGACCTCGATGTGGTGCCCGCCGGGCTCCTGTCCATCATGGAGTGTTACGGCGCCCTCGCCGTCGGCGCCTTCGCGTCCGGGCGGATGGCCGGGTTCGTGAACGGGTTCCCCGGATTCGACGGGGCGGCGCGGCTGCACCACTCCCACATGCTGGCGGTGCGCCCCGGGTTCCGGGGGGCCGGGATCGGGATCGCCCTGAAGTGGGCGCAGGCGGACCGGGTGCTGGCGCAGGGTCTCGACCGGATCAATTGGACCTTCGACCCGCTGCAGGCGGCGAACGCGAACCTGAACCTGAACCACCTGGGATGCGTGGCCCGGGTGTACCGGCTGAATGTGTACGGAAAGAGCCAGAGCCCGCTCCACGGGGGCCTCCCCACCGACCGGCTGGAGCCGGAGTGGGAGCTCCGCTCGGAGCGGGTGGCGGCGGCCCGGGCCCGTCGGTCGGCGCCGCCGCCGGGGATCCCGGACCTCCCCGCGCTGAACCGGATCACTCTGCGTCCTTCGGGCTTCCCGGAGAGCAGCGCCCCGGCCCCGGTCGGGGAGCGTCCCGAGGTCCTGTTCCGGATCCCGCCCCGCTTCACCGCGCTCCTCGGCGCAGACCCGGCGCTCGCCCTCGACTGGCGCCTGAAGAGCCGGGCGGCGTTCACCGACGCCCTGGGGCGCGGCTACGAGGTGGTCGGCTTCCACCGGGACGGCGACGACTGCGCCTACCGCTTCCGCGCCCCGGATCCGCCGAGCCCCCGGTAACGCGGAGGAGGGCGGGAGGGCCGCCGGTCGCCGCCGCCGACCCTTCCGGCGCTTCGGGAATCGGCGTCGGACCGGAGCGTCAGTCGGACCGCGCCGGCTGACGCCACCGGGGGGAGCGCTTCTCCAGGAAGGCCCGGATCCCTTCGCGGGCGTCGGGTTCGACGGCGTTGCCGCACATCACCCGGGACATCGCGGCCTCCGCTTCCGCGACCGGGAGGTCCGCCTGGGCGTGGAAGGCGCGTTTGCCCAGGGCCACCACGAAGGGGCTGGCGGCGGCGATCCGCTCCGCGAATCCCTGGCTCGCCGCTTCGAGTTCGCTCTCCGGGACCACCCGGTTGACCAGGCCCCAGTCGAGCGCGGTCTTCGCGTCCACGAAGTCGCCGGTCAGGAGCATCTCCAGCGCCCGCTTGCGCCCCACCGCCCGGCTCAGCGGCACCATCGGCGTCGAGCAGAAGAGCCCGATCCGCACTCCCGGCGTGGCGAATCTGGCGGTTTCCGCGGCCACCGCGAGGTCGCCGGCGGCCACCAGTTGGCACCCGGCGGCGGTGGCGACGCCCCGCACCTCGGCGATGACCGGCTGCGGGACCTCCCGGATCGCCGCCATGAGCCGGGCGCAACTCGCGAACAGGCGCCGCTGCCCTTCCTCGTCGGCTTCGAGGATCTCCGGCAGGTAGTGCCCGGCGGAGAAGGCCGGCCCCTCCCCGGCGAGCACCAGCGCCCGGGTCTCCGGTTCCGCCGACGCCGCGAGGAGCCGTTCCCGCAACTCCTCCAGGACCGCCAGCGAGAGCGCGTTCCGCTTCTCCGGCCAGGCCAGGGTCAGCCGCGCCGCCGGGCCCCGCCGTTCCACCCGGACCCTCGCCGGAACCGCGCCGGTTTCAGGCATCGTCCGGTTCCGCCGGGGCCAGGAACGGGTCCACCTGTTCCGGGGCCGGGGGGCGGCTGAGCAGGCTGCCCAGCACCAGGCCCAGGAGCGAGGCCGCCGCCGCCGGATAGATCACATAGTCGTAGTCGGTGGGCAGGAAGCCGACCTGCCGCACGCCGAGGCTGTTCAGGATCGAGAAGACCAGCGTCACCCCCATCCCGGCGCCGATGGAGATCACCCCGCCCCGGGGGCTGGCCCGCTTCCAGAGGAAGGCGGCGAGGAGCGCCGGGGTCACCGCCGCCCCCACCATCGTGTAGGCGTAGAGCGCCATGTCCAGGATGCTCTGGAAGCGGGTCGTCAGGAGCAGGGCCACCACCGAGAGGCCGACCATCGAGAGGCGCTGGAAGCGGATGACGGCGGCGGAGTCGGCCTCCGGGTGGAGGAACCGCTGGTAGAGGTCGCGGGCCAGGCCGGTGGAGGGGACCAGCAGGAAGGTGGTCGCGGTCGAGAAGATGATCGCCACCGCGCCGGCCAGGAGCAGGCAGCCGGCGAGCGTCGGCAGCCCGTGGCGGGCGAATTCCAGGATCACCGTCTCGGTGGCCGCGGTGTCCAGTGCCCCTCCGGGGAGGCGGAAGGTGGGGTGGTTCCAGAACCCGGCGGCGGCGAAGACCGCGGTGGCGGCGATGAGCACTTCCACCAGGATCACTCCCACGATCATCCCCAGCACCGCCTTCCGCGCCGCCGCGCCGGACTCCGCGGCGTAGAACTTCTGGTACATCCCGCTCTCGCCGAGCAGCAGCAGCATCGTCGGCAGGAAGAGCCCCAGCGCCGCCGAGAGGCCCAGCCGCCCGGTGAGGGTGAAGTGGGTCTCCGGGAGCGCCGCCGCCAGCCCCTCGGCGCCGCCGGCCCCGAAGTACGCCAGCGGCGCGGCGATCAGGATGCTGATGAGGATGATGATCCCGTTCAGCACATCGAGGCGGATCACCGAGACCATGCCGGCGGTCACCGCGAAGAGCGTCACGAACACCGCCACCACCGCCTTCCCCGCATCCGGGTCGAGGCCCGGGAAGAGGATCGCGAGCAGGCGGCCGCCGCCGACGAACTGGTAGCCGACGATGGTCAGGTAGGCGATGGCGATGGCGATTGAGCCCAGCACCCGGGCCGCCGGGTGGTAGCGCCGCTCCAGCAGGTCGGGCACCGTGTACTCGGCGATCCGGCGCACCCGGGCGGCCAGGAAGAAGACCACCGCGATCCCCACCCAGGCGCCGGCGCTCATCCAGAGGGCGGAGAACCCCTCCCGGAAGGCGCGTCCGGCCCCGCCGAAGAGGCTGCCGGAGCCCATCCAGGTGCAGATCAGGGTGCCCACCAGCACCTGCCAGCGCACCGACCGCCCGGCGACCATGAAGTCGTCCTGGCTCGAGACCCGGCGCGACTGCCGGAGCGCGATCCCCATCAGGACCGCCAGGTAGCCGAAGACCGCGAGGATCCAGATCACGGCGAACGATCCTATCCGTTGCCGACCGCACCGGCTCCCGTGCGGGGGGCGGGTTCCGACGGAACCGGGGGCGGCGCCGCGGCGAGCACCCGGGGGAGGCCGGCCAGGTCGGGGACCACCCGGAAGGGGCGGAAGCCGGCGGCGGCGATCTCCCCGGAAGCGGCCTCCCGCTGGCCGGCCCCGATCTCGACGAACAGGGCGCCCTCCGGGGCCAGCGCCCGGGCGGCGAGCGGCAGCAGGCGCCGCAGCGGGTCGAGGCCGTCCGCGCCGCCGTCGAGGGCGCGCCGGGGTTCGTGGTCGCGGACTTCCGGTTCCAGGCGTTCGATCTCCGTCCGCGGCACATAGGGGAGGTTCGCCGCCACCACCGCGAACGACCCGGGTCGGGCGGCTTCCAGCAGGTCTCCCCGGACCAGGGCCACCCGGGCCGCGAGGCCGGTCTCCCGGCGGTTGCGGGCGGCGAGGGCCAGCGCCGCCGCCTCGATCTCGAACCCGACGACCGTGACCGGGACGACCGGGGAGACCGGCGAGTCGGGTCGGGCCGGGGGCGCGGGCACTGCCGGGCGGGTGAGGGACTCGTTCCCGGCCGGCGCTCCGGCGATGGCTGCCGGCGGTATCGGCGGGGCCGTTTCCGCCGCCAGGGCCAGCGCGATCGGCCCGGCCCCGCACCCCGCATCGGCGATCCGCAGCGGCCGGCCCGCCGCCCCGGTCTCCGCGCCATCCGTTCCCCGGCGGTCGCGCAGGAAGTCGAGCACCGCCTCCACCAGGACCTCGGTGTCCGCACGGGGGATCAGCGCTCCCGGCCCGACCCCCAGGGAGAGCCCGTAGAACTCGACCCTCCCGGTCAGGTGCTGCAGCGGCCGCCGGGCCGCCCGCTCCCGCACCAGATCCTCGAACCGGGCCCGGAGGGCGGGGGAGAGCGGCCGCCGCCCTTCGGCGACCAACTCCGCGGCCGACCACCCGGCGGCGGCCCGCAGCAGCAGCCGCGCGTCGAGGGCCGCGTCCGCGACCCCGGCCCCGGCGAGGCTCCGCGCCGCCTGCCGCACCGCCTCGTGAACGGTCGGCCGGACCGTTGCCTCCCCGGCCGCCGGCGTCATCGGATCGCCCGTTGCCCCGACCCGCTCGTCCACCGGCCCCGCCGGCTCGCCCGTCGTCCCGGCCGAATCGCCCGCCGGCGCGGCGGGCTCGCCCGCGGCCCGGGAGCGGCCGGTGGCGCTCACCGTTCTCGCGGGACCGGAGATCGCGCCCCGGGAGCCGGGCGCCGGCTCCGCCGGAGTCCCGACGACCCGCGGCGCCGGCGCGTTCCTCCGGGGCCGGACCGACGCCGTTCCGCCCCGGTCGGAGGCGGCGCGGAGCGGCAGCCGGGCCTCGGGGGCGGCGGTAGCGACCCCGGCGCGCGTCCGCTCCGCCGGTCGCGGCGCGCCGGGGATCGTGGTCGTCCCGGCTTGCGGCCCGACGGGATCGCCCGCCGGCCGGGAGCGGCCCGGGGTGCGGGAACGCGGATTCGCCGTTCCCGCGGGACCGGGAACGGTTTCCCGGAAGCCCGGCGCCGTTGCCGGCGGAGTCCCGACGACCCGAGAGGCCGGCGTGCGGTTCCGGGATCGGAGCGGTGCTGTTCCGCCCCGGTCCGCGGCGGTGCGGACCGGCGACCGGGCGTCTGCGGCGGCGGCGCAAGTCCGCTTCGCCGGTCGCGGCGCGCCGGGGATCGTGGTCGTCCCGGCTTCCGACCTGACGGGATCGCCCGCCGGCCGGGAGCGGCGCGCGGTGCCCGAACGGAGATTCGCCGTTCGTCCCGTCCGCCGGGGCGCGGTGGCGGTCGCCGTTCCGGGGAAGCCGAGCGCCGGTTCCGCAGGAGTCCCGGCGAACCGCGGGCCCGGCGGCCGGCTCATGCGGGACTGCGACCGCCGCCGCTGTTCCCGGTCAGCGGTGGAGGGACTTCAGCCGGTCGGACTGCTCGTTCGCCTGCAGCGGGCCGATGAGCGGGTCGAGGTCGCCGTCGAGCACCGCCGGGAGGGTGTGCAGGGTCAGCGCGATGCGGTGGTCGGTGATCCGGTTCTCCCGGAAGTTGTAGGTGCGGATCTTCTCGCTGCGGTCGCCCCGCCCCACCTGGCCGCGCCGGGTCTCCGCCACCTGGTCCCGCTGCTCCTGCCGGGCCCGGTCGAGCAGGCGCGACCGCAGCACCCGCAGCGCCTTCGCCCGGTTCTTGATCTGGGACTTCTCGTCCTGGCAACTGACCACCACTTCGGTGGGGAGGTGGGTGATGCGCACGGCCGAGTGGGTGGTGTTCACGCTCTGCCCGCCGGGCCCCGAGGAGCAGAAGGTGTCCACCCGGAGGTCCCGGGGGTCGAGGGCGATCTCCACTTCCTCGGCTTCCGGCAGGACGGCGACGGTCACCGCCGAGGTGTGGATGCGCCCGGAGGTCTCGGTGGCCGGCACCCGCTGCACCCGGTGGACGCCGCTCTCGAACTTCAGTCGGCTGTACGCGCCCCGGCCCTCGATGACCGCCACCGCTTCCTTGACTCCGCCGGCCGGCGTCTCCTGGGAGGACACCAGGTCCACCCGGTACCCCCGGGCCCGGCCGTACTGCTGGTACATCCGGAAGACCTCGCCGGCGAAGAGCGCCGCCTCGTCGCCGCCGGTCCCGGCGCGCACTTCGAGCAGGACATTCCGTTCGTCGTTCGGATCCTTCGGGAGCAACCGCCGCCGGATCTCGGCTTCGACCCGCTCCAGTTCCGCCCGCGCCTCCCCGGCTTCCTCGGCGGCCAGTTGCGCCACCTCGGCGTCGGGGTCGCGCTCCAGGTCCTCCGCTTCCTCGAGATCCCGGGCGACCGCTTCCCGGCGGCGTGCGGCTTCGATGAGCGGCTCCAGTTCGGAATGGGCGGCGGCCAGCCGCCGGAGCACCGCCGGGTCGGCCAGCGTCTCCGGCCGGGCCAGCGCTTCGGTCACTTCCCGGTACCGCTCCCGGGCTGCCTGCAGGGATCCTTCGAGGGCGGCGAGTCCCGGGCCTCCCCGCGGCCCCGCGGCCCGTTCCGCCCGCTCGGGTCGGGTCGGCCGCCGGGCAGACCGCTCCCGCTCGAGCGGGGGGCGCGGGGCGGGGGACGCCGAAGCCATGACGGCCAGCAGCAGCCGCCCGTCGGACCGGTCGACCGACCGGCCCGACGGGCGAAGGCGGTTAGATCTCGGCGGCCTGGCGTTCGGCCCGCTTGGAGCGGACCTCGCCGTACTTGAGGCGGAAACGCTCGACCCGTCCGGTGGAGTCCACGAGGCGCTGCTTCCCGGTGAAGAACGGGTGGCACTTCGAGCAGATCTCCAGCCGCAGGTCGTCTTTCCGCGTCGACCGCGTCGAGAACTCGGCCCCGCAGGCGCAGGTCACCCGGATCTCCCGGTAGGCGGGGTGGAGGTCGGGTTTCATTTTCGGGACAGGGTTTTTCGGCGCGGGGACTCGGTGGAACCGGGAATCGTAACGCAGCCCGGCAGCGCGCCGCTCCGGGGAATCCTCCGCTTCCGGAGAACCGTCGTGGAGCCCTTCGCGCCGGCCTTTCGCCGCCCTTCGACCGACGCGGCCGGCCCCGAGGTGAGGCGGTCCCGGGGAAAGCGTCCCGGGGTCAGGCGCCCCGGGCCATCGCCTCCAGGAAATCGGCGTTCGTGTCCGTCTGCTTCATCCGGTCGAGCATCAGGGTCATCGCCTCCACCGGGTCGAGCGGCGCCAGCACCCGCCGCAGCACCGCCATGTACTTCAGCGCGGTCTCGTCGAGCAGCATCTCCTCCCGCCGGGTGCCGCTCTGGTGGATGTCGATCGCCGGGAAGATGCGCTGTTCCAGCAGGCGCTGGTCGAGGTGGATCTCCAGGTTCCCGGTGCCCTTGAACTCCTCGTACACCAGATCGTCGAGACGGCTGCCGGTGTCCACCAGCGCGGTCGCCAGGATCGTCAGCGAGCCGCCGTTCTCGGTGTTCCGGGCGGCGCCGAAGAACTTCTTGGGGTGCTGGATGGCGGTGGCGTCCATGCCGCCGGACAGCAGCCGCACCGGCCCGGTGGTCCGGGTGTGGTTGTAGGCCCGCGCCAGCCGGGTGAGCGAGTCCAGCAGGATCACCACCTGGTGGCCCAGTTCCACCCGCCGCTTGGCCCGGTCGAGACAGGCCTCGGCGACCTGGATGTGCCGGATGCCGCGCTCGTCGAAGGTGGAACTCAGGATCTCCGCCTCCACATTCCGCAGCATGTCCGTGACCTCTTCGGGCCGTTCGTCCACCAGGAGCACCAGCAACTCGATGTCCGGGTGGTTCCGGTGGATGGCCCGGGCGATGGACTGCAGCATCACCGTCTTCCCGGCGCGCGGGGGGGCCACGATCAATCCCCGCTGCCCGGCCCCGATGGGCGCCACCAGGTCCACCACCCGGGAGGCCAGGTCCTCGGGGTCGTTCTCGAGGCGGATCATCCGGTTGGGGTGGAGCGGGGTCAGCGACTCGAAGTCCGGCGGCAGTTCCCGCTCGAACGCCGAGGCGTCGTTCACCGTGTAGAGGTCGCGCAGGCCGTAGTAGCGCTCGCCCCGGCGCGGACGGCGGATCTCGCCGATCAGCATGTCCCCGCTGCGGAGTTGGAACCGCCGGATCTGCTGCGGCGAGACATACACATCGTTGGGGCCGGGCAGGTAGGAGTTGATCGCCGACCGCAGGAAGCCGAACCCCTCGACCAGGAGGTGGAGCGTCCCCCGGGCGACGATCTTGCCGCCGCGCTCGGAGTGGGCGCCGAGGATCCGGTAGAGCAGGTCCTGCCGGGGCAGGGCGTCGGGGGAGTCGACCCCCAGGCCGGTCGCCACTTCCTGCAGTTGCGCCGGGGTGTAGCGGACCAACTCCGCCATGAGCAGCGCCGGCAGGTCCGGGTTCTCCGCCGGCTCCGGCTTCTGCAGCACCCGGGGCCCGGCCCGGAACACCCGGCGGGAACGGCGCCGGTGGGTGCCGGCGCCGGCGGTCAGCGCCACGCCCCCACCCGTTCGCTCACCAGTTGCCGCACCGCGCCCACCCCGGCCCCCGGCTCCTTCGTTCCCGGCCCCCGCCCGGGGGCGGCGGAGCAGGGGATCACCGGGATCGTCCCTCCTCGCCCGTAGGCCTCCCGGAGGAGACCCAGCCGGACGGTCCGGGGGCCGCGCTTCAGTTTGTCGGCCTTCGTCGCCACCACCGCCACCGGGCTGCCGGTATCGAGCAGCAGGTCGAGCGCCGCCCGGTCGCTCGGCAGCGGCTCCCGCCGGAGGTCCACCAGCAGCAGGTTCAGCACCAGGCTCTCCCGTCCGCGCAGGTAGGCGAGCACCAGCCCCTCCCAGGGGGCGCGCACCCGGTCGGGCACCCGGGCGTAGCCGTACCCGGGCAGATCCACCAGCCGGTAGCGGTCGCCCACCTGGAAGAAGTTGATGAGCCGGGTGCGGCCCGGGGTCTTCGAGACCGCCGCCGGCGCCCGCCGGCCGGCGAGCCGGTTCAGCAGGCTGGACTTCCCCACATTCGACCGGCCCACGAAGCACACCTCCGGCATCTCCGGCGGGGGGAAACCGGCGGGGGCGGCGGCGCTGGTCAGGAAGACCGTCGTCGGCGAGGGGCCTTTCGGCATGTTCGGTTCGGTGGGGTTCGGCGGGATGCGGCGGGATCGGGTTCGGCGGGCTCCGGTTCGGGAGTCGGGCGGGAGGAAGGCGGGAGCGGGAAGGAGCGGGCCGGACGGAATCCGCGGGGGCCGGGGGCGGGCGCCGGCCGCCGGCGCGGGGTTCAGCCGGCTTTCCGGGAGAGGACGGTGACCGGGTCGGCGTGCCCGAGCACGAATTCCCGGGTCACCACGACCTCGCGGACCTGTTTCTTCGACGGCAACTCGTACATCAGGTCCAGCATCAGGTTCTCGAGGATCATCCGCAGCCCGCGGGCGCCGAGGTCGCGTTCGGCCGCCTGCTGCGCGATCGTCTTGAGCGCCGGCGGCGTGAACCGGCACTCGACCCCTTCGGCGCTGAGCAGCGTCCGGTACTGCTTCACCAGCGCGTTCCTGGGCTCGGTCATGATGCGGATGAGATCGCCCTGGTCGAGCGCCTCGAGGGTGGCCACCACCGGCAGCCGCCCCACGAACTCCGGGATCAGCCCGTAGCGGATCAGGTCCGTCGGCTGCTGCTGGTCGATGGTGGCGGCCCGCCGCGCCCGGGCGTTCTCCGGCACCGCCGCGCCGAAACCGAGCGCCTTCTGCCCGATCCGCCGCTCGATGATGGACTCGAGCCCCACGAAGGCGCCGCCGCAGATGAACAGGATGTTCGTGGTGTCCACCTGGTGGAACTCCTGGTGCGGATGCTTCCGCCCGCCCTGCGGCGGCACATTGGCGACGGTGCCCTCGACGATCTTGAGGAGCGCCTGCTGCACCCCTTCGCCGGAGACATCCCGGGTGATCGAGGGGTTCTCGCTCTTGCGGCAGACCTTGTCGATCTCGTCCACATAGATGATCCCCTCCTGCGCCCGCGCGATGTCGCCGTCGGCGGCCTGGAGCAACTTGAGGATGATGTTCTCCACATCCTCGCCCACATAGCCGGCTTCGGTGAGGGTGGTCGCGTCCACGATGGTGAAGGGCACTTCGAGGATCCGGGCCAGGGTCTGGGCCAGCAGGGTCTTCCCGGTGCCGGTGGCGCCCATGAGCAGCACATTGCTCTTGCTGAGTTCCACCGAGTCGGAGCGGTCGGCGGCGTTCTCGCTCAGCCGGATGCGCTTGTAGTGGTTGTACACCGCCACCGCGAGTTTCTTCTTGGCCTCTTCCTGCCCGATCACGTACTCGTCGAGGCGGCGGCGGATCGCTTCCGGGGTCAGGTTTCGCCGCGACCGGCTCTTCGGCGGCAGCGTCCGCGACTTGTCCGCGATGATGTCGTTGCAGATGGCGACGCACTCGTCGCAGATGAAGATGCCGTCGGGCCCGGCGATGAGTTTGCCGTCGGCCCGCTGCTGCTTGTTGCAGAAACTGCAGGTCAAGGTGTCGGCGGGGCCGTTCCCGCTGCGCCCTTTTCCTCTGGTCGGCAAGGTGGGTCCTCTCCTCCGCCCCGGCTCGGTGGTCTCCGGTTCCGCGCGGTGATCAGCCGGCGGGGAACCCCGCCCGGCTTCGGTGCGGCTGCCTCTCGCGGCCGCCGGTGTTCCGCATTTTAACGGCGCGGCCGCGTTCGCCGCGCTCTCCCGGTCGGGGCAATCCGGGATCCGCCCTCAGGCGCGGTGCTCGATGACCGCGTCCACCAGCCCGTAGGCCTTCGCTTCGGCGGCGGTCAGGAAGTGGTCGCGCTCGATGTCCTGCGCGATCTGCTCGGTGGTCTTCCCGGTGTGGCGGGCGAGGATGTCGGTGAGCCGGGAGCGGATCCGCATGATCTCCCGCGCCCGGATCCGGATGTCGCTCTCCTGGCCGGAGAAGCCCCCCATCGGCTGGTGGATCATGATCGAGGAGTTGGGCAGCGCGAACCGCTTCCCCTCGGCCCCCGCGGCGAGCAGCACCGCCCCCATGCTGGAGGCCTGGCCCAGGCAGTAGGTGGTCACATCGGGCCGGATGAACTGCAGGGTGTCGTAGATCGCCAGCCCGGCGCTCACCGAGCCCCCGGGGCAGTTGATGTACACCGAGATCTCCTTCTCCGGATCCTCGGCCTCGAGGAACAGGAGTTGGGCGACCACGGTGTTCGCCAGGGCGTCGTGGATCTGCTGGCCGATGAAGATGATGTTGTCCTTGAGCAGCCGGGAGTAGATGTCGTAGGAGCGTTCGCCCCGGGCGGTCTGCTCGACGACGAACGGTATGGGGATCTGGTTCGTGGGGGCGGGGGGTTCGTTCATGGAGTCTCGGGGTGCGGGGCCGGGGGTCGGTCGGCGCGGTCAGCGGGCCCGGGGTGGCCGCCGACCGCCGCGGTTCCCGGCGCCGGGGCGCGGGCGGCGATCGCGCGGGGCGCGGAGCTTCGGGGTTCGCGAGGGGGTTCGCCGGCGGGGAGGCGCGTCCGGGGGGAACGAGACCCCGCCGGCCGGCGCGAGGCCCGACCGGGGACCCGGTCGGGGGAGAGCGTTCCCGGCGAGACTTCTACCACAGCGGGGGGACGGTTTCGGGCGCCTCCGCCGGCGACCCGCCGGACCGGGGCCCCCGGGCAGGGACGAGACCGGGACGAGACCGGGGACGAGACCCCGGGGCGGGAACCGGCCGCCGCGCGGCCCGACGCCGCTCGACCCACCGGATCCGGGTCGCCATCGGGTCGCCGTCGGGACCGGGTCGGGGCGGGACGGCGCCGACGGGGCCAGGCGCCGGTCGGGGGCCGGTCACGGGGCGGTCTCGATCCGGGCGCGTTCTTCCAGGAACCGGAGGGCCTGCGCGCGCCGGACTTCGGTGGTGATCTGCCTCAGCGCGGCCCCCTCCAGCGAGGCCCGCACTGCGGCGACGGTCTTCTTCTGCGCTTCGGCCAGGGGGCGCAGGCGCGCCTCGATCTGCTCCGCGTCGGCCTCGATCCCCTCCTGCTCGGCCAGGGTGTCGAGGACGATGCCGGCCCGCACCGCGTTCTCCACCATCGGACGCATCTCGGCGGCCTGCTTCTGCCAATCGATCCCGGCGTTCTCCACCTCCACGCCCTGCCGCGCGATGCCGGCCGCGAGCGAGCGGAGCCGGATCTCCAGTTCGGCGTCGACCATCGGCTCCGGGGCTTCCACCGGGTTCTTCTCCAGGAAGGCCGCCATCACCTTCTGCTCCAACTCCCGGCGATCGGACCGGGCCGCCTCCTTCCGCAGCCGGTCGCGGATGTCGCCGCGGAGCGCCAGCAGCGAGTCGGCCCCCACCGACCGGGCCAGGTCGTCGTCGATCGGCGGGGACACCGCGGTCGCCGCTTCCTTCACCGTGAATTGCACCCGGACGGTCTTCCCGGCGCGCTCCCGGTCCGGCGAGTCGGCCCCGAAATGGGCGGTGGCCACCACCGTGTCCCCCACCGCGGCGCCCTGGAGCGCTTCGTGGAGGGCCGGGTGGTAGGTCCCGGCGCCGACCTGGAGATGGAGGCCGTCGGTGGCCCGGGGCGGATCGGCGCTCGCCGGGTCCGTTTCCCGGAGGTCGCCGGTCACCAGGTCGGCGTCCCGGAGGCCGCGGCCTTCGAGGGGCCCCGGCCGCGCCTGCCGCCGCGCGATCTCGTCGAGCGTCTCCGCGATCTCGGCTTCGGCCACCTCGCGTTTCGCCACGGTGACCTCGATCCCCTCGAAGTCCATCTTCCCCAGCCGGGGCCAGATGCTGACCTCCAGGTCGGCGACCAGCGGCCCGCCGCGTTCGTTCTCCCGGAGCGTCCAGCGGGGCCGGGCCAGGGGCTCCAGGTCGAGTTCCACCAGGATGTCGCGGGTGGCGGCGACCAGCAACTTCTGGCAGGCCGGGTCCCGGGCCTCCCCCAGGAAGCGCTGCTCGATGACCGCCTTCGGCGCCTTCCCGCGGCGGAAACCGGGGAGCCGCGCCTTCCGCCGGATCCGCCGGAACTCGACCTGGAGCGCCTCCTCGAAGACCTCCCCCGGGATCTCGGCGCGGATCCGCCGCTTGGTCTGGGTGGACTCTTCGACCCGGAAGTCGAGCCCCGGGATCCGGTCGCGCGGGTCCGTTTCCGGCTCCCCCGGCGGGGAGGAGCCGGATCCCGCGGGCGGGGCGGCCGGGGAGACAGCGGTGTCGCGCAACGGGTGGGAATGTTCCTGGGCGGGGCCCGCAGCGGGAGTGCGGTGGAAGCAGAGGGCGGCCCGTCGGTGCGAAAGGGGGGATTCGAACCCCCACGGGTTTGCCCCACTGGAACCTAAATCCAGCGCGTCTGCCAGTTCCGCCACTTCCGCGCGCGACGGCCCATCGGCGGCGCCTCCGGTTCCCCGGCCCGACAGCGCGGGAGTGTACCGAATCGCCCAGCCGAATCGCCCAGCCGAATCGCCCTGCCGAATCCCCCTGCCGAATCCCCCTGCCGAGTCCCGGCGCCGAGTCCCCCTGCCGAATCACCGGCCGGCCCCGGCGGCCGGCGCGTCCCGGTCATTGCCTTCTCCACCCGGCCTTCCGGCCGCCGCCTTCCGGACCGCGAATCCCGGGGCGCCTCTGCGGCTGGCAGCGGCCCTCCCGGCGGCAGGTCTTCCCGCGGCGCCCCTCCCGGCGGTGGCCTTCTCGGCGGTGGTCCTCCCGGCGCGGGTCTCCGGTCGGCGGGCCATCCGGTCGCGGGCGGGGCGCTCCCACCCGGGCGGCGCCCCCGGGGAGCCGGGCCCGGGGCCGCCGGGGCGCCTCCCCGGGCGTGCGAGAATCGGCGGCGTCCATGGCCGCCCATTCCGTCCGGCGCCATCTGCAACTCGAGATCGAGTCGTACGACGAGGCCATCCGCCGCTACATCCCCGGCTACGAGACGATGATCGCCCGCGCCTCCCGGGAGGTGGCGGAGGTCCGGCCGCGGCGCGTGCTCGATCTCGGCGCCGGCACCGGGGCGCTCTCCGAGGCGGTGCTCCTCCTCTCCGACGAGGCGGAGGTGGTGCTGCTCGACGAGGACCCGGAGATGCTGGCGCGGGCGCGCCTCCGGCTGGCCCGTTTCGGCGAACGGGCGAGCCTGCGCGAGGGTTCCTTCCTGGACCCGCTGCCCCGCTGCGACGCGGTCATGGCCTCGCTGGCGCTCCACCATGTGCCCCGGATCGAGGACAAGCAGCGACTGTTCGAGCGGATCGGGAAGACGCTCCCTCCCGGCGGGGTCTTCGTGAACGCCGACGCCACCATGCCGGCCGAGGCGGACCGCCGGGAGGCGGAGTACCGGGGCTGGGCCGACCACCTGGTCTCCGGCGGGATCGCCCGGGAAGAGGCCTACCGACTCTTCGACGACTGGGCCGAAGAGGACACCTACTTCCCCCGGGAGGCCGAGCGCGACGCCCTGCGCGCCGCCGGCTTCGAGGTGGAATGGGTCTGGACCGAAGGCCCGATGCTGGTGACCCGCGGCCGGAAACCCCCCGCCTGACGGTCCCCGGGGAGTCTCCCGCCACCGAGTCCTCGCCGGCGGCCCGGAGCGAGCCCTGGGGCCGCCGCTCCGGTTCCCCTCTCCCGCGTTTCGCTCCACTCCCGGTTCCGTTTCTGCCGACGATGGAGTCGCTGTCCGGGGCCGGGGGACAGTGCGGGCACGCCGGACTGCGCGAGGTAGATTCCCGTCGCCGAGATCTCCACGCGACTCACCGTCCGCCGGGTCCCGCCCGACCTGGCGCGTCGCCTCCGAATCCTCAGCGCCGCGCGCGGCGAGAGCCTGAACGCGACCGTCCGGCGACTCCTCGCCGACGCGGTGGAGCGGGCCGAACGCGAGGAGGCGCTGCGGTCTCTCCAGACCTGGACCGACGAGGATTTCGAAGAATTCATGGAGATCCTGCGCGCCCAGCGCCAGGTCGACGAGAAGGACTGGCGGTGAGCGCGTGACCTGATGCCGACGGATGGGATTCCCAAGACTCCGAGACTGAGGCAAAGAGGTGTGGTGGGTTCCGTTATGGGATCCGCTTGTCGAGTTCTCGGATCCTCCTGTCAATTTCCTTGTTCAGGAACCGGTTGTACTCGTCACGAGCTCTGAAAGCCCGTTCTGCTTCGTCCAACTTCGCCCGCTCATAGTCCAACCACATCAGGACGATCGGACTGACAGCGAGGACGAGAAGTTTTGGAACGATCCCGGCCACGAAGAGCCAGAAGAGAAACGCGAACATAGTGGTGAGTGCGGACTTCTCGTAGGACCGGGCGAGGGGAACCGAGGGCGACCCTCGCCGCGGTCAGGGAGAACCGGGGCGGGGTTCTCCGGTGGGAATGACTACTGCTGCTGCGTCGTGGCCGCGGCGTCCCGGGCGGCTTCGGCGGCGGCGAGTCCGGGCAGGTCCGGCCCGCGCTCCGGGGTGGCCAGCAGGTCGCGGTAGTAGCGCGCCGCCGCCTCCTCGTCACCGAGGGCCTCGGCGGCCCGGGCGGCGCCGTAGAGCGAGTGCGGCCGCTTCGCGGTCCGTAGGAGCGAGGTCTCGAAGACCGAGAGCGCTTCCTCGGCGTTCCCTTCGGCGAGCAGCAACTCGCCGAGCAGTTCGTGCGCCGGCTGGATGGGGGAGTCGATCGGCGACTCTCCCGGCGGGCCGGAGGGCGGTTCCATGCTCTCCGCCACCGCGACCGCCTTGCGGAACTCGGCCTCCGCCTTCGCCGTGTCCCCGGCGGCCTCGGCGATGAGCCCGGCCATCTCGTGGGCCATCACCAGCGCCTGCTCGGCGCCCCGGGGGTTCTCCGAGTTCGCCAGCGAGTCGTGGATCTTCATCAGGCCTTCGTGGGCCTTCTCGGCGGTTTCGGCATCGCCGGTCTCCGCGGCGCTCGCTCCCCGGGCGTAGAAGAGCGCCGCCGCGGTCCGGTGGCCCACCGGCGGCTTCTCCGCGTCGAGTCCGGCGAGCAGGTCGTCCACCGGCGCCGGCTTCCACCGCCGGGTCTCCACGGTGTTCAGCGCGTCCATCCGCATCCAGGTCTCCTTGACCGAGGCGGTGGCCTCGTCGCGCTTCGTCATCGCTTCCAGGTCGTCGAGCACCTGCTGCCCTTCGGCGTACCGCCCTTCCTCCAGGTAGGCGTAGAGCAGCCAGTAGAGCGCGTGGTAGGAGTAGCGCATCTCCGAGAGGCCCTTGCGCTTCGCCCGCTCCACCGAGGCCTGGTAGGAACGGTCGTTCAGGCTGCGCACCTGGTCCCACATCCCGTGCTGCACGAAGATGTGCGAGGGCATGTGGAGGGCGTGCACCGCCGCCGGGGCGATGTCCGCGTACTTCTCCGCGGCGTAGAGCGCCACCGGGGCGTGCACCGGGTCGTCGTAGGCGTGGATCACATAGTGCGCCGCCCCCGGATGGTCCGGGTTCGCGCGGAACACCGCCTGGGCCAGGGCGCCGGCGCGCATGTCCACCCGGCGGCTGGCCTCGCCCCGGACCCGGGTGCGCATCAGCGCCAGCGAGTGGAAGGCCTTCGCTTCGAGGTCCTCCGGGTAGGCCGCCGCCAACTCGGCCAGCGCCTGTTCGTAGCTGTCGCAGCGCTCCTGCAGGCTGCCCGGCCCGTAGAGGAGGTGGACCGATTCCAGGTACCGCTTCTCCCGGTCGGTGGCCGCCTTCGCCACCCGCTCGGCGCGGGTCGCTCCCAGTTTGCGCAGCGCGTCCCGGGCCTCGGACATGTCCTGCCCCGGCGGGTAGTGGTGGCCGCCGGTGTGGCTCAGCGCTTCGCCCCAGTAGGCCAGGGCGAAGTCCGGATCGGCTTCCTGGGCGCGCTGGAAGGCCTCGGCGGCGTCTTCCCACTCGAAACTGTGGAGCAGGCGGACCCCGTCGAGGAAGTCCCTCTGCGCGGCCTCGTTGCCGGAGTTCGGGAAGTCGATGGTGCCGAGCCCGCCGGAGGAGGTCCCCGACTGGGAGAGCGCCGGCGTGGCGGCGAGCGCCGGGAGCAGGACCGCGCTGAGCGCGGCCGCGATACATCGGTGGCGGTGGTTCGAGGTCATGGTGTCCTTGCTTCGGTTTCCCCGGAGTCCTGCGGGGATCAGGCGGGCCGTCTCCGGCGGCGCTGCCGGCCTCCGTCGGCGCCGGAGATCCGGGCCTCGGGGCCGCCGGCCGGGCCGGAGCCGGCTCGCGGGTTTCGAGTCCGCTCCTTGTACCAGACTCCGCCACCGGCGACAAACGCGAGGAGCCCGGCGGGAGGCCCGCCGCACCGCCGGCGCGGAGTGCGGCGGGGATCGGGCTTCGGGGCCGCTACCGCTCCCGGCCGGCCGCCTGTTCCGCCGGCTTTTCCGCCGGCCCTTCCACGGGGGCGGTTCCGGTCGAGGAACGCGGACCCCGGCTCTCGACGCGGAGGTGGAGCCGTCCCATCCTCCCGGCGGCGTGGGGGAATCGCCAGCCGGCGACGATCCCGAGCACCCGGGGCGCCACCTCCGGGAAGGTGTTCTCGAGGATCTCCGGATCCCGGGGCGCCCCCTCCGCGTCCAGCCGCACGCCGAGGCGCAGGGTCCCCGCGGCCGCCCCCACCAGCGGCGACTCCAGTTCCCGGAGTTTCGGATCCTCCGGTGGGCGGAGGCGGACCGGCAGGGCCTCGGGGGCGGTGGCGGCGGTCTCGGACCGACTCACCGCGACCGCCAGGAAGATCGTCCGCGACCGGAATCTCCGGTAGAGCCGGCCCCGTTCGTCGAGGCTGCGCGGCTCCCGGAACCAGTGCAGGTAGTCGGTCGGCGAGATCTCGAAGTCGCGCCCGCTGAACACCGCGGTCCGCCCCGGCGCCAGGGCGAAGGCGCGCCGCAGCGTCGGCCCCGGGTTCCCGCCGCCGCCCACGAGCGCGAGTTCCATCTCGAAGTCCCTTTCGGGCGACTCTTCTTCCTCGGCGCGCTCCCCGTCGTCCGGGCGTTCGGCGGCGCGGCCGACCCGGACCCGCACCGCCCGGTTCCCCCGGCGCAGCACCGCTTCCCGAGTCCCCGCCGCCGCGCCGGGGCTCGGGCGCAGCGTCAGCAACTGGGCGAAGTAGGCGTCCGGGATCCGCCGCGCCAGCGTCGCCAGCCAACTCGACAGGGGCGCGCCCCGCCCGTCGGTGTCCAACACGAATTCGAGTCCGTCGAGCGGCGAGAAGTCCGCGCTCACCCGCCGCACCTCGAACACCCGCACCACCACCTCCGGCACTTCGGCCACCGCGGGAACCGCTTCCCGCTCGTCCGCTCCGGCGCCCCCGACCGCCCCGACGAGCGCCGCCGCCCCGAGCAGCGCCGGAACGTGTCCGCCCGCTCCCCGCCGCCGGTTCGTCATGTTCCGAGTCTAACGACCGCTCCCGGCCCGGGTTGGCTCTATGCTTCCGGGGCGCGGGCCGGGGGAAGCCGCCGGCCCGAAGCCACGCGACCGAAGGGAGGGCTCGTGATCGGCGTACTCGGCGCTCGGGGAGAGGCGGGTCTTCCTGTCGGGGAGGCGGCGCTCGATCCGCAGCGTCGACCGGCAGTCCGGCGAGGGTGCACTTCGTCCGCCATTCCCCGCGCGGCGTCCGGTTCCACGCCCCGGTGGCCTCGACCGGCCCCGGGACCGCGAGCGAGAGGGCGATCCGTCCCGTAGAGCCGGCATGGTCGGCCAAGTCGAAGCGAACGCCAACGGCGCCCTCGGCTCGCTCCTGCGGCGGATGTTGCCGCGGGCGACGATCCGGTCGGAGCACGCCGGCCTGCTCGTGGGTCATGCCGGTCGTCCCGATCTCCTGGTTACGGCGTCGGGTGCTTCCCCGGTCGTCATCGAGGCGGAGTACGAACCGGCGGCGACCGTCGAGAAGGAAGCCCGTTCACGGCTCCACCGGAGGGTGGTCGGGGAGGTGCGCCCGATCGAAGCGGTCGTCGCGCTGCGATACCCGGGGGCGTTGAGAGACGCCTACGAGATCGAACCGGCCCTCCGGGACGCCGGACTCCGGTTCGCGACTCTCCACGCCGACGGGACGCGGTTTCCCCGGTCCGGCTGGCTCGAAGGATCCGTCGAGGACCTGTCGGACTTCGTGCGGCTGGTCGGGGAGCCGCAGGAGTCGGTGCGAGTCGCCGCCGCGGCGATGGAGGAGGCGATCGAGGAAGTGGCCTGGCGGCTGGACGAATACAGCGTCCTCCGGCCGTTCCTGTCGGATGAGATCGCCGCCCGTCTGGGACTCGACGAATCGCCGCAGACCCGGCGGATGGCGGCCGCCATCCTGGCGAACGCGGTGGTGTTCCATCAGCGCCTCGCGGGGATCCTGAAGGGCGTCCGGACTCCGGCGGAGGTGTGCGGCGGCGTCATCGACGCGCACGCGGCCATGCGGGCGGCCTGGACCGAGATCCTCGAGGTGAACTACTGGCCGATCTTCGCCATCGCCCGGGATTTCCTGTCCCACCTGGTGGCCGGCGACGGCTCCTGGATCCTGCGGCGCCTGGCCGGGACCGCGGACCAAATCAACACGCTCGGCGTGACGAACGCCCACGACCTGACCGGACGCATCTTCCAGCGACTCATCGCCGATCGAAAGTACCTGGCGACCTTCTACACGCTTCCCCCTTCGGCGGCGCTGCTCGCGCGCCTCGCGGTCTCGCTGCTGGACGACCTCGACTGGGCGGATGCCGACCGTATCGGGCGATTGCGGGTGGGGGACTTCGCCTGCGGCACCGGAGCGCTGCTCTCCGCGGTGTACGAACAGATCGCCGCCCGGCACGAACGCGCCGGAGGGGACGCGGCGGCGCTCCATCGCCCGTTGATGGAGGAGGTTCTCTACGGTTGCGATGTGATGCCCTCCGCAGTGCACATCACCGGCTCGACTCTCTCCGGCAAGTGGCCGGACCGGCCCTTCGAATTGTCGCGGCTGTACACCGTTCCCTACGGTCGCCAGGGCGACGGCGGAGTGCAGATCGGGTCGCTCGAGTTGCTGCAGTCGTCGCAACTGACGACGCTCTTCAATACCAGTGACCCGGCCCTGCGAACCGGAAGCGCCGGCGAGGAGACCGCCGCCCGCGTCAGCACCGAGGTCCGGGACGGCGACTTCGACCTGGTCATCATGAATCCCCCTTCACCCGCGCCGGTTCGGACTGGGAGGGCAGCAAACGCAAGGAGGACTCCATCAAGCAGTTCCGCGGACTGAGCACCGACCTCAAGACGCAGAAGGAGATGGCGGCGCGCCTGAAGCGGTTTGCCCGCGATTCCTGTTACCACGGTTACGCCGGAATCGCTTCCGCGTTCGTGGCGCTCGCCGACCGGAAGGTGAAGCCCGGCGGGGTGGTGGCGTTGGTGCTGCCGCTCTCCGTCGCCGCCGGCGAGTCCTGGAGGGGAGTCCGCCGCCTGTTCGCCGCCGAGTACACTGACTTGACGGTCCTCAGCATCGCCGCCACCGGGTCGCGGATGTCGTTCTCGTCGGACACCGGGATCGCCGAGTGTCTGGTCGTCGCCAGGAAGCGGAAGGGCGACGAGGGACCGGGTCGCCGCGCGGAGTTCCTCTCCCTGCGGGAACGGCCGCGCGGGTTCGCCGAGGCGGCGGCGATCGCGGCCGGCGCGCGGCAGGTCGGGGCAGGGCGCCGGATCGAGGACGGGCCCTACGGGGGGGCGCGGCTCACCGTCGGGGAGGATCATGGCGGTGAGGCGTTGAATGTTCCGCGGGACGACGCCGGACTCTGGAGCGCGGTCCGTCTGTTCGATGCTTCGACCGCACAGACCGCTCACGCTCTGACGCGGTCCTCACTCTGGTTGCCGGGCCGGAGGGCCGTCGCTCTTGCCACTGCTTCCCTCGGAGACCTCGCCGAGCGCGGCTGGCACGATCTGAACTTCACCGGGCGTCAGGCCCCCTTCGATCGTTTGCCGCCGTCTCCGACGGCAACCTATCCGGCCCTGTGGAATCACAACGCCGATCGCGAAACTCGCCTCGTCGTGGATGCAGATTCGCAGTTGCAGGCCCGGGTGGGCAGAGAGGACCGAGCCGCCGCGGCCTGGGCGACAGCCAGCCGTACGCACCTGAACCGCGACTTCACTTTCGGCTCCCAGCCGCTCGCCGTTGCCTATACGGAACACGAATGCGTCGGTGGTCGGGTCTGGCCGAGCGTTCGTTTCGACGATCCCCGGTTCGAGGTCGTGTTCTCGCTCTGGTGCAACTCGACTTTGGGTCTGGTTTCGCACTGGTGGCATTCCAGTCGGCAGCAGTCGAGCAAGGCCGGGCTCACGGTCAGCACCCTCGACAGCCTCTCGGTGCTCGACCTGCGGACGCTCGCCGAGGCGCAACTGGAGGGCGCCCGGCACATCTTCGACGAGTTCCGGGAGTTGGATCTGCAGCCGGCTTACCGCGCCGACACCGACCCGAACCGCGCTCTTCTCGACCGGCGGGTGGTGTGCGACCTGCTCGGCTTCGGGGAGGAGGTCTTCCGGGGGGTGCGTCGGCTGGCCGCCAAGTGGTGCGCCGAGCCATCGGTCCACGGCGGGAAGAAGCGGCCGGAGGCGGAGGGCACCCTGACCTGGCGGTTCGAGCAGGCCGAGGAATACGCCCTGGTCGCCGAACCGGTGTTCACCTTCCCGAAGTCGTAGTCGGGGGCGCCGCGCCGGCCGACGCGCCCGGGCGACGCCGTCGGGAGGGCCGACCTCGAGGCAGGCAGCCCGGACGCCGCGAGACTCGCCGTCTTCTCTCGCGGGACTCCCTCGCGGTATGGGGGTCCACCGGATGCCGGGATCACCGAACACTCCGTTCGGAGCTCGCCGGGATGCTCCGGCGCACTCGTGGTCATCGGAATCCCGGTCACCGGCGCGGGGGCGTCCCGCCGGCGGCCATCGAGGCGGTGGAGGGGCCGGCGGCGACCGTGGAGAAGGAAGTGCGCGGCCGCGGCCTCCCCGGGCCGGCGGTCGCGGAGGCGGGCCCGATCGCCGCTGTTGTCGCCTTCCGGCGAGTGCGCCGGCGGGCCGCCGAGGGCCGTGCCGGGCCGTCGGTCCCCGGCGGGGAAGAACCGGGCCGGGCGGAGGACAGCCGGACTCGGAGGTTCGAGCCGGCCACGGAGTACGCACCGGTCGGCGGAGCCGGGGTTCACTTTCGCGAAATCGGGGAACGACAGCCCTCCCCCGTCTCGGCGAGCGGTTCGGCGCCCCGGCGATCCCCGGCGGTCGGGCCGCGTGGGGCGGCTGATAATTTGGCGGTTCCCATGGCTGTCCTCCCCTCCCGCGTCTCGGTTCCCGTTCCGGCGCCGGCGGAGGTCCACGACCACCTCCGGCGGCACTTCATCACCGACGGGCTCGACCTGGTGCTCGACCTCGACGGCAGCCACGGCGCCTTCCTGCGTTGCGCCCGCACCGGCCGGGAGTACCTGGACTGCTTCTCCTATTTCGCGACGAACCCCATCGGGCACAACCACCCCGGCCTCTCCGATCCCGACTTCCGGGAGCGCCTGGGCCGGGTGGCGGTCCACAACCCCTCGAACTCCGACTTCTACACGGTGGAGATGGCGCGGTTCGTGGACACCTTCTCCCGCTTCGGCATCCCCGCGGAACTGCCCCGGGTCTTCTTCGTGGCCGGGGGCGCGGTCGCGGTCGAGAACGCCCTGAAAGCCGCCTTCGACTGGAAGGTGCGGAAGAACCTGGCCGCCGGGAAGGGCGAGCGCGGGAGTCGGATCCTCCACCTCCGGGACGCTTTCCACGGGCGCACCGGCTACGCGCTCTCGCTCACGAACACCGAACCGATGAAGGTCGCCCACTTCCCCAAGTTCGACTGGCCCCGCATCGAAAACCCCTACCTCCGTTTCCCCGAGGCCGAGCGTCTCGCCGAGACCGAAGCCGCCGAAACCCGCGCCCTGGCGCAGATCGAAGCGGCGCTGCGGGAGTATCCTGACGACATCGCCGGTCTCATCCTGGAGCCGATCCAGGGCGAGGGCGGCGACCACCACTTCCGCGGGGAGTTCCTGCAGGCCGTGCGGCGACTGGCCGACGAACACGAGTTCCTGCTCATCTTCGACGAGGTGCAGACCGGGGTGGGAATGACCGGGAAGATGTGGTGTTACCAGCATTTCGGGGTCGCCCCGGACCTGCTCGCCTTCGGCAAGAAGATGCAGGTCTGCGGCGTCCTCGCCGGCCCCCGGCTCGACGAAGTCCCGGAGAACGTGTTCCGGCTGTCCTCCCGCATCAACTCCACCTGGGGCGGGAACCTGGTGGACATGGTGCGCTGCGGGCGATACCTCGAGATCATCGAGGAGGACGGGCTCATCGGGAACGCTGCCCGGGTGGGAGCGCGCCTGCTCGCCGGGTTCCATCGCCTGGCGGACCGGAGCGGGGGGCGGATGTCCGCCATTCGCGGACGGGGGCTCTTCTGCGCCTTCGACCTGCCGACGACGGAGGAGCGCGACCGGTTGATCGAACGCGCCTACGACAACGGTCTGCTGCTGCTCGGCTGCGGTTCCCGGACGGTGCGGGTGCGCCCGGTCCTCTCGCTCAGCGCCGTCGAAGCGGACCTCGTCGTCTCCCGGCTCGCCGACTCGCTCTGACCCCGGAACGGCGGGCTCCGGCGGGCGGGGTCGGGGCGGCCCGGGACAGTTCGCTCAGGCGCCCACCGCGGCGTTGACGATCTCGACCAGGGCGAAGACCAGGCCGGCGATCCCGACCGGCACGAACAGGTTGTCGCTGCCGTAGGGGCAGAACGCCTCGATCCCGGCGGCGGCGGTGCCGCTGACGAGACCCAGGGCGAGCGCCGGATGCAGGTCCAACCCGGCCATGGTGAAGAGCACGACGGCGACCGCCACCCCGGACACCAGGAACATGGCGAAACTCCCTTCCATCGTGCGGGCGTGGCCGAAGACGATGTACCGGCGGGTGCCGTACCGCTTGCCGACGATCGCCGCCGCCGCGTCGCCGAGCGCCATGCAGAGGAGCCCCGCGACCGCCGCGTAGCCGGCGTCCCCGGCCTCTCCCGGACGGAAGAACAGGGCGAGCAGTCCGGCGAAGGAGATCGGGAAGAACACGGTCCCCAGGTTCGTCGGATCGTCTCCCAGCCCGGGAAGCAGCCGGAAGCGGTGGATCACGAAGTTCACCACCACGAAGGTGAGCGGCGGGAGGATCGCCATCTTCCAGTCGTCGAACAGGAAGACCGTGGGAACCGCCCAGATGCCCACCCCCACATGGATGACCTTGCGCGCGGTGTCGCCGGAGATCCAGCCCTCGAAGCGCAGCGACTCGGCGGCGAGCGCCACCGTCGCCACATACGAGTAACTCATCCACAGCGCCACCCACCAGGTGATCGGCGTCTCGACCATTCTCTCGTTCTCCTCAGTTGGATTCCGCCGCCGCGGCGAGCGCGAGCAGCCGCTCCACCAACCGCCCGACCTCCGTGGAGGAAGCCCCCTCCGGTCGAGGTCGTTTCGCCCGCCCGACGGCGTCCGGCATCCGTTCCGGGAGTTTCTCGAACCGCTGCCGGTCGTTACTCGAGAGTGCTGTTTCGGCGGCGGTCGTGACGGCGTTCCGGACACCGGGCAGGCCCGGCTGCTTCACGCGCGGGAGGCGCACATTCCTCAAGCGGTACGTGATCCGGAATCGGTCGAAGCAATTCCGTTGGGTCCGTCTTCCTTCGCCGATGACCGTGAATGTCGATCGGCCGTGCGCCGCGGTCCGTCGGCGGCGTCGGTTGCGTGACGACGACACTCAGCCGGTCCGCGCCAAGTGGCAGGTGCGCGTGACGGGGACACCGGTGTAGCGCCCGGCGAGGTATCCGCGCTCCAGCGCCTCGCCCTTTCTCGGCCGGTAATCCGACAGCGGTGTCAGCGTCGCTGCCTCGCTCGTTCGTTCCTTGTCGGCGAACCAGACCTGGCCGCGATCCAGGGCGTCCGTGAGCAGGGAAGTATCCTGGAGGGTCGCGATCATCTGCGCGTGGAGTGGCGGCGCCTCGGGGTCTTCGTCTTCACTGTTGATGCGGCTCACGAGGGACTCGAGCAGCAGGGAGTGGAGGTTGCGGTCCAACTCGTCGATCACGAGGATTGGATTCCGTTCGACGGCCTCGATCAACGGCCACGCCAGAGCGAAGACGCGCCGGGTGCCCTCGGATTCGTCCTTCAGGTCCACCCAGACCAATTCGTCCGTCCCGGAGATGGGGTGTCCCAACCGCGTACGGAACGACTCGACGGACTGCACGCCTGACCGGAAGAGATCCTCGCGCATTCCGGGGGAGAGGCCCCCCTTCAGTGAGTCGAGACTGCGGGTCTGCTTTTCCGTAGTCAGGTCGGCCACGCAGATGTCGGAGTCGTGCAGCAAGTCCAGCACGCGCTGCTTTCGATCTTCCCCTCGCAGGATCGCTTCGGCGGTGAATCGGTCCGGAAAGGAGTCCGTGGTGAAGTCGCCGAGGCGCTGGAACCAGGTGACCACCGGAATGAAGGTCGGGCTGTTCAACTGGGCCGCGACGGAGACGAACAGCGCGTTGGCCCGGGTGCTCCGGCGCCAGACCTCCTTCGACCCCGGGACCGAGTGGCCGAAGGCCCAGTCGCACTCGCCGTCGTCCGGGTTCCATCTGCGGTCCAACAGGAGGCGCCGGCGGCCGCCGGGCGGCCACGCGAACAGGGACTCGTCGTGGATGCGGTGGCGGTCGTGCGAAAAGCGGTACTCGTAGTAGGTGCCGGCCTCGATGAAAGAGGTCTCGAAGGTACTCGGCTTCTCCCGGTTGTCGCGGTCGAAGAGGAAGGGGTTGTGCGGCAGCGGGTCCCCGTCCTGACGATCGCCCGCCGAACCGAGAACCAACTGCCGGACGCTCATGAGGGCCTGGACCAGCCGCGTCTTGCCGGTTCCGTTCGGCCCGTAGATGGCCGTCACCCGGTTCAGGCGGGGCGCTTGCGGGCAGCCGGTGTCGAAGGCGTGGATCTCACTCGTGCGAGGGGTCGCATGGAGGCTCAGTTCCTGCCGGTCCCGGAAACAGGCGTGGTTTTCGAGCGCGAAGGCGGTGAGCATCGGTGCCTACTCCTCGTCTCTTGCGGGCCGGGGCCCAAACGACTGCGAACGACGATCCCGAGCCGTGAGCCGCCTGGGCGCGCCTCCTCGGTCGGATTCCGAAGTGTCGCCCCGGCGGAGATCGACACAGCGGATCAATCGTCGAATTCTACGCATCGTCTGCGAAAAACCAAAATTAACCGGTTGTGAACAGAGGCGCCGAGGGTCATCGAGGACGGGTGGCGGTCGGGCGACAGCGCATCCGGTCGTAGTCCGCAGGGGTCTCCAGGGTGGCGAGTTCCCGGGCGTCGGCGGGGACGAGGCGGATCGCGGCGCGGTGGCGGGCGAGGACCCGGCGGGCGCCCCGGTCTTCGTCCTCCGGCGCGCGGGGCCGTTCTTCGAGGATCTCCGGGAAGAGGCGTCGGGAGAGGAGCACCGGGTGGCCGAAGCGGCCCTCCCGGCGGCGGGCCGGGTCGGCGGGGGCTACAGCGGCCGGCAGGGGCGCTCCCGGAGCGGTCGGCGCCTCGGCGGCTTCGACCAGGCGGCGGATCAGGGCCGGGGTCAGGAAAGGTTGATCCACGAGGGTCAGCAGCGCCCACTGCGCCTCCGGTCGGCGGGAGACGGCCCGGATCCCGGCCTTCACCGAGGAGAGCATCCCCGAGCGCCAGGCCGGGTTCTCGACCGGCTCGATGGGGAACGGCAGGCCGGCGAGCGCCGCCGCGACCTCCCTGCGGGCGTGGCCGAGAACGACGAACACCGGCGAGAGCCCGGCGGCGGCCAGGGTCTGCGCGAGCACCCGGACTACCGGTTCGTTGGGCGGTTCGTCAGGCGGCTCGGTCGGCAACTCCGGCGGGGCTTCCTTCGGGATCGCCTCGCCCCGGCTCCCGCCCGAGGTCAGGTCCGGGGGGCCGCCCGGCAGGGAAGCGCCGGGCCAGGGGAGCAGGGCCTTGGGGCGGCCCATCCGCCGGGAAGCGCCGGCGGCGAGCAGCAGGGCCGGGAGCAGGGCGGGAACCCGGCCCGGCCCGGCGTCAGTGCTCGCCTTCGCCCTCGACGACGAACCCGAGCGTCAGGTCGTCCCAGGTGTAGGAGAGCGCCCACCCCTCGGCGTCGTCCTCGAAGATGACCGGTTCGGTGTCGCCGGCCCAGTTCGGCGCCAGGCTCATCACCGCCGGATGGCCGATCCCGGTGGCCGCGAAACTCATCAGGTTCAGGTCGGCCTGCGCCCAGTCCACTTCGAGGGTGGGGTCCTCGGCGACCGGCACGAGGAGGACGAAGTCCAGGTGGACCGAGACCCCCATGTGGTTGCCGTCCTCGGGCCGGTTCCCGTAGCGCAGGGTGAAGACCCCCGGCTCGATCCGGTTCCCCTTGTAGTCGGTCCACGCGTCGCTGATCCGCACCACGCCGACCAGCGTCCCCACCTTCAACTCCGGGAAGGTCGCTCCCGCGGCGTTCCCGTCGCCGCCGGGCTGTTCCCACACGAACCAGAAGTCCAGCCGCGTCCCCGAGGCGAGGGTCGCGGAGATCCCTTCCTCTGCGAGGGCCGCGTAGATCTCGGTGGAGATCTCTTCCGGCGGGCGTCCGTCGGCGGCCCCGAGGACCGGCTGATCCGCGGCGAACGCGGCGCCCGGAATCAGGACCGCCGCCGCGACCAGTGCCCCGCGGAGCGCCGCGGACCGAAACTTCATCCCGGGCGCGAAGGCGGTCTTCCCCGGTGGAGCCTCGGTCCTCAGCGGACGAAACTCCCCACGAAGGCGCTGCGCTTGAGCGGGCAACTCCAGGTAGTGTCGAAGTCGTCGCCCCGGAAAGCGTGGGCCTCGGTGTACGCCGGGACCGCCTCGGCGATCTCGGTGAGCGGCGGGTAGTACACGAACTCGCTGCCGCAGAGGTGGTCCTTGTGGCTCAGCGCCCGCGTCCGCAGTTCGACCAGTTCCCCGGCGGTCAGCGAGGCGTGGCCCGGGCGGCTGTCGAAGTCGGCCGCCACCGCGGCGTCGTGGACCGACATCACGTTGTCGAGCAGCCGCCCGCCCATGTCGTGGGCCAGTTGGATGAGCGCCGCGCGCTGGTCGGCGTTCGCCTGCTCGTCCACGATGAGCACCGAGTCGGCCGGGTAGGGGTCGTCGTGCGGGTCGCCGAGCGTGGCCTGCGCCTTCACCACGGCGACCACCGTGAGCCCGTCGAGGGCCACCCCTTCGTACTCGCCGGCGGAGACATTCCAGGCGAGCACCGCTTCGCGGCCGGTGAGCCCCACTTCGCTGTTGGCGAAGCAGTGTCCGGCGTACACATCGGCGGTGCGCGCTTCGAGGTAGAGGCCGGAGAGCGAGGTGTCCGCCTCCGAGGCGAAGCCGGTGGTCGCGAGGGCGAGCGCCGAGGCGAGCAGGGCGGAGAGAACGAGCCGGGAGGTCTTCATCACGGGGGGGTGCTCCTGTGGGCGCGGCCGGGAACGGAGGCGTTCGCGCGCTGGATGGGGGAGGGGATCAGCCGGGTCGGCAACCCCCAAGTCTAGCAATCGGATCGTCCCGGTCGAGTCGTCCCGGTCGAGCCGTTGCCGGGGCCCGCGCCGACCGGCGGCGGGAGGAGCGGAAGCGCCGGGGGCACGGGCCGCCCGACGGAGGCCGCCGGCGCTCCCGTCCCGACCGAGGCCGGAACCGCTGCCGGCGGGCGGAGGGAGGGGGGGCTCAGTACGCCCGCTCGAAGCAGGCGCGCCCGGCGCCCTCGACGCACCGCTCCCGGTCGGCGACCCGGCCGTCCGGGCCCAGGCAGTTCTGGGTGTGGGTGCACCAGAAGTAGCCGTCGCCGGGGATGCCGCCGGGCACGCTGGGGTCGTACTCCACATCCATGTACATGGCCTTGGAGCGGAGCCGGTGGCAGATCGCGAAGGCGGCTCGGCCGGCGGCGCCGGGAACGCCGCTCGCCGCCGGGGCGGCCTTCGCGGTCGGGGTCGGGGTGGTCTTGGCCACGGTCGCTAACCCTCCATGGCGGCGAGGGCGCAGCGCTTCACCGCGACCTCCGCCAGCCGGATCTTGTAGGCGTTGCCGGAAAGCGCGCTCGCCTCGCCGGCGGCCGCGGCCCCCGCAGCGGCGGCGGACGCCTCGCTGAGGCCGCCGGCCAGCGCCGCGGCCGCCGGGGCGCTCATCCAGGGGACCGGCGCGACCTGCCCCAGCACCACCCGCGCCGAGCCGCCGGAGACGGCCACCGATGCAGTGGCGAGCGGCCAGTCGAAACCGAGCCGGTTGCGGACTTCGTAGGTCGCGTTCTGCGAGGTCCGCTCCGGGATGGTGACCCCGGTGACGATCTCCGCCGCGCCCAGGGTGAACTCGCTCTCGGCGCCGGTGGCGGGCGTGCGGTACAGCTCTTCGAGCGGCATCGTCCGCTCGCCGTCCGGGCCGAGGACGGTCACCGAGGCGCCGAGGGCGATCAGCGGCGGCGCCAGGCTCGACGGGTTCACGAAGACCGCGTCCCCGGAGTTCCCGAAGATGGCGTGGAAGCGGTTGTCGCCGATCTTCGCCAGCGACCGGCCCTCGTGCATCGGCACCAGGCCGAAGCCGGCGCGGAAGTACCAGCAGCGCGGCCGGTGGCAGAGGTCGCCGCCGACGGTCCGCATCGAGAGGATCTGCCGGCTGCGGACGCCGTCGATCGCCGCCGCCACCGCGGGGAACGACTCCCGGATCGTCCGGTGCTCCGCCAGCGCGCCGAGGCGGGTGGTGGCGCCGATGCGGAGACCGGCGTCGGTCCGGTGCGCCCCGGCCAGGTCGGCGATCCCCTTCAGGTTCACCAGCCGGGAGGGCGCCGCCGCCCCGTCCTTCATCAGGCTCAGCAGGTCGGTGCCGCCGGCCAGCGCCAGGGCGCCGTCGCCGGCCAGGAGAGCCACCGCTTCGGCGGCGGTCTTGGGGCTGCTGTACTCGAAGGCGCGCATCACGCCATCCCTCCCGCCCGGATCGCGGCGAGCACCCGCTCCGGCGTCATCGGCATCTCGTTGACGGGCGCCCCGACGGCGTTCGTCGCCGCGTTGGCGATGGCCGCCCCGGGCGCGATCACCGGGGGCTCGCCCAGCCCGATCACGCCGCGTTCGTCGTAGCCCGGCCCGGTCATCAGGTGGACGATCATCTCGCCCACATCGGCGATCCCGGCCAACTTGTAGAACTCCATGTCGGCGTTCAGCATCCGGCCGGTCACCGGGTCGAAGATCCGCTCCTCGGTGAGGGCGTAGGTCACCCCCATGATGAGGGCGCCGTACACCTGACTCTCGGCGGTCTTCAGGTCGAGGACCAGCCCGCAGTCCTGGACCGCCACCAGCCGGTTGATCCCGACCACGCCGGTCTCCAGGTCCACGCTGACATCGGCCATCTGGACGCCGCCGACGCCGCTGTCGTTCAACTGACCCGGCCCCGGGTTGGCGCCGGTGGCGGACACCGGGTTCACCCCGATCCGGGCCGCGGCCTCCCGCCAGGGCATCGGCCCCCCGGAACCGTCGGCGAAGTGCAACTGCCCGTCGCGGAGGGACAGGTTCGTCGGCTCGGTCCCCAGTTTCGGGGCGATCCGCTCGAACACCGCTTCCACTGCGTTCAGCGCCGCCCGCCGGGTGGAGCCGGAAACGCCGCCCACGGTGGTGCTCCCGCCGGAGGCGCCCGAGGCCGGCAGCACGCTGCGGCCCATGGTCACCTTCACCTGCTCGATGCCCAGGCCGAAGGTCTCGGCGAGCACCATCCCGATGATCGTGCGGGTGCCCGTGCCCAGGTCCTGGCTGCCGATCCGCGCTTCCACCAGTCCGTCGCGGTAGGCCAGCACTTCGCAGTTGCTCCGGTGCCCCCGGCCGCCCCAGGTGTGGAGGGCCAACCCCAGGCCGGAGCGGACCGTTCCCGAAGTCGAGCCCCGGGGCCGGAACCGTTCCCTCCAGCCCATGAGTTCGGCGGCCTTCTCCAGTTCGTCGGTGTACACCGAAGCCCGCTCGCCGGTCTGGTCGATGTTCTTCAGGAAGAAGTCCAACGGGTCCATCCCGGCGGCGTGGGCCAGGTCGTCGAGCGCCCGCATGGTGACGAAGCAGGCCTGCGGGTGGTTCGGCGCCCGCCAGGCGCGCGCCGGGCCGGTGTTCGTGGGGACCGAGGTGTGGGCGTGGCTCTGGTTCTCGAACCCGAAGACGTACGGGATCGGCGGCGAGCCGGCGCCGGCCGGGCCGCCGGAGCCCCAACTCTTCGAGTTCCAGGCGACCACCCGGCCGTCCGCGTCGGCGCCGCACTCGACCTCGCTGTGGGTCGAGGGGCGGGCGCCGGCCACGCTGACCTCCTGGTCCCGGTCGAGCATCAACTTCACCGGGCGGCCGGTCCTGCGGGCCAGTTCGACCCCGACCACCCCCCAACGGTCGGCGCTGAACTTGCTGCCGAAGCCGCCGCCCATGTACTGGGTCTCGACCCGGACATTGGAGGCCGGGATCCCCACCGCTTCGCCCAGTTGGGAAGCGACGCCGGAGATCGCCTGGGTCGAGGCCCAGACGGTCACCGTGTCCTCGTCCTCCCACTCGGCGACCTGTCCGTGGGCTTCGAGGGAGCAGTGGGCGATCTGCGCCGCGTGGTAGGAACCGCGGGAGCGGGACGCCGCCCCGGCCAGGGCGGCCTCGGGGTCGCCGGTGGTCTCGGCCTGCGCCGGCTGGGCGTCCGGGGCGTCCTCGACCCGGCGTTCCTCCACGAAGTGCGGGAGCACCTCGTAGTCGATGCGGACCGCGGCCGCTCCGTCGCGCGCCGCTTCTTCCGAGGTGGCGGCGACCGCGACGATCTCGTCGTGGGCCCACTGGATCTCGGCGCCGACTTCCTGGATGCGGTGCACCGCGACCACTCCGGGGGTGGCCTCTGCCGCCGCGGTGTCGATCCCGGTGATCCGGGCGTGGGCGTGGGGACTCTGCACCATCGTGGCCCAGAGCATCCCCCGCCGGTTCACGTCGTAGGCGTACTTCGCCTTTCCGGTCACCTTCACCGGGCCGTCCACCCGGCTCAGGCGGGAGCCGATGAGGCGGCGGTCCGCGGCCGCCGGCCAGGTGTACTCAGGCATTTCGCCCTCCTCCGGCGGCCGCCTGGGCCACCGCCGCCCGGATGCCGGCGTAGGTGCCGCAGCGGCAGAGATTCCCGCCGAGTTCGCGGTGCACGGTGTCCTGGTCCGGGCTCGGATGCCGGTCGAGGAGCGCCGCGCAGGCCACCACGAAACCCGGGGTGCAGAACCCGCACTGCTGGGCGTCGTGGTCCACGAACGCCTGCTGGAGGGGATGCAGGTCCGCCGGGGAGCCGAGGCCCTCGACGGTGGTGAGGTCCTGGCCCTGGGCTTCGATCGCCAGCATCGAGCAGGCGTACACCGGCTGGCCGTTCAGGAGCACCGTGCAGGCGCCGCAGGTGCCCCGGTCGCAGACCTTCTTGGCGCCGGTGAGGTCGAGGTGGTTGCGGAGCGCGTCGAGCAGGGTCACCCGCGGCTCGAGGGTGGCCACGTACGCCTTTCCGTTGATGCGGAAGGACATGTCCACCGGGCCCGGACCGGCGATCTCCGGGCCGTCCTGCGCTTCGGCGTCCTCGAGGAAACCGGGGAGCAGGCCGGTCGAGGCCGCCCCGGCGGCGGCGCTGCCCCGGAGGAAGGCCCGGCGGGAGAACGAGCCGGGGGCGCCGTCGGCGGGGGGCTTCCCCACGGCGCAGGGCGGGAGGGCCCCGGTCGGGGCCGAACCGTTCCCGGGGGCCGCGCCGCCGCAGTCGGGGGACGCGCCGCGCGGGAGCGGGTCGGCGCCCGCCGGGTCGGGCGGGCCGGAATACCTCTTCGGGGCCATGGACATCCCTCCGGGTCGCAAGGATTCAGCGGGGAGGCGACTATACCAGCCCGCGGCCGGCGGCCCCCGGGCGTTTTCCGGCGGCTCCGATCTCCGGGGCCGGCGCCGGTCGCGGTCGCTCCCGTACTCCCCCCGCTCCCCGTCCCTCCCGTTCCCATCCCCCGCTGGCGGCGGGGCCGAGGGGCGTTCCCGGCGGGGTCGGGGTCGGTGGCGGGGACCTCCCGGGGCGGCGCCCGAACGGCCGGGGGAGGGGCCCGCGCCCTCTTCTCCTCGGCGCCGGCCTACGACGCGCCGGCCGTCCGTTCGCGGTTCCGGAACGGTCGGGGCGAGGGTCGGCGCGTTGCCGCTACGGGATCCGTCGGCTCGGCTTCGAGGCCTCGAGCGCGGGGCCGGCCGGGCCGCACGGCGCCGGAGGCGCGAAGAGGGCCGGTCCCGGAAGGCGGGTCGCTTCCGGCGGAGCCGAAGTGCGGCGCCGGGGCCGGGTTCCCGAACTTCGCCGCCCGCCCGCCCGCCCGTTCGCCCTTCGGCCGGCTCGCTCGCCGGCGCGCCGGGCGGGTCCGGCCGGACCGGGAAACCGCGAGCCGCGAGGGATCCTCGACGAATGCTCGACGAATGCTCGACGAATGTTCGACGAATCGGGCGGCGGCGGGCTCCGGGTTCGTTGCCGGCGCGGCCGGAGCCGAGAGGGCTGGCGGCGGCGGTCGGCGCGGTCGCTGCGGGCGGCCCTTCTCCCGGTCCCCGCTCCCCGGACCTCCGCTCCGGCCGCAGGGTTTTCGACCGCGGTCCGGGGCGGCGGAACGGCAATCTCCCGGGCCGGTGCGCGGGGGCTGCCGGCGCGATACGATCCGTCCGCATCGGAAGCCTCCCCGTTCCCCCGCGCCCGCGGCCCGCGCCGTCACCTCGCCGGCCGCCGCCGGTCGTTGTCGCAGGGTCCCGCGACGACGCCGGGCGCGATCCGGTCCCGCTCGCGGAGGCCCTCGACAGCGCCCTGCCGCGCCCGTTCCAGGGGCGGCTGCTCGACCTCGAGTTGCTGCGTCAGGTCTGGCGGGAGGCTGTCGGGCCCGGGCTCGCCGATGCGGCGTTCCCGGTCGGCTTCGAGCGCGGCGTGGTCACCATCCGGGCCGCCGCGCCGGAAGTCGCCCGCTCGCTGGACCGCCGGCGGGCGGCGCTCCGGACCGCCCTGCTCGCGGCCTGCCGGCTCCCGAACGCCTCGCTCCGGATCCGGGTGGTGTCCGCTCCGCAGTCGCCTCGTTCCCGCAGCGGCGGCGACCGCCCGGCGCGCCCCGCCCGCTCCGCGTTCCCCGCCCGGGCGCGGAAGGCGCGCGCCGGGAGCCCCGCCTGATCCCCGCCGGAACGGCGCCGCTGCTGCTCCACCCTTCCGCTCCCGGACCCTCTCCCCCGCATCGGCTCGACCCGGCGCCGCACCCCGCCCCCATCCGCTTCCCCGCCGCTCCATGACCGCCGCCGACTCCGCGACCCCCGGGGTCCGGATCTGCTCCGCGGTGCGGACCCCGGTCGGGCGGTTCCGCGGGGCGCTCGCCCCGCTGGCGGCGACCGACCTGGGGGCGCTGGCGGTGCGGGAGGCGGTCCGCCGGGCCGGGGTCGCTCCCGAGGCGGTGGACGAAGTGATCCTCGGCCAGGTGCTCACCGCCGGGGCCGGACAGAACCCGGCGCGCCGGGCGGCCCTCGCCGCCGGACTCCCGCCCGCGGTGGGGGCCTTCACCGTGAACAAGGTGTGCGGTTCGGGGCTGAAGGCGGTGGCCCTGGCCCGGCAGGCGATCCTCGCCGGCGACGCCGAAGTGGTCGTGGCCGGGGGGATGGAGTCCATGTCGAACGCCCCGCATCTGCTTCCCGGACTGCGCGGCGGGCAGCGGCTCGGCCCCGGCGCGGTGGAGGACTCGATCCTGGGAGACGGGCTGACCGACGCCACCCTCGGCCTCCACATGGGCGAAACCGCGGAGCGCGCCGCCGACCGCTACCGGGTGACCCGGGAGGAGATGGACGCCGCCGCGGCCGAGAGCCACCGCCGGGCGGCGGCGGCCACCGCCGCGGGGCGGTTCGAGGCGGAGATCCTGCCGGTGGAAGTGCGGGAGCGGAAGCGGACCCGGACCGTGCGCCGGGACGAGCCCGTCCGACCGGAGGTCTCCGCGGAGGCGCTCGCCGCGCTGCCGCCGGTGTTCCGGGAGGGCGGGCGGGTCACCGCCGGGAACGCGCCGGGGCTGAACGACGGCGCCGCCGCCCTGGTGGTCGCCTCCGCCGCGGCGGTGCGCCGCCACCGACTCACCCCGCTCGCCGCCGTCGCCGGGCAGGCGGTCTCCGGCCTCGAACCGGAGTGGGTGATGATGACCCCGGTGCCGGCGGTCCGGGCGCTCCTGACGCGGTTGGGCTGGGGTCTCGACGAGGTCGCCTTCTTCGAGTTGAACGAGGCCTTCGCCGCCCAGGCGGTGGCGGTGAAGCGGGAACTGGGCCTGCCGGACGAGCGGACGAATGTGAACGGCGGGGCGGTGGCCCTCGGCCACCCCATCGGGGCCAGCGGCGCCCGGATCCTGGTGACCCTGCTGCACCTGCTCGCCGCCCGGGGCGCCGGCAAGGGAGTGGCGGCCCTGTGTCTCGGCGGCGGCAACGGCCTCGCCCTGGGAGTGGAACGTGCCTGAACGGGGAAGCGGCCTCCCGCAGCGTTCCCGGCCGGCGGCCTTCCCGGTCGCCGTTCGCGCTGTCCGGCCCGGGGGGAAGGGCATCCCTCACGCTCTCGCCGCCGCCGCCGGGTCCGACCCGGCCGCGGTGGCCGGCGCGCGCCGCCCGGCGACCCGGCCTCGTCTGCGGGCCGCCCGGGGCGCCGCGAAGGGAATGGCGGCCCCGGGTCTCGGCGGCGTCCGCGGCTTCGTCGTGGGAGCGGAGCGTGCCTGATTCGAAACCCGATTCCGCGCCGCCTTTCCGGCCGGTCGCGGGGTGGGGCGCCGGGCCGGGGGGAACGGCCTCGCCCCCGCTCTCGACTCCTCCGGGTGCTCCGCGCCGGGGGTCGGCGGCGTCCGGACCCCGGGGCCCCGGCTCGCCGGCGATCTCGCTCCGCCCGGGGTCGCTCCGCCCGGTCCCGGCGACGGCGGCGATCGCGCCCCGGGAAGGCCACTCGTCGAACTCGTCCGAGCGGAAGGCCGAGTCCACGGCGGCCCCCGGGCCGGCCGCGGCGCGCCGGGCCGGGCCCCCGGCGAGCGGCGTTGCTCGTCCTTTCGCCGCTGCCGGGCTCCGTTGCTTCGGGGCGGCCGGCGCGCGCCCTCCGGGGACCCGGCCCCAGGCGCCGGCTGCTGCGGGCGCCGGGAGGAGGGTGGCGGCCCGCGGTCACGGGGACGGCAATGGTTCCGTCCCGGGAGGAGAGCATGTCTGAGCGGAAACCCGAGTCCCCGGCGGCCCCGGGGCCGGTCGCGGTCTGCGGCGCCGGGACCATGGGGAACGGCATCGCCCACGCCTTCGCCCTCGCCGGGTTCCCGGTGCGGCTCACCGACCGGACCGACGAGTTGGCGGAGCGGGGTGTGGCTGTCGTCGAGAAGAACCTGGGCCGGCAGGTGCGCCGGGGGAAACTCTCCGACGCGGACGCCGGGGCGGCGCTCGCCCGCATCCGGCCCGGCGCCGACCTGGCCCCGGTGCGGGACTGCGGGTTCGTGGTGGAGGCGGTCTTCGAGGACGAGCAGACCAAGCGCCAGCTCTACGAGCGGCTCGACCCGCTCCTCGACGAGGCGGCGATCCTGGCCACGAACACCTCCTCGATCTCGATCACCCGCCTGGGGGCGGCCACCGCCCGCCCGGAGCGGTTCCTCGGGATGCACTTCATGAACCCGGTGCCGATGATGGAACTGGTGGAGGTCATCCGCGGCCTCGCCACTTCCGACGAATCCTTCGAGGCCACGATGGCCCTCGCCCGCCGGCTGGGGAAGACCCCCTGCGCGGTGAACGACGCCCCCGGGTTCGTGGCGAACCGCGTCCTCATCCCAATGATCAACGAGGCCGCCGGGGCCCTGCACGAAGGGGTGGGTACGGCGGCGGACATCGACCGGATCATGCAACTGGGGATGCGGCACCCGATGGGGCCGCTGGCGCTCGCCGACCTGATCGGCCTGGATGTGGTGCTCGACATCCTCCGGGTGCTGCAGGCCGGCTACGGCGACCCGAGATACCGCCCCTGTCCGCTGCTGGTGCAACTGGTGGACGCCGGTCGGCTGGGCCGGAAGACCGGGCAGGGCTTTTTCGACTACCGCGAGGCCCCCGGTACGGGGAAGAGCGGCGGCTCCTCCGCCGGCTGACCGGTCTCCCCCGCCTGACCCCCCGCGCGGCCCCGAGTCCGATGGACGCACCGATTCCCCGCCGCCCGGGCCCGCCGGCCGGTTCCCGCGCCGGAGATCGGCCCCGGAAGTGCCCGCCGGCCGCCCGTACGGACGACTTTTCCGAAATCGGCGAAAAACCCCCTTTCGGGTGGGCAGATTTCGTCCGCCATCCGTTCTATATGGGCGGCAGGGAGTCCTCCGGCCGGCGCCGCTCCCGGTGCGCTCCGGGTAGCCGGCGCTTCCGACCGGTTCCCCCCGCCAGGTTCCGACCACCCCCCCAACCCGACCGGAGCGAGGAGGCTCCGTTTCCCCATGCCGAAGGAACTCAAGAAGAAGAAAGGCATCGCCGCCGGGTCCCCGGACTCGCTCGACATCGCCCTGCAGCACATCCAGAAGCAGTACGGCCAAGGCGCCATCATGCGCCTGGGCTCGAGTGCGCTCGATGTCTCCGCGATCCCCACCGGGGTGCTCTCGGTGGACGCCGCCCTCGGCGTCGGCGGCTTCCCCCGGGGCCGGGTGGTCGAGGTCTTCGGCCCGGAGTCCTCGGGGAAGACCACCCTGGCGCTCCATGTGGTCGCCTCGGCCCAGGCCGCCGGCGGCATTGCCGCCTTCGTGGACGCCGAGCACGCCCTCGACCCGGTGTACTCCCGGGCCCTCGGGGTGAACACCGACGAACTGATCATCACCCAGCCGGACAACGGCGAGATGGCGCTCGAGATCACCGAGACCCTGGTGCGCAGCGGCTCGGTGGATGTCATCGTGGTGGACTCGGTGGCCGCGCTGGTCCCCCGCGCCGAACTCGAAGGCGAGATGGGGGACGCCCAGGTGGGGCTGCAGGCGCGCCTCATGTCCCAGGCGCTCCGCAAACTCACCGGTTTCGTCTCGAAGTCCTCGACCTGCCTGGTTTTCATCAACCAGTTGCGCCTGAAGATCGGGCAGGCCTACGGGAACCCGGAGACCACCACCGGCGGCCGGGCGCTCAAGTTCTACGCCTCGGTGCGGATCGACATCCGGAAGGCCGCCACCATCAAGCACGGCGACGAAGCGGTCGGCGCCCGCACCCGGATCAAGGTGGTGAAGAACAAGGTCGCGCCCCCCTTCCGGCAGTGCGAGTTCGACATCCGCTACGGGGAGGGCATCTCCCGGGTGGGCGACCTCCTCGACATCGCCGAGCGCCAGCGGATCATCGAGAAGAGCGGCTCCTGGTACAGCGTGGACGGTGAGCAGATCGGCCAGGGCCGGGAGAAGGCTCTCCGGCGCCTGACCGAGGACGAGCCGCTCCTCGATCAGATCCACACCCGCGTGCGGGAGGCGATGGGGCTGCCGCCGGTCGGCGGGGAGGCGACCGGGGAGACCGGGGAAGCTGGGGCGTCGACCTAGGCGGGGGGCCGGGCCGGCCGGGGTTCCGCCCGCCGACGCCTCGCCCGCCGTGCGAAACTAACCGGCTGCCGGCGTTCCGTTCCGGGGCGCCGGCGCCGGCCGGGCCGGGGTAGCTCAGACGGTAGAGCAGAGGACTGAAAATCCTTGTGTCGGCGGTTCGATTCCGCCCCCCGGCACCACCCGGCGCTCTCCCCGGCGCTCCTGACTGCCGCCGAACGGCTCGGCGCCGGGCCGCAACGCATCCGCTGATCCGTCGGGTCCGGGACCGGCCTTCCGTCCCCGGACGCCCGAACGCCGGCCCCCCGGGGACGGCAGCGGCGGCGGCGACGACCGGGAACGGAAGGTTTCGGCGGCGGCCGCGGTGTCGGCGTCGGTCCTGGTTCCGCCGCGGAGCCGGGGAGGCCGGGCGACAGCCGACCGCTGCGCCGCTGCGCGTCGGAGATTCGTCGGACGCCGAGCCGGCCGGCCGCCCCGATCCGGCGCCGGTGGCGGCCGGCGCCGGGACGACCGGGAAGGGGAAGTGGCGGCGGCGTCGGTGGTCTTTCTCGGGTGGTCTTTCCCGGGTGGTCTTTCCCGACAGCGGGAGGGAACCGGAGACGCCCGGCGGCGACCGGCCGCGGCTCGTGGGAGATTCGTCGGATTCGGGGCCGGCGTCCCGCTCGGAACCCGGACCCGCCGACGGCGGCCGCCCGCGGGACGACCGGGAAGGTCTCGGCGGGGTCGCGCGGCGCCGGCGATCGGTCCCGGTTCCGCCGGGTCCCCGGAGACGCCGGCGAAACCCGGCCGCCGCGCCGTCTGCTCGTCGTCGGAGATCCGGCGGACCGCGGGCGGGCCGGCCGCCCCGACCCCCCGCGCCGGTAGCGGCAGGCGCCGGGGCGACCGGGAAGGGGAGGTGGCGGCGGTATCGGTGGTCTGTTCCCGAGTGCGGGAGGGAGCCGGAGACGCCGGCAGTGGCCGGCCGCGGCGCCGGTCGGGCTCGTTGGCGATTCGTCGGAGAGGCGCCGGGGAGGCGGCGGTTTCGGGGCCGGCCTTCCGCCCCGAACCCCGGGCGCGGAGGCCCTGGGCCGCGGCGGTGTTACCGGGACGGGGAGGACGCGTCGGCGGCGGTGGTGTCGGTGGTCTGTCCCAGTCCCGTCAGGTAGCCGGTGACGCCTTCGGCGATGGCGCTCGCCAGTTTCTTCCGGTGCGACTCGGTGCGGAGCAGTTTCGCCTCGGTGCGGTTCGAGACGAACCCGACCTCCACCAGGATCGCCGGCATCTTGGCGCCGAGCAGCACATGGAAGCCGGCGGTCTTCACGCCGCGGTTCAGCGGGTGCTTCTCCTTGCCCAGCACCCGCCGCGCCATCGCCCGCTGCATCGCCGCGGCGAGTTCGCGGGATTCGTCGATGCGGTTGTTGTTCATGATCTGCTCGAGCAGTTTCGGCATGTCCGCCATGCGCACCCGGGCGGTGGCGTTCTCCCGCGCCGCGACTTCCTCCGCCTCCGGGGAGTCGGCCAGGTTCAGGTAGAAGGTCTCCAGCCCCCGCGCCCGGTGGCTCCGCGCCGCGTTCGCGTGGATGGAGAGGAAGAGGTCGGCGCCGGAGTCGTTGGCGATGAAGGCGCGTTTCTCCAGCGGGACGAAGACATCGGTGTCGCGGGTCATGACGACCTCGAAGCCGGCGGCGGTGAGTTCGTCCCGCACCAGCCGGGCGATGTCGAGCACGATGTCCTTCTCCCGGAGGCTCCCGGCGTGGGTGCCCGGATCCTTCCCGCCGTGGCCGGCGTCCACCACGATCCGCCGCACGTTCGCGCCCAGTTGGCGGGCCAGCGAGTACCTCCCGTCGGTGCTCGCCGGCACTCCGGCGGCGCCCTCCTCCGGCGTCCCGCTCCCGGCTTCGGCCGCGGCCGCGGTCCGTCCGGCGCCGGCCGGAGTCTCCGCTGCGCCGGCGGTTCCCGGCCGGCTCCCGCCGTCGGCGACCCGCTCCGGGGGCGAGCCGTGGATGTCCACCACCAGCCGGTAGGGGTCGGGCAGCCCGAAGACCGACATCTCCTGGATGCTCGAGAGGTCGAGGACCACCCGCACGATCCCCGACTCGTGGTTCGCCGCCCGGATGCGCTGCAGGTGGGAGCCGTCGATGGGGAACTCCCGGTGCGCCATCTCCTCGGAGAGCGCCGCCCCGTGGAGGTCGAAGAACACCCGGTCCGGGTTCCGCAGCCGGCCTTCGGTGTAGGGGACCTCGCGGCTCAGGTCGATGACCACCCGGGTGTGGGATTCCCCGACCCAGTGGCGGATGTTCTCCACCGTCCCCGCCGGGTTCGCCGGCTTCGGCCGCCCGCCGGTCTTCGCGGCGGCCGGCTGCGTCCGCGGAGCCGGCGGGGCGCCGCTTCCGGACTTCGCCGCCGGGCGGTCTTCGGTGGAGGCCGAGGTCGCAGGGGTGGAGGCGGGGGCCGGTTTCGCGGGGGCGGGAGCGGGTTTCGCCGGCGGGTTCAGGAGGGCGGTGGCCTGCCGCGCTTCCGGTCCCTTCGGGTCCGCCTGCCGCAGCCGTTCGGCGCTCCGCCGCGCCCGGGTCCGGTCGGCGAGGCGCCCGGCGTAGAGCCGCACCTGTTCCAGGAGCGCGCCCGGCGCCCATTTGCTGGAGGGGTAGCCCTGCGCCAGCAGTCCGTAGGCGTCCGCCGCCCGCACCGCCAGGGCCCGGTCGGCGAACCGCTCGGCGGCGTCCCGGTACACCCCGCCCTCGTACCAGAGGGCGTCGTCGCAGTAGCCGCTCCGGGGGTAGGCCTGCACCACCGCCCGGTACTTCCGCCCCACCCGGATCCAGGCGGTGCGGGATTTCCGGGCCGAGGCCGAGGCGCGGAGGCGCTTCTCCTCGGTCTGCGCCGCCTCGTACAACTGCTTCGCGCTCTGCGCCGCCGGGAGGGCGGGGGCGGCCCCGGCGAACCGGACCGGGAGCGGGCCGACGATCGGGACCGCGAGCAGGCCGGCGAGCAGGATGGCGGGCAGGACGGCGGGCCGGACGAGGGGGGGAACCCGGCCCCGCGGCCGGCGGAAGGCGGCCGCCCGGCGCGGCGTCGGCGGGGGCTGCGGGGCTCGGCCGGCCACTACGGCTGCACCAGCACTTCCCGGGGCGAAGCGCCCCGCTGGGGGCCGACGACTCCCTGGCGTTCGAGGTCGGCGATGATCCGCCGCGCCCGCTGGTAGCCGAGCCCCAGTTCGGTCTGGAGCATGGAGGTCGAGGCCTTCTGCTCCCGGACGATGAGTTCCCGGGCCTGCGGCAGCAGGGAATCGCCGGCGGGGGCCGAACCGGCGCCGCCGGCCCCCTTCGTCCCGTTCGCCCCGTTCGCCCCGTTCGCCCCCGTCGCCCCCGCCGAAGCCCGCCGCGAACCCCCGCCGCCCCCGCCGTCCTCGGCGTCGGTTTCGGCCAGCATCCCTTCGTCGAAGACCGGCTCGGCCAGGTTCTCCCAGAACTTGGCCAGGCGCCCGACTTCCTTCTCGTCCACCAGCGCGCCCTGGGCCCGGGGCAGATCGGCCCCGGGGCGCTTCAGCAGCATGTCGCCCTTCCCCAGCAGCAGTTCCGCCCCCTGGGTGTCCAGGATGGTGCGGGAGTCCACATAACTGGCCACCCGGAAGGCGATCCGCGAGGGCAGGTTCGCCTTGAGCGTCCCGCTCACGATGTCCGTCGAGGGGCGCTGGGTGGCGACCACCAGGTGGATCCCCTCGGCCCGCCCCAGACTCAGCAGGCGCTGGATGGAGGGGGTGACTTCGGCCTTGGCGTGGATGAACAGGTCGGCCAACTCGTCCACCACGATCACCAGCCGGGGCAGCATCGGCGGGATCTCCGCCTCCGCCTCTTCCTTCTTCTTCCCCCGCTTCCCGGAGACCGACTCCCGCAGCCGGCGGACGTACTGGTTGTAGCCGGCGATGTTCCGCATCCCGTGCTCCTCGAGCACCCGGGTGCGCCGGTCCAACTCCCGGCAGGCGTGGAACAGGACCGTCTTCGCCTTCTCCGGCTCCAGGATCACCGGGGTGAGCAGGTGCGGCAGGTTCCGGTAGGGGCGCAGTTCCACCCGCTTGGGGTCGATGAGGATCAGCCGCAACTCGTCCGGGGCGCGGCGGGTGAGCAGCGAGCAGAGGAGCGTGTTGATGCAGACCGACTTCCCCGCTCCGGTGGCGCCGGCCACCAGCAGGTGCGGCATCTCGGCGAGATCCAGGACCAGCGGCCGGCCGTCCACCAGCCGGCCGATCCCCACCGGGAGCGCCCCCTTCTCCTCCTGGAACTCCGGCGACTCCAGGACTTCGCGCAGCCCGACCACCGCCGACTGCTCGTTCGGCACCTCGATCCCGACGACCCCCTTGCCGCGGACCCGCTGCACCCGGATCGCCGCCGCGTGGAGCGCCATGCACAACTCCTCGTGGCGGCCGGCCAACTTCTTGAGGGTCTCGCCTTCGCCGAGGCGGAACTCGAAGGTGGTGATCACCGGCCCCGGCTGGATCCGCTCCACCTGCCCCCGGACGCCGTACTCGGCGCAGGCGCTCTCCAGGGCCTTCCGCCGCTCTTCGAGCGCCTTCTTGGCCGGCCCCGGCTGGTGGGCGCGGCGGGTCAGCAACTGCAGCGAGGGCAGTTTCCACTCCGCGGCCGGCTCCGGCGCCGCTCCGGGGGCTTCCGCCGCCGCCCGCTGCCGCGCCTTCCGCCGGGGCGCCGCGGTCCCGGCGGCGGCGTCGGCGCCCAGCAGGGCCGGCTGTTCCACCGGTCGGGGGACCGGCGCCGGGATCTCCCGCTCCTCCTCCGCTCCTTCGCCGGCCTCCTCCGGCGCGGTCGTCGTCGCCGGCCGGGGCCGGCGGTGGATGCGGGCCACGAACCGCCGGGCCTGCCGCCGACCGGCGCGCCGCTCCCGCCGCGCGATCCAGGTCTTCCGCACCCCGGTCGCCCACCGGGTCAGCCGGCCGGGGTCCTCGGTCCCCCGTTCCCGGCGGAACCTCCAGCCGACCAGCGCGCCGTAACTCACCAGGCCGAGCGCCACCAGCACCAGCCCGGCGCCCGGGGGGTTCATCGCCTGGGAGAGCGAGGAGGCCAGCAGCGCGCCCACATAGCCGCCCCAGAGCCCCTCGCCGGGCGCCCCGCTCGTGAACAGCTGCCCGGCGAGCGCCGCCAGGCCGGTGACGCTCACCACCAGACTCGACAGGATGACCGCCCGCACCGCGGTGGGATCACTCCCGTCGTCCGGCGGCGCGCCGAGCCGGCGGCGCCCGGCCTGGAAGAAGACCACCGGCAGCAGGAAGCCGACGATCCCGAACAGGCGGAGCGCCGCCTCCGAGAGGAAGGCGCCGGTCGGCCCCAGCCAGTTCGCGGTGGCCTCGCCGCCGCGCGCCGAGAACAGCGGAGCCGGGTCGGAGGAGGAGTGGGAGAGGAGCGACAGGGCGGTGACCACCGCCAGCGTGAACAGGGCTACCGCCGCCACCCGGCGGTTCCCGAACACGCTCCTAAGCGCCCGATAGACCGACACCGAGTCCTCCCAGGGAGAGGCAGTACCAACCGAACTGGTGGAAACGCTCCCGCGCCAGCCAGCCGAAGACCCAGCGCAGGGCCAGGAGGCCGGCCGCGAAGGCGGCGGCGAAGCCGAGCGCCAGTTCCACGGCGACGAGGCCGGCCGCTCCGGCGGCGGCGACGGCGCCCCCGGACAGCGCGGCGGCGCCCTCGACCGCCGCGGCCCCGGCGATGACCGGCGCGGACAGCAGGAAACTGAACCGGGCCGCGTCGGCGCCGGACATCCCCCGCAGCCGGCCGGCCACGATGGTCATCCCCGACCGGGAGACGCCGGGAAGGATCGCGGCGGCCTGGGCGAGGCCGATGACGAGCGCGTTCGCGACGGTCCCGGGGGTCGGGCCCGCCGGGGCCGCCTCGCCCGGCGCCTCGGCATCCCCGGCCGCCTGTCGGTCGGCCCCGCCGAGGGCCTTCCGGGAGCCGAGCAGCACCGCGCCGGTGACCAGGAGGCCCGCCGCCGCGGTCGTCGGCCCGGCGAAGAGGTCGCGGATCGGCCCGGCGAGGGCGATCCCGAGGACCCCGGCGGGGAGGGCGGCGACGAGCAGCAGCAGGAGCAGCCGGCGTCCCCGGCGGGCCTCCGCGGCGGTTTCCGGGGTCGCCGGGAGGAGCGACCTAAGCACCGCGCCGACCTCGCGGCGGAGGACGAAGAGCGCCGCCGCCAGCGTTCCCGCGTGTGCCACCACTTCGAAGAGGATCCCCGGCGAGGAGAGGGCGCCCGGGGGCAGGAGCGAGCGCGCCAGCACCAGGTGGCCGGAACTCGACACCGGCAGGAATTCGGTGAGGCCCTGCAATACGCCGAGCAGGAGCGCGGCGGCGGGTTCCATGATGCACTGGCCGGTCGGTCTTCCGGTAGCGTTCCGAGCCCTCCCGACCGGGTGCGCCGGCAGGGTTTCGCCCGCCGCGGTTCATCGAGTTCGGAGGTTCCCGGAAGTTCCTGTTGACTCGGCAGAAACGATACCAAACCTCAAGTGATGCTTCAACTGTTGTGCCCAACGCCCGGGCACCGGGCCGGGGAGGGGCGCGCTGCGGGTCGGCAGCGCCCGGGGACGGTGCGCGGTGCGCCCGGCGCGGCGCCGGCTCCCGGAGCGCCGGAGTGCCCGGCGTCGGATGGGGATCGGGGCCGGAGAGCGGGAGATCCGGTGCCCCCTCCCTACCGCCGCCGGGGTGGTTCGGGTGCGCGGTGTCGAGGGGCGGTCCCGAGGGAGGGGGCTGGCGCGCAGCGGGTTTTCTCCGCCCGCCCGCGCCTTCGGAGCTTCCCGCGGGGTCGGGAGGTCGCTGCCCGGTCCGCGGCTGCGCTCCCCGACCGGTCGCCCGAGCCGCGCGGTTCCGGGGCCGGCGGCCGGGGACGCGCCGGAGGGCCCGCCGGGGGCGGGTTCGGTGCCGGCCACCGGGCGTTCCCGCCGTCCTGCCTCGCCGGGGCGCGGGCAGTTCCGGCGGGCGGCGTCCGGAGGCGGTCGTGAGCGAACAAGCCCCGGCGCGGCGGTTCTTCCCCACCCGCGCCCGGGGTCAGAACTTCCTCCACGACCGCGAGGTGGCGGCGCGGTTCGCGGCGGCGGTGCTCGATCCGGTGTCGGGGCTGGATCCGGCGTCGGGGCCGGGCCGGTCTCCCGCCGGGGGCCGGCCGGCGGCCGGCGCGGCGGCGGAGGCCCCGGCGGTGGTGGAGATCGGGGCCGGGAAGGGGGCGCTCACGCTGCCGCTCCTCGCCGCCGGCGCGCGGGTCCTGGCCGTCGAAGTGGACGCCCGGCTCGCCGCGTTCCTCCGGGAGCGGGCGGAGGAACGGGGCTTCTCGCCGCGACTGCGGATCGTGACCGCGGACGCCCTCGAACTCGACTTCGCCGCGGCGATCCGCGACTTCGGGGCCGCGCCGCCGCTCCCGGTCTGCGGGAACCTCCCCTTTTCAGTGGGAGCGCGGCTGCTGCTGCGCCTCCTCGAAGTCGGCCTCGGGGCCGAGGCCGCTGCCGAAGTCGGGGCCGGCGCCGAAGCGGCGGCCGACCGGGAGGCCGGAGCAGAGGGGGCCGCGCCCGGCGGCGCGCTCTTCAGCAGCCTCACCCTGACCCTGCAGCGGGAGGTGGCGGAGCGGGTGACCGCCCGCTGCGGCGACGCCGAGTACGGCGCCCTCTCGGTGGTCGCGCGGCAGGCGCTCTCGCCGCGCCTCCTCTTCCGGATCCACCCGGCGGCCTTCCGTCCCCGCCCCCGGGTGGTGGCCGCGGTCGTCCGCCTCACCCCCCGTCCGGATCCGCCTCCCGCCGGCGACCCGCGCCGGTTCCGCGCCCTGACCCGGGCGCTCTTCGCCCATCGGCGGAAGACCCTGGGGAACTCCATCGCCCGGCTCCCCGATCCGGAACTCCGCGCCCGGGTGGCGGCGGCCGCCGCGGAACTGGGGCTCGATCCCGCCCGGCGGCCGCAGGAGTTGCCGGTGGAGGACTTCGCCGCCCTCGCCCGGCGGGTGAACGAGCCGGCGAACGGGGGCGGTGAACCGGGCCGGTTTTGCTAGTCTCGCCGCCGCCCGTGCCCCCTTCCGCCCGCCGCCTGGTCATCGTCGGCAGCGGCCCCGCCGGCTACACCGCCGCGATCTACGCCGCCCGGGCCGGGCTGGCGCCGCTGCTGTTCGCCGGCTCCGGGATGGATCCGGTCATCGGGCTCCCCGGCGGCCAACTCATGCTGACCACCGATGTCGAGAACTACCCGGGCTTCCCGGAGGGCGTCACCGGCCACGAACTCATGGACCTGTTCCGGCGCCAGGCGGAGCGGTTCGGGACCGAGGTGCGCCAGGTGGACGTGGACGCGGTGGACTTCTCCTCGCACCCGTTCTCGGTGACCGCCGCCGGGGAAACGGTCGCCGCCGAGTCGGTGATCATCGCCACCGGGGCGCGGGCGCGCTGGCTGGGGCTCGACTCGGAGCAGCGGTTCCTGAACCGGGGCGTCTCCGCCTGCGCCACCTGCGACGGCGCCCTCTACCGGGGCCGGGAGATGGCCGTCGTCGGCGGCGGCGACACCGCGATGGAGGAGGCGCTGTTCCTGACCCGGTTCGCCTCCACCGTCCATGTCGTCCACCGCCGCGACACCCTGCGCGCCTCCCGCATCATGGCCGAACGGGCGCAGGCCCACCCGAAGATCCGGTTCGTCTGGGACAGCGTGGTCGAGGAAGTGCTCGGTGACGACGACGGGGTCACCGGGCTGCGGCTGCGGAACCGCCGGACCGGGGAGGAGTCGCACCTCGCGGTGGGGGCGCTCTTCGTGGCCATCGGGCACGAGCCGAACACCGCGCTCTTCGCCGGGCAATTGGAATTCGAGCCGAACGGCTACCTGAAGGTCGCCCCCGGCGCCGCCACCACCTCGGTCGAGGGGGTCTTCGCCTGCGGGGATGTCATGGACGCCACCTACCGCCAGGCGGTGACCGCCGCCGGAACCGGCTGCATGGCGGCCATCGCCGGCGAACGGTTCCTGGCGGAGCGGGAGGCGGCGGCGCCGCAGCCGGAGCCGGCCGGGGTGTCCGCTTGATCGCGACCGCGGCCCGCGCGGCGGCCGGCTTCGGGGCCGGGGCGCTCCTCGTCCTCGCGGTCGCCTGTTCCCCGGCCGGCGGCGCCTCCGGGCAGTCCCGGGGAGTCATCGGCGAGTTGCCGCCGGAGGTGTCCCTCCGCGATCTCTCCGGGAAGGAGGTCCCGCTCCGAGGCTTCGAGGGGAAGGTGGTGGTCTTCGACTTCTGGGCGGTGTGGTGCGGCCCCTGCCGGGTCTCGCTCCCCTTCTTCCAGGAGATGCAGGACCGTTACCGGGAGGACGGGCTGGTGGTGATCGGGCTCCATGTGGACGAGGGGCTGCCGGCGGACGCGGAGGTGCAGGCCTTCCTGGACGAGTACGAGGTCACCTACCTGAACCTCATCTCCACCTTCGAGGCCGACGAGGGGTTCCGGGTGAGCCTGGTGCCGACCACCTACCTGGCCGACCGCAGCGGGCGGGTGCGGAAGCGGCACCTGGGGTTCAACCCGGACCGCACCCCCGCCCGGCTGGAGAACGAGATTCGGGACCTCCTCGGTCTCGAATAGCGGCCGCGGGCGCCCGTCCCTCCTTCCCCGGCGCCGACCGCCCCCGTCCCCGGAGCCGACGGACGCGATGCCCGGCCTGGCGGTCGTCGGCACCCAGTGGGGCGACGAGGGCAAGGGCAAGTTCGTGGATGTGCTGGCGCCCGGCTTCGACGCCGTCGTCCGCTTCGGCGGGGGCCACAACGCCGGGCACACGGTGGTGGTCGAAGGGAAGCAGGTCGTCCTCCACCTGCTGCCCTCGGCGGTGCTCCACTCCGGGGTCCGCTCCATCGTCGGCAACGGCTGCGTGGTGGACCCGGAGGCGCTGCTCGAGGAGATCGCCGGACTCGAGCGCGCCGGTCTCGATCCCACCGCCGACCTGCTCCTCTCGGACCGGGCGCAACTGATCCTCCCGATCCACCGGGAAGTGGAGGCGGCGGAGGAAGAGCGCCTGGGGCCCCGGCGGATCGGCACCACCCGGCGCGGGATCGGCCCGGCCTACGAGGACAAGGCCGGCCGCCGCGGCCTGCGGCTGAACGATCTCCGTCGGCCCGACTACCGGGACCGTCGGCTGGAGCACCTGATGACGGAGCGCGGCCGGCTTCTGGGGTGGTCGGAGACGCGCCGGGAAGAGGCGACGGCGGCGGCGCGGGCGCTGCTCGACCGCTTCGCCGAGCGGGTGCTGCCGCTCATCGCGGACACCTCGCTGGTCGTCCACCGACTGCTCGAGGAGGGCGGCCGGGTGCTCTTCGAAGGGGCGCAGGCCAGCCTCCTCGACCTCGACCACGGCACCTACCCGTTCGTCACTTCCTCGACCGCGGTGGCCGGCGGCGCCGCGGTCGGCGCCGGGGTCGGCCCCCGGGCAGTGAACCGGGTGCTCGGGGTGGCGAAGGCCTACCAGACCCGGGTGGGGGAGGGGCCCTTCCCGACGGAGATGGAGGAGGCGATGAACGCGCGGCTCCGGGAGCGGGGCGCGGAGTTCGGCGCCACCACCGGACGCCCCCGGCGGTGCGGCTGGTTCGACAGCGTGGTGCTGCGTTACGCCCGGCGGATCAACGGCCTGGACGAACTGGCGATCACCAAACTGGATGTCCTCGACGGCCTCGACGAAGTGAGCGTCGGCGTCCGCTACCGCCTCGACGGCGAGGCGGTGGACGAGTTCCCGGGCGAACCGGAGGCGCTCGCCCGCTGCCGGCCGGAGTACCGGACGCTCCCCGGCTGGAGCGAATCCACCCGGGGGGTCACCCGGGTCGAGGACCTGCCGAAGGGCGCCCGCCGCTATCTGGCAGTCCTGGAGGAACTCGCGGCGACGCCGATCCGGCTGGTTTCGACCGGGCCGGAGCGGGGCGAGTTCGTCCGCTTCGGCGAGTAGCGCGGCGCGCGGGGGCCGGCTCCCGCCGCTCTGCGCCGGGTCTGCCGATCTTCACCGGGCCGATCTCCGCCGGCCTCCGCGGACTGCGAACGGCCTCGGCGGGGCCGGCGTCCCGGCGGAACCGGCGCTGCCCCGGGCGACTGCGGGAGCCGGCTTCCCGGCGCCGACAGCGGCTCCGCCGTTACCGCGGGCGGGCGGGGGGGCCCGGCGGGGCGAGCGCCTCCCCGGGCTTTTTCCGGTACTGCCGGTACTCGTAGGTGCGGTCGCGTTCCTCGGCCAGCCGCATCCCCTCGTCGAAGGGGAACATGTGGACCGCGTCGTAGTCCGGCGGGCAGAACTTGGCGCACAACTGACACCCGATGCAGGTGTCCACATTCACCTCGCAGATCTGTCCGACCGACCGCGGTTCGGGGTCGGGCACCAGCGTGATGCAGTCCTGCACCGGGCACGCCGCGATGCACATCTCGCAGCCCCGGCCGAAACACTTGCCCGGGTCCACATAGGCGAGGATCTTCGGCTGGCGCTTCCGCTCGCCGGTGATCAGGACATCCTGCATGGCCCCGGAAGGGTATCATCCGGGCGTCGCCGTGGCCTCCGAATCCGTCGCTTCTCCCGCACCGGGGACGGCGGACCCGGCGGCCCCCGTTCTCTCCCCAGCCCTCTCCCCCGTCCTCTCCGCTTCCCCGTCCGGGGCGCCCGCCGCCTCCCCGCCGGCCGACCCGCCCCCGGGAAAGCACTACCGGCGCGGCCTCGGCCTGAAGCAGGAGGTCGCCGCCCCGCTGGCCCACGACTACACCGGCCACCTGGTGCGTTTCGCCCGGGAGAGCGGGCACCGCCTCCGCGCCGGCGAGGTCCTGTTCCACCTCGCCGCCGAGTTCGGCTTCTGTTACGGCGTGGACCGGGCCGTCGAGTACGCCTACGAGGCGCACCTGCGTTTCCCCGGCCGCCGCCTCTTCATCACCGGCGAGATCATCCACAACCCCTATGTGAACCGGCGGCTCACCGAGTTGGGCATCCGCTTCCTCGACGGCGAAGGCGCCCCCGAGACCCGCTTCGCCGGGCTCGGCCCGGAGGATGTGGTGCTGCTCCCGGCCTTCGGGGTTTCGGTGGGCGAACTGGAAGTGCTGCGCCGGCGCGGCTGCGTCGTGGTGGACACCACCTGCGGTTCGGTGATGAATGTCTGGAAGAACGTGGAGCGCTACCGGCGCGAGGGGCGCACTTCCGTCGTCCACGGCAAGCACGCCCACGAGGAGACCCGCGCCACCGTCTCCCGGGCCGGGACCTACCTGGTCGTCCGCGACATGGCGGAGACCCGCGCGGTCTGCCGGTACCTCGAAGCCGGCGCTCCCGGCGGGGCCGGGCCCGACCGGGAGGCGTTCTTCGACCGCTTCGCTCCGGCGGTCTCGGAGGGTTTCGACCCCGACCGCGACCTGGGCCGCATCGGGCTCGCCAACCAGACCACCATGCTCGGCAGCGAGTCGCTGGCGATCGCCGCGGTGCTGCGCGAGTCCATGGCGCGCCGTTACGGCGAAGCGGAGATGGAGGACCGGTTCCGCTCCTTCGACACCATCTGCAGCGCCACCCAGGATCGACAGGACGCTGTCGTCGAACTCCTGAAAGAGGATCTCGACCTGGTGCTGGTGGTCGGCGGCTACAACTCGTCGAACACCGCCCACCTGGCGCACCTCTGCGCCCGGGAAGTCCCGACCTACCACATCGCCGAGCCGTCCTGCCTGGTCTCGGCGGACGAGATCCGGTTCCGGCCGCCGGACCGTCCGGTCCCCGCCGGCCCCGGCGCGCCTTCGCCGGAGACGGTGGCGCGCGGCTGGCTGCCGGAGGGCCCGGTGCGGATCGGGGTGACTTCCGGGGCCTCCACTCCCGATGTGAAGGTGCACGAGTCTCTGGTGCGGGTGCTGGGTTTCCGCGGCCTGACCGCCGCCGACTGCCGCCCGGCCGCCGAGGCGCCGGCCCGGAGCGTCACGGCGGCCTGACGCCGGCCGGAGAGCCGACCCTCCCGTGACGGCGGCCCGACCGGCGGCGCCGCGTCGGCCCGGTTCCGGCACCGGGACTCCGGCCTGACTCCGGCCCCGAACGCCGAGAGGGACCCGGCGCCCGCCGCCCCCGATGCCGTCCGCCTCCCCGGTCCGCCGCGTCCCGACCGGCCCCGCGGAACGCGCCGCGCCCTACGCCCGACCCGGCCTGCCCGAGCGCCGGCCGTCGAAACCCTTCCGCCTGGCGAGCGGTTTCCGCCCCCGCGGCGACCAGACCCGGGCCATCGCGGCGCTCGTCGAGGGACTCGACCGGGGCGACCCGCACCAGGTGCTCCTCGGCGTCACCGGCTCCGGCAAGACCTACACGGTCGCGAATGTCATCGAGGCGGTGAACCGCCCGGCGCTGGTCATCGCCCACAACAAGACGCTCGCCGCCCAGTTGTACCAGGAGTTCCGCGCCTTCTTCCCGGACAACGCCGTCGAGTACTTCGTCAGCTACTACGACTACTACCAGCCCGAGGCGTACGTCCCGGCGAGCGACACCTACATCGAGAAGGAGGCGACGATCAACGAGGAGATCGACCGCCTGCGGCTCTCCACCACGCGGTCGCTCTTCGAACGCCGCGATGTGCTCATCGTCGCCAGCGTTTCCTGCATCTACGGCCTCGGCTCCCCGGAGGCCTACTACGGGATGCTCCTGGTGTTCGAGGAGGGCGCCGAGTTCCCCTCGCGGCAGGCCCTGCTGCGCAAACTCGTGGACATGCAGTACGAGCGCAACGACCATTCCCTGGAACGGGGCCGGTTCCGCGTGCGCGGGGACACCGTGGAGATCGTTCCCGGGTACGAAGACCTGGGCCTGCGGATCCGGTTGTTCGGCGACGAAGTGGAACGGATCGCCCGTTTCGACCCGCTCACCGGGCGGGAACTGGAGAAGCAGACCCGGGCGACGCTCTTCCCCCGGACCCACTATGTGGCCCGGGAGCAGGACCTGGCGCGGGCGCTGGTGACGATCCGGGAGGAACTCGACGAACACCACCCGAAACTCCTGCGCGAGGAGAAACGCCTGGAAGCGCAGCGCCTGATGCAACGCACGCTGTTCGACTTGGACCTGCTCGCCGAGTCGGGCCACTGCCACGGTATCGAGAACTACTCGCGGCACTTCACCGGGCGGCGTCCGGGGGAACCGCCGCCGACGCTCATGGACTACCTGCCCGAGGACACCGTGATCGTCGTGGACGAGAGCCACCAGACCTATCCGCAGATCCGCGGGATGTACGCCGGCGACCGGGCGCGCAAGCGGACGCTGGTGGAACACGGGTTCCGGTTGCCGTCGGCGCTCGACAACCGGCCGCTGAACTTCGGCGAATGGGAGGTGCGGGTCGGACAGACGCTCGCGGTCTCGGCGACGCCGGGGCCCTACGAACTCGAAGCCGCCGGCGGCGTGGTGGTGGAGCAGATCATCCGCCCCACCGGGCTCCTCGACCCGGCGGTCGAAGTGCGCCCCGCCGGCGGCCAGGTGGACGACCTGCTCGAGGAGATCCGGACGACGGCGGCGAAGGGCGAGCGCGTCCTGGTCACCACCCTGACGAAACGCATGGCGGAAGACCTGACCGAGTACTACCACGAACTCGGCGTCCGCTGCCGCTATCTCCACTCCGACATCGACACCCTGGAGCGGGTGCAACTGCTCCGCTCGCTGCGGCTCGGGGAATTCGATGTGCTCATCGGGATCAACCTGCTGCGCGAGGGGCTCGACCTGCCGGAGGTTTCGCTGGTGGCGATCCTCGACGCCGACCGGGAGGGATACCTGCGTTCCGAAGGCGCGCTCATCCAGACCGTCGGCCGGGCGGCGCGCCACGCTTCCGGCCGGGCCCTCCTCTATGCGGACGGGACGACCGGTTCCATGGAGCGGGCCCTCGCCGAAACCGGGCGCCGCCGGGCGCTGCAGGAGCAGTACAACGAGGAGCACGGCATCGTTCCGCAGACGGTGGTCAAGGAGATCTCGGAGGGACTCGTCGGTGCGGCGGATTCGGGGGCGGCGGCCGGCGAAGAGGAGGACTGGGCGCGGGCGGTCGGGCTCTTCGAGGCGCCGCCGGAGGATCCGGAGCAGAGGGAGCGCGAGATCGCCCGCCTGCGCCGGGAGATGAAGAAGGCGGCGAAGGACCTGGAATTCGAACGCGCCGCCCGCCTGCGCGACCACCTGCGCGACCTGCAGCAGCGGGAGTTGCTGCGATGACCCGGCAACGCCCCGCCGGCTGCCCGGCCTGCCGGCTTGCGGGCCGGTTTGCGGGCCGGGTTTCCCGTCGGATGACCCGTCCGGTTGCCGGCGGCGTCGCCGGCCGGGTCGGAAACCGCGCCGGAGCGGCGGGCCGGAATCCTTTCCCGGGCGGCGCTCCCGGCGTCCGGCACTGATCGTCAACGCGAAAGCGAAGGAGACCCCGATGTCCGAACCGAAACCATTTCCCGTCGTCGTGGATGTGGAGACCACCGGTTTCTCCAACCGGGACCGGGTCCTCGAGATCGCCGTCGTCCGGCTCGACCCGGACACCGGCGAAACGGTGGACGAGTACGACACCCTGGTGCAGCCGAACCGGGAGGTCGGCCCCACCTTCGTCCACGGCGTCACGCCGTCCATGGTGGAACTCGCGCCCACCTTCGACGAGATCCTCGCCGACCTCGCCCGCCGGCTCCACGGCGGCATTCTCGTGGGGCACAACCTCGCCTTCGACCGGCGCTTCCTCGGGAACGAATTCGAGCGCAGCCGGGTGCCGGCCGACTGGGGCGACGGACTCTGCACCCTGAAGCAGACGCGCCAGAAACTGACGGTCGCCTGCGAGGCCCGCGGCATCGGACACGACCAGCCGCATCGGGCGCTCGCCGACGCGCGGGCCACGGCCGCACTGCTGCGACACCTGCGCCTGTTCCCATCGTCCGGCGCCCGCCCGGTCCACATCGGTTTCGTCGAACAGCGGCCCGGCGCCCGGACGGTCCGCCGCGACCTGGTGGACCCCGGCAGCCGGCCGATGCCCCGCATCGTCTCCCGCGCCCATTACCCGCACTGCGACGAAGCGGTGCTGCAGTACCTGGACGCTCTCGACCAGGTGCTCGACGACGGCGTCCTCGACGCCGGGGAGCGGGCGGACCTCGAGGAACTCGCCGGCGAGTGGAAGATCCCGGAGAGCGCCCGCCGGGACGCGCACCGAAACTACCTGGAGTCCGTCATCGCCGCGGCCCAGCGCGACGGGGTCATCACCGAGGCGGAGCACTCGCTGATCCGGAACATCGCCCGCCAACTCGGGATTCCGGCGGCGGAGGTCCCCGCGGTGACGCAGTTGCCCGAGGTCCTGGTCCTGGCGGCGGGAATGGGCGTCTGCTTCACCGGAACGGCGGACATCGCCGGTGAGACCTGGAATCGGGCGTTCCTCGAGGAACTGGCGACGAACGCGCGCCTCGAGCCCGTACCCAGAGTCACCCGGGCCGGATGCCAGGTCCTCGTCGCCGCCGATGTGTCGAGCGCTTCCGGCAAGGCCCGGGAGGCGCGCCGCCTGGGAATCCCCATCCTCTCCGCCGCCGAGTTCGTCGCCAAGTTCGGGTGAGCCCGGGCCCCTGACCGCTGCGGCGCCCGTCCGCATGAAGAACCGACCGACCCCTCCGCCCGGCGCGCTCACCGGGCCGCAGGTCATCCTGGAGACGCTCTTCGCGGTCCTGGCCCTCGGTTCGGTCGTCCTGTTCGGGCTGCGCCAGCTCCCGCAGCCCGCCGAGTTCGACCGGCTCGCCGAGGTCCTCGACCGGATCGTCTGCGCGCTCTTCCTCACGAAGGCCCTGTGGGACCTGTGGCGCGCGCCGAGCAAGACAGCGTGGGCGAAGTGGGGGTGGGCCGATCTTCTCGCCTCCATTCCCGAGATCGAATTCCTGCGGGCGTTTCGGAGCCTGCGGCTGCTGATCGTCATCCGGCTCTTCCGCTCGACCACCCGCAGCGTCTCCGGCCTCGCCACCCTGTTCAACATCAGCCGCGCCCGCTCCGTGGCCGCCACCGTGTCCTCGCTGATCGTCGTGTCCCTGATGGTGAGCAGTGTCCTCGTGCTGACCCTGGAGGCCGGCCGACCCGGGGCGAACATCGTGACCGCCGAACACGCCCTGTGGTGGTCGATCTCCACCATGTTCGGGATCGAGCCGGACAATTTCGACGGTCTGCGGGTGGTGAGCACCGGCGGGCGGCTCATCGCGCTCTGGCTGGTCATCGTGGCCTTCGGCCTGCTCGGCTCGCTGGCCGGGCTGATCTCGTCCTGGATCGAGGGCGACCACCACGGGACGGAGACCGCCCCCGACCGCGCCTCCGAGCGCGTCCCGAGATCGCGGCCCGGCGCCCGGCGGCCCGAGCGCGGCGGCCGATCCCGTCCCGCCCCCGGCGCGCGGCCGGCGGGGAAGAAACAGCGATCCCGATCTCTGCGACAATCCGGCGCATGAGCACTCCCGTCACCGAGACCGCCGCCCCGCCGGAGGATTCGCCCCCCGGCTGTTCCCCGCCCGCCGGCGCGGACCGCATCCGCGAGGCGCACCGCCGCCATGTGTTCCCGGCGGTGAAGACCTTCTACGACGAGCCGCTGCCCATCGTCCGCGGGCAGGGCAAGCATGTCTGGGACGCGGACGGCAACCGCTACCTGGACTTCTTCGGCGGCATCGTCACCGTCGGGCTCGGGCATTGCCACCCCGAGGTGAACCACGCCATCCACCGGCAGGTGGACACCCTGCAGCATGTCTCGACGCTCTTCCCCAACCAGCCGATGGTGGAAGTGGCGGAACGGCTGGCGCGGGTCTCCCCGGGAAAGTGCGACCGGAGTTTCTTCACGAACTCCGGCACCGAAGCGAACGAGATGGCGGTGCTCCTCGCCGAACTCCACACCGGCGCTGCGGAACTCATCTCGCTGCGCCACGGCTACAGCGGCCGCAGCCTGCTGACCATGGGCGCCACCGGGCAGCACACCTGGCGGCTCGGCGGGAGCCGGGTCCCCGGGATCAAGCACGCGGCGAACGCTTACTGCTACCGCTGCCCCTTCGGCCTCGAATACCCCTCCTGCGACCTCCGCTGCGCCCGGGATATCGAGGAGGTCATCCGCACCACTACTTCCGGGCGGGTGGCCGGTTTCATCGCCGAGCCCATCCAGGGCGTCGGCGGCTTCATCACCCCGCCGCCGGGGTACTTCGAGGTCGCCGTCGAGATCGTGCGGCGCTACGGCGGCGTCTTCATCTGCGACGAAGTGCAGACCGGCTGGGGCCGCACCGGCACCCACCTGAACGGCATCGAACACTGGGGAGTCGAGCCGGATATCGTGACCTACGCCAAGGCGCTCGGCAACGGCGTCCCGGTCGCCGCAACGGTCGCCACTTCCGAGATCGCCGATTCCATCGAGGGCAATACCCTCTCCACCTTCGGTGGGAATCCGGTGAGCATGGCGGCCGCCGGCGCGGTCATCGCCGTGGTCGAACGCGACCGCCTGGCGGAGAACGCCGAAGAAGTGGGCGGTTTCCTGCGGGAGGGTCTGGAATCGCTTCGCGAGCGCCATCCGGCGATCGGCGACGTCCGCGGCAAGGGTTTGATGCTGGCGCTGGAGTTCGTGGAGGACCGGGAGACCAAGGCGCCGGACGCGGCGTTCACCGAGCGGCTGCTGCAGGGCGCCCGGGACGAAGGGCTGCTCATCGGGAAGGGCGGTCTCTTCGGCAACTGCGTCCGCATCTCGCCGCCGCTGAACATCACCCGTTCCGACGCCGCCGACGCCCTGGCGCTGCTCGACCGGGCGCTCGCCGCCGCGGCCGCCCCCTCCCGCTGACGACCACCGGGCGCGGGCGCGGTAACCACCGGATGACCGGCGCCCCGCTCGCCGGAGTGCGGGTGGCCGACCTCTCGCGGGTGCTCGCCGGGCCCTACGCCACGATGTTGCTCGCGGACCTCGGCGCCGAGATCCTCAAGATCGAACCGCCCGCCGGCGACGATACCCGGAGTTGGGGCCCGCCCTTCGCGCACGGCGAGAGCGCCTACTTCCTCGCGGTGAACCGGGGGAAACGGAGCGTCACCCTGAACCTGAAGACCGACGGCGGACGGGAAGCGCTCTCCCGGCTGCTCGCCCGCAGCGATGTCCTGATCGAGAACTTCCGCCCGGGCACCCTGGCGCGGCTGGGATTCCCGGCGGAGTCGGTGATGGAGCGGAATCCGCGTCTCGTCTGGTGTTCCGTTTCGGCCTACGGCCAGTATGGCCCGCTCTCCGACCGGCCCGGGTACGACGCCATCATGCAGGGCGAAGGCGGCTGGATGGGCCTCACCGGCCCGGAAGACGGCGAACCGACGAAGGTGGGCGCCTCGCTCGCCGACATCTGTTCCGGGATGCTGGCGGCGCACGGCATCCTGGCGGCGCTCTTCGCCCGGGAGCGCGACGGCCGCGCCCGCCGGGTGGATGTGGCGCTCTTCGACTCGGTGGTGGCGACGCTCTGCTACCAGGCGCAGGGGACCCTGCTCACCGGGGCGGAACCGGCGCGCAGCGGCAACGCCCACCCGTCGCTGACCCCGTACGAGAGTTTCCCGGCCGCGGACGGCCATGTCATCGTGGCCGTGGGCAACGACCCCGCCTGGAAGCGGTTCTGCTCGGTGGTGTCCCCGGCCCTCGACCGTCCGGAATTCGCGAGGAACCCGGACCGCGTCCGCCGCCGCCGGGAACTGCGGAAGTTGCTGGAACCGATCTTCCGCGCCCGCCCGGTGGGCCACTGGGAGACCGGCCTGGGCGCGGTGGGCGTCCCGGTGGGCCGCGTCCGCAGCGTCGCCGAGATCCTGGCGAGCCCTCAACTCCGCGCCCGGGGAATGGTCCTCGAACGCGACCACCCGGCCTTCCGCGCGTCCCCCGCCGAAGACCCCGCCGCGGCCCCGCCGACCCCCCTCCGCCTCGTCGGCAACCCGGTCCAGTTCGACGGCGAGCCCCGCGCCGCGCCGCTCCCGCCTCCCCTCCGGGGCGAGCACACGGAGGCGGTCCTCACCGAGATCGCCGGCTACACGCCGGCGGAAACCCGCCGCCTCCGCCACTCCGGCGCCCTCGGCGACTCCTGACCGCACGGCGGCGGCCCGGTGGGGTGTCTCCGCGCGCCGCAACCCCCGACCGCCATTGGTAGGATTGCCGCCGACCGAGCGACCCCCTGAGCCAACCGAGTTCCGACGATGATCTTCCGCTTCCGAAACCTCGGCCCGATCGAGGACGCCTCCCTCGAACTCGGCGGACTGACCATCATCGCCGGCCGAAACAACACCGGCAAGACCTACCTGGCCTACACGCTTTGCGGCCTGCTCCAGGAGCGCGCACTCTGGTCGGGTCGAGGGGGCGTCTCCGAAAAGTTGGCGACGCTCCCGGACGAACTTCGGAGCCCGGAAGCGGAGCCTCTCGACTTCGAGCAGATCGCTGAGTCGCTGTCGACGGTCGGTTACGCCATCCGGCGCGTGGACCGCGCCATGCTCTCGCAGGAACGAGCCCTGCTCGCCCGAAACATCGATGCAGACGATTCGAGGTCCTGCGTGCGGCGAGTTCTCCGTGCCGGGAGCCGCGGGTTCGCCGACGCCCGGCTGAGTGTCGAGTGGGAGGACGCCTTTCCGGCGTCGGTTCCGCCGGTCACCGTCCGCGCCGGTGGCGCCGGGACGGTGTCCGTGGAGTTCGACGGCGCCCGTGCGGCATTCCGAGCCGACCTCTCGAACGGACGCCCGCAGACGCACTACCGGAACGGAGCGGAAGCCGCCTACTTCCATCTCCTCCTCTCGTCCCTGCCCGTACCGGTCGTGCTGACCGCCGAGCGATTCGGCATCTCCCTCTTCTTCCGGGAACTCGACTTCGCCAAGAACCGACTGCTGCAGTCCCTGCAGCAAGTGGACTACCGGAACGGCGAGAACGGCGACGATGCCTTCCGGCTCATCGAGCGAGCGACGAGTCGTTACGCCACGCCGATCCAGGACAACATCGACTTCACCAGAAGCCTCCCGGATCTCCAGAACGATGTCAGCGAACTCCGGGAGCGACGCCTGTCCGACCGGATCGAGGACCTGATGGACGGTACCTTTCGGATCTCCGACGGCGAGGTGCGATTCGTTTCCAGACGACGCGAGGAGGGGCGATTCGACATTCCTCTCTCACAAGCATCCTCGTCCGCGCGCGGCCTCGCCGACCTCTACTTCTATCTTCGCCATGCGGCGCGCCGGGAACACCTCCTGATCGTGGACGAACCCGAGAGCCATCTGGACACGGAGAACCAGGTGCAACTCGTCCACCTGCTGACCGGGATCGTAAAGGCCGGCATGCGCGTACTCATCACCACGCACAGCGACTACATCGCCAAGGAGATCAACAACCTGTTGATGCTGGGCCACCTGGAGTCCAAAAAAGACGCCCTGCGCACCTTCGGGTATCGGGAAGATCTGGCTCTGGAGGACGACCAGGTGCGCGCCTATGTGGCAGAAGATGGCGGTCTTCGCCCCTGCGACCGGAATGCCTACGGTCTGGATCTCCCGGTGTTCGAACGGACGATCGAGTCCATCAACCGCAGGGCGCAGGGAATTTCGTCGAGGTTGATGCAACAGGAGGATCCCGGAGCGTGACCTGGAAGGACGCTGCGGAGCGCGTGTTCAAGGATGGATTCCTGGTCGCCGTGGATCCCGCGCGCCGGGAGGCAGAACTGGTGGAGAAGGGTCAGATGACCGTGATCCTCGATGGACTCCCGCCGGAGGTGGCTGTCGTTTCGATGACGGGTGTGGATCACCTGAAGTGCGTTCGCGAAGGGCGACTCCTGCAGAAATGCGACTACCTGATCTTGGGGCCCGGTGACGGGAACGACTATGCGCTGCTCGTGGAATTGAAGAAGACCCTGGAGGGCGAGTCGGAGACGAAGCCGATGGAACAGTTGTGGATGACGCATCCGATCGTTCGCTACCTCGAGGCTTCGGCTGCGCGAGTCGGAGGCCCGACCGGCCCTTAACAGATCAGGAACGTCCTATGGGCGCTCCAACTCGCTCCGAATCTGCCCAAGCAGACGATCCGGGTTCGTCCGAACGAGCCGTTGGAGACCCGCCGGTTGCGGGGGCTGAGAGTTCCGGTATTCCTGCACGAACGGGTGTCCCTGGCCGGGATCCTGGCGGCGACGGACGAGGCGCCGTCGTAGCCGCCCGGGAGGCGAGTCCGGGTGCCGGGACCCGCGAAGAAGGCGAGACCGGGGGCGCTCAGTCCACTTCGATCAGGAGGCGGCAGTGGTCGCTCGGGCCCCACTCGCCGGGCGCGTTCAAGGCCCGGACCCGGACCCGCTCGTGGAAGCCGCGGGAGGCGAACGCATAGTCGAGTTGGTTGCCGCTGACGGCTCCGTCCGCCGGCGCTTCCTGCATCTCCCGGAGTCGCGCGGGGGTCAGGAAGGTGGGGACATTCCGGGTATCGGGCGGGACCTCGGGGGAGGGCGGGTCCGAGCGCCGGCCCGCCGGCCACTGCGGTCCGGCGAACGCGAACCCGAGGGCATCCAGCCGGTCGAAGATGGTCTGCGCCCGGGCCGCAGTCTCCAGGCGACTCTCTTCGGTCGCGCCGTAGATCGTGTTGAGGTCGCCGGCGGCGAGGAGGCGGTGGGTCGCGGGATCCGTGTGCCCGATGAAGGTGGAGAGGTCGGAGACGATCCGGTGCGCCGAGGCGTCGGCGTAGATGCGGATGGCGCCCCTGCTCCGTTTTCCGGCAGGCGGCCTTCGGTTCGCGAGCGGATGGGGGGTCAGCCAGCGCGCGTACAGCGACGCGACGAGGAACGGCTCGAACGACGCCTCGCTATCGGCCCCCGGGGTGACGCGCGCGACGGCGAGGGTGGCGGGGTCGCTGACGGCGATCTCGTTCTCCTCCAGACTCGAGAGCGGAAGGCGCTTCGGTCGGAGCGGTTCCACCGCGACGCGGTTCGACAGTTTCACCACCGCCGGCCGGTGGTCGTTCCCTTCGAGCCGGAGCGGACCGCCCACTACAGCGTCCGCCAACTCCTCCGCCACCCCGGGGCCGACCTCCTGCAGCAGCGCGAGATCGGCGCCCCTCTCCCGGAGCATCGGCATCACCTCCCGCCTCCGGTCGAGGTTCCACGAAACGATGGTGATCACGGCTGCCTCCGTACCCGGCGCGGGACGATTCCGGCGCGCCGCCGAAAACCGGTCGGCGAGCGTTCATCGAAATCGGCCCCGGGAGAAGTCATGCCCGGTCCGCTTTTTCGTCGTCGCGCCGACGGGAACCGGCAGGTCTCCGGGGAAGCAGCCGCGAAGAAATGGAGACTACGGCTGCCGCCGGGCGCCCGATCGTGACCGACAGCCCTCCCCTGCGTGTCGGGGCCCGGTGTCGATCTCCCGCGTCCACGCCCGTTCCCGTCAGGGATCCGGGGAGGCCGGGAGCAGCGGTGGAGCGAGTCAACGCCAGGTCTTGAAGCGGTCGCCCAAGGCATCGAGGAACCGTCCGAGCGAGCGGTCGCTCCCGGCGGCCCGGTTCAAGTCCATCTCCCGCACGATATCGGCGGCGAATTCGACGCCGTCGAAGTGGGGTTGGAGGCCGGCTGCCAACACGACCTGCGACAGCATCTGTTTGTAGCGGTGACGGATGCACTTCTGATCCGGAGCGTCGCAGCCGCGCCCGAGGACGGTCTTCACGGCGGCGCCATCGAGCAGCAGCCATCTTTCGATGTGAGGATCCGGGACGGCGAGAACGGTCTCCGCAGGACTCCGGACGGGCAGGATCTCCTTCGCTCGTTCGGCGAACCCGTGGCAGTTCGCGTCGGTCGCGACGACGATGAGGTCCGGCCGGCGTGCTTCGGGGTCGCCCCCTGCGGCGCGCTCCAGGTCTGTCAGGAAACTGCGGAACTCCTGCGCGACCCGACCGTGGCCGCCGGCCGCGCTGTGCCAATGCAGCCGCACCTCGAGGTCCCGTTCCGCGGCGAGGCGCTGCACCAGTGCTCCGATGACTTCCCGATGCGCACGATCCTCGACGAACAGCGCGATCTCACGCATCGAAGTCCCCGCGCAGGATCCGTTGGGAAACCGGGAGTTCGCTGTCTTCGCGATCGTCGAACGCTTCGGCCGTTTTCCCCCGGAACCAGAGGGGCCCCCACTCGCGCAAGGGGGAGATCCGCGTCTGCCGCCCGCTGCGCCGCACTGCGTACAGCGTCTCGCGGGGCAGCAGGTCCACGAGCATGGGTGAATGCGTCGTTACCAGGAACTGGGTTCGACCGACGGTGGCTCGCGTCTTCAGGAAGTCCGCGATCAGGTTCACGCGCCCGGGATGCACGCCGTTCTCCGGTTCCTCGAAGCCGACGAGAGTCGGGGCCTCGGCGATCCCGGTCAGCGCCAGCAGACCCAGCATACGGAGCGTGCCTTCGGACAGGACGCTGGCCGGAATCCCGGCTCCGTCTTCGCGCAGACGCAGTTCCACCTCACCGAGATCGTTCGCTTCCACTTCGATTCCGGAAACGCTCGGAACGAGCATCCCCAGGGCCTTCTCCAGGGCTCGGAACTGCCGGGGTTCGAGGGCGCGGAGTGTCCTGAGGAACGCGGCCAGGTCTTCGCCCATCGAGCCGAGCCGCCGCACTTCCCGGATCGAGTTCGGCGCGCGCATCCGTTCCCGCGGTTCGAAGTAATAGAACCTCCAGTTCTCGAATTCCCGGCGGACCGCCGTCAAGTGCGGGTGGTGCGGCGGGTAGTGCGGCATCGACAGAATGGTGCGATCCAGGTAGCGATCGAAGTAGGTCGGGTGCGCCTGCCCCTCGAGCCGCAGGTGGATCCGTTCGCCCCGGAGATCGAGAAAGGGGTTGCGGCTTTTCTTCGGTTCCCCTTGGTTGTTCAGGGCGGCGAGGTACTCGTCGGTCACCCGCAGCACGCCCGACTTCGGCAGCATCTCGATCTCGACGCGGTAGCGCAGGTTCCGCTCGCGGACGCGGCCCGGTGTATTCCCCTTCGCGCCTGCTTCCGTTCTGCCGCTCGGCTGCCGCATCACGGCGATCTGCCGGTGCACCGATTCCACGACGCTGTCGGAGAGGACGAGGTCTGCTTCGATGGAGAAGGACAGGCGGTCCTCGGCGAGCAGCGAGCGGATGCCGCCGTCGCCGACGGTGAAGGACTCGATCGGGTCGCCGCGGTACGGAGGCTCGAACGCCTCTTCGATGGTCCGGCTGGTCCCCAGTTTCGAGAGCAGTTGCAGGGCGTCGAGCAGGTTGCTCTTCCCGGCGGCGTTCGGCCCGAGGAAGACAGCCAAGTTCGGCAGGGACACCTCGAGGTCCCCGAGTGACTTGTAGCCGCGGACGCGGAGTCGTTTCAGCATCGGGTCAGTTCCGGGTCAGCGGTGGTTGCTCTCGCCGGTGGATTCTCTCCCACCAGGCGAGTCGTCAGCCGGTGGCGCGGAGGGAGCGTTCGGCGGGGGAGAGGGCGGCGAGATCCGGGACGACCAGGGTCCCGGCGCCCTCCGGGGTGAAGACCTCCAGCAGCAGGCTGTCGGGCACCCCGGCGGGGAGCAGATGCGCCCGGGCCACTCCGCCCTCCAGGGCGTTCCGGACGCAGTCCGCCTTCGGCAGCATCCCTTCCCGGATCGCGCCGGAGACCCGCAGCGCCGCCAGTCCCTCCAGGTCGAGGAACGACACCGCGCTCGCCGCGTCGTCGGGGTCGGCCAGCAGTCCCGGCGCCTCGCCCAGCAGGATCAACTTTTCCGCGCCGAGGGCCACCGAGAGGGCGGCGGCGACGGTGTCGGCGTTGATGTTCAGCAGGGTGCCGGAGGCGTCGGCGGAGATCGGGCTCACCACCGGCAGGGCGCCGATCCCCAGTTGCTTCTCCAGCCACTCGGCGTTCACCGCCTCGATGTCGCCCACATAGCCGTAGTCCACGGTCCGGCCCGGCTCGTCGCCGGCGCCCACCCGCACCGGGGGGCGGCGGTGGGCGCGGATCAGGCCGGCGTCCACCCCGGAGAGGCCGATCGCCGGGAGATCCAGGTCGCGGCAGGCGGCCAGGATCCGGGTGTTGATCTCGCCGTTCAGCACCATGGTGGCGACGCGCAGCGCTCCCTCGTCGGTGACCCGGCGGCCGTTCACGAAGCGCGCCCCCACCCCCAGGGCCTCGGCCAGGCGGGTGGACTGCGGTCCGCCGCCGTGGACCAGCACCACCCGGATCCCCAGGTGGAACAGCAGGGCCACCTGTTCCACCAGGCCCCGGACGCCGGCCTGATCCGCGAGCACCGCGCCGCCGGCCTTGATGACGAAGACCTTGCCGCGGAACCGTTTCAGGTAGGGAGCGGCGTGCTGCAGCGCCCGGACGCGGATGCGCCGTTCCTCCGGGGACTCCGCCGCCGGCCGGGTCGCCGGCGAGCCCGCCGCGGCCGCCGGACCCGCCGGGGCCGGCTTCCTTCCCGCGCCGCTCACGCCAGCATCCGGTGGAGCGCGGCCATCTGCGTCCACATGCGGTTCTCCGCCTGGCGGACCACCGCCGAGCGCGGCCCGTCGAGCACCGCGCCCTCCACCACCACCCCCCGCCGCACCGGCAGGCAGTGGAGGAAGCGGCAGTCCGGGGCGGCGCCGGCGAACCAGTCCTCGCGCACCGTCCAGTCGGTCAGCCCGGCCCGGAGCGCCCCGTCCGCTTCGGCGTCGCCGTAGCACTGCGGCGAGGCCCAGGACTTCGCATAGAGCACCTCGGCCCCCGCCATGCCCTCGGCGATCGCCCCGGATTCACGCACCGAGCCGCCGGCGGCCGCCGCCAGGGAGCGCGCTTCGTCCATCACCGGCGCCGGCAGGGCGAACTCCTCCGGGCGCAGGACGGTGACCTCCATGCCCCGGAGCGCCGCCATCCGCAGGGTGTCCCGCGCCACCGCCAGCGGCAGCGGCCTCGGATGCCGGGCCCAGGAGAGCGTCAGCCGTCCCCCGGCCGCCGGGATCGCCAGGTCGTCCAGCGTCCGCCAGTCCGAGAGCGCCTGGCAGGGGTGGCGCGAGGCCGATTCCAGGTTCAGGAAGGGCTTCGGGCAGAGGCTGCGGATCCGCTCGAACCGCTCGTCGGCGAGGTCCTCGGCGAGCGATTCCTGCGCCGCGAAGGCCCGCACCCCGAGGGCGTCGCCGTAGGCGGCCAGCACCGGGACCGCCTCGGCGATGTTCTCCGCGGCGGAACCGTCCATCGTCGCCCCCGGGTCGAATTCCAGGCGGTGGATGAACCGGTCCGGGGCGATCACGAAGGAGGCGCCGCCGAGCCGGCCCATCGCCGCCTGGAACGACGCCTGGGTGCGCAGCGAAGGGCTCAGGAACAGGAGCACCAGCACCCTCCCTTTCAGGGCGCGCGGTTCCGGGCGTTCCCGCAGGCGGGCGGCGAGCGCCACCAACTCGCGCGCCGTCCCGGCCCCGATCTCCGCCAGGTCGTGGATCTCCCGGAGTCCGGCGGCGGTCCCCGCCGGCGCCCCGGACTCGCCGGATCCCCCGGAACCCGATCCGCTCACGCCGGGATCCGGGCCAGCGCCGCCGCCAGGCGGGTCACCGCGTCGTCGCCGAGCACCAGCGGCGGCATCAGTCGGACGACGGCCGGGTCCGCGGAGACGCCGGTGAGGATTCCGTGTCCGAGCAGGGCGTCGCGGACCTCCCGCGCCGGGCGGGAGCAGCGGAGACCGAGCAGGAACCCGCGCCCCTGCACCGACTCGACCGGGCCGCAGACCGCCTCCTCCCGGATCCGCGCCGACAGCCGGTTCACCTCGGCGAGCAGTCCCTCTTCCCGGATCACCCGGACCACGGTGGCGATGAGCGCCGCCGCGGTCGGGCCGCCGCCGAAGGTGGTGCCCAGCGCCCCGACCCCGAGCGGCCCGGCGACCTCCTCCGAGGCGAGCACTGCGCCGGCCGGGAAGCCGCCGGCGAGCGATTTCGCCGTGGTGAGCAGGTCGGGGCGGACGCCGGCCCACTCGCCGGCGAAGGGCCGCCCGCTCCGGCCCATGCCGCACTGGATCTCGTCGAAGACCAGCAGCGCCCCGGCGGCGGCGCAGGCGTCCCGCGCCGCGGCGAGCACGGAGTCCGGCAACGCCACCGCCCCGGCCATCCCCTGGATCGGTTCCACGATGACGGCGGCCACCCGCTCGTCCACCAGCGCCGCCAGCGCGGCCCCGTCGTCCCGGGGCGCGCTGCGGACCCGGAACGGGGCCCGGGGGAAGCCGTACCACTTCGCCGCCCCGTCGGTGACCGCCGCCGCCGCCGCCGTGCGCCCGTGGAAACCGCCCCGCAGCGTCACCACGGTGTCCCGGGGCGTCGCGCCGGCCCCGTCCCGCCGCGCGGCGGTCACGAAGGCCAGCCGGAGGGCGTTCTCGTTCGCCTCGGCGCCGCTGCTCACGAAGAACACCCGGTCGAGCCCGGCGGGGGCGAACCCCACGATCTCCGCCGCGGCGCGCGCCCGGTCGGCGTGGGGGACGGCGCAGGTCTGGAAGAAGAGGCCGGCCTCCGGCCGCGCCAGGCACTCCCGGAGCGCCGGGTGGTCGTAGCCGAGCCCGCAGACCGCGTGGCCGCCGTAGAAGTCGTCGTACTCGCGCCCGTCCTTCGTCCGCACCACGGCGCCGCGGCCGGAGACCAACTCCAGCGGGAGTTGGGCGTACACCGGGAACAGGTGGGGGGATTCGGAGGGCATGGCGCGTCGGTTCGTCGGTGGGGTCGGTGGGGAAGGGGAGGGGGCGCGGCGGCGGGCGGCGGTCAGGGTCGGCGGGAGGTTCGGAGAGCGGCGCGGCGGCTCAGAGCCAGAGCGCGCCGGGGAGGTCGAGCCCGGTCGCCTCGGGGAGACCCAGGATTCGGTTCAGCCACTGGATGCCGCCGGTGGCCGCGCCCTTGCCCAGGTTGTCGAGGGTCCCGAAAGCGGCCAGGGCGCCCTCCGCGGCGGCGACCCCGACTTCGGCGGCGGCGCCGCCGGCGAGGTCCTTGACCCGGGGCGTCCGCGTGACCCGGACCAGCGGCGCCTCCCGGTAGAACGCGGCGAGGCAGTCTTCCGCCTCCGCCTCGGCGCCCGGCGCGGCCGGCTGCAGGAAGACCGTGGCGTGGATCCCCCGGGCGAAGGGGCCGGAGTGCGGCACGAACCGCACCTGCGCCGGCGCGCCGCCGGCCGGGCCGAGCAGCGCCTCCATCTCCGGTGCGTGCCGGTGGGCGAGCGGCTTGTAGGCGAAGAGGTTCGCGTGGCGCACCGGGTGGTGGGTGGTCGCCTTCGGGGTTCCCCCGGAGCCGGTGCTGCCGGTTACCGCGGCGGTGTGGACTTCCGGGCCGACGAGCCCCGCCCGGAACAGCGGCGCCGCGGCGAGCGCCACCGCGGTGGCGAAGCAGCCCGGGTGGGCGATCCGCGGCGCCCGGCCGCCGCAGTCGGGGAACGCCGACTCCGGCTCCAGTTCCGGGATCCCGCAGCGGAAGGTGTCGAGCAGGCCCGGTTCGGGATGGGGGATCCCGTAGATCTCGCGGTACCGCTCGGGGTCCCGGTGGCGGAAGTCGGCGGAGAGGTCCACCACCGGAACCGGGAGACCGACGGCCTCTGCCGCCTCGAGCAGCGCGGCCACCCGCGGCGCCGACTCGGTGTGCGGGGCGGCGGAGAAGGCCGCGACCGGGGCGCCGCGGTCCGCCGCTTCCCGGAGCAGGTCCGGCAGGGCCGCCGCCTCCCGGAAGCGCCGGCCGGCGAAGGTCCGGGCCAGATTCGGGAAGACGGCGCCGATCTCCGCCCCGGCGTGGCTGCCGGAGACTGCCGCCGCCAGGTCGAGCCGCGGATGGACAGCGATCCAGCGCAGCAGTTCGCCCCCGACATACCCGGAAGCCCCGAGCACGAAGACGGCGGCGTTCTCCCCCTCCGCGAGCGGGCGACGGTGAAGGCGGGGGTTCACGCGCGGACTCCCCCGGAGCGGGGTTCGCCGCCGGCCCGGACGGCGCCCGGGGGTTCGGGGCGGCGCCGCGGGACGACGGCGCTCGCGCCGGCCCCGAACCGGCCGCTGTCCCCGCCCGCCGCCTTCCGGAGCTTCCCGAACCGGGCCGGCGCCTCCCGGCAGGGCCGGCCGGCGAACCCCCGGACGCGACTCGGGAAGTGGGCGCCGATCGGTTCCCCGGCGGGGCTGCCGGAGACTGCTGCCGCCAGGTCGAGCCGCGGATGGACGGCGGTCCGTCGCAGCAGTCCCCCTCCGACATAGCCGGAAGCCCCGGGCACGAAGCCGGCGGCGTTCTCCCCCTCCGCCCGCGGGCGATGGCGGGCGCTCACGCGGCAGCGCCTCCCCCGGAACGGGCTTCGCCGCCGTCCAGCGCGCTCCGGAGGCGTTCCAGCAGGCGTTGCTGGTCGGAGGCGCTCGCGCTGGCCACGAACAGGGTGTCGTCGCCGGCCACCGACCCTGCCGTCTCCGGCCAGCCGGCGGTGTCGATGGCGTGTCCCACCCGCTGGGCCGCGCCGGGGAGCGTGCGCACCACCACCAGGTGCGGGCCGGCGGGGGCGAAGGTCTCCACCAGGCCGCCGATCCCGGCGAACCGGTCCGGCGGCAGCCGCCACCGGCCCGACTCCTTCACCGCGCCGAGCACCCGCAGGTCCTGGCTCACCGCCGGCTGGGTCACCGCGAACCCCCGGGCCGCCAGCCGCGCCGCCAGTTCCTCCTGGGTGGCGATGTGCTCCTGGAGCACCAGCGCCCGCACCGCGGCCCGGCGCTCCCCGGCGGCGGCTTCGGTCCCGTTCCGACCTTCCATATTTATCAGTATAACTATTCGGAGCCGCGATCCGCCCGTCGGCGGTCCGAACGCCCCCGAACGGCGCCGGGACTCTCCCCCGGGAGCGGCTGCCGCCCGCGGTCGGAGCGGTCGTCGGCTCCCCGGGTCGGCGCCGACCGGACCGGCGCCTCGGGCTTCCCGGCCCCGCGCCGCGCGTCGGCTGCCGAAACCGGGTGCGGCCGCGCCTCGGCCTCTATCCTTCCCGCCGCATGAGCGCCGCCGCTTCCGGGGCTGTCGCGGCCGGCGGCCCGGCGGCGGATCCCGGCGTCCGCCGGCTGGTGCGGATCGCCTTCGCCGCCTCCGGCGCGGCGTTCGCGTTCCTGATCTACCAGTTGTACCTCCGGGAACCCGGCGCCGCCCCTCCGGCCTGGACCGCCACCATCCCCTCGGTGAACGCCGGCTTCAACGCCGCCACCACCACGCTGGTGTGCCTGGGGGTGCTCGCGATCCGCGCCGGGCGCCGCAACCTCCACATCGGCCTGCAGCTGGGCGCCCTGCTGACCACTTCGCTGTTCCTCCTCGGCTATCTCACCTACCACCACTTCCACGGCGACACGCCCTACCCGGGGACCGGCCTCCTGCGGCCGCTCTACTTCACCGTCCTCGGCACCCACATCCTGGCCTCGATGGCCGGGCTGCCGCTCCTGGTCACCACCGTCCTGTTCGCCGCCACCCGCCGGTTCGCGCACCACCGGAGATGGGCGCGGATCACCGTTCCGGTCTGGCTCTACGCCTCGCTCACCGGTCTCGCGGTGTACGGGCTGCTCCACGGCTGACTCCCCGGCGCGCTCCCCGTTCGCCGGACTCCACTTCCCCCACGGAGGAATACCCCCGATGACCCGACGGATGACCCGACGGATGACCCGACTCCTGCTCCCGGCGGCGCTCCTGCTGTCGCTCCCCGCCGCCCCGGCGGCGGCCCAGTTCGACCAACTCCCGCGCGGCGCGGTCTCCGCCTCGGTCGGCGGGGCCGAAGTCACGATCGACTACGGCCGGCCGCCCCTCGACGGCCGCGCCGTGGACGAGTTGATGTCCATGCTGCCCGAAGACCGCGTCTGGCGCGCCGGGGAGAACCAGGTCACGATCCTGGAGACTTCCGGGGCGTTCACCCTCGGCGGCGAGACCATCCCCGCCGGGCGCTACAGCCTCTACCTCCACATCCCCGAGTCCGGGGACTGGTCGCTGCTGGTGAACCGCCACCAGGGCATCCGCCTCGGGGATCTCTCCTCGCAGGCGCCGGAGTCCCTCTGGGAGGAGATGTGGCCGATGATCGGCCGATACGGCCAGATCGCCGACCGGGAGCAGGCCCGGATCCCGCTCTCGCCGGCGACCGCGAGCGGCGACGGCGAGGTCTTCGAGATCGCGGTCGCCGACGGGGCGCTGCGCTTCTCCTGGGGAGGCGTCGCCTACTCCGCGGCCATCGGCGGTTCCTGATCCGGCGCCCCCGGGACGGCTCGGCCGGCGGGACCGGCCGGCCGCTCCGGGGTCGTCCGCCCGGCCTTCCGCGAAGACCCGCCGGGAACGGATCGGCGGGGAAACGATCGGCCGGGAAACGATCGGCCGGGAAACGATGGGTCGGGAACGGATCCGCCGGTCGGGCGTTTTCCCTTTCGTCCGATGGAAGGCGCCGCGCTGAGCACTCCGCTCCCGTTCGTGGCCGGCCCTGCGGTCGCGGTCGAGACGGAGACCGACGCGGCCCTCATGGAGCGCGTCCGCGGCGGCGAGACCGAAGCCTTCGAGCCCCTCGTCCGCCGCTACCAGCAGCGGCTGTTCGGCTACTTCCTGAACGCCACCGCCGACGCTTCGACCGCGGCCGACCTGGCGCAGGAGACCTTCGTGCGGGTCTTCCGGGCGGCGCCCCGTTACCGGGAATCCGGCCGCTTCGAGGCCTGGCTGTTCCGGATCGCCGCGAACCTGGCGCGGAGCGACGCCCGCCGCCGGGTCCTCCGCCGGCGCCTGTTCGTTGCGGAGAGTCCGGAAGACGAAGGCCCGATCCCGAACGCGGCGCCGGACGGTTCGGGCCCCGAGAACCCCGACGACCCCGAGAACGCCGCGCGCGCCTCCGAGGTGCGGGAAGCGCTGCGGCGCGCCCTCCCCCGGGTGCCGCCGGTCTTCCGGGAAGCGGTGCTGCTGCGGGATGTGGAGGGCTGGTCCTACCGGGAGATCGCCCAGATGCTCGGCATCGAGGAGGGCACCGTGAAGTCCCGCGCCCACCGGGGCCGGAAGCGCCTCCGGGAACTCCTGTCGCCGCAACTGCGGAGCGCCCTCGCCTGACCGTCGCCGGTACCCGTCCGCCGACCCCCCGACCCGAACCGATGACTCCCGAAAAGAAGCCCCCCGAAGAGACGGCCCCCGAAGAGACGACCGGCGACGAGATGACCGACGAAGAAGTGCGGGCGGCGCTCCGCTCCCTGCCGCGCCCGGCGCCCCCGGCCGACTTCACCGCGCGGGTGATGGACCGGGTCCGCAGCGAGGAGCGCGCCCGCCGCCGCCGTCCCTGGTTCATCGCCGCCGCCGCGACGCTCGTTCTCGGGCTCTCGCTGCCGCTGCTCTTCGACCGTCCCGGCGGGGACTCCTCTCCGGCCCGGCTGGCGGAGGCCCCGGGTCCCGCGACCGCCTCGTCCCCGCCCTCGCCGCCCACAGGGGAGTTCCCGCCCGCTGTCGGCGAGATCGTGCCCGCCGCCGGCGATATTTCGCCCGCCGCCGGCGAGATCGTGCCTGCCGCCGGCGATATCTCGCCCGCCGCCGGTGATATCTCGCCCGCCGCCGGTGATATCTCGCCCGCCGCCGGCGATATTTCGCCCGCCACCGGCGATATCTCGCCCGCCGCCGGCGATGCGGCCCGCGCGGAACTCGAAGCGCTGCGACAGGAGGTGCGCCGTCTCGTCGCCGAGATGGAACGCGCCCGGCGGTTCGCGGGCGAGCCGGTGATCCACATCGGCGGCAGCGACGACCTCGACCTGTTCCTCGACCTGGAGTCGCTCTGGCCGCCGGTGCCCGGCCCGCGCGGGGCCTCCCTGCTCCGCGCCTCGGACCGCCGCCCCCGCCGCTGACGCCCCGACTCCCCCGAACGAATCTCCCACCCCGATCTCGATCCCTCGCCGGAGGACTCCCGACCATGACCGTCCGCTCCCCGCGCCGCCGCGGCGCCGTCGCCCTGGCTCTCCTGACCCTCGCGCTCCCGTTCCCGGCGCTCGCCGCGGCCCAGACCTGGTGGTTCGCCTCCGGCGACCCCGACCGGAAGATCCGGGTGGAGGCGCCGGTCAAGACCCGGATGGTGGTCGGTCACCTCGGCCGCGGCTACCTGGGAGTCCGGCTGCTCGGCGTCACCCCCGAACTCCAGGAGTTCTACGGCGCCTCCGGCGAGACCGGCGTCCTGGTGTCCGCGGTCGAGGCGGAGAGTCCGGCCGCCGCCGCCGGTCTCCGGGTGGGAGACCTGATCGTTTCCGTCGGGGACGAGGAGACCGCGCGCCCGGAGCAGGTGGTGCGCGCCGTGGGTCGGCTGGAGCCGGAGGAGACCGTCTCCCTGGGCCTGGTCCGCGACCGGGCGCCGCTCACGCTCGAAGTGACCGTCGGGGAGCGCGAAGGCGCGGTCTGGCTCTCCGGCGACGACCTGCCGGACTGGGAGGGACTCGACCGGCTGCGCGAGGAGTTGCCCCGCGTGGTGCTCGACAGCGAAGAAGCCCGGGAAGCGATGCGGGAAGCCTTCGAGGAAGCGCGGGCCCAGCTGAGCGCCGTGGACTTCGGGGAGATGGCGGAACGCCTCGCCGAAGCCGAGGAGCGCCTCCGGGAACTGGAACGCAGACTCGCCGAACGGAACCCGCAGGAGTAGCCGCGGTTCCGCCGCGACCGGCGGGGCGCCCGCCCGGCGGGAGTCGAACCCGGGGTCCCGCTCTCGCCGCCGCGCCGGACACCCGAGGTCGACCGCCCCGAGGGGTGGGAGCACGGGGTCCGGAACTCCGGCGGGCCGAAAGACACCGGGCCCGGTCGCCCCGGCGGGTCGAAAGACACAGGGCCCGGCGCGCCGGCGGGTCGAGAAACACAGGGTCCGGCGCCCCGGCGGGTCGAAAGACACAGGGCCCGGCGCTCCGGCGACGCTGAAGACACAGGGCCCGGGCGCTCCGACATCGAGGAAAACACAGGGTCCGTGCACGCTCCGACGACGCCCGGGGTCGAAAGACACAGGGCCCGGTCGCCCCGGCGGATCGAAAGACACAGGGCCCGGTCGTCCCGGCGGATCGAAAGACACAGGGCCCGGTCACCCGGCGGATCGAAAGACACAGGGCCCGGTCGTCCCGGTGGATCGAAAGACACAGGGCCCGGTCGCCCGGCGGATCGAAAGACACAGGGCCCGGCGCTCCGGCGGGTCGAAAGGCGCAGGGCCCGGTCGCTCCGGCGGATCGAAAGACACAGGGCCCGGTCGCTCCGGCGGGTCGAAAGACACAGGGCCCGGTCGCTCCGGCGAGTCGAAAAACACAGGGTCCGTGCTCCGGCGACGCTGAAGACACAGGGTCCGGGCACGCTCCGGCGACGCCCGGGGGCCCACAGACACAGGGTCCGGGCGCACCGGTGGGGCTGAAGACACCGGGTCCGGTCCCGCGGACTGCGGGATGGACGGAAAGGATCGGGTGGGCGCTCCCGACCCGGTCGGGCGTCGCGAACGGTGGGGCCGGCGGCACCCCCCGGGAACCCGCTCCCGGCGTCGGGAACGGGGGCGGTACGCTCGCCCCGGTCATGACTGCCGCGCCCGCTCCGCCGCTTCCGCTCCCCTCCCGCCGCCCCGGCTTCGAGTGCTATCCCTTCGGCCTGCGCCCCGACCGCCGGGCGTTCCTCCGCCTGGCCGCGGGAACGGCGGCGACCCTGGCCGTCGCTTCCTGCGGGCGCCCCGAGGGTTCCGCGACCGAAGGCGCCGCCGCCCCCGAACCGACGCCGACCGACCCCGGCGAGCCGCCGCTCCCGGTCTTCCCCGAAGGCGGCTTCCCCGAAGGCGCGGTCCGCATCGGCTTCAACGAGAACCCGCTGGGGCCCTCCCCCCGGGCGCTCGCCGCCGTCGCCGAACAGGGTCTGGCCGAGGGGAACCGCTACAACGACCCGGCCCCGGTGCGCGAGCAGATCGCCGCCCATCACGGAACCGACGCCGCCCGGATCCTCCCCGGCTGCGGTTCCACCGAGTTCCTGCAGTTCCTGCCCTGGGCCTTCCTGGCGCCGGGAACGACCAGCCTGGTGCTGCCGGAGCGGACCTACGGCTGGTGCGCCGGAGTCGCCGAGCGGATCGGCGCGACAGTGATCCGGACGCCGATGGGCCCCGAAGGCGCCACCGACCTGGCCGCGCTGCGGGCCGCGATCCGCCCGGACACCCGGATGGTCTATCTGGCGAACCCGAACAACCCCACCGGGGCCTCCGTCTCCCGGGACGGGATCGCCTCCCTCGCCGAGGCGGTGCCCGAGGGCGGCTGCCTCCTCGTGGACGAGGCCTACGCCGAGTTCCTGCCCGAGGGCGGGGACTCGATCCCGCTCGCCCTCTCCGGAGGCCCGGTGATCGTGGCCCGCACCTTCTCGAAGGCCTACGGGATGGCCGGGCTCCGGCTCGGCTATGTGATCGGCTCCGGCCCGGTGTTCGGGCGGGCGGAGGGGATCTGGTGGGGCGACTTCGGCCTGAACACCGCCGCCCTGGCCGCCTGCGGCCCGGCGCTCGGGGACCGGGAGCATGTGGCCGCCTACCGGCAGACGGTGGACGACGGCCTCGCGCAGTTGCGCGCCGGGCTGGCCGCGCTCGGCTGCCCCGCCTGGCCGCACCGCGCCCCGTTCCTGATGACCGACCTCGGCCGGGCGGCGCTCCCGGTGGCCCGGGATCTCTACCGCCGCCGCATCTATGTGCAGGAGGGCGGCGGCTGGGGGCTCCCCACCTTCCTGCGGGTGTCCGTGGGGCTGCCCGCCGACAACGACGCCTTCCTCGCCGCCGCCGGCGAGATCCTGCGGGCGGGGTAGCGCCCCTCCGGCCCGGCCGGGCCCGCCCCCCTTCGCCGTTACCGCGCGAAGAGGAAGTAGTCGTAGGCGGCGCGGGCGGCGTCGGCGATGGCCCGCTCCCGCTCCGGGATCGGCCGGTCCGACTCCTTCACGAAGGCCACGACGACCACCTCCCCGGCGCCGCCCGGGAGCGTCAGGACGCCCACATCGTTCGTCGTCCGCCCGATGGTGCCGGTCTTGTGGGCCACCACCGTGCCCTCCGGCAGCCGCCCCTTGAGCCGTCCGGCTCCGGTCTCGCAACGCTCCATGATGTCCACCAGCAGGTCGCGGCTCCCCGGCGACAGCCCTTCCCCGGCCCAGAGGCGGCGCAGCAGGTCGGCCATCCCCCGGGGCGTCGCCGTGTCCCGGGGGTCGGACTCGAACTCCCGCCCGGCGCGTTCCCGTTCTTCCTCCGGCACCCGTTCGTAGTGCTCGGTGTAGGTGGCGCGGGTGCGTTCCGGGCGCGGCGGCAGGTCTTCCGCCCCCACATAGTCGGTGATGAGGTTCGCGGTGGAGCGGGTCACCCGGATGCCCTCCACCCCCATCTCCCGCATCCGGGCGGTGACCCGTTCGCCGCCGCCGGCCGCGGTCAGGCAGAGGTCGGTCGCCGAGTTGTCGCTGATGAGCAGCATCAACTCGAGCAGGTTCCGCCAGGACAGGGCGACCCCGGGGTCGTCGAGCAGCCGGCTGATCATCCCGCTCCCGGGAGAGAGGTCGCCGGCGTTCACTTCGACCAGGTCTTCGAGGGAGAACTCCCCTTCGTCCACCCGCCGCAGCATCTCCACCGCGATGGGGACCTTGTAGGTGCTGGCCATCGGGAAGGCCTCGTCCGGGTGGAGGAACGCGGTGCGCCCGGTGTCCAGGTGGATGGCGGCGAGCCCCAGTTTCCCGCCGGAGAGCGGCTCGATCCGGCCCCACTCCTCTTCGAGGAGCGTCTCGCTGCCGCCCTGCGCGAGCGCCGGGCCCGCCGCCGCGAAGAGGAGCGCCGCCGCGACCGGGAGCGCTGTCGCGACCGGGAGCGCCGTCGCGAACCGGCGCGCCCGTCGGCCTCGAATCGTCTGGAACATGGGGGGACCCTTTCGGAGTACGGACGCCGCCCGCCGGCGCCGCCGAAAAGCGTAACGGGCGCCGGCCGCCCGGATCCGCTCCCGACTGTCAAGTGACACCAACTTTTACGCATTTGGGGGACACGAACTTTTACGCACTCGGCGGGTCGGTGGAGCGTCGGTGAAGGTGGAGGAGTGAGTGCTGGCGGGCCCTCGGTGGGGGTTCCGAGCGATGCCCGGAGAGTGGAGGCAGGGAGCAGCCCGGCCGGGCCCCGGGCTGCGGAGAGGCGCGACGAGTGGCGGTATCGCCGGGCGCCTGGTTCGCCGGACGGGGCGTCCCGGCCGGGCCCCGGCGGGAGAACCGTGGACGGCGGCGGATCGGGCGCTCGGCATCCCTCCCGGCCGAGCGCGGGCGGGGCGCGCCGGCAGCGACCGGCCGGCGGCGGAACCCTGTCGGGAACGCCGGCAGGGAACGCCGTGGGGAACGCCGGTGGGGCGCACCGGCAGGGAACGCCGGGGACGGACACCGGGAACGGTCCCGGCGAGCGCGAAACGGGCGAACCGCACTCCCGGAAGGGCCGCCCGGTGCGCCGGGGGCCCGGCGCGCCCCGGCGCCGGCTCCGCCGGGCCCATACCGGCAGTGGCCGCCGGGTCCGGTTTCTGCTTGCATTCGGACCCGATGTCCCCGCTCGCCCCGACCGCGCGCCGCCTCCGCTCCGGGGCGTTCCCGCTGGGCCTGCTCGCGGCCTCCGTTCCGCTGTCCGGCGTCTCCGCCGCGCAGCCGCCGGCGGCGGAACCCCGGGTGCTCGAGTTCACGATCGCCGACCTCGACGAAGATCAACTCGACTTCCTCATCGGCTGGGACCGGGACACCGGCGACCTCCTCGAAGCCTTCGCCCGGGGGACGACGCGGTTCCACCGGGCCTTCGGCTTCGCTCCCGAAAGGCCGGGACTGACCGCCTCGGCCTGGCTCTGGCTCCCGGCCTCCACCGCGCCCCCCGCCCGTCCGGCGCGGGAAGCGGCCCCCGTTCCCGGTCGCTCCGGGCCGCGCCGCGCGATCCCGGTCCGGCCCGGCGCCGGCCGCTGGCGCGGGGTCCCGCCGCGGAGCCCGCGTCCGAACCGCCCCCGCGCCGGGTTCCCCGAGCCCCGCCGGAAGCCGGGGGCGGGCCCGCCGCCCGCGTTCCCGACCGACGCCGCCTCCGCCGGCCGCCGCCCGCCGCCCCCGCGCGCCGCTTCCCCGGGTGGCGCCCGCCCGAGGGGCGCTCCCGGGGGACGCGCCGCCCCCGCGCCCCGGCCCGGTTCCGCCGCGCCGCCCCGCGCTCCCTCCGCCGGCTCCCGCGGCCGCGCCGTCCCCCGGCCGGGCCGCGCGCGCCGATCCCGGTAAACTCGCCCGTTTCCGCGTCGGGCGCGGCGCGCCGCCCCGGCGGGGTTCGCCCTGCCGCAGAAGGGCGCGCGAAGACCGACCACCGAGAATCCGAGAACGGAGGCGACCCACCCCCATGCAGAGCCGACTGCCGAGCCGACTGCCGAGCCGACTTACCGGCCGCTTGTGTCCCGAGGCCCGTCCGCAGAAGACGCGCACCCCCCGCCGCGCGCTCCGGGCCCTGCTGGCGTCTCCCGCCGCGGCCTTCTTCCTCGCGGCCCCGCCGTTCGACCGGCCGGCGGAGGCCCAGCCGGCGGCGGACCTCCTCGCCGAGATGCGCTACCGCCCGGTGGGCCCCTCCCGCGGCGGGCGGGTGACCGCGGTCGCCGGCCACCGTTCCCAGCCGGGGACCTTCTACATGGGCGCCACCGGCGGCGGCGTCTGGAAGACCACCGACTACGGCCACCACTGGCATCCGATCTCCGACGGCGTCTTCGCCAGCCCCTCCATCGGCGCCGTCGCCGTCGCCGAGAGCGATCCGGACATCGTCTATGTGACCACCGGTTCCGACGGCCTCCGCAGCAATGTGATCATCGGGAAGGGCGCCTACCGCTCCGACGACGCCGGGAAGACCTGGCGCGCCATCGGCCTGGAGGACACCGGGAACACCGGCGCCGTCCTCATCCATCCGGAGGACCCGGACCGCGCCTGGGTGGCGGCGATCGGCAACCCCTTCGCGCCGAACCCGGAACGGGGCGTGTACCGCACCGGCGACGGCGGCGCGAATTGGGAACTGGTGCTCCACCTCTCCGAACGCACCGGCGCCACCGATCTGGAATTCCATCCGGAGGACCCGGACACCATCTACGCCTCCATGTGGGAAGCGGAGCGGAAACCGTGGACGATCCGCTCCGGGGGTATGGAGGGCGGCGTCCACCGCACCACCGACGGCGGCGACACCTGGGAGTCCCTGGAGAACGGCCTTCCCACCGGCCTCCGGGGCAAGTCCGACCTGGCCGTCTCCCCGGCCGACCCCGACCGGGTCTATGTCCTCATCGAGGCGCCGGGCAGCGACGGGGGCGTGTACCGCTCCGACGACCGGGGCGACACCTGGCGCCAGGTCAGCGACTTCCAGCCGATCCGCAACCGCCCCTTCTACTACACGAACCTGCACGCCCACCCCGCCGACGCCGACACCCTCTGGGGTATGGCCGAGGGCTACTTCAAGTCGGAGGACGGCGGCGAGACCTGGGAGCGCAAGTTCACCCCGCACGGCGACAACCACGACCTCTGGATCAATCCGGACCATCCGCAGATCCAGGTCCAGGCCAACGACGGCGGCGCGAATGTGACCCTCGACGGCGGCGAGACCTGGTCCACCCAGGAGAACCAGCCCACCGCCGAGTTGTACCAGGTGGATGTGAGCGACGACTTCCCCTACCGGCTCTACGCCGGCCAGCAGGACAACTCCACCATCTCGGTTCCCTCCTATCCGCCCCACTTCCGCCCCGGCGGGCATACCGCCCACTGGGAAGCGATCGGCGGCTGCGAAACCGGCCCGGCGGTCCCCAAACCGGGGGACCCGGACCTGGTGTATGCGAACTGCAAGGGCCGTTTCGGTCTCTACAACGCCCGCACCGGCCAGGAAGAGCAGTACTATGTGGGCTTCTGGAACATCTACGGGCACAACCCGAAGGACCTGGAGTACCGGTTCCAGCGCACCGTCCCGATCCATGTGTCGCCGCACGACCCGGCGCGGGTGTACCACGCTTCGCAGTATGTCCATGTGACCGAGGACGGCGGCCGCACCTGGCGCACGATCTCCCCGGACCTCACCGCCTTCACCCCGGAGACCCAGGTGGTTTCCGGCGACCCCATCACCCTCGATGTGACCGGGGAGGAGCACTTCGCGGTCCTCTACGAGGTCCAGGAGTCCCCCCACGAGAACGGGGTGATCTGGGCCGGGGCGAACGACGGCCCCATCCATGTGACGAAGGACGGCGGCCGCACCTGGAAGGAGGTCACCCCGCCGGGGATCGGGCCCTACGGCCGGGTGCAGAACATCGAGGTTTCGCCGCACGACCCGGCGAAGGCCTACGCCGCGGTCCTGCGATACCAGTTGGGGGATTTCACCCCGCACGCCTACCGGACGACGGACTACGGCGAGACCTGGACGCGGCTCACCGACGGGACGAACGGCGTCCCGGACGACCACCCGGTGCGGGTGGTGCGGGAAGACCCGGCCCGGGAAGGGCTGCTCTATCTCGGCACCGAGTGGGGGATGTTCGTCTCCTTCGATGACGGCGCGAACTGGACTTCCTTCCAGCAGAACCTCCCGGTGACCCCGGTCTCGGATCTCAAGGTGGTGGGCAGCGACCTGGCGCTCTCCACCATGGGCCGCGGCTTCTGGATCCTCGACGATGTGAGCCCGCTCCGCGAAATGGCCGCGGCGGACGCGCCGCACCTGTTCGCGCCCCGCGACGAAGTGCGTTTCCGTTTCGCCGGCCGTCCGTTCAGCGCCGGATCGCCGGCGGACCCGGTGTATCCCACGCCGGGCCCGCGCTTCACCTACCGCCTGCCGAGCGCCGTCGCCGCCGCCGCGATCGAGATCCACGACGCCGACGGCGCCCTCCTCCGCCGGTTCGAGAGCGCCGGGGAAGGAATGGCCGAAGAACGGACGCAGGGAATGCGCGCCCCGGGGATGGCGCGCCGCGGCCAGCCGACCGTTCCGACGGCCGCGGGGGTCCACCGCTTCTCCTGGGACATGCGGCACGACGGGCCGAAAGACGGGGAAGGGAATCCCGGCGGGCGCGGACCGCTGGCCGCTCCCGGGCGGTACACGGTCACGCTGACCGCCGGCGACTTCACCGCTTCCCGCGACTTCCGGCTGCTCCTCGATCCCCGGGTGGCGAAGGAAGGCTGGGTCACCGGCGAACAGGTCCGGGAGCAGGTGGCGCTGGCGCTCCGGGCCCGGGACGCGCTCAGCGAGGCGAATGCGGCGGCGACCCGGCTGGACGCCGCAATGGAATCCGCCGGCGGCGATTCGGAAGAACTCCGGACGATCCACGAAGAATTGGTGACCCGGCCGGTCCGCTACTCGCAGCCGATGCTGGTGGACCAACTCCGATACCTCTACTCGAACCTCGACTCCGCCGACCAGCCTCCCGGCGCCGACGCCCGGGAGCGCTACGCCGAACTACGCGCCCAGCTGGACGGCGTCCTGGCCCGGCTCTCCGCCGCCGGAGTCGCCGCCGAGTAACCCTTCCCCCGGCGTTCCTGGCCGGCGGGCTTCCCTGCGAGCCGCCGCACGCCTGCGATCCCGTTCCTCGGGGTCGCGGGCGTCGGTCGCCGGCGGCGCTGCCGGCGGCCTGATTCCCCGAACGGCGGATTCCCCGAGCGGTCGGACTCCCGGAACGGTTGGATTCCCTGACCGTTGGATTCCCTGACCGCTGGATTCCCGGAACGGCGGATTTCCTGAGCGGGGCACTCCCTGACCCGGGCATTCCCCGAAGAACGGGACGACGAGCGAGACCATGACGAACCGAAACGACCCGACCTTTCCCGACCCCGGGCTGCGGATCCGCGGCGACCGCCTCCTCCGCTCCCTCGCCGACCTCGCCGAGATCGGGAAGACCCCGGAGGGCGGCGCCGAGCGGCTGGCCTTCTCCCCGGAGGACGGCCGCGGCCGCGACCTCGTGCGTTCCTGGATGGAGGAAGCCGGCCTCGAGATCCGGGTGGACGGGGTCGGCAATGTCTTCGGCCGCCGCGCCGGGACCGACCCGGAAGCCGCGGCGGTCCTCCTGGGCTCCCACATAGACACCGTCGGGAACGGCGGCCGCTACGACGGCAACCTCGGCGTGCTGGCGGCGCTCGAAGTCGTCCGCGCGCTGAACGACGCCGGCGTCGAAACCCGGAGGCCGCTGGAGATCGCGTTCTTCTCCAACGAGGAGGGCTCGCGCTACCACCCCGACATGCTGGGCAGCCTGGTGTATGCGGGCGGGCTGTCCGCGGAGGAAGCGCGTTCGCTGCGCCGATCGGACGAGTCCGGCGAGTTTCGGTTGGGCGACGAACTGGCCGCGATCGGCTACCTCGGCGACGCCCCCACTCCCGGCCCGGTCCCGGCGGCCTACCTCGAACTCCATATCGAACAGGGTCCGATCCTGGAAGCGGAGGGAATCGCCCTCGGCGCGGTGACCGGCGTCCAGGGAATCCTCTGGGAAGAGATCACCCTCCGGGGCGCCGCGAACCACGCCGGGACCACCCCGATGGGGTTTCGCCGCGACGCCGGGGTCACCGCCGCCGAAGCCATCCTCGAAGCCCGCCGGCTGACCGGCGTGATCCCCGGCCAGGTGGCGACGGTGGGCCGGGCTTCCTTTCGTCCCGGCCTCACGAATGTGGTTCCCGGGGAAGCGGTGTTCACCGTGGATCTGCGAAACCCGGACCCGGAACGCCTGGCGCAGGCGGAGCGGGAGTTCTTCGAATCCCTCGAAGCCTCGGCGCGGCGCGAACAGGTGGAAGTGGAGCGGCGCGAGTTGGCCCGCTTCGGCCCGGCGGTGTTCGCCGAGGAGATCGTGTCGCTGGTGGAGGAAGCGGCGGCGGTGCTCGGGCACTCCTGCCGGCGGCTGCCGTCCGGCGCCGGGCACGACGCGCAGATGCTGTCGCGGATCTGCCCGGCGGGAATGATCTTCACGCCGTCGGTCCGCGGCATCAGCCATTCCCCCTATGAATTCACCGAGGACGAAAGCATCGTCGCCGGCGGGAACGTGCTGCTCCTGGCGGCGCTGCAGCTGCTGGACACCGACCGGTAGGACGACGCTTCCGTCGGACCCGGCGTCGGGACCCGCCCGTCGTTTCGCGCCCGTTCGTTTCGCCGCGGCCGGAGTTTCGACCGCTCCCGCCGTTCTACGGTTTCCGCCGCGACGCGCGGGTGGAGGCGCGCCGAAATCGGCCCTCCGCCGCGCGGACTGCCGGGAATCCCCGAATCGGGAGGCGCCGGTCCGCCGCGCGCCGGCCGGAAGCGGGAAGCCGAGCCCGTTCTGCGGGGGATACCGATCCTTCGATTCCCCCTCCCGGCGGCTGCCGCCCGGCGCCGGACGAAGACGGGGCCGCCCGGAAGCCGGCCGGCCGCGTTCTCCTCCGTCGAGACCGACGACGACGGCGAGCGCCCGGGTCGTGATCTGCGGTGGTTCGAACCGGGGTCGGCGCCCGCCGACACGCGATCCGTAACGAGCGCTCTCTTCGAATCGAGTTCTCCGCGGACTGCCGGGACTCCTCGAATCCTGAGGCGCCGGTCCGCCGCGCCGCCGGCCGGGAGCGGGAAGCCGAGCCCGTTCTCCCCGGGATACCGATCCTTCGATTCCTCTTCCCGGCGGCTCCGGTTTCCGGCGCGAGGCGAACCGGGGAGCGTCCCGGGGACCGCGCGCGCGGCCGGATCCTCTCCGTCACCGACTGAGGCGGCTGCCGACCTGCGCCCGGGTCGGGATATGCAGTTCCGCGAATCGAGTTCGACTGCCGCAGATTCCGAATGGCGAGACGGCAGCCGGTCGCCCGCCGGTCGGGGCCGGAAGGGCCCTGCCGCTCGCCGGCCGACTCCGGGGTTTCCCGGTATCCCCCTCGGCGGGCCTTCCGGGGCGTGGACATTCCCCCTTTCCTCGGAACGAACCGCCGCCCGGGCTCTCCGCGACCGCGGCCGGGCCCCGGAGCGGGAACGCCGGGATGACCGGGATCGGCCTCGCCGGCGGCGGCGACCGTACCGCTCTCTCCGGGTGTGATACTGTTTCCCGACTTCTTTCCTTCCATCGAAGGCGTCGGTCTGTCGTTCGACATTCCTTCCTTCCTTCGATACCGACCTTTCGTTTTCCGAATCGAGGAACGCCACCGCTCATGGCCAACAAGATGGCAGTCGCCCGCGCGCTCGCCGCGAAGCACGGGACCACCTACAACCGGGGGCGCGGACCCGACATCCAGAACGATCGGATCACGATCAATGTCGAGTCCGGTCGCACGCTCGACACCGCCTGCCTGCGCCTGCGCGGCTACCGCGGTCCGGTGTACATCGCCGTGGCGAACGACAAGGACCTCCAGGACGCGAAGGACGCCACCGAAGGCAAGACCGTCGGCGTCATGAACAGCAAGGGCCGCATCGTCCGCCGCTCGACCCGCGGCCGCTGGCCCTGAGTCCCGCCGGCTCGGCCCCGTAGCCGCGTCGGCAGCGGCCCGGACCCCGCCCCCCGGGGTCCCGGTCCGTCCGTCCGTCCGGTTCCGCCCGTCCCGCCCGCCGGTCGCGCCGGCTCGGTTCCCGTAGCCGGGTCGGCGCCGGCGCGTTCGTCGCACCCGCTCCGCGCCCGCGCGACTCTCGTGCTGCCGGCGTACGCCCGGTCAGCGCCGGCTCGTCGGGGTTCCGGCGGCCGCCGCGCGGCGGCTCGGTCCCCGGCATTCCCCGGCGCCGGGCGCGAACGCCGCCGCCATCCTGCCGCGGTCCTGCCGGCGCCGGTCGGCAGCGGCGATCCGCCGGACCTCCCGGTCGGCGCCCCCGCCACCCTCCACCGACGGGGCCACCCGCCCGCTCCGCTCCGCAACCCGGCCCGGCAGCAACCGGACGGGGAAGGGAGCGCCCGGCAGCCGCGCCCCCGATCCCCCGGCTGCCTCCTCCGCCACGCTTCGCCGGCCGGCAGTCCGGCCGACTTCCACCGACCGGGCCACCCGCGCCCGCCGCCCCGGAACCCCGCGCCGGAGCGGCGAGCGGACGGGGACGGAAACGAGCGGCCCGCCGCTCCCCGGACTGCATCCTCCCTGACCTCATCCTCCCGGACTGCATCCTCCCGGACTTCCTCTCCGCGGACCTCCCCCGGGACTTCGTCGCTGCCGCGCTCGCCGGCCGGCGTCCGGCGGTCTCCCCGGCGGACCCGGCGCCCCGGCGCGGCCGGCCGCGCGGCGGCGCCCCACCGCCCCCGACGACCTCCGTGCGGCGCCGCCACCGCCCCTCGCCCGGACGCCGGCCCGACCCGTCGTCCGAACGCGGTCCTCGGCCCGGTCGCCCGCCGGTCGGGGCGAGCCGGCCGAACCGCCGGTCCCCCGCCCGTCGCCGCCGGTCGTGAGCGGAGGCCCCGGCCAGGACGCTCCGGCGCGCCGGCGGACTCCGTTTCGAGCCGACCCGGTTCCGACGAGTCCGGTTCAAGGTAGATTCGCCGGAGGCCCCTCCCCCCGACCATGACCGCCCGCGCCGAATCCCCGACGCCGCCCCGCGTCTGGATCTTCGGCCCGGCCGCCGACCTCCTGCTCCTCGTCGGAACCCCGCTGCTGATCCTCCCGGTGGGCCTCCTCGCCGGCGGCCGGGAGACCGCCTACACCGTCGGCCTCCTCGTCGCCGGGTTCGGCGCGCTCGGCCACCACCTGCCCGGAATGCTGCGCGCCTACGGCGACCGCGCCCTCTTCCGCCGCTTCCGCGCCCGATTCCTCTTCGGCCCGGCGCTCTTCCTCGCCGCGGCGCTCGGTTTCGGCCTGAACGGGCTGAACGGCGTCTCGCTGGTGGTCCTCCTCTGGGGCGTCTGGCACGGCGCGCTCCAGGTGTACGGCTTCCTCCGCATCTACGACGCCCGCGCCGGCGACCGCCGTCCCGGAACCGCCCGCCTCGACCTGGCGATGTGCCTGGGCTGGTTCGGTTTCGGCGTGCTCCATTCCCCGGGCCGCCTGGGCGAACTGCTCGAACTCTGGTACGCGCTCGGCGCCCCGCTGCTCGCCCCGGAATGGTTCGCCGGCTTCCGCACCGCCTGGGATCTCGGCCTCGCGCTCCTCACCGCCGCCTTCCTGGTCCGCGCGGTCCGGGGGATCCGCCGCGGCGCCGGCCCGCACCCGGTGAAACTCGCCGCCGCCTTCCTCTCCTTCGGCTTCTGGTGGTGGTGTTCCGCCGCCGTCCCCTACGCGGTCCTCGGCGTGGCGCTCTTCGAGGTCTTCCACGATGTGCAGTACCTCGCCATCGTCTGGGCTTTCAACCGGCGCCGCGCCGCCTCCCCGGACGCCGGCGCCGTGACCCGCGTCCTCTTCGGCGGCGGCCGGGCCATGATCCTGGTCTATGTCGGCCTGGTGCTGGGATACGGGCTCGTCCGTTTCATCCCGGAGGCGGTGACTTCGGAGACCGCGCAGCGCCTGGTGTTCTCGCTGGTGGCCGCCTCCACCATGCTCCACTTCTACTTCGACGGTTTCATCTGGAAGATCCGGGAACCGGAGACCGGCCGCGCCCTCGGTATCCGCCGCGCCCCGGGTCCCGCGCCCCGACCCACCCAACCGAAGGCGGGCGGACCGCTGGCCGGACTCCTGACCGGCCACGCCCTCCGCTGGGCCGGCCTCTTCTTCCTGCCGCTGGCGCTCCTCTTCACGCTGGAGCGCCGCGCCGGCGCCGCCCCGCTGCGCGACCGCTACGAGAACCTCACCGAGATCGTCCCCGCCAGCGCCGAGTTCCAGCACCACCTGGGTTTCGCCCTCCGGGAAGCCGGCGACCTCGCCGGCGCCGAAGCCCGATACCGGGAAGCGGTCCGCCTCGACCCGCAGTATCCCCGGGCCCACGCGAACCTGGGGATCGCGCTGCTCGCCCAGGGGCACTGGGAGGACGCGGCGGGCTCCCTGGCGACCGCGCTCCGCCTCGACGACGAGTACGCCGCCGCTCACCACAACCTGGGTTTCATCGAGGAACGCGCCGGCGCCCGCCTGGCCGCCGAACGCCGCTTCCGCCGGGCGATGGAACTCGACCCGGAATTGGTGGAGCCCCGGCTCGGCCTGGCGCGGATGCTCCTCGCCGCCGACAACGCCACCGCGGCGGAGGAAGTCCTGCAGGCCACCCTCGCCCTCGACCCCGCCGTTCCCGAAGCCCACCGCAACCTGGGCCTGCTGCTCGCCCGCCGCGGCGAGACCGGCCCCGCCCTCGACCACCTGGAAGTGGCGCTGGCCGCCGAACCCGACGACGGCCCGGCCCTGGAGAGCGCCGCCTGGCTCCTCGCGGTGTCTCCCGGCCACCGGGACCCGGAGCGGGCAGTGGCGCTCGCCCGCCGGGCTTCGGAACGGGCGCGCCACCTCGACCCCTCCGCCGCGGACACCCTCGGCGTCGCCCTCGCCGCCGCCGGGGACTTCGCCGGGGCGCTGACCGCGGCGCGGACCGCGGAGGCGCTGGCGCTGGATTCCGGCCGGCACTCGTTGGCGGAGGCGATCGCCCTGCGGATCGCGCTCTACGAAGCCGGCCGGCCCTTCGCGACAGCGCCGGCGGAGGGCGCGCGGTGACTCGTCCCGGCCTCCCGCCGGTTCGTCGGCTCCCTCGCCGATCCCTCGCGGCCGGCGTCGGGTCTCCGCCGCTCGCCGTTTCCGCCGGCGCCGCCGCCGCAGCGGCGACCACCGTCCCGGCGAGCACCGCGGCGACCTCGATCCGCCCCCGGTCCGACGCCACCCGGATGGCGGCGCGCCACCGCCGATTCCTCGAGGAAAGAGGCCGCCGGCATCGCCTCCGATACGGAGCGTCGGGCCTTCCTCGCGCTCCAGGGAACGGACCGGCCGTTCGCCGCGGCGGGAAGGGGAGCGCGGTGACCCGTACCGTCCGCCGCTTCCCGGTCCTCGCCTCGGAAACGCTGCGGCTCGCCGGGGCGCCGCGCCTTCCGGAAGCCGGGGCGACCGCCCCCATCACCGCGATCCGCCCCCGGTCCGACGCCACCGGGAGGGCGGAGCGCCACCGCCGATTCCTCGAGGAAGAGGCCGCCGGCATCGCCTCCGATACGGAGCGTCGGGCCTTCCCTCGCGCTCCAGGGAACGGACCGGCCGTTCGCCGCCGCCGGAGGGGGACCGCGGTGACCGGTACCGTCCGCCGCTTCCCGGCCCTCGCCTCGGGAACGCCGCCGCTCGCCGTTGTGCCGATCTCTCCGGAAGCGGGAGCGACCGCCCCGACCGCCGCGGCCCGCTTCCGGTCCGACGCGACCGGGAGGGCGGAGCGCCACCGCCGATTCCTCGAGGAAGAGGCCGCCGGCATCGCCTCCGATACGGAGTGTCGGGCCTTCCTCGCGCTCCGGGGAACGGACCGGCCGTTCGCCGCGGCGGGAGGGGGAGAGCGGTGACCCGTACCGTCCGGCGCTTCCCGGCACTCGCCTCGGGAACGCTGTTGCTCGCGGTCGCGCCGATCTCTCCGGAAGCCGGGGCGACCGCCCCCGTCGCCCCCATCGCCGCGATCCGCTTCCAGTCCGACGAGACCGGGATGGCGGAGCGCCACCGGCGATTCCTCGAAGAAGAAGTCGTCTACCTCATCTCCGAAACGGAGCGCCGCGCTTTCCTCTCGCTCGCCGGCGAAGACCTCCGCGACGCCTTCATCGAATCTTTCTGGCAGCGCCGCGACCCGAACCCCACCACCCCGGAGAACGAATACCGCGACGAGCACTTCGAGCGCCTCGCCTACGCCACCGAATTCTACGGGCGCGACACCGGCCGCGCCGGCTGGCGCACCGACCGCGGAAAGTTCCACATCGTCCTGGGCCCGCCCCGCACCAAGGAGGACTTCTCCCACTCCGACGCGCTCTACCCCATCGAACTGTGGTTCTACAACGACCCGGCGCTCCGCGACCTCGGCGTCCCGGCGTTCTTCCACCTGCTGTTCTTCCGCCGGTTCGGCGCCGGGGAGATGCGCCTCTACAGCCCGGTCGAGGACGGCCCCGAGGCGCTCCTCACCGGGTATCGCGCTTTCCGCCCCGGCGACTTCCGCAACAACCTGGAAGACGCCTACAACGACATTCACGCCATCAGCCCCGAGTTGGCGTCGGCGGCGCTCTCCTTCCGCACCGACGAGGGCACGAACTTCTCCGACCTGCGCGGTTTCGGCACCGTTTCGCTGCTCGAAGAGATCGCCCGCGCCCCCACCCACCGGCTCGATACTTCCTGGGCCGAGCGCTTCGACCTGGAATCGGTGGAGAGCGACTACCTCTTCCACTACGCCCCGAGCGCCGGCTACCACCAGGTGCTTCCCGGCCCCGGCGGCTACTTCGTCCACTGGGCGGTGGAGCTGCCGCCTTCGTCGGTGGTCGTCGTCCGCGATCCGGAACGGGGCCGGTACGGCGCGGTCTTCATCGCTACGATCGAGATCACGAGCAGCGAGATCAGCGGCGGCCCCGACGGGGACCCCGTGCTCCATTCCGACCGGGCGGAGTCCTACTTCTCCCTCGGCGAAGAGGAAGCCACCGCGCTCCGCCGCCCCTTCCGCTTCCGGGGCGCCGCGCCGGTCGTTCCCGGCGAGCATTCCCTCCGCGTCATCGTCCGCAACCGCGCCTGCGCCGGCCGCGACGAAACCGACTGCCGCCGTTCCTACACCCTCCACGAAGGGCCGTTCACCGTCCCCGAGTTGCAGTTCGACCGCCCCGACCTGACCGAACCGGTCCCGGTCTCCGGCAGCGAGCGCCTCGGCGGGGAGCCGCTCTACCGCGCCTACCGTTTCGGCCGGTTGCGCCTCGACCCGAATCCCCAGCGCGTCTATCCCGCCGGCGGCGTCCTGCAACTCCTCTCCGAACCGCTGAACGCCCCCCCGGAATCTCGCGTGGTCTGGGAAGTGATCCCGAACCCCGGGCCGGCCGCGACGGCGCCGGGCGCTGCCGCCGAGGCCGAGCCCGAAGCCCCCGCCAGCGGCGGCGAAATCCCCGCCAGCGGCGGCGAAATCCCCGCCGTCGGCGGCGAAATCCCTGCCGTCGGCGGCGAAATCCCTGCCGTCGGCGGCGAAACGCCGGCCGCGGCGGAACGGGAAGGCCCGCTCCTGATCCGCCAACCGCTCGCCGGCCTCCCCGCCGGGAGATACCGGGCGGTCGTGCGCCTGGTCCGGAAAGAAGCCGAGTTGGCGCGCCGGGAGGTCGGTTTCGCGATCACCCCCCGCGCCGCGGTCCCCCGGCCGGCAGTGGACGGCGGGCTCGGCGAGTTGCGGGTCGAACTGGGAGGCGTCGCCGAACTGGCCCGCGCCCGGCAGTGGCTCGCGCTGGGGAACGAGCCCTCCGCCCGCGCCTTCGCCGAGGCCGCGGTCGAGGCCGGGCCGAACCTGGCGGAAGCGCGGGACTTCCTCGCCGGCCGCCTCCTCGCCGCGGACGAACCGGCGGCGGCGGCGGCCCTGCTCGCCCCGCTCTTCGAAGCCGACCCCGACCGCTACCGGACCGCGCGGCGCCTGGGCGAGGCGCGGGTCCGCTCCGGCGACTTCGAGGGCGCGGCGGCCCCGCTCGACCGGGCGCTCGCCCTCCGCCCCCCGGACGCCGACCTGCTGGTGCTGGCGGCGACGGTGCGCCTGGTCCGCGGCGACGAGCAGGAGGCCGCGAACCTCCTCGACCGCGCCCACGCCCTCGACCCGGAGAACGAAGCGGTCCTGGCGCTCCGCTCCGGCGCCCGCCGCCGCTGAGCGGTCGGGGCCTCCCCGACTCTCGCGCCGGCGGGAGTCCCGCCGGCGCCCTCGACCCGGAGGTGCCCGTCAACGACCGTCCGACCTCCGGACGAGCGGCGGGGCGAGCCGCGGAGCCCCGGGGAGCCTTCGCTCCGGCCCCCGGTGCGCCGGGCCCGCGAGCCCCTCGGAACTTCGCCGAACCGGAGGGACGCCGCCGACGCCGTCCGCCCCGAAGTCCCGGGACCGTGGCGCCGGGGGTTCGCCGGCCGGGAGCAGGGAGGCCGCTGCAGACCGGAGGGGGCGCCCAGGCCCTCGAGGGACCTCGCCCCCGAGGCGGGAGTCGCCGTCGTGGCGCCCCGTATTCGGGCCCGCCGGAAACCCGGGGTCGCCGACCCGGTCGCCGGCAGTTCCCCCTCCGGGGCGCAGGTCCGCGTATCCCGGATCAGCACGAAGGTGGCGCTGAGCGGGACCTCCGGTCGCCGGCGGCGCTTTCCTCCCCCGAAGCGCCGGAGGGTCGCCGGCCGGGAGCGGGGCTGCCGCGCTCCCGGCCGGAGGGTGGGGCCTATGTCCTCAGTGGGCCTCGCACCGGATGAAGAAGTTGCCGTCGTTGCGCCCGGTGTTCGGGCCCGCCGGGAACCGGGTGTTGCCGGCGCGGCGGTTGTCGCCGTCCGCGTCCCAGGTGCAGGTCACCGACAGGTCCATCTCCGTTTCGCAGGTCTTCGTATCCCGGATCAGCACGAAGGTGGCGGTGAGCGGGATCTCCACCACCGCGTCGCACAACTCTTCCCCGCCGTCGTCGGCGGAGCAGGAATCCGCATCCTCGTTGCCGTCGAAGTTGTCCGGGTCCCCGTCGCTCCCGGGGTCCCCGTCGGCTCCAAGCAGGTCGATCTTTCCCAGGTCGCCGTAGATCGGGTCGCCGTCGCTGTCCAGGAGTTCGTGCCGGACGATCGGCTGCCAGGCTCCCAGGCCGCGCCGCGCGTCACGCCCCCCCGTCAGGTAATCGGCGCTTCCGAGAGCGGGCGTGACATGCTCCGCGAAATTGCGCACAAACAGTTCGTACAGGTCGTAGTCCCTCAGGGTGCCGTCGATCCCGAAATTCGACTTGCCCCGGAATATATCCGCGTGGTTGGGGCCCTGCTGGCTCGTGCCCGGCTCGGGGCGCTGGAGCCACAGCGAGGCGTACCGGCTGCCCCGCGGTCGCCATTCCTGCCCGGGCCTCCCCCCGGCCCAGAGGACATTGCTGCTGGGAGCCGGCGCGGTGTTCCGGACGATGATCCGGTTGAACCGGGCCCGGCGGTTGTGGTCGGCGTGGGTTCCCGAGAACTCGAACTCCAGTCGATACTGCCGGCCGATCCCTCCGGCCACGAACGCCTCCAGTTCCTCCCGGAACCGCTCGCACTTGTCGTACTGGTCCGCGAACGGGAAAGTGACGCGCCCGCACTTCAGCTCCGCGAACGGGTCGTCGTTCCCCCAGGCGACCTCGCTGCCGGCCCAGGAAACCCCCACCTGCGGATCCACGTGCAGCCGGTACCCGGGCGAATAGTCGTGGTGGCGGACATTCGCCCGGCCCAATCCCGAGTAGTCGATGTAGTAGCCGTCCGTCACGAGCACGGCGCAGCGGCCCGGGGGTTTCTCGACCCGTTCTACGGGCGGCATCACGGTGCCCATGCTCCTCTGGAACTTGCCGTAACTGGGACCGGATATCTGCCCGAAGGCGTTGAACTGGCCGCCCCGACTGTAGTAATCGCCCCGATAACAATCGTTGGCGCCATTCCGGATCGGGCCCGGGGCAGCACGGCTGTCCCGGTTGCCGTCCCGATTCGCGGAACCCCCGAACTTGTTGACGAGGCTGTCGGGATCGGGTGGATCCGGCGGCGCCAGGTCGAGGTTGCGGTAAACGGAAGTCACTTCCAGATCGGCGCCCGGCACCGTCAGCCACCCGCTCGGGGTCGCCGCCGGCACGGTGGTGAACTCGTGGGTCACCGTCGCCGGGTGGCTCAGCGTGTATTCCCAACCGAACTCCAATCCGGCACTGTGGTTGGGCCAGTAGAGACGCAGGGGGTCGCCGGACGAAGTGCCAGCCAAACTGACCACTTGGTAATTGTGGAAGACGCCCTCGATCAACCGGAAGTCCACCTCGAAGTCCCGGCAGACCGCCGCCTCCTCCGCGTTGATCGCCGGCGCCGCCGGCGCCTCCGCGGCGGGCTCGGAACAGCGGAACGGCCCGCAGGTGACATGCATCGCGGCGCCCGTCGGCGTCGCCTCCTGCCCGGCCCCGCCGGTGATCCTGCGGAACTCGAAAACGGCGCCCTCGTCCACCGCCGTCCGCTGCAGCAGGCTCCAGTCGGCATAGGCGAACGGCGTCAGCGCCTCCCCGGCCTCCACCGTCACCCCCGGCGCGCCCTCGACGAACAGCGGCCGGATCCGCGCCCGGTGCGACGACGACACCAGCATCATCGGGTTCACCGAAGCCATCGCCTTCGCCGGGTCGGTCCCGTCGTCCGGACAAAGAGCCTGCCCCGAGCACTCCCGGTCGGCCCCCGCTTCCGGCGGCCGCATCTCCACCACGAACGGCCGCGGCGTCGCATCGCTCATCCCGGACACCGCGTCGCTCCAGTCGCTCACGATCGGCGATTCCGCGGTCCCCGCCACCGCCCGCACCCGGATCAGCATCTCCGTCTCCGGTTCCGCCGTTACCCGATACCTCGTCTCCGTGACGCTCTCCGGAGAGGCCCCGTCGAGCCCGTCCTCGGTCGCCGCCACCCGCACCTCGTACGACGATGCCTCCGCCACCGGCTCCCAACTCCACTCGATGAAGTCCGCCCCGCTCCCCGAAACCTCGGGAGCCGGCGCCATCAGCACCAGCGGCGGGATCGGCGCCGCCGCGCTGGTCCCCGTCGCCGCTTCGCTCCACTCGCTCTGCCGCTCTCCCTCGTGGGCCCGGACCCGCGCGTAGCCGCTGGTCTCCGGCTTCACCGAAAAACGATGCATGGTCGTCGTGACCGTCGCCGTGGAAACCGAGGAGAAGTCGCCCTCCTTCAGGCTCAACTGGATCTCGTAGCCGGTGGCGCCTTCCACCGCCTCCCAGCCGAACTCCAGGAAGTCGTGGCCGCTGGCGGTGACCTTCAGCCCGCCGGGAACTCCCACCGGATCCGGGGCCGCGGGAGCGGGCGGGGGCGCGGGAGCCGGCGCCGGCGCGGTGGTGGAGGAATCGTCCCCGCAGCCCGCGAGCGCCAGACCCGCCAGGAGGATCAGGCCCGGCAACCTCCCCGGGTGTCGGCCCGCGCTACGCACGGGTCGAGCCCTCGGCGGACCTGCCCCCCCCCCCCCCCCCCCCCCCCCCCCCCCATATGGGGTGAGCGAGGCGGAAACGGCCGCGCGGCGCGGAGCCGGGCTCTGCGATGGGGTGCGTCATGGGGGATGCCTCCGGGAAAGGGAGTCGAGGGAATCCCGCAACCGGTGGCGGGTTACGAGAATCGCCGCGAATTCTACCGAACGAGATTCCCCGACTGCCTGTTTCCCCGAGCGGGCCCCGGCGGAGTCCCGCACCCTCGCCGGGCGAGCGGGCGGCGAGGTCCGGTCCGGGGTCCGGGCCTCCCCGGGAGTTCGGTTGCGCCGACCCCGGGGGGCGCGGCCTCTCCGGAGCGGGGAGCCGGAGTAGCCGCCGCCGCGCGCCCGGTGTTGCCGGCGGAAGGCCGTCGAGGTCGGCGGCGAGGGGAGAATGCGGAAGTCGGCGGCGCCGTTCCGCCGTTCCCCGGACGCCGACCTGCCGGCGCCGGCGGCCAAGGTGCGCCCGGTCCGTGGCGGCGAGCAGGAGGCGGCGGGACTCCTCGACCGCGCCGACCCCCACGACCCGCAGAACGAGGCGATCCCCCACCGTCTGTTCCGGGGCGCTCTGCCACCGCTGACCGACCCCCGGGCTCCATGGGGAAATCCGGGTTCGCCGCCCGGTTCCCGGATCAGGATCCCGAGAGGCCGGCCACCGGCGCCGCTCGATTCCGGTAACGCCGAGGAGACGAGCGATGAGCGCGCCCGGAAGGTCCCTCCGGGCAGCCCGTCCTCCGGAACCGGCCGGGCGCCCGGAGCGGTTGCGGCGCCCGAGGAGCGGCGACTCGGAGGCGAGCGCTGGGCCCCGGTGGCTGTCGGGGCGGGACGGTCGGCGGCCGGGCGCTACGGGACTTCCGCCGCGTCCGGGCCGCCCGGTGTCACCAGGTGTCCGGGCACTCCGGGAAGCAGGTGCCGCCGCACGACTCGCCGCAGGTGTTCGCGCAGGTGGGCGGGCAGGTGGGTTCGCAGGTGTTGCCGCAGGTGGGGCAGCAGGTCGGCGGGCAGGTGGGCTCGCAGGTGTGCGGGTGGCCGCCGGCGACCTCCTCCATCTGGTCCTCCGTGAGGTTGGCGATCGGGCGCTTCCGGAGCCGGAGCATCCCCGCTTCCTCGGTGTTCCCGGCCGGGGCCGGGCCGATGATCGGTGTCTCGGTCTTCTTCATGGAGCAACGCCTCCTCGGCGACTGCGAACGTCCGATCCGCCTCCTGTCGGCGGGCCGGATAAAACGACACTACGGGGCAGGACTTACTGTTGTCAAACGCGATTCGGGGTTCGGGACGGCGCCCGGAGGACGACGTGGGTCCGGTCTTCGAACCCGACGGGTGGCGGTCTCCGGACGCCGGCGGACCGCGAAGCGGAGGGTGGCTCCGGATGGCGTGGAGAAGGCGTCGGATCACTTCCGGAAGAGGCCGCCGGCGGTAAAGACCGGCCTCGCTCCGGTTCGCGCCGATCGACGGAGCAGGGTCGCGCCGGAAACGGAAACGGGCGGCGGGCGCTGAGGCCCGCCGCCCGTGAAGGGGAGTTGCGCCGGCGCTAGAACTGGTAGCGGGCGCCGACCTTGAAGGTGCGCGGCTCGAGGAAGCCGATCACATTGTTGTAGCCGGAGCCGGCGCGGATGTTGAAGTTGAGGACCGGGTTGGAGTTCGTGACATTGAACGCGTCGACGAACAGGGACAGGCGGTCCCGGCTCCAGAAACCCAGGTTGAACTCGGCGCGGAGGTCGAGGATATACACATCGTCCGAGCGTTCGGTCATGTCCGAGAGCGGGACGATGGCCGATCCAGATCCCGGGATGGGGATCGACTGGAGGGGCGCGTAGTTCCAGCCGCTCTGGGCCCGGAACTGGAAGGACAGCGCCGCCGGGACCCTCGGAATATCCCAACGACCGATCGCCTTCGCATTCCAGTTGGTGTGCTTCTGCTTCGTGTTGACGGCCGTGTTGTGGTTCAGGCCCCTTCCCTGGATCCCCAGGGTCCAGGGGTCGGCCTGCGTGTCCGCGCTGGTGCTGTTCCCGCAGCACACGAGTTCGTTCCGCCACCCGTAGTGGAAACTCCCCTGCAGGAAGAAACCGGAGCGGAATCGCCGGCTGAGCCCCACCTCGAGGTTGTCGTACTCGTTGCGGTCGAGCCCGTCGGGGCCGGTCGTGACCTGGTTCGCGCCGGAAGTTCCTTCAGCGACGCGGGCGATGGTGGTGATCGGGGCCCCGGTGTTCGCGTTCTCCGGGCAGGGGAAGACTTCGTCCCCGCAGAGGATGGGCGCCGTCAGCAGGGCGTTCAGCCGATCCACCGCATAGGTGCCGAACACATTCCGGTCCATCTTGCGCACATAGGAAACCCGGAGGTTCGTTTCCGGCACGATCTCGCTCTCGACGGAAGCCGTGACCTCGTCGTAGTAGCGCTTGGTGCTGAGATCCACCGGCGTGCCGCCCTCGATGCTGCCGATCGGCAGTCCGGTGCCGCTGGACTGGGTCAGGATCTCACCGAGTTCGTCCCGGCCATCGTAGGTGCCGTTGCCGTTCGGATCGAGGAACTGGAAAGTCACGCTCTGGAAGGCGGCGGGATTGGCTCTGACGAATCCGGCCGGGCCGACATTGTGGGTGTAGCGGCTGGCGGAGGCCTTGATGACCGTGCGGCCGCTCCCCGTCGGATCGAAGGTCGCGGCGAACCGGGGATGGAAGTCGTTCCAGGTGAAGATGTCCTTCCCGGGGATCTCCCCGGTCAGGAAGAACTCCGGGTGGGCCGGATCGAGTTCCGCCGAGTTGTAGAAGCCCTTCTGGTTCGCGATGCGGATGCCCGCCGTGACGGTCAGGCGCGGGCTGATCTGCCAGACATCCTGCGCGAAGAAGTGGAGGTTGCGGTCCCGGGTGTCGGAGAGCGCGGTGGGCGTGTTCGCGAAGAGGATCTCCGACACCTGGCCGCCGCGGTCCCGGTACTGGATGTTGCCGGAGGCGTCGTTCGAGAACCGGAGCCGGGCGTCCTCCATGTAGTCCACGCCGAACTTCAGGTCGTGGCTGCCGGCGCCGGTCGGGAGGTAGTAGTTCAGGATGGCGACCGCCTGCGGCCGCTGCTTGTCGAAGGTGAACGGCCAGACCCCGGCGCCGGTGCGCCGGTCCGTTTCCAGGTCGATGCGGGGCGGCTTTTCGCCCGGGTCCACCGCCGGCACCATCGGCCAGGTGACGCCGTAGTGCATCGCCTTGATGTTCGAGAAGGCCCGGTCGGACCAGACCCGCTGCCATTCGGCCTTGTGCACCCAGGTCCAGGAGTCCTGCGCCAGGCGCACATCGAGGGAGTTCTGGGAGTTGATGCCCCGGTTGGGACGGTTCTTCAGGCCCCACTGGCTGTAGCCGATCAACTCGTCCTTCTCGCTGAGCGCCATGTTCACCTTGGCGTAGTAGTTCCGGAGGATCGCCTCCTCGTTGAGCCCGGTGACGCCGGAGATGGCGCGCTCGGTCACATTGTTGTTGTAGGCGAAGAAGAACCAGGCCCGGTCGCGCCAGATCGGGCCGCCGAGGTCCGCGTGGCCCTCCCAGTAGAGGAGCATCTTGTTCGTGGAGGCGCCCCGGTCCTCGAGGGCCGAGGTGAGGTTGTCCCCCACGAAGTCCTCCCGGAGGTAGTCGGCGTAGAGCAGGGCCGAGAGGTCGTTCCCGCCGGTCTTGATGTCCATGACGATGGTGTTCCCGGCCCAGGCGTTCTCCACATCGGCGCCGGCGTTCGAGACATTGAACTGGTTCACCGTCAGGCTGTCCATGTAGAAGCCGAAACCGCCGGTGCCGAAGTTGGAGTCCACGCCGTCTATGACGATGCGGTTCTGGTTGCGCAGGCCGAAGGCGTCGAAGCCCGACTGCTGGGCCTTGTGGGAGCCGGCCACATCGAACCCGCGCATCCGGATGCCGGGCGTGAGCGCCAGCATGGCGTGCGGGTCGGTGGAGTTCGGGACTTCGAGGATCGCGGTGTCGTCGAAGGTGCCGCCGAACCGGCTGGACTTCACATCCACCACCGGCGATTCCCCGGTCACGGTGACCGTTTCGGCGACGCCGGCGACGCCGAGTTCCGCATCCACCGAGAAGGTCTGACCGGTCACCACGGTGACGCCTTCGCGCACCAGGGTGCCGAAGCCGGAGAGTTCGAAGGTCAGGTCGTACTCGCCGGCGGGGAGGCCGAGGAAGCGGTAGGAACCGTCCACATCGGAGGTCGCCACGCGGCTGCCGAGCAGCGCCGGGGACTCCAGGGTGATCGAGACGCCCGGAAGCGCGAGTCCCTGCGGATCCCGGACGGTGCCGTCGAGGCGGCCGGCCGTGATCTGGGCGAAGAGCGCGGCCGGAAGGAGGACGAAGGCGGCCGCGGTCAGCAGCCGCTTCACGGATGGCTTCATGGACTGGATGCCTCCTGTCGAGGAATGAAGCGGTGGGAAGGGGAAAAGTCCCCGGATGGAAGGCGCGCCCGTAGCAAGTGGTGAACCGCCCGGGCGCGGCCGCTGTTCGATGAAACCGGTTTAGAGTCAAGGGCTTGGGCCGCTCGAACCCGGCATTCCGGGGGCCGATTCGGAAAAGCGGATATGCCTTCGGTGTTTTGTTGGGGAAACGGTTTCATGGATCGTCGGTTCGGCGCTTCGCACTTTCGGGGCGCGGCCCCGTAGGATTCCCGGTTCGGCATGGAGGTCGAGATGGAGGAGCGGAATCGGTCGGCGTCCCGCCGGGAGCGTTTCCGGGTGCTCCCGGAGATCGAACCCGAGGCGGAAGTCGCCCGCCGGGCGGGGTTCCTCGCCGACTACCTGGAGGCGAGCGGGCAGCGGCGGCTCTGGCTCGCGGTTTCCGGCGGGGTGGATTCGGCGCTCTGCGGACGGCTCTGCGCCCTGGCCGTCGCCGAGCGGAACTCCGGGTCGGAGGCAGGCCCCGCCGGCGAGCCGCCGTACTCGTTCGCCGCGGTCCGGCTGCCCTACGGAAACCAGCGCGACGCCGCCGACGCCGAGCGGGTGCTGGCCTGGATGCGCCCCTGCGAGACCTTCTCCGTGGACATCGGCGCGGCGGTGCGGGCGGTCGAAGCCTCGCTGCCGCCGGAGGAACTGGCCCGCTTCTCCGAGGCCGACCGGGATTTCGCCCGGGGCAACACCAAGGCCCGGGTGCGGATGGCGGTGCAGTACCACCTGGCGAACCTCGGCGGCGGCCTGGTGGTGGGGACCGACCACTCGGCGGAGGCGCTCGTCGGGTTCTTCACCAAGTTCGGCGACGGGGCGGCGGATGTGGCGCCGCTCTACGGGCTCTCGAAACGCCAGGTCCGGCAGTTGGCCGCGCACCTGGGCGCTCCCCCGGATCTCGTGGCGAAGACGCCGACCGCCGACCTGGAGGACCTCCGTCCGGGGCTCCCCGACGAGGAAGCGCTGGGCCTGACCTACGCCGCGATGGACGACTGGCTGGAGGGACGACCGGTGGGGCCCGCCGCCGCGGAGCGCATCGAGGCCGCCCGGCGGACGACCGAGCACAAGCGCCGCGGCCCGGTGACCCCGTACGACGACTGGTGGCGCTGAGCCGCCGGGAGGGAAGCGCCCGGCGGGGCGACCGGACGCGCGCCGGCGCTCCCGGCCGGGCCACTCGCCGGCGAAGCCGCGACGACCGGCGGCAGGGGACGACCGGTGAGGGCCGCCGCGGCGGAGGGCATCGAGGCGACCGGGGCGGGGCGACCGAGCGCCGGCGCCGTTTTGGCCCGGCGCCTCCTACGACGACCGGTGGCGCTGAGCCGCCGCGGGACGACCGGACTCACGCCGGTGCTCCCGGCAGGGTCACTCGCCCGTGAAGTCGCGGACCGGCGCGGGAAGGGACGACCGGCGGCAGGGCCGGACCGGTGGGGGACCGTCGTGGCGGAGCGCATCGAGGCCGCCCGCCGGGCGACCGAGCACCAGCGCCGCGGCCCGGTGACCCCTACGACGACCGGTGGCGCTGAGCCGCCGCGGGACGACCGGACTCACGCCGGTGCTCCCGGCAGGGCCACTCGCCCGCGAAGTCGCGGACCGGCGCCGGCAGGGAAGACCGGCGGCAGGGACGACCGGTGGGGACCGTCCTGGCGGAGCGCATCGAAGCGACCCGGCGAGCGACCGAGCGCCGCGCGGCCCGGTGCTCCCCCGTACGCCACTCGGTGGCGCTGAGCCGCCGCGGGACGACCGGACTCACGCCGGTGCTCCCGGCAGGGCCACTCGCCCGCGAAGTCGCGGACCGGCGCCGGCAGGGAAGACCGGCGGCAGGGACGACCGGCGGGGACCGCCGTGGCGGAGCGCATCGAAGCGACCCGGCGAGCGACCGAGCGCTGCGCGGCCCGGTGCTCCCCCCTGTACGCCACTCGGTGGCGCTGACCCGCCGGGGCGCCCGTCCCGGGTCCGGCGGATTCGGGCCGGCGGGGCTGCCGGCGAACGAAGCCGGCGGCGAACCGGCGGCCCTCGCGGTCGGGCCGGCGGGAAGCGCCCTACGGGTGCTGCAGGAAGTAGGTGCCGAGACCGATGGCGACGACCCGGTCGTTGTCCTCGACGACCTCCATCCGGCAGGCGACCAGCGTGCGCCCCTTGCGGACGACCTCGCCGATGGCCAGCAGGTCGCCCTGCACCGGCCCGAGGACGCTGATCTTGAACTCCACCAGGCGGATCCCCACCCCGGAGGCCAGCGAGGCGGCGGCGAAGTGTCCGGCGGCGACGCAGGCCGCCCCCACCACGCCGCCTTCGAGCGGTCCCGGCTCGGTGTTGCCCGCGGTGGTGGGCAGCCGCACCCGCGACACCCCGTTGTCGGCGTAGTCCAGCCGGAGGCCGATCTGCGAGGCGAACGGGGCCGCCTCCATCTCCTTCTGCAGCCGCGCCCGCTGGACGGCGCGCTCCGGGCTGCGGTCCTTGCCCGGTTCCGCGGGCTCCCCGCCGAGGGTGACCGGTTCGAACTCGGGAACCGGGTCCGAAGGCTCGTCTTCCGCCGGGGCCGCGCCCGGCAGCGCTCCCCGGCGATGCGCCAGGAACGACTCCGACCGCGGGCGCGCCGGGTACGCCCCGGGGGGCCGGGCGCCGCCGGTCGGCTTCGGCGGAGCGGCCGGCTTCGCGGCGGGCGCTTTGGGAGCGGGGGCCTTCGCGGCGGGCGACTTCGGAGCGGCCGGCTTCGCCGCGGGCGCCCTGGGAACGGTGGCCTTCGCGGCGGACCCCTTTGCGGCGGGCCCCTTCGCGGCGGACCCCTTTGCGGCGGGCCCCTTTGCGGTGGGCGGCTTCGAAGCGGGCGGTTCGGGAGCCGCCTTCGAGGCGCCGGAGGTCTCCGCGGGCGTCCCGCCGGAGTCGCGTCGGGTCATGGGATCGGCGCTCCGGGCCGCCGGGTCCGACCGTCGGGGCCCGGGGTTCGGATCGGGTTCGGTCTCCGGCCGGCCGGAGCGCGGGCGTCATGGTATCAGTCGGCGGCCTGCTCCCGACGGTCGGGAGAGCGTCCCGGTCCGGCCGCCCCGGGGGTCCGTCCGGGTTCCGCCGGGCCGAAATCGAGGCGGCGACCGAGCCCGGAGCCGCCGCGCGCCCCGAACCGTCGCGGCCGGGGGTTCGTGGATTTCCCGGCGGGTGCGGAGGGTCGCCGCCCGGAGATCCCGGCGGCGCGCGGCGCGACGGCGGAGGCCGGCGCCCGCCGGTCGCCCTCCCGCCCTCCTTCCCGGCCCGGCGGCCCCTCCCGGCCGGGAGCCGGTCCTCTCCGGAACGGAGCGCCCGACGGGGATGGCCGCGTTCGCCCGGATCGGAGTCCGCCCGGCTCGGAGTCCGCCCGGCGCGGAGCCCGCCCGGCTCGGGGTTCGCCCGGCTCGGAGTTCCCCCGGCTCGGAGTTCCCCCGGCGCGGGGTCCGCCCGGCTCGGAGTTCGCCCGGCTCGGAGTCCGCCCGGCTCGGAGTTCGCCCGGCTCGGAGTCCGCCCGGCTCGGAGTTCGCCGGGCTCGGAGTCCGCCCGGCTCGGAGTTCGCCGGGCTCGGAGTTCGCCCGGCGCGGAGTTCGCCCGGCTCGGAGTCCGCCGTTTCGCCGCCCCTCCGCTCCGGTCCGCGGGCCGGGAGGAGCGGCCGGCTCACCCCGCCGGGCCGGGGAGAACCGGGGTCGCGCAGGGCGGCGCCGCTCCCGGGGGAGACGACTGCGGGGGAAGGGCAGGGGAAGGATCGCCGGCCCCGGCGAGCGCCGCCGGCGTACCCCCGGGTCGGGCGTAACATTCGCGCCGCCCCGCTTCCCGCCGCAATTCGTGCCCGACCCGTCTCCCGAAAACCGGACCGTCGAGCGGGGCCGCGACTACGAAGTCGTCGTCATCGGCAGCGGCCCCGGCGGCTATGTGGCGGCGCTCCGGGCGGCGGCGGCCGGGCTCCGCACCGCCCTGGTCGAGAAGGACGCGAAATTCGGCGGAACCTGCCTGCATGTCGGCTGCATCCCCAGCAAGGTGTTCCTCCACACCGCCGAACTGCTCGACTCCATCCGGGCGGCGAAGGCCCACGGCGTCCGGGTGGCGCCGCCGGAACTGGACTGGGAGGGCCTCGGCAGGCGGAACCGGCGCGTCATCGCCAAGATGGCCGGCGGCGTCGCCCTGCTCCTGCGCCGCGCCGGGGTGGAGACGATCCACGGCTACGGGCGCCTCGCCGGGCGCGGGCGGATCGAGGTGACCCCGCCGGAGGGGGCGCCGCTCCGCCTCCGCGCCCGGAACCTGGTCATCGCCACCGGCTCCACCGCCCGGTCGCTCCCCTTCCTGCCGATCGACGGCGACCGGTTGCTGACGAACGCCGAGATGTTCCGCCTGCCGGAGTGCCCGAAGCGACTGGGCATCGTCGGCGCCGGGGCGGTCGGCGCGGAGTTCGCCTCGATGTTCCGCAGTTTCGGTTCGGAGGTCGCGCTGTTCGAGGCGCTGCCCCGGGTGCTGCCGCTCGAGGACGAGGAGGTCTCCGCCGCCGTCCACGCGGCCTTCCGCAAGCGGGGCATCGCGGTGCAGGTGGACGCCCGGGTGGAGGGGGCGGAAGTCGGCGAAACCGGCGTCCGGCTCCGCTACCGGGTCGGCGGCAGGGAGAATTCGAGGAGGGAGGATTCGGGGAGGGAGGATTCGGGGAAGGACGATGCGGGGAAGGAGGGCGAAGCGGAGTTCGACCGCCTGCTGGTGGCGGTGGGCCGGGCGCCGCGCACGACCGACCTGGGACTCGACACGGTGGGGATCGAGCCCGGCCCCGGCGGCTTCCTGGAGGTGGACGAGCACGGCCGCACGACCGCGCCGGGGGTCTTCGCCGTCGGCGATGTGGTGCGGAGCGCCCAGTTGGCGCACGCCGCCTCGGCGGAGGCGGAGGCCGCGGTGGCGGCGATCGCCGGCGCCGAGAGCCGCCCGGTGCGCGCCGACCGGATCCCGGCGGCCACCTACTCGGTCCCCGAAGTGGGTTCCGTGGGGCTCACCGAGCAGGCCGCGGCCGCCGCCGGGCATTCGCTGCGGGTGGGCCGCTTCCGCTTCGCCGCGAACAGCAAGGCCAACATCCTCGGCGACCTCACCGGCTTCGTGAAGGTGGTCGCCGAGGCGCGCTACGGCGAGGTCCTGGGCGTCCACATCGTCGGGCCCCACGCCACCGACCTCATCACCGAGGCGGTCGTCGCCCTGGAGCACGAAGCGACCCTGGAATCCCTGGCCCGCAGCATCCACCCGCACCCCACCCTCTCGGAGGCGGTGGCCGAAGCCGCGCACGCCGCCCTCGGGAAGCCGCTCCACGGCTGAAGGGCCCGTGCCCGCCGCGCCGGACGAGGCCGCGCCGGACGAGGCCGCGCCGGACGAGGCCGCCCGGGCGCCCGGCGGCGGCCTCGGCGATCGTCCCCGGACCGGACGGGCGGCGCCGCAACCGGACCGACCGGGAACCGGCGCGCGGAGCCGGGGGCCCCGGACCGCGAGGACCGCCCGACCGGTTCCGGCCCGGGGCCCGCTCCGGTCGGCGCCCGCCCGGCCCGGGGGAGGTCCCCGGGATCTTTCCCGCGCCTCGGACCCGCCGGCGTCGCCCCTCCGCGCTGCGCATCGGCGATGACCCCGGGAGCGAGGCGGGAGGCGGCGCGCGGCGAATGCCCGACCGAGCCGGCCTCCGCCCGCGGCGCCCCGCCCGCGGCCCGGCGCCCGCCCCTCTGGCGGCTCGACCGGCGGCCGTTGGACTACCGGGCCGCCTGGGCGCTCCAGCGCGACCTGCTGCGCCGCCGGCAGGCGGGGGAGATCCCCGATGTCCTGCTCCTGACCGAACACCCGCCGGTGTACACCCTGGGCCGCACCGCCCGGAGGGAACACCTGCTCTTCGACGCTTCCCGGACAGTGGGCGGGATGGGGGGAGCGGAGGTCGTCGAGACCGACCGGGGGGGCGCCGTGACTTTCCACGGCCCCGGCCAACTGGTGGCCTACCCGATCGTCGCCCTCGCGTCCTGGAAGAAGGATGTCCGCGCCTGGCTGCGGCTGCTCGAGGCGGCGGTGATCCGGGCGGCGGCGGCCTTCGGCGTGCCCGCCGGGCGGCGTCCCGGGGTCACCGGCGTCTTCTGCCTTCCCGGCGCCGGGGCCGCCGCGCCCGCCGGCGCCGCCCCGCCCCGGAAGTTGGCGGCGATCGGCGTCCGGGTCTCCCGCTGGGTGACCAGCCACGGCGTGGCGGTGAACGCGAACACCGACCTCCGCTGGTTCGACCGGATCGTCCCCTGCGGCCTCCGGGGGACGCGAACCACTTCGCTGGCGGCGGAACTGGGCCGTCCGGTGGCGATGGAGCGCCTCGCGGAGGCTCTCGCCGCCGCGGTCGCCGCCGAACTGGGAAGGGAGTTGCGCCCGGCTCCGAAGGACCGGATGGAGCGCTTCCCCGGCGCCGCCGCCGCTCCCGACCGGGAAGACGCCTCTCGCGCCGCCCTGCCGCCGCTGCCGCCGCTGCCGCCGCTGCCGCCTCCGCCGCCTCCGCCCGGCCCCGGGCCCCCGCCGCGCCGGACGAGGGCCGCCCCCGCGGCCACGGCGGCCTGAAGCCCCCGGAGGGCCCGATGGTGACCTACCTCGACGCCGTCCGGGAGGCGCTGCGCTCGGAGATGGAGCGCGACCCGACCGTCCTCCTGCTGGGCGAGGACCTCGGCCTCTACGGGGGCGCCTTCCGCCTGACCGAGGGCTTCCTCGACGCCTTCGGCCCGGAGCGGGTCATGGACACCCCGATCAGCGAGGAGGGGTTCACCGGGATGGCGGTGGGGCTGGCGCTCCAGGGGTTCCGCCCGGTGGTCGAGTTCCAGTTCCTGGATTTCACCGCCAGCGCCTTCAACATGATCCGCAACTTCGCCGCCCCCTGCCGCTACCGCACCGGCCAGGCGGTCCCGCTGGTGCTGCGCGGGCCTTCCGGCGGCGGCGTGCGCGCCGGCCCCTTCCATTCGCAGAACCCGGAAGCGACCTTCGCCCACATTCCCGGTCTCAAGGTGGCGGCGCCGGCGACGGTCGCCGACGCCGCCGCGCTGCTGCGCGCCGCGATCCGGGACGACGACCCGGTGCTGTTCCTGGAGCACAAGCGCCTCTACCGCAGCCTGCGGATCCCCCGGGAGGAGTTCGACCGCGCCCCGCCGGTCGCCGCTCTCGGCGCGGCCGCGGTGCGCCTGCCCGGCGACGACCTCACCATCGCCACCTACGGCGGCGCGCTGCCGCTCTGCCTGGAAGCGGCGGAGACCCTGGCGGAGGAGGACATCGAGGCCGAGGTGCTCGATCTCCGCTGGCTGGTCCCGCTCGACCGCGAGGCGGTGTTCGCCTCCGTCCGCCGCACCGGCCGCCTGCTCGTCGTCCACGAGGACCACCTCACCGGCGGTTTCGGCGCCGAACTCGCGGCCCTCGCCGCCGACCGGAACTTCTACGACCTCGACGCCCCCATCGTCCGGGTGGCGGCGGCGGACACCCCGGTCCCCTACGCCGCCGAACTCGAAGACGCCGTGCTCCCCAGCACCGCCGAAGTCGTCCAAGCCGCCCGCCGCCTCATCCGCTCCTGAGCGTCCCCCGGCGACCGGGAACGGGCGACCCCCGGCGGCCCGGCGCCGCCTCGTTCGACCGACCCTCCCCCGGCTTTCGGTCCTCCGTTTCCCCGGGGCCGTTCTCCGGGGATCCGCTCAGGCCGCGGCGGGAAAGACGGTCAGCGGGAGAACCACGCCGCCATCGCGCCGAGACCGCTCAGGCTCATCTTGGACAGTTTGAAATTGCAAGTAGTTGACGAAAAAGAGGTAAGGAGCCCCGCAGACCGGGCGTGGCACTACAACCCCGCCGCGGGCGGGGTTCCCTCAGGCGGCGCTCGGAGTCGGACCGCCTTCCCGGCGCAGCACCGGGGGCAACCGCAGCCGCAGGCTGTGGAACACCTTCGTGGTGACCCCCACCGCCGCCGTGCGCGCCACGAAACGCTTCCCGTCCTTCTCGATCACCCCTTCGCACAGGTGGTCGAGGTCCCGGACCACATCGTTCCACTCCGCCTCCACCCCCGCCGCCCCCAGCCGCCGGAACAGCTCGTGCCGCAGCACCAGCGCCAGGAACGAGCAGAACACATGCCCCCGGATCGCCGCGTCGCTCTGGTGGTAGATCGCCCGCGTCTTCAAGTCCGACTTCGTCTTCCGAAAGGTGTGCTCCACCCGCCACAGCTCCTTGTAGCGCAGGGCGGTCTCCGCCGCCGAAAGCCCGGCGTTGGAACGCAGCACGAAGATCCCGTCGTACTTCGCCTCGGCCTCCGCCTTCTCTTCGTCGATCTCGAACCCCCGACCCTCGGGGCGCAGATACCGCGCATAGCCCTTGTTCGCCACCAACTGCTTCGGCCCGCTGCGCAGCTTCTCCCTCAGGTCCGCCACCATCTTCGCCCGGGCCTCCCGGTCGCGCCGCGCCTGCGTTTCGTTCCGGCACACCAGATACCGACGCTCCCCCTTCTCGTCCCGGAGCACCACCTCCTTGACGAACAACGGCTCCCGCTCCCGTTCCGTCCCCGGAGGCGGAGGCACCTTCTCCCAGGGCCCCGGATCCGCGATCACCTGATCCCGGATCTCCGTCACCGTGCGCATCTTCGCCCCCAGCACATACCGCCAGCCGCGCCGCTCCAACTCCTTCATGTTCGCCGCGCTCACCATCCCCCGGTCCGCCACCACGCACACCGAACCGATCCCGAAACGCCGGGACAGACGCTCCGCCACCGGAAGCAGGGTGGTCACATCCGCGGTGTTCCCCGGCCACATCTCCGAGCACAACGGCGTCCCGGTCTGGTCCAGCACCATCCCCAGCACCAGCTGCTTCAACTGCGGACGGTGGTCCTTCGAGTGGCCCCGGCGCCCCAACTCCTCCCCGCCGGCTCCGTGGAAATACAGCGAAGTGGTGTCGAAGAACACCAGGTCCAGCCGGGCGAACAGGCCGCGGCGCGCGGCGAACAGCCGCTCTTCGAGGAGATCCTTCGTCGTCCGCTCCCGCCCGTCGGGGTCCTTCTCCCCGCAGGGTTCGCCCAGCCAGGCCATCGCCCGGTACAGCTGCCGCAGCGCCGGCGGCGCCAGTCCGGCCACCGCGCGGGTGGCGCCCCAGCGCTCCGCCTGCCGGTCCGACCCGGGCGCGAACAACCGATGCAGCACGCTGAAGAACACCACCCGTTCCAGGTCGAAGCCGAAGCGCCGCCCGGCGGCCAGGGCCGACACCGCTTCCCGGCAGCCGGTCTCCTCCCAGAGACGGTCGAACACCAGGCCCGGCCCCACGTGGCGCAGATGGATCTCCGGGTTCTCGGCCCACTCCGCCCGGGCCGCCGAGAGCACCAGCGACTGGTCGCAGTGCCGGGCCAGCGAGGCGGTCAGCCGGTCGAGTTGCCCGGACTCCCGCAGTTCGTCCAGCCGTCCCAGGGTGCACAGGACATCCTGCTTGACCTTCGGGCCTTCGCGGCGGCTCTCGACGATCTGGAGGTACTGGCGGTTGCCGCTCTGCTTGATGCGGGGGTACATGGAGGGGTTCCGGGCCGGGACAGCACGATCCTACCACACATCTCACTCGGTATGGCAATGAAATCAATGTGATATCGAAGTATCTGAGCGGGTCCGAATCCATAGGCGTGGCACTACACGCGGTTCAGGATCGAGACCTCGCCGGAACCGAACCCCAACAGCCCCAACGACTTGCCCTCCGGCCACGCTCCAAAACGCAAAAAGACTGTCCAAGATGAGTCAGGAACAGGCCGATGGCGGTGATCCACACCGGCCAGAGCGCCTGCGCCAGCAGGCCGCCCACCAGCGCGGTCGCCACCTCGGTCGGGACCGACACCTGCACGCTCCCCGCCGCGGCCGGGTCGAAGCCGAGCCTCCGGGCGCCGTTCAAGTCTGAACCCCGGTCGGGAGCGACGAGAGCAGCGCCCGGAGTTTCTCCAGGTCGTCGGCCGGCACCGACTTGACCGGAACCTCCATGGTGCGCCGCCGGACCGGCGACGGGTAGATTCCGCAGAGCCCCATCAGGGACTTCTCGTCGAACTCGATGAAGTGCCCGAACTCCCCGACGATCAGCGGCCTGTAGTTCTCACCGTCGTAACCGACGATGATGTAACTGTGCGGCGGCTTCTCGGTCACCGGCGGGTCTCCCCTCGTCTCGCTCATGGGCCGTTCCTCCTCGATGGAACGGTCGGGGTGCTCGGGTCCGGCTCTGAATCTCTCGATCAGTCGCCGGATCATTGGGAGGAACCCTGTCGCGGCGGGCGTCCCCGGAGATCGCGGTTCCGCCGGCAGGCCCGGTTCCGCGCCGGCTCCCCGGGGCGGCGTCGGATCGCAGCGCCAATCGATGGCGCCGCGCTCGGTGAGGCCGGCGCCGGAGCGGAGGACTCCGGCGCAGCAAGGACCGAACTTCCCCGGCGCCGGTCCTCCGTGCTTCCCGGGCCGGTCCCCCGGATGCTCTCAGGCCGCGGCGGGAAAGACGGTCAGCGGGAGAACCACGCCGCCATCGCGCCGAGACCGCTCAGGAACAGGCCGATGGCGGTGATCCACACCGGCCAGCGCGCCCGCGCCAGCAGGCCGCCTACCAGCGCGGTCGCCACCTCGGTCGGGACCGACACCTGCACGCTCCCCGCCCGGACCGGATCGAACGGGACGCTTCGGACGCCGTTCATGTTCGAACCCCGGTCGAGAGCGACGAGAGCAGGTTCCGCAGTTTCTCCAGGTCGTCGGCCGGCACCGACTTGACCGGAACCTCCATGGTGCGCCGCCGGACCGGCGACGGATGGATTCCGCACAGCCCCATCAGGGACTTCTCGTCGAACTCGATGGAGTGGCCGATGGCTCCGATGAGCAGCGGCCGGTAGTTTTCACCGTCGTAGCCGACGATGATGTAGCCGTGTGGCGCCTTCTCCGCCACCGGTGTGTCTTCCCGCGGTTCACTCATGGGCCGTTCATCCTCGATGGAACGGTTGGGGTGCTCGGATCCGACCCTGAATCTCTCGATCAGTCGCCGGATCATTGGGAGGAACCCTGTCGCGGCGGGCGTCCCCGGAGATCGCGGTTCCGCCGGCAGGCCCGGTTCCGCGCCGGCTCCCCGGGGCGGCGTCGGATCGCAGCGCCAATCGATGGCGCCGCGCTCGGTGAGGCCGGCGCCGGAGCGGAGGACTCCGGCGCAGCGAGGACCGAACTTCCCCGGCGTCGATCCTCCGTCGGTTCGGGGGCGTTCTCCCGGGAGGCCTTCACGCCCGGGCAGGGATCGGTCAGCGGATGAACCACGCTGCCATCGCGCCGAGACCGGTCAGGAACAGGCCGATGGCGGTGATCCAGACCGGCCAGCGCGCCCGCGCCAGCAGACCGTCCACCAGCGCGGTCGCCACCTCCGTCGGTAGCGACAGCATCATCCCTCCAGCCCCGGCCGGATCGAAGGGGACCCCTTTGGCGCGCTTCAAGTCTGCGCACCGGTCGGGATCGACGAGAGCAGCGTCCGGAGTCTCTGGAGGTCATCGTCCGGCACGGACTTCACCGGGACCCACATCTTGCGCTCCCCGACACGAGGCCGTTCGACCCCGCACAACAACATCAGCGCCTCTTCGTCGAACTCGATGGAGTGGCCGATGGCTCCGAGGAGAAGCGGCCGGTAGTTCTCACCGTCGTAGCCGACGATGATGTAACCGTGCGGCGGCTTCTCCGTCACCGGCGCGTTGCTCTGCGGCTCGCTCATACGCCGTTCCTCCTCGATGGAACGGTCGGGGTGCTCGGATCCGACCCTGAATCTCTCGATCAGCCGCCGGATCATTGGAAGGAACCCTATCGCGCTGCGCCGGCCGGCGTGCGCGCGGCGCCACCGGCCGGCGGGGTGTCCGCGCCGGGCGGAACCGTGACGCTCCCGACCCGGCGCTCCGACGGCCTCGAACCGCCTTCCGTCGTCGTTTCCCCGCTCTCGTTCCGGTCTTGGCGCCGGCGCGGTGCGGCGCCGGCGTCCGACCGCCGGAGCCGCCCTTCGGGAGGCCGGTCGGCGGGTAGAATTCGGGTCGTGCCGACGGATGTGATCCTGCCCCAGATGGGGGAGAGCATCACCGAAGGCACCATCACCAAGTGGCGGGTCGCGGTGGGCGACGCGGTGGACCGGGACGATCCGCTCTTCGACCTGGCCACCGACAAGGTGGACACCGAGGTGCCGGCGGCGGTCGCCGGCAGCCTGGCGGAGATCCTGGTCGCCGAGGGCGAGACGGTGGCGGTGAACACCGTCGTGGCCCGTATCGCCGCCCCCGGGGAGGAGACCGGGGAAACGGCGCCCCCGTCCGGTCCCCGGGCCGCCCACGACGACCGATCGCCGGAGGCGCCGGCGAGCGCTGCCGACCCGGTTGGGCCGACCGCCCCGGCCCGTGCCGCCGCGGCGGCCCCCGGGGAGGCGTCCCCCGGCGCTCGGAAGCGTCCCCGGAGTTCGCCGCTGGTGCGCCGGATGGCGAAGGAACACGGGGTGGACCTCGCCGAAGTGCCCGGAACCGGCGAGGGCGGCCGGGTGAGCAAGCGGGACATGCTCGCCTGGATCGAGCGGCTGCGGAGTCGGGAACCCGCGGCGCCCGCATCCCCGCCGATCGCGCCCGACCCCGCGCCCCCGGAGATCGCCCCCGAGATTCCGCCGCCGCTCCCGGCGCCTTCGCCCGAAGTCCCGTCGCCGTCCGCGCCGACCCCGGTCCCGCCGCGCCCCGGAAGCGCCGAGCGGCCCGTCCCGCAGCCGGTGCGCCCCCCGGCCCCCTCCGCCGTGCCTTCCCCCGCTCCGGTCCCGAGGCCCTCCCCGATGCCTTCCGATACCGGCGGCGGCCGGGCGCCCGCGGCGTCCCCGCCTCCCGACGGCCATACCGAGCCGCTGTCGCGGATGCGGCGCTCCATCGCCGAGCACATGACCCTCTCCCGGCGCACCGCGGCGCATGTGACCACCGTCTTCGAAGTGGATATGTCGGCGGTGGTGGCGGTGCGGGAACGGCAGGCCGCCGCCTTCGAGGAGCGCACCGGCGTCCGGCTCACCCTGATGCCCTTCTTCGCCCGGGCGACGGTGGACGCCCTCGCCGACTTCCCGCTGCTGAACGCCTCCCTCGACGGCGACCGCATCGTCCACCACCGTTCGGTGCACCTCGGCATCGCGGTGGCCCTGCCGGACGGCCTCATCGTCCCGGTCCTCGAACGCGCCGACGAGCGCAACTTCGTGGGTATCGCCCGGGGAGTCGCCGACCTCGCCGCCCGCGCCCGCGCCGGCTCGCTCCGCCCGGAGGAGGTCGCCGGGGGCACCTTCACCATCACCAACCCCGGCCCCTACGGCGCGCTCTTCGGCACGCCGATCATCGCCCAGCCGCAGTCGGCCATCCTGGGGATCGGGGGGGTGCACAAGCGGGCGGTGGTCGTCACCGGCGACGCCATCGCGGTGCGCTCGATGGTCTTCCTGGCCCTCTCCTTCGACCACCGGCTCATAGACGGCGCGGTCGCCGACCGGTTCCTGGGCTCGGTGAAACAGCGCCTGGAGAACTGGCAGGAGGCTCCCGCCTGAGCGCTGACCCGGCGCCCGGGGCCGGCCCCCGGAGAGCGGAGGTCCCGCTGCCGGTCCTCTCGGCCGGCGCTTCCCCGCCGGCAGCCCTCCCGGCCGGTGCTCCGGCGCCCGCCCCGCGCCGCCGCCGGCCCGACTGGCTGCGGGTGAAGGTTCCCTCCGGCCCCGCCTGGGCGCGCCTGCGGCGGCTGATGCGGGAGAAGGCCCTCCACACCGTCTGCGAGGAGGCCCGCTGCCCCAACCTGGCGGAGTGCTGGGGCGAAGGCACCGCCACTTTCATGATCCTGGGCGCGGTCTGCACCCGCGCCTGCGGCTTCTGCGCGGTCGCCACCGGGCTCCCGGACGGACTCGACGAAGAGGAACCGGTCCGGGTGGCGGAGGCGGTGGCGGCGATGGGCCTCCGCCACGCGGTCCTCACCTCGGTGAACCGGGACGATCTCGCGGACGGGGGCGCGGCGATCTTCGCGGCCACCGTCCGGGAGGTGCGCCGGCGGAACCCGGGGACCACCGTCGAGGTGCTCATCCCGGACTTCCGGGGAGACGCCGACGCCCTCGCGGCGGTGCTGGCGGAGGCGCCCGAGATCCTGAACCACAATGTGGAGACGGTGCCCCGCCTCTACCGGGAGGTGCGCCCCGGCGCCCGCTACGGGCGATCGCTGGACCTGCTGCGCCGGGCCAAGACCCTGCGCCCGGAAGCGATCACCAAGACCGGCGTCATGCTGGGCCTCGGCGAGACCGCCGCCGAGTTGGACCGGCTGATGGCCGACCTGGTGGAGCGGCGGGTGGACATCCTGACGGCCGGGCAGTACCTCCAGCCGACGCCGCGGCACCTCCCGGTGCAGCGCTTCGTCCCGCCCGGGGAATTCGCCGACCTCGCCGAGCGGGGGCGCCGCCTCGGTCTGCGGCATGTGGAGGCCGGCCCGCTGGTGCGCAGTTCCTACCACGCCGCGAACCAGATCCCCGGCTGACTTCCGGTCCGACCTCGGCTCGGGAGGCCGGCCGCCCGGTTTCACTCCACCGGGAGATGGAGCGGGACGCGACGGTCCCGACCGGGGGAGCCGACTCCCCGAAGGGAGTACCGGCCGGCTCTCCTCGAATCCCCGCCGAATTCCCGCTCGAGTCGTCCGTCTCGCGCCCGCTCCGGTCCGCGGTCGGGCTCCGTCCACCGGGAGAGGCAGCGAGAGGAACTCGAAGACCTCGGCCCGGAAGCCGTAGGCGGCGCCCCCGGTCGGTCTCGGGGCGGAACACCGCCCGGCCCGAATCCCCCCGGAAGTCCGCCTCTCCCCCGAATCCCCGCCGATTCCGGTCCGAGTTCGTCGGTCCGGGGCCTTCCGCGCCCGCCCCGGTTCGCGGTCGGGCTCAGTCCACCGGGAGATGGAGCGAGAGGAACTCGAAGACCTTGGCCAGGAAGCCGTAGGCGGCGCCCCGGTCGGTCTCGGGGCGGAACACGGCCCGGCCCGAGTCGGCCCGGAAGTACAACTCCACCAGCGGGTAATCGGCCCGCTGCCGGAGTTCGTCCAGGAAGTCTTCCTTGGCGGCGAAGGGGGACTCCGGGACTTCCTCGCCGTGGAAGGACAGCAGCGGCGCCCGCACCGCCGCGCCCTCGCCGGTGAGCGACAGGCGCCGCCAGGTCGCGAGGTTCCCCCGCAGCGGGCCCAGTTCGTTCTCCAACTCCCGCCGCCGCGCCGGGTCGAGGGCGCGGCGGAGGCGGACGAAGTCGGCGGTCCCCATCGCCTCCACCCCGCACTCGAAGAGGTCCGGATGCCGGGCCAGCGCGGCCAGCGCGAGGAACCCGCCGTAGCCCACCCCGAACACGCCGGCCCGGTCGGGAGCGACGCCGGGGAGGGCCTGCGCGGTCCGGGTGGCGGCGACCAGGTCGGAGAGGTCGCCGCCGCCCCAGTCCCCGTCGTTCGCCGCGGCGAAGGCGCCGCCCCGGCCCCGTCCGCCCCGGACATTCGGGACCAGCACCGCGTAGCCGCGTTCGGCCAGCAACTGCACCAGTGGATCGAACCCGGCCCGGAAGCCCTGGCCGGCCGGCCCCCGCAGGTGGACCAGCAGCGGCGCGCCGGCTTCGGGTTCCTCGGGGTCTCCTCCGGCGGGCCGGTAGAGCAGGGCGTTCGTGGCGAAGCCGTCCCCGGCGACGACTGCCAGGACTTCCGGCCGGGAGAACGCCCGCACATCCAGTTCGGGGAACAGGGTGTCGCTGAGCCGCTCCCGGCCCCCGGAGATCGGGAAGATCCACAGATCCCGGGGCGAGACCGCCGATTCGTGGAGCGCCGCCAGCCGGGAACCGTCCGCGGTCCATCCCGGAGCGGACGCGACGCCGCGGCCCCGGGTCACCACCCGCACCCGCCCGGAGACGGCGATCTCCCCGCTCCCGTCCCGCTGCAGCGCGGCCCGGTGGAGCCGCCGGGAAGCCCCGTCGTCCGCGATCCAGGCCAGGTCCCAGGCCAGGTCCCCGGCCAGGTCCCCGGCGATCGGGTCGGGGGTGGAGTCGCCGGCCGCCTCGTCCCCGGACCCGGAGGCGGACAGCGGCCGAAACGCCGGCTGCGAGAGATCCGCGCCGGCCGCCGTAACCAGCGGGCGGGGCTCGGTCTCGCCGGCAGCGTCGAGCAGGTAGAGGGCGTCGAACGGTTCCGCCTCCGTTGTCGGTGCGAAGGGCGCCGCCCAGACCAGCCCGGCGCCGTCGGGAGTCCAGGTGGGCGCGCTCGCCGGCGTCCCGCGCGGCGGCAGCGTTCCGTCGGACAACAGCACCCGGGGCGCCGCCGCCGGGTCGCCGCCGTCAGGAACGAACGCGGCGTCCGCGGCGACCACGGCGACCCCGGAGTGGGCCGGGGCGGGGCCGCGGCGCGGGTCCCCGGCGAACCCGGCGCGGCCGGCGTCGAAGGCGTAGGCGAGGAACCGACCGTCCGGCGACCAGACCGGCGCCCCTTCGTCCCCGGGATGCGAGGTGACCCGGCGCGGCTCGCCCCCGGCGGCGGGGATCGTCCAGAGGTCGTAGCCGGGGTCCTCCCCGTTCTCCCCGGAGACGGAATCCCCGACCGAACGGCCCAGGAACGCCACCCGCTCCCCGTCCGGGGAGACCGCCGGCGCCCGCGCGGCGAGGTCCGCGCCGGTCAGCGGTTCCGGCTCCCCGCCGAGTCGCAGCCGGAACAGCCGCCCGCTCTCCGGCTCCGGCCCGCGCGGCCGCCGCCCGGACACGAAGATCACCGTCTGCGCGTCCCCGGCGAAGCGCGGCGCCGAGTCCCACCGCCGCCCCCGGGTCAGTTCCCCCGGCGCCGCCCCGCCGGCGACCAGGAAGAGGCCCGACCGGTACCCGAGCGCGACCGAGACGACGGCGCGCCGCCCGTCCGGCGAGAGGTCGTACCCGCCGGTCCGGGGCAGCCCCAGCGCGGTCTCGAGCGCCAGCCGCTCGTCCGGCTCCACCAGTTCCCGGGGCGCCTGCCGCGCCGACGCCGGGCCGGACGACCTCTTCCGCGCCGCGTTCGCCCCGATGGCCGCCCCCCTCCCCCCGGCGGCGCTCGCTCTCCCGCTCCCGCCGTGGACGACTCCGCTTCCGGCATCGGCGACCACGGTCCCGCCGCCGGCGCCCGCATTCCGGTCGTCGCCGATCCCGCCCCCGTTCCCGGTGATCCCGCTTCCGCCATCGACAGGCGCGCTCCCCGCGGCGGTGACCGGCCTGCCGGCGCCGGCGACTCCGCTCCCGCCGGCGGCGAGCGCGCTCGCGGCGGGAACGGCGGCGGCGAGGAGGAGCGCCCCCGCCCCCCGGAAACCGGTCCGGGGACCGTTGCGCCGGCGCCCCGGCGGCGGCAGCGCGGTCATCGCCCGGAAGCGTAGTCAGCCGGTCGCCCCCGGTCCCCCGATTCCGCCAAGGGGACCCCCGTTGCGCCACAGCGTCCCGGCGTCAGCCAGCCCGGAGCGGCCCGCCGCCCGGACCGGGCGGTCGTCCGAACGGGGCCGGCGGCGACGCGGCGGGGCGGAGGCGCGCCGGTTCCGGGGCCGGCGCGAGGCCGGCCGGCGGGGGCGCCGGGGCGATAATGCCGGGCCGATGGCCGGTTCCGCCCCCGCCCCGCCCCCGGTGCAGTTCGAGACGCACCCCTCGCGCTACCGGCACTGGCGTCTCCGTACGGACGGCGACCGCGCCCGGCTCACCCTCGAAGTGGACGAGAACGGCGGCCTCCATCCCGGCTACCAACTGAAACTGAACAGTTACGACCTGGGCGTGGATATCGAACTCGCGGACGCGGTGGAACGGCTGCGCTTCACCCACCCCGAAGTCCGCTGCGTGATCCTCGACAGCGCGCTCGACCGGGTGTTCTCCTCCGGGGCCAACATCTTCATGCTGGCGGCCTCGTCGCACCGCTTCAAGGTCAACTTCTGCAAGTTCACGAACGAGACCCGTCTGGCCATCGAGGACGCCGGTTCCGGGAGCGGGCAGCGATACCTGGCGGCCCTCGCCGGCATCACCGCCGGCGGCGGCTACGAACTGGCGCTCGCCTGCGCCGAGATCCTGCTGGTGGACGACGGCGCTTCGGCGGTATCGCTCCCGGAAGCCCCGCTGCTCGGCGTCCTCCCCGGCACCGGCGGCCTGACCCGGGTGGTGGACAAACGGGGAGTGCGCCGGGACCACGCCGATGTCTTCTCCACCCTCGCCGAAGGGGTGAAGGGGCAGCGGGCGCTCGACTGGGGCCTGGTGGACCGGATCGCCCCGAGGAGCCGGTTCGCCGCGCTGGTCGAGGAACGGGCAGCGGCGCTCGCGGCTTCCGCGCCGGCCCCTCCGCCGGAGGTCGAAGGCATCGAACTGGAGCCGCTCGAACCCGAAGAGACGGAGGACTCCCTCCGCTACCGCCACCTCGAAGTCCGCCTCGACCGCTCCGCCCGCTCCGCCCGCCTCACCGCCCGCGCCCCCGAGACCCCGTTCCCCGCTGACCCCGCCGCGCTCCGGGCCGCCGGCTCCTCGCTCTGGCACCTGCGCCTGGCCCGGGAACTCGACGACGCGCTCTGCCGGCTCCGCTTCGACGAACCGGAGATCGGGGTGATCCTGCTCGCCGCCGCCGGGGACCCGGACGCCGCGCGCGAAGCGGACGAACGCCTCCTCGCCCTCTCCCCGGCCTGGCTGGCGCGGGAGGCGCGGCTCAAGATGGCGCGCGCGCTGCGCCGGCTCGACCAGACCGCCCGCAGTTTCTTCGCGGTGGCCGAAGCCGGGGAATCCTTCACCGGGACGCTCGCCGAACTGCTGCTCGCCGCCGACCGCGGGTACCTCTGCGACGACCCCGACCGCCCGGCCCGGGTGGAACTCACCGAGGCCAACTTCGGCGCCTACCCGATGGGGAACGGCCTCTCCCGCCTGGAGAGTCGCTTCCTCGGCGCCCCGGAGCGGGTCGCGGCGGCGCGCGGCCGGGGATCCCTCCCCGCGGCGGAAGCCCTTTCGCTCGGCCTCGCCACCTTCGCTCCCGACGACCTGGACTGGGAGGACGAGTTGCGCCTGGCGGTGGAAGAGCGCGCCGGTTTCTCCCCGGACGCCCTCACCGGCATGGAGGCGTCGCTGCGTTTCGCCGGGCCGGAGACCATGGAGACCAAGATCTTCGGCCGCCTCTCCGCCTGGCAGAACTGGATCTTCCAGCGGCCGAACGCCATGGGCGAGCGCGGCGCGCTGACCCTCTACGGCAAGCCGGAGCGCGCCGCCTTCGACCGCGAACGCACCTGACCCCGCCCCGCGCCCGCCGGTCCGATCCGATGTCCGAACTCGACTCCCGCATTCCGAACAATGTGGATCTCTCCGGGGATCCCCGTCTGCAGCGGGCGCTGCTGCGCTGGCAGCCGGCATTCCTCGACTGGTGGCGGGAGATGGGGCCCGCCGACTTCCAGGCGGACGAGATCTTCCTCCGCACCGCAGTCTCGGTGGAACCCTCCGGCTGGTCGCACTTCGACTTCGTGCGGATGCCGGAATACCGCTGGGGCATCTTCCTGGCGCCCCCGGAGCCGGACCGCCGCATCGGTTTCGGCGACTTCGCCGGCCAGCCGGTATGGCAGGAAGTCCCCGGCGAATTCCGCACCGACCTGCGCCGCCTGATCGTCACCCAGGGCGACACCGAACCGGCCAGCGTCGAGCAGCAGCGCCGCCTGGGCAACACCGCGCCCAGCCTCTACGACCTCCGCAACCTCTTCCAGGTGAATGTGGAGGAAGGCCGCCACCTGTGGGCGATGGTGTACCTCCTCCATTCCTTCTTCGGGCGCGACGGCCGGGAGGAAGCGGACGCGCTGCTCACCCGCTCGAGCGGCGACGCCGACCGCCCCCGCATCCTGCAGGCGTTCAACGAACCCTGCGACGACTGGCTGAACTTCTACCTGTTCACCATGTTCACCGACCGCGACGGCAAGTACCAGTTGCTCTCGCTCGCCGAGAGCGCCTTCGACCCGCTCTCCCGCACCACCCGTTTCATGCTCACCGAAGAGGCGTTCCACATGTCGGTCGGCGAAACCGGCGTGGGCCGCATCGTGGAACGCACCGCGGAGTTGCTGACCTCGGGGTTCGAGGACCCGCGGTCGGCCGGCGCCTTCGACCTGCCGCTGCTGCAGCGCCATATCAACTTCTGGTTCAGCGTTTCGCTGGATCTCTTCGGCGGCGAGATCTCCTCGAACGCCGCCCACTACTTCGGCAGCGGGCTGAAAGGTCGGGCGCGGGAGAAGAACCACCGGGATCACGCCGCCCTCGACGGGGTGTACGAGTTCGAGGCGGCGGAGAACGGTTCGCTGGCGCGCCGGGAAGCGCCGCTGCGGAACGCGATGAACGAGGTGCTGCGCGACGAATACCTCCGCGACTGCGAACGGGGCCTGGCCCGCTGGAACCGGATCCTCGAAGCGGCCGGGTTGCCGGACCGGCTGACCCTGCCGCACCGGAGGTTCCACCGCCGCATCGGCATCCACGCCGACCACCGTTTCGACCCGTCGGGCGCCTTGCTGACCGAGGCCGAGTGGGAGCGCGGGCGCAATGCCTGGCTGCCGACGGAGGCGGACCGCGAGTTCGTGACCAGCCTGATGCAGCCGGTGACCGAGCCGGGGAAGATGGCGCACTGGATCGCCCCGCCGCGGTCGGGCGTGGACGGCAAGCCGCTCGCCTTCGAGTATGTCCGCCGCGCCTGAGCCCGGCGCTTCCGGCGCTGTCGGCGGCTCCGTTCCCGCCGCGGGTTCGGGTTTCTTTCCCGGGTCGCCGCGCCGATGACCGCCGCGGCGGGGTCGGTGGTCCTCGCCGGCGCCCGGCGCACGCCCATCGGCAAGTTCGGCGGCGCGCTCTCGGGGATGACGGCCCCGGAGTTGGGCGCCGCCGCGCTCGCCGGCGCGATCGAGTCTTCCGGGGTTCCGCCGGACGCGGTGGAAGAAGTGATCTTCGGCCACGCCCGCCAGGCCGGCGCCGGCCCGAACCCGGCCCGGCAGGTCGGGCGCCGCGCCGGCCTCGCCGACTCGGTTCCGGCGCGGACGGTGAACCAGGCCTGCGCCTCCGGTCTCCGGGCGATCCTCGACGCGGCGAACGCGGTGCGCCTCGGCGAAGCGCAGGTCGTCGCCGCCGGCGGTATGGAGAGCATGAGCAACACGCCCTACCTGTTGCCGCGCGCGCGTTTCGGCCAACGGCTGGGCCACGCGCCGGTGGAGGACGGGATGTACCGCGACGGCTTCCACTGTCCGCTCGCCGACCGACTGATGGGCGAAACCGCGGAGACGCTGGCCGAGCGCTACCGGATCTCCCGCGCCGAGAGCGACGACTACGCCGCGGCCAGCCAGCAGCGGGCGGAAGCGGCGCGGGCCGCCGGCCGTTTCGCCGACGAGATCGTCCCGGTGCGCGCCGAACGCCGCCGGGGCTCGGGGCGGGGCGAGGGCGCGGTCGAGGTGGCCGCCGACGAGCATCCGCGGGACGGGGTCACCGCCGCCTCGCTCGCCCGGCTGCGCCCGGTGTTCCGGGAGGGCGGCGTGGTCACCGCCGGGAACTCCTCGGGGATCACCGACGGCGGCGCGGCGGTCCTGGTCCTGGCGGAAGCGGCCGCGCGCCGCCTGGGAGTTCGCCCGCTGGCGCGCCTGGTGGCTTCGGCGACCGCCGGGGTGGACCCCCGGATCATGGGGATCGGCCCGGTCCCCGCGGTCCGGCGGCTGTCGGACCGCGCCGGCGTGGCCCTCGCCGAAGTGGAGATCGTCGAACTGAACGAAGCCTTCGCGCCGCAGGTGCTCGCCTGCCTCCGGGACCTCGAGATCGCCCCCGACCGCCTGAACCGGAACGGCGGCGCCATCGCGCTCGGCCACCCCATCGGCGCCACCGGCGCCCGCATCGTGGTGACGCTGCTCCACGAGATGCGCCGGCGCGGGGCCCGCTACGGGATCGCCACCCTCTGCGTCAGCGGCGGGATGGGCGTCGCCGCCCTCTTCGAGAACCTGGCGTAGCGCCGCCGCTTCCGCCGGCGTTCCCCGGGCGGGCGCTTCCCGGCCAACCCGGTGCGACCGGATCTGACGCGGCGGCCCCTACGCTGCCCGGCGGCGGCCCCTACGCCGCCCGGCGGCGCCGCCGTCGCCCTCGGCGTCAGCGACGGAATGGGCGTCGCTGCCCTCTTCGAGAACCTGCCGTAACGCCGCCGCTTCGGCCGGCGTTCGCCGGGGCCGGCGCTTCCCGTCTGGAAGCCCGGGGCCGGTGCGACCGGACCTGACGCAGCGGCTTCCTATGCTGCCCGGCGGCTCGGCGGCGGCTCGGCGGCGGCGCTGCCGCCCTCGGCCATCCCATCGGCGGCACCGCCCGCGTCGTCGTGACGCTGCTCCGCGAGACGCGCCGGCGCGGGGCCCGCTACGGGATCGCCGCCCACTCCGAGAACCGCCGTAGCGCCGCCGCTTCGGCCGACGTTCGCCGGGGCCGCTGCTCCCCGGCGCCCGGTGCGACCGAATCTGACGCAGCGGCCCCCTACGCTGCGGAGGGGTCCGCCGGCGGCGCGGCGCCACGGAGCCCGCGCGGGTTCCCCTTCCGGCGGCGGCCCGGATCGCCGGGGCCGCGCCGGTCCCGGACGCGCCTCCCGAGGGGGATGACGATTCTTGACGCGCCGGGCGCCTACCATCCTCGGCATACGGATACCGCGCCGGAGGGCGTCACCGACCCCCTTCGGTCGCCCGGCCACGAAAACGCCCCTCGAAGACCAGCGCCGGGTCGGCCGGCGCAGCGGCTGCCGGACCCCGGCAGCCGGACCCCGGCAGGGCGAACCCCCACCCCTACGAATCCCCCATACGAACCCCCGCCGGATCCCGGCGGCCGGGCCCATACGAAAAAGGAAAGAAGAACAGCCATATGCGCTACGAAAGAGCCACCGACATCGTGGATCTCGCCGTCCGCCTGCAGGCCTCGCACACCGGCCTGACGATGGATCGGATCGCCGAGGAATTCCGGATCAGTCGCCGGACCGCCGAACGGCGCCGCGCCGCCGTGGAGCAGGCGTTCGGCCCGCTGGAGCGGCGGGAGTGCTTCGGCGACCGCCGCCTGCGGTGGAGACTCCGGTCCGCCAAGTTGGCCGGCCTCCTCGGAATCCCGCCGCAGGATCTGGCCGAACTGGAACTCTCCGCCGAGACCCTGGCCCGGGCCGGAGCGGCGGAGCGGGCGGCCCGGGTGCGGGACTGCGCGCAGAAACTGCGGGCGCTGCAGCGGCATCGCTCCTCCTCTCCCGATCACGACTGTGACCTCGAACTGATCCTGGGCACCGAGCGCCTCGCCATGCAGCCGGGCCCGTCACCCATCCTCGAACCGGGCCTCCTCGACCAACTGCGGGAAGCGATCCGCCGCTATCGCGTCGTGGATTTCGCCTACCGCTCCCCCGGGAAGGGCGAGGCCCGACGCTCGGTCCGCCCCTACGGCATCGTCCACGGCGCGCACTCCTACCTGGTGGGCCCGACCGCCCGGGGCGGAGACCCGCGCCTCTGGCGGCTCGACCGCCTGGCCGACCCGGTCCTCACCGACGAGGGTTTCGAGGCCGACCCCGACTTCGACCTCCGCCGCTACGCCGAGCGCTCCTTCGGCATCTACCAGCAGGAGCCCTTCGAGGTCGTGCTGCGTTTCGCTCCCGAAGCCGCCGCCGAAGCCGCGGCCTGGCGTTTCCACCCCACCCAGACCCTCACCCGGAACGACGACGGCGCCCTCACCGTCCGCTTCACCGCCGGCGGCGAGACCGAGATCTGCCGGCACCTCTTCACCTGGGGCGACAGCGTCACCGTCGAGCGCCCCACCCGCCTCCGCCGCCGCCTCGCCGAAATGTGCTTGCGCCTCGCCAGCCGCCACAAGTAGGATGGGAGCGCGTACGGAGCCTCCATGCCGGACACGACCTATCGCCTTCCCAACCTCTACGAGTTCGCCACGAAGGAGTTGGACCAGGACGCGACACTCGCCTACATCCTGGACTGGGCCCGACCGGAAATCGGGAAGGACTCCGAGCCGGACTCTCACGACGGCCGCATGCACCGCCTCGGCCGGGCACTGCTCCGAGCCCTCGTACGGAGCCACCCGGCCCGAGATCTGAAGGCTTGGAGTCCGGACGTAGCAGAGGCCATCGAGGTCACGACTCAGGAAAACCGCATCGATGTCCGTGCCGATATCGAGACGAGTGACGGGAAACTGATTCTCCTCATCGAGGACAAGACCTTCACCAAGGAGCGCAAAGGGCAGATCGAGGGCTATGTGAAGGAGACGGAGAGGCAACATCCGTTCTCCCGCATCATCCCGGTGTATGTCAAGACCGGGAACGAGTCTCCGCGTCACCTGGAATCCAGACTTTCCGTCAAGGAGTGCGGCGTCTTCGGCCGGAGTGACCTGCTGCGAGTGCTCGACGCTCATCCGCAGATCGGGAACCGGATCGTGGATGAGTTCCGTACTTACTGGCATGGCTTCGAGCAAGAGACCCGGAGTTATGCCGAAAAGACACCGTCCGAATGGACCCGGCGGGAATGCGAGGGCTACTACGCCGATCTGGAACGCGGGTTGGAAGCCGAGAGAGTCCACGCTTGGTGGCATTCGGACACTATCAGGAATGTGGATACATATCTCCACTTGTTCTGCGACCAAGTCCATCGCCCGTGGGATGGAATGAATGTCCGAATCCAGATCCGGTGCGACGGCAAAGGCTTGCACGAGTTGGGGGTGCAGGCCTTTCGGGACAAGGCAAAGACCGACAGCGCGACTTTGCGCAGACTCTTCCGTGAGTACACGCAGGATGCAAATCTGCTCGGCTTGGACGCGCATCTGGACAAACCAGGATCACTCTATCCGGGAGCATGGCCGAAACTCTCGATCGTCCGATTCGACGGGCCTCAGGAAGGACGTGGGAGTTACCTGGCTCTCGATCGCGACGGGCGGGTAAACCTGAAGCGGACGGTGGAGCACATCGTTCGGGTGTATCGGTTTCTGGAAGGGGCCACGAAGCGGATCGAGAGGAGGCACGGCCTCATGGAGTCGGTTGAGGCGAACATCGACCGGGCGAGAGCCGACGGGCGGCTGCCCGGCTGGCATCTGGACCCGGATGGCAATCCGATCAACCGTCTCCGCCTGCACCGCACCGGCCACTGGACCCAGGAACGGTTCAACGGCGTTTGGCTGAACCTGTGGGAGCCGCAGGTGTTGTTGGGCGTCGAGTGGCCTCGGGCGTCGAAGGTTCCCCAGGCCGGAATGAAGGCGTGGTTCGCCGAGGCCTTGTCCAAGTCCCCCGAAGCGAAGAGGGGCGGGCGCCGTGGCAAGTGGACGACCTACTGGCCCGTCGAGGTCTGCCGGATTCGGGAGGTCGGCGGTTGGGATGATGAGGAACGGGAACGATTCGCCTCCGAGCAGGCGGAGCGCCTGATCGCCTTGGCCGCCGTCATCGACCGCGCGGAGGGGCGCATCCCATAAGCGGTTGCCTCCGGGTTCAGGCGGCGGCCGGCCCCGTTCGCGGCGGGGTGCTCGGCGTCCGGACACCGGGCGGCGCCGGGTCAACCGGGTCGCGGAGAAAGCGGCTACGCGGCGGCGGGGGTCGGGCGGGTGGGTTTGCCGCCGTGGACGCTCGGTTCGGCGCACCACTTCCGGCGGAGCAGGGCCAGCGGTTCCAGGATCCGTTCCGGCAGCCCCAGGAGTTCGACCAGCACCGCCCGGTCGAGGTCGGCGCGGACGGGGTCCCGCCAGGCTTCGTTGGCCGGCAGGAGGTCCCGCTGCGAGAAGTCGTCGAACAACCCGGCGGCCTTCGCGAGTCGGGACGCGTCCAGTCGCCGGACATCCAGGACCGGGAGGGCCACCAGTCGGCTGCCGGTCAGGGAGGCGCGACCGGACTGCTGCCGGCTCGCCTTCCACCAGAAGAGGAGCAGGCCGAGGGTCGTGTTCGCCCACAGGAGCAGCGCTTTTTCGAGAGCCGGGTCCGCGGCGGCGACGGTGGGCCAGGCCCGTCCGCCCATCGTCCGGTCGGCGGTCCAGCAGGCGGCCAGCGGTTGGGCGTTCACCTGGAAGTCCAGGTTGAAGTGCAGATGCGCCGCCGACTCCCAGACGCGTTCGGCTTTCGCTTCCATGTCCGGGCGGACGCGGCCCTGACGGTCGGGGGCGACGGTCAGGCGCCGCTCCCGGTCCACTTCGTGACTCCAGAGCACCGGCCAGGTCGGGACTTCCTCGACCGCCGTCGGCAGGATGTCGAACGGCCCCCGGTAGGTCCCGTCGGCGTTCAGGCCGTTGATATCGCGATGCAGCGGGCCCTTCTTCCCGACTTCGGAGAGGACGGTGATCGGCAACGCCTCCTCCTCCGACCGGCCCGGGAGCCGCAGTGCCCCGTCCTCGAGCGCGAGCGCGGTCTCGGCGACGGACAGGTCGCTCACCTGGGCGCAGCCGCCGGCCCGCACCGGCGCCTCGATCACCTGCGCCAGCACGCTCTCCCCGGCCAGTACCGAACGACAGCGTTCGTCCGATGCCCCGGTGTCCGCGAGGCGGCGAGCGACCTCTTCGGCTTCCATCTCCGAACGCGGCCGCCCGCGGAGCGCCACCCAGGAGGCGGTCGTCCGCAGGTCGGAGGATTCGGCTTCCGTCCGGGAACGCTTGCGGGCCACGACCAGCACTTCGGCCATTCCGGTGTCCGCCGAGAAGGAACGATCGTCGGAGCCGCCCTGCGCGATGGTGACGAAGACCAGGTCCTCGTACTGCGTGTCCAGCAGCCGGCGTGCCGCTCTCCAGGCCGCGCCGCTCACCAGGACCAGGGGCATCACCAGCGCCAGCGTCCCGCCGGGCTTCAACTTCCCCTGCGCCAGGTCGAGGAAGTTCGACGCCAGTCCCGCATTCCCGTGGCCGACCGCGTCGGGAACCCGCCGTTTGCGCCGCCGCAGCGCTTCCGACATCCGGCGCTGTTCGAGGGAACTGGTATCGAAACCGGCGAAGGAAGGGACCGGCACCCCGGTGATCTCGTGGTTCGTGGGACGGGTGAACGGCGGGTTCATGATGACCAGGTCCAGACTCTCGTTCGGGACGGCGAACTCGGAGAGGTCCCCGCCGCCGACTTCCGCGTCCGAACTCGTCGGCCCCACCCGGCGGATACCTGTCGGGAACAGCGAGATGCCGGAGCGCTCGTCGAGCAGGTCCAGCGCCCCGATGCGGATCTCGGAGGTCCCGCCGATCTCGGCCCGCCCGTACGGCAGGGTATAGACGCTCGTCTGTCCGAAGAGCGTCGCCGGGTTGGCGCTCGCCAGCATCGAGGTGGTCAGGTGGGTCGCCGCCGGCATGATGTCGGTCGCGATCAGGCACTGCTCGATCATGGCCGCATGGAGTTCCCGGTCGTCTCCCCCGGTGCGCCGGTGGCGGCGGGCGACCGCCCGGTAGGCGGCGGTGAGCAGGGTCCCGGTGCCGCAGGCGAAGTCGGCGAGGCGGAGGCGTTTCACCGCGGCGGAGTCGCTCCAGTCCACCGCCATCTTCGCGACCGCCATCTCGGCGAGCAGGGTGGCCGCGGCCGGGCGGGTATAGAAGGTGGCGAGGAACTTCCGGTCGGTGATCAGCCGCTGGAACAGCCGCCCGGACAGGTCGTGCGACCGGGTCACGCCGGAGTCGGCGAGTTCCTGCGCCACCGCCGCCAGCAGCGTCAATACCTGCCCGCCCACCCCTTCGGGAACCGCGCGCAGCACCTGGCAGGCCACCTCGAAGATGGGCCAGTAGTTGATGTCGCGGAGGATGCGCTCCCATTCGTCGAGCGTCTTGAATTTGGAGACGAAACCGCTGTCGCCGACCAGATCCCGGATCGAGAGGACGCCCCGGAACCCGGTGATCATCGTCTGGAAGGTGAGCGCGTCGGCGATGATGGCCATTCCCATGCGCGTCGTCTGCTCGCCCCGGGCCTGGTGCAGCGGTTCGGCGATCCAGGTCTCGATATCCGGGCGCTCCGCGCAGAGGTCGCGCAGGCGCCAGGTCGCCGCGGCGACTCCCTTTTCCAGCGACTCCAGCATCCGGGCGACCAGGCGCTCGGAGAGGGTGCCGGACTCGATGAGGCCGGCCAGCGCGTCGAGGTCGCCGTCCAGCCAGCCGGCGGCCGGCCAGCGCCGGTGTTCTTCGCCTTCGAGCGACCAGAGGCAGTACTCGAAACGGGCCTCGCCCACCGCCGATTCCAGCCGGTGCTGCCCGACCTCGCGCAGTGCGGCCGGCGCCCGCAGCGCCACCGCGTGTTCGACGATCGCGGCGCCGTCGGTGATCGCCTCGCCGAGGCGGCTCCGGGCGTCGCGCTCGACGGTGGCGGCCGGACGGAACTCGGTCTCGATCACGACCGGGCTGCCGCCGCTCTCCCGGAGGAGCACCTCGGGCCGCCGGCCGCCGGGGAGCGCGCCGATCGGCTCCGCCTCCAGCGCTCCGTCGGCTCGCCAGCGCGGGTTCCGCTGCCGCAGGGCGGCGGCGAGGGCAGTATTGAAGGTGTGTTCGTCGTTCACGGCTGGCAGCCGGTCACCGGGGGGAACGCGGCGCCCGAAGACCCGGGACCCGCGCCGCCCGCGAAAATCCTACGAGCGCGGTCCGCTCTCCCGGTCGAGTCGGGGAGCGGCCCGGCGCGGCCCGGCGTTCCCGTTCCCCGTCCCTCCGTCGGGGCCGATCTCCGAACGCCCGGCCCGGCGCTTTTGGAAGCGCGTCCACGGCATGAGGTGCCGAAAAAGGCCCCATTTTTCGCCAGCGGATGGCGATTATTCCCCTGTATTTTCGCCAATGCCGTGATACGCTCGGCAGCGGAGGCGCCGATGGACCGTTTTCTGGACGCCGCCCTGGACGAGTGGGCCGCCGACCGGCGCCGGCTGCCGCTGCTGCTCCGGGGGGCCCGGCAGGTGGGGAAGACCTGGACGATCCGGGCGCTCGCCGCGCGTCGGTTCGAGGACTTCGCGGAGATCGATTTCGAGCGGCAGCCGGCCTACCGGGAGTGTTTCGACACGCCGGAGCCGCGGGCGATCCTCGACCGGATCGCGGTGCTTCGCGGGCGCCCGGTCGAGCCGGGACGGACGCTCCTCTTTCTCGACGAGGTCCAGGACTGTCCCCGGGCCATCGGGGCGCTCCGCTGGTTCCGGGAACGGATGCCGGAGTTGCCGGTGGTCGCCGCCGGGTCCCTGCTGGAATTCGCCCTCGACTCCGAAGACCTGCGGATGCCGGTCGGCCGCCTCGAGTCCTGGTACCTCCATCCGCTGTCCTTCGCCGAGTTCCTCCTCGCCGCCGGGGAAGCGGGCGCCCTGGCCGCGTCGCGGAGCCCGGAGTCGGCTTCGCCGGTGGCGGCGGCACACCTGTCGCGGCTGCTCCGAACCTACCTGCTGCTCGGCGGGATGCCGGGGGTCGTGGCGGAGTACCTCGAGAGCGGGAGCGCGGCGCGGGCACTGCGGCTTCAGGCGGCGATCGTGCAGACGATGCGCGACGACTTCCACAAGTACGCCCGCCGTTCCCGGCACGCCCACCTGGATCGCGTGTTCTCGGCCGCGGCGCGGACGGCGGGACGGAAGTTCGTCTATTCCCGCGCGGACCCGGCGGCGCGGGCGCGCGATCTCCGGGACGCGGTGGCCCTCCTGGAGAAGGCCGGCGTCGTCCGTCGGGTGCGCGCCACCGGCGGCGCCGGTCTGCCGCTCGGCGCGGAAGCGGACGACCGCTACTACAAACTGGTGCTGTTCGATGTCGGGCTGATGCAGAACGCTCTCGGCGCGGCGGAGGAACTCCTGGACGGGGACCCGATGCGGGTGAACGACGGCGCCCTCGCCGAACAGTTCGTGGGACAGGAACTCCTGGCCGCCGCGCCGCCGCACCGGACGCCCGAACTCTTCTTCTGGGCGCGGCGCGAGAAGGGCAGCAACGCGGAGGTGGATTACCTGCTGCCCGTCGCCGGGCGGGCGATCCCCGTCGAAGTGAAGTCCGGCAAGGCCGGTCGGCTGCGCAGCCTCCATTCCTTCGTCGAGCGCTACCGCCCCCCGGCGGCGGTCCGGGTGTACGGCGGCGCCTTCCGTCGCGACGCCGGCCTCCTTTCCGTCCCGCTCTACGCCATCGAGCGACTGCCGGCGCTCCTCGCCGGCGAAGTGAAGACCCGCCGTTCGGCGCCGACGCCGGGCGACTGATCCGTCTGCCGCAACGGCCGGCGTTCGCTACGCTTGCCGGGAGCGGCGCTTGGGGGCGCGGCGATTCCGACCCTCGGAGACGGGCCCCGGCGCCGGTCGGAACGGAGACAGACCATGAACGGCGGCCTTCGAACCCGGCGAGAGTTCGCGCCCGACGCCGGCGGCCCGGCCCGCTTCGGCTTCCTCGCCCGGTCGCTCGCCGCCGCGTCGGTGGTCGTCGCCGCGGGTCTCTTCCCCGCGGAGCCCGCGGCGCAGGACACGCTGTTCAGCGGCGGGCGCATCTGGACCGGGGACCCGGCGAACCCCGACCCCGAGGCGGTGCTGGTGCGCGGCGACCGCCTCCTCTCGGTCGGCCCGCTCGCCGAGTTGGAGGAGCAGTCGGAGCCGGGCGCGCGGCGGGTGGACCTCGCCGGCGGGACGCTGCTCCCCGGATTCATCGAGAGCCATTCCCACCCGGCGGTGGCCGGCCTCCTCGGCTCGCGGCTCTCCGTCATCGGGACGAGCACCGTCGCCGAAGTACAGGCGGCGCTCCGGGAATACGCCGCCGCGCATCCCGACGAGCCGGTCCTCTTCGGCTCCGGGTTCCCCAGCGCGCTGAACACCGCCCCGAACGCCGCCGGCGTGATCGGCCCCTGGCGCGGCGACCTGGACGAGATCGTCCCCGACCGCCCGGTGCTCCTGCTGGCCCTCGACGCCCACAGCGCCTGGCTGAACAGCCGCGCGCTGGAGGTCGCCGGGATCACGAAGGACACGCCGGACCCGATCCCCGGCGTCCACTTCCACCAGCGCGACGCCGACGGCGAACCCACCGGCTGGGCGGTCGAGGGCGAAGCCTTCTGGCCGCTCCTCGCGGTCTTCGGCATCGGTTCCGAGGACGATTTCGTTGCGGCGTACTCGACGATGCTGCCGGCGCTCTCGAGTTTCGGCATCACCACCGTGTTCGAAGCGGGGATTCCCGGCGGACTCACCCGCAACGCCCTCGCGGCGCTGGCCCGGCTGGAACGCGAAGGGCGACTGCCGCTGCGGGTCCGGTCGAGCGCCTATGTGAACGGCCCCCGCGAAGCGACCGCCGAGTTCGTCGAAAGCGTGCTCGGGATGCAGCGCGAATTCGCCTCGCCGCTCCTCGAGTTGGAGACCGTGAAGATCGGGAACGACGGCACCTTCGAGGGCCTGACCGCGGCGCTCGACGAACCGTACGCCGCCGGCGGCCGCGGAGCGACGCTGCTGTCCGAGGCAGAACTGGCCCGCCTGCTGGAGTTGCTGCGCGCGGCCGACCTCGACGCCCATATCCATGCCATCGGCGACCGGACCTTCCGGGAAGCGCTGAACGCGGTGGCCGCGGCGCGGGAGGCGGTCCCGGAGAGCGACAGCCGGGTCACCATCGCCCACGCGATGCTCGCCGCCCCGAGCGACCTGGCCCGGCTGCGACCGCTCGAAGTGGCCATCCAGACCACGCCGCACTGGGCGCACGACCTCCACGGCTCCTTCGGCCTCTACACGGAACTCATGGGGGCGGAACGCGCCGCCGCGGCGATGCGGCTGCGCGACCTGCAGGCCGCGGCGGCCTCCCTCGCCTTCGGCGCCGACTTCCCGGCCACCGGGATGGCCTTCCCGGAGACCGCGCCGCTCTTCGGGATCGAGATCGGGATGACCCGGCGGGCGCCGGGAGCGGAGAGCGGCGACCCGCTGCCCACTGCCGACCAGCGGCTGACCCTGGAGGAGATGCTGCGCGGCTACACCGCCGGCAGCGCCCGCCAGGTGCGCCTGGAGGACGACGCCGGAATGCTGGCGCCCGGCCGTCTCGCCGACCTGGTGGTCCTGGCCGGAGACCTCTTCGAGACCCCGCCGCACCGCATCCACGCGATTCCGGTGGCCCTGACGATGGTCGGCGGCCGGGTGGTGTTCGAGGCGGAGGGCGCGTCGCCGTAGCCGGTCGGACGGGTTCCCCGGGCGGCGGCCTGCCGGGCGGCGCCGGTCCAAACCGCGCGGCCCGCTGTCGCGCCGGAGAGGCCGGGCGCGGCGCGTTCCCCGCCCGGATGGTTTACCGTTCCCGCACCCACCCGCTTCGGCGCATTCGACCGCAGGAGGCGCCCCGATGGTCCTGAGCGACACGATCCAGAAAGCCCTGAACCGGCACATCAACGAGGAGTTCTACTCCTCCTACCTCTACCTCTCGATGTCCGCCTGGTGCGAGTCGGTGGACCTGCCCGGGTTCGCCCACTGGCTGCGGATGCAGAGCCAGGAGGAGTACGCCCACGCGATGAACCTGTTCGACTTCGTCCTCGAGCGGGAAGGGCGGGCGCTGTTGCTTCCGGTGAAGGAACCGCCGGTCGAGTTCACCTCCATCCTGGATGTCATGCAGAGCACGCTCGACCACGAGCGTCAGGTCAGCCACCTCATCCACGAGTTGTACGCGCTCTCGGTGAAGGAAGGCGACTACCCGACGCAGGTGCACCTGCAGGCGTTCATCACCGAACAGGTGGAGGAGGAGAAGACCGCCGCCGACATCGTCGCCCAACTCCGCATGATCGGCGACAGCGCCAGCGACCTGCTCCTCCTCGACCGCCGGATGGCCGCCCGCGGCGCCCCCGGCGACGGCCCCCCGCCGGCGACGGGGCTGTAGGCCGGACCGCCGGGCCGCCCTCCCGGTAGAACCGCACGCCATCGATCGTGGCGGCGGGAAAACGGCGAGGACTTGTCCGTGTCCCGCGACGATCGCCGGGGATCGGCGCGCGACTCAGGTGTTCCGGTCGAAGAGTGGCGTCCGCCCGACCTCCAACTCGAATACCTTCGGGTCCGGCAGGAACACACCCAGGCTCATCTTGGACAGTGTTTTGGCGTTTCGGAGCGTTGCCGGAGGGCAAGTCGTTGGGACTGTTGGGGTTCGGTCCGAGCAGAGGCTCGATCCCGAACGGCGTGTAGTGCCACGCCTATGGATTCGGACCCGCTTAGATACTCCGATATCACATTGATTTCATTGCCATACCGGGTGAGACGTGTGGTAGGATCGTGCTGTCCCGGCCCGGAACCCCTCCATGTACCCCCGCATCAAGCAGAGCGGCAACCGCCAGTACCTCCAGATCGTCGAGAGCCGCCGCGAAGGCCCGAAGGTCAAGCAGGATGTCCTGTGCACCCTGGGACGGCTGGACGAACTGCGGGAGTCCGGGCAACTCGACCGGCTGACCGCCTCGCTGGCCCGGCACTGCGACCAGTCGCTGGTGCTCTCGGCGGCCCGGGCGGAGTGGGCCGAGAACCCGGAGATCCATCTGCGCCACGTGGGGCCGGGCCTGGTGTTCAACCGCCTCTGGGAAGAGACCGGCTGCCGGGAAGCGGTGTCGGCCCTGGCCGCGGGGCGGCGCTTCGGCTTCGACCTGGAACGGGTGGTGTTCTTCAGCGTGCTGCATCGGTTGTTCGCGCCCGGGTCGGACCGGCAGGCGGAGCGCTGGGGCGCCACCCGCGCGGTGGCCGGACTGGCGCCGCCGGCGCTGCGGCAGCTGTACCGGGCGATGGCCTGGCTGGGCGAACCCTGCGGGGAGAAGGACCCCGACGGGCGGGAGCGGACGACGAAGGATCTCCTCGAAGAGCGGCTGTTCGCCGCGCGCCGCGGCCTGTTCGCCCGGCTGGACCTGGTGTTCTTCGACACCACTTCGCTGTACTTCCATGGAGCCGGCGGGGAGGAGTTGGGTCGCCGGGGCCACTCGAAGGACCACCGTCCGCAGTTGAAGCAGCTGGTGCTGGGGATGGTGCTGGACCAGACCGGGACGCCGTTGTGCTCGGAGATGTGGCCGGGGAACACCGCGGATGTGACCACCCTGCTTCCGGTGGCGGAGCGTCTGTCCCGGCGTTTCGGGATCGGTTCGGTGTGCGTGGTGGCGGACCGGGGGATGGTGAGCGCGGCGAACATGAAGGAGTTGGAGCGGCGCGGCTGGCGGTATGTGCTGGGGGCGAAGATGCGCACGGTGACGGAGATCCGGGATCAGGTGATCGCGGATCCGGGGCCCTGGGAGAAGGTGCCTCCGCCTCCGGGGACGGAACGGGAGCGGGAGCCGTTGTTCGTCAAGGAGGTGGTCCTCCGGGACGAGAAGGGGGAGCGTCGGTATCTGGTGTGCCGGAACGAAACGCAGGCGCGGCGCGACCGGGAGGCCCGGGCGAAGATGGTGGCGGACCTGAGGGAGAAGCTGCGCAGCGGGCCGAAGCAGTTGGTGGCGAACAAGGGCTATGCGCGGTATCTGCGCCCCGAGGGTCGGGGGTTCGAGATCGACGAAGAGAAGGCGGAGGCCGAGGCGAAGTACGACGGGATCTTCGTGCTGCGTTCCAACGCCGGGCTGTCGGCGGCGGAGACCGCCCTGCGCTACAAGGAGCTGTGGCGGGTGGAGCACACCTTTCGGAAGACGAAGTCGGACTTGAAGACGCGGGCGATCTACCACCAGAGCGACGCGGCGATCCGGGGGCATGTGTTCTGCTCGTTCCTGGCGCTGGTGCTGCGACACGAGCTGTTCCGGCGGCTGGGGGCGGCGGGGGTGGAGGCGGAGTGGAACGATGTGGTCCGGGACCTCGACCACCTGTGCGAAGGGGTGATCGAGAAGGACGGGAAGCGTTTCGTGGCGCGCACGGCGGCGGTGGGGGTCACCACGAAGGTGTTCCACAGCCTGCGGCTGCGGTTGCCCCCGGTGCTGCGCCGGGAAGGCGGTCCGACTCCGAGCGCCGCCTGAGGGGAACCCCGCCCGCGGCGGGGTTGTAGTGCCACGCCCGGTCTGCGGGGCTCCTTACCTCTTTTTCATCAACTACTTGCAATTTCAAACTGTCCAAGATGAGCCAGGCGCAGCAACTCACCGGCAGTGCAGAGGCGATCCCGGAGACTGGTTCGGCCGACTTCGTCGATCGGCCCGACGCTGCCTCGACCGTTCGTAGCGGCGACGGCCAGGAATTCGTCAGCGGTGAGGTACTTGTCGTCGAGAAGATCCGGACTGTGGGTGGTAACGAACACCTGGGCGCTCGCCGAAGCGTCCCGCAGACTGCCGAGGAGCGCTCCCATCGCCGAAGGATGGAACACGCTCTCCGGTTCCTCGATTCCGATGACCGGCGGCGCCTCCGGGACTCCGGCACCCTGGAACAGCGCCGTGAAGACGCCCAGAGCGCGGAGCGCCCCGTCGGACAGGGAGACTGACTCGAAGGGAACGGGCCCGTTCGCTGCGTCCGTTCGCTGAAGCAACTCGAGCCGATCCTCGGAGCCGAACCGCCGGGTACGGACACCTTCCACCCCGTCCACCACGATGGCGAGGTATTCCCGGATCTGCTCCAAGTTCTCCGGGTCCCGGTCCGCGAGTCGGGAGAGCACGGCGGCGAGGTTGCTGCCGTCCCGGGCCAGCAGGTCTCCGCCATCGCTCCGGCGGAGTTCCCGCATGGCCTGCGGGTCGAAGTTGTAGAAACCCATGCCGGACAGCGCGTCGTGGACCGGCCGGAACTCCGGCGCCAGAGAGGCCCGGGACAGGTAGAACCGGCCCGGCCCGGGAACCGGTGGGCGGGCGATGTTGCTCGAACGAACGGCCCCGTCCACCGTCCGGTAGTGCCGCGAGGCGCCGTCCGGTTCCGAGAGGACGCATTCCTCGCGCCGGATCCGATACCCGGCACGCCCCTCTGCCTCGATCTCGAAGGCGAAGTGGCCCGTGCGTCCGGTCAGTTCGAACTCGATCCGCAGGCCGAACGAGGCGGCGCTCCCGGCTCCCCGTCTCGGAACCATCGCGACTCCCCCGCGCTCCCGGAAGGCGTCGTCCACCGACTGCCGCAGGGAATCCGCCACGAACCGGAGCGCGTCCAGGAAGTTGCCCTTGCCCGCCCCGTTCGGCCCGACGAGGAAGGTCAGCGGCCCCGGCGACACCTCGCACGCGGCGATGTTCCGGTAGTTCCGGAGAACCACCCGGGTGAGGAAAGTCGTGCCCACCGGATCTTCTCCCTTGCCTCAGCGTCCGCGGAATCCGAACGGAGTGCGACGAGCGCGCCGCCCTGCGGGTCCGACGCGGTGCGACGGTTCGGTTCCGTGCATCGAGGGTCGGTCGCCGGGGTTCCTGCGGAGATGCTTGCCGTGAAGTCGCGTCATTACTTCGTCTCGAAGGGGACCCCGAGCCGAATCGACATGGCGCTGTGAGACACCTTGAAGGCCTCGGCGAGTTTCTCAACGGTGTCCATGCCACCCACGACCGCTTCGCGGATCCGGTTCCAGGGCATCAGCAGGTCGGCCGCGAAGCGATTCGCCGCCGCCTCGTCGCCGCCCTGCAGGCGACTCCGGTACAGGGCATCGTCCGTGAGGCCGTCTCCGATGAGCTCACGGTGGAGAACGAAGTGGCCGATCTCGTGGGCGATGGTGAATCGGCGTCGCGTGACGGCATGGTCTCCGTTCGAGAAGATGGCGTAGCCGCTCGCCCCGCCTCGTTCCGCGTCCCTCCGGATCATCCCGGAGACGCTGTCCGGCCAGCCGCCGGACCGGTACACCTCCAATCCGAGGTCGCGGGCGACCCGCACGACGGGAACCGGCGGCTTCCTCTGGTGGCGAGGGATGATGGTCAGGAAGTTGGGCTCCTCACCCATTGGACTCCTCCTTCCGGATGTCGCCGGGGTCTGCCGCTTCGTCGCTCGACACCGGAATGCCTCGTTTCGTCCCTTCATCCTCGACGGACCGATGACTGACGACACCGAGAATGGCGAGAACCAAGGCGCTGATGACCAGAATACTCCCCGGGAACCGGCCCTGCAAGAAGAGGCGGCCGAAGAGGATCGTCCGCTCGCACCGCTTCAACAGACTGCGCAGTGGAATCGTGCCGAGCAGGGAGCCGGACTCGCCGCTCCCGTGATCGCGCCGAACGACGCGAAAGCGGACATCGGGCCGGTCACCACGGCAGGTCCGGCAGGCGCCGCTCCTGGAAGAGGGCGGGAGAGCCGCCCGGCGCCGGAATCGCCGGAGGTCCGGGAGCGGTGCGCCGACGCCGGCGGATCGCTCCGACGATCGAGCGATCGACAAGGGGAAGCGGAGCCGGTTCACCCGGGGGCCTCGCCGGCGGTCCGCTCAGGGCGACGTGCGGATCAGCCGAGCGCCCGGAGAACGGCGGCGGCGCACCCGGGGGCCTCGCCGGCGATCCGCTCAGGGCGACGCCGGGCCATCGAACAGTTCGGGCCGGCCGGCGGGTGACGGCTCCTCGGCCGGCTCCAGCAGGTCCATGCGAAGCAACTCGCCGATGTTGTAGAGACCGTCCGCCACGGCCGTACGGCCTACTTCGTCCATCGGCCCGATCCGGCAGACGCCGTTCCGCGCGGCCACCGGCAGGACCTCCGCTTCGGGAAAGTCGTCGCGGTCGAACAGGTCCCCGCTGTGCGTGGTGACGAGAACCTGGGCGCGCTCGGCGGCGTCCTGCAGACTGGCCACCAACACTGCCGCGGCCCGCGGATGGAGGGCGGCCTCCGGTTCCTCGAACGCGATCAGCCGGGGGCCGGCAGGGTTCCCGGCTCCCTGGAAGATCCCCGTCAGTACGGCCAGAAGGCCCAATGTCCCGTCCGACATGGCGGCCGACTCGAAGCGGGCGAGCTCTTGCGCCGCGCCGGTTCGCTGGAGCAACTCCAGCCGATCCTCGGCGCCGAACCGGCGGGTTTCGACTCCTTCCACTCCGTCCACCGCGGCAGCGAGGTAATGCCCGATCCGCTCCACGATCCCCGGGTCGCGGTCCGCGAGTCGGGAGAAGACGCCGGCGAGGTTGCTGCCGTCCCGGGCCAGCAGGTCCCCGCCATCGCTCCGGCGGGGATTCCGCATGGCCTGCGGGTGGAATTTGTAGAAACCCATGCCGGACAGCGCATCGTGGACCGGCCGGAACTCCGGCGCCAGGGAGGCCCGGGACAGGTAGAACCGGCCCGGCCCGGGAACCGGCGGGCGAGCGATGTTGCTCGAACGAACCGCCCCGTCCACCGTCCGGTAGTGCCGCGAGGCGCCGTCCGGTTCCGAGAGGACGCATTCCTCGCGTCGGATCCGATACCCGCCCCGCCCCTGCGGCTCGATCTCGAAGGCGAAGTGGCCCGTGCGGCCGGCCAGGTCGAACTCGATCCGCAGGCCGAACGAGGATGCGCTCCCGGCTCCCTGTCTCGGAACCATCGCGACTCCCCCGCGCTCCCGGAAGGCGTCGTCCACCGAATGCCGCAGGGAATCCGCCACGAACCGGAGCGCGTCCAGGAAGTTGCCCTTTCCCGCCCCGTTCGGCCCGACGAGGAAGGTCAGCGGCCCCGGCGACACCTCGCACGCGGCGATGTTCCGGTAGTTCCGGAGAACCACCCGGGTGAGGAAAGTCGTGCCCGTCACGGCGCTACCCGCATCCATGACGGTTTGCCGATCCCCATCCCCGAGTTCGTTCGCCGGCCGGGCGGTTCAGGTCCGGCGCCGGGGAACGGTCAGCGGACGGGCTTGACGCCGCCCTTGCGGCCGATGCCGTAGGCGACTCGGAACACATCGGGGATGTTGACGCGGCCGTCCAGCATTCGGTCGAACACTCCCAGCGCTTCGAGGTCCTTCCGAACCCCGTCGGGACCCTCCTCGAATCGGCTCGGCGGAAGTCGTACCTCGTCCCCCTCCAAGTCTCCGGGCAGCCGAACGAGAACACGGTCACTCTGCCACCGGTCCGTGAGGTCCGTGAACTGGCAGGGAACGGAGGAGCCCTTCAGCGGGCTGAGTACGCGTTCCACCCACGGGTAGTCCTCACGCATCTCCGCGACGCGGTATCGGGATGCTTCCTGAACACCGTGCTTGATGCTGTTGTAGTGCAGGGCGCGGTCGTGATCGGGGTAGCGCTCCTCGGTATCCTCAGCGGCGGCGCGGAGTGCCGTCAGGAAGGGGCGCGGGCTGACTCTCTGGTTGGCGTCGCCGAGGTGATTTGGGATCCAGATATAGGGAATGCCGCGGCGCGGATCGGGGCCCATCCAAGGCCCGGTGAGACCGTGAAAGCAGCGGCGCTGCGCAGTCTCGTCGGCGATGAATCTGCGAGAGACGCTGAACGAGGTCGGCGAATCGGCCGCGCCGCGGTCATCCTGATCCATGGGGATATCGAGCAGCGAACGGCCGGGCCCTGGCGCCAGGGAGTGCCACAGCAATCCGTAGAGTTCTCGGCTCGGCCAGGTCAGTTCCGCTGACGAGGAATGCAACTTCGAGGCGTCCGGAAAATCGAAAGCGCGAGACTCTGCCGCTTGGTCCGACCGAAGAAAAACCTTGGCTCGGATCCGTCGGTAGGCGCGGAGATCCAGAGCGACCTGGAGCAATCCGCGGGTGAGTCGCGTCATGGTGCGCCAGTCGTCTGCCGACCGGTCGAGTGCGTCGAAGAGAAGAATCGCATAGACACCGCGACGGGCCAGATCGGAATCACGCTCGTGGAGCAGTCGGTCGACGATCTCCGGGTTCCGTACAACGAAGGAGGCCCGCTCCGTCCAATCGGCACACCGGCGCAACGGATGCCGGTCGGGCGCGAGATGCCACGACACCACCGTCCGCCAGACGGCTCCGGGCTCGTTCCCTTTCGTCAGGAGGTCTGACAGCACCTCCTTTCCGGGATAACTCCGTGGCTGCGGGGCCACGCCGAAGCCGATGGCGATCTCGGCGTCCTCTCCCATGGCGGCGCTCTCCGGGAAGAGTACCGATCGCCGGCGGGTCGCGAGCATTCGTCGAACGGCCGGCGCCTGGAGCGCGCTCCACCAGAAGGTCTTGCCGGCGCCCCGCATTCCGATTACGACAGAGGCGTTCGGGGCCAACGCTCGATGGTGGGAGGGCGGGAGATAGACCTCTTCCGGTTCGGGCCGGCCGCCGTGGAAGGTCCCGTCCGGAAGGTTCGTGAGGGCCCTCCGCAAGGTGGAGGCGGTGTCCGAGGTCGTCATGCGGGGTGCTCGGACGCGACGCGGCTGAGGTCCGTGAACCGAGGGAAGAAGTTTGCGTAGGCCTGGCTGACGGAGACCGCGTCGAGGTCGGCCAGGGAGGAACCGGCAGCCAAGCCGCGATTCCAGTGGATGGGGATGGGATCGTGGGGGGCGCCGGCGTTCTTGAGATCGAAGGAGAACAACTCGGGGTCGGGGGGGGCGAGACGGGTTTCGTAGAGCGTTTCCCGGAAGAGATCCCACGACTGCTCCCGGAATCGGCGGAGGTAGGACTCTTTGCCGAGTTCGGGAATCAGGGCGGAGACGATCTGCACCTGGTCGCGCAGGTCAGGGACCAGACCGTAATCCCTCCACCGGCGGAACAGGATCCGGTAGCCGTCCCAGTGACTCTCCGAGTCGATAGCGAACATCAGCACGCGGGCCCCGAGGTCGGTGACGACCGGGGCGGCGAAGTCGTGCATGCCGCTGCGACTCTCCACGAGCGTGACTTCCGGTTCGTAGCGCCGCTCCAGATCCGAGACCAGTCTCCGCAGGCGATCGCTCCAGATGCCTTCTCGGGTCATCCAGGCGCGCCCGACCTTGGCCAGGTAATCGCCGGGGTCGGCGCCGTGGGCCGGCGCGAAGAGGGCGCGGCCATCGTAGTCTTCCGCCCAGCGAGGGGATCCGACCATTCGATCCAGCACGAAGTCTCCCTGTCCCACCAGGTCTTCGACGAACCAGTCGGCCACGCCGTACTCCGGGCGAACGCCTTCGCCGACGAGGGCGGGAGCGAGGCCCGGGGACTCCAGGTCCAGGTCCAAGACCAGGACGCTGAATCCTTGCCGCGCCAAGTGTTCGGAAAGGACGACGGCGGTCGTGCTGCGGCCGACGCCGCCCTTGATCGAATACAGGGTCCAGCGTTCGGATCGGGCGGGCTCTTTCAGGGGGAGCGCGGTGCTCCAGTCGGCTCCGGTGACGAGGCGTTCCGCGAAGAAGACGCCGGGTCGGAGTGGCCTCAGGGAGCCTCGAAGGCTGTCGATCAGGGATCGGGAGACGTACAGGACGGGGGTGGCGCTCACATTGCCGTGAGGGCCGAGTCGTCCTGCCAGCGCTCCGGCGAGGCGCTCGAGGGCCGCGCGAGCCTCCGCGCTCGGCTCCCGCTCGTCGGATACGGCCACATAGACTCGTCCGTACACATTGCGGACGAGGTAGATGGGACCCACCTCGGGGGGCAGGGCGATCTCGGGAGGAAAGACCTCGCGGGCCAGTGCGAAGACCCGGTCGAGAGGAACGAAGTCGCTGCTCACGGCGCATCCACTCCCGTCAGTGGCTCGATCATCTTCGCAACGTTTCGTGCCGCCGTACGGTGCCGCCGGACGGAGTCGGGCGTGGCGTGGTCACCGTGCGAATAGCGGGCATGGACGGTCCAGTCCTCGAACGGATTCAGCTCGGGCAGGCCGGGAAGGCGCCGCGCCGAGTCGCGGCGGCTGTCGAGGAAGGCCTCGAACACACTCCACAGGTCCGGCAGGTGTGTGCGGCCCTCTCCTTTGGGGTGTCCCTCTTTGTCGACGCGCAGGCCGAGGGTGATCATCACGGCCTTGAGGCCGCACTCGGCGCAGTAGCCGTAGAGTTGGTCGGCGTTCGCGAGACGTCCGGCGTCGAGCAGGAACTCGGCGTCGCTCCAGTGGCGGCGCTGGGCGGCCGGGAAGTCGGCGGTACGAGCGGAGGGCATCGGGGGAGACTGAATTCTGACGCGATCGGTCGGAGCCGGAGGATCGCCTTCGGAGTCCGTGGGTCAGTACCTACCCACGCGGCCGGCGACGCTGTCGGCGGCCTGCATGGCGCAGCTCTCGGAGAGATGGCGGGGCCGTTCGGTCATGCCGGGGGGGTCAATTCCATCACAGAACGGTCGGGCCGGCGGAACGGAACGCCCGGGTGCGGCGCTGGCCGTCCCGTCGCCGGGATCGGCCGGGGCGGCGGGAGTCGGGCCGGGCCTCACCGCCCCGCTGTGCTCCGGTCGGTCGCCGTGGGGGATGTCGTCCGGCGGTCGGGCGATCGCCCGCAGCAGGGCGCGGACGGTGGCGAGGGGCGTCATGAGCCGCTGTCGATCTCCGTGGCGCCGGTCATCCGGTCCATCTCGACGAAGAAAGGCAGGTCGAGAAGACGGAGGGACATGGTGTTGACGCTGCGGGTTCCCTACACGCTTCCCGGCCGGCGGTGCGCCGCTTCCGAAGCACTGTCCGCCGGTTCGTCCGGCTCCCGGATCTCGAACGGTATGCCGAGGCGCGCGGACACGGTGCTGCGGGACACCTCGAAGACGCGGGCGAGGTCGGGGATGGTGTCGGCGCCGTCCGCCGCGACCTTCTCGATCAAATCGTTCGGCATCAGGAGGTTCACGGCGAAACGATTCGCTTCCGCTTCCCGGATGCTGGGGAGGCGGCTGCGGTAGAGCCAGTCATCACCGATGCTGTCCCCGATGAGATCAGGGTGCAGCACGAAGTGGCCGATTTCGTGGGCGATGGTGAAGCGTCGTCGCGCCTCGCAGTGTTTGTCGTTGACGATGATGGCATAGCCGCTCTTCCCTCCTCCCTTCCGATCCTTCTGGATCATGCCGGACGCCGTCTCGGGCCAGTCACCGGTCTCGTAGAGGACCATCCCGAGGTCATACGTGAGGCGAACGACATTCACCGGCGCCGACTGCAGGTGCTTCCGGGCGATGCCGACATACTCGGTGATGGACATCATGACGGGACTATCTTTCCTCGCCAGATCCTACGTGCTTCGCGGTCGGCGGTGAACCGCTTCCGGGGAGTGGTCCGCCGGTGCGTCCGGCTCCCGGATCTCGAACGGTATGCCGAGGCGCGCGGACATGGTGCTGCGGGACACCTCGAAGATGCGGGCGAGGTCGGGGATCGTGTCCACGCCGGCGACTTCGGCCTTCTCGATCAACTCGGTCGGCATCAGGAGGTTCGCGGCGAAGCGATTCGCTTCCACCTCCCGGATGTTGGGGAGGTGGCTGCGGTAGAGCCAATCGTCCCCGATACGGTCCCCGATGAGATCCGGGTGCAGCACGAAGTGGCCGATTTCGTGCGCGATGGTGACGCGTTGCCGCGCCTTGCAGTGTTTGTCGTTGACCGTGACGGCGTAGCCGCTCTTCCCGCCTTTCTTCCGATTCTTGCGGATCATGCCGGACGCCGTCTCCGGCCAGTCGCCGGTCAGATAGACCGCCAGTCCGATCTCGTGCGCGAGCCGAACGACATTCACCGGCGCCGACTGCAGGTACTTCCGGGCGATACCGACATACTCGGTGATGGACATCATGACGGGACCATCCTTCCTCGCCAGATCCTACGTGCTTCGCGGCCGGCGCTAAGCAGCTTCCGAAGCGCTGTCCGCCGGTTCGTCCGGCTCCCGGATCTCGAACGGCACGCCGAGGCGGGCGGACATGGTGCTGCGGGACACCTCGAAGATGCGGGCGAGGTCGGGGATCGTGTCCACGCCGGCGACTTCGGCCTTCTCGATCAACTCGGTCGGCATCAGGAGGTTCGCGGCGAAGCGATTCGCTTCCACCTCCCGGATGTTGGGGAGGTGGCTGCGATAGAGCCCGTCGTCGCCGATACTGTCCCCGATGAGATCGGGGTGCAGCACGAAGTGACCGATCTCGTGGGCGATGGTGAAGCGTCGGCGCGCCTCGCAGTGTTTGTCGTTGACGGTGACGGCGTAGCCGCTCTTCCCGCCTTTCTTCCGATCCTTGCGGATCATGCCGGAAACCGTCTCCGGCCAGTCGCCGGTGACATAGACCGCCAGTCCGATCTCGTACGCGAGCCGGACGACATTCACGGGCGCCGACTGCCGGTACCGGGCGATACCGACATACTCGGTGATGGTCATGGTCATGAGGGGACATTCCTTTCGTCGCTCGGGGCGCCCACGGGATTGCCGGTGACGGCTTCCCTCGACGCCGGTGGCGTGGTCTGCGGGTGGTTCCGGATCTCGTCCTTCGCTGTCTGGACCGCGGCCTGGCGGGCGAGGTTCTTCATCTCCTGGTAGCCGACCAGGCCGAGGATGGCGAGGACGAGGGCCGCGATGACCAGGATCATCTCCAGGAACCAGAGGTGCAGGGAGAGGTGGTCGTAGAGACGCGAGACTTCCGGGCCACCGAGACGGCTCCGGCCCGGGATCGCGTGGAGGTAGAGGAGCAGCGCGCCGAGGCCGCTGAGGGCGCCGACGATCGACAGGGGGAGGGAGAGGCGGTTCACCAAGGGCCTCCGGGGGCGGCGGCGATGCCGCCCGGTTCGGGCCGCCGCCGGTGAGGGCCGGCGACGGCCTCGGCGAGCAGGCCGAGCAGGGATCGCGGAGCAGGAAAGGCCGACTCACCGGCCCGGTTCCCCGCCTGCTCCGTTCTCGTCGATCCCCGTTCCTGAACCCGGAACCATAGCGCGCCGGGAAGGGACCGGCCGGCGGGGCGGAGCCGGGAGCCCGTGGCGACGACGCCGGCGGGGACGGCCGCCGCCGGGAGCGCCGCGCCCCGACAGCGACCGGTCAGTCGTTCCGGGGCCGGGCGATACCGTCGGTCGGCGGATGGCCCGGTTGTGGTGAGGAACGGAGCCCGGTCAGCAACTGGGGAAGCAGAACTGGAAGGCGATGACGGCGAAGATGACGCAGACGATGGTGCCGAAGCAGCCGACGACGCTGTCGGCGGCCTGCATGGCGCAGCCCTGGTAGAGGTGGCGGGGCGGTTCGGTCATGGCAGCGGCCCGAATTCCATCACAGTGGGAGGCGATCCGAAGGGCCGGGCGCGTCCGGCACCGGCCATCCGGTCGCCGGGGCCGGGCCGGGCTTCATCGACCGTCCCCGGTGGCCACCGCGGCGGCGCCGTACTCGTTCGTGGGGTCGCGGTACATCGTGTGGAAGTGCCCCCGTTCGGAGCCGAGGTCGCCCTGGGTCGAGAACTCCACGAGCAGGCGCGGCCCCTGGATCCGGTAGTAGATGGGCTCCTCGCCCGCCGGGTCGCCCTGCCAGGCGAACCAGGTCTCGTCCAGGTCGGCCTGCACTTCCGCCATCCGCGCCCCGGCATCCTGCTCCGGCAGCAGGCCGACCCAGAGGTGCACCGTGTCCAGCAGCCGCCGGCGCGGCCCGTCGCTCCACCCGGCGACCGGGGCGCCGGCGAACGGCGGGACCACCCCGTCCCGACCCGGCCCGGCCACGGCGTCCCGCGGGCGCTCCGGCAGGCGGGCGGCGACCCGCGCCGCGTCGTCGAGCGCGCCGAGCAGGGTGAGGCCCGCCCGTGCGTGCGCCCGGAGCGGGGCGATGGTCGCGCCGCCGCGCCGGTGTTCTGCCGGTTCCACGCCGACGAAGGTGGGCGAGAGGAAGGTCTCCCCGGCGACGCGGCTCAGGTTCAGCGCCAGGTGATGCCCGGCGAACTGCAGACCCCAGGGCGTCTCGTCCGAGGGTTCGCCGAAGAAGGCCAGCCAGTAGTTGTCGGCGCTCCACCCCAGCCGGGCGGCGCGGGGAGATTCGGAGAGCGCGCCCTCGGCGGCGACCACCCCGAGCACCGTTTCGCAGCCGGTGCGGCTGAGCGCCGCCGCCAGGACGCCGTAGAGCGCCTCCCGTTGCGCCGCGTCCAAATCCCCGAGCCGCGCGCCGTTCGGCGTGTAGTCCAGGATCCCGACCGGCAGGTTCGACCAGCGGGAGCGGGTCGGCTCCCCGAAGGGCAGCCCGGCCGCCGCGCGCGAGGCCGGGGCCAGGAGATCGAGGAAGGCGCGCGCCGCGTCCTCCGGGTCGCCCGCCGCCCGGTCGCACTCGGCGGGATGCGGAACCGGCCCCGACGGTTGCGGCGGCAGGGCGCCCGCTCCGCCGCAGCCGATGAGGGCGATGGTGATGGCGACGGGGAGGGCGACGCCGAGGAACGGGGCCGGGGTCGGCTCCCGGGACGGCTGCGCGCGGATCGAGACCGCGACCCCGACCGGGCGCTTCCCTGCCGCGCCCCCCGGTCGGCGCCGGCGTCCGGCGAACGGGCGTCCGACCGCCGCGCTCCCCGGCCGACGCCGGCGTACGACGACCGGGAGGCGCCCCGGGCGGCCGCTCATTCGCGGTGGCGGTAGAGCGCTCCGCCGTCGAACATGGTGTTGCCGTTCACCGAACTCTCCGGGATCGGGCGCTGGTTCACATCCCAGTGCTCCACGATCACGCCGTCCTCCAGACGGAAGATATCCACCGTCGCGCCGGAGCCGGGCGCCCAGTCGTCGCCCCGGTCGGCGACGGCGCCGGTGTAGTGCGAGTGCGTCACCACCAGGTCGTCCTCCGCGACGACGCGCTTCACATCGGCGTGGACCTCGGGAAAGGCCTCGAACATCCCCGCGAAGTACTGCTTCAGGCCCTCCCGCCCGTTCGGCTCGCCGGGGTTGTGGGCGATCCAGTCCGCGGCCAGGATCTCGTCCAGGAGGTCGAGGTTCCGACCGTTGATGACTTCTTCGAAGTACCGGAGCACGACTTCACGGTTCCGATCCTCCGGCCCCGGCATCGCGGTTTCTTCCGGCGGCGGCGTCTCCGCCGGTGGAGCCGAGCAGGCGAGGGCCGCCGCCAGCGCCGGAAGGGCGAAGGCGAGGACGGCGCGGGCGCCGGGGACTCGGTGGTTACGGGTCTTCGTCATGTTCTATTCCCTCCTCGTCGGTGGGTGCGGGCGCCCGATTCCCCTGCCGTTCGGGCGCGGCGAGTCAGTGTAGCGATCCCGCTTTCGTTCGGAACGGCCTGTCCGGGCGCCTCGACCGTTCGCTTCGCCTCCGGCCTACACTTTGACGAAGCGATTGCGGAAGCCGGGCGCCGCCGTGGCGCTTTCGTTGTCGAGAAACAGTCGCTCCCCGACTCGCAGCGCGCCGTCTTCGTCGAGGTACGCCACTTGACTGAAAGTCCGCCATGCCTGGGGCAGAGGGTTGGCGATCAACTTCTCGCCGAGAAGCGTCCACATCAGCCGCTTGCCGGATTCGGCCAGACGGCGCCGGAAATCCGTCCGCTCCGCCACCAACCGCATGGCGCCGCCATCCGCTCCGGCGGGTTCCCGAAAAACCGTCCGGCCGTCCGCGCCCGCGTAACCGCCGCGGAAATCCCAGGAAAGGTCGCCGCCCTCGAACAGGGTCGGAGACGGGACGGTTACCGACGACGATTCCGAGGTCGTTGCGTCGTACCCGTGGTCGGGGAAGACCCGATTCCAGGCGGGCTCGAACGGTACTGGGCTCCTCTCGGTGTCCCATCCAGGTCCCTCTTGCTCGGCGTATCGACTCCGATTTCCCCGAGCGTCGGCGAACACGGATCCCCACGGATACTCGCCCACGAATCCGGTGAGATCGCGTCCCTCCGGCATCCACTTCCCGTAGAAGTTTCGCCCGTTCAGAAACCGAAGAGCCATCCCGAAGTCATCGGTTTCGACGATGTAGGCAAAGACATGGATCCAACTCTGCCGGCTGCCGGTATTCGCCTTCTCGCCTTCCCAGTAGACGAGCAGGGGCCACCAGTCAGCGCCCGACGCATCGGTCACGGCGATCAGTGCCTGCGCCTCCGGCAGGTCGTTCCTGCGGTTGAGCCAAGCAAAGTCGTTGTCTTCCGAGGCGGCTTCGATGCGGGGCGCCGCGATCCTCGATCCGGAATCACCGTCCGGCAGGGGTTCCACGGTCCGAATCGTCGGATCGAAGAGCCGCCGGGTTGGAAGGATGAGCGGGGATGACGGAGATGAGGAACGCCACCACGGTTTCTCCGGCGCGACATGGTCATGGAGGCGCGACGCCAGTCGCTGCAGGGCGATCCATTGGTATTTCTTGCCGATCCGTTCCGCCCACACCGGCTTGCTCCGCCCCGGTCCGTACTCTTTTGCCATGTGGGCGTCGTAGCGGTAGCAGTCCGAGTCCTCGTAGCCCAGGGTCTCCGAGATGTAGCGGATCATCCACCGTCCCATCTCCCGTCGGAGCAGGTGCTTCTCCCATCGGCTCAGGCAGAGAAGCGTGTACCTGACGAAGTCGCTCAGGTACTCCACCGGCTGAAAGAAGTCGCAGATCCGATACTGTTTGCACTCGTCGTCCGTGGGGATGTCGGGGTTCCAACTCTCGCTGCACTTTCGGTCTAGACCGTCCGTAGGGATGGCGCGGCCGTCCTTCTGAAGGTGATTCGCCAAGTCGATCAGGCACCGAAGCAAATCCCGAATCGCGGCGTTGTCGAAGGCGGTCGGATCGGCGATGAATCGCTCTCGCAGGGTGGACGCGACGGAGGCAGTCGTTGCCGGATCTCTGAGGGCGAGCAGTGCGCCGTAGATGCTCAGCAGTGTCCGCTCCCGAACGATGTCGTCATCGCAGTCGAGGAAACGATCCAGCACCGGCTCGCAACAGGCCGGATGGGCACGGAGCAGGAGGATCGCCGCTCGGGTGGCATGGTCGCGGACGCGCCCGTCTGCCGCCGCCGTGAACCAGAGGAGCGCCTCCGTCCATCGCTCGGTTTCCTCCGGTTTCAGATGCGGAAGTGGGGTGCCCAAGACTGCCTCGATGAGGCGGCGGGCGGAACCGTGTAGCTCGTAGGATTCGTGGAGGTGGACGCACCAGAGCGCGTCGCGTTTAGCCAGTGGCAGACTGCGAAGAAGGCGGGAGATTCGGCGGATGTCCAGGCACGAGCAACGCCAGCAGTTGGCCAGCAGTGCATCCATCGTTCGGTAGGCGTACTCTTCGATCCCCAGCGCCTCGCGCGCCAGCCGGGCCGTGGTTTCGGTGTAGAAAGTCGGGTCCCGCAATGACAGGCTGTCGCACCAGGAGCCGAGGACGGTGCGGCGGGCCGCCGGATCGGAGACGAGGTCGGGGACTTCGATGCCGCGATGTGTCTCGGGAAGGATCACGGACAGTGCCCCGATCAAATTGCGGTTGCGGCCGGCTTCGTCGTCGGTACGCCAGATGTCGTGGAGCCGGCCTCCCGGGGCGGCAGCGGCCGGCAGCGACTCGGAAACGGCATCGAGGAGGCGGTGGGCCCTCAGGAAGTCGCCGACTCGGGCGAACCCGAATCGAAGGCGGGTGGTCGGAGAGAGCGGATCGGATGACGGATCGCGTTCCTCGATCAGAATGTCCGTGTCGACCAGCCAGTCGACGACTCGGCCAGGTTCGCCGTATCCCAGTGCGTCGAGGGTTCCCGCTACCGCGTCAACGGCTTGCGTACGCGGGATGCCTGCCCGAACCGCGTTTTCTTCTTCGGCGAGAGCACGGAGACAGCGCCTCAGGGCCGCTGCTTTTCTTTTAGTTTTGAAGAAATGCGCGAATTCCTGCTCCCTGTGCTCCAGCCACTCGGCGATGCCCGTTCGGATACCGGCCCAGCCGTCCGGGATGGAATCGAGCCTCTGGGCGTGTGCTGCCTCACAGACCAGGCGGAGGTAGAGGGGGTTGGAGAACTCCGGGGGAAGGAGGGGCGTCGTCGGTGGTCGAAGGTTGTGGCGCACCAAGAACTTGCGCACCGTGGCAGGGTCCATGAGCTCAGAAACCGGGGTGCACGACGGTCTGCTCCTCGTAGCCGCGCGGAAGGCAGGTCTTGGCGAAGGCGGTCCGGCAGGCGACACAGAGACGCACTTGGGGACGGTCATCGAGGAGACTGACGAGTCGGCGGATCTCATCGGGCCACCGGTCGCGGTGTTGCGCTTCGTCCACGGCATCGAGGCACAGGAGAACGGCCGCCGAACGCGTCCGTCCCTCTGACTCGAGGAGATCGAGGAGGGTGGGGGTCGTCAGATCGTGGGGAAGCGCGAGGTTCGCGGCAAGTTGCGCGTCGAGACTGCGGGCCGGGTCGAACTGGTGTCCGAACAGCATCACCGTCCGTAGATCGGCCGAGGCGCGGCTCGTCAGGGTGTCGCACAGAGTGTGCGTCTTGCCGGCCCCCGCCGGGCCGGTCAGGAAGAGGATCGACTCGAAGGCGAGGGAGCATTCGGAGGAACGCAGCCGGTTATGAAGAGTCTCCGTGTTCCCCAGAACTCTCCGCACGCGGTCGAGATTGTCTGCCGGGAGGGAGCCGGCCCATTCCGCATGATGTTGGCGGAATCGGGGGGATGTCGAGGCGCCGGGGAAATGCCGCCGGTCCAGGTCGGTCGAGAGGATGTCGGCGAGGGCACGGAGGTCGTCGAGAAGTCTCGAACCGCGCTCTACGCAACGGTCGTAGGTTTTCCTTTCGGTCTCGTCGAGGGCCGTGGAGAGGGCGTCGCAACCGGAGCGGAAGCCGTCGGCTTGGGCGACTGCGGCGCTCAAGGTCGCAAGGGCTTCTTTCGGCCAGGCCGGAGACCAGCCGTCCGCTTCCGTATCGGAGGATCGAGGTTGCCGTGATGCAGCCTCGCGCAGATCCTTCAGGTCATCGCGGGTCGCTTCCGACCAGGTCGTGAGACGCTCCCGCAGTTCCGTCTTCCAGGCGGCGGTTCGGCCGAAGGCGTGGAACCAGCCGGTGGGCGTCGTCTCCACCGAATGCTCGGGCGTGTAGCGGGGACGGGCGAGGTCGAGGGCCTGTTTGCAATGGTTGACCCACCAATCCTCGGAAAGCAGTGTCCGGTCGAAGTAGTAACGGATCGCGGCGTCGGATCGAGGCGGTCGGAGCAGGCGTTCCCTCAGATCGGATTCGGTCCAGAATTCGATCTGGATCCTGCGCCCCTGTCGGTCGGCGTCGGCCTTTCGTTTCTCGATCCAGTCGGCGATCTTTTCCTGGCCGCTGCGACCCCTGCGAGCGGTCCTCCCCGTCGGATCGATCGGGAGGCATACGATGTAGTCCGTCAGGTCGGGATGCTGCTGCAGGGCAGTGCGAAACGACTTTTCGGCCTGCGTGAGAGCCCGCGGGACATCGCTCACGAATTTCGCCTGGACGCCGAGGACGCGTTCGTCCGGCAGGGTGAGGAGACACTCCACGCCTCCGTCGCCGCCCGCGCCTTGCAGGCGGCGGTATCCGCCGTTGCCGGGATGGTCGGCCCGGGCGAGGTGACAGGAGAGTTCCTCGAACGCTGCGCGCTGGCTGCCGCCGCGGGAGACGATCCGGTTGAAATCTATGTCCGGGAGGGGCGATGACATGGTGGATGGCCCGAGGAGTGGCCGGGGGGAGTGTTCGATCCGCCGCCCTGCATCCTAACCGGAGCATCGTGGTCGAGAGGGGCGCCGGGCGACACGCGCGGCGGCGACCTTGGCCGCCGCGGCGCCTGGGCGGCGAGAGCAGTGCTTCGGGTCCTCGGAGGCCGGAGGCTGGGGCCGGATGGACGCACGACCGCCTTTCCCTGCTCCGGCCGGAGTCCGCGGCAATGCCCTGCGAGCGGTGGATGGAGCCACGGGTCGTCCAGGTCTTCGGTGTCCCCCGACCTCGCCGGCAAGGGCGCCGGAGGCTGTCGGGGGGTTCCCGGCCGTCCGGGACCCGGACCGGTCGCAGGCGCCGAGTGGCCCGGTTGGCCTGCCGGCGACGCCATCTTCGACGGATCCCCACGGGCCGTGGCCGGAACCGCCTCTGCCGGGCCGTTCGGGTACGCTCCCCCCGGCGTGCGCCCGATGACGAATCGCCGGAACGCCCCGGAGGGCGAAGAATGATCCGGGAAGTCTCCGTCCGGAAGTTCAAGCGGTTCGGGGACTTCGACTTCCGGCTGCCGGGCCACCTGGTCGTCGCCGGCCCCAACAACACCGGCAAGACCACGGTGCTGCAGGGCATCGCCGCTTGGGCCTTCGCTCTCCGGCACTGGAGAGCCCAAGTCGGGGCGCGGGAGCGCGGCAAGCACGGCTACGACCATGTCCCGATCTCCCGCCAATCGTTCTCGGTGGTGCCGCTCCGGGCGTTCGACCACCTCTGGAAGGACCGCGTCTATCGGGACATCCTCGAAATCGGCGTCCGCCATGACGCCGGGTCGGTGAAGATGGAGTTCCGGGCGGACACCGTCGAACAGATGTATATCCGGCCGGCCGCCGATGCGGAACCCGAGGTCCTGGAGCGGATGGATTTCCCGGTGGTCTTCGCTCCGCCGATGGACGGGGTGGTCATAGACGAGCCGCTGTACCACTGGCCGAAGGTCGAACAACTGCTCCATGTCGGGCGGGCGGGGGACACCCTGCGCAACCTGCTGGTGGAAGCGCACGGGAACCCCCCGGCCTGGGAGGCGCTGGTGGAATCCGTGGACCGCCTGTTCGGTTACCGGCTGCTGGAACCGTTCGCCGGCGGGGCGCATGTGGTCGCGGAGTACCGGGAGTCGGAGACGGCGCCGCCGCTCGATGTCGCCAGTGCCGGAAGCGGGTTCCACCAGGTCCTGATGTTGTTGGCGGTGCTGCAGGTGCGGCCCGGGGCAGTGCTGCTGCTGGACGAACCGGATGCGCATCTGCACCTGATCCTGCAGAACTCGATCTGGCGGGAGTTGCGCCGGGTGGCGGCCCGGCAGCGCTGCCAACTCATCTGCGCGACGCACTCGGAGGCGGTCGTGGATGCCGTCGAGCCGCGCGACCTCTGCATCCTGCTGGACCGGCCGCGCATGGCGGCGGACGATGTGGAGAAGAGTCGGCTGCTCACCTCGCTGCGCGTCCTTTCCAACTCGGAGGTCGTGCAGATGGCCGGCGCCCGCGGAATCCTCTATGTGGAGGACTACACCGACTGGGAGATCCTGGGCGCCTGGGCCCGGCGGCTGGAGCATCGCGCCGAACGGCTGCTGGCCACCGAACTCATGTGGAAGCCGGCGGTCTTCGAGACCGAGAGCGGTACGCCGGGGGTTCGTTCGCGGGACCACTTCGAAGCGCTGCGACTCGCGGGAGGGCATTTCGTCGGGCTGGAACTGCGCGACGGGGACGCCCGGGCGGCGGTTCCGGAGACGGAGATCACCGGTGCCGGGCTGCAGCGGCTGCGTTGGCGGCGGTACGAGATCGAGAGTTACCTGCTCCACCCGGAGGCGCTGGCGCGCTTCGTGGAACGGGAGACCGGCGGCGATGCGGCCGCGGTCGCCGGGTTGCGGGACTCGTGGCGGAACGACTACCCGCCGGCGGTGGCGGCGAACCCTTTCGAGGACCACCCTTTCCTGAGGAATACCAAGGCGCGCACGGAACTGCTGCCGCCGCTGCTGGCCGCCGCCGGGTTGCCCGACCTCTCGTACACCCGGTATCACGAGATCGCCGCGCTCATGGAGCCCGCGGAGATCCACCCGGAAGTCGTCGAGAAACTGGACGCGATCTGCCGGGCCTTCGGGGTGGAGCCGTAGGCCACACTCCCCCCAGCCTCGCCGCCGGGGGGGCATTTCGTCGGGCTGGAACTGCGCGACGGGGACGCCCGGGCGGCGGTTCTGGAGACGGAGATCACCGGTGCCGGGCTGCAGCGGCTGCGCTGGCGGCGGTACGAGATCGAGAGTTACCTGCTCCACCCGGAGGCGCTGGCGCGCTTCGTGGAGCGGGAGACCGGCGGCGATGCGGCCGCGGTCGCCAGGTTGCGGGACTCATGGAAGCGCGACTACCCGCTGGCCATTGCGGAGGATCCTCTTGGCGACCACCCGTGGTTGAGCGATGTGAAGGCCCGAACCCGGTTGCTGCCGCCGCTGCTGACTGCTGCCGGGCTGCCCGATCTCTCGTACACCCGGTACCACGAGATCGCCGCGCTCATGGAGCCGACGGAGATCCACCCGGAAGTCGTCGAGAAACTGGACGCGATCTGCCGGGCCTTCGGGGTGGAGCCGTAGGAGACCCGCTTTCCTTCCCGTAGCCGGGGGTCGGCGGTACGGAGCGAAGGGCGGGGCGCCCCGGCGCGGGCCGAGGTCGGCGCCGGGGCCTTTGCGACGACCGGATGGAGGCGGCACCGAGGACTCCCGCCGCCGGTGGCGGGGACTCCGGAGGTGTCGGGGAGGGCCGCTCCGTTCGAGCGGTGGCCGGCGGCGGCGACTTGGGCGGCGCAGGGGAGGCCGGCTTCCGCTCGGGGGCCGGCGGTGACGACTCCGGTCCCTCGGGCGAAGTCTGCTTCCTCGGCGTGCGATTCGCCTCCGGTGACGAGTCCGGGCGCCGGGGCGAAATCGCCTCCATCGGCTCGGACCGGCTCCGTCGGCTCGACGGCTTCCGGCGAGGACTCCTGCCGCGGGGGCGAGATCCCTTCCGGCGACTCCGGGCAGCCTCCGGTGGCGACTCCGGCGGTACGGGGGAGGGCCGCTTCGTTCGAGCGGTGGCCGGCGGCGGCGACTTGGGCGGCGCAGGGGAGGCCGGCTTCCGCTCGGGGGCCGGCGGTGACGACTCCGGCCCCTCGGGCGAAGTCTGCTTCCTCGGCGTGCGATTCGCCTCCGGTGACGAGTCCGGGCGCCGGGGCGAAATCGCCTCCATCGGCTCGGACCGGCTCCGTCGGCTCGACAGCTTCCGGCGAGGACTCCTGCCGCGGGGGGCGAGATCCCCTCCGGCGACTCCGGGCAGCCACCGGCGACGACTCCGGGGCGCGGGGAAGGGCCGCTTCGTTCGAGCGATGGCCGGCGGCGCGGGGGAGGGCTGCTCCGTTCGAGCCGATCGCCGGGAGTGGCGACTTGGGCGGCGCGGGGGTCGGGTTCGGGGCTCGTCGGGAGTTCGTCGGGAGTTCGTCGGGGTCGGGTCGGCGGGCGGGGGGCTTCCGGGGCCGGGAATCCGGGCGGGGGCCCGGCGACAGCGGCGGAACTCCGGCCCGGAACGCGGAGCGGGACGGCGGGCGGGGCTCGGTCGGGAGGGACGACTCCGGGAGGGCCGGACCGGGGTCTCCCGTCGTCGTCCGGCGTCCCCGTCACGCGCCGTCCCCGGCCGAAGGACGACACTGGGGAGGGGAGGGCCGGGGGCCGCCTCCGGGAGGACCGGCGGGGGGGACGGGCGGGGCGCTCCGTTGCGCTTCGGGGGGAACCGGTCGCGGGCCCGGCGTCCGGGCCTCGGCGCGCGGCCCTTCCGGGGCGGGCCGCGCTCCGGGGGATCGTCCCGGCGGCGCCCGCACGGCGCTCGGCGTCCCGGCGGTCTGCGCCCCGGGGCGGGCCGCGCTCCCGGGGATCGGCCCGGCGGCGCCCGCGCGGCGCTCGGCGTCCCGGCGGTCTGCGCCCCGGGGCGGGCCGCGCTCCCGGGGTTCGTCCCGGCGGCGCTCGGCGTCCCGGCGGTCTGCGTCCCGGCGGTCTGCGCCCCGGGGCGGGCCGCGCTCCCGGGGATCGTCCCGGCGGCGTCCGCGCGGCGCTCGGCGTCCCGGCGGTCTGCGCCCCGGGGCGGGCGGCGCTCCCGGAGGTTCGGCCCGGCGGTGTCCGCGCGGCGCTCGGCGTCCCGGCGGCCTGCGTTCCGGGGCGGGCCGTACTCCCGGGGATCGTCCCGGCGGCGCCCGCGCGGCGCTCGGCGTCCCGGCGGTCTGCGCCCCGGGGCGGGCGGCGCTCCCGGGGGATCGTCCCGGCGGCGTCCGCGCGGCGCTCGGCGTCCCGGCGGTCTGCGCCCCGGGGCGGGCCGCGCTCCGGGGGATCCTCCCGGCGGCATCCGCGCGGCGCTCGGCGTCCCGGCGGTCTGCGCCCCGGGGGCGGGCCGCGCTCCCGGGGGGTCGTCGCTGCGGCGGCGATGGTGGCGGCGGCGACGGTCCGTCGGGCCCCCCGCCCTTCCGGGGCTCGTCCCGGCGGCGGCGACGGCGGCGGCGATGGCGGCAGCGATGTTGGCGGCGGCGGTCTGGCGGGCCGCCTCCCGGTCAGGGGGGATCGTCCCTCCGAATCGCGGGGGCGGACCGTCCCGGGGCGGGTCGCGCCCGGCCCGGGTCCCGCTCCCCCCGGTCCCGCTTTCTGCCGCGGCAGGGTCGCCGCGGCAGGGCCGGGGTCGGGTTCCGGCGATGGCGGCGCTTCCGGTCGGGACGCGGGGTCGCCGACTCCGGTCAGCGGGCGCCGGTCCGGGTGTCCGGCCGTCCGCGGTCTTCGTCCGTCCGGCGGCTCGCGATCAGCCGATCAGCGGGCCGGTGCGGTCTCCCGGTTCGGTTCTCCGGCGGGGGACGGGGGCGCCGGGGGACGAGGGCGCCGGCGACAGTGGCCCGGCCGGGAGTCGCCGGCGGGTCGCGCCGGCGCCGGGTCGGGAACGGCCGGGGCCGGGAGCGGGGATGCTCTCGGCCCCGGAGGTCAGCCGCCGGCCGGGCTCAGTTCGGCAGGCAGGTGATGAAGCGGTTGTCGTTGGTGAGCGTGGTGTCGACGTTCCTGTTGCCGCCGCGGCGCTCGTCGCCGTCGGCGTCCCAGGTGCAGGTCATGGAAGCCTCGATGGTGTAGGTGCAGGTGTCGGTGTCCGCGATTCGGGTCAAGGTCGCGCTGAACGGTATCTCCACCACCGCGTCGCAGCCTTCCCCGCCATCGTCGTCCGTGCAGGCGAGGTCCGGGTCTTGAACGGAGTCGTAGTTGTCAGGGATCCCATCGGGAAGCCCCCAAAGCCAGGAGCCGCTGAGTCTACTGCCTCTAAGCGTTCCTAGGTCGATCTTCCCCAAGTCGCCGAACCTCGGATCGCTGTCGTCGTCGAAGTTGCTCACGGTGACGATCGCCCGCCACTGCGTATTGCTGCTCCGGGCGCCCTGGGTCCCGGCGACCCGGTAGAGATCAGAGTCGCGAACCGTTCCGTCGATCCCCCCGTTGCCGCCGCTGCCGTAGGTGCCTTTCTCCTTGTTGACCAAGTACATATGGGCGTGGCGACTCCCGGCCGGTCGATACTCCCCCCCCGAGGCCTGCGAGGCCGGGACGGGCGCCTTGTTGCGGATCGAGATATCGAACAGTTGGTAAGTGGATGGATCCGACTCGTCAGTCGCGCCCCAGTTGTATTCCGGTCGGAACTGGCCACCGTCCAAGCCCTTGCCCCAGAACGCTTCCGCTTCCTCCTGGAATTCGCCGCAGACATCCAACTGGTCCTCCGCCTCGAAGGTGACGCGCTCGCACTCCAGGTCCTCGAACGGATCATCGTCGCCCCAGGCCACGCGGCTGCCGGTCCAGGAAACCACCGACTGCGGGTCGATATGCAGTTGATACCCGGGCACATAGTCGAACCAGGAAACCTCCGCCTCCGTGACCGCCGCGATGGTCACATAGACGGCGTCGGTCATGAGCCGGAAGCAATTCGGCGGTCGCTCCAACCTCTCCGCTTCGCCGCGGCTCTTGGAGAGGCTCAGGGCCATCCGTTCGTACGAGGTCTCGTAGTTGCCGAGTCCGGTCAGCGGCGCGCAGTCCTGCGACATCCCGTTGGCGTCGAACCCGTTCCGGATCGGGCCCGGGTCGTCGGCGGTGGTCTGATCTCCGTCGCGGTTGTCGGGGCCACCGAACTTGTTCACCTTGCTCGTCCCCGAACCGGCCTTCATGACCAGCGGGGTCTCCGTCCGGGTCGCCTTCACGGTTCCCCCGGGAACCTCCAGGGAGCCGGTATGAGTCGGGATGGTCGTGAATTCGTGGGTCACCTCGGCCGGGTGGCTGATGGTGTAGAGCCAGCCGACATCCACGCCGTTGTACTTGTCCGTGGCGGAGCGGTTCAGGGCGATTCCCTTCACCAGTCGGAAGTCCGCCTCGAACTCCTCGCAGACCGCGTCGGCGGTGATCTCCGGCGCCTCGGGGGCTTCGGCGGCGGCTTCGGAACAGGCGAAGGGCCCGCAGGTGATGTACATCGTGTCGCCGGTCGGGGCGGCCTCCTGCCCGGCGCCGAGGGTGATCCGCTCGAACCGGAAGACGGCGCCCTCGCCCACCACGGCGCTCTGCAGGGCGTTCCAGCCGGAGACCCGGCGGAAGGGGGTCGCGCTCTCCCCGGCGCCGATGGTGACCGGCGGGGGTCCGTCCACGAACATCGGCGAGATCCGCGCCGGATGGGAGGCCGACACCAGCAGCGCCGGGTTCGCGGAGGCGAGCGCCGTCTTGGGATCGGTCCCGTCGTCCGGACAGAACGCCTGCCCGCTGCAGGCGTTGTCCGCCCCGGCCTCCGGCGGCCGCATGCTCACCATGAACGGCATCGGCGCCGCGTCACTCATCCCCGAAACCGCCTCGCTCCAGGCGCCCACCACCGGATCCTCCCGCTCGCCGCCGGTGGCCCGCACCCGGATAACCATCTCCGTCTCCGCTTCCACGCCTTCTTCCCGGTGCATCGGCTGCGGGGCGAACTGGATGCGGGCGGTGTCCAGACCCTCCATGGTCGCGGCCACATTCACCAGGTAGCCGGCGGCGTCGGCCACCGGGGCCCAACTCCACTCGATGTAGTCCGGGCCGGTGTCGGAGACCATCGGCATCGGCGTGCCCAGCATGAGCGGAGCGGCGAGGCTCATCCCCATCGCCGCCTCGCTCCAGTCGCCCTGGCGGTCGCCCTCGTGGGCCCGGACCCGCGCGTAGCCGGCGGTCTCCGGGGCCACCGTGAACCGGTGCATCGTCTCCGTGACCATCGCGGTGACGACCTCGCTGAAGTCCCCCTCCTTCATGCTCATCTGGATTTCGTAGCCGGTGGCGCCTTCGACCGCTTCCCAGCGGAACTCGAGGAAGTCCAGGCCGGCAGTGGCGGTCAGCCCGCCCGGAACCCCGACCGGGTCCGGCGCCGGCGGGGGACTGGGGGCCGGCGCGGGAGCCGGGGCCGGAGTGGTGGCGGAGTCCTCGCCGCAACCGGTGAGCGCGAGGCCGGCGCCGAGAATCAGGCCGAGGATCGGGGGGAGGAAGACCGAGACCGCGTGGCGGCGGCGATCTCCGGTGGGGGTAGGCAAGAGCGACCTCCTCGTCGGGCCGTTGCGGGGGCGGCGGGTCTCGGGCGGAGGAACCGCCGGGGCGCCCCCGGGGGATCGGAGCGGGGCCCGCTCCGTGAAAGGAACCCTGAATCTTAACCGATGGCGTTCCGTTTCCCGGGCGCCGCGTTGCCCGGGGCGGGTGCGGCTGCCGGAGACGGGCGCCGGAGGACGCCGCGGCGGGGGGGCCGGACCCGGTTACACCTCGAAGGCGTCGCCGGGGCCGAATCGTTTCTTCTTCGGGAAGAACCGGCGCCAGGCCATGGCGAAGCCGGTCCAGACCAGCAGCGCCCCGGCCGCGGAGGCGACGGCCGCCACCGTCTGGCCGGGGAGGCCGTACACCTCGCCGGTGTGGGCGAAGCGCAGCCAGTACCGGACGGCCCCGGCGCGGGTCTCGGCGACCGGGCCGACCTCGAGCAGGGCGCCGGTGGCGCGGTCGAAGCGGTGGTTCCGCCAGTGGGAGGGCTGGCGGCCGGCGCCGGTGTCCGTCCGGACGGTCCAGGGGGCGGTCTCGTCCCCGGGGAGGCGCAGGGTGAGCCGCCGCCAGCCCGGCGTCCCGGCGGCCGCGCGGTCGACCAGGGACTGCATGGTCGGCAGGGCCGGCGGGGTGGTCGCCGGCGGCGGGAGCGGGTCGCCGGAGTCGTCGCCGGAGTCGTCGTCGCCGAGGGACTCCTGCGCGGAGGCGGTCGGGGGCCCGCCCACGGCGAACTCGATGAAACGGCCGACCCAGCGGTAGGAGATCATCGCGCCGCTCACCACCACGACCGCCAGCGGGAGGGCCAGCCAGAACCCGGCCACGTTGTGCCAGTTGAAGTCGCGCGCCCGGCCGCGCAGGCCGCGGCGGAACCAGAGCGCGTGCCGGAGCGCCCGGGGGGTGAGGTTCCGGGGCCACCAGAGGTAGATGCCGCTGAGGATGAGGAACAGGAAGAGCAGGTTGGCGGCCCCGGTCACCGCCCGGCCCGCGGCGCGGCTCTCGTTTTCCAGGGCGAGCCAGCGGTGCCAGTACATGACGCTGCGGAGGAAGCGGCGCATCCGGCCGTTGCCGTCGCCGAGGACCTCGCCGGAGGCCCGGGCGAGGTAGAGGCTGCGGCCGCGGCCGAGGCCGACGACGGCCGGGTCGAGGGGGTCGGCGGAGAGCAGGAGGCTGCTGGGGGCGGCGCCTTCCGGGGCTTCGGCGGCGGCGATCTCGAGGAGGCGGTCGGCGGTGAGCGGGGCGGTGGGGGCGGTGGCGGCGCGGTAGTCCCGGCGCGCCCAGTCGTTCAGTTGGACCTCGAAGGCGAGGATCACCCCGGTCACCGACATCAGCAGGACGACCAGGCCGGCGAGGGCGCCGACGACCAGGTGGGTCCAGAAGAGGACGCGGCGGAAGGTCATGGCGCGGACGGCCCGGCGGGGGCGGGAGGCGGGATGGCGGGCGGGGTGGTGGGCGGGCGCGCGGCGCGGTACCCGGCTCGGGCGGCGGTCCGGCTCCCGGCGCGGCTCGCGATCCCGCCTTTATCGAAACTGAAATCCCGTTTCATGATTGGAACGATACCGGCCCCGGCGACCGGTTGGCAAGGCCGGCGGCGCTCGAACTCGCCGGGCGCGGCTCCCCCGGAGGCGGGGAATCCGGGGCCGGGCGGCTGCGGGGCTTCGGGCCGTCCGGGGGCGCCGAGCCGTCCCCGGGGGCGCCGAGCTGTCCGGGGGCGCCGAGCCGTCCGGGGGCGCCGAGCGGAGGGTCGGGCGGGGGGATCGGCTCCCGGGGCCAGGAAGGCGGCTCGGCGCCGGGGCGGGGAATTCGCGGCGGGATCGCCCGGGGAGACGGGGATCCGGGCGGCGGCGGGGTCGAGCGCCCGCCCGCCCGGGCCCGCCCCGGAGACCCGCCACCGGGACTCTCGACTCGTCGCGGGGGTGGACTGTCTGCGGGCAATCGACCCAGCCACCTCCGGAGGCCCGCCACCGGGACTCTCGACTCGTCGCGGGAGCGCCGCCCGCAGCACCTTTCGCGCCACCCGACCGCACGCGAGAACTCCCCCCGATCCTCCCCCTCTCCCTCCCTCCCCCCGGCCCGCCCCGCGCCGGAGCGGAACATTTTCGGTTGCTCGAAGGCGGGACCTCTTCGTTGCCGATCGACAGTCTCCCGGCGGTCCGGGAGCCGCCCGATCCGGGGCCGGGAGCGGACCGCCCTCACGCCGGGGGAGCGATGGAAGTGCGGGGGCGCTCGCCGTTCGGGGAGGCGGAGGAGCCGGCGCGACGCGGGGCGACGGCGACGACGCGGCGGGGTCGCTTCGCGGTCTTCCGTCGCGACGGGCGACGGGAGTTTTCCCGGAGATCCGGGAGCCGCCCGGGGTCCGGGGTGAGGGGCTGGCCGCCCTTGCGCCGGGGCAGCGATGGAGGTGCGGGGGCGCTCGCCGTTCGGGGAGGCGGAGGAGCCGGCGCGACGCGGGGCGACGGCGACGACGCGGCGGGGTCGCTTCGCGGTCTTCCGTCGCGACGGGCGACGGGAGTTTTCCCGGAGATCCGGGAGCCGCCCGGGGTCCGGGGTGAGGGGCTGGCCGCCCTTGCGCCGGGGCAGCGATGGAGGTGCGGGGGCGCTCGCCGTTCGGGGAGGCGGAGGAGCCGGCGCGGGGGACGGCGACCGCCGGTCGGCATCGCCCTGCCGTTTTCCCGCTCGGCCAGGCGACAGCAGCGGCATGGTGCTCCGGGGACCGTCCGGGACGCCTGGAGCGATGGACTCGTCGCCCGTGCGAGCGACGGGGCGCTCACCGTTCGGGGAGGCGGGAATCCGGCGCGGCGCGGCCACGGCTGCCGATCGGCGTCGGCCGGCCGGGAGCGGCCCGCCACGGCTCCGCGGGGATCGGCGACGGGGGCCGCAGGGCTGCGGGTCGCCGGCGGGGTGGGGCGGGTCGGTCGCCCCCCGGCCTCCGGGGTCTTGCTCCGGTTCGGGGGGCCGCGTAGAATTCCGGTCGTTCCGGGGAGCGTCCCGGACATCCTCCCGGAGATCGTCGAGGCCGGGGCGGGGACGGCCCGGACTCCGGAATCGCGTTCCGGGCTTTCCGGCTCGCCCGCCGGACCGCGGGTCGGCGGCGGCGTTCGCGACGGGCCGACTCGGTGGCCGGACGGGCCGCGAACCCGTCCCCCGCCCCGGTGGCGGCGTTCGCCGTCGGCCGGGCGCTGTTCGCCGCCATCGGGCCCCCGCGATCCTCCGGTCCCTCCCGACACCCCGCCCCGAAACCCTTACCCCGAAACCCCTACCCCGAAACGCTGCCGCCGCGCCGGCGGCCAGCCGAAGCAGGAGTCCCGAACAGCCATACATGACCGCGGAACCCGAGACCACGCCGCCCGAGGGCGGCCGCATTTCCATCCGGGACGGGCGACTCGAAGTCCCCGACCGGCCCATCGTCCCCTTCATCGAGGGGGACGGCACCGGGCGCGACATCTGGCGGGCGAGCGTCCGGGTGTTCGACGCCGCCGTCCGGAAGGCGTACGGCGGCGCGCGGCGGATCGTCTGGCGCGAAGTGCTCGCCGGCGAGAAGGCGTTCAACGAGACCGGCGACTGGCTGCCCGAGGAAACCGTGGCCGCCTTCCGCGACTACCTGGTGGGGATCAAGGGGCCGCTCACCACTCCGGTCGGCGGCGGCATCCGCTCGCTGAATGTGGCGCTGCGGCAACTCCTCGACCTGTATGTCTGCCTGCGTCCGGTCAAGTACTACTCCGGCGTTCCCAGTCCGGTGCGCCGGCCGCAGGAAGTGGACATGGTGATCTTCCGCGAGAACAGCGAGGACATCTACGCCGGGGTCGAGTACCGCTCGGAGAGCGCCGAGGCGAAGAAGTTGATCGCGTTCCTGCGGGACGAGATGGGGGTGGAGAAGATCCGTTTCCCGGAGACTTCCGGCATCGGGATCAAGCCGGTCAGTCGGGAAGGGACCGAGCGCCTGGTGCGCGCCGCCGTCCGCTATGCCCTCGACCAGGGGCGCCGCAGCGTGACGCTGGTCCACAAGGGCAACATCATGAAGTTCACCGAGGGCGCGTTCCGCGACTGGGGGTATGCGATCGCCGCGCGGGAGTTCCGGGCGGAGACGGTGAGCGAGCGCGAGAGCTGGATCCTGTCGAACCGGGAACACGACCCGGGGATGTCCTCGGTGGAGAATGCCCGCGCCATCGAACCGGGTTACGACCTGATGCCGCCGCCGCGGCAGGCGGAAGCGCGGGCCGAAGTGGAGCAGTGCCTGGACTCGCTCTGGGACACCCACGGCGACGGCCGATGGAAGGAACGGGTGCTGGTGCGCGACACCATCGCCGACATCACCCTGCAGCAGGTGCTGACCCGGGCGCGTTCCTTCGATGTGATCGCGACGATGAACCTGAACGGCGACTACCTCTCCGACGCGCTCGCCGCGCAGATCGGCGGCATCGGCATCGCGCCGGGCGGCAACATCAACTACGAGAGCGGCCACGCCATCTTCGAGGCCACCCACGGCACCGCTCCGAAGTACGCCGACCGGGACCAGGTGAATCCCGGTTCGGTCATCCTCTCCGGGGTGATGATGTTCCGGCACCTGCGCTGGGGCGAGGCCGCCGCGATGATCGAGAAGGCGCTGGAAGCGACGATCGCCGAGAAGCGGGTCACCTACGACTTCCACCGGTTGATGGAAGGCGCGACCAAGTTGAAGACCTCCGAGTTCGCCGACGCGATCATCGGGAACATGGCCTGACCGCCGCTGCGAGTCGGGTTCGGGAGCACCGTCATGCGGCCCAAAGTCACCGTCATCGGCGCCGGGAATGTCGGCGCCACCACCGCCCAGCGGATCGCGGACGCCGAACTGGCCGATGTGGTCCTCACCGACATCGTCGAGGGGATCCCGCAGGGAAAGGGGCTCGACATGCTCGAGGCCTGCCCGGTGAGCGGCAGCGATGTGCGGGTCGTGGGAACGAACGGGTATGCCGAAACCGCCGGTTCGGAAGTCGTGGTCATCACCGCCGGGCTGCCGCGGAAGGCGGGGATGAGCCGGGACGACCTGCTGCGGAAGAACCACGAGATCGTGACCGCGGTGACGAAGGAAGCGGTCGCGGTTTCGCCGGAGGCCATCCTGGTGGTGGTCTCGAATCCGCTCGACGCCATGGCGCAGGCGGCGCTCCGCGCCAGCGGGTTCCCGAAGGAGCGGGTGGTGGGGATGGCCGGCGTGCTCGATTCGGCCCGGATGCGTTCCTTCATCGCCGCCGAGATCGAGGTCTCGGTGGAGAATGTCCATGCGTTCGTGCTCGGCGGACACGGGGACGACATGGTGCCGTTGCCGCGGTACTCGACGGTCGCCGGCATTCCGCTGCCGGACATCCTCTCCGCCGAAGCGATCGAGCGCATCGTGGAGCGGACGCGGAAGGGCGGGGGCGAGATCGTGGCGCATCTCAAGACCGGGTCCGCCTACTACGCGCCTTCGGCGGCGGTGGTGCAGATGGTGGACGCCATCCTGAAGGACAAGAAGAAGATCCTTCCCTGCGCCGCCTATCTCGAAGGCGAGTACGGGGTGGAAGGGCTCTACCTGGGCGTGCCGGCGAAATTGGGTCGCGCCGGGATCGAGGAAGTGATCCAGATCCGGCTCACCGCGGACGAGCAGGAGGCGCTCGACCGGTCGGCGGCTTCGGTGCAGGAACTGGTCTCGGTGATCGGCGTCTGAGAGCGCGCGCCTTTCCTGACGCTCGTCCCGGAATCGGCTTCGGTGAAACTCCCCCGGTGAATCTCCCCCAGTGAATCTCCACGAATACCAGGCGAAAGCCCTCCTCGCCGACTTCGGCGTCCGTTCCCCGAAGGGGCGCACCGCGGCGAGCGTGGAGGAAGCGGTCGCCGCGGCGGCCGAGTTGGGTTCGCCGGTGGTGGTCAAGGCGCAGATCCACGCCGGCGGCCGGGGCAAGGCCGGCGGCGTCCGCCTCTGCCGCGCCGAATCCGAGGTGCGGGAAGCCGCCGGGGCGCTCCTCGGTTCGGTCCTGGTCACCAAACAGACCGGGCCCGACGGCCGCCTGGTGCGGACCCTGCTCGTCGAGGAAGGCGTCGAGATCGCGCGCGAGTTGTACGCCAGTCTGGTGGTGGACCGGTCGAGCGGCCGGCCGATCCTGATCGCCAGCGCCGCCGGCGGGATGGACATCGAGGAAGTGGCGGCCACCACTCCGGAGAAGATCCTCACCGAGACCGTGGACCCGGCGATGGGGCTGCAGCCGTTCCAGGCGCGGCGGCTGGCGCTGGGACTGGGACTCGGCGGCGCTGTCTTCCGCCGGGGGGTTTCGTTCCTGCTCGGGCTCTACCGGGCCTTCGACGGGCTCGATGCGAGTCAGGTGGAGATCAACCCGATGCTGGTGACCGGCGGCGGGGAAGTGATCGCGCTCGACGCCAAGGTCTCCGTGGACGACAGCGCCCTCTTCCGCCAGCCGAAAGCGGCGGCGCTCCGGGACCTCCACGAGGAATCGCCGCTCGAAGTGGAAGCCGGGAAGTACGACCTGAACTACATCAAGTTGGACGGCGCGGTGGGGTGCATGGTGAACGGCGCCGGGCTCGCCATGGCGACCATGGACATCGTGAAACTGGCCGGAGCGGCGCCGGCGAACTTCCTCGATGTGGGCGGGGGCGCGAACGCCGAACAGATCGAGAACGCCTTCCGCATCCTCACCCGGGACGACGAGGTGCGGGCGGTGCTCATCAACATCTTCGGCGGCATCCTGAGATGCGACCGGCTCGCGGAAGGGTTGATCGCCGCGGTGCGGAAACTGGATTCGCGCCTGCCCATCGTGATCCGCATGAAGGGCACGAATGTGGAGATCGCCCGGAAGATGCTCGACGAGTCGGGCCTGGATTTCACCACTGCCGACGGGATGCGCGAGGCCGCCGACGCGGTGGTGGCGAAGTTGGAGACCGCGGCGTGAGCGTCTTCGTCGGCCGGGAGACCCGGCTGCTGGTCCAGGGAATCACCGGCGGCGAAGGCCGGTTCCACGCGCTCGCCTGCCGGGACTACGGCACCCGTCTGGTCGCCGGCGTCACGCCGGGGAAGGGCGGCACCGAAGTGGAAGGCGTGCCGGTGTTCGATTCGGTCGCGGAAGCGGCGGAGAAGACCGGGGCGAATACCTCGATGGTGCTGGTGCCGCCGGCCTTCGCCGCGGACGCCATCGCCGAGTCCGCGGACAGCGGCCTGGAACTGGTGGTCGCCATCACCGAAGGCATCCCGGCGCGGGACATGGTGCGGGTGGCGCGGCTGCTCGCCGGCGGTTCCACGCGGCTGGTCGGTCCCAACTGCCCCGGGGTCATCTCGCCGGGACGCGCCAAGGTCGGGATCATGCCCGGGCCGATCCACCGGGAAGGCGCGGTCGGGGTGGTTTCGCGCAGCGGCACGCTGACCTACGAAGCGGTGCACCAACTGAGCGAACGCGGGATCGGCCAGAGCACCTGCGTGGGAATCGGCGGCGACCCGGTCATCGGGACGACTTTCCTCGAAGTGCTCGAGGCGTTCGCCGGGGACGAGGGGACCGAAGCGGTGGTGCTGATCGGCGAGATCGGTGGCGGCGCGGAGGAAGAAGCGGCCGAGTTCATTCGGCGCGAGTTCCGGAAGCCGGTGGTGTCGTTCATCGCCGGGCAGACCGCGCCGCCGGGCCGGCGGATGGGGCACGCCGGGGCCATCGTCATGGGCGGGCAGGGAACCGCCGCCGCCAAGATGGACGCGCTCCGCTCCGCCGGGGCGGAGGTCGTCGAGAGCCCCGCCGACCTCGGCGCGGCCATGGAGTCGGTGCTCGCCTCCCGCTGAGGGGGCGGGCGTTGTCGAACCGCCGCTTCGAGACCGAAGCGCGGACGGGAATCGAGTCGGGTCCGGGACCGGGCCGGGGAGAAGGAAACCGGAATGCGCACGCTGACCATCGTCAAACCGGACGCGGTGGCCGCCGGGAACACCGGCGCCATCCTGTCCGCGGTCGAGGAGGCCGGATTCCGCCTGGTGGCGATGCGCCTGGTGCGCCTGGACCGGCGGGAGGCGGAGGGTTTCTACGCGGTCCACCGGGAGCGCCCGTTCTTCGGTAGCCTCTGCGAGTTCATGTCCTCGGGGCCGGCGGTGGCGGCGGTGCTGGAGCGCGAGGACGCGGTTTCGTCGTTGCGCGCGCTGATGGGCGCGACGAACCCGGCGGAAGCGGCGGAGGGCACGATCCGCGCGCGGTTCGCGTCGTCCATCGAGCGGAACGCCATCCACGGCTCGGACTCCCCGGAGAACGCCGCTGTCGAGATCGCCTACTTCTTCCCCGGCGTCGAGTTGGCCGGGGCCGACGGGGCCTGAGGCGGGGGCCGGGCCTCTCCGTCGAAGAGCCGCACAGGCGATACGGGGGACACGGGAGCGCAGAGCCGCACCGGAGGAAGGCGACGACATGGCGAGCATCAAGTCGGACCGCTGGATCCGCCGGATGGCGAAGGAGCACCGGCTGATCCATCCCTTCGTGGACCACCAGGTCGGCGAGGGCGTCATCTCCTACGGCCTCTCCGCCTACGGCTACGACATCCGGGTCTCGAACGACTTCAAGATCTTCACGAATGTCAATGCGGCGATCGTGGACCCGAAGAACTTCGACCCGCAGAGTTTCGTGGACTTCAGCGGCGAGGTCTGCGTGATCCCGCCGAACTCCTTCGCCCTCTCGAACACCATCGAGAACTTCCGGATGCCGAGGAATGTGTACGGCATCTGCATCGGCAAGTCCACCTACGCCAGATGCGGCATCATCATCAATGTGACCGGCTTCGACGCCGAGTGGGAGGGGAACGCCACGCTGGAGATCTCGAACACGACGCCGTTGCCGTGCCGCATCTACGCCGGCGAGGGCATCGCCCAGGTCCTCTTCTTCGAGAGCGACGAAGAGTGCGAAACCAGTTACCGCGACAAACACGGCAAGTACCAGGGCCAGGAACGCATCACCCTCCCCACCATCCTGAAGCCCGACCCCGGGGAGTGACCAGAAGGATGCTCTACCCTTCCGTGGCCGGTCAGGCCTCGATTTCGTGGCTGGCCGCGCTCCGATCTCCGGACGCTCCGCCCTGACGCCATGACCGCCGGTCCGATGGACGCCGCCGTAGAGGCCCGTGGGGCGCTCGGCGTTGCGCCGGCGTCCGGCGGACACTCCGCGGGGCCGTTCGTCGGCGGGCTTCCAGAGTTGCCGGAGGCGCCGAGCCAGATGGAGGCCGAGACTCTCGGCAACCGTCTCCTCGTCTCGCTCGCGGCCCAGGGTTTCACGATCCGGGACGGCGCGCTCGTTCCCCCGGACCCACGGAACAAGGAGGGTCTCCGGGCCCTGCACCAGGTGGCGGTGGACCACAATCGGACGCGGAGCCGCGCGGGGCTTGAACGGCACGAGCGCCGGTTGCTGTCCTTCGTGGCGAACGGGGAGGAAGTCGTTCCCGAGCGCATCCGGCCCCGCCTCGTGGAGGTCGAGGCCGGTTCCGAAGAGGAACTCCTCTTCCGGTATGCGAGACTCCATTGGAGCATCCCGGTCTCCGCCGGGTACGGGCGGCGACTGCGCTTCGTCATCTACGACGACTCGAACGGGAAGTTGATCGGGATCTTCGGGCTCGGCGACCCGATCTTCGGGTTGAAGCCGCGCGACCGATGGATCGGCTGGGACTACGAGGCCCGCCGGCAGCGCCTCCAGTGCGTGATGGACCTGTTCGCCCTGGGAGCGATCCCGCCGTATTCGTACCTGCTCTGCGGAAAGTTGGTCGCCCTCCTGGCCACGAGCCAACCGGTCATCGAGCGGTTCGCCGCGAAGTACGGGGGACGCCAGGCGACCATCAGCCCGAGACCGCTCGACGGGCGGCTGGCGCTGCTGACCACGACTTCGGCGCTCGGGCGTTCCTCGCTCTACAACCGGCTCCGGTACGGCGGGGATCGAGCGTTCCGGAGCGTGGGGTTCACCTGCGGCACGGGAGAGTTCCAGTTCACCAACGGCGTCTATGCCGAATTGCGGGCCTTCGCCGGCAAGTACTGCGACGCCACGGCCAAGCACGACCTCTGGGGGAGCGGCTTCCGGAACCGGCGCGAGTTGGTACGGAAGACCCTGCCCCTGCTGGGGCTGTCCCGCGGCCTGGCCCGGCACGGGGTCGGGAGGGAGATCTTCGTCGCGCCGCTCGCCGGGAACACGCAGGCGTTTCTGCGGGGAGAGGACGCCGAGTTGCGACCCGAGCGGCGGAGTCCGGACCGGGTCTTCGAGTGGTTCCGGGAGCGGTGGCTGCTTCCCCGCGCCGCCCGGGACCGGCGCTTCCTGCACTTCCGCCGGGACGACTACCGCCTCTGGGAGGCCGCATGAACGGAGCCCCGGCGGCCTCGGCCGCAGCACCGTTCGCGGACCTGCCGGCCGCCCTCGTGGAAGAGGTCCTGGAGCAGACGACCGAGGTCTCCCGGGAACTGCTGGCCGCTTTCGAGGAAGTCCGGGCCGAACGGGACGCGCATCGGCGCGCTCTGGCGGGTTCCGGCCTCCTGGAGACCGAGGCGGCGATGGCGCAGGCGCCGGTGCCCACCACCTGCGGCGCGGACGGTTCCTACGGCATCGAACGCCTGCTGACGACCGATCTCGCCGCCGCTGCCGCCGTCGCGGTGGAAGGGCTGACGCCTCCTTCGGAGAAGAGGCACTGGGAACATCCGCGTCATCGGACCTTCATCAAGGCGGAAGTCCACGACCCGGACACCGCCACGGTCCTGCGCGCGGTGATGCTGGGCGCGGAGCTCCAGTTGATCACCGGGGCGCCTCACGATCTGGTGATGATGGACGGAACGCTGGCCCTGCCCATCATCTACTTCAACCAGGCCCTCAACAAGATCGACGGCTCCCGAACCCTCAAGTGCGCGACGGAGTTCGAGTCGAATTGTCTCGACTACCTCGACGCCTACCTGCTCATCCTGAAGTCGGAGCGGACCGACCGGCAGTTCGCGGCGCTCCCGAAGTACTCGACACGCCGTGAAGTATGTAAAGAGTTGAATTTGTCGAACCCCTATGACGACCGCGGCCTCCTGACCATGTTGCTGGAGCCGGGAGAACTGACGAGCCCGCTGCCGCTCGACACGGACGGGGAAGCGTCGGGTGGCTGGCACCTGAATACGAACACGCTGCCGGCTTCTCTGCAGGAGCGTGCGGCGGGGCTCACCGCCGCAGTCACCGCGGCTCTCGATCGTGTTCGAGTTCTCTACTACAAGCCGCAGAGTTGGCTGCCGGCGCTGCGGATCGAAGTGCCGGCCAGCATCGCCTCGAATCCCCACCGGCTGGCTACGGTGGTTCAAGGGATCAGGCACCAGACCGCGACGCCGTCGATGATGGAGCCGTACCCGATCTACCTGGCGGACCGAACGGTGAAGGCCCTAGCCCGCGCGCTTCCGTCGTTCCGTCAGGTAACCACAGAGCAGATCTCCGAGAACTATGCCGGAGACATCGGCGAGGTCTTCTTCGCGATGCACGGCTATCGGAGCGAATCCGGGAGATAGACGATGGCTGACCGAGAGAAGCCGCTGAGCAAGATCGTCGAGGAGATGGAGCGCCTCGGAGTGATCGGCTCCCCCTCCAGCACGACCGAGATCGTCATCGATGTCCTCGGGACTGCGGCGTCGCGCAAACTGGTCGGAGAACTCGCGCTCTTCCACTACCCGCAGGACGGCCGGGAACACTACGCCCTCGGCCAGATAACCGAGATCCAACTCCGCAACATCTGGCACGAGGACCCGACGATGCGGAGCCTCGTCCGGCGTCACGGACGGGTGGACGCGGTCAGCGCGCGACAGGACACCCACCTGGGTCGGATGGGGATCAGCGCCGTGTTCGCGGAGGGCGCGGGTGGCGGTTACGAGCCGAGCATTCTGGGGACGGTTCCGTCCACCGGGACATCGGTCTACATCGTGAACGACGAAGTGCTGGAAGGGATCTTGGCTCGACACCGGCCGCAGTTGTTCTATCTGGGGCAGGTGTATGGGTCGGAACCCAAGATGCCGCTCTGGTTCAAGCACTTCGATCGTGGCGTGAACGGCGCGGGAGAGGCGTACCATCTCGGCCTGTTCGGGAAGACGGGGGCCGGCAAGTCCGTCCTGGCGAAGATGATGTTGTTGGCGTACGCACGGCATCCGGAGATGGCGCTTCTGGTCCTCGACCCGCAGGGCGAGTTCGCGCAGGATATGAGGAGGGAAGCGGGCGAGGACGATGGGTTCCGAATCCCGGTCGGTGATGTGCTTGGCCGACTGGGTAGGAAAGTCCAAGTGATCGGCGTTCAGCAACTCGTACTCGATCGGTGGGAGTTGTTCGAGAAGATTCTCGCCGAGTCCGTGTTCTTTCGAGAGTTGACCATTCCTCCCGGTGAAAATCTTGTCACGGCGTGCAGTGTCTTGGTGGAGGGCCTGAGGAAGAAGGTCAAGCTCCGCGATCTGTACTCTCGGAAGGCGTTCGACACCGCCTGGCAACTCTTGGGGGAAGATCGGTTTCAGAGCAAGTTCTATCGTTCTCCGGGGCCGAGAGCCCGGTTCAACGCGGCAGTAGAGGAAGCGGACACGGATCAACTCTATCGGATCTGGAAATCCGTCGGGAACTTGTTTCGGGAAGACAGGAGCGGGGCCCAACAGATCGGATCGGTTCTCCGTGGTCTCTTGGCCGTGGACGGGCGAAAGCGGCCGGTCGTCGTCGTGGATTTGTCCAAGAGGCAGGCTGGCGGGATGTCGTGGAACGATCAGATCCAGTCGCTCGTGATCAAGAGGCTACTGGACGGGCTGAACGAGGCTGCGGAACGCAGCTATCAGGAAGGGAAGAGCCTCAACGCGCTTGTGGTCATTGATGAGGCTCACCGGTTGGCGCCGCGCGAGACGTCCGCCGGCGGTGAGGCAGGCCGCAGCGTCAAGGCGGTCCTGAAGGACGCTGCGCGGACGACGCGAAAGTACGGGCTCGGTTGGATGTTCATCAGTCAAACACTGGCCAGTTTGGATTCCGAGATCGTGCAGCAACTGCGGATTCTGTTCGTCGGGTTCGGCCTGGGGCTTGGGTACGAGTACGACGCGCTGCGCCGACTCGTGGGGTCGAAGGGGACGGCTCTGGATCTGTACCAGTCCTTCCGGGATCCGCATTCGTCGTTCGATACGGAACATCGGCAGTACTCGTTCATGACGACGGGGCCGGTGAGCCCGCTGTCGTCGGCGGGCAGCCCGTTGTTCTTCAACGCCTTCAACAGCGTGGACGACTTCCTGCGCGAGAACGGTCTCAACGAGGGGGAGGGGCGGAGGCAGGACTCCCCGGGGGACGAGTAGACGGGGAGACGGACGATGGGAGAGCGCGGGCCGGGCTGCTACGGCTGGTAAGGCGAGGGCTGGGCCCGGGGCCGACTGGGCGAGGCTGACTCGAGGGTGGAGTGGGGAACGGGTCGGCACGGGGGGCGGACCCGTCCGAATTTGGCACTTGACATGCGGGGGGGGGGGGGGGGGGGGGTATAAGGGCGGAGCCGGCGGCGAAGGCCGCCGGATGCTGCGTTCCGGGTCGGAGATCGCCGACTCGAACGCCGTTCGGCCCGAACGGGCGGGAGGACACGACATGGCGGGAATCGAAGCCATCGACAGGCTGATGACCCCTGACCGGCGGGCGATCAAGGCCCTGATGGAGGTTCAGTTGAAGGTCGCCCCGACGACCGGGTTCGCCTGCTGCGACCACGAGTTCTGCAATCGGAGCAAGAGGGGTGGCCTGTCGCCGGGGGTGGGCAGGAGAGGCGACTGGGCGTACGTCGGCGCCCACTACGGCGAGGCGATCGTGGGCGGACAGAGGGCGCGGGTGCTCTTCGTATCCAAGGACCGGCCACACCATGAGGGGCGCGACTTCTTCCGGCCGTTCCAACTGAGCCAGAGTAAGGAGGATTTCCGGGGAAATGCGAATCCTGACGGGAACCCCCACATGAGCGGCGTGTACTTCGAACTGAAGCACCTGCTGGACGAGGGAGTCACCGATGAGGCTCTCGCCCACCAGTTCGCTCTGGTGAACGCTGTCCTGTGCGGTCCCGTCGGTACGGACTCGAAGTCGGGCAAGCACAGCATGGCTACGAAATCGACACTGACGATGAAGAGAAACTGCATGAAGAACGCGGGGCGAGTCATCCAGACGCTGACGCCGGACATCGTGATCTCGCAGGGAGACGGGTTCCAGCGTGAGGGGCTCCGAAGGCTCTTCGCTCTCGAGACCATCCACGCCTGGGGTGGCCAACACCCGGAGTTGTGCACCGGGTCGGTGGAGGGCAAGCGGGTGCTGTTCCTTCTGAAACGGCATCCGTCCCGGTACAACCGGGCGAAGCGGGGGTTCGGGCCGCCGGAACTTCTCGATTCGTTGAATCGGCTGCGGGAGTGCTATGCTGGCGCCGCGACTCCGGCTTAGCCGGGAGACGACACAGTACCGCCATGAACCGAATCCTGCTGGCGGGTCTGTTCTTGGCCGGCACCCACGCCGGGAGCGCCCAGACGCGTTGGTTCGTCAACGACGACGGCGACGCCGAGAGTCCGAAGGCCGCCGAGAACGACCGGACTTTCCTCCTATACATGTGTGAACCCGGAGGCGGCGGCCGACTGAACCCGGACGGGGACCTCCTCGCGCTGGTGTCGTACGCGGCCAACTTCGAGAGCACGACGGCAGTTGTCAATGGACGACGGACGACGGCCATGCCGCTCCGCGTCTCGGATTACGGGATGCTGTACTTCGCCGGCGCCGCGCCGATCCTCCAGGCGATCAACGGGACACAACTCCGAGTGGAAGTTGAGGAGACGATCCTCGGCATGGAGAGCACGATGACCTACACCTTCCCGCTCGACGGCTCCGCCACGGCGATCGGCCGAGTGGGCCGCGGCTGCGGGCGGTAGTCTCCGGCGCCGGGGAGTCCCGGAGGGATCCGGCGCCGAACGGAGGTATCGGCTACCGAGAACGACGAGTGGGGCGGCCCGGTACGCGCTGCCGGTCACGAGGACCGGGGAGTGATGAAGTCCAGGTAGTCGTTCCGGTGGACGACGCGGAAGGTGGCGTCGGGGTAGGCGCGGCGGAAGCCGGCGGGGGCCTTGACGCGGCGGGGGGACCACTCGATCTCGGTGGCGTGGAGGGCGCCGTTCCATTCTTCGATGAGGTCCACTTCCTGGCGGTCGTAGGTGCGCCAGAAGTAACTGTCTGCGAGATGGCCGGTGTAGAGGTTGCGCTTCATCCGCTCGGTGAGGATGTAGTTCTCCCAGAGAGCGCCGAGGTCGTCGCGGAGGGAGACGGGGTTGAAGTTGGCGATCACCGCGTTCCGGATGCCGTTGTCATGGAAGTAGTAGCGGCGGCGACTGCTGATCTCCTTGCGACGGTTCCGGCTGAAGCCGCCACGGCTGTAGAGGACGAAGCACTTCTCGAGCAGGTCGAGGTAACGGTCGACGGTGTTCTTGCTCAGGCCCAGTTGGGTTCCGAGTTCGTTCAGGGAGACCTCGGCGCCGATCTGGTGGGCGACGAGTTGGACGAGTCGCAGGAGGCGGCTGGAATGGCGGACGCCCTCGACCTGCAGGACCTCCCGGAACAGGTAGGAGGACACGAGTTCGCGCAGGTGGAGAGCGCGCTCCTCGTCGGAATCCAGGAGCGCGACTTCCGGGTAGGAGCCGTACACCAACCGGGTCGGCAGACGGGCGCTCGTTTCGTGGGGCCCTTCGAGTGCGCCGAGTTCGAGTTGGGCGAGGGGGAGCAGGAGCAGGGTCTTCTTCCGGCCGGTGAGCGGTTCGCCGGTGGCGGCGGCGAGGTCGAACGAAGAGGAGCCGGCGGCGATGACCCGGAGGCCTTCGAGGTGGTCGACGAGGAGTTTCAGGATCGACCCGACTTCCCGGAGGTGCTGCGCCTCGTCCACGATCAGGGTGCGGCGCCCGCCGACGAAGGCGGCGAGCCGGGCGACGGACTGGCCCTCCAACTGCTCCCGGACCGGGGGGTCCTCGCCGGAGACGAAGAGCGCTTCGGGGGCGTGTTCCCGCACATAACGGCGGAGCAGGGTGGTCTTGCCGACCTGCCTGGCGCCGTACAGAATGACGACCTTGCCGGGGGCCACCGCCCGGGTCAGGCGGTCGAGGAGCGCCCGCGGAACATGAGAATCGGTCACCGTGCTGACCGTTTTACCATAGAATTCGTCAGTGTGATGTCCGAATCTACGGTAATTCGGTCAGTTCGGTACCGGGCGGACGGCCCGTGTCCACCGTTGCCCTGCGGTTCAGCGCGGCTTCAGAAGATGCAGGTCGAGGTGCAGGAAGTCCTTGGTGTTGAAGGTCGCCAGCGAGAGCGCGTGGCTCTTGGCGATGCCGGCGATCTGGGCGTCGGGGACCTCCATGGGCCGGCCGATCGCGCGGCGGTGAGCCCGGAGCGTCGCGGTCTCGCCGGCTGCCGTCTCGTCGAACGGCAGGATGCGCCCGGAAAAGATCTTGTGCATGTTGGAGTAGGACTGCTCCAGGTCTCTCCGCTTCCTGCCGGCGGGCACCAGTCGGATACCGAAGAGGATCTCCTCGATGGTGATGGAGGACAGGAACACTCCCTCCTCCGGCTGGCGATTGAACCAGGCGCGGACCCCGGGATCGGGATCCGGCCGCATCATGGCGGACAGGACATCGGTGTCGAGCAGGATCATTCGTCCGGCCCGTACTCCGGGGCCGAGAAATCGATCGGTTCGCGCGGTCTGAGCGCCTTGCGGGACGGGATCTCGACGACCAGGCCCTTCGGACCGACGGCTTCCTGGATGGCGGTGCCGAGCGGCTTCTTCGAGGTGAGGGCCTCCCGCAGGATGCGACGCGCCACTTCTTCCATCGAGGCGGATTCGACCCGCGCCCGGACCTTCAGCCGCCGATAGACATCGTCGTCGAGTCGTCGGATGCTCAGGTTGGCCATCGGTTCTCCTCCCGGCGTTCTCGGTGGGATGCTAGCACCATCGCAATAGGTGCCAGCACTCGCATTGCCGGTGGATGGCGGCGCCGTCGGGGGCGCGGGCCATCGCCGCGTGGCTCGCGTACCATCGCCGCACCGATGACGGGCGGCTGCGGGCGGGAGTGCCGATGGAACTGATCGCCGGGGCGGCGCTGCGGCGGCGGCTGGCCGACGATCCGCCGTTGCTGGAAGGGCTGCGGGATCCGGAAATGCAGATCCAGATGAACGGGGTGGACCTGACGCTGGCCGAGGTGAGCAAGCTCGGGTCGGGGCCGGGGCGGGTGGACTTCGACAACCGGACGCGGCGGATCCCGGCGGCGGCGCCGATCCCCCCGGACGCCGACGGGGTCTGGCGGCTGGCGGCCGGGAGTTACTGGGTCCGCTACCACGAGACGGTGAACATTCCGGCGGAGGTGTTCGCGCTGGGGCGGACGCGCTCGTCGCTGCTGCGCTGCGGCGCCCATATCGGGACGGCGCTGTGGGATTCCGGCTACTCGGGGCGCAGCGGGTCGCTCCTCGTCGTCAGCCACCCGGACGGGATCGAACTGACCGAGGGCGCCCGGATCGTCCAGTTGGTGTTCTTCCGACTGGCGGAACCGGCGGAACGGACCTACGCCGGCGCCTACCAGAACGAATAGCCCGGCGGCTCCCGGCGCCGGCGCTCAGCGGGGCGGGGTGTCCGTCTTCGCGGCGGGCGTCGTCGGCGCTCGGGACTCGGCCGGTCCGGGCGTCTCGCCGGGGCCGGGGGGATCCTCGTCGTAAACGCCGTACTCCGGGCCGGAGAAGTCGATCGGCTCCCTTCCTCCTGCCTCCGAGCGCGGCGGGATCTCCAGAACCAGGCCCTTCGGGCCGACGGCCTCGCGGATGGCCGTACCCAGCCCTTTCTCGTTGACGTAGGCCGCCGCCAGCACCCGCCGCGCGATCTCCTCCGGGGACACTGCCTCGTGCCACGCGCGGGCTCGCAGCCATTGGACGATCGCCGGAGAGAGCCCCCGGACTACCAAGGGCCATTGCGTCCTCCTTCGGCGTTCACTCTCGCCGATGGCCCTCGAATCGCGGTCGTCGCGTCGCGAGGGAGGGGGCGGACGGAGTGTCAGGGCTCCTCGAGTGGCGGGGAATCCGGCGGGAAGAGGCGCCAGGTGCGGTGCGCGCGGACGCGGGTGATCCGGCCGGCGCGTTCCAGGTATTCGATGAGCCGGACCACCAGGCGGCCGTCTTCGGCCCCGAGGCGGCGTTTCATCTCCCGCTGGAGGACGCCGGGGTGTTCGCGGATCAGGTTTTCGATCTCGGGAACGAGGCGGTAGGAAAGAGCGTGGGTCTCGACCTGTTCCTGCCACGCGGCGAGTTCCGGCTCGGAGGCGACCAGGCGGCGCAGCCGGGCGATTCCGTCGGCGTCACCGACGATGGCGAGGGCGATGCCGCCGCGTTCGAGTTCGGGGACGGAATAGATGACGGTGATGTATCGCAAGTCCTGCCGGTCTTCGCGCAGCCACCGCCGAATGAGGGTCAGGTTCTTCCGCACCTGGCGGGCGGCCTTTTGGTAGTCGCGCTCCCGGAGGGCCTGCCCCAGCAGCTCCGTGCCCCGGTGGTAGGCGATCTCCGCCGGGCCGGGTTTCCGGTAGAGATCGGACAACTCCGGGTGAGCGGAGGCCGAACCGCCATCGGGCCGGTTCGAACCGTCGGAGTCTTGGGCCATCGTCTTCTCCTAGTCCGGTCTTGAAAATCGCGCTGAAGGCGCCCGCCTCCCGATCCGGGACGGCGGCGGAAATCACGCGCTGACGAGCCGCCCCGAAGGCCTGGGGACTCCAGATCGTCTGCCGGACACTCTACCAGACGGGGATATCGGAAAAGACCGCGCGTTCGGTTCGGGTTTCGATCACGGTGTCCGTGCCTGCTCGGTAGAGACGGCGGATCGGATGCTTCGCCAGGATCGTTCCGAGGTAGGTCCCTTCGCGGCCGTACCAGCGGATGCGCCGTTCGCTCAGGAGGCCGAAACCGTTCGGCGTGTGGTACATCTCTTCCCGAGGCAGCACATCGAGGACGACCTGGAGTTCATCGCGGGCCAACACGAACAGTTGGGCTTCCGTCATCAGGTAGAGGTAGTCGCCGTGGTGGACGATCCTGCGTGTCCGCTGGCCCGTGACGCAGGGTGGGCCGAGCGGGCCGCCGATCCCGACGTACGCACGCACTGCGTTTCCTGCCTCGTCCAGCGCCCAGACCGCGCCTTCCGAGGTCGCGACGAATGCGGTTCCGCCACTCGACGAAAACGCGACCTCGTGGACAAAGGTTATCGGGGGGGAGTCCGTCGCCTCGACCTCGCGTATCTCGCAGATCCCATAAGGCGATGCTTCCTGTCGGCGAGAGAGTTCTCGTATGAAACGAGGCCGCCAAGTGTCTTCGGACGGCGGCGGAGTACCGGATTCGTCACCGGCGAGATTTTCCGAGGTGGAACGAGTGGCGCGCACGTAATCATCTGCGAGGGACTGCGGCATGCGGAATTCCTCGGTCAGCAACCACCGCGCCCTCTGCATTTCGAGTTCAGCCAGGTTCCTGTCGGCGGACCAATCGTCCGGCGGATGCCAAGCGCAGATCCTCCGTCTGTCCTCGCTCGACGAAATCCTCTGGCTCGCGCCTGGAGGCCGGGATGGGGCGCGCGGCGGCGGCCCCAGATCCGGTTGATGTCGGCCGGCACCGTAGTAGTCTGCCGCGGGGAACCAACGAGCATCGGGAAACCGGCGACTCCAGAGTGCAGAGCCGCTTCGGCCCACACAATGAACCCGATCGTTCATGGCGAAGAGATATCGGCCCGCGTCTGCGGAGATTGCGATCCTGTCAGTGAAGCCCGTAGCGCCCCGCATCTCTTCGGGCAAGGTCTTCTTCCAGACCGTGACTTCCGGCGCCTGTGGGATCGGTGTTTCGAGAATCGTTCGCAGGTCTTCGTCCAGAGCGTGGAGGACCCCATCCTGGGAGATCCCGATCACGGCCGATCCGAACGGAGGACAGTAGGCGCGAAATATGCCGTGCGGCAGGGTCCTCCGTGCGGTGGTCCGGCCGTCGTGGTCGTAGTGGAGCGCCCTTGCCTCGTCGTCGCCGAAGTCGGTCCAGCGCCGCTTCTCCGTCGTCATCAGGACACCGGAGTTCGAAGGGAAGAAGCGACGGATAGCGGGGTCGGGGCGGAGCGCGGGCGGTAGGCGTTCCACCGAGGGAGAGCGCCAATCCGCATCCCGGACTTCGAACGCGGTCAGCGGAGCGTCGCCGACCTCCGGCAGTCGGTCTTTGTCGACGAGTTCCCACTTCGCGAGAGCCTGGGGGAGAGCGATGCGCGGAAAGGAGGAAAGATCGACCGGACGCAGGGGCGCAGTCCGGTCGGTACGGTGCGAGGGGACCCGTGGTCGTGGTTTCGGGTTCGGCTTCGGCGGTCCCTCCGGCTGCAGGTCTGCGGGCGGAATCTCGGGCGAATCCGGAGGAAGCAGGCGCCAGGTGCGGCCGGAACGAACCCGAACCAGTCGTCCCATCGTTTCGAGGAACGAAACCATGGAAGCGACCGGTCGGCCGTCCGGAGTATCGAGCAGGCGCTTCAGGTCACTTTGGAGGCAAGTCGGTTGCGTGCGGATCAGGTTCTCGATCCTGGGCAAGAGGCGTCGGGCGAGATGGTGTTGCTCCACGCGCCCGGTCCACGGCCGGAGCGCCGGCTCGGAGAGGACCAAGCGCCGCATTCGAGCGAGACCCTCGTCGTCTCCGACGAGGGCCAGAAGGCTGCCGCCGTGTTCGAGCGCCCGAATCGGGAACCACCGCGAAGAGAACTGGCGAGGGTCCCTCCGTACCGAGTGGAGCCAAGGCGGGAGCAACTCCAGGCATCGGTGCACCAGTTTCGCGGCCCTCTCCAGGTCGCGCTCGTCCATCGCCGCCGCCAGTTGTCTGCTGGCGCCGAAGTACGCGTCGCCGGCGGCGTACTTCGGGTCCGGTACGACGGGTTTGGAACCGACGCGGCGTCGCACCGCTCCGGTCCGTCCCTCCCGGGGGGACGGATCGGCTTGCTCGACAGTCGAGGGGATCGCCTCCGATCAGTCCGCGGGCGTCGGTTTCTCCGCGCGGAGGGACACGCCGACTTCGGTCAACTGCTCGGTCGCCACGCCGGCCGGAGAGCCGGTCATGAGGTCGGCGGCGGAAGTCGTTTTCGGGAAGGCGATGACTTCGCGGAGGCTGGTGGCGCCGGCGGCGAGCATGGCGATGCGGTCGAAACCCAGGGCGATGCCGCCGTGGGGCGGGGTTCCGTAGGTGAGCGCTTCCAGGAAGAAGCCGAATCTCTCCGCGGCCTCGTCGGCGGGGATCTCCAGGACCTCGAAGATGCGCTGCTGCATCGCCCGGTCGTGGATGCGGATGCTGCCGCCGCCGAGTTCGTGGCCGTTCGCCACGATGTCGTAGGCGAGGGAACGCACCGACGCCGGGTCGCTCGTAAGCCGCTCCAGGTCGTCCGGGTGGGGGCTGGTGAACGGGTGGTGGACGGAGGTCAGGCGGCCTTCCTGTTCCGAGTAGCCGAACAGGGGGAAGTCGGTGACCCAGGCCAGGCGGAACTCGTTGCCGGTGTCCCACCGTTCCCGTCGGGCCACTTCCCGCCGCACCGCGCCGAGGGCCGGGCGGACCGGGTCCTTCGGGCCCGCCGCCAGCAGGAGCAGGTCGCCGGGGCCGCCGCCGGCGGATTCGAGCCACGAACGCAACCGGGACTCGCCGACGGTCTTCAGCAGCGGCGAGCGGACGCCGCCCTCCGGGAATGCCGCCCACAGCAGACCCCCGGCGCCGGCGGCGCGGGCGACTTCGGTCAGGGCGTCCAGCATCTTCCGGGAATACCCGCCGCAGCCGGCCGCGGCCAGTCCGCGCACGGTGCCGCCTTCCCGGAGCACCCGGTCGAGCAGCGGGTGGCCGGAGCCGGCGGCTTCCCCGGTCAGGTCCCGGATCTCGGCGCCGTAGCGCAGGTCGGGGCGGTCCACGCCGAAGCGGTCCATCGCCTCCTCGTACGAGAACCGGGGGAACGGGGGCGAAACCGGGATTCCGACCGCGCCGAGCGCCCGCTCGAAGAGGCCCTCGGTGACCTCGATGACCTGGGCCGGGTCGGCGAAGGACATCTCGAAATCCACCTGGGTGAACTCCGGCTGGCGGTCGGCGCGGAGGTCCTCGTCGCGGAAGCAGCGGACGATCTGGTAGTAGCGGTCGGCGCCGCCGATCATCAGGAGTTGCTTGAAGAGTTGCGGCGACTGGGGCAGGGCGTAGAAACGGCCCCGGTGGACGCGGGAGGGGACCAGGTAGTCGCGGGCGCCCTCCGGGGTGGAGCGGGTGAGGAACGGGGTCTCGATCTCGACGAAGCCGCATTCGTCGAGGTGGGCGCGGACTTCCCTGGCGAGGCGGGCGCGGAGGCGGAGGTTGCGCTGGCGCGTCGGGTGGCGGAGGTCGAGATAGCGGTAGCGGAGGCGCAGGTCTTCGGCGACGGTGCCGGACTCGGTCGGGGAGAACGGCGGGGTGCGGGCCTCGCTCAGCAGGTGGATCGCTTCCGCTTCCACTTCGATCTCGCCGGTGGCCAACTTGGGGTTCACGGTCTCCGGGGTCCGTTCCAGGACCGGGCCCTCCACGGCGAGCACCCACCAGGGGCCGGCCTTCCCGGCGGCGGCCATCGCCGGGGAGTCGGGGCGGACGACGATCTGGGTGGCGCCCCGGTAGTCGCGGAGGTCGAGGAAGAGGAGTCCGCCCAGGTCGCGGACGCGCTCCACCCAGCCCATGAGCACCACCCGTTCCCCGGCGTCGGCGCGGCGGAGGTCGCCGCAGGTGTGGGTGCGGCGGGTCGGGGGGCGGGCTTCGGGTGGCGGGATCCGGCTCATGCGGGGCTCCCCGGGGCCGGGTTCGACCGCTCGGCGGCCAGGTAGCGGTCTTTCAACGCGACATAGTGGGCCGCGGACCATTCCAGGTGGGCGATCTCGGCGTCGGTGAGCGGGCGGGCGACCCGCGCCGGGACGCCGCGGGCCAGTGTCCGGGGCGGGATCTCGAGGCCCGGCGGGACGAGCGCCCCGGCGGCGACCATCGCTTCCGCGCCGACCACCGCGCCGTCGAGCACCACCGAGCCCATTCCGACCAGGCAGCGGGTCTCCAGGCGGCAGCCGTGGAGCACCGCCCGGTGGCCGACGGTGACCTCGTCGGCGACGGTGGTGGAGTCGTCGCCGGCGTTCACATGGACGACGACGCCGTCCTGCAGGTTCGACCGGCGCCCGACGCGGATCGAGTTCAGGTCGGCGCGGAGGACCGCCCCGAACCAGATCGAGGCGTCTTCCCCGAGGGCGGCGTCGCCGATGAGCGCGGCGCCGGGGGCGACGAACGCCGAGGCCGGGACGAGCGGGGTGCGGGAGCCGAACGGGAGGAGCAACGGTTGGGGAGGGAGAAGGGGCGGCGCGGAGGCGCCGGGGGGCGGACGGGGTTCGGTCGGACGACGCGGAACCCCGGCGGGGGTGGGAGCCGGCGTGGCGGCGGAACGCGACGACCCCCCTGCGGTGCGGCGTTCGGATACCGGGGCGCGGGGCGTCCCGATCCGGCTACCGGTGGGCGGGAGAGGTCGGCCGGTGCGGTTCGCCGGGACCGCGGTCAGCGGGGAGATACGGCGGGCCTTCCGGCGATTCCCGTCCCCCCGGCGGCGCACGGTGGGGCCCAGAGTCCGGCCGCAGCCGGCAACCCCACATAGCGCTCCGTTTCCGAAGAAACGTGCTACGGCTTCCGGAATCGCACCGTGTCACGTGCGCCATCGGGGAGGCTAACACGCTGCCGGGGGTCGCCCCGGGGGATCGATCGGGGCCGAACGATCCCGCCGATCGCGCTGCCGGGAGCGGCCCCGTCCGGCGTCCGGGGAACGCCGGATCCATCGTTACAATGCGAGAACGGGCCGGCGTCCCGGCGCCGGCCCGGCCTCTTGACCGACGAACCCTCCCGAACGACCCCGGATTCCCCGCCGGCGGAGTCCGCCTTCGGCCGGGTTTCGGCGGCGGTTCGGGCCGTCCCGGGGGCGGTTCGGGCGCTCCCGGCGACCATTCGAGCGCTCCCGGAGGCGGTTCGGGCCCACTTTCGCGGCTCCGGGGAAGCGGAGGTCAGCGCGATCACCGGGAAGCCGCTGGTGCATCTCGACGGCGGGCTTACCAGCGGGCGGCGGGGGTTCGCTTCCGCCATCGTCCTCCACGGGGCGATCCTGTCCGTGGTCCTCTTCGGCTGGTTCGCCGCCGAGGAGATCGTCGAGGACGACGGGTTCGACCTCCCCGGGCTGGTGTTCGTGGTCGAGGCCGGGCCCGGGGGCGGGGGCGGCGGCGGCGGGGACGAGTCGGAGGAGCCGCCGGCGCCGCTGCAGTTGGAAGGGGAGGACGCTGCGCTCGTGGCCGTCGAAACCGCGCCGGATCCCGAGGAACTGGTGTACGACGACCCCGAGATCGAGGATGTGGAAGTCGAGCCGCCGCCGGAGGACGCCCTGAACGCGCCCTTCGACACCACCGCCCCCGACCCGGAGATGCTGGCCGGGCTGATCCGGGACGCCTCCGAAGCGCTTCGGGACGGGCGGGCCGGGAGCGGGATCGGCGGCGGGGGCGGAAACGGCGCCGGCGGCGGGATCGGCGAAGGGGACGGCGACGGGATCGGCGAGGGGACCGGGGGCGGCTTCGGGGGCGGCGCCTACCGGATCGGCAGCGGGGTGGAGCCGCCGCAGTTGCGCCGGCGGGTGACCCCGGAGTACACCGACGACGCGCTGGCGCGGAAGATCGAGGGCAAGGTGATCCTCGAAGTGGTCATCCTCAAGAACGGGCGGATCGGCCCGGCGCGGGTGCTGCGCAGCCTCGACCGGGGGCTGGACGACAAGGCGATCGCCGCGGTGCGGCAGTGGACCTTCCTCCCCGGGCGGTTCCGCGGCGAACCGGTGGATGTGCTGGCGGAGATCGAGGTGGAGTTCCGCCTGCTCTGACCGCTTCCCGTGATTCCCGCTCCCCGGTGCTGACCGCGCCCCGCTCCGAAGGCGGCGCGCCGCGCGGTCGGGCCGGCGCCTCCCCCGGCGTTCGCGTCCGCCGACGCCCCGCCCCGGTGGCGCCGCTGAGCCCCGCTGCGCCGACCCGGCCCCGCCCGTGAGCCCCGCCGCCATGACCCGGATCCCGATCCCCGGCGAGGGGGGCCTGGCCTTCTTCGGGATCCGCGACCGGAACCTGCGCTCGCTGGAGGAAGCGCTCGGCCTCACCCTCGCCAGCCGCGGCGAGGTCCTCCTCGCCGAAGGCCCCCCGGACCGCTGCGCCCTGCTCGCCGCCGCGCTCGAAGGCCTCGCCTCGCTCGACCGGGAGTTCCGCGAATCCGGCCAGAGATACCGGATGGCCGATGTGCGCGCCGCCCTCCGTATCCTCGAACAGGACCCCGGCGCCTCGCTCCGCGAGTACTTCGTGGACACCGTCATCACCCCGGCCACCGGGAAGGCGGTGCGCGCCCGCAGCCTCCGGCAACTGGAATACCTGCGGGCGCTGAAGGCCAAGGACCTGGTGCTCGGCGTCGGCCCGGCCGGGACCGGGAAGACCTGGCTGGCCATGGCGGTGGCGGTCGAGGCGCTCGGCAGTCGGCAGGTGCGGCGGATCGTCCTCACCCGCCCGGCGGTCGAGGCCGGGGAGAAACTGGGCTTCCTGCCCGGCGACCTGATCGACAAGGTGGACCCCTACCTGCGCCCGCTCTACGACGCGCTCCACGACCTGATGGACGCCGAGAAGGCGCAGCGCCTCCGGGAACGCGGGGTCATCGAGATCGCCCCGCTGGCGTTCATGCGCGGGCGGACGCTGAACGACTCCTTCATCATCCTCGACGAGGCGCAGAACACCACTTCCGAGCAGATGAAGATGTTCCTGACCCGCATGGGGAACGGCACCCGGGCGGTGGTCACCGGCGATCTCACCCAGAACGACCTGCCGCCGGGGCGGGTCAGCGGGCTCACCGAGAGCCTGGGGGTCATCGGCGACCTCGACGGGGTCGGGGTGGTGCGGTTCGAGGAGAGCGATGTGGTGCGCCACCGGCTGGTGCAGGCCATCGTCCGCGCCTACGCCACGAACCAGGTCTCCCGGCGGCGGCGCCAGGAACGCCGGCGCGGGGAAGTGTCCGGGGAGACGGGCGTCCCCGCCGGAATCGCGCCCGCCGGCGAGCCCGAACCGCGCCGCGGGGAGCGGGCGCTTCCCGGGGAACCTCCGGACGAACCGCTGGAAGAACGCCGGCCGGCGGCGGTCGCCGAAGTCGGCTGAGCGGCGGGGAGGATCGGGAACCGTGGTCGGGGAAGACCTCGCCGGCGGGCGCTCCGGGGGGGAGGCCGCGCCCCGGCGGTCGTTCTCCCTCCGGATCCGCGAGCAGTTGCGGCACTGGCGGGACGACCTGTTCTCCCGCACCGCGCTCGTCGGTTCGCTGCTGGCGGTCGCCCTGGGCCTGCTCATCTGGCCCGGCCTGGGCCTCCGCAGCCCGGTGTACGAAGTGGGGGAGATCGCGCCCCGCACCGTGCGCGCCGCCAGCGGGTTCACCTACGAGGACGCCGCCGCCACCGAGGAGCGCCGCCGCGAAGCCATCGAAATGGTGCCCGATGTCTATGACTTCGACCCGCAGGCCGGGGAAGGGGTGCGCACCCGGCTGGCCGCCGCCTTCTCCTTCGGGCGGGAGGCGGTGCGCTCCGAGACCGCCGCCGAGCCGGCCTTCGCGGACACCTTCTTCCGGCTGCTCGACGCCGAGGCCGACCCCGAGGGCCTGGCGCTGCTGATGGGGCTGGCCTTCGCGCCGGAGGTGGAGCAGAGCCTCGCCGACGCGGTGGCCAGCGTGCTGGCCCGGGACATCCTGGCCGAGAAGGGGGCGATCGCCGCGCTCGGCCGCCCGGTCCAGCGCCGCGACCCGGCCGCCGACACCACCTTCGTGGTCACCGACTTCTCGAACATCCTCTCCGTCGGCGAGGCGCGGGAGGCGGCGAACCTGCAGGTGCTGGCGCTCTCCGACCTGACCCCCGACCGGCGCCGGGCGCTGGCCGGCTTCTCCGCCACCCTGGTCCGCCCGACCCTGGAGCGGAACGAAGTGGAGACCACCCGGCTCCGCAGCGAGGCCAGCCAGTCGGTGGAGACGGTGGTGCTGCAGGTGCTCCGGGGCCGGACGCTCATCCGCGCCGGCGACGAAGTGACCCCGCGGGCGCACCGGCAACTGCTGGAGATGCGGGCCTCTTCGCCGACCGCCTCCGGCTGGGCCGGGCTGGGAGCGCTGCTCTTCGCCGGGGTGCTCGTCGGTCTGCTGCGGATGCTGCTGCAGCCGGCGCGCCGGGGCGACCGCTGGGCCGCCTCCGCCTTCGCTTTCGCCGGGGCCATCATCGTGACCCACCTGGGGCTGGCCCGGGTGCTGGGCTTCTTCGGGACCGCGCTGGCGGCGCAACTGGCGCAGGAGCCGTTCTCGGACCCCACCGCGCTGGTCTGGGCGGCGCCCTTCGCCGCGGCGGCGCTGCTGACGCTCCTCCTGGAGAACACCTCCTCGGCGCTGCTGACCGGGGCGCTCTTCGCCGCTTCGGTCGCGATCATGACCGGCAGCCTGACGGTGGGGCTCTTCGCCCTGCTGACCGGCTTCGCCGCGGTCTTCATCCATCGCCGCTCGGAGCGGCCGGTGCGGGCGCTGCGGGTGGGGGCGCTGGTGGGGCTCGTCGGCATGGCGCTGGTGGTGGCGATGGAACTGCTGCGCGGCGGTTACGGGGGACTCCCCCGGCTGGCCCTGGAAGCGGCTTCGGCGTTCCTGGGCGGGCTGTTCTCGGCGGCGCTCACCCAGTTGGCGCTGCCGGTGTTCGAGGCGGTCTTCGAGCGGACCAGCGAGAACCGGCTCATGGAACTCTCCCGCCGGGACAGTCCGCTGCTGCGGGACCTGGCGCTCTCGGCTCCGGCGACCTACCAGCACAGCGTCCTGGTGGGTCTTCTGGCCGAGTCGGCCGCCGCCGCGGTGGGCGCGAATCCGGCGCTCTGTTCCACCGCCGCGCTCTACCACGACATCGGGAAACTGCGGCGCGCCGGGTACTTCGTCGAGAACATCCGGGGCGAATCCCCGCACGAGGCGCTCACCCCGGAGGAGAGCGCCGACATCATCCGCCGCCATGTGACCGAGGGGATCGAGTACGCCCGGCGGATGAAACTCCCGCAGGACATCGTGGATGTGATCCCCCAGCACCACGGCACCCGGCTCATCCGCTTCTTCTACGAGAAGGCGAAGAAGCGGGCGGAGGAGGAAGGGCGGCCGGCGCCGGTGGACGAAGCGGCCTTCCGCTACGCCGGGCCCAAACCGCAGACCCGGGAGGCGGCGATCATCATGATGGCCGACGGGGTGGAGGCGGCGGCGCGGAGCGTCCGGGTGCCCGGGCGCGAGGAACTGGAGCGGGTCATCGACCGGATCATGGAGTCGCTGGTGGAGGACCATCAACTCACCGAGTGCGACCTGACGCTCGGCGACATGAGCCGGGTGCGGGCGAGTTTCCTGTCGACGCTGCAGGGGATCCACCACGGGCGGGTGTCGTATCCGGGGTTCGACTTCGACCGGCGGGGCGCGGCGCGGGCGGAGGGCGGGGAAGCGGAGGCCTCGCCGGTGGGCGCGGGCGCCGGGGCGGCGGCCGGCGGGTGAGCGGGGCGCGGGTCCGGGCCGGGACCGGGAACGGCGGGGGGTCGGCGGGAGCGGTCGCCGGGGGAGGCCCGGAGGCCTCTGCCGGAGCGTCCCCGGGAATCTCGCCGGCCGGCGGGGAGGAGCCTCCGCGGGGGCGGGGCGAGAGCGCGGGGTCGGGTTCGGCCGGGTCGGGTTCGTCGGGTTCGGTCAGGTCGGGTTCGGTTGCCGCGCGGTTCTCGGTGCAGAACCGGCAGCGGTCGGTTCCGGTGGACTCCGCCGGTCTGGCGGCGTTCCTTTCGCGGGTGGCCGCCGACGCCGCTCCCGGCGACCGGCGCGGGGCCACGCTGCGGCTCCTCTCCGACCGGCGGATCCGCGAGTTGAACCGGCGCTTCCGGGGGATGGACGCGGCGACCGATGTGCTGGCCTTCCCGGCGGAGCCCGGGGACGATCCGGGCGATCTGGGTGATCCGGGCAGTCCGGACGGTGCGGGCGGCGGGGAGGCGCCCGCAGGGGTGGGGGTCGGCGCCGCGGCGGGCGCGGCCGGGTTCGGGGAAGAGCCCTATCTCGGGGACCTCGCCGTATCGGCGGAGACCGCCCGGCGGCAGGCGGCGGCGCGGGGGCAGACGCTCGACCGGGAACTGCGGGTGTTGGCTCTCCACGGCTACCTGCATCTGTTGGGTTACGACCACGAGACCGACCGGGGCGAGATGGCCCGGCTGGAGCGCCTGCTCCGCCGCCGGCACGGGCTCGCTCCCGGGGACGGGGCCGCTGCCGCCGGGGCCGGGGCCAGGGCCGGGTCCGGGCGGAACCGGGCGGCGGGCGCGCCGTGACGGGGCTTCGGGCCCTGCGGATCGCTCCGTTCGGGGCGGTGGCGCTGCCGGCGCTGCCGGCGTTGGTGGAGGTCGCGTTGTCCGCTTCGAGCGGGATCGTGGCTCAGGCGCTGGCCGGGCGGGCGGGGGAGACCCGGACGCTGCGGGGAGCGGGCGGCGGGCGTGCCGGCGAGGCGGATTCCCACGGGCTCGGGCTGCTGCTGTCGGCGGGGCTCGCCGAACTCTCGGCGCGGGAGGCGGGGGCGTCGTGATCGTGCTCCGGGTGGCGCGGATCGACCGGTTCCGGGCGGCGGCGGCGCTGTCGGCGCTGTTCGAGGTCGCGTCCTCCGCTTCGAGCGGGATCGCGGCGCAGGCGCTGGCCGGGCGGACGGGGGGGCCCCGGGTGTTGCGGAAGCGGCTGGCGGACCCGCCGGCGATGCCGCCTTCCACTCGATTCGGGCCGTTCCTGTCGGCGGGGTTCGACGAACTGGCGGCGCGGGAGGCGGGGGCGTCGTGACGGTGCTGTGGGTGGGGCTGATCGTCCTGTTCGGGGCCGCGGTGGTGCTGCTCGCCCTGTTCGAGATCGCCTTCTTCTCGTCGAGCGAGATCGCGGTGCGCGCGCTCGCCGGGGAACCGGAGGAGACCCGGGCTCTCCGGGAGCGGCTGGCGGACCCGCTGGCGGTGCTCATCCCGACGCGCTTCGGGCTGCTGCTGTCCGCCGGGTTCGCCGGACTGGCGGCGCGGGAGGCGGGGGCGGGGCCGGAACCCGCCGCCTGGGTGCTGCTGGTGGCGGCGCCGGGCTACCTGCTCCTGCGGGAGGTCGTTCCGGCGGCGGTGCTGCTGCGCGACCCGGAGTCGGTGCTGCGCCGACTGCTCCCGCTGTTCCGCCGCTGGGAGCGGTTGCTGCGGCCGCTGGCGGAGCCGCTGCGGCGGGCGCTGCGCCGCTCCTTCCCGATCTCCGAAGAGGCCGGGGAGGAAGCGACCGGGGAAGAGGTGGAAGCCTTCCTGGAGACCGGCGAGGAGGAAGGCATCCTGGAAGAAGAGGAGGCCGCGATGGTGCGGGGAGTGCTGGAACTGGACGAGATGCTGGTGCGGGAGGTGATGACGCCCCGGACGGCGGTGGTCTCCGTCGAGAGCGGCGCCAGCGTCGAGGAAGTGGAGCAACGGGTGGCCGAGAGCCGCCACCACCGGCTGCCGGTCTTCGGCGAGCGGGGGGAAGGCGGCGTGCTCGGCCTGGTGGACGCGGTGGACCTGATCGCGGCGCGGCGGAACGGCGGCGACCTGGCGGCGCTCGTCCGGGAGGCGCCGGTGGTGCCGGAGACCAAGCGCGTGGACGAGTTGCTCAAGGAGTTCAAACGCGACCAGCAGACCTTCGCGGTGGTCGTGGACGAGCGCGGCAGCGTCTCCGGGATCGTGACCCTGCGCGACATCTCCGAGGAGATCGTGGGCGAGGTGCGCGAGGACGGCGACGGCGGCGGGGCCGAAGTCGAGGAGGAGTCGGAGGGGGTCTTCCTGGTGCGCGGCGCCGCCGAACTGGACGAGGTGTCGCGGCGCACCGGGGTCCGGTTGCCGGAGGCGCTCCACGGGGCGGCGATCGATACCGTCTCGGGCTTCGTGCTGGCGGCGCTGGGTCGGATCCCGGAACCGGGGGAGTCGCTGGAGAGCGAGGGGGTGCGGATCGAGGTGCTGGAGGCCGACGGGCGGCGGGTGCATCGGCTGCGGCTGCGCCGGGTAGATCCCGCCGACGCCGCCGGGGCGGGAGCCGCGGACTGACCGGGACGGACGGCGCCGACCCCTCCGGGACGGGATCGGCGCGCCGGGGGGTGGATGCCGGGGAGGTCGTGGGCGGAGCCGGCGGAACGGAGCGGGGAGCGGGCGCCGGGGAAGGGACGGCCGGCGGGCGCGGCGGCGGGGAGGGCGCGGACTGCCGGAGCGCGGACCGCGGGCGCCGGGCGGAGGGCGGGCGGGCCGCGGCGGCGGCCGGCGACCGGGGGGAGGGGACGGGCGCGGGGGCGGAGCCCGGGGATCCCGCTTCGGGCGGGACGCGCCCGGATGGCGGACCGGGCCCGGGGGCCGGCGCCGGATCGCCCCGGACGGGGTCGGCGCGTCGGGGCGCGGCCGCCGGCGCGATCGGGGAAGGGGATGGCGGAGCGGGTCGGGGAGCAGGCGCGGCGGAGGAGACGGCCGGCGGGGGCGGGGGCGGCGAGGGTGGGGACCGCCAGGGCGCCGACGGAGAAATCGCCGGCGGCGGGCGTCAGGACGAGGGAGGCGGGGCCGGGTGCGCCGGGGAAGGTGCGGTCGGGAGCGGCGCGGCGGCGCATCGGGCGGGGTTCGTGGCGATCGTGGGGCTGCCCGGCGCGGGGAAGTCCACGCTGCTGAACCGGCTGGTGGGGGAGTCGCTGGCGATCGTCAGTCCCAAGCCGCAGACCACCCGGCGCCGGATCCTGGGGATCGCCCGGCGGCGGGGTCTCGAATGCATCCTGCTGGACACGCCGGGGATCCACCGGCCCCGGCACGGGCTGGGGAAGGCGATGATGCGGAGCGTCGCCGAGAGTCTGGGCGGCGCCGACCTCGCGCTGGCGGTGGTGGACGGGGTGCGGCCCGGGAGCGAGACCGACCTCGACGGTCTGGTCCGGCGCCTTCGCCGGTTCCGGGGGCCGCGGGTGATCGGGATCAACAAGAGCGACGCCGCCTCCCGGTCGCAGGTGGCCCGGCTGACGGCGCGGTTCCGGGAGGCCTTCGCCGGGCGCGGCGGGCGTTCGGCCGAGCTGGCGGGAGAGGAGGCGGGCGGCGCTGCCATCCCCGACGCCGTAGTGCCGGACACGGAGGTCCCGGACACCGAGGTCGTCGTCTTCTCCGCCCGCACCGGCGCGAATGTGGATTCGCCGCAGGGGCATCGGGCCGGGCGGGGGGAGGCGCGGCCCGACCGGTCCCTGCTCGCCGTGGTCGCGGCGAGGCTGCCCTTCGGCCCGCCGCTCTACGAAGCCGACCGGATCACCGACCTCCCCGAGGCCTTCTTCGCCGCCGAGGAAGTGCGGGAACGGATGCTGACCCACCTCCGCCAGGAAGTGCCCCACGCCGCCGCGGTGCGGATCGAGGAGTACGACGACTCGGCCCCGAAGCGCGGCCTGGTGCGCATCCGGGCCTCGGTGCTGGTGGACCGCGACTCCCAGCGCGGCATCGTCATCGGCCGCGGCGGCGGGATGCTGAAACGGGTCGGGTCGGAAGCGCGCGCGGCCATCGAATCCCGCCTGGGCCGCCGCGTGTTCCTCGGCCTGCAGGTCAAGGTGCGCTCCGGCTGGCGCGACAACCCCGGCATCCTCCGCGACCTCGGCCTCTGACCCGCGCCGCGGCCGGGCGACCTCGCTCCCGAACCCCGGGCGGGCGGGTGCGCTTCCGGACTTCGGCGCCGGCGGACCGCGACGCCCGGCGCCATCGCCCCGATCGATCGGGGCGGTCTTCAGCGTTCACACTTCGAAGTCGGGGTACAGCCACGCGAACAGGTAGAACGGCACGAAGTAACCGACCGCATAGACGGGGAAGGCGACGAGGAACCACCACTCGTTCGGCATGATCCAGGAAGCCACGCGCCAGGCCGCGGCGAGTCCGAGGATGTTTCCCAGGAGCCACGCCAGACAGCCCATCAGTCGTCACCGTTCGCGGGGCATCGCGCCGGGGTCGGGGGTGGAGCCGCAGAGGAATTCGACGATTCGGCTCGCGCGAAGGCGCCGCGTCCCGCGGTCATCGGGGGAAGAACTCGGCATGGAGGTCGGTGAGGCGGATGAATCGCTCCGGGGACGACGGATGCGAGGCGTTGTGCGAGGCGGCGACTCCGCCCGGGGACTCCATGGAGATGCGCCGCCAGAAGTCGATCGCGTCGAAGAAGTCGATGCCCGCCGCCGCCAGGATCTCGGCGCCGAGGGCGTCCGCTTCGTTCTCGAAGTCCTGGCTGTACTTCCGGGAGGCGGCCACCGCCAGCGCCTCCGAGTAGGCCCCGCGGGTGTCCACTCCGCCGTATCGGGCGGCGAGGCCGTCGAGCAGCGCGCCGCCGAGGGCGCCCCAGAACGCATTCATCTTCTTCTTCTGCACATGGCCGCCGACGATGTGGCCCAGTTCGTGGGCGACGACCATCGCCAGTTCGTCGTCCGACTCCACGAAACCCATCATTCCCTGGGTCAGGTAGATGTTCTCGCCGTCGGTGAAGGCGTTCGTGGTGGAGTCGCCGTCGAGCACGACCGGCGCCTCGCCGCAGACCGACACCCCGGTGACCTCCGCCGAGTGTTCCTCCGGCGACTCTTCCGACTCATCGAAGCCGCGCGCGACCCGGAAAGAGTTCGAGGCGCCGTCCCGGAGTCTCTTGTCCAAGTCCGACAGTCCGGCCTTTCCCGGACGGACGGGGGAGCCGTTGACGCCCCGCACCCGGTCGCCGGCCCGGAAACCGGCGAGCGCCATCGGTGATCCCGAAGTCACCGAGAGCAGCGAGACCCGATGATCCATCCCGCGGAGGCGCGAGGCGGCGTCGCGGAACTCCTCCGGAAAACTCTCGAGCACCGCCACGCGGTATCCGTAGCGCGTCCCGAGCCGCGCCGGAGGGCAGAGCGGGACCGCCGCCTGCTGGATCGGCAGCGCCACCCGTGAGAGGCGGTCGTCGTTCTCCATCATCGTGGTGAGCGCCATCTCTGCCTGGAGAGCGGTCTCCCGGGCGACGCGGGCCTGATCCTCCGGGGACAGGTGTCGCGTCGGCCGCGAAGTCCCGGCGCAGGCCGCGAGCGCCAGTGCCCCGAGGACGACGACGATGGAGGAAGGGAGGGTCGGAGCGGGGAAGGGTTTCAGCATGGGTTGTGGCATGGATTCTCGGTGGGTGTTCGGGGTGGGGGCGGCGGGGCGGAGGATTCCGGTCGGAGGCGATGGCTCGGGCGCCGTCGGTTTGCGAGATCGGGCGTGGAACCGGGGCGTCAGCGCCGCTGGGTCTCGAAGATGCAGTAGAGGTTCGCCAGGGTGGCGGAGGCGGTGTATCGGGAGTCGTCCCATTCCTTGTAGCAGGAGTCCGTCGAGGAGACGGTGTTCGGCCCGGTCCGGCCGCACTGCCATCTGTGGTTCCCCGTCCAGTACCGCTGGCCGGGGAGGAAGTTGCGGTATTCCGGTTGGTCCATCGCCACGCCGTCCGGGTTCCGCGAGGTTGCGTCGAACTCGCTGTACTCGTGTTTGAAGCCGAGCAGGTGTTCGATCTCGTGCGCCATCCCGACCGCTTCCCCGGAGTCGCCGGCGGAAGCGCGCACCCACCAGGAGGCGAAACCGGACTCGAGGTGCGCACAGGCGGCGGCGGCGAGGGAACAGTCGCCGACGCGGTAGCCGACATGGAGCCGCTCGGTCCGCCGCGGGCGATTCGCCCCGCCTTCGCGCTCCAGCGTGTCCGCGGAGATCACGCGCCCGAACTCGATGATCGGGAAGCCGAGGTTCTGCTCGATCTGTTCGGCGTAGGCCTCGATCTGTTCCTGCATCACGGAGAAATCGAACGCTTCCAGGTAACCGGTGGGTTCGCCGTTCGTCCAGATCCACGGTTCCCGGACGGTCGGGAAGTTGTCCACCAGGTCCACCGGGATCGGCAGTCTCCAGTCCTCCCAGACCCCTTCGGTGAAGCGGACCGCGCTCGCCCGGAGCGCCGGGTCGCAGGTCGCCGGGAGCCGACCGACCGCGGGGATGACGGGCCGGGCGTGTTCCCTGGCGAACCAGATCGTTTCCAGGTCGGGGGCGTTGTCGCGGAGCTCGCCGATCTCGAGGCGGAACCGGGAAGCGGCGCCGGAGGGGAGGTGCCGCGCTTCCAGGGTCAGGTCGCCGTAACCGCCGACATACACATACGCCTCGCCGCCCCCGAAGGAGTCGCCGAAGCGGGAATCGTGCGGCCGGTAGGGCGGCGCGGTGCGGGAGGCGACGGACAGGGACACCGCGCCGGCGGCGTCTTCGTAGCCCGCCCGGACATGGACCACCGGCTGCTGCAACTCGCCGTGCCAGAAGCCCCGGGGCAGCGCGTGCGCGCCGGTCTCCCCGGCGGCGACCGTCCGGTCCTTCACCGCCCACGCGAAGGTCGAGCCGCCCCGATGCATCTCGATGCTCCAGGAGAACGATCCGCTTCCTGCGTCGGTCCCGGCTGTCGGCGGCGTCGGCGCGGCGGGTCCGGCCGCCGGGCGGTCGGTCGCCGGAGCGGTGGGCGCGGAGGGGCCGTCCGGGCTGCACCCGGCCAGCGCCATCGTTGCTACCAGAAGGATGGCGGCGGGGATCGTGGCGCGGTTCGTCGACCCGCCCGCGCCCGTTCGGGGTGCGGGGATTCTTCGGTTCATCTGTCGTCTTCCTCTCCGTCCGTCGTGATCCGTTCGGTGTCGTGCGATTCGGGGTCGTGCGATTCGGGGTCGTGTGATTCGGGGTCGTGCGGCCCCTCGGGTTTCGATCCTTCTCCCGAAGTTCGGGCGCTCCCGCCGCGGTACTCCGGCGCGGCGCTCCCGTCGGGTCGGTCTCCCGGCGGACGGTCGCTCCGACGGGCGGCCGCGCAGTCCAGCGCCAGCCGGCGACAGGCGCGCACCCGCTCCACCGCCCCCCGGCGCCAGACCGGGGACCCGGTGAGGGAACGCTCGCCGACGAGAGCCCCCACGGGCGGAAAGCGCCGGGGGGCGCTCCCGGCGTCGGTCGCCGGATCGCCGGGGAGGCGGGCTCGGAGGTTCATGGCGAGAACCGTAAGCGGCGCACCGGACAAAACCTGTCATGGATTTTCCGACCCTCGCGCCGTCCGCGCGTCGGCTCCCCCGGCGGCGCGCCCCGCCTCGTTCGACAGCGCCGAAGCCGCGCCCGGGAGCGTCCGGCCGCCCGCCGCGCCTCCGGCCGGCCGCCCGGCCGCGGCGTCGCCCCGGCCGCCCGACCGGAAGGAGCCGCGCCGCGGGTCTCCCCTCGAACGCCCCCCGACCTTCGCTGTCGGCGGATCGACCACTCTCAGCGGATCGACCACCTTCCGGTTGGATCGACCATCGTCCGGCGGATCGACCACCCTTCGGCGGATCGACCACCCTACGGCGGATCGACCACCCTGCGGCGGATCGACCACCCTGCGGCGGATCGACCACCCTGCGGCGGATCGACCACCCTGGCGGATTGACCACCCTGCGCCGGATCGACCACCCTACGGCGTATTGACCACCCTACGGCGTATTGACCACCCTCCGGCGTATTGACCACCTTCCGGTGTATTGACCACCCTCCGGCGGTATTGACCACCCTCCGGCGTATTGACCACCCTCCGGCGGTATTGACCACCCTCTGGCGGATCGACCACCCTGTGTCGGATCGACCACCCTGCGGCGGATCGACCACCCTCCGACGGATCGACCACCCTGCGGCGGATCGACCACCCTCCGGCGGATCGACCCCTGTGGCAGATCGACCACCCTGTGGCGGATCGACCACCCTTCGGCGGATCGACCACCCTGTGGCGGATCGACCACCCCCCGACCGATCGACCACCCCGGGCTGGATCGACCACCCTGCGCCGGATCGACCACCCTACGACGGATCGACCACCCTGCGGCGGATCGACCACCCTCCGGCGGATCGACCACCCTGCGGCGGATCGACCACCCTGCGGCGGATCGACCACCCTCCGGCGGATCGACCACCCTTCGGCGGATCGACCACCCTGTGGCGGATCGACCACGCTACGACGGATCGACCACCCTGCGCCGGATCGACCACCCTACGGCGTATTGACCACCCTCCGGCGGATCGACCACCCTGTGTCGGATCGACCACTCTTCGGCGGATCGACCACCCTGTGTCGGATCGACCACCCTGTGTCGGATCGACCACCCTTCGGCGGATCGGCCACCCTCCGACGGATCGACCACCCTTCGGCGGATCGACCACCCTGTGTCGGATCGACCACCCTGTGTCGGATCGACCACCCTGTGTCGGATCGACCACCCTCTGGCGGATCGGCCACCCTCCGACGGATCGACCACCCTGGGCTGGATCGACCACCCTTCGGCGGATCGACCACCCTTCGGCGGATCGACCACCCTGTGTCGGATCGACCACCCTTCGGCGGATCGACCACCCTGCGCACATCGGTGGTGGACCCGTTGGCGGACCGAGCCGATGTGGATCGACCCGATGCGGATCGACCCGATGTGGATCGAACCCGATAGGGATCGAGCCGACGCGGATCGAGCCGATACGGATCGACCCGATACGGAGCGAACCCGTTCCGCCGCCCCGCTCCGCTACGACAGCGACGGCAGGGTCGCGCCCGCCTCCCGCAGCCGCGCCCGCCGTTCGCGCCAGTCCGGCATCGCCGACGCCAGGTGCGACCAGAACGCCGGGGAGTGGTTCGGCACGGCCAAGTGCGCGATCTCGTGGGCCACCACATAGTCCAGCAGGCGCGGCGGCAGCATCACCACCCGCCAGTTGAACCGCAGCGCTCCGTCCGGCGCGCAACTCCCCCATCTCTTCCGCTGGTCACGGATCAGGACCTCCGGCGCCTCCGCCCGGCCGAACCGCGGCAGCCAGCGCGCCACGCTCGCCCGGGCCCGGTCGGCGGCGCGCCCCCGGAACCAGTCGAGCACCGCCCGCCGCACCCGCTCGCGCCGCTCCCCGCCCGCGTCCCCGACGACGCCACCGCCGCCGTCGCCCACGCCATCACCGTCGGACACGGCCACCCGCAGCCGCCAGTGGTCGAACCGCACCGCCGGCGCGTCCGCCCCGCCGCGCTCCACCACCAGCCGCACGCTCCGTCCCAGATAGGGCAGCGTCTCCCCGCTCACGAACCGCTTCGGCGCCGGTTCCGCCTCCGGTCCGGGCGCCGCCAGCCGCCGCCGGATCCAGCCGGCGCGCCGCCGCACGATCGCCCCGATCTCTTCCGTCGCCATCGCCTCCGGCGCCGCGGCCAGCACCCGCCCCTCCTCGACGCGGATCCGCACCGTCTTCCGCCGCCGGGCGCTGCGGCGCACCTCGAACCGGATCGCGGTCTCCCCGAACCGGACTTCCCCGAACTCCGCCACGGCCGCTTCCCCCGGAGTCACGGCGCCGCACCCGTCCGCCTCACTCGTCCGGCTGCCGCCGCGCGATCTCGACCACCTGGACCGCCAGCCGGGTGAGATGCATCTCCGCGTAGCCGTCCTCGCGCAGTTGCCGCTTGATCTCCCGCCGCATCCGCCGCCGCACCTCCTCGTTCGCCTCCCAGTCCACGAACTTCCGGTACTTCCCGACGACTTCCGCGATCTTCCCGGCGGCGCGCGAGCGAACGGCGTCCGCGTCGGGATTCGCCTCCTCCGCGATCTCGCCGACCGCCCCCGCCGGTTCCGCCGCCGGCGGCTGCTGTTCCAACAACCGGAAGATGGAGAACGCGAGCGGCGAGAGCCCCCGCGCCCGGGCGCTGTCGGCCTCCCCCCGCATCTCGGCGCGCAGTTCGCGCAGCCGCCGCACCGCCTCCGCGGCTTCGATCACCTGCTCGCGCAGTTCCCGGATGATGCGCGCCAGTTTCTCGGACAACTTCTCGTAGTAGGCGCGGTTCTCCCGCAGGCGTTCGCGGATCTCCGCCCGGATCGCGTGTTCCATGACCGACGCCCGCGCTTCGTCGTGGGGCAGGGCGGCGATCCGCTCCTCGAAGTCCCCGGCGAGGATGGAGACCGGCGCCATCAACTCCCGCACTTCGGCGGAGATGCGGCCGTCTATCAACCGCCGCACCTTGGCGCCGAGGTCGGCCCAGTCCACCGCATCGTCCCGGCGCAGGTACTGGGCGCGGACGAACGCCCGGATCCCCTTGAGCCGCGCCAGCCGGTCCGCGTAACGCAGGGCGCGTGGATCGGGAAGGAAACGGTCCATGAGGCGCGCGAAGGCCCGGTAGTCCGCTTCGAACCGCTCGAAGGCGTCCTCCCGGAAACGGCTCCCTTCGTAGTCGTCTCCGTCGCCGACGAACACCAGCGCCGCGTCGGCGGGATCCCCCGGGTCGCGTCCCTTGAAATGCGATTCGGCGCGGACGGCGGCCGCCTCGATGACCGTGGCCGGATCCGCTTCGGTTTCGAGCATCGCGCCCTTCACCTCGGACGAGGCGAACGAGGAGAGCGCCTGCTCCAGGTTTCCCGATACCCCGCAGTAGTCCACCACTAGGCCGTAGGTCTTCTCGGTCCAAACGCCGTCCCGGAGATGGCGGAATCGGCGGTTCACCCGGGCGATGGCCTGGAGCAGGTTGTGGTCCCGGAGGACATGGTCGAGATAGAGCACCTGCTCCACCGGCGCGTCGAAACCGGTGAGCAGCCGGTCCACGACGACCAGGATCTCCGGTTCGCCTTCGGGGTCTTTGAACGCGCCGATGGTCTGCTCCTCGTCCACTTCACGGGCGGCGTCGAACTCCGGCCCGTCGCCCCGTTCCACGGTGATGATCGGGTACGCCGGGATCCCGAAATCGTTCAGGTACCCCGAATAGCGGAGCGCGGCGCGGCGTCCGGGCGCAACCACCTGCGCCTTGAAGCCGTTGGGGCGGATCCGGGTCTTGAAGTGTTCCGCGATGTCGAGCGCGATCGTCTGGATCCGTCGGTCGGCTTCGGCGACGGTCTCCTTGTTCGCGTAGCGCCGGCGGGCCTGCTCCTGCACCTCCTCCGATTCCTTGCCGAACATGGCGTCGAAGATCTGGTCGAGCGTCCGGGGGCCCTCGACCGCGAGGTCCGGCAGCCGCGCTTCGTAGCGGATCTCGACGGTGGCGCCGTCCTCCACCGCCTGTTCGATGGTGTAGCGATCGATGAGCGAACCGAATCGCTTCATCGTGCTGCGCCGGAACCCTTTGTCTATCGGCGTACCGGTGAACCCGATGAGCGCGGCGCGGGGCAGGGCCTGCGAGAGGATCGCGCCCAGCGTCCCGTACTGCGTCCGGTGCGCCTCGTCCACCATGACGACGACCTCGTCGGAGGGATCGAGCGTGGCGGTGGCCCGTTCCTCTTCGGGCACCGCGTCGTCGAACTTCTGAATGGTGGTCATCACCGTGCGCCCGCGGCCGCTCGTCAGCAGGCGGGCCAGGTGTTTGCCGCTCTCGGCCATCTCCGGGGCCGGGAACCCGCAGCGGTCGAAGGTGTCGCGGATCTGGCGGTTCAGTTGCCGCCGGTCGGTGACGACCAGGATGGTGGCGTTCCCGAAGGCCGGGTCGCGCCGCAGTTTCGTCGCCAGCCAGAAGGCGGTCAGCGACTTGCCCGACCCCTGGGTATGCCAGATCACGCCGCCCCGCTGTTCCGGCCGGCCCCCGGAGCGGATTCGCGCGAGGGCCTTCCGCACCGCCCGGTACTGCTGGTAGCGGGGCAGTTTCTTGACCAGCCGGCCTTTCTGCGGTTCGTAGAGCACGAAGTCCCGCAGCACTTCGAGCACCATGGCGGGGTGGAGCAGGCCGACGATGAGTTGGGCCTGCCCGGTCGGCTCGACCCCGTACCGTTCCCGCACCTCGTCGTCGGTGAGCGGTTCGACCGACTTCCACTCGGCGTAGGCGTCCTCCCCGGCCCCGACCGCGCCGTACGCCGCCCTCGCGCCGCAGTGGGCGACGGTGAGCAGGTTGGTGCGGAAGAGGTCCGGCGCGCCCCGGTCGCGGTACTGCGGCCCGAGTCCCTGGTAGCGGCGCAGTTGGTCCACCGCCTCGGTCTTCCAACCCGACCCGACGGTCGGGGATTTCGCTTCCATCACGACGAGCGGGATCCCGTTCACGAACAGCACCAGGTCGGCGATGATCCGGTCCCGACCGCCGCGAACCGGGAACTGGGTGGTGACGACGAACTCGTTCCGCCCGCCCTCGGGGTTCTCGAAGTCGAAGAACTGCACGCTCCGGGTTCGGGGCCCGCTCCCCCCGCCGGTGTCGAACGGCATCCCGTAGATCAACCACTCATGCACCCGCCGGTTCTCCACGACCCCGACCCCCTCCGAGCGCCGCAGCCGCGAGATAACCCGCTCGGCCTCGTGCTCTGTCATCCACTCGTTGAGCCGCAGCAGAGCCTCCCGCAGCCGATCAACGAGCAGCGAGTCCCTCGCGCCGTCTCGATTCCGCGCATCCCCGAGGCCCGGTCGGTACAACCAGCCGAGACTCTCCAAGAGAGCCCGCGCTGGGCACTCCGCGTAGGCTGCTTCCACGGACGTCACGAAGCGGTGTACGCCTTGTCCAAGTAGATGAAGACAGCATCGACGTTGTAGAACCTCTTGAGGATCCCCCTCTCGCGTTTCGGGTCCAACTTTCGCTCGAGGCAGCACGTTGGATCCTTGTCGAATCTGGCCTTGATCGCATAGAAGGCCTTGTTGCACTTGAAGTCGGAGTATCTGCGTTTACACACTGCCACCATCTCCCCATATGTCGACGAATAACGATCGAGAAGATCATTTTCCTCCATCCGCAGTGTCGGCGCAGTAGGGTCATTGGTTACTCCAATCGTCGCACCGCCACTGTTTTTTGGGTTCAAGAGGACAGGAGTCGCTATGGATACCCGGAACCCGTCGCAGTCATCGCCGACACTATCGCACAGTCCTTCCAGAAAACGAAGCAAATCTCTCTGTTTTCCGCCGACGGCCGCGACAGCCAACTCCGCTGACCCCACAAATCCGAGCGGCAGAAGATACGGAGCATGCATGCTTTGACCGAACCACCGGCCGCACAGTCGTGCGAAGGATTGAACGCCGGCCGTGCCAAATTGGAGAATCCGTGTCCTTATACTTGGTGCGAGGGTGCCCATGTGTATAGCAGCATTCCGTATACCAGTCATACCTCGGACGTTGGCCTGTACGGCATGTGGCGCTACCGATCGCTCCATCGCAACGCTGAGGTCGATGGTGAGAATGTCCCCTGTCAGTCGATTTCTGCGAAAGCGGATACCATCCTTGTCACGGACATAGATGGATCGCAGGTCGTTACCGTTCTGCTGGACGATTCTTGCCTTGAAGAATATCTCCCATGCGTTGACGAACAGAATGGAGAATGTCTGTTCGCGATGCTCAACGACTGGCTTGTTGTAGATCTCGATGGCCGCGAGCATTGCGGAGTGCGCTGTGCGGTACATCTTCATGAAGTGTGTCAGCGGAGCCATCTGTTCAGTACTCCACGGGGTGGGGCCCGGCTTTTGGCTGCAGTCCGTGCGTCGTACTGTTGAGCAGCGAGTTGTAGAGACAATCGGATGCAGTCGCGGCGAACTCTGCCGATTCGACGGCGTCAGCCACCGAGTCGAAGAAATCGGCGATGACTCGTTGCTTGGATGGGGATGGAATGTGGAGTGTCTGGCGTGCCAGGGATGACCAGTAGCGATTGTAGCCGCTTCCCGGAATTCGAACGCTCAATAGGGCATGGAAGACGTAACGCGGGTCGAGATCAGGACTTACGAGAAAGGGCTTGGTTCCTTCGGCTCCGAGAGCAAACGGCGCGGTGACGTACTTGAAGGTCTTTGTGTGGTCGCCGAAAATAATGACGGGCTCACGAGAATGGAGGACATGGTGAGGATCATCGGTGAAGGCAGCAGGGACGTTGGGACTCTGGTCGTAGACTGGCCACGTGCCACTCGGTCGATATGCCCGTTTTGGGACCTGTTGTCGGCGGTTGAAACGGAACGGGCGGAGCGCGTCGGCGACGGTGAGCGTGGAGGCAATCGAGGGAGAGCGGCGTTCGGAGACTCCGGGCACCGACTGAGATGACGGGCGGTAGATTGGCCCGGTGTGCAGGACACGATGCGACAGGGCGCGGCGAAGGGCAGCTGTAGCTCGTGTGACGGCGTCGGTGTGGAAGGTAGTGTGATCGACGGACTGCAGCACGGACGAGATGGATTCTTGGTCACGCAGGGGCGGCAGCGGGACGGGGGCGGAGCCCAACTCGGCGAGGCTGAGAGATGGATATCCGGCGTTACCGATCAGCATATTCGCGTCGAGACGGCAGAGTGCGTGATAGAGAAATGCCTCATGGATTCCGGGGCGGGCGCGAACTGTAGCGAGATGGGAGGAGACATACGCGGGCTCAGCGAGGCGGACGCGGTTGTTGAGAGCAGTGGATGCGCCGCTCTTCGGGACCAAAATCGTCCCGGCCGGCCAGCAGCGGAGTCGTCGCTCGCGGACAGCGTCGTCGGTGAGGCGATCTCGTGTTCCGCGGAAGGCCCCGGAGCGTTTGACCCGGCCGACATCGGCAGTGCGGACGAACGGATGGCATCCGTTCTCGAAGTCGGCAGGGTCCTGTGGGGCGGGGTCGCCTGCACCGATGAAGGCGATCCTCCGAAGAGGCACGACGGCCCAGCCCTCGGGGAGCGAGCGCGATGCTGGCGGCGTCACCGGGAGTCCGGGTGGGGGGCGCGGAGGGTGACGGAGATCATCGCGGTCTCGTGGGCGCCCTGGTCGTCTTCGGGGTCGAAGCCGTATTCGACGGTCTTCCGCAGTTTGTGGGCCCGGGCCTGGGCGCGGTTGCGGCGGGGCAGGGGGAAGGTCCCCTTGTCGGAGAGGGCGCGATAGAGGTGGACGGTCAAGGCGCGGTGGAGGTTCTTCCGTACCTCGGCGCGGTTCTCGCCCTCGACACAGCAGGCGGGGAGGTCCGGGATATAGGCCGTGGGACAGAAGACGCCGGGCTCGAAGACCGCGGCGTAACGGCCGGTCCAGGAAGCGCCGGGCTTCAGCGGCCGGCGGCGGCAGCGGCCTTCCTCGAACCGCTCCCGGAGTTCGAGGGCGTCGTCTTCCATCTGCTTCAGCATCCGGGCGGCCGCCCGGGGCGGCTTGAGAGCGATGGTCACCGTCTCGATCCTCGGGGCGTATTCCCCGGGCGAAGGGGGCTTCTCCGGCCGGAGTCCGTAGTGGTGCGTGATCGCCTCCTCCGTGGTCCGGCGTTTCTCGGGGATCGTCTCGCCCAGGTCCACCTTGCTCTGCAGGCCCTCGGTGGTGCCGAGCAGCAGGTCTTCGCGCGCCTCGTCCAGGGTGTCGGAGATGGCCATGCCGCCGGGCAGGTCGGGGATGTAGCCCAGGTAGTAACCGGACTCTTGGGCGAAGACTGCCTGGAAACTCTCCCGACGCGGCGGCGGCGCCGGTCCTTCGACGGGCGGCGGCGAGGGCGCGTCCGGCGGCGCGTCTTCGGGGCCGACTTCCCGGAGGACGATCCGGAGGTCCGGGTCGGTGACCTCGCCCTCGGCGGTGCGGCCGGCGCGCTCCATACGCCCCCCGGTCTCCGGTTCCGCGTGCGGGAGGTAGTCGCCCATCCCGTGGAGCAGTCGCAGTTGGGTCGCCAGGGAATCCCGCGAGGCGCGGACCGCCTCCTCGAAGGTGCTCCCGGTGGCGAAGGAGGCCGGGTGGTCCGGCGCGTACGCCCCGAAGCCGTTCGGCCCCTCTTCCACCACGAAGGCGAAGACCTGCCGCTCCGATTCCGCGCCGGCCGACTCGGTTGGGGGATCGGTTCGGGTCGGTTCTGCTTCCGGTTCGGTCATGGTTCGGTTCAACTCGCGCAGGCGACGGCGGGGGCGACGATCTCCACCGGGATCATTTCGAAGGTGAAGTCCGGGTCGGGGAATTCGTCCTCGCCTTCACCGGCCGCGTCGAGATTATGGCGGGCGGCGGCCGTGTGCGCGGTGCGGCGCGGAAGCGGAACGGCGCCGGCGGAGGCTACTTCCTCGAGCAGGCGGTCGGCGATGGCGGCCTGCAGTCTGCGCCGGAGTTCCCGGCGCGTCCGCCCGATTTCGAGACACTTGGCCAAGTCCGGGATCAGGCCGTGCCAGATCCCGTCCACCTGGAAGATCTCCGCGGCATAGGCGCCACTCCACGATTCCCCGGGACCGACCGCAGTCCGCGCCGCGCAGTCCTTCTCGAACTTCTTTTCGTTCCGGCGCGCCTGCCGCCGGACGGCCTTCAGCACGCGCGCCTGCGGACGCGGTGGCCGGATCTCCACGGTGATTCTCTCCGCGACCGCGGCGTCCTCGGGATTCGTGGGATCGGTGTCGGGATCGTCGTAGTAACGCCGCAGCGCCTCTTCGGGCGTGAGGAGGCGTTCGGGCAGGGGATCCCCGTCGTCCACCATGCTCTGGACATGCATCGACATCGCTTCGGCCATGTTTCGCCGCAACTCCTCCATGGTGTCGCCGACGCTGAGGCAGACCGGCAGGTCGGGGACTTCGCCGCAGTAGTTTTGGGGAGTCTTCCCGAGGACGGCCACGAAGGTCTCGTTCCACGGTTTGGAACGGCCGGCTTCCGGCAGCGCCGGGTCCGGCTCGGGCGGCGCCTCCGGAGGAGCGTCCTCGGGCCCGACTTCGACGGTGACGATCTGGAACGCCGGATCCACCGGGAGCCCGCTCCCGGGGTCGGTGACGCGGGCGAGCGCACGGGCGACCTTCGGGTCCGGCGCCGGGATCTCATCCCCCATCTCGCCGACCAACCGCAGGCGCCGGGCGATGACCGCCCGCACCCGGCGCCCCGCCTCCGGGAGCGTTCGCGCCACCACGAAGGTACCGGGGACCTCCGTGGCGTACGCGCCGTACAGCGTCGGGCCGCGTTCGACCACGACCGGGTAGGCGCGTTTCATCACAGACGCTTCCAGAGATGGTAGTTGCGGATGATCCATTTCGGGAGACCGGCCTGCGCCACGACACTTTTCCAAGCCTCGATCTTCATGGTCGCGCCGCGACGACCGGCAATCGTAACCTTGCCGGGTCTGTCGTCGTGCTCGAACTGTCGATGGCTGCCCGTGGTCTCCTCGTGTTTCCATCCGACGCGCTTCACGATCTTGATGGCGAGCCAGACTTCAGGCGGCATGGGCCCTCACCACCGGAAGGCGCCGATCTCCGGTCGAGAAGGGCGCGGGGCGCAGTGAGGGCAAGGTCAAGGTTCTGGGTGTGTCGTCGACAGTTGGTCGTGAGGTCTGTCGGGAAGGTCTTTCGGCTCAACTTGCGCAGGCGACGGCCGGCGCGACGATCTCCACCGGGATCATCTCGAAGGTGACGTCCGGGTTCGGGAATTCGTCCTCCCCTTCGCCGGCCCAACGGAGATTGTGGCGCGCCCTGGCCGTTTCCGCGGTTCGACGCGGAAGCGGAATGGCGCCGGTGGAGGCGACCTCCTCGAGCAGGCGGTCGGCGATGGCGGTCTGCAGGCTGCGTCGCAGTTCCTCGCGAGTGCGTCCGATTTCGTGACACCGGGCCAGGTCCGGGATCAGTCCGTGCCAGATCCCGTCCACCTGGAAGATCTCCGCCGCGTAGGCCCCGTTCCAGGACTCTCCGGGAGCCACCGGCGCCGGGAGGAAACAGTCCTTCTCGAAGGTTCCCTCGGCCTCGTATGCCTGTTTCCAGATGGCGTTCAGCACCTGCGCCTGCGGGCGAGGCGGCCGCACTTCCACGGTGACGCGTTCCGCGACCGCGGCATTCTCGGGATTCGCCGGATCGTTGTCGGGATCTTCGTGGAACCGCCGCAGCGCCTCTTCGGGGGTGAGGCGGCATTCGGGCAGGGGGTGCCCGTCGTCCACCATGCCCTGGACCTGGAGCGAGATGGCCTCGGCCAGGTTCCGCCGCATCTCCTCCATGGTGTCGCCGACGCTGACGCAGCCCGGCAGGTCGAACGCCTCGCCGCCATAGTCTCCCGGAGTCCCGGCGATCACGGCGACGAAGGTCTCGTTCCACGGGCGCCTGCGACCGGCTTCCGGCAGCGCCGGGTCCGGCTCGGGCGGCGCCTCCGGCGGAGCGTCTTCCGGCCCGACCGAGACGCTGACGATCTCGATGGCCGGATCCACCGGGAGCCCGCTCCCGGGGTCGGTGGCGCGGGCGAGTGCCCGGGCGACCTTCGGGTCCGGCTCCGGGATTTCATCTCCCATCTCACCGACCAGCCCGAGGTGCCTGGCGATGGTCGTCCGCACCCGGCGTCGGGCCTCCGGGAGCGTCCGCTCCGTGGCGAAGGTGCCCGGCACCTCCGGGGCGTACGCGCCGTACAGGGTCCGGCCGCGTTGCACGACGATCGGATAGACGCGCTTCATCTCCAGCGTTTCCAGGTCGGATACTCCCGGAGGATTCGTCTCGGCAGGTCGGCTTGGCGCACGATGCTCTTCCAGGTGCCCCACTTCAACACCCTGCGGAGGGGCCCCGGCACCGAGACTCTACCTCTCTTCGTGCCGTGCTTGAACTGGCGGTGGCTGCCGCGGGTCTTCTTCAGCCGCTTCCAGCCGTAGAACTCCACCATCTCGATGGCTTCTCCGGCCTTAGGCGGCATGGGCCCTCACCACCGGAAGGCGCCGATCTCCGGTCGAGAGGGGCGCGGGACGCAGTGAGGGCAAGGTCAAGGTTTGGGGTGTCGTCGACAGTGGGTCGTGAGGTCTGTCGGGAGGGTCTTTCGGGCGGTCGTTCGGTTCAACTCGCGCAGGCGACGGCCGGCGCGACGATCTCCACCGGGATCATTTCGACGGACAGATGGGGGTTGGGGATCTCGTCGTCTCCGTCCCCGGCCGCTTCGAGATTGCGCCGGGCCAGCGCGAGTTCGGCGGTGCGGCGCGGGAGCGGGATCGTACCGGCGTCGGACAGGGCCTCGAGTAGGTGGTCGGCGATGGCGGCGCTCAGGTTCTCGCGCAGGTCGGCCCTGGTGTCTCCCCAGTCGTAGCACCGGTACAGGTCGGTGACGCCGCCGAACCAGTGGTCGTCGACCGGGAAGATCTCGGCCGCGTAGGCGCCGCGCCACGATTCGCCGGGGCGGACCGGAACCCAGGTGGCGCAGGACTTCGCGAAGTCCATCTCGTTCTCGCACGCCTGCCGCCACATGGCGTTCAGCACGCGCGCCTGCGGGCGTGGCGGCCGGATCTCCACGGTGATGCGCTCCGCGACCGCGGCGTCCTCGGGATTCGTGGGATCCGTGTCGGGATCGTCGTAGCAACGCCGCAGCGCTTCTTCGGGAGTGAGGCGGCGTTCGGGCAGGGGGTCCCCGTCGTCCACCATGCTCTGGACATGGAGCGACATCGCTTCGGCCATGTTTCGCCGCATCTCTTCCATGGTGTCGCCGACGCTGACGCAGACCGGCAGGTCGGGCGCATTGCCGCAGTAGTTCGCCGGCAGTTCGGTGATGACCGCCACGAAGGTCTCGCTCCAGGGTTCGGAACGACCGGCTTCCGGCAGCGCCGGGTCCGGCTCGGGCGGCGCCTCCGGCGGAGCGTCTTCCGGTCCGACCGCCACGGTGACGATCTCGACCGTCGGATCGATCGGGAGCCCGCTTCCGGGGTCGGTGACACGGGCGAGCGCCCGGGCGACCTTCGGGTCCGGCTCCGGGATTTCGTCTCCCATCTCGCCGACCAGCCGGAGGCGCCTCGCGATGACCGCCCGCACCCGGCGCCGGGCCTCCAGGAGCGTTCGCGCCATCACGAAGGAGCCGGGGATCTCGGGGGCGTGCGCGCCGTACCGGCTGCGGCCGCGTTCCACGACGACGGGAAAGGCGCGTTTCATCGCCGCGGCGCCCCGGTGGAGTCCCCGAGCCGGTGTGTCGGGCGCGGCGGGGGCGGGATCACGGGTCGGCCGGGGATCGTAGAGGGTTGTCCGACCGCCGGTTCGGGTCAACTGGCGCAGGCGATGGCCGGGGCGGTGATTTCGACCGGGACCCACCGGACCGTGACGGTCGGGTCGGGCACTTCGAGGCCGAATTCCACGCGCCTCCGGTTGTGGTGCGCGAGCGCCCGGGCCGGGTCCCGGCGCGGCAGCGGCACGGCGCCGTCCGTCTCCAGGGATTCCCGGAGGATCGAGCGCATCCGGGCCCGGAGGTTCCGGGTGGTCTCCTCGGCGGTGTCGCCGCGGGCGCGGCAATCCGGGAGATCCGGGACCCGGGCGCGGACCGTTCCGAGGAGTTCGTCGAAGATGGCGACATAACTCCCCGACCACGACGATCCCGGCGCGACCGGCAGCCGCCGAACCGCCGTCTCCTCGAAGTCGCGCCGGCGCTCCCAGGCGGCCCGGAACATCGCGTTCAGTCGCCGCGCCTGCGGGCGGGGCGGCCGGAGGTCCACCGTCATCCGTTCGGCGATGGCGCCGACGGTCTCGCCGCCGAGCCAACTGCTTTCGTCGTCCCCTACCGATTCCGCGTATTCGACCAGCGCTTCCTTCGGGGACCGGCGCCGCTCCGGGATCTCCTCGTCGTCATCCACCAGGGCCTGGGCGTGCTCGCGGAGGACGATCCGCATATCCTCGCGGGCCTCGGCGAGGGTGTCGCCGAGACCGCCGCAGCCGGGCAGGTCGGGCGGGTAGGCGCCGTAGTTGCCGGGGCCTTTTTCGAGCACGATGACGAAGGTCTCCGGGCGCGGGGGGGGCGGCGGCCGGTCGCCGGCCGGGTTCGTCGTCGTCGTCGGCGCGTCCTCCGGTCCGACTTCCCGCAGGACGAAGCGGACCTCGGGATCCGCCGGCGCGCCGGTCGGGGTCAGGGCGGCGCGCTCGAGACCCGGCGCCGTCCCCGGGCGCGCGTCCGGGAGCCGATCTCCCATCTCGGCGTACAGCCGGAGTTGGAGCGCGAGCGACTCCTCGACTCCCCGGACGGCCTCCGCGAAGGTCGGGGCGGTGACGAAGGACGCCGGGAGGTCCGGCGCGTACGCCCCGTAACTCTCCGGGCCGCGTTCGACGACGATGGCGAAGGTCTGCCTCATCGTCCTTTCTTCCGGCCCTTCTTTCGGCGTCCCATCCGCTCCAGTTGCTCCCGCGTGATCTGCGCCTGCCTCAGGATTCCGCTCCAGGTGCCGCGGGGCAGATCGTCGCCCTCGTGACCGGGGATCGTGACCTTGCCGGGTTTCGTCGGGTGGGTGAAGTGTCGGTGGCTGCCCTTCATGGACTTCTGCTTCCAGCCGTCCTCTTCGACGGTGTCGATGGCTTCCCTAACCTTTTTGGGCATGGGCCCCCACCACAGGGAGGCGCCATTCTCCGTTCGAGAAGGGCGCGGGTCGCAGTGGGAGCAAGGTCATTGTAGGGATGTCACGCGCTCGCGCCGGCATCTCCGGCGTCGGAGGGGGGATCGTCGGACGGGGAATCGTCCGACCGGCGATCCGCGGAGGCGGGATCGTCGGACGCGGACGGGGGGTCCGCGGCGGCGAATCCCATCTCCGCCAGCAGCGCGTGCATCCGGGAAGCAGCCTCGTCGCGGCGGCGTTCGGCCTCCCGCAACTCGGCGAGCGCCTGTTCGACGCTCATCACCTCCGGCGGTTCGGAGGTATCCACATACCGGGCGATGTTCAGGTTGAAGTCGTTGGCGGCGATCTCCTCCCGGTCCGCGACATGGGCGAACCGGTCCGCTTCGGCGAAGGCGTGGTACGCCGCGGCGATGCGGGAGACCTGTTCCGGGTCGAGGTGGTTCTGCGCCGACCCCTTGCGGAAGCAGCCCTCCTGCGCGGCGTCCACGAAGAGCACCTTTCCCCGGCGCTCCGGCGGTTTGGCGCGGTTCAGCACCAGCACCGCCACCGGGATGCTCGCGCCGAAGAACAGGTTGGGCGCCAGGCCGATCACCGCCTCGAACAGGTCCGCTTCCACGATCCTCCGGCGGATCTTCCCTTCGGCGCCGCCCCGGAACAGCACCCCGTGCGGCATCACCACACCGACCATTCCCCCGGCGTTCGTGACCGAGAGCATGTGCAGCAGGAACGCCAGGTCCCCGCGCGTCCGCGGCGGGATCGCCCCGTAGCGGTCGAAACGGTGGTGCGGGTCGTGGGGCGCGAAGTCGTGGCCCCAGTGCTTGAGACTGAACGGCGGATTCGCGATGACCCGGTCGTAGGAGAAGAGCCGCCCGGCCTCGTCGGCCAGACCCGGTTCGGCGATGACATCCCCGGCTTCCAGGCGGGCGGCGGGGAGCCCGTGGAGGAGCAGGTTCAACTTCCCGGCGGCCAGCGTGCCCAGGTTGCGCTCCTGGCCGTGGAGCGTCAGGTTGTGCGGCTCGCCTCCCTGCTCGGCGACATATTGGGCGGTGAAGATGAGCATCCCGCCCGACCCGGCGGTGGGATCGCAGATGCGCATCCCTTCCTCCGGACGCAGCAACTCCACGATGAGGCGGACCACCGCGCGGGGCGTGTAGAACTCGCCGCCCTTCTTGCCGGCGTCGTCGGCGAACTGGTGGATCAGGTATTCGTAGGCGTCGCCGAGCACATTCGCGGCGCCGCCCTCCTCGTCGCGGAGGTCGGCGTCGCCCAGGGCCAGCCCGCCGAAGTGCTGCAGCAGGCTGCGGAGGAGCCGCTCCCGGTTCGCCGGGCTCCCCAGTTTCGATTCGTCGTTCCAATTCGTGGTGGTGAGGACCCCGTCGAGCCGCGGGGCGTTCGCCTCCTCGACCGCGTGGCTCGCGGTGTTCAGCCGTTCGCCCAGGTCCAGGCCGGGGGCGGTGAGCGCCTGCCAGCGGGCTTCCGCGGGGACGAAGAACTCGTGCTCGTCGGACTCGGCGGTGAGCGCCGTCTCCCGCGGGATCCCGCCGGCGACCGCCAGTTCCACCTCTTCGGCGAACCGGTCCGAGAGGCGCTTCAGGTAGAGGATCGAGAAGATGTAGTTCTTGTAGTCGGCGGCGTCGATCTGCCCGCGCAGCAGGTCCGCGGCCTGCCAGAGTTTGGCGGAGAGTTCTTTCCGGGTCAGGGCCACTACGCGTCCTCCCGGGGGCGGCCCCCGGCCTCCAGGGCGGCCACGAAGGCGTCCACCAGCGCGCCGCGCCGGAGCGCCGCCGCCCGGACCCCCGCCTCGTACGCGGTTTCCGATGCTTCCACGAGAGCGGGAATGGTACGGAGGATCGGGGCCGGGGGAACCGGGATCTCCAGGGCGCCCAGGTTCGCCGCCGACAGCAGCGGGGCGGCGGCGCCGGCGTTCCGGCGGCCGGCGATCCGGGCGCGGCCGGGCGTCGAACCCAGGTAGAGCCAGAGCCAGTGCGCGAGGCCCGACCCCGGGTCCGGGGCGCGCACCACCAGGGCGGTCCCGGCGGCGGCGGTGCGGGAGACCCGGGGCGGCACCAGCGCCACCTGGGCCGACTCGGCGCGGGCGGTGACGAGCACATCGTAGGGACGGAGCAGGTGCCGCTCGCTCCAGGCGTTCCGCACCACTGCCACCCGCCGCAGGTCGTCGAGGTCGAGCCACCCGGTGCGGATGTTCCGGCTCTCCACCAGCGAGATCTCCCAGTCCCCCGCCCGCGCCCCGGCCCCCCGCCCGGTCCGAGCCATCCCGGGCGCGATCTCCGCCACCGCCGCGAGCGAGATCATGTCGCTATACTACCCGATAAGGATCAAATCTCGCTACTACTCCGTAATGAGATTTCCTATCCCGATCCGGGTGACCCCCCGAGCCGCGACGGCTTCCGGCGTCTTCCCGGGTCCGCGAGACACGAGTCCGGGCGTCGCGAGCGCCTCCGCGATCCGCCCGGCGCCCGGCCACCCGGAGGAAACCCGCGCCCCGGGACGGAGGACGAGTTGGACGAGCCGGCCGATCCCGCCGGGGCCCCGAACCGCGGCGACTCCCGGAGGAGCGTCCTCCGGGCCTTCCTGGAGCGCCTGCGCGGCAGGGTCGAGAAAGACCCGGAAGGCGGGCGGTACCTCATGGAGCGCGTGCTCGGCGGCCCGATCTTCGCCGCCCTTCGGGAGAAGCCGTGGGGCAGCCTCCCGGTCGGGTTCCTCGGCGAAATGACCCGGCGCGCGCTCGGCGCCGCGACGCGACTCGTCGAGATGCCGGAACACATCGTCCACAAGCAGGAGGGACGGTGGAAAAGAGCCGAAGACCACTCGGACCTCACCCCGGAGGACTATCGGCTGCTCCCGCGCCTGATCTCGGAGCCGCAGATCGTCATGCGCTACCAACCTGAGTCACCCCGCCTACCGGACGAAGTGTCGCGTCGCCTGAACCTGATCTCCGAGGTCGACGGGACCTTCTACAACGTCGTGGTCGGAAGAGATCGCAGGAATCCGCGGAGAATCGTTCTGGTCAGTTTCTACCGGATCGACGATGGCCGGCCCCAGGTCGAACACATGATCCGGAAGGCCGAGACCGGCGCGGACGGCCAGTGGGTATTTCTCGATTTGCTTCCTCGGTGGAAGTGAAGTGGGACTGCGCCTGGTAGTCCCGTGGGGCCGCCCGGCGGACTCCGAACCCGCCGCCCGGCGTGAAGCCGAGTCCCATCTTGTTGGGTTGCCAGGCACCCCTCACGCCTAGCACGCTTGGAGCGCCCAGGACGGTGCCGAATTGGAGGCGGCCCTTGCGAGGAGATTACCACGCTGTTCGCAGGCTGTCCGCCCCGTCCGTGCGCCACGGTGTCGAGCCGGAAGGCGAACAGCGGCGCGGAAAGTCGGACCGAGTCTTCTCGAAGTGCCCTCTGCCGAGGATTCCGTGTGGGACTGTGCCTGGTAGTCCCGTGGGGCCGCCCGGCGGACTCCGAACCCGCCGCCCGGCGCAGAGCCGGGTCCCCTCTTGTCGGATTGCCAGGCACCCCTCACGCCCGGCACGCTCGGAGCGCCCGGAACGGTGCCGAATTAGAGATGGCCCTTGCGGTGGAGATTACCGTGGTCGCGCTTGCCGGTTGTCACCCGCGTTCGCGCGCCGGCGCGGACAGCGGGACGGGATTGTTCGACCCGCTCTTTGCCGGGGAGTCGCGTGGGACTGCGCCTGGTAGTCCCGTGGGGCCGCCCGGCGGACTCCGAACCCGCCGCCCGGCGCGAAGCCGGGTCCCGTTCTCTCGGGCTTGCCAGGCATCCCGCACGCCCAAGGCGGTGCCGGATCGGCGGCGACCCCCGCGGGAACCTTGGCTCGGCCCGATCCCTCCCGGATATCGGTTCGTCAACGTCCCTGTGCGGCGCCGCGCCGGGCCTGCGCCGGTCAGGGGCGGGGGCCGAGGAAGACGCGGGCTTCGTCGTCGGCGCGGATGAGGATGAGGGCGCCCTCGGCTCCGTCGGGGTCCGGACTCCCGACGCGGGCGACGCGGGTGACGCCCCGGCGTTCCCAGTCGAGGTCCCCGCGGTCGCGGCCCCGGAGGCGGGCGGCGATCACCGAGAGGGTCGCATTCGCCGTCTCCGGCAGTTCCAGCCGCACATCGCCGTCGTCGGTGGCCAGCCGCCAGATCCCGGTCGGCGCCGCGCCGGCGTCGCTCGCGTCCACCCGCAGGTCGCCGTTCGCGGTGACCGCGGTGACCTCGGTGAGCCGCCCGCCCAGGGTGATCCGGCCATCGGCGGTCTCGGCGACGACCGCGCCGCGCAGGTCTTCGCCGGTGATCCGTCCGTCGGCGCTTCGCAGTTGGATCGGCGCTGCCTCCCCCGGCCGGCCGTCGTTCCCGCCGTCGCCGTTGCCGGTGGGGCCGAGGCCGGAGGCGGTGATCCGTCCGTCGCCGCTGGTCGCCGTGACCGGCCCGGTGAGTCCGGTCAACTCGATCCGTCCGTCGGCGGTGCGCACCTCGACCGGGATGCCGGCCGGGGCGCGGATCGAGAGGCGCACCGAGTGGGACTCGCCGGGGCGGAAGAGGCCGGCGTTGGCGCTGCGGGCGCGGACCCGCACCCGGCCGCTGCCCTCGTCGCGCCGCACCTCCACCCGCAGCGCGGCCAGCGAGGAGCGCGCCGCTTCCCGCGACCAGCCGTGGGCGTTCCGCTCGACTTCGATCTCGACTTCGCTCCCGGCGTGTCCGGAGACCGCCACCGAGCCGCGTTCCACCTCCACCGAGAGCGCGGCGGCGCCGGTCTCGCGCAGGGTCTCCGTCGTGGACTCGCGGATCTGGTTCGGGGTGACGCAGGCCCCCGCGGACAGGACGAGGATCGGGAGCAGCGCCGCCGGCAGCCCCGGGGCGGGCCTCCGGTCGCGCCGCGCGCGGGTCCCGGCCGCCCCCCCGACAGCGGCGACGAGGGGGAATCTCCCGGCGGTCATCGGTACGGCTCCCCGGAGCGGATCACCAGGTCGCCCCCCCCGGTGCGGATCGAGACCGGGGCCGCCGGGGAGGCGGCGCCCGTCGAACCCACCCAGTCGGCGCCGTCGCCGTCGGTCCGATCGGTCCGCTCCAGCGCGATCTCGCTCTCCACTTCGCCGACCTCGTCGCCGGAGCCGGTGTCGGCGCGGAGCGAGAACGACCGGCCCTCCGGCAACTCCAGCCACACCTCGCCGCCGGCGGTGGTCACCGTCACCGGCGCCGTCGAAGCCGGCTCCCCGTCGAGCCGCACATCGAGGTCGGCATCGTCCGGACTGCGGACGACGATCTCCCCGGCGGCGTCCGAAAGCAGCACCGGGCCGGCCCCGGCGGTGATCCGGGCGCCGCCGGTGACCCCGCGCACTTCGACCGCGCCGGAGTCCGCCCGCAGGTCCAGCCCGCCGGTGACGCCGACCGCGAACACGCTGCCGTACTCCGAGCGGACTTCGGCCCCGCCGGACAGACCCCGCAGGGTGACCGGCGCCAGGCGGGTGTTCACGCTCACCGCTCCGCCGGCGCCCTCGATGTCCACCAGCCCCCGGGTGGTGCGGACGGTGACCGAGCCGGCGGCTGCCGAGATCCGGATCGGGGCGCCGGCGGACTCCACGGACACCGCGCCCCCGGCCCCGCCGACCTCGACCGGCGCCCGGCGCGCCCGGACGCTGAGCGGGCCGCCGACGCGGTGGGCGCGCACCGGGCCGTCCCGGGCCACGACGGACGCCTCGCCCCGGGCGCCGGTGATCTCCACCGGGCCGTCCCCGGCTTCGACGAAGACCCCGGTGAAGGGGCCGCGGACGCGCACGGCGCCCCGTTCGCTCCGGGCGGTGACCGAGATGCCCGGCGGGGCGGTGACGGTCAGGTCGAGCGCCGCCTGGGAGAAGCGGAGCCCGAGGGGGTCGTCGGCCCGGGTGCCGCGGGCGCCCGGTTCGGGGCCGGCCCCGCGCGGATCCTCGACGGTGAGCCGGACGACGGAGGACCCGGCGCCGTCCGACCGGGATTCCACGATCCGGATCTCCCCGGCCCGCGCGGCGGCGGTCTCGGCGTCGGGGGCCCGGACGCGGATGCCCAGCGTCAGCGCTGCCTCCCGGCGCTCGGCGGCGGCTCCGGTCTCGCCGGTCTCGCGCGTCTCCCCGGTCTCCTCCACCCCTTCCCCCTCGGCGTCGGTCGCGGGCGGGGCGGCCGCCGGCGGCTCCCCGGCGCCGGCCGGCCCCCCGGCGGCCTCGACCACGATGCTCCCGGTGGGGAGGACCAGTTCCAGCGTCGCCGGCCCGGCGGCGGGCAACGACACGACCCGCTCCCGGACGAAGGCGTGCTGCGGCAGCGGCCGCGACTGTTCGGCGATCCACCTCCGCACGCCGCCGAACCGCATCTCCAGCCCCAGGTTCTCCAGCAGGCTGCGTCCGGCGCTGAGGCTCACCCCCAGCAGGAGCACCACGAGCAGGAGCAGGACCTCGCCGAACCCGAACCGACTGGTCCCGGTGCGGAGCCGCTGGAACACCTTGACCAGGCCCCAGAGGACGAGCACCGCCGGCCACCACACCGCGGCCAGCGGCGCGTAGGCGAGGAGGAGGAAGAGCGCGTCGATCCCGGCCAGGTTCCACCACAGCGCCGCCCCCCCGACCAGGATCAGGAACACCCCGAACCCGGTGGCGCAGCCGCCCCCGCCCCGGCGCGGCGGCCCGGACGCCGGCGTTCGCGAGCCCGCCGGCGGCGTCTCCGAACCCGCCGGCGGCGTCCCCGAACCCGCCGGCGGCGTTCCCGAAGCGGCAGGTACGCCGTCGCTGCCGGCGGGCGCGGTCTCTCCGCCGAGGGGCGGCGCCGCGCCCGTTCCGGCGGCAGCCGCGCCGGCGGCGTCGGGACTCGCGCCCCCGCCCGGCGGCGAGGCGGCTTCCGGAGTCATGCGTTCCTCACGCGCCCGGCGGCGGCGGAGGCGGCGCCCCGGCGTTCCGGCCCTGGAGCACCAGGCGGATGCCGATCGCGATCAGCACCACCGGCCAGTACCGGAACAGCGCGCCGAGCGGCACCAGGTCGAGGCTGTGGAGCAGCAGGATCACGCCGACCAGGATCAGCACCCAGCCGCTCCAACCGTTCTTGCGTGGCATCTCGTTCCCTACCTTTCGACTCGCGGCCGCGCCGGCGTCACCGGTCGCCGGCCGCGGCGTCCGTTTTCTCGCCGGATTCCGGCCCGGCTCCGGCGCCCGGCGGTTCCGGCGCGCCGGGCGGGGTGACGGTCGGCGTTCCCGCGGCCGGCCCCGGCGGCGGCGGACTCGGAGCCCCCGGCGCGGCGCCGTCGCCGAACCGGGGCACCACCGGGCGCCCGCGCAGCATCTGGACCCCGATCACCACCAGCGCCAGCGGCCAGAGCCGGGCGACGAACGCCACGCCGGGGATGACCGCGAGGGTGCAGATGATCCCCGCCGCCACCAGCGCCACCGCCCAGTTGCGGTCGAGCCCGAAGACCGCCCTCCGGCCCTCGGCCCGGGCGCGCGCCGATTCCTCGGCCACCCGGGTGGCGTCCACGATGGAGAACAGCCACACCGCCGCCATCGCCATCAGCAGCCAGGGCTGGCCGTGGACGGCGGCCTGCAGCAGCGCCACGAACACCGCGCCCAGCGCCACCGCCCGGTGGGTGGCGCCGCCGTAGAGATGGCCGAGGCCGGGGAAGACGACGGACAGGACGCCCGCCGCCGCAGGGGATCGGTTCATGGAGCGGTCTCTCCGTTCCGGTCGTTCGGGGAGGGCGGCCCGGCGCGCGAATCGCCGTCGGTCTCCGCCGGGTCGGTCGGTTCGAGGCCGGTCGGCCCCGGGCCGCGGGTCGCTTCCTCCAGGTCGCGCAGCCGGTCGCCGAGCCGGTCCATCCGGTCTTCGAAGGCGGCGCCCAGCGAGGCGCGCAGGGTGTCCAGTTCGGCGGCGGCGCTCCGGCCGGTGTCGCTGGCCGCCTCCGCCAGCCGCCCCACCCCGCCGGTGGACTCGAAGAGGCGGTCGAGCGCCCCGGCCAGCGGCGGCGGCCGGACGACGGCCACGGCGATGATCGCGGCGGCCGCGGCCACCCAGGTCGGCCAATAGACCGCGCGCCGGCGGTACCGCTTCCGGAACGCCGGCAGGGTGGCGCCCAGGATCCGCTCGCGCAGTTCCGGGCGGCTCCCGGCGGCGCCGGACTCCGCCTCGGCGGCGGCGGCGCAGTCGGCGAGCGCCCGCCGCGCCAGGCAGAACTCCCCGTAGAGGCGGGCCAGGGCCGGGTCGCGCTGCAACTCCTGCCGGAGGCCCCGGGCTTCCTTCTCGTCCAGTTCCCCGGCGGCGAGGGCCGAGAGCGCCTCCAGCCGTTCGACGGGGATCGGGCGGTCGCTCGTCGAGTCTGCGGGCATCGGGCCGGCAGGCATCGGGCCGGCGGGCGTCGTAGGCGCGCTCATCGGAAGACCTTCCGCGATCCGGACGGCGCCGCGCCGGCCCGGCCCGCCCCCGGAGCCGCCCCGCGCCCGCCGACCCCGAAAGCCGCCCGCTGCTCCCGCCGGGCGGCGATGAGCGCGTGCCGGCCCCGGTGGATCCGGGACTTCACCGTCCCCAGCGGCAGGTTCAGCCGCTCGGCGATCTCCGGGTAGTCGTAGTCCATGAGGTCCCGCAGCAGCACCGGTTCCGAGAGTTCCGCCGGCAGCGTGTCGAGCAGTTGCCGCACCCGGGCGGACTCCTCCCGGCGCTCGGCGATGGCGTCCGGCGCGTACGAAGGCCCCGCCGGCGCGTCCGGGACTTCCTCGACCGGGGCGATCGTCGGGGCGCGCCGGCGCCGCCGCCACTCGTCTATGGCGGCGTTCCCGGCCACCTGGCGCACCCAGCCCCCCAGCGCGCCGGTCGGGTTGTACGCGGGGAGAACGGTCAGGAGCCGCATGAAGATGTCCTGCGTGAGTTCGTCGGCGTCGTCCCGGGTGGAGGCGTAGCGATAGGCGATATGCCAGATGGGCCGCTGGAACCGATCCACGAACTCGCGCCAGCCGGCATCGTCCCCGGCGAGGCAACGGCGGACGAGTTCGGCATCGGTGCTGACGGCCGGGAAGTCCGGGGGGAAGTCCGATGGGGGCGCTTCGATCTTCTCCCGGGCTTCGGTGGGCTGCTTCTCGGTAACGAGGGATCGCCGCCGCCGGTTCCCGCCTCCGGATCCGACCCGGCGCCGCCGCGCTCCGCCCGGCTCAGCGGCGGGCCGACCCGGCGCGCTTCTTCGGCCGCGGCGAGCGTTTCCGGAGGAGCGAGCGGATCTCCTTCACGAAGTCCTGGGTGTCCTGGAAGTCGCGGTACACCGAGGCGAACCGCACGAAGGCCACATGGTCGAGGCCCTTGAGGGCGTCCATCACCAGTTCCCCGACTTCGCTGGAGCCCATCTCCCGGTCCGGCGTATCCGCCACCCGCGCGGTCACCTGGTCGGCGATCTCGGCCATCTTCTCCTCGGCGACCCGCGTCCCGCAGGCCCGGCGCAGCCCGGAGAGCACCTTCTCCCGGTCGAAGTCTTCGCGCCGCCCGCTCTTCTTGACGACCACGCAGGGGATCTCCTCGACCGTTTCGTGGCTGGTGAAGCGCTTCCCGCAGTCGAGGCACTCCCGCCGGCGCCGGATCATCGCCCCCTCGCGGCTCTCCCGCGAGTCCACCACCCGGTCTTCCGGGTGTCCGCAGTAGGGGCACTTCACGCGCTCGGCTCCGCCGGCGGGGCAGGGTACACGCCGGCCCCGCGGCCGGACCGGGCGGTCAGTCCCGCGCCCGCCGCTGGCGGAAGGCCGCTTCGAGCGAGCGGGGCGGCCCCGGGAGGAGGAGGTCGCGCTCCATCCCCGGCCGGAGGGCGGCTTCCGGCGGCAGGCCCACGATCTCCGACCCGGCGACCCCGACCCCGAGGGCTTCCGCCTGCCGGCGCACCGCGGCGAACGCCTGCCGGAGCGAAGTGCGGCGGAAGTCCAGGAGGTTCAGGGAGACCTGGGCCTGCGGCCGGGCGCGGTCGGGGGCGGTGAGCCGGAGGCCGAGGGCCCGCACCGCCGGCAACCCGCCGCCGCTCTCCCGGATCGTCCGGGCGATCCGCCGGGCGGGCTCGACCCGGTCGCCGTCGAGGTTCACATTGAAGGCCAGCAGCGGCCCCCGCGCCCCCACCACCACCGCCCCGGCGGCCTCGTGGAGGCGCGGCGGGCCGAAGTCCGGGCGGATCTCCCCGGCGGCCAGGCGCGCGGCGAGACCGGGCAGCCCGCCCCGCCGCAGTTCCGGGAGCGACCGCCCGGTCGGCGAGGCCGCGCCGTAGAGGAACACCGGGACTCCGGGGGCGTCTTCGTCCTCGCTCCGGTCCTCGGCAGTCCGGTCGTCGTCCGTCCGGTCCCCGGCGATGCGGGCGCCGACCCGCCGGGCACTCTCCGCCGCCCGCTCCAATCCCGCTTCCCGGGGCGTTCCCGGGAACGGGACGAACGGCAGCACATCGAGCGCGCCGAGGCGCGGGTGCTCCCCCCGGTGGCGGCGCAGGTCGAGCAACCGCCGCGCGGCCCGGAAGAGTTCGAACGCGGCGTCTTCGACGGCGCCCGGCGGCCCGGCGAGGGTGAGCACCGTCCGGTGGTGCGAAGGATCGGAGTGCCGGTCGAGCAGCGTCCCTCCGGCGGCCTCCGCCAGCGCCCGGATCCGCCCCGCGTCCCGCCCCTCGCTCAGGTTCGGGACCGCGACCAGGAGTCCGCCCCCGAGGGTCGTCCCGGCGCGCTCTCCGGCCCCGCTCATCCGCCGATTGTCTCCGCTGGCGGGTCCGGGGATTCCGGGCGCCTCGCGGGCCGGGTCTTCTCCCGAGCCGCCGCCCGGAACGGGACCGAGGCGCGAGATCGGGCGCCGCGGCGGGCGGGGCCCGGGCCGGGAGGGGGGCGGCGACGGGGCCGCGACGGGGCCCCGATCGGGCGGGAATGGGGCGGGAATCGGGCGGGAATCGGGCGGCGAGGCGGCGGCGGGCCGTAGATATAGTTGCGCCGCCGGTGCGACATTCCCGATCCTCCTGTTTCGGGCGGGTTCGCCGGCGCCGTTCGGCGTCCCGCGCGGACGCCCCGGCGTTCGTCCCGGCCGTTCCGGTCGGCGGGCGCGCCGGGTGGTGAGAACGAACGGCGGAGGGCGGCCCGGGGGCGATCCTCCCGGCTCGGCTTCCGGATCGAATCCGGGGGGGAATGGGCCGGGCGGGCCCGGTTCGGAGCACTGGAGCGAGGCGGTGCGCCGCCGGGTGCGCGCCGTGGCCGACCGGCGGGCCGGCGCCGCGGGAGACGACGCTCCTTCCGCCGACGAGACCGCCGCGGCGGACGGCCCCCCGCCCTCGAAGACCCCCGACGATCCCGCCCGGGCGGTGCGGGAGCGGGTGGAGCGGCGGCTCCGGGAAGCCGGGGGCGCGGGCGGCGCCGAGCGGTCGGACCCGCCGGACCGCGCCGGCCCCCACGCTCCGCCCGGACCCGACTCCCGGCCCGCCATCGCCGGGGAACCCTCGCCGGACGAGGCGCCGGCGGCCGCGGAATCGCCCGCCGCGCCGGGAGACCCCGCCGGGACCGGGGAAGCGAGCGAGGCGGCGCCGGTCGACGCGGCCGATCCCGACTGGGAGGACGCCTCCTGGGAACAGATGGACTCGGCCGTCGGCGGGGAAGGGGACCCGGACGCCGCCTTCCCCGGCCGGCTGGCGCGGTTCCTCGCCACCTGCGGTTCCGTGGGGCGGCTGCCTCTCGCCCCCGGCACCTTCGGGGCGATCGTCGGCCTCGGCGCCTGGTACCTCACCGCCGGTCTCGCCGCCCCGATCGGGCTCGGCGCCTTCCTGCTGGCGACGGTCGCCGGCACCTGGGCCGGCCGGCGCTACGCGCTGGCGGTGCGCGAGGAGGACCCGCCGGAGGTCGTGGTGGACGAGTTCTGCGGGATGTGGCTGGCGCTGCTCGGGGTGGCGCCGACCCTTCCCGCGGCGCTGCTGGCCTTCGCCCTGTTCCGGGTGCTCGACATCGCCAAGCCGCCGCCGATCCGCCAGTTGGAGCGGCTCCCCGGCGGCCTCGGCATCATGGCCGACGACCTGGCCGCCGGCGCCCTGGCCCGGTTCGTCGTGTTCCTCGTTTTCGGCGTCTGACTTCGGGGTCTGACTTCGGGGTCTGGTTTCGGCGCCTGACTTCCGGTCTGACTTCGCGCCCGGGGCGGCGCCCGTGACGGCCACGCCGCGCCCGATCCCCCCGGCCGCCGGGAGCCCGCGTTCGTGACCGCCGACCGGGAACTGCTCCCGGGCGCCGCCGTCATCGCCGTCGGCGCCGAGTTGCTGCGCCCGCACCGGCCGGATCGGAACACCCCGCTCCTCAAGGCGCGCCTGGCCGAACTCGGCGTCCCCACCCTCTGGCAGGCGGTGGCCCCGGACGACGAGCCGGCGCTGCGCGACGCCCTCCGGACCGCGCTCGACCGATATCGCTTCGTGTTCGCCGCCGGCGGCCTCGGCCCCACCGACGACGACTGCACCCGTTCCGCCGCCGCCGCCGCCCTCGGCGCCCCGCTCCGGGAGCACGCCCCTTCGCTCCGGCGGATCGAAGAACGGTTCCGGGAGCGCGGCTTCCCCATGCCCGCCGTCAACCGGCGCCAGGCGCTGATCCCGGAAGGGGCGGAGGCGCTGCCGAACCCCGCCGGAACCGCCCCCGGGGTCTTCGCCCGGGCTGCTTCCGGCGCCGTGCTCGTCCTGCTGCCGGGCCCCCCGGCGGAACTCGCGGCCCTGTTCGCCGCCGAAGTCCGGCCGCGACTGGCGCGGGAACCCGGTCTCGACCCCGCCCCGGCGGGCTTCACCCTGGGCGTCGCCGGGATCCCGGAGTCGCGGCTCGAAGAGCGGATCGCCGACCTCCTCCCGCGCCGGGGCGGAGCGGTCGAAGTGGCGATCCTGGCCTCCGGCGGCGAGATCGAACTGCGCCTCGGCGCGCCGGCCGGTGAGGCGAACGCCGCTGCCGCGCTCGCCGACCGGATCGCGGCGCGGCTGGGCGAAGCGGTCTTCACCCGGACCGCCGGGGAGCGCCTGGAGCACGCGGTCGGCGCCCTGCTGGAACGGCGCGGGGAGCGGGTGGCGCTCGCCGAATCGCTCACCGGCGGGCTGATCGCCGAACGGCTCACCCGCGTCCCCGGCTCCTCGGCCTGGTTCGACCTGGGCCTCGTGACCTACGCGAACGAGGCCAAGACCGCCCTCGCCGCCGTGTCGCCGGAGTCGCTCCGCGCCGGGGGAGCGGTGAGCGAAGCGGTGGCCCGGGAGATGGCGGCGGGCGCGCGGCGGCGGGCCGGGAACGCCTGGGGCCTCTCCTCGACCGGGATCGCCGGGCCCGGCGGCGGCAGCCCGGAGAAACCGGTGGGGCTGGTGTGGATCGCGGTCTCCGGGCCGGGGGGGCTCGTTCGCGCCGAGCGCCACCGCTTCCCCGGCGACCGCGCGCTGGTGCGGCAATTGACCGCCACCTTCGCCCTCGACCTGCTGCGCCGCTCCCTGCTCTCCGTCGGGCGCGCCTGACGGGTGTCGTCCGGTGTCCGGCCCGAAAGAGTCCCCCGGGTCGGAGGCGGGTATGGCCCCTCCGGGAAGCGCCCCCCGGCTGTTCGCCGCCCTGCCTTTGCCGGAGGAAGTGCGGGAACGGCTGGCGCTGCTGGCCGGGCGGCTGGCGGCGGCATTCCCCGAAGGGCGCCTCCGTCCGGTCGCTGTCGAGAACCTCCACCTCACCCTGCGCTTCTACGGCCCGCCGCCGGACGAGAAGGCTGCCGGGATCCTCGAAGACGAGTTGCGCCGCCGGGTGGCACGGGAAACGGAGACGCTGCGCGCTCGGGGCGCCGCGCCGCCCCGCCTGTCGCTCCCGGCAGTCGCGCCCTCCCCGTCCGACCACCGGCCCCGCCTGGTCTGGGCGGAAGCGGTCGAGGAGTCGGGGAGCGCCGGGTTCCTCCGGGCTCTCCGGGAGGCGGCGGAGGCGGCGGCCCGGCCGGCCGGTTTCGACCCGCTGCGCCGGGCGTTCACGCCCCATGTGACCCTCGCCCGGCTGCGCCGCCCGACCCCGATCCCGGCGAGCGCCCTCGCGTCCCTCGTTCCCGCCGCGGGGCCCTGGCCGGACCCGTTCCCGATCCCCGCAGTCGAGTTGCTGGAGAGCGTCCTCGACCCCGCCGGCGCGATCTACCGCCGCCTCGCCGCCTTCCCGCTGGTGTAGGGCTGGCCCTGGCTCCGCGTCTCGATGAACGCCGGACGACAGCGATCTTCGCGAGGTCGCGCCTCACCGGCCGGCGCGTTATCGTGTCGGCCATGACTGAACTCGTATCCGATCGGTTCTGCGAGCCGCGGTTTCGACACAGATCGTCAGAGGAGTCCGCCTCTGTACTGCTCGCAGTCCTGCCGTTTGGCGACACCGCGAAGAGGCCGTTGGGCGACACTGCGGGAGCGCCGTTGGGCACCGTGGAAGGACTGCTGGCGGGTGTTGTGAAGAGGCTGCCTCTGGTCGTCCCGAGACCTCGCATCAAGGCGGTTGATTCCGAAGACTTCCGCATCACGCTCTGGGCCTTCCGAGAGTCATTCCTTACCGATAGGGAACGCCTCATCTGCGAGTGGAGGTTCCGGTTCTGCGATGCGCTCAAATCTGTTCGTCGCCTGCCGCCCCCACAGTTCTCACTCCCCCGTCTCGCATTGTCTACGCCCGGTGTTCTGCCACAAGAGGTCTGGGCGTTAGTCGAGGAGCCTTCGGGCGCCGGGTTTCTCGACTCGCTCCAGTGTGCGGCGAAACGGGCTGCACTCGCCGCTGGTTTTTCGGCCGATGGTCAGCCTGTCGCACCGCATGTGACGCTCGCCCAGCTGCGCCCTTCCGTCACGGTGACACCGGAGGACCTCGCCGGTCTCCACCACACCGAGAGTCTCGTGCCGAACTCGTTTCCCATTCGTACTGTTGAGTTGATCGAATGCCCGCACCGTCAGGCGGGGGAGGTCCGCTGCCCTCTCGCCGTGTGTTCGCTCGAGAGGAAGGACGATGAGCCGGACTGTTGTCAGTCGGGAGGCGCGCCGCCCGGGTAGCCGGTGCCAGCGTCGAGGCGGAACTCGGCGAGCAGGTCCGGGCCGAGTCGGGCGTAGCGGGCGCTCGCCGGGTCCGGCTGGTTCCGGGGGAAGACCGGCGCCCCGGCGTCGCGGCGGCGGGCGCGCACCCGGTCGAAGAGCCCGGCGCCCTCGCCCCGGCCCAGGAACCGGGGCGCCAGGTAGAGCACCAACCGGTCCGCGAGCCCCTCGGCGAGGAACGAGGAAGTGAGCCGGGGCCCGGCCTCCACCAGCAGGCTGCGGATGCCCCGCCCGCCGATCTCCTCGAGCGCCGCCGGGAGCGACAGCGGGCGCCACGGCTCCCCCGCGACTTCCCCGGCGGTCTCCCCGGCTCCGGGGTCGCCGGACTCCTCCGCGGCGTACGGGATCGCGGCGACCTCCGCCCCCCGGGCCTCGATCCGCCGCCGGGCCGCTGTCGGGGCGTCCGGCCCCACCAGCACCAGCAGCGGATCCCGGCGGACCTCCTCGAACAGCCGCGCCTCCGGCAGGATCCGGGCCTCGGGGTCGAGTACCACGCGCCGGAGCGGCCCCGCGCCCAGCCGCGGCCTCGGCGTGAGGCGGGGATCGTCCGCGGTCACCGTGGCGATGCCGGTGAGGATCGCCTCGTTCTCCCGCCGCAGCACCCGTCCGTGGCGCCGACTCGCCGGGGCGGTGATCCAGCGGGTTCCCGGCGGCGCCATCGCCCCGTCCACCGAGAGCGCCGCCTTGACCGTGACCCAGGGCCGGCCGGTCTCCAGGAACTTGAAGAAGGGCCGGTTCAGTTCCATCGCCTCTTCCCGGAGAAGACCGACGCGCACCTCGATGCCGCTTTCCCGCAGCCGCGCCAGCCCGCCCCCCTGGACCCGGGGATCCGGGTCGGGATGGGCCGCCACCACCCGGCGGACGCCGGCGGCGATGATCCGTTCGGCGCAGGGCGGCGTCCGGCCCACATGGCAGCAGGGTTCGAGGTTCACGAACAGGGTGGCGCCCCGGGCCGCCCCGCCCACCCGCAGCACCTGCGCTTCCGCGTGCGGCCGCCCGGCCCGGGAGTGGAACGCCTCGGAGAGCACCCGTCCGTCCCGCACCAGCACTGCCCCCACCGCCGGGTTCGGCGGCGCGGTGTACCGGCCGAGCGCCGCCAATTCCAGCGCCCGTCGCAGGAACCTCTCGTCCATCGGGGGATCGTACGGGGAAGACCGCCGCCGCTCCGGCGCGCCGCCCCTCCGCGCCGCCCTCGACGGGGCGATCTTCTGACGGGCTTCTGCCGGGCGCGGCCGGCCCTGTCTCGAGCGGGCGCGCAACGGCGTGCTCCCGGCCGGCCCCGTCCGGCTTCGGGTGCCTGTCCGCTGCCCCGACCGGCGAGGGTGGGGGGCTTAATTTTTTCGTCCGGGCGGAGTCAATATAGGAGTGACACCCCGTTTCGATCGAGCCCTCCATGGAGATCACGCACTTCGAAGCCGACTCGGCGAAGGCCGGCGGTCGCTCCGGGGAGGACGACATGCCCGACACCGACCCGAGCACCCCGTTCCGGAGGTGGTGCACCTGTCTGCTCCTCGCGATGATCGCGGTGGGGATTCCGCTGGCGTTCCTGCGGCCGGAACGGGCGATGGAGGCGATGCGCTATGCCGGGCCGGGCGTCGCGCTCCTGTTGACCGGCGCCTGCCTGAACGGTCGTCTCGGCCGCCGGGGGCTCGTCGCGGGGGTGTTCCTGCTCGGCCTTCCGATCACGCTCGCGTATTTCGTCGAGCGTTCGGCGCGTCGGGCGCTCGGTGACGCCGCCCTCGATCTCGGCGGCCCGTACGACCTCGCCAATGTCGTCACGATCGGCGTGGTCTCCGTGATCCTCTTTCTCGCGCGCAGCCGCCTGGAAGGGCGAAGCGGCGGGGGGAGCCGGTGGGTTGCGATGCTGGCCAAGTTCGACTACCCCCGCAGGGGCGGAGGAACTTCCGCGGTCCCCGGGAAGGACGGGCGACGATGACCGGCAGCCGGGGCGCGGCGCCGTGGTGGCGCCGGAGACGATGATCCCGCGTCCGGAAGACCCGCCACCCGGGCCCCGCCTCGGGCCTCCCGGCCCCGGCCCCGCGCCGGTCCGCGGTCGAAGCGGCTCCGGGCGGTGCGGCGCCTGCCGGGCGCGCGCCTCGAGCGGAATCGAAGAATCGGCGGGCGGGAGTCCTTGCGTTCCCCGGCCGGAGGCGGCAATCTGCCCGCTCGCTCTCCTCGCCCCGCCCCCGCCGTGTTCACCGGACTCGTCACCGCCGTCGGCCGCATCGCCGCGAGCGAACCCCGGCCCGAGGGCGGGCGGCGCCTCGAAGTCGCCGGGCCGGACGCCTTCTTCGCCGAGACCACCGTCGGGGACAGCGTCGCCGTCGCCGGGGTCTGCCTGACCGTCGTGGAGACCGGGGTCGGGAAGGAGGGCGGGGAGGGGGCGCGCGTCAGGCGGGTCGTCCGGCAGGTCGTCGCGTTCGAGGTGGCCGAAGAGACACTCGCCCGTTCGACCCTGGGCGCGCTCGCCGGCGGCGCCCCGGTGAACCTGGAACTGCCGCTCCGCGCCTCCGACCGGCTGGGCGGCCACTTCGTGCAGGGCCATGTGGACGCCACCGGCGAGATCCGGGCGGCGGGCGGCCCCGACGGCGACTACCGGATGCTGGTGGGCCACGCCGAGCCGGACTGGATCGTCGGCAAGGGCTCCGTCGCCGTGGACGGGGTGAGCCTCACCGTGTCCGGTTCCTTCCCCGACCGGCGCGAATTCGAGGTCATGCTGATCCCGCACACCCGGCAGGCGACCACCCTGGGGCGGCTCGGCCCCGGGGACCGGGTGAACCTCGAATACGACATCCTGGCGAAATACGCCCGTCCCCGCGACTGACCGGGCGACTCCGGCGGACGGCCGGCGGCAACGCCCCCGCCGGCGAGCCCCGCCGGGAGCACCGCCTCCGGGCCCGGGGAGCCGAACCGCCCGGAGCACGCGCCGCCGGGTAGGATTCCCGGTTCCGCCCCGGGCGTTCGCCGCCGTCCCCGATCCTTCCCAAGACCCCGACCGGCCCTCGCAGCGCAGCGCCACTTCTTCCCGGGACCTCCCCTGAGTACCGCATGAGTACGACCGACCCCGAACCGCCGCCGCCCCCCCGAGCCGACCTGCAGGGCCGGTTCCCGAACGGGCCGTTCCTTACTCCCGCCGACGCGGTGGCGGAGATCGCCGCCGGGCGGATGGTCATCGTGGTGGACGACGAGGACCGGGAGAACGAGGGCGACCTCACCATCGCCGCCGGGAAGATCACCCCGGAAGCGATCAACTTCATGGCCACCCACGGGCGCGGCCTGATCTGCATGCCGATGACCGGGGAGCGGCTCGACGAACTCGAAGTGCCCCTGATGGTCCAGGACAACACCTCGATCCACGAGACCGCGTTCTGCGTCTCCATCGAGGCGCGCGCCGGGGTCACCACCGGCATCTCGGCGGCGGACCGCGCCCACACGGTGCGGGTGGCCATCGCCCCGGACGCCGGCCCCCGGGACCTGGTGCGGCCCGGGCATGTGTTCCCGCTCCGCGCCCGCCCCGGCGGCGTCCTGCAGCGCGCCGGGCAGACCGAGGCCGGAGTGGATCTGGCCCGCATGGCCGGCCTCTACCCGGCGGCGGTCATCTGCGAAGTGATGAACGACGACGGCACCATGGCGCGCCTGCCGGACCTGGAAGTCTTCGCCGCCCGCCACGGCGTGGGCATCGTCAGCGTCGCCGACCTCATCCGCCACCGCCTCCGCCACGAAACCCTCGTCCGGCGCCTCGCGGAAACGGTGCTCCCCACCCGCTTCGGCTCCTTCCGCACCATCGCCTACGAGAACACCCTCGACGGCACGAAACACCTGGTGCTCCTCCTGGGCGAACCCACCCCCGAAGAGCCGGCCCTGGTCCGGGTCCACAGCCAGTGCCTCACCGGGGAAGTCTTCGGCTCGATGCGCTGCGACTGCGGCCCCCAACTCGAGGCGGCGCTGGCGCAGATCGGCCGGGAAGGCGCCGGCGTCCTGCTCTATCTGAACCAGGAAGGCCGGGGGATCGGCCTGGTGAACAAGTTGCGCGCCTACGCGGCGCAGGACGAAGGTTTGGATACCGTGGACGCGAACACCCACCTCGGGTTCCGCGCCGACCAGCGGGAATACGGCGTCGGGGCGCAGATCCTCCACGACCTGGGCGTCGGCCGCATCCGCCTGCTCACGAACAACCCGCGCAAGTTCGTCGCCCTCGAAGGACACGGTCTGGAGATCGCCGAACGGATCCCCATCGAGGTGCCGGCGACGGAGCATTCCCGCGACTACCTCCGCACCAAGAAGGAACGGATGGGCCACCTGCTCACCGAAGTGTGAGCCGGCGCACCGGAACGAAAGGCGAGAGTCCCCCTTTGGCCGATACCTACCAGACGAACGAGTTCCGCAGCGGACTCAAGGTGATGCTCGACGGCGATCCCTGCGTGCTGCTCGACTGCGAGTTCGTGAAACCGGGGAAGGGCCAGGCGTTCACCCGCATCCGCTACCGGAACCTGAAGACCGGGCGGGTGCTCGACAAGACCCTCAAGTCCGGGGAGAAGGTCGAGGCGGCGGATGTCCGGGACACCGAGATGCAGTTCCTCTACAGCGACGGCGGGGCCTGGCACTTCATGGACCCGAAGACCTACGAGCAGTTGCCCGCGGACGCCGCGGCGCTCGGCGACGGCGCCAAGTGGCTGCAGGAGGGAATGACCTGCGCGGTGACGCTCTACACCGGCGCCATCCTGCTGGTGAGCCCGCCGCAGTTCGTGGAACTCAAGGTGGTGGAGACCGAACCGGGCATCCGCGGGGATACCGCGAGCGGCGGTTCCAAGAACGCCACGCTGGAAACCGGCGCGGTGGTGCGGGTGCCGCTGTTCGTCGGAGTGGACGAGGTGTTGCGCCTCGACACCCGCACCGGCGCCTATGTGGCGCGGGTGAAGGGCTGAGCGACCGGAACGATTGCGCCGGTGCGTTCGGCCCCGCGAAGGCCGGCCACCGGTTGTACCGGCGGGTTTCGTCTTCGTCCGGCGAGATTCGTCGGGGGGTTTCGTCCGGGGATTTCGTCGGGCCGGCCCGGATGATTCCCCCCGAACCCGGACCCGGAAGGCGCGGTCGCCATACCCGGAGGAACGGCTGACTGACTGATTCCGGCCCGCCGCCGGCCGACGGGCGGCTCCCGCATCGGCGTTCGCCCGACTGGAGGCCCACGGCGTCGCTCGAGGCGCTGCGCGTTCGCGCCGTCATCGTCCGCCGGTTGCGCGACTTCCTGGAGGCCCGCGGCTACCTGGAAGTCGAAACCCCGCTCCTCGCGCAGTACGCGACCCCGGACCGGCATCTCGAGAGCGTCCCCGCCGGCGGCGGTTTCCTCCAGACCTCGCCGGAGTTCGCGCTGAAACGCCTGCTCGCCGCCGGCAGCGGGCCGATCTTCTCCCTCGGGAAAGCGTTCCGCGCCGGCGAAACCGGCCGCCGCCACGCGGTCGAGTTCACCCTCGCCGAGTGGTACCGCCCGGGCCCGCTCGCCGGCCTCCTGCGGGAGATGGACCTGCTGCTGACCCACCTGCTCGGGTCCCCCCCGGCGGTCACCACCACCTACCGGGAGGCGTTCCGCGCCGCCGTGCCGGCCGACCCGCTCACCGCAAGCGACGGGGAACTGGCGCGACTCGCCGGGAAGCACGGGCATCCGGGTGCGCCGGCCGACCGCGCGGCGGCGCTCGACTTCCTCTTCGGCCGCCTGGTGGAACCGGGACTGGGCCGGGAAGCCCCGACGCTGCTGACCCGCTTCCCGGCGCCGCTGGCCGCGCTGGCCCGCCTCTCGGAAGACGACCCGCGCACCGCCGAGCGGTTCGAAGTGTTCTACGCCGGCTTCGAACTCGCGAACGGCTACGACGAGCTGCAGGACGCGGACGAACACCGCCGCCGCTTCGCCGCCGAGAACGAGGCCCGCCGCCGCGCCGGCCGCCCGGAGGTCGTCCCCGACCCGCGCTTCCTGGCCGCGCTGGAAGGAGCCGGCCCGCGGGACGGCCCGAAGGGGGGCCTGCCGCGCTGTTCCGGCGTCGCCCTCGGGGTGGACCGGGTGGTCATGGCCGCGCTCGGGGCGGAGCGCCTCGATGAAGTGGTCGCCTTCCGCGAACCGGCGGACCGCCCCGGCGCGCCCGACCGGTCCGAGCCCCCGGAAGACTCCGCCGGGCCGGGAACGGCGCCCCGGATATGATGTTTCGTTTCCCCGAATTCCCGCCGGGTCTTCCCGGTTCCCCTCCCCGATCCCCCTTTCCCCTTCTTCCTTCCTGCCCGAAAGCCAGAGAGTTCCCGATGAACCTTCGATTCCTCCCGCAGATCCCGGCTCTCGCCCCCGCCGCCGCCGCGCTCTTCGCCGCGGTCGCCCTCGCCGCCCCCCCGGCCTTCGCCCAGGGCAGCCACCGCGACTACGACGAGCACTTCGACGAGGCGAATGTCACCGTCCCCACCGAGTACACCGAGGCGCTGGAGTTCCGCGCTGTCGGCTTCACCCGGGGCGGCCGCTCCACCGCCGCGGTCGGCGTTCCCGGCGATCCGCTGACCTATTACTTCGGCGGCACCGGCGGCGGCGTGTTCAAGACCGAGGACGCCGGCCACAACTGGACGAATGTGACCGACGGTTTCCTCGGCGTCGGCGCGGTGGGTTCCATCGCGGTCGCGCCCTCCGATACGAATGTGGTCTATGTGGGAACCGGCTCGGCCTGCCCCCGCGGCAACATCTCGGTCGGCGACGGCATCTACCGCTCGACGGACGCCGGCAAGACCTGGAAGCACATCGGTCTCCGCCACGCCGGCCAGATCGGCTCCCTCGCGGTCCACCCGACGAACCCCGATATCGCCTACGCGGCCGCCCTCGGCTACATCTTCGGGCCGAACGAGGAGCGCGGCGTCTTCCGCACGAGGGACGGCGGCGCCACCTGGGAGAGGGTGTTCCACCTCTCGGAACGCACCGGCGTGGTGGACATCCAGATGGATCCGAACAACCCGCGCATCCTCTACGCCGGCGCCTGGCGCGCCGAGCGCAAGCCCTGGACGATGATCTCCGGCAGCGAGGACGGCGGCATCTACCGCAGCACCGACGGCGGCGACAACTGGGCGCGCGTCGAAGGCGGCCTGCCGACGGAAGGTCTCATCGGCAAGTCCGCGGTCGCCATCTCCCCGGCGAACTCCAACCGCCTCTGGGTGCTCATCGAGGCGGAGGGAGAAACCGGCGGCCTCTACCGCTCCGACGACGGCGGCGAGTCCTGGAACCGCATCAACGGCGACGCCAACCTCCGTCAGCGCCCCTGGTACTACATCCACATCTTCGCCGACCCGCACGACGAGAACACCGTGTACGGCCTGAATGTGGGTTTCCACAAGTCCATAGACGGCGGCAGGACCTTCCCCGAACGCATCCGCGTCCCCCACGGCGACAACCACGACCTCTGGATCAATCCGGAGGACCCGATGAACATGATCAACGCCAACGACGGCGGCGCGAATGTCTCCTTCGACGGCGGGAAGAGTTGGACCGGCCAGCGCAACCAGGAGACCGCGGAGATCTACCGGGTCTTCGTGGACGACCAGTGGCCCTACCGCATCTACGGCTCCCAGCAGGACAACAGCACCATCTCGGTGCCCTCCCGCGGCGGTTTCAGCGTCGTCCCCGACTGGTATTCGGTCGGCGGCTGCGAGAGCGGCCACATCGCGGTGGACCCCCGCGACCCCGAGGTCATCTACGCCGGCTGCTACGGCGGCAGCATCACCCGGGTGAACCGGAAGACCGGCGAGTACCGCCAGATCCTCCACTACCCGCAACTGCAGTTGGGACAGGCCGCCCGCGACCTGAACTACCGGTTCCAGTGGAACGCGCCCATCCGGCTCTCGCCCCACGACCCGGACATCCTCTACCACGCCTCGCAGGTGGTCCACATGTCCCGCGACCAGGGACAGAGTTGGCAGGTCATCAGCCCCGACCTCTCGACGAACGACCCCGAACACCAGGACTACGCCGGCGGCCCCATCACCAGAGACAGCACCGGCGTCGAGGTGTATAACACGGTCTTCTCGTTCGAGGAGTCGCAGCACACCCCCGCCGAGCTGTGGGCCGGGAGCGACGACGGCCGCGTCCATATCTCCCGCGACCGCGGCGCGACCTGGACCGAGATCACCCCCGAGGGAATGCCCGAAGGCGGCACCGTGAATGTGATCGAGATCTCGCCGCACGACCCGGCGCGGGTCTTCATCGCGGTGTACCGGTACCGGGAGAACGACTTCCGCCCCTACATCTTCCGCACCGACAACGCCGGCGAAGACTGGGAACTGCTCACCGACGGCACGAACGGCATTCCCCCGACCCACTTCACCCGGGCGATCCGCGAAGACCCGGACCGTAAGGGCCTGCTCTACGCCGGCACCGAGTTCGGCCTCTATGTCTCCTTCGACGACGGCGCCCACTGGCAGCGGTTCCAGAACAACCTCCCGGTGAGCCCGATCACCGGCCTGCGGGTGCACCGCCAGGACCTGGTCATCTCGACCCAGGGCCGTTCCTTCTGGGTGCTCGACGACCTGACCCCGCTGCACCAGTTGAACGCGGAGACCGTCAGCGCCGACTCGGTGCTCTACGCCCCGCGGAAGGCCTACCGCGGCGGCTTCGGCGCCGCCGCCGACATCCACTACCACCTGAAGGAAGAGCCGGAAGAAGCGATCACGCTGGAGATCGTGGCCCCTGACGGCAACACCGTGCGCAAGGTCACCGGCCGCCCCGGCGCCGCCGCTCCTTCGGGCCCGGTCTCCCCCTTCGCGGCGTTCTTCGGCGGCGGCCCGGCGGCCCGGCTCCCGGCGGCGAAGGGCCTCAACAGTTTCCGCTGGAACCTCCGCGGCGAGCGCATCGAGCGCCCCCGGGGCGTGGTGCACTGGGGCGGCACCCCGGGCCTCTCGGCGCTCCCGGGAACCTACGAGATCCGCCTGACGGTCGGCGAGGAGACCCACACCCAGGCGCTGGAAGTGGCGATCCATCCCAACCTCTCGGCGACCGCCGAGGACCTGGCGAAACAGCGCGAACTCGGCGCGACGGTGGGAGAAGAGATCGAGAAACTCTTCGACGCCCTGACCCGCGTCCGCGAAGTCAAGTCCCAGGCCGCCGACATCGTGGCGCGGCTCGAGAAGGCCGGGAAGGACGACGAGGAACTGGGAACCCTGAGCACGGCCCTGACCGACCGCCTGACGGAGATCGAGGAAACGATCACCCAGACGCAGAGCCGGTCCTCGCAGGACCCGATCAACTTCCCGCCGCAGATCGACAACCAGTTGGTCGTCCTCTACGGCTACATCGTCCAGGGCCACGACCAGCCGACGGCCGGCGCCTACCAGCGCTACGACGACCTGAAGCCCGAACTCGACGCCATCCACTCCGACCTGGCCTCCGCCCTGTCGGAACACCTGACCCCCTTCAACGACCGCGTAGCGAGCCTCGGCGTCCCTGCCGTCATGGTCGCGGAGCAGGAGTAACCCGGAACCTCGACCGCCATGGCTGACGAGAGCATTCGCGCCGCGATCACGGACATCCGCCGACGCCTGACGAAGGGCCAGTACCCGGATGTCGAGCGTACGAAATGGGGCATCGTCGAGCGCCTGCTGCGATGCCTCGGTTGGGACGTACTCGACTGCGCCGTCGTGGAGTCCGACTACTCGGTCGGCCCTCGGGCCGTGGACTTCGCGCTCCTCGACCCGCAGTCGGCGCCGGCGGTGCTCGTCGAGATCGAAGAACCGGGCGGGGCCGTCTCCGACGGAGTCCACGGTTTCGACCATGTTCCGCCCGGCAACTCGATCCTCGTCAACACGACCGGTCGTCATTGGGCGTTCTCTCTCGTCGGGGCGCAGGGGAGCGATCGTGACGGCCCCTTCTGTGTCGTGGACCTCGTGGACCGCTCGGTCGATGAGGCGGCGGAGTCCCTGCTCAGATATCTCCGCTTCGATTCGGTGCGAGCCGGGGAAGCAGTGGGTCAGGCCGCCGCGGACCACCGGGAGGCCAGCCGGCGCCGACAGGTGGCCGAGACGCTTCCCAGCGCCTGGCGAGCCCTCCTCACGCAGCCGAACGAAACGCTCGCCCACCTTCTCGAAGAGGAAGTGGAGCGGCGGTGCGGCGTGCGCCCGCCCCGGGAGGAGACCGAACGGTTCCTGGTCTGTCTGCCCGGAGGGGCGCAACCCGAGGCGCCGGCGATTCCGCAACGGAAGCGACCTGACGAGCCGAGCCCGCACCGCATTACCGGAACAGGCCAGTTCTCCTTCACCTTCGACGGAGAGACGAGACGGTTCAAGGCGGGGAAGGAACTGCTGATAGCCGCCTTCGTCGCACTCGCCACCCGGGACCCGACGCTTTGTCAGCGATTCCATGAGCGGTACCGCGGAAAGAGGCGCTCCTACCTGGCAAGGCGAAGAGAAGATCTGTATCCGGGCCAGTCAGGTCTCGATGTCGCGATCGGGAGACTCCCCGGCGGATGGTTCATCGGAACGAACATGGGAAGTCCGCAGAAGGCGGAGATGATTCGTCGCGCCTGCGATTTGGCGAGGATCGACTTCCGAGACCTCCGGATCGAGATGCCGGTCCGGATTCGGAAGCCGAAGCAGTGGTAGTCCACGCAACCCGAACCGCCGTGGCAGTGGCGGCGCGCAGGTAGGCGATCGGAGGACCCGGCGGCGATGAGCCTCGATACTCTGACGCAGACGATCGGTAACATCCGCGACCGTCTCGGCCGGGGCGAGTACCGGGATGAGGCGAAGGTCAGCCAGGGGATCGTGATGCGCGTCCTCCAGGACCTCGGCTGGCCGGTCTTCGACACCGGCGTCGTGGCGCGCGAGTACTCGATCGGGGGCCGCCGCGTGGACTACGCCCTCATCGGGAAGTTCGGGAAGCCGGCCGTCCTTCTCGAAGTGAAGCGAGTCGGCAGGATCGAGATCGGCGAGGGGCAACTCTTCGAGTACGCCTTCCACGGCGGAGCGCCGATCGTCGTCCTCACCGACGGTCGGAACTGGTGGCTGTACTACACCTTCGGGGAAGGGAACCATCGCGACCGCCGCTTCGCCGAGGTGGACCTGCAGGACGGCGATCCGAACCGGAACGCCGACCTGCTGCTTCGCTACCTGTGGCGGGAGTCGGTGCTCGACGGCCAGGCGAGGAGACGCGCCGAGGCCGACTACGATGCTCTCCGGAACCAGTGCGTCGCGGAGGGGGCTCTGCCTGCGGTCTGGAGGCGACTGACGGAGGACGCTGACGGGCCTCTCGTACGCTTGGTCGGTTCCGAAGTCGAGAAGGAGTGTGGCGTCTCACCGTCCGGCGAGATGGTGACACATTTTCTTCGCGCCCGAGGGCGCCTCGTTCCCGAAACTCCACCTGTTCCGCCGATTACAGTCTCTGAACCGAGGACGAACGTTGCCCCGCAGGTTGCGCGTGACAGGTTTTGGTTTCGTCTCCACGGGGAAATACGACACTGTCGGTCGGGCGCCGAAGTGATCGTCGGAGTGTTCACGACTCTCGCGAAGCGAGACCCTACTTTCCTCGATCGTTTTGCGGCAGGACAGTCAGCTCGGCCTTGGATTTCCAAGGACTGCCAGAGGTTTACGGGAGGTGCCGGCGGGCATCACGAGTTGACAGATGGTTGGTGGATCGACACGCACCGCCCGAATCCATCCAAGATACCGGCGATTCAGCGAGCGTGCGAAGTAGCCGGCATTGTGTACGGCCAAGATCTCGCCGTGAGTCTTCCCTCCAGAAGGAAGAGATATGCTTTCTAAACTGGTGCGGGAAGACCGCGCTCGCCCAGATGGTGGCGCAGTCTCGGTTGCGGGAGATGCCGATCACCGTGTTTGACTTGGAGCGCGAGTCAGACCCGACTCCGGACGCCGGATCAGACCGCACGGGTCATTCAGGCGCCCGGTCGGTCCGGGACGCGCCCGGGCGGCGGTGAGCGAGTGTTGCCGGTGCGGTTGGTCAGTCGGCGTTCCAGGTCGGTGAACGCGTCGATCAGGTCCGGCGCCTCGAAGGCGCGGTTGCGGCGCCCGGCGCGGACCTGGATGAGGATGCCGGCGGCCACCAGGCCGGAGATCGCCAGCGTCGTCGCCTGGAACGAGCGACCGATGAGCCCGGCCGCGCGCGAGACGGTCAGCACGGGGGCCGCCGGGAGCGCTTCGAGGAGTCGGAGGGCGGTGGCGTCGCGCCGCGTGGCGCCGAGACGCGTTCTCCACGACGACCGGAGGTCGAGAATCCGCACCTCGAACTCCCGGGCTTCCCGCACCGCCCGGCGGCAGGCGGCGGCGAAGAACGCGATCCAGTCGTTCATACCCCGGTGCGCCGCTTCGGAGTCCGGCGGACAGACCTGGCGGAACCCGACGAGACCCCGGATGTAGTCTCGCGGGTGGGCTGCCAGGATGAGCGAGATCGGCGACAGGAATCGCCGTGCGTAACCGCGCCGTCGCAGCACCATCAGCATCAGCACGCGGCCGGTCCGTCCGTTCCCGTCCACGAAGGGATGGATCGTCTCGAACTGGGCGTGCGCGACGGCGGCCTGCGCGAGGGCCGGCAGACCGTCGCCGCTGCAGAACTCGCAGAGATCTGCCACCAGGCCGGGCACCAGGTCCGGCGGCGGCGGGACGAAGTCGGCGGAGCAGGGGTCGTAGTGGCTGCGGCCGATCCAGTTCTGGACCCTGCGCAGGGCGCCGCCGTACTCTTCGAGAGGCGTTCCCGCCGCCAGGCGCCGGTGCATCTCCAGGAGCGCGTCCACGCCGATCCGGTCGCCGGAGCCGACGGCGGCAGTGCCCCAGGCCAAGGCGTTGCTGTTCCCCAGCACCTCCACCGCCGTGGCGTCCCGGAGGGATTCTCCCGAGTCGCGCGCCGCCGCCGCCCGGAGCAGGCGGCGCCCTCCGATGACCAGTCCTTCGATGCGGGACGAGGCGACCGCTTCGACCTGGAGCAGCAGGTGCGCGGGCCCCGCTCCGCCGGTGGCCGCGCCGGCAGGATGATCGAGTCGCACCAAGTCGGCCTCCGCCTCGGCGACTTCCGCGGCGACCTCGCCCTCGAGCCGGAAGCGCCGCCCGACCAGCGGGTCCGGCAGATAGACCGAGTAGCGCCCCGGCTGCCGATCCTTCCGCGCCGTGCCGGCCAGCGTGCCGCGCCAAGTGCGCTCTTCCAGAGACGCCATGTCTTGTATTCAAGTTTATTGCTTATTATGGAATATGGTGATCCCTTATTCAAGGTTCGCCGCCGGCGGGGGCAAAGGAAGGTCGCGGCTCCCATCGGACTCACGGCAGATGGCCGTCGCCTCGCTCGACATCTCTCCGTAAGTCCAATAGAAATCGTAAGGAACGACGGTTGGACCAGCCGAATTCCTGCCGGGGCGAATACCCGATTCACCGCTCCGGCCGGGTCCTACTGCGCTATCCTCCCTACCGTTGACCGCGCCGTCAGCGGCGACCGGGTGCCACTGGGCGACTCGTCGCTCGTTGCCGGCGACGGCTCGCGAGTCCACTCGTTCGGGAGCCCATGCGTTCCTGAGTCTCTGCGACTGGCATTGCCACCGCGCGAGGGTGCCCCCATGCCGACGACTGTTGAGAGTCGGGAACTCCGGCATGTGTTTCCGTCCTGGTCGCTGACAGGGCAGTCGCCCACGGCCAAGCGTGATGCCAACGGTACTGCCGTCCCTCGGCGATGCGAAGACACTCCCGCCCGCGACCACCTGCCTCTCCCCGCCGTGCCTGTCGCAGCTCCGCAGTCCATTGGCCGTGCGACGCCACCGACCGCCTGACGTGACTGACCCGACCGCCGATCGTCGCGCCATTCCGGCACTGCGAGTCCGCCAGTGGATGCCCGAGTGGGAGGAGATCCACTGGGAGCCCGAAGAACATCGCTCCGAGCCCCCGCACGAGTTCTATCAATTCACGATTTTGGCGCGCTCGCTGCGCCTCCTGAGTGGTGTGTACCGCCGGACACAGGATCGCGTCAGTGCCACAGCCGACCTCGGTATTCAGCGGCGTCACCAAGCCGGCCGCTCCAAGGAAATCGCCCAGTTCGTGCGCTACGGGTATCCGTGGTCGAAACTGCGCCCACCCCAGCGCGAGTCCCAAGCCTTCCAACCACTTCGCCAGCCCGGTTGGCTTCCGACCGCAATCATCGTCAATATCTTGACCGCCAACCAGCGCCGGCACTCACAGATCGTCGCTCCGGAGGACTTGATCCAGGTACAAGATCGTCCGAACGATCCCGACATCTCCACCCTCCGCCTTCCCGACTCCTTCGACCGCAACTGGAAGTGCCGGCTGATTCCGCCCGTCGAGATCATCGACGGCCAACACCGACTCTGGGCCTTCGACACCGAGGATGTTCCCCCGGATTTCCAAGTTCCAGTCGTCGCCTTCCATGGTCTCGACCTCAGTTGGCAGGCCTACCTCTTCTACACGATCAACATCAAACCCAAGAGAATCAACGCCAGTCTCGCGTTTGACCTCTATCCGCTCCTTCGTACCGAGGAGTGGCTCGAAAAGGCGGAAGGACACCGCCTGTACCATGAGATCCGCGCCCAAGAACTGACCGACACGCTCTGGGCTCATCCGCAGAGCCCCTGGCACCGCCGAATCAACATGTTGGGAGAACCGGGCTACACCGGCCTTCAAGTGTCACAGGCTGCCTGGGTGCGGTCCCTGACGGCATCCTTCATCAAGCACTGGGAGGGTCCCGGTGTCAGAGTCGGCGGACTATTCGGTGTGCGCCTCGGGCAAGACAACCTAGTCCTTCCATGGAACCGAGCGCAACAGGCCGCGTTCCTGTTGGCGCTCGGCCTCTCGCTTCGAGACGCCGTGGCCGCGTGTAAGGAAGAATGGGCCGAAGCGCTTAGGGATGCTGCTGACGATGACATGGGGGACGCCGCCTTCGTTGGCGCAAACAATCTTCTCAACCAAGATCAAGGCATTCGCGTTCTCCTGCAGACGCTCAACGATCTTCACTTCGTGTCCGCTGATGACTTGCGACTTCACGATTTCCGTCTCGTCGAATCCACTGACACGGCCGATGTCGATGCGGATGCTGTTTCTGTCGTCCTGACGGATCTTCGAGAGAGGTCTTGGTATCGCGATTTCGCAAGACCCCTTGCAACGGCACTCGCACGCTACGACTGGCGTTCGTCCAGAGCCGACAGTCTCACTACTGAGCAACAGACATTGAAGGCTTCTTTCCGCGGGAGCGCGGGTTATCGCAATTTTCGAGAACACCTGCTCCGACATTTGGCCGCAGCGGACGACTCACCCGTCTCTCGCGCGGCTAGTCAGGTGTTGAGCCAACTTGGCTACACGGAAACTGAACGCTGACGCTTTGGCGGCGATCGAAACCGCCAGCACCACTGCGGTTCAGGATGCCGCCACAGCACTTTCTGGTCGCCTGCCGCCAGGACAATGGGTTGACCCCGGCAGTCCGTTCCGCCGCCCCCCTTCCGAGGCCGTCGGTGAATTGCAGGCACTCGACGACGAACTCGCCAGTCGCTATCTTTGTGAGTACCTTGCGATCTCCACCTTGTTTCACTGCTTCGACGGCTGGTCGTTTCTCGGACGCGCGATAGACGCCGAAATGGCCGCGGATCCAGCCACGGCCGGACACTTGGCCTACTACGCAGAGCTACGAGGGGCCATGTCGCTGCTTGCGTCCCAAGGGATCGGCGTTTTCGACAACGTTCATACGGCGGCAATCGAGGACCGATCGTTCAAGATGATCGAAGGCGGTGGACGCACTCACCGATTCATATGGCGGGCTCTGGATCACTGGGCCAGTCTCGGTGCCGAGCAAGTTCTCTTTCAAATAGTCAAGCCGCATGGTATTGCTCTCACCGACTGGATGGAAATCATGCATCCGAGCCAAAGCGGAGTGACGGTTATCGCAGAGAATCTTGTTCGTCAGTGGGGATTCGAACTTGAGAAATTCGAGGCCGATCGTCTGCGGCGCAACCTGATCAGTTACAACCCGACTCATTTGGTGTCCGCCGCACCACGTGGCATTTCTGAAGTTCTTCGATCCGTGATCGATCTCTGGCGATGTTGTGAGCCGAGCCCGCCTCTAACCTTCCAACAACTCGACTGGCTTCTGCTCCGATACAGTCTAACGATCGTCTTTGGAAACGGGAACGGCGGAGGCCCGTCCTATTCGGAGCGCGTCGAGGAGATCGAGCATCGGCTCGGGTTGTCTGCCGACGACCATGCGGCCCTTGTTCAACGGTTGTCACCCAAGGACATCGGATCAACGATCTTGTCGAATGCGGGTGCTAAGACGCCCGTTACTGAGGCGTACTACTCGACACAAGTGATGGCGCGTGCGACGCTGATGCTCCGGTTGGCGACTGGTTGCGTGCGCGCCGTTTTCGACACGAAACATGACGAAGTCACGCAGTTCTTGTCTCGGTGGTCGGTGGCGTCGTCCGTTAGTAGGCGGGCGCGGCCGAGTACCGGGGCGAGGGTCGCGGATTCGTGGACAGATGTATCTGAATCTCTGGATAGAGTCACGCAGTGGGTGTCAGAGGGCGCGGCCCCGAGGAGTTACTTCGAGTTCTGGCGCGACCGCTCGGCCGATGCGGCGGTTCTCTCGTCCACGGAGCGGATTTTTTTGTGGGGGTTGGGGCTGTGAAGTACATGGGGTCGAAGCGGGTGATGCTCGGCAACGGGCTCGGAGAAGTGCTGGCCGCGGAGGCAGGGGACGCGGCGCGGTTCGTGGATTTGTTCTGCGGGAGCGGAGCCGTGGCCTGGTTCGTGGCGGCGCGGTTGGAGATCCCGGTGTTTGCCCTGGACCTGCAGGCTTTCGCGACTACGCTCGCGGGGGCGGTGGTGAAGAGGACTGCGCTGATCCCGACTACGGACTTTGAAGGGCGGTGGCTGGGTCCGGCAGAGCGGAGGCGGAAGGCGTCTTCGGTCTGGGATCGGGCCGTGGCTCTCGACTCTTCGCGCTCGAGCACCTCCGCCAGGCAGGAGCGCTCCCGCCGGCTCTGCGCCGGGGGAGGGACGGGCGTTCAACAACTGGTGTGGTCAAGGTACGGAGGGCACTACTATAGCCCGAAGCAGGCATTGACGCTCGACGCCATGCTGGAGACGCTGCCCGGGGGCGAGATGCGGGCGACTTGCCTTGCGGCCACCATCATGGCGGCGAGCCGATGCGCCGCCGCGCCCGGGCACACGGCCCAGCCGTTCAAGGCTACGGGGGCGGCCGGGGAGTATCTGCGGCGCGCTTGGAACCGGGATCCTCTGGTGTACGCCCGGAAGGCGGCCGAGGAGATGGGCGCCACGAAGGCGTTGCGGAAGGGATCGACCGAGGTCGGCGACGCCAACACGGTGGCAGACACGCTGGGCGAGGACGATCTGGTTTTCGTCGACCCGCCGTACTCCGCTGTCCAGTACAGCCGCTTCTACCATGTTCTGGAAACCATCGCCCGGCAGGAATCCGGGCCGGTGGAGGGTGTGGGGCGCTATCCGCCCTACGAGGAGCGACCGCAATCCAGGTACAGCCTCAAGACGGCTTCGCGCGGAGCGATTTCTGAACTTCTGGAGCGGCTTGCGGCTCGCGGGTGCACCGTGATCTTGACTTTTCCGCAGGACGAGGCCAGCAATGGTTTGTCCGGGGTTGCCATCGAACGGATGGCGCGGAGATCGTTCCGTGTGCGGCGTCGCTCCGTGTCGACGCGGTTCAGTACGCTCGGGGGGAACGGGACGAACCGGGACGCCAGGAAGGACGCGAAGGAACTGATCCTCGTGCTCAGGCCGAAGTGACGGCAGGGCGGGGGCTCGGGTGATGGCGGAACATCCGGTGAAGACGGTGCGGAAGTTGATCGAGGTGGCGCTGCCGCTGGACGACCTCAACCGGGCGGCGGCGCGGGAGAAGTCCATCCGGCACGGGCATCCGAGCACGCTGCACCTCTGGTGGGCGCGGCGGCCGCTGGCGGCGGCGCGGGCGGTGCTGTTCGCGCAACTGGTGGACGATCCGTCGTCCCGGCCGGGCCTCTTCCCGACGAAGGAGGAACAGGAGCGGGAACGGAACCGGCTGTTCTGGATCCTGCGGGAACTGGTGAAGTGGGAGAACACCACGAACGAGGCTGTCCTGGAGGTGGCGCGGGAAGAGATCCGGAAGAGTTGGCGACGCACCTGCGCGGACAACGCCGGCCATCCTCGGGCTTCGGAGTCGTTCGATCCGGAGCGGCTGCCGGCCTTCCACGATCCGTTCGCCGGGGGCGGGGCGATCCCGCTGGAGGCGCAGCGGCTGGGGCTGGAAGCGCACGCCTCCGACCTGAACCCGGTGGCGGTGCTGATCAACAAGGCGATGATCGAGATCCCGCCGAGGTTCGCCGGGCGTCCGCCGGTGAACCCGGAGTCCCGGGGGCGGGCGCTGGGGGCGAAGGAATGGAAGGGGGCGGCGGGACTGGCGGAGGATGTGCGGTACTACGGGCAGTGGATGCGGGACGAGGCGGAGCGGCGGATCGGGCACCTGTATCCGAAGGTGCGGGTCACGGAAGAGATGGCGGCGGAGCGGCCGGATCTCGAACGCTACGCGGGCCGGGAGTTGACGGTGGTCGCCTGGCTCTGGGCGCGGACCGTCCACAGCCCGAACCCGGGGTTCGCGGATGTCGAAGTGCCGCTGGTCTCGAACTTCATGCTCTCGACGAAGAAGGGAAGGGAGAGGTGGGTCGAACCGATCGTGGAGGGTCGCAGTTATCGGTTCGAGGTCCGCACGGGCCAGCCTCCGGACATCGAGGCGACGAAACGGGGGACGAAGACCGCCGGGAGGCGCAGCCCCTTTCGCTGTCTCGTGTCCGGCACGCCGATGCAGTTCGAGTACTTGCGCTCCGAGGGTAGGGCAGGACGGATGAACGCCCGGCTCATGGCCATCGTGGCCGCGGGCGACCGCACGCGGGTCTATCTGCCGCCGGCGCCCGAACATGAATCCGCTGCTCGCTCCGCAGTGCCGGAGTGGCGACCGGACCTGGTGCTGCCCCGGAATACGCGGGACTTCAAGACGCCTCTGTACGGGATGACCAACTTCGGGGACCTCTTCACGGAGCGGCAGTTGACGGCGCTGACGACGTTCTCGGACCTGGTTGCAGAAGCGAGAGCGAAAGCGCATCAGGACTCTCTCTCTCTCTCTCTCTCTCTCTCTCTCTCTCTCTCTCTCTCTCTCTCTCTCTCTCTCTCTCTCTCTCTCTCTCTGCGAAGGCGGCACGGGCCCTGCCGCTTACGCCGACGCCGTAGGCGTGTATCTCGGGCTCTCGCTGAGCAGGCTCTCTGACATATGCAACGCCTTCTGCACTTGGGAAACATCCAAAACACAGGTGCGCCATGTGTTCACGCGACAGGCCATCGCGATGAACTGGGACTTCGCCGAAAACAATGTATTCGCAGGTTCCGCCGGGGACTACCTCGTGAGTCTGGAGAACATGCTGAAGGCCGTGGATCGGCTGCCGCACGCAGAGATCGGGAAGAGCGAACAGCATGATGCGCGAAACCTCTCCACCGGTGGCGGAGGAATCTTTTCCACGGATCCTCCCTACTACGACAACATCGGTTACGCCGACCTCTCCGACTTCTTCTATGTGTGGTTGCGACAGTCGCTCCGGCCGGTCTTCCCCGATCTCTTCTCCACGATCGCCGTCCCGAAAGCGGACGAACTCGTAGCCGCGCCGTACCGGCACGGCGACCGGCCGAAGGCGGAGACCTTTTTCCTGACAGGGATGGAGCAGGCGATGCGTCGGATCGCGGAACATGGGCATCCCTCGTTTCCGGCGACGATCTACTACGCCTTCAAGCAGGCGGAGACGAAGCAGGAGACGGGGATCACGCGAACTGGATGGGAGACTTTTCTCGCTGCAGTGATTCGGTCCGGGTTCTCGATCACCGGTACTTGGCCGATGCGGACGGAGTTGAGCAACCGGATGGTCGGGATGGGCGCGAACGCCCTCGCTTCCAGCATCGTGCTCGTCTGCCGGAAGCGGTCGGCGGAGGCGAAGGTCGCCGGCCGAAACGAATTCATCGACGCGCTGAAGGAGGAACTGCCGCCCGCCCTTCTCGAACTCCAGAAGGCCGGGATCGCGCCGGTGGACCTGGCGCAGGCCGCCATCGGGCCGGGGATGGCGGTGTTCAGCCGGTACCGCAGCGTCAACCATGTCGACGGAGAGCCGGTGACCGTTCGGGAGGCGCTGGGGCACATCAACGAGGCCCTGGACCAGACCCTCACGGAGCAGGAAGGCGACTTCGACGGCGATACCCGGTGGGCGGTGGCCTGGTTCACCCAGCACCACTTCGACGAAGGAGCGTTCGGCGACGCCGAAACCCTGTCGAAGGCGAAGAACACCAGCGTCGCCGGCCTCGTCGAGGCGGGGATACTGGTCTCCGGCGGCGGACGGGTGCGGCTGCTGCGCCCGGAGGAACTGCCGGAGGACTGGGACCCGTGGAAGGATCGGCGGCTCACGGTCTGGGAGGTGGTCCACCACCTCGTCCGGGCGCTCGACACGGAGGGCGAGATGGGGGCGGCGCGGCTGCTGCGGAAGGTGCGCGCGAAGGGCGAGGTGGCGCGGATGCTGGCGCACCGGCTCTACGCGGTGTGCGACCGGCAGCAGCGCCCGGCGGAGGCCCTCGCCTACAACACGCTGGTCGGCTCGTGGTCCGAGATCGCCTTCCTCGCCCGGGAGGAACGCGGCAAGACCCAGGCGCTCTTCGAGGGGCCGTAGGCCGGCCGCGAGGCGGAGCGCGGCGGGGCCCGCGTCCCGTCCCGGTTCGTCGGGAAGTTGACATCCCCGGGACCCGGGCGAGAATCCCGGGATGGTGATCGAACGAAAGGAGGCGCTGCGGGAGATCGGGCGGCGACTCTCGACGCACCCGGTCGTCGTGCTGCGCGGGCCGAAGTACTGCGGGAAGACGGTTCTTGCTCGTCGTTTCGCGGATTCGGAGGCGGAAACGGAGACGGAAGTCGCCTTCTTCGACCTGTTCCGGCCGGAGGACGAACGACTCCTGCGGACCCCGACCCGAGCCTGGTTGCCGCACACCGGTCTGGTGGTCGTGGACGAGGCCCAGAGACTCTCCGGTTTCACCGAGAGTTTGCGCATCCTGATCGAACGGCGGAGCCCGGAGGCCCGGACCCTGCTGCTCGGTCGGGGCCCGGCGGCGCTGGCGCGGGGAGCGTTGGAAGTCGTGGGCGATCGGGTCGGCTTCGTCGATCTGGCGGGTTTCGACCTGGAAGAGATCTCCGGTCGCCCCGGCGGGTGGCGACGGCTCTGGGAGCGCGGCGGCTACCCGACCAGTTATCTCGCCCGGTCCGCGGAGTTCTCCCATTCCTGGGGCCGCGCGTTCGTCGAAGGAATCCGGAGCGGCAACGCGCTGTCGGGGGAGGAACATCTTCCGGCCGGCGCGAGCCGCGAGTTCTGGAGGGTGCTGGTCCGGCGCCACGGCGATACCTGGCGCCCGGCGCCGTTCGCGCGGGCGGTCCGGGGAGGCGAGCGCGAGGCGCTCCGGCACCTCGATCGCCTCGAAGGGGAGGGGCTGGTGAGCGTCCTTCCGGCGTGGCACGCCCATGTGGAGAAACGGCAGGTCCTTTCCCCGAAGGTGTATGTGCGCGACAGCGGCCTCCTGCATGCCCTTATCGAGAGTTCCCCTCTCGGGAGTTCCTTGACGGGGCGGATTCCGGACCCTCCCGGCGTCGAACGCTCCTTCGCCGGCTTCGTCATCGAGCAGGTGAGGCGGCGGATGGGGCAACGCGTTTACCACCACTGGCGCGCCGAAGGCGGGGTCGGGGTGGCGCTCCTGTTCTGGCATCGCCACCGGGCGTTCGGCGTGGAAACCCGGTACGGGGTGGCGCCGAAGTCCACCTGGAGGCTTCGGGCCGCGGTTCGCGATCTGCATCTGGAGCGGCTGTTCGTCGTCCATCCGGGAACGGAGCGGTACGAACTCGACGACCGGATCGAGGCGCTGCCGGTCGCCGACCTCCCGACTGCCCTCCCGTCCCGGCACGCTCCGTCCTTCTGACGGTCGCGCGGCCCGGTCGGGGCGGTCGGGGCGGTCGGGGCGGATCCGGAAGCGATACCGCGGCGCTCTTCCGTGCCGGGTGGCCGTCGCCCGGTCGTCGCCGGTCGTCGCCGGTCGTCCCCGGGCGGCGCGCCCGCGGGTCAGAAGACGACTTTCAGTCCGGTGGTGAGTCCGAAGAAACGGTTGCCGCTCGTTTCCACCGTGTAGCGGATGGTTTCGCCCCGGCCCACATCGGACTGGTGGCTGCGGAGTTCGTCCCATTCCCGGGGGTCGCTGGTGAAGGTGGAATAGCCGATGCCGTGGCCGCGCAGGCTGAGGAACACCCGCCCGGTGAGTTGCCACTCGATGCCCAGGAGCGCCTGGAAGCCCATCACCCAGTCGGTGGTGCGGCCCCGGCCGATGGTGGTCGTCCCGGCGAGTTTCGCCCGCAGGAGCGGGTCCTCGAAGGTGGTGATGAATTCCGGGTTGTCGTTCCGCTTCCAGTAGGTCCAGTAGTCCAGCGACTGGAGCGAGATCCCGGCGCCGAGGCCCACGAAGGGGCGGAAGGTGGCCGAGTCCGAGCCGAAGTCGTAGTAGAGGTTGCCGAAGACATTCCGCGCGGTCAGGTCGTCCACGCCGCCCATGGTGCGTTCGATCTCCTGCTCCCCCTTCTCCTGGGTGGTCGGGTCCAGGATGTTGATCCCGGCGGTTTCGTCGTAGAGGAGATCGAAGTCGGCGAACTCCACCTCGAAGCGGATGCGGTCCCAGCGGAAGCCGATGGCGACCCCGGCGTGGAGCCCGTCCCCGCCGCCGAAGTCCTGCCGCCACTCGCCGCCGGGAGGCGCCTGGTCGCACTCGGTGCCGATCTCGAGTTCCTCGGGGTTGATGATGCGGTCGCACCTCGTTCCCCAGTCGTTGTCGGAACCCTCGACGGCGATGGAATTCGTGGCGGTGCCGCCGACATCGCTGCGGAGATAGACCTCGGTCTGCGCCGCCGCCGTTCCCGCGGCGAGCAGGACGGAGAAGGAGGCAGCGGCGGCGGCGCGGATCCTCCGGGTCGGGTGCTTCGTCATGTTATTCCTCCTGGGGGCGGTCGGTTCCGGGGTTCGGAGTTCGGGTTCGGGATTCCGGGCGATCCGCGACCTCCGGGCCCCGCGCCGTTCCCGCAGTGTAGCGACGGGAACCGGGCCCGGCGCGGGGCGGCGCCGGCGGCGACCGTCCGGGTTCGGGAGCGCCGCCGCTCGGCGGTCGGGCGCGGTACGATGCCGTTCGCCGCGCCCCGGTCAGGCGCCGCGTTCATTCCCGATCGGAGACCTACGATGTCCAACAGCGAATTCCACTGCAGCCCGAGCGCCGGGCCGCCCGCGGCGGGGGCGGCGTTCCCGTCGCGCCGGGGTCCCGGGCGGGGGACGCCGGAAGGGCAGGGGCGGAGTGTCGGCAACCGCCGACGGGCGGCGCGGAGCGGGCTCGTCCTCGCGGCAGTGCTGCTTCTGCTCTCGGCCGGCGGCGTGGCCGCGCAGGATCAGGGCGCCTATGTCCGGCTCGATGTGGGCGGGGCGGCGCTGCGGTCGCTGAGCGTCGCCACCAGCGGCGTGAACCACCCGACCCGGTGCGATTCGCTGCTCTACGCGAACCCGGCGGACGCGCCCGGGGACGCCGAATGCACCGCCGACACCCCGCGGGAGTTCTTCAGCAACCTCTTCAGCCCGGGTTACGGCATCGGCGCCGGCGGGGCGGTCGGGTACCGGTTCGGCCGGCTGCGCCTGGAGTTCTCGGTCCTGGCCTCCGGGGGCTGGGAGGACAACGCGCTGATCGCTCTCGGCTCCACCACGGATACCGCGCTCCAGTCGAAGTCGAGCGAATGGTCCACCGACGACCCGCCCTCCGAGAGCCTTACGGAAGTGCGCGTCCGGCAGGGTTTCGCGAACGCGATCGTCGACCTGTCGAACGCCTCGCCGATCACGCCCTACCTGGGCGCGGGCGTCGGCGTCGGCCAGGTGCGCGCGGAGTACGCGGTGCGGATGCTGCGCCGCAGCGATCTGGGCCCGGCGGAGTGGCAGCGCGCCGCCTCCGGGACCTGGAGCACCCTCGACGCCGATATCCGGAGCAACCGCGTCGGGTTCCAGGCCTTCGCCGGACTGGCGCTCGACCTCGGCGGACGGGCGGCCCTCGATGTCCGGGGGCACTGGGTGCGCTTCGGCGGCTTCACCTCCGCCGGGCAACTGTGGACGCAGATCCGCGACCACGAGCCGGTCCGCGCCGACGGAACGACGCCCTTCACCACCGACATCGCCCTCGGCGACCTCGACCGCCTGGGCCTGACCCTGGGACTGCGCTACCGCTTCTGACCGCGGCCGCCGGCCGCCGACCGCCGACCGTCGCGCGCCCGGCGGCTCGTCGGAACGGTGGCGAGTCCCGGGGAGTGAGTATCGGAGCCGCCGACCGCGTTTCGATTCCCCGACGGACTATCGATCGAGGAGACCGAACGGATCATGGACACCCTCATCATCATTTTTGCCCTGCTTTCCCTCATCGTCCTGAAAGTAGTGTTCGGGTGGGGATTCCTGGCGCTCTTCCTGGCGTTCTGTCTCATCATCGTTCTGGGGCCGGCACTCGTGCTCCATCTCAACCATCGTCACCGGATGAAGCAACGGCGAGGGGAATGAACGGAAGAGCGCCGGAAACCCTCGATCGCCGGGATCGCTGACCCGCGCGGTTCAACGCCGGAGGCGCGCGGAGCGACCCCCTCGCCGGCGACCTCGCCCTCGGCGCCCGCGCCCGCCCGGGCCCCAGCCCGGGGACTGCGCTACCGCTTCGGGCCGAGGCCGGCGGCCGCCGCAGGGCGCTGACTGTCGCACCCCCGGCAGACCCGGCCCGGCGCGCCCGTCTTCACCCGTTCCCACCGCACCTCCGTCGTCTTCAACCTCCGGCGGCAGTAGTCGCAGGTGCGGCAGACCAGGCAGACGACGCAGAACAGCACGAACTCGGTCATCGGACTCTCTCCTTCCGGTTTCCCCGCTCGTCCCGCCGCCGGGCGCTCGCAGGGGAAGAGGCGGGAGGGACCCTGGGAGGAATCGGGATCCCGATCACCGGTCGTTCCACCGTGGTTTGAGTTCCGCGATCAGCGACGCTTCCAGGGAGTGACGATCGTTGGTTTCATGGATCCAGAGGTGGATAGCCCTTCCATCGCGAGCCGCGCACAGGATGCCGTGGCTGATCTTGCAGTTCGTGGACCTGCCCTTCTTGAGGCAGTTGTAGCGACTGATTCGAGCGTAACCGCCTCGGCTCCACCGCTTTCGCAGATTCTCGGCTTCTCCGACATACGCGGGTTCGTGATCGAAAGTGAGAACGTACACACCGCACGACTTCGGCAGATCCGGTGTCGGAAAACTGCAGAAGGGGAGATGGCCGTGCGGGTTCAAGTCAGGGGACGGCACTGTGAAGTATCGGGTTTCCTTCACTGCTCCTCCGGTGTCTGTGTCGGGCTTGATGCGTACCGAACGCACGAATCGGCGACCGCCCCAGACCTGCTCCGTGGCGCCTGGCACTGAGGGGGTGCCCGTTTCCCCGGGGAGATGGCTGCTTTGGTCGCGCCGAGTCGTCTCGGGGACCGGTCACTGCCTCGTCGCCGTGGCGGCCTTGTCGGCGTTGAGTCGCTCGAACACGACACTTTCGCGATCGAGGTTCACGAGTTTCGCACGCCATCCAGCGGTCTTCCAGGCCTGGACGTGAGGGCGGCCTTGGCCGTACCACCACTGTGTGCGCTCACGGGCGGTGTCCGGCAGCCGGTCGGTGCGCTTGATGCGGCCTCCACCTGATTGAAGGTGGCGTGCCGCTCGCCCTCCGGCAGCCTCTCGAAATGCCTGGAGAGATCGTAGATCGAAGCCATGGAATCCGCCCGCGGGACGGGTTGCATCATATCCGGCCGGCGATCCGGCGGCGCGCCCGGGCGGGACGTTCGCCCCGGCCCGAGGCGGCCGGCGAGTACTGCCGGAGCCTCCCCGACGACCCCCGATCGCGGCGCCGGGAGCCGCCCTCCCCGGAACCAGACGGGTGACACGGCGTCCGGGAACCTCCCCGTCCGTGCGAAACTTCCCGGTTCCAATGACCCAAGCCCCGCCCGCCGACCCCGCCGCGCCGGAACCCGACTGGAAGGCCCGGCGGCCGCCGACGCTGGCGGCGCTGCGGCGGGCGGTCGCCGGCGAAGACGCTCCGGCGGACGGCGTCCCCGCCACTGTCCGCGGCTGGCTGGCCGGGCGGCGTTCCAGCGGGAAACTGTTGTTCCTCCGGTTCCGGGACGGGTCCGGGGCGGCCCAGGTGGTCGTCGCCCGGGCAGCGGTCCCGGAGGAAGACTTCGCCGCCGCCAGGCAGGCGCCGCTCGAGAGCGCCGTCGCGATCGAGGGCCGGGCCTTCGCCGAGCCGCGCGCCCCCGGGGGCATGGAACTGCGCGCCGACCGGTTCCGGGTGCTGTTCCCGGCGGAGCCCTCCTACCCGATCACCCCCAAGGAACACGGCGCCTCGTTCCTACTCGACCACCGCCACCTCTGGCTGCGGTCGGCGAAGCAGCACGCGCTCCTGAGGGTGCGCGACGAGGTGCTGCTCGCCTTCCGGGAGTACCTGCGCGAGCAGGACTTCGTCTGCGCCGACACCCCGATCTTCACCCCGAACGCCTGCGAAGGCACCACCACCCTCTTCGAGACCCGCTACTTCGACCAGCGCGCCTACCTCAGCCAGAGCGGGCAGTTGTACAACGAGGCGGTGGCCATGTCGGTGGGGCGCACCTACTGCCTCGGGCCGACCTTCCGGGCGGAGAAGTCCAAGACCCGGCGGCACCTGATCGAGTTCTGGATGCTGGAGCCGGAGGTCATGTTCGCCGAACTCGACGACATCGTGGCGCTGGCGGAGGGCCTGATCTGCCACGCGGTCCGGCGCGTCCTGGAGCACCGGGGGCCCGAACTGGAGACCCTCGGCCGCGACCGGGCCGCGCTCGAAGCGGTGCGGCCGCCGTTCCCCCGGATGACCTACGACGAGGCCGCGGCGGCGCTCGCCGGGAAGGGGACCGGGTTCACCCTCGGCGACGACTTCGGGGCGCCGGACGAGACCGCGCTCACCGAGGGGCGCGACCGGCCGCTGGTCGTCACGCACTTCCCCACCGCGATCAAGGCGTTCTACATGCAGCCGGCGCCGGGGCGGCCGGATCGGGTACTCGGCATGGATCTCCTGGCCCCGGAGGGCTACGGGGAGATCGTCGGCGGCGGGCAGCGGATCCACGAACCGGAACTGCTGCGGGAGCGCCTCCGGGAGCACGACCTGCCCGAGGAGGCCTTCTCCTGGTACCTCGACCTGCGCCGGTACGGGTGCCCGCCGCACTCCGGGTTCGGGCTGGGGATCGAGCGGTTCGTCTCCTGGATGGCGGGAGTGGCCCACCTCCGGGAGGCGATCCCGTTCCCCCGGACGCTCTACCGGCTCTCGCCCTGAGCCGCCCCCCGAAATCGTTTCCGAAACGCTCCCGAATCGCCCCCGCATCGCCCGATGGTTCGCCCGATGGAGCGCCCGTGAGTCGGAGTCCCGCGCCCGGCGGCGGCCCGGCGCCGTCATCGGCCCGTCCCTCCGCCGCCCCCGGCGGGCTGCTGCCGACGCCGCCGCCGGTCGGGAAGGGCGCGGCGCCGAACGGGAAGGGCCGGGAGAAACGGGTCGCGCTGGTGACCCTCGGCTGCGCCAAGAACCTGCTCGACAGCGAAGTCATGGCCGGCGTCCTCGCCCGGCGCGGCTACGCCCTCACCGGCGAACCGGCGGAAGCGGAGGTCGTGGTGGTGAACACCTGCGGGTTCATCGGGCCGGCGAAGGAAGAGGGGGTGAACACCATCCTTGACCTGGCCCGCTTCCGCCGGAACGGGCGCTGCCGCCGGCTGGTCGTCGCCGGCTGCCTGGCCCAGCGCTACGCCGGGGAACTGGCCGCGGAGATCCCGGAGATCGACCAGATCGTGGGCCTCGACGAAGTGGCGAAGATCGGCGACCTCCTCGACGAGGCGGACCGCGCGGAAGAGGGCGGGAACGGGACCGCCGGAAGCCGCCGGACGCCGCCGCTCCGGGCCGACCACTCGGTGACCTGGCTCTACGACCACGAGACGCCGCGCCTGCGTTCGACCCCGCCGCACACCGCTTACCTGAAGGTGGCCGAAGGCTGCGACTACCCCTGCACCTTCTGCGTGATCCCGCAGATCCGGGGGCGGTTCCGCAGCCGCGCGCCGGAGTCGGTGGTCGCCGAAGCCGAGGCGCTGGCCGCCGCCGGGGCGAAGGAACTGGTGCTGGTGGCGCAGGACACCACCGCCTACGGGACCGACCGGGGGCTGCGCCACGGGCTCGCCTCGCTCCTTCGCCGGCTGGCCGCGGTGGAAGGCGTCCGCTGGGTGCGCTTCCTCTACGCCTACCCGACGACGCTCGACGACGCGGTCCTGGACGCCATGGCCGAAGTCCCGGAAGTCTGCCGCTATGTGGATATCCCGCTGCAGCACGCGAGCCGGCGGGTGCTCCGCGACATGAAGCGGCCGGGGAACCGGCAGAGCAACGAACGCCTGCTGGAGCGCATCCGCCGGAAGGCGCCGGGCGTCGCCGTCCGCAGCACCTTCATCGTCGGTTTCCCCGGCGAGACCGAGGCCGAGTTCCGCGATCTCCTCGACTTCGTGGCCGGGGCCGAGTTCGACGCCCTGGGCGCCTTCACCTACTCGAACGAGGAGACCGCGGCGTCGTTCGTCGCCGAGGAGACGGTCTCCGAGGCCGAGAAGGAGGAGCGCCGGGCGCGGCTCATGGAACTGCAGGAAGGGATCGCGCTGCGGCGGCACCGGGAACTGGTGGGGACGGCGGCGCCGGTGCTGGTGGACGGGCCGCCCGAGGAGAGCGACCTGCTGCTCGCCGGGCGCACCGAAGGCCAGGCGCCGGAAGTGGACGCCCGGGTGCTGATCGTGGACGGCGAAGCGCCGGTGGGCGAGTTCGCGCGGGTCCGGTTCACCGAGGCCCACGCCGCGGACCTGGTCGGCGTCTCGCTGGGCCCGGCGGCGCCCTGAGCGATCGCGGTCCCGCCCCGGCCGCTCGGCCCCCGCGTCTGCCGGCGAAGGTTTCCCGAGCCGCTGCGCCGGCGGCGCCGCGCTATACTCGCCCGTTCGACTGCGGCGCCGGAGGAAAAGGGCGCCGTGCTCGCTGTCCCAGCCGCCCGTCGCGCCGGAGGTGCGACGGGCTTTTCCGAACCCGCTCGAAGGATTCCGGTATTCCAGACCCACCACCGCCGCCACCGACCCCGCTCCCGCCCCCCGTCGTTGACGGGCCGGGCAGCGATCTCGGAGAACGGATCGAGCGTCTCGCGGGACGGGCGGCGGCGAGTGCCGGAGTCGAACTGGCATGGACCGAGATCAAGGGCCCGCGCGGCAGCCGGCGCGTCCGGGTCTTCATCGACCGGCCGGACGATCCGGTGGGGCTCGGCGACTGCGAACGGGTGAACGAGCGCCTCTCCGAGTTGTGCGACCTGGAGGACCCGATCCCCGGTTCCTGGACGCTCGAAGTGAGCACCCCCGGCCTGGACCGGCCGCTGTTCTCGCTGGAGCAGTGCCGCCGGTTCGTCGGGCGGCAGGTCCGCGTGCGGCAGCGGCCGGAGGGCCCGGAGACGGCGCGGCCGCCGACGCGGACCGGGAAGATCCTCTCGGCGGAGAGCGGGACGCTCCTCCTGGAAACGGCGGAGGGGCCGGCGCCGATCGAGTGGGGCCGGGTGGCGCGGGCGCGCCTGGTTCCGGACTTCGACGCCCTCCTCGGGGCCGGAACCGGAGCTCGGAGCGCGGGAAGACCCGGCCGGAAACCCGTCAGGAAGCCCGCGAAGAGGTCCGCCGCGAACGGGTCCGGAAGATCCGGGAAGCCGGCCGGAAGGCGGAAGCGGAGCACCGACCTCGGAGGCGGCGCCCCCGCCGCCGGAAGGCGGAGCCCGGCCTGATGGAGATCGTCGAGGAACTCTCGGCCACCCTCGGACGCGCGGAGGTCATCGCGAGCGTGGAGCAGGCCGCCGCGCTGGCCGCGTCGCAGACCGCCGGACGGGCGCTCACCGTCCGGCTCGACCCGGAGACCGGCGACCTGGCCTGCTTCGCGTCCAAGCGGGTGGTGGAGGAGGTGAACGACCCCGAGGCCGAGGTCCTCTTCTCCGCCGCGCCCGAAGGGGCCGAGGTGGGGCAGACGACGGAGGTGCCGGCCCCGCTCGGGGCCGCGGTCCGGAGCGCCGCCCGCGCCGGCCGCGAGGTCCTCGACGCCCGCCTCCGGGGCGGGAAGTTGCTGGCCCAGGCCGACCGCTACCGGAGCCGCATCGGGAAACTGGAGACCGCCACGGTGACCCGGCGCGAGGGCGCCGACCTGATCGTGGACCTCGGCCCGGTGGAAGGCCGGATCCCTTCGCGGGAGCAGAGCCGCCACGAGGTGTTCAACCCGGAGGACACCGTCCGGGCCTCGGTGGTGGCGGTGGAGGCGGAGGATCCGCCGGTGATCCTCTCCCGCATCCGGCCCGAGTTGCTGGCCGGGGTCATCGAACGGGAGACCCCCGAAGTGCGCCGGGGAACGGTGGAGGTGCGGGGCGCCGCCCGCCGCCCCGGGCTCCGGGCGAAGGCCGCGGTCTGGTCCGGCGCCGCCGGCGTGAACCCGGTGGCGGCCTGCCTCGGCCCCGGCGGCGCCCGCATCCGGGCGGTCAGCCGCGAATTGCGCGGCGAGCAGGTGGATGTGGTGCTCTGGAGCGGGTCCCCGGAGCGGTTCGCGCGGAACGCCCTGCGGCCGGCGGAGATCCTGGGGATCCGGCCGGCGAAGCCCGGGGAGATCGCCGTCCGCCCCTCCGCCGCGAAGCCGGGCGGGCGACGGCCCGGGCGCCCGGACCGGGGTCGGGATCGGGATCGGGACCGAGGGCCGGGTCGGGAAGGCGCTCGCCGCGGCGCCCGCGTGGAGACCGGGGCGGCGGAGTTCCCGCACGGGCTGGTGGTGACGGTGAGCGCCGAGGAGTTGCCCCGGGCGCTGGGGAAGCGCGGCCAGAATGTCCGGCTCGCTTCGGAACTGGTGGGTTTCCCGATCGAGGTCATCGAGGAGGGCGGCTCGCCGCGGCCCCTCCCCGAATCCCGGCGCCCCGAACGGGGAGGCCCGGGACGGGGAGGACCGCCTCGGGGAGGACCGCATCGCGGCGGCGGAGGTCCGGATCGCCGACGCTCCGATCGGGGACGACCGGCACGGGGACGCCCGGATCGGGAACGACCGGATCGGGAACGACCGGATCGGGAACGACCGGATCGGGAACGACCGGATCGGGAACGACCGGATCGGGGACACCCGGATCGCGGAGGTCCCCGGCGGGAAGGTCCGGGACGGGGCGGTCCGGGACGGGGACGGGACTTCCGGCGCGAGTGGCGGGAATCCGGGGAGGGCCCGCACCGCGGCGGCCCGCGTCCCTCGGGCGGATCGAACCGCCCCGGCCGTCCGCCGCGGCGTTTCCCGGACGAAGGGGCGCGGGAGGAGCGGACGCGCGAGGAGCGCGGGCCGGAAGCCCGCCGGCCGTCGCGGCCTCCGGCAGAGCGGCCGGGTCCGCCGAACCCCGTCGCCGACACTGCGGCTCCGGACCCTTCCGCTCCCGACTCCGGGGGAGGCCGCTGAGCCCCATGGCCACGCCGAACACCCGGGTCAGCGACCTCGCCAAGCAGGTGGGGATGGAGCCCGGCGACCTGATCCCGATCCTCCAGAAGGACTTCGGCCACCGGGTGCGGACCGCTTCCTCCTCGATCCCCACCGAAGAGGCGCGGAAGGTCATCAACCGGCTGCGGCTGCAGAAGCGCCGCGCCTCCCGGGTCGGACGCGACCGGAAGACGGAGGCGCGCGAGAACATCCGCCGCAGCGAGGAGCAGCGCCGGCTGCGGGAAGAGGCGCAGGAGCGCGAGCGGGCGGCGACGGAGCAGCGGGAGAAGGAACAGGCGGAGGTGCGGGCGCAGCAGGAGGCGGAACGCGCCGCCCGGGAAGAGGAAGAGCGGAAGAAGCGGGAGGCGGCGGAGCGGGAAGCGGCCCGGCTCGCCGCCGAACGGGCTGCCGCCGCTGCCGAGCGGGCCGCCGCCGCGGCCGCCGAGCGGGAGGCGCGGGAACGGGAGGAAGCCGCCGCGGCCGCCCGGGCCGCCGAACGGGCTGCCGCCGCTGCCGCCGAGCAACGGAAGGCGCAGACCCCGACTCCGGCCGCCCCCGCCGCTCCCGAGCGGACGACCCCCGCTCCCCGCCCGGAACCGGTCGCCCCGGCGGCCGCGGCCGGCCCGGCGACCTCCCGCCCCGCTGTCGCACCTGCCGCCGCACCCGCCGCCGCACCTCCCGCCGCGGCCCGCCCCGCCGCTTCTCCTCCGGCCGCGGCCCCTCGCGGCGCGGCCCGCCCCGCCGCGGCCACCCCTCCCGCCTCCCATCCTGCCGCGGCCCGTCGTCCTGCAGCCTCCCACCCCGCCGCGGCCCGCCCGGCCTCTCCGGCCGGGCCGCGCTCCCCGGCGGAGCCCGCCGCCGCGGTCCGCCCGGGGCCGCCGGGGCCCCGCCGGATCGAGACCGGCAGCATCGCCGCCCGGCCGGGCGGAATCGGGTTCCGCCCGGGCGCCACCGACCGGAAGATCGTCCCGACCCTGCAGCGGCCGGTGAAGCGGCCCACGCCGCCGCGTCTCCGCCCGACGCCGCCGCCGCTGCGCACCGACCGGCAGTTGGTGAAACCCCGCCGGCCGGGGCCCGGCAAGAAGTCCCGGCGGGCGCGCGTGGTGGTTGCCCCCGAGACCTCCGAGACCGGCGACGGGCTCGACAGCCTGCTCCCGCCGGGGCTCCGCGCCGCGAACCGGGAATACACCACCGAGGCCCGGGTGGCGCTCGCCGAGACCATCACCGTGAAGGACCTCGGCGAGGCGATGTCCATCCCCAACTCCGAGGTCATCAAGTCGCTCCTGCTGAACCACGGGGTCGCCGTCAAGATCAACGACTCCCTCGACGCCTCCACCGCGGCCAAGGTGGTCACCGGTTTCGGCGGCACCGTCGCGGCGACCCCCGCCACGAACGGGCAGGAGCAGCCCGCCGCGGCGGCCGCGGCCGCGGAGGAGCCGGACGCCGCGCCGGATCCGGACCTGGTGGAGCGGGCGCCGGTGGTCACCGTCATGGGGCATGTGGATCACGGGAAGACCAGCATCCTCGACGCGATCCGCGAATCGCGGGTGGCGGCGGGCGAAGCCGGCGGCATCACCCAGCACCTGAGCGCCTACCGGGTGGCGGCCGGCGACCGCCCCCTGGTCTTCCTCGACACCCCCGGACACGAGGCGTTCACCCGGATGCGCGCCCGCGGCGCCGGGGTCACCGATGTGGTCATCCTGGTGGTCGCCGCCGACGACGGCGTCAAGGAACAGACCGTCGAGGCGCTGAACCACGCCCGCGCCGCCGCGGTGCCCATCCTGGTGGCGGTGAACAAGATGGACCTCCCGGCGGCGAATCCGGATCAGGTGATGCGCCAGTTGGCGGAGCGGGGGATCACCCCCGAAGAGTGGGGCGGGGACACCCTCTTCTGCCGGGTCTCGGCCAAGACCCACGACGGCCTGCCGGAACTGCTGCAGTCGGTGCTCGATGTGGCCGAACTCGAAGAACCGATGGCGAACCCCCAGGGCGCCGCCGAGGGAGTGGTGCTCGAGGCCCGCAAGGACCGCGGCCGGGGCCCGGTGGCGCAACTGCTGGTGCAGGGCGGCACGCTCGCGGTCGGGGACACCGTCTCCGCCGGCGCCTGCTGGGGGAAGGTGCGGGCGCTGCTCGGCGAGGACGGCCGCCGCCTGAAGACCGCGCCGCCCTCGACCCCGGTGGAAGTCCTGGGGCTGAACGAGGTCCCCGGGGTCGGGGACCGGTTCGTGGCGCACGCGGCGCGGGCCGACGCCAGGCGGCTCGCCGAGGGGCGCGCCGAGAAGGAACGCCTGGAGGTCATCGAGGGCCGCCGCCGGCTCACCCTGCAGAACCTGCACGCGCAGTTGAGCGGCGGGCTGAAGGAACTGCCGATCGTCGTCAAGGGCGATGTCGGCGGTTCGGTGGAGGCGGTCTGCGACGCGCTCTCCCGGCTCGGCGGCGACGAGGTGAAGGTGCGGGTGGTGCACTCCGCCGCCGGCGGCGTCACCGAGAGCGATGTGGACCTCGCCGCCACCACCGACGCCATCATCGTCGCCTTCGGCGTCCGCCCGGAACCCTCCGCCGAGCGGCTCGCCGAACGGGAAGGGGTGGAGATCCGCCCGCACACGATCATCTACCACCTCACCGAGGAGATCGAGAAGGCGCTCGCCGGCCTCCTGGAGCCGGAGACCGAGGTCGTCGAACTGGGCCGCATCGAAGTGCGCAAGACCTTCTCGGTTCCGAAAGTGGGCACCGTCGCCGGCTGCTATGTGCTGTCGGGGGCGATCCCGCGCAGCGCCCGCGTCCGGCTGGTGCGGGACAGCCGGGTGGTCCACGAGGGCCGCATCGGCAGCCTGCGGCGCTTCAAGGAGGATGTGGCCCAGGTGCGCGAGGGATTCGAGTGCGGCGTCGGCATCGCCGGGTACAACGATGTGAAGATCGGCGATGTGATCGAGGCGTTCCGGATCTCCCCGGTGAAGCCGGCGGCGGCCTGAGGAGGCCGCGGTGGCCGGCCTCCGCATCGGCCTGCTGCGGCTGGGTCTGCGGATCGAGGGCTCGCGTTCGAAGAAGGACCGCCGGCGCGTCGTCCGTTCCCTGAGCGACCGGCTGCGCGCCCGCTGCTCGGTGGCGGTGGCCGAGACCGGCGGGCAGGAGACGCTCCGGGACGCGGAGGTGTCGGTGGTCGCGGTCGGGGTGGGGCGGGCGGTGGTGGCCCGGCGGCTGGAAGCGGCGCGGGACCTGGCGATCGCGGCGTTCCCCGCCGAGGTCACCGACGCGGAGATCGAGTGGGCCGAGGTGCTGCCGTGACCGGTCGCCGCCGCGCCGGGGCCCGTCCGGAGCGGGAGTGCCCGGTGGCGGGCTCGGCCACGGGTTCGGTGGCGGGCCGGCGCTCCCCGGTCGACCCGGTCCCGGTCGGCCCGGTCCCGGTCGTGCCCGCCCCGGTCGTGCCCGCCCCGGCCGGGACTGTCCCGGCCGGCCTCGCGACGGTCGCGGCGCCGGGGAATCCGGGGGCCGGCGGACCGGCGGGACGGCGCCGGGGCGGCCGGCCGGGAAGGGGGCGCTGAGGTGCGGACCGGCGGGCGGCGCGAGCGCGTGGCGGAGCGCGTCCGGCAGGAGGTCGCCGCGATCCTGCGGTTCGACCTGGCCGATCCCCGGGTGGGGCGGGCGACGGTCACCCGGGTCGCGATGACCGGCGACCTGGCGCTGGCGCGGGTCTATGTGTCCGTGCTCGGCGAACCGGCGCAGCAGCAGGAGACGCTGACCGCGCTGCGCCGGGCCGGGGGCCGGGTGCGTTCCCTGCTCGGGAGTCGGCTGCGGCTCCGCGGCACGCCGGAAGTGCGCTTCGTCTTCGACCCCTCGGTGGAGTTCGGGATCCGGCTGGAGGAGATCCTCGAAGCGGAGCGCGCCCGCTCCCCGGAGGATGAGGCGGCCGCCGTGGCGCCGGGGGAGTCGCCCTCGGGAGAGGCGGTGGAGGCGCTGCCCGCGGAATCGCCGGCGCCGGAGGAAGCGGAAGCGCCGCCCGGGGAGCCGGAAACGGCGCCCGGGGAGGCGGAAGCGCCGCCGGCGACGGGGGCCGGAGCGGACCGGGCCTCGAAGCCCGGGTCGGAGGGGTCTGCCTGAAGCCGGGCCTGCTGCTGCTCGACAAGGACGAGGGGCTGACCTCGTTCGCGGCGGTGCGCCGGGTGCGCACGCTGCTGGGCGGGCCGCGCTGCGGTCACGCCGGTTCCCTCGACCCCTTCGCCACCGGGCTGCTCCCGATCGGGGTGGGGCGGGCCACCCGGCTGCTCCGCTTCGTGGGCGCCGGTTCCAAGCGGTACCGGGCGACGGTGCGGTTCGGCCGGGCGACGGACACCGACGACCGCACCGGGCAGGCGCTCGGCCCGGAACGGCCGCCGCCGACCGGGGCGGAGGTCGCCGCGGCGCTGCCGGAGTTCGTCGGCCGGATCGAACAGCGGCCGCCGGCGTTCTCCGCGAAACAGGTCGGCGGGCGGCGCGCCTACCGGCTGGCGCGCGCCGGGAAGCCGCCGGCCCTGGCCCCGGTCCCGGTGCAGGTCGAAACGCTGGAACTGCTCGGCTACGAGGACGGCGCCGCCGCGATCGCCTGCGAAGTGGGGCCGGGGACCTACATCCGGGCGCTGGCGCGCGACCTGGGGGAGCGTCTCGGCTGCGGGGCGCACCTGACCGCGCTCCGCCGCACCGCGGTCGGGCCGTTCCGGGTCGAAGCGGCGGCGCGGCTCGAGGATCTGCGCGCGGCGGAGGCGGAGGCGGCGCCGCTGCTCGACCCGCTCGCCGCCCTCGCCGGGATGCCCCGGTTGGAACTCGGCGAGTCCGGTCTCCGCCGTCTGCGCCACGGTCGTCCGGTCCCCTTCGCGGAGGTCGCGGAAGGGGCCCGGCCGCCGCCGGGGGCCGACGACCGCCCGCGCGCGGCGGTGCGGCGCCTGACGACGGAAGAGGAGGGGGCGGAAGAGGGCCCGGAGCGCCGGCTGGTGGCGGTGGTCACCGCGGGCGAGACCGGATGGAGGCCGCTCGTCGTCTGGGAACCGGCGGGCGCGGATCCCGGCGCGTCGGGAGGGAGCGGCGCGTCGCCGCCGACGCCGGAGGAATGACCCGGGAGGAAGCCCGCTGCATCATCCCTCCGGGATCTCGGGGCGCGGTGTCGGCTCCGGCCCGAGGGAGCGCTGTCGGGAAGGAGGGGCAGGGAAGATGCGGCCGGGAAGATGCATCTGGAGAAGATGGCGGCAGGGAAGGAGCGGCAGGGAAGGAGCGACGGGGAGCGGAAGCGGCGGGCGGACCGGTCGGAGGGAGCGGGAGCGGCAGGAGGCGCCGGACGGGGCCGGCGGATCGGGTCGGCGGGAGGAGCGGTCGGCCGGACACCGGCCGGGAAGGGTCGGGGAACGATCGGGGGAACGATCGGGGGAACGATCGGGAAGGCCCGACCGGGTCCGGCCCGCTGTGGTAGGGTTCGCCGCGCACGACGGGCCGACGCGGGAAACCTGATCGCGAAACCGATCGCGGGCATCGAATGCCGCCGAAGGGCGGTGGACCGAAACGCAGTGGGAAACGAACGCAGAGGATCGAACGCAGCGGAGGTCGCTTCGGAGCGACCGGAAGCACCCGGCAGCCCCTCGGCGTCCGCGCTCTTCGCGGATTCCGCCGCTGCCGGGACCCGCGGCGAGCAGCCGCCGGACCGCAGCAACCGCAATGCAAACCGACCGCAGTAACCGACAGGCGATCCGCCGGGAACCGAGGCATTGGCACTGACACCCGAGAAGAAACGGGAGATCATCGAGAAGTACCGGCGTCACCAGACCGATGCCGGCTCGCCGGAGGTGCAGGCGGCTCTCCTGACCGCCCGGATCACCGGCCTCGCCGACCACTTCGGCGAACACGCGAAGGACCACCACTCCCGCCGCGGGCTCCTGCAGATGGTGAGTCGCCGCCGGCGGCTGCTCGACTACCTGCGCCGCCGGGATGTGGACCGATACCGCGCATTGATCGCGGACCTGGGCCTCCGGAAGTAGCAAGTCGTCCGACGAAAGCCGCCCGACGAAAGCAGTCCCGACCCGACGCGAACCGCCAGGCCGCCCCGATCCCTCGCCGTCTCCCCCCGCGTTTCCCGTTCCCGTTCCGTTCTCCCCGACGACCCTGAGTTCCGACTGCCGAGCCTCGCGCCTCCCCCGCGGAGAACCGAAGAGCACGAGACCCCGACACCCCCGCGCCGTCGCCCTGACGGCGCCACGCCTCCGCTGAACCTGTCGGCAGGCGTTTTCATCGAAGGAAGGCACCGAGAGTGATCCATCAAGTACAGACGAAGATCGGCGCGAACGATCTCCTCATCGAGACCGGGAAACTGGCGAAACAGGCCGCCGGCGCGGTCACCGTGCGGCTCGGCGACACCGTCGTGCTCGCCACCGTTTCCGCTTCCCGTCACGACCGCCCCGACGCGGACTTCCTGCCGCTCGCGGTGGATTACCGCGAGAGTTTCTACGCCGCCGGCCGCATCCCCGGCGGTTTCTTCAAGCGCGAAGGGCGGCCCAACGAGCGGGAGATCCTGACCTGCCGCCTCATCGACCGCCCGCTGCGCCCGCTGTTCCCCTCCGGCTGGCGCAAGGAGACGCAGGTCACCTGCCTGCTCCTCTCGTCGGACCGCGAGAACGACTCCGATGTGATGGCGATCACCGGCGCCGCCGCTGCGCTCTGCGTCTCGGACATCCCCTTCGACACCCGGGTGGCCGCGGTCCGGGTGGGTCTGGTGAACGACGAGTTCGTGCTCTGCCCGACCTACACCGACCTCGACCGCTCGACGCTGAACCTGGTCGTCGCCGGTTCCGAGGACGCCATCGTCATGGTGGAAGCCGGCGCCGAGGATCTGCCCGAGGCCCGGATGGTGGAAGCGCTGGCGTTCGCCCACGAGGGCATCCGGAAGATCGTCGGCATCCAGCAGGAACTGGTGGACCGGGTGCAGCCCAAGAAGCAGGTCGTGGTGGCCGACGATCCGGACTCCGACTTCGCCTCGCGGATCGGGGAGCGCTTCCGGGAGCCGCTGAAGGAAGCGATGCAGTTGCCCTCGAAGACGGAGATGACCGCCGCGGTGAGCGCGGTGAAGGACTCGGCCGCCGAGAGCCTCTCCGAGGAAGGCAGCGAGGACGAGCAGAGGCAGGTGGGCGCCGTCATGAAGGCGCTCGAGGAGGACATCCTGCGCCGCACCATCCTCGACGAGGGCCGCCGCCTCGACGGCCGGGCCTTCGACGAGATCCGCCAACTCGGCTGCGAAGTGGGCGTCCTCCCCCGGGCGCATGGTTCGTCGCTCTTCACCCGGGGCGAGACCCAGGCGCTGGTGGTCACCACCCTGGCGCCGATGAGCGAGAGCCAGCGGCTCGACTGGGTCCACGGCTCGGGCGAGAAGCGGTTCTTCCTCCACTACAACTTCCCCGCCTTTTCGGTGGGCGAGGCCCGGATGATGCGCGGCCCCGGCCGCCGCGAGATCGGCCACGGCGCCCTCGCCGAGCGGGCGCTCGCGCCGGCGATCCCCGGCGAGGAGGAGTTCAACTACGCGATCCGGGTGGTGTCGGACACCCTGGAGTCGAACGGCTCCAGTTCCATGGCCGCGGTGGCCGGCGGCTGCCTGTCGCTCATGGACGCCGGCGTGCCGCTCAAGGCGCCCATCGCCGGGATCGCCATGGGGCTCATCACCGAGGGCGACCAGTACCGGATCCTCACCGACATCGCCGGCGCCGAGGACCACTTCGGCGACATGGACTTCAAGGTGGCCGGCACCGCGGCCGGCATCACCGCCCTGCAGATGGACATCAAGATCTCCGGCCTGCGGCTGGACATCGTGACCGAGGCGCTGGAGCAGGCGCGGAAGGCGCGCACCGCCATCCTCACGGCGATGGCCGGCGCGCTCCCCGAGCCCCGCAGCGAGACCTCGCAGTACGCCCCGGCGATCCTCACCATGAAGATCCCGGTGCGCAAGATCCGCGATGTCATCGGGCCCGGCGGCAAGACCATCCGCGGCATCACCGACGAGACCGGCGCCCGGGTGGATGTCTCCGACGACGGTTCGGTCCAGATCGCCGGTCACGACGCCGCCGCCGCCCGCCAGGCCAAGGAGCGGATCGAGGCCATCGCCGTGACCCGCCTGCCCGAGGTGGGGCGCGACTACCGGGGCGAGGTCAAGACCATCGTGGACTTCGGCGCCTTCGTCGAGATCATGCCCGGCACCGACGGACTGCTCCACATCTCCGAGATCGCCGACCGCCATGTGAACAGCGTCCGCGACGAGTTGCGCGAGGGCGACGAGATCGAGGTGCGGGTGATCGAGGTGGACGGCAGCGGGAAGATCCGGCTGTCGTGCAAGGACATCATCCGGGAGCGCGCCGGACTGCCGCCGCTGCCCCCGCGCCAGCGCCGGCGGGGCGGCCCCGGCGGCCCCGGCGGCGGCAACTTCCGCCGGCGCGACCGGTAGCGCCGCCGGCCCCGACCGGAATCCCCGGGACCGGAATCCCCGGGACCGGGTGCTCCGGCCGCGACGGCGGCGGCCGGAACCGGTCCGGCGGACTCCGGCGCCCTCACGGTTCCCCGGTTCCTTCCGGGCGGGGTCCCGTTCGCGCGCTGCCCGCCCGGGCGGACCCCTCCCGGAGGGGCGGCCGGCGGGTCAGGCGCCGGCGTACCGGCGTTCGGGCAGCGGCTCCCCGGTGATCCGGCGGTAGGCGCCCAGGAAGCGTTCCGTCGTTCCCCGGACCACCTCGTCGGGCAGGTTCGGCGCCGGGGGGTTCTGGTCCCAGTCGAGGGTCTCCAGGTAGTCGCGGACGAACTGCTTGTCGAAACTCGCCTGCAGGCGGCCGGGGGCGTAGTCGTCCGCCGGCCAGAACCGGGAAGAGTCCGGCGTCAGCACTTCGTCTATGAGGTGGAGCCGGCCTTCGTCGTCCCGGCCGAACTCGAACTTGGTGTCCGCGATGATGATCCCCCGCTCCTTCGCCCACGCCACCCCGCTCTCGTAGATCTCCCGCGAGATGCGGTGGAGGCGCGCGGTGAGTTCGGCCCCCAGCGCGTCGGCGACGAAGGACTCGCTCACATTCTCGTCGTGGCCGTCTTCGGCCTTGGTGGCCGGGGTGAAGAGCGGCTCCGGGAAGCGGTCGGCGAGTTGCATCCCCTCGGGCAGGGGGATGCCGCAGACGCTGCCCTCCCGGCGGTACTCCTTCCAGCCGGAGCCGTAGAGGAAGCCGCGCATCACGCACTCGAAGGGGATCGGCGTGAGCCGTTTCACCAGCATGGAGCGGCCTTCGAGGAGCCCCCGCGCCGGGCGGAGCGCCGCCGGGTACTCGTCCACTTCCGCGGTGAGCAGGTGGTTGTCCACGATCTCCCGGGTGCGGGCCAGCCACCAGGCGCTGATGCTGTTCAGCACCCGCCCCTTCTCCGGGATCCCCTCCGGCAGCACCACATCGAACGCGGAAACCCGATCGGTGGTCACGAGCAGCAGGTCGTCCCCGACCCGGTAGATGTCCCGGACCTTGCCCTGCGAGACCCGGCTCACGCCGGCGAGGGAGGTGTCGAGGGAGGTGGAGAGGAGGGCTTCGGGCATCCGCGAATTCTACGGACATTCCCCGGGGATGCCCGGCCCCCGCGAAACACCCCACGCGGGCGGCCCGACGGCGTCCGGAGCGGTGCCCGGATCCCCCGTCAGAAGAGCCGGCTGAGGAGTCGGCGGAGGACCTCGCCCGCGGCGGCGATGTACGGCAGGAGGAGCACCCGGTTCCACCACCACTGGCGACCCTCGACGCGGGTGATCCGTTCGTTCGTCCCGGTGTCGCGCGCCTCGAACAGCCGCGTCACCTCCGCGATCGCGTCCACTAGCCGCGTCTCGGTGGCCTGGATCGCGGCCATGGTGCGCTCCTCGGAAGCGGCAGCCTGCTCGCGGACCTGCGCGATCGCGTCCGCGAGCCGCTTCTCGGAAGCGACGGCTTCCTCGCGGACCTGTGCGATCGCGGCGACGGTGCGCTTTTCGGAAGCGACGGCTTCCTCGCGGACCTGCGCGATCGCGTCCGTGGTGCGCCTCTCGGAGTCGCTGATCGCGGCCCGGAGCTGCTGCTCGGAGGCCGCGGTGCGCTCCTCCGCTCGCCGGGCATGGGCGTCCAGCGCGCTGCGGAGGTCGCGCACGTCCTCCCGCACTTCCGTTCGCAGCGCGTTCAGGTCGCCGCGCACGACCTTCAGGTCACCGCTCGTGGCCCGGACCTCCGCCCGCAGGTCTTTCAGGTCACCGACAGTCGCGGGCGCCTCGTCGGAGCGGGGAGCGGGGGCGGGATTCGGGGTCACTGGTTCGGGCGCGGCTTTCGGTTCCCCGCGAGCGTAGTCCCGCCCGCGCCGGCGCGCAAACCGGGCCACCGCCGATCGTGGCGCGGCGACGGGATCGGCGCCCCGGTCTGCCGGTCGGAGCCCGTTCGCTCGGGTCGGGGAGGCGCCCGCCCGGGCGGCGGCGGGCCCGGCGGGGCCCTTTGCCGTCGTCGGCGCCGGGGGATTTTCCGGGGGGTGGCTCCCCGCCGGGTGGTCGCCTGGCGAGTGGTCTTCTCTCGGAGACCCGTCGGTCGGGGTCTCCTCGGGGCTCTTCTCCGGATTCTTCTCCGGGAAGTTCCGGGGGGACGGAGCGTTTGCGGTCTTCGCCATGAGCGGGCGCCTCCGGGGGGCGGATCGAGGGTCGAGAGGAACGAGAGCCGGGGCCCTCGATCCTGCCAGGACGGATGCCGCTCGATTTCTGCCCACCGAAAGCCGCCTGGAAGCCCGATTTCGGAAAAGTCGTGTTTTTCGCGTCTTCCCGGGTCCCGAATTGCGTCCCCGCCACCGCCCGGACGACCGTCACGGAAACTGCCGACCGGGACTCCGCCGCCGGCCGGTCCGCCGGATGGGTGGACCGGCGGGGCTCCGGCGGCCGGAGCGGTTCCCGGACCCCGGTCAGAAGAGCCGGCTGAGGAGTCCGGCGGAGGACCTCGCCGGCGGGCCGCGATGTACGGCAGCAGGAGCACCCGGTTCCACCACCACCGGCGGCCCTCGACGCGGGAGATCCGTTCGTGCGTCTCGGTGTCGCGCGGCGGACCGCTGCCGGGTGCCGCGGCTGAACTTCACCGCCGAGCGATTGCCGGAACTGTTGGAGGAAGCGGCTCGGGAGGTTTGACCCCCGTCGCTTCTCCGGTCGGACTCCGGAACCAGAGAATCGAGCAGCACGAAGAACGGCGGGTGGAGATGGCGCTGCGGCGCGGTGCCCCCGGGGAAGACTCCGAAGGGCTTCGACTGGCCCTTCCACTCGCAGGCCGACCGGCAATGGTTGGAGTTGCCGGGGATCTGCGGGTTCCTGCGGGAGCGGACGAACGTGCGGTTCCCGGGCCTGGACGGCAGCCTCTCTCGGCCCTGCGGGACTCCCCCGAAACCCGTCCGGCCCGACTGCCGGCCCTCCGGTTCCCCGCCGTCCAGCGCTCCTCCGACTCGCTCCAGACCGTGGGGCTCTCCCGACCGATGACGACCGGCTCCCCACCCCTGGAAGGACCCCGAAGCGCCCTCCGTACGGCCTCCTCGCCATCGTGTGCCGGTTGGTCGGGCAGTGACCGGCCTCCACGCTCCGGGCCTCGCCCGGAACCCCACGGAGGTCCGCCAGCCATCACTCCTCCACCCCCAAGACGTTCCTCCGAACCGCCGAGTGCGCCAGAGTTCGTGTTCCCCGAATGCGCAAGAGTTGGTGTCACTCGACACCTGTCGGGGTCCCCGGGTCCGGGCGTCGCGCTGTCGGCGTCCCCGGGTCGCCGCCGAGCCGTCGCTCTTCGGCTGCCGGTTCCGGAGATGCCGGGACTCCCGGGGCCGGTCGGGTCGCTCCCGGCGCCGGGCGACTCCCGGCCCGGAACCGCGCCCGCCCGGCGGCCGGCCGTCGTCGTCCGGCGGGAGCGGTTAGCATCCCCGCTTCCTGCGCCGGCCCGGGCCCTTGAGTTGCGCCCGCCGGCCGGAGTTCGTGTCCGAGTCCGTCCCCGCACCCGCGCCGCCCCTCCTCTCCGCCGCCGAGGTGGATGCGGCGGTCGCCGCCCTCGCCCCGCTGACCGAGGACTCCGCGGTCGAGGCCTGGCGCGCCGGGCACCTCGGGCGGAAGTCGCGGCTCCACCTGGGTCTGCGCTCCCTCTCGGCGCTCGACCCCGCCGAGCGGGCGGCGGCGGGGAGGTTCCTGAACCGGGCGAAGGCCCGCCTGCGGCAGGCGCTCGAGGACAAACAGGCCGCCCTGGAGGCGCGCCGCCGGGCCGGGCGGGCGCCGGTGGATGTGAGCCTCCCGGGGCGGCCGCTGGCGGCGGGCCGGCTGCACCCCATCACCCTGACCGAGCGCGCCATCGTCGAATCCTTCGCCCGGATGGGGTTCCATGTGATCGAGGGCCCGGAGGTGGAGTCCGAGTACTACAACTTCGAGGCGCTGCGGATCCCCGCCGACCATCCGGCGCGGGAGGCGATGGACACTTTCTACCTGGAGCAGACGGACGCGGACGGGAAGCCGCTGCTGCTGCGCACCCACACCTCCCCGAACCAGATCCGCTACCTGGAGAAGCATCCGCCGCCGATCCGGCTCATCTCGCCGGGGCGCACCTACCGCAGCGAGGCCACCGACGCCACCCACGAGTGGATGATCATGCAGACCGAGGTGCTGGCGGTGGACCGGGGCCTGACCCTGGCGCACCTCAAGGGGACCCTTTACGAGTTCGCCCGCCGCCTCTTCGGCGAGGACCGGGAGATCCGCTTCCGCTGCGACTACTTCCCCTTCGTCGAACCCGGCGTCGAGGTGGCGGTGAGCAGCCCCTCCGGCTGGATCGAGATCCTCGGCGCCGGGATGGTGCACCCCGAGATCCTGGAACGGATGGGCTGCGACCCGGAGATCCACACCGGCTTCGCCGCCGGTCTGGGCGTGGAGCGCATCGCCATGCTGCGCCACGGCATCCGCGACATCCGCCGCTTCTACGAGAACGACCTGCGATTCCTGGAGCAGTTCTCGTGACCCGCCCTCGGGAGGCCCTCGCGCCCTCCCCGGCCCTGCGACCTCCGTGCGCGTCCCGCTGACCTGGCTCGCCGAGTTCGTTCCCCTCCCGGCGGACCGGGAGGCGCTGGCCCGGCGGCTGACCTTCGCCGGGATCGAAGTCACCGGGATCGAGCGCACCGGGGGCGACTGGGAGGGAGTCGTCGTGGGCCGGGTGCTGGAAGTGGCCCCGCACCCGAACGCCGACCGGCTGCGCCTGGTTACCGTGGACCGGGGCGGGGGAGAGCGCCCGACGGTCGTCTGCGGCGCTCCCAATGTGGCCGCCGGGCAGGACATCGCCTTCGCCGGGCAGGGGGCGGTCCTGACCGACCCGGCCACCGGGAAGCCGCGCCGGCTGAAGAAGTCCCGCATCCGCGGGGTGGTCTCCGGCGGCATGGTCTGTTCCGAGGCCGAACTGGGCCTCTCCGGGGAACACGCCGGGATCCTGGTGCTGGACACCGAAGCGCCGCCGGGGACGCCGCTCGCCGAGGTCCTGGGGGAGACGGTCTTCGTCCTCGACCTGACGCCGAACCGCGCGGACGCCCTCTCGATCCTGGGCGTCGCCCGGGAGGTCGCCGCGCTCACCGGCGCGCCGCTCACCCTCCCGGAGACCGAAATCCCTTCCCCCGGCGCGGAGATCGGCGGGCGGGCGGCGGCGGAGATCCCCGACCCCCGCCTCTGCCGCCGCTTCACCCTGGCGCTCATCGAGGAAGTGGAAGTCGGCCCCTCGCCGGACTGGATGCAGTCCCGGCTGGTCGCGGCGGGAATGCGCCCGATCAACAACCTGGTGGACCTCACGAACTATGTGATGCTCGAATGCGGACAGCCGGTCCACGCTTTCGACTACGACCGGGTGCGCGAGGGCCGGCTGACGGCGCGGGCGGCGGCGCCGGGCGAGACGCTGGTGACCCTGGACGGGCAGCGCCTCGAACTCGACCCCGAGCGGCTGGTGATCGCCGACGCCTCCGGGCCGGTGGCGCTCGCCGGGGTCATGGGCGGGCGCGCCACCGAGATCACCGACTCGACGCGCCGGGTACTCCTCGAAGCGGCGAACTTCGACCCGGTCAGCGTGCGCCGCAGCGCGCGCCGCTACGGCCTGTTCACCGACGCGGCGCGGCGGTTCTCCTGGGATCTGCCCCCGGAACTGGCGCCGATCGCCTCGGCCCGGGTCTGTCGGCTGCTCGCCGAGCACGCCGGCGGCCGGGTGGCGTCGGGGCGGGTGGACACCTGGCCGGCGCCGGAGGAACCGACCCGGATCCGCCTGCGCCGTTCCCGGATTCCCCAGGTGCTGGGGATGGATCCGGCTCCGGCGGCGGTCGAGGGGGCGCTGACCGGTCTCGGCTTCACCGTGGAAGCCGCCGACGGGGCGGACTCGGCGGAACCCGGCGGGGACGGAGCGCTCTCGGTGGGCGTTCCCTGGTGGCGGCGCGAGGTGCGCGTCCCGGACGACCTCGTCGAGGAAGTGGCGCGGGTCCTCGGCTACGACGACCTCCCGGCGGCGCCGCTGGAGGGGGCGATCCCCCACCACCCGCCGCTCCCGGGGCGGGCCCTGCGGGAACGGGTGCGGGACCTGGCGGCGTCCGCCGGCCTCACCGAGGTGCTGACCTACTCGCTCCTGTCCGAAGCGGATCTGGCGGCGGTGCTGTCGGAGGAAGAGCGGCGGGAGGCGCCGGCGCTGCGGATCCGCAACCCCCTCGGCGAGGCCCGGGACTCGCTCCGCACCTCGCTGCGGCCGGGGCTGCTCCGCGCCGCCGCCTTCAACCACGATCACGGGGCGCGGAGCGTGGCCCTCTTCGAGGTGTCCCGGCTGTATCGGCCGCGCCCCGACGGCGCCCCCGGCCGGCCCGACGAGGTCGAAGCGGCGGCGGCGCTCCTCTCCGGTGTCCGTCGGGACCGGTACGGCAACCCGACCGGGGAACGGCTGGACTTCTTCGACCTGAAGGCGACCCTCGAACGGGTGCTCGCCGGGCTCCGCCTGGACGCCGAGTTCCGTCCGGCGGAGGCGTTCGGGTTCGCGCCGGGGGTCACCGCCGCGGTCCTCGTCGGCGGCGTCCGGGTGGGGATGGCGGGGCAGGTGGAGAGCGGCTCGGCGGCGGCCTTCGGTCTGGAAGAAGAAGCTTTCTGCTGGGAATTGGACTTCGCCGGGATCCTCCGGGCGGCGCCGGATCCCGCGGCGCCGGCGCCCGCCGCGCCCCTGCCGCGCTACCCGGCCGCGGCGGAGGACTTCGCCTTCCTCGTCGGCCCCGACGCCCTGGCCGGCGACCTGGTGCGGGAGGCGGAGAGCCACCCGCTGGTCGCCGAGGCGCGGGTGTTCGACGACTACCGATTCGGCGGCGACGAAGCCGCCGGCGCCGCTCCGGACGTTTCGTCCCGGGGCGGCCGCTCCGTGGGTCTCCGGGTGCTCTACCGCGCCCCGAACCGCACTCTCGACGAAAACGACATTGCCAAAGTCCGACGGACGATCCTGAAACGAATGAAGTCGAACCTCGGTGCCGTCGTTCGAGAACGCGCCTGAGCGGGCGCTTCCGAGTTCGCCGCGCCCCGGCGGGGGCGAAGAGGGCAGGGGTGCGGCCGGTCTGGTCGCCGCTTCGCCCCGGATGCGGGCGCTGCTCCGGGAGGCGGAGCGGGTCGCGCCTTTCGACGCCCCGGTCCTGATCGAGGGGGAGACCGGCTCCGGCAAGGAACTGCTGGCCCGGTTCGTCCACGACCGGAGCGCCCGCCGCGGCCGGCCGCTGGTCGCGGTGAACTGCGCCGCGATCCCCGACGAACTGCTCGAAGCGGAATTCTTCGGCCACGCGCGGGGCGCCTTCACCGGGGCGGCCGCCTCGCGCCCCGGACTGGTCGAAGCCGCCGACGGGGGGGCGCTGTTCCTCGACGAGGTCGGGGAACTCTCGCCCCGGGCGCAGTCGCTGCTGTTGCGGGTGCTGCAGGAGCGGGAGTACCGGCGGGTCGGCGAGGTGCGCCTGCGCCGGTCGGACTTCCGGCTGATCGCCGCCACCCATCGGCATCTGGGCGAGCGGGCGGCCGCCGGCGAGTTCCGGGCGGACCTGTTCTACCGCCTCTGCGTGGTGCGGCTGGAACTCCCGCCGCTCCGGGAGCGCCGCGACGAACTGGGGGCGATCGCCGAGGCGCTCCTGGCCCGGCTCGCCCGGCGCTTCCGGGTGCCGCCGCCGCGGCTGTCCGGGGAGGCGCTGGCGACGCTGGCCGGTCGGGAGTGGCCGGGGAACATCCGGGAACTGGAGTCGTCGCTGGCCGGGGCGATCCTCCGCCACCCCGGGGTCCGGGTGATCGAGTCGGCGATGTTGGGCGCGTCCGGCGCGGCGGCGGCGGGGGTGGCGCCGGCGGCCGTTGCCGCGGCGCCGCCGACCCCGGCGGAACCGGCGGCCGAACGACCGGGGGAACCGGGGCCGGAACCGCCCGCGGGGTCGTCCCCGGAACCGTCGTCGGCCCTGGCGCCGCTCATCGAGATGCGCCGGCTGGCGGTCGCCGCGGCGGCGTTCGAGCGGCTGGTGCTGCTCCACGCGCTCCGCCGCACCGCCGGCAGCCGCGTCCGGGCGGCGCGGGAGTTGGGCATCACCCGCCAGGGCCTCTGGCGAAAACTCCGCCGCCACGGCATCGGCTGAGGATCCTCCGGTGGGGCTCTTCGACGAACTGCCCATCGTGGTTTGCTTCTCGGTGGATCCCCTCGACGAGCGATTCGGGCCCGGCGAGGAGGCGCCGGCGCGCGCCGCGGCCCGCGCCATCGTGGAGGGCCCGACGCTGGAACGCTTCCTCTACGAGCCGCGCGGAGACCTTCTGGTCGGCGTGTCCGAGCGGGAAGTACGGGACTGGCTCGGGGCCGAGACACAGGCCGTGCGTCTGAGCGAAGACCTGATGCGGAAACAGAAGGGGCAATGGCAGAAGAAGACGAAGGCGGGCCGGAGACAGTACGAGGGCCACCGGCTCACGGCCGCGGTGTATCGGCTGCTGCCCCGACTCATCGAGCAGCCCCAGGTCGTCATGCGGTACATGCCGGCACGGCGAATCGCGCCAGAGCGATTGGCCCTCCGGTTGAACCTGCTCTCCCGGGTCCGCGGGACCTACTACAACTCGGTGTTGGGAAGAGCGCCCAGAGACGCCGGAAGAGTCCGCCTCATCAGTTTCTACTCGCTCGGAGCCGACCGGGCCTATGTCGAGCGCATGATCGCCCAAGCCGCTTCCGGGGAAGACGGTCAGGCGGTGTTTCGCAACTTGCTGGCTTCGCCGGCAGGGGGAGGGACTGCGCCTGGTAGTCCCGTGGGGCCGCCCGGCGGACTCCCGAAACCCGCCGCTCGGCCGAAGCCGAGTCCCTGATGTTGGGCTGGCCAGGCATCCCTCACGCCTCTTGGCGATGCGGAATTGGATGCGGCCCTTGCCGGGAAGACTAACACTGTCTGTGCCGGGGGCTGACCGGTCCTCTTCCGCGCCCGGAATTCGTCGTCTCGTCTCGGCTTGCGGAACTCCGCGGCGAGGTGGGACTGCGCCTGGTAGTCCCGCGGGGCCGCCCGGCGGAGTCCATCCCGCCGCTCGGCGCGAAGCCGAGTCCCTGAGTGTTGGGCTGGCCAGGCATCCCTCACGCCTCTTGGCGATGCAGACGGATGCGGCCCTTGTGTAGAGAACGTTAGCCCGCCGGATCGAGATCGAGTCGGCCGCTGTCGGCGGTCGGCCGGCCGCCCTTCTGGCCGCCCGCTCGTTGCCGGGCGTCGCGATCTCCCGTTCGTTACGGAATGCCGACGAACGAGCCGAAGTGGGACTGCGCCTGGTAGTCCCGGTGGGGCCGCTCCGGCGGAGCCGATCCCGCCGCTCGGCGTGAAGCCGAGTCCCTTGTATCGGGCTGGCCAGGCATCCCTCACGCCCTGAGGCGGTGACGGCGGATGCGGCCCTTCGCCGGAAGACTACCTCGCGGGTTCGGCGCCCGCGCCCGGCGCCGTTTGCGTTCCGGGGCCGACCCCGCCCTGCTCCGGCCGGTGGTCGTCGCCCGCTGCGGACGAGCGAGCGAGGTGGGACTGCGCCTGGTAGTCCCGCGGGGCCGCCCGGCGGACTCCCGAAACCCGCCGCCCGGCCGGAGCCGGGTCCCTGATGTTGGGCTGGCCAGGCATCCCTCACGCCTCTTGGCGATGCGGAATTGGAGGCGACCCTTCGCCGGGGAAGATAGCGCGGTCCGCTTCGAGCGCGCCGGGCCTTCCGTCGCGTCGCGCCGGCGGTTCCCGGCACCCGGAATTCAGGAACCTCGTCGGCGATGTGCGCGGCTCCGAAGCGGAGGTCGGGCTCCGTCGGCCCGGGGCGCCCCGTGGCGGCGCGGAGCCCGGCCGAAGCTGCGTCCCCGAAGAGGCTGACCGGCCCGGGATTCCTCGCTCCGGGAGGCGGTGAGGGCGGAGCCGGCCCGCTGCCGGGCGGACGGAGGGACGCGGCCCGCGGTCTCCGGGAGCGATCCCGGGGCTCGGCCGGACGAGCGTCCGGCCCCGCCGACCGGGAGACGGTCCGGGCCGGGGCGGTCCCGGGCGCGGAGGCAGAGCGGGGGTCCCTCGGCCCGTACTATTCCGTTCGGGCGCGCCGGCTCCCGCCGTTCGCGTCCCTGCAGTCCACTCTCCCCGGGGGCCGATCCCCGCGGAACGACCGACCGAGAACCGGAGAACGATGCACCCACGCACCCCGCCCCGAGGAACGCCCCCCCGGAGAACGCTCCCCCTGCTCGCGCCGCCGGCCCTGACGGTTGGCCTGACTGCCGGCCTGGCTGTCGGCCTGACCGCCGGCCCGGCGAGCGGCGGCCAGGAGCGTCCGACCGCGCCGGAATCCCCGATCCCGGTCTTCGACGACCTGCCGCTGCGCTCCATCGGCCCGGCGGTGATGTCCGGGCGGGTCTCCGCCCTGGCGGTGGTTCCCGGGCGCCCCTACGAGTTCTACGCCGGGACCGCGTCCGGCGGCCTCTTCCGCACCCGGAACAACGGCGCCACCTGGGACTCGCTCTTCGACGAGTACACGACTACCTCCCTCGGCGCCGTGGAACTCGCGCCCTCGGACCCGGCGACGGTCTGGGTGGGGACCGGTGAGCCGGCGAACCGGCAGAGTTCCTCCTTCGGCGACGGGGTGTACCTGTCCTTCGACGCCGGCGAGTCGTTCACCCGGGTCGGCCTCGACGAGAGCGAACACATCGGACGCATCGTGGTGGATCCGGAGCGTCCGCTCCGCGCCTTCGTGGCGGCGCTGGGGCCGCTCTGGCGCTCCGGCGGCGACCGCGGCGTCTTCCTCACCGAAGACGGCGGCGCCACCTGGCACCACTCGCTCGCCCTCTCCGAGGACACCGGCGTCGTGGACCTCGAGATGGACCCGACGAACCCGGCGATCCTCTACGCCGCCGCCTACACCCGGCGCCGGACCCCCTGGGGTTTCAACGGCGGCGGGCCGGAGAGCGGCATCTACCGCACCACTGACGCCGGCCGCACCTGGCAGCGCCTCGCCGGCGGACTGCCGGAGGGGCCGCTGGGACGGATCGGGATCGAGATCTCGGAATCGCAGCCGACCGTCGTCTATGCCACCGTCGAACACGCCACCGAGTCCGGCACCTGGCGTTCCCCGGACCGGGGCGGGACCTGGGAGCGGATCTCCGACCTGAACCCCCGGCCGATGTACTACTCGCATATCGAAGTGGATCCCGGCGATCCCCGGCGCGTCTATGTGCTCGGGGCGCGGTTCTACCTGTCCGACGACGGCGGGCATACCTTCCTCGAGAACCGGGACATGACGCCGACCTACGACATCGGCGTCCACGGCGACCACCACGCGCTCTGGATCGACCCGACAAACGCTTCCCACCTGCTCCTCGGCGGCGACGGGGGCATCTACGAATCCTGGGACCGGGCGCTCTCCTGGCGCAAGATGAACAACATTCCGCTCACCCAGTTCTACGCGATCTCCCTCGATATGGAAACGCCGTACAACATCTACGGCGGGGCGCAGGACACCCATTCCTGGGTGGGGCCCTCGGCGACCCGGAACCAGGCCGGCATCCTGAACGCCGACTGGAAACAGACCAACTTCGGCGACGGAATGGACCAGGCGGCGGCGCCCGAAGAACCGGCCCTGGCGTTCACTTCCTCGCAGAACGGCAACATCGTCCGCATAGACACCGCGAACGGCCAGCGGACGACGGTCCGCCCGTACCCGCGCGAGGACGAAGACCGCTACCGATTCCACTGGCTCTCCCCGATGGACACCTCTCCCCATCGCCCGGGCCGGGTGTACTTCGGCGGCAACCGGATGTTCCTCTCCGACGACTTCGGCGCCGCCTGGCGGGCGACGGAAGACCTGACGCTGCGCGAGGACCGGAGCGAACTGCCCATCCTCGGCGTGCTGCCGGCCGAGGGGATCCTCTCGATGCACGACGGGGTTTCCCACTGGGGAACGCTCACCACGCTGGCGGAGTCCCCGCTCGTCCCGGGGCTGCTCTACGCGGGGTCGGACGACGGCCGGGTCTCGCGTTCCGACGACGACGGCGCCACCTGGGAATTCCTGGAGGACGCCCTGCCGAGGGAATCGTTCCGGGCGACGATCAGCCGGGTGACACCCTCGGCCCACGCGCCGGACCGGCTCTATGTGGCGCTGGACCGGCACGCCTCCGGCGACTTCACCCCGTACCTGTTCGTCTCCGAGGACCGGGGCGCGACCTTCACCTCCATCGGCGACGGTCTCCCGCGCGGGTGGGTGAACGAGGTCGTGGAACACCCGGAGGGCGAGGGGCTGCTCGTGGCCGGCACCGAAGTGGGCGCCTTCCTCTCCTTCGACCGCGGCGATTCCTGGATGCGGGTCGGCGGCGGGTTGCCGCCGGTGCCGGTGGACGACATCGAGATCCACCCCCGCGACCGCGACCTGGTGTTCGGCACCCACGGGCGGTCGCTCTACATCCTCGACGACAGCGCTCCCCTGGCGCAGCACGACCCGGCGGGCGATCGGGTGGAACTCTTCGAACCCCGGCCGGCGCTGGTGTACCTCCCGTGGAAACACGAGAGTTACGAAGCGCAGGCCCGCTACGCCGGGGAGAACCCGCCGGCGGGTGCGCTGCTGACGGTCTTCCTGCCGCCGGGCGGCGAAGACGACGCCGCCACGCCGGAGATGGAGATCCGGGACGCGGACGGAACGGTGGTGGCGACGCCTGCGGTCGAGGCGCGTCCCGGCTTCCAGCGGATCGTCTGGGACTTGCGGCGGACGGTCGAGGCGGCCGGCGACAACGGGGCCTGCGCGGCGGCCGGCCCGCGGGTGCCGACCGGCCGCTACACCGTGCGGCTGACGGCGTTCGGCGAGGAGCGCCGGGTTCCCCTCGAAGTGCGGCTCGACCCGTCGGTGACCGTGAGCGCCGCCGCCTATGCCGAGCGGTCGGCATTCCTGCTCAGCGTGCGCGAGACCCTGGCCGAGGCCTGCCGCGCCGCCGCGTCGCACCGTTCCGTCGAGGAAGCCCGCCTCACCGAGGCCGAGCGGTCGGCGCTCCGGGATCTCGGTTCCGGCGGCGGCTTCCGCAACCCGTCGGCGCGCGCCCGGCTCGCCCGCCTCTACTCGGAGTTCACCGGCGACCAGGTCCGCCAGGGCACGCTCGACACCCCGACCCCCCTGCACCGCCGCAGATTCGACGCCCTCCGCTCCCGCCTCCGCGCCGCCGCCGCCCTCCTGGAGTCGCGCTGACCCGCCCGGTTCGTTCCCGAAGAACCCGCCCCCGGCGCGCCGAGACACCGCGATGAGGATCCTCCACTACCTCGAGATCGAGAACTTCAAGCGGTTCGGCGAACGCCAACGCATCGAACTCGACCACCCGGCGGTGCTCATCGGCCCCAACAACTGCGGCAAGACGACCGTGCTGCAGGCGATTGCGCTGTGGTCGCAGGCCGTTCGAACCTGGTGGGACGCGAAGGGGGAGAACACGCCGAAAGATCGTCCGGCCACCTCGCTGAACCGTCTCGCGATCGTCTCGGCGCCGGTGCTGCGCACCCGCCACTACTGGCGGAACTTGGTGGTCCGGCGGGGAAGCGAAGACATTCCTCTCCGAATCACGGCCGGAGTTGAACGCGAGGGCCGGGTCGAATCCGTGGGGATGCGCTTTCGCAACTACGGGGACGATCTCGTGTACTGTGTCCCCGACGACGCGACACTGACGAGTCGGGAAATGTTGCGCTTCGCTGCCAACCTGAAGGTGGACCTTCTCTACCCGATGTCGGGCCTGGAGATGGAGGAACCGGTTCTCCAGCCCGGTCGCATTCGGGTCCTGTTGGGACAGGGACAGACTGCCCAAGTTCTGCGCAACCTCTGCCTGATGGTGCACTCCGGAAAGCCAGAGGACTGGCAGGAGATCGTCCGCCTGATGACGCGCCTGTTCTCCGTCGAATTGGGGAATCCCAAGGAGACTGCCCGGGGGAGCATTTCGCTCCAGTATCGCCAGCGTGGAGCCCGGGAGCCACTGGATATTTCCTTGGCCGGCCGCGGGATGCTGCAGACACTGTTGCTCCTGGCTCATCTGTATTCGGACCGCGGGCGCGTCCTGCTCATCGATGAGCCGGACGCCCATCTGGAGATCCTTCGACAGCGACAAGTCTTCATCCTGCTGCGGGATCTGGCGGCGCTGCGCGAATCCCAGATCGTACTGGTCACTCATTCCGAAATCGTTCTCAGGGAAGCGTCGGAACACAATCTCACCATGCTGCTCCGAGGAAGAGCCGACGATCTGGCGAAAAAGCCGGCGATCTCTGCCGCCCTCAGCAAATTCGGCGCCGAGAACTATGTTCGTGCGCGTCAGCGTGGCTATGTGCTGTACGTCGAGGGACGCACCGATCTCGACCTGCTCCGGGCTCTTGCGGGCCGTCTGGATCATCCGGCCGCCGGCGACTGGGACGAGCGACTGAATGCATTCTTCGTCCAAGACAACCATCCGGCCCGTGACTTGGACTCCGAATTGGAACGTGTGGAGGGCGGTTACGGCGTGACTCCTGACGCGCACTTCTACGGCATTCGCGGAATCGTTCCCGGGCTTCGTGGACTCGCGATCCTCGACCGGAACGGAGGACAGCACGCCGACTCGGATGAGGGAGGCCTTCGGATCGCTTACTGGGAACGGTACGAGATCGAGAACTACTTGATTACCCCGGCACTGTTGGAGGGCTATGCGTTGGCTTGCTTCGAAGGTTCGACGCTCTTCGACGGGTTCCGGAGAGAAGTGTCCTCGGTACTCGACGCGCTGATGGAGGAGCGCATCTTCGCGGAGAGGAGCGGGGCTCCTGAGGTGTGGCAGAAGGCCGATCCGGGAGTTCGACGCGTGCTCTGGGACGCGTTTACGAAGGACTCGAAATTGAGCGACTTCGCCGAGGAGTTTTTTCGCCGCTTGGCGGATCGTACGAGGCAGCCGATGTTGCTCCGCAAGGGCGAATTCCACAAGTTGGTACCCCTCGTTCCGCGCGAGGAGATCCCGCGGGAGGTCGGGGAGAAACTGGACCTCCTGAAGGCCCTCTTCGACAACGCGGAAGCCGAAGAGGAGGGATAGGCTTCTCTCATGCTCTTCCACGAGATCCGCATCTCGGGACTCCTCTCGTTCGGCCCTGATGGGACGACGCTCCCGATGAAGCCGCTGAATGTCCTGATCGGCCCCAACGGTTCCGGCAAGTCCAACTTCATGGAGGTGATCTCCCTCTTCCGTGGCGTCTCACGGGAGTTCACCGAGCCGATCGCTCGTTCCGGAGGACTCCGGGAGTGGGGGTGGAAGGGGTCGATCTCGGCTGGCGCTCCCGACTTGAGGGTTCGTGCCCGCCTCGAGGTTTCCGGTGTCGGACCTGTCGAGCACGAGATCGCCATCGGCGAGGGAAACGGAGGCGTTGCGGTGAGGGAGGAACGGATCGAACCGTCGCCGCCTGATGGCGATTCGGGACCGCACCGGAGTTACTTCCGACCACAGCGGATCGTGACCGTGGCTCGTAGTATGGCCCGGAAAGCGGACGCGGCGGGGAAGGAGGCGGAGCGCGCGGACTGGACACATCGTTCTGAACAACTCGCCCGAACGGCTCCGGTGGTGGGGCAGGGGGCCGTGGAATACGAAGGGGACTTCCGACCGGCCGACTCGATGCTCCGTTTTGCGGCGACGCCGGACCACCCGGTGCTGTGGCGGCTGAAGGAACACTACGAGGCGATTCGAATGTATCGGAACTGGTCGCTCGGGCCGAGTGCGCCGGTGCGGGTTCCGACGAGCGCCCACGGTCGCAGTGACTTTCTCGGCGAGGGGTCCGAGAATCTGGCGCTCGTGCTTTCCAATCTCCACGGAGAACACAAACGCCGGTTCCTGGAAGCAGCCGGTCGCTTGTTCGATGGCATCGTGGATGTCGTCTGTCCGGTTACTGGCGGAGTGGTGTCGCTGGTCCTCGAGGAGAGCGGTGGCCGCTCGATTCCGGCCAGCCGGCTGTCGGACGGAACTCTGCGCTACTTGAGCCTGCTGGCGATCCTTCTGCATCCGGAGCCGCCCCCCGTCGTCTGCATCGAGGGACCGGAACTGGGACTCCATCCCGACCTGATGCCGACGGTCGCCGATCTCCTGGTGGAGGCATCGGAACGCACCCAGTTGGTCGTGACGACCCACTCCGACATCCTGGTGGACGCCCTCACGGAGCACCCGGAGTGCGTCGTGGTCTGCGAGAAACACGGCGGGGAGACCACCATGCGCCGCCTCGACCGCGAGAGGATGGGCAAATGGCTCGCCGACTACCGCCTCGGTGATCTCTGGACCTCCGGCGAGTTGGGCGGCAACCGATTCCAGGCCAGCCTTCCATGAACGCCACCGAGCCGGCGCGCCCCGTCCGCGTCGCCGTGAGTCCGGCGGTACTTCGATGGGCGCTCCGACGGGCCGGCCTGGAGCGCGCCGCCGTGGAGAAGAGATTTCCGCGGTTCGGGCACTGGGAGCGAGGCGAACGGCAGCCGACTCTGCGCCAGTTGGAGCAGTTCGCCCGCGTGGCCCGCGTCGCCGTCGGCTTCCTGTTCCTCGACGACCCCCCGGACGAGGATCTGCCGATTCCCGATTTCCGCACCGTGGCCGACCGGCCCGTGCGCGCTTCGAGCGGCGACCTGCTGGACACCGTGTACCAGTGCCAGGAGCGACAGCACTGGTACCGCGAGTACGCGGCGGTCACCGGTGAGTCCGAGTGCTCCCTCGTCGGCTCGCTGCGCCGGGACGATGACCTGGTCGGGGCGGCGGCCCGGCTTCGGGAAGCGCTGGGGTTCGATCTCGACGCCCGGCGCGACTGTCCCACCTGGAGCGAGGCCCTGCGGAGGTTCCGCGATCGGTGCGAGGCCTCCGGGATCCTGGTGATGGTGAGCGGGATCGTCGGCAGCAACAGCCGTCGCCGCCTGGACCCCGAGGAGTTTCGGGGTTTCGCGCTGGCCGATTCGCTGGCGCCGCTGGTCTTCGTGAACGGGGCGGACGCGAAGGCGGCGCAGATGTTCACGCTCGCGCACGAGGTGGCGCATATCGCCCTCGACGAGACCGGACTCTCCGACAGCGCCGTACGCGGCGCTCCGGGGCCGGATCACCGGACCGAGCGTTGGTGCAATCGGCTGGCGGCCGAATTCCTGGCGCCGCTCTCCGGGATCCGCAGCGCCTACGACCCGGCAGAGGAAACGGATGCCTGTCTCTCCCGTCTTGCACGGCGGTTCAAGGTGAGTCGTCCGGTGATCCTCCGCCGCCTGCGCGACGCCGACCTGCTTACGGCCGGGGAGTATCGAGATCTCTGGTCGCAGGAATTCGACCGTGCGCGCTCGAACCGCGGAGGCGGCGGCGACTTCTACGCGACGCTCGGTTCCCGGGTGGGCCGGCGCTTCGCCCGGGCCATCGTGGTCAGCACCCTGGAAGGGAGGGTGACCTTCACGGAGTCGTTCCGCCTGCTCGGTATCCGCAGGGCGGCCACCTTCGAAACCCTCGCGAAAGCGCTGGGGGCCACGACCTGATGCGGTACCTGTTGGACACGAATGTGTTCATACAGGCCAAGAACCTGCACTACGGGTTCGACTTCTGCCCGGCGTTCTGGGACTGGTTGGCCGAAGCGCACGAACAGGGAAGAGTCTTCAGCATCGAGAGAGTGCGGGACGAACTCCTGGCCGTCGGGGACGAGTTGTCGGAATGGGCGCAGCCGCAGGGAGCCGAGTTCTTTCGGCGTCCCGGCAGCGCCGACTTCGAGTCGCTGGCGATGACGAGTCGCTGGGCCTCGACCGCCGGCTACGAGCCGGGCGCGGTGCGCGGGTTCCTGATGGTCGCGGACTACTACCTGGTCGCCCAGGCGCGCACCGGGGGATTCACCGTGGTCACGCATGAAGTCCCGGCGGCCAGCCCGAAGAAGATCAAGGTCCCGGACGCCTGTATCGCGCTCGGCGTCGAGTGCGTCAGTCCGTTCGGAATGTTGCGGCGAGAGCGGGCGCGCTTCGTCCTGGGAGGCTGAACGGAGGCTCGAGGGAGCGACCTCGACAGGGTGCCGCGTTCCCCGAGACTCGTGCGGGAATCAGGTCGTCGCCGGCGCGCGGAAAGAGGATCGGGAGAAGAAATCATCCACGCGGCGGGGGCGGTCCGGGGGCGGTAGCGCGGCGATTCCCTCCCGGAGGCGGATCAGGTCTTCCGGGCGGTCCACATCCCACGAAGGGGGGAGGATCTCGACTTCCAGGCGGGCTGCGGCGGCGTTTCGGCGGGTTGCTTCGAGGACCTCGGCGGTTCCCCAGGGGACTTCGCGCAGCAGGGCGGCGACGGAGGTCCCCGGCAGGCGTCCGGTGGCCAGGCCGAGGAGGACATAGCCGCCGTCGTCCGCGGGGGCGAGGGCGACCGGAATATCGCGGAGCGCGGCGAAGGCCCGTTCCACCAGCGAGAGCGGCAGCAGGGGGGCGTCGGCGCCGACGAGGACCAGCCGTTCCACGCCTTCGGAGGCGGCTGCTGCGGCGCGGATCAGGCGGTCGCCCAGGTTGCCGCCGCCCTGCGGGACCACGGACCAGCCGGCAGGAACCTCGAGGCCTCGCGCTCCGATCTCGGGCTCCGATGGCCCCGCCGACGCGCTGTCGTCGGCCGGGCGGCGCGGAGGGGCGCCGGAGTAACGGAGTTCCCGGGTGAACGGTGGAGCGAGTTCCCCCGTGAGCCCGGCCGGGCGGTGGTGGACTTCGAACGAGATCGGGTCGTCCGGGTCTGCCCATCCGGGTCTGGTGTTCGCCGCCGACTGCCACAGCAGCGTCAGGCGTTCCATCAGGTCCTCGGCCATCGCCACCGAGAGCGCGGCGGCTTCTTCCGGCGTCAGGGGCGGGGAGAGCCGGGTCTTCATGCGGCCGGGCGGTTCGTTCCGGGCGAAGACGACCAGGCGGGCGCGCCGGGGCCGGCCGGGGGCCGTGCCGGCGGGGTCGGGGTCGGCGGCAGCGCTCCCGGAGTCCGCGCCCTCGGGGTCGGCGCCGCTGCGGTCGGCGGCGCCATCGCGGTCGGCGCCGCCGGGGGTGTCAGCGGCCGACGGCGGCCTCCCCGGCGGCGCGGTTGCCCGGGTCGTCCTCCACCCGCACCACCACCGTCGCCGCTTCCGCCGGGAAGTCGGGGATCACGCCCTCGTACTCCTCGGTGAGCGAGTCGGCGATTCCGTCCGCCGGGCGGAGGACGAGGGGCTCGCCGCCGCCGACGGAGACCTCGGCCCGGCGGATCGGGCTCCGGGCGTCTTCGGCGGTGAAGCGGATCGCGCCGTCCCGGCTCACGGTGAGGCCGCGGATCGCCGGCGGGGTGTTGTCCACCAGGAAGGGGCGGCTGGTCTTCGCTCCCGCGAGCGCTTCTTCCGGCGGGTTGTCCGGGTCGTCCCCGGCTTCGACGCGGAGTTCGTAGCGGCCGTCGGCCATCGCCGAGGTGTCCCAGGCGACGACTCCCTCCCGGAGCCCCGCGCGCAGCACCCGCCACTCGACCTCGCCCACCAGCCGCACCGACACCCGGAAGCGCAGGCGGTCGCCGTTGGGGTCGGCGGCGGCGAAGGTGGCGGTGCGGATCCCCGGACGGTAGAGACGGCGCCCGTTCCCGCCGCCGAAACCCGACGGCGGGCGGTTCTCCCGCTCGGCGCGGGTTCCCTCCGGGCGGCTCTCGAGCCCCTGCAGGCGGGGGGCGGAGGGGTTCAGCATCTCCTCGAAGACTCGGCCCGGGGGGTGGAGGGTGATCGCGGTCACCCGGGGCGCCAGGTTCTCCGGCAGGTAGGCCGCGGCGAGCGCGGTCAACTCCGGGGAGACGCCGCCGTCGGAACGCAGGATCGCCCGCCACTGGAGGAACCGGGCCGCGGGGCTCGGCACCGGGCTGCCGCCGGCGGCCGCGCTCCAGTCGCTCCAGGTGTCGTCGGGCTCCTCCGAGTTCCCGGTGCGGGTCTCGACGGTCACCGCCGTGCCGGGCGGGGTGCGGGTCTCCCACTCGATGCGGCCGAAGCGCGCCGCGCCGCCGGCGTCGAGCACCCGGGAGAGATACCGCCCTTCGGTGCGGGGCGCCGGCCCCAGCGAGAGCACCCGGCCGGGGTTGGAGGCCGCGAGCAGCATGGTTTCGCCGTCGGTCCAGGCGCCGGTGATCTGTTCCGAGTCGGCGCGCAGCAGGAGCGCCGCGTCCCCGTCCCGGGAGATCCGGTACAGCCGGCCCCGGTTGCCGGTGCCGAGCAGCAGCCGTTCGTCGCGCAGCAGCGAGAGCGCGAGCGGGCGATCCTCGTCGGATTCCCAGATGGCGGCGGCGGCGCCGTTGGGCGCGATCCGGTAGAGCGCGTTCTTCGCCGCGCCGCCCTCCGACTCCGCCCCCTGCCGCCGGGAACGCACCGCCGCGCGCGCCGCCCCGGCGAGGGCGCGGAAGGAGACCGAGGTGGTGACCCCGGCGAGCGGCGGCCCGGACCCGGCCGGCGGGGTCGGCGCTGCCGAGGCGGCGTCTTCGCCCCCCGACTCGGCCACCGCGGCGGCGAAGACCTCCCCGGCGCTGTTCACCGCGAGCGCCCGGATCTCCGCCTGGGGGCTGTCGTAGAGCGCCATCGCGTCGCCGGCGGCGTCGATGCGGAAGACGATCCCGGAGGGTTCGACGCCCAGGTGGAGGACCCCGTCGGGACTCCGGTGGAGCGCCGTCACGTTCTCCTCGCGGGCGGAGAACACCGTTTCCGTCGCCCCGGTCGGCCCTACCCGGAGCACCGCCCCCGGCATCCCGGTGGCGACCAGGACGCTGCCGCCGGGTTCGGGAACGATCGCCCAGAGGTAGCGGGCCTCGGGGTCGGCCAGGACGGTGCGTTCGCCCCCCGGGGAGACCCGCTGCAGGTCGCCGTTCGGGGAGGTGGCGAAGAACACCGAGCCGTCGCCGCCGACCGCCACCGCGTGGACCGCGGCCTCGCCGGTGTCCGCCAGGACCTCGGTCTCGCCGCCCCGGATCCGCACCAGACCGTCGCCGCCGGCGCCGCCGGCCACGAGGCCCCCGGCGCCGTCCCCGGCGACCGCCCAGACGAAGGGCTGCTCCGAGTCGTGGAGCGACCGCAGCGTGGGGGCCAGCCGCACCCGCGCCTCCGGGCCGATGCTCACGCCTTCGCTCTCGCCGGAGAGGAAGTCGCCGCCGGTCTCGAACCGCCAGAAGTCGCGCCCTCCGGCGAACGCCAGTCCGGCGAGCAGCAGGGCGCCGAGCGCCGCGACGGTCTTCGGGGCGGCGCGGCGTCCCGGGCGGACGAGGAGAACCCTCATCGCGGTTCCACCTCCAGGGTGAGCCGCCGGGTTCCGGTCACCGCCGCGTCGAAGTCGAGGCGCCCTTCCCAGAGGACCGAGTGCGAGAGCGACCGGGTGAAGCCCCCGGAGGAATCCCGCGACAGCACCGAACGGACGCTCGGCGGCAGGGAGGGCAGGTAGGCGCCGCCCACGACCGCCGCGGTGCGTCCGGTGCCGAGCAGGCGCACATAGAGCCGGCTCTGCCGGCGGTGCTGGTCTATGGCGCGGAAGATCTGCTCCACCCGCGCCGGCGGGCCGGCGGCGCCCTCGGTGCGGTCGGCGGCCGCCGCGACCGCCCGGTCGGCCACCAGCAGGTCCAGGGTCTCCCCGGCGGCGCTCGCCGGGATCGGCACCGGGAGCGTCCGGACGCGCTCCTCGCCGCGGTAGTCGCGGGTGGCCAGGTGGAGGGTCACCGACTCGCCCGGCCGGATCCGGGAGGACTCGATCCAGGCGCGGGTGAGCGTCGCGGTGCGCGCTTCCTCGCGGGCGCTGGCTTCCACTTCCACCCGGCGCACCGGGATGCGTTCCAGCGGGTTGCCCAGGAGGAGGGCCACCGGGGCGGCGACCAGCGCCGAGGCCTGCTCCAGCGAGCCGCCGAGCCCGGAGGCGAACACATCCTCCAGGGCGAGTGTCCGCCCGCCGGCGACGCCGATCCGCGCCGAGAGGCGCACCGTCTGCGGCCCGGAGAGGCGCTCCTCCTGGGAGAGGACCGACATCAGCCCGGAGTAGGCCAGGAGCGGGGTCAGCAGGTCGTGCTCCACCAGTTCCATCCGGTACTCGCGCCGGCCGCCCCGGCTGCCGCGGACCGTGACCGTGAGCGGGATCAGCGGCGCCCGCGCCCCCAGTTCACCGCGGATCCCGGCGACCCGGTCCTGGCGCCAGACCCCCAGTTTCCGTCCGGCGCTGCTGATCTTGAAGGAGTTCGAGAGCGAGGCGATGGAGGCCTCGACCCGCGCTTCCTGCATCGGGAGGGCCACCGGGCCCAGTCCGACGAAGGGGTGGCCGAAGGCGTACACCTCGCCGGTGGCCTCGTCCACATGGGTCACCGTGCCGCCGGCCATGAGCACCAGATCGCCGCCGATGAGGGTGGCGCCGATGGGGCTGCCCGGGCGCGGCCGCGGGGGCGGCTCGTCGTTCCCGTCGGTCTGGGCGCCGGCGCCCGCCGCCGTGGCCGCGGCGAGGCCGCCGGGGGCCAGTTCCATCCCCAGTTGCCGGAAGAGCGGGCCGAGGGCGTCCGCGACTCCCGGATCGAGGCCGCCCACCGAGAGCGGGGCCCGGATCGGGACCGGGCGGTGGCTCTCCCACGAAGATCCGCCCGCGTTCTCCGTCCGGGGGCCGGGGTCGCCGCCGGCGGGGGAGAACGGCGTCCGCGCGAGCGTCGGGAGCCCGGCCGGCGAGAACGACAGCGAGAGACGGCTCGCGCTGCCGCCGCCCGAGGCTGCCTCCCGGTCGGTCGGACGCTCCTCGGTGAAGCGCACCATCTCCTCGAAGGGGGTGATGCCGCAGATCGGATCCCGCGAGAAGGGGAAGGCGTAGGCGACCGCGCCGACCAGTCTCCCTTCGACGGTGACCGGGCTGCCGCTCATCCCCTGGATGACGCCGGTGTGCTCGAGCGGCCCGCCGGAGAGCCGGGCCAGGATGATGCTGCGCCCGGGGAAGGGGTTCCGCAGCACCCCGAGGATCTCGACGCCGAAGGTCTCGATCTCCTCGCCCCGGAAGACGGTGCGCCCTTCGCCGACCATGCCGGCCCGCACCTCGTCGAGGGGCAGCACCGACTGCGAGGCCGCCGGCGGGACGAAGGCGGCGCCGCCGACGAACAGCAGGAGCGCGGCCGGCAACGCTGTCCGGAACGCCGCCGGAAGGGCGAGCGCCGCGGGGAACCGGCGCCGTGCGGGCGCTCCCGGCGACACTCCCTGCAGAAGTCCCCGCAGGGATCCCTGCAGCGCTCGAAAGTTCACGGCGAATCGCCGGAATGCTACCGCCGGGGATCGCGCGCTCTTGGTTCCGGGGCGCTCCGCCGGCGGACGCCCCGCCGGGGGAGGGCAGGACAACGACCACCGCCTAGACTCCCGCCGCCGTGAACGACGGGCGCTATTCCCGCCAGACGCTCTTCTCGCCGATCGGCGAGGCGGGGCAGGAACGGATCGCCGCCAGCCGGGTGCTCGTCGTCGGCGCCGGGGCGCTCGGCTGCTCCGCCCTCGACCAACTGGCCCGGGCCGGGGTCGGGAAACTGCGCTTCGTGGACCGGGACACGGTCGAACTCTCGAACCTGCAGCGCCAGTCGCTCTACGAGGAAGCGGACGCCGCGGAAGGGATCCCGAAGACCGAAGCCGCCCGCCGCCGGCTGGCCCGGGTCAACGCCGACTGCCTCACCGAGCCGCTGGCGCTCGACCTCCACGCCGGGAACATCCGTCCGGTGCTCGAGGGGGTGGCCCTGATCGTGGACGCCACCGACAATTTCGAGACCCGCTACCTCCTGAACGACGCCGCCGTCGAAGCCGGCCTCCCCTGGATCTACGCCGCCTGCGTCGGCAGTTACGGGATGACCTTCACCGTCGTGCCCGGCGAGACCGCCTGCCTGCGCTGCGTGATCCCGGACCTGCCCCCGCCGGGGTCCTCCCCCACCTGCGACACCGCCGGGGTGATCGCGCCGGCGGTCGCCGCGGTCATGGGCTACGCGGTCGCCGAGGCGCTGAAACTGCTCTCCGGCCGGCGGGAGGACCTCGCCGCCGGGATCTGGCACCTCGATGTCTGGGAGCGGAGCGCCTACCGCATGGAGGTCGGCGGTCCCGACCCCGACTGTCCGGCCTGCGGGCTCCGGCAGTTCCCGTTCCTGAGCGCCGAGAACGCCGGTTCCTCGCTCACCCTCTGCGGTCGGAACGCGGTGCAGGTGCGGCCGGCGGCGGCGAACGGCCACGCCGCCGGGGACGGGCCGGGAGGGGACGACCTGTTCTCCCGGCTCGCCGCCCGGCTGGAGGCGCTCCCCGAGACCCGCGGCTCGCTCCGCGCCTCCGCCCACCTGCTGCAGTTCGAGGTCGGGGGCCGGCGGCTGGTGGTGTTCCCCGACGGGCGGACGATCGTCCACGGCAGCAGCGACCCGGCGGAGGCGCGCACCCTGTTCTCCCGCTATGTCGGGAACTGACCGGGCCGGGCCCTCCCCGGGCGGCGCGTCGGGATGAGCGGACCCCACCGCCGACCCGACTCTCCGGGGCGCCCGCCGGCGTCTCCGCCGGGACCCCGGGGCGGGGCGCTGCCGCAGGGGCACCCCTCCGGGGCCGCCTCCCCGGTGGGCGCCGCCGCCTCCCGACTGCGGCGGGTGGAAGCGACCGCGGCCTCGGCCTTCGCCGGGTGGGGCTACCGGGAAGTGGTGGCGCCGCTGTTCGACTACGCCGAGGTGTTCGCCCGCAGCGGCCGGTGGTCGGAACGCGCCTCCTACCGGTTCACCGAAGCCGGGGACCTGTTCGCGCTCCGCTCCGACTTCACCCCGCTCGTGGCCCGCATCGCCGCCGCCAACTCCTCGCCGGGTCTCTCCCGCCTCTTCTACCGCGGGGACACCGTCCGCCGGCAGGAGCGGCGCCTCCTCCCGGCGACCGACTGCGAAACCGGGATCGAACACTTCGCCGGAGGGCTCGCGGCGGACCTGGAGACGCTGCTCATCGCGGTGGAGGTGCTCGAACGGCTGGGCGTGGAGGGCTTCCTGATCACCCTCGGGCACGCCGGGTATCCGCTGTCGCTGCTCGACGCGGCGCTCGCGGAGATCCCCGGGGGCGCGGACGCCGCCGCGGTCCGCGCGGAGGCTCTCTCCGGCCTCTATCGGCGCGACCGGGCGCGCATCCGCTCAGCGCTGGGGCCGGCGGCGGCGCCGCTGGTGGCGGCGCTCGACCGCTCCGGCGGCGCGGAAGCGCTCGAGGCGCCCGATCCGGCCCCGCTCCCGGCCCGGGCCCGGGCGGCGGTCGCCGAACTCCGGCGGATCGCCGGGGCGCTCGAAGGGTTGGGTCTCTCCCACCGGTTCGGGTTCGACCTCGCCGAACTGCGCGGCTTCGACTACTACACCGGGCTGGTCTTCGAGATCCACGCCCCCGGCGCCGGGGCGGAGATCGGCGGCGGCGGGCGGTACGACGACCTGTTCGGCCGCTACGGGGCGGAACGCCCGGCGGTGGGCTTCGCCCTCGGGGTGGACCGGATCGCCGGCCTCCTCGACGCCGCCGGGAGCCACGAGCCGCAGCCGGAGCCGATCCCGCTCCCGCCGCCGGCGGGGCCGGACGCCGGGGAGGCCCCGGCCGGGATTCCGGCGGGCGCCCCTCCCGCCGCCCCCCTGGTGGCCGCGCTCACCCGGGCGCGGGAGGCCCGGCGGCAGGACCGGACGATCCGCCTCGAACCCTCCCCGTCCTCCGACGGTTCCTGACCGCTCCCCGGGTCTTCCGCCCGACCCTCCGCCAACCCCTCCGCCGGACCTCCGATCGGTCGTTGCGGCGGCGGCGCCCGGCGCGCGGCCGTCCGCCGGTGCGCCCCTACAATCCGCCCGCTTCGACCCCGGCCGCCCCATGGACTCCCGACTCCTCGTCGCCCTCCCCACCGGGCGGCTGTTCCGCGCCGCCGAACCGGTGCTGCGCCAGGCCGGAATCCCCCTGCCGGCGCCGGACGGCGGCGACCGGAGCCTCCGCGTCGAGGGCCCGGACACGGTGGTGCTCTTCGTGAAGGACCGCGATGTGCCGGTCTATGTGGAACACGGGGCCGCGGACCTGGGCGTGGTCGGACGCGATGTGCTCGAAGAGCAGCCGGCGCGCCTCTACGCGCCGCTCGACCTGGGGGTCGGACGCTGCCGGATGGTGCTCGCCCGCCCGGTGGACCGGCCGTTGCCGGAGCCTCCCTTCCGGATCGCCACCAAGTACCCGGAGGCGGCGCGGCGCCATTTCCTGCGCCGGGGGACCGCGGTGGATCTCATCCGGCTCTCCGGCGCGGTGGAGATCGCCCCGGCGCTCGATCTCGCCGACGGCATCGTGGACCTGGTGGAGACCGGGAGCACGCTGGCGGCGAACGGGCTGGTCGAAGACGAGACCCTGTTCGAGAGCACCGCGCGGGTGGTGGTGAACCGCGCCGCCTTCCGCCTGCGCCGGCGCCTGGTCCAGCCGGCGCTCCGCCGGCTGCGGGCCGCGGCGGCGCCGCCGCGGCCCGCGCCCGCCGCGATCTCCCCGCGGCCGGCGCTCTCCGCCTCGCGGTAGCGGAAGCCCTCCGACCCGGTGCCGGAACCGTCCTCCGACCGGCTCGCGCCCGCCGCCCCGGGCCGGTTCCGGCTGCCGATCTTCGCCGGCCCTGCCGCCTGGCGGGCCGCGGCGGAGCGAGGGGAACCGGGGGCCCCCGGCGGATCCGACCCGGCGGCGGTCGAAGCCGTGGCCGGGATCCTGGCCCGGGTGCGGCGCGAGGGGGACGCTGCGCTCGTGGCCCTGGGCCGGGAGTTCGACGGCGCCGACCTCGATCCGGCTTCGCTCCGCCTCCCCCGGGAGGAGTTGGCCGCCCTCGCCGCCCGCGCCGACGAAGAGGACCGGGCGCTCCTCCGCCGCGCCCGCGACCGGATCCGCGACTACCACCGGCGCCAGGAGGAGGCCTCGTTCTCGATGGAGGTCGGCGGCGGCGCGGTCCTCGAGTGGCGGGTGCTGCCGCTGGCCTCGGTCGGCGTCTATGTCCCCGGCGGGGCGGCCGTCTATCCCTCGACGGTGCTCATGAACACCGTCCCGGCGGCGGTGGCCGGGGTTCCCCGGATCGCCCTGGCGACGCCCCCGGGCGCCCCGGAGCGGAGCCCGGCGCTGGCCGCCGCCCTCGAGATCGCCGGGGTCACCGAGGTGTACCGGGTCGGCGGGGCGCAGGCGGTCGCCGCCCTGGCCTTCGGGACGGACACGATCGCGCCGGTGCTGAAGGTGGTCGGGCCCGGCAACGCCTATGTGGCCGAGGCGAAGCGGCAGGTGGGCGCTTTCGTCGGCACCGATTCCTTCGCCGGCCCGTCGGAACTGGTGGTGCTCGGCGACGGCAGCGCCCGCCCGGACTGGATCGCCGCCGACCTGCTCGCCCAGGCGGAACACGGCTCCGGCGACGAGCGGGTGATCCTGGTCACCACTTCCGCCGCCGAAGCCGAGGCGGTGGCCGCCGCCCTGGCGGAACAGGCGCCGGGGCAGCCGAACGAGGCCGCGATCGCCCGGGCGCTCGGGCGCCGGGGCGCGGCGGTGGTGGTGCGCGACCTCGACGAAGCGGTCGCCGTCGCCGAGGAGATCGCGCCGGAACACCTCCAGGTGATGACCGCGGATCCCGACCGGCTGGCCGACCGGCTGGGGAACGCCGGGACGGTGCTCCTCGGCGGCTACGCGCCCGCCGCGGCCTCCGACTACGGCGCCGGGCCGAACCATGTGCTGCCGACCGGCGGGGCCGCCCGCTTCGCCTCGCCGCTCGGCGTCCCGGACTTCCGCCGGCGCCAGAGCCGGCTCCGGGGCGCCCGGGAGGCGCTCCGGGCCCTGCGGGAGGACTTCGAGCGGTTCGCCCGGCTGGAAGGGTTCGAGGCGCACGCCCGTTCGGTGGCCATCCGCTTCCCCGACGGGAGCCGCGCCCCGGACCCCGGGGCCGCCGCGGGGGCCTCCCGATGAAGCCGGTCCCGACCGCCGCCGTCCGGCCCGAGGTGCTGGAGTTCGCCGCCGACACGAACACCCGGCCGAAAGCCCGGCTCCACCTGGACTGGAACGAGAGCCGCTGGCCGCTCCCGGCGGAGTTGACGGCGGCGATGGCCGAGGCGGCGGCGACCGCCGACGCGCGCCCCTATCCCGAAGTCCACTACCCGGCGCTGCGGCGGGCGATCGCCGGCCTCGCCGACTGGGAGCCCGAGGGCGTCGCCTTCGGCAGCGGCGGCGACGACCTGCTGGCACTCGCGGCGCTCGCCGCCGGCGGCCCGGCCGCGACCGTGCTCTACCCCTCCCCGGGGTTCTCGATGTACCCGTGGGCGATCCGGCTCTCCGGCGCCCGGGCGCTCGCCGTGCCGCTCGGCGAGGATCTCCGCTACGACCTCGACTCGCTCCACGCCGCGATCCGGAGCGAGCGCCCCTCGCTGGTCTTCGTCACCGCCCCCCACAACCCCACCGGGGAGTTGCTGCCGCTCCGGGCGCTCCGGGAGTTGGCCGAGGCCGCCCCCGGCTTCCTCCTCGTGGACGAGGCGTACCACGAGTTCTCCGCCGGGAACGCCCGGCCGCTGCTGGACGAGTTCGGGAATGTGCTGCTGCTGCGCACCTTCTCGAAGGCGATGGCGATGGCCGGCGCCCGGCTCGGCTACCTCCTCGGGGTGCCGGAGGCGGTCGACCTGCTGCGCCGCGCCCAGGCGCCGTTCCCGGTGGGGGTGTACACCTGCCGGGCGGCGGCGGCGGCGATGGAGTTCCGGGAGACCCTCCGGGAGTTGACCCGGGAGATCGCCGCGGAGCGGGACTCCCTGGCGGCGCGCCTCGGCGCCCTGCCGGAAGTCTCCGTCCGGCCCTCGGAGGCCAACTTCCTGCTGTTCCGGACGCCGCTGCCGAGCCTGGCGCTCTCCGGGCGGCTGCTCGAACGCGGGGTCTCGGTGCGCGATTTCTCGAGCCATCCGCGCCTCGGCCACGCGCTCCGGGTCACCGTCGGCGCGCCGGAGGAGAACGCGGTGTTCCTCGAGGCCCTCGCCGAGTCGCTGGCGGCCGGGGGGATCACCGACGCGGAGCGCGCCGCCGCCACCGCGGCCTCACCCTTCCCGGTGGCCTGAGCGCAGCCTGCCCGTCGCCGACCGGACCGGGACCGACCGTGAAGCCCACTCCCCGGGGGAGGACCCGATGACCGCCGAGAGAGAACGGAGCGCCGTCCGGGCGCGGACGACGAAGGAGACGAAGACGCGGGTCGCCGCGAACCTCGACCCCGGGACGCCCCGGGCGGAGATCGCCACCGGGATCGGGTTCTTCGACCACATGCTGGAGGCGTTCACCCTGCACTCCGGGATCGCCCTCACCGTGGAGGCGCAGGGCGACCTGCAGGTGGATCCGCACCACACCGTCGAGGATGTGGGGCTCACCCTGGGCGAGTGCCTCGGCGAGGCGCTCGGCGACCTCCGGGGCGTGCGCCGGTTCGGGGTCGGCCATGTCCCCCTCGACGAAGCCCTCTCCCGGGTGGTGGTGGATCTCTGCGGGCGCCCCTTCCTGGCCTGGCGGGCGGCGTTCCCGGTGGAACGGATCGGGGAGATGCCCACCGAACTCTTCGAGGACTTCTTCCGGGCGGTCACCGACCGGGGCCGGCTCACCGTCCATGTGGATGTCCTCTCCGGGCGGAACGGCCACCACCTCGCCGAGACCGTCTTCAAGGCCTTCGGCCGCGCCTTCCGGGAGGCGAAGGAAGTGGTGGGCGCCGGCGTTCCCTCGACGAAGGGGACGCTGAGCGTCTGAGCCCCGGCCCCCGAGCCGATGGACGAACCCGAAACCCCGCGCCGGGCGCCGGCGGACCGGCAGGCGCCGGTGCTGGTGGTGGATCACGGCGCCGGGAACCTCGCCAGCATGGTGCGGGCGCTGCGGCGCGGCGGCCGGGCCGAACTCACCTCCGACCCGCAGCGCCTCGCCGCCGCCTCCCGGCTGGTGCTGCCCGGCAACGGCCACTTCGGCGAGGCCATGCGCGGCCTCCGGGAGCGCGGCCTGGAGCGCCCCCTCCTCGACGCGGTGGCCGGCGGCGCCCATCTCCTGGGCATCTGCGTGGGGCTGCAGATGCTCTTCCCGGAGAGCGACGAATCCCCCGGGGTGCCCGGTCTGGGCCTGGTCCCCGGCGCGGTCCGCCGTTTCGGCCCCGGGCTCCGGGTGCCCCACATCGGCTGGAACGGACTGGAGGCGGTGCGGCCGACGCCGCTCCTCGCCGGCGTTCCCGAAGGGGGTTACGCCTACTTCCTCCATGCCTACTACGCCGACCCCGCCGAGCCCGGCGCCCGCGCCGCCGCCACCGACTACGGCGGCCGGTTCGCCTCGGTGGTGGCCGCCGGCCGGGTGACCGGGATCCAGTTCCACCCGGAGAAGAGCGGCCGCCTGGGCGCCCGGGTGCTCGAGAACTTCCTGGGCCCGGCGTAGCGGCGACCCCGGCGACGATGGCGACGACGGCGACCACCGGGACGACGGGGGTCCCCGGCGTCGAGGCGATCCCGGCGGTGGACCTGCTCGGGGGCGAAGTGGTGCGCCTCCACCGGGGCGAGCGCCGCCGGAAGACCGCCTACGGGGACGATCCGCTGGCGGCGGCCGAGCGGTTCGCCGCCGCGGGGGCGCGCCGGCTCCATGTGGTGGACCTCGACGGCGCCTTCGGGGACGGCGCGAACACCGGGGCGGTGCGGCGGCTGCTCGCCGAGTCCGATCTCTCGGTCCAGGTCGCCGGGGGCGTCCGCACGCTCGCCGCCTTCGCCGCGCTCCGGGAGGCGGGCGCGGCGCGGGTGGTCTTCGGCACCGCCGCCGTCGAGACCCCGGCGGTCGTCGCGGAGGCCGCCCGGCGCGATCCGGAGGGAGTGGCGGTGGCGCTCGATGTGCGCGCCGGCCGGCTGCGCACCCGCGGCTGGGTGGCCGGTCCCGGGGCTCCGGCGGGGAACCCCGGGGACGGGTGGGCCGAAGTGGAAGCCGCGGCCCGGCGCTGGGCGGAGGCCGGCGCGGCGGCGCTCATCTACACCCGGATCGAACGCGACGGCACCTTGGAAGGGCCGGATGTCGCCGGGGCGCTCCGGGTGGCCGCCGCTTCCGGGGCGCCGACGCTCCTCGCCGGCGGCATCGGGACGACCGCCCACCTCCGGGAAGTCGCCGCCGCCGCCGCCCCCACCGGGGAGCGCCTCGACGGGGTGATCCTCGGCCGGGCGCTCTACGAGGATCGTTTCACCCTGGAAGAGGCCCGGGCGGCCCTCGGCGCCGCCTGAACCGCGCCCGGCCCGCCTCCACCGGCCACGCGGGAGGTCGCCGACCGTATCGGGGAGATCGCGCGCCTCCGGGAAGTCGCCGCTGCCATCGCCCCCGATCGGGGAGCGCCCGGACGGGGTGATCCTCGGTCGGGCGCTCTACGAGGAGCGGTTCGTCCTGCAGGAGGCGCGGGCGGCCCTCGACGCCGCCTGAACCGCGGCGGGCCGCCGTCCACCAGGCCCCGCCGGATTCACCGGCGGCATCGGGGAGGCCGCCCAACTTCGCGAAGTCGCCGCCGCCGTCGCTCCGACCGGAGAACGCCCGGACGGGGTGCTCGGGGCCGGGCGCTCTACGAGGGACGGTTCACCCGGGAGGAGGCGCGGGCTGGCCCTCGGCGGCGGTCGAACCGCGCCCGGCCCGCCTCCACCGGCCACGCGGGATTCGCCGGCGGCATCGGGGAGACCGCCCAACTTTGCGAAGTCGCCTCCGCCGTTGCTCCGACCGGGGAGCGCCGCGGCGGGTTGTGCCCGGTCGGACGTTCGACGAAGGGCGGTTCCCCCCGGAGAAGGCGCCGGGGCTCTCGGCGCTGCCTGAACCGCGCCGGTTACGCCGGGTTCGGGTCGGCGTCCGGCGGCGGCTCGTCCCGCGACCGGGCGGTCTTCCCCGGCTCCGGGGGGAATCGCCGCTCCAGTTCGGCGCCGACCCGGGCCGGCGCCACGCCCCGGCTGCGGAGGGCCACGAGCAGGTGGTAGAGCAGGTCCGCGGCTTCGCCGACGAGTTCCTCCTCGCTGCCGGCGGCGGCGGCGAGGGCTGTCTCCACCCCCTCTTCGCCGACCTTCTGCGCCGCGCGGCCGGGCCCGGCGGCGAGGAGTGACGCGGTGTAGGAACCCTCGGGACGCTCTTCCGCCCGCCGTTCCACGATCGCCGCCAGGTGGTCGAGGATCGCGCCGAACCGGGCCGCTCCGCCGGGCGCCTCCGGGCGGTCTCCGTCGGCGTCGCCGCCGGTTACGGGTTCGAAGAAGCAGGAGACCGCGCCGGTGTGGCAGGTGGGGCCGGCCGGGGCGGCGCGGACCAGGAGCGCGTCCCGGTCGCAGTCGGTGCGGATCGAACGGAGCGCCAGGGTGTTCCCGGAGGTCTCGCCCTTCCGCCAGATCTCCTGCCGCCGGCGCGACCAGAAGTGCACCGCGCCGCTCTCCAGGGTGCGCCGCAGCGCCTCCCGGTTCATCCAGCCGAGCATCAGCACCTGCCCGGTGGCGTGGTGCTGCACCACCGCCGGGGCCAGCCCGGCCTCGTTCCAGCGGATCTCCGGCGCCGCCGCGGCGGCGGTGGTCACGCCACCCGGTCCCCGGCGGCGGGGCCGAACAGGTCCGCTTCCGGCGGCCGCACCGGGATCCCCCGGGCGCGGAGGAACCGCTTGGCCTCCGGGAGGGTGTGGATCCGCCGGTGGAAGATCGAGGCGGCGAGGGCGGCGCTCGCCCCGGTGCGCTCGAAGACCTCCGCCAGGTGGAGCAGGTTCCCGGCGCCCCCGGAGGCGATCACCGGGATGGAGACCGCCGCGGCGGCTTCCCGGAGTTGCTCGAGGTCGTACCCCTCCCCGGTGCCGTCCCGGTCCATGCTGGTGAGCAGGATCTCCCCGGCGCCCAGTGCCTCCCCCCGGCGCATCCACTCGACCGCGTCCCGGCCGGTGGCGGTCCGCCCGCCGGCGACGACCACCTCGTACCCGGCCTCGTACCCGGCGGGGCCGTCCGTCCACCGCCGGGCGTCCACCGCCAGCACGACGCACTGCGAACCGAACCGCCGGGCGCACTCCCCGAGCAGTTCCGGCCGGGCCACGGCGGCGCTGTTCACCGACACCTTGTCCGCCCCGGCCCGCAGCAGGCGGTCGAAGTCCTCCACGCGCCGCACCCCGCCTCCCACGGTGAGCGGGATGGTGAGCGCCTGCGCCACTTCGGAGACCGTCCGGAGCGCCGTCCCCCGCTCCTCCCAGGTGGCGGTGATGTCGAGCAGGCACACCTCGTCGGCTTCGTCGGCGTCGTAGGCGGCGGCGCACTCCACCGGATCGCCTTCGTCGGTGAGCCCCACGAAGCGCACCCCCTTGACCACCCGGCCGTTCTTCACATCGAGGCAGGGGATGAGGCGGCGGGCGAGCACGGGCGGCGGCGATTATCGCCCTCGCCCGGCGTTCCCGGGGGCCGGCCGCCGCCCGCTCCCGACCGTCCGCTCCCCTTCGGCCCCTAGAATCCCGTTCGTGGACCAGCCGCTGCCGCTCCATCCGCGGGCCGCGGCGCCCGCCGAACTGCCGCCGGGGCCGGGCCCGGAACTGCGGGCGCGGCGCGACGGCGTCGTCGGGCGGCTGGGCGAGCAGCGCTGGACCGCAGGCGTCCGCCGTCTCTTCCCCGAAGCGGCGCGTTCGACCCTGCAACTGACCGGCGCCCCGGTCTCGGAGGCCGAGTTCCGGGCGGCGGCCGCCGGGACCGGGGACAACGGGGCAGTCGTCCCGACAGGGGTCATGGGTCCGGCGATGGCGGCGCTGGCGCATCTCTCCGAAGCGGCCGCCGCGGACCGCGACCCCGGCGAGGACCTGGCGGCGGAAGTCCACGCGCTGGCGACCGCCGCCGGCGTCCGTTCCCCGTTCCGGCTCGAGCAGATCGAACCGCAGTTCGCCGGGGCCGGGCTCTCGCCGCCGCAGACCATCGCGCTCCGGCTCCAGGACTTGCGGGAGTGGATCTCCGGCGACAGCGGCCGGGACCTGGAGACCGCGCCCCGGGCGGCGCTCTTCTTCGCCCGGTTCCTGGAGATCTCCCCGTTCGCGCGCGCCAACTTCCGCACCGCCCACCTGTTCCTGAGTTTCTTCGCGCTCGCCGACGGGCAGCCGCCGATCTGGTTCGAGGTCGCCGACGCCGCCGGGATCCGCAGCGAGGTCTCCCAGGCGTTCCGCTTCGACACCGCCCCGCTCACCGCGCGCATCGAGCGGGCGCTGGCGCGGTCCCTCGACCTGGTCGCCGGGGTCGAGCGGCCGGCCCCCGCCGCGGGAGCGCCGCCGGCGTAGTCCCCTCCTTCGTCTTCGTTTCCGTCTTCGATACCCGGTTCCCGCGCCTTGACCCGACTCCTGCTCCTCGCGCTGGCGCAGCAACCGCCGGCGATCGAGTTCTTCACGCTCCCCGACCCGGAGCCGCCCCGGGGGATCCTCTTCCTGATCCTCGAGTCCTTCGTGATGATCGGGGTGATGCTGGCGGTCACCGCGGTCATCGGGGTGGGCGTCGGCTTCGCGCGGGTGTGGATGCTCCGCCGCTGGCCGAACAACCCGCTGAACGGCGCCGGCCGGGACGACGCGCGGATCGACCTGAGCAGCCGCTAGCCCCGGCGCCGGCGATGGCGACCGCACCGGCGACGCCGGCAGTCTCGGCGCCGCCCCGGGGAGCCCCGCTGCTGATCTACGACGGCAACTGCGGCGTCTGCAGCCGACTGGCGCGGTACGCCGCCCGCTTCGCCTCCCGCCGGGAGATGGCCTTCGCCGCCTTCCAGGAGGTCCCCGCGGCGGACCTGGCGGCGATGGGCCTGTCCCGCGCCGACTGCGAACGACGCCTGCAATTCCGGGCGGCCTCCGGGCGGGTCTTCGGCGGCGTGTTCGCGGTGAACCGGTTCCTGCTGGCGGCGGCCCCGCCCGGCCCCGGGGGCGCCGCGGTGCGGGGGCTGGTGTTCGTCGGGTACGCGCTCCCGCCGCTGCTCCTGCTGGAGTGGGCCGGCTACGAACTCTTCGCCCGGAACCGCGCCCGCTTCGGCTCCCCGGAGTGCGCCGGCGATTCCGGCTGACCGATCCCGCGGACCGGTGTCCGGGCCGCCGACCGCGACGGGCCGGCGCCGCGCCCTCCCGCTGGTACTCTCGCCGGTCGGTCCGCCCGCCGTTCGTTCCCGGGGCGGAGAAGGAGATTCCCCCCATGTTCCGATCGTCCCGATCGTCCCGATCGTTCCTGCCGCCGTCGCCCCGTTCCGGAGGCGCCGTTCCCCGGATCCTCTTCGCGGGCCTGCTCCTCGCCCTCGGCGCGATCGCCCCGGCCTGCGGCGGAGCGGCCGGCGGCGGTTCGGCCGGCGGCGGCGCCTCCGGGAGCGAAGGCCCGCTGCCGGTCCCGGTCGCGGAGCAGCCGGCCGGCGAGTACGTCCGCTTCGAGACCGCCGGCGGCGCCCCCGCCTACGGCCGGATCGAAGGGGAGGAGATCGTGGCGCTCCACGCCGCCCCCTGGGCCGGCGGCGCGCCCACCGGCGAGCGGGTGCCCCGGGAAGGCGCGCGCCTGCTGGCTCCGGTGGAGCCGGGCAAGGTCATCGCCATCGGCCTGAACTACGCCTCGCACCTCGGCGGCCGGGAGCCCTCGGCCTACCCCGGCGTCTTCGCCAAGTTGCCCACCAGCATCGTCGGCCCCGGCGACGCCATCGAGAAGCGGGAGGACGCCGGGAACCTCCACTATGAAGGCGAGTTGGTGCTGGTGATCGGCCGGGAGGCGCGCGAGGTCCCGGCGGAGTCGGCGGCGGACCACCTCTTCGGGGTGACCGCCGGGAACGATGTGAGCGAGCGCGACTGGCAGGGCGCCGACCTGCAGTGGTTCCGCGCCAAGGCTTCGGACACCTTCGGGCCGGTGGGGCCGGTGATCTCCCGGGGGGTGGATTACGACGACCTCGAACTCACCACCCGGCTGAACGGCGAGATCGTGCAGCAGCAGCGCACCTCCGACCTCATCTTCGACACCGCGGCGATCGTGGCCTATGTGAGCCGGTATGTGACGCTGATGCCCGGCGATGTGATCTTCACCGGCACCCCGGGGACCACGAGCCCGATGGACGACGGCGACCGGGTCTCCGTCGAGGTCGAGACCGTGGGCGTCCTCGAAAACCCGGTGCGCGCCCGCTGAGCCGGAGCTCCGGGCCGGCCCTTCCGGTGATCTCCGGCGCGGACCGGCCCCGGCGGGAGGGAACGGACCGCGTTCGCCCGGTCGGGAGACCGGAGCGGGCGGGTCGGGCGGCATGAGCGACCGGCGCCTGATCGAGGCGGCGTTCCCGCTGGAGCGGGTGTCCGGGGACTCGGTGCACGAGAAGAACGTGCGCCACGGGCATATCTCGACGCTCCACATCTGGCCGGCGCGGAGGCCGCTGGCGGCGAGTCGGGCGGTAGTCCTGGCGACGCTGCTGCCGGACCCCGGGGACGAGGCGGGGCGGCGGGAGGTGGTCGAGCGGATGGCGGGGCACGAGGTGGAGATCCGGGACAGGGACGGGGAGATCCTGGACAAGGTCTGGCGGGACGGGATCTTCCGCTGGGGGCGGGAGAACGGGGACGAACTGGAGCGCTTCCGGGGGGAGATCCGGGAGGCGTTTTCGGGAAGGGCGCCCCGGGTGCTGGACCCGTTCGCCGGGGGCGGGGCGATTCCGCTGGAAGCGCTGCGGCTGGGGTGCGAGGTGGAGGCGGCGGACCTGAACCCGGTGGCCTGGTTCATCCTGCGATGCACGCTGCACTACCCGACGCTGGTGGCGGGGAAGGGGCTGCCGCTGCCGGGAACGCGGCCGGCGGGAGCGGGGAGCGGTGAACCGGGGGGCGAACCGGCGGCGGCGCCGACGGAGGAACGGCCGGGACTCTGGCGTTCGGAGGAGACCGCGGAGCCGAAGGGTTTCCCGGATCACCTCCGGGAATGGGGTTTCCGCGTGCTGGACGGGGCGCGGCGGGAGTTGGCGGCGCGGTATCCGACCGGTGCGGACTTCGAGCCGGTGCGGCGGAAGGGGAGGCGGAGGGCCGGGGAGCCGGAGGGCCGGGGAGCCGGAGGAGATCCCGTACGAGCGGCGGCCGCTGCGGCTGCTGGAACCGGACGGGGCCGGCGGGGTCCGGGCCGGGCTGGACCGGCTGAACGCCGAATTCGAGGCCGAGTACCTGGCCGACGAGCGGAACCCTCGGTGGGTGGAGAAGCCGACGGTGGCGTACCTCTGGGCGCGGACGGTGGAATGCGCCGGGTGCCGGGCGGAGATGCCGCTGCTCAAGACCCGCTGGCTCTGCCGGAAGCCGGGGAAGCGGGTGCTGCTCACGATGAGGCCGCGGGAGAACGGCGCCGGGGTCGAGTTCGGGGTGGACGCCGGGGTCGCCGCGGGCGAGGGGAATGCGGCCGCCCGGCGGGAGCACGACCGGAGGCTCGGCGCGGGGACGATGAGCCGGCGGGGCGCGACCTGCCCCTGCTGCGGCGGCATCGCCACGATGCGCGATCTCCGGGCGGCGGGGAAGTCGGGTCGGCTCGGGGAGCGGCTGACGGCGGTGGTGGTGAACGGTCAGCGGGGGAAGGAGTACCGGTTGCCGACGGAGGCGGAGATCGCGGCGTCTCGGGTGGGCGAGGAGGAGTTGGAGTCGCTCTACGCCGACATACCGTTCGGGCTCCCCGACGAACCAACGCCGCCCGAGGGCGCCTTGGGGATGCGGATCCCCCGCTACGGCTTCGACACCTGGCGGAGACTCTTCACGAACCGGCAACTGCTGGCGATCGGGACCCTCATCCGGCAGATCCGGCAGTGCGCCGACGAGATGGGCGATTACCGACGGGTGTGGCGCGAAGCGCTGTGGACGAGTCTCGCGTGCGCCCTGAGCAAGTACACCGACTACGGAAGCAGTGTCTGTTCCTGGCACAACAGCGGCGAGAAAATGCGGCAGACATATGCCCGATTCGCGCTCCCGATCGTTTGGGACTACTGCGAAGTCAGTCCACTGAGTGCGACGACGGGCGGTTTCCTCGCCTCCGTGGAATGGGTGGCGCGGGTGCAGGAGCGCCTGGCCGGGACCGGGGGAGTGCGGGCGCCGTCCGTGCAGATGCGATCCGCTGCCGAGGCGATTCCCGGGCAGTTCGACCTCATCTGCACCGATCCGCCGTACTACGACGCGATTCCCTACTCGGACCTGATGGATTTCTTCCATATCTGGCTGCGGCGGACTCTCCACGGCGTTTCGGAGGAAACGGATCGAGCGCTCGCCGACCCGCTGGGGCCGAAGTGGGACGACGATCGCGCCGACGGGGAACTCATAGACGACGCCAACCGGTTCGAGGGCAGTCGAAAGGCTTCCAAGCAGAACTACGAAGACGGCATGGCGCGGTGTTTCTCTCGATTCCACCGGTCACTGCGGGACGACGGCCGGTTCGTCGTCGTGTTCGCCAGCAAGGACCCGAACGCCTGGGAGACCCTGGTCTCGGCGATCATCCGGGCCGGGTTCGTCGTGACGGCTTCGTGGCCCATCCAGACCGAAATGCAGACCCGGCAGCGGTCGCGTGCTTCCGCGGCGCTCGCCTCCTCCATCTGGCTCGTCTGCCGGAAGCGGCCGGCGATGGCCCGCGCCGGCTGGGACAACCGGGTCCTGTCCGAGATGCGGACGAACATCACCCAGCGGCTCCGCGACTTCTGGGACGCCGGGCTGCGCGGTCCCGACTTCGTCTGGGCGGCGACCGGGCCGGCGCTGGAAGCGTTCAGCCGCCACCCCTTCGTGCGGAAGGTGCACTCCGCGGAAGACGAGACCATGACCGTCACCGAGTTCCTCCGGCAGGTCCGCCGCATGGTCGTCGGTTTCGCCGTGGGCCGGCTGCTGCGGCTGAAGGGGAAGCCCGGCGCCCCCGCCGATACCGACACCCCCGACGACGAGGCCCCGGACATCGAGGCGCTGGACGACCCCACCACCTACTACCTGCTGCACCGCAACGACTTCGGCCTCGAACCGGCCCCGGCCGGCGCCTGCATCCTCTACGCGCTCTCCTGCGGCCTGTCCGACACCGACCTCGCCGGGCGCCTCGACCTGCTCAGCCGCCGGCAGGGCGGAGGCGCCGACGAAGACGAAGACGACGACGACGGCGACGGGCAGGGAGGCGGGGAGGAGACCGGCCCCTCCTCCGGCGACAGGGCGCGCCTCAAGTCGTGGCGCCGCCGCCGCAGGGATGTGGGCCTCCCCGGCGCCGACGGAACCCCGCCCCCGCTCATAGACTGCGTGCACCGGGCGATGCGGCTGTGGAAGACCGGCGAGCGCGGCCAGGTGGACGGGTATCTCAACGAGCGCGGTCTCCCGCACAACGACCTCTTCCGCCGGGTGCTCCAGGCGGTGCTGGAACTGGCGGAGAAGGGCTCGGAGGAACGCGCCACCCTGGAGAAACTCCAGCGGCACGAACCCGCCGACACGGCCGTCGCGACGCCGACCGCCGCCCGCCCCCGGTCCCTGTTCCCCTGACGACTCTCCGGACGACTCTCCCGACGGCTCTCCTGACGACTCTTCCGCCCCCGGTTCCCGCTCCCTCCCGCTCCTCCTGACCCCCCGCCTCCGGGCCGGGAACCCGCCGCGCCGGACCGCCCCGTCGAACGGACCGCGCCGCCGCCCTCCCGGAAGCGGGGACGAAGCGACCGCACCGCTCCGGGCGGGCGGGACTCCCCGCTTCGCCGGTCGCGCCGGCTCCCCCTCGGCGCGCCGCCCGCGGGGGCCTCCTCGCCTCGGAACGGGACCTTCCGGGTTCGGCCGGCGCGCCCGGTACCGGGCGGCGGCGCTCCCGGTTCCCCGACCGGCCCCTTCCGCCGGCCCCGATCTTCCGGATCCTGCCGGCGCGTACCGGTCGCTGCCGGGCCGGACCGCCTCCGGGGAACGCGTTTCGGGGCGGAGCCGCGGAGAGGGCGCCCGGCCGAGTCCCGATACCCCCGCATCTCCGGGCCCGCTCCGCCGCCGGCCCGGGACCGCCCGTTCAGTAACGGTAGGCGAGGGACAGTTTGAGGCGCCGGCCCTTGGGGTCGTGGGTGAGGGGGTCGTAGGCCGGGTCCCAACTCACCAGCGGCGGGTCGGCGCCGGCGAGGTTGAACGCCGAGAGCGTCACCACCAGACCGGTCGAAGCGATCCGGTACCGGGCGGTCGCGTCGAAGGTGAGCCAGGAAGCGATCTCCCGGTAGCGGGGCGCGGCGTCGCGGTCGCGGTACCCGGACAGGTAGCGGGCGGCGCCGGTGAGCGTCGTGTTGCCGAAGAGGTACGACGCCACCGCGTGCGTTCGCAGTCGGGGCAGGGGCGGGGCCAGCGGATTCGTCCGGTTGAAGTACCCGGCGGCCTGTTCCTCCCCCCGCAACTCGACGCCGGCGTAGTCGAGCGCTTCGACCGTGTAGTCCAGCGTGGCGCTCCCGTTCCAGTCGAAGACCAGCGCGCCCAGGCCGATCGCCCGGCGGATCCCGAGATGCCAGTCGAGGCCCGAGGTGGTGAGCCCCGGCCAGTTGATCCGCAGCACCCGGACCCGTTCGATATCGGTCGGGTCGCAACTGCCGTCGGTGACGCCGCCGACGCAGACGATGCGCCCCTGCACCGCGGCGCGGGTCGCCGGGTCGGCGTAGGCGGCGGTCAGGGCGGCGTGGGGGAGGACGCCGATCGGATCGTCGAAGTCGAAACTCCAGTAGTCGAGCGTGGCTTCGAGCCCGGCCGCTTCGTCCTTCGCCGTGAAGCCGAGGTTGAAGGTGAACGCTTCTTCCGGGACGAGCGCCGTATTTCCCCGGTCGTCGATCGCCTTCCAACTCCCGGCCTCCACCACCGGCTCCAGGGTGGTGGAGACGGCCTCGTTGACATCGTCCGGCGACGGGGTGCGGAAAGTGGTCTGCACCGTGCCCCGCAGGGCGAACCGGTCCGAGAGTTTCCAGAGGACGGAGACCTTCGGGTCCCAACTGTCCGCGAACTCGTACCTCTCGTAGTGCCCGGCGACCTGCGCGTCGAGGCGCTCGCCGAGTCCGAGGGCTAACTCCAGGAATCCGGCGTGCGTCGTCTGCCGCGCGTCGTAGGGCACCCGGGCGGCGGTGAAGGTGAAAGGCCCGGTCTCGATGGCGCAGCCGGTGTCTCCCGGGACATAACAGGGACTGCGGGTCAGGTCGCCGGCCTCGTTGGGCCTCCCGGTCGCGGAGACCCGCCGGAACTGGTATCCCGCGGCATACCGGACCGCGTCGGTCAGGTCGCCGTTCAGCGTGGCGTCCAGGGTGAACAGGTCGGAACGGCTGTGCATCACGACCTCCTCGTTGATCCAGGCGATGAGTTCCGGCGGGTTCGTCAGGTCGGGCCGATAGTCCGGGTTCGCCGCCTGCGCGAACGGCGCCCCCGGCTGCTCCGAATACTCCATCCCGTTGCTGAACGGGTTGAAGTACCGGCAGGCGCCCTGTCCCGGGACGACGCCTTCGGGGATAGGCCCGAGCCCCAGCCGGGTCGGGGAGTCCGGGTCCACGACGACTCCCACGCCGCAGTCGGGGCCGCCGAATCCGCGGTGCGCGAGGAATTTCCGCCAGGCGTATTCCGCCGGCCGCCCGACTTCGCCGGTGGCCCGCGCGTACACCGCGCCGAGGTCGTAGTGGAGTTCCGTTTCGCCGAGTTCCCCGCCGAGGGAAGCCGCCAGGCGCCGGGTGACGCTGCCCCGGGAGGAGAGGACGCGCCCGGGGCCGGAGGCGCCGACCAGCCGGCCGAAGTAGTACCAGGGGTCGTCGCCGCCCAGGGCCAGCGGGTTCCCGGAAGTGTCCGTCACCTCGGGGTTCCCGGCGAGGAATGCCTGCCGCCCGGGATGCCCGGGGCCGACGAGCTGGATCTCGTTGAACTGCGCGACCGGGCCGAAGGACGGGGTCGTTTCCCATTCCGGGATGCGGGCGTCGGCGTAGAGCCCTTCGAGCCGGTAGTGGCCGTGCTCGCCGACGGCGCCGGTGACCTCCACGATTCCGCGCGTCTGCCGCGTGGCGTAGATCATGGAATCGTAGGTCTGGTAGCGGAACCGGCAACTCCCGAAGGCGCGGTCGGCGTAGCCGCCGAAGTCGTCACACGCCGGGTCGAGGAACCTCGGGGCGGCGGCGAGGACCCGTTCGTCCACCGGGCCCGGGCCCGGCACGATGAAGGCGCCCGGCTTGCCGATCCCCGACCAGCCCCGGCCCCAGTCCGGATACGGGCGGAGGACGAAATCGCGCTCGTCGGCGCGGAGTTGCTGCAGCCCCTGATGCTCGAGGGCCGCCATTACATTGGCGCCGCCGAACCGTTTCCCCCAGATCCCGGAGAAACGCGAGTCGCCGCCGCCGGCGTAGTACTCGTGCGACGCCTGCACTTCCAGGCCCTCGAACCGGTTGCGCGTCACGAAGTTCACGACGCCCCCGATGGCGTCCGACCCGTAGATCGCCCCGGCGCCCTCCTTGAGGACATCCATCCGTTCGACGGCGATCCCGGGAATGGTGTTCACATCCACATAGCGCCCGCCCGGCAGTTGGGCCGGGACATAGGCGCTGCGCCGGCTGTTCAGCAGGACCAGGGTGCGCGAGGCCCCGAGCCCGCGCAGGTTCACGTTCGCCACCGTTTCGGCGACACTCGGGGAGCCGCTGGCCCAGGAGTTCACCTCGCCGAGGACGCCGCTGCTGACCGTCAGGTTCTTGAAGAGGTCCACCAGTTGCGGCGAGCCCTGCTGCTGGATCGCGTCCCGGTTCAGGACGGCGACGGAGTAGGGCGAATCGATCGGCGTCTCCCGGATGGCGGTGCCGGTGACCTGGACTTCCTCGGCGTACCGGAGGACGATGTCCGGCGGCGGCAGGTCTTCCGGCGCGCCCTCCGGTTCGTCCGGCGTCCCGGGGTTCGTTTCCTCCGGGGGTTGCTGCTCCTCCGCGCCCGGCGGCGGCTGCGGGCGCGCCGCGCCGGCGGCCGCGGCCCGGGCGGCGCCCCGGAGCGCCCGCTCCCGGAGGGTCCGGCCGGTCGTCCGATCTGTCGTCCGATCTCCGGCCGGCTCCGTTTCTTCGCGGGCCTGCGGTCCGGTCTCCTCCTGCCCGACGGCGAACGCCGTGCCCCCGGTGAGGACGCCGGTGAGGACGAGCGCCGCGGCGGCGCCCGGAATCGCCGGCAGCGCCATGAGGGAAGCGACGCGCGCCGGGCCGGTACCCGCTCCCGCCGGGGGAGAGGGCGTCACCCGGCGCGCGCCGCGAAGGGAACGATCAGAACTTGTAGGAGAGGTCCAGTTTGAAGCGGCGGCCCTTGGGGTTGTGGGTCAGGGCGTCGTACGCCAGTTCATGGTTCACCAGCGGCGGGAACGAACCGGCCAGGTTGAGCCCCGACAGGGTCACCACCATCTCCGTGTTCGGGACCCGGTACTGGGCGGTGGCGTCGAAGGTGATCCAGGCGTCGATGTTCTCGTAGTCGGAGACCGTTTCCCGGTCCTCGTAACCGGAGATGTAGCGGCCCACGCCGGTGAGGGTGAAGTTGCCGAAGAGGTAGTTCACGATGGCGTTCGACCGGACGCGCGGCAGCGGCGGGGCCAGCGGGTTCGTCCGGTTGTAGTAGCCGGCGGCCTGTTCCGAGGCCTGCAGTTGGACGCCGTTGTAGTCCAGCGAGTCCACCGTGTAGTCCAGCGTGTAACTCCCGTCGAAGTTGAACACCAGCACCGAGAGGCCCAGCACCCGGCGCAGGCCGAAGTGCCAGTCCAGTCCGGAGGTCTTCAGTCCCGGCCAGTTGATCCGGTTCACCCGGATCCGCTCGATGTCCACCGCGCTGCAGGAGCCGTCGGTGATGCCGCCGGGGCAGACGATGCGGCTCTGGACCGCGGCGCGCGTCGCCGGGTTCGCGTAGGCGGTGGCGAGCCCGCTGTGGGGCAGGGTGCCGATCGGGTTGTCGAAGTCGAAACTCCAGAAGTCGAGGGTCGCTTCCAGGCCGGAGTCCTCGTCCTGCGCCGTCAGGCCGATGTTGTAGGTGAACGCCTCCTCGGGCACCAACTCGGTGTTCCCCCGGTCGTCGATCGCCTTCCAGGTTCCGCTCGCGCCCACCCAGTCGAGCAGGGTGATGAGGTCTTCGTTGACATCGTCGAGCGACGGGGTGCGGAAACTGGTCTGCACCGTCCCGCGCAGCGCGAAGATGTCCGAGAGGCTCCAGATCATGGAGACCTTCGGGTCCCAACTGTCGGCGAAGTCGTACCGCTCGTAGTGCGCCGCGACCTGCGCGTCCAGCCGGTCGCCCAGGCTGAGGGCGAACTCGGTGAAGGCGGCGTGGGTGGTCTGCTGCGCGTCGTAGGGGTTTCTGGCGGTGGTGAAGGTGAACTGCCCGGTCTGGATGGCGCAGCCGCTGTCGCCGGGAACGAAACAGGGATTCAGCGAGAGGTTGCCGGCGTCGTTCGGACGGCCGCTGGCCGAGACCCGGCGGAACTGGTAACCGACCGCGTAACTGACATTGTCGTTCAGGTTGCCGTTCAGGGTGGCGTCGGCGGTGAAGAGGTCCGAAGTGCTGCTGATGATCACTTCCTCGCCGATCCAGTCGAGCAGGGCCTGCGGGTTCCCGGCGCCGGAGAACCGGGGATTCGTTCCGCCTTCGAGCGGGGCGCCGGGCTGCGCCGCCGACTCCAGCCCGTTCGAGAACGGGTTGTAGTACATGCAGTTGCCCTGTCCGGCCATCGTGCCCGCCGGCACCGCGCCGAGGGCCATCCGGGTCGGGGAGTCCGGGTCCACCACGACTCCCACGCCGCAGCTCGGGCCGCCGTAGCCGCGGAAGGCGAGGAACTTCCGGTAGGCGTACTCCGCCGGCTGTCCCACATCGCCGGTGGAACGGGCGTACACCGCGCCGAGGTCGTAGTGGAGTTCGGTGCCTCCCAACTCGCCGCCGAGTGAGGCGGCGATCCGCTGGGTGGCGCTCTGCCGGGAGGAGAGGATGCGCCCCGGTCCGGAGTTGCCCACCAGGCGGCCGTAGAAGTACCAGGGCTGGCTGCCGGTCAGGTCGAGCGGGTTCTCGCCGGTGTCGAGGAGCGTCGGGTTGTTCGCGACGAGCGCCCGGCGGCCGGGATGGTCGGGGCCGACGACCTGGAGTTGGTTGAACTGCGAAACCGGCGGGAAGGAGGGGGTCGTCTCCCAACTCGGGGTGCGGCCGTCGGCGTAGAGCCCTTCGATCCGGTAGTGGCCGTGTTCGCCGACATCGCCGGAGAGGGTCACCAGGCCGCGGGTGTGGCGGTTCCCGTAGATCAGGGCGTCCCAGGCCTGGTAGCGGAACCGGCAGGTGCGCGCCGCGCCGGTGTCCGTATACCCGCCGAACGCTTCGCAGTCCGGGTCCACGAACCGGGGCGCGGCGGAGAGGGTCGCCGCGTCCGCACCGGCGCCGGCGGCGGGGACGATGAAGGAGCCCGGATTCCCGATGCCGGACCAGCCCCACCACCAGTTGGGGTACGGGCGCAGCACGAAGTCGCGTTCGTTCGCGCTGAGTTGCTGCCGCCGCTGGTGTTCGATGGCCACCGTCAGGTTCGAGGTCCCGAAGCGGTGGCCCCAGATGCCGGCGAAACGGGAGTCGCCGCCGCCGGAGTAGTACTCGTGCGACGCCTGGATCTCCATTCCTTCGAAACGGTTGCGGGTGATGAAGTTCACCACGCCGCCGACGGCGTCCGACCCGTAGATCGCGCCGGCGCCTTCTTTCAGGACATCGAGCCGTTCGATGGCGATGCTGGGGATGGTGTTCACATCCACATAGCGGCCGCCGGGCAACTGCGCCGGGAGGTAGGCGGTGCGGCGGCCGTTGATGAGCACCAGCGTCCGCGAGGCGCCGAGTCCGCGCAGGTTCACGTTCGCCACCGTCTCCGGGACATTCGTGGCCCCGCCGTACCAGGAGTTCACCTCACCGAGGACGCCGCTGCTGATCGTCAGGTTCTTGAACATGTCCACCAGTTGCGGAGCGCCCTGCTGCACCAGCGTGTCCCGGTTCAGGACCGCGACCGAAGCCGGGGAGTCGATCGGCGTTTCCCGGATGGCGGTGCCGGTGACCTGGATCTCTTCGGCGTAGCGGATGATGATGTCGGGCTCTTCGAGTTCTTCCTGCCCGGTCTCTCCGGCCGCCTGCTGATCCTCGGTCGCCTGGGCTTCGGTCGCTTCCTGCTGCGCCGCGCCGGCCGCGGCCGCTTCCGCGGCGCCCCGGTTCGCGCGTTCGAGGAGTCGCGACCGGGCGGCCTCCTCGGCGCGGTCGTCGGTCTTCGACTTTCCGGCCGGCGGGAGGGACTCCTCCTCGACCGGCGCCGGTACGGAGGGGGCGGCGGCAGCAGCGACGGCAGCGGCGACGGAAAACCCCGCGAGCAGCGCCGTCAGCGCGAGGCCGCGGCGCATCCCGGGGTGCTTCTGGTGGTGTCTGTACATGGAACCTCCACGATGGAGATGAGGGGTGGTCTTCGGGCCGGGGCCGAAGGCCGGGTTCGAAGGCTGGGTTTGGAGATGGATCCGATCCCGCCCCCCGCTTCGGGGTGTCAGCGGATTACGGGGGGGGGGGGGGGGGGGGGGGGGGGGGGGGGGGGGGGCACGAACGGAATCCTATTACTCTAATAGCGCCTTGGACTTGCAATGTCAAACGCGCCGGGGTCGAGGCGGCCGGCAGGGTCCCGGGGGGATCCCGGCCCGGGGGTGGACTCCGTTCCGCCCGGCAGGGTAGCCGAATCTCCCCGGCTGCATCTTCCCGGCTGCGGGGGCGCGGCTCCCGGGCCCGGCCCGGCGCCGGCCGGCGGGTTCAGACCGCGGCGGCCTCCGCCTTCCGCAGGCGTCGTTCGAGGTGTTCCCCGATGGACGAGCAGGGGACGAAGATCGGCTTCTCGTCCACCTCGATGCGGACCGTCGCGCCGCCGGCGGGGGTGTCGTCCACCCGCCAGGTCCCCCGGAAAGAGCCGAGCGGGGTGGGCATCGAGAACTCGCCGACGCCGCCCTCTCCGGCGAGTTCGCCGCCGAACCGGGCGAAGTCGGCCCGGAGCGCCGCGAGCAGGGGCTCCCGCGCCGTCGCCACCGTGAACTCGAATTCGCAGGCAGCCATGAGCGGGGGCGGGGCCGGGACGGGGAAGTCGGACCGGGGGGGAGGGAGGAAGCCGGGGGGGAGCGGGGGCCGGGGACGGGGGGCGCCCGTCAGTCGCCGCCGGCGGGGGTCAGGCCGGACTCCGCCAGGACCAGGAGCAGCGCCTTCCGGATGCCCAGGTGGCCGTCCCGGTTCGCCCACCACTCGTGGAGGGAGTGGGCGCCGAAACCCTCCCCGCCGCTGCCGATGGTGGTGGCCGGGATCCCGCGGGCGATCGGGACATTCGAGTCCGTCGAGCCCATGCTGAGTTCCGGTTCTTCGCCGACCGCGCGGGTGGCGGCGAGGGCGCGCTGGATGAGCGGCGTGTCGAGCGGGACCATTCCCGAAGGCCGGTTGCCGATCATGTCGATCTCGACGGTCAACTCCTCGCCGGCGCGCCGCAGCGCGTTCTGTTCGGCGAGCGCTTCCTGCATCGCTTCCTGGAAGATGGCGTCGATCTCCTGCAGGCGGCCGGGTTCCATGGAGCGCATGTCCACTTCCATCCAGTTCTCGAAGGGGATCGAGTTCACCGAGGTGCCGCCGCCGACCCGCCCGATGTTGTAGGTGGTCTTGGCCCCGGTGGTCACATACTCGCCGGCGCGGTCGTCGAACAACTTGATGGCCCGGGCCATGGCGTGCGCCGGGTTGCCGAGGCCGAAAGCGCCCCAGGAATGGCCGCCGGGGCCGAGGAAGCGCACCCGGTAGCGGTGGGAGCCGATGGCGTGGTGGAGGACGCGGGTGTTGCTGGTGCCGTCTATGGCGATGAAGGCGTGGATCTCCGGCCCGCCTTCCCGGAACAGGTGTTTCACGCCGCGCAGGTCGCCGAGGCCTTCCTCGCCCACCGACCCCACGAACAGCACATCGGCGCGGGTGGCGAGGTCGTGCTGCTCCAGGAGGCGCATGATGGTGAGCATGGTCACGAGGCCCCGGGTGTCGTCGGCGATCCCCGGCGCCATCAACTTGTCGCCGTCGCGCCGCACCGTCACATCGGTGCCTTCGGGGAAGACGGTGTCGAGGTGGGCCACCACCGCCAGGGTCCGCTCCCCGTCCACGCCCTCCCGGCGGGCGATCACATTGCCGATCTCGTCGAGTTCCGCTTCGAGACCGGCCTCGCGCACCAGGCCGGCGTAGTGGGCGGCGCGCTCTTCTTCCATGAACGGGGGAGCGGGGATCTCGGTGAGTTCGATGAGCAGCCGTTCGTTCTCCTCGTCGAGCGCGAGCACCTCTTCGAGGGCGGCGGCGACGCGGGGATCGGCGGCGATCTCCTCGAGTTCCCGGAGGTAGCGGGGCTCGATCTCGAATTCCTGGGCCAGGGCGGCGGCCGCGGTCGAAACGAACGCCGACAGCGCGAGAGCGGCGAAAGCGCGGGAGCCGCGGAGGGGGCGGGGGAGCGGGGCCATGGGCGCGGCGAATGCTACCGGAGACTCCCGCCCTCCGCCGGTCGTCCGGCTCCGGGCGCCGGCGGTACGCTCCGGCGGCAGATGCGCTCCGGTTCCCGGCGTTCCCCGCTCCGGTTCCTGGCCGCCGTCGGCGGACTCGGGGCGCTCGCGCTGGCGGGGACGGGGAGCGCGATGCATCCGAAGGCCCCGACCGGCTCCACGGCGCCGACCGACTCGCCGGCGTCGACCGACTCGCCGGCCCGGACCGGCGCAACGACGGGGGAGGCCCCGTTCGAGCGGGTGCTGGTGCTGGGGTTCGACGGGGCGGACCCGGACGCCGTCGGGGCGATGATCGCCGACGGGGAACTGCCGCACCTGGCGCGGCTCGCGGAAGAGGGCGCCTTCCTCCCGCTGGAGACCACCCGGCCTTCCGAGTCGCCGGTCGCCTGGGCCACCTTCGCCACCGGGATGAACCCCGGCAAGACGCGCATCTTCGACTTCCTGGAGCAGCGCGACGACGGCTACGGGCCGCGCATCGCCCTGGTCCGCGAGTCCGTCCGCCCGCTCCCCGGGCCGGCGGCGCGGACGGCGGCGGTGCTGCTCCTCGCTCTCGCCGTCTTCGGGGCGGCTTCGTGGGTCGCGGCCCGGCTGACCCGGCGGCGGCTCCCCGGTGCCGGCCCCGATGTCGGCCCCGATGTCGGCCCCGATGTCGGCCCCGGGGTCGGCCCCGGCCCGGCGCGGATCGTCGGGGCGGTCTTCGGGGGCCTGACCGCCGCCGGCGGCTGGATCCTCGCCGGTTTCCTGCCGTCGTCGTTGCCGCAGGCGGTGCGGGCGCGCCAGGGGGACGCCTTCTGGCAGATCGCCGGCGCCGCCGGGGTGGAGACCGTGGCCCTCTCGGCGCCGATGGAGTTCCCGGTGGAGGAGTCCCCGGGGACGCGCATCCTCGCCGGGTTCGGCGTTCCCGACGCCCGCCGCTCCTTCGGCCTGTGGGCGGTGTACACCACCGACCTGCTCGAGGAGGAGTCCACCGAGACCGGCGGCACCCGCTATCCGCTCCGTTTCACCGACGGCGAAGCGGCCAGCGTGATCCGGGGCCCCCGCGACTTCACCGTCGAAGGCCCGGTCGCGGCGCAGCCGGAGGTCGAGATCCCGCTGCGCTTCCGCCGTGTCGGCGAGCGGATCGAGATCGAGGCGGACGGGGAGCGGGTGACGCTCGGGGCCGGGGAGTGGTCGGACTTCGTGCCCCTGCGGTTCCGGCTGAATCCGCTCGTCGCGGTCTCCGGGACGGTGCGGTTCCGGGTGCTCTCCCTGGAGCCGAATGTCTCCGTCTATATGGAGCCGGTCAACTTCGATCCGCTGCGGCTGCCGCCGATCGTGGACCTCTCCTGGCCGCGCGGGTACGCCGGGGAGTTGGCGGAGCGGACCGGCCGCTTCGAGACCGTCGGCTGGAAGATCATCACGAACCCGCTGCGGGACGGCGCGGTCTCCTTCGACGCCTTCCTCGAGGATGTGGACTTCGCGCGGGAGGGCGGCGAGCGGCTGCTGCGCGACGCGCTGGCCGAGGACTCCTGGCGGTTGCTGGTGTCGGTCTTCCTGTTCCCCGACCGGCTGCAGCACATGCTCTACCGCTTCGCCGACCCCGACCACCCGAACCACGACCCGGTGCTCGCCGCCCGCTACGGCGGCGGGATCGCGGAGGGGTACCGCCAGATGGACCGCATCGTCGGGGAAGCCCGGGCGGCGGCGCCCCCGGGAACCGCGGTCCTCGTGGTGTCCGACCACGGTTTCCACCCCTTCCGCAAGCAGTTCTCGGTGAACACCTGGCTGGCGGAGAACGGCTACCTGCAGGCGGCGGAATCCGCCGGGGAGCGGCGGCTGGAGGATCTCTTCGACCCGGAGGCGCTGTTCTTCCCCGGCGTGGAGTGGAGCCGGTCGACGGCGTTCGCGCTGGGCCTCTCCGGCATCTACCTGAACCAGCGGGGGCGGGAGCCCGAGGGGATCGTGGAGCCGGGCGCCGGGCGCGAACGGCTCCTCGACCGTCTCGAAGCGGACCTGCTGGCCTACCGCGACCCGGAGACCGGGGCACCGGTGGTGCGGGCGGTCCATCGCCGCGAAGAGATCTACGAGGGGCCCTTCGTCTCCGAAGCGCCGGACCTGGTCCTGGGCCTCGAACCCGGCTACCGCATCGGCTGGCAGAGCACGCTGGGCGGGATCACCGCGGAAGTGGTCCTCCCGAACCTGGACGACTGGAGCGGGGACCACTGCTCCATGGAGGACACCGCCGGCGTGCTCCTCACGAACCTGCGCCTGGGGCGGGGCCCCGGCGGGGGGAACCCGGCGCTCCGGGACATCGCGCCGACGGTGCTGGAACTCCTCGGCGTCGCGCCGCCGGCGGAGATGGACGGCGTCTCGCTGCGGCCCCCCTGAGGGGCGGCGCGGCCCTTCCCGGGGCGGGGTTACCGGGTCCGGCCGCGGACGATCCAGACCGCGGCGGCGGCGAAGATCGCGGCGGCCACCAGCGTGCCGGCGTTCAGCAGACCCCGGGAGCCCGACCACAGGATCGTGTAGCCGAGGGCGCCCGGCAGCAGCGCGTAGTAGCAGAAGGGGAGCAGCGTGCGGCGGATGACCGCGCCTTCCCGGCCGACCAGCCCCACCACCGCCGAGGCCGCCACCACGTTGTGGACGCAGATCATGTTCCCGGCGGCGCCGCCCACCGCCTGCAGCGCCACCACCCAGCCGGGGTCGAGCGAGAGCCGCTCCCCCACGCCGAACTGGAACAGCGAGAACATCATGTTGCTCACGGTGTTGCTGCCGGCCACGAAGGCGCCCAGGCCGCCGATGAACGGCGCGAAGAAGGGCCAGGCCGACCCGGCCAGTTGCGCCGCTCCCTCGGCGAGGGCGATGGGCATCGAGGGGTGCCCGGAGGCGGCGCCGCCGGTGTTCAGGAAGACCTGCACCATCGGCACGGTGAACACCAGCGCCACCGAGGCCCGCGCGGTGCTGCGGAAGGAAGCGCCGAGCGCCCGGCCGGTCTGGCCCCGGTCCATCCGGTGGAGGGCCACGGCGAAGAGGGAGGCGGCGATGAAGACCGCGCCCGGCAGGTACAGCGGCGCGGCGGTGGCGGTGATCCCGCTGCCGAAGATGTCCGGCCAGCGGAGCACCACCCCGGAGAGCGCTTCCTGGAACGGGAGCGACGGGAGCCGGGTCAGGAGCAGCAACAGGCCGACCACCGCGTAGGGCGCCCAGGCCGTCAGGGCGCCGAGGCGGCGGGGCTCGGCGGCGGCCGGCGCGGCCGGTTCGCCTGCCGCGGTCGGTTCGCCTGCCGCGGTGAGTTCGCCTGCCGCGGTCGGTTTCGCCGCGGTCAGTTGGTTCGCCGCGGTCGGTTCGTTCGCCGCCGGCGGTTCGTCTGCCGCGGTCGGGCGGTCGGCGCTCCAGTCCGCCTCCCAGCCGGAACGCGGCGGGAAGTCGAACCGGTCCTCCGCCGGGGGCATGAAGAGCCCGCGTTTCGCCGCCGTCACGGCGATGCCCAGCCCGACCAGCCCGCCCAGCAGCGCCGGGAACTCCGGGCCCAGCAGCCAGGCGGTGAGCAGGTAGGGGACGGTCATCGCCAGCGCCGCGAAGAGGGCGAACCGCCAGACGCGCAGCCCCTCGGCGAAACTCCGGCGGGCGCCGAAGAACCGGGTCAGGGTGGCGACCACCAGCAGCGGGACCAGCGTCCCGGCGACCGCGTGGAGCAGCGCCACCCGCAGCCCCACGAAGGCCAGGAAGTCGGTCCACTCGCCGAGGCCGAGCCCGGCGGCGTACGCGGCCACCGCCTCCGAGCCCTCGAGCCCGGTGGAGACTCCCACCAGGATGGGCGTCCCGGCGGAGCCGAAGGACACCGGGGTGCTCTGGATCAGCATCCCCGCCACCACCGCCCCGAGCGGCGGGAAACCGAGGCCCACCAGCAGCGGCACGGCGACCGCCGCCGGCGTGCCGAAGCCGGCGGAGCCCTCGATGAACGCGCCGAAGAGCCAGGCGATCAGGATCACCTGGATGCGCCGGTCCGGGGTGATGCCGGTGAAGCCGCGCCGGATCACCGCCAGCGCCCCGCTCTCCTGCAGGGTGTGGAGCAGCAGCAGCGCCCCGAAGATGATGTAGAGGAGCGTCGCCGCCACCACCAGCCCGTTCACCGAGGCGGCGGCGATCCGGGTGCCGGAGACTCCCCAGACGAGCCAGGCCAGGACCGCGGCGGCGACCCAGCTGAGCGGCATCGCCCGGGAAGCCGGCCAGCGCAGGACGACCAGGAACAGCGCCACCACCGCGATCGGCGCCAGCGCCAGGAGGGCCAGGCCGGAGACGCCCATCGTCGTTCTGCTCGAGTGCTGCGCGGGGTGCGGCGCGGGTTCTACGCGGGGCGCTGCGCCGTCGGGCCGGCGGGCGGGGGCCGACTGCTACGCTCCCGCGCCGTGCCCAGGGCCACTTTCACTTCGCTCGGTTGTCGCCTGAACCACACCGAGGCCGCGGCCTGGGCGGGGCAATTCGCGGAGAAAGGCTACACGATCGTCCCCTGGGGCGAACCGGCGGAGGTGGCCGTCATCAACACCTGCTCGGTCACCCACCGGGCCGAGGCGCACTGCCGCAACACCGTGCGCCGGGCGCTGCGCCACTCCCCGGACGCCTTCGTGGTGGTCGCCGGCTGCTACGCCCAGTCCGGCCTGGACGCGCTCCGGAAGATCCCCGGGGTGGACCTGATCGTCGGCACCGAGTTCAAGGACACCTTCGCCGACTACCTCGACCGCCCCCGGAAACTGCCGGAACCGGTGGTCCTCCACTCGGCGCGGATCTCCCGCGAGGAGTTCGAAGTCCCTGCGACCGGGAGGTACGACGCCACCCGCGCCAATCTGAAGGTGCAGGACGGCTGCGACTTCTTCTGTTCGTTCTGCATCATTCCCTACACGAGGGGCCGGGAGCGCAGCCGCCGGTTCGACGACCTGCTGCGCGAGGCCGGGGAACTCGCCGAAGCCGGTTACCGGGAACTGGTACTCACCGGCGTGAACATCGGGAGGTACCGGAGCGGCGGGCGCACCCTCGCCGATGTCGCCGACCGTCTGGAAGAGATCCCGGGGGTGGAGCGCATCCGCATCACCTCCATCGAACCGACGACGGTGGAGGAGCGGCTGCTCCGGGCGATGGCGAAGGGCGGGAAACTCTGTCGTTACCTCCACCTGCCGGCGCAGAGCGGCGACGACGCCGTGCTCGAAGGGATGGGCCGCCGCTACACCGCCGGGGAGTACCGGGAGTTCGCGGAGCGCGCCGCGGCGACGGTGCCGGGGCTCGGTCTGGGCACCGATGTGATCGTGGGATTCCCCGGGGAGACCGACGCCGCCTTCGAGCGCACCCGGGCCTGGCTGGCCGACCTCCCTTTCGCGTACTACCATGTGTTCAGTTATTCGCCCCGCGCCGGGACGAAGGCCGCCGGGCTGCCCGGGCGCCTGCCGCCGGAGGTGATCGCCGAGCGCAGCCGGACGCTGCGGGAAGACTCCGACCGGCGCCGCCGGGAGTTCGCCGCCGCCCGGGTGGGGGAGACGGTCGAGGTCCTCTTCGAGCAGCAGGACCGCGCCGGACGCTGGACCGGCCTGACGGACTCCTACCTCCGCGTGGGCGTCGTGTCTTCGGAACCGCTGGCGAACGAACTCCGCCCGGTCCGCATCGCCGGCGCAGCCCCCGACACCCCCGGCCTCGCCGTGGGCGCCCTGCTGCCGCCGGCCGCGTAGCCGCTCGCAGATCGGACCCCGGCCCCGCTCCCTGACACTTCCGGCCCGCGGTCCACGGCACGGGCGGCTCGTCCGCGGTCTTCCGAACGGCGTCACCTCGTCTTCGCCGCTTCGCCGCGTCGGCCGGGAGCACGGGTCCTTCGGACGACACCGGCGCCTCCGGGGACGCTCCGAGCGTCCGCCTCTTCCTCGGAATAACGGTGAGGTCCGCCTGCGCCGCCACTCACGACCCGACGAAAGAACCCGCGCCCGCCGAGCCCGCCGGCTGTCCTCGACACCGGCCCTCCGATCGGAGCGATTCCCGGTCTCCCGGACCCGGGAACCATGAGTTCGGCACCATGGCCCCATGAAGACGACCATCGAGATCCCGGACGAGATCTTCCGGAAGGCGAAGATCGTGGCCGCGAGTCGTAACCGGACGCTGGGAAGCCTCTTCACCGAGGCGCTCGAGGCCCGACTGGGGCAATCGACGCCACCGTCACGCCGTTCGAATCCGGGGCTGCCGGCGTGGATGGCCGGCTTCGGCCGACTGGCCGACCTGTCTGCCGAGAATCGCCGCATCCTCGCCGTGATCGAGGAAGAGTTCGAGACGATCGATCCCGAACCTTCCGGATGATCCCGGAGATGATTCTCGACACGAACGCGCTCTCGGCGCGGGCCGACGGAGACCCGTCGATCGCTCCGCCGCCGGTCTCCGCCGACCGGTTGGTGATCCCCGGCGTCGTTCTCGGCGAGTACTGCTTCGGGATTCGGGGATCGCGGTTCCGCGAACGGTACGAGACCTGGCTCCGCGAGTACCTGCCGCTCGCGGAGATCGCCGCGATCACCTCGAGAACCGCCGATGTCCATGCCGACCTTCGTCGGGACCTGAAGCGGGCCGGGCGGGCCCTCCCGGCAAACGACATCTGGATCGCGGCTATCGCCCGACAGCACTCCCTTCCGATCCTGAGCCGCGACCACGACTTCGATCTCGTGGAGGGCATTCGCCGCATCCCGTTCTGACCGCCGCGGGAGTTCGGCGAGCCAGCCGCCCGGCGATCACTCCGGCAGCGGCATGACGGCCGGAGCCCGGAATTCCTTCGACCGGGACGCGGCCGACTCGTTGGGTTCATGGATGCCGGCGCCCGGCAGCGAACGGGGAAGGGAACGGGGAAAGGAACGGGGAAGGGCGGGGCTCCCTCCCGGCTGCGGAGGAAGCCCCCGCGGCGCCCGGTACCTTCGCGCTTGGCGGAGGTGATGGGTCCCGCGGTGTCGAAGCCGCGCCCGGTACCGCTCGCTGGGTCTGCGGAGAGCGGTCGGGGGAATCGGGGGGAGTCCGAGGTCCGCGGCGTCGGAGTCGCAGCGGGAGGCAGGGGGCCCTACAAGCCCCACACCTGGATCGTCCGCTCGTCGGGGGCCGGGGGCGCCGCCTCCGCGAGGATCTCCCCGGTCTCTTCCCTGGCTGGTTTCCTGTCGGCGGACGCGCCTCCGGTCGGGCACACTCGCACCTCGCGGTGGAACACCTTCTCTTCCCAGGATTTGTGTTCGTCGCGGTCGAAGATCAGCAGGTGACCCTCGGCCGCCCCGCTCCGGTCCACATCGCCGGCGGTCTGGAGCGCTCCCCGGCGGATCACTTCGTCGAGCCCGTCCCGCTGCCGGCGCACCTTGCACTCGATGACGAAGACCTGGGGTTCCTCGCGCTTCCGCCAGGAGATCAGCAGGTCGGTGCGGCCCCGCCCCAGTCCATGTTCCCGGGTGATATGGCCGCCGGCGTTCACCACCCGCTGCAGGAACGCCTGGAGAAGCACCTGCGCCCCGTACTCGTGGAACCGGGAATCGCGCAACCACCATTCGGCGTTCTCCCGGAAGAACTGCTGGAAGGCGCGGAGCAGGGCCGGAACCGCGAGGCCGCTGTCCGCCCGGACGAACGGGGCGTCGTCGAGGACGACCCTCGGTTCCACCTCCTCTGCCAGGAGACGCGGGACCACCTCCCCGTAGATCGGGTTCGCGATCCGGACCGGCGGGTCGGTCGCGATGAGACCGACATCGCGGGCATAGCGCAGGTCGTCCGCGACGAAGTCCGGCGCGGTCTCCACACCCGCCAGGATGGGGTCGAGGACCCGCCGGACGCGGTCTTCCCGGAGTCGCTGGGCGATCTGCCCGAAGTGCGCCGGCCCCTCGAGGATCAACCGTTCCCGGGCGGTCCCGATCAGCGTCGGCGTGATATCCCGGCTCCGGTCCCGGCCCTCGGGATCCTCGAAACAGGCGCCGTAGGCCAGGGCGTTGACGAGCCAGGGCTGCCCTCTCGTGGATCGCCATACCTCGGCGATGGCCTCCTCGGTGAACCGCTGTCCGGTCTCCTCGGTGTGCTGCCCGAGCAGGTCTCGGACTTCGGTCTCGGAGAAGTCCCCGAGTCGGAGCGACTTGGCCACGATATTGAACGGACTGGCGCGGGGCGTGAAGTAGTCCCGCACATTACGCAGCCCGCAGACCACGATGCTGTGGGGGAACCGTTTCGGGCGGGTCTCGTAGCCCGCCCGCAGTTGATCCAGCAGCAACAACAGGGAGGCGCGACCCAGGGCGTCCACTTCGTCCAGCACGACGACGAGGGGTCGCGGGTCGGCGCGCGCCCACCGGCTGAACGCCTTCAGTACGGCGGTGTCCGGCCGGAATCCGGGCTCCAGAGACTCCACGATCCGTTCGAGGGTGTCTTCGCCGAGCGTCGTTTCCTCTCGCAGCGTCAACACATCGAACACCGAGCGGATGGCGCGGTCCAACTCGTCGCCGGCATCTCGCGCCGGCTGGATGTTCGCGTGGACCGCGCGGTAGCCGCGGTCGTTCAGAGTGTCGCAGAGCGCCCGGAGCGTGGTCGTCTTCCCGGTCTGGCGGGGCGCGTACACGATGAAGTAGTTGGCGTCTTCCACCAGTTGCACCACTTCTTCGGAGCCCGACCGCTGCAGCGGAGGGATGCAGTAGTGCTTCGTCGCGACGATCGGCCCGGCGATGTTGAACTTGCGCACGATGTCCTCGGGAGTGCCTGCGAAGATCGTTCGGGTGTCGGAAGGATTCGGGGTTGGAGACGCCGTGAGGCGGAGTCGGGGATCGGAGACTACACGCCCCACACCCGGATCGTCCGCTCGCCGGGAACGGGGGGTGCTGTCTCCTCGAGGATCTGCCCGGTCTCTTCCCTGTCGGCTTCCCTGTCGGATTCCCTGCCGGCGGACGCGCCGCCCGTCGGGCGCACCCGCACCTGGCGGTGGAACACCTTCTCTTCCCAGGATTTGCGTTCGTCGCGGTCGAAGACCAGCAGGTGTCCCTCGGCCGCTCCGCTGCGGTCCGCATAGCCGGCGGTCTGGAGCGCTCCCCGGCGGATCACTTCGTCGAGGCCGTCCCGCTGCCGGCGCACCTTGCACTCGATGACGAAGACCTGGGGTTCGTTCCCTTTCCGCCAGGAGATCAGCAGGTCGGTGCGGCCCCGTCCCAGACCGTGTTCCCGGGTGATATGGCCGCCGGCGTTCACCACCCGCTGCAGGAACGCCTGGAGCAGCACCTGCGCCCCGTACTCGTGGAACCGGGTGTCCCGCAACCACCACTCGGCGTTCTCCCGGAAGAACTGCTGGAAGGCGCGGAGCAGGGTGGAGACTTCGAGGCCGCCGTCGCCCCGGACGAACCGGCCGGTGTCGAGGACGACCCTCGGTTCCACCTCCTCTGCCAGCAGACGCGGAATCACCTCCCCGTAGATCGGGTTCGCGATCCGGACCGGCGGGTCGGTCGCGATGAGGCCGACATCACGGACATAGCGCAGGTCGTCCGCGGCGAAGTCCGGCGCGGTCTCCACCCCCGCCAGGATGGGGTCGAGGACCCGTCGGACGCGGTCTTCCCGAAGTCGCTGGGCGATCTGACCGAAGTGGGCCGGCCCTTCGAGGATCAGCCGTTCCCGCGCGGCCCCGATCATCGTCGGCGTGATTCCCCGGTTCCGGTCCCGGCCCTCCGGATCCTCGAAACAGGCGCCGCAGGCCAGGGCGTTGACGAGCCAGGGCTGTCCGTTCGTGGACCGCCAGACCTCGGCGAGGGCCGCCTCGGTGAACCGCTGGCCGGTCGCCTCGGTGTGCTGTGCGAGCAGATCCCGGACCTCCGTCTCCGAGAAGTCCCCGAGTCGGAGCGACTTGGCCACGATGTTGAACGGGCTGGCCCGGGGCGTGAAGTAGTCGCGGACCGTGCGCAGTCCGCATACCGCCACGCTGTGCGGGAACAGTTTCGGGCGATTCTCGTAACCCGCTCGCAGTTGATCCAGGAGCGACAGGAGGGGCGGGCCGCTCAGGGAGTCCACTTCGTCCAGGAGCAGCACCAGCGGTTTCGGGTCCGAGGCGGCCCATTCCCGCAGCGCCATTCGGAGTCCCACGCCCGGGCTGCTCGCGCCCATGAGGTCCGGTCCGCGTCGCGCGAGGAAGTCGTCGTCGAGGGTGTCGAGCGCGTCGGCCCCGAGGCAGGTCAGGATGCCGCGGATGACGGTCGCGACATCGCTCTCGGGCGTCTGGACGCCCTGAAGCGTCGTGTGGACGGCGCGGTAGCCGCGCTCGTTCAGCGCATCGCGGAGCGCCCGGAGCGTGGTGGTCTTCCCGGTCTGGCGCGGCGCGTACACGACGAAGTAGTTGGCGTCTTCCACGAGTTGCAGCACTTCTTCGAAGCCCGACCGCCGCAGCGGCGGGATGTGGTAGTGCTTCGCCGCGACGATCGGCCCGGCGATGTTGAACTTGCGCACGGTGTCCTCGGTAGTGTCTGCGAAAACCGTTCGGGGACCGGATGGATGCGGGGTTGGAGACGCCTGGGGTCGGAGTGGGGGACCGGAGACTACACGCCCCATACCTGGATGGTCCGGTCGCCGGGAGCCGGGGGCGCTGTCTCCGCGAGAACCTCCCCCATCTCTTCCGCACCGGCGGTGGCGCCGCCGGTCGGGCGCACTCGCACCTCGCGGTGGAACACCTTCTCTTCCCACGACTTCCGGTCGTCGCGGTCGAAGACCAGCAGATGCCCCTCCGCCGCTCCGGTCCGGTCCGCATAGCCGGCGGTTTGCAGCGCTCCCCGCCGGATCACTTCGTCGAGGCCGTCGCGCTGCCGGCGCACCTTGCACTCGATGACGAAGACCTGGGGTTCGCCTTCTTTCCGCCAGGAGATCAGCAGGTCGGTGCGGCCCCGTCCCAGTCCATGTTCCCGGGTGATATGCCTGCCGGCGTTCACCACCCGCTGCAGGAACGCCTGCAGCAGCACCTGGGCGCCGTACTCGCGAAACTCGGTACCCCGCGACCACCACTCTGCGTTCTCCCGGAAGAACTGCTGGAAGGCGCGGAGCAGGGCGGGGACATCGAGGCCGCGGTCGTCCCGGACGAACCGGTTGCCGTCGAGGATGATCTTCCCGGTCACCTCCTCTGCCAGGAGGCGCGGGATCACCTCCCCGTAGATCGGATTCGCGATGTGGATCGTCGGTTCGGTCGCGATGAGGCCGAGGTCGCGAACATAGCGCAGGTCGTCCTTGTCGAAATCCGGCTCGGTATCCGCACCCGCCAGGATGGGGTCGAGGACGCGCCGGACGCGCGCCTCCCGGAGTCTCTGTTCGATCTGACCGAAGTGGGCCGGCCCTTCGAGGATCAGTCGTTCCCGCGCCGCCACGATCCCGGCACGCGTGACTTCCCGGCTCCGGTCCCGGCTTTTCGGATCGTCGAAGCAGGCGCCGTACGCAAGGGCGTTGACGAGCCAGGGTTGTCCCTTGGTGGAACGCCAGATCTCGGCGACAGCCTCGTCGGCGAAACGCTGCCCGGTCTCCTCGGTGTGCTGCCCGAGGAGATCCCGGACTTCAGCTTCGGAGAAATCCCCGAGTCGGAGCGACTTGGCCACGATGTTGAACGGGCTGGCCCGGGGCGTGAGGTAGTCCCGCACATTGCGGAGGCCGCACACCGCCACGCTGTGCGGGAAACGGGCCGGGCGAGTGTCGTAGCCCGCCCGCAGTTGGTCCAGGAGCGAAAGGAGGGGCGGGCCGCTCAGGGAGTCCACTTCGTCGAGGAGCAGCACCAGCGGTCTCGCGTCCGAAGCGGTCCATTCGTGCAGTGCCACCCGGAGCGCCACGCCCGGGCCGCGGGCGTTCACGATGTCCGGTCCGCGCCGGGCGAGGAAGTCGTCGCCGAGACTCTCGAGCGCTCCGAACTCCAGGCAGGTCAGGGTGTCGTGGATGACGCTCCCCACATCACTGTCGGGTGTCTGGACGCCTTGAAGCGTCGCGTAGACCGCACGGTAGCCGCGGTCGTTGAGCACCTCGCAGAGCGCCCGGAGCGTAGTCGTCTTCCCGGTCTGGCGCGGCGCGTACACGACGAAGTACTTCTTCGCCTCCACGAGCCGGAGGAGTGTGTCTGCCCCGGCCCGGCCGAGTGGCGGAAGGTGGTAGTGGTCGGCCGGGATGATGGGCCCCGCGGTGTTGAATTCGCGCATGGTGTCGGTCGCGGGGCTGGCGAAGATCGTTCGGGAGCCGGGGGGATTCGGGGTTGGAGATGCCGTAAGCCGGAGCCGGTGATCGGAGACTACACGCCCCATACCCGGATGGTCCGCTCGGCGGGAGCCGGGGGCGCCGTCTCCGCGAGAACCTCCCCCATCTCTTCCGCACCGGCGGTGGCGCCGCCGGTCGGGCGCACCCGCACCTCGCGGTGGAACACCTTCTCTTCCCAGGACTTGTGTTCGTCGCGGTCGAAGACCAGCAGATGCCCCTCCGCCGCCCCGCTCCGGTCCACATAACCGGCGGTCTGGAGCGCTCCCCGGCGGATCACTTCGTCGAGGCCGTCCCGCTGTCGGCGCACCTTGCACTCGATCACGAAGACCTGGGGTTCGTTCCCTTTCCGCCAGGAGATCAGCAGGTCGGTGCGGCCCCGTCCCAGCCCGTGTTCCCGCGTGATATGGCCGCCGGCGTTCACCACCCGCTGCAGGAATGCCTGCAACAGCACCTGGGCGCCGTACTCGTGGAACCGGGTGTCCCGCAACCACCACTCGGCGTTCTCCCGGAAGAATTGCTGGAAGGCGCGGAGCAGGGTCGGAACCTCGAGGCCGCCGTCGCCCCGGACGAACCGGGCGTCGTCGAGGACGACCCTCGGTTCCACCTCCTCCGCCAGAAGTCGCGGGATCACCTCTCCGTAGATCGGGTTCGCGATCCGGACCGGCGGGTCGGTCGCGATGAGGCCGACATCACGGACATAGCGCAGGTCGTCCGCGGCGAAGTCCGGTGCGGTCTCCACCCCCGCCAGGATGGGGTCGAGGACCCGTCGGACGCGGTCTTCCCGAAGTCGCTGGGCGATCTGACCGAAGTGGGCCGGCTCTTCGAGGATCAGCCGTTCCCGCGCGGCCCCGATCATCCCCGGCGTGATTTCCCGGCTCCGGTCCATACCCTCCGGATCCTCGAAACAGGCGCCGTAGGCCAGGGCGTTGACGAGCCAGGGCTGTCCGTTCGTGGAGCGCCGGACCTCGGCGAGGGCCTCCTCGGTGAACCGCTGGCCGGTCTCCTCGGTGTGCTGTTCGAGCAGATCCCGGACCTCCGTCTCCGAGAAGTCCCCGAGTCGGAGCGACTTGGCCACGATGTTGAACGGGCTGGCCTGGGGCGTGAAGTAGTCCCGCACATTGCGCAGCCCGCACACGACGATGCTGTGGGGGAACCGCTTCGGGCGGGTCTCGTAGCCCGCCCGCAGTTGGTCGAGAAGGCACAGCAGCGCCTCGCCGCCGAGCGCGTCCACTTCGTCCAGAAGGACGACCAGCGGCCTCGAATCGGCGCGGGCCCATCGGCCCAGCGCCTCCTCCACGGCGGCCTCCGGTCCGTATCGGTCGAGGAGGCCCGGCCATTCGCGGTCGAGATAGTCGTCGTCGAGCGTGCCTTCGGCGCGTGACGCCAATCGCGTGAGCACCGCCCGGATGGCGCGGGGCAGATCGTCCCTGACCGCCCGCGCCGGCTGGAGATTCGCGTGGACCGCGCGGTAGCCGCGCTCGTTCAGCGCGTCGCAGAGCGCCCGGAGCGTGGTCGTCTTTCCGGTCTGGCGCGGCGCGTACACGATGAAGTAGTTGGCGTCTTCCACGAGTTGCAGCACTTCTTCGGAGCCCGACCGCCGCAGCGGCGGGATGCAGTAGTGCTTCGCCGCGATGATCGGCCCGGCGATGTTGAACTTGCGCACGGTGTACTCGGTAGTGTCCGCGAAAAACGTTCGGGGTCGGATGGATGCGGGGTTGGAGACGCCTTGGGTCGGAGTGGGGGATTGGAGACTACACGCCCCATACCTGGATGGTCCGGTCGCCGGAAGCCGGGGGCGCCGTCTCAGCGAGAACCTCCCCCATCTCCTCCACGCCGGCGGTGGCGCCGCCGGTCCGGCGCACTCGCACCTCCCGGTGGAACACCTTCTCCTCCCAGGACTTGTGTTCGTCGCGGTCGAAGACCAGCAGGTGACCCTCGGCCGCCCCGCTCCGGTCCGCGTAGCCGGCGGTCTGGAGCGCTCCCCGGCGGATCACTTCGTCGAGGCCGTCCCGCTGCCGGCGCACCTTGCACTCGATGACGAAGACCTGGGGTTCGTTCCCTTTCCGCCAGGAGATCAGCAGGTCGGTGCGGCCCCGTCCCAGACCGTGTTCCCGGGTGATATGGCCGCCGGCGTTCACCACCCGCTGCAGGAACGCCTGGAGCAGCACCTGCGCCCCGTACTCGTGGAACCGGGTGTCCCGCAACCACCACTCGGCGTTCTCCCGGAAGAACTGCTGGAAGGCGCGGAGCAGGGCGGAGACTTCGAGGCCGCCGTCGCCCCGGACGAACCCGGTGTCATCGTGGGGTATCGTCACTTCCACCCGGTGCGCGAGAAGGCGCGGGATCACCTCGCCGTAGATCGGGTTCGCGATCCGGACCGGCGGAGCGGTTACGAGGCCCAGGTCGTTCACATAGCGGGCGTCGTCTTCCGTGAAACCGGGGTGTCCCTCCACACCCGCCAGTATGGGATCCAGCACTTTCCGGACGCGCTCCTCCTCGAGTCGATGGGCGATCTGGCCGAAGTGGGCCGGCCCCTCGAGGATCAAACGTTCCCGCGCGGCCCCGATCATCCCCGGCGTGATTTCCCGGCTCCGGTCCCGGCCCTCCGGGTCCTCGAAGCAGGCGCCGTAGGCCAGGGCGTTGACGAGCCATGGCTGACCGTTCGTGGACCGCCATACCTCCGCGACGGCCTCGTCGGTGAACCGCTGGCCGGTCTCCTCGGTGTGCTGTTCGAGCAGATCCCGGACCTCCGTCTCCGAGAAGTCGCCGAGTCGGAGCGACTTGGCCACGATGTTGAACGGGCTGGCCTGGGGCGTGAAGTAGTCCCGCACATTGCGCAGCCCGCACACGACGATGCTGTGGGGGAACCGCTTCGGGCGGGTCTCGTAGCCCGCCCGCAGTTGATCCAGCAGCAACAGCAGGGAGGCGCGACCCAGTGCGTCCACTTCGTCCAGCACGATCACGAGGGGTCTCGGATCGGCGCGCGCCCACCGGCCGAAGGCCTTCAGCACGGCGGTGTTCGGCCGGAATCCGGGCTCCAGAGACTCCACGATCCGTTCGAGGGTGTCTTCGCCGAGCGTCGTTTCCTCTCGCAGCGTCAACACATCGAACACGGAGCGGATGGCGCGGTCCACTTCGTCGCCGGCATCTCGCGCCGGCTGGAGATTCGCGTGGACCGCGCGGTAGCCGCGCTCGTTCAGGGTGTCGCAGAGCGCCCGGAGCGTGGTCGTCTTCCCGGTCTGGCGCGGGGCGTACACGATGAAGTACTTCTGCGCCTCCACGAGCCGAAGCAGCGTGTCCGCTCCCGTCCGGCGCAGCGGCGGAATGTGGTAGTGGTCGGCGGCGACGATGGGCCCCGCGGTGTTGAATTCGCGCATGAGTGTCGGTCGCGGGGCTGGCGAAGATCGTTCGGGAGCCGGGGGGATTCGGGGTCGGAGACGCGGTGGGGCGGAGTCGGGGATCGGAGGCTACACGCCCCACACCTGGATCGTCCGCTCGTCGGGGGCCGGGGGCGCCGCCTCCGCGAGGATCTCCCCGGTCTCTTCCCTGGCTGGTTTCCTGTCGGCGGACGCGCCTCCGGTCGGGCACACTCGCACCTCGCGGTGGAACACCTTCTCTTCCCACGACTTCCGGTCGTCGCGGTCGAAGACCAGCAGATGCCCCTCCGCCGCTCCGGTCCGGTCCGCATAGCCGGCGGTCTGGAGCGCTCCCCGGCGGATCACTTCGTCGAGGCCGTCCCGCTGCCGGCGCACCTTGCACTCGATGACGAAGACCTGGGGTTCGTTCCCTTTCCGCCAGGAGATCAGCAGGTCGGTGCGGCCCCGTCCCAGACCGTGTTCCCGGGTGATATGGCCGCCGGCGTTCACCACCCGCTGCAGGAACGCCTGGAGCAGCACCTGCGCCCCGTACTCGTGGAACCGGGTGTCCCGCAACCACCACTCGGCGTTCTCCCGGAAGAACTGCTGGAAGGCGCGGAGCAGGGTCGGAACCTCGAGGCCGCCGTCGCCCCGGACGAACCGGGCGTCGTCGAGGACGACCCTCGGTTCCACCTCCTCCGCCAGAAGTCGCGGGATCACCTCCCCGTAGATCGGGTTCGCGATCCGGACCGGCGGGTCGGTCGCGATGAGGCCGACATCGCGGACATAGCGCAGGTCGTCCGCGGCGAAGTCCGGCGCGGTCTCCACCCCCGCCAGGATGGGGTCGAGGACCCATCGGACGCGGTCTTCCCGAAGTCGCTGGGCGATCTGGCCGAAATGGGCCGGCCCTTCGAGGATCAGCCGTTCCCGCGCGGCCCCGATCATCCCCGGCGTGATTTCCCGGCTCCGATCCCGGCCCGCCGGATCCTCGAAACAGGCGCCGTAGGCCAGGGCGTTGACGAGCCAGGGCTGTCCGTTCGTGGAGCGCCATACCTCCGCGACGGCCTCCTCGGTGAACCGTTGGCCGGTCGCCTCGGTGTGCTGGCCGAGCAGGTCCCGGACCTCCGTCTCCGAGAAGTCCCCGAGTCGGAGCGACTTGGCCACGATGTTGAACGGGCTGGCCTGGGGCGTGAAGTAGTCCCGCACATTGCGCAGCCCGCACACGACGATGCTGTGGGGGAACCGCTTCGGGCGGGTCTCGTAGCCCGCCCGCAGTTGGTCGAGAAGGCACAGCAGCGCCTCGCCGCCGAGCGCGTCCACTTCGTCCAGAAGGACGACCAGCGGCCTCGAATCGGCGCGGGCCCATCGGCCCAGCGCCTCCTCCACGGCGGCCTCCGGTCCGTATCGGTCGAGGAGGCCCGGCCATTCGCGGTCGAGATAGTCGTCGTCGAGCGTGCCTTCGGCGCGTGACGCCAATCGCGTGAGCACCGCCCGGATGGCGCGGGGCAGATCGTCCCTGACCGCCCGCGCCGGCTGGAGATTCGCGTGGACCGCGCGGTAGCCGCGCTCGTTCAGCGCGTCGCAGAGCGCCCGGAGCGTGGTCGTCTTTCCGGTCTGGCGCGGCGCGTACACGATGAAGTACTTCTTCGCCTCCACGAGCCGGAGGAGCGTGTCCGCCCCGGCCCGGCCGAGCGGCGGGAGGTGGTAGTGGTCGGCGGCGACGATGGGCCCCGTCGTGTTGAACTCGCGCATGGCAGGTCGGTTTCGCGCAGGTCGTCGCGGAGGCGGGCTGGGTCGTTCGGGCGCGTGCGACCCCGTCGGCAGGCGTCGGGCGAGCGAGAGAGGAGGGTCGGCTCGATGCGGACGGCGCGGACTTCTCGGGACTCGCGCCCGCGTTTCGGTTCTTCCTCGATCCCGACGCGAACCGGGGGCTCCGGCGATTCTACCCGGCCCACCGGGGTGATCACGACGACCGGTCGCGCGAGACGATCCGTCGGGAAACCGCCTGGGGCCTCCGGGCCTCACCGACGCCGGCGCCCGGGAAACCGGCGGCCGACGCGAACTTACGGACGGGCGCCGTCGAGTCGAACGACCTCCGCGATGCCGTGATTCTCCAGTTGATGCTCGATCATCCGGGTCGAGACACCGAATTCGGTCGAGAGGTCGGACAGGTGGTCATCGTGGAGGAGGGGGCGGCGGATCCGGTCGCGCAGCGCCGCCGCCGGCGCCAGGAACTCGGCGGCGAAAGCCCGCCCCCGCTGCTGGCGGGGCGTAGGCGCTCCGGTGAGCACGGCGTCGGCCGCCGGCGCCGTGAGCGCCTCGGCCAGGGCTCTGCAGAGATGGAAGCGTCGGTTCTCCTCCCGCGCCGGACGGAAGGCGAACGAAGATCTTCCGTCGCCGTTCGCGGCCACGACGCCGTCGAACAGGGTCGCGGGACCGAAATCGATCGGCGCTCGCGCGCCGAGCGCCTCCGCCGGGTGGTCGAGTGCCTGCGCCAACTCCTCTGTTCGCAGCGGACCGCCGTCGAGGTCGAGCGTGCGGCGCAGTCGCCGCGCCAGGTCGTAGCCGTCACTCCGGGGCGTCGCGTCGCTCCCGGACTTCGCGCACGCGCGGTCCGCCTCGATCTTCCGTCGAAGCGACTCGAGATCCGGGAAGGAGCCGCCGCCGGTCCGCGCCGCCTCCAGTGCGTGCGTGAGGGCGGCGCCGGATGCGGCGGCGGATTCCGGAGTCTCGGACACGATGGCGGGAACGGCTTCCCGGAGTGCGGCGCCCAGAGCGTCGAGGGTCTCCATCACCTTCCAGTGAGCGTCGTCGAGATCGTACGGATCCCATCCGAGTCCGGCGGCGGTCTCGCAGGTCACGGACTCCTCGGCGCTCGCGCCGCGGATCCGGCTCCATTCTTCGTGCAGGAAAGTGCCCTCGATGCCGGAGTCGTCCAGGCGCTGGATGACGCTCTCGATGAGACGGGAACACCGTTCCCGAAAGATCGCGAGGTCCGTCCGCGCCCGGCCTCGGTCCAGGAATTCGATTTTCGAGTTCTCGATCCTCTCGGCCGGCGAAGGGAACCACTCCAGCTGTACTCGCTCGCCGTCGGGAACGGCGATCAGGTCCGGGAAGAGGAAGCCGTCGCCGCCGTGGACGAGGGAGTGGCGTTGTCGGTATTCGCGGCGCTCCGCGTCCGTCGGAGTTCGGGACTCGGCGGTCAGGAACCACCAGTTCGAGGCCAGCGACTCGGCCAGCGGGAAGAGGGGGACCTGGATACGGTCGCGGACGGCCCGGGCTCGGTGGTCCAGAACCCGAGTCACCCTGGAATCTCCGACGCGGATCTCCAGAGCGGCATAGGTCGCGGCGAGCTCCGACCCCTGGATGCCCGTTCCGTCGAGCCAGTCGAAGCGGAAGCTGAGGTCTGCCACGCGGTCTCCGCAGGCGCCCGGTTCTACCTTCCCGGACTGCGTATCGCTGCCGCCGGAAGAGTGGCCGCGGTCGGCGTGTCGTCCTTCGAGGACAGGTTCCTCCTCCCGATGCCCTCTACACCGAAGGGATGCCCACTCCGGGGTCGTACGCTGCCTCGCGGAATCGCGAAACGGAGCCTCGCGGGAACGGCCATCGGCACTCTCGCCGGCGATTCTACTCCGCGCACCGGGCGACCGCCGTACTCGGTCGGGGGATTCCGGGCGGCGCGGGCCGGGATGGGTCGGCAGCGGGTCGTCTCAGCGTGGAGGTTCGCCGCGCGAAGCCGAATGCGTTCCGGGGACGATGGCGCGAGGGTGGTCACCGTCTCGCAGCCAACTTCGACTCGCCGGAAATCGGAAGGGCGCAGCGGTCACGCGTTTTCCTTCCGGCAGTCGTTTCCCGATGGAACCGCCCTGCTGGCCGGTGTTCGCCGGGGTGGCCGACGAGAGGGGTCGCCGGGCCCGGTCCTGGCGGGTCACGAATCCGACGATCGGTAGGTCCGGGAGGCTCCATGGCCAATCGGGCTTTCCGAGAGCGGCGGGCCGGAACCGCGGGCGACCCCTTCGGTCTCCCTGCGCTTCGGGGCCGGTCGCGGCAGGGTTGCCATGCCATGCCCGCGAGCGTCGGGCGCGCGGGGTCGACCGGCGGGACTTCCAGACTTCGACGCGGCTTATCCCGCGAGCGTCGGGCGCGCGGGGTCGACAGGTCGTTCACCGGGCCGGTGGGCCGGGACGGCGGAGGCGCCTCAGCCGGCGCCTATGAGTCGGACTCGACCCCGCTGTGGGTCTCGGCCGGCCGAGGCGGGCGCTTCCGGCCGGCCGGTCCGGTCGGAGGGCGTTCGTGGGCGGCGGACAGGGCACGGACCTGCCGGCAGTGGACGACGACCATCGGGCGGGCCTCGACCTCCGGATTCGGGGCGGGCCGGTTACAGTTTCGTGCGCTCCGGCCCCTCCGGGGCGTCGTCGGGAGTGGCTCCCGCGGCTCTCGGCGCCGGGAGTTCTGGTCGAGACGGGGAGGCGGGCCGACCGGAGGCTCGTCTCCGGGTCGGGATCACGGTTCGGCGTTCGTGTCGCGCGGCACCGCCCTTTGCGTGGCCGCCCGCCTCTGCGAAGTGACACGACGACCCTCCGATTCCGACAGCGGGAGCGACCGACCTCCAGGAGAACGCCCTTCGACCGGCGCCGCGAACCGTGACGAGACCCCACTACGACGGGCATCGGGAGCGCCTGCGGCGCCGGTTCGAGAAGAACGGCATCGAGGGGTTGGCCGAGTACGAGGTCGTGGAACTGCTGCTGACGCTCGCCATTCCGAGGGCCGATGTGAAGGCGCCGGCGAAGGAATTGCTCGCGCGCTTCGGACGGATCACTGCGAGGGGTGTTGGACGCCTCTCCGTCGGCTCTCTCGTCGGTGCGTGGTCTCGGCTCGGTGGCGCCCGTGGCCCTCCGGATCATCCGGGCGGCCGTCACCCTCTACCTGCCAGGCCGCCGTCGGACGCGATGTGCTCCGGGACTCGACGCGGATCGCCGACTTCTGGAGACTCCGACTCGGCGATCTGTCCCACGAGGTCTTCGAGGTCGCCTATCTCGACTCCGGCCGACGGCTGCTGCCGGACGGGGTGGAGCGCCTCCAGACCGGCACGATCAACCGGGCCGTGGTGTATCCTCGCACCGTGGTCGAAGCCGCACTCCGCCGGGGAGCCGCCGCCGTTCTGCTCGCCCACAACCATCCGAGCGGCAGGGTCGAGCCCAGTCAGGCGGATCGCGTCCTCACCCGGGCGGTCTGCCTCGCCTGCGACACCGTGAGCCTCCGCGTCGTGGACCACCTCATCGTCGCGCCCGACTCCGTCTTCAGTTTCCGCGACGAGGGACTGCTCTGATCCTCTCGGGAGCCATCTTCCCGGTGGAGTGACATGCCGAAGGTCGAGGTCACCCGCACCGAGTTGGTGTGGCCCGGAAAGTACGACGAGAGTGGACGGCTGAACGAGGCGCCCCGCGTCAACCTTCCCTTTCAGGTCATCGAGACCGTCGGCGAGAGCAGGGCCACCCGGGAGGCGCGAAAAGGTGGTCGGAGTCTGTTCCGGACCTACGCCGGGGACGAGGGTGACACCGTCGAGACGGGCTGGACGAACAAACTGATCTGGGGCGACAACCGCCCGGTTATGAGTTCCCTCTTGGAACGCTTCGCCGGTCAGATCGATCTGATCTATATCGATCCGCCGTTCGCGACGGGGGCGGATTTCTCCTTCCTCGCGCCGATCGGCGATGACGGTCTGTACCACAAGGAGGCGTCGGTCATGGAGGAAAAAGCGTATCGGGATACTTGGGGCAGGGGCATCGACTCCTATCTTCCCATGATGGTGGATCGCCTGCGACTCATGCGAGACCTTCTCGCCCCAACGGGAAGTATCTATGTTCACTGCGACTGGCGTGTGAACGCTCAGCTCAGATTGGTGTTGGACGAAGTGTTTTCGGCACGTCGTTTCCGAAATGCCATCGTTTGGCACTACTACAACAAGTATTCGACGGCCCGTAACTGTTTCCCGAGAGCGCACGACGATATTCTGTTCTATTCTCGTGGGGACACACTCCTGCTGAACGAGATTCGAGAGAAACGGGAGCAGCCCGTAAAGCAGTTGGTTCGTGAGAACGTGGGCGGGGTCTTGCGGAATGCCAGGGACGTGGATGGCCACCTCCTCTATCGGATCTCCGAGGACAAGAAGACGGACGATGTCTGGCGAATTCCACAACTCCAACCGGCTTCGTCAGAGTGGACGGGCTACGCGACGCAGAAGCACCATGACCTCATCGAGAGAATCATCAAGGCGTCGTCTCGAGAGCACGGCCTTGTCGCCGATTTCTTTTGTGGATCGGGTACGACTCTCGTTGTCGCTGAGCGGTTGCGCCGTCGGTGGATCGGGTGCGACTTGGGCAGATGGGGAATACATGTGACTCGGAAGAGGTTGCTGGAGATCGATGGATGCCGACCCTTCGATGTACTGAATCTGGGGAAGTACGAGCGGCAATACTGGCAGGCGAGTCTCGCGACCGACCGACCGACCGACCGACCGACCGACCGACCGACCGACCGACCGACCGACCGACCGACCGACCGACCGACCGACCGACCGACCGACCGACCGACCGACCGACCGACCGACCGACCGACCGACCGACCGACCGACCGACCGACCGACCGACCGACCGACCGACCGACCGACCGACCGACCGACCGACCGACCGACCGACCGACCGACCGACCGACCGACCGACCGACCGACCGACCGACCGACCGACCGACCGACCGACCGACCGACCGACCGATACCACACGGGACCTTTGGGATCAATACTTGGCGTTCATCCTGCATCTCTACGGCGCCGAGCCGCTGGACGGCCTGTCGTCGTGCCACGGCCGGAAAGCGGGTGCGCTGGTCCACATCGGCGCTGTCGACGCGCCGATCACGGTCTCGGATGTCGAGGCGGCGCTCGACGAGTGCGTCGAACGGCGGCAACGGGAGTTGCATGTCCTGGGATGGGACTGGGAGATGGGGATCGGAGGGCCGAACCGCAGCGTTCGTGGCCGCGGCCTGCTGCAGCGCGCGGCGAAGCAGCGCGGCGTCCGGCTCCTGATGCTCCAGATTCCCCGGGAAGTGATGGAGGGACAGGCGGTCGCCGACGGTGACGTGCGGTTCTTCGAGTTGGCCTACCTGCGGGGCCGCGTCGAGAAGGTCTCCCAGCGCCGGGTGCGGTTTCGGATCCAGGACTTCGTGATCCCCAACATGGAGTTGATTCCCGAGGAAGTCCGCGAGAAGATCGAGCGGTGGTCGGACTACATGGACTACTGGGCGGTGGACTGGAACTTCCGGGACGACACCTTCCGGCACGGGTTCGTGGCGTACCGCACCCGCCGTCGGCGGGCACTGCCGCTGGTCTCCGATGAGCACCGGTATCCGAGGAGCGGTCGCTATCGGGTGGTCGTGAAGGTGATCGATGTGTTCGGGAACGACACCTCCCAGAGTTTCGAGGTTTCGGTGTGAGGCCGAGGTTGCGCACGCCGGCGTCCGGAGGCGCGAAATGGCCGAAGCGGTAGTCGGGTACCGGCGCGCCCTGCCGGAGGTTCCGGGGCGAATGCCGTGGAAGCGTCCGGATCGGCATCTGGTGAGGGATGCGGACCACCCGAACGGTTGGAGGCCGGCGGACGGCCGGCGGCCCAGCGAACAACTGCTGGTGCCGAGCCTGAGGCGGGAAGTGGACTCCTGGCGGTCGGCCGGCTATCCGGGAGCGTCGCCGGTGGCGCTCCGCCTCTTCGGGTACTGGTTCGAGGAGGACCACGAGGCGCCCGGCTTCGACGCGCCGTTCCGCTACCACTTCGGGCAGCGCGAAGCGATCGAGACTCTCGTCTGGCTCGTCGAGGTCGGCGGCGTCCACGATCCGGCGGCCTTGATGAGGGAGTCGGGCGTCGGCGCCGGAGCCGGGACCCTGCCGTGGAGACCGTCGTTTCGACAGCCCGTCGGTGGAGCGCGGCAGATCCGGTTGCCCACCGGTGACTGGCAGGATCTGCCACCCGAAGGCCTGCGCCGGTTCGCCTTCAAGATGGCCACCGGAGCGGGGAAGACCTGGGTCATGGCGATGGCCGTCGTCTGGTCGCATCTCCGGAAGCGCCGGGAACCGGACTCGGGGCTTTCCGCGAACTTCCTGATCGTGGCTCCGAATGTCATCGTGTACGAGCGCTTGCGGGACGACTTCGCGGAGAATCGAATCTTCCGGCGTCTGCCGTTGATTCCGCCGGAGTGGCGGTCGGACTTCGACCAGCGGGTGATCCTTCGCGGGGAGGAGACGGAGCCGAGGGCGTCGGGCACCTTGGTGCTGACGAACATCCAGCAGTTGTACGAGTCCGCCACGAAGACGCCGACCGCGGAGAATCCGGTCGAGGCCGTGCTCGGCCCGAAACCGGCGGCGGAACTCGCTTCGGCGTCGTCGCGTTCGATGCTGGAGCGGCTTCGGGGTCTGGACGACCTGGTCGTCATGAACGACGAGGCGCACCATGTCCACGACGACGATCTCGCGTGGAACCGTTCGTTGCTCGGCGTCCACGAGGCGCTGCCCGGCGGTCTGTCGCTGTGGCTGGACTTCTCGGCGACGCCGAGGGATCGGGCAGGGCGGTATTTCCCGTGGACGGTGTGTGACTACCCGCTGGCGCAGGCCGTGGAGGACCGGATCGTCAAGGCGCCCGTGATCGTGAGCCTGGAGGGGCTGCCGGAGTCGGATAACGCCGCGGAGGAAGAGACTGCAGGGGGAAGCGCGGTGGATCGCTACGGCTTCTGGATTCGGGAGGCCGTGGGGCGCTGGAAGGCGCATACGGCGGCGTTCGGGAACTTGGGCATTCGACCGATCCTGTTCGTGACGACCGAGAATGTGCGGGAGGCCAAGGCCGTTCACCGGCATCTGGTCGAGAGCGCGGAGTTCGGACTCGATCCGTCGGCGGTGTTGCTGATCCACACCGATCGGGCGGGCGAGGTACGCGCGGCGGACCTGGAGAAGGCCCGTCGTCTGGCGAGGGAAGTGGACCGGCCCGACAGCGGGATCGGGATCATCGTGAGCGTGTTGATGCTGCGCGAGGGTTGGGATGTGCGCAATGTCTCCGTCGTCCTCGGCCTCAGGCCGTTCACGGCGACGAGCGAGATCCTGCCGGAGCAGGTCGTGGGACGGGGACTGCGGCTGATGAGGGGTGTCGGGCCGGAGCGCACGCAGACTCTGGAAGTGATGGGAACGAGGCGACTGCTCGACATGCTTCGCGCTCGCCTCGAAGCCGCCGGCGTCGGGGTGGGGGCGGAGCCGGGGGGCTCGCCCGACCCGGCGGTGGTCGTGCCCCTCGAGGAACGCCGCGACCGGGACATCGCGTTCCCCCGGTTCGGGCCGAGCCTGCGACGCGAGCCGGCGGGTCTCGGAGACCTCGAGGTCTCCGCGCTCGATCCGATCTACGACCGGGAGGAACTGGAGGAACCGACCCGGATGCGGCTCCGCCTGGACTTCGCGGTGACGGGTACGCCGGTCGAGGAGGTCGAGATCGGCGACCCGCCGCTGTCGCGGGAGGTCCTGTCCCGGATCACCCGGCGGGTCGGCGAATTGGCCGGGCTGGCGAAGTCGGGGCTGTTCGGGGCGCTGTACTCGGTGGTGCGTCGCTATGTCGCCGAGGTCTGCTTCGGGGGATCCGTGGACCCCGACGAGGAGCGGGTGCGCAGCGCGCTCTGGCGGGATAACGTTCGGGAAGGCATCGCGAAGTACCTCTCCCGGGAGGTGGGAGGGGTGATCACCGTCGAGAGGGAGACCGAGTTCGGGGACGGGGCGCGCCGACTGTCGGAAACGAGACCGTTCCACTGGCGACGCGACCTGCCCTTGATGGAGGCGCAGAAGACCGTATTCAACCTCGTGGCTACCTACAACCCCTTCGAACGGAAGTTCGCGCAGTTCCTCGACGCGGCGGAGGATGTCCGCCGATTCTCCGCGTTGGCGGCGACCGAGCAGGGAGCTGCCGGCGTGCTCTTCCGGGTGGATTACCTCAAGGCCAGCGGCGCCATCGGGTTCTACTACCCGGATTGGATCGTCGCGCAGCAGACCGAGGACGGTGAGGTGTACTGGATCCTGGAAACCAAGGGGCGCGTGTGGGAGGGCACGGATCGGAAAGATCGGGCGATGCGCCGCTGGTGCGAGAGGGCGCGGAAGGCGACCGGCGCGCGGTGGCGATACCGGCGGGTCGATCAACCGGAATTCGAGGCGTTCGCTCCGACTCAGCGGACCCTCGGCGGGCTGCTCGTGGAGATCTCGCTGGCCCGCATGGCCAGGGAGCGGGCGAAGTACGCGCCGATGAGCGAGGACGAAGTGCGGCGGGCGCGGGACGAAGGGCGCGCCTGATGGCGGTGGTGTACGACGCCTCCTTCGCGGCGGCGTGGTGCTTCGGTGACGAGCGGGGAAGCGTGGCTGCCGAACGAATCGTGCGCCGGTTTCGCAACCGATCGGCACTCGTTCCAGCGATTTTCTGGTACGAGATACGGAATGTGCTCGTGCTGCGAGAGCGGAGAGAGGGCGCCGGTACCGGCGGTGATTTCGCCGCTGTCTTCCTGGAGCGGCTCGGGGAACTCGATGTGCAGGAAGTTTCCGTCCGCGACACGGCCGCGGTCCTCGACTTGGCGCGGCGTCACCGGCTGACGATCTACGACGCCGCCTATCTGGACCTGGCGATCGGGCGGGGCGCTCGGCTCGCCACTCTCGACCGTCGGATGGCGGAGGCCGCCGCGGCGGAAGGACTGGAAGTCGCCGGTTGGTGACTCGCTGCGGTCTCCGGGGCGCCGCCGGGGTTCGCTCGCCGGCATCGCCGGGATTGCGGGGGCGCCCGGCGACGGAGAGCGGGGGCGCCGACGTGCGGCCCGGGGGTCAGGTCGGGGAGCGGAGGAGGTAGGGGGTGACCCGGTCGGACGACGGGGGGCGGGTGGTGAGGGAGACGACGGTCAGGACGAGGACATTCGCGGCGGCGCCGTACACGCCGGGGTGGATCTCGAAGAGGGCCAGGCTCGGCCAGAGGTTCAGGGCCAGGGCGGTGGCGCAGCCGGCGGCGAGGCCGGCGACGGCGCCCGCGCGGGTGGCGCGTTTCCAGAACATGGCGGCGATGAGCAGCGGGAAGAACTGGGCGATGGCGCCGTAGGACATGAGCAGGAGGCCCACCAGGGAAGCCTCGGAGCCGATGGCCAGGTAGTAGGCGAGGGCGCCCATTCCGACGGCGGTCCAGCGGATCCTCCTCGTCTCCGCGGCCGGGGGCAGGGTGCGGCGGCGGAGCGGGGTTTCGAGGTCCTTCACGAGGACCGAGGCGCCGGCGTGGAGGATGGCGTCGCCGGAACTCATGGAGGCGGCGAGCGCGCCGGCGCAGAAGAGGCCCACGGTGAGCGCCGGGAGATCCAGGTCCATGAGGATCGTCGGGAGGATGGTGTCCGCCGGGGCGACTCCGGGATAGGCGGTGATCCCGGCGAAGCCGATGAAGAGGACCGGGATGAGGAAGATCTGGAAGGTCGGGTAGAAGACGATCATCCGCTTGAGCGTGCGGACGCTGCGCGCGGCGTAGATCTTCATGAAGTAGTGGGGCCAGACGGAGAAGCCGAGCACCGAAACCAGCACCGCGCTGGAGTAGGCGCCGAGACTCCAGGGCTCCCCGGCGGCGTCGAGGCCGGGCGCCCGGAGCATCTCCGGGACCGTCGCGGCGAGTTCCTCGAACATGGGGCCGACGCCGCCGTGGAGTTTCCAGGGGAGGTAGAGGCCGAGACCCCAGGCGAGGCCGAGCATCAGGATTCCCTGGAAGGTGTTCGTCCAGCCCACGCCGAGGACGCCGCTCCGGGTCACATAGAGGAGCACCACTCCGTAAGCCAGCGCCGCGCCGGCCCAGGGGGGCATCCGGCCTTCGGTGACCACCGAGAAGACATACCCGGCGCCTTTCATCTGGATCACCAGGTAGGGGACGAGGGCCACGGCGCTGATGAGCGCCATCAGGCCGGGGAGGACGCGGGGGCTCTCGAAGCGGTGGGCGAAGAACTCGGCCTGGGTGACGAAACCGAATCGTTTGCCGAGGAGCGCGATGCGGGGGCCGAGGAAGTACCAGGGCAGCAGGCCCACCGTGCCGTAGGAGACGATGTAGAACGCCGCCGCGCCCCGGGAGTAGGCCCAGCCCGGGGCGCCGAGGAAGGCGAAGGCGCTGTAGATCGAAGCGCCCATGATGAAGTAGAGGACCAGGAAGCCGAGGTTCCGGTCCCCGGCGACGAAACCCTCCGGGGTGTTCGACGCCTTCCGCCCGGAGAAGAGGCCGATGGCGAGGGTCGAGAGGAGGTAGGCGACGGTCGTCAGGAAGACGACGAGCCAGGCGTCCACGGCGGTTCTCCGAGTCTCTCCTGCGGAAGTCGCCGGCGGGGCTCCCGGACCTCAGTCCGGGGTATCGCCCGCCGGGGGGCCGGAGTCGGGCGCGCCCCGTTGCCCGCGTGGCCCCCGTTGCTTCCGGTACTCCCGGTCGAGCGCGGCGTCGGCTTCGCGGTCGGCGAGGAAGAGGGCCGAGAAGGAGGCGAACACGATCCCGATCAGCAGGCACAGGTAGAACATCGAGAACGGCATCCCCAGGACGAACGGTCGGACCCCGGCCAGCGACGGGTAGAGCGGGGCGATGCTGAACCCCAGCACTGCCAGCCCGAGGGCGGCGGCGCTCCGGTGGCCGCGCCGCGCGCCCGGGGAGGAGCGGCTCACGGGGCCGGCTCCACGGTTTCGATCTCGAACCGGGCGGGCCGGTTCTTCCCGGTGACGAAGAGGCGGCGGCCCGCCCCGTCCCGGGCGACGGCGTTTCGCGCCTCGCGCCCCGCGCCCCGGGCGGCGGGACGAGCGGCTCACGGGGCCGGCGCCACGGTTTCGATCTCGAACAGGGTGGGCCACTTCTTCCCGGTGACGAAGAGCCGGCGGCCCACCGGGTCCCAGGCGATGCCGTTCAGCACATCGCTGTCCGGGAGGCGGTCCGCCGGGTCGAGCAGCCCTTCGAGATCCACGAACGCGAGGACCGCCCCGGTCTCCGGGTGGATGCGGGCGATCCGGTCCTCGGTCCAGAGGTTGGCCCAGATCTCCCCCTCGATCCATTCCAACTCGTTCAGGCGGGGGAGCGGCGCGCCGTCGGCCCGCACCCGGAGGCGCCCGGTCTCCCGGAGGGTCTCCGGGTCGAGGAAGCGGAGGGTGTCGGTGCCGTCGCTCATGATGAGCCGCTCCCCGTCGAAGGTGAGGCCCCAGCCCTCGCCGGCGTAGCGGAACTCGCGCAGGAGGCGGAAGGACTCGAGGTCGTACACGAACCCCAGGCCGGCCTGCCAGGTGAGTTGGTAGATCTTTCCGTCGGCGAGCGCGGCCCCTTCGCCGAAGAGGGTGGGGAGGAGCGGCCGCTGCTGCAGGACTTCGCCGGTCTCGAGGGCGACGCGGCGGAGGGTGGAGGCGCCCCGGAGGCCGGTGCTCTCGTAGAGGGTTCCGTCGTGGAAGAAGAGGCCCTGGGTGAAAGCCTCCGGGTCGTGGGGGTACTCCTGCAGCACCCGGTGCCCGAGGACCGGCGGGGCCGGGGGCCCGGGCGGCAGCGTCGGAGCGCCGCCGCCGGCCCCGCAGGCCAGGACGAACGCGAGGCCCAGGGCGAGGACGAAGGCCGAGAGCGCCGCGACGCGTTGCCTCCGGCAGATCCCGCCGCCGGCCGACGCCCGGCGCCCTCGACCGCTCATGACCGAATCATTGCACGGACGCGCCGGGAGCGTCCCCGCCGCCGTCTCGAGGGGGCCGGGCGGGCGGGGGCGGGGAGAGGGAACGGCCGGCGCCGGCGCGGGTGAGGACGATGGGGATGGCGGACGATTTCCGCGTTGTCCGGAAAGGTTCGCGGAAAGGCTCGTTCGGGCGCCGGAGAAGGCCCGGCTCCGGGAGCGCGACCGCCGGGATGGGGGAAGGGCCCGTTCCGGTGCGGGCGGCGGGATCGGGATCGTCAGGGATCGTCGAGGAAGTCTGCGAAGAGCCCGTTCGGGCGCGGGGGGAAGGGGGCCGGCTCCGGGGATCGTCCGGAGGGGCGCGGCCGAAGAAAGGGGTGGGGGAACGAGACGGACGGGAGGGCTGGACGAACGGGGCGGGACGGAGGGTCGGGGAACGGGAGGGACGACGGGCGCCCCGGAGGGCAGAGGGGCCGAGCGGGGGAACGGGTCGGAGGGGGGGATGGAAGGGGCGATGGAAGGGGCGAGGGGGCGGCCCGTTCGGGTGCGGGCGGCGGGATCGGGATCGTCAGGGATCGGCGAGGAAATCTGCGAAGAGTCCGTTCGGGTGCGGGAGAAGGGGGCCGGCTCCGGGGATCGTTCGGCGGAGCGGGGCCGGGGAAGGGGCGGGGAACGAGGCGGACGGGAGGGTTGGACGAACGGGGCGGGAGGGAGCGTCGGGGAACGGAAGGGACGACGGGGCGCCCGGAGGGGCAGAGGGGCCGAGCGGGGGAACGGGTCGAAGGGGGGATGGAAGGGGCGAGGGGCGGCCCGTTCCGGTGCGGGCGGCGGGATCGGGATCGTCAGGGATCGTCGAGGAAATCTGCGAAGAGCCCGTTCGGGCGCGGGGGGGAGGGGGCCGGCTCCGGGGATCGTTCGGAAGGGCGGGGTCGAAGAGGGGCGGGGGAGCGGGGCGGGCGAGTGGGAGGGACGAACGGGTCGGAGCGAGGGGCGGGGAACGGGAGGGGCGGGGGCGCTCGGAAGCGGGGGAAGGATCCGGCGGGGGAACGGGTCGGAGGGGGGCGGGGAGGGGAGGGGGCGGCGCGTATCCTTATGGCCTCCATGGCGCCAGCACCGAAGGCCGAGCCGCCGCCGGAACCGCCTCTCCGCGCCGGCCCCGGGCGCTCCCGGCAGCGGGCCGGGTGACGGGCCCGCGCCGGATGGAGCCCGCCCGCGAGGAGCGACCGCCGCCCGGAGAAGCGGGGCAGGGGAGCCGCCTGCTCTCCGTCGTCGTCCCCTGTTTCGACGAGGAGGAGGTCCTCGGCGAGACCCACCGGCGCCTGGTGGAAGTCCTGGAGGGGATCCCGGGGATCGCCTTCGAACTGGTCTATGTGGACGACGGCAGCCGGGATTCCACGGTGGAGCGGCTGCGGCGGATCCAGCAGGCCGACCGGCGGGTGCGGGTGGTCGTCCTCTCCCGGAACTTCGGGCAGGAGATGGCGGTCACCGCCGGCCTGGAGCACGCCGCCGGCGACGCGGTGGTCCTCATCGACGCCGACCTCCAGGATCCGCCGGAAGTGATCCCGGAGATGGTGGACCGCTGGCGCGGGGGCGTGCAGGTCGCCTACGGGCAGCGGACCGAGCGCGAAGGGGAGGGGCTGTTCAAGAGGTGGAGCGCCGCCCTGTTCTACCGGTTCCTGGGTCGGGTCGCCGACTTCTCGATCCCCCGGAACACCGGGCACTTCCGGCTGATGGACCGCGAGGTGGTCGAGGCGCTCCGGTCGCTGCCGGAGCGTGCCCGCTACCTGCGGGGGATGGTCTCCTGGACCGGCTTCCGCCAGGAGGCGGTGCGGTTCCGCCGGGCGGCCCGGTTCGCCGGGGAGACGAAGTGGCCGCTCCACAAGATGGTGCGCCTCGGGCTCGACGCGGTGCTGTCCTTCTCTTCGTTCCCGCTGCGCCTCTCCACCTGGTTCGGCGGCGCCGCGCTCGCCGGGGCCGCGGCGGCGGGGGCGTACGCCCTGGTGTTCCGCCTGGTCACCGGCCAGTGGGTCTCCGCCGCGGCGGCGCTCTTCATCGGCGTCCTGTTCCTCGGGGGGGCGCAACTGCTGGTCGTCGGCATCCTCGGCGAGTATGTGGGGCGCATCTACGCGGAGGTGCAGCGCCGGCCGCTGTACCTGGTCGCCGACCGACTGGGGTTCGCGCCGGGGTCCGGAGCCGCCGGGGCGCCGGCGGGGCGTCATGGATCTCCGGCCGCGGACGGGCGCCCCGGGGAGACGCCCGGTCGCGGGTCCGCCGCGTAGGCCGGGAAGCGCCCCCGCCCGACGGGAGGGACTGCCGGGATGGAAACCGCCGGGACGGAGACCGCCGGGTCGGAGACGGCGCCGGACCGACCGGGACCGCCGCCGCCGGTTCGGAAGCGGGGCTCCTCCCGGTGGCATTTGGCGCTGGGACTGGCCGCGACCGGGTGCTTCGCCTGGCTGTTCGCGCGGGGGCTCGAGTGGGACCAGGTCCTCCGGGAGATGGCCGGGCTGTCGGTCCCGGTGGTCCTGCTGGCGGTCGGCTTCCAGGTGCTGGGCTGGCTCCTGCGCATCCTCCGCTGGTGGATGCTGCTGCGGCCCGGCGCGCCGGGGCTGTCGTTCGGCGCCTGCGCGGGGCCGTTCCTGGCCGGCATGGCCGTCAACAATGTGCTGCCGCTGCGCGCCGGCGACGCGCTCCGCCTCGCCGGGTTCGTCCGGCAGTTGCAGTCACCGGTGCTGCGGGTCGCCGGGACCCTGGTCGTCGAACGGGTCCTCGATGTGGCGGTGCTCGCCGGGGTCTTCTTCGTCTGCCTGCTCGTCGCCCCGGCGGCGGCGCTTCCTCCGGAAGTGGTCGTCGGCCTCGCCTGGCTGGTCGGGGCCGCGGCCCTGGGGACGCTCTCCATCCTGCTGTTCCCGTCGCTCCTGGCCCGGCTGTCGGCCCGGTTCGAGGCCGGCGCGCGCGAGGACCGGTTCCCGGCGGGGAGGTTCGGGCGGCGCTTCCCGGCGGCGCGGCGCCTGGTCGAACGCGGGCTGCGCCAGTGCGCGGATTTCGCCGACGGTCTGGCGCTCTCCCGGACGCGGATGCCGGCGCTGGTGGGGATCTCCGTCGCCGCCTGGGTCTCCGAGGGGGCGCTGTTCATGACCATCGCCGCCGGCCTCGACTCCGGGGCCGCCCCGGCCGGGCCCTGGCTGGCGCTGGCGACCGGGACCCTCTCCACCACGATCCCTGCCGGGCCCGGTCACCTGGGCACCTTCGACTACTTCGCGATGGTCGGTCTCGCGGCCTACGGGGCGGCCCCGGCGGCCGCCGAGGCCTTCGCACTGGTGGTCCACGCCACCCTGTGGACCACCCCGACCGTCGTCGGGTTCGCCTGGCTCGGGCTCTCCGCCGCCGGCCGGCGCGGGCTCGGCAGTCGTTTCGGGCGCCGGGACCGCCCGGGGTGACGGCTCCGCCGACACCGGCGCCGCCGGCGGCCGGCGCGGGGGCCTCCGGCGCCCCGGCGACGGCGGCGGGACGGGGAGCATCGCCCCGGTTTTCCCGGTCTTCCCGGTCCGCCCGGTTCCTGCCGCCGGCGCTGCTCCTCGCGGCGGTCTTCCTCGCCGCCTGGTTCTCCCACCAGCGGGGAGGCCTCCACCGGACGCGGGAGGCGGACGCCTTCACCATCAACGCGCTGGCGCTGGCGTCGAACCTCTCCGCGGAACACGGCTACCTCGGCTTCTACTACCGCTTCCGGGACGCGGACGGGGAAACGCGGTACGAGCCGCACAACCGGTTCCCTCCCGGGGGGCTGTTCCTCCTGAAGGCGGTCATCGCGCCCTTCGGGGACGACCTCTCGGCGCAGGTCCGGGCGGCGCGGCTCCTCATGTTCGCGTTCTTCGCCGGTCTCGCCGTGGTCGCGTACCTGGCGCTCTTCCGGCTCACCGGCCGGCGGTGGCTCGCGTTCGCCGCCACCCTGCTGGCGCTGTCCTCCTGGTACTGGAACTACCTCGACATGGTCGGCACCGAATTGGCGCCGGACCTGTTCCTCGTCTTCGTGACCTTCCACGGGATGGTGCTCTTCGTCCGGGAAGGGCGATTCGCGCAGTTGCTCGTCAAGACCGCCCTGGCGCTGCTCGTCGGCTGGCATGTCTATGCGCTGCTCGCGCCGTTCCTCCTCCTCGGCTGGGTTTCGCTGTGGTTCCGGGAGGGGCGGCGGCTCCGCGGCGAAGGAGCGCCGACCGGCTCCGGGCGGGCGTTGCGGCGCCGCGCCCTCCGGCTGCTGCGGAGCCGGTACTCGGTCCTGGCGGCGGGGTCGCTGGTCGTCGGCGGCTCGGTCCTGGCATGGAACTTCGGGAACGAGTACGCGGCCTTCGGCGGGGAGGTCGCCTTCCGGGACCTGCCCTCGGTGCAGTCCATGGCGTACCGCACCGGAAGAAGCGCCGTGTTCTCCGAAGCGAATGCGAACCTGGTCGAATGGGCGCCGTTCCTCGAGGGACAGGGCCACCGGCTCGGGCGGATGGCGGTCCCCTTCGCGCTGCCGGGGTATGCGAGCGCCCTCGACAACTACGGCGGGGAGGTCGTCGAGCACGAGGGACTGCTGCTGGCCGCGCTGGTGCTGGGGGTTTCGTTCTTCGGCCTCCGGCTCCTCCGGGACCGCCGGCTCTTCGCCGGCCTGGCCCTCTCCGGCTTCTGCTGGGCGATCCCGATGCGGTACAACACGGCGTTCCACGATGTCGAGGCGCTCTACTACCTGGGTTTGGCGCTGGTCTTCTACACGGTCCTGCTGACCGCGCTCTCGCGGGCCTTCGGCGCCGGTTCCGTCCCGGTGGCGGCGGCGCTCGCGACGGTGGTCTTCGGGTTCTCGCACTACCGGATCGCCGACGAGGCGTACGACCCGGAACGGGCGGCGTACTGGCGCCGGGTGGAAGCGGACTTCTCGGCGATCCGACCGCTCACGGAAGGCGCGGCGGTGTTCTATCCGGAGTTCCGGTTCCGCGGCGCCCCGCTCGGGGGTATGAACATCGTCCCCTGGCTCCTTTCGGGGAGGGTGCTCGTCCAGCGCGAACAGCGGCGCGCGGACGGCGACTTCGTCCTCTCGCGGCAGCGGCTGCCGGGCCCGGCGCTCCTCACGCCGGACAACCGGGAGGTCTTCCTGTACGACCCGGAGGCCTTCGAGGGGGACCTGTTCCGGGCCCTCGCGCCGGCCGCCGCCCCCTCGAGTTCCGGGGACGACCGGAACCGGACGCCGTGACGGCGGAGGACGCCGGCGCCGGGACGCCGCCGATCGGGGCCGGTGGGGATTCCGGAAGCGCCGCCGCCGGGGGAATCGTCGCCGCCGGGAAAAACGCCGCCGCCGGGGGAAACGCCGCTGTCCGGAAAAACGCCGCTGCCCGGAAAAACGCCGCTGCCGGGAGAAACGCCGCCGCCGGGAAAAACGCCGCCGCCGGGAGCGGCGCGCCCGGAAGCGGGGAGCCGCGTCGGCGGTCGGCGCTCCGGGTATCGCGGTTCCTGCCGCCGGCGCTGATCCTTTCCGGCGTCGTCCTGGCCGCCTGGTTCTCCTGGGAACGGGGAGGACTCCATCGGCCGCGCGGCCGGGACACCCAGACCTTCCACACGCTGGCGCAGGCGGCGAACCTGTCCGCGGAGCACGGGTTCCTGGGCTTCTTCTACCGGTTCGTGGACGGGGACGGGCAGGTTCGCTACTCGCCCTACAACCGATTCCCGCCCGGCGGGGTGTTCCTCATCCGGGCGGCGATCGCCCCGTTCACGGGGGACCTCTCGGCGCAGATCCGGGCGGCCCGGCTCCTCATGTTCGCGTTCTTCGCCGGCCTCGCCGTCGTCGCGTACCTGGCGCTCTTCCGGCTCACCGGCCGGCGGTGGATCGCGTTCGCCGCCATCCTGCTGGCGTCGTCTTCCTTCTACTGGGATTCCATCGACCTGGTCGAGACCGAGATCGCGCCGGACCTCTTCTGCTTCCTGCTGGCTTTCCACGGGATGGTGATCTTCGAACAGGAAGGGAGATTCCGGCAGTTGCTCGTCAAGACCGGCGCGGCGCTCCTGATCGGGTGGCATGTCTATGCGCTGCTCGCGCCGTTCCTGGTCCTCGGCGCGGCGCGGGTATGGGTCCGGGAAGGGCGGCGCCTCCGGGCCGGGCGGCGGGAAAACGACCGGGAGGGAAACGACCGGTTCCCCGTACGCCGATTCGCCCGGGACACGCTCCGCCGGGCGGGGGCGGTGCTGCGGAGCCGATACCCGCTTCTCGGCGCCGCCGCCCTCCTCTTCGGCCTGGGGATCCTGGGCTGGAACTTCCGCGCCGAGTACGCGGCGTTCGGCGGCGAGACGGCCTTCCGCGACCTGCCGTCGGTGCAGTCGCTGATCTACCGCACGGGACAGGATGACCGTTTCAACGAACTGTACGCGGAGGCGGTGGATTGGCAGCCGTATCTCGGCGGGCAACTCCTGCGCCTCGGGTGGATGGCGGCGCCGTTCGCGTTGCCGGGGAACCTGCGCCCGTTCCACGACCCGGAAGGGCAGCCGCTCCACGACCGGGCGACGGTGTTCGCCGCGCTGGTCCTCGGCGTGGGCCTCCTCGGCCTCCCCGTCCTCCGGAACCGGGGGCTCTTCTCGGTGTTGGCGCTCTCCGGCTTCTGCTGGTCGCTCCCGATGCGGAACAACACCGCCTTCCACGACTTCGAGACGATCTGGTACCTCGGGTTGACGCTCGTCTTCTGGACGGTGGTGTTGACCGCGCTGTCCCGATGGTTCGGGCGCGGTTTCCTCCCCGGCGCGGCGGTCTTCGCCGCCCTGGTGTTCGGGTATTCCTGGCAGGCGCTCGCCGCCGAGGGGTACGACCCGGAGCGGGCGGCGTACTGGCGGCGGGTGGAAGCGGACTTCGACGAGATCCGGACGCTCACCGAAGGCGGGACCGTGTTCTGGCCGGAGTGGCGCCACCGCGACCCGCCCTTCCGGGGGACGAACCTCTTTCCCTTCTACCTCTCCGGGCGGGTCCTCGTCATCCGGGACGATGTGCGCCGGGCCGGCGACTTCGCGCTCCGGGAACGGCGGCGCCCGGGCCCGGCGCTGCTCACCCCGGACAACCGGGAGATGTTCCTCTACTTCCGGGACGCGCTCGACGGCGACCTGTTCCGGGAGATCGAAGCGGACGCCGTTCCCGGGATCCGGGCGCGGTTCGAGGTGTATGTGCGGAACGGCTGGGTGCTCTATGTCCGCGAGGGGTGCGCGGCGGCAGACCGGGAGGAACCGTTCTTCCTGCGCTTCGTGCCCGAGGAAGGAGCCGGCGACGGGACGAATCGGTCCGGGGCGGAGCGCATCCGGGAGTCCTCGAACGCGGACTTCGGAAACGGATACTTCGAGAGCCGGTACTTCGAGAGCCGGGGTTTCGAGCGTACGGATTCCGGCGACCTGGTTTTCGACTTCGACAGCCAGGCGTTCACCACCCGCGAACGGTGCGCGGCCGGCGTGCGGTTGCCGGAGTCCGGGGTGGCGCGCCTCGAGACCGGCCAGTTCGCGCGCGCCGGGGACGGCGGAAGGCGAATCCTCTGGGAGGGCGCGATCCCGGTGGCGGGCGCCGGGAGCGGGCGGTAGGCGGGGCCGATGGTCAGGGCCGGGCAGCGCGACGGCGCCGGGAAGCCGCGGACCCCGACGCCGCGGGTCGGGAGGCGCCGCGCCGCGGGACTCGGCTACGGGGCGGCGGTCGCCGCGGTGCTCCTCCTCGCGGCGGGGCTCCGGTTCCACGACCTCGCGGAGCGGTCGTTCACCTACGACGAAGCGGTCGTCACGCTGAGTTCCGCCGGGGCGTTCTCCGAGATCCTGGGGAACACCCGCGCCTACGGCACGGCGCCGATCCTGTTCCCGATCGCGCTGTGGGCGGTGCAGCAGGTCGCCGCCACCGACTTCGGCGTGCGGTTCCTGTCCGCCGCCTCCAGTCTGCTGACGGTCGCGATCCTCCTTCTCGTCCTGCCCCGCGTCGGCCTGGGGCGGGGCGCCGCGTTCTTCGCCGGGTCGCTCGCCGCGGTGTCGGTGCTGGCGATCGAGGAGGCCCGCGACATGCTCGTGTACTCGGCGGACGCGTTCGTGGCCGCCCTGCTCCTGGCGGGCCTGCTGCGGTTCGTCCGCGAGGGCCGGGGGGCGCTCCTCGGGGCGACCCTGTTCGTCGCTCCGCTGGTGCAGTACGGCCTCGGTCTCTTCGGCGCCGCCGTGCTCCTCGCCGCGGCGTTCTGCCCGGGGCCCGGGCCGCCCGCGGAGCCCGTCCCGGCCGCCGCGCCGATCGGCCGATGGTTCCGCCGGCGACTCCGGTTGCTGCCGCACGCCGGCTGTCTGGCGGCGGGAGGAGTCCTCACCGTCGCGCTGACTTTCCGATACCAGTTCGAGCCGGGGGAAACGATCCGGATGGGTCACCTTCCGGACTACTACTTCGGCGGCGCGCTCTCCGACCCGCGGGCGGCGCTTTCGTTCGTCTTCTCCCGCGGCTGGGATCTCCTCGGCGCCCTCCTTTCGGAGCCGATGGCCGCGGCGGCGCTCGGCAGTCCGGCATTCCTGGTTCTCGCTGTCGCGTGGGAGCGGCGCCGCTCGCTCTTCCGCCGCCCTCCCGCCGATCCTCCCGCCGACGGGGGCCCCGATCGGAGCGCGGGGACGCCGTTTCCCGGGGAGAGCCCGTCGCCGGAGCGGATGGTCCTGACGCTGGCCGCCGCCTCCCTCGGCCTCGCCGTCGCGGCGGCGCTGGCGCGGCTGTATCCCCTGGGCGGGATCCGCCAACTCCTCTACCTGGGGCCGATCGTCTTCGCAGCCGCGGGGGTCCTCTGGTGGTCGGTCGTCCGCCGGTGCGCCGCGGCGCTGCCGCGCGGGGGTCGGGAGTTCCTCGTCGCCGGGGCGGCCGCCGCGCTCCTGTTCTCCGGGGCGCGGGCCGTGGCTCGCGCGGATCTCTACCGGCCGACGGCGCGTATGGAAGCGATCCTCGCCGCCCTGGAAGACGCCGGGCCGAGCGACCTGGTCTATGTGTCCGGGTCGGCGACTCCGCAGGTCCGGTGGTACCGCGCCGAAAGGGATTCGGACGACGGGGATTCGACCGACGGGGATTCGACCGACGGGGATTCCGCGGCGTTCCGCTACGGGAGGGAAGGTTGCTACCGGGACTTCGGGCCCTGCCTCGACGAGTTGGCGGCGCTGACGCTCCTGCGGACCGAACCCCCGGCGCGGATCTGGATCGTCCACATCAACGGCGAGCAGGTCCGCGCGGCCCGGAGGGAGCGGGGAGAGTTCTTCCCGCTGCGGGAGGCGGCGCGCGGCTCCGGGAATTCGGCGCTCTTCCTGATCCCGGACCCCTCCGAATTGGCGGAACGCGCCCGCCGGGAACGATGGCGGGTCCTCGCCGCGCCGCTCGGGCCGGGCTGGGAGGATTTCGACGGGGTTCCGGGCGAAAGGGACGATCTCGACGGATCCCCGGCCGTTCGCGCCCGTTTCACGGTCCATCGCGCCGCCGGGGGCCTCGTCTATTCGCGGGAACCCTGCGCCCCGGCCGATGTCACGGCGAGGTTCTTCCTCCGTCTCTACCGGGCGGCGGACGGCGAACGGCGGAGCGTGGAGCGCCGGGACTTCGACTTCGGGGACCGGGGAGTGCTCGTGGACGGGAAGTGCCTCGCCGCGGTCCCGCTCGACCCCGGGGAATCCGGGACGATCTGGACCGGCCAGTTCGCGTCCGGCGAGGCGCCCGCCTGGGAGACGGCGCTGCGGCGGGATCCGGGTCGCTCCGGCAGTCTCCGGGAATCGGTCGCTGCGGGCGCCCCGGGCGAGCCGGCGGCGCGCGCGGACTTCGACCTCCACCTCGACGGGACCGACCTGCTCTACCACCGGCGGCCCTGCGCCCCGGAAGCGGAGGAAGCGCGATTCTTCCTGCACCTCTTCCCGCCGGCAGATCCGGCCCGCGGCGGGCGGCGGAGTTTCGAGAACCGGGACTTCTCCTTCGAAGAGCGGGGGCTGCGGTTCGACGACGAATGCCTGGCCCTGGCGCCGCTGCCGGCGGAGGGAGTGGCGGCGCTCCGCACCGGGCAGTGGGTCACCGGCGAGCCGCCGCTCTGGCAGACCGCGCTCCGCCTGGACGGGGACCGCTTCGCTTCCCGGCTGGAGGAGATCGTCTCGGGCGCCTCGGGGGAGCCGGCGGCGCGTTCGACCTTCGACCTCTATCTCGGCGAAACCGGGCTGGCGTACCATCGAACGCCGTGCGCGCCGAGCGACCGGAACGCCCGCTTCTTCCTGCACCTGACGCCCCGGGCCGGGGTCCCGCGCGAGGAGCGGGACCGATTCGGGACGCGCGGTTTCGACTTCGCGGAACGCGGGGTGGTCCTCGGTTCGGAGTGCCTGGCGCTGTTTCCGCTCGACCCGGGAGCGGTGTCGCTGCTCGTCACCGGGCAGCGGGCCGAAGGAGCGGGGCTCTGGCGCGCGGCGCTGCGGATCGGGCCGGAGGGTCTTCCGATGGGGGGCGCGCTCCCCGCCGCCGACCTCCGGGCGCTGGCCGGCCTCGGCGAACCGGCCGAACGGTCGGTCTTCGATCTCTTCTTCGACGGAACGACGATCACCTACTTCAAGGAACCGTGCGCCGCGGCCGACACCGAGGCGCGATTCTTCCTGCACTTCGTTCCGGAGGATCCGGCGGACCTTCCGGGGAGCGGGGGATCGGGAAACCCGGAAGCGAGTTCGGGAACCGTCCGCTTCGAGAACCGGGATTTCGTCTTCCCCGAGTACGGACTCCGTCTCGACGGGCAGTGCCTGGCGCGCGTCCCGGCGCCGGAGTACGCGATCGAACGGCTCGTTACCGGGCAGTTCGTTTCCGGCGGCGGCCGGCTCTGGGAGGCGACGCTCCCGCCCCGTGAGTAACTCCGTTCCCGATCTGCGGAGAGGGCCGGCGCCGGTGAACGCGAACGCGGCGGGCGATCGTCCCCGGGTGGCGGTCGTCGGCGGGGGGTTCGGGGGACTCGCCGCGGCCTACGAACTCGGCCGGCAGGGGATCCGCGCCACCGTGCTCGAAGCGGACCCGGAGGTCGGCGGCCTCGCCGGCAGTTTCCCCGCCGGCGGCGCGCCGCTCGAGAAGTTCTACCACCACTGGTTCAGCGGCGATGTGGAAGTCATGCGGCTCGTCTCGGAACTGGGTCGGGAGGACCGGGTGCTGCAGCGGGCCACTCGCACCGGCGCCTACTACGCGCACGACTTCTTCCGGCTCTCCACCCCGCTCGACCTGCTGCGTTTCACCCCGCTCCCGTTCCTCGACCGTCTGCGTCTGGGCGCGCTGGCGCTCCGGGCGCGGCGGGTGACGGACTGGCGCCGCCTGGAAGAGCGCACCGCGGCGGACTGGCTGCGGGAGTTGGGCGGGCAGCGCGCTTACGAGGTGGTGTGGGAGCCGCTCCTCCGGGGGAAGTTCGGCGACCTGGCGGAGGAGGTGGCCGCGGTCTGGATGTGGAACAAACTGAAACTGCGCGGCGGCAGTCGGGGCCGGCGCGGGGAAGAACGGCTGGCCTTCTACCGGGGCGGTTTCGCCGCGCTCGCGGAAGAGATGGTGGGGGCCATACGCCGGCAGGGAGGCGAGGTCCGCGTCGGCGCGCCGGTCACCGGACTCTCCGTCGAGGACGGGAGGGTCACCGGGTGTCTCACGCCGGAGGGGCCGGTGGCCGCGGACGCCGCGATCCTCACGCCGGCGCTCCCCGTCGTCGCCGACCTGGTCGCGCCGCATGCGCCGCAGCCCTATGTCGAGGGACTGCGCCGCATCCGGTACCTCGCCAGTCTGTGCGTGGTGCTCGAGTTGGACCGCAGCCTCTCCGACATCTACTGGCTCAATGTGAACGACCCCGGCTTCCCTTTCGTCGGCGTGATCGAGCACACGAACTTCGAGCCGTCGTCTTCCTACGGCGGGCGGCACATCGTCTATCTCTCGAAATACCTTCCCGAAACGGACGCGCTGTACCGGACGGCGGACCCCGAAGTGGTCGCCTTCTCGCTGGGACACCTGCGCCGGATGTTCCCCGACCTGGAGGACGGGAGCGTCCTCGCCGCCCATGTATGGCGCGCCCGGTACGCGCAGCCGGTGGTGGAGCGGGGGTATCGCCGGCTCATTCCCGACGCGCGCACGCCGGTCGGGAACCTGTTCCTCGCGACCATGGCGCAGATCTATCCGGAGGACCGGGGCACGAACTACGCCATCGGCCGCGGCCGGGAAACGGCGAGGCTCCTGGCGCGGGAGATCCTCGCCGCGCGCGGGTCCTCCCCGACCGTTTCCGGAGCCGTCCCGAACGACACGGCCGGCGGAGGGGCGACGGAGGCCGGGCGCTCCCGATGACCGCCGGGCGCCCCTCCGGCCCCGGTTCTGTCCCTGAATCCGCGCATCGGCCGGGGAGGAGCAGGCGCCCTCGGCGCCGGGCAGGTGTCTCGACAGGCATCTTCGGCACGAGCAGGGTGTCATCGGCAGGTGTACTCGGGCGGGAGCAGGTGTCATCGGCGGGAGCATGTGCCATCGGCATGTGTCATTGGGCTGGAAGCATGTGTCATGGGGCGGAAGCATGTGTCATCGGGCCGGAAGCATGTGTCATGGGGCGGAAGCATGTGTCATCGGGCCGGAAGCATGTGTCATGGACATGTATCCTCGGCGGGAGCATGTGCCGTCGGCATGTGTCATCGGTTGAGGAGCATGTGTCTTCGGCATGTGTCATCGGCTGGGGAGCATGTGTCTTCGGCATGTGTCATCGGCTCGATCCGTATCGGCTCGATATCCGTATCGGGTCGATCCGCATCGGCTCGATATCCGTATCGGGTCGATCCGTAACGGCTCGATATCCGCGTCGGGTCGATCCGCATCGGCTCGATGTCCGTATCGGCTCGATCCGTATCGGCTCGATGTCCGTATCGGGTCGATCCGCAACGGCTCGATATCCGTATCGGGTCGATCCGTAACGGCTCGATATCCGCATCGGGTCGATCCGTAACGGCTCGATATCCGCATCGGGTCGATCCGTAACGGCTCGATATCCGCATCGGGTCGATCCGTAACGGCTCGATATCCGCGTCGGGTCGATCCCTATCGGCTCGATATCCGCATCGGGTCGATCCGTAACGGCTCGATATCCGCGTCGGGTCGATCCGTAACGGCTCGATATCCGCATCGGGTCGATCCGCAACGGCTCGATATCCGCATCGGGTCGATCCGCAACGGCTCGATGTCCGCATCGGGTCGATCCGCAACGGCTCGATGTCCGTATCGGGTCGATCCGTAACGGCTCGATATCCGCATCGGCTCGATCCGCAACGGCTCGAACTCCGCATCGGGTCGATCCGTAACGGCTCGAACTCCGCATCGGGTCGATCCGTAACGGCTCGATATCCGTATCGGGTCGATCCCTATCGGCTCGATATCCGCATCGGGTCGATCCGTAACGGCTCGATATCGGCGTCGGGTCGATCCGTAACGGCTCGATATCCGCATCGGGTCGATCCGCATCGGCTCGATATCCGCGTCGGGTCGATCCCTATCGGCTCGATGTCCGTATCGGGTCGATCCGCAACGGCTCGATGTCCGCATCGGTTCGATCCGTAACGGCTCGATATCCGTATCGGGTCGAGTCCTATCGGCTCGATATCCGCATCGGTTCGATCCGTAACGGCTCGATATCCGCATCGGTTCGATCCGTAACGGCTCGATATCCGTATCGGGTCGAGTCCTATCGGCTCGATATCCGCATCGTGTGGCCGCCGACCGACGGCTCAGGCGGGTTCCGGCTCGGGTGGGTAGTACTTGCCGTTGGAGGTCAGGCCGCCGTTGCCGTGGCGGAGGTGGGTCCGACCGCGGAGGATGGATCGCGCCAACTGGGTCCCGGCCGCAGTGCTCTCCAGGGAGCGCAGCGCGAGATACTGGATGAACGGTTGGAGGTCGCCTTCGTCCGCCCATTCCAGATTCTGGATGTAGAGTTCCTTTCCGGCCGCCGGGACGATCGGTGGGAATTCGCCGTTCCGCGCGAAGGCGTAGGCGACCAGAAGACGCGACATCCGCCCGTTGCCGTCCTGGAATGGGTGGATGCGGACGAAGGCGTGATGGAGCCAGGCCGCCTCCACTTCGGTCGGCAACTGCCGGTCCGCGTGCGAACGGTGGAATTCCAGGAACTGATCCATTTCCGAGTCCACGTGCTCCGGCGGGCAGTACTCATGGACGAAACCGTCGTTTCGCCGCGGGTTGTTGGGCCGCATCTTGTAGGCGCCCTTTCGCAGCGGGATGCGGATCCGCTCGCCGGTCAGACCGTGGATTCCCACCGCCGTGTCCTGGTGCCGGGTCAGGATGGCGTGGAGCGCGCAGATCGCCGTATGGCTGAGCGGCACGCGGCCCTTCGCCAGGTCGAAGACCGCCTCGAGCGTCTCCTCCTGGTCTTCGAGCAGCCCCCGCAGCGTCCGGTCGTCCGTGTCACCCAGGTCGCTGCGGACACTGTGCGCTCCCCGCACGCTCTCGAATCCCTCGGTGATCAGCTGTTCGGTCACGCCCCGGCGGAGGAGGTAGAGACCCTCGATCTGGCCGGTCTCGATGGCGAAAGTGCGATTCCGCTCTCGCAGCCAGATGTCCATGAGAGTGCGGTCGACCTTCCGGTCCTCGAGGTCCCGCCGCGCGTCCCGCCACTGCCCGACCAACTCACGGTACGCGCCGATGCCCCAGCCTGCGGCCTCCGGCGGCAAGTCGGCGACCCGACGCCAGCGGGCGCCGTACGGTTTCGGGCCCGGAGGTTCGGCCATCCGCCCAATATAGCGAATCGGTGTCGGTCGCTGCCGCCTGGAGGCGGGGCGCCGGCCCCGGCGCGGAGGCGTGGCTGCCCGTCCCGGACGCGCCGGGCGCGACAGGCGAGGAAGGCCATGCCCCACCCCTGCCCGTCCGACCGCCGGATCGACGACCCCCGGCGGCCCGAACGCCGGATCGACCACCCTCACCAGACCGACCGCGGATCGACCACCTTCGGCTCTCTGGGGATCGTCGAGATGAAATGCGGCAGGAGGTGCGAACGGAAGGATTCCGGGTCGCCGGGGCGGGTCGAGCGCGCCGGCGGCCTCCGTCCGGCCCGGACGCCGGGGGTTCCCGTCGTTCCCGGTTCCCGGATTTCCGACCGGGTGGATAATCGGGGGATGCGGGACGGCGGGGGAGGCCTCGAGGGGGAGGGCGAGGGCCGCCGGTGGGGAGGCGGGGGCCGCGGCGCCGCGGGGAGGAGTCGGTGAGCGCGGGGCGGAGTGACGCCGTGAAGACGGTGCGGAAGTTGATCGAGGTGGCGCTGCCGCTGGACGACCTCAACCGGGCGGCGGCGCGCGAGAAGTCCATCCGGCACGGGCATCCCAGCACCCTGCACCTCTGGTGGGCGCGGCGGCCGCTGGCGGCGGCGCGGGCGGTGCTCTTCGCGCAACTGGTGGACGATCCGTCGTCCCGGCCGGACCTCTTCCCGACGGAGGAGGAACAGGAGCAGGAACGGAACCGGCTGTTCGCCATCCTGCGGGAACTCGTGAAGTGGGAGAACACGACGAACGAGGAACTGCTGGAGGGGGCGCGGGCGGAGATCCGGACCAGTTGGCGGCGGACCTGCGCGGACAACGCCGACCACCCCCGGGCCGCCGAACTCTTCGACCCGGAGCGGTTGCCGGCGTTCCACGATCCGTTCGCGGGGGGCGGGGCGATCCCGCTGGAGGCGCAGCGGCTGGGGCTCGAAGCGCACGCCTCCGACCTGAACCCGGTGGCGGTGCTCATCAACAAGGCGATGATCGAGATCCCGCCGAAGTTCGCGGGGCGGCCGCCGGTGAACCCGGAGTCGCGGGGACGAGCGCTGGGGGCGAAGAAGTGGAAGGGGGCGGCAGGGCTGGCGGAGGATGTCCGCTGGTACGGGCAGTGGATGCGGGACGAGGCGGAGCGGCGGATCGGGCACCTGTATCCGAAGGTGCGGGTGACCGACGAGATGGCGGCGGAGCGGCCGGACCTGGAGAGGTACGCGGGGCGGGAGTTGACGGTGATCGCCTGGCTCTGGGCGCGGACCGTCCACAGCCCGAATCCGGGGTTCGCGGAGGTGGAGGTGCCTCTGGTCTCGAACTTCAGGCTCTCGACGAAGAAGGGGAAGGAGGCGTGGGTCGAGCCGATCGTCGAGGGGCGCGAATACCGGTTCGAGGTCCGCGTCGGCCCGCTCCCCGATGTCGCTGCGGCCGAGCGCGGAACGAGAACCGGCGGCAGCGGCAGCATGTTCCGCTGTCTGGTTTCGGATACTCCGATGCCGTTCGGCTACCTGCGCTCCGAAGGCAGAGCCGGACGGATGAAGGCCCGGCTCATGGCCGTGGTCGCCGAGGGGGAACGGGGTCGTGTCTATCTGCCGCCGACTCCCGAGCAGGAGCGCGCGGCGCTTCGGGCGGCCTCGGAGTGGAGACCGGATTCGACACTGCCCGAGAAGGCGCTCGGGTTCCGGGTGCAGCAGTACGGCATGACTCGGTGGGCCGACCTCTTCACGGAGCGGCAGTTGACGGCGTTGACGACGCTCTCGGATCTGGTGGACGAGGCGCGGTCGCGTGTCCTGCGCGACACCTCCGCGATGATGATGGGCGATGCCGACGACGACCGATCTCTCCGTGAGGGCGGTGCGGGCGGTGCTGCGTACGCCGATGCGGTGGCCGTCTATTCGGCGCTGGCGGCGAGCAAGGAATCCGCGTTTCTCGTTACGCTGGCGCGGTGGAGAGCCGGAGAAGGCAAGTCTGCTCCGGCGTTCGGCAGACAGGCCCTGCCGATGGTCTGGGACTTCGCCGAGGTGAATCCCTTCGCCGGCGCCGGTGGAGATTTCGAGGGCGTCGTGAACGGTATGGAGAAGTGTGTCCGGAACTCTCCATCCCCGACTGCGGCGACTTCCCGTCAGTTGGACGCGACGGCTCCGGTCGGCGAATCGAACCGCGTGATCTCCACGGATCCGCCCTACTACGACAACATCGGCTACGCGGACCTGTCCGACTACTTCTATGTGTGGCTGCGTCGCTCCGCAGCGTCGCTGTTCCCCGATCTGTTCGCCACCCTGGCGGTTCCGAAGGCGGAGGAACTGGTGGCGACGCCGTATCGGCACGGCGGCGCGGAGAAGGCCGAGGCGTTCTTCCTCGAGGGGATGAATCGCGCCGTTCGCCGGATGGCGGAACGGACCCATCGAGCGTTGCCGGTCACGATCTACTACGCCTTCAAGCAGGCGGAAACCCGTGACGCCGCCGGCACGGCGAGCACCGGCTGGGAGACCTTTCTCGAGGGAGTCATTCGCTCCGGGTTCTCGATCACGGGAACCTGGCCGATGCGGACGGAGAACGCCTCTCGCCTCGTGGGCATGGACACGAACGCGCTCGCTTCCAGCATCGTGCTGGTCTGCCGGCGGCGGCCGGCGGAGGCGAAAGTCGCCGGCCGGAACGAGTTCAGCGACGCGCTGAAAGAGGAACTGCCGCCCGCGCTGGTCGAACTCCAGAAGGCCGGGATCGCGCCGGTGGACCTGGCGCAGGCCGCCATCGGGCCGGGGATGGCGGTGTTCTCCCGATATCGCAGCGTCAACCATGTCGACGGGAAGCCGCTGACGGTCCGGGAGGCGCTGGGGCACATCAACGAGGTCCTGGATCAGACCCTCACGGAACAGGAAGGCGACTTCGACGGCGATACCCGGTGGGCGGTGGCCTGGTTCACCCAGCACCACTTCGACGAAGGAGCGTTCGGCGACGCCGAAACCCTGTCGAAGGCGAAGAACACCAGCGTCGCCGGCCTCGTCGAGGCAGGGATCCTCGTTTCCGGCGGCGGTCGGGTGCGGCTGCTGCGCCCGGAGGAACTGCCGGCGGACTGGGACCCGTGGAAGGATCGGCGGCTCACGGTCTGGGAGGTGGTCCACCACCTGGTCCGCGCGCTCGACACGGACGGGGAGATGGGGGCGGCGCGGCTGCTGCGGAAGGTGCGCGCGAAAGGAGAGGTGGCGCGGCTGCTGGCGCACCGGCTCTACGCCGTCTGCGAGCGGCAGCAGCGCCCGGCGGAAGCCCTCGCCTACAACGCGCTGGTCGGCTCCTGGTCGGAGATCGCCTTCCTCGCCCGGGAGGACCGCGGCCGGACCCGGGCGCTCTTCTGACGGGGAAGCCGGCGCCGGCCGTTCCGGACCCGTTCGGGCGAGGGAGATCCGCCCGGGGCGCGGTCCGGTTCCGGCTTCGTCACCGGCTTCGGCGCCGGCTCGGCTCCACCCCGCGCGGCGAACGGCTCGCTCCGCGCCGCCATTCCCCGGATTCCGGCTATCCTTTCGGCGGCGTGGCGACCCGGCGCCCGCCCGGCGCGCGGGCGGAGAACGAGACCCCGGCGGTTCGGTAACGACGACGATGGGCGAGGGGGAAACCCCGGGCGAACCGACCGGCGACCCGATCGGGGAACGGACCGGGGAACGGACCGGGGCCTCGCCCGCCGGGAGGCGCCGGGGGATCCCCGGGGTGTTCCGGGGAATCGCGGCGCTGCCGTTCGTCCGGAACCGGGGGCACCGGTGGCTCGCCGCGGCCGGCGTCCTCACCGCGCTCGCCGTCCGGGTCCCGTTCCTGGACCATGTGTCGGGCGATGTCCGCATGTGGATCGGGGACTGGTACACCTTCATCGTCTCCCACGGGTATTTCTCGGCGTTCGAGCACGAGTTCTCGAACCACAATGTCCCCTACCTCTACCTGATGGCGCTGGTCGCCGTGGTCTGGCCGGACCTCGGCGGCCTCCACACCATCAAACTGATCCCGATGGCGTTCGAGTTCGTCCTCGCCTTCTTCGTCGGGAAATGCGTGAGCGTCCGCTACCCGCAGTCGAAGATCATCCCGGTCGCCGCCGGGGTGGTGACGCTGCTCGCGCCGACGGTGGTCGCGAACGGCGCCCAGTGGGGACAGACGGACGCCATCTACACCTCCTGCATCGTGGCCTGCGTCTATTTCCTCCTGCGCGGCCGCCAGGCGTGGGCATTCCTGGCCTACGGGTTCGCCTTCGCGTTCAAACTGCAGTCGGTGTTCCTGCTGCCGCTGTTCCTCTGGCTCCTGCTGAAACGGGCGGTGGACTGGCGCTACTTCTTCCTGAGCCCGCTGGTGTGGCTGGTCACGCTGATCCCGGCCTGGCTCCACGGCCGGCCGTTCCTCGACCTGGCGACGATCTATGTCCGGCAGGGCGGACAGGACAAGTGGCTCGTCTCCCAGGCGGCCAGCATCTACGAGTGGATGCCCTGGGACTGGTATGTCTGGCGGCCCTGGTTCCTGGCCTTCGCCGCCGGCGTGCTCCTCGCCGTGACCCTCGCCCTCGCCCGGACGAAGGCCCCGATCACCCCGGAACGGATCGTCCTGCTGGCGACCTTCTCGTTGCTGCTCGTCCCGTATGTCACGCCGAACATGCACGACCGGTACTTCTTCGCCGGGGAGATCCTGGCCATCGTCTTCGCCTTCTTCTGGCCGCGGTTCTGGTACGTCCCGGTGCTCGCCGTCCTGGCCACCTACAACAACTACCTCGAATACCTGTACGAGGTCGAAGTGCTTCCGCTCCCCTGGATGCCGGCGCCGATGGGCCTGGCCGTCGTGGTCGTCGGCGTTTTCGCGTTCGGGCACCTGAACGGGCGGTTCCCGCGGCTCGGCGTCCTCGCCCTCTCCCTCGGCGCGCTGGCGGCGGCGACGGCGCTCCGCTTCCACCTCCTGGACTGGGAATCGCTCCGGTACGACGAGGCGGTGAGCGCCCTCGCCAGCCGGGGCTCCTTCGGCGAGATCGTCGAGAACCTCCGCCGCGACACCACGATGGCCATCCTGGTCCCGCTGGCGCTCGCCGCGGTGCAGTCGGTGGAGATCTCGAACTTCACCGTCCGGCTGGTCTCCACGGCGTCGAGCGCCCTCACGGTGGCCGGTCTCCTCTTCCTGCTCCCCGCCGTCGGCGTCGGGCGCCGGGCGGCGCTGCTCGCGGGGACCCTGGCCGCCTTCTCCTGGCCGGCGATCGTGGAAGCCCGCGAAGTGCGCGAGTACTCGGTGGACGCGCTCTTCGCCCTCCTGCTGATCGCCGGGCTCCTTTGGTACCTCCGCGAGGGACGACGCGCGCTGCTGGCGGCCGCCCTGTTCCTCGCGCCGCTCGTCCAGTACGGCCTGGTGTTCTTCGGGGCCTCGGTACTCCTGACCGCGGCGGCGCTCCCGGGAAAGGCCGGGGGCGTTTCGACCCGGGGATCGCCGGGATCGGGCGGCAACGACGGGCCTGCCGGCGACAGGTCCGCCGGCGACAGGGCGGCTACGCCGTGGCCGGCGCGCCTCGGGGAGCGCCTGCGCCGGCGGAGCGACCTGCTCCCGGCGGTCGCCGCCTTCGGTCTCGGGACGGGGCTCAGTTGGTTCCTCACGGCGTCCGGGCAGATCGCCCGCCAGGGAACGGTCCCCGACCCCCTGGGCCGCCGCACCTTCGGCGGGGACCTGCTCGACCCGGTCGCGGTCCTGGGTTTCCTCGGCGCGCAGACCCGGGAACTGCTGGCCTGGCACCTCCCCGGGAGCGTGGCTCCGGCGGCGCTCGCCGCGCTGGCGCTGCTCCTCTTCCTCTCCTTCCGGGCGCGGACCTCCGCCGACGGGCGTGTTTCCCCGGGGCTGCCTTCGCCGGCGAACTCTTCCCCCCCGGGGCGGTTCCCGGTGGAGCGGGCGGTCGCGCTGCTGCTGTGCCTCTCGTTCGCGTTCGCCGCCGGCGCCGCGCTGCTGCGGCTCTATCCGCTGGGCGGGATGCGCCAACTCCTCTACCTGGGCCCGGTCCTCTTCCTGGCGGTCGGCCTGGTCTTCTCCCGGCTGGCCGACGCCGCGGAAGCGCGGTTCGGGCCGAAGTTCGGGTCGGGAGGGGCCCGCCGGGCGGGGTCGGCGGTCTTCGCGGTGGCGCTCGGCGGAGTCGCCGTCGCCGGCGCAGCGGCCCTGCTGCAGACGACTCCCTACGGGCGCCGGGGCAACGCCGAGGCCGTCCTGGCGACCCTGGAGCGGGAGGCGCGCCCCGGGGAGTTCGTCCAGGTGTCCGGGGCGGCGGCGCCGCCGCTGCGGTTCTACCTGGGCGAGGACGCCGACGACCGGTTCCATTTCGGCGCCGAGGGTTGCTACGGCCCGGTCCGGCCCTGCGTCCTCGAGATGGTCCGGGCCGCCGTCGTTCGCGGCGCCGTCTCGGACCGGATGTGGTTCGTCCATACCTCCGGGCAGGGCGACCGCCTCCGGGAGGAATGGAAACGGTGGGACGAACGGGTCGCAATGGAATCCGTCATCGAAGGGGAAGGCGACACCGACCTCTTCCTCCTCACCGGCATTCCCGAGGCGCTCGCGGCGCGGGAGGCGGCCCGCTTCGGGCGGTACCGGTCGCTGCCGGCCCGGGACGGGGGAGAACCGGCGGTCCGCTCGACCTTCGCTCTCCGTTACGCCGACGGTTCGCTCTTCTACTTCCGGAAACCGTGCGCGAGGGCGGACCGGGAATCCCGTTTCTTGTTCGACCTCTTTCCGGCGGACGACGGCGCATCGCCGGCGAACGGGGAGGCCCCCGACTTCGAGAACCGGGACTTCGCGGAGTACGGCTCGTTCTTCGCCGACGGCTGCCCGGCGGCGGTCCCGTTGCCGGGATACCCGATCGCGCGCCTCCGCACCGGACAGCGGAACCCCGCCGGCGGGGAAGCGTGGGAAGCGGCGATCCGCCGGCGGGAGCCCCGGGCGGGAGAGAGTCCGGTCGGAGAAAGCCGGGGGCCGGGTGGCTGAGATCGCCGAAGGAGCCGGCGGCGGCGGCCGGGGAAGCGACCGGGGAAGCGCCCCGGCGCGCTCGACGCGGTGGCGGAACCGGATCCTCTTCGGCGGCGGCGTGCTTCTGGCGGCTCTCGTCCGCTGGCCGCTCCTGGCCCACGAGACCGGCGACTACGGCGGATTCCTGAGCGTCTGGTACGACTTCATCGTCGCGAACGGGCACTTCGCGGCGCTGCAGTACGACTTCTACAACTACAACCCGCCCTACCTCTACCTGCTCGCCGCGATCGCCTCCGCCGCGCCCGGGCTGCCCGACCTGTTCGCGATCAAGGCGGTCTCCCTCGCGTTCGAGCCGCTGCTGGCATTCCTGGTCTTCCGGTGCGTCCGGCTCCGCTTCCCGGATTCGGCGACGCGGCCGGGGCTCGCGGCGCTGGCGGCGCTCTTCGCGCCCACGGTGGTGCTGAACGGCGCCTTCTGGGCGCAGTGCGATGTCATTCATACGACGCTGCTGGTCGCTTGTCTGTACTTCCTGCTGAAGGAACGGCCGGGGGCGGCGTGGGCCTCGTTCGGGCTGGCGTTCGCGTTCAAGGGGTCGGCGCTGTTCTTCCTGCCGGCGCTGCTGTGGCTCGCGGCGCTGCAAGGCCCGACCGGCCGATACCCCGGCGCCGGACTCACGGGCCGCGCGTTCCTGTGGGCGCCGGCGGTCTATCTGCTGGCGCTGCTGCCGCCGTGGCTGCAGGGGCGGCCGCTCTACGACCTGCTGTCCACCTACTTCGACCAGGCCGGGGAGCACCGGGAACTCACCAAGTTGGCGCCGAACCTCTACCAGTGGATCCCGGACGACTGGTACGCCTTCTGGCCGCTGGGAGTCCTCGGCGCCGTCGCCGTCGTCTGGTGCATAACCCTCGCGATCCGCCGCAGCCGGGCGCTCCCGACCGCGGACCTGCTGGTGACGCTCGCGGCGTTCTCGCTGATCCTCGCGCCGTACCTGCTGCCGAAGATGCACGACCGCTATTTCTTCGCGGCGGATGTCTTCACCGTCCTGCTGGCGTTCTGGCGGCCCCGGTTCTGGTACGCGCCGATCGCGATGGGGCTGACTTCGGCGAACAGTTACTACGAGGTCGCCTTCGGGTGGGACGCGCCCCTCGCGCCGCTCGCCGCCGCGGCCGTCGTCCCGCTGCTGGTCCTCGTCCTCCTGGGGCGGCAACTCCTCCGGGATCTCGGGTACGCCCTTCGCCCCGCGCGTGTGGGCCCGTGGCTCCGGCGGGAGTTCGCCCGGCGGAAGGCGGCGGCGCTCCCGGCGGCGCTGCTGGCCCTCACGCTCGGCGGGATGTTCCTCTTCGCCTGGCAGGGCGGACGGTTCGCGCGTCCGGTCTCCGGGGACCCGGTCGCCGCCGGGACGCTGGCGCGGGTCGCGAACCTCTCCCCGGACACCTTCTTCGCCCGGTTCTCCCACCGGACGCTCGAAGCGGACGGGGCCGTGGCGTACCACTTCGACGACCGGGGCGCTCCCGGCGGCGACCTGGCGCTCCGGTTCGTCACCGGCCAGTTCCCGCGCGACCGAACGGCCCAACTGGTGGCGGCCCGGGCGCTCATGGCGCTGTTCTTCTTCGGGGCGGCGGTCCTGGCGTACCTCGCCCTGGCGCGGCTGTTCGCGCATCGCCTGCCCGCCCTCGCCGCGGTGCTGCTGGTGTTCCCGTGGTTCTGGGCCGGTTCGGGCGATGTCGTCGCCGCCGCCGGGCCGCCGGCGCTCTTCGGGGTCTTCCTGGCCTTCCACGGCCTCGTCGTCTTTTCGCAGGAAGGGCGACTGCGGCCGCTCCTCGTCGCGTGCGGCGCGGCGCTCCTGTTCAGTTTCACCGCCCTGGCGCTGATCCTCCCGTTCGTCCTGGCCTATGTCCTGTTCGCCGAGTACGCGCGGCGGAAACGGCGGCCCGGGGAAGCGGAAACGCCGCTGCCGGGCTTTCGGCAGGATCTCGACCGGAAACTGCCGCTCCTGGCCGGCTTCGCCGCGGCGTTCGCCGTCGCGGTCTGGGGCCTGGGCGCCCTGAACGACCGGGCGCTGCTCGCCGGGGAAGGCGTACGGGACGGGGCTTCGGTGGCGGGGAGTTCGCTGCTCGCGGCAGCGGACGAGGGCGGGTCGGGCCGCGCGGACGGGCCTTCCTTCGCCGGGGGTCTCCGGAGCCTCGGCTCGGGTTTCGTCCCCGGCGGGGACGGCGGCTCCGGCGCGGCTCTCGTCGCCGGCCTGCTGCTGACGCTCGCCGGGGTGGCGGGGGCGGCTCGCTCCCGGTGGCGGGTCCCGTTCCTGGCGCTGGCGCTGTCCGGCTTCCTCCCCGCCTTCGCGGCGGGAGGCGCGGCCCCTCCGGAAGTCGAACGGCTGGCGCACCTCGGGCTGGTGCTGGTGGTGGTCTCGCCGGGCCTCTCCGCGCTCGGCCGTCTCCGGGGCGAGTGGCCGGGCCGGGTCGCCGCCGGTCTGGCGGTCGGGCTCGCGCTGCTCCTCGGCCACCGGGCCGCCGATGCCGGGTACGACCCGGAGACAGCGGCCCGTGAGGCCCGGATCCGGACCGACTTCGAGCAGGTCCGGCGCGCCCTGCTGCGGCGGGAGGAGGTCCCGACGGTCTTCGTCCCCGCCGACCCCTTCCGCGACGGGCATTTCGGTGGGGAATTCGCCGGGGGCCGCGCCACCGCCTGGTACCTGGCCGGCATCGTCCTCGCCGGAGAAGAGCGCCGCGCCGCCGCCGGGTACCTGCTGACCGACGAACCGGTTTCCCGCCCCGGCCGGCTGGCGGCGGGGACCCGCGAAGTGTTCCTCCACCACCGGGGCGCCCACGACGGGGAACTCGGGGCGCGGATCGAGGCCGCCGGGGCGCCGCGGCTGTCGTTCGAGTTCGAGGTCTTTCTCGAGCGCGGGGGCCGGCTGCTCTATGTCCGGGAGGACTGCGCCCCGGAGAATCTCGCTGGAACCTTCGTGCTGCACCTGCTGCCCCGGGACGAGGCCGACCTCCCGCCGCACCGCCGCCGGTACGGGTTCGAGAACCGCTCCTTCCGCTTCGACGACCGCGCCCTGGACACGAGCGAACGCTGCGTCGCCGCGGTTCGGCTGCCGGAGTACGCACTGCGGAACCTCGTCACCGGCCGGTTCCTCCGGGACGACGAGGGCCGGCTGACGCCGGTGTGGCGCGGCGAGTTCGACCCCTCGGCGCGGCCCGGCGGCCCCGAGCAGGACTGATTCGGACGCGATGGGGGCGATCTCCGGGTCGGACGACTCGCGCGCGCCGCCGGAGAACCCGGCGCGGCGGATCCTGCGCCGACTTCCGCGCCGCATCGGGCACCGGTGGCTCCTGGCCGCGGGCGTCCTCGCCGCCCTCGCCCTCCGGCTGCCGCTGCTGCCGCACGAGTCGTTCGACTACATGTCGCCGCTCAGCGACTGGTACGGCTTCATCGTCGCGAACGGCTACTTCGCCTCGCTGCAGCACGGCTTCTACCACTACAACCCGCCGTACCTGTACCTGCTGACCGCGATCGCCTACGCCGCGCCCGGGCTGTCCGACCTGTTCGCGATCAAGTTCGTCTCCCTGGCCTTCGAGGCGCCGCTGGCCTTCCTGGTCCACCGGTGCGTCCGGCTCCGCTGGCCGCGCTCCGCCGCGCTGCCGGTCCTGGCGGTGCTGGCGGTGCTCTTCGCGCCCACGGTGGTGCTGAACGGCGCGTTCTGGGCGCAGTGCGATGTGATCCACACGACGCTGCTGGCGGCCTGTTTCTTCTTCCTGCTGAAGAAGCGGCCGGCGGCGGCCGGCGCCTCGTTCGGGCTGGCTTTCGCGGTGAAGGCGCAGGCGCTGTTCTTCCTGCCGGCGCTCCTCTGGATCGCGGCGGCGAGGGAGAAGGGGAAGAACCCGGGCGGCGATTCCGCCACCGGCGCGTTCCCCGTCCGGGCGATCCTCCCGGCGCCGCTGGCGTACTTCCTGGCGCTGCTGCCGGCGTGGCTCCTCGGTCGTCCCGCCTACGACCTGCTCCTCGTCTATCTCGGCCAGGCGGCGAAGTACCCGGACCTGGTCAAGGACGCCCCGAACCTCTACCAGTGGCTCCCGAACGATTGGTACCCCTTCTGGCCGCTGGGAGTCCTGGCCACCGTCGCCGCGGTCTGGGGCGTGACCGCCCTGGCGCGCCGCAGCCGGGCGCTCCCGACCGCGGACCTGCTGGTCACGCTCGCGACTTTCTCGCTGATCCTCGCGCCGTACCTGCTGCCGAAGATGCACGACCGGTTCTTCTTCGCGGCGGATGTCTTCACCGTCCTGCTGGCCTTCCACCGCCCGAAGTTCTGGTACGCGCCCATCGCCCTGGGGTTGGCCTCGGCGAACAGTTACTACACCGGCGCCTTCCTCCGGGACGCGCCGCTCGTCCCGCTCGCCCTGGCGGCGGTCGTCCCGCTGCTGCTCCTCGTCGCGCTGGGGCGGCAACTCCTCCGGGATCTCGGGTACGAGGTCCGCCCGGAGCGCTTCCGCGATTGGGCCCGGCGGGAGTTCGCCCGGCGGAAGGCCGCGGCGGCGCCCCTCGCGCTGCTGCTGCTCGCCTTCGGCGGGATGTTCCTCCCCGCCTGGCAGGGGGGGCGGTTCGCCCGTCCGGTCTCCGACGACCCGGTCGCCGCCGGGACGCTGGCGCGGGCGGCGAACCTGAACGCCGAGCACTACTTCGTCCGGTTCTCCCACCGCACGCTCGAGGCGGACGGCGCCGTGGCCTACCACCTCGACGGTCGAGGCGCCCCCGGCGGCGACCTGGCGCTGCGGGCGGTGACCGGCCACTTCCCGCGCGACCCTGCCGCGCAACGGACCGCGGCCCGGGTGCTCATGGCGCTGTTCTTCTTCGGGGCGGCCCTCCTGGCGTACCTCTCGCTGGCGCGGCTGCTCGAACGCCGGAGCCTCGCGCTCGCGGCGGTGCTGCTCGTCTTCTCGTGGTTTTGGACCGGCTCGGGGGAGGTCGTCGCCGCGGAGGGGCCGCCGGCGCTCTTCGGGGTCTTCCTGGCGTTCCACGGCCTGGTCGTCTTCTCGCAGGAGGGTCGGCTGCGTCCGGCCCTGTTCCGGTGCGGCGCGGCGACGGCGTTCAGTTTCGCGGCCCCGGCGCTGATGCTGGTCTTCCTCGGGATGTCCGCCCTGGTCTCGGCGCTCGAACAGCGGCGACAGCGGGGCCGGGAACGGGAAGGGCCGGCGCCCGCGACGGGTCTTCGGCGCGGGTTCGACCATCGTCCCGATCGGCCGCTGCCGGCCCTGGCCGGCTGCTGTCTGGCGTTCGCGGCGGCGCTCTGGGGCCTGGACGCCCTGAACACCCGGGCGCTGCTGGCCGGGGAGGGCGCGCGGGCCGGCGCTGCGGTGGCCGGGAGTTCGCTGCTCGCGGGGCCGGAGGACGCCGGGTCCGCCTTCCCCGGGGGCGGGTTCCCCGGCGTCGGGTCGGTGTTCGTTCCCGGCGTTCCCGGCGGGGAAGCCGGCTCGGTGGGCGGGGGCGCGGCCTTCGTCCTCGGCCTGCTGCTGACGCTCGCCGGCGTGCTCGGGGCGGCGCGGTCCCGTTGGCGCGTCCCCTTCCTGGCGCTGGCGCTGCTCGGCTTCCTCCCCGGGTTCGCGGCGGGAGGCGCGGCCGCTCCGGAGGTCGCGTCGTCGGCGCACCTCGGGCTCGTACTGGTGGTGGTCTCCCTGGGCCTCGGGACGCTCCGCCGGCTCCGGGGCGAGTGGCCGGGCCGGGTCGCGGCCGGCGCGGCGGTCGGGATCGCGCTCCTGCTCGGGTACCGGGGGGCCGACGCTCGCCCCGACCCCGGAGCCGTAGCCCGCGAGGCCCGGATCGGGGAGGACTTCGAGCGGATCCGGCGCGCCCTGCAGCGGCGCGGGGCGGGAGCGGCGGTCTTCGTCCCCGAGGACCCCTTCCGGTCCCTCCTCGACTCCCCGGGGGACCCCGGATCCCCGTCGGAAGCGGCGGTCTTCGTTCCGGAGGACCCGTTCCGCGGCGAGGAATTCGCCGGGGGCCGCGCCATCGCCTGGCGCCTCGCCGGGTTCGTCCTCGCCGGCGAACGGAACCGCGCCGCCGCCGAGTACCTGCTCGAGGCCGAACCGGGCACCCGCCCCGGGCTGCTGACGGCCGGGACCCGGGAAGTGTTCCTCCACCACCGGGCCGCGTACGACGGGGAACTCGGGGCGCGGATCGAGGCGGCCGGGGCGCCGCGCCTCTCGTTCGAGTACCAGGTGTACCTGGCCGGCGATCGGCTGCTCTATGTCCGGGAGGACTGCGCCCCGGAGGACCGGGAAGGCAACTTCGTCCTGCACCTGCTGCCCCGGGACGAGGACGACCTCCCGCCCTGGCGGAAGATCTACGGGTTCGACAACCTCTCGTTCCGGTTCGAGGACCGCGCCCTCGACACGAGCGGGGCCTGCGTCGCCGAGGTCCGCCTGCCCGACTACGACCTGCGGACGATCGTGACCGGCCGGTTCCTCCGGAAGGACGGGCGGCTCACGCCGGTATGGCGCGGGGAATTCGACCCCTCGGCCCGGCCCGGCGGCCCCGGGTAGGTCGGCGTTGGACGCGACGGGCCCGGGCGCGGCGGCTCCGGCCGGCGGGACGGACGACTCCCTCGTCCCGCCGGGGAGCCGGGCGCGGCGCTTCCTGCGGCGGATCGGCCACCGGAGGTTGCTCGTCGGGGGCGTCCTCGCCGCCGTCGCCGCGCGGCTGCCGCTGCTGTCCCACGAGTCGCTGGACTTCACGACCGCGTACTCCCACTGGTACGACTTCATCGCGGCGAACGGCCACTTCGCCGCGCTGCGGTACGACTTCGCGGTGTACGCCCCGGCGCATCTCACGCTGCTGGCGGGGGCGGTCTCTTTCCTCCCGGAGTTGCCGAAGGTGCTCGCGGTGAAGGCGGTCCCGCTGCCGTTCGACTTCCTGCTGGCGTTCTTCGCGTACCGGTGCGTCGGCCTCCGAACCCCGGACTCGAAGGAGATCCCGGTCCTGGCGGCGCTGGCGGTCCTGTTCACCCCGACCGTCCTGCTGAACGGCGCGCTCCTGGCCCAGGCGGACGCGATCTACACCTCCTTCCTGGTCGGCGGCCTCTCCTTCCTCCTCGCCGGTCGGCGCCGCGCCGCCTTCGCCCTGTTCGGGGCGGCCTTCGGCTTCAAGGCCCAGGCGGTGTTCCTGGCGCCGCTCCTCCTCTGTCTGTTCCGGAAGCGGACGGCGGGACTCCGGGACTTGGGCTGGAGCGCTCTCGCGTTCTTCGGGACGCTGCTCCCGGCCTGGTTCCTCGGCCGGCCGCTCGGGGAGATGCTCTCGATCTACCTGCGGCAGGGGTCGGTCTATCGGGAACTCACGATGGGCGCCGCGAACCTCTGGCAGTGGGTCCCGAACGATCTCTACCCGTTCTGGCCGCTGGGCGCACTGTTCACGGTGGCCCTGGTCTGGGGACTGGCGGTCCTGGTCGAGAAGAGCCGGGTGGTCCTGACGCCCGACCGGATCGTGTTCCTGGCGGCGTTTTCGGTCCTCGTCGTCCCCTTCTTCCTCCCGAAGATGCTCGACCGATACTTCTTCCCGGCGGAGGTCTTCGCGGTGGTCCTGGCGTTCTACCGCCCGCGGCTGTGGTTCGCGCCGGTGATCCTGGGGCTGACCGGCCTGAATTTCTGCCTGGCGAACGGCGGGGTCGGGTTCGCGTCGCCGGTCCTGCCGTATCCCGGGGCGGCGGGGGTCCATCTGGGCCTGGTCGGCGCGCTCGCGTGGTTCCTGTTCCGGGATCCGGGGTACTCCCTCCGTCTCCGGGACCTGACGGCGTCGCTGCGGAAGTGGGCCGGCGCGCGGGGAGCGGCGGCGGCGCCCCTGCTGCTCCTCCTCGGCGCGCTGGCGGCGGTCCTCTCGTTCGCCGGGGCGGCGGGGCGGTTCGACCGTCCCTTCGGCGGCGATCCGGCGGAGACGCGCACCCTCGCCGCGGCGGCGAACCTGTCCGCCGACCCGTCGCCGCTCCCGTTCCCGGCGCGCGCCCTCTCCGGATTCACCGGGCGCGAGCCGGACGTTTCGGGGGAGGTCGCCTACGCCTTCGCCGGCCCGCCGCCGCCCCCGGCCGGCCACCTGCTGCTGGGGTGGGTCGTGGGGCACTTCGGGAGCGGGGCCGAAAACGCTCTCGCTGCCCAACTCCTCGCCGCCCGCGTCCTGATGGCGCTGCTGTTCGCCGGGGCGGCGCTCCTCGCCTGCCTGTCGCTCGGGCGCCTCCTCGGGAACCGGTGGCTCGCGGCGGGGGCGACGCTGCTCGCTTTCTCCGGGTTCCTCGGGGGCGGCTGGGACCGGGTCTCCCTCGAGGGCGCGCCGGCGCTCTTCGGGATGTTCCTGGCGTTCCACGGGCTGGTCGTCTTCGCTGCCGGCGGCTTCCGGCGGGAGGGACGGCGTCCGGCGCTCCTCCGCTGCGGGGCCGGGCTGCTCTTCGGCTTCGGGGCCGGGGCGCTGCTTGTCGCCTTCGCCGCGGTCGGTCTCCTCTCCGAACTGCTGCTCCGGCGGCGGGTCGGGTCGGGGTCCGCCCGTCCGGGGGCCGCCGGTTCGGGGTCCGCCGCTTCGGCAGGGGCCGGGGGAGCGCCCGGGGCGGACGCCGGACCGCGCCGGCCGGGGGAACGGGAATCGTGGCGGGCCTTCGCGTTCCTCGGCGCGTTCGCGCTGGCGGTCGGCGGCGGCGTCTTCGGGGTGGGGATCGCGAGCCGCGCCGCGTTGCCGGGCGGGGCGGCGGAACCGACCGCGGGGAGGACGACGCTCCCCGCTTCCGACCGGAGCGCCGCCGGAGAGGGGTCCGCGCCGCCCCCGTCGTTCCCGGAGCGGGCGCTCGGGGGCGCGGCGCGGGTACTCGTTCCCCACGCCCTTCCCGACAGCGCCGGCGGCCGGCGGTTCGGGCGCGCCGAGCTCACGGCGGCGGTGGCGCTCCTGACGCTGGGGGGACTGGTCGGGGCGGCGTTCTCCCGGCGGCGGCTGCTCCTGCTGCCGCTCGCGCTCGCCGGCGGGGGCGGCGCCTTCCTCGGCGAAGCCGCCGGCGGAGTTCCCGGAGCCGGCGCCGCGCTCCACCCGGGCCTCGCGGTGGTCCTCGCCGCCCTGCTGGCCGCCGTGCTCGCCGCGGCGCTCCGGCGCCTCCCCGGAGCGGCCGGGAGTCGGGTGCTCCCGTTCCTGTTCGTCGTCCCGGCGGCGGCGGTGTTCCTCTGGTCGGGCTACCGGGCGGCGCGGGCCGAGTCCCCCGCCGGATCCCCCGCCCCTTCCGCTGCCGGGGCGGCCGTGCTCCGGGGGCCGGTCGGGGAGGACCTGCAGCGGGTCCGCCGCCGCCTGGCGCGCCGGGTGTGGCATCGGTCGGACCTCGCCGGCCGGTTCTCCACCCGGACGCCCCGGCCCGGGGGAGGGGCCCTGCTCCTCGAGGAGCAGACGGTGTTCGTCCCGCCGGGGTCGTTCCCGGGGGCGGAGGCCGCCGCCTGGTTCTTCGCCGGCAGCGTCGTGGCGGTTCGGGAGGAGCAGCGGAGGTTCGCCGGGTTCGTGGTCGCGAGCGAAAGCCGGCCGGGGCGGGGACTCCTCACGCCGGAGAACGAGACCGTCTTCCTCCACCACCGAACGGCGTACGACGGGCAAGTGGACGCCCTGATCGCGGCCGCCGGCGCACCGCTGGTCCGCGGTCCGTTCGCTCTCCACCGGAGCGGCGGCCGACTTCTCTATGTCCGGGAGGACTGCCGCCCGGAGGACCTCGAAGCGCGGTTCTTCCTCCATCTCGAAGCGCAGGACGACCGCGACCTGCCGCCGTACCGGCGCCCCCACGGCTTCGACAACCTCGACTTCCGGTTCCACGACCGCCTCATCGAGGATGGGGGGGGGGGGGGCGTTGTGTCGCCGGCGTGCGCCTGCCGGACTATCCCTTCCGCTCCCTGGCGACCGGCCAGTTCGTCCGGGATGGAGAGGGCCGGCTGACGCCGCGGTGGCGCCGTGAATTCGAGTTCGCGCCGCCGGCGTGCGCCTGCCGGACGATCCCTTCCGTTCCCCGGCGACCGGCCGGTTCGCCCGGGACGGAGAGGGCCGGCTGACGCTGCGGTGGCGCCGTGAATTCGAGTTCGCGCCGCCGGCGGGAGACCCGGCGGAGCGTCCGGTCGCGCCCGGCCCGGCCTCCGGCGCCGCGGGCGGGAACGGCGACGGCGGGCGCGGCCTCCGTCGCGGGAACCTGGCTGCGGCGGATCGGCCACCGGAGGTTGCTCGTCGGGGGCGTCCTCGCCGCGGTCGCCGTCCGGCTGCCGTGGCTGTCCCGCGAGTCGCTGGACTTCGTCACGAACCTGACCGACTGGTACGACTTCCTCGCCGCGAACGGCCGCTTCGCCGCGCTGCGGTACGACTTCGCCGAGTACGCCCCGGCGTATCTCACCCTGCTGGCGGGCGCGGTCTCCTTCCTCCCGGAGTTGCCGAAGGTGCTCGCGGTGAAGGCGGTCTCGCTGCCGTTCGACTTCCTGCTGGCGTTCTTCGCGTACCGCTGCGTCCGACCCCGGTACCCGGACGCGAAGGAGATCCCGGCGCTGGCGGCGCTGGCGGTCCTGTTCACGCCCACGGTCCTGCTGAACGGCGCGCTCTGGGGCCAGGCGGACGCGATCTACACCTCCTTCCTGGTCGGCGGCCTCTCCTTCCTCCTCGCCGGTCGGCGCCGCGCCGCCTTCGCCCTGTTCGGGGTGGCCTTCGGGTTCAAGGCCCAGGCGGTGTTCCTGGCGCCGCTCCTCTTCTGGCTGTTCCGGAAGCGGTCGGTGACGCTCCGGGACTTCGGTTGGAGCGCGCTCGCGTACTTCGGGACCCTGCTCCCGTCCTGGCTCCTCGGGCGGCCGCTCGGGGAGATGCTCTCGACCTACCTGCGGCAGGGGTCGGTCTATCGGGAACTCACGATGGACGCCGCGAACCTCTGGCAGTGGGTCCCGAACGACCTCTACCCGTTCTGGCCGCTCGGGGCGCTGTTCACGGTCGGCCTGATCTGGGGACTGGCGGTCCTGGTCGAGAAGAGCCGGGCGGTCCTGACGCCCGACCGGATCGTGTTCCTGGCGGCGTTTTCGGTCCTCGTCGTCCCCTTCTTCCTCCCGAAGATGATCGACCGCTACTTCTTCCCGGCGGAGGTCCTGGCGGTCGTCCTGGCGTTCTACCGCCCGCGGCTGTGGTTCGTTCCGGCGGGCCTGGGGCTGACCGGCCTGAATGTCTATCTGACGAACGGGGCCGGGTTCGGGTCGCCGGTCCTGCCGTTCCCGTGGGCGGCGGGGGTCCAACTGGGCCTGGTCGCCGCGCTCGCCCGGTTCCTGCTCCGGGATCTCGGGTACTCGCTCCGCTTCCGGGACCTGGCGGCGTCCCTCCGGGGATGGGCCGGCGCGCGCGTAACGGCGGCGGCGCCCCTCCTGCTGCTCCTCGGCGCGCTGACGGCGGTCCTCTCCTTCGCCGGGGCGGCGGGGCGGTTCGACCGTCCCTTCGGCGGCGGCCCGGCGGAGACGCGCGCCCTCGCCGCGGCGGCGAACCTCTCCGCCGACCCGTCGCCGCTCCCGTTCCCGGCGCGCGCCCTCTCCGGGTTCACCGGGCGCGAGCCGGACGTTTCGGGGGAGGTCGCCTACGCCTTCGCGGGCCCTCCGCCGCCCCCGGCCGGACACCTGCTGCTGGGGTGGGTCGTCGGCCACTTCGGGGCGCGGGCCGGGAACGAACTCCTCGCCCAACTCCTCGCCGCCCGCGTCCTGATGGCGGTGCTGTTCGCGGGGGCGGCGCTCCTCGCCTGCCTGTCGCTCGGGCGCCTCCTGGGGAACCGGTGGCTCGCGGCGGGGGCGACGCTGCTCGCTTTCTCCGGGTTCCTCGGGGGCGGCTGGGACCGGGTCTCCCTCGAAGCCGCGCCGGCGCTCTTCGGGATGTTCCTGGCGTTCCACGGACTCGTCGTCTTCGCTGCCGGCGGCTTCCGGCGGGAGGGACGGCGTCCGGCGCTCCTCCGCTGCGGCGCCGGGCTGCTCTTCGGCTTCGGGGCCGGGGCGCTGCTCGTCGTTTTCGCCGCGGTCGGTCTCTTCTCCGGGCCATTGCTCCGGCGGCGGGCCGCGTCGGGGGCGGCCGATTCGGGGTCCGCCCGTTCGGGATCCGCCGGTTCGGTGGGGGTCGGGGGAGCGCCCGTGGGTGAGGCCGGGCCGCGCCGCCGGGAGTTCGCGCTCCTCGGCGCCTTCGCGCTGGCGGTCGGCGGCGGGGTCTTCGGGCTCGGGATCGCGAGCCGCGCCGCGTTGCCGGGCGGGGCGGGGGAACCGACCGCCGGGAGGGCGGCGCTCTCCGCCTCCGACCGGAGCGCCGCCGGAGAGACGTCCCGCCCGCCCTCGTCCTTCCCGGAGCGGGCGCGCGGGCTCGTTCCCTACGCCTTTCTCGACCCGCATCTCGACCCGGATCTCGACCCGGACGAGGCCGGGCCCCGCTCTGCCCGGTTCGCGGTGGCAGCGCTCCTGATGCTCGGCGGCCTGGTCGGGGCGGGGCTCTCCCGGCAGCGGCTCCTCCTGCTGCCGCTTGCGCTCGCCGGCGGGGGCGGGGCGTTCCTCGGCGAAGCCGCCGGCGGGGTTCCCGGGGCCGGCGCGGCGCTCGCCCCGGGCCTCGCGGTGGTCCTCGCCGTCCTGCTCGCCGCGGGGCTCCGCCGCTTCTCCCGGGCGGGCGGGAGTCGGGCTGTCCCGGGCCTGTTCGTCCTCCTGGGGGCCGCGGTCTTCCTCGGGTCGGGCTACCGGGCGGCGCGGGCCGAAATCCCCACGGACCCCGCTGTCGGGGCGATCGCGCTCCGGGGGCCGGTCGGGGAGGACCTGCAGCGGATCCGCCGGAGCCTGGCGCGCCGGGTGTGGCATCGGCCGGACCGGGCCGGGCGGTTCTCCACCCGGCTGCCCCGGCCCGGGGGCGGCGCGCTGCGCGTCGAGGAGCAGACGGTGTTCGTCCCGCCGGGCTCGTTCGCCGGGGCGGAGGCCGCCGCCTGGTTCTTCGCCGGCAGCATCGTCGCCGACCGGGAGGAGCGGCGCCGTTTCACCGGGTTCGTGGTCGCCGGGGAAGACCGGCCGGGGCGGGGGCTCCTCACGCCGGAGAACGACCGGGTCTTCCTCCACCACCGGGCGGCGTACGACGGGGAGGTGGACACCCTGATCGAGGCCGCCGGCGCGCCGCTGGGCCGCGGCCCGTTCGACCTCTACCGGAGCGGCGGCCGCCTCCTCTATGTCCGGGAGGATTGCCGCCCGGAGGACCTGGAGACGCGGTTCTTCCTCCATCTCGAACCGGAGCACGGGCGGGACCTGCCGCCGTACCGGCGCCCCTACGGTTTCGACAACCTCGACTTCCGGTTCCGCGACCGCCTGCTCGCCGGGCCGGACGCCGGGCCGGACGACAGGGAGGGCGGGAGCGGCCGGTGCGTCGCCGGGGTCCGCCTGCCGGACTACCCCTTCCGCTCCCTGTCCACCGGCGGGTCCGTCCGCCGCCCGGACTCCCCGGCGGTCGAGATCTGGCGGGTCCGGGTCGTCCCCGGGGAGCCCCGGTAGCCCCGTCCCGGTCCGGTTCGCCGGCGCCTCCGGTTCGGTATCGTTCGGCGGCGATGTCCACCGGCGGCCCGGGCCCGGGCGGAGCGCGCGCAGCCCGGCCCGAACCGCCGCCGGCCGGGGTCGGGTCATCGCGCCGCTCGGGCCGGTTTCCACGCTGCCCGGGCGGGTTCCCGCCCCCGCCGGCCCGCCGCGCCGCCGCCCGATGAGCGGGTCGCGCGGGGGGGACGGAAAGGGAACGCCCGCGACCGGGGACCCCGCCGCGACCGGGGACCCCGTCGCGGCCGGGAAGACCTCCGGCCCCGCGCCGCCGCCCGAGCGGGGCGGAGGCGGTTTCCGCGACTGGCTGCGGGACTCGCCGCGGGCGCCGTTCCTCGCGCTGGGGTTCGCCTTCGCGGCGGTCTTCTGGTTCTCCCACTCGCGGGGCGGGTTCTTCCGGCTCCCGGAGAACGACGCGAACAGTTTCCACACGCTGGCGCGGGCGGCGAACCTCACCCCGGAAACCGGCTTCGTCGGGTTCGAACGGCGCACCCTCGACGCGGAGGGGGAAGTCGCGTACGACCTCTACAACCGGATGCCGTTCGGCGGGGTCTCCCTGATCGGCCTGGTCGTCGCCCCCTTCGCGGACGACCTGGCCGCGCAGCTGTACGCCGCCCGCGTCCTGATGATGCTGTTCTTCTTCGGGGCGGTGCTGGCCGCGTACTGCGCCCTCCGGCGGCTGCTCCGGGACCGCCTCGCCGCGCTCGCGGCGACGCTGCTCGCCTTCTCCTCCTTCTACTGGCAGTACGCCGACCTGGTCGTGAGCGAGGGCGCGCCCACGGTCTTCGGGTTCCTCCTGGCCTTCCACGGCATGGTGGTGTTCGCGCAGGAGGGACGTTTCCGGCCGCTCGCGGTTCGCGCGGCAGTGGCCCTCCTGCTCGGCTGGCAGGTTTTCGCACTCCTGCTGCCGTTCGTTCTCTTCGGCTTCTGCGCCGAGGCCCGCCGCGCCTTCCGCGAGCGCCCCGCCGGCCCCGGGCGCCTCCGGGCGGCGGCGCTCGCCGGTCTCCGCAGCCGGTATTCGGTTCTCTTCGGCGGCAGCACACTACTACTACTACTACTACTACTACTACTACTACTAGGGGGGGAATACTCGGTCCTCGAAGGGGAGACGGAGGTCGCGGAACTGCCCACCTCCTGGTCCATCCGGTACCGGACCGGGTTCGACGAGGAGTTCAACCGGCGGTACGCCGATCATCTGGCGTGGGGGCCGTTCCTCACGATCCAGGGACAGCGGATCGGCCGGATGACGCTGCCGCAGGCGCTCCCCGGCTTCTCGACCTCCCTGGGGAGCCACCCCGAAGCGCCGCTCGAGTGGGAAGGCGTCGCGCTCGGGGCGCTGGCGGCGCTCTCCGCGATCGTCCTGGCGTGGTTCGCGCCGGCGCGGCTGCCGTTCCTGACGCTCGCGGTCTCCGGTTTCGTCTGGGCGCTGCCGATGCGCCACCAGACCGCGTTCCACGACTTCGAGAGCCTCTACTACCTGGGGATCCCGCTGACGCTCTACGGGCTGCTGCTGCCGCGCCTGCGGCGGCGCGCCGGGGAGGCGGCGGGCCCGTGGCTGGCCGGGGCGGCGCTGGGGGTCTTCCTCTGGTCGCACCACCACCTGGCCGAAGCGGGGTACGACGAGTTCGTCCACCGCCGCCAGGACGCGGTGATCGCCGACTTCGAGACGATCCGCCGGATCACCGCGGGGAAGACGGTGTTCGTGCCGCCGGACCCGTTCTACGGGGGCGACTACGGCGGGATGCGCGCCCCCTTCTTCTACCTGGCCGGGAGCGTCATCGTCCACCGGCCCGAGCACCGGGCCCGGGCCGACTTCCGGCTCTCCGACGAACTGCTGCCGGGCGCCCGGGTGCTCACCCCGGAGAACCTGGAGGTCTTCCTCTACCACCAGGGGGACCTGGCGGGCCTGGTCGAGCGCTCCGGGCCGCCCCGGCTGCGGTCGTTCTTCGAGGTCCACCTCGGGGAGGACTGGCTGGTCTATGTCCGCGAACCGTGCGCGCCGGCAGACCGGGAGGCCCGCTTCTTCCTCCATGTGACCCCCGAGCGCCCGGAGGACCTGCCGGAGGCGCGCCGTTCGTCCCGCTTCGACAACCTCGACTTCGACTTCGCCGACCGGGTCGTCGAGTCGGGCGAGCGGTGCGTGGCCGCGGTGTACCTCCCGGACTATGCGATCCGCCGCGTCGTCACCGGGCAGTTCCTCCGGGGCTCGGACGGGTCGTTCGAGAACCTCTGGCGCGGGGAGTTCGCGGTCGGCGGCGACGGCGATGGGGATGGCGACGACGACGGCGACAGCGAGGAGGATCGTCCGTCGCCGTGAACGCGGTCGGCGCCGGGACACGCCCGGCGGAGTCCCGGGAGGGCGGGAAGCGGCGGCTCGCGCTCGGCCGCCGGCTGCTGCGCCGTCCGGCGGCGCCGGCGGCGCTGTGCCTGCTGGCCGCGGCGGTCCGCTGGCCGCTGCTGCCGTTCGTCTCCGGGGACATGGCCGGCGGGGGCGGGCGGGGCTGGCCGCACTGGCACGCGTTCATCCTGGAGAACGGCGGCTTCGCGGCGCTGGGGCACGACTTCGGGCTCTACAACATCGCCTGGCTCACCCTGCTGGCCGGCGTCGCCACCGTGGCCCCGGCACTCCCGGCGGTGTACGCCATCAAGGCGATCTCCCTCCCCTTCGACTTCGCCCTGGCGTTCTTCGTCTACCGGTGCGTCGCGCTCCGGTACCGGGAGTCGCGGACCGCGCCGCTCTACGCCGCGGCGGCGACGCTGCTCGCCCCGGCGGTGGTGGTGAACGGGGCGATGTGGGGGCAGTCGGACGCGATCTACGCCACTTTCCTGGTGGCCTGCCTGTACTGCCTGCTGACCCGGCGGCCGGGCCGGGCCTTCGCGGCCTTCGGGCTGGCGCTGGCGTTCAAGGCGCAGGCGGCGTTCTTCGCGCCGTTCCTGCTGTGGGTGCTGGTGAAGCGGAGAGTGGACTGGGCGTGGGGCCTGGTGAGCCCGCTCGTCTATGTCGCCGCGCTGGTCCCTTCCTGGATCCTGGGGCGCAACTTCTACGAGATGCTGTTCACCTACCCCGACCAGTCCGGGCAGTTCTCGGAACTGGTGAAGGGCGCGGCGAACCTCTACCAGTGGCTCCCGGATTCGCTCTACCCGTACTGGCCGGTCGGGGCGGCGTTCACGGCGGGGTTCGTCCTGGCGGTCGCCGTGGTGGTGCGGAAGAGCCGGGCAGCCCTGGGCCCCGACCTGCTGGTGACGCTGGCGGCGTTCTCGGTGCTGGTCGTCCCGTATCTCCTCCCGAAGATGCACGACCGCTACTTCTTCCCGGCGGACGCGCTCGTCGTCGTCCTCGCCTTCTACCGGCCGCGGCTGTGGTTCCTCGCGCCGGCGGTGCTGCTGGTCTCGGCGCAGAGCCATCTGCTGTTCCTCACCGGGGTGGAGGTCGTTCCGCTCGCGGTCTGCGCGGCGGTCCTGCTCGGGGTCCTCGTCGTCCTCGGTCGGCGACTCTTCCGGGACCTGGGGGTCGCGGCCCTGGCGCGGGCGGTCCCCGGTTGGTTGCGGGCGCGGCGGGGGGCGGCGGCGCCGGCGGCCCTGCTCTCCGCCGCCCTGGCCGGGGTCTTCCTCGTCGGCCTGGCCCGGGCGCGGTCGGAGCGTCCGCTCGTCGGCGACAGCGCCTCGGCGGCGGTGCTGGCGCGGGCGGCGAACCTGTCCCGGGAATACGACTTCGCGTTGTTCACCCGGCTGGCGCCCGGCGAAGACGGGGAGGTCCGGCGCGTGGGGAGTCCCGGGGTTCCCCTCGGCGGGCCGGCGCTCTTCGGGGTGGCCCTCGCCGCCGCCGGGCGGGACCTCCGGGCGCAGGTGACGGCGGCCCGGGGCCTGGCGCTCTCGCTCCTGCTCGGCGCGGCCCTCCTCGCCTGGCGGGCGCTGCGGAAACTGCTTCGAGACCGCTGGCTCGCGGTCGGGGCGACGCTCCTGGCCCTCTCGTTCCTCCTGGCCACCGGGCCCGGGCCGGCGACGCTCGCCGGGGCGGCGGAGGCCTTCGGGGCGCTCCTGCTGTTCCACGGGCTCGTCGTCTTCGTCCGGGAGGGGCGGTTCCGGCAACTGGTCGTCTCCGCCGGCGCGGCGCTGCTGCTGACCTTCTCGGCGTACGCGCTCCTCGCGGCGTTCCTGGGGCTCTGGCTGGGGCTCCATCTCCGGGAGGTCCGGGCCGGCCGCGGCGCGGGGAACGGGGCAGGGGGGACTCCGGGAGGGCCGGCGCCGGCCGGGGGAGCTCGCGGGATCCCGGTTCCGGCGTTCGGTCGGCGGGGCGCGGGGCTGGCGCTCGCCGGCCTGCTGTTCGGGGCGGCGTTCGTCGGGATCGAGGCGGCGAACGCGGCGGCGGCGTTTCCCGGTGATTCGGGTCCGGCGGCGGCGTTGCCTCCCGGCGCGGCGGCGACCGGGGTGGAGACGATCGGGGCGGAGACGACCGGGGTGGAGACGATCGAGGCGGAGTCGGTCGGGCGGGAGGGGAGCGCGGCGACGGCGGATTCCGGCCCGCTCGGCGGGTACGCCGGCCTCCTCCTGGCCCTCCTCGGCGTCGGCGGGGCCCTGGTCTCGCGCCACCGGCTCGGCCTGTTCCCGCTCGCGGTCTGGGGAGCGTCCTCGCCGGCGCTGCCGTTCGGGGGAGGGGAAGGAGCGAGCCCCTTCGGGGTCTGGCTCGTCCTCTCGGCGCTGGCGCTCCTCGGCCTCCGTCGGCTCGCCGGGGAGCGGGCGCTGCCGGTCGCCGCGGGGATGGCCGCGGTCGCCGCGCTCGTCGTGCTCGTCGGGGGCGCCCGGCCCGCCGGCGCCGGGTACGGGGCGGAGGGGACGGGGCCGGAAGTCCGGGGTCGGGAGGAGATCGAGGACCGGGTGGTCCGGGACTTCGAGGAGATCCGGCGGGTGCTGCGCCGCCGGCCGGAGGCGAAATCCGTCTTCCTCGCCGGGCCGGCGCTCGACCGGGTCCGGGTGTCGGGGCGGGACGCGGCCGACTGGTACCTCGCCGGGACGATCTTCACCACCGACGAGGGGCGGCGGGGGCAGGCGGCATTCGTGATCGAGGCCGGGCGCCGGTCGGAGCGGGGGCTGCTGACCCCCGGGAACCGGGAACTGTTCCTCCACCACCGGGAGGCGCTCGACGGGGAGCTGGCCCGCCGGATCGGGGAGGCCGGGCCGCCGCGGGCCGTCGGCGACTTCGCGGTCCATCTCCACGAGTCCCGGCAGGGATCCCGGCGCGAACTCCTGCTGCTCTATGTCCGGGACGAATGCCGGGCGGAGGACCTCGAACCGCAGGTGATCCTGCATCTCGATCCGGTGGAGAAGGGGCAGTTGCCGCCGCACCGCCGGCAGTGGGGCTTCGACAACCTCTCCTTCCGGTTCCGGGATCACGCCTGGTCGCTGGGAGAACCCTGCGTCGCCGCCGCTCGCCTCCCCGACTACCCCGTCCGGCGGATCGTGACCGGGCAGTTCCGGCGCTCCGAGTTCGGCTTCGAAGAGGTGTGGCGGGTGGAGATCCCGTTCGCCGGCGAGGGGCTTCGATGACGGTGGCCGGGCGGGCCGTCCCCCCGGGGAACGGGGAACCGGGGGCGGGGGCTTCCCGGGCCGGGCTGCGGCAACGCCTCCGGAACCCGCTGCTCGTCGCCGGCGGACTGGTGCTCGCCGCGGCGGCGCGGTACCCGCTCCTCTCCCACGAGTCCGCGGACTTCTTCGTGTACCTGCGGCCCTGGTACGACTTCATCCGGCTGAACGGCCACTTCGCGGCGCTCCAGCACGACTTCTCGAACTACAGCGTCCCCTACCTCTACCTGCTGACGCTCTGTTCGCTCCTCGCGCCGTCGCTCGTCCAACTGCTGGCGATCAAGGTCGTCTCCATCGCCTTCGACTTCTCGCTGGCCTGGTTCGTCTTCCTCGTCGTCCGCCTGCGGTTCCGGGAGTCGCGGACGACGCCGATCCTCGCCGGCCTGGCGACCCTGCTGTTCCCGACGGTGGTGGTGAACAGCGCCATGTGGGCGCAGGCGGACACGATCTACACCACCTTCCTCGTCGCGAGCCTCTACTTCGTCCTGCGCCGGCGGCCGGCGGGGGCCTTCCTGGCCTGGGGGCTGGCCTTCTCGCTGAAGGCGCAGGCGGTGTTCCTGCTGCCGCTCTTCTACTGGCTCCGGCAGCGGCAGGCGCTCTCCCTCCGCTCTTCCTGGCTGGCGCCGGCGGCCTACCTGGCGGCGCTCCTCCCGGCCTGGTTCCTCGGGCGGCCCTTCTACGACCTGCTGCTCGTCTATTTCGCCCAGGCCGGGGAGGTCACGGACCTGGTCCTGGAAGCGCCGAACCTCTACCAGTGGGTCCCCGAGGATTGGTATCCCTTCTGGCCGCTCGGCGTGCTGCTCACGGTGGCCGCCGTCCTCGGGATCGGCGCCCTGGTGCGGAGGAGCCGGGCGGAGATCACGAACGGGATCGTCGTCTCGCTGGCGGCGTTCTCGGTGCTCCTCGTCCCGTACCTGCTGCCGAAGATGCACGACCGGTACTTCTTCCCGGCGGACATCTTCACGCTGCTGCTCGCCTTCTGGCGCCCGCGCTTCTTCCCGGCGCCGATCGTCGTCGGCGGCTGTTCGCTCGCGGTGTACGTGGTCTTCCTGACCTACCGGGAGATCGTCCCGGCTCCGCTCCTCTCGGTGGCGATGCTCCTCGTCCTCGGGGCGCTGGGGCGGCGCCTCTTCCTCGACCTCGGTTTCGACGGGGGGGCGTTCGGCCGGGAGCGCGTCGGGGAGTGGTTCCGCCGGCAGTGGCGCCGGCGCCGGGCGGATCTCCTGCCGGCCGGGGCGCTCCTCGTCGCGCTCGCGGCGGTGTTCGCCCTCTTCGGCGGGAGCGGCCGGTTCGCGCGTCCGCTGGCCGGGGACTCCGCGACCGCCCTCACCCTGGCGCGGGCGGAGAACCGGGGCGCGGAGACCGCCTTCGTCGGGTTCACCCGGCGGACGCCCGACGAGTCGGGGGCGGTCGCCTACGAACTCGACGACCGCGGGCCGTTCGGCGGCGACCTGCTGCTCGGGGCCGTCGTCGGCCGGTCGGGGTTCGACCTCTCCGGGGGGCTCCGCGACGCCCGCGTCCTCATGACCCTGTTCTTCCTCGGGGCGGCGCTCTTCGCGTACCTGGCACTCCGCCGACTGTTCGGGAACCCCTGGATCGCGCTCCCGGCGACGCTGCTCGCCTTCTCCCCGTTCGCCGCCGGCCGGTTCGACACGGTGGCCACCGCGGCGGCGCCGGCGGCCTTCTCGGTCTGCCTGGTCTTCCACGGCCTCGTCGTCTTCCACCGGGACGGGGCCCTCCGCCCGCTGCTCCTCCGCTGCGGCGCCGCCCTGTCGCTGAGTTTCCAGGCGTACGCGTTCCTCGCCGGGTTCCTGCTGTTCGGCCTGCTCCCGGAGCGGTGGCGGCAGCGGCTCCGGCCCGGCGGGGCGGCTCCGTCGGCCGGCCCCGGCCCCCCGGGCTTCCCGGACGGGCGCCGGAACCTGGCCCTGGCGGGGGCGTTCGCGCTGCTGGTCGGAGCGGGCTGGGTCGGCCTCGGGGCGGCGAACCGGGCCGCTCTCTTCGCCGGCGAACCCCGGGCGGCCGCGGCGGCGCCGGTGCTTCCGGTCTCCACCGCGGCCGAGTCCGCGCCGGGAGTCCGCCCGTCCCCCGGAGGGATCCCGCCGGAGTCGCCGCCTTCGTTCGCGGAGCAGCCGTTCCGTCACCTGGGCCGGCTGTTCGCGCCGTACGCGCCCTTCGGGGGGAGGGACGACGGGGAATCGTCGCCGGCCGCGGTCGCGGCCGGACTGCTCCTCGCCGTCCTCGCCCTCGTCGGCGCGGCCCTCTCGAAACGGCGCGCGCTCCTGCTGCCGCTCGCCTTCGGCGGCCTGGTCTCCGCGCTCGCCGCGCCGCCCTTCGCCGGGGGCGCGGTCGCGCTGCCGCTGGCGCTCTTCGCCCTCGCCGCGGCGCGCCTCTCCCGATCGGGAAGGGCCCGATCGGGAGGAGACCGCCCGCTCCAGGCCGTCTCCCTCGCCGCGCTGGCGGTTTTCCTCGCTTCCGGGTATCGGGCGGCGCCGGTCTCGCCGGCCGGGGCGGACGAGGAGGCCGCCGCCGTCGAGGCCCGTCTGCGGGAGGACTTCGGCCGGGTCCGCCGGACCCTCGCGCGGCGGGCGGACGAGCGCCCTGCCTTCGCGCCGGTCTTCGCGCCGACCGACCCCCGCAGCGGGCTCCCGGACGCGGCGGCGACCGCCTGGTACCTCGCCGGGAACCCGGTCGTCGAACGGGAAGACCGGCGGGGCCTCGCGCAGTTCGTCCTCACCGGGGAGCGGGAGTCCGGGCGGGGCCTGCTGACGCCGGAGAACGAGGAGGTCTTCCTCTACCACCGGGCCGCGTACGACGGGGAAGTGGACGCCCTCCTCGCCGCCGCCGGGCCGCCGGTGATCGAGTCCGACTTCGAGGTCCGGCTCCACGACGACGGCCTGCTGCTCTATGTCCGGGAAGGATGCCGGTCGGAAGACCGGGAGGGGACCTTCATCCTGCACCTGGTGCCGACGGACCGGGAGGACCTGCCGCCGACCCGGAAGGCCTTCGACTTCGACAACCTCTCCTTCCGGTTCGCCGCCCACGCCTGGGAAGAAGAAGAGAGCCGCTGCGTGGCCGGAGTCCGCCTGCCGGACTACGAGTTCCGGCGTCTCATCACCGGCCGGATGTTCCGCAAACCACTCGGCGGCTACATCGAGGACTGGCGCGCCGAATACACGCCGCCGGCGCCGGGGGCCACCCCGTGACCGAAACGGGCGGGGCCTTCCGGCCGCCGCCGGGACGCTTCCCCGGAGGGGTTTCCCGGACCGGCCGCGCGCGGATCGAAGCGGAGCGGGAGTCGGTACTCCGCGGAGGATTCGATCCCCCCTTCCACCGGCGGACGACTCGGGAAGACCGGCGAGTCCGCCGGCGCCGCCTCCGCCCTGCCGCGCTGCGGGTGAGGAGGTAACGGTGGCGGTGACTCCGGGCGCGGCTCCCGACCGGCCCCCGCGCAGCCGGCCCTTCCGCGGCCGGACCCTGCGCGACGGGGCGCTGCTGGTCTTCGGCCTCCTCGCCGCGGTCGCGGTCCGGATCCCGTTGTTGCCCCTGAAGAGTGTGGAGTACGAGCGGACCCTCAGCCACTGGTACGCCTTCATCGTCGCGAACGGCCACTTCGAGGCCCTCCGGTACGAGTTCTCGGACTACAGCCCGGTGTATCTCTACCTGGTCGCGGCGATCTCGTACCTCGCTCCGGGGCTCTACGAACTGTTCGCGGTCAAGGTCGTTTCCATCGTCTTCGAGTTCCCGATGACGTTCTTCGTCGGGAAGTGCGTCGCCCTTCGATACCCGCATTCGCAGACGGTCCCGATCATGGCCGGGCTCTCGACGCTCCTCCTGCCGGGAGTGGTCGCGAACGGCGCCCTGCTCGGCCAGACGGACGCCATCTACACCGCGTCCCTGGCGGCCTGCCTCTACTTCCTGCTGGCGAAGCGCCGGGGGCCGGCGTTCGCCGCCCTCGGGCTCGCCTTCTCGATGAAACTCCAGACGGTCTTCCTCCTGCCGCTGTTCTGGTGGATTTCGCGGAAAGAGAAGATGGATTGGCGTTTCGCCGCGCTGGTTCCCCTCGTCTATCTGGGGACGCTGCTGCCGGCCTGGTTCCTCGGCCGGCCGTTCCTCGAGCTGGCGCTGTTCTATGTGGGGCGGCTGGACTTCTGGCGCACCCTGTCCGCCGGCGCGCCGAACCCGTACGCCTGGCTCTCGAACGAACTGTTCTCGAACGAGGGGTATGCGCTCTGGCCGCTGTTCGTCCTGCTCCTCTTCGCCGCCTTCGCCGCCCTGGGGATCGCGGTTCGCCGGAGCCGGGCGGCACTGGATCCGGAGCTGCTGGTGACGCTCGCCGTCTTTTCGGCCTTCGCCACTCCGTACCTGCTCCCGAGCATGCACGAGCGGTACTTCTATCCGGCAGCCGTGCTCTCGGTCGTCCTCGCCTTCTACCGGCCGCGGCTGGTCGCCCTGCCGCTGCTCCTCGGGCTCGTTTCCATCGGCGACCTGACCGAGTCCCTGATCGAAGGGAGCCGGATCGTCGTGAGCCGCGCCGGCGCGGTGGCGCTCCTGGTCCTCCTGGGGTTCTTCCTGCGCCGCCTGCTGCGGGACCTCGGCTACCGCGCGCCCTGGCGGGAGGCCGGCGGTTTCGTGGCGCGGCAGGTCCGGACGAAGGCCGCCGCCGCGGCGCCGCTGCTGGCGCTCGTCGGCTGCCTGGCCTTCGCCCTGTTCTCCGGCCAGGTCGGCGGTCGGTTCGGACGCCCCGCCGCGGACGATTCCGCTTCGGTCCGGACCCTGGCGCGGGTCACGAACCTCTCGGCGGAGCACCAGTTCGTCCCCTTCACCCGGAAGGTCCTCGATGCGGGCGGCGCCGTCGCCTTCGAACGGGACCGGCGACTTCCTTCCCTCTCCGACACCCTGTTCCGGGGAGTCACCGTCCTGTTCGGCGAGGACCATCGGCCGGCGCAGTTGTACGTCGCCCGGGTCACGGCGGCGGCGCTGTTCTGCCTGGCGGCGCTCCTGGCCTACCTGGCGCTGGTCCGGCTGTCCGGGCGGCGGTGGGTCGCGCTCGGGGCGACGCTGCTCGCATTCTCCTCCTTCTCCGGCGGCTCCTGGGACCTGGTGGCGGTGGAGGGGGCGCCGGCGCTGCTGGCCGTCTTCCTCGCCTTCCACGGGGCGGCGGTCTTCGTCCGGGAGGGGACTCTCCCCCGATTCCTGGCGCAGTGCGCGCTGGCGCTCACGCTCTCCTTCGCGGCGCTGTTCGTGCTCGCGCCGTTCCTCGCGCTCGGCTTCGCGTCGGACCGGCGCCGCGGGGATTCCCCGGCGTCCGGCACTCCGGTTCGTCCGCGTCTCCCGGCGGCGCTCCGGAGCCCGAGCCTGGCGGCCGCGGGCTTCTGCGTGATCTTCGGCGGCGCCTGGGCCGGTCTCCACGCCGCGCGCGACGCGGCGCTGCCGGGAGGGGAACGGGACGGGGGGGAGGGAATCGTTTCCGGTGCTCCTTCCCCGGGAATCCCGGGAGAGGCGCGGGAGGGACTCGCCGAAGGATCGGGCGCCGCCTTCTTCCCGTATGCGCTCGGCGGAGCGGACTCCGGCGGCTCCACCCGGTCCGGCAGGAGCCTGGCCGCGCTCGCCGCCCTCCTCGGTTTCGCGGCGAGTGTCGTCGGAGCGTGGTTCTCGAAGCAGCGGCGGCTCCTGTGGCCGCTGGCGTTGTCGAGCCTCCCTTCGCTGCTCTCGGTCATTCCCGGATTCGAGGTTCCCGGGTTCGAGACCCCCGCGCCGCTCGGCGCCTCGCTGGTGTTCTTCGCGCTCCTCCTGTCGGCTCTCCGGAGGTTCGGGAAAGGCGCGGCGGCGTTCGCGGTACCGGTCGCGGTCCCGGTGGTCGCGGCGGCCGGGGTGTTCGCGCTGTCCGCCCATCGCGCCGGCGAGGCGGCGCCCGACCCGGCGACCGCGGCACTCGAGGTCCGGACCGCCGCCGACTTCGCCGCGATCCGACGAACCCTGCGCCTGCGGCTGGAGGAGCCGCTGGTCTTCGCGCCGGCCGACCTCTTCGGGGACCGGCCGGGAGCGGCGGCGGAGGCCGCCTGGCGCCTCGCGGGGAATACCCTGCTGTCTTCCGACGGGCAGCGCCGCCGGCGGCTCACCGTCGGGGGAGCGACGACCTACCGGGGCGCTTCCACCATCGTGGTGGAGCGCGAAGAGCAGCGCCGCCTCGCCGAGTTCGTCATCGAGCGCGGGCGCCGGCCGGGCCGGGGACTGCTGACCCCGGGGAACGGGGAATTCTTCCTGTACCACCGGGCCGCGCTGGACGGCGAGGTCTCCGCGCTGATCGCGGCCGCGGGGGAGCCGATCGCCGGCGGGCGGTTCGATCTCTTCCTCCACGAGGGACGGCTCCTCTATGTGCGCGAGCCCTGCCGTCCCGGGGACACCGACGGCATGTTCATCCTGCACCTCGACCCGGTGGACCGGGGCGCCCTGCCGCCGCTCCGCCGGCAGTACGGCTTCGACAACCGCTCCTTCCGTTTCCACCACCGGGCCCTCGAACAGGGGGAGCGCTGCGTCGCCCGGGTCCCGCTCCCGGACTACGCGTTCCGCCGCCTGGTGACCGGACACCATTCGGGGCTCCCGGGCGACGACTTCGCCTGGCAGACCGAGTTCGTTCCCCCGCGATGACCGCCCCTCGGAACCCCGGATCCCTCCCGGCCCTCGCGGTTCACACCCCGCTCCCCGGCAACCCCTCCGGCGACACTCCCCCTTCGGCAGGGACGACCGGGAGATCCCGTGCCGCACGGCCCGGCCCCCCGATGGCGGCGCCCTTCGGTCTCGCGGCGTCCCGGCGTCCTCCATCAGCCGCCGCCGGGCCGGCGAAGAGCCCCCATTCTCTGAGGAACCACGACGGTTCCTCGACTACCCGGCGCCCCCGGCCGATATACTGACTCCGTTCCGGGCCGGGAGGGCATCGCCCCGCTTTCCCCGGCCCGGGCTGACACCGATGGCCGTCCTCCTCTCCGTGCCCACGCGCGAGGCTTTTTCTGCCGTTCTCGGTTTCGCTCCCTTCGTCACTGACCAGGAGGCGGCGCAGCGCCGGTTCGTCGGCGGGATCACTCGAGAGTTCCGGGAGATGGTTCCCGTCGCTCCGGAGGACTTCTCCTTCAGTGTTTCTCCCGAACCCGGTCCTGCGTCCCTCGGCGACTTCCGGTGCGTTTTCCGTGTGTTGGGCAAGAGACAGGTCATCACGCTGGGGCCGGACAGTCTGGCAGTCCGTTTGGATGACCTGACGCCGCTCGGTTTCCCGCTTGCGATGCGGCTCCTGGATCGTCTCCGCGTCATGCTCGCATCGGACTTCGACGATCACGAAGTCTATCGGGCTGCGGTATCGCATCAACTTCATGTCGAGACCGTGGAGCCGGAAGCAGCTTCGCAATTCCTGTCTTCGTTCGCCGCGCCCAAGGCGCTCGGGGCGATGGAAGGATCGCCCATTCCCGGCGCGAAGTATCGCCCCGGCCTCCGTGCCGTGTTCGGTGGAGAGTCTTGGGATCTCAGGCGGACGGTAGAGATTTCTGAACTCCTGGACGGTGCTCTCTTCATCAGCACGGACTTGACTCTTTCGGATACGGCTGTGTCTTCCTTCCTGTCCCGACCGGATCTCATCGAAAACCTCTTTGGGTGGGTGGATGGCGTCACCGACCTCGAGTACCGGACAGCATCATGACGCATGTGTCGAAGGAGGCGTCCGAACCGATCGCAGTCTTCTCTGCGCACCTCGGAATCTTGAATTCGCTCGGCTCTGCCAACCCGATCAACGACGTTCAGGTCTCGGTCGGCGCGGATCCGAACTGGCAGTACGATCCGTGGGCCAAGACGGACCTGTCTCAGTGCGTCGTCGTACCTGCGGAATCGAGACCCGACACCGGAAGTGGGACCGAGGCCCAGATCCGCTCGGCAGAGCCGTCACAGGGCGGCGCACGCACTTCTCCATGGATCACGGAGGCCCTCAAGGAAGTGGAGGAGATCGATCAGGCAGTCGAGGAGGACAATTTGCCGGCGATCGAACCGAAGACGAAGACGAACGTCAGGAGCCTTCTCCGGGCCATTGCACGCAAAGGTGTCGCCACCGTTCCGATCGTCTATCCGACAGAGTGGAGTGAGGTGGCCGTCTATTTCCACTCGAAGTTGGCGGCTTGTGCGATCCGGATCAAGGTCGGAAACGATGGGCGCGGATCGTTCGTGTATGTACCGGAGAGGTACGAAGATCGATGCGCACACTATTGCGACGCTACCGTTCTTCCCGATCACATCGTGCTGCATAAGTGCCTCGATAAACTCAACCTCGATCGCTGAGCATCGTCGTAGGGGCAGAACCGATGAGTGCTCCACCGATCGAGGAATCCGAACCGCTCGGGAGGAGTGTTCATTCGAGTAAAGTGAGCAAGAAGGCGCGAAGACGCCACGAAAGAGGACAGGAGCCGGCAATACTGCCGGATGTTTTTCTTGGAGTCGACCCGATTTCCACGGATCGACTGTCCCGTGGCGAGGTGCGGGTGATGGCGCGGCTCGCCGAAGCCAGGGGTCGCGGACGTACGCCACCGCGGAGATTCTTCGGCTGGGCGGAGGTGGCGGTCAGTGACGCAGAACGGGATGGGCGAACGGTACGGGCGACGCCGACGGAGGAAAACCCGTATCACGCTGACATCCATCTCAACCTGGGGGCGGAGAGGGGGGATGAACGTTGGAAGGCAGAGCAGGAGATCCACGCGATCCGATTGGCTGATCGAGCCAAATGGCGTGAGTGGTCCGACGAGGAGAGTTGAAGGCGGGCCGCGTGCGGACGGATCGAGGGCGGCGGGGGCCCTCCGGGTCACCAGGGGGTCGCCGGTGAACCTTGCGCGCCTGGTCCGGTTCGGCGGACTGGCGGCTGCCGGGTCGGTCCTGGCGCTCGCGGTTCGCTGGCCGCTCCTCGACTACCTCCACGGCGACTTCCTGGCCGGCTTCGCCTCGTGGTACGGCTTCCTCGCCGCCAACGGCGACTTCGCGGCTCTCCGCCACGACTTCTACGAGTACACCCCCTCGTATCTCTACCTGCTGGCGGCGGCGGCCCGGTTCTTCCCCGACGCGGAGGTGTTCGCGATCAAGGGGATCTCCGTCGGTTTCGACTTCGCGCAGGCGCTCCTGGTCGGGATGTGCGTCCGGCTCCGCGCCCCGAAGTCCGCCGCGCTGCCGGTCCTCGCCGGCCTGGCGGCGCTCCTGGCCCCGGCGGTGGTGGTGAACGGCGCGGTGATCGGCCAGAGCGACGGGATCTTCACCACCTTCCTGGTCCTGTGTCTCTACTGCCTGCTCCGGCGGCGTCCGGCGCCGGCCTTCGCCGCCTTCGGCCTGGCGTTCGCGCTGAAACCCCAGGCCGTCTTCCTGCTCCCGTTCTTCTGGTGGATCCGGCAGCAGGAACCGCTCTCCCGGAATTTCTCCCGGTCGTTCGTCCGGTCGGGTCTCCTGCTGCCGCCCCTGGTGTACCTCGCCGCGCTGCTGCCCGCCTGGCTGCTGGGACGGCCGTTCGGGGAACTGGCGCTGCTCCGTTTCGGCCAGGTCGATACCTACCGGCGGCTCGACGCCGGGGCGCCGAACCCCTACGCCTGGCTCCCGGACCGGATCGGGGCCGACCTGTATGTCTGGTGGCCGCTCTTCGCCGCGCTCCTCCTCGCCGGCGTCGCCGCGCTGGGCCTCGTGATCCGGCGGAGCCGCGCGGCGCCGACCCCGGACCTCGGGGTGACGCTGGCCGTGCTCGCCGTGTTCGCGACGCCCTATCTCCTTCCGAGCATGCACGAGCGGTACTTCTATCCGGCGGCGGTCCTCTCCATCGTGCTCGCCTTCCGGCGGCCGCGCTTCGCCGCCCTGCCGGTCTTCCTCGGGTTCGCTTCGTTCCTGGCCGAGGTCGCCCACCCGGCTTTCGGCTGGGACCGGGTCGCCGTCGCGCGCGCCGGGGCGGCGGTCCTGGCCCTGCTCCTGGCCGGCCTGCTGCGGCGACTGCTGCGGGATCTCGGGGTTCGCTCGCCGCTCCGGGCCGGGTGGCGCCGGCTCCGGGAGCAGGCGCGGGCCCGGCGGGCGGAGGCGGCGCCGCTCCTGGTCCTGGTCGGTTGCCTGGCGGCGGTCTTCGCCCTCGGCCAGCTCGGGGGCCGGTTCGACCGCCCGGTCGGGGACGACGCCGCCCGCACCCTGGCGCAGGTCGAGAACCTGTCCTCCGACCACTCGTTCGTTCCGCACTCCCGCCGGCGGCTCGCCGCCGACGGGGCGGTCGTCTACGAAGGCGCGGTCCGCGGCGCGCCGGCGTCGTACCTCCTGTTGCGCGCCGTCACCCTCCACTTCGAGGACGACCGGGGGGCGCAGTTGCGGGCCGCCCGGGTCACGACGGCGGGGTTTTCCGCTCTGGCGGCGCTGCTCGCCTACCTGGCGCTGGCCCGGCTGTTCCGGCGGCGGTGGGTGGCGCTCGGGGCGACGCTCCTCGCCTTTTCGTCTTTCGCCGGCGGCGGTTGGGACACGGTGTCGGCCGAGGGCGCGCCGGCGCTCTGCAGCCTCTTCCTCTGCTTCCACGGGCTGGCGGCGTTCGTCCGGGACGGGCGTCCCGGCCCCCTCCTGCTGAAGACCGGGGCGGCGCTCGCCCTTTCCTTCGTCGCCTTCTGGCTGATCGCGCCGTTCCTGGTCTTCGCCGTCGTGGAGAGGGCGCGGCGGCAGGTCTCCGGCGGGGAAGGGGGCCGGGCGCCGTCGCGGGACGGAGGGGTCCGGCGGATCCGGCCCGCCCTGCTCGCCGGGTTCGCGGCGCTCTTCGGCGGCGCCCTGGCCGGTCTGGGCGCGGCGAACGAAGCGGCGCTCCGGGCCGGCGGGGCCCGCCTCGCGTCTGCTGCGATCGATGGGGGGGGGGGGGGGGGGGGGGCAGAGACCCTTCAGTCGTTGACTGCGGCTCTTCTTCCGGAGGCGTTCCGGGGTGACGGGGCCGGCGCGGTCCTCGTCGGCGGGTCGGTGGCCGCCGTCGGGCTGTTGGGCGCCGCCGGCTCCCGTCGGCGGCGGCTCCTCCTGCCGCTCGCGCTGGCGAGCCTGCTCCCGGCGCTGCCCGGGCTCGGGGCGTTCGGAGTCGCGCCGCCGGTCGGGGTCCCGTTGGTGGCGGCCGCGCTGGGTCTCGCCGCGCTCCGCCGCCGGCGCGCCGTCGCCGTCGGGGTCGGAATCTCGCTGGCGGTGTTCCTGGGGTCCGCCTCCCCGACCTCGGGCGGCTCGGGGTCGGGCTTCGGTTCCGTCCCCTCCCCGGAGTATCGGCGGACAACGGCGTCCGAGGCCCGGATCGAAGACCGGATCGCCGCCGACTTCGCGGAGATCCGCCAGTTCCTGCGTCGGCGGCCCGAGGAACTGACGGTCTTCGCGCCGGCCTCCCTCCTTCCGGAGGCGGATTCGGCCGCGGCGGAGATCGCCTGGCGCCTGGCCGGGAACACCCGGGTGTACCGCTCCCGGGGGCGGCGGCTGCGGCTCGGGACCGGCTGGGGAGCGTCGCGGAGCCGCGGTTGGATCCTCCTGCTGGAGGAAGGGGAGGACCGCGGCCTCGCCGAGTTCGTGATCGACCGCGGGCGGAGGTCGGGGCCGGGGCTGCTGACGCCGCGGAACCGGGAACTCTTCCTCCACCACCGCGCCGCGCTCGACGGGGAGGTGGACCGGATGATCGAATCGGCGGGGACGCCGCTCTGGCGGGGAGAATTCGACCTCTACCGCGCCGGCGACGATCTGCTGTATGCGCGCGAGCCCTGCAGCGCCGGGGACACCCGGGGGACATTCGTCCTGCACTTCGACCCGGTGGAGACGAGCGCCCTGCCTCCGTTCCGCCGGCAGTACGGCTTCGACAACCGGTCCTTCCATTTCTCCTGGGGGGTCCTCGAACGGGGGGAACGATGCGTCGCGCGGGTCCCGCTCCCGGACTACGCGATCCGCCGGCTCGTGACCGGACGGCACTCCGGGCGCCCGGGCGAAGACTTCGCCTGGCGGGCCGAGATCGCTCCCTTCCCATGACCGTCCGCGCCGTTCGCTCCCGGGCGTTCGCCGTCGCGCTGGCCGGCGCCGGCCTGCTGGCGGCGGTCGCCGTCCGCCTGCCGTGGCTGGGCTACGAGTCGGACGACTACCGGGACGCCCTCTACCTCTGGTACGGCTTCCTGGCGGCGAACGACCACTTCGCGGCGCTGCAGTACGACTTCTCGAGCTACGACCCCGCGTACCTCTACCTGCTGGCGGCGATTTCGTACCTCCGGCCCGACCTCCCGGACCTCCTGGCGATCAAGGCGGTCTCCATGGTCTTCGACTTCGCGCTGGCGTTCTTCGTCGGGAAGTGCGTGGCCCTCCGCGCGCCGCGTTCGCAGGCGCTCCCGGTCCTCGCCGGGGTCGCGACGCTCCTCCTCCCGACGGTGGTCGCGAACAGTTCCGCCTGGGCGCAGGCGGACTCGATCTGCACCACCTTCCTGGTGGCCGGCCTCTACGCCCTGCTGCGGGGGAAGGGGGCGTGGGCGTTCGTCGCCTTCGGCGTGGCCCTGGGGTTCAAGCCGCAGGCGGTCTTCCTGGCCCCGGCCCTCTTCTGGCTGATGAAGAAGAAGGTCGTGGCCCCGCGGCTGTTCCTCGTCGGGGGCGCGGCGTACCTCGCCACCCTGCTCCCGGCCCGGATCGCCGGGCGCCCCTTATGGGACCTGCTCGCCGGGGTCGCGGCGCAGGCCGGCGCCGTCGCCGACCTCAGCACCTGCTTCCCGAACCTCTGGCAGATCCCCCCGGACCGTTGGTACTTCGTCTGGCCGCTCGGGGTGGTCTTCACCGTCCTGGTCGTCGTGGCCCTGACCCGGGTGGTGGAGCGGAGCCGGACCGTGATCACGCCGGAGATCGTCGTCACGCTGACCGCGTTCTCGGCGCTCCTGCTGCCGTACCTGCTGCCGAAGATGATCGCCCGGTACTTCTTCCCGGCGGTGATCCTCTCGCTGGTCCTGGCGTTCTGGCGGCCTCGCCTCTGGTACTGGCCGGTGGCCCTGGAACTGGCCGAGTGGAGCGGGTACGCCCTGATCCTGTTCCGGCGGTACGACCTCGAGTCGGCTGTCGCGCTCCCCGCCGCAGTCGCGCTGTTGCCGTTCGTCCTGCTCGCCGGGCGGCAGTTCCTCCGGGACTTCGGGGTTTCGCGCCCGCTGCGGGAGGGCGCCGCGCGACTCGTCGCCGGGGCCCGGGCGCGGGCGGCCGCGGCGGCGCCGCTGCTGGTGCTGGCGGGGTGTCTCGCCGCGGTGCTCGCCTTCGCCGGGGCGGGGGGCCGGTTCTCGCGGCCGGTGGCCGGGGAGGCCGCCGCCACCCTGGCGCGGACCGCCAACCTGGCGGCGGAGACCCGGTTCGTGGGGTTCACCCGCCGGACGCTGGAACCGGACCCGGGTTCGACCTTGGATTCGATCGGGGATTCGATCTTGGATTCGACCGGGGGGGCCGAGGCCTTCGTCCTCGACAACGACCACGCCCTCGGCGCCGGTCTCGCGCTCCGGCTGGCCGCCGCCCACCTCGGGGGCCCCGACGGGGTGCTCGCCCCGCGCTTCGGGGACGAACACCGGGCCCGGGAGGTGGCCGTCCGCGTCGCGCTGGCGGGCTTCTGGTGCCTGGCGGCGTTCCTCGCCTACCTGTCGCTGGTCCGGCTGCTCGGGCGGCGGTGGGTGGCGCTCGGGGCGACGCTGCTGGCGTTCTCGTCGTTCGCCGGCGGGGCCTGGGACGCGGTGTCCCTCGAGGGTTCGCCGGCGCTCTGCGGGTTCCTGCTGGCGTTCCACGGGATGGTGGTTTTCGTGCGGGAGGGCCGGTTCCGGCGGCTCCTGCTGCAGTACGCGGCGGCCTCGTTCCTCACCTTCTCGGCGGCGGCGCTGGCGCTGCCGTTCGCCGCGGTCGGCTTCTGCCTGGAAGCGCGCCGCCGGCGTAACGAAGACCCTCCCGGTCGTGACGGGGGGAGGCGACCCCCGGGACGGGAGCAGTGGGCGTCCGCGAACCGGTACCTGGCGTTCGGGGCGTTCGCGCTGGTCTGTTGGGGAGTGGTCGCCGGCTCGAACCGGGCGAACGAGTGGGCGCTCCGGGCCGACGGGGCGAAGCTGATCGCGGCCCCGACGGTTCCGGCGGGGGAGGAGTCCCGGGTCGTTCCGGGAACGGGAACGGGGGAGGGGGAAGGGGCGGGGTCGGCATCGGAACACGGGTCGGGAACGGCGTCGGGGCGGGAGGCGCTGCGGCGAGTGGCCGGCGCACTCGTTCCCTACGCCGCGGCGTCCCGGGGAGGAGGCGGGGACGGGCCGTGGCTGCTCCCGGCGGTCGCCCTGGCCACTCTGGGAGGGGTCGTCGGGGCGGCGCTCTCCCGTCGGCGCCGGCTGCTCCTGCCGCTCGCGCTCTCCGGCCTGGTCCCGGCGGTCTGGCCCGGCGCGGCCGGCGGGTTCGACCCTTCGGCGTCTTTCGGCCTTTCACTGGCGCTCGGCTCCCTCGTCGGTCTCGCCGCCGACCGCTTCCTGCGGGCCCGGTCGGTCGGGCGGGAGGGCGGAAGGGAGGAAGCGACGGCGCCGGCCCTCCGGGTCCCGGGCGCGCTCGCGGTCGGCCTCTCCGCCGCGGTCTTCCTGCTCTCGGGCCACCGGGCCGGGTCGGTCCCGAATCCGGGCGAGCCCGTGGCCCTCGCGGGCTTCGAGGAACGGGTGGCCGGGGACTTCCGGGAGATCCGCCGGCGCCTGCGGCGGCGCGCGGCGGGCGCGTCGTCCCGAACGATTCCCGCTTCGCAGCGGGCGCGGGCGGCCCGCCGACACCTGCGGCCGTCGGCGGCGGGCGCGGTGTTCGTACCGGCCGCTCTCCGGGAGGTTCTCGGCGGGGCGGACGCCGTCGCCTGGCGCCTCGGCGGGAGCGTCCTCGCGGAACGGCCGGCGGCGCGCGGCCTCGCCGAGTTCGTCCTCACCGCGGACGGCGACCGGGGGCCGGGCCTGCTGACGCCGGACAATCGGGAAGTGTTCCTCCACCATCGCGCCGCCTTCGACGGGGAGTTGGACCGGATGATCGCGGCGGCGGGCGCGCCCCGGATCCGCGGGGAGTACGACCTCCACCTCGATGGCGGCCAGGTCCTCTATGTCCGGGAGGGGTGCCGACCGGAGGACCGGGAGGGGCTGTTCGTCCTGCACCTCGACCCGGTGGACGCGCGGGACCTGCCGCCGCACCGCCGCCAGTTCGGCTTCGACAACCTGTCCTTCCGCTTCGCCGACCGGGCGCTCGACCTGGGAGGGCGCTGCGTCGCCCGGGTGCCGCTGCCGGGGTACCGGGTGCGGCGATTCGTCATCGCCCGCCACCCCGGGCAGTCAGGCGAAGACTGGCTCTGGTACCACGAGGTGTTGCCGAACGAAGCCGACCCCGAAGAAGCCGGACCCGAAGAAGCCGGACCCGAAGCCGGATGACCCGGGCCACGGCGCCCCCGAGGGGGCCGGGACTGCCGCCGCCGGGGAATCGGACGCCCTGCCGCGCCGGGGACACTGAAGGGAGGTTCATCCGGCGCCTCGATCCGGTGGAGCCGAGCGCGCTGCCGCCGCTCCGCCCGCAGTACGGCTTCGACAACCGCTCCTTCCGTTTCCGCCACCGGGTCCTCGAACGGGGGGAACGCCGCGTCGCCCGCGTCCCGCTCCCGGACGACGCCGTCCGCCGCCCGGCGACCGGTCACCATTCGGGGCGCCCGGGCGGCGACTTCGCCCGGCCGGCCGAGTTCGCTCCCCCGCCATGACCATCCTCCGGAACGCCGGATTCCTCCCGACGCTCCCGGCCCGGCGTCCGAACTTCCGCGCCGCCCGGCCCGCCCTACGATTCGGGGGGAAGATCGCCCGGGGCCCGGTCGGTCGCGGAAGGAGTGCGCGATGAATACGGGAAGTCCGGAGGAACGCGCCCGCGACGCGGAGGCCCGGGGCCGGTCGGTGGGGCCGTCCCCGGAAAGCGCCGGCAGTTCCCCCTGGCTCGCGGACGCGCTCCGGGAGGTGGACGAGATCGATGAGGCCGTCGAGGAAGACGCCCTGCCGGAGATCGAACCCGGGACGAAGACGAATGCCGCGAACCTGCTCCGGGCCATCGCGCGCCGGGGGGTGCGTACCGCTCCGATCGTCTGTCCGACCGAGTCCGGCGAGGTGGCCGTGTATCTCCACTCGCGGTCGGCGGACTGCGCGATCCTCATCGAAATCGGTAACGACGGGCGCGGATCCTTCGTCGGCGTGAGCGACCGGTACGGAGACCGATCCGCGCAGCATCGCGACGCCGCGGATCTTCCGCGCGACCGTTCGCTGCAGGAATGCCTGGACCGACTCGACCCCGGCAACCGGGCGGCGCGACGGTGAGCGGCGGGGCGGGGACGACTCCGATGCGGGTTTCACCGACCGGGGAATGCGAACCGCCCGGAAGGGGTGTTCCTCCGGGCAGGGCGATCCGGATCGCGCCGACGCGTCACGAAATCGCGCCGGCGGGATTGCCCGGGGAAAACCCGATTCCCCTCCGCCGCCTCGTGACCGGGCGGTATCCCGGCCGGGGCGCCGACTTCGTCCGGCGGGCCGAGATCGCTCCCGCGCCATGACCGCGCTCCGGAACGCCGGGTTCGTCCTGGCCGCCTCGATCCTCGCGCTCCTCGTCCGGCTGCCGCTGCTCTCCCACGAGACCACGGACTACCGGAACTTCCTGCATCCCTGGTACGGGTTCCTCGTCGCGAACGACTTCTTCCGGGCGCTGGCGTTCGACTTCTACGACTACAGCCCGTCGTACCTCTACCTGCTGGCGGGGGCCGCGTACCTGTTCCCGGCGGGGCCGGACCTGATCGTCATCAAGGGGCTCTCCATCGTTTTCGACTTCCTGCTGGCGTTCTTCGTCGCCAAATGCGTACGGCGGCGGTATCCCGATTCGGAGGCGCCCTGGAGACTGGCATTCCTCGCCGGGCTCCTCGCTCCCGGGGTGGTCGCGAACAGCGCCTTCTGGGCGCAGGCCGACGCGGTCTATACGGCGTTCCTGGTCGGTTCCCTGTACTTCCTCTCCGCCGGTCGTTCCGCGCCGGCGTTCCTGCTGTTCGGGCTTTCGTTCTCGCTGAAACTGCAGGCGGTCTTCCTGCTGCCGCTCCTGTGGTGGCTGCCGGCGAAGCAGCGGATCGAATGGCGGTATCTCCCGCTGGCGCCGCTCGCGTACCTGGCGACCCTGCTCCCCGCCTGGTGGATCGGTCGGCCCTTCTACGAACTGGTGATGCTGCGGGTCGCCCGGCTGGACCATTTCCGGTCGCTCTCCGAACGGGCGCCCCACCTCTACATCTGGGTCTCGAACGAGTGGTATGCGTTCTGGCCGCTGTTCGTCCTGCTGTTCGGCGTCGTCGTCTGGGGTATCGCGGTCCTGGTGCGGAAGAGCCGCGCGGCGCCCACCCCGGAACTGTTCTGGACGCTCGCGCTGCTGTCGGTGCTCCTCGCTCCGTACCTGTTGCCGAAGATGCACGAGCGGTACTTCTTCCCGGCCGCGGTCGTCGCCGTGGTGTTCGCGTTCGTCCGCCCGCGGTTCTGGGCGGTTCCGGTCGTCCTGGGGTTCGCCTCCTTCGGGGTCTATACCGCCCAGTTCCTGTTCGACTGGCGGCCGAATGTCACCGCGCGCTGGGGCGCGGCGATCCTGTTCGTCGTCGTGGCGGTCCTGCTGCGGCGACTGTGGCGCGACCTCGGGGTTCGCTGTCGTTGGCGCGAGGTCCCGGAATGGATCGTGAGGCGGGCGCGGGCGCTCGCGCCGGCCGCGGTCCCGCTCCTCGCGCTTCTCGGGTGCCTCTCCGCCGCGCTGCTCTTCGCCGGGGGCGGGAAGCGTTTCGAACGGCCGGTCGCGGACGATCCCGGCTCCGCGCGGACGCTGGCGCGGGCGGCGAACCTGTCGGCGGAGCACCGTTTCGTCCCGGTCGTCCGGCAGACGCTCGACCCGCGCGGCGCGGTCGCGTACGAAACGGACGGCGGGCGGCCGCCCGGCGCCGACCTGCTGCTGCGGCTCGTGACCTTCCACTTCGGGGAGGGTTCCGCCGCGGAGGCGGTGGCCGCCCGGGGGGCGACGGCGGTGCTCTTCTGCCTGGCGGCCCTCTTCGCGTACCTGTCGCTGGCGCGCGTGTTCGGGAATCGCGGGATCGCGCTCGGGGTGACGCTGCTCGGCTTCTCCCCGTTCGCCGGGGGCGCCTGGGACACGGTCACCGTTTCCGGGGCGCCGGCGCTCTTCGCGGTGTTCCTCGCCTTCCACGGGATGACGGGTTTCGTCCGGGACCGCCGCTTCCGGCCGCTGCTGCTGCAGTGCGGGGCGGCGCTGCTGTTCGCCGCCGCGGCGTACCCGCTGGTCCTGGCGTTCGCCGGCCTCGGCCTGCTGCTCGAAGCCCGGCGCCGACGGAACCCGAACGGCGCGTCCGCGGAGAGGCTGCCGGCAGGGACGACTTCCCCCCCGGAGGCGACTTCCCTCCCGGATCCCCCCCCGGAGGCGGCGACGCCCCTCCCGGCGGGGCGGGCCGCCGGCCGGTTCGGGCTCCGCAGTCCGTTCGCGACGCTGGCGGTGTTCGGCCTCGCCCTCGGCGGGGTGCTGGTCGGTCTCGACCGGGGCAACGAACGGGCGCTCCGGGCGACGGGGGCGCCGGTTTCGGAAGCGCCGCCGGCGGAGTTCGGGGAACCCGGGGCGGCCGAGGCCCGGCGCTGGAGCCGGTTCGGCGGGGCGCTGGTCCCGTTCGCCTTCGCGCCGGAGGTTCCGGGGGAGCGGGGCGGGGGATTCGGACTCGCTTCGGGCCTGGCGGGCGGCCTCGCCACGATCCTCGCCCTCCTCGGCGCCGCGCTCTCCCGCCACCGGCTGCTCCTGCTGCCGCTCGCCCTCTCCGGGCTGTTCCTCCTGACCCCCTTCGCTCCTCCGGAGGCCGCCGGCGCGGCGGCGGTCCCGGTCGCGCTCACCCTCCTGTCGCTGGCCGGGCTCGCGCTCTCCCGGACTCCCGCCGGCGACTCGCGGAACCGGGGCCTGGGTTCGGCGGCCGCCGCGGCCTTCGCCGGCGCGGCGGCGGCGGTCTTCCTCGTGTCCGCCCATCGCGCCGGGGCCGCCGGCCACGACACCGCGGCGGCGGCGCTCGAGGCCCGGGTGGGGGCCGACTTCGACCGGATCCGCCGGGTGCTCGAACGCCGGGTCGAGGAACCGACGGTCTTCGTCCCCGCCGGCCCCTGGGGCCCCCCGGAACGGGCCTCCCGCTACCTGCCGGGGAGCGTCCTGGTGGATCTTCCGGGCCAGCGCCGCCTCGCCGAGTTCGCGCTCGAGGGGCGGCGGGGGACGAGCGACGGGGAAGCCGGCGGGGAGGTCGGGGCGGAGGTCGGGGCGGAGGTCGGGGCGGGGCTGCTGACGCCGGAGAACGACGAGGTCTTCCTCTACCATCGCGCCGCCCGCGACGGCGAGTTGGACCGGGTGATCGCGGCGGCGGGGCCCCCGGTGCTCCGGGGGGAGTTCGACCTGTATCTCGACGACGAGGGCCTGCTCTATGTCCGGGAGGACTGCCGCCCGGAAGACCGGGAGGGCCTGTTCGTCCTCCATCTCGATCCGGAGGATCCCGGGGACCTGCGGCCCGGGCGCCGCCAGTTCGGGTTCGAGAACCTGTCCTTCCGGTTTTCCCGGCGCGCCCTCGACCTGGGGCCCCGCTGCGTCGCCCGCGCCCTCCTCCCCGACTACCCGGTCCGCCGGATGGTGATCGCGCGGCATCCGGGCGAGCGGTACGCGGACTGGATCTGGTACCACGAGTTCTTCCCGAACGGCGACGGCGGCGCCGGGAACGGGCCGGAATGACCTCCTGCCGGGCGGGGCGAGTCCCCGGGGACCGTGCCGCCCGGGCCTTCCGCCCGGCGCGGTCCGCCGGAAGAGCCTCCTCCGCGGCGCGGCGATCCCGGCCCTCGCCCGCGCTCCGTTCCCGGACTCCCGGAGCCGCCGCCTCGTGACCGCGCCCCCTCCCGGCGGGAAGAACCCGGCCCGGGCGCGGGGGGTCGCCTCCGCCCCCGCCGCCGGGCCCGACGAAGCCCCGGCGGCGATCCTCCCGGAGGGGCGCCCCGCCCGCGACGCCCGCGCCCTCCACTCCCGGGTCCTGCCGGTCGCCCTGGCGGTCGCGGGGCTGCTGGCGGCGGTGGCCGTCCGGCTGCCCTGGCTGGGCTACGAGTCGGACGACTACCTGATCCACCTCTACCGCTGGTACGGCTTCCTGGCGGCGAACGACCACTTCGCGGCGCTGCAGTACGACTTCGCGAACTACAACCCGCCCTACCTCTACCTGCTGGCGACGATCTCGTACTTCCTGCCGGACCTCCCGGACCTGCTGGGGATCAAGGCGGTGTCGATGGCCTTCGACTTCGCGCTGGCGTTCTTCGTCGGGAAGTGCGTGGCCCTCCGTTCGCCGCGGTCGAAGTCGCTCCCGGTCCTCGCCGGGATCGCCGCGCTGCTGCTGCCGACGGTGGTCGCGAACAGTTCCGCCTGGGCGCAGGCGGACTCGATCTACACCACTTTCCTCGTCGCCGGCCTCTACTTCCTGCTGCGGGGGAAGGGGGCGTGGGCGTTCGCCGCCTTCGGCGTGGCCTTCGGGTTCAAGGCGCAGGCGCTCTTCCTGGCCCCGGCGCTCTGGTGGCTCGTCCGGAAGAAGGCGGTGGAGCCGCGGCACTTCGTCGTGGCCGGCGCGGCGTACCTGGTGACGCTGCTCCCGGCCTGGATCGCCGGGCGGCCGCTCTGGGACCTGCTCACCGTCTATGCGGCGCAGACCCAGGTCTTCGGCAGCCTCAGCACCGAGTTCCCGAACCTCTGGCAGATCCCCTCGGACCGCTGGCACTTCGTCTGGCCGCTGGGGGTGGCCTTCACCGTCCTGGTGGTCCTGGCGCTGACCCGGGTGGTGGAGCGGAGCCGGACCGCGCCCACGCCGGAGATCGTCGTCACCCTGACCGCGTTCTCGGCGCTCCTCCTGCCGTACCTGCTGCCGAAGATGGGCAGCCGGTACTTCTTCCCGGCGGTGATCCTGTCGCTGGTGCTGGCGTTCTTCCGGCCGCGGCTCTGGTACTGGCCGGCGGCCCTCGAACTGGCCGAGTGGAGCGGGTACGCCTCGATCCTCTTCCGGCGGGACCTGGAGCACACCGTGGTGCTCGGGGCCGGGGTGGCGCTGCTGCCGTTCGTGCTGCTCGCCGGGCGGCAGTTCCTCCGGGACTTCGGGGTGTCGCGCCCGCTGCGGGAGGGCGCCGCCCGGCTCGTCGCCGGGGCCCGGGCGCGGGCGGCCGCGGCGGCGCCGCTGCTGGTGCTGGCGGGGTGCCTCCTGGCGGCGCTCGCCTTCGCCTGGGCCGGGGGCCGGTTCTCGCGCCCGGTGGCCGGGGAGGGGACCGCCGCCGCCACCCTGGCGCGGACCGCCAACCTGTCGGCGGAGACCCGGTTCGTGGGGTTCACCCGCCGGACCGTGGAACCGGCCCTCCCGACCGCGACCGGGGCCGCCGCCTTCGTCCTCGACAACGACCACCCCCTCGGGGCCGGCCTGGCGCTGCGGGCGGTCGCCGGCCACATCGGGGGCGACGACGGGGTGCTCGCCGCGCGCTTCGGGGACGAGCAGCGGGCGCAGGAGGTCGCCGTCCGGGTCGCGACGGCGGGCTTCTGGTGCCTGGCGGCGCTTCTCGCCTACCTGTCGCTGGTCCGGCTGCTCGGCCGGAGGTGGGTGGCGCTCGGGGCGACGCTGCTGGCGTTCTCGTCCTTCGCCGGCGGGGGCTGGGACGCGGTGTCCCTCGAGGGTTCGCCGGCGCTCTGCGGATTCCTGCTGGCGTTCCACGGGATGGTCGTGTTCGTCCGGGAGGGTCGGTTCCGGCGGCTCCTGCTGCAGTACGCGGCGGCTTCCCTCCTGACCTTCTCGGTGGCGGCGCTGGCGCTGCCGTTCGCCGTGGTCGGGCTCTTCCCGGACCGGGACCCGAACGCGCGGCGGCGGCGGACGACGGCACTCCCCTCCGGGGAAGGCCGTGGTGACGGGAGGGGAGTCCGGCCATCCGGGGCGGGAGGGGCCGCGCTCTCGAACCGGTACCTGTGGTTCGGGGTCTTCGCGCTGTTCTGCCACGGATCCGTCGCCGGGTTGAACCGGGCGAACGAGTGGGCGCTCCGGGCCGACGGGGCGACGCTGGTCGAGGATTCCCTCCCCTCCCGCCAGGCCCCGGCCCCGGCGGCCGCGGCGAACGGGCTCGGCTTCGGGAACGGTCGCGGCGCGGTCGTCGGGCAGACCTCGACCTCGACCTCGACCTCGAATTCGGGGGGGGGGGGGGGGGGGGCTGATGCCGCGCCGGCCTCGGGATCGGCCTTCGGGCGGGAGTCGCTCCGGCGGGTGTCGGGAGCGCTCGTTCCCCACGCCGCCCGCCCCCGGGGAGGAGCGGGGCCGGGGCCCCGGATGCTCCCGGTGACCGCCCTCGCGACCCTCGCCGGGCTCGTCCTGGTTCCGGTCGGGGCGGCGTTCTCCCGCGGGCGCCGCCTGTTCCTGCCGCTCGCGCTCTCCGGCGTTCTCCTGGAGGTCTGGCAGATCTGGCCGGGCGCGGCGGGCCGGCTCGACGCTTCGGCGCATCTCGGCCTCTCGCTGACGCTGTTCTCCCTCGTCGGACTCGCCGCCGACCGCCTCCGGCAGGCCCGGCTCGGCGGAACCGGGGGCGTGTCGTCAGGGTCCGCGCGGATTCCGGGCGCGCTCGCGGTCGGTCTCTCGGCCGCGGTCTTCCTCCTCTCCGGCTACCGGGCCGGCGCGGTCGGACCGGGTACGGGTCCCGGGACCGGGGCGGGTTTCGAGGAACGGGTCGCCGAGGACTTCCGGGAGATCCGCCGGCGCCTCCGCCGGCGGCCGGAAGGCGCGGTGTTCGTCCCGGCGGCTCTCGCCGAACGCCTCGGCGGGCCCGACGCCGTCGCCTGGCGCCTCGTCGGGAGGGTGCTCGCGGAGCGGCCGGAGGCGCGCGGCCTCGCCGAATTCGTGCTCACCGGGGGCCGTGACCCGGGGGCCGGACGCCCGGCGCCGGGCCGGCTGACCCCGGACAACCGCGAAGTGTTCCTCCACCATCGCGCCGCCTTCGACGGGGAACTGGACCGCCTGATCGCGGCGGCGGGAACGCCCCGGATCCGCGGCGAGTACGACCTCCACCTGGACGGCGGGCAGGTCCTCTATGTCCGGGAGGGGTGCCGGCCGGAGGACCGGGAGGGGCTCTTCGTCCTGCACCTCGACCCGGCGGACCCGCGCGACCTGCCGCCGCACCGCCGCCAGTTCGGGTTCGAGAACCTGTCCTTCCGCTTCCCCGACCGGGCGCTCGACCTGGGGGAGCGCTGCGTCGCCCGGGTGCCGCTGCCCGGGTACCCGGTGCGGCGATTCGTCATCGCCCGCCACCCCGGGCCGCGGTACGCGGACTGGCTCTGGTACCACGAGGTCCGACCCGGCGACGCCGGATCCGAAGCCCCAGCTAAAGTCGAAGCCGAAGTCGAAGCCGAAGCCGAAGCCGGGCCCGACGCCGAACTCGACGCCGAACTCGACCAACGATGAGCCGGGAGCCGGCGCCCCGGAACGGGCCGGGGCCGCCCCCGGCGCCGGGGCCCGCCCGCGCCGTTCGCCCCCGGGCGTCCGCCGGCGCCCTCACCGTCGGGCTCGCCGTCGCCGGGGTGCTGGCGGCCATCGCCGTGCGCCTCCCCTGGCTGGGCTACGAGTCGGACGACTACCTCATCGCCCTCTCCCGCTGGTACGCCTTCCTGGCGGCGAACGACCACTTCGCGGCGCTGCAGCACGACTTCTCCGTTTACAACCCGCCGTACCTCTACCTGCTGGCGACGGTCTCGTACTTCCTTCCCGACCTTTCGGACCTCCTCGGGATCAAGGGGGTCTCGATGGCGTTCGACTTCGCGCTGGCGTTCTTCGTCGGGAAGTGCGTCGCGCTCCGTTCGCCCCGGTCGAGGTCGCTCCCGGTACTCGCCGGGATCGCCGCGCTGCTGCTGCCGACGGTGGTCGCGAACAGTGCCGCCTGGGCGCAGGCGGACTCGATCTACACCACCTTCCTCGTCGCCGGCCTCTACTTCCTGCTGCGCGGGAAGGGGGCGTGGGCGTTCGCCGCCTTCGGCGTGGCTTTCGGGTTCAAGGCGCAGGCGCTCTTCCTGGCCCCGGCGCTCTGGTGGCTCGTCCGGAAGAAGGCGGCGGCCCCGCGGCACTTCCTCGTCGCCGGCGCGGCGTACCTGGTGACGCTGCTGCCGGCCTGGATCGCCGGCCGACCCCTGTGGGACCTGCTCACCGTCTATGCGGCGCAGACGCAGGTCTATGCCGGCCTCAGCCTGGACTTCCCGAACCTCTGGCAGATCCCCCCGGACCGTTGGCACTTCGTCTGGCCGCTCGGGGTGGCTTTCACCGTCCTGGTGGTCGTGGCGCTCACCCGGGTGGTGGAGCGGAGCCGGACCGCGCCCACGCCGGAGATCGTCGTCACCCTGGCCGCGTTCTCGGCGCTCCTCGTGCCCTACCTGCTGCCGAAGATGGGCAGCCGGTACTTCTTCCCGGCGGTGATCCTGGCGCTGGTGCTGGCGTTCTTCCGGCCGCGGCTCTGGTACTGGCCGGTGGCCCTCGAACTGGCTGAGTGGAGCGGGTACGCCTCGATCCTGTTCCGGCGGAAGGACTTCGAGCCCACCCTGGTGCTCGGGGCGGGGGTGGCGCTGCTGCCCTTCGTGCTGCTCGCCGGGCGGCGGTTCCTCCGGGACTTCGGGGTTTCGCGCCCGCTGCGGGAGGGCGCCGCCCGGCTCGCCGCCGGGGTCCGGGCGCGGGCGCCCGCGGCGGCGCCGCTGCTCCTGCTGGCGGGATGCCTCGCCGCCGCGCTCGCCTTCGCCGGAGGGGTCGGGAGGGAGGGGGAGGGCCGGTTCTCGAGGCCGGTGGTCGGCGAAGCCGGCGCCGCCGCCACCCTGGCGCGGACCGCCAACCTCGCCGCGGAGACCCGGTTCGTGGGGTTCACCCGGCGGACCCGGGAACCGGACGGGACCGACGCCTTCTTCGTCGGCGACGACGCCCCCCTCGGCGCCGGCCTGGCGCTGCAGGCGGTCGCCGCCCACCTCGGTGGGGAGGGCGGGGTGCTCGCGGCCCGCTTCGGCGACGGGCCGCGCGCCCGGGACGACGGCCTGCGAATCTCGGGAGGGCCGCTCGCCGCCTTCCGCCAGCGCCCGGGCGGGCAGCGCGCCCGGGAGGTCGCCGCCCGGGTCGCGATGGCGGGCTTCTGGTGCCTGGCGGCGCTCCTGGCCTACCTGTCGCTGGTCCGGCTGCTCGGCCGGAGGTGGGTGGCGCTCGGGGCGACGCTGCCGGCGTTCGCCTCCTTCGCCGGCGGGGCCTGGGACGCGCTGTCCCTCGACGGGTCGCCGGCGCTCTGCGGGTTCTTCCTCGCGTTCCACGGGATGGCGGGGTTCGTCCGGGACGGCCGCTTCGGTCGGCTCCTGCTGCAGTACGCGGCAGCGTCGTTCCTCGCCTGGTCGGTGTTGGCCTTGGCGCTGCCGTTCGCCGCGGTCGGTTTCTTCCTGGACCGGAACCGGAACGCGCGGGGGCGGCGGGAAGCGGCGGACTCCTCCGGGACGGCCGGCGAAGGCCGGGCGCCGAGACCGGCGGGAGGTGCGTCCGGGTACCGGTACCTGGCGTTCGGGGCGTTCGCGCTGCTGTGCTGGGGGGCGGTCGCCGGGCTGAACCGGGCGAACGAGCGGGCGCTCGAGGCCGGCGGGGCCGTGCTGATCCGGGACTCGAACCCTCGCGGGGCGGCGCCGGTGGATGCCGCTTCGTCGCGGAGGACCTCGGGCCGGGCGTCGGGAGTCGTTTCGGGGACGGGCGCGGGGCAGGCGGCGGGACCGGGGGCGGGACCGGGGGTGGGACCGGGGGCGGGACCGGGGGAGGGGCCGGCCACGGGGGCGGCAGCGGGAGCGGCGGGCGGGGGAGCGCTGCGCCGGGTGGCAGGGGCGCTCGTTCCCTACGCTGCAGTCCGCGGAGGAGGCGGCGACGGAGGCGGCGGGAACGGGTCCCGGCTGCTTCCGGCGGTGGCCCTCGCCGGCCTGGTCCTGGTTCCGGTCGGGGCCGCGTTCTCCCGCCGGCGCCGGCTCTTCCTGCCGCTCGCGCTCTCCGGGCTCCTCCTGGAGATGTGGCAGGTCTGGCCCGGCGGGGGCGCTCCCCGGCTCGACGCCTCGGCGCACCTCGGCCTCTCGCTGGTCCTCTTCTCCCTCGTCGGGCTCGCCGCCGCCCGCCTCCGTCAGGCCCGGTTCGGCGGGGCGGGTTCGGCGGAGTCGGGGGGAGCGCCGCCGGCCCTCCGGGTTCCCGGCGCCCTAGCCGTCGGCCTCGGGGTCGGGATTTCTTCCGGGGTCTTCCTCCTCTCGGGCTGGCGGGCGGCGGCCTCCGAACCGGTCGCCTCCGACGCGGGTTTCGAGGAACGGGTCGCCGCGGACTTCCGGGAGATCCGCCGACACCTCCGCCGGCGGCCCGAGGGCGCGGTGTTCGTCCCGGCGGCCCTCGCCGAACGCCTGGGCGGCCCGGACGCGACCGCCTGGCGCCTCGCCGGGAGCGCGCTCGTCGAGCGGCCGGAGGCGCTCGGCCTCGCCGAGTTCGCGCTCGCCGCCGGCGGGGGGCCGGGGCCCGAACGCCGGACCTCGGGCCTGCTGACGCCGGACAACCGCGAAGCGTTCCTCTACCACCGCGCCGCCCTCGACGGGGAGTTGGACCGCCGGATCGCGGCCGGAACGCCCCGGATCCGCGGGGAGTACGACCTCTACCTGGATGCCGGCCAGATCCTCTATGTCCGGGAGGGCTGCCGACCGGAGGACCGGGAGGGGCTCTTCGTCCTGCACCTCGACCCGGTGGACGCGCTCGACCTGCCGCCGGCGCGCTGGCGGTTCGGCTTCGAGAACCGGTCCTTCCGCTTCCCCGACCGGGCGCTCGACCTGGGGGACCGCTGCGTCGCCCGGGTGCCGCTGCCCGGGTACCCGGTGCGGCGATTCGTCATCGCCCGCCACCCCGGACAGCCGGGCGAAGACTGGCTCTGGTACCACGAGGTCCGACCCGACGAGGCCGGACCGGATGAAACCCGATCGAACCGGGAATGACGAGGGAAGAGCGCTCCGGCCGGCCCGAACCGCCCGCGCCGGGCCCGCCGGCCCGGGCCGCCCGCGCCGTTCTCCCCTCGGCGCTCGCCGTTGCCGGCCTGCTGGTGGCCATCGCGGTCCGCATTCCCTGGCTCGCCTACGAATCGATCGACTACTGGAGCTTCTCCCACCACTGGTACGGCTTCATCGCCGCGAACGGCCACTTCTCCGCCCTCCGCTACGACTTCGCGAACTACAACCCCCCGTACCTCTACCTGCTGGCGACGATCTCGTACCTCCGGCCGGATCTCCCGGCCCTCCTGGGGGTCAAGGCGGTCTCGATGGTCTTCGACTTCGCGCTGGCGTTCTTCGTCGGGAAGTGCGTCGCCCTCCGCGCGCCGCGGTCGAAGTCGCTCCCGGTCCTCGCCGGGATCGCCGCGCTGCTGCTGCCGACGGTGGTCGCGAACAGTGCCGCCTGGGCGCAGGCGGACTCGATCTACACCACCTTCCTCGTCGCCGGCCTCTACTTCCTGCTGCGGGGGAAGGGGAAAGGGGCCTGGGCGTTCGCCGCCTTCGGCGTGGCCTTCGGGTTCAAGGCGCAGGCGCTCTTCCTGGCCCCGGCGCTCTGGTGGCTCGTCCGGAAGAAGGCGGCGGCCCCGCGGCACTTCGTCGTCGCCGGCGCCGCATACCTGGTGACGCTGCTCCCGGCCTGGATCGCCGGGCGGCCACTCTGGGACCTGCTCACCGTCTATGCGGCGCAGACGCAGGTCTTCGGCGTTCTCAGCAGCGTGTTCCCGAGCCTCTGGCAGATCCCCTCGGACCGCTGGTACTTCGTCTGGCCGCTCGGGGTGGCCTTCGCCGTCCTGGTGGTCCTGGCGCTGACCCGGGTGGTGGAGCGGAGCCGGACCGCGCTCACGCCGGAGATCGTCATCACGCTGACCGCGTTCTCGGCGCTCCTCCTGCCGTACCTGCTGCCGAAGATGGGCAGCCGGTACTTCTTCCCGGCGGTGATCCTGTCGTTGGTCCTCGCGTTCTGGCGGCCGCGGCTCTGGTACTGGCCGGCGGCCCTCGAACTGGCCGAGTGGAGCGGGTACGCCTCGATCCTGTTCCGGCGGGACCTCGAGCACACCGTGGTGCTCGGGGCCGGGGTGGCGCTGTTGCCGTTCGTCCTCATCGCCGGGCGGCAGTTCCTCCGGGACTTCGGGGTTCGCCGACCGCTGCGGGAGGGCGCCGCCCGGCTCGCCGCCGGGGCCCGGGCGCGGGCGGCCGCGGCGGCGCCGCTGGTGGTGCTGGCGGGATGCCTCCTGGCGGCGCTCGCCTTCGCCTGGGCGGGGGGCCGGTTCTCGCGCCCGGTGGCCGGGGAGGGGGTTGCCGCCGCCACGCTGGCGCGGACCGCCAACCTGTCGGCGGAGACCCGGTTCGTGGGGTTCACCCGCCGGACGCTGGAACCCGGGCGCCACCGCCCTCCGCACTCCCGAGACTCCGGGCCCCGGTTCGTGGGGTTCACCGGCCGGACGCTGGAACCGGTCCTCCCGACCGCGACGGGGGCCGCGGCCTTCGTCCTCGACAACGACCACGCCGTCGGCGCCGGTCTCGCGCTCCGGCTGGTCGCCGTCCACCTCGGCGGCGACGACGGGGTGCTCACCGAGCGCTTCGGGGACGAGCACCGAGCGCAGGAGGTCGCCGTCCGCGCCGCGATGGCGGGCTTCTGGTGCCTGGCGGCGCTCCTGGCCTACCTGTCGCTGGTCCGGCTGCTCGGCCGGAGGTGGGTGGCGCTGGGGGCAACGCTGCTGGCGTTCTCGTCCTTCGCCGGCGGGGCCTGGGACGCGGTGTCCCTCGACGGTTCGCCGGCGCTCTGCGGGTTCCTGCTGGCGTTCCACGGGATGGTGGGGTTCGTCCGGGAGGGCCGGTTCCGGCGGCTCCTCCTGCAGTACGCGGCGGCGGCGTTCCTGAGTTCCTCGGTGGCGGCGCTGGCGCTGCCGTTCGCCGCGGCGGGCCTCTTCCCGGACCGGAACCGGACGCGCGGGGGCGGCGGACGACCGGGGGACTCCTCCCGGACCGGCGGCGAAGGCCGGGCTCCGGGCCCGTCGGGGTGGGCGTCCCGGAACCGGTACCTGGTGTTCGGGGCGTTCGCGCTGCTCTGCCAGGGAGCGGTCGCCGGGCTGAACCGGGTGAACGAGCGGGCGCTCGAGGCCGGCGGGGCGGTGCTGGTCCGGGACTCGAACCCTCGCCGGGAGGCTGTGGGGGCGCCGGCGGACGCCGTCTCGTCGGGGACGGCCGCGGGCCGAGTGTCGCGAGTCGTTTCGGGAACGGGGGCGGGGCAGGGGGCCGGCCTCGAGGGGGAGCCGGCCTCGGGATCGGGTGCGGGAGCGGCGGGCGGGGAATCGCTGCGCCGGGTGGCGGGCGCGCTCGTTCCCTACGCCGCCGCCGGCGGGGGCGGCGGCGGGAACGGAGGCCGGATGTTCCTGCCCGTCGCCCTGACGACCCTCGCCGGCCTCGTCCTGGTCCCGGTCGGGGCGGCGCTCTCCCGCCGGCGCCGGCTGTTCCTGCCGCTCGCGCTCTCCGGCCTCCTCCTGGAGGGTTGGGAGGCTTGGCGGGCGTGGTCGTCCGGAACCGGCGCGCCCGCTCCGGGGCTCGACGCCTCGGCGCATCTCGGCCTCTCGCTGACGCTGTTCTCCCTCGTCGGACTCGCCGCCGACCGCCTCCTGGGGAACCGGTACGGCGGGGCCGGGGGAGCGCCGCTGCGGGCCTCCCCGGTTCGGAGCGCCCTCGCCGTCGGCCTCGGGGTCGGCATTTCCGGCGGGGTCTTCCTCTTCTCGGGCTACCGGGCGGGGGCGGCGGCCTCCGAACCGGTCGTCTCCGGCGCCGCGGGTTTCGAGGAACGGGTCGCCGAGGACTTCCGGGAGATCCGGCGGCGCCTTCGCCGGCGACCGGAGGGCGCGGTGTTCGTCCCGGCGGCTCTCGCCGAACGCCTGGGCGGGCCCGACGCCGTCGCCTGGCGTCTCGTCGGGAGGGTGCTCGCGGAGCGGCCGGCGGCGCGCGGCCTCGCCGAGTTCGTGCTCGCCGCCGGCGGGGAGCCGGGGCCCGAACGCCGGACCTCGGGCCTGCTGACGCCGGACAACCGCGAAGTGTTCCTCCACCATCGCGCCGCCTTCGACGGGGAACTGGATCGCCTGATCGCGGCGGCGGGAACGCCCCGGGTCCGCGGCGAGTACGACCTCCACCTCGACGGCGGGCAGGTCCTCTATGTCCGGGAGGGGTGCCGGCCGGAGGACCGGGAGGGACTCTTCGTCCTGCACCTCGACCCGGCGGATCCGCGCGACCTGCCGCCGCACCGCCGCCGGTTCGGCTTCGAGAACCTGTCCTTCCGCTTCCCCGACCGGGCACTCGACCTGGGGGAACGCTGCGTCGCCCGGGTGCCGCTGCCCGGGTACCCGGTGCGGCGATTCGTCATCGCCCGCCACCCCGGGCCGCGGTACGCGGACTGGCTCTGGTACCACGAGGTCCGACCCGGCGACGCCGGATCCGAAGCCCCGGCCGAAGTCGAAGCCGAAGCCGAAGCCGGGCCCGACGAACGATGACGCGGGAGCCGGCGCCCCGTCGCGGGCCGGGACCGGGGCCGGAGCCCGCCGGCGCCGTTCGCCCCCGGTCGCTCTCCGGCGTCCTCACCGTCGCGCTCGCCGTCGCCGGGGTGCTGGCGGCGGTCGCGGTCCGCCTGCCCTGGCTCGCCTACGAATCGGCCGACTACCTGAACTACTTCTACGACTGGTACGGCTTCATCGTCGCGAACGGCCACTTCTCCGCCCTCCGGTACGACTTCGCGAACTACAACCCGCCCTACCTCTACCTGCTGGCGACGATCTCGTACCTCCTGCCGGACCTCCCGGACCTCCTGGGGACCAAGGTGGCCGCCATGGTCTTCGACTTCGCGCTGGCCTTCTTCGTCGGGAAGTGCGTCGCCCTCCGCGCGCCGGGGTCGAAGTCGCTGCCGGTCGTGGCCGGGATCGCCGCGCTGCTGCTGCCGACGGTGGTCGCGAACAGTTCCGCCTGGGGGCAGACGGACTCGATCTACACCACCTTCCTCGTCGCCGGCCTCTACTTCCTGCTGCGGGGGAAGCGGGCTTGGGCGTTCGCCGCCTTCGGGGTGGCCTTCGGGTTCAAGGCGCAGGCGCTCTTCCTGGCCCCGGCGCTCTGGTGGCTCGCGAAGAAGAAGGCGGTGGAGCCGCGGCACTTCCTCGTCGGCGGGGCCGCGTACCTGGCCACCCTGCTCCCGGCCTGGGTCGCCGGGCGGCCGCTCTGGGACCTGCTCACCGTCTATGCGGCCCAGACGCAGGCCTATGGGTTTCTCAGCATCGTGTTCCCGAACCTCTGGCAGATCCCTTCGGACCGCTGGCACTTCGTCTGGCCGCTCGGGGTGGCTTTCACCGTCCTGGTGGTCGTGGCCCTGACCCGGGTGGTGGAGCGGAGCCGGACCGTGATCACGCCGGAGATCGTCGTCACCCTGACCGCGTTCTCGGCGCTCCTGCTTCCGTACCTGCTGCCGAAGATGATCGCCCGGTACTTCTTCCCGGCGGTGATCCTCTCGCTGGTCCTGGCGTTCTGGCGGCCTCGCCTCTGGTACTGGCCGGTGGCCCTGGAACTGGCCGAGTGGAGCGGGTACGCCTCGATCCTGCTCCACCGGGACCTCGAGCCCACCGTGGTGCTCGGGGCCGGGGTGGCGCTGTTGCCGTTCGTGCTGCTCGCCGGGCGGCGGTTCCTCCGGGACTTCGGGGTGCGGCGCCCGCTGCGGGAGGGCGCCGCCCGGTTCGTCGCCGGGGCCCGGGGACGGGCGGCGGCGGCGCCGCCGCTGCTGGTCCTGGCGGGATGCCTCCTGGCGGCGCTCGCCTTCGCCGGGGCGGGAGGCCGGTTCTCGCGCCCGGTGGCCGGGGAGGGGGCCGCCGCCACGCTGGCGCGGACCGCCAACCTGTCGGCGGAGACCCGGTTCGTGGGGTTCACCCGCCGGACGCTGGAACCGGACGCGGGTTCGACCTCGGGTTCGACATGGAGTTCGACATGGGATTCGACCGGGGGTTCGACCGGGAGTTCGACCGGGGATTCGACCGGGGGGACCGCGGCCTTCGTCCTCGACAACGACCACGCCCTCGGCGCCGGCCTCCTGCTCCGGCTGGTCGCCGTCCACATCGGGGGCGACGACGGGGTGCTCGCCGCGTACTTCGGGGACGGACACCGGGCGCAGGAGGTCGCCGTCCGCGTCGCGACGGCGGGCTTCTGGTGTCTGGCGGCGCTCCTCGCCTACCTGTCGCTGGTCCGGCTGCTCGGTCGGCGGTGGGTGGCGCTCGGGGCGACGCTGCTGGCGTTCGCCTCCTTCTCCGGCGGGGCCTGGGACGCGGTGTCCCTCGACGGTTCGCCGGCGCTCTGCGGGTTCTTCCTGGCGTTCCACGGGATGGTGGGGTTCGTGCGGGAGGGCCGGTTCCGGCGGCTCCTGCTGCAGTACGCGGCGGCCTCGTTCCTCACCTTCTCGGTGGCGGCGCTGGCGGCGCCGTTCGTCGTGGCGGGCCTCTTCCCGGACCGGAACCGGAACGCGCGGCGGCGGCGGACGACCGCGGACTCCCCCGGGGAAGGCAGTGGTCACGGGAGGGAAGTCCGGTCGTCCGGGCGGGCAGGGGCAGCGCTGGCGAACCGCTATCTGCAGTTCGGGGTGTTCGCGCTGCTTTGCCAGGGATCCGTCGCCGGGTTGAACCGGGCGAACGAGTGGGCGCTCCGGGCCGACGGGGCGGGGCTGGTCGAGGACTCCCTCCCCTCCCGCGAGACCCCGGCCGCGGCGGTGGCGGCGAACGGGCTCCGCTTCGGGAACGGTCGCGGCGCGGTCGTCGGGCAGACCTCGAACTCGGGGGAGGGGGCTGATGCCGAGCCGGCCTCGGGATCGGCCTTCGGGCGGGAGTCGCTCCGGCGGGTGTCGGGAGCCCTCGTTCCCCACGCCGCCCGCCCCCGGGGCGGCGCCGGGCCGGGGCCCCGGATGCTCCCGGTGATCACCCTCGCGACCCTCGCCGGTCTCGTCCTGGTTCCGGTCGGGGCGGCGCTCTCCCGTCGGCGCCGGCTGTTCCTGCCGCTCGCGCTCGCCGGTCTGCTCCTGGAGGTCTGGCAGGTCTGGCCCGGCGCGGACGGACGGCTCGACGCTTCGGCGCACCTCGGCCTCTCGCTGACGCTGTTCTCCCTCGTCGGACTCGCTGCCGACCGTTTCCGGCGGGCCCGGTTTCGGCGGAACCGGGGGATCCCTGCCGGGTTCCGGGCGGGTTCCGGGCGGGGTCCGGGCGCGGTCGCGGTCGGCCTCTCCGCCGCTGTTTTCCTCCTTTCCGGCTACCGGGCCGGCGCGGTCGGGCCGGGTACCGATTCCGGCGCCGCCCCGGGTTTCGAGGAACGGGTCGCCGCGGATTTCCGGGAGATCCGCCGCGGCGTTCGGCGGCGACCGGAGGGCGCGGTGTTCGTCCCGGCGGATCTCGCCGAACGCCTGGGCGGGATCGACGCCGTCGCCTGGCGGCTCACCGGGAGCGTCCTCGCGGAACGGCCGGCCGCGCGCCGCCTCGCCGAGTTCGTCCTCACCGCGGACGGAGACCGGGGGCCGGGCGTGCTGACGCCGGACAATCGGGAAGTGTTCCTCCACCATCGCGCCGCCTTCGACGGGGAGTTGGACCGGATGATCGCGGCGGCGGGCGCGCCCCGGATCCGCGGGGAGTACGACCTCCACCTCGACGGCGGGCAGGTCCTCTATGTCCGGGAGGGGTGCCGACCGGAGGACCGGGAGGGGCTGTTCATCCTGCACCTCGACCCGGTGGACGCGCGTGACCTGCCGCGGCGCCGGCGGCACTTCGGTTTCGACAACCTGTCCTTCCGCTTCCGCGACCGGGCGCTCGACCTGGGGGAGCGCTGTGTCGCACGGGTGCCGCTGTCGGGGTACCCGGTGCGGCGATTCGTCATCGCCCGCCACCCCGGGCAGCCGGGCGAAGACTGGCTCTGGTACCACGAGGTGCTGCCGAACGAAGCCGAACCGAGCCGAACCGAACGGAGCCGGGCCGAACGGAAGCGGGAATGACGAGCGGGACAGCGCCCCGGAGTCGTCCGGTTCCGACCTCGCCGGGGGGCGGGCCGCCCGGGTCCGCTCCCGGGCGGGCGCGGGCGCTGCGGACCGCCGGCCTCGCGGCGCTGGGCCTGCTGCTGGCCGCGGCGGCGCGCCTGCCGCTGCTCCCGCACGAGACCGACGACTACGCGTTCTACCTGAGCCACTGGTACGGCTTCATCGCCGCGAACGGCCACTTCGCCGCGATGCAGTACGAGTTCGCGAACTACAACCTCCCCTACCTCTACCTGCTGGCCGGGGTGGCCTGGCTGTTCCCGGCGCTCCCGACGCTGGCGGCGATCAAGGGGCTCTCGCTGGCGTTCGAGGCGGCGCTGGCGGCGTTCGCGGGCGCCGCGGTGCGGCTCCGGCATCCGCAGTCGGCGCACCTGCCGGTCCTCGCCGGGGTGGCGGTGCTCGCCGCGCCGCCGGTGGTGCTGAACAGCGCGATGTGGGCGCAGTCGGACTCCACCTACACCGCCTTCCTGGCGCTGGCCCTGGCGCTCCTCCTGCTGCGGCGCCCGGGCTTCGCCGCCGCGGCGTTCGGGCTGGCGCTCTCGCTGAAATTGCAGGCGGTCTTCCTGTTGCCGGTCTTCCTCTGGCTGGCGGCGAAACGGGAGATCGGGTGGCGCCCGGTGATCCTCGGCCCGGCGGTCTGCCTGCTGACGCTCGTCCCCGCCTGGCTGCTGGGCCGTCCGTTCTACGACCTCCTGCTGATCTATGTCGAGCAGGCCGACCTCTACCGGTCGCTCGCGATGGAGGCGCCGACGCTGTATGTCTGGCTGCCTCGGGAGTGGTTCCCGTTCTGGCCGCTGGGCGTGGCGCTCTGCTTCTCCGTTCTCTGGGGAACGGGCGTTCTGGTGCGGCGCAGCCGGGAGCGGGTCACGCCGGACCTGCTCGTCACCCTGGCGGCGTTCTCCACCCTGGTGACGCCGTACCTGCTGCCGAAGATGTTCGACCGGTACTTCTATCCGGCGGTGGTCTTCGCGATCGTCCTGGCCTTCTTCCGCCCCCGGTTCGTCGCGGTGCCGTTCGTCGTCGCCCTCGCCGCGATCAGTTCCAACCTGGCGGGCCGGTTCGGACTCGACGCCGCGCTCACCGGACGGGCCTTCTCGGTCGCCCTCTTCGTCCTTCTGGTGGTTCTCGGCCGGAGGCTCCTCCACGACCTGGGGTACCGCGCCCCGCTCGCCGCGGCCCGGTCGCGGCTCGCCGGGAAGACCCGGCGGGCGCGGCGGGTCGGGGCGCCGGCGGCGGTCCTGTCGGCGTGCCTGGCGGCGGCGTTCTTCGTCGGCCACGCGAACGGGGTCTTCGACCGGGACCGGCCGGTGGCGGACGAATCCACCCTGGCGACGCTGGCGCGGGCGGCGAACCTGTCGGCGGAGCACCGGTTCGTGGGGTTCACCCGGCGCACTCCGGGGGAGGACGGGGCTGTCCGCTACGAGCGGGACAACGCCCTCCCGCTCGGCGCGAACCTCGTGTGGAAGGGGGTCGTCCACCACTTCGGGGAGGACGGCGGGGCCCAGGCGGCCGCGCTCCGGGGGCTCGCCTTCGCCCTCGTCGGTCTCGCGGCGCTGCTCGCGTACGGGGGGCTCCGCCGGTTCTGCGGGCGCCGGATCGCGCTGGGGGCGGTGCTCCTCGCGTTCGCCGCGGCCTTCGGCGCCGCTCCCGGCGGGCCCTCCCCGGACGGCGCGCTGGCGGTGTTCGCGCTGTGCCTGGCTTTCCACGCCGCGGCGGTCTTCGTCCGGGAGCGCCGGCCCCTCCCGTTCCTCCTCCGGGGCGGCGCCGCCGTTTCGCTCTCGTTCGGGGCGGCGGCGCTCCTCCTGCCGTTCGCGGCGCTCGGGGCGGCGGCGGAGGTCCGGCGCCGGGGAAGGGGTCGGGACAGCAGTCGAGATCGCAATAGTGACCGCAATCGAGAGGGCAGGGCCGGGAACGGGGAGCGGTCGCCCGGGCGCGCGCGGGAACTGCTCCGGGCGCTCTCCGGCAGCCGTTTCCTGCGCGTGGGGGTCGTCGTCCTCCTCTTCGCCGGGGCGGTGTTCGGCGTGAACCGGGCGAACGAGGCGGCGCTCCGGGCGGAGGGGGGACGGTTCACCGAGGCAGTCTCCTCCGCCGTGGTCGGGGCCGCCGTGGCCGAGGGAGAGGCGGAGGGGCCGCTCGCCCGGCTGGGGCGGAGCCTACTGCCGTACGCGCCGGGGGGTCGCTTCGAGCCCTGGCGGGATGGACTGGCGGCGCTCCTCGCGGCGCTCGCCCTGGTCGGCGTTCTGGTCTGGGCGGCGTTCTCCCGGAGACGGCTCGGCCTCCTGCCGCTCGCTGTCGCCGGCGTTCTCGCGGCGCTGTTCCCGGGGCTCGATCCGGCGGCGACCGTCGGCGCGGCGTTGGTATTCTTCGCCTCGGTCTTGCTCGCCGTGCGCCGTTCCCTCGGAGGGCGACCGCTCCGGGTCGCGGTGGGCCTTGCGATGGCGGCCTTCCTGGCGATCTCGGTGTTCGCGGTCGCGGGGAACGGCACACGACCCGCCGACGAGGGCGGGGAATTGGCGGCGCGGTCGCGGGTGGACGCTCGGGATGACCTGCGGGAGATCCGCCGCCTGCTGCGCCGCCGGACGGAAGAGCCCACCGTGTTCCTCGCGGCCGGCCCGTTCGGGTCGGGGGCGTCGGACGACCGGCTCCGGGCCGACCGGCTGCGCGCCGGGTGGCTGCTCGGGGGGAACCTCCTGGTGGATCACGACGACCGGCGCGGACTGGCCGAATTCCTGGTCGCCGGGCCTCCGGACTTCGGGGCGGACTTCGGGGCGGGCCCCGGGGCGGGCGCCGAGGCGGGCGCCGAGGCGGGGCCGACGCCGCTGACGCCGCGGAACCGGGAGGTGTTCCTCTACCACCGGGCGGCGTACGACGGGGAACTCGGCGCGCTCCTCGAAGGCGCCGGCCCGCCGCGGATCCGCGCCGCGTTCGCGGTCCACCTGCGGGAGGACGCCCTGCTCTATGTGCGGGAGGGCTGCCGCCCGGAGGACCAGGAAGGGCTGTTCATCCTGCATCTCGACCCGGTGGATCCGGAGGACCTGCGCCCGCACCGCCGCCAGTTCGGCTTCGAGAACCTCGACTTCCGCTTCGCCTGGCGCGCCCTCGACCGGGGCGATCCCTGTGTGGCCCGGGTGGCGCTGCCGGACTGGCCGATCCGCCGCATCGTGACCGGCCAGCACCCGGGCCGGCGGGACGCATCCTGGCTCTGGCGGGGCGAGTTCACGCTGTCCGGCCCGTCCCCCGAAGCGTCTTCCCCCGGCGCCGAATAGCGCGGGCGGCAGGGTCGGAAGGCGGAACGGGGTCCCCACCATGCCGGGGCTCATGGTGCCCGGGCGGCCGCGGCGCTCCCGCCGCCGCCCGGAGGCGCCGACCCTGCTGCTGCTCGGCGTGGCGGCGCTCGGGGCGGCGCTGGTCCTGGCGCGCGGGATCCGCTACGGCGCGGGGCTCTCCTACGACTCCATCGGCTACCTGGCGGTGGCGCGCCACCTCCTGGACGGGAACGGCTTCCTCACCTTCGACTGGGGCCCCTACGCGCACGGCCCGCCGCTCTACCCGCTGGTGCTGGCCGCAGCCGGCCTGGGGGTCTTCGACCCGTTCGAGATCGCCGGGGCGCTCAACGCCGCGGTGTTCGGGCTGACCGTCTTCGTCGCCGGGAACTTCCTGCGGCGGCGGGTGGCTTCCCGCTTCCTGGTGGCCTGGGGCGCGTTCACCCTCGCGGTCGCGCTGCCCCTGGTGGGCCTCGCCTCCTGGGCGCTGACCGGGTCGCTGTTCGTGCTGCTCAGCACCCTGGCGCTGGTGAACACCGAGGATTTCCTGACCGGCGGCCGGCGCCGGGCGCTGGTGGGGGCGATCGTCTGCAGCGCCCTGGCCTGGCAGACCCGCTACCTCGGGGCGGCGGTCGTCGGGGCGGTGGGATTGCTGCTGCTGACTTCGCGGGGGTCGTGGGGGGAGCGGGGGAAGCGGGTGGCGGCGCTGTCGCTGGCCGCGGGCCTGCCGATGGCGGGGTGGATCCTGCGGAACACGGTCCTCGTCGGCCACGCCTTCGGCCGGCGCGAGTGGGATGTAGCCCCGACTTCGCTGCCGGGCGCCGTCGTCGAGATCGGAGGCGTCCTCCGCAGTTGGCTCGAGTTGGATCTCTTCACCGGCGGCGTGCTGATCGAGACCGCGGTAGTCGCGGTGCCGGTGGCGGCGGCGTTGGCGGTCTTCGCCGGACGCGTTCCCGCGAAAAACCGGAGCGCGGCGGAAGCAGGGCTCCCCGACCCGATCTCCCGGTCGAATCGGCAGGGTCGCCGCACCTTCCTGACCTTCGCACTCGTCTATACGGTTCTGCTGATCGTCGCCCTGAGGGCCGGCCTGACCGCGCACGGCGTCGCGCCCCGCTTCGTGGCCCCGCTCTATGTGCCGCTGATCCTGGCTGCGGTTCTGGCGCTCGACCGGCTCTTCCTGCGGGTGCGACAGGTCCGGGAAGCGCGGGGAAGGGATGCCGACGGGAAGCGCGCCCCGCGCTGGCTGGCGCTCGCGACGGTGGCGGCGCTGGCGGTCTGGACGGGCGGCCAGGCGGCGCTTCACGCCCCGGCGGTCCGGGCGGCGAACAGCGCCGACCCGAGCCTCGACCGGGGCTTCGCCGCGCCCCCCTGGGCCGACTCGGAGACCATCCGGACCCTCCGCGACCGGGAGATCTACGGCGCCCTCTTCACGAACCTGCCGATCCTCCTCTACCTGCACTTCGACCACACCCGGTTGACGCGCTACCTGCCGGTGGAACTCTCCGTCGGCGGAAGATTCCGGCGCGGCGGCCCGGGCTCCGACGAGGTGTCGAAACCCTTCCGGGAGTGGATCGGGGAGGTCCCGGACGGGACCTGGGTGGTCTGGTTCCACCGCGGGGTCGACCAGGGCGAATACGAGTACGGGCTCGCCGAACTGCGCAGCCAGCCGACCCTGGAGCCGATGGCCGACCTGGAGGACGGCGCGGTCTTCCGGGTGAACCGGAGTTACGAGCCGCCCGCGAACCCCTACGAGGCCGCCTACCGCGCCATGCAGGTCGGCGCCGGCGGCCGGGAGGTCGCCCGGTCCGCGTTCACCCTCTACTTCGACGGGGAGAGGGTCGGGTACCTCAGGGAACCCTGCACCGAAGCGGACGCCGAGCCGCGGTTCTTCCTCCACCTCTACCCGGTGGACACTGCCGACCTCCCCCCGCACCGGACGCTCTACGGGTTCGAGAACCGGGACTTCGAGTTCCGCGACTACGGGGTGATCCTGGACGCCGCCCCGGAGGCCCCGCCGGACTCGTCCGACCCGACCGACTCCGCCGTTCCGCCGCCGCCGACCCCCGGCGCGAAGTGCGTGGCGCTGGCGCCGGTCCCGGAGTACCCGATCGACCACATCCGCACCGGGCAGTACCGGTCCGGGGAGCCGGCCCTCTGGACCGCGCGGTTCGAGGTCGCGGACCCCCGACCCGGAGTGACCGATCCGGAGTGACCGATCCGGAATGACCGATACGGAATGACCGGCCCCGCCGCCGCGGCGTCGCCGGAAACGACGGGAACGCGGGGAGCGGGCGGGACGGTGCGAACCCGCCCGTCGCTGCGATCACTGCTGCGCCCCGCGCCGTTCACGCTGTTCCTGCTGGCCCTGGCCGGCCTCGGGGCGGGGCTGGCGCTGGCGCGGGGCCTGACCCACGGCCCGGCCCTCCACTGGGATTCGGTGAACTACATCGGCGTCGCCCGGAACCTCCTCGCCGGGGCCGGGTTCCTCGACTTCGACGGCTCCTTCTACGACCTCTGGCCGCCGCTCTACCCGGCGGCGCTGGCGGCGGCCACCCTCGGAGTCCTCGATCCGCTGCAGGTGGCCGGGCCGCTGAACGCGCTCTTCCTCGGGCTCACGATCTTCGTCGCCGGCCGGTTCCTCGCCCGGCGCCTCCGGTCCCCGTTCCTGCGGGTCTGGGCGCCGGTGGTCCTGGCGCTCTCGCTGCCGCTCGGGGAGATGGCCTGGTGGGCGCTCTCCGAGACGCTGTTCGTCCTGTTGACGACCCTGGCGCTGGTCCACGCCGACGAAATCCTGGAGAACCGCCGGACCTCCTCCCTGCGCCGGGCCGCGGCGTTCACCGCCCTGGCCTGGCAGGCCCGGTACCTGGGGATCGCGCTCGCCGCCGCCGTCGGGCTGCTGCTCCTCTTCGCACCCGGCGCGCCGATCGCCCGCCGGCTGCGGCCGGCGGCCCTCTTCGGCCTGGTCGCCGGGTTGCCGACGGCGCTCTGGCTGCTGCGGAACCTCCTGGTGTTCGGGTCGGTCGTCAGCAACCGGGAGAGCGTGGACTACACCACCGGGGAGATCCTGGGGGGTTTCGCCGGGCTCCTCGCCGGTTGGGGGGCGTTCGACCCCGCCGGCGGGCCGCTCGCCGCCGCGGCGCTCCTGCTCCCGGCGGGCGCGTTCCTCCTCCGGGGAAGGGTCGCCGGGGCTTCCGCGACCTCCGACGCCTCGTCCCGGTTCTCCTGGCGCCCGGCGACGGTCTTCGGCCTCTTCGCGGGCCTCTACCTGGGCTTCCTGTTCCTGGCGATGATGTCCGGCAACACCTGGCACGGGGTGCAGTGGCGGTTCCTGGTGCCGGCGTATATCCCGCTCCTGGTGGTGGTCGCCGTGGCGTTCGACCGGCTGTTCCTCGCCGTCCGGGGGGCCGGGAACGCGCCCGCGGACGGCTTCCGGCGATGGCTGACCCCGCGCCGCGCGCTCGGCGGCGCGCTCGCCCTGGCGCTCTCCCTCTGGGCCGGGGGGCAGGTCGGACGGACCGCGGCGGCCGTCTCCCGGGCGAACGCCGCCGACCTGTTCCTCCCCGGCGGCTACAGCGCCGAGCCCTGGGCGAGTTCCGAGACGCTCCGCTACCTGCGGGAGAACCCGCTCCCGGCCGTCGTCTACAGCAACCTGACCGCGCTGGCGTACCTCCACCTGGGGCCCGGCAAGGACTACTTCACCCCTCCCCGGGGCCGCAGCATCGGACGCATCGTGGGGCCGCGGCGGCCGGTTCGCACCGCGCGGCAGCAGGTGGCCGACTGGAGCAGCCGGGCGCGGGAAGGCGCCTTCGTGGTCTGGTTCCGGAACTGGTCGAGCAACCGGACCTTCGACTACGGGCCGCCGGCGCTGCGGCTCACGCCGGGCCTGGAACCGATCGCCGAGTTCCCCGACGGCGCCGTCTTCGAGGTGCGGCGCGGCTACCGACCGCTCTCGAACCCCTACCGGGAGGCGTACGACTCCATCGTCTCCGGCGGCGCCGGGGAGCCGCTGGCCCGCTCGGTCTTCGACCTGTACCTCGGGGACGACGCGCTGTTCCTCCTCCGGGAGCCCTGCGCCGGCGGGGACCTCCGGGAGCGGTTCCTCCTCCACTACTTCCCGACGGCGCCGGAGAGCCTCTCCTTCCACCGGAGGGAGTTCGGGTTCGAGAACCGGGACTTCCCGTTCGGCGAGTTGGGCGTCGTCCTCGACCCGGAGACCCGGGGCGGGGAGTTCGCTGCCGGGAAGTGCCTGGCGATCCTCCCGCTCCCCCGCTTCGAGGTCGCCCGGGTGGTCGTCGGCCAGTGGGCGGAGGGGGAGTCCCCCACCTGGCAGGCGGTCTCCCGGCTGGATTTCGACCGGTTCCGCGCCGCCTACGACTCCCTGGTCTCCGGCGCTCGGGGCGCCCCGGCGGCGCGCGCGGACTTCGACCTCTACCTCGACCGCGACGGGGGCCCCGAGGGAGGTCCCGAGGGAGGTCCCGAGGGAGGCCCCGAGAGAGGAACGCTCGCCTACCTCGACGAGACCTGCTCCCCCGAGGAGGCGGAGGCGCGGTTCTTCCTCCATGTCTATCCGGAGTCGAGGGAAGACCTGCCGCCGGATCCGCTCGACCCGGAGAGCGCGCCCCGCCCGTTCGAGAACCGGGACTTCGACTTCTCGAACCTGGGCCTGCGCCTCGAGGGGAAGTGCCTGGCGCTGGCGCCGCTCCCCTCCTACCCGATCGCCCGGATCCGTACCGGGCAGTGGGTCAGCGGCGAGGGGGAGTTGTGGAGCGCGGACTTCGCGCCGCCGCGGGAACCGGCGCCGCCGGCGGACGGGCCCGGCGAGTCCCGATGACCCCGACCGCCCGGGAAGCCCCGGACGACCACTCGCCGGGGAGCGGCGCCGGGGCCCCGGACTCTCCCGGCCGCCGGTTCACGGTCTTCCTCGCCGCGGTCTCCGCGCTGGGGGCGGGGCTGGTGCTGGCGCGGCAGGCCGCGTACGGGCCGGGACTGCTCTGGGACTCGGTGAACTACCTCGCCGTGGCCCGGAACCTCCTGGCCGGGGAGGGGTTCCTCAACTTCGACGGGACGCCGTACACGGTCTGGCCGCCGCTCTACCCGCTCCTGCTGGCGGCGGCGGGCCTCGCGGGCGGGGCGGACCCGCTCCGGGTGGCCGGGCTCCTCGGCGCCCTCGGTTTCGGGCTCACCGTCTTCGTCGTCGGCCGCTACCTGGCGCCCCGGCTCGCGTCGCCGCTGCTGCGGGTCTGGACGCCGCTGTTCCTCGCGCTCTCGCTGCCGCTGGCGGACCTCTCCCGGTACGCGCTCGCCGGGCCGGTCTTCGTCCTGTTCCTGACCCTGGCGCTGGTCGCGACCGACTCGTACCTGGCGGCGCCGCGCCTCTCCGGCCTGCTGCGGGCCGCCCTCTGGACCGCGCTGGCCTGGCAGACCCGGTACATCGGCGCCGCCCTCCCCCTGGTGATCGGGCTCTGGCTGCTCCTCCACCGGGGCCTCCCGCTCCGGACCCGGCTGGGGCGGGCCGCCCTCTTCACCGCGATCGTCGGGGCGCCGACGGGGCTCTGGGTGCTGCGGAACACGGTGCTCGTCGGACGATTCACCGGGCATCCGCCGCCGCTCGCGTTCGACGGGGGCCGCACGCTCTCCGAACTCTTCGACGGGTTCCGGGCCTGGGCCGCGTTCGACCTGCTGTCGCCGCTGCTGCCGCTGGCCCTGGGCGTCGCGATCCTGCTCCCGGTCGCCGCCGGCCTCCTCGCCGGGAGCGCGGCGCCCCCGCCCGCCGGCGCGGATTCCGGTTCCGGAGACGAGTGGCGGTCGGCGGCGCTCTGCGGCTCCTTCGCCCTCGGCTACCTGATCCTGTTGACCCTCGCCACCTCGATGAACGAGATCTGGATCAACGACCGCTACCTGGCGCCGGTCTTCGTTCCGCTGCTGGCGGCGGGGGCGCTCTCGCTCGACCGGTTCCTCCGGCGCGAACGGACGCGGGCCCGGCTCGGAACGCTGCGCGCGGCGCTCCCCGGCCCGGCGGCGCGGGGACTGGGGGCCGGGGCCGGGCGCGCGCCGACTCTCCTGACGGCCCTCGTCGGGGCGGGGCTCTGCCTCTGGGCGGCGGGGCAGGTCGCGCCCACCGCGGAGGCGGTCGCCCGGGCCAACTCGGAGCAGGTCGGCGGCGGTTTCCACGGGCCTCCCTGGACCGGGTTCGAGACGCTGCGCTACCTGCGCGAAGAAGCCGCCCCGGAGGGGACGATCTTCCACTCGAACCTGCCGATCCTGGTGTACCTCCACACCGCCATCCACACCGGCGGCCGCGGAACCTACCGTTCGCTCCCGCCGACCGCGGACACGACGCACCGGATCGTGGGGCCGGCCTGGGTTCCCGGGCTCGCCCCGGAGGAGCGGCTCGCCCGCTGGCTGCCGGAGGTCCCGGAGGGTTCCCTCGTGGTCTGGCTCCGGGACGATCCCGCCACCACCGCCCGCTTCTACTCCTACGGGCGGCCGGGGCTGACCGCGCTGCCGGAATTGCTCCCGGTGGCGGAATTCGTGGACGGCGCCGTGTTCCGGGTCACCCGGGGAAGCGACCGGGAAACCCCGGACCGCTACACCGCGGCGTTCGCGGCCATCTCCTCCGGGGAGGCCGGCGCCCCGGCGGCGCGTTCGACCTTCGACCTCTACCTCGGCGGGAGGACGCTCACCTACCACCGGGCGCCCTGCCGGGAGGAAGAGGTGGCGGCGAACTTCTTCCTGCACCTCTACCCGCCCGAGGGGACTCCCCCGCGCCGCGGGCGGACCGGATTCGACAACCTCGACTTCCGCTTCGCCGAACTCGGCGTCCGCCGGGGGGATCGCTGCGTCGCCGTCGTCCCGCTCCCGCCCCGGGAGTTCGCCCGGCTCCGCACCGGCCAGTGGGTCCCCGGGGCCGGGGAGTCGTGGAGCGTGGAGCTCCCGGCGAGGACCCCGCAGTGAACCCCCGTCCCGAAGGGAGCCCCGGCCCCGAGGAGCGCCCGGCCGCCCCGCGCTTCGTCTCGCCGCTCCCGCCGGAGACCCCGCGGCGTCCCTCGGGGAGCCGCCGGGAGCAGCGCCTCGAGAACCGGGCCCGGGACCCGGGCCGCTCCGAACCCGGCGACTTCCGGGACGAGCTCTCTGTCGCGGCGGCGCCGCTGCCGTTCCGTGGATTCGCGCGGCGCCGCACCGGCCGGCGGGCCCCCGGGGCGGGGGAGTCGGGGCGCCCGGGGATCCGGGAGAGCGCCCCGTGACGATCCCCACCGGGGCGAACGGCTGCTTCCTGCCGCCGCGCCCCGGCCCGCGGATCGTTCCGCCCCTCCCGCCGGGGCCCCGGCGGAGTCGGTCCGGGGGCCGCCGGGGCTTCAGACGGCGGGGGAACTTCCCCGATCCGGACTCCCCCGCCCGGAAGTCCCCCGCCCGGAAGTCCCCCGCCCGGAGGTCCCCCGCGACGATCCCCCTCCGGCAGCCGGCCGGCCCCCCGTCGACCCGGGGGACGGCGCCATCGGGACTCTCCCGGAAGTCGTCCCCACCCGGCGCGAACCGGAGGGTCGCGGCGGGGTTCGACCTCCGGCGCGCCCCGGCCCCCGGAGGGCCGTCCGCCCGTGGCGACTGAGGCGGCGTCCGGGATGCGCGCGTCGGCGTCCCCGGGCCGGGGGAGATTCCGGCTCGGCGGCGCGGACTTCGTCGCGGTCGCCGTTTCCCTGCTCGGGGCGGCGCTCGTCCTGGCGCGGTCGTGGACCTACGGGACCGGGCTCGCCTGGGACTCGATCAACTACTTCGCCGTCGCCCGGAACCTGCTGGCGGGGGAGGGGTTCACCGACTTCGACGGCACCCCTTCGACGCTCTGGCCGCCGCTCTACCCGCTCCTCCTGGCGGCGGCGAGCCTCGGCGTCTTCGACCCGGCGGAGGTCGCCGGCGTCGCGGGGGTCGTCGTCTTCGGGCTGACGATCTTCTTCGCCGCCCGGTTCCTGCGGGAGCGCCTGGCCTCCCCCTTCCTGCGGGGGTGGGCGCCGGTCGTCCTGGCGCTCTCGCTGCCGCTGGCCGAGTACGGCTGGTTCGCGCGGTCCGAGGGGCTCTTCGCGCTGCTGCTGCTCCTCTCCCTGATCCGCGCCGACCGCTACCTGCGGGAGGGCCGCGCGCCGGACCTGGCCTGGTCGGGGGCGTTCGGCGCGCTCGCCTGGCTGACCCGGTACCCGGGGGTCGTCGCCCCCGCGGCCATCGGGCTCTTCCTGCTCTTCCGGCGGGGCGCCTCCCCCGGGGCGCGGCTCCGGAGCGCCGCCTGGTTCTCGGCGATCGCCGCGGCGCCGATGGGTCTCTGGCTGCTGCGGAACACGCTGCTCATCGGGACGCTCACCGGGCACGCCCGGCCGGTGGACTATGTGTGGTGGGAACTCTGGCGGGACATCGGGAGCGTCTTCCTGTCCTGGGCCCGCTTCGACCTCTCCGCCGGGCCGCTGCTCGCCGCCGTCGCCGTCGCCGGGCTCTCGGCATGGTTTCCCGCCCGGTTCTTCGCCGGGTTCCGGGGAGCGGGGTCGTCGCCGGGCGCCGGGGGGCCGACGATCCTCCTCTTCGGCGGTTTCGCGCTGCTCTACCTGGTGCTGCTCCACGCCGCGCTCATGTTGGGGAACAGTTGGAACGGGATCGAGGCCCGCTACCTGGTCCCGGTGTACGCCCCGCTCCTCGTGGCCGCCGCGCTGGCGTTCGACCGTTTCCTGCTGCGGGAACGGGCGGGAGCGGGCGTCCCCGCGATCCTCCTGACCGGGGCGCTCTCGCTGTGGGTCTCGGGGCAGGCCGCCCCCACCGCCCGGGCGGTCGTCCGGGCGAACTCCCCCGGCCCGGAGAACGGTTTCGGGGCCGAGCCGTGGGCCGGTTCGGAGACACTACGCTTCCTCCGCGAGAACCTGTCCGGCGAGCCCCACACCTACAGCAACTACCCGGCGCTGGTGTATCTCCACTCGGACGGTCGGGGGACCTACCGCCCGCTGCCCGACGGGCTGAACCGCCTCCGGGAGCGGCCCGGCGGGGGAACCGAGACTCCGCAGGAGCGGCTCGGGCGGTGGGCGGCAGAGGCCGAAGAGGACGCCGCGATCCTCTGGTTCACGAACTGGGCCGAGGCGGCCTACAGATACGCCCCGCCCCCGGCGCTGCGGGTGACGCCGGGCCTCGAGCCGGTGGCCGAATTCGCCGACGGAACCGTCCTGCGGGTGCGCCGCGGGGGGAGGGAACCCGCCGGGAACCGGTACCGGGCCGCCCTCGACGCGATCCGCTCCGGGGAGGCCGGGGCGCCCGCGGCCCGGTCGGATTTCGATCTCTATCCGGGGGAGGGGGAGATCCGCTACTTCCGGGATTCCTGCGCGAACGAGGACCTGCAGGCGCGGTTCCTCCTGCATCTCACCCCGGAGAACCCCGCGGACCTTCCCGGGGAGCGGCAGCCCCACGGCTTCGACAACCTCGACTTCGGGTTCTTCGAATACGGCGCGCGGCTGGACGGGAAGTGCCTGGCGATCGTCCCGCTCCCGGACTACGCCGTCCGGCGGCTCCGCACCGGCCAGTGGGCCCCCGGCGAGGGAATCCGCTGGGAGACGGCGATCCGGCCCGGCGGGGACCGGTACCGGGCGCTCCGGGACTCCTTCCTCTCCGGCGAGGCGCCGCCCCCGGCGGTCCGTTCCGACTTCGATCTCCGGGTCGCCGCCGGGGCGCTCACCTACTTCCGGGCCCCCTGCGCCGCCGCGGACCTCGAGGCGCCGTTCTTCCTGCACCTCTACCCGGCGGACCCGGCCGACCTGCCCGATTCCCGCCGGGGCCGGGGGTTCGAGAACCGGGACTTCGTCTTCTCCGAGTACGGCGAGCGCCTGCCGGCGGAACCGCCGCCCGGGGCCGGGTCCGACGCGGCGCCCGAGGCGGAACCCGGGGCGGCGCCGGGCGCGGCCGGGGGCGCCTGCCTGGCCGTCGTCCCGCTCCCGGACTACGAGATCGCCCGCCTCCGCACCGGCCAGTGGAGCCGCGGCCGGGGCGACCTCTGGACGGCGGACTTCACGCCCCCGGGCGACCCCGCCGAGGCGCGCCGGGAACCATGAAGCGGTTCCTCGGCTTCCCTGCCGTCGCCGCCGCGCTCGGGGCGGGGCTGGTGCTGGCGCGGCAGGCCACCTGGGGAGTGGGGCTCGGCCCGGACGGGATCAACTATCTGGCGATCGCCCGGAACCTGCTCGCCGGGCAGGGGTTCACCGACTTCGACGGCGGCGCCTCCACCCTCTGGCCGCCGCTCTGGCCGCTGCTCCTCGCGGCGTCGGGCCTGGGGATCCTGGATCCGATCCGGGTCGCCGGCCCGCTGAACGCCGCGCTCTTCGGTCTGGCGGTCCTCGTCCTGGGGCGGTACCTGGAACGGCGGCTGGAGTCCCGGTTCGTCGCCCGCTGGGCCACGCTGGTCTTCGCCCTCTCGGCGCCCCTGGCCGAGGTGTCCCGGCAGGCGATGTCGGAGCCGGCCTTCCTCCTGTTCTCGATCCTGGCGTTGACCGCGGCGGACCGGTTCTTCGAGGCCGGCGCCGACCCGGGAGCGGACGGGCGCGGTCGCCGGTCGCTCCTGCTCCGGGCGGCCCTCTGGAGCGCGCTGGCCTGGCTCACCCGCTATCTCGGCGTCGCCCTGGCGGCCTCCGTCGCCCTGCTGCTCCTGCTGCGCCGGCGGGGGGCCGGCCCGCTCCGAACGCGGCTCGGCGACACGGCTCTCTACGCGGCGGTCGCGGCGGCCCCGATGGCCCTCTGGCTCTTCCGCAACCTCCGGGCGACCGGGAGTCTCACCGGCCACACCAGTTCCGTCTCCTACTCCGCGACCGGCCTCCTCGCCGACTTCGGGCGCGGCCTCGCCGACTTCGCGGCCTTCGACCACGGCGCCTGGCTCCTGCCGGCGCTGGCCCTCTCGCTGGGCTTCGCCGCCTTCCTCCACCGGCGGCGCGCCGCGAAACCGCCGCCGGAGCCGGTCCCGGAAGCGGATTCGCCGGTTGCCGAGTCCCGTCCGCCCGGCCCGGTCCCGGTCTTCGGCGTCTTCGCGGTCGTCTTCCTCGCCGCGCTCTTCCTGGCGCTGATGGCGGGGCAGACCTGGCACGGCGTCTCCGCCCGCTTCCTGCTGCCGCTCTTCGCGCCCCTCCTCGTCGCCGCCGCGGCGGTACTCGACCGACTCTCCGGGGCCCTGGCCCGCCGACGCCGCCCGACCGCGCCCGGAACCGGGAGGAGGCCCATCGCCGCGGCGCTCGGGAACGGCGCGGCCCTGGTCCTGACCGGCGGGCTCACCTTCCACGCCCTCGGGCAGATCCTCCCGAACGCGCGGGCCGTCGCCCGGGCCAACTCCGGGGCAGCCGCTCCCGGAGCCGGGTACCGGGGCGGGCCCTGGGCGGACTCGGAGACGCTCCGGGCGCTGCGCGAGGGGCCCCTCCCGGCCCGCCTCTACTCGAACCTGCCGCTGCTGGCGTACCTGGAAACGGATGGCCGCGCCGAGGTCCGCTACCTGCCGGCCGACCTGTCGCCGGTCGTCAAGCGCGTCGGGGGGGCGCCCACCACCCCGGAGGAGCGTCTCTCCCGGGGCCTCGCCGGGATCGAGGACGGCGCCCGGATCGTCTGGCACCGGGACTTCGGGAGCGCGGAGTACCGCCACGCCTCCCCTCCCGCCTTCCGGGTCCAGCCCACCCTGCGCCTGGTGGGGGAGTACCGCGAAGGCGTCATCTGGGAAGTCGCCCGGGGTGGAGAAGTGGCCGGCGGCGCCGGGCCGCGTCCGGATCCCTACCGCGCCGCCTACGAGGCCCTCCGCGCCGGGGAGTTCGGCGCGCCGGCGGCCCGCTCCGCTTTCGACCTCTACCAGCGCGGGGAGACCCTGGCGCTGCTGCGCGAGCCCTGTTCCCCCGAAGACCTGGCGGCGGGTTTCTTCCTCCATCTCCACCCTTCCGGGACCGATTCGCTCCCCGAAGACCGGCGCGGGACCGGCTTCGAGAACCGGGACTTCCAGTTCTTCGAGCACGGCGTGATCCTCGACCGCGCGCCCGCCGGCGCCTCCCGGGAGGGGGCCGCGGACGCGAAGTGCCTGGCTCTCGTCCCGCTGCCGCCGTACGACCTCGACCGGGTCGTCCTCGGCCAGATCGCCCCCGACTCCCCCGACCGGTCGGGCGGCGCCTCGCCGCCGGCGTGGGAGGCGATCGTCCGGCCGGACCGCGCCCGCTACCGGGCCGCCTACGCCGCCATCGTCGCCGGGGAGTCGGGGGAGCCGGCGGCGCGCGCCGGGTTCGACCTCTACCTCGATCCCGCTCCCGCCCCGGATTCGGACCCCGAATCGGACCCCGATTCCGACGCTGACGGGGAGGAGGCGGCGCTGACCTACTTCAAGCCGTCCTGTTCGCCCGCCGACCGCGACCTGCGGTTCTTCCTCCACTTCCATCCGGCGGAGCCGGACTCGTTGCCGCCGGAGCGCCGGGTGTACGGCTTCGAGAACCGGGACTTCGACTTCCGCGAGCACGGCCTGACCGTGCCCTCGGGGACACCGGGGACCGAGCACTGCCTGGCGATCGTGCCGCTGCCGCCCGGCGCGTTCGTCCGGATCGCCACCGGCCAGTGGCGCGAGGGCGAAGCGCCGGCCTGGACCGCGGTCCTCGGCGCCGGCGCGCCCGCCCCGGAGGCGGCCCCCGGCGGCTGGCCCGCGCTCTACGAGTCCCTCCTCACCGGGGAGCGCGGCGAGCCGTTCGCCCGTTCCTTCTTCGACCTCTACCTCGACGAGACCGGCCTCACCTTCCTCCGGGCGCCCTGTACGGAGGAGGAGGCGGCGGAGCGGTTCTTCCTGCACCTCTACGCCGCCGACCGGGAGGACCTCCCCGAAGACCGCCGGGAGTTCGGCTTCGAGAACCGGGACTTCGACTTCGCCGACCGCGGCGTGATCCTCCCGCCGGGGCACGACCCCCGGCTGGGCGCGGAGTCCGCCGGGGCGAAGTGCCTGGCGGTGGCGCCGCTGCCGGACTACGACCTCGTCCGTTTCCGCACCGGGCAGTGGAACCGCGAGGCCGGCGGGCTCTGGTCGGTCGAGTGGACGCCCGTCGAGTAGCACCGGCCGGGATGGCGGACGGGGCCGGGGCGCAGCCGCCCGGGGCCCGCCGGCGCGCCCCCGGCGTCCTCCCCGGGGGGTACGCGTTCTTCCTGGCCGGGGTTTCGGTGCTGGCGGCGGCGCTGGTGCTGGCGCGGGAGGTCACCCACGGCCCGGCCCTCCACTGGGACACCATCAACTACCTGGCGGTCGCCCGGAACCTGCTCGCCGGGGAGGGGTTCCTGAATTACGACGGGACGCCCTACACGCTCTGGCCGCCGCTCTACCCGCTGCTGCTGGCCGCCGCCGGGTTCGGCGTCCTCGATCCGCTGCAGGTGGTCGGGCCGCTGAACGCCGGGATCCTCGGCCTGACCGTGTTCGTCGTCGGGCGGTACCTCCGGCGGCGGCTGGAGTCCCGCTTCCTGGCGGTCTGGGCGCCGGTGGTCCTGGCCCTGTCGCTGCCGCTCACCGAGTTGGCCTGGTGGGGGCTCTCGGAGACGCTCTTCGTCCTCCTGGCGACGCTGGCCCTGATCGGCGCCGACGACTTCCTCCGGGAGGGCCGCCGGTCGTCGTCGGCGCTCGCCGCGGTCTCCGCTTCGCTGGCGCTGCTGGCGCGGTACCTGGGGATCGGCGTCGTCGCGGTGACGGCGCTCGCGGTGCTGTTCCGCAGCGGGGACTCGAGGGGAACCCGGGCGCGGCGGTTCCTCATGGTCGTGCTCGTCGGGGTCGGGCCGACAGCGCCGTGGCTCCTGCGCAACCTCCGGCTCACCGGCGAATTCACCGGCGGCCAGCCCCCGGCGGCGGGCGGTCTCCAGCCGGACCTGCTGAGCGACCTGCTGGGCGGCCTGGCGAGTTGGACCAGATTCGAGTGGCACTCCCCGGCGCTCCTGCCGACGCTGCTGCTCGCCGCCCTGGTCGCGGTCTTCGCCGCGCGGCGGGAGGCGGTCCGGGGCCCGACCGGCGATCGGGCGACCGACCGTGGGTCCGGGTGGCAGCCGGCGGCCCTCTTCGGCGGCTTCGCGCTGGCGCACGCCGTCGCGCTCGCCGCCTCCGGGTTCTTCGCCGGGATCGATTTCCAGCCGCGGTATCTCGATGTCGCCTACCCGGCCTTCGTCGTGGCGGCGGTCTGCGCGCTCGACCGGCTCCTGGCCTCCGAGCGGGAGCGGCGCCGGCTCGGCGAGTTCCCCGGCCGGGGTCTCTTCCGGGTCTTCCGGGCCCGCGGCGCCCCGGCCCCGACCCGGCTCGCGGTCCTCCTGCCGGCGGCGCTCACCTTCGGGGCCGCCGGCCTGGTCGCTCCCCAGGCGCGGGCGATCGCCCGGGCGAATTCCCCCGACCTGGCGCTCGACCGGGGGTACCACGCCGCGCCCTGGAACCGGATCGAGGCGCTGGCCGCCGTCCGCGAGCACCCCGGGGCGGAACCGGTCTTCACGAACCTCCCGCCGATCCACCGGGTCGTCCTCCACCACGCCCGGGGCGGGCGGGGAACGATCCGCGGGCTGCCGCTCCGGGAGGCCGCGGCCGGCGCGAGGGAAGGGGAGTCGGAAGGAAGCGATCCGGGCCGGAACGCCGCCGCCCCGGAGCCGACCCCGCCGCCGACTCCGGCTTCGACTCCGGGTGGGGACCGGCTCCGCGCCCTCTTCGCCGGGGTCCCGGAGGGCGCTCTGGTGCTCTGGCTGGGCGCGTGGTCGTCGGAGCGCCTCTACGACTACGGCCGCGCCGCGCTGCGTCTCCTGCCGGACCTGGAGCCGGTGGCGGAGTTCGCCGACGGCGCGCTCTTCCGGGTGCGCCGGGCCCCCGCGCCCGGCCCGGGGAGCGGGTCCGCCTCTTGGCGGGCGGCCTACGAATCCGCCGCAGCAGCCATCCCCGGAGCCGCCCCCGGAGCCGACCGGACGGGCTCGGCGACGGGTTTCGAGGTGCGACTCGGGAACGCGGCGCTCCCCGGCTTCGAGGGCGCGGCGCTGACCTACCGGCGGGAGCCCTGCGGCGAGGAGTCGCGGCGGGCGCGGTTCTTCCTCCACCTCTACCCGGAGGCGGTCGGCGACCTGCCGGCGGAGCGCCGGGAACCGGGCTTCGGCAACCACGACTTCCGCTTCGCGGAGTACGGAGCGGTCCTCGACCGGGAGTCCTCGTCGCCGCAGTGCGTCGCGATCGTCCCGCTGCCGGGGTACCCCCTCCGCCGCCTCCGCACCGGGCAGTGGACCGCCGCCGAAGGGGAGCACTGGGCCGCGGAGATCGTCCCCGGCGCCGCTCCCGCTGCCGATCCCGCCGGCGAGGTCCCGCCCGCCGCCTCGGCTTCGGGCGTCGTCCCGGATGGCGTCCCCGAGGTTGTCCCGGATGTCGTCCCGGAGGTCTTGCCGGACGCCGCGCTCCGGGTCCCCGACCGGCGAAGCGCGGTCTCCCATGGCCCCGGTCCGCCGGTCGCGGTCGGGGGCTCCCGATTCCGTCCGGATCCCGAAACCGAAGCGGTCCCCGCAGCGAGGGCCGGTTCCCCGCCGGTCTCCCCGGCGGTCTCCCCGCCGCCGGCGGGGCCGGGCCCCCGACCGGGCCGGGGAAGAACGGTCCGGGGGAAGAGGTGACGGCGCCGGTCGGGACCCAGGCGTTGCGCGGGGCCCGCCGGCGCGGGGAGCGTCCCGGCGAGTTCGCCCGCCGATTCCGACGGCGGCTCGCCGCGCTCGCGGCCGGCCCGACCGGTTTCCCGCCGGGCGGGCGCCTCCTCTTCCTGGTCGGGGTCTCGGTGCTGGCGGCGGCGCTGGTGCTGGCGCGGGAGGTCACCCACGGGCCGGCCCTCCACTGGGACGCCCTCAACTACCTCGCCGTCGCCCGGAACCTGCTGGCCGGGGAGGGGTTCCTGAATTACGACGGCAGCCCCTACATCCTCTGGCCGCCGCTCTGGCCGCTGCTGCTGGCCGCCGCCGGGTTCGGCGTCCTCGATCCGCTCCGGGTCGTCGGGCCGCTGAACGCGGTGATCCTGGGCCTGACCGTCTTCGTCGCCGGGCGGTACCTCCACCGGCGCCTGGAGTCCCGGTTCCTCGCGGTCTGGGCGCCGGCGGTCCTGGCCCTCTCGCTCCCGCTCACCGACCTGGCCTGGTGGGCGCTCTCGGAGCCGCTCTTCGTCCTGCTCACGACGCTCGCCCTGGTCAGCACGGACGACTTCCTGCGGGGGGGGGGGGGGGGGGGGGGGGGGCGAAGGTCGTCGCCGGTCCTCGCCGCCGTTGCCGCTTCCCTGGCGCTCCAGACGCGGTACCCGGGGATCGCCGTGGTCGGCGCGGTGGCGGTTGCGCTGCTGTTCCGGCGGGGCGACCCGCTCCGGGCCCGGGCGCGGCGTTCCCTCGCCGTGGTCTTCGTCGGGGTCGCGCCGGCGGCGCTGTGGCTCTTCCGCAATGCCCGGCTCAGCGGCGAGATCACCGGCCACGAGGACGGGGGGAGCGTCTTCGCGGCGGACTCGCTGCGCGGCATCCTCGGCGGCTTCGCGCGCTGGGCCCGCTTCGAGTGGGACCTCCCGGAGATGCTGCCGCTGGCGCTTCTCGCCGCGGTGGTCGCGGTCCTCGCCGCCCGCTCGGAAACCCGGGAGCGCGCCGAAGATGGGGCCGGCGGGGATCGGGCCGGCGGACAGCGCCGGCGCGGGTGGCAACCGGTGGTCCTCTTCGGCGGGTTCGGGCTGGCGTACGCGGTCGGGCTCGCCGCGGTCGGGCCGCTCTTCCACGGCGCGTTCGAGTCCCGCTACCTCGATGTCGTCTTCCTGCCGCTCGCCATGGCCGCGGTCTTCATGCTCGACCGGCTGCTCGGCTCCGAGCGGGAACGGCGACGCTTCGGCGACTTCTCCGGCCGGCGGCTCTTCGGGGTCTCTCCCGACGCCGGCGCCCCGGCGCCGACCCGCCTCACGGTGTTCCTGATGGCGGCGCTCACCGTCTGGGCCGCCGGCCAGTCCGCCCTCCAGGCGCGCGCGATCGCCCATGCGAATGCCGCCGACCTGGCGGTCGAACGGGCCTACAACCTCGCGCCCTGGAACCGGATCGAATCCCTGGCGCACCTCCGGGAGCACCCCGAGGCGGAAGTGGTCTTCACGAACCTGCCGCCGATCCACCGGATCGCGATCCACCACGCCCGGGGCGGGCGCGGAACCGTCCGCTGGCTGCCGAACCGGCTCCACGATTTCCTCTCCCGGGCCCCGGAGGGCGCCCTGGTGCTCTGGCTCGCCGAATGGTCCTCGGAACACTTCTACGACTACGGCCGCACCGCGCTGCGCCTCCTTCCGGGTCTGGAACCGGTGGCCGAGTTCGCCGACGGCGCCGTCTTCCGGATGGCCCGGGCCGCCGCGCCCGGCCCGGATCCCTGGCGCGCCGCCTACGAATCGGCGGCGCCGCCCGGGACCGGCGCGAACCCGGCGGGCTTCGAAGTGCGCTGGGGAACCCCGGCGCTCCGAGGTTTCGAGGGCGAGGCGCTCCTCTACCTGCGGGAGCCCTGCGACGAAGGGCAACTGCAGGCGCGTTTCTTCCTCCACCTCTGGCCGGAGGCGGCGGGCCACCTGCCGGCGGCGCGGCGGGAACACCGTTTCGACAACCGGGACTTCCGCTTCGAGGAGCACGGAGTGATCCTCGACCGGGCCTCGCCATCCCCGAAGTGCGTGGCGATCGTTCCCCTCCCCGGATACCCGGTCCGCCGCGTCCGCACCGGGCAGTGGACCGCCGCCTCCGGTGAGCTCTGGGCCGCGGAGCCGGCTCCCCCCTCCCCCCGATAAGGAGAGAAAGAGGTTCCCGGACCGTACGGCGCGCCGCCGCGAGCCGCCGGCGGCGGGGTCGGTACGCTTCCCCGGTTCCCCCGGCGGCCGCTCTCCGGAACGGTCCGGAACGACCTCCCCCTCCCTCCGGCCGATCTCCCGACAGATGACCCGCGCGAAGGCCGAGCCCCGGGCCCGGCGGTGAGCGGCGGCGAGGAGGAAGGGGCGGCCGGCCCGCGGGAGGGGGCGCCCTCGGTACTGCCCTCGGTATTGGTCGTTTTCCCGGTGCGGAACGAGGCGGAGCGCCTGCCGCGCCTGCTGGGCCCGCTCACGGCGATCGTCCGCCGGGAGGGGTACCACCTGCTGGCGATCGACGACGCCTCAACGGACGACTCGGCGGCGATCCTGGCCCGCTCGGGGATCCCGACGCTCCGCCTCCCGGAGAACCTCGGCTACGGCGCGGCGCTGCAGACCGGCTACAAGTACGCCCTCGCCCGGGGCTACCGGGTCCTGCTGCAGTTGGACGGGGACGGCCAGCACGACCCCCGGTTCCTGCCCCGGCTCGTCGACGCGCTCCGGGAGGCCGAGGTGGTGATCGGTTCCCGCTTCCTCCCGGCGGACCCGGCCCCGTTCCCGCCGGCCGGCCCCCTCTACCGGGGCACGCCGGGCCGCCGCGCCGGCATCGCCCTGTTCCGCGTCCTCCTCCGCCTCCTGCTCCCGGTGCGCATCACCGACCCCACCTCCGGCTACCTGGGCTTCGACCGGGCCGCCCTCCGGTTCCTGAGCCGGGACGACCACCCCTACGATTTCCCCGACGCGGATGTGGTGTTCCGGCTGGTCCGGAGCGGGCTCCGCGTCCGCGAGATCCCGGTGTACATGTATCCGAACGAGGGCGGGGGGCAGTTGCACCGGGGCCTCGCGCCGCTCTGGTACCTGTTCAAGGTGGCGCTCTCGCTGTTCGTCTCGGTCTTCGGCAGGGCCGGGGAGCGCCGGCCGTGATCCTGCCCGCCGCGGCGGGGGCCGCCGCGCCGCTCCTGCTCGCCGCCCGGGAGATCCCGACCGCGCACACCCTCATCTCCTTCCTGGCCGGCTTCGCGCTCCTGGTCGCGGTCGTCGAACTCATCCGCCGCAACCGGCTGCAGGAGCGCTACGCCGCGCTCTGGATCCTGATGGCGCTGGTCTCGATGACCTACCGGCTCTGGCTGGGGCCGGTGCAGGTCTTCGCCGACCGGGCCGAGATCGGCGACCCGGTCACCGTCGTCCTCTTCCTGGGGATCCTCATGTGCGCGCTGCTGATCCTCCAACTCTCGGTGAAGGTGAGCGAGTTCTCCGGCCGGATCCAGAACCTGGTGCAGGAGGTCGCCCTCCTGAAACACGAACGGGAGCGCGGCGCGGCGCCGGACGACGCCGCCGGCCCCGGCGAGACCGATGCACGCGGTACCCCGATAAACCCGGGTAAATCCGGTAAACCCGATAAGGCCCGGTAAGTCCGGTAAATCCGGGTAACTCCGATAAACCCGGTAAGCCCGATAAGCCCGATAAACCCGGGTAAATCCGGCAAACCCGGTACAACGCGACAAACCCCCGTAAACCCGATAAACCCCGTAAACCCGATAGACCCGAGCACCCCGAGAGCAACCGCCACGATGCAGATCTTCGATCCCGGGATCCACCGGGTCGAGCCCCGGCGCTCCCCGGGCCGGATCGCGGTCCTGTCGGTGGATGTGGAGCACGACTACGGCGGGGAGCGGACGGACGCCCTCGACCGGCTGCCGGACCTGCTCCGGGCGGCGCGGGAGGCCGGCCTGCCGCTCAGCGCCTTCGTCGAGGGCCGCCTCTTCGACGAGCGCCCCGACCTGTGCGCCGCCCTGCTCGAGGCGGGGGCGGACCTGCACCTCCACTGCCACGACCACCGCCGGCCCGGGGACGACGCCCGAAGCCTCCGGGCCGGCGCCGCCGCCTTCACCCGGTTCGCCGGCCGGCGGCCGACCGGCTACCGGGCGCACACCTTCCGGCTGACCGAGGAGGTCTTCGCCGCGCTGGTGGCGGAGGGGTTCGAGTGGGACTCCTCGATCCTGCCCGGGTTCGGCATGGGGAACCGGCGCGAGGCCGTGTTCCGGCGGGGCGACTACTTCGTGCTCGACGAGTCCCTGCCGGAGTACCCGGTGGCGAGTTGGCGGCGCCCGGGCATCCCCTTCATCCAGTCCTACCGGCAACTGCTGGGGCCCCGGCTCGAGTCGCTCCTCGACCGGGCGGCCGATCTCCCGGCCCTGCTCATCTACGACCTGCACCTGGTGGACTTGACTCCGGAGGGCCGGATCGGGGAGACGGCGATGCCGGCCTGGCTGAAGGCCGGCCACTTCCTGGCGCGGCGCCGCTCCCGGGGCTTCGCCGACCTCGCGGCCCTCGGCGAACGGTTCCGCCGGCGCGGGTATCGTTGGACGACCATGACCGAGTGCCATCGGCTGCTGGCCGGAGCCGGGCGATGAAGTCGGCCGCCGCGGCCGGGGCCGGCGACGGGGACCGAAACGGCGGCAACCTGTCCCTGCGGCACACCCCCGGGTTCGTCGCCGAGTGGGGAGCGGTCTATCGGGGCGTGTACCGCTGGCGGCGCGAAGGCCGGTTCTCGGTCGTCCCCTCGCTCTGCCGCGCGCCGGTGCGGTCGTACCTGCCGGGCCTCGCCTACTCCGATCTCGGAGTCGGAGAGGCCCGGGCCCTGGCCCTCGAGATCGGGGGGAGGGGGGGGATTCCACCTGCGGGTGCTCGGCCGACCGGAACCCGAGGAGTCGGTGCCGCCCGGGAGCCCGGTCGTTTCGCGGCTCGACCTGGCGGCCTTCGGCCACGACCCGGACGCCGTCTGGAGGCGGGGACTGCGCCCGGAGGGGTTCGCGGCCCTGATGGCCATGCTGACCCCGGCCTTCGACCGGCACGGAGCGCCGCTGCCCCCGGCGGCGCTCTTCGCTTCGCTCCGCTCGGCGCTGGACGGGCGCGTCGCGGTCGTTCGTGAGCGGATGAGCGGCGAAGTGGCCGCGGCCGCGCTGTGGTTCCGCGACGGCCCGCTGGTCTGGACGCCCTGGAGCGGGGCGCGCCGCGACCCGGCCCGGCCGGGCCGCCTGCTCTTCTGGAACCTGGTCGAGCAGGCGGTGAACGAAGGCGTGGCGGTCCTGGACTTCGGCCGGTCGGCCCTGGGGAGCGGCTCCTACCGCTACAAGCGGAGTTTCGGCGCGGTTCCGGTGCCGCTGCGGTGGTTCTCGGACCGGCCGCCGGACCTGTACCGCCGCTACGCGCCGGCGCAGCGGGTCTGGCGCGCGCTCCCCCGGGGGCTGACCGGCCGCTTGGGACCGCGCCTCTGCAGATACCTGGCGGACTACTGAGCGGGGAATGGAGAAGGGTGACCGCGGTGACCGCTCCCGGCCGGGTTCCGCAGGTGCGGGGGGGGGGGGGGCATGTCCCTGAGGCATAGGCCGGAGTTCGTCGAGGTCTGGGGGTCGGTGTACCGCCGGGTGTACCGCTGGCGGCGGGAGGGCCGGTTCTCGGTGGTTCCCTCGCTGTTCCGGGCGCCGGTGTGGTCGTACCTGCCGGGCCTCAACTACTCGGACCTCGAAGTCGGGGAGGCCGAGGCGCTGGCCCGCGAGATCGGGGCGGGGCGGCGGTTCCACCTCCGGGTGCTCGGGAGCCTCGAGCCGGAGGCGGCGCTCGCCCCCGGCGCCCCGGTCGTTTCCCGGCTCGATCTCACGGCCTTCGACCACGATCCGGACGCCGTCTGGAAGCGCGGCCTGCGCCACCGGGCGCGCACCGCGGTCCGCCGCGCCCGGCGCCGGTACGAGGTCTCCGAGGAGTCCGGCCCGGCCGGGTTCGCGGCGCTCCGGGAGATGCTGGGCCTGGCCTTCGGCCGGCACGGATCGCCGCTGCCGCCGGCGGCCCTGTTCGACTCCCTCCGGTCGGCCCTCGACGGGCGGATCCCGGTCGTTCGGGACCGCGCGAGCGGGGAGGTGGCCGCCGCGGCGCTGTGGCTCCGGGACGGCCCGCTGGCCTGGGCGCCCTGGGGCGGGGCGCTCCGCCATCCGGATCAGCCCGGCCACCGGCTCTACTGGGCGCTGGTCGAGAAGGCGGCGGCGGAGGGCGTGGAGATCCTGGACTTCGGCCGGTCGCCCTTCGGCGGCGGCGCCTGGCGGATCAAGCGGAACTTCGGCGCGGTCACCGTGCCGCTGCTCCGGATCTCGGACCGGCCGGGGAACCTCTACCGCCGGTACGGCGCCGCCCAGCGGGTCTGGCGGCGCCTCCCCCGGGCCCTGACCGACCGGGCCGCGCCGACGCTGTGCCGGTACCTGGCGGACTACTGATGCCGGCGCCGGAGGGGGCGGCGACCGGGAACCGGACCGGGCGTCCCAACGGCGGCGGGGGCGGCGTCTGCCGGCGGCACAGTCCGGAGTTCGTCTCGGCCTGGAGGTCGGTCTATTGCGCCGCCTACCGGTGGCGGCAGGAAGGGCGGTTCGCGGTCGTCCCGGCGCTCCTCCGCCCGCCGGTGCTCTCGTACCTGCCGGGCCTCGACCACTCCGACCTGGAAGTCGCCGAAGCGCGCGCCCTCTCCCGGGAACTCGCCGGGAGGCGGCACTCGCTCCGGGTGCTCGGGGCGCCGGTTCCGGAGGAGTCCCTCGCTCCCGGCGCCCCGGTGGTGATGCGGCTCGACCTCGCGGCCGGGGGCCCGGATCCGGAGTCCCGCTGGCGGGGCCGCCTCCGGCACCGGACGAGGTGGGCGCTCCGCCGCGCCGCCGCCCGGTACGCGGTCTCGGAGGAGAAGGGCCCGGAAGGGCTGGCGGCGTTCCGGGAGATGCTGCGCCTGGCGCTCGACCGCAACGGGGCGCCGCTGCCGCCGGCGCGTCTCCATGAGGCGCTGGTCTCGGAGTTGGACGGACGGATCCTCGTCGCCCGCAGTCGGGCCGACGGGGAAGTCGCGGCGGCGGCCCTCTGGTTCCGCGACGGCCCCCTCGCCTGGACGCCCCTGGGCGGGGCGCGCCGCGCCGCCGACCGCCCCGGCCACCGGGTGTTCGGGGCGCTCGTGGAGCAGGCGGCGGCGGAGGGCGCGGAGGTGCTCGACTTCGGGAGATCGCCGTTCGGCGGCGGTTCCTACCGCTTCAAGAAGCAGTTCGGGGCCGTGCCGGCGCCGGTCCTGTTCCTGTCGGACCGGCCGGGCGATCTCCGGCGCCGCTACGCGCCGGCGCTGCGGATCTGGCGCGGCCTCCCCCGGGCGGCGACGGTCCGGTTGGGGCCGCACCTCTGCAGATACCTCGCGGACTACTGAGGCCCGACCGGTTCGAGCCCGGTTCGCCGAGGGGGCGGCCCGGCCGGATAGACTGGAACCCGGCATGTCGGAGGGGCGCCGGCGGTCGCCGGAGGCGGCGCGGAGGGCGGCCGCGAACGCCGCGGAATACCGGGCGCTGCGGAGCGCCTTCGACCCGGGGAGCCCGAAGGCGTCGGGCTACCTGTCGGAATGGTCGTTCCGGCGGGAGCGGGAATTGGTGCTCGGGGCACTCGGTCCGGCGCCGGGAGTCCTGCTCGACATCGGCTGCGGCGGCGGGGCGATGACGGGGCCGCTCGTCGGCGACGGTGGCGCGAACGGACGGTCGCCGGCCGGGCCGGCGCTCCGTTCCCTCCCGAGCGCGGTCGTCGGGCTGGAACTCGGCGCCGGGGCCTGCGAGGCGGCGGCGCGCGCGGGTCTCCTGGCGGTGCGCGGGGACGCCTTCGAGATGCCGTTCGGGGATCAGGTCGCCGACGCCGCGGTGAGCATCGAGATGGCCCAGGAACACGAGTCCGCCGAGGTGGCGCGGCTGTTCGGCGAGGCGGCGCGGGTGCTGCGCCCCGGCGGACGGTTGGTGGTCGTCTGGGGGAACCGCGCCGCCTGGGTGCACCGGGCGGCGCACCGGCTGCTCTCCCTGGTCGGGCGCCTCCGCCTCTCCTCCGACTCGTTCCCGGCGCCGTACCACCACGCCCCCGCGGCGATGCGGGCGGCGGCGGAGGGCGCGGGGTTCGCCCTCGACGAGTGGTGGGCGCTGTTCCCGCCCTGGCGCCTCCGGTTCCGCGGGGTCGGCGGCCCCGGGGTGCGGCTCCTCGGATCCAGTTTCCTCGCCGTCTTCCGGAAACCGCCTTCCGGGAACGGGACGCCCTCCGGGAACGAACGCCCCGGCAGCGCCGAGCCCGACAGCGCCGAGGCCGGCCGCGCCCCGAGCCGGACGCCGGCCGGGAAGGACGCGCCGCCGGCCGGGAAGGGCGCGCCGGCGGCGGGGAAGGACGCGCCGCCGGCGGGGAAGGACGCGCCGCCGGCGGGGAAGGACCTCCCGACAGCCGGCGGGCGGGGCCGGTAGCGGGGCGGAGGCGGCCCCGGGGTCGTCCCTCCCGTTCCGCCCTGCCTGCTTCCGGCATCCCCGGCCCGGAGCCCCGCGAGCCCTCCCGTTCCCGCCGACCGCTGACCCGCCCGATGCCGGTTCCTTCTTCTTCCCCTTCCGAGCCCGCCGGGGAGGCGCGGCCCCTCGGCGCCTGGTTCACGCTCGTCCTGCCGGCGGCCGCGGCGCTCGGCGCGGTCCTCTCGGTGCTCCTCCGGCAGGACGCCCGGGGCGTCTTCCTGGGACTCGACTCCCTCTACTACCTGGAGACGGCGCGGAACCTGGCCGCCGGGCAGGGCTTCACCCACTTCGACGGGACGCTCTACACCCTGATGTGGCCGCCGCTCTACCCGCTGCTGCTGGCGGCGCTGGGCCTGGGCCTCTTCGACCCGGCGGCGCTCGCCGGGCCCCTCGGGGCGGCGGCGTTCGGGGGCAGCGTCTTCGTCGTGGGCCGGACGCTCGGCCGCCGCCTCCGTTCCCGCTTCCTCGTGGTCTGGGGCGCGCTCTCGGCGGCGCTGGCGGCGCCCCTCGCCGCGCAGGCCGCCTGGGCGATGACCGACCTGCTGTTGATCCTGTTCTCGGTGCTCGCCCTGGCGGAGACCGAGCGGTTCCTCGCCGGGGGACGGCGCCCCGGGGCGCTCGTCCGGGCGGCGGTGTTCAGCGGCCTCGCCTGGGCCTCGCGGCTCGTCGGCGCCGCCGTGCCCGGGGCGGTGGGGCTGCTGCTGCTCTGCTCCGGAGGGGCGCCGTTCCGGCAGCGGCTCCGGCACACGCTGGTGTTCTCCGTCATCGCCGGGGCGCCGATGGGCCTGTGGCTCCTCCGGCACTCGCTGGCCTTCGACTGGACCGGGAACGAGTCCCGCGCGGCCCACCGACCGCTCTCCGCGCTGCTCGGGGAACTCGGGAGCGGCCTGCTGGACTGGGCCCGGCCGGTCCCCCCCGAAGGCGCCCTCGGGGGAGCCGGGCCGCTCCTCGCGCTCGCCGGGCTGGCCGGCGCGGCCCTGCTCCCGCTCGCCGCCGCCGCCCTCCGCGACCGGTGGGGGCAACGCGCCGGCGGGCGGAGGAGCGATCGGCGCTCCTCCCCGGGGCGCCCGGCGACCGTCTTCGGGGTGTTCGCGCTCGGCTACCTGGGGCTCCTCGTGGCCACCGTCGCCGCCATAGACCTCCGGGGCCTGCCTCCCCGGTACCTGCTGCCGCTGTTCCTGCCGCTCCTGGTGGTGGTCGCGGCGACCCTGGACCGGCTCCTCGCCGACGAACGGGGCCGGGGAACGGCCGGGCGCGCCGAACCCCGCTCCGGGAGGCGGCGATTCGGGGAGGGGATGGGAGGCGCGCTCTTCGCCCCGGGCCGCCCCCGCGCCCGGACGGCGGCCCTGCTCTCCGGCGCTGCGCTCCTCCTCTGGACGGCGGGGCAGGGAGCGGCGAATGTGGAGGGGATCCGCCGGGCCCGCGCCGGGGAGATCTACCTGGGCTACTCCGGGCCGGGCTGGGCCCGTTCCGAACTCCTGGCGCACCTCCGGGAGAACCCGCTCCGCGGCCCGGTGTTCAGCAACGAACCGGTGATCCTGGCCTTCCACCAGGTCGGCGGCGGCGACTACCGCGACCGGGGATACCCCTGGAGTTGCCTCCCCACCTGGCGGCCGCGGCGCGCCCCCCCGGTGGAAGAGCGCCTCCGGGACTGGCTGGAGGAGGCGCCCGAGGGGGCCTTCGTCGTCTCGTTCCACGGCAGATGGAGCCCGCCCTGCGAGTACGGCGCGCCGGCGCTCCGCCTGCTCCCGGGCCTGCGGGCGGTGGCGGAACTCGAAGACGGGGCGGTGTACCGGGTGGCCCGGTCGCTGCCGCCCCGTCCGGACCCCTACCGGAGCGCCGCCGCGGCCGCCCGCGCCGGCGACTTCGGGCCGCCGCTCGTTCGTTCGCGCTTCGAGATCTACGACCGGGGCGACTCGCTCCTCTACCTCCGCGAGCCCTGCGCCGCCGCGGACACCGCTCCGGATTTCTCGCTGCAGGTGTTCCCGGCGGTCCCCGCCGACCTGCCGGCCGCGAGCCGGGAGCAGGGCTACGCGGACCGCGGGTTCGCGGACCGCGGATTCGAGGAGCGGGGCTTCCCGTTCCGGGAGCACGGGATGCGGCTCGACGGGGCCTGCGCCGCGATCGTCCCGCTGCCGCCGTACCCCGTAGGCCGGTTCACCACCGGGCAGCGGCCCCCCGATCCGGCGGCCCGCTGGGAAGCCACCGCCCGGCTGGATTTCGACCGCTTCCGGGCGGAGCGGGAACGGATCCTCGCCGGGGACTGGGGCGAGCCGGTCGCGCGCTCGGACTTCGATCTCTACCTCGAGGAGAGGACGGACGGGAGCCCGGACGAGCGGACCCTCGCCTACCACCGGGCGCCCTGCGGGGAGGAGGACGCCGCCCCCCGGTTCCTGCTCCATCTCCGGCCGCGGGACCCGGCGGACCTGCCCGGGGGCGCGTCCCCCGGGTTCGAGAACCGGGACTTCGACTTCGCCGAGCACGGGATGATCCTCGACGGGGAGTGCCTGGCCCTGGTCCCGCTGCCGGCCCACGAACTCGCCTCGGTCACCACCGGCCAGTGGCGGCCGGGCGAGCCGCCGTTCTGGCGGGCGGTCGTGCGGCCCGACCGGGACCGTTACGCCGACGCCCTCGCGGCCCTCGCCTCCGGCAGCGCCGGGGCGCCGGCGGCGCGTTCGACCTTCGACCTCTACTTCCGGGACGGCGCCCTGCTCTACCACCGGGCCCCGTGCGCGGAGGAGGACCTCGAGGCGCGGTTCTTCCTGCACCTCTTCCCGGCGGCCCCGGCCGATCTTCCCGGGGAGCGGCGGGAGCACGGCTTCGAGAACCGGGACTTCGACTTCGGGGAACACGGCGCCCGGCAGGGCGGGGAGTGCCTGGCGCTGGTCGCGTTGCCCGACTGGCCGCTGGCGCGCCTGCGCACCGGGCAGTACCGGCCCGGGGAGGGGGAGGCCTGGGGGGCGGAGGTCACGGTGCCCCCGGCGCCCCGCTGAACCGGACGGAGCCCCGGCGGCGGCGGGTCGGGGGTGTCCGGCGGGAGGACCGGGGCGACGATCGGGGCGTATCCTTTTCGCCGATGACGGACGCGGCGGCGGCGCTCTTCGGGGAACACCTCGACCTCCGCCGGCGGGAACTGGCCGAAGACCTGGAAGCGACCGGCTTCGAGGCGCTGGTCCTCGACGCCGGCCTGGCCCGCTGCTACTACCGGGACGACCAGGCGCCGGTCTTCCGGGCGAACGCCCACTTCCTCCACTTCTGCCCGGCGGAGGCGCCCGGCCACCTGCTGCTGCTCCGGCCGGAGGAGCAGCCGGTGCTGGTCGCCCATCTCCCGGACGACTACTGGTACGAGAGCCCGGCGGTGGGCGGCGCCTTCTGGGCCGGGAGATTCGAGATCGAGTCCTGCGGCAGCCGGCGGGAGACGGTGGCGGCGCTCGCCCGCCGGCTGGGCGAGGCCCGGGCCGCGTACATCGGGGAGCGCCGGGAACTGGCGGCGGCGCTCGGCCTCTTCGCCGACCCGCCGGAGTTGCTGAGCCGCCTCGACTGGCGCCGCGCCGAGAAGACCCCCTACGAGGTGGCCCGGATCTCGGAGGCGAACCGGGTCGGCGCGTCGGGGCACCGGGCGGCGGAGGCGGCCTTCCGGGAGGGCGGGAGCGAGTTGGAGATCCACCGGGCGTTCCTCGCCGCCGTCGGCGGGACCGAGGCCGACCTCCCCTACCCGACGATCGTGGGGATCGGGGAGAAGGGGGCGGTGCTCCACTACGAGGGGAAGCGGTCCGCGCCCCGCACCGGGAAGAGCCTGCTCCTCGACGCCGGCGCCCGGGTGTGGGGCTACGCCTCGGACATCACCCGGACCCACGCCGGAGCCGGGGCCGACCCGCGTTTCGCCGACTTGATCGCCGCGGTGGACCGGGCGCAGCGGGGCCTCTGCGACCGCGTCCGCGCCGGGACTCCCTGGGCGGAGGGGCACGAGGAAGCCCACCTCGCCCTCGCCGGGGTGCTGCGGGAGGCGGGGGTGCTGCGGATCTCCCCGGAGGCGGCGGTGGAGAACGAACTCAGCGCGGTGTTCTTCCCCCACGGCCTCGGCCACCACCTCGGCGTCCAGGTGCACGATGTGGGGGGGCACCTCCGCGACCGGGAGGGCCGGCGCGCCCCCCCGCCGAAGAACCGGCCGCATCTGCGCAGCACCCGGACGCTGGAACCGGGGCAGGTGGTGACGGTGGAGCCGGGGGTGTACTTCATCGAGTCGCTGCTGAAGGAGTGGAGCGAACGGGGGGAGACGGAGCGGGCCGCGGTGGACTGGGAGATCGTGGAGGCGCTCCGGCCCTACGGCGGCGTCCGGGTCGAGGACGATGTGCTCTGCACCGCCGACGCGCCGCGGAACCTGACCCGGGAACACCTGCCGGACTGAGGCGCCGGCGGCGTTCGGTACGGCTCCCCGGCCCGCCGCTGTCCCCCTCCCCGGCGGAACGCAGGATGACAGCCCCCTCCGGAGATTCCGGATCGCCGCCGGCGGGTTCCGATTCGCCGCCGGCGGGTTCCGGTTCGCCGTCGGCGGGCGGGACGGCGGGCGCGCCGGCGCGGTCCGGGGGCGTCCTGCGGGAAGCGGCGCGGGTCGGCCGGGCGCTCTTCGCCCACCGGCCGGGGACGACGATGCTGGCCCTGGGCTTCCTGGTGGCCTCGAATGTCATGGAGACCTTCGGGCTGCTCCTGCTGATCCCGCTCATCGAAGCCGCCGGTTTCACCGGGGCGGAGGCGGCGCCGGGGGCGGCGGCCCGGGCGATCTCCGGCCTGGTCGAGAGTCTGGGCGCCCCGCTGACGCTGCCGCTGGCGCTGGGCCTCTTCGTCGCGCTGGTCGTCGTCCGCGCCCTGACCGGCTGGCAGCGGGAAGTGCTCCTGGCCCGGACCCGGCTGGGCTTCGTGGACCGACTCCGGGAGGATCTCCACCGGGCGGTGGCCCGGGCGCGCTGGGAGGCGATCGGCGGCCGCCGGGAAGCGGATCTCCGCCATGTGCTCACCGGGGAGGTGCGCCGCATCGGCCTGGCGGTCGGCAACCTGCTGCGGATCGTCGTCGCGGCGGTGGTGGCGGCGATCCCGCTGGGCGCCGCCTTCTTCCTCTCCCCGGGAACCTCGGGCCTGATCCTGGTCTCCGGGGTCGCGCTGCTTCTCGTCACCTGGCCGCTGCTCCGCCGCTCCGGGACGCTCGGGCAGGGGATCACCGACGCCAACCGGGAGATCTTCAACCAGGTGCAGGATTTCCTCGGCGGCCTGAAAGAGGCGAAGAGCCAGGCGGCGGAAGCGGTCCACGGCGCCCGTTTCGGCGCGGCGGTCCGGGGGCTGCGGGAGCGCCGGCTGGCTTCGGCGACGACCAGCGCCCTCGCTCTCGCGGCGCTCCAGGTGGGCGCCGCCGTCGCGCTCGCCGCCATCGTCTGGTTCGCCCTCGTCGCCCGGAACCTGCCGCCGTCGGAGTTGGCGGTGGTGATCCTGCTCTCCGCCCGCACCGTCGCCGCCCTGGGGACGCTGCAGCAGCGGGCGCACGACCTCGCGAACACGCTCCCGGCGGTGGGCCACGCCCGGGAGACCCTCGCCGGGCTGGAGGTCCTCGCGGAAGACGCCGCGGCGGTCGGCGCCGCCGGCCCGGCGCCGGCCGCCGATTCGCCGGCGCGCCGGGAGGAGGACCCGCCGGCGTTCCGCCGGTCGCTGACCCTCCGTGAGGTGTCCTTCCGGTACCCGGCGCCCCGGAGCGCGGAAGAGCCGCCGCCTCCGGGAGCGGCTTCGACCGGGGCGTCCCGTCCGGAGCCGGCGCGGTTGCCGGGGCCGGCGCTCCGCGGGGTCACCATCACCCTCGAACCCGGGGAGTTCACCGCGCTCTCCGGGCCGTCGGGAGCGGGGAAGAGCACCCTGGCGGACCTCCTCCTGGGACTGCTCCGACCCTCGAACGGGGAGGTCCTGGTGGACGGCGCGCCGCTCGACCATTCGAATCTCCGCCGCTGGCGGGCCTCCTGCGCCGTCGTGCCGGAGGTCCCCTACCTGTTCCACGACACGGTCCGGGCGAACCTGGCCTGGCCCGGGCGGGACCTCGACCCGGGCCGACTGCGCGCGGCGCTGGAAGCGGCGGCGGCGGCGGAGTTCGTGACGCGCCTGCCGCGGGGGCTCGACACCATGGTCGGGGAGCGGGGCGGGCGCCTCTCCGCCGGGGAGCGGCAGCGGATCGCCCTCGCGCGGGCCCTGCTCCGGGAGCCGACGCTCCTGGTGCTGGACGAGGCCACCGGCGCGCTCGACGCCGCGACCGAGCGCCGGATCGTGGAGTCGCTCCGGGCGCTGGCCTCCCGGATGACCATCTTCGCCGTCACCCACCGCCGGCCGCTGCTGGACGGCGCCCACCGGGTCCTCCGGCTCGAGGCCGGCCGGATCACGGCGGACTCCCGCGCCGGTTCCGGGGAGTCGGCTGCCGCGGCTCTCCCGGATGCCCGCTGACCGACGCCGGGCGCCGGAGTCTCCGGTCCGGGCGAACCCGGCAACGCCGCCCGGGGCGCCGTTTCCGACGAAGGGCGCCGCCGCCCGGAGAGCCTCACCGGGCCGCGGGCGCGGCCGGGACCGGCGTCCTCCCGGCCGCGCCGGCGCGGCGCCCCGGAAGGCGAAGTTGCGGGCGCGGGGCGCCGCCGGAAGGAGAACCGCCGGCGTCCGGGGGGCCCGTCGTGAAGTCCCGAAGTGAAGTCCCGAAGTGAAGTCCCGAAGTGAAGTCCGTCGCCGCCTTCCCGGAGAACGGCCGGCCGACCGGACACCGCCGACGGGTGCGACGACCGCGCCGACCGGTCGGGCGGAGCGCCCCGGCCCGGGGAGGGTGTGTCCGGCGCCGGTGACGAACGACCCTTCCGGAGCGACCGGCGCGCCGCGTCGCCGGTGCCCGCTCACTGCGCTGGCCGAGCGCCGGCTGCCCTGCCTCTTCCTGCTGGCGGCGGCCGCCTACGGCGCGTTCGTCCGGTCGGAGCCGATCGGCGCCGGCCGGTGGTCGCCGCTCGGGGAATCAGCGATCGTCGCCGGCGACAGCGAGTCGTACCGGGAGTTCGGCGGCGGGAGATGGGCCTCGAGATGGGCCGGCTACCCGGTGTTCCTCGACCTGGTGGGGGCGTTCTCGGGGAGTCCGGAAGCCGTCCCCCGGGCGCGACTCCTCCGGCCGGTCGGGCGGAGCGCCCCGGCCCGGGGAGGGGGAGCCCGGCGCCGGTGATGAACGACCCCTCCGGAGCGCCCGGCGGGCCGCGTCGCCGGCGCCCGCTCACCGCGTTGGCCGAGCGCCGCCTGCCCTGGCTGTTCCTGCTGGCGGCGGCCGCCTACGGCGCGGTCTTCTGGTCGGCGCCGATCGGCGCCGGGCGGTGGTCGCCGCTCGGGGAATCGGCGATCGTCGCCGGCGACAGCGAGTCGTACCGGGAGTTCGGCGGCGGGAGATGGGCCTCGAGATGGGCCGGCTACCCGGTGTTCCTGGACCTGGTGGGGGTGTTTTCGCAGAGTCCGGAGGCCGTCCCCCGGGCGCAACTCCTGCTCGCCGCCTTCTCGATCGCGTTCCTCGCCTGGTCGCTTCTGCGGACGCTCGCGGCGCCCTGGCTGTCGCTCCTCGCCGCCGCGCTCCTCTTCGCCGGGTGCGCGCTGGCGCGGTTCCACGCCTATGTCGTGTCGGAGGCGGCGTTCGTCCCGCTGCTGACGCTCCTGGCGGGGGTCGTCGCCCGGGCTGCCGTCCGGCGTTCGTGGTGGCTCTTCGCCGCCGCTGCGGCGCTCCTCGGTCTGGCCGTCACCGTCCGGCCCTCGGCGATGTTCCTGCTGGCCATCGCGCCGGGCCTGCTCTTCCTGTACTGGCGGAGGGGGCCCGTACTCGACGGTTCGGGGCGCGGCGCGCGGCTGCTGCCCGCGGCCCTCCTCCTGCCGGTCGCGCTCGCCCTCGTGGTCGAGAACCGGGTCTGGAGCCGCGCCTATCCCGATCTCGAGCGCCGACCGAACATCGCGAACCGCCACCTCTTCGCGAAGGCGCTGCTCCTCCCTTCGGAACCGCCGGCTTCGGGAGACCCGGAGGTGGACGGGTTCTTCGCCGACGCCCGGCGGACGCTGGCCCCGATCCGCGCGGCGCTCGCCGAGGCGCCCGATGCCCACCTGCGCTCGGTGCTCCTCGGCCGAGCCGAGCACGCCGCCCAGCACCCCACCTACTTCCGGCTGTTCCAGGCGCGGGTCGAGGCCCTGGCGGAAGAGCGCGGCGTGCCCCCGGACCGGCTGCTCGGCGCGCTGGGCCGCTCCGCCCTCCTCGCCGCGCCGGGGGAATGGCTGGACAACGCCCGCGTCCACTATGTCGCCCTCTGGACCCACGACGCCCTCCACGACGAGGACTTCGCGCTCCGCCACCGCGCCTACGCCGCCGGCTTCGGGGACTCGTTCCCGCCTTCGTTCCCGGACTCGCTGCTGCTGCGCGAGGCGCGGCTCCGCGACCCGGTGCCGCCGAGCCGGCAGTTGCCCGGTTGGGCGCTTTTCCTGAACCGGGCGGCAGCGCTCGCCGTGTTCGCCGCTTCCCTCCTGGCCCTCGGGATCGCCGCCGGCCAACGCTTCCGGCGGGGAGCGGGAAGCGTGTCCCCGGAGATCGTCGTCGCCGCCGTTTCCGCGGCGGCGGTGCAGGGCTACTTCCTGCTGATCGCGTTCTTCAACTTCGGAAAGATGCGGTATGCCGCCGCCATGTGGCCGCTCTCGACCCTCTGCGGCCTGCTCGTCCTCCGCTGGGCGTTCCGGCAGTGGCAACGCCGCCGCGTCCGGGCCTGACCGGCGGCGCTGCCGTCAGCGACATCGCTGCGGTCGAACCGCCGGAGCAGCCACTGACCGGGAGAGTCTGCTCCGGGGTATTCAGGCGCGCGGGACGAACTCGCGGATGTAGTCCATCAGACTGGGAATGCCCGGCTCCCAGTCCGGACTCCCGGTCGTCTGCCAGAGGAAACCCAGGTGGCCCAGCGTCGTCCGGGCCGCGAACGCCTTCTTCGCATCGTCGAAACCGGGCGTGCGGCGCACCGCGGCCATGACCTCCTGGGGGCGCACCTGCTGTCGTTCGGTGAACAGGTCCGCGACCGAGCGCGCGACCCTGAGCAGCCTTTCCTCTTCCAGTTCGTTGTAGTGGTCGAGGTAGTAGTCGTTCTTCTCCGACTCGAATACGGACTGGCAGTCCGTGGTGTCGGTAGTGGTGAGGCGCTGCGAGGGAGCGGACGGGTCGGCGTTGGCCCGGTTCCAGAGCGTTGCGCCCCAGAGTTGCACGAAGTACGGATACCCCTCGCTCTCGCGGACGATATGGGCCAGGGCGTCCTCGGAGATCGGGATTCCTTCGGCTTCGAGCGGTCGGCGGATAGCGTCCGCGGCGGCGGATTCGTCCAGCCGGTTGATCCGCAGTTTGCCTCCCCGGTTCCAGAACGAAACGCCCATCGTCCCGAGGTGGGTGCGGAGGTCCGGGGTTCCGGCGAGCACCAGCAGGAACGGCGCTTTTCGTCCCACTCTCTGCGCGGCGTTCAGAAACTCTTCGCCCACTTGCGGATCCAGTTGATGCGCTTCGTCGAGGAGCAGGACCAGCGGTCGTTTCGACGCCCGCGCCGCGAACACCTGGTCCGCCGCCGGCACCCTGGCGTCGCTCCCCGGCCGCCAGGTCAGTTCCCGGACGGCCGGCGTGTCCGGCACACCCTCGTCCCACCAGGTGTTCGGGAGGAGGCGCTCTGCCAGTTGGTGGCCGGCCCTGACCTTCGAAGGGGTGAGTCGGATCACATCCACGGAGTACGCAGGATTGGCCACCTCCTCGATCCAAACCAGGAACGCGGTTTTGCCGTTGCCGCGCGGGCCGTAGAGGATGATTTCGCTCGGCGGCGCTTCTCCCCGGTCGAGTTGGGCGAGACGGGCCCGGAACAGTGCCTGTTCCCCTCCCGTCCGGCCAGGTACGGCGGGAGCCCGCCGGCACCGGGGCGGAACGGCCCGGAAACATCCAGCAGCGTCATGCGCCGCAGTTTAGCGGGCGCCTCCCGGGCCGGAGGGATCGGGTCTCCGCCTCGAGGCCGGGGAAGGAGACGCGCTCCCCCCGGTCGGTGGCGGCTTCGGCGGGGCCCCCGGCCAGGCTCAGGCGGCGGGGACGAACTCGCGGATGTAGTCCATCAGGCTGGGAATGCCCGGTTCCCAGTCCGGGGTTCCGGTCGCCTGCCAGAGGAAACCGAGGTGGTCGAGTGTCCTGCGGGCGGCGACCGCCTTCTCCCGGTCGTCGAAACCCGGCACCCGGCGCACGGCGGCCAAGGTCTCCGGGGGGCTCACCTGCTTCCGCCCGGCGAACGATTCCGCGACCGAGCGCGCGACTTCGAGCAGCCCCGCCTCCTCCAGTTCGTTGTAGCGGTCGAGGTAGTAGTGGTTCTTCTCCGACTCGAAGACGGACTGGCACGCTGCGGTGTCGGCAGCCGTGAGGTTCTGCTCGGGAAGGGAGGGGTCGGCGTTGGCCCGGTTCCAGACGGCCGCCCCCCAGAGTTGCAGGAAATACGGATACCCGTGGCTCTCGCCGAGGATATGGGCCAGGGCGTCGTCGGAGATCGAGGTATCTTCGGATTCCAGCGGCAGTCGGATGGCGTCCGCCGCGGCGGCTTCGTCCAGCCGGCCGAGCGGCAGTTTGCGCCCCCGGTTCCAGAAGGAAGCCTCCATCGTCCCGAGATGCGCGCGCAGGTTCGGCGTTCCGGCGAGCACCAGCAGGAACGGCGCCTCCCGTCCCACCTCCTGCGCGGCGTTCAGCAACTCCTCCCCCACCCGGGGTTCCAGCCGGTGCGCTTCGTCGAGGAGCAGGACCAGCCCCCGCTTCGAGGCGCGCGCGGCGAGCACCCGGTCCGCCTCCGGCGGAGGGGCGTCCGCTCCGGGCCGCCAAGTCAGGCCCCGGAGGGCGATCGTGTCCGGCTTGATCCCCTTCCACCAATGCTTCGGGAGGAGACGCTCTGCCAGTTGGAGGCCAGTCCGGATCTTCGACGGTGTGAGTCGGATCACATCGACGGAATACGAAGGAGCGGCCACCTTTTCGATCCAGGCCAGGAGAGCCGTCTTGCCGTTGCCGCGCGGGCCGTAGAGGATGACTTCGCTCGGTGTCGGCGCACCCCGGTCGAGGAGAGAGAGCAACGACCGGAACAGGGCCTGTTCCTCCGCCCGTCCGGCCAGGTACGGCGGGAGCCCGCCGGTACCGGGGCGGAACGGCCCGGAAACATCCAGCAGCGTCATGCGCCCCAGTTTAGCGGGCGCCGGCCTCGGTTCCGGTGACCGGCCCCGGACGGCGCGGAGCGGGAGAGCGGTTCGCCGGCCTCGGGGAGGGGTTCAGGACGCCGGGACGCCTTCCCGGATGTAGTCCATCAGACTCGGAATCCCCGGTTCCCAGTCCCGGGTTCCACTCGCCTGCCAGAGGAAACCCAGGTGACCCAGCGTCGTCCGGGCCGCGAACGCCTTCTCCTCATCGTCGAAGCCGGGCGCGCGACGCACCGCGGCCTGGATCTCCTCGCGGCTCACCCGCTGCCGCTCGACGAACAACTCCGCCACCGAGCGCGCCACTTCGAGGAGTCCGGCTCGCTCCAGTTCGTTGTCACGGTCGAGGTAGTAATCGTTCTTCTCGGACTCGAATACGGATTGGCAGGCCTCGGTGTCGGTGGTGGTGAGGCGCTGGGCGGGAAGGGAGGGGTCGGCGTGGGCCCGGTGCCAGAGCGCCGCTCCCCAGAGTTGCAGGAAGAACGGATACCCGTGGCTCTCGCGAACGACATGGGCCAGGGCGTCGTCGGAGATGGAGGTTTCCTCGGATTCCAGCGGCAGACGGATGGCGTCTGCGGCGGCCGATTCGTCCAGCCGCCCGATCCGGAGTTTGCGGCTCCGGTTCCAGAACGAAGCGCCGATCGTTCCGAGGTGGTCGCGCAGGTTGGGGGTTCCGGCGAGCACGAGCAGGAACGGCGCCTTCCGTCCCACCGCCTGCGCGGCGTTCAGCAAGTCCTGTCCCACTCGGGGGTCGAGGGTGTGCGCTTCGGCGAGGAGCAGGAGCAGCCCACGCTTCGACGCCCGCGCCTCCAGCACCTGGCGCGGCGCCGGAGTCGGGGCGTCCTTCCCCGGCCGCCAGGTCAGGCCCCGCAGGGCGATCGTGTCCGGCTCGATCCCCTTCCACCAGTGGTCCGGAAGGAGGCGCTCCGCCAGTTGGAGGGTGGTCCGGATATCGGAGGGTGTGAGCGCCACCACATCCACGGAGTACGAGGGGGCGGCCACCTCTTCGACCCAGGCCAGGAAAGCAGTCTTGCCATTGCCGCGCGGGCCGTAGAGGATGACTTCGCTCGGTGTCGGCGCGCCCCGGTCGAGGAGGGAGAGCAGCGACTCGAACAGGGCCTGTTCCTCCGCCCGGCCGGCCAGGTACGGCGGGAGCCCGCCGGTACCGGGGCGGAACGGCCCGGAAACATCCAGCAGCGTCATGCGCCCCAGTTTAGCGGGTGGCGCGCTCGACTCGGGGGACCGGCCACGGACGGTTCCGGCCGGGGAACCCGGCGCGCCGCCCGTCGGATTCGGGGTTTCGGCGGAGATTCAGGCGCCCGGGACGACTTCCCGGAGGTAATCCATCAGGCTGGGAATGCCCGGCTCCCAGTCCAGAGCCGCCCCCGCGCGCCAGATGAGGCCGAGGTGTCGGAACTGTTCGGCCGCCGCTTCCACCGCGTCGTAGTCCGCTTCCGGCCCCAGTCCCCGGTGGACCGCGGCTTCGAGTTCGGGATCGCTCAGGCGGTCCTCGGTTTCGAAGGCCTCGGCGACCGCCCGCGCCGGACCGAGCAGACGGATCTTCTTCAGTTCGTCGTAACGATCGGCGTAGTAATCGTTCTTCTCCGACTCGAAGATGGACTGGCAGGCAGCGGTGTCCTCAGCCGTGAGGTCCTGCTCGGGAATGGACGGGTCGGCGTAGGCCCGGTTCCAGAGCGTCGCTCCCCAGAGTTGCAGGAAATACGGATACCCGTGGCTCTCGCCGACGATATGCGCCAGGGCCTCGTCGGAGATCGAAGTCGCCTCGGCTTCGAGCGGGCAGCGGATGGCGTCCGCGGCGGCGGATTCGTCCAACCGACCGATCCGCAGTTTGTGCCCGCGGTTCCAGAAGGAAGCGCTCATCGTCTGGAGGTGCGCGCGCAGGTTCGGCGTTCCCGCGAGCACCAGTTGGAACGGCGCCGCCTGTCCCACCTCCTGCGCTGCGTTCAGCAACTCCTGTCCCACTCGGGGGTCGAGCGTGTGTGCTTCGTCGAGGAGCAGGAGCAGCCCCCGCTTCGATGCCCGGGCGGCCAGCACCTGGTCTGCCTCCGGCGGCCGGGCGTCCGCTCCCGGGCGCCAGGTCAGGCCCCGGAGGGCGATCGTGTCCGGCTTGATCGCCTCCCACCAATGGTCCGGGAGGAGGCGCTCCGCCAGTTGGAGCCCGGTCCGGATCTTCGACGGTGTGAGTCGAATCACATCCACGGCGTACGAAGGAGCGGCCACCTCCTCGATCCAGGTCAGGAGCGCCGTCTTGCCGTTACCGCGCGGGCCGTAGAGGATGATTTCGCTCGGCGTCGGCGTTCCCCGGTCGAGGAGGGAGAGACGGGACCGGAACAGGGCCTGTTCCGCCTCCCGTCCGGCCAGGTACGGCGGCAGCCGGCCGGGACCGGGACGGAACGGCCCGGGAACCTCCACCAGATTCACGCGCCGCAGTCTAGCGGCCGCCGCTTCCGGCACCGAGCGGCTTCTCGATTCCTCCGGCGAAGTTCCCAGTTCCCTCACAACGGCGTCTGCGTGCGGCCCGGGTGTGGCTGCGGCCCGCCGGCGGGGACGAAGCGGCGGGAGCGGCGCCGGCGGGAGCCGCGCGGGTTCGCGTTCCGACGCTCCCGGTTCAGCCGGCGCGTCGGACCGGTTCGGCGTCCCGGAGCGCCGCGGCCAGGCGCGGCGCCGGGTTCTCCCCGGCGGGACGGGGCCCGGCGGGACGGGGGAGGACGGCCTCGCCCGGAGTCGGCCCCGGAGTCGGGCCCGGCGGGAGGGTCGGGCCGCCGAATATCGGGCGGGGGACGGCTTCGACCGGTTCGGGGAGGCGGCGGTTCGACGGGTCCCGCCCGGCGGCTTCCCCGCCTTCGAGTTCGCGCAGGCGCTGCAGTTGCGGGAAGAGCCGCCGCTCGCCGGAACCGACCGCGGCGTTGTAGGCGTCGGTGGCCTTCGCCAGGCCGGTCCCGACTCCGGCGAAGTGCTCCAGGAACTTCTCCAGCCGGCTCCCGGCCTCGAGCGCCTGCCGGCGCAACTCGTCCGCGCGCCGGGTGCCGTGGAAGTCGCGCCAACTCGCGGCGGCGCTCCAGAGGAGGGCGAGCAGCGTGGTCGGAGTGGCGATGACCACCCGCTTGCTCCAGGCGTCGCGGATCAGTCCGGAGTCGCACCGTTCGGCCTCGGCGAGCAGGGATTCCATCGGCAGGAACAGCACCGTGAACGGCGGGCCGTCCATCTCGTCGGGATACCGCCGCCTGGCCAGTGCGTCCACCTGGCCGCGGAGCGCCCGGGCGTGCGCGCGCAGCCGCTCTGCCTGTCGTTCCGGTGTGGCGTTCGGATCGGTGGCGTCCAGATAGGCGTCGAGCGGGGCTTTCGCGTCCACTGCCAGGCTCCCGCCGCCGGGGAATCGCACCACGAGGTCCGGGATACCCCGGTTCCCGCCGTTCCCGTTCAGCCGCCGCTGGCGGTCGAAGTCGCAGTGCTCGGTCATCCCGGCGGCGCGGATCAGGTTCTCCAACTGCATCTCGCCCCAGCGGCCGCGCGCCTGCCGATCCCCCCGCATCGCGTCCCGGAGCGAGCGGGCGCTTCCCCGCACTTCCTCGACCTGCCGCGACAGGTTCTCCGTCAGTTGCCGCATCGAACCCCGGTCGGCGGCGCGTTCCCTCCCGAGTTCCTCGGCCTTCCGCTTCACCTCGTCGAGGGACTGCTTCAGGGGGGCGGCCACGGCGGCGAACGACTGCGCCGCGGCCTTGCCGTGCTGCTCGGCGTCGCCCCGCAACCGTTCGACGGCCTGCCCGGCGGCTTTTTCGCAGGCCTCGCGGGCGGCTTCGTAACTCTGCCCGGCGGCGTCCCGGGAGATCCGCTCCAGATCCTGCCGGGCTTCGCTGCGCCCGCGCCGCTCCCCGAGGGAACGACCGATGAAGAAGGCCGCGGCGCCGACGGCGGCGACGAGGACCGGAAGGAGGATCGAGGTCGTCATGGGAGCATCGTGGCGGCGCGACCGGACAAGAACTGTCGTCCCTTCCGAGGGTCGGGGAGGTCGCCGCCCGAGGTGTCCGCCGCCCGGTGGACGAAGCGCCCCGGACCCGCGCCGTCCGCTGTCGCCGGACCCGCGCTCGACAGCCCCCCGGGCGGGGCGCGAACCGGCCCGCGGGGACCGTCCGCGGTCGAGCGGCGGGCGCCGTTCCGCCCGGCGGGTGTACCCGCGGGACTGCCGCAGCCCCGCTGCCTCGTTGTCGCCTCGTTGCCGCTTCCGACTTCCCGGCGCGGTCAGAACCCCTTCCAGCCGGGCCGGGCGGCGGCCTGGCGGACCCACTCGGTCATCCGTTCTTCGTCGAGTGCGCCTTCGTGGAGATCGACCCAGCGCGAGTCCGGGTCCTTGCCCGACCCCGGCGGGGGCGGCGAGAGCGACCGCCCGAGGAAGAAGGTCACCTTCACATGGCGGGTGAAGCAGTGGTAACTCAGGAACCAGCCGCGCCCCTCGACGCCGTAGAAGGGCGAGTTCCACCGCACCGCCTTCTTCACCCCGGGGACGGCGCGGGCGATGAGGTCGTCGAGACGCCGCCCCAGATCGCGCTTCCACCCCGCATGGCGGCGATGTACGCCTGCACCGGGGCGTCGCCGTCCGCCTTCGCGATCTGCGGGTTCCCCCCGGAGAAGCAGCACCACCGGCTCGCCGCCGGGTCGCGCGGCCGTTTCCCCCGCGCTCCTCGTTTTCCGGCTCTTCTTCGTCGCCATCGCCCACCTTCCCGGCGCTGCCCGTCGGCGATCGATCGCCCCTCGCCGCGCCGTACTGGATCCGATTCTAACGGTGCGCCCCGCGCACCCCCCGGGACGCCGTCGTCACCGCCGCAGAGGTCTCGGGTCTGCTGCGGACGGCGAAGGGCAGGGGGAGATCTTTCGTCGAGGGCGTAGCCGGTGGAGTTCCCCGGTGGAGGCGCCGGAGACCCGGGAATGGGCTTTCGGCGGCGCCTCCGGAAGGCCCGCGTCCGTCGGCACCGGTCATCGTCCGGTACCGTTGCCCGGATGGCTGGTCGTCGAATCGGGCCGGTACGGCCTCCCGGCCGCCGGCGGAGACCCGGCGGGGAACCGTGCCGGCGCGGAGTTCCGGTTCGATGGCGTTTGACGACCGTGGCGGAGAAGGGCGGCGCTATCTCCAACTGCGGGGTTCTTCGCCGGTTTCGATCTCGAAGTGGGGGAGCGGCGGCGCGGCCTCCGGACTCGGCAGGGTCGGCGGGAAGAGGGTTTCGACGACCAGGTGCGCGGCTCCCCGCTCCGCTTCGATGTGCCCGGCGGCGGCGAGGAAAGAGCGGGCGGCGGCGAGGCGCCGGTTCTTCCGGAACACCTCCGCCCAGAGGATCAGGTTGACGAAACCGGTTTCGTCTTCGAGGGTCATGAAGACCACTCCGGAGGCGGTGCCCGGCTGCTGGCGGCAGATGACGATCCCGGCGTAACGCGCCTCGGCGCCGGTCGGCAGCGCCGCCACTTCCTTCGCGGTCGGGAATCCGGCGGCGGCGAGCCGGCTGCGGAGCGGCGCGAGCGGGTGGCCGCGGGTGCTGTGCCGTTTCGTCCGGCGGTCCCAGAGGATGGACTCCAGGGCGTCGGGCGCCGGCAGTTCGGGAGTGGTTTCCCGGAACAGCGCGCGGGGGGCGCCTCTCGCCTCCGGATGGCGGCCGAGCGCCTGCCAGACCGCCTGCCGGCGGTTCGTCGGGCCCAGGCGGTGGAAGGCGTCGGCTTCGGCGAGGGCGAGCATCGCTTTCTTCCCGAGGCCGGTGCGCCGGGCGAAGGCGGGGATCGAGCCGAAGGGGGACTCCTTCCGGGCCGCGACGATCCGTGCTCCCTCTGCCGCGCCGAGCCCCTTCACATAGCGGAGACCCATGCGCACCGCGGGGCCGACGCGCGGCTTCCGGGCGCGGGCGGCGGGCGCGGGGAAACGGTCGTCGAGGGAGCAGTCCCAGCCGCTCTCTTCCACCTCCACCGGGAGGAAGCGGACGCCGCGGCGTTTGGCGTCCTCGACGATGGTCGAAGGGGAGTAGAACCCCATCGGCTGGGCGTTCAGCAGCGCGCAGACGAATTCCGCCGGGTAGTGGCAGAGGAGATAAGCGCCGGCGTAGGCGATGAGGGCGAAACTGGCGGCGTGGCTCTCCGGGAAGCCGTATTCGCCGAAACCCCGGATCTGCTCGAACACCCGTTCCGCGAAGGCGCGGTCGATGCCCTTCCGCAGCATCCGGGAGACCAGCCGGTCGCGGTGCCGGTCCATCTGTCCGGTACGGCGCCAGGCGCCCATGTCGCGGCGCAGTTGGTCGGCCTCCCCCGGGGTGTAGTCGGCGGCGACCATGGCGAGGCGCATCACCTGTTCCTGGAACAGCGGGACGCCGAGGGTCTTCTCGAGCACCGGTCGGAGGGAGGGATGGGGGTAGCGGATCGGTTCCTCGCCGCGGCGGCGGCGCAGGTACGGGTGGACCATCCGGCCGGCGATGGGCCCCGGGCGCACGATGCTCACTTCGACCACCAGGTCGTAGTAGTTGCGGGGCCGGAGCCGGGGGAGCATGGCCATCTGCGCCCGGCTCTCGATCTGGAAGACGCCGACGGTTTCGGCGCGCCGGATCATGGAGAAGGTGTCCGGGTCGTTCGCCGGGATGGCGGCCAGGGAGAGGTCGAGGCCGCGCGACTCCCGCAGGGAGCGGAAGCAGAGGTCGAGTTGGGTCAGGGCGCCGAGGCCGAGCAGGTCCACCTTGAAGATGCCCAGTTCTTCCAGGTCGTCCTTGTTCCACTGGATCACGGTGCGCCCCTCCATGGCGGCGTTCTCCACCGGCGCCAGGTGGGAGATCGGATCCTCCCCGAGCACGAAGCCGCCGGGATGGATGGAGAGGTGGCGGGGGAACCCCCGGATTTCGTCCACCAGACGGATCAGGTGGCGGGCCGCCGGGACTTCCGGCTTCCAGCCGAGGGCCCGCAGGCGATCCTCGTCGAGGGGTTCGCGGCTCCCGGCGCCGCGGGCGAGGCGGTCGAGCGCCCTCTCCGGGAAACCGAGGGCTTTCCCCACTTCCCGGATCGCCGAACGGGTGCGGTAGCAGACGGTGTTCGCCACCATGGCGGCGCGTTCCCGGCCGTACCTCCGGTACACGAAACGGATGACCTCCTCCCGCCGGGAATGCATGATGTCGAGGTCGATATCCGGAGGAGAGGCGCGCTCCGCCGACAGGAAGCGCTCGAACAGGAGGCCCATCCGCACCGGGTCCACCGCGGTGATGCCGAGGCAGTAGCAGACGGCGGAATTCGCCGCCGAGCCGCGTCCCTGGCAGAGGATCCCCCGGTCGCGGCAGAAACGCACGATCTCGTGCATGGTGAGGAAGTAGCCGCCGTAATCGAGTTTTCCGATGACTTCGAGTTCGACTTCGAGTTGCCGGCGCACCTCTTCCGGGACGCCTTCCGGGTAGCGGCGGTCGGCGCCGGCGAAGGTCAGTCGGCGGAGCCCGGTCGAAGAATCCACCCCGTCGGGGTGGTCCGTCGTCGGGTAGCGGTAGCGGATCCGGTCGAGCGAGAAACGGCAGTTCTCCGCGATCTCGAGGGTCCGGGCGACCGCTTCCGGCGCATCGGCGAAGAGATCTGCGAAATCGGCCGGAGATCTCAGGAAGTGCTCCCCGTTCGGTCGGGTGCGCCGACCGGCCCGGTCGAGGGGGACGCCGTGGCGGATGGCGGTGAGCACATCCTGCAGGGCGCGCCGCTCGGGCCGGTGGTAGAGCACTTCGGTGGCGGCGGCCAGCGGAACCCGGTAACGGGCGGCGAGGGAGCGCAGCCGGGCTTCCTCCGGCCGGTCGCTGTCCCGTCGGTGGCGGGTCAGGAGCAGGTGGAGGCGGGCGCCGAAGGCCTCCCGGAACGAGGCGGCGGTCCGGTCCGGGGCCGGATCTCGCAGCAGGGAGGAGCCGTCGCCGCCCCAGAGCGCGTAGAGGCCGTCGGCATGCTCGGCGATCTCGGCGGGGGAGACGCCCCCGGCGCCCTTCTTCGGCGAGGAAGGCGGCTTCTCCGGCTCCTCGGTGAGGGCTGCCGAACCTCGCCGGCGACTGCGGGTGAGGAGTTTCGAGAGGTTGCGGTAGCCGGTTTCGTTCCCGGCGAGGAGCAGCAGGCGGTCGCCCAGGCGCCGCCGCCGGCGTTCGGGGAGGGCGGCGGCGCCCTGCGTCCGTTCCTTCTTCCGTTCTTCCCTCCGGGTCTTCCCCTCGGATTTCGCCTCGGATTTTTCCTCGAGGGCGACGGAGACATCGGCGCCGACGACCAGCCGGAGACCCAGGGCCCGGGCCCGGAGGTGCGCCCGGACCATCCCGTAGAGGCCGTCCCGGTCGGTGAGGGCGAGCCCGGGAAGGCCGAGGGCGCGGGCTTCGGCGACGAGTTCCTCCGGGTGGCTGGCGCCTTCCAGGAAGGAGAAGTTGCTCCGGCACCAGAGAGGGAAGTAGGACAAGGTGGAGAGGGCGCTGTCGGCCGGGGGCAGCTCGCGTCGGGGGCGCCGGGGTTCCTCCGCCGGCCGATCCCCCTGCGCCGGGGAAGGGGTTCCCGGAGAGAGTGACTCCGGGGAGCGGGCTTATTCGACGCGGCCTTCGAGGAACCGGGCGAAGAACCGGGCGAAGAGTCGGGCGAAGAACCGGGCGAAGAACCGGGAGCGCCGCTCCCGGTCGTGGAAGATCCGGCAGACTTCGCCGCGCCGCCGCCGGACGAAGAAGCAGTCCCGGGCGAGCGGCCGCCGGGAGAGTCGGCGCCACCACCCCCCGTCGCTCCGGCAGGGCCCGGCGAACCTCCGGATCGGGCCGCGTTCCGCGGTTCGGTGCAGCCGGGTTTCCGGGTCGTTCCGGTCGCCGGTCCGGTCCCGGTTCCCGCTTCCGACCCGGGAGGGGCGGCCAGTCGAGCGGGGAAGGGGAAGGTCGCAGATCCGGCGGACGAGGGTCGGCCGGCGCCGGGAGGGGGAAGGGGAAGGGATCGTTTCGATCGGGAAGTCGCCGGCTTCGGGGAGATCGGGTGCGGAGGGGGCGGAGGGGGCGGAAGGTGCGGAAGTCGAGGGGGCCGGGGATTTCTCCGGCGGACGGAAACGGGCGGTTCCGGCGGGGAAGGAGCCCGGGGGGGCGACGGGAGAAGCGATCGCTGCCGCGGCGGGAGAGATCGGTTCGCAGGGGAAAAGGGCGCGGGGTCGGCGGGCTTCCCGGGCTTCGAACCGCACCGGCGAGCGCTCTCCGAACTCCGCCCGGATCGAGGCCGGCGCCTCCGCCCCCTGTTTCCGGTCGCGGCGGACCGCGTTCCTGCGGTCGTCGGGGCTCGACCCTCCGAAGGCGAATCGGTTCCGCGGCTCGGATGCCGCGAGACCGGCGCTGGCGCGAAGGACGAAAGCGGACACCTCCGAAGATTCCCCGGTCGACCTCTTCAGGCGCCCCGTCTTCAGTCGCCCCGTCTTCAGTCGCCCCGCCGGTCGACTCCCGGGCCGGCCTCCCGGCCTTCGCGAAGGGAAGGGAGTCGCCTTCGCGCGGCCGCTTCTCGACGAAACGGAAAAAGCCGTCTCGGGTCTGCCCGGGGGAGTTTTCGGCACGACCCGGAAAGATAGCAGATATTTGTCTGTTATCGAAAGTGGCCACTCTTCCCGATGCCGGCCGCCTGCCGGAGGGAACCGGGGGCGTCGAGCGTCGGGCGACGCCGGCCTTCCCGTCCTCGTCGAAACCGGGAGCAGCGCCTCCGGCTGCAGCGGGAGATCCGCAAAGGGCTCGGTGTCCCGGGTAAACGGGGCGCGGTGAGAGGCGGAGAAGAAACCTGTCGGCCATCACTCCGACGGGTGACGCTTCCGTTTCCGCCACCGGGAGGCGGCGCGGAGGGCGCGGAGAGCGGGCCGCAGGCGGTGGGCGAGCCTTTCCGGGAGCGGGGGGCGCGTGGCGCGGCGCCAGTCCGAGGGGGCATTCCTCACCGGGACCGGGAGGGACAGCGGCTCGAAACTCGTGGTCGGCGTCCGGGTGCGGCTCTCGACGCCGGCGCCGTGGATCAGGAGCGTCAACTCGGTGAGGTGTTCGAGGAAGTCCGGGCCGGGGAACGGTGGCCGCCCGGTGCGGATCGCGTCGGCGAGTTCCGTGATTCCGGCGCATTTGTCCTGCTGCGCTCCTTCGCGCCGGCGCCCGGGGGCGGGAGAACCCGGCTGTCCGCGGTCGCCGGGGTTCGGGTCGCGCACCGGGGGCACCCGGCGGCCGCCCACTCCCCAGAGCCGGCGGAGGATCGCGCTCCGGCGGATCGAGTAGCGCATCCGGCCCTGCAGCGGGAGCCCCGCATACGGCTCGAAGTAGCGCCGCCCGGGAACGCCAACTCCGCATCGAGCCGCAGGTCTGTCTCCGGGGGGCCGACGACGGCCTCGGCGGAGACCACTTCGGGTTCCTCGCCGGTGAGATGGCGCAGCCAGGAGAGCGGGTAGCAGCCCCGGTCCATCGTCGCGCCGCCGCCGGTGGCGTAGTCCAGCCGGATGTTCCGGCGGAAGCGGCGGCGTCGGCGGACCGGCCCGTGGAACACGCCGGTCAGGCGCCGGAGGTCGCCGATCGCCCCGGAGCGGCAGATCTCCAGCGCGCGCTCGAACACCGGGTGGTACCGGTGGTGGAAGGCCTCGACCAGGAGGAGTCCGGCGCGGTCGGCCGCTTCTGCCATCTCCCTCGCCTCCCGCTCGTTCGCGGCGAAGGGCTTCTCGCAGAGGACCGCCTTCCCGGCCGCCAGCGCCCGGAGGGTCCACTCGCGGTGGTGGCTGACCGGCAGGGCGATGTAGATCGCGTCCACTTCGGGGTGTTCCACGACTTCCCGGTAGTGGCCCAGAACCTCGCGCGCGCCGCCCTTCGCAGCCAGGCGCCGGGCGCGCCGGCGGCTGCGGGAGGCGATCGCCCGGACCTCGACTCCGGGGTGGCGGCGGGCCGGTTCCAGGAGCGCCGCCGGGGTGATGCGCCCAGCGCCCAGCGCCCCGAATCGAATCCTGGCCATGACCGCTTTCGGAGGTCGTCGGGGGAGGGAACCGGTTCCGTCCTCCGTCCCTTTTCCGGCGGTTCCCCGCCTCGACCGCCGCTCGAAGCCTACCGGGCGGCGTTCGGAGGCCCGCTCCCGCCGCCGCGCCGCTCCCCGGCGTCGGGCCGGGCCGGATGGGGCCGGGGGAGCGGCTCGACGCCGGCGCGGGCGGGATGGAAGCCGGGCCAGACCCGGTCGGCCCGGGCCAGGAACCGGTCGTCGCCGGCGTCCTCGGCGTCCCAGGTGTGGCCCTCTCCGTGGCGGATCATCAGGAAGCCGGCGCCGTGGGTGCGATAGACCCGTCCTCCGCCGCGGACCACATCCTCCACCAGGGCCAGGTCCACGCGCCGCGGCAGCGGGCGGAAGCCTCCGGCGCGCTCCAGGTCGGCCCGGGACAGGAGGAGGGTCGGGCCGGCGAGCGAGGTCGTCTGGTATCTCTCGCTCTCGCCGTTGCGCCACTGGATGGTGGCGTCCGAGTCGGCCAGGTACAGGAACTCCAGCCACTTCCCCACGAGGGCGGCCCCGGAGTACTCCCGCGCCAGGACCAGGTCCCGGAGGTGGTCGGGGCCGTAGAGGTCGTCGTCGTCCATCTTGGCGAGGAGCGGGCCGCGCGCGGTCGCCGCCAGGGCGTTCAGCACCGCGCCGAGCGGTTCCTCCCGGGGGGCGCGCACCACCCGCGCCGGGCCGGGGATCTTCGCCAGGCGGGCTTCCACCCCGGGGAAGTCGTCCCCGTGGAGCCCGAGGATCAACTCCCGGTTCGGGTAGGTCTGCCGGGCCAGGTTCGCCAGCGCCCAGGGCAGGAATCGGGGGCGCCGGGTCGCCAGCAGGACGGACACCCGGGGGAACTCGCGCTCTCCGGCGCGCCGCGCCCGCGCCCAGGTGGAGTGCTGCCACAGCGCGGCGCGGCGCATCCGGGCGCCCAGGACTTCCCGGGCGGCGGGGTCGAGGTCGCGCGGGTCCGTCTGCATCAGGCGGTACAGGGCGTCGCCGAGGAGCGCCCGGAGGGGCTCGCTGTCGTCGGCGAGACGGACGACGACGCCGGCGGCCGCCAGCCGGGCGAGGGCGGCGGCGCGCGACCGCTCGTCCCGGTGGAATGCCGCCGTGTCTTCGAGGTGGTGGAGCCGGCGCAGGCGCCGGAGGGCTTGGGGGCGAACGAGCCGGGCGGACCGGGCGTCGGGGGGCAACTGCGCGGGGGGGCCGAGGGCGCCGACCCGTCCGTCGTCGCAGCGGGGCCAGCCGACCGGGTTCCAGCCGCGGAGATCGAAGGGCGAGGCTTCGGCCGTACTCGCGCGGACCCCTTCGGGCGGGTTCGCCGCGTCGGGCGCCGGTGACGGGACCGGCGGCTGCCGCGAGCCGGCGCGGACCCGGCGGCTGCGGCGGTCGGCCCGGAGATGCCAGCGAGCCACCCGCAGGCGGTCGGCGGCGCGTCGGACGAGCGAGCGGGCGCGCCGGGGTTCCCCGCGCCGGGCCTCTCCGCCGGTTTCCCTGCCGGCCTCGACCGGGGCCCCTTCCGGGACCGACACCGGCGGAAGCGGACCGGGCGCCGGCGCGCGGGGCGTCTCACGCTCGGCCCCCGGCCTCGGGGCAGCGCTTCCCTCCGGGTGCGGCGCTTCCGGCTCTTCCCGGCGCCCGGCTGCGCCCGGCGCGGGGCCGGGAACGCGCCGGCGCGACTCAGGAATCGGCGGCCCCGCGCGGCTCGGCTTCCCCGGCCGCGGCGGCTTCGAGGGCGCCGGTCACCGCGGCGGCGGCCTGCCGGGGAGAGAACAGGAGTTCCCGGCTGGCCCGGGCGCCCTCGCGGTAGTGGTCGAGCCGGCGCAGGACGCCGGCCAGAGCCTCCGCGAGGGCGGCGGGATTCCGGGCCGGGACCAGTTCGCCGCCCAGGCCGGGGCGGACCATCTCCGGCAGGCCGCCGACCTCGGTCGCCACCACCGGGCGGCCGGCGCCGGCGGCGAGGGCCAGCACGCCGCTCTGGGTCGCCTGGTGGTACGGGGTCACGACGACGCTCGCGGCCTCCACATAGGTCTTCAGTTCCGAGGGCGAATAGGTGTCCCACCGGAAGCAGCAGCGGTCCGCGAGTCCCTGGTCGGCGAGCCGTCGTTCCGCGGCGGCGTTCTGGCCGGGGCTCCCGCCGGAGGACACGAGCAGCAGCCGCCAGTCGGGGATCTCCGTTTCCCTCCGCGAGAGCGCGGCCAGGAGCACATCGAGGCCCTGTTCCGGGCGCATGTTCGAGAGGAAGGCGATGACCGGCGCGGCCCCGGCCCAGGCCCGGAGGCGGCGCCCCAGGTCCTCGTTCCCGGGGAACCGGTCGAGGAAGGGCTGGAAGTGCGGGTGGGGCAGGTGCCGGAAGCGCGCCTCCGGCAGCCGGTAGGAGGACTGCAGCCAGTCGCGGACGAAGTCGCTCATGGTGAGCAGGCCGGAGGCCGACCGGTAGAACTCCCGGTAGCGGTCGGCGCGCTCGCCGAGCGGGTCGTCGAACACGGTCTGGTAGGGGCGGTGGACGATCACCACCGGCCGGAGGCCGCTGCGCCGCAGCCGGCGGATGGCCCAGGTGTCGGCGCGCCAGAGCGTCAGGTTCGTCGTCACCAGCAGGGACTTCGCGCCCGAAGCCCGCGCCTTCCGGATCGCCCGGTCCCAGGAGAAGGGGTAGGAGGTCAGCGCCCGGACGGTGGTCAGCGTGTTCCGCCGCAGGGACGAGGGCGGAGGCCGGAACCGCATGAAGGGCGTCCAGTCCACATCCGCCGGCGGCGGGTGCCCGTCGCGGACCACCGAGCAGACGCGCACCTGGTGGCCGGCCTGGCGCAGCACCACGGACATCAGGTTGACGAAGTGGGGGTTCGTGTTGAGGGGGTCCACCCAGAGGACTCTCACGGGCGGTTTCCCGGACGATTCCCCGGACTGGGCGGGGCGCCTTCGCCGGCGGCGGGGCCGCCGGGCCGCAGCCGCGGGCCCCGGGAGAGCCCGAGCCGTTCCGAAGCCCGCCGCCGGGCGACGGCCGCCAGCCACCGCAGGAACGCCCCGAGGCCCGCCGGGCCGCGGACCTCGCGGGCGCGCCCGACGAGTCGCTCCCGGGCGGTCGGGAAGCCGGGGGCCGCCGCCGCGCCGCGGCGCCGCGCCGCCGCCCGGCGGCTCCCGAGTCCCAGGACCGAGGCCGGGAGTTCCCGGACCTCGCCGAAGTCGCCGGAGGCGCCGCCGGCGCGCCGGGCCCGGTGGAGCGCCCAGGCGCGGGTCAGCGAGACGGCGGCGCCGCCCTCGCCCGCGGCTCCCGCGACGATGGCCGCCGCGTCTCCGAGTCGCCGGAAGAGCCGGTGCGCCAGGTCCTTCCGGAAGCCGCGTTTCCAGACCGACGGGGGGATCTCCAGGTGGAACGGCGCTGCCGGGAAGTCGTCGAGCGCCGTCGCGCCGGCCGCGAACCGGACGCGGGGGTCGGGGGCGAACATCTCCCGGAGCAGGACCGCCTCTCCTCCCGCGCCTTCGACCCGAACCACCAGGTCGCGCATCCGGTCGGAGAGGAGCGCCGCCACCGCCTCGGCCAGAGCGTCGCCGCCGCCGGCCGCCGCCGCGTCGTCGTCCTCCTCCCCGAGGGGCAGGGTCACCACCAGTCGGGGGACCGAGAAGGTCCGGCCCGAGGAACGCCCCCGGAACTCCCGGTGGGCGATCAGGTGGGCGCACTTGGCCCGCTGGAGCCGCAGGCTGCGTTTGTTTTCCCGCTCGCGGCGGGGATCGGCGGTTCCCTGGTGGAACGCGAACGCCTCCGGGACCGGCGCGAAGAGGGCGCCCCGGGTGTGGGCGCGGTAGCCGAACTCGATCTCCTCCATCCCCCAGCGGCGGAACGACTCGTCGTGGCCGCCCACCGACCGGTAGAACTCCCGGCCCACGCCGAAGTTGCCCCCGAGCAGCGCCCGGAAGGGGTCGTCGGCCCGGGAAGTCAAATCGTTCGTACGCAGCAGGTACTCCGCGCCGGGGCGGGGGCGGGGCCGCCGGCCGGCGAAGAGGTCCGCCACGGATCCGGTCCGGTTCCGGATCCGGTCCGGGGTGATCCCCTCCGGGGAGACATCGGCATACCGCCCCACGGTCACCACATCGGAGAGGCGGTGGTGCCAGCGGGCGTGGGCGGCGATCCACCGGGCCTCGACCAGCAGGTCGCAGTCGAGGAAGAGCAGGACGGTGTGCCGCGCCGCCTCGGCCCCCGTATTCCGGGCCCGGGCCAGTCCGAACCCCCGGCGTTCCTGGCGCACCGTCCGCAGCGGGAAGAGGGTCCGGTCCGGCGGACGGAGCGGCGGCTCGGAACCGTCGTCCACCAGGACCACCTCGAAGAGGTCACGGGGGTAGGTCTGGCCCTCCAGGGCGGCGAGGGTCCGTTCCAGGATCCCCGGGGCGGGCTCGCGGCAGGGGACGACGACGCTGACCGGCAAGGTCGGGACGAACGACCGCAGCGGTTCCACCCCCACCTCCCGCCAGTCGTTGTAGCGGACGCGGTTCGGACGCGGGCCGCTCCGCTGCTCCGTTCCCGCGCCGGAAACGCGCCGGTTCGGGCGGGAACTTCCCGGGAGGGGAGCACCCGATCGGGGCTCGCCGGCGGCGGAGATCCCCTGCGGTCTAGGGGACAGCGGCGGACCTCGGGGCCCGGTTGCCGGCGGACGGAGGGCACGATCTCGGCGGGGCGGGGGTTCGGGGGAATCCGGTCCGGCCGCGGCTTCTCAGGCTTCCCCACGGTGATCCTCCCGGGGACAGCGAGGCCGGGAGCCCTCCGCCGGGAACCGGGTGGATCGGAAGGCCCCGAGCCGGAGATCTTCGAATCGGGCTCGGGCCCGGCGGGCTCCCGCCGCAGCCAGCCACCGAAGGAACGGCCGGAGGTCCGCCGCGCCGCGGACTTCCCGAAGGCGGTCCAGCAGTCGCCGCCGGACGCCGGGGAAGCCGGGAGGCTCGGTCGGGTCGGCGCGCCGGGCCGGGCCCGGGCGCCCCAGGACGGAAGCGGGAACCCGGCGCGTGTCGCCGTAGTCCCCGGGGCTTCCGCCGGCGCGGCCAGCCCGCCGGAGCGCCCAGGCCCGGGTCAGGCACAGGGCGGCGCCTCCCTCGATCTCCGCGACCACCGAGACGGCGGTTCCCGATTTTCGGAACAGGCGGCGGACCAGGTCCTTCCGGAACCCGCGTTCCCACACGGCCGGAGGAATCCGGAGATGGAAAGGAGAGGCCGGAAAGTCGTCGAGCGCCGAGCGATTCCGCGCGAAGACCACCCGGGGGTCGGGGCCGAACATCTCGCGCAGCCAGGCCGACCACTCCTCCGGCGCCTCGTCCGGGACCTCCAGGCGGACGACGAGATCCTGCATCCGGTCGGCCAGGATCGTCGCCACGGCCTCCAGCAGCCGGTCCAGCGTTTCCTCCGATTCTTGTCGGGGGGGGGGGGGGGGGGGGCAGGAGGTCCGGCCGTCAGCGTGACGACCAGTTGCGGCACGGCGAAGGTCCGGCCCGGCTGGCGGCCCCGGATCCCGCGGTGGGCGATGAGGTGGGCGCACTTGGCGCGGTTGAAACGCACCTGCCGTTCGCGGCGCTGCCGCTCCGGGCCGGCGGCGGTCCCCTGGTGGAACGCGAACGCCTCCGGGACCGGCGCGAAGAGGGCGCCCCGGGTGTGGGCCCGGTAGCCGAACTCGATCTCCTCCATTCCCCAGCGGCGGAACGATTCGTCGTGACCGCCGACCGACCGGTAGAACTCCCGGCCGACGCCGAAGTTGCCCCCGAGCAGCGCCCGGAAGGGGTCGTCGGCGCGGGAGGTGAGGTCGTTCGTCCGCAGCAGGTGCTCCGCGCCGGGGCGGGGTCGCTGGTCGGAGAAGAAGTCCGCCACCGGGCCGGTTCGGCTCCGGATCCGGTCCGGGTCGAGTCCTTCCGGGGAGACATCGGCGCAGCGGCCCACGGTCACCACATCGGAGAGGCGGTGGTGCCAGCGGGCGTGGGCGGCGATCCACCGAGCCTCGACCAGCAAGTCACAGTCGAGGAACAGCAGCAGGTCGTGCCGCGCCGCCTCCGCGCCGAGATTCCGGGCCCGGGCCAGTCCGAACCCCCGGCGTTCCTGGCGCGCGAGGCGCAGCGGGAAGGGCGTTCCTCCGGGGGGACGGAGCGGCGGCTCGGAACCGTCGTCCACCAGGACCACCTCGAAGAGGTCGAGGGGGTAGGTCTGGCCCTCCAGGGCGGCGAGGGTCCGCTCCAGGATCCCCGGGGCGGGCCGGTAGCAGGGAACGACGACGCTGACGGGCAGCGTGGGGACGAACGACCGCAGCGGTTCGACCGCGACCTGCCGCCAGTCGTTGTATCGGACGCGGTTGGGGCGCGGCGCGGCGCTCGTTCGCGGGCTCCGGGTCCCGTCCGCTGGAACCGCCGGCTCCGGCGACGACTTCTTCGCCGGCCGGCGGCCGTTCTCCGCCGCCGACGCCATGGGGCGGGAGGGTACCGAACCTTCCGCCCGCCGGCGGAGCGAGCGCCCCGTCGGGACCGCGGCGTCGGGGCCGGAGTCCGGGGGAGGGGAGTCGGCGCGGGGGAGGATCACCAGCGGGGAACCGGCGCGGCTCTCGAGGAAGCGGCGGACGCCGCGCCGCTCGGCTTCCAGGGAACGAAGCGTGGTGCGGGAGCCGGCCACCGGATGGCGCGGCAGGAAGAGGAGGCGGTCCCGGTGCTCCGGGAAGAGACCGCCGCCGGTGGTGGTGAACGCCGTGGTGAACCCGGCCCTCCCGGCCAGGCGGGCTTCCCGTTCCCCGCCGCGGCCGTACGGGAAGGCGAAGTGGGCGACGGGACGCTCGCACAGGGTCTCCAGCCAGATCCGGTTCTCCCGGATCTCCCGGGAGGCCGCCGAGACCTCGAGGGCGGTCAGGTCGGGGTGGCTGGTGGTGTGTCCGCCGACGGTCGCCAGCGGGTGGCGCGCCAACGCGCGGAGTTCGTCGCGGGACAGGCCGGCCTCGGCTTCGGCCGCGCTCACCGAGATCCGGTAGCGGTCGAACACGGCGCGGAGCCGGGGGGCCCGGTGTGGGAGGTCGGCTCTCACCCACTCCGAGACGGCTCGCGCGGCCCGCGCCTTCCCGCGGGCGGAGGAGGTGTCGAATCTTCGTTCCATGGGAGCCACTTCAACGGTCTCCCGGGTGCGAACCAGGCGGTCGAGGCCGATCCACCAGGAGGCGCCCCGGTTCTCGACCAGGGTGGTGGCCGGGAAGACGGTGAACGGCGCCCCGTAGGCTTCGAGCAGCGGCAGGGCGCAGCGCAGAGTGTCCCGGTAGCCGTCGTCGAAGTGGATGACCACGAACGGCCGCGCGGAGGGAGGCGCGCCGAGTCGTTCCACGGCCTCGCCCGAGGAGATCACCTCGACGCCGGCGCGGCGCAGCGATCGGAGATAGGCCTCGAGCAGGACGCTTGTCACGGTCAGGTCGGGATCCGCGCCGGCGGAGCGGGCCGGGGCCACCCGGTGGAACGCGAAGACCGAACCGAGGCCGGCGTACCGGCGGCCGACGACCCGGGAGAGTCCGCTGCGGCCCAGGACTTCCCACGCCGCCCGCCGGTGGAGGAGGCCGAGACGCGGCTTCCTCATCGGGAGGCTTCGACCCGCTTTCCGGTAGCCCGGCGGGCGGGGCGCGCTGCCGGGGAGATCCCGGGCCGGGGGGCGGCACCGTCGAGGGCGCGATCCTGTTCGCGCCGTTTGCGATCCGGATCGGGATCGTCGTGGAGAGACCCGGCGCCTCGTTCCGCCGGCCCGCCGCGGGCGCTGACGGCCGTCGCTCGCCCGGGCGCGGCGCCGGCGGGAGCCGAGCCCGCGCCGCGGAACCGGAGACCGCGCCGGCCCGGCGGTTCCGAGTACGCGGCGGGGAGATCGTGGCGCCGCTCGGCGGCGGTCGGCGTCATCCCCGGCGCCTCAGCGGGACGGGGTCCCCTTCGAAGGAAGGGTCAACTCCGGGCCGTCCGGCGCTTCCGGCGCGTCCGAGCCGCCCGGGGGCGTCCGGGGCGGGCGGGGGCGGTCGAGGCGGATCGAGACGCCGCCGTAGTGGTCGCTGACTTCCCGCTCGATCCGGTGATCGCCGTCGAGCAGGTACTGCAGGACGGCGAGGTCCCAGGCCAGTCCGGCGGAGGCCACCAGTTCCATCCACTCGCCCCGCGCCGGTTCGTCCGGGGCCTCGGTGCCGCCGGCCCAGATGGTGATCTTCGGGTCGTAGGAGAAGCCCCGGCCCGGGGATTCCGCCCGGCGTCCCTTGATCGGCATCTGGATGTTCACCCCGTCGTGGAGATCCATGCGGAAGACCTCCGGCTCGAACTGCATCCCGTATCTCCGGTAGCGGCCGTAGGTGCGCTCGTTCATGGCGGCGACGCTCCCCACCGAGTTGATCCCGTCGGTGATGTATTTCCGGATCGCCAGCGCCGCCTCCCGGTGCCGGGGCAGGGCCGGGTCGTCCACGACATCGAAGCCGGGCATGAACCAGCCCTTGTTGAATCCCCAGTGGCGCTCGGTGCGGCGGCCGGCGCGCACCAGTCCGCTGAACTCGCTGAACAACTGCACCAGTTGGTGGGCCGGGTAGCCGTGCGGGTTCAGGAAGATGTCCGGCAGCCAGCGGCGCCAGAGCCGGGGCCGCACCTCGGCCTCCGGGTAGATCGGCATCGGCTCGCCGGCGCCGCTGGTGGCGTCCATGCCCAGCGAGGCCCAGTAGCCGGCGTGGAGGATGTGCTCCGGGTTGATCTGATGCATGTCCCAGGCGAGTTGCGCGCCGTCGGGGTTCATGACCGGATGGATCACCACGTTCACCCGGTCGAGTTTCTTCCGGTGCTCGGGGTCGGTCAGCAGCATCTCGGCCAGCCGCAGCACATGCGAGGTCGAGGAGACCTCGTTCGCGTGCTGGCGGGCCGAATAGACGATGGTGGGCTTCAGCAGGGCGGCCTTCCGCACCGAGGCGTGGCTGGCGCGGATCTCCGGCATCAGGTCCATCGCCCAGACCGGGCGTCCCAGGTAACTGGTTCCGACCCGGTAGGCGGTCGCCTCGGGGAAGGCGTCCATCCGGGCCAGGATCCCGTGGGCCTCCGCCGGCGCGATCGGCGACTCCCACTGCACCAGCCGGTCGGCGTCGCCGGTGTCGCCCCGGAAGTCCGCGATCCGGGGGACCGGGGGCGGCTCGCCGTTCGGCGGCAGCGTCACCCGGCGCACCGGGCCCTCGACGTGCTCCCAACTCGGCGAGGTCTCGACCCGGAGTTCGCCCAGGCCCCGGAAGGCGAGGGTCTCCCGGTAGTGCCCGGCCTCCCGGAGTTCGCCCAGGATCTCCACCGAGCGCACCGCCTCGGCGCCGGAGAGGATGCGCTCGTCGGCGGCGTCCTCCCCGTGGCGTTCCACGAAGTAGGCCCGCTCGTCGGCATCGGTGTCCACCTTGAGCTGGAGGGTCAGCGAAGCAAGCCCCGGCTCGCCCGCGCGGGTCGTCGCCCGGCGGGCCCGGGGGCGCTCCACCTCGACCTTCGGCAGGTTGCGCCGGACGGAGCCCTCGTCGCCGGCGGTCGTCCGGTACTCCACCACCAGCGCCGGGCGGCCGGTGCGGAAGCCGGTGAGTCGGATGGAGGCGGTTCCCGGGGTCCCGTCGGTCTTGGGCCGCATCTCCGGGATCACCCGGCCGGCGTAGGTGAGTTCCGAACCGAGCGAGTTCCGCCCGATGAGCCGCAGGAAGGTGTGGGTGACGAAGTAGATGTCTTCGTGGAGCGCGTCGTGGGTGGACTCGATCTCCTGTTCCAGGCCGAGCCGGCGCTCCGGTTCCGAGAGCGACAGGACCACTTCCAGTTCGCCGAAGTAGGGGGCGTCCGCTTCGCCCCGGGGCTTGCCCTCGTGGAGTTCCATGAGGTGGTCGTAGAGCCGGGCCAGGGTGTCCGACTGGTAGTGGTCCCAGAAGGACTCGGCCTCGGTGGCGATCCGCTCGTCGAGGACGGCGGCGCCGTTCACCTCGGCCCGGAGGCCGCCGGTGGGGACCTGGATCCACTCGTAGTCCGGGTAGCGGTCGAGGAAGGGGCGCTCCACCATCCGGGGCTCGAAGGTCTCGTGGAAGAGGGTCTCCCCGGCGGCGTCGAGCGCCACCACCCGGTAGGCCGGGGCGTCCGGCTCCTCCCGCAGCTCCCAGCCGACCTGGGAGAGGTCGAGCCCGAGCGCCTCGGCGAGCATCTCGTCGGCGGGGAACATCGCGTGCTGGAACCGCAGCGGGGTGTGCATCGCCTGCTGCGGCCAACTCTCCGGGGGCTCGTGCCGGCGGAAGAGGAGGCGCACCGCGGCCGGCGGCGACCCGGCCTCCCGGAGGGCGGCCAGCCGCGGCAGGACGACCTCCTCGACCCAGCCGTAGCCCTGCCGGTAGGCGGAGAGGATCACCACGCTGTCGTCGTCGAGGACCGCGCCCCGGGAACTCAGCCGGTCGCGGAGTTCGGATTCGAGATCGCGCCGAATCGCCGCCGGCTCGCTGAGCTGCGCCCGGACCCGGACCCGGTCGCCGGTCGAGACCGCCGGGAGCAGGCGCTCTTCGACCAGGGCGCGGAAGGCCTCGATCTCCGAGGGGACGGCGAACTCCTCCTCGTGGAGGACAGCGGCGTTCTCCACACTGCGGTCGTCGAGTTCGACTTCGACAGCGCCGAATCCCAGCCGTTCCGCCGCTTCCCGGAGGGTGCGGTCGAGTCCGGGCGCCGGCTGCTCCAGGGAGACCAGGAGGCGGGAACTCTCGAGGCCCAGGTGGCCGATCGCGGCGGCGATCCGCTCCAGCCGGTAGAGCGCCGAGGCCGCCTGGCCGGCGGGGCCCCGGCCGGAGAGGAATCGCCAGGCCGCGTCCTCGACGGCGGCGATCGTCGGACGGTCGGCGCCGCGCTCGTCGAGGTGGGGGAAGTGGAGCGCGGCGTGGCGGAGGGCGCGGGAGAGGCCGGCGGCGTCGCCCCCGGCGATGAGGAGCGCGGAGCCGCTCGCGGGGGACTCGTCGGTTTCGTCTCCCGTTCGTTCTTCCGCATCGGGGTCGCTCGCGCCCGGGGAGATCTCGATCAGGCCCTCTCCGGGAGCGAGGCCGGAGACGCCCCGTTCGGCGAGGCGGGGGTTCCCCGGAGCGACGCCGAGGAGCACCGGGGCGGCGGGGAGATCGCCGGGTTCCGCCGCCGGTTCGACGACTGCGGGGAAGTCGAGGCCGGCGGACTCCAGGCCCAGGCGGGCGGCCAGGGCCAGGGCGCCGGCGGGATCCGCCGCGTCGGCGACGAGGGTCGCGTCGAGCCGGTCGGGGATCCGGTCGCCGTTCGCGTCGCCGAGGAGACCCCCCGGTTCGAAGAGTCCGGCGAGACTCGCCTCCCGGTCGAGACCGCCGCCGCCGGGACGGGCCGGAACCGGGCCGGGGGCCGGCGGGGTCGGGTTGCCCGTGATCTCCGTCTCCGTCTCGTCGCCGGCGTGGGCGAAGACCACGGAGAGCGCGGCGAGGTCGGGGTACTGCAGCCGTTCGGCGGCCTGCCGAAGAGCGGCGGCGGCGCGCTCGGCGGCGGCGGCGTCTCCGATCTCGACCCGGAACCGGGCGGAGGCCAGGTGGCCGTCGGCGGCGTTCAGGGTGACCCGCACCGCCCGGGGAGTCGCGGCGTCGAGGTCGGACTCCTCGAGGATCTCCGTGATCCGTTGCCCGACTTCATCGAGGGCGGTTCCGTCGGCCCGGTAGAGGAGCGGCGCCCGCCCGGCGAGCCAGGCGGCGGCGGCGCGGAGGCCGGCGTCGTCGCCGCCCCGGACGGTGACCGTCGCCTCTCCCTCCGCTTCCGCGGCGAAGCGGACTTCGCCGGCGCCCGGGTCGAGCGCCGGCGCGGCGTCGCCGCCCCCGATGGCGATCGTCACCGGCGCCTCGGCGGGGAGCGGGAGGTCGAGGGCCGCGGTTTCGAGGCCCAGCCGGGCGGCGATCTCCATCCCGGCGGCGAGTTCCGCCGGCTCCGGCGGGTCCGGGAGGCGCACGGTGGCGCGCAGGCGGTCGGGGAAGCCGTCGCCGTTCTCGTCGGCGAGGGCGGCGCCGAGGCGGTAGAGCGAACCGAGGTCGAAACCGTCCTCGACCGGAGGAGATTCCTGTCCCGGGGCCGCTGTGGAAGGCGCCGGCCGAAGGGCCGGCGTCAGGAGGACGAGAAGCGGTGCGAGAAATCGGAACTTCCCGCCGAGTCGCAGGGGGCGCGGCGGACGGCGCATGGGGGGCGTCTCCTTCTCCCGAACCGGATCCGCTCCCGCTTCGGCCTCCGGCGTGGGGACGGCGGCGGGAACTTCTCGGGGCCGGGAGGTACGGATTGTAGGAGTCGCTACCGGGGCGCCGACCCCCGCGCCGGGTGCGGGAGATCGGCGGAGGCGGACAGCCCGGCCGCGGACTCGCCCCGCCGCCGGGGCCGGGACGCCGACCGCCGACGATGCCGCCGGAGATCCGGCCTCCGCCTGCGGGTGGGGGCTCCCCGAACGACCGGCGGGACGCGGCCGGCGTGGATGAGACCGGCGTGGATGAGACCGGCGTGGATGAGACCGGCGTGGATGAGACCGGCGTGGATGAGACCGGCGTGGATGAGACCGGCGTGGATGAGACCGGCCCGGCGCGGTCGTCCGGGAGGCGCGGAGCCGCTACGGGGGCTCCTCCCGTTTCCGGGCAGCGGTGGCCCTGCGGGTCCGCGCCCCGGCTGCCGGCTGCTCCGAGGGGCGGGAGGCGCGCGCCGGCCGGTTCGCGCCCTCCGGCCGGTGCGAAGCAGGGGAATCCGCACCCCCCGCTCGGGCGAGAGCCGGCGCGTCCCCGGAGTCCTCGACCGGTTCCTCACCCCGGACGACGGCCGAGATCTCCGTCGAGACAGCCCCGGCCGGCCTTCTCCCCGGCCCGTTCCTCCGCCGCGGCAGGGGGGACGGCCCTTTCCCGGTCGGGGGCGGTCGCCTTCGCGGAGACCGGAGCGAACCGGCGGGCGCGTCAGGCTTCGGCGGGCGGGCCTCTGCCGCCGCTTCCGGAGGCGAGGGGCGCTCCGCTGCGGCAGGCGGCCGGTGGTCGCCGGCGGCGGGGATCCAGGTGCCGGCGGCGGGGATCCGGGCGCCGTAGGCCCAGCGGAGGTACGCCCCGGTCTGCGCCATGCCGCGCGCCAGGTCGAAGGCCGGTTCGTACCCGAGCAGCCGGCGCGCCTTGTCGATCCGCACCCGGCAGCGGGAGGGGAACTCCTCGAGGTGCCGCGGGCTCGGCAGCGTTTCGGCGCCCCCGGACGGCGCCCCGGCGCGCTTTCGGACGAAGGAACCGGCGCTCCCGTCCCGGGGTCGGGTCGCGCGGCGAACGGCGGCGCGGATCCGGCGGAGGGTGCGTTGGCCGGCGCGCTTCACCCGCCCGAGGGGCTTCCGGAGACGCGGCCGCCGCCGCGCCCAGGCGACGAGCCGGCGGAGGCGCCCCCGGCGGAGGAGGGTCTCGATCTCCTCCCGGGGTCGGAGACGGATCGCCTCCGGGCGTCCGAGGGCCCGGGCGTAGGCGGCGTGGAATTCGAGCCAGGTGGGGTGCTCGGCGCCGGAGATCAGGAAGGTCTCGCCGACCGCCTCCTCCCGCACCGCGGCGAGCAGGAGCGCGCTGACCACATCCTCGACCTGGACCGCGTTGCAGATCCCGTCGCCCGGGCTCGGCAGGACCAGCCGCCCGTCGAGCAGCGCCCGCGCCGGGCGGTCGGTCCAGTGGCCGGAGAAGGGGCCGTACACGATCGTCGGCTGGAGGACGACGACTTCGAGACCGCGTTCGCGGCGCAGGCGCTGCAACGCGACTTCGCAGAGGGCGTTCGCGGAAGGGGGCGGCGCGCCGGTCCCGCCGGTCGTCGCGGGTTCGGTTTCGGCTTCGGTCAGGAATCCGTCCGGCCAGGGGCGGCGCACCGTGTAGGAACTGGTGAAGACCAGCCGGATCCCCCGCCGGGCGCAGGCGGCGCCGAGCCTCTTCGCGCCTTCGAGGTTCGCTGCCCGGGATTCGAGGTCGAGCGCCAGGTGGAAGACGACCGCGCAGCTTTCCAGGAGATCGTCGAGGTCGTCGTCGGCCCCGGGGGCGGCCAGGTCGAACTCGCGCATCTCGAGCGATTCCGGCGGGAACCGGGCGATGCCGGCCGCGGCGCCGAACCGGCGAACGGCGGCGCGCACGCGGACGCCGCTCCGCGCCAGGCGCTCGACCAGGCAGCCGCCGATGAAGCCGGTGGCGCCGGTGACGAGGACGGTCTTTCCCTGCAGTTCGGCCCCGGCCGCGGCGGCGGACTCCGGGGCCGGGCCGGCGGCGCCGTTCGAGAAGCGGCGCGCGGGCCGCCGACCGGCGAGACAGCGGTCCATCAGGGCCGCCACCGGGAGCGCCGAGACTCCCGGGACGAACGGTTCCCGGTCCTGCTCGATGGCCGCCAGCCAGTCGGCGACCAGCCGTTCTCCCGGCCCGCCCGGCCCCCAGATCCCCTCGTCCCCGCCGGCGGCGCCCGGCGGCAACGGGAACCGCAGCCGGCGGAGGGATTCGGGTGCGACTTCGAGCAGTTCGTTCCGGTAGAGACTCGCTTCCAGCGAACCCTGCGTCCCCTCCAGGCGAATCGTGTCGGGGAGGTCGCGGAGGCGGCTGAGTTCCACGACGCCGGCGGCGCCGCACTCGAATTCCAGTTCGAGGCGGGCGTCGGCTTCGAGCCCGCCTTCCGCGTCGTCGCGGTAGTCGAGGGAACGCACGGGCCCGAGCCACCAGAGGAGGGTGTCGAGCAGATGCGGGCCCCAGTCCCGGAACACCCCCCCGCCGCAGTCGGCCCGGGCCCGGTTCCAGTAGTCGGGCCGGCGCCGACCGGTCCCGGCAAGGGAGCGTCCGGCGGCGCGGCGCAGGTTCCGACCCTCGGCGGCAGTGACCCGCACGAGATCCCCCAGGGCCCCCGCCCGGACGGCCGCTTCGATCCAACGGTTCACGAACAGGAAACGGCGTTGGTGGCCGACCGCCAGCCGGGCGCCGGAGGCCGCCGCCGCTTCGACCATCCGGCGGGCGTCCGCGGCGTTCGGCGCGAAGGGTTTCTCGACGAGGGTATGGACGCCGGCGGCGAGCAGCGGGAGGCTCAACGCGGCGTGGAGCGGCGGCGGCGCGGCCACGATCGCCGCGTCCAGGTCGGGAGCGACTTCCGCCAGGTCCTCCGCCACCCGGGGGACCCCGAAGCGCGCCGCCAGGGAACGGGCGAAGTCGAGCCGGGGATCCACCAGCGCGGTCGGCCGGCAGCCGAGACGGGTCAGCGCCGGCAGGTAGCCGTAGGTCGCGAGCGCGCCGCAGCCGACGATGCCGACCCGGAGGCGCCGGGGAGCCCGGGCCGCCGCCGCGCCCGCGGGTCGGGGGCTCACCGGCGGGCGTTCCCGGACGCGTCCCGCCCGGTGGACAGCCCGCCGTCGGTCGCCCGGAGGCCGGTCGGGCGCCGGGGGAGCGGCCGGCGGGCACCGCGGTTCCCGTGGCCGGCGAACCCGACGGTCGTACGGGGCTCGGCGGCGACCGGGCGTCGCCGCGGCGGCCGGGAACCGGGATCGGGACCGCGGTCCGGCGGGTGCGGATCCGATCCGATCCGAAACGATCCGGGCCGGACCGGGGCGGAGGGGAAGAGCAGCGGGGCGGGGGAGTCGGCGCGAGGCAGCGGGCGGGGGTCTCGCATCTCGGTGTTCGCCCCGGAATCGGCTTCCCGGCTGCGGGGCTCCGGCCGGCGGGGCGCCCGGCCCCGGAAGCGGCGATCCCGAAGCGCCGCCTCGAAGTCGCCGACCCCGGAGCAGTCGATCCGGAAGCGGCGGATTATCGCCGGCGGCGCCCTCCGCGCCTCGCGGGGAGAGGGGCGGGGCGGCGCCCGGCGGTACGCTCGCCGGGCGATGCAGCGGAGGCGCCGGCCGGCGATGCCGTTCGCCGGCGGGTTCCGCGCGGGCTTCGGGGTCCTCGGACTCGGCCTCGGGCTCGCCGGCGCCGGGTGCGGCGGGTCGGCCTGGCCGGGCCCGGAGGCGGTGCGCCGGGTCCTGGAGACGCTCCACCAGGAAGTGCGGGAGAGGGTCCTCGCCGGGGACTTCGCCCGGCCGGACGGGTTCGCCTACGCGGTGGACATCGGGGAACTGCTCAAGGTGGCGGCGCGGCGGAACGACCGGGAGCTGGCCGACGCCCTCCGGCGGTTCGCGAAGACCCGGCTGATCGTGGACGACCCCGACGATCCGTTCACCCGGGGCTTCGTCGTCTGGCGGCGGACGGTCGCGCCCCCCTCCGCTCCGGCGGACGACGGGGCGGCGGGCAGCGGCGCCGGGGACGCGGAGGAGGAGGCGACCGAAGCCGGCAAGGAAGGGGCTGCCGGTCAGGGAACGGACGCGCCCGACGCCTCCGGGACGACGGAAGCGCTCCGGGTGTCGCAGGGGCTCCGGGAAACGGCGGCGGCGTTCGCCCTCCCCGAGGACCGGGCCCTCTCGCTCCGGATCCTGGACGGCTACGCGCGCCACGCGGCGGAGGCCGCCGGGCTGCTCCTCATCCGGAACTACTTCAACTTCTCCAGCCGGGACTTCGCCACGAACTCCTTCCTGGTGGACTACGGCCCCGACTACCTGGCCCGGGTGGCCCGCGCCGAGGACCGCGCCGACCTGGCCGACCTCGCCGCCCGGAGTTACGAAGTGGTCCGCGCCGCCGCCGCCGGGAACGGGCTCCTCTACGATGTTTTCCAGCCCGAGAACGCGACCCTCTACGACGACGAGCGGACGCTGCTCCACTCGCCGCGCGATCTGGTGCAGACCTCGAACACCGCTTCCATCGCGCTGCAGGCGATGGAAGGGGCGCCGGAGATCGCCGCCGGTGTCCTGGAGTTCTGCCGCACGCGGATGCCGGGCCTGAAACTGGCCTACTACGGGCGGACCGGAGAACCGGCGCGGGAGAAGCGACCGGGCATCGAGATCTGGGGGACGCTCACCGAGATGGCGGTGCGGCGCCGGGACGAGGCGTCGGTGCGCGCCTTCGCGCCGTTCCTGGTGTCGAACGCCGAGCGCGGCCGGCTGCCGGAGGACGCCACTCTCTATGTGGCCGCGCACCTGCTCCTCGGCCTCGACGCCCTCGAGGATTGGTTCGAGGTGCGGGCCGAGGGTTGACCGGTGCGGCGGAGTCGGGGTCGGGCGAGCACTCCGTCCGGGTAGGAATCCCGGGGAATCCGCAGACGAGTCGCTGATGAACCCGGCGTGGTCCCGGAGGATCCGGGCCGCTGCTAGGGTTCCGTTCGTGTGAGGCGGTCGCCGACCGTTCGGGGGGGCCGCGCGGAGAGGAGCCGAGGTCCGGGAATCCCCGGGGTCGTCGGGTGAGGAGAGCGAGGACGACGAGGATGGCCAAGCGGCTGACGATTCTGGAGGCGAGCCGGTTGGCGGGAGTGGATCCGCCGGTCGGAACCGATGTGCGGCAGATGTCGCGCGTGGAATTCGACCGGCTGTCGGAAGAGCGCCACTGGCCCCGCGGCGACTACGACGCCCGGCGCGGCCTCGCCGAGGTCGTGGCGGAGCCGACGGCGCCGCACGAGTGGCGGGCCGGCCAGGTGGATGTGTTCGTGAGCGGCCTCGTCGGCGAGCGAATGTCCCTGATGGGGGCGTTGCGGATCGAGTGGCGCGGCTCGGTGCTGGAGCCGGATGCCTGCTTCTACTTCACTCCCCGCTTGGCACCGGCCGGCTCGCCGCGCGGGGACGAACCGCGCCTCGAACCGGCTGTCGAAGCGATCGTGGCGCCGGGCTTCGAGGAGGCCTGCCGCCCGGAGGAGGGCCACGCGGCGCCCCCGTTGGTGGTGGAGATCAACCGCTGCTCGAGCCCGGCCCGGGCGGCGGAGAAGCGCGCCGACTACCTGGAGATGGGCGTTCAGGAGATCTGGACCTGGCGGCCGCGGGACGGCGCCACGATCTACCGGCGAGGGAAGGACGGGGAGGAGGAGACGGTTCGGGAGTCCGGGGTTCTCCCGGGGGTGAGCCGGGAGGACCTGGAGGAACTCTGGGCGGGCGCCGAGTGGCACGAACGCGCGCGGCAGTGCGCCGCCATCGTCCGCCTGGTTCGCGAGCGGGCCTGCGGCGCTGTCGAGGGTCGGGTCGCAACGCCTCCTGAGGCGCGCGGGGACCGGGATGGCTGAGCGGCCGACGATCCCGGAGGCGAGCCGGGCGGCCGCCGTGGATCCGCCGGCCGGAACCGAGGTGCGGCAGATGTCGCGCGTCGAGTTCGACCGGCTGGCGGAGGAGCGCCACTGGCCCCGGGGCGACTACGACGCCCGGCGGGGCCTCGCCGAAGTCGTGGCCGAGCCGATGCTCTCGCACGAGTGGCGCGCCGCGGAGGTAGCCCTGTTCGTGCGCGCTCTCTGTGGCGAGCGGGCGGTGCTGACGGGAGCGCTGCGGATCGAGTGGCAGGGTTCGGTGCTGGAGCCGGACTCTTCCTGCTACTTCGTCGCTCCCGTCGGCGGGCCGCGGCTCCGGGGCGGTCTCGGATGGGTGCCCGGCGTCAACTTCGCGCCGGCTGTCGAACCGACTGTCGAGCCGGTCGCCTCGCCGGGCTTCGGGGCCGACGAGGCCTGCTGTCCGGAAAAGGGGCACGAGCCCCCGCCGCTGGTCGTGGAGGTCAATCGCAGTGCGAGCCCTGCCCGGGCGGCGGAGAAGCGCGCCGACACCCTGGAGATGGGCGTTCAGGAGATCTGGACCTGGCGGCCCCGGGAAGGCGCCACGATCTATCGGCGCGGAAGGGACGGGGCGGAGGAGACGGTCGGGGAGTCCGGGGTCCTTCCCGGAGTGACCCGGGAGAACCTGGAAGACCTCTGGGCGGGTACGGAATGGAGCGAGAGCGGGCGTCAGTGCGTCGCGGTCGTCCGTCGGGTTCTGGAGCGGGCCCACGCTGTCGAGAGCCGCGTGGAAACACCCGAAGAGGCGCGCGGGGACGGGGATGGCTGAGCGGAGGACGATCCCGGAGACGAGCCGGGCGGCCGGCGTGGCCCCGCCGGTCGGAACCGAGGTGCGGCGGATGTCCCGCCCGGAGTTCGACCGACTGGCGGAGGAGCGTCACTGGCCCCGGGGCGACTACGACGCGCGCCGGGGAGTCGCGGAGGTCGTGGCGCCCATCCTTCGCCACGAGTGGCGCGTCGGCGAGGCGCACCGGTTCGTGCACCGCCTCTGCGGCGAGCGGGCGATCCTGACGGGAGCGCTGCGGATCGAGTGGCGCGGTTCGGTGCTGGAGCCGGACGCCTCCTTCTACTTCGTCGGTCCCGCCGGCGGGCCGCGGCTCCGGGCCGGCCTCGAATGGGTGCCCGGCGTCAACTTCGCGCCGGCTGTCGAACCGACCGTCGAGCCGGTTTCCTCGCCGGGCTTCGGGGCCGACGAGGCCTGCCGCCCGGAGGAGGGCCACGTACCCCCGCCCCTGGTCGTGGAGATCAACCGGAGTTCGAGCCCGGTCCGGGCGGCCGAGAAGCGCGCCGACTACTTGGAGATGGGCGTTCCGGAGATCTGGACCTGGCGGCCGCGGGACGGCGCCACGATCTGCCGGCGGGGAAGGGACGGGGTGGAGGAGACGGTCCGGGAGTCCGGGGTTCTTCCGGGGGTGAGCCGGGAGGACCTGGAGGAACTGTGGGCGGATGCGGAGTGGGGCGAGAGCGGCCGGCGGTGCTCGGCGATCGTCCGTCGGATTCTCGGGCGCGTCGGGACCGACGGACCGCGGGGCTGAGCGCGGGCGCGAACGGACGATGCGCCGCGCCCCGCCACCGGCCGGGTGCGGCTCTCCTCCGGGCGGGGCGTCCGGCGCCGGGGCCGGCGGCGACCGGGCCGGACGGGGCCGCGGCGGTGAGACAGCGCCGGCGGGCTTCCCGGTTCGGCTGCTGCTGACCCTCCTCCTGTTCCAATTGGGCCTGGGCCTCGAGGCCACCGGGGCGGCGCCATGGTTTCGGCCGACGCTCGGCATTTCGCCGCTCCTCGCCGGTCTGGTCGTGGTCGCGGCGGCCTTTCCCCGCTGTCTCGCGGCGCTGTCGCTGCCGGTCCGGCTGGCGGCGGCGGCGGTCGTGCTGCTGGTCGCCGGGGCGCGGCTGGCGGAGCGGATCGCGCTGGGGCTGCTCGGACGGCCGCTCGACCCGGCCGGGGACCTGCCCCATGTGGGCGCGGTGGCCTCCATGTTGACCGGGGCGATGCCGGTACTCCTCTCCGCCCTGGCGCTCGCGGCCCTCGGGGCGGCCCTCGGCGGGCTCCTGTTCGCGGTCGCCGCCGGGCTCCGCGCTCTCGGTCTCGGGCTCTCGCCGGCGGCGGCGCGGGTGCGGTGGGCGGTCGCCGGCCTGGCCGGACTGGCCCTGCTCGTTCCCGCGCTCCAAACGCCGGGGGGCGCGGGGTTCGGCGCGGCGGTCCGCATCGCCGCGGCGCCGTTCCGGGCCCCGCCCCCGGGGATCGCGGAAGCGCCGCTGCCGCCGGCGCCGGGGATCGGCGGCGCCGATGTGGTCATCGTGTTCGTCGAGTCCTACGGGGTCGCGGCGTTCGCCGAACCGGGGCGGCGCGCCCGGCTGGAGGAGAGCCTCGACCGGCTGGCCGGGGAGGCCGCCGCTGCCGGGTTCGACTTCCGGTCGGCGCAGGTCCAGAGCCCGACCTTCGGGGGCGGCTCCTGGCGGGCGCACGCCTCCTTCCTCTCCGGGGTGTGGGTGGATTCCGAAGACCGTTACCGGGCGCTGCTGACCTCCGGGCGGGAGACCCTGGCGCACCGTTTCGCTGCCGCCGGCTACCGGACGCTGGCCCTCGAACCCGGCATTCGCGGCCCCTGGCCGGAAGGCCGTTTCTACGGGTTCGCCGAGATCCGCGACGGGGAGGGGCTCGGTTACCGGGGCCCGCCCATCGGCTGGTGGCTGGTCCCGGACCAGTTCACCCTGCACGCCCTGCTGCGGGAGGTCTCGAATCCCCGCGAGGCGCCGGCCGCCGCCCCGCTGTTCGCCAAGGTCTCGACGGTCGGGAGCCACATCCCCTACGCCCCGATCCCGCCCTATGTGGAGGACTGGGGCCGCTTCGACACCGGCGCCGCCTACGCCTCCGGGCTGAGATCCATCGCGCACGACGACTACCGGGACCTGGTCGAACTGGGCCAGAGGTACCGCGAGAGCCTCGAGCAGGTCTTCCGCATCGTGGGCGGCTTCCTGCGCCGCTGGCCGGAGCGGCCGCTGCTGCTGGTCGTCGTCGGGGACCACCAGCCGCCGAAACTCTCGCTCCACGACTCGGACACCTGGGCCACGCCGATCCATCTCTTCTCGAGGGACCCGGGGATGCTCGAACCGTGGAGCCGGTTCGGCTTCTCCCGGACCCTGATCCCGGACGCGGGGACTTCCTGGCGGATGAGCGACTTCCCGGTTTCGCTCTCGACCCTGTTCCCCCCGACCGGCGACGACCCCGGCGACCGCCCCGGCGAAGGGGCGGGGGAGGGGAGCGCCCGGTGAAGATCGAGGTCTGGACGCCGACGCTCGACCGGGCCACCGGCGGGAACCTCTACGACCGGGAGTTGGCGGAGGCGCTCCACCGGCGAAACCACGAGGTCCTCGTCCGGCAGTTCCACCGCGGGCGCCCCCGCCCGGAGATGTTCCGGGGGGCGCCCGCAGCCGGTACCCGGGCGGTCCTGCAGGACGAACTGCTCCACGCTTCCTTCCGCCCGCTGAACCGGCTGCTCCGCCTGCGGCCGGGCCGGCCGGCGATCGCCGCGGTGGTGCACCACCTCTCCTCGGACGAGCGGGAGCGCCCCTCCCCGGAGCGGCAGGCCCTGCGCCTCCGGGAGGAGTCGTTCCTGTTGACGGTGGACGGGGTGGTGGCGCCGAGCCGCGCCAGCGCCCGCGCCGCCGCCCGGCTCCGGGGCTCCGCCATCCCCCAGGTCGTCGCCCCGCCGGGGCGGGACCGGGTGGCCGGCGCCCCGCTGCCGGCCGCTCTCCCCACCGACCGGGAGATCGAGGCCCGCGCCCGGGAACCGGGGCCGCTCCGGGTCCTGTTCGTGGGCAGCCTCACCCGGCGGAAACGCCTGCCGGAGTTGCTGGCCGCGCTGCGGACGACGCCCTCCGTCCGGCTGACCGTCGTCGGGGGCGGGGAGGCGGAACCGGACACCGCGGCCTCGGTGCGGGAACGGGCCGCGGAGTTCGGCGAGCGGGTGGAGTTCCGCGGGGAGATCGCCGGCGAGGCGCTGGTGGAGGAGTTGCGGCAGAGCCACCTGCTCGCCGTTCCCTCGGACCTGGAGGGCTTCGGGCTGGTCTATCTGGAGGCCTTCGCCTTCGGGCTGCCGGTGGTCGCCGCCGAAGCCGGGGGGGCCGGGGAACTGGTGCGCGAGGACGAGACCGGCTGGCTGGTCGCGCCGGGCCCCGGCGAGAGGGCGGCGGCGCGGATCGCGGACTGCCTCGGGCGGGTGGCCGCCGACCGCGGCCGGCTCGCCGAGATGGGGCGGCGCGCGGCCGCGGTCCATCGCGAGTGGCCGACCTGGGAGGAGTCGGCGGCGCGGGTGGAGGAGATGCTCCGGCGGCTCCCCGTCGCGCCGGACCGGCCGCGGGAGGGATCGTCGGAGGCGGTCAGGGGCCGCGCCGGGGGCGCCGCGCCGGGGTGATGAGGGCGGTGAAGCCGGCCGCGGCCAGCGCCGGGGGGCCGAAGCGGGAGGGATCCGGCCCGAGGAGGGCCAGGGCGGAGAGCGCCGCCGCGGCGGCCGCGCCGGCCCCGAAGGCGAGGCGGCGCCGCCGGGCGAGGAAGCCGGCCAGCGCGCGCCAGCGGGGGCCCTCCGGAGCGAGGCGGTCGCTCAGCACCAGATAGTCCCGGGCGAACCCCAGCAGGAAGGGCGCCCCGAGGGCGAGCGCCGCGGGGTGCGCCCAGCGCTCCGGGAACCCGACGGAGGGGAGCGGGGCCAGGCTCGCCGCCACGAGCGCCATCTGGAAGCCCGCCAGCCGCCGGCGGAAGGGGCTCGGATCGAGGACCCGCCTCCTGCGGCCCGACCGTTCCTCGACGAAGAGGCCGAGGGCGCACAGGTAGCGGGCGAATCCGGCCAGCAGGTACCAGGCCGGCAGGGCGCCGGTCGCGAGGACCGCGGTGAGGCTCGCCGCCGTCAGGCCCGCGGCGTCGGTCTCCCGGTCGAGCGCCGCGCCGAAGTCGGTGGCGAAGCCGCGGCGGCGGGCGACGAAGCCGTCGAGGGCGTCGGCGAGCACCGCCGGCAGGTAGAGCGCGAAGGGGAGCAGGACGCCGCTCCCGGCGGCCCGCTCCGGGAAGAGCGCCAGCATCAGCGCGTGGCCGCCGAGCACCGAGACCAGGGCGAGCCGCAGCAGGGTGATCGGGACCGCCGGGCCCAGCCGGACGGCGTTCTTCCCCTCCCTCCGGTGGAGGGGCAGTTCCGGCAGCGCCTGCCGGACGACGGCGGCCAGGACCAGGACCGGGACGAGGGTCGCCAGGCCGACCGTCAACAGGGTTGCGGCGCTGTCGACAGGGGCTGTCGCGCCGAATGAGAGCGCCGCGCCGGTGGTGACGAGCCCGAGGAGGGCCGCCCCGGCGGCGGCGACGGTGGAAGCACCGAGGAAGCGCCGGCGGAGGGAGCGTCGGGTCGAGGAGTCCCGGGGCGGGGAGTGTCGGGGCAGGGAAGATTCCGACTCCGGCGGCGCCGGCTCCCCGCGGGCCCCCGGTTCCCGGCGATACTTCACCGGTGATCCACCGCCCCGGAGATCGTCCCGGCGAATGTTCGGGCGATCCCCGGGGCCCGCGCCCGGGAGGCCGCCGCTTGCGCCAAGTTCGAATCATCCGTCGGAGCCGGGAGGACGCCGGCCTTCTCGTCGTTCTCGCGTTCGCGGTCTTCGCCGCTGCCGCCGCGGCGGCTCCCCGTACGTTCGCCGCGCAGGAAGGCCCCGGGGAAGAAGAGGCCGCCGCCGAGAGCGCCCGTCCGCCGGTCGAGACGCGCCACGCGGTCTCCGTGGGCGGGCAGGAAGTCCGCTACACGGCGACCGCGGGGACCCTCCCCATCCGCTCCGACGCCGGCGAGACCGAAGGCGAGATCTTCTACATCGCCTACACCGCGGAGGACCGGGGCGACCCCGCCGACCGGCCGCTGACCTTCTCCTTCAACGGCGGGCCGGGCTCCTCCTCGGTCTGGCTCCACCTGGGCGCCCTGGGACCGCGCCGGGTGCGGATGCTCGGGGACGGAGGGCTCCCGGCGCCTCCGTACTCCCTGGTGGACAACGAGTCCTCCTGGCTCGACCTGACCGACCTGGTCTTCATCGATCCGGTGGGCACCGGGTACAGCCGCCCGGCCACCGAGGCGGACGGGGCGAAGTTCTGGGGGCTCGAACAGGACATCCGCAGCGTAGGCGAATTCATCCGCCTCTACCTGACCCGGAACGAGCGCTGGGCCTCGCCGCTCTACCTGGTCGGGGAGAGTTACGGCACCACCCGCGCCGCCGGCCTGAGCGGGTACCTGGTGAACCGCTCCGGGATCGCCTTCAACGGGGTGCTCCTGGTCTCGACGGTGCTCGACTTCGGCGAGATCCGGTTCCGGGAAGGGAACGACCTGCCCTACCTGACCTTCTTCCCGACCTACGCGGCGACCGCCTGGTACCACGGCGCCCTCACCGAGGAGTGGCCCGGCTTGGATTCGCTGCTGACCGAGGCGCGGCGGTTCGCCTACGACGACTACTGGCCGGCGCTCGCCCGGGGCGCCGCCCTGCCGCCGGCGGAGCGCTCGCGGGTCGCCGCGGAGGTGGCCCGCCTCACCGGTCTCGACCCCGGCTTCGTCGAGGACGCCGACCTCCGGGTGGACGCCGGGCGGTTCCGCAAGGAGTTGCTGCGCGACCGCGGCCGCACCGTGGGCCGCCTCGACAGCCGGTTCCTGGGGCGGGACCGGGACGACGCCGGGGAGACCTTCGAGTACGACCCCAGCATGGCGGCGATCCGGCCCCCCTACACCGCCGCCTTCAACGACTATGTGCGCCGGGAACTCGGCTACGAGAACGAGAACCACTACTGGATCCTGGGCGGCGGCATCGGGCGGTGGGACTTCGGCGCCGCCGGCAACGGGTTCGCCGAGACCCGCAGCGCCCTCCGGGACGCCCTGCTGCGCAACCCCTACATGCGGGTGTTCGTCGCCTCCGGCTACTACGACATGGCGACGCCGTTCTTCGCCGCCGAGTACACGATGAACCATCTGGGCGTGCCGGAGGAGATGCGGGAGCAGATCACCATCGCCGAGTACGAAGCCGGACACATGATGTACATCGACGAGGATTCGCTCCGGCAGTTCAAGGGCGATGTGGCGGCCTTCTACGCCCTCTCCTCCGAGAACCCCGCCGGGTTGGTCGTCCCCGGCCCCAAGCCGGGAGGAAACGACTGACCCGTCCGGCTCGCGGCGCCTTCCGCGCCGGCGCCCGCCCGGATCCGCTGCCGGGGCCGGCCGCGTCCGCGGTCCCCGCCCGGGGCTCACCCGGCGCTCCCCGCTCCGGGAGATCCCGACTCTCCCCGTCTCCGCTCACTCCTCCGAGGAGGCTCCCGCCATGCGCCTGAACCCGAACCGCGAGCGATCGTCCCGACCCTCCCGCTTCCGCCGCGCCCGCCTCGCGGCGTCCCTTCTGCTTCCCGCGGCCGGCGGCGCCCTCGTCCCGGTGGCCGCCGCCCCGGCGCAGGAGGCGCCCGCCGCCATCCCCGCCATCGAGTCCCGGACCTCCGGGATGACGGCGATCCCCGGTTTCGTCCCGCTGTTCTGGGAGGAGTCCAGCGGCCGGCTCTACGCCGAGTTCGAGATCGGCGGCGAAGGGTTCCTCTACCAGGTCTCGCTCGCCTCCGGTCTGGGGAGCAACCCGGTGGGGCTCGACCGGGGGCAGTTGAGCGTGACCGCGATCCTGGAACCGATGCGGATCGGCCCCCGGGTGCTGCTCATGGAGCCGAATGTGAACTACCGGGCGCTCAGCGACAACCCGGAGGAAGTGCGCGCGGTGGAGGACGCCTTCGCCCCCTCGGTGCTCTGGGGCTTCGCTGTCGAGGCCGCCACCGGCGACCGGGCGCTGGTGGACGCCACCGACTTCTTCCTCCGGGACACCCACGGCGCGGCGGCGCGGATCCGCCGGGCCGGGCAGGGGGAGTTCCGGGTGGACCGCGACCGGAGCGCGTTCCACCTCCCCCGGACGAAGGGTTTCCCCGACAACACCGAAGTCGAGACCCTCCTGACCTTCACCAGCGACGCCCCCGGGCGGCTCGTCCAGGCCGTCGCCGCCAGCGGCGAAGCGATCACCCTGCGCCAGCACCACTCGCTGGTGCGGCTCCCCGGCCCCGGCTTCGAGGTGCGCGAGGCGGACCCCCGCATCGGCGTGAACGGCCCGCAGTTCCTCGACTACGCCACGCCGATCGACGAGCCGATGGCGGTCCGGCTCACCTCCCGGCACCGCCTCCACAAGCGCGACCCTTCGGCGGAGCGGTCGGAGGCGGTCGAGCCGATCGTCTACTACCTCGACCCCGGGGTGCCGGAGCCGGTGCGGGGCGCCCTGCTCGACGGCGCCCGCTGGTGGAACGAAGCCTTCGAGGCTGCCGGGTTCGTGGACGCCTTCCGGGTGGAGGTCCTGCCCCCGGGCGCCGACCCGCAGGACATCCGCTACAACATGATCCACTGGACGCACCGGCGGACGCGGGGCTGGTCCTACGGCGGTTCGGTCCGGGACCCGCGCACCGGCGAGATCATCAAGGGCAATGTGAACCTGGGCAGCCTCCGCCTGCGGCAGGACCACCTCCACGGCGTGGGCCTCACGGCGCCCTACGGCGCGTCGGCGAGCGGGCCCCCCTTCGGTCTCGTCCCCGGTCTGCCGCCGGACCCGCACGGCCCGGATTCCTGCGGCCTCTCCGCCGCCCCCGGGTTCGCCTACCTGGCCCAGGTCGGCGCCGGCGCTTCCTCGGTGGACCTGGCCCTGGCGCGGGTCCGGCAGTTGTCGGCCCACGAGGTCGGGCACACCCTCGGCTTCCCCCACAACTACCTGGCCTCGACCTACGGCGGCCGGGCCAGCGTCATGGACTACCCGGCGCCGCTCCCGATCCTCGAGGAGGACGGCTCCATCTCCCTGGATGACGCCTACGGGGTGGGCGTCGGCTCCTACGATGTGCTCTCGGTGCGCTGGGCCTACGGGCACTTCCCGCCGGAAGAGACCGCGGCGGCGCTCGACGCCATCGTCCGCGAGGGCCTCTCCGCGGAGACCCGCTTCGTGGCCCACACCGACAACTACATCGGCGCCGGGGCGCACCCGCTGGTCTCCGTCTGGGACAACGGCGCCGACCTGGTGCGCCAGTTGGACCGGGAGATCGACATCCGCCGGGCCGGACTGGAGGCCTTCGGCGAGAACGCCATCCGCCCCGGCGAGGCGCTGTCGCAGTTGGAGCCGGTCCTGGTCCCGCTCTACCTCCACCACCGCTTCCAGATGAAGGCGGCGATGAACACCATCGGCGGTCAGGAGTACTACTACGCGGTCCGGGGGGACGGGCAACGGCCGGTGGCCCCGGTCCCCGGCGCCCGGCAGCGGGCGGCGCTGGCGTCGGTGCTGCGGACGCTGGAAACCGACTTCCTGGCGCTGCCCCGACGGATCCTCGATCTGCTGCCGCCCCCGGCCTACCGGGAGGGCGGCGGCGAGACCTTCGACGGTCACACCGGGCTGGTCTTCGACCCGTTGGCGGCCGCGGACACCTCCGCCGACTACACGGTGCTCCTGCTGCTCCACCCGGAGCGGATGGCGCGGCTGGTGAACAACCACGCCCTCGACCCGGAGCAGCCGGGGCTGGGCGAGGTGCTCGACCGCCTGCTGGAGGCGACCTGGGCGGCGCCGGAGTCGGACGACCCTTACCTGCGGGCGGTCGGGGAAGCCGCCGAGCGGAGCGTCCTGAACGGGATGATGCGGGAGGCGCAGAACCCGGACAACCCGGCCCGGGTCCGCGCCGTCCTCGAAGACCGGCTGGCGTACCTCGGGGATCGGCTCGAGGCGGCGGACGGCCTGAGCCCCCACGAGCGACTCGCCGCCGCCGACATCCGCCGCTTCTCGGAACGCGCCGAGAGCCTCGACCCGAACGCCCGCCGCCCCGAGTTGCCCCCGGGCTCCCCGATCGGCTCCCCGTCCGGTTCGCCGTCCGGCTCACCCCGGGGACGCTGACCCCCGCTTGCCGGCGAGGCGATCCCGGGAAGCCTCGGGATCGCCTCCGCCGGCTCGCAGTGCGGTCTCGGGCGGACCCAGGATCGCCTCCGCGATCAGACCGAGGTCCCCGAGTTCGACATGTTTCCGCCATCCTTCGAAGAGTTCCTCCAATTCCGCGCGAGGAAGCGGCGCGAGGACACCGACGACTTCCCGCAAGGCATCGGCCCTCGACCGGATGCGGTCGGCGTCCATTCCCTGCGATTCCAGAAACCTCTTCACGCGCCATGGTTCGGGGAGGATTTCCTTGGCTTCATGAGCCACGGCGATCCGTTCGATCACCGGACGGACATCGGGGGCCACGCGCGGCTTCGACCACTTCCAGCGGGGTCTTTCGCGGTTTCTTCGCGCGGCGTCCGGCGGGAGCAGTCTTCGGCCCCGGAGGGGCAGCTGCCGCAGGTTGCTGCGGCGGTTCGACTTCGGCGTTGGCCACGGCCTCCAATACCTGTTCGCGGCCATACTGCTTGAGAAGCGTCCGGACCCGGCGGACGGGCGTCGCGTTCATTCGTTCACCCATCGGAGATCGGACGGACGGGAAGCCGAGATCATCCGACTCGCGGAGAGCACAGAGAAGATCGGATCGCCAGAAGACTCTTCCCGCCGGCTACCGTGAGCCCGCGGGCGAGGCGGTCTCGGGCGGCCCCAGGATCGCCTCCGCGAACATGGCCAAGTCGCCCTGCTCGGCGTGTTTGCGCCAGAGACTCAGAAGGATCTCCAGTCGCTCGGGGGCTTTCTTGGCCAAGACCGCGACCACCTTCGGCAGGGCGTCGGCGCGGGATCGGACTCTGCGGGGATCCAGCCCTTCCGACCGCAGCAAGTCCTTGACGCGCCACGGCTCCGGAAGGATTTCCCTGGCTTCGTAAGCCACCGCGATGCGCTCGATCACCGGACGCACTTCGGGGTCCATCTGCGCCGCTTCGACGATCTCCAGCGGGCTCTTTCGCGGCCTTTTCGGGCGTCGGGCCGGAGGGTTCTTCGGACGTGAGCGGGCGGCGGCGGTCGTGCGCCGCTGCTGCGGTTCCGTTTCTCCGGCGTTGGACAGCGCCTCCATCACCTGTTCGCGTCCGTACCGCGCGACGAGCAGCCGCACCTGCCGGTTCAGGAACGCGTTCATCGGTTCCCTACTCGGGAAGGGGCGCCGACGGGAGCGTGCGGAACGGGATGAGGCGCGAGGCCCTGAACCCGGTCGCTCCGGCGCGCGTTCGCGCGTTCGCGCGATCGGCCAGCACCGGCTCGCCGGCCTGAGTGACCGCTCCGGCGCCACCGGCATCGCCCGTTTCCCGAAACGTGCCGCGCATTACGCCCCGAACCGCCGTCGGTCGGGCCAACCCACCGACTCCTCGATCGGGTCGACCCGCGGGCGCTATCGCTCGCTGGCTGGCGCGACGGTCTCCGGCGGTCCGAGGATCGCCTCCGCGATCATGCCGAAGTCGCCGACTTCGGCGTGTTTTCGCCAGAGACGGAGGAGGGTCTCCAAGCGCTCTCTGGGCTTCGCCGCCAAAACGGCGACGACCTTCGGCAGGGCGTCGGCGCGTGATCGGACTCTTCCGGGGTCCAGGCCTTCCGACTCAAGGAAGTCCTTGACGCGCCACGGTTCCGGGAGGATCTCCCGGGCTTCGTAGGCCACCGCGATCCGCTCGATGACGGGACGGACCTCCGTCGCCACCCCTGCCGCTTCGACCACTTCCAGAGGGGTCTTTCGCGCCATCTTCGGTCGCTGTCCGGCCGGTGGACTCTTCGGAAGTGACGGGGTGGATGGTGCCGTGCGTCGCTTCCGCAGTTCCACACCCTCGGCGTCGGCTACCGCCTTCAACACCTGTTCGCGCCCATACCGTGCAAGGAGAGAACGCACCTGGCGGTGCAGGGCGGTGTTCATCAGGCCTGGTCTCCGAGACCGATGACGCCCAGAATCTCGTCCTTCAGCCTGCGAAAGCCATCGATGCGGTCCCACCGAGCGAAGCGTGTGCGGGAAATCGGGCTTCGGTCCCTGGCTGCTCGCGCATAGGACTTCGAATAGGGAATCGGCGTCGGGAAGATTCTCCATCCACGATCCTGCGCGAAGGCGGTAACGGCCTTCGTGGAGCGGTCCTTCTCGTCGCTGTCGGCGTAGTCGGACTGGTTCAGGATCAACCCGGCGATGTCGAGTTCGTGATCGGTATTCGCTCTCTTGAACTTGTCGATGGAGTGTTCCAGAAGCGGCATACCGAGAGTGGCCAGGAATTCGGGTTTGACCGGAACGATCACATAGCGGCTCGCGAAGTAGGCCACTTGGGTCAGGACGGATTCGGTCGGTGCGCAGTCGATGACGACCAAGTCGTACCGATCGTGTAGCAGGCTGAGGAATCGCGCCAGTTGGCGTTCCCGACCGGTCGGGCTCGTCAGCACCTGACTCAGTTCCAACCGGGACGGAATCAGATCGAGGTTTCCGTCCGAGCCGAAGCCGGCATCGGAGACCGGAACGTGCTCGGGCGCAAGGGAACGTGGAGAGCCGTTTCCGCCCGGCGGGACGAACTCCTGGAGAATCTGCGCGACCGTTGGTCGGTTCGCCGTGATGTGATCGAAGTAGGCCGCCGGCCCCATGATGCTGTGGCTGAGGTTGGACTGGGGGTCGAGGTCCACGGCCAAGACTCTCAGGCCGTCGGCGGCGACGGCGTGGGCCAACTGGGCGGCGACGGTGGTCTTGCCGACGCCGCCCTTCATGTTGATGAGGCTGACCGCGACTGCCACTCGAAGACCCCTCCGCCCGTGGGTTCATTCTAGGCCGCTGCCGGGCGGCGGTCAAAAAGGGAGCCCGACTCGGCTCCCGCCGGGGTCAGGGGCCGGGGGGGTCGGTGGTGGAGCGGGGGCGGACTTCGGGGAAGGCGCGTTCGGGGAGGGGGATGGCGAGGACGGAGGCCTTCGTGCGGAGCATCATGTGCACCGCCGGTTCCGGGCGGAAGAAGGAGCCGGTGCGGCGGGGGTGGTAGCCGATCACCACCAGGTCGCCGGGGCGGGTGAGGCGCGGGAGTTCCCGGGGTGGATTCCCTTCCGCGTGGATCAGCGGCGCCCGGACGCGGTAGAGCCCGGCGAGCCGTTCGATGGAGCCTTCGGTGGCGCGGATGTTCTCGCGCTCGGTTTCGCCGCCGATGGTGCCCGGGGGCAGGATCGAGAGCGCCGCCAGCGGGATCTCGAACTGGCTGGCGAGACCGATCGCGGTCTCGGCGGCGGGGAGCGAACTGGCGTGGTCGGTGATGGGGATCACCACCCGCTCCCAGGGGAAACTCCCTTCGGGGAGGAGCACCGGGCAGGGGAAGCGCGCCATCAGCGAGAAGAACCGCGCCGTGCTCAATCCCAGCCGCGCGGTCAGGGAGGGTTCGCCCCGCCCGATCACCACGCAGCCGGCGTCCTGGCGGGCGAGCGTGACCGGGTCGTCGCCGTCCCGGATGCGGGAGATCGTGGATTCGTGGACCCCGAACTCGGCCGGCGGGGAGAGGCCCGGGGCGGCGACGATGCGGAACCGGCGGGCGCGGGAGGAGCGGAACAGGTATTCGGCCTCGCGCCAGGCGATGTCCGGGAGGCGTTCGTCGGACAGGAGCACGATGTGGCTGCCGAACTGCAGCGGGAAGAGCGATTTCCCCTCGCGCAGGAACTCCGCCGCTCCCGGGGCGATCTCCGGTTCCCCGGTGATGAGCAGCCGGTCGCCGGCCTGGATGACCGCCTCGCCGTGGGGCACGAGGAAGCGGTCGGCCCGGTAGATGCCGGCCACGATCCACTTCCGGGCGCCGAGGTCCCGGAGGCGGGCGCCGACCGCGGGGGAAGTGGGCAGGACCTGGATCTCCCGGATTTCGCCCTTGCCCAGGCCGAGGGAGGTGGCGACCTGGTGGGAACTCTCGATCCGGTTCAGGATCTGGCTGGCGATGACGGTCGGTCCGACCACGCTGTCGGCGCCGGTGGCGCGCAGGCGCTCGATCCGGCCGGCGGCGCGGAGGGTGCCGAGGACGCCCGGCTTGGGCTCCATCCCGGAGGCCACCCGGCAGACCTCGATGTTCACGCTGTCCCGGTCGGTGGCGGCGATGACCCACTCGGCGTCGGCGGCCCCGGCGTCCCGGAGCGTCAGGGCGCTGGTGCCGTCGCGCTGCAGGGTTTCGAGGAGCGGCGCTTCCTCGGTTTCCTGCCGCAGTCGCTCCAGTTTCTCGGCGTCGGTGTCCACGACGACGACGCGGCGCTCCCGGGCCAGTTCCCGGGCCAGGTGGCGTCCGGTCTGTCCGGCGCCGACGATGACCACCCGCTGGCGGCCGTCGTCGGCGGGCGCGGTGTCGGGCGCGGCGGCCGGGGCGGGCATCGGCGGATCTTCAGCGGGTCGCCGGCCGGCCGGAGAACGGCTGTTCCCGGGCTACGGCCCCGGACTCTCCGAGGCTGCCGGCGCGGTTTCCGTTCCGGGCGGCGAAGGGCGCCCCTTCCGCCCGGAACGGCTCAGGGAAGGGAAGTCGAAACCGGAGGCGGCGCTCCGATCACGACTCCTGGCGCAGGGTGGCGGTGATGACCGAAACCGGCGTCCGCGCCGGCGAGAACGGCGCCTTGTCGAGCGGGCTGATCGGCATCTGCGGATCGCTTGCCATGTCCTCTGCCATGTAGTCGTCCCCGTCGTCCGTCCCCGCGTCCCAGGCGATGGCGGTCAACGGAACCTCTTCCATCCACATGCCCTCTTCGTCGACGGCGCAGACGGTGAAGCCCACGAACCAGTCCGGGCTGGGAACGATTCCCTGCGCGTAGGTGACGCAGGGGTTCTCGTAGTTCAGGGTGATTTCCTGCGTCACCGAGATCAACTGCAGCACGGCGTCACTGGTCTGCCAGCGGATGGTCACGCCTCTCGCGGTGGATTCTTCGATGAGCATCGCGGCGTCGCCGGTCTCGGCGAGCATCTTGAGTCCGGGGCTCGCCATGCCGCCTTCCTCCCAGACGACGATGTCCCGGGGGTGTTCTGCGAGTACCAGACTGGCTGCGGAGTCCACCCCTTCGGGATAAGGGGCCGCCCCGAGGGCCTGGAGGAAAGCGTTCGAGGAGATGAGCGCGTTGTACTGGATGTCGTAGGTGACCTCCTCCGGCTGGTCCGGGGTCGTGGGTTCCGGGTCCGGGGGCGGGGGCGTCGGCGTGGTGGGCGTCGTCGGGGTGGTGGTCATCGGCGGCACCTGGGGCATGGCGGGCGTCGAGTTGTCGCCGCAGCCGAGGAGGCCGAGTCCGAGGACGAGCATCGGGATCAGGGCGGACAGCGCCCGGGAGGAACGGGCCGGGGACAGGGGCATCGGGTGTTGACCTCGCGTACTTCGTAGGGGGTTCGGATTCGCCGCGCGCCGCGAGGGCCGGGGCCGGCGAAGTCGCGGCGCGCGCTGTCTGCGGAATATACCGCCCGCTCCCGCCCTGCGGCGGAGGCGGCCCCGGGGCGGCGGGCTCCCGGCGCTACTCGGTCTTCCGGTTGGCGGTGATCCGCTGGAAGACCGCCGGGAAGGCGTCGATATCGAGCAGTTCCCGCAGGTCCAACTGCGTGACCGCGAAGCGGGGCTCGGTGTCCGCGGTCTTCGCCTGGAAACTCGGCCCGTCGGCGGTGCCGGCGTCGAAGGCGATCATCTCGGTGGTGACGGTGTCGAGCCACCGGCCCTCCGCGTCGGTGGCGCAGGTGCCGCTCCAGCCGACGAACCAATCGGGGCTCGGCGCGATCTGCTGGGCGTAACTGAGGCACGGCTTCTCGAGGGTGACCTCGATGGAGGGGTCCGGGCTCAGGAAGAGGCTCAGGAGTTCCCCGAGGGTGCGTATCTGCACTTCGGCCCCGGCGGCTTCCGCTTCGGCGAAGAACGCTCCCGCCGCTCCGGTCTCGGCGAGGGTCTTCAGGCCGTCGGACGCGGGCAGTCCCTCCTCGAAAGGCGTCCAGTCGCGGGAGTGGAGGATCAGCGCCAGTTCGCCGTGGAGGGCGACCTCGTTCGGCTCGTCCGGCAGAGGCGTGGGCGCACGCGGCCCGATGAGCGTCTCCGGCTGTTCGAAGGTGTAGGTGGCGGTGTCCGGCTGCGCGGGTTCCGGGTCCGGCGGGGTCGGGGTCGTCGGCGGGGTCGGAGTCGTGGGGGGCGGCGCCGGGGTCGGGGCCGGGGTGGAGGGGGAGGAGCCGCCGCCGCAGCCCGGCGCGAGCGCGAGGAGGAGGGCGGCGGCGGGGAGCGCCCCGGGCCGGCGGCGGAACCGCTCAATTGTGAAACTGGTTTTCAACATCGGGAAAGAGTAGCACCGTGAGGCCGGAGCGTCGGCGGTGCGGGAGAGGGGGAACGAGGAGGCGAGAGAGGCCAAAAAAGGAGGAAGGGATCGGTTCAGGCCGTGCCGGTGCTGCAGACGGCGGCTCCGGCGGCGGTGCGGACGGCGTCCACGCCGACTTCGAACCGGGAGTTTCTACCGGAGCCGGGCGGCGCCGGGGTCCGGGCGATGCCGGAGCCGCGGCCGAAGTGGCCGCTGAGGCCGGTCTCCTCGCAGACGACGACGCGGTGGCCGCGGGCGCGGAGGCCGGCGGCGACCCGGTCGCACTCCGGGGTGCGTTCGTCGAGGAAGACCGGCCCTTCGTCCGCGTGGAGGCCGGGGGCCATCGCGGCTTCCCGGATCGGGGCGTCCCGTCCCAAGTGGCGCGCCGCGGTCAGGGCGACCGCGGAGATCAGGCGGCGGCCGCCCGGGGCGCCGAGGGCGGCGACCGGAGCGGCGGCAGGAGTCGGGAAGGCTGGCGGTGAGTTCGGCCGCGAGGTCGGTGGAGAGGCCCCGGGGCGGTCGCGCTGCTCCGGGAAGACCAGGGTCGGGGCGGCGGCGTGGAGCGCCCGCCGGCCCGGGCCCGGCGAGATGAGCCGGCCCGGGCGGGGGTCGAACCACATCATCCCGTTGTTCAGCGGGTAGCCGAGGCCGGGAACGGTGAAGGCCGAGCCGAAACGGCCGCCGAGCGTCGCCGTGAGCGAAACCGAGAGCCCGGTCCGGTCCATCGCGTTCAGGTGCGTGGTGCAGTCCCCGGCGGCGGCAGCAGCAGCGACGACGGGAACGGGCGCCGGACGGTCGGCCCCGGGCCGCGCCCAAGGGTCGGGAACGGCCGGTTCCGCCACTCGCGGGCCGTCCGCGGAGACGCCTTCGCGGCGGGCGGCGAGGTAGGCCGGATGGAGCAGCGCTTCCCAGGGGCCGGCCGCCGGGTCGGGGTCGCCCAGGTGGCGGAAGCGGTCCCCGTAGGCCAGGCGCAGGGCTTCCGCCGCCAGGTGGAGGAACCGGGTCTCCGCTTCCGCATCGCCCGGCGGGCCGGCCGCCGGGAACGCCGCGTCCGGGAAGGTGTCGGGGAAGGTGTCGGGGAAGGTGTCGGGGAAGGCGTCGGGGAAGGCGTCGAGATGGGCCAGCGCCGCCGCCAGCGTGGGGCCGCCGGAGAGCCCCGGCAGCGTCGCGAGGCGCCGGCCCCGGTACGGGAACTCGAGCGGTTCCACCTCCCGCACCGCCGGGACCCGGAGGTCGGCCGCTTCGAGGATCCCTCCGGCGGCGCGAACGCCCTCTGCGAGCCGGCGCCCGAGGTCCCCGGTGTAGAACGGCTCGGCGCCCTCCTCGGCCAACCGCCGGAGCGACCGGGCCAGTTCCGGCAGCCGCAGCCGGTCGTCCGGGTTCGAGGACACGAACGGGGCGCCGTCCTCCCGGGTCCAGAGCGACAGCGCCGCCGGGCAGCGCGCCAGGCGCCGGTAGCCGGCGGCGGCGTGGAGCACGAACATCCAGTCCGGGACGAAGCCGTCCGTGGCCAGCGCGATGGCCGGCTCGGCGACCCGCGAGAACGGGAGCGAGCCGAACCGCTCGTGGAGGCGCGCCAGCACCGCCGGAGCGGTGGGGACACAGACGGAGAGCGCCCCGGTCTCCGCCCGGTCGCCCCGGGTCGGGGGGAACCCGTAGAGCCCGCCTCCGACGCCGACCAGCGGCTCGAACATCGTCCCGGTCGCCCCCCCGGGGCAGCGGACGCCGCCTTCGAGCGCCGTGGTGCGACCGCTGCCGGGATCGAACACCACCGCGTAGGCGGCGCCGCCGAGCCCGCTCATCGCCGGTTCCACCAACCCGGCCACCAGCGCCGCCGCCACCGCCGCGTCCACCGCATTCCCCCCGGCGGCGAGGATCCCGGCCCCGGCGCGGGCCGCCGGACGGGTCATGGCGGTCACTGCCCCCAAATCGCCGGACGCGCCGGAGCGCCCGGGCAGCGGGACCTGCTCGACGATCTTCGGGGACACGGTCAGCCGCGGAGGGTCGGGTCGGCGTTCCCGTCGCTGAGGGGCATCGCTGCCGAGAGGGTGCGGAGACGATCGGGAGGATCGAGCAGCGCGGCCATCCCGGCGCCGCCCGCCGGTTCGACCACCGCGCCGAGAGTCCGTCGGAGGGAAACCCCGGCGACGAGGACCCGGGCGCCGGCGCGGGCCGCGGGGCGGGTCATGGCGGTCCCCGTCCCCAAGTCGCCGGAAGCGGCGGCGCGGCCGGGGACCTGCTCGCCGATCCGGGGGCGCACGGTCAACCGAGGAGGCCGGGGTCGGGGTTCCGGCCACGGAGGGGCGCCGGTGCCGGGAGATCCCGGAAACGACGCCGGAAGCGATCGGGCCCCGCGGGCGGCGCGGCCACTCCGACGGCGCCGGGCGGTTGGACGACCGGGCCCGGATTGCGGTGGAGGGGTCGGACCGCGGCGAGGGTCCGGGCGCTGTCGCGGCGGATCGGGCGCGGTTTTGCGGTCCGGGGGCCCCGCTCGCCGGAAGCCCGGAAACGGCGGGGCAGGGGGGCCTGGTCGACGATCGGCGGGGGCACGGTCAGCGGAGAAGGGCCGGGTCGGCGTTCCCGCCGCAGAGGGGGGTCGCCAGGGAGAGGCCCCGGAAGCGATCGCGGTGGTCGAGCAGGACGGCGACCCCGGCGGCGCCGGCCGGCTCGACCACCAGGCCCAGGGTGCGGTGGAGGAGCCGGACCGCGGCGACGAGCGCCTCTTCCGAGACCTCGACGACTTCGTCCACGACTTCGCGCATCAGGGGCACCGCTTCCGGGACCGGGACGCGGACGGCGATCCCGTCGGCGGCGGTGCGGGGCGGGGTGGACGCCGGCGCCGGATCCCCGGTCTCGAAGGCGCGCCGCATCACCGGGGCGCCGGCGGCGACGACCCCCACCACCCGGGTCTCCGGCAGGGTCTGGCGGAACCACCGCCCCATCCCGCCGATGAGGGCGCCGTTCCCCACCGGGACGAGCAGGTGGTCGAACGCGGCGGAGCGGGAGAGTTCCAGCGCGATCGTTCCCGCGCCTTCGGTGATCTCCGGTTCGCGGCCATCCTCGACGAAGACCGCGTTCCCGGCTTCGTTCCCTTTCTCGGCGAAGGCGCGGGCCTCCTCCTTGGCGGCGTCGAAGTCCTCGCCGCGGAGCACCACCTCGGCGCCCAGGGAGCGCATCGCCGCCACCTTCGCCGGGTTCGCGGCGGTCGAAGAGAAGACGGTGAGCGGGATCCCGGCCCGCCGCGCCGCCCAGGCGAGGCCCTGGCCGAAATTCCCCGCCGAGCCGGTGACCCAGGCAGCGCCGGCGCGCTTCGCCTCCGGCCCCCGCCGGGCGGTGAACCAGCAGGCGCCCCGCGCCTTGAAACTGCGGATCGGGTTCAGGCACTCCACCTTCACGGTGAGGCGCGCGCCCAGTTCCCGGCCCAGGCCTTCCGGGATGAATTGCGGGGTGTCCCGGAATTCGGGCGGGATCGCGGCCCAGGCGGCTTCGATCCCCTCCGTCGAAACCGCTCCCGGCATCGGGGGAATGGTAAATCCGGCCCGCCCGCCGGGAGCCGGGCCGGGTTTGTAGAATCGGCAGCGGCGCTGCGCCTCCGGGGGCCGACGGTCGGCTGCCGGCGCGGGTTCTTCCCCGACGGATTCCCGCGATCGCGACGGCGCCCTCCCCCGGAGGATCGGCGATGACCCGAGACACGACGAAGCGGGCGGCGACGGCGCTCCCGGCCCGGCGGCCGGGGATCAGCCGCAGGGACTTCATCGAGGCCTCCGCGGCCGGCGCGGCGGTGCTCGGAACCGGCGCGCTCGCCGCCGGGAGCGCCCCGGCGGTGCAGACCGGGGGCCCGAAGCCGGTGGTGATCGCCTCCGGCAACGGCAACCGCTACACGAACGGCGGGGACGAAGTCGTCGTCGAGCGCGCCTTCCGGCTCATGACCGGGGGGACGGACATCCTGGAGAGCCTCATCGCCGGGGTGAACCTCACGGAACTCGATCCGGCGGACGCGAGCGTCGGCTACGGCGGCCGTCCGAACGCCGACGGGGTGGTGCAACTCGACTCCTGCTGCATGCACGGGCCGCTGCGGCGGGCCGGCGGCGTCGCCTCGATCGAAGGGGTGCGCACCCCGTCGGTCGTCGCGCACCAGGTGATGCAGTTCACCGACCACCACCTCCTCGTGGGGAAGGGGGCGCAGGTCTTCGCCCGGAACCTGGGGATGGAGATCGAGGACGACCTGAACACCGACCGGTCGCGGGGGATGTGGCTCGAGTGGAAGCGGCGCATCGACCCCGGCCACTACCTCGATCCGAAAAAGCGCGCCGCCGCCGGACACGCCGCCGGGCTCTCGATGGTGCGGGACGGCTGGATGGACGAGGACGAGTACTACGGGACGATCAACTGCGACGGCCTGAACGCGAACGGCGACCTCGCCGGGGTCACCACCACCAGCGGCCTGGCCTGGAAGATCCCCGGCCGGGTCGGCGACTCGCCCATCCTCGGCGCCGGGCTCTATGTGGACGACGCGGTGGGCGCCGCCGGTTCCACCGGACGGGGCGAGGCGAACCTCTACGGCCTGTGCTCGTTCCTCATCGTCGAGGAGATGCGGCGCGGCGCCCACCCGAAGGACGCCGGGATGACCGCCCTGGCCCGGGTGCGGGACAACACGGTCGAAGAGCGGCTGCAGAACAGCCGGGGGCTGCCGGCCTTCGGGCTCTCCTTCTACATCGTGAACAAGGCCGGGGAACACGCCGGCGTCTCCATGTACGCCAGCGAGCGTTCGACCTACGCGGTCTGCGACGAGAACGGCCCCCGGTCGCTGCCGCTCGAACCGCTCCTCGAAGGGAGCGCTTCCGACTAGTCGTGCGCTTCCGGTTCTCGGCCGCGGGCGCGCTGACCGCGGTCGGCCTGCTCGCCGCCGCCTCCCCGTCCGCCGCCGGGGTCCCTCCGCCGGAGGCCGACCGGCAGGGCCGGGCCGCCGAGGCGCCGGAGCCGCCCACGATCTTCGATCTGGACTACGAGGTGGAGGATCCGGAGGAACTCATCCCGGACGAGGTCGAGTTCCAATTCCGCTGGCGGCGCATCTGGGGCGCGCTGGGGATGCGGTACCACCTCTACCCGGCCCAGCGCACCGGGGAGAACCGGGGGCCGCCGCGCGACTGGTACAGCGCCGGATACAACTACAGCGTCTGGAGGAACCCCATCACCGGTTGGTGGGAGTTCTGAGCCCCTTCGGGACTGCGGCCGTCGGCCCGCCGGCCGGTGCGGCCGGTGGTTGACGGGTCGGGCGGCTGACCCCCTTGCGCCTCCTCTCCTTCACCGCCGGGGCCGGCGGGATGGTCTGCGGCAGTTGCATCCGGGACAACGCCCTGGCGCGGGAACTGGCGCGGCGGGGCCACGAGATCCGGCTGGTCCCGCTCTACCAGGGCGCCCGCACCGACGAAGAGAGCGTCTCCGAGGAGCGGGTGCGCTTCGGGGGCATCCCGCTCTACCTGCAGCACGCCGCCCCCCGGCTGGGGCGGATCGGGGCGCTGGACCGCCTGTTCACCTCGAGAGCGCTGCTGCGGCTCTCCGCCCGGCTGTCCGCCTCCACCGACCCGGCGAAACTGGGGCCGCTCACGGTGACCACGCTCCTGGGCGCGAAGGGGCCGGCGGCGCGGGCGGTGCGGGCGCTCTGCGAGGGGTTCGCCGGGGAGCGGTTCGACCTGGTGGTCCTGCCGAACTCGCTCCTGCTGGGGCTGGCGGCGCCGCTCCGGGAGGCGCTGGGGGCCCCGGTGGCGGTCACCTTCTCCGGGGAGGACCTGTTCCTCGACAGCCTGCCGGAAGCGCACCGGGAGGAGTCCCTGCGCCTGATGCGGGAGGCAGTCCCCGCGGTGGCCCGGTTCGTGGGGGTCAGCGAACGGCACACCCGGGACATGGCCGGGCGGCTGGGGATCCCGCCGGAGCGGGTCTCGGTCGCCCGGCTGGGAGTGGACCCGGCCGGGTTCCCCGACACGCCGAAGCCGGCCCCGAAGTCCGGCGACCGGCAGCCGGCGAACGGGAGCGCCCCGGTCACCATCGGCTATTTCTCCCGGATCGCGCCGGAGAAGGGCATCGACCGGCTGGTGGCGGCGGTGGCCCTCCTCTCCCGGGAGGAAGGGGTCCCGCCGCTGCGCCTCCGGGCCGCCGGCTGGATGAGCCCGCACCGGCGCCCCTGGCTCGAGTCGCTGCGGGCGCTGCTCGGCAGCGAGGCGCCGGGAGTCTCCTTCGAGTACCGCGGGGAACCGGACCGGGAGGGCAAGATCCGGTTCCTCCGGGAGGCCGACCTGGTGGCGATCCCGGCGGTCTTCCCGGAAGCCAAGGGCCTGCCGGCGCTCGAGGCGGCGATGGCCGGGACCCCGGTGGTCGTTCCCCGGCAGGGTTCGTACCCGGAATTGCTCGACCGCACCGAGGGCGGCGTCCTGGCCCGCTCCCCGGAACCGGAGGACTTCGCCGCCGCGCTGGGCCACCTGGTCCTCCACCCGGAGCGGCGCCGGCTCGTCGGCGCCCGCGCCCACCGCCGGGCGCGCGAGGAGCACTCCCTGGAACGGATGGCGGACGAGGCCGAAGCGGCCTACCGGATCGCCGCCGGCGCCGGCTGAGCCCCGGGGCCAGCGATCCGGCGACTGGTCGGCGTACGGGAGAATTCCGGGCCGATGGCGACGAACGAACCCGGGCCGGAGGCGCTGCGGGCGGCCCGCGACCGGCTGGACGAGCAGGTCCGGGAGATCGTCCGCTGGCACTTCTCCGAGGAGACCGGCTGCCCCTTCTGGCTCGACTTCCGGGAGCGCCTGGACTTCGACCCGCTCACCGCCGTGCGCGGCTTCGCCGACCTGGAGCGCTTCCCGCCCTTCGAGGACGACTGGCTGCGGGGCGGCCCGGTGCGGCGGTTCGTGCCGAAGCCGCTCCGGGACCGCCCGATCTATGTGTTCGAGACCGGCGGCACCACCGGCGTGCCGAAGACCCGGACCGCGGTCGAGGACTTCCGCACCGACTACGAACTGTTCAGCGCCGAGTTGCCCGACGAGCACTTCCCGAAGGGTTCCAACTGGCTCATGCTGGGCCCCTCCGGCCCGCGCCGGCTGCGTCTGTCGGTGGAGCACCTGGCGCAGTTCCGGGGCGGCATCTGCTTCTGCCTGGACCTCGATCCGCGGTGGGTCATCGAGATCATGAAGAAGGGCTGGGAAGAGCACCTCGCCGCCTACAAGGCCCATATCCTCCGGCAGGCGCTCACCGTCCTGCGCGCCGGCCACGACATCCGCTGCGTCTTCGCCACGCCGAAACTGCTGGAGGCGCTCTGCCTGCGGCTGGAGGAGGAGGGGACGACGCTCGCCGGGATGGGCGTCCGCGGGGTGTTCTCCGGGGGCACCGAACTGACCCCGCAGTGGACCCGGTTCGCGGTGGAGGAACTGCTCGACGGCGCGCATCTCTTCCCGACCTACGGCAACACCCTGATGGGCCTCGCCCCGGCGCGTCCGGTCGGCCCCGAGGACGGCTACACGGTGGCCTACTACCCGCCGCATCCCCGCGCGGTGCTGGAGGTGGTGGACCCGGAGCGGGGGACGGTGGTGGATTACGGCGCCACCGGCCGGGTGCGGCTGACCACGCTGACCCGGGAGTTCTTCGTGCCCCGGTTCCTGGAACGGGACGAGGGCGAGCGCGAGATGCCGTGGGGCCGGTACGCCTGGGACGGGGTCAGCGGCGCCCGCCCCTTCGCCCGCCTCGCCGAAGCGACCACCGTCGGGGTGTACTGACCGCTACGGGAGGTTCAGGGGGACGGTGAGGCCGTTTTCGCGGTAGGCGCGGTAGATCTGGGTGCGGTGGTCGCCCCGGACGCGCATCTTGAGGACCTCCCGGCCGGTCGGGTCCACTTCGATCAGGGAGGTCGGGGGGCGGCTGCCGCCCCAGCCCCAGGTGATGAGCCAGTTGCCGTTCGCGAGCGCCTGCACCGAGCCGGCGGCGTGGATGGAGAAGAGGCTCTCGTAGTGGCGGAGGAAGATCGCTTCGTCGCCGCTCAGGAGGTACTCGACGACCCGGCTGGGGTGGTTCTCGTGCGGCTGGGGGCGGTCTTCGTCGCCGAGGCAGTGGATGGCGTTGTCGAAGAGGGCGAGACGGAGATCGCCGTTCGCGCCCCGCCCGGTGGGGACCGGGGTGTGCTGGCCGCAGAAGCCGGCCGGCTCCGGGTCGCCGACGAAGCGGAGGTGGACGCGGCCGTCGGGGAGGGCCGGGGCGCTGCCGCCGAGTTGGCGGAGGACGCGTCCGGAGGGGCGCTCGATCTCGAGGATCTGGGCGCAGCCCCGGAAGGAGGCCAGGAGATTGCCCGCGGCGGTGAGCGAGAAGGAGTTGAGCCAGCCGTACTGCTCGGGGAAGCGGTCCACGACGCAGTCGGCCATCTTGATCGCGGGGCCGCTCCCGTCCGCGGCCTCCCCGGAATTCCACCGGAACCGCACCTCTCCGTCCGGGGTGACCTCCTGGATCACCGAGTCGTGGGTCGGCTCCGCGGTCGAGTACGGGTACGTGCCCTCCCGGTCGGGGAGGGCGCTGAAGTCGCGTTCCGCGGGCGGGTAGGAGACGAACAGGTAGTTGCCTTCGGGGGTGATGAGGAAGTCGTGGAGGTCGGTGTTGCAGAGTCCGGCGGCGCGCACCCGGTCGGCGACTTCGAGGCGGTCGTCGAGCAGGACGATCTCGACTTCCCGGTAACTGCAGGACTCGTCTTCGAGGGCGTTCGCGTACGAGTAGAGGCCGTGGGCGGCGTGCCGGCGGAAGTTCCAGGCGCGCTCCCGGACCCGCCGGTGGTAGCGGGGGACGCCGTGGTCGTCGAGGATGGCCAGGTAGCCGACATCTTCCCCGTCTTCCGACTCGTACCAGGGATCCACCAGCAGCAGCCCCTCCGCCGGCCCCGGGCCCACGGTGACGGCGGTCACTTCGGGGAAGTCGAGGGGGACGCAGTGGACCGCGTAGAGGGTCGCGGCGTCCCCGCGGCGGACTTCGACCGCGAGGTCCTGGTCGTGCCGGAGGGAGACCTCGGCGGCGTCGGCGGAGAGCGGCGCCCCGTTCAGGAAGACCGCTGCCGCTTCGGTCGAGACGCCGTCCGTGCTCCCCTCGGCGAGGGCCGCGGAGACGGTGAGGGTTTCGCGCTCGGCGCAGCGGACCCCGTAGTGGCGGATGGTCGGATCGAAATCCGGGACGAGGTGCTTCGGCCCTTCCGGCCCGGCGATTTCCAGGGAGGCGAGCCGCGGGGGAAAGGGATCGGGAGGGGCCGGGGTTTCCGGGCCGCAGGCCAGCGCGAGGACCGCGGCCGCCGCCGGAACCGCCGCGGGCCGGAGTCCGCGAACGCCGGCGGCGCGCCCGGAAGGAGGCTCGAACGCCCCCGCCCGTCGGTTTCCCGGTGGGTGCGGTGACCCGCGCCGGGAGCGGACGGAGTCGGGGACAGCGGCGTCGGCGAATCCCGGCGCGCGACTCCCGGGAACCGGGGGCCGGAGGGAGCGAATCGCGGATCCCGGAGCGCGCCGGGGATCGCGGCTCCGGCGGCGCGGAGGGCCGTACGGAGGGCGGGGGCGGGGAAGATCCGGCGGGGCTGCGGGAGGGGCGGGCCCGACTTCGCGCACGGCGGAATTCTACGGGGGCGGCCCTCGGCGGGAGCGCTCCGGGCGGGCGCCGACCGGGAGCCGAACGGGCGGCGATCGGGAGGCCGGCGGGCGCGGTTCCGGGCCGCCGCCGCCGGTACACTCGCCGCAACTTTGCCCCGCCTCCCCGTGCTCCGCTGGGGGCAGCCCTACCGGAGTCTCGAGACCCGGGAACTCCGGCACTTCCTGACCGGCGCGCCGGTGGCCGAGGTGGACCAGGCGAACGCCGCCCTGGCGCGCCGGGACTTCCGCCGGGGCGCCTCCCGGGCCCGCGCGGCGCTGCGGGAGATCCCCGCCGCGGAGATCCTGGAAATGGCCCGGCGGGCCGGGCGCCTGTACGCGGAGGAGGAACTCCCGTTCGGCGAGGGGCGGCAGACCCCGGAGGACTTCGTCCGCGCCCAGTCGGCCACCACCGGGCTGCCGGAGTCCATGTGCCGGGCGAACCTCGAGAAGAACCGCTGGGTCCTCGAGAACCTCGCGGAAGTGCTCGACGCCCTGACGCGCGGCCTGGACCTGGACCTCCTCGCCGCCGGCCACGGGGTCGAGGCGCGGGGGGTGCCGGTCTCCTGGCAGGCGCAGACCCCGGCGCTGGGCCTGGTGCTGCCCTCGAACTCGCCCGGGGTGCACACCCTCTGGCTGCCGGTGCTCCCGCTGCGGGTGGGTCTGGTGCTCAAGCCCGGCTCCGAGGAACCCTGGACTCCCTTCCGGCTGGCGGAGGCGTTCTTCGCCGCGGGGATCCCCCGGGAGGCGGTCTCGGTCGTCCCCGGGCCCCGGGAGGTCGGCCAGGCGGTGGTCGAGGCGGCGCCGCGCAGCCTGATCTTCGGCAGCGGGGAGACCGTCGAGCGCTACCGGGGGAACCCGTCGGTGCGGGTGTACGGGCCGGGCTTCTCCAAGATATTCCTCGGCGACGACGAGGTGGACCGCTGGGAAGACCACCTGGAGGTGCTGGTGGAGAGCGTCTTCGCGAACAGCGGCCGGAGTTGCATCAACTGCTCCGGCATCTGGGCGTCGCGCCGCACCGGCGAGATCGCGGCGGCGCTGGCCGAGCGGCTGGGGCCGGTGCCGGCGCTCCCGCCGGAGGACCCGGAGAGCGCCCTCGCCGCCTTCCCGGTGCCGGGGGCGGCGAAGGCCCTGGACGCCGACCTGGAGCGGCGGCTCGCCGGGGGCGGGGCCATCGACCGGACCGCGGCGCTCCGGGAGGGGCCCCGGTTCGTCCCGGCGGGGCCGGAAGGTGCGGCCGGCTGGCTGCGGCCCACGGTGGTCGAGTGCGAGGGGCCGGACGCCCCGGCGGCGAACCTCGAATACCTGTTCCCGTGCGTCTCCGTGGTGCGCTGCCCGCAGGACCGGATGCTCCGGGAGGCGGGGCACACGCTGGTGGGCACCGCGATCACCGGCGACGCGGCCTTCCGCGCCGACCTGCTGGACGCGACGAACATCGACCGGTTGAACTTCGGCCCGATCCCGACGAACCGGGTGAACTGGCTGCAGCCCCACGAGGGGAACCTGCTCGACCACCTCTACCGCTCCCGGGCCTTCAACAGTGCCTGAGTCGGGCCTCTCGTTCGCCGGGGCGGTCGCGGCGCACCCTTTGCCCGCCGGACCGCTCTCGGCGACGGACAGCCTGAACCGGCGGCGGGACGCGGGGAACCGGTTCGACTGCTGCTGCCGCTCACGGAGTCTCGACCGTGGCTGAGTCCGGGCTGTCGGTCTCCGGGGTGGAGAAGGTGTACCCGTCGCCCGCCGGGCCGCTCACCGTGCTGGACGGGGTGGACCTGGAACTCGCCCCCGGGGAGGCGGCGGCGGTGACCGGGGTCTCCGGGAGCGGGAAGAGCACCCTGCTGTTCGTGCTGGGGGCGCTCGAATCCCCCTCCGCCGGGGAGGTGCGGCTCGACGGGACCGACCCGCACGAACTCCCCGCCGCGCGCCAGGCCGAATTCCGGCGCGACCGGGTGGGGTTCGTCTTCCAGGACCACTGCCTGCTGCCGCAGTGCACCGCCCTCGAGAATGTCCTCGCGCCGACACTGCCGGCCCCCCGCGCCGGCGACCGGGAGCGCGCCCTCGCCCTGCTCGACCGGGTGGGGCTCGGCCCCCGCGCCCGGCACCTGCCTTCGGCGCTCTCCGGCGGGGAGAAGCAGCGGGTGGCGCTCGCCCGGGCGCTGATCCGCCGGCCGCAGTTGCTCCTCTGCGACGAGCCCACCGGGAACCTGGACGGGGAGGCGGCGGCCGGGGTCGCTTCGCTGCTGCTCGAACCGGACGCCGAGGACGCCGCGCGCATCGTGGTGCTCATGACCCACGACCGGGAGTTGGCGGGGCGGTTCCCGAAGCGGCTGCGGCTGGAGGCCGGACGGCTGGCGGCGGCCTCCTCCCCGTGATCGCCCGGGCCGGCGCGCTCTTCCGGCTCGCCGGGGCCGGGCTCCGCCACTACCGCCGGGAACACGCGCTGCTGGGGGCGGCCACGGCGACGGCGGTGGCGGTCCTGGTGGGGGCGCTCGTCGTCGGCGACTCGGTGCGCGGCAGCCTCCGCGCCGCCTTCACCGCCCGGCTGGGCGCCGCCGCCGACGCGGTGCTGGCGTCCTCCGCCTTCTCGGCGCACGCGGAGCGGGGACTGGCCGCCCGGCTCGCCGGGGAGCCGCGGTTCGCCCGGGTTTTCGGGGACTCGGCCCCGGTGCTGCGGCTCTCCGGGGTCGCGTACGGCCCGGGGGGCGCTCCGGTCCCGGTGACGGTGTTCGGGGTGGATCGGAGGTTCTTCGCGTTCCAAGGGATCGGGGCGGCGGGGGAAGTCGGCGGGGAGATCGGGCGGGGGGCGGTGCGGCTGAGCCGGGGGCTCCGGGAGGAGTGGGGGGCCGGGGCGCCGGGGCCGGGGGAGGCGCTCATCCTGCGGGTGGAGAGCGATCCGGCCATCGCCGCGGCCTCGCTCTTCGGGGAGAAGGAGGAGTTCGCGGTCAGCCGGCGGCGGACGGTGGAGGAGTGGCCGCCGGCGGGCGGCGGGTCGGGGGACGGGCCGAGCGTGGGGGACTTCGAGATCTTCCCCCGGGGCGGGGCGGTGCGGGCGGTCTTCCTGCGCCTCGACGATCTCTCCCGGGCCGTCGAAGGGGGAGGCGGCGGGGGGGGCGGGCTGCGGGCGAACACGCTGCTCCTGCGGCGGCGCGCGCCCGGGGAGTCGAGTTCCCCGGAGGGCGCGCCGGCGGAGGCGTTCCGGGCGGCTCTCGGGGCGGTGGCGACGCTCGAGGACTTCGGGCTCACCCTGCGTCCCGGGTCGGGGGACGACGGGGAAGGGACGAGCCGGGTCCTGGAGAGCCGGAGCCTGGTTCTCCAGGAAGCGGCAGTGGCGGCGGCGGCGACCGCGGCGGGGGAACGTGGCCTCTTCGCCGATCCGGTGCTGACCTGGCTCGCCGGGACCCTCCGCGCCGGCGAGCGGGAGACGCCCTACTCCCTGGTCTCGGGCCTTCCGGAGCGGCTGTTCCCGGCCGGGGCGGAGGCCCTGATCCCCGGGACCTGGCTCCGGGAGGACCTCGACCTGCGGCCCGGCGACCCGGTCGAGGTCGAGTTCCTCTCCTGGGAGGCGGAGGGCCGGTTCGGCGCCGCGCGGGAGACCTTCCGGGCCGCGCCCGCCCGGGAACGGACCGGGTTGGCGGCGGATCCGACGCTCTCCCCGGAGTACCCGGGGGTGACGGACTCGGCGCGGATCGGCGACTGGGATCCGCCGTTCCCGGTGGATCTCGACCGGATCCGCCGGAAGGACGAGGACTACTGGGAGCAGTGGCGGACGCTGCCGAAGGCGTTCCTGCCGCTGGCGGCGGCGCGCCGGCTGGCCTCCGCCGGCGGGGGCGGCGCGACTTCGGTGCGCTTCGCCCCGAAGGCGGGGGCGGGGCCGGTGGGGGCGGGTCCGGGTCCCGACGGAACGGCCGACGAAACGCTCGACGAACTCGCCGCGGCGCTCGTGGGCGCCCTCGACCCGGCCGCCTTCGGGCTCGCGCCGATCCCGGTGCGGGAGCAGGGGATCGAGGCCTCGCGGGGCGCCACCGACTTCGGGCTCTACTTCCTCTACTTCTCCTTCTTCCTGCTGGCCTCGACGCTCGTCCTGATCGTCCTCCTGTTCCGCCTGGGGATCGAGCGGCGCCTCCCGGAGATCGGCCTGCTGCTCGCCACCGGCTGGCCCCGGCGGCGGGTGTCCTCGCTCCTGCTGACCGAGGTGGGCCTCGTCGCCTTCCTCGGGGCGGCGGTCGGCGCGCTCCTCGGCGTCGCGTACGCCGGCGGGATGATCCGGCTGCTCACCGGCGTCTGGGGCGGGGCGCTCGGCGGGGCGCTCGGAGCGGCCGACGCCGGAGGGGTGGGCGCGGCGGCGCCGCTGGAGTTGTTCGTCCGCTGGCAGTCGGTGGGCTCCGGGGCGCTCGGCGGGCTGGAGATGGCCTGCCTCAGCGCCTGGTGGACGCTGCGGCGGCTCCTCTCGCGGACGCCCCGGACGCTGCTCTCCGGCGACCTCGGGGCCGAACGCGAACCGGGCCCGGTCGCCTGGATCCCGGCCCCGGAGGAGGACGCCGGGCCAGTTGCCGGGCCGGCCATCGCCCCGCCGCGCCGGCCCCGACCCCTCGCCGGCCCGGCAGCAGCCCTCGGGGCCGGCGCGTTGCTGGCCCTGACGGCGGCCGGCGTCGTCCCGGAGACCCCGGGGTTCTTCGGCGCGGGGGGTCTGCTGCTCACCGCGGCCCTGCTCTTCGTCCGCAGCCGCCTCCGCTCGGCCACCGGGGCCGGTTCCCTCTCCGGGATGCGGGGACTGGCGCTCCGCGCTTCGTCGTTCCGTCCCGGGCGCAGTCTGGCCGCCCTGGCGATGATCGCTTTCGCCGCCTTCCTGCTGGTGGCGGTCGAATCCTTCCGCAAACGGTCGCACCCGGGGGAGATCCCGGCGGGCGCCGGCGGCTTCCTCGCCGTGACCGAAACCGTGTTCGGCGTCCCCTGGGACCCGAATTCCCCGGAGGGCCGGGAGGCGCTGGGCCTCCCTGACGACTTTCCGGACGACCCGGACGGCTTCCGGGTGCGGCCGCTGCGCCTCGCCGGGGACGAGGACGCGAGTTGCCTGAACCTCTACCGCCCCGACCGACCGCGGATCCTCGGCGTTCCCCGGGGCCTGGCCGAGGAGAACCGCTTCCCCTTCGCCGCCCACCTGGGCGAGACCCCGGAAGAGAACGCGAACCCCTGGCGCCTCCTGTGGCGGGAGCGGGCGCCGGGGGAGCCGATCCCGGTGCTGGGGGACCAGAACTCCATGACCTATGTCCTGAAGTGGCCGGTCGGCGAGACGCGCGCCTACCCGGTCGGCGAAGGCGGCGCGCCGGTGGAGTTGCGGCTGGTGGGGACGCTCTGGGACAGCGTCTTCCAGGGGGAACTGCTCATGGCCGAGCGCGACCTGCTCGACCGCCTCCCGGCGGCGGACGGCTACCGCGTGTTCCTGGTGGACCGGGACCCTCCGCCCCGGGGGCCTGCGGCGTTGGCCGAGGCGGAGGCCGCCGCCGCGGCGCTGCTGGCCGACCCGCTCCGGGAGCACGGCGGCGTCTCCCGCACCGCCCGCGCCCGGCTCGCGGAATTCCACCGGGTGGAGAACACCTACCTCTCCACCTTCCAGGCGCTCGGCGGCCTGGGGCTGCTCCTCGGGACGCTGGGACTGGTCCTGGTCCTCTTCCGGAACGCGGCCGAGCGGCGGCGGGAGTGGGCGCTGCTGGCGGCGGTGGGCTACCGGCGGCGCGACTTCGCCGCTCTCGGCTTCTGGGAGAACGCCTTCGTGCTGGCCGCCGGTCTCGGCGCCGGGGCCCTCTCCGCGCTGCTCGCGGTCTTCCCGGTCCTCGGCGCACGGGAGGCCGGCGGGAGTTTCGGCCTGCTGGCGCTCCTCCTCGCCGGCGTCCTGGCCCTGGGCCTCCTCGCCGGCGCCGCCGCCGCCCGCCTCGCCGCGAACCGCCCTCCCACTCCGGCCCTCCGCGCCGAATGAGCGTCCGTCCGGCAGCGGCGGCCGGTTCGGGAGCCCCGGCTCGTCCACGGGGCGGTGATTCCGGTGGGAGGAGACCCGCCGTGATCGAACTCCGGAGCGGGGACCTCTTCGCGGCGGACGCCGAGGCGTTGGTGAACCCGGTGAACTGCGTCGGGGTGATGGGGCGGGGCCTGGCGCTCGCCTTCCGGGAGCGGTTCCCCGGGAACTTCGCGGCGTACGCGGCGGCCTGCCGGCGGGGCGCCGTCATGCCCGGGGAGATGTTCGTCTTCGACACCGGGTTGGAGCGGCCGCGCCTCATCGTCAACTTCCCCACGAAGCGGCACTGGCGCGACGCCAGCCGGATGGAGGATCTGATCCGGGGGCTCGATTCGCTCGCCGAACTCGTGCGGGTATCGGAACTCCGGGCGATCGCGCTCCCGGCGCTCGGCTGCGGGCTCGGCGGTCTGGACTGGCGCGAAGTGCGTCCCCGGATCGAGGAGGCGTTCGCTCCGCTGGAGGGAGTGCGGGTCCTCCTCCACGAGCCCCGGGAAGCCGCGCCGCCGCCGGGCGGGGGGCGATAGCGGGGCGCTCCCGAGACTCCGCAGATCGCCGGCGGACACCGCCGGTGCGATGGGAACCTCCCCGATACGATTCGCCGCATGTCGAAGACCCGTTCCGTTCTCGTCCTCTGCCTTCTCGCCGCCGTCGGGTTTCCGGCGTTCGCGGCCTCCCAGTCGGGGCCGCCGGCGCGGGGGTTCCTGCCGGGGCAGTGGGAGGAGCAGCGGGAGATCGAGGAGCGGTTCCGGGCGGTTCCGGACCCGGCCCGGCTGCGGGAGTACCTGACCTACCTCTCCGAGGAGCCGCACATCGCCGGGATGGGCCACGGGAGCCGCCGGGTGGCCGAGTACGCCCTCGAGAAGTTCCGCTCCTTCGGCCTCGAAGCCGAGATCGAGGAGACCGAAGCGCTCATGCCGCTGCCGGTGGACCGGCATGTGGAGGTCCTGGGGCCGGAGCCCTACACCATGCGCCTGATCGAGCCGGGAGTCCCGGAGGACAAGGACTCCTCGGACCCGGCGCGGCTGCCGAGTTACCACGCCTACGCCGCCGACGGGGATGTCTCCGGGGAAGTGGTCTATGTGAACTACGGGCTCCCCGCGGACTACGAGAAACTGGCGGAACTGGGGATCTCCGTCGAAGGGAAGATCGCGCTGGCCCGCTACGGGCGCAGTTGGCGCGGGATCAAGGCGAAACTGGCCCAGGCGAACGGCGCGATCGGCGCGCTCATCTACTCGGACCCGGAGGAGGACGGCTACTACCGGGGCCTGACCTACCCGGAGGGGCCCTGGCGGCCCAAGTGGGGGGTGCAGCGCGGCTCCATCATGGACATGCCGGTGCATCCGGGCGATCCGCTCACTCCCGGCTGGGGCGCCACCGAGGACCGGGAGAAGTTGACCCGGGAGACCGCGGCGACGCTGGTCCGCATCCCGGTGCTCCCGCTCTCCTGGGGGGACGCGCTGCCCATCCTGGAGCAACTGCGGGGGACCCCGGCGCCGAACGACGACTGGAAGGGCGCGCTGCCCATCGCCTACCACCTCGGGCCGGGACCCGTCACGGTGCGGATGCGCACCGCCTACGACTGGCAGGTGCGCCGGCTGTTCAATGTGATCGCCCGGGTCGAGGGCTCCGAGTTCCCCGACGAATGGATCGTCCACGGCAACCACCACGACGCCTGGTGCGCCGGGGCCACCGACCCCATCAGCGGCGCCGTGCAACTCATGGAGACCGCGCGGGGGTTCGGCGAGTTGCTGGCCGCCGGCCACCGGCCCCGCCGCACGGTGGTGTTCGCGCTCTGGGACGGCGAGGAATGGGGTCTGCTCGGTTCCACCGAGTGGGGCGAGACCCACCGGGAGGCGCTGCGGGCGAACGGGGTCGCGTATATCAATACCGATTCCACCGGGAAGGGTTGGCTGGGTATGGCCGGCAGCCATACCCTGCAGAAGTTCGTGAACGAGGTGGCCCGGGAGGTGACCGACCCGGAGCGCGGGGTGAGCGTCTTCGAAGCGGCCCGCGCCCGGCGGCTGGAGACCGCCGCCGACCCGGAGGCCCGGGCCGTGATCGAACAGAGCGACGACCTGCGCCTGGCCGCGCTCGGTTCCGGTTCCGACTACACGGTGTTCCTCGACCATCTCAACATGGCCTCGCTGAACCTGGGCTTCGGCGGGGACAGCCCGGGCGGCGTGTACCACTCGAACTACGACACGCTGTATTGGTACGAGACCTTCTCCGACCGGGAGTTCGTCTTCGGGAGGGCGCTCTCGCAGGTGATCGGGACCGCGCTGCTGCGGCTGGCGAACGCCTCGGTGCTGCCGTTCGGCTTCACCGACCTGGCCGACGCGATGCGGGACTATGTGGAGGAGATCCGGGAGACGCACGCGGCGATGGACTCCCCGGAACCGATCGATTTCGAGTCGCTCGAGGAGGCGGTGGCGGCGCTCGACGAGGCCGGGCAGGGGTACGAGCGGGCGCTGGCCTCGCTCGGTTCGGCCTCGCCCGGGACCGCCGAACTCTCCCGGCTGAACCGGCTGCTCTTCACCTCGGAGCGGCGGCTGGGGTCCGAAGAGGGCCTGCCGAACCGGGAGTGGTTCCGCCACCAGGTGTACGCGCCCGGCTTCTACACCGGCTACGGGGTGAAGACCATCCCCGGCGTCCGGGAGGGGATCGAGGAAGAAGAGTGGGAGGCGGCGCGGTTCTATGTGCGGGTGGTCTCCGAGGCGCTGGCTTCGCTGACCGGTCAGATCCGGCAGGCGGAGGGGATCCTCTCCGGCCTCTCCGGCGGCTGAGGGGGCGCGCCCCTTCGGGGGAGGGGGCGCCTCGCTGGGTCGGAAGGGCCCGGCGCGGCGCTCCGGGAGCGGCGGCGCCCGGCGGATGGACGGGGAGCCGGAAGGAAGGCGGGAGGGGAACGCGGGGGCGAGTTCCCGCGTTCGGGGGTCGGAGCGGACGGCCGGCGCCGCCGGAACGACCCGGGGCGGTACTCCGGGCGAGAGCCGGGGGCGTAACTTCCGAAAGGGCGGAACCGTAGAGACGACATGGAAACAGGACTCGGCGAGAGGGACGCGCGGCGCCGCCGCTTCCCGGCGCCTTCGGGGCGCCGGTTCGGTGGGGGTATCGGCAGGCGAATCGGCAGGCGAATGGGTAGGGGGATCGGGTTCCTGCCGGCGTTGCTCCTCCTCGGCGCCGCGGCGGCGGGGGGCCAGCCCGGCGAGCGGGAGGTCCGCGGCGCGGTCTCCGACGCGGTCTCCGGCGAACCGGTCGCCGAGGTCCTGGTCACCGGGAGCGGGCGCTCCACCCGCACCGCGGCGGACGGGCGGTTCACCCTCCTCGTCCCCGCGGCCGCCACCGGGCTGACCTTCGCCGCCGAGGGGTACTTCGAGACCTCGGCGCCGATCCCCCCGGCGGGAACGGCCGTGGCGGCGCCGCCCGAGATCCCGGTCCGGATGCTGCCGCGCCGGATCGAGGAAGAGGTCGAAGTGACCGCCGCCGCGCCCCGGACCGAGCGGCCCTCCGCTACCGTGGTGGCCCCGAGGGAAGTGCTCCAGGCGGCGGGCACCGCGGACAACATCTTCCGGGCGCTCTCCACCCTGCCGGGGGTCGCCGCCACCGAGGACTTCGGCAGCCGCCTGGCGGTCCGCGGCGGCACCCCCGACCAGAACCTGACCCTGATGGACGGGGTGGAGATCCACAACCCCTACCGCCTCTTCGGCCTGGTGAGCGCCTTCAACCCGGAGACGGTCGAGAGTTTCTCGCTCTCCGCCGGCGGCTTCGGCGCCCCCTACGGCGACCGGCTCTCCTCGCTGCTGGTGGTGGAGAACCGCAGCGGCGGCTCCGACCTCTCCGCCACCTCCTCGCTCAGCGTCACCGACGGCAACCTGGTGCTCGAAGGGCCGCTCCCGGGCGCGGGGAGTTTCCTGGTCACCGGCCGGCGCACTTACTACGATGTGATCGTCGGCCGGGTGCTCGACCAGAACTTCCCCTCGTTCCTGGACACCCAGATGCAGGCGCGGTGGGATTTCGCCGGGGGGAGCCGGCTGACGGTGCTCGGCCTCCGCAGCCGGGAGGACACCCGGTTCTCGCAGGAAGAAGACGACGGCCAGTTCGACTTCGTCTCGGACACCTCGAGCGACCTGGGGGCGCTGCGGCTGGACGCGGTGTTCGGCTCGCGGCTGACCTCCACCACCATCCTGTCCGCCTACCGGAACGCGGAGTTCCTGGACTTCGCCGGCACCTTCGAGGAGGAGGAAGGCGGCCCCAGCGAGGAGGTCGCCTTCGACCGGGAACTGGCGGTGACCGACTTCTCGCTGCGCCACGAGTTCGCCTACCGCCTGGGTGACTCGCACCTCTTCGACCTGGGCGTCGAACTGCACCGCCTGGACTCCGGCATCGAGCAGACCATCCGGGGCACCGAGCGCAACGACGACGAGGCGAACCCGACCAGCGTCCGCGGCGGGAGCGGGCTGCCGGACTTCCTGGATTCGGACCTCGCCGGGCTCCGCGGCGGCCTCTGGATCCAGGACACCTTCACCCCGGGGGAGCGGCTCTCCCTGGAGCCGGGCGTCCGGTTCGACTGGAGCACCCTGAACGGGCAAAGCACCGTCTCGCCCCGGTTCGCGATCGGCTGGGACTTCGGCGGCGGGTTCCGGGCGCGCGCCGCCGGCGGCCTCTACACCCAGAGCCCCGGCTACGAGAAGTTGATCCAGGCCGACTACTTCCTCGATCTCTCCGACCTGAAGGAGCGCGGACTGCGGCACGAACGCGCCCACCACGCGGTGGTCGGCCTCGAGAAGTCCTTCGGGAGGGGCGCCCGGCTGCGGGTCGAGGGCTACTGGAAGCGGTTCCGCGACCTGCTCGTCGGCCGCCTGGAGACCGGGCCGGAACTCGCCGCCCGGCTGGCGGAGTACGACTTCCCCGAGGCGCTCCGCGGCAGCATCCCCGACGACCCCCGGATCACCATCACCCCGGACAACGGCGGCGAAGGGCGCGCCTACGGGGTGGACTTCTACCTGGAGCGGCTGGACCCGGAGGCGCGCTTCGGCGGCTGGCTCAGTTACGCCTGGGGCCGGGCCGAGCGCGAGACCTACGGGCAGCGCTACCCGTTCGAGTACGACCGCCGCCACGCCGGGAACGCGGTGGCCCGCTTCCGCCTCAGCGACCGGTTCGCGGTCGCCGGCACCTTCCGGCTGGCGACCGGGTTCCCCTACACGCCGGCCATCGGCGCCCGGGTGGTCTCGACCCTCGACGAGCGGGGCCGGCGGGTGCCGCAGGTGGACGAGGCCGGCGAATTGGTCTGGCAGCCCGACCTGGGCAGTTTCGAGAACCTGCATCGAGGGCGGCTGCCCTACTACTCGCGGCTGGACCTCCGCTTCACCTACCTCCACGGGGGGCCGGCCGGGAGATGGTCCATCTACGCGGAGGTGATCAACGCCCTGAACCGGAACAACGCGGTCCAGATGGGGCAGACCGTTTCGGTGGACCCGCGGACCGGGGCGGTGAGCATCGAGGAGACCCCGACGAACGGGTTTCCCCGGGTGCCGACGATCGGGATCCGCTTCCGATTCTGAGCGGGGCCTGACCGGGGGACCGGGCCCGCCGGTCGCTACGGGAGCGGGCCGGTACACTCCCGCGCCCGCCGCATGGGGATGGCTTCGAGACCGCGAGTTCACCGATCCCGGCGGGAGGGGAACCGGTCGGGGGCGGGGCGGGGCGTCCGATCGTTCGCCCGCCGGTTCGCCGGGGGCGTTCGCGCCGGGAGGGGGCCCGGTTCCTTCGCGGCGGCGGTCGTCCTCGCCGCGGCGGCGGGCGGCTGCGGCGGCGGGGCGTTGTTCCGCGACGACGGGAGGCAGCCGAATGTCCTCCTGATCCTGGCGGACGACCTGGGCTACAACGACCTGGGCTTCATGGGCGCCACCGAGATCGAGACCCCGAACCTGGACCGGCTGGCGGCGGAGGGCGTCCGCTTCGAGAGCGGCTATGTGGCGCACCCGGTCTGCGCCCCCTCCCGCGCCGGGCTGCTCACCGGCCGGTACCCGGCGCGCTTCGGGATGGACGGCAACCTGGGCTACGCCCCCTTCGATCCGCACGAAGGGCTCCCGGTCGGGGAGACGACCTTCGTCGAGTTGCTGCGGGCCGCCGGCTACCGCACCGGCCTGGTGGGGAAGTGGCACCTGGGGGCGGCGCCGGACTTCCTGCCCCGGGAACGCGGGTTCGAGGAGTTCACCGGGTTCCTCGACGGCGTCCACTACTACTGGGGCCGGGACATGGACGCCGGCGACCCCTCCTCCGGCGCCCGCGCCCCGATCACCGCCAACGGGAACCCGGTGCGGCTGCGCGCCGACGAATACCTGACCGACTTCGTGACCGACCGAGCGATCGAGTTCCTGCGCGGCCCCTACGGCTCGCCCTTCTTCCTGTATGTCTCCTACAACGCGCCGCACCGCCCGCTGCAGGCGCCGCCGGAACTGGTCGCCAAGTACGCCGGCGCCGGATCCGACCACCGGGCCCGCTACCTGGCCATGGTGGATTCGCTGGACCGGAATGTGGGGCGGCTGCTGGAGGAACTGGAGACGACGGCGCTGCGGCAGGACACGGTGGTCTTCTTCCTGAGCGACAACGGCGGCGTCCACCCGGCGCGTTCGGGGCCGTCGAACGACTACGCCGACAACGCGCCGCTCCGGGACGGCAAGGGGAGCCTCTTCGAGGGCGGGATCCGGGTGCCCTTCGTCGCTTCCTGGCCGGGCCGGTGGCCGAGCGGCGCGGCCTACCCGGCGCCGGTCATCAGCCTGGACATCGCCGCCACGGCGCTGGGGCTCGCCGGGGTGGCCCCGGAGCAGCCGCTCGACGGGGTGGACCTCGACCCCTTCCTGCGCGGGGAGGTCTCCGGGGCGCCGCACGAAGCGCTCTTCTGGCGCAACGGGTTCGAGTACGCGGTGCGCGGCCCGGAGTGGAAGTTGGTGCTGCACGAGAACGAGCCGCCGCGGCTGTACCGACCCGACGAGGACCCGGGGGAGACGCGGGACCGGTCGGCTCTGCGGCCCGAGCCGGCGCAGCGCCTGGCAGCCCTCTGGACCGAGTGGAACCGGGCGAATGCCGGGCCGCGCTTCCGCAGCCGGGGGGAGTACGAGCGGATCCTCTCCGGCTACCTGGACGACCGGGCGGCGTCGCTGCGGGAGATCACCGCGCCGGAGGAATGCCAGGTCCGCGCGGAGGTCGGGGGATCGGCGCCGGCGGCCCCGGTCGGCCTGCGGGCGATCGCCGACGCCGGCGCGCTGGAACTGCGCTGGGAACGGGCCGCCGACCCGGGGGGCATCCTGGGGTGGGAGGTCCGGGTCCGGGTGTCGGACGGCGGGGAGTGGAGCGGCTGGCAGCGGCTCTACGACACCACCGGCTGCAGCACCGGGACGCGGGTGGACGGGCTGGAGAACGGCCGCCGCCACGAGGTCGAACTCCGCGCCTGGAACGCCGCCGGCCCCGGCGCGGCGGCCCCGGCCGCAGCGACCCCCGACGGCCCGTAACGCGGGTTCGATCTCGGGGCCGTTCCCTCTGGAATATGGCGAATATGGCAAATCGGCATATTCGCGGGCTTCGCGACCGTTCGGTGAGCGCCGGCGGGGGGTGGTGAGGTCGTGAAGACCGTTCGGAAACTCATCGAGGTGGCGCTGCCGCTCGACGACCTCAACCGGGCGGCGGCGCGGGAGAAGTCCATCCGGCACGGGCATCCCAGCACGCTGCATCTGTGGTGGGCGCGGCGGCCGCTGGCGGCGGCGCGGGCGGTGCTGTTCGCGCAACTGGTGGACGATCCGTCGTCGCGGCCGGACCTCTTCCCGACGAAGTTGCGGCAGGACCGGGAACGGGACCGGCTGTTCGCGATCCTGCGGCAACTCGTGCGATGGGAGAACACCACGAACGAGGCGGTCCTCGAGGTGGCGCGGGAGGAGATCCGGAAGAGTTGGCGGCGGACCTGCGCGGACAACGCCGACCATCCCCGGGCTTCGGAGTTGTTCGACCCGGAGCGGTTGCCGGCCTTCCACGATCCGTTCGCCGGGGGCGGGGCCATCCCGCTGGAGGCGCAGCGACTGGGGCTGGAGGCGCACGCTTCCGACCTGAACCCGGTGGCGGTGCTCATCAACAAGGCGATGATCGAGATCCCGCCGAAGTTCGCGGGGCGTCCGCCGGTGAACCCGGAGTCCCGGGGGCGGGCGCTGGGGGCGAAGAAGTGGAAGGGGGCCGCTGGTCTTGCCGAGGATGTCCGGTACTACGGGCAGTGGATGCGGGACGAGGCGGAGCGGCGGATCGGGCACCTGTATCCGAAGGTGCGGGTCACCGAAGAGATGGCGGCGGCGCGGCCGGACCTGGAGCGGTACGCGGGCCGGGAGTTGACGGTGATCGCCTGGCTCTGGGCGCGGACCGTCCACAGCCCGAACCCGGCGTTCGCCGATGTGCAGGTTCCCCTGGTCTCGAACTTCATGCTCTCGACGAAGAAGGGGAGAGAGGCGTGGGTGGAGCCGATCGTCGAGGGTCGGGACTACCGGTTCGAAGTCCGCGTCGGCCCGCCGCCGGATGTCGAGGCGACGAAACGGGGCACGAAGACCGCCGGGAGCGGCAGTCCGTTTCGCTGTCTGGTGTCCGGCGTGCCGATGCCGTTCGAGTATCTGCGCTCCGAAGGCAGGGCGGGACGGATGAACGCCCGACTCATGGCCATCGTGGCCGAGGGCGATCACAGCCGGATCTATCTGCCGCCGGCACCCGACCACGAGGCCGCTGCTCTCGCTGCAGCACCGAAGTGGAGACCGGACTCCGTACTCCCGGAGAAAGCGCTCGGTTTCAGGGTGCAGCTATATGGCATGACGCGATGGGCCGATCTGTTTACGGAACGGCAGTTGACTGCGCTGACGACGTTCTCGGATCTGGTCGAAGAAGCGAGAGCGAAAGCGCATCAGGACTCTCTCTCTCTCTCTCTCTCTCTCTCTCTCTCTCTCTCTCTCTCTCTCTCTCTCTCTCTCTCTCTGCGGGGGGCGCGGGCCCCGCCGCTTACGCCGATGCCGTGTCGGTGTACCTCGGTATCGCGCTGAGTCGGCTCAGCGTGTCAGAGAACGCACTAACTTCGCGGTTGGAGGACACGAACTTTTGCGCAGGCGGGAACCCGCGATTAGGGGCGGGACGGTTCGGACCGGGACGATAGAGGTCTCGGAGGATCGTCGAGATGAAGTTGACCGCCACGTGCGTGGAAGTGCTGTCTGAGATGAAGAAGGGGGGCCGCGCCTCCGTTCGGGAGCTGTCCCGGCTGGCGGGGGTGACCGAGGGGGCGGTTCGGTATCGGCTGCGGGTTCGGGATCGGGGGCCTCGGGAGGACGGTCGGGCGGGGAAGCCGACGGCGGTGGACGGCTACGAGGAGGCGGTGGTGGAGATCCAGCGGGCTCTGGGGGACGGGCGGCTGACGGGTGAGGGTCGTCCGGTGGAGGCGCGGGAGATCTACGATCTGCTGTGCCGGGACCACGGGTACCGGGGGAGCTACCGGTCGGTGGTTCGGCACCTGCGTCGGCGGTATGGGGTTCCGCGTCAGCGGGCGTACCGTCGGGTGGAGACCGCTCCGGGGGTTCAGGCGCAGCACGACTGGTTCGACTTGTGGGTTCCGCTGGGGGGGAAACGGCGGAAGCTGAAGGTTCTGCTGGGGACGCTGTCGCACAGCCGGGCGAAGTTCTGCTGGCCGAGCGAGAGCGAGGATCTGCTGTCCTGGCAGGCGGGGCACCTGGCGCTGTTCCGGCGGTACGGGGGGGTTCCGCGGTGGGTTCGGATCGACAACCTGTCGGCGGCGGTGGCCCGGGGGGCGGGGCCGACAGCGGAGTTGACCCGGGGCTACCGGGCGTTCGCGGAGACCTGCGGGTTCGAGGTGGACGCCTGCCGTCCGGCGAGGGGGTCGGACAAGGGGAAGGTGGAGCGGGGGGTGTCGGCGTTCCGGCGGGCGATGCGGGAGGTGTTCCGGCGGGGCGCCGGGAGTCTGGGGGAGTTGGAGGAGCGTCTGCTGGCGCGGGGGGAGGAGTTGATGGGGCGCTGGCTCTGCCCGGTGACGGGGAGCACGGTGGCGGAGGCTCTGGAGGCGGAACGGCGGGTTCTGCAGCCGCTGCCGACGATGGTGGAGTTGTTCGACAAGGTGGTGAGCCGGAGGGTTCGGCGGGACTGCCTGGTGTCGTTCGAGGGACGGGATTACAGCGTTCCGTTCGCCTGGATGGGCCGGAGCGTGGAGGTTCGGGGGACGGCGCGGGAGGTGGTGATCCTGGGGGAGGGGGCGGAGGTGGCGCGTCACCGGCGGGGGACGGAGGCGACGCTGCTGATCGAGTCCTCGCACTACGAGGGGGAGTCCACCGACCGGGTTCTGCGTCCGACGCCGTTGGGCCGCCGGGCGCGGCAGCAGTTGGCGTTGCGCCCCGGTCCGGCCCCGGCGGAGGTGACGGTCCCGGAGGATCGGGGGGTGGGTCGGTCGTTGGACGAGTACGCCCGCCTGGTGGAGGGGAAGCGATGAGCGCCGGGAGCGGTGGGGGCGAGTTGGCAGTCCTGGCGGAGCGCTGCCGGGCGCTGCGGCTGAACTTCACCGCCGCGCGGTTGCCGGAACTGCTGGAGGAAGCGGCCCGGGAGGGGCTGACCCCGCTCCGCTTCTTCGACCGGACCCTGGAACGGGAGATCGAGCAGCACGAAGAACGGCGGGTGGAGCTGGCGCTGCGGCGGGGCGGAGTGCCCCCGGGGAAGACCCTGGAGGGGTTCGACTGGACCTTCCAGCCGCAGGCCGACCGGCAGCTGCTGGAGTTGCTGGGGACCTGCGGGTTCGTGCGGGAGCGGAAGAACGTGCTGTTCCTGGGTCCTCCGGGGGTGGGCAAGAGCCACCTGGCGGCGGCGCTGGGGATCCGGGCGATCAAGAACGGCTTCCGCACCACCCACTACTCGTTCGACGAGTTGATCGAGGTGCTCCGGGCCGACGACGCCTCGCCCCCGGCCCGGGTGCGGGGGCGCCGCTACCGCAACAGCGCGCTGCTGATCATCGACGAAGTGGGGTTCCGCCCGCTGGACCGGAAGGAGGCGAACCTCTTCTTCCGTTTGGTGTGCTCGCACTACGAGCGGGCGTCGCTGATCCTGACCTCGAACAGGCAGGTTCGGGCCTGGCCGGAGATCTTCGCCGGCGACGAGGCGCTGACCATGGCGATCCTGGATCGGCTGCTCCACCATGTCCATCTGGTCTCGATCGCCGGGCGCAGTTACCGGCTGCGCGCCCTCGACGACCAGTTCCTCCGGGCCCCGAGCGAGGGTGATGCGCCTCCCGAGTGACCCCCGCGGCGCCGCGCGCGGTCGGGCCGGACGGCTTCCTCCCTCGGCCCTCCGGGCCTCCCTCGGAACCCGTCCGGCCCGACCGCCAGCCCTCCGGTTCCCCGCCCTCCAACTGCTCCTCCGACTCTGCTCCGCCCCGACCGTGGACCTCTCCCGAAAGCACCAGTCCGAGGCTCTCTCGACCGGGACCACCGGCTCCGCCTCCCTTCGAGGCACCTCGGTACGCCCTCCGGGAGGGCTCCTCTCCATCCGGTGCCCGGCCGGGCTGCTCCCCGAATCCACTCTCCGGGCATCGCTCGGAACCCCCACCGAGCGCCCGCCAGCCCTTACTCCTCCACCTTCACCGACGCTCCACCGACCCGCCCAGTGCGTAAAAGTTCGTGTCCCCCAAATGCGTAAAAGTTGGTGTCACTTGACACAGCGATATCGGCAACGCTTTCTGCCGCTGGGAAGCGACCAAGACGCAGGTTCGGAATCTGTTCAGCCGACAGGCCATCGCGATGAGTTGGGACTTCGCCGAAAACAATGTCTTCGCCGGTTCCGCCGGGGACTATCTCGTCAGCCTGGAGAATATGCTGAAGGCCGTGGATCGACTGCCGAACGCAGGCAGCGGCAACAGCGAACAGCATGATGCCCGGAACCTCTCCACCGGTGCGGAACGAATCTTTTCCACGGATCCTCCCTACTACGACAACATCGGCTACGCGGACCTCTCGGACTTCTTCTATGTGTGGCTGCGAAGGCCGCTCCGGTCGGTCTTCCCCGATCTCTTCGCCACGATCGCCGTCCCGAAGGCCGAGGAACTGGTAGCCACCCCGTACCGGCACGGAGATCGCGACCAGGCGGAATCCTTTTTCCTTTCCGGGATGGAGCAGGCGCTGCGACGGATCGCCGAACAGGCGCGTCCATCGCTCCCGGTGACGATCTACTACGCCTTCAAGCAGGCGGAGACGAAGCAGGAGACCGGCGTTGCGAGCACCGGCTGGGAGACCTTTCTCGCCGCGCTGATTCGGTCCGGGTTCTCGATCACCGGGACCTGGCCGATGCGGACGGAGTTGAGCAACCGCATGGTCGGCATGGGTGCGAACGCTCTCGCCTCCAGCATCGTGCTCGTCTGCCGGCGGCGGCCGCCCGAAGCGGCGGTCGCGGGTCGCATGGAATTCCTCGACGCGCTGAAAGAGGAACTTCCGCCCGCCCTTCTCGAACTCCAGAAAGCCGGGATCGCGCCGGTGGACCTGGCGCAGGCCGCTATCGGGCCGGGGATGGCGGTGTTCAGCCGGTATCGCAGCGTCAACCATGTCTATGGGAAGCCGCTGACCGTTCGGGAGGCGCTGGGGCACCTCAACGAGGTCCTGGACCAGACCCTCGAGGAGCAGGAGGGCGACTTCGACGGCGATACGCGCTGGGCGGTGGCCTGGTTCACCCAGTACCACTTCGACGAAGGGGAGTACGGGGACGCCGAAACCCTGTCGAAGGCGAAGAACACCAGCGTGGCCGGGTTGGTGGAGGCCGGGATCCTCCGCTCCGGCGGCGGGCGGGTGCGCCTGCTCCGCCCGGAGGAACTACCGGAGGACTGGGATCCGAGGAAAGATCGGCGGCTCACGGTCTGGGAGATCGTCCACCACCTGATCCGGGTGCTCGAAACGGACGGCGAGATGGGGGCGGCGCGGCTGCTGCGCAAGATCCGCGGCAAGAGGGAGGTGGCGCGCCTGCTGGCCCACCGGCTCTACGCCGTCTGCGACCGGCAGGAACGAGTGGGGGAGGCCCGCGCCTACAACGCCCTGGTCGGCTCCTGGTCGGAGATCGTCCGCCTCGCCATGGACGACCGCGGCGAGACCCGGGCGCTCTTCGAAGGGCAGTAGGCCCGCCGACCGGAGTGGCCCCGGCGGCGCCCGGCGGCCGGACGCTTCGGGAGGTAGAGTTCCCGTGGACCCTGGAGGAGAAAAGGTGGTCGAACGGGTCGAGGCCGTGGAGGAGATCCGGTGGCGCTGGTCGGTGCCTCCGGCGGTGGCCGTGCTCGGTGCGAGGCAGTGCGGGAAGATCACCCTTGCGGGGGCCGTGGCGGAGGGTGAGCCGAACAGCACGATTCTCGATCTGGAGGACGAAGAGGTCCTGCGGCGGGTGTCGGGCAGCCCCGAACGGGCGTTGGAGCCGCTCACCGGGCTGGTCGTGATCGACGAGGTACACCGGGTTCCGAAGATCTATGACGCCCTGCGGGTGCTCGTCGATCGGCCCCGGGCCACCACGCGCTATCTGCTGCTGGGGAGTGTCTCCCCGACCGTGGTGCGGGGCGTCTCGGAGTCCCTCGCGGGCCGGGTCGGCTACTTCGACCTGGCCGGGTTCGATCTGTGGGAAGTCGCCGGTCGGCCCGAGGCGTGGGAACTCTTGTGGGAGCGCGGCGGTTTCCCCCGCAGTTACCTCGCTTCGACGACGCGGAAGTCGTATCTCTGGCGCGACGCCTATGTCCGAGCTTTCATGCATCGTGACGTCCCTTTCCTCCGACCGGACATCCCGGCGAAGGAGCTGCAGGACTATTGGACGAGTTTGGCCCACTATCACGGCCAACTCTGGAATCCGGCGCCGTTCGCACGGGACCTCAAGAGCACGGAGAAGGAGGCGGGACGGTATCTGGATCTGCTTTCGGGAGCGTTCGTCGTGAGGATCCTCCGGCCGTGGTTCGAGAACGTGAAGAAACGGCAAGTTCGCGCTCCGAAGGTCTATGTGCGGGACAGCGGGATCTTGCATGCGCTGCTCGATCTGTCCACGGCGGAGGAGTTGATGGCGGACTCCGCGGTGGGGGCGTCTTTCGAGGGCTTTGCGATCGAGCAGATCGTGACCCGGACCGGTGAGCGGAGCGCGTTCTTCTGGCGTGGGCCGGACGGCGAGGAATTGGATCTTCTGGTCAGGCGGAACGGTCGCCGGTACGGCTTCGAGATGAAGCGGACCCGAACGCCGAAGGTGACGCGCTCGATGCGGTTGGCGCTGTCGGAACTCGGCCTCGAGCGTCTCTTCGTCGTCTATCCGGGGACGGACCGATACGAACTCGATACCCGGATCGAGGCGCTGCCGGTCACGGACATTCCTGCCGTCTTCCCGTCGCGGCAGGGGCCGATCGGTTGACCCGCGCCCCGTCGGTTCCGGCAGGCTTCGAAGGCGTGGGGGCGGACGCTCGGAGGCGCGCGGGCGGTCCTCGGTCCCGGTCGGCGCTCTGCGTCGGGCTCCGCGACCGGCTCCGGTCCGAGACTCCGGGTCGCCGGAGGGCGATGACGACCGGTGGCGGTTCGAGGGGTTCGCGATCGAACAGACCGGGGACCGGAGGGCAGACTTCCGGAGCGGCGTCGGGGGCGGGGACTTGGCCTTGGTCGTCGGGTCGAGCAGCCGTCGGTTCAGTTTCCGGATGGAGCGGACGAAGACGTCGCAGGCCACGCCCTCGATGCGCCGGGCGCTCTCGGACCTCGGCCTGAAACGCCTCTTCGTGGTCTATCCGGGGACGGACCGCTACGAACTCCCTGAATCCGTGGAATGATGGTTTGGAGTCCGTTTTGGATATGTATTGAGTGCGTATAGAGCACCCCTGAGACGTAGCGATATGCCGTTATGCGGTCACAAATGAGGGTCGGGCGGGGAATGCACCTCTGAACTTGCGGAAATACCGGTTCGGCGATCAGTCTCGATGACCGAAGGCATGGTTCGGGTGCAGAGCCGAGGAGAACGGAGGCCCGAAGGCCGTCAAGTGGGCGCGAGGCGCGCATACAGCATGGAAAAGACCTCCACGGCCGGGCACCGCCGGCCGAAGCCGAGCGAAAAGCGCCGTCCGGAGTGGATCACCCGGGCCGCCCGATACATCAGTTCCTGGATCACGGTACGGATCCGCCGACGCTCCGCCGGATGGCGGACCGGACCGCCCGGCGCCACCAGGCCCATCTGCCCCAGCCAGCGAAGGATGTTGTACGCCACCGTGGCGCAGGCCAGCACCAGCGCGTTGGTGGCGAACTTCTGCGAGGGAAGCCTCTCGATGTTCAGGTCCGTCTTGAACTCGCTGTGGAACTGCTCCGAGGTCCCGTGGTCGGCATACAGGTCGATCACCCGCTGGTCGTCCAGATCCAGAGTCGTCCACCACCCCTCCACCGTGACCTTCGGCTCCAGAAGCAACTGCCCGCCCGGAGTGCTCTTCCGCTCGGTCACCCGCATCACCCGCCGCAACGGATAGTCCTCGCCTCGATGCCGGCGCGTCTGCTGGATCGTGAACACCGCCACCCGCTTCCCCTTGCGGGGGCGGTCGAACCGTACCCGCTGGCGCTCGGCGTAGCGGAGCCACTGCTTCGCGACGTTCTTGCGCGGGTTCCACTTGATGAGGAAGTCCGCCTTCCCCCCCGCATCCCGATGATCGAACACCACCTTCATGTTGTCGATGGCATCGTTCCCGGCATCGAGACGCACCAGCACCGGCTTCGCGGTCAGCTGGCGAGCCTGCCCCAGAACCCGCTCCAGGAACTCCGGCGTCCCCTTCTGGCAATGCTGCACCCCCTCCCGCAGCTCGAACTCCAGGCAGTACCCCTCCCGCCCCAGGTAGGCCGCCATCGGCGCGTAGCCGTCATAGCCGTGGTAAGTGCGCGAAACCCCCTCCTTGCGGGTCTGGGAGTTGTCGAACGGCGTCACATCCGCATCCAGAGGCACATGCCCGGTGTCCAGCGCCGTCGGCTTGGCGTTCACGCTCTTCAACACGCCCACCGCACCGTCGCGGACCAGAGGGAGCAGTTGCTCCGCATACTTGTTGAAACGGTGCCGGACGGTGACCGACGACGGAACCTTCGCCACATCCATCGCCTCGAGGAAGAACGGGTCCTTCCGCAGGCCATCGAGTGCCTCGAAGTCGTGCTTGCCCAGAGTCAGCAAGGCGATGTAGGAGCTGATCACGTCCCCGTGTTTGACCCCATGGTGCCGCCACACGGCGCGATCCGCCGCCTCGCCCAGACCACTGCGAAGAAGCGCCTGTCCCACCAGCGCCAGCCCCGAGTGCGAGGTCAGATCCTCATTGAGCCTCTTGATGATGAATCGCCGCACGAAGTCGACTCCCTCCGGCACTCACTCCCCAAGTGAGATAACCGCTTGGGCGGATCATACCGGAAACGCCGGGTATTGTCGAAGGAAACCGACTCGGTCCACGAATAGAAGCACGGATCCAGGAACTCGGCACGCGCATCGAGGCGCTGCCGGTCACCGATATCCCCGCCGCCATTCCGAACCGGAACCCGCCGGAAGCCTGATCCCTGCCCGGTCGGGCCGGTCGGTCGCTTGGCGCGGTGAGGTGGTGAAGACCGTTCGGAAACTCATCGAGGTGGCGTTGCCGCTTCGGGAGATCAACGAGGCGGCGGCGCGGGCGGTGCTCTTCGCCCAGTTGGGGGACGATCCGTCCTCCCGGCCGTCTCTCTTCGAGACGAAGGAGCGGCAGGACCGGGAGCGGGGCCGGCTGTTCGCGATCCTGCGGCAACCGGTGAAATGGGAGAACACCACGAACGAGGCGGTCCTGGAGGTGGCGCGGGAGGAGATCCGCGAGAGTTGGCGGCGGACCTGCCGGGACAACGCCGACCGTCCCCGGTGTCTCTCGGCGGTTGCCGGAGCCGTTCCCCCGGCGGCGCGCCGGGCGGTGGCGCTGCCCGAACGCGGCGGGCCCCGGGCTACAGGTTCCAGACTACAGGCCCCAGACCTGGATCGTTCGCTCTCCCTCGGTCGGCGGACTGTCCTCGGGGACGACTTCGCGGTCCTCTTTCGGGGAGTCGGCGGCTCCGGCCGTCCGGCGGACGCGGACCCGGCGGTGGAACAGCCGCTCCTCCCAGGATTTGTGTTCGTCGCGGTCGAAGACCAGGAGATGCCCCTCCTCGGCGCCGCTCCGGTCCACATAGCCGGCCGTCTGGAGCACTCCGCGCCGGATCACTTCGGCCAGACCGTCGCGCTTCCGGCGGACCTTGCATTCGATGACGAACACCTGCGGTTCGCTGCGCTCGCGCCACGAGATGCGCAGGTCGCTGCGCCCCCGTCCCAAACCGTATTCGCGGACGATCTGGCCGCCGGCGTTCACCACCCGCTGCAGGAAAGCCTGCACCAGCACCTGGGCGCCGGATTCGGGATACTCGGCGTCCCGCGACCAGGCCTCCGCGTTCTCCCGGAAGAACCGCTGGAACTCCCGGAGCAACTCGGGGACCTCGAGTCCGCCGTCCTCCCCGAGGAACCGCGTTTCGTCGTGGTGCATCGTCACTTCCACCCGGTCGGCGAGCAGCCGCGGGATCACTTCGCGGTAGATCGGGTTCGCGATGCGGAGCGGCGGCCGGGCGGTGACGAGGCCGATGTCGCCCACATAGCGGGCGTCGTCCTTCGTGAAGTCGGGCGTCGCTTCCACGCTCGCCAGGATGGGATCCAGGACCCGCCGCACTCGCTCCTCCCGGAGTCGGTCGGCGATCTGGCCGAAGTGCGCCGGCGCCCGGAGGATCAGTCGTTCCCGCGCCGCGCGGATCGCGCTCGCGCCCAGGGCCCGGCTGCGATCCCGGCCCCCGGCGTCCCGGAAACCGGCCGCGTCGGCGAGCGCGTTCACGAGCCACGGTTGCCCCCGGGTGGACTCCCAGATCTCTTCGATCGCGTCGTCGGCGAATCGTTGCCCGGTCTCCTCGGTGTGTTGGCCGAGCAGGGCCCGGACCTGGTCTTCGGAGAAGTCGCCCAGGCGGAGCGACTCGTCCACGACGTCGAGGGGGCTGGCGCTCGGGAGGGAATAGTCCACCGCGTCGCGTTGCCCGCAGAGGGCGACGCTGTGGAGGAAGCCGCCCGGACGCTCGGGGTAACCGGCGCGGAGTTGGTGCAGGACCGAGAGCAGGGTCTCTCCGCTGAGGGAGTCCACTTCGTCGAGCAGGAGGACCAGCGGTCTCGGATCGGCGGCGGCCCAGTGGCGGAGCGCCATACGCAGCAGGTCCTGCGGCTCGCAGCCGTCCGTGATGCTCCGCCATTCGCGGGAGAAGGAGTCGTCGCCGAAGGCGCGGGCGGCCGCGGTCGCGAGGCGATTCAGGATCGCGCGGATCGCCTTCCCGACATCGTCATCAGGCGTCTGCGTTCCCTGCAGATTCGCTTCGACCGCCCGGTAACCGGAGGCGTTCAGCGCCTCGCCGAGCGCCATCAGGGCCGTCGTCTTGCCGGTCTGGCGCGGTCCGCGGAGGACGAAGTACTTCTTCCGTTCGACCAGTCGCCGCACTTCCTCCAGGCCCGACCGCTGCAGGCGCGGGATGTGGTAGTGGTCGGCGGGGACGATGGGGCCCGCGATGCAGAACTCGCGCATGTCGTTTCCGTATCGTGCGGGGAGGGGTCGGTGCGGAGTGCTGTCAGTCGTCGGTCGGCCTCACGAGCCGGGGTCGCGGACCTATGGCCCCGGGCTGACGCGGCGGAGGAGGTCGGCGGCTTCGGCGGCGAAGGGGTCGTCCCCGGGGACGGAGCGGAGGAGTGCCACGGCCTCCGGGAGGCGCTGCTGCGACAGGCGGGTGATCGCCATGAAGAAGCGGATGCCGGCCTGGTCCGGGTCGAGCGAGTAACTCTGCTCGAAGGCCCGCTCCGCCGCCGCCGGGTTGCCGTCGAGCACATGGAGCCGGCCCAGGTTCAACTGCTGCGGGGCGTCGTCGGCGAAGAAGTTGCCGCGGATCGCGTGGCGGCGCTTCGCCAGTTCGTACCGCTCCCCGGCGTCTCCGGGCAGTTGCCGGACGCCGAGATTCAGCAGCGAGATGGCGGCGTTCATCCGCACCACGCGCTTGTCGTCCCGGACCCGCTCGACCAGGGTGTCCCGGACCGCGGGTGATTCCCCGCCGCCGGCCTCGCCCAGTTTCAGCGCCGCCACCGCCCGCACCAGCGGATGCGGGTCGGCGGCCGCTTCCAGCAGGCCGGCGAGAGCGGTCTCCCTCGTTTCGGGGTCGCCGAGGTATCGGCCCAGGTGGCCGGAGGCGTTCGCCCGGTTCAGCGGCCCTTCCGCTTCGGCCACCGAGATGGCGAGGAGGTCGTCGAGGGCTTCCCGGTCCAGCGTCCGGGCGCCGGTGTAGGCGCGCGCCCGGCGTTCGACCTTCCGCCGGCGGGGGGTGTCGTCCCCCCACCATTCGTCCATGCGGGCGTCCGCCCATTCGGGCGTCTCGCCCTCATGGCATTCGTTGCAGGCGTTCGGGATGCCGTAACGGGCGGTGTTCCCCGGGGAGGGGATCGAGAGGCTGTGGTCGCGCATCGTCGCCCGGATGCTCACCACCGAGCGCGGCATGTGGCATTCCACGCAGGAACTGCCGGCGCTGTCCGCGGCGTGGAAGGTATGGGCGCTGAGGTCCGCGCCGATGGACTCGTGGCAACCGGTGCAGAGCGCGTTGTTCGTCGGCTGCAGTTGTTCGTTCCGCTCGATGTCGGTGAGGTGGGCGTTCACATGGCAACCGGTGCAGGTGGCGCCGCCCTCGACGAAACACTCGCTCTGCCAGAGGCCCAGGGAGTTCGTGGAGAACCGGCGGGTCTTGCCGTCGGGGTACCAGGTGGGATCTTCCGACTCTTCCTGCGTGTATTCGAGGAGGGGCAGGAAGTGGTCGTAGTAGTCGTCGCCGGCGCGGAAGCCGAAGTCCATCTGGTCGCGGAAGGAATGGCACTGGGCGCAGACCATGGAGTCGCGCTCGTGGTCGAGCCGGGTCTGGAGAACGATGTGCGAAGCGGGGTCGTCGCCGTAGCGGTCCAGGTTCCGGTACTTGTCCACATGGCGGCTGCCGGGGCCGTGGCACCGCTCGCAGGTGATGCCGAAGTCGAGCCAGGTGGTGTCGTACCGGTCTTCGTCGGGGCGGAATCCCTTGACCTGGTCGCTGACATGGCAGCCGAAACAGTTCTTGTTCCAGAGTTGGACCGGGATGATCCCCTGCTGCTGGTCGGGGGCGGCGATCTCCAGGTTGTGGAACCACTCCTTCCGGAGGATGTCCCAACTCGGCGGCAGCACGATGATGCGGCCGTCTTCGAGCGTCGTCAGGTAGTGCTGGATGCGCCGGTTGCCGAGGGTGTAATCCACGCGGTGCTCGCGCTCTTCCCCGGTGAAGAACGGTTCGCTGATGAAGTATTCGTCCCCGTCCCGGCGGAGGCCGTAACGCTCGCCGCGCAGTTCCGCCGAGCCGACCGAGAAGTCGCCCTGCACTGCCGTGGGAACCGCCGGCTGGACCATCTTGGAGTGGCGGGAAGAGGTCCAGACCTCGTGGGGCGTGTCGTGGCAGACGGCGCAGGCGGCGTTCCCCACCATCATCGCCGGCTGTTCGGAGAGCGGCGGGGGTTGCCCGGGCGTCCGGTTCGGCGCGGGGGAGGGGAGGGTGGCGGCGGCGAGGGCCGGGGAGGAGGCCGTCGGGGCGGGGGACCGTCCGGCGAAAGCGAGGACCGCCGCCGGGAGTGCCAGTGCGAAGAGGGCGGCCGGGGACGCGCCGGCGACCCGGCGGAGGAGACGCCGGACCGGGGGCCGGATCAGGGGTCGGATCAGGGGTCGGGTCGGGCGGGCGCGCGTCATCGGCCGGACTCCCGGGGTGATTCGTCCGAGGGCGATTCTTCCACCAGCAGCACCCGTCGCGCGGCGGGAGCCTCGACGACGGTCTCCGCCCCGGAAGGCCAGGTGACGACCGCCCGTTGCGCCGTCCCGGCGGAGCCCAGCCCGAAGACCACTTCGAGTTGGCTCTGCGAGGCGTAGCCGGTGGCGTTCTTCACGATGCGGGTCTCGGCGCGCGCGGCGCCCTCTTCCTCGATGGAGAGGGTGATCTTCGCACCGATCCCGTCCCGATTCGAATTCGACCCCCGGAGGCGGAACCCGACCCAGCCGTTCGCGTCCCCGCCCTCGTTGCGGAAGAGGCGTCCGGGGCCGCCGTTCTCGCTCACCGCCAGGTCGAGGTCGCCGTCGCCGTCTATGTCGGCGTAGGCCGCTCCCCGGGCCACCAGCGGGATCGCCAGGTCCGGCGAGGCCGCCGTCCGCTCCTCGAACCGCCCCCCGCCGAGGTTGCGGAACAGGTGGGGCGGCTGCCGGTAGCGAACCCGCTGCTGCACCGCGGCGATGTCGTTCTCCACATGGCCGTTCGCCACGAACACATCCTGCCGCCCGTCGAGGTCGTAGTCGAAGAAGAACGCCGCGAAGGCGAGCGTCAGCAGGCTGTTCCGGCCGATCTGCGAGACCGGCGCCTGGTCGATGAAGAAGCCGAGCCCCTCGTTGCGGTAGAGCGAAACCATCTCGTTCGAGAAGTTGCCGATCACCAGGTCCGGCAGCCCGTCTCCGTCGTAGTCCGAGGCGTCGATGCCCATGGCGCCCCGCGCCGCGCCGTTCTCGGCGAAGGCGATCCCGGCGATCATCCCCGAGTCCTCGAACCGCGCCCCGCCCAGGTTCCGGTAGAGGTAGTTCGGCTGGGTGTCGTTCGCCACCGCCAGGTCGGCGAGCCCGTCCCCGTCGTAGTCGAAGACCGCGACCCCGAGTCCCTTGCCGCGCGGGTTTTCGAGCCCGGCGGCCCGGGTGATGTCGGTGAAGCCGGCCTCGCCGTCGTTGCGGTAGAGCACCGCGCTCGCGCCGTCGTAGGACTCCGGGGTGCAGTAACTCTTGTTCTGGCCGTCGAGGGCGCAGAAGAGGTCCTCCTCGATGGCCCATTCCACATAGTTCAGGACGAAGAGGTCGAGGTCGCCGTCGGCGTCCGCGTCGAACCAGACCGCCCCGGAGGAGAACCCCGGGTGCGCCACCGCTTCGGCCTCCGGGGCCGGCCGGAACCGCCCCTCGCCGTCGTTCGCGAGCAGGAGGTTCGGGCCGAGCGCCGCCAGATATACATCCTGGTCGCCGTCCCCGTCGTAGTCGGCGGCCGCCGCGCCCAGGCCGTAGAGCGGCTCGTCGAACCCGGAACCGGCGGTGGCGTCTTCGAAGGTCCCGTCCCCCCGGTTCCGGTAGAAGGCGGCGGTCGGCGGCTCGCCCTCCCGGTGGCCGGGCCAGCGGCGGCCGTTCACGAACAGGAGGTCCTGGTCGCCGTCCCCGTCGGCGTCGAAGAAGACCACCCCGCTCCCCATGGTCTCCGGCAGGTACTTCTCCCCGAAGGCCCCGTTCTCATGGACGAAGGTGATCCCGGCTTCCGCGGTGATCTCCACGAAACGGGGCTCCGCACCGGCGGCGGCGCCGGCCACGAACGCCGAAACCCCGACCGCGAGAGCGCGGAGGCGAAGGCTTCCCCCCCCGAACCGGTCGCGCCGCGGCCCGATCCGGGACCTCGGGCGCCTGGCGGCGCCGGAGAAAGGGCCGGCTGTCGGGAGGCGCCGCCCGGTCATCCGTCTTCGGCTTCGCGTCGAAGGGAGTCCAGGAGACCGAGCGCGTCAGCACACAGTTCGAGATCGCCGCCTTCGAAGCGCACATACGGAAGGAGGTGGCCGTTCCCGTCGTCGATCCTGTCGGCGACGAGTCGCGGTTCGGTCGTCCGGCGCCCCAACTCGTAGGCGTAGCGGCAGCAGATCTCGTAGATGTTCCTGTCGGAGACAGCCCCGCTCGGAGATTGGAAGGTCTGTTGCGTGGCCTCGACCAGACCGGTGTCGATGAGGCGCCGCGCCTCGTCCAGTCCGATCCCGAAGGCGCAATCGGGGAACGCCTGCCAGAGGTGGACCGGAAGCGCGTGCTCGTCCTGCCAGGAAACGAATCGGTCCACATCTTCGTGCTTCAGGATCACCGTCGGCAGGATCGCGGCCTTCGGCAGTCCTGCTCTTCCGTTGAGGCGACGCATGGGTTCCAACGGCTTTCCGTAGTCTGGCATCTCCTTGGCGCACCGGAGGCTGTTCTCGCACTCGACCGCGAGTGTCGAGAGTCGGAGGAGCTGCTGTACGCGCGAGTCCGTTTCCTCGAGGAACGGCAGTTCCGCTGCGCCTCCGACCTGGGAAACGATTCGGGCGACTTCCTCCCGGTGGGCGCCGGGCGCGATGAGGAGATCGGGGCGCGTGATGCCGGCGCGACCGGCATTTTCGATGCGCTCGAAGTACGACTGGTGGGCGCGCGGGTCATCCCCGGGAGCAACGCTGCTCGGCCCGTAGGGAATCGCCACGAAGCGTCCGGTACGGGCGACGCTCTCCACGATCTGTCGGGTACTCCGGACGCCCCGGTGCCAGCGCGTGAGGAAGTCGCTTCCGCACAGTCTCCGGGACCCCGGCCGGAAGTCCTCCCGGGGCAATGGGGGATGGCCGCGGAATTCCCATTCGATGTCTTCCCCCGGCGACGAGAAGACCGAATCGAAGAGGTCGTGGTGCGGAGCGGCGGCCGGGCGCTCGGTCGTTCGACTCATGGTTCGGCGCCGGTTCCGGCGGGGCGGAGGGCGTTTCGGTGTTCGTGGATGGGGAGGCGTTCGTTGTTGTCGTCGGGGTGGGCGCGGCGGTAGGCGCCGGTGAGGAACTCGGCGGACTCGTCGGCCTTGAATCTCAGGTAGAGGTCGCGGTGGCGGGCGGCGCGGTCGGCGTCGCGGAGACCCCGATAGGAGAGCATCAGGTTGTAGTGGGCTTCCAGATCCTCCGGGTCGATGCGCAGGGTCGCTTCGAAGATCTCCACGGCGGCGGCGAACTCCCGGCGGAGGAAATGGAGGCGGCCGAGTTGGTTGTTCGCCACCCGGTCCCGGGGGAACGCCGCGAGCACGCCGCGCAGGTGCTCCTCGGCTTCGTCGTAGCGGCCGAGGGCCTTGAGCGCCATCGCGGCGAAGAAGCGCGCCCGGGGCAGGGCCGGGTCGAGGGCGAAGGCCCGGTCGAGGACCGCCAGGGCGCCTTCCGGGTCTCCCTCCTGCACCCGGACGCGGGCCTGGTTCACGAAGGCGTCGGCGTAGCCGGGGGCGCGGCGGGCCACCTCGGCGAAGGCGGATTCCGCCGCGCGGAGGTCGCCGGCGAGCAGCATCCCGATGCCGTAGTCGTTGAATCGGAGCGCTCGCGCCAGGGCGCTCCCGGCGTCGTCGGCCCGCGCCTCGTCCTCCGCGGGAGACTCGGATTCCGCGGCCCCGGCGCCCGGCTCCTCCGTCGGCAGCACCACCGTGGCCGACGCCATCTCCACCACCGGGACCACCGGCGCGGCGGCGCCCTCGTCGAACCACCAGTCCCGGTCGTCGTAGGCGGCGGCGACCGTGGCCGGCGTCGCGGCCTCGGCGCGCCCGCGGAAGGCCCACTGGGTGTGCCACCACTGGAACTTCCGGTAGTGCAGGCGGGCGGTGAGGGTCACCGGGCCGCGCACCGCTTCGGGCACCCGCAGGCGGTAGCGGACGGTGTGCGCGGCGCCGGGCGGGATCTGCGAGACATAGAGGGCGCTGCGGGCGGCCCAGGCGTTCCGCTTGTCGATCGGGTTGCCCCGGGCGTCGAGCAGCAGCGACCGGAAGAAGTGCGCCGAGGGCTCGACCGGGGCGTCGGTGCCGGCTCCCCCGGTCCCGCTTCCGGCGGCGTCGCCCGCCCCGGGGTCCGCCGGGTCTTCGCCGTCGCCGAGGAAGCCGCTCCAGAAGAAGGGGCGGCCGTCCCGGTCGTCGGCGCGGAATTCCAGCCAGACATCGTGCGCGTCCACGGTGCCGCTGGGGAAGAAGTGCCCCAGGTTCCGGGTGCGCACCACCACATCCACCCGCACCGTCTCGCCCGGGCGCAGGATCTCCCCGGCTTCGTCGAGCGGCGCCGTCAGCGTCCCCGGGGAACCGGCCGGTGCGTACCGCGAAGGCGCGGCGGCGGCCTCTTCCCCGACGGCGAAGGTCGAGGCCAGCGCCAGCGGGTCGGCAGCGGCCGGCGCGGCCTCTCCCGCCTTCGGGGATTCGTCGTCCCGGGTGAGAGCGAAGAGGTCCACGGTGACCTGGCCGGCGGCGAGGAAGTCGCGGACCGCCTGCAGTTGGGTGTCGAGGCCGAAGTGGGTGGGCAGCGCGGTGTTCGCGGCGGCGAAGCGGTGGGACCGGATGAGGCCGTCCGGCGCCGCCGGGTCTTCGCCGGCGACCGCCGGCATGTGGCAGTCGGCGCAGGTGCGCGGCTCGGCGGGGTAGTAGAAGGAGCGGGCGCCTTCGCCGGAGACGCCGCTGGCCTGCCAGTTGTCGTAACTGTTGAAGCCCCGCAGCCAGCGGTAGTCGTTCACCGGTTCGTCGAGGTGCACCTTGTGGCAGGTGGAGCAGAAGGCGGAACTGTCGCCGGTGTGGAGCGGCTTCAGGAACGCCTGCCGGTGCGGTTCCGGATCGAGGTGGAGCACCAGGTCGTGGAGGGCGCGCAGCAGCGGCTCCCCGGAGGCGGCGAGGTCGTGCATCTCCGGGTATTCGATGACGAAGCCGGCGTTCCCGGCGGTGTTCCGGACCCGGGTCACCGCGTGGCAGGAGACGCAGGCCAGGCCGGCGCTCGCCGCCTCGGTGTCCACGATCTCCGCCAGCGGGCGGTCCATGAGGCCGGAGAACAGCACCGCGTGGTCGTGGCAGCCGGCGCACCACTTGGAGGGGGTGACGCCGACGACGCTCTGCATGTACTCGACGGAGCGGCGGTACCAGGGGTTGTTGAACGAGGCGAACCGGTGCGCCGACTCGCTCCATTGCTCGGTGATATCGGCGTGGCAGCGGCCGCAGGTCTCGCTCTCCAGGAAGAAGTCCTCGGGGATGAGGCCGCCGTGGGCGGTCTCCGCGGCGCTGGGGAAGAAGGGGCCGTCGGCGCCGCCCATGGCTTCCCCGGCCATCGTCGCCGGAGGCAGGGCCGCATTCAGGAGCGGGCCCGGCGCCGGCAGGAAGTCCCTCAGGAAGCCGCCGGCGGCGATGGAGGCCGCGGCGAGGAGCGGCGCGAGGAGCAGCCGCCGGCGGGCGAGGAGCGCGGTGAGGCCGGCGGCGGCGGCGAGGTGCGCCCAGAGCAGCGGGCGCGTCGCCGGGGTCGAGCCGAAGAGGAGCAGGGCCAGGCCGGTGCCGGCGAGGACGCCGCCGGAGAGGAACCACAGGGGGCGGAGCGGGTCGGCGCGGAGGGCCGGGCCGACCGACGACCGCCAGGCCCAGAGGGTGAGTTTCAGCGCGGCGAGGCCGAGGACCGGGTGCAGCAGGATCTGCGCGGCGTGGAAGAGGCTCGCGGCCCCGGCGGCGAGCAGGTAGCCGGAGTTGAGGGCCAGCAGCCCGCCGGTGACCAGGAGCAGCCGGCGGCGAGTCATCTCCGGAGGGTCATCGGTCGGCGTCGGGCGGGGAGGACGGCGGGGGTGGCGTCGCTTCGATCCCGGCCTGGCGCAGCGCGCGCCGGGCGCTCCGGGTGATCAGGACCGTCGCCGCCACCGCCGCGGCCAGCCCGCCGAAGTAGAGCAGGAGGCGGACGGTCTCCACATTCCCGGACGCCGCTTCCCCGGCGAGCGAGCCGATGTAGATGTAGAGCAGCGAGCCCGGCAGGATCCCGACGGCCGAACCGACGAAGTAGGCGCCGAAGGACACGCCGGTGAGCCCGTAGGCGTAGTTCAGGAAGGTGAAGGGGAAGACCGGGGTCAGCCGGGTGAGGAAGACGATCTTCATCCCTTCGGCGGCGACCGCCCGGTCCACCGCGGCGAAGGACGGCTTCTGCTCCAGCCAGCGGGAGACCGGGCCCCGGGCGAAGCGGCGGGCGACGAGGAAGGCGCCGGCCAGGCCGGCGGTCGCCCCGACCCAGACCGAGAGCGTTCCGGCGAAGAACCCGAAGGCGCCCCCGGCGAGCAGGGTGAGCGCCGAGCCGGGGACCGCGAACACGGTGGCCACGGCGTAGATGCCGGCGAAGGCGGCCAGTCCGGCCGGGCCCAGACTGCGGGTCCACTCGGCGGCGGCGGTGACGGCCCGGACGATCTCCGGTCCGTAGAGGGCGAGGGCGGCGGCGACGAGCGCCAGGACCGCGCCGAGACGCAGGGCGCGGCTCACCGGCGCCTCCGGTAGAGCCAGGAGAAGACGGCGCGCGCCTTCGGGGTGAGCCGGGTGCGCTGGTAGGCGTCGGCGGCGCGCTGGACCGCCTGCGCCCAGGTCGGGTAGCCGTGGATCGTCGCCGAGAGCGCGGCCAGGCCGACGCCGTGGCGCGCCGCCACCAGGATCTCGTGCAGGATCTCGCCGGCGCGGGGCGCGGCCACCGTCGCGCCGAGGATGCGGTCCTTCCCCCGGCGGGTGACGATCTTCACGAAGCCGCGGGTCGCCGTCTCGGTGATCGCCCGGTCGAGGTCGGCATTCTCGTGCCGATGCACTTCCACCGGGATGCCGCGGGCGTCGGCGTCCGCCTCGGAGAGGCCGAAGTGGGCGATCTCCGGGTCCACATAGGTGACCCACGGCACGAAGCGGTAGTCGGCCTTCGCGCGGGGGATCGGCCGGGGGAGCAGCACATTGCGGACGACGAGCCGCGCCTGGTAGTCGGCGGTGTGGGTGAAGCGGTAGGGCCCGGCCACATCGCCGGCGGCGTAGATGTGCGGCGCATTCGTCCGCAGCGCCCCGTCCACCGGGATGCCGCGCCGGGGGTCGTGGCGCACCCCGGCGGCGTCGAGACCGAGATCGTCCACCTGCGGCGTCCGCCCGGCGGCCAGCAGCAGGCGTTCGGCGGTGAAGCGGCGCTCGCCGGCGCCGTTCGTCGTCAGCGTCGCTTCCACTTCGCCGCTCTCCAGTCGGCGGAAGCGGGTGACGCGGGTGTGGGGGACGACTTCGATCCCCTCGGCGGCGAAGGCCTCTTCCACGACCTGCGAGGCTTCGGGGTCGTCCCGGGGGAGGAGGCGGCCCACATCGGTCAGGAGGGTGACCCGGACGCCGAGCCGCCGCATCACCTGGCCCAGTTCGCAGCCGATGGGGCCGCCGCCGAGGATCAGCAGGGACTTCGGGGCCGCGGTCTGCCGGTCGAAGAAGGTCTCGTTGGTGAGGAAGGGGACTTCGCGGAGCCCGGGGATCTCCGGGAGGTACGGCCGGGTACCGGTGGCGATGAGGAAGTTCGCGGCGGCGAGCCGGGTCCCGTCGTCGAGTTCCACTTCCTGGGGGCTGACGAAGCGGGCGCGGGCTTCGAAGACTTCGACGCCGAGGCTGCGGAACCGCTCCGGGGAGTCGTTCGGGGCGATCCGCGCCCGCCGCTCCCGCATGTGCGCGAACACCCGCTCGAAGCGGAACCGGGGCTCGGTGTCGTCGAGGCCGTGCGCCGGGGCGTTCCGGATCCGGTGGAGGAGTTTCGCGGTGGAGACGAGCGCCTTCGAGGGGACGCAGCCGTAGTTCAGGCAGTCGCCGCCCATCTTCGCCGCCTCGACCAGCGCCACGCGGCCGCCGAGTCCGGCGGTGCCGGCGGCGGCGACCAGCCCGGCGGTGCCGCCGCCGATCGCGACCAGGTTGTAGCGGGGCGGGCGCTTCCCGGGAGCGGGCTTCCTGGCGGGCTCGGGCGCGGTCATCGGGCGGGCGAAACTCTACCGGCGGGAGAGGCCGTTCGGCCCGGCCTCGGCGGTCGGACGCCGGCTTCGCCGACTCTTCCCGCTCCGATCCTTATCCGTCGGGATCCCCCGGTCGTTCGCGGCCCCGTCGGCGGGCCGCCCGCTGGTAGATTCGCGCCGATGGTCGGGAGCGCCGGGCGGAGCCGGGTCTCCGGGGAGCGCGTCCGCCGGGGGAGACGTCTGGTCCTGGGACTCGACGAGGCCGGACGGGGGCCGGTCCTGGGGCCCTTGGTGGTGGCCGGGGTGGCGCTCGACCTGCGGGGCGCCTCGGCGCTGCGGCGGCGCGGCGTGAAGGACTCGAAGCACTTCGGGATCGGGGAGGAGGCCCGGGAGCGGCGCCGGGAACTGGCCGACGCGGTGCAGCGGCTGGCGTTCCGCGTGGTCGTTCGGGTGCTCCCCGCCGCCGAAGTGGACCGCTACACCGAAGGGCAGGGCCTGAATGTGCTGGAACGGCTGGCCGCGGACCGGATCCTGGCCGAGGCCGGCCCGGTGCGCCGGATCGTGGCCGACGGACAGTCGGTCTTCGGGCCGCTGACCCGGCGCTATCCGCATCTCGAAGCGTTCGACCGCGGCGAGGCGCGCCATGTCTCGGTCGCCGCCGCCAGCATCGTCGCCAAGACCCGCCGCGACGACCTGTTCGCCGTGATCGCCGCCCGCTACGCGGAAGAGTTCGGCGAGGTGAAGGGCGGCGGCTATGTGAATGCCGAGACCGAGGACTTCCTCCGCCGGTTCCACGCCCGCCGCGGCCGCCTCCCGGAGGAGACCCGTTTCAGTTGGAAGTGGCCCGTCCTCCGCGAGTTGTCCGGCCAACCCGGCCTGTTCGGCGGGAGCAGCTGACGCCGGGGAGCGCCATCCGGATGGCCCCGCTGTCCGGGGTGCGCGTGCTACCCTGCCCGGCAGGGTGCGGGGGGAGCCGCAGGCGGCCCGCTTCCCCCGCAGCGTGAGCTCCCGGGCCGCCGTTGAGATGACCTGGGGAGGGCCGTCGTGGACGATCAACAGCGCACGCTCTACCGCCTGATGTTCCGCACCGCCTTCCTGGAGCGCAGGGGTCAGGCTCATCTTGGACAGTTTGAAATTGCAAGTAGTTGATGAAAAAGAGGTAAGGAGCCCCGCAGACCGGGCGTGGCACTACAACCCCGCCGCGGGCGGGGTTCCCCTCAGGCGGCGCTCGGAGTCGGACCGCCTTCCCGGCGCAGCACCGGGGGCAACCGCAGCCGCAGGCTGTGGAACACCTTCGTGGTGACCCCCACCGCCGCCGTGCGCGCCACGAAACGCTTCCCGTCCTTCTCGATCACCCCTTCGCACAGGTGGTCGAGGTCCCGGACCACATCGTTCCACTCCGCCTCCACCCCCGCCGCCCCCAGCCGCCGGAACAGCTCGTGTCGCAGCACCAGCGCCAGGAACGAGCAGAACACATGCCCCCGGATCGCCGCGTCGCTCTGGTGGTAGATCGCCCGCGTCTTCAAGTCCGACTTCGTCTTCCGAAAGGTGTGCTCCACCCGCCACAGCTCCTTGTAGCGCAGGGCGGTCTCCGCCGCCGACAGCCCGGCGTTGGAACGCAGCACGAAGATCCCGTCGTACTTCGCCTCGGCCTCCGCCTTCTCTTCGTCGATCTCGAACCCCCGACCCTCGGGGCGCAGATACCGCGCATAGCCCTTGTTCGCCACCAACTGCTTCGGCCCGCTGCGCAGCTTCTCCCTCAGGTCCGCCACCATCTTCGCCCGGGCCTCCCGGTCGCGCCGCGCCTGCGTTTCGTTCCGGCACACCAGATACCGACGCTCCCCCTTCTCGTCCCGGAGGACCACCTCCTTGACGAACAACGGCTCCCGCTCCCGTTCCGTCCCCGGAGGCGGAGGCACCTTCTCCCAGGGCCCCGGATCCGCGATCACCTGATCCCGGATCTCCGTCACCGTGCGCATCTTCGCCCCCAGCACATACCGCCAGCCGCGCCGCTCCAACTCCTTCATGTTCGCCGCGCTCACCATCCCCCGGTCCGCCACCACGCACACCGAACCGATCCCGAAACGCCGGGACAGACGCTCCGCCACCGGAAGCAGGGTGGTCACATCCGCGGTGTTCCCCGGCCACATCTCCGAGCACAACGGCGTCCCGGTCTGGTCCAGCACCATCCCCAGCACCAGCTGCTTCAACTGCGGACGGTGGTCCTTCGAGTGGCCCCGGCGACCCAACTCCTCCCCGCCGGCTCCATGGAAGTACAGCGAAGTGGTGTCGAAGAACACCAGGTCCAGCCGGGCGAACAGGCCGCGGCGCGCGGCGAACAGCCGCTCTTCGAGGAGATCCTTCGTCGTCCGCTCCCGCCCGTCGGGGTCCTTCTCCCCGCAGGGTTCGCCCAGCCAGGCCATCGCCCGGTACAGCTGCCGCAGCGCCGGCGGCGCCAGTCCGGCCACCGCGCGGGTGGCGCCCCAGCGCTCCGCCTGCCGGTCCGACCCGGGCGCGAACAACCGATGCAGCACGCTGAAGAACACCACCCGTTCCAGGTCGAAGCCGAAGCGCCGCCCCGCGGCCAGGGCCGACACCGCTTCCCGGCAGCCGGTCTCTTCCCAGAGGCGGTTGAACACCAGGCCCGGCCCCACGTGGCGCAGATGGATCTCCGGGTTCTCGGCCCACTCCGCCCGGGCCGCCGAGAGCACCAGCGACTGGTCGCAGTGCCGGGCCAGCGAGGCGGTCAGCCGGTCGAGTTGCCCGGACTCCCGCAGTTCGTCCAGCCGTCCCAGGGTGCACAGGACATCCTGCTTGACCTTCGGGCCTTCGCGGCGGCTCTCGACGATCTGGAGGTACTGGCGGTTGCCGCTCTGCTTGATGCGGGGGTACATGGAGGGGTTCCGGGCCGGGACAGCACGATCCTACCACACGTCTCACCCGGTATGGCAATGAAATCAATGTGATATCGGAGTATCTAAGCGGGTCCGAATCCATAGGCGTGGCACTACACGCCGTTCGGGATCGAGCCTCTGCTCGGACCGAACCCCAACAGTCCCAACGACTTGCCCTCCGGCAACGCTCCGAAACGCCAAAACACTGTCCAAGATGAGTCAGGCGTTCGAGGACTGGTTCACCCGGCTCGCCGCCTTTGCCCTCGGGTCGGATTTCGAGCGTGTGGCGCCCCACGGCGCTGACGGGGATCAGAAAGCGGACGCGCGCAGCCTCAGCGACCGGACGATCTACCAGTGCCATGCCCCGGAGCGCCTCGACAAGGCGCGCCTGCGCGCCAAGATCGAAGCGGACTTCGAGGGCGCCGTCGAGCACTGGGGAAACTGGATGCGCCGCTGGGTCTTCGTTCACAACGGAGTGAAGGGTCTCCCGGCCGAAGTGCTGAAGTGCATGGACGCGCTCCGGGCGCGACCGGTCTCGGTCACGATCGAGAGTTGGTGGGAGCCGGACCTGACCCGGCTCTTCGAGCGCCTGGACCTGGCCGGTCTGGAGTCGGTGTTCGGCGCTGTCCCGTCGGCCCATGACAGTGCCGCGGTCGCGCCGACGGATGTCGACGAGGTGATCCGGCACCTGGCGCAGGCCGAACCCGATCCCGGCGAGGTCCCGGTCCGGCCGCCGTCGGTGGACAAGATCGACAAGAATGATCTCTCCGAGGAGGTACGCGCCTTCCTTCTCGTCGGCAGGCGCAAGGATTCCCTGGTGCAGCGCTACTTCGCGACCCATCCCAACCCGGACCTGGGCGAGAAGATCGCGGAGGCGTTTCGGCGGCGTTATCGCGCCCTGAAGGGAACGGCGAAGTCCCCGGACGATGTGTTCGAGGGTCTGCGCCGCTATATCGGCGCGGATGGTAGTGTCCGGCGCCAGGCCGCCGCCTTGACCGTGCTCTCCTACTACTTCGACCGCTGCGACATTTTCGAGGACCCGGACGACCGGCCATGATCCTTCCGACGAGGCACTTGCGGCCCGACCGGTCACTGCTCGGAGTCGGCGCGGGGATCCTGGAGACGCTGCGCCGGCCCGCAACGGTTTCGGCGCTCTGGGACCGGACTCGGGAGGACCGGACAGCCAGAAGGGGCGCGCCGATCACCTACGCGTGGTTCGTGCTGGCGCTCGACCTTCTCTTCCTGGTCGGCGCCATCGAGTTTCGAGCCGGCGTCCTTCGCCGGACGACGCCATGATTCGAACGATCCGCGCGGACCGCGGGTCCTTCAAGGCGCTGGCGTTCGGAGACGGACTGAACATCCTGCTCGCCGACAAGCGGGAGGGATCCACGGTCAGGGATTCCCGCAACGGATCCGGGAAGACGAGTTTCGTGGAACTCGTCCACTTCCTCTGTGGCGCCAACGCTCCGCCGGGAAACATTTTTCGGGCGGATGCCCTCCGCGAGTGGCGGTTCGAAATGGAACTGGGTGCGAGCGGAGGCTCGACGACGGTCGCCCGCTCGGGGGCCACGGCGACGGTGTTGCAGGTGTCGGGAGCTCTGGCCCCCACCACCGGTTCGCTGAATCGGCTCGGGATGGACGGGGCGGACGCCGTCACGATCGGCGTGGAGCCGTGGAAGGCGGTTCTCGCGAAACACTGGTTCGGTTTGGATGCGCCGAAAGACGAGAAGTTTCGTCCCAGTTTCCGGTCGCTGCTGTCCTATCTCGCCCGACGGACGGGAGATGAGGGGTTCCTGGGGCCGATGCAGTACTCGACCAGGCAACAGCCTTGGGACCGACAGGTGTCGGTGTCCTATCTGTTGGGACTGGACTGGACGATCGCGCAGCGATTCCAGGGACTGCGGGAACGGGAGAAGGGCCTGAGAGGGTTGAAGCAGGCCGTGCAGTCCGGGGAGTTGGCTCGATTCAACGGCCGGGTTGCGTCCCTTCGGACCGCGCTCACCGTGGCGCGGGACAACGCCAAGACCAGGAAGGAGCGGCTGGCGGAGTTCCGGGTCCTGCCCGACTACGAGGATCTCGAGAAGGAAGCCGACGACCTGACAGGCCGTATCGGCGGTCTCGAGGGGAGGAATGTCGCTGACGCGGCGCTGCTGCGGGATCTGGAGACGTCGATCGATAAGGAAGAGGAATCGGACCAGGTCCAGATCAGGAAGGTGTTCGAGGAAGCCGGGGTCGTGATCCCGGACCTGGTTCGACGGCGGTTCGACGAGGTCAGCCGCTTCCATCGCAGAGTCGTCGAGAATCGTCGAAGTCACCTGAACGCGGAGATCGAGAGCGCCCGGGACCGGATTGCAGCGAGACAGCGCGAGGGACGGTCGCTGGACGGGCGCCGGCGTCAAGTCATGGCCATTCTCGACACGGGTGGCGCGTTGGCTCACTACATGGCCCTCCGGGAGGAAGTCGGTCGATTGGAGGCCGACGCACTGGCCCTGGAGGAGCGCCTGCGCGACGCGGAACGGCTGGAGAGTCTTCGGACGGAACTCAAGGCCGAACGGGCGCGACTGAAGCGGGCCCTTCTCGACGACATCCGGGAACGGGACGAGACGGTTCGCCAAGCGATCCTCCGCTTCGAGCGACTCTCCGAGAGGCTCTATGAGCGCGCCGGCAGTCTCACGATCGGAGCCGGTGACGGCGGGCCGAAGTTCGAGGTGACGATTCCGTCCGGCCGGAGTCGGGGCATCACGAACATGCAGGTCTTCTGTCTCGACCTGATGCTCATGGAACTGCAGGCGGAGCGGGGAGCGTCGCCGGGTTTCCTGATCCATGACAGCCATCTCTTCGACGGCGTGGACGAGAGGCAGGTGGCGCGGGCGCTCCAGTTGGGGGCGCAGCGGGCGAAGGAGTTCGGCTTCCAGTACATCGTGACGCTGAATACGGACGCCATTCCCCGGGAAGGCTTCGATTCCGGCTTCGCGATCGAGGACTACTTCATGGAGGTCCGGTTGACGGACGCGCGGGAGGACGGGGGGCTGTTCGGCGTTCGTTTCGACTGAGGATCGGGGTGGGCGAGGCCGGCGTGGGCGGCCAGGGCAAGGGCGTGCTCGCGGGCTCTCGGTTCGAGGGTGCGGTTGTAGAGGAGGGCGGCGGGGTGGTAGATGGTCACGAACTCGCGGCCGGGGTGGTCGGGCAGGGTGAAGAACTCGCCGACGGTTTCGGAGAGCGGGCGTTTCGCGCGTTCGGGATCGAAGCGGCGCAGGGCGGTGGCGCCGAGCAGGGCGACGATCCCCGCCGGGGAGAGGGCCAGCTGCCGGTCGAGGAAGGGGCGGCAGGCGGCGGCCTCGGCGACCGTGGGAGCGCGGTTCTCCGGCGGCCGGCACTTCACCACATTCACGATGAGCACCTGGTCGTCCGTCGAAAGGCCGGCGGAGGCGAAGAGCGCGTCCAGCATCCGGCCGGCGCGGCCCACGAAGGCTCTGCCGGTGGCGTCTTCCTGCGCTCCCGGGGCCTCGCCGACGCAGAGGATCGGGGCCGCCGGGTTCCCGCGGTCCACCACGATGCGGGTGCGTCCTTCGGCGAGGGCGCAGCGCCGGCAGCCGCTGGCGGCGAGGCGTTCCCGGAAGTCGGCGTAGTCGGGCGCGGCGAGGACGCGGCCGGTCGAGTCGGGGCCGGTGGAGTCGGGGCCGGTGGAATCGGGCCCGGTCGAGTCGGGGCCGGTCGGGTCGCGCCGCGCCGGCGCTCCTGCCGGCATCGCCGGGGCCGTCAGCCGCCCCGGTGTTCGCCGAAGACGGAGCGGAGGGTGTCGCCGATCTCGCCGACGGTGGCCAGCGCCTCCACGGCGGCGAGGATCGGCGGCATCAGGTTGGCCGTTCCGCCGGCGACGCGCCGTACTTCCGCGAGCGCCGCCTCGGCAGCGGCGCCGTCCCGTTCCGCCCGCACCCGGCGGACGCGCTCGACCTGCGCCGACTCCATCGCCGGGTCGGGGGCGAAGGGTTCGACCGCGGTCTCCTCGCCCTCCCGGCGGAAGCGGTTCACGCCGACCACCGTCTCGCGCCCGGCTTCGAGATCCTGCTGGTAGGCGAAGGCCGCCTCGTGGATGCGGGCCTGGACGAAACCGGAGCGGAGCGCCGCCGCCGGGCCGCCCAGGCGGTCCACTTCGGCGATCCAGGCCCGGGCCTCCTCCTCGATCGCGTCGGTGAGCGACTCGACGGCCCAGGAGCCGCCGAGCGGGTCCGTGGTCGCCGCGACGCCGCTCTCGAAGGCGATGACCTGCTGGGTGCGGAGCGCCAGTTCCGCGGTCTCCTCGGTCGGCAGGCCCAGCGCCTCGTCCAGCGCGTTCGTGTGGAGCGACTGCGCCCCGCCGAGCACCGCCGCCAGCGCCTCCAGGGTGGTCCGCACCACATTCACCTGCGGCGAGAGCGCGGTCAGGGTGGAGCCGGCGGTCTGCGCGTGGAAGCGGAGCATCTGCGCCCGGGGGCTCGTCGAGCCCAGCCGCTCCCGCAGCAGGCGCGCCCAGAGCCGGCGGGCGGCGCGGAACTTGGCGACCTCCTCCAGGAAGTCCCGGTGGGCGTTGAAGAAGAAGGACACCCGGGGGGCGACCCGGTCCACTTCCAGGCCGCGTTCCATCGTGCGTTCCACATAGGCGAGCCCGTTCGCCAGGGTGAAGCCGACTTCCTGGGCGGCGGTGCACCCGGCCTCCCGGAGGTGGTACCCGCTCACGCTGACCGGCTGGAACCGGGGCAACTCGCGGCGGCACCACTCGATCACATCCACGGCCAGGCGCAGCGAGGGCTCCGGCGGGTAGATCCAGGTGCCCCGCGCCGCGTACTCCTTCAGGATGTCGTTCTGGACGGTGCCGGAGATCCGGTCGAGCGGGACGCCCTGCCGCCGCGCCGCTGCGGTGTAGAGGGCGACCAGCGTGGCGGCGGTGGCGTTGATGGTCATCGAGGTGGAGACCTCGCCCAGGGGGATCCCGGCGAACAGGGTCTCCATGTCCCGGAGGGAGTCCATCGCCACGCCCACCCGGCCCACTTCGCCGGCGGCGAGCGGGTGGTCGGAGTCGTAGCCGATCTGGGTGGGCAGGTCGAAGGCGGTCGAGAGGCCGGTCTGGCCGCTGTCGAGCAGGTAGCGGAAGCGCCGGTTCGTCTCCTCGGCGGTGGCGTAGCCGGCGTACTGCCGCATCGTCCACAGCCGTTCGCGGTAGCCGGAGGCGCGGAGGCCCCGGGTGAACGGCGGCTCCCCGGGCCGGCCGATCCGTTCCGCGCCGCCGGGGGCGTCCTCCGGGCGGTAGAGCGGTTTCAGTTCGCGGCGGGGGCGGCTCGGTCCGACCGGCATCTCAGCGGCGGACCTCTCCGGGGCCGGGGCCGGGGCCGGCGGCGGAATCCGGCGGCGGAGAAAGCGGCGCCGGGGACTCCGGGGCGCAGGCGTACTGGCAGACGACCACCCGGTCGCTCCAGAGTTCGGAACGGGACTGGTCGAGCGGGCACAGTTGGACCAGGTTCTCCTCGAGGAACAGCGGGCAGTCCTCGACCGGCGCCGCGGGGGCCTCGCCGGGGCGCGCGATGGAGAGTTCGAGGCGCCGGGGCGACGGGGTCCAGCCGCTCGCTTCCCCGAGTTCGACGAGCGACCGCCGCAGTCGTTCCACCCCGGCCCGGGCTTCCGGCAGGCCGATGACGCCTTCGCGGAGGGATTCCAGGAGGCCGAGCCCCTCGGCCCGGAGCGCGTCCACGGAGGCGGGGGAGGCGGGGGAGGCGGGGGACGCGGGGGAGTCGGGGGACGCGGGGGACTCGAGCGATTCGGGCGGCGGCGACTGCGCCGCGCCGGGGCCCGGCCCGCCGAGGGCGAAGAGCGCGGCGGCGAGCGGCAGCGGACCGGCCGGACGCCGCCGGCGAGCGCCGCCCGGGGCCGGTCGGGACACGGGCCGGCGGGCTACTCCGCCGCGCCGACGCTCGGCCGGGGCCGGGTCGAAGGGGGCGTCCACTCCGGCGCCGCGCCGCCCCGCTCCCGGATCCACTGCCGCAGCGGGACATCCTCCGGCTGCGGCTGGTACCAGCCGACCTCGGTGACCCCGTCGCCGAGCAACTGGCGCAGCACCGGGTCACAACGGTCGAGCAACTCCCGGGGCAGCCGACCGTAGTCCAGCGGTCGCAGCCAGCGGTAGGAATAGCCGAAGAAGAGGGCTTTCCGCACCATCTCCGAGTCGTTCCGGCCGTGCCGGTGCCAGAGCCGGCGGTCGAAGACGACGGCGTCGCCGGGCGCCGCCCGCAGCAGGCGCCGCCCCTCCCACTCCGGGTCGTCGCATCGCGGCGGCGGGGCGTCCAGCCGGTGGCTGCCGGGGATGACCTCCATGGAACCCCGGGCCGGGCCCCGGGTGTCCGTGAGCCAGTACGCGACCTTCACCGAGAGCCGGGGCGCCGGTCGCTCCAGTTCCAGCACCGGGCGGCCGCTGTCCTGGTGCCAGACCGGCTCCCGGCACTGCACCCCGCCCCACGGCTCCGGCGGATAGACCACCAGGTGCGAGATGTACAACTGGATGTTCCAGCCGAGGACGCTCCAGACCTTGGGGAGGGTCGTCGGGTGGGCGACCAACTCCAGGAACGCCGGGTCGAACCGGATGGCGGCGAACCGGGACATCATGTCCCCCCGGGCCAGCGACAGCCGCCGCCGCTCGGCCCCGTCGAGCCGGTCCACCGCGGCGAGGAGCCGTTCGGTGTGCTCCGGCGAGAGGGCGCCGGGGATCTCCAGGTAGCCGTCGCGGTCGAAACGGGCCCGTTCCTCGGGCGTCGCGGCGTGGAGCCGGTGCTCGTCGCCGAGTCCGGCGAACCGGCGGTCCCCGAGTTCGTAGAGCACCCGGTCATCCGCCGGCTCCACCGGCGGCGGGACGAGGCGGCCCATTCGGTTCGGCGGGAAGCGGTGCGCGGAGTCGGTGGCGGGGCCGTCCGCGGCGCGGGGGATCGGGAGGTGCGATCCGGGGAGCGGGCGGCGGGCGGCTAGTATTGCCGAAGTGAGCCGGCGGCGTCTGCAGCTGCTCGTGGCGTGGGCGGTCTTCCTCGCCCTCGGCGGCAGCATCTACTTGGGGCCGTATTTCGCCGCCTGGAGCATCCGCCGGGCGGTCGCCGCCGGGGACGCGGAGGCGCTCCACGCCTTCGTGGACTTCGAGGCGGTGCGGGAGAACCTGAAGGGCGAACTCCGCCGCACGGTGGAGGCGGGGCGCCGGGCGCGGCAGCAGGCGGAGTCGCCGCCGCCGCCGGACAACGAGGACGACGACGATGCGGCGGTCGAACCGGCGGCGCCGACCCCGGATCCGTTGGGCGACCTGGGAGCGCGGGTGGCGGTGAGCGTCGGGGAGACGATGATCGACCGGTTCGCCACGCCGGAAGGGGTGGACCGCGCCCTGCGGGCCGGGGCGGAGGCCGGGGGCTCCGGCTGGTCGTCGTTCCTGGACCTCGGCGGCGACGGGGAGGGCGAAGGCGCCGGGGACGACTCCGACGGGGGAGGGATCTCGGTCAGCGCCGGCTACGACGGCTGGAGCGACTTCGCCGTGCGGCTGGGGGTCGAGTCCGAGTCGGCGGAGGGGGCGCCGATCTGGGCGGACATCCTGTTCGAGCGGCGCGGCATCTGGGCCTGGCGGGTCACCGGCGCCCGGGTCAGCCCGGACGCGATCTCGCTCCTGGTCCGCTGAGCCCGCCGGGCTTCCGGCTCGGCGCGGTCGCCGGGGCCCCGCTCGGGTCGGCCCTCGGCCAGGGCGCCTCCCGTTCGGGGCGACGGAGGTTCCGGACCCGGCGGGTGACCGGCGCCCGGGTCAGCCCGGACGCGATCTCGCTCCCGGTTCGCTGAGCCCGCCGGGCTTCCGGCTCGGCGCGGTCGCCGGGGCCCCGCTCGGGTCGGCCCTCGGCCAGGGCCCCTCCCGTTCGGGGCGACGGAGGTTCCGGGCCCGGCGGGTGACCGGCGTCCGGGTCAGCCCGGACGCGATCTCGCTCCCGGTTCGCTGAGCCGCCGGGCTTCCGTTTCGGCGCGGGCCGGGATCCCGGCGACACCCGGCGCCTCCACCGTCAGCGCGGCCGCGGCGACGCGGTTCTTCGGCAGAGGTGTTCCGTCGGCGGTGGACGCCGAACCGGCAGCGCTGCGGGGAGGCTTCGCCGGCGCCGGCAGGGGCTGTCGTCTCCGTCGGAAACGCCGGGACGACGTCGGGGTGCGTCGCGCCGCTTCCTCCGGGTCGGGGGGCGGATGGAGAAGGAGGGGGCGCGGCTCAGTCCGGGCGCGAGGTCGCTCCCGAGCCGCCGAGCCGCCGGGCTGCCGCTTCGGCGCGGGAGGGGATCCCGGCGACGCCCGGCGCCTCCACCGTCAGCGCGGCCGCGGCGGCGGCGAGGCGGGCGGCTTTGCGGGGCGTTGCGCCGCGGCGGAGGCCGGACAGGAGGGCCGCCGCGAAGACATCGCCGGCGCCGGTGGGGTCCACCTCCTTCGCCCGGACCGGCGGGATGCGCATCGGGCGGGCTGCCGCCGCCCCGGGAGACGAAGGGCCGAAGAGGACCGCGCCTGCCGCGCCCTTCGTGATCGCGAGCAGCGGACGGCGCGTCCCGCGGCCGCGGGCGAGACGACCGTCCGGGGCCGACCGGAGTCCGGCGACCCGGGCCTCTTCCTCGCTGAGGCAGACCAGGTCCATTCCCGCCAGGCGGCGCGCCAGGTCGTCCGGGGCAGTCAGGGTGATCCGTCCGGTTTCCGGGTCGGCGCGGCGGAGCATCCCCTGGGGGATCGCGGCGGCGAACGAACCGGCTCCGACCGGGCGGGGCAGCGGGCCCGCGCCGGGGAGTTCGTCGGCGATCGGCGCGTAGAGCACCGCCGACCCCGGCGGCAGGGCGGCGACCGCCCGCCGGACGGCACTCTCCGGGATCGGGGCGGCGCGGCTCCGGAGGCGCTGCTCCCGGCGGCCGTCCGCCCGGTAGCGGTTCTCGAAGACGGTGCGCGTCGGCGAGTCCCGGCGGGTCAGCGCGATCCCGGCCAGCGCCTCGAGGAAGGGGAATCCGGCGTCCGCCGCGGTCAGGATCCCCGTCGGAAGGCCCCAGCGGTCGAAGAGGAGCCCGGCGTAGGCGGCGGCGCCGCCGAGGCGCGGCCCGGCGGGGGTGCGGTCTTCGCTGAGGTGGCCGATCACCAGGACGCGCGGGGTCCCGGCGGGCGGCTTCCGGTCCGGCGGCTTCCCGTACCCTCCGTCTCCGGCCGGACGCCCCCTCGGCCCGCTCGTGCTCGTCTGGACTTCCCTCATCGCCCGGCAGAAGCGGCGGGCGCTCCTGTCTGCCGGCGGAGCGGTGCTCGGCGGCCTGTTCGTCCTCCACCTGGCCCGCTTCTACGGCTGGTCGCTCCCCTGGTCGCTGGGTCTCGGCGCGGCCGGCCTGCTGGTGCTGCGGTCGGTGGGGTCAGCTTGGTGGTTCCTGGCACGGCATCCCTTCGGGGTCTGTGACTTCGGACTCAGCGAGGCGGCGGCGCCGGGCGGCGTCGTGCGCTGCGCGGTGCGGATCGTGGCCCGGCGGCCGGTTCGGGTCCTCGGCGTGCGGATCGCGCTCTCGGCGGAGAGCCGTCGCGCCGGCGGCGAAACGCGGCGCCTGTTCTCCGAGGAGCGGGAACTCGCGGGGGCGGTCGTCCTCGAGGACGGGGGCGGGGTCGAGGAGCGCACGGTCCTCGAAGTGCCGGAGGACGCGCCGTTCTCCTGGCGCTCCTTCGAGGGACGGCTGCGCTGGATGGCGCGGGCGGAAGTCGAGGCCGAGGGATTCGGCGTGGTCGCCGAGGAGATCGAGGTGCTGATGGCGCCCCCGCCGCCGGCGGACTCCGGGGAGGAGGGGCCGGCGGACGGGCCGGACGACGCCTGAGCGCGCCGGCGGCTGCGACCGACTCCGTACCGGTTCGGCGGCGGTTCGCGGCGGGGCGTCCCGTCGCGGGGGCGTGACCCGGGTCTCGGCGAAGCGGGGCGCCGGGCGGAAGCGTCCGCGGCTCGGCGCCGACCGTCGCCCGGCGGCGGGTCCGATCCCCCGCGGGCGCGTCGCCCTCCCGGCGGAGAGTCGTTCCTCCGGCGGCGGAGCGCGGCGGTCGGCCCTCGCGGAGCGGTACCCGCCGGGGGAGGCGCGCCCGATCCCGGCGCCGCGATCGGGGACGACGCCGATTCGGGCCCGCCGGCGTAGCGGCGCTTCTCCGGCCGCCGGTCCGAGGGGCTGCGGTCGGGTCACCGGAGGGGGATCACGGCCCGGGGACGAGGAGCCGCAGTCGCTCCGGCCCGACCGCGATCTCGACGGCGCCGGCGGCGACCGGATCCCCGTCCGCCTGCCAGTCGGGAACTTCGCCGGGCGAGTCGTCGGGGGGCTCGACCCGGACTCCGGCCACCCGGCAGACCCGGACGCCGGGGAGGTGCTGCGCCAGACCGGCGAGGGAGGCCGCGGCGACGAGCGGGACCGCGAAGCGGGTGCGCGAACGGACCACGGTCGCCACCAGGTGCGGATCCTCGAGGCGGGCACCCGGGAACGGCTTCAGGTAGCGCGCGTAGCGCCGCTGGTTCCCGACCCCGACCCAGGACACCGCACCGGAGGCGGCCCCGGCGGCGGCGTCCGGTCCCTCTCCGCCGTCGGCTGTCGGTGACGCCCCTTCGGCGGGATGCAGGCGCACGCGGAGGCGCGGCACCGGGGCGGAAGCGAAGACCGCGAGCCCGGCCCGGATCCAGGGGGCGAGACCGCCCCGCCCCGGGAACGGTCGGCCTCGTCCGGCGACCCGCCGCACCACCGCGGCGTCGAGTCCCGCGCTGCACATCGAGAGGAAGGGCTGCCCCGTTCCCGCCCCGGCGTACTCGTCGGCCCCCGCCCCGGCGTCGGGGTCCGCTCCGGGGGCGCCGGGCCGCGGGTCACCGGGCCCGGCGGGGTTTCCCGGCGGACGGCCGGCGCCGACCGGGCGAACGGCGGGAATCGGGCGGACCCGGCCCGGTCGGATGGTGATCACGCGGCCGGCGAGCAGGACCCCGACCGCCCGGGGAGCGCGGCGCGGCAGGCCGATCTCCCGGGCGAGCACATTCATAGTGCCGCCGGGCAGCGGCGCCAGCGCGGTCCCGGTGTCCAGGAGGCCCCGCGCCGTCTCCGCCAGCGTGCCGTCGCCGCCCCAGCAGAAGACGACCGGGACGCCGGCGGCGGCGTGCTCCCGGGCGAGGGTTTCCGCGTGTCCCGGCGCCCGGGTCGGCGTCTCCCGGACCTCGACGCCGGCGCGGGCGAAGGCGGCCCGGATCCGCTGCAGCGGCTTCGGTTTCCCGGTTCCGCCGGCCCGGGGGTTCCAGACGAACCCCGCCGGGGTCCCCGGGGCGAAGGCCGCGCGCGCCGAGCGGTCTCCCGGCTCCTCCCGGGGGCGGGACTCCGGAGCGCGCACCGACTCGCTGCGGGGGAGGGGACCGGGCGCCGCCGCGCGGCTCAGCGCAGTTGGACGACCAGCGCCTCGTGGCCCAGCGACCGCAGTTCGCGGCGGATGCGGTCCGCCTCGGCGCGGGAGCCGTAGCGCCCCACCCGCACCCGGTGCACCCCGGCGGCCTTCGCCGACACCCGCGCCGGGAAGCCGGCGGCGCGCAGCCGCTCGGCCAGGGCGGCGGCGCCGCTCTCCGCCCGGTAGGCGCCGACCTGCACCGAGAAGACCGACTCCGGCGCGCGTTCGACCACGGTGACCGTCACCGGCGCCACCCCCCGGGCCACGATCCCCAGGCGGCGCGCCGCTTCGTGGGAGAGATCGATGATGCGCCCGGCGCGGAACGGCCCCCGGTCGTTGATGCGGACCCGGACGCTCTGCCCGGTCTGCCGGTCGGTGACCTCGACGACGGTGCCGAAGGGCAGGGTGCGGTGCGCCGCGGTCATCGCGCCGGGATCCATCGGCTCCCCGTTGGCCGTGGGGTTCCCGCGCTCCTCGATGCCGTACCAGGAGGCCTCACCGGATTCGACCGCTCCCACCCGGGCGGCGCCCGGGGCCGACGCCGGGGCGCGCCGGGTCCCGGCGCAGCCGGCGAGCGCGAGCGCCGCGGCCACGGCGGCGATCCGGAACGGCCGGCGGGAACGAACCCGGGAACGACCGCGGGCCCGCTGCCGGGTCCGGGACTCGGGGGGGCGGCTCACCGGCGGTAGCGGGGCGCCTCTCCCGGAGGCGAACCCCGGGGGATGGAGAGCGATCGCCACCCGGTCCCGCCGGCCGCCGCCGCCACCCGGGCGAGCAGCACGATCTGTCCGGCGTGGTAGGCGAGGTGGGTGAGCTGCCGGAGGATCGCCTGGCGCGAGGTGAACGGCTCGCCGCGGATCGTCACTCCGCGTTCGAGGTCCCCGGGCCGGAGCGCGCCCAGCTCGGCCTCCGCCAACGCGAAGGCGGCGTCCCACTCGGTCCGGAGCGCCTTCCGGTCGAGGTCGGGCCGGCGGTCGAACTCCCCCTCCCGGTTCCGGTCCGGCTTCTCCCCGTCGGTGGTGAGGAAGTCGGTCCAGCGCGAACGCAGGTTCCCGGCGAGGTGGCGCATCAGGATGGCGACGGAGTTGCCTTCGGGCGGGAACCGGCGATGGAGGGCGGCTTCGTCCGGGACCTGCGCCACCGCCGCTTCCGCGAGGCGCCGCAGCCGCCCGAACTCGAAGCGGGCGTCGGCGAGGAACGCGCCTCCCCCGGCGGGTTCGGGGGCGGGCGGCCGGGAAGCGGGGGAGGACAGAACGGCGGAATTCTACGGCGTATCCGGAGTCCTCCCGGGCCCCCGGCGGGGAGCGTTCGCGGCCCTCCTCTCCGGTAGGATTCCGCGCCATGCCGCCGCGGCCCCGCCTTTCGAGACGGCGTTTCCTCGAAGGCCTGCCGCCTGCGGTCGGCGCGGCCGCGGCGCTCGGAACCGCCTCCCGCGCGGCCGCGGCTTCCGGCCGGCAGGCGTCGGCGGCGGCCCCGGGGGGCGTGGTCGAAGGGAAGATCGGCCTCCGGATCCTCAGCGAACGCCCGGTGAACGCCGAGACCCCGGTCACCGACCTCGACCCGCGCTACACCCCGAACGACAAGCACTTCGTCCGCAACAACGGCGACCTGCCGGAGCGGGCGCTCTCCGGCAGCCTGGAGGGCTGGACGCTCACCGTGGACGGCGAGGTGGAGTCCCCGCTGGAACTCTCCTTCGACGACCTGATCTCCGCCTTCCCGCAGGTGACCCGGGCGCTCACGCTCGAGTGCGCCGGGAACGGACGCGCCGGCTTCCGCCCCGGAGCCTCCGGCAACCAGTGGAGCCTCGGCGCCGTCGGCTGCGCCCGCTATCTCGGCGTCCGGCTGGCCGAAGTGCTGGCCGCCGCCGGGCTCCGGGACACCGCGGTCTATGTCGCCTGGTACGGCGAGGACCCGCACCTGAGCGGGAACCCCGAAGAGGTCCCGATCTCCCGGGGCGTGCCGCTCTCGAAGGCGCTCGACGACTCGACGCTGCTGGCCTGGGAGATGAACGGGGAGCCGCTTCCGCCGCACCACGGGTTCCCCCTGCGGCTGGTCGCGCCCGGGTTCCCGGCCTCCGCCAGCGGGAAGTGGCTCCGGCGCCTCTGGGTGCGGGACCGGGTGCACGACGGGGCCAAGATGACCGGCTACTCCTACCGGGTGCCGCGCCATCCGGTGGCGCCCGGCGCCGAGGTGCCGGAGGCGGACATGGAGATCATCGGCGCCATGCCGGTGAAGTCCCTCTTCACCCGCCCGGCCACCGGGGTGCGCCACTCGGTGGCCGGGCCGCTCTCCGTCCGCGGCTGGGCCTGGGCCGGGGAGGGCGCGGTGGCGGCGATGCATGTGAGTTCCGATTTCGGCGCGGTCTGGCAGGAATGCCGCCTCGAAGAGCCGGAGAACCCCTTCGCCTGGCAGCGGTTCGAGGCTTCGGTCTCCTTCGACATCCCCGGCCACTACGAACTCTGGGCGCGGGCCACCGACGACCGGGGGCGGCAGCAGCCCATGGTCGTGCCCGGCTGGAACCCGCGCGGCTACCTGAACAACGCCATGCACCGGATCGCGGTAACGGTGATCTGAGCGGTGCGGCGGAACTCGGTCCGGTCGTCGCTCTTCGGTTTCTTCGTCCTGCTCGGCGGGACGGCGGGGGCCGGAATCGCCGCCGGGGAGGCCCAGTACGGCCCGACGGACAACCTGGAGGACGGCGAAGGGGTGGAACTGGTGCGGGAGAACTGCCTCGCCTGCCACGACGACAGTTACATCGTGTCGCTGCGCCTCTCCCGGGAGGCCTGGGGCGAGACCCTGGAGGTGATGCTGGGGATGGGGATGCCGCCGCTCGACCCCGAGGTGCGGGAGCAGGTCCTCGACTACCTGGAAGCGGTGCAGGGGCTCGACAGCGCGGAGGGCGGCGGCGCCGACGGCGCGGACGGGGGGAACGCCGCCGGGTTCGAGTCGCCCTGGGCGAACCCGCTCTACGAGCCGAACCCGCTCGACTGGCCCCGCCCCGGCTCCGGCCGGTCCCCGGCGCGATAGAGCGGGCCCGGTTCGCGGCCTCCGGCGGCGGCTCCGCCCCGCCCCCGACGAACGCTCCCGACCAACCTTTCCTGCTAGGATCCGCCTCAAGGGCCGCCGTCAATTCGGCATACCGCCAGTGGCGTGAGGGATGCCTGGCCAACCCAACATAAGGGCCTCGGCTGACTACCGAGCGGTGGAGTTCTGGAGCCCACCGGGCGGCCCCGCGGGACTACCAGGCGCAGTCCCATCTCCTTTCGGTGCCGGAAGCGCGTTGCGAAGCACTTCCTGACCGTCCGATCCCGTCTCCGCGGCTTCGATCATGCGCTCGACATGGGCCCACCCGTCGTCGATCGGGTGGAAGGAGATCACGCCGACTCTGGCCGGGTCGTTCGGAAACCGCCCGACGACGACGTTGTACCAGGCCCCGCCCACCTCGGAGACCAGGTTCAGCCGCAGCGCCAGTTGCTCCTTCGAGAGGCGGCGCCGGGGCATGAGGCGCAGCACCAGTTGCGGCCGCCCGATGAGGCGCGGGAGCAGCCGATACTCCTCCACGGTGAGGGCGTGTCCCCGGTACAGGAGACGGCCGTCCGCCCTCTCCTGCAGCCAGGCCCCCTTCTGCTTCTCCATGATCGCCCCGGACAGGCGCACCAGTCGGGTCCCGGCCCCCAGCCAGCGCTGGACCTCCTTCTCGGACACGCCGGCGGCGAGGTCTCCCCGGGGGCAGTCCATGAAGCGGACGAGGATCGGGCTCTCGACGACGGAGAGGACCCCGGCGCGGGCGAAGTCCTCGTCGTCGGCATCGAGTTCCCCGCCGAGGGCGCCCAGAGGGCCGTGGGCTCGGTGCTTTCCGGGATTCGTGGCCCAGGCCGGGTCGAGTCCTTCGTCCACTCTCTCGAACCGGCCGGCCCGCCGGTTCCACCAGGAGACTTCCTTTCGGGGCGGGGGGTCGGTGACGCCGCCCCGGCGGTCGGCTTCGCGCCGGCTGATCTGGCGGACGCGGCACCGGCAGCCCCAGCCGTTCGGGGGGAAGTGGTCGTCCCACCAGGGGTCGTCCACCGGCAGGATGGTTCCGGCCCAGGCCCGGTGCCGGTCGCAGTGGTTCTCGCCGGGAGTGCATTCGTGGAGGGCGGGTTCGTAGAGGAAGTAGGGGCGGGTGTTCTTCGTCCGCTGCGCCCGGTCCCACTGCCCGGCGGCGCGGGCGGCGCAGAGGTTGGACTCGTAGATGGTGCGGAGGCGGTTCGGACTGCCGAGTTGCGCCCGCACCCTCTCCCCGGTCTTCGGATCCTCCACCGTCCTCTTCCCCCACCAGCCGCGCCTCCGGAGGATCGGCGTGAGGTCCTCCTGGAACTGCCGGAGCGTCCGACCTTCGGCGAGGGCCCGGTCGAGCGCGGCGCGGATCTCCTTGAGCAGGTCGATCTCCATCGCCTTGGCGACGGTGAAGGCGAGGGCGTGCTCCTCCTGCCAGACATCGCGGTAGTCGAAGCCGACTCTCAGGCCGCGGAAGCGGAAGTACTCGAGGGCTTCCTTCGGCGCGGGTCCCGGGAATGGGAGCCGGGGGCGCTCGGGTCGGTCAGCCATCGGGGTCGGTTCCGGGGGCGCGGAAGCGTTTTGCGGTGCGGGCGGGAAGCGCGGAGGGGTGCCCGGCACGGGAGCGGAGGCGCGGGGCCCCGCGGTTCGCGCCGGGGTGCCCGGCGGCCATCGTGCTACACTCGCGCACGGCGCACGCGACACGGTGTAATTCTCCCAGCCGTAGCCCTCTTCCTCGGAAGAGTGAGTGCCATGTGGGGTTCCATCGGCTTCGGCCGTGGGGGAGGCCCCACCGTGCGCCACCCATTGAATCGCCGGTTAGCGGGCCACCGAGTTCCCCGCCCCGGCAGAACGTCGTTTTGTGCGTGCGAGGTCTCGATTCTGAACCTTGTGGAAGGTCTTCAGGAAGAGTTCGTTGTTGGAGGTCTGCTTGATCACCGCTTCGTACCAGTGTCCGTCGAAGTGGACGAACGAGAGGTGTTTCCCGTCTTCGTTGACGGTCAGGTCGCCGTCTTCGATGATGTCGGTGAGCCGGCGGTAGTCGCTCAGTCGGAGAGGCTGTCGGTGCTTCTCGGGGTCCAGGTGTTTCAACTGCTTGAGAGCGGTCTCCGGTGACAGTCGAACCAGCAGGGTCGGGCGGAGTTCGGCGCCGGCCGGAGCCTTCAGGGCCCTGCGCGCCCGTTCGTCCAGCAGCGCGATCCAGAAGTCGCCGAGTCGCTGCTCGAAGACGCGGTCCCGGATCTCGACCCTGCGGGCTTTCGCCTCGTCCGGGTGTCGCCGCCCGTAGTCCACGATCTGTTGGTGGAAATCCTCGAGGAGCGGACTCCGCATCAGGGATCGGTGCGCGGCGGCGGCGAGTTGGCGGTCTGCAGCATCGACCCTGCCGTCGAGGCGACCGGCCAGGACGCGCTCCCGGTGCTTTCCGGGATTCGTGGCCCAGGCCGGGTCGAGTCCCTCGTCCACTCTCTCGAACCGGCCGGCGCGCCGGTTCCACCAGGAGACTTCCTTTCGGGGCGGGGGGTCGGTGACGCCGCCGCGGCGGCCGGCTTCGCGCCGGCTGATCTGGCGGACGCGGCACCGGCAGCCCCAGCCGTTCGGGGGGAAGTGGTCGTCCCACCAGGGGTCGTCCACCGGCAGGATGGTTCCGGCCCAGGCCCGGTGCCGGTCGCAGTGGTTCTCGCCGGGAGTGCATTCGTGGAGGGCGGGTTCGTAGAGGAAGAAGGGGTGGGTGTCCTTCGTCCGCTGCGCCCGGTCCCACTGCCCGGCGGCGCGGGCGGCGCAGAGGTTGGACTCGTAGATGGTGCGGAGGCGGTTCGGACTGCCGAGTTGCGCCCGCACCCTCTCCCCGGTCTTCGGATCCTCCATCATCTTCTTCCCCCACCAGCCGCGCCTCCGGAGGATCGGCGTGAGGTCCTCCTGGAACTGCCGGAGCGTCCGACCTTCGGCGAGGGCCCGGTCGAGCGCGGCGCGGATCTCCTTGAGCAGGTCGATCTCCATCGCCTTGGCGACGGTGAAGGCGAGGGCGTGCTCCTCCCGCCAGACATCGCGGTAGTCGAAGCCGACTCTCAGGCCGCGGAAGCGGAAGTACTCGAGGGCTTCGTTCGGCGCGGGTCCCGGGAATGGGAGCCGGGGGCGCTCGGGTCGGTCAGCCATCGGGGTCGGTTCCGGGGGCGCGGAAGCGTTTTGCGGTGCGGGCGGGAAGCGCGGAGGGGTGCCCGGCACGGGAGCGGAGGCGCGGGGCCCCGCGGTTCGCGCCGGGGTGCCCGGCGGCCATCGTGCTACCTTCGCGCACGGCGCACGCGACACGGTGTAATTCTCCCGGCCGTAGCCCTCTTCCTCGGAAGAGTGAGTGCCAGGTGGGGTTCCATCGGCTTCGGCCGTGGGGGAGGCCCCACCGTGCGCCGGGATCATGCGCTCGACCTGGGCCCGATCATCGTCAACCGGGTGAAGCGAGATCACGCCGATTCTTCTTGCCGGGTCGTGTTATCCTTCCCCTAAGGGCCGTCGCCCCTACGGACGCGCCTACGGCGATGAGGGGTGCCTGGAAGCCCAACAGAAAAGGACTCGGCGTCTTGGCCGAGCGGCGGGTTTATTTCGGAGCCTGCCGGGCGGCCCCACGGGACTACCAGGCGCAGTCCCACCTGCTCATGGCGTCGGATTGCGGATGATTTCGAGGGCGCGGCGGAGCATCGACCCGATCTCCTTCGGTCGGCGGCTTCTTCGGAAACTGATCAGTTCGACCTTGTCGGTTCCGGGGTTGCGTTCGACGACCGCCAGGTAGCCCTTTCCGTTCACTTTTCCGAACAGGTTCAGGCGGTGGCGCCGATCCTCGGGCCTGGTCACATGGGAAACGAAGACGGCGGCAGGGTTCCCCATGATCTGAGGAAGGTGCCGGTAGGCGTCGGCCGGAAGTTCCTTGTGTCCCGAGTGCCGGGTCGGGTCGGAGTGCCGCCCCTCCTGCTTTTCCATGATGCGGGCGGGCAGACGCACCAGAGGGGTCGAGGAGCCGAGCCAAGTCCGGACTCCGTGATCCAGGAGACCGACCGGGAGGTCGCCTTCGGGTTCGATCTGGAAGCCGGCGAAGATCGGCCCGCCGAGGACCCGATCGAGGATGGCGCTACCTGTTGGAGGGTCGCCCTCGATCTGTGCGATCAGGTGTTCCATCAGGACCGGCCCGCGGTACTTGCCGGGGTTCGAGGCCCAGGCGGGATCGAGGCCCTCGTCCACCTCGAACCGCATCCCCGTCCGGGGATTGGTCATCTTCTCGGCCTTCCGTGGCGGGCGCGCCGTGGCGCCGCCGCGGCGTTCGGCGTCGCGCCTGCTGATCTGGCGGACGCGACACTCGCAGTCCCAGCCGTTCGGGGGGAAGTGGTCGTTCCACCAGGGGTCGTCCACCGGCAGGATGGTTCCGGCCCAAGCCTCGTGTTCGTCCTGGTGCTTCTCGCCGGGGCCGAGTTCGTAGAGGAAGTAGGGGTGGGTGGTCTTCGTCCGCTGCGCGCGGTCCCACTGTCCGGCGGCGCGCGCGGCACGTAGGTTGGACTCGTAGATCGTGCGGAGGCGGCGAGGGCTCCCGAGTTGGGCCCGCACGATCTCCCCCGTCTTCGGGTCCTCCATTTCCTTCTTCCCCCACCAGTCCCTCTTCTGGAGGATCGGTGTGAGGCCCTCCTGGAACTGCCGAAGGGTCCGGTCTTCCGCGATGGCCTTGTCGATTTCGGCGCGGATGACCTCCAGGAGATCCACTTCCATGGCCTTGGCGACAGTGAAGGCGTAGGCGTGCTCATGGTGCCAGACATCACGGAAGGAGAAGCTGGGCCACAACGCGCGGCCCCGGAAGTAGTCGAGGGCCTCCTTCGGCGCCGGCCCCGAGGACCGGAAGCCGGGGCGCGGGGGCGGTCCGTCATCGGGGAGGGTCTCGGCGGGGGGAGGGGTTCGGCGGCGGAGTCGGCGGAGGCGGGGACGATCTCGAGGCCGCGGAAGCGGTGGCCGGTCGGAGGGCGGCGACTCCGGTGGAGCCTGGCGCGGCGAAGGGGCGCGGGACCGGGGCGCCGGGCGGGGCGGGGCCGGCAGCCGCCGGGGAGCGGTCGGCGGCGCGGACCGGACTGCGCGCGTCCGGCGGCGGGGGGCCGCGACGGTCCGCGGCGGGGCGGGGTGGGGGGGTTACCGGAGGGAGATGTCGGTGAACTCGTGCTCGAAGATCGCTTCGCGGATCTCTTCCGGGGTGGCGCCGTCGTCGGTCATCTGCTTGGCCAGGAGGACCTCCTGGAGACAGGTGCTTCAAGTGGCGGCGTGGTCGTCCACATAGCAGTCGAGGAGACTGCCGTGATCCTCGGAGACCGAGTGGCAGCCGCAGAGACAGGGCAGTTGGACCAGGACCTCGGGCATCTCCTTGGCGAGCGTGTAGGCGTGCTGCAGGGTCTCGTTCGTGTAACTCGTCGGCGGCAGGGTCACCGGGAACGGGCGCGCTTCCTCCGGGCTGTCGAAGTAGGGGAACGGTTTGCCGACTTCCGGCGCCAGATCCTGGGCCGCGGCGGTCGCCGCCCGGTCCGGGGTGTCGTAGCGGATGGCCGCGGCGGTCTCGGTGGTGTCGTCCCCGAAGGCGGAGACGAAGAAGACGGCGCCGCCGACAGCCAGCAGGCCGGCGACGACCAGCAGCACCGCCCCGCCGCCCCTGCTGTCGCCCTTCCCGCCGCTCTTGCCGCCGCCCTTCCCGGCGCCGGCCGCGGGGGGTGCGGCGGAGGCCGGAGCGGTCGGCTTCGGGGAGGCGGGGACGCGGGACGAACGGGAGCGGTTCTTCGGCATATCGCGTCCGTATTCTATTCGGCGGCATGAGCCTTCCGGCGCCCGGGAACGCGAGCGCGGCGCCGCTTCCGGGAGGGGGCGGAGGACGCCCCGGTTCGGCGGTCCGGGCGGCCCGGACGGCGCCCGCGGGGGCCGGGGAGGCCGCTGTCGGCCGGGTCGGACGCCTCGTGGCCGGCGGGTTCGGACATCCCGTTGCCGGCGGGGTCGGGCGATTCGTGGCCGGCGGGGTGGCGCGCCGCGTTGCCGGGTGGGCCGGGCGCGTTGCCGAGGGAGCCGGGCGGTTTCCGGCCGGCGGGGTCGGACGCCGCGTTGCCGGTCGGGTCGGACGCCGCGTTGCCGGCGGGGCCCGGCGACTCGGGGGCGGGGGACTCGGGGCCCGGCGACTCGGGGCCGGGCGACTCGGGGCCGGGGGGGCCGGGCGGCTGCTGGCCGGGGCGGCGATCTTCCTGGCGTCGGTGCTGCTGTTCTCGGTGCAGCCGCTCGCGGCGCGGGCGCTGCTGCCCTGGTACGGCGGGGCGCCGATGGTCTGGGCGGTGGCGCTGTTCTTCTTCCAGACGGCACTGCTCGGCGGCTACCTCTACGCCCACCTGGCGGCGGCGCGGCTGGGCCCCCGGACCCAACTCCTGCTCCACGCGGGTCTGCTCGGCGCGGCGCTGTGGTTCGCGTCCCCGGTCCCGGACGCCGCCTGGGCGCCGCTCGGGGAGGAAACGCCCGGGCTGCGCCTCCTGGGGACGCTGGCGGCCAACCTGGGTCTGCCGTTCCTCGCGGGGGCGGCCACGACGCCGCTGGTCTCCGCCTGGCTGGTGCGCGCCGGCGCCCGGGGGGCCGATCCCGGGGGCGGGGCGCCGGACGGGGAACGATCCGGTTCGACGGGTACCGAGGCGGCGGATCCCGATTCGGCGAGTCCCGGCTCGCCGAGGGTCGGTTCGATCGGGGCCGGTTCGATCGGGGCCGGTTCGATCGGGGTCGGTTCGCGGGTGTACCGCTTCTTCGCGCTCTCGAACGCCGGGTCGCTGCTCGGCCTGCTCGCCTACCCGGTGGCCGTCGAGCCGTACCTGGGCCTGGCCCGACAGGCCCGCCTCTGGACCGGCGGCTACTTCCTGCTCGCCCTGACCGCCCTCGGCGCCGGGGCGCTCCTCCTCCGACGGAACCCCCGGAGCGCCGCGCCGCAGCCGCGCCCGACCCCGACCCCGGCGACCGCGGGGACCGCCCGAACCTGCCGGGAGGACGACCGCCCCCGGCGCGGGCTCCCGGTCCCGGCGCTCCTCGCCGCGGTGGCCTCCTTCACCCTGGTCGCGGTCACCACCCACCTGACCCGCGATGTGGCGGCGGCGCCGTTCCTCTGGACGCTGCCCCTCGCGGTCTATCTGCTCACCTTCATCCTGGCCTTCGGCGCCGCCCGCCCGCACCCCCGCCGCCGGCTCGCCCCGGCGGTCTTCCTCCTGGCGGCGGCGTGCCTGTATGTCTGGTTCCGGGACCTCACCTTCGGGCTCGACGCGCCGCTCGCCGCCCACGCCGCCGCCGGGCTGGCCTTCCTGTTCGCCGCCGGCTGGAGCGCCCACGGCGAGATCGCCCGCCGCCGCCCGCCGCCCGCCGGCCTGACCCGCTACTACCTCGGAATCACCGCCGGCGGCGCCGCCGGGGGGCTCGCCGCCTCCCTGCTCAGCCCGCTCCTGTTCCCGAACACCTGGGAGTACCCGCTGGCGCTGGTCCTCTCCGCCACGGCGCCGCTCTTCGCTTCCGGCGCCGGGAGGCGCTCCCGCCGACGCGCGATCCTGTTCCGGGCCGCCGCGGCGGCGACCGCCGGTCTGGCGCTGGCGGTGACCCTGCTGGAACACCGGCGGCCGCTCCACGCCGGGCGGAACTTCTACGGGGCGGTGCGGGTCATGGAGGCGCACCCGGGAACGCCGGAGTGGCGGCGCGACCTCTGGAACGGCGGCATCGGCCACGGCTCCCAGTGGCTCCACCCGGACCGCCGCCGGGAGCCGACCCTCTACTACTACGAAGGCACCGGCATCGAGGCGGCGCTCTCCCGCCATCCCCGCCGCCGCGCCGGCGCCCCGCTCTCGGTGGGGGTGATCGGCCTGGGGACCGGGGCGCTCACGGTCCACGCCCGGGAGGGCGACCGCTTCCGCTTCTACGAGTTGGACCCGCAGGTGGAAGCGGTCGCCCGGAGTTACTTCACCTACCTGCGCGAGGCGCCGGGCCCGGTGGAGGTGGTCCTCGGCGACGCCCGGCTCAGCCTGGAGCGGGAAGCTGCCGCCGGCGAACCGAAGCGGGACGTCCTGGTCCTCGACGCCTTCACCGGGGACGGGATCCCGGTCCACCTGCTCACCGCCGAGGCCTTCGCGCTCTACCGGGAACGGCTCACGCCGGACGGGGTGATCGTCGCCCACCTCTCGAACCGGCATGTGGACCTGGTCCCGGTGGTCCGGGCGCAGGCGCTCCGGCTGGGGGCGATCTCGCTGCTCACCGAGAGCGAAGCCGACCCGGCCCGCTTCCACTACGCCGCCACCTGGGTGCTCGTCACCTGGAACGCCGACTTCGTCACCGACCCGGCGGTGCTGGCCCGGGCCACCCCGTTCTCCGGCGCCGCAGCAGTCCCCGACGCCGGCCACCGCTGGACCGACGACTACTCGAACCTCTGGCGGGTCCTGCGCTGACCCCGCGGGTCCGGGGCGGCGTCCGGGAAGCCCCCGGGGAGCGCGCTGCGCCGCCACCTGGGTGTTCGTCACCGGGAACGCCGACTTCGTCACCGACCCGGCGGCGCCGGCCCGGGCCACCCCGTTCTCCGGCGTGGCGGCCCGGCCGGACGAAGGCCACCGCCGGCCCGACGACCGGTCGAACCTCCGGCGGGTCCTGCGCTGACCTCCCCCGACCCTCGCCGGCCCCCGGCCCGGCGCGGCACTCGGGAAGCCCCGGGGAGCGCGTAAGATTCCCGGTTCCCCCGCGAAAATCGCCGGGAGAACGCCCCTCCGGGAGGACTGCCACCCATGACCCCCACGCACCCGTCGCTCCGCCGGCCGGCCCGGGCCGCCGCGGCGCCGTCCGTCCTCCCGCTCGCCGCCGCGCTGCTCGGCGCCTTCGCCCTCGCCGCCGGGGCGCAGGAGCGCGGGAACCCCGAAGGGGAGTGGCGATACCAGAGCGGGGACGCCTGGGGCACCCGCTCCTCCACCCTCGACCAGGTGGACGCCGGCAACTTCGACGACCTGGAGATCGCCTGGGTCTGGCGCGGGGACAACTACGGCCCCAAACCCAGTTTCCTCTCGAAGTCCACCCCCAGTTACATAGACGGGCTCCTCTACACCGTCGTCGGCTACCGGCGCACGGTGGTCGCCATGGACCCGGCCACCGGCGAGACCGTCTGGACCTATCGCGAGCCCACCACCCGCCGCTGGGAAGAGTCCATGAGATCCAGTTACGGCAAGGGCGTGGGCCACGAGTTCGTGGACGGCCGGCCGGTCATCTATGTCGTCAGCCCGGCCTTCTTCCTCCACGCCTTCGACGGCAAGACCGGCGAGCACCTCGAAGGCTTCGGGAAGCCGGTGCCGATCGAAGGCTTCCCGAAGACCGGGGTGGTGGACCTGCTCGCCGACTTCGGCCACAACTACGACCCCTACGAGGGCCTGCCCCCGACCGTCGGCTACATCACCAGTTCCTCGCCGCCCATCGTGGTGAACGGCACGGTGATCGTCGGCAACTCCCACGCGCAGGGTTACCACCAGACGAGGATCGAGAACATCCCCGGCGACATCCTCGCCTACGACGCGAAGACCGGCGAACACCGGTGGAAGTTCCAGGTGATCCCGCAGTCCGAGGACCAGTTCGGGATGGACACCTGGGAGAACGACGCCTGGAGATGGACCGGCGATGTCTCCTCCTGGGCGCCGCTCTCCGCGGACCTGGAGCGGGGAATCGTGTACATCCCCACGAACGCCCCGACCATGGATTTCTACGGCGGCTTCCGCCCCGGCGACAACCTCTTCGGGACCAGTGTGATCGCCCTCGACGCGGAGACCGGCGAGCGGGTCTGGCACTTCCAGACCACCCACCACCCGATCTGGAACTACGACCTCCCCAACGTGCCCATCCTCGCCGATGTGACCGTGGACGGGAAGACGGTGCCGATGGCGATCCAGACCACGAAACAGGGGCTCACCTTCTCCTTCGACCGGGAGACCGGGGAGCCGGTCTGGCCCATCGAGGAACGGCCGGTGCCGCAGTCCGTCGTCCCCGGCGAGAAGTTGTCCGAGACGCAGCCCTTCCCGACGGTGCCGGAGCCGCTCGAGCCGCTCGACCTCTCCGAGGACAACCTCATCGACTACACCCCCGAGTTGCGGCAGAAGGCGCTCGACATCACCAGCGAGTACCGGATCGGCGGGCCCTACATGCCGCCGGTGCCGAAGGGTTACGACGAGAACAAGGGCTGGATCGCCTGCGGCAGCACCTCCGGGGTGAACATCACCCATCCGGCGGCGCTCGACCCGACCACCGGCATCCTCTACCAGTCGTCGGGGCCCAACTGCTCCGGACGCATGGTGCAGCCGGGAGTCGAAGCCGACGCCGACGAACACGACTGCACCTCGCCGGGCGGCAAGTGCACCACCATCGGCGAAACGGTCTCCGACTGGGTGAACTACCGCACCATCGGCGTCCCCGGCCCCGACGGGCTGCCGATCTACAAGCCGCCGTACAGCCGGGTCACCGCCATCGACATGAACACCGGCGAACACCTCTGGTGGTTCCCGGTGGGCGAGCCGAACGACCGGATCAAGAACCATCCGGCGCTCGCCGACGCCGACCTGTCGAAAGTCGGCGGGCAGGGGCGCGCGATCCTGATGGTCAGCGGTGACCTGCTGCTGACCAACGAGGGAATGGCCGGCCCGCCGGTGCTGAACGCGCACGACAAACGCACCGGAGAGCCGGTGGGTTCGGTGAAACTCCCGGCCCCGGCGATGTACGGGATGATGACCTACCGGCACGAAGGCCGGCAGTACATCGTGGCCCAGATCGGGCGGCGGGGGCGGTTCCCCGAGTCCTATGTGGCGCTGGCGCTGCCGAAGGATGGGAAGTAAGGCCGGGATCGAGGGAAGAGTCGACGACGAAGTCGGGGGGATCGGGCGGACCGGCGCGTTCGCCGGCCGGCCGGATCCCTCCGCCGGGACTCTTCCTCCCTCCATTCCTCCCCTCGCGTCGCGGACCGCAGCGGAACGCCGCCCGCCGCCCCACCGCGCCGCTTCTCGCCGGCCCGGCGCTTTTTCCCGCCGCGGTTCCGACGGGCCTCCCGGGGCGTTCGCGGCCCTCTGCGGCGGCCTCCTCCTCGCTGCGGGCGGGGGGCTCTTCCCTCCCGCGGCGAAGGAAGCGGCGGCGCAGGCGGGAACCACCACCGGCGTCATCCACGGCGAAGTCACCGACCCCAGCGGCGCCCCGGTCGCCGGGGCCGTCGTCCTCCTCCGCCAGCGCGAGACCGACTTCACCACCACCGTCGAAACCTCCGCCTCCGGCACCTTCCACCGCACGCTGCTGCCGCCGGGAACCTACGACCTCACCGTCACCCCCGCCGGCCCCGGCCTCGGCGCCGAACGCCTCGAAGGCGCCGCGCTCCGGGTGGGACAGACGCTCGACCTCGCGATCCGGCTGCGCCTGGTCGCCGCCGAAACGGTCACCGTCTTCGGCGAACTCCCCGAATCCCTCCACGCCGAGGATGTGACCCGCTCGCAGCGGATGGACGAAGCGGTCGTGGACTCGCTGCCGAGCAACGGCCGCAACTTCCTCGACCTCACCCTGCTCACCCCGGGAACCGCGATCTCCCAGGGCCCCGACGGCGACGAACTGAACATCAGCGGCCAGCGCGGCATCTTCAACAACTTCATCGTGGACGGCGCCGACTTCAACAACCCCTTCTTCGGCGAGCAGCGGGGCGGGCAGCGGGCCGCGTTCACCTTCAACCAGGACGCCATCGCCGAACTCATCGTGGTGAACCAGGGCGCCACCGCCGAGTACGGCCGCTCCGCCGGCGGTTTCGTGAATGTCATCACCAAGTCGGGCACGAACACCCTCTCCGGCTCGGCCCACTACTTCGGCCAGTGGGACGAGATCGCCGCCCCCCACCCGGAATCCCGCGGCGGCGGCAACCCCGACTTCGGCCGCCAGCAGGCCGGCGCCACCCTGGGCGGGCCGCTCGCGCGCGACCGGGTCTTCTTCTTCCTGGCCTACGACGGCCAACTGGCCGCCGAGACCAAACAGGAAGAGCGCCGCGTCGCCAACCCGGCGGAGCTGCGGAAGTTGGACGACTTCCTGCAGTCGAGATGGCCGGGCCTCTTCGAGAACGAGTTCGGCCCCATCCGCCGCACCGACGACGCCCGGTCGTTCCTGGCCAAGTTCGACTTCACCCTCGACGGGCGCCACCAACTCTCGGTCAAGTACAACACCACCTGGTCGGAACAGGAGAACGGCACCTTCGATGTGGATTCCTGGGGGGCTTCCGCGAACGGGATCGAACGAGACTTCTCCCACGCCGGGAACCTCGGCCTGCGCTCCCAGTTCGGGAACGCCGCCTTCCACGAGTTCCGCGCCCAGTGGTCCCGGGAGGACCGGCCCCGCGGCTACGAGGGCCCGCTGATGCCCGGCGCCGAACCCTCGCCGCCGCTGGCCCTGACCGACCAGGGCGGCCGGCCGTTCCCCGACATCGGCATGGACTTCGCCGACGGCTTCCGCCTGGGGCTGCCCTTCTTCCTGCCCATAGATACCGGCTACGACACCCGCCTGCAACTGGTGGACACCTTCACCTACGCCGCCGGCGACCACCTGCTGAAGGTCGGGGCCGAGTTCAACCGCACCACGGTGAAGCAGCGCTTCCTCGGTTTCGCCAACGGCCGCTACCTGTTCGACTCGGTGGACGGCTTCCTCGGCTTCGCCACCCACGGCAGCGGCTTCGTCACCTGCTCCGACGGTTCGAGCGCCACTACCGGCAGTTGCCCCGCGGACACCGAGATCACCGGCCCGGTGCTTCTGTATCTCCAGGCCACCACCGTCCCCGGCGTGCCCCCCGGGCAACTGGGCCAGACCGAACCGCTCCGCACCACCGAACTGGGCCTCTTCGTCCAGGACACCTGGCACCCGAACGAGCGGCTGACCCTCGACCTCGGCCTCCGCTGGGAAGGCATCCGGAACCCGGAGATCTTCGTGGAACCCGAAGACACCTTCTTCGCGCCCTACCTCGACGACCCGGCATTCCCCTCGGACGGACGGATCCCCGACGATCTCGACAACTGGCAGCCCCGCCTGGGGCTCACCTGGGACCCGACCGGCGACGGTTCCACGGTCGTCCGGGCGAACGCCGGCTCCTACGCCGCCCGCATCCCCGGCCTGGTGTTCGCCGCGCACCGGACCACGAACGGCGCCTTCCAGCAGAACCTGTTCCGTTCCAGCGCCGCCGCCCCCGCCCTCGGCCCGGTGCCGGCCCTCGACACCTGGATAGACGGCTCCGACACCGCGCCCTTCCTCCCGGACATCCAGGTCTCCGACCGCCGCCTGGAATCCCCCCGCACCTGGAGTTTCAGCGCCGGGGTGGAACGCCTGCTCGGCGGCGGGGTGGCGGCCCACGCTTCGGTGATCTACGCCCGCACCGACCAACTCTTCCGCTTCGTGAACCGCAACGATCCCGCCCTGGGCGCGCCCTTCGGGATCGGCACCCATCCCGGCGGCGGCGGGATCAACGCGCTCACCGTCGCCGAGAGCGGCGCCCGCTCCCGCTACCGGGGGCTCACCCTCGGCCTCCGCCGCCCGAGCGCCGCCCGGGGCCGGCGGGTCTCCTTCGAGGCCCACTACACGCTGGCCTACGACCGCTCCGACGACGACAACGAGCGCGACCCGTTCACCTTCCGCTACGCCAGCGCCGCCGACCTGGCCCCGGAGTACGGCTTCTCCGACCGCGACCGCCGCCACCAGGTCAGCGGTTACCTGCTCCTCCGCCTGCCCGGCGAAGTGCTGCTGAACAATGTCTTCCGGTACCTCTCGCCTTCGCCGGCCTCGGAGTCCTGCGCGGCGCCGGGGGAGCGGGCGGCGCAGCCGACGGACCGGGTCTGCGCCGACGGGCGGATCCTCGAACGGAACACCCTCCGCCGGGACAACTCGTTCCTCTCCTGGGACCTGCGCGCCTCGCGCCGGTTCGTCCTCGGGGAGGGGATCGTGGTCGAGCCGATCTTCGAGGTGTTCAACCTGACGAACGCCGACAACTTCCTGGACACCGCCGTCGGTTCGCTGCTGTTCAACTTCGACGGGACCATCCGCAGCGGGCTCGGCGACACCCGCCGGGGCCAGGTGGGCCTCAGCGTCCGTTTCTGACCGGCCCTCCCCGAAGCCCGCACCCCGGAGCCGGCCCGGAGACACTCCCCGACGCGACCGTCCGACCGTCGGCCACGGACCCGGGGAGGAGGCGACGCCCGATGCCCGCCGAAACGGGGAAGACCGCCCGAGCCCGTCCCCCGGACGATTCCCCCCGCAAGGGCCCCGGCGACGATTTCCCCTCCGGTTTGCCCGCCGGTTTGCCTGCCGGTCTGCCCGCCGGTCTGCCTGCCGACGAAACCGCCGCCGAGTCCCGCGCCCGGACCTCCCCCCTCGCCGACCTCGAAGCGGAAGCCATCGAGATCTTCCGCGAAGGCCTGGCCACCGCCGAGCGCCCGGTCCTGCTCTACTCCATCGGCAAGGACTCGGCGGCGCTCCTCCACCTGGCCCGGAAGGCCTTCTGGCCGGCGCCGCCGCCGCTGCCGCTGCTCCACATCGACACCGGCTGGAAGTTCCGGGAGATGATCGCCCTGCGCGACCGGACAGCGAAGGAATCGGGCCTGGAACTCCGCGTCCATACCAACGAGGAGGGCCGGGCCGCCGGCGTGAACCCCTTCGACCACGGCTCGGAGCACTACACCGAGGTGATGAAGACCCGGGCGCTCCGCCAGGCGCTCGACGCCGGCGGTTATGACCTCATCTTCGGCGGCGCGCGCCGGGACGAGGAGCGGTCGCGCGCCAAGGAACGCATCTTCTCCCTGCGCCGCCCGGGCCACCGCTGGGAGCCGCGCGACCAGCGCCCCGAGTTGTGGAACCTCTACAACACCCGGTTCCAGCCGGGGGAGACCCTGCGCGTCGCGCCCCTCTCCAACTGGACCGAGAGCGATGTCTGGAGATATGTCCTCGAAGAGGCCCTCCCGGTGGTCCCGCTCTACTTCGCCGCCGAACGCCCGGTCGTCGAACGGGAGGGCGGCTTCCTGGTGGTGGACGACGCCCGCCGGATGCGTTTCCGCCCCGGGGAAACCCCGCAGCGGTGCCGCGTCCGCTTCCGCACCCTCGGCTGCTGGCCGCTCACCCTGGCGGTGGAGAGCGACGCCGACACCCCGGAAGCGGTCCTCGCGGAAACGGTCGCCGCGCCCCGCTCGGAACGCGAAGGGCGCCTCATAGACCACGACGGGGAATGCTCCATGGAGCGGAAGAAGCGCGAGGGGTATTTCTAGTGCCCCCGGCGCCCCGATCGGCAGCGCCGCTGCCGCCGCTGCGGTTCGTCCTCTGCGGCAGCGTGGACGACGGCAAGAGCAGCCTCCTCGGCCGGCTGCTCCACGACACCGGCGCCGTCTTCGAAGACGAACGCCGCGCCCTGGAACAGGCGTCGCGCCGCTTCGGCACCCGGGGCGCCGCCCTCGACCTGGCGCTGCTGCTCGACGGACTGGCCGCCGAACGGGAACAGGGCATCACCATAGATGTCGCCTACCGCCAGTTCGCCACGCCCCGCCGCCGGTTCTTCGTCGCCGACGCCCCCGGCCACGAGCAGTACACCCGCAACATGGCCACCGGCGCTTCGGTCTCCGACCTGGCGGTGGTGCTGGTGGACGCGCGGAAGGGAGTCCTGCCGCAGACCGCGCGCCATACCCGGATCGTCGCCCTGCTCGGCGTCCGCTCGGTGGTGGTCGCGGTGAACAAGATGGACCTGGTGGACTGGCGCCGGGACCGGTACGAGGAGGTCGCCGCCGCCTACCGGCGCCTCGCCGACGAGATCGGCCTCCGCGACCGCCTGCTGGTCCCGGTCTCGGCGGTGAGCGGCGCCAACCTGACCCGCCGCGGCGCCGAGTCCGACTGGTACGGGGGCCCGACGCTCCTCGAACACCTGGAGACGGTGGAGGTCGCGCCGGCGTCCCCGGAGGAATCGCCGTTCCGGATGCCGGTCCAGTACGTGAACCGGCCGGGCGAGGGGTTTCGCGGCTGCCAGGGGCGTATCGCCTCCGGCGCGGTGGCCCCGGGCGACCGGGTGCGGGTGGCGCCGTCGGGGGCGGAATCCGAAGTGGCCGAGATCGTCGTCTGGAAGGGCCGCCTCCCCCGCGCCGAACGCGGCGATTCGGTGACCCTCACCCTGCGTCCCGAGGTGGACGCGGCGCGCGGGGATGTCCTCGCCGCCGCGGCCCGTCCGCCGGAGACCGCCGACCAGTTCCGGGCGCAGGTGCTCTGGATGGGCGACGAACCGCTCGTCGTGGGCCGCCCCTACGGCCTGAAGATCCACACGAAGGAAGCCGGCGCGCGGGTGACCCGGATCCGGCACCGGCTCGATGTCACCGACGGCCGCACCCGCCCGGCGGCCACGCTGGCGCTGAACGACCTCGGCAGCGTGAACCTGGAGACCGACCGGCCGCTGCCGTTCGCCCGCTACGAGGAGAACCGCGTCCTCGGCGGTTTCGTCCTGACCGACCGGCGCACCCGCGCCACCCTCGGCGCCGGGATGATCCGTTTCCCGCTCCGGCGGGCCCTGAATCTCCGCTGGCAGGACTTCGAGGTGACCCGGGAGGCGCGCGCCGCCGCGCTCTCCCAGCGGCCCTGCTGCCTCTGGCTGACCGGGCTCCCCGGGGCCGGCAAGTCCACGCTGGCGAACCTCCTCGAGAAGCGGCTGGCCGCTGCCGGACGCCATACCTATGTCCTCGACGGGGACAATGTGCGCCACGGCCTCAACCGCGATCTCGGTTTCACCGAAGCCGACCGGGTGGAGAACATCCGCCGGGTCGCCGAGGTGGCCCGGCTGATGGTGGACGCCGGGTTGATCGTGATCGTCGCCTCCATCAGCCCCTACCGCTCGGAGCGCGACTTCGCCCGCGGCCGGTTCGCCCCGGGCGACTTCCGGGAGATCTTCGTGGACGCCCCGCTCGAGACCTGCGAGGCCCGCGACCCGAAAGGGCTCTACGCCCGGGCGCGCCGCGGCGAGTTGCAGAACTTCACCGGCGTCGGCGGCGCCTACGAGCCCCCGGAACGCCCGGAACTGCGCCTGGACACCTCCGCCCGCTCGCCCGACGAGTGCGTGGAACGCATCCGCGCCTCCCTCGAGGCGCCGCCTCCCGGGCCGGGGAAGCCGATTCGGTAGAATTCGCGCCGACCACCGAGCCCGGGCCCCCGGGCTCCGTTCGACGCCTCATCCCGGAGGACACGCTCCATGATCCAGACCATCGAAGAGCCGGCCCCGCGCCGCGTTGCCGGACGCGGCCGCTCCTGCCCCGAAATGGGGGGGGGGGGGGGGGGGGGCAACTCCGCGGGTTCGACCCGTGAGTAGCGCCGGCCGTTCCCGGAGGGTTCTGCCGGGTCTGATCCTCGTTGCGGGTCTGGCGCTCGCCGGCTGCGGCGACGACTCTTCGACCACGGCGCCGGCCCCGGCTCCGGCGCCCCCGCCCGCTCCGGCGGCCCCGGCCCCGGTGGGGGTTCCGGGCGGGCTGAAGGTCACCGCCAGCGGCCACGACTTCCTGGAGTTCGGCTGGGAGGCGGTGGAGGGCGCCACCGGCTACGAGATCCAGTTGAGCCTGAAGGAGGGCGACTTCTCGTCGGTCTCCACGGCGTCGGTCACCACGACCATGCACCGGTTCCCGGTGAAGGCGGAGACCACCGGCTACGCGCGCGTCCGGGCCCGCGAGGGCGAGCGGCAGGGCGAGTGGAGTGAAACGGCGACCGGAATGAGCGCGGCGGCGCCGATTCCACCGGTCACTCTGTCGGCGCCGGTGCCGGAGGTTTCCGGGAGCGGGGCGGACTTCATCGAGTGGAGTTGGGAACCGGTGGCGGACGCGCTGTCGTACGAGGTGCGGGTGGCGGCGACCGAGGAGGGGCTCGACGCGGCCTCGCCGGAGACCGTCACGGAGACGATGGTTCGAGTCATGGCGGAACCGGAAACGGAGATGTTCGTTCGGGTTCGGGCGGTGGCCGGCACGACGGAGTCGCCGATCGTGAGCGACTGGAGCGACGCGGTGTCCGGGATGAGCGACGCGGCGCCGCGGCCGTTCGTCGTGGGGATGCGGCCGCCGGAGGCCGGGACCGACCGGGACTGTTCGGGGCAGGCTCTTTGTCCGGACGACGGGACGGATCCGAAGAAGGCGAGGGCGAGCGTGAACCCGATGCTGCTGGTTTCCTCGTCGCACCGGGCGCGGATCCGGCCGCTGTTCGTCGAGGGCGCGCCGGGCGTGACGGTGGAGGCCGGGGAGTCCCTGACGCCGTTCGCCTATGCGGACTGGAGCCTGCTGCAGCGGACGGCGGTGGACGAGGGCGCCGTGTTCGAGTTCCGCCGGATCACCGGCGGGGCCGGGCAGGAGGGGACGCCGACCGGCGCCGCGATGCATGTAACCTGCGGGCCGTTCCGCTGCTCGGAGCCGGCCGCGGAGGCGCCGGCGGCGCCGGCGATCGCTGCGGCCGAGGCGGCGGTCTGCGAGGACTTCGAGGTGGACTTCCGGTTGATCGAAGGCGTCTTCCGCAATTACCAGCGTGCCGAGGCGCAGGACTCCATCCACAATTACGGCCAGCCGTGGTGGCCCGGCTACAGCATGGGACTGGAGTTCGGCTGGGAGTACACGCTGAGCCACCCGGCGACGGTGACCCACGAGTTCACCACGATCCCGGCGGCGACCCCGAGCGGGACGATGACGGTGCCGGGCGCCGATCTCACGGTGACTTCCGTCTGGCGCGTCCTCGACATGGCGCCGCCGGATCCGCCTGATCCCGACAGCCTCGTCAACAAGTTCGGCGCCCCCGTGAATTGGGACGGGAACCGGAACTCCCAGAGCGATCCGAGCCCGATCCGCAACGGTCCCAACGACTGCTTCAGTACCACCTATGACAGCAGTTCCTTCAGTGACGGTACGCCGGACCACCCGGACCCCACCTATCCGTCGTTCCGCCGGAGTCTCACCTACGACCGGACGGGCGACAACGACCTGGTCCGGCGGCCCGAGCCCTGCGCCGTGCTCATCACGGACGGTTACTACGACGAATACAGTATCCACCGCCGGCCGCCGCCGGGGATCCGCTTCTACGACTACCTGCCGGGGTACCTGCTGCATGTGGACCCCCAGGTGGGGGTTTCCTGGGCCGGCAGCGAGGTCGCCTGGGGGAAGGACGACCCGTTCGCGGACTCGAAATGCGACCGTGTCACTTTCCGGGTGGCGGAGCAGTACGACAAGTGCGAGTCGTTCCGGGAGGAAGTGGAGGCGTTCTGGGGCGGGGGGATCGGCCCCCGCAGCCGCTTCCAACTCGAGTTGGTCTTCGCGTCCGGCGACAACACCACCGGCCGGTTCAACCAGATGATCCTCCGGAACTCCGCGCCGCTCGCCAGCCGGCAGGACACCGGACCCCGAAACCCCGCCCGGGCCGGGGGGGAATACCGACCGAACGGCAGCCGGCACGCCTCGATGTGGCTCCGGCGCCTCGACCCGGGCACTTCGGGCGCCGGCGGGAATAGCCACCTGGAAGCCCGATCGAATTGGGGAATCGACGGCACGAGGCGGGACTACGACCTGTACAACACTTTCTCGTCCTCCACCTCCTACGGCGGGCATGTGGACTGGCTGATGGGGGCGCTCGACGCGAGGTGCCTCCAACAGTGCTGGACCCCGCTCATCAGGCACGACCTCCACGACACTGACGGCGACCCGATCTACGGCGACCTGGGGAAGATAGACATGGTGGACGCCGCCGGGAATTTCGGCGGCGACGGCGACCCGGAGAACTACGACGGCAACGAGGACGCGGACCGCTGCTCGGCGGACGACGGCGGGGAGGAGTTGTGCGACGCGGTGGTGGAGATCCCGCTCAGCGCGTCTTTCGTGCTGATCCGGGATACCGAGACCTGCGAAGCGGAGATGGAATTGCCGCTGACCTGCACCTGGGACGCCGACGGTGACAACCGCCGCTCCGGCAACCTGAACTTCCCGGCCGGCCCCAATCCCGAGCGCCTCGGCGGGAACTTCTTCATCGATTGCGAGGTGAATTGAGGGCGTAAGCCCCCACCCTGCCGGTCGGGAGCGCGGCGGCGCCGCTCCCGGCCGGCGAACTCCCCGCGCCCGGGCGCCGGCGGTCGCCGGGCAACGGAGCCGTCCCCCGGAGGAAACCGCGCCGTGGAGTCCCGGGCGTGTCGAGACCGCCGGCGGGGTCGGCGTCGGTGAGGCGGGCCCCGCCCGGTCTCGCGCGGCCCGGAGTCTTCGGGGCGGGCGCGGAGAACGGGCCCCGCGGCTTTCGGAATCGACCGGGGAGGATCCGGACCCGGCCGGGCCCACCGAAACCGGCGCCTCGGGATCGCGGGCGAAGGGCCGCTCCCGGCGCGAAGGGGACGGACCGACGGGGGGGTCGCGGCGGCTACGGCGCGACTCCGGGGAGCGCCGTCCGGCCCCCGGCGAGGGCGCCGAACGCGTCCGGCGGCATCGGCCGGCGAAGCGTCCGGCGAACGGTTCGCCGGGTGTTCGGCGAACCGCCGGCCGAAGTCCGGCGAACCCCCCGGCCGAGTGTCCCGGGAGCCGACCGGGCAGCGACCGGGGAACCGTCCGGGCGCCGGATGCGGTACGATCCCCGGCGACAGCCATGGCGCAGAGGGCGCCGCGGCCTCCACTCGGTGCCTTTCCGGAGACACGCTTCATGACGCAGACCATCGAACCGCCGGTCCCCCGCCGCGACCGGATCCAGCCGCGCGCGCCCCGCTCCCGGGGGGCGCTGCCTGGTCGGAAGCTCGGCGCGGGCCTGATTCCCGGCGCGGGGCTCGTTCTCTCCCTGGCGCTCGCCGGCTGCGGGGACGATTCGTCCACCACCACCCCGGCGCCGGCCCCCGCGCCCCCGGCGGCGCCGGCGGCCCCGGACCCGGTGGCGGTTCCGGCGGGGCTGGCGGTCACCGCCACCGGCCCGACCTTCCTCGAGTTCGGCTGGGAAGCGGTGGAGGGCGCCACCGGCTACGAGATCCAGCTGAGTCTGGCGGCGGACGACTTCAGTTCGGTCGTCACGGCCACGGTCACGACGACGATGCATCGGTTCGAGATCGCCGCGGAGACCGCCGGCCACGCGCGGGTCCGGGCGCTCGAGGGCGACCGGCAGAGCGACTGGAGCGGGACCGTGAGCGGAACGAGCGCGGCGGCGCCGGTACCCCCGGTGACGCTGGCCGCGCCGATGCCGGAGGTTTCGGACAGCGGGCCGGACTTCATCGAGTGGAGTTGGGAACCGGTGGCGGACGCCCTCGGCTACCGGGTGCAGGTGGCGGCGACCGAGGAGGGTCTCGCCGCGGCCGACGCGGAACTCATCACCGGGACGACCCACCGGGTGATGGCGGAACCGGAGACGGAGAGGTTCCTCCGGGTGCAGGCCGCCGCCGGAACGCCGGCGGCCCCGATCCTGAGCGACTGGAGCGACGCGGTGTCCGGGATGAGCGACGCGGCGCCGATGCCGTTCGTGGTGGGGCTGACGCCGCCGGACGCCCGGAGCGACCGTGACTGCGAAGGCCAGGTGCTCTGTCCGGACGACGGGACCGACCCGGAGAAGGCGATGGCCTCGGTGAACCCGATGCTGACGGTTTCCTCGTCGCACCGGGCCCGGATCACGCCGAGGTTCGTCGAGGGCGCGGCCGGGATCACGGTCGAAGCCGGCGACTCGCTGACGCCGTTCGCCTATGCGGAATGGAACATCCTGCAGAGCGCGGTCCTGGCCGACGGCGCCACCTTCGAGTTCCGGCGGATGGCCGGCGGGGCCGGGCAGGAGGCGACCCCGACCGGCGACGCGAGGTACATCACCTGCGGGCCCTTCCGCTGCTCCGAGGCCGCCGCGGAACCGCCGGCGGCGCCGGAGATCACCGCGGCCGACGCGGCGGTCTGCGAGGCTTTCGCGGTGGATTTCCAACTCGTCAAGGGGATCTACGACAACAGCCACTACTGGATCGGGCAGGGCGGAAGCACGCCGAGTCGCCACTTTTCCAACCACACCGGATTGGACGCCGGCTGGCAGTACACGCTCAGCCATCCGGCGACGCTGACCCACGAGTTCACCACGATTCGAGCGAACACGCCCACCGGGACGATGACGGTGCGGGGAGCGCCGCTCACGGTGACCTCCAAACCGCTCCCGCTCGACATGAGCCCCGGCGCCGATACTCCCGCCACCCGCGGTATCAATTGGTTCGGAGGCCCCCTCAACCGGGACGGCGCCTCGGGCACCCAGTCCAATCCGGGCCCGATCCACAACGGCAGCCAGGACTGCATCCCGAGGGACGGCACGCCGAACAACCTGTGGCAGATCTCCTACGAGTCCGTCCTCAGCAGCCGGGGCAGCCAGCGTCCGCGCGAGCGGCACACGGGGCCGCCGCCGAACTGCTTCCGGCTCATCACGGACGGCCACTACGAGAGGCCGGATCACACCAGGCCGGCGGACATCGTCTTCGAGGACTATCTCTCGGGGTACCGACTCCATGTCGATCCCCAGGTCGGGGTCTCCTGGGCCGGCAGTCGGGTGGACTGGGGGGACGACGACCCCTTCGAAGCCCTGAAGTGCGAGCGGGTCACCATCGAGGTCTCCGACCAGGTGGATGTCTGCGGCGACTTCCGGAAGGAGGCGGCCGCCTACTGGGGCAACGGCATCGGCCCCGGCGGAGATTTCCGGGTGGAGTTCTACATGACCGGTGATGACAATCTCACCGGGAAGCTCCGCGATGTCGAGATCCGACTCAGGCACCCGCTGCCATCGGGCGTCACCGGTCTCAACGGCCCCGCGGGTACCGAGTTTCGGCCGCCGGGCAGTCGGCACCAACACCTCTGGCTCGTCAACCCCTTCGATCTCCTGGCCCAGGAGCTCAACCCCAGCGAGTTCATGGGGCTCGACGGCACCCAGCGGGACTGGGATCTCTACGAAATGTCACTCTCTTATTCCTCGGCAGCCTCCGCCAACGGCCGGGCAGACACGGTCCTGGGGGACGATTGGCGCCGGCTCATGAGGTTCCGCGCCGATGACATCGACGGCGACCCCATAGGCGACTTCGGGAAGATCGACATGCAGAACAATGCCGACTCCACCCCCGGCAGCGACGGGCTCCCGGACAACTACCCTGTCGCCGCCAAGCCGGACCTGGCCTGCAGCGACGACGACGGCCCCGGCTGCGACGCGGAGCTGGACATCGACATGAGCGCCACCCTCACCCGCATCCCGGATACTGATCTGTGCACCTACGAGATCGAAGTCGCCCTCACCTGCACCTGGGACGCCGACGGCGACGGCCGCCGCGCCGGCGACACGGCCTTTCCGAGAGCCGCCGAGAACCTCGTGAACGGCGGGAACGACTTCCTCGAGTGCCGAGTCCGCTGAGGACCTGATCCGAGGGCCTGATCTGACGGCCTGATCCGAGGGCTGATCCGCCCGGTTCCCGGGTCGGGAGCGCGCCCCCGCTCCCGCCCGGCGGCGGCGTCGTTCGGGACCGGCCCGGCCAGCGGGGCGGCGGCGCGGGACGGCGTCGGCAGCGAGGAGGGAGCGCCGGCCGGTTCCCCCGAAGGCGTGGAGCCGCGCTCCGAGAGGGGCGCGGAGGCCCTTCGGGGAGAGGATCGGGGGCCGAACTCCCGAGGTCGCCGCCGAAGCGCGGCCGCGCCGCGAGTCGAAGGGCAGACCGGGAGAAGAGTCGTTCGACGCGGTGATGGAGATCCCGCCCACTGCAACCTTTCGTGCTGACCCGGGACACGGAGACCGGCGCCGCGGCCGGACCTGTCGGCGACCGGCACCCGGGACGCCGACGGCGACGACCGACGGGCCGGCGACACCTCGTTCCCGGGCGGGCTCCGAACACCGGGCGCAACGACGGGAACTGCTTCATCCGGTGCGAGGCCCGCTGAGGACCCAAGGCCCCCAGCTCCCGGTCGGGAGCGCCGCCGCTCCCGGCCGGCGAACCCGCCGAGTCCGGCGGCAGATGCCGGTGGTCGCCCCGGTATCCGGCGGCGTTTCCGGGGGAGGAATCGAGCCCGGCCCGCGTCCCGGCGGAGCCGCGCCGCGGGGGGGCTTCAGCCGGTCGAGAGCGGGAGGAGAGCGGCCGGGCCGGCGGGGTCGGCGTCGAGGAGGTGGCGTCCGTCGGATTCCGCCAGGCCCCGAGGGGCGTAGAAGCGGGTTTCGAGATGGGCGCGGAGGGCCGGCCGGGCTTCGGGGGTCGAGAGGATCACCGCCGAGCCGCCGAGTCCGGCGCCGGTGAGCCGGGCGCCGAGGGCGCCGCCCTGGCGGGCCTCCCGGACCAGGGCGTCGAGTTCCGGGGTGCTGACCTCGTAGTCGTCCCGGAGGCTCGCGTGCGAGGCGTCGAGGAGCGCGCCGAACCGTTCCGGATCTTCCTCCTCCAGGCAGCGGACAGCCTCCCCGACGCGGCGGGTTTCCGTGACCAGGTGGCGGAGGCGCCGGTCGAGCGGCGGGGCGAGGCCGCGGGCGACCCGCAGCAGTTCTCCCGGAGAGTGCTCGGCGAGCAGGGCCGCCGGTCGTCCCCGGCCCCCCAGGGCCCGCCCGGCTTCGGCGAGGGCGGCCGCGGCTTCCACCACCCGGGCGTTGTAGCGGAGTTGCGCCGGGCCTCCGGCGGCGCCCTTCTCGGCGCGCCGGCCGCTGAAGGCCGCCAGGAAGGCGAAGCGGGATTCCGGGATGGGTACCGGAGTCCAGGCCGGGGGGTCGGACGAGATCCCGAGCGCGTGCCCGGCGACGGCCCCCAGGCAGACCGACTGATCCATGGCGCCGCCGCGGATGGCCACGCCGCTTTCGGCGGCGGCGAGATCGGCGGCCAGCCGGCGCCGCTCCGCCGGCGGGAGCGGGCTGCCCGGCGCCGGGCCGTCGTCGGGGGAGAGGCGGTCGTTCGCGGCGAGGAGCGCCAGCGCCGCCGCGACCACCACCGCGGAGGAGGAGGAGAGGCCGGAGGCCGGCGGCAGGGACGAGGCGATCGCTCCGTCCCAGCCGCGCAGCGGGGCGCCCACCCAGCCGCCGGCGCGGAGGCCGGTCGCCGCCGCGGCCAGGTAGCGGGCGAACCCCGCCGGCGCTTCGGCCTCCCCGGTCCGGAAGTCGGCCGGCTCGTCCGGGAAGGCGGCGCTCCGGCAGCGGAGGCGGTCGTCCTCCCGGCGGCGGAAGGCGAGGGCGACTCCCTGGCGGAGCGCGGCCGGCAGGACCGGGAGGCCGCAGTAGTCGAGGTGCTCCCCGATGAGGTTCACCCGGCCGGGGGCGAAGGCGACCGCTTCCGGGTCTCCGCCGTACCGGTCGGCGAAGGCCCGGGCCGCCTCCTTCCGGGGGTCGGGGGCCGGAGTCGTCGGGCCGCGGCCTCCGGGAAGCGATCGGGTCAGGCGGAGGGTCCTCCGGGAGGCGGGGCGTTCTCCGCGGCGTCGGCGCCGGGCGGGGGCCGGTGGGCGCGGGGCGCGGCGAGGGAAGTTCCCGGCGGCGCCGGGGTCAGGGCGCCCCGGTAGAGGCGCAGGAGGCGGAGCGAGGACGAGGGGATCCGGGGGCCGGGGAGCAGGATGCCGGAGAGGTTCAGCGGGTCCGCGGCGCCGACCACCAGGGGCGCGGGGGCGGCGGCGCCGTTCTCCCCGTCGCGCCGGAGGCGGCGCAGGGCCTCCACCGCCGCCGGCAGCGCGAACTGCTCCCCGGGGAAGGTGGTCACGAACTGTCCGCCGACGACCTCGCCGCGCATCTCGAGGCGGCGGAGCACCCGCTGCAGCCGATGCCAGCGGGTTTCGAGCCGCTCCCGTTTCAGCAGGTCCCGGAACAGGACGCCCCAGCGGTCGAGGAGTTGCCGGGCGAGGGCTTCGAAGCGGGCCTCTCCCGGGTCGGAGCCCGCTTCGTGGTCGCTCTCTACGCCGCCTTCGGGTCCTGCCGCGGCGCGCCCGTTCCCGGCTCCGTTCCCATCGTGGTCGGGTGCCAGCGGCGCCCAGCGGCCGGGGGACCAGCGGGCCTTCCGGCGGCGGTATCTCCCGAAGGCGGAGCGCCGTTTCGGGTCCATGAGCGCCCGCAGGTTGTCGAACCCGTCGGCGGTGACCCGGCCGGCGGCGGCGAGTTCCCAGAGGGCCTCCTCGAGGGCGGCCGGGACCAGGCCCGAAGCCGCTTCCAGGTCGGCGAAGAACGAGGCGCCCCGGCGGTGGAGATGCTCCAGGATCCGCTCGGCGGCGGTCGAGAGCGGCGGCGGCTCGCCGCGTTCCCGGAGGGAGAGCCAGAGCGGGAGGTCGCGGCGGGGGAGCAGGGCGATCGGCGCCGACCGCGTGGGGCGGGGCGGGCGCCGGCCGGTTCCGGGGGCGAGGGCTCCGTTCGCGGGGGAGCGGGTCGGGGCGTTCGGAGGGGAGACCCGGCCCCAGACCACCGCGCCGGAGAGGCAGTTCTCGTCCAGCCAGTCGCGGCGGTACCCCGCGACCCGGAGCGGAAGGAGTTGCGCCTCCCAGGCGGCGGCGGGGGTCTCGAACCCGGAGAGTCGGGCCAGCGCCTCCCGGACGCCGTTCGGGCCGTGGAGCCGGGCGGTCGGCGCGGCGTGCTGCCACCCGGTCAGGAAGTCGAGGAAGCGGGCGGCGCTCACCGGGGCCGACTCCCGGCGCAGCCCGGCGAGGGTCAGCCGGTGGATCCGGGCCAGCACCCGCCGGTGGCACCACTCGACGGGGCGCTCTGCCGGAGACCGGCCGGCGGCGGGCGGGTGGAAAGCGCCCCGGAGCACCGTCCCCTCGGCTTCCAGAAGGCCCAGGGCCTCGTCCAGCAGCCGGGGCGGGAGCGCCAGTTCCGCTTCCAGTGCGGCGACGGTGCGGGGGCCGGAGCAGTCCAGCACCCCGCGCAGGATCGCGGCGACGGCGCCGGCGCGGGTGTCCGGGGGCGGGGGGCCGTCCGCCGCGACCGGGGGGAGGGGGAGGGTTGCGAGCGCGGCGTCCGGCCAGGCCCGCGTGACCAGCGGCAGGCGCTCTGTCGCCGCCCAGAGCCGGCCCTCGCCAGGAGGAGAGGAGACCGGGGAGGAGATCGGGAAAGAGACCGCGCGCCCCTCCGCCGCCAGTCGTTCCAGATGGGCGCGGACCTCCGGCTCCTCGCCCGGGGCGCGGTCGGAGGGCGGTTCCCGCAGCACCCCCCGGGTGAGGAGGGCGTCGTGCGCTTCGTCCGGATCGCGCAGCGGGAGCCGCGCTTCGGCGTCGGCCCGGGCGATCGCTTCCGGGTCGAGCACCGCCTCGGCGTCCAGTTCCGGGGGCAGCGACCGCCGCATCCGCACCGCGCGCGCCCGGCGCTCCTCGAGCGGAGCCGGGTCGAGGAAGGCGAAGGGGTTGGCGTTCAGGATCTCGGCGGCGAAGGGCGAGGCCTCCGGGGAGTCCACCGCCCGGGTCTCGATGGAGCCGTCGGCGAGCCCCCGGAGGACTTCCGCCAGCCCGTCGCGGTCGAGCGTCTCGTGCAGGCCTTCGGCGAGGGCCTCGTCCACCAGCGGGTGCTTCGGGACCCGCACCTCGCCGGAGAGGTTCTCGGCACAGGCCGCCTGGTCCGGGAAGACCGCCGCCAGCAGGTCGTCGGCGAGCATCCGCTGGACCGGTGGCGGCACCCTCCGCCCGCCTCGGCGGCGGGGCACGGCGAGCGCCCGGGTGACGGTGTGCCGCCAGCGGATCTCGAACAGCGGCGCTCCCAGCAGCGCCTGGGTCAGGGTGTGGGTGAGGGTCTCCTCGTTCAGGAACCGGAACACCGAGGCCAACTCGAAGGAGTGGAGGTCGGTGAGGGAGAGGTTCACCCCGTCGTCGGTGGCGGCGGCCTGCAGTTCCAGATCGAACGACCGGCAGAACCGCTTGCGCAGCGCCAGCCCCCAGGCCCGGTTCACCCGGCTGCCGAAGGGGGCGTGGAGGACCAGTTGCATGCCGCCGGACTCGTCGAAGAACCGCTCGGCGATCACCCGCCGCCTCGTGGGCACGGCGCCCAGCGCGGCCTTCCCGGCGGCCAGGTAGCGGACGATCTGGTCGGCGCCGGCCTCGGAGAGGAAGCATCGTTCCCGCAGGCGGCGGCGCGCCGTTTCCGGGTCCGCTTCGGCGACTTCCTCCCGGAGGCGCGAGACCCGGGCGCTCAACTCGTCGGTGCGGCCCGGGGCTTCGCCGCGCCAGAAGGGGATCGTGGGGGCGGCGCCCCGGGCGTCTTCCACCCGCACCTGCCCCCGGGCGATCCGCCGGATGCGCCAGGCGGCGGCGCCGAGAAGGAAGACATCGCCGCGGGAACTCTCGACGGCGAAGTCCTCGTCCACCTGGCCGACCACCCGGTCCTCCGGCTCGGCGACCACCTGGTACTGCGCGGTCTCGGGGATGGCGCCGCCGTTCAGGGTGGCCGCCAGGCGGGCGCCGCGCCGGGCGCGCACCGTTCCCCGGAGGCGGTCCCGGTGGAGGAAGGCGCTCCGGCGGCCGCGGGTGGTGGCCACGCCTTCCGAGAGCATGGCGACCACTTCGTCGAAAGTCTCCCGGTCGAGGTCGCGGTAGGGCCGGGCGCCGCGGACGAAGCGGAACAGGTCGTCGAGCGGCCAGGGTTCGTCGGGGACCGCGGCGGCCTCGGCGACGATCTGCTGCGCCAGGAGGTCGCGGGAGCCTTCGGGGAGGCGGATCCGGTCGAGTTGGCCTTCGGCCAGGGCGCCGGCCAGGGCGGCGCACTCGATCAGGTCGTCCCGGGTGGTGGGGAAGAGGCGGCCCTTCGGGGTGGCGCCGCGCCAGTGGCCGGACCGGCCGATCCGCTGCACCGCCGTCGAGAGGGAGCGGGGGGAGCCCAGTTGGCAGACCAGGTCCACGGCGCCGATGTCGATCCCCAGTTCCAGGGAGGCGGTGGCCACCAGCGCCCGGACCTTCCCGGCGCGGAGCCGGGCCTCGGCGTCGAGACGCACTTCCCGGTCGAGGCTGCCGTGGTGGGCGAGCACCGCCTGTTCCCCGAGTTGCTCCGCCAGTTGCTCCCGCAGTTCGCTGGTGAGCCGCTCGGCCATCCGCCGGGTGTTCACGAAGACCAGCGTGGTGCGGTGCTCGGAGACCAGGGCGGCGATCCGGTGGCGGAGGTCTTCCATCACCTCGTGCGAGGCCACGGCGCCGAGTTCGGTTCCGGGGACCTCGACCGCCAGGTCGTAGTCGCGGCGGCGGGGGACGGAGACGATCTCCGGGCCGGCGCCCGCCGGGCTGAGGAAGCGGGCGACTTCCTCCACCGGGCGGACCGTCGCCGAGAGGCCGAGGCGCTGCAACTTCCGCCCGGCGGCGCGGTCGAGACGCTCCAGGGTGAGGGCCAGGTGGCTGCCGCGCCGGTCCCGGGCCAGGGCGTGGATCTCGTCCACGATGACCGTCCGGGCGGTGGCGAGGCTTTCCCGGCCGCGGCGGGAAGTCAGGAGCAGGAACAGCGACTCCGGGGTGGTGATGAGGAGGTGCGGGGGGCGGCGGGTGAGGCGGGCGCGTTCCGCCGGGGGGGTGTCGCCGGTGCGGAGGCCGGTGCGGATCGCGGCGGGCGGGGCGCCGGCGCGGGCGGCGCGTTCCCGGATCTCGGCGAGGGGGATCTCCAGGTTGGCGCGGATATCGGCGCTCAGGGCCCGGAGCGGGGAGACATAGACCACCCGGGTCTCGTCCCGGAGGTTCCCGGCGCGGGCGTCGCGGAGGAGGCCGTCGATCGCGGCGAGGAAAGCGGCGAGGGTCTTGCCGGAGCCGGTGGGGGCGGTGATGAGGACTTCCCGGCCGGCGGCGATGAGGGGCCAACCGCGCGCCTGGGGCTCGGTGGGGGAGGGGAAGCGGGTCCGGAACCAGTCGGCGACGACCGGGTCGAAGCGGGCGAGCGGGTCGGCGCTGTGCTGGTTGGTGGTTGGCGGGTCGGTGGCCGTCGGATCGGTGGCGGGGCGGGGCACGGGGGTCAGGCGGCGTGGGGATCCGGGGGTCGGTCGGCGGGCTGGGGCGCGGCGTTCAGGGCGTAGGTCGGGGATCCGGGGTCGGTCGGCGGGCTGGCGCGCGGCGGTCGGGCAGCGGGTGGCGCGTGGCGGTCAGGCGTCGAGCCGGGACGGGGCGGTCCGGCGGGGCGGGACGGAGCGGCGCCGGTTGCGGGGTGGACCGGGCAGCGCGGCCCGGTCGCGGGACGCGGCGCGCCGCGGGTTGGGGAGGGCCGATGCGGCTGCCGGCCACGCGGGGGTCGGGACGGGGGTCGAGGCGGGTGTCGAGGCGGGTGTCGAGGCAGTAGGGCGTGGGGCGACGGGACTGCTTCGGGGATCGGGAACGGCGGGGGTCTGCAGTGTAGAAGGGGGGAGACGGGCGGCGGCCGCGGGGACCCGACCGGACAATGGGGGAGGTTGGACCGGCGCAAGGGGCTGCGGCAGGCCGAGATCGTCCGGCGGCCGCACGGACCCGACCGGACGACGATGGAGGTGGGGGGGAGGTGGGGGGAGCCCGGTGTTCGTCTCGCGGCCGGACCGGCGGGGTCGTTCGTCTTCCGCGCCGGCCGGTTCGACTGGCGCATCGGCCCGGGCCGGGGGCGGAACGGCGTGGTTCCGGGGTTCGTGGTCGTCGCTGCGGGCCCGGTTGGCGGCCCCGCCCCGGGGCGGGAAGGGTGCGCGGAGGGTTCGACTTCCGCGCGCTCCGGGAGTCAGCGGCGGAATGGCCATCCCCCCGACCGGTTCCGGGGTTCATGACGGTCGCTGCGGGCCGGGTCGGCGGCCCCGCCCCGGGGCGGGAGGAATGCGCCGGAGGGTTCGACTTCCGCGCCTCGCGGGGGCCCGGCCGGCGCAAAGGTGTCGGCCCGGCGCGGTTCCGGGGTTCGCGGCTGTCGCTGCGGGCCGGGTCGGAGGTCCCGCTCCGGGGCGGGAGGGGCGCGGCGGACGGTTCGGCTTCCGCAACTCGCGGGGGCTCCGGCGGCGGGGGCGCCGCGACGCGTCACCGGGCTCCTGTCGCCTCGCGGTCCGGCTGCCATCGCTGCTTCGACCGGCTCGCGTGGGTTCGTCGCCGGGCGCGCGGCGGTCTCTCGTCCGGCTCTCGCCGCTTCGTCGCTTCGTCGCCCAAGACCCGGGGAACTCTCCCGTCGTCGGGATTGGACGAGGTCGTCCCCGCAACGACTCCCCCGCCGGGGCAGGCTTTCTCGGCCGGGGTGCGGCCGGGAGCCCGGGGGCTGACGACTTCTGCGTCCGCCGCGCCGAGGTCCGTTTCGCGGGAGTCCGTTCGCGGGGGGTCCGTTTCGCGGGAGTCCGTTTCGCCGGGGTTCGCCGCGTCCGCGGTTCCTATAATCGGTTCGTGGCCGCCCCGGATCGCCAGCGCGCCGGCGGCGCCGCCCGGGGTGGTTCGGCCCCGGTCCGGCCGGGTGCGGGGCCGGGGCCGGACGGGGCCGAACTCGCGGAGATGGACCTCCGGGATCCGCTGGCGCGCTTCCGGGAACGGTTCCGGATCCCGGAGGGGACGATCTACCTCGACGGGAACTCGCTGGGGCCGCCGCCCCGGGCGGTGGAAACGGAGATCTCCCGGCGGGTCCGGGAGGAGTGGGGCGGGGACCTGATCGGGGCCTGGAACCGGCGCGGCTGGTTCGACCTGCCCGAACGGGTGGGAGCGCGCCTCGCGCCGCTGCTGGGGGTCGAGGCGGACGAAGTCATCGCCGCCGACTCGGTGTCGCTGAACCTCTTCAAGTTGCTGGCGGCGCTCCTCCGCCGTTCGCCGCCGGGCCGCCGGATCGTCCTTTCGGAGGTCGGCAACTTCCCGACGGACCTCTATATGGCGGAGGGTTTGGCGTCGCTGCTCGGCCGGGAGCGGGCGGAACTGCGGGTCGTCGAACCGGCGGCCCTGGCCGGCGCCCCGGGGGCGGAAACGGCGGTCGCCCTGGTGACCCAGGTGGACTTCCGCACCGGTCGCCGGCGGGACCTCCGGGCCTTCACCGCCGCCGCCCGGGAAGCGGGCGTTCCGGTGGTCTGGGACCTCAGCCACAGCGCCGGCGCCTTCCGGCTGCGGCTCGGGGAGGACGGCGCCGAGTTCGCGGTCGGTTGCGGTTACAAGTACCTGAACGGCGGGCCGGGCGCCCCGGGGTTCGTGGTGGTGGCGCGGCGGCGGCAGGCGGAGCTGGAGACGCCGCTCCCCGGCTGGATGGGGCACGCCCGGCCGTTCGACTTCGCCCCGGAGTACGAGCCGGCGCCGGGGATGCGCCGCTTCCTCACCGGAACCCCGCCGATCCTCGCGCTGGCGGCGTTCGAGGAGGGGCTCCGGTCCTTCGACGGAGTGGACCTCGGCCAGTTGGAGGAGAAGAGCCGGGCACTCGGCGACCTCTTCATCCGCCTCGCCGACGCCCGCCTTGCCGGGTTCGGGGTTACGGTGGCCAGTCCCCGGGAGGCGGCGGAGCGGGGCAGCCAGGTCTCGCTCCGCCATCCGCAGGGGTTCGCGGTGATGCAGGCGCTCATCGCCCGGGGCGTGGTGGGCGACTTTCGGGAGCCGGACCTGATGCGGTTCGGTTTCGCGCCGCTCTATCTCGCCTACCGGGAGATCGGCGCGGCGGTGGAGACGCTGCGGGCGGTGCTGGCGAGCGGCGAGTACCGGGCGCCGCGGTTCACCCGGCGGGGCGCGGTCACCTGAGGGCCGGCGGAATCGTGACGAAGGGCCGGGGCGCCGGCGCCGGGTCGGGCGTCGCGGGCGGAGCCGGTAACGGCGTCGGCTCGGGAATGGATGCCGGGTCGCGTATGCCGCGGTGGCGCCGGCCGGCGTGTTGACGGCGTCGGCCGGGGCGCGGCTCTTCGACCGGGAGCGGCGGCAGACCTTCGACGAATTCCTCGGCGAATTGGAGCGCTTCCGGGAATACGGGAAACGGACCGCCGTCGAGGACTACGAGGGCGTCCCGATCTTCCGCAACGAGTTCTGGACGGCGAAGCAGCGCGCCGGGCATTCCCTCCACGAGATCTCCTACCGGGCCTGCTTCAAGCCGCAACTGCCGGCGTTCTTCATCCGGCGATTGACCGAACCGGGAGAGGTGGTCTTCGACCCGTTCATGGGCCGGGGCACCACGCTGCTCGAAGCGGCGCTCCGGGGGCGCGACCCGCTCGGGAACGACGGGAACCCGCTCTCCCGCCTGCTGGTCGAGCCGCGGCTGGACCCGCCCTCCGAGGCGGCGGTGGCGGTCCGGCTGGAGACGCTGCGGCTCGACGCTCCGACGAAGGGCGCGTCGGAAATCCCGTCGGAAGTCCCCGACGGCCTCGAAGTGTTCTTCGAGGAACGGACGCTGCGGCAGATCCGCAATCTTCGGCGGTTCCTGGCGGAGCGGCGCGCGGAAGGCCGGGAGGACGCGGCGGACCGCTGGATCCGGATGGTCGCGCTGAACCGCCTCACCGGACACTCCCGGGGGTTCTTCTCGGTCTATACGCTGCCGCCGAACCAGGCGACCGGAATCGAACGGCAGCGGAAGATCAACGAACGGCGGGGGCAGCGCCCGGAATACCGCGAGGTCGCGGCGCTGATCCTCCGGAAGACCCGCTCCCTCCTCCGCGATCTCCCGGACCGGGCGCCGACCGGACGGGTTCGCGGCTTCTTCCGCCAGTCGGTTTCCGATCCCTTCGACTACGACGGCCCGCCGGTGGCGCTCACCGTGACCTCGCCGCCGTTCCTGGATATCGTGGACTACCGCGCCGACAACTGGATGCGCTGCTGGTTCGCCGGCATCGAACCCGACACCGCGGGAATCACGCAGACCGGGAATTTGGAGGAATGGAGGGAACTGGTGCGGAACGCGCTCGACGGTGTGGCGGCGATCTCCCGGCCGGGCAGCGCCTTCGCGTTCGAGGTGGGGGAAGTGCGAAACCGGTCGCTGCTGCTGGACCGGGTGGTGGTCGAGGTCGCGCGCGGGACGGCGTGGGAACCGGTATGTGTCCTCGTCAACGAACAGCGATTCACCAAGACCTCGAACACCTGGGGCGTCCGGAACAACCGCGCCGGAACGAACACCAACCGTATCGTCGTGCTGCGCCTCCGCTGACGGCGACGGGGCGGACGCCGGGGGCCAGAGAGGCCGGCGCGGCGCCGGTCGGGGATGGCGCCCGAAGTTCGGCGGAGGTTCAGGCGGAGGGGACTGCTTCCCGGATGTAGTCCATCAGACTGGGAATGCCAGGCTCCCAGTCCGGACTCCCGTCCGCATTCCAGACGAATCCGAGGTGGTCGAACTGCGCCGCCACCGCCTCCACCTCGTCGTCGCCCGCTTCCGGGCCCAAACCCCGACGGATCGCAGCCTCGAGTTCGAAATCGTTCAGGCGCTTCTGTGCATCGAAGGCTGCGGCGACAGCCTGTGCGGGGCGGACCAACCGGATCTTCTTCAGTTCCTTGTAGCGGTCGAGGTAGTAGTGGTTCTTCTCCGAGTCGAAGAGGGATTGGCAGGCTGCGGTGTCTTCAGCCGTGAGGTTCCGGATGGGAAGGGACGGGTCGGCCCAGGCCCGGTTCCAGACGGCCGCTCCCCAGAGTTGCAGGAAGAACGGATACCCGTGGCTTTCGCGGACGATGTGGGCCAGGGCCTCGTCGGCTATCGAGGTTTCCTCGGCTTCGAGCGGTCGGCGGACGGCGTCCGCGGCGGCCGACTCGTCCAGCCGGCCGAGCGGCAGTTTGCGGCTGCGGTTCCAGAACGAAGCACCGATCGTTCCGAGGTGGTCGCGCAGGTTGGGGGTTCCGGCGAGAACGAGCAGGAACGGCGCCCTTCGCCCCACTGCTTGCGCGGCGTTCAGCAACTCCTTTCCTACACGGGGATCCAGCGTGTGCGCTTCGTCGAGCAGGAGCATCAGCGGTTTCTTCTTCGAGCGGAGTTCCAGAACGGAACGGATCCTCGGCGCCGGAGCGTTTTCCCCCGGGCGCCAGGTGAACCCGCGAACGGTGAACTCCGCCGGTCGGGCGACCTCCCACCACGACTCGGGCAGCAGGATCTCGGCGAATTCCGTTCTGGTATCGAAGTCCGACGGCGTGACCTCGAGGACATCGACGCCCGGGACGGAACTCGCTTCCTTCTCCATCCACAGCAGGAGGGCCGTCTTGCCGTTGCCGCGCGGGCCGTAGAGGATGATTTCGCTCGGCGTCGGCTCTCCCCGATCGAGAACGGCGAGCCGAGACCGGAACAGGGCCTGTTCCTCCGCCCGCCCGGCCAGGTATGGCGGGAGCCCGCCGGGACCCGGCCGGAACGGCCCCGAATCGTCCAGCAGCGTCATGCGCCGCAGTTTAGCGGGTGGCGCGCCCGGCTCGGGCGCCCCGCGGCGGAGAGTCCCGGCCCCGGAGAGGCGGAGCGGCGCCGGTCGGCGGCGGCTTCCGGGGGCTCGGGGGCGAGGTTCAGGCGACCGGGACGACTTCCCGGAGGTAGTCCATCAGGCTGGGAATGCCCGGTTCCCAGTCCGGAGTTCCGCTTGCCTGCCAGACGAAGCCGAGGTGGTCGAACTGAGCCGCCGCCGCCTCCACCTCGTCGTCGCCCGCCTCCGGTCCCAAACCCCGACGGATCGCGGCCTCGAGTTCGAAATCGTTCAGGTGTTTCTGTCCGTCGAAGGCTGCGGCGACAGCCTGTGCGGGGCGGACCAACCGGATCTTCTTCAGTTCCTTGTAGCGGTCGAGGTAGTAGTGGTTCTTCTCCGAGTCGAAGAGGGATTGGCAGGCTGCGGTGTCTTCAGCCGTGAGGTTCCGGATGGGACTGGACGGATCGGCCCAGGCCCGGTTCCAGACGGCCGCTCCCCAGAGTTGCAGGAAGAACGGATACCCGTGGCTTTCACGGACGATATGGGCCAGGGCCTCGTCGGCTATCGAGGTTTCCTCGGCTTCGAGCGGTCGGCGGATCGCGTCGGCGGCGGCGGATTCGTCCAGCCGGCCGAGCGGCAGTTTGCGGCCGCGGTTCCAGAACGAAGCGCCGATCGTTCCGAGGTGGTCGCGCAGGTTGGGGGTTCCGGCGAGAACGAGCAGGAACGGCGCCTCCCGTCCGACCTCCTGCGCGGCGTTCAGCAACTCCTCCCCGACCCGGGGTTCCAGCCGGTGCGCTTCGTCGAGGAGCAGGATCAGCGCCCGCTTCGATGCTCGCGCCGCCAGCACCTGGTCCGCCTCCGGCGGCCGGGCGTCCGCTCCGGGCCGCCCAGTCAAGCCCCGGAGGGCGATTGTGTCCGGTTTGATCCCCTTCCACCACTGGTCCGGAAGGAGGCGCTCCGCCAGTTGGAGGCCGGTCCTGATCTTCGACGGTGTAAGTCGGATCACATCCACGGAATACGAAGGCGCGGCCACTTTCTCGATCCACCTCAGGAGGGCCGTCTTGCCGTTGCCGCGCGGGCCGTAGAGGATGACTTCGCTCGGTGTCGGCGCGCCCCGGTCGAGGAGGGAGAGCAACGACCGGAACAGTGCCTGTTCCTCCGCTCGTCCGGCCAGGTACGGCGGGAGCCCGCCCGTACCGGGGCGGAACGGCCCGGAAACACCCAGCAGCGTCACGCGCCGCAGTTTGGCGGGTGGCGCGCTCGGCTCGGGGGATTGGCCACGGACGGTTCCGGCCGGGGAACCCGGCGCGGCGCCCGTCGGGGGTGGCGCGTGGTTCCGGCGAAGTTGCACCGCCTCTCCCACGGCGTCGTCGGCGTCCCGGTTCGGGTATGGCGGCAGCCCCGCCGGCGGCGGGACGGAACCGCGCCGCACCGGCGGCCGGCGCCACCTCCCGAGGTTCCGCCGGAAGGGCCGGCCGCGCGCTGGTTCGGCCGCCCCGATGCGGAACGCCGCCGCTCGCCGATACCCCCGGCTAGGCCGAGAGGAACGGGTAGCGGTAGTCCTTCGGCGGGGCGAAGTTCTCCTTGACGGTGCGCATGCTGGTCCAGCGCAGCAGGTGGGAGCCGGCGCCGGTCTTGTCGTTCGTGCCGGAGGCGCGGCCGCCGCCGAAAGGCTGCTGCCCGATGACCGCGCCGGTGGGTTTGTCGTTGATGTAGAAGTTGCCGGCGGCGTGGCGGAGCGCGCCGTACGCCTCTTCGGCGGCGAGGCGGTCGTTCGCGAAGACCGCGCCGGTCAGACCGTAGGGTGAGGTGTTGCGGCAGAGGTCGAGGGTTTCGGCGTAGCGGTCGTCCGGATAGAAGAACACCGTGAGCACCGGACCGAAGATCTCCTCGGTCATCAGCCGGTTCTCCGGGTCGTCGGTGACCACCATCGTGGGCTCGACGAACCAGCCGTTCGAGCGGTCGGCCTTCCCGCCCACGACCACTTCGCAGTGCCCGTCGCTCTTCGCGTGGTCGAGGTAACCGGAGACCTTGCCGAAGGCGCGCTCGTCTATGACCGCGCCCATGAAGTTCGAGAAGTCGGTGACATCGCCCATGGTCACCGTCTCCGCTTCGGCGCGGAACCGCTCCAGGAAACCGTCGCGCAGACTCTCGGGGAGATAGGCGCGGGAGGCCGCCGAGCACTTCTGGCCCTGGTACTCGTAGGCGCCCCGGATGAGGCCGGCGACGAGGGCGTCCGGGTCGGCGCTCCGGTGGGCGACGACGAAGTTCTTGCCGCCGGTTTCGCCGACGATGCGGGGATAGGCGCGGTAGCCGGCGATGTTCTCGCCGATCGTCTTCCAGAGGTGCTGGAAAGTGGCGGTGGAACCGGTGAAGTGCACCCCGGCGAGCGTGTTCCGGGCGAGCGCCGCCGCCCCGATGACCGGCCCGTTCCCGGGAACCATGTTGATGACCCCGTCCGGGAGACCGGCTTCCCGGTACAACTGCATCAGGTACCAGGCCGAGAGCATCTGCGCCTCCGCCGGCTTCCAGACCACGGTGTTCCCCATGATCGCCGGAGCGGTGGGGAGGTTCCCGCCGATGGCGGTGAAGTTGAACGGGCTGACGGCGAAGATGAAGCCTTCGAGCGCCCGGTACTCGAGGTAGTTCCAGATGCCGGGGTCGTTGTCCCCCGCCGGCTGCTGCCGCACCAACCGGTCGAGGAAGTAGGCGTTGAACCGCAGCATGTCCGCGAACTCGCAGGCGGCGTCGATCTCCGCCTGGTGGCAGGTCTTGGACTGGCCGAGCATGGTGGCGGCGTTCAACCGCGCCCGCCAGGGCCCGGCGAGCAGGTCGGCGATCCGGAGGTAGAGGCTCGCCCGCGCCCGGTAGTCGAGTTCCGACCAGGTCTTCCAGGCGGCGGCCGCGGCGTCCACCGCCTGCGCCACCACCTCGGGGGTGGACTCGTGGTAGCGGGCGAGGAGCAGCGAGTGGTCGTGCGGCGACCGGACCTCGGCGATCTTCCCGGTGCGGACCTCCTTGCCCCCGATGATCGCGGGGATCTCGACGACCTCCCCGGCCTGGCGCGCCAGTTCGGCTTCGAGGGCGGCGCGTTCGGGGCTGCCGGCGAGATAGCCGAGGACCGGCTCGTTGGCGGGGCGGGGGACGGACTGGATTCCCTGGCTCATTAGACTCTCTTCCGTTGGAAATGCGAGGGGCGCCGGGCGGCGGAGAACCGGGGATGCTACCCGACCCCCCGGCTTCGGCGGCCGGCGGTCTCCCGACCCCGGGGCCGGCCCGGTGAGCGGCTCCGCCGGGGAGAGCCGCGACCGCCCGACGGGCGCCGCCGGAGAGGCCCTCGTCCGGTCGCTGCCGGGACGGATCCGCGCCGCGGCGGAGCGGCTGGCGCCGCACCTGGCGGAGACGCCGTTCGAGCCCGCGCCGGGGCTCTCGCCGGCGGGGAGGGCCGGGGGACTCGAGGCGTTCCTGAAACTGGAGTGTTTCCAGGCGACCGGCTCCTTCAAGGTGCGGGGCGCCCTGAACAAACTGCTCCGGCTCCGGGAAACGGCGGGAGCGGCGACCCTGCGGGAGGGCGTGGTGACCGCCTCCTCGGGGAACCATGCCCGCGCCGTCGCCTGGGCGCTCTCCCGGCTCGGCGGGCGGGGCCTGGTGTTCCTCCCGGAGACGGTCGCGGACTCGAAGCGGCAGGCGCTGGAGGAGCGGTACCGGGAAGTCGTGGATCTCCGCCTGGTCGGGTCGGACGCGATCGAGGCGGAGGTCGCCGCGCGGGCCGAGGCGGAGCGGAGCGGGCGCCCTTTCGTGTCGCCCTACAACGACCCGGATATCGTCGCCGGGCAGGGAACGATCGGCCTGGAGATGGACCGGGCGCGCGCCGGGGAGCCGCTCGAGGCGGTGCTCATCCCGGTGGGCGGCGGCGGCCTGGCCGCGGGGATCGCCGGCTGGCTGCGCCACGCCCGTCCCGGGATCCGCCTGGTGGGCTGCCAGCCGCTCGCCTCCGCGGTGCTGGCCGCGTCCGTCCGCGCCGGGCGGATCCTGGAGTCGGGGCGGGAGGTTCCCTTCGAGCCCACGCTCGCCGACGGGGTCGCCGGAGGGGTCGAGGAGGACTCGATCACCCTCGGCCTCTGCTCCCGTCTCCTCGACGACTGGATCCTGGTGTCCGAGGAGGAGATCGCCGCCGCCCTGCGCCGCATCTTCCGGGAGCGGTTCGCGGTCGTCGAAGGCTCCGCCGCGCTCCCGGTCGCCGCCCTCCCGCGACTCGCCCTCCCGGAGGGCCGCCGCGCCGTGGGCCTCGTCCTGAGCGGCGCCGCCATCACCCGCGCCGGCCTCCGGCTCCTGTTGGAGGACTGATCCTGCCGGCCGGGGAGCGGGCGTAGGCCGGTGACGGAACTTCGGCGTCGGTGCGGGGATTTTCGAAGGCCGGCCGGGCCGGGAGGCGCGAATCCGCCGACAGTGGCGTGGGCGGTGCGGGTCGCCGCCGCCGGTCTCGCCCTGCGATCTCACCCGTCCCCCAGTCATGGGGCGCCTCCCCGACGCGATCACTCCGCGCGCGTCGGCGGACTCTTTCACGACACGGCCGAGACCGGTCTGCAGGTGACGACGAACGAGATACCTTCCTCCGAATGACTGCCGAGGGCACGAACCTGCCGGAACCCGTCACCGTTCCCCTCCACGACTTCGTCGGGGGCCCGCTGTGCGTTACCTCGACGGACGGCGAGCGCCTCCACGACCGGATCGCTCCCCTGTTGCGATCCGACACCCCGGTACGGCTGTCGTTCGAGAAGGTGGAGGTCGTGATCGCTGCCTTTCTCAACGCGTCCGTGGGGAGGCTCTACGGGGAGTTTCCCGAGGACCGGATCCGCGCCCTTCTCTCGTTCGCCCACCTGTCGCCCGAAGACCGGGAGATGTTGGACCGCGTGGTCGAGAACGCCAAGGCGTACTTCAGCCGCCCGGAGGACTACGAGAGGGCTTGGCTCGAAACCCTGAGCGAGGACGACCGGGGGGACTGACCGCGCCGACGAAAAGTCGAGTGTTCGATATCGAGACGACGGGGTTCATCGCTTCGGACACCGTGCTCTTCGACGCCGATATCCGGCGGTTCCTTCGCCGTCGGGAATTCGCCCGGGGCAGCCGCCGGGAGAAGCGGGCGACTGCGATCGGCACGGCAGCCGTGAGGGACCTCCTCGCGGCCGATGCCGCGATCGTCCCGGAGGTGCTCGTTCCGGGTGAGTACTCGAACCGGTTCCGTCGAGTGGAGATGAGGGCGTTCCCGCCCCGGAAAGCAGGTGTCTCCGGCGGCGAGCAGGTGTCATTGGCCGGAAGCATGTGCCAAGCAGGTGTCATTGGCCGGAAGCATGTGTCATCGGCATGTGTCATCGACACGAGCATGTGTCATCGACACGAGCATGTGTCATCGACACGAGCATGTGTCATCCGTATCGGCTCGATCCCTATCGGCTCGATCCCTATCGGCTCGATATCCGCGTCGGGTCGATCCCTATCGGCTCGATATCAGTATCGGGTCGATCCGTATCGGCTCGATATCCGCGTCGGGTCGATCCGTATCGGCTCGATATCCGCATCGGGTCGATCCGTATCGGCTCGATATCCGTATCGGGTCGATCCCTATCGGCTCGATCCGTCTGGGGGTGAGCCTGTCAGAAATTCCGTGTGAGGTAGCCCCGTGAGATAGTCCGGGGAGGAGGACGAACCATGCCGAAGAGCCGGAAGCCCCAGAGGACCCGGGAGTCCGGGGAGCCTCGGGAGTCGCGGATCAGCGCGGAGATGCTGGACGAGATGCTGGCGGGCCAGGACCCGCGGGAGGCGTTCCGGCAGGGCGACCTGTTGGCGGATCTGCGGACGGTGCTGGCGGAGCGGGTGCTGGACGCGGAGATCGAGGTGCATCTGGAGGGGGAGTCGGCGCGGGGGGAGCGGAACCACCGGAACGGGCACAACCGGAAGCGGGTTCTGACGGAGGGCGGGGCCATGGAGGTTGCGGTTCCGCGGGATCGTCTGGGGCGGTTCGAGCCGCGGCTGATCGAGAAGTACTGCCGCCGGCTTCCGGGGTTCGACGAGAAGGTGATCTCGATGTACGGCCGGGGGATGTCGACCCGGGACATCCAGAGGCACGTGGAGGATTTCTACGGGATGGAGGTGTCTCGGGAGCTGATCTCGAAGGTCACGGACGCGGTGCACGAGGAGGTTCGGGAGTGGCGCTCGCGACCTCTGGATCCGGTGTGCGCGTTGATGTACCTGGACGGGATCCGGGTGAAGATCCGGGAGGAGGGCCTGGTTCGGAACCGGGTGGTGCACCTGGCGATCGGGGTGTCGCCGCAGGGTCGCAAGGAGGTCTTGGGGATGTGGATCGCGGAGACGGAGGGATCGCGGTTCTGGCTGAGCGTCCTGAACGACCTGAAGCGCCGGGGGTTGGAGGATGTCCTGGTCGTGGTGGTGGACGGGCTGGGCGGCTTCCCGGCGGCGATCGAGGCGGTGTATCCGGAGGCGGTGGTGCAGACCTGCGTGGTTCACCTGATTCGGAACTCGATGGCGTATGCCTCGCAAAAGGAGCGGGGCCCCCTGGCCGCGGCGCTGAAGACGATCTACCGAGCCGCGGACGCGGAGGCGGCGGCAGAGGCGTTGGAAGCGTTCGAGGGGAGCGACCTGGGGCGGAAGTATCCGGCGGTCGGTCGGGCCTGGCGGAGGCAGTGGGAGCAGGTGATCCCGTTCTTCGCGTTCTCGGAACCGATCCGTCGGGTGATGTACACCACGAACGCGATCGAGAGTCTGAACAGCACGGTGCGGCGGGCGGTGAAGGCGCACGGGCATTTTCCGCATGATCGGTCGGCGATGAAGTTGATCTACCTGGCGCTGCGCGAGGTGGAGCGGAAGTGGAAGCGCCCCACGCCGATCTGGCACCTGGCGCGGAGCGAGTTCTCGATCCGATTCGGCGACCGGTTCCGGCTGGATACCGGTTGACGAGGACCGGCCCCGGGTTCCGCGCGCCGTGCTGGTGGGGGATCTGTACGCGCCTCCGACCTCGGCCGCGTTGATCGAGGGTCATCCGCTCCGGCAGTTCGCCACCGGCTGGTTTTCCGCCCCGCCCCGGCACCCGTGGACGAGCAGAGGCGCCGGGTCGGGTCGAAAAACCAGCCTCCGCTCTCCCATCCCCGAGTGGCGCGAGTGTGCCGCCGCCCGTACAATCACCCTCTCACACGGAATTTCTGACACGCCTCTGGGGGTGGTCGATCGGCCCCAGGGTGGTCGATCCGTCGGAGGGTGGTCCATCCGCGCAGGGTGGTCGATCCGGCGGAAGGTGGTCGATCCGCCGGAGGGTGGTCGATATCCGGCGGAAGGTGGTCGATCCGCCGGAAGGTGGTCGATCCGGCGGAGGGTGGTCGATATCCGCCGGAAGGTGGTCGATATCCGCCGCAGGGTGGTCGATATCCGCCGGAGGGTGGTCGATATCCGCCGGAGGGTGGTCGATATCCGCCGGAGGGTGGTCGATATCCGCCGCAGGGTGGTCGATATCCGCCGGAAGGTGGTCGATATCCGTCGGAGGGTGGTCGATATTCGCCGAAGGGTGGTCGATATCCGTCGGAAGGTGGTCGATCCGCCGGAGGGTGGTCGATCCGCCACAGGGTGGTCGATATCCGTCGGAGGGTGGTCGATATCCGTCGGAGGGTGGTCGATATCCGGCGCAGGGTGGTCGATATCCGTCGGAGGGTGGTCGATATCCACCGGAGGGTGGTCGATATCCGTCGGAGGGTGGTCGATATCCGGCGGAGGGTGGTCGATATCCGCCGGAGGGTGGTCGATATCCGTCGGAGGGTGGTCGATATCCGGCGGAGGGTGGTCGATATCCGCCGCAGGGTGGTCGATATTCGTCGGAGGGTGGTCGATATCCGCCGCAGGGTGGTCGATATCCGCCGCAGGGTGGTCGATCCGGCGGAAGGTGGTCGATCCGTAGGAAGGTGGTCGATCCGTAGGAAGGTGGTCGATCCGCCGGAAGGTGGTCGATCCGTGGGAAGGTGGTCGATCCGTGGGAAGGTGGTCGATCCGTGGGAAGGTGGTCGATCCGTGGGAAGGTGGTCGATCCGTGGGAAGGTGGTCGATCCGTAGGAAGGTGGTCGATCCGTAGGAAGGTGGTCGATCCGCCGGAAGGTGGTCGATCCGTGGGAAGGTGGTCGATCCGCCGGAAGGTGGTCGATCCGTGGGAAGGTGGTCGATCCGTGGGAAGGTGGTCGATCCGTGGGAAGGTGGTCGATCCGTCGGAGGGTGGTCGATCCGCCGGAAGGTGGTCGATCGGGCGCAGGGTGGTCGATCCGACGGAGGATGGTCGATCCGTTTGCCGGGCGTTCGCCGGTGAACCCGGAGTCCGGGGGCGAGCGCCGGACCGGCGCCCGGCCCGGGGCAGCCGAGGGTTCCCGGATTTCCGACCGCGTGGATAATCGGGGGGATGCGGGACGGCGGGGGAGGCCTCGAGGGGGAGGGCGAGCGCCGCCGGCGGGGAGGCGGGGGCCCGGGCGCCACAGGGAGGAGTCGGGGAGCGGGGGGCGGAGTGACGCCGTGAAGACGGTGCGGAAGTTGATCGAGGTGGCGTTGCCGCTCGACGACCTCAACCGGGCGGCGGCGCGGGAGAAGTCCATCCGGCACGGACATCCGAGCACGCTGCATCTCTGGTGGGCGCGGCGGCCGCTGGCGGCGGCGCGGGCGGTGCTGTTCGCGCAACTGGTGGACGATCCGTCGTCGCGGCCGGACCTCTTCCCGACGAAAGAGGAACAGGCGCAGGAACGGGAACGGCTCTTCACCATCCTGCGGGAACTGGTGAAGTGGGAGAACACCACGAACGAGGCGGTCCTGGAGGTGGCGCGGGAGGAGATCCGCGAGAGTTGGCGGCGGGCCTGCCAGGACAACGCCGACCATCCCCGGGCTTCGGAACTCTTCGACCCGGAGCGGCTGCCGGCGTTCCACGATCCCTTCGCCGGGGGCGGGGCGATCCCGCTGGAAGCGCAGCGGCTGGGTCTGGAAGCGCACGCCTCCGACCTGAACCCGGTGGCCGTGCTCATCAACAAGGCGATGATCGAGATCCCGCCGAAGTTCGCGGGGCGCCCGCCGGTGAACCCGGAGTCGCGGGGGCAGGCGCTGGGGGCGAAGCAGTGGAAGGGGGCGACCGGTCTCGCCGAGGATGTCCGGTACTACGGGCAGTGGATGCGGGACGAGGCGGAGCGGCGCATCGGGCACCTGTATCCGAAGGTGCGGGTCACCGAAGCGATGGCGGCGGAGCGGCCGGACCTGGAGCGGTACGCGGGCCGGGAGTTGACGGTGATCGCCTGGCTGTGGGCGCGGACGGTTCACAGCCCGAACCCGGCGTTCGCGGAGGTGGAGGTTCCGCTGGTCTCCACCTTCATGCTCTCGACGAAGAAGGGGAAGGAGGCGTGGGTCGAGCCGATCGTCGAGGGTCGGGACTACCGGTTCGAGGTCCGCACCGGCCCGCCGCCGGATGCGGAGGCCACGAGGCGCGGAACGAAGACCGCCGGCAGTTTCAGCCCATTTCGGTGCCTGGTCTCCGGGACCCCGATGCCGTTCGACTACCTGCGCTCGGAGGGTCGAGCGGGGCGGATGAGAGCCCGACTTATGGCGATCGTGGCCGAGGGAGAACGGGGCCGCATCTATCTTCCCCCTACATCCGAACACGAAACGACAGCGCTCGCCGCAGCACCGAAGTGGCGTCCCGACTCGTCGCTGCCAGAGAAGGCACTCAGCTTCCGAGTGCAGCAGTACGGCATGACTCGATGGGCCGATCTCTTCGCGGAACGACAGTTGACGGCATTGACGACGCTGTCGGACTTGGTGGGCGAGGCGAGAGCGAAGGTGCATCATGACGCGATCGCGGTGACGGAAGAGGGCGGAGCAGATGATCGACCGCTACATGATGCCGGCACCGGCCCCGCCGCTTACGCTGACGCGGTGTCGGTGTACCTGGCGTTCGCCCTTAGCAAGCAGGCCGACCTCGGAAACAGTCTGTGCGCCTGGGAACCCTCGGCAGTGTCCCCGTCACTTGTTTGGACGCCAGGCCGTTCCCATCGTATGGGACTACGCGGAGGGCAATCCTCTGGGGTCGAGTTCCGGCGGCTGGTCCGTCTTCGTCGACGGGATCGTCAAGGCCTTCACGAAGGGCTGGAAATCCATCGCCGTCACCGCCACCGGCCGCGCCGTACCCGCAAGCGCTGAAAACCAGATCGAATCCCGCGTCGAATCGTGTCCACCGATCCGCCCTACTACGACAACATCGGCTATGCCGATCTCTCTGATTTCTTCTATATGTGGCTACGCCGAGCGCTCGCAGCGATCTTCCCCGGATTGTTCATGACACTCGCAGTTCCGAAGGAAGAGGAACTCGTAGCCACGCCTTTTCGACATGGAGGAAAACAGGAGGCCGAGGCCTTTTTCCTCAACGGAATGACAGGCGCGATTCGCCGGCTCGCTCAGCAGGCCCACATTGCGTTTCCCGTATCCATCTATTACGCCTTCAAACAGTCCGAAACGAAGAGTGACACAGGCGCGGTCAGGACGGGCTGGCAGACATTCCTGGATGCGGTCATCGGCACCGGCTTCGCCATCACCGGTACTTGGCCGATGCGGACAGAAAACGCCTCGAGACTGGTCGGTATGGACACGAACGCGCTCGCGTCCAGCATCGTTCTCGTGTGTCGGCGGCGGAGACCGGATGCTTCGACGGTAACGCGGCAGGAGTTCGTCAAGGCGCTGAGGCGCGACCTGCGGGCGGCGATCCTCGACTTCCAACGGGCAGGGATCGCCCCGGTGGACCTCGCGCAGGCCGCCATCGGGCCGGGGATGGGGACCTACACGGGCTTCGCCGAAGTGCGGACCCCGGCCGGCATGCACGTCGGCGTCGGGGAGGCGCTGTCGCTCATCAACGAGGTCATGGAGGAGATCCTGAGCGGCCAGGAAGCGCAACTCGACAGCGACACCCGCTGGGCGGTCGCCTGGTACGAGACCCACGGCTTCGGGACGGCGCCGTTCGGCGAGGCGAACACCCTGGCCACCGCCAAGAACACCAGCGTCGCCGGACTCGTCGAAGCCGGGATCCTGCACGCCCGGAGCGGGCAGGTCCGGCTGCTCCGGCCCGAAGAACTGCCCGAAGACTGGAACCCCGCCACCGACCGGCGGCTCACCGTCTGGGAGATGGTGCAGCACCTGGTCCGCGTGCTCGACGGGGAAGGCGAGATCGCTGCCGGAAAGTTGCTGCGGCGGATCGGCGGACAGGCGGGGGCGGCGAGGGAGTTGGCCTACCGCCTCTACGGCGTCTGCGAGCGGCAGAAGCGGACGGCGGAGGCCCGGGCCTACAATTCCCTCGTGATCTCCTGGCCCGAACTGGCCCGCATCGCCCAGGAGGAACGCGGCGAGACCCGGGCGCTCTTCGAGGAGTAGCAGGCACCGGCCGTTCCCGCCCCGTTCCGGGGAGAGGGATCGGTTCGGGGCGCGAACCGGTTACGGCTTCGTCACCGGCTCGGCGCCGCACCGCGCGGCGAAGGGCTCGATCCGCGCCGCCATTCCCCGGATCCGGGTTGGAGGTCGTTCGGCGCCGGGGCAGGGAGGGCGAGGCTCTTCGGGCCCGGCTCGGCGGTTCGCCTCGTGAGGGCGTCAGTCGCGGGTGGCGGGGGACTCCTGGGGAGCGGTCGCCGGGCGGGGTGGGGCGTGGGGGGTGTTCGTGGTGATGAGGACGGTGGCGGTGAGCATGAGGGCGATCCCCAGCCAGAGGAGGGGGCCGCCGCGGCTGGCGCCGCCGGAGGAGAAGATGCCGTAGAGGGCGCTCACGGTGACCGCGCCGCCGAAGACCACCGGCATCACCGCGTGGGGGATGCGGGCGCCGCCGGTGAACATCGCCAGGGTGAGGCCGAAGGCCCCGGCGGCGCCGAGGAGGCCGGCGAGGAAACCCCAGCCGAGGGCGCCGCTCCCGGCGGAGCCGAAGTCGAAGGAGTCGCCGCGGGCCCACATGCCGATCAGGCCGCCGGTGATGGCGACCACCAGGTAGGCGATGCCGATGGCGAAGTAGGGCTTGAAGGGGCTGGCGGCGGCGTCGGCGAGGCGCGCCTGGCCGAGGGTCGGGCCGTAGAGGCCCCAGGCCAGGGCGGTCACCAGGGCGAAGAGGAAAGGCAGGGCGGTGCGCATGGGGAAGTCCTCCGGGGTGCGGCGATGCTACGCGAGCCGGCTCCTCCGGTCGCCGGCGGGCCCGGTCTCCGGCGGACTCCCGCGCAGTCACCGGAGGTTGCGCGAAGATGACCCCGCCGTGCGCCTGACGCTCTCGATCCCCGACGACCTGTACCGCGAACTCCGACGCCGGGCGCGGGCGGAGGGCGTGTCGTCGAGTCGGGTGGTGGAGGAGTGCCTCCGGGCCGGACTCACCGCGGACGGGACGAAGCGACCGCTCGTGCCGGCGTTCGACCTCGGGAAGCCGCTGGTCGATCTGGACCAGGCCCTCCGTCTCGCTGCCGAGATGGAGGACGAGGAGATCCTCCGGAAGTTGGAGGCGGGCGAGTGACGGTCCTCGGCGCCGATGCCGCGTCCCGCAGCCGGAACCGGAGTCAGGTGCGGTCGAGCCGCGCCGGAGCGGCAGGATCGCGCGGTGGGGAACGCTGCCGGAGCCGCCCTCCGGCGGGTCGGCCCTGCTCGGAGGGGCCGGGAGTTCGAGGACATCATGATGACTTCAGAGGTGATGCTACGATGACTCCATGCGGACGACACTCTCCATCCCCGACGACCTCCTCTTCGAACTGCGGGAACTGGCGCGGGCGAGGCGCACTTCGCTGACCCGGGTCGCCGCCGACATGCTGCGGGCCGGACTCCTCGCGGCGAAGACCGGGAAGCGCAGCCGGAATCCACCCCGGCCGGTGTTCGATCTCGGGAAACCCCGGGTGAATCTGGATCACGCCCTCCGCCTCGCCGCCGAGATGGAGGACGAGGAGATCCTCCGGAAGATGGAGGCCGGCAAGTGACGGTCGTCGATGCCAACGTGCTGCTGTACGACCTGAACCGATCGTCCGAACACCATCGAGCGGCGAAGGAGTGGTTCGATCGGGCGCTGTCGGAAGGGGAGACGCTGGGCCTTCCGTGGCTGGTTCTGGGCGCCGTGGTCCGGATCAGCACCCGGAGGGGAGTCCTCCCGAACCCGCTCGGTCCCGAGCAGGCGTTCCGGGTCGTCGCCCAATGGTTGGCGCGCTCGCAGGTCCGGGTACTCACCGAGACCGAGGATCACTTCGACCATATGCGGCGGCTGCTGACGGCCACCGGTGTCGGCGGCAATCTCACCACCGACGCCCACCTCGCCGCCCTGGCGCTCTCCTACGGCGCGGCGCTCGTCTCCTTCGACCACGACTTCGGCAGATTCCCCGGCCTGCGCTGGGTGAACCCGGCCTCGCCGCACTGACCCGGTGACTCCGGGCCACGGACGCCGCGGCGCCCGTTTCGCCCACCGCGAGCGCATCTTCCGGCCACCGGCGCCACGGGCCGAGTCCTCCCCGGCTCCGGCCCGCCGGCCCGCCATCCCGACCGGAAAGCGAAGTCGGGAACGACGATCCGGCGCGTCTCAGCCGGCCGCGGCCAGGTCCGCCGGATCGAGGCGGCGAATCGTCGGGATGAGATCGAAGTGGCGGTCCTTCGACAGGATCGTCCCGATCCCGGCCTGTTCCATGACGGCGGCGTGCAGGGCGTCCCGCGCGTCCAGGGTCGGGTATTCCAGCAGCAGTTCGAAGGCGCGGGCCGTATGGCGTTCTTCCACCGGGAGGATTTCGTCACAGACGGCGCGGAGGAAGCGATACGCGGCCCGGCAGGTCACTTCTCGCCGCCTGGACAAGTAGTAATGCAGGATCTCCTGGAACACCTCGGCGCTGGTGACGAGGGGAATGCCCCGATCCAAGGCGCGTCGGAGGGCTTCTTCCGCCGTATGGCGAAGGTTTGGATTCCTTCCCACCGCGTACATCGGAATGTTGGTGTCAACGAAGATCGCATCGGGGAAGATGGCATCGGGGAAGATGGCATCGGGAGGCGAGGAAGCGCGGCCTTCGGTGCCCACGCTCATTCGTTCCGGGATCCCTCGTCGGCGGGTTCGGCAACCGGTTCGAACTCCTCCTCGGCCATCCCGCAGTTGCGTCCCGCCTTCATGGCGCCGTACTCCCGCTCCCACGCCTCCCAATCCTCGGGTGCGGGCAGCAAGTCCTCGGGGTCCGCGGACTCCGCGTACTCTCGAAGGGCGTCCAGCGCGGCGAGTTTCTGTCGTTTCCGATCGGGCCTCACCCAGTACTCGTGGACCGCCTCCCGCACCATCGAGGCGACGCTCCCGCCGGCGCGCTCGGCGGCGCGGAGGACTGCCTCGTAGTCGTACTTCGAGAGGGTCACCTGTACCTTCCGGTTCGGCATCCTCGCCGGCGGGCGCGTCATGGGCGGAGTGTCGGGGTGTCCCGCGCCGGCGTCGCATTCGGGAGCCGCGACCTCGACTCTGCGCTTCGGACCGGGGACGACGGCGGCTCCCATCCGCAGCGGCGACGCTTTTCGCCGGCGCGGCCGGGAGGAGCGGGGCCGTTCGCTGCCGGTCGTCCGCGTCGCCGGGGGAGCGGTGCGCGCCGAAGAGCCGGTGCGATCCCCCCGGGGGCTTCGAGGATGACGGTCACCGGGGTGGCTGTCCGGAATCTCCGGGGAACCGGCATGGTCACCCGGTTCCTCCGGTCGGTTCGGGGTCGCCGGTCAGGATCCGCAGGGCCTCTTCGCGCTCGATGAAGCACTTCGACTCCGTGTACTCCCGCTTCCACTCGTCCAGGTCGGGGACGGGCGTCAACTCCGACTCCGGGAGCGCCTCGGCGGCGTCGAGGGCGGCGAGTTGCCGCTGCCGGTGGTCCGGATCCACCCGGTACTCCTGCACGGCCTCTCGGACGACCGAGGCGAGACTCGTCCCGTTGCGCTCGGCGGCGCGGCGCACCGCCTGGTAGTCGTAATCGGAGAGGGTGACCTGGACCCGGCGCTTCGGCATCACGGTAGTGTCGTGTGTCGCCGCCCGTGTGTCAAGGCGGATGACACACGCACTTCGACACACGGCGGGACACCCGAACGACCACCCGCGGCGTCCGGTCCGACAGCCCCGACAGCCGACCGATGCCGGCCCCCGGGAGCGGGCCGCCCCGACGGCGGCGCACGGGCGGGCCGGATCGCCCTGCCCGAACCCGGGGGTTCAGGGAGCGGGGCGGGGGGAGCGGTCTTCGGCGGGGACCAGGCGGACCGCCCAGAGGCCGCTGTTGAAGTCGGAGAAGAAGATGACCCCCTTGTGCGGCTGCGGTCCCCAGACGAAGGGGGCGTTCGCCACGAAACCCTCCGGGTCGTCCGGGTAGAACTTCGCCACCTCGCGGCCCTGGCGGTAGAGGTCCCCCAGGAGTTCCCCGGAGACATCCACCACCCGCAGCCCGCCGTTGAAGAAGGCGGCGTACAGCAGGTCGCGTTCGGTATCGATCCACAGGTTGTGGGGGCCGGCGTCCGGGACCCGGTAGCGGGCCACTTCCTCCGGGTGCGCCGGGTCGTCGAACTCGTTGAAGTGGAGCCAGCCCATGGCCCGCGAGGGCATCCGTTCCTCCCAGGCGATGATGGGGCCGGGGATCCGGGGGTTCACCGGGTGCGACTCGTCGCCGGTGACCACATAGAACTTCCCGGCGGAGCGGCTGCGGAAGGGCCAGACGGCGTGGTTCCAGCCGGTGAGTTGGTAGAGGCGGCCCATCTCCACCGGATTCCGGGGCGAGCCGCCGAGGCCGCCGCCGCCCACATCCACGACCACCAGGCCGTCGGTGTTGCCGGCCTGGAAGGCGATCCCGTCCTCGATCCAGACATCGTGGACGCTCCGGCCGGGCGTCAGGTCCTCGAATCGGGAGACCCGGAACGGGTTCTTCGGGTCCTCGGCGTTGATGACATCGAATCGGCGGCCGTTGTTGATCGCGTAGATGTGGCCTTCGTGGAGGAAGACATTGTGGACGCCGCCGGTGAGTTCGTCGTCGAAACGGGAGAGGATCTCCGGGTTCGCCGGGTCGGCGAGGTCGAGGATGACCAGTCCGTTGCGGCGGTTCGAGGCGCCCTCCCGGGTGATCACGCCGATGCGCCCGTCGGCGGAGACCTTCACATCGTTCACCGTGCGGGCGTCCACCTGCACTTCGGAGATCCGCCGCATCGCCGTCGGGTCGGTCACATCGAAGAAATAGACATGGCCCTCGGCGTTCCAGGTACCGAGCGCCGCGTAGTCGCGCCCGTCGGGGCCTTCCCAGACCCAGAGGTCGGAGGTGCCGCGGTCGCGCACCGGGGCCTGGCCGACGAACTCGAGGGTCTGCGCCACCTGCCGGGGGACCACCCGGACAGCGATCTCGGCGGCGGCGTTCGCCGAGTCGGCAGGGCCGGAAGCCGCGGACACCAGGTAGAGGCCGGGCTGCTCCGCCACGAAGCGCGCCGAGGCTGTCGGCCCGGATCCGGAGCGGGAGACGACCAGTTGCGCCGGCGCGCCGGCGCCCACCGTCTCCGCACGGCTGGGGTCCGGATGGGACTCCAGGCGGAATCGCACCGGGGCGGCGGGGACCGGGGCTCCCGCTTCGTCGGACGCCTGCGCCGAGAGCCGCACCACATCGCCGGTGCGGACCGTTTCCGGCAGCGGCGCTCCGGCGAACGCGGCGGTGAGGGCGATCGTCCGGGCCGGGTTCGGCAGCACCTCGATCCGCGCCTCGGCGGTCAGGCCGTCGAGCCGGGCGGTCAGCGTGACCGTGCCCGGGGCCAGCGTTCGCAGGACGGCGGCGGCGTCGCCCCGGTACACCGGCGGGCGCGGGCGGTCGTAGAAGGGGTGGGCGTGGTAGGTGCCCTCGAACAGCGGCCCGAAGGACCGGGCCACGGCGACCTCCGGCGGGGAGGCGAGGATCTCGGCCCGCACATCCCGGGGCTCGGAGCCGGTGTCCTCGGCCTGCAGGCGGATCGGGAGGGTGGCGCCGACGAGCACCTGCTCGGGGAGGTCGGGGAAGGTGAGGCGCGCCAGTTCGGAGGGGAGGGCGCGCACCGGGATCTCCACCCGGACGCCGGGGTCGTCGGGTGCGGTGAAGCCGGGGGTGGTCCCGGCATCGGGGGCGAGCGCCACCAGGGTGTGGTCGCCGGCGCGGTGGACGCTCACGATCCCGGTGTGGGTCACGCTCACATCGGCGGGGTCGAGCGAGAAGAAGAGCACCCGCTGTCCGGGATCCACGACGCCGTCGGGGCCGCGGACCTCGGCAGTGAGGCTCGCGGTCTCGCCGACGCGGAGTTCGAGCGTCTCCGGCGTCACCGTGAGTCGCCGCTCCTCCTGCGCCGGCGGGGCCGAGGCCGCGACGAGTGCGGGAAAGGCGTCCGTCAGCGCCGGGAGCAGCGCGCCGAGGAAGGTCGCGGAGACTGTCGCGAGGACCGTCGCGGAGACTCTCCCGGTTCGGGTGTCCGAAGGCGCGCGCCGGCTTCCGGCGGCGGTGGCGGCGACTCGTTCCGGGGGTCGGTTCCTCATCCGGCGGAGCGTACCGAAGGCGAAAACGCCGGCGCGACCGTTTCCAGGTCTCGCCGGTTCACCCCCGAAGCGGCCAGGGTGTCCCGCCAGCGCGTCTCGACCACCCGGAAGGTCTCGTCGAGGATCTTCTCGGCCTCTGCCGGTTCGAGCAGGAAGCGGGGCGCGCCGCTGAGCAGGTTCTCCCGGCTGCCCCGGCGGCCGAACCGCCCGCAGGTCAGCGCCGAGTGCGGGGGTTCCCTCGAAACCGCGGGAGCGGGGGTCAGGTCGTAGGCCGGGCCCAGCCTCCAGCCGGCGGCGTCGGCGGTGAGGCAGTGGTTCCGCGGATGGTCGTCGGTGTTCGAGCAGGCGGCGTTGAAGCACATCCGGCGGAAGAGTTCCCGAAGGTCCTCCCGGACGCGAACGCTCGTCCGGCGGAGTTCGTCGGCGAGAGCGAGATACGACCAGCGCTCCCGGTCGAAGGGGGATTCGTCCGCGCCGAGCAGGGTCAGGGCGCTGATCTGCCGCCGGCGGAGGAACCCCGTCGGCGTTCGGGCCCGGTCGAACCGCCGTACGAGCAGGACCGAACGGCCCCCGACGGCGGCGATCCGGCTCTCGGCGACGCGGACTCCGGCAGCGGCGGCGAGGCGGAGGAGGGCGTGCTCCACCCGGGGTTCGTCCCACCGGTCGCCCCGCAGGCCGAACTTCGCCAGCCACAGGTCGCCCTCGTCCACGACGGTGACCTTCGGGCGGGCGCCGCCCAGGGAAGTGCCGGGGAAGAGGAGATCGCGTACCGCCGGCGGAGCGGCGGTCCCCGGCTCGTCGACGGGCCCTGCGCCCAGGATCTCCGCCGCGGCAGCCAGTCGTTCGAGGTCCGGCGTCGAAAGATGGTCTGCGGCGGCGGTCGGCGGCGCCGGTTCGACGCTGAAGCCGAGGGCGCCGGCGCGGTCCCGATCCCCCTCGACCAGGATGTCGAATTCGTCCGGGAGGGGCGGGCCGAGGCGCCGTTCCAGCAGGCGGCGTCCCCAAGCGTCGGGCATCGCGTCCCGGATCGCGCCGAAGAAACCGCCCAGCCGGACCGTCTCCCGCTGGCCGGCGGCGAGCGGCAACTCGCGGGGGTCGAATTCCACCGCGTCGGGCCGTTCCAGGTAGGAGCGCCCGTACACGAACTCGCCAACCGGAGTTCCGTCTTCCCGGCGAAGGCGAAAGCGTCCGGCGAGAGTGAACTCGGTCCGCCCGGGGAGGACCAGGTGGACGAAGCACTCGCGCCCCGACAGCGGCGGGGCCGACCGCGGACTGCCGACCCCCGACGACGAAGTCCCCGCGGAACGCTCAGAAGTCATCGTCGAGCGTGGTCCGTCGGCGGGCCCGCTTCCGGCCGCGGGCGAGTTCGAGAGCCAGCCCCTCCCGGTCGCGCGCCGGGTCGGCGACGGGGTCGAGGTGGTCGAGGAGCCGGAGCGCCCGGAGCGCGCCCAGGACCGCGCCGACCGAGACGCCGGGGTGGCCGCGTTCGACGGCGGCGACGGTCTGCCGGGAGACCCCGATGCGGCCGGCCAGTTCCTCGGCGGTCAGGTTGCGCCGCAGACGCGCCACCCGCAGCCGCCGGCCGAGCCGCGCGAGGGCCTCCTCCACGGCGGCGGGCGGAGCCTGGACGGCGGCCGATCGGTTCGGCATGGTGAAATCAATAGCAATATAACATATTTATGTATCCTCAATCTAACATTCGAAAGGAGCCGTACCGCCCGAAACGGCACTGCCGAACTCGGCTGGCACCAGAACGACACGCGCCCCGGCCCCGCCCGGGCCTCGCCGGTGCGGGACCGTCCCCGGCGCCCCGGGAGGAACGGCCGATCGCCCGCTACTCGCTGCCGGCCCCGGCGCCGGTGTCCGCCGGCGGCTTCAGCCGGACCGCCCAGAGGCCGCTGTTGAAGTCGGCGAGGAAGATCGTGCCCTTGTGCGGCTGCGGGCCCCAGGTGAACGCCGCGTTCGCCAGGAAGCCCTCGTTGTCCTCGGGGAAGAAGCGGGCGATCTCCCGGCCCTGCCGGTAGAGGTCGCCGAGCAGTTCGCCGGAGACATCCACCACCCGCAGGCCGGCGTCGTAGTAGCCGACATACATGACCTCCTCCTCCCAGTCCACCCAGAGGTTGTGGGGGCCGGAGTCGGCGAGTTGGAACCGCGCCACTTCTTCCGGGTTCCCCGGGTCGGTGAAGTCCACGAAGTGGAGCCAGCCCTTGGCGCGGGAGGGGATCCCCTCCTTCCAGAGGATGCCGCCGGCCTCGGGACGGCGCGGGTTCAGGTGGAACGCCTCGTCGCCGCCGATGACATACAGCTTGCCGGTCGAGGGGCTGCGGAAGGGCCAGACCGCGTGGTTCCAGCCGGTGATCTGGGGGAACCGGCCCATCTCCACCGGGGTGTTCGGGCTGCCGCCGAGGCCGCCGCCGCCCACATCCACCAGGATCAGGCCGTCCGTCCGTCCGGCCTGGTAGGCGATGCCGTCGCGCACCCAGACATCGTGGACCGAGCGGCCCGGGGTGGTGGTCTCGAACCGGGAGACCCGGAAGGGGTTGCGCGGATCCTCCACATTCACCACATCGAAGCGGCGGCCGTTGTTCACCGCATAGACATGGTTCTCTTCGACGAAGACATTGTGGACGCCGCCGGTGAGCCCCTCGTCGAAACTGGCGAGGATCTCGACCTCCCGGGGGTTCGTCACATCGAGCAGGACGATCCCGTTGCGGCGGTTCGAGGCGCCCTCCCGACTGAGGACGCAGAGGGTCCCGTCCGCCGAGACCTTCACATCGTTCACGGTGCGGGCGTCCACCTGCACGGTGTCGATGAGTTCCAGGTTCCGGGGGTCGGTCACATCGTAGAAATAGGCATGCCCCTCGGCGTTCCAGGTGCCGTGGACGGCGTAGTCGCGACCGTCCACCCCCTCCCAGACCCACAGGTCGGCGGTGACCCGGTCGGAGACCCGGGCGTGGCCGAGGAACTCCACTTCCCGGCCGACATTCCGGGGGACCGCCCGGACGGTGCGGCGGGCCAGGCGGTCGCCGCTCAGGGCGACCACCGTGTAGAGCCCCGGCTGCTCCGCCACGAACCGGCCGTCGGGGGTGATCTGCGCCGGGGCGCCGGCCCCCAGCGACTCCGGCCGGTGGCGGTCGGGGCGGGATTCGAGGGCGAAGCGGACCGGCGCTCCGGGGAGCGGGTTCCCGTCCGCGTCCTGCGCCTCGGCCCGGAAGCGCAGCACTTCCCCGGTGCGCGCCTCGGCCCGGTCCGGGGCTTCCAGGACGATCCGGGCGGTCGGGTTCTCCCGCACCCGCATCCGGTGCTCGGCGGTCACCGCGCCGGCGGAGGCCGTCAGCCGCACCCCGCCCGGGGCGAGGAAGGACACCATGCCGAAGTCGTCCACCGCCGCCACTGCCGCATCGCTCACCGAGTACTCGACGGCCAGGCCCGGTCGGAGGTCGCCGGCGCGGTCGCGTCCGGAAACGGGGAAGGGGCGCGCGGTGCCGGCCCAGACCTCTTCCGGGGTCTCGTCGAAGGACAACTCGGTGATCTCCGGGCGGGGGACGGTCACCGTGATCGAGGCGCGGACGCCGGGGTCGCGGCTGCTGTAGTAGTCCCAGGCGCCGTCGAAGGGCTGGTCCGGCAGGAGCGCGGTGGCCCGGTGCGCGCCGGGCCGGTTCGCGGAGACGAACCCGCTCGGGGTCACGGTGAGCGCGAGGCGGTTCCCGGAGAAGAACACCACCCGGGCGTCCGGGATCTCGTTGCCGTCGGCGTCGAGCACCGTCGCCGTCAACTGGCGCGATTCGCCCATCGCCAGGGTCAATTCCGCCGGCTCGAGGACGATCCGGGGCGGGGCGGCCTCCTGTCCGGGCGCGGCGGCGGCGGTCAGCGCGAGGCCGAGCGCGGCGGCGGCGATGCGGGACGCAGGGCCCGGTACTTCCATGGCGGTCCTCCCTCGGGGGCCTCGGCGGGAGGCGCCTCCGAGGCGCGGCGCTCCGGGGCCGAAGGGCGAGATTAGCAGGATCGGGGCGGCCCCGGTTCGACCGGAGCGCGCGGGCCCGGAGCGCGGCGGAGGGGCGGTGGCGGTTCGCCGGAGGCGTCGGCGGAACACTGCCGGACCGGGTCGGAACCGGGTCGGAATCGGGTCGGGGCGGCCGGGCGGGGTTGGACGGCGCTCAGTCCCGGGTGGGGAAAGGGCCGCAGCGGGCCTCGGTCTCGGCGCTCCAGCGGCGGTAGGCGGCCTCGGTGTCCAGTTGGTCCTGCTGCGCGTCGGTCTCCCGGTCCATCTGCTCCGCCAGGTCCCCGATCACCCGCTCCAGGGCGGCCTGCCAACGGGCCTGCACCTCCTCCGCTCCGGTCCGGTCGGTGGTGACCGGGGTCAGCCGGGCGAGGCGGGCCCGCAGGGCGGCGCGCAGCCGCGGCAGGAATCGGCGTTCCGCCGCCGCGTAGAGGTCGGCGTGGAGGCGTTCGTGAGCCAGGGCCGCCTGTCGGTGGCACTCGGCGCCCTCGAGGTCCCGGGCGAGCAGGATCCGGTGGAACTCGTAGCCGAAGACTCCCTCGACCTCCGGCGGGCAGACCACGCAGCGTTCGCCCCGGCACCGCAGCGCCGACCGCGTGCCGATCCGTGAAACCGAGGCGACCTCGATGTGCCCCAGGGTTTCGAAGTCGCGGGTCTTCGCTCCGCGGCTGGCCGACCGATGCGTCGTGGAGGCCTCCAGCTCGGTACGGCTCGTCCACTCGTGCCCCGTCGGCGGGCGCCAGGCGCCCCGCAGCGAGACCGTAGGCGACGGGCACTCCTCCGGGCGCTCTCCGAAGTCGGGGAGCGGTTCGGCGGCGCGGCGGGACTCCCCCGCGCGGGCGTTGCCCCCAGCCGCGGCGAAGCCGGTCCGTTCCGAACCGGTTCGGGCCGGGACGATCGCGGCGGCCGCCCCCGCTGCCGCCAGCGCCGCGAGGGCGACCCCGGCGACGAGCGGGGCGCGAAGGGGCATCGGCACACTCTATTCGGCGCGGGGCGCCGCTCCCCGCTTCCCCCCGCCGGCCGGCGGGAGTACGGCCGGCGGGAGCGCGGTCGGAGGTCAGGCGACTCCCGGTCCCGGGCTCGAATCGTCCGTCCGCCCGGCAGAGGTCCCGTGGTTCGCGCTCCGGTGGGGCCGAGTATGCGAAAGTAACCGCTTGTTCTCGCCTGGATCGATTCCCGCGCTTCCCCCGGGGCCGCCGGCAGCGGTTCCGCCGCGAGGTCCCCGATGAGAAGTCCCCGATAAGAAGTCTCCGATGAGAAGTCCCCGATGAGAAGTCCCCGATGACCCTCGAAGCGGTCTGGCCGCTGCTCCTGCTCCCCCTGGTCGGGGCGGTGATCTTCGCCGGCCTCCGGTCCGAACTGCGTTGGCCGAAGCCGCGGCTTCGGGCTTCGTTGATCCTGCGGGCGCTCGCCGCCGGACTGCTCCTCTTCGCGCTCTGCCGGCCGGTGGTGCGCGCCGGCTCCCGGGAGGTCTCGGCGGCGTTCCTCCTCGATGTCTCGCGCAGCGTGGCCGCGGACTCCATTCGCGACGCCGTCGCCTGGGCGGAGGAAGCGAGCCGCCGGCTGGGCCCCGGCAACGCCCACTTCATCGCCTTCGCCGACCGTCCGGTCTCCGTTCCGGACGCGCAGTCCCTCCTCGGCGTGCAGGTGTTCGACAGCGCCGCCGCCGAGGGCCGCCCGCCGCCCGGCGCGCTCGACCAGGGCCGGACGAACATCGAAGCGGCGCTCCGCCACGCCGCCTCCCGGTTCCCGCCGGACCGGCTCAAGCGGCTGGTGCTCTTCAGCGACGGCCGGGCCACCGAGGGGGAGGCGGAGCGGGCGCTCTCGCTGCTCAAGGACGGCGGCGTGCGCCTTTTCCCGGCGCCGGCGGCGGTGCGCAGCGACGGCGGCGGCCTGGTGAACCGGGTCCGGGTGCCGCCCGGAGTCCGCGCCGGGGAGATGGTGGCGGTGGAGGTGGAGGTCTTCTCGGCGGAGGGCGGCCCGGCGACCCTGCGCCTCCTCCGGGACGGCGTCACGCTGGCGGCGGTCTCGGTACCGCTGCCGGCGGGGGTTTCCACGGTCCCGATCCCGGTGCGGCTCGACGACCCGGGGATGGCGCTCCTCGAAGCGGAGATCGAAGTGGCGGGGGACCGGTTGCCGCGGAACGACCGGCGGGCGGTGGAGACCCCGGTGGGCGCCGCCGCCCGGGTCCTCTATGTGGAGGGGCAGCCGGCCAGCGCCCGCTACCTGCTCGCGGCCCTCGAAGAGGGAGGCCTCGAAGTCGAGACCGGTTCCCCGGCGTCGCTCGCCTTCCGCGACCTGGCCCCCTGGGACGCGGTGGTCCTCAGCGACATCCCCCCGACGGAACTGCCGGAACCCACCATGGAGCGGCTGACCCGCTATGTGCGGGACGCCGGCGGGGGACTGGTGTTCGCCGCCGGCGAGTCCAGTTACGGCGAGGACGGCTACTCGGACTCGATCCTGGAAGAGGCGCTCCCGGTGGACTTCCGCATCGAGGAGAAGTGGAAGGACCTCTCGCTGGTGATCGTGCTCGACAAGTCGTACAGCATGTACGGGCGGAAGATCGCGCTGGCCAAGGAAGCCACCAAGGCGGCGCTCGACCTGCTCGAGGACACCCACCGTTTCGGGGTGGTCACCTTCGACTGGAATCCGTACACCACGATCCCGCTGCAGGTGGTCGCCGACCGCGACTGGATCAAGGAAGGCATCAGCCGCATCCAGGCCAGCGCGCAGACGAACATCTACCCGGCGCTCGACCGCTCCTACGAGCAGTTGAACGAGAGCCCGTCCAAGGTCAAGCACGTGATCCTGCTCTCCGACGGGAAGACCTACCCGGACGACTACGAGGATCTGGTCACCCGGATGCAGGAGGACGAGATCACCATCTCCACGGTCGCGGTGGGCGAGGAAGCCGACCGGGAGTTGCTGTCGGACATCGCCGAGTGGGGCGACGGCCGGAGTTATTTCATCCGGGACGCGGCGCGGGTGCAGCAGATCTTCGTGGAGGAGACGCAGATCGCGCTCGACGCCACGCTCGTCGAGGAGCCGTTCCGGCCGGTGGTGCGGCAGCAGGCGCGGGTGCTCGACGGACTGGACTTCGAGGCCGCGCCGGAACTCAAGGGGTTCGTCGCCACCATGGCGAAGGACACCGCGGAGGTCCTGCTCGAAGGGCCGGAGGAGGAACCGCTCCTCGCGAGATGGCAGTACGGACTGGGCCGGGCGGCGATGTTCACTTCGGACTGCAAGAACCGCTGGGCGGCGGACTGGGTCGGCTGGGAGGGGTACGGGCGGTTCTGGACGCAGGTGGTCCGCGACGCGATGCGGCGCGGCTCCGGCCCGGAGGTGGACTTCGAGGTCGTCCGGCGGGGCGGGGCCGCGACAGCGCAACTGTCGCTGATCGGCGAGGACGGCGCCTATCCCGGCGGGGTGAGCCCGGAACTCGAAGTGCGCGCCGGCGGGCGCGCCGGACGCGCCCCGTTGCGGCAGACCGGCCCGGGCCGGTTCGAGACCGAGATCCCCCTGGACCTGGAGCCGGGGGACACCGCCCGGTTCCGGCTGCTCGAGGACTCTCTGCCGCCGGATCTCCGGGCGGGGGCGGCCGGGAGGCCGCTCGAGCGCGCGATCCACCTCAGTTATCCGGACGAGTACCGGTTCCTGCCGGCCGACGAGGAGGCCCTCGCGGTCCTGGCGGCGGAGACCGGGGGCCGGGTGGCGCCGACCATCGCCGAAGCGCTCTCCGCCGGCGGCGACCGGGTGATCCGCTCCCGGGAGTTGTGGCCGCTGCTCCTGCTGCTCGCCCTGGCCGCCTACCTGCTCGACCTGTCGGTGCGCCGGACTCCGTGGCTCTGGACGCGGCTCCGGGCGCTCGTCTCGCCGCGGGCGCCGCTCCCCGGACTCCGTACCCCGGCGGCGGGCCGGAGCGCCTAGAATTTCCGGTTCCCCCGCCCCCGACCCCGCGCGGACCCGACTGACACCCACCTCCACCGATGCGGCGCGAAGAACGACGGCGACTCGAGACCGACGCCCTGATCCTGCGGATCGAACAGGCGACCGACTGGGCCCGGGACCACCGGAGGGCGGTGCTGACCGCCGTTCTGGCCGCGGTGGGCGCGGCGCTGCTCCTCGGCGGGCTGCTGGTGCAGCGGAGCACCCGGCGCGAGGCGGCGGAGGCGCGGCTGGCCCGGCTGACCGCGGACCTCTCGACGGCGCCGGACGGGGAGATCGGTCAGCGCGAGCCCTGCCGGACCGCGCTCGCCGGGTTGATCGAGTTGGCCGACAGCCGCGGCCGGGCCCTCGAGGGCCGCACCGCCCGCTACTACGCCGGCGTCTGCCAGCGGGCCCTCGGCGAACTCGAAGCGGCGGCGGCCAGTTTCGAGGAGGTGCGCGGCCGCGGCGACCTGCTCGATTCCCTCGCGACCATGGACCTCGCCGGGGTCCGGCGGCGCAGCGGAGCGGGCGGGGAAGCCGCGGCGGCGTACCGCAGTCTGCTCGACCGGCGCGCCGGGGACCTGCCGCTCGACCCGGTGCTCTTCGAGTTGGGGGTTCTCGAAGAAGAGGAGGGCCGCCCGGAAGCCGCGGCGGCGCTCTACGAGCGGATCGCCGAGGAGTTCCCCCTCTCGCCGTACCGGGCCGCGGCGGAAGCCCGGCGGGCGCGGCTGCCGACCGACGGGGAGGGCGGCGCCGCCGCTCCCGGGGCGGCGGGGAGCAGCGGGGAGGCCGGGGCCCCCGGCGGCGACCCGGAGGCCGGGACGCCGGCCGGAGAAACCGGGAACCCGGACGCGAGCTCCTGAGGTCCTCGGAGGGGCAGTGGCGGTGAGCCGGTCGCTTCGATCCTCGTCCGGTCCGGCGGTGCCGGCTCCGCTCGGGGGCTCGTTCGACCGCCGGCGCCGCGCGGCCCGGGGACGCCCCTCCGGGGCGGCGCGGTGAGCGCGTTGGGTTCTCCGGCGGGTTTCTCCGGAAGGCCGGCGCCCCCTCCGCCCCCGCCGGCGCCGCGGCGGCGCGGCTGTCTCCTTTGGCTTCTGCTGGGTTCGGCGGCGCTCGCGGCCCTGTTCGTCGGCCTGCTGGCGGCGCTCTTCGTTCTCGGCGGCGGAGGGGCGGGGGTCCCGGAGGGCGCGGTCCTCAGCGTGGACGCCACCGCGGCCTATCCCGAGGCGCTGCCCCACGAGCCGTTCCCGTTCGTGGACCCCGGCCGGACCTTCCACGAGTTGCTCGAGGGGATCGCCCGCGCCGCCGAGGACCCCGGGATCGCCGGGCTGCATCTGGAACTCGGCGCCACCGCGCTCGGCTGGGCGCGGGCCCGGAGCCTCCGCGACGCCGCGCTCCGGTTCGCCGACTCGGGCAAGCCGGTCACGGCGCGCCTGACCTACGCCGACCTGCTCGGCTACTACCTGGGAACCGCCGCGGAAACGATCCACGCGCATCCGCTGGGGCAGTTGGGGTTCTTCGGCGTGTCGGCGGAAGTGGTCTTCTACGGCGACCTGCTGGAGAAGATCGGCGTGGAGGCGCAGGCCGCCGCCATCGGCGCCTACAAGACGGCGCCGCAGGTGTTCACCCGCTCCGACATGACCCCGGAACACCGGGAGCAACTCGGGGAGCTGGCGGAGGCGTTCCGGGAGGAAGTCGCGGCCGCCGTCGCCTCCGGCCGCGGACTGGAACGGGCGGAGGCGGACCGGCTGCTCTCTGCCGGCCCGGTCACGGCGGCGCGGGCGCTGGAGCGCGGGTTGGTGGATGTCCTCGGGTACCCCGACGAACTGGAGAGCGCGCTGGCGGGGGAGGCGGTCTCGCTCGACCGGTACCTCGGCGACCGCTCCCCGTTCGGTCCCGCCGGGGGCTTCGGCGGCGGCGCCTCCGGGGGCGGCGGGGCCAAGGTGGCGGTGGTCCGGGTCCGCGGCGCCATCGCGCCCGGCGAGAGTCGGCAGGACCTGATGCTGGGCACGGTCGCCGGGGCCGAGACCCTGGCGCGGGCGCTCGAAGCGGCGGCGGAGGACGACTCGGTGGACGCCGTCGTGCTGCGCATCGAGAGCCCCGGCGGGGTGGACACCGCCTCCGACACCATCTGGCGCGCCGCGTCGCGGGCGAACGAGGTCAAGCCGGTCGTCGCCTCCTTCGGGGATGTGGCGGCCTCCGGCGGCTACTGGGTCGCGACCTCGGCCCGGCGCATCTGGGCGAATCCGCTCAGCATCACCGGTTCCATCGGTATCTATGTCCTCCGGCTGAACCTCGCCGGGCTCTACGAGAAGGTGGGGCTCGCGGTGGAGCGCGTGGCCGCCGGGGAGCCGTCGAACTGGCAGAGTCCGGCGCGGCCGCTCGACGAGGGGGAGATGGAAGAACTCCGGGAGACGATCACCGAGGGGTATGGGGTCTTCCTCGACCGGGTCGCCGCCGCCCGCGGCCTCACCCCGGAAGCGGTCGACCGGGTGGGGCAGGGGCGCGTGTTCACCGGGGCCGGGGCGGTTTCCGCGGGCCTCGTGGACGAACTCGGCGGCCTGCCGGAGGCGGTGCGCGGCGCCGTCGTCGCGGCCGGCTTCGACGCCGGGACCCCGGTGGAGATCGTGACGCTGCCGCGTCCGCCGACGCTCTTCGAGATGCTGGAGGCGGAAGTGGTTCCCGGCTCCTTTCGGTCGCGGCTGCCGCTGCTCCACGAGGCCCTCCGCGGCGCCCGCCTGGCGCTCCTGCCCTTCGTCCCCGACTTCCGCTGACCGCGCCTCCGCGCCGCCGATGGCCGAACCCGGTTCCTCCGCCCCGCGCGCTCCGGCCTCCCGCCCGCCGGCGGCGGTCCCCGGTTCCCGCGCCGGGGAGCGGGCCGGGTCGAACGAAAGGCGCGGCGTCCGTCGTCCGGTGGCGTCGGTCGCTTACGAATCGGGCGTTTGCCATGCCGGCGACGGCGAGGTCCGGCGCCGATGAAACTGCGAACCCTCACCCTCCGGAATTACCGGAGCATTCGGGACCAGGTCTTCGACCTGGAGGATCTGAATGTCTTCATCGGGGCGAACGCTTCCGGGAAGAGCACGATTCTCGACGCCCTGCGGTTCGTGCACGAAGCCGTACAGCCGGGCGGTTTCGACCAACCGATCGGCGCGCGCGGAGGCATCGTCCACCTGGCGTGGAAGGGGGAACACTCGGCGTCGGTCGGTGTCCGTGTCGAGTTGGTCGCGGACGAGAGGAACTATGCGTGGGACCTCCGTCTCGATCGTCGCGGTTACGAGTTCGTCGTGAGGGAGACGGTGGAAATCGCCTCCGCGTCGGCGCCGCCGGCGAAGATCCTGGAGGCCGAGGAGGGGAAGGGATGGTGGTGGTCGGGCGACGAGCGCGACCGCGTGGCGCTCGACCAGGCGTCCACGGCGTGCGCTCTGGCGTCGGCGTCGGCGAACGCCGCTTTCCCCGGCCGCGGCATCGCCGCCTTCGTCCGCGGGTGGGGCTTTTTCGACCCGAATCCCTATCTGCTTCGACACGACCGATTCGAGACGGACTCCGACCGGCTGGATCCGTACGGGCGCAACCTGGCGCGGACGCTCCACGCGCTCAGGGAGTCGGCGCCTTCGATGTTCGACGACATCGTCGCCGCCGCCAGGGCCCTGCTCGGGCTCCCGGAGAGCATCGAGCCCCGGGAGCACGACGGGCGGTTCTATTTCGTGCAGGGCGAGCCCGGCCTTCGATTTCCGGTCCACCAGATCGGCGCCTCCAGCGGGACGTTGCGGGTGTTGGCGCTGCTGGTTGCCCTCCATGCTTCGTCGGAGGCGAGTCTCATCGGGATCGAGGAACCGGAGAACTATGTCCATCCGGCGGCGCTGTCGGCTCTGGTGGATCTCGTTCGTGACGCCTCGGACCGCGTACAATTCCTGATCACCACCCACTCTCCGCTGCTCTTGGACATCCTCGGCCAGCCGGAGGCGGTGCGTGTCGTCCGGCGTGACGAAAACGGAACCTCTGTCGCCCGTGAACCGGATCCTGACGGCGTGCGAACGGCACTTCGGGAGTCCGGGTTCGGCCTCGGCGAATACCACGAGACGAAGGGCTTCGGGAGCCTCTGAGCGATGAAGCAGGTGGTCGTCATCGCGTCGGGCGCCACGGAACAGCAGGCACTGCCGGTCCTCCTCGGTCATCTCGGAGCAGAGGGTATCCGAGCCGGTGACGTACGGATCCCGCCGCACCACCGGGACCTCACCGTAGAAGTGGTCGAGAAGTTGATTCGCACCGTGTGGTACGAGCGGCCGGACGCACGGCCGGCGAAGATCGTCGTTCTGGTGGATACCGACCTCAAGACTCCGGAGGACGCACTGGAAGACCTGAGGCGCCGGTTGCCGGCCCGTCTCACCGACGAGATGACGCGTTCGGTCCATTACACCTATGCACAGCAGCATCTGGAGTCTTGGTTCTTCGCGGACGCCGGGGGACTCAGTGCCTATCTCGGTGGCCCGTTGCGTAAGGTGGATGCTTCCCGTCCGGACGAGATCGAGAATCCGAAACGCCGACTGAAGCGCCTGCTTCGTTCCCGTCTCTACACCTCCCGGGTCTCCGGGGAAGTCGCTCGGGCGTTGGATCCCAAGGCCATCGAGGAGCGGAGTCCGAGTTTTCGGGGATTCCTTCAGGCGGTGAGGAACGGCGGCGCCCCCGCGACAGCGCCCTCCGCCCCATGAGGGCTGCCCCGGGGTTCTGGCGGGCGCCGTTGCCTTCCGACGCGAGGGTGAGGGCTCGGGGGGTGACGATGGCGCCGCGCGGCGTCGGAGGGTCGCAGCGGGGAACCGGCGGTGGTGGAATCGTGACCGCTGCGGTTCGCGACCGACACGGACACCGGACGCTCTCTTCGGGGGTGGTCCGGGCCGGGTCGGGCGCCGGGGAGTCGCCCCGGACGGGAGTGCGGGACCTTCCGCGACCCCGGTTCGTTCGCCGGCCCGGTGCGCGGGGGGCCGGGCTTCTCGGGAACGGTCCTTCCCCGGCGGGCGGTGACGGAGAGTGACCGTTGTCGCCGGGGGCGCCTCCCCGCCATCGGCTCGGCGCCGGGCGCGAGGCTTTCTCGCCGCCGGGGTCGCGCTCGTGGTCGTCGCCGCGGCGCTCCGGTTCCACGGCATCTCGGAGCAGTCGCTGGACTACGACGAAGCGGTGGCGGCGCTGAACAGCCAGGGCTCGTGGTCCGAAGTCCTCGAAAACACGCGAAGGTTCAACAGTACGCCGATCCTGTATCCGCTGGCGCTCCGGCTCGCGCAGCAGGCAGCGACCTCGAACTTCAGCGTGCGCTTCCTGCCGGCCGCTGCCGGCGTGCTCACGGTGGCCGTGCTGCTCTGGTGGTTACCCACCGTCGGGTTGAGCCGGCGGGCGGCGTTCCTCGCGGCGCTGCTGGCGGCGGTCTCCGTGCCGGCGATCACGGCGGGCCAGGGCGCGCGCGAGTACTCGGTGGACGCGCTCCTGGCGGCCCTGCTGATCGTCGGCCTGCTGCGATACCGCAGCGACGGACGCGTGAAGATGCTGACCGCGGGCCTCTTCGTCGGGCCCCTGCTCCAGTACGGCCTGGTGCTCTTCGGCGCCGCCGTTCTCGGTACCGCCGTCCTGGCGCCCGGCGATCGGGGCGCGCCGGAAGGAGGCACCCCGGAGGGCCGAGGGCCGGGGAACTGGATCCGGGGGCGCCGCCGCCTGGGCGCGCCCCTGCTCGCGTTCGCCGCGGCAACGGTCTTCAGTTACCTGTTGACCGTACGCCACCAGATCGCGCCCGGCGGGCCGGCGACCGGGATGGTCATGCTCCATGTCCCCTGGAACTACTACTCGGGAGTCTGGAACGATCTCGGGGCGATCCTGGAATTCGTCGGCCTGAGAACTTGGGAGTTGCTCTCGGGGCACTTGACGACGGTGGTCGGGGCGGGAGTCGCGGCCCTGTTCCTCGGTTTCGGGCTTCGCGGGAGCGCCTCCGCCGAGCGGCGCGATTCCGCGGACACCGTCGTCCGGCTCTTCGCGCTTTCGCTCGGCATCGCCGCCGCCGCCGCGGTCCTGCGGCTCTACCCGCTGGGCGCCATCCGGCAGTGCGTCTATCTGGGACCGGTGGTCTTCGTCATGGCCGGGGTCGTTCTCGCGTCCGCGCCGGACCGGCTTTCCGGGCGCCTCCGCCGGCCGGCGGCGCGGCCGCTCCTGTTCGGCGCCGCCGTAGCGGGGATCGCGTTCGTCGGCGCCGGCGCGATCGGGCGCGCGCACCCGTACCGAACCCCGGGCACCGCCGAGGCAGTCTTCGAGGTCCTGGCGGAAAGCGCCGGCCCCGACGACCTGGTCTTCGTTTCGCGGGCGGTGATTCCGGCGCTCCGGTTCCACGATCCGCCGTCCGCCGGCCGCTACCACCTCGGGAACGCGAGCTGCTGGCGATCCAAGGCGGAGTGCGTCCGGGCCCTCCGGGAGATCGCGGACACCGGCGAAGTCCGCGGCCGGATCTGGATGGCTCTCCCGTTCCGCTACGAGAAGGAACTGGCCGTGCTGGTGCGCGAGGAATGGGACGAGCGACTGGAAGTGGAACCGGTGGTGTTCGGGGAGGGGGATACGGACCTGTTCCTGATCCCGAACGCCGCGGAAGTGATCGGGAGCGTCGCGGCCCCCTATCGGAGCGCATACGACGCCATCGCTGCGGGGGAGTGGGGCGGGGCCGCCCTCCGCTCGACCTTCGACCTGTATGTCCGGGAGGGGACGATCGCGTACGTGAAGGAACCCTGTTCCCGGGAGGAGATCGAGGCGCGGTTCCTGCTGCACTTCTTCGCCGTGGATCCGGAGGATCTTCCGGCGGAGCGGCGCCGCTACGGTTTCGAGAACTGGGACTTCGAGTTCCGTCGATACGGAAGGGTGCTGGACGGGAAGTGCGTGGCGCTCGTTCCGCTTCCGGACTACGACCTCACCCGCGTCCGGACCGGCCAGTGGACCTCGGGTAACGATTCCCTCTGGAGAGGCGCGCTGCGGCTCGACCTCGATCGGTTCCGCGGCCGGGTCGAGTCCGCATACCGGTCCCTCGCCTCCGGCGTCCGGGGGGAGCCGTCGGCGCGTTCCGAGTTCGACCTCTGGCGTGACGGAACCGAACTCCTCTACCTGCGGGAGCCGTGCTCGGAGGAACGGGTCGAACACCGGTTCTTCCTGCATGTGTACCGGCCGGTGGAAACCGCGTCTTCAGCGGAGCCGGGGCCGGACGACTTCGAGAACCGGGACTTCGACTTCGCGGAGCATGGCCTCGTCGAGGATGGACGATGCCTCGCGCTCGTGCCGCTGCCCGCGGAGGTCGGCCGTATCCGGACCGGGCAATGGGCCGGGGAGGACTCGTGGAGCGTGGAGATCCCGGCGCCTCCCCCGGGCGGCGCCGGCGGCGAGTGACCGGGGCCTCGCTCGAGTCGGTATGAAGGAAGAGGGGGGCGGCTCCTCGTCGCGTCGGAGCCGGGAACGGTGAACGGAACGCGCGGCGGAGCGGGCCCGGCCGAGTCCGGAGCGTCGGCGGAGGCGGAACGCGCCGCCGGGCGGGGCTTCCTGCAACGGCGCGGACCCCTCGCGCTGGCGGTCCTCGGCGTCCTCGGGGCGCTCGCGATCCGCTGGCCGCTGCTGCCGTTCGAATCGCCCGACGCCCGGAACCTCTTCGTGGCGTGGGACTTCCTCGTCGCCAACGGTTTCGACCGACTGCGTTACGACATCCACCTCTACAACCCTCCCTACTTCTACCTGCTGGCGGGCGCCTCGGCCTACCTGTCCTGGCTCCCGGACCTGTTCGCGATCAAGTCGGTCTCCATCGTCTTCGACTTCCTGCTGGCGTTCTTCGTCGGCAAATGCGTCGGCCGGCGGTACCCGGAATCGAAGATGAAACCGGTCCTGGCGGGGCTGGCCGCGCTCTTCGCGCCGACGGTGGTCCTGAACGGCGCCATGTGGGGCCAGGCGGACTCCATCTACACCGCCTTTCTCGTCGCGTGCCTCTACTTCCTGCTCGCCGGACGGCAGGTCGGGGCGTTCGCGGCCTTCGGGCTCGCCGTCTCCGTCAAGTTGCAGGCCGTTTTCCTCGCTCCCCTGTTCCTGTGGTTGCTGGCGAAACGAGCGGTGGACTGGCGCTCCTTCCTCGCGACGCCGGTGGTCTGGTTCTCGTTGCTCCTGCCGGCGTGGTTCCTGGGAAGACCCCTGGTCGATCTGCTGCTGATCTATGTGAACCAGGCCGGCCGGGCCACGCGGCTCACCATGCAGGCGCCGAATCTCTATATGTGGCTGCCGGAGTCCTGGTACGACGCGTATCCGCTGTTCTCGGTGCTCGCCGTAGGGGTCGTCGTGGCCGCGGCTCTGGTCGTCCGTTCGAGCCGCGCGCGGCTGACGCCGGGGCTCATCGTGTTCCTCGCGAGTTTCTCGGTCCTCCTCATGCCCTTCATCCTGCCGAAGATGCATGACCGCTACTTCTTCCCGGCGGAAGTCCTCAGCATCGTTCTCGCCTTCTGGTTCCCGCGTTTCTGGTACGTCCCGGTCGTCCTCGGCGCGGCGGCGACCGTCAACTACATCCGTTATCTCCACGAGGTGCTGCTGTTCCCGCTCCCCTGGCTGGCCGTCGCCCTGGCCGCGCTCCTCGTCGTCCTGGGGCGGCGCCTGTGGCGAATGCTCGACCCCTCGTGGGAGCGCGCGCCGGAGATCGTCCGCCGCGGCGGGGCGGCGGTGGCCGGTCTCCTCGGGGGCCCCCGGCGGGCGCCGCTCGTCGCGCTCGGATCCTGTCTGGTAACGGTGATCCTCCTGGGCAGCGGACGCGGCGGTTTCCTCCGGGCGCCCCCCGACGATCCGAGGTCCTTCGACACGCTGGCGCGCGCGGCGAGTTTCTCCCCCGAACAGGGCTTCGCGCGGTTCTCCCGCCGGACGCTGGACCGGGAGGGGGCGGTCGTCGCCGAGTGGGACAACCGGCTTCCGCTCGGCGGCGACGGCCTGCTCGCGTTGGTGACCGCTCCCTTCCGCGGCCGCCCGGCGGCTTCGCTGGAGGCGGCCCGATGGCTGATGATCGCGTTCTTCGGGGGAATCCTGTTCCTTGCGTACTCATCCCTCCGCCGGCTGCTTCCCCATCGCTGGATCGCGTTCGCCGCGACGCTGCTCGCGTTCTCGGCGTACGCCTGGCGCCACGGCGGAGTGGTCGCGACCGAGGGTCTGCCGGCGCTGTTCGGGGTGATGCTCTGTTTCCGCGGCCTGGTGGTCTTCGTGCGGGAGGACCGATTCCGGCCGGCGGTCGTCGGTACCGGTTTCGGCCTGCTGCTGGGATGGCAGACCTATGCGCTGCTCCTGCCGTTCGTCGCGTTGGGGATGACGGCGGCGGGGCGGCGGCGAACCCGGGAAGTCCGGGCGCTGCCGGCGGGCGGGGGGCCGGGCGCAGGGGCCGTCCGGGAAGGGGTTCGCGCGGCGTTCCGCAGCCGGGTTTCGCTTCTCGGGGTCTTCGCGCTGGGGTTCGGCGCCGCGCTGTCCGGCCTGAATGCGGGGAGCGAGTACTTCGCCTCGAGCGCGGAGCGGCGGGCGACGGCGTCCGCGTCGGTCGGGGCGGTGGCGGCAGACCGGGCCGGGCCGGCCGCTGCGCTCTCCGGGGAAGGGGACGCCGCGTCCGACGACTCGCCGGCGGAGCCGGAACCGGTTCTCCGCGGGCAACTCCGGCGGATCGGCGCGTTGACGGTTCCGTTCGCTTTCACCGATCAGCGGAACGCGCTGGACCGGGTGACCGAGGGGGGTGTCTCCGCGGTTCTCGTCGGGTTCGGCGCGCTGGCGACGCTCGCCGCGCTCGTCGGCGCCTTCTTCGTCCCCCACGGCGCCCTGCTCGCCGTGCTGGGCCTCTCCGGGTTCTGCGGTCTCGCCCTGTGGCCCGCAACCGCCGACAGCGACTTGGAGGCCCTGTACCACTTCGGGATACCGCTGGCATTCTTCTCGCTGGGCCTGCTCCTCCTGCGCCGGTATGCGGGCGGCGCCGCTGTCCCGTACTTCGCCGCCTTCGCCGTCGGGGTTTTCCTCGTGTCCCGCGACCGGGTGTCCGCCGCCGGGTACGACGCGCCGGCCGCCGCTCTGCAGGAGCGGGTACTCGAGGACTTCGAGGCGATGCGCCGGTTCACCGAGGGGGGGGCGGTGTTCGTTCCCGGGGATCCGTTCGCCGCCGAGGCCTTCGGCGGAAGGAACGCGGTGGCCTTCTACCTGCCGGGGCGCGTCCTCGTCGAACGGCCGGAGCAGCGCGGCCTGGCGGACTTCGTGATCGGGGAGGCGCGGGAGCCGGAACGGGGGCTGCTCACGCGGGCGAACCGGGAATTCTTCCTCTACGACCGCGCCGCCTACGACGATTCGTTCGAGAGCCTGATCCGGGAAGCCGGGGCGCCGGCGATCCGCTCCCGTTTCGAGGTGTACCGGCTGCGGAACTGGCTGGTCTATGTCCGGGACGGTTGCGACCCGGCGGACCGGGAAGACCCGTTCTTCCTGCATATCCGCCCCGTCGACCGGCGGGACCTGACCGAGGAGCGGCAGCCGCACGGGTTCGACAACCTCGACTTCGACTTCGCGGACTACGCGGTTCGCGGGGAGGGGAGATGCCTGGCGGCGGCGCCGCTCCCGGTGTACGAGATCGGTTCCCTCCGCACCGGCCAGTTCCGGCGCCGGGGCGACGGCTCCTACGAACAGACCTGGCGCGGCGAATCGGTCCGCTGAGCGCCGGCCATGGCTGGACCGGCGGCGCCGCCGCCCCCGGGCGACGGAGAAGTCAGCCGATAAGCGTTTCCCGTACCCAGTCGGGCAATTCTTCGATCGGGCTCAGGGCCGGCACGCTCTTCGTCAATTCGTGGGTCGTGCTCTGACCCTCCGCCATCCGCACCAAAGTGCCGGCCACGCCTTCCGACACTTCCCCCTTCCTCCATACCCCGAAGCGGATCTCTTCGGGCCGGACACCGAGGCACAGCAGGTACTCGTACGCCCGATCGAGGCGGAGGTGGTTGAACTGGAACGCCCCGCTGACATCCTCCGAAGCAGTCTTCACCTCGAATCGTTTCCCTTCGATCTCGGGGTCCCACATCTTCGTCCGCGTGGCGCTCCGCGCGACGGATACGCCGGCGTGCCGCAGGTAGCGACACAGGAAGTCCTCCCCGATATCGCCCCGGTTCGTGTTCGCCACCTGACGGAACGGCGAGAGCGTCGCCTCCGTCCACTTGCTCTTGCGAGTGTGTTCCCGAACGACCTCCAGGAAGAGGGCGACGGCGCTCATGGTGTCCGACCGATCCGCAGGTCGGCGGCTCCCAGACAGCGCCGCGGTTCCCCCGTTTCCAGAAGACGAGGAAGTAGGAGTGGTTCTTCCGGGCGTGCACCTGCTTCTTCGTCCGGCTGACTCCGGGACGATTGTTGCGGACGACCACGAACAGGTCCTCGGCCACAAAACCCGACTCTTCGTACTCACGGATCAGTTCGAGGTGGGTGAATCGTTGCCGATTGGAGCAGACCTCGTCCTGGCACTTGACGATGAACACGCCGAGGTCCCGCAGAACCCGGTATGCCTCCCGCCCTCCTTCGACATACAGTTCGACCACGGCCTCGTGGTACTTGCTCGAAGTCCGGTTCCCGGTGCCGTTGTTCCGATAGTAGGCCTCGAACGGGTTCTGGTTCGAGTGGGTCGTCCCGCCCGGGGAATGCATGTACGGCGGATCGAGCACCACGCAGTCCACCGACCCGGCCTCGTACGGAAGATCCCGGCAGTCCACGCCGTTCGCGAGATCGCTGGCCAGCACCCGGTAGAGATCGGGATCGACCTGCTTCCAGAACACCCCCTTGCCATAGGTGACATCGGCGACGACGCTCCCGGGAGCGACATAGAGGTCGAGGACCCGCGGGAACACCTGTTCGTTCGAGGCCAGGTAGGCGCTCAGGACGAGATCGTTCGTCGGCGCCCCGTTGCGAACGACCCGCCGACCGGCGCGCTGTTTCCCGGGGGCCGATTCCGGGCCGGCCTCCGAGGGGGCGTCGAAGGGCAGGCGGGCCGAACGGGCGAGCGACATCTCCGTCGGCGACGAATCTACCACCCCGTGCGGCGCGCGGATGCCGCCTTTCGGGCCATCGGCGGGTCCGGGGCCGTCCGCGGCGTACGAACGCCGGTTCCGTCCCGCGTGGCGGCTGCCGGGGAGTGGTCTCACGCCCGGAAGCATAACAGACAGATGTCTGTTTCGGCGCGGAGGAGTGAGTCGCGGCGCTCCGCCATGCCGTCGTCGAACGGGGGCAGTGGCCGCGGCGTCAGTCGGAGGTCTTCGGGTCGGGGCCCCTGGGGCGGGAGAGGGCGCCGCCGGGGCCGAAGGCGGCGACCGTCTCCCGGAGCGCCGCGCCGTCCGCCGGGTCGGAGGGTTTCGGGCCCGGCCGGGCCTTCTCCGGGGTGCTCTCGAGTTGGAGCGTGCGGGCGGGGACGGCGAATTCCACTCCCAGTTCCCGCGCCAGTCTCAGCACTTCGAGGACGAAGTTGTGGCGCTCGACCAGTTCCCGGTTCCAGTCGGGGACCCGGAAGAAGCAGTACACCATGACATCCACCGAGGACTCGGAGAACCGGTTCAGGTGGATCTCGTACACATCCTGGCGCATCGCCTCGTTGGCCCGGATGACGGCGCGGATGCCTTCGACGAAGGCGTGGATCCGGTCCGGGTCGGTGTCGTAGCGGAGGGGCAGCATCTGGCGCATGCGCCGGTAGGTGCGCTGGCCCATGTTGTCCACCACGGTGTTCACGATGCGGCTGTTCGGGACGCTCACCAGCGAGTCGTAGAAGGTGCGGACCCGGGTCGAGCGGAGCCCCACCCGTTCCACGGTGCCCTCGTGCTCGCCGACCAGGATCCAGTCGCCCACCTGGAACGGGCGGTCGGCCACGATGGCCAGCGATCCGATCACGTTGGCGACGGTGTCCTGGGCGGCGAGGGCCACCGCCAGCCCGCCGAGACCGAGTCCGGCGACCACGGTGGTGACGGAGTAGCCGTGGTTCTGCGCCACCATCAGGATGGCCCCCAGCACCGCGCCCACCCGGAGCACCGTGCGCGCCAGCGGGATCAGGTGGTCGTCGATCTGGGTGGCGGTGTGCCTGGTGAGGACGGCGAGTTTTTCGCACACCGCGTCGATGAGTCGGTAGGCGAGCCACACCAGGATGCCGGCGAGCGCCAGGTCCACCAGGACCGCGACCCACTGGGCGAGGCGGACCGGCAGCCGGAGGTCGGCGAAGAAGTAATGGAAGACCCAGACGGTGGCGAGCCAGGAAGCGGGCAGCGCCATTCCCTCCAGGGTCTTCGCGGTGAGGTCGGCCCGCCGGTCGCCGATGCGCTGCAGGACCGTCGCGAAAGACCAGCGGAGGAGGACCTGCGCCGCCCAGGCGAGCGCCGCCAGGAACAGGAGCCCCACGACCTGCCAGAGGGTGAAACCGAGGAGCGATCGCTCGAAGATCGGAGGGAGGATCTCCAGCAGTCCCCGCGCGTACCAGGTGAAGGTCTCCTCGTAGAGGGAGTCCACTTCGCGGACGGTGTCGGCGGAGATGCGCCAGGCGCGGTCCGGGCCTCGCGCCAGGACGAAACGGGGCAGGCGCAGCGGCAGGGGGGCGAAGCGTTGCTGGCGGGTGGCGTCGTCGACGTACTCCGGGTCGGAGGGGACCTGGTCCATCTCGACCCAGAGGCCTTGGGCGTTGATGACCGAGCGGAGGCGCGACGCGAGTTCCCGGCGGCGGTCGCTCGGCGTGTCCGGTTCGAACGCCAGCGTGGCGGCGACCCGCTCCCAGTCGGGGATGGGCCGGTTCTGCTCGTCGAAGTAGGCGGCGAGGGCGGTGCGCGCGCTCACCAGGTCCGGCGGCACCGCGGGCGGCGGCGGGGCCGGGGGAGTCTGGGCCGCCGCGGCGCCGGAGAGGCCGCAGAACAGGAACGACAGGGCGGCGGCGACGGTCGCCGGTCGGGAGACGCGGGACCGGACGGCGCGGAACCGGACCGCCGGCGGCAGCAGGAAGCGGAACCCGGGAGTGGGAGGAATGGAGGGGATCACCGGAACCTCGAGGGAAGGGGCCGGCTCGGTCGCGGGCCGGGAATGGCGGGCGGGGGGCGGCGTACGCCTGGCAGGACTCGAACCTGCGACCTACGGATTAGGAATCCGTCGCTCTCTCCGCTGAGCTACAGGCGCCGCGTCGGCGCGCCCGGGCCCTCCGAGGCGATCCCGCCGGCTGCCGCCGGGGATGGTACCCGCTCGACCGGCGGGCTCAGGGGTAGCGGAGGACGGTGTGGATCGCCGGCGCGGCGGGATCTCCCGGAGCCCGGTCGGCCCGGAGCCGTTCGCGACCGCCGAGGGTCCGCAGTTCGATCAGGAACGAGCAGCCGACGACGCGGGCGCCCCGCGCCGTGAGCAGCGCGCTCGCCGCCGCCGCGCTGCCGCCGGTCGCCAGCACATCGTCCACGAGCAGCACCCGCTCTCCCGGTTCCACGGCGTCCACCTGCATTTCGAGCGCGCTCTCGCCGTACTCCAGGCGGTAGGCCCGGCGGATCGTCTCGCCGGGCAACTTGCCCGGTTTCCGGAGCGGCGTCAATCCGGCGCCGAGCCTCGAGGCCACCGGACCGGCCAGGAGGAAACCCCGGCTCTCGATCCCGGCCACCAGCGCGATCTCCCGGCCGACGAAGGGAAGGGACAGGGCTTCGACCGCCGCGGCGAAGTCGTCGGGATCCCGGAGGAGCGGGAAGAGGTCGCGGAACAGCACGCCCGGTCGGGGGAAGTCGGGGATCGAGCGGATCCGCCGCCGGAGGCGCGCCGCCGGGCTCCCCGGGTCGGTTCCCGGCCGGTCGGGTCCGGCGGGTGCGGATCCGGTCGGGGCGGCCCCGGTGGCCGGGGACTCGACGATGGGGGTTTCGGGGGTCGGGGTGTCGGAGGTCGGGGCGCCCCCGGCCGGTTCAGGAGACGATGCGGAAGTCATCGGCGAACCCATGGACTTCGCGGCGCTCCGCCGGAGTCAGCGCCGAGGTGCGCACCTCGTCCACCCGCCCGGGGGTGTCGCGCCCGAGCGCCGCCCGGAACCGGTTCCGCGACTCCGGATCCCCCCAGGCGTGGATCTCCACCGCGCCGTCGGCCCGGTTCCGCACCGTGCCGGCGAGGCCGAAGGAGCGCGCCAACCGCGCCGCCGTCCAGCGGAAGCCCACGCCCTGCACCCGCCCGCGGACCACGATCCGTTCGCCGGAACCGTCGGCGGGCGCTCCGGCGGCTTCGGAATCCTTCGGCCCGCTCCCGACTCCGGCTCCGATCGCCCGATCCCTCCGGCTGCCCGGCCCGGTCAACGGACCGCGGACAGCGCCTGCTCGACATCCCGGAGCAGGTCCGCCTCCTCCTCCACGCCCACGGAAAGGCGGACCAGGCCGTCGGTCACGCCGAGTTCCCGGCGCATCGCCTCCGGGATCGAGGCGTGGGTCATGCTCGCCGGATGGTTCGCCAGACTCTCGACCCCGCCCAGGCTCTCGGCGAGGTGGAACACCCGGAGGGCCTCCAGGAAGCGGCGCGCCGGTTCCGCGCTGCCGAGATCGAAGGAGACCATCCCGCCGAACCCGCTCATCTGCCTCCGGGCCCGATCGTGGCCGGGATGGTCGGGCCGGCCCGGGTAGTGGAGGGCGGTGACCTCGGGGCGCCGCGACAGGAATTCGGCCACCGCGGAGGCGTTTCGTTCATGGCGTTCCATCCGCAGCGCCAGGGTCTTCACGCTCCGCAGCAGCAGCCAGCAGTCGAACGGGGAGGGGACCGCGCCGGCGGCGTTCTGCAGGAACCGGAACTGCTCCAGGGGCTCCCGGGTGCGGCAGACGAGGGCGCCGCCGACGCTGTCGCTGTGTCCGTTCAGGTACTTCGTCGAGGAGTGGAGCACGATCTCCGCGCCGAGGGCGAGGGGCCGCTGGAAGAACGGGGAGGCGAAGGTGTTGTCCACGACCGTCACCGCGCCGACCCGGCGGGCGGCCTCGGTGAGCGCCGGGAGGTCGGCGATGCGCAGCATCGGGTTCGTCGGGGTCTCCAGGAAGAGGAGCGCCGCCCCGCGCTCGAGTTCCCGGACGGTGGCTTCGGTGTCGCTGGTGTCCACCCAGACGAAGTCCAGCCCGCGCCGCCGGAGGACCTGCTCGCCGAGTCGGTAGGCGCCGCCGTAGCAGTCGCGGGTGGCCACGATCCGCTGCCCGCTCTCCACCAGGTCGAAGGCCAGGGCGGTCGCGGCCATGCCCGAGGCGCAGGCGACCGCGCCGACGCCGCCTTCGAGCGCGGCCAGGTTCGCCTCCGCGGCGTTCCGGGTGGGGTTCCCGGTGCGGCCGTACTCGTAGTCGCCCGGTCGGCCGGGCGACTCCTGGACGAAGGTGGCCGCCTGGACCAGCGGCGGGACCACTGCCCCGGTCGCCGGGTCGGGGTGCTGCGCGACATGGATCGCCCGGGTGGCGAAGCCGCGCCGGTCGGCGGCGCTGTTCGGGGCGCTGTTCGGGGCGCTGTCGGGGGCGCCGGTGGGGGGATCGTTCGGCATCGAAGGGCGGGAGAGTGCCCCGCGGGAGAGGCGCGGGGAAGAGTTCGCGCTGCGCCGGATCGGGCCCGGGCGCGCGGGGAGGTCGGTCGCCGGTGTCCTCCCCCGAGCGCGGCAGCCTTCTTCCGCTCTGCGGCGGGGAGTTCCGGCGGGGGAGGGTCCGGCGCGTTCGAGGACACCGGGCGGCGTGGGGTCGCGTTTCCGGCTGCGTCCACCCGCGCGGGGCGCGTTCCGGGGCGATTCTACCGACGCCCCGGCCCCCGCTGCCGCTGCCGCCCGGCGCGTCGCGGCGCCCCTCCGGAGAGTAAGATCACCGGCGGCGCGGGCGGGCGGGAAACGGACGAGGGAACCCGGAGGGAAGGGGAGCGACGGGATGAGCGCGGGGCGGATCTACCGGGTCACCTTCCTGAACCAGGGGGAGGTGTACGAGTTGTACGCCCGCTCGGTGGGGCAGGGCGCCATCTTCGGCTTCGTCGAGATCGCCGACCTGATCTTCACGAACACCGAGCAGAAGGTGATCGACCCCACCCGCGAACGGCTCGCCAAGGAGTTCCGCGGCGTGCCCCGCACTTACATCCCGATGCACGCGGTGGTGCGCATCGACGAGGTCGAGCGGGAGGCGGACGCCCGGATCCTCCGGCGCCCGGACAGCGGGACCCGCAGCGAAGGACGCGCCGATGTGCGCATCTTCCCGGCGCCCCTCCCCATTCCGCCGCTCCGCGACTGAGCGCCGCCCGCGCTTCCCGGAACGCATCGGCCCCCTCCCTCCTCCTCTCCGCGCAGTCCGTTCATCGCGCCTCCCGGCGGGGAACCGTCGGTGACCGGCGCCCCGGCCCGGGGAGCGGAGAGCCGGCCGCTCGATCCCGGTTTCGTCGAGGAGACCGCCGCCGGCGACGCGGTCGGGTTCTCCCGGCCCGGCGGGACGATCCGGTTGACGATCCGGTTCCGGGCGGACCCGGCGGCGGCGGACGGGACGGGGCCGGGTCACCCGCTCGGCTTCGACCTCTCGGGGGGCCGGGCCCGCGGGTTCCGCTTCCGCCGGGACGGAGCCGGCGCGCGTTCCCGGAGGCGCCGCGGCCGGGAATCCGGAAGGGGCTCCGGACGGACCCCGGCCGGGGAGCGGTCAGCGGGCCGGTTTCGTCGCCGAGAAGGCGGCGAGGGGCGGGTCGTTCTCCAGGAAGTCCGCCCAGAAGCCGTCTTCCAGCTCCTCGGGGGGCACCGTGGGAGCCATCCAGCGGAAGTCCACGAAACCGGCGCGGCGGAAGGCGTCGGCGTAGGTCCCGGGCTTCAGGTAGAAGTTGCGGAACTCGAACTCGGCGCCGTCCCGGTTGCGCATCCGGTAGAGGATCGGCTCGCCCTCCTCCGGGTCCGGCCGGCAGGTCTTGGTGAAGCCGTACTTCGCCCAGGAAACCGTTCCCCGGGGCGGGTTCCCGATGTTGTCGTTCATCCCCACGAACCGGCCGCCGGGCCGGAGCGCGTCGTGGCAGACCCGGACGAAGCGCCGCAGTTGCTCCCCGGTCCGGGCGTAGTTCAGCAGGAACATGGCCACCACCCGGTCCGCCACCTCCCGCCCCTCGTAGGCGGCGGCGTCGGAAACCAGATAGCGGCAGCCGAGCGGTTCCCGGCGCTCCGACTCCTCGGCGAGTTCGATCATTCCCGCGGAGAGGTCCACCCCGGTGACCGAGGCGGCGCCGGCGCGCTTCAGGAGGCGGCTGTAGAAACCCTCGCCGCAGGCCAGGTCGAGGATGTCGAGACCCCGGACCTCCCCGAGGAGCCCGAACAGCGTGTGCTGTTCCGCCCGGCGGAAGGGCAGTTCCTTGGAAGCGCGGTAGGCGTCCGCGATCGCGTCGTATTCGGCCATGGTTCGGTCCTCCCCGGGACTCCGATGGCGCTCCCGCCGGCGCCGCGCGCGGTCCGGCGCCCGGGTCGGCGCCCGATCGGCGCCCGGTCGCGAGGGGCGCGGTCCCGGACGCGAATTCTACGGGCCGGCAGTGCGGTCGGGGAGGTCCCCGGAGCGGCGGCCTCGCTCAGGGTTCCCGGAAGATGGACTTCGGCAGGTGCATGCTCACCAGCAGGTGCGGCACATCCACGGTCTCCGAGATCTTGAGGTCGCCGGCGAGCGAGGCCAGGACGTACGCCTCTTCCCGGGTCAGGCCGCGGGCCGCCACCAGGTGGTCGATCATGAAGCGGGTGGCTTTCCGCGCGGCCTCGTCGAGGGTCGTGGCGAACCCGGTGACCCCGTAGTACTCGTCGGTCTCGTACTGCGGCTCGACGATGCCGTGGGGGTTCTCCCGGACTTCGAGTTCGAGGACCAGCCGCATCGGCGCCTCGATGGCGGTCCCCGACACTTCGCCGTCGCCCTGCACCGCGTGGGCGTCGCCGACGGAGAAGAGGGCGCCCTCGACCTGTACCGGGAAGTACACGGTGGTCCCCGGGCGCAGGTACCGGTTGTCCATGTTCCCGCCGTTCTCCCGGGGAGGGATCGTCACCAGCATCTCGTCGGTGTCCGGGGCCACTCCCATCACTCCGGCGAAGGGGGCCAGAGGCAGGATGACTCCTTCGGAGAAGGCGACCTCGGTCGCGCCGGGGGCCAGGTCGAAGCCCCGGATCCAGGGTTCGGTGAACTCGTCGGCGAGGAACCCGAAGCCGGGAAGGATGGTGGCCCAGCCCCAGCCGGCGACCTCCACTTCGTGGATGGTGACCGCGAGCAGGTCTCCCGGCGCGGCGCCCTCGACGAAGATGGGGCCGGTGAGGGCGTGGATGCGGCCGAAGTCCAGGTCGGCCAGGTCCGCCGCGGTCGTGTCCGGCGTGATCTGGCCGTCGGAGGCTTCCTTGGTATGGATCTCGACCACCGCGCCGGCGGGGACCCGGAGCGTGGGCGGGATCGTCCGGCTCCAGCGGTTGTGGGTGTCGTCGCTGCCGAGCGTGAAGTCGGCGGCGGGGACCGGGGGTGCGGGGTCGGCGCTCTCGCCCGCCTCTTCCGCGGGACCCGGCCCCCCGCAGGCCCAGCCGAGCGCCAGCGCGCCGAGGACCGCCAGCCGGCCGGCGGAAGGCCGGCGCGGGGGCGGGGAGCCGGCGCGGGAGGCCGGCGGAGCCGTTCGGCGGCGGGGGGCTTCTCCGGCGGCGCGGCACAGAGACTTCGGGGGAGACCCGGACCGCGGGGCGGCGCGGCGCCCCCGGCGATTGCGGGAGTCGGTCGGGGTGTCGGTCGGGGTGTCGGTCGGGGTGTCGGTCGGGGTGTCGGGCATGGGTGCGGATTCCTCCTGGCGAGTTCCCCGTTGGGCGGTCGGACTCCGGCCCGAGAGGCGAGCGCGCCGCGCCGGGGGCCGGACCGAACGGGCGGGGGCCGGCGCCTAGACTAAACGGCGAGTCCCGACCGTCGTGCGCTCCCTCGTCCTCACGCTGTCCGCTGCCGCGTTCTGGTTCGCGGCGCTGTCGTTCCCCGGTCCGGCGCCCCGGGCCGGCCCCCTCCCGAACCCGCATCCGGCTCCCGGCCAGCCGCCGGCAGGGACCCGCGAAACGCGGCCGGCCGACCCGCAGGACCCGGCCGGGGACCGGTGGAAGCGGACCGTCGGGGACCGGTTCAGTTTCGTCATCCGGGTCCCCAGCGTCACCCTCGATGTGGTGGTCTCGGACCGGCGCGGCCGTTTCATCACCGGCCTCGGGCCACGCGACTTCGAGGTGCTCGAGGACGGCGTCCCGCAGGAGATCGGTTTCTTCACCGCGGAACTCACCCCGGTCAGCAGCCTGCTGCTGCTCGACACCAGCGCCTCGGTCCGCTCCAGCCTCTCCGCCATCCAGACCGCGGCATACCTCTTCCTCCGCACCATGGCGACCGACGACCGGGGGCGGGTGGCCACCTTCAGCGAGGGGGTCCGCTTCGGGCCGCCCTACGAGAGCGACCTCCGCAACCAGGTGGCGATGATCCGCGCGATGCGGCCCTTCGGCCGGACCGCGCTCTACGACGCCATCCTGACCGGCCTGCAGGAGTTGTCGCAGGTGGAGTCGCGGAAGGCGCTCATCCTCCTCTCCGACGGCGAGGACTCCGGGCGCGCGGCGAAGGGCAGCGTCAGCACCCGGGAGCAGGCCCTCGAAGGCGCCCGCCTCTCCGAAGGCGCGATCTACACCGTCGGCTACACCGGCTGGAGCCCGGACGGCGGCGGCCGGCTGAACCGGGAGTTCCTGGACGCGGTCGCCGAACAGAGCGGCGGGCGCTCCTACTACCCGGAAGAGGTGGAGGAGCTGCCGCGCTTCTTCCGGGAGATCCAGCACGAACTCCACCGCCAGTACCAGATCGCGTACCTGCCCTCCCGGGACCGCCGGGAGGGCGGCTGGCGGAGCATCGAAGTCCGGGTGAAGGACCGCCCGGAGCTCACCGCCCGCACCCGCAAGGGCTACTACGCCGCGCCGGGCTGACCGACCGGGGCGGGCTGCCCGAACGACTGCCCGGATGACCGGGGACCGGTCGCCGGCGCCGGGGTCAGTCGCGGTTGCGCGACGGGCGGCCGGGCCGCAACTGCGGGCCGAAGACCTCGGCGTCGAGAGCGGCCCGCCGGACGATGCGCGGGGTCAGGGTCAGGATGATGTCGGACTCGAGCGAGCGTTCCTCGGTGTCGCCGAAGAGGCGGCCGAGCAGCGGCACCTCGGCGATGCCGGGCAGTCCCTTGAGCGTGGTCCGTTCTTCCTGGCGGATCAGGCCGGCGATCATGCTGGTCTCGCCGTTCTGCAGGCGCAGGGTCGTCTCCACCGCCCGGTTGCCGAAGGTGGGGAGCCCGGAGTACCCGGCGCCGGAGACATTGTCGAGCCGCACCTTCACCTGGAGGGTGACGCTGTCGTCGTGGTGGATGCGCGGCGCCACCTCGATGCTGACCCCCACATTCTCGTACTCGAAGGTGGTGGTGGGCTGCTGCGCCAGGCCGCCGGCGGCGATGGGCGCGAAGGTGGTGACCGGCACCGGGACGCGCTCGCCGAAGTCGGCGGTCGCCGTCTTCCCGTCGGAAGCCCGGAGTTGCGGGTTCGCGAGCACCTGGGTGTCGGTGTCCGAGCGGAGGAGGCGCAGCAACGCCCCGGGCAGTCCGGCCACCCGGAGGTTCGACACCGCGTACGGGTTCGAGAGGACGGTGTCGAGCCGCGGCGAGAGCGCGAGCGCCACGCCTTCGGTGCTCGGGCTCCCGAGCGGGATCCCGTACCGCTGCAGGTGGTCCCGGTTCACCTCCATCAACTCCACCTCCACGATCACTTCGCCCGGGCTCCGGTCGAGCGCCTCGATGATCCGGGCGGCGCTCTCGACCTGTTCCCGGGTGTCCACCAGCGTGATCGAATTCGTCCCGGCGTGGACCGCCACCTGGCGCAGCCCCAGGGTGATGCGGAGGGCGTCCATGGTCTCCACCGGCTCGGCGCTGGAGAGGTAGAAGGTCTGGACGACCTCCTGCTCGTACTGGAGGCGCTTCGCCGGGGTGTCCGGGATGATCGTGACGAGGTGCGGGGACTCCACCCGGAAGAAATGGCCGGTGGTCGAGGTGAGTCCCCGGAGCGCGTCCGCGAAGGTCGAATCCTCGGCTTCGATGGACACCGGGCGGTCCACGAAGTCCTCGTCGAACGCCAGGTTCACGCCGCCGATCTCGGCCAGGGTGAGCAGCACCTCGCGCAGGCTGGCGTCGCGGAAGACGAAGCGGGCCGGCGCCGCGGCGTCCCGGACGAGGTCGAGGCCGAGCGGGCGGGAGAGGGTCCGTTCCTTGATCTCGGCCAGCGAGGAGGCGCGGGTCTCTTCGTCCTGCGTTTCCGCCGCTTCCCGGAGGGCGACCAGGCGTTCCCGGTAGGCGGCGTCCTCGGGGGCGAAGAGGACCGCGGTCCGCATCTCGTCCTCGGCGCCCCGGTAGTCGGAGGCCGCCGCCCGGCGTTCGGCTTCGGCCGCGTGTGCCGCCGCCGCCCGCAACTTGGCCCGGGCCAGGCCCTGTGCGGCGACCGGGTCCCCCGGGCGGGCCGAGAGCGCCCGGGCGTAGTGCGCCACGGCGTCGTCGTACCGGCCCATCCGTTCGGCGGCTTCCCCGGCGTCCCGGTGGGGGCGGGTGGCGCAGCCGGCGAGGAGGCCGGCGGCGAGGAGGGCGACGACCGGGAAGTGGAGGAGCGGGAGGCCGGCGGCGAACGCGGCGGGCGGCCGGCGCGGAGCGGCCCTCATCGCGGGCCCGGGGCGGCGAGAGCGGGAGCGGTCACCACTTCGGTTCCGGGAGGGATCCGGAAGGTGAACCGGGTTTCCTCGGGGAGATCGTCGAAGCGGAACTCGTCGAAGCGGAATTCGGTGCGGTTGCCCTCGAAGTCCTCCGAGTCGATGCCCCGGATCCGGCCGCTCGCCGGTTCCACCAGCAGGCGCAGCGCGGCGAGTTCGCCTCCGGGACGCCTCGGCTCCAGGGCGATCGTGGCCGGCGGCGCCGCGTCGGGGTCGGCGTCCCCGGCGGGGAGGTCGTTCGGAGGCCGGTTCGCCGACGGCAGGAGGACCGCTTCGAAGTGGTCGCCGATCCGCGCCGCGCCGGTCAGGAAGTCGAGGGGATTCGGCGGGGCCTCCGCTCCCGGGCGCCCGTCGGCGGCGGATCCGAACGACCCCACGACGACCTGGCGGTCGGCGGGAATGTGGAACCAGGTGTTCTCCCCGTCGCTGACGAAGACCTTCTCCTCCGGGGTCTCGTAGTCCCAGCGCATGCGGCCGGGCCGGCGCACCGTGAGCCGCCCGCTCTCCACCCGCTCCCGGCCGAAGAGGCGGGGGACGAACCGCTGTTCGAACCGCGCCTGGAAGTGGGGATGCGCCCGGCCCCACTCCTCGATCCGCTCCAGCAGGCGGGCGGCGGCTGCCCCCTGGGTCGGCGCCTCCGCGGTCGGTCCCGGGTCCCGGAACGGTTCGCCGGCGGAGGAGAGCGGCGGCGCCGCGGCGAGAGCGAGGCCGGCGGCGAGTCCGGCGAGTCCGGCGAGGGGCCGTCCGGGATTCGGGCTCAGCACGCTCTTCTCACCTCCGGAAGGAAGACGGTCCGCCGCAACCGGCCGGTCGATCGGGATCGGGTCGATCGGGATCGGGGAAACGCGATCGGGGAATCGGGTGGGGAGCCGGGGGTGGTGGACGGCACGGGGCTCGAACCCGTGGCCTCGGCATTGCGAACGCCGCGCTCTCCCAACTGAGCTAGCCGCCCTCCCCGTCCGGCCCTCCCGCCCCGGACGGAACCCGAACGGAAGCGGATGGACGGGAAAATCCTAACTCGCCGGGGCCGGCGCCGCCGGGGAGGCCGGGGCCGGCGGCCGCGCCAGGGCGGCGCGGAGGACATGATCGGCGAGCACGATCCGGGTCATCGCCTCCACGATGGGAACCGCCCGGGGCAGGACGCAGGGATCGTGACGGCCCGAAGCGGCCAGGGTCACCTCCCGCCCGGCGGTGTCCACCGTGCGCTGCGGGCGGGCGATGGTGGAAGTGGGCTTGAACGCCACGCGGAACCGGATCGGCATCCCGGTGGAGAGGCCGCCGAGGACTCCCCCGGCCCGGTTCGTCGCGGACACCAGCCGTCCGTCCTCCATCGCCAGCGCGTCGTTGTGTTCGCTGCCGAAGAGGCGCGTCCCGGCGAAACCGGACCCGATCTCGAAGCCCTTCACCGCGTTGATGGCGAGCATGGCCCCGGCGAGGTCGCTCTCCAGTTTGTCGAAGACCGGCTCGCCGAGCCCCGGGGGCGCCCCGAGCACCACGCATTCGACGACGCCGCCGACGGAGTCGCCGGCGTCCCGCGCCCGGGCCACGATCTCCGCCATCGCGGCGGCCGCGGCCGGGTCCGGGCAGCGGATCGGCGTCGCCTCCACCTGTTCCCGGGTCACCTGCTCGGGGACGATCCCTTCCGCTTCGAGGTCCTTCACCCGACGGACATACGCGGTCACCGCGATCCCGTGCCGCTCCCGCAGCAGGAGGCCGGCGAGGGCCCCGGCGGCGACATGGGCGACGGTCACCCGCGCCGAAGCCCGGCCGCCGCCCCGATGGTCCCGGACCCCGTAGCGGGCGGCGAAGGTCGAGTCCGCGTGCCCGGGCCGGTACACCTCGCGGAGGGCGTCGTAGTCGCCGGGGCGGGCGTCGCGGTTCCGCACCATCAGCGCCACCGGGTGCCCGGTGGTCCGCCCCTCGTGGACGCCGGACAGGATCTCCACCCGGTCCGCTTCCGTCCGGGGAGTGGTGAGCGCGCTCTGGCCCGGGCGCCGGCGATCGAGTTCGACCTGGAGGTCCGCTTCGACGACCGGCACGAGCGGCGGGCAACCGTCCACGACGACCCCGATCGCCGGGCCGTGCGACTCGCCGAAGGCGGTGACCCGGAAGGCCTGGCCGAGGGAACTACCGGGCATCGTCGGCCGCCTCCGCCGCTCGCGCCATGACTTCCACCGGCGCCGGGCGACCGGTCCAGCGGGTGAACGCCCGGGCGGCCTGCCGCACCAGCATCCGGAGACCGGGCACCACCGCCCGGCCGGCGCCGGCGGCGGCCTCGAGGAGCGGGGTGCGGCGCGGATGGAACACCAGGTCGAAGACCGTCCGGTGGCCGAGGACGGTCGAGAGCGGGGCCGGGGAACCGGCCGGGTCGGGGCCGAGCGCCATGCCGATCGGGGTGGTGTTCACCAGGAGGTCTCCTTCCGCCGCGGCGAGATCGGCCCAGGGCGCCGCCCGGGCGCCGAAGTCGTCCGCGAGAGCGGCGGCGCGCCGGTCGTTCCGGGCGTACACCACCGCCTCGGCGCCGCGTCGGCGGACGCCGTAGAGCACCGCCCGCGCCGACCCGCCGGCGCCGAGCAGGCTCACCCGCCGCCCCCGGAGGGGGGTTGCTTCTTCGATCGCTTCCACGGCGCCGATCCAGTCCGTGTTCGCTCCGACGAAGTCCCTGCCGCCCGGCTCTGCCCGGAGGATCGTATTCGCCGCGCCGATCCGCTGCGCCTCCGCGTCGAGACCGTCGAGGAGCGCGGTCGCGGCCTGTTTGTGGGGAATCGTCAGGTTCAGTCCGGCGACTTCCGCCAGCCGGGCCGCGGTGAGGAACTCCGCCAACTCGTCCGGCGGCACGGCGAAGGGCCGGTACGCGGCCTCGATCCCGAGGTGGCGGAACGCCGCTTCGTGCATCGCCGGGCTCAGGCTCTGCGCCACCGGGAACCCGGCCACGCCGAAGACCGGGACCGGCGCCGCCAGGTTCGCCCCCCATCTGCGGTGCCGGCTGCGGATCGCCTCCGCGTCCCGCTGACCGGGGGCGGCGGTCGGCCAGCCGGCCGGCGGGGCGTAGGTCGAGAGGCGGGCCCCGGCCGCGCGGGCGGTCACCCGGAGCCCCCGCCCGGCCTCGCCCAGGGCGACGGCGACGAGGGGCGGGGCGGCGTCACTCCTTTCGGCGGCGGACGGACGATCGGCGGACGGACGATCGATGGGGGAAGCGGCGCCGGCGCGGAGCAGCCGGTGGATCCGGGCCACTTCCTCGAACCCCGACGCCGCGGCGGCGACCTTGACCAGGGCCGGTCGCCGGGCGGCGAGGCGGGCGGGGAGGCTCTCGAGGTCGTCCGGGATCCCGGCGAAGTCGTGGTGCGAGGCGACCAGCCGCACCGCGGGGTTCGCGCGCCGCGCCTGTTCGGAGATCGGCGGGGAGACGGCGCGGTCCGCCTCCGCTTCGAGGTCGAGCCAGCCGACGCCGAGCCGCGCGGCCTCGACGAGCAGCCGGACGCGCGCCGTTTCGCTGCCCGGGAACCGGCCGCCTTCTTCCCGGCGGCGGACGGTCGCGATCAGCCGCCCGAGGGCCGCCGGGGGCAGGGGAGCGAGGATCCGGGGAAGGATGGCGGGTTCGGCGCGTTCGAGATGGTCGAGGCGCAGTTCCAGGAGGTCGTCGGGGCCGGTCTGCTCCCAGGCGGCGAGGAGCCCGGCGGTGGCCTGCTCGGCGGTGGACGCGGCGACCGAGAGCGCGATCCCGGGCCCGAAGTGGATGTCGCGCAGGATGGCCGCGGCATCGATCTCCGCCGACGGGCCTGCCGCGGGCCGTCCACTCGCCCCGGGCGGCTCCTCCGGATCGGGCGGGGCGGCGCTCCAGAGATCGAAATCGGCGACCTGCCGGTAGAGCGGCGCGCGCTGTGCCAGCACCGCCGCCGCCTCCGCCGCGGGGTCCCCCCGGTCGGCGCCGTCGGGCGACGCCAGGAGCGGCGGCCGGTTCCTCCGCCCTTTCGCTCTCGAAAGCCGCGCGCGGAGGACCGGGAGCGGAGCGCGGAGCCAGTACGCGGTTCCCAGCCGGCGGATCGCTTCCCGGTTCTCCCGGCGCAGGACGATGCCGCCGCCGCAGTCCACCACCAGTCGCTCCCCGGTGATCCCGCCGAGGATCCGGCTCTCCTCGTCCCGGAAGCGCTCCCAGCCGAAACGGGCCACGAACTCGGGGATCGGGCCGTGCCGCTCCTCGAAGAGATCGTCGGCGCTGACCCGGGTCCAGCCGGTGGCGGCGGCGAACCGGCGCGAGGCGCGGCTCTTCCCGGAGGCGCGGGCCCCGACCAGCACCGCGTTGGGCCAGCGGCCGGCGAAGGGTTCCGGCTGCGGCGCTCCTGAGCCGGGCCGGTCGGGCGCGGTCACGCCGGACGCGGCCGGTCGAGGCGCACCCGGAGGCCGAGGCCGCGCAGGAATTCCCAGTACCCCGGGAACGACTTCGCCACGACTCCGGCGTCGCGGATCCGGACCCCGGGCCGGCGCAGCCCGACCGGCGCGAACGCCATGGCGATCCGGTGGTCGCCCCGGGGATCGAAGGCCGGGGCGTTGGTCGGCCGGGCTCCCGACGGGTCTTCGGGCTCGTTCGCGGGAAGGGTTTCCGGCGGGGTGATCGTCAGGCTGTCGGCGGAGACGGCGACCCCGGCGCCGAGCCGGAGGAGTCCCTCCCGGAGCGCTTCGATCCGGTCGCTCTCCTTGTGGCGGAGGTGGCCGACCCCGGTGAGCCGGGTGGGGCCCTCGGCGAAGGGGGCCAGGGCGGCGAGGGTGGGCGCGGCGTCCGGCATCCGGGAGCAGTCGGCTTCGACGCCCCGGAGCCGGCCGCCGCCGGTGACGGTCACGGCGAAGCCCCCGGCGTCCTCCGCCTCTTCGACCCGGCAGCCGAGCCGGCGCAGCACCGCCGGGAACTCGCGTTCGCCGACCGGCGAGGCGGGGTCGAGACCGAGCACCCGCACCCGGCCGGGGGCCAGCGCCGCCGCCGCGAACGCATAGGTGGCGGAAGTCCAGTCGCCGGAAACGGTTCGGACGCCCGGGCGATAGCGGGCGCCGGCGGGCACCCGAAAGGTGCGGGGCCCCTGTCGTTCGACTGCGATGCCGCAGCGGCCCATGACTTCCACCGTCAAGTCGAGATAGGAGGCGGAGACCGGGTCGTGCTCCAGTTCGAGGTGGAAGGCGCCCGTCGCGCGCCCGGCGGCGATCAGCAGGGCGCTGGCGAACTGGCTGGTCTCGTTCGCCGGGAGGAGCGCCCGGCTGCCGGCGAGGCCGCCCTCGGGCCGGCCGGAGCGGACGAGGAGCGGCAGGTTCCCCCGGCCCTTCGTTCGGGTCCCGGTTCGAACCGGGCCCCGGATCTCGGCGCCGAGCGAGCGGAGCGCCCGCACCAGCCCGGAGAGCGGGCGCTCGCCGAGTCGGCCGGCGCCGGTGATCCGGAGGGCCGCCGGCGAGGTCGCCGCGGCCGCGGTCAGCAGTCGCAGCAGCGTTCCCGACTCCCCTGCATCCGCGGTGGGGATTCCGTCGTCGTCGGTCGCCGCTTCGCCGGCGGCGGTCGTCGCTTCGCCGGCGGCGGTCGTCGCTTCGCCGGCGGCGGTCGTCGCTTCGCCGGCGGCGGTCGTCGCTTCGCCGGGGGCGGTCGCCGCTCCGCCGTCGGCGGGGGAAGCGGGCGCCGGGCAGGGCGGCAGCGCGCGGACACGCTCCGGCGCCGGGAGTCCGCGCACGCGGACCTCTTCGGGGCGGCCCTCCCGGGAGCGGACTTCCACCGTCGCGCCGAGCGCCGGGAGCGCCGCCAGGACCGCGCGGAGGTCGTCGCCGGCCGGCGCCCCGAGGATCATGGAGTCGCCGTCGGTGAGAGCGGCGATGAGCAGCAGCCGGTTCGCCTCGTACTTGCTGCCCGGAACCCGGACCGTGGCCGAGAGCGGCGCCGGCCCCGGCGCGATCTCCGCGGTCCCCCCGGAGAGGGCGCGCGGCGTATCCCCGGTCACCGGTTGACGGCGTCCGGCCCGGCGGCGAGCGCGGCTTCCGCCATCGAGCGCGTCCGGGCCGGCTTCCCGGCGCCGCTGCGCCCCCGGAGCCGCCGGGGGGCCCTGCGCCCTGCGAGGCGCCGGGAGGGCCGCGCCGACCTCCATCCTGCTCTCCGCCCGGTCTTTCGTTCGTCGCCGCGGGCGGCGAATCTCCGGCGACGGAGGCGCTCGTCCGGGACTGACTCGTTGGGGATCACGGTCGTCTTCCCGGCGGGCGTCCGGGGGCGGCCCCGGTCACAACCCGATGGCCTCCAGTCCGGCGGCGAGCGCGGCTTCCGGCATCGGGTGCGACCAGGCCGGTCTCCCGGCGTCGTTCCGCTCCCGGACCCTCCCGAGGCCTTCGAGGGTCACGAAGCGCGGCTCTCCGCCCACGGTCTTCTTATCGCTGCCCATCGCGGCGACCACCGCCGCCCGCGCCGCCGCCTCCGGGGCGGTCGTCGGCAGCCCGAAGTCCCGGAGGAGCGACCCGAGACGCGACTCGTCCGCCGCGCCCAGCCGTCCGGCGACCGCCGCCATCCGGGCTTCGGCGACCATCCCCACCGCCACCGCTGCCCCGTGCGCCAGCCGGTAGTCGGTGGCCCGCTCCAGCCCGTGGCCGACCGTGTGCCCGAAGTTCAGGACCTGGCGGCGTCCGGCCTCCCGTTCGTCCTCGGCCACGACCGCCGCCTTGAGCCGGACGCTCCGGGCGACGAGTTCCGCCGTCGCTTCCGGGTCTCCGCCGAGGACCGCCTCCCGCCGCCGTTCCAGGAAGGCGAAGTCTTCCGCGTCCAGCGTCGCCGCCATCTTCACCGCCTCGGCGACGCCGTTCCGGAGTTCGGGCCCGGGCAGGGTCTCCAGCAGGTCGGTGTCGGCGACGACCGCCGCCGGGGGATGGAGGGCGCCGATGAGGTTCTTCCCCCGGGGGGTGTCCAGGCCGGTCTTGCCGCCGACGGAGGCGTCCACCGCGGCGAGCAGCGTCGTGGGAACGGCGACGAAGGGGACGCCCCGGAGGTAGGTCGCGGCCACGAATCCGGCCAGGTCGGTGGTGACGCCCCCGCCGAACGCCACCAGGACGCTGTCACGCCCGAACCGCCGCTCGAGCAGGTCGTCCTCGATCCGCTCCTTCTCGGCGCGGGTCTTGTGCCGCTCGCCGGGCTGCAGCGGGAGCACCGGCGCGCCCGGCGGCAGCGCCGCGGTCAGCCGTTCGCCGTGGCAGCGGAACGCTTCCCGGTCGACGATCGCTGCCGTCGTCCGGTCCGGGAACCGCCGGGCGAGCAGCGGCCCGAGTTCCCCGAGGGCGCCCGGGCCGACGAGGACCTCGTAGTCGGCGCGCCGCCCGGGGACGGCGACCGGGATCCGGAGCGGGCCGGCGTTCGGAGCCGGCCGGCTCACGCCGCCGGCGCGCCGGCCCGCAGGTCCGGCTCCGCCTCCCGGGGAGGCAGCAGCCGGCGGTCGAGGGCGGCGCCGAGCCTTCTCAGGTCCCGGAGCAACTCGCTGAACTGGTCGGGATAGAGGGACTGGTCGCCGTCGCTCAGCGCCACCGCCGGGTTCGGGTGGACCTCGACCAGCAGCCCGTCGGCGCCGGCGGCGAGCGCCGCCCGGGCGAGCGCCGGGACGAGCGTCTTGTTCCCGGCGCTGTGGCTGGGGTCGGCGATGACCGGCAGGTGGGTCTCCTGCTTGAGGACGGCGATCGCCCCCACATCGAGCGTGTTCCGGTAGGCGGTCTCGAACGAGCGGATGCCGCGTTCGCAGAGGATCACATTCGGGTTCCCCTGCAGCAGGTACTCGGTGGCGAGCAGGAACTCGCGGATGGTGTTCGCCATCCCCCGCTTCAGGATGACCGGCGTCTCGATGCGGGCGCACTCCTTCAACAGGTCGAAGTTCTGCATGTTCCGCGCGCCGATCCGCACCACATCCACGAGCCCCGCGGCCGGCTCGACATCACGGACATCCATGATCTCGGTCTCGACCAGGACGCCGGTGTCCTCCCGGATGCGCGCGAGCAGGTGGAGGCCCTCCCGCCCGAGCCCCTGGAAGGAGTAGGGCGAAGTGCGCGGCTTGAACGCGGAAGCGCGCATCACTTCGAGGCCGAGGTCCCGCACCATGCGCGCCGAGGCCAGTCCCTGTTCTTCGTTCTCGAGGGCGCAGGGGCCGGCGAAGATCACGAAGTCGTCGCTGCCGAGTTGCTGGGAGCCGACCGGGATCCGCGTCGAGGACTGGCGATGGGTCTTGTTCGCCAGGCGGTAGGGCTTCGCCAGCCCGTACACCTGTTCGACGCCGGGCAGCGTGCGCCAGGCCGCTTCCGTCTCCCGGGACAGGTCGCCCAGGACATGGATCCGGGTCCGCACCTGCCCGCGGTGGATGGCCCGGTCGAGCGCCTTCTCCTCGATGCGCCGGATCAGGCTCTCCAGATCCTTCTCCTCCGCCCAGGGGTGGAGGATGAGCACCATCGTGGCGGGTTCGGCAGGCATCGCGAGACTCGAGGGTGGGTGGCGCCGGAACGGTTCGGCTCAGTCGGTTCCGGTCCGGTTCGGGCCGGTCAGGTTCAGGAAGTTCCGGAGCAGCGCGGGGCCGGCGCCGGTCAGGATGGATTCGGGGTGGAACTGTACTCCCCAGATCGGCCAGCGGCGGTGGCGGACGGCCATGACTTCGCCGTCGTCGTCGGCCCGGGCGGTGACCTCGAGGTCCTCGGGGATCGGTTCGTCGGCGACCAGCGAGTGGTAGCGGACGGCGGGGAAGGGGTTCTCGATCCCGAGGAACAGGTCCCGCCCGTCGTGCCGCACCGGGGAAGTCTTGCCGTGCCGCAGGCGCCGCGCCCGGCGGACCCGGCCGCCGAAGGCCACCGCCACCGCCTGGTGGCCGAGGCAGACGCCGAGGAGGGGAACCGCGCCGGCGAACGAGCGCACCGCCTCCAGCGAGACGCCGGCCCGTTCCGGGGTCCGGGGTCCCGGGGAGACCACGATCCGGGCCGGGCGCCGGGCGCGGATCTCCTCCACCGTCAGGGCGTCGTTGCGGAACACCTCCGGCTCGGCGCCGAGTTCGCCCAGCAACTGCACCAGGTTGAAGGTGAAGGAGTCGTAGTTGTCGAGGACGAGGGTCATGGGGTCGGCGGGGAAGCGGAGTCGGAGGAATGGCCCGGGGAGCCCGGCCCTACGGCGCCGCCCGCCCGACCGGCTCGCCGGCGCGGGGACCGGGCCAGGCGTGCGCCATCCGGAGCGCGGTGAGCACCGCCTCCGCCTTGTTCACGCTCTCTTCGTACTCGGCGGCGGGGTCCGAGTCGGCGACGACGCCGCCCCCGGCCTGGAAGTAGCCGTACCCGTCCTTCTCCACCAGCGTCCGGATGGCGATCGCGGTGTCCGAAGCGCCGCCGAAGGAGAAGTAGCCGACCGCGCCGCCGTACACCCCGCGCCGCTCGGTCTCGAGTTCGTCGATGATCTCCATGGCGCGGATCTTCGGAGCGCCGGAGAGGGTGCCGGCGGGGAAAGTGGATCGCAGCGCGTCGAAGGCGTCGAGCCCCGGGCGGAGGCGTCCGCGCACCCGGGAGACCAGATGCATCACATGGGAGTACGACTCGACGCCGAAGAAGTCCTCGACCTCCACCTCGCCGTACCCGCAGACCCGTCCCAGGTCGTTCCGGGCGAGATCCACCAGCATCACATGTTCCGCCCGCTCCTTCTCGTCGGCGAGCAGTTCGGCCCGGAGCGCCGCGTCTTCCTTCTCGTCGCGGCCCCGGCGGCGGGTCCCGGCGATGGGGCGGGTCTCGACGACCCCCTCCCCGGTGCGGGTCATCATCTCCGGGGAGGCGCCGGCCACCCGGAATTCCCCCAGATCGAGGTAGTACATGTAGGGCGACGGGTTCACCACCCGGAGCGCCCGGTACACATCGAAGGCGTGGACCGTCAACTTCGTCCGGAACCGCTGTGACGGGACCACCTGGATGACATCCCCGGAGGCGAGGTACTCCTTGGCGCGCCGCACCATCTCCAGGTAGTCCTCGCGTCCGGTGTTCGACTCCGCCTCCGGGAGCGCCGGCGCTTCCCCGCCGGCGCTGCGGGCCGCCGGCGGCGGCAGCGGCCGCGCCAGTTCGGCGACCGTTTCGGCGATCCGCCGCTCGGCGGCGTCGTAGGCGGCGTCCGCCTCGGCGGGGGACGCAACCCGCGCGTTCGCGATCACCGAGAGCACATTGCGGGCGTGGTCGAACGCGAGCACGGTGTCGGTCAGGAGGAAGACCGAGTCCGGGATCCCCAGCGGGTCGGCGACGGTCTCCGGCAGCCGCTCGAAGCAGCGCACCGCGTCGTACGCCAGGTACCCGACGAACCCGCCGTAGAAGGGGGGCAGATCGTCCACCGGCGCCGGGACGAACGCGGCGAGTTGCTCCCGGAGCGCGGAGAGCGGATCGGCGCTCTCGAGCGTCTCGCTCCGTCCTTCGGCGGGGAAACGGCGGGTGACCCGGCGGCCGCGGCTCTCCACCGTCAGCAGCGGCTTCGCGCCCAGGAACGAGTAGCGGGCCACGCTCTCCCCGCCCTCGACGGACTCCATCAGGAACGCCGGCCCCCCGCGGCACACCCGGAGGAAGGTCGAGACCGGGGTGTCGAGGTCGGCCAGGATGTCCCGGCGGACCGGAACCAGGTTCCCCTGCCGGGCGAGGGCGCGGAACTCGGAACGCGAGGGGGAGAGCACCGGGCCGCCAGGAAGGAAACCGGGCAGTGTACCCGGCCGTTCGACGGCGAACCCCGGCGCGAACCCGGGGGGAGACCGGCTCCGCCCCACCGGCGCCGAGGGCGGTCGGGCCGGAGGGGCCGGGCTTCGGCGTCCCGCGTCAGCGCCCCGCCCCCCGGGCGGCCGGAGTATTCCCGGACGAGGCGCTGTCGGCCGGCGGCGTTCCCGCTCCGGCCGGTCGGAGGCCGGGGAGCCGACCGTGTCCCTTACGATACGGCCCCGAAGTTCCCGGCGGCGGGGACCGGCCGAGCCTCGTCGCCGGGCCCGGGCCGCGGCCGGGGCTCCCCCTCGATCCGCCGCCCCGCCAAGGAGATCCGCCCGCCGATGCCGACGACGAAGAACGGTCGCCGCCGTTCCTCTCTCTCTCTCTCTCTCTCTCTCTCTCTCTCTCTCTCTCTCTCTCTCTCTCTCTGATTCTGGGCGCCGGTCTCGCGCTGACCGGCTGCGGTGACGACGATTCGTCGTCCCCCGCCACCCCGGCCCCTCCGCCGGCCGCGCCGCCGGCCCCGGAGCCCGTGGGGGTTCCCGGCGGGCTGAAGGTGACGGCGACGGGCCCCGATTTCCTGGAGTTCGGCTGGGACGCCGTGGAAGGGGCCACCGGCTACGAGATCCAACTGAGCTGGAAGGAGGGCGACTTCTCTACCGTCGCCACCGCGAGGGTCTCCACGACGACGCATCGGTTCGAGGCGGCCCCGGAGACCACGGGCTGGGCGCGGGTGCGGGCCTGGGAGGGCGACCGGCAGGGCGAGTGGAGCGAGACGGCGACGGGTAGCAGCCGGCCGGCGCCGCTCGTCCTCGGGGCGCCGAGGCCCGAGGTCTCGGGGAGCGGGGCGGACTTCATCGAGTGGAGTTGGGAACCGGTGGCGGACGCGCTGCGCTACGAGGTACGGGTGGCCGCCACCGAGGAGGGGCTCGACGCGGCCTCGCCGGAGATGGTCGAGGGGACGACGCATCGGGTCACGGCGGAGCCGGAGACGGAGAGGGTCCTCCGGGTGCGGGCTGTCGCCGGTACCACGGAGTCGCCGATCGTGAGCGATTGGAGCGAGGCGGTTTCGGGGATGAGTGACGCGGCGCCGCTGCCGTTCCTGGTGAGCATGCGGCCGCCGGAGGCCGGGGCGGACCGCGTCTGCAGCGGGCAGGCGTTCTGCCCCGACGACGGGACCGACCCGAAGACGGCGCTCGCCTCCCCGAATCCGGCGCTGCTGGTGTCGGCCTCCCATCCGGCGCGGATCTCGCCGATGTTCGTCGAAGGGCCCCCGCCGGTCACCGTCGGCGCCGGGGAGAACGCGACCCCGTTCCGCCGGGTCAGCGGCTGGACTGCCCTGCAGCGCGCCCTGGTGGACGAGGGCGCCGTGTTCCGGTTCGAGCGGATCACCCTCGGCGCCGGGCAGGAGGCTGTCCCGACCGGCGACCTGATGTACATCACCTGCGGACCCTTCCGCTGTTCCGAGGCCGCCGCCGAAGCCCTCGAGGCCCCGGAGATCACTGCCGCCGCGGTCTGCGAGGAGTTCGAGGCGGACTTCCGCCTGGTGAAGGGAATCGCCTTCAACGGCAACGCCCAGGACGAGGAGAACGGCGTGGATGTCGGCTGGCTCTACACGATCAGCCACCCGGCCGAGGTGACCCACGAATTCGGGACGATCCGGACTCGGAGCGGCTCCCTGGAGGTTTCCGGAGGAACCGTGAAGGCGACCCGGACCGAGACCGCGCTGGTCATGGCGGCCGGTTCGGGGACGAGCAAGGTGAACAAGTTCGGCGGCGCCGCCAACCGCGACGGGGACCGGGCCACCGACTCCGACCCGGGCCCGATCCGGAACGGGTTCGACGCCGATGGGTTGCCGACGGACTGCGAGCCCCTGACCCACACCGGCGGCGATTACGATGATTCGTACGAGCGGATCGTCCGCAGCCTCGGCGACAGTCGCAGCGAAGCGGAGAAGTTGCAGCGACCGCCGAATTGCTTCCGGCTCATGACCGACGCCGTCTATGACAACCCCGCGCCGACCACGGAGGCGGAGGTTTCCTGGTTCGACTATGTGCCCGGGTATCGACTGCATATCGACCCGCAGGCGGTGGTCTCCTGGGCCGGCAGCCGCGTGGCCTGGGGCGACGACGATCCGTTCGAGGATCTCGATTGCGACCGCGTCACCTTCGAGGCGGAGGACCGATTGGATGTCTGCGGCGACTTCCGGGCGGAAGCGGAAGCGTACTGGGGCAAGGGCATGGATGGCGGCCAGTTCCGACCGTATTTCAATTTCGACTTTATCGATCGGAGCCAACCCGACTACCCCTACAACACACGGTTGTCCGACCTCAGAATCGTGAACAAGGCGCCCGAGGCGCCGACATCGGCCAAGGGGGAGGAGTACCGACCGGCCGCGAGCCGCCACGCCCATATGTGGCTGGTCGACAGGGAGGAAGGCACCTACGGCAGCGGCGGCAACGGGGGGATCGACGGAACCGTTCAGGACAAGGACCTCTATCAGGTCGCCGGGTTCAACGGCGCGCGGGTCTCCGGCGGGGCCTGGCGGCCGATCGTCACCCTGAGTAACCATGACGGCGACGGCGATCCGAGGTTCGGCGACTTGGGGAAGTTCGACCATGGAACGCGTTTCGGCAGCGCCTGGGCTTGGCAGCGTTCCGATGGGATCCCTGACAACTACGACTCCGTTCAGGACCCGGACCTCGCCTGCACGGACGACGACGGCGGGAAGGGCTGCGACGCGGTGGTGGAGATTCCCTTCAGCGCGACCCTGACCCGAATCCAGGACACGGACACCTGCACCTACACCATCGAGGCTTCCATGACCTGCACCTGGGACGCCGACGGCGACGAGCGCCGCGTCGGCGACAGAAGGGTCGACACCACGAACGACAACGACAACCACTACCTCACCTGCACAGCGAACTGAACCCGACCGGCGGCTGACCTCCCGGGGTCGAGAGCATCCCCCGCTCCCGGCCCCGACCATTCCCCGCCCGGCGCCGGCCGGACCTGCCGGCGCCGCCCCTGACCGGGCCTCGATACCCCGGCGTCCTCCCTCGACCGGGCCGGCCCCCGGGCCCGCCCGGGAACCGGTCCGCGAGCCCTCCCCGAGCCCCTCACCGGCAACCCCTGGCCGGAAACCCCTCACCGGAAACCGTTGACCGGGAGCCTCTCCTGACTTCGACATTCGGTCTCGCAAATCATGGATCGATCGAAAAGAATTGATGGAAGTTCGAATACACACTACACCGCACGGTTTTCGGGCAGTGGGGGGCGGGCTTGCCGGCGGCGGCGGGACCTCGGCGCCTGCCGGTCGGCGCCGCGTCCGTGCGCTGCCGCGGGCGGCCGGAGGATTCCCGGACGAGGCGCTGTCGGCCGGCGGCGTTCCCGCTCCGGCCGGCCGGAGGCCGGGGAGCCGACCGTGTCCCTTACGATACGGCTCCGAAGTTCCCGGTGGCGGGCCCGGCCTCGTCGCCCTCCCCGGGCCGCCACCGGGGCTCCCCCTCGATCCGCCCCTCCGCGAAGGAGCTCCGCTCGCCGATGCCGACGACGAAGAACGGTCACCGCCGTTCCTCTCTCTACTCGCTACTACTCTCTCCGATGCTGGGCGCCGGTCTCGCGCTGACCGGCTGCGGTGACGACGATGCGTCCCCCACGACCCCGGCTCCTTCGCCGGCCGCGCCGGCGGCCCCGGACCCGGTGGGCATTCCCGGCGGGCTGAAGGTGACGGCGACGGGCCCCGATTTCCTGGAGTTCGGCTGGGACGCCGTGGCAGGGGCCACCGGCTACGAGATCCAACTGAGCCTGAAGGAGGGTGACTTCTCTGCCGTCGCCACCGCGAGGGTCTCCACGACGACGCATCGGTTCGAGGCGGCCCCGGAGACCACGGGCTGGGCGCGGGTGCGGGCGCGCGAGGGCGACCGGCAGGGCGACTGGAGCGAGACGGCCATGGGTACCAGCCGGGCGGCGCCGCTCGTCCTCGGGGCGCCGAGTCCCGAGGTGTCGGGGAGCGGGTCGGACTTCATCGAGTGGAGTTGGGAACCGGTGGCGGAGGCGCTGCGCTACGAGTTGCGGGTGGCGGCGACCGAGGAGGGGCTCGACGCGGCCTCGCCCGAGATCGTCACGGAAACGATGTTTCGGGTCACTGCGGAACCGGAGACGGAGATGGTCCTCCGGGTGCGGGCCGTGGCCGGGACCGTGGAGTCGCCGATCGTGAGCGAGTGGAGCGAGGCAGTGTTCGGGAAGAGCGACGCGGCGCCGCGGCCCTTCGTGGTGGGGATGCGGCCTCCGGAGGAGGGGGCCGACCGGGACTGCGAGGGGCAGGCGCTGTGTCCGGACGACGGAACCGACCCGGATAAGGCAATGGCGAGAGTGAATCCGCGGATGCTGGTGTCCTCGTCGCACCGGGCGCGGATCCGGGCGCTGTTCGTCGAGGGGGCGGCCGGGGTGACGGTGGAGCCCGGGGAATCGCTGACGCCGTTCGTCTATACGGACTGGAACCTGCTGCAGCGAACGGCCGTGGACGAGGGTGCCGTTTTCGAGTTCCGGAAGGTCACCGGCGGGGCCGGGCAGGAGGCGACGCCGACCGGCGACGCGAGGTTCATCACCTGCGGGCCGTTCCGCTGCAGCGAGGCCGCGGCGGAACCGCCGGCGGCGCCGGAGTTCACCAACGAGGCGGTCTGCGAGGCGTTCGAGGTCGACTTCGTCCTGCACAAGGGACTCGCGGACAACCGGCGCCTCGGCAACCTCACCAACGGCGTCGATGTCGGCTGGGCCTACACGCTGAGTCACCCGGCGAAGTTGACCCACGAGTTCACGACGATCTCCCTGGCCACGGAGACGGGCACGATGGTGGTGCCGGGCGCCCCCCTCACGGTCACCTCGACGCCCCTGGCGCTCGAGATGCGGGGCGCGCCGGAGGATTCCCCGAGCCGGGTCAACAAGTTCGGACTGGTCCGGAATCGCGACCAGCAATGGGAAACCGCCAGCCCGCCGTGGCCGATCCGCAACGGCTTCGGCGCCACTGCAGCGGATTCCGTCGAGTGCTGGGCCCGCACCGGCATCCATGCCACCAGCGACTGGGCCTCGTACGAGTCCGTCGCGCGGAGTCGGGGCGCGCACCGCGGCGATCATCCCGGGCTCGAGCGGCCGCCGTGGTGTTTCCTCCTCGGTACGGACACGGTGTACGGTGCGGGGGGAGTGCCGGCGAACCAGGAAGTCGAGGTTCCGGTGGTCGACCATCTCAGCGGTTACCGGTTGCATGTGGACCCGCTGGTCGGCGTCTCCTGGGCCGGCAGCGAGGTCGAATGGGGCGACGACGACCCGTTCGTGGATCTGAGGTGCGAGCGCCGCACCTTCCAGGTAACCGACCAGTTGGATCTCTGCGCCGACTTCCGCGCGGAGGCGGAGGCCTTCTGGGGTGAAGGGATCGCCGCCGACGGGCCGTTCCGGGTGGAGTACCGCCTCAGCGGAACCGACAACACGGACGGGAGACTGACCGATATCGTGGTCCGCCACGAAGACCCGGTAACCGCCGGGGAGCAGAATTCGGGGGACGAATACCGCCCCGCGGGAAGTCGGCATGTCCACCTGTGGCTGGCCGACGCTCGTCCGGGAGTCCGGGGCTCGAACATGGGGCTGGACGGCACCCTGCCCGACCGGGATCTCTATCGCATGTATTCGTTCGCCCACGCTCGGGAACAGGTGGCCGGCGTCACCGACTGGCGCCCGATCATGAGCCTGGAGATGTTCGACCAAGACAGCGATCCGAAGTACGGCGACTTCGGGAAGATCGACCTGGTGGGGGCGGACGGAAATCCCGGAAGCGACGGCGTGCCGGAGAACTACGCCGTGGACGAGGATCCGGGGCTCCGCTGCACGGACGCCGACGGGGGGACCGGCTGTGACGCCGAGCGCGACTTCGACCTCAGCGCCACCTTCACGCGCATCCGGGACACCGACGACTGCACCTTCACGGCGGAAGTCTCGGTCACCTGCGTCTGGGACGCCGACGGCGACCGGCGGCGCGGCGGCCCCACCGCTTTCGATACCGACCGGACGAACCGCAACCGGTTTATCACCTGCACCCCGAACTGACCTCGTAGGCAGACGGTCTCCGGGCCCGGGAGCGGGATCCGGCCCGGAGTACCCGTCGGCAGGCCCCCGCCGGGCGCGGTCTCCGTCCCGGCGGGCGGTTCCGCCGTTTCCCCGACCCTCGCGGCGCGCGCCGCTTGCTACCCTGCCGTCCCGGTGGCCGCGGATCCGAAGGAACTCGCCCGCCTGCGGGCGGAACTGGCGCGGGTGGACGGGGAGATCCTCGACGCCTGGGCGCGGCGGGAGGAGATCACCGGCGCCATCGGCCGGCTGAAGGAGTCCGCGAAGGCGCCGATCCACGACCCGGCCCAGGAAGAGCGGGTGGTGGAGCGCGCCCGTTCCGGCGCCCGCGCGCGGAACCTCCCGGAGGGGCTCGCGGTGGACATCCTGCGCCTCATCATGCAGTCGGCGCTGGCGCGCCAGGAGGGGGTGCGGCTCCGCGCCCGGCGGCAGGGGGAGGGGCGGCGGGCGCTGATCGTCGGGGGTGCCGGGCTCATGGGGCGATGGTTCGCGCGTTTCCTGGGCGAGCAGGGGTTCCGGGTGGCGGTGGCCGACCCGGCGGCGACCACGAACGGGGGGCCGACCGGGAACGGGGCGGGGAACCCGAGCGGCGGTCCGGGCGGGAACCCGAGCGGTGCAGCGGCGGGGAACGGGAGCGGCGCCGTGTTCCGCGACTGGTCGGAGGCCCCGGACGCGTTCGAGGTCACCGTCCTCGCGACGCCGCTGTCGGTGACCGCCGCGCTCCTCCCGCGGTTGGCCGCGGCGGGGCGGCGGGGCCTGGTCTTCGACATCGGCTCGGTGAAGGGGCCGCTCGTTCCCGGGCTCCGGGAGATGGCGCGCCGCGGGCTCGAAGTCGCCTCCGTACACCCGATGTTCGGTCCCGAGGTCGGGGTGCTCCACCGCCGGCATGTGCTGGTGATGGAGGTCGGCCCCGCCGGGGCCGCCGACGCCGCCGCGGAGTTGTTCTCCGGGACGATGGCCGAGATCCTGCGCCTGCCGCTCGGGGAACACGACCCGCTCATCGCCTATGTCCTCGGGCTCTCCCACGCCCTGAACCTGGCCTTCCTGACCGCGGTGCGGGAGAGCGGCGAACAGGCGCCCCGCCTGGCGCGCCTCTCCAGCGTCACCTTCGACCGGCAGATGGCGGTGGCGGCGGCGGTCGCCCGGGAGAACCCCCGCCTCTACTTCGAGATCCAGCGCGCGAACGCCCACGGCGACCGGGCGCTGCGCAGTCTCGCCGGGGCCGTGAACCGGCTCGCCGACATCGTCCGCGCGGACGACGAAGCGGCCTTCTGCCGGTTGATGCGCGAGGGCCGGGACTATGTCTCGGTCCGGATCTGACCGGCGCTCCCCGACCTTCCGCCGCCGACCGTCAGCCGCCGGCCGGCTCCAGCAGGGCCCGGAGGCCGTTCACGGCCCGCGCCGCCTCCGCGCCGGAAGCGAAGTCCCGCGGCCGGAACCGGTCGCCGCTGACGCGGAGCAGGCCGAGTTCCACCGCCACCGCCGCCGCCTCCCGGCTCCGATGCATTTCGGGCAGGTCCCCGAACCGGCGGTCGGCGGCGGCGTCCCGGGCTTCCCGGAGGGAGGGTTCGTCGTGGGCGGCGAGCGCCGCGGCCAGGGCGTCGGCCAGGGCGGCCCGGTTCACGAACGCCCGCGGCTTGAAGGTGTGGTCGGGGAAGACCGTCAGGTACCCGGCGCCCACCGCCCGGCGGATCAGGTCGGCGGCCCAGGTCCGCTCCAGGTCGATCGCGATGAACGGCGCCGGCTCCCGGTTCCGGTCGCCGGGGGCCGGCGGTTCGCCGAGTTCGGCGGCCAGGAGCGCCGCCAGTTGCGCCCGGGTCACCCGCTCCGCTTCCCGGATGCGGGCGTACTCCGCCGGCAGGTCGGCGGTCCGCAGCCGGGGTTCCAGAGCGGCGGCCCGTCGCGCCAGGCCGCTGTCCCGGGTCACCTCCCCGAGCGAGCGGACCCGGTCGAAGAGGGCGCGGCTCTCCCGCAGCCGGCCGCTCGCGGCGAGCAGTTCGGCGGCGGCGAGGCCGGCGGCGGCCACCTGCCGCTCGGGGGCGCTGCGACTGAGGGTGACCGCTTCGTAGAGATCCACCCCGGTGTCCCGGGCGCCGGCGGCGACGGCCGCTTCCGCCGCTTCCATGCGCAGGTCGTCGGACTCCGGAACGACTTCCAGCGCGGCGAGATAGGCCGCGGCGACCGCCGGGTTCGCCGCGTCCTCCCGGGCCAGGCCGCGGGCGGCGGCCAGGCGCCGCTCCGCCGTTTCCAGGGTCAGCGCCGGGAGTCGCTCCCGGGCCGCCGGCGCCCCCGGCTCGATCTCGCCCAGCCGGCGCAGGCGGTCGAAGGCGCGGTCCGGGTCGCCCGCGGCGACCGCCGCCAGGTAGCCCCCGAGCGCGGCGAAGGCGCTGTCGGGCGCCGCGGCGAGCGCCCCGTCGAAGTGTTCCCCGGCGGCGCGGGGCCGGCCGCCGCGGAGTGCCGCGTACCCGGCGGCGGCGAGGACTCCCGGGTCCGACCCGGCGGTCGCGAGCAGGGGTTCGAGGAGCAGGTGCGCCTCGCCCAGGCGACCGTCCCGAACCAGGAGCCACGCCTCGTCGAGGTCCTGCTCCGCGGCCGGCGGCAGGGCCGGGCCGGGCGTCGGGACGCGGGCGGCGGCGTAGGCCCAACCGTCGAGCGGCGCCACCGGAATGTCCGGCACGCCCCGGCCGGCGCACCCGGCCGCGGCGAGCCACAGCGCCGCGGCCAGCGGCCCCCCGGGGCCGGCCGCACGGGGGAGAGTGCGACCGGCGGATCGAGGACCGGCGCCTCGCAGGCCGGCGTCGGGGAAGGAAGTCCGGCCGCTCGGCACGGCGGCGATTCTACGCCCGCCCGCGCCCGGCGGCCTTCTGCCGGCGGAAGTGGCGGAAGGGCCGGGCCGCTCCTAGAATCCGGCGCCATGCGCAGTCTTCCCCTCTTCCTCGCCGCCGTTCTCTCTGCCTCCGCCGCCTCCGCCGCCCCGGCGCCGACCCGGGGCCAGGACGCCGAACGGCGCATCCTGGAGCATGTCGCCGAGATCCTGCAGCCCGGGGAACGGCTCCTCCTGTCGGCGCTGGTGGAGCGTTTCACCGCGGACGACGAGCGCCGGGCGCTCGACCGGCTGAACGATGTGTTCTTCCGGGCGCCGCTGTTCCTCCTCGAATTCGAAGGCCGGGAGGGGCGCCTGCCGACCCTCACCGAGATCTCCGACCAGTTCTCGCTGTACGGGGACGAAGCCGCCGACATCGTGCTCCGGATCATGGAGGCCGACCCGCGGGTGCCGAAGTTCCTGAGCCGGGGCGACGACGGGACGCTGGTGGCCATCGACCGCGACCTGGTGATGGCCGACGACCGCTTCGCCCGGGTGGTGAGCCGCAGCCTCACCGGCTGGGAGGGACGGGATCTTCCCGCCATCGCCGGCGAGAGGCTCTCCGGCGGGGAGGCGACGGTGGCGCCGCTGATGGACGACGCCACGCTGGTCTATGTCTGGTTCACGGACTGTCCGCCCTGCGTGCAGATCGCCCCGGTGCTGCAGGGACTCCACGAGGACCTCGGGGACGAGGGGCTCACGATCATCGGACTGAACGCGGACCGGGTACTCAAGTTGCCGTACACCGACGCGGATCGGCGGGAGCGCCTGGAGAAGGGCGGGGTGGCCTTCGAGAACCTGCACCTCACCGCGGAATCTCGCGGCGCGCTCGGCAATGTGAACATCTTCCCGACCCTGTTCCTCGCGCGGCGCGACGGGACGATCGTCCGCCACTTCGTGAACTTCCAGTCGCGCGAGGTCCTGGAACCGGCGATCCGCGAACTCCTGCCCTGACCCCCGGCGCCCGGCGTTCGCCGGCCGGGAGGAAGGCGTGACCCCGGCGGTCGGCGAACGACGCGGATGCCGAGCCAGGTCCGGGGGCCTCGGCACGCCTCCCCGGGGGACCTCCTCCCGGGCGCCGGGAGCCCGGCCCGCGGGCCCGCCTGCTCCCAGATCCGGCCCCGTCGCATCTTTGACACAACATCACTCATATCTTATAATCCCGTCCAACTAAGGCCCGATCGGGGGTCGCCGCAGCGAGGGCGATCCGCTTCCCCCCGGCGGGTCCCGCCGCCCTGACCCCCCTCTCCCGGAGACAGCACTGAACGCATGAGCAAGATCATCGGCATCGATCTGGGCACGACGAACTCCGTCGTGGCCGTGATGGAAGGCGACCAGCCGGTCATCGTCCCCAACGCCGAAGGCGGCCGCACCACCGCTTCGGTGGTGGGAGTGTCCAAGACGAACGAGCGGCTGGTCGGCGAGGTCGCGAAGCGGCAGGCGATCACGAATCCGGGGAACACCGTCTCTTCGATCAAGCGGTTCATGGGGCGGCGCTACGACGAAGCCGCCGACGAGCGGGACCTGGTGTCCTACGAGGTGGCGCGGAAGAGCGACGGCGGGATCGAGGTCGCGCTCGGCGGGAAGCAGTACACCCCCCCGGAGGTCTCGGCGATGGTGCTGCAGAAGATGAAGGCCTCCGCCGAGACCTATCTGGGCGAGACGGTGGGCCGCGCGGTGATCACCGTTCCGGCCTACTTCAACGACTCGCAGCGGCAGGCCACGAAGGACGCCGGGGAGATCGCCGGGCTCGAGGTGGTGCGGATCGTGAACGAACCCACCGCCGCCGCGCTCGCCTACGGTCTCGAGAAGAAGAAGAGCGAGAAGATCGCGGTGTACGACTTCGGCGGCGGCACCTTCGACATCTCGATCCTCGAAGTCGGGGAGGGAGTCGTCGAAGTCCGCTCGACGAACGGCGACACCCAGCTCGGCGGCGACGACCTCGACCAGGAAGTGATGGACTGGATCGTCGCGGAGTTCCGGAAGTCGGACGGGATCGACCTCGCGGCCGACCCCATGGCCCGGCAGCGGCTCAAGGACGCCGCCGAGAAGGCCAAGATCGAACTCTCGACCACCCTCGAGACCGAGATCAACCTGCCCTTCATCACCGCCGACGCCTCCGGGCCGAAGCACCTGGCGCTGACGCTCTCCCGGGCCAAACTGGAGTCCTTCATCGGGCCGCTCCTCGAGCGCACCGAGAAGCCCTGCCGGCAGGCGCTCGAGGACGCCGGCCTCGCCGACGGCCGGGTGGACGAGGTGGTCCTGGTGGGCGGCACCACGCGCATCCCGAAGGTCCAGGAGATCGCCCGGGGGATCTTCGGGAAGGATCCGCACCAGGGGGTCAACCCGGACGAAGTGGTGGCCCTCGGCGCCGCCATCCAGGCCGGCGTGCTCAGCGGCGAGGTGAAGGACCTGCTCCTGCTCGATGTGACCCCGCTCTCCCTCGGGATCGAGACCCTCGGCGGGGTGTTCACCCGGCTCATCGAGCGGAACACGACCATCCCGCACCGGGCGAGCGATGTCTTCTCCACCGCCGCCGACAACCAGACCCAGGTCGAAGTCCATGTGCTCCAGGGCGAACGCTCCATGGCCTCGGACAACCGGACGCTCGGCAAGTTCAACCTGGTCGGGATCCCGCCGGCGCCCCGGGGTCTGCCGCAGGTCGAGGTGTCCTTCGACATCGACGCGAACGGCATCGTGAACGTGTCGGCCAAGGACCGGGCCACCGGGAAGGAACAGGCGATCACCATCACCGCCTCGAGCGGTCTCGGCAAGGAGGAGATCGAGACCATGAAGGAGGAGGCCGCCGCCAACGAGGAGGCCGACCGGAAACGCCGCGAGGAAGTGGAGTTCCGCAACGAAGTGGACGCGCTGGTCCACAGCACGGAGAAGAATCTCGCCGAGAACCGCGACAAGATCGGGGAGGACGCGGTCGCCGTGGAGAAGGCCATCGCCGCGGCGCGGGCGGCCCTCGCCGAGGGCGACATGGACCGGATCCGCGAAGCCCGGGACGGGGTCGAGAAGGCGAGTCACCGGATGACGGAGTTGCTCTACCAGCAGACCGCCCAGAGCAAGGGCCCGCCGCCCCCGCCGCCTCCGGGCGCCTCGGGCAAGCGCGGGAAGGGGAACGGCGCGGCGTCCGCGGACGACATCATCGACGCCGAGGTGGTGGGGGACAACTGACCGAGGGTCTGACCGGGACTCCCGGCGGGCGGCGGAAGTCGGACGCCGGGGGCCCGTCCGGAGCCCCTCCCCGCCTCCCGTAGACAATCCCGGCGGAGATCCCCGTGGAGACCCCAGGAGCGACGCCGGTCGGGCGCGACCTCTACGAAGTTCTCGGCGTCGAGCGCACGGCGAGCGCCGCCCGCATCCGCCAGGCGTACCGGCGCCTGGCGCGGCGGCTCCATCCCGATGTCAACCCCAACGACCGCGTCGTCGGGGAGCGCTTCCGCCGGGTGCGGCAGGCGTTCGAGGTCCTGGCGGACCCCGGTCGGCGCGCCGAGTACGACCGCCGCGGGAACTGGGAAGCGCCGCCGGCGGAGGTCACGGTCTCCCGCTACGGCTTCGCCGGCTTCGACTTCGGCGGCGAAGCGGTGCATCGGGAAGGGACGCTCCACGAGATCTTCGGACGCCGGTCGGAGGGCGCGCCCGCCGGAGGCGACGCCGCTGCCGGGACGACGGCGGAGGAAGCCGAAGGCCGCGCCGACCTCCACACCCGGGTGCGGCTCTCCTTCGTGGAATCCCTCGCCGGGAAACAGGTGCAGTTGCGCGTGCGCCGGAACGAGGCCTGCCTCGACTGCGGCGGCAGCGGCGAGCGGCCGGTGGAAGCGGGGGCCGAGTGCGCCTCCTGTTCCGGCGCCGGCCAGCGCACCCGGCAGTACGGCCACATGGTCTTCTCCCGCCCCTGCGAGAGATGCAGCGGGCAGGGGGCGCGTTTCTCCGCGCCCTGCGCCGGCTGCGCCGGGCGGGGGTTCTCGAGCCGGGCGGTGCGCGAAGTGGCGCGGGTTCCCGCCGGCGTCGAGGGAGGCGCCACGGTGGTGCTCGAGGGGAAGGGGCACGAGCGGTCCGGCGGCCGGGCGCCGGGAGATCTCCGCCTGCATGTGGAAGTGGACCCGCATCCGATCCTGGAGCGCCGCGGCGACAACCTCATCTGTCCGCTGCCCCTCACGATGACCGAAGCAGCGCTCGGCGGCCGGATCGAGGTTCCCACCCTCTCCGGCCCGGTGACGGTGCGGCTGCCGCCGGGGATCCAGCCCGGCGCCCGGCTGCGGCTCGCCGGGCGGGGCGTCCGCTCCACCCGCGGCGACGCGCGGGGGGATCTCTTCCTGGAAGTGCAGATCCGGGTCCCCGAGATCCGGGACGGCCGCTGCCGCGAGTTGCTGCGCGAAGTCGCCGAGAGATACCCGCAGTCGCCCCGCAGCGGTCTCGCCGAGGGTCTTTCGCGGCGGTCGGCGGCGGGGAAGGCGGCGGGGAGCGCGGCCTCGAGGAAGGCGGCCTCGTGAGCGCGGAACGCCGGAAAGGCGTCTACATGATCAGCGCCGTCGCCGAGTTGTTCGACATCCATCCGCAGACGCTGCGCCTCTACGAACGCGAAGGCCTGCTCCGCCCCTCGCGGACCGAGGGCAACACCCGGCTCTACACCGACGACGACCTCAAGCAACTGCAGACGATCCTGAACCTCCGGGAACTCGGGGTGAACCTCGCCGGGGTGGACATCATCCTGGACATGCGGCGGAAGATGGAGCGGATGCAGGAGGAGATCGCCGCGTTCACCCGGTTCATCCACCGGGAACTGGAGCGGGAGTCGGATTCGCTCAGCGAACGGACCCGGAACGCCCTGGTCCGGCTGCCGCGGCGGGCCATGGTGCCGGCCGGGGGGGCCGCCGCCCGGCCGGGGCCGAACCCCGAGGGGAACGGGAACGGGAACGGGAACGGCGCCGGGGACGGGTCGGGGCCGGGGACCGGACCGCCGGCCCGCTCACCGGCCGGGGGAGAGACCGGCGACACTCGGCGGAGCGGGGTCCCGCCAGGGTCGGGCGGCGTCCGTGAAGGCGACTGAGCCCGGGCCCCGGGCCGGGGAAGCGGCCGGCGCCCCGGCCTCCCCCCGGGCGCCGGCGCCGAGGTCGGCGGGAGGTGCGGGGCGCTCCCGAAGCGGCGGGGACTGCCCGGAGTGCTCCGGAACCGGCTGGAAGGCGCTGGGGGCCGGCGGGGCCGGCCCGGTGCGCCCCTGCGGCTGCCGCGACAGGTCGCCGTCCGCGGTGTCGCTGGCCGATCTCGGCGTCCCGAAGATCTTCCGGGACAAGACCTTCGCGGATTTCGAGGAGACCACCGCCGCCCTGCGCCGGGCGAAGAAGACCGTGGGGCGCTGGGCCGGGAAGTACCCCGATGTCCACGCCGGACTGCTCCTCAGCGGCCCCTCCGGCGTCGGGAAGACGCACCTGGCGGTGGCGGCGCTCGCCGCCGTCGTGGGCGAACGCGGCATCGCGGCCCGAGCCCGGTTCGTCTATCTGCCGCAACTGCTCCGCAGCCTGCAGCGGAGTTGGAACGACCGCTCGCTGAGCGAGGAAACGCTGCTCGCGCCGCTCTTCGCGTCGGAGATCGTGGTGCTCGACCAACTCGGCGCGGACGCCGCGAGCGCCTGGGTGGAGGATCGCCTCCTCTACATCCTCACGCGGTGCCTGAACGACGGGGTTTTCGTGATCGGCACCACCGTCTATCCGCCGGGCGACCCGACCGAACCCGGTTCGGCGACGCCGGATTCGCCGCCGGGCGTCGGGGAAGACCCGCCCCTCGGGCCGCGCGTCCGCCCCCGGGAGAACCTCGGGGACAAGATCACCGCCCGCGGCGTGTCCGTCCTCCGGGAGGCCTGCCAGTTCGTCGAGGTGAAGGGCGAGAACTTCCGGGAGACGGTCATCCAGCACGGCCTCGGCTACTACTGACCGCGCCCCGGCGGGCTGCCGGGGCCCGAGCCATCGTCCGACAGCCGATGCCGGGTGTCGGGGTCGGGGGTGGCCGGCCGGGGCGCGCGGTCCTCGCGCTGCCGCCCCGGGCGTCGGCGGCTTCGACACGGAAGAGCGGGGGCGGCGCTTCCTTCGCCGGGCGCGCCGAGTCGCGCCGCGGCGGCCCGACGGTGCGGGGGTGGCCGACCGCGATCTCGCCGGCGCTCTTCGGGAAGTCCCGGAGGCGCTGCGCGTCCGTCGGGGCCGGACATCCACCCCGCCGCCGGGGCCGCTTCGGGTTCGCGCCCCGGCTCGGGGAGACTTCGGGGAAACATCGGAAAGCGCGCCGGCCCTCCCTTCCGTCGCTCTCGCCGGCTATCGGCGGATCATCCGACCGGCCGGGAAGGCAGTGAGGAACACGCAGGCGACGAGCGCCGACACCTCCCACACGATGTCGAAGGCGATCACGAGCGTGACGGAGACCGCGAAGAGCACGAGGTGAACGCATCCCCCGGAGAAGACTCATTCGCAGGAGAACGCGACCCGCGATCCGCGGGTCTCGGGTGCGGCTCCTGCCGTTTCCCCCCGGGAAGACGGGGTCGTTCCCGGGGGGTCGGCGGGGGTGTTACTGCTGGTCGGTGGTCGAGGCGGCGTTCCGGCGGACTTCGTCGAGGAACGGGACCTCGCTGTCCGCCTCGGCGAGGAAAGTCTCGAGGGTGGCGTAGGCCTGCCGCGCCGCGCCTTCGTCGCCGAGCGCCGTGGCCGCGCGGGCCAGGCCGAGCAGCGAAGCGGTCCGGTTCGGCGTCCGGGTGAGGCTGATCTCGAACTGCGCCCGGGCCTTCTCCGCCTTGCCGGCGGCGAGGAGCAACTCGCCCCGCAGTTCGTGGGAGGGCTTGATCGGGTAGGTCGGCCCGGAGGGCGGGTCCTGGCGCTCTTCGATCTCCGTCGCCATCGCCGCGTGCTTCAGCGCCGACTCGGTCTCCCCGCGCACCGAGGCCGCGAGCGCCTCCACTTCGTGCTGCATGATGCGGACGGACTCCGCCTGGTACGACTCTCCCGCCTCATCGCGGGTCTCCGCAAGCGCCCGCAGGCGGTTCGCCGCTTCGTCGGCCCCGTCAGCGTCCCCGGCCGCCGCCGCCTTCATCCCGGCGGCGAGAAGGAGGTTCGCGGTGGAGTTGTACCGGCTGGTGTCGGTCTCGCCCTCGGGGAGGGAGATGGCGTCGTAGCGCCCGGTCTCGATGGCGTGGCGGGCGACCATCGAAGCGGCGATCCGGCGCAGCCGCATCGAGTCGGTCTCTTCCGCGGATTCCTCCACCACTTCGATGGCGTCCAGGACCGGGGCGTACACCCCGCGCTGCAGGTCGGCGTAGGCCTTCCATTCGAGGCTGTGGTAGTCGCGCTTGGTGATCGAGAGGTGCTTGTCCGCGACCCACTTCGCCGAGGCGTCGTAGGCCACCTCGTTCGACTTCGAAACGCGGTCCCACATCCCGTGCTGCACGAAGATGTGCGAGGGCATGTGCTGGGCGTGGTGCGCTTCCGGCGCGATCTCCGCGTACCGGTTCGCCGCCTCGAGCGCCAGCGGGGCGTGCTCCGGGTCGTCGAACGAATGGATCACATAGTGCGCCGCGCCGGGGTGGTTCGGCTTGTCGCGGAACAGCCGGGAGACGATGGCGCCGGCCTTCATCTGCCGATGGAAGCCGGGCTCGCCGCGCCGGACCAGGCCGAGGTAGGAGAGCGCGTAGAAGGCCTGCGCCTCGTCGTCCTCGGGATGCGCCTCGGCGAGGCGGCGCAGCGCCCGGTGGTACTTCTCGTCCCGCTCGAACTTGTCGCCGGGGCCGTAGAGCACTTCCACCGTCTCCAGGTACATCCGCTCGCGCTCGGTGGGCGTCTTCTGCCGCCGCTCGGCGCGGGTGGCGCCGAACCGCTCCAGGACGGCCCGGGCGGCGCCGATGTCCTGCTCGTACCAGAGCGGGTGGTTGTGGGAGAGCGCCTCGCCCCAGTAGGCGAGGGCGAAGGCGGGGTCGATCTCCTGGGCGTTCCGGAACGCCTCGGCCGCCTCCTCGTACCAGAAACTGTGGAGCGCGGCGACGCCCCGCTGGAAGGCCTCCTGGGCGGCCTCGGAACCGGAGTTCGGGAACTCGACGGTGCCGAGTTCCGACTTCTCCGAGCCGAGCGCCGGGCCGGCGACCAGGGCGGTCAGGGCGACGAAGAGGGCGATCGGCGCCGCCGACCGGAGCGAGCGCCTGCCGGCGCGGAACGGGTGGGACATGTGCGAAACCTCCAGGGCCGTCTCGACCGGCCGGAACCTGCGGATGGTAGCGAACCCGCCGCCCTCCCGGCGAATGCTCCCCCGACCGGCGTTCGCCCCGGCCCGCCCCGGTGTGGAAGACTCCCTCCGCCCGGAGGGGAAGTGGGTGAGAGTCGCCGTCGCGTTCGTTTCGGTGGCCGTCGCCGCGGCGCCCGGGGCCTGGTTCGGGATGGCCTGCGCCGGATCGCCGCCGGACGGTCCGGCCGTTTCGGAATCTTCGGCGGCGGACCGCGGGGCCGGGGGCGCCGGGGCCGGGGAGGCCGCCGGGGAGGCCACCGCGGAGTCTCCCGGGGAAGCGCTGGCGGACCCGGTTACCCGGAGGCGTGCGGACGACAGCGAGGCGGGGAAGTTGGTGGCGGCCGCTGCGGAGGACGAACCGCGCCGGGTCCGCGAGATGCTCGCGTCGGGGGTCCCGGCGAACGCCCGCGACGCGCACGGGTACGGCGCGCTCCACCAGGCGGCGGCGGCGAACGCGACGGAGGTTCTCGGGATCCTGCTTCAGGCCGGGGCGGAAGTGGACGCCGCGGACGGGCGCGGCTGGTCTCCGCTGACCTGGGCCGCGTATCTGGGGTCGTACGCCGCTGTCCGGGAATTGCTCGACGCCGGCGCGGACCCGAACCGCTCCGCGCCGCCGGAGTCGGTGACCGCCCTCGATCAGTTGATGATGGCCTGGCATCTGGCCCGAGGCAGCGCCCCGCAGATGCCGCCGCTCCGCGAGGAGCAGCGATTCGCCATCGCCCGGCTGCTGCTCGAAGGCGGGGCCGACCCGAACCGCTCCCGGGGCATCCCGCCCCTGGAATTGGCCCTGTTCTCGGGCCGGACGGACCTGGTGGCGCTGTTCCTCGACCACGGCGCCGACCTCGACGCGCTCCCGGACCCCCGCCTCCGGCAGTCGTTCCGCGAGCGTCCGGACGCGATCGGGGAATTGCTGCGGGAGAGGGAGGCGGCGGAACCGGTCCCTCCGCGATGAAGCGGTCGGGAGACCGGGCCCGAAGCCGCGCGGTCTGCCGGGATCCCCGCCCGCCGCGGCCCTTCGCCTGAACGATGAGGCTGCTCGCCGCGGCGAAGGCGGCGGTGCGATCCCTCCGCCGGGCGCCGGGGAATGCGGGGGCCGTGGTGCTCGTCCTCTCGGCGGCGGCCGCGGCCAGCGGCCTGGTCGAGGCGGTGTGGGATGGGGTGGTGGCCCGACCCCTGCCGTACCGGGCGCCCGGGGAACTGGTGACGGTCACGGTGGCTGCCGGGGAGAGCGGAGCGGCGTCGGCCCCGGCGCTGCCGGTCTTCGGGCACGAAGTGCTCTCGCTCCGGGAGGAGTCCTCGGCGTTCGCCGGCGTCGCCCAGTGGAGCCCCCATCGGGCTGTTCTGGGCGCGGAGGGCGGTGGCCGGACGATCCGGGTGGCGCTCCTCGCCCCCAGCCTCCTGGAGCTGCTGGGCGTCGGCCCGGCCGCCGGACGGCTCTTCACCCCGGAGGAACACCTGGGGGCCGCCTCCGGAAGCGAGGGGACCTCTCCCGCGCTGCTGCTCGGCCACGACCTCTGGCGGTCGGCGTTCGGGTCGAGTCCCGAAGTGGCAGGGACGGAGGTGGCACTCGACGGGGTTCCGGTTCGGGTCGTAGGGGTCATGCCGGCCGCGTTCCGGTTCCCGGACGGCGGTTGGGACGGTTGGATGCCGATGCCGGGGCCGGAGCCGAGACCGGAATTCGGAACCTTCACCATGCGCGCCTCGCCCACCGTGGCGCGGCTCGCTCCGGGCCGGTCGCCCGCCGCGGCCGCCGAGGAGGCCACGGCGCTCCTGCAGCGCCTGGGCGAGCGACCGGACCCGCAGGTGCGGCTGCGCCCGCTGGAAGAGGCGGCGACGGCGGCGGTCCGCCCGACCCTCGAGATCCTCCGGGTGGGGGCGTTGTTCCTGTTGCTCGCGGCGGCTCTCAGCGTCGTCGGGCTCCGGGTGTCGCGCGCCCTGGCGGAGCGACGGGAATCGGCGATCCGCCGCTCCCTCGGCGCCGCCGGGGGCGACGAAGCGCTGGCGGCGATCGTTCGCATCCTTTTGGTGGGGACGGCCGTCACAGCGCTCGGCGGGCTTCTCGCCCGCTCCCTGCTCCCGCTGCTGCGGGCCTTCGCCGGGGAACTCGGGGCCGACGCGGAGTGGGGGATCAGCCCGGGTGTCGCCGGAAGGGGCGCGCTGCTGGCGCTCTCGGCGGTGGCGCTGGCCGAACTCCCCTCGGTGCTGACCTCCCTCCGGGTTTCCCCCCGCACCGGACCGGCGTTCTCCGCCGGCGTGGCCCGCGGGGCCGGGTCGCCGCGCCCGCTCGCCCGCCCGTTCCTGGCGTTCGGCGCGGCGACCGGGACCGTGCTGCTGGTGGTCGCGGCGGTTCTCGCCGGGAGCGGCCGGCGTCTGCTCGGGGGCGCCCACGGGTACGGCGCGGCCGGGCTCGCCCAGGTGACGCTCGACTTCGGCGGGCCCGGCGGGGCCACCCTGCCGTTCGAATCGAAGGTCGAAACGCTCGACCGCCTGGCGGCGCGCTTCGCCGGCTTCGGCGGTGTCGAGGCGGTGGGGTATGCGGACACGCTGCCCGACGAAATGCAGGGGGACGGCTGGGCTCCTTCGGAGACCCTGCCGCCGGGAGTCCCGCACGCGGTCTTCGTCGGGCGGCGGCGGGCGGTCAGTCCCGGGCTCTTCGCGACGCTGGGGATGGCGGTGCTGCGGGGGCGGGGGTTCCTGGAGTCCGATCTCCGCGGCGCGCCGGCGGTCGCCGTGTTCGACCGCCGGGCGGTGGCGCTCTCCGACCGGGCCGACCCTCTCGGTCATCCGGAGCGGCCCGGAGCGGACGCTGCCCGGGTCGTGGGCGTCGTCCCCGGGGCGCGCCTCTTCGCCCGGAGGGAGGAGTTGGCCACGATGTATGTCCCCTTCGCCCAGGGAGCCGGTCACGGGCTCGGGCCGCGCAAGGTCGAGGTGGTCACCCGGTTCCGGGAGGAGCCGACCGGGGAACAGTTGGCGGCGCTCTCCCGCGTTCCCGGCGCGATCTCTCCGGCGCTGCGGGTCCTCCGGGTGGAATCGGTCCGGGCCCGCCGGATCCGGGAACTGGGCAGCCCGGTCTTCGCCGCGTTCGCGCTGGGGGTGTTTTCGCTGGCGGGGCTGCTCCTGGCCGCAGTCGGGGCCGGGAGCCAGGTGTTCGAGACCGCGGCGCAGAGTGCCCGGAGTCTCGCTGTCCGCCGGGCGCTGGGCGGGTCCGACCGCCGGGTGATCCGGGACCTGGTTCGCGGGACTCTTTCCGTCGCCGGGCTCGGGATCGCCGCCGGGGGGTTCCTCGGCTGGGTGGCCGCGCGGCTCGTCGGGAACCGGGTGGTCTGGGTGGAGACCGGGGAGCCGTTCTTCTACGCCGCGCCGATCGCGCTCGTCGCCCTCACCGTCGTCCTGGCGGCGCTCCGGGCCGGGCGGCGGGCGGTTCGCGGGGCGCCGGCGGCGGTGCTGCGGTCGCTCTGAGGCGAAGCCGGGGGGCTCGTTCCGGTTTCCGAGGGAATCCCTGAGATGTGCAAATGGATTGCGCAAAGCCTGGTCGGTCGAGGACGGGGCGTGCGGTGTCCTCGGCGGAGGAGGCGGGAGCACGCTCGGTGGCTGCCGGGTCTTCCTTGCCGAGCCGAGCCGAGGGTCGAGCCGGGAGCGGACAGATGGCCCGCCCGCCGTATTTCGGTGGAAACCGGACGAAAGCGACTGAAATCGGACAAAATCCGGGGAAACGAGGTCGTTCCGGGAGAAAATCGCGACGATTCCGGCGCCGGGGCCGCGATGGCCGTGCCCGGAGTCGGCGGGGTCGCTCGGGCGGATAGAATTTTCGGGAACCGGAGACCGGTTCGGGGGTTTTCGGAGGAGGAGTCCCGAGACAGGAAACGAGATGAGTCCCGATACGACTGCCGACGCGGCCGCCGTCGTCCCGACGAAGGGGCCGGCGAAGGACGAACGGGCGCGGGAGGTGCGGGAGGCGTTCGCCGACCGGTTGACCGCGGAGCTCGGCCGGGTGGTGGTGGGGCAGCAGACCGCGGTGGAGCGGGTGCTCATCGGGCTGCTCACCCGGGGGCACCTGCTCATCGAGGGCGTGCCCGGGATCGCCAAGACGCTCCTGGCGAAGAGCGTCGCCGAGAGCGTCCGGGCGGAGTTCTCCCGCGTCCAGTTCACCCCCGACCTGCTCCCCGCGGACCTGGTCGGGACCCTGATCTACGACCAGCGGAACCAGACCTTCGTCCCCCGGAAGGGCCCGGTGTTCACGAACTTCCTGCTCGCCGACGAGATCAACCGGGCCCCGGCGAAGGTGCAGAGCGCCCTGCTCGAGGCGATGCAGGAGCGGCAGGTCACCATCGGCGACGAGACCTGGAAACTGGAAGAGCCGTTCGTGGTGCTGGCGACGCAGAACCCGATCGAGCAGGAGGGCACCTACCCGCTGCCGGAGGCCCAGGTGGACCGCTTCATGATGAAGTTGCGGATGGGGTTCCCTTCGCGGGACGAGGAGCGGGTGATCCTGGAGCGGATGGCCAACTTCGTCGTCCCGGAGGTGCGTCCGGTCGTCGGGCCGGCCGACATCGCGGCGGCGCAGGCGCTGGTGGAGGCGATGTACGTGGACGAGCGCATCCGGGACTACATCCTCTCCCTGACCGCGGCCACCCGCGACCCGCCGGCCTTCGGACTCGACATCGGCCCGCTGATCGAGCACGGGGCCTCCCCCCGGGCCAGCCTCGACCTCTACCGGGCGGCGCGCGCCCGCGGCTTCCTGGCCGGCCGGGACTTCACCGCGCCGGAGGATGTGAAGCATGTGGCGCCCGATGTCCTGCGCCACCGGTTGATCCTCTCCTACGAGGCGGAGGCCGAGGAAGTGGACGGGGACGAGATCGTGCGCCGGGTGCTCGACGCGGTCGAGGTGCCCTAGTGGGGGGCGCCGAGGCGGGCGCCCGGAGATGGGTGCGCTGATCCGTCGCCGGCAGGGCGCCGGAGAGGCGGTGTCCGGGTCGAACGGCGCCCGGTCCCGCGGGGAGGGGGACGGCGTCAGCACCGCCGATCTCCTGGCCCGCGTCCGGCGGATCGAGATCCGGGCCCGGAAACTGGTCTCGGCGGCGCTCGCCGGGCAGTACCTGAGCACCTTCAAGGGGCAGGGGATGGAGTTCTCCGAGGTGCGCGCCTACACCCCCGGCGACGACATCCGGGCGGTGGACTGGAATGTGACTTCCCGCACCGGTTCGCTCCATGTCAAGCAGTTCGTCGAGGAGCGCGAGTTGACGGTGCTGTTCCTGCTCGATGTCTCGCGCTCGCAGTCGTTCGGCAGCACCGGGCGCTTCAAGCGGACGGCGGCGGCCGAGGTCTCGGCGGCGCTGGCCTTCTCCGCCGTCCGCTCCGGCGACCGGGTGGGCGCCATGCTCTTCAGCGACCGCCCGGAGAGCCGGCTGCCGGCGCGGAAGGGCCGCCGCCACGGCCTCCGGGTGCTGCGCGACCTGCTGTTCGCCGAGCCCGTCGGGGAGGGCACCGACCTCGCCGGCGCCCTGTCGCTGCTCCTGCGGGTGGCGCGCCGCCGGGCCACGGTGTTCCTGGTGAGCGACTTCCTCGGCGATCCGCCGGAGCGCTGGGCGCGGCCGCTGCGGGCGGCGGCGCGGCGCCACGAGTTGATCGCGGTGCGGGTGACCGACCCCGGCGAACGCGACCTGCCGGACGCCGGCCTGGTGGAATTCGAGGACGCCGAGTCCGGGGAGCGGGTACTGCTCGACACCTCGTCCCCCGCGGTCCGGGCGGCCTTCCGGGAGCGTTCCCGCGCCGGCCGCGGCGAGGCGGCGCGCACCCTCCGGGAGGCCGGGGTGGAACTGGTGGAGGTGGTCGCCGGCGAAGACTACGAAGCGCCGCTCCGCCGGTTCTTCGACCTGCGCGAGAAACGGCGGCGATGAGGAGGAGATCGTTCGTCTTCGCGGCGCTGGTCCCCGCCGCGTTCGTCCTCGCCCCGGCTGCCGGCGCGGCCCCGGCGCAGCCGCCGCTCCCGGAAACGGGGGCGGCGTTCCGGGCCACCGCGGAGGTGGTGTCGGAACCGGTGGAGGTCGGGGAAGTCTTCGAGGTCGAAGTGGCGGTGGCGCATCCGCCCGGCGCGGAGGCGGCCCCGGTCCTGGAGGAGGCGCTCGGCGCGTTCCGCGTCCTCGGCGCCGACCGCGCGCCGCCGACCGGCGAGGGGGAGACCGCCTCGGAGGCGGCGCCGGAGGGCTCCGGGAGTCGGTTCGTCGTCCGGCTCGGCGCTTTCGTCCTGCCCGGCGACCACGAGATCCCGGCGATTCCGGTGGGGATCCGCACCGGGGAGGGCGACCTGCGCCGGATCGAGACCCCGCCCGCCCCGCTGCGCGTCGTGTCCTCGCTGCCCGCGGCCGGGGACGCGGACGACGCCGCTGCCGACCTCCGGTCCGACCTCCACGACCTGCGGGGGCCGTTCCTCCATGAAGTGCCGCCCCGCTGGGGGGTGATCGGGCTTTGGACCCTCGCCGCGCTCGCGGTCGCCCTGGCGGCCTGGTGGCGGTGGCGTCGCCGGCGCGGCGCCGCCGGGGTTCCGGTCGTCCCGCTCCCGCCGCCGGCGGCGGAGGCGGAGGCGGCCCTGGCGGAGCTGGCGCGTTCGGGGCTCCTGCCGGCCGGGGAGGTGGTCCGGTTCTACGAACGGCTCGCCGGCATCATGAAGCGGTACGCCGGGCGCCGTTTCGGCGCGGCCTGGGCCGAGCGGACGACCGGGGAGATCCTCCGGGACCTGCGGGCGCGGTCGCTCGGCGGCGCGGAGGCGGCGCTGCCCCTGCTCGCCGGCGTCCTCGGCGAAGCCGACCTGGCCAAGTTCAGCGACCGGCCCTTCCGTCCGGCGGCCGCGGAGGCCCGATTCACCGAGGCGGGAGTGTTCCTCGACCGGACGCGACCCTCCGTGACCGCGGACTCCCCCGAAGAAGAAGGGGCGACGGAGCCGGCGGAGAGACCGCCGGCGGACGGGAGCGACCGGGGACGGGACCGCGCTCCGGATCCCCCACCCGCTGCGGCGCCCGGGGAATCCCGGAGCGCGGGGACCTCGGCGTGAGGCTGCTCTGGCCGGCGGCGCTGCTGCTGTTGCTGCTCGTTCCGCTCCTGCTGCCGGGCTTGGTGCTGCGCTTCTCCCGGCGGTCGATCCCGAACCCGGCGGGCCCCCTCTCCCGGCGGGTCGGCGCCCGCCGCGCCGCCTCCCCGGCGGTCCGGTTCCCGGAGGCGGCCGGACTGGCGGCGCTGCCGACGCCGCTCCGCGCGCGCCTGGCCTTCCTGCCCGGGGCGCTCGTCCTGCTGGCCTTCGTCCTGGCGAGTCTGGCGCTGGCGCGGCCGCAGACCGGGCTCACCCGGGAGTCGCGGACGAGCGTCGGGGTGGACATCGTGCTGGCGCTCGACCTCTCTTCGAGCATGAGGGCGGAGGACCTGGGCTCTGCCAGCCGGCTCGCCGTCGCCCGGGAGGTGCTGCTCGACTTCGCCCGGCGGCGGGAACGCGACCGGCTGGGCGCGGTGGCGTTCGCCCGGCACGCGGTCACCATCACCCCGCTGACCCTCGACCACGAGATCCTGGAGGCCCAGCTCCGCTCGGTCGGCATCGGCGCCATCGAGGACGGGACCGCCGTCGGCAACGCCATCGCCGCCTCGGTGAACCGGCTCGAAGGTTCGACCGCCGAGAGCCGGATCATCGTGCTGCTCACCGACGGGATCTCGAACGCCGGCGAGATCCATCCGCTGACCGCCGCCGGGCTGGCGAAGACCCGCGGCATCCGGGTCTATACCGTCGGCGCCGGGAGCGAGGGCGGCGGGCAGTTCGTCGTCCGGGGGCCGGACGGTTCGCCCCGGGTCAGCCGGGCGCCGGGGATCGACGAGGAGACGCTGCGGCGGGTCGCCGCCGCCACCGGCGGCCGCTACTTCCGCGCCCGGGACGCCGAAGGGCTCCGCGCGGTGTACGCGGAGATCGACGCCCTGGAGCGCACCGAGTTCCGGGAGCCGGACTGGACCGCTTGGGCCGACGACGGGCCGAAACTGGCCGGCTGGGCCGCGGGACTCCTCCTTCTGGCGCTGGGCCTCCGCACCACCGCGCTGCGGACGGTTCCCTGATGGATTTCCCGAGGGATTCCCTGATGAGTTCGCCGATGGGTTCGCTCATGGGTTCGCTCATGGGTTCGCTGACGGGTTCGCTGACGAGGGTCCCCGTGGCCGTCGCGCCCCCCCGTCGTCCGCGGCGCTCCGTCCGGCCCGCGCCGGCGGCGGCCGCGGCGGCCCCCCCGCGGCGCCCGTCCGCCTTCGGGAACTCCGGGAACGATCGCTGACATGCGCTGGGGAAACGCGGCCGCGCTCCTCTTCCTGGGGACCCTGCCGCTCGCCCTGGGGCTGCTCTGGTTCGCCGAGCGCCGGGCGCGGGCTCGGCTGGACCGGTTCGGGGCCGCTGCCGGGCGCCTGGTCGAGGGGCGGAGCCCGGGGCGCCGGCGCCTGCGGGAGGCCCTGCTGCTGCTCTCGGTGCTCTTCCTGGTGACCGCGGCGGCGCGGCCGCAGTGGGGCCGGGAGGAGCGCGAGGTCACGCTCGCCGGGGTGGAGGTGATCCTGGCGATCGATACTTCCTTCAGCATGGACGCGCGGGATGTGGCGCCCTCCCGGATGGAGCGCGCCCGCTACATCGCCGCCTCGCTCCTCGAGCGGCTCGCGGGGAACCGGGTGGGCATCGTGGCCTTCTCCGGGACCGCCTTCACCTCCTGCCCGCTGACCCCGGATCTGGGCGCGGCGCGTACGCTGCTCGCCGGCGTCGCCACCGGCGCCGTGGAGAGTCCGGGAACGAATCTGGCCGCGATGATGGACGAGGCGGTGCGGGCCTTCGAGCGGGAAGAGAGCACGGCGCGGGTGGTGGTGCTGCTCACCGACGGCCAGCAGGACGATCTCCGGCTCACCCCGGTGGCGGAAGTCGCGGGGACCGCGAACGCGGCCGGGATCACGGTGCTGGCGGTGGGCGTGGGCACCTCCGGCGGGGCCACCATCCCGGTGCCGGCGGACGGCGGCCCCTCGCTCATGCGCGACTCTGCCGGGAGCCCCATCGTGAGCCGGCTGGACACGGACACCCTCTCGCGGCTGGCGGCGCTCACCGGCGGCGCCTTCTACGAGGTCTCGCCCGACGACCGGGAGATCGAAGGGGTGGCCGGACGCATCGCCGGCCTCGCCGGCGGCGAACTCGGGGAAGAGGTCGTCCGTCGTTACCGCGAGCAGTTCTGGATCCCGGCGGGTCTGGCGGCGGCGGCGCTCTTCGCGTACGGATTCCTGGCGCCGGGCGTCCGCCGCGCGCGGCCGTCGGCGCCGCCTCGCGCCGAGCCGGAGGCCGCGGCGTGACCGGGTTCGTCGTCGTCCTGGCGCTCGCCGCCGCGCCGGGCCAGACGCTCGGCGGAGTGGAGCGGAACACCCGCGAGGGGGCGGAACACTTCGAGGCCGGGCGGCTGGAGGAAGCCCTGCGGGCCTTCTCCCGGGCGCGCGACGCCGCCCCGGAGGCCCCGGAGAACGACCTGAACATCGCCGGGGTGCACTACCGGATGGGCGAAGCCGGGGCCGGTTCGGGCCCTGCCGCTCCCGCCGCGGCGCCGGAGGGGGAAGGTCCGTTCGCCGAGGCGGTGCGCGGGTACCGGGCGGCTCTCGCCGGCGGCGCGGAGGGCGCGACCCGGCGGGACGCCTTCTACAACCTGGGGAACACCCTGTTCCGCAGCGGCGCCTTCCGGGAGGCGGCCGCGGCCTTCGGCGAAGCGGTCGCCCTCGACCCGGAGGACCGGGAGGCGCGGCAGAACCTGGAGCAGGCGCTCCTCCGGGCTGAAGAACAGGAGCAGGAGCAGTCGCCGGAACCGGAATCCGGCGGCGGGGAGCAGGAGTCCGACGAGCCGGAGCCGCAGGAGAGCGAGTCCGACGATCCTTCGGGGCAGCCGCCGCCGGACTCCGGCGAGGAAGGGCAGAGCCGGGATCAGCCCGGCGGGGCCGCCGACCCGGAGAACGAGTCTCCCGACGGGGAGCCGCCCCCGGAGTCCCCGGAGCCGTCGCCGGGAGAGGAGGGATCCCCCCCGGAGGACCCGGGCGAGGAGGACGCGGCTTCCCCGGAGGAACAGCCCTCGGGGGCCGACGCGCCGAACCCGTCGGCGGCCGGCGTGCCGGAGATCTCGCCGGAGCAGGCCGAGCGCATCCTGGCAGCGCTCGCCGAAGTGGAGCGCCGCTTCCAGGAGGAACAACTCGAGAAGCGGCGGGCGCGGGCGCTGCGCCGGGGACGCCACTAGTGCGCGCCCGGCTCCCGGCGCCCGCCGGCGCCCTCCTGCTCGCCGGCTTCCTCGCGCCGGCCGGCCCCGCGCCGCTCGCGTCCGGTCAGGAGCGTGCGGAAGCGATGGTGGACCGGAACCCGATCGGGATCGAGGACGAACTGGTGCTCACGGTGAGCGTCCCCGGCGACGGCGCGAACCGGATGGAACTGCCGGTCCTCGAGGACTTCGAGATGGCCGGCAGCGGCCGCACCTTCCGGACTTCCCTCGTGAACGGCCGGATGCAGCAGACGATCGAGTGGAACTTCACCCTGCGGCCCCGGCGCACCGGCGACCTCCGGATCCCCCCGATCCCGGTCCCCGGGTTCCCGGCGACCGAGGAGATCGTGGTGCGCGTCGAGGACGGCAGCCTCCGCCCGAGGCGCCCCCGCCGCGACCCTTTCGGCTCCCTCTTCGGTTCGCCCTTCGATCCCTTCGACCCGTTCGACCGCCGGGCGCTCAGCGCGCGTCCGCCGGCCGAGGTCGGCGAGGGCGAAGTGTTCGTGCTGGCGGAGACCCCCGGCTTCGCCGAGGGTGATCCCGAGGTCCATGTCGGCGAGCAGGTGCTCGTCCTCTACCGCCTCTATTCGCGACTGCCGGTCGCCGCTGCCGGCGCCGTCGAGATGACGGACGCCGAGGGTTTCTGGACCGAGGAAGTGACGCTGCCCGATGTTCCCTGGCAGGAACAGGGCCTCGACCGCGCGGAGTTGGCCCGGCGGCGGGCGCTGCCCGGGCCGCGCCGCGCGCGGCGCACCGTCGGCGGCGTCGCCTACGAGACCTGGCCGGTGCTCCTGCGGGCGGTGTTCCCGACCGGGGCCGGCGAGCGGGAACTGCCGGGGCCGCGCTTCCAGGTCCGGGTGCAGTCGCCGCGCACTTCCTTCTTCGGCCCGGACCGGGTCACGATCCTGCGCGACGCCCCGAGCCTCACGATCCGGGCGGTGGAGATCCCTGCGGCCGGGCGCCCCGCCGGGTGGGAGGGGGCGGTCGGGGACTACGAACTCCGCGCCGAGATCCTCCGGGAGGGGGAACCGCTCGAGGGGGCGACGGCGGCGGTCGGGGAACCGCTGGTGCTGCGCCTCGAACTCGCCGGCGCCGGGAACCTGCGCGCCGCCGGAACCCCGGCGCTCCCGGACACGCCGGAGTTCCGCCGCGCCTTCCGCGCCTTCGACCCGGACCTCTCGACGGAACTCGGACTCGGCGCCGCCGGCGGGGAGTACTTCTTCGGCGGCCGCCGGCTCTGGGAGTTCCCGCTCGTCCCCGAGGCGGGCGGCGTGCGCCGGATCCCGGAGATCGCCCTCGACGCCTTCGACCCCGGTGCCGGACGGTACGAACGGCTGGCGACGGACCCGCTGGAACTCACCGTCGAAGGCGCCTCGGCGGCGGCGCCGGGAGCCGCCGGCCCGGCTTCGGTGGAGCGATTCGGCGAGGACATCCGGTATCTGAAGCCGGTGACCGCGGGCGGGCCGGCCGTTCCGCCCTGGCGTCCCGGCGCCGGGTTCTTCCTCCTGCTGGCGTTGCCCTTCGCCTGGAACGGGGCGGTGTTCTTCCATCGGCGCCGCCGCGCCTACCGCTCCCGGCATGCGGCGCGGTTCCGCCGGCAGGGCGCCGCCCGGACCGCCCTCGGGGCGCTGGGGCGGGTCGGGGGCGACGGGATGGACGCGTCCGCTGCGGTCGCCGGGATCCTCAGCGGGTACGCCGCCGACCGGTTCTCGGTCTCCGCCCGCGGGCTGACGCCCGGCGCCGCCGCCGCCCGGCTGGTGGAGGCCGGAGCGGCCCCGGAGACCGCCCGCCGCTTCGCCGCGCTCCTCTCCCGCTCCGAGAGCGCCCGCTACGCCGCCGGGCCGGCCGCGCCGGGGGCCTCCCCGACGGATTCGCCGGCCGGCGAGGCGACCGAGTTGATCCGCTCCCTCGAAGACGAGATCTCCGCGAAGGCCCGCGAGGGTTCCCGGGTCCGGCGGGCGGCGGGGACCGCGGCGCTCCTCGCGTTCGTCTCCTTCCCGGGGTTCGGGGCGGCGCCGGCGGCGGCTCTCGCCGATCCGGAGGAAGCCGCCCGCCGCTACGACGCCGGCGACTACCGGGAGGCCGCCGGGATCTGGCGGGGGATGCTCGGGGAGCCCGGAGCCCGGTCCGGGGGGGCGACCGGCGCCGGCGAGGGTTCGGGCGCCGGGTGGGACCGGGCGGCGCTCCACTACAACCTGGGGAACGCCGAGTTCCGGGACGGCCGGCTCGGCTACGCCATGCTCCACTGGGAACGGTCGCTGCAGCTCCGGCCCGGCGATCCGGAGGCGCGAGCCAACCTGGCGCTCGCCCGCTCGCTGCTCGACCGCCGCCTCACCGCCGCCGCGGCTTCCGCGGAGGGGGAAGGCGCTTCCGGATCCACCGTTGCGTCCACGGACGCTTTCGCGTTGGAACTGCTGGGCTCCATGGAGGGCTTCACTGCCGGGGCGCGCCGGGTTCCGCCGGGGCGGTTCGGCGCTGCCCTGGCGCTGGCGGCGCTCCTCGGCGGCGGGCTGACCACGCTGCTGCTGTTCCGGGTGGGGCCGCGGCGCCTCCTGGGAGCCGCTCTCGCCGCGGCGGTACTCTCTGCCGGGGTCTCCGCCTTCCTGCTCCGCCTCGCCCTGACCGCGCCGCCGCTCGCCGTGGTCGTCCGCCCGGCGGCGGCGCTCCGCAGCGGGCCGGGCCCCTCGTTCCCCCAACTCGCCTCGCTGCCGGAGGGCCTCTATGTGGAAGTCGGAGACGCGGAGACCCGCAGGGCGGAGGGGGATCCCGGCGACGGCTATCTCCGGGTGGTCGCCGCCGGCATCGTCGGGTTCGCCGCCCCCGACGAAGTGATCCCGGTCGAAGGGGTCCCGGTCGAGGGACCCGGCGGGGTCTCCGGGTCGTGAGGGACGCCTCCCCCGGCGGTCGCTGCCGGGCGGCGTTCCCGGGCGGCCCGCGGCGGCTCACCCGGCGGGAGTTCGGCCGACGGGTCGGCGCCGCTCTCGCCGTGGGTTCGGCGCCGGCCGCGGCCGCCTTCTCCCGGCAGGGGCCGGCCGGCGCCGTCCGCGAGAGCCGGATCGCCGACCGGATGGCGGAACTGGCGCGGATCGGCGCCACCGCCGCCGGAGGCGTCTCCCGCACCGCCGGGAGCGACGCGGACCTCGCCGCCCGGGAACTCTTCGCCGGCTGGATGCGCGCCGCCGGGTTCACGGTCGAGACCGACTTCGCCGGCAACCTGATCGGCCGGCGTCCGGGTCGGGACCCCTCCCTTCCGCCGCTCATGACCGGTTCGCACCTGGACTCGGTGCCGGACGGCGGGAACTTCGACGGCCCGGTGGGCTGCGTGGGCGGGCTCGAAGCCGCCGGGGCGCTCACCGAATCCGGCGCCGACCTGCGCCACGGCCTCGAACTGGCCGTCTTCTTCAACGAGGAGAACGGGAAGACCGGGAGCCGGGCGCTCGCCGGGGAGGTCTCGGCGGAGGAATGGGAACTGCCGGTGTACGGCGGTCTCGACCTCGGCGAGGCGCTCCGCCGGGTCGGCGGCGACCCGGGCCGGATCGGGGAGGTCCGCCGTTCCCCGGGCTCCGTGGCCGGCTTCCTGGAGATCCACATCGAACAGAGCCCTGCGCTCGACAGCGGCGGCATCGACATCGGCGCGGTGGAGGGCATCGTGGGGATCCGCCGCTTCCGGGTCATCGTGTCCGGCTTCGCGAACCATGCGGGGACCACGGCCATGGCCCTCCGGCGCGACGCGCTCGTCGCCGCCTCCCGGTTCGTGGCCGCGGTCCACGACGAGACCCTCGCCCGTCCGGGCCGCCAGGTGGCCACTGTCGGTCGCATCGAGGCGCGCCCGGGAGCGGCGAACGTGATCCCCGGCGAAGTCGAACTGAGTCTGGAGATCCGCGACCTGTCCATGGAGACCATCGAGTCCCACTACCGCCGCCTGCAGGAGGCGGCGCGCGGGATCGCGGCGGCGAGCGGCGTGGAGTTCCGCTTCGAGCCCTACTACCTGAGCCGGGCGGCGCCCTGCGACCCGGCGTTCGTGGACACGGTCGTCGCGGCGGCGGAGGCGGTCGGCCACTCGGTGGTGCGGATGCCCTCGGGCGCCGGCCACGACGCCCAGTCCATCGCCGTCTTCGCCCCGATCGGGATGCTCTTCGTCCCCAGCCGCGACGGCATCAGCCACTCGCCGCTGGAGTTCACTTCCGTCCCGCAGATCACCGCCGGCGCCCGGGTGCTCGCCGAGTCCCTCGGCCGCCTCGACCGAACGCTCTGAGCGATACCCGGGAGTCCTCCGGGAAGCTCGTTGAAGTGGAGCGTGCAGTCCCCGGGCGGCCCGCTTCTCTCCACGATCTCGAGCGGGCCGTTGCCGCCGCGCGGCGGAGGAGGGCCCGATGAGGCGGTGGCCGGCCGCTGTCGGCGCGGCTCTCGTCGCTCTCGCCCCGGTCGCGGCCCCGGCCCGGCCCGCGGCGCAGGTGTCGTTCGACGCGCTCCGCGCCGCGGAGGAGACCCCGGAGCACTGGCTCACCTACTCCGGCAGTTACCGCTCGCAGCGGTTCTCGCGGCTCGACCGGATCACCAAGGAGAATGTGTCCCGGCTGCGTCCGGTCTGGACCCGCGAATTCGAGTGGGGTCCGCTGCAGGCCACGCCCCTGGCGGTGGACGGCGTCCTGTACTCCACCGGGCCGCCGAGCACCGTCGTCGCGCTCGACGCGCGCACCGGCCGGGAACTGTGGCGTCACGAGTCGGTCGGGTTCGAAGAGGTCGTCACCGTCGGCTCCACGGTGACCAACCGGGGGGTGGCCCTGCTCGGGGACCGGGTGTTCGTCGGGACGCTGGACGCCCGGCTCCTCGCGCTCGACGCCCGGGACGGCGCCGTTCGCTGGAGCGCGCCGGTCGCTGACAACCGTCACGGGTACACGATCACCGGCGCGCCGCTCGCCGTGGAGGGCAAGGTGATCGTGGGCGTGAGCGGCGGCGATGTCGGTGCGCGCGGTTTCCTCGACGCCTACGACGCCGGGACCGGCGAGCGGGTCTGGCGCTTCTGGACCGTGCCGGCCCCGGGCGAGCCGGGCGCGGATACCTGGGAAGGCGACAGTTGGAAGACCGGCGGCGGCGCCACCTGGCTCACCGGCTCCTACGATCCCGATCTGGGGCTGCTCTACTGGGGAGTCGGCAACCCGGCGCCGGTCCTGAACGGCGAGGGGCGCGCCGGGGACAATCTCTACACCGCTTCCCTCATCGCCCTGGAGGCGGCCACCGGCGCCCTGCAGTGGCACTTCCAGTTCACGCCGCACGACACCCACGACTGGGACGCGAACCAGATCCCGGTGCTGGTGGACGCCGAATGGGAGGGGGTCGAGCGGGAACTGGTGGTCATCTCCAACAAGAACGCCTTCCTCTATGTGCTCGACCGGAGGACCGGGGAATTCCTGCGGGGCGAGCCGTTCGCGAAGCAGACCTGGGCGGAGGGACTCGACGAGAACGGCCGCCCGATCCCGGCGCCGGACATGGAGCCTTCGGAGGAGGGAACCCTGGTGTGGCCGTGCGAACTGGGAGCGGCCAACTGGTACAGCCCCGCCTACGACCCGGAGCGGGGAACGCTGTTCCTCCGCGTCCTGGAGGAGGGGTGCCGGTACTTCCGGAACGAGTCGGAATACCGGCCGGGAGTCCCGGTCGAGTACGAGCCCGGGAACTCGCCCGGGCTCGGCGGGGGTTTCCTGGGCGGACGCTACGAGTGGCTGGAGGTGGAGGAAGCGTACGGCGCGGTGCGGGCCTTCGACCTCGCCACCGGCGCCCTGAGTTGGGAGTACCGCCAGCGGCTCCCGTCGAGGTTCGGCGTCCTCGCCACGGCGACCGGGCTGGTCTTCAGCGGCGCGTATTCGGGACGGGTCTTCGCGCTCGACGCCGACAGCGGCGAGATCCTCTGGAACTTCCGGACCGGGTTGGCCGCCTCCGACGGCGGGAACGGGCCGATCTCGTTCGCCCTCGACGGGGAGCAGTTCCTCACGGTGACCGCGGGGAGGACGCTGTTCACTTTCGGCCTTCCCGACGAGGCCCCGGACGAGTCGCGACCGGCGCGGAAGTAAGGGCCGGGGATCGCCCGCCGCCGGCGGCTCCTTCGCCCGCCGGCGGCGGCTCCTTCGCCCGCCGGCTACGGGGCGTCGGCGGCGACCGTCGCCGACCAGTCGTACTCGAGGTCCTTCCCCAGCGAATGGAGGACGCTGCAGTACTTCTCGAAGGACAACTGCACTGCCCGTTCGAGCCGGTCCGGGACCACCGCGCCGCCGAAGGCAGTGAACTCCAGCCGGATGCGGGTGAAGCGGCGCGGGTGCTCCTCGGCCCGGTCCCCGGAGACGGTCGCCTCCAGCCGGGCCGGCGGCGTCCGCATCCGCTCCAGGATCAGGACCACATCGATCGCCATGCATCCGGCCAGCGAGGCGAGCAGCGCCTCCATCGGGGAAGGTCCGGCCTCCGCCTCCCGGTCGAGGAGCACCGAGGCGCCGGAGGGCGTCGTGACCGGGAAGGTGCCGCCCCCGGTCCATTCCAGTCGGATCTGCATCGTCGCGGTTTCCTCGGGATCCCGGGGCGGACCCGCGGCCCGGTTCAGGCCCCGCCCTCCCGGCGGAGGACGAGGGAGACATTGGTGCCGCCGAAGCCGAAACTGTTGGAGAGCGCCCACTCGGCGTCGGTCTCCCGGGGCCGCGCCACCGGCGGGTAGTCCTCGAGTTCGGGATCGAGCGGCTCCGCGTTCACCGAGGGGGAGAGCCAGCCGCCGCGCAGCATGAGCAGGGTGAACGCCGCTTCCAGCGACCCGGCGGCGGAGACCGTGTGACCGGTGTAGCCCTTCGTGGAGCCGTAGGGCACGACCCGATCGCCGAAGATCCGGCGGATCGCCCGCACCTCGGAGACATCCCCGAGCGGGGTGGAGGTCCCGTGGGTGTTCACGTACCCCACCCGTTCCGGGGACAGTCGGCCGTGGGCCAGCGCCCGCCCGAGGGCCCACTCGGCCCCTTCGCTGCTCGGGGCCACCATCTCCCCGGCGGCGTCCGAGGACATCCCCCAGCCGACGAGCGACCCCAGGATCCGGGCGCCGCGCCGCTCGGCGGCCTCCCGCGCTTCCAGGGTGAGCAGTCCGGCGCCTTCGCCGAAGACGAACCCGGCGCGGTCGGCGGCGTACGGTCGGGAAGCCCGCTCCGGACGCTCGTTGTCCACCTTGGTGTAGGCGCGCATCGAGTCGAACCCCAGGTGGAAGTGGGCATCCTCCGCTTCCACGCCGCCGGCGAGCGCGTGGTCCACGATCCCCTCCCGGATCCAGGAGGCGGCGATGAGCAGGTTGTAGGCGCCCCCGGCGCAGGCGGCGCTCACCGAGACCGAGGGGCCCCGGGTCCGCAGCACGGTGGCGAGGTTCGCCGACACGGTCGAGGCCATGATCTTCGGGATCGTGGTGGGGAGTACCCGGACCCTGCCGCCGCGCGCGGTGCGGCGCACCACTTCGCGGTGGGTTTCGATCTCGCCGGTGCCGCTCCCCACCACGACGGCGGCGTCCCGGGTCGGCATCCCCGATTCGGCGAGCGCCAGCCGCGCCGCCCGCACCGCCAGCAGCGACATCCGGCCCATGAACCGGGTCTCCGACCGGTCGAGGCCGAGTTCCGCCGGGTCGAGCGGGTCCGGGTAGGCGCCCACGATCCGGCAGCCGGTCCGGTATTCGATCCCCGGGGGGTACGGCGTGAAGGGGACCTGCCGCCCGGCGCGGAGCGTCTCGGCGTGGACCTCGACCCCGGTGCCGACCTGCGAGAGGAGCCCCATCCCGGTGACGACCGGGTCGCGGGGGGACAGCGACGGAGGCGTCAACGGGCGGCGGGAGGGCAGGGGGACATTTCCTCTACGATACTTCGGGAACGCACTCGTGGATAGGTACGCACCCCGAAGCGGCGGCGCCCCGCGCTCCGGGGCCGCCGGGCGGCCGGTCCCCGCCGCCGCCCGGACCGCGCCGGCCGCCGCCTCCGCCATCGTCGCTCCGGTCGTCGCCCGCGCGGTTTCTACGGAGTCACGGCCGCCGGCGATCCCGCCATCGCCGGCCGGCGCGCGCCGGGCCGGTCGCGGCGCTTCCCGAGTCCTCCGCCCGGCGGCGGCGTCTCGATCCTCCTCCCGAATCACCGCCCGGCCCGTTCCCGGCCGCCTCGTCGCCGGAGCGGTCCTCGCCGGAGCGGTCTCCGTTGCCGGGGCCACCTTCGTTCCCGCCCCGCCGGCGGTCGCGGCGGGCGCCCCGCAGGAACCGCTCGACAGCGCCCGGTACCTGGGCCTCCTCGGGGAGACCCGGGGCGGACTCTTCATCACTTCCGGCCGCGCCCTCGCCGGGTACCGGGCGGAGAACGCCGGGGAGGTGGTCCGGGACTTCCTCGCTTCGGAGCCGGGGCCGCTGCTGCTCAAGACGGCGGCGCTCCTCCACACCGAAGCCGCCGGACTCTCGCGTTCCGGCGCCGAGACCCACTTCGACCTCGCCCGGTCACTGCTCCGGGCGCTCCCGGACCCCGCCGACCGGGAAGACTGGCTGCGCCGATGGTGGCTGGCGGTCTGCTCTTCCTACCAGGTCTCGCTGAATTCCGCCGCGGTCGTCGCCGCCTTCGAGCGGGCGCTGGCGGACCTCCCCGGGGACCGCGCCCTCCGGGAAGCCCAGGCCCGGACGCTCCAGATGATCGGCCGCCAGCGGGAGGAGGAGCCCTACCAGGCGATGGCCGCCGCGGTCCTGGAGGAGATGCTGCGGGAGACCCCGGAGGACGCCGCCCTGCGCGTCCGCCGCGCCGGGGTGCTGGTGGACCTCGGCCGCGAAACGGAGGCCGGCGCCGAACTCGACCGGGCGGAGGAGGGCCGGCTGCGGGCGATGGACCGCTTCGCCCTGTTCCTCCTGCGGGGGGAGATCGCCCTCGGCGCCGGCGACTTCGCCGCCGCGGAGACCGCCTTCGCCGAGGCGCTGCGGCGCGGCCGCCGGTCGCCTTCGGCGGTGTCCGGGCTGGTGGCGGCGCGCCTCGGCCGCGGGGACCGCGCCGGGGCCGCGGCGGCGGCGCGCGGGCTGCTCGACCGCCGGCCGGGCGCCTGGGAGCCGGAGTGGCGCTACTGGCTCGGCGCCGCCCTCGAATACCGGCAGATGTTCGACGCCCTGAAGGCGGAAGTGCGCGCCACGGCTACCGCGGAACCCGGAGGGGCCCGCCGATGACCCGGCGCCTCGCGGGTTCCGTCGCGGCGCTCCTCGGAGTCTCGGGTCTCGCGACCGGGACCGCCGTCGCCGGCCCGGCGCAGACCGCCGCCGCAGGAGGCCCCGAGCGAGACGAGATCCGGATCGAGGCGTTCGTCCACCACGACGGCGACCCGGTCCGCGTTTCCTCGGCGGAGACCCTGGAAGTGTTCGTGGACGACCGGCCGGCGGCCTTCGACCACGACCCGGCGGAGCCGCTTTCGGTGCTGGCGGTGGTGGATCTGAGCGCCAGCGTCGCCGGACCCCGCCTCCGGGCGGTCGCTTCCGGCGTGGCGGCGCTCTTCTCCGGCCTCGGCCCGGGCGACCGCTGCGCGCTCCTCTCGTTCACCCGGTCGCTGGAACTCCACTCGAACTGGGGGGACGGCTGCGGAACGGCGGCGGAAGCCGCGGCAGCGCTCCGCAGCGGCGGGCCCTCGGCGCTGAACAACGCCCTGACCCTGGCGCTCGGCCTGGTCGCCGAGGCCCCGGGGCGCCCGGTGCTGGCGCTCTTCACCGACGGGGTGGACGGCGCCTCCTGGACCCGGGACACCTGGCCGCTGTTCGCCGCCGCCGGGAGCGCCCCGCTGATCCTCTCGGTGACCGCGCCCCCGGTGGTGGGCGCCGGCGGGGTCGGCGGCGTGTACGGGACGGTCAGCCGGGAAGACCTGGAGAACAGCATCGTCTTCGAGGGGCGGACGCTCATGGACCGGGGCCGGGACCTCCGCGGCCTCCGCAACACCGACCCCTTCTGGGTGCTCGAGGAGTTGGCGCGGCGGAGCGGCGGCGCCCTCCTCCGCACCGGCGGCGACCCGGAGGAGATCGAAGAAGCCCTCGCCGGCCTCGCCGCCCGCATCCGCGAGCGCCTCTCCCTCCGCCTCGACCCGGCGGCGTTCGCCCCGGGCCCGCGCCGGGTGCGGGTCACCAGTCCGGCCGGCGAAGTGCGCCACACCGCTTCCTTCGCCGTCCCCACCCGGGACTGACTCCATGGCGGCCCGGACTCCGGTCCGAGTGGTTCTCGGCCCGGAACGACCGGCCCTGCCGAGAGCGGACTCGATCCTTCGGGCCGGCCGTCGACCACGGCGCGACCGCGCCGGACCTCGAACCGCGTCCCTCGAAGCCCCGGCTCCCGACGCCGCTTCTGCTGTCGCTCGGCCCGGTGTTTCGTCGGGCGCTGTCCGGGTGGCGGTTTCCCCCGGTCGCCGGCGGCGACCGGATCACCCTCGACCGTCCGGGACGGGGAACCGGTCCGGGAGTTCGAGATCCCGCCGGGGCGTCAGCGGGGGAGAACCCCCGGGATGGTGGCGCCGGCCCGATCCCCTCCGGCGGGCGCGGCGCCGTTCCGGGGCCGCCGAGCATTCTCGAACGCCGCCGGGAGATTCGAGCGGTTCCGCGAAAAGGCGTTCGACGACGGCCGGGTTTCCGCGGCCCCTCCGCCCGTGCGGGCGCTCGCCGGGGGAAGGGGCGCCCGGGTTCGGTGCCTTCTTCCCGCACGCTTGCCGGAAGAGGCGCCATCCCGACGAAACACCGATCCTTCGCCGCTGCTCCGGCCCGAACTCCAACGCCGCCGGCGCTTTCGGCGAACCGGTGGCTTCTTCGACGCTTGAGCTCCAGCTCGGCGAAACCGAGTCGCTCCACCGACCGGGATCGCTGCGCCGCGGAGGACCGGGAAGGACGGTTCTTCTTTCACCTCCTGCGGTCGGGCGGGGCTTCGCGGGAGCCCCGGGACGCCCTCGGCAACCGGATACTCGATTTCGGCGACCGCGGGTTCGGAGGCACGGAAGCGAGGAGCCCGGCGGCGGTCCCGCTCGATACGGGAATGTTCGCGGCCATCGGAACCGGCCGGCCGGAGGACGGGGCGCCGCTTCCGGCGAACGAGGCTCCGATTCGATCCCGGCGGGCGCCCGGTCCCCGGCGGCAACACCGACCCGGCGGAACGCGGAGAGCCGGACTTCCGGTCGGTCTTCGAACTCCGCCACGACGGGACGACGCTCCCCCGCTTCGGGCGCCAGGCGCCGTGGCGGACACGGGCGAACGCGACCGATCTCATCCTCACCGGGCGATTCGTGTCCGACCGCGGCCGTTTCCGGGAGGCTACCCTCACTCTCGGCGAGGGGGGGGCCTGACGGCGTGTCCGGACTCGTTCCGGTTCGAGGGGCCGGCCGGACGCGGCGCCGAGGGGCGGGCGTCACCATTCCCGCGCCGGGCGCCGGGCCCCGCGGCGCAGTGGATGAACGCCGGATTCGATTCGGGAAGCGGAGAGGCGCCGGGGGGAGATGGCCGTGAACGAGACGGCCGGCCGCGGGACGTCGGAACGGCAGGACCGGCAGGGTCCGCGCGGATGAGTTCGGCGAACGCTTCGGAGTCGGGATCCGGGTCGCGTCCGTTTCGCGGCGCCTCCGGCGAGACACCGGAGGGACCGTCGGCGGATCCCGGCCCGGTTTCGCGGGAATCGCCGTGGCGGCGAATCGCCCGGGGTATCAGGAACCGGGGGTTCGTGGTCGCGGGGGTCCTCGCGGCTCTCGCCGCGCGGATTCCACTGCTCCCGCGGGTGTCTTCGGACATGCACGAGCAACTGATCCCCTGGTACGACTTCATCGTCGCGAACGGGCGTTTCGCAGCCCTCGGTCACGACTTCGCGGACTACAACGTCCCGTATCTCTACCTGCTGACCCTGGCGACTTTCTCCTCGCCCTGGCTGTCCAAGGTGTGGGCCATCAAGACGATTTCGATCGTCTTCGACTTCGTCCTGGCCTTCTTCGTCGGGAAATGCGTCGCTCTTCGATACCCGAAGTCGAGTTGGATCCCGAAGGCGGCGGGAGTGACGACGCTCCTGCTTCCTTCGGTGGTGCTGAACTCCTCGTGGTGGGGGCAGTCGGAGTCCATCTACACGGCGTTCCTCGCGATCTGTCTCCATTCGCTGCTGGCGGGTCGTCACCACCGGGCATTCGTGGCCTTCGGCTTCTCGCTCTGCGTCAAGTTGCAGGCGGTCTTCCTCGCGCCGCTCTTCCTCTGGCTGGCGGTGCGTAAGGCGGCGAACCGGCGCTCCTTCGTCTGGAGCCCCCTGGTCTGGTTCGCCACCCTGCTCCCGGCATGGTTCCTCGGCCGGCCGCTCTCCGACCTGCTGACCATCTATCTCGACCAGTCGGTGCGGTTCGGGGGGCGGCTGGCGCACCGGGCGCAGAACCTCTACCAGTGGGTGCCGGATCGGTTCTTCCCCGCATATCCGCTCTTCGTCGCGTTGGCGGTCGCCGTCCTCCTGGCGATCGCCGTCGCGATCCACCGAAACCGCGTTCGGATCACTCCGGAACGGATCGTCTTCCTCGCCACTTTCGCCGTCCTCCTGGCGCCGTACATCCTGCCGAAGATGCACGGTCGGTATTTCTTCCCCGCGGAGATCTTCGCCCTGATTCTCGCGTTCCGGTCTCCGCGGTATTGGTACGCGCCGGTCGTCCTCCAATTGGCATCGTTCAACATCTATTCGCGGGGCCTCTGGTTCTACTGGTGGGTCCCGCCATCCTGGTTCGCGGTTCCGGTCGGACTGCTCATCCTCGTCCTGGCGCGGGGTTTCCTGCGGGATTCGGCGTCGACCGGCGCGGCGCCGGCTCGCGCCGGACCCGGAAGGAGCGGAGCGGTCGGGGGGCCCCGGCCCGGACTCCGGGACCTGGCGGTTTCGCGGTTCCTGCCGGGGGCGCTCGTGGTCTCGATGACGCTCGGGATCCTGGTGGTCGGCGCCGTTCGGTGGGGCCGGGCCCGGCTGGAGGCCCGGCAGCAGGCGCGGCAGGCAGAGATCGCGCGTCTGGAGGCGACGCGGCGAACGATCCTGGCGGGCGACCTCGACCCGCCGCTCCTGCGTTCGATCTTCGACCTCTATCTCGACGGGAAGCAGTTGGTCTATTTCCGGGAACCCTGCGCGCCGGCCGATACGGAGGCGCGGTTCCTCCTGTCCTTCCATCCCCCGGCCCCGGAGACCGGGGCGCCGCCCGGCCCCGAGGCCGGACCCCGGAAACGGGATTTCGACTTCGAGGAACGCGGCCGGCTCCTGGACCGGGCGTGCGTCGCCACGGTCGAACTGCCGGAGAGCGGGACTTCGGGGATCGCGGCGATCGAGACCGGACAGTGGGACGGTTCGCCGCGGAGTTGGCGGGCGGTGCGGCGGCTCGACCGGGCGCGGTTCCGCTCGGCGCTGGATTCCATCGCTTCGGGCGCCGCCGGCGAGCCGCTGGTCCGTTCCGACTTCGACCTCTATCTCGCCGGAACCGAGTTGCTCTACCACCGGCAGGACTGCGCGCCGGAGGATGTGGAGCCTCGATTCTTCCTGCACCTCTTCCCCTCGCGCGACGCGGTGGGCGGCGGAGATCCGCGTCCCCGGAATCGGGACTTCGACTTTGCGGAGCGCGGCCTGCGCCTGGGCCGCGAGTGTCTGGGCATCGCGTCCCTGCCGCCGGAAGGGATCGAACTCGTCAAGACCGGTCAATGGATCGGTGACGAGGAGCCGTTCTGGCGCGCGGTGGTGCGGCTCGACCACCGGCGTTTCCGGGCCGGGCTGGACTCGGTCGCCGCCGGCACCCTCGGCGAACTCGTGGCGCGTTCGACTTTCGACCTCTACCGCCGAGGTAGGGAACTGATCTACCACCGGGAGCCTTGCGCGGCGGAAGAGGTGGAACCGCGTTTCTTCCTGCATGTCTTCTCCCCGGGCGACCCTGCCCGAGGCGGGCGGCGGACCATGGAGAACCGGGACTTCCTCTTCGAGGATCGAGGACTCCGGACGCACGGCCGCTGCCTGGCGATGGTGGAGTTGCCCGGGGACGGGGCGGCGGTGCGGACCGGACAGTGGGTCGCCGGCGAGTCTCCGGTCTGGGAGGAGGCATTCCGGCTGGATCTCGACCGTTTTCGTTCCCGGCTGGACGAGATCGGCGCGGCGGTCCTCGGCGAGCCGCTGGTTTCTTCGACCTTCGACCTGTATCTCGGCGAGAGGGAGTTGCTGTACTACCGGGAGCGCTGTGCGGCAGCGGATGTCGAGGCCCGGTTCTTCGCGCACCTCGTCCCCGCGGCGAGGGTTCCCCGGGGGCGGAGGGACGCCTTCGGCAGCCGGGAGTTCGCGTTCGGGGAACGCGGCGTCCGGACCGACGGGAAGTGTCTGGCGATCCTTCCGCTCGACCCGGGAGGGATCTCGACGATCGACACCGGCCAGCGGCGAGACGGCGCGACGCTCTGGCGAACGGCCCTCCGGAGCGGGTTGGACGGGCGCTTCGGAGCGGACTCGTCCGGTCGCGCGGCGGGGGGAGACGAAGAACGGGGAGAACTGGCCGCGCCGTCGGTCTTCGACCTCCACTACGACGGTACGACGATCACCTATCACCGGGAAGCGTGCAAGGCGGAGGACACGAGCGCGCGATTCTTCCTCCATGTCGTTCCCTCCGACCCGGTGGTGCTGCCGGCGGACTCCGTTTCGACCGGTTTCGAGAACAGCGACTTCGCCTTCCCGGACTACGGGCTCCATCTCGACGGGGAATGCACGGCCCGCGTCCCGCTGCCGCCCTACGCGATCGATCGCATCCTGACCGGGCAATTCGTGTCCGACCGCGGCCGTCTCTGGGAGGCGACCCTCACCCCCGGCGAGGGGCGGTGAGGAGCCTGACGGCGTGGCGCGGGGTGGTGCGGCTCGACCACCGGCGTTTCCGGGCCCGGCTGGACTCGGTCGCCGCCGGCACCCTCGGCGAACCCGTGTCGCGTTCGACTTTCGACCTCTACCGCCGAGGCAGGGAACTGATCTACCACCGGGAGCCCTTCGCGGCGGAAGAAGTGGCGCCTCGATTCTTCGCGCACCTCTTCACCCACGATCGCGTCGGTTCCGGCGCGCGCCGCCATTTCGAGAACCGGGATTTTGACTTCGACCGGCACGGGCTGTTCCGCGGCGGCGCCTGCCTCGCGGTCTTCCGCCTGCCGGAAGGGGTGGCCAGCGTCCGCACCGGCCAGCACCTCCCGGGACAGCCGGGCCACTGGAGCGAGGTCGTACGGGTGGACTTCACGCCGTTCCGGGCGGAGATCGAGGAGATCGTCTCCAGACGGGCGGGCCCACCGGCGGCGCGCGGCGTCTTCGACCTCCACCGCCACGGAACGGAACTCCGCTACTTCAAGGACGACTGCCGGCCGGAGGACCGGGAAGTCCCGTTCTTCCTCCACCTCCACGCCGCGGACCCCGGAGCCCTGCCCGAACACCGGAGGGAGAACGGTTTCGAAGACCTCCGCTTCGCGTTCTCCCATCACGGGGTGCTGCTCGACGGGCGGTGCCTCGTTCGGGTGACGGTTCCCGACTACGAGATGCGCCGCCTCCGCACCGGCCAGTCCTTCCGGGATGGGGAACCGGTCTGGGAGTTGGCGGTCCTGCCGGGGCGGTGAGCGGGGGAGAATCTCCAGGATGGCGGCGCCGCCCCGAACCCCTCCGGCGGACGCGTCGCCGTTCCGGGGGCGGGGGGCGGTCTCGAACCCGGCCGGGAGGTTCGAGCGGTTCCGCGAAGAGGCTTTCGACGACGGCTGGGGTTCCGCCGAGCCTCCCCCCGGCCCCGAGCGGGTCCCCACCGAGGTGCTGGAGGACCGGACGAAGACCATCATCGCCCGGAACGACTCGCCCGATGTGCCGTTCGATCGTTCCATCAACCCCTACCGCGGCTGCGAGCACGGCTGCATCTACTGCTTCGCCCGCCCGACGCACGCCTACCTGGGCTTCTCCGCCGGCCTGGATTTCGAGACCCGCATCATGGCGAAACCCCGGGCGGCGGAACTCCTGCGCCGGGAACTGCGGAAGCGGGACTACGAACCGGGGCCGTTGGCGCTCGGCTCGAACACCGACCCCTACCAGCCGGTGGAGCGCGACTGGCGGATCACCCGGCAGGTCCTCGAAGTGCTGCGCGAGGCGCGCCACCCGCTGGGGATCGTCACCAAGTCGGCGCTGGTGCTGCGGGACCTGGACCTGATCGAGCCGATGGCGCGGGAGGGCCTGGCGTCGGTGATGGTCTCGGTCACCACGCTCGACCGGGACCTGGCCCGGACGATGGAACCCCGCGCCGCCGCGCCGGAGCGCCGCCTGGCCACCGTCCGCGCGCTCGCCGGGGAAGGGGTTCCGGTGGGGGTGCTCGCCTCGCCGATGATCCCCGGCCTGAACGACGCCGAACTCGACGCCATCCTCGAAGCCGCGGCGGAGGCCGGCGCCGGCTGGGCCGGGTACCTCCTGCTGCGTCTTCCCGAGGAACTCTCCGGCCTCTTCTTCGACTGGCTGGAGACCCATTACCCGGCCCGGGCCTCCCATGTCCGGACCCTGATCCGGGAGACCCGGGGCGGGAAGGACTACCGCTCCGCCTGGGGCGAACGGATGCGCGGTCGGGGGGCGTACGCCGACCTGCTCGCCGGGAGGTTCCGGGTGGCCGCCCGCCGCTTCGGTCTCGACCGCCCGCCGCCCCGGATGCGCCGGGACCTCTTCCGGCCGCCGGCCGCCCCCGGCGCGCCGCCGTCCCTGTTCGCCTCCGGCTCCTGAGACCGGGCGCTCCGACCTCTCCGCGCCGGCGATCGCCCCCGGCTTCCCGTACGCTTGCCGGAGGAGGCTCCGTCCCCCGATGAGAAACCGCTCCTTCGCCGCCGTCGCGGCGCTCCCGCTGCTCGTCCTGCTCGTTCCTCCCGGGGCGATTCACGCCCAGGAGGCCGGGGCGCCCCGCGCCCGCGGTCTCGGCGTGCCTTTCGAGGGGACCCCGGGCCCGCTGAACGCGATCACCGATGTCCCCGGGGTCGAGGTCGGCCACCACACCATCATCCGGGGCGAAGGCGCGCTCCGGGTCGGCGAGGGCCCGGTGCGCACCGGGGTGACCGCGGTCCTGCCCCGGGGCCGGACCAGCCGCGGCCGGGTCTTCGCCGCCTGGTTCACCCTGAACGGCAACGGCGAGATGACCGGGACCACCTGGCTCCGCGACCGGGGCATCCTCGAAGGCGCGGTCATGATCACGAACACCCACAGCGTGGGAGCGGTGCACGAGGCCACCATCGCCTGGGCGCAGCAGAACCTCGCGGCCCCGGACTGGAGCCTGCCGCTGGTCGCCGAGACCTGGGACGGGTTCCTGAACGACATCAACGGCTTCCATGTGCAGCGGGAAGAGGTCTTCGCCGCGCTCGACTCCGCCGCGTCCGGCCCGGTCGCCGAGGGTTCGGTGGGCGGCGGCACCGGGATGCGCACCTTCGGCTTCAAGGCCGGCATCGGCACTTCCTCCCGGCTCGTCGAGGCCGCCGGGAAGCAGTACACCGTCGGCGTGCTGGTGCAGTCGAACTTCGGCCGCCGCCCCCAGATGCGCATCGCCGGGGTCCCGGTGGGCCGCGAGATCCCGGACCTCCTGCCCGAGCGCCCGAACGAGGGCGCCGCGGCGGACGCGGACGGGGCCGGCCCCGGCGCCGCCGGCCGGGACGGCTCGATCATCATCGTGGCGGCCACCGACGCGCCGCTCCTGCCGCACCAACTCGACCGGTTCATCCGCCGCGCTTCGCTGGCCCTCGGCCGGCTGGGCAGCATCTCCATGAACGGCTCCGGGGACATCTTCGTGGCCTTCTCCACCGCCAACGAGGAGGCGGCCCGCTCGGAACGCGGGGTGGCGCCCCTCGAAGTCCTGGCGAACGCGGAGATCGACCCCTTCTTCGAGGCCGTCGTCGAAGGTACCGAGGAGGCGGTGGTGAACGCCCTGGTGGCCGGCCGGGACCTGGCGGGCGTGAACGACCGCAAGATCTACGGACTTCCCCACGACCGCCTCCGGGCGGCGCTCCGCAAGTACGGGCGCCTGGTCGAGGTCTCCGGCAGTCCCGGCGGCGGCTCCCGCTGAGGCCGCCTCCTCCGGGCGCCCGGCGGTATCATCGGCGCCGTTTTCCCGTGCCTGCGCCGAAGGGGGTTGCCCGTGCGAACCGAACCTTTCCGACCGCTGCTCGTCGGCGGCTTCTCGCTCCTGCTGACCGGCGGGGCGCTCTTCGCCGCGGCCGGTCCCCCCGCCGGGGCCGGCGAGCCTGAAGCGATGCCCGAGGCGGAGAAACTCCGGGTCGGCGACCGGGCTCCGGCGTTCCCCGCCGCGCTGCCCTCCACCGCCGGCGACCGGCCCGGCGCGCAGAAGATCGCCCTCGCCGAAGTCCTGGGGAAGAAGAACATCGTCCTGGCCTTCTATGTGGCCGACTGGACCGGCGGTTGAACGCTCCAGTTTTCGTCCTACAAGGACGACATCCGGAAGTTTCTGGATGCGGACACCCAGGTCTTCGGCATCAGCGTGGACACGCCCTTCTCCCAGTGGAACTGGCTCCAGAGCGTGGGCGCCGAGTCCGGCATGATGGTGGAACCCGCCGCCCCGGGGGAACTCCCCGGGCTGGTGCTGCTCTCCGACGGCAACTCCGCGGTGGTGGACGCCTACGGGGTGGAGCCGCTCGAGATCGACGGCGTGCGCTACGCCTCCCGCTCGACCTTCGTGATCGACCGGGAGGGGATCCTCCGCTATGTCAACTACGACTACCGGATCCGCGAGGACTACGAACCGCTGATGGAGGCGCTGGCCGCGCTCGAGTAGGTCCCGCGAACCGGACGATCCGCGCATGACCCGCCGGCGGCGCTCCCGGCCGTGAGCGCCGCGCCGGCCCTGGTGGCGGCGATGGAGCACGGCCGGGCGAACGCCATCGACCCGGCGCTCCTCGCCTTCCTCGGGGAGCGCCTCGACGCCGCCGAGGCCGAGGGACGGCCGCTGGTCCTGACCGGCGCCGGCCGGTTCTTCTCGGCCGGCCTCGACCTGGCCGGGCTGCCCTCCGACCGGGACGGGATGGGCGCCTTCGTGGACGCCTTCGAGGACCTGCTGCTGCGCCTGTTCGCCTTCCCGGCGCCGGTGGTGGCGGCGGTGAACGGGCACGCGGTCGCCGGCGGCGCGATCCTCGCCGCCGCCGCCGACTGGCGGATCGGGGCCGAGGGCGGCTACCGGGTCGGGGTCTCCGAGGTGTCCCTGGGGGTGGTGTTCCCGGCGGCGGCCTTCGAGATCGTGCGCGCCGCGGTGCCCCCGCCGCGCCGGCCGGAGGTGATGCTTCGCGGTCGGCTCACCGGCCCCGGGGAAGCGGTGGCGAACGGCTTCCTCCACGAGTTGGCGCCGCCGGAGGCGCTGCGGGAACGGGCGGTGGCCGCCGCGGAGGAACTCGGCGCGCTGCCGCGGGAGGCCTTCGTCCACTCGAAACGGGCGCTGCGCCGGGACGCCCTCCGCGCCGCCGCCTCCGACCGGGAGCAGAGCCGGGCCCGGTTCCTCGACACCTGGTTCTCCGAAACCGCCCGGACGCGGCGCGCGGCGGTAATATCCTGAATTCCCGTTTCCGCGACCACTCGAGGAGGGGATCCGAGGAGCCGGGCCGAGCGGCCGCGGCCGTGACCCGCGAGTCCCGGTCCGGCGCGCCCGGCGCCTGCCGCCGGTGGAGTCGCCGCCGTTCTTCCCGCCGCGAGGCGCCGCCGACCGCGGCGTCCGGTTCCGGCGCGCTCCGGCGCCGTTCTCCCGCCAGGTCGCTTCTCCCGCCAGGCCGCCCGGCCGCCGCCCCCGCACCGTGACCCTCTCGTTCCGCTCCCGCCTCGAAGCCGAAGTCCGCGAGTTGGAGGAAGAACTCCACATCCACCTCCCCCGGCAGATCAAGGAAGCCCGCGAGCACGGCGATCTCTCGGAGAACGCCGAGTACGAAGCCGCCAAGGAGCGGCAGGACTATGTCGCCGCGCGCCTGGTTCAACTGCGGAAGCGGCTCGCCGACCTGTCCATGCTGAACCTGGACAACATCCCCACCGACCGCACCTCGCTCGGAAGCGAAGTGGTCGTGCTCGACCTCGCTGCGGAGAAAGAGATCACCTACGAACTGGTGGTCAGCGAAGAGGCGGAAGCGTCGAAGGGGAAGGTGTCCACCGGATCGCCCATCGGGCGGGCGCTCCTCGGCACCCGGGTCGGCGACGAGGTCAGCGTGCGGACGCCGGCCGGCGAGCGCGAACTCGAGGTCCTGAAACTCCGGACGATCCACGACCGGGGTCTCGCGTGAGGAACCCTCGTTGAAGTCCCCTTCGAAACGGCTTTCGAGGCCCGTTCCGGCCCGGGCGGCGAGGCGGCCCCGTCCGGCGGCGCCGGCGCTCCTGGGCGTCCTCCCGTTCGCCGCCTTCGCGCTCGGCGCCGGCGGTTCGCTGGCCGGCGGTTCCCCTGCCGGCGGGGCCCCGGCGGCGGACAGCGACCCGGTGGTCTATCGGGTCGAGGTGGTGGACATCATCCACTCGGTCGCCGCCCGGCGGGTGGTGGAGACGGTCGCCGCCGCCGAGGAGGCGGAGGCCGACCTGGTGCTGATCCGCCTCGACACCCCCGGCGGGCTCGACACCGCCATGCGGGAGATCATCGAGGCCATCCTGAACAGCGAGGTCCCGGTGGCGGTCTTCGTCGGGCCCTCCGGCTCCCGCGCCGCCTCCGCCGGATACCTCATCACCCTCTCCGCGGACATCTCCGGGATGGCGCCGGGGACGAACATGGGCGCCGCGACCCCCATCGCCGGAACCGGCGGCGAGATGCCGGAGACCCTGAACCGCAAGGTGCAGTCGGACGCCGCCGCCTACCTGCGCTCCATCGCCGAGCGCCGCGGCCGCGACATCGAATTGGCCGAGCAGGGAGTCACCGAAGCCCGCAGTTGGACCGCCTCGGAAGCCCTCGAAGCCGGCCTGGTGGACCTGGTCGTCGAGAGCGAGAGCGACTTCCTGGCGGCCCTCGACGGCCGTTCGGTGCGGCGGGTCTCCGGCGCCGAGGAGCCGCTCCGCACCGCCGCCGCCGAGATCGTCGAGACCGAACTCACCTTCCGCGACCGGGTGCTCTCGGTGATCGCGAACCCGAACCTGGCGATGCTGCTGGGCATGATCGGTCTGCTGGGCCTGTACCTGGAGTTCTCGAATCCGGGCCTCCTGATCCCGGGAATCCTGGGCGGCATCGCGCTGCTCCTGGCCGGTTTCGGTCTCAACCTGCTCCCGGTGAGCGTCCTCGGGGTACTCCTGCTGCTCGCCGGCATCGGCCTGCTCACCGCCGAGGCCCTCACCCCCTCCTTCGGCATAATGGGCCTCTCGGGAGCGGCGGCGCTCGTCGCCGGCGTGTTCTTCTTCTTCGAGGAACAGTCGCTCCCCACCCCGGCCCTCGAAGTGACCTACGGATTCGTCGTCCCCTCCGTCCTGGTGTTCGCCGCGGCGGTCCTCCTCCTCGGCCGCCTGGTGGTCCGCGCCCAGCGGACGCCGACGGTCACCGGCAGGGAAGGGATGATCGGCCAGACCGCCCTGGCGCGCACCGGGATCCCCGGCGGCGGCGAGGGCACCGTGTTCCTGCGCGGGGAGTACTGGGACGCCACCTCGGCGAGCCCCATCGCTGAAGGACAGCGGGTGCGGGTGCTCGCCGTCGAAGGCCTCACCCTCCGGGTCGCCCCCGGGGAAGAAACCGGCTGAGCGGCGGCCCGCCGCCCGACCACCGGCCCTACCGGTTCCAGCCAAGGAGACCCCCATGTTCGGACTTCCGCTCGGCGGAGTGATCGCGATCGCTCTCGCCGCCATCTTCATCCTCAACTGGATCAAGGTCCTGAACGAGTACGAACGGGGCGTCGTCTTCCGGTTCGGGAAACTGCTCCCCGGCACCAAGGGACCGGGGCTGGTCCTGGTCTTCGCCCCCATCGACCGGCTGGTCAAGTTGAGCCTGCGGGTGCTCGCCTTCGATGTGCCGCCGCAGGACATCATCACCCGGGACAATGTGTCGGTGAAGGTGAACGCGGTGGTCTTCTTCCGGGTGGTGGACCCGACCAAGGCGGTGGTCGAGGTGGAGGACTACCTCTACGCCACCTCGCAGTTGGCCCAGACCACTCTCCGCAGCGTGCTCGGCCAGGTCGAACTCGACGACCTGCTCTCCCAGCGCGAGCAGTTGAACATGCGCCTCCAGGGGATCCTGGACAAGGGCACCGACCCCTGGGGCGTCAAGGTGGCCTCGGTGGAGGTCAAGCATGTGGATCTGCCGCAGGAGATGACCCGGGCGCTGGCCCGGCAGGCGGAGGCCGAGCGCGAGAAGCGCGCGAAGGTCATCCACGCCGAGGGTGAGTTCCAGGCCTCCGAGCAACTCGCGGAAGCCGCCGAGATCGTCGGCAGGCACCCGCTCGGCGCCCAGCTCCGGTATCTCCAGACCCTCACCGAGATCGCCGCCGAGAAGAACTCCACCATCGTCTTCCCGCTGCCGCTCGACCTGGTGAAACCGTTCCTCGAGAGCGCCGCCCGGCAGTCGGCCCTGCCGGAGAAGTCCTCCGGGAGCGGGGACGAACCGCCCGCCTCCTCCTGAGGAGCCGCGCCGGGGCGGGTCGCCACCCGTCCCCGCACACTTCAAGTATCACTTGACATAGTGCGCGTAAGTTGGCGTAGAATCTAGGGGAACCGGCGCAGCCCCCGCGCCCCGGACCACGCGGCGGGGGGCGGGAGCGCCGCCTCGTTCCGGGAGGGACACCCCATGAGCGGATACCAGGACAGCGACCACTACGATGTCCAGTTCTCCACGCGGCAGTTGGCGCTGCTGCTCGGAGTGCTGGTCGTCATCGTCGGCGGCGTGTTCGTCGGCGGCATCGTGATCGGGCGCGGCATGGCCCCCGCGGCCGCCGAGGCGCTCGCGGCCCGCCGCAGCCCGCCCCCGGCAGTGGCGGCCGCGGCCCCCGCCCCCGCGAGCGAATCGGCGCCCGCCGCCGCGACCCCCGCCGGCGCGGCCCCCCTCACGAGCCCCGCCACGACCGGAGATCGCGTCCGCCTGCCGATCGCGGAGCCGCCCACCTCCACGGCCTCGGCAGTCCCGGCTCCGGAGGCGCGCCCCGTCGCGTCGTCGGCCCCGCCGGCGCCGGCTCCGGTGACGCGCATCGCCTCGACGAACCCCGAACAACTCTCCCGCGAGGCGAACCGGGCGCGTCGGCCGAACGGCGCGGCGTCGAACCGGCCGGCGTCGGGCAGCGCCCGGCCCGCCGCCTCCACTCCCGCTCCCGCCTCCCCGGCGCGGCCGGCCGCGCGCCCGGCGACGCCCTCGGGCGGCCCCTTCACCATCCAGGTGGCGGCCTTCCGGAACCGCGGCGCCGCGGAACAGATGGTCGCCCAGTTGACGGGGCAGGGGATGGAGGCCTACCTCGAAGGCGCGCCGAGCGGCGTCTTCCGGGTGCGGGTCGGCGGCTTCTCCACCCGGGAAGCGGCCCGGGTGGTCGCCGCCCGGCTGGAGAAGCAGCAGTACTCGGCCCTGGTCACCACTCGCTGAGCGTCCGTTCCTGACCGGGCGCCCGGCCGGAGGGCCCGGGTCCGGTCGGGGATTCCCACGCTCCGGGAGGGGTCGGTCATCGGCAGCGGCGGGCTCTTCCCGATGGCGCCCGGTAGCATCTTCGGCGGGCCGCGCCGGCCGGGAAACGATGCGCCGGGGATTTCCCGATCCTCCGAAGGACCGGGATCGGGGGGCGGGGGATTCCGGTCGGGGACCGCGGCTCCGGGTCGAGATCGGGACCGGTCGGGGGGTCCGTCCGACTCCCTTCGTCCCCGGGAGCCGGGGAATGGCCCGAACGAGGGCCGGGACGATCGTCGGGGCCCCAGGCGCGGCGGTCGGTTCCGGTCGTCACGCGGACGCTCCGGTCGTCGCCGCCGGCGGGCTGACTCGATGAGGAAGACCGGCCCGCCGGGGGAAGCGCGTCGGACGGTCGGCCCCGCCCGGCGGGACCCGCGGCCGCCCGGCGCCGCGGCGCGGCGATGAGGGGCCGACTCGGACGCGCGGCGATCCTGTTCACGGGAGTCGCGGCGGCGCTCGCGGTCCGCTGGCCGCTGCTTCCCCACGAGACCTGGGACACCGTTGCGTCCGCGGGCCCCTGGTACGAGTTCATCGCGGCCAACGGGTACTTCCGGGCCCTGCGGTACGACTTCTCCACCTACAGCCCCGGGTACCACTACCTGCAGGCGCTCACGGCACTGCTCGCGCCGGGGCTCCCCGCCTTGCTGGGCGTCAAGGTCATCGGGATCGCCTTCGACTTCCTGCTGGCCTTCTTCGTCGCCAAGGGTGTCGGCCTCCGGGCCCCGCACTCCGGCGCCCTTCGCCTCGCCGCGTTCCTCGCGACCCTCTTCCTGCCCCCGGTGGTCCTGAACTCCGCGATGTGGGGGCAGGCGGACTCGGTCTACACCGCGCTCCTGGCGGCCTGCCTCTACTTCCTGCTCGCCGGGCGCCAGGCGTGGGCGTTCGCCGCGTTCGGCCTCGCCTTCTCGGTGAAACTGCAGGCGATCCTCCTCGCCCCGCTGTTCCTCTGGCTGCTCGCGCGGAAGGCGGTGGACTGGCGCCACTTCTTCTGGAGCCCCCTGGTGTGGTTCCTCAGCCTTCTCCCGGCCTGGTTCGTCGGCCGGCCGCTCGGCGAACTGCTCACCATCTATCTCGACCAGGCCACGCTGTACGGGGCACTGACGCGGAATGCGCAGAACCTCTACCAATGGGTGCCCGACCGGTTCTTCCCCGCGTACCCGCTCTTCGCCGCGCTGGCCGCGGCCCTCCTGGCGGCGATCGCCGTCCCGCTCCACCGAAGCCGTCTCCGGATCACCCCGGAGCGGATCGTCTTCCTGGCGACCTTCTCCCTCCTCCTCGCGCCGTACCTCCTGCCGAAGATGCACGACCGGTACTTCTTCCCCGCGGAGGTCGTCTCCCTGGTTCTCGCCTTCTACGCGCCGCGTTACTGGTACGCGCCGACGCTCCTGGTCTCGGCCTCGTCCTTCCACTACCTCCGGCAGATCCACCACTCGTGGTGGATCCCGGAGGCCTGGGTCGCGGTTCCGCTCGGTCTGCTCATCGCGGTCCTCGCCAGGCGCTTCGTTCTCGATGCGGAACGAACGGACGGAGCGACGGCGTTCGGGGGTTTCGGCGCCTCGAGGCTCGGCGCGCCGCTCCGGTCGCGGTTCCTGCCGGGAGCGCTCCTGCTCGCGACGCTCGGCGTCCCGTTGCTCCGGATCGGCCAGTGGGCCCAGGTCCGGCAGGAGGAGCACCGGGCGGAGACGGCGCGCCTCACCGGATTGCGCGAGGCGATCGGGTCGGGAACGCTCGGGCCGCCGCTCGCGCGCTCGACCTTCGACCTGTATCTCAGCGGCCGGCAGTTGGTCTATTTCCGGGAAACCTGCGCTCCGGCCGACCCGGAGGCGCGGTTCTTCCTGTACTTCGAAGCGCCGGGGACCCCGGCGGGCGGAAGCGCACCGGACTTGGGGAACCGCGACTTCGACTTCGAAGAGCGGGGCCTCCGCCGGGACGGGGCCTGTATCGCCGCCGTCGAACTGCCGGAAGAATCGTTCGCGGCCCTCGAGACCGGGCAACGGGACGGCGAGCGACGGTCGTGGCGGGCGGTGAAGCGCTTCGACCGCGAGCGGTTCCGCTCGGCCCTGGACTCCATCCTCTCGGGCGCTTCGGGCGAGCCGCTGGTTCGCGCGGCCTTCGACCTCTATCTCGCCGGGAACGAGTTGGCGTACCACCGGCCGTCCTGCGCCGCGGAGGAGGTGGAATCCCGTTTCTTCCTGCATCTCTTCCCGCCGGAAGACCCGGCTCGCGGAGGGCGCCGGCGTTTCGAGAACCGCGACTTCGACTTCGCGGAGCGGGGTCTCGAGGTGGACGGCCACTGCCTCGCGCTGGCTCGTCTGCCGGCGGAGGGGATCGCCGCGGTGCGGACCGGACAGTGGGTCCGCGGCGAATCTCCCTCCTGGGAGGCGGCGCTGCGGTTGGACCGCGACCGTTTCCGGGCGCGGCTCGACTCCCTCGCCGCGGGCGCCTTCGGTGCGCCGGCGGCTCGTTCGACCTTTGCCCTCTATCTCGGCGAAAGGGAGTTGCTGTACTACCGGGAGCGATGCGCGGCGGCGGATATCGAGGGCCGGTTCTTCCTGAACCTCGCTCCCGCGGCGAGGGTTCCGCGGGAGGGGATGGACGCCTTCGGCCAGCGGGAGTTCGCGTTCGGGGAACGCGGCCTCCGGACCGGGGGGAAGTGTCTGGCGATCGTTCCCCTCGACCCCGGAGGGATCTCGGCGATCGATACCGGGCAGCGGGGGGAGGGGACGGCGCTCTGGCGAACGCGGCTCCGACTCGGCCCCGACGGACGCGCGGTCCCGGACGGGAGCGCCGGCCCGGCGGAGCGGGGAGAGCCGGAGGTCCGGTCGGACTTCGACCTCCACTACGACACCGCGACGCTCACCTACTTCCGGGAACCATGTACGGCGGACGACACGACGGCGCGATTCTTCCTCCACCTCTTTCCTTCCGACCCGGCAGTCCTGCCGGCGGACGCGGCTGCGGCCGGTTTCGAGAACCGGGACTTCTCCTTCCCGGACTACGGGCTCTTCCTCGACGGGGAATGCCTGGCGCGGGTCCCGTTGCCGCCCTACGCGATCGACCGCCTCCGCACCGGGCAGTTCGTCGCCGGCGGCGGCCGGCTCTGGGAAGCGGCTCTCTCCTTCGGCGACCGCCCGGAAGGCCGCTGACGGAAGTGCCCGAACTCCCTGCCGCTTCGCACGGTCGCCGGGACCCGGCGAGGAGTGGCCGGCTTCCCGACTCCGCGCCCAGCTCCGGGCCCGGCAGCGCCGCGCCCGGTCCGGCTCGGGGGGAACCGGGGGAACCGCTCTCCCCTTCGAGAGAACCGGACGCAGTGCTCCCGTTCAGGAATCGGAGACCGGTGGAGGAGATCCCCCGGCCGGAACGGCCGGCCGCGCGGCATCGGGGACGGCGGCGCCGGCAGGGCGCGCCCGGATGAGTTCGGCGAACGCGTCGCCCCCGGGTTCCGGCCGGCGCCCGTCGGCGGAGTCGCCGCGGCGGATCTTTCGAATCGTCGGGAACCGATGGTTTCTCGTCGCGGGGGGCCTGGCAGCTCTCGCCGTGCGGATCCCGCCGCTCTCCCTGATCTCCTCGGACCTGAACATGTCCGTGATCCCCTGGTACGACTTCATCCTCGAAAACGGAGGTTTCGCGGCGCTTCGCCATGACTTCGGGGACTACAACGTCCCCTATCTCTACCTGCTGACCCTGGCGACCTATTCCGCGCCGTGGCTGTCCAAGGTATGGGCCATCAAGATCCTGTCGATCGTCTTCGACTTCGTGCTGGCCTTCTTCGTCGGGAAATGCGTCGCCCTCCGATACCCGAACTCGAAGTGGCAGCCGAGGGCCGCCGCCCTGACCACGCTCCTCCTGCCCTCGGTGGTCCTGAACTCCGCCTGGTGGGGGCAGGCGGACGCCATGTGGACGGCATTCCTCCTGGTCTGCCTCCATTCCCTGTTGACCGGACGGCAGCGCCGGGCGTTCGTGGCCTTCGGGATCGCGTTCACGATCAAGATGCAGGCGGTCTTCCTCGCTCCGCTGTTCCTCTGGCTGGCGGCGCGGAGAGCAGTGGACTGGCGCTCGTTCTTCTGGAGCCCGCTGACCTGGTTCGTCACCCTCCTGCCGGCCTGGTTCCTCGGCCGGCCGCTCGGCGACCTGCTGACCATCTATCTCGACCAGGCCGCGCGGCATGGGGCGCTGACGAACCGGGCGCAGAACCTCTACCAGTGGGTTCCGGACCGGCTCTTCCCCGCGGTCCCGGTGTTCGCGGCGGCGGCGGTGGCCGTCCTGGCGGCGATCGCCGTGCCCATCTGCCGCAGCCGCCTGCGGATCACCCCGGAGCGGATCGTTTTCCTCGCCGTTTTCTCCGTGCTCCTCGCGCCGTACCTCCTGCCGAAGATGCACGACCGGTTCTTCTTCGCCGCGGAGATCCTTTCCCTGGTCCTTGCCTTCCGCTCCCCGCGCTACCGGTATGCGCCGGTCGTCCTCCAACTCGCGGCGTGGAACATCTATGTGCGGGGACTCCTCTACACCTGGTGGGTCCCGCCCTCCCTGGCCGCGGTTCCGGTGGGACTGCTCGTTCTCGTTCTCGGGCGCCAGTTCCTCTCGGAGCGAAGAGCGACCGGGGAGGCGCCGGCGCTCGTCCGAAGCGAAAGGGGTCGAACGCTGCGGGCGTTCCGGCACGCGTTCGGCGACCCGGCGCGCTCGCGGTTCCTGCCGGGCGCGCTCCTGTTCGCGGCGATGCTCGGGATGCTGTCCGTCGGCGCCGGTCGGTGGGGCCGGGCCCTGCTGGAGGAGCGCCGGTCGGAGATCGCGCGCCTCGACGCGGCGCGCCGGGCGATCCTGGCGGGGGACCTCGATCCGCCGCTCCTGCGCGCCGCTTTCGATCTCTATCTCGACGACAGCCGGCGGTTGATCTACTACCGGGAACCCTGCGCGCCGGCCGATACGGAGGCGCGGTTCTTCCTGTACCTCCATTCCTCGGATCCTTCGCCGGCCGATCCGACGAGCGAAGCCCCGCCGGGTTCCGGGAACGGAATCCCGAACCGGGACTTCGATTTCGAGGAACGGGGCCGACGCCGGGACGGGGCGTGCGTCGCCGCGGTCGCACTTCCGGAGGACGGAACCGCCGGGATCGCGGCGATCGAGACCGGACAGTGGGACGGGTCGCACCGGTCCTGGCGGGCGGTGCGGCGGCTGGATCGCGCGCGTTTCCGCTCGGCCCTCGATTCCATCGCTTCGGGCGCCGCCGGCGAACCGCTCGTCCGTTCCGTCTTCGACCTCCATCTCGCCGGAAGGGAGTTGCTCTACCACCGGCCCGATTGCGCGGCGGAAGAAGTGGAGCCGCGATTCTTCCTGCACCTCTTCCCCTCGGCGCCCGGCGGGGATCCGGGCCCCCGGAACCGGGACTTCGACTTCGCCGAGCACGGACTGCGCCTCGACGGGGCCTGCCTGGCGATCGTGCCCCTGCCGCCGGAAGGGATCGAGAGAGTCACCACCGGTCAATGGGTCGGCGACGAAGAGCCGTTCTGGAGGGGGGTGGTGTGGCTCGACCGCCAGCGTTTCCGCTCCCGACGGGACTCCATCGCGGCCGGCGCCTTCGGCGAACCCCTGGCGCGTTCGGTCTTCGATCTCTACCACCACCGGACCGAGTTGATCTACCACCGGGAGTCGTGCGGGCCGGAAGACACGGGAACCCGATTCTTCCTGGAGGTCTTCTCCCCCGGGGACCCGGCTCGCGGCGGCCGCCGGACTCTCGAGAACCGCGACTTCCTCTTCGCGGACCGCGGGCTGGAATCGGACGGCCGCTGCCTGGCGATCGTGGAGTTGCCCGGGGACGGAGCGGCGGCGGTGCGGACCGGGCAGTCCGTCGCCGGCGAAGCGCCCCTCTGGGAGGTGGAGACCCGGCTCGACCGCGACCGCTTCCGGGCCCGGCTGGACTCCCTCGCCGCCGGCGCCTTCGGCGAGCCGGCGGCTTCCTCGACCTTCGACCTCCACCTCGGCGAAACCGAGTTGCTCTACTACCGGAAGCGGTGCGCCGCGGCGGACCTGGAGGGGAAGTTCTTCCTGCACCTGGCGCCTTCGGGGAGGATCCCGCGGGAGTCCCTGGACGCCTTCGGCGCCCGGGAGTTCGACTTCGCCGAACGCGGAGTCCGCACCGCGGACGGCGAATGCCTGGCGCTGTTCCCGCTCGACCCGCGAACGCTCTCCCTCATCGAGACCGGCCAGCAGGAGGACGGGGCGCCGCTCTGGCGAACGAGCCTCCGCCTCGGCCCCGACGGGCGCGCCGCTCCGGACGGGAGTTCCGGCCCGGCGGAGCGGGGAGAGCCGGAGGTCCGGGCGGATTTCGACCTCCACTACGACACCGCGACGCTCACCTACTTCCGGGAACCCTGTACGGCGGACGACACCGCGGCGCGATTCTTCCTCCACCTCGTCCCCTCCGACCCGGCGGTCCTGCCGGCGGAAGCGGCGGCGGCCGGCTTCGAGAATCGGGACTTCGCCTTCCCGGACTACGGGTCGATCCTCTCCGGACAGTGCCTGGCCCGCGTCCCGCTCCCGCCCTGGCCGATCGCCCGCCTGCGGACCGGCCAGTTCGTTTCCGGCGCCGGGCGGCTCTGGGAAGCGACCTTCACGCCCGGCGAAGGCGAGGGCCGCGACTGACGCCGGGGCCGGGCCCGACCCCGGAGCCGGCGGACCCGCGCCGGTTCGGGAGGGCCCCTTCCGCCGCTACGATTCCCGCGCCCGCCCGGCCTGCCCCGAAGAACCATGAGCCAGGAACTGCTCGACCACTACGAGACCCTCCGGGAGCGGGCCGCCGTCGTCCGGGGGTTTCTTTGACCCCGACGCCGTAACCGCCCGCATCGCCGCCCTCGACGAGCGCCTCAGCGACGCCTCCGTCTGGAGCACCTCCGGGAGCGGCGAGGAACTCTCCCGGGAGCGGGCGCTGCTCGCCGCCGACCTGGAGCGGCGCCGGAGATTCGAGGAGATCCTCGACGAAGCCGGGACGCTGGCCGAGTGGCTCCGGGAAGGGGAAGAGGTCGAAGACGACTTCCGCGAGCACTGCGACCGCCTGGCCGCCGCGCTCGACGAACTGGAACTGCGGCGGCTGTTCTTCGGCGAACACGACACCGAGAACGCCATCGTCACCATCAACCCCGGCGCCGGCGGCATCGACGCCCAGGACTGGGCCGAGATGCTGCTGGAGATGTATGTCCGCTGGGCGAAGGGGCGGGGGTTCGACCTCGAGGTGATCGACCGCCAGCCGGCGGAGGAAGCCGGGATCAAGGGCGCCACCGTCGAGATCCGGGGGGACCACGCCTACGGTCGGCTGCGGGTGGAGTCCGGCGTCCACCGGCTGGTGCGCCTCTCGCCCTTCGACGGGCAGCACCGGCGCCACACCTCGTTCGCCTCGGTGGCGGCCTTCCCGGACCTCGACGACCGCATCACCGTCGAGATCGAGGACGGCGACCTGCGGGTGGACACCTTCCGGGCCAGCGGGAAGGGCGGGCAGCATGTGAATGTGACCGACTCGGCGGTGCGGATCACCCACCTGCCCACCGGGATCGTCGTCTCCTGCCAGAACGAGCGGTCGCAGCACCGGAACCGGGACAGCGCGATGAAGGTGCTCCGGGCGCGCCTCCACGACCGGGCGGTGCGGGAGCGGAAGGCCGAGGAACAGGCCCAGAAGGAGAGCCTCGGCGACATCGCCTGGGGCAACCAGATCCGTTCCTATGTCTTCCAGCCCTACCGGATGGTGAAGGACCACCGCACGAACCACCAGGTCGGCGATGTGGACCGGGTGATGAACGGCGACCTGGACTCCTTCATCCGCGCCGGTCTGGCCCTCGCCGCCGAGAACGCCGCCGGGTAAGCGGCCCGGACGGTCCGGGGGCAACGGCGCCGGCCGCCGCGCCGGAAGGGGCCGGGGAAGTTCGGCGCGGAACGGCCTCCGGGTGCGGCATTCCGGCCGGTGGGCGCGTCGTTACACTCCCGCGCCATGTTCCTGTCGCCTCCCGCTTCCTCCGGGAATTCCCGGTTCCTGCCGACCTCCGGCCCGCCCGCGGCGGGGGCCGGCGCCCGTTCCCTCCTTCCTGCCGGCCTTCTGGCCGGCGCCCTCTCGGCAGTCCTGTTCATCGCCGCCTCCTGCTCCGGGGGCGAGCCCTTCGACCCGGCCGCCTACCGGGCCGGGGAGGAGGCCTGGCGGGCCGAGCAGGAAGCCGACCTGCGGTCCGACGGGAGTTGGCTCACCGTGGCCGATCTCCACTTCCTGACCGCCGGCGAACACACCGTCGGCAGCGGCGAGGACGCCGACCTGCGCCTGCCGGAACGGTTCCCGGGGACGGCGGTCACCGTTTCCTGGTCGAAGGACGGGACGGTGACGGCGCGGGTCGCCGAGGGGGTGAGCGCCACCGTCGCCGGCGAACCGTTCACCGAGGGGCCACTCGAAGTCGGCGAAAAGGCCGCCGTCCACCTCGACGACCGCCTCCGCTTCTGGCTCCACACCAGCGGCGAGCGCCGCGCCCTGCGCCTCCGGGATCTCGACCACCCGACGCGGACGAACTTCACGGGTCGCCGCTGGTTCGCGGTGGATCCGGAGTATCGGGTGGAAGCGGTCTTCGAGCGGTACCCGGAGCCGCGGAATGTCGAGGCGATCAACATCCGCGGGGACATCGAACGGTATGTCTCGCACGGCGACGCGGTGTTCCAGAAGGACGGCGTCGAGATCCGGATGCAGGCGTTCACGCGCTCCAGCGGCAGGCTGTTCTTCGTGATGAGCGACGGGACCAGCGGGGCCGAGACCTACCGGGCGGCCCGGTTCCTCGAAGTGCCGCCGCCGGACGGCGACCGGGTGATCCTCGACTTCAACCGCGCCGAGAATCCGCCCTGCGGGTTCAGCCGTTTCACCACCTGCCCGACGCCGCCGCCCTCGAACCGGCTGGCGGTGCGGATCGAGGCCGGCGAACTGCGGTACGAACCCCCGACCGCTTCCCCGACGGACTGAACGCGCCCGGCTGACCTCGAAGGCGGACGGCGAGCGGCTCCCCGGCAGTCCGCCCCGTGCCGGTCGGCCTCTCCGTCGCCTTCGACCGCCCGGTGGCGGGCGCGCGTCCGGAGGCTTTCGCCGGGATGGCGCTGAACCGGGCGCGCTGGGAACTCGCGGACGCCGCGGAGGCGGCCGGACTCGACCCGCTGGACGAATTCGTCAGCCTGAGCCCGGAGGAGTCGGAGATCCTCGCCGCCGACCTGAACTTCGATTCCGAGGTGGACCGAACGACGCCGGCCGGCTGGTTCGACGCCCGGACCGGACTGGAGTTGGTGCGCCGCCTCCGAACCCGGGTGGGGGAAGCCCCCGACGAATTCCCCGACGCGGCGGCCCTCGGCGCCGAACTCTCCGGGCTCGAGGAGTTGCTCGCGGCCGCGGCCGCCGCCGGCGCGAACTTCCGGCTGTCCGTCGCCTATTGAGCGAGTGGACTCTTCGGCGCGATCGCCCCGGGGCGGCGCCTCAGCCGGCCTTCGTGAACTTCGCGGTGAGCCAGGTGATGAGTCCGCCGACGAGCGTCGTCCAGAACGCGATCCAGAAGAGGACCTGCGCGACGACGCCGCCGAGGAACCACTGCGTCCAGGGGCCCATTCCGTCCATCTCCGGCGGGTACGCGTCGTAGTGCGTGCCCCATTCGCCCAGGGTGGCGAACAACATGATGACGATCACCGGGATCCGGGCGCCGAGCGCATAGACGAAGTTCGTCCGCAGCGCGGCGACGAAACCGCGCTCCCCGGCGGCGCCGTGCCGGCGACCGAACCACAACGCGAAGATCGGCGCCAGCCAGGAGATGCCGATGAGGGCGCCGGTGCCCCCGGCCTCCCGGTTCACCAGGAAGTCCGGCAGCCCGCCGAGAGCGCCGAGGAGCCGGACGCCGGTCACCGCCAGCGAGAGGTACACCGGGATGCGGACCAAAGTCCAGGCGGAACGGAAATCGGTCATGGATCAGGCCCTCCCCGGCCACTCGCCGCCGGCGGAAGCGGGGCCGCAGTATGCCAGACTTCCGGGGCTCCGGAGGAGGTGTTCCGCATGTTCCCAGTTCCCTTCCCGGTTCGTTTGCGGGCCGTTTCCGGCGGCGCTCTCCGGTGGCGCCGCGGGGGAGCCGCGGTCCTGCTGCTGCTCCTGGCGGCGGCGTGCGCCGGCCCGGTCCCGCCGTTCGACGAGGCGCGCCTGCTCGACCGCATCGCCACCCTGTCCTCCGACGAGTTCGGCGGCCGCGCCCCGGGCTCCCCGGGGGAAGACCTCACCGTGGACTATCTGAGCCGGGCCTTCGCCCAGGCCGGGCTGGAACCGGGGAATCCCGACGGGACCTATGTGCAGGCGGTCCCGCTGGTGGGGATGACCGTCACGGAGATGGCGGCCTCCTCGGAGCCCGGCGGGGCCTGGCGCCCCGGCGAGGAGTTCGTCGCCTGGACGAAGCGGGTGACGCCGCAGGTCCGGGCCTCCGGCGAGTTGGTTTTCGTCGGCTACGGGGTGACGGCGCCGGAGTACGGCTGGGACGACTTCGGCGACGCCTCCGGGCCGGCGGACCTGACCGGCAGGATCTTGGTGGTGCTGGTCGGGGATCCACCGGGAGAGGACCACTTCGGCGGCGCCGCGATGACCTACTACGGAAGGTGGACCTACAAGTTCGAGCGGGCCGCGGCGGCCGGGGCTCTCGGCGCCCTCATCGTCCACGAGACCGGCCCCGCCGGCTATCCGTGGGAAGTGGTGAGCGGCTCCTGGAGCGGCGAACAATTCGACCTGCGCGCGCCGAACGCCGGCTTCGACCGTCTCGAAGTCGAGGGCTGGATCTCCCGGGAACGGGCGGAGGCCCTGTTCGCCGCCGCCGGACGGGACTTCGACCGGGAGAAAGCGGCGGCCCTCTCCCCGGACTTCTCCCCGAGGCCGCTCGGCGTCGAAGCGGAGTTCTCGCTCACCGCCTCCCACCGGGAACTGGACTCGGCGAATGTGGTGGCGCGGCTGACCGGCGCCGAAGCCCCGGGCGAAACCGTCATCTACACCGCGCACTGGGACCATCTGGGAACCGCGGAGGTCCCCGAAGGGGAGGACGGCATCTACAACGGCGCCTTCGACAACGCCACCGGGACCGCCGGCCTGGTGGCCGTGGCCGAATCGTTCGCGGCGGACGACGAGCCCCGGCGCAGCGTGGTCTTCCTGGCGGTCACCGCCGAGGAACAGGGCCTGCTCGGCTCCCGGCACTACGCCGAGAACCCGCTGTACCCCATCGCTTCCACCGTGGCCGCCCTGAACCTGGACGGCATGAATGTCTGGGGGGTCACCCGGGATCTCACCGTGGTGGGCCTCGGCCAGTCCGAACTCGACGACCTGGCGGCGGAAGTGGCCGCCGGGCAGGGCCGCGTCCTGCGCCCGGACCCGGAGCCGGAGAAGGGGTTCTACTACCGCTCGGACCACTTCGAGTTCGCGAAGGTCGGGATCCCCGCCTTCTACCCCGACGGCGGCCTGGATTTCATCGGCAAACCGGAGGGCTACGGCCTGGAAGTCCGCGGAACCTATGTGGCCGAGGCGTACCACCAGCCCGGGGACGAGGTGCGGGACTGGTACGACCTCTCCGGGATGGCGGCGGACCTGGAATTCCTCTACCGCCTGGGCCGCCGCCTGGCCGACTCCGACGACTGGCCCGAGTGGAGCGCGGAGAGCGAGTTCCGCGCCCGCCGCGAAGCCGACCGCCCGTGACCCCCGGCCCGGTCGCGTTCCCCGACCCGGCCGCGCCTCCCCACACCCCACCGGGCACCCCGGGCCGGGGCCCGATCCCCGACCCGTCGCCCGACCGGGCCGGCCGACACCCCGGCGGGGGCGGAGGCGCTGACGGAACTGCTGCCGCCCGAATGGCGGAGCGTCCCGGGTCCCCGCCGCTTCCTCCCACGCTTGGAGAAGGAGTCGAGCCAGACCCGCGACCCCGCCGCCGGCCTCTCCGGCAAGCCGGCCGGCTGCGCGGAGAAGGCGGTCCTGGTCGGACGCACCAACTTGGCGCGGAAGGCCCCGGCGCGATCGAGCAGGCCCTGCGGAAGCAGAGCCTCCCGCGGGCCGAAGCTGCCCGTCGCACCGTCACCTCGGTGGACGCCGATGGTCTCCGCGAAGTGAAGCCACCGGAACCACTGAAGAAGATCACCGGCGAAGATGACCTCGGCGTCGTCTGCTGGATGGCCCTCCTCCCCCCACCGAACGCCTGAGCCCGCCCGCCCGGCGCGGGTGGTCTCGACGAGACTCCGGTTCCCTGCTCGTCCCGGCCCCGAGGGGACGGAGGCGACGCCGATTCTGGCCCGGGGAGACGGGTGCGGCTACATTGTCCGGTCGCTCTGCGCCCCTCGTAATCTTGTCCGGAGCATCGATTCTCTCGATGCACCGGGCGCCTCGGGGGGTTTTTGCGTTTGAGGGGCACGGATGGCAGCTCCCGGTTCAGGCGGCCCGACAGTGCCGGACCGCCGGCGAGCGGCCGACCGCCTTCCGGATGACTTCGCCGACTCGTCGCACCGGGCGCTCCCCCGGCCCGGAAGTCGCTGTCCAGTCCGACGAAGCCTCCGACCTCGCCGACTTCGCCCGCGCCAAATCCATTGGGCCCACACAGTGGCCCGGATCGTCCATCGCCGGCAGCAGGCGAGGGTTCGGCTCCGGGAGGAGGGGCCGGGTTACGAGGTGAGGCCGAGGGAAGCCGGGCCCATCCCGACAGCCGGAGCCTGTCGGGGCCCGCCCGCCGATTCGTCAGTGGTCGCAGACCCGGACCGGGCCGAGCGCCGGTGAGTCTGGGTGCGGCGCTCCTACGGCGCGTTGCGGAGCAGGTAGTCGGTGAGCACCGTCGCCATGACGCGCATCCCGATGGCCACCGAGGCATCGTCCGCCCGGAAGAAGGGGGAATGGTGCGGCCCGGTCTTCGTGCCTTCCCGGTGGACGCCGAGGCGGTAATAGAAGCCCGGCACCTCGTTCGCGAAGAACGAGAAGTCCTCGCCGCCCATCGTGGGATCGAGTTCTTCGGCGTTCTCGGCGCCGACCGCCCGTACCACGGAGGGAAGGCTCTCCTCGGTCAACTCCCCGTCGTTGATGGTCGCCGGCATCCCGCGGTCGTAGCGCAGCTCGTACGCGCCCCCGCCGGACGCGGTGACGCCGTCGAGCACCTCCGCCATCCGCCGCTCCACCAGGTCGCGGACCTCCGGGTCGTAGGTGCGGACGGTCCCCTCGATGTCCACCGACTCGGGGATGATGTTGAAGCGCTGCCCGCCGTGGACCATGCCGACGGTGACCACCACCGGCTGCAGCGGATGGACATTCCGGGAGGCGATCGTCTGCAGCGCCAGGATCGCCTGCGCGGCCATCACCACCGGGTCCACGCCGGCCTGGGGCTGGGCCCCGTGCGTCTGGGTGCCGCGGATCGTGGCCCGGAAGTGGTCCACCGCGGCGAGCGCCGGCCCCGAGGTGTATCCGATCTTCCCCAGCGGGAACCCGGAGAGCGTGTGGAGCCCGAACACCGCCTGCGGGCGGGGATCCGCGAAGACGCCCTCGCGCAGCATCAACTCGGCGCCGCCCTCCTCGCCCGGCGGCGGGCCCTCCTCGGCCGGCTGGAAGACGAACAGGATCGTCCCGGGCAGGTCTTCCCGTATCCCTGCCAGGACCGAGGCGACGCCGTACTGGACAGCGGTGTGGACATCGTGCCCGCAGGCGTGCATCACCCCGACTTCCTGGTCGTTGTAGGTCGTCCTCACCTTCGAGGCGAAGGGGAGGTCCGTGTCCTCGGTCACCGGCAGGGCGTCCATATCGGCGCGTACGGCGATGACCGGGCCCGGCCGGCCGCCGCGGAGGACCCCCACGACTCCGGTGTGGGCGATCTTCTCCCGTACCTCGTCGAACCCGAGGGCCCGCAGGTGCTCCGCCACCCGGCGGGCGGTCTCGAACTCCCGGTTGCCGAGTTCGGGGAACTCGTGGATGTGACGACGGAACGCGACGGTCTCTTCTTCGTGCTCCGTCACCGCCTCCCGGATCCGCTCGTCCCAGTCGCCCGGCTCCTGGGCGCCGAGAGGCAGGGCGAACAGCAGCGGCAGGAGGGTCGCGAGCGGCGGCGTGAGGCGGGGACGGGGCATCTTCGGGAGGGCTCCTGAGGGGGGGTGGCGGGGCGGCGCAGTGTACCGAGAGCCCCCGAGCCCGCTGCGGCGTCCTGACTGGTACCCTGTGGCGATGAGCGAGCCGGGACAGCGCTACTGGTTGATGAAGAGCGAGCCCGAGGTGTACGGGCTCGACGATCTGGAGCGGGAAGGCCGTACCCACTGGGACGGCGTCCGGAACTTCAAGGCGCGCAATCTCATGAAGAGCATGGCGGTCGGGGACGGGGTGTTCTTCTACCACTCGAACGCCAAGCCGCCGGGGATCGCCGGCGTCGCCCGCGTCTGCCGCACCGCCTATCCGGACTTCACCCAGTTCGACCGGGAGTCCCCCTACCACGATCCCCGGGCGACCGCGGAAAAGCCGTGGTGGTACATGGTGGACATCGAGTTCGTCGTCCGTTTCGCCGAGGAACTGTCCCTGCCCTTCCTGCGGGAGCAGGCGGATCTCGACGGCCTGGCGCTGCTGAAGCGGGGTCAGCGCCTCTCCGTCCAGCCGGTGACTCCCGGGGAGTGGCGGCGGATCCTCGAACTCGCCGGTCTCGACCGCGATCCGCTGTGACGCACTCCGGTAGCCGCGCGGCGGCGCCCCGAGGCCGCCCGCGGCGTGACGGCACGCGGGTTGCGGAATACGCCAGCAACGGAGGATTCGTGATGAGCCTGTTCCTGATCCTGAACGATGCCGGAAGCGAGAGGACGTGGAGGTCCTTCCGGGTCCGTCCGGAAACGAGTTTCGCCGCGCGGACCGCCGCGGTCCTCGTGGTCTCGGTGCTCGGGGCCGGGATGGTGACGGCGGGTTCTTCCGGTCCGAACGGACCCCCGGGTCAGCCGCGCTCCGACACCGCCCTGACCGGCACGGTCGCGGCGGCCATCGAAGAGGCGGACCTGCCCCTCGGCCTGTTCGAAGTGGAAGTGCGGGACGGCGTGGCCTTCCTTACCGGGGAGGTGCTGAACGAGTCCACGCGGGCGAGGGTCGTCGAGGTGGTCCTGTTCGTCGAGGGCGTGACGGCGGTCGAGACCGACCTCACCGTTCTGCAACCCGACTACGGCGAGGAAACGGAAGCAGGGGAAGCCGCCGCCGACGCCGAGACTCCGCCGCCCGCGGACGACCGGGGCGCCGGGGCGCCCCCGCCTGCCGCCGGGGCGCCGCCGCCTGCCGCCGGGGAACCCTTCGCGGGGGTCGCGCCCGTGAGCGTTCCCCCGGTCCGACCTTCCCGGCCGGACGAGGAGGTTCGGGCGGAAGTGATCCGGGCGCTCGAGGACGCGGACCTCGAAGCCGGGACCCCGCAGGTTTCCGTGGACGCCGGGATCGTCCGGCTGACCGGCCAGGTGGCCCACGCCTTCGACCGGGGCCTGGTCGGCGAGCGGGCCGGCGCGGTGGACGGCGTCACCGCGGTGGATGCGGACCTCGAAGTCGCGGAACCGGAGAGCGCGGACGACCTGGCCGACGGCCTGCGCCGGGCGGTTCTCCGCTACGCCTACTACACGGTGTTCGACGACATCAACTTCGGCCTCGAGGACGACTACCGGGTGGTGCTCCTCGGCGCGGTGACCGAGCCGTTCAAGAAGGACGAGATCGAAGAGCGCGTCTCCAAGGTGTTCGGGGTGCGGGGCGTGGACAACCGGATCGAGGTGCTGCCGCTCTCGCCGAACGACCAGGACCTGCGCCGGGCGCTCTACTACCGGATCTACCGCGACTCCCGGTTCTCGGACCGCGCCAACACCGTGAATCCGCCGATCCACATCGTGGTTTCCCGCGGCGTGGTGGCGCTCACCGGCGTCGTCCGGAGCCCGGTCGAGGCGCGGGTGCTGGAGTCCATCGCCCGCAGCACCCCCGGCGTGTTCCGGGTGGTGAACCGGCTGCAGCACTGAGGCGAGCCCCGGCGCCCCGGAAAGGGGGGGCCGGCGCGCGCCCCCCGGCGTCCCCGGAGCCGGCGGCTCAGCCGCCCGGCTCGGGTGGGAGGTCGGGGGGCGCGGGAATGACGCTTCGTCCGCGTTTCGGCGGCAACGCTCCCCAGAGCAGTTTCTTCCGCAGGACGCGGAAGTAGTTGTGATCCGGCAGGCTCAGCAGACTCACCCGCACCGGCGATTTGGCCACCCGCAGCGAATCGCCGGGCCGGAGGGCCTGGCTCGCCTGGCCGTCGAAGGTGACATGCACCGGCTGCTGGCGGCTGCGCAACTCGAGCGTCAACTCCTCCGAGTCCGGGAACACCACCGGGCGCTGGGTGAGGGTGAGCGGAACGATGGGAACCAGGATGACCGCTTCCACCGCGGGGTGGACCACCGGGCCGCCGGCGCCGAGGTTGTAGGCGGTCGAGCCGGTGGGGGTGGCGATGATGACCCCGTCGCCGAGCACGGTGGCGACGAAACCGTGACTGGTACGGATCCGCACCTCGAGGACCCGGGCGATGGCGCTGCCGGTCACCACCACATCGTTCAGGACATTGTCCTCCCGGAGGATCTCGCCGTCGCGCCGCAGGGTCACGCCCAGGGTGGTTCGTTCGTCGCGGAGAGCCTTCCCGTTCAGGATGGCCTCGAGCGCCGGATAGAGCTGGTCGAGAGGGGCCTTGGTCAGGAAGCCGAGGCGTCCCAGGTTGACCCCGAAGATCGGGACCCGGCGCTCGCCGATCCCGCGCGCGACGGAAAGCAGGGTGCCGTCGCCGCCCAGCACCAGGACCAGATCGGACTCGGCGGCGAGGCCCTCGACGGGGGCGGCATCCCCTTTCCAGCCGACCGCGTCCGCCACCGGCGCCTCGAGCCGGACCCGGACTCCTCGCTGTTCCAGCCAGCGCGACAGGGAGCGGACCACCTCCACCGCTTCCGGCGCCGCGAGTTTCGCGGCCAGGGCGATGCGCGGCGGACGGCCTTCGGGCAGGAGGAAGCGCCGGGCGTCGGTGTCGGGCCTGTGGCTGCCTCCGTTCTGCCCGGTCTTCGCGCCGGCGCCGGCCGGACGGAGGGGCCGGTTCGGTCTGGTCACTTCGTTCGGAGGGTCAGGCGCGACGGTGGAGGAGGCGGTCCGCGAGGAGGCAGAGGAGGCCGATCCCTTCCGGCTGCGTTCGCGGAATCTCCCGGAGGCGCCGCTGCGCCCTCCGGGTTCGCCGCTCCGCCTCGGAGCGGGCGGCGGCGACTCCGTGGAGAGCGGGGTAGGTGGCCTTCCCGGCGGCCCGGTCCTTCCCGGCGGACTTGCCGAGGGCGGCGGTGGTGGATTCCTCGTCGAGGAGGTCGTCCACGATCTGGAAAACCAGACCCAGTTCCGCGCCGGCCCGGTCCATCTCTTCGACCTGTTCCCGGTCGCCGCCGCCGGCGAGGGCGCCCAGCGCCGCCGCCGCGCCCAGGAGAGCCCCGGTCTTCCCCCGGTGGATCGCTTCCAGACCGACCGCGTCCGGGGGCCGGTTCTCGGCCTCGATGTCGAGCGCCTGTCCCCCGACCATCCCGCGGGCACCGGCGGCGAGCGCCAGCCGGCGGACGCTCTCCAGGCGAACTGCCGGGCTCGCCGGGGAGTTTCCCGACGCCCCGGCCAGGATTTCGAACGCCTGCGCCTGGAGGGAATCCCCCGCGAGGACCGCGACCGCTTCGCCGTAAGCGACATGGACCGTAGCGCGGCCCCGGCGCCAGTCGTCGTCGTCCATGCAGGGCAGATCGTCGTGGATCAGCGAGTAGGTGTGGATCATCTCGATGGCCGCCGCCGCCGGGAGCGCCCGTTCCGCCGGCCCGCCCATCGCGACGGCGGCGGCCATGGCGACCGCCGGCCGCAGGCGCTTGCCGCCGCCCAGCGCGGCGTGGCGGATCGCCTCCGGAAGTGTGGAATCCGCGGTCGGCGCCGGGAGCGACCGGTCGAGGAAGGCCTCGACTTCGGCGGCGGAGTCTGCCAGGAACCGGTCCAGGAGATCGGCGCCCTCCGCGGCCGTCGGAGGCGGCCCGCCGCGATCCTCTCCGGCGGAGGAATCAGAACGGGGCATCCTCGTCGTCGAGTTCGTCCGCCGGGGCCGACCACCGGGACGAAGCGCCGCTCCCGGCCCGGCTCGCCGGCTTCCCCGAATCCGCGGTCGGCGAGGGCTCGGCGCGGCCGGCCGCCAGTCTCTCCACGCGTCCCCGGGCCGTCTTCAGGATCCGGTCGCAACCGGCGGCCAGGCGATGCGCCTCACCGTGGAGGCGCACCACTTCGGCCAGCGGCAGTTCGCCCCGGTCGAGTCGTTCCACGGTCTCCTGCAGCTGGGCGTGGAGGACCTCGTAGGGTTCCTCCGGTCCGGAGTCCGCCGCCGCCGGCGGGACCTCCTCCGGAGGGGCGGCTTCCGCCTCACGCTCGACGGCGGCTGCCGCTTCCCGGGCCGCTTCGAGCATTCGCTCCAGTCGGGCATGGAGCCCCACCGCTCTCGTGTGCAGTGCCAGCCGATCTTCGAGCGGGAGTTCTTCGTCGTTCAGGTTCGCGACGGCGGCTTCCAGTTCGCTCTGCAGCCGTTCGAACGCGTCGAGGTCCGGCGGCGGCGATCCTGCCGCGTTCGGGGGACCTCCGGTCATGGCGCCTCCTCGGCGGTTCCCGGCGGCCTCCGGGTCTCGATCCGGGCGCCGAGTTCGCCGGCGGCCAGGGTGATGCGCACCGGATCTCCGACACGCACTTCAGTCGCGTTCCGGACCGCGCGTCCGGCGGCGTCGAGCGTGACGCTGTAGCCGCGCCGCAGGACCGCTTTCGGATCGAGTGCCCGGAGTTGGCCGAGGGCCGCGAGTTGACGGCTCCCGAGTGCGTCCCGGGAGATTCGGGCCGCTGCGGAAGCCTGACGGCGGCAGGCCCGGACTTCCTCCCGGGCGGCAGCCAGTCGGCGGCGCAGGGGTTCCGGCGACAGCTGCGCTCCCGCGGTCCGGGATCGCCGCTCGGGCTCGGCGAACGAACGGATCCCGGCTAGGCGCCGCCGGAGCCGGTCGAGTGCCTGTTGCCGCTCCGTCAACGGGCGCGAGGGGTGGCGTTCGGCGAGCCGGCCGCGCAGCCCCTCCAGGCGACTCCGCCGGGATTCGACCGCCCGTCCGAACGCGGTGGCGGCCTGATGCCGCCGATGTCGCGCCGCGTCGAGTCGTCCGGCGAGCCAGCGGGGCGCCGCGGACATTCCGCGGTGCGTCGCCAACCCCCCGATCCGGGACTGCAGGGTCGAGAAGCAGGACCGCGCCACCGAGCGGGCCGCGCCCCGCCGCCCGTCGGTCTCCTGCTCCAGGTCCTCCGCGGCCCGGATCACTTCTTCGGCGGCGGCGGTGGGAGTCTTGGCGCGGTAGTCGGCGGCTTCGTCGAGGAGCGGACGATCCTGTTCGTGGCCGACGGCGCTGACCACCGGAACCGGGCAGGCCGCCGCCGCCCGCACCAGTGCCTCGTCACTGAAGGGCAGCAGGTCCTCGAAGGAGCCGCCTCCGCGGGTCACCACGACCAGGTCGATATCCTGCTCTCCCAGTCTCCGAAGCCCGGCGCAGAGTTCCGGCACCGCGCGGACGCCCTGGACCGCCGTGTCGGCGTGAACGATCCGGAGGCCGGGGAACCGGCGGTGCGCGGTCCGGACGAAGTCGTGGTACGCGTCGCTGGTCGCCGAGGTCAGCAGGCCGAGCCGCAGCGGCAGGTACGGAAGCGGCCGTTTCCGTTTCGGGTCGAACAGTCCCTCGCGCCGGAGCCGCTCCTTCCGTTCTTCGAGTTCCTCGAGCAGAGCGCCCCGGCCGGCCCGTCGGAGCGTTCGGATGTACAACTGGTAGTTGCTCCGGCGGGGCCAGGCGCGAAGCCGTCCGCCGGCCCGCACCCGGTCGCCGACTTCCGGGCGGAATCCCAGCCGGGCGGCGTCGCTGCTCCACACCACGCCCTCCAGCGTGGCGTCCCCTTCCCTGAAGGTCAGGAACAGGTGGTCCCGGCCGCCGACTGCGGAGAGTTCCCCCTCGACCCAGACCTGGTTGGGGAAGCGGTCTTCGACGGCGCGCTGCACCCGGGCGCTCAGTTCGCCGACGGAGAACGGCCGCAGCGCCGTGCCCGGCGTCGCCGCTCCGCCGCCGTTCGCGCCGCCTTCGAGGCGTCCGCGCCGCGGCGCTTCCGCCGGCGCCGGCGAGAACGGCGGGGCAGGGGACCGCGAACCGCTTCCGGGGGCCCCCGGGCGCAGTCCGCCACGCCGGAAGAGGGTGGGCCGGGCAGTCACGGACCGTTTCCCATCGGTTTCGGTCGGGGCCCTGCGCCCTCTCCCGATCGGGCTGCAGCCGGGGCGGGCCGGATCGGCGGAGGCGGGGAGGGAGCCGGTCAGGCCTGACCGCGCCGGCGCGCCTGTTTCGCGGCCGCTTCCGCCTTCCGCTCGGCGCGTTCCCGCTTCCTCGCTTCCCGGGCGGCCTCCTTCTCCCGTTCGCGCACCGCCTTCATGGTGCGGGCCAGGAAGCGGGTGATCGCCGACTGCGCCTGCCCGCTGGTGCGCCCCTCTTCCTCGGCCATGTACTCGGCGACCAGCCACTTGCGGATCCGGACGCGCCGCTTCTCCTCCTCCCGGGTGATGACATTCGTCTCCCGGCGGAGGTGGAGCCGCTTCAGGGCGTGGGCGAGGCTCCCGACAGTGCCTTCCCGCTCCTGGGCGGTGATCAGGTCCAGCCGCTCGGCGGCGTCCTCGATGGTCGGTTCGAAGTCGGACCCGAGGATCTCCTCGATGATCCCCGGGGACGAGCCGGAGCGGCGAATTCCCCGGTGTGCCAGTTGGCGGACCGGAACGAGGATGCGGTTCGTCGAGGTGGGCGTGCCGGTCTCCCGCGGGGTGAGTTCGAGCAGGTCGAGTCCGGTCCGGCTGTCGGCGATCACTTCTCCCACATCGCAGTGCCCGATCTGCGGGTAGAAGACCAGGTCGTAGGGCTCGAAACCGGACCCGTTCCCCGCTCGGTCCCCGGCGCCCGGGCCGGTCGGCGCGTCGTCGTCGGTCTCCCCGGCGACAGCCTCGAGCGTGGGCCCGATCGCGGGCCCGATCCCGGGCGCGGTTTCGGGAGATTCGACTTCTTCGCCGGGGGTCCCGGGGGCGGGGTCTGCGGGAGACTCCGGGGAAACCGGCGGGTCCGCTTCCGAGAGCGCCGTGTCGGTTCCTGCTTCGGTCACGGCGACGGGGCGGACGGTTCTCTCGGAGGGGCGGCCCGGCCCGATTCGGGGGTATCCGGGGGTCGGGGCGAACGGGAGAGGATACCGCGCCCCCGCCCCGGCGCCCGGGTTCCCCCGCGGCTCCGACGCCCGGAGCAGGGGCGACTGCCCGGGGAAGGGGTTCAGCCGCCGGCGCCGAGCGCGGCCTCGTAGTCCGGTTCTTCCTTGATCTCCGGGACGAGTTGGGAGTGGACGACCCGGCCCGAAGCATCCACGACGACCACTGCCCGGGCGAAGAGGCCGGCCAGCGGGCCTTCGAGGATCCGCACCCCGTAGGCGTCGCCGAACGAGGTGTCCCGCATCTCGGAGGCGCAATGGACCCGCTCGATCTCCTCGGCGCCGCAGAACCGCCCCTGGGCGAAGGGAAGGTCCCGGGACACGCAGAGAACGGCGGTGTTCTCCAGCCGCGCCGCCTCTTCGTTGAACCGCCTCACCGAAGCGGCGCAGACCGGGGTGTCCACGCTGGGGAAGATGTTGAGCACCAGCTGCCCGCCGGCGTAGTCGCCGAGGGTCACTTCACCGAGGTCGCCGCCGGTGAGGCTGAAGGCCGGCGCGGGGTCGCCGACCCGGGGGAGTTCCCCGGAGATGGCGAAGGGAGTTCCGCCGAGATTCACTGTGGACATGAGGGGTTCCGGTTCCTTTCCTGGAGGTTGGGGAGGGTGTGGCCCGGGAATCCGGGGCCCGGCCGCCGCGAGGCCCGATGCTGGCCGAGGGGCGGCCCGGCGGGGTTGGTTCGGGGAGGATCGAGGGCGCTCCCCGGAGGGACTCGGGGACGATGGTCCCCTTCGCGACCCGGGAACCGAGCGCCGCCGGGGGGCCCTCTCCGCCGACGGACGGTCCCGGCGGCGGCCCGGTTCGGCGCCCCGGTTCGGCGCCCCGGCCGGCCGATCGAGCCGAGAACCTCGGCGCCGAACGCCGGAGCCCCGGTGGCCGCCGTGGCGCCGCGAGGGCGACGCGTTTGCCACCGGATCGAGCACCGGATCGAGATCCGGCCCGGTGCGGCGACCCCGGCCGTGGTGTCCCCGGCGGGGCCGACTCCGCGGCTTCGACGGGCGCCGGCGACAGCCGATTAGGATAGCAGCGGCCCGCCGCCCCGATCTCTCATGAACGCGACCTCCCTGGTCCTCCTGCCGGTCGCCGGCGCGGCGTTCCTCGCCGCCGCCGGCGCGACGGGTTGCGGCGACGGGAACCGGGGCGCCGCCGACGAAGCCGGTGACGCCGCCGGGGAGGAACCGGCGGCGGCCGGCGCGGACCCGGCCCCGACGCGGAACCGGATCGCCCGGCTGCTCGCCGAGGGCGAAGCGGTCTTCGGGATCTTCTCCGGCGAACACACCGAGGAGAGCGCCCGCCGGATGGCGGAGCAGGATCTGGCCGACTTCGTCTTCTACTCCCTCGAGAGCGGTCCCTTCGACCTCCCCACGATGTCCGCGTACCTGGAGGCGCTCTCGCCCCCGGCCGCCCGGGGAGCGGACAACCGGCACCCGGTGGCGCTCCGGATCCCGCCCCTCCGGGACGGGCCGGACGAAGCCCGGGAGCGCACGGCCCGGGGACTCGACGCCGGCGCCTACGCGATCGTCTTCCCGCATGTGGAGACCGCGGACGAGGCCCGGCACGCGGTGGCCTCGATGCGTCCGGAGCGGGTCGGCGGGCTGCGCCCGGCGCCGGCCCCGGAGGCGGCCCGGGTGTTCGGAGTGACCCCGGCGGAGTACGAGGCCGGCGCCGACCTCTGGCCGCTCGCTCCGGCCGGGGAACTGGTCAGCATGATCCTCATCGAAGACCGGATCGGGGTGGCGAACGCCGCCGAGATCGTGAGCGTGCCCGGCGTCAGCGTGGCCTTCCCGGGGCCGGGCGATCTGCGGCGCGCCTACGACGGGGACGCCGAAGCTGTCGAGGAAGCCATCCGGACCGTGCTGGCCGCCTGCCTCGCCGCCGGAACTCCCTGCGGCATCACCGCCGGCCCGGACGACATCGCGGAACGCCTCGAACAGGGGTTCCGCGTCATCATCGTGACTTCGCCGGACGCCCTGGCGCCGGGCCGGGCTGCCGCCGGCCGCTGAGGCCGGGCGGGCTTCCCCGCGGGAGGACAGACACGCTCATGGCCGAATCCGTCAAGGCGGCGCTCCTGGAGCGCGACGCCGAACACCTGATCCACCCGATCCACAGCGCGCCGGTGGTGGCCGCCGGCCATGTCTGGGTCCGGGGCGAAGGGGCGCGGCTGATCGACGCCGACGGCCGCGACTATGTGGACGCCCTCTCCGGCCTCTGGAATGTGTTCGTCGGGCACGGGCGGCGCGAACTGGCCGACGCCGCCGCCCGGCAGATGCGGGAGTTGGCCTACGCCTCCGGGTACGCCGGCAGTACCAACCGCAGCGCGATCGCCCTGGGCGAGGTGCTGGCGGAGATCGCCTATCCCGGCGTGAACCGGTTCTTCCTGACCTCCGGGGGCGGCGAGGCCACCGATTCCAGCATCAAGACCGCGCGGTACTACTGGAAGGCCGTGGGCCGACCGCAGAAGACCAAGGTCATCTCCCGGGTCTGGGGGTACCACGGGGTGACGCTGGCGGCGATGAGCGCCACCGGCATGAGCGCCTACTGGCCGATGTTCGAGCCCCGGGTGCCCGGGTTCCGCCACATCGGCTCCCCGTACCCCTACTTCTACCGGGCCCCGGAGGGGAAGACGAAGGGGGAGGCGGCCGCCGACGAGTTGGAGGCGGCGATCCTCGACGAGGGCCCGGAGACGGTGGCCATGTTCCTCGCCGAGCCGGTCCAGGGGGCGGGAGGGGTCATCGTCCCCACCGACGACTACTTCCCGCGGATCCGGGAGATCTGCGACCGCCACGAAGTGCTGCTCGTGGCCGACGAGGTCATCACCGGCTTCGGCCGCACCGGCGCCCTGTTCGGGCTCAGCCACTGGGGGGTGGAGCCGGACCTGATCCAGTTCGCGAAAGGGATCACTTCCGGGTACCTGCCGCTCGGCGGCATCGGCGTTTCGGATCGAGTGGCCGAGACCATCCGGGACGGGGATCCGGTGTGGATGCACGCCTACACCTACAGCGGCCACCCGGTGACCTGCGCGGTGGCGCTGGAGAACCTGCGCCTCATCCGGGAGGAAGGCCTGGTGGCGCTGGCTGCGGAGAAGGGAGAGGCGCTGCTCGAGTCGCTGCGCCGCGCCGTGGGCGGACACCCGCAGGTGGGCGAGGTGCGCGGCAAGGGGCTCATGGCCGCGGTCGAGGTGGTGCGGGACCGGGAGACGAAGGAACTCTTCCCGGCGTCCGAGAAGGTCGGGCCGCGGCTGCTGGCCGCCATCGACCGCCGCGGCGTGTTCAGCCGGATGCGCGGCGAGGTCTTCGTCTGCGCACCGCCGGTCTGTTCGACGACGAGCGACCTCGACCGGATCGTCGAGGCGGTGGCCGGCGCGCTGGACGAAGTCTTCGGTTCCTGAAGTCTTCGGCTCGCGGGCTTCCGGGGCGGCGCGCTCCGGGGAGGGGGCCGCCGCCCCGGCGCCGGGTAGATCCGCCCGGTCAGTCCGCCGGGTCGGTCCGCCCGGTCAGTCCGTCGGGTCAGTCCGCCGGGTCAGTCCGCCGGCGCCAGGTGCCGGCGGCGGAGCAGTTCCCAGGCGGCCTCCGCGAAGGCGGTCAGCGGGATCGCGAGCAGCGCCCCGGTGAGCCCGCCGAGCGCGCTGCTCCAGAAGAGGACGGCCACGATGATCGTCATCCAGTGCAGCCCGGTGCGGCTCCCCATGATCCGCGGCGTGAGCAGCCAGCCCTCGATCAACTGGACGGCGGCGAGGACGAGCACGGCGAGAGCGGCCAGCCACAACCCGCCGTCGCCCTGGCCGAACGCGAGCGGCGCGGCGATGAGGACCCCGACGACGCTTCCCAGGTAGGGAATGATGGTGAGGATCCCGAGGAACAGCCCGATCACGAATCCGTAGTCGAGACCGATCACCGTGAACCCGACCGCCAGCAGGAGGCCCTGGAGCCCCGCCACCAGCAGTTGCGCCCGGAAGAAGGTCACCAGTTTGCGGACGAAGGCCCGGCCCAGCAGTTCCACCGTCTCGCGGGTCTTCGGCTTCAGGAACGGCAGGAAGCGGGCCGTCTCGAACGGCTTGGGTTCGCTCACCAGGAAGTAGGTGAAGTAGAGCGGGAGCACCGCCCAGGCGAGGAGGCGTCCGACGCCGCGGACGATGCCGGCGCCGGCGGCGAAGGCGCTCTCCCCGAGCCGGGCGAACCCTTCCAGAAGGGTGTCCTGCCGTCCGGCGAACAGATCCTGCAGCCGCCGACCCATCGGATGGCTCTCCAGGAACTCGACGAAGCCCGGCGCCTGGGCGATGACCCAGCGGTAGGCGGCGTCGACGGCCGGCGGCGCCCGCTCGACCAGGTCGCCCACCTGGGCGGTGATGAGGCGGCCGAACACATAGGCGAAACACCCGGCGAGCGCCGCCACGCTCAGGTACACGGCGATGAGCGCCGCCCAGGCGGGCAGCCGCAGCCGGGTGCGGAAGGCGACGAACCAGGGCCGGAACACCATCGCCGCCAGCGCGCCGACGGCGAGCGGCAGCAGGACCTGGGAGAAGGCGGCGACGAAGCGGTAGAGCAGCCAGAGCGTGCCGAGAGCGGCGGCGGCGATGACGGCGCTCGAGAGGACGACCAGCGCCGTGGCCGGGGCGTGGTCGAACGATCCGCGCGAAGCGGGAGGCGCCGAACGGGGGCCGGCGGAGGACGCCTCTCTCGGGGCGGCGCCTTCGTGGTCCGGATCGGCCATGGACGGATCCTCGGTTCGCGCTCTCTCCGCGCCGGTGCGGTCGTCCGGGCGCCGCTTCAGTAGCGGTACTCGTCCGGTTTGTACGGCCCCTCGACCGGGACGCCGAGGTAGTCCGCCTGTTCCGGGGTCAGCCGCGTCAGCCGCGCCCCCAACTTGTCCAGGTGGAGCCGCGCCACTTCCTCGTCGAGGTGTTTCGGCAGCACCCGGACGCCCGCCGGATACCGCTCCGGGTGGCGGTGCAGTTCGATCTGCGCCAGCACCTGGTTCGAGAAACTGGAACTCATCACGAAACTGGGATGGCCGGTGGCGTTCCCCAGGTTCAGCAGCCGACCCTCCGAGAGGACCAGGATCTGCCGGCCGTCGGCGAAGCGCCAGGCGTCCACCTGGGGCTTGATGTTCCGCCGGCGGACGCCCGGCTCCGCCGCCAGTCCGGCCATGTCGATCTCGTTGTCGAAGTGGCCCACATTCCCGACGATCGCGTTGTGCTTCATCTGCCGGAGGTGTTCCACGCCGATGACCCGGACATTGCCGGTGGCGGTGACGAAGAGATCGGCTTCCCCGACGACCTCTTCGATGCGGACCACCTGGTAGCCGTCCATGAGCGCCTGCAGGGCGCAGATGGGGTCCACCTCGCTCACGACCACCCGGCACTTCTGCCCGGAGAGCGACTGCGCCGCGCCCTTCCCGACTTCGCCGTAGCCGAGGACCAGGGCCAGTTTGCCGGCCAGCATCACATCGGTGGCGCGCATCACGCCGTCCACCAGCGAGTGCCGGATCCCGTACACGTTGTCGAACTTGCTCTTGGTGACCGAGTCGTTCACATTGATCGCCGGGAAGAGCAGGGTTCCCTCGCGCTGGCGGCGGACCAGGCGCTGCACCCCGGTCGTCGTCTCCTCCGTCACGCCGACGATCCCGGCGGCGAGGTCGCCGAACCAGGTCGGCCGCTCCGCGCGGCAGGCGGCGAGCAGCGCCCGGACGACCGCCATCTCCGGGTTCTCGGCGCTCTCCGGCGCCGGCTCCCCGCCGCTCCGCTCCAGTTCCGCGCCGAGATGGACGAGGAGGGTGGCGTCGCCGCCGTCGTCGAGGACCAGGTTCGGGCCCCGGCCCTCCGGCCAGGCGAAGGCCTGCGCGGCGCACCACCAGTACTCGGCCAGCGTCTCCCCCTTCCAGGCGAAGACCGCCGGGCCCCGGGGATGGTCGGCGCTGCCGTCCCGGCCGACGGCCACCGCCGCCGCCGCGTGATCCTGAGTCGAGTAGATGTTGCAACTGGCCCAGCGGACTGCGGCGCCGAGATCGAGCAGGGTCTCGATGAGCACCGCGGTCTGGATGGTCATATGGAGCGAGCCGGTGATCCGGGCGCCGGCGAGCGGCTGCTCCCGGGCGAACCGCCGCCGCAGTTCCATCAGGCCGGGCATCTCGTGCTCGGCCAGTTCGATCTCCCGGCGCCCGAAGGCCACCGTTTCCGGGGAGAGGTCGGCGACCCGGCGGGGGAGCCCGGAAAAGAGCGGCAGTCCGGTGTCGAGGAAGGGGCGGGGCCGGGTCAGCGTGGCGGTCACGGGGCGGGGTCGATCCTTTCGGCGGCGGGGCGCCGGGGCGGGGCGTCGGTTCGTGGTTACGGGACCGGTTCGGTCGCGGTCGGTTCCTTCGGGCCGAAGTCGCGGCGCGGGCTCGTTTCGCCGCCGCCCCCGGTGGCGCGTCCGAGAGCGTACGCGAGTGCGAAGCCGAAGAGCCCGAACAGTCCCGCGAGCATCAGGTCCGCCGGTTCCGGGGAGAACCGTTCCCCGGCGACCGAGCGGAACGGGTAGAGCCCGATCACGGCGCCGAGCAGCAGCCCGAGCAGCGCTCCCAGCGCCGGCTGGCGGAAACGCTCGAGGAAGTGTCGCACGAGTCGGGCGGCGAGGGCCATGCCCAGCGCGGCGCCGATGGCGAACGGCGCGATCCCGAGGACGGCGGCGGCGATCTCCGGGGCCGGGGCCCCGCTCCCGACCGCCTGCCGCACGGCGTCGAGGGAGTGCAGGAAGGGCAGGTAGAGCCCGAAGAGGAGCAGCAGGTAACTGCCGCTGATCCCGGGGAGCACCATGGCGAACGCGGCGGCGGCGCCTCCGAGCAGCAAGGCTCCCGCCGAGGCTTCGACACCGGTGGCTCCCGCCGGCGGAGACGCGGCGGTGAGCAGGCCGGGGAGCGTGGGCAGGGCGGCGGCGACGAAACCGGCCGCCGCCCCGGCGAAGAACGCCGGCGAGCGCCGCGGCCCTCCCATCGCCCAGAGCAGCGGGACGCCGCCGAGGGTGAGCCCGGCGAAGAGGCTGAAGAGCGGCGCCGGCCAGGCGAGGAACAGGTCGCGGACGGTCCCCGCCAGCAGGAAGACCAGGAAGGCCGCGGTTCCGACCACCACGGCGAGCGGCAGCACCGAGGCGCGGCGGAATCGAAGCCCGACGACTTCCGCGGCCGCGCTCACGATCCGCGGATAGATCCCGGTCGCCAGGATCATGGTCCCGGCGCTCACTCCCGGAACCAGGCTGGCCAGCCCGGCGAGGACCCCGCCGGCGGCGCAGCGGAAGAGGACGGCCGGCGGCATCGGGCGTCAGGGTGCGGGCTGTCGGGTGCGGGCGTCGGGGGCGGGTGGAGGGCAGCGGGACGCGGCTCCGGAGGCTTCCCTAGAATAGTCGCGCCTCAGGAGTCCCCATGCCCCAGATCCCCGCTGCACCACTCCGGCGCCGTCTTCCGGCGCGCCGTCTCGCCCTCGCCCTGCTCGCCGGGGTCGCCTTCCCCGCGGCCGCTGCGGCGCAGACTGAATTCCAGTGGCAGTACGGGCGACTCGTCAACCCGTTCTCCGGCGAGACCGCCACCACCCGGATCCTGACGATCCAGCAGGCGGCGTTCTGGTCGCACGGCGAGAGTTTCTTCTTCCTCGACATCATCGGGGACGATCTCCCGGACGCCTTCAACGACCGGACGATCTACGGCGAGTGGTATCCCACGCTCAGCCTCAGCAAGTTGACCGGGACCACCGTCGGCGGCGGGCCGCTCCGGGATATCCAGGTGATCGGCGGCCTCAACATGGAATCGGACGCGGATGTCATCAAGGTGCTGCCCGGGGTCCGGGCCTCCTGGGCGGTGCCCGGGTTCTTCTTCGTGAACACCGACTTCATGGTGGCTTTCGACACCGACGGCGGCATCGTCCCGAAGAACGACCCGGCGTTCGTGTTCGACATGAGTTGGGGCGCCAGTTTCGACCTCGGCAGCCAGACCTTCTCCTTCGCCGGCCACGCCGAGTACACCGGGGCCACCACGAACGCCGCCGGGGCCCCGGTGAAGAGTTGGATCTTCACCCAACCGCAACTCACCTGGGATGTGAGCAAGGCCCTGAACGGCGAGGGCGGCCACTTCTTCCTGGGGATCGAGTACCAGTACTGGCGCAACAAACTCGGCGTAGCCAACACCGACAACACGGTCCAGTTGCTCGTCGTCTGGCGCCTCTGAGCCGCGGGCGATCCGCACCCGGACTGGCCGGCCCCCGGCGGGGCGCGGCGTCCGTTGCCGCCGGCGGCGATGGAGACCGCGTACGGCAGCCCGGCGCGTCGTTGCGACGGGTCGAGGGAACCGGATCGGTCGCCGCGGCGGCGCTGATCCACCGTTCGGGGGTCGTCGCATTCGATGGCGCGCGCCCCGGCCCCTCCCGGACGCCCCCGGACATCCCCGGACGCCGTCGCCGACCTCGCTCGGCAGACCCGCGGATCGTCGAAGGGACGGAGGCGGCGCTGAGTGCGCGCGGCACCGGGACCGGCTCCCGCGCCGCTCACGCCGACGACCGGCCGGGACTCGTCGGGAAGCTCGGAGCGGCAGCGACGGCTTTCCCGTCGACCCGGCCCGCGGGCTCGGCCTCGGGCCACACGCCTTCGTCGGTCCATCCCGCGAGTTCCTCCTCGATCTTCGGTTCGATCCGATCGCCGGCCCGGTAGCGAGCAGCGATCGACTGCGTTTCCTGCTCCCGCAGCCAGACCCGCACTGCCTCGCCGATCACACCCGATCGGCCCTGCGCGCGAACCTCGGGTCGGCGGTCGAGCTGCTTCAGCAGCGCTTCTTCCATCGTGATCCGGATACGACGCATCCGCCAGTGATACCACGTTTTCGCGGCGCCTTCCGAGAGGCCCCGTCCGGGCGCTGAACGACGATTCGCCGCGTTGCTCTCCGTCTCCGGCCTTCGCGTCCCCGGGTTGCCGCCGATCGGCTTCGAGGTGCGGCGGGGCGAGGTCCTGGGGATCTCCGGGCCCTCCGGTTCCGGCAAGACCCGCCTCCTGCGGGCGCTCGCCGACCTGGACCAGACCCCGGGACAGGTGTCCCTCGACGGCGCGGCCCGCGATTCGGTCCCGGCCCCGGAATGGCGGCGGCGGGTGGGCCTGCTCCCGGCGGAACCCCGCTACTGGGCCGGCGCGGTCGCCGCTCACTTCCCCGAACCCCCGGAATCGGCGGCGTTCCTCTCGCTCGGACTCGACCCGGCGCTCCGCAACGCCGACCCGGCCACCCTCTCCACCGGGGAGAAGGCGCGGGTGGCCCTGCTGCGCCTGCTGGCCCGGGGGCCGGACGCGCTCCTCCTCGATGAGCCGGGCGCGAACCTCGACCGGGCGAACCGGGAGCGGCTGCTCGCCCGGGTGCGGGCCTTCCGGGAGGGTTCGGCCGGACGACCGGCCGGCCTCGTCCTCTGGGCTTCCCACGCCGAGGAGGAATTGCGCCTCGCGGACGCCCTCCTGCGACTCCCGGAGGGGACCGTCACCCGGTCTTCGGGGGCTTCCTCGTGATCCCGCTCACCTCCGGGGACCTGGCGGCGGCCGCCGGTCTGGTCCTCCTGCTGGCGGCGGCCGCCTGGCGGGCGCGCCTCGGGGTCTCCCGCCAGTTGTCCTGGCTCGCCCTCCGCAGCGCCGCGCAATTGCTCCTGTTGGGCCTGGTGCTGCGCGCGCTGTTCGCCTCCGGGGCGCCTTGGGTGGTCGCCCTGGCCGCCGGGGTGATGCTGGCGGTGGCGGCGCGGGAGGTGCGCCGGCGCCAGCGGCGGCCGCTGCGGGGCCGCGCCGGGGTCCTCATCGGCGGCGGCGCGATGTTCCTCTCCTCGTTCACCGTGACCCTGTTCGCGCTGGTCTTCGTTCTGGGGCCGGAGCCCTGGTGGGAACCGCGCCTCGCGATCCCGCTGCTGGGGATGGTCCTCGGCAATACCATGACGGGGGTGGCGCTCTCGGTGGAGCGGCTCACCGAAGGCGTGATCCGCGACCGGGAAGTGATCGAACAGCGCCTCCTGCTGGGCGAACCCCGGGAGCGGGCGGTCTCCCCGGTGGCGCGCGAAGCGGGGCGCGCCGGACTCATCCCCAGCCTGAACGCCATGGCCGCCGCCGGGATCGTGAGTCTTCCCGGGATGATGACCGGCCAGATCCTCGCCGGGGCGCCGCCGATGGAGGCGGTGCGCTACCAGATCCTCATCCTGTTCCTGATCGCCGCCGGAACCGGCTTCGGGGTGCTGGCCGCGGTGCGGGCGGTCTCCCGCCGTCTCTTCGACGACCGCCACCGTCTCCGCCTCGACCGTCTGGCGTCCTGAGAGTCCGGCGCCGGTATGGGATACTGGCCGACTTTTTCCCCGAAGGAGACCCTCCGATGCGCGTCCACCGAATCGCCCCGTCCCTCGCCGCCCCGTTCCTCGTTGTCCCGCTCCTCGCGGCCCCGTTCCTCGCCGGCGCGCCGGCGGCCGCCGCCCAGGAAGGGGACGAGGCGATCCCCTATCCGGTGCCCGATCGCACCGACGGCGAGGGCCCCTGGGACCGGTTGATCCTGCGCGGCGTCACCGTCATAGACGGCACCGGAGCGCCGCCCTACGGGCCGGCCGACATCGTCGTCGAAGGCAACCTCATCCGGGAGATCCGGGTGGTGGGGACCCCGGTGACGCCGATCCACGAGGAAGACCGCCCGAAGGCCGAGCCCGGCGACCACGAGATGGACCTTTCCGGGCACTACCTGCTTCCCGGCTTCATCGACATGCATCTGCACCAGCACAACGAGGGTGAAGGGCAGGGAGTCCCGACGGAGTACATCCACAAACTCTGGATGGGACACGGCATCACCACCGGCGGCGATCTCGGCAACTTCAACACGCGCTGGCTGCTCCACCACAGGGACCGGGCCTGGAACAACGAGATCACCTCGCCCCGGATCCAGGCCTTCGTGGTCTTCGGCCGGGACGGGGAGGAACCGGTGACGAACCCCGACGCCGCCCGACGCTGGGTGCGCTGGGTCAAGGAGCAGGGCGCCGACGGGATCAAGTTCTTCGGCGCGCCGCCGCGCATCTTCCGCGCCGCGCTCGACGAGGCGGCGAAACAGGGCCTCCGCTCCACCGCCCACCACGCCCAACTCGATGTGGTGGGCATGAACGCGCTCGACACCGCCCGCGCCGGCCTGACTTCCATGACCCACTGGTACGGGTTGCCGGAGGCGCTGTTCCACGACCGCCGCATCCAGCACTACCCGCCGGAGTACAACTACATGAACGAGTACCACCGGTTCAGCGAGGCCGGGCGGCTCTGGGCGCAGGCGGCGCCGCCGCACTCGGACCACTGGAACGCGGTGATGGAGGAGATGCTGGAACTCGACTACTCCATCCACCCGACCTGGGTCGCGTACATCGGCACGCGCGACCTGATGCGCCAGCAGCGGAACGAATGGCATTCCGTCTATACCCACCCGAACCTCTGGGAGTTCTATCGCCCGAACGCGGAGAACCACGCTTCGTACTTCTTCGACTGGACCACCCAGGTGGAACTGAATTGGAAGGAGAACTACCGCCTCTGGATGGCCTTCGTGAACGAATTCAAGAACCGGGGCGGGCGCGTCACGGTCGGCAGCGATTCGGGCTACACCTTCAACCTCTACGGCTTCGGTTTCGTCCAGGAGATGGAACTCTTCCAGGAAGCCGGTTTCCATCCGCTGGAAGTGATCAAGGCAGCGACGCTCGACGGCGCCGAGGTGCTCGGTCTCGAGGACCGGCTCGGCAGCGTGGAAGAGGAGAAACTGGCCGACTTCGTGATCCTGGAGGAGAACCCGCTCCAGAACCTCAAGGTGCTCTACGGGAGCGGAACGATCCGCCTGAACCATGAGACCGGGCGCACCGAACGCATCGGCTCCATCCGCTACACGGTGAAGGACGGCATCGTGTACGACACGCGCAAGTTGCTGTCCGATGTCCGGGAGACGGTGCGCGCCGCCCGGGCCGAGAAGGGCCTCCCGCCGCCGCCGATGCCGCTGTTCCTGGAGGACGCCCCCGACCACGACTGGCCCAAACCCGGCCGCCGCTGACGGCGTCGACGGGGGACTGCTCGAACCTCCGGGGAATCCATGGAAGAAATCCGCCTGTGGAGGAGCGGCTCCGGGAAGGGCCTGCGTTCGGTCGAAGCGATTCCCGAACTCGAGACGGAGGTCGCGTTGGAGGACCTGCTCGTGGCGAACCCCGAACTGCTGGAAGACGGTTTGACCCTGGTCGGGCGCCAGACTCCGACGGTCGGCGGCTGGCTCGACCTCCTGGGGGTGGACCGCGGCGGTCGCCTGGTCATCTTCGAACTCAAGCGGGGCGCTCTCGGTCGCGACGCGGTGACCCAGGTTCTCGATTATGCGTCGGCGATCTCGGCCATGGAGGTGGAGGCGCTCGTCGAGCATATGGACGCACGCTCGGCTGACGGGGGGATGGATCGCATCCCGGACTTCCGATCCTGGTACGAGGAGACATTCGACGACCTGCAGCGGTTGTTTCCGGTGCGGATGGCTCTGGTCGGCTTGGGCGTGGACGAGACGGCGCTGCGAATCGCCCGATTCCTGGAAGAGGGTGGACGGCCGATCGAAGTGATCATCTTCCACGGATTCCGGCGCGGGACAGCGCTTCGGCGACCGGCGCCGGGAACCTCCCGGAGGCCTCCTCTCGACGGGGCACCGCTCCTCGTTTCGTTCCGACCTTCGGGGACGACGGTGAGGCGGCGAGATCTTTTCCGGGAGGCGACCTTGTCCGGATCCGGCCCGCGGCCGCCCGCCCCGAACCGGGGACCGGGTGGGATCCTTCTGTCCGGCGTCTCCCGAGTCCGGGGTCCTGTCGGGTGGATCCGCCGGCGGCTCGGAGGCGGGGCGGCGCCGCGGCGAAGCGCGCTCGCCGGGCCGGGCGCGCGGGCGTCGGGGAACTTCGGGCCGGATTCGGAAACGGGAGGCCACGCCTCGGGACCGCCGCCCCGGGGCGGTCGTTACCGGAGGTACTTCTTCGGGAAGCGGGCGACGACGGTGTAGTTCGGGTCCACCACATTGCCGATGCGGGCGCTCCCGAGTTGGGAGAGGAGTTGGAGGGCCTCCCAGCGGTCGTAGCCGTAGTCGTCCTCCAGCCAGAACAGCAGTTCCGTGTGGGCGATGCGGAAGGCGTCCATGAGGGGCCGCACCGACCCGGCGACCATCAGGAAGTCGTCGTTCTCGATGCGGGGCCAGGCGATGGTCTCCCCTTTCCGCAGGTCGAACTCGAAGGTGACCTCCGCGGTGGTCTCCAGGCCGGTTCCGGTGATCTCGCCCTCGCCCTGCAGCGCGTGGACATCGCCGAAGTAGAAGTAGGCGCCCGGCTCGAAGACCGGGAGCCAGACCAGGGCGCCTTCGCGGATCTCCGGGGTGTCCATGTTGCCGCCGAAGTTCCCGGGAACGGCGTTCCAGATGACTTCGCCGCGGTCCGGGGCGACGGCCATCCGGCCGAGCATGGGGGCCAGCGGGACGGTGAGCGGCTCCTTGCCGCTCACGGGAAGCGCCAGGGTGCCGGTCGCTGCTTCCCGGTCGAGGATCCACTCGAAGCGGCGCTCGGGCACCGGGTCGTGGAGCATCGGCGTCTGGGGGGTCATGGTGAGGGCGGCGAAACCGCGCGAGGTGCCGGAGTAGGCCCGGTCGCGGTTCAGGGCGAGCCGGAGCACCCGGACCAGCAGCGCGTCGCCCCGCTCGGCGCCCTCGATGAAGATCGGGCCGACCTCCCCCGCCGGGCCGCCGCCGGCCGGCGGGAAGGCCGGATTCAGGGTCTCGCTGACCAGCCGGTCGCCGGGAGCCAGCCGGAGCACCGGTTCCCGGACGGCGAAACTGTCCCAGCCCCGCTCCGGGACGAAGGTGTGGGTCGTCGGGGGCTGGCCGCGGCGCCCGCTCGTGGGGGGCGTCGTCTCCGCGGCCGCGGGCGCGGCGAGCCCGAGGACGAGGAGGGAGAGGGCGGCGGCAGCCGGCGGGAGCGGCGCCCGGTCGGGGCGGCGCGGCGGAGGCGGGAAGGGGAACGGCATTTCCCGATTCTACGGAGCGCCCGGGGGCGCAGGAGGTGCGGAGGGGCCGGGAGTGGGGCCCGAAGCCGTCCTCCGTAGAATTCGGCGCGATGCCCGGCCCGGTCCCCGTTCCCCTGCGCCTCCTCCCGGCAGTCCCCGCCGCGCTCGCCGGGGCGCTCCCCGGCTCCCCGGAGGCCGCCGCGCCGGCGCGAGCCCGGCCGCCGGATCCGGCGCGGTACCCCGAGGACCGCCGGGATCCGGCGGGCGCGGGCGGGGAGTTCGTCGGGGACGCGATCTCCGACCGGGTGCCCGCGGTCGACCGAGAGGGCGGCGCCGAAAGCCCGGTCGGCTTCGGGATCGGTCGACCCCGGCTCGGTGGCGGCGCGCCGGCGAATCCCGGCTGCCCGGAGGCGCTCGCGATCCGCCGGCCGACCGGGAGCCTCTTCCCGGCGATCGCCGCGGCCCCGAGGACCCGGGGCGGCGGGGCGGACCTCCGGCCGCTCTGCGCGGACGGCGTCCCCGGGATCGGCTTCCGCACCGTGGGCGAGCACTGCTTCGACCGGCGCCACCCCGCGGCGGACACCCGCGACCCGATGGATCCGGGCCCCTTCCGCCGGGCGGTCGGGAGGCTCGCGGGCCGCGGCCAGGTCCTCGCCGACCGGTCCGGGGACCTGCCGCGCGGGGGCCGTCCTCCCGGCCCGATGACCACCGTGCCGTGAGCGTTGCGCTCGCCGCCGAGGCGGTCCCGCTCACCCGGTCCGGTTTCGGGCGCCGGCTGGACGGCTTCCCGCTCGCCGACTGCGGGGAGGCGGAACTCGCCGAACTGCGGGAACTCTGGCTGGCCTCCGGCGGCCTCCTCATCCTCGGCGGGCAGCGGGACCTGGCGCCCGCCGACTTCCTCCGGTTCTGCGAGAACTTCGGGCCGCTGGAGAAGAACGAGAAGTACGACCCGGACTTCCTGCTGCCGGGGCATCCGGAGATCCTGCGGCTGGGCAACCTGGTCGAGGACGGGCGGCGGCGGTCGCTCTTCGTGCGCGCCGAACCGGGGGAAGTGCTCTGGCACGCCGACGACACCTTCCGCTGCCCCCAGCCGGCCGGTTCCATCTTCCACTGCCTCACCCACCCGCCGGTCGGCGGCGGCACCTGGTTCGCCGGGATGGCCGAGGCCTGGGACGCCCTCCCCGACGGTCTGCGGACGCGGGTCGCGGATCGGCACGCGGTCCACTCCTACGAGTACCTCGACCGCCGCCTGCGGGAGACGAACGAGCACCGGCCGCCGCTGGGCCCGGAAGTCCGGCGGACGCATCCCCCGGTGGTCCGCCCGCTGGTCACCCGGCATCCGGAGACCGGACGCGAGGCCCTGTGCATCCCGGAGTGCCACATCGAGGCGATCAGCGGGCTCGACGCCGACGAGGCCCGCGCACTGCTGCGGGAACTCGGGGAACACGCCACCGGCCCGGACTTCGCCCTCTGCCACCCCTGGCAGCCGGGCGAAGTGGCGGTCTGGGACAATCGGAGCGCGATGCATGCCGGTTCCCCCTTCGACGAGACGGAGGACCGGCTGATGCACCGGGTCACTTTCGCCGGCCCGGACACCATCGGCGGTCGGCCGAACGGCGCCGGATCGTTCGGCTGCCCCTTCTGATCCGCTTCCGGTCGCTCGGCCCCCGGGGGCCGCGGAGGAACACCATGGGAATCATCCCGCGAAGCCGTCGGCGCGAAACGGTCCCGACGCGCACCCGGGGCGCCCGCCCGCCGGCGGCGCTCCTTCTCGCCTTCGGGCTCGCCGCGCCGCTCTCCGTCGGGGTGGGCGAAACCGGGGAACGCCCGCTGCGCCTCGACGACTACCTCTCCTGGGAGGCGGTGCGGAATCCGCAGATCTCCCCGGACGGCGCCACCGTGGTCTATGAGCGCCGGTTCGTGGACGCGCTGCGCGACCGCTGGCAGACCGAACTCTGGGTGGTCTCCGCCGACGGATCCCGGAACCGGCTCCTGACCGAGGGGAGCGGCGCGCGCTGGTCGCCGGACGGGACGCGCCTCGCCTTCCTGCGGGAAGGGGAGCCGAAGGGGGCCCAGATCTTCGTCCGCTGGATGGACGCCGAGGGCGCCGAGAGCCAGGTCACCCGGCTGGAGAATCCGCCCTCCCAGATCGTCTGGGCGCCCGACGGCGGGAGCCTCGCCTTCCGGGCGGTCGTGGCGCCGCCTCCCGACCGCGCCTGGGCGATCGCGATGCCGGAGCCGCCGGAGGGCGCCGAGTGGACCGCGCCGCCCCGGATCGTGACCCGGCTGAACTACCGCCGCGACGGGTCCGGCTACACCCCGGCCGGCTTCCGGCACCTGTTCACGGTGAGCGCCGACGGCGGAACGCCCCGGCAACTGACCGCCGGCGACTACCACCACGACGGCCCCCGGTTCCTCGGCGACGGCAGCGCGCTGGTGTTCACCTCGCTGCGCACTCCCGACGCGGAGCACGCCTGGCGGGAGTCCGAGGTGTACCGGGTGGAGGTCGCCTCCGGGGAGATCACGCAACTCACGACCCGGGAGGGGCCCGACTCCGGCGCCGTGCCGTCCCCGTCGGGCCGCCGGATCGCCTACACCGGGATGCCGCGGACGAACGACACCTACCGCGAGGAAGGGCTGTCGGTGATGGCGGCCGACGGGAGCGGCCCCATGGTGATCGCCTCCGAGATGGGGCGCCGCCCGGGGATCGTGGGCTGGGCCGCCGACGAGAGCGGGGTGTACTTCAACGCGCAGGTGCGCGGGACGAGCAACCTCTACTTCGCGCCGCTCGAAGGGGAAGTGCGCCCGGTCTCCTCGGGGAACCACCTGCTCTCGGTGTCTTCGGTGAGCGAGGGCGGCGTCGCCGTGGGAGTGGTCACTTCGTACCACACGCCGGGAGACCTGATCGCGTTCCCGGTGGACGACCCGGAGCGGATCACGGTGCTCCACCGGACGAACGCCTCGGTTCTCGAGGAAGTCCGCTTCGGGGAAGTCGAGGAGATCTGGTACGGCTCCACCGACGGTCTCGACATCCAGGGCTGGATCGTGAAGCCGCCGGACTTCGACCCGCAGCGGAAGTACCCGCTCATCCTGCGCATCCACGGCGGCCCCCACGCCATGTACCACAGCGGTTTCGACTTCAAGAACCAGGATCACGCGGCGAACGGGTACGTGGTGCTCTACACGAACCCGCGCGGCAGCAGCGGCTACGGCAGTTCCTTCGGGAACGAGATCGACAACGCCTATCCGGGCAAGGACCTCGACGACCTGCTGGCGGGCGTGGACGAAGTGGTGGGGCGCGGATACATAGACGAGCGCAACCTCTTCGTGTACGGGGGCAGCGGCGGCGGGGTGCTCACCTCCTGGATCGTCGGGAACACCGACCGCTTCACCGCGGCGGTGGCGAAGGCGCCGGTGACGAACTGGCTCAGTTTCGTCGGCACCACCGACGGCTCCGGCTGGTACCGCAACTTCGAGAAGATGCCCTGGGACGATCCGGAGGAACACCTGCGCCGTTCGACGCTGATGTACGTGGGGAAGGTGACGACGCCGACGATGCTGATGACCGGGGAGCGCGACCTGCGCACGCCGATGGAGCAGACCGAGCAGTACTACCGGGCGCTCAAGATGCGGAAGGTCCCCACGGCGATGGTGCGGCTCACCGACGGGTGGCACAGCCGCAGTCTGCCGCCGACGAACTTCCTGCGGGTGCAACTGCTGCTGCGCAACTGGTTCGAGCGGTTCAGGGTCGGCGACGCGGAAGCGACCGACGGCGACCGCTGATCCGGGGGGCCGGCGGGCGGGGATTCGACTCCCGGAGTCGCCGCCGGCCGGCCCGGGGGGGCCTGTCGGGCGGAGGCGGGCGCTCCCCGGGGGGGCGCCCGGTTCCGCCGGCGCCGGACGGGGGCGCGGGAAGGGGGCGTCCGGCCGGAGCCGGCGCCCCCCGGCTCGTCGTTGCGGGGAGCGCGGCGGCTCGTGGAGAATACGGGGATGAGACTCCTTCGCCGGACGGCCTTCGCGCCGCTGCTCCTTCTGGCCCTCGCCGCGACCGCGGCCGCCCAGTCCCGGCCGCAGAAGCCGGTCCTCCACGGCCGCCACTGGATGGCGATCACCGGGAAACCGCTCGGCGCCACCGCCGGGGCGATGATCTTCCAGCGGGGCGGGAACGCGGTGGACGCCGCCTGCGCCATGCTGGGCGCCACCGCCACCATGTTCGACGCCCTGAGTTGGGGCGGGGAGACCCAGGCGCTGCTCTGGCACCCCGGCGAGAAGCGCGTCATCGGGGTGAACGCCCTCGGCGTGGCCCCGACCGGCGCCACCCCGGAGTTCTTCCGGGAGCAGGGGATGGAGTACCCGCCGTCCCTCGGCCCGCTGGCGGCGGTGACCCCCGGCACGCCCGGCGGCCTGCTGACGATGCTGGCGGAGTACGGAACGATGTCGCTCGGCGAAGTCCTCGCGCCGGCGATCGAGATGGCGGACGGCTACCCGATCGAGGCCTCGGCGGCGCGCGCCATCCAGCGCGGGGCCGGGCGGATCGCCGAGTGGCCGTACTCGGCGAAGACCCTGCTGCCGCACCGCGACCGCGCCGCGGCCGCGAAGACCTCCGGCGCTTCCCTCGGGAGCGGCAACTACTGGGACCGGGACGATCCGGACCTCCGCGACTTCGACGCCGGCGGCCCGGTTCCGGGCGAGATCTTCCGCCAGCCCGAACTGGCCGCCACGCTGCGCAAGATGGTCGAGGCCGAGAAGGAGGCGCTCGCCGCCGGGAAGGGACGGAAGGAAGCGATCTACGCCGCCTACGACCGCTTCTACCGCGGCGACATCGCCGAGGAGTTCGTCCGCGGCGTCCGCGAACAGGGGGGGCTCATCACCGCCGCGGACCTCGCGAACTGGAAGGTCCATCTCGAAGAGCCGGTTTCGACGACCTACCGCGATATCGAGGTCTTCAAGTTGACCCACTGGGTGCAGGGGCCGGTGCTGCTGCAGACGCTGAACCTGTTGGAGCCGTTCGACCTCGCGGCGATGGGTTACAACTCGGCGCGGTACATCCACACCCTCTACCAGGCGATGAACCTGGCCTTCGCCGACCGCGACTTCTACTACGGCGACCCCTACTTCCCGCCGGAGGAGCCGATCGCCGGCCTCCTCTCGAAGGACTACGCGAGAAGCCGCGCCGAGAGCATCCGGCCGGACCGCAACGACCCGACGATCGGCCCCGGCGACCCCTATCCCTTCCAGGGCGGCGAGAACCCGTTCCTCCACCTGCTGGAGCAGTTCTCCGGCGGGACCGGCGAGCCGACGACGGAAGAGGAGCGGCAGCAGTTCCTCGACGGCTTCCTCGCCGGCACCACTTCGATCCAGGCCGCGGACGCCGAAGGCTGGGTGGTTTCGGTGACCCCGAGCGGCGGGTGGCTGCCGGCGGTGCTCGCCGGGGAGACCGGCATCGGCCTGAGCCAGCGGATGCAGAGTTTCGTGCTCGACGAGGCGCAAAACCCCTACAACCTGCTGGAGCCGGGGAAGCGGCCCCGGGCCACCCTGACGCCGAGCCTGGCGCTCCGGGACGGCGAACCGTTCCTCTCCTTCGCCGTCCAGGGCGGCGACAGCCAGGACCAGAACCTGCTGCAGTTCTTCCTGAATGTGGTCGAGTTCGGAATGGATGTCCAGCAGGCGGCGGAGGCGGCGAATTTCAACAGTTACCAGATGCGCAGTTCTTTCGGCGCCCACGAGAGCGAACCCGGCGCGCTGCTCCTCCACGAGGGCGTTCCCGCCTGGGTGCGTTCGGAGTTGCTCGATATGGGTTATGAACTGCGTTTCGCGCCCCGGACTTCGGGGCCCATCAACGCCATCTGGTTCGACCGCGTGAACGGAACCTTCCGGGGCGGGTCGAGCCACCACGGCGACGACTACGGAGTGGCCTGGTGAACAACGGACTCACGACTCGAACGCTCGCCCTCGCGGCGGCCCTCGTCCTCGGCGCGGCCGTCCCGGCCGCGGCGCAGGAGGACGAAGCCGCCGCCCCCGCCTCGCTGAGGGTGACGCCGGCGGAGGTCACGCTCACCGTCGGCGAGACCGCGCAGATCGAAGCGCAGGTCCTCGACGCCGACGGGAACGAATTGCCCGACGCCGAGGTGCTCTACCTGCCGCTCTACGGCCAGTACTGGAACCTGGACCGCCGCACCTGGGGTTTCAACATCTTCAAGGTGTCCCGGGAAGGGGAGATTTCGACCCGGCGCGCCGGCGAGTTCGCGGTCATGGTCCGGGTGGTCGGCAGCGGCCCCGACCCCTCGGCCCGGAACGCGGAAGCCGAGGGCTATCTGGAAGAGCGGATCCCGGTGACCATCCGCGCCCGCCCGGTGGCCTCGCTCACGGTGAGCGCCGAGGGGCCGTTCTACCGGGGGACCGAAGTTCCGGTCGTGGTCGAAGCCCGGGACACCGCCGGGGAGCCGGTGGAAGACCTGGATCTGGAGTGGGAGGTGTCGGATCCTTCCGTCGCCGCGCCCACCGGCCGCCCGGCGCTCGTCGCCCGGGAGACGGACCGGGGTCTGCTGCGCCTCCTCGGTCCGGGTTCCGCGACGCTCACCGTGCGGAGCGGGGAAGCCGCCGCCGAACTGGGTCTGGAGGTGCGCGCGAACCCGGTGGCGGCGATGGAGTTGACCGCCTCCGCCTCCCGCGCGCGCACCGGCGAGGTCGTACGCTTCGAGACCGTGCTCCGGGACGGTTCCGGGGAACCGGTGACCGACGCTCCGGTCGGCTTCAGCGTCTCGGCGCTCACGGACTCGATGGGCGTCGGCGGCCCCTCCTCCGGTCTCATCACCCCGGACGGGCGATTCGTCGCCGATCTGCCCGGCGTCTATACGGTCGTCGCGCACACCGGCGGGGTTTCCGCGACTTCGGTCGTGGAAGTGCGGGAGCGGGGCGTCCGGCAACGGATCGAACTGGTCGGCCACGGCCGGGTGAAGGACCGGGCGACTTCCGACCTGTGGGTCTGGGAGGCCCCGAACGGCCGCGACTACGCGATGACCGGGACGCACAGCGCCGCCGGGCACGCCTACCTCTGGGAGGTCACCGACCCGGAGAGTATCGAGATGGTGGACATCGTGCATGTGGACGCCCGCACCGTGAACGATGTGAAGATCAGCGAGGACGGCGCCACCGCGGTCATCTCCCGGGAGGGCGCCTCGAACCGCCGCAACGGCCTGGTACTCCTCGATGTGTCCGACCCCTCGGTGGGCGTCCGCCTCCTCGCCGAGTACGACGACCGGCTCACCGGCGGCGTCCACAACACCTTCATCCACGACGGCCATGTGTACGCCCTCTCCGGCGGACGCCGCTTCGACATCATCAACATCGAGGACCCTTCCACGCCGCACCGCGTCGGCAGTTTCGCCCTCGACAACCCGGCCCGCTCGATCCACGATGTCTGGGTGGTCGAGGGAGTCGCCTACTCGGCGAACTGGAGCGACGGGGTGGCGGTCGTGGATGTGGGCGGCGCCGGGAAGGGGGGCACGCCCCAGGCGCCGGTGCTCGTCGGCCAGTTCCCGTTCCCCACCGGCTGGAACCACGCGGTCTATCCCTACCGCAGCGTCTCCACCGGCAAGTTCTACATCTTCGCCGGGGACGAAGCGGCCCGCTCCGGCCGCTACAGCCCGCTCGCGGAGATCGGCACCGGCACCCCCGGCTACGAGAACGAACCGACGCGCTGGCGCGGCTGGATCCATATCCTGGAATGGGACGAGAACTTCGAGGCGCCGCCCCGGCTGGTGGGCCGCTACGAGGTGCCGGAAGCCGGGAGCCACAACATCTGGATCGAGGACGATGTGATGTACGTGGCGTTCTACAACGGCGGCCTCCGCGTGGTGGATGTCTCCGGCGAACTGCTCGGCAACCTCTACCGCCAGGGCCGGGAGATCGCCCGCTTCCTGCCGCTCGACCCCGAGGGTTTCCTCCCGAACGCCCCCCAGGTCTGGGGCGCCCAACCCCACAAGGGCCACATCTTCTTCTCCGACCGCAACTCCGGCCTCTGGGCGGTCCGCCTCCTCCCGAACGGCGAAGACCCGGAAACCACGGACTCCCAGTAGTCCTCCTCCGCGCCCCGCCTGTTCCCCGCCACGCCGGCGGGGAGTCGGTGCGACGACGCCCCGAAGTCCTACAACTCGGCGTGGGCCGGGCGGGCGTGGGGGCCGAGGAAGGCCTCCACATACTTGGCGCCGGTTCCGGTGTTGAAGAGGACGACGGTGTCCTCGTCGGAGACCAGGCCGGACTCCCGGAGGCGGCGGAGGGCGGTGAGGCAGGCGCCGCCTTCGGGCGCGGCGAAGATGCCCTCCATCCGGGCGATCTTCCGGGCGTCGCGCATCAGGTCGTCGTCGTTCACCGCGATCGCGGCGCCGCCGCTCTCCCGGACCGCGCGGAGGATCAGGAAGTCGCCGAGCGCCTTCGGCACCCGGAGGCCCGAAGCCACCGTCCGCGCGTTCTCCCAGAGCGGGGCGGACTCCTCGCCGGCGTCGAAAGCGCGGGGGATCGGGGCGCAGCCCTCGGCCTGCACCGAGATCATCTTGGGGCGCTCCGGGCCGATCCAGCCCAATTCCTCCATCTCGGCGAAGGCCTTCCACATGCCGATGAGGCCGGTGCCGCCGCCGGTGGGATAGACCATGACTTCGGGGACGCGCCCGAGTTGTTCGAAGACCTCGTACGCCATCGTCTTCTTGCCCTCGATGCGGTAGGGCTCCTTGAGCGTCGCCAACTCGAAGAGGCCGCGTTCCGCCGCCATGTCGGCGATGAGGCGGCCGGCGTCGGAGATGAGCCCGTCCACCGAGTGCACCTCGGCGCCGTACACCGACGCCTCGATGCGGTTCACCTCCGGGCAGTCGCGCGGGACGCCCACCACGCAGTGCAGGCCGGCGCGCGCGGCGTAGGCGGCCGCGGCGCCGCCGGCGTTCCCGGCGGAGGGCAGCGCCACCTCCCGGAGGCCGAACTGGTAGGCGGCGGAAACGGCGAGACAGAGACCGCGGTCCTTGAAACTGCCGGTGGGATTCATCCCCTCGTCCTTGATGAACAGTTCCCGGAGTCCGAGTTCCGTTTCCAGTCGGGGGGCGCGGTGGAGCGGCGTGCCGCCCTCGCCGAGTTTCAGGCAGTGCCGCTCTTCGCGGATGGGCAGCACCTCGTGGTACCGCCAGAGGTCGAACGGCCGTTCGCGGAGCGCCGCCGGGGTGAAAGTGGGGGCGGCAGCCTCGAGGTCGTACCGGGCGAGCAGGGGGGACTTCTCGTCCGAGAGGTTCTGCGGTCGGTCGGCGTCGTAGCGGCGTCCGGTCCGCGAGCATTCGAGGTGGGTGGCGAAGGAATAGGGGGGCATGGCTTCGTCTGCGGGGTGGCGGGGGGGAGAAGAAGATCGCGCCGGATACCGGCGGGAGGGTCGGGGAACGGGTCGGCGCGCCGTTCGCGGCCGGCGCGGCAGCGACAGCGACAGCGACAGCGACAGGGGCCGGGCCCGGGCCCGGTCGGGGTCAGACGGAGAGGACGCTCGCTTCCTTTCGCGCGGCGAGTTCGGCGACCCGCTTCACATGGGCGTCCGTCGCCTGCTGGACCTCCTGTTCGAGGTCGTGTTCGAGGTCGTCGGAGAGTTCCTTGTCCTTGGCCAGGCGCTTGAGGCGCTGGTTCGCGTCCCGGCGCACCTGGCGGAGGGCGTTCCGGTGTTCCTCGGCCATCCGGTGGATGTTCTTCGCCAGTTGCTTCCGCCGCTCCTGGCTGAGGGGCGGGATCGGGATGCGCAGGACGACGCCGTCGGAGGCCGGGTTCAGGTCGAGGTCCGCCGCCCGGACAGCCCGGTCGATGGCCGGCAGCAGGTTGCGCTCCCAGGGCTGGACGGTGATCGTGCTCGCGTCCGGGGTCTTGAGCGTCGCCACCTGGTTCAGCGGCAGCAACTGCCCGTAGTAGTCCACCCGGACCGAGTCGAGCAGGGTCACCGAGGCCCGGCCGGTGCGCACCGTCGCCAGTTCCTGCTCGAAGATCTCGACGGTCTTGTCCATGCGGCGGGTCAGTTCCTCGAGGATCGGATGGGGCATCGGTACTTCCTCCGGCGGGGATTCTCCGGGACGGCGTCAGCGGGGGCGGCGGACGATCGGGGAGGCCGCGCCGCGGTCGCCGGGGCGCTGCCGCGCGGCGGACGGGTCGCAGCCCCGGGTCATCGGGCGGACGGTTCCGGTTCGGCCGGGCCGACGCGGGTTCCGACATCGGCGCCGCCGGCGGCTTCGCGCAGGTCGTCCTGGTGGCAGACGACGATGGGGAGTTCGTTCTCCATGCAGAGCGAGATCGCCGTGGTGTCCATGAATTTCAGTTCCTGGCTGATCGCCTCGAGCCAGGTGAGGCGGCGGATCGGCTTCGCTTCCGGATCCCGTTCCGGGTCGCCGGTGAAGACGCCGCGCACCCGGGTGGCCTTGATGAGGGTGCGGGCGTGGATCTCGTTCGCGCGGAGCGCCGCCGCGGTGTCCGTCGAAAAGTAGGGATTGCCGGTTCCGGCGGCGAAGACGACGATGCGGCCTTTTTCGAGGTGTCGCAGCGCCCGGCGGCGGATGAACGGCTCCGCCACCTGACGGACGGTGATCGCCGACATGAGCCGGGTTTCGCAGTCCCGGGTCTCCAGGGCGTCCTGCAGGGCGAGGGCGTTGATGAGGGTGGCGAGCATTCCCATCGAGTCCGCGGTCACCCGGTCCATGCCCCGGGCTTCCGCCCCGAGCCCGCGGAAGATGTTGCCGCCGCCGATCATGCAGGCGATCTCCACGCCGTCCCGGTGGATCGCGCCGATCGTTTCCGCCATCCGGTCCACCAGTTCGGTGGAGATGCCGGTCTGCCCGGGGGCGCCGAGCGCCTGGCCGGAGAGTTTCAGCAGCGCGCGGGAGGGCCCGGTCATGGTGGTGGGCGCAGGGCTTTCTTCCGGGATCCTCCGGGGCGGACGCCGGGAGGAGTCAGCCGGTGGTCTCCCCGCGTTCGAAGCGGACGAAGCGGACCACCCGGAGGTTCTCCTTGATCGCCGTCGCCGCTTCGGTGATCCGGTCCTGCACGGTCATCTTCCGGGAATCGTCGAGGGCGTACTGCTGCTCGAGAAGCACCCGTTCGCTGAGGAACCGCTCCAGTTTCCCCTCGACGATGCGGTCCCGGATCTTCTCCGGTTTGCGGGCGTTCGCCGGATCCTGGGCCATCTGCGAGCGGATCAGGTCTTTCTCGTCGGCGATCACCGCTTCCGGCACTTCCCCGCGGCGCACCCAGCGGGCGGGGGCCGGGAAGTTGCTGACGATGTGGATGGCGATGTCGTTCGCGAGTTCGCGGAATTTCTCGTTCCGGGCGACGAAGTCCGTCTCGCAGGCGATTTCCACCATGACGCCGATGCGGTCGTGGTGGATGTAGGCGTGGATGAGGCCTTCCCCGGTGGCGCGGCCGGCCCGCTTCTCGGCGGCGGCGGCGCCTTTCTCCCGCAGCAGCCGGACGGCCCGGTCGAGGTCTCCCTCCGCCTCTTCGAGAGCCCTCTTGCAGTCGGCGAATCCGGCGCCGGTGTGGTTGCGGAGCTCCTTGACCTGCTGGGCAGTGGTGGCGGGCATTGCGGAATCGGCCCTCTCGACGGCCGGGGGGTGGGGGCGCCGCGGCGGCGCGACGGCTCTGTTTCGGTAGGGTGTTTCCCGGGAGGCGCGCGGTTTCCCCCGGCGTCAGACCCGGTTCCCCGGCGGGTTCGGCGAAGGGACCGGCGGGTCCGCGGCGCCCGGCACGGCGGCGGGGGGCGGTACCGGGGCTGTCGCGACGGTGGAGGAAGGGGTGGGGGACGGGGTCGGGGCGGGGCTTCCGGTGAGCGGCGGGGAGGAGGCGCCGAGGGCAGGGTGCGCCACGGACCTCCCGTTCTGCGCGCCGGTGCCGGGATCTGCCGTTTCTGCCGCGTCCGTCCCCACTGTCCCCTCCGTTCCCTCGACAGGAAGGGAGTCGATCGGCATGGAGCCGAGGAGTTGGCGTCCTTCCTCGAAGGCCGAGGCGATGCGCGAGGTGAACAGCCGGATGGCGCGCAGCGCGTCGTCGTTCCCCGGGATCACATAGTCGATGAGGCCCGGGTCGCAGTCGGTGTCCACGATCGCCACGATCGGGATGTTCAGTTTGCGCGCCTCCTGGACCGCGATCATCTCGTTCTTCGGGTCCACGATGCAGACCGCGTCCGGCAACCGGTCCATCTTCTCGATCCCGGCCAGGGTCTTCTCCAGCCGGCGACGGCGCTTGTCCAGCCGCGACCAGGCCTTGTTCGAGAAGCGACCGAAGTCGGCGCTCTCGGTGATCTCGCGCAGTTCCACCAGCCGCGCCACGCTCTTGCGGATGGTGGCGAAGTTGGTGAGCAGGCCGCCGAGCCAGCGGTGGTTCACATAGAAGGCGTCCACCCGGGAGGCTTCGAGCGCGACCACTTCCTGCGCCTGCCGCTTGGTGCCGACGAACAGCACCGTCTTGCCTTCCGCGCCCAGGCGGGAGACGAAATGGAGCGCGCTGCGGAAGAGCGGCAGCGTCTGGCGCAGGTCCACGATGTGGATGCCGCTCTTCTGGCCGTAGATGTACGGGCGCATCCGCGGGTTCCACCACTTCGTCTCGTGGCCGAAATGGAGGCCGGCCTCCAGCAGGTCCTTCATGCTGACCGTGCCGGGCGCCGGATCGGGCGAAGCGGGCGAAGGGAGCGGCGCGGCTGCCGCCGGGGGGACGGGCTCCCGGACGGCTTCCGCTGCCGGAACTTCCATGGCGGTCAGCGCTTCGAGTACTGGAAGCGCTTGCGGGCGCCGGGCTGCCCGTACTTCTTGCGCTCCTTGCGCCGGGCGTCCCGGGTGAGGAAGCCCCGTCGCTTGAGTTCCGGACGGAGCCGGGCGTCGCTCTCGCTGAGGGCGCGCGCGATCCCCAGCCGGACCGCCGCCGCCTGCCCGGAGAGCCCGCCGCCCTTCACCCGCGCGTCCACATCGAACTTCTTGGCCTGTTCGGTGGCGAGGAGCGGCTGGGTCACCCAACTCTGGTAGGCGTCCCGGGGGAAGTATTCGGACAGTGGCCGCTGGTTCACCAGGATCTCACCGGCGCCCAGTCGGAGATAGACGCGGGCGATGGAGCACTTGCGCTTGCCCGTGCCGTAGGCGACCGGAGCCGACATCAGGAGGGGGAAGCCGGAGCCGGCGCGGCGCGGAGGAAGTCCGGCAGCGGCTCCGGCGTCTGCGCCGCGTGGGGATGCTCGCCCCCGGCATAGACCTTCAGTTTCGAGATCTGCGCCCGTCCCAGACGCCCCTTCGGCAACATGCCGCGCACCGCGTGCTCCACCAGCCGTTCCGGGTGGGCCTTCCGCACCTCGGCGGCAGTGCGGGACTTCAGCCCGCCGGGCCGCCCGCTCTGCCGGTAGTAGATCTTGTCCTCTTCCTTGCGCCCGGTCAGCCGCACCCGGTCGGCGTTGATCACCACCACATGGTCGCCGCAGTCGAGGAAGGGGGTCCAGACCGGTTTGTGCTTGCCGGTGAGCACTCGCGCCACCCGGGCCGCCAGCCGTCCGAGCACCTCGTCCGCGGCGTCCACCAGGAACCAGCGGCGGCGGACTTCGCCGGCGCGGAGGAAAGTGGTGCCGGCGGCGCGGGGCATGGAGTCAGGATGGGGGGATTCGGAAGGGGGGAGCGGGGGATCGGGAAGGGGGCCGGAGGGGTGGGCAGGAAGGCGGGGTAGGGTAAAAAAATTCGGGCGATCCGCGCTTCCGGCGTTTCCGGCGCTTCACTTCCGCCCGGAAACCGCAGGTTCACGGCGCCGCCCGAACCGCGGGAGTATAGCAGCGGGGGCGCCGGGCGCGGCGGGACGGGACACGATCGGGCGGGAGCGCCGGCGGCGGTGGAGTTCCCCCCGGGGCGAGGGCGCCCGTCGTCGCCGAGCGGGGGAGGGGCGGCGAAGCGGGGTTCGGGGGCCGCCGGTAGAGTTGGCGGGTCCGATGCGCCCCGCGGAAGTTCGCGCCGCCTGCCGTCGGGGGGAGTTCCGTGGCGGCACCTCGGGCCGGTGCCCCGGGTTCGCGCAGGCCAACCTGATCGCGCTGCCGGGGCCTCTGGCGGAGGACTTCCGGCGGTTCTGCGAGCGGAATCCGCGGCCCTGCCCGTTGCTCGCGGTGAGCGAGGGCCCGGCGGGGACCGCGGTACTCGAGGCGGTCGCGGCGGGGGCCGACCTGCGGACCGACCTGCCCCGCTACCGGGTGTGGCGGGGCGGAGAGGCGCCCTTCGAGACGGAGACCGCCGCGGCGGACTGGCCGGAGGACTTCGCCGCGTTCCTCCTCGGCTGCAGTTTCGGGTTCGAGGCGGCCCTCGTCGCCGCCGGGATTCGCCTGCGCCACCAGGACGAGGGGCGGGTGGTGCCGATGTACGTGACTTCCCGGGAGTGCGAGCCGGCCGGGCCCTTCCGGGGGCCCCTGGTGGTCTCGATGCGCCCGATCCCGGAGGCCCGGGTGGACGAGGCGGCGGCGCTCAGCGCCCGGTTCCCGCTGGCGCACGGGGCGCCGGTCCACGCCGGCGACCCCGCTTCCCTCGGGATCGGCGACCTCTCCCGCCCCGATTTCGGCGAGGACGGCGGCCTCCGGCCCGGCGAGGTCCCGGTGTTCTGGGCCTGCGGGGTGACTTCGCAACTCGCCGCGAGGAACGCCGCCCCGGAGCGGATGATCGCCCACGCTCCCGGGCACATGTTCGTGACCGATCTCCCCGTCGGCGGGCCGGCCGCCGCGGCGCCGGCCGCCGCGGCGTCGGCCGCGCCGCATGGAGCATCCTGATGACGAGAACCGCCTGCCGCCGCGCCGCGCTCTCGGGCGCGGTCGCGCTCGCCGCCGCCGCGTCTGCCTCGGCGCAGTGGACGAATCGCTATCCGAAACTGGAGGGGTACTCCCACCATGTCTATGTGGAGGGCTTCGAGTTGCCGATCCTGGCCGCCGGGCCCACCGACCCGGCGCCCTCGCCGGACGGGAGCGAGATCGCCTTCGCCGCCCGGGGCTGGATCTGGCGGTTCGATCCGGCGACCGGAATCGCCCGGCGCCTGACCTCCGGCGCGGAGGTGGATTCGCGCCCGGCGTGGCGGCCCGACGGCGGCGCGCTGGCCTTCCTCCGGGACGACGGCGAGAGCCTCACCCTGTGGCAGCTGGATCTCGGGAGCGGCGAAGAGACGCTCCTCTTCGAGGACGCGGCGATCCTGCTGGATCCGGCCTGGGCGCCGGACGGGGAATCGCTCTTCTACAGCGCCGCCACCGCCGGCGATCTGGACATCTGGGAACTGTCCCTCGAGAGCGGCGAGCCGGCGCGGGTGACCTCCCGGCCGGGGCTGGAAGTCCGGCCGCAGCCGCTCCCGGACGGGCGGCTGGTCTATCTGGCGAAAGGCCGTTCGTCGCCGAACGAGGTGATCCTCCGGGAGGCGGACGGCGCCGAGAGATCGCTGCGGGGCGAGTCCATCGCTTCCCAGGCCCGCCCCGGGGCCGCTCCCGCCGGTGGTCAGGTCGCGGTGAACTGGCCCGCCGGGGACGGGGCCGACGGCTACCGGCTGCTGCTGCTCGATCCGGCGACCGGCGATCCGATGGAACTCACCGCGGCGCGCGGGCTGCCGCTGGCTCCGGCGGTGGGATCGGGGCCGGACGGGGACTGGGTCGTCTATTCGGAGGCGGACGACGAAGAGCGGTTCGGGCTTCGTCGCGTCAGCGTCCGGGGCGGGCCGGTGGAGGACCTTCCGGTGCGCGCCTGGGACTTCGGCGCTCCCACCGGGCGGGTGCGGATCACCACGCGCCGGGCCGACCGGGAGGGGCCGATCCCGGCGCGGCTGGAAGTCCTCGGCCCGGAAGGGCACCCGGCGGCGGTCCCCGGGGCGTTCCCCCGGTTCGACGGAACGCACGGGCGCATCTACTTCTACTCGCCGGGGGTGATCGAGGTCGAACTCCCGGCCGGGAGCGGGGGAGAGGCGCGGATCACGGCCGCCCACGGACTGGTCGCCGCGCCGGTCACGGTCTCGGTTCCGGTGGTCGCCGGGGAGACGGCGGAAGCGGAACTGGTCCTGGAACCGGTGTTCGACCCGCGGGAGGCGGGGTACCGCTCCGCGGACCACCACTTCCACCTGAACTACGGCGGGCCGACCCGGCTCGACCCCGACGACCTGCTGCTCCTGCTCGGCGCGGAAGACCTCGATCTGGGGACGCCGCTCATGGCGAATCTGCACCACCGGCGGAACGACCTCGAGTTCTTCGCCGAACGGCGGCTGGACGGGACGCCGGCCCTGGTGTTCGGCCAGGAGATCCGGTCCCACTTCCTCGGCCACCTGGGACTCATCGGGATCGAGAGCGCGTTCTGGCCCTGGTTCTGGGGGCCGGGATATCCGGTGTACGCGGAGGACGACCGGCCGAATCTGGAGGCGCTGGCGCACTCCCGGCGGCAGGGGGGCGTGAGTGCCTACATGCATCCGGTCTCCGTGGCGGATCCCTTCGGGAGCGAGCGGGGGCTCCGGGCGATTCCGGTGAGCGTGATCCCGGACGCGGTGCTCGGCGACCTCGACAGCCTGGAGATCGCCTGCCTGTGGACGAGCGAAGTCGGGACGGCGGAGTTGTGGCACCGCTTCCTGAACCTGGGACTGCCGGTGGCCGCCTCCGCCGGCACCGATGTGATGCTGGACTACCACCGCACGATGGCGGTCGGGACGACGCGGATCTATGTGCATGCCCCGGGGCCGTTCCGGCTCGGCGCGTACCTGGAAGCCCTGCGGGCGGGTCGGAGTTTCGTCACGACCGGGCCGGTGCTCGATCTCCGCGTCGAGGGGGCGCGGCCGGGCGGCGCGATTCCCGCGGCCGGCAGCGCCTCCTGGACGCTGACCCTGGCCGCGCCGGGGCCGGTGGGGCAGGTGGATCTCCTGGTGAACGGGGAGGTGGCGGAAACGGTCGCCGGTCTCGACGGGGCGGGGCGGCGGGAACTCGCCGGCGACCTGGCGATTCCCGGCGGCGGCTGGATCGCCGTCCGCGCCCACGGAGGGGTCGAGTCCTGGCCGGGGATGAACGGGTCGGTCTTCGCGCAGACCTCGCCGGTGTGGATCGGGGAGGTGGGCAGCCGGGATCCGGCGGCGGCTTCCGCGGCGGCCGAGGATCTGCTCCGCGCCCTGGGCGTGGCGGAGGAGCGGGTGGTCGAGGTCTATGGCCCGGAGGCGCCCCGCATCCGCGAACGATTCACCGCCGCCCGGGAACGGCTGGACTCCTTCGTTACGCCGAACCGCTGACGCCGGCGCCCGACTCGCGCAGTGCGTTGCGGGTCGGGAAGGACGAGGCGGTTCTCACCGGTCTGGCCTGCGGAACGGCGGCCCGGTCTCCGTCAGTCTCGGCCCCCGGGCTTTACCAGGTACCACGGACATCGTTCCGGCGGTCCAGCAGCAGGGCCAATTCCGCTCGCCGGCCACTCTCCTGGTACTCCCGGACCAGCCGGGCGACCAAGATCCGCGTGTCGGCCGCCTCGCGTTCGATCAGGACACGGACCGGGATCTCGCGGTCGTTCGGATCGAACGATACTGCCCCCCAGCCCCCAGCAGTCTCGTGGGGAGTTCGTGGTGACTGCGCCGCCTTCTCGCGACAGCGCGGATCGGCGTGCGTCGTCGGAAGGGACCGCCGGCTCGACGAGTGTTCCCGCGGCGTTTCGGCTTCCGGGAGATACCACGGGAGGTGTTCGCGGTTCTCCGACAACCGGTCCAATTCCGCGCGCCCCCCGCTGTCGAGGTATTCCTCGAGGATCCGGTCCACCAGGATGCGGGCCTCGGTGAAGTCGAGACTTGTCGCTTCCCGCACGGGGATCTCGAAATCCGGTTCCGCGACGGAGCGCCCGGCGCCCGGATCGTTCTCTTCGTGCGTCAGGAGATTGGCCCGGCGGACTCGCCGGGGGCCTCCCGGGGTCGAGAGAGCGGCGCGACGACCGTTGCCGTCGCGGCGATGTCGGGAATCCCGTCGCTGAGAAGGACCGCCGATTCTCGGGGAAGAAGGGACCCCGGCCAGGCCGCGCCGGCAGTTTCGGCAATCCGCGCCTCAACGGGGCGCGTCGCCCTTCTGCAGATACCAGGGGAGGTGCTCGCGGTTCTCCAGCAATTGGTCCAGTTCCGAGCGACCCCCGCTGTCGACGCACTCCTCGAAGATCCGGTCCACCAGGATCCGGGCCTCGATGAAGTCGAGACTGATCGCTTCTCGCACGGGGATCTCGACATCGGGTTCCGCGATCGAGGGCTCTGTGCCCGAGTTGTTCTTCTCGTGTGTCATGAGACTGGTTCGGAGGGCTCGCCAAGGGTGCTCTGAGGTGTACTGCCCCGTGTTCTTTGGACATTGAATAGGGGGTAATCAGGCGGCCCGGGGGCGGTCGGTGAGGCGTTCCCGGACTTGGGCCGGGGAGAGGTGTCCGTGGCGCTGGACGAGCCACTCCCGGTTGTAGAGGTCGGCCCAATCGAGCAGGGCGAGACGCAGTTCCTCGACGGTGTCGAAGTCCTGTGTCCAGAGGACCTGCTCCTTGAGGGTGCGGATGAAGCGCTCGGCGATGCCGTTGCCTTCGGGGGCGCGGACGAAGGAGGGGCTGGACTCCGCGCCGAGGAAGGCGATCTGGCGCTGGAAGTCGCGGCTCATGTACTGGGAGCCGTGGTCGTGTCGGATGGAGAGCCCGGAGGCGACGGCCTCGCGGACGCCACCGAAGCGGATGCGGATGCCCTGGAGGATGGGTTCGAGGGCCTGGAAGCGGTCGGCGCGGCGGGAGGCATGGAGCCCCACCACCTCGCTGGTGCAGTGGTCGACGGCGACGAAGACCGCCACCTGACCGTCCTGGACGGTGGTGGTGGCAGTGGCATCGGTTCCCCACATCTCATCGGGCGCCTCGGTGCGGATGGTGCCGTCATGGTTGCGGGGGCCCCGCGGGCCGCCTCCGCGCTGCGCCGCCAGCAGGCCGGCTTCGCGCATCAGGCGGAGAATGCGGGCCTTACCCGCCCGCACCCCACGCAGCCGCAGCCGCGCCCACACCTTGCGGTAGCCCTCTCCCGAGAAGGGCGAGGCGCTGAGGACCTCGCGGATCCGCTCGGTCAACTGGGTGTCGGTGTGCTCGGTCTTCGGGCCCCGCTTCCCAGGTGGCGGCGGCGGAGTCGAGGACCGGGTCCGATGGAGGTAGAACGAGGAGCGGGCAATCCGCCACTCTTCGCAGACCCGAGCCACGCCGAAGGGGCGCTCGAAGGAGGGCGACAGGGCGCGGCTCATCCTGTCGGCCTCCTCGGGACAAAAGGGGGCGAGGTCCCCTTCATCCGCTCGACCGCCTCCCGCGAGAGCTCCAGCCGCATGGTGAGGTCGCCCACCATGGTCTTCAGGGCGCGAATCTCCCGGTCCCGGGGATCCGGCTGCCGGCTCTTCAACTGCGCCTGACCTCCGGCCAGGAACGCCGAGCGCCAGTCCGAGAGGGTTGCGGCGGTGACGCCCAACTCCCGGGAGAGAAGGTCCAGGTCTTCCCCGTTCAGAAGGCGGAGGACAGCCTCCATCTTCCGCTTCGAGGAGAACCGGCCTCGATCCTGTTTGCCTGCGCTCATCGCACGCTCCTTCCGGGACTCTCCGGGCCCCAGCTGATTGTCCACCCAAATTGGGGGGCGGACCAGAGGTGCCGGCCGAGGCTCTACGAGTTTGACCGTCGATGGCGCGGAGGGGATCCACTTGCAGAGACTCCCGACCGCGTCACTTTCGTGTTCCGAAAAGAGATCGACGGGAATCCCCATCTCGGTCAGTTCGGCGTAATCGATGATGTATTCGTGGGAGGGGTAGCCGCGTACGAGCTGGTCCAGTGCTCGCGTCTTCGTCCCTTCTTCCCGGTCGGCGGCGTATCGGCGGAGAAGACGTTTTCCGTATTCCTTACCGATCGACAGAGCGCGACCGTACTCACCGAGTTTTTCTGGATCCATCTTGTCGAAGAGCCTGCCGGTCGTGGCTTCGACAAAGGCGATGGCGTGAGTCAAGCACTCGTTCATGTCGAGCCCTGACGTCGGCACGATCGTGTTCAGCGACGCGTGCAGTGCGACCAGCGATTCTCGCTGGAGTTGATCCAGAGCCTTGAAAAGATTCAAGGCCGAGGTGTATCGGCCACCTCCGCTCCGGCGCTCGTAGATCTGTACATCCAGGGGGCCGAGTTCCGCGGACTCGTCCATCACGATTCGATCGGCTGCGAGACACCGGAGCGTCGCCGCGCTCTTGGCGTACAGCGGCACGCAGGCGTTCATGCGCCCGGTGTGCTGGCGGATCCGTTGGACGATCTGGTAGGCGATGTTGATGTCGCCGCCGCCAGAGTGGATCACCAAGTCCAGTTCCTCGAAACGACGGTTGCCGATTTCCTCTCGACGGATCAACAGATGTGGGCGGGCGATGGCGTCGTTCAAGATGACGAACACTGCCGGGCGTCCCCGAACGGAAGCGAACTCGATGAGTTCCGGTCGTTCGGGGGCCACGGGGACAGCCTCGGCGTCGGCGGTCATGCGGGTCCTCCTTCGAGCCTCGGATCGCATTCCGTGGCGCCGGTCGCAGGTCCGACGCGTCGGCCGGAAGCATGGCGTGACAGCGCGGAGTTCGCGGGGTCAGCGAAGGGGGAGGAGGGTGGCCAGGAGGAGGACCTGGAAGAGGCCGAGGAGGCCGACGAGGGCGGCGGCCAGGGTCCAGGTGCGGAAGGTCTCGGCTTCGGTGAAACCGCTCATCTTTCCCACCACCCAGAAGCCGCTGTCGTTCATCCAGGAGCCGATCATGGAGCCGAAACCGACGGCGGCGAAGAGGTAGCCGGGGTGGTACGGCAGGGCGCCGAGGTCGGGAACGACGGAGGCGACGACGGCAGAGCCGCTCAGGATGGCGACGGTGCCCGAACCCTGGGCCAGTTTCAGCGCCGCGGCGACTCCGGCGGCGAGGAGGAGCAGGACCGGGCCGCCGGTGTTCCCGGAGAATCCGCCGAGCGCTTCGGTGACGCCGGACCCGGCGAGCGCCCGGCCGAAGGCGCCGCCGGCGGCGGTGATGAGGATGATGGGCCCGGCGGCGCCGATCGCCCCGCCGAAAGAGGCGGCCAGTCGGCGGAAGGGAAGCGCCCGGGCTCTCCGCAGCACCAGCGCGGCTGCCGCCGCCGCCAGGAACAGTGCCGCGTTGCGGTGGCCGAACACCGGGAGCCAGGCGGCGGCGCCGGTGGTTTCGAGGCCGGCGGCGCCCGCCGCGGAGGCGCCGGCGATCAGGAAGACCGGCAGCGCCACCGGCAGGAGCGACGCCGCGAGACCGGGTTGCCGGGTCGGGACCGCGCGGCCCTCCGGCCCGGCGGCGGGCGCGTCGTCGGTACCGGGTTCGACCGAGATTCCCCGTCGGAGGAACGGCGACAGGAGCACCAGACCGGCCACCGGGAGCAGGCCGAGGAGCATCCCGAAACCGGCGGCGGCGCCGAGCCCCAGCCCCAGGTGGTCGGCCATCGCCAGCGGCCCCGGCGTCGGGGGAACCAGGGAGTGGGTGGCGATCGCGCCGGCGCAGATCGCCATGACGAACTCCGGATAGCGGCCCGGCGCCCGCCGCGCCAGGGCGCGGGCCAGCGGGATGAGGAGGAAGAACACGGTGTCGAAGAACACCGGGATGGAGAGCGCCCAGGCTGCCGCCGCCAGCGCCCAGGCGGCGCGCCGCTCGCCGAAGGCGCGGAGCAGCGCCCCGGCGATCCGGTCGGCGGCGCCGCTCCGGAGCAGGCAGTCGCCGATGATGGCGGCGAGGGCGATGGCGATCCCGATGGCGCCGACCACCTGGCCGAAGTCGGCGGCGCTCTCGTCGAGCGCGGCGAGAACCCGTTCCGCGGCGGAGCCCGGGCCCGGGGTCAGCGACCCGGCGAGTACCGCTCCGGCGAGGAGCGCCAGGAACGGGTGGAGGCGGAACGCGCCGATCGCGACCGCGACGAACAGGGTCGCGACGAGGACGGCGGTCACGACTCAGCCCCCGCCGGTCCGGCCGGGGCCCGAGCCGCGTCCCGACCCGGGCGCGGGCCCTCGGGGCGCCGGCGGGCCGGTTCCGCCGAGGGCTCTCACGGAGTTCGCCGTTCGGCTCCGCCGGCGGCGGGAATCGGGGTCCGGAGGTCGGCGAACGGTTCGGCGGCGGTGGCCGATCGGCGGGAAGCGGATCAGCGGGGGCGGGGGATCAGCAGCAACTTTTCCATCCGCGGGTCGATGTAGGTCGTCGTCTCGCCGTCGAAGATCGCGTCTTCCTCGAGGGCGATCCGCACCTCCTGCCCGTCCCACTCCGGGATGGGGACGCGGGCGTTCAACTCGATGGAATGCGCCGTCATCGGGAACAGCGGATAGTCGCCCTTGCCGGGAACGCCGTCCTGGCGATCCCAGAGGCCGATGGTGGGGCCGGCGGCGTGGCCGTGGAAACCGATCGGGTGCGTGTAGATGGAGGCGACGATGCCTTCGGCGCGGGCCTGCGCCAGCGCCGCCGCCAGGATCTCGTTCCCGGTGCGGCCGGTCACGAACTCGTCGGTGAGGAGGTCCTGGAGGCGGTTGCCGGTCGAAAACGCCTCCCGCAGACCCGGCGGGGCGTCGCTCTCGCCCGGGCGCAGCACATAGGCCTGCATCTGGGTGTCCGTGTTCAGCCGCAGGTAGGTGATCCCGAAGTCCACATGGAGCAGGTCGCCGGGCAGGATGGTGTCCGGGGGCGGTCTTCCGGAGAAGTCCCCGGAGCCCTCGCCGCCGCCGCCGAACATGGCGCCTTCGCGCCGCTGCAGGGAGACGCCGGGCTGGAACCAGGTCTGCAACTTCAACTCGCGGATCCGTTCGCGGTACCACCAGGAAAGGTCTTCCGTGGTGGTCGCTCCCGGCTGGATGACCCGCTCCGAGAGTCCTTCCGACAGGATCGAGCGGGCGATCCGGACGACGCCCGGATAGACCGCCATCTCCTCCGGGGTGCGGGTCTCCAGCCAGCCGACGGCGAGTCGTTCGGCCCCCCGGACCCGACCGGCGAGGGCCGGGCCCAGCGCCTCCCGGAGGGCTTCGTACTCGGTGGCGGTCAAGCCGTCGGCCAGGCCGAAGTCCGGGGAGCGGTTCACCCCGATGACCTCCGGGTCGCGTTCCCGCACCAGTTCGGCGACGCGCGCCCACTGGTCGGGTTCGTTCTCCGGATCCCAGGCGCCGGGGATCCCGCCGATGTCGTAGCGCGCCACCGCCAGCCGCTCCACCCCTTCGCTCCCGCCCCGGTCGTGGAACAGGAGGACCGTGCGCCGCCGGGCGGCGAGCCAGGTGTAGGGGAGCATGGTGCGGATGACGGGGTCCTCGTTGTACTCCCGGGCGGCCACGATCCAGAGGTCCACCCCCTCGCGGCGCATCACCTCGGGGAGCACCGTCTCGAACCGGATCTCGAGCCACCGGTCCACCAGGGCCGCCCGCTCGCGCATCGCCAGGACCGCCGGGGCCTCTTCGGCCGCCGCGCCCGCCGGCGGAAGGACTGCGGCGGCCAGGAGGAAACCGGCCGGCAGGAGCCGGGACGCGGGCCGGCAGTGGAAGCGGCGCCCCGACCCCGGGTCGCCCCGGAGGACGGCGGCGCGGCGGGAAGAGTGACGGGAATGCGGGAAGGAAGGCATCGGCATCGGGATCCTGCGGGGAGGCGGTTCGGGCGGACCGGAGGGCGACGGCGCCGGCTCGGATCCGGGCGAGGCTCCGAGGTCGGCGGCGCCGGTCGGCGTCCGGTCGGAAACAACCGGGTCGGGAAGCGCGGGGGCCGGGTCGGCAGCATACCGATACACTCGCCTGCCGACCGTTTTCGGCGTTTCGGGAGCGGGCGCCGGCTTCGCGTCCGGTCGGGCGCGCCGGCCGGGCGAAGGAGAGTGTCCCCCATGTCGAGCGCGCCGAGCCGATCGATCTTCCCCTTTCGTTCCCGGCGTCGCCGTCCGCCGATCCTCCCCGGCGCGCTGCTCCTCCCGGGCGCGGCGTTCCTCGCTGCCGGCCTCGGGGCCGGCTGCGCCGACCGGTACGACCTGATCCTGATCGGCGGAGAAGTCCACGACGGGCTGGGCAGTCCGGGGCGGGCGGCCGATGTCGGCATCCTCGGCGACCGCATCGCCGGGGTGGGGGATCTCTCCGGCGCCCGCGCCGACGAGTGGATCGATGTCTCCGGACTGGCGGTGACGCCCGGCTTCGTGGACATCCACAGCCACGCCACCCGGGGCGTCTTCCGCCACGGACTCGCCGAGAACTACCTGACCCAGGGGGTCACCACCGCCATCGGCGGACCCGACGGCAGTTCCCCGCTCCCGATCGGCGAGTGGCTGGAACGGTTCGAGTACGAGGGATCCGCGATCAACATGGGTCTCCTGGTCGGCCACGGCACGGTGCGGCGCGAGATTCTCGGGATGGAGGACCGGGCGCCGACCGACCCGGAACTCGACGAGATGCGCGGCCTGGTGGAGGAGGCGATGCTCGAAGGCGCCTTCGGCCTCTCCACCGGCCTGAAGTACGTGCCGGGGGCCTTCGCCGAGACGGAAGAAGTGATCGAACTGGCGAAGGTGGCGGGGCGCCACGGCGGCGTCCACATCAGCCATATGCGCGAGGAGGGGCTCCTCCTCCTCGACGCGGTGCGGGAGACGATCCGCATCGGCGAGGAGGGCGGACTGCCGACCCAGTTGACCCACCACAAGGTGGTCGGCGCCCCGATGTGGGGGAAGAGCGAGGAGAGTCTCCGGCTGGTGGACGAAGCGGTGGCGCGCGGCGTGGATGTGACGATCGACCAGTACCCCTACACGGCGTCCTCGACCGGACTCACCATCCTGTTTCCCGCCTGGAGTCTGGCCGGGGGCGCCGAGGCGCTCCGGGAACGGCTCGAGGATCCGGAGCAGCGGGCGCGGATCGAGGAGGCCGTCCGCGAGAACCTGGAGAAGGATCGGGGAGGCGGCAGTCCGGACAATGTGGTGATCGCCCGCTGCGAATGGGACCCTTCGCTCGAAGGCAAGAGCATGGGCGATCTCCTGCGGGAGCGCGGCCTGCCGGTGACGAACGGGAACGGCGCCGCGCTGGCGGTCGAACTGCAGCAGAACGGCGGCTTCGGCGGCGTCTTCCACGCCATGCACGAGGACGATGTGCGGCGCATCATGGTCCACCCGCGCACCATGATCGCCTCCGACGGCGGCATCGTCGCCCCCGGCGAAGGGGTCCCCCATCCGCGGAACTACGGGACTTTCGCCCGGGTGCTCGGTCTCTATGTCCGGGAAGCGGGGCTCCTGACTCTCGAGGAAGCGGTGCGGAAGATGAGCGGCTTCCCGGCGGAGCGGTTGGGGCTCCGCGACCGGGGGGTGATCCGGGAAGGAGCGGTGGCCGACCTGGTGGTGCTGGATCCCGACACCGTGGAGGAGCACGCGGAGTTCGGCGACCCCCACCGGTACTCCACCGGCGTCTCCCATGTGATGGTGGCCGGGGACTTCGTACTCCGGGGCGGGGATCCGACCGGTCAGCGGCCGGGGCGGGCGCTCCGCCTGACCGACCGGCGGCGGTGAGCGCCGGCGGCGGGCGCGGTTCGCCGGCGGCCGGAGCCGGGGTCCGGTCCGGCGAGCGGCGCGTCGTCGCCGCGGTGGACCAGGGGACGACCAGCAGTCGCTGCCTCCTCTTCGACCGGGCGGGCGCGGTCGTCGGGTCGGCGCAGCGCGAGCATCGCCAGTCCACGCCCCGCCCCGGCCGGGTCGAGCACGACGCCGCCGAGATCCGCTCGCGGGTGGAGGAGGTCATCGCCGGCGCGCTCGCCGCCGCCGGTCTCGACGGGCGGAGAGTGGCCGCGGTGGGGATCACCAACCAGCGCGAGACCACCGTCGTCTGGGACCCGGCCACCGGCGAGCCGCTGGCTCCGGCGATCGTCTGGCAGGACACCCGCACCGCGGGCCTGGCCGCGGAACTCGAGCGGGCCGTGGGCGCGCAGCGGCTGCGGGAGATCACCGGGCTCCCGGCGGCGACCTACTTCTCCGGGCCGAAACTGCGCTGGCTGCTCGACTCCGGGGACGGCCTCCGGGAGCGCGCCGCCTCCGGGCGGGCGGTGTTCGGGACGGTGGATTCGTGGCTGGTCCGGTGTCTGACCGGCGGCCGCGCCGGGCATCGGACCGACGCCACGAACGCCAGCCGGACGCTGCTGATGGATCTCCGGCGTCTGGAGTGGAGCCCGGAGTTGGTGGAAGCGCAGCGGATCCCCCGCCGGATGCTCCCGGAGATCACTCCCTCGGCGCACCCGGAGGCCTGGGGGCGGACGGCGGCCGACGGGCCCTTCGGGGCGAGCGTCCCGATCACCGGCGTGATCGGCGACCAGCAGTCGGCGCTCCTCGGCCACTTGCGGAGGCGGCCCGGCGAGGCCAAGTGCACCTACGGGACCGGCGCGTTCCTGCTGAGGCACACCGGGAGCGAGCCGGTTCCCTCGGCTTCCGGGCTGCTGACGACGGTCGCCTACGCCGAACCGGGGCGGACCGACTACGCCCTCGAAGGTTCCGTCGCCGTCGCCGGCTCGCTGGTGCAGTGGCTGCGGGACTGTTTGCGGCTGGCCGACTCCGCCGAGGGGATCGCGGCGCTCGCGGACGAAGTGGCGGACAGCGGCGGCGTGGTCATCGTCCCGGCCTTCTCGGGGCTCTTCTCGCCGTACTGGCGCAGCGACGCCCGGGGCGTGATCTGCGGACTGACCCGGCACGCCGACCGCCGCCACCTGGCCCGGGCGGCCCTCGAGGCCTCGGCTTTCCAGGTGCGGGAGGTGCTCGACGCCATGGCCCGGGACGCGAGTTTCCCGCTGACCGAACTGCGCGTGGACGGCGGGATGGCCGTGAACGACACCCTGCTGTCCTTCCAGGCGGATCTCCTGGGGGCGCCGGTGGCGCGCCCGCGGCTGGTGGAGACGACCGCCTTCGGGGCGGCGGCGTGCGCCGGTCTGGCTGCCGGGTTCTGGGAATCCGAGGACGACCTGGCCGAGGCGCTGACCGAGGACGCCCGCTTCGAACCGACGATGGCGGCCGGCGAGCGGGAGCGCCGGATGGCCGACTGGCAAAAGGCGGTGGAACGCAGTTTCGGCTGGGCGGAATGATCGAGTCGGCCGGCGGAGGCCGCTCCGGGACCGCGGCGGGCGCCACCACTCTTCGGCCCGGCGCCCGGGCCGGCGCCGGCGGACCCGTCGGGAACTCGTGGAGTACGCCCCCGGGGACCTCGCCCGGCGCCGGCGCCCCGGCGAAGACGGTGACCGGGAGTTCGAGGAGATCCGGCTTCCGCGGCAACCGTCCGGTCGCGCCCCGACGTGACCATCGCGCCGACGAGATCGCCCCCTTCGCGAACGGAAGCGGCGGCGCTCTCCTCCGTGGCGTGACGGACAGCGGCGGGAATGTCGCGCGCCGTTCCCGGGGCGGTCGGGGCGCCCGCGGGCGTTTCGTAGAATCGTCTCCATGGAAATCCGCGGGACCGAGAACATCGCCGCGCCGCGCGACGCGGTGTGGCGCTTCGTCACCGACCCCGAGTCGGTGGCGGGTTGCACGCCGGGGGTCGAGTCGGTCCGCATCCTGGAACCGGGCAAGCGGTTCGAGGTGGTCGGCGGCGTGAAACTGGGCACCGTCGGGCTGAAGTCGAAGACCGTCATCGAGTTCGTCGAGTTGGTGGAGCCCGAGCGGGCGCGGCTGACGATGCGGGGGAGGGGATCGAATGCGGTCATCGACGGCTCCAGCGAGTTGTGCCTGCGGGACGACGGCGCCGGCACCGCCCTCGACTGGAAGGGGACGGTGCGCGTGGGCGGGCCGCTCGCGGGGCTCGCTTCGCGGTTGCTGAAGCCGGTCACCGAGCGCGTGCTGCGGGCCTTCTTCGCCGCCATGAAGTCCAGGATCGAAGCGCCGAGCGGGGATTCCGCCTGAGGGCGGAGGTCCGCTCCCGCGCCGGCCCGGCCACGGGGCCGGCGCCGTCATCGCCGCCGGCGAAGGGACGCCGGCCCGGAAAGAGAGGAAACAGTCATGAACCGGATCACAGCCGACCGAACCGGAAGCCGGGGCCTTCGCTGCGGCGGGGTCCGCCGCCGGCGCCGGTGGACGCTCTCCGGCCCGCTCCCTCCCCGGCGCTTCGGGGCCGCGGCCGCCCGGCTCGCCGGAGTGCTGCTGGCCGGGGCGTTCTTCGCCGGCGCGGCCTTCGCGCAGACGCCGTACTTCCCGAAGCGGCACAACTGGCAGACGCAGTCCCCCGAGGAAGCGGGGTTCGACCCGGCGGCGCTCGACGAGGCCATCGAGTTCGCGGTGGCCTCGGAGTCGGACGCCCCCCGGGACCTGGCGCTGAACCACGAGTTGACCTTCGCCCGGGAACCCTTCGGCAGCCGCATCGGGCCGACCACGGTGCGCGGCGCCCTGAGCGGCATCGTGGTCCGGGGCGGGTTCCTGGTGGCGGAGTGGGGGCCCACCGAGAAGGTGGACATGACCTTCAGCGTGTCGAAGACCTTCCTCTCCACCGTCGTCGGGGTGCTCTACGACGACGACCTGATCTCCTCGGTGGACGACCGGGTGGGGCCCTATATGCCCAACGACGAACTGTTCGGTTCGGAACACAACGAATCCATCACCTGGGACCACCTGCTCCGGCAGACGAGCGACTGGCAGGGGGAACTCTTCGGCAAACCGGACTGGGCGGACCGGCCCGTGGGCGAGCACCCGTTCGAGTACCCGGACCGTCCGATGCACGAGCCCGGGACCCACTACAAATACAACGATGTCCGGGTGAACCTGCTCGCCCTGGCGGCGCTCGAAGTGGTGCGGGAGCCGCTCCCGGTGGTGCTGCGCTACCGGATCATGGACCCCATCGGGGCTTCGAACCGCTGGCGGTGGCACGGTTACGAGAACTCCTGGGTGATGATCGACGGGCGGAAGTTGCAGTCGGTCAGCGGCGGCGGCCACTGGGGCGGGGGGATGCACCTCAGCGGGCGGGACCTGGCGCGCTTCGGCCTCCTGTTCCTGCGGATGGGCAACTGGAACGGCCGGCAACTCATCTCCGAGGACTGGATCGAGATGGCTCGCACCCCGGGCCGGGTGAATCCCGGCTACGGGTACATGAACTGGTTCCTGAACCATCCGGTGGAGCGCGACGGCGAGTCGGTCAAGTCCGTCCCGGCGGCGCCGGACAGCGCGGTGACCTTCCGCGGCGCCGGCAGCAACATCGTCTATGTGGACTGGGAGAACGACCTGGTGGTGGTGGTGCGCTGGATCGAGGGCGGCGCGGTCGCCCCCTTCCTGGGGAAGGTGCTGGCGGCGCTGGAATAGGCCGGCGGGGCCCTCCCGGAAGGGCCGCCTCGCCGGCCCGGCGCCACGACCGGCGGGCCGGGCCGGTCTCCGCCGTGTTACGATGTCCGGTTGCAACGGAGGTTGCGCAGGGGAAGGCGCGTAGCTCAGGGGGAGAGCGCTACCTTGACGCGGTAGAAGTCGGCGGTTCAAATCCGCCCGCGCCTACCATCGGGCTGTCGGTCGGGTCGCTGGGTCGGGCCGCTCGCCCGGTCGGGTGGTCCGACGCGCCGGGGACGAGACGGTCGCCCCGACCCGGGTACGCGATACCTCGGCCCGGTCTGTTCGGGCCCGCCCGCTCCCGTTCCGCGCCTCGTTCGCCGACCCGGCTCCCTCCCGGGGCCTCGCCCGGTTCCGCCGGGACGGCTCCCTCCGGATTCCTTCCGGCCGGCGCCGCTCCCCGACTCCCGCCTTCGACTTCTCCCTCCCGCTTCTTCCCTCCGCTTTTCCCATGACTTCCGCCCCGATCCGCCTCTCCCTTCCCGACGGCGCCCGGGCTTCGCTCCCGGCGGGGGCGCCGATCGCGGAAGTGGCGCCGCAGGGAACCGTGGCGGCGGTGTTCGAGGGACGCGAAGTGGACCTGGCCTTCCGCCCGGAGAGCGACGGGGCGATCGAGTTCCTGACCCCGGAAGATCCCCGGGGTCTCCATGTCTTCCGTCACAGTTCGGCGCACCTGCTGGCGGCGGCGGTCAAGGAGGTGTTCCCGGAGGCGCAGTACGGCGTGGGCCCGCCGATCACCGACGGCTTCTACTACGACTTCCGGGTCGAGGAGCCGTTCACCACCGAGGACCTGGCGCGCATCGAAGCCCGGATGCGGGAACTGGTGAAGGAGCGCCTCCCCTTCGAGCGGGAGACGCTGCCGAAGGCGGAGGCGATCCGGATCTTCGAGGAGCAGAACGAGCCCTTCAAGGTGGAACTCATCCGGGACAAGGGCGACGACACCGTCTCCTGCTACCGGGTGGGGAGTTTTTTCGACTTCTGCGAGGGGCCCCATGTGCCGGACACCGGGGTCCTCCGGGCGGTGAAGGTGCTCAGCAGTTCCAACGCCTACTGGAAGGGCGACGCCGCCGGGATCCCGATGCAGCGGATCTACGCGACCAGTTTCACCGACCGGAAGGAACTGGCGGCGCACCTCCGGCGGCTCGAAGAAGCGAAGCGCCGGGACCACCGGCGGATCGGCAAGGACCAGCGCCTGTTCCTCATCGCCGAGGAGGCGCCGGGGCAGGTGTTCTGGCTCCCCGCCGGCATGGGGGTCGTGAACCGGCTGCTGGACTCGATGCGGGAGAAGTTGGAGCGCCGCCGCTATCGGGAGATCCGGACGCCGCTCATCCTGAACGAGTCCGTCTGGGAGCGCAGCGGGCACCTCGACCACTACCGGGACAACATGTTCTTCGTCGAGTCGGACGAGTCGCGGTTCGGCCTGAAGCCGATGAACTGCCCGGGCGCCGCGATGGTGTACCGGTCCGACATCCGCTCCTACCGGGATCTCCCGCTGCGGTTCTCCGAGTTCGGCCACTGCCACCGCTACGAGCCCTCGGGCGTCCTCTCCGGGCTGACCCGGGTGCGGGCCTTCACCCAGGACGACGCCCACATCTACTGCCGCCTCGACCAGGTCGAGGAGGAGATCCTGGATCTCATGGACCTGGTGGGCGAGGTGTACCGGGAGTTCGGCTTCCGGGACTTCCGGGTGGAACTCTCGACGCGCCCGGAGAAGTCCGTCGGCGCCGACGCCGACTGGGAAGCAGCGGAGGCGGCCCTCGCGCGGGCGCTCGCCCGGTCCGGGGTGGAGCACACCCGGAACCCGGGCGACGGCGCCTTCTACGGCCCCAAGATCGATTTCCATGTGGCGGACGCCCTCCGCCGCACCCACCAGTGCGCCACGATCCAACTCGACTTCTCCCAGGCGCCGGCCTTCGATCTCTCCTACGCCACCGAGGACGGCGGGCGGGCGCGGCCGGTGGTGATCCACCGGGCGATCCTGGGGTCGGTGGAGCGATTCTTCGCCCTGCTGGTGGAGCACACCGGCGGCGCCTTCCCGGTCTGGATCGCTCCGGTGCAGGCGCTCGTCGCCCCCATCGCCGACCGGCACCGGGAGGCCGCCGCCGGCGTCGCCGCCCGCCTCGGGGAGCGCGGGTTCCGGGTGGAACTCGACGACCGCCGGGAGAAGATGGGCTACAAGATCCGCCAGGCGGAACTGCGGCGCGTCCCCTTCATGATCGTCTTCGGCGACCGGGAAGCCGAGGAAGGGACGCTCTCGGTGCGGACCCGCGGGGTGAAGGCGCAGCACACCGAGACCGAGACCGAATTCGGCGACCGACTGGCGGAACTGGTCTCGTCCCGGGCCCTCGATCCGTGACCGACCGGGAGTCCCCTCCGGCCCCTCGCCCGCGCTCCGGCGGGGTGGTGACCGGGGTCGCGATCGGTCCGGCGGCGCCGCCGGCCGGGCCGGTTCATTGGAAAACTGCGGGGGAAGTGGTGATAATCCGCCGTTCCGCAGCCAACTGCGGAGGTGTTCCATCGAAAACTCGCTCCGGGTAAACGACCGCATTCGCGCGTCCGTCGTCCTCGTCATCGACGAATCGGGCGAGAAACTGGGAGAGCGGCCGCTGGAGGAGGCGCTGGGTCTCGCCCGGGGCCGCGGCCTGGACCTGGTGGAGATCGTGCCGGACCGGACGCCCCCGGTCTGCAAGATCATGAACCACGGCCGGTTCGTCTATCAGCAGAGCAAGAAACTGCAGGAGAACCGGCGGAACCAGCGGCAGAACCAGGTCAAGGAAGTCAAGTTCCGCATCATCATCGGCGAACACGACCGGGAGACGAAGATGCGGCAGATCACCCGGTTCCTCCACGAGGGGCACAAGGTCAAGGCGACGATCTGGTTCAAGCGGGCCCGGGAGCGCAGCCACCGGGAGATCGGGGACCGCATCCTGGACGAGGTCACCGAGGCGCTGTCCGAGGTGGCGACGGTGGAGTCGCGCTCCAACATCGTGGGCAACCAGATGAGCATGATCCTGAGCCCGGTCCGGCGGCTGCTCGATGCGCTGCGGACCGAGCGCGCCGGCCGCGAGGAGGGCGCGCCGGCCCGAGGTCGGCGGGGGCCGCGGGAGGCTGAGGATGCGCCCTCGCGCGGCGCGGCCCCGCCGGAAGGCGGCGTCGTTTCGGGGGGCGAGGGGGTTCCGGTCGAGCCGGAAGCCGCGGTCGCCGCCGGCGTCGAGACCCGGTAGGGGACTCGGCAGGAACCCGCCTCCCGGCTAAATTCCCCGCGCCGACGAGCCCCCCGAGAACAACTCCCTCCGGCAGAAGCGCCCCGGTACCCCCCATGAAACTCAAGAAGAAGACCCATCGGGGCGCCGCCAAGCGTTTCCGCAAGACCGCCACCGGCAAAGTGCGGCGCCGGCGGGCGTACCACAGCCACATCCTCACCAAGAAGTCGTCGAAGCGCCGGCGGCGGCTGCGCAGCGGCTCCTGGGTGTTCCGCGGCGAGGCGAAGACCATCGCCGAGATCATCGGCTGAGGCGCGAGCGGGGACTCCCGGAGAACTTCGATGTCACGAGTCAAGCGAGGCGCCCACCGGCGCGATCGGCGGCGGCGCGTCCTGAAACTCACCCGCGGCTACCGGGGAATGCGCGGATCGCTCTACCGTCACGCGAAACAGGCGGTGGACCGGGCGCTCACCTACGCCTACCGCGACCGCCGGGCCCGGAAGCGCGACTTCCGCCGACTCTGGATCACCCGCATCAGCGCCGCCGCCCGCGAGCGGGGGCTGCCCTACGCGCGGTTCGCCCACGGTCTTTCCCTCGCCGGCGTCGGGGTCTCGCGCAAGCAACTGGCGGAACTGGCGGTCCACGACCCGGCGGCGTTCGACCACCTGGTCGCGACCGCCCGGTCGGCGCTCGGGGAAACGCCCGCCTGAGTCCGGGGCAGGCGCCGGAGTCCCGCCCGTCGGTGTCCGACTCGCCGGCGGACCGACCGGCCGCGCCGCTCGTCGCCGCGGCGGCTTCGGTGCGCGGCCTCCTCCCGGAGGTCGAGGAACTCGCGGCAGCCTTGGGGCGGCGGGGCGAAGAGGCCGCCCGCGCCCGGGAGCAGGCGGCCGCGGAACGGACCGCCGCCGAGAGCGCCCGGCGCGAAGCGGGGTCGGCGCGGGAGGAAGCCGAAGCGCGGGAGAAAGCGGCGGCTACGGAGCGGGCGGCGGTCGAGAGCGCCCGGCGGGAGGCGGAGTCGGCGCGGGAGGACGCCGAGGCGCGGGAGCGGGCCGCGCTGGCCGCCCGGGAAGAGGCGGAGAAGGGCGCCGTCGCCAGCCGCGAGCAGGCGGAGCGGGCGCTGAAGGCGGTTTCCGTGCTCCGGGAGGAGCGCCGGGCCACCCGCCGGGCGCTCCGCTCGGTGGTGGAAGGCGCGGAAACGGACGCGGCCGCTTCCGGGAGCGAAGCCGGGCCGGCGACCGCGGCCGGGGGAACCGGGGAGGTCTCCGGGTGAGCCGCGCCGTTTCCGTCGAGGTGGACGGCCACACCTATGTGGTCGGCTCCGACGAGGAGGGGTCGGACCTCGAGGCCGTGGCGGCGTTGGTGAACGAGCGGATCGTGGCGATCCGCCGGGCAGCGCCCGGGATCTCCCGGGAACGGTCGGCGATCCTCGCCGCGCTGAATCTCGGGGACGAACTGCTCCGGGAACGGGCCGCCGCGAAGGAAGCCGCCGGCGAGGTCGAGGCGGGCGTCTCGGAAGTGCGGGCCGCACTGAGGAGCCTCGCCGGCGAGACCGGTTGACGCCGGACCGGTCGACGCCGGCCCGGTCGAACCCGCGCGCGTGGACCGCGAACCCATCGACCCCGACCGAAGGACCGAAGAAGAGCGCCTTCTGGCGCGGATCCTGGAGTCCCTGCGCGAGGCGCCCGCCGGCCCCGCCGGCGCGCCGGCGACGATCCCGATCGGACCGGGAGACGACGCCGCCGGGATCGAGACCGGCGCCGGGCTGCTGCTCCTCACCGTGGACGCGGCCGAGGAGGGAGTCCACTTCGACCGGGAACTGCACCCTTTTCGGGCGGTGGGCCGGCGCGCGGTCGCGGCCGCCGTCAGCGACCTCGCCGCCATGGGCGGACGGCCGCTCGCCTCGCTGCTTTCGCTGGCGGCGCCGGGCGCCGACGCCGAGCCCGCGCTGGCGGTCGCCGCCGCCGCCGGGGCGCGCGCCGCGGAACTCGGAGCGCCGGTCGTGGGCGGCAACCTCAGCGGCGGGGCGGCGCTCGGGCTCCATGTCTCGGTGGTCGGGCGGATGTCCCCGGGCGTTCGCGCGCTCCGCCGCTCCGGGGCCCGGGTGGGCGACGCCCTCTTCGTGAGCGGCGCGCTCGGCGGGGCCGCGCTGGGACTCGAGATCCTCCGGCGGCGGCGGTCGGCGGCGAGCGGCGGGAGCGACCGCGCCTCCGCCGCCGCGGAAGAACGGCTGGTCCGGCGGCATCTCGAACCGGAGCCCCGGCTGCGGCTCGGGGAGGCGATCGCCCGGAGCGGCGCCGCCACCGCGGCCCTGGACCTCTCCGACGGCCTCGCTCTCGATCTCCACCGGCTGGCGGAGGCCAGCGGCGTCGGCGCGGTGGTGGAGGAGGCCCGGCTCCCGCGCCCCGCGCCGCCTCCCGATCCCTTGCCCGATTCCTTTCCGCCGTTTCCTGCGGGCCTCTCCGCCGCGCTCTTCGGGGGCGAGGACTACGAACTGCTCCTGACCGGGCCGGACGAAGACGCGCTGCAGGCGGCCGCCGCGCCGGAGTCCCTGACCCGCATCGGGGAGATCACCGAGCGGTCCCCCGGTGTCCGTCTTCGCCACCGGGACGGGACCGAAGCGCCGCTTCCGCGCCGGGGCTGGGACGCGCTGCGCCCGGAGGGCTGAGCCGCCGGCGCGCCGTCCGCCGCCGGGGGAAGAACGGCTCCGGCGGCGGGTTCAGAACCGGTCGGCGAACGCGGCCGCGGCGGAGAACAGGAGTTCCTCGCGCCAGGGCGGGGCGAGGAGTTGGACCCCGAAAGGCAGCCCGGCCCGGGTCCCGGCGGGAACGGAGATCGCCGGGAGCGCGGCCAGCGCCGCCAGGATGGTGAACCGGTCGGACTCGTACTCGGCCTCGGGATCCGGCTCCTCGGTCAGCCGGCGCGGCGGGCCGACGGTGGTCGGGAGCAGGACCAGGTCCCCTTCCGCGAAAGCGGAGAGGAGAGCGGCGGTGATCTCGCGGCGGGCGCGGGCGGCGGCGCGATAGACCGCGTCCCGGTACCCCCGGGAGAGGATCGTCGCCCCCAGGAGGATCCGCCGCCGCACTTCGGGGCCGAACCCGGCGGACCGGCTCCGGTAGTAGGTGTCGATGAGGTGCCGGCCCGGGCGCCGGCGGCCGTAGCGCATCCCGTCGAAGCGGGCCAGGTTGGAACTGGCCTCCGCGCACACCAGCAGGTAGTAGGCGGCGACGGCGGTCGCTGCCGAGGGGAGCGCGGTCGCCCGCACTTCGCAGCCGTCGCTCTCGAGCGCTTCGACGACGCCGGAGAACGCGGCGCGCGACTCCGGGTCGAGGGCGCGCAGTTCCTCGGGGCTGCAGGTGACGATCCGCTTCGGCAGGCCGGGACTCGCCGCCGCCGCGGGGAAATCGGGAACCGGCCGCGCGGCGCTCGTCGCATCCCGGGGGTCCCGGCCGGCGATCACGGCGAGCACCCTCGCCAGTTGCACCGGGTCCTGCGCCATGCAGCCCACCTGGTCGAAGGAGGAGGCGTAGGCGGTGACCCCGAAGCGCGAGACCCGGCCGTAGGTGGGGCGGATGCCGAGGATCCCGCAGTGTGCCGCCGGCTGCCGCACCGAACCTCCGGTGTCGGTCCCCAGCGCCGCGAGGGCCGCCCCGCCGGCGACCGCGGCCGCCGACCCGCCGGAAGAGCCGCCGGGAATCCGTTCCGGGTCGCGGGGGTTCCGGGTGGGCGCCCGGTAACTGCGCGTCGTCGAGGAACCCATCCCGAACTCGTCCAGGTTCGTCTTCCCCACGACCACCGCCCCGGCGCGGCGGAGCCGTTCCACCGCGGTGGCGTCGTAGGGAGGACGGTAGCCGTCGAGGAGTGCCGAACCCGAAGTCGAGGGCAGGCCGCGGACCGCGATGTTGTCCTTGACCGCCACCGGGAGGCCGAACAGGGGGCCCCGTTCCGCCTCGGCGAGGGCGTCGAGGCGTCGGGCGGCGGCCACCGCTCCCTCGGTGTCGAGACAGAGGAACGCGTGGAGTGCCTCCGTCTCCCGCGCCCGGGCGAGGGCAGCGCGCGTCGCCGCCTCGGCGGAGACGGGGGAGGCCGGCAGCGGGTCGGGACGGCCGCCGGCGGCTTCGGGCGTCAGATCCATCGCGTCGCGGCCGGGCACTCGCGGGCTCAGAGGATCGGCGGGACGAGCAGCAGGCGGTCACGGAATTCGGGGGCCACCTCGGGGAGACTCTTCGCCAGGTCGTCCGCGCGGGGCTCGTCCGGGCGCAGCGTCTCGCCGCCGAGCGCCGGCGCGTCGGGGGTCGGCCGGTCCGGCGCGGCGGCCGGCGGTGTCGCTTCCGCCGGGGTTTCCCCAGGCGCCGGGCCCGTTTCCCGTCCGGTCCGGTGGATGCGCTCGACGAGGGACGACAGGGTCTGCCGCGCGGTGGTGTAGGCGTGGTGCTCCGCCCGGGTCTCCGGGGCGTTCAGCCGCGACAGGGCGCAGACCTTCAGGATCTCGCCGGTGTCCGTATCGCCGGGGTCCATGGGCCGTGGAGAGGGCGGGGGCAGGGGATCGCCGGGGAGGGGGCCGTCAGGGGAGCCGGCAGGAGAGCCGAGCGGGAGAGCCGGCACGGAGAAAGCAGGGAGGGGGAGTGCCGGAGCCCGCGCGGCCGGCGTTCCCGAAGCGGGCCCGGCGACCGGTATCATCCGAACGATGCGGGGCCGGGGCCGAGCGGGCCGGGGCGCGCGGGTTCTCGCGGCCCGAGGGTTGGCGCGATGGTTGGCGCTCCCGGCGGCGGTCGTCCTCCCGGTCGCCGGCGGCGCGTGTTCGGGCTCCCCCGGCGAGACGCCCGCCGGCGAGGACGCGCCGGCCGGGGCGGAGAGATTCACCTTCCCGGCGGAGTTCGAACCGCACCGGGCGTTGTGGATGGCCTGGCCGACCTACGAGAACAAGCGCGGCCTCCCGACGGAGCCCCTGCTCGTCGAGATCATCCGGGCGACCGAAGGCCGGGTCGCCGTCGAACTGCTGGCCCAGGACGAAGCGGAAGCCGGGCGCATCCGGGAGCGCCTGCGCCGGGAAGGGGCGCCGGAGGGGCATGTGACGATTCACCCGGTGCCGCACGGGGACATCTGGATGCGGGACATGGGGCCCATCTTCCTGCGCGGCGACCGGGGCGGGATGCGCGTGGCCGACTTCGGCTTCGACATGTGGGGGTACGAGTCGCCGGACTCCGCGAATTCGAGGCTGGAGGAAGCGGTGGACCGTCGGGTGGCCGCCCGGCTCGGCCTGGAGACGGTGCGCTCGGACCTCATCTCCGAAGGCGGCTCCCGGGAGTTCAACGGGCGCGGGGTCATGCTCGCGGTGGAGGCCGTCGAGCGGCAGCGGAATCCCGACTGGACGCTCGACCGGATGGTAGCCGAGTTCGAGCGCGTCCTCGGGGTCGAGAGAGTGGTCTGGCTGGCCGAGGGGATGGCCGAGGACGACCACACCTTCCTCGGCCCGCTGCCCGGCGGGGTCTATACGGTGATCACCACCGGCGGCCATGTGGACGAGTTCGCCCGCTTCGCCGACCCGGAGACGATCCTGCTCGCCGAGGTCACCGAAGCGGAGCGCCGCGCCGACCCGATCGCCGCGATCAGTTACGAACGACTCGAGGAGAACCGCCGCCGACTGGAAGCCGCGACCGACCGGGAGGGCCGACCCTTCCGCATCGTGCGGATGCCGGTTCCGGACTCGCTCTTCGAAACGATGCGGAGCGGGGACGGGGTCTTCGACTACCTCCAACCGCTCGAGTACCGGGACGGCTCGACCATCGGGCCCGATGCCGAGATCCGGGTGATCGCCGCCGCCAGTTATCTGAACTTCCAGGTCACGAACGGACTGGTACTGGCCCAGAAGTACTGGCAGCCGGGCCGGCCGGACTCGCTCCGCGAAAAAGACGCGCGATCGCTCGCCATCCTGGAGGAGGCGTTCCCCGGCCGGGAAGTGCTGCCTCTCGACGCGATGGCGGTCAACCTCGGCGGGGGCGGCATCCACTGCGTCCTGCAGCAGGAGCCCCGGCGGCTGCCCTCCGGGTGAGCGCCCGTCCCGGGATCGTTCGCGGCGGTCCGAGGGCGCCCGACGGACCCGGTCGACCGAACACGGCGGCGGACCCGGTCCGGACGACCCGGTCCGAACCACCCGATTCGGGCGGGTCGTCCCGGACCGCGCCGGTCTCCCGGAAGCGGCCTGACGGAGCGGGCCGGAAGGGAGACCCCCGGGCGAGCGGCAGTCGGAGGCGTCCTCTCGCCCGATCCCTCGCCGACGCTTCCGGGGGCCGCGGTCCCGAACCCGCACCCCGGATCGGGGCTTCAGGCAGGGCGCCGGGCCGATCCGATGGAGCCGGCCGGGACGAATCCGGCCGGGACGAATCCGGCCCTCACCGAGGCGGCCCGGCGACCCGGGGCGCCGGGAGACCCCTGGATCAGGCGGCCGCCGGGCGACCCCTCGGTCCCCTCGCCGAAGGGTCCGCGCTCGCCGGGCCGGGCCGATCCGCGGGAGCCGCCCCGGTCGGACCCGCTCCCGCCGCGGCGGCCTGACGCGGCGACCGAAGGAGATCCATGGGCGAAGGGGCCGCCGGGGGCGCGCTCTCGCTCGTCCCTTCGCTGACGGTCCTGGGGCTGGCCGTGTGGACCCGGCGGCCCCTCGAATCCCTCGTCGTCGGGGCGCTGGTCGGACACCTGCTGCTTCACGGAACCGGCTTCCTCGGCGAATTCCTCGCCGGCGCGCTCTCGGTGATGGCGGAGCCGGCGAGCGGCTGGGTGGTGCTGGTCGTGTCGCTCTTCGGCGCACTCATCGGGGTCCTGGCCCGCGCCGGCGCCGCGGCCGCCTTCGGGACCGCGCTCTCGGCGCGGCTCCACGGGCCCCGGCCGATGCTCTTCGGCGCCTTCGGACTGGGCCTCGTCACCTTCGTGGACGACTACCTGAATGCCCTGGCGGTGGGCGCCGCCTTCCGCGCCGCCGCCGACCGGTTGCGGATCTCCCGCGCCCGGCTGGCCTATGTGGTGGACAGCACCGCGGCGCCGGTCTGCGTGCTGGCGCCGGTCTCCACCTGGGCGGTGTTCCTGGTCGGTCTCTTCGAAGAGAACGGGGTCGCCGCCGCCGGGGAAGGGTTCCCGCTCTACCTCTCGCTGATCCCCTTCCTGCTCTATCCCTGGATCGCGCTGCTGCTGGTGTTCCTCACGATCCTGGGGGTGGTTCCCGCCTGGGGGCCCCTGGCGGCCTCGGAGCGCGCCGCCCGGGCCGGGGCGGCGCCGACCGCGGCGGCGCTCGACGAGGCCCTGCTCCCGGAGGCCGGGAGCGGCCCGCCGCGCCGGCCGCGCCTCGGCCCCCTCACCTTCGCGCTGCCGCTCCTGGCCCTCCCGGCGGCGACGCTGGCCGCCGGCGGCGACGCCCTCTACGGCGTGGTGAGCGCCCTCGGGGTGGCCCTCCTGCTCGCCGCGCTGCTGCGGCCGGCCGCCGGGCCCGGTTCGGTCGCCGACGGCGCCGTCCGGGGGATGGAGCAGATGGTCTATCCGCTGGGGATCGTGCTGGTCTCCTTCGTCCTCCGGGAAGTGAACGAAACCCTCGGCCTCACCGCCTTCGTGATCGGCGGCGTGGCGCCGGCGGCCTCCGCCTGGATGCTCCCGGCGCTGGTCTTCCTGGCGCTCTCCGCGGTGGCCTTCGCCACCGGATCGTTCTGGGGCGTCTATACCGTGGCGCTGCCGGTGGTGTTCGGGCTGAGCCGGGAACTGGGCGCGCCGCTGGAGTTGACGCTGGCGGCGCTCGTCTCCGCCGGCGCCTTCGGCTCCCACGCCTGCTTCTACGGCGACGCCACGGTCCTCTCCGCCCGGAGCGCCGGCTGCTCGATCACCGAACACGTGAAGACCCAATTGCCCTACGCGCTCCTCGCGGCAGGGCTGGCCACCGCCGGTTTCGTCGTCCTGGGGCTGCTCCTCGCGTAGTCCGGGAGGGGCCGGCCGCCGGCCGGTCTCTCCGCTGCGGCGCCGGGGCGCGACCGGCGGAGCCGGCGATCGAACGCGGAGCCGGCGATCGAACGCGGAGCCGGCGGGCGGCTACGATTTTCGGCCCGCCCGTGCCCGTCCGCCTGGCGCTGATCCAGCGCGCCGTCGAATCCGACCGGGAGGCCGCCCGGCAGGGGGCCGAGGACGCGGTGCGCGCCGCGGCCGACGAGGGCGCGAACATCGTCTGCCTGCCGGAACTCCACGACCTCCCGTACTTCCCGCGGGTGGTTTCGGTGGAGAACACCGCCCTCGCCGAGCCGCAGCCGTCCCCGGCCAGCGAAGCGCTCGGGGCTCTGGCCGGCCGGCTGGGCGTGGTCCTCGTCGTGCCGGTCTTCGAGCGGGCGGCGCCGGGAGTCGCCTTCAACACCGCGCTGATCTACGACGCCGACGGTTCCCTCCTCGGCCGGTACCGGAAGAACCACCTTCCCGACGGCCCGGGCTACCACGAGAAGTACTACTTCACCCCCGGCGACGGGGGCTACCCGGTCTGGGAGACCGCCTTCGGCCGCCTGGGAGTGGGGATCTGCTGGGACCAGTGGTTCCCGGAGACGGCGCGTTCGTTCGCCTTGGGAGGCGCGCAACTGCTGCTGTTCCCGACCGCGATCGGCTCCGAGCCGGACCGGCCCGGCTGGTCCTCGGAGGAGATCTGGCGCACGGTGATGCGCGGCCACGCGGTGGCGAACGGGGTCTTCCTCGGGGCCGCGAACCGGGTGGGGACCGAAGCGGGGACGACCTGGTACGGCGGCAGTTTCGTGGCCGACCCCTTCGGGGAAGTGCCGGCGCAGGGCGGCGCCGGGTCGGACCTGGTGCTCGCGGACCTGGATTTCGACCGCGTGGGGGAACTGCGGGATCTGTTCCAGTTCTTCCGCGACCGCCGGGTGGACACCTACCGGGGGCTCCTCGAGGTGACGCCGGCGCCGGCGGGCGCGCCCTGACCGGTGCCCGGCGGGGAAGGGAACGCCGAGCGGGTCTTCCTGACCCTCTCGGCGGTCTTCCTGGCGGCGCTGGTCGCCTGCAACCTCATCGTCCGCAAGTTCTTCGTCTGGGAGATCCCGGCCCTCGGGGTTCTCGGCCTCGAGCCGCAGCTGGAACTCTCCGTCGGCATCCTGGCCTATCCGGTGACCTTCCTCTGCACCGATGTGCTCTCCGAATTCTTCGGCCGGCGGCGGGTCAGCCAGTTGGTGACCTCCGGCTTCTTCGCCAGCCTCTTCGTCGTCGCCCTGGTGGCGGTCGCCGGCGCGGTGCCGGCGGCTCCGTGGAGCGAGGTGGACGACGCCACCTTCGACCGGGTGTTCGGTCTCCAGACCATCGCGGTGGCCGCTTCGATGGGGGCCTACCTGGGCGCCCAGTACCTCGACATCCGGCTCTTCCACTACTGGAAGGCCCGGACCGGGGGCCGCCACCTGTGGCTCCGGAACAACGCCTCCACCTTCACTTCCCAACTGGTGGACACCGTGCTGGTGACCGTCCTCTTCTCGGTGCTCGGCGCCGAGGAACTCACCCCGGAGCGGCTGCCGGCCCTGATCGCGAACGGCGTGGTCTTCAAGTGGATGGTGGCGCTCGTGGACACGCCGCTGGTGTACGGAGCGGTCTGGCTCATCCGGGAGCGTCTGGGGATCGCTCCGGCGTCGGCGGACGGCGGGGCCCGGGGGCGGGCCGGGGCCGGAGTCGAAACGGCCGCCGGCCGCTGACCCGCGCCGGCGCACTCCCGGGGGCGCCGCCCCCGGGCGGGACCGGCGATCAGGCCGGGACCGCCGCCGGGCGCCGTTCGAGGAGCCAGCGGCAGGTCCGCTCGAGCCCTTCGTCGAGGGAGACCTCGGGGCGCCAGCCGAGCGCCCGCACCCGGGAGGAATCCAGCGCGTAGCGCCGGTCGTGGCCGGGCCGGTCGGCCACCCGTTCGAGCCGTCCCCGGCGGCCGGTCTTCCGCTCCGCGAGGTCCAGGATGCGTTCCGCCATCTGGCGGTTCTGCATCTCGTTCCCGGCGCCGATGTTGTAGATCGCCCCGGGTTCGCCGGCGACCAGCACCCGATGGAGGGCCCGGCAGTGGTCCTCCACGAAGATCCAGTCGCGGACCTGCCGGCCATCGCCGTACACCGGGAGCGCCTCCCCGGCGAGCGCCGCGGAAAAGAAGGTCGGGGTCATCTTCTCGGCGTGCTGGCGCGGGCCGTAGGTGTTCGCGCCCCGGCTGATGACGACCGGCAGTCCGTGCGTGGCCCGGTAGGCCAGCGCCAGCAGGTCCGCTCCGGCCTTGCTCGCGGCGTAGGGGTTCGTCGGGCGGAGCGGGGCCTCCTCGTCGGCCCGGCCCCGGGCGAGCGGCCCGTACACCTCGTCGGTCGAAATCTGCAGGAACCTCCGCCGCCGCTGCGGGCTCGGCCGGGAGCGGCGAAACGCCTCCAGCAGGACGGCCGCGCCGACGGTGTCGCTGCGGGCGAAGACCTCGCCGCCGGTGAGGGCGCGGTCCACATGGGTCTCCGCGGCGAAGTTCACCAGCAGGTCGGCGCTCCCGACCAGCGGGGCCATCGCCTCCGCGTCGCAGATGTCCGCCCGGACGAAGCGGTGCCGCGGGTGCTCCAGGGCGGCTTCGAGGTTGTCGAGGGAGCCGGCGTAGGTGAGCCGGTCCACCGTGAGGACCTGCCAGTCGGGCTCCGCCCGCAGCAGGTGATCCACGAAGTGGCTGCCGATGAACCCGGCGCCGCCGGTGACCAGGCACACCGGGCCCCGCGGGGTCCGGTCGGAGGGCGGGGCGGTCACGGGATGGTGAGGCCGATCTTGCCGAAGTGGCGGCCGCTCTCCATCCACTCGAGGGCCGCCGGGAGTTCCGCGAGCGGGAACGAACGATCCACCACCGGGCGCAGGGAAGAACCCTCCAGGAAGGCGGTCAGGTCCCGGAGCGCCCGCCGGCAGTCGGTCATGACCCCGGCGATCCGGAGACGCCGCATGATGGCCGGCGCCAGTTCGACGGTCGCCGAGAGGCCGGAGAGGGCCCCCAGCAGGGCCACCGTGCCGCCGGCGCGGGTGGCGCGAAGCGACCGGCTCAGGGTGCCGGCGCCGACATTCTCGACCACCAGGTCCGCGCCTTCGCCGTCGGTCACTTCCAGGACCGCCCGATCCCAGTCGGCCCGCTCCAGACGGTGGATCCCGTGGTCGGCCCCGAGTTCCCGGGCCCGCTCCAGTTTCTCGTGCGAGGAGGAAGTGATGATCGTCCGCGCCCCCAGCGCGTGGGCGATCTGCAGGGCGAAGATCGAGACGCCGCCGGCGCCGAGGGTGAGGACCGTCTGCCCCTTCCGGATCGGCCCTTCGGTGATGAGTGCGCTCCAGGCGGTGAGCCCGGCGATGGGGAGCGTGGCCGCCTGTTCGTGGGAGTACCCCGCCGGAGCGGGGCAGAGAGCCGCCGCCGGCAGCGCCGCCAGCTCCTGTCCCAGGCCCGGCCCCGGGCCCCCGAGCGTGGCCCGGGAGTACTCCCGGCGGAAGGGCCCGTCCTCCCAGCCGACGACCGGATGGGTCAGGACCCGGTCCCCGGGGGCGAATTCGGTGACGCCGTCCCCGACCTCGAGGACCTCTCCGGCGCCGTCGCTCACCGGCACCTGGGGCAGGGGCAGTCTCGGGTTGTAGGCGCCCTTCAGGACCAGCAGGTCGCGGTAGTTCAGCGAGGCGGCGCGGAGCCGGACCACCACCTGGCCGGGGCCGGCGGTCGGCGGCGGCGCTTCCTCGAACCGGAGATTCTCGGCCCCGAACCGGTCGAAGACCCAGCGTTTCACGGCGGCGGAGTGTACCGGCGGGGCGCTTCCCGGTACCCGGGGCTGCCGCGCCCCGGGGCCGCGCCGCTCCGGGCCGGAATCGGGAAGGGAACCGGTCCGGGATCCGCGGGCCTTCCCGGGCGCGGGGCGCTCGATCGCGAAGGGCGGGCTCGCCGACGGGTCGCGCCGTCGGGAGCCCGAAACTCGGGAGGAACGGACTCGGCGGCGGTCGGGCAGCCGGCTCGGCGGCGGCAGTCGGGCCGCCCCCCGGGGACTGCCGGGGGCGTTCCCGTCCCCCCCGGGGCACCCGTACCGGCCGGTCCCCGCGATGCCCCCGCCGGCGGCCGGGAACCGCGGCCGGAGTCCGGGGGAAGGGCGGCGGCGACTGTTAGGGTTTCCGCGCCGTGGCCGCCGGGACCGTCTTCGACCGCATCCTCCGGGGGGAGATCCCCTGTCACCGGGTGTACGAAGACGACCGCGTGCTCGCGTTCCTCGACATCGCCCCCCAGAGCCGCGGCCACCTGCTGGTGATCCCGAAGGAGGCGCCGGCGACGCTCGGCGAACTCTCGGACGAGTCCGCGGCGGCGATCGGGCGGGTGCTGCCCCGGCTGGGCCGCGCGCTGGCCGCCGTGACCGGGACCCCGCACCTGAATGTGCTGCTCAACAACGGCGCGCCGGCCGGGCAGGCCGTCCCCCATCTCCACTTCCATCTCATCCCGCGTCTCCGTCCGGGGAACGCCCCCGGGGCCGGGCTGGAGACCGTGTGGAAACCGGGTTCGCTCGGCGAGCGGGAGGGCGCCGAGACCGCGGCGGCCCTGGCCGAGGCGCTCGCCGCCGACCCCGCCGCGGAGGGTTCCTGACCCGGTCACCCCGGACGCCGGGTCGGGTTCCGAAACCGCTGCGGACACTGCGGAACGAGTCATGACCGCGCCGCGGCGCACCGGCGCCCACCTGATCTGGGAGACCCTGCTGCGCGAAGGGATCCACACCGTCTTCGGGTACCCCGGCGGGGCCATCCTCCCCGCCTACGACGCGATGCTGGACTTCCCCATCCGGCACATCCTGGTGCGCCACGAGCAGGGCGCCACCCACATGGCCGACGGCTTCGCCCGCGCCGGGGGCGGCGTCGGGGTGGCGGTGGCCACTTCCGGCCCCGGCGCCACGAACATGGTGACCGGGATCGCCACCGCGATGCTCGATTCCTCGCCGATCCTCTGCCTCACCGGCCAGGTGGGCAGCCGGCTGATCGGCACCGACGCCTTCCAGGAGACCGACATCACCGGCGTCACCCTCCCGATCACCAAGCACAACTACCTGGTGACCGAGGTCGGGCAGATCGCCCCGGCGATCCACGAGGCCCTGTACGTGGCCCGCTCCGGCCGCCCCGGCCCGGTGCTGGTGGACATCACCAAGGACGCCCAGCAGGCGGAAACGGACGGCGAGTGGGATCCGGCGGACATCGAACTGCCGGGCTACTCGCCGGAGCCGAACCCGCGCCCCTCCGACTACCGCCGCGCCGCCGCCATGATCAACCAGGCGAAGCGCCCGGTCATCCTCGCCGGACACGGCATCCTCCTCTCGGGGGCGACGGCCGAAGTGCGGGAACTCGCCGAGCGCGCCGGGATCCCCATCGCGCTGACCCTGCTCGGCCTCGGGGCGGTCCCGGCGCGGCACCCGCTGAACATGGGCATGATGGGGATGCACGGCGAGTCCTGGGTCAACCGCGCCATCCAGGAAGCGGACCTGCTGCTCGCCCTGGGGATGCGCTTCGACGACCGGGTCACCGGCAAACTCCAGAAGTACGCCCCGAACGCCCGGAAGATCCACATCGACATCGACCCCGCCGAGTTCGACAAGAATGTCCGGGTGGAGGCCGCCCTCGCCGGCGACCTGGCCTCGGTCCTGGGCGCGCTGCTGCCCTCGGTCCGGCCGAGACGCCGGGAGAAGTGGCTGGAGGCGATCTCCCGGATGAAGGGGGACGCGGCGGTGCGGGACATCCAGAACCTCCCCGACACCGGCCGCCTCTGCGCCGCCCATGTGATCCACGACATCTGGCGGCTGACCGGCGGCAAGGCGATCCTGGCCACCGATGTGGGGCAGCACCAGATGTGGGCGGCGCAGTACTGGCGCCACGAGGAACCCCGTTCGCTGGTCACTTCCGGCGGACTCGGCACCATGGGCTTCGCGCTCCCGGCGGCGGTGGGGGCGAAGGTGGCCCGCCCCGACGAGGAGGTCTGGGTGATCGCCGGCGACGGCGGGTTCCAGATGACCATGTGCGAACTGGCCACCGTGGCCCAGGAGCGCCTGAAACTGAACATCGCCATCATCAACAACGGTTACCTGGGCATGGTGCGGCAGTGGCAGGAGTTCTTCTACGACCGTCGCTACGCCGGGACGCCGCTCCTGAGCCCGGACTTCGCCGCACTGGCCCGGTCTTTCGGACTCGGCGGGGAGACCGTCAGCCGCCGGGGCGAGGTCGAGGAGGCGGTGGAGCGGGCGCGCGCGGAAGACCGGGCGGTGGTCCTCGACTTCCGGGTGGAGCGGGAGGACACCGTCTATCCGATGGTGCCGACCGGGGCCGAACTGCAGGACATGATCCGCCGTCCGGAGCCGGCGCTCGCCGGCGCCCCTTCCGGCGAGGGGGCGAAGGATGTCGAGTGGTGAGGACCCGGTGAGCGGCGGCGGCGTCCGGCCCCGGGTGTTCGCGGTGTGGGTCGAGGACCGCCCCGGGGTCCTGAACCGCATCACCTCCCTGTTCCGCCGGCGCGGGTTCAACATCGAGTCGCTCTCGGTGGGTCGGGCCAAGGCCCCCGGGGTCTCCCGGATGACCATCGTGGTCCGCACCGACCCCACCGGCGCGAAGCGGCTCGCGGTGCAGTTGTACCGGCTGGTGAATGTGCTCCGCGCCGACGACATCACCGGGGCCGCCGCCATTCGCAAGGAATTGGCGATGTTCAAGGTGTCCGTGAACGCCGGGGAGCGTACCGAGGTGATCCAGTTGGCCACCGCCACCGGGGCGCGGGTGGTGGATGTGGCGCCGCAGTCGGTCGTGGTCGAGGCCTCCTCCTCCCCGGAGAAGATCGAGGGTCTCGCGGAGGTGCTCCGCCCCTACGGCATCCTGGAACAGGTCCGCACCGGGCTGGTGGGGATGGCCCGGGGCGCCGAGAGCGTGATGGCCGATCCCTCGGCCCGGGCGATCCCGCAACCGACCGCCGCCGTGAAATCGGACGACGAACCGGGGCCCGGCAGCGGTTCCGTATAGTTTTTCCCCGAGGGTCCGGGAGCCCCGCGGCGCCGGGCCCCCGACCGCGAGGACGGCAACTCCCATGGCGAACATCTACTACGACGACTCGGCGGACCTCTCCCTGATCCGGGGGAAGCGGGTGGCGGTCTTCGGCTACGGCTCGCAGGGCCACGCCCACGCGCTGAACCTCCGGGACAGCGGTGTGGAGGTCCGGATCGCCCTCCACCCGGGGAGCCGCTCCCGGACGCGGGCGGAGGCGGAGGGGCTCACCGTCCTCGCCGGGGGCGAGGCGGCCGCCTGGGGCGAGGTCCTGTCGCTGCTGACCCCGGACACCGCCCAGGCGGGGATCTACGAGGAGCAGATCGCGCCGCACCTCGGCGCCGGGAAGACCCTGATGTTCGCCCACGGCTTCAACATCCGCTTCGGGAGCATCCGGCCGCCGGCGGAGGTGGATGTGTCCCTCATCGCGCCCAAGGCGCCCGGCCACCGGGTCCGGGAACTGTTCCTGGAGGGCGGCGGCACCCCGGCCCTGGTCGCGGTGGAGCAGGACGCCTCCGGGGGGGCGCTGGCGCTGGCGCTCTCCTATGCCCGCGGCGTCGGCCTGACCCGCGCCGGGGTGATCGAGACCACTTTCGCCGAGGAGACCGAAACGGACCTCTTCGGCGAACAGAGCGTCCTCTGCGGCGGCGTGAGCGAACTGGTGAAGGCCGGGTTCGACACCCTGGTCGAGGCCGGCTACCAGCCGGAGATCGCCTACTTCGAGTGCCTCCACGAACTGAAACTCATCGTGGACCTCTTCTACCGGGGCGGCCTGAACTACATGCGCTACTCGGTGTCGGACACCGCCGAACACGGCGACTACACCGGCGGGCCGCAGATCGTCACCGACGAGACCCGGGCCGCCATGAAACGCATCCTGGCCGAGGTGCGGAGCGGCGCCTACGCGCAGAAGTGGATCGAAGAGGACCGCACCGGGCGCCGCTGGTTCATGGAACAGCGGCGGAAGGAGCAGGCCCACCCGATCGAGCAGGTCGGCGCCGAATTGCGGAAGATGATGCCGTTCCTGGACGCGGTCGATCTCAAGGAGTCCACCTGACCGCCCCGCCACCCCCGCCGCCCCGCGTCTCCACGCCTTTCCCCCTCCCGGCGGTCGCCGCCGGGGGCCACCGCCGCCGGAGGTTCCCCTTGTCCCGAATCCCGCGTCCGCTCCGCCCCGGAGCGCCCTTGCTGATCCTCGCCCTCGCCGCGCCGGCCCTCGCCGCGCTGCCGGCCGCGGCCCAGCCGCCCGCGCCCGCCGAGGTCCTCGGTTTCGAGCCGGGCGCCGACTACGAGTTGGCGATGTGGGAGCCGTTGACCGAGTACTACACCCGGCTGGCGGAGTCGAGCGACCGCGTCGAGCTGCGGACGATCGGCGAGAGCGTGCTGGGACGCCCCCTGTTCGTCCTCTTCATCTCCTCGGCGGAGAACATCGCCGCGCTCGACGACCTGCGGGAGAACAGCGAGTTGCTGGCCCGGGCGCGGATCCCCGAGGAGGAAGCCGTCCGCCGGGCCCGGGAGGGGAAGGCGATCGTCTGGATCGACGCCGGACTCCACGCCACCGAGGTCGCCCCGCCGCAGATGGCGCCGCTGCTGGCGCACCGGGTGGCCACCGAGGAGTCGGCGGAGATGCGCCGCATCCGCGAGGAGACGATCCTCATCCTGATGCCCTGCATGAACCCCGACGGGCTCGACATCGTGGCCTCCTGGTACCGGCAGAACCTGGGGACGCCGTTCGAGACGACCCGTCCGCCCGAGCTGTACCACCACTATGTGGGGCACGACAACAACCGCGACTGGTTCATGAACAACATGCCGGAGACCGCCGCGGTCAGCCGGATCCTCTACCGCGAGTGGTTCCCGCAGGTGGTGTACAACCATCACCAGACCGGCCCGGCCTGGGCGCGGATCTTCATCCCGCCCTTCGCCGACCCGGTGAATCCCCGGATCCACCCGGGCGTCACCACCGGGGTGAACCTGTTCGGCGCGGCGATGGCGAGCCGCTTCGCCATGAAGGAGATGCCCGGCGCGGTCTCCGACATGATCTATTCCATGTGGTGGAACGGCGGGATGCGCACCGTGCCGTACTTCCACAACATGATCGGCCTGCTCACCGAGACTTCCCACGCCTCGGCGAGCCCGCGCCACTACGACCCCGAGGAGCGGCCCGAGTTCGTCGGGAACCCGCGCCGGGGGCAGGCGGCCCCCACGACGGGCACCGATGTCTTCTATCCCTATCCCTGGCCCGGCGGCGAGAGCCCCTTCAGCGATCCGATCCGATACACCCTGACCGCGTCCCTCGCGGTGCTCGACACCGCCGCCCGCCTCCGCGAGAAGTGGCTCTTCGACATCTGGAAGATGGGCCGGGACGCGATCGGGCGCGACGAGGGCGGCTGGATCGTCCCGGCGGAGCAGTGGGATCCGGGAGAGGCCGCCGCCCTGGTGAATGTCCTGCTCGACGGGGGAATCGAGATCGAGCGCGCCGAGGCGGCCTTTTCGGCGGGCGGGGAGTCCTACGAGGCCGGGACCTGGCTGATCCCCGGTTCGCAGCCCTTCCGCGCCTACGCCGAGGACCTGCTCGAAGCGCAGGACTACCCCGACCGCCGCCGGACCCCGGACGGCGCCCCGGATCCGCCGTACGACCTCGCCGGCTGGACGCTCCCGATGCAGATGGGGATCCGGGTGGACCGGGTGGAGGCGCTGCCCGGAGTCGCTTCGGCGCCGGTCGCCGGGCCGGTGACGGCGCCCCCCGGCGAAGTCTCCGGCGGGGCCGGTTTCGGCTACGCGATCTCGCACCGCCCGAACGCGGCGGTGGTGGCGCAGAACCGGCTGCTCGCCGCCGGCGCCGAGGTGGCCTGGGCGGCGGAGGCGTTCTCGGCCGGCGGCGTCGAGTTCCCGGCCGGGACCCTGGTGGTGCGGCGCTCCGGCCCGTCGGAAGCGGCGGCGGAAGGCCTCGCCTCCGAGTTGGGGCTCGACCTGAGCGGGCTGGACACGGCGCCCGGCGTCGCGCTGCTGTCGCTCCGGCCGGTGCGGGTGGGTCTCTACAAGTCCTATGTCGCCAGCATGGACGAGGGCTGGACCCGCTGGCTGCTCGAGACCTACGAGTACGAACTCGAGAACCTGCTCGACGACGAGGTGCGCAGCGGCGACCTGTCGCGTTTCGAGGTGATCGTGCTGCCCCACCAGTCCCCGGAGGCGATCCTGAACGGCCACGCCGCCGGCACCATGCCGGAAGAGTTCACCGGCGGGATCGGGCTGGAGGGGGCGCTGGCGCTCTCCCGGTTCGTGGAGGAGGGCGGGACGCTCGTCGCCCTCGACCAGGCCAGCGACTTCGTGATCTCCCAGTTCGGGCTGCCGCTGCGGAACGCCACCGCCGGCCTGCCGCCGGAGCGGTTCTTCATCCCCGGTTCGCTCATCCGGGCCCGGGTGGACACTTCCCATCCGCTGGCCTTCGGGATGCGGGACGAGGTGGCGGTCCAGTTCGTCCGCAGCCGGGCGTTCGAGTTGGTGAGCCTGCCCCGCCGGCGCGAGGGCGGGGAAGAGACGACCGCCCCGCCGCCCCCGGCGAATGTGGAGACGGTGGCGCGCTACGCCGAGGACGACCTGCTCATGAGCGGCTGGGCGCTCGGCGAGGAGAACGCCATCGGCGGCAAGATCGCCATGGCCCGGGCGCCCGTCGGGGCCGGCGAGGTGGTCCTGTTCGGCTTCCGCCCGCAGTTCCGGGGGCAGCCCCGGGGCACCTACAAGTTGTTCCTGAACGCCCTCAACGGCGCCTCGGTGGAAGACCTGGGAGCGCGGCCGTAGCGGCCCGGCGGCTACGATTCCCGGTTCGTCGGTCCGACTCCCGTTCCCGACCCGAGCCCGGCGACGCGATTCCGAACCGGCGCGACCTTCCCGAACCAGCACCCCGAACCACCCCCGAACGAGATGTCCCGAACCTGCAAACTGACCGGCAAGCGCCCCCTGGCGGGGAACTCCATCAGCCACGCCCACAACAAGAACCGGCGCCGGCAACTGCCGAACCTGCAGTGGAAGTCCGTCTGGGTGCCGGAACTCGGCCGCAAGGTCCGCCTGCGCCTCAGCGTCCGCGCCCTCCGCACCATCGACAAGAAGGGCCTCCTCGCCTACCTGAAGGACGAGGGTCTGCGCCTCCGGGAGGTCCTCCCGGCCCGCGCCCACGCCCGGAGCATCGGCTGATCCCCGAGGCGCCCGGGGAAACGGCCCGGCCGCACCGGACCTGAGAGATCGCCGCGCTCGGCGACCCGGCCGGGCGCGCTCCCCGGCGGCCCTCCGCCGGGCGAGGCGGAGAACGGCGTCGGCCGGTTCGCCGGTATTCTCCGGCTCCCCCCGGAGGCGGCCGCTCGCTCCCGACTCTCCGGCGCCGGCCGGGTGGAGGAGCCTCCGTATGCGATCCGTTCCCACGCTCCCTCTCCGGGCGACCGCGATGGCCGTCCTCGTCCTCGCGACCGCGGCGCCGGGCCGCGCGCAGCCGGCCGCCGGGAAGATCGGCGAACCCGCAGGCAACTACCCGGCGGCGCGGCATGGCGGCAACTACATGCACAACTACTACTTCCCGCCGGCGCCGAGCAGCACCCCCTGGGCCCCGGCCTGGGCGCCGGACGGGAAGTCCATCGCCGTGGCCCTGTCGGGCTCCATCTGGCGGGTGGACCCGGAGACCGGCGCCGCCGAGGAGTTGACCTCCGGGCCCGGGTACCACTCGCTCCCGACCTGGTCTCCGGACGGCCGGTTCCTCGTCCACACCGTGGATCACAACGGCCGGAACCTCTCGCTGGGCATCCTGGACCTCGAATCGGGAGAGAGCCGGGTGCTCCTGGAGAACGAGTTCCTCCACACCGACCCGGCCTTCTCGCCGGACGGGACGAAACTCGCGTATGTCACGACCGCGCCCTCCGGTTACTTCAATGTGCGCGTCCACGAGTTCCGGGACGGGGCGCTCGCCGGCGAGGCGATCGCCGTCACGCGGGACAACGACTACGGCCGCGACCGGCTCTACTTCGGGCCCCACGACATGCACCTCACGCCGGCCTGGCTGCCGGACAGCCGGGAACTGCTGCTGGTTTCGAACCGCGACGTCCCGCTCGGCTCCGGCGATGTGGTGCGCGTGGCGGCGGCGCCGGACGGGTTCGACGAGCGGCGGACGGTGCTCGCCGAGCAGTCGCTCTACCGGACGCGCCCCGATGTCTCCCTCGACGGCAGGCGTTTCGTCTATTCCTCGACCGCCGGCGCCGCCGACCAGTTCTCGAACCTCTATGTGCAGCCGACGACCGGCGGTTCGCCCTACAAACTCACTTTCTTCGAGCACGACGCCTTCCATCCCCGGTGGTCGCCGGACGGGGAATGGATCGCCTACCTCGACAACGAGGGCGGGCTGCCGCAGTTGGCGCTCCTCGAAACCTACGGCGGCAAGCGGAAGATCGTCCGCCTCACCCGGAGGACCTGGCGCCGGCCCACCGGCGTCCTCTCGGTGCGCACCGTGGACGACGCGACCGGGGAAGAGACCGCCTCCCGCATCCACCTGGCCGCCGGCGACGGGCGCTTCTACGCCCCGCCGGACGCCTACGCCCGCCTCGGCGGCTCCCGGGAACATTCCTTCCACCAGCCGGGCCGCTTCCGGCTGGAAGTCCCCACCGGCCCGCTCGAGATCGAAGCGGTCAAGGGCTTCGAATACGAGCCGGCCGGCGCCCGGGTCGAGATCGCCGCCGGGGAGGTCGTGGAAGTGACGCTCCGGCTCCCGAGGATCACGGACATGGCGGCGAAGGGCTGGTGGAGCGGCTCCACGCATGTGCATATGAACTACGCCGGGAACCTCCACAACACCCTGGAGAACCTGCTGTTCATGTCCGCCGCCGAAGACCAGGAGGTGGTCCTCGAGCAGATCGCGAACAAGGACAACCGCGTCCTCGACCACCAGTTCTTCGTCCCCGGCGGCGGTGCCCACCCGCTCTCGACGGAGGAGCGGATCCTCGTCGTGGGGCAGGAGTACCGCCCGCCGTTCTACGGTCATGTCTTCTACTTCGGGCTGCGGGAACACCTGATCTCGCCGTTCACCACCGGCTACGAGGGAACCGGTATCGAGAGCCTGTATCCCTCGAACACCGACCTGTTCCGCAAGGCGAAGGCGCAGGGAGCGACCGTCGGCTATGTCCACGCCTTCTTCGGGGAGAACGACCCGCTGGCGGGGACGGACGGGGGGCCCGGCAATCTCGGCGGCGCGAAGGGGTACCCGGTGGACGCCGCCCTCGGGACCACGGACGCCGTGGAGTGGTCGGAGGCCTCACGCGCCGGGTTCCACCCCTGGTACGCCACCCTGAACAACGGCCTCCGGGTCACCGCGGTCGGCGGCGAGGACTCCATCAGCGACCTGCAGCGGTCGAAACTGGTCGGCTCGGTGCGCACCTATGTCCACACCGGCGACGAGGGGCTGGCGCTTGAACCGTGGCTCCGGGGTCTGCGCGAGGGCCGGGCGTTCGTGAGTTGCGGCCCGCTGCTGGACTTCCGCGTCGAGGGACGGCTCCCCGGCGGCGAGGTGGCGCTGCCCGAGGCCGGCGGCGAGGTGTCCTGGAGCGCCTGGGTGCGCTCGCCGACCCCGCTGGAACGGGTCTGGATCGTGGTGAACGGGGAGGACGCCGGGGAAGCGGCGCTCTCGCCCGACCGTCGTTCGGTGACCGCCACCGGAACCCTGCCGGTCGAGGCCAGCAGTTGGGCGATCCTGCGGGCGGAGGGCTCCCCGGAAGAGCGGCGCCCCCTCGACTGCCGGTACGCCCAGGCCTTCACGAATCCGGTCTGGATCATCGTCGGCGGCCGGCCGGTGCGCAGCGCTTCTGCCGCCGAATACTCGATCCGCTGGATCGACCGCCTGCGCGAGATGGCCGAGGCCTGGCCCCACTGGCGCTCCACCACCGAGCAGGAGCATGTCTACGCCCAGTTCGACGAGGCCCGCGGCATCTACGAGCGGTTCCGGACCGAGGCTCGCGCACTCGACCGCCCGTAGGTCCGTCCCCTTCCCGGCGCTGCCGATGGGGGCAGCGACCGGGCGGAGAGCGCGTTTTCCGCCGGGACCTCTCGAACTCGCGCTCCGGATCGCGAGCATTTCCGGTACGGCCGCTTCGTCGAGGATGGCGGTGGTTCCGGGATCGGCGAAGCGGGCGAGAGGGTTTGCCGACCTCCGGCGGGAGACCGTGACGGCGCGGAGTTCCGGTTCGATGGCATCGGCGACCGCGACGAGACCGACGGAGAAGGAGCGGTGAGGGGCGGCGCTATCTCCAACTGCGGGGCTCTTCGCCGGTTTCGATCTCGAAGTGGGGAGCGGCGGCGCGGCCTCCGGACTCGGCAGGTTCGGCGGGAAGAGGGATTCGACGACCAGGTGCGCGGCTCCCCGCTCCGCTTCGATGCGCCCGGCGGCAGCGAGGAACGAGCTGCGGCGGCGAGGTGCCGGTTCGTCCGGAACACCTCCGCCCGGAGGATCAGGTTGACGAAACCGGTTTCGTCTTCGAGGGTCATGAAGTCACCTGCCCCGAGTTCCGGGACAGGTAGGCCGCGATGCTCTGCGCCTCCTCGACCTGCGTCCGGCGCTCCCCGGAGATCTTCCGGGACAGTTGGTTCGGAGACATCCCGATGGCCGCGGCCATCCGCGCCTGGCTGGCGCCGTGGCGCCGGAGAATCTCCTGAACGACTCTTGCCATTAGACGGAAGTTCCAAAACGAGGAAGGCAGAGAACCCTTGGCGTTCTTGGGCCGGAGCGGGATAGCGGGGGTGCGGCGCCTGGCTGCACCTGGCTGCAACGAGGGGGAGAGGTCGAGGAGTGCGAAGGCTTTGCGCTGCAGGGGGGTGGGCTTGGCGCGGAGGGTGAAGGTGGCGTCGTTCGCCGGGGTGCGCACGGTGTTGCGGGTGAGGGTGCCCAGGTTCTGGAGCAGGGTCCCGAAGTCGTGGAGCGGGAACCCTTCGGGGGTCTGGCGGGCGGCGACCTTCCGTCGCGCCTCAGGGGAGCGCCGGGCCTGCTTCACCGGGGAGGAGCGTTCCCGGTCCCCGGTTTCGGGATCCTCGTCCTGGAAGAGGAGGGGGGCCAGCGCCTGTCGCAAGTGCCACTCGCCGTAGTAGGCCAGCATGCACAGGAAGATGTGGGCCCGGACCCGTTCCGGTTTCCGGTGGAAGATGGGGCGGACGCGGAGATCCACCGCCTTCATGCTGCGGAAGGCCCGCTCCACGGTGGAGAGGGACTTGTAGGCCCGGACCGTCTGCTCGGTGGAGAGCAGGGCCGGTTCGGCGTTGGTGCGGACGATGTAGAGGCCGTCGAGGGCCTGTTCGGCGGAGATGGATTCCTCGTTGCGGCGGTAGGTGAAGGAGGTGTCGGCGGTCTCGGTGAGGAAGTGCTTTCCCACCTTGAACTTGCCGATGACCTTTCCGACCCGGCGTTCGATGCGGTCGGCGCCGCGCAGCTCATCTTGGACAGTCTTTTTGCGTTTTGGAGCGTGGCCGGAGGGCAAGTCGTTGGGGCTGTTGGGGTTCGGTTCCGGCGAGGTCTCGATCCTGAACCGCGTGTAGTGCCACGCCTATGGATTCGGACCCGCTCAGATACTTCGATATCACATTGATTTCATTGCCATACCGAGTGAGATGTGTGGTAGGATCGTGCTGTCCCGGCCCGGAACCCCTCCATGTACCCCCGCATCAAGCAGAGCGGCAACCGCCAGTACCTCCAGATCGTCGAGAGCCGCCGCGAAGGCCCGAAGGTCAAGCAGGATGTCCTGTGCACCCTGGGACGGCTGGACGAACTGCGGGAGTCCGGGCAACTCGACCGGCTGACCGCCTCGCTGGCCCGGCACTGCGACCAGTCGCTGGTGCTCTCGGCGGCCCGGGCGGAGTGGGCCGAGAACCCGGAGATCCATCTGCGCCACGTGGGGCCGGGCCTGGTGTTCGACCGTCTCTGGGAGGAGACCGGCTGCCGGGAAGCGGTGTCGGCCCTGGCCGCCGGGCGGCGCTTCGGCTTCGACCTGGAACGGGTGGTGTTCTTCAGCGTGCTGCATCGGTTGTTCGCGCCCGGGTCGGACCGGCAGGCGGAGCGCTGGGGCGCCACCCGCGCGGTGGCCGGACTGGCGCCGCCGGCGCTGCGGCAGCTGTACCGGGCGATGGCCTGGCTGGGCGAACCCTGCGGGGAGAAGGACCCCGACGGGCGGGAGCGGACGACGAAGGATCTCCTCGAAGAGCGGCTGTTCGCCGCGCGCCGCGGCCTGTTCGCCCGGCTGGACCTGGTGTTCTTCGACACCACTTCGCTGTATTTCCACGGAGCCGGCGGGGAGGAGTTGGGGCGCCGGGGCCACTCGAAGGACCACCGTCCGCAGTTGAAGCAGCTGGTGCTGGGGATGGTGCTGGACCAGACCGGGACGCCGTTGTGCTCGGAGATGTGGCCGGGGAACACCGCGGATGTGACCACCCTGCTTCCGGTGGCGGAGCGTCTGTCCCGGCGTTTCGGGATCGGTTCGGTGTGCGTGGTGGCGGACCGGGGGATGGTGAGCGCGGCGAACATGAAGGAGTTGGAGCGGCGCGGCTGGCGGTATGTGCTGGGGGCGAAGATGCGCACGGTGACGGAGATCCGGGATCAGGTGATCGCGGATCCGGGGCCCTGGGAGAAGGTGCCTCCGCCTCCGGGGACGGAACGGGAGCGGGAGCCGTTGTTCGTCAAGGAGGTGGTGCTCCGGGACGAGAAGGGGGAGCGTCGGTATCTGGTGTGCCGGAACGAAACGCAGGCGCGGCGCGACCGGGAGGCCCGGGCGAAGATGGTGGCGGACCTGAGGGAGAAGCTGCGCAGCGGGCCGAAGCAGTTGGTGGCGAACAAGGGCTATGCGCGGTATCTGCGCCCCGAGGGTCGGGGGTTCGAGATCGACGAAGAGAAGGCGGAGGCCGAGGCGAAGTACGACGGGATCTTCGTGCTGCGTTCCAACGCCGGGCTTTCGGCGGCGGAGACCGCCCTGCGCTACAAGGAGCTGTGGCGGGTGGAGCACACCTTTCGGAAGACGAAGTCGGACTTGAAGACGCGGGCGATCTACCACCAGAGCGACGCGGCGATCCGGGGGCATGTGTTCTGCTCGTTCCTGGCGCTGGTGCTGCGGCACGAGCTGTTCCGGCGGCTGGGGGCGGCGGGGGTGGAGGCGGAGTGGAACGATGTGGTCCGGGACCTCGACCACCTGTGCGAAGGGGTGATCGAGAAGGACGGGAAGCGTTTCGTGGCGCGCACGGCGGCGGTGGGGGTCACCACGAAGGTGTTCCACAGCCTGCGGCTGCGGTTGCCCCCGGTGCTGCGCCGGGAAGGCGGTCCGACTCCGAGCGCCGCCTGAGGGAACCCCGCCCGCGGCGGGGTTGTAGTGCCACGCCCGGTCTGCGGGGCTCCTTACCTCTTTTTCGTCAACTACTTGCAATTTCAAACTGTCCAAGATGAGGCAGGGGCCGGCCCTCGCGGCGGGTGGCCCGGACGACCGCTTCCAGCTTCTCCTCGGTGCTGCGGAGCAGGTCTTCCCGTTTCCTCCGGCGTTCCGCTTCCAGGCGGGGGTTGAAGCAGACCACCAGGCGCTCGCCGGGGAACAGATCGGAGGAGATCTCGGCGAGGTCGCGCCGGTCGAAGAGGGTGGGGTTCACCGATCCGTTCGCCACCAGGGCGCGGATGGCGGAGGAACGCAGGGCGGTGACCCAGCGGAAGCCGTCCTCGGGGCGCAGGTCTTCGCGGAGGCGCTCGGAGGTGAGCATTCCCCGGTCCCCGACCAGGACCACCTGGCGGAGACCGAAGCGGTGGCGCAGTTTCTCGACTTGGGCGGCAACGGTCCGGGGGTCGGCGGTGTTCCCGGGGAAGACCTTGACGGCGACCGGGCAGCCGTCGCGTGAGCAGAGCAGGCCGAACCCCCTCTCCTCCCTCGCCGGCGAGGCCGAAGGCGCGTCCGGATCCCTCAGCCCCACGAAGTGTGGAACCGGGGGCCCGCACGGGGAGAACCGCACCACCCGGCGGCGATTTAGGCAAGTTTTTGCAAATCGGAAATTCGAGCGGGCAGGAATCGTCCCGATTCCGTTCTTGGTCGGAGAGGACGGAATGCAGACTCCCGAACGCAGCCCGCGACCCCGCCGGGCCGGAGGTGACGCCGGCTACTCCCTGATCGAGGTCCTCTTCGCGGCGCTGCTCCTGGTCACCGCCGGCGGCGGACTGATCCGGGCGATGTCGGCGGCGGCCCTGGCGCGCCGCCTCGCCGAGGACTCCGGCCTGGCGACCCGGATCGCCCGGTCGCGGATGGAGGAACTGCAGGCCGCGCCGTTCCGCCGCCCCTGGCCGCTGAACGGCTACCACCCGGCGGTCGCGCCCGGCGGCAGCACCGACCGGACCGGGCCCGGGACGCCGGGCTATTCCCGCTGGTACGACGGCGAGGGGAGCCCGGCAGCGCGGCGCGAGGCGGTGTACCAGGCGCGCTGGCGCATCCGCGAACTCTCCCCGGGCGGCAGCGGACGCCTGCGCAGCCTGGGCTTCGAGGTGGTCGCGCTCCCGGCGTCCGGACGCGGCGCCGTGGTCCGGCTGGACTCGGTGCGGGTGGCGAATCGTGAATGACCCCCGCGGCCGGGCCGCCTCGGAGCGGGGCGTCGCCCTGGTGCTGGCGCTGCTGCTGGTGCTCGCCCTCGCCGGCCTCTCCGCCACCGTGGTCATCACCACCGGCGCCGACGGGGATGTGGCGCGGAACGACCGCTGGGCCGCCGTGGCCGCCGCCCGGGCGCGCGCCGGACTCGAGATCGGCAAGGCGATCCTCGCCGCCCATGTCGGGCAGGACGAAGACTTCTCCCGGGCCCTGCCGCCGGCCCGAAGCAGCATCGCGGTCAGTCCCGGGGCTCCCTGGGGCGCCGCCCGGCCGGCGGACGGTGCGGCCTGCGGGCAGCCCGGCTCCGCCGGCTGCCGGGACTACGAGTTCTTCCGCGACCGGGAGATGGCCGGCGCCCTCTCCCGCGTCTATGTGGGCCGGGTGCTCCGGAACCCGGCGGGGCGGGCGTTGCTGTTCGACGCCCGCGCCCCCGCCGGCGGCTGGGCGCCGGATCTCGACGGCGACGGCCGGACGGAGATCCCCGGGACGACCGTCTGGATCCGCCGCCCGGTGGTGGGCGGCGCGGACGCCGCCGAACACGACCGGGCGATCCTCACCGCCGAAGCGCGCCATCCGCCGCCGGCCGACCCGGACGCGCCCCACGCGGTGGTGCGCCTGGAGATGACGCTGCGCCTCGCCCGGCGGCCCGGCGGCGGCGCGGACACCGGCAACGACTACGCCGACGACCTGACGAACTGGGGCCGCGGCCGCGGCGGCGGCGTCCGCCGCGTGCAGTGAGCCCCGCGGAATCCCGGAGAAGGGAAACGACGCTCGCGACATGACCGACGGTACGACTCCTCGAAACCCGGCGAGCGGGACCGGACCGAACCGCAACCCGGCGGCCGGAATCCCCGCGGCACCCGACCCCGCCGGCCGCCCCCGGCGACGAAAGAGGGGGTGCGCGATCGGCCCGCTCCTCCGCTCCGGGGCGGTCGTCCTGCCGGCGCTCGCGGCCTTCTCCGGCCGTCCGGCGCCGCCCCCCGGCGAGGTCCCGCCGTCCGCGAGCGGGCTCCCGACCGGCGCGGTGACGGGCCGGGCGGCGAGCACGAACCAGGCGGACGATTCCTTCGAGCCGGTGGAACGCGGACGCGATCCCCTGGGGCTCGTCCGCAGTGCCGCCCGGCCCCGCATCTGGATCCTCTTCGACACCTCGACCTCGATGAACGAGTCCGTGGCCGGCGGACGGAAACTGGAACTGGCGCGGGAAGCGGTGGCGCACGCCGTTCGCCATCTGGAATCGGACGGCGGGGAACCGCTCGCCCACTGGCGGCTCGCGGTCTTCGGCCCCTACATCTGGATCTACGAGTTGGACGATCCGAATGTGAGAAGTTGCAGGGACCCCACGAAGGGGGCCGGGGTCCCGAGGGGTTCGGCGAGCGGGCTGCGCGTCTGGCGGCAGGGGCCCTGTCCGGGTCTGCTCCTGCGCTCCGCGGTCGCCGGATGCGACGCCGAAACGGCGCAGCGGGAGGTGCTGGCGGCCCTGCCGCGGTACGCCGCCACGCAGGTCACCCCCAACGGGATCGCCCTCCTCCAACTGGCCGGCCACATCCGCGAGACGGCCCTCGACGACCTGCAGCCCGGACAGCAGAACATCATCCTGCTGGTCACGGACGGGGTGGACACCTGCGAATGCGACTCCCACGCCTGGGCCGACTTCAACGAGGGCCGGACCGGCAAGCACCACCGCCTGCTCCTCCTGGGGAAGGACACCGAACCCACGCCGAGCCCCCGCGGGCGCTACACGAGGTTCGAGTTCGGGGGGATCAACGCCGGGCTCAAGGCGAAAGCGGCGTTCCTGGCGATCAACGACGGCGACCCGGACGCCGGTCTCGGCGACATCCATGTCATCGGGTTCACCGACGGGAGGCGACGCTACCGGGAGATCACGAACCATCTGGGATGGATGGCGTCGAACCTGCGCCGTCCGGCGTATCACGCCACCCGTCCGGAGGCGCTCGCGGAAGCGCTCGGCGATGTGCTGCGACGGGTGACCCTCCCGGAAGGCGTCGTCAAGTTGGGCGCCCCGGTGCTCGCCACGGTCAAGGAACTCGTCGCCGGTTCCCCGACTCCGGCGTTCCCCGGGACCGATCCCGCCCTGGCGCGGGAGGCCCTGGTGGGCGATCCGACCGACGCCCGTCGTTTCGAGGAGACCCTCCGCCGCCGCGGCGGCTACGCCGACAACGTCCTCCTCTCGACCAGCGCCGACCTGACCCGGCTGCGGGGTCACCTCCGGGCGCATCCGGTCTTCGGCGGCGGAACCGGGACGCCGGCGACGCCGGACCGGACCGGCCCGACGGTGATCTGGGACGCCGGCGAGCGCCTGGCGCGGCGCGACCCCGACGACCGGCTCATCCTCTACAACCGCCCCGGCGAGACCCGGCTCCGCCGGTTCGAAGTGGGCGTCGTGACCCCCTCGGAACTCGGGGTGTGGCACGGCTTCCTCCGGGATCTCGACGGCCGCGGCGCGCGCACCGCCGAGGACGCCGCCGAACTGGTGGTGCGGATCGTTCGCGGGGAACGGATCGCGGTCCATCCGACCACCCGGACGATCTACGACGAGGACGGGGAACTCCACTTCACCGGAGGCGTCGGTTCCTGGAAGTTGCGGGAGAGCCTGGCGGCGCCGGCGGTGGCGCCGAGTCCGCCGCGCCACCCCGAGGGCGTCGCCCGCCACCGGAAGGCGTACCGCGAGTTCTTCGAAGCCCGGGTGAACCGCCGGACGGTGGTCTATCTGCCGACGAACGGCGGCCTGCTCCACGCGTTCGCGGCGGACACCGGCGAGGAACTGTTCGCCTACATCCCCGACGACCTCCTCGGGCCGGGGCCGGGGGAGACCTACTGGGAGACCCAACGGGTCCGCACCATGCTCCGCGACCTGGCCGCGGGGTACGCCCTGCTCACCCCGGAGCGGCGGGTCGGGCTGGTGGGGAGGTACACCCTCGCCGGCTCTCCGGTGGTCCGCGACCTCTATCTCCCCGAAGCCGGGAAGTGGGCCACGGTGCTCGCCTTCGGTCGGGAGTACGGCGGCCGTTTCCTGACGGCGCTCGATGTCTCCGCGGTCGGGGGCGAGTGGGACGGGACCGCCGCGGTGAGCCGACCGGGCGCCGGCGGCGAGGGCCTGCCGCGCCTCCTCTTCAACCTGGGGAACCGGCTCTCGGACCTGGAGGGCGTCCTCGAGGGACTCGGCGAGACGCCGGCGCCGCTCCTGGTCGAGACCCCGCGTTCCGGCGGAGGCAGCGAGTGGACGGCGTTCCTCTCCGGCGGCGTCGGCAGCGCCTCCGACGATTCCGGCGAGTGGCTCTTCGAGATCGAGCCGGAGAGTGGCCGGGTGCGGCAGCGCTACCGGCTGGCGCCGGGGGCGGCGCCCCGGATCCCGAAGAACGGCGCCCCGACGGCGCCGGCCCCCTGGCGCCCGGTCTGGGCGCAGCCGGGCGCCGGCGACCTGGTGACCCGGCTCTATCTCGGGGACCTCCACGGGCAGGTGCATCGGCTGGCGCTCGACGGGCCGGGGCCGCGGAGCCTGGAGGTCGCCTTCCGGCTGGGCGGGGAACGGCCGATCGCGACCCGCCCGGTGGCGTTTCCGTTCCCGGGCCGCAGCGAACCCCATCTCCTGGTCGTGGGCGGCGGGGACCGCCGGGTACGCGGGGAGCGGTCGGTTCTCGTGCTCCTCCGGGAGACCGCCGGACGCCTGCGGGAGGTCTGGCGCCGGGAACTTCCCGAGGGCGAGAGCCCGCAGGGGAATCCCGCGGTGCGGGTGGGGAACGGGACCGTCGAGGTACTCCTCGTCACCAAGAGCGCCGACCGGGAGGAGTCGAACTGCGGTGAGACGGTGACCTCCCGGGGGGTGTCCCGGCTGCGGGCCTTCCACGGTCTGACCGGGGCCCCGGCGCCCGGCGCGCTCGGCGGCTCCGGCGCCTCCATCGCCTACGGCCCGAGCCGGGTTCGGGGCCTCAGTGTCTCCGCCTCCGGGAATCTGGCGCTGGGGGTGAGCCAGGCGGCCGGCGCGGTCTTCGACACCGTCATCGGCGACTTCCGCTTCAAGGTGCGGGAGGGCGCCTTGGCCGAGATCACCTTCTTCGTGGAAGGGCTCCGCCGCTCCCCGTTCTGACCGGGAGCGGACCCGACGAGGACGAACCGATGAAGACCGAAACGACGCCCGCCGCCGACCGCCGGCCGGAGACCGCCGGCTTCACCCTCGCCGAGACCGTCGTCGCCCTGGGGCTGACCCTCCTGGTCACCTCCGGCTTCCTGCTGCTGCTCCGGCAGGGTCGGGCCTCCTTCCGCGTCGAGCCCGAACTGGCGGCGATGCGCCAGGACGGCGGCGCCGTCCTCGACCGGATCGCCCTCGATGTGGCCCGCGCCGGGTCCGGACTGCCGGTGGAGATCCCGGTCTTCACCGACCTGGGCCCCGCCGGGAACGGGAACCCCGACGGCCTCGACTTCCTGACCTCCCCGGAGCGCCTCCCGGAGACCGCCTTCGAACCGGTCGTCGCCTTCGACGGCTCGACGGTGACGCTCGGGACCCCGACCTCCCGGCTGGCCCGAACGCCGGGGAGCGGCGGCCCGGTCTTCGCGGTGGTGTTCAACGACGACGAGATGACGCCCCGCTGGGTGTTCGGCCGGGTCCGCTCGGTCTCCGGGGCGAAGCCGGCGCTTCCGGGAAGCGGCTCGCTGCCGAAGCCCGGCGACGGGAAGGGATCGCCGCCCCCGGCCGGCGCGCGGGTCCGCCTGATGGCGGCCACGGACGGTTGGCGGCGCCACTTCCGTCCCAGCGTGGACGCCGACACCTTCTCGCCCGGCAGCGGCGGCGGCCTCCTGGAGCGCGGGCTCCAGAGCCTCCTCGGCGGCGTCATCGAGGCGGCCCTTCCCGGCGCCGGCTCCCCGCTGGTGTCCGATCTCACCGGCAAGGTCGTCGGCTCGATGCTGGAGACCCTGGCCACGCAGGCCGCCGGCGGCAAGGGCAAGGGGAAGGGCAACGGGAAGGGGAAAGGGAAGGGGACCGGCGGCGGGGACGGGGATCCCGAGGGCTACGGGCTCTTCGGACTCGGCCAGCCGGGACTGGTCCCCGTTTCCCGCATCCGCTACTGGGTGCGCGAGGCGCGCGCCGGCGCCGCCGACCGGCAGCGGGTGCTCATGCGCCGGGTGGACGAACGGCCGCCGCAGCCGGCCGGCTTCGTCGAGGACCTCCAGGTCCGCTATGTGACCGGCGCCGCCGCCGACATCCTGCGGGACGATCCGCCGCCGTTCCTCGGCGACATGCGCACGGCGGCGCAACTCGGTTCACACATCGTGCGCGGCGTCGACATCGCGGTCCGGGTCCGCTCCGTCGCCGGTTCGTTCCCCGGCGCGGGACTCGGCGGCGAGGCGGGGGACCGCTTCCTCACCCGAACCTACCGGCGCCGGGTGGGGCTGCCGGTCGCCGCCGCCGGGGTGGAACGGCGCGCCTGGGAGGAGCAGATGCAGTTGCACTCGCTGCCCACCGAGATCCCCCGGATCGGACCGTTGCGGTTCGTCAAGTTGCCCTGGTGAGCCGCGGGCGGTCCCGATCCCGATCCCGACGCCGGTCCGGGACCGGCTCGCCCTCCCGTTCGGCGGTGTGGATGGCCACCGTCCCGAACGACCGGTAGCGGAAGCGCACCCGCCCGAACCCGGCCCCCTCCAACTCCCCGGCGAGCGGTTCCGGCTCCGGAAAGGCGAAGATGGAGTCCCGGAGATACCGGTACGGATCGGCGCCCCCGGAACCGGCCGCCGCCACCCGCGCCACCCCCGGCACCGCCAGCCGCAGCCACAGCCGGTGGCCGAAGCGCGCGATCCGCCGCGGCGGCTTCGAGAACTCGAGCACCACCAGCCGACCGCCCGGCGCCAGCACCCGGCGCGCCTCCCGGAACGCAGCTCCGGGGTCCGGCAGGTTCCGGACCCCGAAGGCGATCGCCAGGCGCTCGAAACTCGCCGCGCGAAAGGGCAGGCGGAGCGCATCCCCGGCCACCCGCGGCAGCGCTGCCGCGCGCCGCGCGGCTTTCTCGCCGGCGAGTTCCAGCATCGCCGGAGTGAAGTCGCAGCCGACCGCCCGCACTCCCGGGGGCAGGAGCAGGGCCAGGTCGCCGGTGCCGCAGCACAGATCGAGCGTCCGGTCTCCCGGCCCCGGGTCGAGTTCCCGGATCGCCGCCCGGCGCCAGCCCTGATCGAGCCCCAGGCTGAGCATCCGGTTCAGCCGGTCGTAGCCGGGGGCCACCGCATCGAACATCCGGCGCACCGCGCCGGGGGTGCGGCGGAACTCGGCCGGGGTCGGGGTCCCCGGGGTCGGGGCCGCCGCTGCCGGGGTCGGGGCTGCGGACTTCACGGAACCGCCGGGATTGTCGCCCGCCGGGCGCCGGCCGAACCCGGCGAACCGCAGCCCCCGCCAAGGTATCGTTTCAGCCCGTGCCGCCGCTCCCGCCCCAGCCGCTCCTGACGCCGCTCATGATCGGCCCGCTCGGGATGCAGGAGATGCTCATCATCATGGGGGTGGCCCTCATCGTGTTCGGGCCCCGCAAACTGCCGCAGATCGGCAAGACCCTCGGGCGCAGTCTGGCCGAATTCCGCCGTACCAGCAGCGAATTGCGGAACACCCTGGAGCGGGAAGTGGAGATGGAGGAGTTCCGCTCCGCGCGGGAGGAGATCAGCGGCGCCGGGGACGACCTCCGCGCCGGTCTCGACCCCGACGGCGGCGCTCCGCGGCGGACGCGGCCCTCCGCACCGGCCGGCGCCGGCGCCCCATCCTCCGCGAGACCCGCGAATCCGGCCGGCCCGGCGCCGGCGGACGACGCGGAGCCGCCGGCCGGCGGAGCGGCCCCGGACTCGGGAGCCTCCGGGGCCGGGGAGTCGCCGGGCGCCGCCGGGGACGACCGGCAGAAAGACGGGCCGGAAGAAGACGGGCCGAAGGAGGGGGGGCAGCGGGCCGGGACGCCCGAAGGCAACGACGCCGGAGCGCCGCGGGGGCCGGGCGAGCCGGACGGAGGGGCGGACGCGGGAGAAGGAACCCCCTCCCGATGAGGATCGGCGGAATCCGACTCCTCCGGCGGGGCCGCGAGACCGGTTTCCGCGACCCCGGCGGCCACGCCGACGATCCCCGCGGCCTCGGGTTCGACGAGTCGGGGCCCCGGGAGTCGCCCCGCCGCCGAACCACTCCCGCCTGACCGCGACCGCGCGCCCGTGACCGCCGACGAATCGACCGGCGGGAGCGCGCCGGCCCCCGACCGGATGACCTTCCTCGAGCATCTCGACGAACTGCGCCGGCGCCTCGTCCGCGCGCTGGTCGCCGTCGGGATCGCCTTCGTCATCTGTTTCTTCTTCTACCGGCAGATCTTCAACTTCCTGATGGACCCGCTGGTGGCGGTCATCGAGCCGCTCGGGGGGGAACTCATCGCCACCGCGCCGCCGGAGGTCTTCGTCCTGGGGATCAAGATGAGTTTCCTGGTGGCGCTCCTGGTCTCGACCCCGGCCTGGCTGGGGCAGGTCTGGGGCTTCGTGGCGCCCGGCCTCTACCGCCACGAACGCCGCCTCGCGGTCCCCTTCGTCCTCATCGGCTCGGTCTTCTTCCTCTCCGGCGCGGCGTTCTGCCACTATGTCCTCTTCCCGGCGGCCGCGGAGTTCCTCGGCACCTTCGGCGGCGGCGGCCGGGACATCGAGATCCGCTACCGGGTCTCGGAGGTGTTCAGTTTCTACGCCCGACTGGTGCTGGGGACCGCCGTCGTCTTCCAGATCCCCTCGCTGGCGCTCCTCCTCTCCCGGCTGGGGATCATCACGCCGGGGATGCTGGCCCGGTACTTCAAGTACGCGATCCTGGCCATCTTCGTCCTGGCGGCGCTGCTGACGCCTCCCGACCCCACCACGCAGATCATCCTCGCCGGCCCGATGATCGCGCTCTACGGCCTGTCCATCGGCATCGCCTGGGTCGGGAACCGCATGCGCCGGCGCCGGGCCGCCGCCGGCGCGGGCGACGAAGGCGGAGCCGGGCCCGGCGCGTCGCCCTGACCGGGGCGCCTCCGCCCCGGCCGGGAGCCTCGAGCCTCTGCCGAGCCGCGGCCGGAACGGCGCCGGCCGGCTGTTAGGATGCTCCCGATGCGGACATCCCCGGCCCGGATCCTGAGTCTCTTCCCGCGCCGGATCCTTCCGCTGCTGCTCCCGGCGATCGTCGCCGCGGCCATCGCCGGGGTTCTCGCCGCCGAGCCGACGCCCCCGACCGGGGTTCCGCCCGCCGCCCCGGTCGAATCCGGCGGGGAGTGGCGGCCGCTCCGGGCCGGCCTCGTCGGCGGGACCGCCGGCGCGGTCCGGGAGCCGGAGGACGAGTCGGTCTCCCGGCCGCTGCTGCAGCGCTACACGAACGTGATGCGGCTCATCGAGACCGCCTACGCGCGGGAGATCCCCCCGGAGACGCTCGCCCGGGCGACGGTCTCGGGGATGCTGTCCCGGCTCGACCCGCACTCGAACCTGTTCGTCCCGCGCACCTACCGGCAGATGCGCGAACGCCAGCAGGGCGAGTACGTGGGCCTCGGGATCCGCGTCCAGCAGCAGAACGGTCTGCTCACCGTCGTTTCCCCGTTCGAGGGCACCCCGGCCTACCGGCTGGGGATCCGCGCCGGCGATGTCATCAGCCGGATCGAAGGCGAGGACGCCACCCAGTACGACATGGACCAGGCGGTCTCGCTCCTGCGCGGGCCCCGCGGGACCCCGGTGGACATCACGATCACGCGGCCCGGCTACGACGCCCCGCTCGACTTCACCGTCGTCCGGGACCGCATCCCGCTCCGCAGCGTCCCCTACTTCTTCCCGCTCGAGGAACCGGAGACCGGCGAGAGCTCCGGCTATGTCCGCATCTCCGACTTCAACGAGAACACCGGCGAAGAACTCCGGGAGGCGATCGTCGAACTGCGCCTCGAGGGGGCGACCCGGCTCATCGTGGACCTCCGCCACAACCCCGGCGGCCTGCTGAACCAGGCGATCGCGGTCTCCAATGTCTTCCTGGAGCAGGGCGCGGAGATCGTCTCCATCCGGGGCCGGGAGGACCGGCAGCAGCAGGTCTTCCTCGCCGAGGAGCCGAGCCCCCACGCCGACCTGCCGCTCGTGGTGCTCGTCTCCCGGGAGAGCGCCTCGGCCTCGGAGATCGTCGCCGGGGCGGTCCAGGATCACGACCGGGGGCTCATCCTCGGGGAGAACACCTACGGGAAGGGGCTGGTGCAGTCGGTCTATCCGCTGCCGCACGGCTACGCGCTGGGCCTGACCTCGGCGCAGTACTTCACTCCCAGCGGCCGCCGGCTGCAGCGGGACTACGACAGCGGCGACTTCCTCGACTACTACCGGGGCCGGGGCGAGCGCGACTCGAACGACGAGGCCGGGACCATCGTGCGCACCGCGCTGGGCCGGGAGATCGAAGGCGGCGGAGGGATCGCCCCGGACCTGCCGCTCCCGGCTCCCGAACCGGCGCCGGCGCTCGTTCGCATGGAACAGCACGGCGCCTTCTTCCGCTTCGCCACCCGGTTCGTCCCGAAGGACGGGCGCGGGGCGGTGGACGGCGCCGGGAAGCGGCCCGACGAACTCCGGGCGCGCGGCGACCTGGTGCGCGCCGTGGACCAGGAATTCCGCGCCGACCGGGCCACGCTCGACGAGTTCCTCGGCTTCCTGGAGGAAGAGGGGATCCCGCGCGAACTCCCGGCCGGGGAAGCGGAACGCCGCCGCGTCGAAGAACAGATCGCCCTCCGGATCGAAGGCGAGGTGTTCAGCCTCCTGTGGGGGCCGGGGGCTTCCCGGCGCGCCACCATAGACCGCGATCCCCAGGTGAACGCGGCCCTCGCCGCCATGCCGCGGGCGGCGCTCCTGATCGACGATCCCGAGGCCTACCTCGCGGAGACCGGGGCCGCCGCCGAAAACCGGTAACGGCCCGTTCGGGCGGAAGCGACTTGTCCCCCCCGCCCGGGCGGCGCCTCCTCCGGCGCCTCGGGCTGCCGGTCGGCGTTTTCGCCCACGCGTTCGCCCTCCTGGCGGCGGCTCCGGCGCTCTCCCAGCCGAGCGTGGAAACGCTGCTCGCCCGCCTCGAGAGCGCCGACGCGAACGCCCGCCGGGAAGCCGCCGGCGAACTGGCCCGGTACGGCTCCGAAGACGCGGTCGCCGGCCTGAACGCCGCCGCGGCGGACGAAGACCCCCGGGTCCGCAAGGCGGTCCTCGACGCGCTCCTGTCGCTCCGCCGGCCCGGCGCCGCCCCCGGGCTGCTGATCCTCCTCGAGGACGAGGACCGCGACCACCGGCGCGACGCGATCCGCGGGCTGGTCGAGATGCACGGACTCTCGGAGCGGCCCGGCGGCGGCGCCCGGGCGATGAACTGGCTCCTGCGCCGCGAGCACGAGTTCGTGCCGGACCCGCTGCGCCCGGTCGCGCCGGAGATCGTCGCCGCCCTGTCGGAGCGACTCGCGGACGGGGAGAAACAGGTGCGGCAACTCGCCGCCGAAGCCCTCGGCGCGCTCCGTGCCGGGGCCGGGGGCGAGTCCGCGGCGGGAGGCGGCGGAACGAGCGCCGCCATCGTCGCGCTCGGCGACGCCGCCCGGCTCGACTCCGAAGCCGATGTCCGGCGGGACGCAGTGCGGGCGCTGGGCCGGATCGGCACCCCGGAGGCCGGGGAGGCGCTGCTCGGCCTCCTCCGCGACGGCGAGGCCACCGGGGTCCGCGCCGAGGCGGTGCGGGCGCTCGGGCGCATGGCGTACGCGCCGGCCGGGAGCCCGCTGCTTTCGGTCTACGACGAGGACCCCGACGGCGATCTCGGTCGCGACGCTCTCGAAGGGTTGGCCCGCATCGGTTTCGACGGCGCCCGGGGCACCTTCTACCACGAGTTGGCGAGCCGGGACGCCCGCCGGCGCGAGTTCGCCGCCGAGGGGCTGGGGCGCCTCGACGACGCCTCGCTGGCCGACGGCCTGGTCCGGGACTTCCTCCGGGAGGGGAACGAGCGGGTGCAGTTGGCCCTCGCCTTCGCGTTGGTGCGTCTCGGGCAGACGCCGTTCGTGGACCGCATCGTCCTCTCGCTCGACCACCGCTTTCTCGGGGAAGCGGCCCGGCAGTACGCCCTGGAATTGGGAGCGGCGATCGTCCCCGAGTACGGCAGGTACCTGCGCGAGGATCCCCACCGCGGGACCCGCCTGCGGCTGGTGGAGGTCCTGGAGCGGATCGGGGACGACGCCGCGATCCCGGCGCTCATCGCCGCCAGCGGTGACGAGGATGTCGTCCTGGCCGACCGGGCCCGCACCGCTGTCCGCCGCATCCGCGCCCTCACCGGCGGGCCTTCCGAACCCTGAGATTCGACCGGGCCGGGGAACGCCGCGGTCCGGCCGGCCGGTTTCGGCGCCCCGGGCGCCGCGCCGCTGCGGCCCGGGTGCGGCCGAACGGTCCCCCGGGCGGCCGGTTGAACGACCGTGGCGAAGGGTGAGACGATGGCCGGCGTGATCGTCGTTCCGCCCCGCTCGTCTCCCTCCCGCCGTCGTCCGTCGCGCCCGGTTCTCGCCCTGCCGGCTCTCGCCCTGGCGGCCGCGGTGTGCGCCGGCGCGCTCCTGCCCCCGCCGGCCGCCGCCGAACTCCCGGGTCGGGACGAAGTGTGGGACGAGGTGCGCCGGGACGGGAAGTCGCTCGTCATCGGACGATTCGTCGGGAAGTTCGAGAGCCCCGACTTCCGGTCGCGCCGGATCGTCCTGCGCCACCGGGATTCCGGCCGGGTGGAGACCCTGTCCATAGACGACGGACTCGGCCTGATCTTCGAGTTGGCTCCTCCCGGCGTCTACGATGTGGAAGCGATCGAAGCGGTCTATTTCCCGAACATCCGGCCGTTCAACCCGCGCCGGGTCCGCCCCATCCGGCAGCGGTTCTCGGTGTCTCCCCGAGCGCACGAGACCGGCGACCCGCTGGTCTCGGTCCCCGCCGACCGCCCGGTGTACATCGGCACCATCAGCGCCGGGCCGGAGCGGCAGGGGATGGTGTACGAGGGGCAGAAACTGCGCGTCTTCGACGACTACGACTCCGCCATGGAGCGGCTGTCCAACGCCTACCCGGCGCTGGCTGTCAGCCTCGAAGAACAGGCACTGGTGCCGCAGCGCCACTTCATGCTCCGGCCGACCCGCCCGGAGCCGCCGCTCGAGCTGCTGGTGGGCATGGACGACCCGGTGCGGCAGGCGCGGCGATACATCGAAGACGGCAAGTTCCGGCAGGCGATCAACTGGCTCTCCACCTTCATGCCGGTGTCCGATGCGCAGCGGAACGAAGTGCGCCTGCTGGTAGGCGAGTCCCACCTGGGGAACCGGGATCTGGGGCTCGCGATCGAGGAGTTGGGGGAGGTCCTGCTGGCCGACCCCACGAACCACCGGGCGCTCCGCCTGCTGGCCCGGTCGCACTCGCTGAACGGCGACCTCGACGACACCGAAAACCTCTACCGGGCGCTGCTCGACATGCGGCCCGACGACCCCGAGGCGCATCTGCAACTCGGCTACCTCTACGCCCTCCGGGCCGACGACATCGGCTCGGCGGAGGCGTTCGAGGCGGCCTTCGAGACCGACTTCGACTACCTGATGCACGACCTGGCCCCGTTCCTGGTGGCGATGCGGCGGGGGGACGACCCCACCATCCTCTTCGAGCCGCCGGTCCTGCGCAGCGCGCCGACGCCGATCCCCGGCGGCGGCGGTTCCCGGCGCTCCACCCGGAACGACGGCGTCATGGTGCTCATCGACCACCACGGCCGGGTGAAGTCCGCGCACTACAACCCGGAGAGTTCCAGCCGGCTGCACCAGACGATGATGTCCCTGGTGCGCGGCCGCTACGCCCCGGCGCGGCTGAACGGGGTCGCGGTCCCGGCGATCATGGCGATCGGCTCCTTCGGCGCCGAGAACTGACGCCCGCCGGGCGCCGGTCGAAGCGGCCCGGCCGCCCGCTTCCCGCCGGCGAAGCGGGGCGCGGACTCAGGAACCGTCGAGCAGCGACTCCACCGCCGCTTCGAGTTCGGCGAACGGACGGTCGGTGCTCGGCGCCGGGTGGAGGAGTCCTTCCCGGTCGATCAGGAAGTTCGCCGGATACCGCGCGGTCTCGGTGAAGATCGGCGGCATCCCGCCGCCCTCGCCGGCGTCCGCGTCCGGAAGGAGCAGGGGATAGGCGACGGAGACTTCGTTGTCCCGGAAGGCCCGTTGGGTCTCCTCGTCCTCGGTGGAGACCCCGAAGACGAAGAAGCCTTCCTCCCGACGTTGCCGGGCCAGCCGGTCGAGTTCCGGCATCTCGGCCCGGCAGGGCGGGCACCAGGTCGCCCAGATGTTCACCAGAACCACCGAACCGCGCCGGTCGGACAGTCGGTGGATCCGCCCGTCGAGGTCCCGGGCGACGAAGTCCGGCGCGGCCGCACCGGAGAGGGCGAGGTTCTCGGCCTGACGCGCCCGTCGCAGCGCGGCGTTCACCGGGACCCAGGCCAGACCGACGGACAGGAGCGCCGCGACCGCGCCGACGGTTCCCGCTCCGGTGAGCGTTCCGGCGCGCCGGGCGCGGAACGCCCGCCACAGGGCGAACGCCGGCGGGAGGAGCATGACCACCGCCACGGCGCCCAGCCGGAACCGGAAATCCTCGTCCGGATCGGCGCTCAGCCGGGTGAGACCCCGGTAGGCGCCCGCGCCGAGAACGGCGGCGGCGAGCGGCGCCCCGAGCCCGAGCCAGGGGGAGAAGCGGGGCGGGGCGGCGGACACGACGAAGGGAAGAGAGGCGGAGGGAAACGGGGCGGGGCGCCGCTGCCGGGAGTCTCTACGCTCCGGACGCCCCCGGGTTCGCCGTCGCGGCGGCGGGAGCGGGGCGGGCCGGGCCGGGCAGCGGGGCGCCCGGGGACGGGGACCCGGCGTACCTCCGCCGAATCCCGGGGATCAGGTACTCGGAGAACAGCGTCTCGCGGTCGTGGCCCGGGACGAAACCGAAGTCCCGCCGGGCGGCGCCGTCGTCCACCGCCGCCGGCCAGCCGGCCACGATCCGGTCCCGCCGGCGGTCGAGGCGGTAGCGGACGAGCAGCGCGGGGAAGTCGCGACGCACCCGGGCGACGATCTCCGCCGCCGAGAGACTCGCGCCGCCCAGGTTGTAGGCGAGTCGGGACAACTTCCCCTTCTCCGCGAACGCGAGCGCCAGGAAGGCGGCGACAGCGTCCGGCATGACGCAGAAGGGCAGGCGGGCGTCGGCCCGGACGAAACAGGAGTAGGGCTCGTCCCGGGCGGCGGCGTGGATCAACTCCGGCGCCCAGTCGCTGGTGCCCCCCTGCGGCAGCGTGTCCGCGGAGATCAGTCCGGGGAAGCGCATCGCCCGGAAGTCCAGACGGTCCGGCGCCTCCCTCTCCATGACGGCGCCCAGCCGCTCCACATAGAGTTTCTGCGCGCCGTAGAGCGTTCGGGGATCGAGTCGTTCGTCTTCGGCGACCGGCGCCGCGGCCTCCTTTTCGGAGCGGGAGGCCATCCCGTACACCGCGACGGAACTCGGGAACAGGAAACGGACCGGCCCGTCGGCCCCGGCCCACTCCAGCGACCGGGCGAGCATCCGCGCGGAGCCGTCGGCGTTGACCCGGTGGGCGAGGCCCGGGGCCCGCTCGGCGCGCGTCGAGAGGATCGCGGCGAGGTGGAAGACCCGCCGGGGGCGGTATCTGCGGCCGAACGCGCGCCAGAGGGCGTCGTCGAGGATGTCGCCGCGGAAGTGTTCGACCGGCGCCGCGCCGCTCGCGCCCGCGGGGAGGTTCCGGAGGTCCACGGTCACCACCGGGTCGGCCTCCGGCATTGCCGCCAGTCGCCGCAGCAGGGCGGCGCCGATCTCCCCGGCCCCTCCGGTGATGAGAGTGACCGGGGTGCCCGGAGTTCGGGGTTCGCTCACGCCGGGCTGCTGCCGAGTACCCGTCGGAGGAACCGGCCCAGATCCGTGATCTCTTCCGGCGAGACCGCATGGCCCATCGGGTACGAATGGAATTCGACCTGCCAACCGGCGCCGCGCAGCCGGTCGCGGCTGGCGACGCCCAGCGCGAACGGGACCAGGTCGTCGTGTTCGCCGTGCGCCTGGAAGATCGGGGTCCCGTGGCCCTCCGGCGCGGCGACCGGCGCCGACGCCGCCGGCAGGTAGGTGGAGAGCGCCGCCACGCCGGCGAGCCCCGGCGGCGGTTCCCCGGACGGCCCGGCGCCGGTCGCGGCGGCGAGGACGACCGCCCCGCCCTGGGAGAAACCGGCGAGGACGATCCGCCCCGGCGGGATGCCGCCCGCGACCTCCGCGGCGACCAGGGCGCGGATCCCGGCCACCGATTCGGCCAGGTGCTCCGGGTTCGCCCGCCCGCCGCCGTCGAGCGCCGGGAGGTCGTACCAGGCCCGCATGACGAAGCCCCCGTTGACGGTCACCGGGCGCCGCGGCGCCTCCGGGAACCAGAACCGCACCCCCAGTGTCGCCGGCAGGCGGAGGGCCGGAACCACCGGCGCGAGGTCGTGCCCGTCCGCTCCCAGGCCGTGGAGCAGGAACACCGTCGCCCGGTGCGTTCCGGGAGCGGGCCGCTCCACGATGTTCCAGTCGGGGAGCGTCCGCTCCGGAACGGCGGCGGCGGAAACCCTCATCCGGTTTCCTTCAGCGCCAGGTCGAGCATCTCCAGGTACCGGTCGGCGTCGGCGGCGGAGAAGACCAGCGGCGGTTTCAGTTTCAGCACATTGGCGTCCGGCCCGTCGGTGCTGTTCAGGATGCGCAACTCCCGGAGCCGCCCCACCAGCCGGCGCGCTTCCCCGGTCGCCGGGGCGCGCGTCTCCGGGTCCTGCACCAGTTCGACCCCGAGGAAGAGCCCCCGGCCGCGGACCTGACCCAACATAGGGTACTCCCCGGCCAGTTCGGACAGCCCCTCGAACAGGCGCTTCCCCAGGGCGGCCGCGTGTTCCGCGAGTCCCTCGTCCCGCAGGACGGAGAGGACGGCCAGCCCGGCGGCGCAGGAGACCGGGTTCCCGCCGAAAGTGTTGAAGTACTCCATCCCGGTCTCGAAGGAACGGGCGGGTTCCGGGCGGGCGACGACGCCGCCGAGGGGATGTCCGTTGCCGGCCGGTTTCCCGAAGGTCACCAGATCCGGGACCACCGGGTCCCCGGGAGAGTCGGGGTCGTCCCCCACCTCGGAGAACGCCCAGAAGGCCGGCCCCACCCGGCCGAACCCGGTCTGCACCTCGTCGGCGATGACGACGCCGCCGGCCCGGCGCACCGCCGCGTAGAGCGCCCTCAGGTACCCGGGCGGGGGGACGACCTGCCCGCCGCAACTGAGGATGGACTCCGCGAGCAGGGTGGCCGGCCCGGCGTCCTCGACGCGCCGGACCGCCTCGGCGACGAGCACCCGGGCGCCGTGTTCGGGGTCCGAATCCCGGAACCGCCCCCGGAAGAGGTCCGGCATCGGCAGCCGGACCAGATCCGGCGGGCCCGGGCCTCCTCCCGGGCCGTCCAACTTGTAGGGGCTGACCTCGATGAGCGAGGTGAGATTCCCGTGGTAGCCGCCCTCGAACACCAGGGTGCGGCGGTTCCCGACCCGCTCCCGGGCGATGCGGAGCGCGAGGTCGTTCGCTTCGCTCCCCGAGTTCGTGAGGAACACCACCGAGAGCGGCGCCGGGAGCGTCGCGGTCAGCGCTTCGGCGTAGTCGGTGAGGTGGGCGTAGAGGTACCGGGTGTTCGTGTTCAGCAGCGCCGCCTGCCGGGAGAGGGCCTCGGCCACTCGCGGATGGGCGTGCCCGACCTGACAGACATTGTTCACCAGGTCCAGATAGTCGCGCCCGGCGCTGTCGTAGAGCCGCGCCCCCCGTCCGCGAACGAGGTGGATCGCCCTTTCGCCGTAGGCGACGCTGAGCGCGGTGCTGATCCGCCGGGCGCGGGCGGCCCGCAGCGACTCCTCGCGGTCGAATCCGTCGTCCGGCGCGCCGGTGGTCCGCTCGCCGCCGCCGCCCGGCCCCCATACGCCCGCGAGCAGGGACGAGGGATCCGGGCAGAGGGCGGAGAGCACCGCCAGATCCGAGGCGGGCGCGGTCGGGCCGACCCGGTCGCCGAGCGGTTCCGGCGGCGTTCCCGGCGGCGCCTCCTCCTCCGGTTCGGCGATCACCATGAAGTGGAGATGGGAGGGCCAGCCGCCGTTCTCCTCCGGGGAGGCGAGGACGCCGAGCGGGTCCCCGGCGTCGAGCGCCGTGCCGGGCGCGATCTCCGGAGACGGCCGCGAGAGGCCCCGAACGATCGTCCGGAACCCCACCGATCCGGCCCGGTGGCGCAGTTCGATCCGGAACCCGCGCCCGGCGTCCCGTTCCGGCCCCGAGCCCACCACCGCTCCCGGTAGCGGCGCCACCACGCTCTCGCCCGGCGGCGCGAAGATCTCGACCCCCAGCGTCACCGTCCGGGGTTCTTCCCGGTGCTCCGTCGGGGCGGGGAAGACCTCCGGCAGGCGCGGCTCCCGGTATCGCCCGACGGCGAGGCGGGCGCCTCCGGCGAGAGCCGCGCGGACGGCGGCCCCGAGCGTCTCCGCTGCTGCCGTCGGGTCCACCGACGGGCTCGCCGGCGCGAGATCGAGCAGCGGCGCTTCCCCCCGCGGGGCGAGCGGCGGAGTCGCCCTGCCGGCGGCCTCGGCCAGCGCCGCCGCGAAGGCTGCGCCCCGTCGCAGCGGCGGATGCCCGGCCGCGATCCGGAACCTGCCGGTGGTGACTGCCTCCGGCTCTCCGACGATCTCCCGGAGGACGCGGAACACCCCGCTCTCGCTCACCACCAGGTAGGGATCGAGACCGTTCTCCGCTCCGTCCCGCCGGCGCAGCCGGGCGATGCCGCCGCTGACGAGCGCGCGGGCCGCATAGCCGGTCCGGAAGAGCGAAGCCTCCTCCCCGGAGACCGGCCGCTCCGCCGCGAATCCGGAGAGGACCTGGGCGGCCGCGGAGAGCGGTTCCTCTGCCGCGAGCGAGAGGTAGAGCGCCCCGTTCGCCGCCTCCACGATCCTCGGCCCCCGGAGGGCGTCGCCGAGATCGAGGAGCGCCAGGTCCTCCGGTCGGACCTCCTCCGGGTCGGCTCCGGCGAGGAGCAGGTTGTCGTCGTTCGCGTCGTTGTGGAGCGCTCCGGAGGGCAGGGCCAGGAGTTCCGCGAGGCGGGGGAGGACGCGATCCGCGACCCGGAGATAGAGGTCGGCCCGTTCGCCGCCGTCCTCCCGGAAGACCGCCGCCGCGGCCTCGATGACCGCTCGGGCGTTCCGAGGCGCCCAGGGCAGGTCCGGCCGGTCGAGCCCGGGAGGTTCGAAGTCGGCGAGTGCCTGCTGCATCCGGCCGAGCAGCCGCCCGACAGCGTCGAGCAGCGCTGTCGGCCGGCAGGGAATCCCGGAGAGGGGCCGCCCCTCGAGGTAGGGGAACAGCCGCACCAGGTGGAACTCCCGGCCGAATCGCGCGCTTACCCGCGCCTCGCCGGCCAGCGTCGGCATCACGGTCGGCAGCCGGATCCCCGGAGCCCGCGCCCCGACCTGTTGCACCAGAGCATGGTGCATATCGAGCCGCTCCGTCGTTTCGCCGGCGGTGCTCACCTTCAGCACGAAACGCCGCTTCCGGGCGTCTTCGAGAAGGAAGTTCCGGTCCCGTTCCCCGGCGAGGGGGACCGCGGTCCCGGCGACGCCCCAGTGGACCTCGGCCAGGGTCTCCGCCTCCGCCAGCGAGACGCGGGGGCGTCCGGCAACCGGGTCCGCGAAGGGAAGCCCCGCGCCCGGGTCCCGGCCCTCGATCACCATCAGCGCAGCAGCCGGCGGATGAGCCCTTCTTTCCCGGAGTAGGGCGGGAAGCGAACCGGGACATCGAACCATGGCAGGGCGGAGAGCCGCGCCCGCCGGTAGGAGAGCCGCTCGAAGCCGAACCGGCCGTGGTAGGCGCCGAACCCGCTCCGGCCCACCCCGCCGAACGGGAGGGACGGGTTCGCGCACTGGAGCACGGCGTCGTTCACCGCCACGGCTCCGGAGCGGACGATCTTCGCCGCCCGTTCGATCGTCGCCGCGGAACGACTGAACACATAGAGGGCGAGGGGGTCGCGATGCCGTTCCAGTTCGGCGTAGGCGTCCGGGAGGGCCCGGTAGGGAACGAGCGGCAGGATGGGCCCGAAGATCTCTTCGGTCGCCGCCGCGTGTCCGGGCGGCCAGGGCCCGGTGAGAGTGGGTGCGAAGTACAGCGAATCCGCGGTCGTCTCGCCGCCGTGGCGCACCGCCAGTCCGTCGAGAAGCCCGGCGAGTCGGTCGAAGTGGACCCGGTGGCCGATGCGGGCGTAGTCCGGACTCGCCGCCGGGTCTTCCCCGTAGAACTGCCGCAGGTTCGCCTTCAGCAGGTCGGCGAACTCCGTGTAGCGGCTCTCCGGAACGAGCGCGAAGTCCGGGGCCAGGCAGGTCTGCCCGGCGTTCAGGAACTTCGCCCAGGCGATCCGTCGGGCGGCGGTTTTCAGGTTCGCCGTTTCGTCCACGAACGCCGGACACTTCCCCCCGAGTTCCAGCGTCACCGGGGTCAGCCGCCTCCCCGCCGCCGCGGCGACCCGCGCCCCGGTGCGGCGGCTGCCGGTGAAGACGAGGTGGTCGAACCCGGCTTCGACGAGCCCCTCGCCGACCTCCGGGCCGCCGACGACCACCTCGAGGATCCCCGCCGGCAGGGCCGGAACCAGTCGCTCCCGCAGCCACCGCGCGGTCGCCGGAGCGAACTCCGAGGGCTTGATGACGACGGTGTTCCCGGCGGCGATCGCTGACACCGCCGGCGCCAGCGCCAGTTGGAGCGGGTAGTTCCAGGGCGCGATCACGAGCACCGCGCCGACCGGGCGAGCCTCGTTCCAACTGAGGGAGGGCAGCAGCGCCACCGGCGTCCGCGCGAACCGCGGCCGCATCCACCGCCGGAGCCGCCGCCGGGCGTAGCGGATCTCCGCCAGCACCAACCCGATCTCGGTGGCCCAGGCCTCGAACGGCGGCGCCCCCCGATCCCGCCGGAGCGCCTCTTCACACTCCTCCCGCCGGGACTTCAGGACCTCCCCGATCTCCCGGAGCCGGTCCCGCCGGGCCGGCGGCGAGTCGAGCAGGACGGACCGGGCACTCTCCCGCGCCCGCTCGACGATCTCCGAGTACACCGGCGAAACAAGTATAGGAACGGCCGGGTCGGCGACTCTTGGTCGCGGCCCGGTGGCCGGAACCGAACGTATCTCCGGAGCTGCGCGCATCCGGGCACTCAGGGCGGAGACGCCGGGGCTTACGGGTCGGCGGCAGGCGGACTCGACTGGCGGGACGCGGCGAATTCAGGCGTGGTGGCCGTGGCGCGGCGGCCACCGAAGCGTCGGTGAGAGGGGGGCAACGCTACCGGCGTGGCGGGAGGGGGTCGGACAGGGAACCGGGGACGGAGTCGGAGCGCTCCCCGGTCGGCGGCGCGGCGGCGACCCGGGGCGGGGAGGCGGGGCCGGCGGGCGTCGGGGCCGCCCGGCGGGGAGTCGCGGGAGCGCGCGCCGCGTCGCCGAGGATCTCCTTCCGGATCGTGGCCAGGACGCACCAGACGAGGAGCCGGAGATCCAGCCAGGGGCTCATCCGGGCGATGTAGAGGTTGTCGTAGCGGAGTTTCCGTCGCGGGGACGCGTGGTACCCGGCGACGGCCTGGGCCAGCCCGACGATGCCGGGGCGCACCCGCAACCGGCGCCCGAACCCGGGAATCTCGCTCGCGAACCGCTCGGCGAGCGCCGGCCGCTCCGGCCGGGGGCCGACGAGGCTCATCTCGCCGCGGAGCACGCTCCACAACTGCGGCAGTTCGTCGAACCGCAGCCGGCGGAGGACGCCTCCGACCCGGGTGATCCGGGGATCGCGCCGGCCGGCCCAGACCGGCCCGGTGGCGGCTTCGGCGTCCACCACCATCGTGCGGAACTTGACCAGTCGGAACGGCTTCCCGCCGAGACCCAGCCGGGTCTGCCGGTAGAAGACCGGCCCGCCGTCCTCGATCCGGATGGCGAGCGGGATCGCCACCGCGAGGAAGAGCCACAGCGGCAGCAGCAGCGCGAAGGCCGCCGCCAGGACCGCGATGTCGAAGGAGCGCTTGTACCGGCCCCGGCTCATGGGACCGGCTGTCCCATGCCGAGGTACTCGAACCCGACCGCCCGCATCGACTTGGCGTCGAACAGGTTGTGGAGGTCGGCGATCACCGGGCGGCGCATGTTCTGTCGGAGTCGTTCGGCGTCGAGCCGGGCGTACTGGGTCCAGGCGGTGCCGATCACCACCAGGTCCGCGCCGGTCGCGGCTTCGTACGGATCGTCGTAGCAGGAGACCCCGGAGAGGCTCCCCACGACGCCGTTCCCCGCCAGCGGGTCGTGGGCGCGCACGCTGCCGCCGCGCTTCCGGATCTCGGCGATCACCGCCAGACTCGGACTGCGGCCGACCTGGCTGCTGCCGGGCTTGAACGCGAGACCCAGCACGGCGATCGTCCGGCGCTCGAAGGACTTCCCGCAGGCGTCTTCCAGTTGGTCCGCGATCTGCCCGGGCCGCAGTTGGTTGCTCTCGATCGCGGCCTCGACGACCCGGGTGGGGGAGCCTGCCGCCCGCGCCGAGTGCGCCAGTGCCGCCGCGTCCTTGGGCAGGCAGGGCCCGCCGAAGCCGGCGCCGGGGTGCAGGTGGCCGCTCCCGATGCGCTCGTCGAGACCCATGCCCCGCACCACATCCCGGACATCGGCGCCGGTGCGGTCGCAGAGGTCGGCGATCTCGTTCGCGAAGGCGACCTTCGTGGCCAGGAAGGCGTTCGAGGCGTGTTTCACCAGTTCCGCGCTCTCCGGGCTGCAGAAGACGAAGGGAACGCCCTTCAGCGCCAGCGGCCGGTACAACCGCCGCAGCGTGCCGCGCGCGCTCTCGGAGTCGGCCCCGATCACCACCCGCGACGGGTTCAGGAAATCGGAGACGCCGTCGCCGGCGCGCAGGAACTCCGGGTTCACGGCGACCTCCACCCGGGAGTTGCGGCGGTGCCGCTTCACCCGTTCCGCGATCTGCCGCGCGGTCCCGATCGGGACCGTGGACTTCACCACCAGCAGCGTCGAGGCGCCGATGGCGGCGGCAGCGCTCTCGGTGGCGTCGAACAGCCGCGACAGGTCCGCGCCCTCGTCGTCGCCGCCGGAGGGCGTGTCCACGCAGAGGAAGACGATGCGGGCTCCCCGCAGCGTGGCCTTCGCTTCCGACCAGACCGAGAAGGTGAGGCGCCCGGTGCCCAGGTTGCGCTGGAGCATCTCCGGGAGCCCGTTCTCGTCCACCGGGCACTCCCCGTCGCGGAGCCGCTCCACCTTGTCCCGGTCGCGGTCCACCGCCTGGACCTCGAAGCCCCACTCGGCGAGACAGACGCCGGTGACCAGCCCCACCCGGCCGGAGCCGACGATGGCGACCCTCATGCGTTCTCCCGCCCGACCGGATTCCCGCGGCCCGGATCTCCGTGGTCCGGATCTCCCCCGTCCCGATCCCCGACCATCGCGGCGGCTCCCTGCTCCCCCCGGGCGGCGCGGACTCGCGCCCTACCGCCCGGCGGGACGAACGGCGACGCCGGCCGCTTCATCTCCGGGGGGGGGGGGGGGGGGGGGGGGCAGCGAAAGGTCATCGGAGCGGCAGCGGGGCCCCGACGCCCCGGCGGTATATCGTTTCTCGGTGTTGCGCATCGGCGCCATTCGGCTCTGGCGAACGCCGGCGACTCCCCGCCCGGGCGGGTGGTGCTGCGTGAAGAGTTCAGGGTGCGTTCTCGACGGATCGCCGCGGCGGGCCGGCCGGGTCGCTCCGGGCCCGGTCCGCCTCGGAGCGGGCCGGCCAACCGGAACAAAGTATATGACACGCCAGTTTTTCGGCCCCCTTTCCGTTCTGCCGGTCTTCCGGCTGCCGGTCTCCCCGTCGGACGCCCGTTCGGCGCCGGGCCGCCGGGGTCCTCGGTAGGGCCGACCCGGTCGCCGGGACGCGACGGACGACAGGGACGACAGGGGACGAGGGACGACATGGAGCCGGAGGACCCGACCGCCGTCGCGGCCCCCGCGTACGACTACCTGCTGGTCGTGGGGCCGGGGCGCTCCGGCAGTGACTTCCTCTTCCGGAATCTCCAGGATCACCCGGCGCTCATCTCGCCGGGGATCAAGGAGGGCTACTACTACCGGTCGCCGGCGGTCTTCCAGCGGGCGCGCCGGGCGGCCGGGGGCGGGGGCGCGATCCTGGTGGACATCGCGAACCTGGGATACCAGGACCCGGCCCTGGGCGCCGGGGTGTGGCGCCTGCGCGAGGAGGGGGTGCGGATCCTGATGGTGGTGCTGCTGCGGCATCACGGCGCCCGCGCCGAGTCCATGATGCGGTTCCGGAAGAGCCGGGGAGAGGTCTCGGCGCTGCGCGGCCGGCGCATCCTGGAGGACTCGGTGCTGCGCGACCGGTTGACCGCGGAGCGCCTCGCCGAACTCTACGGCCTGCCGGTGGACCTGCTGGTGATCGGGTTCCCGGCCCTGGTGAACCGGACCCAGGAAGTCATGAACCTGCTGGCCGACCGCTGCGGCGTCGAACGGCTGCCGGCGCACGGCACCGATCGGGTGAACGAGTCGGTGGTCGCCCGGGCGGTCTGGTTCTCCGCCCTCGGCAAGATCACCGCGCTGGCGCTGCGCCATCTGGGTTTCCGCAAGACCCTGCAGCGGTTGAAGGACGACCCGCGCGTCGGGACGCTGTTCTTCACGCCCTCCCCGGCCGAAGCGCCGGCCGGGCTGAGCCGGCGCCGGTGGCTGACGCTCGAAGAGACCTGGCGCGACTGCCGGGCCCTGGTGGAACAGCGCTCGGTGGAGGTGGCGGAGGGGGTCTTCCTCCGGCTGGCGCCGCGCGGTTTCTCCGGGGACGACACCGGAACCGGCGGCGGCTGACCGCCGTGGGATCCGGTCGGCGGGGGGCGGTGTCCCGGAACGATCAGCGGCCGCGGGAGGGTCGGAGGCGGCGGAATCGGGGGCGGGAACGCCGGGCGGCGGGGAAGAGCGGAGGGGGGTCGTGACCCGACGATGAGCGGGCGGCCGGCCGGCGCCGGCGGGAGGGAGGTTCTCGGCCTGCTCGGGGCCTGGGTCGGGGTCTATGCGCTCCGGTTCCTGACCCAGTGCCTGCTCGCCTGGGCGCTGCTCCCCGGCGGGCGCGGCGAGTACGCGCTCACGGTGATGTTCGCCTCCCTCCTGGGCATCGCGCTGAGCCTGAGCGTCGACCGGGGCGCCCAGTTCGCCGTCATGGCCGGACGGCTGAGCGTTTCCCGTTCGCTCACGGCGGCGGTGGGGGTCTGCCTGGCGGCGTTCGCGGTCGCTGCGGCGCTGGCGCTTCCCCTGATCGGGAGCGACCTCCCGTTCTTCCGGCGGGCCGACCCGGCCTGGTTCCGCCTGGCGCTCCCGCTGGCGTTGCTGGTCCCGCTCGCGGCGGTGGCCGAGCGGCAACTCACCGGGCTGCGGCGGTTCGGCCCGGCGGCGGCGCTCCTCCTGCTGCGGCCGGCGGCGGTGGCGGTCGGGGTCCTGGCGCTGGTGTGGGGACTCGACCTGGGGGTCGGCGGCGCGGTCCTGGCCCTCGCGGCCGGCAACCTGCTCTTCTTCCTCGGCGCGCTGCGGAACCTGCGCCGCCGCGGTCCGCTCCGACCGGAGCGGTGTTCCCGCGGCGAACTCCGGGGCGTTCTCTCCTACGGCGTCGAATCCCACGCCGGCCGGCTGGGAGAAGCGCTCACGCCGCGCCTCGGGGTCCTCGCCCTCGGTTTCCTCGCGGCGCCGGCCGAGATCGGGCTGTTCGCCGCGGCCGGCGCGCTGGTGATGCCCCTGTCGCTCGCCTCCGTCGCCGCCGGAACCGCGTTGATCCCCCGGGTGGCGGCGGGGGAGGTGAAGCGCGAGGAGATGGTCGGCGTGTGGCTGCGGATCGTCTGTCTGGCCACGGCGGCCGCGGCGGCGGTGCTGCTGCCGTTCAGCGGCCCCCTGGTGCGGCTGTTCTTCTCGGAGGCGTTCGCCCCGATCGTCCCCTTCCTCTGGATCATGGCGCCGGGCGTCGTCGCGTACGCCGGGACCGGACTGCTCGCCGCCTGGTTCCAGGGCACGGACCGACCCGGGGTGGTGTCCGCCGGGACCGGTCTGGGGTTGGCGGTCCACCTGGGCGCCATCTTCCTGCTCCACCCGCTCCTCGGCGTGAGCGGGGTCGCCTGGGCCCTGACCCTGGACTCGGCGGTGCGGCTCGCCTTCGCGGCGGCGGCGTTCCGGCGGACCACCGGCGCGCCGCTGGCCGCGCTCTTCCGGCCGCGGCGCAGCGACCTGGACTATCTGCGGGCGGTCGCGCGGTCGGTGTGGGGCGCGGGGGCCGGGACTGCGGCCCGGTCCTCCTGAAGCGCGGGGGAGGCGTCCGGCCGCTCCCGCCCGGGGGACATCCAGAACCCGGCCGCCCAGGACAGATGCATGACCGCCAGCACCAGCGGCATCCCCAGGGCATACGGCGTGGCGCGGCGGACGCCGACCGCCAGCGAACCGGCGAGCAGGAGCAGCAGGTAGGCGGCGGGGGCGAGCGCCGCCGCGCCGAGGACCGCTTCCCCGGCGGCGGTCGCGCCGGCTTCGAGGAGGGAAGCCCCCGCCGCCGAGGCGAACAGCGAGAACAGGAGTCCCAGGAGCAGCAGCGGCGCGGCCCGGTGGCGCGCCCGGCCCGACTCCGGGAACCGGCGCAGCACCACCCGCTTCCACCAGCCGTACTCGAAGTACTGCCGGGCCAGCGCCCGGAGGCCGGCGCGGGGGCGGTAGGCCACCGAGAGCGCCGGGTCGAACCAGACCGTCTCCCCGGAAGCGCGGAGCCTCCAGTTCAGGTCGTAGTCCTGGTTGCGGAGGAGCGACGCGTCGTAGCCGCCGACGGCGTCGAGCGCCTCCCGCCGGAACGCCCCGAGGTACACGGTGTCCGTCGGGCCCTCCCGGCCGCCCTGGCGCCAGCGGGCGCCGCCGGTGCCCAGGAAAGTGGTCGTCGCCAGCGCCACCGCCCGCTCGAAGACCGTCTGCCCCACCGGGACCTGACGGCCCCCCACATTCGCGGCGCCGGTGCGGGCGAGCGTGGCCACCGCCGTCGCCACATAGTTGTCCGGGAACACCGCGTGGGCGTCGCAGCGGACGACGATCCGGTGCGCCGCCACCCGGAGGGCGCGGTTCAGCGCCGCCGGCGTCGCCCGGTCCGGGTTCGGCACCACCCGCACCTCGGGGAAACGCTGCCGGATCATCTCCGTGGTCTCCGGCGTCTCCGAGCCGTCGGCGACGATGACCTCGATCGGGCCCTCGTAGTCCTGGCCGAGGGCCGCTTCGAGAGTCGCCGGCAGGGTCCCGGCGGCGTTCCGCGCCGGGATGATGATGGAGACCGGCGGCCGGCGGCCACCGGCCGGGTCCGCCGGCGCGCCGGGGTCACCGCTCCCGACGCGCCCGGGGTCTCCGCCCGGACCGTCGCGCTCGTTCCCCGCCGGAGATCGGAACACTGCCGCCCTGTCGGACCTCTGCGAATGGAGCGGGCGAGACCGGAGCGGGAAGGGGAGCGGGCCCGGGGGCGAAGGCGTCGGAAGGGATCCGGCGGCCCTAGCCGGCGGCGGGACTCGCGACGGGGTCGCCGCCGGCGGCGGGCTGCCGCCGCCCGGCGCTCCGGGCTTCGAGGCCGACCACCGCGCCGGCGGCGGCCCACCACAGGGCCGTCAATTGGAAAGAGCCCAGGAGGACGGAGCCCTCGAACATCGAAGCGATGAGGCCGAGGATCAGGATGAGACCGAGGACCCGGGCAGTGTCCCCGTCCTCGGTCTGCCGCGTCCGGCGCCAGAAGCGGAAGGCGGCGGCCAGTACCGCCAGCGTGAGGAGCGCGAATGCGAGCGGCGCCAGGAGCCCGGCATAGACCGCCCAGCGGAGCCACAGGTTGTGGACTTCGACGATACGGCCCCGATAGCCGCGGAGCAGCACCTGCCTCCAGCCGTGTCCCAGCAGCGGCCGCTGGGCGATCCGTTCGAACGCGATGTTGAAGTGGCGCACGCGGTGGCCGCTCACGAAGTTCATCGTGTTCCCGCTGGCCACGGCCGCTTCCAGGGCCCGCGTGTACCCGGGGACCTCGGTCCGGGGATTGGGCGCCCGCACGATCTTCGGCACCCACCAGGCGTCCGCCTCCGCGCCCGCTTCGGCGCCCGCCGCTTCCGCCTCGGGCGAGGCGTCGTCGTCGGCCGGCGCCGGGGCCCGGGCGACGACCGGGGTCGGCGGCGGCAGGCTCAGGTGCCGGAAACAGGTGCGGTCCAGCAGGGTGAAGATGACCAGGAGGCCGCCGCCGACGATCAGGAGTCCGACGCGGCGGGAGGAACGCATGACCAGGAAGGCCACGACGGTCAGACCCGACATGAGCAGACCGGCGCGGCCGGCGGAAGCGAACTGGCTTCCGATCAGCAGGCCGGCAGCGGCGGTGACCCCGACCGGAACCGTCCAGGGCGGCCACCCCCGGGGCGGCGCCCGGTCGGTGAGGAAGACCAGCGCCGGCAGGTAGAGGCCGAGCCCGATCGCCCAGCCGGTGCTCCGGACCCCGAAACCGTTCCGGATGTCGAACGACCAGAGCCGGTCACAGGGGACGCTCCAGTTCGGGACCAGGCTGGCCGCCCACAGCAGCGCCACGCCGCCCAGCGCGCAGACGATCAGCGCGGCGCGGCGGAAGATGGGTTTCAGGTCCACGCCGCGCCGCGCCAGGTCGAAGAAACACCAGAGGAAGGTCGCCCCGGCGCCGATGTCGATGAGGAAGCGGAACAGGTCCCCGGTTTCGCGTCCCCGGAGCAGGCCGGGCAGGGAGAGGAGGAGGACGCCGGCGAAGCCCCAGGGGCCCAGGAGGCCGCGGGGGACCCGGAATCGCCGTTCGAGCACCGCCGGGGCGAGGACCAGGCCGACCGCGGCGCCCCAGGCGGCCATCTTGAGCACGCCGAGCGGCGCCCGGCCCAGCACCGGCAGCCAGTAGGCGACGGCGACGCCCAGGTAGGCGCCGAGGAGCCAGGTCGCGATCCGGTCGCGATCGCGCCCGCCGAGCGCGAGCAGCCGGGTCAACCGTTCACGCATCGTCGGTCAACGGGACCCGTTTACGAATTTTCGGGGGGGGGGGGGGGGGGGGGGGGGGGGGGGGGGGGCACTCTTCGGGCGGGATCAGGCGCTCGAGCGCCCGGCGCAGTCGGGCCGGTTCCTCGATCCCGACATAGTGGTTCCGGGGCAGTCGGGCCATGTTCTTCCGCCAGTTGTCGAGATCATCTCGGTCGAAGCGTCGGGAGAGGACGGCGGCGGCCTCCTCCGGGGCTGACTCCCGGAGGGAGAGGCCGAGGTTCCGACGCTCGGTTTCGAGGGCGTCGGCCGTGCCGGCTCGGGTGATCAGGGGCGTGCGGCACAGACAGGCCAGGTAGTAACGGTTCGATCTCGACCAACGCCAGTGCGCGGGGCCCGGCGGATAACAGGAAAGGGTCAGGTCCACGTCGGCGAAGAGGGCCGGCGCCTCCTCCCGGCGGAAGGGCCCATGGTACAACAGATTCGGCACCCCGGAAGCGCGTTCGGCGAAGTCCGGGACGACCGGGGCGAAGGCGCCGGCCAGCGAGAATTCGAACCGGCCCGGGGCGATGCGGGCGAGGGTTTCGAGGAGCCGGAGCGACCAGTCGTCGCGGAGCAGACCGAACCAGCCGAGGCGCCAGGGGCGGGCGGACCGCGGTGCCGGCGGGGTCGGGGGTCGGGCCGCTTCGAAGGCGGCGGCGATCTCCGGGTCCACTTTGTTCTCGATCACCAGCCGCGGGGTCCGGATCCGCAGCCGGTCGCCGTAGTAGTTCTCGTAGTCCGCCGAAGTCAGGACGAGCAGCCGGCACCTCTCGACGAGGGCCCGATCGACCGCGCGGACGATCCGACCGAGCGGGCCGGAGGCGGTCTGTCGGGGGCTGAGGTCCGGAATCTCCATGACGACCGGCTTCCCCGTCCCGACCGCCGCGAGGAACGCCAACGCGCCGAGGTCGGGGCCGAAGGCGTATGCCAGATCGCTCCGCCGGAGGGCCGAGCGGACGCGCCGCACCGAGGCCGCGAGGGTGGGCGCCCGTCGCAGGTAGCGCCCCCGGGCCAGGGGGCCGAGCGATTCGACCGGGCCCTCCAGCCGGCCGCCGGGCCGGCCGGCGCGTTCGAAGCCGACCGTCGCCACCTCGAAGCCGGCGTCGCGCAGCATGGCCGCGCGCCGGGAATAGTGGGCGTGTTCGAGGGCCGGAACCACGCACAGCACCCTCCGAGCCATGGCGCCGGGGTCGGTCGGAACTCGGGTCGCGGAGTGCGGCGGCGTCGCGGGGGCGGGGAGCCCGGCGCGCCCGGAGGGGCCGGAAGCGGGGCGCGGGCGGCGCGAAGGATATGCGCCGGGGCCCGGTGGCCCGGGTGTTTTGCCGTTCTTCCCGCCCCGCCGGATAATCCGCCCCGGGTCGTCCCCCTCCGTTCGTCCTGCCGCTCGCCGGCGGCGCACCCCGAACGGAGGACGATCCCCCTTCGCCCCCTTCCGACGAGAACTCCCCGTGCCGCGCCCGTTCGAGACGCACGAGCGGGGGGCGACGGAGCGGCGGGAGGATCCGACACTCCCCGGGGGCGGGAGCGACCGGGGTTTCGGGGTGGTCTTCGCCGCGCTCTTCGCCGGCCTCGGGGTATTTCCGCTGCTCGGCGGGGGGCCGCCCCGGGAGTGGGCGCTGGCCGTTTCCGCGGGGTTCCTGCTCCTGGCGTTCCTCCGGCCCGGCTGGCTGGCGCCGCTCCGCCGGGTCTGGTTCCGGTTCGGCCTGCTGCTGCAGCGCCTCCTCAGCCCGATCGTCCTCGCGCTCCTCTACTTCGGCGTGGTGACCCCGGTGGGTCTGCTGCGGCGGGTGTTCGGGACGGACCCGCTCTCGCGCCGATTCGACCCGGAGGCCCGGAGTTACTGGATCCGGCGGGACCCGCCCGGCCCGGCGCCGGAGTCCCTGTCGCGCCAGTTCTGATGCGGGTCCGAGGCCTCCCGGGGGCACTGCCGGGGCGAAGGGGTTCCGATGTCCTTCCTGCGTGAGTTCTGGACCTTCCTGCGGGTACGCAAGAAGTACTGGCTGTTCCCGGTCATCGTCATGATGCTGGTCCTGGGCGGGCTGATCTGGCTGGGGCAGACCAGCGCCGTCGCGCCGATGATCTACACCCTCTTCTGAGCGGGGCGCCGCGCCCCTCCGCCCCGTGCGCCTCCTCGGGCTCTCCGCCTTCTACCACGACAGCGCGGCGGCCCTGGTCGAGGATGGCCGGATCATCGCGGCCGCCCAGGAGGAGCGTTTCACCCGGCGGAAACACGACGCCGGGTATCCCGCCGGGGCGGTCGCCGCCTGCCTGGAACGGGCCGGGGTCACCCTCGACGAAGTCGATCGGGTGGTCTTCTACGACAAGCCCTTCCTCAAGTTCGAACGGCTGCTGGAGACCGCCCTATCGTTCGCACCGCGCGGGTTCCGTTCCTTCGCCCGCGCCGCGCCGGTGTGGATCAAGGAGAAACTGTTCCAGAAGGACCTGCTGCGGCGGAGACTCGCCGCCTCGGCGCCCGCGGTGGACTGGACCGAACGCCTGCTGTTCGCCGAGCACCACCAGTCCCACGCCGCCAGCGCCTTCTATCCCTCGCCGTTCCCGGAAGCGGTGGTCCTGACGATGGACGGGGTGGGGGAGTGGGCCACCACTTCGGTCGGCATCGGCCGGGGAACGGACCTCTCCATCGAACGGGAGATCCATTTCCCGCACTCGCTGGGTCTCCTCTATTCGGCGTTCACCTGCCACCTCGGTTTCCGGGTGAACTCCGGCGAGTACAAGGTCATGGGACTCGCGCCCTACGGGGAGCCCCGGTACGCCGGCGCGATCCTCGAACACCTGGTGGATCTGAAGCCGGACGGCAGTTTCCGGCTCGATCTCTCGTACTTCGACTACTGCACCGGGTTCCGGATGACGAACCGGCGGTTCGAGGCGCTGTTCGGCGGGCCGGCGCGCCGCCCGGAGGAACCGCTCACCCGGCAGCAGGTCGATCTCGCCGCTTCGGTGCAGGCGGTGGTCGAGGAGGCGGTGCTGCGGCTGACCCGGTCGCTCCGGGAGGAGACCGGGATCCCCCGCCTGTGTCTCGCCGGGGGCGTGGCGCTGAATTCGGTGGCGAACGGGAAGGTGCTGCGCGACGGGAGGTTCGACGACCTGTGGGTGCAGCCGGCGGCGGGGGACGCCGGGGGGGCGCTCGGGGCCGCGCTGCTCGCGAGCCACCGGCTGTTCGGGTCTCCCCGGGCCATCGCCGGCGGGAACGCCGCGGGGAGGCCGGGCGACTCCGGGGGCCCGGGGGAGGGAGGGGCGCCGGTCCCGGCGGGCGCCGGTCGGGAGGACGCCCCGGACGAGGTGGCGGACGGGATGCGGGGTGCTTTTCTCGGCCCGGAGTACGGGGAGGAGGAGATCGTCGCCGCGCTGCGGGCGGGCGGGGCGCGCTACGAAGTGCTGGAGGAGGAAGCGTTGATCGAGGCGACGGCGGAAGCGCTCGCGGCGGGGCAGGCGGCGGGCTGGTTCCAGGGCCGGATGGAGTTCGGGCCGAGGGCCCTGGGGAACCGTTCGATCCTCGCCGATCCCCGGTCCCCGACGATGCAGCGGACGCTGAACCTGAGGGTCAAGCGGCGCGAATCCTTCCGCCCCTTCGCGCCCAGCGTCCCGCGCGCCGAGGTCGGCGACTGGTTCGACTTCGACGGGGCGAGCCCCTACATGTCGCTCGTCGTGCCGGTGCATCCGGAGCGGCGCTTCGAGGCCCGGGAGGACGGGGATCCGCCCGACGACTCCGCTGACGAGGCTCCGGACGACCCCTTCGCCGGCTTCGACCGTCTGCGCCGGCCCCGGTCCGAGATCCCGGCGGTGACCCATGTGGACGGCTCCGCCCGGGTGCAGACCGTCCACGAAGCGACGAACCCCCGGTTCCACTCCCTGCTGCGGTCCTTCGGGAAGAAGACCGGCTGTCCGGTGCTGGTGAACACCAGTTTCAATGTGCGCGGGGAACCCATCGTCTGTTCGCCGGAAGACGCCCTGCGCTGTTTCCTCGGCGTCGGGCTCGACCTCCTGGCGATCGGCAACTGCCTGCTGCGGCGCGAGGCGCAGGATCCGTCGCTCCTCCGCGAAGACCACGCGGCCTCCTTCGCCCCCGACTGAGGACGCCGGCGCCGCGCCGGAGCCGGAGGGCCCTCAACTCCCGGGCGGGGATTCGGGGGCGGCCGGCGGGGCGGCGGGCGGGCCGGCGGGGCCCAACCTCGGGTGCAGCGGCGTTCGCGGGATCATCATCACATCGAAGGCGAGGAAGTTCAGCAGCAGGACCACCCCCAGGATGACCGGCAGGGCCGCCAGCATCACGGTTCCGGCGGTGGCTTCGAGGTCGGCGGCGGAGAGGGTGGTCCACTGCCAGGTCCCGAAGACCAGGCCGAAGAGGAGCGAGGGGAGGCCGACCAGGAGGTAGAGCGAACCGGCGGAGAAGTCGCGGAGGAAGTAGGAGATGAAGACCCGCCGCAGGAACCGGGCGGCGTGGCGGAAGAGGAACGGCGCCGACACCCGCAGCGGCGACAGCCCGCTCGACTCCCGCCCGTAGGTGGCGCGCATCGGGATGTCCGTGACCACGGCGCGGAGGAGGCCCAGTTGGCAGAGCAGGTCGGTCTCGAAGAAGTAGCGGCGGTCGAGACGGTCGAGCGGGAGTTCGTCGAAGACCTCCCCGGCGATGGCCAGGTAGCCGTTCGTCGGGTCGAACACATTCCAGTAGCCGCTGGACAACTTGGTCAGGAAGGACAGGAGTCCGTTGCCGAGGAGGCGCACCGCCGGCATGTCCCGAACCAGACGGTAGGCGTAGAAGCGGTTCCCCTTGGCGTAGTCGGCCTCGCCGTTCCGTACCGGAGCCACGAACTCCCCGACGAGTTCCGGCGCCATCTGGCCGTCGCCGTCCAACTTCACCAGGATGTCGGCCCCGGCGGCCCGCGCGTGCCGCATCCCCCGGAGGACGGCGCCGCCGACGCCCCGGTTCTCCCCGTTGCGGAGGACGGTGACCCGGGCGTAGCGGGGATCGGCGGCGACCAGCGCTTCGACCCGGTTCCCCGAACCCTCGGGACAGGCGTCGTCCACGACGACCACCTGCGCGGCTTCGGGGCCCACCCGGGAGACCACCTCCTCGATCCGGTCGGCGCAGCGGTAGCAGGGGATGACCACGGCGACCTGCTTTTCCGCAGGAGTCGGGCGGCGGTTTCCCCCGGCGGTCGGCGCCGCTTCCGGGCCCGGTCCGCCCGTCGGCGCGCTCATGCGGCGCCCGGGCCGCGGAGCCGGGCCGGCGCGGCGCGGGGGGCGCCGTCGGCGAGGAGGCGTCCGGATCTGACCGGCTGCGGCGTCGCCGACCGCCGTCGGGCCGGGAGGCGGGGGATCGGTCGGGTCATGACGGCGTCAGGGCAGGGGGCGGAGAGCCGGGCGGCTCCGGGAGGCCGTCGTCGTCCGGGCCCCGACCGCTCGCGACCCGCCGGAGGAGCCGAAACGGGCCGGGGCGGAGGATCGGGCAGCAGGATCGGGCAGCAGGTTCGGGCGGCAGGTTCGGACGGGAAGTCTTCGGACGGGAAGTTCGAAGATGGGGCGAACCGGGCCGCGCCGCGCTCCGAAGGCCGGAAGGACGGGGGGAGGGAGCGAATGCGGCAGGAAGCCGGCCGGTCGTCGGGCCGCGGGCGGCGCCGGCGATCGGTCTTCGGAGCGCCGGCGGCGCGGAATCCTCCCGGAACTCCATAGTAGTCGCTCGCCCGGCCCCCGAAGCGGTCGTCTCCGGCGGAGTCCGGGCGGCGGCGCCCGACCGGGAACCGGGTGGAGATCGCGGGCGGAGTCCCGATCGTCGTTCCGGTCGTCGTTCCGATCGTCGTCCCGATCGTCGTTGCGGTCCCCGTTCCCGGTCGCTGTCCGGTCGTCGGAGGCTCCGGCTCGTAGAATCCCCGGAAATCTACGGAATCCCCGGAAATTTCCCGAAAATTCCCCCGAACGGGCCGCTCCTCGTCCCGGCGCCCGGCCCGGGTCGCCGCCCCCTTCGGCGCCGGTCGTCCTCCCGATCGGTCCCGGTCCGGGCTCGCTCGACCGGTTTCCCGGACGAGGAAGAGAAGCGCCGCAGCGGCCGACGCTCGCCCGTGGGAGAGCCGCGAGGATCGAAACGCCGGGCCCCCGGGGTTCGCAGCCCGCCGGTGGCCCGCTACCGGTTCGGGAACACCTCCCGGAGGGTGGACGAGGTCGCCGACACCACCGAATTTCGTCCCGCGGCTTCCCCGGACCGGGAGATCGGTCCCGGGCGATCGGTCCCGGGCGACCGCACCCGCGGCGTTGTCCGAGGAGGACGAAACGGGAGCGACCGGCGCCGGAACGCCGGCGGATGGAACCCGGCGCCCGACCGGGGAGCGCGCCGGATGACTCCTCGACGGTGACCCCTTCGATGATGACCCCCTCGACGATGACTCCGCGACGCCGACCGAACCGGGTCCGCGCCGGCGCCTGCCGGGTGGTCGGCCGGCCGGGCCCCCCGAAATCGGGCGGGCGTTCCCGGATCCGCCGTCGCCCGACCGTGCCGCGCCGCCCGTTCGGGTGGCCCTCCGGGAGCCGGTCGCCGCGCGAGGGCGCGAAGGAATCCGGTCGGAACCGGGCCGGAGGCCGGGATCGGAAACGAGGGCCGGATGATGATTCCCGGAGGATGATTCCCGGATGATGAAGCGCGGGGCCCGACCGGCGGGGCCGCCGGACGCGCCGGAACGGCCGGGAGGGCGGCCCGCCGGCGGGCGCGGCCGGGAGGTCGGGCGGGTGCTGCTGCCGCTGATCCTGCTCGCCGCGGCGTACACCGCCTATTTCTGGTCGGACCCGATCGGCGGCGGCGCCTGGTCTCCGTTCGGCGGCACCATGGTGAGCGGCGACAGCGGGTCCTATCTGGAGCCGGGCTCGGAGGCCGGGGCGGGCTATCCGCTCTTCCTGGACCTGGTTGCGGCCGTCTTCGGCAGTGCGGAGGCGGCGCCCCGGGTCCAACTGGTCCTGGCCGCGGCGGCCCTCCTGTTCCTCGGCGCGGCGGTGTCCGCCGCCTGGGCGGCGCCCCGGCTCGCGTTCGGACTGACGGCGGCGCTCTTCGCCGCGAGCGCCGTCCCCCGGTTCCATGCGTATCTCCTCTCCGAGGCGCTCTTCGTCCCGCTGCTGGGGGTGATGCTGGGCGCGCTGGTCCTCGCGGCCCGCCGGCTCTCCTGGCCGCCGGTGGCGCTCGCCGCCTTGATGTGCGGACTGGCGATCGCTGCCCGGCCGGCGGGCGCGGTCCTGCTCCCGGTCTGGCCGTTCTTCGCCTGGCTCCTCTGGCGGGCCTCCGCCGGGCAGCGCGGCCGGCTGGCCGCCGCCGCGCTCCTCCCGCTCGCGTTCCCGTTCCTGCTCGAGGCCCGCGCCTGGGCCCGCGCCGAGGGGGACCTCGTGGGGGAGCACCTGTTCGCCAAGGCGCTCCTGATCCCCTCGGAGCCGCCGCCCTCCGGGGACGCCGCCGTGGACGCGCTGTTCGCCGCGGCGCGGGAGGCGACCGCGCCGCTGCGGGAGATGGTCTCCGCCGCCCCGGACCCCGCGCTGCGCTCCGTTCTCCTGCGGCGGGCGGAGCGGACCGCGCAGCACCTTCGCTACCTCGGGCTGGAGGAACGGGTCGGGGCCCTGGCAGAGGCGCGCGGGGCCGGGGCCGGGGCGCTGGTGGGCGCGCGGGGGCGTTCGGCGCTCCTTTCGGCGCCGACGGAGTGGGCGGCGAACGCGGCGACCCACTTCTTCGCGCTCTTCACCCATCCCACGATCCACACCGAGTCCTTCGCGCGGGAGTTCGCGGCCCGCACCGCCGGTCCGGGCGTCGCCGGGGCCTATCCGGGCTCCCGGATCGAGGCGCCGCTGCCGCAGACGCATCGGCTGCGCCCCCTCTTCGTGGCCCTGAACCGGGCGCTCGGCGGAGCGGTGTTCCTGGTCTCGGCGGCGGCGCTCCTGCTGGCCGCCGGCCAACGGCTGTTCCGCCCGACGGGCGCCGTCGAACCGTCCCTCGTCGCGGCGGCGGTGGCGGCGCTCGCGGCGCTCTTGTACTACCTGGCGATCTCCATCTTCAACTTCGCCACGATCCGTTACGCCGCCGCCCTCTGGGTCGCCGCGATCCTCTGCGGGTTCGCGACCCTCCACTTCCTGTTTCCGCGGATCGTCAGCGCGGCCCGCGGCGGACCCGGGCGGCGTCGGTCCTCGTCGGAAGGCCCCGGGCGTTCGCGGTGACCGGAACGGCCCGCGGTCTCCCGGGGACTCGGGGAGGGAGCCTCTCGCCGTCGTCTTTTTTCGGCGCCCCGGGGTGCCGGGCCTCGCGGGTCGTCAGGAAGGGCAGCCGGCGCCGACTTCGGCGACGATTCCCGTCATGAGCGAGGGCCGGGCGCGACGACCGCCCTCCGGGAGCGAACGGCGTTCCGGGGCCGGACGCAACCCGGAGGTCGGGGAATCCCGGCGGCGCCGCCGGCGCTTCCTCCGCCTGCTGGGCTGGAACGCGGGTTTCCTCGCGGTCGGCCTGCTCGCCGTCGCGCTCGCCGGCGAGGTCTGGTTGCGGCTCGGCACCCCGTTCATCGGGTCGCGGTTCCCCCGGCGTTTCGTGCCGGAGGCGGGACTTCTGGGGGAGCCGCATGCCACCGTGCGCTGGACGAACGATCTCGACTACTGGCAGATCTCCCGGACGAACCGCTGGGGCTTCGCCGACCGGGAACCGATCGCCCCGGCGGTCGCCGCCGCCGGCTGCCATGTAGCGCTGATCGGCGATTCCTATGTCGAGGGGAAGGAGGTCCCGCTGGCCGACCGCTCCCAGGTCGTCCTCGAGGCCCTGGCGGCGCAGGACCTGCCCGGTCTGGAGATCACCACCTCGGCGTTCGGCCGGGGCGGCACCGGACAGGTCAACCAGTTGGCGATCTACGACGAGTACGCCCGGCGGATGCAGCCGAAGGTCCTGGCGCTCTTCTTCCACTTCAACGACTTCACCGACAACTCGGCGCTCCTGAGCGCCCTGGTCCACGGCTTCGACCCGGAGCGGCTGCCGTACCACAGCGCCGTACGGGACCGGAGCGGCGCCTTCCGGCTGCGCCCGCCGCACCCGGGGTACAACGACTACCGGCTGGCGCAGGCCAGCGGGTTGTCGGAGTCCGCGTCGCGGGCGCTGAAGGCGGTCTGGGAGAGGGTCCGGGGGCATTCCTTCTTCCTGGAGTGGCTGTACGCCGAAGCGGCGGCGGCGGTGCGTTCCCGTTTCGCCCGGGAGCGCTCCCGGCGAGCCGAGGAGTTGACGCCGGACCTGGCGCTCCCCGACCTGCTCGAGGGCTGGCGGTCGAGTTGGCTCTACCTGCCGCGCTCGGCCGCCGTCGCCGTCGCCGAGGCCCGGTCTGCCGGGGAACCGATGCCTCCGGTCCTCGAGGAGGCCTGGGAGGCGACGGCGTTCGCCTTCGACGAGTTCGCGGCGCGCGCGGAACGGGACGGGGTGTCGCTCGTCGTCCTGGTGACCCACCGGACGCGGGTGGTCGGCGGCGAGGCGATCGTCGAAGCGGTCCGGTCGCTGGCCGAGCCCCGGGGGATTCCGGTGCTCGACCACCACGAAGCCATCGTCCGCCGGGGGTTCGATCCCCGGGAGGCGCGCTGGCCCCACGACGACCACTGGAACGCGAACGGCCACCGCTGGGCCGCGGAGGCGCTGCTGGAGTACCTGGAGGAGCACCCCGAGGTCTGCGAAGGACGGTGAGGCGGCGATGACCCGGCCCCGCAGAACGTTCGCAGGACGGCCCGGGCCGGGCGCCGCCGCCGGGCGGGCGCTGCGGCTGGTCGCGGGGAACGCGGTCGTCCTGCTGGGGCTCCTGCTCTGCGTCGGGGCGGTCGGGGAAGTCGTCCTCCGGCTCGGCGGCGCCCCCTTCGTGGCGAACCGGTTCCCGATGCGGTTCGTCCCCGGGGTCGGCGTCCTGGGCGAGCCGCACACCGAGGTGCGCTGGACCGACGAGCGCGACTTCCGGACGATCTCGCGGACGAACCGGCTGGGATTCCTGGACCGGGAACCGCCCCCGGCGGACGAACCCGCGAAGGGCTGCCGGCTCACCCTGATCGGGGACTCGTTCGTCGAGGCGAAGCAGGTGGCGCTCGCCGAGAAAGTCCAGCTCCGCCTGGAGGAACTCGCCGCCCGCGACCTGCCGGAGGCCGCCCTCACCGCCTCCGCCTTCGGCCTGGGCGGGACCGGGCAGGTCGCGCAGTTGGCCCTCTACGACCGCTACGCCCGGAAGACCGGGCCGCAGGTGGTGGTCCTCGCCGTCTATTGGAACGACTTCGCCGACAACTCGGCGGCGGTGACGGCAGCGGACCGCGGCTTCGACCCGGAGCGGATGCCGGTCGTCACCGCGGTCCGGGGCGCGGGGGGCGCCTTCCACCTTCGTCCGCCGCACCCGGAGGCGCTCCGCGACCGCTGGCAGAGGAGCGCGGGGCTGTCCGGGGCTCTCGCCGGCCGCCTCCGGGCGGGGTGGGAGGAGATACGCGGCGTCTCCTTCCTCCTGGACTGGCTCCACGGCAGGGCGGTCCTCGCGCTCGGCGCGCGGGTGGCGGCGAACCGTTCCGCCCGGGGGGAGGCCCTGGGCCGGGATCCCCGCTACGAGACGGCGCTCGCGGGGTTGCCTCCGGAGGCGGCCCGACAGGATCTCCCCCTGGTCCTGGCCCGGGAGTTGGGGGAACCGGAAGCAGAGCGCTCTCCGGCGGCCCGGGAGGCGGTGGCGGCGACCGCGTTCGCCCTCGACGAGTTCCGGACGCGGGCGGCCCGGGACGAGGCGGTCCTGGTGCTCTTCGCCACGCACGCGCTGCGGGAGTTCCCCGGGCCCTTCGAGACCCTCACCGCCCTGGCCTCGGAGCGGGGCCTCCCGGTGGTGGACCAGTACGACTACATCGTCCGGCGGAAGGGGCGGGAGCGGCTCCCGGAGGCGGAGTACCCGAACGACGGCCACTGGACCCCGCTCGGCCACCGGTGGGCGGCGGAGGCGCTGCTCGAGTACCTGCGCGAACACCCGGAGGTCTGCGGCGGCGCTGCGGGCGCGGAGCCGGGGTCGTGAGCCGGGCCGGGGGGGGGCCGGCTGCGCCCCGGGCGCCCGGGGAGCAGGTTCGGCCTCGTTCGGGGCGCCGATTCCGGCGGGGGCTCCGGCTGCTCGCCCTGAACGCCCTGGTCCTGCTGGGGCTCGGACTGCTGCTGGCCGCGGCCGGGGAGGTCTTCCTTCGGCTGGGAACCCCCTTCGTGGCGCTCCACTTCCCGAAACGGTTCGTTCCCGGGGTCGGCTTCCTGGGCGCGCCGGACGCCGAGGTGCGCTGGACCGACGAGCGCCACTTCTGGACGGCTTCGCGGACGAACCGGCTGGGGTTCCTCGACCGGGAACCGCCTCCGCCGGAACGGGCCGGAGCCGGGTGCCACCTCACCCTGATCGGGGACTCGTTCGTGGAGGCGAAGGAGGTTCCCGTCGCCGACAAGTTCCAGGTCCGCCTGGAGGCACTCGCCGCCCGGGAACTGCCGGACCTGGGCCTGACCACCTCGGCGTTCGGTCTGGCCGGCGCCGGGCAGGTGGCGCAGTTGCCGTTCTACGACCGCTACGCCCGGAAGATCGGCCCCGAGGTGGTGGCGCTCGTCGTCTATTGGAACGACTTCACCGACAACTCGGCCGCGGCGACCGCGGTGGTCGCCGGCTTCGACCCGGAGCGGATGCCCTGGACGACCGCGGCGCGCGGGCCGGACGGAGGGTTCGAATTGCGTCCGCCGCATCCGCAGGCGCTCGATGTCCGCTGGGGGCGCAGCGTGGGGCTTCCCGACGGTCTCGCCCGCGCGCTGCGTTCGGCCTGGGAGGAGGCGCGCGGGGTCTCCTTCCTCCTCGACTGGCTCCACGGCCGGGCGGTCCATCTCTTCCGGGCGCGGGTCGGCGGGAACCGGTCCTCCCGGGGCGAGGCCCTGGGCCGCGATCCCCGCTACGGGACGGCGCTCGCGGGCCTGCCTCCGGAGGCGGCGCGGCTGGACCTCCCCCTGGTCCTGGCGCGGGCGCTCGCCGAACCGGAAGCGGAGCGCTCGCCGGCGGTCCGGGAGGCCGTGGCGGCGACCGCGTTCGCCCTTGACGAATTCCGGGCGCGGACCGCCCGGGACGGAGCGGTCCTGCTGCTCTTCGCCACCCACGCGCTGCGGGAGTTCCCCGGGCCCTTCGAGACCCTCACCGCCCTGGCCTCGGAGCGCGGTCTGCCGGTGGTGGACCAGTACGACTACATCGTCCGGCGGAAGGGGCGGGAGCGGCTCCCGGAGGCGGAGTACCCGAACGACGGCCACTGGACTCCGCTCGGCCACCGGTGGGCCGCGGAGGCGCTGCTCGAGTACCTGCGCGAACACCCGGAGGTCTGCGACGGCGCGCCGGCCGGGGAGGAGGGACGATGACCCGGTCCGGGGGAGAGCCGCGGCGCCCCTTCCGGCAGCGCTTCCGGAGAGGCCTCCGCCTCCTGGCCCTGAACGCCGCGGTCCTGCTGGGGCTGGTTCTCGCCGCCGGCGTCGTCGGCGAGATCGTCCTGCGCCTGGACACGCCCTTCGTCGTCTCCCGCCGGCCGCTCCGCTTCGTCCCCGGCGCCGGGTTCCTGGGGGAACCGGACGCGGAGTGGCGCGAGACGAACGGGAGCGACTTCTGGACGATCTCCCGGACGAACCGCTGGGGGTTCCTCGACCGGGAGCCGATCTCCCCGGAGCGCGCTGCTTCGAGTTGCCAGGTGGCGGTCGTCGGGGACTCCTTCGTCGCGGCGGCCGATGTGGCGGTCGCCGACAAGTTCCCGGCGCGGCTCGAGGAGCGCGCGGCCCGGGAGTTCGCGGAGCGGGACCTCACCGTCTCGGCCTTCGGGTGGTCGGACACCGGGCAGTGGAACCAGTTGCCCTTCTACGACTCCTTCGCGCGCCGCCTCTCGCCGAAGTTCCTGGTCCTGGTGACCCACTGGAGCGATTTCGCCGACAACTCGCCCGCCCTGGTCGCCGCCTGGACCGCCTACGACCCGGAGCGGATGCCCTACGCCACCGGCGTCCCGGACGGGGAGGGCGGCTTCCGGCTGCGCCCGCCGGACCCGGACGCCCGGGACCGCCGCTGGGAGCGGAGCGCCGGCGTCTCCGGGTCGCTCCTCCTCCGGGCGCGCGACCTCTGGAGCCGGGTGCGGGGAACCTCCCATGCCCTCGACTGGCTCTACCGCGAGGTCCGGGACGGACTGGCCGGCCGGGTGCGGGGGAACCGGAGGGAACGACTGGAGGCCCTGCGGTCGTCCCCGGCGCTGGCGGCCACCTTCGAGGGCTGGGATCCCACCGCCGCCGTGCCGCAGATCTCGCTGCCGGAGGCGCTGGAGGCCCGGCGGACCCGCGGGACGCCGCTGCCGCCGGCCTTCGCCGAAGCGGTCCGCGCGACCGGCGCCGCCCTCGAGGAGTTCCGTCTCCGGGCGGAGCGGGACCGGGCGGCGATCCTGGTCGTCCTGACCCCGGACCTCGGCGCCTGGGCGGGGCCGGCGGAGACGATGCGGGGGCTGGCCGAAGAGCGGGGGATCCCGGTCCTCGACCTGGCCCGGTTCCTCCGGGAGAAGGGCGTGGACCTCGCCGAAGTCCGCTGGCGGAACGACATGCACTGGAATCCCGCCGGGCACCGGTGGGTCGCGGAGGCGCTCCTGGAGTACCTGGCGGAGCGCCCCCTGATCTGCGCGGGCCGCGGGGAGGGCTGAGGGCGTCGGGGCGCCGGCGTCGGCCGGCCGGGAACGGCGTGCCGAGGGCCGTTCGAAGCCGGCGAACCGGTTGCGCCGGGCGTCGCTCCCCGGGGAAGCGGTCGGGCGCGGGGAACCCCCTCGGGGCTGCGGTACGCCCCGGGCGAAAGGCTGCTGACCGGGAACCGGTATCGGGGTCGTGCGGGGGCGGGGTTCGGGGACGGGAGCCCGGGAGCGCCGACTCCGGGAAGCGAACCGTCGGAAGGGAACCGCCCGGAGCGATGCCTCCGGGGCCCGCGTCGCGAGTCCTCACCGGCTTCCGCGCCGGCCGGCGGTACGGGCGCGCCGGCGAGCGCGGGACGCGAGTCGGGGCGGCGGCCGGCGCGGCGGCGGGGTCGGGATCGACTCGAGAGGGGGGGGGCGGGAGAAGGCGCGCCTCGGGTCGGGGAAGCGCGGCGGGAACGCCGCTCCCGGACGGAGTGCGGGGGAGGAGCCGGGGGGCGGCGCGGCCCGAACACCGGACGCAGGGGGCGGCGACCCGCCGGGTCACCCCCGTCAGGCCCAGCTCCCGCATCACCGGACCCACCCGCTTCCGCGCCACCCGGCGGCCCGGGGCCCGCAGGTCCGCCCGCGCCCGAGGCGCCCCATACACCGCGCGGCCGGCCTCGTGGACCACCCGGATCACCGCCGACAGGCCCCGATCCGCGAGCGACCGAGCCGAGGCCGGTCACCTCCGCCAGGCGTGGAACCCCGCTCGGATCCGGGCCGTCGGGAGAACCCGAAACTCGGCCTGAGGCGCCCTCGGGAAGCGGAAGGCCCCTTCATGGTCTCCCGGGCGAACCGGGCCGCGGCTTTTTCCGGGAGGTACCGCTCCTCCCGCAGCCGGCGGTTCTCCTGCCGAAACCCCCGAAGCGCCGGCCGCTCTTCACGGGTCCGACCGCCCACCCTCTTCCGGGGCCGCCGTCCGAACCCGGTTCCGGATCGCCGGCGCCGGCGGCTCGAACTCCTTCGACGGCGACTCCGGACTGCGCCCGCCGCGCACCGACTCCACCATCCGCCGCCGGAACTCCTCCCGGTACCGACGGGTGCTCCGGCTCTTCCTCCGGGCTCCTTCCCGAAGAGCGGAGTGTCCACGGAATCGGGGCAACTCCACCTTCCCGCCCGAGCCCCGAAAACGCCGGAGGTTCCCTGTCTTCCCCGTTCCGGAACTTCCGTTTAGAATCGTCGGCGAATGGCGGTCGTCCGGGAACCGGTCTCCCCGGCTTGAGGTTGCGGGGCGCGGGAGTGGAGCGGACGCAGCCGAAGCGATGCGCCTGAGCGGCGCGCCGCGAGTCCTGAGGCGATTCGTGGCCCGGTCACCCCTCCGGCGGCCGGCGGTCGGCGCGCTCCGGCGGGGCGCCTTCCGGGAACTCGCGCGCATGGCGCAGACGGCAGCCCGGTGGCCGGATTGCGGCGCCGAGAAGATCGTCTGCTCCCGCTACCGGTTCCTCTGCATCCTCGTTCCCAAGGCCGCTTCCCGAAGTCTCCTGACCGTGTTCCGCGACCTGGCCCCGGATACCGAGACCTTCTTCGACACCGACCTCCGCGAGGTGTACGCGGCGCTGCCGGAGGCGCGCGACTACTTCAGTTTCGCCTTCATTCGACACCCGTACCGCCGTGCGCTCTCCCTGCATTCCGAGTTGTTCCGCTCGCCTTCGGTCTATGCCGCCGGCTACGACCGGTACCGCGGCAGACGCAATCGAAGGTTCCACGATCCGGTCGCCGGCCGCCCGGTGCGGGTCCGCTCCTGGCTGGAGGCCGTGGCCGGGCCGGAGCGAAAGGAAGAGAAACGCCGGAACCTCTTCGCGCGCTACTACGGTCTCGCAGAGACCGGGGACTTCGACGATTTCTGCGACTGGCTCCATACCCCCTGGGGTTCGGACGCCTACGCGGACCGGCACTTTCTTTCGCAGCACCGGCAGATCCGTCTCGACGATGGCCGGTTGCCGGACTTCGTCGGCGTCGTGGAACGGTTCGGCGAGGGTCTCGAGGAAGTCGGCCGGCGATTGGGCCTGCCGGTGCCGGTACCGCCGCTCGTGAACACGATGGCCGGATGGCAGGCCACGCCGAAGGCCCTCGCCGCCGCGCGGCGGGAGGCCGGGAAACAGTTGACCGAGCGCAACCGACGCCTGCTCCGTTCCCGCTACGCCGCCGACTTCTCGCTGGGCGGGTACGCCGACTGAGGATCGCTCCGGAGTTCCCGGACCGACGGGCGTCGAGTCCCCCGGGAGCCCGCGAAGAACCCTGCCGGGACCCCTCGAAGAGACGATGAGGCCGGCGGCCGACTCGCGACGGTTCCGGAACCGTCTCCGGCGGGTCGTCGTCGGGACCGGCCGCGCCCTCTTCCCGCGGATTCCCCCGGGGGACCGGGCCTTCGCCCTCCTGGAGTTCCTCCTCGCGTACGGCCGGCTGCCGGAACGCCGACCGGTCCGGTACGTCGACCACCTGTTCGCCCGGCGCGTGGACGGTTCGCTCCGGGAACCGCTGCGGTGCTTCGTGAGTGACAAGGAATACGCCAAGATGTTCATCGAACTCCGGGTCGGGGCGCGCTACAACATGCGCACCTACGCCCTCCTGCGGACGGTCGGGGAAGTCGAGTCGTTCGTCCCGGACCGGTTCCCCTGCGTGGTGAAACCGACGGCCGCCTCCCACTTCATCCGTCTCGCGCACGGACCCGGGGATTACCCCGACCGGGAGACGCTGCGACGCTGGCTCGCCCTCGACTTCCACCGGGACGGCCGGGAATGGAACTACCGTCACCTGCGGCAGAAGATCCTGGTCGAGGAGTTCTTCACGGTGGACGGTCGCCGCCATGCGCCGGAGTACCGGATGTTCTGTTTCCGGGGGAAACCCCGCTTCATCATGGAAGCCATCGACCGCCAACGCATCGGCAGCACCTTCTACGATCCGGAGTGGCGGCGACTGGAGGTGGCCATCCGCGGTCGACCGAACCCGGTCACCGCGAAACCGCCCCGGCTCGGGCTGATGCTCGACTTGGCGGAACGACTGTCGGCGCCGTTCGACTTTCTCCGGGTGGATCTCTACGCCACGGACTCGGAGGTGCGCGTCGGGGAACTTACGCACTGTCCGGACCGCGCCCTCCAGGTCCTGGAGCCGGCGTCAGCGCAGTACGACCTGGGGCGGCACTTCCGGGGGGATGCCGCCTCCGGCCACTCGTGACCGCGACGGAATGCCGGTCGGCGCGGGGGCCGTGCGCCGGCTTCCGGCCGGGCCGTCAGGGCAGGGGCCGGGCGTGACGCCGGCGAGGAACGGCGCGGCCCGGGCGTCCGGAGACCGCCGGGGGGCCGACGGAATGCGGGTGGCGGTGCTGGTCGGGTCACTCTCCGGCGGGGGGCAGTCCACGGTCCAGACCACGCTGGCGAGAGCGTTGGCGCGCGAGGGTCGGACGGTGGACCTGCTCTTCTTCCGGACCCCGGGGCCGGCGCCGCCGGCGCTCGATCCCGGGATCCGCCTCGTGGATCTCCGGCGCTCCCCGCCACGGGACGCCGCTCCCGCCGGCGCGCTCTCCCGGCCCGACAGCCACTTCGGGGGGGGGGGGGGGGGGGGGGGGGGGGCAGCCCGGGCGGGCGCGTTCGTCCGCAGCCTGGGCGTGCTGCTGCGTCAGCTCTCGACCTCGCGCCTGCCCTTCGTGCGTCCGTATCCGGACGCCTCCCGGGTCTGGCTGTGGCGCAGCCTCCGGGCGCTGACCGAGTACCTGCGGGAGTCGTCTCCGGTTGCGCTCTACGCCGCCGGGGACAGCGCGAACCTCCTGGCGCTGACCGCGCGCCGGAACGCCGGCGTCCCGACCCGGGTGGTCGCCGGTCTGTGCGTGGTCCCGGGACCCCGGCGCCGGCCGGAGCGAACGGGCGCCTGGCGCGGCTGGTTGTCCGAGCGCCCGGTGCTCCGGGCGCTTCCGCAGGCGGACGGGATCGTCGCCATCTCCCGCGGCGTGGCGGCCCACTGGTCGCGGGCGGCCCGGATTCCCCGGGCCCGCATCACCACCATCTACACCCCGGTCGTCGACTCCGACCTGCCCCGGCTGGCGGAAGCGGTTCCGGACCATCCCTTCTTCGAACCGACGGGCCCCCCGGTGATCCTGGGCGTCGGTCGGCTGGCGCAGCAGAAGGACTTTGCGACGCTCCTCCGGGCCTTCGCCGCGGTGCGGTCGCGGCAGCCGGCGCGGCTGCTGATCCTCGGCGAGGGGCCGGAACGCGGGCGGCTGGAGCGACTGGCGGAGAGTCTCGGTCTGGAGAGCGAGGTCTCGTTTCCGGGATATGTCCGCAACCCTTACGCCTTCATGGCGCGCGCCGGTCTCCTGGCCTCCGCTTCCCTTTGGGAGGGGCTCGGGATGGTGCTGATCATGGCCCTGGCCTGCGGGTGCCCGGTGGTGAGCACGGACTGTCCGGCGGGCCCGGCGGAAGTCCTCGAGGGCGGACGATACGGGCGGCTGACGCCGGTCGGCGATCCGGCGGCGCTGGCCGAGGCGATCCTGGCGACCCTTCGGGAACCGCCGGCGCGGGCTCCGCTGAGGGCCCGCGGGCGGTGGTTCACGGTGGAACGCGCGGTGCGCGAATACGCCCGGTTCCTGCCGGACTCGCCGGCCTCCTGAGAACGGTGGAGCGGAACGCCGGACCGGGGTAGCGGCGCCGGCGCTGCGGGCCGGCGCGGATGCGATCGGACGGGGCCGGGGGCTCGGCGCGGGTGGCGTCTCCCCGGCTGCCCGGACGGAGGCCCGACCTCGCCGGAGCGGCGGCGGGCGTGAGGCGGGCCGGGAGCCGCGCGGCGCCCGTCCCCGGAGACCCCCGGCGGGCCGACGGAGTCGAGTGGCGGCGGCTCGTCGGGGGGACTCCCCGGCAGGGGCGGAGCACGGTCCGGACGGCGCCGGCGGAAGCGTCGGGGCGCGAGGATCGGACGGTGGATCCGCTCTTCTTCGGTGGCGGCGGAGAGGGGCGCGGAACGATCCGGAGGGCGGGCCTCAAGTGGGTATCGAGCGGGCCTCGAGGCGGCGGGGCGCGGCCACTGCCGGGAAAGTCGCTCTCGGATAGAATGACGAGGATGAGCCGCGGGGTGACGCGCCGCGGCCGCCGGCCGCGCGGGGCGGCGGTCCGCCGGGGCCCGGCCGGAATCGTCGCCGGCATCGTCGCCGGGAGCGGGACGCTCGCCGCGCCGGCGTCCGCCGGGACCGCTCACCGCTTCGCCCACTGGGGGGGGGGGGGGGGGGGGGGGGGGCAGCGCTTGGCCGGTGCGCTGCCGGGTGCCGGAGAACGCGAATCCGGAGGTGAACGGGAATTTCGAGAGCGCCGACGCCTGGCGGGAGTTCCTCCGGGGAAACGATGACTCAAGCGGCCGAATCACGGAGGTTCCGGAAACGTCTCCGGCGGGTCGTCCTCCGTACCGGCCTCGCCCTCTTCCCGCGGATCCCCCCGGGGGACCGGGCCTTCGCCCGGGTGGAGTTCCTGCTGGCGCACGGTCGGCTGCCGGAACGCCGACCGGTCCGGTACGCCGACCACCTGTTCGCCCGGCGCGTGGACGGCTCGCTCCGGGAACCGCTGCGGCGCCTGGTGAGCGACAAGGAATACGCCAAGATGTTCATCGAACTCCGGGTCGGGGCGCAGTACAACCTCCGCACCTACGCCCTGCTGCGGACGGTCGGGGAAGTCGAGTCGTTCGTCCCGGGCCGGTTCCCCTGCGTGGTGAAACCGACGGCCGCCGCCGCGGTCCTCCGTTTCGTCCGGGAGCCCGGGGACTTCCCCGACCGGGAGACGCTGCGCCGCTGGCTCGCCCTCGACTTCTACCGGGAGGGCCGGGAATGGAACTACCGTCACCTGCGGCAGAAGATCCTGGTCGAGGAGTTCTTCACGGCGGACGGCCGCCACCAGGCGCCGGAGTACAAGATGTTCTGCTTCCGGGGGAAACCCCGCTTCATCATGGAAGCGCTCCACCGCTTCACCGAGAGGTACACCTGCACCTTCTACGACCCGGACTGGCGGCGGCTGGAAGTGGCGGTCCGCGGGCGCCCGAACCCGGCTCACCGGAAGCCGCCCCGGCTGGGGCTGATGCTCGACCTGGCGGAGCGGCTGTCGGCGCCCTTCGACTTCGTCCGGGTGGATCTCTACGCCACGGACTCGGAGGTGCGCGTCGGGGAACTCACGAACTGTCCGCAGCGCGCCCTGCAGGTCTGGGAGCCGGAGTCGGCGCAGTACGACCTGGGCCGGCACTTCCGGGAAGAGATCCCGGGCGCCCCCGGCCGGTGAGTACGGCGGAGGCCGCGCCGATCCCGCCGGCGGCGTTCGCCGGCCTCCGACCGGCCCCCCGGAGCGGGCGCCGGGCGTGACCCGGGCGGGGAGCGGCGCGATTCCGGTCGCCGGCGACCCCCGGGCAGCCGACCGGAGGCCGGTGGCGGTGCTCGTCGGGGGACTGTCCGGCGGCGGGCAGGCCACGGTCCAGGTCGCCCTGGCGCAGGCGCTGGCGGACCAGGGTCGGACGGTGGACCTGCTCTTCTTCGGCTCCCCGGGGCCGGCGCCGCCTCGGCTCGATCCCGGGGTCCGCCTCGTGGACCTGCGCCCCCCCCCCCCCCCTAGGTCGTACCGGCCGGGCGCCTTCTTCCGCAGTCTCCCGGTTCTGCTGCGCCAGGTCTCGGCTTCCCGCGTCCCCTTCGCGCGCCCCCATCCCGGCGCCTCCCGCGTCTGGCTGTGGCGGCGGCTCGGGGCGCTGACCGGGTACCTGCGGGAGCGGTCCCCGGTCGCGCTCTACGCCGCCGGGGACAGCGCCAACCTCCTCGCCCTCGTCGCGCGCCGGAACGCTGCCGCCCCGACCCGGGTGGTCGTCGGGCTGCATGTCGTTCCCGGCCCCTGGCGGCGCCCGGAGCGGACCGGCTCCCGGCGCGGCTGGCTGGCGGAACGGCCGGTGCTCCGGGCGCTTCCGCAGGCGGACGGGATCGTGGCCGTCTCCCGCGGCGTGGCGGACCGCTGGTCGCGGGCGGCCCGGATTCCCCGGACTCGCATCACCACCATCTACAACCCGGTGGTCGGCCCCGACCTGCGGCGCCGGGCAGAGGCGGTTCCCGACCATCCCTTCTTCGACCCGGCGGGACCTCCGGTGATCCTGGGCGTCGGTCGGCTGGCGAAGCAGAAGGACTTCGCCACCCTGCTGCGGGCCTTCGCGTCGGTGCGGCAGCGGCAGCCGGCGCGGCTGTTGATCCTCGGCGAGGGCCCCGAGCGCGCACACCTGGAGGGACTGGCTGCGGACCTCGGTCTCGCGGGCGAGGTCTCGTTCCCCGGACATGTCGAGAACCCGTACCCCTTCCTGGCGCGCGCCGGTCTGCTGGCTTCTTCTTCGCGCTGGGAGGGCCTCGGCATCGCGCTGATCGAGGCGCTGGCCTGCGGCTGTCCGGTGGTGAGCACCGATTGCCCGGCCGGCCCCGCGGAGGTCCTCGAGGACGGGCGATACGGGAAGTTGACGCCGGTCGGCGACCCGGCGGCGCTGGCCGAGGCGATCCTGGAGACCCTCCGGGAGCCGCCGGCGCGGGAGCGGCTGAGGGCCCGCGGGCGGTGGTTCACGGTGGAACGCGCGGTACGGGAGTACGCCCGGTTCCTGCCCGGCCTGCCGGCGTCCTGAACCCCGGCTGACCCCGGGCCGGAGCGCGGGACCGGGCCCCCGTCGCCGAGGAGGCGTGCGGAGGAGCCGGAGCCGCGTCGACCGGGGGGGGGCTTGGACCCGCGGGGCGCGGTCACTGCCGGGAGCCCGCGCTCGGATAGAGTGAACGAGGATGAGCCGAGAGGTGACGCCCGGCGACACCGGCCGCGCGGGGCGGCGGTCCGCGGGGTCCGGGTCGGGATCGCGGGTGGCGTCGCTGTCAGGATCGTCCTCGCGATCACCGGCGGAGGCGCGGCGCCTGTCGCGCCGGCGTCCGCCGGGACCGCCGACCCCTTCGCCACCCGGGGTTCGTCGTCGGGGGCGGGGAGGGTGCGCCTCGCGCCGGGCCGACGACCCCGACGATCCGGACCGGCGCCGGCCGGAAACCGCGATCCGCCGGCGACCGAACCCGACCCGCGCGAAGCCGCCCCGGCCGGGGCCGAGACCCGATCTCGCGGAGCGACGGTCGGCGCCGTTCCCCTTCGCCGGGAGGGACCGGTACGCCACGAATTCGCAGGCGCGCGTCGGGGAACGCACCAACTGTCCGCGGTGCGCCCTTCAGGTCGGGGGGCCGGAGTCGGCGCAGTACGACCTGGGCCGGCACTTCCGGGAAGAGATCCCGGGCGCCCCCGGCCGGTGAATACGGCGGAGGCCGCGCCGATCCCGCCGCGGGCCTTCGCCGGCCTCCGACCGGACCCCCGGAGCGGGCGCCGGGCGTGACCCGGGCGGGGAGCGGCGCGATTCCGGTCGCCGGCGACCCCCGGGCAGCCGACCGGAGGCCGGTGGCGGTGCTCGTCGGGGGACTGTCCGGCGGCGGGCAGGCCACGGTCCAGGTCGCCCTGGCGCAGGCGCTGGCGGACCAGGGTCGGACGGTGGACCTGCTCTTCTTCGGGTCCCCGGGGCCGGCGCCGCCTCGGCTCGATCCCGGGGTCCGCCTCGTGGACCTGCGCCCCCCCCCCCCCCCCCATAGGTCGTACCGGCCGGGCGCCTTCTTCCGCAGTCTCCCGGTGCTGCTGCGCCAGGTCTCGACCTCGCGCCTCCCCTTCGTGCGCCCCCATCCCGGCGCCTCCCGGGTCTGGCTGTGGCGGCGGCTCGGGGCGCTGACCGGGTACCTGCGGGAGCGGTCCCCGGTCGCGCTCTACGCCGCCGGGGACAGCGCCAACCTCCTCGCCCTCGTCGCGCGCCGGAACGCCGCCGCCCCGACCCGGGTGGTCGTCGGCCTCCACGCCGTCCCCGGGCCCTGGCGGCGGCCGGAGCGAACGGGCCCCCTGCGCGGCTGGCTGGCGGAACGGCCGGTCTTCCGGGCGCTGCCGCAGGCGGACGGGATCGTGGCGGTCTCCCGCGGCGTGGCGGACCGCTGGTCGCGGGCGGCCGGCATTCCCCGGGGCCGGTTCACGACCATCTACAACCCCGTCGTCGGCCCGGACCTCCCCCGGCTGGCGGCGGCGGTTCCCGACCACCCTTTCTTCGCGCCGGACGCGCCGCCGGTGATCCTCGGCGTCGGGCGGCTGGCGAAGGAGAAGGACTTCGCGACCCTCCTGCGGGCCTTCATGTCGGTGCGGGAGCGGCAGTCGGCGCGCCTCGTGATCCTCGGCGAGGGCCCGGGGCGCGCGCGGCTGGAGCGGCAGGCGGCGGACCTCGGTCTCGCGGGGGAGGTCTCGTTCCCCGGACATGTCCAGAACCCGTACGCCTTCATGGCGCGCGCCGGGGTCCTGGCCTCCTCCTCGCGCTCGGAGGGGCTCGGCATCGCGCTGATCGAGGCGCTGGCCTGCGGGTGTCCGGTGGTGAGCACGGACTGCCCGGTGGGCCCGGCGGAGGTCCTCGAGAGTGGGCGCTACGGAAAGTTGACGCCCGTCGGCGACCCCGCGGCCTTGGCCGAGGCGATTCTGGCGACCCTCCGGAAGCCGCCGGCGCGGGAGCGGTCGAGGGCCCGCGGGCGATGGTTCACCGTGGAGCGCGCGGTACGGGAGTACGCCCGGTTCCTGCCCGACCCGCCGGTGTCCTGAACCCCGGCGGAACCCCGGCGCGGAGCGCGAGATCCGGCTCCCGCCGGCGACGAGGCGGGCGCAGGCGCCCGCGCCGAATCGAACGGGGGAGGGAGGCGCGGAAGGAGCGGCGGCTCCCGCCGACGAGGGGCGGCCACTGCGGGGAACGCCGCTCTCGGATAGAGTGGAGCGGATGAGCCGAGGAGTGACGCGTCGCGGATGCCGGCCGCGCGGGGCGGCGGTCCGCCGGAACCGGGCCGGCCTCGTCGCCGGGATCCTCGGGGGCGTCGCGACGGCGGTCGCGGTCGGGATCGTTGCCGGCAGCGGGGCGCTCGCCGCGCCGGCGTCCGCCGGGACCGCCTACCGCTTCGCCCATCCGCGATTCGTCGTCGCGGGCGAGGAGGGAGCGCAGCGCTGGGCCGACGACGCCTGGCCGGTGCGCTACCGGCTGCTGGAGAACGCCAATCTCGAGGTGAACGGGAACTTCGAGAGCGCCGCTGCCTGGCGCGAATTCCTCGAGGCGGCGATCGGCCAGTGGAACGCCGTGGAGACCGCCGCGATCGCCCTGGAACTCGAGGAGACCGTCGCCGCGCAGGACGCCGGGATCGACGCCGACGGGATCAACACCATCGGGTTCTCGTCGGCGTTCGCGGAAGAGGACATCCCGGCGGCGGGATTCGCCTCCTGGGACTTCTCCGGGGGCGCGCTGCAGAGTTGCGATGTGGCGCTGAACCCCGAGGTCTTCCGGACCGGCGCCCTGCAGTACCGCCTCGACCGGATGACCGCGCTGGTGCTCCACGAGGTCGGCCACTGCCTCGGCCTGCTCCACTCGGTGGTCCTGCCGATGCCCTTCTACGCGCAACTCACCGAAGTCGATCTGACCGGCTTCTACCCCGACCCGACGATGTCCTACGGCCGGGACGGGCCGTTCCTGATGCCGGACGACGAGATCGCGGTCTCCCTCCTCTACCCGGCGCCGGGGTTCCGGGCTTCCACCGGATCGCTGTCGGGGACGATCCGGTTCGAGGGCGGCGGGCCGGCCCGGTTCGCCTATGTCCAGGCGGTCGAGATCGGGGAGGAGGATGCGCGCGCCGGGCCCGGCGCGTTCGCCGACGGCGACGGCGTCTTCCGGCTGGAAGGCGTCCGGCCGGGGCCGGTCCTGCTCTGGATCCATCCGATGCTGATCCTCAGCGCGCACCACTTCCCCGGCGAGTGGGCGCTCTCGTTCCAGGATCAGTGGCTCTGGGCGGAGGTGACCGCCGGCGGGGTCACCGAGGTCCCCGGGATCTCCGTTTTCCGCGGCCGAGGCGCGGTGCGGTGACCGGGTCGCGCCGCCTCGTCGGGTCGGCCCTCTTCGGGCTCCTCCTCGGGGCGCCGTTCCCGGTCCCGCCGCCGGCCGCGGCTGCCGGGGAGGGCGCTCCGACGGGGGCCTCGCAGCCGGACGCCGCTCCCGACTGCAGTCTCCTCCGCTTCCTGGCGACCGAGGTCCACGAAGGCTTCGTGGACGAGCGCGAGCGGGTCTCCCGGCTGCGGCTGAGCCTCTGGTACTCCGATCCCGGCACCTCGATCCATCTCATCTCGCCCTACTACGGCAGCGCCCACAGCGACATCCGTTCCATCCCCCGTCCGCTCGCCTTCCTCAGCGATTTCTCCTTCGAGCGGTCGGGAGCGGAGGGGCGGGTGCAGCGGCTCACGATCTCCTGGATCGGGGAACTCGAACTCGCCATCCGCAGCCCCGGCTGCCCGCCGGTCCCGCTCCGCTGCGACGAGCGGACCTGCACCGGATGAAGCGCGGCGGAGCGCACGCGAGACGCGGCCTCCGCGGGCCGGCGGCGTCCATTCTCGGATGGGGGCTCGGATCGAGCCTGGTCGTCGGCGCGCTCGCCGGGCCGGCGGCCGGCTATTCGTTCCGGGACCCGGACTACCGGATCGTCCGCGCGGACGCGGCGCCCCGCTGGGCCGCGGACTCCCGCAACCTGCGTTTCCGGCTCCTCGACAACGAGCACGGGGTCGGCTTCCCGGTGAGCGGCGGCGGCTGGCGCGAGGCGGCGACGGCGGCGGTCGCCAGGTGGAACGCCGTTTCGACTTCGGCGATCCGGCTGGAGATGGAGGAGCGGACCGTGGCGCGGGAGTGGGGGTCGCTGGCGGACGGGGTGAACACGATCGGGTTCTCGGGGTTCCCCCCGCTCGTGAGCTCCACCTGGCCCTTCTCCATCAACTCGGCGCGGATCGAGGACGGCGTCATCACCGCCTGCGACATCGAACTGAACCCCGAGTACGCGCAGATCCTGGAGGAGGGCCAGCAGGTCAGCAGCGGGTGGGTGGAGTCGGAGATCCTCCACCAGTTGGGGCACTGCCTCGGGCTCGGGCATACGGAGTCGGCGCTCGAATCCCGCCGCTTCCTCCCGGAGATCGAGTCGGAGGACGGGTCGCCCCCGCCGGCCGGCGTCTCCGGACCGGTCATGTCCTACACCTCGAGGACGAACCGGCTCGCCGCCGACGACCGCGCCGGGGTCTCCGCGCTCTACCCGGCTCCGGGCTTCTCCGCGGGGTACGGATCGGTGCGGGGAGAGTTGGAGACCTCCTTCGGGCGGCCGGCCGCCCACTTCTATGTGCGGACGATCCTTCCCGGCGAACCCGGCGGCGACGGGGCCCGGGAGGGCCCGGGGGCGTTCGCCGACGCCGAGGGCCGCTTCCTCATCGAGGGCGTGCCGCCGGGGCCGACGCTGCTCGTGATCCATCCGATCCTGATCCGGTGGGCGCACGAGTTCCGCTCCAACGGGTTCGCTCTCGACCAGTGGCGATTCCTCTCGGTCCGCGCCGGGGAAGTGCTCGAGAGCCTCGGCCCTCGGGTGTCGGCGCGGCCGAGGTGGCCCATCGATGATCCGTAGCCGCGCCGGCGGGGCGGCCCGGCGCTTCCTCGCCGGTTCGTTCGCCGTCGGCTTCGCCGCCGCGTCGGTGTTCCCGGGCTGCGGCGGCTCCGAGTCGTCGCCCCGAGCGCCCGCCCCGACGCCGACGACTCCCGCTCCGCCGCCGCCGGAGCCCGAGCCGACGCCGAGTCCGACGCCGGCCTGTTCCGGACTGGTGGTGGAGGCCGAACACGACGGCATCCGCCGCGAGGAGTACGAATCCTTCGGGGGATCGTTCTCGATCCGGGACGAGAGCGCCCGGACCGCGGTGCACCTGGTGGCGCCCTATCGGGACGGCGGGCTCTACCCGCCCCCGAGTTGGGCGTTCGTCGAGGACTTCTCCCTCCGGGAAGTGGAAGGCGGGTTCGAGCGGACCCTGACGGTCGAGTGGATCGGCGAGTTGGTCCTGGAGATCGAGGCCCCGGACTGCGAGCCTTTCCGGGTGCGCTGCGACGCCGACGACTGCCGGCTGAACCCGGAAGAGACCGCGCCGGGCTCCGCCGGTCCGTAGCGGCGCGTCCGGGCCGCTCCCCCGCGATCGCGCCGCGGCAGGGCCGGCTACGGGCGCGGGCCTCCGGTCCCGAAGCCGGTGACGCCGACCTGCCGCGGGATGTAGTGGTCGGGATCCACGGTGCGGTGGAAGACGATCCGGCCGTTGCTCATGACGAACATGGGCTCATGGGTGGCGTAGATGTCCTCCAGCGGGTTGCCGTCCACCGCCACCAGGTCCGCTTCCAGGCCGACCTCGATGGCCCCGGTGCGGTCCCGGATGCCGTACACCTCGGCGGAGCGGATGGTGGCCGACTGCAGCGCTTCGAGCGGGGTCATCCCCATCTCCACGAAGTGGGTCATCTCCCGGTAGATCCGGTTGTTGCTCCTCGGCCCGTACCGGGTGTCGGTGGCGGTGAGGATGGTGACCCCGAGTTCGAGCGCCCGGGCGAAGGCCTTCTCCAGGTAGTGGAGCAGGTGGGTCCCCCGCTGGAAACTGGCGGAACTGTCGTAGTCGTCGTGGGGCAGCAGGAACCCGACCACCGAGGTATAGGTCGGCACCCAGGCGGCGCCCCGTTCCACCATCAGCCGGAGCCCCTCCTCGTCCACATAGGTGCCGTGCTCGATGGTGGCGCAGCCGGCCACGATCGCGTTCCGCACCACTTCCTTCCCGTGGGCGTGGCAGGAGACCCGCACGCCGAGGGCGTCCGCCTCCTCGACGATGGCGGTGAGTTCGTCCACCCCGTACACCATCATCTTCGGGTCGGGGCCGTTCGGGCCGGAGGTCGTTCCCCCGGATCTCGTCTTGATCCACCGCGCCCCCCGGTCCACATCCACCCGGACCACCTCCCGCACCGCCTCGATGCCGCGCACCTCCCGGTTCAGGTAGGGATACAGGCGGGGGTCGGCGAGCGCCGACTGGCCCAGGTTCGGGAGGACATAGACGCCGGCGGCGAAGATCTCGGGCCCGGCGACGAAGCCCTGCTCGACCAGGTCGTTCATCCGCACATCGAGGAAACTGCCGACCGCGGCGCTCTTCATCGTGGTCACGCCGGATTCGAGCGCCCGCCGCAGGCCGTCGAGGGTGCGCCCGTGCCAGTGGGCGTCCATGAGCCCGGGCAGGAGGTGACGGCCCCCGAGGTCGAGGACATGGACGCCCTCCGGAGGCGGGCCGGATCCCACGGATTCGATGAGACCGTCGCGAACCACGACCACGGCGTCCGGGAGCACGGTTCCGTCCTCGACGTCCACGACCACGGTGTTCACGAGCGCCACCCGGGGTTGGGGCAACACCCCGTCGTCGCCGGGCAGATAGGGAACCGTCGGCTGGGCCGGCGCGGCGACCGGGAAGGCGGTGAGGAACAACAGGCCGGCGAGGACCAGGCCGGCGGCGGGTGAGAGGGTGGGGGCGGGAGCGGCGGGGCAACGGCGCATGGGGTACCTCCGGGCGCGGTTCGGGGTAGGGCCGACGGCCGGCGCGCCGGGCCCGTCCGCGGTTTCGACCCGGCGCCGGTCCGAGTCCGCCGGCTCTACAGCAGGGCGAACTTCAGGGCGAAGATCAGGGCGACGACGAACACCGCAACGGGGCACTCCCGCGCCCGTCCGGAGAGGACCTTGGCGCCGGCGTAGGCCAGGAAGCCGACCCCGATGCCGTCGGCGATCGAGAAACTGAGGGGCATGGCGATGGCGGTGATGACCGCCGGCGCCGCCTCGGTGGCGTCCTCCCAGGTGAGGTCGGCGAAACTGCGCGCCATGAGGGTGGCCACGAAGAGCAGCGCGGCTGCGGCGGCGTAGCCGGGAACGCTCTGCGCGAGCGGCGCGAAGAGCAGGCAGAGGAGGAAGCCGGCGGCGACCGTGAGCGCGGTGAGGCCGGTCCGGCCGCCGCTCTCCACCCCGGCGGCGCTCTCGATGTAACTCGTGGTGGAGGAGGTCCCGGCGAGCGCCCCGAAGGCGGTGGCGCCGGAGTCGGCGAGGAGCGCCCGACCGAGCCGGGGCAGCCGCCCGTCCTTCCCGAGCATCCCGGCGCGGGTGGTGATCGCCACCAGGGTCCCGGCGGTGTCGAAGACATCCACGAGCAGGAGCGACAGGATGACCGCGACCATCGAAAGGCTCAGGGCCCCGACGATGTCCAACTCCAGGAAGACCGGGGCCGGGGAGGGCGGCGCCGCCAGGACGCCGTGGAACTCCGCGCCGCCGAAGAGCCAGCCGACCAGGGAGACGGCGAGGATGCCGAGGATGATCGCGCCGGGGACTTTCCGGACGACCAGGGCGGCGATGGCGATGAATCCGAGGAAGGCCGCCGCCGGGCCGAAGGCGGTGAGGTCGCCGAAGGAGACGATCGTCGCCGGGTTGCTCTCGACGATCCCGGCGTTCCGCATGGCGATGAACCCGAGGAAGAGCCCGATCCCGGCGGCCATGCCGTGTTTCAGGTCCCGGGGGATGGCGTTGATCAGCCACTCGCGCACCGGCAGCACGCTCAGGACGATGAAGAGCACGCCGGAGACGAAGACCGCGCCCAGCGCCACCCGCCAGTCCACCGCCATGCCCAGCACCACGGTGAAGGCGAAGAAGGCGTTCTGCCCCATTCCCGGCGCCAGGGCGACCGGGTAGTTCGCGAGGAGGCCCATCGCGGCGGTCCCGACCGCGGCCGCCAGGCAGGTGGCCACGAACACGGCCCCGAAGTCCATGCCCGCTTCGGAGAGGATCCCCGGGTTGACCACGGTGATGTAGGCCATCGCCAGGAAGGTGGTCAGCCCGGCGGCGACCTCCCTCCGGGGCGTCGAGCCGCGGGCGGCGATGCCGAATCGCCTCTCCAGCCAGTTCCGGTCGTCCATCGAGCGAATCGCGGCGCCGGGGTGTCCGGATGCGGGCCGCGCCTCCGGCAGGCGATGGTATCCGAGCCGCCGGCGCCTGCCGCCGCGCCCGGTTCGGCCCGGCGCCGGCGATCCCGGAGGCGCTTCGGTACCCTTCGCCGGGTGTCCGGGAGGGCGCGGCTCATGATGCATCGAAGGTCCTTTCTGGCAGCCGCAGGCGGCGCGCTCACCGCCCTCGGCGCGGACGCCGGGGAGCGCCTCGAGCGGGCGGTCTCCCGGCTCGGCGGCGCCCCGCCGGAGGAGGCGGCGCAGGACGAGGACTTCTGGTTCCGGGTGCGGGAGGCGTTCAGCGTCGACCGGAACCACATCAACCTGAACAGCGGCAGCGTGAGCCCCGCGCCGATCCCGGTGCAGCGGGCGGTGCGGCAGTACCAGGACATCACGAACATGGCGCCGTCGCTCTATGTGGACGAACTCCTCGGCCCTCGGCTCGAAGTGACGCGCCGCCGCCTGGCGTCCGTCTTCGGTTGCGGCGCCGACGAGTTGGCCTTCACCCGGAACGCCAGCGAGGCGATGGAGATCGTCCAGTTCGGCCTGCCGCTGGCCCGGGGCGACGAAGTGCTGACGACCACCCAGGACTATCCGCGGATGCTCATGACCTGGCGCCAGCGGGAGCGGCGCGAGGGCATCGTGCTGCGGACGGTTCCGTACCCCACGCCGCCGGAGGATCTCTCGGAGTTGACCGGCATCCTGGAGCGGGCGATCACCCCCCGGACGAAGGTGCTCCTGATCTGCCACACCACCTACACCACCGGCCAGATCTTCCCGGTGGGGGAGATCTGCCGGATGGCGCGCCGCCACGGCGTGGAGACCCTGGTGGACGGCGCCCACGGGTTCGCCCACTTCCCCTTCACCCGGGACGAGTTGGACTGCGACTACTACGGCACCAGCCTCCACAAATGGCTGTTCGCCCCGGTGGGCACCGGGTTCCTCCATGTGCGGAAGGACAAGATCCCCAAGGTCTGGCCGCTCATGAGCGCCCCGGCGACCCAGGCGGACGACATCCGCAAGTTCGAGCAGATCGGCACCCATCCGATCGCGCTCCGGGGGGCGATCACCGAAGCGGTGACCTTCCACGAGGGGCTCGGCGCGGAGCGGAAGGCGGCGCGGCTGGTGTTCCTGCGCCGGAGGTGGTCGGAACGGGTGAAGGAGTTGCCCGGGGTCACCGTCCTGAATCCGCCCGACCCGGCCCAGGCCTGCGGGATCGGGGCGATGCGGATCGCCGGGGTGGACTCCGGGGAGTTGACGGACTTCCTGGAACGGAAGTACCGGGTCCATGTGCGGCCGCGGTTCGTCGCCGGCGAGTTCGACTGCATCCGGGTCTCGCCGAGCGTCTTCACCACGCTCGAGGAAGTGGACCTGTTCGCCGCCGGGATCGAGGACGCGGTGCGGAACGGGGTCGCCGGATGAGGGGGGCAGGGGAGGAGTCGCGCCGGCCGCCCGGAGGAGCCGGCAGGGAGACCGGGAAAGAGACGGGGAACCGGACTCCGGAGCCGGACGGTCTCGGGCGGCGCGACTTCCTCCGGGGCGCGGTCGCGGCCACAGCGGCGGCCACGGCGGCCTGCGGCGCCCCGCCGGAATCGGGACCGGGGGCCGGGGCGGCGTCCTCGGGCGGCGCCCGGAGGGAGTTGTCCGCCGGCGTCAACCTCTGGGGGCAGGACCTGGGGCTGGGCGAACTCCACGAACCGGGGCCGGACGGCCGGACCGAGGTCGAGGAATACATCGCCCGCTGCGCCGACCACGGGGTCTCCCGGGTGTTCGCGCCGGGGGCTTCCGCGGAACTCGTCGAAGCCGGGGAGGCTGCCGGAGTGGAGGTGCACCCCTACAAGGCGGTGGCGTCCCACGGCGGGCTGCGGATGTACCCCGCCTGGTCGGCGAACTTCATGGTCCCGCGTTTCGGGACGCCGGAGGGCCGGGAGACGCTCGACGCCCACCGGCCGATCTGGAGCCATCCGCGGCGGGTCCCGAGCCTCAGCGACTTCCTGCGGGAGCACCCGGAGCATCGGCACCGGAACCGGACGCTGAGCGACGAGATGGAGCCCTGGGAGAAAGTGTTCCTGAGTCCGGGACGGCCCGAGGGCCGCCGCCACGAAGCGGAGGCGTTCACGGCGCTCCTCCGCTCGAGCGGGGCCCGCGGCATCCAGGCGGAGTTCGTCTCGATCAACGAGGACGCGGACGGCGTCTCGGTGGACGGCTACGAGGAGTCCATCGCCTCCGCCTTCCGGGAGGCGGCCGGGCGGGACCCCTTCGGGATCCCCAACGGCGACCCGGAATGGGTGCGCTTCCGCGCCGATCTCTGGACCGGGATGGTGCGCGACCTCCGGGACGCGGTGAAGCGGGAGCGCCCGGACGCGGTCTTCACTGCCACCGTCATCGACCGGGAGTTGGAGGGCTACCTCCCAGCCATGCAGGACTGGCCCTCCTGGGTAGGGCAGGGGCTCGTGGACGAGATGCACCTGTGGTTCCGCTCGACGACGGACCTCGAGACCATCGCCCGCCGCTGCCGGCAGATGGTGGAGACGGTGACGGGGCGGGTCCCGGTGGTCGCCGAGTTCTCCTGCTACCACCCCGGCAGCCTGCAGACCGCGGAGGCGATGACGGCGGCGGCGGAGGCCGCCCGGGAGGCCGGGGTGGACGGACTCGGCATCTACCGCAGCCACGCCGTGGAGCAACTCGGCTTCTGGCCCCTCCTCGCCCGCATGGCGTCGGCGTAGCCGGTGCTTCCGCCGCCGCATCGCCCCGGGAAGGTCAGTCCGCCGAGGTCGCCGGGGCGCACTCCGCGGGCTCGCTGACGATGCCGTTCCCGGCGACGAGAGCCGACTGCGGAGCGGATCGTTCCGGGGCGCGAGCGCGAGTACCGCGCCGACGGGACGGGCTTCGTTCCCTCTACCGAAGGGAAGCAGCGACACGACGCGGCCGCATCCCCTGCCGGGGTGGGAGCCGGCGCCGGGCGCAGCAGCTTTCCGCCAGCACGCGCCCGATCTTGGTCGCCCAAGCCTCGCACGGCGGCGGCCCCCGATTCTGCCGAAGCGCCCTTTCGCATTCCTCGCTCCCGGACTCAGAACCTCTCCGATCCGCCCGGCCGGTTCCGTCGCGCCGGTGGCGAGTCAAAGCGGCCACGAACGCGGGCGTCCTCCCGCGCCCGATCGACGATCTCGGAGCGCACCGGCGAAGCCGGCATACGAACCCACCGCCTGCTTCCGGTACCGGTCCGGTATGGTCCGAGCGCGGGTGTGGTTTCGCCGACCCACGCGACTTGGGCCATCCACGCCGACGCATCGACCGCCCCCGCTCACGGAGGACAAGCGCATGACCACCGACCTGACCGGCTGCTTCCTCGGCTACGACCCCGGCGGCAACGACCGCCACGGCGTCGCCGCCATCCGCGTCGTGTCGGGAATAGTCCTGTCGGCAGCGTGTGACACCGCGCAGACGACCGGTCGCGCCCTGCGATGGTTCTTGGATCGGATGGCCAGGAAAGCGATCAAGTGTGGCGAAAGCAGCAAGCCGGAGTTCGGGCCAGTAGAGGGAATCGGCATCGACACCCTGACCTACTGGTCGTCGGGCAAGTCCGGCTGGCGGAAGGCTGACCAGCATCTGGCAGAACGCTATGGGGCCGTCCGCAACAGCGTCGCAACCCCCAACAGTCTCTACAGCGCGATGTCCGTCAACGGCATATTCGTGTTGCGGAAACTGCGGAAGCGCGTCGACATGTACGCAACCGAGACCCATCCGAAAGTGCTGTACTTCGCTCTCCAGCCCGCCGGGAAAAAGAACAAGTATCGCTACCCGGAAGAGCCGACCAAGCCTGCGAGACCGAAGAGAAACGAAAGTGCTGAGGAATTCACTCGGCGACGCGATGTTGACTACCCGAGAAGACTCGAAGAGTTTCGTAGGTGCCGTCAAGCGATGAACCAGTTTCTTGCTGATGCGATTCACTTGCCGTCTGGTGACGCGGAGAGCGCAGATCTGACGGAGAACTCGCACGAATGGGATGCGTTGATCTCCGCTTGGGCGGCGTTTCAGGCAAGGTCTGAAGCGTGGAAGATGGATCTGGTTCGATTCGACAAGGAGGCGAGCCCAGACGACTTGGACTTCCCGGCTGGCTGTGTGGCGTACGGCTGGCCCGGTCCGATCGGAGAGATCGCGAGGCGGGACACCACGTCGTAGCCGAGCCGGTCCCGGGACAACATCCGAGGTACACTGCGTCGGCCTGCCCCTCGGAATCTGCCCGTGCTGACCATCGAATCAAAGGTTCGCTTGCCCGGCCCGACTCTGCCGGGGAGAAAGGATCCGATGGCCATCCCGGACGCCCACTTCGTGCTGGGGACGCCGCTCGCGCCGCCGTGGCCCGGTGGACTGGAGGAGGCGTTCTTCGCGTTCGGGTGTTTCTGGGGGTGCGAGCGGCTGTTCTGGCAACTGGACGGCGTCCACTCCACCTCGGTGGGCTACGCCGGGGGCGTGACGCCGAACCCGACCTACCGGGAGGTCTGCACCGGCCGCACCGGGCACGCCGAGACCGTCCGCGTGGTCTTCGACCCGGCCCGGAGGTCCTACGCCGACCTCCTGCGAGTCTTCTGGGAGAACCACGACCCGACCCAGGGGATGCGGCAGGGGAACGACATCGGCACCCAGTACCGCTCCGCGATCTACCCGGCGACCCCGGAACAGCGCCGCCTGGCCGAGGAGTCCCGGAGCGACTACGCCGACCGCCTGCGCGCCGCCGGCTACGGCGCCGTCACCACCGAGATCGAGGATGCGCCGCCCTTCTACTACGCCGAGGAGTACCACCAGCAGTACCTGGCGAAGAACCCCGACGGCTACTGCGGAATCCGGGGCACCGGAGTGTCCTGTCCGGTGGGCGCCGCCGTCTGATGGCGGCCGACCCCGCCAGTCCCCCGGCCCGCGGACCCGGCGAGCGTCGCGCCGCCGACCCCGAACCCACCGACTCCCGCTTGGCTGCCGCCCGGCGGGCGGAGGAGATCGGCGTCGTCCGCATCCGGCGCCACCTGTTCCTCTGCTGCGACGCCGCCACCCCGAAGTGCTGCGCCCCGGAGCAGGCTCGGCAGTCCTGGGCCTACCTCAAGCGCCGCCTGGACGAACTCGGCCTCACCGCCGGCCCGAACCCCGGGGGCACGGTCGCCCGGACGAAGGCCGCCTGTCTCCGCGTTTGCGCCGGCGGCCCCGTGGGCGTCGTGTACCCGGAAGGCGTCTGGTACGCCGGCTTGGATCCCGGCGCCCTCGAGGAAGTGATCCAGGGCCATCTCGTCGCCGGCCGACCTGTCGAGAAACACCGGATCACCCTGACCTCGACCGGACCTTCCGAACCCTGAGCGAAGTGCAGACTTCTCCGGGGCGTCGGGGCCCTCTTCGGGCGCTCCCGAGAACGACCTGCGCTCCTGTTTCCCCGCACGAAGCACGGGGCTCCGCGCGGCGTTCGACCCATCTCGGGGCAACTCGTGCGCTATCCTGCGCTCTCCCGCGAGGGCGCGTCCGCACGGAGTGGCGCCGATCCGGGGTCAGGTGAGATCGGCCGGGAGTATCCGATGACGACCGAACGAGAGGCAGCTCCGAACGAACTGCGTGTCCGCAGAAGCGCCCGATTCCGGGCTGCTCCCATCGACAACGCCATCGTCCACGCCCAGTCGGACGGCGCGAGCACCTCAATTGTAGTGAATCTGGTTCGCCGCCACCTGGACTGGGACCGGATGCGGAGGAAGGATGCCTCCGAGCCCGGAGGACATCAGTTCGACATCCACGGGACCGAAGAGATGACCCGGGAATTCGAGGCTTTCCTGTCGCCCTATCAGGCACTCAAGATCGCGCGCGACCTGTTGAAGTGCCTGGCCACACTCTCCCCGGAGGACCGCGCCCGCTACCGGATCACGACGATCCCTTCACCCGGTGACGATCCCGATGCTGGCGACTGAAGAAACCGTGGTGCGTCGCACCGACCCCCGGCCATCGCAGCACCTCCGTTTCTCCTCGTACGACTCCCGTCACCCCTTGACCGCGGGCACGGCCGACTGGTCGCTGAGCCCGGACCTCGTCGAGGACACGCAAACCGGAGAGAGGGGGTGGTTGAGAGACGCTCTGACTGCGCTCGATGACATCCGTCGCGGCATCGAAGTGGACGGGCCGATTCCGACGGACGAAGCGCTCACGGCCGCCATCGCGCTTCTCCGAGCATTGGCCAGGACGGTTGACAGCGTTCCCGGCGTGGTGGATGACCCGGCCCAGGCTGTCGGTGTCGAGTTCGCCGGCGTCGGACGCAATCGGGTCCTCTTCGTCGTCGAGAAGGACGGATCCGCCAGTTACAACGAGTTCATCGCCGGACGGTCCGCTTGGGGACGCTTCCCGAGGTGGCAACTGATGATGGAGGCGATCGGTTGGCGGGGCTTGGAGAGGGCGGGTGTCGTCCCGTCGAGTTGACGGAGGAGTCAGTCCCCAGGTCGGCGATCAGGAGCGCCTCGGGCGGGAGATCTTTTCGAGCAAACAGATCCGCCGCCGCGCCGGTGCAGGAGCCGTCAACTACCGTGCGTTCCACGACACCAGTTCGCCCTTGGCGCTCTCCGTCGATCGCGTGGACGTGGCGCCGTTCGTCCGTCTCGCTGAGATCGGGCGCGGCAACGCCCTGCGTCGCGGCCCCGGACGGCGTTTTCACGGATGGGGTGTCGTCACGCATGCCTCGGCGGTCCGGAACGGCAGATCGGTCGTCGCAACGCCCAGTGATGAGAACCCGTTCCACGCAGACATCCGCATTCCGATGTCCGGAACGACAGCGGAGGAGCGAGACAACGTGCTGCGGAGTCACGCTCAGGAACTCGCGAGCGCCGCGGTGTTCCTGCCTCTCGCCTCCGACGAGACTCGGACCGACACGCCGACCGACTGAGGCGGTCCGGTCCGTTCAGGGGTCGAGGAGGCGGACGAGGAGGCGTTCGGCTTCGGCGACCTCGATGCCGCGGCGGGCGGCGTAGTCCTCCAACTGGTCGCGGCCGATGCGGCCGATGGAGAAGTACTTCGCGTCGGGACTGCCGAAGTAGAGCCCGGCGACGGTGGCCGGGGGGTGGATGGCGAAGGATTCGGTGAGTTCGACCCCGAGGGCGGCCTCGGCGTCCAGCAGGTCGAAGATCTCCCGGAGGATGCCGAGGTCGGGGGTGGCCGGATAGCCCGGGGCCGGGCGGATGCCGCGGTACTTTCCGCGCCGCAACTCCTCCGGCGTGAACCGCTCCCCCGCGCCGTAGCCGAGATCGCGGCGCGCCCGCTCGTGGAGGAATTCCGCCAGCGCCTCGGCGATCCGGTCTCCCAGGGAGCGGAGCAGGAGCGCCTCGTAGTCGTCCCCGGCGCGTTCCGCCGCCGCCGCCCGCTCCCCGAAGTGTCGGCCGGCCGTGACGCAGAACATTCCCAGCACATCGGCGCCCACTTCGCCGTCGCGAACGGGGGCCAGGAAGTCGGCCGCCGCGAGCCGCGGTCCCGGCCGATCCTCCTGCTGCCGCAGGGTGGCGATCCGTACCGGAGAACCCCCGCCGCCCGGTGAGGGCCAGACGAGGAGGTCGTCGCCGGCGCCCCCGGCGGGGAAGAACCCGTACACCGCCGCCCCGCCGAACCGCCCGTCCGCCGCCAGGGCGTCGAGCCGTTTCCGGGCGTTGTCGTACAACTCGCCCGCCGCGGCCGCCGCCTCGCCCTTCGTCAGGAGAGCGGGGAAGGTCCCCCGGAACTGCCAGGCGTGGAAGAAGGGGGTCCAGTCCACATAGGGGATCAACTCCCCAAGCGGTACCGGGGCCACCGTTCTCGTTCCCCGGAAGGCCGGTTCGAGCCGCTCGGACACCGCGAACCCCGGCGCCCGCCCCCGGGCCGCCTCGAGCGACAGCAGCGCGGGCCGTCGCCGACCGCCGGCGCGCCGCTCGGCTTCCTGCGCCTCCCGGACCTCCTCGGCGAAGCCCGCCGCCTCCGCGCCCAGCAGCGACCGGACCGTCTCCGACGCGCGGGAGGCGTCCGACACATGGACCACCGGCCCGTTCGACCGCTCCGGGGCGATCCGGAGCGCCGTGTGCCGGGCCGAGGTGGTGGCGCCGCCGACGAGCAGCGGCAGGTCGAGCCCCTCCCGTTCCAGGTCCGCGGCGAACCGCTCCATCTCGGCGAGCGACGGGGTGATGAGCCCGGAAAGACCGATGAGCCGCGCCCCGGTCTCGCGGGCCGTCCGCAGGATGCGCTCCGAGGGCACCATGACGCCCAGGTCCTCGACCTCGTAGCCGTTGCAGGCCAGGACGATCCCCACGATGCTCTTGCCGATGTCGTGGACATCCCCCTTCACGGTGGCGAGCACCACCCGCTCCCGGCGGCGGTCCCCGGCGGCGGCCTCTTCCATGAAGGGCTCCAGGCAGGAGACCGCGCGCTTCATCACCCGGGCGCTCTTCACCACCTGCGGCAGGAACATCCGGCCATCGCCGAAGCGGTCGCCGACGACCCGCATCCCGTCCATGAGCGGCCCCTCGATGACGGCGAGCGGCGACGGCAGTTTCCGGCGCGCCTCCTCGGTGTCCTCCTCGATGTGGTCGAGCAGCCCTTCGATCACGGCGTGGGCCAGCCGCGCCTCCACCGGCTCGCGACGCCACTCCCCGCCGCCCCGGGGAGCGGAACCGACCGCGGCGCGGGCCGACGACGCAACTTCCAGCAACCGCTCGGTGGCGTCCGGCCGACGGGCGAGCACCACATCTTCCACCCGCTCCCGCAGGGCGTCCGGGATCGAGTCGTAGGCCGGCAGCCGCCCGGCGTTCACGATCCCCAGGTCCAGCCCGGCGGCGATGGCGTGGTGCAGGAACACCGAGTTCATCGCCTGGCGCACGCCCTCGTTCCCCCGGAAGGCGAAGGAGAGGTTCGAGATCCCCCCGGACAGCAGCGACCCCGGGCAGGCCGCCCGGATGCGGGGCAGGGCGTCCAGGAACTCCACTCCGTAACGGTCGTGCTCCGGGATGCCGGTGGCCACCGCCAGCACATTCGGATCGAAGATCAGGTCCTCCGGCGGGAAACCGGCACGCTCCGTGAGCAGCCGGTAGGCGCGAGCGCAGATCTCGGTCTTCCGCGCCGCGTCCACCGCCTGGCCGGTCTCGTCGAACGCCATCACGACGACCGCCGCCCCGTAGCGGCGGACCCGCGCCGCCGACTCCAGGAACGCCGCCTCGCCGTCCTTCAGCGAGAGCGAGTTCACCACGCCCTTGCCGGGCAGGGAGCGGAGCCCCGCCTCCACCACCCGGAAGTCGGAACTGTCCACCATGAGGGGCAGCCGGGCCACCGCCGGCTCCATGGCGATGAGCCGCAGGAAGCGCCCCATGGCGTCCTCGGAGTCGAGCAGCGCCTCGTCCAGGTTCACATCGAGGACATTGGCGCCGCCTTCGACCTGGTCCCGGGCCACCCGCACCGCCTCCTCGAAGGCGCCGGAGCGGATCAGCCGGGCGAATCTCCGGGAGCCGGTCACATTCGTCCGTTCGCCGACGACCAGGAACGCCGCCTCCGGGCGCACCAGCGGCTCGGTCCCGGCGAGCCGCAGCCGCCGCTTCCGGGACGGGATCCGCCGCGGCGGAGCGGCGCCCACCCGCTCCCGGAGGGCGCGGATGTGCGCCGGGGTGGTGCCGCAGCAGCCGCCCACGAAGTTCACCAGGCCGGATTCGACGAGCGCCCCGAGGGCCGCCGAAGTGGTCTCCGGGGTCTCGTCGTAGCCGCCGAGTGCGTTCGGCAGTCCGGCGTTCGGCAGGGCGCCCACCGGGACCGGGGCCTCCCGGGAGAGCGCCTCCACGAAAGGCCGCATCAGGGAGGCTCCCAGCGAGCAGTTGATGCCGCAGGCCACCGGTTCGGCGTGTTCCACCGAGATCCAGAAGGCCTCGGCGTCCTGTCCGGTCAGGTTCCGCCCGCCCCGGTCCACCGCGGTGAAGGAGACGACGAGCCCCGCCTCCCGGTCCGACTCCCCGATCGCCTCCCCGGCGGCGTCGAGCGCGGCCTTGGCGTTCAGCGTGTCGAAGCAGGTCTCGACCAGCAGCAGGTCGGCCCCGCCGGCGAGGAGACCCCGGGCCTGTTCCAGGTAGGCGGCGCGCAGGTCCTCCCAGGTGATCGCCCGGTAGGAGGGGTCGGAGACCTTCGGCGAGATGCTGAGCGTCCGGTTCGTCGGACCCATGGAGCCGAGGACGAACGGGCGGGCCGCGACCCCGTTGCCGGCCGTCTCGATGGCGCGGCGGGCGGCCTGCGCGCCCAGTCGATTCAACTCGAAGGCCCGCTGCTCGAGCCCGTAGTCGGCCAGGGACACCGCCGAGCCGTTGAAGGTGTTCGTGGTGAGCGCGTCCGCCCCCGCTTCCAGGTACCGCCGGTGGACTTCCTCCACCAGGGCCGGGCGGGTCAACGCGAGGACATCGTGGAGACCGAGGAGCGGCTTCGGGTGGTCGGCCAAGGCGTCCCCCCGGAATCCGGCCTCGTCGAGCCGTTCTGCCTGGAACATGGTGCCCAGGGCGCCGTCGAACACCAGGATCCGCTCTCCCAGCGCCTCGGCGAAGGCGGTGCGGGGCGAGGCGGACACGGGCGGCGGAAAGCATAGGTTCGGGCCCCGGGGCAGCCGCAGCGGAACCGACTCCGGGCCCGGGGCGCGGGGCAGGGGGCTGCTCGCGGAAACCGCGGAACCGTCCCGTTGCGAACCGCGCCCGGAGCCGCCGGCTTTAATCCGCACCGTGCCTCTCCACCTTCAGGTCTTCCTGGGGGCGGTCCTCGGGATCGTCGCCGGCCTCGTCCTGGGCGAGAACGCGGCGGCGCTGCAGCCGGTGGCGGACCTCTTCGTCCAGTTGCTGCGGATGCTCGTGGCGCCGCTCATCTTCGTGACGCTCTCCTTCGCCCTCATCGGCGCCGAGGGCCGCGCCGCCGGGCGCATCGGGGCCCGCGCGGTGGCCTACAACCTCGCCACCCTGGGGATCGCCCTCGCCGTCGGGATCACTTTCGGCGTCCTGCTGGGGCCGGGCCGGGGCGCGGGCGCCGAGGCGGTGCAGTCACTCGGGGAGGGGTTCGCCGCCCCGGAACACGCCGGGGAGCCGCGCTCGGCGCTCGACATCCTCTTCGGGATCGTCCCCCGGAATGTGGTCGGGGCCTTCGTCGAGGGCGATGTGCTCCAGATCCTGTTCCTGGCCATCGTCTTCGGGCTGGCGGTGAACGCGGTCGGGAGGGAGCGCCTGCGCCCGGTGGTGGAGGTCCTGCGCGGCGCCCACGACCTGCTCTACCGGGTCGTCCACTGGGTGGTCCGGCTCTCCCCGTTCGGCGTCTTCGCCATCCTGGCGGCGGTGGTGGGTCGTTCCGGCCTCGAGATCCTGGGAACGCTCGCCTGGTACTTCGTCGTCGTGCTCCTCGCGACTCTGGTCCAGGTCTTCGGGGTGCACGGCTCCCTGATCCGCTTCCTCGCCCGCCAGCGCTACCGGGACTACCTCCGGGCGCTCCGCGAACCGCTGCCGATTGCCTTCGCCGCCCTCTCCACCGCGGCGGCGCTCCCGGTCTCCATGGCCTCGGTTCCACGGGAAACCCGGATCTCCGAGCGGGTGGCCGGGTTCGCGCTGCCCTTCGGCGCCGCCGTGGGGCGGGACTCCAGCGGGATCTACCAGGTGGTCTCCGTGGTCTGCATCGCCCAGTTGTCCGGGAACGCGCTCGGCGTGGGCGATCTGGGGATCCTCTGGTTCACGGCGATCCTGAGTTCGCTGGCGGTCTCCGCGGTCCCGGCGGCGAGTTTCGTGAACCTGACCATCCTGCTCGACGCCATGGGGCTCCCGGTGCACCTCTCGGCCCTGGTCTTCGCCATGGATCGGCCTCTCGACCACCTGCGGACCAGCGGGAACCTCATGGGCCAGTTCGCGAACGCGGTCGTCACCGGCGCCCTGACCCGGGAGGTCCGCCCCGTCGGGGGCGGGTCCGCGGAGGAGGGGGCTGCGCTCGCGACGAAGTGATGGCTCCCGTGGCGAGGCCCGCCGGAGCGGCGCGGTCGGTAGCAACCGGTCTCGCGGCGGCGCTCCTCGCCCTGGTCGCCGCCGCCGGTTGCGGCGGGGGAGGGGAGGGGTCGGGGGCGCCGGCTCCTCCGGTCTCCCCGGCGCCGCCTTCCGCTTCGGCGACCTACCGCGGCGTCCTCACCGCCACCGTGACCGGGGCGCCGGTGTCGGGCGCGACCCTGACCGCCGGCGGCGTGAGCGCCCGTTCCGGAGCCGGAGGCGTCTTCGGACTGACGCTCCCGGCCGGGGACCATCGCCTGACGATCTCCGCGCCGGGATTCGTGAGCCGGACCACCACCGTCCGCGCTCCGAACGACGCGGCGGCGCTCGATGTGATACCCGAAGGCGGGCGCTGGAACCTCGACTTCTACCGGGAACTGGTCCGGAACGGCGCCGGCGGCGGAACCCTCGAACCGCTGACCCGCTGGCACACCGAACCCGAGTTCTTCATAGACACCCGCCCCGAACCCACTACCGGCGACGCGATCCCGGACGACACCGTCGCCTTCGTCCGGGAGGCCATCGGGGTCACCGTGAAACTGCTGACCGGCGGACGGTTCACCGGCGAGCGCGTCACCGCGACGGATTCACCGCCCGCCGACCTGACCCCGGGAACGGTCGTCCTGCGCTGGAACACCGCCGAGTTCGTGGATCCCCCCCGGAGCGCCCCCGCCTTCGCCTTCCGCGTGGGAGGCCCGGCGAATGTGGTCGTCTTCCGCCACCTCGAAGAGACCTACGCCGTCCACCACGAGATCGGCCATGTCCTCGGCCTCTACCACCCCCTCGACGGCCACCGCCCTTCCCATATGGTTTACAGTGGCGAATTGGAGCCCCCCCACTTCACCGAATGGGACATCTTCCACGCCCGGGTGCTCTACTCCCGCCCCTCCGGCAACACCGATGTGGATGTGGACCCTCCGTGAGTCTTCTCCGGTGGCCCCGCCGCCCCCCCTCGCCAGCAGTTCCGTCGCACTACCCGTTCTGTGGGGTCGGCCGAGACCGGGCCGTGACCACCGCTTGCAACGCTCTTCGTCAGGAGAACCATCGGTGACCCACCTCGAGTCTCTCACGGCCGAATACCTCTGGTGGCGGGGATTCCTCCTGCGTACCAACATCTGGGTCGGCAAACTGTCTGCCGGTGGATGGGAGGGCGAACTCGACATCGTGGGCTACCACCCCAAGGAACGACGGGTGGTGCACTACGAGACCTCGCTTGACGCACTGAGTTGGCCTCGCCGGGAGAAGAAATACGCCAAGAAGTTCGACACGGGGCGCAGGCACATCTTCAAGGTCGTTTTTCCTTGGTTGAAGGACTCCGGTCTTCCGGTGGAATCGGTCGCCGTGCTCCCGAATCGCCCGAAGGACGGTCGCACCGAGATCGGTGGCGGTCGCCTGGTAACGGTCGACGAACTCGTGCGCGATATCCGGCATCACGTCTCGATACATCCCGTGTTCGGCGAAGCCATTCCCGAGAGTTACCCGCTCCTGCGGACGATCCAGATGACGGAGGCCGGTTACAAGAAACGCATGAAATAGTGCAGACGAGTGGCCGGCAGGGCGCGAGCCTACAGGGTCCCGGAGCCCGGTGGTTCGGCAATTTCGACCCGTAACCGTCCTTCCCTTCGTGCGGCGTTCGCTCGGGCACGTCCTCCGGGAGGTACACCTTGAGTTGCTCCGTGATGACGAGGCAGCCCGCCTGACACAACTGTCTTACTGCGTGTCCGCCGGAAGGGAACTTCCGGATCGCGTCGCTCACCCTCAGCCGGGACAAGAACCGGGATTTGGCGTTCCCGCTTTCCGGCAACGGAATCGGCGGAGGATCGTGTTCTCTCACCAGAGTCTCGAGATCGATCCCGGGGTCGTTCCGGACGATGTCCAGCAACATCAGGCCGCGCTCCGTGAAACGCCGCCGCGAGCCCACCTCATCGAAAGTGATCGTTCTCACGACACTGCCTCCACGCCGAGGCACGACGGGACAGTATCGAGTGGCGCTCCCTTCCGTTCGTGCCTACCGGCACTTGCACCACCAGCCCACCAGCGTCCGTCGTCATGCGCCACTCGGTCGTTCGGCATCGACGGGGCGCCCCTCGGGATGATTTTTCGGCACGTAGGTCAGCATCTCGCCGGCACGCCGCTCGGGCACATCCTCCGGGAGATACACCTTCAGAAGTTCGGTGATGACGATGCAGCCCGCTTCACGCAACTGCCGGACAGCGTGGCTGCCCACGGGGAAGTTCCGGAGGGAGCTGCCCTCCAACGCCGCCGGGAGATAGATCTCGCAGAGGAAGGGGAGCGGCCCGGGATCGTGCTCCCTGACGAGCGTCTCCAGTTGGATCCCCGGATTCTTCCGAACGATATCCAGCAACTTCCGGCCGTGCTCCGTGAAACGTGAACGCGAGACGGCCTCGTCGAAGGTGATCGTCTTCACGAGGCGGCCTCCGGGCCGACGCGCGAGGCTGCAGTGTGGAGGGGCGTTCCTCCCCGTCCGTGGACTCCGGGATCCGCGCGACCCGTCGCCCGGCGCATCCGGGCCGGATCCCGCGGACGGAAGCGGTCACGCGGGCCGGGCGAATCGGTTGGGCGCGGGGTCGGCAGGATCATGACCGGCGGGCCCAGATGGTGAGGCGGAGTTCGCTGCCGAACAGGTCGTACTCCGGGCGACGGCCGGAGTGGGCTTCGCCCCGCCGCAGGATGGTGCGAACTCCCTCGCCGCGGGACTCGATGTACACCCGGTCGGTCCGCTTGCTCTGGAGTTTCGACAGGAAACTGACGAGGAGTTGGTTGCGACTGAAGGTCCGGTACTGCAGATTTCCCAGCGTCAGGTCGTTCGGCAGCCGGCCCGGACTGTATATCTCCAGTCGGTCGGCATAGACGAAGAGCCGAATCTTGGAACCGTGGATCGAGTAGTCCCGGTGCGCTACCGCGTTGACGACGCCCTCTTCGACCACTTCGAGGTCATAGGGCGCGACTTCGTCAGGTCCGGCATCTCGACCGGAACCCGGATCCGGCGCCGTGGACGCGGCGACGAAGGCGACCGCGGCATCGATCTGGTCTGCCACCCGGCCATCGAGTCGATCCTCGCGCACGAGTTCGGTCGAGGACAATGCGGTGCCGCCGTACTGGGCGGCTTCGACGAAGGCGGAACGCAGGAAGTCCGTGGGATCCTTGCCGAAGGTCAGGAGACCGGCGACGGTGGGCCTGTCGACTCCGTCACGGTCACGGGCAGCTACGCGCGTATTGCGCAGGAGGTCGAGCCAGGGAAGCGGCGGCGACCTGCCGAAGAACGATTCGAGACGACTCCACTGCAGCGCCTCGACCCCGGCTTCGAAGACGATCTGTTCATCGAACACGAAGCCGCGGCCGCGCTCCTGGAACAACCGGGCGAGTTCCGGTGGATTCAGCAGTCGCTTCGTCGGGCCGACTCGGGTGTAGTAGCGGCCTCCGGCGGTCTGGTGGACGAAGATTCCTCGCGGGATTTCGACGACGACGACGCTCCGCTCGGCGCCGGCGGCATCGGGGGCCGATTCGCTCCGGATCGTGGGACGGATCGCCGGTTCGCAGTTGTTCGTAGCGACATCCGCGATCCAATGCTGCACTTCCCGGAGGCGCTTCTCCGGAACGCCGGCCACGGCGCCGGAATCCTCGACGCCCAGCAGGAGGAGCCCCCCGTCCGCGTTGGCCAACGCGACGAGTTCCGCTGCCGTCTCCTCGGTTCTCGGCGCGGCGATGCCCTTCTTGTGGAGACGGATCTCCTTGAATTCCGTTCGACCGTCCTCACCGGCCCGGATCCGGCTGAGGACCTCCTCTCGACGCTGTGACACTGGCTCAGCCGGGAAAGGCTACCGCGCCCGCCTCACGGTCGGGAACGAACAGGAGAGGGGCGCTACCGGAGAAAGAGGCTGCGGAACCGGCGACCGGCGGCCGGGTCGGAGAGGGCTCGGAGCAACCAGGAAGACAGGTCGGGGCCGTAGCGGTTCGTGAAGACCAGTGGACTCAGGCGGCGCTCCTGGGGGACGCCGGCGGGGAAGAGGGCGGCGCGGGCGCGGTGGAACCTTCGGCGGCGGTCTTCATCGCGGCGCTTGGCGGAGCGGAGGGCCTTCGACTCCAGGTCGGAGAGCGCGCCCAGCATCCGGCCCTTCGCCTTCCGGGCCACGGCGGTGAGCGTGGGGTCGAGGGCGGTGAGCGCGGTTTCCACCCGGTCGAGACCGGCGTCCAGTGCCCCCCGCGCGTCCGCGATCGCCGCGGTCGCCTCCGGGTCGGCGGCCAGCCGGTTCAGGGCCGACTCGTCGCCGGCGGAGAGGTCGTCGAAGGCGATGCCGTCCCGCTCGAGGACGCGCCGGTGCGCCGCCGTCAGGATCGCAACCTGGTGGCGCGGCAGGACGAGCGGCCGGGGCAGGCCGTGGAGCGCGTAGAGACCGCCGATCTGCGCGTGGTACGCCAACTCGGAAGGCCCGCCGACATACGCCGCGGTCGGCAGCAGGAAATCCTGCACCAGCGGACGCAGCAGCACCGCCGCGCTCAGCGTCTCCGTCGGGGGCAGGGTGGATGCCGCGCCGCTACCCGCCGCGCCCGGGTTCCACTTCCGCCGCCGACCATCCGGTCCGGCGGTCGAGAAGATCCCGTATCCCTCCGTTGCCGCCTGCGCGGGCAGACCGAACTCCGCCAGCCGCGCGTTCGCAGTCTCGATCCGCCGCCGCCCCTCCGCCAGGTTCGCCGCCGCCACCCGGTACATCGGCGCCGCCGCTCCCTTCATCGCCGCGCCGGTCGGATCCAGGACCGCCAGCCCGGTCCCCCGGGTCAGCGCGAGCAGCAGCCGCCCGAACGCCTCGACGAGCGTCCGCCCCGGCGCGTACGCCGCCGCCACCGCGCCGAGCGCCTCCTCGGTGAACTCGGTGCGGGGAAGGACCTCGCCCACCGCCCCGACCAGCGCCTCGACCGACTCCTCCAGCACTCGGCGAAACGCCGGCCGCCCGGGCGCCTCCTCTCCCGGGCAGTAGCGGAACGACCGCGGCTCCCCGGCCGCATCGAGGACCCAGGCGGTGCGGATCTCCTCGAAGTCGTGGTCGTCGCCCTCGATCCAGAAGAGCGGGACGGTCGGCCTCCCGGTCTCCGCCTCGATCTCGCCGGCCGCCGCGACCGTCGAGAGCGCCTTCACCAGACTGTAGAGCGGCCCCCCGAAGAGCCCCGGCTGCTGCCCGGTGACCACCGCCAATGCCTCCGGTTCGCCCGCCCGGCCTGCCGCTCGCACCGCGGCCTCGTCGCCGCCCCACTCCCGGGTCGTCGCCAGGATCGCCCTCGCCACCTCCCGTCGGGGCCGTGCCATCGCGCCGTCCCCCTCCGTCCCAACCCTTGCCGCCGCGTCCCAACGGACCGCCTCCGCTGCCCGCCGCACCGCGCCCTCGGCGAACGGATCCGGCAGGAGGTCCGTGAAGCGCGCCGGATCCGCCGCCCAGGCGCCGAGGAAGCCGCCCGGGGGCAGGGGCAGGGAGCGGAGGAGGCCGCTCATCCGCTGCCGGGGGGCCCCGGTTCGATGCGGCCGAATCGGCGGGGCGGCCACACCCGCAGGACCGCGCGACCGACGACCGCCTCCCCGGGCAACGGTCCCCAGTGGCGGCTGTCGCGGCTCCGGCTCCGGTTGTCGCCGAGGACGAAGTAGTGCCCTTCCCGGATGGACTCGGGGGGGCGCTCCCCTCGGCGACGCTCCGCCTCCCCGGCGACCGGGAGGGAGTCGTCGGGCGGGGGTTCCGCCGCCGCGGCCACGGCGGAACCGGCCGCCGCGGCGCTCCCGCTCCGGGGGACGCCCGACGACTGCCGGGCCGATTCCCGGAACAGCCGGACCTCGCCCCCGCGGACCCGCACCCGGTCGCCGGGGACCCCCACGACACGCTTCACGATCCGGGTCTCCTCCCGGCGTGGATCCCGGAACACCACGATGTCCCCCCGCTCGATCGGCCCGCCGACCTTCACCACCAGCACCCGCTCCCCCGGAAACAGCGCCGGCTCCATGCTGCTGCCCACGATGCGGAAGGTCTGCGCCAGGAAGGTCATGACCAGCCAGGCCAGGACCCCGGAGACGGCGGCCGTCAGCAGGAGCCGACCGGCGCCGACCAGCAGCCGCCGGCCGCGCCCGGGCGGTTTCGTCACCGGTGGCAATGCCGGTGGCGCCGCCGCGGAGCCGGCGTCCCCGCTCACATGCGCTCCGGAACCGGGATGCCCAGCAGGCCGAGCCCCAGCCGGTGCTGCCAGTCGAACACCCGCACCGCGTAGGCGCGCAGTTCCCGGGCGTTGCCGTCGGCCTCCCCGGCGATGCGGTAGCGGTGGTAGAAGCCGTTGAACCGCTGCGCCCCGTCGTAGGCCCAGCGGGCGACGATCTGCGGATCCTCCTCCCGGGCGGCGCGCGCGGCGGTCTCGCCCAGCCGGGCCGCCTCCCGCAGCAGCACCCAGAGGTCCGCCGCCTCCGCCGGGTCGAGCGCCGCCAGCCGTTCGTCCAGCCCCTCCGGCGGGCACGGGAACGCCGTCGGAGCGGCGAGGTCGGCCCGGTCGAGGATCTTCCGCGCCCGGACCGCGGCGTACTGGAGATACGGCCCGGTGGCCCCGTCGAAACTGAGGGCCTCTTCCAGATCGAAGACGATGATCTGGTTCTTCGTCACCCGCACCATCAGGTAGCGGAGCGCCCCCACGGCGATGTCCTCCGCCAGACGCCGCCGGGCGGCCTCGTCGAGGTCGGGGTTCCGGAGGGCGACCTCCTCCCCGGCGCGGGCGATGAGGGCGTCCAGGAAGTCGTCGGCCTTGACCCCGACTCCCTTCCTCCCGGAGACCTCCACGGCGCCCCCGGCCCCCGCGGCGCCTCCGGACGCCCCCGCGCCTTCCGCCGCCGGCAGCCCCAGCGCCTCCACCGTCTTCGGCGTCAGGGACACCATCTCGTAGGAGAGGTGCCGCGTCCGGGCGCGGTCCCGCTCGGAGGCCAGCCGGGCCACCGCTTCCTGGACGATGCGCTGCGGATAGGACTGGCGGGCGTCTATGACATGGTGGACCAGCGCGGCGCGGCCGAACCGCGGGGCGTCGTCCTCCGCGGCTTCGTGCGTCGTGATCCAGGCCGCCGCTCCGTCCGGGTAGTCGAAGAACCGCCGGTACCGCGCGTCCCGGTCGAGGCCGCCCAGTTGCCAGACCTGGTAGCCGATGTCCTTCGCCACATAGGTGGCGGTGCCGTTCGAGCGGACGATGACCTTCTCGCCGTCCTGCGCCAGCGGCGTGTCCATCACCCAGCAGCCCCGGTTCCTGCCCGCCTCGCTCCGCCGCAGCGCGCCCGCCTCCCGCAGCAGCGCGAAGGCCCGGTCCCAGAACCGCAGCCGGATCACGGTCTTCTCGCAGGCGAGGAGGTCGTAGCGGACGCCGATGCGTTCCATCGTCTCCAGGTGGCGGCGGGCCACCGCCGCGGACACCAGCGCGCCGATCTCCGCCCAGGGGGCCTCCTCGTGTTCCAGCCCGTGGAGCGCCTCCCGCCGGGCCGCCTCGCCGGCCGGATCGCTCCCGATCCAGCGGGAGACCTCGGTGTAGAGGTCCCAGCAGAGGTAGTCGAACCGGGGACCGGCGGCCAGGCGGCGCACCGCGTCGGCGTCCGCGCCGCGGAGACGCACGAAGCCGAGCGCCACATCGGCGACCTGGACGCCGGTGTCGTCTATGTAGTTCTGCACCTCGACCCGGCGCCCGAGGAAGCGGAGGAGGCGGGCGAACGAGTCCCCGAGCGCCGCGTTCCGCAGGTGGCCGATGTGGGCCGCCTTGTTGGGATTGATGCTGGTGTGTTCGACGAGGTGGGTCCCGTCGGGCGCTCCCGGGTCGGGGACGCCCCCCGCCGCCACCGCCGCGAGATGCGCCTCGCGCCGCAGGAAGACATTCACATAGCCGGGCCCGGCGACCTCCACCCGCTCGATCCCGCCGGCGCACCCGCCGCTCCGGAGGGCCTCGGCGAGGGTTTCCGCGATCGCCCGCGGCGGGCGGCGCAGCCTCTTCGCCAGGCCGAAGGCAGCGGGGAAGGCCACATCGCCCCGGTCCGCGGACGGGGGGATCTCGGCGACGACCTCGAAGTCCTCCGCGCCGGCGGCCGCGGCGGCCTGCCGCACCGCCTCCGTCAATTCCCCGATCATCGGCGGCGCGGAGTGTAGTGAAGCGGCGGCCCGGCGCCGGCGGAAGGGCCGCGCTCCGAGTCGCCCGTTCCGGGCCGGAAGCCTCGGCCGCCGACGGGGACGCTCCGGGGCCGAAGGGGAACTTCTGCCTCCGGCGGGAATCTCGGCCTCCGACAGGGAATCTCGGCCTCCGACAGGGAATCTCGGCCTCCGGCGGGGAATCTCTGCCGCGGGCAGGGAACTCCCGGCCGCGCGACCCGGTATCCGCGGGGGGCTCCGCTCCCGCCCGACGGTTTCCGGAGCCCCGGCCGCTTCTACACTTGCCCGCGCCCATGGACCGAGCGGAGTTCGCCGACTTCCTCAGAGAGCGGCCACGGGTCGGCGACGGCGCCCTGGGCACGGCGCTCTACCACTCCGGGGTCGCCGCCCGGCGCTGTTTCGACGACCTGAACCGCTCCGACCCGGACCGGGTGCGCTCCGTCCACACGGCGCATCTCGCCGCCGGCGCCGAGATCGTCACCACGAACACCTTCGGGGCGAACCGCTTCCAACTGGAGAAACACGGGCTCTCCGGCGAGGCGGCGGCGATCAACCGCGCCGGGGTGGCGGTGGCCCGGAGCGCGGCCCCGGGCGGCCAGCCGGTCTTCGGTTCGGTCGGCCCCACCGGGGAGACCATCGGTTCCGTCGCCGACGCGCGCGCCGGGGAGGTCCGGGAGGCTTTCGCCGAGCAGATCGCCGCCCTGGTGGCCGCCGGGGCGGACGCGCTGCTGATCGAGACCTTCACCAGTCTGGCGGAGGCGCGGCTGGCGCTCGCGGCCGCCCGGGAGGCCGCCCCCGACCTGGGCGTGGCCGTGCTCACCACCTTCTCGGAGCGGGCGGTCACCGAACTGGGCACCTCGCCGCGCCGGGTGGCCGCGGAACTCACCCGCGCCGGGGCGGACGCCGTCGGCTCGAACTGCGGGGTCGGCCCGGAGAGCACGCTGGCGGTCCTGGAGCGGATGCGCGAAGCGACGGACCTGCCGCTCGTGGCCCAGCCGAACGCCGGCATCCCGGCGCGGGTGGACGGCCGTTTCCTCTATCCGTCCTCCCCGGATTACTTCGCCCACTACGCCAAGAGGTACCTGCGCCTCGGCGTCCGTCTCATCTGCGGTTGCTGCGGCACCGGCCCGGACCACCTCGCCGCCGTCGCCGGCGCGGTGCGGGCGGCGGTGGTGAAGGCCGGGGGCCGGCGCGTCCCGGCGACCGCCTCCCCGCCGACCGCCGACGCCTCCGCCGCCGCGCCGAAAGCCCTGCCGCCGACGCCCCTCCGGGAACGCTCCGCCCTCGCCCGGTCGATCGCCGAGGGCCGATTCGCGGTGTCCGTGGAGATGGACCCGCCCCGGGGCGCGGACGCCGGGAAACTCCTGGGCCAGGCCGGGGAACTCGCCGGCGCCGGCGTCCGCTTCGTGAATGTCGCCGACGGCCCCCGGGCCAGCGCCCGCATGAGCGCCATCGCCTTCGCCGCCCTCCTCGAACGGGAACGCCGGGTGGAGACCATCCTCCACTACCAGTGCCGCGACCGGAACCTGATCGGCATCCAGGCCGACCTCCTCGGCGCCCACGCCCTGGGGATCCGCAACCTGCTGGCGGTGACCGGGGATCCGCCGAAGTTGGGCGACTACCCGCACGCCACTCCGGTCTTCGACACCGACTCGGTGGGCCTGGTACGCATCCTCGCCGGGCTGAACCGGGGCCTCGACCTCGCCGGCAACCCGGTGGGCGCCGCGCTCCCGTTCCACATCGGCGTGGGCGCGAACCCGGCGGCGGCGGACTTCGAGGGCGAGATCGCCAAATTCGGGAAGAAGGTGGAGGCCGGCGCCGAGTACTGCCTCACCCAGCCGGTGTACGAGCCCCGCCTGCTGGAGCGGTTCCTCGACGCCATCTCGGACTGCCGGATCCCGGTGCTGGTGGGCGTCCTGCCGCTGGTGAGTTCCCGGAACGCCGAGTTCCTCCACAACGAGGTGCCGGGGATGAGCGTGCCGCAGGCGGTGCGCGAACGGCTGGCGGCGGCCTCGGGCCGCGCCGAGGCCCGTTCGGTGGGCGTCTCGGTGGCGCGGGAGATGGTGCAGGCGGCGCAGGGGCTCGCCGAAGGGGTGTACCTGATGCCGCCGTTCCACCGCTTCGACCTGGCCGTACGCAGTCTGGAGGGTCTGCTCCCCGACTGAGCCCGGATCCCGGAACGGCCACCGCGTCCGCGTCTGGGAGAATCCCGCCATGACCCGTTCCCGGCGGGCTCTCGCCGCCGCGGTCCCTGCCGTTGCGGCGATCTCCCTCTCCGGAGCCGGCGCCGCCGTCCGCGGAACGGGGGCCGGGGGGCCGCAGCAGTCGGAGGGGCAGATCTACCGCTTCGAGTCCGGCGTGGACCTGGTGTCCGTCCCGGTGGCGGTCGTGGGAGAGGACGGCGCCTTCGTGACCGATCTCGAAGCCTCCGACTTCCGCGTCCTCGAAGACGGGGCGCCCCAGGAGATCGTCGTCTTCGGCGCCGGGCTCGACGAGTCCTGGATGGACCTGCCCCCGGACCGCAAGGAGGAACTCTCCGCCCGGCAGGTCATCGGGCTGCTGCTCGACTCTTCCGGCAGCATGGAGGACGACCTGGATCTCCTCCACGAGGCGGCGATCAAGTTCCTGACGAACCTCCCCCGCACCGAGCACCTGTTCATCATCAGTTTCGACGAGAACATCCGCCTCTCGGAGTACTCCTCCGACGACCAGCGCACCATCTCGAACCGCATCTACGACATCGAAGCCGACGGCTGGACCGCGCTCTACGACTCGGTGGCGACCTTCCTGGACCGGGTGTACGACTACGACGGACGGAAGACCCTGGCGGTGTTCAGCGACGGCGTGGACTCCCGCTCGACGCTCGCCTTCTCCGAAGCGATGGATCTGGTGAAACTCTCGGACACGACCATCCATTCCATCCACTTCGCCGACCGCGCCCGCCACTCCGAGGTCTTCGAGAACAGCCGGTTCCTCCGCTCCATCGCGAACACCACCGGCGGCTCCTACGCCCTGGCCTCCTCGCTGGAGCAACTCGACGAACTCTACGACCGCATCCTCGACGAGTTGTACAGCCAGTACAGCCTCGGCTATGTCTCGACGAACACCCGCCGGGAGGGCCGGTACCGCCGCATCGAAGTGGAGGTGGTGAAGCCCGGTCTCGGCGACCTGGAGATCCGCGCCCGCGAGGGCTACTACGGCCCCTACGACCCGCCCCCGGAACGGGAACCGGGCCATGCCCCCACTACCCGATAACCGTGCGGTGTAGTGTGTATTTGAACATTTATCTGTATATATCCTGAATCCGTGCGATGATGGTTTGGAGACCGATTCGGGTATGTATCGAGTGCGTAAAGAGCACTCGGAGGGGGTGGATAGAGGGTGTTATGTGGTCACAAATGAGGATCGGACAGGGAATGCGCCCCCGAACTTGCGGAGATGCCGGTTCGGCGACCGCTCTCGATGACCGAAGGCATGGTTCGGGCGCAGAACCGAGGAGAACGGAGGTCCGAAGGTCGTCAAGTGGGTGCGAGGCGCGCGTAGAGCATGGAAAAGACCTCCACGGCCGGACACCGCCGGCCGAAGCCGAGCCAAAGGCGCCGTCCGGAGTGGATCACCCGGGCCGCCCGATACATCAGTTCCTGGATCACGGTGCGGATCCGCCGACGCTCCGCCGGATGGCGGACCGGGCCCCCGGGCGCCACCAAACCCATCTGCCCCAGCCAGCGCAGGATGTTGTACGCCACCGTGGCGCAACTCAGCACCAGAGCGTTGGTGGCGAACTTCCGCGAGGGAAGCCTCTCGATGCTCAGGTCCGTCTTGAACTCGCTGTGGAACTGCTCCGAGGTGCCGTGGTCGGCATACAGGTCGATCACCCGCTGGTCGTCCAGATCCAGAGTCGTCCACCACCCCTCGACCGTGACCTTCGGCTCCAGAAGCAACTGCCCGCCCGGAGTGCTCTTCCGCTCCGTCACCCGCATCACCCGCCGCAACGGATAGTCCTCGCCTCGATGCCGGCGCGTCTGCTGGATCGTGAACACCGCCACCCGCTTCCCCTTGCGGGGGCGGTCGAACCGTACCCGCCGGCGCTCGGCGTACTGGAGCCAGTTCTTCGCGACGTCCTTGCGCGGGTTCCACTTGATGAGGAAGTCCGCCTTCCCCCCCGCATCCCGATGATCGAACACCACCTTCATGTTGTCGAGGGCATCGTTCCCGGCATCGAGACGCAGCAGTACCGGCGCCGCGGTCAGGTGGCGAGCCTGCCCCAGGACCCGCTCCAGGAACTCCGGTGTCCCCTTCTGGCAGTGCTGCACCCCCTTCCGCAGCTCGAACTCCAGGCAGTACCCCTCCCGCCCCAGGTAAGCCGCCATCGGCGCGTAGCCGTCATAGCCGTGGTAGGTGCGCGAGACGCCCTCCTTCCGGGTCTGGGAGTTGTCGAACGGCGTCACATCCGCATCCAGAGGCACATGTCCGGTGTCCAGCGGCGTCGGCTTGGCCTTCACCCTCCGCAAGACCTGCACCGCGCTGTCGCGGACCAGGGGGAGCAGTCGCTCCGCATGGTCGTCGAAACGGAGGCGGATGGTGGCCGAGGACGGAACCTTCGCCAAACCCATCGCCTCGCGGAAGAACAGGTCCTTCCGCAGACTCTCGATCGCCTCGAAATCGTGCTTGCCCAGACTCAGCAAGCCGATGTAGGAGCCGAGGACATCCCCGTGCTTGATCCCGTGGTGGTGGGACACGGCGCGATCCGCCGCCTCGCACAAACCACTGTGGAGGAGCGCCTGTCCCACCAGCGCCAGCCCCGAGTGCGAGGTCAGATCCTCATTGAGCCTCTTGATGTTGAATCGCCGCACGAAGCCGACTCCTTCCGGCACTCACTCCCCAAGTGAGATAACCGTTTGGGCGGATCGTACCGGAAACGCCGGGTATTGTCGAGGGAAACTCCATCCGGCCACGAACCGACGCACGGATCCAGGTATATATCAATGACTTACGAGACCAAATGTTGAAGTTAACCTGGATCCGTGCTTCTATTCGTGGACCGAGTCGGTTTCCTTCGACAATACCCGGCGTTTCCGGTATGATCCGCCCAAGCGGTTATCTCACTTGGGGAGTGAGTGCCGGAGGGAGTCGACTTCGTGCGGCGATTCATCATCAAGAGGCTCAATGAGGATCTGACCTCGCACTCGGGGCTGGCGCTGGTGGGACAGGCGCTTCTTCGCAGTGGTCTGGGCGAGGCGGCGGATCGCGCCGTGTGGCGGCACCATGGGGTCAAACACGGGGACGTGATCAGCTCCTACATCGCCTTGCTGACTCTGGGCAAGCACGACTTCGAGGCACTCGATGGCCTGCGGAAGGACCCGTTCTTCCTCGAGGCGATGGATGTGGCGAAGGTTCCGTCGTCGGTCACCGTCCGGCACCGTTTCAACAAGTATGCGGAGCAACTGCTCCCTCTGGTCCGCGACGGTGCGGTGGGCGTGTTGAAGAGCGTGAACGCCAAGCCGACGGCGCTGGACACCGGGCATGTGCCTCTGGATGCGGATGTGACGCCGTTCGACAACTCCCAGACCCGCAAGGAGGGGGTTTCGCGCACTTACCACGGCTATGACGGCTACGCGCCGATGGCGGCCTACCTGGGGCGGGAGGGGTACTGCCTGGAGTTCGAGCTGCGGGAGGGGGTGCAGCATTGCCAGAAGGGGACGCCGGAGTTCCTGGAGCGGGTTCTGGGGCAGGCTCGCCAGCTGACCGCGAAGCCGGTGCTGGTGCGTCTCGATGCCGGGAACGATGCCATCGACAACATGAAGGTGGTGTTCGATCATCGGGATGCGGGGGGGAAGGCGGACTTCCTCATCAAGTGGAACCCGCGCCAGAACGTCGCGAAGCAGTGGCTCCGCTACGCCGAGCGCCAGCGGGTACGGTTCGACCGCCCCCGCAAGGGGAAGCGGGTGGCGGTGTTCACGATCCAGCAGACGCGCCGGCATCGAGGCGAGGACTATCCGTTGCGGCGGGTGATGCGGGTGACCGAGCGGAAGAGCACTCCGGGCGGGCAGTTGCTTCTGGAGCCGAAGGTCACGGTGGAGGGGTGGTGGACGACTCTGGATCTGGACGACCAGCGGGTGATCGACCTGTATGCCGACCACGGGACCTCGGAGCAGTTCCACAGCGAGTTCAAGACGGACCTGAACATCGAGAGGCTTCCCTCGCAGAAGTTCGCCACCAACGCGCTGGTGCTGGCCTGCGCCACGGTGGCGTACAACATCCTTCGCTGGCTGGGGCAGATGGGCCTGGTGGCGCCGGGCGGTCCGGTCCGCCATCCGGCGGAGCGTCGGCGGATCCGTACCGTGATCCAGGAACTGATGTATCGGGCGGCCCGGGTGATCCACTCCGGACGGCGCTTTTCGCTCGGCTTCGGCCGGCGGTGCCCGGCCGTGGAGGTCTTTTCCATGCTGTATGCGCGCCTCGCGCCCACTTGACGGCCTTCGGGCCTCCGTTCTCCTCGGCTCTGCACCCGAACCATGCCTTCGGTCATCGAGACTGATCGCCGAACCGGTATTTCCGCAAGTTCAGAGGTGCATTCCCCGCCCGACCCTCATTTGTGACCGCATAACGGCATATCGCTACGTCTCAGGGGTGCTCTATACGCACTCAATACATATCCAAAACGGACTCCAAACCATCATTCCACGGATTCAGGGTTAAGACAGGCGGAGGTGCTGTCGGGGGAGTGGACCGGCACCTTCGCGTTGCCCGCCTGATCGGCAGGGCCGCCGGCTCGGAGCCGGAGGCGGGTCGTTATAGCAGGCGGGTGTCGGCGACGGGCCAGTGGATCCGGACGCGGTCGCCTTCCCGGGCGCGGCTGGTGAAGAGGGTGTTGCCGCGGGCGACGAGGCGGACTGCGTCGGTGAGCGCCAACTCGATCTCCAGGCGGTCGCCGAGGAAGACGGTACGCTTCACTTCGGCCATCGCCGTGTTGAAGCCCGGAGTCGGCGGCGGGTGGCCGATCTGGACGACTTCGGGCCGCATCCCGACAGTGGCGGGGCCGGCCGCCTCGGTGGTCGCGCCGCTCTCCGGGAGCGAGTCGGCGGCCACGCGCACCGCCGGACCGGAGCGGAGGCGGAAGGTGTCGCGGCTGCCCGGTTCCCGGTCGGCGGGGAGCAGGTTCATCTTGCCGACGAAGGCGGCGACGAAGGGGTTCGCCGGGCGGGTGTGGAGGTCGAGCGGCGTTCCCGCCTGCTGGATGCGGCCCTCGTGGAGCACCGCCACCCGATCGGCGACGGTGAGCGCTTCTTCCTGATCGTGGGTGACCCAGAGGGTGGTGGCGGCGAAAGCGCGTTGCAACTCGCGGAGGAGGAGGCGGAGGTCGCGGCGGAGGGCGGCGTCGAGGCTGGAGAGCGGCTCGTCGAGGAGCAGGACCTCCGGTTCGATGGCGAGCGCCCGGGCCACGGCGACGCGCTGCTGTTCGCCGCCGGAGATCTGGCGCGGGAACCTCCCGCCCAACCCGGTGAGGCCGAGCCGTTCGAGCAGCGCGTCGGCGCGTTCGAGGGCGCTCGCGCGGGAGTGGCCGTGGCGCTCCGGGCCGAAGGCCACATTGCGGCGCACCGAGAGGTGGGGGAAGAGTGCGTAACTCTGGAAGACCAGGCCCACCTTCCGGCGCTCCGGGGGAACCCCGGTCATGGAGGCGCCGCCGATGCGGACCTCGCCCGCGTCGGGTTCGAGATGGCCGGCGATGCAGCGGAGGATGGTGGTCTTCCCGGCCCCGCTCGATCCGAGGACCGCCACCAGTTCGCCCCGGCCGACGGTGAGCGATACCCCGGAGAGCACCGCGCGGCCCCGGTAGCCCTTCTCGAGTCCGGCCAACTCCAGTCCGGGAGTCTCCGGGGCCGGGCGCGGCCGGGGCTCCCCGTTTCGGTCGGTCACGCGGCGGGGATTTTCCTACGCGCCGCCGCAGCCGCCTCTGCCCGGAACAGGGCGCGCACCGGCGCCTCCGGCGGGAGGTCGTGCGGGTCCCGGAGCCGGGCCCCGGCGGCGAACCGGCGAAACCGGGCGCGGACCGCGGTCTCCGTCGGGGGATCGCAGGGGGAGCCCGATTCGGCGGCGGCCTTCGTCCCGTCGCGCCGGCGGACCAGGACCCGGGCGCGGCGGACGCGCCGGCCGCCCGAATCCCCGAAGTCCCGCGGGCGGACGGTGATCCGGGCGGCGAGCGCAGTGGCGGCATCCGCCGGAACGGCGTAGTCCGAGGCCTCGAACTCGCGGCCGGCGCTCCGGGCGAGGAACGCCAGCGCCGCGGCGGTGGGGAGATGCATCTGTCGGGCGATGGGGCCGCGTTCCGGTTCCGCCCAGGAAGAGATCGTGGCGGCGAACGGGTACGCCTCGATGGTGACGCTCCGGATCTCCGTCGGAGGCAGGCGGGGGAGTCGTTCGACGGCGGCCAGCACCGGCTGGATGGCGCGGGAGCCGGGGTACCGCTTGAAGGCGAGGCGGCGGACGGCGTTCGCGGACTCGTCGAGCCCGGAGACGCCGCCGCTTCGGCCACCGGGCGCCGAAGGCGGCGGGATCCGCAGTCGCCCGGCGGGGTTCGGCGCGCCGGCGGCTGCCCACAGACCCAGGCACTGGCCCCAGGCGCCGTAGAGCAGTTTCACCGGGGCGGATCGGGCGAAGGCGCGGTAGGGGTGGAGGGGCGTCAGCGCTTCGGCGGCGGCGAGGCCGGCGGCGGTGGCTTCCGGGTCGAGTCGGAGCAGGCGCGCCACCGCGGCGGCGGAGGCGACCGGGGCGAGGGTGCCGGGAGCGTGGATGCCGAGCCGCTCCATCCGCGGGCCGACCGCCGCGCGCTGCCGGTCGCCGAGTGCGCATCCGACCGCGATCGCGTCGAGGAGGTCGCCGAGCGGACGGTCGAGCGCCTCGGCGACGGCGACCGCGGCCGATACGCACTCCGGCCCGGGGTGGAGTTCCGAAGCGTCTCCGGCGATCCGGTTGGCGAGCACCGCCTCCGCCACCGGAATCGAACGGCGGCCGGCCGGGGCCCGCCAGCGGGAGGCCCGGAGGCCCGATTCCTCCGCGACACCCGTGATTCCGGCCTTCCGGAGGGACGCGAGGATGCCGGGCGGAAGGACGCCGGGCGGGGGCGGCGCGGCGCACACCGCGAGCACCTCCGTCAGCAGGAGCCGCGCCGCGCGGCGGTCTTCCTCCTCGAAGCGGGCGGTCGCCGCCCATTCGGCGGCTTCGGCCGGGCGGGTCCGCGGGAAAAGGGGTTCGGCTCCGGGGCCCGGTTCGGGGGTCCGTCCCCAAGGGCCCTGCGGCGCGGTGAAGCCGGCCGCCGCGAAGCGTTCGGCGAAGCCGCGGACCCACGCTTCGACGGGCCGGCGGGCATCCCCGAGAGCGGCGGGGTCGGGGAGGAGGCAGCGGAGGACGGACGCTGCCGGGTCGCCTTCCGTTGCCGGAGTCATCGGCCGACAGTCTCCCGGCGGAATCGGGCCGCCCAGTCCGGGCGCAGCCGGCCGAGGGTCTCCAGGTCGAGCCGGAGGAGCGTGTCCGGCGCCGGCAGTCCCGGCGGCAACGGCGCGTCGCTCCGCGCCGGGACGAGCCCCAATTCCCGGGCGGCGACGGTTTGGGCGGCGAGCGAGAAGAGGTGATCCACGAAGGCGGCGGCGAGGGCCGGGCGGCGGGTTCCGGCCACGACCTGCACCCCCTGCGGCAGGGCGAGCGCGCCTTCCTCCGGGGCGATCCAGGCGACCGGCGCTCCCGCCGCGGCGAGGTGGCGGGCCTGGGTGGGAAGTCCCAGGGTGAGCCAGGCTTCGCCCTGCGCCACCAACTGGTTGTTCGCCGGGCCGCTGCCGCCGAAGCGGAGCACATTGGGGGTGATCTCCGCCAGGCGGGCGAAGCCGGCCTCGGCGTCGGTCTCGTCGCCGGCCTCGAGCCGGGCGAGCGCGCCGATGGTCAGCGGGCCCAGGGTGCTGCCGAAGTGGAAGAGGGCCAAGCGGCGTTCGAGACCCGGGCCGGAGAGCGCCGCCCAGGATCCGGGCGGTTCCGGCAGTGCTTCCTCGTTGTAGAGGAAGCCGATGGCGGAGGAGAAGGTCGGCGGCAGGACGCCGGAGGAAGGCGGCGCTCCGGCGGCGGCGAGGTTCGGCGCCTCCGCCGCGGTCGGAACCGAGAGCAGTCCTTCCCGGGCGAGGAGCGCCGCCTCGCCGGCGTCGATCCAGAGGAGGTCGAGGGAGGGATTGCCGCGCTCGATCCGGACCCGGGCCACCTGGTCGCCGGAGCGGAGACCCACCGGGACCAGTCGGGCGCCGGTGCGTTCCTCGAAACCCGGAGCGAAGTGCGCTTCCAGATCGGCGATCCGGCCCGGCGGCAGGGCGATGACCAACTCGGTCTCCCCGCCGCCCCGACCGTCCCCGCAGCCGCCGGAACCGGCGAGCGCGGCCAGCAGGGGAAGGAACGCCCGCCGTCCGGGGCGGCGAGGGTGCTCGTGGGCGGCGATCATTCTCCGGCTCCGCCGGGGGCCGCGGCGCGGCGGGGTCCGCGGGCGCCGGGAGAAGTGTCGAGGACTCCGGAGAGTCGGTCCGCGAGGATGGCGGCGCCGGCCGTGAGGAGGATGGCCACGGTGCTGATGGCTGCGGCGGTGGGATCCTGATAGCGGTCGAGGCTCTCGAAGATGGCCACCGGCAGGGTGACCGCCCGCCCGCTGACCAGGAACAGCGAGAGGGCGAAGTTCCCGAAGGAGATCACGAAGGCGAACACCGCCCCGGCCAGGATGCCGGAGCGGGCCCCGGGTAGGGTGACGAGGAACAGCGCGGCGATCGGGCCGGCGCCGAGGCTGCGCGCCTGTTCTTCGAGGGCCGGGTCGGTGGATTCGAGGGTGGCGGCGACGCTGCGCACCACCCAGGGGATCGTGATCGTCAGGTGCGCCGCGAGGAGCGGGAACAGGGTGCCGGCGAACTGGACGCCGCTGGTCCGCGCCAGCACGGAGACCGAGGTCAGGAGCCCGACGCCGAGGACCAGCCCCGGCAGACTGAGCGGGGAGAGGAGGAAGGCGAGCAGCGCGTCCCGGCCGGGGAGCGACCCCCGGGTGAGTCCCAGGGCGGCGGGGATCCCGACGAGCAGGGCGCCGCCGGTGGCGAGCAGGCCGAGCAGGAGGCTGGTGGTGAGGCCGGAGAGGAGGCGCGGCTGGTCGAGCAGCCCGGCGTACCAGCGCAGGCTGACCCCGTCGGGCGGGATCTCGAGCGCGGCGGTGGGGCTCAGCGAGTAGGCGACCACCGCCAGCGGAGCGAGCAGCAGGACCGCGTAGGAGAGTCCGGCGGCCGCGTAGAGCAGCGCCTTCACGGCGTCGCCCTCCCTTCGTGACGGAGTCCGTCGTCGGACGGGTCGAAAGGCGGCCGCCGGCACGGTTCCCGGTGGAACGGGGGGGCACTGTCGGGCGGGGCTCCGGGCGCTGTCGCGGGGTTCGGCGAGTACTCGACCGGAGCCGGGGACGCCACCGGCCGGACGGTGCGACGGAGCCCGGCGGCGGCGCGGAACCGCAACCTCACGGAAGCCGCCCCTTTCCGAAGCGCGGCAGGACCCCGACGGGCCGGAAGGCGCGCGGTCGGGCGCGCGCCGGCGCCGATGGATCGGCGAGAACCGGCCGAGGGGCGCGGGCCGCGGGTCTTCGGACCACGAGGGGTTCAGGCGCCGAACCAGGCGGCAGAGCGGCGGCGGCTCAGCAGGGCGGCCATCCCGACCAGGGCGGAGGCGGCGGCGAGCAGGGCGAGCGACGCGGCGGCGGCCAACGGCCAGTCGAAGGTCACTGCCACCAGTTCGTAGATCTCCATCACCAACGTGCGGGTGGCGGAGCCGCCGAGGAGCGCCGGGGTGGCGTAGGCGGAGAGCCCGCCGACGAGGACGAAACCGGCCCCCGCCAGAAGCCCCGGCAGTGTCAGGGGCAAGGTGACGCCGACGAAGACCCGCGCCGGGGAGGCTCCGAGCCCCCGGGCGGCTTCGTGGAGGCGCGGGTCCACCCGGTCGAGGCTGGCCGCGAGCGCCAGGATCATGAAGGGCAGGAACGACTCCACCAGGGCGATGAGGACCGCGGTCTCGGTGTGGAGCAGTCCGGCGCGGGGGAACCCGAGCGCCTCCCGGACGCCGCCGAGGAACCCCTGCCGTCCCAGGATCAGCATCCAGCCGTACGCCCGCACCACGATGGACATCAGCAGCGGCGAGACCACGATCAGCAACTGGACGCTTCGCCGGACCCCCCGCGAACGGGACAGGAGCAGGGCCACCGGGAAGCCGAGGATCACGGTGGCCGCGGTCGTGAGCGCCGAGAGCCGCAGGGTCCGGAGCGCCACCCCGGGGTACGGGGCCTCGGCGAGGGCGGCGAAGGAAGCGAGCGAGGGGCCGCCTTCGAGGGGGGCGAGGGGCCCCGGCTCGAAGAGCGAGAGCCGGATCAGCACCCCGATGGGAGCGGCGGCGAAGAGCGCGATCGCGAGGAGCGCCGGGAACAGCAGCAGCGCCGCGGCGCGCCGTCTTCCCGGATCCGTTCCCGCAGCCATCGCCGGAATCCTACGGGCCGGCCGGCCCTTCCGGGAGTGCGGGTCCGGGGGCCGGACGCCGCGGGTTCCGGGCGGCGCTCTGCGGCGAAGGTCCGCCGGAGGGACAGAAGGGCAGCGTCACGCCTCCCTGCCGGGGGTTCCGGCCGACCGGGAACCGTCTCGGCGCGGCCGGGAGGCAGCCGCTGAGGGGTGCTCGGGGTCGGTGACGAGTCTTCCCCGGAGCCGCCGGCGAGCAGTGCCCCGAGGAAGCGGCTGCGGAGCGTGGCTGCCGCGCCGGGAGGATGGGACCGGGTTCGCGACCGGCGGCCGGGGCGGCTCGTGAGGGTGACCGGATGGCGGGGCCGCCGCGACCCCTGCCCCGCCGGAATATTCCGATGGCTCCACCCGCGCCGGGGCCGGGGCGGCGACCGACGGCTCCCCGTCGCCGGGGAACGGGTCCCGCGCCGTACACTGCGCGCCGGAGTCGGAGCGTGGCGGCGAAGTCGGGGCCAGCGGACGGACGCGGAGCGCCTTTCCGCGGCGCCGGGCTCCGGACGCTCGCGCTGCGGCTGCTGGTCTTCGCGGTGGCGGCGGGCGCTGCGTCCCTGCTGTTCCTCGACCTCTGCGACCTGTTCTACGACTGCGGCTGCGTGTCGCTGTGGGCCGGCGGCGCGGCGCACTGCAACATCCAGACGCCGGGCCCGCCGGACTGCCCTTACTGCGCCCACCCGCGGGTGGCGTACGGCGCGCTCTTCGGAACGATCGCGGTCCAGGGGGCGGTCGTGTTCCTTCCCGCCCGGAAGGGTTCTCCCGGGAGCGGGGGGCGCAGCCTCCTCCGGCGGACGATCGGCGCCCTCCTGGCCATCCCGGTGGTCGTGGGCGCGGTGGCGGGAGTCCTGGGCCTCTTCACCGGCTATTGGGCCGGCTATGGAGGATGACGGCCGGGACGGACCGGGACGGCTGATCCCGTTTTCCCCGGACGGGCGGTTCCGCGACGGCGGCTGCGCGTCGCTGCGTCCGGCCGCGGTGCACGGCGATCTCCCGGCGCAGTGCCCGCCGGACTGCCCCTGCCTGAATTGCCCCTGTCGCGCCCGCCCGCGGGTGGCCTGCGGCGCGCTCTTCGGAACGATCGCGATCCGGGGGGCGGTCGGGGGCCTTCCCGCCCGGAAGGGATCTTCCGGGAGCGGGGCGCCGGTCGGGGTCGCGGGGGCCGGAATTCCGGGCGCTCCCACCCGCTGTCGGGGAAAGGAGCCGGCCGGACCGGACGGGGTGATCCCGGTATCATGTTTCGACGGTCCGCCTCGCCGGAACGCTCCTGCCGGAGGCCGGGCGCGACCGAACCGGAGAGGAGAGCGACATGGCCCAGAACGAGGAAGTCCGGCACCTGCGCTGGAACGACTTGGAGAAGGAGCGGCTGAACGACCGGATCGGCCGCCGGATGATCACCGCCGAGCGGGCGATGCTCACCCATGTGTATCTCGACCGGGGGGCGGTCGTCCCGATGCACTCCCATGAGAACGAGCAGATCACCTATGTCCTGGAGGGCGCCCTGCGCTTCTGGATCCGGGACGAGGACTCGGAACCGATCGATGTGCGCGCCGGCGAGGTTCTCGTCCTGCCTTCGTGGGTGCCGCACAAGGCCGTCGCCCTCGAGGACACGCTCGATGTGGACATCTTCACTCCGCCCCGCCAGGACTGGCTCGACGGCACCGACGCGTATCTCCGCCAGCCCTCCTCGTAGAGCCGGCCGGCGAACCGTTTCCCGGAGACCGGGCGTCCGGAGCCGCAGCGCCGGAATCGCCCTGCCGACGCGGTGAGGCTCCGACCTCGATCCCGGCGCGGGGCCGGGGGAACGGGATGCTGAGGCGGTCGGCGCGCCGGCGTTCCGGAGGCGGGGCGCCGGAGCGGGTCCGGCTCTACGCCGCCGGCGCCGGCGCCGCCGCGGTCGCCGTCGTCGTCCTCCACGCCTTCGGCGCCGTGTTCTTCGGCGCGTTCGCGGGGACCTGGCTGCCGGTGTCCGTCGGCCTCTTCGCCGGAGTCCTCTCGCTCCTGGTCTTCTTCGGCGTCGGCCGGCTGCTGACCGGAGTCGCCCGCCGCCTCTCCGCGGATGTGGTGGTGGTCCTGCTGGCCTCCGGCGCCAGCCTGTTCCTCCTGCGGAGATTCGCGCTGCGCTGGCCGGAGGAGTTGCTGCCGGGCTTCGTCGCCTTCGTCCTCGCCGCGCCGTTCCTGATCGGGATGGGGAGCGCCTGGTGCCTCCGTCCGCCCCACGCCTCCCCCCGCTGGGCCGGGTTCCTCTTCGCCGCCCTCGGACTGCTCCTCGGGGCCGGCGGCCTCTTCTGGATCCTCACGCCGGGGGCCGACCCCTGGCCGCGGGAGCCGGTGGCGCAGACCGGTTCGCCGGCCCCGCTCCCGAACGACCCGGCGGCGCCGGGCCCCTTCGGGACGGTCCTGCTCCACTACGGCAGCGGCGACGACACCCGGCGCCCGGAGTTCGGGGCCGGGGTGGACCTGGAGTCCCCCACGGTGGACCTGAGCCGGGTGCTGCCGGAGTGGCAAGGGTTCCGCGCCCGCCACCGGGAGTGGTGGTGGGGTTTCGGGATCTCCGAGGCGCCGCTGAACGGACGGCTGCATCTGCCCCGGGTGGAGGCCGGGGATCGGCGCCCGCTGGCGCTCATCGTCCACGGGAACCACCGGATGGAGGACTTCTCCGACGCCGGCTACGAGTACCTGACCGAGCGGCTGGCCAGCCACGGCATCGCCGCCGCCTCGGTGGACGCGAACTTCCTCAACGGCACCTGGTCCGGCGACTTCGGCGGCCGGGAGATGCCGGCGCGGGGGGTGCTGCTGCTCGAACACCTGCGGTTCCTGCGCCGGTCGAGCCGCAACCCCCGGACGCCGCTCTTCAACCGGCTGGACTTCGACCGGGTGGCGCTCCTCGGGCACTCGCGGGGCGGGGAAGCGGCGGCCATCGCGGCGGCCTTCGCCGACCTCGACCACTTCCCCGACGACGCCCGCGTCGAGTTCGACTACGGGTTCGGGATCCGCGCGGTCGCCGCCGTCGCGCAGATCGATCGCCGCTACGGCCGCCGGATGGAACTCGAGGATCTCGATTTCCTGGCGCTCCAGGGGTCCTACGACACCGACGAGCCCAGTTTCCACGGCCTCCGGCAGTTCCACCGGGTCCGCTTCCCCGCCGGCGCGCCATCCGCGGAGGATCCGCCGCCGCTCCGCTTCAAGGCCGGGGTGGTGTTCCACGGGGCGAACCACGGCCAGTTCAACACCACCTGGGGGATGGACTCCGGCCTGCCCGGCGCGCTCCTGCTGAACCGGGCGCCGCTGCTCTCCGCCGCCGACCAGCAGCGGGCGGCGGAGGTGTACCTCCTGGCCTTCCTCCGGGCGTCGCTGCTGGGCGAGACCGGGTTCCTGGAGATCCTCCGGGACTACCGGGCCGGGGCGCCTTTCCTGCCGCGGACGCTCTTCGTGAACCAGTACGCCGATTCCCGGATGGAGACCCTCGCCGGATTCGACGAGGACCTCGATGTCCGCACCGGCGCCGTTCCCGGCTCGGTCATCGCCGCCCGGGGCTTCGCCGGCTGGAGCGAGGAGGAGATGCTCTTCCGGGACGGCTCGAAGCAGGGCGCCTCGGCAGTGCGGCTCGAAATCGGTCCCGAGGGCGGAGGGACCGCGCCGGCGTCCTACGAGATCCGCTTCGCCGAGCCGGTCGGCTTCTCCCCGGGGGACGAGTTGGCGCTCTCGCTGGTCTGGAATCCGAAGTCGCCGGCAGGGGTCCCGGAGGGCGGGTTCCGGGTTCGTCCGCCGCTGGCCCTGACCGCGCAGGTCGTTTTCGGCGAGGAAGAGGAGGGGCCGGGGTTCGAGGTGGCCGGGGCGCTCTCGCCGGAGCCGCCGTTCGAGGCGCGGTTCCTGAAGTCGGAGGCTCTCACCCGCCGGCGCTACCGGAGGGTCATCGAGGAGATCCCGCAGACGATCCTCATCCCCTTCGCGGCTCTGCTCCCGCTGCCGGGAGCGCAGTCCCCCGCCGACGAGGCGGAGAGTCCCCCGGCGGAGCCGACCACCTTCTCGGGGCTCCGTTTCCGGTTCGCCCGGGAGCCGGCGGGGACGGTGCTGTTCGAAGGGATCCGGATCCGCCGGGCCGCCCCTCCGGCCTCGGCCGACTCCGGCGGCGTCCCGCAGTGACCGGGGAGACCGCCCGCCCCTTCGCCGGAATCCCTGCCGCCCGGTTCCGACCCGCCGGAGAGGCCGGCGCTTCCGCCCTCGAAGACCACCTCCGGCGCCTCGGCGTACCGACCGGGATCGGGAGCCGCGGAGCGAACGGGAACGCCGACCCTCCGGGCGCCTCGGACCGGTCCCCGAGCGAACTCCCGCCCCCCGGGCGGCCGGCGATCACCGTGAGTTACGCGCAGAGCCTCGACGGCTCCATCGCCGCGCTCCCCGGGGAGCCGCTCCGGCTCAGCGGCGCCCGGGCGCTGGGACTGACGCACCGGCTGCGCGCCCGGCACGACGCCATCCTGGTGGGGATCGGCACCGTGCTGGCCGACGACCCCCGGCTGAATGTGCGGTTGGCCGCCGGCCGGAGCCCGACGCCGGTGGTGCTCGACAGCCGCCTGCGGCTCCCGGGGACGGCCCGGCTGCTCCGCGGCGACGGCCGCCGGCCGGCGCTCGTCGCGACCACCCGCGGCGCCTCGGCGGCGGCGGTCCGGCGACTGCGGGCGCAGGGGGCGGAGGTGATCCGCTTCGCCGCCGAGGAAGGGCGCGTCCCGCTGCGCCGGCTGCTGCGGGCCCTGGCCCGGCGCGGCGTGCGCCGCCTGCTGGTCGAGGGCGGCGGCCGTGTCCTGACTTCGCTCTTCGCCGCCCGGCTCGCCGACGCGGTGGTGGTCACCGTGGCGCCCCGGCTGGTCGGGGGCGAGCCGGTCCTGACCCGGGTCCCGGCGCCGGTGACGCTGCGGGACCTCGCCTGGTCGCGCTACGGCGACGACCTGGTGTTCGCCGGCCGCCCGCGCTTCGGGATCCGCGCCCCGGAAACCCCGAACGCCCCGGAAGCAGCGGGCGCCTCCCCGGCCCGGTGACCGCGGCGGCGGGAGGAGCCGCGCCGGCCGGGAAGACCGGGGGCTGGCCGGCGGTCTGGTTCGAGGAGCCGCGCCGGGTGGCCGTGCGCCCGATTCCGGCGGCGGCGCCCGGGCCGGGAGAAGCCGTCGTCCGCACCCGTTGCTCGGCGATCAGCAGCGGGACCGAACTCGCCGCCTATCGCGGCCTTCTCGATCCGGCCCTGCCGCGGGACGAGACCCTCGGCGCCCTCCGCGGCGGGACCTTCCGTTTCCCGTTCCAGTACGGCTACGCCTCGCTGGGGATCGTGGAGGCGGTCGGCCCCTCGCCGCCGGCGGACACCCCGGGGCCCGGGGAGCGGGTGTTCGCCTTCGTCCCGCACCAGGAGGCCTTCGTCGCGCCCCTCGACGGCCTGCTCCGCCCTCCCCCGGGCCTCGCGGACGAGCGCGCGGTGCTCTTCCCTTACCAGGAGACGGCGGTGAACCTGCTGCTCGATGGCCGCCCGTTGGTCGGGGAGCGGGTGGTCGTCGTCGGCGCGGGGGCGCTCGGACTCGCGCTGACGGCGCTCCTGGCGCGGATGCCGCTCGGGGGTCTGCTCGTCGTGGAGCCCCGGGCGGACCGCCGCGCCCGGGCGTCGGCGTTCGGCGCGGAGGCGGCAGTGTCCCCGGAGGGGGCGGGAGGAGCGGCGGCCGCGGTGCGCGAGCACTGCCCGGGAGGCGCAGACCTGGTCTTCGAGGTCTCCGGGAACCGCGCCGCCCTCGACGGCGCCCTGGGATACACGGCCCCGGAAGGCCGCCTCGTCGTCGGCTCCTGGCTGGCCGGCGGCCCCACCAAACTCGACTTGGGCGGCTTCTTCCACCGGGGGCGGGTGCAGATCCGGTCGAGCCAGGTCAGCCGGCTGCCGCCGCTCGGCCCCGCCTGGACCGTGGCCCGCCGTCGCCAGACCGCCTGGAGCCTGCTCGGCGCGACGCCGCTGGAGCGCCTGGTGACCCACCGGACGCCGCTGTCCCGGGCGGGTCTGGCCTACCGGGCGCTCGACCGGGGAGAGGCGCTCGTCGCGCTCCTGGTCAGTTCGCGCTGACCGGGGCGGCGGCTTCTTCGGTCCGGGCCGTCCGGCCGTTCCGGGCCGCCTCCGCCTCCGCCCGCGTCTCCTCCTCGATCCAGCGGTAGATGGCTTCCTGCGCGGCGACCCGCGGCTCGCCGCCGGGGACGCGCCGGTTCGCGCCGGTCAGTTCGTGCACCCGGGCCTTCGCGTTGTCGGCGAACTGCAGATCGAGGTACCGGCGCAACTGCCGCCGGACGCGCGGGTCGTAGATCGGGAAGGCGATCTCGATGCGGCGGTTGAAACTGCGGGGCATCCAGTCCGAGGAACTCAGGTAGGTGAGCGGGTCGCCGCCGTTCCCGAAGACCAGGATCCGGGAGTGCTCCAGGAAGCGGTCGAGGATGGAGATGGCGCGGAACTCCCCCTTCGCCGGGGCCTGTTCCGTCGGGATGGAGAAGGTGCCGCGCACGATGAAGCGGATGTCCACGCCGGCTTCGGCCGCTTCGTAGAGGAGCGAGATGATCCCCGGATGGGTGAGGTTGTTCAGTTTGGCCTCGATGGAGGCCGGCTCGCCGCGCCGGGCGCACTCGGTCTCGGCGCGGATCCGGTCGGCGAGGAAGCGGTAGAGCCCCCACGGCGACGCCTGCAGGTGGTCCATGGCGCGCTCCTCGTAGGGGCGGCGGATCACCCGGAACAGGCGCGCCATGTCGGCGCAGATTCCCGGATGCGCCGTCAGCAGGAAGTGGTCGGCGTAGATCTCGGCGGTGGCCTCGTTCATGTTGCCGGTGCCGAGGAAGCCGTAGCGGACCTTGGCGCCGCGCTCGCGCCGCTCGATGAGCCCCATCTTGGCGTGGATCTTGAGATTCTCCGGCCCGAACACCACCCGGACGCCTTCCCGCATCAGGATGTCGGTGAACTCGATGTTCGTGGTTTCGTCGAACCGGGCGGTCAGTTCCACCACCGCCGTGACCTGCTTGCCGTTGCGGGCGGCGTTCACCAGCGCCCCGACCACCCCCGAGTTCGCCGCCACCCGGTACATGGTGATGAAGATGCGGGTGACCTTCGGGTCGATGGCCGCCTCCCGGAGCAGGTCGATGATGTAGGAGAATCTCTGGTAGGGGGTCTGCAGCAGGATGTCGCCGCCGCGGACCGCCCGGATCATGGAGCGGCTCTGGTCGAGGGCGGGGACCCCCAGCGCCGGCCAGGGCCGGTAGAGCAGGGACTTCTTCAGGCGCGGGAAACGGATGAAGTCCTTGAAGTTGTGGTGCCGGCCGCCGGGGACCAGGACGCACCGGTCGTCCATCCGCAGACTGCGGCTGAGCGCGCGCAGCAGCGACGGCGGCATGGTGGCGTCGTACACGAACCGCACCAGCGGGGCGGTGCGCCGCAGGAGGACGCTCTTCTGGACCTGGCGCAGGTAACTGTCCCGCGGGTTCTCGTTGAGGTCGAGATCGGCGTCGCGGGTCAGTTTCACCACATAACTGTGGGTGTGCTCCACCCGGAAGAGGGAGAAGATGTCGGCCAGACCGTGCCGGATCACATCCTCCAGCAGGATGATCGTGGCGCCGTCCTCCGGCCCCGGCAGCCGGACGAACCGACCGACCGTGCGGGCGGGGATGTCCACGATGGCATGCACCGGGCGCCGCCGGTCCCGTTCGACTTCCACCGCCAGGTAGATGTCGCGTTCGTCCAGGTTGAGCCGTTGCCCCTTGCTCTTGAGCATGATCGGCGTCAGTTGCGGGCGCACTTCGCGGACGAAGGTCTCGCGGACGAACCGGCTCTGCTCTTCGTTCAGGTCGCGGTCGGTGAGGATGCGGATGCCGTGTCCTTCGAGGTCCCGCAGGAGTCGGTCGTAGGTGTCGAGGAAGACGGACTGGTCGGTGAGGATGCGCCGCTGGATTCGCTCCAGCAGGTCGCCCGGATCGCGCCCGAGGAGCCGCTTCCCCTTGCCGCCGAGCCGATGCAGCCGCTGGATGGTGGCGACCCGCACCCGGTAGTACTCGTCCTGGTTGCTGGAGAAGATGCCCAGGAAACGCAGCCGCTCCAGCAGCGGCACCGTCTCGTCGCGCGCTTCCTGGAGCACGCGGGCGTTGAACGCGAGTTGCGAGATCTCGCGGGGGATCAGGACCGGCTCCGGACGGGTCGGGGGCGGATCGAGCACGGCGGGGGCGGCGGGGGCAGCGGGGGCGGAGACCGGGGAAGACAGATAGGACACGGGGGGTTTCGCGGGGTGCGGGGCGGGGAAAGGGAAAATAGTACCGAGTGGAGGATGAAGCCGTGGCGCAGGAACCGACCGGGCGGTCCGTCCCGGGGCCCGATCGGGAGTCGCCTCCGGCGTCCGGAACGAGCGGCGGCCCCCCGGGCTGGACGCTGGTCACCGGGGCTTCCACCGGGATCGGGAAGGAACTGGCGCTGCTCGCCGCCGCCGACGGCCGCGACCTGCTGCTCGTCGCCCGCGACGCCGGGCGCCTGGAGGCCCTCGCCGCGCGGCTCCGGGAGGAACACCGGGTGCAGGCGGTTCCGTTCCCGCTCGACCTCACCGGGGCCGACGCGCCGGAACGGCTCCACCGGGCGGCGCGCGAGCGGGGCATCGAAGTGGACTTCCTCATGAACAGCGCCGGCTTCGGCCACAGCCGGCCGTTCACCGAAGTGCCGCTCCGCCTGCAGCGCGCCATGATCGCCCTGAACCTCGCGGCCCTCGCCGACCTCTGCCGCCTCTTCCTCCCGGAGATGCTCCGCCGGGGGCGGGGCCGGATCCTGAATGTGGGCTCCGGCGCCGGCTATGTGCCCGGGCTCGGCTTCACCGCCTACGCCGCCACCAAGGCCTTCGTGCTGCACCTGACCGAGGGGATCGCCGCGGAGGTCGCCGGCAGCGGCGTGAGCGTGAGCGTGCTCTGTCCGGGCCCGGTGGACACCCCCTTCCTCGGAACCGCGGGGATCCGCCGCCTCTCCGGCGTCCGGCGGCTGGCGCTGGCCGACCCGGGGGCGGTCGCCCGCGCCGGGTACCGGGGGGCGCTGCGGGGCCGGGTGGTCATCAACCCCGGCTTCCTGCCGCGCCTGGTCCCGTGGACGGTGCGGCTCCTCCCCCGGGCCGCGGTCCGCCGGCTGGGTCGGGGGGTCGGCCGGGAGTTGGCGCGCCGGACCGGCCGGGGAAGCACGCAGTGAGTTCCGACGGCGGCGCCGGCGGCGGTCTCCTCCCGGCGCACCGGTATCTCGACGAACGGGGCATCCCCTGGGAGCGGCGGGTGTTCCCGTCCACGACCCCGAAGGGAGCGGCGTCGGTGGCCCGCGCCCTCGGCTTCCGGGAGAGCCAGATGGTGAAGACGCTCGTCTTCGAGTCGGGGACCGGGGAGCGCGCGCTGGTGGCGGTCGGCGGCGACCGGAGCGCCCTCTCCGGGCGGCTCAAGAAGGCCTTCGGGAACCGCAACATCCGGCTCGCCGACCCGCAGGCAGTGCTGGAACTGACCGGGTACCGGATCGGCTCCATCCCGCCCTTCTCCTGGCAGGCGCCGGGCGCCCGCACCTTCCTCGACGAAGCGCTCCTGGAGGAAGAGGTCCTCGGCGTCGGCGCCGGCGTCTGGGGCGAGGAGATCCTGATCACCCCGGCGAACCTGGTCCGCGCCGCGGAGGGGATCGTGGTGAACCTGACCCGGAGGGATTCGCCCTGACCCGGTTCGTCCCGACCCGGTTCGTCCCGACCCGATTCACCCCGACGCCGCGCGCGGTTCGGACTCCGGGGACGGCGGTCGGCGCCGGGTTGGTAATTTCCGGCTCGCCGGGGCCCGGTCCCCGCCCGCGCCGGGCGACCCCGTCATGACGAAGTCCTCCCGCTTCCCCCTCGCGTTCGCGACCGTCGCGGCGGTCGCATCGCTCGCGCCGCCGGCCTTCGCCGGCCCCGGCGCCCCCGCCGCGCCGCCGGCCGGACAGACCCGCGCCGCCCCGGTCGAAGAGGCCGGCGGCAACGAGGCCGCGGATCGGAGCGCCGACGAGGGGTACACCGTCTTCCTCTGTCCGATGCACCGGGACTACCAGTCCTCGGAGCCGGCCCGCTGCGCCCTCTGCGGCATGCCCCTCGTCCGCCGCACCCTGGTGACCCGCTATGTCTGCCTGGCCGACGAGGCGGACTCGGTGGTCTCGGAGACGCCGGGGACCTGTCCGGCCACCGGCGAACCGCTCGCCCCGACCACCCGGGAGGTCGTCTGGTACTGCCCGGGCGACCCCGAACGACTCTTCGTGGAACCGCCCTCCTGCGAAGGCGGCGCGGCGGGCGTCCGCACCACCCGCCGGGCGGAACACGGCGACCACAACCCCCGCCACGGCGGCGTCCTGTTCATGGCGCCGGACGGGGTGCACCACCTCGAAGGGGCGCTCGCGGACGGCGCTTTCCGCCTCTGGTTCTACGACTCCTTCACCCGGCCGATCCCCCCGGAGGGATTCGCGGCGCGGGTGGTGGCCGCCGACGACCGGGGCGCGCCCCTCTCCGACCCGGTCGCCCTCGCGGTCGCCGAAGGGGCGCTCGAGACCGCGGTCGCGGCCGACCCCGGGGAGCGCGCGTCGTTCACCGCGTTCGTGCGCTTCCCCGACCGCGAGGAAGAGGACCGGTTCGACTTCGTCTTCCTGCCGGAGGCGGAGCGCGCCCGCCTGGCGGCGCAGTTCGGCAGCGCGGCCGACAGCGAAGCGGGAAGCGCCGGGGGGCTCCCCGAACTGCGGGTGCCGGACTCCCGGGAGGCGATCCTGGCGGAGATCCGGGCCCGGGACCTCCGGGTGCGGAACCTCATCGCCGCCGGCCGCTGGGCCGACCTGTTCATCCCGGCGCTCGAAGCGAAGGCGCTCGCTCTCGCCTACGGAGACCGTTTCCGGGAGGACGAGCCCCGCCCCTGGGTGGCGATCAAGCGCATCGTCCGGGGAGCCTGGCTCCTCGACCTCCACGGGGACGCCGGCGACCGGACCCGGGTCGAGGAGGCGTACCGGATCTTCGCCGAGGGGATGAGCGGCCTCGGCGCGGGCAGCGGAGGCGGGCCGTGAGCGCCGTCGCCGGGCGCCTCCGGGGGTGGACGGTGGGGGCCGCCATCGTCGGCGGTCTCGCCGGCCTGCTCGCGGCGGCCGGCGGTTCCTCCCGGGGCGCGGCCGGCCACGAGCCGGAGCTGTCCCGCTACACCTACTGGGGCGAGGTGCGGCCGCTGCTCGAGCGTGAGTGCGCCTCCTGCCACTCCGGGGAGGGCCCGGCCCCGGTGAACCTGATGCGCTACGCCGACGCCCTGCCCTGGGCGAACTCCATCGCCCGCGAGGTGCTGGAGCGGCGGATGCCGCCCTGGCTGCCGGAGGACGGAGCCGGCGCCTTGGCGCACGCCCGGACGCTGGACGAGCGCGAAACGGATCTGCTCGTGGACTGGGCCATCGGGCTCGCCCCCGAGGGCCGTCCGCCCGGGGACGCCGGCGAGCGCGGGACCGGGAGAAGGGCCGGCGGCGCCGGGGGAGAGGGCGGGGAGGAGGGCCCCGCCACGCCCGCGCCCGGGAGACTGCGCGCGGAATCCCCGGTGCTGATCGGCGAAGAAGTCTCCGAGGCGGAGCGCTGCGTTCCGCTCCTCCGCGAAGGCGCCGTCACCGGGTCTGCCGCCGGGTTCTCCTTCGACCCGGGCGGCGCGGCGCCGATCCTCCGCCGGGCGGTGCTGCTGCGCGGCCGCTGCGAAGAGGGCGTCCCGGTGTTCACCTGGGTGGTGGGACAGGGCCTCCGCCGGCGGCCGCCGGGGGTCCACGATCCGCTGCCGGCGGAAGAGCCGCTGCACCTGCGGCTCTGGTACCGCAAGGGTTTCGACACCGAGGGACTCTCCTTCCGCCATCGGCCCGAGGTGACGGTCCACGCCGCCCCGCCGGCGGCCGGCGCCCCCGTCGAAACGGTGGCCCTGGAGGCCGGGAGCACCCGCCTCGAGGGGGTGTTGCTCGCTGTCTTCCCTCCGGAGGATCTCGGCGCCGGCGACGCGCCCGAGGCGGAAACGCCGTTCACCGTGGACGCGGTGACTCCGTCCGGGGAGGTGACCACGCTCCTGCGGATCCGCCGTTTCGACCCGGACTGGGCGGAGAAGTTCTTCTTCCGGGATCCGGTGCGGCTCGTTCCCGGCGCCGAAGTCCGGGCCTCCCATTCCGGGGCCTTCCTCGATCTCGCGCGCCCGGGGGCGGCCGCCGCCGGCGCCGGCGAGTAGCGCCGGCCGCGCGCTCCCGGTGCGCCGCCTCCTCCGCCGGCTGCGGGCGCCGCTCCCGGCGGCGGCGGAGTACGGCGCCTGGATCGAGGGCTACCGCGCCGGTCGATTCATCGAGTCGGCGCGCCGGGCCTCCGAACTCCCGCTGCCGGATCTGCAGCGCGCCCAGCGCTCCTTCCTCGACGCCGGCCCGCCCCCGGAGACCCTTCCGGGCTTCCACCTCCGGCTCGCGGCCGCCCTCCTCCACGCCGAAGCGGCAGCGCATCTCGGGGAGATGGCCGGCTTCCAGTGGCGCCTGGTCTCGACGCCGCTCTCCTCCCTGGCGAAACCGTGGCCTCCCGGGATCGAGCCGGGTCTCCTCGAAGAAGCGGAGCGCGCCTGGGGCGGGCGCGCCCTGGCCGACGCCCGCCGGCTGCTCCATCGGGAGATCCATCTCACCGCCGCCCGGATCCGGCTGGCCCGCCTGGACCTCGGCGGCGCCCATCTCATCCTGGAGGCCGGCGGCCCCCGGCGCGATCCGGCCCTCGCCTGGCAGTCCGCGGTCCTCGGTCTGGCCCGGGCGCGGTACCTCGGTCAGGACGAACTCTTCGACGAGACCGGCGTAGCCCTCCGGGCGGCAGTACGGCAGCGCGGCTGGACGCAGGAGGAGGCGGACGGCTCGGACCGGCCCACCGCCCGGGCCATGGGAACCCCGGACGACCTGCGCCTCCGCCTGGCGCTGGTGGAGTTGGGGAAAGGAAATCCCCGCGCCGCCCGGCAGTCGCTGGCCCGGGTGCGCGAACCGGTCCCGAACCGGCTGCTCGCGCCGCTGCGGCTCCTCGAAGCGGAGGCGGGGACGGAACCGGGCCCGGGCGACCCGCCGTTCGCGGGACTCCGGGAGGCGGCGCGCCGGTTCCCTTCGTCGCCGGCGACGGTCGCCGCCCTCGTTTCGGCGATGCAGGAGGCCGGGATGGCCGCCGCCGCCGCCGAATTGGCGAACGACTTCCTCTCCCGGCGCCGCCGGGTGACGCCCTGGCTCGACTTCCTCACCACCTGGGCGCGGACCGACGAGCCGGGCCAGGCCTGGCTCCGCCGCCTGGCGGCCGGCCCCGCCCCCGCGCCGCCGGCGGAAAGCGCGCCGCGGACACGCGCCTCGGAACCCGAGCCGGCTGCCGGGCCGGGCTCCCGGTGAGCGTCGGCGCCGGCGTTTCCGCGCTCACCCCGCGCCGCGAGCCCGCCGGCGGCCCCGGCCCGGCCTTCGGCGCTCGGGGGGCCGGGCGAGCGGCGGCCGGGGTCGTCTCCGCGGCGCTTCTCCTCCTGATTCCGGTCTCCGCTGCGGCCCAGTTCCGGGTCGAGAGCCGGGCGGTGCTCGTGGATGTCTCCGTCTCCCGGAGCGGCGTCCCGGTCGAAGGACTCTCTGCCGGGGACTTCTCCCTGCTCGCGCAGGGGAAGCCCCTGGAGTTCCGGCTCCTCGACCGGGAGTCGTTGGCGCTCGCGGTGCTCTTCGCCATGGATGTCAGCGCCAGCACCGCCGGCGAACGCCAGCGCCGCCTCGCCGAGGGCGCCGCGCTCTTCGCCGCGGCGCTCGGCGAACGCGATTCCTGCGCGGTGGTGACCATCTCGATCGTGGCGCGGTGGCTCCGGCGGTTCGCTCCCTGCGATCCCGAGGTCGGCGCCCGCATCCGGCGCACCCGCGCCGGCGGCGCCACCGCGCTCCGGGACGGCATCCTGATCTCCCTCGCCGCACTGCAGGGCGGCGCCGGAAGGGGTGTGCTCGTGGTCTTCACCGACGGCGACGACAACCTGAGTTGGGCGCGCGAAGAGCGGGTGCTGCGGTCGGCGCGGGCGACCGAGGCGCTGGTGTACGCGGTCATCGCCCCGCCGCACCGGGTGTCGCGGGCGGTGGACACCGACGAGCGGGGGCGCCGGTTCCTCCGCCGGCTCACCGAGTCGAGCGGCGGCCGGGCGGTCCGGGTGGAGGCCGATCGCGATCTCGCCGGCGCCTTCCGGGAGATCCTGGAGGAACTGCGCGTCCGCTATGTCCTGGCGTTCACCCCGCCCCCGGAGCACCGGGGCTTCGTGCCCCTGGAGGTCCGGGTGGCCCGCCGGGGAGCAGAGGTCCGCGCCCGCGCCGGCTACACCGCCCGCCCCTGAGCCGGGAAGCCGGGAGTCCTCGAATCGGACAGAGTGCCATATCGGGTGGACGGTACGCTCGGAGTTTGCTCGATGGCGCACGATGTCCTTCGATTCGTTCGTCGCGCGGGAGGAAAAAACGACCTGCGACCGTAGTTCCGGAACGGGACCGAAGGAGAATCGCCTAGTTCTCGGGGTGTGGGTGCATCTGCGGGGTTGCGGTCCCGGCGACGGCAGGGGGAGACGCCGGGAAGATCGAGGACCGGCGTCTGGCGATGACGACCTCTTCGCCGGCTTTCGGCGCGAGCCAAGAAGCGCGAGAGTGCCGTCCTGGCCCGCTGGACGTTCGCGATCAGGAGGGACTCCTCTCCGGTCAGAACCTCGGTTTCGGACTCGACCGGATAGGGGTCGGCTCAGGTCCGCCCCACGACCGACCCCCCTCGCGCTCGCGCCGTTCCACGGGATGCCGCGACCGTCGCACCGAGGTCGGAACCTGCCGGCGGAGATGGCGACGGAGATCGCCGCCCGGAACGATCGGGGCGTCTGGGCGTGGCGCCAGCCACGGTCGCCCTCTCCACGCCGCCCGCCGGAATGCCCGCGGTTGCCGGCCCTGCGGGGAACGCTCCGGCGCCGACCGGGGCCCGGCGGCGCCGGAAGCGTCAGTAACCGACGATCCAGCGGTGGTCGATGACGAAGCGGAAGCCGGACTTCAACGGACGAAGCCCCAACTCCGCGGTCATCGCCTTCGAGAACGCTTCCCCGAGCCGCGCCGCGCCGTCTTCGAGTTCCGCGCTCTTCTCCTCGGCGAGGGCGGTGACGAGCATCGTCCCGTCCACGGAATCGCCGCTGTCGTTCGTGACCTGCAGCGCGTAGGGCTGGTGCTTGTCGGTCTCACTTCGTTCGGCCTTCTCGGCGGAACCGCTCCAGCGGTCGCCGCGGCCCTCGAAACGCACTTCCATGGAATCGAAATCTCCTCTCTCGGGCAGCAGTCAGGCCGACAGTCGGGCCAAAAGGATCAGGGCAGGGTAGGCGGGGCGAAGATCTGCTCGCCGTCCCGGCAGTCGAGGGTGTGCAGGAACGCGATCAGGTCGGCGATCTGTTCGTCGTCCAGATTGCGGTCCTGCAACTCGTCGGTGTCGAGGTACTCGTTCGCCAGCCCGCCGCTCGCCATGAGCCGCACCGCCTCTTCGAGGGTCGCGACGCTCCCGTCGTGGAAGTACGGCGCGCTCTTCGAGATGTCCCGCAGCGTCGGCGTCTTGAACGCGCCCTGGCAGGGCTCGTCGTCGGTGGTGCTGCAGGCGTCCTCTTCGGTGACCCGGCCCCGGCCGAGGTCCGGCTCCGCCGCGTCCATCCCGATCCCCACATTGTGGTACTTCAGGTCGGTGAACAGGACGCCGCTGTGGCAGGCGGCGCACCCGGCCCCCGCGGTGAAGAGTTCGGCGCCCCGCTGCGCCTGTTCCGAGATCGCCGAACTGTCGCCCCGGCGCCAGCGGTCGTAGTCGCTGTCGCCGCAGTAGAAGGCCTCCCGCTCGAAGGCGGCGATGGCCTGCACCACCTTCTCCGGCGTCGCCGGGCCGCCGAACACCGCTTCGAACTGGGTCCGGTACCCCTCGATCCCGTTCAGGGTCCCGACGACCGCGTCGGCGTCGGCCCCCATGTTGCCGCCGGTCCAGGCCGCCTGCGCCTGCGCCTCCAGCGAGCCGCTGCGGCCGTCCCAGTAGAAGTCGGTGTGGTAGGCGATGTTCCACAGGGTCGGGCTCGACCGGGTGAGCACCCGCCCCAGCGCGCCTTCCGCCACCGGCTTGCCGTCGGTGAGCCCGTTCTCGACCAGGTGGCAGGTGTAGCAGGCGCGGCTGCCGTCCGCGGACAGGCGGGTGTCGAAGTACAACTGCTTGCCGAGCGCGACCTTCTCCGCTGTCTGGGGGTTGTCCTCCGGGATCGGCGGCCGGGCGAAATCATCCGGCGGACCGGGAACGAAGGAGTCGGCGCTCCCGGGCTCCTCCACCGGCGGCGCCTCGCCTCCGGCGCAGGCGGCGCCGGCGAGGAGCGCCGAGGGCAACAGGGTTCGAAGCAGGGATTTCACGGCGTTCCTCCGCGGGTCTGGGACAGCCGCTCCACCTTCCCGGCGACCTGCCGAGGTGTCCCCCGACGGCGTCCGGAGACAGTGTCCGAATACGGCGATCGGAGGATGGGAGCGACCGGGGCGCCGGTGTCCCGACCCGGCGCGACGGGTGATCATCGACGGGGAATCATCGAGGGATCGGCGAGAGGGCGACCGGACCCGGCGGACGAGGATCCGGCGCCTCCGGCGAACCGGGAAATCCTACCAGTCGGCAGGTCTGTTTCCCGGCCCGCCGAACGCCCGGGAGCGCCCGACGAGGGGGAGCTCCGAAGCGCGATACTCTCCCGCGCCGTCCGTCGCCCAAGCCTCCCGACACCCCCGCTCCCGAGCGGCGTTTCCCCCGGCGCCGGCGACGAGCGGCGGACAACCGAACGGACCCCGGTGCGCGACTCGCTCCCCTCGACGGCGGCAACCGCGGGAACGACGCCCCCGCCGGAGAGGCGCACCCGCCGACCCGCCGGCGTTCCGGTCACCCCCGGCGCTCGCTGCGGGGGCGCCGCGGATCCCGGTCCGCCCGCCGGTCCCGTTCGCTGCTGATGCGCCCGCCCCGTCCGCTCGCCGTGGCCGCGGCCGGCCTGCTGACGCCGCTCCTGCTCCTCGGCGCCCCGCTCCTGGCCCCGGCTCCGGACCCGACCCCCCAACCGAGCCCGCAGCGGATCCGCGACCTCCTCTCCGCCGCCACCGGGTCGCTGCCGGCGAACGCCGACCCCTTCGGGCCGGGCCTTCGCCCGCCGCACGACTTCTACTTCACCCGCGCCGTCTATTCGGGCTACGGCTGGCGCGGCTGGCATGTGGACTACCCGAAGGCCGAGCGCCAGTTCCTCATCGGCCTGCGGAGATACACGAATCTCGACGCCTACGCCTGGGAGAACGAGGTCCTGCTGAGCGATCCCGAACTGGGGCGGTTCCCCTTCCTCTACGCGGTCGAGGTGGGGTACATGGCGATGAGCGAAGAAGAGGTCGCCGGCCTCCGCCGCTACCTGCTGGCCGGCGGCTTCCTGATGGTGGACGACTTCTGGGGCACCGAGGAATGGCTGAACTTCGCCCGGGAGATGGACCGGGTGTTCCCGGGCCGCGCCATCGAGCCGATCCCGCTCGACCACCCGATCTTCCGCTCGCTCTATGTGGTGGACGAGATCATCCAGGTGCCCAATGTGGGGCAGGGCATCCGGGGAGGCCCGACCTGGGAGCGCGACGGTTACACCCCCACGGTGTACGGCATCTTCGACGACGAGCGCCGGCTGATGGTGGTCGCCAACTGGAACACCGACCTCGGAGACGCCTGGGAGTGGTGGGAGAACCCGCACTACCCGCTCCGCTATTCGACCTACGCGTACGAGATGGGAGTGAACCTGATCATCTACGCGATGACCCACTGACGGGACCCGCGGACGCGCCGGCCCGCTGAACCCCGGTCGAAACATTCCCGGCTGAGTCCCCGGTCGAGTCCCGCCTGCCGACCGTGCCCCTCGCGGACTGGCTGCTGAACAGCCCGCTCGCCGCCTTCGAACGGGGGCGGGTCGAACTCGCCGGGTCCTGGCCGCTCTTCGCCGGGGTCGTCCTCGCGGTCGCGGTCGCGCTCTTCGTCCTCGCCCGCCGCTCGGCGAAGCCCGGAGCCGGCCGGGGTCGCGCCCTGCTCCTCGCCGGCCTCCGCGCCGCGGCCCTGGCCCTGGTGGGGTTCGCCCTGTTCCGGCCGCAACTGGTCGTCTCCACGGTGGTGCCGCAGGAGAACGTGGTCGGCGTGCTCTTCGACGACTCCGCGAGCATGAGGATCGCGGACGCCGGCGAAGGCCCGGACGGCGCCCCCCTCCGCCGCGCGGACCGGATGATCGCCGCCTTCCCCGAGGAGTCGGCCGCGGGGGCGCTCGGCCCGGTGCTGGAAGAGCGGTTCGTCCTCCGGCGGTTCCGCTTCGGGGTGGACGGCGCGGAGCGGCTGCCCGCGGAGGGCAGGGTGGGCGCCGCGCTCCGTCTCGACGGCGCCCGCACCGACCTGGCGGCGGCTCTTCGCGGCGCGGCCGAGGAACTCGGATCCCTGCCGGTCGCCGGACTGGTGCTGCTGACGGACGGCGCCGACACCACGGCCGGGGCCGGGGAGGCCGGGGGCCGGCTCGAGGAAGTGCTGCTCGACCTGCGCGAGCGGGGGATCCGGGTGTATCCGGTGGCGCTGGGCCGGTCGGAGGTCGAGCGCGACCTGGAGATCGGGGCGCCGGACCTGCCCTCCCGGATCCTCCTCGGCTCCGACCTGGAAGTGCGGATCCCCCTGTCCCAGCAGGGGTACGACGGGCGGACGGTGCGGCTGGAAGCGCTGGACGAGGGACGCCTCCTGGCCTCGCTCCCGGTCCGACTGCCGCGGGGAGGCGGGCAGCGGCTGGTGACGCTTCCGGTCCCGGCGGAAACGGCGGGGATCCGGCGACTGCGCTTCCGCGTGGTGCCCGAGTCCGACGAGGAGCGGACGCGCAACAACGAGCGCACCGCCCTGGTGGAAGTCGAGGAGCGGGCCCTGGACCTGCTCTATTTCGAGGGACAGCCGCGATGGGAGATGAAGTTCCTCCGGCGGGCAGTGCGGGACGACCGCGGACTCCGGGTCGCCTGCCTGCTGCGCACCGCCGGCGGCAAGTTCTACCGGGTGGATGTCGCCGACGCGGCGGAACTCGCCGGCGGCTTCCCGGAGACCCGCGAGGAGTTGTTCCGCTACTCCGGAGTCGTGCTCGGCAGCGTCGAAGCGAGTTTCTTCAGGGCCGACCAACTGAACATGCTGCGGGATCTGGTGAGCCGCCGGGGAGGCGGGCTCCTCACCCTGGGCGGGCGGAGCGCCTACGGCGAGGGCGGCTACCGGGACACGCCGCTCGCCGAGATCCTGCCCTTCCGGCTGCCGCCGGGGGAGCCGGCCGGTTCCGGCAGCGGCGCGCCGGGGGCCGGGGCCCCGGCGGTGTCGTTCCGGCAGTTGCGGGTGTCGCCGACCCGCGCCGGTTCTTCCCACCCGGTCGTCCGGCTGGAGTCGGACCCGGAAGACGGAGGCGGGAGATACCGGACCCTCCCGCTCCTTTCGACGGTGAACCGGGTGGCGGCGATGAAGCCGGGCGCGGTGACCCTCCTCGAAGGCGCGCCGGAAGTCGGGGGCGACCCGGAGCCTGTGCTGGCCTTCCAGAGATTCGGGCGCGGCCGGGTGGCCAGCCTGACCGTCCAGGACTTCTGGCTCTGGCAGATGCACGCGGACATGCCGGTGGAGGACCAGACCCACGAGGTCCTCTGGCGGCGGCTCCTCCGCTTCCTGGCCGCCGACGCCCCCCGCCGGGTGGAGGCCTCCGCCGCGCCGGCGAACGCGCTCCCCGGCGAGCGGGTCGAGATCACCGCCCGGGTCCTCGACGAGAGTTACCTGGCGGTGAACCGCGCCACCGTGGAGGCGGCGGTGGAGACCGGGTCGGGGGCGGTGGAAGTCGTTCCGCTGCGGTGGACCGGGCAGCGCCACGGGGAGTACTCGGCAGCGTTCGTCCCGACGAGTCCCGGGCTCCACCGGATCTCGGTGAGCGCCGGCAGCGAGGCGCCGGGAACGGCCCCCGAACCGCCCCCGGCCACCGCCTTCTTCGAGGTGGGGAACGTGGAAGACGAATTCTTCGGCACCGGGACCGACCGCGCGCTCCTCTCCCGGATCGCCTCCGAGACCGGCGGCCGGCTGTTCGAGATCGACGAGGCCCGGGCGCTGGCCGCCGACCTGAGTTTCTCGGAGACCGGCGCCACCGTGGTGGAGCGGCGCGACCTGTGGAACATGCCGGCGCTCTTTCTCGCCCTGGTCGGCTTCCTGACGGCCGAGTGGAGCCTCCGGCGAGCGTGGGGGCTCCGGTGAATCCGCGGTCGGCGACGAACCCCCGTCCGGCGGGGTTCGCCCTGGCGGTGATGCTCGCCGCTGTCCCGGGGCCGCCGCCGGCCGCCTCGTCGGGGCCCGCGGCGCCGGGCGGGACGAAGCCCGGAGAGGGGCGCGCGCCGGCCCTCCTCGTCGTCGCCGGCGTGGGCGGGGACGCGGAACGCCGGGCCCGGTTCAGCGGCTGGGCGCAGGATCTCTGCCGGGCCGCCGCCGCCTTCCCCTGGCCGGTGGCGACCCGGATCCTGGTCGAACGCCCCGGGGAACTGCCGGCGGCGACCTCCGGCCCGCCCCCTCCCGGCGCGCCGGAGCGAGCCGGCGCCTGCGTCCCCGCCGGGCGCAGCACCCGCGACGAACTCGCGGCCCTCCTGGTCGGGACAGCGGCGACGCTCCCCGCCGGCGACCCGCTGCTGCTGGTGCTCATCGGGCACGGCAGCGGCGGCGGGGAGCCTCGGTTCAACCTGCCGGGGCCGGACCTCACCCCCGCCGACCTGGCGCGGATGCTGGACGACTTCGAGGGCCATCCGGTCACCGTGGCCCACCTCGGCAGCGCCGCCGGCGGCTTCCTCCCGGCCCTGGCGGCGCCGGGCCGGATCCTGCTGGCCGCCTCCCGCGCCCACGAGACGAACGAGACCCGGTTCGCCCGGCACTTCGTCGCGGCCTTCGAGGGCGCTGCCGGCGGGGAGGGCCTCGCCGCCGACCGGAACCGGGACGGGCGGCTCTCGGCGCTCGAAGTGTTCGACTACGCCCGCGCCGCCACCGAGCGGGAGTACGCCGAAGAGGGGCTGCTGCGCACCGAGCACCCGCTCCTCGACGACGACGGCGACGGGGAAGGCGCCGCCGAGCCGGCCGCGGTCCCCGGTTCCGACGGCGTCTTCGCCGCCCGCTCCGCCCTGTTGTTCCCGGCCGCCGGACTCCCCGGAGCCGGCGGCGGAGCCACCGAAGCCGAGCGGCGCCTGGCGGCGGAGCGCGACGCCCTCGCCGCCCGGGTGGACGCGCTGCGCGCGGCGCGGGAGGGGATGGGCGAGGAGGAGTACTTCGCCGAGTTGGAGCGCCTGCTGCTCGAACTCGCCGAGGTCAACGAGCGCCTCCGGGCGCTGCGGGAGGGCGCTCGGTGAGCCGGAGTGCTCCGGGCGCCGCCCGACGCCGGCGGGCCCCGCTCCTCCGCTCGAGGGGCCTCCGGTCGGCGGGGTCCCGGTCGGGCACGAGCGCCCTGGCGGCGCTCGTCATCGCCGGCGGCCTGCCGGTGTTCGCCGCCGGGCCCGGCAGTCGGTCGGCGGCCCGTCCGACGCTCGCCGCCGGCCAGGAAGGAACTCCGTCGGGAGCGAACTCGTCGGACGGGTGGCCGGGCGGACCGGAGACGGCCGCCGCGGCGCTCCGGGCCGGACGGTACGAGGAAGCGGAGGACGCCTACCGCCGCGGCCTCCACCGGCCGGGCGCCCGTCGGGGACTCGCCGAGACGCTCCGGCTCACCGGGAGATACCGAGAAGCCCTCGAGATCCTGGAAGCCGGGGACGGGAACGCCCGACACCTCCTCGACCGGGCGCTCCTCCATCGGGAGATCGGCGAAGACCGCCGGGCGCGCGCCCTGCTGACCCGAGTGCTCGGCCATGCTCCGGACCGCGGACCGGCGGCGGCGACCGGGGAGGCCGCCCCCCCGGGGGAAGCCGCGGCGGATTCCGCCGGCGAAGCGGATGGCCGCGTCGCTCCGGGGCTGGTCCTGCAGGCCGAAGTCCTGCTCGCCGACCTGGAACTGGCCGCCGGGGAAAGGGAGCGGGCGCTGTCCCGCCTGGACGGCGTCGTCGCCCGCTACAACGCCGCGCCGTCGGGCGCCTTCGACGCCCGCGCCCTGACCGCGGTCGGCGTCGCCGCCACCCGGCTCGGCTTCGAGAGTTCCGGCCTCTACCGGGACGCGCTGCGGGTGTTCGACGAAGCGGCCCTCCTCGACCCCGGCGACCCGGCGCCGCACCTCGCCGCCGGCGACCTCCTTTCCCGGAAGTTCAACGATTCCGAAGCCGCCCGCAGTTTCGGCGCGGTCCTGGAACGAAATCCCCGGCATCCGGAGGCGCTCCTCGGGCTGGCGCGGGTCACCCGGCTCGGCGGTGGCAGTCACTCCGAGGGCGGGGAGAGCCCCCTGCAGCGGGCCCTGGGGGTGAACCGGCGCCATCCCGGCGCCGTGGCGCTCCACCTCCGGGAGTTGCTGGAAGCGGAACGGCTTCCGGAGGCGGAGGAAGCGGCGTGGGCCGCCCTAGCCGGACTCCCGGAGGCGCCGGAACTGCTGGCGGCCCTCGGCGCGGTGCAGTTCCTGGGCGACGACCCCGGGCTGGCGGAGACCGAAGCACGGTTCCGCGCCGCCCGCCCCGGGGATCCCCGATTCGATGTGGGCCTCGCCGAAGCCGCCGAGCGGCAGCGCCGGTACCGGGAGGCCGCCGAGCGGGCGCGCGCCGCCGCCGCCGCCCGGCCCGACTCGGCCGCGGCCAGCCGCCTGCTGGGGTTGAACCTGCTCCGGCTCGGCGCCGTCGCCGAAGGGCGCGAAGTCCTGGAAGACACCTTCCGCCGCGACCCCTTCGACGCCCTGGTCAAGAACACCCTGGACCTGCTCGACGAACTCGACGGCTTCGAGGTGATCGCGGCGCCCCCGCTGGAACTCGTCCTCCCGGCGACCGAAGCGGCGCTGCTCGCCCCCTACGCGGCGGCGGTCTCCCGGGAGGCCCTCGACGAATTCCGCGCCCGCTACGGCTTCGTCCCCGAGGGGACGGTCCGGATCGAGATGTACGACCGCTCCGCCGACTTCTCGGTGCGCACCGTAGGCCTCACCGGCATCGGCGCCCACGGCGTCTGCTTCGGCGAGACGCTGGCGCTGGAATCCCCCTCGGCGCGCCCGGTGGGGAGTTACCACTGGGCCTCGACCCTCTGGCACGAACTCGCGCACACGGCGACGATGGGCCTCACCGGCAACCGGGTGCCGCGCTGGTTCACCGAAGGCCTGAGCGTGTGGGAGGAGCGCCGGAGATTCGGCGACGGGGTCAACCTGGCGTTCCTGGCGGCGCTCCGGGACGGGCGGCTGCTGCCGGTGGGCCGGCTGAACGACGGCTTCACCCGCCCGAGTTGGTCGGGGCAGGTGGCCGTCTCCTACTACCATGCCTCGCTCGTGGTGGAACACATCGAAGCGGAACACGGATTCCCGGCCATCGAGGCGCTCCTGGAGGCGTTCGGGGCCGGCGCTTCCACCCCGGAAGCCCTCACCGGGGTGCTCGGGATCCCCCCGGAGGAGTTGGACGCGGCGGTGAACGCCGATCTCGAGCGGCGGTTCGGCGCGGCCGCCCGGGGACTCGCGGCCAGGGAGCCCGGGGAAGGCGCCCCGGCGGAGTCCCCTCCCGCGGGCGAAGGCCCCGGGCCGGAACCGGTGGAGGCGCTGGTCGCGGCGGCGGACCGGGCGCCGCAGAACTTCGTCCTCCAGCTCCGCACCGGGGCGGCGCTGTTCGAGGCGGAACGGGACGAGGAAGCCGCCGAACGGTTCCGGCGCGTCACCGCCCTGGTCCCGGAGTACGGGGGCCGGAACGGCCCGCACCGCTTCCTGGCCCGTATCCACGAGCGCGCCGGGCGCCCTGCCGAAGCCGCCGCGGCCCTCGCCCGGCACCTGGCCCGCGCGCCGGCCGCGTATCGGGACTGGCTGCTCCTGGCGGAGATGCGCGGCGCGGCAGCCGACGCCGCCGGCGCCGCCGAAGCCCTCGACGCGGCGCTCCTCGCCTACCCGCTCCACGCCGAACCCCACGAACGGTTGGCGGAGCACGCCGCCGCGCTCGGTGACGGCGCCCTCGAAGTCCGCGAACGGCGGGCCGCGCTGGCCGCCGACCCGCCGGGCCGAGCGGAGGCGCTCTACCGGCTCGCCGACGCGCTCCACCGCGCCGGGGACACGCCGGCAGCCCGGCGCCGGGTGCTGGAAGCCCTGGAGATCGCCCCGACCTACGACGAGGCGCTGCGGCTGCTGCTCGATCTCCGGCGGCAGGGATGACCATGGCCGAGCCGCTCCGTTCCCGGCGCGCCCGCCGCCTCGGGGCGCTGGCGGTCGGTCTCGGCGGCCTCGGCGCCGTCACCCTCCTGGCGGCCTCTCCCCTGGTCCGGCTCCCCGTCGGCGGCGGGCCACTCCCCGCCGGCGGCGGACCACTCACTGCCGGCGGCGGACCACTCACCGCCGTCCGTTCGACCGCTCCCGTACCGGACTCCACCGGCGGCGCGCGACTGGCCGCCGCTGTCCGGGGAACCGCCGACCGGGAACTCTCGGCCACCTTCCGCCCCGACCCGAACGCGGTCGAAATGCCGCTGGACTACCGGAACCAGCCCTACGACCACCGCTTCACCTTCGTCCGCATCCGCTTCGAACCCCCCTTCTACCGCCGCGGCCCGTTCTACTGGGACCTCGACCTGAAGTGGAACCACGACTACCCCTGGGGCGAACAGAACTTCACCCGGATCCTCGACGCCTACACCTCGGTGACCGTCAACGAGGACGGCAGCGACATCCGGTCGCTGAACGAGCCGGAACTCTTCTTCCGGCCCTTCGCCTACCTCTGCGAGGTCGGTTTCTGGCATCCGAGTGACCAGGAGGCGGAGAACCTGCGCGCCTGGCTCCTGAAGGGCGGCTTCCTGGTGGTGGACGACTTCGTGCAGCCGCCGCAACTGCAGAACTTCCTGCGGCAGATGGAGCGGGTGCTGCCCGGCTACGACGCGGTCCGGCTGGAGGTCAGCCACCCGATCTTCGACTCCTTCTTCCACATCGAGACGCTGGATTTCGAACACATCGGTCGTCCCGACCTGGTCCCGGTGTACTACGGCTGGTTCGAGAACGACGACCCGTCCGAGCGGCTCATGATCGTGGCCAACTACAACCACGACATCGGCGACTACTGGGAGTGGTCGGGCAGCGGCTACTGGCCGGTGGCGCTCACCAACGAGGCCTTCAAACTGGGCGTCAACTATGTGATCTACGGGATGACCCATTGATCGGAGCCCCGCCCCGGCTCCCGCCCCCCGATGAGTCCCGCCCCCGAACCCTTCCCCCCGGGGACCGCGCGCGTCTCCGGCCCTGACCTGACCGCCGAGACCTGACCGAGGAGACATGAACGAAGACCCGCCCCCCCCGAAGCCTCCGGCGGAAGCCGGGGAGCCATCCCCTACGCCTGACTCCCCCACCCCTGACTCGCTGTCCGCCGGTTCCGTCGTTCGCGGCCTCGAGGAACTCGAGACCGGACTCGGCGCGCCCGCCGCGGAGGAGCCCGCCGACGCGGAACTCGCCGACCGCCTGCGGGAGGCCGCCGACCGGATGACCGCCGAGATCCGGAAGGTCATCATCGGCCAGGAACAGGCGATCGAGGAAGTCCTGATCAACCTGTTCGTCGGCGGCAACAGCATCATCACCGGCGTCCCGGGCCTCGCCAAGACCCTCATCGTCCAGACGCTCTCCGAGGTGCTGGACCTGGACTTCCACCGCATCCAGTTCACGCCGGACCTGATGCCGTCCGACATCACCGGCACCGACATCATCCAGGAGAACCCGGAGACCGGGAAACGGAACCTGGTCTTCGTGCCCGGCCCGGTGTTCTCGAACATCGTCCTCGCCGACGAGATCAACCGGACCCCGCCGAAGACCCAGTCGGCCCTGCTCGAAGCGATGCAGGAGCACCAGGTCACGGTGCAGGGACGCACCTACCCGCTGCCGGAGCCCTACTTCGTCTTCGCCACGCAGAACCCCATCGAACTCGAGGGCACCTACCCGCTCCCGGAAGCGCAACTCGACCGGTTCCTGTTCAACATCGTGATCGGCTACCTGCCGGAGGAGCAGGAACGGGAAGTGGTGCGGGCGACCACCGCCGACCACCGCCCGGAGCCGCAGGGCGTCGTTTCCGGGGAAGAGTTGCGGCGCTTCCAGCGGCTCGTCCGCCGGGTGCCGGTCTCCGACGCGGTGCTCGCCTACGCGGTCGAACTCGCCCGCCGGAGCCGCCCCGGCGGCGCCGGCGCGCCGGACTTCATCCGGGAACAGGTGGAGTACGGCGCCAGCGTCCGGGCGGCGCAGTTCGTGATCCTCGCCGGGAAGGCGCGGGCGCTCATGCGCGGGCGCCGCCACATCGCCTTCGAGGATGTCCGGGCGGTGGCCCCCCCCATCTTCCGCCACCGGATCCTCCCCAACTTCCACGCCCAGTCGGAGAAGGTGGACTCGGAGGCGATCGTCGCCCGGCTGCTGGAAGCGGTGCCGACTCCGGTCTCCGGGATGTGATCTTCCTCCGCCGCCCCGTTTCCGCCGGGAGGCCCCGGCCGGCCCCCGTCCGAGCCTCCGCTTGAGCTCCCGACTCGCCGGCGCCGCGTCCCCGGGCGGCGCACCGGCCGCCGCGGCCCCCCGCGCCGCCACCGGGGCGCGCTTCCTCGATCCGGAAGCGCTCGCCCGGATCGCGAACCTGTCCCTCGTCGCCCGCTCGGTGGTGCAGGGCTTCATCAGCGGCCTCCACCGCTCCACTTTCCTCGGCCGGTCCATCGACTTCGCCGAACACCGGCCGTACATGCCCGGGGACGACATCCGCCGGCTGGACTGGCGGCTCTTCGCCCGCTCCGACCGGTTCCACATCAAGGAATTCGAGGCCGACACGAACGCCAACTTCCTGACGGTCCTCGACCTCTCGGCCTCCATGGACTTCGGGCGCCGGGGAATCACCAAGTGGGAGTACGCCCGCATCCTGGCGGCGGTCCTGGCGGCGTTCTCCCGCCGGCAGCGGGACCGGGTCGGTCTGGCCACCTTCGACCGGACCGTGGAGGCCTTCGTCCCGCCCTCCGCGAAGGGGCTGGAGACGGTGCTGCAGAGCCTGGCCGCCGCCGGTCCCGGAACCGCGGACCCCGCGCTCGAAGCCCGCCTGGAGCGTCCGCTCGCCGAGGTGGCCGCCGCCCTCGGGCGCCGGGGTCTAGTCGCCGTCATCTCCGACTTCTACGAGCCGCCGCCGGCGGTGGTCCGCGCCTTCGACCGCCTGCTCGGCGCCGGTCAGGAGGTCATCGCCTTCTGCGTGCTCGACCCGGCGGAACTCGACCTGCTCGAGACGGACGCCTCCCCCGACCACGACGACTCCGGCGCCCGTTTCCGCGACCTGGAGACCGGCGAAGTCCTGGAATTCGCCCCCGGGAGGGTCCGGGAGGCGTACCGGGAAGCGATGCGCTCCCACCTGAAGGCGCTCCGTTCGGAACTGGGGCGCCGGGGGGTGGATCTCCTCGTGGTGGATACCGCCACGCCGCTCGACTTCGTCCTCTTCCGCTACCTGTCGGAGCGGGAGAGCCGCCGCCGGAAGCGCTGAGGAGCGCCGCCGCCGCGAGCCGCGCCGGGACGAGCACGATGGGCCTCCTGGCGCCGCTGTTCCTCCTCGGCGCCCTGCTGACGGCGATCCCGCTGCTCCTCCACCTGACCCGGAAGCGCCGGCCGCCGATCCCTTTTCCGTCCTTCCTCTTCCTCCGGGCGCTCGGGGCGACCGCCCGACGCAAGCGCCGGAGATTCCGCGACCTCCCGCTGCTCCTCCTCCGGATGGCGGCTCTCGCGCTGCTGGCGTTCGCGTTCGCGGAACCGGTCCTCCGCCGGGAAGCCGGCGCCTCGGGGCCCGGCGACCGGAGGGACCTCGCCCTGCTTCTCGACCGCTCGCTGAGCATGGCGGTCCCCGGTCGGGCGGAGGCGGCGGCGAGCGCGGCCGCGGCGGAGATCGAGGCGCTCTCGCCGGGAGACCGGGCGGTGGTGATCGCTTTCGCCGACCGGGCGGAGGCGCTGACGGAACTCACCGACGATCGGGAGACGCTCGCCGCCGCGGCGGCCTCCGTCGCGCCCGGCGACGCCGGAACCCGCTTCCCGGCGGCGTTCGGCCTGGCCGGGCGCGTACTGCCGCCGGTCCCCGGACGCCGTCGGGAAGCGGTCCTGATCTCGGACCTGCAGCGGAACGGTTTCCCCGACGGCCGCCCGGAACCCGCCCTCCCGCCCGGTATCGCGTTGCGCGTCCGGCGCATCGGCGAACCGGCGGCGAACCTCTACGCCGCCGGGGTCTCCCTCCGCCCGGAGGAGGCCGGCCGACTGGTGGCGAACGCCGAAGCGCGCCGCTCCGGCAGCCCCGGGGAGGCCGCGGGGAACCCGGCTCCGGGCGCCGCCCCGGTCGCGGAACTGCTGCTCGGCGGGCGGAGCACCGGGGCGATGACCGCCGCCGCTCCCTTCGCCGCCGGCGTCCTCCGGGCGGAGTCCCGACCCTTCTCCCGACCCGCCGAGCCGCTCGAGGGAATCGTCCGGCTCGAGGCCGGACCCGAGGACGCTCTCGCCGCCGACAACGAGTTCCGCTTCGTGGTGCAGCCGGGGTCCGCGATCCGCATCCTCGACCTCGCCGGCGGGGGCGATTCGATCCATGTGCGCGAGGCGTTCGCGGTGGGAACCGCTCCGGCGTTCGTGCTGGAGCCCGGGGCGGGGCGGGGCGGGGCGGCCCTCGCCGAGGCCCTCCGGAGCGACGAGAGCGGACTGCCCACGGTAGCCCTGGTCCGCGGTCTCGGCGGCCTCGACCCGGCGGCCGGGCGGGCGCTCGCCGCCTTCGTCCGCGGGGGCGGCAGTCTGCTCGCCGCGATGGGCCCGCGCCGGATGGGGAGCGCGCTCCGGGCGGAGATGGCCGCGGTCCTCCCGGCGCAACCGGGCGACACCGTGGACCGGCTGCCGCCCACCCGTCTCGCCGATTTCTCGACGGCGCACCCGGTCCTGGAGCCGTTCGCCGGCGGCCACTTCGCCTCGCTGGGACGGGCGTCGTTCTACCGCTACCGCCATCTGGACGATCTGGCGGAGAACGCCGAGGTGCTGGCGCGTTTCGGGGACGGCCGGCCGGCGCTGGTCGCCGGTTCACCCCCGGCAGCGGAGGCCGGGACCGCCCCGGGCCGGGTCGTCCTCTTCGCTTCCTCCTTCGACACCGCCTGGAACGACCTGCCGCGCCGACCGGCCTTCGTGGTCCTGCTGCACCGCCTTTCCGAATTCGCCGCCGACTACCGCCCGACGCCGACCGCCTGGCGGGTGGGCGAGACCGTGGACCCGGCGCCGGCGTTCCGCCTCCCGGGGACGCCGGGTAGCGGAGAAGGGGAGCCGGACCGGGAGCGGGAACTCCTCGTCGAGACCCCCTCCGGAGAGCGTCGGGTGCTCGTCGGAACGGCGGCGCTCCGGCTGACCGAGGCCGGCTTCTACCGGGCCCGGCGGCCCGGGGAGACCGAGTTCCGGCGGCTGGCCGCGAATCCCCCCCCGGCGGAGTCCGACCTGGCCGCCCTCGACGCCGAGGAGGTCGAACTCGGGTCGGTCCCGCCCGTCGCCGTCGCCGGGACCGGTCCGACGGCCTCCGGCGAAACGGCGGCGGAACCCGGCGCCGGCCGGCCCCTCTGGTGGCCGCTCTTCGCCGCCCTGTTGCTGCTCCTCCTGGCTGAAACCGGGCTCGCTGCCGGCGGCTCCCCGAAGGGTTCCCGGAAGGCCGCCGGCGCCGTCCCCTCCGGGCGCGCCTCTCTATACTCGCCCGACCCCGCCGGATGACCCTCGTCCCCCTGCTGTCCGCTCCCGATCGGGAGTCGTCCCCGGAGGAGACCTATGCGGAACTCCTGCGGGTCATCCGCCGGGTCCGCCGGCGCTGGCGCGTCCGGCGCCTGCTGGCCGGGGCCGCCGTCACCGTCGGCGCGGCGCTGCTGCTGCTGTTCGCCTCGGCGGCGGCGGTGGACGCCTTCCGGTACCCGCCGTGGCTGGTGCGGTCGCTGGGGACCGCGGCCTGGATCCTGTTGCTGCTGGCGGTCTGGCGTTTCGTCTGGCGCCCGCTCCGCTTCCGGCGCAGCGACCGGCAGGTCGCGCTCTATGTCGAGGAGCACGATCCCGGCCTCCGCGAAGCGGTGCTCAGCGGCGTCGAACTGGGCGGGAACGCGGGGAGCGACACCGGCGCTTCGCCGGAACTGACCCGCCTGGTGGTCGAGGAGGCAGTCCGCCGCCTCGAGGGGCTGGGCGCCGGAGCCACCATCGAGACCCGGGGGCTGCGTCGGGCGGCCGGCACGGTGGCGCTGGTGTTCGGGTTCAGTTTCGTGGTCACCCTCCTCGCTCCCCCGGCGCTGACGCGGGGAGCGGCGTTGCTGCTCACCCCCTGGGCCGATCTCGACGGGACGAATCCCTACCGGGTGCTGGTGGAGCCGGGTGACGCAGCCATCCCCCGGGGCGCCGACCAGTGGATCCACGCCGAGCCCTCCGGCTTCACCGCCGAGGCGGCCCTGCTCGGCACGCGCGCCGAGGGAGAAACCCGGTGGGAGTCGCTGCTCCTCGAACCGGACGCGGCGGACGGCGCTTTCCGCCACCTGCTGCTCGGGGTCTCCACGGCGACCGACTACTTCGTGGAGATGGACGGGGTTCGCTCGCCGACCTTCCGCATCGAGGTCGAGGACGCCCCCTACGCGGAGCAGATCGCCCTCCGGTACCGCTACCCGCCCCACACCGGGCTCTCCCCGAACACGGTGCGCGACGGGGGGGATATCGCCGCGGTCGCCGGCGCCGAAGTCGAGATCTTCGTGCGGCCCAGCGTGCGCGCGGACGCCGGGGAGATCCGTCTCGGCGACGGGAGCGAGCCGGTTCCGCTCGTCCCGGCACCCGAAGGGATGCCCGGGGACGACCCGACCGGGGCGGTGATGGAGAACGCGACCCCGGGAATCCTGGCCGGATCGCTGCGCCTGGAAGAGAGCGGCGCGTACCGGATCGCCCTGGCCGACGGCGCCGGCGTCCTCCGCACCGCTTCCCGGGACTACGCCATCGAGGTGCTCGACGACCTCCCGCCCATCGTCCGCATCCTGCGCCCGGCCCGGGACACCCGCGCCAGTCCGGTCGAGGAAGTCTTCACCGAGGTCCGCGCCGAAGACGACTACCGGATCGCCCGGCTGGAACTCCGGACAGCGGTGAACGGCGGCCCGGAGACCGCGATCCCGCTCGCCGGCGACGCCTCGGGGAGCGCGGCCCAGGCCGGCCACACGCTGTTCCTCGAAGAATGGGACCTCCAGCCCGGCGACCTGGTGTCCTACTACGCGGTCGCCGCCGACGGGAGCGGCCGGGAGACGGCCTCGGACCTGTTCTTCGTGGCGATCCGTCCGTTCGACCGTACCTACCGGCAGGCGGACTCCATGCCCGGCGGGGGCGGAGGCGGCGGTGACGGACTCGACGGCTCCCTCACGCTGCGCCAGCGGCAGGTGGTCCTCGCCACCTTCCGCGTCCTCCGCGACGAGTCCGGCGACGAGAAGCGGATCTCGGAGGAGGTCGCCACCATCGGGCTCGCCCAGGGGCGCCTCCGGGAACAGGTCACCACGCTGGTCTCGCGCCTCCGGAACCGGGGCATCGCCGAGAGCGCCGAGTTCGGGGAGATCGTGGGGCACCTCGATCGGGGACTTCTCGAGATGACCGCCGCCGAAGAACTCCTGATCGCCGGCGAGCCCGAAACGGCGCTCCCCCGGGAACAGAAGGCGCTCACCCATCTGCAGCGGGCGGACGCGGTCTTCCGCGAAGTGCAGGTCGCCTTCGGGCAGGGCGGGGGCGGCGGTGGCGGCGCGCCCCCGCCGGAAGCCGAGGACCTGGCCCACCTCTTCGAATTGGAGATGGACCGGCTCCGGAACCAGTACGAGACCGTCGAGCAGCAGAGCCGCTCCACCGCCGACGAGGAAGTGGACGAAGTGATGGAGCGCCTCGCCGAACTCGCCCGCCGGCAGGAGCAGGAGAACGAGCGGCAGCGGCGCGGGCTCGGCGCCCCGGGCGCGGGCCCGGGTTCCGCGCAGGGCGAGATCGCTGCCGAGACCGAGGAGGCGGCCCGCCGGCTGGAGCGGCTGGCGCGGGAGCGGTCGCTGCCGGAGTTGGCGCAGGTCGCCCGCCGGCTGCGGAGCGCCGCCCGGCAGATGCGCGATTCCGGGAGCGGGGGAGAGGGACTGGAGTCCGGGCTCGCCGCGGAGAACGAACTGCGGAACGCGCGGCGCGACCTCGACGGCGAGCGCCGCGGCCGCCTCGGGCGCGATCTCTCGGCGGCGGCCGAGGAGGCGCAGCGGCTCCGCGCCAAGCAGGACCGCATCCGGTCCTCGGTGGCCGATCTCGGGGAGCGCCGCTCCGAGGACCGGATCGCCGATCTCCACCGGGAGAAGCAGGAACTGGCCGAGCGGGTGGAGTCGCTGGAGCGCCGGTTGGACGCGGTCGGACGGGCCTGGAACCGGGACGAGCCCGAGGCGGCCGGCGCCGCCGCGGAGGCCGCCGAGGGAATCCGCTCCCGGAAGGTGAAGGAGAAGATCCACTACTCGCGGGGTGTGGCGGTCCAGCGCTCCCCGGAGTACGCCGACCGGTTCGAGGAGATGATCGCCGGCGACCTGGAGACCCTCGCCGAGGACATCGAAGCCGCCCGAAGCGCCGCCGACGGCTCCCGGCGGGCCGGCGAAGACCGGGTGCTGGAGCGGGCCGAGTCGCTGGTGCGCGGCCTCGAAGCGATGCGCGACCGCCTCGCCCGCCGCTCCGGGACGGAGGCCGATGAGGCGCCCGGCTCGGGAGCCGAGGGGGAAGCCGGGGAAGAGACCCCCGGCGCCGCCGGCGAAGGCGGGAGCGGGGGAGGGGAGTCGGGGCGGCGCCCCGGGGACGGGATCCGCCAACTCGAGCGGGAACTGCGGCAGCGCGTCGCGGACGCCGAAGCGCTGCGGCGGGAGCTGGCCGGGATCGGGCGCTCCCCCGACGGGACGGAGGGCCGGGTGGCGCCGGAACGGCTCGATCCGGCCCTGGCCGCGCTCCGGGGTCTCTCCGCCGCCCGCCTCGGCGCCGATCCCCGGGGCATGGAACTCCTGGAGTCGGAGGTCCTCGACTCCCTCCGCCAGATCGAGTTCGAGTTGCGCCGCTCCCGCTTCGGCGGCGAGGACGCCTCGGTGGCGACCCTCGGCGGCGAGCGGATCCCGGAGGCCTACCGGGAGATGGTCGAGGAGTACTTCCGGGCGCTCAGCCGCACCCGGTAGCCGCTGCCGGCCTCCGCGGCGCACCGACCGCGGACCGCTTCCCGGTCAGCGCCCGGGGAGTGCGACCGGATCAGGAACTGGTGTGGTCGTGGGAGATCTTCCAGCCCTCCGTGGTCCGCTCGAACAGGAGGGTGAAGAGGCCCGTCGGCGCGTCGTCCTCCCGCTCGAGGTGGAACCGTCCGAAGACGAAGGCGAACTCCGGGGAGAGCACCCGGACCTCGAGATCCCGGAAGGAGAGCGTCCCCATCGCCGCCCGGTCCGGGTAGTTCCGCCGGTAGCGGTCGAGCAGGTCCGCCACGCCGTAGAGGACGGTGTTCCCGGAGACGAACCGCGTGCGGGGGGAGTCGAGGTAGTGACTCACGAAGGTGGGGAGGTCGCCCTCGTTCCAGGCCGCCGCCTGCGCTTCCAGCACCGCGCGAACGGCTCCCTCGGCGTCGGGCGGCGCCTGCGCGACCGGAACCGAGGCTGCCGCGGCGGCCTCCGGCTCCGTCGACCCGCCGCACCCGGCGGCGAGAGCGAGGGCGGCCATCAGCGACAGGGAGGAGCGGGAGGACAGGAACGGCCGGGTGGGGCCGGAGGGGCCGGGCCGGCGGGAATCTCGGTCGGGGCGCATCCGGCGAATGCTACCGACGACCGCCCCTGACGCGGCGGCGCGATAGCATCCGCCCCTCTTCAGGAGGCAGAACGAGATGGCATTTCAGGACGGAAGCCCCGGCAACGGGCCGTTCGCGCCGTTCGGGGGTGGAAACTCCGGGCGGCCGGACCTGGAGGCGTTGCTGACCCGCTTCGCCGGCGTATCGAAGCAGACCGTGCTCGGGGTCGGGGGGCTCGTCGTCGCCCTGATCCTGTTCTTCACCGCGGTCTATCAGGTGGAACCGGACGAGGCCGGGGTGGTCACCCGCTTCGGGCGCTACTCCCGGGTCACCGACCCCGGCCTCCACTTCGTGATCCCCTTCATCGAGTCGGTCACGAAGGTGCCGGTGGAGCGCCAACTCAAGGAGGAATTCGGCTTCCGCACCGTCACCCCCGGCGTCCGCACGGTGTACGACGACCGCGACTTCCTGGGCGAGTCCCTGATGCTCACCGGCGATCTCAATGTGGCGGTCGTGGAGTGGATCGTCCAGTACAAGGTCCAGGACCCGCGCGCCTACCTCTTCAATGTCCGGGACATCCGCTCCACCTTCCGGGACATGAGCGAAGCCGCCATGCGCGATGTGGTGGGCGACCACAGCGTGGACGAAGTGCTCACGGTGGGCCGGGAGCGGATCGCCGCCCAGGCGAAGGACCTCCTCCAGGAGATCAACGACCGCTACCAGACCGGGATCAGCATCCAGCAACTGGTCCTCCAGGATGTGAACCCGCCGGACTCGGTGAAGCCCAGTTTCAACGAGGTCAACGAGGCGATCCAGGAGAAGGAGCGGCTCACCAACGAGGCCCTCGCCGAGTACAACCAGGCCATCCCCCGCGCCCGGGGCGACGCCCAGCGGCTCATCCAGGAAGCGGAGGGCTACGCCGCCGAGCGGGTGAACCGGGCGCGCGGGGAAGCCTCCCGCTTCGAGGCGGTCTATGCCGAGTACCGCAACGCCCCCCGGGTCACCCGCGCCCGGATGTACCTGGAGACCATCTCCGAGGTGATGCCCCGGCTGGGGCAGAAGGTGATCGTGGACGAGAGCGGGGCGAATGTCCTGCCGCTGCTGAACCTGAACGGCGCCCGGGGCGCGCCCGGAGCGAGACCTTCGGGGTCGCCCTCGGGAGGAGGCGCGCCGAATCCCGGCGCCGGGAACCGGGAGAGGGACCGATGAAACCGCTGCTCACCGTCGGAGGCTCGCTCCTCGCGCTCATCCTGCTGGCCTCCTCGACCTACACCGTCGCCGAGACCGAGCAGGTCATCATCACCCAGTTCGGCGAGCCGATCGGCGACGCCGTCACCGAGCCGGGGCTCCACTTCAAGGCCCCCTTCATCCACCGCGTCAGCCGGTTCGACCAGAGGTGGCTGCCCTGGGACGGCGACGCGAACCAGATCACCACCCGCGACAAGAAGTTCATCTGGGTGGACACCTACGCCCGGTGGCGCATCGCCGACCCGCTGCTCTTCTTCCAGTCGGTCCGGGACGAGCGCGGCGCCCAGAGCCGGCTCGACGACATCATCGACGGCGAGACCCGCAACGCGGTCGCCATCTACGACCTCATCGAGATCGTCCGCATCACCGACCGCGAGTTCGAGATCACCGAGGACCTGGTGTCCTTCGCCACCGAGGAGGTGGTCGGGGAGATCGAACACGGGCGCAACGCCATCACCCGCGACATCCTGGAGAAGGCCTCCGAAGTCACTCCCAGTTTCGGCATCGAACTGGTGGATGTCCGCATCAAGCGGCTGAACTATGTGGAGGAGGTCCGCGCCAAGGTGTACGAGCGGATGATCTCCGAGCGCCAGCGCATCGCCGAGCGCAGCCGCTCCGAAGGGCAGGGGAGGGCCGCCGAGGTCCGGGGCCAGCGGGAGCGGGAACTCAAGTCCATCGAGTCCGAAGCCTTCCGCCAGGCGGAGGAGATCCGCGGCCGCGCCGACGCCGAGGCCTCCCGCATCTACGCCCAGGCCTACCAGCGGGACGCCGACTTCTACCGCTTCATGAAGTCGCTCGACACCTACCGCACCGCCCTCGACGACGGCGTGACCCTGGTCATCGGCAGCGACAGCGAGTTCCTCGACTTCCTGAACCGCTCCCGCTGAGCGCCGCCCTTCTCCTGGAATCCCCGCCCGAACCCCCGGCGCCCCGCTTCCGCGCGGCCGCCGGGGCGGGGGGGCAACCGGGTGACGGGCCGAACAGCGGGCCGGGGGATTCGACCGGCGCGCTATTCGACGCTGCGGCGCCGGGAACCGGGGACGGGGAAAAGGGCGGTTCCCGGGCGCGGCGGGCCGGGGCAGTGGCGCTCCCGGTCCACCCGACGCTGCGCCTCTTGGCCGCCCCGGACAGCGCCGCTGCCGACGAAGCGCTCTCCCCGCTGCTCGGCCCCGCCGATCACGACCGCGCCGCGGCCCGACGCCACTCCGAAGCCCGCCGCCGCACCCGCATCGGCCGGGGCCTCCTGCGCCTTCTCGCCGGCGACCTGCTGCGTCTCCCCCCGGAAAGCATCCGCACCGGCGCCAGCCCCGGCGGCGCCCCCTACGCCCGAGTGCCTTCCGGCGAGCACCCGCGGAGTGCCGGGAACACCGTCCCGGACTCTCCGCAGCCGGCGCTGCCGGAGGTGTCCCTCGCACAGGTGGTGGCGGTCAGCGTCACCCATACGCGGGGCCTCGTCGCGGTCGCCGCCAGCCTCCACGCCGACCGCCTCGGCGTCGATGTCGAGCGCCTGGACCGGAACACCCGCCCGGAAGCCATCGCCCGCCGCCACTTCCTCGACCCCGAAGTCCGCGCCCTCCTCGCCCTCCCGGAGTCCGAGCGCCGGACCGCTTTCCTCCGCGCCTGGACGCTCAAGGAGTCCTGGGGCAAGGCCGCCGGCGTCGCCGTCCCCACCGCCCTCACCCGCATCGCCTTCGACCTCGCCCCCTCCCGCTTCCCGACCGGCCGCGCTGCTTCGGAACACCGCCCCCTGTCCGTCCACGCCCTCCACTCGCTCCGGCACCCCTCCCGCTGGCGCTTCTGGACCACCACTCACACAGGCTTCACCCTCGCCGTAGCCGCCGCCTAGCCCGATCCGGCTTCCCGACACTGCCCGAAATTTCATCCGCGAGACCACCTAACTCCTTTTTCCTCTTTGACATCCGCATGATGTCAGCACGCCGACATTTCAACTTCCTACCGACCGTTGAACCGGGCTGAACACTTTGCCACGTCCGCCAGCCACGCCACCTTCGGGACTCTGGCCGAACCCCGAAGGGGCATCCTCCCGGTACGTTCCGGCCCGTTTCTCACCCGGAATGCACCGGGTACATTTCCCCTGATCATGGCACAGAAATGTACCGTTGGTACATTTAGGCGGTACATTTCGGTACATTTCCAAGTCGAAATGTACCGGCCAAAACCAATGGCGGTACATTTCCGTTCCGAGTTGTCGCGACCATCAGTCGCCACCATCCCCCGCCTCCATCCAAGCATACCGAGCAGCCCGTCCATGCCCCTCGATCCGCACCTTGCCTTCTCTTTCGAGTCGATGAACAAGGCGGTTGACCTGTCGCCGATCGAGCCCCGTGAGACTTCGGATATCCGCATTCGACAAGGCGGGTCCTCCCGAAGTCGCACTGCGCCTCAGCGCATGCTCCACCCTGCTGCCGGCAGCGAGCGACCGTTGCGCGGGTGTACGCCCTTCTCCCTCGGTCAACCGCGCCCCGAGATCTGGAGTCAGTCGCCAAGTCTCCTCGCCGGACCGCTCGAGGTACCCGTGTGATCGCTCCATCTCAGCCAGAATCGCGGCGCTTTCTTTCTCTGGACGATGACAGAGGCGAGCCGCCTCGTTCAGCGTGACTTCATCGCAGACACGCAGCCGATTCAGAATCAGAAGATGGTCAATCGACAGATGAATGCCGCGTTCGAACGACTCCTCGGCGACGAAGAATCGGAACGCCGCTGACACCGGTGAGGCCCGGAAGGTCAGCCTGAAGACACCGGCGAGATCGCTGATGAACGGCGCCTCCTTTCCTTCCATGAGGAGGTGAGAAAAAAATCCGCTGCATCCCGAGAGTGCTGCGGTTGATGAGTCGCAATCGCAGCAGGGCTCCGACGAGACACGAGTTCCGGGACGCCGGAGCGCGATGGAGGATGTTCTCCGGCGTCGTCCCACCGATCAGCCCCCTCGCGTTCGTCATCTCGATCCGCTCCGGGAACTGCTTCACCAGAATCGGGCTAGGGATCCGGTGGTCCACATGAGAGAGCGCATTCATCACCGCCTCACGCAGTGCAACCTCCGGATAGGTCCGGTATTCGAAGTGGTAGGGGCCGTCCACGACGGTGTGGATCGGATTGTTGGCAGAGATCCGATCCAGAATTCGAGCGAGGGCCACGGCTATGGCCTCGTTTCCGTCGGCGCGGTCCGTGTAGTCGGTATCCGACTCCATTCGAAGATGCGTCCACAGGTAGTTGGGAACCTGGTCCGTAGCGCTTCTTCTGTCCCACCCAACAGCAGCGCGGCACGGGTCATTCGGCCGCCCTGGCGCACCCCCACCGCCTCCAGCAACTCCTCATCTCCGAGACGAAGAAGATCCGTCGGCGCGTTCTGCTTTCCGGCTGCCCGCCGCAGTGTCTCCATCGCCGCGGTGGAGATCAGAGTCTGCGACCGCCCGGATACGATCTCGGCCGTGAAGTCCTCCCCCACCCACGAGGCAGCCAACTTCGGACGCATCGTGCCGGTGAGCGGTTTGCAGTCCTTCCCGACCCGCACCAGCCCCCGACCGGCCGTGTCGGTGTAGGGCGGCATCCCGTCGTACACGAACATCACGACGAGCCGCCCGGTCCCTTCCGGTACCCGGATCTCCTCGATCACCGGAGTCAACTTGGGATCCGTCCCGTCGTACACCGCCCGCTTCAGTCGATGGACATCCACCTCAGGGGGCACGCCCCGAATCGCCTGTGCTCGTCCCTTGACTTTGTCGGCGACGCCGAACACGACGACCCCGCCGCCGCCGTTCGCCATGCAGATGGCCCAGTCCACCGCCTTACGGAAACCGGCCTTGTCTCCGTTCCCCCATTCCTTGAAGTCCAAGTCCTGATCTTCCAGATCGTCAGCGACGCACTCGTCGAGCCGCCCCAGCAGCGCCTCGATCTCCCGAAGGGTCCTCACGACCGCTCACCTCGCCGCAGCGCAGCCTCCAACACAATCAGGGCCGCACGCCGGTCCAACTGCGTGTGGAAGAACTGGTTGCGATAACTCCGCAGGCAACCGTAGCAACTGGTGTCGCAACCACACTCCCCCGCCACGCGGTCGCGAGAGCGCTCGACGACTCTGCGGAACGCGCCCTCATCCTTCAACTGAGCCACAAGACCAGCTCCGCCCGGAACATCGTCATAGAGGACGATTGCCTGCCTGCTGAACGTCACATTGAGATCCTGTTGAGGCACCGCCAAGGCATCCGCAGCGCCGAGAACCAGCGCATACGCAACCGAGTACAGCTCCGAAGCCGTCATCTCTTCGGGGAACCGCGCCCGGACTACATCCGTCTTCACCTCGTGTCCGAGAGCGAAGCGGGCGAAACTCCCCGTGCACGCCCCCCCCCAGGGTGTCTCGTGTTTGTTCCCCGGGACGTCCTCGTGGCGCCCACACTTGCCGCAGAGCAGAAAACCAGCCCTCTTCTTCCCCTCGCACAAGACGACAAGTTCCCCGGGCACCGCCTCGGACACACGCACACCAAGCACTACGGTCTCGACCGGCTCCGCGGTGGACTCCACGAAACCTCTGAAGAACGGACGGGTAGAAAAGAGTCTCTGACTACGACGCTCCGGCGGCTTCGGCTTCTCGGAACTCGGCACTACGAATCCGAACTCAGGCACCAAGTACTTGCGTCGGCGAATGCGATCGGGAGGGCCAGTCTCGAGAAGATTCTGCTCCTCGTCGTAGGTGTAGCCGAGTTGAGTTGGCTCGTGCCCTTCCACTCGCCGAATCCCACAAGACTTCCACTCCATCTTGTTGGCCACGATGCGGCTGCCCGGCGCGTACTCCGAGATCGCCAGAGACAAGTCGCGATCCAACTGCACTGACTCTCCCTCACTCCACGGGGCCGTATGCAGTTCGACCACGTCCACGGGGAAGCCGTACTTCGGAATTACTGCCTTCCGCGCCAGGAACTGGACGACCTCCATCTCGGCGATGGTTCTCATCCTCCTGAGAAAGCGACCGGTTCGTCCGTCGCGGGCACGAGTGAGCCGCTGAACTTCCTCCGCCAGCTTCCGGTACTCATCTCGCACTTCCTCGATGGCCAGCGCAAGACGACTGTTCGAACCGGTCACTCGGTCGATCCACCGGCCATCATCGAGACCAACCTCATCGCGATCGTGAAGGTCCGACGGCACCACGCTCCGAAGCGATTCGACCAACTCTGGAGCACTTCGACAGTAGGCCGCCAGAGCGTCGAGTACGGGCGCGTGATCCCACTCCGAGTCGAACAGGTCATCAACGACCCCGAAGTGTGCCCCTCCACGTGGATCCCGGAAGAACGCCGACAGGACCATCGCCGTAAGGTGTCGGATAACGATGCGAGGATTCGAGATCACCAATCTCGGCGGAAGCACCCGGCCGTCCATCATCGCTTGAGGGTTGGCGAAGTGGTGCAGGTCGTGAGGGCTGCGTCGGCAGTAGGTCAGTGCCAGGCCCGCGCGCTCGCCCCGCCCCGCCCGGCCAACGCGCTGCGTGTAATTGAAGGGCTCCGGCGGCACGTTCCGGAGGAAAGTCACATCCAGTGCTCCCAGGTCCACGCCGACCTCGAATGTCGTAGAGGAACTCAGGAGATGAATCGCACCGCTCTTGAACTCCGACTGGCGCCTCCTCGCCTCACCGTCTTCCAGTTGCGCGGTGTGTTCCGAGGCACGCAACGTCGGCGGCAGGTCGGTCTTCATGTACAGTGACCGATAGTGGTTCTCGTCGAGTCTGCGCGCATCCGCGGCCACAAGGCTACCATGGCACCGGTTGCGAGGACACACGTTCCGGATATTGCGAGACGTTACCCTCGCACACACTCGACATTCCCACACTTGGGTCGGATCGACTGGCCGAACCCGAAGCCAGGCGCTGTTCAACCGAAACGCGCCACTCGCACCCACTGGCACGAAAAGGCGATCCTCCTTCGCTACACCGTCGTCGCGCTCCATGACGAGGACCCACAGCGTCTTCATCAAATCCCTGGCATCGTCACGAAGCGACTCCGAAACGCGTTGCGGACCTGCAAGGACCCTGGGAAGAAATGTCTGCACCACGCCACTCTGTTTCCCCCCCCACTCGCGGACATTCCGACGCGACGCCGGTGTGCCTTGTGTAAACGCCAGTTCCGGGCGCCGACTCACCTCCTTCCAGATCGGAAACTGCGGTGATTTTGGAAGGCTGAGCGCTCGCTCCCGACGAAACCCATCGAGCAGGTACTCCACGAGTGACCTAACCTCCGAAGCGTGGAGGCTCCACCGCGGCGACAGCCAGTCGTGTGGAATCACAAGGTCTCCAGGAATCTGAACAGTCCAATGCGCCAGTCCAACTCCGGCCAAGGACAGCCTGGCATCCTCTGTCACTGCCTCGCGCAAAATCGTTGCGTGCGAGTCGTGAATCTCGCTCTCCCAAGTAGTTGTCTGTTGCATCAGACCGCAATCCTGGCGGACGACCGCCAAACGGCGACCGAGATCGGTCAGGGACATCTCGGCAACTCGTCGACCCGTGGGAGTCGCCAAATCGGCATCACCATGCCGTAGGGCTTTGGCGATGAGATTTCGATCTCGAATGGTGTTGTAGGAGTCCTCCGCGTACCACGCGAAGAACGCCGCATCCTGACGACTGTCGGCGAACGCGAGAATTCTCCGTGCCTCCGGTGGAAGCAGTTCATGAATCACAGTGGCAATAACTGCATTCGGACCGTCGGCACCGTGCACGATCTCCTGAACCGGATCTCCCACTCCGCCACGGGAATACCCGCAACTCTCGCATCGCTTGATCTGGTCCCGATGTCCCTGCCGGTTGTCACACTTCTTGACCCCGACCTCTGCGCGACAGCCGCAACCAGTCTTCGCGACGCCGATCGCTCCACATCGGCGACACAATACCTGACTGGATGGCCGGGCCTGACCTTCGGGTAGCGGCAGGAAGAAGTCCACGCCAAAATCGTCCCTGCTCCGATCACGGACCGCCTCCACGAGTTTCCCGCCGAACACCCGCCCGACATAATAGTGTTGGCCGCACTCACGGCAGAGTGCGATTTCCAATGGCACGGCACGGTCGTCGTCCGCCGAGTCGCCCAAAACTCGATTCAGGACGACCCGATCCCCGTCGTTGTCGTGCAACAGGAACGCACCCTCGAGCGCTCGAACGAACACATGGTGGCGACGGATGTCGCTCCGACTTTTTTCGGGAGTACCAAACACGACTCCCTCTTTACGGAACGGTTCCCCGAAGAGACTCGTGGCAAAATCGGCGACAGCCTTCCGTTCCCGTGTCCCGCGCCCGGATGCGATTGTCGCACTAGTCGTAATGCAGCGGAACGGTGACTTTCGCCCACCCTCACGCAGCCTCTGCTTCAGGCGACGAAGGAGCATGGCCATCTCGATTCCCTTCGCACCACGATAGACATGTGCTTCATCCAGCACCAAGAACTTCCAGTGCTCAGCTCTGCCTCCATCAAAGAGAGGCGTGTCCTGTGGACGCAGGAGTAGATACTCGAGCATCGAGTAGTTCGTGAACAGAACGTGTGGGGGCGTTTCCCACATCGTCTCTCGAAACACGATCTCCCCCGGAAGTGCTGTCCTCTGACGTTCCGCTCCGTTCCGGCGGCGGTCACGTGCGTTGTACGGTGTCTGTCCGATGTACTGACCGAAGGTGAACCTGAAGTCGGATGATTCCTGAGCCAGTGCCCGGCAGAGAGAGCCCAGGCGCTCCCGCTGGTCGTTGACCAAGGCATTCATCGGATAGAGAACGACTGCACGAACACCAGGACTCTCGATCTCGCTGTCGAGATGCTCCTGAAACAGCGAAAACAGGAGCGGATAGAGGAAGCATTCGGTCTTTCCACTAGCCGTACCACTGGCGACAACGATGTTGCTGTCGTCGAAGTGGGCAGCCCGAATCGCACGCTCCTGATGTTCGTGAAGGTTGCCATCCAGGAGGGCAGGGAAGAGGTCGTCCGCTCCGCTGGCGAACGCCGCAGAAGCCAGTTCGCGCGCAGTGGTTCCTTTTCGGAACTGTCGACCATGTTCCGGATACGGGCCCTTCAGCAAGTGCTGCCCACCAAGCGCATCGCGAAAGGACCGCCTGTATTCCGGGTCCCGGAAATAGAACGAGGTCGCCAGATAGCTCGTGTACCGATCCCGGATCTCATCGACCCAGCGTCCGATCTTTCCGCGGTCCGGCATTCCGACGACTACCTCTGAACCTCACGATGGATGTCACTCACGTCCTTGCCCCGCAACTCCGCGACCACCTCCTTGGAGCGCAGGGCGAGCAGCCCTGCCATCGTCGCTTCGACGACGTTCTTCGGGTTCGATGTCCCGATCGACTTCGTAAGGATGTCCTTGATCCCTGCCAGTTCGATGACGGATCTCACTGGCCCCCCGGCGATCACGCCCGTCCCTCTGGACGCCGGCTTCAACATGACGCGCCCGGCGCCGAAGACGCCGACGACTTCGTGCGCGATCGTGCTCCCCTCGCGCCTCACTGTCGTCAGGTTCTTCTTGGCGATCTCGATCCCCTTCTTGATCGCCGCCGGGACTTCCCGCGCTTTGCCGAGGCCGAATCCGACTCGGCCATCCTCATCACCAACGACCACGAGGGCAGAGAAAGACAGGTTCTTGCCCCCCTTGACGACCTTGGTCACGCGGTTGATCGCAACGACCTTGTCCTTCAGCTCCGGATCTCCGGTCCGCGAGAGTGGCACCCGGCTCCCATGCGGAGGAACTGCCGGCACCCTGAATGGCTGGGGTGTTGGCTGCCGGGATGACCGACGCTCCGGGGACCGTGAGTCTTCCGTCACCCGCAGGAGAGTGACTTCATCTGCTCCCACGCGAATATCGACTTGGCACGATCCCGTCGCTTCACGACGCACCGCGGCGTGGTCGACGAAGTTGGCCAGGGAGATTTCCCAGAGGCGCTTGCTCGGTGGCGCTGAGTGACCCTTCGTCGCACGGAGTCGTTGGTCGAACTCTCGTCCGATTCCCACAGACACCATCTCGATGGAACTCGGAGTCAGCACCTGCAATACGCCGCCCGCCGAACGAAGGAATTCCGCCCGGCGCATCGACATCGGACGATCCGTCCACGGCGCATCAGCGGTCTTCATCAGGCGCCACCACACTCGCGGCAGGGCCACGGCGACATCGGCCTGCCAGCCATCCTCGTGAAGTCTGAGGCGCAAGTCGTCGAAGTCGGCGCGTGGAGGAACGCTGATGCCGCCATCCGACTTCATCGAAAGTCCTCGTGGCGTGACGACCTCCGGCCCGATGGCGTTCCCCCTGTTGTCCACCAGACGAACCACAGTGTGGCCGTGGCCTGCAGAGCTCGGAATCAGTACGAGGCTCCGGCAGAACGGCCGTCCGTCTATCCGGATCTCCTTGAGGTCAGGCCAATAGCGAAAGGGAGTGGCGGAGTCGAGACGCGTTTTCCCCAGCCGATAAGTGCGAACGAAGAACCGCCCCCGCCTACCACTCAATACCTCAGACATCGTGTGGTCGGCGACACGAAAGTTCTGACCTCTCCACCCGCCGGGGCGCTCTTCACCGATTCGAGCCCACTCGATGCTGTCCGTGCGGTCCAGAGTGGGGGGAGCGCCAACGAACAGTTCATCTTCTTCCGAGCTGTCGTAGAGGCGTGTTCCGGCTAGAGACGCGCTGTCGTCGTAGTTCCAATCCGGAAGACCCTCCACGCGCTCTGCGGGGTCTCCCTCAGACCGCGCGAAGAAGTGCGCTTCGAACCGACTGTCTACACACGGCTCGGATTCCCGGAACACGGCGCTCGCGTCACGACGGAGTTCTCCGGCCGGTGCAAGCGCGATGAATTTTCCTCGAGTGATTCGACGGCACTGCCGGCAGGAGTCTTGCCCGGTGTTGTTCGACAGACGGAAGAGGAGCGGCTCCCGCTCCGAGTACAGGGGGATCTTCGCCTCTCCCGCTTCCGACGAGACTACGATTTCCTGACAGAAATCCGGGACACTCCACTCCCCATTCCGGTCGCTGAGGGACTTTTCGCCTTGGCGCACTTCCGGATTGCCGGCCTCGGGAGCCACCGAGAGCACGACTTCCCAAAGGCCACCCGTAAGCCGAATCCGTAGTTCGGGCGGAGGCACGCCATCCTCTCGGTGCCCCCCGCGGGGGGCCGAGGCATCCCTACCGCGCCGTGGCCCGAACCTCCATGGCTCTCCACTAGTTCGCGGCGGGGGAGTGACCTCCGTCTCTAAGGGGTGATGATGCCCCGGTGCCGGGCTCCCGGAAGGCGGCAGCCCGGAGGGAGGAGTGGGTTCTGCTTCCGGGGACACTCCGCCCCCTACTTCGGGCTCGGGTTGCTCAGCCTCATCAGGAGGGTCATCCGCCATCGGCCCGTCCCCCGACTCGTGTGAGCCGGCCCCGCGGTCCGGGTGTGGCTGCTCCTTCAGGCCGAGCGAATCACCTTCGGACTTCCCAACCACGCCGTGCTTCGCAGTGCTGTCTCCGTTGCTCTTCGCATCCGGCGACAACGTGCCGACAGCGCTCGGCTCAGTCTCTGTCGGACCTCCTGGCTCTGTCTCCCCGGCGCCCGCGAGATCGTCGGAGGACGGGGGAACAACCTCAGTCTCTTCGGGGGGATGTGCTGACGCAGGGCTCCCCGAAGGCGGCGCCCCGGAGGAAGCAGGAGGTTCCGGTTCCGGAGGCACTTCGCCCTCTGGCCCCGGCTCAGAACGGTCATCCTCCATCGGCTGCCTTTCCCGTGACTCTCGCGGGGTGGACCCGCTATCCGGATCCGGCTGCTCGCCCAAGCCGAGTGAGTCACCTTCGGACTGCCCAACTGCGCCGTGCTTCGCAGTGCTGTCTCCCTCGATCTTCGCATCCGGCATCAAGGTGCCGACAGCTCTCGACCCAGTGTTGCTCGGATCTCCCGGCTCTATCTCCTCGGCGCCCGCGAGTTTGCCGGGGGGCCTTGCCGGAGGCTTGCCCGACGACCCTGTGCCCGGAACGCTTGTCGCACCGGGTGCAGGCCCGTTCGACTCCCGTCCTGACCGCCTGGAGCCGCGACGCCGTGAGCGGGAACGAGTAAGGAAGCCCCAGAATTGGCTCAGCAGGCTGCCGACCTTGGTAAACATCAGGGAGATTGGTCCGGGGACGACGGTGCGCCGACGAACGGGCCCGCAATGATACGCCCCTCGATGTCTCATCCTCTCCGCCACCATCGCCGGGAAGTTCTCGGAACCTGCCGTGGAACCGGCTCCAACTCCACGCCAGGGGGGATCGCGCGATGTCGTTCCCACTCCAACACCACGGGGACCAACCTGATTTCCCCGAGTGTTCGTGGGTGTGTCGTTGAGCCGTCCGGGAAGCATCCGATATCGGCCACTCGTCCGGATGACTGTCCGGCCTCTTGGAAGGGATGTCATTGCGGGATCAGGAGGGAGTCCGATGGCTGACCGATGCCGGCGGATACCGTCCGGGGTAGGGGAGGGGCAGCACTGTCCAAGGAAGAAGGGTCGCCATCACACCTGATCCGTAGGCTCACCCGGCAGAACGCACTTCCTGAAACCGGCAAAACGCAGAACCTCCCCAACGGGACTTGGGCGTCCGCGACGAAGACACTGCCGATTCGCTCAAGGACCCCGCTGTCCCAGTCAGTGCCGCGACAGTTCTCCGCAGTCTGCTCACCGGCATGCGCCAGTGCGACAATGCGACGCTCGTCGGACGAGCCACACCGCACGGGACATCGACTTCGTAGGGAAGTGCATCCGGCGGCTCGTGCTCACGCCACCGGGAACGGGCAGGGGTTAGGAGATTTCCCGCTTGCCCAGCGGCGTGGGATCTGCAGCACCAACAGCGAAGGTCGCAGAGACGGTTCGCTTCGAGACGACGCCGGCCTCTGCAACCTTGCCGACCGTCGTGGCAACGACTTCGGTGGCGGCTTCGTCTCCGCACCGGCTCCCACACACCCACTGCCTCGCCGACGCTGGGGGGCCTATGGGCGATCCAAGTCCGCCAACTCCGGCTTCGGTAACTGGCTGACCTCCGGGCACTCCGGGCACTCCATGCGCACTGGTCAGCGGCGCCCAAGGTGTCCCCGGTGGCTGCACCCCAGCGTGCGGTGCCCACTCCGATCCATGGATGTGCTGCCACTCACTCCTTCCTCGTCGAGCCCCCGCTCGGTGACCGGACCGGGGACCTTGTCCGGCCGTAGCCACGCGACCGCAACATTCGCGCCCCCACGAGTCCGACAGGAACAAGATTCGAACACGAGAAACGATCGATCTGACTTGAAGATACACGCATTGTCGGCGCGTCGACAATTCGGACTCGAAGCTCGCCGTGGTTCCATGGATGCCCTCCGAGGCGAGCGTCGGCGTAGAGCGTCCCAAGGGCCAACGACCAGTCGCTTCGGAGACCGGAACTCTCATCCGAAGTTACGAGCGGAGTGGGCCCTCGATGCGGTGGACCTCCAGTTTCCCGACGGGTTGCAACTTCCGATAAGAGATATTATGTTAAGTAACGGTGAGGTGGAGCGGGGGCGGGAGAACGGGTGTTGGCGTTCCCCTGCCGGAGAGGCGGGTTGTGGCGGGCCGGATTACCGGGGCGCGGCGCGGAACGCCTCCACATCGCGGTGGAAGACGAAGAGCGGGTCCACATTCCCGTCCGGGGTCTCGAAGTTGTAGGTCCGGCCCCGGCGCACCTTCAGCCGGAGGTTGTCCTCGAGGTAGTCCAACTCGAACCGTTCCACCCGGTCGAACGCCAATTCGAAGGCGTCCTTGTGATCGGTGCGGTACTCGAAGCCCGTCGGCGTGGCCACCAGCGTCCCCGTACACGACCCGAACCGATGCTTGTGCACCACTTCGACGCGGGCGTCCAGCGTCGCCTCCGCCGCCTCGAACACGACCCGCACCGGCACCCTCTCGCGACCCACTTCCACCTCCTCATGGTGGACCTCGAACCCCTCCGCGGACACCATCAGCCGATACCGCTCCGGCCGCAGGTCTTCGATGGTGACCGGTGTATTCCCCTTGAAGTCGCGGTCGAGGAACACCATGGCCCCCGCCGGACTGCTCTCGACGGAGATCGAGCCGAGCCGCTCCACCAGGGTTGCGTCGAGCGTCCGGACGCCGCCGCCTCGAATGGTCATCGTCACTTCCAGCGGGTGGTGGTTCTCGTATTCCACCCGGACCCGATGCTCCCCCACCCGGAGGTCGGCGAACTCACCGGGCACCGTTCCCAGCCGCTCGCCGTCGACGAACACCGCGGCGCCGGCGGTTCCGACGACGGACAGCCCGCCGGTGGTCGGCGCCGCCGGCTCCGGTTTCGGCGGGGGCGGGGGCGGCGCGACGGGCGCCGGCTCGACGGGCGCCGGAGTCTCCTTCGGCGCCGGCTCTGCCGGTTCCTCGCTCCCGCCGCAGCCGGCGAGGGCGCCGGCGAAGAAGAGCGGCGCGGCGAGCCGCGACCGGGAGCGCCCGCGCCCGGACAGCGGAGGCGCCGCCGGGCGGTTCGGGTCCCTCATTCGACCGGCGCCCCGACGCGCCGATAACCCCGGGAGAAGTAGAGCAGCGGCTCGACCTCGCTCCGGTCCAGCGACACCTCCTGCACCCCTCCCAGGAACAGGGTGTGGTCCCCCCCGTCGTAGGCGGCGACCTTCTCGCACTCGATGGCGCCCAGACACCCCCGGAGCCGGGGCGGCCCCCCTTCCCCGCCGGCGCTGACCGCCTCCCGGAACTCCCCCGCGAACTGCTCTTCCGCCGAGAGGCCGGGGCGAGCGAAGTGCCCGGAGACCGCCGCCTGGTCCGCGGCGAGGAGGTGCACCCGGAAGCGGCCGGCGGCGATGGCCTCGTGGGCCGGCGACGACTTGCTGATGGAGACCAGCACCAGCGGCGGGGCCAGACTGACCGAGATGAACGAACTCACGGTGATCCCGCGGGGGCCGTCCGGGCCCCGGGCGGTCACCACCGTGACCAACTGGGGGGCCGCGCGCATCAGCGCCCGAAGATCGGACGCGGCGTCGCTCATGCGCTCGGCGCTTCAGCCCTGCGGCTCAGACGGTCGATCCCGATTCAGCCAGGGGGTGGAATTCCGCGCTGTAGTCCACGGTCACCGCGCCCCGCAGCGTGTTCGCCAGCGGACAGCCGCGCTCGTGGAAAGCCAGCGCCCGTTCGGCCTCGGCGCGCTTCGTCGGATCGAGGACCACCCGGTACCGGATGCGGATCGCGCGGAGCGCCATCACCCCGTCTTCGTCGACGATGTCGCCCTCGACCTCGGCGCTCAGCCGGTCCGGGTGGCTGGGAATGCCGCGAACTTCGAGCGCCCGCCCGAAGGTGCCGACCATTCAACCGCCGGTGGCGGCCACCACATAGTCGAGGGTCGCCGGCAACTCCTCGGCCGGCGTCACTCCGTAGAACGCGGCGATACCGGTGTGGACGCCGAACCGGACCGGCTCCCCGAAGCCCTCGAGGGTCGCTTCCCGTTCCGGGCCGGCCCGCTTGACGATACGGGCGCGGCAGGTATGGACGACCCGGCTCACCGGGCCTCTCCGAACACCTCCGGGTGGAGGCGGCGGACTTCGGCTCCCTCGGCGGCGAGCGGCAGATCCAGGGTCAGGGTGGTGCTGGTCGGGGCGCTGCAGGCGTTGTCGGTGCAGAGTTGATAGCGGACGAGCACTTCGGCGGCGGCGGACCCCCGGGCGCGGGCGCCGGAGGTGACCGGGATGCGGATGGCGACCTCCCCCTCGTAGAGGTCGTACTCGCCGAGACCGGAGAGGTCCCGGCGGATGGGCGCCGGGTACTCCGTGGGGCCGGGTTCGAACTCGGCGGGGCCGGTCATCTCCACGACCGTCGCGGTCGGCGGCGCTTCCGCCGGGCCGTAGAGGTGGTATCCCGAGTCCAGGCGCGCGACGACCGCCACTTCAAAGGCGTCCCCCGGGCGCACCGGGGACTGCGAGGCCACCAACTCGAACCGGGCCGCGTTGTCCCAGTCGGGAATCTCGAACACCTGACCGGCGCCGGGGCCGGGCGCCCCCCCGGCGCCGGCGGCGAGCAGGAAGAGGGCGGACCCGGCGAGCGGCGCGGCGCGCGAGACGCCCGCCCGGCGGGGGCGGAAGGCGGAAGAGCGGGGAGGGGACAGGAAATTCACCGGGAGTACCTCAGGTGGAGAAGCGCGTACGGGCAGCGATGACGGAACGAACGCTCAGGACGGGAGCCGGGCGATCCGTTCCAGGATCTCGTCCGGGGTGGTGCGCTCCCGGTAGTTCACCCAGACATTCACGAAGCGGACGATGCCGTCGGGGCCCACGATGATCGTGGCCGGGTGCGGGAGCCCCTCCCGGTCGGTGCCGTGGTGGTCGGGGTTGGGGATGCCGTAGTCCCGGATGGTCGCCGCCCCGTCCACGAGCAGCGGGAAAGTCCAGTCGTTGTCCCGCAGCCAGCGGCCCGTCTCCTCCGCGCCGTACTTCGAGATGCCGAGGACCGTCGTGTTCGCGTCCTCGAAGGCGTCCAGTTCCTTCTGCAACTCGCCGAGTTGCGCCTTGCAGAACGGTCACCAACCGCCGCTGCGGAAGAACTCGAGCACGACCGGGCCCCGCTCCAGAAGTGCCGACAACCGGTGCGACGCGCCGTGGGCGTCCTTCAACTCGAAGTCGGGAGCGGGCTGCCCGACCTCCACGGTGGGGGTGGCGGTGTCCTGTCCGGCAGCGGCCATCGGGGCCACCGGTGACATCGGCGAAACGGCCAAGACCGCCGCGGCAGCGAGGCCGAGGCCCGGGCGGAGGCGGGAACGAAGACCGGGAATCCGGAGAGACAGTCTGGAGAACGACATGAGCGCCCGAAAATTTAGCGCCGAAGGCGAGCGAGCGGGGAGCGGCCGGTCCTTCTGCCGCCGGGACACCGGGAACCGGGACCGCGCCGGGAGGACGCGCCCGGCGAACTCCGCTCCCGCGCAACGACGCCCGATCGCCCCGAACCGGGTGCCGGCCCCGCCGGATCGCCGCACCCGAGCGTCCGGTCAGGAAGCATTCGCGGGATCGCCGGCCGCCCGACCCCCTTCGGCGTCCGTCCCCGCCGCGCCCGGCGAGTCCACCCCGGCGGAGTGCTCCCCCGGCCCCCCTGCCCCCTCCGTACGGTCCTCCGCCTCGCCGCCGGCGACCTCTCCCGCTGCGCCGGCGCTGACCGATTCCTCCAACTGCTGCACCAACTGCCGCAGGGCCTCGAGGACCTCCCCGTCCTCCACTTCGCTCCGCCGGAAGGTCATCTGCAGCCGGAACGGGGCTCCGCGCGGCGCGTAGCGGAACACGAACCGCCGCGAACGCCGGTCCTTCTTCTTCGGCTCGGCCGCCGGAGCGGCCTTCGAGGCGCCGGCCCCGACGGCGGCGCTCTCCGCGGCCTCGAGACCCCGGGCCAGGCGCTCCACCGCAGCCGCCATCGCCGCCTCGTCCGGCTGGCGGGCCACCCGCAGCAACTGCCGCCGGGAGTGGATGCCGGCGGCGGCGCACCGTTCCCGCACCGCCTCCGGGATCTGCAGCAGCGCCAGCGACTCGGTGATCGAAGTGCGCGACTTCCCCACCCGGCGCGCCAACGAGTCGTGGGTATGCCCGTGCTCGGAGATGAGCCATTCGTAGGCCGAAGATTCCTCGAAGGGGGTCAGGTCATCCCGGAGGACATTCTCGACGAGCGCCAGTTCCAGCGACTCCCCTTCCCCGGCTTCCCGCTCCATGCAGGCGACTTCGCGCAACCCGGCCTTCCGCGCCGCCTGGAAACGCCGCTCCCCGGCGATGATCCGGAAGTCCTTGGGGCCGAGCCGCCGCACCAGGATCGGCTGGAGCACGCCGTGCTCCCGGATCGAGGTGACCAGCGCGTCCAGTTTCCCGATGCGCTGGCGCGGCTGGTTCGGGTTCGGGTGGATCTGCGCCACCGGGATCAGCCGCGGCGCCGCCGCCGGTTCGTCGGGCGCCAACTCGCTGACATAGTGGCCGGAGCGCGGCTTCAGCCGCACCGCCTCAGGCAGTCCGGTTCGCCTGGACACGGGCGATCACTTCCTTCGACAGACGCCGGTAGTCGCGCGCGCCGGCGGAGGAGGGGGCGAACGCGAAGATGGCCTCGCGGTAGGCGGGGCTCTCTTCGAGACGCACATTCCGGCGGATCAGCGTCCGGAAGACGGCGTCCCCGAAGTGCCGCTGGATCCGGCGGATGGCGTCCCGGGCGATCCGGGTGCGGACATCCACCATGGTGATGGCCACCCCGAGCAGCGCCAGGTCGGGGTTCGGCCGGCGGCGGATCTGCTCCAGGGTGTCGAGCAGGTCGTCCGCGCCCTCGAGCGCGTAGTAGGCGGGCGGCAGGGGCAGCAGCAGCCAGTCGCTGGCGACCATGGCGTTCACGGTGGTCATCCCGAGGGTCGGCGGCGTGTCGATGATGACGAAGTCGAACTGCCCCCGGGTGTGCTGGATGCGGTCCCGCAGCCGGTAGTGGGCGTCCAGGTCGCCCAGCAGTTGGCGTTCGAGCCGGGCGAGCGAGATACGCGCCGGCGCCACCGAGAGCCCCTCGAGCGGAGTCTCCCGGATGATGTCGGCGAACCGCGTCTCCTCGCCCAGGGCCTCGAACATCGTGGGGCCCTCGATCTCGGGGCCGAGGAAGGTGACGGAAGCGTTCGCCTGGGGGTCCACATCCACGAGCAGGGTGGAATGTCCGGCGGCGGCGAGGGCCGCGGCCAGGTTCACCGAAGTGGTGGTCTTGGCGACTCCGCCCTTCTGGTTGGCGACGGTGATGGTGGCGGCCACGCGGAACCCGGCGCCCTCCCGATCCTCAGTGGGCGTGGCCGAGGTCGTCCTCGTCCAGACCCTGGAGCCAGTCGGTGAGCGACTCGGCGTCCTCGGGCGGTTCGCCGGGCGCTTCCTCGGCCGGCCGCGCGCTGTGCTCCAGCACGCGGGAGTGGACGAAGATGGGGGCCCGGGTGCGGAGCGCCACGGCGATCGCGTCGCTCGGACGGGCGTCCACCGCCAGTTGCCGGCGTCTCACCGTCTTCCGCGGCGGTTCCGGCTCGGGCGCCTGTTCGAGATGGATGTGGGCGAAGAAGGTGTTGTCCTGGACATCGTGGATCACCACCTTGGTGACCCGGACATCGAGTTCGCGCAGCAGTTCGCGGATGAGGTCGTGGGTGAACGGGCGGGGCGGCTCGTAGTTCTCCACCTGCAGGCCGATGGCCCGCACCTCGGCGGCCCCGACCCAGATCGGCACTTCGCGCTCCCCGGGCTCTTCCTTGAGCAGGACCACCGCGGCGCTCGTCCGGGGCACCATCAGGATGGCCTTGATGCTCATCTCGATCTCGTGGGCGGCGTCTTTCTGCCGCCGGCCCTTCCGCTCGGCTGCCATCGTCCCGGATCCTCAGCGGACCGCCGGGAGCGCGGCGCCGCCCGGAGGCTGGATCACCGGGAGCGGGATCCCGAAGCCGACGGCGGCTTCCCCGACCGTCGCCTCGACGGGCCCGTCCCCGGCGAACCCGGCCGCGGGTCCGCGCCGGCGCCGGGCCGCCGCGACCGGACGCGTCGCCTCGCCGAGCAGGCTGTTCGGGCCGTAGCCGGTGATCCGCACGGCGGCGAATTCTCCCACCCAGGCGGCGGGGTCCGGATCTCCGGCCGCCCGGAAGTTCACCACCCGGTTGTCCGGCGACCGCCCGGTGAGCTGACCGCCCTTCCGGCTGGGCCCCTCGACGAGCACTTCGACTTCCCGGCCGACCAGACCACGGTGGAGTTCCAACTGGATCGCCCGCTGCCGCGCCTGCAACTCGATCAGGCGCCCGGTCTTCACCGCCTTCGGCACATCGTCGGGGAACCGCTTCGCCGCCAGCGTGTGGGGCCGCTCCGAGTAGTGGAACGAATAGACCGAGGAGAAGCGCACTTCCTCGAGCAGGGTCAGGGTGTCCTCGAACTCGGCGTCGGTCTCGCCGCAGAACCCCACGATCAGGTCGGTCGAGAGTTCGAGTCCGGGCGCCACTTCGCGCGCCTGCCGCGCCAGCGCCAGGAATTCCTCGCGGGTGTAGCCGCGCCGCATCCGGGCGAGGACGGTCGAAGAGCCGGACTGCGCCGGCAGGTGCATCGCCGGCATGAGCGGGCCGCCTTCGGCGAACCGCTCCATCAGGGCCCGGTCGAAGTCCTTCGGGTGCGGGCTGGTGAACCGGATCCGGCGGATCCCGGCAACGCGGCTCACCTCCCCGATCAGGTCGGCGAACCCCCGGCCGTCCCCGGGGTCCCGGTACGAGTTCACATTCTGCCCGAGCAGTTGGATCTCCGAGAAACCGGAGTCGGCGAGCGACTCCGCTTCCCGCACGATGGCCGCCGCCGGCCGGCACCGCTCCCGGCCCCGGGTGAAGGGCACCACGCAGAAGGAGCAGAAGTTGTCGCAACCCTCCATCACCGTGAGGTACGCCTTGACTCCGGGAACCCGGGAGATCTGCTCCGGGGGGATATCCAGGTTGCCGGGATCCCGCCCGGTCTCGACGATCCGCCCTTCCCCGCCCCGCAGCCGCCGGACGATCCCGGGCAGGCGCGGCAGGCTCCCGGTTCCCAGCACGAAGTCCACCGCCGGGGCGCGGGCGAAGATCGCTGCCCCTTCCTGCTGGGCGACGCAGCCGGCCACGCCGATGAAGGTCGGCCGGCGGCGCGCGCGGACGAGTTGCTCCACGCGGGTGAAGACCTTCTCCTGCGCCTTCTCCCGCACCGAGCAGGTGTTCAGCACCACGACTTCGGATTCCGCTGCGGATTCCTCCCCGGCTCCCGGTTCGAGACCCGTCGAGCCCAGCAGCGCCGCCATCTTCTCCGAATCGTGGACATTCATCTGGCAGCCCCAGGTCTCGATCCGGAAGCGGCGGCCCCCGACCGACGCGGCGCGGGTCGCCGGCGCCCGCCCCTCCCTCCCGTTCGCGTTCGCCGCCGTGGTCTTCACAGCCATCGCTCGCCCCCGCAGGGTTCCGGTTCCGCTCGTTCCCCGGAGTACCGGGCGCGCCGGGTCGCCGCTCACCCGGTGGCGACCGGGCTCGGGACCGGGCTCGGCGCCGGACGGGGGGGCGGGGACTCGGCGGCGCCGGCGAGCAACTGCTCGGCGTGGCGGCGGGCGCTGTCGGTGACGACGGGACCGGCGAGCATTCGGGCGATTTCCTCGGTTCGGTCCGCTCCGCTGACCCGGCGTACTCGCACCGACTCCGCCGATTCTAGTTTCTCGACCAGCAGGTGGGAACGGCCCAGGGCCGCCACCTGGGGCAGATGGGTCACCGAGAGGACCTGCCGTCCGCGGGCGAGCCGGAGCAGACGCCGCCCCACCGCGTCGGCGATCCGGCCGGAAGTCCCGCTGTCGGCTTCGTCGAAGACCAGGGTGCCGGCGCCGCCCCGGCCGGCGCTCGCCGCCTTCAACGCCAGGAAGAAACGGGAAGCCTCTCCCCCGGAGGCGACCTCGGCGATGGGCGCCGGCGGCAGGTCCGGGCTGGCGCTGAAGCGGAATTCCACCCGGTCGAGTCCGTACTCCGCGTACCGGGCGGATCCGTCTGCATCCTCCCCCCCGGCGCCCGGCGGGGCGGCGTCTTCGACCGCGATGGAGAGGCGCGCCCGGGGAATCCCCAGCCCGGCCAGCTCCGCCTCCACCGAACGTCCGAGAGCCGCCGCCGCCCGCTTCCGGGCCGCGCGCAGCTTCCGGGCGAGATCGAGGTACGCGGCGGCGCGTTCCCCGACTTCGGCCCGCGCCCGCTTCCCGGCTTCCGCCTCGTCGGAGAGCGCTTCGAGCGCTTCCCGGCAGTCCCGGGCGTACCGGGCCAGGTCGTCCGCGGCGCGGTCGTAGCGGCGCTCCAGGCGCCCCAGCAGCGCCAGGCGTTCCTCGATCTCCCCCAACCGTTCCGGCGCCGCGCGCACCGCCTCGCGCCGGGAGCGGACCGCTGCCGCCAGGTCTTCGACTTCGGCGAGCGTGTCGCTGCGGCCTTCCAGCAGGGCCGCGGTCGCCGGGTCCCTCGCGGCCGCGTCCGAGAGCGCCCGCCCGGCCACGCCCAGCAGCGCTCCCGCAGACGGTTCCGCCCCGTAGAGGGCGTCCCAGGCGGTGTCCAACTGCGCCAGGAGGTGATCGGCGTCCCGGAGGGCCCGCCGCTCGGCGGCGAGCGCTTCGCGTTCGCCGGGTTCGGGAGCGGCGCTCTCGATCTCCTCCACCGCGCGCTCCATCTCCGCGCGCTCGGAACCGGCCCGGCGCCGCCGCGCCTCGAGATCGTCCCGGCGCCGCTCGGCCTCCCGCAGCTCCCGGAACGCCGCCCGGGTCGCCTCGACCAGTTCCTCGTGCCCGCCCACCTCGTCCACGGTCTTCCGCGCCGCTCCCGGCCGCAGGAGCGCCAGATGCTCCCCCTGGGAATAGATCTCGGCGAGCAGCCGCCCGACCGCGCGCAGGGAAGCCACCGACGCCGCCGCCCCGTTGATCGTGGTCCGGTTCACCAGCGATCTCCCGGAGGCCCCGGCGCGGAGTTCCCGGCGGACGACGAGTTCCCCGTCCCCGAGGTCGGCGCCGAGCGGCGCGAGGGCCTCCTCCAGTTCCCGTTCCCCGGAGGCGGACAGGTCCCCCAGCGAGAACCCCGCTTCGACCACGGCGCGGTCGCCGGCGGCGCCGATCAGCTGCCCCCGCGCGCGGCTGCCGAGCGCCAGTCCGAACGACTCGAGCAGCACGCTCTTGCCCACCCCGGTCTCCCCGGTCAGGACCTGCAGCCCCTCGCCGAACTCGAGCGACACCTCCCGCAGGAGCGCCACATTGCGCGCGCGGAGCCAGTCGAGCATCGAGCCGAGTCGGGAAACGGGCACGGCGAGCGCCTCGTTCCGGGTGGTCTCTCCTCCGCCGAAAACGCCCTCGAAGCGTCGGCCGGAGGCTCTCCCGCGCGGAGGCCGAACCCCAACAGGTAGTGGTGTCGCCGTGCTTCGGCTACTATATATTGTGCTTTCCGGCGATTCCGCGCGCCGCCGCCCCACGCCCCGAATCCCCGAATCCGCGGTCGCCGCCGGAGCGGTCGCCGGCGCCGGTCTCGTGAGGCCCGACCGCCTCCCCGCCGCGCCGACGGCCGGGGAGGGGAGCCCGGTGCAGTCCCGGATCCCCTGCCCGTTCTCCGCCGGCCTCTTCGCCGGAAGCGGTCCCGCGCGAGGCCGCCGCCGGGCTCCCCGGATCCGGAGCCTTCTCCCCGCGGCCGCCCTGCTCGGTCTCTTCGCGACACTCGGCGGCGCCGGCCTCGCGGCGGCCCAGGATCCGCCGGAGGAGGAACCGCCGGCCGGCGAGATCACCAGCGTCGATCTCGAAGGGACCGGAGGCAGTCTCTTCGGCGCCGGGAACTACCTCTCCCTCATCATCGAGGCCGGGCCCGTCGCCTGGACGGTCCTTCTGGTACTGCTGGGTTTCAGCCTGGTCTCCTGGGCGATCATCTTCAGCAAATCCCGCCGCCTCCGCGCCGCGGAAGCCGGCTCCGCCGCCTTCCTGCAGTTGTTCCGGACCGCGCCGCGCTTCCACGATGTGGTGGAGGCGCTCCCGAAACTGCCGCGCAGTCCGCTCGCGCAGGTGTTCTCCGCCGGCTATCAGGAGATGCGCTACCAGTCCCGCGCCGCCGCCGGGGACACCGGACGGCTCACGGTGGCGAACATGGAAGCGATCGCCCGATCGCTCCTGCGGGCGGCGTCCGGAGAGACCGCCCGGCTCGAAGAACGCATGACCTTCCTGGCCACGACCGGGAGCGCCACCCCGTTCATCGGCCTGTTCGGCACCGTCTGGGGGATCATGAACGCCTTCCAGGACATCGGTTTCACCCAGACCGCGAACATCAGCGTGGTCGCCCCGGGGGTCTCGGAGGCGCTCATCGCCACCGCCGCCGGCCTGGCCGCCGCGATTCCGGCGGTCATCGCCTACAACGCCTTCCTGGGGCGCATCCGCCGCCTCGGGACCAGCATGGACGAGTTCTCGCTCGAATATGTGACCAAGTTGGAGCGCCACTTCGCGCGGTAGCGCGGACCGGGAATCGGAGAGATGGGCGCCCCCCTCGCCGGCGGTTCCGGCGGTTCCGGCGGGCCGGGGGGCGGCTCGGCGCTGGGGCGGCTCGGGGCCCGCGGCGGCGGCGGGAACGGCGGCGCGCTCAGCGACATCAATGTGACGCCGTTCGTGGATGTGGTGCTGGTCCTCCTCATCATCTTCATGGTGACCGCGCCGCTGCTGGTGCGCTCCCTCGAGGTGAACCTCCCCACCGCCCGGATGCGTTCCGCCGAAGCCACCGAGCGGATCATCGTGACCGTGGATTCCGAGGGCCGGACCTTCGTCGGGGAGACCGCCGTGAACCCGGTCCTGCTGGGGGACCGCCTGCGGGAGATCGTCGAATTCCGGGGCGCCCGCGAGGGCTACCTCCAGGGCGACGCCTCGCTACAATACGGACAGGTCATCGAGGTCATCGACACGATGAAACGGGCGGGTTTCGACCGGGTAGGTCTTGTGTACGCCTACCCCGGAGAACAGCGCGGCCGGTGACCGGTCCGCCGGCCTGAGCGCCGTCCCGATCGTCGTTCCGGATCATCGCCCCCGATCATCGCCCCGATCGTCACCAGGCTGCCGCCCGAAGCCTCCTGCCCCGAGACCGACTCCCCCGGCCTGCCCCCCAGCCTCCCCTTCCCTGACGAGTCCACCGGCCCCCGCCGCGCCGCCCCCGGTTCCCGCCTCGACAGTCCCCCCGTGACGCCGCCCGCCCCGCCCGCCGCTCCGCCCGACCGGCGGAGCCTCGCGCCGCCGGCCCCGGAAGATCGGTTCCGCCGCAACCTGTACCGGTCGGCGGCGCTCCATGTGGTGGTGCTCGGCGGGGCGGCGCTCGCCGTCTCCCTCGGCGACTCACCGGCCGGGACGCCGCCTTCCGCCGCCTTCATCGAACTCGGCATGTCCGGCCCGAACCCGACACCGAACCTGGGCGGCGGCCCGCCTCCGGCCCCTGCTCCCGAACCGGAGCCGGAACCGCCGCCCACCCCGCCGGAGCCGGCGCCGCCCGACCCCGCTCCCCCGCCGGAACCGGAACCCGAGCCGGAGAGCCGCCCGGGAGTCGCCCGGCCGACGACCGAGTCCCGCGAGCGGATGCCGGTGCCGGAGGCCCGCCCCCGCCGGCGCGAACCGCGGGAACAGCCGGACTCCGGGCTTCGCGGCCGGGACGCCGCCTGGGCCCGCTCCGCCGCGCTGCGGAGCAGTCGGCCGATCGACACCAAGTCCCGCCCCACCCGGCGGCGCCCGGCGGCGAACCCGGCGCCCGCCACCGGCGGCAACGGAGGCATCGGGCTCGGGGGCGCGCCGGGGGGCGCCCGATTCGACCAGGACTTCGAGTACGCCTACTACCAGCGGCAGATGATCGCCCGCATCTCGACGAATTGGCAGCAGATCCCGGTGCGGGGGAAGGCCACCGTCGTCATCCGCTTCACGGTGCATCGGGACGGCGCCATCTCCGGTGCCGAGGTCGAAACCTCGAGCGGACAGGAGTTGCTCGACCGGGCGGCGCTCCGGGCGGTCGCGCTGGCGGCGCCCCTGCCCCGGCTGCCGGAGGGGTACCCCCGCGACCGGGTGGGCGTGCACCTGCTCTTCACCTACGGCCGGGACACCGACCCCGACGACGATTCGTACGAGCGCGATCCCTACGGCGCCGCGTTCTCCGAACTCACTGCCGGAAGGAGCCGGCCGGCGTTCCCGCCGGAGCCTTCGCCCGTCGTCCTGATCGTGGCCTCGCAGGTCGCGGGGCCGGGCGTCCCCCGGCGCGGGGAACCGGCTCTCCCCTCCTCGCCGGCAGGATCACCGGTCGCCACCGGGGCCGGCGGCGCGGCATGATCCGCTTCCCGCTCCGCCCGCTGCTGCTCGGACTGCTCGCCGCCGCCGGCCTGACCGGACTCGGCGCCCACCTGGCGGCGGCGTTCCGGCCCCTTCCTGCCTCCTCCGTCACCGCCTCCCCCTCGCAGAGCGGCGACTGGTACCTCGACATCAGCCGCCCCGGCCGGCCGGTGCGGATCGCCATCCCCGACTTCGCGGTCGAATCCCCCGCCCCGGCCCCGAACCCCGAACCGCCGGCGCCGGCAGGGCCCGCCCCCGCTCCTTCCGCCGCGCCGAACGACGGAGCCGCCGCGGGGGCGGCGACCCTCAGCGAAGTCCTCTGGAACGACATCGCCTACGCCGGCGTGTACCGGCTCCTCCCGAAACGCTTCTACCGCATCGCCGAGGAAGGCTCCCCGGACGGGGCCCTCGACTACTACCAGTGGGAATCGGTGGGCGCCGACATCCTGGTCCGCGGGAACGCGCGGATCGAGGAGGGGCGGCTCGTGGTCGAAGTGCGCCTCCACGCGGTGCGCGCCCGGGAGAGCGTCTTCGCCCGCCGCTACACCGCCGGGTCGGACGCCGCGCGCGCCCTCGCCCACCGCATCGCGGACGACCTGCTGCTGCAGGCGGGCGGCTACCGGGGCGTCGCGCGCACCCGGATCGCGTTCGCCACCACCCGGCGGCAGCAGCGCAGCAAAGAGATCTACCTGATGGACTACGACGGGTTCGGCCAGCGTCCGGTCACCGCCAACGGCTCCCTGAACATCACTCCCACCTGGTCCCCGGACGGCCGCGCCATCAGTTACATCTCCTACCGGGAAGGAGCGCCGGCGCTCTACCTGGCGTTCCTCTACCAGGGCCGGGGCGAGAAGCTGGTCGGCGACTACCAGTCGTTCACCCCGGCCTGGTCGCCCGACGGGAAGTGGATCGCCTTCACTTCGAACCGCGACGGGCAGTCGGAGATCTATCTGGCGGCGGTGGACGGCAGCGAACTCCGTCGGCTCACCGATCACCGGGCCATAGACATCGCCCCCACCTGGTCCCCGAACGGCCGCACCCTGGCGTTCACTTCCGACCGCGCCGGGGCGCCGCAGATCTACACCATGGATCGGGACGGGCTGAACCTGCGCCGCGTCTCCTTCGAGGGCTCCTACAACGACTCCCCGGCCTGGTCGCCGTCGCCCCAGCAGAGCGAACTCGCCTACGCCTCGCGGATCGAGCGCGGGCCGTTCGACATCGTGGTCCACGACTTCAGCACCCGGCAGACGCGTCAACTCACGACCGGCCGGGGCAGCAACGAGAGTCCGTCCTGGGCGCCGAACGGGCTCCATCTGGTATTCACTTCGAACCGCACCGGCTCCGAACAGGTCTTCGCCATGAACCGGGACGGTTCGAACCTGCGTCAATTGACCGAGGAAGGCGCGAACACCATGCCCCGCTGGGGCAACCCGCCGGCGGCCCCCGAATGACCCCCGCCGGCCTTCGCCCGTCCGGGGACCTCGTCCCGCCCTTCCGCGCTTCCGCCCACTCCGACGCCTCGTCTTCGCCGCCCTCTCCATGAACGACCCCGCCCGTCCCCCGCTGCGAGCGACCCCCGCTTCCGCCGGCTCCCGGCGCGTCCGCCCGAGTTCCGCCCGCCCGTCGCGAAGCGGGAGGCAGCCGGGCCGGTTCCGGGCTTCGTTCCTCCTCCTCCTCGGCGTCGGCCTCGCGGCCCTGGTTTCGACCCTGGTTTCCGGCTGTTCGAGCCGCCGGCCCCCGGCGACCGGAGCGCCCCCCGCCGAGACGGCGCCGGGGTCCGCGCCCGAAGAGTCCGCCGAGGCGTCCCGGGCCGACGCCGGCGCCGACGCCCGATCCTCGGCGAACAGCCTCACCGAGGACGAGATCCTGGCGCTGCCCCCGGAGGACGAGGTGGAAGCGGACTTCCTCGATATCGCTTCCCTGAGCATCGAGGAACTGAACGAGCACGGCGTGCTGGCCGACATCTATTTCGGCTACGACAGCGCCGCCCTGAGCGCGGAGGCCCGGGAAACGCTCGAGCGCAACGCCGCCTGGCTCAGCCGGTATCCCGGCGTCCGCATCCTCATCGAGGGTCACTGCGACGAACGCGGCACGGTCGAGTACAACCTGGCCCTGGGCGAGGGACGGGCGCGCGCCGCGCAGGACTACCTGGCTCGTCTCGGCATCGCCGCCGATCGCATGCAGATCATCAGTTACGGCAAGGAATTCCCGATCGATCCCGGCCACGACGAGTCCGCCTGGCGGCGCAACCGCCGCGGCCACCTGGAGATCGTCGCCCGGTGAACCCGCCCGCCCGGCCCGGGCTCCGCCGCCCGGGCGCCGCCCTCTTCCCGGCGATCACGGCAGTCCTGATCGGCGCCGCAGTCCCGGCCGCCGCCGGCTTCCCCGCCCTCGCAGGGTCCGCGGCGGGCGGCGCGGCGCAGCGGACCGAGAACCGGATCCTGGCCGAGATCCGCCAGATCCAGTCGCAGTTGAGCGAGTTGACCGAGGCGCAGGACTCCCTCACCGAGGCCGTCGAAACGCTGCTGCGGGACCGGCAGGCGACGCTCTCCGACGAACGGCGGAGCCGCGCCGAAACCGGAACCGCCCTGGAACGGATGGAGCGGGAGATCTCGACGCTGGGCGAGGCGCTGGGACAGGCGAACGACCGGATCTCGGCGCTTCTGGTCGAAGTGGAAGGCGTCCGCGAAGCCCAGCGGCGCGCGGCCTTCGCCGGGATGACCGGAACGCCGGCTGCCGCCGGGGAGGACGCCGGGGGGGAGACCGGCGAAGACCGGCCCGAGGCGCTCGGGGAGGACGCGCCGACGACGGAGGAAGCCGCCGAGGAAGGCGGTGGAGCGGCGGCGGAGGGCGGCGAGAGCGGCGCGGAGAGCGTCCCGGCCGGAGAAGAAGCGGTGGTGCTCGACGAGCCGAGCATCTCCGAGGTCTATCTCGAAGCCCAGGCCGACTATCTGCAGGGGCGCTACGAACTCGCCGTCGCCGGCTTCGAGCGGGTGGCGGCGGCCGGCGGCGAGTTGGCGGACAACGCCCGCTACGGCATCGGCGACGCGCTCCTCGCCGTCGAGCAACTCGAGCCGGCGCTGGAGCAGTTCGAGATGGTGATCCGGGACTTCCCGGAGAGCAACAAGGTGGGTGAGGCCTGGTACAAGAAAGGGCTCATCCTCCACCGACTCGGGCACGAATCCGATGCCCGCGAAATTTTCGAAGACATTCTGGATGTGTATCCCGGGACTCCGGCGGCCCGCGCCGCCCGGAGGCAACTGGAGTCACTGACTCCGCCGGAACCCGGCGACTGAGCGGCGGGAGCAGGACCCGCCGGAAGGACAACGCGAAATGAGGGACCTCAGCAAGGTCGTGCTGCGCGGCACGGTCTCCGACGCGCCGACGGCGCGCACCTTCGAGGATGGCGGGAAACTCGTCAACCTCGGAGTCAAGACGCTCACCATGGAGAGCGACGAGAGCGGGGCGATGCGCGAGCGCCCGGCCTGGCACCGGATCGTCGCGCGCGGCAAGAACGCGGAGGCCGCGGAGGGCCTCGCCGCCGACAGCCCGGTGTATGTCGAGGGGCGCCTCCGCACCCGCAAGTACACCAAGGACGGCAACGAGGTCTATGCGACCGAGGTGAACGCCGACATCGTGCGGACCCCGGAGACGGCGGACCCGCAGCTGAACCGCTCGCTGGTCCTCGGCAATGTGGGCCGGGACCCGGAGGTCCGCCACTTCGAGGACAAGGGGTTCTCGGTGATGAACCTGACCGTCGCCACCAGCGAGACCTTCACCCGCCGCAGCGGCGAGCCGGGCGAGACGACCGAGTGGCACCGGGTCTCCGTCTTCAACGACCTCGCCCGCCGGCTGGAGGGGACGATCCAGAAGGGGCACCGCGTGCTGGTGGAGGGGCGGGTCCACACCCGCAAGTACACCGACCGGAACGGGATCGAGCGGCGCTCCACCGAGACCGAGGCCCACTCCATCGCCGGGAGCGGCGGCCGCGGCAGCGGCGGCTCCGGCTACTCCTCCCGCCCGGCCGACGGCGGCCGGGGCTACGGCGGCGACCCGGGCCTCGACCGGAAACTCCGCGAGCGCGACGAGGCCGGCGCCGACTCCTCCGGGGTGGACACCGGCGACGAGGACCCGGTCCCGTTCTAGGCCGCCGGGCCTGACCTGTCGGCCTGGCCGACCGCTTCCGGGCGCCCCTTCCCCCGGGCGCCCGGGCGCTCCCGTTCCGGAGGAGCCGCCGGAAGCCGGGCTTCGCCCTGCCCGATCGGGGGAAAGCGGAGGAGGGCGTTTGCGCAACGAGACGGAAACGGGGGTGATGACCGGCGATTGACCGACAGACAAATGTCTGTTATCCTCCCGGGCCATGCCGAAGACCCCTCCCGGCCAGACCCGAGACCGCGTTTTCCGCTTCGTCGAGAAGCGGCTGCGCGAAGGCGACTCCCCCTCGCTCCGCGAAGTCCGCGACCACTTCGGCTTCAGCGCCGTCGAGACCGTCCGCTCCCACCTCGCCAAGTTGGTGGAGGAAGGGCGGCTGCTCAAGCAACCGGGCCGCGCCCGCGGCTACCGGCTGCCCGAACCTGCTCTCCCCCCCTCCGTCGTTCCCCTCCGGGGTCCGCGGCTCCGGCCCCGGTTCCCCGGAAACCCCGCGGACGATCCCGGCGACGACACCGCTGCCGAGACCGACCCGGAGGCGGCGGAACTCCTCTGGCGGCGCCGGACGCTGCAGCCGGTTCCGGTGCTCGGGGCCGTGGCCGCCGGAAGTTTCGAGGAAGCCGTGGAGAACCCGGACGGGGATCTGCTGGTGGAGATCCCGGACTCCCGGGATCCCTCGGACTACTTCGCCCTCCGGGTTCGGGGCGAAAGCATGACCGGAGCCGGGATCCTCGAAGGCGACCTGGTCATCGTGGAACGCGGGACCGAGGCGCTCTCCGGCCAGATCGTGGTGGCCCTGGTCGAGGACGAGACCACGGTGAAGCGGCTCCACCTCGACCGGGACCATCTGGAACTCCGCCCGGAGAACCCGGCTTTCGAGGTCCTCCGCCCGCCGCCGGAGGACTGCCGCATCCTGGGCCGGGTGGTGGAAGTCCGCCGCCGACTCCACTGAGCGCCCCGACCCCGATCGAGCCCCCAACCGAGTCCCGAAAAAAGCCGACTCCGAAACCGAAAGCCCGAACCCCGGAAGGAACCGGACCGAACCCTCTCCCGAACCGATCCCCGCAGAGCAACCCATGCCCGACTCCCCCTCTCTCCGACCGTCCCCCCGAGCGACGAGCCCGCCGCCCGGCTTCCCGGAGGGCTTCCCGAATGTCTTCCCGGAGGTCTTCCCGAAAGTCTTCGGAACCGGCGCCGCCGATTCCCCCGCCCCCATCCCCCGCGAATCCGTCCCCCGAAATCCCCGCCCCCCCATCCCCTTCCCCTCCCCTCCCGCTCCGACGCCGCCCCGAACCGCTTCCCGGAGCGCCCGCCCGATCCCCTTCCGCCCCACCTCCCATCGCAACGACCGTCGGAAAGACCCCCGGGAAGTCCCCTGGGGCCTGCCGCTGCTTCTCGGCCGGCTCACCGAGATCTCCGGGAGCGGCGCTTCCGGCGTCCTCTCCTGCGCCCTCGGCCTGATCGCCGAAGCACAACGGGACGAAGCCCGTTACGGCCCGCCGGCCTGGGTGGGTTCGACCGGGAGTCTGTTCTTCCCCCCCGACGCCGTTCGGGCGGGAGTCTCCCCGGAGCGCCTGGTACTCCTCCGGCTGCCCTCCCCCTCGGCCCGGTTCCACGCCGCCACCACGCTCGTCCGCTCGGGAGCGTTCGGACTGGTGGTGGTGGACCTCGCCGACTCCGGCCGGGCCCCCAGCGATCTCGCCCCGATCGATCTCGACGGGATCGATCTCGACGGGATCGATCTCGACGGGATCGGCTTCCCCGGGACCGACCGGACCGGAAGGAGGGGCGCTCTCCGGAACGGCGGCGGGATTCCTCCGCTGGCCCGACTCGCCGGCCTGGCGCACCGGCACTGCAGCGCAGTGGTGGCGTTGACCGAAAAGCCGGCGACCGCCCCCTCGCTCGACCCCCGGGTCCTCGGCCGCTACGACGCGAACCACGCCGGGGACGGACTCCGCCTCACCGTCGTCAAGGACAAGCGCCGCGGCGACGACCCGCTCTCCCGCCCCCCGTTCCCTCCCGGGTTCCGGTTCACCGAGGAATGCGATGTCCCGTCCGGCATGTGTTGATGTGCCGGCGTTGCCGCTGCAACTGCTGCTCCGGCGCCACCCGGAGTGGCGGGAACGGCCGGCGGCCGTCACTTCCGGGGACTCCGCGGGCCGTTCCTCGAAGAGCGGCGCGCGGGACCCGATCGTCTGGGTGAACCGCCGGGCGGTGCGGCAGGGCGTCCGCCCGGGAATGACGCCGGCCGCGGCGGCCGCCGTCTGCCCCGACCTCCGGATCGGCCGGATCCTCCCGGCCGAGATCGAGGCGGCGACCTCCGAACTGGCCGAACGGCTCTACCGCTGGAGTCCGGTCGTCGAGTCGGCGACGGCGCTCCGCCCTTCGCTGGCCGGGTTCGGCGCGGTCGGCTCCTTCTGGCTCCGGGCGTCGGGACTCTCCACCCTCTTCGGCCCGCTCCCCGACTGGGTCGAGTCGGTCCGGAACGACCTGGCGGCGCTCGGCTTCCGTTCCTCGGTGGCCGTCGGCTTCTCCCGTTTCGGCGCCTTCGCGGCGGCGCGGGCCCGTTTCGGCGCCCGCATCTTCGAAGATCCGGCGGAAGAACGGGAGGCGGCCGGACAGGCGCCGCTGGTGCGGTTCGGGCTTTCCGACCGGACCCTCACCGGGTTGGAACAACTCGGAATCCGCAGTCTCCGGGATATCCTCCGCCTCTCCGGCAAGGGCCTCGGCGACCGGTACGGCGAGGAAGCGCGGCAGTTGCATCGCCTCGCTTCCGGAGAGATCGAAGTCCTGGCTTCCTGTGTCTTCCGGCCCGATCCCCCGCTGGAGCGCCGCGCCCGCTTCGACCCCCCGGAGACGGAGAGCGAACGGCTGCTGTTCTCCGTCAAACGACTGCTTGACGAGATCCTCGACGAACTGCGCCGGGAAGGGCTCGCCGTCCTCGATCTCTCCTACGAGATGCGCCGGGAAGACGGCCGCGTCACCGCCGCCTCGGTCCTGCCGACCGCCCCTTCGCTCGACGGGCTCCGCCTGCTGTCGCTTCTGCGGCTCCGGCTGGAAGCGGACTCCCGGGCCGCGAGGTCGGCCCCGGAGTCGCTCGCCATGGAGTCGATCGCCCCGGAGTCGATCGCCCCGGAGTCGATCGCCCCGGAGTCGATCGCCCCGGAGTCGATCGCCCCGGAGTCGATCGCCCCGGAGTCGATCGCCATGGAGTCGATCGCCATGGAGTCGAGCGCCATGGAGTCGAGCGACGGATCGGCCGGGGAATCCGCCGAAGAATCTCCGGGGGTAACCGCTTTCGTCCTTCGCGCCCGCGCCGGTCTCGCCGCCTCCGAGCCGCAGAACCGGTTCGCGTTCGGAGGGTCGGACCCCGGTGCTCACGGGAACACGGTCCGCCGCGACCGGAAACAGGGGGCGGAGGCGCTGGCCTCGATCCGGGCGGAGTTCGGAGAGGGCTCGCTGGTGCGGATCGAAACCCGGGAAGCCCACCTGCCCCGCGCCCGTTTCCGCTGCGAGCCGATCTCCCCCGCCGCGGCAGCGATCGCTCCTCCCGTCGCTCCCCCGGCCTCCTTCCTCGCCGGAACCGTCCGTTCCCGTCCTCCGGAGGAATCCCCGGGCTTCGCGACCTCCGCCCCCGATCTTCCCGAAGCCGGCGACCTCCCGATCGAAACCTTCCCTTCCGCTCCCCCCTCCCGGCGCCGGCCGACCCTCGTCCGCCGGATCTACGACCGCCCCCTTCCCCTTCCCCGCTCGACCGGCCGCCCCTCCCGGATCGGAAGGGAGAGTCGGGACCGGAACGACCCGGAGACCTGGCTGCTCCGAACCACGGAACGCGGCCCGATCCGGAGTTTCGCCGGGCCCTACCGGATCGACGGGGGGTGGTGGCGCCGACTCTCCGGGCGGCCGTTCGCCCGGGACTACTACTTCGTCCGGCTGCAGCGCGGCGAGGTCTGCTGGATCTTCTACGACCGGGAGCGGCGCTCCTGGTTCCTCGAAGGCCGCGTCGAATGAACTGGCCCCCCCGGATGCCCTCCTTTCCGGGACCCATCTTCTTTGCCCCCGTTCCGACCCTGACTTCGCCCCCCCCCCCCCCCCCCCCCCCCCCCCCGACTTCGACTCCTGACTTCGACGGTTCGGCGCGACGAGCCGGTTCAGCGGTCGGCCAGGACCGCTTCGATCTCCGCGTCGGTGAGGACGCGGTCGGCTTCCTTCGCGGCGCGGAAGACCCGGTGCTGGCGTTCGTCGGTGGGCTCGTACCCGTGCTGCTGCAGCCAGTAGAGGACATTGGAGAGGCCGCTCATCGGGCCCACTTCCACGCGCTGCCGGAGGCCGTAGTCCCCCGCGGGGACCCCGGAATAGACCCGGTCCGCCAGCCAGTCGTCGCCCTTCGCCAGCGCCTTGATGATGGCGGCGGCGTGCACGCCGGTTCCGGTGCGGAAGGCGTCGCGCCCCACCACCGGATAGCCGGCGGGGATGGGAACGCCGGTGACTTCGGCGATCAGGCGGCAGTAGTCGGGCAGCCGGCCCAGGTCGTTGTCGATCCACTCCAGCAGGCGCAGGTTCACGAGCAACTGATCCATGGGCGTGTTGCCGCACCGCTCGCCGATGCCGATCGCCGTGCCGTGGACGAAGTCGGCGCCGGCCTCGATCGCGGTGAGGCTGTTCGGCACCGAGAGGCCGCGGTCGCGGTGGCCGTGCCAGTCGAGTTCCACTTCCTCCCCGGTCTCGGCGATCACCTCCCGGACGAACCGCAGGAGACGGGTGACCCCGTCAGGGGTCGCGTGGCCCACGGTGTCGCAGACGACCACCCGGCGGGCGCCGGACTCGATGGCGGTGCGGTAGAGCCGCCGGACGGTCTCCGGCCGGGCGCGGGTGGTGTCCTCGGTCACGTACATCGCCGGCAGACCGTGCGCCACGGCCCAGGAGACCGCCTTCTCGGTGTGGCGCAGCAGGACCTCGGGGTCCCAGTCCTCGGCGTACTGCCGGATCGGGCTCGACCCGATGAAGACCGCCGCCTCGATCGGCCGCCCCACCGCCTCCGAGATGCGGGCGATCGGTTCGATGTCGGCGATGACGGTGCGCGCCGCGCAGTTCGGTCGGAGCTGCAGATCGTGTTCGACGATCTCCCGCGCCAGCCGGAGCGCCTGCTCCTCGACCTGGGGCCCCGCGCCGGGCAGGCCGATGTCGGCGGCGTGGATGCCGAGATCCGCCATCAGGTGGAGCGCTTCCAGTTTCTTCTCCACCGGCGGCGACACCACCGACGGGCTCTGGAGACCGTCCCGGAGCGTCTCGTCGTTCAGCAGCACCGGTTTCGGGGGCCGCCAGGCGTTCGCCGGGTCCGGCCGGTTCCAGTCGTACACCAGCGCCGACCCGGCGCCGCCGGCTCCGGCCCGACCGACATCGGCCCCGTTCGTCGGCTCCGCTTCCGGGTTGGGCCCCGGGCCGCCGCGGTCCGCGCTCATCCGCCCGACCGATTCCCGTTCCCGCGGCTCCCCGCTGCCACCGACGACGGCTCCCGATCGCGCCCCGGGCTCTCCCTCAGAGACCGGGAATCGTGGCCCCGAGGGCGTGGAAGCCGCTGTCCACATGCAGGACCTCGCCGGTGACGCCCCGGGCATAACCGGACAGCAGGAACGCCGCGGCGTCCCCCACCTCGGCGCGGTCGGTGCCGGCGCGGAGCGGGGCGTGTTCCCGGTAGTGGTCCACCATCCTGCCGATCCCGGACACCCCGGAGGCCGCCAGCGTCCGCGCCGGGCCGGCGGAGATCGCGTTCACCCGGATGCCGCGCGGCCCCAGGTCCGAGGCCAGGTAGCGGACCGAGGACTCGAGCGCCGCCTTGGCCACCCCCATCACGTTGTAATGGGGCACCGCGCGCTCGCCGCCGAGGTAACTGAGCGTCAGCACCGCGCCGCCGCCGTCCGCTTCCAGCAGCGGGGCGAAGCGGTTCGTCAGCGCGGTCAGCGAATAGACGGAGATGTCGTGGGCGATCCGGAAGCCCTCGCGGCTGGTGGAGAGGTAGTCGCCTTCCAGGTCCTCGCGGAGCGCGTAGGCCAGCGAGTGGACCAGGAAGTCGAGGCCGCCGAGTTGCCCGGCGACGGTCTCGACGGCCGCGTCGAGTTGCGCCTCCTCGGAGACCTCGAGGGGCAGGAGGACCGCGCCCGGGATCTCCGCGGCCAGTTTCCGCACATTCCGGGAGAGCCGCTCGTTCTGGTAACTGAGCGCCAGGGAGGCGCCCTCACGAGCCGCCGCCTGCGCGATGCCCCAAGCGAACGACCGGTGGTTCGCGATCCCGACGATCAGGCCCCGCTTCCCTTCCAACAGCATCGGGCGGAATATAGCAACCGGGCGGCGGCGCTCCCCCTCCCGGCGCGGCCCCCCGCCCCGCGGGTCCGGAGGTCTGCCCTGCGGCTTCGATCGCCATTCCGGCCCGGAGCACCGAAGCGTCGGCGCCGAGCGCGCCCACCAGTTGCGCTCCCAGCGGCATCCGGTTCGCGTCCCGCCCGGCGGGGATCGAGAGCGCCGGATGCCCGGTCAGGTCGAAGGGGCCGACGAGCCGCATCAGCCCGGACCGGACTTCTTCGCCGGTGTCCAGGCGCTGCGCCGAGAACCGGGGAGCGCCGGCCGGGGTCGTCGGGACGATCAGCAGGTCGCACTCCGGGAAGGCCCGCGAAACGGCGTCGGTGACCAGGCGCCGTCCCCGGAGGGCGGTCAGCACCTCCTCGGCGCTGAGTCCGGCGCCGACCCGCAGCAGGGTCCGCACATCGGCGCCGAAGTCCCCGGGCCGCGCCGCCAGCCGGGCCCGGTGGAAGGCCGCCGCTTCGGCGAAGGCGATCACCGTCCGGCAGACCGCCGCCGCTTCGATCTCCGGGATCCGGATCCTCCGGGTGACGGCGCCCAGCGCCTCCGTCGCGCGGATCACCCGCCCGGCGGCGCGGCGCGCCTCCGGGGTGAGATCGTCGTAGAAGTGGTTCTCCGGGATCCCGACGACCAGCCCCGACAGGGGGCCGGACGCCGGGGAATCGGCCGGAACGGTGTCCTCCGGGGAGTTCCCGGCCAGTCCCTCGCCGGAGAGGGCGGACCAGAGCACGGCGAGATCGGCCGCGCTGCGGGCCATCGGGCCGACATGGTCGAGGCTCCGGGAGAGCGGCGTCACCCCGCGGCGCGAGATGCGGCCGAGGGACGGCTTGAACCCGAAGATCCCGGTGAGCGCCGCCGGGATGCGGATGGAGCCGCCGGTATCCGAACCGAGCGACCCGTACCCGATGCCGGCGGCCAGGGAAGCCGCCGAGCCGGAGGAGGAACCCCCGGCGATCCGGTCGGGATCGTGGGGATTCCGCACCGGGCCGAAGTGCGGGTTGTCCCCGGTGACCCCGAACGCCCACTCGTGGAGGTTGGTCTTCCCGAGGAGCGTCGCCCCGTTCGCCGCGAGTCGCTCCCAGGCCGCGGCGGAGGCCGTCGCCCGGTGGGGGAACCGGGAGCCGGAAGTGGTTTCCCGACCCTCCACATCGAAGATGTCCTTCACGCTCAGCGGCAACCCGCCGAGCGGCGTGTTCGCGGCGCCGACGGCGACGGAGACCCTTTCCGGAAGCGCCAGGAAGGCGTTCAGGCCGGCCTCCCGGCGCGCCCGCTCGAGGGCCTCCCGCGCCAGTTCCGCCGCGGACGCCGCCCCGGCCCGGACCTGCCGCAGGGCTTCGACCAGGGAATTCGGGAGGGAATCCGGCGCGGGGCCCACTTCGACGGACCGCCCCGGAGCCCGACGGATCTCCGGACCGGGCCGCGCGGCGCCTTCCCGGGCCCGACGGGCGATCTCGTCCGGGAAGAGCGGCTCCGGGGCCGGGCCGGGCAGCCGTTCCAGCGTCTCGCGGACCGCCCCGATCTCGGCGCGGAGGGCCTCCCGCCGGGCGGCGACCGCGTCGGCGGCTTCGCTCATCCCCGGCGCCCCGGCGTCAGCGGAGGCCGCACCGTTCTCCCGTCCGCGCGCGCCGCTGCGGTCTCAGCGCGAGCCGAGCACCCGCGCCGGCAGGCGGAGGAGCGTCCGGAGGAACGAGAAGACGCCGTCCACCGCCACTCCGAGGAGGCGGAACGGGAGCAGGAGCAGCCAGACGAACGGCCACAGGAGGAGCGCCAGGATCGCCGCCGGCCAGCAGATCAGGAACACCAGGAGCCAGAGCAGGAGAGTCGCCATGTCCGGTTCTACGCCTTCGCGGGCTCCCCGGTTTCCGCAACCGCCGCGGTCTCCTTCCCGTCCCCGGCGAACAGGGACCGGCCGGCGTCCGGTTCGACTTCGGGGGCGCCTCCGGATCTCGTCGGTTCCGGCGCCCGGGGGGCTTCGGCGTCCGGGCGCAGCGCTTCCACGGCGATCTCCCCCGCCGCCAACCGCCGGAGATCCTCCGCGCCGCCGACGGGGAGCCCCAGTTCCCGCGCCCGCCGCAACTTGGAGCCGGCCTTCTCGCCGGCGATCACCAGCGAAGTGCGGCTGCTCACCGTGGCCGTCACCTGCCCGCCGTGGCGCTCGACGATCTCCGTCGCCTGCTCCCGGGTCAGGTCCGCCAGCGTCCCGGTGAGCACGACCCGGAGCCCGGCGAGCGTGGCCTCCCCGGTCTCCTCCCACTTCGGGGCGACGCCGAGGTCGGTGAGTTCCCGCAGGAGTCGCCGATTCCCGTCGTCGGCGAGGAATCCCAGGAGCGATTCCACCACCTGTTCCCCGATCTCGTGCACCTCCAGCAGTTCTTCCCGGGTCGCGGCGCAGACCGCCTCCAGGGTCCCGAACCGCGCCGCCAGCAGCCGCGCCGCGTGCGCCCCGACCTGCGGGATCCCGAGGGCGAAGAGGAACCGGTCCAGCCGGGCCGAGCGGCTGTCCTCGATCTCCCGGAGCAGGTTGTCGGCGGATTTCTCGGCGAACGGCCGCCGCCGCCGCTCCGGCAGCGCCAGGAGCCGCTCTGCGGTCAGGTCGAGCAGGGCTTCCCGCCGCTCCACCAGTCCCTCGTCCACCAGTTCCGCCGCCGTGATCTCCCCGACCCCGGGCAGTTTCGACTTCGCCAGGAAACGCTTCCGCGACTCCGCGGACTCCCCTTCGGGCGAGACGCAGAACCCGGCGTCCTCCGCCTTCCGCCGGGCGATCTCCGCCAGGAGTTTCCCGGCCGACCCGGCGTCGAACGGCCGGCCCGCCGGCCGGGGCGGGACCGCGAGCAGATCCTCCCGGGTCAGCCGATAGAGGTCCGCCGGGGTCGAGAGCCGCCCGATCTCCACCAGCAACTCGACGAGTTCCGTCCCCAGACTCTCGATCTCCATCTTCCCCCGCCCCACGAAGTGGAGCAGGCGGGCCTGGCGCTGGGCCGGGCAGTTCCAGCCGTTCCGGCAGTAGTGGTACGCCCCGTCCTCCTCCACCGGCGCGGAGCATTCGGGACAGGCCGCCGGCATCGCCCAGGGTTCCGAGCCGGGCTCCCGTTCGGGCGAGACGACTTCCACCACCTGCGGGATCACATCGCCGGCCCGCTGCACCCGGACCCGGTCCCCGGGACGCGCGTCGAGCGAACGAACCATCCCCTCGTTGTGGAGGGTCGCCCGCCGGACGGTGACCCCGGCGACGACCACCGCCTCCAGGTTCGCCACCGGGGTCAACTTGCCGGTCCGGCCGACTTGCACCGCAATGTTGCGCAAAGTGGTTTCTTCCGGTTTCGGCGGGAATTTGTACGCCACCGCCCAGCGCGGGCTGCGGGAACGCTCGCCGAGTTCGCGTTGGTCGAGGATGCGGTCCACCTTGACGACGGCCCCGTCGAGTTCCACCGGGAGTTCCGGCCGGGCGGCGAGGAGCCGCCGCCGGTAGTCGAGAACCGCCGCCGCTCCCGCCCCGGTCTCCCACCAGACGCCTCCCCCGCTGTCCGGAGCGCCCTCCCGAGCCACCCGGAACCCGAAGCCGGCGAGCGCGCGCAGCACCCCGCTCTGGGTCTCCGGCGGCGGCGGCCCGCCCTCGGCTGCCGGCTCCCACACCAGGATGTCGTAGGCGAAGAGCGCCAGCGGCCGCCGCGCCGCCACCCCGGAGTCGAGTTGGCGGAGGGAGCCGGCGGCGGCGTTCCGGGGGTTCCGGAAGGTGGGTTCCCCGGCCTCCGCCAGCCGCCGGTTCATCTCCTCGAACCCCGCCACCGGGAGGACCGCCTCTCCCCGGACCGAAAGCGTCTCCGGCGCCCCTTCCCCGGCGAGATGGAGCGGGAGCGACCGGATCGTCCGCAGGTTCCCGGTGATGTCCTCCCCGACCCGCCCGTCACCCCGGGTCGAGCCCTGCCGGAACGCGCCCTTCTCGTACACCAGTTCCACCGAGAGGCCGTCGAACTTGGGTTCGAGGCACCAGGCGATCTCCTCCCGGCCGATCTCCCGCTCCATCCGCTCGGCGAATTCCCGGACTTCCTCCTCTTCGAGAACGCTCTGGAGCGAGAGGAGCGGCTGCAGATGCCGGACTTCGGGGAAACCGTCGGCGACGCCGCCGGCGACCCGCCGGGTGGGCGAGTTCGGGTCGGCGAGTTCCGGGTGCTCCCGTTCGAAGGACTCGAGTTCGCCGAACCGCCGGTCGTATTCCGCGTCGCTGATCTCGGGGGCGTCGCGGAGGTGGTAGGCCCGGTCGTGATGTTCCACCTCGGCCACGAGCGCCCGGTACCGCTCCCGCAGCCGGTCGGCCTCCGTCATCGGCCCCCGCTCCGCGTGCTCCTCCGCCCGGGCGTCCGCCCCCGGAGGCGCCCCTCCATGCGCCCGTCCTCCGCCCTCGCGCCCGCCCGGACCCTCAGCCCGGCCGCGGCCGTTTCTGCCGGCGCCGGAGCGCCCGGGTCAGCCGATCGGTCAGCGAGCGCGCCCAGGGCAGATCGCGTCCGAGGATCGCCAGTCCGCCGAGCAGCATCAGCACCCCCTGCAGCACCGGGAGGAACAGCCCGATCACCCCCAGGACGAGCAGCAGGAAGCCCAGCGCGATCCGCACCGGACGCCAGAAACCGCCGCTCCCGGCGCGCCGCCCCACCCGGACCAGCGCCGCGGGCGGCTCCGGGGGAGCCGGCGGCGGGGCGGGAGGGTCGGGGCGGCGGTATCCTGTTCCGCTTCCGTCGGCCACGCCGGGCAAGGTAGCACCGAACCGCCGAAAACCTCGTGAGGAAACCTCCCGGACTGCCGACCCCGGGGCAGGCGCTGCTGGCCTTCGCCGCGGCCTTCGCCGCCGTCCTCGGCCTGGGCCTCGTCATCGCCGCCGCCGGGCTCCCGCTCTCCACCGCGGTCCTCGCCACCCCGGCGCTGACCCTCCTGGTGGCGCTGGCCGCGATCCGGGTCTTCCGGCTGGACCCGTTCCGGGTGTTCCTGCTCCGACCGGCGAAGATCCCGGACCTGCTGCTGACGCTCCCGGTGGCGGCGGCGCTGTTCGTGGCGAGCGACCAACTCGCGACGCTGGGCCGGCTCGTCATCCCGGTGGAGGAAGGCGCGCTCCGGGCCGCCGCCGAACTCATCACCGCGGACAGCCCCCTCTCCTGGCTCATCCGGCTGGCCGGGATCGGCTGCGGCGCGGCGCTCGCCGAGGAGATGCTGTTCCGGGGCGTGATCCTGAGCGGCCTGCGCCGGTTCGGCGTCTTCTTCGGCATCGCCGCCTCGGCGTTCCTGTTCACGGTGATGCACGGCCTGCTGCTGCCGAACTACTTCGTGGCCGGCCTGGTGCTCGCGCTCGCCGCCGCCGCCACCGGCAGCATCCTGGTCCCCATCTCGATCCACTTCTTCCACAACCTGACGGCGCTCCTCCTCTACAACCTCGGCGGCGTCGAGACGCTCGCCGAGCCGCCTGCCGACCCGCTCTGGGTCCCGCCGGGCATCCTGCTCCCGGCGGTCGCCATCCTGGCCATCGTCGGCGCCTCCTGGCTGCGCCGGGTGGCGGCGGCGGGGGCGGACGCGGCCCCGGGGGAGACCGCCGGCGCGAGGAAGGCGGAAACGGCGCCGCGAACGCTCCCGGAAGCGCCGAACCCGCCCCCCGGCGCGCTCGCCTTCGGGCGCGAGTTGGCGAGCGTTCCCCCCGCGCGACGCCGGCTCGGCTTCGTGGTCCTGGGGCTGGTGATGCTCGGGGGAGTCGGGGTCGCCGGCGGACTCTTCACCTACCTCGGCTACATCGCCGACCCGGGCCCCCAGCGCGCCGCCGCCATCGAATCGCTCCGCAGCCTCTCCCGGGAGGCGCTGGCGCCGGAGGCGGAGGCGCGGGGCAGCGAGATAGACGCCGCCTTCGAGACGCTCGCCGACCTCAGTCGGGAGGACCGGGTCGGGATCCGGGACATCTGGCGCACCGCCCGGGTGGTCGCCGCCGCCACCGCCGACGGCGTCTTCGAGGACGACGATGTGGAAGATCTCCTGACGACCGTGGGCGCCATCCGCCGCGAAGCCCCCAACCCCCGGTAGGGCCTTCCCCGCTGCCGGCCGGTCGCCGTCGCCGCGCCGGGGGTCAGGAGGGCCGGCGGCCGCCGCGCCGGAGGAAGAGCGGCACCCAGAGCGTCACCACCCCGAGACCCATGAGCAGGGCGCCGACCGCGGGGTACCGGGAGAGGAGGACGAACCCGCCGGACAGGAGGTGCACCACCACGCTCAGGTAGGCCGAGAGCGCCAGCAGGCGCCGGGGGGAGTCGTCGGTGCGCATCGCGTAGAGCACCGGGAACTCCAGGGCGGCGGTGATGACCGTGCTCCGGACGATGAGCAGCCCGATCTCGAACGGTTCCTGGAACGCGAGCCCCACGACCATGGAGAACAGCGAAGCGGCGAAGGCGGAGGCGTGCGGCCGGCGTCCGCCCAGCCAGCGGATCATGAGCGCCTTGAGCGGCGTGAAGAGCGCCACCAGCCCCACCGCGAGGAGGTAGTCGGCAGGGTCCGGGCCGCCGGACAGGTGGAACAGCACCGCGACCACGCCGAGGAAGAACAGCGCCCCCAGCAGGGCGGCCCGCGGCGGGGGCGTCGGAGTTGCCGCCGGTTCCGGCGGGGATCCCGGCGGCGGGGCCGGCGACCTCGGACGGACCTTCCGCTCCGCGCCGGGCGGCAGCCGGTTCCGGGTCATGCCGGCGGCATCCGATCAGGCCGACGGAGCGGCGAGGACCGTCTCCAGCGCGCCGGCGGCGAGGCCGGCGGAGGTCTCGGCGGGGCGCGCCAGGAACGCCTCGCCGTCGGCGACGACCACCTCCGCGGGGCGGGGCCGCAAGTTGTAGTTCGAGGCCATCGAGTACCCGTACGCCCCGGCGTCGAGCACCGCCAGCAGGTCGCCCGGTTCCGGCGGCGGCAGTCTCCGGTCGGCGCCGAACGAATCCCCGCTCTCGCAGACGCCCCCGACGACCTCGAAGGGCCGCGCCGGGCCCTCGCGCCGGCGCGCCGGCGCGACCGGGTGGCGGGCTCCGTAGAGCGCCGGCCGGAGGAAGTCGTTCATCCCTCCGTCCACCACCAGGAACTCCTTCCCGGCGGCGCTCTTCCCATGGAGGACGCTCACCACCAGCGCCCCGGCGGCGCCGAAGAGGCAACGCCCCGGCTCGAACACCACCTCCGCCTCGGGGCGGAGCCCGGAGAGCGGTTCGAGGACCGCTTCGGCGTACTCGGCGAACGAAGGCTCCGGCCTCCCCTCCCGCTCCGAGAGGCCGACGCCGCCGCCGAGATCCACGACCTCCGCCGGGTGACCCGCCTCCCGCAGCCGCCCCAGCAACCCGGCGAGCCGGACGGCCACCTTCCGGAACGCCGCCGCCGACCGGATCTGCGACCCCAGGTGCGCGTGGACGCCGACCACCTCTATCCACGCGGAGTCGAGGGCCTGCTCCGCCGCTTCGAGCAACTGCGGTTCCGCCATCCCGAACTTCGCGCCGGCGACGCCGGTGGCGATCTTGGGATGGGTCCCGGCGGCGATGTCCGGATTCAGCCGCAGCGACACCCGGGCCCTTCGTCCCCGCCGCGCCGCCCGCCGCTCCAGCAGGTCGAGTTCCGCCGCCGATTCGACCGAGACGAAACGGAGGTCGAGATCGAGCGCGGTGTCCAGGTCGAACACCGTCTTGCCCACCCCGGAGAGGACCAGCCGCTCGCCGGGGAATCCGAGCCCGCTCGCGAGCAGCAGTTCCGCCGCCGAGACCGCTTCCGCCCCGGCGCCGAGGTCCCGGAGCGGCGCGAGGAGCGCCGGGAGCGAATTCGCCTTGAGGGCTACGGCGATCGAATTCCGCGCCGGGGAGACCGCCTCCCGGAACTCCCGGAAGCGGGCGACGACGGCGCCCCGGCTGTAGAGGTAGGCCGGGGTCCCCGCGCCGGCGGCGGCGAGCGCCCGGGCCACCGGCATCCCTTCCACGACGAGCGTTCCGGACGGATCGGAACGGAAAACGGAGTGCGGCACGCGGGCTCCGCGCCGGGTCGGGGGCGGCTGAACCGCGAGGCTGCGGGCGACCCGCGAATGTACCATCGGAGGCCCCGCCGCCGGCCCCGGCGGACGGTCGCGGATCCTCCGCGCCGAACGGTCCCGGGGCCGCCTCCCCGGAGGTCTCCTCCCCTCCCCTTCCCGAGGCCCTCTCCCATGCCGTTCCCGATGCCGTTCCCGATGCCCTTCCCGACCTCCGATTCCGCCCTCCCGCGCCGGGCGCGGCTCCTCCCCCTCCTGCTCGCCGCCGCCCTCGCCGCCTGCGGCGGGGGAACGATGCCGGCGGAGGAGGAACCGGACGAAGGCGGAGGCGGCGTCGGACTCCCCTTCTCGGAGTCCCGGGAGAGCGGCGACCTGGTGTACTTCGCCGGCGCCCTCGGGAACCGGCCGGGCACCCTCGAGATCGTCCCCGGCGGCATCGAACCGCAGGTGCGGCAGACGATGGCGAACCTGGGCGCCGCGCTGGAACGCCGGGGTTTGGACTTCTCCCGCGTCGCCGCGGTGAATGTCTATCTGTCGGACATCCGCCACTTCGCCGACATGAACGCGGTCTATCGCGAGTACTTCCCGGAGGATCCGCCGACGCGGGCCACGGTGGAGGCCGGCATCGCCGTTCCCGGCGCGCTGGTCGAGGTCTCCATGGTCGCGGTGAAGGCCGGGGTGGAGCGCCGGGTCATCCGGCCGGAGGCCCTGAAGAGCCCCGAGTTGCCCTACTCCTGGGGCATCGCCGCCGGGGACACCCTGTTCGTGGCCGGGGCCACGGCCCGCGACCCGGACACCTACCAGCCGGTCGCCGGCGGCGTCCCGGAGCAGATGCGGCGCATCATGGGCAACATCGGCATCGTTCTCGAAGCCGGCGGCATGGACTTCTCCGATGTGGCCAACTGCCGGGTCTTCCTCGACGACCCGCGCCAGTTCGGGGCGATGAACGAGGCCTACCGCGAGTTCTTCCCGGAGGATCCCCCGAGCCGCGCCACCGTGGAGGCCCGGCTGGCGAACCCGCTGTTCACCGCCGAAGTGCAGTGCGTCGCCAGCAGCGCCGAACGGAGCGTCCTGGCCCCGGACGGCCCCCGGTCGGGCAGCCCGCTCTCCCCCGGGATCTGGGCCGGCGACCGGCTCTACCTCTCCGGCATGGTGGCCCCGTCGCCGCGCAGCGAGGACGCCGGCGAGCAGACCCGCGCCGTCCTGGCGCGCCTGCAGCAGGCCCTCGAAGCCGGTGGTCTGGGGTTCGGGGAGGTGGTGGACGCGATGGTGTACCTGGAGGACATGCGCGACTACGCCGCCATGAACGCGGCCTACCGGGAGGTCGTGGGCGAGCCGTTCCCGCCCCGGGCCACCGTGGAGACGCAGATGATGGGCGCCGGCATCAAGGTCGAGATCATGATGACCGCGGAGCGGTGACCCGGGGCGCCACCGGCATCGCTCCCCGGCGCGACGGATCCCCTCCCCGCCGGCCCTCCGTCCGATCTCCGGGCCCACGACCCGCGGGCCCGCGACCCTCGTCCCTGCGGGGGCGGGCGCCCGGGGCGCCGGCGGGTCCGATCGGCTTCCTCGCCCTGCTCGGCTCGGTCGGCCTCGCCGCGCCGGCGGCCGCGGAGACGGTTCGCGCGGCAGTGGCGTCGAACTTCGCCCCCGCCGCCCGCGAGATCGCCGCCCGCTTCGAAGCGGAGACCGGCCACCGGGTGCTCCTGAGTTTCGGCGCCACCGGCCAGTTGTACGCCCAGATCGTCCAGGGCGCCCCCTTCGAGGTGTTCCTCGCCGCCGACAGCGAACGCCCCGCCCTCGCCGAGGCGGCCGGGCTCGCGGTCCCGGGCGCCCGGTTCACCTACGCCGTGGGCCGGCTGGCGCTGGTGAGCCGCGAGCCCGACCGCATCCGGGGCCCGGAGTCGCTCCGTACCCCGGAGATCACCCGGCTGGCCCTGGCGAACCCGGCCACGGCGCCCTACGGCCGGGCCGCCGTCGAGACCCTGCGCGCCCTCGGGTTCGCCCCCGGCAGCGCCCCGTTCCGCCTGGTGCAGGGGACGAATGTGGGGCAGGTCTTCTCGTTCGTCCACACCGGGAACGCGGACGCCGGCTTCGTGGCCCTCTCCCAGACGGTTCCGCCGACCGGACCGCCGCCGGGAGCGCCCCCCGCGGGCTCCCGTTGGGTGGTGCCGGAAACGCTGCACGCGCCCATCCGGCAGCAGGCGGTGCTCCTCCGCCCCGGCGAGGACAACGGCGCCGCCGCGGCGTTCCTCCGCTTCCTGCGGTCGCCGCCGGTGCGGGAGATGCTGACCCGGCGCGGCTACCGGACGGACTGACCGGCCGAACGGCCCCCCACCTTCGCGGCCGACTCCCCGTTGCGTTCCGCCGCACCCGGCCTCGGCCCCTGCCGGCCCGACTCCCCGGTCCGCGGAACTCCCGCCGCCACCGCTGACGATGCGCGACCGGAAAGCGGGGCCCGATCCCCGGCGACGCGCCGCTGACCCCGACCGGAAATGGTCGCCGGCGAAGCCATCGGCCCCGCGGTGACGCTCACGCTGCGGCCGGCCGCCGTGACCACCGTCTTCCTGCTCCTCCTCGGAACCACGATCGCCTCCGACGACGACGAAGCGCGACCGGATGGCGGGGCCCGATCCCAGGCGACGCGCCGCTGGCCCCGACCGGAAATGTTCGAGAGCGAAGCCATCGGCCCCGCGGTGACGCTCACGCCGCGGCCGGCCGCCGTGACCACCGTCTTCCTGCGCCTCGGAACCCCGGTCGCCACCGCTGACGACGCGCGACCGGATGGCGGGGCCCGATCCCCGGCGCCGCGCCGCTGGCCCCGACCGGAAATGTTCGAGAGCGAAGCCATCGGCCCCGCGGTGACGCTCACGCTGCGGCTGGCCGCGGTGACCACCGTCTTCCTGCGCCTCCTCGGAACTCCGGTCGCCGCCGCTGACGACGCGCGACCGGATTCCCCGGCGCCGCGCCGCTGACCCCGCCCGGGAATGTTCGAGAGCGAAGCCATCGGCCCCGCGGTGACGCTCACGCTGCGGCCGGCCGCGGTGACCACCGTCTTCCTGCTCCTCCACGGAACCCCGATCGCCTCCGACGACGACGAAGCACGACCGGGCGGCGGGGCCCGATCCCCGGCGACGCGCCGCTGACTCCGACCGGGAATGTTCGAGAGCGAAGCCATCGGCCCGGCGGTGACGCTCACGCTGCGGCTGGCCGCGGTGACCACCGTCTTCCTGCTCCTCCTCGGCACCCCGATCGCCTGGTGGCTGGCGCGGACCCGCTCCCGGCTGCGGGAGGCGGTCGCCGCGGTCGTCGCCCTGCCGCTGGTCCTGCCGCCGACGGTCCTGGGCTTCTACCTGCTCGTCGCCCTCGGCCCGGACGGCCCGGGCGGGGCGGTGGCGCGCCTCTTCGGGGAGCGGTCCCTGGCGTTCTCCTTCCCCGGTCTGGTCATCGGCTCCCTCTGCTACTCGCTCCCGTTCGTCGTCCAGCCGATCCGCACCGCCTTCGAGGCCGTCGGCGACGCCCCGCTGGAAGCCGCCGCCACCCTCCGCGCCTCGCCCGGGGACGCCTTCCGCACCGTGGCGCTCCCGCTCGCCCGGCCGGGCCTGGTCGCCGGCGCGGTCCTCGGCTTCGCCCACACCGTCGGCGAGTTCGGGGTGGTGCTCATGATCGGCGGCAACATCCCCGGCGCCACCCGGGTGCTCTCCATCGCCATCTACGACCGGGTGGAGATGCTCGACTGGCAGACGGCGCACCTCCTCTCCGCCGGACTGGTGGCCTTCGCCTTCCTCGTCGTGTTCACCACGATGACCCTCCAGCGGCGCTCCCGGCCCCGCGGCGATCAGGAACCCGACCCCGAACCGGCGCTGCCCGGCGTTCCGGCGCCGTGACTTCCCCGGCGGGATCCGCCGCCGCGGACGGCCTGCGCGGGCGCCTCCGCGGGAGACTGGGCGCCTTCTCCCTCGACGCCGCCGTCGAGGCCCCGGCGGGCGCGATCACCAGCGTCTTCGGGCCCTCGGGCAGCGGCAAAACGACGCTCCTCCGGGCGGTCTCCGGTCTCCTCCGCCTGTCCGGCGCCCTCCGCTTCGGCGCGGAAACCTGGCAGGACGACGAGACCCGGCTCTTCCGCCGGCCGCATCGCCGCCCGGTCGGATTCGTCTTCCAGCAGCCGGCGCTCTTCCCGCACCTCTCCGTCGCCGGCAACCTCCGCTACGCCGAACGCCGCGCGCCCCGGGGCCGGCGGCGGTTCGCCTTCCCGGAGATCGTGGAGCGGCTCGACCTCGCCGCACTCCTCGACCGGCCTCCCGCCGACCTCTCCGGCGGCGAGAAACAGCGCGCCGCGCTCGGGCGTTCCCTGCTCTCCGGCCCGGAGGCGCTGCTCCTCGACGAGCCCTTTTCGGCGCTCGACCGCGCCTCCCGCGCCCGGATCCTCCCGTTCCTGCGCTCGCTGGCGCGGGAGGAGGGGCTGTGCCTGCTCCATGTGAGCCACGACCCCGCCGAGGTCGTCCGGCTGGCGGACCGCCTGGTGCTGCTCTCCGGCGGCCGGGTGGTCGAGTCCGGCCCGGCGGCGGCCCTCTTCGCGCGGCTCGACGATGAAGAGGCCGCCGCCGGGGGGGAGGCCGGCGCCACCCTGACCGCGCGCGTCGTCGGTCTCCGGGCTTCGCGCGGACTGGTCGAGGTCGAACTCGCCGGACAGCCGGTCTTCCTGCCCTCGCTGCCCGGCTCGGAACCGCCGGCCCCGGGAGGAACCGTCCGGCTGCGGATCCCGGCGCGCGAGGTGGCGCTCGCGACGCGGCGGCCGGAGGCGATCAGCGTCCGCAACATCCTCGCCGGCCGCGTCCTCGGTCTCCGCCGGGAGGGGGACGCCCCCCTCGTGGAGGTGACCGTCCGCCTCGACGGCGGCGAGCCCGCCCGCCTGCGGGCGCGGATCACCGCCGACGCCGCGGCCGACCTGGGGCTCGAACCGGGAACCCCGGTGTTCGCCCTCCTCCGGAGCGTCTCCCTGCTCGACCCGTAGCGGCGACCGAAGGGCCGTTCCGCCCGCGGGAACCGGCCGACCGGCGCTTCCCTGCCCCCGGGCGGCCTCCCGCTCAGCGCCGGGGCTCCACCACCAGCCGGTAGGCGCCGGGCTCGACGACGATCTCCTGCTCCAGGCCGGACAGCCAGCGCACCCGCGCCCGCACCGGACCCTCCGCCTCCCCCAGCCCGAAGAGCACCCGCGGATCGCTCGCCGACAGGTAACTCGAACCGCTCCGCGACTCCCGCAGCAGCACCGCCGGCCCCCGTCCGGCATCGTCCCCCTCGATCACGATCCGGGTCCCGATCCCGTCCCGGGGGCTCCGCCGGCCGACCGGCCGGAACCCGACCCAGTTCCCGCCGGGCTCGGTGTCGTTGCGGAAGAGCGCCGGCGGCCCGTTCATGACCGTCGCCGCCAGGTCCGGGTCGCCGTCCTCGTCGTAGTCCCCGAAGGCCGCCCCCCGATACACCCGGCGCACGCCGAACGCCTCCGGGCGCTCCTCGGCGAACCGGCCGCCCCCTCCGTTCCGGAAGAGCAGGATCCGCTGGGCGTAGTCGCTCTCGGTCACCCCGCCCTCCACTTCCGGATAGACATGCCCGTTCACCGCGAGGAGGTCCAGCCGCCCGTCCCGGTCGAAGTCCGCGAACCCGGTTCCCCACCCCAGGTACGGCCAACTCGGCTCCGCCACCCCGGCGGCGAACGACTCGTCGAGGAAGAAATCGGGTCCGGCGTTCCGGTAGAGGGTGTTGTAGTCGTGGGAGAAGTTGGTGACGGTGAGGTCCAGCCGCCCGTCCCCGTCGTAGTCGCCGAGATCCACCCCCATCCCGGCCTGCGCCCGCCCGTCCTCGTTGTAGGCCACCCCGGCGGGCAGCCCGATGTCGGTGAACCGCAGCCCTTCCGGCCCGGAATCGTTCCGGTAGAGGTTGTTCGGGGTCTGGTCGTTCGCGGTGTAGAGGTCGAGGTCGCCGTCGTCGTCGAGGTCGCCGATCGCCACGCCGAGTCCGAAGAACCGCTCCGCCCCGACCCCGGCGTCCGGGACCCGGTCGAACCGTCCGTCGGGGCGCGCCCGGTAGAGGAGCGCCGGCGCCGGTTCCAGCCCCTTCGGGCCGCACATCACCGGCATCCCCAGGAAGAAGCAGGTCGGCGCCTCCCCCGGCCCGGGCGTCGTCTCCGGGTCGAAGTCCACATAGTTCACGACGACCAGGTCCGCCGCCCCGTCCCGGTCGAGGTCGCCGAACGCCGCCCCGGCGCCCCACCGGGGATCGTCGAGGCCGACTTCCGCCGCCGCTTCCTCGAAGGTGCCGTCCCCCCGGTTCCGGTAGAACCGGTTCTCCCCGTAGTAGGTCACGAACAGGTCCAGGTCGCCGTCGTTCTCGTGGTCGGCGATCGCCGCCCCCTGCGCCCAGCCGTAGGCCTCGAGCCCCGCCGGGCCCGTCACCTCGGCGAACCGGCCGGCGCCGTCGCCGCGGAAGAGGGCGCTCGAGAGACTCTCGGCGTCGCCGTAGCCGAGCCGGGTGCCGTTCGCCAGGAAGAGGTCGAGGAACCCGTCCCCGTCGTAGTCGAAGAAGGCAGCCCCGGTGCCGGTGGTCTCCAGGATGAACCGCTTCGACCGGACCCCGCCGTACATGTTCACGAAGCGCACCCCGGAGAGGGCCGCGGTCTCGGTGAACCGCATCTCCGCCGGCCCGCCTTCGCGCGGCCGGTCTTCACCCGGCTGGTTTTCTCCCGTTTGGGCCCCCGCCGCGCCGGCGAAGGCGACGACCGCGGCGAGGGCGGCAGAAACCCTTCCGGGCGCCCCTGCCGCCCGGCGAGGACGAACCGGAGTCATCGGGACTCCCCGCCGGGTTCCCCCGGGGAAACGAGGCGGCTTCGCCCCACGACGCCCCGCCCTTCCCTGACGACGAAGATCGAGCCGCCGGGAAGCGGGCCGAGTGCCTCTTCGTCCCCGGAGGGCCAGCGCACCACCGCCTCCCCGACCCCGTCCGCCGCCCCCAGCCCGAACCAGACCACCGCTTCGTGCTGCGCCAGGTAACTCCCGCCGGCGCGCCGCTCCTCCCGCCGCCGGTCGGGCCCGCTCCCCAGGGTCACGCTCGCCCCGATCCCGTCCCGGTTCGCCCGGACGCCGACCAGCCGGAACCCCAGCGCGTTGCCGAGCGCCGCGCCGCCCTCGTTCGAGAGCAACTCCGCCGGCCCCCGGTTCGAGGCGAGCGCCAGGTCGAGGTCGCCGTCCCGGTCGTAGTCGAGGGTGGCCAGCGCCCGCCCCACCCGCGGCCGGGCGAAGTCCCCCTCGTTCTCCCGCGCCCGGACGAACCGGCCGCCGCGGTTCCGGAACAGTTGCCCGGGCTGGGCGAAGGTCAGGTTCGACTGGATCTCGGCGATGTTGTCCAGGATGTGCCCGTTGACGATCGCCAGGTCCGGCCGGCCGTCGTTGTCGAAGTCGGCGAAGTCGCAGCCGAAGGCCAGTTCGGTGAGGCTCTCCGCTCCCAGGCCGAAGGCGGCGGTGGCGTCGAGGAACAGCCCCCCGCCCAGGTTCCGGTAGAGGGTGTTCGTCTCGAAGTCGAAGTTGGTGACGACCAGGTCCATCCGCCCGTCCCCGTCGGCGTCGCCCCAGTCGGCCCCCATCCCGGCCTCCGGCAGCCCCTCCTCGTTGTAGGCGACCCCGGCGGCGAACCCGACCTCCCGGAACGCCGCCCCCTCCGCCCCGGCTTCCACCCGGAAGAGGAAGTTGGGGGTGGTGTCGTTCGCCACATAGACCTCCGGGCTCCCGTCGCCCCCGAGATCCGTCACCACCACCCCGAGCCCCTTCCCCTCCTCGCTCCCGGGGACCGGCCGAGCACGGAAACGGCCGTCGCCGAGGTTCTCGAAGAAGGAGTCCGCCGCGCCGGGGTACTCCTGGGGATGGCAGTAGGCGAGCAGGTCGCGCACCGGGCTCACGCAGTCGCGGTGGCGGTCGAGGGAGAAGTCGAGGTAGTTCGCCGCGTAGATATCGAGGTCGCCGTCGCCTTCGGCGTCGAGCAGCGCGGCGCTCGTCGTCCACCGGGGATCGCTCGCGCCGGCGGCGCCGGGGACCTCCCGGAAGGTCCCGTCCCCCAGGTTCCGGAACAGGCGTTCGTCCCCGAAGTGGGTCAGGAGCAGGTCGGCGTCCCCGTCCCCGTCGAAGTCCCCGGCCATGCCCCCCATCCCGTAGCGGGCCTCTTCCGGCGCGTCGAGGAGGCCGGCGGCGGCGGTGCGGTCCGCGAAGGTCCCGTCCCCCCGGTTCCGGTAGAGGCGGTTCCCGACGCTGGCCCCGGCGCCGACCCGGTCTCCCGGCAGCGTCCGCCCGTTCACGAAGAAGAGGTCCGGCCAGCCGTCCTCGTCGTAGTCGAAGACCAGCGCCCCGCCGCCCACGATCTCGACCACATACCGCTGCCCGCTGCCCCCGTCCTCGTGGTGGAACCGGATCCCGGCCTCCCCGGTGCGGTCGGCGAAGGAGAAGTCCTGCGCCCCGGCCGCCGCGCCGGCGAGGAGGGACGGGAGCAGCACGACGAGTGCTCCCGGCGCCGACCGGCCCACCTCCGGCTTCAGCGCCGACGCGGCGGCCCGCTCCGGGACCGGGAGCGGCTCCCGGAGGGGAACTGCGCCGCCTCCGTGGCCGCGAATCGCCGCTCGACCGCCTCCGCTTCCGCCGGCCGGCCGAGAAGGCGGAGCGCCGCGCCCAGGTTGTAGAGCGCCTGCCGGTGCTCCGGTTCCGACGCCAGCGCCTCCTCGAACCGGCGGGCGGCCCGCCCGGCCTCCCCGGCGGCCAGGTCGAGCATCCCCAGGGCGGTCAGCGCCGCCGCCGACCCCGGAGCGAGACGGAGCGCCTCCCCGTACGCCGCCCGCGCCTCCCCGGCCCGCCCCTGCTGCGCCAGCGTCCGGCCGAGCGCCACCCGCGCCTCCGGATCCTCCGGGGCCAGGCGCGCCGCTTCCCGGAAGGAGCCCTCCGCCGCCGGCAGGTCGCCGAGGGCCGACTCCGCCAGGCCCAGGTGGAAGTGGGTCCGGGGATCGCCGGGGGCTGCCCCCCGGGCGCGCCGGAGCACCGACCGGGCGGCGTCGGCGTCGAGCCGCCGGTAGTGGGCGTGCCCCAGTTGGAGCAGCAGGTCCGGCGCCCGCGGATGCCGCTCGGCCGCCCGCCCGAGCACCGCCGCCGCCCCCTCGGCGTCGCCGACGCGCAGCAGCGCCGTTCCCAGCGACTGCTCGAGCGCCCGGTTGGGCCGCTGCTCGAGCGCCTCCGCCCGCCGGAGCGCGGCGACGGCTTCCTCCGGACGGCCGCCCTGCAGGTAGGCGACGCCGAGGTAGTACCAGGAACGCGAATCCGGCTGCGCCGCCACCATCAGCCGGAACGAAGCCGCCGCCGCCTCGGCGTTCCCGGCGTCCAGCCAGCGCCGCCCGGCCCGCAGGTGTTCCTCGGGGTCCTGCCCCGCCGCCGGGGAAGCGGCGCCCCCGACGGAGAGGAAGCCGACGCCGGCGAACAGGACTCCCGCGAGCCGGCGCCCTCCCTCGCGCCGGCCGGGCGCCGGGGCCCCGGTCAGGAGCCCTCCGGGAACAGCGCCGCCAGGAACTCCTCGTCGAGTCCCGGATGGTTCGTCCAGCCCAGCGTGGATTCCAGTTGCCCCCGGAAGAGGTCGTTCCTCGAGGCCGCCTTCCGCAGCGATTCCAGCGCCCGCTCCCGCTCCCCGAGCGAGTACGCGAGCAGCCCCAGGTTCAGCCAGGAATCCGAGGCCGCCGGCCACAACTCCGTCGCCCGCTCGGCTTCGGCGAGCGCCGCCGCCCCGTCGCCGGCCCCCATCCGCTCCCGGCTCCGGGACATCGCGGCGAGCGCCAGGTTGATGTCCAGCACGCGCCCCAGTTCCACGATCGGAGTGGGGTGGTCCTCCACCTGGAGCCGCGCCACCACATCGTTGTTGATGTTCCGGCCCAGGCCCTCGCCGACGACGAGCATCGCCGCCGACTGCCGCCCCCGGCTGTCTCCCCCGGCCTCCTGCCCGGCCAGCATCGCCGCCTGCATCTTCTCGGCGAGCGTCCCCGCCGCCGCCTCGAAGGCGTCCCCCATCGCTTCCACCACCTCCGGGCCGGTGAGGATGTTCCCCTGCGCCGAGTAGTTCTCGCCGACCCGGTGCCCGGCCCAGAAGTTCGCCGTCTCCCCGGTGTGGACCGCGATGCCGCCCTTCGCGTCGATGACCGCGAACTGCCGGCCCTCGACATTCGGGAATTCGTCCTCGGCGAGGAGCCGCGCCACCACCTGCTCGGCGCCCAGCCCCTCCCGGAGCGCCCGGAGGCCCTTCAACCCGTAGCCGGCGTTCACATTCGCCTGCGTCGCGATGACCCCGACCCCGGCCTCCGCCCAGGGCACCACATGCCCCACCGAGAAGTACTTGGACTGGACGGCGACGCCCAACTCCCCGGTGTCCGGGTCGCGGGCCACGATGGAGAAGGTGGCCACGGGTTCGTGAACCGCGGGCTGCCGGGCCGGGCCCGCGGTCGCGGATTCGGTCTGCCCGGCGGCGCCGGCCGCCGCGGGAAGGAGGAAGAGCAGGACGCCGGCGAGCGCCGCTGCCGGACCGCGGGTTCGAGTCTCGTTCATGGTTCGTTCTCCTGTCGGGGGGAGTCCTCGGCGCGGCGCAGTTCGGTGAAACGGGCGAGCGCTGCCGCCGCTCCCTCCGCGTCGCCGAGCCGCCGCCGCGCGAACGCCAACTGATAGTAAGCCTCGGCGTACCCGGGGGCGCTCTCGACCGCCCGTTCGATATGCCGCGCCGCCGCCTCCGGGTTCCCCCGGCGCAGTTCGATCTTCCCCAGGTGGAACCAGGCCTCGGCGAAGTCCGGATCCCCTTCGAGCGCCCTCCGGAACGCTGCCTCGGCGCCGGCCAGATCGTCCCGGCGCAGCGCCGTCAGGCCCAGGAAGTGGTGCGCCCGGCGCAGGGCCGGGTCGAGCGCGAGGGCCTCCCGGAGCAGCGCCTCGGACTCCGCGGCGTCCCCGCGCCGCCAGGCGAGGTAGCCGAGTTGCAGCAGGGTCTCGGCGTCCTCCGGAGCGAACGCCCGGTGGCGTTCGTACGCCGCCTGCGCCGCGTCGAGCCGCTCCTGGCCGAGCAGCGCCGCGCCGAGTTCCGCGAAGATCGCCGGGTCCTCCCGGAACCCCCGGCGCAGCGCGGCTTCGAATTCCGCGGCAGCCTCCGGCCAGGCCTCGATCCGCAGCAGCAGCCGTCCCAGGAACCGCCGCACCGAGGCGTTCCCCGGCGCCAGCGCCGCCGCGCTCCGGGCCTCGGTCACCGCCTCCGGGAGCCGGCCGGCGCGGTCGAGCACCGCCGCGGCCAGGTAGGGCGCTTCGTAGCGCTCGGGGGCGGTCCCGGCGGCGGCGGCGAACGCGGCCAGCGCGCCCTCGGTGTCCCCGAGTCGGCCGAGCGCCTGCCCGAGCGCCAGCCGAGCGTCGGTGAAATCCGGCGCCGCCCCGAGCGCCGCCCGGAAGTGGGGAACGGCGCGTTCCGGCTCGCCGGCGAGCAGCCAGAGCGCCCCGGCCCGGTGGTGGGCGGCGGGATCGCCCTCGCGCCCGGCCAGGAAGTCCGTGAGCGCGGACTCCGCGCGTTCCAGATCCCCCTCCCGCAGGGCGGTGGCGGCCCGCTCGAATTCCGGCGGGGCCGGCGGCCGCTCCTGCCCGACCGACGCGGCGGCGAGAGAAAGCACGGCAGCGGCGAGCACCCCGGCGCGCCGGGACCGGAACGCGCCGGCGGGCGCCATGGGGCAGAATCGCCCGCTTCCGGACTCCGGGCCGGAAACCGATCGTCCTGTCACTGCATCGTCCCGGCGGCTTCCCCGCGCCCGCGCCCCGACCCGGGGGCCGACTCTCCGGGGCCGTCTCCCGGACCGGATGGCGGGCCCGACTTCGGGCCGGACTGCGGGCCAAACGGGGGGGCCGCTTCCCGGATTATGGCGTTCGGCTCCCGACGCCCCGAAGCCGCCCGGCGGGCGGTTCGCTCCGCCTCGGCCTCTGCGCCGCAGCGCTCCTCCCCCTCGGCTGCGGTCCCCGCGAAGACCCCGGCGCGGGGGAACCGTCCGGGGAAGCGCCGCCCGCCGCGTCCCCGCCGGCGCCGGCGCCCGCCGAGGAGTACCCGGTCCCGGTCGGCGGCGAGGTCCGGCGTCCGACCCGGAGCCGCTTCGAGCCGCCCCGCTACCCGGAGTCCGCCCGCGCCCGGGGCGAGGAAGGTCTGGTCATCCTCGAACTGACCCTCGACCGGGAAGGCCGCGTCACCGCCGCCCGACCCCTCCGCGGCGCGGAGGATCTCGCCGCCGCCGCCGCCGAAGCCGCGACGAGATGGGAGTACGAGCCGACCGTCGTCGCCGGGAGCCCCGTCCCCCTCCGCTTCGCCGAGACCGTCCGCTTCGTCCTGCAGCCGGCCGGCGGCCAGGGGATGCGCCTTCCCCCGGGCGCGGGCGTCCCCCGCCGCGCCGCCGCCACGGCCCCCGGCCCCCGCGCCGCCGACCGTTCCCCCGACCGCTTCCCCGACCGCTTCCCCGACTGGGAGATCGAGGGCCACGCCTTCACCGCCTGCCCCTGCGACACCCCCTGCCCCTGCCGCAGCAACGCCCCGCCCTCGCACCCGCCCTGCCACGCCGCGACCGCCACCCGCATCGCCCGGGGCCGCTACGGCGCCACCGACCTCGCCGGGACCGAGTTCGTCACCCTGGGCCCGGAGTCCTGGGTGGCCCTCTACCTCGACGAGACCCTCACCGAGGCCCGCCGCAACGCCGTCCTCGGCCTCTTCCGCAGCCTCGCCCCGGGGGCGCCCCAGCGATACCGGGCGATCCGCCGGGCGCCGCTCTCGATCACCTCCGAGGAACGCCCCGGCGCCGTCTTCCGCCGGGCGGTCATCCCCGGCCTCCTGGAGATGGAGACCACCCTGCCGCGCACCCCGGAGGGCCTGCTCGCCGACCTGCTCCCGGGGATGGATGTCTGGTCGAACGAGATCGCTTACGGCGCGACCGGGACCTACCGCTTCCACGACCCGGGGATCCCGGCGGCCTGGGATCACACCGGCCGCCAGTCGAACGCCAAGGAGTTCCGCCTGACCCTCGACCACTACCGGCAGGGCCGGATGCTGATCCAGCACGCGGACGGCTCCGGCGACTGGACCGCCGCCCAGCGCGCCCTGTTCTCCTGCGCCCTCGGCGGCCCCGGGCGCTGACCGGCTCCCCCCCGGCAGCGCCCCCGTTCCCGAATCCTTGTTGACTTCCCCGCCCGGCGAACGGAGAATCGGGAACCGGTCGGGCGCCGCCCGGCGTAATTCCACGCCGTTCGCCTCGCCCGCGCCCTCGCCCACCGGCCCACGGGAGGAGCCCATGAGAAACCGTTTCATCGAGACCGCGCTGGCAGCGCTCGCGCTCACGGCGTTCACCGCCGGAGCCGCCTGGAGCCAGACCACCAGCGGAACCGTCGAGGGGACGATCCGGGACGGCACCGGCCAGGTGCTCCCCGGCGTCTCCGTGACCCTCACCGGCGAAGGCGGCACCCCCGAGGTCGCCGTCTCCAGCGGCACCGGGAATTACCGCTTCGTGGCCGTGTCCCCCGGCATCTACTCCCTCCGCTTCGAGTTGGGCGGCTTCCAGACCCGCATCAACGAGGGCGTCCGGGTGGACATCGCCCGCACCACCGGCCTCGATGTCCAACTCGAACTCTCGACTCTCGAGGAGACGATCACCGTCGTCGGCGAGTCCCCGCTGCTCGACACCAAGAGCACCGTCATCGGCGCCACCTTCGACGAGAGCCTCCTCGAAGAGGTGCCGAGCGCCCGGGATGTCTGGTCGCTGCTCGAACACCAGGCGCCGGGGGTCACCACCAACCGGCTCGATGTGGGCGGCAGCGAAACCGGCCTGCAGGCGGTCTTCTCCGCCCGCGGCACCTCCTGGGGCCAGAACAGTTACTACCTGAACGGCGTGAATGTGACCTGCCCGGCGGCTCTCGGCGCGAGCGGCTACTACTACGACTACGACAGTTTCGAGGAAGTCCAGGTCGAAACCGGCTCGCACCCGGCCTCGGTGAACGCCCCCGGCGTGTACCTGAACATGGTCACCAAGAGCGGCAGCAACGACTTCAGCGGCGGCGCCGGCTTCCACTACCAGAACGACTCCACCCAGTTCGACAACTTCACCCAGGAACTCGAGGACGCCGGCGGCACCGCCTCCGCCTTCGACTACCTCTCCGACGCGAATGTCCAACTCGGCGGCCCGGTGGTCCGCGACCGTTCGACCTTCTACTTCTCATTCCGGGACGAGCGCGTCCACCGCTTCGTCTCCGGCGTGACCAGCGTGACCGAAGACACGGACATGTGGCAGTTCGTCATCAAGAGCGACACCGAACTCACCCAGAGCAACAAGGTGAGCCTGGAGTGGCACGAGATGTCCTACTGGAAACCGCGCCGCGGCATGTCTTCGACCCGCCCGCCGGAGGCCAGTTGGATCGAGGACGACACCTTCCGCATCATCCAGGCGACCTGGACCTCGACGCTCAGCGAGAACGCCCTCCTCGACACCCGCTTCTCCCACCTGAATGTCTGGTTCCCGACCTCCCACACCGAGGAAGCGAGGGCCGCCGGCCTCCAGGCGGGACAGGATGTGGGCACCGGGCAGTTCCTGAACGCGCGCGACTTCAATGTGGAACGCCGCCGGAAGCGGTTCTCCTACAAGAGCGACCTGACCTACTTCGCCGAAGAAGTGGCCGGGGCCGACCACGAGTTCAAGATCGGTGCGGAGTACTCCCACAACCCGATCCGCAACGAGACCACGGCGATCGACGATGTCTTCCTGCGTTTCAACAACGGCGTCGCGGATGAAGTCTGGCTCCGGAACACTCCCCGGACGGACGCCCAGGCGCTCGCGCAGACCTCCGCCTACATAGACGACATCATCTCCATCGGCGACCGGGTCACCGTGAAATTGGGCCTCCGCTGGGACCGCTACCACGGCTGGCTGCCCGAGCAGAACAGTCCCGACGGCACCTGGTGCCGGGCGGACAACGGCTGCCCGCGCAGTTTCCCCGAGCGGACCGGCATCCTCGACCTCTCCAGTTTCGCGCCGCGCCTGGGCCTGGTCATCGGTCTCGAGGAAGGCGGCAAGAGCGCCCTCAAGTCGAGTTGGGGCCGCTACTACCACCAGTTCTCCACCGGCTTCGCCAACTTCGTGAACAAGAACGGCAGCCTGACGAACCGGCACGAATGGACCGACCGGAACGGCGACAACCAGTTCCAGGACGGCGAACAGGGAAGACTCCTCGCCGACAGTTTCGGCTCGACGGCCGCCGACCGGATCGTCGACCCCGACCTGAAGCACGAGTACACGGACGAATTCACCATCGGACTGGAGCGCGAGTTCCCCGGCGACATCTGGGTGCAGGCCACCTTCTCGATGCGCAACAGCAACGACAAGTCCGACAGCGTCAACCTCGCCGCGCCGGACTCCGCCTACGACCCGATGGAAGTCCAGGACCCGGGGCCCGACGGCGAGATGGGAACCGGCGACGACGCCGGCATGGTCACGGTCTTCAACCTGCGGGAGGACCTGGTGGGCCAGAATCAACTGGCCATCCAGACCGTGGACAAGTTCGAGACCAGTTACCGGGGCTTCGAACTCATCGCGCAGAAGCGGTTCTCGAACGACTGGCAGGCCATCGTGTCCTACTCGTACAACGATACCGACGCCTGGTCGCGCGGCAACCAGTGGGAGAACACGAACCCCGGCATCTTCACCAACCCGAACAACCAGGTGAACGCCAAGGGCAAGTCCTTCTACGACCGCACGAACCAGTTGAAGGTGATCGGCACCTGGCACGCGCCCTTCGGCATCCGGACTTCGGGAGTCATGCGATACCAGACCGGCCAGCCGGTGGCCCGCACCTTCTGGGTCTCCGGCCTGAACCAGGGCGGCGCGTCCATCCTGGCGGCCCCGGTCGGAAGCGAACGCCTGCCGAATGTCACGACCTTCGACATGGCGCTCTTCCGGGACTTCATGATCGGCGATGTCCGCATCTCCCCGGAGATCAACATCTTCAACATCACGAACAAGAACACCACCACCGCGCTCAACACTTCGAGCGGCTCCGCGTACGGGAACATCTCGAACTTCCTCTCGCCGAGGATCATCCGGGGCGCGATCCGCATCTACTTCTGAGCGACGGACCCCCTCCGTCCCCGAGGCCGGCCCCCGGCGGGCCGGCCTCGCTTCGCCTTCGGGCACCGACCCGCGACGCCCGGTCGGCCACCGCACGATGAACCGGCGGACCTTCCTCGCGAGCCTCTCGGCTTTCCCGGGCCTTCCCGGTCTCGCGACGACCGCGATTGCGGCGGGGCGTCCCACGGTTCGCCCCGCCCTTCGACCCGCCGCCCGGTCCGCCCCACAGTCCGCCCCCCGGTCCGCCGCCGTCGTCCTTCCCTGGGCGGATATCGAACCCCTGCCCCCCGGCACCCGGGCGCGGTACACCGACCTCACCCGCCTCACCGGCGAGATCGTCCCGAACGAGGAATTCTTCGTCCTCGACCACTCCGGCGTCCCGGAGTTGCCGCCCGCAGACTTCCGCCTCGAACTCGGCCACCCCGGCGCCCCGCCGCGGCAGACCCTCACCGCCGCCGACCTCCGCGCCCTTCCCCGCGCCGGGCGAATCGTCGCCTTCGAGTGCTGCGGCAACGGCGGCGTCGGGATGCACGGCCTCGTCGGCGCCGCCCGCTGGGAAGGAACGCCCCTCGCCCCCCTCCTCGAACCACTCCTCCGCCCCGACAGCCGCGAAGTCGTCTGCTTCGGCGCCGACCCGGCGACGGAACGCCTGCGCGGCAACGCCTACCCGGCCCGGTTCGCCCGCAGCCTCCCCCTCGCCGACGCCCTCGCCCCGGAAGTCCTGCTCGCGGACACCATGAACGGCGAACCGCTCCCCCCGGAACACGGCGGCCCCCTCCGCCTCGTCGTCCCCGGCCACTACGGCATCGCCCAGGTGAAGTGGGTCACCCGCATCGAGGTCTGGCCCTCCCGCTTCGCCGGCTGGTACCAGGCCAAGGACTATGTGACCGTCCGGGGCGTCGAGACCCCGGCGGGCATCGAACACCGCGCCACCCAGATCGCCCGGATGCGCCTCAAGTCCCTCGTCACCCGGGTCGAGCGCGCCCCGGACGGCGCCCACACCGTCCACGGCCTCGCCTGGAACGACGGTCGGTCGGAGATCCACGAAGTCTCCGTCCGCTTCGACGACACCGACCACCGCCCGGCCCTCATCACCCCCACCGAACACCCCTACGGCCTCCGCCGCTTCCACCTCCCCTGGCCCGACCCAGCTCCCGGCGACCACCTCCTCACCTCCCGCGCCGCCGACGCCGAGGGCCTCCAACCCACCGCCGAGGCCGCCTCCCGCTACAAAGCCACCCCCTGGGAGAACAACGGCCAGGTAACCCGCCGCCTCCGCCTCACGGAACCATCCTGACCGACACCTCGATCCATCTCCCGAGCGCAGGAAACCCGCTCACCGGCGGTACGATCCGGCGGCGATGATCGGGACGGCGGCGGAGCGGCTGCCCCTTCATCCTCCCGAAGTGGGGGCGCTGGTGCAGGTGCGGTCGCGGCGGTGGATCGTCCAGGAAGTCGAGGGGGCGGAGCCGCCGGACTCACCGGTGGTGCGGCTGTCCTGCGCCGAGGACGACTCGCCGGGCGAGCCGCTCGAGGTCTTCTGGAACCACGAACCGGACCGGAAGATCTTCGCGGACGACGGCTGGCAGAACCTGGCCGGGCGGGGATTCGACGCGCCGCGCCACTTCGCCGCCTTCTATCGGACTCTCCGCTGGAACTGCGTCACCGCCACCGACCCCGGCCTGCTCCAGGCGCCGTTCCGGGCCGGGATCCAACTCGACGCCTACCAGATGGAGCCGCTGCGGAAGGCGCTCCGCCTGCCCCGCGTCAACCTCTTCATCGCCGACGACACCGGGCTCGGCAAGACCATCGAGGCCGGGCTCATCGCCCGCGAGCTGCTCCTCCGGCGCAAGGTGAAGAGCGTGGTCATCGCCGCGCCGGCTTCGGTGCTCGACCAGTGGCGGGTCGAGATGGAGGAGCGCTTCGGCCTCCTGTTCGCGCACCTCGACCGCGCCTATGTCTCCCGGATCCGCCGGGAGCGCGGCTTCGGCGCCAACCCCTGGCGAACCCACACCCGCTTCCTCGTCTCCCACAACCTGCTCCGCGACCCGGCCTACGCCGACCCGCTGCGGGAATGGCTGGGCGAGCGGCTCCCCGCCAGCCTGCTGATCCTCGACGAGGCGCACCACGCCGCGCCCTCCTCCGGCGGCCGGTACGGGATCGAATCGAAGTTCACCCGCGCCGTCCGCGACCTCGCCGGCCGCTTCGAGCACCGCCTGTTCCTCTCGGCGACCCCGCACAACGGGCACTCCAACAGTTTCGCGGCCCTCATGGAGTTGCTCGATCCCCGGAGATTCACCCGCGGCGTTCCCATCCGGGGCCATCGGGAACTGGAACCGGTGCTCGTCCGCCGCCTCAAGGAGGACCTCCGCGCCGCCGGCCGGGAGTTCCCGCGGCGCCGCGTCGAAGCCGTGGTCATCGCCGACCTGCCCGACGACGCTCCGGAGTTGCAACTCTCCCGGCTCCTCGACGAGTACCGGCGCGAGCGCGAACGGCGGCTCGAAACGGCCCCGACGCGGGCCCGGAGCGCCGCGGCGCTGCTGACCGTCGGCCTCCAGCAGCGCCTGCTCTCCTCCGTCGAAGCCTTCGCCCGCAACCTGGAGGTCCACCGCCGCACCGCCGAACGCCAGTACGCCGGGAACGCGCCCGCCGCCGGCCTCTCCGGCGACGAGGAGCGGCGTTTCCGAACCGCCCCGGACGCCGACGACGAACGCGCCGACTGGGACGACGACGACCTGGAGAAGGAAGAAGAAGCGCAGACCGACACCCTGACCCGGGCGGCCGAAACCACCGGGGGGACTCCCGGCGCCCTGCCGCCCCGGGAGCGGCAGATCCTCGACGAGATGATCGCCATCGCCGAGGAACACCGCCATCTCCCCGACGCCAAGACCGGGCGCCTGCTCGACTGGATCCGGCAGAACCAGTGCCCCGGCCTGCCGCCGCTCGGCCAGCGCCCGAAGGGACCGCCCCCGGAATGGACCGACCGCCGGGTACTCCTCTTCACCGAGAACCGGCAGGGCACGAAGCGCTACCTGCAGAACCTGCTCGAAGGGGCCGTGGCATACACCGACCGCGCCAACGGGCGGATCGCCGTCCTCACCGGCCGGACCGGCCCGGACATGCGCCGGGAGATCCAGCGCCGGTTCAACGCCGACCCGAAGGAGGAGCCGCTCCGCATCCTGATCGCCACCGACGCCGCCCGGGAAGGTCTGAACCTCCAGGCGCACTGTTCCGACCTCTTCCACTTCGACCTCCCCTGGAATCCGGGCCGCATCGAACAGCGCAACGGCCGCATCGACCGCAAACTGCAGCCGGCGAACGAGGTCACCTGCCGCTACTTCCACCTCCCGCAGCGCGCCGAAGACCGGGTGCTGGAAGTGCTCGTCCACAAGACGGAGACGATCCGCAAGGAACTCGGCAGTCTGGCCCGGGTCATAGACGATTCGGAACGCCTGCTGCGCCGCGGCATCCGGGCGGAGGAGGCCGCCTCCCTCGCCGAGAAACTGGCGAAGGCCGGAATTGCGAAGCCCGGTATCGTCGAGGAAGAGCTGGAAACGGCGCGCGACGGCGGCGAGGCCATCGAAAGGCAACTGCGCGGCTGCCGGGACGCCCTGGAGAAATCCCGCCGCCATCTGGGTTTCGACGAGGACGCCTTCCGCGACGCGCTCTCCTGTTCGCTGGAACTCCAATGCGCCTCCGGGCTCACCGCCGAACGCGATTCCACCGGCCGAACAGTCTGGCGCCTCCCCGAGTTGAACGAACAGCAGGCCGCCGACCCCAGTTGGGCCGCCACCCTCGACTCGCTGCGAGCGCCGCGGAAGTTGGGAGTGAAACCGGCCGACTGGCGGCGGGACGCGCCGGTCCGCCCGGTGGTCTTCTCCGACCCCGGCGCCGTGGATGCCGAGGTGGTCCATCTCCACCTGGAGCAGCGCCTGGCCCAGCGCCTCCTGGCCCGTTTCCGCAGCCAGGGTTTCGTCCACCACGACCTCTCCCGCGCCTGCCTCCTGCAGGCGGCGGATTCGATCCACCGGGTGGTGCTGTTCGGACGCCTCTCGCTCTACGGCCGGGGAGCGGAACGACTGCACCAGGAGATCGTCGCCGTGGCGGCCCCGTTCGACGGCTACGGCGCGAGCCGCCCGCCGAAACCCTTCGGGGAAACGAGCACGGAGCACGACTCCACCCTGGCGCTGTTCGAGCGGGCGATGGAGCGCGCCGCAACGCCCGGCGACGGGGTGCGAGCGCGCCTGCTCGCCCTGGCGCCCCGCCATGTCTCGGCGCTCCACAAGCCTCTCGAACGCCGCGCCCGCCAGCGGCAGCGGGCGGCCGAGGCGAGGCTTCGTCAACGGGGCCGCGCAGAAGCGAAAGCCCTGGAGAAGACGCTGCACCGGCAGCGGGAGCGGGTGCAGGAGCAGTTGGACAACCGCAATCGGCCAGAGGAACGCCGCTTCCTCTTCGACCTGAAACCCGAGGAGCGCCGGCAACGGGAGGCCGATCTCCGCGCCTGGGAACGGCGCCTCGCCCAGTTCGACGCCGAGATCGAGGTGGAGCCGCGGCGGGTGCGCGAGTTCTACGAGATCCGCGCCACGCGGGTCGAACCCGCCGGCCTCGTCTATCTCTGGCCCGACACCGGCTGACACGGCCGCACGCCCGCCGAGAACCCGCCCGCCTCGGCCGACCCGCTCCTGCGACCGCCTGCGCGATACTGACCCCCTGTGCGCAAGTTCAACATCGCCGGGCCCATCGTCGCCGCCGACCACTACCACCTCCCGCCGCTGCGGCGGTCCGGCTTCGAGGAAGTACTGGAACTCGTGGAAGCGAAGAACTACTTCATCGTGTACGCGCCCCGCCAGACCGGGAAGACGACTTCGCTCCGGGCGCTCTGCGATGCGCTGAACGACCGCGGCTACCGCGCCGTCCACGCGAATCTCCAACCCGCGCGCAGTGCCGGCGATGCAGTGGACCTCGCCATCCGCTCCGTGTTCGATGTGTTGGCCGACCGCGAGGAAGTGACGCTCGGCGAAGACACATTCGAACGAATCGTGGAGTCCCTCGACGACCGTTTCCGGGCCACCACCGCCGTGATGAAGGCATTCACCCGATGGGCGAGTGCCGATTCCAGACCCCTCGTCGTGGTTCTGGACGAAGTGGACGCACTCAGCGGCGAGGCGCTCCTGTGTCTCCTCGACCAACTACGCACGGGGTACGAGATCCGTCCGGAACGCTTCCCCCACAGTGTCGTCGTGTGCGGGTTGCGCAATGTCCGGCACTATTTCACGACGCAGGCCAGCCCGTTCAACATCGTCGCCAAGTCGCTCCGGCTCGGGGACTTCTCCGAGACCGAAGTCCGGGACCTGCTCGGACAGCACACCGACGAAACCGGACAACGGTTCACCGACGAGGCCGTCGCAGAGGTCTGGCGCTCCACCGCGGGACAACCCTGGCTCGTCAACGCCCTGGCCTACGGCGCCTGCTTCGACGATCCCGCGGGCCGGGACCGGAGCCGCGACATCACGCGTACCGGGATCGTGGCGGCGCGGGAGCGACTGATCCTCGAGGGGCCGGCCCACTTCGGCCAGGTCGAGCAGAGACTCCGGGAGGAGCGCGTCCGCCGCGTCCTCGACCCCATCCTGGCGGGTGCGGATACCGAGCCGGATTTCGACAAGGACGACCTGCGCTATGTCCGCGATGTCGGCCTCATCGCGACCGATCCGCCGATCCGCATCGCGAACCCGATCTACGGGGAGGTGGTTCCCCGTCTCCTGGCGGGGGAGGTAGAACCGAGGGTCGTCCTCGACGACGCCCGGTTCGTCCGGGGCGACGGCCGCCTCGAGGTTCCCGTCCTGTTTCGCGCCTTCCAGCAGTTCTTCCGGGAGAACGCCGAGTGGTGGCTGCGCGATTCCCGGTTCCGCGAGTACGGCGCCCAGGTGCTGCTGCAGGGGTTCCTGCAGCGGGTGGTGAACGCCGGCGGTCACCTCACCCGGGAACACGGTCTCGGACGGGGCCGCACCGACCTGCTGATCTCCTGGTGGAAAGAGGGCCAACCCCAGGTCTTCGTGATCGAGTGCAAGGTGCGCCGCCAGCGCGACGGGCTCGACGAAGTGATCCGCCGCGGCGCGCTGCAGACCGCCGGCTATGCAGACCGGAGCGGGGCGGCCGAGGGACATCTGCTCGTCTTCGACCGGGACGAACGGAAGTCGTGGGAGGAGAAGGTGTTCCACCGCGAGGTCCGCGTCCGTGGAGCGACCGGCGTGCCCCCCGGCGCGGAAGAGACCGGCGAAGTCCTGGCGGAGACAGCGCCCCCGGCTCCCGGCGAGCGGACGATCCAGGTGTGGGGCATGTAGTCTCCGACCCTTCCCCTCCGCCTCTCGACGCCTCCAACCCCGAACCTCCCCGACTCCCGAACGGTCTTCCCAGACAGACACCGGACACCGTGCGCGTATTCAACCTCGCCGGGCCCATCGTCCCCGCCGACCACTACCACCTCCCGCCGCTGCGACGGTCCGGCTTCGAGGAAGTGCTGGAACTCGTGGAAGCGAAGAACTACTTCATCGTGTACGCGCCCCGCCAGACCGGGAAGACGACTTCGCTCCGGGCGCTCCGCGATGCGTTGAACGACCGCGGCTACCGCGCCCTCCACACGACGCTCCAGGGCGTCCAGACGCCGGAGAGCGATGTCGAGAGCGTCATGCGCAGCATCCTGACCTGCCTTGAGGCCGACGCCCTCGACACTCTCGACGACGACTTCTTCGCGCGGCAGGGCCAGGATCTCATGAGCGCGCGCGACCCAGGCGTGGCGCTCCGAATGGCGCTGCGGGGATGGGCCGCCTCGGACCCGAAACCGCTGGTGCTGCTTCTGGACGAGGTCGACTCATTGAGCGGCCCGCCCCTCATGTCGCTGCTGGACCAACTGCGGGCGGGTTACGAAGCTCGCCCCGCCCGGTTCCCGCACAGCGTGGCCGTATGCGGGCTGCGCAATGTCCGGGACTACTTCACGCCACGAGCCAGCCCGTTCAACATCGTGGCCAGGTCGCTCCGACTCGGGGACTTCTCCGAAGCCGAAGTCCGGGATCTCCTCGGGCAGCACACCGAAGAGACCGGACAGCGGTTCACCGACGAGGCCGTCGCAGAGGTCTGGCGCTCCACCGCGGGCCAGCCCTGGCTCGTCAACGCCCTGGCCTACGGCGCCTGCTTCGACGATCCGGAGGGCCGGGACCGGAGCCGGGACATCACGCGGAAAGGCATCGAGGCGGCGCGACAGCGACTGATCCTCGAGGGGTCGGCCCACTTCGGTCAGATCGCCCAGCGACTCGACGAAGAGCGCGTCCGGAAGGTCCTCGACCCCATCCTGGCAGGTGCGGAAGGGCGCCGCGACTTCACGGACGACGACGCCCGCTATGTAAACGACCTGGGCATCGTAACCGCCACTTCACCGGTCCGGATCGCGAACCCGATCTACGGCGAGGTGATCCCGCGCCTTCTCGCGCGGAGGGTGGAAGTGACGATGCCTCACGACGACACCCGGTTCCTCCGGGGCGACGGCGGCCTCGACGTTCCCGCCCTGCTCCGGGCCTTCCAGCAGTTCTTCCGGGAGAACGCCGAATGGTGGTCGCGGGGCTCCGGATTTCGCGAGTACGGCGCCCAGGTGCTGCTGCAGGCGTTCCTGCAACGGGTGGTGAACGCCGGCGGCCATATCACCCGGGAACACGGTCTGGGACGGGGCCGCACCGACTTGTTGATCTCCTGGCGGAAACGCGGCGAACCCCAGGTCTTCGTCATCGAGTGCAAGGTGCGCCGGCAGCGCGACGGGCTCGACGAGATCATCCGCCGGGGAGCGCTGCAGACCGCCGGCTATGCAGACCGGAGCGGCGCGGCCGAGGGACATCTGCTCGTCTTCGACCGTGACGAACGGAAGTCCTGGGAAGAGAAGGTGTTCCACAGCGAGGTCCGCGTGCGCCGGACGCGCGGCGAGACCGCCGGCGCGGAAGAGACCGGCGAAGTCCTGGCGGAGTCAGCGCCCCCCGCTCCCGGCGAGCGGACGATCCAGGTGTGGGGCGTGTAGTCTCCGACCCTCGCCTCCGACTCACGACGCGTCCGACCCCGATCCCCCCGGCTCCCCGAACGGCCTTCGCAGACCCGACAGAGGACACCGTGCGCGTATTCAACATCGCCGGGCCCGTCCTCCCCGCCGACCACTACCACATCCCGCCGCTGCAGCGAACCGGGGCGGACACGCTTCTTCGACTCGTCGAGACGAAGAACTACTTCATCGTGTACGCGCCCCGCCAGACCGGGAAGACGACTTCACTCCGGGCGCTCTGCGATGCGTTGAACGACCGCGGGTACCGCGCGGTCCACGCGAATCTCCAGCCGGTGGACACCGTCGGCGACGATCTCCCCCGCGCCATCCAGGCCGTACTCACGCGATTGGCGTTGCGCGCCAGGAGATCCCTCGACGACGACTATCCCGACCGGGAGTGGTCCAGCCTCCTCGACCGATATGGGCCGGAGTCTGCCGTGGAGGAAGCCCTTACCCGATGGGCCGGCGCCGATTCCAGGCCGCTGGTTCTCGTTCTGGACGAAGTGGACACGCTCCGCAGCGATGCGCTGCTGTGCCTTCTCCACCAACTGCGATCCGGATATGAGACTCGGCCCGACCACTTCCCCCACAGCATCGTCGTGTGCGGGTTGCACGATGTCCGACACTACTTCACCACGAAGGCCAGCCCGTTCAACATCGTGGCCAAGTCGCTCCGACTCGGGGATTTCTCCGAGACCGAAGTCAGGGACCTCCTGGGACAGCACACCGAGGAAACCGGGCAGCGGTTCACCGACGAGGCCCTCGCGGAGGTCCGGCGGTCCACCGGAGGACAGCCCTGGCTCGTCAACGCCCTGGCGTACGGCGCCTGCTTCGACGATCCCGCGGGCCGGGACCGGAGCCGCGACATCACGCGTACCGGGATCGTGGCGGCGCGGGAGCGACTGATCCTCGAGGGGCCGGCCCACTTCGGTCAGGTCGAGCAGAGACTCCGGGAGGAGCGCGTCCGACGCGTCCTCGATCCCATCCTGGCGGGTGCGGATACCGAACCGGATTTCGACAGGGACGACCTGCGCTATGTCCGCGACCTCGGCCTCATCGCTACCGAACCGACGATCCGGATCGCGAATCCGATCTACGGGGAGGTGCTCCCGCGTCTCCTGGCCGAGGAGGTGGAGGGCAAGATCATCCTCGACGGCAACCGGTTCGTCCGGGACGACCGCGGCCTCGACATCCCCGCCCTGCTCCGGGCCTTCCGGCAGTTCTTCCGGGAGAACGCCGAGTGGTGGCTGCGTGATTCCCGGTTTCGCGAGTACGGCGCCCAGGTCCTGCTGCAGGCGTTCCTCCAGCGAGTTGTGAACGCCGGCGGCCACATCACGCGGGAACACGGTCTGGGACGGGGCCGCACCGACCTGCTGATCTCCTGGAGGAAGCAGGACGAGCCCCAGGTCTTCGTCATCGAGTGCAAGGTGCGCCGGCAGCGCGACGGCCTCGACGAAGTCATCCGCCGGGGAGCGCTGCAGACCGCCGGCTATGTGGACCGGAGCGGAGCGGCCGAGGGACATCTGCTCGTCTTCGACCGGGACGAACGGAAATCGTGGGAGGAGAAGGTGTTCCACCGCGAGGTCCGCGTCCGTGGAGCGACCGGCGCGCCCGCCGGCGCGGAAGAGACCGGCGAAGTCCTGGCGGAGGCAGCGCCCCCCGCTCCCGGCGAGCGGACCATCCAGGTCTGGGGGATGTAGGCGGACCGGCGGCGTCCCTTCCCGCCGCGCCGCCGGCAGCGTCCCGCCCCGCCCCGCGCTCCACCGGTAGCCGCCCCGAGCCCCGCCGCCGGGGCGCCGCGACCGCGCCGGCGCCGAGGGCCGCAACCGGCAGACCGGCTGCAACCGGCCCCGCCGCCGGTATCCTGCAGCACCCCGGCGGCCCGAACGCCCCGACCCGACCCGGAAGTAGTCCGGAAGCGGCCCCGACGCGAACCTCGGCGCGCCGAACCAGAACCCCGACCCGTGAAGAACCGATCCCGGATCCCCCCTGAAGTCCGGGACCACCTCGACTGGCTGGGCCTGGTCCAGCCCACCGGCCTCGTCGTCTCCGCCACCGCCCTCTCGAAGGCCGGCGCCGTCCTCCCCCGGCGCGACGCCGAAGGCCAGACCCTCCTCCGCGACTGCCTCGAAGAGCGCCCCGTCGCCGGCGGGGAACCGGAACCGGTCGTCCCCGACTTCGAACGCTTCGCCCGCTCCGTCCTCGGCTGGCGCTTCGCCCCTTCGGGTTTCGCCGGAACCCCGGAGGCCCCGCTCCCGGACGCCCTCGCCACCGTCCTGCCCGGCTCCGGCGACACCCTCCGCCCCGACTACGCGGTCCGCCAGGGCAACAACACCGAGACCTGGCAACTGCTGGTCCGCGTCCTCCCCCCGGAACAGGACTTCGACGCGGCCCTCCCGAAGCGCGACCTCTCCCCGCGCGGCGAGATGGAGCGTCTGCTCCGCGCCGCCTCGGTCCCCGCCGGCGTCCTCTGCAACGGCCGGGCGCTGCGCCTGATCTCCGCCCCGGAAGGCGAGAACTCCGGCTGGCTCGACTTCCGCTTCGCCGACCTGCGCGAGACCGCCGGCCGCCCCCTCTGCGCCGCCCTGCGCCTCCTGCTCGGCGAACGCCGGCTCCTCGGCGTCCCCGAGAAGATCCGGCTCGCCGCCCTGCTGGAGAGCAGCCGCAAGCACCAGAACGATGTCAGCGAACGCCTGGCGGTGCAGGTGCTCCACGCCCTCTACGAGTTGCTGCGGGGTCTCCAGGCCGCGCACGACCAAACGAACGGCCGCCTGCTCGGCGAAGTCCTGACGAGCGCCCCGAACCGCATCTACCGCTCGCTGCTCATCGTCGTCCTGCGCCTGGTGTTCCTCCTCTACGCCGAAGAACGCGACCTGCTGCCGACCGCCGAGAGCGAGGTCTTCCTGCGCCACTACTCGCTCACCGGCCTCTACGAGCGGTTGCGGGAGGACGCGGCCCGCCACCCGGACACCATGGACGCCCGCTTCGGCGCCTGGGCCGGGCTGCTGGCGCTGTTCCGCATGGTCCACGACGGCGCCCGCTCCGGGAAGATGCGGCTGCCCCCGCGCCACGGCGTCCTCTTCGACCCCGACGAGTACAAGTTCCTCGAAGGGCGGGGCGAGATCGGCGCCCGGCAGATCCACGAACGGATCGAGCCGCCCCGGATCCCCGACGGCGCCATCCACCGCGCCCTCAAGAACCTGCTCGTCCTCGACGGGGAGCGGGTTTCCTACCGGGCGCTCGATGTGGAGCACATCGGCACCGTGTACGAAACGATGATGGGGTTCCGGCTCGAAACCGCCACCGGCCCGTCGAAGGCCATCCGGGCGGCGAAGAAGGGCGGCGCCCCGACGGTCGTCAACTTCGACGATCTGCTGGCGACGCCGCCGAAAGACCGCGCGGCCTTCCTGCGGAAAACGACCGACCGGAAACTGACGGCGAAACGGGAGAAAGCGCTCCGGGAGGCGGACACGATGGAAGCGCTCGCCGCCGCCCTCGACCCGATCGTCGACCAGGAGGCGACCCCGAAGACCGTGCCGCCGGGCGCGCTGATCCTGCAGCCGAGCCAGGAACGCCGCCGCTCCGGGTCCCACTACACGCCCCGTTCCCTCACGGAACCTATCGTCCGGCGCACGCTGGAGCCGACGCTGACCCGCCTCTCGAAGAACGGACGCGGCCCGACGCCGGACGAGATCCTCGACCTGAAGGTCTGCGACCCGGCGATGGGTTCCGGCGCCTTCCTGGTCGAGGCCTGCCGCCAGTTGGGCGACGCGCTGACGACCGCCTGGCGCGAACATGGCGGCCGCCCGGCGATCCCGCCCGACGAGGACGAAACCATCCTCGCCCGCCGGATGGTCGCCCGCCGTTGCCTCTTCGGGGTGGACCGGAACCCGGTCGCCGTCGATCTGGCCAAGTTGTCCCTCTGGTTGGCGACGCTGGCGAGGGATCACCCCCTCACCTTCGTGGATCACGCCCTCCGCGCCGGAGACTCGTTGGTGGGCCTGACGAAAGAACAGATCGCCCGCTTCCACTGGCTGCCGGACGCCGAGCCGATCCAGTTGGGGTTTGAGTCCGAGGTGATCCGCCCTTGTGTCGAACGGGTCGCCGCCCTGCGCGAAAGGATTCGAACGGCCGGGGAGGCCGCGCCCGACCGAGAACTGCGTGCTCTGGAGAGAGAAGCGCGGGAAGAAGCGGAGGCCGTGACTCTCCTCGGCGACCTCGCCCTCTCCGCCTTCTTCGACGCCCCGAGACTCTCCGGACGAAAGCGACGCCGCCTCGAACTCGCCCGACTCGTCGTGGGCCGGAAGGCACCCGAATACCGCGCTTGGCTCGACCAGCGTCAGCACGCTGATCCTCCCTTCGCCCCGTTCCACTGGGAGATCGAGTATCCCGAGGTCTTCGACCGTGCCAACCCCGGCTTCGACGCCATCGTCGGTAACCCCCCGTTCCTCGGCGGCAAACGAGTCACTACGGTTCTTGGCGGCGCCTATCGCGACTGGCTGGCATCTGTCCATGTCGGCAGCAACCGGAGTGCAGATCTCGTTGCGCACTTCTTCCGCCGGGCGTTCGCCGTTCTTCGACACAACGGCGCTCTCGGCTTCATCGCCACCAACACTATCGCTCAAGGCGATACGCGTTCGGCCGGTCTTCGCAGAATCTGCGAGAACGGTGGTGAAATATACGAAGCCAGTCGTAACCACGCTTGGCCTGGGCCGGCAGCAGTCGTGGTCAGTATCGTCCATGTCTACAGAGGTAAATTTCCGGGCTCAAAAAGACTGGACGGCGCGATCGTCAAACACATCACGGCCTTTCTGTTGACTGTTGGAGGGCACCAAGATCCAGCACGGCTCGCCGACAACACCGACAAGAGTTTCCAAGGAAGCATCGTTCTCGGCATGGGATTCACGTTCGACGACACGACAACTACCGGTCCGTCATCATCCATCGCCGATGCCAAGTGCCTTCTGCGCGATGATCGTAATCGGCGCGTAATCGTTCCCTACATTGGCGGAGAGGAGTTGACATCTACACCGACCCACTCACACCATCGTTATGTCATCGACTTTCGAGATTTTCCCCTCTGCCGGCGCAACCTCGGTGAGTCCTGGACTGATGCTACTGAGGAGCGCAGGCGGACGCTACGAACGAGAGAAGTAGTCCCACTGGATTATCCTGGACCAGTCGCGGCAGACTGGCCTCCGATCCTTGCCATCATCGAGGGTCGCGTCAAGCCTATGCGAATGTCCCAAAACAGGAAGGCAATACGAGAACGATGGTGGCAGCACGCGGACAAACGGCCGGGACTCTATGCTGCCATCGGCGCAGCCGACCGCGTGTTGGCGATTTCGAGGATCAGCCACCATTTCGTTTTGGCGTTTCTCGCCCCAGGAATGGTTTATTCCGACGGGCTCATAGTGTTCGTTCCCACGAGTTACGCTGCGTTTTCTTCACTCCAGTGCCGCCCCCATGAATTGTGGAGTCAACGCTTTGGTTCCTCATTCGGAGCCGGTCGGCGCTACACGCCGTCCGATTGCTTCGAGACCTTTCCGTTCGTCCGGAATTGGGCGTCTCATCCCGGTCTTGAGTTCGCCGGACAAGAGTATTACGAACACCGAGCCCGGCTCATGCTCGGGCGCAACGAGGGCCTGACGAAGACCTACAACCGCTTTCACGACCCGGACGATGACGACTCGGCGATCATCCGCCTGCGCGAACTCCACGACGCCATGGATCGTGCTGTCCTCGCCGCCTACGGCTGGACCGACCTCTCCACCGACTGCCGATTCACCCTCGACAACGAAGAAGACGGCGAAGACGAGGACCGCCCCAGCCGCCGCCGGAAGCCCTGGCGCTACCGCTGGCCCGACGAAGTCCGCGACGAAGTCCTGGCCCGCCTCCTCGCCCTCAACGTCGAACGCGCTGCCGAAGAGGAAGAAGCCCGCAAGGCTCGCGGCCTCACCTCCTGACCCGCCGCGCCTCTCCCGTCCCGGAGACCGGGCCGCGGCGGCGGAGCGATCCGGCCCGCTCCAAACGGCGCTGCCGGCGGGCCCTGGCAGAAGTCGCGAGTTCGGCCATCGAGATCGTTGGACGGGTCGCTGGTCTCACCTCCGAAGTCAGGCTCCGGCCGCAGAGGCCTCCGGGGAGGGCGGCCTCGGGACAACGCCCCCGAGCCGAATCACCGTGGCCGCGGCTACTCCGGCGGCCACGGGTCCCGCCCCGGGCGAGGGATCTGCCCGGCCCGGACGCGGAGTCCGGAGCGGACCGGCGGCAGACGACAGCGCCTCGGGGCGTCGGACTGCGGCGGTTCCGGCTTGGTGCGCTTCCCCCGGTCGACTTCCGGCTACGTCCGGTGCTCTGCGGTCCGGCCGGCCCGCCGAGGCGCCCGGCCAGCGAGACCAGAGCGCGCCCCTCGGGCGAGTCCCTCCCCACGCCGCCGGCGGCGCGACCGACCCCGAACCCGCAGCGGCCCGCCATCCCCATCCGTGCGGTCCCGGGTGGTAGGCTTCCGGGCGCGTCAACTGAAGTGGAACTTGACGGAACCTTGAATTACCACCTACATCAAGGAGACTCGGCAAGTGCGCTTGCGACACCCGCCGCGTCCCCCGGCGGCGGGGCCGTCCGGGGGATCGGCATCCCCTTCCCCGCCCCCTCCGGGGAGCCACGCTCCGGCACAGCCGCCGCCCGACGCCCCTTCCACCCACCGGGGGTCGGCATGACCCGGCTCCTCGGCATCCTCGCGGCCCTCGGCGGCCTCTGCGGCGTCGTCGCCCTCCTCCTCGGCGCGGTGGGGCTCCCGGTGACCCTTACCCCGCCCGAACTGGCCGCCCGCCTCTACACCCAGATCTCCATCCACCTCTGGTTCCTGGAGGTGATCCTGCTCCTCGTCGGCCTCGCTGTCGGGGTGTTGGGGGTCCTCGGCTACCAGTCGCTCAAGGACGAGGCCCGCCTGGTCGCCGCCCGTGAAGCCCGCGAGTACTTCCGCGCCCAAGCATCGGAGAAGCCAAGCGTACTGGCGGGCGACGCAGCCCCACACCGGCCGGACCCGGTCGAAGAGCGGAAGCGAGACGCTCGATGAGCCCGGCCAACCAGTGGGAGATCATGCGCCGGCGACGCCGGAAGGCACCGGTCCCGGTCCAGGCGGTCGCCCTCGACTTGGGCATCAAGGTGTACGTCGGTGGCTGGAAAGGCCCGATCTCGGGGCTCATTCGGCGCGACGCAAAACTCGGTGGGCGGAGCGGTTACGCCATCATCGTCAACAACTCCCATTCCGATGTCCGCCAGCGATTCACTATCGCTCACGAGATCGGTCACTATGTGTACCACCGGGAGAGCATCGGCGACGGCATCACCGACGACGCGCTCTACCGGAGCCGCCTCGGTGGCCCGATGGAGACCCACGCGAACCGCTTCGCCGCCTGGCTGCTCATGCCCTGGAACCTGGTCGTCCGGGAGATCGAGGGGGGCGCGGATTCCGTCGAGCGACTGGCAGAGGTCTTCCAGGTCTCGAAGAGCGCCATGTCGATCCGGCTTCAGGTTCCCTTCGAGACGGAATGACGATGCCTCTCGCGTTCCACAGCAACGTCAGTGGCGAGTGGAACCCGGAAGCGACGCTCACCGCGGCCCCGGCGAAGGCGAGCCGGATCGCCGTGCGGCAGATCTCATGAGAACCGACGCATCCCCCCTCGAGATCATTCGGGACCGTCAACTGGTGGCGCCCGTGTCGGTTCTCGACATCGCCGGGGACTTCGGACTTCGGGTGTTCAGGGGTGAGTGGACGAACGGCGCTTCCGGATGCATCCGCAGGGATCGGAAGCGGGGCGGGAAGAGCGGCTTCGCCATCTTCACGAACAAGGACCACGGGCGGGCACGCCGGCGGTTCACCATCGCCCACGAGATCGGCCACTTCGTGCTCCACCGGAACAAGATCGACAGGGAGGTCATCGACGATCGTCTGTACCGGAGCCGGCTCGACGGCGACCTGGAGGTCCAGGCGAACGACTTCGCCGCCTTCGTCCTGATGCCGTGGGACCTGATCGTCCGGGAGATGAAACGCGGCAGGGACACCGTGGAGGAACTGGCGCAGGCATTCGAAGTCTCGAAGAGCGCGATGGCAGTCCGCCTCGGCTTTCCCTACGAGACGGACTGATCGTGCCTGCGCAGCCGCCGAGGATCCGGCGCCCCTACGAGACCGAATGACGCGGACCTACGCCTCACGAAACGACCTGCGCCGGCGGTGACGGCCGAATCCGATCCGGCGCCGGCTGCCGGCGCCGGCGAATCGAGCGAGACGACTCGTCCGGAGGTCTCGCCGGCACGAAGGACCGACGGGGCGCGGATCCTCCCGCCGGCGGATTCCGTCGGCGTTCGGCGGGCGCTGGTGGAGGCGCTGCGGCTGGACCTGGTCGGGCCGACTCCCGAACACGAACTCGCCGACGAACGGCTTCCCGCGTGGGAGCGGCCGTCGAAGTGGTACCTGACGGGGTTCCTCGTGCCGGCCGGAGCGCCTCCGGAGCAGGCCGCCGACGGGGACGAGAACGACGAAGTGGGCGAGACGCCGGAGACCGGGGGCGACTCCGAAGACCCGGCGGAGGACGGCAAGGGGGCGAAGAAGAGCCGCTTCCCGTCGTCCCTCGGGCTCAGTTTCCTCGCGCCGGGAGAGATGGGCGAGGTGGAAGTCGTCGTTCGCTGGGGCGACTACGAACGAGCGAGATACGCCGCTGCTGAGCCGGTCGGCGAACCGGGCGACGAACGGAACGGCGCAGGGGAGGGCGTCGGGGAGCGGGACGAAGCTGGCGTGACCCCTGCCCCGAAGAGCGTCGAAGAGCCCGACGACAACGCGGAGGCGCCGGAAGATGCGAACGGCGGCGCCGAATCCGACCGGAAGACCGTCCAGTGTTGGCGCCGGATCCCCCGGGAGCGATCCGTCACGCTCTCGATCGGCACCGAAAAGGACGCCGAGGTGCCCGAGTCCGGCGGTTTGCGACTCCATCTCCGCGCCCGGCCGGTCCACGGGGCCGGCGAGGCTCGCGGAATGCCGGCGGGCGTCCGCTCCGTCTCCGTCTTCCTGTCGAACCGGCGGCCGCCGGCGGAGGACGAGGCGAAGCGCGATCTCCGCTTCGCGTTCCAGGCGCAGATCGAGGTCCGGGCGGACACGCCTTTCGTCCCGATGCCGGACCTTCGCGGGGCCGGCGCCACCGAATTCGACGAACAGGTGGCCGATCTCCACTACCGGGACGCGCCGGAGTACGCGGTCGGGCACGGTGTCTCCCCCGACTGGGAATTCGACCGGGAATTCGAGCGGGACTTCGACGAAGACGAGCGGACCGGGGCCGGGCGAACCTGCCGCCGGCTGCGCACCGAGTGGATCGGGCGGGCGAGCGTGGAACGGGTCGAAACGGAGGATGTCCCCGACGCCGTGCGCTCGATGGACGCGCTCGGCGAACTGCCCGACGGGGACGCGGCGCGCGCCGCCCTGACTCCACTGGTGGAGCGCTACCGGGACTGGATCGCCGCCCGGCGCGAGGAAGCGGCCGCCCTGCCCTCGCAACGCCGGCAGACCGCCGCCGAATTGCTGCGCCAGGCGGGGATCGCGGCGTCGCGGATGGAGCGGGGCATCGAAGCGCTGGCGGGGGACGAAGACCTCCTCGACGCCTTCCGGGTGGCGAACCGCGCGGTCGCCGCCGCCCTCCGCGCCCCGGGCGCAGAACTCGCCGCCGAGGCCGCGCCGCGGTGGCGGTCGTTCCAACTGGCGTTCCTGCTGCTGAACCTGCCGGCGCTCGCCGACCCTGCCGACCCGGAGCGGGACCTGGCAGACCTGCTGTTCTTCCCCACCGGCGGCGGGAAGACCGAGGCGTACCTCGGCCTCGCGGCGATCGCGATGGTGCTGCGGCGGCTGCGCCACGCGGAGGACAGCGGGCGCGCCGGCGCCGGGGTGAGCGTCATCATGCGCTACACGCTGCGGCTGTTGACGCTCGACCAGTTGGCCCGCGCCTCCCGGCTGGTCTGCGCCCTGGAGTTGGCGCGCGAAGAGAACCCCGAACGCTACGGCGAGTGGCCCTTCGAGATCGGGCTGTGGGTGGGCCGGGCGGCGACCCCGAACCGGATGGGACGGAAAGGCGACAAGCGGGACGACACCGCCCGCGCCAAGGTCGCCCGGTTTGGGCGGGACGGGCGGGAGCCGCCGGTGCCGCTGGCGAGTTGCCCCTGGTGCGGCCGGGACTTCGAACGGGACTCCTTCCAGCTGGAACCGAACGCCGACGCGCCCCGGAACCTGCGCCTCTCCTGCGCCGACTACGAGTGCGCGTTCTCCGGCGACCGGCCGCTGCCGGTGGTGGCGGTGGACGAACCGCTCTACCGGCGGCTGCCGGCGTTCCTGATCGCCACCGTGGACAAGTTCGCCGCGCTCCCCTGGACCGGCGAGTCAGGGCTCCTGCTCGGGGGCGCCGACCTCCGGGACGCCAACGGGTTCCACGGCCCGGCGTCGAGGGTCCCCGGCGCGGCCCGGCTGCCGGCGCCGCTCCCGCCGCCGGACCTGGTGATCCAGGACGAAGTGCACCTGATCTCCGGGCCGCTGGGGACGATGGTGGGCCTCTACGAGACGACCATCGGGGCGCTCTGTTCGGGCGAGGGCGGCGGGAAGCCCAAGATCGTCGCCTCCACCGCCACTTCCCGGGGCGCCGAGGAGCAGATGCAGGCGGTGTTCGGCCGACCGAAGACCAAGGTGTTCCCGCCGCCGGGGGTGGACCGACGGGACTCGTTCTTCGCCCGCGCCGAACCTTCGGCGGACAAGGCGCGGCTCTATCTCGGACTCGCCGCGCCCGGCCGGAGCCCGAAGGTGCTGATGCGCCGGGCGGCCCTCGCCCTCATGGGCGCTGCGCAGCGTGCTTGGTGGGACAGCGGCGGCAGGGTGGAGGGGAACCCCGCGGACCCCTACCTGACGCTTCTCGGCTACTTCAACAGTCTGCGCGAACTGGGCGGCGCGCGCCGGATCTTCGAGGAGGAAGTCCGGAACACGATCAAGTCGCTGGGGATGCGGAAGCGGCTCGGCGAGGAGCGAGGGCTCTTCCGCGACCGGCGGGTCTTCTCCGACATCCTGGAACTGACCTCGCGGGTCTCCACCGGGGAAGTGGCGAAAGCCCGGGGCCGCCTGGGCCTCCCCTTCTCGGAGAGCGGGCGGGTGGACTGCGCCCTGGCCACGAACATGATCTCCGTCGGGCTCGACATCCAGCGGCTGGGGCTCATGGTGGTGCTGGGCCAGCCCAAGGTGCACGCCGAATACATCCAGGCCACCAGCCGGGTCGGACGCGACGCGGAGCGGCCCGGCCTGGTGGTCACCCTGCTGAGCGTCCACAAGCCGCGCGACCGTTCCCACTACGAACGGTTCCGCCACTACCACGAGACCTTCTACCGCTCGGTGGAGTCGGCCAGCGTGACCCCGTTCTCGCCGCGCGCGCTCGACCGGGGTTTCGCCGGCGCGATGGTCGCCCTCGCCCGGCACGGCGAGCGGACGCTGACGCCCTGGGACGGGGCGGGCCGGATTCCCGAAGTCGGGCCGGGCCTCCGGGAATCCCTGGCATCCGCTTTCGCGAACCGCATCCGGCAGCAGCGACTGTCGGCAGAGGAGCGCGAGGCGGCGGAGGCCGGCGTCCGGGCGCGGACCGCCGACCTGCTGGAGTCCTGGGAACGCATCCGGGCCGGGTACGCCGAGGTCGGGGCTTCGCTGCGATACCAGCAGCGCGAAGGGAACGCGGGGAAACCGCTGCTGCGCGACATGCTGGACACCGGGTTCGAGTCGCCGGATCACACCAAGTTCCGGGCGAACCGCTCGCTCCGGGAAGTGGAGCCGGAGGTGAATGTCTTCGTGCGGGATCCGGTCGTCCGGGAGAAGCCGAGCCCGTGAGCGCCGACCGCGGACAGATCCGCCGCAGCCAGGTCATCACCACCTACGGCCCGGGGGCGCTCATCGAGTTGCCCCGGGATTCGGCCATCGTCGCCGGGCTGGAGACCTGGGCGACCCCGGGGAGATCGCAGGGGTTGGAGGAGATCGTGGAGCCCCGGCTCTCCCGGCGACTCGCCGGCCGCCACGGGATCGAGTGGCCCCGCTTCTACGCGCCGCCGGCGGACACGGCGCTGCCCTGGGAGAAGCGGCGGGGCATCGAAGCCTGGCGGTTCCCGCTCTGGTTCGTGGTGCAGGAGAAAGCGCCCGCAGCCCCGGGCCGGCGCATCCGTTCTCGGCGGCTCGTACATCGGAAGACGCTGGACGAGGGCCGGCGCCTGCGATTCGAGAAGCAGGAGGTGGTCGCCACCCGATTCGTCCGCGCCTGCCGCCGGGGGCATGTGGACGACTTCGACTGGTTCGGACTCGTCCACGGCGGCGACAGCGGCTGCCCGGGGACACGGCCGCTGTGGCTCGACGAGGAGGGGACCTCCGGCGACCTGGCGGAGATTGTCGTGCGCTGCGAATGCGGGAAGCGCCGGCGGATGCACCGGGCGACGGAAGAGGGCGTGTTGGGCCAGTGCTCCGGCAGGCTTCCCTGGCTGGGGCCGGACCAGCGCGAGGACTGCGAGGAGCCGAGCCGCCTCCTGATCCGCACGGCGACGAACTCCTACTTCCCCCGGTTGATCCGCGTCCTGTCGCTGCCGGAGGACGCTGTCGGCCTCGCCGAGGTAGTGAAGGACCACTGGGAAGACCTGCAGATCGTGGACGACGCCGCCACTCTCGCCTTCATCAAGCGAAAAGCCCAGGTGGCCGCGGCGCTCCACCCCTTCGCCGACGAGCAGACACTGGAAGCGATCCGACGGCGGAAGCACGGCGGCGGCGGCAAACGCCCGGTGAAGGAAGCGGAACTCCGGGCCATCCTGCACGCCCCCGAGGGATGTGGCGACGAGCCCCCGGTGGACGACCTGTTCCATGTGCGCCGGCTGCCGGAATCCCACTGGCGGCGGTCGGGAAACACCGGCGGTCCGACGGCGGTCTATCAACTCCACCGCCTGCGGGAAGTGCTGGCGCTCACCGGATTCACCCGGTTCGACCCGATCCTCGACGACATCCACGGCGACGAGCCGAAGGAAGCGAAGGTGGAAGTGGCCCGGCTCGCCGACGAACCGAAGTGGTTCCCGGCGGTCGAGAACCGGGGGGAAGGCGTCTTCCTGGAGTTCTCGAACGACGCCCTGAAGTCGTGGCAGGAGCGACCGGCGGTACGGAAACGCGAAGCGGCGCTCGAAGCCGGGCACCGGAAGTGGCAGGAGCAGCGCGACGGGCCCACCCCGGGATTCCCCGGCGCGCGCTACCTGCTGCTGCATACTCTCTCCCACCTGCTCATCCAGTCGTTCGCGCTCCGCTGCGGCTACCCGGCGGGCGCGATCCGGGAGCGGATCTATGTGGAGGAGGAGGGCAGCGGCGTCCTGCTCTACACCGCGAGCCCGGACGCCGAAGGCACCCTCGGCGGGCTGGTGCACCAGGCGCGGAGCATCGAAGCGCACCTCGCGGCGGCGCTCCGGTCGGCGGAGGTCTGCTCGAACGACCCGGTGTGCTCGGAACACGACCCGTCGTCGAGCCTGGAAGGACGCTGGCTCCACGGCGCCGCCTGCCACGGGTGCGCGCTGATCTCGGAGACCTCCTGCGAGATGCGGAACGACCACCTGGACCGGGCGCTGGTGGCGCCGACGCTCCACCTCCGGGACGCCGCCTTCTTCGACCCGACGACCTCTTCGGGTTCGAAGGACTGACCGGTCGGAGCCGGACGCGGAGCGCGCCGTGACCGAAGCGCTCCTCGCGCTGCCGCCGGCGATCCGGGAGCGCCTGCGAACGACCCTGCAGTCGGGCTTCCTGGCGCCGCCCTACGACGACGCCGCGGTCCGGGCGGAACTCGACTGCAGCGACGCCGAGGCCGGGGCGGTCGGCGAGGCGCTGCGCGGTCTCGACCGGATCGGCGTCCCTCCCGCCGGCTGCGCCGAGTGGCTCCGGGCCTTCGAGGAGACGCTGCGCTCCGTTCCCGGCCCGGATCTGGTCTGGTCCGGCCCCGAGGTTCCCGGTCTCCACGGCCGCGCCACCCGGCAGGTGGTCGAGGAACTGTTCGGCGGCGCGGAACGGTCGCTGATCGTGTCTTCGTATGTCTTCTTCGACGGCCCCCGGGCGTTCGACCGGCTGGCGCGGCGGATGGACGAGACTCCGAACCTGGAAGTGACGCTCCTGCTGAACCTCCGGCGGCGCCGCGGCGACCTCTCCCCCGAGGAGACGGTGCGCCGCTTCGCCGACCGCTTCTGGCAGAAGGACTGGCCCGGCGAACGCCGCCCGCAGGTCTTCTACGACCGCCGCTCGCTGGAACCGGAAGGCGAGGGCGGCGTCCTCCACGCCAAGGCGGTCGTCGCCGACGAGGAGACGGTCTTCGTGACCTCGGCGAACCTGACCGAAGCCGCCTTCGACCGCAACATCGAGTTGGGTCTCGTCGTCCGCGACCGCGCCCTCGCCGTGAGCGTCGCCGGCCGGTTCCGCGCCCTCATCGCCCGCGACCTCCTCCGCCCCCTCCCCGACGCCTGACCGAGACGGGGAGACCCCTGACGGGGACCGCCTGCCGGCCGGTACCGGGCCCGCCCCGGCAGCCGCTCGGGCACCCCCCGCCGCCCGGCGCCGATCGTGAGATTCCACGAGGGAGGCGCCGGCGACGGTCGGGGCGCCGCGCCGGGCGCGGGGAAGCGGGCGGGCTCCGCCCGTGGAACGAGGGCGCGGGAGCGGCGAAACTTCCCCGGTGATGTCCGCGTAGAGCCCCGGCGTCGCCGCCCGCCCACTTCTCGCCGAAAGGCCTTCCATGCCCCGTTTCTCCCGCCCCCTCCGGCCCCGCCGGCTCGCCTTCCGGTCGGCCGTCGCTTCCCCGCCCCGGTCGGCGCGGCGCACGGCCGCCATCCTGCTCACGCTCGCCCTCCCCGGGGGCGTGGCAGCGGCGCCGATCGGGCAGATCGTCGAGGAGACCGGCGCCGCCACGGTGAGCGGGGAAGTGCGGGATCCGCAGGGCCTGCTCGTCGCCGGGGCCGCGGTCGTCCTGACGCTGGCGAACGGGGAGATCCGGGAGACCGAGAGCGACGCCGGCGGGGCCTTCGGTTTCCGGGCGGTGCCGAGCGGACGGCACCGGCTGACCGTCTCCGGTGCGGGCTTCGCAGAGAGTTCCACCGAAGTCGCCGTGGACGGCGAGGGCGAGGTCCGGCTCTCCCTCACCCTCGACCTGGCCTACGCGGAGCGGGTCATGGTGCTCGGCCAGCAGCAGGAGCGGCCGCTGCGGGCCGAGCCCGGGAGCGTGGCGGTCGCCGACGGGGCGCGGCTCGACGCCGGGACCGACGGCGACCTCTACCAACTGGTGGCCATGACGCCGAATGTGAACTCCTCGTCGGGGGTCCGGGGCTTCTCCATCCGGGGCATCGCCCAGAGCGGCTTCGCCTCCGAAGGCGGTCTGCTCGTCAATGTGCAGGTGGACGGGGCCGCGGTCCAGGGCTACCAGGGTTCGTTCTTCGGCCCCTTCGGGACCTGGGACCTCGACCGGGTGGAGATCTTCCGGGGCCCGCAGTCCACCCAGCAGGGCCGCAACGCCCTCGGCGGCGCCATCGTGATGCGGAGCGCCGATCCGGTGTACCGCACCGAGATCCGGGGCCGGGTGCGGCTCGGGAGCGCCGCCGCGAGGCACACCTCCGCGGTCGTCAACCTGCCGCTCGTGGCCGAGCGCGCCGCCCTGCGCGTCGCCTTCGACCGGCGGACGACGGAGGGGTTCGTGAGCGCCCCCACCCGGGGGGAAGAGGACTACGACGCCCGCACCGCGCGGAACCTGCGGGCCAAACTGCGGTTCGACCCGAATCCCCGGTTCCGGGCGCTGCTGACCCTGGCCGAGACCGACAGCCGCGGCGGCGACTCCACCATCGCCGCCGACCGCTTCCCCGGCGAACGGGTCACCCTCTCCGACCACCCGGCGGAGGACGGCTCCCGGCACCGCTTCGCCACCCTCGAGTGGGACTGGCTGCTCACGGAGGCGCTCTCGCTGGAGTCCTCGTCGAGCCTCTATTCCCACGAGTACCGCCGGGAGGAGGACCTCGACCGGACGCCGGCCCCCGCCGGGGTGCTCGACTACACCACCGACGACCGCTGGGCCACCGGGGAGTTGCGGCTCCGCTACGCCGGCCCCGGCGGCCGGCGCGGCGTCCTCGGCGTCCACCTGGCCGACCTCGACGACCGGCTGCAGGCCGACGCCGCCGGGCCCGGCGAACTGGCCGGCCTGCCCCCGGGTTTCGTCCTGACCTCGTTCTTCACCACGAACGAGAAGACCCGGAACGCCGCGCTCTTCGGGGAGACGGACCTCGATCTGGGACCGGGCTGGACGCTGACGCTGGGCGCCCGCTACGACTTCGAGCGGCGGGAGACCGAGAACACCCAGGGCGTCGTCGCCGAACCGGCCCACCCGGCGTTCCCCGGTCACCTTCTCCTTGAACTCCCGGTGGAGGCCTCCTACCGGGCCTTCCTGCCCAAGGTGGCGCTGACCCGGGCGCTCGGCGAGGCGGTCGCCCTGTCCGCCTCCTGGCAGCGCGGCTACCGGGCCGGGGGGCGGTCGGTGGCCGTCCTGAGCCAGCAGGTCGGCGACTTCGACCCGGAGTTCACCGATAACTACGAGGTCGCGCTGCGCGCCGAGGCGTCCGACCGCCGTTCGTACTTCCACGCGAACCTCTTCCACACCGACTGGCGCGACCAGCAGGTGCGGGTGCTGACCCCGCTGGGACTGCCGGTGGACACGCTCACGGTGAACGCCGGGCGGTCCACCCTGCGCGGAGCCGAGGCGCAGGCCGGGTACTGGCTGCGCCCGGAGGTCGGCCTCCACGGGTCGGTCGGTCTGCTGCGGACGAAGTTCGACGACTTCCGCGACGGCGAGCGGGACTTCACCGGCAACGAGTTCCCCCACGCCCCGCCCTGGTCGCTGTTCGCCGGGATTTCGGTCCGCTTCGCGGAGTCCTGGAGCGGCAGCGCCGAACTCGGGGCGCAGGGGGAGTCGTTCTCCGACAGCGGCAACGATCCCCGGTTCCGGGTCGGGAGCCGCGCCCTGCTGAACGCCCGCTTCGGCTACCGCCTGGGGCCCTGGGGAGTGTTCGCCTTCGGGCGGAACCTGCTCGACCGCGCCTACCTCTACGAGGCCTGGGCGCCGACTCCCCCGCTCCCCGGCGCCTTCGGACGCGCCGGCGCCCCCCGCACCTTCGGGATCGAACTGGACTTCAGATACTGACCGGCCGGCCGGCGGCCCGCCCCTCCCCCGCCATCGCCTGGGCGCAGGACCGCGAGCATTCCCCGCGCCGGTTCAGCGTCCGGGCCCTCCGGCGCCAGTTCGAGGACGCGCTCCAGGTGGACGACCGCTTCCTCGTTCCGGCCGCCGTTCAGGGCGATCAGCGCCAACCGGTAGTGCGCCGCGGCGTTCCCCGGGTCGGCCTCCAGGACCGCGGTGAAGGCGGTCTCGGCGCGGGCGAGGTCCCCGGCGTTCAGCAGCGCGCCGGCCAGCCGGAAGCGGAGATCACCCGCCGCCGGATCGAGATCGAGCGCCGATTCGAGGGCGGCGATCATCTCCGGCCAGCGCCCCAGACTCGCTTCCAGGTCCGCGAGCGCGGTCCAGGCCCGCCGGGAGTCCGGGGCCAGTTCGACGGCGCGCCGGAACGCGGCCCGCGCCTCGTCCCCCTGCCCCAGGCGGGAGAGGGCGACGCCCAGCAGGCGGTGACCGTCGGCGCTCCCCGGGCGCTGCGCGATCTCTTCCCGGAACGCGGCGGCCGCGGCCTCCGGATCCCCGGCGGCCAGAGATTCCCGGCCGGCCCGCAGTTCGGCGGAACCGGCGGGCGCCTCCGGCGCACCGGGCGCCGGGCGCAGCGGGGAGAGGATGATCTCCCCCAGCCGGGTCGGGGGGCCGGGACGGATGCGTATCGTCTCCTCGTGGCCCCGGTATCCGTCCCTGGCCGCTTCCAGCCGGTACTCGCCCAGGCGGATCCCCATCCGCACGAAGGTGCCCCGCTCGTCGGACTCGAAGGAGACGGTCCGGTTGACCCCGCCCAGGAACGACAGCGTGATCCGGACCTCGGCGAGCGGGGCGCCGGCGGGATCCACCACCCGTCCCCGGAGCCCCCCGTTCTGGCTTCCGCCGACGCCCGCCGCCGGGGGCGGAGCGGAGAGCAGGGCCGCCGCCGCGAGGACCGGGAGCGCGGTCCGGCCGGCGGGGCGCCGCCGGCCGGACGGGAAGAGGGGCGCCGGGATCAGAAAGTGAAGCGGACGCCGAGTTGGATCTCGCGCGGCGGGTAGGCGGCGGTGGGGACCAGGAAGCCGCCGGAGGTGATGATGTCGCTGCCCATCTGGTTGAAGTTCACCCGGTTGGTGACATTGAAGAAGTCGGCGAGCAGCGTGATCTCGTAACGGTCGCCGAAAGGCACGGCATACCGGGCGCTGATATCGAGTTTGGCGAAGTCCGGTTCCTCGAGGCCGTTGATCTTGCCGTCGAAATCCGTCGTCCGGGCGATGTCGGAGTCCCGGTTCGCCGAGTAGGAACCGGCGGGGGCCACGACGCGCCAATTGTTGTCCTCGCGGTCGTTCGTCTCCAGCGTGTCCCGGGAACCGGAGAGGTAGCGGAAGATGCCGCTCACAAAGAGTCCGGCGCTGTTCGACCACGAAGTCCCCGGCACCAGCCAACTCCAGGAAGTCACGAAGTTGTGCGTGCGGAACCAGGGCGAGGGCCGGTCGGTGTTCCGCGGATCGTCCATGTCGAGCGCCAGCGGCGCGCCGATGATCTCCCCGGTGTCGAAGTTGTACCCGGTCTCGGTGTACGCCTGGAACCGGGCGGTGGGCACCCCGCCGGCGTTCACATTCCCCTTCTGGGAGGCGAGCGTGTACGAGGCGGTCAGGCTCATCCGGCCGATCGGGGAATCGCTGAACCGCCGGTTCAGGGACAGTTGGAGCCCGTTGTAGTCGCTCTCTCCGGCGTTCAGGTAGGTGGTGATCGAGCCGAAGTCGACCTGTTCCCCGTTCAGGATCGAGAGGTTCGGACGGCGGCCGAGGGCGCGGGAGTAGGGATTCAGGTCCGCCCGCACATTCACCTGCCGGTTACGGGTGTGGATGAAGTCCACCCCCAGCGAGGTGGCGCGGAAGACCTCGTGCTGCACGCCGAGGCTCAGGGTGTCCGCATAGGGGGTCACCCGACCGGGGACATCCACCGTCGGCTGGCTGTTCAGGGAACCGGTGTTGTTCGCTTCGAGATCCGCGGCGAGGAAGTCGCGGAGGCCGTTCAGCGCGGTGATCGCGTTCGCGTGGACGAGGTCCCAGAACATCTGCGGATCGTTTCCGGAGCCCGGCACCCGCGTCGTGAACCCGAAGGGGAGTTGCGCCGCATCGAAGAAGTAGTCCTCGTAGTAGCCGAGTTGGAAGCGCTCGTAGAACCGGCCGAAACCGCCCTTGACCGCGGTGCGCCCTTCCCCGACGGGATCCCAGGTGAACCCGACGCGGGGCCCCACATTGTCGTTGTCGTCGGTCAGGTCCTCCCGGTCCCAGCGGACGCCCAGGTTCAGCGTCAGGTTCTCCGCGGCCTGCCAGTCGTCCTGGAAGAAGACGCCCCATACATTGTTGTTCGGTACCGAGGCGTTCTCGCCCGAGGAGCCGCCGACCCGGACATTGAACCAGTTGGGGTAGGTGTCGAGGTCTTCCCGGTTCCAGGGCGCGTCGCCGTCGAAGCCGAACTGCCCGTTCGCGGTGGAGGAGTTGTTCCGACTCACCGATCTCCGGGAGAAGTTGAAGCCGAAGCGGAGGTTGTGGTCGCCGCCGAAGTCCGGGACGAAGAGGGAGAAGGTGTCGTCCACCTGCCAGGAGCGGTTGAGACGCGCCGAGGCCACCGTGCTCGCCCCTTCGAGCACGGTGTCCCGCGCCTCGCTCACATCGAGCGCCCGCTGCGCGTCGAAGGTCTGGCCGTTGTTGTTGAAACCGGGATTCGCGAAGGCCACATCCTCCTCGGTGAAGGACATCCGGAGGTTGTTGAAGCCGCGGTCGCCGACGACGCTGTCGAGCGACAGGATCACGCTGGTGTCGGTGTCCTGCTCTTCCCGGGAGGCTTCGAGCGTCGTGGCCCCGCCGATGATCTGGTTGTACTGCGGGGAGTACTCCTGCAGGCCCCGGATCGCCGCCTTGTGGTTCGCGTTGATCTGGAAGTCGAACTTCAGCAGCACGTTCCGGAGGAGATTGTCCTCGGTGGTCACGAAGGACAGGTCGGGCCGGGTTTCGAAGGAACGGGCGATCCCCTCCTGCGGGGTCAGCCGCTCGAAACTGCCGAAGAAGTGGAAGCGGTCCCGGAGGATGGGGCCGCCGAAGACGCCGCCGACGGACTGGAAACTGAGGTCCGGCTGCTCCTGGTCGTTGCGTTCGGTGAAGAAGTTCTTCGCGTTCAGGCCGGCGTCCTGCCGGTAGTAGAAGGCGGTGCCCTGGAAGCGGTTCGTGCCGCTCTTGGTGACGGCGTTGATGACGCCGCCCTGGGTGCGGCCGAACTCGGCGTCGAACTGGGTGGTGAGGATCTGGAATTCCTGGACCGCCTCGATGGCGGTGCGGGTCTGGGCGCCGGCGGCCCCGCCGATCACATCGTCGTCGTTGTTCGCGCCGTCCACATTGAAGGAGTTGTTGTTGTTGTCCTGGCCGTTCACGAAGATCGAGTCGGCGGCGGTGGAGGCCGTCGCCACATTGGGCACCACCCCGGGGATCAGGCCGGCGAAGTCGATGAAACTGCGAGACTGGGTCGGGAGAGATTCCATGATCTCGGTGGTGACCGTGGCGCCGATCTCCTTCGAGGTCACATCCACCACCGGCGCCTCGGCGGTGACCACGACGGTCTCCTCGATGCCGCCGATCTGCATCGTCACATTCAGGGTCGATTCCTGGCCGACGACGAGCTGGAGCCCGTCCTGCCGCACCGGACGAAAGGAGGACAACTCGAAGGACAGGTCGTAGGGGCCCGGAACCAGACCGTTCAGCACATAGCGCCCGGCGCCGGAAGTGGTGACCGTGCGGACCGCGCCGGTGTCGGCGTTCGTGGCCGTTACGGCGACCCCGGGAAGGGCGAGCCCGGCGTCGTCGGTCACCGTGCCGGTCAAACTCGCCCGGGCGAACTGCGCCTCGGCGACCGGGGGAACGGCCAGCGCCCCCACCGCGAGAACCGGCGCGGCCACGAGTGCCGCGAAGCCGCGCGAGCGTCGGATTCGGGAGTCGGACATGGAGAGGACCTCCGTCGTCGTGGAAAGGGGGAACGACCCGTGCCGGCCCGTTGTACCACCCGGTCGGAAGCGCCGGCAACCGGCTTCCGGGCGGGGTGACGGGGCGGGAGGGGCCGCCTCCGCCCCCGGGAAGCCGGGTCAGGCGGGGCGGGCGGCCTCGAAGGTCTCCCGGCAGCCGGCGCAGCAGAAGAAGAAGGTCTCGCCGCCCCGCGTCGTCCGGTGGGGACTGTCCTCGGAGACGGTCATGCCGCAGATGGGGTCGCGCCGCTCGGGGGTCGGGGCGAGGGAGATCCCGACCGGTTCCGCCGGCGTCCCGTTCGCCGCCGGCTCGGCAACCGCCCCTGACGGCGGCTCCGCGGCGCTCCGGGCGGGGGCCTCTTCCGCGTGCTTCCCGCGCCGCTCCGCCTCGACGATCTCGGCGAGGATGCTGACCGCGATCTCGCCCGGGGTCTCCGCGCCGAGGTCGAGTCCGGCGGGGGAGCGGAGCCGGGCGATCTCCTCCGCGGAAAGACCCATCCCCGAGAGCCGCTCCCGCACTTCCGCCGCGCGCCGGGGGCTCGCCACCAGCCCCGCGTAGCGGGCGCGGCCGCCGCCCAATCCGGCCTTGAGCGCCTCCCACTCCCCTTCCCCGTGGCCGGCGACCACCAGGAGCGCGCCTTCCGCCGCCTCCGCGAGCGCCGTTTCCGCCGCGGCCCGACGGACTTCCAGGCCGAGCGCTTCGCCGAGGGCGGCCAGCGACTCCACCACCGGGGAACTCCCGGCGAGCAGCAGTCTCCGCGCGGGGAGGAAGGGCTCGAGGTGGATGTCGAGCGCGCCGCCGCTCACGCAGGCCATCGTCTCCTCCAGGACTCCTTCCGGCGCTCCCGCACCCCCCGGCGGCGCGTCCGGGGAGATGCGGAGCAGTCGGGGGGCGCCGTCGGCGAGCGCCCGCAGCGATTCGCGCCGGACCGCGGGACGGACGCAGGCGCCGCCGACGAAGCCCCGCACTTCGCCGCCTTCGAGGACGACGGCTTTCGCGCCCGGACGCGCCGAAGTGGGGCGCTCGGCGCGGACGACGGTGGCCAGGACGAAGGGGACGCCATCCTCCCGGAGGCGCGCCGCTTCGGCGAAGACATCGGTCGGCCGGCTTCGTGATCCGGCGGCCGACCCGCCTCCCGGTCCGCCGTTCACGGGAGCGGCGGCCGGGGCCGGCGACCTACCGGGAGACCGCGGCGCCGCGCTCGTGGAGCAGGTTCCAGATCCGCTCCGGGGTCATCGGGATCTCCACATGCCGCACGCCGAGATGCCAGAGGGCGTCCACCACCGCGTTCACGATGGCCGCCGGCGCGCCGACGGTGGCCGACTCGCCCACCCCCTTGGCGCCGATCGGGTGGTGCGGCGACGGGGTCACCGTCTCGCCGAGTTCCCAGTTCGGGGTCTCCATGGCGGTCGGGACCAGGTACTCCATGAAGTTCCCCCCGTGGATGTTGCCGTCGGCGTCGTAGGAGATCTCCTCCAGGAGCGCCGGCGCCATGCCCATGGTCAGGCCGCCGTGGATCTGCCCGTCCACGATCATCGGGTTGATGCGCACCCCGCAGTCGTCCACGGCGACGAACCGGCGGATCTTCACCTGGCCGGTCCCCCGGTCGAGGTCCACCGCGCAGATGTAGGAGCCGAAGGGGAAGGTCAGGTTCGGCGGGTCGTAGTAGGAGATCGCCTCCAGCCCGGCCTCCATCCCCGGCGGGTGGTTCGTGTAGGCGGCGAAGGCGATGTCCTGGATGGTCTTCGCCCGGTCGGGGGAGCCCTTCACGAAGAACCGGCCCTGCTCCCACTCCAGGTCGGCCTCGTCGGCCTCGAGCAGGTGGGCGGCGATCTTCTTGGCCTTCTCCCGGATCTTGCGGGAGGCCATGGAAGCGGCGGCGCCGGCGGTCGGGGTGGAACGGCTGGCGTAGGTGCCGAGGCCGTAGGGGGCGGTGTCGGTGTCGCCCTCCTCGACCGCGATGTCCTCCGGGGGGATCCCCAGTTCCTCGGCGATGATCTGGGCGTAGGTGGTCTCGTGCCCCTGGCCCTGGGACTTGGTGCCGAAGCGGGCGATCGCCTTCCCGGTGGGGTGGATGCGGATCTCGCTGGAGTCGAACATCTTGATCCCCAGGATGTCGAAGTCCTTCGAGGGCCCGCCGCCGACGATCTCGGTGAACGAGGAGATGCCGACTCCCATTAGTTCGCCCCGGGCGCGCTTCTCCCGCTGTTCGGCGCGGAGGTCGGCGTAGCCGATCAGGTCCATCGCCTTCTTCAGCGCGGTCCCGTAGTCGCCGCTGTCGTACTCCCAGCCGAGGGCGGAGCGGTAGGGGAACTGTTCGGGTTTGACGAAGTTGCGGAGGCGGAGGTCGGCGGGGTCTTCGCCCATCTCGCGCGCCAGCAGGTCCACCATGCGTTCGATGGCGTGGACCGCTTCGGTGACCCGGAAGGAACAGCGGTAGGCGATGCCGCCCGGGGGCTTGTTCGTGTACACCCCGTCCACTTCCACATGGGCGTCGGCGAGGTCGTAGGAGCCGGTGCAGACATGGAAGAGGCCGGCGGGGAACTTGGAGGGGTTCGCCGCGGCGTCGGTGTAGCCGTGGTCGGCGACGGTGCGCAACTGCAGCGCGGTGAGTTTCCCGTTCTTCGCCCCCAGCCGGGCGTTGATGTGGTAGTCGCGGGCGAAGGAGTCCGCCTGCAGGTTCTCCGAGCGGTCCTCGATCCACTTCACCGGCTTCCCGGTGACCACCGAAGCCGCGGTGGCGATCACATAGCCCGGGTACACCGGCACCTTGCCGCCGAAACCGCCGCCGATGTCCGGGGAGATGACCCGGATCTTGTGTTCGGCGAGTCCGAGGTGCGCGGTGACCAGCGCCACCACGGTGCGGATGGCGTGCGGGGCCTGGGTGGTCAGGTAGAGCGTCAGGTGGCCTTCCGACGCGTCCCAACTGGCGACGCAGCCGCAGGTCTCGATGGAGGCCACATGGATGCGCGGGATGTGCATCTGCTGTTCGACGACCACTTCGGAGTCGGCGAGCGCCGCTTCCGTCGCCTCCCGGTCGCCGGTCTCCCAGTGCCAGATGTGGTTGCTCTCCTTGTCGTCGCGCACCTTGGTCGCGTCGGGCTTCAGGGCTTCGTGCGGGTCCGCCACCACCGGCAGCGGGTCGTAGTCCACCTCCAGCGCGGCCACGCCGTCGGCGGCGGCGTACCGGGAGGTCGCGACCACCGCCGCCACTTCCTGGGCCTGGTACTTCACGGTGTCCACCGGGAGCACCATCTGCCGGTCGCCCATGAGGGTGGGCATCCAGGCCAACTTGTACTGCTCGAGGGTCTTGCCGGTGACGACCGCGGCCACCCCGGGGACGGCGGTCGCCGTTTCCTCGTGGATCTTCGTGATCCGGGCGTGGGCGTAGGGGCTCCGGGCGATGTCGAGGTAGAGCATCCCCGGCAGCCGGATGTCGTCGATGTAGTTGCCCTTCCCGCGGAGGAAGCGGGCGTCCTCCTTGCGGAGGACCGAGTGTCCGAGACCGCGGCATTCAGCCATCGCTCTTCTCCTTCATCGCCGCGGCGGCGTGCTGCACCGCCTTCACGATGTTGACATAGCCGGTGCACCGGCAGAGGTTGCCGGAGATGCCCCAGCGGATGTCCTCTTCGGTGGGATCGGGGTTCTCTTCGAGGAGCGCCTTCGCGGTCAACATCATGCCCGGGGTGCAGAAACCGCACTGCAGGCCGTGCTTCTCGCGGAAGCCCTGCTGCACCGGGTGGAGGTCGCCGTTCGCGAGGCCTTCCACGGTGGTGATCGCGGCGCCGTCCGCGGCGACCGCGAAGACGGTGCAACTCTTCACCGGCACGCCGTCGAGCAGGACCGTGCAGGCGCCGCAGGAGGTGGTGTCGCAGCCGATGTGGGTGCCGGTGAGCCCGACCTCTTCGCGGATGAAGTGGACGAGGAGGAGCCGGGATTCGACCTCCCGCTCGTGCGCCTCCCCGTTGATGGTCACCGAGATGCGATGCGCGCTCATGCTGCCTCCGACGCCCTTCCGAGCGCCCTGTCGAGGGCCCGCCAGGCGAGAGTGCGGACCAGGGCCCGCTTGTATTCGACGCCGCCCCGGCTGTCCGCCGTCGGGTCGGCGGCTTCGGCGGCCGCGGCGGACGCCGCGTCCCGGGCCGCCTCCCCGCCGTCGCTGCCGACGAGCGCCGCTTCCGCCGCTTCGGCGCGGATGGGGGTCAGGCCCACATTGGTGAGCGCCACCCCGGCCTCGGCGATCCGGCCCGTTTCGACCCGCAGTTGGACCGCGACCGCCGCCACCGCGTAGTCGCCCACCTTGCGCTCGAACTTCTCGTAGGCGCCTCCCGCGCCGGGGCCGGGCTCGGGGAGGTGGATCGCGGTGAGGATCTCGCCGGCTTCGAGCGCGGTCGAGAACGGCCCGGTGAAGAAGTCGTCGGCCGGGACCTGCCGGTCGCCCCCGGGGCCGGAGACCGCGAACCGCGCCCGGTAGGCCAGCATGGTCGCCGGGTGGTCGTTCGCCGGGTCGGCGTGGGCGAGGTTCCCGCCGATGGTGGCCAGGTTGCGCACCAGCGGATCGGCGACGACCCGGGCGGTGTCGGCGAGGAGCGGCAGGCGCCGGAGGACGACCTCCGACTTCTCCACTTCCGACTCGCGGGTCATGGCGCCGATCACGATCTCGCCGTTCTCGGCGCGGATGCCGGAGAGGCCGGGGACCCGGCGCAGGTCGATGAGTCGGGGCGGCTCCGCCAGCCGGAACTTCATCATCGGGATGAGGCTGTGGCCGCCGGCGAGGAGTTTCGCTTCCGGGTTCTCGACGAGCAGCCGGCTGGCCTCGGCGAGGCTCTCCGGCGCTCGGTAATCGAAGGACGGTGGGATCAACGGTCTCCTCCTCGAACGGGCCGGCGAGCATATCGCCTAAATTCCGCCGAAAGCGAACGCCGCCCCGGCGTCCCGCCCTCCCCCTCCCCCGCTTCGTGGCCTCCGTGTCCCCCCTCCCCGGTCCCGGCGCCCCGGGTGATCCCGGCGCCGACTCCGGGGCCGGAGGGGAGGACGGAACCGGCGGCGACGGCAGCGGCGGCCGGGGGGAGCGCGCCTGGCGGCGGAGTCTCCGGCTCATCGCGGTACTGCTCGCGGTCTGGTTCACGGTCTCGCTGGGCCTCGGGGTGCTCTTCGCCGCCCCGCTGAACGGGATCCGGTTCTTCGGCTTCCCGCTCGGGTTCTGGTTCGCCCAGCAGGGCGCGATCCTGGTCTTCCTGGTCCTGCTGGTGGTGAACGCGGTGGTCATGGATCGCCTCGAACGCGATCCGGACTCACCGCCGGGCCGCGATCCCGCGCCCGGAGCCGACCCCGGAAACGACGGTTCCTCGTGAGCATCGGCGCCTGGACCTTCGTCTTCGTCGCCGGCAGTTTCGCCCTCTACACGGCGATCGCGGTCGCCAGCCGCGTCCGCACCACCTCCGGTTTCTATGTGGCCGGCCGCGGGGTCTCGGCGGTCGCCAACGGGATGGCCACCGGGGCCGATTGGATGAGCGCCGCCTCGTTCATCTCGATGGCCGGCCTGATCTCGTTCATGGGCTACGACGGGGCGATCTACCTGATGGGCTGGACCGGCGGGTACGTCCTGCTGGCGCTGCTGGTCGCCCCGTACCTGCGCCGCTACGGGCGCTACACGATCCCGGAGTTCGTCGGCGACCGCTACGCCTCCCACGCCGCCCGGCTCACCGCGGTGGTGTGCGCGGTCTTCATCTCGTTCACCTATGTCGCCGGGCAGATGCGCGGCGTCGGCGTCGTCTTCTCCCGGTTCTTCACCATCCCGGTGGAGTGGGGGGTGGTGATCGGCGGGGTGATCGTCCTGCTCTACGCCACCCTGGGAGGGATGCGCGGCATCACCTACACGCAGGTGGCGCAGTACTGCGTCCTGATCGTCGCCTTCCTGATCCCGGCCGGCGCCATCTCCTGGATGATGACCGGCACCCCGATCCCGCAGATCGGCTTCGGCTCCACGCTGGTGGAAGGGGAGAACGCCGGGGTGGCGCTGCTGCGGGCGATCGACCGCATCCACGCCGACCTGGGACTCCCGGAGTACACCGGCGCCTTCGTCGCCGGCAAGAAGTCCCTGGGCGATGTCTTCGCCATCACCCTGGCCCTCATGGCCGGCACCGCCGGCCTGCCGCATGTGCTCATCCGGTTCTACACGGTGAAGAGCGCGCGGCTGGCCCGCTGGAGCGTGATGTGGGCGCTGCTGTTCATCGCCGTCCTCTACACCACCGCCCCGGCGGTCGCCGCCTTCGCGCGGGTGAACCTGATCCAGACCCTCCACGGGACGGCGGTCGCCGAGGTCCCGGACTGGTTCCGGAACTGGGAGGCCACCGGGCTCATCTCGTTCACCGACCGGAACGGAGACGGGCTCATCCAGTACTCCGAGGGTCCCGGAGCGGAGATCGTCATCGACCGGGACATCATCGTGCTGGCGAACCCGGAGATCGCCCAGTTGCCGGCCTGGGTGGTGGGGCTGGTCGCCGCCGGGGGGCTGGCGGCGGCGCTCTCCACCGCCGCCGGGCTGCTGCTCGTCATCTCCGCCTCGATCTCGCACGACCTGCTGAAGCGGTTCTGGCGGCCGGGGATGAGCGAGCGCGGGGAACTGCGGGCGGCCCGGCTCTCCGCCGCCGGCGCGGTGGTGGTGGCGATCTTCGCCGGGATCTACCCGCCCGACTATGTGGCGGCGGTGGTCGCCTTCGCCTTCGGGCTGGCGGCGGCCAGTTTCTTCCCGGTGCTGGTGCTCGGGGTGTTCACCACCTGGGTGACCAGCCGGGGCGCGGTCGCCGGGATGATCGCCGGCACCGGCTTCACCGCCCTCTACATCGCCTGGTTCAAGGTCTTCGAGTGGAGCGGCCCGGAAGCCTGGTGGTTCGGGATCAGCCCGGAGGGGATCGGGACGCTCGGGATGCTGCTGAACCTGCTGGTCACCTGGGCGGTGAGCCGCCGCACCGGCCCCCCGCCCCCGGAGAGCCGGGCGATCGTCGCCCGCCTCCGCGGCCTCCCGGGCTGACCTGCGGCCGGCAGCCGGGATCACCGAGCGCGCCGGGCCCGCACCGAACGGCGCCGGCCCGCCTGGACCGGATCCGCTGCGGGCGCCTCCCTTCGGCATAGGCGAGTCGTTGCCTCCGCCGGAGGTCCCCGCACGGGTGAAGCGCCACGACAGCGGGCCGCCCCGGCGACCTGCGGTACAGTAGAAGCGGCTCCTCGCCCCGCCCGGAGGGCGCGTCCCCCTTGGAACGTGTCCCTCCACGGGGATGACGATTCTTGACCTTCTCCGCGCCTACGGTTCCGCCTGAGAACCACGGCGAACCCGTCCGGCGGCACGCTCCGGCAGACTTCGCCGCACCGTAGAGGAGAACTGCTGATGTCCAGACTCAAGGGCGCCGACTTCGCCACGGGGAAACTCGTGGTCCTCTCGGCCCCGGAAGAGAAGGTCCGCCAAGAGTACGAACGGATCCTCGTCGAGAGTTACCGGTACCCGAAGGCCGCGCTCGACATCGAGGTCCGCATTCCGCGCGGCGCCGGCCACTTCCCTGACCGGGCTGACCTCGTGGTGTACCGATCCCCGGAGGGACGCGATCCGACGTCCGACATCCTGGGCATCGTCGAAACGAAGAACCCCGGCCGCAAGGACGGCCTGGCGCAGTTGAAGTCGTACCTGACGGCGACCTCGGCGATCTGGGGCGTCTGGACGAACGGTGCGGACATCGCCTACCTGTACCGGGACGGACCGCGCGTCCTCGACGACTACCTGAACAACATCCCGGTCCTCGGTCAATCCGTCGAGGACATCGGCCGCCTGACCAAGGCCGACCTGGAACCGTTCCGCCGCGACGAACTGAAGAGCGCCTTCCGCCGCATCCTGAACACGCTCTACGCCAATACCTCGATCAGCCGCCGCGAGAAACTCGGCAACGAGATGATCAAGATCGTCTTCGCCAAGTTGCAGGACGAACAGACTTTCCTCGGACAGCCGCCCCATTTCCGCGTTCAAGCCGGGGAACCGGTCGGCGAGGTCGCCCGCCGCGTCAAGGAGATGTTCCACCGCGTACGAGATGAATTCAGCGGCGAGGGGATCTTCACTCCCCACGAGGATCTCACCCTCGACGACCGCTCGCTCGCCTGGGTGGTCGGGCAGTTGGAGCGCGGGAGCCTCCTGAAGACTGACAGCGATGTCGTGGGGGACGCCTTCGAAGTCTTCTCCGAGTCCAAGTTCATCGGCGAGAAGGGCGAGTTCTTCACCCCGCGCGGCGTGGTTCGAATCGCGGTGAAACTGGCGTCCCCGCGCCACGGAGATCGCGTCTGCGACCCCGCCTGCGGTTCCGGCGGGTTCCTGATCCATGCCATGAAGCAGGTATGGCGGACGATGGCCGAGGATCCGGAGTGGAGGGGCAGTTCGAGCCTCGCGCAACAGCAGCGCGCCATCGCGGCGCGCTCGTTCTTCGGGATCGACAAGGAGACCGACCTGGTCCGGATCGCCAAGGCACACATGGCGATCTCCGGTGACGGGCGCAGCAACATCGTGCATGAGAATTCCCTGCACCGAGCCGAGGAATTCGTCGGCGAGGCGCGCGCCTGCTTCGTGGAGGAGGGGCGTTTCCGTAAGTTCGATATCGTCCTGACGAATCCCCCGTTCGGGACGAAGACCAAGGTATCGCAGCGGGACGCCGGGCACTTCCGCCTGGGACATCGGCATCGCCGGAAGGGAACGGCATGGGAGCCTTTGGCAGCGGTGGACCGCGATCCGTACGTGCTGTTCGTCGAGCGCGCCTTCGAGATGCTCCGCGACGGAGGGAGGCTGGGGATCGTCCTTCCCGACACGGTGTTCCACGCCCCCTCCCTGGAGTTCCTCCGGGACTTCATCACCCGCGGAAACAACATCGTCGCCATCGTAGATCTTCCGCACAACACCTTCCGGCCGCACTGCAACGCGAAGACCTGCCTGCTCGTCGTCGAGAAGGGCCGGCCCCAGGGCGAGCGGATCATCATGGCGACGCCGCGGGAGATGGGACACGACCTGCGGGGCGATCCCCTGTACCGTCCGGGCACGAACGAGATCTGGAACGATCTCTCGGTGGTCCTGGACGAACTCGACGACCCCGACGCGGAACACAACGAGCATGTCTTCACCGTTCCGTCCTCCGCCCTGGAAAACGACCTGCTCAAACCGACCTTCTACCGGGCCCGGATCAAGGAGGCGCCGGCTCTGCCTCCCGACCGCGTCGGCGTCACCCTGGGGCGACTCGTGGAGGAAGGAGCGGTGGACGCGTGGGACGGGCATGGCTCTCCGGCCAACACCGACAAGGGCGCCGGCCCCGTGCCCTACATCCGGGTCAAGGACATCGTGAACTGGGAGATGTATCGGGATCCCACCGCCGGCGTTCCGGAGGAGGTCTGGGAACGCATGACGCGCAACAGGAGGATGCCCGAGGAGGGGGATGTGATCTTCGTCCGACGAGGCAGTTATCGAATCGGCACCGTCGCCATGGCCGCCGCCCGGGATCGGCGCGTCCTGCTGACGCGGGAGTTGCTGACCCTGCGCGTTCGGAACCTCGACAATCCGTACGGTCTCACGCCGTTCTACCTGCTGGCGCTGCTGTCCTCGACGGAAGTACAGCGGCAGGTCGCGCCGTATGTGTTCGTGGACACGACCCTGCCGAACCTCGGGGATCGCTGGCGGTATCTGGTGCTGCCGGTCCATCGGGACCGGAGCGAAGCGGCGCGGGTCAGCGAACAGGTCGAAACCGCGATGCGCAGCAAGTGGCGGGCGCACGCCATCGCGGACGAACTGCGCGCCACCCTCGGCGACCTCGTTACCTGAGAATCCGGAAGGACCGACCGCCCGGGAGCGGGAGCCGGAGGGGGAAACGACCGCAGCCGCCACCGGGGCAACAGATTCTTCAGGAGGCGGAGGGGCTGCCGATGCAGTAGAGGGCCTCGGCGGTGCGGACGAAGATCTGTCCGCGCGAGAAGGCCATGGAACTGAGCGTGTAGGCGTCCATGTCGTTCCGGGCGAGGACCTCGATCTCGTCGCCGTCCACCCGGACCACCGAAGCCACCCCGTCCTCGTTGATGATGTAGATCCGCCCCTCGGCGAGCACCGGCGAGGCGCTGTAGGTCCCCGGCGGCAGTCGGTGCGGGCCGGAAAGCGCCTCCCCGGTCCGGGCGTCGAGCGCGTAGAGGACCCCGTTGTCGGTGACCACATAGAACCTCTTCCCGTCGGTCACCGGGCTCGGCACATCGGGGCCCCGGTCGAAGGACCAGATCCGGTGGGATTCGGTGATGTCCCCTGCCCCGCCGGCGCGCAGCGCCAACAGCGGCTTCACCCGCGTCGGGGCGTAGATGATCCCGTCCTTCACCACCGGCGAGGACACGATCCGGTACCAAGGGTCGTTCTCCGGGTTCAGCCCCCGGGACCGCCACCGTTCCCGACCGCTGTCGAGGTCGTGTCCGGTCACCACATCCCCGCCGGTCACGACCAACTCGTGGCGACCCTCGATCTCGTGTACGAACGGCGTGCTGTACGAGTCCGGGGATTCGCGAATGGCTTCGGTCGGGCGCTCCACCCGCCAGACGGTCTCCCCGGTGTCCGGCGAGATCCGCAGGAGGTAGGAAGGGTCGTCGGTCTTCCACCCGTGGAGCACCTGCACGAAGAGCGCGTCGCCGAACAGGAGCGGACTGCTGCCGTAACCCCAGTACAGACCGAACTCCCCGTAGTCGGCCTGGAGGTCCCGCGCCCAGATCTCGGCGCCGGCGAAGTCGAACGCCTTGAGGATCCCGGTGCCGGTGAGGGCGAACACCCGCTCCCCGTCGGTGACCGGCGAGGGCGAGGACATGTTCTGCTTCCGCCCCCGCCGGTCCCCGTGGCCGAGCGGCCGCTTCCAGCGCACCGAACCGTCGGCCCGGTCGAGCCCCCACAACTCGAGGCGGCCGGCGTACTCCACATTCCCGCGCCCGGTGCGGGCCTCTTCCCGGAGTCGTCGGTAGCCGCGCCACGGGTTCGCCGGAACCACGACCCCCTCGTCGGGGATCGAGACATTCAGGAAGATCATGCCCCCGGAAACGATCGGGGTGGCGGCGCTCCAGGCGGGCATCTCGGTCTTCCAGAGGACGCCTTCCTCGGTGTCCCAGACTACCGGGAGGCCGGTTTCCCCGCTGACGCCGTCCCGGGAGGGCCCGCGCCAGTGCGGCCAGTCTTCGCCCCCGGCGCCGGCGAGAGCGCCCGCCGTCCCGGAGAAGAGAAACGGAGTCGCCAGGACGAGAAGCGAGCCGATCGACCGGTCGAGTCGGGAACACATGCCAGTACCTCCGCGGACGGTGCGGAAAGTGGAGAGGGCCGGGGTGTCGGGCACGATCGCGAGAAACCGCTCAGCCCCGGAACTCGGCCCGGTCCGGGAGCGCGAACACGAAGATCTGGTTGGACGCGCTCGGCCGCAGTTCCGGAGTGAGCAGGAGTGCGTCGGAAGCATTCGCGGCCGTGCCGGTACTCACCAAGACATACTGGCGGCCGGCCACGGCGTAGGTGATGGGGAAACCGGTCACCGGCGCTCCCAGTCTCGTTTCCCAGAGCACGGCGCCGGTCTCCTGGTCGAAGGCCCGGAATCCGCCGGCGACATCCCCGCCGAAGACCAGCCCGCCTCCCGTCGCGGTGAGCGACATCGTCGCCGCCCGCTGCCGGTGGACCCACAGGGTCCGGCCGGTTTCGGCCGAGACCGCATGAACCGCCCCGAGATCGGTGGCGCCCGGCGCGAACTCGTGCCGCGCGTCGAGGACGTACCCCGGCTGGCTGCCTCCCAGGGTGGCCCGCATGCGGGCGCAACTGTTGCGCACCGGCAGGTACATGGCGTTCGTCAGCGGGCTGTAAGCGCCGGCTTCCCACCCCTTGCCGCCGAAGAGACCGGGGCAGACCAGAACCGCCGCCTCGTCCAACGCGTCGAAGACCACCTCGGTGTTCTCGGTGACCTCGCCGGTGGCGCCGTCCAGATCGGCGATGACATTCTGGAAGACCGTGGGCTTCGCCCAGAGGAACTCGCCGGTCTCGCGGTCGAGGGTATAGATCACGCCGGTCTTCCCCGGAATGCCGGTCAGGACCCGACGGACCGCGCCCGTTTCGATCCGGGGGTTGATCCAGTCCACCGACTCCGCGTCGGGCGCCACCGCCGTGTCCACGAGCATCCGCTCGAACGGGTGGTCCAGGTCCCAGTGGTCGTTCAGGTGCTGGTAGTACCCTGAATCCGTGCGATGATGGTTTGGAGACCGATTCGGGTATGTATCGAGTGCGTAAAGAGCACTCGGAGGGGGTGGATAGAGGGTGTTATGTGGTCACAAATGAGGATCGGACAGGGAATGCGCCCCCGAACTTGCGGAGATGCCGGTTCGGCGACCGCTCTCGATGACCGAAGGCATGGTTCGGGCGCAGAACCGAGGAGAACGGAGGTCCGAAGGTCGTCAAGTGGGTGCGAGGCGCGCGTAGAGCATGGAAAAGACCTCCACGGCCGGACACCGCCGGCCGAAGCCGAGCCAAAGGCGCCGTCCGGAGTGGATCACCCGGGCCGCCCGATACATCAGTTCCTGGATCACGGTGCGGATCCGCCGACGCTCCGCCGGATGGCGGACCGGGCCCCCGGGCGCCACCAAACCCATCTGCCCCAGCCAGCGCAGGATGTTGTACGCCACCGTGGCGCAACTCAGCACCAGAGCGTTGGTGGCGAACTTCCGCGAGGGAAGCCTCTCGATGCTCAGGTCCGTCTTGAACTCGCTGTGGAACTGCTCCGAGGTGCCGTGGTCGGCATACAGGTCGATCACCCGCTGGTCGTCCAGATCCAGAGTCGTCCACCACCCCTCGACCGTGACCTTCGGCTCCAGAAGCAACTGCCCGCCCGGAGTGCTCTTCCGCTCCGTCACCCGCATCACCCGCCGCAACGGATAGTCCTCGCCTCGATGCCGGCGCGTCTGCTGGATCGTGAACACCGCCACCCGCTTCCCCTTGCGGGGGCGGTCGAACCGTACCCGCCGGCGCTCGGCGTACTGGAGCCAGTTCTTCGCGACGTCCTTGCGCGGGTTCCACTTGATGAGGAAGTCCGCCTTCCCCCCCGCATCCCGATGATCGAACACCACCTTCATGTTGTCGAGGGCATCGTTCCCGGCATCGAGACGCAGCAGTACCGGCGCCGCGGTCAGGTGGCGAGCCTGCCCCAGGACCCGCTCCAGGAACTCCGGTGTCCCCTTCTGGCAGTGCTGCACCCCCTTCCGCAGCTCGAACTCCAGGCAGTACCCCTCCCGCCCCAGGTAAGCCGCCATCGGCGCGTAGCCGTCATAGCCGTGGTAGGTGCGCGAGACGCCCTCCTTCCGGGTCTGGGAGTTGTCGAACGGCGTCACATCCGCATCCAGAGGCACATGTCCGGTGTCCAGCGGCGTCGGCTTGGCCTTCACCCTCCGCAAGACCTGCACCGCGCTGTCGCGGACCAGGGGGAGCAGTCGCTCCGCATGGTCGTCGAAACGGAGGCGGATGGTGGCCGAGGACGGAACCTTCGCCAAACCCATCGCCTCGCGGAAGAACAGGTCCTTCCGCAGACTCTCGATCGCCTCGAAATCGTGCTTGCCCAGACTCAGCAAGCCGATGTAGGAGCCGAGGACATCCCCGTGCTTGATCCCGTGGTGGTGGGACACGGCGCGATCCGCCGCCTCGCACAAACCACTGTGGAGGAGCGCCTGTCCCACCAGCGCCAGCCCCGAGTGCGAGGTCAGATCCTCATTGAGCCTCTTGATGTTGAATCGCCGCACGAAGCCGACTCCTTCCGGCACTCACTCCCCAAGTGAGATAACCGTTTGGGCGGATCGTACCGGAAACGCCGGGTATTGTCGAGGGAAACTCCATCCGGCCACGAACCGACGCACGGATCCAGGAGTACCAGACGATCTCCCCGCTCTCGATTTCGAGCGCCAGCGTGGAGTTCTCGTAGAGGTGGGACCGGCCGACCCCGCCGAGGAGGAACTTCGGGGCCGGAGCGGTCACCGAGGTGCCGATGTAGAGGAGACGCAGGTCCGGGTCGTAACTCGCCGGCATCCAGGCGCCGATATGTCTGCGCTCCCGGAACGGCACGCGGCCCCAGGTCTCGTCACCCGGCTCACCCGGGCCGGGGATCAGGCGCCTTCTCCAGCGCTCCTCCCCGGTCAGCGCGTCGTGGGCGACGACGACACAGGCGTCGGGGCTGCCGCGCGCCGGGCAACCCCGTCCGGAGATCACCAGGCCTCCGGCGATGATCGGCCCGGAAGTGTGTAGCGCGCGATCGATCTCGGGGATCCGCGTCTCCCAAGCCAGTCGCCCGGTTACCGCGTCGAGCGCGAAGAGATACTCGTCGCTGCCGGTGTCGATGACGCGGTCACCGTAGATGGCGAGATTGCGATTCGTCGTCCGGCGCCCGCGCCTCGGGGCATCGTCCGGCAGGTCGCGGGCGTAGTCCCAGAGGAGGTCCCCGGTCGCGGCGTCGAGTGCCTCGATGAGATCGCGCGGATTGGGCACATAGAGGACGCCACGGTAGGCGAGCGGCGTCGCCTGCTGGCTGCCCGGCCCCATACCCCGCGACCAGACCATACGGAGATCGCCGACATTCCCCGTAGTGATCCGGGCCAGGGGGCTGTAACCCCACCCGTTGGGGGTCCGCCGCCAACTCGGCCAGTCGCCCGGTGAGGGCGCCCGCAGCACGGCGTCGGTGACCGGGACGAAGTCGGCGGAGTGCCGCGCCCGAACCGCGGCATCATCCGTTTCCTCGGGGGGGGGGGGGGGGGGGGGCATCCTTCTCGTCAGCGCCTGCCGAGCGCACCCGGCCGATACCACGAGGAGTGCGGCGACCGCGGCCGCCGGCAGGAATCGCGCGCCACCCCGGCTCTCCCGGCATTCGGGGAGGAAGCCGGAAAGGGAATCGGAGACGGAAGGCTCCTCCCGGTGACGCATCGGGGCCGAGTATATCGGTCGGCCAGACCCGGAATCGGTGCGCCCTTCGGACGGGAACTGCCGCTTTCGAACGCCGCCGCCCGGGCCTCCGCCGGACCGGGCCGCAGTCAGTCGGGGAGACGATCCCGCCGGGGGATGAGGAAGGTGCGGCGGAACTCGATCACCACGGTTCCGTCCGGTCTGCGGCCGGTGGTCCGCACGGTGACGATCCCCGCCTCCGGGCGCGACCGGGAGGGGCGGACGGCGACCACCTCGCTCTCCGAGTAGAGGGTGTCGCCCTCGAAGAGCGGCGCCGGCAGCCGGACCTGGTCCCAGCCCAGGTTCGCGACGGCGTTGCGGGTGAGGTCGTGCACCGACTGGCCGGTGGCGAGCGCGAGGGTGAGGCAGGAGTTCACCAGCGGCTTGCCGAACGGGGTTTCGGCGCTTCGATGCCGGTCGAGGTGGATCGGGTTCTGGTTCTGGGTGAGCAGCGAGAACCAGGCGTTGTCCGCGGCGTACACGGTGCGCCCCAGCGGGTGGCGGATCCGCTGCCCGACCCGGAAGTCCTCGAAGAACCGGCCCCGATCCTCTTCGACCGGTTCCTCGACGGACTCGACGCCGGACTCGCTGACCGCCGCTTCGGTCCCGGCGTCCACGCCGACCGCGACCGGTTCCGCCGGGTCCGGGGCGACGCCCGGCCCGAGGGGCGACGGCGTCCGGGGCGAGGGGCCGGTCAGCGGGCGGGGCGGAGTTTCACCGCCGTTCCGTAGGCCAGGATCTCGGAGGCGGTGGACATCACCATCGAGGTCGCCACCCGGACGCCCACGACGGCGTCGGCGCCGAGGGAGGCGGCGTGCTCGATCATCCGGGCGAGGGCCTGTTCCCGGCTCTCCGCCATGAGTTTCGTGTAGGACTCGATCTCGCCGCCGACGACGCCCTTGAGCCCGGCGAGGATGTCGCGGCCGAGGTGGCGGCTGCGGATGGTGTTGCCGCGGGCGAGGCCGAGCACCTCGGCGACTTCCTGGCCGGGAACGGACGGGGTGGTGGAAAGAATCATCGGCGGACCCTCCGGAACGGGTCGGCGGCGCGGGCGCGGATCCGTTCCCGGACCAGGCCCAGCAGCAGCAGCAGGAGGCCGAGCAGGAGCCCGGCGGTACCGAGGCGCGCGACCGCCGGGATCCCGGCGTCGGCGAGAAAGACGGTGGCGAACTCCCAGGCCCCGTAGCCGAGCAGCAGGGCCAGGGAGACGGAGACCAGGATCCAGGCGAGCCCGCGCTCCAGCCGGGAATAGACCCCCAGCCAGAACCGGTCGAGGGCCGCGTCGTCCGCGTCCCCGGCGCGGGGGGCGCGGTCGGCGGGCGCGACGCCGGGGGCATCCCCGGGGATCCGGCCCGAGTCGGCGGGAGGCGTCTCTTCGTTCATGCCGAACCTCCTCCGGCTTCGCGTTCCGCCGGCGCCGCCGGGAGGCGCGGCCCTTCCCCGCCCCGCTTCCGGCGCCGGTCCGGTTCCGCTCCGCCGCCGAGGATCCGGCGCAGGCGGCGGAGCGCGGTGTGGAGACGGGACATCGCCGTGCCGACCGGGATCTCGAGTTGCTCCGCGACCTCCCGGTGGGCGAAGCCGTGGATCTCCTTCAGGACCACCACCCGGCGCTGCGCCTCCGGCAGGCCGGAGAGGCCGCGCTCCAGGTCGAGCCGGCGTTGGAGCCGCCCCATCCCGCCGTCGGTGGTCGGCGGCGCGATCTCCTCGAGACCCGGTTCCGCCCGGAAACGCCGGCGCCAACTGCGGCAGAGGTTGTCCAGGATGGTGAGGAACCAGGGCAGGAAGGGGCGCCCGGGCCGGAATCGCGGCATCGCGTGGAACGCCCGGACGAAGGCCTCCTGGGCCAGGTCGCGGGCCTCTTCGCGGTTCCCCACCCGGCGGAAGGCGTACGCCTCGGCCCAGCCGGCGTAGCGGCGGACGAGCGGCTCGTACGCGGCGCGGCTCCCGTTGCGGCACTTCCGGATCCACTCCTGCTCCTGCGGGTCCGACCGCCCGGAGCGGGCGCCGCCGCCGACCCGCTCGCCGGTTCGTTCCCCGGCGCCGGCGTCGGTTCGCTCACCGGCGCGCTCGTCATCCATGGGGAAGTCCACACCTTCCCTATACGCCGCCGCCCGGCGGAGTATTCATTCCTCCGGCGCCGCCGCTCCCCCGCCGGCGGCGCGCTTTCCCGGGGCGCCGCGGCGCCGCTCCCGGAGGGCGAGCGCCCGGTCGCTGATCTGCGGCCCCCGGCCCGGCTCCGACCAGGGGCAGACCTCGATGCAGATGGCGCAGCCGAAGGTCTTGGCGAAGTAGGGGATGCAGCGGTCGAAGTCCACATACCACCGCTTCTCGCCGCGCACCCACTGCTTCTCCTCGTAGATCGCGTCCGGCGGGCAGTCCAGCACGCAGCGGCGGCAGTGGAGGCACACATCGTCCACGCCGAAGTCCTGCGGCTCGTCGAACCGGAGCGGCATCTCGGTGAGCACCGCCGCCAGGCGGAAGTTCGAGCCGTGCTCCCGGCTGATCAGGGAACCGTGCTTCCCCAACTGCCCCAGCCCGGCGCGGGCGGCGAGCGGGAGGTGGAGGATGTCCGTCGCGTTCGGGTCGCCGTAGGCTTTCGCGGGGAACCCCCGGCGGCGGATGAAGGCGCCGACCGCCATGGCGATCAGCGCCACCTGCCGGTAGGCGCGCATCACCTCGGCGGCACCCCGGGGTTTCGCCGCGTGGGCCATCTCCTCGCGCCGCATCGGCAGACCCAGGCAGACGGCGTGGGGATACGGCGCCTCGCGTCCCTCGAACACATCGGTGTCCCGCACCTCGGTGAAGCCGACGAGGGTGGCGCCGGCCTTCCGGGCGGCGGCCTCCACCAGGCGGGCGTTCTCCTCCGGGCCGTCGTCGCGCACCCGGCGGGCGACCGGGCCGCGCTCCCGGCGCAACTGGAACTTGTTGATGAGCCGGTGCCGCACCACCTGCCAGGGGTTCAGGCACATGAAGAAGTCGTCGAGGCCCTGCCAGGCGATCGCCCGGTCCGGGTCGGCGTTGTGGAAGACCTGCCGGGCGCGCCGCGGGGTCTTCTCCCCCAGACCGTTGATGTCGTTCCCGGAGACCGGCGGCTTCCGGTAGCCGAAGGCGTAGTCCGGCGGCGGGGCTTCGCGGAACTTCACGGCCGGCTCAGGCGGATCGCCTCAGGGCCACGGCGTCTCCCGCCGCTGCCCGGTGCGGAGGGCGAAGGGGCCCTCGTCGAGAAGGAGACGCTCTCCCCGGCGCTCGACCTCGGCGTAGCGGCGGCGCACCGCGCGGGCCCGGGTCAGGTAGAGGAGGGTGAAACGAGCGGCTGTCCGGAGGGCCGCGACGGCTCGCCGGCGACGGGCGAGGAAACCGGTCAGGCCCCGCGCGGTCTCGCTCACGACGACTCCCGGCGCGGGGCGCTTCCGGGCGGGAGGGCGGTCGGGGCGGCGACGGCTGTCGGCGCCGAAGCCGGAGCCGGCGGCGCCGAAGCCGGGGCCGGCGGCGGGCGGTGCTCCCGGTTCAGTGCGAGGCGCGGGCGGCGCGGATGGCCTTCACGGTCATCTCGCTGCGGTGGCGGAACAGCCGGTTCCCCCACATCCGGGTGACATCGAGCGGGTCCACCTCGACCCCGTTGATGCTGAAGAGACCGGCCTGGCGGCGTTCGGCGGTGCGGATGGAGTTCGGATCCACCGCCGCCATCATCGAGGTGATCGCGTAGTCGTCGTGGATCCCCTCCGGGGTCTGTTCGACGCCCTGCTTCGCCAGCCACTCCTGGAGCGCCGCGTAGTCGTAGAACTCGGGGATGTAGTGGACGCCGGGGTTCCCCTTCCACTCGGCCATCAACTCCTCGGCGACCGCCTTCATCCCGGCCTGGTTCCCGCCGCTGTCCCCGATGAGGATCAGGTGCTCGAAGCCGCTCGCCTTGAGGCTGCGGCAGACATCCCGGACCACCGCCATGAAGGTCTCCTCGCTGAGCCCGACGGTCCCCGGGTAGCGCATGTGCCCGCTGGGGGGATCGAAGTCGCCTTCGGGGACCAACTTGAGGATCGGGGCCACCAGCGCGTCCCCGAGGTCCCGGGCGATGACTTCCGTCAGGCCGCGGAGGAGGACATTGTGCTTGCCGGTCACCAGGTAGGGCCCGTTCTGTTCCACGCCGCCGCTGGCCACGATGGCGGTGGTCTTGCCCGCGGCCATGAGGTCGCGGACTTCCATCCAGGTCAGGTCCTCGATGAAGACGCTGTCCCGGATGGCGATGGGACGGGGCTTGTCCGGCGCCGGCCCGCCCTGCGCGAGGACGGAGGCGGGAAGGAACCCGGCGAGCAGGGTCAGGGGCAGAAGGCGGCGAGCGGTGCGCATGGGCGTTTTTTCTCCTCGATCCGCAGAATACCACCGCCTCCCCCGCCCCGGAGCGGTCGGCGCCGACCCTCTCCTGCGGGCGCTCGTCAGTCGAGTTTCCCGTCCAGGAAGTCGCGGACGCACTCGTAGTGCCAGTTCGTCCGGGTCCGGGTCTCGTATCGGCGGACGCGGCAGCCCGGTGCCTTCCGCGAATCAACGGAAGTCGTCCACACGGTTCGCTCTCCCCGGACCTGCGCCGTCAAACGACAGAAGAGCGGCAGATAGTCCTTGCCGCCGAAGAACATGACCTGTTCCGTCGTCTCGTCCGGCAGACAGATCAGGTCGTTCCAAGTCTCGCGCTGGCTGCGGCGCTGGTAGTCCTTCGCTCGGGAGCTGAAGGTGATGTCGTACTGCGGCGTCAGAAAGTCCGCCCGGATCAGCCCCCAGCCGGCGGAGAGGATGTAGAAGCCCTTCAGTCCGTAGCGCTGTTCCAATCGTCCATAGACCTCGTGCGCATAGAGCCGCCCGGCGGGCAGAAGGCCGAAAGGGTTCTCGTCAACCGAGTAGGCGTCGTTGTATTCGACGAGACGGTCCCGCCACGGTGCCCCCGTGTCGGAAGAATCATCGGGCCGCGCGCGCTCAAAACCGAAATCGTCGTGCCGGGCTTCAGGATCCCCGACGAACTTCACCCTCTGCCCGTCCCGGCGCTGGAAGTACCCGGCTTCCGGCTTTTTGCGGCCGGCGCAGGAGATGACGACGATCAACCGCGGCCTCCGGGCGGCAGGAAAGCTCCGGGCCCTGTCGCAGCCTGGCGGCCGTGCCGCATCGCACCCGCTGCCCCCACCTCGAGGGCGCGTTCGCGGGAGAGGGTGGCGCGGAGGCTCGGCCCGAGAGGGCGGCCGGTCCCGGTCATGGCTGCGACCCCCGGTGATCGCGCTCCCGGCGGGCGCGTTCGTAGTCGGGCCGCACCTGGCCCATCGCGGCTCTCAGGTCGTGCCCGACACGCAGCCAGGTCTCCCGCATCGCCTCCTCCGGGGTCTGCTCCGGGATCTCGATGACCGGTTCGAAGCGGAACATCGGCTTCAGGGACTCCAACAGGGTCGCAGGCGTTCCGGCCACCGGATCGCGCCGGGGCGGCGCCGGCCGTCGCTTCGGCTTCCGGCGAGTCCGCCTCATCGGCATGGGGGCATCGTAACCGTGGCGGGCGGGCCCCCGGACGAAGGATCCGGATCGGGCCGGCGGCTCAGGCGGGGCGCTCCATCCGGGCCACGAAGCGGGCCAGTTCGTCGAGGAAGGCGGGGTCGTAGTCGTCCTCGACATGGTTCGTGTTCCAGAGGCCCGAAGGGCGCACCTTGCCGCGGGCGCAGTGGAGCCCGAGCCAGGACGCCGAGGGCGGGTCCGGCGCGGGTCTCCCATAGCCGCTGAGTAGGGCGATCGCGTTGCGCTCCAGGGAGCCGCGCCGGCTGTCCGGGCCCGGTTCGTCCTCGACCGCGAGCCAGAGGAAGGGCATGGCGCCGATCGTCCGGCTCACCGCCTCTTCCAGCGGGCGTTCGCGCTCCCGGATCTCCCGGGTGATCGTTCCCGGCGGGCGGTTGCGCCGATCCCAGTCGGGGCAGTCGAAACCGTCCCGTTCGCGCAGGGCGTTCCCGACATGGCCCCGGAAGATGGAGACCCGGTGGTTCCCGCTCCCCGAGCGATCCCGGCCCTTGTGGGAGCGGAGCCGGGTCCAGAGACGGGTGCGGGAGCCCCGCTTCAGGGCGTGGGTGCCGACGCGGACGATGCGCGGGCCGATGCCGGAGCCGACACGGACCTCGCCGTCCTCCCGGAAGAAATAGACGCCGCGTTCGGGCCAGGCGAGGGTGCCGGAGCAGTCCGACAGCCGCCGCGCCCCACCGAGGGCCTGCTCGAGCGAGTCGAGGATGGCGTAGAACCGCCGCAGGTGCTCCAACCGCTCGCCTCCGGCCTTCGCGCCGACGACGCCGGCCCGCTTCGCCTTCCGTCGGATGGCCCGTCGCTCTCTCCGGCGCTTCCGGCGGTCGTCCGCCTCCGACCGAGCGGTCTCGGCGGGTTCATCCCGGAGCCGCCCGCTCGCGTCGGTCCCGATCGAAGACTCTCCGATCGGATCGTTCCACGGAGCCGGCTCTCCCGGCACGCCGACCGACCGGCCAGGCTGCCGGCGTCCCTCGTCCGCGGCTGGCCCCGGTGAGGCGGCCTCCCGGCCAACGACACTCGCCCCGGTCTCTCCGCCGATCTCCGCGGCGACCCGTTCCGGGAGGCCGCCGAAGTGGCCGTTCGAGAGGAAGAGCAGCACCGTCGGCCCCTGCCCCCGCCCGACGGCGGCGTCCACTGCCCGTTCCGCCAGGTCGTCGAGGTCCGGGACGACCGCCGCCGTCCGTCCTCCGGCGTCCAGATCCCGCGCCAGGCGTTCGGTGTCGAGCCGGGCGCCTTCCCCGGGCGCGCGGCCCCGGGCCTCGGGGGCGGCGGAGATGAGGACCGCGGCGGCGCGGTCGAAGGCCGCCGCGAATTCCTCCTGGAACACGGCGCTGCGGGCGGTGAAGGAGCGGGGTTCGAAGACCGCGACGAGGCGGTGTTCCGGCCAGCGGCAGGAGGCCGCCTCGAGGATGGCGGCGACCGCGGTCGGGTGGTGGGCGAAGTCCCGGGCCACGACGACCTGCCGGCCCCCGCCGGCAGACCCCTCGGCGGCAGACCCCTCGCCGGCAGACGCCCCGCCGGCGTCTCCGACGGACGCGCCCGCCGGCCCTTCGTGGAGCACTTCCATACGGGAGGCCACCCCCGAGAACGCCTCCGCCGCCGCCCGCACCGCCTCCCAGGGGACGCCCAGCCGGTCGGCGGCGGCCGCGGCGGCGAGCAGGTTCCGGCACTGGGCCGCGCCCCAGAACCGGCCCCGGAGCGCCGGCCGCGGCTCCCCCCGGACCGCGACCCCCAGCTGCGTTCCCCGGGGGCCGGACTCCTCCACGGTTCCGACCCAGTCCGCCGCCCGCGAGAGGCCGAAGGTCTCCACCGGGCAGTGCGCCGACCCGGCGAGGGCCGCGGCCGCCGGGGAGTCGGCGCCGAGCAGCAGCCGGCCCCGGCGGGGGGGCAGCCGGGCGAGGAACGAGAAGACGCGCTCCACCGCGGCCCGGTCGGGATAGATGTCCGCGTGGTCGAACTCCACATTCCCGACGACCGCCACTTCCGGCAGGTAGTGCAGGAACTTGGGTCCCTTGTCCCAGTAGGCGGTGTCGTACTCGTCGCCCTCCACCACGAAGGCCTCGCCGGGAGCGCCGAGCCGGTGACTGCCGCCCAGGTCCGGGGCGACCCCGCCCACCAGGTACCCGGCGTCCCGGCCGGCGAGGCGGAACATGAAGGCCAGGAGGGAGGTCGTCGTCGTCTTGCCGTGGGTGCCGGCGACGACGACCGGCCGGCGGGTGCGGAGGACCGTCTCCCGGAGCGTCTCCGGGAACGAGACCAGGCGCTCCCGGCGGTCGAGCGCGGCCTCCAGTTCCGGGTTGCCGCGGGAAACGGCGTTGCCCACCACGACCGCGCCGCAGCGGTCGGGGAGGTTCCCCGCCCGGAACGGGGTGAGCACCGGGATGCCCTCGCGTTCGAGCCGCGTGGACATCGGCGGGTAGGCGCGTTCGTCGGAGCCGCTCACCCGGTATCCCAGGGCCTTCAGCAGGCCGGCGAGGGACGCCATCGCGGTCCCGGCGATCCCCAGCAGGTGCACCCGCGCGCCGGGCGCCGGCGGGAAACTCACCGCGGGAGGGTCAGCGGACCACGCCTTCGAGAAGGGTGAGGCCGTCTTCGTCCATCCGCGCCCGGACGCCCAGCGGGAGCGTGCGGCAGCGTCGGTCCTCACCCTCCGGGGAGACATGCCCGGCGGCGAAGCCGAACACCACCGGGACCTGGAACGCCTCCGTCCAGCGGCGCAGCAGGTCGGGGAGCGCGTAGCCCTGGTCCGGGTGCTGGACGCAGCCAGGCATCTGCCCGAAGACGACCCCCTCGATGCCGGCGAAGGCGCCGCTCCGTTCGAACTGCCAGAACATCCGCTCCAACTGGTAGGGCTTCACCGAGACATCTTCGAAGAAGGCGATCGACCCGGCGAAGCGGGGCGCGTAGTCGGTGCCCTCGAGGGCGGTGAGGAGCGAGAGGCACCCGCCGGCGAGGACCCCCTCCGCCGCACCCGGGTGGAGGAAGGAGGCGTTCCCCCAGGGCAGGCGGAAGCCGGGTTCGGTGGCGCCGAGCAGACCCAGGAGTTCCTCCCCGTCGAAGGCCTCCGGGCCGCGGGCGATCTGCTGCGCCACCATGGGGCCGTAGAGGCCGGGGAGACCGGCCATCCGGGCCACGGCCAGGAGCGCGGTCGCGTCGCTGGAACCCACGATGATCTTGGGGTGGACCCGCAGTTCCATCGGGGCAATCCGGGACACCAGGTCCAGACTGCCGTAGCCGCCGCGGGCGGCGAAGAGCGCGCTCACTTCGTCGTCCCGGAGGAGGGAGCGGAAGTCGGCGGCGCGGTCTTTCGGGGTCCCGGCGGTGTACTCGGCGCGGCGGAGCGCGCGCGGGGCCCGTTTCGGGGTCAGGCCCAGCCGGCGCAGTTGCTCTTCCCCGGCCTCCAGGAAGGGGAGGCGCACCGGGCTGGAGGGGGCGAAGACGCCGACGGTGGCGCCGGGGCGGACCGCCGGGGCGCGCATCGGGCGGGACGGTTCGGAGGGCCCCGTCATCGGAGGAGCGCCGCCCCCAGCGCCGCGAGCGCCGTGAGGGCCGCCAGCCAGAGCGCCGCCCGGACCCGGGCGCGCCCCGCTTCGCCCGGCAGCGGCCCCGCCACGAAGACTTCCGGGTTCCGCTCCGGGCGCGGCTCGCTCCCCGGCGCCGGTTCCCGCTCGATTCCTGCGCCCGGGGGCGCCGCTCCCGGCGGTTCCGGCTCCTTCGGCTGCGGCTCCGTCGGTCCCCGCCCCGGCCGGCCCCCGGCCCGGTCGGACGCCCCGGCCGGATCCCGCCGGTCCGCCGCCGCCGCCCGGTCAGGCCCCTCGGGCGGCGCGACCCCGCCGGGCGCGCCGGCTCCGGGGACCGCCGTCGTTCCCTCCCCGGCGACCGGAGGCGCGCTCCCGCCCGAGGTCGGGGCTTCCGGTGCGGCGGCCGCCGCCGCTGCCGCCGCGGTCGGCGCCGGAGCGGGAGCCGCCGCCCCCTCCGCCGCGCCGTCGGTCGGCCCGGCGCCGCCGGCGGGCCCGTCGGCCTCGCCCCCGGCGGGCGGTTCCGCGGGCGGCGGCGGGATCGGGGGGCCTTCCGGCGCGTCGGGGGAGACCTCCACCAGCCGGGCGCGCACCGAAGCGAAGTGGAGGACATCGCCCGGCTGGAGCCGCACCCGGGTGCGCACCGCCTCGCCGTTCCGGCGGGTCACATTGGTGCTCGCCAGGTCGTCGAGGTGGAGATCCGAACCCCGGAGCAGCAGCCGGGCGTGGCGGCGGCTCACGAAGAGGTCGTCGAGCCGCACCGCGCAGGAGGGGTCGCGGCCCACGATGGTCTCCCGCGCCGTCAACTCGAATCGCGCCGGCGGCGGCGTGGTCCGGCCCGGCGCGTTCCCGGAAGTCGCGTTCTCGACGATCAGGCAGTAGGTGCGGGGCACGCCTCCGGCGGACGCCGCCGCCGGCGGCCCTTCGCCGGTCACCGCAGGCGGGCCGCGCGGCGCGCCGCCAGCGGCGCCAGCAGCGGGCCGTCGTGGGTCCGCAGGGTGGCGCCGGGGGCGGCGGCGGCGGCGGCGAACGCGGCGCCGGCCCGTTCCCGCTCCCCGACCGCCAGGAGCGCCAGCCCCCGGTAATAGAGCACCGTTCCCTGCCCGATCCCCGGCCCCGGGGGCAGTTCCAGGTCGGCCAACTCCGAGGAGAGCGCCCCCGCCGGATCGCCCAGCAGGAGCCGGCAGAGTCCGGCTTCGAGCCGGTCCCAGGAATCCGCCTGCCCCCGGGCGAAGGCCGCCGCCAGGTCGGTGAGGCGGCGGTTGCAGCGGGCACCGGAGCGCCCCGGGAGCACCGGGGTGTCCGCCACCACCAGCCGCAGCGGACGCTCGGCCCCCTCCCGGAGCGCCAGGAGGTCGAAGGCGCTCCCCGGTTCGTGGCGGGCGAGTCGTTCGGCGAAACCCAGTTCATCGGAGACCGGTTCCCCGCCGGCGGCGCGCACCAGATCGCCCGGCTCGATCCCGGCGAGTTCCGCCGGACCGCCGGGCCAGACCGCCGCCGCTTCGAGGACCCGGCGGCGCTCCCCGTCCTCCCACTCGCGGCGGACCGCCACCGTGAGCCCGATCCAGGGGCGCCGCCGCTCCGGGAGTCGCAGGAGGGCGCGGAGCGCGGCGGCGGCGGACTCCGGCGCGAAGCGGTCGAAGGGCGCGGCATCGGGGGTTCTCGAGCCGGCGGCGAGGAACTCCACCCGGGCCTCCCCGGCGGCGGGCGGCGGCGCCACCACCCGCACCCGCGCCTGCACGCCTTCGCCGCCTCCGGCGCCGGCCGCCCCTTCGCCGTCCGCCGCCCGCGGGCCCGAGCCGGAGCCGGCCCCGCCCCGGTCACCCTCCGCTTCGCCGAGGAAGAAGAAGTCGGCGGCGGCCTCCAACTCCCCGCGGACCGCCGCCTGCGCCTGCTCGGCGCCGGGGGCGGCGGGGGCCAGGGCGACCACCGGGCGCAGGGCGCAGCGCACGGCGGTGCGGCTCCCCCGGGAGACCGAGACCGACCGGACACAGCGACCGGCGGGGTGGCGGATCTCCACCCGGTGCTCCCCGGAACACATGGCCGAGAACGAGAGCGGCGCCAGGCCCCGCTCCTCGCCGTCGAGCAGCACCCGGCCGCCGCTCGGGTCGCTCTCGATGCGGAGACCTCCGGTGGAGGGGCGGAGCCGGATGAACCGCGGCAGGTAGTCCCGGGGTTCGTCGGCGTGGAAGACGAACCGTGAGGCGCGGCGGCAGGGCGCTTCCAGGGTGATCTCGTGGGGGCCGAGGGTCAGCCCGCCCAGCAGCAGCGGCGCGGAGAAGACCTCCTCGGCGAACCGGGGCGGCACCAGGGCGCGGAGCGATTCCGGCAGGTCGCCGGCGGTGACTCCGGCCACCCGGCCGCCGACCCGCACGGTGACGCCGGCGGGAGCGGTGATGACGGAGAGGACCGGGCCGGTGCGCTCGAGTTCCCACTCCAGCGAAACGATCTCGCCGGGGAGGAGATCCACGGACCGCTCCCCGACCGCCCGGTAGCCGGGCCGCTCCACCCGGACCCGGTGCTCCCCGGCGAAGACCGGGCGGGCGGTGAGCGGCGTCTCGCCGACCGCCTCGTCGCCGACGAAGACCATCCCCCCCGGCGGTTCCGTCGCCACGCTCAGGTAGGCGACCAACTCGCCCCGCTGGGATTCGAAGCGGTCCACCGCCGCCGGGGTCAGGTCGGCCACATCGAGGCTCCAGCCGGGGTCGGCGAGCAGGATGGCGCGGAAGTCCTCCGCCGCCTCGGCCTGCTCGTCCCGGGTGAGATGGGCCCGGGCGCGGTACTCCAGGGCGCGCAGGTACAACTCGGCCTCGATCGGGGGCAACGCGCCGGCGGCGTCCCGGCGGCCGTCGAGCGTCCGGAGCGCCTCTTCGAGAGCGAGGAGCACCGACGCCGCCCGGTCCGGATCCCCCGCCGCGGCGCGGAGCCCGGGCAGGTCGCCGGCGATCCGGAGCGGGTCGGCCGGAGCGCCGGCTTCCTGTCCGGAGGCGGCGGGAACGGCGGCCGGGCCGGCGCCGGCGAGCGCCCCCCCGAAGAACAAGACCGAGAGGGAACGGACCGCGCGGAACCGCCGGCGGCCGCGGCGCGCCGCGACCGGTCTCCCCGGGCCGTTCATCGGAGCACGCCCACCGACTCGGTGGCTTCGTCGAGGAGGAACAGCGAGCCGTCCCCGGCCACATCGAAGGAGACCGGCCGGCGCACCGCGCCGCCGAAGACCGCGCCGGAGAGGGTGGCCACTTCGGCGAAGTCGAGGTCGTGGATGAGCACCTGCGGGCCGGCCCGGTCCAGCAGGTACAGCCGGCCCAGACTGTCGAACACCAGGTCCACCGGCTCCGCGAGCGCGCCGCCGACCGGCCGGTGGAAGATCCGGCGCCCCGCGGCGTCGAAACCGAGGACCCCCTGCCGCTCCTCGATCACCAGCAGCGCCCCGCGGGGATGCCGGGCGATCCGCCGCACCCGTTCCAGCCGGGGGTGGGGCCGGGGGCCGAGGAACAGTCCCGAGCGGGCGAAGCGCAGCACCTGCTTCCGCCGGTCGTCCCAGACCCAGAACCCCTCCGGGGTGACCGCCGCCGCGCGGATGCGGCGGAGCGGCTCCGGATCCCCGTCCCGGTCCGGCGCCCGCAGGGTGAGGCCGTTGCCGCCGACCACCAGCAGGTCCTCGGCGGCGACGACCGCCGCGGCCTCGGCGGAGGCCCCGGTCCCGATCGCCGCCGCGGCGGCCCGGTCGAGCGCCAGGCCGCGGGGGTTCCGCATGGACACCGCAGTCCGGAAGGCGCCGCCCTCGGTGAAGATCTGCAACTCCCGGGTGTCCCGGTCGAGCACGGAGATCCGGTCGCCGGCCAGGCGCAGGCCGAGCGGCTCGTCGAGTCCGCGCGGCGGCCGCACGGAGCCGGCGAAGCGCCACTCCGGCCCCCGCGGGTCGCGGAATCGGGCGATCAGCAGGGAGAGCGCCTCGCTGCGGCGCGCCAGCCCGGCGGGCCAGTCCTCTGCCCGGCCCTCGCTGCGGTCCTCCCTCCCGTCCTCCGCGCTCCCGGGCAGCGGGTCGGCCGGGGCCGGCGGCGCCGCCGGGAGAGCCCCGCCGCCGTCGCGGAGGCGGCGCAGGAGGTCGGCGCGCAGCGACGCCAGTTCCGCGAGCGCCCCCTCGTCCCGTCCGGCGCGGGCGAGCGCCAGGGCCAGGTCGTAGCGGGCCTCGAATCTCCGGCGCTCCGCGGTCGCCGGCGCCGCGGTCTCGTAGAGCGCCGAGAGGAGCGCGCCGGCCGCCGCCTCGTCGTCGCCCCGGGCGGCGGCGGCGCGGGCGATGCCCAGGAGCGCCGGGAAGGCCCAGTCCGAGCCGCCCGGCCCGGCGGCGGTCAGGGCGCGCTCGAACTCCGCGGTCGCGTCTTCCGGGCGCGGGGGGACGCTCGCGGCGGCGATCCGCCCGAGGAGGTGGTGGGCGCCCGGGATCGCGTCCCCGGTGGGGAACTCGGCGAGCATCCGCTCCGCCATCTCCGCGGCGGCCACCGGGTTCCCTTCGACTTCGAAGCGGTGGACGGCGATCCGGAGGGCGGCGTCGTCGGCGAGGCGGCTCTCCGCCATCGCCTCCAGCACCGTCTCGTAGTCGCGGAGCGCCTGCGCCTGCCGCCCGCCCCGATAGAACTGCTCGGCGCTCAGGAACCGCCGTTCGGCGGCCTGTTCGAGTTCCTCGCTCGCCGGGGGCTGGGCCGCAGCCGCCGCCACCGGGGAGAACCATCCACTCCCGAGAAGGGCGACCCCGGAAACGGCGACGACCGGCAGCGCGCCCGGAGAGGACCGCCCGCGCCGGCGCTCCCCCCGGGGTCCGCCGAGGGGTTCCCCGCGGTCGGAAGGCGGCGGGTGGCGCGCCGGGGTTCGCATCGGTGCTTCCGCTCCCCCGAATTTCACCACGGCGGACGCGCCGGCGCGGGCCGGCCTCCGGCGGTCCCCGCGGAAGGGGCGACCGAACCCCCGGAGTCGGTCCCCGGGGCGCCTCGGGTCCCCGGAGAGGGGGCGCGCGGGGCCGGTGCGCCGGCGGCCGGCCCGAAGGACTCGTCGAACGACCGTTCGAGGGACTTGAGCGCCGCGACGAAGGCGGCGCTCCGTTCGGGGTCGGCCAGCGCCCGGATGGCGGCGACTCCCCGGACTCCGCTGCCGCGGACCGCGCCCAGCGTCCCGGGGGCCAGCCCGCCCACCGCCCAGACCGGAACCGGGCAGTCGCGGCAGGCCGCCGCCAACTCGCCCGGCGGCAACGCCCGCCGCTTGGCGCCGGTGGGCCGGACCGGGCCGAGGAGGACATAGTCGGCGCCGGCCGCCGCCGCGCGGACCGCCCCGCCCGCGTCGTGGACCGAGCGCCCCACCAGCCAGCGGCGGCCCCGGAGGTCGCCGAGGGCGCGCGCTGCCGCCACCGGCAGACCGGTCTCCGGCAGATGCACCCCGGCGACCGGATACCGGAGCGCCGGGGCGACGCGGTCGTTCACCAGAACGCGGCGGAGACTCCGCGGAAACTCGGCGTGCAGCTGCGCCAGGAACCGCTCGAAGGCGCGGTCGGTGGCGGCGCGGTCGCGCAGTTGGACGAAGTCCACCCCGGCAGCCAGGAGGTCGGCGACCCGCCTCGGGGTCAGACTGCCGATGGGGGTGACGGCGCAGGCCAGCGGGCGTCCGTCGGCGCGGAACGGACGCGGCGGGGCGGGTTCCCGGTCGCGCGTCATGCGCCCGGCCCTCGGCCCGGCGGACCGCCCGCTGATCTCCCCGGCGACGCGTCCGCGACTGCCCGGAGATTCCCCGGAGTCGGGGGAACCGGCTCCCGGGATTCCGGAGGCACCGGCGCCGGCGGAATCCCGCGAACCGGAACGAGGTCGCGGCGGCGGGAGGGTTCCCCGCCGGGGCGGCGCCGGGTTCAGCGGCGTTTCTCCCGGAGGCGGGCGGCCTTCCCCTTCCGGTCGCGCAGGAAATACAACTTGGCGCGCCGCACATGGTGGGAGCGGACGACTTCGATCTTCGCGATCAGCGGCGAGTGGAGCGGGAAGATCCGTTCCACGGCGATGCCGAAGGAGGTCTTGCGAACGGTGATCGTCCGCCGGTTCCCGCCGTGCTTCAGGGCGATCAGGATCCCCTCGAACACCTGGACGCGTTCCCGGTCCCCTTCCCGGATGGTGGCGTGGACCCGGACCGCATCGCCGGGGTGGAGCGGCGGGTGGTCGTGGCGGAGTTCGGCGGCTTCGAGCCGGCGGAGGACTTCGGCGCCGGGAAGGACCGGGGCCGCCGCCGGGAGGAGGCCGGCGTCGTCCTCGTCCCCGAGGAGGGCGAGCGCGCCGGCATCGGCCTCAGCGTCGGTATCGGCGTCGTTCAGGGGTTCGGTGTCGGTCGGGGGGGCCTCTCGGCTCATGGGGCGTTCTCCGGGGTGGCTCCGGCCCGGGGTTCGCCGCCGGGGGCCGGTCCGGCGCGCCCGGCGGCGAGCGCGGCCCGATAGAGGTCGGGACGACGGCTCTCCGTCAGGGCGAGGGATCGTTCGCGGCGGAACCGCCGCACCGCTTCGTGGTCGCCCGACCGCAGCACCGCGGGGACTCCGAGCCCCCGGAAGGTGGCCGGTCGGGTGTAGTGGGGATGCTCCAGGAGACCCGCGCTGAAGGATTCGTCCGCGACCGAGTCCGGGTCGCCCACGGCGCCCGGCAGGAGGCGGGTCACCGCGTCCACCAGCGCCATCGCCGGGATCTCGCCCCCGGACAGGACGAAGTCGCCGACGGAGATTTCCTCCGCGCCGGCGATCTCGAGGAATCGCTCGTCCACGCCTTCGTAGCGTCCGGCGACGAGCAGCAGCCGGGGTTCGTCGGCGAGTTCGACGGTGAGGTCCTGGGTCAGCCGCCGGCCCCGGGGCGAGAGCAACAGGAGGCGGGCCGGGCGGGGATCGAGGTCCCGGAGGGCCTCCACCGCGGTCACCAGCGGCTCGACCCGCAGCACCATCCCCGGGCCGCCGCCGTAGGGGGCGTCGTCGGCGCGCTGGAAGCGCCCCCCGCTCCAGTTCGTCAGGGGATGGGTGAACACCGCCAGGCGGCCGGCGCCCCGGGCGCGGCGGACGATCCCGTGGTCGAACACCGAGTCGAACATCCCCGGCATCAGGGTCAGGAGGTCAATCCGCATCGTTCAACTCCGCGAGGCCCTCCGGCAGGGCCATCACGATCCGCGCCGCTCCGGGATCGACCTCCGGGCAGATCGCTTCCACGAAGGGGACCAGGACCTCGCCGCCGTCCTCCCGCCGGAGCACCAGCAGGCAGGGGCCGGCGGTGTCCTCGACCCCGGTGACCTCTCCCAGCGGCGCACCGCCGGGGTCTTCGGCGCGGCAGCCGACCAGATCGTCGAAGTAGAACCTCCCGGCCCCGAGCGGCGCCCGCTCCTCCTCCCGGACGCGGATTTCCGACCGGCGGAGAGCCTCGGCGGCGGCGATGTCGCCCACCCCGTCGAAGCGCACCACCGGGCGGCCCTTGAGGATCCGCACCGAAGCCACCGCCCGGCGGACGCCCTCCGCCCCCGGGAGGCCGACCTCCGCGGTCTCGAGGTCGAAGAACCGGTCGCAGCGGTCGGTCAGCGGTTCGACGACGACTTCGCCGCGCCGACCGAACGGGCGCGCCACCCGCCCGATGACCACCTCCGCCGGCGATTCCACCGCGGCAGGGGCCCCCGCGGGAGGAGCCCCGCCGGCGGGAAGGCCGGATTCCGTCGCACTCCCGACGCTGAGGGAAACCATGACGGGACGAGTCTCAATTCGATTCGGGAGGAGGTCGGGAAGGTGTGGGATCGCCCCGGAAGGCGCGGCGGGTCCCCGCCGGCTGCGCCCGCCGGCGAACGCGCCCGGGCCGGCGGGCCGCGGGTCGGGCCCCGTGGGGCGCCGGGCTTCAGCCGGCCGGTGGGGGAGCGGGCGGAGTCGCCGCCGCTGCCGCGGTCACGGCAGCGGAAGTTCCGGCGGGCGTTGCGGGGGCAGCAGGAGTGTCGGCCGGAGCGGCCGGGAGCGATTCGGCGGCCGGCGCGTCGGAGTCGGCCGTCTGCTCCGGCGGTGTTTCCGACGGGTCCGGCAGCACCCGGTCCGACAGCATCCGGCGGAGGAAACTGCGGACGGTGGGACTCGGCCGGGCGCCGTGGCCGAGCCAGTACCGGGCGCGGTCCCGGTCGATGTGGAGCCGCCCCTCCGCGTCGTTCGCCATCCGCGGGTGGTAGTAGCCCACGGTCTCCAGGATGCGCCCGACCCTTCCGTGTTTGGAATCGGAGACGACGACCCGGAAGTGGGCGTCCCGTTTCCGGCCCGTCCGGGCGAGGCGGATGTTCAACACGGAAGGAGTCCTGTTTCGGAGCAACGCCGCCGGGGGGCGGCGGGAGTGGGGGTGGGGAGGGCGGTCTCGACGCGCGGGTGGAGCGGTCTGCGGGACGCTCTGCCGGCGGCCTTCTGGCGGGGAGTCGGAAATTTAGGCCGAACCCCCGCCCCGGTCAAGGTTTCGCGCCGGCCGCGGGCGCCGCCGCCGGAGGCGCCGGGGACGGTTTCGCGGCCGGTCGCCGGACTCAGCCGCCTTCCGGGCGGGCGCCCCGGGGCGGTTTCCGGCTGAGGAGCCAGCCGGCCACGAAGAGGACGGAGGCCCCGCCGGTAGCGGCGAGCATCCGGCGCTCCATGTTCTCGGTGCCGAAGAAGAGCGCCATCGTCCCGGTGAGGATGAAGAGTCCGGCGAACTGCAGCGCGCGGCCGCAGTAGTAGCGGATCCACTCCCCGAGGATCGGGGGCTCCGGCGAATTCCCCCGGGCCTTCCCCGGCGGTCTTCCCGACGGGCGCCCCCGCCCGCCCCGGCTCCCGGCCACGCCCGCGCTCCCCGGTTCAGCGGCGGCCGAAGCGGCGTTCGAGCCACGGCAGGTCGAAGCGGAGCACGGTGGGGCGGCCGTGGGGGCAGGTCGCGGGATTCGGGGTGGCCCAGAGATTCCGCAGCAACTCGGCCATCCGGTCGCCGGAGAGGGTGGTGTTCGCCGTCACCGAGGCGTGGCAGGCGATCCGCGCCATGGTGCGGGCGCGGATGTCGAGGGCGGCGGTCTCGACGCATTCCCCGTCGGCGGGGTTCAGCGAGCGGAGGAGGACCGAGACCCCGGCTCCGAGGCCGAGCAGCGCCGGCACCCCGCGCAGCAGGAGGGCGCCGCCGCTCTGCGGTTCGATCTCGAACCCGGCGGCCTCGACCTGCTCCCGCACCGCCGCGAACTCGGACCGCTCCGCCGCCGACAACTCCAGCGGGTGCGGCTGCAGCAGGAGCGCCGTCTGCGGGGCGCCGGCGGATTCCATGAGGCGGTGGAAGACCACGCGCTCCTCGGCGGCGTGCTGGTCCACCAGCAGCAGCCCGGAGGCATCCTCGGCGACGATGTAGGTGCGGCGGAACTGGCCGATCGTCACCGGCGCCGCCGTGCCGAAGTCGGAGAACCGGGCGGCCGCTTCCTCCCCGAGGTCGGCGGAACCCCCTCCGCCGCCGCCGTAGAGCAGGTCGGCGGCCTCGCGTCCGTCCCCGAACCCCGCGCCGAAGGGAGCGCCGCCGCCCTCCCGCGCCACTGCACCGGCCGCCCCGGCGCCCCCGCCGAACTCGACCCCGCCGAGACCGACCCCGCCCGACCCGAAGCCGCCCGGCTCGACCCGCTTCGGGGAGGCGCCGAGCCGGCCCAGCACCGCCGAACGAACCGCCCGCCACGCCTGCTGGGGGTCGGCGAAACGCACTTCGGCCTTCGCCGGATGGACATTCACATCCACCGCCTCGGGCGGAACCTCGAGGAAGACATACGCCTTCGGGGTCCCCGAGAGGCTCGAGATCTCCCGGTAGGCCTGGGTGACCGCGTGGAACAGCCGCCGGTCGCTGACGGCGCGGCCGTTCACGAACAGCCGCAGACCGGCGGAAGCCCCCCGGGGCAGCGTCGGCGGGGAGAGGAACACCCGGACCGAGCAGTGGCCGACCGCCTCCTCGCCCACGATCGCCTCCCGGAACCAGCGCGGCTCGAGTTGCCGCAGCCGGGCGCCGAGGTCCTCGACCGGCTCGACGGAGAGCACCTCGCGGCCGTTGCTCTCGAGGCGGAAGCGGATCTGCGGCCAGGCGGCCGCGAGCGCCGACACCGCGGCGACGATCCGCGCGGTCTCGGTGGCGTCCTTCCGGAGGAACTTGCGGCGCGCCGGGGTGTTGTAGAAGAGATCGCGCACTTCGACCGCGGTCCCCGGCGGCGCCCCGGCCGGCCGGTCGGCGACGGTCTCCCCGCCCTCCACCGCGATCTCCCAGCCGGCCTCCGAGTCGCGGGGCCGGGTGCGCAGCCGGAACCGGGAGACCGAGGCGATGGAAGGCAGCGCCTCCCCCCGGAAGCCGAGCGATCCGATCGCCCGCAGGTCGTCCACCGACTCGATCTTGCTGGTGGCGTGGCGTTCCAGGGCCCGGCGGGCGTCTTCCTCCGTCATGCCGATGCCGTCGTCGGTCACCCGGATCTCCCCGCTGCCGGCCTTCCGCGAGACGATGGAGATCTTCCCGGCGCCGGCGTCTATGGAGTTCTCCACCAGTTCCCGGACGACCGCCGCCGGCCGTTCGACGACTTCGCCGGCGGCGATCTGGTTGGCGACCGCCGGGGGCAGCAGCCGAACCCGCGCCATCTCCGCGAACCCCCTCTCAGGAGCCGGCGGCGGACTCGATCTCGCCGAGGTCGCCGACTTCCGCGAACAGGGCGTCGAGGCGGACGAGCAGCGCCAGCCGGTTCGCCCGGACCGGGGCCTCTTCGGCCATCACCAGCACCTCGTCGAAGAACCGGTTCACCGGCGGCGACAGCCGCGCCAGCGCCACGAACGCCTCCAGGTACCGCCGCCCGGCGAAGGCGGCGGCGATCTCGCTCCCGACGCCGGCGAGCGCCTCCCCCAGCGCCCGCTCCGCCGGCGCGGCGAACCGGTCCGGGTCCACCGAGTCCGCCGCGGCCTGCCGGGCCTCCGGGGAGAGGATCCGCCGCACCCGTTTGGCGGCGGCGGCGAGGGTCGCGTAATCGCCGCTCGCCACCGCTTCCGAGAGGCGGAGGATGCGTTCCCGGGTGTCGCGGAGCGGATGGCGCGGGCCGCGGCTCGACAGGACCGCCCGGACGACTCCCGGCGGGAGGTCCCCGGCGCCGAGCGCGCGCGGCAGCCGGTCGCGCAGGAACTCCTCCAGGGACTCCCCGGCGGCCCGGCGATCGTCGTCGGAAAAAAGGTGGTCGGGGAAGTCGTAGCCGGAGAGGGCGCGTTCGAGGAGCGCCATCGGCGTCGGCCAGCCGTCGGGAGCGGACTCCGGGTAGGCGGCGGGAGCGTCGCGGAGCGTCCGGAGGAGGGAGAGCGCCGCCCGCCGCAGCCCGTAGGGATCGCCGGAACCCGTCGGCTCTTTCCCGATGAGGAAGAACCCGGCGAGCGTGTCCGCCCGGTCGGCGAGGGAGACCGCGGCCCCCTCCGCAGTCTCCGGCAGGCGCCCTTCGAGCCCCTCCGGGCGGTAGTGGTCGTACACCGCCCGCCAGACCGCCTCGGGGGCCCCTTCTTCGCGGAGGTAGAGGCCGCCGGCGACGCCCTGGAGGGACGCGAACTCGCCCACCAGGCCGGTGGTGAGGTCGCACTTCGAGAGGAGCCCGGCCCGCTCGGCGGCCTCGGCGTCCGCGCCGGCGCCGGCCGCGAGCCACCGGGCCGACTTCCCGATCCGGGTCGACTTCCCGTCGAGGCAGCCGAGCCGCCGGTGGAACACCAGGCCCGCCAGCGCCTGCGACCGGGCAGAGAGAGCGTTCTTCCGGTCGTCGTCCAGGAAGAACCGGGCATCCCGGAGGCGGGCCAGGACCACCCGCTCCGCCCCCCGCCGGATCGCGCCCTGCGGGTCGTCGGGCAGGTTGGTGACGGCGATGAAGGCCCGCTCCCCGACCACCGGCAGGTACTTCTGGTGGCGCACCAGCACCGTGCGCCGGATCTCCTCGGGGAGCGCCTCGAACTCCTCGGGGTACTCGCCGCGCACCGCGCCGGGGCACTCGACCAGGTCCCCGAGCGGATCCGGCGGCCACACCACCTCCGCCCCGCCGGCGGCGGCCTCGATCCGGCGGCGGAGTTCCGCTTCCCGCTCCCCGGGGTCGAGGATCACCGAGCGCCGGGCCAGTCCCTCGCGGAGGGCCGCGAAGGAGGAGACCGCGAACGGCGCCCCGGGGGGGCCGGCGGCGCTGCGGAACCGGTGGCCCCGGCTGGTGTTCCCCGCCCGCACCGGGGCGGCGCCCCGGACCTCGATGGTGAACGGGACCGCTTCGCCGCCGAGCAGCAGCAGGAGCCAGCGGATCGGGCGGCCGAAAGGGAAGGGCCGGCCGCCGACGGATGCGTCCCAGTGCATGGTCTTCGGGAAGGAGAGCGAGCGCAGCGCCGCCTCCAGGGCGTCCGGGAGCACTTCGGGGGCCGGGCGCCCCGGGGCGGCCCGGCGGATCCCCAGGTACTCGCCCCGGGGAGTGGTGATCTCCGAGAGCGTCCCGTCGAGGTCGGCCTCGGGAACGCCGTGCCTCCGGGCGAAGCCGAGGGCGGCGCGGGACCAGGCGCCGTCCGGGGTGCGGCCGACCCGGGCCGGGGGGCCCAGGATCTCCTCGGTGCGGTCAGGCTGCCGGGTCCGGACGCCGGGGATCCGGACGGCCAGGCGGCGGGGGGCGCCGGCGCCCTCCGGCGGCCCGGGGTCGAGGTCCGCTTTCCGGAGTTCGGCCCCGAGCGCCGCCGCGAACTGCCCGATGAGCCCGGCGAGCCAGTCCGCCGGAATCTCCTCGCAGCCGACCTCGACGACGAACTCCCGCCGGGGGATCCCGGATTCCGGGAGGGGGGCCGGGGACCCGCCCGCGCTCACGAGCCTTCCCGCTCTTCCAGATGCCGCGCCGCCGCCAGGGTGGCCAGGCGGCGGACCGCGAGCAGCCGCGCCGGGCGGTCGCTCACCGAGACCGCGCCGCGCGCGTCGAGCAGGTTGAAGAGGTGCGAGGCCCGGAGGCACTGCTCGTAGCCCGGGATCACCAGCCCCGCCTCGAGGAGCCGCTCCCCCTCGGCCACCGCCTCCCCGAACCCCCGGAGGAGGCCGCCGGTGTCCGCCTCCTCGAAGGCGTAGCGGGAGCACTCCCGCTCGTCGGCGAGGCGCACCGTCCGGTAGGAGACCCCCGGCGCCCACTCCAGGTCGTACACCTCCTCCACATCCTGGAGATACATGGAGAGCCGCTCCAGGCCGTAGGTGATCTCGACCGAGATCGGCGCCAACTCCCGGCCGCCGACCTGCTGGAAGTAGGTGAACTGGGTGATCTCCAGGCCGTCGAGGAGCACCTGCCAGCCGACGCCCCAGGCCCCGAGGGTCGGCGCCGCCCAGTTGTCCTCCTCGAACCGGATGTCGTGCTCGGCGGCGTCCACCCCGCAGGCGGCGAGGCTCCGCAGGTAGAGATCCTGGATGTCCGCCGGGGCCGGCTTCAGGATGACCTGGAACTGGTGGTGCTTGTAGAGCCGGTTCGGGTTCTCGCCGTATCTCCCGTCCGCCGGGCGGCGCGAGGGCTGGACATAGGCGACTCGCCAGGGTTCTGGTCCCAGCGTCCGGAAGAAGGTCTCCGGGTGCATGGTGCCGGCGCCCATCTCCAGGTCGTACGGCTGGGCCAGCACCGCTCCCTGCTCCGCCCAGAGGCGGCTCAGGGTCAGGATCAGGTCCTGGAAGGTCATCGGGGAGGGGCGGCCCGGGGGAGCGCGGCGGCGGGGGGGGTGCTGTAGTCGGGGGCGAGAAGATCAAGCAGGGCGCGGCGGGTCGGCAGGGAGCGTTCGGCGGCCGCCCGCACCAGGAACCCGTGGAACCGGAACACTTCCTCGGCGGCGAGCGGCTCGGCGCGGATCTCCGCCGGCGGCGCGGTGCGGAAACGCCGCAGCAGTTCGACCGCGCCGGCGGAGAGCCGGGCGGTGGGCTCGTCCCGGCCGGCGGCGCAGTCGGCGCAGCGGAAGGTGGGGCCGCTCTCGAAGAAGGACGCCGCCCCGGTCTCGAACGAGGCGCCGCACTCGCAGACGCCGGGTCTCGGGTAGAGCCCGGACAGGCGCAGCAGCCAGGATTCGAAGTAGGCGGCGAGCGGCAGCGGCGGCCGGTCGGCGAAGAGGGCCGCGCGGCAGGATTCGACCAGGCGGAACAACCGGGGCTGCGGCTCCCGCTCGGTGGCGAAGATCTCCACCAGTTCCGAGAGGTACCCGAGGGCCGCCGCCCGGACCGGGTCGCGGACCAGCGGCAGCGCCGAGGAGACCAGGTCGCAGCGGTCGAGGGTGACCAGTTCCCGGCCTTCGCGTTCGAACCAGTGCGCCTCGACGCAGTTCCCGACTTCGAGCGCGCCGCCGAAGCGGGAACGCGGCCGCCGCGCGCCGTTCGCCCAGCCGCGCACCTTCCCTTCCTCGGCGGCGAAGAGCACCGCCAACTTGTCGGTCTCGCCCACCGCGTGGGTGCGGAGGACGAAGCACTTCGCCCGGTTCAGCGGCATCGGAGGCGGATGCGGTTCGGGAGTCGCTCGACGGGGGGTGACCGGTGGAGGAGCGGCGAGTCAGAAGTGGGTCAGCACGCTCACGCCGAGGCCCAGGAACAGCAGGAACCCGGCGACATCGGTGGCGGTGGTGACGAAGACCGACGAGGCGAGGGCCGGGTCCACCTGCAGCCAGCGCAGGGTGAGCGGCATCAGGGTGCCCACCACCGCGGCCACGATCATGGTCCCCAGCATGGCGAGGGTGAGCGCCAGGCCGATCCGCGGGTCGCCCTTCCACAGCCAGGCGAAACCGCCGATGAGCAGGCCGATGAAGGCGCCGTTCACCGTCCCCACCGCCAGTTCCTTGAAGAGCGCCTTGCGGGAGTTCTTCCAGTTCAGTTCCCCCAGCGCGATCCCCCGCACCATCACCGTGAGGGTCTGGTTGCCGGCGTTGCCGCCGAGGAGCGGCACCATGGGCATGAACACCGCCAGGACGGCGAAGCGGGCGATGGAGGCCTCGAACAGGCTGACCACCCAGGCGGCGAGGAAGGCGGTGGCCAGGTTCACCGCGAGCCAGGGGATCCGCATCCGGATGGAGCGGCGGGCGCGGGTGAAGACGCTCTCGGCGACCCCCAGCCCGGCGAGCCGGTACATGTCCTCGGTGGCCTCCTCCTTGATCACATCGATGATGTCGTCCACCGTGATGACCCCGACCAGTTTGCCCTGGTGGTTCACCACCGGCACCGCCAGGATGTTGTAACTGGCGACCAGTTGGGCCACCTCTTCCTGGTCGAGGTCGGTGCGCACCCGGAGGACATCGGTGACCATCACCTCGGAGAGCGGGGTCTCCGGGCGGCGGCGCAGCAACTGCCGCAGCGAGAGGACGCCCACCAGCGTCCCGTGGTCGTCCACCACATAGATGTAGAAGACCATCTCCACATCGGGCGACTCCTGCAGGCGGCGGATCGCCTCCCCGACGGTGGTGCTCTCCGGGATGGAGAACACCTTGGGACTCATGATCCGGCCGGCGGTCTCCTCCGGGTACTGGAGCAGGTCCTCGACATCGGAGGCTTCCCGGGCCCGCATCCCGGCGAGCACTTCCTCGCGGCGCTCCTCCGGCAGTTCGGAGAGGAACTGCGCCGCGTCGTCCGGGTCGAGTTCCTGGAGGAGTTGGGAGATGTGCCCGGGCTCGAGGCCGGCGACCAGGGTGGCGCCGCGTTCGGCGCCGAGTTCCCCGAGTGCTTCCGCGGCCAGCGCGGTGTCCCGCTGGAAGACGACCCGGAAGGTCTTGAGCCGGTACCCCTCGGGGAGGTCGGCCAGCACCTGCGCCACATCCGCCGGATGCAGCTTGGAGAGGATGCGGTAGGCGTTAGCGGCGGCGCCCCGCGAAACCAGTTTGCGCACCGTCTCCGCGAGCAGCGGAGTCTTGGTGAGGATCATGGTTTTCGCCGGGGTTCCGGCCGGGGTCCCGACGCGGATCCAGGCGGTTCCGGAGACAGCCCGGAGGCCCGGTCCCGACGGACTTCCGCCCGGGTTCTCGGGGGCGGGCGGACGAGTCGTCGTCGGGGCGCATCAGCGGCGGGAGACTACCACGGGGTCGGCCATCCGGAGGCCCTGCAGGACGCCGGAATCAGGCGGTTCCGGAGGGCGCGCGGGAGGGGGCGCGGCGGCCCAGCAGGAAGGCCAGCGAGGACAGCGCGACCCGGTCCGGCAGGCCGGTGGACTTCATCCGGAAGTCGGTCTCGATGACGGTGCGGAGGACCCCGCGCAACTCGCCGGCGGAGAACCGCGCGGCGGCGGCGGCGATCTCTTCGGCGACGCGCGGGGGCGCCTGCGGGGAGAGTCCGAGCGCTTCCTTCAGGGAGCCGGCGGCGCGCCCCGGGCGGAAGGCGTTCGCCACCTGCATCTGCGTGGCCAGTCGGTAGAGGAGGGCCAGGAGCGCCTGGGGCGACTCCCCTTCCCGGAGCAGGCGGTCGAGCAGGTCGAGCGCCTCGGCGGTGCGGCGGCCCTGCACCGCGTTCGTGAACCGGAACAGGTTGCGGGCGCTGCCGCCGCCGAGCACCTGCTCCATCTCGTCGAGACTCACTTCGATCCTCCGCGCCCCGTTCCCCACCGTGTCGCTGCCTCGCCCGTCGCCGCCTCGCCCGTCGTCTCCCCGCCCGTTCTCTTCTTCCGACTCGTCGTTTCCGGCCCGGCGCGACGGCCCCTCCCCTTCCCCGCTCTCCCCGGCGGGCGCCTCCGCCTCCGCCACATAGAGGGCCAACTTCTCGATCTCGTTCCGCTGGCGGCGGAGGTCGCGCCCGAACCGACCGGCGAACAGTTCCGCGCCCCCCGGCGGCAACTCGAGCCCCCGTTCCCGGGCTTCGGCGCGGACCCAGGCCGGCATCTCCCGCTCTTCGGGCGGGTCGCAGTCCACCACCAGCGCTTCGCCGGCAGAGACCCGCGCGGCGAGGCCGCCGGAGAACGCCTTCCAGCCCTTCCGGCGGCGGTCCGGGGTCTCCTCCCACTCGACTGCGATCACCGCCCCCCGGGGAGGAGATTCGACGACCTCCGCCACGGCCTCGAGCAGTTCCGGTCGGGAGGCGCGCCGCGCGGTCGCCCGCAGGCCGCCCAGGACGACCACCGGGCCGCCGCCGAAGGACACCGTCTGGGCGGCGCTGCGGAACCGGTCGGCGGTGGCGCTCCCGGCGTGCAGGAGACGCCGCCGGTAAGGCATCGGCCGGGGCCCCAGATGGTGCTCGGCGATCCGCCGCAGCGACTGCTGCCGCAGCCAGCCGTCCCCGCCGCCCACGAAGTAGAGCCCGGCCTCGTCCGGCGGCCGCAGGTGCTCCGCGAGCCGCGCCGCCGGTTTCGGCGCGAAGACGCGGAAAGCGGTCGCGAACCGGTCGGCGCGGGCCACTACGACCGACCGGGAGCCGCCGCGTCCGCCGGGCCGCCGGGAAGCCGGGACACCGCCGCCGCGCCCTCAGAACCCTTCGAGGATGGCGACCAGCAGCGAGTCGGCGAACGAGGTGGCCAGGCGGGAGAACGCCAGCCCCTCCCGGTCGAAGGCGGCGTCGGGGTCGTCGCCGATGGAGAACTCGTCGCGCAGGGTGAACTCCTCGGCCTCGTAGAGCGGGAGGTCGTTCACCACATCGGTGAAGAGGACGGAAGCCCGGACGATCACCAGGTAGGTCGAAGCCTGGCCGGTGGCCGGGTCGAGTTGGGCCGGGGCGAACTCCACGCTCGCCACGGCGCCTTCCATCACCGCATGCGCCCCTTCCCGCTCCTCCTGGACGGTGTAATCGCCCCGGCGGTTGAAGCCGCTGATGATCTCCTCGGTGAGCCGCTCCTCGACCTCCGGGTAGGCGCTGTCGTTCTCGAAGGGCAGCACCGCGATGATCTCGATGTGGTCCGGCAGCCCGGCGCCGACCCCGGCGAGCCGGTACCCGCAGGCGGCCGCGCCGGCAACGGCCCCGCAGAGGAGCCCCCACCGGAGGAGACGCCGGAGGGATCCCGGGACGGGCGCCGGGGGAATCGGGCGGCGCACCGTCTCAGGCGGGGGCGGCGACGACGAAATTCACCAACTTGTCGGCCACGGTGACCACCCGGCGCACCTCGCGCCCCTCGAGATGGCGGCGGACGCCGGCGTTGGCGCGCGCCCGGTCGGCCAGCGTCTCCGGGTCGAGCCCGGCCGGGACTTCCAGGCGCCCCCGCAGCCGGCCGTTCACCTGCAGCACCACCACCACGAAGTCCTCCCGGGCCAGGTCGGCGTCCCAGGCCGGCCAGTCCGCGTCCACCAGCGTCTCCCGGTGGCCCAGCCGTTCCCAGAGTTCCTCGGTGAGGTGCGGGGCCATCGGGTTCAGCAGCGACACGACCGTCTCCACCGCTTCCCGCGCCGCCCGCCGCGCCGGCTCCGCCGCCGCCCCCGGCAGGAAGGCGGAGACCGCCCGCTGGAGTTCCATGATCCCGGCGATGGCGGTGTTCGGATGGATGCGCTCCCGGAGGTCCCGGGTCACCCGGCGGATGGTCTGGTGCGTCCGGCGCCGGAGCGCCAGGTCCGCCTCGGAGAAGACCTCGTCCCCGGTCGGCCTCCCGGTTTCGAGGAGCCAGCGGTGCTCCCCGGGGATCGAGGCGTCCAGCCGGCGGAGGAACCGCGCCGGGCCGGCGAGGCGCTCGTCGGTCCAGTCCATCTCCTTCTCCGGGGGCGCCTCGAAGAGCACATAGAGGCGGACGGCGTCGGCGCCGTGGCGCTCCACCGCGGCGTCCGGGTCCACGACATTCCCCCGGCTCTTGGACATCTTGGCGCCGTCCTTGATGACCATCCCCTGGCTCAACTGGCGCACCACCGGCTCGTCCACCTCCACGAGGCCCAGGTCCCGCATCATCTTCGTCCAGAACCGGCAGTAGATGAGGTGGAGGATGGCGTGTTCGACGCCCCCGATGTAGAGGTCGATGGGGAACCACTTCCGGACCCTCCCGGAATCGAAGGGCGCCGCGTCGTTCGCCGGGTCGAGATACCGGTAGAAGTACCAGGACGAGTCCACGAAGGTGTCCATGGTGTCCGTCTCCCGGCGGGCGGCGGCGCCGCAGCGGGGGCATTCCACCCGGAGCCAGTCCTCCCGGCGGGCCAGGGCCGAGCCGCCCCTGCCGGTGATCTCGATGTCCCGGGGGAGTTCCACCGGCAGGTCCGCTTCCGGCACCGGGGTCTCCCCGCAGTCCGGGCAGTGGATCATCGGGATCGGGGTGCCCCAGTACCGCTGGCGGGAGACGCCCCAGTCGTGGAACCGCCAGGTGGTGCGGGCCTCGCCGAACCCGCGCCGGCGCGCGTGCTCCAGCATCGCCGCCCGGGCCTCGGCGCTGGGGAGCCCGCTGAACTCCCCGGAGTCCACCACCGTCCCGTCCTCGACGAAGGCTTCCTCTCCGCCGACCCCGGAAGCGGGGCCCTCGCCGACGACCACCGGGCGGATCTCGATCCCGTACCGCCGGGCGAAGGCGTGGTCGCGGCGGTCGTGCGCCGGCACCGCCATCACCGCCCCGGCGCCGTACCCCATGAGCACATAGTCGGCGACGAACACCGGGATCTCTTCGCCGGTGAACGGGTTCCGGGCGCGGACGCCGGTGTCCACGCCGGTCTTGTCCCCCTCCGCGCCGCGCTCCGGGGCCGGCGCCGCTTCCGCGTCCTCCAGGTACTTCGCGACCTCGGGGTTGCCGCGGGCGATCTCGCGGGAGGCCGGGTGGCCCGGGGCCAGGACCAGCGCGGTGGCGCCGTGGATGGTGTCCAGCCGGGTGGTGAACACCGGGATCCGGTGCGCCTCGCCGAGCGCCGGCTCGAGGTCCGGCACCGGGAAGCGGATCTCCGCCCCTTCGGACCTGCCGATCCAGTTCCGCTGGAGCGTCAGCACCTTCTCCGGCCAGCCGGGGAGGTCGTCCATCGCCGCCAGCAGTTCCTCCTGGTAGGCGGTGATCCGGAGGAACCACTGGGGCAACTCCCGGACGGCGACCGCGGAGCGGCATCTCCAGCAGGCGCCGGCCTCCACCTGCTCGTTGGCGAGCACCGTCTCGCACCCGGGGCACCAGTTCACGGTCCCGTTGCGGCGGTAGGCGAGCCCCCGTTCCCACATCTTCAGGAAGAACCACTGGTTCCAGCGGTAGTAGCCCGGATCACAGGTGGCGAATTCCCGATCCCAGTCGTAGAGGAACCCCAGCCGGCGCAGTTGGCGCCGCATGTGGGCGATGTTCTCCTCGGTCCAGTCGCGCGGGTGGGCGCCCCGCTCCAGGGCGGCGTTCTCGGCCGGCAGGCCCAGGGCGTCCCAGCCGATGGGGTGCATCACCGAGCAGCCGCAGCGCCGGTGGAAGCGGGCGACCGCGTCCCCGATGGAGTAGTTGCGCACATGCCCCATGTGGATCCGCCCCGAGGGGTAGGGCAGCATCTCCAGGCAGTAGAACCTCCGGCCTTCGGGGAGGTCCGGGACGCGGAAGGAACCGTCCCGCTCCCAGCGCGCCTGCCACTTCGTCTCGACGGCTTCGGGCGAAGAACTCATGGGGGAATGGGGGGCCGCCGGCCGCCGGGCAGTGTATCCACGGCGCCCCCCGCTTCCCTTCCCCGGGGCCGCCCGGCCGGGCGCGCCTCCAGCCACAGCGCCGCCGTCTTCCGGAGGATGGCCCCCGCGGCCAGCGAGGACGCCGCTTCCGGGCGCACCCGGCGCCCTCCCGGAGGGCTGCCCGGTTCTCCCGGGGCCGGCCCGTCGAGGTCGGCGGCGAAGGTGTGGACCGTGATCCGCCGGTCCATGACCGCGTGGCGGAAACTCGGGAGTTCCTCGCGCGGAGCGAGCGACAGGCCGTAGCGGGCCCGGGCTTCCCGGACCAGCGCGGCGGCCGCCGGCTCCCCGGCCCGGCACTCCCCGCCCGGCAGTTCCCAGAGCCCCCGGAGGGGTGTTTCCCGGCGGCGGAAGACGAGCATCCGGCCGGAGTCGTCGAGGACCAGGCCCTGGGCGAAGCGCACCGGGACCGGGGCCCGGCGCGGAGGCCGCTCGGGGTAGCGGTCGGTCGCCCCCAGCGCCCGGGCGCGGCACTCCCCCGCGGCGGGACAGTCGGAGCACCGGGGAGCCGCCGGCGCGCAGAGGAGCGCCCCGAGTTCCATGAGCGCCTGGTTCCACTCGCCCGGGGGCGCGGCCGCGGCGGCGAGGAGGGCTTCGGCGCGGCGGCGCACCGGGTGCTCGAAGACCCGGCGGCCGGGGCGTCCGGGAACGGCGAAGAGGCGCGCCAGGACCCGGCGCGCGTTGCCGTCCACCGCCGCCACCCGCTCGCCGGCGGCGATGGAGCGCACCGCGGCGGCGGTGTACTCCCCGACTCCCGGCAGCGCCCGGAAACCGGCCAGGTCCCCGGGGAAGCCGCCGGCCGCCGCCACCTGCCGCGCCGCCCGGTGGAGCGAGCGGGCCCGGCCGTAGTAGCCGAGACCGGCCCAGGCGGCGAGGACCTCGTCTTCCGGGGCCGCCGCCAGGGTCCCGACATCGGGGAAGCGGGCCACGAACTCCCGGTAGCGGTCGGTCATCGCCTCCACCCGGGTCTGCTGCAGCATGACCTCGGAGACCCACACCCGGTAGGGGTCGGCGGTCTCCCGGAAGGGCAGCGGGCGTCGGTGCTGCCGGAACCAGGCGAGCGTCGCGGCGGCGATCCGCGATTCCGCGCCGGCCGCGAGGCGGGACTCCGCCCCGGCGGTCGGGGATACCGCCTCGGCAGTCGCGGATTCCGCCCCGGCAGTCGGCGATTCCGCCCCGGCGGGGAGCGGGGTCTCCGGACCGCCGGGAACCGCCGGGCGGCGGGAGTCGGGCGACGGACCCGGGCGCGCCCTCCGGCTCAGGCGAGCCCTCTCAGGACAGCCATCTCAGGACAGCCCTCTCAGGACAGCCCTCTCAGGACAGCCATCTCAGGACAGAAGGTCCGCCGCGATCCGGCGGTAGTACCCCACAGCGTCCACCAGTTGGCTCTTCAGCACCCGTTCTTCGGCGCCGTGGGCGTCGTGGATGCTGCCGGGCCCGATCAGCATCGGCGTCCCCCAGGAGGGGAGGAACGGGATGTCCGTGGAGTACGCCATCGGCGCGGCGCGGTAGCCGGGCAGCACCCGGCAGACGACCGCGTCGTTCTCGCCGACGAGTTCCCAACTGCAGCGGGGATCCTCGGCGACCAGCGCCGCGAACCGCTCCCGCGCCGGCGCCGCCGGGCCGACCAGCCGGAAGTAGATCGTGGCCTCCGCTTCCGGCGCGAGCACATTCCCGGCGACCCCGCCGGCCAGGACGCCCACATTCACCGTCGCCGCGCCGAGGAGCGGATCGCTCCCCCACTCCTCCGCCCGGATCCGGGCGATCCGGTCGAGGAGGCGATGCACCGCGGAGTCGCCCTGCTCCGGGTAGGCGGAATGGGCCGCCTGCCCCTGCGCCCGGAGCCGCACCCGCAGCGTGCCCTTGTGCCCGGAAGCCATGACGCCCTCCGTCGGTTCGCCGCAGATCAGCGTCCGCTCCGCCCCCGGCGGGCCGTCAGGGCCCCGCCGCTCCAGGCGGCGCGCGCCGTCGCTGTCCACCTCCTCGCCGACGGTGAAGGCGAACCCGAACCCCCGGGCGCCCTCCCGGCGGAGTTCCCGGCCGGCGAACACCATCGCCGCCAGGATGCCCTTGGCGTCGCAGGAGCCCCGGCCGCCGATGTGGGTGTCCGTTTCGTTCGAGGGGAAGAAGGGCGGAACCGTGTCGAGGTGGGTGCAGAACCAGACCCGGGGAGGTTCCGCCCCGGCGCGGGCCAGCACATTGGGCCGCCCCGGCGCGGTCTCGTCGTACTCCACCCGGTAGCCCTCGGCCTCCAGGTCGGCCCCGACCCGTCCGGCGACGGCGCCCTCCGCGCCGGTGACCGAGGGGATGTCCACCAACTCCCGGAGGTAGCGGAAGAGTGCGTCCATGGGGTTCGATCCTCCTCGCGGGCCGGTGGTCGGACCGCCTTCAGACGACCCGCCGGCCATCGTCCGTCAGGCCGGCGAACAGGAGCGAGGCGTTCGTGCCGCCGAACCCGAAGGAGTTCGACAGCACCGCCCCCACGGCGGCCGGGCGGGCGGCGTTCGGCACGATGTCCAGGTCGCAGTCCGGGTCCGGCGTCCGGTAGTTGATCGTCGGCGGGAGCGTCTGCTGCCGGAGGGTCAGGCAGGAGAGGCCGGCTTCGAGACCCCCGGCGCCCCCGAGCAGGTGCCCGGTCATGGACTTCGTGGAACTGACGGCGAGCCGGTCGGCATGGCCGCCGAAGACCGAACGGATCGCCGCGGTCTCGATCCGGTCGTTCAGGGGGGTCGAAGTCCCGTGCGCGTTCACCGCGTCCACGGCGGACGGCGGCAGGCCCGATTCCTCGAGGGCGGCCCGCATCACCCGCACCGCCCCGTTCCCGTCCTCCGCCGGGGCGGTGATGTGGAAGGCGTCCCCGGTCATGCCGTAGCCGAGGATCTCGGCGTAGGGCCGGATCCCCCGGGAGAGGGCGCGCTCCCGCTCCTCGAGGACCAGGATGCCGGCGCCTTCGCCGACGACGAAACCGTCGCGGTCCCGGTCGAAGGGGCGCGAGGCGGTCGCCGGGTCGTCGTTCCGGGTGGAGAGGGCCCGCATCGAAGCGAACCCGCCGATGCACATGGGGGTGATCGTGGCCTCCGCCCCCCCGGCGATCATGGCGTCGGCGTAGCCGTAGCGGATCGAGCGGAAGGCGTCCCCGACGGCGTGGGCGCCGGCGGAACAGGCGGTGGCCGGGGCGGCGTTCGGCCCCCGGGCGCCGAACCGGATGGAAACCTGCCCCGCCGCCAGGTTCACCACCATCGCCGGGACGAAGAAGGGCGAGATCCGCCGGGGGCCGCCGGCCAGGAACCGCTCGTGCTCCCGTTCGATGGTGCCGAAGCCGCCGATGCCGGAGCCCACGATGACCCCGGTGCGGGTCGGGTCCGGGAGCGGGGGCCCGAGGCCGGCGTCGTCCACGGCGAACTGCGAGGCGGCGAGGGCGTAGTGGATGAACGGATCCATCTTCCGCGCCTCCCGCCGGTCGAGGTAGTCCAGCGGGTCGAACCCCTCCACCTCGCAGGCGATCCGGGAGGAGAAGGCCCCGGCGTCGAACCGGGTGATGGGCCCGGCGCCGGACCGGCCGGCGAGGACCCCTTCCCAGGTGGCCTCGGCGCCGATACCGAGCGGCGAGACCAGCCCGACGCCGGAGACGACGACGCGCCGGGCGTTCATGCGTTCGGCGTCCCGACAGGCCCGGGCGCCTCCGGACTCACGCGCCGGCGCCCGCCGGCCGCCGCTTCCGAGGCGGGCGCTCCCGGAGCGGGGCCCCCGGTTCGCGACTCAGGAGCGGGCCCGGTTCTCGATGAACGCGACCGCATCGCCGACCGTCTGGATCCGCTCCGCCTCGTCCTCCGAGATGGTGACGCCGAAGGCCTCCTCGAGCGCCATCACCAACTCCACCATGTCGAGCGAGTCGGCGTTCAGGTCCCCGGAGAAGGTCGCCGCCGCGGTGACCTCCTCGGGCGCCACCGAGAGGTTCTCGCAGATGAGTTCCCGGACGCGCTCCTCGACCGGCAGTTCTGCGGTCTCGGGCGCGTTCTCTGGCTGGTTGTCGGTCATGACTGGGATCCTCCCGTGGGGCCTCTCGGCCGGTGGGTTGCGACCGGGGGCGGCGAACCGCCGGCGGCCGGAAGACTGGTGCGGGGACGATGCGGACGCCCCCGGCGCCCCCGGGCCCGGAGCCCCGCCGGAGCGGGCCGGTCGGGGACTCCCCGGGGCGGGGCCGCCTCTCCCGGGCTCCCCGGAGGCGGCGGGATTTCTATCACGGCGCCCTAGAGCGCGAGGCCCCCGGTGACTTCGAGGACCGCGCCGGTGATGTAACTCGCTTCGGCGGAAGCGAGGAAGGCCACCGCCGCGGCCACCTCCTCCGGGGAACCGGCGCGCCCCAGGGGGACCGCGCCGGCCAGGTGCTCCCGGGCGGCGGCCGGCAGGTCGCGGGTCATGTCGGTCTCCACCAGGCCCGGGGCCACCGCGTTCACGGTGAGGTTCCGCCGCGCCACTTCCTTCGCCAGCGACTTGGTGAACCCGACGATGCCGGCCTTGGAAGCGGCGTAGGCGGTCTGCCCGGCGTTCCCGCGCAGGCCGACGACGGAACTCAGGTTCACGATCCGGCCGTACCGGGCGCGGAGCATCGGCCGCACCGCCGCCCGGCAGCAGGCGTAGAGGCCGCCCAGGTTCACCGACAGGACCTCCTGCCAGTCGTCCGGCGAGAGCCGGAGCAGGAGGTCGTCCCGGGTGATCCCGGCGTTGTTCACCAGGATCTGCAGCGGGCCGCCGGCCTCGGAGGCGACCCTCGCGAAGCACTCCTCCACCGACTCCGGGTCGGCGAGATCCAGCGGGAGCCCGGTCACCCGCCCCCGGTAGGCGTCCACCTCGGCTGCCGCGGCTTCGGCCCGGGCGGCGTCGGTCCCGGTGAGGAACACCCGGGCGCCGTCGTCGGCCAGCCGCGCCGCGACCGCCCGGCCGATCCCCCGCGTGCCGCCGGTGACCAGCGCCGTCTGCTCCTCGAAGCGGGTCACGCCGCCCTCCCGACGAACGACTCGACGAACGACTCCAGGGTCTCGGCGTCGCCGACCGAGGCGGTCCGGGCCCCGCGCGCCACCTTCCGCGCCAGCCCGGAGAGCACCCGCCCGGCGCCGACCTCGACGAACGACGAGGCCCCGGCCGCCTCCATCCCCCGGAGCGTCTCCTCCCAGCGCACCGGGGAGGCGATCTGCCGCCGGAGGGCGTCCCGGGCCTCGGCGCCGGTGCGGATGGGCCGGGCGTCGGCGTTCGTCCAGAGCGGCGCGGAGAGGTCGGCGAAGGGGGTCTCCTCCAGCCGGGGGGCGAGTTCCGCCGCCGCCGGCGCCATGAGCCGGGTGTGGAACGGCGCGCTCACCGGGAGCGGGACCACCCGCCGGGCGCCGGCGGCGGCGAGCGCCTTCCCGGCGGCGGCGACCGCCTCCGCCCCGCCGCCGACGACCACCTGGCCGGCCCCGTTGAAGTTGGCCGCCTCGACGACTCCCCCGACCTCGGCGGCGACCCGGGCGCAGACCTCGGTCACCGCCTCGGCAGAGAGCCCGAGGACCGCGGCCATGGCGCCCTGCCCCTCGGGGACCGCCCGCTGCATCGCCTCTCCCCGGGCGCGGGTCAGGCGGAGGGCGTCGGCGAAGCGGAGGGCGCCGCCGGCGACCAGCGCGGAGTACTCGCCCAGACTGTGGCCGGCGAGGAAGTCGAACGAGGCGCCCCGGGCGGTGAGGGCGCGGAGGGCCGCGACGCTCACCGTGAGGAGCGCCGGCTGGGTGTTGCGCGTCCGCCGGAGCGCTTCCTCGGGCCCTTCGAAGCAGAGGCGCGAGAGGGGCTCGCCGAGCGCCGCGTCCGCCTCCTCGAAGACCGCGCGGGACTCCGGGTAGGCGTCGTGGAGCGCCCGGCCCATTCCCGGGTGCTGGGATCCCTGTCCGGGGAACAGGAACGCGACTCCCTTCACCGGGGACGCCTCCCCGGCGGCGGAACCGTTCTCACGCGCCGCGGTCCGCCTCGATCACCTTCTTCCCCTTGTAGTGCCCGCAGTGCGGGCAGACCACATGGGGACGGATCCGCGCCTGGCATTCGGTGCAGACGGAGAGGGCGGGCGCCGGGAGCGCGTCGTGGGCGCGGCGGTTGCCGCGGCGGTGGCGGGTGTGCCGCCTCTTGGGCTGGGGCATCGGGTCGGGTTCTCCGGGACTCCTGCGGGGGAGCGGGTCGGCGCTGCGGGAGCGCCGGGAAAGGCGACGGATCGCGGGGGGCCGCGTCCGCCGGGAATCGTTTCGGGAATCGTTTCCGGTCGGGGCGGGTCGGTGGAAGGGCCGGGGTCGGGACGAAAACGACGGACGGGAGCGCGAAGGCGGGGGCGTCTATCGGGACTGCTCCCCGGATTGTTCTCCGGATCGTTCCCGGAAGCCGGGCAGGTCGCGGAGGGCGGCGAGTCCCCGGTTCCCGCCGCTCCGCCCGTTCGGGGTCGGGGCCGCCGACTCGGCGCAGCCGCAGCTCGGGCCGGCGTTGCGGTTCGCGCCGCAGGTCGGGCAGAGCCCCCGGCAGTCCGGGGCGCAGAGCGGTTTCACCGGGAGCGCCAGGTGGATCTGCTCCCAGAGCGTGTCCCGGAGCGGCAGCCGGTCCGCCCGGTAGAACGACACATTCATATCGTCGGCGTCGAGACCGTGGTCGCCGCGGGAGGACTCCGCCCCGGACGAGGACGAAGACGAAGGGGAAGCCGAGTCCCCGCGCTCCGGCGCGCCCGGACCCCGCGTCGGCGACTCCGCCGGGGAGGCGCCGGGGAGGTACACCAGATCCAGCGCTTCGTCCACCGGCGCCTCGGCAGCGTCGAGGCAGCGCACGCAGTCGAGGCGCACCCGGCCGCCGAGCCGCGCCCGGAGCCGGAACCCCTCCCCGGTCATCCGCTCCAGCCGCCCGTCGAGCCGCACCCGGCCGGCGACTTCGAACTCCGCTTCGGCGAAACCGAGCGTCTCCGCATCCGCGGCCACGGCGACGGCGACCCCTCCGGGAGGGACGGCGGCGAGTTCCACGGTGAGGGACCGGGGGTCGTGGGGGGCGGGCAAGAGGCGAAATTCTAGCCCTTCCCCCACCGGCTGCCCCACCGATTCCGCGGTCGGGAACGATCGCGCCGGCCGTCCCTGCCGATCTCCCCCGTACCATTCGACCGATGCGCCTCCCCCTCCCCTTCCCGACCCTTCTGCCGACCCTGTCCCTCCTCGCGCTGGGCGCCGGCTGCGCTTCCGAACCCCCGCCGGAGGAAGCAGCGGAGAAGCCTCCCTGGCAGTGGACCGAAGCGGAGTGGCGGGCGCCGGTCGAGGCGGTCCGCGCCGGGCGCCGGCTGGCCCCGAGTTCCTGGCCCGGCGGCGCCCGGGTCGCGGTCACCCTCTCCTTCGACTTCGACAACGAGACGGTCTCGCTCCGGGACAACAACACCACCGCCTCGAACCTGTCCCGCGGCCAGTACGGCTCCCGGGCCGGCCTGCCGCGGGTCCTCGACCTGCTGGAGCGCCGCGGCATCCGCGCCTCCTTCTTCATCCCGGCGGTGAGCGCCCTCCTCTACCCCGAGGATGTGGCCCGGATCGTGGCCGGCGGCCACGAGATCGGGGTCCACGGCTGGATCCACGAACGGAATTCCCTCCTCCCCCGGGAAGAAGAACGCCGGCTCATCGAGCAGTCGGTGGAGACCCTCACCGAACTCACCGGCCGGCGCCCGGTGGGGCTCCGCACCCCGTCGTGGGACTACAGCCCGAACACGCTCGACATCGTGCGGGAGATGGGGTTCCTCTACGACTCCAGCCTGATGGCCGACGACTGGCCCTACGAAGTGGTCGCGAACGGCGAGCCCACCGGCGTGGTGGAACTCCCGGTGGAGTGGATCCTCGACGACGCCCCCTACTTCGGGTTCAGCCGCTACTCGGCGCTCCGGCCGCACAGCACCCCGGACGATGTGCTCTCCATCTGGAAGGCCGAGTTCGAGGTGGCCCACGCCGAAGGCGGCATGTTCCTGCTGACCATGCACCCGCATGTCATCGGCCACCGCTCGCGGATGGTCATGCTGGAGCGCCTCATCGACCACATGGAGAGCGTCGGGCAGGTCTGGTTCGCGACGCACGAGGAGGTGGCCCGCTACGCCCTGCGGAACGCCGACGGCGGGAGCGGGTGAGACCGACCGCCCCCCGGCTGCCGACGATCTCCCGTCGCCGCGCGACCCAGCCGGGGCGCCCCCGGCCCGGCCGGGGGGAGCCGGGAGCGGAAGCCGGGAGCGAAAGAAGAAGCGCTCCCCCCGGACCGTGGAAAACACCCTTAGAATTCCGCTCCCCTCGCCGAGGAGCCGCTCCGTCCCGAACGCAGCGCCCCGGCGAGACCGCGCGTCGGGTCCGCCCCGCTCCGGGGCCTCCCGCAACCGACCCCCTTTTCGTCCGGGCGGCGCCCCCGCCCGCCCTCCGCTCCTCGAGTCAGGCAGGAATCACAGCATGAACGGAACCATCCGCCCGGCGGCGGCGCTCCTCCTCACCTTCGTCCTCCCGGGGGCCGCCTTCGCCGGCGGCGAATCCCCGGAGCCGGCGCCGGCCTCCGCCGAGACCTGCTCCGAAGCGACGGAAACCCCCTCCACCGCTTCCGGCCTCCGCGAGGAGATCTCGGCGCTCCGCGCCCGCCTCTCGAACCTCGAAGCGGCACTGGAGACGAAACTGGCCTCCCTCGACGCCGACGGGGATTCGGTCGGAGTCGGAGTCGAGCCGACCCTCGCCGTCCGGGCCGCCGAAGCCGAGGCCCGGCCGCTGCCGCCGAGCCTCCCGGCGCAGGACGACGACGACGGGGCGACCGGCAGCGTCACCACCGGCGGCCAGGACCTCTCCATCACCGGCCTGGTGGACACCTACTACACGAGGAACGCGAACGACCCCGGCGACGGGACGAACACCCTCTACTACACGAACCCCAACGCGCGGGGCTTCGGGCTGAACCAGGTCAAGTTGGAGTTCGACGCCAGCGGCGACGGCCCCATCGGCTTCCGCTCCGATGTCTGGTTCGGCTCCGGCGCCCGGCTCTTCCGGGAGGGTCTGGAGCCCGGCCCGCTCGCCGATGTGCTCTACCTCCAGCAGGCCTACGGCTACTACCAGTTCGACGGCGGGGCGCAGGTGGATGTGGGCCTCTTCGGCACCATCGCCGGCCTCGAAGTCGCCGAGTCGCACCTGAACTGGAACTACACCCGCGGCCTGCTCTGGGCCTGGAACGAACCCTTCTCCCACCTGGGCGCGAAGGTCAGTTTCCCGGTGCGCGACGACTTCACCGGCACCCTGATGCTGGTGAACGGGTTCGACAACGCCTTCGACCAGAACTCGGGCAAGACCTACGGGGTGCAGGGCTCCTGGGCCCCCCACGACGGTTTCAACACCACCGTGACCTGGATCCAGGGCCCGGAGAACGAGGGCACCAACGACGGCTGGCTGAACGACCTCAGTTGGAACTTCTACCTTGGGATCAACGAGCATGTGGAAGCCATGGCGAACATGGACTACATCTCGAACACCGATCCCTTCGAGATGACCGGGACCTCCTGGGGCATCGGCGCCTACCTGCGCGTCCACATCAACGACCACCTGCGGATCGCCGAGCGGTTCGAGTTCATGCGGGACCGCCAGGGCCGCTCCACCGGCGTCGAACAGACGCTGCGGGAGAACACGATCACCCTGGAAGCGCAGCCGGTGGCGGACGATCCGCGCCTGCTGGTGCGCTTCGAGTACCGGCGCGACTGGTCGGATGTCCCGTTCTTCAGTTGTTCCTCCTGCGAGGAGGGCGCCGGCCGCCTCGCCCAGGACACCTTCACCATCGGCACCACCTGGGTCTTCGGCCCCAAGTAGCCCGGGCAGGACGACGGCCCTCCTCCGCGCGCGAATCCGGACGGAGCGGGGCGGCGGCGTGAGGGCCGGGCGCCGGGGCCGCCGGGCGCCCGCCGGCCCGGCCCTGCCGCTCCCGGTCCTGCCGCTCCCGGTCCTGCCGCTCCCGGTCCTCGGGGCGGCGTTCGGGGCGGTTCTGCTGGCGGGGCCGACCGCCGCGCCGGCGGAGGCGCAGCCGTACCTGGGAGGCGGCATCGGCTTCCACCGGGCGAACGCGCTGGAGGTCGCCGGGCGCAGCAACGACGGCCCCAGTTACTGCGACGAGCACTTCAACCCCCACTTCGCCCGGATCCCGGAGTGCCGGGAGCCCGGCGCCGGGAGATGGCTGCTGGCCTTCGGGGCCGCCGCCGGCTCCGACGGTTCCGCGGTCGTCGGCTACCGCTTCGGCGAGAGCTGGCGGTTCGAACTCGAATACTTCTTCCGCACCTCGGGGTACGACCGCTTCGCCCCCGCCACCGGAGCGAACGAGGTGGCGCTCGGGAAACTCGACGGCGAACTGGTGCGGGCCGAGGAGTATCTGGGCGAGGTGAACACCCACGGCGTCTTCGCGAACCTCCTCTTCGACTTCGCGAACCCCGGCCCGCTCACCCCCTTCCTGGGCCTCGGCGCCGGCGCCGGCCGGACGCAGGCGGACTACGGCAGCGTCTGGGCGCGGAACCCGGACCCGGAGCAGATCCGCTCCGGCGCCGGCCTGGACCTCCCCGACTACCGGGGATTCCGGGAGGCGCTGGCGGCGACGACCACCACCTACCACGGCGAACTCACCGACCTGCTCTTCGCCTGGCAGGCACTCGCCGGCTTCGACCTCGACCTCTCCCCGTCCGTGACCCTGGGCCTCACCCTCCGCTATCTCGACTTCGCCCGCTTCGAGGTGGAGGAACCGGACGGCTGGGACCAGTTGCGCAGCCACGCCTCCGGGAATCGCCTCGACGGCAGCGCCCCGGCGTGGTTCTGGATCGAGACCGGGGACCTGGGCCTCCTCGGCGGCAGCCTGACGCTGAAGTACTCGTTCTGACCGGCGGCCCGATCGCCGGCCCGATCGGCGGTCCGACCGGCGCGCCGATCGGCGATCAGCGGCCCGGCGGCGCCTCTTCCCCGAGGACGAACGCCGCCGAGGCCCGGGCGATCTCCTCCCGAACGCTCGCCGGCGTCCGCCCCTCCGCCCGGAGGGCCTTCGCCACCCGGAAGCCGTGGTCCGCCCCCCGGATCCAGCGGAGCGCCCCCTTCCCGCCGGCCGCGGCGGCGACCGCCGGCTCGAAGAGGGCCGGCGGGGCGAACGGGTCGCGGTCGCCGCTGACGAAGAGCAGCGGCGCGGCGATCCCCGGCAGGTGGACCACGCGCTCCGGCGGCACCTCCTTCTTCCCCGGCGGACGGAGCGGATAGGCGAGCAGCAGTCCGCCGGCGAACCGGGAAGCCGAGGCCCCGCACTCGGCCAGGAACAGCGACACCATCCGCCCGCCGAAGGATCTCCCGCCGAGCGCCACCCGCGCCCCGGCAGCGCGCTCCAGCGCCCACCCGGCCACCGCGGCGACGGCGCGAACGGCGACCGCCGGACGATCCGGCCGCTTCTTCCCGGCCTCCGCGGCCGGCAGGTTGAACCGCAGCGTGGTGACGCCCCGCGCGGCGAGATCCTCGGCGAGCGCCACGAGCCCCGGCGTGTCCCGGTTCCCCCCGGCCCCGTGGGTCAGCGCCAGCAGCGGCGGCGCGGACGCTCCCGCCGCCGCGGCCGCGGCGCGATGGATCTTCCCGCCCAGGAAGCCGCCGGCGCCATCCGGCAGACGCACGGTGCTGCTGCCGCCATCGTTCCCGCTCACGATCCCCTGCCGCCGGAGGGGGATCGTCTCACGCCCCGCCCGCGGCAGCGCCCCTGGCTGCCCGCGCCAACCCCGCGGGCGGGCGGGCCGAAAGTGGTGGATCCGCTGCCCGCCACACCGAAGGGTGGTCGATCCGCCGCCCCGCCGCACGAACGGGAGGCCGGGGAGCGCGGCCGGTCTCCTGCCACCGGGGACGGGCGCACTCGGGCGGGGGTTTCGCGATCGGGGTCCCGGCGGGCCGTAATGCTGCGGCGTGAGTCGCAGGTCCCTGCCCCACGGCGGAAGAGGTTCGCGCGGGCCGCCATCCCTCGAGGTCCGGCCCGGTTCCCCGTCGGCTCAGTCGGTGACCGAACTGAAGATCGCGGGCGTCGGCGTCGGGGTCGAAGCGGACCCGTCGTCGCCGCCACCGACGATCGCAAACGCTGCCGCGAGCACGGCCGCGGTGACGGGAGTCTGCGGTCTGCGCATTCGGAAGGCCTCGCTGCTCGGGCTCAGGTCGGAAGACGGATTCAGAAGACGAAGCGGAGGCCGAGTTGGGCTTGACGCTGGGCGCCGACCAGGTCACCCCCGAGGCCGAATTCCGGGTTCCGGGTCACGCCGTCGTCGAGATAGTAGTACCGCCGGTTTCCGTCGTCCACGGCGAAGGTGTTGCGGTTCAACACATTGAAGACCTCGAACAGCGCCTCGACCTCCACTTCGCCGAAGCGGAATCGCCGCGTCAGTCGGAAGTCGAAGTTCATCCGGGCCTCGTTCCGTTCCCCGTTCACCGGAACGAGCGCGCCGTCCACCACCGCCCGCGCCTGGGATTCGCCCGGGCCCACATCGAAGCCGGGATGGTTGTGGTAGCCGGCCTCGGGGTCGAGGGCGGTCCAAGGCGAGCCGGACTGCGCGGTGAAGATGCCGCTCGCCCGGAACCCGAAGGGCAGGTCGAAGAGCCCGCTGGCCACGAACCGGTGCGGAATGTCGCGCGCCGAAACACCCCAGTCGTAGTCCGGGTCGAAGGGATTCGTGAGCGTGAGGGCGCTGGTCGCCCGTTCGTTGTCGTCGTTCGACCGGTCCTGCGAGAAGGTGTAGTGCGCCTGGAACTGGGCGCCCCCGCCATAGCGGCGCCGCAGCGCGATCGTCGCCGCCCGGTAGTCGGAACGGGCCAGCGGCGCCCGCACCAGGACGGGGCCGTACGCCGGATCGATCCGTTCACCGGAATAGACCGGGCGGCCGTACCCGTCCGGCGTGGGGGCCGCGACATTCGCGTCCCAGTTCGAAGCGAGCGAATCGCCCCGGGCGTACACCAGGTCGAGAGACAGCGCCAGATCCTCCGCGATCTCGCGCTCGTAACCGAGATTGGCGCGGATGGTTCGCGGATCCTCGAAGTCCGGCGAGAGATAACTCAGGGAGGGCGTGAGACCGTCCGGCGGATTCGAGTTGTCTATGGCGCCGCCCAGCGGGACGAAGCCGGTGTCGCCGGGAGAGACCACGGCGTTTCCGTACCGCGGGAACACGCCGGTCTCGGTGAACGCCGAATAGAACAGCAGCGTCGGGGTGCGCGCGTAGAAGACGCCGGCGCCGCCCCGAAGCACGCTCCGCTCGTCCACCGAAAGGGCGAAACCCAGTCTCGGGGAGAAGTTGTCGAAGTCGTCGGGAGCGCCCCGACCTTCCGGCAGGACATGTTCGATTCCGGAGGGGTTGAAAGTCCCGTCCCAGCGGGCGCCCAGGTTCACCGTGAATCTGCGGTTCGGACTCCACGAATCCTGGACATACAGGCCGAGCGTCTGTTGCGCGACATCGAAGTTGGGGTTGCTCACATCGCCGAAGAAGATCCGCGCCCGGCGGGCCCGGTTCGCGAGGAAGTCGGCGGTGGTGTTGAAGTCGTACCGGCCGTCGGCGTTGCCGGCGAAGTACTCGCTCAGGAAGTCGGCGTTCAGGTCGAAGCCCATCCGGATCTCGTGGTTCCCCCGGAGGAAGGAGAATCGGTTCGTGACCTCCACCTTCCGTTCGTCCACCAGGATGGGAAGCCACCAGGGTTTCCCGAAGGAAGTGCGGGAAGGCGCGAAGATGCGGATGTGGGCCTGCACGGCGTCGTCCGGCAGGTTCGACAGTCGGTCGAGGTCGTCGTAGGCGTACTGGACGCGGAATTCGTTCACGCCGGTTTCGCCGACCAGCGAGACCAGCGAGGCGACGACGGCGTGCGTCCGTTCCAGTTTCTTCGACTCCTCGGCGACGAAGTCGGAAGAGCGGCTGTAGTCGGTGAAGTTGTAGCGGAGCGTGAGCGCGTGCGCGTCTCCGAGTTGATGGTTCAGTTTGCCGAAGAGGATCAGGTTCGCCGTTTCGCGGACGAACTCGCCGGTGGCGGTGCGGCCCTGATCGGGATCGGCGCCGGCGATCCCGTCGGAGTTGGGAGTGAACCCGGCGACCAGGTCGGGGAAGGAGCCGAGCAGGGCGTCGTAGTGGCCGCGTCCGCGGAGGTTGCGGAGGAACGGCTGGCTCCGGGCGGTCTGGTCGTAGGAGAGGAAGAAATGGGTGCGGTCCCGGGCGAGGGGGCCGCCGACCGAGGCGCCCCAGTTGTAGCGGCGGAACTCGTCCACTTCGTAGCGGTCGTCATCGGCGGAAACGCCCCGGTGGGCGTCGAGCGGGGACTGCGGCAGCCGCGCCACCAGGCCGTCGTTGCGGGCGAAGAAGAAGCCGGAGCCGGCGAACTCGTTGCCGCCGCTCTTGGTCACCACATTGAGATAGCCGCCGCCGGACCGTCCGGCTTCGGCGGAGTAGCCGCTGGTGACCACCTGGAACTCCTGCACCGATTCCTGGGCCACCACCAGGCCGCCGTTCCCGGTGGCCTCGCCGCCGCGCCCGTAGCCGAAGAAGGCGCTCTTGGCGTCGGCGCCGTCTATGGTCATGCCGGAGTTGATGCCGCGCTGGCCGCTCAGCGAGATGCCGCCGCGCTGCGGCTCCACCTTCACCGTGGGCTGGAGCAGGGCGAACTGCACGAAGTCGCGCCCGGAGATCGGGAGCGAGGTGATCTCCTCTTCCCCGACATACCCGGCGGCGCCGGCGCGTCCCACTTCGAGGAGCGGCGCGGCCGTCACCACCACGGTCTCTTCGACGCCGGACAGACCCAGTTCGAGATCGAGGTCGAGGACCTGCCCGACGAGCACCTCCAGGTTCTCCCGGCTCAGCGTGCGGAACCCGGAGAGGGAGGCGGTGAGCCGGTAGTCGCCGCTGGGGACCGAGCGGATGGCGAAGAAGCCGGTGGCGTTCGTCAGCGCGGTCCGGTTTCCGCCCCGGGCTTCGTCCGTGAGTTCGAGGAAGACTCCGGGGAGCGCGGCGCCGGTCTCGTCGGCGACGAAGCCGGAGACGGTCGACAGCGACTGCCCGGCGGTGGGAGCGGCGGCGAAGACGACCGCCAGGACCGTGGCGACGACCGAAGGGAAGGCGGTCAACGCGGCGCCGAGGAGGAGGGCCCGGAAGCGCGGGAGACGCCGAGCCGGGCCGGGAGCGGGGGCGGGGCCCGCCGCGCCGGGAGCCGGAGGGCGGGGGGCAGGGACGGCGGAGAGGGGCGGAAGCGGGGGGAAGTGGCGGAAAGTCATGATCGGCAGCGGGTCTCCGGCGAAGGTTGCGGATGGTCAGCCGGGACTCGGCGGTCCCGCCTGCGGGAGAGGGTGGGCGCCCATGAATTGTGAATTTCGGGCGACTGTTCCATGAACGATTAGTGAATTGCGGGTGGAATGTCAAGAGACACCGCCCGGCGAGGGAGAGCGGCCGACCCGCCCCCTGCCGAATCTGCCGGTCTTCCCGGCGCACGCCGGCCTCGGGGTGGCCCCGTCGGGCCACCGAATCCCGGGCCGGGCCATCGCCCCCGGCGACGCGGCGTCCGGGGCTCCCCGGTCCCGGCCGAGTCCTCCCCGAACTCCCGGGCCGGCCGGAACCGCCCGAAGCGCGGGGAAGCGGCGGCGCCGACCCCGCGCCGGACGAACGGGAGACGCGGCGCCGTGGGGCTAGTCTCTCGCCGCCGATGCCGTACCGCTCCCTCGGAGACGCCGTTTCCGACCTCGAGCGCCACCGGATGCTCGTCCGCATCCCGGACCCGGTCGACGGCCATCTCGAAGTCGCCGAGATCCAGCGGCGCGCCTACGCCGCCGGGGCGCCGGCGCTCCTGTTCGAGCGGGTGGCGGGCTCTCGGTTCCCCTGCGTCTCGAACCTCTTCGGCACCATCGAGCGCGCCCGGTTCCTGCTGCGCCACGGCCTCGCCGCCGCCCGGGCCGCCGTCCGCTACCGGGCGGACCCGGCCCGGGCACTCGCCGACCTCCGGCGCCGGCCGCGGACCCTCACCCGGGCGGCCGCCGCGGCGGCGCACTCCCTGCCCCGCCGGGTGCGCCGACCCCGGAGCCAGACCCGCTCCATCCCCTTCGCCGACCTGCCGCGGATCACCTCCTGGCCCGACGACGGCGGCCCGTTCATCACCCTCCCCCAGGTCTTCACCGAGGACCCGGACGCCGGGGGCCGCAGCGGACCGTTCGGCGCGCCCCTCGCCTCGAATGTGGGGATGTACCGGATCCAACTCGGGGGGAACGAGTACGGCCCCGACGAGGCCGGGATGCACTACCAGATCCACCGCGGGATCGGCGTCCACCACACCGCCGCCGAAGCGCGGGGCGAACCGCTGCGGGTCAGCATCTTCGTGGGCGGCCCCCCGGCGCACACCCTGGCGGCGGTGATGCCCCTGCCGGAGGGGCTGAGCGAACTCCTCTTCGCCGGGATGCTCGCCGGCCGGAGGTTCGGCTGGACCCGGCGCCCCGACGGTTTCGTGGTCTCCGCCGACGCCGACTTCACCGTCACCGGCCGGGTGGCCCCCGGCCGCACCCTCCCGGAAGGCCCGTTCGGCGACCACCTGGGCTATTACAGCCTGAAGCACCCCTTCCCGGTGCTGCGCGTCACCCGGACCACCCACCGACCGGGCGCGGTCTGGCCCCTGACCGTGGTCGGCCGGCCGCCGCAGGAAGACACCACTTTCGGTCGGCTGATCCACGAGATCACCGAACCGATGGTGCCCACCAGCCTCCCCGGGGTGCACTCGGTGCACGCGGTAGACGCCGCCGGGGTGCATCCGCTGCTCCTGGCGGTGGGCAGCGAGCGGTATTCCCCGTTCACCGGGCGCCGTCCGCAGGAGTTGTGGACCATCGCGAACGCCATCCTCGGGTTCGGGCAGTGCTCGCTGGCGAAGTACCTGTTCATCGCCGCCCGGGAGGACGCTCCCGACCTCGTCGCCGAGGATCTCCCGGCGCTGCTGGCCCGGGTCCTGGAACGGGTGGACCTGGCCTCCGACCTCCACTTCCAGACCCGGACGACGATCGACACCCTGGACTACTCGGGGGAGGGGCTGAACGCCGGGTCGAAGTTGGTGGTGGCCGGGGCCGGACCGCCCCGCCGCTCGCTGGCGCGGACCCTGCCCCGGGGTCTCGGCGACGCCCTGCCCCCGGTGTTCCGCGGCCTCCGCCCGGTCCTCCCGGGAATCGCGGTCGTCGGCGGGCCCCGCTTCTCGTCCTACCGGCAGGCCGCCGCCGACTTCGAGCCGCTCTTCGCCGCCCTGGAGGAATTCGAACGGGGCGGGGGGCGGGGAGCGGGCGGCCTCTCCGGCCTGCCGCTCCTGGTGGTCGCCGACGACCCGGCGTTCTGCGCCGAGAGTCTGCGGAACTTCCTCTGGGTGTCGTTCACCCGGTCGAACCCTTCCCACGATGTCCACGGCCGCCGGGGCCGGTTCGAGCACAAGCACTGGGGCTGCGTGGAGCCGGTGCTGATCGATGCCCGGTCGAAACCGCACCACGCGCCGCCGCTGGTCGAGGACCCGGCCGTGACCCGGCGGGTGGACGCCCTGGCCGCCCCCGGCGGGCCGCTCCACGGGGTGCTCTGAGAACCCCGGAACTTCCGTTCCCGGCATCTCGAAGGCATGACCCCGCCGTCCCCGAACGCCGCGCCGGCGCCGCCGGGCGCCGACCCCGACGGGAAGCTCTTCGAAGCGCGGGTCGAAGGGATGCATTGCGCCGGCTGCGTCCTCAGCATCGAGAAGGCGGTGAGCCGGGTGCCGGGGGTGGAAGAAGTCAGCGTCAGCCTCACCACCGGCGACCTGGCGGTGCGGCTGGCCCCGGCCCGCCCGGCCCTTCCGCCGGAGCGCGGCCTCCTCCGCGAGGAGATCGACCGGGCGCTCGCCGGGGCCGGCCCGTACCGCCTCTCGACCGACGGCGCCGGCGCCCCTCCGGCCGCCGAAGGCCCGGAAGCCCCGGCCCGCTCCGCCCCCGACCCCGCCGCGGCCGGAGCTCCCGAACCGGCCACCGCCGCTGCCGGCGCCCCCGAGGTCGGGAGCGCCTCCCCTTCCCGGCCCGGGACCCGGTTCGGGCCGGTCGCCGCCGCCCTGGCGCTGGCTTTCTCGGCCATGGGCGTCCGCATGAGCGCCCTCGGGGACTCCCCGGCCGGCGCCTGGCTCCAGTTCCTGCTGGCGACCCCGGTGGTCTGCTTCTACGGAGTCCCGTTCGTCCGCGGCCTCGGACTCGCCCTCCGCCGCGGGGTCTTCGGGATGGACAGCCTCATCGGCCTCGGCGCGGGAACCGCGTACGCGGCCTCGGTAGTGGCCCTGTTCCGACCGGGAGGGCCGCTCTTCTTCGACACCGCGGCGCTGGTCGTGGCCATCGTCTGCCTGGGGCGGTTCTTCGAGACCCGGGCGCAGGGGCGGGCCTCGGAGGCGCTGGCCGGGCTCTTCGCGCTGACCCCCCGCACGGCGACGGTGCTCCGCGGCGGCGCCGAGACCGCGGTTCCGGTGGACACGGTGGCCGTCGGGGAACACCTCCGGGTGCGCCCCGGCGAGCGGGTACCCCTCGACGGGCGCATCGTCCGCGGCGGCGCCAGCCTCGACGAGTCCGCCATCACCGGGGAGAGCGTCCCGGTCGAACGCGCGGTCTCCGACCCGGTCCGCGCCGGCGCGATGAACCTCCGGGGATTCTTCGACCTCGAAGTCCGCCGGCCGGCGGCGGAGAGCACCCTGGCCCGCATCGCCGCGGCGGTGCGCCGGGCGCAGGCCGAGAAGATCCCGCTCCAGCGCGCCGCCGACCGGGTCGCCGGGGTCTTCGTCCCGATCGTGATGGTGCTGGCCGCCCTCTCGGTCGCCGTCTGGCTCCTCGCCGGCGCGGAGGCCGGCTTCGCGATCGCGAGGGCGGTCGCGGTGCTCGTCGTCGCCTGCCCCTGCGCCATCGGCCTCGCGGCGCCGATCGCGGTCCTCGTCGCCACCGGCCGGAGCGCCCGCAGCGGCATCCTCTTCCGGAACGGCGCCGCGCTGGAAGGACTCTCCGCGGTGCGGGCGGTGGGGCTGGACAAGACCGGAACCCTGACCACCGGCGAGCCCGAAGTCGCCCGGGTGGAACCGGCGCCCGGCGTCGGGCCCGGGGAGTTGCTGCGCCTGGCCGCCTCCGCCGAGCAGGGTTCGGAACACCCGCTCGGCGCCGCCCTGCTCGCCCACGCCCGGGAGCGGGGGGTTCCGCTGACCCCGCTGCGCCGGTTCGAAGCGCTGCCCGGCCGCGGGGTCTCCGCCGCACTCGAGACCGGTGAGCGCGTCCTCGTCGGGAGCGCCCGTCTGGCCCGGGAGCGCGGCGCCCGACCCCCGGGCAGACCCCGAAACGAACCTGCCCGTCCTCCGCCCCCGGAGACGGAGGGCGCCGACGCCGGGCCGACGGATTCGTCCCGGAGCACCGCCGGGACCGGGGCCGAGGCGGGACCGGGCCGGCTCCTGGTGGTCGTCGTGGATGAGGCCGGCCGCGCCGACCTCCTCGGAGGGGTGGAGTTCCGCGACGGCCTGCGCCCCGAGGCGGCGGAAGCGATCCGGCGCCTGGCCGAAGACGGGCTCCCGATCACCCTCCTCTCCGGAGATTCGCCCGAAGCGGTGGCCGCCGCCGGGGCGGCCGCCGGAATCCGCGCCACCGAAGGCGGCCTGCTCCCCGAGGACAAACTCGCCGCCCTCGACCGCCTGCGGGAGCGCCACGGCGCCGTCGCCATGGTCGGCGACGGCATCAACGACGCCCCGGCCCTCGCCCGCGCGGAGGTCGGGGTCGCCTTCGCCGCCGGCGCCGAAGTCGCCCGGGAGGCTGCCCCGGTGACCCTGATCCGCCCCGACCTCCGGCTGGTCAGCGCCGCGGTCCGCCTCTCCCGCCGCGCGGTCCGCATCATCCGCCAGAACCTGTTCTGGGCTTTCGCGTACAACACCGCGGCGATCCCCCTCGCCGCCGGTGTCTTCTACCCGGCCACCGGCGCCCTCCTCTCCCCGGAAGTCGCCGCCGCCGCCATGGCCCTGTCCTCGATCTCCGTCGTGGCGAACGCCCTCCGCCTCCGCCGCCCGATCCCCTGAGCCGGTCCGGCCGCCCGGCCCGCGCCGGCGCCGCAGTCCTTCCCGCAGTCCTCCCGTCCCCGGGGAACCTGACTTCGCCGGTTCGGCGAAGGAACTCTTCTTACAGCGAAAGAAGGGTGAACCCCGGAAACCCTGCTTCCGGGTAGCGGGGTCCGCGGGCGGCGCGGAGTTCGTCCGGGGACCGGACCGGGCCGCGTTGCGGGGAAGAGCGGGGTGGGCGGTCCGGTAGATCCGCCCGGCGTCGGGGGTGGCCCGGGACGGTGGGAAGCACGCTCGCAGGCGTCCCGTCGTGGAGCGCGCCGCCGGCGGCCCTCTCCGGGCGGCTGCCTCGGATACCGGCGGTCGCCACACCGGCGGAGCGGCCGCAGCAGGGCGAAGGCGGCGGAGTCGTCAGCCGGGTCCGCTCTCCACCCGCCGTTGGGGCCGGTGGAAGTGCGGACGCCGTTCCGCGCGCCCGAGCTCCCGGTCGGCCGGTTCGGGCCAGTCGGCCAGGCCCGGTGGAGTTCGCCGCGGCGGGCGTCGCGCGGCGCCCCTTCCCCTTCCTCCCCGGTACGCCACACCTTCCGCGCCCCCTTCACCGCCCCGGCCCGCGCCTTCACCCCCGCCTCGGCCCCGCCGCCTCCGCGCCACCCGGTGGCGCCGGCCGGGGCCGACCCTCCGATTCACCTTTCGTTCGCATTCTATTCATCATTTTGTAATATAATGTTCACAGATGCCCGCCCGATCGAGCCGAGGCCGATCGCCTCAGCCGACCGCAGTCCCCGAGACGGAAGTCCCCATGCGTCCACGCCTCACCGGCTCCTGCCGGCACCGGCTGCCGGCCGTCCTCGTTGTGCTCTGCGCCTGGGCGGTCCCGGCATCGGCCCAGTTCGCGTTCCTCTCCACCGCCAAGCCGCGCCCGGAGGGGGCCATGAAGGTGCAGCACAAGATGACCGCCCCGTTCGACGAGGGGCCGGGCGAGTCCTCGGCCTTCGACCATGCCGCCTCGGTCGAATACGGGCTCTCGAACGCCTTCTCCCTCGTCGGGCAGATCCGCCTGCAGACGCCGGACTCGGCCGGACCGTTCGTTCCCGACTCCCTTCCCGGCCTCGCCGGGTACGCGCCCGACTTCGCCGGCGTGGACCTGCAGGGGAAGCACCTGCTCCTCGACGCCGCGCAGGAGGTCGTCGGGCTCTCGGCGCTGTGGAGCGCCCGGTACACGCCGGGCCGGGGGCAGCGGGATCTCGCCCTGGAGTCCGGAATCGCGCTCTGGAAGCACTTCCTCGAGGGCCGTTTGACCTGGCAGACCAATGTCTCGGCCCAGGCCAGCCACGCTACCCGGAGTCAGGCCGCCGAGGCAGGGGCCGGCGGCGACCGGTTGCAAACCGAGATGGGAGTCGAACTCGAGATCGGGACCGGACTCGCCTTCCGGTTCGCGGACCGTTGGTATCTGACCGGCGAAGCGTTCTACGAGGAAGACTTCGCGACCGGGATCGGCAGCGGGCGCTTCCCCCTCCGGGCGGGCCCCGGGTTCGCGTACCGGCGGCAGGCCTTCGGGGTCGCCGTCGGTTTCCGGCGCCAGCTGAACGGCGGCGGCCAGACGGTCGAGCAGGACCTCCGGGTGAAGGTCTCTTTCAAGTTCTGAGGGGCGCCGGCCCCCTCCTCGACGGCCGCGCTCCGCCGCTCGCTGCCGGCCGGGCGTCCTCGGGTCCACGCACCGCGGGATCCGACACGGATCGCCAAGATCACGCCGGCCTCGGCTTCGAAATTCGACCCGGGGCCACTCTCACCGAATCTGCCGGTGAAGGTGCGCGGCGTGTTCTCGTTCGCGGCGCTGCTGCTGCCCGGCGTCCCCCGGTGCGCCCGCAGCGTCCGCCGGCCGCCCGATCGCCGCATCGGCCCTCACGCCCGGCGCCGCCCTGCCTTCCCTCGGGATGACGGGATGCCTCCTCCACCACTTCGGCTCCCGGGCCCTGCGGGCACCCTCCGGCCCCGGCCGGCTCGCGGGCCCGGCGACGCCCGCCGGAGACGCCGGCGCGCGGCCGCCCCTCCCGTTCCGGGCCTTTGCCGGCGACCCCGCGGCGATCCCCGCCTTCGCCACCGCCGCCGGCGCCCTCCTCTGCCCGGAGGTCGCCGCCGCCCTGACCCGACCCTCGAACTCGGTCGTGGAGAACGCCCACCGCCTCCCCCGCCCGGTCCCCGGAGCCGGCCGTCCGGCTTACCGGCCCGCGTCGGCCCAGAGCCAGTCCAGGTCGGTGAACGCCAGCCGGCGGTCGAAGTTCCGGATGTTGTCCCGGACATTCAGGATGAGACAGCGGTCGTTCCCGCCGTTCTTCGTCCCGCGCAGCCCGCGGCCGATCATCTGGAAGTAGAGGTTCGGGCTGTACACCGGACGCGCCACGATGATGGTGCGCGTCTTCGGGGCGTCGAACCCTTCCCGGAAGACCCCGTAGTTCACCAGGACTTCGATCTCCCCGGCGCGGAACCCTTCGACGATGCGCCGCCTGGTTCCCCGGTGCGTGCCGCCGCTGACGGCGCGCGCGACGACGCCGCGGAGATTCAGCAGCGCGGAGATGGTCTCGGCGTTCTCGACCGAAGTGGCGAAGATGAGGGTCGGGCCGGTCGCCGGCCGGCGGTGCCGCAGCGCTTCGAGGATGCGCTCGGTGCGTTCCGGGTCCCGTCCGATCCGCCGTTCGACTTCTTCCGGGAGCCACTGCGGCTGTCGCTCCATCTCGCGGCGCTCCTCGGGCGTCATCTCCAGTTCCATACCCGGTATGACCTGTTGATCCGCTTCCGCGAGGACCCGCTGCCGCTGCAGTTCCGCCACGACGGTCTCGGAGTCGTCCGCGGCGAACGCGCCGGCGTCCAGCCGGTTCTTCCCGTACCGGTTCGCCAACCAGCGCGTCTCCTCCTCGTTGTATCCGCGGTACGGCGTCGCCGTCAGTCCCAGCAGGTACGGCTCGTCCGCTTCCCGCCGATACTTCAATCCCAATTCCTCCATCGCGGAAGTGAAGGTCGGCGCCAGCGTGCGGTGCGCCTCGTCGAAGACCACCAGCCGGAATCGGCGCAGGAAGTCGTACGCCGGCTGCTGCAGCCGCCGGGAGAGCGTCTGGATCGTCGCCACGACGACCTGCGGCCCGGAGGTCTCCACGGCGCCCGGCTGGCTCCCCCACATCCGCGAGATGCGGAGGCGCACTCCCTGCGCGCCCTTCGCCGACCAGGCCTCCCGCCAGGCCTGGACCCCCTGTTCGCAGAGTTCGTCGCGGTCCGCGACCCAGAGGACGCCGCCTTCGTAATCCCCGGCGACGATCGCCCCGACGATGGCCTCGACAGCGACGCGGGTCTTGCCGGCGCCGGTCGGCAGACTGATCATTCCCCGCCGCGCCTTCGGGGCCGCCGAGCCCTTCCGCAGCAGGTCGCGCACCCGGTCCACGATGACCTGCTGGTAGTCGTGGAGCGGCGGCAGCCGGAATCGCCCTTCGACTTCGAGGTACGGCTCGCGTTTCCGACCCCGCTCCCCGGCCCATTCCACCGGGAACCCGAGCGACTCGACGAACGCCACCGCCGGCCACGACCCGGACAACTGCCGCGGCGGAGCCAGGTCCTCCAGACAGTGCCGATACTCCCGGAGCGCGTCGGTATGGAACACCGCGATGGCCGCCTCGGCGACCCGGCGCGGATCCATACCGGCCCCTTCCCCGTCGAGATGCTCGACCAGCGACCGGGGCAGACGCTGCACCAGGTTTTCGACGCCGACGGCGGCCACGAGGCGGTCCGCGGTCGTCGGCAGGTCCCGGATCGCCGCCCGGCGCCGCTCGACCTCTGCCGGCGTCCTGCCGTCCGCGATATCCCGCAACTCGCGTTCGGGCAGGTCCAGGTCCAACTCCTCGGCCACCGCGACGAGGTCTTCCAGGTCGTCGCCGCTCCGGACCAGATAGACATTCCCCCGGTGGACCGCGCAGTGGAGATCTTCCAGACCCCGGATCCGCTCGCAGGGCCTCAGGTCGCATTCCTTCCGGTCGTCCGGCAGGTGGCGTTCCAGTCCCGGCCAGACCTCGAGCAGCGGCTCCGGTTCGCCTTCCCCGAAGAAGGTCGGCGTCGGGTCGGCCAGGTCGAACGCTTCCCGGATCCGCGCCGCCTGCGGATACCGGAGGAGGACGCGCAGCGCCTCTTCGTTCCCCGGCGGCGAACCCAGCGCTTCCCGGAACCGGACGAATCCCGCCGCGGTCCGGATCCACCCGTGCTCCTCGACGAAGTCCAGCACCGGGTTCCGGAGCGAAACGCTCAGGTAGTTGCCGGTCTTGTGCGCCATCGTCCAGTCGCGGAACGACGCCTCCAGCCGCAGCAGGGCCCGGGTATAGACCTCCGCCCCCCCGGGCGAGAGGAGCGACAGCACCGTGAGCGGGCCGGCGCCTTTCCGGTTCCGGAGTTCGCAGTAGTCGGCGCGCGGTCGGCCGTCCCCCCGGCGGCGGCACTCCTCCCGGTACTTCTCGATGCGCTGCCTTTCGTATTCCGAATACCAGGGCTCCGCGGTCAGGTCCCGCCGGGCCTCCGGACGATCGACCGCGCCGAGCCGGTCCAACAGCGCCTCGTCCGACTCGTGGAAGTCGGTATCCACGACACACCCCGCGTCTTCTTCGTCGTCCGCGGACCGGATCGTCCCGGGCCGGAGCGCGGAATCGGTCCGCCGAAAGACCCCGGCCCGGGTCCGCACCCACAGTCGTCGTTCGAGCCGGGTCCGACGCCACTCGTCGGAGAAGTACTGCTTCCGCATCTCCTCCACCGCCTCCGGGCGCCGCTCCGGGGCGATCGCATGCAGGCGCTTCCAGAATCGCTCGAGCACCGGGGTTTCGGGTTGGGTGAGCGGCTCGAACAGGGCGGCGGCCGCCAACCGGAAGGCGGCTTCCGCGGGCGGCGGCCCGATACCCAACTCGATCAGCGCCGCCCGGGTCTCCCGGTCGCCGGCGAGCGCCGGATGCACCACCGAATCCGGGGGGAGTTCCACCCGCTCCCCGTCCCCTTCCCCATACCCCTCCCCGTCTCCGGGCAGGAAGAGTTTGCCCGCGGAGACCGGCACCCGTTTCCCGCTCGCCGAGAGCGCGATGTCGCCGACGCCGTCCCAACTCCAGGCCTCGTCCGGAAGCAGCGCCGCGGTTTGGAGCGCCGCCTTCGCCGCCTCCGGATGCTCCCGCTTCGAAACCCTCTCGAAGAGCGCCTCGAGCCAGCCGGCCGAGGAGGCGGCGGGCAGGCGCTGCTTCTTTCGTCCCTGGCGGGGGTACAACCGTTCGATCGTCGCCAGCCGATCCCGGCGCGCGCCGCTCGGGTGCAGCCAGTCCGGCGGCCGGCGCGGGTAGTCGGCCCATCTCTCGAGCGCGGCCGGCGAAGCCCCGGTCGGCGGATACCGAACCTCCTCGACCGGACGCAGAACGCCGCGCTGGTCGGGAACGATGGGCCGGTACTTCACCCCGGAGAGCAGCAGGTCGCGCAGTCGTTCGCTCTGGTCGGAATCCCCGGCCTCGCGGCGGCGCGGCAGCGCGTCGAGGTGCCGCGCCGGGTCTTCGTCCGTCCCCAGGGCCGGCAGTTCCTCGACGATGAGGTCCGCCGCCGACCGGATCAGTTCGTCGTTGTACGCGCCCGGCAGCAGGTTCTGCCGATCCTCGTTCGTCTTCCAGGGGGCGTTCAGGATGCCGGGAACCAGACTCGCCGTGCCGGTCGGGAAGTACGCCCAGAAGTGGCGGTACCGGTCCCGGTCCCGGCGGTCGGCGGGGTACGCCCACCAGAGCGGGATCTCGGTCCGCCCCCGCCCCGGCCGCCATTCCCCGGCCGCGGCGTCGGAGAGTCGATGCACCCGGTGGAAGACCTCCCACTCCCGCTCGACGCCGTCGCTGCGGAGCGAGTGATGCACCGGGTCGTGCTGCCGCACCTCGAACCGCGTCACCGGGGCCCCCGCCGGCCCGGAGACGCCCCCGCCCCCGGCGTCCCGGTGTCCGCGCAGGGTCAACTCCCGCACATGACCCACGAAGAGGAGGAACGGCGCCGGGAACTCCCTCATCTGCCGCGCCAGGCGCCCGTGCACCCCCGGCTTCAGCGGCAGGACCACGATGTTCGTCGCCCAGGTCATCAGGTCGCGCAGGACTCCGTCCTCCCGCGCTGCCTCCGCCGGCGCCACCGGCTCCGCCAGCCGCAGCACCGGCCCGCGCGCCGCGTCCGGGACCACCTCGCGAAGGCGCCGCAGCGCCCAGCCCCGGGCGAACCGGAAGGAACCGGAACGGCTGTAGAACTCGGGAGCGTCGGAAACGCCGAGAACCGCCTTGAAGCCCAGCCCGAACATCCCGATCTCCCGCGCCTGCCGCTTGGGCGAGAGGTGCGAGAACATGAGTGCCCTGGCCCCGTCCTCGTCGAGCGCCTCGCCGTTGTCGGCGCAGCAGAGGCGGCGTTCCGTCAGGTGGATCGCGATGCGGCCCCCGCCGGAATCCGACCCGGACCCGGCGCCCCCCGACAGGGCGTCGGACCCGTTCTGGATGAGTTCCACGATCTGCCGGTCGGCGTACCCGCCCCCGGCGGTGTCGTCCTCGAGGTTCGCGTGTTCGACGACCAGGGTCGGCTGCGCCGCGTAGGAGCGGAGCGTGCGGTCGGACTCCTCGCGCACATACCGGCCGATCGCCCCTTCCGGCCCCTCCCAGTCCCCTCCGGCGGCGACGGCCCCGGAGGGCGCTGGACTCATGCCCGGATGGTACGCCGGGCCCTCCCGGTTCCCGGAGGCGCCGCCGCCCCGCGCCCGGCGGGAACCGGGGGGGCGGGCGTAGAATTCCGCCTCCCCCGGTCGCCGCGAAGCCCTCGCCGACCCGCCGCCCCCGCCCCGGCGACGAGCGGCGACCCCGAAGAACCTTGCCCGTCCGACCGATCCTCCGCTACGGGGCGAAGTCCCTGGCCGAGCCGTCGACCCCGATCGAGGACTTCTCCGAGGACTGGCAGAGCCTGGTGGACGACATGGTCTCCACCATGTACGCCGCCCCCGGCGTCGGGCTGGCGGCTCCCCAGATCGGGGTGAACGTGCGGCTGATCGTGATCGACATCACCGCCGGCGAGCGGGACGGGAACCTCATCGTGATGGCCAACCCGGAGATCCTGGAGACCGAGGGTCAGCAAGCCGCGGAGGAGGGCTGCCTCTCGGTGCCCGGCTTCTCCGGCGTCACGCGCCGCCCGGCCTGGGTGCGCGTCCGGGGGCAGCGCCTCGACGGCGCCTTCTACGAGATGGAAGGCGCCGGCCTGCTCGCCCGCGCCTTCGGCCACGAGGTGGACCACATCGACGGGAGCCTGTTCCTCGACCGGCTGGGGGCGCTCAAGCGCGACCTCATCGTCCGCAAGTTGCGGCGCCGCATCCGCCGGGGCGAGTGGGACCCGACCGGGGCTTGAACGGCGACGCCTCCTTCCGCCTGCGGACGGTCTTCTTCGGCACCTCCCGCTTCGCCGAGGCGGTCTTCCGCGCCCTCCACGCCGCCCACGAAGTGGCGGCGGCGGTCACCCGCCCGGCCCGCCCCGCCGGCCGCGGCCACCGCGCCCGGCCGAGCCGCATCCGGGAGGTCGCCGACGAACTCGGCGTCCCGGTGCTGGAGCCGGCCGGCCTCCGCCGGGCGCGCAGCGTCGAGGCGATCACCGCGCTCCGCCCCGACTGTCTGGTGGTGGCCGACTACGGCCGGATCCTGCCCCCGGCGCTCCTCGACTCCACCCCGCTGGGAGCGGTGAATGTCCACGCCTCGCTCCTGCCGGAACTCCGGGGAGCGGCCCCGGCGATCTGGGCCGTCGCGCGCGGCCTCCGCCGCACCGGCGTGACCACCATGCTCATGGACCCGGGCCTCGACACCGGCCCCGTCCTGCAGCAGCGCGCCCTCGCGATCGCCCCGACCGACACCGGCGGCAGCCTCCTCGCCCGGCTGGCCCCGCTCGGCGCCGACCTCCTGGTCGAGACCCTCTCCGGGCTCATCGAGGGGCGGATCGCGCCGACCCCCCAGGACGACGACGCCGCCACCGAAGCGCCGCCGCTGCGGAAGGCCGACGCCGCCCTGGACTGGACGCTCGACGCCGCCGCCCTCGAGCGCCGGGTGCGCGCCTTCCGACCGGCGCCGACCGCCTTCACCGCCTTCCCGGACGCCGCCGGGAAGCCGCAGCTGCTCCGCCTCCACGCCGCCGCCGTCGCCCCCGAATCGGAGTCGTTCTCCGGGGAGCCGGGGACCTTCCGGGTGGCCGGGACCCGCCGGGAACCGACCCTCGAGATCGCCTGCGGCCACGGCGTACTCCTCCCCGGGGTGGTGCAGGGGCCGAGCGGGCGCCCGATGCCCGTCGCCGACTTCCTGCGCGGACGCCGCCTCCCGGGTCCGGCGGCGCCGGCGCAGGGCGCCGGTACGGCGCACCGCTTCCTCCCCGCCGCCGAAGCGGCGGCCGGACTCGCCGCCCCGACCGCCGCCGGCTCCCGCCGCCCCGAGACCGCAACCCCTCCGGAACCGGCGACCCGGTGAGCGTCCGCGCCCTGCCGCGGCTGGCGGCGGTCCTGCTCGCGCTGCTCGGCGCGGCGGCGGTCCTGGCGACCACCCTGGCCCTCGTGGCCGCCAACCGTTCGCCCACGCCCCCGCATCCGTTCTTCGACTCCCCCCTCCGCAACTACGCCCACCGGGGGGGCGGCGCCCACGCCCCCGAAGCCACCCTGCCGGCGTTCGCGACCGCGGCGGAAGCCGGCGCCGACGCCCTGGAGATGGATGTCCGGCTGACCGCCGACGGCGTCCTGGTCGTGATGCACGACCCGGAAGTGGATCGGACGACGGACGGCAACGGCCCGGTCTCCGGCATGACCCTCGCCGAACTGCGCCGCCTGAACGCCGGCCACCGGTACCGCGATCCCGGAGGCGGTTTCCCCTTCCGCGAAGCGCCGGTCCGGGCGCCGACCTTCGCCGAGGTCCTGGAAGCGCACCCGGCCCTGCCCTTCGTGGTCGAGATGAAGACCCCGGACACCGCCGAGCCCCTCTGCGAAGCCCTGCGCGCCGCCGGCCGCGAGACCCGCACCCTGGTCGGCGCCTTCGAGCAGGCGGGACTCGACCGGTTCCGGCGCCTCTGCCCGCAGACCCCCACCAGCGCCGGTTTCCGCGAGGCCGCGGCCTTCCTCCTCCTCTCGCGCCTCGGCCTCGAAGGCCTCTACCGCACCGGCGCCGGCGGCGCCGCCGTTCCGCCGAAGGGCCCCGACGCCCTGCTGGTGAGCGAGACCACCGGCCCGCTCACTGTCGTCACCCACTCCTTCCTGCGGGCCGCCCGCCGCCTGAACCTGCCGGTCGTCGTCTGGACGGTGAACGACCCGGACGACATGCGCCGCCTCCTCGACCTGGGGGTGGACGGGATCCTCACCGATGCCCCCGGAACCCTCGACCGGGTCCTCGCCGAGCGCCGCTGAACCCGGCCCCCGCCCCTCCGGGGAGCGGGACCGGAACCGGCAGTCCCCGGAACCGCCCGAGGCGTCTCCGTCGTCGGCGACGCACGGCCGCGACCCCGACCGCCCCTCCCCGGCCCCCGGCGAGCAACCCGGGCGCCCTCCGGGACCCGATCGCCCCCGGAGACCGAAGCGCCCGAAGTCCCCCCGCCGGGGCCCGCCGGGGCCGAGCCGGGAAGCCTCCCCGGGGCGCCGCGCCGCGTTCGCGGTTCTCCAGCGGCTGCAGCAGGCCGGCAGCCGCCGCGGCCCGCCGCCCCGCCCCGACACCTTGATCGCCCGGCTGGTGGACCGGGACGGCAATCCCCCGAGCGAACGGGACCGCGCCTTCGCCCGGGAACTGGTCTTCGGGGTCCTCCGCTTCCGCCGCAGCCTCGACTACGCGCTCGAGTCCTTCTACCGGCGGCCCCTCGCCCGGCTCCAGCCCGAACTCCGCACCGCCCTGCGACTGGGCCTCTACCAGATCCGCTACCTCGACCGCGTCCCGGCCCGGGCCGCGGTGTCCGAAGCGGTCTCCCTCGCCGTCGCCGCCCGCGGCCACCGCGCCGGCGCGGTCGTCAACGCCGTCCTCCGTTCCTACCTGCGGGCCGACCACCCCTGGCCCCACCCCGGCGGCGACCCCGACCTCTACCTCCGGGTCGGCCTCTCCCATCCCGACTGGCTGGTGGACCGGGCGGTGGCCCGCCTGGGCCCGGAAGCGGCGCGCCGGGCGCTCGAAGCGAACAACCGCTCCCCACAGTCCTTCCTCCGGGTGGCCGGAGGATCCGATCCGGACGCCACCCGCCGCAGCCTGGAGGAGGACGGCGTCGAGACGACCCCCTCCCCGCTCGCCCCGCGCTGCCTCCGGGTGCTCCGCGGCAACCCGACGGCTTCCCGCGCCTACGGAGAGGGCGCCGTCCATCCCCAGGACGCCGGCTCGCAACTCATCGGCCATCTGCTCCCGGACGGCGGCCGCGTCGTCGAACTCGCCGCCGCCCCCGGCGGCAAGGCCACCATCCTGGCCGAGAGATGGGCGCCGCGTCCGGTCCTGGCCGCCGACCTCCGCCCGGCCCGGGTGCGCCTCCTCACCGAGACCGCCGACCGGCTGGGCGCGGCGAACCTGGTCCCGCTCGCCGCCCACGCCGGCTCCCCGCCCTTCCTCCCGGGAACCTTCGACCGGGTGCTGCTCGACGCCCCCTGCAGCGGCCTCGGCACCCTGGCCCGGAACCCGGACCTCAAGTGGAACTCCTTCCCGAAACGCCTCCGCTCCCTGGCGCGGAAGCAGCGATTCCTCGCCGCCTCCGCCGCCCGCCTGGTCGCCCCCGGCGGCTACCTCCTCTACTCGGTCTGCTCCCTCGAGCCGGAAGAGACCGACGAGGTGATCGCCTCCCTCCGGGAGCAGGCCCCGGAATTCCACCCCGCCGACCTCCGCGCCCCCCTCCCGCCGCAACTGCACCCCCTCCTCGACGACAGCGGCGCCCTCCGCCTCCCCCCCGGCCTCCACGACACCGACGGCTACTACGCCGCCCTCCTCCGCCGCCACCGAATCTGACCGCCCCGGCCGCGTCCCGGAAGCCGCACTTCCACCGCGCCTCCCGTCGCAACGCCCGGCCACTACCATTCGGGCGCGCCCCCCGATACGCCCGTGTCCGCTCCCGACCCGCCCGCCCCCGACCCGCCCGCCCCCGGCCCGGCGCCGCCTCAACGCCACCGGCAGTCCGACCCGACGACGGAGGGCCGCAAATCCCCCGACGCCGGCGAGCGTCCCGAAACGGATTCCCGCGGGGCGTACCCGCTCGATGCGACGCTCATTCGAACGGAGACGCCGACCATCGAACAGGCGCTGCGCCGACTTCGAACCGGCCGGTACGTGATGGATCCCGACTTCCACGCGAACTTCCGGTGGGACGAAGGAATGCAGGCGAAACTGATCGAGTCGATCCTGCGTCGAATCCCCCTGCCCGCGTTCTATTTCGCAGAAGACGACCAGGGTCGGACGATCGTCGTGGACGGACTGCGGCGCCTCTCCACCATCAGCCGTTTCCTCGCCGACGACCTTCGCCTCGGCCTGCCCGCCTGTCCGGAACTCCATGGCCGTCGGTTCGCCGACTTGCCGCAGAAACTCAGGAATCGAATCACGGATTACGGTCTCGTCTGTCAGGTCATCGCTCATGGAACGCCGGAACGGGTTCGCCTGGACATACTGGAACTCGTCAACTCCGGCGCGCCCCTGACCCGGCAGCAGATGCGGAACAGCCTCTATTCGGGTGCCGGCACCCGTTTCCTCCGGGAACACGCCGCCGGAGCCGCCTTCAGGGAAGCCGCCGGCGACAGCCTGGATTCGAAGACGATGCGCGACCGCGAGTTCATCCATCGTTTCTGCGCGTTCCGCCTCCGCACCCCGGCCCGCTACCGGGGCGACATGGATGTCTTCCTGGCCGAGACCCTGGCGCAGATGAACGATCTCGACGAAACGCAGTTGTCAACCTTGGGGGAGGCCTTCGACCGCGCCCTCCGAAACAACCGCCTCCTGTTCGGTCGACACGCTTTCCGTATGCACTCGCCGGGTCAGGACCGGCGCGGCATCCTCGACGCCCCGCTGTGGGAGGTGATGACGACGGCACTGGCAGACGATTCGGAGGCCCGGGTGCGCGCCAGGAAGACTCCCCTCCGCGCCGCCTTCTTCTCGCTCCTCGGAGACGAAGACTTCGTACGCTCGCTCACGCGTTCCACGGACTCCACCGAGCAGGTGGCGCGCCGGTTCGCCGACGCCCACCGGGTCCTCCGCGCTGCCTTCGACGGGTAACGGCATGGCCCTTCTGTCCTCCGAGCCCCGCACCGACTCTCAGGCCTCCCCCGCGCGCGGCATCCATCCCGGCTCGCCGCGCCGTTTCCGGGCCGTAGCGGTGGCCGCGCGCCCGTAGAATTCCGGCGGGTTTCTCGGTTTGGCGTTTCGGGTCCGTATCCGCCGTTCCGGTCCGGGGGGCGGGGCGCCGCGGTCTCGGTTGGGCCGGGGGCTGCGGTTCCTGCTGACGGTGTTCGGGCTGCTCGCCACCGGGGCCGGGGCGGCGACGATCACCTTCCTCCTGGCGGCGCGGTCGGTGGACCCCGCGGTGCCGGAAGTGGTCGGGGCCGACCTGGAGGCGGCGCGGCACCTGCTCGCCTCGGTCGGGCTGCGGCTCACCGAGGCGGCGCCCCGCTTCGACGACGAGATCCCCGTCGGGCACATCGTCTTCCAGCAGCCGCCGCCGGGCACGGTCTTCAAGCGGGGCCGGGCGGTGCAGGTCTTCCCCAGTCTGGGGCCCACGCGCCGCCGGGTGCCGCGGCTCGAGGGGAACGACCTGACCGAAGCGCGGCGGCAACTCGAAGCGGCCGAACTGGTCCTGGGCCGGGTTTCCATGGTCGCCAGCGAGTACTACCTGCGCGGGCGCATCGTGGCCCAGGCGCCGGTGGCGTACAGCGACACCGCCCCCGGCACCGCGGTCTCGGTCCTGGTCTCCGCCGGGTCGGCGCCGACCGCCTTCGTGATGCCGGACCTCATCGGGCGACGGTACGGCGACATCGCCGACGAGTTGAGCCGGGCGCCGGTGCGGGTGCGCGAAGTCCGCAGCGACGACTACCCGGGGCAGCAGGCGGGCGTCGTCGTCCGGCAGTTCCCCCAGGCCGGGCACCGGGTGACCCCCGAGGACCGCATCGTCCTGACCCTCAGCCGATGACCGCGCCCAAACCGCTGCGCATCGCGCCGTCGCTCCTCTCCGCGGACTTCACCCGGCTCGCCGAGGAGATCCGGGTGGTGCAGGAAGCCGGGGCCAACCGGCTGCACCTCGATGTCATGGACGGCCACTATGTCCCGAACCTCACCTTCGGGCCGATGGTGGTGGCGGCGGTGCGGCGCTGCACCGACCTCCCCCTCGACGCGCACCTGATGATCGACAACGCCGCCGAGCGCGCCGCCGACTACATCGAGGCCGGCGCCGACTCGGTGGCGGTGCACCCGGAAACCGTCCCCCACCTCCACAAGACGCTCGCGGACCTCCGCGCCCTGGAGGCCCGGCCGGGGATCGCCATCAACCCGCTGACCCCGCTGGCCTGGCTCACGGAAGCGCTGGCCGCCTCGGACTACGCGATCGTGATGACGGTGAATCCCGGCTGGGGCGGCCAGACCTTCATCGAGGGCAGCATGGAGCGGGTGCGCCGGGTGCGGCAGATCGCCGAACGGGTGAACCCGGCGCTCGAGATCGTGGTGGACGGGGGGATGAACGCCGCCCGGGCCCCGGCGGCGCGGGCCGCCGGCGCCGATGTGATCGTGGCCGGTTCGGCGGTCTTCGGCGCTGCCGACCCCGGCCGGGCGGTCCGGGAACTGATCGAGGCTTCGCGCCTCACGCCTCCCCCTGACGCCTCGCAGGGCGCACCCTGACCGGCCCCCCGAACCCCGGGGAGACCCGGGGCCCCGAGGGTTCCCGGCCCGTTCCGGCGCTACGATTTCAGCCGATCCCGGCCCGCCGGCCCCCATTCCCGGCCCGCCGGCTGCGCCCCGATCTTCACGGAATTCCCGACCTCCCCGCCGAAACGCCCGTCCTGGAACACCCCCTCTGAAACGCCCCCTCTTGAAACGCATGTCGTCCCGTTTCCTCCCGGCCCGCTGCCGCCACGGGGCGCTCGCCCTCCTCCCCGGCGCGCTGCTCCTCGCCGGCTGCGGTTCCGGAGCGATGCGGGAAGCCCCGACCGGCGCCCAGGCCGACCGCCGCCTGCTCGCCCTCGGCAACGAGAGCCTGGAGGACCGCGACTGGGAGACGGCGCGCACCTGGTTCCGGCAGTTGCTCGACTCCTACCCGCGCAGCCAGTTCGCCGGGGACGCGCGGCTGGGCATCGCGGACACCTACGCGAACCAGCGGGGCGCCCAGAACGCCCTGCTCGCGGCTTCCGAATACCGGGACTACCTCACCTTCTTCCCGAACCATCCCCGCGCCGACTACGCCCAGTTCCAGATCGCCCACGGCCACTACCGCCGCCGCCGCTCCGCCGACCGGGACCAGGAAGAGACCCGCCTCGCGGTCGAGGAGTACCGCAAGTTGCTCGAGTTGTACCCGAACTCGAGTTACGCCGAGGACGCCCGGAAGGAACTCGCGGAGTGCGAGGAGGACATCGCCACCTCGCTCCTGCTCAAGGCCGAGTTCTACCAGGATCACCGCCGCTGGTGCCGGGGCGCCATCCCCCGCCTGGAAGACATCGTGGCCCGGTTCCCCCGGTTCCGCCGGATGCCCGAAGTCCGGAACCGCCTGGGAACCGCGCTCACCTCCTGCGGCCGGGAGAACGAGGCTCTGGTGCACTTCCGCAGCCTCGTGGACGACCACCCGAACAGCGAGTACACCGCGAACGCCCGGGAACGCATCCGCGAGATCCTGGCGAAGAGTTCCACCGGCGCCGCGTCGGAGCCCCCGCCCGCCCGCCGCTGAACCGCCGCCCGGGCCGGCGCGGCCCGGGCCTCCCGGACCGCCGGGTCCGGACCGAACGCGGCGGCGCCGCCCTCAGCGAACCGGCGTCCACCGGTCGCCCCGATGGACGAGCACCCTCCCGGCCCCGCCCGAAGAACCGGCCCCGCCAGGAACGGAACCGGCCCCGCCAGGAACGGAACCGGCCCCGCCAGGAACGGAACCGGCCCCGCCAGGATCCGGACCGGCCCCGCCCGAATCGGAACCGCCTCCGCCCGGACCGGAACCGGCCCCGCGTTCGACCGCGCGGCCGACGCCGATGACCACATCCCCGGCGACCAGCCCCTCGAGCAGTTCCGCCTCCCCGGCCCCCGCCTCCGCCTCCGGCAGCGTCACCCCGACCACCCGCCAGCCGCCCACCGCCCCCCGCTCCCAGCGGGCCGCGACCAGCGCGGCGACCCCCGCCGCTCCCGGAACCGGTTCGACGCCGAGCACATCCACCTGCCGGTGGCGTTTCTCCCCGAACAGCAGCCCGGGCCGGCCGTCGAGCGCCGCCTTCGCCTCCGCGCCGAGGAAGACCTCCGGGAGCGCCCGCAGCAGCCGGCGCCGGCCGGTCTCAGTCGAAGACAGCCTTCCGCGACCGGGCGAAGTAGTCGAAACCGGACCAGACGGTGATTCCGGTCGCGATCCAGAGGCCCCAGACCGCCAGGTCGGCGACCGCCGGGACCCCGGCGAACCAGGCGCCGGCGAGCACCAGCAGCACCGCGTACACCTGCGCGTGCATCTTCGCCTTCCCCAGCAGGCTCACCGGCACCCCGCCCCCCCGCAGCAGCGCCGCCATCCGCAGCGCGGTCACCGCGAATTCGCGCCCCACGATCACGATGGCCACCCACGCCGGGCTCAGGTCGGCGGCCACCAGGCAGATGAAGATGGTGGAGATCAGGAACTTGTCGGCGATGGGGTCCAGCAGCACCCCGAGCGGCGTCACCTGGTTCCGTCGGCGCGCCAGGAACCCGTCGAGCAGGTCGGTGAACGCGGCCACCGCCACCAGCGCGATCGCGAACGGCTGCCAGCCGGGAGAGCGCGTCAGGAGCGCCACGGCGATGAGCGGCGTCAGCGCCACCCGCAGCAGGGTGATCCGGTTCGCGACGCCCATTTCCCGAACCCCTTCCCGGCTGCCCGCTCGAAACCCGCGCCCGGCCCGGATGCTATCAGCCGGATACACTGCCGGGCCCCATGCGACCGCAACCCGCCCCACGCGGCTGAGAGCGCTCCCGGAGCAGGCGGACGGGGAACGGCGAGGGAACCGGCGATGAAGGCGGTCATCCTCATGGGCGGCAAGGGGCTCCGGCTGCGGCCGCTCACCTACCGCCGCTCCAAGGCGATCGTCCCCATCCTGTCGCGCCCGTTCCTGGCCACCCAACTCGATCTCCTCCGGCGGGCCGGGGTGGACGAAGTGGTGGTCGCGGTCGCCTCGGTCACCGCGCGGGTCGAGCGGGCCTTCGGCGACGGCGGCGACCACGGGGTCTCGCTGACCTACTCCGCCGAGGGCCATCCCCGCGGCACCGGCGGCGCGCTCGGCAAGATCCGCGCCCAACTGACCGAGCCGTTCCTCTGCCTGAACGGCGATGTGCTGACCGACCTGCCGGTGGCGGACCTCATCGAGGCCCACCGGGCCGCCGGCGCGCTCCTCACCTTCTCCCTGGCCCCGGTCCCGGACGCCTCGGCCTACGGCCGGGTGGAGACCGCACCGGGGCCGACCCCGGACGCGCCCCTCCGGGTCACCGGCTTCTCCGAAAAACCGCCGGCGCCGGGCCCCGGCGAGATCAACGCCGGCGTGTACGCGATGTCCCCGGCCCTCCTCGACCTGATCCCGAGGGGGAAGGAAGTCTCCCTGGAACACGAGGTCTTCCCCGCCGCGATCGCCTCCGGGCGCCCGGTCGCCGCGTACCGCCACGACGGCTACTTCCGCGACATCGGCACCCCGGCCCGCTACCACCAGGCGCACCGGGACGCGCTCGATGGCCGCATCCGCATCCCCGGCGCGCCGGCGCCGAATCCGGGCGGCGTGATCGTGGAGCCGGAGGCCTCGATCCACCCGGAAGCGCAGTTGCGAGGCCCCTCCTTCGTGGGCCCCGGCGCCCAGGTGCGCGCCGGCGCCCGGATCGGCCCCTACGCGGTGCTGGGCAAGCGGGTCACGGTGGAGGCGGAAGCGCAGGTGGAGGACTCGGTGCTCTGGGCCGATGTCCGGGTGAGCGAAGGCGCCCGGGTACGGCGCTCGATCCTCGGCCTCGGCAGTTTCGTGGGCCCCGGCGCCCGGGTGGCGGACGCGGTCCTCGGCGACCGGAGCACCGTCGCCGGCTTCAGCCGCCTCCCGCATCGCTCCTGACCGGCCCGACCCGACTGACCCGAGAGGAACGACCCGACCGGACCTGCCGATCCGGCCCGACCTGCCATGAACGACCTGCCATGAACGACCTGCCATGAACGATCTGACCGCCGCCGAGACGGCTCTCTTCAAAGGCAACGACATCCGGGGCGCGGCGCCCCGGCCGCTGACCCCGGAGTTGGCGTACCGCGTGGCCCGCGCCTTCGCCGGGATGCTCGACGGCGACCGCCTGGGTCTCGCCCGGGACATGCGGACCACCAGTCCGGCGCTCGCCGCGGCCTTCGCCGCCGGCGCGGCGGCGGGCGGGGCCCGGGTGACCTGGTACGGCCTGCTGCCGTCGGACGCGATGTGGTTCGCGGTCCGGCAGGATGGCCTGGACGGCGGCGCGATGATCACCGCTTCGCACAACCCGCTGACCGACAACGGGATCAAACTGGTGGAGCGGGGCGCCTCGCCGATCTTCGCGGACAACCGCCTCCCCGAGGTCCGCCGCCGCACCGCCGCCACGCCCCGCCCGCCGGCGGCGGAACTGCCGCCGAAGCCGACCCTGCCGGTCCGGGAGATCCGCGAGGAGTACCTGGACTTCCTGATGAGCCAGATCGAGGGCCGGCGCCTGCCGCCGCTGCGGGTGGTCCTCGACGCCGGGAACGGGATGGGCGGTCTCGTCGCCGCGCCCCTCTTCGCCCGCCTTCCCGGCGAGTTCGTCCGGATGGACTTCGAGCCGGACGGCGAGTCCCCGAGCCGGGGCGGCAACCCCCTCGACCCGGCGAACCGCGTCGGACTCGCCGAGCGGGTGCGGGCGGAGAAGGCGGACTTCGGTGTCCTCTGGGACGCGGACGCCGACCGCTGCTCCTTCGTGGACGACGAGGGCGGCTTCGTGCCCGGCGACTTCGCCACCGCGATCCTCGCCCCGGCGGAGATCGCGGCGGAGCCGGGCGCCGCCGTGGTGTACGACCGGCGCTCCTCGCGCGCGGTCCCCGACGCCATCGAGCGCGCCGGGGGCCGTCCGGTCGTGGGCCGGGTCGGGCACGCCTACATGAAGCGGAAGATGCGGGACGCGGACGCCCGCTTCGGCGGCGAACTGAGCGCCCACTACTACTTCCGCGCCGCCGGGTACGCCGACAACGCCCTCCTGCCGATCCTGCGGCTGCTCGAACGCCTGGGGAGCGCCGGGCGGTCGCTCCGGGAACTCGCCGACGACCTGCGCGAGCAGTACCACACGCTCGACGAGAAGTCGGTCTCCGTCCCGGACCCCGGCGCCGCGCTGGCCCGGGTGCGGGAGGCGTTCCCCGGCGGCGAGGCGCACCGCGAAGACGGGCTCAGCGTGGACTTCGCCGACTGGCGGTTCACCCTCCGCCCCTCGAACACCGAGCCGGTGCTGCGGCTCACCGTCGAGGCCTGGCGCGCCGGGCTGGTCGAACGCCGGGAAGCCGCGATTCTCTCGGTGCTGCGCGAAACCGGGAACGACCCCGCCCCGGACCGCGCTTCCGCGGCTTCCGCCGGCGGGACCGTTCCGGAAACGCCCGTCGGCGATTAGAATCCCGCGCCGTTCTCCGAACCCGGGCGGGCGTATCTCAGTTGGCAGAGTACGAGCTTCCCAAGCTCGGTGTCGCGGGTTCGAGCCCCGTCGCCCGCTCCAGTCCCTCCCCCGCCGCCGATGGCCTTCTTCCGCCGCCCCACTGAGGAAGACCCGGATCCCGTGGCCCCCCCGACCGCCGAGGGCGGCTCCGCCGGTTCGGCCCTCGGTTCGACGCTCATCGGCGAACGGACGAACCTCGACGGGAAGATCGCCGCCGGCGAGGACCTGTTCATCCGCGGGGCGTTCGAGGGCACGATCGAAGCGGAGAGCGCCGTCGTCGTCCACCGGGGCGGCCGGGTGAAGGCGTCGCTCACCGCCGGCGAGGTGGCGATCCACGGCCGCGTCGAAGGCGACATCAGCGCCGGCGGCCTGGTCGAGATCAGTGAGACCGGCTCCCTCGCCGGGAACATCCGCGCCCCGGCGGTGAAGGTGTCCGCCGGCGCTTCCTTCCGCGGCCAGATCACCCGCGGGAAGGGCGGAACCGGCGCGAAGGCCGGAAAGACCGCGAAGGCCGCCCCCGGCGCTCCGGCAGCCGCCTCCGCCGGCGGCCGGTCGGGGAGCGCGAACGGCGGCCGATGAGGGTCGGCGCCGTCCGGGAGATCAAGGACCACGAGAACCGCGTCGGGTTGACCCCCGGAGGGGTCGACACCCTGGTGGCCGCCGGCCACGAGGTGCTGGTGCAGGCCGGCGCCGGGCACGGCAGCCGGATCGCCGACGCCGAGTTCGCCGCCGCCGGCGCCCGGATCGTCGAGGACCGGGACGAGGTCTTCGCCACCGCCGAGATGGTGGTGAAGGTCAAGGAGCCGCTCGCGGAAGAAGTGGCGTTGCTGCGCGAGGGCCAGATCCTCTACACCTACCTCCACCTGGCGCCGCTGCCGGAGTTGACCGAGGGGCTCCTCTCCCGCGGGGTCACCGGCATCGCCTACGAGACGATCACCGCGGACGACGGCAGCCTGCCGCTGCTGACGCCGATGAGCGAAGTCGCCGGGCGGATGGCGATCCAGGAGGGGGCGCACCACCTCCACCGCACCTGCGGCGGCTCCGGCATCCTGCTCGGCGGCGTCCCGGGCGTGCCCCGGGGCCGCACCGCGGTCGTCGGCGGCGGCGTGGTGGGACTGAACGCCGCCAAGATGGCGGTGGGGCTGGGATCCGAGGTGACCATCCTGGAGAAGAGCGCCGCCCGGATGCGCGCCCTCGACGACATCTTCGGCAGCCGGGTGGCCACCCTGAAGTCGAGCGCGGTGACCCTGGCGGAGACCCTGGCCGAGTCCGACCTGGTCATCGGCGCGGTGCTGGTCCCCGGCTCCGCCGCGCCCCGGATCATCACCCGGAAGATGATCGGCGGCATGCGCGAAGGCTCGGTGCTGGTGGATGTGGCGGTGGACCAGGGCGGCTGCGCCGAGACCACCCGCCCCACCACCCACTCGAAGCCCACCTATGTGGTGGACGGGGTGGTGCACTACTGCGTGGCGAACATGCCGGGGGCGATGCCGCGCACCTCGACCTACGCGCTCACGAACGCCACCCTCGACTACGCGGTGGCCATCGCCGACCTCGGCCCGGAGGAGGCGGCGCGCCGCGACCCGCACCTGCGGAACGGCGTGAACACCTACCGGGGCGCGCTCACCTGCCGCCCGGTGGCGGAGTCGCAGGGCCGCGAGTACCGGCCGCTCGAGGACCTGATCGCCTGAGACCGGAACGGCCCCGATCGGAACGGCCCCGATCGGAACGGCCCCGATCGGAACGGCCCCGATCGGAACGGCCCCGATCGGAACGGCCCCGATCGGAACGGCCCCGATCGGAACGGCCCCGATCGGAGCGGACCGGATCGGAGCGACCCGGATCGGAGCGGCCCGGATCGGAACGCCGCGGATCGGAGCGGCTCTCCGGGCCGGTCGCCGGCGAGCGCCCCACCCCGCGGCGTTCCCCCCTCCCCCCGTGATCCCCGCCGGCGTCCGCGCCGAGGCCCCGGCCCGGATCCCCGCCGAACTCCCCACCGAACCGGTCGTCCGCCTCGACCTCGCCGGCGCGTCCGGCGCGGAGAACATGGCCCGGGACACCGCGATGCTGCAGGCCGCGGTCGCCGGGGCGCCCCCGACGCTCCGCCTCTACCGTTGGGCGCGCCCCACCCTCAGCCTGGGCCACGCGCAGACGGCGGAGCGGGACTGCGACCCGGCGGCGCTCCGCGAACGGGGCGTCCCCCGGGTGCGCCGGCCCAGCGGCGGACGGGCGCTGCTCCACCTCCCCGACGAACTCACCTACGCCTTCGCCGCCCGCCGGCAGCAGCTCCCGCCGCCCGCAGCGGGATCGCCGGCGGCCGCTTCCCGCGTCCGGGGGGCGTATGCCTTCGTCATGGCCGCCGTCGCCGCCGGCCTCTCCCGCTTCGTCCGCCTCGACGCGTTCCCCGACACCCTCCCCTCCCCCACGCCGCGCCGGAAGCCGGGGCCGACCCGGGGCGATCTCCGCCGCCCCTGCCAGGCGGTGGCCACCGGCCACGAGATCACCGCCGGCGGACGGAAACTGGTCACCGGCGCCCAGCGGTGGCGCGGCGGCGCCTTCCTCCAGCACGGCTCGATCCCCTGGAGCCTCGACGCGGAACTCACGAACACCCTCGCCGGGCTGCCGCCCGACACCCCGCTCGCCGCGGTCGGCCTGGCCGGAATCGCCGATCCGATCCCGACCGTCCGGAAGGTCGCGGAAGCGGTGGCGGAGGCCTTTCGCGACCGGTTCCGGGCGGGGTCCGCGTGCTAATCTGCGCGGTTCTCCCGCTTCGCCACCCGCCTTCGGGCCCGGCTGCGCGGCCCGGACCCGCGACCCGGATCCCGCGCGATCCGCGGGATGGTCTCCGAGCCCGGTTCTTCGTTCCCCGGTCTTCGTTCCCCGGTTTCCCCCCGTTCCAGCCCATGAGCGACACCCCTCCCGATTCCGATCCCGACGCCGCCCCGAAAGAGGCGGACTCCTCCCCCGACACCCCGGAAGACGGTTCCCAAGACGGTTCCCAAGACGGTTCCGAAGAAGCCGCCGAAGACGCCCCCGCCGCCTTCACCCAGGATCCCGACCGGGTCGTCGCGGCGAAGACCGACCGCGCCCCCGCCGGGAAACCGACCGCCGGGTCGCCGGCGGCGGAAGCGAAGGCCGACCTGGAAGACCTGAAACGCCAGCTCTACGAACTCAACGACCAGAACAGCCAGATCTCGGACCTGGCCCGACGGCTGAAAGCCGAGATGGCGAACATGCGCCGGCGCATGGACCTCGACAAGGCGAGCCTCCGCACCCGCCTGGTGGAACAGATCTGCGGGGGTTTCCTGCCGGTGCTGGACGACCTCCAGCGCGCCGCGGCCGAAGCCGGGCGTCCCGGGGACGACGCCCCCGAAGCGAAGTCCGGATCGGCGCCGGCCGCCGACGAGGCGCTGCGCACCGGCGTCCGCCTGGTCGCCCGCCGCTTCGAGGAGAGTCTGGCCAAGCAGGGCTTCGTCGAGATCGAGGCCCTCGGCCGCCCCTTCGACCCCCGCCACCACGAGGCGGTCCACCGCCTCCCGGCCACCGAGGGCCAGGAGGACGGGGAGATCGTGGAGGTGTACCGGCGCGGCTACTTCCTCGGCGACCGGGTCGTCCGTCCGGCGACCGTGGTCGTCGCCTACCACCCGGACCCGGCCACCGCGCCCCCCGCGCCCGCGGAGCCCGAACCGGCCGGGGCGGACGCGGAAACGGAGACGGAGCCCGGCGGCGAGAAGGAGCCCTCGTCCGGGTGAGCGCCGGACCGAGCCGTCCGATCCCGCCGGAGCCGGCCGTCGCAATCGCGAACCCGCGGACCCCGGGATCGATGGCACGAACCGGCGGACGCCCCGGGAAGCCCGGCGCAACAGCGTAGGGCCGACCCGAATTCGGGAAGAAGAGCCGGATGCCGCAGACGGCAAAGCGCGACTACTACGAGGTCCTCGGCGTCAGCCGCGAGGCCTCCGCCGACGAGATCAAGAGCGCCTACCGGAAACAGGCGCTCCGCTACCACCCGGACAAGAACCCCGGCGACAAATCCGCCGAGGAGTCCTTCAAGGAGGCCTCGGAGGCCTACGGCGTCCTGGGCGATCCGGAAAAGCGCGCCAGATACGACCGCTTCGGCCACGCCGGGGTCAGCGGCGCCGGGCCGCAGGTCAACAGCGAGATCTTCGCCGACTTCCAGGACCTCTTCGGCGGCAGCATCGCCGACATGTTCGGCGAGATGTTCGGCCGCCCCGGCGGCGGCGGTCGCCGGGGGGCGAGCCGGGGCCGGGACATCCAGTACCAGGTGACCCTCGGCTTCGCTGAACCGCGCAAGACTTGGGAGAAGCGCATCCAGGTCAGCCGCAACGAACCCTGCGACGACTGCCGGGGCACCGGCGCCCGCGGCGGCGCCAAGCCGATCGCCTGCGGGAGGTGCCACGGCACCGGCCAGGAAACGGTCTCCCGCGGCTTCATGATGCTCAGCCGCACCTGCTCCGCCTGCCGCGGCGAAGGCCAGATCATCTCGAACCCCTGCCCCGACTGCCGGGGCCGGGGCCTCCGCCCCCGCGACCGCGAGATCACCGTCCGCCTCCCCGCCGGGATCGCCGACGGCAACCAACTGCGGCTCTCCAGCGAAGGCGAACACGGCGCCGGCGGCGGCCCCCCGGGCGACCTCTATGTCCAGGTGCGCGTCCGCGCCGCCGAAGGCTACGAACGCCGCGACGCCGATGTCCTCAGCGAGATCAGCCTGAGTTTCCCGGAGGCGGCCCTCGGAACCGAGGCCCGGGTCACCACCATCTGGGGAGACGAGGCGCTCCGCATCCCGCCGGGAACCCAACCGGGCCGGGTGCTGCGGATGCGCGGCAAGGGCTTCCCCCGCCTCCGCAGCCGCGCCCGGGGCGACCACCTGGTCCGCGTCCGCGTCCGGGTGCCGACAGCCCTGAGCCCGGGAGCCAAAAAGGCCCTGGAGTCCTTCGACACCGAATTGCGCCGCCAGACCAAGCCCGGCAGCGACCCCGGCGCCGACCGCAACGCCGCCGGCGAAGACGGCAAACCGGGCTTCTTCAACCGCATCTTCTCGTAGCCCCGCGCCGCCGCCCGGCGCTCTCCCCTTCCCGCCGGGAACCCGGCCGGACCGGGTCCTCCGGAGGCGCGGCGAGGGCTGCCGCCGCCGCGCCCGCGGCAACCGCGCGGGCCGCGTCCCGACCCGTGTCCCGGCGGCCGAGGGGACCGAACCCCGGCGGGCCGCCGGATCGCCTCGACCCGGTTACCCCGCTTCCCGGCGCCTCGCCCCGCGCCCTCGGGGCGGCCGGGCGCCGGCGAGGCCGTTTACTTCTTCGCGCCGAAGTCGCGGTGGAGTTCGGAGAGGACCCGCGTGACCGCCTCCACGGTCTCCGGCGGCGCCGGCGACCCCTCCTTCCCCAACTTCAGGCCCACCTGGAACTCCAGGGAGACGCCGGCGGCGGCGCGAACGAGGGCCGGAAGCGCCTCGGTCAGATCCTGGAGAGCGTCGGCGGTGGTCGTGAACGGGCCGAGTACCTCGGACGCGCCGCCGGGCGGGACGGGTTCCTCCGACGGGGGAACCGAGGGCGCCGAGAGCACCACCGCCGAAGCCGCCGAGACCTCGCAGGGCCAGGCCCCGCTCTCGGGCGCGACCGCGAGCCAGCCGGCGCGCGCGGCGTTCTCGATCCCGCGCCGGAGAACCGTCCAGGGAATCGGATGCCCTTCCCCGGTTTCGAGCGCCGCCATCACCGCCAGCAGGTTGGCCCGTCCGTCCTTCCAGACTCCGGGCAAGGCTTCCTCGCCGAACCGGTCCACCGGGAGGTCCGCCAGGGGACGCCGGAGCGACGCGGCCGGAGCCAGCACCCCCGCCGGCACTTCCTCGCCCTGGAAACTCGCCGGCCCGTTCCGCAGCCAGACCAGACCCCGGCGCACCGCCTCGGCGACGGCGCCCTCGACGATCGCCGCCGGACACTCCGGGATGGAGAACGGCTCGTCGAAGCCCTCCCGCGCCACCGTCACGACCCGGCCGCCCGAGAAGTAGTCGAGGACGCGCGAAACCGCCACCGACTCCCCGTCCCACAACTCCGGCAGGACCTCCGGGGCCAGCAACTCCGCCTCCAGCGACGCCAGGGCGGCCTTCCCCGGCCGGAAGACCTCGAGTTCCGGCGAGCGGAAGGCCCCGTCCTCGATCTCCGACCGCCACCAGGTCTCCACCGACCCGTCCGGGCGCCGCAGCGAGGCGACGAAGACTCCGTCCGAAACACCCCGGCGCACCGTGTCGCGCACCCCCTGCGACCCGATCATCCGCGGCAACTTCGGATCCTCGGCGAAGGCCTCGACCAGGGTCTTCACCCGCCGCGAGGGTTCCTCCTCCCGCCAGAGATCGAAGGCGCCGTCCGGCAGCAGCGCCGGCGGCTCGATGGCGGTCTCCTCGAGGTGGAACCGGCGGTCGGCCTTGACGGCGAGGAACAGCGGGTCGGCGCTGACCGGCAACCGGAGGGCGGCGACCCCGCCCGCTTCGTCGGCGACCACGATCACCGACCAGGCCTGCCGGACCGCGGACCCGACCCGCTCCCGGGCCTTTCCGGCCTCGTTCGCCAGGATCGCCTCCCGGCCGGCGTCGGGCGGCTGCCCCTCGAGTTGGGCGCGGACTTCGTCCCAGCCCAGCAGGTCGCGCACCCGGTCCCGCAGCGACTTCAGCCCGTCCCGCGAGGGGACCGCGAGGACCACCGCGTTCCGGCAGCGCCGGGGCCGGTCCGGGCCGACCTCGGTGACGAACCGCTTCGCCTCGGCGCTCGGCTTCCCCGACTCGGAGGCGGTCTTGGGTCCGAGGACCGCGAAGTGGAACTCCCCGTCGTCTTCGATGTCCGCCGGCGACTCCGGCAGCCGGTGGACCCGGGCGCCGGCCTCCCGCGCCCCGTCGGTCAGCTTTCTCGACTTCCGCACCTCGCCGAGCAGCGCCGCCTCCACCGCCTCGTTCGAGACCCGGTTCGCGCAGGCTTCGTGGTGCATCTGCTTCAGGTTGGGCCGCTGCCCCAGACGCCAGGCGTTCGGGAGGTCGTTCGCGGCGTCCCGGTCGGAGTACTCGGCGTCGTCGAGGAACCAGGAGACCTCGGTCCACCTCCGCAGGCTCTTCTCCCACTCGATCCGGTCCGGCGCGGTGGCGCCGACGAGCGCCGCGATCTCCGGCGTGTGCGCCTTCTGCCCGAGGGGCTGCGACCCCAGGAACACCGAAACGACCGCCTGCTCCATCTCCCGATGGCGCAGCCTCCCGCCCTCGTCCTGGATCGCCCGCGCCTTCCCGAGTTCCCCTTCCAGGACCGTGTTCCAGGCGTTCCCGCCATTCTCCGCGGCGGAGTCGGTGGCGACCTGGGTCAGCCCGCGCGCCGCTTCGGCGATCCCTTCCGCGCCCGGTTTCGGCAACAGCACCGCCGGCCCCACCAGCGGGCTGTCGTCCCAGCTCTCGGCGTCCCGGAGCGCGATGGCGAAGAGCCGCAGGATGCCCCGGGTCCTCTGGAAGCGGTCCAACTGCGTCCAGCGGGCGTAGAAGATGTCGGTGAGATCCGGATGGAAGGGGTAACTGGAGAGGAACCGCTCCTCCGCTCCCCGGCGGTTCTTGGCGGTGGCGTCGTGGAGACCCCCGATCCGGCGGACCGCGCCGCTGACCTGGGGGCGGAACGACTCGCGGGCGGCGATGGACTCCGCGGTGAAGAACCGCCGCCGCATCACTTCCGCCACATCCTCCTTCTGCACCGGCTGCACCCCTTCCTCCTGCTGCCGCCCGAAGATCTGGGCGATGTCGGCGCTGACCGACTTCCCGAAGACATCGCTCTTCTCCGGGTCCGAAGCCAGCAGCGAGGCGACGACGGCGCAGCGGTCCACCCGCGCCGCCGCCTGGCAGAGGTACTGGAAGAAGTCCACCAGCCGCACCCGGGCCCGGTCCGAGAGCGCCGCCCGCTCCCGGGCGTACATCAGCACCTCGTCTATGAGCACCAGCGTCGAGAGTCCGTCCTCGAGCGGCCGCGCCAGCAGGTCCGAGAGCAGCGACTCCGCCGGGGGCGGCTCCCGCTCCTCGTCCCGTCCTTCGCCGTGGATCGTTCGCAACCCGTCGGCGCCGGCCAGTTGGAACGCGAGGACGCTCCAGGGCTCCCGCAGCCTCCGGGTCTCGCCCCCCGGCCCCCGGACCACCATGCCCTTCTGGACATCGAGTTTGTCGAAGCTGAGCGCGACCACCCGCGCCCGCGGCAGGTGTCCCTCGGTCTCCGAGCGGAACTGTTCGACCGCCGGCAGCGGCGGGAGGCTCGCCGGATCGTGGAACAGGTGGCGCAGGGTGATCAGCGTGTGCGTCTTGCCGCCGCCGTAGGGCTGTTCCAACTGCCGGATGGCCTTGGGGCTCTTGCCCGAGAGGCGGAACGACAGGTCCCGCGCCAGCCGCAGCACCGAGAGCGTGGGGAAGGTCAGCCCGAAGAACCGGCCGGCGTCCTCGTAGAGCGGCCGGGAACCCTCCTGCATCATCACATCGTGCAGGTCCGCCGCGAACTCGTTCAGGGACAGTTCGCCGGTGCGCACATCGTCGCGCAGCCGCACGACCTTCCGCCAGGGGGTCCAGGGTGGATTCTTCGCCATGGTTGGTCTCGTTCCTTTGCCTACGCTTCGCGGCGCCGCCCGCGGTTCACCCGGGGAGAGCCGGGAACGGAGGCGGCGCCGAAGCGGGTCGGGGGTTTCATGAGGAATGGAGGCCGGCGCTGCGGGTCGCGCCGGCGCGCTCGGACAGGTGGTTGGAGACGGATTCGAGCAGGCCGCGCTCTTCGGACTCCGCCGGCGCCAGTTCGATGAGCGCCTGCAGCAGCCGCGCGAAGAGCGCCTGGCGCAGCAGTCCGCGCTGGTGGAGGTAGTCGTCCACCTCCCGCATCTTCCCCGATTTCCAGAGACGCAGGAGTCGGTGCGCCTGGTCCACCAGCGGCGCCGGCCGCCCGTCGGGGCCCTCGTCGCCGAGCGTCTTCCCCCGGCGCCGGTGCCAGGGCTTCAGGCGGACGGTCCCCCCGCCGCCCGCAGCGGGTTCCCGGTCGGGCGCTTCTTCCTCCCCGTCCTCGCGGGATTCCGCCGCGCCCCCGCCGGCGCCGCGGCTCCGCTCCAGCAGGTCGAAGCGCCCGGTCAGGTCCGCGTCGGAGAGGCCGCACGACTGGGCGTAGAGGATCGAGGCGCCCACCGGTATCGGATCGTGCTTGTAGTCCTGCCGGTGGAGCAGGTAGTAGGCGGTGAGCGGATCGAGCCCCGAAGCCGCCTCTTCCCCGCCGTCCTTCGTCAACACCTTCCCCACCACATAGTCCACGACCATCTTCCGCACTTCCGCCAGGAACTCCCGGACGCCCAGCATCCCGGCCCCGCCCCGTTCCTTCCGAACGACCGGGTGCCGGGAGAACGCCTCCAGCGCCGGTCCGGTCGCCGCCCACACGAAGTCCGGTCCGCGCAGGCCGGCGTCCCAGAACTCCCCCAACCGCGTCTGGATGTTCTCCCGCATCTCCGCCAGGACGCGCTGGTCCCACCCCGGCGCCGCCCCCGCCGGCCGCTTGCGACAGACCAGCCACACCGATGCCGAGAGGGCGGCCGAGCCCATGGATCGCTGGCGGGTCTGCATCTCCGTGCGGATCGGCCAGGAACCCGTCACGACGAAACCCGACCGAATCAGCGCCCCGACCAGAGTCTCCCACGCTTCGGGACGCTTGTTGGCGAAGACCACCACCAGTCGACCGTCCTCCGTAAGCGCTTCTCTGCACCTCACGAACACCCGCTCCATACCCTGCTCGTAATTCCGCTTCGAGGCCGTCCCGTCGCCCCCGAACCGCGCTGCCTCATCGATGAGTTCGCCGTCCCCCTGCCCCGTAGGGTTCCACTTCGGCCCCAGCGGCGTGGAGAACACTTGGTCCGTCTTCGCGGAGAGGCCGTGAAGCACCCGCCGTAGCCAGACATGGAAGAAGTCCATCAGGTCCGAGTAGGGAATGGCGTCGTAGTACGGCGGATCGGTGCAGATGAGATCGTACTGCTCCGACCGCTCCCGCAGGGCGCTCCGGGCCTCGACCAAGGGTGGCGGCATACCGTCGACGCCCGACTCCGCGTGATCCAGATACCGACTCACCCATTCCGCCATCCGGGAGAATCCTCCCGAACGGGGCGCCAGCACATTCACTTCGCAGAAGTCCCAGACCATCGGAAACGCGAAGCGCGCGAAAGTGTGCCCGAGCTTCTCCCCACCGTTGTGCCAGGAACACAGAGCGCTGCTGTAGTCCGCAAGTTTGCTCACAACGCATGCCAGATACGCCGAGATCGCCTCGCTCCCTTCCTCACTGCACTGCGCCGCGATCTCTTCGCCGCAGGACTGAACTTCCTGCAGAAAGACACCGAGCGCCAGGAGTTGCCGATCCGTGAAGATCGTTCGCCACCGATCGAAACCGTACAGCGGAATCCTGACTCCGAGACATTCCTTGCTCGGCATCGGTTCTTCCGGCAGTCTGAACGGGACTTCCCGATAGAGACCTTCGAGTTCGGCATCGGCCACCGCCGCCGCCTCGACCTCTTCCTTCCGCGGTCGCCGATACGCCTTCCCGCCGGGAGCATCCACGACGACCGCCGTCATCACGGAGCCCATCCGCCCGGCCCGGCCCTCGATCCGCAGATCCTCCATCGCCATGATCGCCGAGCAGCAGGGGCACCGCGCCCCGGTCCGACTCGTCGTGCCGGCTCCCCGGCGCGCGATCTGCGCCCGGTTTCTGCCGGAGCCCGAACCGGTCTCCCGCTCGACCCCGAACTCGACTCCGGTCCGCTCCGCGTTCGGTTCCATGGTGAGCAGCACCCGCTTGCCGGGTCGATTGCAGAGCCACCGCGTCTTCAGCAGCGGCACCGTCGCCCGACACCGCTTGCAGACCACCGTCCGCGCCCAGAGATAGGCCACCGTCGGCCGCGCCACCCAGCGCGGGTTCTCGGCCAGCGCCAAGTAGGTCGTGTCGAACTCGGCGTTCAGCGCCTCCACGCTCACCCGGCCCTCCTCGTCCGGCCTCAGCAACTGCGGCTCCCGCTCCGCGTATGCGGGCCCGCCCCGCCGCAGGGGCCGGAACTCCGCGTAGGTCGGATACCGCCGGGCCAGCCGCCGCCGCGCCCGCGCCAGCACCCGCCGGCTCCACGCCCGCACCTGCCACGCCAGGTTCACCTCCGGGACCTCTGCCGCCCCGAACATCGAACGCGCGGTCTCCCCCGCGGGCCGCTCCCCGGTCCCGGCACGCGTCCCGGCGAGCCTCGCTTCCAGCGCCGCCCCGCCGAGTCCCTCGCTCTTCCAGTACGCCCGCAGGAACTCCCGGTCCGCCTTCGCGAACTCCGGCAGCGGCGCCGTCTCCCCGGCGAGGCGCTGCGGGTATTCGAGCGCGCACCGCAACAGGAACCAGGCCACCGGGTTGAGGTCCGCCGCCGTGGCCTCGCACCCCAGCCGCATCGCCTCCAGCGGGATCGCCCCGCCCCCGGCGAACGGGTCGAGCACCCGCGGCGCCCTCCCCCCGTACGCCTCCCGGATCCGCTCCCGGAACCAGTCCATACCCGGCTCCCCCTCCCGTCCCCAGTGCAGGATCCCGCCCCGGGTCGCCCGCCGCGGCGTCGAAACGGCGCCCCCGCCCTCCCGCCGCTCCCGCACCTCGTCCACGACCCGCCCGGCGAGCCGCTCGTACAGCTCCCGCCGCTCCCGCCTGTTCCCCGGGTCCGGCAAGAGCGCCGCCACCAGCGCCGCCCGACACGCCGCCAACGGCCGCCGCGCCGGCCAGATGTGCAGCGTCGAGAGATGCCCGTGCCGCACATTCTTCTCATGCGCCGAGTCCAGCGAAACCCCCTCCAACGGAAACCCCACCTCGATGAGCCGCTTCCCGTTCTTCGGCATCGCCATCCCCCGACTGTCAGACTCGGACACGTCCGCCTGCACCTCGCGACCCAGTGTTGTCGCTCCACAACTCGGCAGGCGCGTTCCGGCGGATCCCCCATCTCTTCGACGCCGTTCCGCCCAGCCGTCGCACCAACCACAGCGCTTCGTCCCGACCCCACGACCCGATGCCGGAGCGAACCACGACTATCACGACGCTGCCCCCTCGCGTGGCGGCGACGCCCGACGCCCGGCGTCTCCACTGGCGCGACTCACCCTTCCCGCGCCATCCCCCCGCCGCCTGGCGGTCGCCGTTCCCGTCTCGTCCGAGGCAGACGACAAGAACTCCGCCGCCCCCATCTGGGCGAGGAACCGGGACGGTTTTCTCGCCCAGCCGTGGTATCTCCGAGCATAGGTCACCGTGAGACTGCGGCGCGCCCGGGTGATCGCCACGAAGCAGGTACGGCGTTCCTCGCGAATCGCGTCCCCACCTCGTTCGACGGCGCGATACGACGGCAACTCCTCCTCCGCCAGCCCCACGACATAGACATGGTCGAACTCCAGGCCCTTGGCCCCATGAATCGTCAGGCACCGAACCTCCCCGTCGCGTACTGGTCGGACCTTCGGCCGGCGGTCCAACTCCTCCAGAAACCGTGAGAGTGACGGTTGCTCCCCGACCTTGAGTCGGAGGTCTCGTTCCAACTCCCTCCATGCCCCGACTTCCCACTCCTCATCGGGGCGTCGCCGATCCCAGGCGGCGCCTCCTTCCCTCTTCTCGGCCCACGCGAAGACCGCAGAAACGAACGGTCGGTAGTGCACCGGCCCCAGGACATGTTCCTGAACGGCCGCGAGGATCGGGGCTCCTTCACCACCCTCCGCTCCTTCTGCCGCGCAGAGGAACGTCTCCAACAGCGCCGTCCCCGTGAGTGCACTCTCTGCCTCCACCTCGACGGCGTCGACGTCAGCGCCCACTAGATCCCGGTAGGCCTGGCACAAGGCCGCCAGGCGCTCGACATGCGCCGGTGTGTCTGCAAGCCGAAGGATCGATTCGACGACCCGCAACAGCGGAGTCTCGAAGTTCGGTCGCGTCTCCGCGACATACACCTCCAAGTCCGCATCCCGTACCGCTTCCGCGACGGCCTCTATCGTTCTCCGGCTCCGCCCCAACACCGCGCACTTCCCGGGCTCTCCGTTGGACCGAAGGTCCGTCGCGATCCACCGCGCTTCCTCTCCCTCGTCCCCGAACCCGACGACGCGGACCGGGGCGCCGGGCCCGCCCCCGACGCTCGAGGTCAACGGCGCCTTGTCGAACACGCGGTCGTGGTCGTGCCCCATCAAGGAATTCGCCATCCGAAGCACCGGAGCCGGACACCGAAAACTCTCCGGCAACTGCATGACCTGCATCTCGAAGTGGGCCACCAGTTCCTTGAGCAGCCGCGGACTCGCACCGTTCCACTCGTAGATCGTCTGGTCGTCGTCAGCCACCACGAAGAGGTTGGCGCTCCGATCCGGATAGACCGCACGCAGCAGCCGATCCTGGGCGCGGTTCACATCCTGGTACTCGTCCACACACACGTACGGGTAGATGATGCGTTGATCCCGAGCGAAGATCGGTCGCTCCCTGAACAGTCGGTGACACAGGATCAACGACGACGGAAAATCCAAGCAATTGCTCTCCGCCATCAGATCCAGGTAGCCGGCGTACGCCCGCCGAAGCAACTCGTCGTCGTCGGAAACGGCATCGAACTTCGGGTCGATCCCGTCGCGCATCAGGACCTCCATCTTCCGGAGCAGGCCCTTCTCCGACCAAGCAGAAGGAGCGGAACTCCCGATGCTCTCGAACGCTTTCCGCAGGACGATCAGCCGATCCTTCTCTTCCGTGAGAACGGTGAGACTCGGGTGCAGGCCCATCCGACCGCCGTGCTGACGGAGAATGTTGATGGCGTACTCATGGAAAGTGGTCAGGCGCGGTCGGTGTGCGTCCTCACCCAGTTGGTCCGCGACCCGCCGGCGCATCTCGTCCGCGGCCTTGTTCGTGAAGGTGAGCCCCAGGACCCGGAACTTGCGGCCCGGCGTTTCCCGGATCAGGCGGGCGACGCGCAGGGTCAGCACCAAGGTCTTGCCCGACCCAGGTCCGGCCAGCACCAGCAGCGGCCCGTCATCCCACTCGGCCACGATCCGCTGGTTGGCGTTCAGGTCGTCCAATGTCATCATCATGCGTCCCCGGTGAGAGCGATGGCCTGCCGCAGCACGCTCTCGATGGGCGGCGGCACCGCAACCGGGCCGTCCTCAGCCATCATCCGTTCTACAGCTTCCGCCGCAATGGCGGGCTTGCTCACTCCGGACGGAAGCCCGCGCAGTACCTGCCGCCAGTACTCGCCCGTGCCGTGCGGCGCCGACGGCGACTCCTTCTGGTCCGACATGTGTGCCTCGTAGATGGCTCCGAAACCATTCTCGCACAGGCACAGCTCCGGACTCTCGTAAGGCGTCAGCACCCGGTCGACATCCTCGCCCTCCACTCGGCGTCCGACCGCCCTCCGGTAACCCTCGCCGGCACGATCTCCGTCCACGACGGAGAGCCACCGGATTCCCAAGTGGACAGCCACGATCACGAACATCCCGAGGTCGCTGTCGGCGAAGGGCACGAGCCGAAGCCCGGCTCGTTCCAGATCGAGACCCAAGGCTCTTGCGGCACCGACGAACAGGACGACCTCGGTCTCGCCTTCCACCAGAAGCCAACAGCGGGCGAACAGCAGTTCGCCGCGCGTTCGCTGAATATGCGAGTCGAAACTGCGCGCTTCCTTCGGAGTCCACGCTCCAGGAACGATCCGGCGCGCAGTGACACCGTCGCCATCTGGGGCGAAGCGGCGAAGCCGCCCTGCCGACACCTCAGCCAGCAGGTCCCCGCTGTGCGTCGCGATCAGTTTCTGGCCGGGAATCTCTTCGAGCACTCGAACGAGGGCGCGCACCGCCCCCGGATGGAGGTGCGCTTCGGGTTCCTCCAGCGCGGTGATCGGTTGCGCCGCCTTTTCGCCTTCCTCCTCCCTGCTTCGCAGAAACGCCGAAAACAGCGCCAGCACCGCGAGGCTCTGGGTTCCCTGCCCCTGTCGGAACAACGGCAGGTTCGCCCCCGACCGAGCAGCGAGTTTCACCTCCGTCCGGGCCAGCAGAGCGAACAGTTTATTCGGCAGGGCATCCACGCTGACCGCATTCCGCTTCGCCAAGTCGACGACCTTACTCACGATTTCGAGGTGGCCACGCACCTGCGACAGCCCGCCGTGCTCGCTCAGGATGCGTGCGTTCAACTCGGTGAGGTCCGCTTCCAAGTCGTCTCTGGCCTTCTCCGGAATTCCGCTCTCGTCGAGAAAATCCCGCCAGAAACGCCCTCGCGGAGCGAAGTGTCTCTCGGCGTCCCGAAGGGCGGTGAGGTAATAGACCGGCGCCCTCTCCTGGAGTCGGGAGACCAGAAACGACCAAGTGGTCGGCTGCTCGGTCGCTGTGAGGAACTGCCAGGTCGTCGGCTTCCGGAAGGACGAGACTACGGCGAGTCGAATCAGGGCGCGCTCCTCGAGATCACGGTCGATGACCCGCTCGAAGTCCACCATCACCTCCTCCGCCGACCACTCTCCGGGTTCCCTCTCCGCGAACGTCAACTCGATGCGAATCGGCGGCGCCTGCGCCGGCGACGTGGCGGCCTCCGAGAGCCGGTAGTCGTAGTCTTCGAACTGTCGCCGGCGGCGGCGGAAGGACGGGTCGAGGCAGACCCGAATGGCGTCGAGGAACGCCGTCTTCCCCGAGTTGTTCTCGCCGATGATGACCGTGGTGTCGTCGAGGTCCACCCGGAGATGTTCGATGCAGCGGAAATTCCAGATCTCCACGGTCGTCAGGTTCATGGCCCACTTCCCGTGGAATCTACCGGAAACTCGGCGCTCGACGACTCCGGCTCGGCGGCGCCGAGCAACTCGCCGAGCGAGACGGAGACCGAACCCCGGCGCCGGGCGAGGAGGCACCCGAAACGGGTCATGATCCCTCCGCGACCAGGTCGTCCGAGAGCGCCGCCGACAGACCGCTCGGACGCTCGACTCCCGAGGCGGCCCGGCCGGGAGCCTCGGCTTCCATTTCGTCGAGGAACCGGGACGGCTGCCTCGTCCAGCCGAAGTACGAATCCGCATGCGTCAGGACGACGCTCCCGCTGGTCCGGGTAATCGCGCGGAAGCAGGCGTAGCGTTCCTCCCGGAGGGCCTGTTCCCCGAGTTCGATGGCGCGGAACGACGGCAACTCCCCCTCCGCGAGTCCGGCCAGATAGACCTGCTCGAATTCGAGGCCCCGGGCGCCGTCGAGCGTGAGGCACCGGACCCCGTTCCCCGGCGCCGGGGAATTCCCGGAACCGCCGTTCGACTCCCGCGGCAGGGGTGCCCGTTCGCGGTCGGGAGGATCCGCCCGCCCGTTCCCCGCTCGCCAGGAACGGATTTCCCACGCCTGGTTCGAGTCGCTCCCGTTGCCGGTCGATTCCGGGGGCTCCCGCGCCGCCCAGTCGAAGACCGCTGCGGCGAACCGTTCCGGACGGAGCGTCTCCAGGACCTGCTCCCGAATGGCCGCGACGACCGTACCGCCCCCGGCGCCGCCGTTCGACTCTGCCAGGCCGACGAAGGCGTCGAGGAGCGGCTTCCCGGTCAGGGCGCTCTCCGCTTCCACGGTCCCCGGGTCGAGGTCACCGCCGGCCAACTCGCCGTACGCCCGGCACAGGGCGGCCAAGCGCTCCGCATGCGCCGGGGACTGCGCCAGGTCGAGCACGGACCGGACGACTCGCAGCACCGGTGATTCGAACTGCGAGGTCGGCTCTCCGGCCTCCGCTGCCACGCCGGCCTCCCGCAGCGCCTCGGCCACGGTTTCCACCAGCCGGTGGCTCCGCGCCAACACCGCACAGGCTCCGGGATCCGCCTTCGCCCGGAGGTCTCCGGCCAGCCAGCGCGCCTCTTCCCGCTCGTCGACGAACCGCAGGACGCGGAACCCCTCCTCCGGCGGCTCAACGGCCTCCGGCGTCCGGGACGCTTCATCGAAGACGACGCCGTCCTGCCGCAGCATCCGGTTCACCCGCCGGGTCACCGGCTCCGGACAGCGGCGGTTCCTCGGCAGCTGCACCACGCGCAGGTCGTAGTCCGAAGCCAGTCGGCGCAGCCGCTCCGGCGTCGCGCCGTCCCAATCCGAGACGGGCCGGTCGTCGTCCACCGCCACGACCAGGTTGGCGTTGCGATCGGTGTGGATGGCCCGGAGGAACCGGTACTGGGAGCGGTTGACCTGCTGATACCTGTCCACGAACGGGAACGGATAGATGACGCGCTGATCCTGCGCGAAGATCGGCCTCTTCCGGAAGAGCCGCCGACAGAAGATGAGCGACGATCCGGCGTCCAGGGTGTCGGCCGCGGCCAGCAGGTCCAGGTAGGCCGCGTACACCGGTCGGAGCCAGGCGTCCCGCTCCGCGAGATCGTCGAGTTCGGGGTCGTCCCCGCTCGCCATCACCAGGTCCAGCCTCCGCAACAGGCCCCTTTCCGACCACGACGGGGGAATCCTGCTCCCGGCCCTCGCCATCGCCCGGCGAAGGAACGGCAATCGCTCCTCGTCCTCCGTCATGACGGTCACGCCCAGGCGGAAGCCCAGGCCGTACCCGTGCTGGCCCAGGATCGACGCGGCGTAGGCATGGAAAGTCGTCGGGCGAGGCCGGGGGTTGTCCCCGCGGACCCGCTCGAAGACCTGCCGGGACATCTCGTCCGCCATCGCTGTCGTCGCGGTGAGTCCGAGCACCCGGAAACTCTTCTTCGGCGTCTCCTCGATCAGGCGGATCATGCGCAGCGTCAGCGCCAGGGTCTTGCCCGACCCGGGTCCCCCGAGCACGAGCAGCGGCCCTTCACCCCACTCGGCCACCAGCCGCTGGCTGGCGTTCAGGTCTTCCAGTTTCGGCATCACACGTCCCCGGCGAGAGCGAGGGCTCGCCGAAGCACGCTCTCGATGGGCGCCGGCACCGCGGCCCGGCCGTCCTCGGCGTTCATCCGCGCCACGGCTTCGGCCGCGACGACCGGCTTGCTCGCCCGCTGCGGGAATGCTCGCAGCACCTGCCGCCAGTAGTCGCTCGTTCCGGGTCGCGCCGTGGGCTGCTCCTTCTGAACCGACATCCGTGTCTCGTAGATGGCTCCGAAGCCATTTTCGCACAGGCACATCTCTACATTCTCGTAGGGCGTCTCGACACGGTCGAGGTACTTCCGGTCCACCCGTCGCGCGATGGCCCGCCGGTAGTCGTCACCCGCACGATCACCGTCCACGACCGAGAACCACCGGATGCCCAGGTGGACGGCTACCGCCACCAACATCTCGAGGTCGCTGTCCGCGAACGGCACGAGCCGAAGGCCCGCGCGTTCCAGATCGAGTCCCAGTGCGTCGGCAGCCCCGGTGAACAGGACGACTTCGGTCTCGCCCTCCACGAGCAGCCAGCAGCGAGCGAACAGGAGTTCTCCGCGCGTCCGCCGGAGTTGGGAGTGGAAGGCTCGCTCCTCCCCCGGAGTCAATTCGCCGGGGACGATCCGATGCGCAGCGACCCCGGCGCCATCGGGAACGAAGCGGCGTAGGCGCCCCGCCGGCACTTGGGCCATGAGGTCTCCGCTGTGCGTGGCGATGAGTTTCTGGCCGGGAATCTCCTCCAGCACCCGCGCCAGAGCCCGCACGGCCGCCGGATGGAGGTGCGCCTCCGGTTCTTCGAGAGCGGTGATCGGGTCCGCCTCCGGCTCACCCCCTGAGATCCGGCTGCGGAGGTAGGCAGCGAAGAGCGCGAGAACGGCGAGGCTCTGCGTTCCCTGCCCCTGACGGTGCAAGGGGATGGGCGCCCCGGAACGAGCGGCCAGACTCACCCGGGCGCCGGACAGGAGGGCGAACAGTTTGATGGGCAAGGCATCCACGCTGACGGCGGGACCGACAGCGAAATCGATCACCCTCGTCACGACTTCGAGTTGGTCCCGGACATTCGACAGCGGACCGTGTTTTTCGACGACGCGCGTGTTGAGCGCACGGAGTTCCTTCTCCAACGCCGCTCGCTCCTCCTCGGGGATGCCGCTCTCTTCGAGGAAGTCCCTCCAGAAGGGGGCGCGAGGCGCGAAGTTCTTCTCGGCGTCCCGGAGAGCGGACAAGTAGTGGACGGGCGCCAGGCGTTGCAGCAGGGAGATCTGCCGGGGGCGGGCCGCCGACCCGCCGCCTGCGTGGAGGAACTTCCACTCGGTTCCCTCCCGGAACGACGAAGTCACGCGCAGGCGGATCGAGACTCGATCCTCCGGATCACGGACGATGACCTCCGCGAACTCTTGTGCCTGTTCCGCCGACCACTCTCCGGGCTCCTTCTCGACGAAGGTCAGCTCGACCCGGATCGGCGGGGCTTCCGCCGGGGACGCGCCCACCTTCGAGAGCCGGTAGTCGTAGTCGTCGAAGGGCCTCCGCTTCCGGCGGAAGGACGGGTCCAGACACACGCGGATCGCGTCGAGGAACGCGGTCTTCCCGGAGTTGTTCTCGCCGATGAGGACGGTGGTCTCGTCCAGATCGACGCCGAGCTGTTCGATGCAGCGGAAGTTCTCGATCTCCACCCGCGTCAGGCTCATGGCGACCCTCCCGCGGCCGCTGCGCCCGACGATTCCGGCTCCGCGGCGCCGAGCAACTCCCCGAGCGACACGGAGACCGATCCCCGGCGGCGGGCGAGGAGGCGCCCGAAGGGGTCGAAGATGCGGATCAGGCGGGGGCGCGGCGTGGCGCAGCCCAGGACCACATAGAGCCAGTAGCGGTCGCGCAGGTTGCTGGCCCGCGCCCACTCGTTGTCGCTGATCTCGACTCCCCCGGAATCGGCCCGGCCCTTGACCTCGATGGCCCGGGGCGGCGGCGCTGCACCTCCGTCCTTCCCCTCGCCGGCCGGCGGCGTCGAGCGCAGGTCGAACCCCGGCCAGTCGGGCAGCCCCGCCCGCCGGGCCAACTCCGGCCGCGACACATCGTCGACCGTCCACCCGGCCGCCTCCTCGTGGGCGGTCGCCACCCGCATGGCGATCTGCTCCACCTCGCAGTCGTGGCGGCGCCGGCTCTCCGGGTCGCTCGTCGGCAGCACCAGCGCGTGCGCCAGCAGGACCACCTCGCCGGGGACCACCAACGCCGGCTCGCGCCGCAGGGACTCCAGCCGGCCCTCGCGTTCGTCGCGGAAGCGGCGCTGGCGTTCCTTGACCTCCGCCAGCAGTTCCCCGGCGCCCGGCTCCCCCCGCGCCGCCGCCTTCCCCAGCCGCTGCCGCTCCGCGACCAGGTCCGCCAGGCGGTGGTCGAAACCGCGGTTCGCCCATTCGACCTCCGCTTCCAGGGCGGTCTCGGCCCGGGCGCGGCAATCGGCCACCATCCCGGCCAGTTCTTCCGTCCGGAGCCACTGCTCGGCCGCGGCGATCAGCGAACGCGCCCGCCGCGCCACCGGAACCGCCCCCGGCAGCGCGTCGGTCGCTCCCCGGAGCAGGAGGAGGTGCTCCAGCGGCATCGGCTCGAGGCGCCCGGCGTCGTCCTGCCGGAGTCCGACCAGGCGGCTCTCGATCACCTCCCCGCCCTCGGCGCCGCGCCCGGCCCCGTCGGCGCCGGCTGCGCCCCGCTCCCGGGTTTCGCCCTCCGGCGGACGGCGTCGGACCGAGAGGCGGGCCAGGTGGAAGAGGTAGGGCTCCCCGGCAGTCGGATCCCGGAAGGCCGCCCCCCGGAGCGCCGCCTCCCGATAGCGGGAACCGAGCGACGAGCAGAACTGGTCGAAGACCGGCTCGCCCGGATGCATCCAGATCGGCCCCTCGGCGGAATCCGGGCGCCGGAGGGTGAACAGCCGGCGCCGCGTTCCCGGGTAGAACCCGACCGCCTGCAGCAGGAAGTCCCCGGCCCGCGGCCGGAGCGGTTCGAAGCCGAAGGCCTCGTCGAGATCGCCGACGACCCGGAGATCGAGAAGCGGCGCCGCCGAGGCGACGAAGTTGCGCACATAGCCCGGCAGCAGCCGCCGGAATCGCTCCCGTTCCAGCGACTCCTCCAGGTCGGGCAGCCGGGCCTTCACTTCCCCCGCACCGTAGAGCGACCGTTCCCGCTCCTCGTTCGACCGCAGGCGTTCCCCGGACAGCGCCTCCCCGATCTCCCGGAGCGCTTCCCGCTCCCCCTCCTCCGTCGCCGCCCGTTCCAGGTACGAACGGAGGGACACCTCCGGCAGCAGCCGGCCCACGACATCGAAGACCTTGTCGGAACCGAGCCGCTGCCGAATGGTCTCGAGTTTCTCGAGGACCGCGCCGATGACCCGGCCCTCGCGGGTCTCCCCGGCGACCAGGTTCACGATGACCACCGGGTCCCGCTTCTGGCCGTAGCGGTGGATCCGTCCCATGCGCTGCTCCAGCCGCGCCGGGTTCCAGGGGACATCGTAGTTGACCATCAGCCAGCAGAACTGCAGGTTGATCCCTTCGCCGGCGGCGTCGGTGGCGACCAGGAAGCGCGCCCCGCCGGACTCCGCCGGAAGGCGGAAGAACTCGACCTGCCGCTCCCGCTCCCGGTAGTCGAGCCCGCCGTGGATCGTCGCCACCTGGCCGGTGAACCCCAGGCCTTCCAGGCGTCCGACGAGGAAGTCCGCCGTGTCCCGATGCTCGGTGAAGACGATCCACTTCTCCTCCGCGAAGCGGGTGCGGAGGAGTTCCGTCAGTTTCGCCAGTTTCGCGTCCCGGCCGGCCTTTTCCACCGACCGGGCCTGCTCGAGCAACTGCTCGACCTGCTCGCGCTCCTCCCGGAGTTCGATCAGCGTCAGGGCGATCAGGCCCCCGAGCGCCGCCTCCTCGAAACCGGCGGCGCCCCTCTCGTCGGCGTCGTCGGCGGCGTCGCGGGTCTCGAAGTAGTCCCCGGTCCGCGCCAGCCGCCGCTGCCTCGACTCCAGTTCGTCCGCCCGGCCCGCCTGCACCAGGAAAATCGCCTCGTCCAACTTCTCGATCCGCCGCTCGAAGGATCGCCTCAGGGCGTAGGTCGAACTGGCGAGACGGCGCTGGAACACGCCCAACGCCAGCCGCGCCGCCGAACGGTTCAGCGGCGCGGCGCGGTTGTAGCCCTCGTCCAGATAGGTCGTCGTGGCGTCGTAGAGGGCCTGTTCCGCCGGGGTCAGGCGGTAACTGAGCGTGTCGCACTGCCGCTGCGGGTAGAGCGGGCGGCCGTCGAAGCGAACCATCTCCTCCTTCGTCCGGCGGATGAAGTGCCGCTCCTTGCGGGACTCCGCGAAGTCCGGGAACGCGTCGAAACTCGCCAGCGCCTGCGGCGCCAGCAAGCGCCAGAGGCAGTAGTAGGGGTAGTCCCGGCCCATGTGCGGCGTCGCCGTGAGCAGCAGCAGGTTCGGCGCCGACCAGCCGAGATCCCAGCGGGGGCCGCCGCCCGGGAGGCCGGGGACGCCCGCGAGCGCGGCGGCGAGCCGGTAGCGGTCCGTCGGGCGCTCCCGGAAGTCGCCGTCCCGGCGCGCGGCGAGTTTGTGCGCCTCGTCGAAGACCACCAGGTCGTACGGCGGGGCGGCGCCCGACGAGACCGCCTCCCGGAGTTTCGAGAAGACCGACTCCCCGGTGAGCGTGTCCATGCTCGCGATCAACCGGTCGCTCCCGGGCCCGACGAACGGGTTCTCGGGACGCGCCCCGGCCCGACCGAGGAGGTCGAAGCGCAGCCGGAACAGGGTCCTCAGCTCCCGCTCCCAGTTCCCCACCAGCCCGGCCGGCGGGACGATGAGCACCCGCCGCATCCGCCGGCGGGCGAAGATCTCACGCAGGTAGAGCCCGGTCATGATCGTCTTGCCGGCGCCGGCGTCGTCGGCGAGGAGGAACCGGAGCGGCCGCTGCTCCAGCATCCGCTCATAGACCGCCATCCGTTGGTGCGGCAACGGATCGACCGAGGAGATCTCGGCGGCGAAGGCCGGATTCGTCAGGTGTCCGTAGGTGAGCCGTTCCGCTTCGGCCACCGCGGTCACCGCCTTCGGGGAAGCCGAGAAGTCCACCGTCCGCTCTCCCCCCGGACCCGATTCTTTCGCCGGGGCCGGCTCCGCCGGCGCCCCGTCTCCGGCGCGGGCCTCGGCTTCGAGTCGCAGGATCTCCTTCCAGGCGAGCCGCGCCGGCCGGACATGGCGGTTCTCCCAGCGGTTCACCGTGGCGAAGGACACCCCCAACCGGTCGGCCAACTCGGTCTGCGTCATCCCGAGTCGGCGGCGCACCCGGCGCACGCGTTCGGGATAATCGAGCGGAACGGAGGCGGGCGCGGGAGACATGCGGGGTCGGCGGCGACCGGCATCGTAGCACGAGTTTCCGAAAGCGCGATTGCGATAACGCATTGGTTATATCCTCGGCGGGCATGAACCTCCGCGAGCCGACCGACAGCGACCGGGCGGCCACCCCGGGCAGAGTCCGGGCGGGAGCGCTCACCCCGTAGTGGCGCGGACGCATCGGTTCTTCGGGCCGGGGATCGGGGCGACGGCAGTCCTCCGGCTCGATCCGGACGAGTCGCACCGGATGGTTCGGGTTCTCCGGCTGGAGCCGGGGGCGGAGGTGGAGGTGTTCGACGGGGCCGGGCGGGCCTACGCGGCGCAGTTCGCGGCGGTCGAGGAGGACGGGGCCTGTCGGGTGGAGCGGGGCGCGGCGGTCCCGGGTCGGGAAGCGGCGCTCCGGCTCACCGCGGCGGTGGCGCTGCCGAAGGCGGACGGGTTCACCGACCTCTGCCGCCGCCTCGCCGAGATCGGGGTGGCGGCGATCGTCCCCCTGGTCACCGAGCGCGCCGAGGGCAAGGCGTCCGTTTCGCGGTACGGGCGCTGGCGGGCGGCAGCGCTCGCCGGGACCCGGCAGTCGGGGCGGGCGGTCGTACCCACCATCCAGCCGGCGCGCCGGTTCGGGGAGTGGGTCGGGGCGGCCCACCCGGCGGCGCGCTGGATCGCGGACCTCCCCGGCAGGACGCCGGCCACGGACGGAGCGGCCGGAACCCTCCCCGTCGGGGAGTCCCCGATCCCCGCGGCAGACGAGGCGCCGACCGAGCCGCCCGGAACGGCGCCGAAGGGCTCGGCCCGGGGAGCGTCGCGGTGGCCGGGGCGAGCGCCGGGCGCTGCCGAAACGAGAACCGCGGTCGTCGCCGTCGGGCCGGAGGGCGGTTTCGCGCCGGGGGAGGCCGCCGCCGCCCGCCGCCACGGCTTCCGACGCCTCGACCTGGGCGAACGCACCCTCCGCACTCCCACGGCGGCCGCCGTCGCCGCCTGGTGGCTCCTGCGACGCACCGCCGAGTGAGTCCGCCGCGCCGGGCCGGCGCGAACGAACGGCCGGGCGCACCGGCGACGGCCGGGCCGCGTCGCGGGCGGCCGGCGAGAGCAACGGGCGACCGCGCGACGGGCGAAGCGACCGAGAGCGCCGGTGAGCCGCCGGGCGGCGCCGGAGGACGGGGAGATCGGGGAATCGGCTCTTCGACGGCCGCCGAGAACGAGAACCGGGTCCGGTCGCCGACGCCGGCGGCGGCAGCCCCCGGGAAGGAGCCGGGAGGGAATCGCTCCGCCGTCCCGGAGGACCCGGCGAAGACCACGATGATCGCCGGGGGGCCGACAGCGGAGCCGCCGCTCCGGCCCCGCACCACCCGCAGGTCCTCGGCGAGACCCCGGTGAGCCGGACGGAACCGCCGCCGGAAACCGAAGCCGCGCCGCCGCCGGATCGAACCGCGAACGCCGCCCGCCCGCCCCCGGGCGGCCTCCCCCGGAAGTAGCATCCGCGCCCGATGTTCCTGCTCGGCCAGCGGGTCGGCAACTACGAGATCCAGCGGAATCTGGGGAAAGGCACCTTCGGGGTCGTCTATCTGGTCCGGGATGTCCTCCTCGACCTGAACCGGGCGATCAAGGTCCCCCACGACCAGAGCGCCGCCGGACGGGAGGCGCTGCTCCGGGAGTCGCGCCTCCTGGCGGCGCTCGAACACCCGAACATCGTGCGCCTGGTCGCCTGCGACGAACAGCGGGGCACCCTCTTCGTGGTGATGGAGTGGGTGGACGGGCAGCCGCTCTCCCGGCTGGTGGACGGCGGCGGCCCGATGGCGCCCGCCGCGGCGATGCGGATCGCCCGGCAGGTGCTCGCCGGGCTCGACCACGCCCATCGGCGCCGGCTGGTCCACGGCGACCTGAGCGCGGACAACCTGCTGGTGGCCGGGGAGACGGTGAAGATCACCGACTTCGGCATCGCCCGCGCGGTGCAGATCCGGGAGCACGACGCGGAAGTCATGGGGAACCCCTACTACATGGCGCCCGAGCATTTCCGGGGCGAGGTGGCCTTCGCTTCCGATGTCTATTCGGTGGGGGTGGTCCTCTACGAGATGCTGACCGGCGCCCTGCCCTACCGGGACCCCGACCCGGAGCGGCAGCGGCGGTTGGTCGAGGACGGCGGCAACGAGAGCCCCCGCCGCCGCAACCCGCGCGTCCCCTCCGACCTGGACGAGATCGTGGCCCGGGCGCTCGCGGTTCGCGTGGCCGACCGCTACCCCTCGGCGGAAGCGCTGCTGAGCGACCTCACCGAGATCGCCTCCTTCGGGCCCGGCGCCGATGAACTGGAAGCGGCCCGCGCCCGCGTCCGCCAGGGCCGCCCCCGCCGCCCGGCCCCCTGCTGGAACTGCCGGCGGCCGCGCCACCCGGACGCGCTCACCTGCGCCCACTGCGGCGCCGCCCGCCACTGACCGCACCGGCAGCGGCAGCGCGCCGCCCGGCAGCCGTCAGGCCTGCGGCGCCACCATCGCCTCCGGGCGCACCCACTCGTCGAACTGCTCCCCGGTGAGGAGTTCGAGCGCCAGCGCCGCCTCCCGCAGCGAAGTCCCCTCGGCGTAGGCCTTCTTCGCGATCTTCGCCGCGTTGTCGTAGCCGATCTTCGGGTTCAGCGCGGTCACCAGCATCAGCGACCGCTCCAGGTTCGCGGTCAGGCGCTCCTCGTTCGGCTCGATCCCGACGACGCACTTCTCCCGGAAGGAGTCGCAGCCGTCGGCGAGGAGCCGGGCGCTGCCGAGGAAGGCGTGGGCGAGGAGCGGCTTCATCACGTTCAACTCGAAGTTGCCCCCGGCGCCGCCGAGGTTCACCGCCACATCGTTCCCCAGCACCTGCGCGGTCGCCATGAGCAGCGCCTCGCACTGGGTGGGGTTCACCTTCCCCGGCATGATGGAACTGCCCGGTTCGTTCGCCGGGAGGCGGATCTCGCCGATCCCGGAGCGGGGGCCGGAGGCGAGCCAGCGGATGTCGTTCGCGATCTTGTGGAGCGAGACCGCCACCGTCTTCAGCGCCCCGTGCGCCGCGACGAAAGCGTCCCGGGAGGCCAGCGCCTCGAACTTGTTCGGCGCGGTCTCGAACTCCCTCCCGGTGAGCCGGCTGAGCCAGCGCGCCGCGCGCTCCCCCATCTCCGGGTGGGCGTTCAGCCCGGTGCCCACCGCGGTGCCGCCGAGCGCCAGTTGCCGGAGGTGCGGCAGCGAGGCCTCGAGCCGGGCGGCGCCGTTCCCCAGTTGCGCGACGTAGCCGGAGAACTCCTGCCCCAGGGTCAGCGGGGTCGCGTCCTGGAGGTGCGTCCGACCGATCTTGACTACCCCGGCGAAGGCCTCCGCCCGTTCGGAGAGCGCCCCGGCGAGCGCCCGCACCGCCGGGATCACCCGTTCCTCGAGGGCCAGCACCGCCGCCACATGCATCGCCGTCGGGAACACATCGTTCGAGGACTGCCCCCGGTTCACCTCGTCGTTCGGGTGGACCCGGCGCCCTTCGCCCCGCTCGCCGCCGAGGATCTCGCTGGCCCGGTTCGCCAGCACCTCGTTCATGTTCATGTTGGACTGGGTCCCGCTCCCGGTCTGCCAGACGAGGAGCGGGAATTCGTCGTCGCGCTCCCCGGCCAGCACCTCGTCCGCCCCGGCGGCGATGGCGTCCGCGGTCTCCTCCGGCAGGCGGCCGAGGTCCCGGTTCACCAACGCCGCCGCCTTCTTCACATAGGCCAGCGCCCGCACCACCTCGACCGGCATCCGCTCCCCGGAGATGCGGAAGTTCCGCCGGGAGCGCTCCGTCTGCGCGCCCCAGAGGCGTTCCGCGGGAACCCCGATCTCCCCGATGGTGTCCCGTTCGATGCGTTCGGCCATGTCTCCTCCTCCCGGCCCCCGGCCGGCGGGCGCGGATCGTACCCGCCGGCGCCCGGGGCGATAATGGGGAGCATGATTCCGATGGCGGGGATCGAGGTCGAGGAACTTCTTCCGGGCGGCTCCATCGAGTCCGAACGCATCGAGTTCGCTTCGACCTGGGACCCGGGGACGACCGGCCCCCGCGTGCTGCGGGCGCTCTGCGCGTTCGCCAACGACTTCTCCGAGGCGAACGGCGGGTACGTCGTCATCGGCGCCGCCCGGGGAGAGGAACGGCCGCTTCCACCGGGACGGGCCCTGACCGACAGCGCCATCGCGGCGGCGCAGAAGTGGATCTGCCGCCGATGCCTGGCGTTCGATCCCCCGTATTTCCCGATTCCCTGCGAGCGGACGGTGGACGGTCGACGCGTCCTCGTCATCCGGGCGCTCCCCAGCGCGATCCGCCCGCATCGCACTCCGAAGATGCGGGGGCAGCCGGCCCGCTGCTGGGTCCGGCGCGGCGCCGAAACCGTGGACTCCGAGCAGCACGGCTACCTGCGGCGATACCGGAACGACCTGGCCGCGCGGGTCCCCTGGGACGACCGCCCGGCGCGGGGGAACCGCATCGAAGACCTGAGCTCCATCAGGGTCCGCGAACACCTGCGCGCTGTCGGAAGCCGGGCGCTCGACCAGGCCGACGACCTCCGCATCTGGCGGGGGATGCGACTCACGGCCCCCGGTGATCCCGACGAGATACCGCGCAATGTGGGCCTGCTCCTGTTCAGCGACGAACCGTCGAAGTGGTCTCCGGGAGCGCGGATCGAAGTGACGCGGTACTCCGCGGACGAAGACGGCCCCGTCCTCGAAGAGCGGACCTTCCGCGGCGGGCTCGTGGACCAGGTCCTCGCCTGTCAGTCGTACTTGGAGCGGCCGTTGGCGCCGGACCTCGACCGCGAGGGAACGCCGATCGTGACGCCCCGGTGGGGCGGTTATCCGGGTGTCGCCATCCGGGAGTTGCTGGTCAACGCGGTCCTCCATCGCGCCTACGGCCCCGAGGAGGCGGAGCCGATCCGCGTGCGCGTCCATCCCGACCGCCTGACCGTAACGAGCACGCCGGGACCCGTTCCGGCCCTCGAACCGCGCCACTTCCTTCCGCACTCCCCGTGCGTGCCCGTTCCCGCCCGGAATCCGCGCCTCGCCGAGTTCCTGAAGGATCGCCGCCTCGCGGAAGGCCATTTCGCCGGCCTGGATCTGGTGTTCCTGGCGATGGAGGAGAACGGGTCGCCCCCTCCGGAGTTCACTTTCGACGAGGAACGAACCTACTTCCGCGCGACGCTCCCGGCCCACCCGGACGCAGTGCGCTTCTCGGCCATGCCCGGTGCCACAAACGGCCGATCCCGTGAAGAACACCGGGAGGCAGGAAGCCCCCTCCGCCACGAAACACGAACCGTCCGCAAGCCTTCTCGCAAGGGATCTTCGATTCTGATCTCCGTCCGCCGACCGGCAACTCGCGGAGGTCGCGCGATCACTTCTCGCAGTGCTGCTCCCGCCGACACCGCTGCTTCCGAAGCCGCGGCGCTCCTGCGACACGCTCTGGACTCGCTCGATTCTTGTTCGCCTCCGGATCCTGAGAACGCCGCATTGAACCCTGTGAATCACAACTGACCCGCCGCCGACCTGTTCGCCACCGTCGCCGACGACCTTGTACCGTTCCCTCCATCTCATCCCCTCCCGAAAGGCGGCACCATGACTGCCATCCAGAACTTCCAGATCATCGGCATCGACTGCGCCGCCGACCCCAAGAACATCGCAGTCGCATTCGCCACAACAGTCGGAGCGCAACTGACCGTGGATCGGGTCCTCTTCGGCGAGTCCGGAACAGCAGATGAAGAGAGCCGCCGTCCCCGCCTCGAACGGCTCGCAGCGAAAATTTTCGAGAAGATCCAGAGCGTCTCCAAGCCAACACTTCTGGCATTGGACGCCCCGCTCGGCTGGCCCAGACCCATGGGTCGTGTACTCGAGTGCCACACAGCCGGCGCAGCGCTTCCGGAAAAGTACGCGGACGCTGACCTCTTCTTCCGACGCCGAACCGACCGGTTCATCGTCGATGAGATTGGCAAGACTCCGATCGAAGTCGGTGCCAATCTCATCGCCCGAGTGACTCACACGACTCTGAGGCTGATCGGCATGCTCCAGTCTGAACTGAAGAACGCTGCTGTGAAAATGGCCGACGCCCCGCTTCGGTCGTACCCGGCGCCGACTGAAGGGGTCAACTTCATCGAGGTCTATCCCGCGCTGGCGGGCCCGTTCTTTCTCGAGAAAGGGGAGAAGCCCACTCAGAGGGATTGGAGGTCGCTCGCTGCCGAGTTGAAGACCAAGAAGAAGAAGGCGAAGACCGATGGGGAAGAGACTTGGGATGGCCGCCTGCATCAGATCGCGGATCGCTTGGATGTCTGCATCCGCGAAGATGCCGTGAACGACACGAAGGGCACGAAGGCTCGCCGCGACCACGGACTCGACGCCATTCTCTGTGCGTGGACCGGTGCTCGCTTTCTTCATGACGGATGCGTGGCTCCGGACGAAGTGAAGGTTTCACCCCGCATCACGGACGATGAAGTGAAGCAGGAGGGATGGATCTGGTTCGACCGCCGCGTTCTACAGACCGCCGGCGGCGAAGCATCGGAGAAGTCGCCCTGAGGCGTCTGACGCCAGTGCCGACACCCGATCGGCGGAGGCCCGGGCAGCGGCCCCCCACCTGGTTTCAAGCACTGCGCCGGGGGCTTCGCTTCGGCGCGGTGGCAGTCCTCGCGATCGGCGGACCGGCGGAGGCCGCTGCGACTGCTCTCCCGGCCGGCGCGCCGGAGAGCGGCCGCACCAGAGTCGAGACGGGAGGTCAGACACCGACCGCGCTGGCTGACTGGCCGGATTCGTTCGCGGAGTACGACGCAGCGCTCGGGGACACGGCGGAGTACCGGGCGATCCAGGGGCGGTTGGCGCGGGGGTGGAACACCTGGGACAGTCGGAGCGTGCTGCGGTTCGTTCTCTTGCCGGAAGGGCTGACCGTGGATCTGGCCGTGAAGCGGCATTCGTGGCTGGAGGAGGGGCATCTCACGGAAGCGCTCATCGGGCGGCGGGATCCCGATGCGGAACGGATCCGGCCGGGGCTCCATACCGCGGACGGGTCGTATTCGGAACTGATCCTCGAATGGCAGGGGCTGACGCTCCGGGTGGAGGCCGGACACGACGGGGACGATCTCGTGGTGCTGGCCGCGCCCGAAGTGGAACCGGAGGCGCCGTTCGAGTTGGTGGTGGGCGCCGGGCTGGTCTGGAACCGGCCGGGAACCGTCGAGGCCGAGGCGGACGGGTTCCGGGCGCGCCTGCCCTCCGGGGAACAGCGGATCCACCTCGCCGGCGGGCTCGTCGCGGACCCCTACACCCGGACGCTGCTCCCCCACCGGGTGGCGCGGCTCGACCGGCCGGTGGGCATCTCCAGCGGGCGGGCGCGGACGACCGACGAGATCCGGGAGGCGCTCGACCGCCGGCGCGACGAGTTCCGCCGCCGCGCCGAGACCTACGGCCCGCTCGCGGACGCCTACGCCGCCGTCGTCTCCGGAGTCGCCTGGAACACCGTGTACGAACCGCGCCACGAGCGCGTGGTCTCCACCGTCGGGAGGCTCTGGAACGAGGAGTACGGCGGCATCGCGCTCTTCGGCTGGGACAACTTCTTCCTCGCCTATCTCACCGCGCTCGACAGCCGCGACCTGGCCTACGTGAACGTGATCGAACACCTGCGCGGCCATACCCCCGAAGGTTTCCTCCCGAACGACAACCGGGGGAACGGCAGCAAGTCCTGGGACCGCTCGCAACCGCCGGTGGGGGCGATCATGGTGCGGGAGATCGCGCGCCGCTACCCGGAGCGCTGGTTCCTCGAAGCCGCCTTCGACCCGCTCCTCGCCTGGAACCGCTGGTGGCCGGAAAAACGCCTGAACGAGGGTCTCCTCTCCTACGGCTCCCACGAGGCCCCGAACCCCTTCGCCGAACCGGGAGTCCGCACGGTGAAGACCGCCGGGTACGAATCCGGGATGGACGATTCCCCGATGTACGAGGGCGTCCCCTTCGACGCCGACAAGAACACCCTGGAACTCCAGGATGTGGGGCTCACGAGCCTCTACCTCGCCGACTGCCGGGCGCTGGCGGAACTCGCCCGCCTCCTCGGCCGTGTCGAAGAGGCCGCCGAACTCGACGCCCGCGCGGAACGGTTCGAACGCGCCCTCGACGGGCTCTGGGTCGAGGAACGCGGCTACTACCTGAACTACCGCACCGACCTCGACGCCTTCTCGGAGCGCCGTTCGCCGACCCTCTTCTACCCGCTGCTCGCCGGCGCCGCGAGTCCCGAACGCGCCCGCCGGCTCGTCGAGGAACACCTGCGGAACCCGGACGAATTCTGGGGCGACTGGATCATCCCCTCCACGACCCGGGACGACCCCTCCTTCCCTCGCCAGCGTTACTGGAAGGGCGCCATCTGGCCGCCGCTGAACTTCCTCACCTACCTCGGCCTGCGGAAGGCCGGCCACCACGCCACCGCGAGCGAAGTCGCCCGGAAGTCCCTCGACATGTTCGTCTCCGAATGGCGGCGGAAGGGGTATGTGAGCGAGAACTACTCCTCGATCACCGGGACCGGGGACGACGAACGCCTCTCCAGCGATCCCTTCCACTCCTGGGGCGCGCTCTTCGGCCTCCTGGCCTTCCTCGAGGCCGGCCACCTCGCGCCCCCGGAAGCGCCCCTCCCGACGACCCTCCGATGAACCGCACCGCCCTCCCCCGCCATTCCCTCGCCGGTCGTCCTCCCCCCGCGCTCTCCGGAGCCCTCTTCGGAGCCCTCGTCGCGGCGCTCGCGGTCGCGGCCGGCGGCGCCGGAACGCAGGAACCGCCGCCGCCCTGGGAAGACCCGGCCGTGTTCGCCGTGAACCGCGAAGAACCCCGGGCGAGTTTCACCCCGTTCGCGACGACCGAAGCGGCGATCTCCCGGCCCGCCGGGGAATCCACCCGGACGCTCCTCCTCGACGGTTCCTGGCGGTTCCACTGGTCGCCGAATCCCTCCGAACGCCCCCGCGACTTCTTCCGGACCGACTACGACGATTCTGCCTGGGACCCCATCCCGGTGCCGGCGAACTGGGAACTCGAAGGCTACGGGCACCCGATCTATCGGGACGAGTTCTACTCCTTCCCGGCCGACCCGCCGAACATCCCCGCCGACGACAACCCGGTCGGCTCGTACCGCCGCACTTTCGAGATCCCCGCCGACTGGGAGGGCCGCGAAGTGTTCCTCCGCTTCGAAGGCGTCTACTCGGCGTTCTTCGTGTTCGTGAACGGGGAGGAGATCGGATACAGCGAGGGCAGCCGGACGCCGGCCGAGTTCCGGATCACCGACGCCCTGCGATCCGGCCCGAACCTCCTCGCCGTCGAGGCGTACCGCTGGAGCGACGGCAGTTACCTGGAGAGCCAGGACTTCTGGCGGATCAGCGGGATCGACCGCAGCGTCCGCCTCCTCGCCCGGCCCGGTTCCTACCTGCGCGACTTCGAGGCGGTGGCCGACCTCGACGACACCTACCGGAACGGCCGCCTCGCCCTCACCGCCTTCGTCGAGAACGCCGCGCCCGCGCTCGCCGGCCCCCACCGACTCCGGGCGGCCCTCTTCGACCCCGACGGCCGGCCGGTGTGGGAAACGCCGAGAACGCTCGACCTGACCCTCCCGCCGGAAAGCGAAGCGACCGCCGCCCTCGCCGAAGACCTCGGCCCCGTGCGCCCGTGGACCGCCGAAACCCCTGCGCTCTACCGGCTGGCCCTGACCCTGTTCGACGCGGACGGCCGGACGCTCGAAGCGACTTCCGTCCGCCTCGGTTTCCGCCGGGTCGAGATCCGGGAGGCCCAACTCCTCCTCAACGGCCGGCCGCTCACGCTGCGGGGCGTGAACCGCCACGAGCACCACCCGGAGCGGGCGCATGTGGTGGACGAAGCGACGATGATCGAGGACCTGCGCCTCATGAAGTCGCTGAACCTGAACGCCGTCCGCACCGCCCACTACCCGAACCTGCCGCGCTTCTACGAACTCACCGACGAGCACGGCCTGTATGTGGTGGACGAAGCGAACATCGAATCCCACGGCATGGGGTACGAGCCCGGCGTCACCCTCGCCGGACGACCGGACTGGTTCGAGGCGCATCTCGACCGCACCCGGCGGATGGTGGAACGCGACCGCAACCACCCTTCCATCATCGTCTGGTCGCTCGGGAACGAGGCCGGGGACGGGGAGACCTTCGACCGCACCGCCGCCTGGATCCGGGAAGCGGACCCCACGCGGCCCGTCCTCTACGAAGGCTCCGGCGAACGGACGAATGTGGACCTGGTCACGCCGATGTACGTCCGCCCCTACTGGCTCGAGGACTACGCCGAACACGGCCCGGCGGTGGGCCCGATGCGCCCCTTCGTGCTCGTCGAGTACGCCCACGCCATGGGCAACAGCGTGGGCGGACTGGCCGACTACTGGCGGATCATGGACCGCCACCCGTCGCTGCAGGGCGGTTTCCTCTGGGACTTCGTGGACCAGGCGCTCCTCGCCACCGACGAGGCGGGACGGCGCTACTGGGCCTACGGCGGCGACTTCGGGCCGGCCGGGTTCCCCACCGACGGCAACTTCCTGGTGAACGGGCTCGTCTCCGCCGACCGCGAACCCCACCCGCACGCCTTCGAAGTGAAGAAGGTGCTCCGGCCGGTGCGCGTCACCGCGGTGGACCTCGCCGCCGGACGCCTCGCCGTGGAGAACCGCCGCGACTTCACCGACCTCTCCGACCTCGCCGGCCAGTGGGTGATCGAGACCGACGGCGTCGAGACCCGCCGGGGGCAATTGCCGCAGCTCGCCACCCCGGCCGGCGAAACGGAAACGATCACCCTGCCGCTCCCCGACTCCGCGCCCCGCCCGGCCGGCGAAACCCTGCTGACCGTGCGTTTCGCGCGGCGCGAAGCGTCCTCCCTGCTCCCCGCCGGCCACGAAGTCGCGTGGGACCAGTTCTCCCTCGGCATCAACGGCGCCCCCGCCCCGGCGCCGGCCCCCGGCCCCGCGCCGGAAGTCGTCAAAACGGACACCCGGCTCGAGGTGCGCGGCGCCGACTTCACCGCCGTCTTCGACCGCTCCCTGGGAACCCTCGCCTCGTTCTCCGCCGGCGGACGCGCGCTGCTCGACTCCGGCCCGGCGCCGAACTTCTGGCGGGCGCCCACGGACAACGACTACGGGAACGGGCAGCCGATCCGTTCCGGGATCTGGCGGCTCGCCGGCCGGCCGCCGAAACGCGCGCTGACGAGCATGGAATGGGCGCAGGAAGGAAACGCGGTCCGCGTCGAGAGCCGCTTCGCCCTCCGCTCCGTCGGCGCGAGATACACCCTCACCCACCGCCTGTTCCCGGACGGGACGATCTCGGTGCGCGCCCGGATGGACGAGGTGGACGAAGACCTGCCGGAGATCCCCCGTTTCGGGACCGTCCTCACGCTCCCCGGCGCGTTCGACCGGGTGGAGTGGTACGGCCGGGGCCCCCACGAGAACTACCTCGACCGCCGCACCGGAGCGCGGGTCGCCCGCCACGCCCTGCCGCTCTCCCAAATGGCGCACCCCTATGTGCGGCCCCAGGAGACCGGGACCCGAACGGATACCCGATGGGCGGCGCTCCGGGACGAAGACGGCGCCGGCCTCCTCGTCGTCGGGCTCCCGACGGTCTCCTTCTCCGCCCTGCCCTACCGCCTCTCCGACCTCGACGGCGGGGAGACGAAGACCCGCCGCCACCAGACCGACCTGGTTCCCCGTGACGAAGTGACGCTCTCGGTGGACTTTCGGCAGATGGGCGTCGGCGGCGACGATTCCTGGGGCGCCACGGCGCGTTTCCCCTACACCATCCGGGCGCAGGAACTGGACTTCCGCTTCCTCCTCCGTCCGCTGGCGCCGGGCGACGACCCGGGGGAGGTCGCCCGCGCCGCGCTCCCCGACGAAGAGGCGGCCGCCGCCGTGGCGAGCCGCTCCCTCGCCCTCGATGACTTCGGCGAACGCAACCGCGTCCACCATCTCGCCCGGGAGAAACCGGTGCAGGTCGCGCCGCCGAACGCTTCGAGATACTCCGCCCGCGGCGATGCCGGCCTCGTGGACGGGATCCGCGGCTCCATGGACCGCCGCGGCGGCCACTGGCAGGGCTACCGCGCCGGAACGGTTACGGCCCGCCTCGAATTGGGCGAGACGCCGCAGTCGGTGCGGTCGGTGAAACTGGGTTTCCTCCAGCATCCCGCCACCCGCGTGTACTGGCCGCGCCGCGTCGAAGCCGCCCTCAGCCCGGACGGCCACTCCTTCGGCGAACCGGTCCACGCCGCCGTGAACGGCGCTCCCGACCCCGCCGCGCCCGAACCGGCCGGCGCCGGTCGCCGATACCTCGAACTGTCCTTCCCGGAAGACGCCGACCCGGCCCGAACCGTCGAAGTCCGGATCACCGGCCTCGACGCCGTCCCGGCCCGCTGGCCCGGCGCCGGCGGCCCGTCCTGGATCTACCTGGACGAGATCATCGTCCGCTGACAGCGCCAGCCTCCCCTTCCCTTCTCTTCCCGGTCCGGCCCGACCACCCCGCGATCGCACCCGAGTTCCCCACCGCCTCCGGGCGGAACTCCGCCGGCGCCGGCCGGCGCTCCCTCCAATCGCCATTCCGGGAGGCAAGCCGACTCCGCGCGAGCGCGATCGTCGCAGTCCACCGCACCGGCCCGAACGCCGCCCCTGCCACCGACCTGGCCCGGCGGCTCGCCCCGGATCTACCGGGACGAGATCATCGTTCGCGGTCTCCGGACGCCGCCGCGTTTTTCCGTCAGTCCGAACCACTCCGCGATCGCGTCCAACTTCTCCACCACCTCCGGGTGGATCTCGGCGGGTTCCATCTGCGCGGCGATCCGCCAGTACTCCCGGCTCGACAGCGGATCGACCATCACGCTCAGGAGATCGGTGACGATGGCCTTTCCTTTCGTGGAATCGAGAAGGTCGTGGCTGCCGAGCGGGTCGCGGTACACCCGCGGCAGCAAGCCGTCCCGGATGTGCGCTGCGACGGTGGCCGCGGGCCGGCCCGGTTCCTCCGCCAGGACGAACCGCGTGAGCGCCTCCGGATGGATCAGGTAACTCTCGATCTCGTACCTCGTCCAGAAGAGCCGCCGCAGACCGTTCCGCCGCCCGGCGTTTCCCGGCTTGCGCGGTTTCCCGTCGCCGTCCCGCAGGACGATGCCCGGCAACTTCGAGACGAGCAGTCTCCGCAGCAGGCGATGGTGCTCCGGGGGGCCGAACCGCCGCCCCAGCGCGCAGTGCTTCCAGAAGGGCCGGTCCAGGAAGCCGAACGCCGGATGCCCCAGCCGTTCCGCCCACGCCCGGAGGATGGCGATGTCGGTGTAGTCCTCCACATAGAGGATGCCCGGAGCGGCCGGAGCGAGGACGAGGTCCTCCGGTTCGAGCAACTCCACGGCGCGCTGCGCCATCTCGACATCCTTCTCGTCCGCGATCGGCGTCTGTCGACCGTTCACCAGAACGGACAACCGGTGGCGGTCGGCGGCCCGGATGAGGTTCACCGAATGCGTCGTCGCGATCAGTTGCGAACCGCTCGCGCGCGCGAACTCCAGCAGGTGGCGGAGCATCTTGTCCACCAGCCACGGGTGCAGATGCGCATCGGGCTCGTCGAGCAGCACGACGGTCCCCTCGGCATGGAGCAGGGCCGCCTGCATCATGAGGACCTGCAGCGTTCCGGTTCCCGCGCACGCGAGTTCGTAGGTCACTCCCCCGGACGCCTCGCGATACGGAGCCACCACCGTCCGCGGCGTCGGCGCCGGCCGCTCCAGGTCCACGGCGAACCATCGGCGCGCTTCCGCCGTGAGGAGATCCCACTTCTCCTCGTCCTGACTGACCACATACAGAAGATTGCGAAGAGCCGATCCCGCCTGCGACAGCGTCAGGTATCCGGGAATCGCCTGCGGCCGGAGAAAAGGCTCCCGGATATCGACACCGGAGACCGGCGGCACATAGACGGTACGCAGCGGCCGGTCGCGGACTGCTTCCAGATCGCTCCCCTCGACCGTTCGCTCCGGGCGGAACGAGATCAACTCCGAGTGCCGATGCAGGATTTCGAAGGCGATCCGCCAACCATCCGTGCGCAATGCGATCCGGATCGGTTCGGTCACGACCTTCCGCCTCCACAGGAAGGGGACGGCCGGGAGGGGAATCGCCCAGAAACGATGCAGCGGCTTTTCCACCAGGGGATAGTGCCCCTCGTCGTCCCGAACGAGTGCGCCACCTTCGGCCCACCATATCGCCGCCAGTTCCGACCACAGCAGGATCGCGCGCAGCAGCGAGGTCTTGCCCGAGTTGTTCGGGCCGGCGACGATCATGGGCGAGGTGACGCGGAAACTCCCGTCTTCCAGGTTCCGGAAGTTCCGCACCTCGATCTCGCGGATCATCGTCCCGCTCCCGGAGGGCGCACTGTCCCTTTCGGCCCCCTGTTCGCTGCCTCGCGCCGAACGGGCAGGGCTACTCCATCTTCCAGAAGGCGATGCCGGAGGCCTGTTTGCCGATCTCGACGACTGCCTCCCGTTCGAGCGTCTCGAGGTCGTAGAACTCCACGCGGCCCGGTTCGCCGCCGATCTCCTCCACGGTGACGATGGCGAAGCGGCTGTCCGGCGTGATGGCGACGCCGTGGGTGATCCGGGCGGAGGCGGGGACCGACGCCCGCTCGGTCCCGGTCTCCAGGTCCCAGAAGCCGACGGAGTGGTTGGCCTTCTCGGTCACCGCGAGATGGCGTCCGTCGGGCGAGAGGTCGAGGTTGTAGGGCCCCTTCCGGGTGTGGAACCGGCGGCGCGGCGCCCATTCCTCGAGATCCACTTCGAGCACCTGGTCGACGCCCTGGAGCGCCACCCACACCGTCTTCCCGTCGGGCGCCGGCTGCACCCAGGTCGGGTTCGGCGCCGGCCCGGAGCCGCCCCCCGCCCCGTGCCCGGCGTGCCCGGCGTGCGCGCCGCCCGAACCGGAAGGAGCGATCCCGACCGTGGTGGCGTCGTCCGCCGTCAGCCGCATCCGCCGGCGCACCTCGAGGGTGTAGGTGTCGATCTCGAAGAGTTCGCCGCTCATCATCGCCACCGAGTACGCCGCCAGGCCGTCCGCTCCCAGCCGGGAGCCGTGCGGCATCACCCCCTGCTCGACCTGCGCGATCTCGGTCATGGAGACGGTGTCTATGACGGAGACGGACGACGGCACATGGTCGCCGTGCAGGTTGAAGTTCACCACGAAGAGGAATCCGGTCGCCGGGCTGATGTCCATCGTCGCCGGGAAGAGCCCGGCGGTGGTGTCGCCGACTTCCAGGTCGGTCCCGGTCTCGAACTTGTGGATCGTCCCGTAGGGCATTCCGTGGGCGATGGAGACGAACCAGTGGCGCCCGTCGGGGGAGACGCGGACGCCGTGCGGCCCCTCGATCTCGCTCGGCAGGATGCCCACCGGGATGCGCTTCACCAGTTCGCCGCCGTCGGGGCCAAAACGCACCAGGTCCACCGTGTCGTCCGACTCGGCGGCGATGTAGGCCCAGTAGGAACGCTCGGCGCTCGTGGGCCCGTTCCCCGGCGGCGCCACCGGCTGCGCGGCGAGCGCCCCGGCGGAGAGGAAGATCGCAGCGCCGAGCGCGGGAACCAGGCGAGACGGACGCCGGGTCGGCAACGGGAGTTTCGAGGGAGAGATCATGGGCGAACCCGAATTATCCGCCGAAGACCGCCCGGCTCAGCATCCCCATCCCGTAACCGAGGTAGTTGCCCACCGCGTAGCCGGCGAGGGAGACGGCGATGCCGGGGAGCAGCCGGTCGCCGTAACCCCGGGCGCTGGCGATGGCCACGGCGGAGGCGGCGCCGCCGATGTTCGCCTGCGACGCGACCGCGAGCGTCCCCGCGTTCCAGCGCAGCAGCCGGCCCACGCCGAAGATGACGACGCCGTGGACGCCGACGGTCGTCGCGGCGAACAGGAAGAGCGCCGGCCCGGCGGCCAGCATCGCCGAGACCAGCGACTGCGCCCCGTTCCCGGCGAGGAACAGCAGGAGCACCGCGTAGCCGAGCACCGGGGCGCCCCGCAGCCGCCGCACCGCCGGGGTGTGGCCGAGCAGGAGCGCCATCGTGGTGAGCCAGAGCACCGAGGGGATCCCCGGGACCAGGCCGCCCAGCAGCCGCGCCGCGGTCATCACCCCCAGGGCGATCGCCGCCAGCGCGAAGAAGTCGAAGACCCGGAGACTCTCGCCGCTCTCCCTGAGCCGCTGCTCCAGCGTGAGCGGCGCGTCCGGATCGCGCTCGGCCCCTCGCGCCGCGGGGGACGGGCGGTTCGAAGAGAACAGCGCCGGGAGCGCCAGGCAGGCGATGAGCCACAGCGCGGTGACGATCACATCGGCCGCCACCGCCGCCGAGAGCAGGTTCGAGTCGGTGCCGAAAGCGCCGGCGAGCGCGTAGAAGTTCGCGCCCCCGCCGATGTAGGTGCCGGTGAACTGCCCGGTCAACTTCCAGGCCTCCGCCCCGATGGCCCCGCCGAGCAGCACGGTGGCCAGGAAAGCGCCGAGCATGGTGCCGACCGCGCCGAGACCGAAGGCGCTCAGCATCTCCCGTCCCGCCTGCCGCACCGTCGAGAGATCCACGGACAGGAGGATGAGGACGATGGCCGCGTTCACCCAGATCGTCCCCAACTGGTTGTACGCCGGCGCGTCGCCGGGCAGCAGGCCCGAATTCGAGGCCGCCATGCCGAAGACCAGGCACATCAGCCCGGCGCTCAGGCTGCGGGCGACCCGGAAGCGGCGCTCCAGCCAGACCGCGAGGCAGACGATCCCCACCAGGACCAGGAAGACGCCGAGCGGATCGCGGATCACGACGCGTCCACTCCGCCCGGAGGCCGTGGAAGCGGCATCGTTCCGGCCCCCGCGTTCGCCGGCGTCACCGGGGCCCGGCCTCCGCCCAGGGCCGCACCGGATTCACCAGTTCCCCGATCCCCTCGACGAAGCAGGCGGCGCGGTCGCCGGCCTTCATGAAGATCGGCGGCGTCCGCGCGATCCCGACCCCGTCCGGCGTTCCGGTGGCGATCACATCGCCGGGCCGCAGGATCAGGTTGTTCGACGCGAAGTGGATCAACTCCGGGATCGTGTGCTGCATCTGCCGGGTGTTCGCGTCCTGCATCACTTCCCCGGAAAGGGTGAACCGGATGTCGAGGGAGTGCGCGTCGGCGACGAACTCCGCCGGGGTGATGAACGGCCCCAGCGGCGCGAAGGTCTCGGTGCTCTTCCACACCAGCCAGTCCGAGCCGTAGCGCTGGTCGCCCCGCCCTTCCCGGTCGCCTACATCGTTCATCAGGGTATAGCCGAAGATGTGGTTCCCGGCCTCCGCGATCGGGACCTCGCTCGCCGGGGCGCCGATCACCACCGCCAGTTCGCATTCCCAGTCCACCATCTCGCGCTCCGGTTTCATCAGGATCGGTTCGCCGTGCCCGATGGCGATGGCCCCCGGCTTCAGGAACAGGTACGGGTTCTGCCGGCGGTCGCCCGGTTCCCGTTCCCAGAAGTGCTCCATGGACACCGCCGCGTCGTCGAGCGCCGAGGCCTCCGACATCTCCGCGGCGGCGCCGGTGGTCATCTCCTCCCCGTGGGCGGCGTAGTTCAGCGCGGCGGCGAGGATCAGGCCCGGGCGCACCGGCGGGAAGAAGCGGAGTCCGTCGAGGGCGTGGATCCAGACCGGCCGTTCTTCCTCCGGCAGGTCGAGCAGCGGCGCCGCCCGGTCGGCGATCGCGTGGACCCGCTCCCGCATCCCCAGGTTCCACCGCCCGGCGAGTTCGTTCAGGTCGGCCGGCATGGGGAGCCGCACCCACAGCCGCTCCCTCCGCTCGAAGGTGGCGTTCGCCCGTTCCAGTTCCACCGCGAACGCGTCGCGCAGGACGATCCCCAGGAACGCCTCCCCCCGGCGCTCGAAAGTCCCCAGCCGGAAGACCTCGCCGGTCTCGCCGGCCGCGGCGGCGCCGGACACCGACGCGAACCCCGGCAAAACGCACAGGACACCGATGACGGCGAGCCGGCAGGACCTCACGAGTCCTCTCCCGCCGCCTTGCCGGCGCCGCCTCCGCCCCCGCGCCGGCGCAACTCGAAACCCCGCGCCAGGACATACGCCAGCAGCGCCACGATGAAGACCACCAGGAACATCCAGGCGATGCCCTGCAGCGTCCCGATCACCGTCCGGTAGATCTCGAGCGTCCACCTCTCCGCGTTCAGGACCAGCACCTCTTCGTCCCGGTGCGGCGCCGAGATGTAGCGCTCCAGTTCGTGGATGCGGACGCCCCCGGAAACCCCGACGACATACGCCGCGAACTGGATGTAGCGGGCCCAGGCCCCGCTCAACTCCTCCGCCACGATCCGGCCGAGGATCATCCGGATCGGCCGGTCGAAGAGCCGCACCGCGCCGTGGGCCACCCCCAGCGCGATCACGAAGGTGACGATCAGCAGCGTGAAGAACATCGCGGAGTCAGTTCCTTCCGGGCCCGCCCGCCGGCGAGTGTACGGCCCGCGCCGGGGCAGCGGCCGAGGTCACGGGCGCAGGTCCAGGATCGGGTGCTTCTTCCCGGTGAGTTCCCAGCGGACCAGCGTCAGCGGAATCACCCCGGCGGCGTAGAAGCGGTCGAAGAAGTCCCCGACGGTGAAGGCCTCGCCCTCGATCAGCGCCACCTCCGAAAGGAGTTCCTCGATCTGGATCTTCCCCACCACATAACTCGTCCCGTAGCCGGGCTGGCGCAGGTAGAGATGCTGTTCGCCGCGCACCAGGTCGCCCTCGGTGAGCCAGCCGCGCGGCGTCCACTCCATGGCGTGCGCCACCGCCTCCTCCATGTCGAACCCCCCGGCGTGGAGTTCCAGGCCCGACAGCGCCCGCGCCGCGCGCTGCGCCAGCATGATCCAGGTCAACTCCTCGGAGCGCGGCGAATCCCGCAGGAGACCCAGGTGGAAGAACATCTCCTCGACCCCGGTGGCCAGCCCTTCCGATCTCATCGCGAAGATGTTGTAGAGCGACGGGACGGCGCGGATGGGGCTCGGATGCGGCGCCTCCCGCATCGCCGCCAGTTCGATCCAGTGGTGCATGTGGGGCCGGAAGGCGTCCGGGTCTCGGTAGTTCACCTCGTTGAAGAAGTTGCGGAGGTCGTCCGGGTCGGCGAGCGGCTGGAAGGAGCCGTTCACCGCCCGGAGCGCCGGTTCCATCCAGGGCTCCACCGTCTGCACTTCCTCCCGCTCGAGGAAGGCCAGGTAACGGTCCACCGACTCGTCGAGGCGGCGGTCGTATTCCTCGGCGGAAGCGATCCGTTCCAGCGGCGGCAGGGCGCGGTTGCGGTTCTCGGCGAGACGCAGCGAGGAGTGCGACCGCGCCAGTTCCCGCCGCATCAGGGTCACCTGTTCTTCCCAGGAATAGGGAACCAGGTGGACCTGCCGCATCCACCAGGTGTATTCGTCCGCGCCGATACCGGAGGGGCCGGTCTTCTTCGGCGCCTCCGCTTCGAGCCAGGCGCGGAAGTCGTCGGTCGCCGTCTTCGCCGCGGCGACGGCGGCGGTCAACTCCGCACTCGTTCCCGCGGTGCGTTCGGCAAAGGCGGCGAGGTCCGCCGACTGCCGCTCGAAGGCCCGGAACCCGGCGAGCCACAGATCCCGGGCGTTCGACTCCTCCAGGTTCATCCGCGCCTGTTCGAGGAGCCCCGGGACCGCCCCGATCCGCCCGGCGAGTTCCCCCGCGTCCTCCGCCGAGAGCGGGTACTCGTAGGTCCAGAGGTCGGTGAACCCGTGGATCACCGCGCCTTCGTGCGCCGGGACATCGCTCTCGGCGGGAAAGACCGTCACATAGAAGGCGGGGTCGCGCGCCCAGGGCCGGCGCACCCGGTGGTCGAAGTCGAGCCCGTTCATCTCGGCCCGCACCAGGTGCCAGTCGATCTGCTCGTCCACCGGCCATTCGTCCGGGTCGAGCGCGTCGAGCCGGACGCGCCACTCGGCCAGTTCCCGGTGCTGACGCCTCATCGCCCCGGCGGTGTAGTCGGGAACGCCGTCACGGAACCCGGGCCGCTCGAACTCCCGCCACTCCCCGAAGAGCGCCACCAGCCGGTCGTGCGGGTTCCCGGCGGCCGGCTCTTCCGGCGCCGGCGGCGAGCAGCCGACGCCGAACGCCAGCGCGGCGAAGCCCGCGCCGCGAAGCCCCTGCCGGAGCCGTGGTCGAACGGCCCGCGCGGCAGCCGGGCGCCGGGACCGAGGGCCCGCGGCGCGCCGTGGGGAACGGCAGGCGTGGAAAGAGCGGGTCATCGGCGTGGTCCTCCCTGCTCCCGGCATCGTACGCCCCGCCCGGCCCCGGCGGCGGCCCGAGGCCTCACCCGCCCGGCGAGCGCCGCTACGCCAGCCGACGCAGGAGGGCGACGAAGCGGTCGATGTCGGCGAGCGAGTGGTAGTGAGCGAGCGAGGCCCGCACCGCCCCGGCCCCGGGGTCGGCGCCGAGCGCGGCCAGGACCCCGGAGGCCCCCAGGTCGCCCCCGGCCACCTCCGCCCCGGCCTCCCGCAGCGCCGCCGCGAGCCCCGCCGCGTCCCCGTTGCTCGTCGTGAGAGTGACCGCCGGGGTGCGGTTGGCCGCCCGCCAGGGATCCGCTTCGCCGAGCACCCGGACCCCCGGCGTCTGCGCCAGGCCCCGCAGCAGGTGCCGGGACAGGACCCGCTCCTCCTGCCGGATGCCCTGCATCCCCCGCCGCATCGCTTCCCGGCGCCCGAAGCGCTCGGAAGGCGGCGCCACCGGCCCCCCCGGCGACTCCCCCAGCCGCTCCACGTACCGGACCACCCGCACCAGTCCGGCGAGCGCCCCCGGCGGCAGGTCCGGACCGCCCCCCTCGTCGGGCTCGCCCCCGGAGTCCGCCGCCGGCCTCCGCCGGGCCCAGAGCGCCGCGCCGCCGGCCCCGAAGAGTTCCCCGCCGTCCACCAGGACCGCGTCGCAGCGCAGGTTCCGCAGGTCGAGCGGGCCGTGCGCCGCGAAGTGGCTCGCGTCCACGAACAGCGGGATCCCCGGGTCGGCGAGCCGCTGCGCCACCGGGATCACTTCGTTCAGCGCCCCGGTCACCGGACAGGCCTTCGTCATCAGCACGAACCGCGTCCGTTCGTCGAGCAGCGGCTCCAGGTCCGCCGGGTCGAGGCCGCCGCCGGGGCGCGGGCGCCAGTCGGCGATCTCCACCCCTTCGGCCAGGGCGGCGCTCCAGGCGGCGCGGCGGGAGTCCGGCTCGGAAGCGGAGAGGACGACCCGGTCGCCGGGCCCGGGCGCCGCGGCCTCGACCAGCCGCCGGACGAGGCTCCGGTGGTCGGCGGCCACCGCCACCTGCTCGTCGGCCCAGTCGGCGTTCGAGTTCCAGAACCAGGCGAGGTCCGCCCGGAGCGCCCGCCGGGTCTCCGGGTCCGTCCCCACCGGCCGCGGCAGCAGCCGCCGGGGCGCGCCGACGGCGTCGAAGTCGAAATCCGCCGCCGGAGGAACGAAGGATTCGGCGACGAGGGCGCGGGCGAGGTTCACGGAGTCGGCGGGGGCAGGCGGCGGCAGGAGTCGAACGGGCGGGCGCGGCTTAGGATAAAGGCCGATGGCCCTCGCCGACGCGCCGACGGCGCTGCTCCCCGCCGGACGGCTGTGGTTCTGCCGGAACGGCGCCGACCTCTCCTCCGGCGGCGCGGCATCCGACGCCGAGGCGGGCAGCGGCCCCGGAATCCTCGTTCGCGGCGCGGACCGGGTCGCGTTCCTGACGCGGATCATGGCCGGGGCGCTCCCTCCTCCCCCGGGCGCGGCGCGAACGGCGCTCCTGGGACCGAAGGGCAACCTGGTCGCCGCCGCGGTCGCCACCGTGCTGCAGGAGGCGGTGCGGCTGGATTGCGAGCCGACGCGGCGGGAAGCGCTCCGGGCCGGCCTCGACCGCTACCGCATCGCCGACCGGGTGGAGATCGTCGAGGAACCGGCGGACGAGACCGCGAGCCTCACCGTCTTCGGCGCCGCCGACCCGGAAGTCGTGGCGGCGACGGTCGCGTCGGCGTTCGGAGAGTCGTCCTCGCCCAATTCCGCCCCGGAGTCGGCGGAACTCGCCCCCGGCGGCGTCCGGGAGCCGCCGAACGGGGAGGCCGGCTTCCTCCGGCGGGACTTCCGCCCCTGGCCATCGTTCACCGTCCGCGCCGCCCCGGCGCGGGTTGCGCACGCCGCCGCCGCCCTGCGCGCCGCCGGCGCCTCGGAGGCGTCGCCGGAAGAGAGCCGCTACTTCCGCCTCGCCGCCGGCGAACCCCGCTGGGGAGCGGAACTCGACGACTCCTCCCGGCCCCTCGCCTCCGGCCTCGCCGCCCATGTCCGCCTGGGCCAGGGCTGCTACATCGGGCAGGAATATGTGGCCCGCCAGGCCCACCGCGGCCGCGTCCCCCGCCTCCTCCGCCTCCTGCGGCTGCCCCCCGGCGCCCCGGCCCCGCCCCCGGGAACGGAGGTGCGCCGCGACGCCCGGGCCGCGGGAACCATCACCAGCTCCGCCCCCCGCCCTCCCGACTGGCCGGAAGACACCCCCGCCCTGGCCCTCGCCGTCCTCCCCGCCGAGATCGCCCCCGGCTCCCCCGTCACCTGCGCCGACGCAGCCGCCACGATCCACTCCCTCCCCTGACCCGCCAGCACCGCCAAGACGGAAACGGTTCCGGGCGCTGTCCCGCGACGGTGAACGCGCCCCTCCCCGCGCCGAACGGTCCGGCTCCCAAACCGGGACTGGGGCAGGTTTTCACGCCGGCGGCGCTGGCCGATTTCATGGTCGCCTGGGTGCTGCGGTCGGGCCGGCCGGGCGTCTTCGATCCCTGCTTCGGCGCCGGGGCCTTCCTGGAAGCGGCCCGGCGGGCGGGAGCCGCGCCCATCGAAGGGATGGAGATCGATCCCGGGATGTTCGGCCCCCGGAACCGCGACGCGCAGGACGCCGCCCCGGCTTCCCTGACCCGCGGCGACTACCTGCGCTCCTGGGGGCAGCGCCACGCGAACATCGTCTGCAATCCTCCCTATCTCCGGTTCCAGCGGTTCCCGCGCCGGCAGGAGGTGATCGGGGAGTTCGCCCGGAACCTGGGCCGGAAACTGTCCGGGTACACGAACACGGCGGCCGCTTTCCTCCTCAAGTCCCTCTCGGAACTCGAACCCGAGGGCCGGCTCGCCTACCTGATGCCGCTGGAATTCCTGAACACCGGCTACGGTCGGGTGTTGAAGGAGCAACTGCTGCGGGCCGGCCGTTCCACCGCCTTCGTGAGACTCGACTGCGAGAAGGAGGTCTTCCCCGAAGTCGTCACCTCGGTCGGCCTCGTTCTCTGCGACGCTGTCAGCGAGCCGGCTTCCGTGGACTTCCGTACGGCGGAACGGTTGGCGGATCTGGAAGCCGCGATGGAGCGCCCGCCGGTCTCCCGGCTCGACCCCGCCGCTCTCGACCCCGGCGACAAGTGGCTCCTGCACTTCCGCCCGCGGCGCATCCGGGTGCGGCGCGACCGGGTGGCGCCGCTCCGCCACTACGGGCGTTTCCGCCGCGGAATCACCACCGGCGCCAACGAGTTCTTCGTGCTCCGGCCCTCACGCGCCGCCGCGCTCGGGCTCGGGCCCGAAGAGACCGTTCCCTGCATCGCCCGGAGCCAGCAGATCGCCCGACCCGTCTTCGGCAGCGAGGATCTCGAAACCCTTGCGGCCCGGGACGCGCCGGTACGGCTCCTCGGGCTCGACCGATCGCCCTCCGCCGCGGCCCGCGCCTACCTCCGTACCGGCGAGGAGCGCGGCTTCCACCGGCGATTCCTGACCCGGCATCGCAACCCCTGGTACCGGACCGAAGCCCGCCGACCGGCGCCGATCCTGTTCGGCGTGTTCGCGCGCGACGGGTACAAGGTCGTCCGGAACCGGACCGACGCGATCCACCTCACCTGCTACCACGGTTTCCGGCCGAGCGTGTTCGGGGCGGAGTTCGTGGATGCGCTCTTCCTCTTCCTGTCGTCGGTTCCGGGGCGACAGGTCGTGGCGCTGGCGGCCCGCCATTACGGCGACGCCCTGGACAAGTTCGAACCCGGCGATCTCACGGAGGTTTCCGCGCCGGACCCGGAGATGCTGTCCCGGCTGGATCCCGGGGATCGGGAGCGGGCGCTCGTCGAGGTGGCGCGCACCGGACGCGCGCCGGCGTGGCTCGACGACTTCTTCGACGGGATCCGCGCTGCTTCGACGACTCGGACCGCGCTCGTCCCGGGCGTTCCCGCCACCGCCGCAGCCAACGGGGCCGACGACAACGGCCACGGCTCCTTCCCCGAGCCCCGGCGACGGGGGGCCGGCGACCCGGCCCCGGTCCGCCCGTAGAATCCGCCGCCGCGCGGGCGCCCGAGCCGGAGGCGCCCGACGAGAACCTTTGACCGACGCGCTGTCGCAGTCCCGCCCGACGCCGGAGGAGAACCCGGTCCTCAACGACCCCTGGAGCCCGCCGGCGAAGCACTGGCGGCTCGACGCGAAGTTCCGGGCGACGGACGAGATCGTCGCCGGCCGGCGGAAGAGCGGCGCCTATCTCCCGGTCCCCCTGCCCGGCCCGGATTCGACGCTCGCGCTCACCGCGGCCGAACTGCCGCCGCACGCCCTCGTCAACCGGGTCCGCGCCGCGGTGGACGCCTGGCGCGCCGCCGGCCGCCCCGGGGTGTCCGCGGCCACCCGCGGCCTGCTGGAGCATTGGGATTCCTTCCAGACCGAACCGCGCCCGTTCTTCTGTCAGCGGGAAGCCGTCGAGACGCTGATCTGGCTGAAGGAGGCCGGCCCGAAACAGCGGCCGGCGGAACACGGGAAGATCCGGGATCGCCTCCGCGCCGTGAACGCCGACCGGAACGAGGGCCTGGACCGGGTGGCCGTCAAGATGGCGACCGGCACCGGCAAGACGCTGGCGATGGCGATGGTGATCGCCTGGCAGGGCGTCCGGGAGCGGCGGCGCGCCGAGGTGCTCGTCATCGCGCCGAACCTCACCGTGCGCGACCGGCTGCAGGAACTCGACCCGGAGACCCCCGCCGGGAAGCGGACCTACGAGGGCCTGCTCCCCCGGTCCCTCCGCAGCCGCTTCTCCGCCCGCGTCTCCATCCTCAACTTCCAGAAGTTCCAGCGCGGCGACCGGCTGTTCGTGGACGGTGCGAAAGACACCGCCACCCGGGCGGCGAAGGACCTGCTGCGGCGCCGCAACCGGAACCTCGGGAAGAAGTGGCAGGAGACCGCGGCGCAGATGCTCGCGCGGCTCCTCCGGGCCCACCGGGGGGCGCGGCGCCTGCTGGTGCTGAACGACGAAGGCCACCACTGCTACCGGCCGGTCGCGCAGAAGAAGAGGGGGACCGCCGAGGAACGCGAGTACGAGGAAGGCGCGGCGCTGTGGTTCAACGCGCTCCGGGCGCTCCGCGACTCCGGCCGGCTGACCTGGGTGGCGGACTTCTCGGCGACGCCGATGGTTCTCCGCCTGCCGCCCGGGGCCGAGACCCCGGTCTTCCCCTGGATCGTGAGCGACTATCCGTTGATCGAGGCGGTGGAGGCCGGCCTGACCAAGGTCCCGCGCGTCCCGGTGGACGACGACACCGAGGCCGCGTCGCCGATCTACCGGAACCTCTACGAGAACGCCGACACCCGGAGACTGGACGCTGCCGACCTGGACGACTCGGTCGCGGCGCCGCTGCGGACGCTCTACGCGCACTACGAGGAAACCGACCGCCGCTACGCCGAGGCCGGGCGGCGGCCGGTGCTGATCGTGGTGGCGAACGATGTCAGGAACGCGACCGCCCTCTACCGCTGGATCGCCGGCGGGGAGGCGCCGGAACGGACGCCGACCCCGTACGAACCCGGCCGTCTCCCCCTCTTCTCGAATGTGCGCCCGGACGGGGCCGGCTGGGTCGAGGACCCGCCGACGATCCTGATGCACTCGAAACTGGACAGCCCCGACGAACTCTCCGGCAACCTGGCCGCGGTGATGAAGAAGCAGGCGGAGAGTCTGGCGCCGGAGGCCGGGTCGAAGCGGGAAGCGATGGAGACCCTGCGGCGGATCGTGGGATCGGTCGGCAAGAAGGGACAGCCCGGGGAGCGCGTGCGCTGCGTCGTTTCGGTGTCCATGCTCTCCGAGGGCTGGGACACCCGCACCGTCACGCACATCTTCGGCTTCCGCAAGTTCGGCAGCGAGTTGCTGTGCGAGCAGGTCGCCGGGAGATCGCTGCGGCGCACGGCCTACGACGACTTCGCCGACGAAGACCGGCGGCATCTGCGACCGGAGGTTTCGAATATCTTCGGCGTCCCGTTCGCCTTCATGCGGGCGAAGGGGGAGGCGCCGGGGCCGGCGGGCGAGCCGTACGAGGTCTTCAGCGTCGCCGGGAGGGAGAAGCATCGACTGTCGTTCCCGAACCTGGCCGGGTACCGGTGGGAACTCGCGGGGCCGCGGCTCCGTCTCGACGAGAGTCTGGTGCGGTCGTTCCGCCCCGCAGCCCTCGATCAGGCGGCGGAAACGGCGTGGGATCCCGTGCGCGGACAGCCCGCGAAGGTCGATATGAAGGGCATCGTGGGCCGGAGTGGGACCTTCTACGACATCCGCCGCGAGAAGCACGAGCGGTGGAAACTGGCGCGCGAAGTGTTCCGTCTGTTCGTCGAGAGCGCCGCGGCGGAAACGGAAGCACCGCTCCTCCGCCGCCGGAGGCTCTTCACCGACGCCCTCCGCGCCGTGGACGCCTGGCTGGCCCACCCGCAGGTCGAGTACGAAAGCGTCCGGGAGATCGCCCGGGAGGGGCAGCGAGCGGCCGCCGCTCGCGAAATCGCCCGGGCCTCTTCCCTCGACCGGGGCGGGCGGCCCCGGGTCCTGCCGGTGTTCGCCGACGAGACGGACCCCGCCGCGCCCCGCGCCCTCGACACCGGGGCCGTGCGCTACGAGACGGCGCGGAAGTTGGTGCGCGACTGCCGGCGCTCCGAACTGAACCGCGCCCCCTGCGACAGCCGGCCGGAACTCGCCGTGGCCGCCGCGCTCGACGCGAGCCGGAGAGTGGCCTCCTGGGTGCGGAACGACCGCCTCCACTGGAGCATCCCCACCCTCGACGCCGGGAGCGGGGCGGCGCGCCGCTATGTCCCGGACTTCGTGGCGCGGCTGGCCCGACCGGGCCCGGACGGCGAACCGGTGCACCTGGTCATCGAGTACAAGGGGCAGCCGGGCCGGGACAGCGAGGCGAAGCGCCGCGCGGTCCTGGACTGGTGGATCCCGGCGCTGGCGAACACGGACGACGCCGCCTGCCGGGGAACCTGGAGATACTGCTTCTTGACCCGCCCGGACTCGGTGCGGGACGATCTCGACGCGGCGATCTCGCGCCTCGAGGCTTCCTGAGCCGGGAACCCCAGCCGGGAACCCCAGCCGCGAACCGCAGCCGCGAACCGCAGCCGCGAACGGAACGAACCGAATGCCGAAGAAGAAGACCACGCGGCGCAAGCCGGCGCCGGAGGCCTACGCGCATCCGTCCGCCGACCGGCTGAACCTCCCGACCGAGGAGACCGCGCCGTTCATGGCGGCGGAAGACCGGGCGCCCTACCGGTACGAACCGCCGCTCCGGCAGGACGAACACGGCGAGCCGCGCCTCTCCTGGGACCGGGGCGACGACGCGGACGACCTGGCCGTCGACGCCCACCCGCTCTACATCCACGAGAAGATCCACCCCGCCGCCTACATCCGCACCCTGACCACGACGCCCGCCGACCGCCGGGAGACCCGCAACCTCTTCGGCGCGGCCTACAACAACCTCCCGGACCGCGCCGCCTACGAGTGGTACGAGCACCGGGGCAACTGGCAGAACCGCCTCATCCGGGGCGACTCCCGCCGCATCATGGCCTCCCTCGCCGAGCGCGACCGCCTGGCCGGGCAGGTGCAGATGGTGTTCTACGACCCGCCCTACGGCATCAAGTTCAACAGCAACTTCCAGCCGTCGGTGAAGAACCGCGGCGTGGGGACTGCCGCGAAGGACATCCCGAACGATCCCGTCAGCGTGCAGGCGTTCCGGGACACCTACGAGAACGGGATCCATTCCTACCTCGACAACATCCGCCGCAACGCCGCCCTGGCCCGGACGCTGCTGCACGATTCCGGCAGCCTCTTCGTCCAGATCGGCAGCGAGAATGTCCACCGGTTGGCGGTCGTGCTCGACGAAGTCTTCGGGGCCGAGAATCGGGTGGCGACGATCCCATTCGTGAAGACCGGAAGCACGCCCGCCAAGACTCTTTCGGAGGTCGCCGATTACCTGCTCTGGTACGCGAAGGACAAGGAGGTAGTGAAGTTCCGGCGCCTGTTCGAGCCTTTGGATCGCCGACAAAAGATCGAACACGGGTCCTGGCACACCATGGTCGAAATGCCCGACGGCTCCACACGTGACCTTACTGACGAGGAGCGCGAGTCGCCCGACGAGCATCTTCCCGATGGATCCCGCGTGTTTCGGCGCATCGTAGTCACTTCACAGAGCCATTCGGATTCTGGTCGATCCGATGCATTTACATGGAAGGGGAGAACCTACGTGTGTCCTGCCGGCGAACAATGGCGCGTCAGCATCGACGGGCTTCAACGACTCGCCGACCAAGGCCGACTCGTCGCAACCGACGGTGGCCGGCTCTGGTGGAAGTTCTATGAGACCGAGATGCCCGGGCGGCGAATCAACAACGTTTGGGGTAAGCAAATGTCTCCGAACGACATGCACTATGTCGTGGAGACCGCGGAAGGTGTCGTGGAGCGATGCATCCTGATGAGCACGGACCCGAGCGATCTGGTGCTCGACATCACCTGTGGTTCGGGGACGACCGCGTTCGTCGCAGAGAGGTGGGGCCGGCGCTGGATCACGACCGACGCCGCCGCCGTTCCCGTCGCGCTCGCCCGGCAGCGGATCGCGATCGGCGCGTTTCCGTACTACCTGTTGCAGGATTCTGCCGACGGAGCCTTGAAGGAGTGTGCCGTTTCTGATACCCAAGAGGAAGATCGGAAGATCGGAAGATCGGAAGATCGGAAGATCGGAAGGCAGGTGGCGGATGGCGGATCGCCGCATAGCCGGGCGCACTACGCAGACGATCCCGCGAAGGGTTTCGTGTACGAGCGGGTTCCCTATGTCAGCGCCGCCGTTCTGGCCTACGACGAGGAACGGGAGCCCACGCTCCTCGTGGACCGGCCCTACAAGAAAAAGGGCGTCGTCCGGGTCTCCTCCCCGTTCACCGTGGAGAGCGAGTCCCCGTGGCGGTACCTCCCTGCTGACTCCGACCGTCTCGGCGCCCAGCAGCACGATTCCGATCTCGCCGTAGCCGTCCGCGCGGCGCTCGAAACCGCGGGCGTCCAGATCCCCGGCGCCGCGGAGCGCCTGCGGCTGGACGGCCTGGAGCCCTACGCGGGCGGAGACGGCGGCGGATTCGTGACCCACCTCGCCGACCGCGCCGGGGACGACGGGGACGACTCCGCCGGCCGCGTGGCCGTCGCCATCCTGCCGGACGACATCACCGTCCCGGCGACCCTCATCACCCGCGCCGCCAACGAAGCGGTGACGATCGCCGGCGTGGACACCCTGCTGGTGGTGGCCTTCGCCTTCGAGGCCGGCACCGGGAGCGGCGCCGAGCGGCGGGGCCGGCTCCGGGTGCTGCGGGCGCAGGCGAACCGCGACCTGATGATCGGCAACCTGAAGGACACCGCGCAGGATGTGGCCTTCGTCCTGGTGGGCGAGCCGGAGGTCGTGATCGCCCCCGCCCCCGGCCCGGAGAACCACTTCACCTGCGAAGTGCAGGGCTACGAGGTCTTCGATCCGGCCACCGGGAACCTGCGTTCCGGCCGGGCCGACGAGATCGCCTGCTGGATGCTGGACGCCGACCACGACGGCAAGGCCTTCTTCGCCCACCGCCTCCACTTCCCCGGCCACGGGAAGGACCGCCAGCTCCGGCGCCTGGCGACCGCCCTCGTTTCCCGCCTGAACCGGGACGCCTGGAACGCGATGCTCTCCCTGAAGAGCACCCCCTTCCCGAAACCGGAATCCGGCGAAGTCGCCGTCCGCATCATCACCCACACCGGCGCCGAGATGGCCGTCGTCCTCCCCGTCCCGCCCCGGTAACCCCGCAGAACCGAGCGGCGAACCCTCCGCCGCCGTTCCCGCCGCGGCAGCCCCGCCGGACCGGTGGTCCCTTCCCCGACCGGACACCCGTCGCCCGACGACTCCTCCCGGTTCCCGCCGGACCCGGAACGCCCGGAACGCGAGCCGTCCCCGAAGGGCGCCCCGTCCCCGAAACCGGACACCGGGGAAGTCGCGTGCCCGGTCATACGACCACACCGGGAGGGACCGGAGACTCCCCCGGGACATCGTCCATCTCCCCTGGGAGCGGTGCGGCAGCGGCGACGGCATTCCCGGAGGACGAGTAGAATCGAGACCGGTACGGCGCGCCGCAACGCGACCGGTCGAGACGCGACGGGCCATGGTGAAGAAGAAGACCGGCAAGAAAGCGGGGAGCGCGGGGAAGGCGGCGGCCGCACACGCCGACGGAAAGCCGGTGGTGCTGCTCTCCGGGGGGAACCCGCAGATCGCGAAGGCGGACGGCGACGCCCCGGTGCAGGCGTACATCGCCGCCATGCCGGGGTGGAAGCGCGATCTCGGGCGGCGTCTCGACGATCTCATCGCCCGCGCCGTCCCCGGGGTGAAGAAGGCGGTGCGGTGGAACTCGCCCTTCTACGGCGTCGAGGGGCGCGGCTGGTTCCTGAGTTGCCACTGCTTCACCCGCTATGTGAAGGTGACCTTCTTCCTCGGGCGGTCGCTCTCGCCGCCCCTGCCGGGGTCGGGCAAGGACCCGGACTCGCGCTGGGTCGATCTCCACGAAGGCGCACTCGACGAAGAACGGATGACCGAGTGGGTCCGCCAGGCCGCCGCCCGGCCCGGCTGGAAGGGGTTCTGACCGCGCCGGGAAGTCGGAAGCGGCAACGAGGCGACAACGAGGCGGCGGGGCTGCGGCAGTCCCGCGGGTACACCCGCCGGGCGGAACGGCGCCCGCCGCTCGACCGCGGACGGTCCCCGCGGGCCGGTTCGCCCCGCCCGGGGGGCCGTCGAGCGCGGGTCCGGCGACAGCGGACGGCGCGGGTCCGGGGCGCTTCGTCCACCGGGCGGCGGACACCTCGGGCGGCGACCTCCCCGACCCTCGGAAGGGACGACAGTTCTTGTCCGGTCGCGCCGCCAAGATGCTCCCATGACGACCTCGATCCTCCTTCCGGTCCTCGTCGCCGCCGTCGGCGCCGCGGCCTTCTTCATCGGTCGTTCCCTCGGGGAGCGGCGCGGGCGCAGCGAAGCCCGGCAGGATCTGGAGCGGATCTCCCGGGACGCCGCCGGGCAGAGTTACGAAGCCGCCCGCGAGGCCTGCGAAAAAGCCGCCGGGCAGGCCGTCGAACGGTTGCGGGGCGACGCCGAGCAGCACGGCAAGGCCGCGGCGCAGTCGTTCGCCGCCGTGGCCGCCCCCCTGAAGCAGTCCCTCGACGAGGTGAAGCGGAAGGCCGAAGAACTCGGGAGGGAACGCGCCGCCGACCGGGGTTCGATGCGGCAACTGACGGAGAACCTGTCGCGGCAGGTCGAGGAAGTGCGGGGAAGCGCCCGCTCGCTCCGGGACGCGATGCGGGGGGATCGGCAGGCGCGCGGCCGCTGGGGCGAGATGCAGTTGGAGAACCTGATCCGCGCCGCCGGGATGACCGAGCACTGCGACTTCGACCGCCAGCGGCGGCTGAACGGGAACGGCGGGAACCGGGGTATCCCGGACCTCGTGGTGCGATTCCCCGGCGGCGGGAGCCTGGCAGTGGACGCGAAAGCCCCGCTCGACGCCTATCTGGACGCCACCGATCCGAACGCCACGCCGGAACGACAGGCAGAGCGGCTGCGCGCGCACGCCCGGGCGCTCCGCGGCCAGGTGGACGCGCTGGCCAGGCGGCGGTATCCCGATGAGATGGACGGCCCGCCGTTCACGGTGCTGTTCCTGCCGATGGAATCCCTGCTCGCCGAGGCCGAACGGTGCGACTCCGGACTGATCCGCGACGCCTGGAGCAAGCGGGTGGTCATCGCCACTCCGACCACGCTGCTCGCCCTCCTCTGGAGCGCCGCCGCGAGTTGGCGCGACTTCCACGGCACCCGGCGCGCGGACGAGTTGCGCCGGCAGGCGCTCGAGGCCGGGAGCCGGCTGGAGAAGTTCCTGGAGCACTTCGCCGGAGTCGGGACCGGCCTGGCGAAGGCCACCGACGCCTACAACGCCGCGGTCGGTTCCGGCGAGCGGCGGCTCTTCCCGCAACTGCAGCGCCTGCGCGAACTCGAAGGCGGGGAATCCGCCGGGCGGGACTCGTCGAACCGCCGCCTCCCCGAACCGGTCGAAGCCGTCCCCCGCCCGATGTTCGGCGGCCCGACCCTCCCGCCGGGCCCGACTCCGGGCGAGGCCGTCCTCCCCCGTCCCGCCGGGCCCCGTCCCGCCGGGGAGAACCCGGCGCCGCGCCTGGCCCCGGCGCTCCGGGACGCCGAACCGGTCCGCCGCGCCGGCTGAACCGGGAGCGTCGGAACGCGAACCCGCACGGCTCCCGCCGGCGCCCGCTCCCGAGCCGGCTTCCGTCAGATCAGAAGTTCACGACCCCGGTGAGGCGGCTGTCGTCGGGGATCCGGGCGACGAAGCCCGCGCGGGCGGAGATCGCCACTTCGCCCTCGCAGGCGATCTGCCGGCCGAAGCGCACATCGCCGCTCACCCGCAGGAGGTCGCAGCCGAGGAGCGAGGGCGGGCCGTGCGGGAAACGGAACTCCAGGTCGCTGAGGAACCGGTAGCAGGCGGCGTCGAGATCCACTCGGGGGAGCGGCTGCCGCAGCGGCGCGACCCGGCCGTGGTCGTCGATCCGGTAGAGGTCCGAGCGCAGGATCAGCAGGTTCGCGGTGTTCTTCACCGGCGCGAAACGGTGGCGGGGCACCTCGACCACCTCGGCGCCGTCGAACACCTCGATCGCGCTCCCGGCAGCCTGTTCCAGATGGAACACGGGCGTCGAGTCGGGATCCCGGGGGTCCACCGTCTTGGGATTCAGGATCGTCGGCAGCGGCAGGAAGCCTCCGCCACGCTCGAGTTCCCCGGCCAGCGCGTCGAGCCGCAGCCAGAGGTTGTTCGTGTTGAAGTAGCGGTGGCGTTCGATGTCCCGGAACCCCTCCGGGTGCTCCGGATCGCACTGGGCGGTCTCCCGCAGGGTCAGCCGTCCGTTGGTCCGGCGCCGGACCAGATGGCCCCCCTTCGAGTCGGCGTCGGCGCGGCGCGTCGCCTCCATCAGGAAGGGCGCCCCGGTGCGGAGGAAGTACCCCAGGACGAAGGGATCGGGGTAGCCGCCCACATTGTCCACATTGGACAGGAATGCGTAGCGGAAGCCCCGGTCGAGGAGCCGCGGCAGCCACCCGCTGGTCCCGAGGGCGGTGTAGAGGTCGGCGTGGCCGGGCGGGCACCATTCGAAGGCCGGCGCCTCCGGGACGCGCACCGGGGTGAAGTCGGACTGCCGCAACTTGGGGGCGCGGTGCTGCATCACGCAGCCCACCCGACGCTCGCCGAGCACCGCCCGCACCGCCCGGTCGGTGGCGAAACTGTTCATGAGGAGCGGCGTCATGCCGACGCTCTCCGCCTGCTTGAGGGCGATGTCGAGGAAGGTCATCCCCTCCGCCACCTGGAGCAGCGCCTTCGGGGCCTGCATCCCCATCGTGGTGCCTTGCCCGCCGTTCAGGGTGATGGCGACCGTCCGGGCCCGGTCCTCCGCCCCGGCCGGCTCGCCCGCCTCCGGCAACACCGGGATCTCCGGCACCGGCTCCACCGCTTCCTCCGAGAGGTACCGCGGCCCCCGCCGCGCCGCCTCCACCGCCCGCTCGAACGATCGGCGGAAGGCCGCCGGCATCGGCCGGGTCGGCGCCAGCGGCAGCGGGGTGGCGCCGCCCGACGCCGAACCGGGCCCCGCGGTCATCGCGCTCACGCGGCGGCGGGAACGCCGGCCGGCGACGCGGCGAGCCGACGCCGGGAAGTGAGCCGCCAGCCGACCGCGGCGGCGAGGAGCGTCCCCGCAGCCACCGTCCAGGCGAGGGGCTGCGTCGTGAGACCCGCGCCGAGGGCGACCAGGAAGAGTGCCCCGAAGGCCGTGCGGGGCCAGGCGTAGTACCGGGCGAACCGGGTCGCGAGCAGGAAGTCGGTCAGCGGGACGCCGAGGAACAGGAGGCCGGTCGAGAACGCCGGCAGGGGGCTCAGGAGGAAGAGCGCCAGCCCGACCAGGCCGAGGAAGCCCAGCGCCGCTCCGGCCGCCGCCCGCGCTCCCCGGGAGAGCCCCGGACGCCGGGTCTGCAGGATGGCGCCCGACAACAGCGCCGAGGCGGCGACCAGCCAGGGCACATAGGCGGAACTGCCCGGGTCCGGGGGCAGCCGGTCCCCGTCCCGCCCCTGCCGCAACTGTTGGGGCGCCGACCCGAAGGCCTGCTCCACCCCGTAGCGGAGCGCCCCCGGCAGGAACATGACCTCGTAGGCAGTCACCGGCCGGTCGGCGGAGCGGCCCACGCCGATGTCCGAGAGCCAGACCAGCAGCGGGCGGGTGGTCAGCCCCCGCCGCATGTGGGTGCGCAGGCGGTAACCGCCCCCCGGCTCGCGGAACACCGGCGGCAGTTCGGTGACCTGCCGCAGCGCGCCGCCCCCGGCCTCGTCGAGGTAGTCCCGGATACGGGTGGTGCAGTTGTCGCTGAAGTGGTTGTAGAGGTACTCGGAGGCGCCGGGAACCAGGTCGGCGGCCACCCGCCCCAGCAGGATCTCCCGCGCGCCCTCGTCGAGGTCGAGATCCTGGCGGAAGATGCTGCGCTCCATGCGGGCGTACTGCCGCACGGTGTCCTCGTAGGCGGAAGCGGCCACCCAGAAGTACGCCTCGCCCATCAAGACCTCGCCGGTCAGTCCCACCGGGCGGGAGAAGTCGGTGGTTCCGTAGTTGAAGCAGCGGTCGTCCACGCAGAGCGCGGCGTGTCCCCATTCGCGGAACAACTGGCTGTGGTCCGGGCCCATTGTCAGCAGGAAGAGGGTCGGGGCGCGGTCCCCGTCCGCGGCCGGCGCCTCCTGCGCCGTCGCGGCGCGTCCGCCGGCCGCGATTCCGGCGACGAACGCGACCGCGGAGAGCGCCGCTGCGAGAGAAGGGACAGCGGCCACGGAGCGCCCGGAATTGTAAGCGGCGGACGGGCGCCCGGACCCCCGCCGCCGGACCCCGGCGCCGACAGATTCGGGTCTGCCCGGAGCAGCCGGGAGCACCCGGCCGCCGGCGAAGGCCGCCCTCGAAGAGTGGCTGTGCGACCCCCGGCGGGGGACGCTCGGGGCGGCCGGGCCGGAACCCCGGAGGCTCCGGGAGCCGCCGCAGCGCCCCTGCGGTCGCGCGGCCGGGGTCACGGTCGCCGGCGAACCGGCCCCGGGCGGTGGCCGGCCGCGACTCCCGGCCGGACCCCGGGTTCCCCGGTCGGATCGAGCCGCCGGGCCGCGGGAGCGCGACCGGCCCGAACCCCGGGGCGAAGCGGTCGCCGCCGCGCCGCCGGTCACGGGGACCGGGCGGTTTCAGTTCTCCGCCGGGACCAGCGAGAGGAGCAGGGTCGAAGGATGCGCCGCAGAGTGGTGGATCACGTTCTCCGCGGTCGTCGTTCGGGTGTGCCGCCCCAGCGGTTCCCCGGTGTTCGGGTTCGGGTCGAATCTCGGGTAGTTCGAACTCGAGATCTCCAGCCGCAGTCGGTGTCCGGCCCGGAACCGGTTCGCGGTGGGGAACAGCCGGATCTCGATCGGGTACACCTCTCCCGGTTCCATGAAGGAAGGCTCTTCCCGGGAATCGCGGTAGCGCGCCCGGAGGATGCCGTCGGTGAGGTTGAGATCGAAACCCTCCGGCCAGTCTTCGCTCGGCGGATACACATCCACCAGTTTCGCGGTGAAATCGGTGTCCGGGGCGCTCGACGAGACATGCAGCCGCGCGGTCACCGAACCGACGACGACCAGGTCTTCGGGCAGCGGCCCGGTCTCGAAGACCAGCACATCGGGACGGTCCGCGGTGCGCCGGCCTTCCACTTCCGATCCGAAGAAGCCGTTCTCGGAGCCACCCTCGAGGGAGACGAAGAGTCGTTCGCGCTGGTCGTAGCCGCCTCGCTTGAGCGCCCCGGAGAACGCGCCCCCGATGGTGGGGACCGGGTGTTCGGGGTCGTAGGTGTAGCCGCTCGACCCTTCGTCCTCCCCGGCGGGTTCGCGGGTGAGTCCGCCGCCGGCGCGCAGGTGGAACGGGGTGATCGCGCTCCCCGCCGGCGGCCAACTCTCGGAGGCGCGCCATTCGCCCCCGTGGAAGAGGCGGCCGTTCTCGTCCCGGTGGCCGTCCCCGCCGCCCATGACGAAGTAGGTGACCCGCGGCACTTCCTGGCTGGGGAGTCTCGGGGCGTTCTCGAAGAGGGCGCCCCCGAGCGGGACCTCACCGATGCTGAGGTGCCGGTGGAACCATCTCAGGTGGAACTCGCGGGCGAAGTCCGGGATCGCCGCCGCCTCGCCGAACTCGATGTCCCCGGCGTAGGAGCGGGTGGTCGCGGCGTGCGTCCAGGGCCCCATGAGCAGGGACATCTCTTCCAACTTGATCCGCGTCAACTCGACGAAACTCCGGATGGTGCCCGGCGCGTACGAGTCGTACCAACCTCCCACATGGAGCATCGGGACATCGGAGGTTCCTTCGTAGTACTCGGTCCAGTTGCGGCCGATACCCCGGAAGTACTCGTCGTAATCGCCGTGGTTCTGCATCTCGAGGTAGTAGTCCTCGAAGTTCGGCGCGCCGGAGAGCGGGTTCTCGCCCTTCCTGAAGGGCGTGAGCGGGAACCAGTCGGCCGGCCCCTCTTCCTCGAGGCGGCGGCGGACGGAGGGCTCGTCGGTCACCGCCCGGAGTTGGCCGTGCGCCCAACCGAGTTGCTGCCCCAGTTCGAAGGCGCCGTGGTTCCGCACCTTGTGCGTCCAGGCATCGGAGAGGCCGCCCATCGTCAGTACCATGGTGATGAGCCGGGGCGGCGCCAGTTTCGCCGCGTCCGCCTGGGTGTGGGCGCCGTAGGAGGTTCCCCACATCCCCACATAGTCGGAGGTGTAGTCGAGACCGACGATCCATTCGATGGTGTCGTAACCGTCGGGAGCGTCGTATTCGTGGTACTTCTGGAAGACGCCTTCGGAGAAGTAGAGGCCGCGCAGGTCCTGGAGCACGACCACGTATCCCCGGGCCGCGAACCATCGCGCCTGTTCGACCAGACGGGTCGAAGTCTTGTCGTAGGGCGTGCGGTGGAGCAGCGCGGGAAGCGGTTCGGCCACCGGCACTCCCTCGGTGGCGGGGCGGTACACATCGGTCGCGAGGCGCACCCCGTCGCGCATCTCGAGCAGGAGATTCGACTCCGCCAGGACCGCTTCGTACTCGGCTTCGTAGAAGGAACCGTCGTCCGGCGCGGCGGCCTCCCGGCAGCCGCCGGCGAGGGCCGGGAGGACCGCCAGGACGACGAAGACCGCCGAAGCGTCCGGAGCGCGCCGCCTCACGAAGACGCCTCCCCCGACGGGCCCGGGTCGCGGGCCTCGGCCAGCGCGCCCGCCAGGTCGGAGACGCGGGAGAGCCGATCGATCCCCTCCACCGACTCCAGGACTTCCTCGACGCGGGCCGCGGAGAGGACCAGCCCGGCGCATTCCCGGAACTTCCCCCGCAGTTCTTCCGGAGTGAGCGGCCGCTCCGGCCCTCCGGGATAGGTGTCCGCTTCGACGGGGAACGACGAGCCGTCCCGGAGCCGCACCTCCATCGCGCTCCGCATCCGTTCGTACCCCCGGGAATCGATCTCCTCGTCGAATTCCACGGTGACGCGGTCCATCATCTCCGCCACTTCCGGGGAGCGGACGAACTCGTCGCGGAACTCGTGGATGCCGACCCGGCGGCGGAGCACGGCGGCGGCGAGCACGAAAGGAATCGAGAACTTGGCTTCGAGCGCGTTCTGCGGCGCCCGGTAGCGGAGCGGGTTCAGGATGTTGTGCCCGGCGCGGAAGGTGATGGACTCGAGGTCCGGCGGGGCGAGGTCGCGCTCCTCGACGGCGGCGAGCAGCGCGGCGATGCTCGGGTGGCCCAGGCTGCCCGAAGGGAACTTTTTCACCGAGACGCCGGGGTCGAGCAGCGTGAAGGGCTCCCCGAGGGTGAGCCGCTCCGGGTCGAAACCGCCGCCGAACACCCGGAAGAACCCCCAGCGGGCGTCGAGGGCGTCGCGGCCCGAAGTGAAGCCGCGGGCGGCAAGATCCACGGCGAGCACTCCGTTCTCGGCGGCGCGCCCGGCGTGGAGGGGTTTCATCATCGTTCCGAAACCGAGCCGGATGCCGGAAGCGAGACTGGCGGCGATCCCGAACGCCATGCCGAGCCGCTCCCGGTCCAACCCGACCAGTTTCGCCGCGGTGGCCGCCGCGCCGAGCGTGCCCACCGTCGCCGTGGAATGGAAGCCCTCGCCGTAGTGGCGCGGATGGATGGCCTCGGCGATCTTGCATTCCACCTCGAAGCCGATCAGGAACGCTTCCAGCAGCCGGGCGCCGCTGGCTCCTTCCCGTTCCGCCGCGGCCAGACCGGCGGCGAGCGGCGCCACCGTGGGATGGGTGAGCAGCCCGAAGATGCGGTCCGGCGCGTTCGACAGTTGGGTATCGTCGAAGTCCATCGCGTGGCCGGCGGTCCCGTTCGCGCGCGCCGCCAGCGTCGCCGGCGCCCGCTGGCCGGGGGTCCCGAAGACCGCCGCTTCCGGGGCGCCCCCCTGCGCTTCGATCTGTCCCCGGACGAGGCGGGAGCAGGGCTCGGTGGCGCCGGCGAGCAGGACCGCCACGCCGTCGGTGACGCAGCGCCGGCCCTCGACCAGCAGCGCCTCCGGGAAGTCGCCGAGGCCGGTGTCGAGGATGAAGTCGGTAACGGCGTGGGTCGCGCTCACTCGGAGGTCCTTCTGCGGAACGGAAACCGCGCGCGCAGCGCCGGCGCGGCGAAACTCAGGGCCGCGAGCGCCAGGAGGAGCAGCGCGATCGGGCTCTCGAAGAAGACCGAGTGCGACCCCGACGAGAGCGTGAGCGCCCGTCGGTAGTTGGTCTCCACCATCGGCCCGAGGATGAGACCGAGCACGGCCGGCGCGAGCGGGTAACCGCGCCGCAGCATAACAGAGCCGACCGCGCCGAAGAAGAGCGCCGACCAGGCGTCGGCGAGGTTCCCCCGGAGCGCGAACGCGCCGGTGAGGGAGACCGCCACCACCAGCGGCATCAGGATCGAAGGTCGGAGCCGCACCACCCGCACCCAGAGCGGGATCCCCAGCCGGCCCACCGCCAGCATGAAGGCCACCGCGACCAGGAAGCCGGCGTAGAGCGCATGGACCAGCGCGGCCCCTTCGGTCAGGAGCAGCGGCCCGGGAGTCACGCCCTGCACCGTCAGCCCGCCGAGGAGCACCGCGGCGCTCGCCGAACCGGGAACGCCCAGCGCCAGCAGCGGGATCATGGCGGCGCCCACGCAGGCGTTGTTCGCCGCTTCCGGGGCGGCGATCCCGGCCGGTTCGCCGGCGCCGAAACGCTCCGGGGTCCTCGAGAGCCGGCGCTCTTCGTTCCAGGCCACCAGCGAGGCGATCGTCGCGCCGGCGCCGGGGATCGCCCCGATGAGACCGCCGATGGCCGAGCCCCGCAGGATCGAGGGCCACAGGCGCAGGAGTTCCCGGAGGCCCGGCAGGGCGCCGTCGAGGCGGGCGCCGGCGCCGGTCCGGGGTCGGCCGGAGGCCACCGCGTTCAGGGCTTCGGCGATGGCGAAGAAGCCGATGAGCATGGGGACCAGTCCCAGCCCGTCCAGAAGCGCCGGGACGCCGAAGGTGAGCCGCGGCGCGCCGGTGAGCACATCGAGGCCGACCACGAACGCCAGCAGCCCGAAGAGCGCGCTGGCGAGGCCCCGGAGCGGGTCGTGGCCCACCAGGTTGGCGACCACGGTGAGCCCGAAGACGCCGAGACCGAAGTACTCGGCCGGACCGAAGGCCAGCGCCGCCCGGGAGAGCGGCCCCAGGAGGGCGACGAGGAGCAGCGTTCCCAGGATGCCGCCGCTCATGGAGGCGAAGAGCGAGATCCCGAAGGCGCGGCCGGCCTCGCCCCGGCGGGTCAGCGCGTAGCCGTCGAAGGTGGTGGCCAGCGCCGGCGAACTCCCGGGGACGCCGATGGCGATGGCGGTGATGGAACCGCCGTACTCCGCCGCCATGTAGATGGCGATCATCATGAGGAGCGCCGGGACCGGGTCGAGGGCGAAGGTCACCGGGAGCACCAGGGCGAGACCGACGGTGGAACTGAGGCCCGGCGCCGCCCCGGCGAAGACGCCGAGGAGGCTGCCGGCGAACAGGGCCAGGAGGTTCGCCGGCTGGAACGCGGTCGCCAGCCCGTCGAGCAGCGGGATCAACGGGCGCGCTCCGGGGTCGTCGGGACCGAGCGGGCGGCGGTCACGGAAGCGGCACGCCGAGCAGCCACTCGAAGAGGAGGTGGAGGAGACCGGCGAAGCCGAGCGGGACCGCGATCAGGACCCGGTACGACCGCTCTCCCGACAGGTACATGAGTCCGCCCACCAGGACCGGCAGGGCGGCGAGGCTCCCGAGCAGCGGCACGGCCAGCAGGAAGCCGGCGACCCCGAGCGCGGCGCCCCAGCGACGGAGTTCCCGACGGGTCTCGCCGGCGTCCTCCGCAGCGCGGTCTCCGGCGGCGCCCCCCCGCCGACCGGGTTCCCGGGCCTTTCCCGGCGCCGGCTTCCGGCGAACCCCGAACGCGAGCCCGACGGCGCAGCCCAGCAGCAGGAGCGCGACGAGCCGGGGGAAGAACGCCGGGCCGGGCGCGCCTTCGACGAGCGGCGGCGGGTAGCCCTGCGCGTCGAGGAGCACTCCCGCCGCGAGAGCCGTCAGGACGCCGGCCTCCGCGAAGCGCGAGCGGGCGCCGCGGGCCGCGCTCATCCCGGCGTCATCCGCCGGAGGTCCGGGCGCACGGTTCGGCGCGGCGAGGACCGAGGGCCGCGAAGTCGCCGCCGCCGGCTGCGGGGTGGCGCGGAGGCCCGCCGACCGGGATCCCGAGCCGGCCCGAAGTCCGCGACCGCGACGCTCCCGTCGCTGCAGCCCCGAGTCGGCGGCACGGCGTTCGGCGCGGGCGCCACTCGCTGGCTCGGGCGGGAGCGGAGGGCGGACCGGTCGCGGGGGAGGGTCGGTCGGGGCTGCGAGGCGGGGAGCGTCAGTCCGGGAGGAGTTCCAGGCGGGCGAGCAGCCCGCGGCTGGTCTCGACTTCCTCCGCCATCCAGCCGGCGAAGGCCTCGGGGCTCTCCATCGTCGCGTACTCCATCGCCGCGCGCTCCATGTACTCCCGGAACGCGGCGGTCCCGATGGTCGCCGTGAGCCGGCGGCGCAGGTCGGCGCGCCACTCCGGGGACAGCCCCGGCGGGCCGACGACGCCGCGCCAGTGCACCGGCGCCAGATCGAACCCCAGGTCGGCGTAGCTGGGGGCGTCGGGAAGCGCCGCGAGCGGAAGCGCCACCGCCAGCACCCGCATGGCGCCGGCGCGCAGGTGCTCCCGGACGATGTTGAAGTTCGTGTGGACGGCGTCGGTGTGGCCCCCGAGGGCGGCCACCACCGCGTCCCCAGACCCCTCGTAGGCGATCCAGCGGAGGTCCGGATCCCCCGCCGCGGCCCGGAGCCGCATGAAGCCGAGGAAATGCGCCGAGGCCGCCCCGAAGCCGGACACGGAAACCGCCTCGCCGGGCGCGCGGCCGCGGGCCGCCTCGAAGAGATCGGGGAGCGACCGGAAGGGGCTGTCCGCGCGCACCGCGATCAGGAACGGGTCCACCTGGATCCGGAGGATCGCGGTGAAGTCGGCGGGCGTGAACGGGATCCGTCCGGTGGCCATGTTCACGGTGCCGCTCGCGGTGAAGACGCCCAGATGGTGCGGGTCCCCGACGTGCCCGCGCAGGTATTGCATCCCGGCGGCGCCCGCGCCCCCCTGCCGGGTCACCACGGTCACCCGCTGCCCGTCGAAGTGCTCCGGCGCCGCCGCTGCGAGCGCCCGGGCCAGCAGATCGCTGGGCCCGCCCGGCGTCGCCCAGGAAACGATCTCGATGGGCCCGGCGGGGAAAGACCGATCGTCACCGGGAGACCCGCAGGCGGCGAGGAACGCGGCAGCCGCGAGCCCGACCACCGGATCCCGCCGCCGCCCGGTTCGCCGCCGACCGTTTCCGGCCCGCTGACGGTCAGTCCGGCCGACGGCCGCCGGGGGATGCATGGCGCGGGGCGAAGTTAAGCACATGGCCGGCCCGGTCCCGCACCGCTTCTCCCGCCGCCACCGCGCCGCCGACCTTCGCCCCGCGCCCCCGGTGGCCCGGCCCCTGTCGTCCGGCCGGGGCCGCCTCCCGGCGGCGTCTCCGTCCGCGTTCCGGTCACGGAAAGCGCCGGTCCGGGCTGCCGCTCCCCGGCCCGGAGCCCGGTACCCACCGCCGCCGCCCGGTCGATCGCGAAGGTCCGCCGGCGCCGGGAGCCCGCAGCCGGCGCGCGGAACTCCGCCCCCGCTCCATATACTCGGTTCCCCTATGCGCATCGCTCCGGTCCGGCGCAAACCCGGCGTTCCCCTGCCCCCCCCGACCGACGACCGAACCGTCACCGGCGCCGGGTTCTCGACGGAACCGGTCATCGGCGAAGCCCTCGTCTTCTGGGATCCGAAGCGACCCGGGGAGAAGCGGAACGCCATCGACACCGACCAGATCACGCCCTCCGAGGACTGCATCTCGGAAAGCCTCGAAGCCATCGACGCCCGCTGGAAGGCAGGGGCGTTCCGCCGGCTGATGCCGGACTTCGCCGAGCGGGTGCGCGCCGGGCAGAACTTCCTCGTCGCCGGCGACCGCTTCGGCATCGGCTCCTCGCGGGAGATGAGCCCGGCGGGCCTGCTCGGCGTGGCGAAGGACGCCGGGACGACCCTGGTCCTGGTGCTCGGCGCCGGGGTCGGGGACATCTTCCGCCGCAACGCGCTGAACCTGGGCCTTTCGGTGCTCGAATGCCCGGAGGCGGTCGCGGACGCCGGGGACAGCCACCGCTTCTCCTTCGACCCGGACTCCCGCGCCCTCCGCAACGAGACCCTCGGTCGCGACTACACCCCGAAACCGCTGGCGGAACGCGAAGAACGACTGCGGCGGGAAGGCGGGATCCTCGCCGCCGGTCGGCACGAGTTCCTCTCCTCGCTCGGCGACGAGACCCGCATCGAATGGCCGGGGCCGAAGGAGGCCCGGGAGCTCACCGCCACCGAGCAGATCCTCCACGCGCACCGCGCCGACCGGGCGGCCCCGGTGCGGGTGGGCGAACCGCTGCTGGCGGCCGCCGACCTGCTCCCGGCCTCCGACGGCACCGCGCCCTTCGCCGCCCACACCTTCCGCCAGATCACCGGCGGCGCGATCCACCCCCGCCAGGCAGCCATCGCCAGCGACCACTTCGTCTTCACCGACCGGGAGGCGGACCGGAAGAACACCGCCCTCGGCGCCGCCTTCGCCGCCGCCGAAGGGATGGAACCACCGTGGTTCGCGGCTCCCGGCGACGGCATCTTCCACTTCTACTTCCCGGAGCAGGGCCTGGTGATGCCGGGCGCGCTGATCCCCGGCGCCGACAGCCACAGCCGGGCCTACGGGGCCTACGGGGCGGTCGGCGTCGGCGTCGGCTCCTCCGCGCTCGGCTTCGGCTGGGCCACCGGCCGGGTCTGGCTCACCCCGGCCCCGCCCCGCCGGGTGGTCTTCACCGGGACGCTCCCGCCCTGGTCTTCGGGGAAGGATGTGGTCCTGGCGCTGCTGGCCCGCTGGAACGGCGCCGCCGCCGGGATGTCGGTGGAGTTCGCCGACCCCGGCGGGGCGCTGCCGATCCCCTGGCGGAACACCGTCGCCAACATGATGGCGGAAGCGGAAGCCTGGAACGGCCTGTTCCCCTTCGATGCGGTCACCGGGGAGTGGTACCGCCGCCGGGGCCTCACCGAGGACCTCCCCTACCCTCCGGTGGCCTCCGGGCCGGGCGCCCGGTTCGTCGCCGAGGACCGGCTGGACCTCGGCGAAGTGGCGCCGCTGGTGGCGAAGCCGCCGGCCCCGGAGAACGCCTGGCCCGCGGACGAAGTGGCGGCCGAGCGGATCGGCTTCGACCGCGCCTACATCGGCTCCTGCACGAACGGCAGTTACGCCGACCTCCTCGCGGCAGCGCTGGTGATCCGGGCGGCCCGGGAGAGCGGCCGGGAGCGCGTCCGGGAGAAGTTCGTGATCTTCCCCGGCTCCGGCGGCGTGCGCCGGCAGATCGAGGAGCCCGAGCCCCGCCTCGGCGGCGAACCGATCGCCGAGGTGCTGCGCTCGGTGGGCGGGGAGATCCGGGTCAGTTGGTGCGGCCCCTGTTTCGGACAGGGCGAGGACGCGCTGCAGCCGGGGATGCGGGCCGTCACCAGTTTCAACCGCAACTGGGAGAACCGGATGGGCCGGGGCGGCGAGGGGTACCTGGCGAGCCCGGCGGTGGTGGCGTCCTCGGCGCTCCTCGGCTACATCGGCCCGCCTTCGGAACTCGGCCTGCGCTGGGACCCCGAACGGTTCGGCGCGTGAGCCGGCGGAGCGGCGGCGTCCGGCTCGCGGACCACCGCCCGCCGCTCCCGGTCGAGCGACTGCTCGCCGAGGGCCCGCCGGGGCCGGACGCGGTTCCGCTCGAGGTCGCCGTGGTCGGCGGCGGCCCGGCGGGGCTCTCGGCGGCGGTCCGCATCGCGCAGACGGCGAAGGCGGCCGGCCGGGAAGTGTCCGTGGGGGTCTTCGAGAAGGCGGCGGAGCCGGGCGCGGCCTGCCTTTCCGGGGCGGTGGTGAACCCGGCGGGGTTCCGGGAGTTGTTCCCGGGGATGGCGGACTCGGAGTTCCCGCTGCGGGAGCGGGTCACCGAGGAGAGCGTCCACTTCCTCACCGCCCGCCGCGCCTTCCGCCTCCCCACGCCGCCGACGATGCGGAACCGGGGCTGCTACACCGCCTCGATCTCCGAGATCGCCCGCTGGCTCGCCGCGCGCGCCGAGGACGCGGGGGTCGAACTCTTCCCGGGGTTCTCCGTCGGGTCGCTGCTGGTCGAAGGCGAACGGGTCGTCGGGCTCCGCACGGTTCCCGCCGGCGCCCGGCCAGACGGCAGCCCGGGGCCGGCGTACGAACCGGCTACCGAGATCGCGGCGCGGGTGGTGGTCCTCGCCGAAGGGGCGCGCGGGCCGCTGGGACAGGCCTGGCGGCAGCGGCTCGGCATCGGTTCGCCGAACCCGCAGATCTTCGCGCTGGGAGTCAAGGAACTCTGGCGGTCGGGGAACCCGGCGCCCCGGGTGATCCACACCGTCGGGTATCCGTTGCCGCGGTCGGCCTTCGGGGGCGGCTTTCTCTATCCGTTGGGCGAGGGGCTCTCGGCGCTGGGACTCGTCGTCGGCCTCGACGCTCCCACCGAAGCCCTCGATGTCCATGCGGGGTTGCAGCGGCTGAAGGCGCACCCGCTGGTCGCGCCGCATCTCGAAGGCGGGGAATGTCTGGAGTGGGGCGCCCGGCTCATCCCCGAAGGAGGGCCCGGTTCGCTCCCGGACCGGTTCTCCGGCGACGGGCTGCTGCTGGTCGGGGACACCGCCGGCTTCGTGGATGTCCCGTCGCTCAAGGGCATCCACTACGCGATGCTCTCCGGCATCCTGGCCGCCGACGCCGCGGACGCGCACCTGAAGGCGGGCGTGCCGCTCTCGATGTACGACGCGGCGCTCTCGGACAGCCCGGTCCTGGCGGACCTCCGGCGCACCCGGAACATGCGCCCGGCCTTCACCCGGGGCTTCTGGCGCGGGGTGGCGGTCTCGGCGCTCGCCACCCTCACCGGCGGCGCCCTGCCCCGGGGACCGATCGCGGTCGAGGACGACGCGGAGAAGTCGAGGGCGCCGGTTTCGCCGGGGGACCCCGCCCCGGCCTTCTCCAAGTTGGACGGGGTGTTCCTCTCCGGAAACAACACTCGCGACGACCACCCGCCGCACCTCGTCGTCCCCGAGGGCGTTCCCCCGGAAGCCGCCGCGCTCTGGGAGCGGATGTGCCCCGCCGGGGTCTATGAAGCGCGGGCCGACGGCCTGGCCGTCAACCGGTCCAACTGCGTGGACTGCCGCGCCGCCGATGTCCTCGGCCCCCGCTGGACCCCGCGGGAAGGCGCCGCCGGCCCCCGCTGGCGCCGGATGTAGCCGCCCACTGCTCCCCTCCCGGCGGGTTCGGCGCGCGACGCCGCCGAACCCGGCCGCGAACGCCGCCTCCGACGGGTCGTCGTTCGCTCCTCTCCTCGAGAACCTCCCGAGAATCCGTGGCCGGCCGCCCGGAGCGGGAGTCAGCGATCGGAGTCCCCGTCGAGCACCTCCCAACGGCCGCCGAAGTCGGGCCCGGCCCGGCGGAGCCGTCCGCGTTCCTTCAGTCGGTCGAGGTGGTACTTCACGCCGTCTTCGGTGATGTCGCCGAGGGCCGCAGCCAGTTCGCGGCGTCCGGCGTCCGGGTGCCGGCGAAGCAGTTCGAGAATACGGGCGGCCGTATCGCTCTCGCCGTTCGGGGCGACTTCCGCAACGGACCTCCGGGCAGGAGTCTGGGTAGTGGTCTGGGTAGGAGTCTGGGTAGTGGTCTGGGTAGGAGTCTGGGTAGTGGTCTGGGTAGTCCTCTGGGTAGGAGTCCGGGTAGTGGTCTCGGCGGGAGTCCGGGTAGTTCCCTTCTCCTCGAAGCGAACTGCCACCTCTCCCCTCCGGTCCGGTCCGTCCTCGTCGTTCGGTTCCAGAACTTCCCAACGGCCACCGAAATCGGGGCCGGCTCGTCGAATCTGCCCGCGTTCCTTGAGTCGGTCGAGGTGGTACTTCACCCCGTCTTCGGTGATTTCGCCGAGGGTCGCAGCCAATTCGCGGCGTCCGGCGTCGGGACGCCGGCGAAGCAGGTCGAGAATGCGGGCCGCCGTATCGCTCTCGCCGTTCCGGGCGACCTCCCCGACTGGGGTCTGGGCAGGAGTCTGGGTAGTGGTCTGGGTAGGAGTCTGGGTAGTCCTCTGGGTAGGAGTCTGGGTAGTGGTCTGGGTAGGAGTCTGGGTAGTGGTCTGGGTAGTCCTCTGGGTAGGAGTCCGGGTCGTCCCTTCCTCGTCCTGCGGAACCGGGTCCTCCTCCGTCCGGCTCCCCTCGTTCCCGCCCGGGAGGTCCCGGATCCGTCCGGTCCGGTGCGACGAGTACCGGCACTCCACCCCGGTGCCCGTCTCATCCGCCCGCCAGGTCGGCACCGGAACCTCCGCCCGCCGGCACTCCTCCACCACCCGCAGCGTGCCCCTGCCCCAGGCCTCGATCTGTCCGGCCCGAAAAAACGCAGCGGCCAGGTCCGGGTTCCGGGGCGCGGACGCATGCGACTCCAGCAGCCGCCCGACGGTCCAGCCCTCCGGCAGCGAGCCGGGATTCCAGAACTCGATCCGATCCCCGTACACCCGGATCAGCACCGGACTGTTCGCGGAGTAGTCCTTGTGGATGATGGCGTTGAGAACCAACTCCCGAACGGCGGCCGGAGGAATCGGTCGCGTCTCCACCCGTCGGATCCCGGCGTACGACACCACGGCCTCCGAGTACTTCGTGAACAGCAGGTCCGCGGTGCGCTCCGCCTGGAGAAACAGGTCGCCGTGGACCTCGTCCTCGAACAACAGGTCCGCCCCCCGGAAGTACCCGATCCGGACGAACGCTCCGGTTACGAAACGCTCCGGATCCTCGTGGAACAGCAGCAGCGCCGCCCGCTTGAGATACCGGCCCTCGGTCAGGCGCAACTTGTCGATGAGTTCCGCTGCCGTAGCGCGATGGGAGTCGTCCGAGAGGCGTTCCAGTCGGGCGGCGCCCTCCCGGAACCGGCCGATCGCGCGCGAATCCAGGTCTTCGATCTCGACCCCCGGGACCGGGGCGCTGTCCCACGGCCTCCCCAGTTTCCGGAGCAGGAAGCGGTCCAGCGCCGGCCCCCGGAGGACCTGCTTCGTGCTGCCGCTGCGGTAGTGGTATTCGCCCTTGTAGGCGATCGGCGTCGGGTGGGGTTCGACGGAGATCCGCAGGTACTCCTTGCCGTCCTCTTCCGCGAGGTCCACCTTCGCGACGATCCCGAGGACGGAGCGAACCCTCTCCGGCAGATCTTCCAGAAGCCGGGCCGTGTCGCGCAGGCCGACGACTTCCCCCCGGTCGTTCCTGCCGACTTCCAGGACGCCTCCCTGCGCGTTGGCGAACCCGCAGATCCACTTCAGGTGCTCGTCCCGCCACGAGCGCTTCCACTCGAGGCTCTGAGATTCCACGGCCCGGCCCGCCTCCCGTCCTGCCATGTCGGGGGATGCTACCCCGGGGTCGCCCCCGTCGGGCCCCTCGCCGCGCGGGTTCCGCAATCTCACGGGGAAGCCCGGCCGCTGTCAGCGCAACGACCACGGGCGGTCTCTACCGGCCGCTGGTCCGTGTTCCCGCCGCGGGGGCCGGCCACCGAGGCGAGCGGCGTCCCCTTCCCGACCGAGCGGCCGGCGTCTCGCCTCCCGACACCGTTGACGACGCGAAGCACGGGCTGCCGGTCGGCCTCGATCCCCGGGGAGCAGCCGCCGGCGAATGCCGACGCGGCCCCCGGTTCCCGCAGCCCGGAGCGAGCCCCGGCCACTCACCGCGGGAACTCTCGACCTTCCGGTCTCCTCGTGGCCCGAGTCAGCGAGACGCCGCGGACTCCGAGCCCTCCTCCGCCGGGTCGAACGGCGGGCGGGTCAGGTCGAACACGACGCGTACGAAGCGATTCCCGGAGTCGTTCACCAGTTCCGGTTCGGTCCCGTTGAAGCCGCGCATCGCCTGCCGCATCCGAAGCCAGCCGCGTCCTCGGCGCTCCATGAGACCGAGCACGACCATGGCGTTCGCCATCATCTCGTTTCGGGAACGCGGTGCGCCCCCGCCGCGAGCCTGCTCGACCGTCATGTGGTTCGGCAGCGCCCCCGGGCTGGTGACGACCACCCGGTCGGAGAAGACCTCCAGCAGCACCTGCGACCCGGTGATCGCATAGTCGCGATGGATGACGGCGTTCACCAGCGCCTCCCGAAGCGCTTCGTACGGCATCGGCGGGATCTCCTTGCGGTACAGCCCCCCGTAGATCTCTCGTCGCCCCAGACTGCGGAACCAGCCGGCAGCGCGGTTCACTTGGTCATCGAGCCGTCCCTTCCCCTCTCCCGCGCTCAGCACCTCGGCGGCCTGGTCCACGCCATCGTAGGCAGCGCACTGGACGAACAGGCTCGTGGTGTGGGGCGCCGCCTGCGGATCCCGCCCGAAGAGCAGGAGTCCATAGAGCGTCGGACGGAGTACGCCGTCCAACTCGTTCGCGATGCTCGCATTGCGGAGGTCGGCGTCGCTCGCCGGTTGAGGTGGGGTCTCCAGATCGAACCCCTGCTCGGAAAGGAATCCGCGAATGGCGCCGAAGTCGAGCGCTTCGACCGTGGCGGACGAGACGATCTGCCGTTCCGTCAGCACGAAACCGAAGGCGTTCAGTAGTTCCTGTTGTTCGGACGGGGATGGCGCAACAGTCGCCCGACCGCGGCGCACCCAGTATCGGCCGTCGTACGAGAACGGCTCGTAACCCCGCTGATGGCGACTCACCTCGATCCAGTGGACTGGTTTGCCGTCGATTTCGAGGCGACCGCACTGCGCCGTCACCGGCTTGTTCAGTCCGGAGTGCAGGAACGCCGTAAGTCGTTCCTGGACGCGCTCCGCGTCCTCGGCCACACCGACGATCCTTCGTGGGTCGTCCACACCGAGGATCACCAGCCCTCCGGCGCCGTTGGCGAAGGCGCAGAGCGTTCTCCCCACTGCGCGGAGGTCGCCGAGACCCGGCTCGAACCGCGTGCGGTCGTCTTCCCCGGCGCCGACCCGATCGCGCAGATCGGCCGGGCGCATCAGCGGTTCGCCGGGTCCCGGGAGAGGTAGTCCAGGAGGTCTATCTGGGTCAGCAGGCCGACCGGTTCGCCCTCATCCGTGACCAGGGCGATCCGGCCGCGGGTGAAGACCTGGGCGAGCGACTCCAGCGGGCCGGCAGTGTCCAGCGACTCGATGGCGTCGGTCTGGACGAAGGTGGCGAGCGGAGCCTCTCCCTGGCCGCTCCCTCCGGCGAGCAGGCCTTCGAGCAGCGTCGCCTCCGATACGACGCCGACGAAGCCGCCTTCGCTGCCGCGCACCGGGAGTTGGGAAACATCGTGTTGCCGCATCAGCGCCACCGCTTCCCGGACGCCGGCAGCCTCCGTGACGCTCACGATCTCGGCGGCGCCCTTCGCGGCGAGGACATCGCCCACCTGCCCGGCGGCGAAGCCGGAATCCAGGAAGCCGTTCTGGCGCATCCAGTCGTCGCTGAAGATCTTGGAGAGGTACCGGCCCCCGGCGTCCGGGGCGAGCACCACCACCAGGGCGCCGGGCGGAACCGAAGCCGCGACCCGGAGCGCCGCCACGACCGCCGTTCCGGCGGAGCCGCCGACGAACAGCCCCTCCTCGCGGGCGAGGCGGCGGGTCGTCAGGAAGGAGTCCCGGTCGGTCACCGGAAGAACCTCGTCCACCACGGCGAAGTCGATCGTCGAGGGAATGAAGTCCTCGCCGATGCCCTCGACCTTGTAACTGCGGGCTTCGCCGATGTTGCCGGTGCGGAAGTACTCCTCGTAGAGCGATCCGACCGGGTCGGCGCCGACGACGCGGATGTCCGGGTTCCGTTCCTTGAGGTAGCGACCGGTCCCCGTGATCGTTCCGCCGGTCCCGAGACCGCAGACCAGGGTATGGATCTCGGGGCCCACCTGCGCCCAGAGTTCCGGGCCGGTGGTGCGGTAGTGGGTCTCCGGGTTCACCGGATTGTGGTACTGGTTCGCATACACCGCGCCCTCGGTCTCATCCACGAGCCGGCGCGCCACGCTGTAGTAACTGCGCGGGTCCTCCGGTTCCACCGCCGTGGGAGTCACCACGACTTCGGCGCCGAGGGCGCGCAGGGCGCGGATCTTCTCGTCGCTCATCTTGTCGGGCATGACGAAGATCGAGCGGTACCCCTTCACCGCGGCGACGAGCGCCAGACCCATCCCGGTGTTCCCGGAAGTCCCTTCGACGATGGTTCCGCCGGGCCGCAGCGCGCCGGTCCGTTCGGCGTCCTCGATGATGCTGATGGCGATCCGGTCCTTGACCGAGCCGCCGGGATTGAAACTCTCCATCTTCACGGCGATGCGGCCGGGAAGGCCCTGCCCGAGGCGGCGGAGCGCGACCAGCGGCGTGTCGCCGACGGTGTCGAGGATCGTCTCGCGGATCGGGGAACGGGTCGTTTCCGTTCCTCCCGTCGGGAAAGCCGTCGAATCGGTCATCGTCGAATCGGTCATCGAGGAATCGGTCAGCGGGGGATCGGTCATCGGTCGGCTCCTCGGGATCCCCGGTCCGCGTCGGCAGTCCAGGAAGGCCACAGCACTTCCCCGGGCAGCGCGCCGGTGTGTTCGCCGTCGCGCAGCACGAACACGCCGTTCACCAGCGCGTGGACGATGCCCTCGGCCAGGGCGTGCGGGTTCTCGTAGGTGGCGGCGTCCCGGAACGACTCCAGGTCCACCGCCAGCACATCGGCGACCATCCCGGGCGCGATCCGGCCGCGGTCGTCCAGGCGGAAGACCGTCGCCGGGAGACTGGTCATTCCGCGCACCGCCTCGGCGACGGTCAGGACCCCGCGCTCCCGCACATACCGGGCGATGCGCCGGGGGAACGCGCCGTAGAATCTGGGATGGGGGCGGCCCTCGCCGGCCGGTACCAGACCGCCGTCGGAGGAGCCCATCGTCCATTCCTGTTCCATGATGCGGGCGATGTCTTCTTCGGACATGTTGAAGGAGACCAGACCGGCGCCGCCGGCTTCGAGGAGCCGGAGCGCGGCGTCCACCGGTTCGACCTCCCATTCCTCGGCCAGGTCGTCGAGGCGGCGGCCTTCGAGGGTGGTGTCGGCGCGGTGGCGGGAGAGGAGCAGCGTGGAAGCGCCCCCGCGCCGCTCCAGCGCGATGAGCATGTCGGCCCGGAGCCGGGCGCGGGCCTCGGGGTTCCGCAGTCGTTCTTCCAGCGGCGAGGGCATCCCCGCCATCGTTTCCCCGGCGAGCGCCCAGCGGGGGACGAGGGCGCCGGTCACCGAAGTGCCCGAGGCTTCGTACGGATATTGATCCGCGAAGACCTCGACGCCGCGGGCGCGGGCCGCTTCGATGGCCGCCACCGCCTCCCGGCTGAGCCCCCAGACCGGGGGGCCGAGCGCCTTGAAGTGGGTGACCACGCCGCGGATCCCTTGGGTCTCGGCGACTTCGATCACCTCTTCGACCGCCGCCACCAGGCCGATGTTGTAATCGCTCTCATCCCGGATATGGCTCACGAACGCGCCGAAGGGAGCGATCTCGGCGGCGAGGCGGACCACTTCCTCGTTCTCGGCGTAACTCCCGGGGGCGTAGTAGAGGCCGCCGGTCATCCCGAAGGCGCCGGCCCCCATCCCGGCGCGCACCAGGCCGGCCATCCGTTCGAATTCCTCGGGGTTCGGCGGCCGCGCCTCCATCCCGAGTACCTCCCGCCGCACGGCGCCGTGGCCGATCATGAGGGCGACCTGGACGCCGACGCCGCCGGCTTCGAGTTCGGCCCGTTGCGCGGCGAGGTCCGCCGGACCGCCGCCGTCCGGGTTCACCATCACCGTGGTGATGCCCTGCCGGATCAGCGGCTCCCCGGCGCGGAGAGCGGGGTCCGCGAGCCCGGGGCCGGCGTGGGAGTGGGGATCGATGAAGCCGGGCAGGACGGTGAGCCCGGAGAGGTCGAGGGTCTCGGTTCCGGCGGGGAGCGAGTCCTCCGGGAGGACGCCGACCCGCTGGATGCGGCCCCTGGAGATCAGCACATCGGCGCGGAACCAGGGGTTGCCGCTGCCGTCGAGGACCTGTCCGCCGCGCAGGACGACCGGGGCGGCGCCGGGAGGCCCCGAGGGCGGGGGCGCCTCCCCGCCGCAGCCGAGGGAGATCGACGCCGCGAGCCCGCAGGTGAACGGGGCGAGGCGCCGGGCGGCAGGTCGCGGGACCCGCAGCGGGCGGCGGACGGAGGGAGCGGGCGGGCGACGGTCCACGGGCCGCATCCTAAGCGAACGGGCGCCGCCGCCGAGGGCGGCGCGGTTCCTCACCGGGGAGGCGATTCCCGCGCCCGGCGCCTCCGGCGGCGCCGTTTCGTCGTCTGCCGGGACCGGGCACGGCGGGAAACCGAGGCGAACCCGGGTCGCGCCTCCGGGGCGGGGAAAAGGGGCGGCGCCGGGCGTTCCCTATACTTCGGCCCCGGACGGGAGCGGGGCGCGATTGCGGGCGGCGGCCATCATTCCGGCTCGGGACGAGCGCGAGGGGTTGGAGCGGACGCTCCGGGCGCTGCCGAAGGAACGGCTCGCCCGGATCGTGGTGGTGGACAACGGCTCCGGCGACGGCACGGCAGAGGTCGCCCGCGAACACGGCGTCACGGTGGTGGACGAACCGCGGCAGGGTTACGGACGGGCCTGCCTGGCCGGCATCGCCTGCCTCGCCGAGTCCCCGGAGTCCGAGCGGCCCGAAGTCGTCGTGTTCCTCGACGCGGACGGCAGCGACGATCCGGCGGAACTCGACGCCCTGCTCGCGCCCCTACGACGCTCGTTCGGCGACCAGCCGGAAGCGGACCGGGACGACGGAGGGTCCGGGGCGACGACTCCGGGTTCCCCCGCCCCGGGAGCCTACGCCTCGGAGAACGGCCGGGGAGCGGTCTCGCCGCGCTCGCTCGCCGAAATCGGGTTCGACCTGGTCATCGGTTCGCGGACGCGGGGGAAGATGGAGCCCGGCGCCCACCCCCTCCACGCCCGTCTGGGGAACCGGCTCGCCACCGGACTCATCCGACTGCTCCACGGCTACCGCTTCACCGACCTGGGCCCGTTCCGGGCGATCCGCTGGGAGACCTTGACGGCGCTCGGGATGCGCGACCCGGACTACGGCTGGACAGCGGAGATGCAGGTGAAGGCGGCGCGGGCGCGGGTGTGCGCCGCCGAAGTGCCCGTGTCCTGCCGGCGTCGGGTGGGGAAGTCCAAGATCTCCGGGACCTTCGCCGGCTCGCTGCTCGCCGGGATCAAGATCCTGCTCACCGTGCTGGCGCCGCCCGAGGCGCCGCCGGCGCGCGCGGAGGCGAAAGCGGAGGAAGCGAAAGCGGAACCGGCCTGAGCCGCGCCTCCCGTTCGCCCCGAGACGAAACCCGACGGAGGGATCCAAGGAGAAACCCATGGTGCGCCGCACCAAGATCATCGCCACCCTCGGCCCCGCCACCACCTCCGAGGAAGAAGTCTCCGCGCTCGTCGAGGCCGGAATGGACGCCGCCCGGCTGAACTGCGCCCACGAGACCGCCGGCAGCCTCGCCGGCCGGGTGCGCCTGGTCCGGCGGCTGGCCCGGCAGCACGGCCGATCGGTCGCCACGCTGGCCGACCTCGCCGGGCCGAAGATGCGCACCGGCAGCGTCCCGGCGGGGGGCGTGAGGCTCGCTGTCGGGGACCGATTCGTCCTCACCACCCGGAAGATCGAGGGCAGTTCGGAAGCGGTCTCGACGACCTATTCCCACCTCGCCCGCGATGTGCGCCCCGGGGATGCGATCCTGCTCGACGACGGACTGCTCCGGCTGCATGTCCTCGGCAGCACCGAGACCGAGGTCGAGACGGAAGTCGTCGTCGGCGGTCGACTCCACTCGCGGAAGGGGCTGAACCTGCCCGGCGTGCCGCTCTCCGGACCGTCGCTCACGGTCAAGGACCGCACCGACCTCAAGGCGGCAGTGGCGGCGGGAGTGGACTTCCTCGCCGTGTCCTTCGTGCGCAAGGCGAAGGATGTGGAACAGGTGCGGACGCTGCTCGGCCGGCTGGACGCCGCCGACCTGCCGATCATCGCCAAGATCGAACGCCCGGAAGCGCTCGAGAACCTCGAAGACATCCTCCGGGTGTCGGACGGCGTGATGGTGGCTCGCGGCGACCTCGGCGTGGAGACCTCCTCGGAACGCGTTCCCATCGTGCAGAAGCAGGTGATCCGCCGGGCGAACGCGCGGGGGAAGATCGCCGTCACCGCCACCCAGATGCTCGATTCCATGATCTCCCATCCGATGCCGACCCGCGCCGAGGCGTCCGATGTGGCGAACGCGATCCTCGACGGCAGTGACGCGGTCATGCTCTCCGGGGAAACCAGCGTCGGGAAGTACCCGACCGAGGCGGTGCGCACCCTGGAGCGGCTCGCCTCGTTCACCGAACAGCATGCGGACTTCGGGGAACAGGAACACCACCACGCGCACATCGACCGGAGCCGGGTCGAACACGCGATCGCCGCGGCGGCGCGGGAAGCGGCGGCGGAGATCGACGCCGCCTACATCGTGGCGTTCACCGACTCCGGGGCGACGGTGCGGCATGTGAGCCGGATGCGCCCGCCCTGCGGCATCCTGGGATTCACCACTTCCGACCGCGTGTTCCGCCGGCTGGCGCTCCGCTACGGCGTGCGCCCGATGCGGAACCGCAGATTCCGCTCGACGGACGCCATGCTGACCAGCGCCCTCGAGACCCTGCGGTCGGAACGGCTGGTGGCGCCGGGCGACCGCGTGGTCGTGGTCTGCGGCGCCACCCAACTGAGCGGCGCCACGAACATGATGAAGGTCGAGACCTTCTGAGCCCCGCCGCGCCCGCTCTGTCCCGACCCCGGGACCAGTCCATGCCTTCTCCCGCCGCCTCGGCCGGAACGACCCCGTGGACGACGATCTCCGCCCTGTCGCCAGACCTGCCGGAGGTCGTAACAGGTCTGCATTCGCATCAGGATCTCCATCGGACAACCGAACGCCTTCTCGAAGCGCTGCGCGAGTTCTGCGGACAGCCGGGCGTTCCCGTTCAGTACCCGCGCGAGCGCCTCCCGGCGAACATCGAAGATCCGCCTCCGCCCCGACCCCGAGGCCCCGCGTCTCGACGATCCCCATCGCCGCGAACCGCTCCGGAAAGGGCGGATTCTTCATCTCCACTACAGGTCCCTCTCCGCCACCGTCGTCGTCCGGCGAGCCTCAGCGCCTCGACTCGTCACCTTCCGTCGTCGCCGGGGAGATCCGGCGGAACGAGTCGCTCCACGCGGACTTCCGCCTCTCGCCTCCGCTCCCGGGCGAGGTCCCACGACATCCGGACGCGAGCCATCAGGTCCACGGGGACACCGAAGGCCTTCTCGATCCGCGATGCCAGATCCGGCGACAACGGCGACCGGGCGGCGACGAAGGTCGAAAACGCCGGGCGGCTGACGCCCAGCACTTCCGCCGCAGCCGTGACCGTCAGGTCGTAGGACGGAAGGATCAGGTCGCGGATGATCTCGCCGGGATGCGCGGGATCGGCCACGCGACACCCCTTCAGGCAGGAGATTCCCCGGCGGCGTCCGCCGGAATGAACCCGTTGACCTTCACTTCCGACGCACGCCGCCGGGCCTGCTGGATGTCGTAGTAATTCTGCATTCGCATCAGGATGTCCATCGGATAGCCGAACGCTTTCTCGAAGCGAATGGCCATTTCCGCGGACAGACTCGCCCTGCCGTTCAGAAAGGCCGACAGCGCTGCGCGCGTCACACCGAGAACTTCGGCGGCACTCGTGACGGTCAGACCGCGAGCCTCGATGATCTCCATCTTGACGAATGTGCCCGGATGCGGTGGATTCTTCATCTCCATGGTGGAGCCTCCTGCTCAGTGGTAGTCCTCGAAATCGAGGTCGGTGATTTCGTCTCCGTCGATGCGGAAAGTGAGGCGCCAGTTCGCGCTGACGCGAAGACTCCATCGCTCGCCGCCTCCCCGCTTCCCCTTCAAACGATGGGGCCGCCAGCCGCGGTGCTGGAGCAGGTCGTGAGACCCGTTCATCGTCTTCAGGAAGAACAGCATGTTCGAGAGTTTCGCCAGCGACGCGCCGGGGAGCCCGCGGATGTCGTCGTCCCGAAGCAGCCGCCGCAGGCCGGCGTGACGAATCTTCCCGAAGCGCACGGCCCCTCCCATCCGGTGACGGAGAGACCACTACGAGGCATGGACTCTCCCATGGCGCGTATAGTGTAGCGCGACAGGCAACGCACTCAGGACGAGGGCTCCTGGCCCTCGTACGCGCCTTTCGGCGGACCGACCACCAGTCTTCGCAGGTTGACGGCGGCCAACACCGTTGCTAGCGTTTTCGGCTGCGGGTCGGGCGATTAACTCAGTGGGAGAGTGCTACCTTCACACGGTAGAAGTCGCAGGTTCAAATCCTGCATCGCCCACCAGCCGCCGGGGAACGGGGCGGGTCAGTCGAGATAGGTCGCCAGGATGCGGCCCCAGAAGGGGGCGAGGGCGGCCTTCAGTGCGATGTCGGCGAGGAGGAGGCCGGCGGCGGTCCACAGGAGGCGGGCCCGGCCCGGCGCCGGTGGGGACTTCAGGCGGCGGACGCGGCGAACCAGCGGTTCCGCGGTGAGGACGCCGAGGATGACGAAGGCGGCCACCCGGCAGAGGGCCCAGGGGAACCAGGCGAGCGCCGCCGGGACGCCGGAGGAGGCGATGGCGTAGGAGGCGACGAAGAAGTCCATGAAGTTGACCATCACCGCGCCCATGACGAGGCCCAGCGCGCCGCCGCTCAGGAGCGACAGCGGCAGGAACAGCGCCAGGCGCTGCAGGTGGATGGGCAGGAACCGGCCGAGGTCACCCTCCGCGCCCTCGCCCGTCGCGAGCCAGGCCATCATCTCCGCCCGGTAGGTCTCGCCCCGGAGGACCGCGACTTCGGCGGCTTCCGGGGCGATCGTCATCGCGAGGGTGCCGAGCACGACCAGGGCGAAGGCCCAGCCGAACATCACCTTCAGGGCGTCGGCGCGTCGGTCCGCGGCGAGGTAGCGCCAGAGCATCCAAACGGCCGGGGCGGCGAGCAGCAGCGGCAACAGGTAGCGGACGAAGCCGAACATCGCACCGGTCAGCCAGAGCGCGAGGGCGTAGGCGATGGCGGCGTCGCCGGCCACCAGCAGGAGGTCCCGGCGGACGGAAAGGGTCGAGAGCGGGGAGAACGACATCGCCGGAAGAGACTACGCGCCCGGTGCCGGGGCGCCGCCGGTCGGGACCACCGCCTCCGCCGAATCGTCGGGTGCCGCCGCCGAGCTCGCCCCGGCCGCCGCCACGGGCGCTTCCGCCTGCTTCAGTTCGAGGAGGACGCCGCCGGCGCCCGTCGGGTGGACGAAGGCGACCCGGTGGCCGCCGGCGCCGATCCGGGGTTTCTCGTCCACCAGCCGGACGCCCCGTTCGGAGAGCGCCCGCAGCGCGGAGTCCAGGTCCGCGACCTCGAAGCAGACATGGTGGAGGCCGGGGCCGCGCCGTTCGAGGAACCGCGCCACCGGGCCCGTTTCGTCGAGCGGCTGCACCAGTTCCAGGAGACCGGCCGGGGCCTCGGCGCCGGCGTCCGCGGCGGGCGCCAGGAAGGCCGCGATCACGCCGAACTCGTCCACTCGGTACCGCCCGGTCCCCTCCAGGGCCAGGAGTTCCCGCCAGAGCGTCGCGACACAGTCCCCGTCGCGCACCGCGATCCCCACATGATGGAGCCGGAGCGCGGGGAACCGACCGCTCTCCCCGCCCCCCCCGCTCTTCCCCGCATCGTTGCCGAGGGCCGCCGGCGCGCCCGGGGGCCCGGGCCCCGACGACGACGATGCGGCGCCGGAGCGGGGCCGCGGCGGCCGGGCCGCCAGCGCTGCTTCGATGGCCTCCGCCAAGGCGGGGACCCCATCCCCGCGGGTCGCCGAAGTGAGCCGGACCGTGTCCGGCGCCGCTCCGCGGAGCGCCCGGTAGTCGGAGGCCATGGCCTCGGCGCCGGGGCGGTCGCGCTGGTTCACCACGACGAAGTCGGCCACCTCGAAGAGTCCGGCCTTCGCCGCCTGCACCTCGTCGCCGAGTCCGGGGGCGGTGAGCGCCAGGGTCAGGTCCGCCAGGCGGGCGACCGCGGTGTCCCCCTGCCCCACCCCGGCGGTCTCCAGCAGCAGGCGGGTCATCCCCGCCGCCGCCATCAGCCGGAGCACTCCCGGCGCCTCCGGGGCGAGGCCGGCGGCGCCGCGGCGGGCGGCCATGCTGCGCAGGAACACCCCGCCGCCGGGGGCGAAGCGGACCCGGTCGCCGAGGAGCGCGCCGCCGGTGCGAGGGCTCGTCGGGTCCACCGCCACGATCCCCACCCGGTTCGGCCGGGTCTCGGCGAGGACCGCGGCGAGGGCGCTGGCGAGAGCGCTCTTCCCCACACCCGGCGGGCCGGTGAGCGCCACCAGGCGGGACTCCGCCGGCCAGTCGAGGGCGGCCGCCTGCCGACGGGCTTCGGGATCGCCGGCTTCGAGCAGGGTGATGGCGCGGGCGAGCGCCGCCCGGTCGCCCGCCCGGAGACGCGGCAGCAGCCCGGCGAAGGCGCCGGTCGGGAGCGCCACCGGCGGGGCTGCGGCCTCCTCCCGGGGATCGTCCGTCAGCGGGGGCCGGCTTCGACCCGCCCGAGCAGGTCGCGGGCGATCAGCAGGCGCTGGATCTCCGAGGTCCCCTCGCCGATGGTCATGAGCCGGGCGTCGCGGAGGTATCTCTCCACCGGGTAGTCGCGGATGTAGCCGTAGCCGCCGAAGACCTGGAGCGCCCGGTTCGTCACCCGCACCGCGGTCTCGCTGGCGTGGAGTTTCGCCATCGCCGACTCGGTGGTGGTGGCCGCGCCGGAATCCTTGAGCGCCGCCGCCCGCTGGATCAGCAGGTGCGAGGCTTCGATCTCGACCGCCGAGTCCGCCAGCGGGAAGCGGATCCCCTGGAACTCGCCGATGGCGCGGTCGAACTGGCGGCGCTCGCCGGCGTACGCGACCGCCTGTTCGTGGGCGGCGCGGGCGATGCCCAGCGACAGCGCGGCGATGCTGATCCGGCCGCCGTCGAGCGCCTTCATCGCCGCGGCGAAACCGGAGCCGGGTTCGCCCAGGCGTTGGGAGTCGGGGACCCGGCAGTTCTCGAAGACCATCTCCGAGGTGTCCGAGGCGCGGTGTCCCAACTTCCGTTCCTTGCGGCCGGCACGGAAACCGGGGGTCCCGCGCTCCACGATGAAGGCCGAGATCCCCCGGGCGCCCTTCGTCGGGTCGGTCACCGCCATGCAGATGGCGATGTCGGCCCGCGCCCCGTTCGTGGTGAAGGTCTTGCTGCCGTTCAGCACCCAGTCGCCGCCGTCCCGCGCCGCGGTGGTCTTCGTCCCCGCGGCGTCGCTGCCGGCGCTCGGTTCGGTGAGGCTCCAGGCGCCGAGCGCCGTTCCCGAGGCCAGCGGCTTCAGGAACCGGGCCCTCTGTTCGTCGGTGCCCTGCTCGTAGATGTGGTTCGCCGCCAGGGACACATGCGCCGCCACCGTGATGGCCACCGAGGCGTCGGCGCGGGCGAGTTCCTCGACCAGGATCGCGTAGTCGGCGTAGGGGAACCCGGCGCCGCCGTATCTCTCGGGGAAGATCGGGCCGAGGAACCCGAGTTCGCCCAGTTTGCGGACGACTTCCCCGGGGAACCGCTCCTCCTCGTCCCACTCGGCGGCGAAGGGGAGGATCTCGGCGGCGGCGAATTCCCGGACCGTCCGCCGGATTTCGGCTTGGGTCTCCGTATCTTGAAGCGGTATCTCGGTGTCGGGCAAGTGGCGAAGTGTAAGGGCCGGGGCAGATGCCGACCGGACGCCGTCAGTTCGGCGGCGCGGATTTCTGGAAAGTGTGGACCGAGAGATCAAACAACGAAGCGAGCGCTCTCTGGTACCACAGGACTTTCTTAAGGTGCTGCCGTCCAGAGCCGCTTGCCAGAACTTCCTCGTTGTAGCACATCACATTGAGGACCTGAAGGGTGGGAGGCTCCTTTCCCTCGATGTCGAGTCGCCGCGCCTGCACATTCCGCAGCGCCACTTCGTTGATCTCCGCTGCCGGCAACTGCATCTTCCTTTCCAACCGTGTGAACTCTCGCGTTAGTTCCCGGTGGGTCAGAGCGCGGGAGAACGGTTGGCCCACCAATTCGCAAGCGCCGAAGATCGCGGTGAGAGCGGCGGACCAGAGGCCAAGCGGCGAGTCCGCGAGCACGGTGGCGAAAGTCGCTGACCCGAAGAGAGCCGTCAGGAATCCGGCAGTGAAGTGGAACCGTCCGAAGAACTGCTCCCGTCGCATGTGATAACGACGCGAACGACGGATATCGAACAGCAGGTCAGCCCACTCATCAAGAACGCCCTCGCAGGGATCGGAAGCGGTGCTCATCGGCTCACCTCTTAGGAGACGGCTTCGGCGAGGGGGGGCGCGGAGGCGGGGGGAATGGGCGGATCGTCTTCTTCCAGTCATCCTGCAACGGGCCCCGGTCCGGGCCTCGCGGGGTGGGTGGGGCAGGCCCGCGTGCCGGTGGCGTCCCCGGCGACCGCCGTGTCGTTGCCAGTGTTCGCTGCTCGGGCAGAGAATCCCCGCTGTCCGATGTGCCTCGTGTAATGTCCTTGTCTTCCAAGTCCGAGCACTCCTCTCTCAGCGGGAGTGTAGTCCGAGAGCACATGCAGTGGTGGCGGGCGACGGGGCAGCGCGAGGCCGGAGAAGGACTTCCGGATCGCGCCTCTTATCTCCGGTCCGGGGCGGCGAAGGGGAGGCGGTTCAGGGCCACCCGGCCGTTGCTCACCACGGCGACCACATCCTGGATCGCGCTGGGGTGCTCCAGCGGGTTCTCGGGGACGACGATGAGGTCCGCTTCCTTGCCGGACTCGATGGTTCCGGTGTCCTCCTCGATGCGCAGCAGTTCGGCGGCGTAGAGGGTGGCGCTGCGGATCGCCTCGATGGGGGTGAAGCCCAGTTTCGCGAAGTTCGCCACCTCGACGCCGACCCGGCTCACGCTCTCCGGGCCGTAGCCGGTGTCGGCGCCGGCGACGACGCGGACGCCGATCTCGCGGGCCATCCGCAGGGTCTCCTCCATCCGGGGGACCATGAAATCGGCGCGGAGGTCGAGCACCGGATGGTCGTAGTCGCCGCCCGGTTCGTCGAGGTCCACCAGCGTGGTGTAGGTCGGGACGAGCACCGTGCCCCGCTCCGCCATCAGCCGGAGCGTCTCCTCGGTCAGGAAGGTGCCGTGTTCGATGCTGGCGACGCCGGCCAGCACCGCGGCGCGGGCGCCTTCGTCGCCGTGGGCGTGGCAGAGCACCGGCAGCCCGAGCGCCGCCGCTTCCTCGACGATGGCGCGCAGTTGGGACTCGGTGAAGACCTGCTTCCGCGGGTCGGTGTCCGGGAGCCCGGCGCGCTCGGTGGCGCGGGTCTTCACCGCCCGGACGCCGCTCTCGGCGTTCACCCGGACCAGGTGGCGGAGGTCCGCCTCGGTCTCCAGTTCGGCGGGGAGGTCGAAGAGGCTCTCCGAAGCCAGCCGGGCCTCGCCGAGGTTCGGGGTCACGAACACCCCGGCGCCGAGGTAGTCGGGGCCGTCGAGGAAGCCCTCGCTCACCAGGCGGCCGATCGCCACATCCCGGAAAGAGCCGACGCTGGCGCTGCGGAGGGTGGTGACGCCGGATTCGAGGGCGCGGCGCACCGCGGACAGTCGGTCGGCGTGGGTGTGGGCGTCGATCAGGCCGGGCAGGACGAAACGGCCCCCGGCTTCGATGATCTCGATGCCCGCCGGGAGCGCCGCCACCGGGCCTACGGAGAGGATGCGGCCGTCGGCGACCAGGACTTCGGCGCGCGTGAAGACTCCGCTGCGGACATCGAGCACCGACCCGCCGACGATGGCGAGGTCGGGGGACTGCGCGGCGGCGCCGGAGGCGGCCAGGAGAGTCGCGAGACCGGCGGCGGGGAGGACGCCGCAGGACGGACGGGGGCGGGAGTGGATCGGCATGGTTCGGTTTCTCCGTGGGGGTTCTCCGGGGAGCGGTGACGGGAACGCGACGCGGGGACCGGGGCCGGCGCGGCGCTGTCCTTCCCGGTTCGGGCCGGTTTCGGCAGCGGCGACGGGAAGACCGGCCCGGGGAAACGGGCCGCTTCGGAGGATGGCGACCCCTCCCGGACCGCGGCCGGACGCGCGGGCAGGTTCCCGGCGACCCGGTGCGCCGCCCGCGTCCCTCCGGGGTGGAAGGGCCGCCCCGGGGCCGGGGATTCTCGCAGCCCGGCGATCGTGGCCGATCGGCCCGTCGGCGCGGTCGGCCCGGTTCCCCCGCCGCCGCCGATGGCCGGAAGGGGTCGCGCGGCTCCCATCCGGCACGGGGGAAGCGAGCGGACAGCGCCCGGGTGCCGCCGGGAATCGTCCGGGAGACTTCTGGCCCCCGCCACCCGGCGCGAACCCGAAGCCCGCGTTCCCGGGCCGGCCGGCTTCCCGCGCGCCCGGGGGTCACCGGCATTCTGGAGACGGCGGGAGTTCGGCGGCTGCCGGCGATGCCGGCCTCCCGCGCGCCCGGGGCGCCGCCGCCACTGCGAGCGACGCGCTCCCGTTCGAGCCGGCCTCCCTCTCGCCCCGGGGACCGTCGAGCGGGCGCCGACCCCGAGACGGAGATCCGCGCCCCGGGCGACGGACGCTCCCCGCATGGCGGACGCGGGATTCCCCGGTTCGTTACAGTCGCCGGCCGTGCCTTCCCGTGGCCGGGCGCCGAAGCGCGAACCGCTCGGCTCGCCCGGTTTCTTCGCGGCGATCGGGCTGCTCTATCTGTTCTCGATCCCCTGGTGGTTCCGCGCCGGGGAGCCGGCGTTCGTCTTCGGGATGCCCACCTGGGCGCTGGCCTCGCTCGGCTGCACCCTGGCGATCAGCGGTCTGACCGCCTTCCTGGCGTTGCGGCGCTGGGACGACGACCCGGAGACGGAAGAGGCGCACCCCACCCCGCCCCGGAGACCCGGCCGGGAGCCGGCAGCGAAGGGCGGAACGGCCGACCCCGCGGCCCACGCGACCGATCGGCGCGGCCGGGACCTCGGGTGAGTTCCCCTTGAGTTTCACCGCCGCCGCGGTCGCCGCCGTGGGCGCCTACCTCGCGGTCCTGGCATTCCTCGGCCTCCGGGCGAAGGCGGCGCGGAAGACCGAATCGCTCGCCGACTTCTACCTGGCCGGCCGGAACCTGGGCGGCGTCGTGCTGCTGTTCACCCTCTACGCCACCCAGTACAGCGGGAACACGCTGGTCGGCTATCCCGGCGAGGCCTACCGGGTGGGGTTCGCCTGGGTGATGAGCGTGGGGTTCATGCTCGCCATCGTGGTCGCCTACCTGGTCATGGCGCCCCGGCTGCGCGCCGCCTCCGCCCGGCACCGCTTCGTGACCCCGGCGGACTGGCTCGACCACCGCTTCCGCTCCCCCCGCCTGACACTCGCCGCGACCGCGCTCATGACCGCGGCCATCGCGAACTACCTGCTCGCCCAACTCATGGCGATGGGGCATGTGGTGGCCGGGCTCTCCGGGGGCGCCGTCCCCTACGCCGCCGGGGTGCTGGTACTCGCCGCCGCCATCCTCGGCTACGAACTGCTGGGCGGCCTGCGCGCCGTGGCCTGGACCGACTGCCTCCAGGGGATCCTCCTCGTCGTCGGGCTCTTCGGTCTTCTCGCCGCGTCGTTCTTCACCGGGGTGGGCCCGCCGGAAGCGGCCGCCTGGATCCTGGAGAACGAGCCGCAGAAGGCGGCGCGCCCCGGCGGCGCGGTGCTGGCCGGCTGGGCCAGCACGGTGCTGCTCATCGGCTTCTCCGGCGCGGTCTATCCGCAGGCGATCCAGCGCATCTTCGCCGCCGCGAGCACCGCCGCCCTGCGCCGGGCGCTGTCGGTGCTGGCGTTCCTCCCCTTCCTCACCACCCTGCCGGTGTTCTTCGTGGGCATCCTGGCCCTGCCGCGCCTCGGCGGACTGAGCGGGGTGGCCGCCGACCAGGTGCTGCCGGCGCTCCTCTCCGGGTGGGCCGAGGAGTCCGGGTGGATGTTCGGGCTCGGCGTGGTGACCGTGGTGGGAGTCGTCGCCGCCATCATGTCCACCGCGGACTCGGTGCTGCTCACGCTCTCCTCGATGCTGGCGAAGGACTTCGTGGCGCCCCTGCTGCGCCGGCGGGGCCGCGCGCCGGAAGAGGCCCGGGTCACCCGGATCGGCAAGATCGCGGCGATCTCGGTCATGGCGGTGCTGGCGGCGGTGGCGCTGACCCCCCGGATCAGCCTCTGGGGCCTCCTCGAACTGAAGATGGACCTGCTGGTGCAGGCGGCGCCGGCGTTCTTCCTGGGGCTCACCTGGCGCCGGTTCCGCGCCGACGCGGCGTTTTGGGGACTCCTCGCCGGGACGGCGCTGGCGGTCGGACTGATCCTCGCCGGCCACGGACGGATCGGCGGGGTCCACGCCGGCCTGCTGGGCGCGGCGCTGAACGCCTCGGTCGCGGTCGTCGGGTCCTGGGCGCGGAACCGGGCCGACGACGGCCGGCCCGGCCCCGACTCCCGCCGGTAGAATCGGCGAACGGGGCGTCGAAGCCCGCCCGGAAGGACTCCGAACCATGATGGACGGCATCACTTTCCTGATCCGGTGGACCCACATCTTCGTCGGGATCCTCTGGATCGGACACCTCTACTTCTTCAACTTCGTCAACGCCCAGATGGCGGCGAAGTTGGACGGCCCCACGAAGCAGAAGGTGGTGCCGGAACTGATGCCGCGGGCGCTCTTCTGGTTCCGCTGGGGCGCCGCCTGGACCTGGGTCACCGGCCTGCTGCTGTTGCTGCTCGTCTTCTACCACGGCGGGCTGACCCTCGATCTGGGGAACACCTGGGGCGCCGGGGCGATCGCGATGGTGGCGGTCACCTTCCTGGCGGTGTTCGCCTACGACGCGCTCTGGAGCAGCGGGCTCGGCGCGAACGTGCGGAACGCGGCGATCGTCTCCTTCCTGCTGCTGGCAGTGGTCGTCTTCCTCTTCGTCGAGGTCGGGGGCTTCCAGCCCCGGAGCGTGCTCATCCACACCGGCGCCATGTTCGGCACCATGATGGCCTTCAATGTGTGGTTCCGCATCTGGCCGGCGCAGCAGCGGATCATCGCCGCGGTGAAGGAGGGCAAGGCCCCCGCCGCCGCCGACCCGGCCCTCGCCGGGCTGCGGTCGAAGCACAACACCTACATGTCCATGCCGCTGCTGTGGGCGATGGCGAACGAGCACGCCACCCCCTTCTTCGGCGGGAACTTCTGGATTCCCGGGGACTACTACTGGGTCGCCTGGCTGGTCGTCGTCCTCATCTCGTGGCACATCATCTACAAGTGCTACCACATCGCCGCGCGCCTCACCGGGATGTGACCGGCCCCCCAATCACCGCCCGGCGGTAGCCCCGACCGGCGGTCGTTCCCGATCGGCCCGCGCGCGGGGGCTGGGGCCTCAGCGGGCGTCGGAGGCCAGGCCCAAGGCACGGAACGGGCGGCGGTAGCCGGTGAGTTCCACGAAGCCGCGGCCGACTTCCCGACCGTCGGCGCCGCCGACCCGGACCGCTCCTTCCCAGTACGGAAGGTCCGGGCCCGGCTGCCCGGGCGCGCGGCGGTTCTCCTGGTCGGCGAGGAGCGGGGTCACGGTCAGGTCGAGCGACTCCGCCGGCAGGCGCAGCCGCCAGCCGGCGGGATAAGGCTTTCCGGCGGGGCCGAGGTCCGGCGGGGTGAAGGTGTCCCGGACCTCCACCGCGATCTCCCGCACCGGTCGCACGGCGCCGCCGGCGTCGCGCACCGTCCCGGCGGCGTACGACCGGCTGCCGTCCTCCCGCCGCAGCAAGTAGAGCATCAGGTCGCGGCCGTCGTCCAGGGTGAGCCCGAACCAGTCCCAGCCGACCTGCTCCGGGAGGAGCCAGGTCGAACCGAACTCCCGGTCCATCCAGCCGCTGCCGGTCACGACCGCCGGGAAACCCCCCAGCCCCACGCTGCCGGAGACCCGGAGCCGGGTCTGGCTGTAGTAGTGGCTGGCCGCCCCGCCGGCCGACTTCTCCGAGTACCCGTCCGCGCCGTGGAAGAGCGGCGGCCGGGTCGGCGCCAAGGTCAGGTCGAGGAGCAGGTCGCGCCGGTCGTCCCCCGCCCGCAGCCGGAAGGCGCCATCGGCGAACGACAGCTGCCAGCGCTCCCGGGTTCCCGTCGGCCCCGGCAGGGAGGCGATCTCCGCCGCCCCCGGCTCCCCGAATTCCGCCAGCCCCGGCGCCTCCCGGTGCGACACCGGGACGAAGACCCGCTCCCCGGACCCGGCGTCGGCGAGCGCGGCGTGGCCCATCCCTGCGTACCGGGCGCCCCAGGGCGACGGGGCGGCGTCCGGAGGCGCGAAGGCGAGCCCGGCGCGGAAGATCGTGAACTGCCAGAAGAACCGCCGCCCGTCTTCGGCTTCGGCGAAGCCCACGAAGTACCACCACTCGGTGGAGTAGCCGTCGTGGCTCCAGTGATCGCGGGGGAACTCCCACCGGAGCCCCGGCGCGGCGGACCGCCAGCGGGGCTCGCCGGACTGCGCCGGGACCTCCGGCCGACCGCCGAACACCAGGAACACGGCGGCCGCCGGCAGGAACCGCCATCGCCGCGCGACCCCCATCAGATCTCCTCCCGGAGCGCCGCGGCGTTCGCGGACCGGGCCGCCTGACGCGCCGGCAGGGCGGCCGCGGCGAGTCCGGCGACGAGCACCAGGGCCGCCTGGGAAGCGATCGCCGCCCCCGGCCAGGAGAGTTCCAGCGTCCAGCCGAACCACGCCGGGTTCACCACCTCCACCAGGACAACGGCGAGGATCGCGCCGGCCGCGCCGCCGAGGCCGAGGCCCAACGAAGCGATGACCGCGCCCCGGCCCAGGAAGCCGGCGGCCACCTGCCCCGAATCGGCGCCCAGCGCCCGCAGGAGCGCGCTCTCCGGCCGCCGCTCCCGCGCCATCGTCCACAGGAGCAGCCCCACCCCGAGGGCCGCGATGAAGAGCGCGAAGCCGCGCAGGAGGGCGGTGACCGCCATGGTCCGGTCGAAGACTTCGGAGGCCGCCACGCGGAGAGCCCGGCGGTCCACCACCTCCACCGACCCCGCCCCGGCTTCCGCCAGACTCGCCCGCAGCCGGGCCGCCACCGCCGCCGGTTCCGCACCCGGCCGGAGGTAGAGCGCCGCCCCGTGGACCGGCGGCGCCTCCCCCGCGGGGACCGGAAACAGATGGTCCAGCCGGCGACGGTCGAGGAAGAGTGCCCCGGTCTGGTTCCCGTAGTCGCGGTACACCCCGGCCACCGTCGTCGGAACCGGCCCGCCCGGAGTGGGGAGCGACAGCGAACTGCCGGCGGACAGTCCGAGCGCCCGGGCCAGCGGTTCGGACACCAGGACGCCCGTCTCGGCGATCTCCGCCATCGGGGCGTCGGCGCCTTCGAGGAAGGAGAACCGCTCCGCCGAACGCGGCACCCGCAGGTCGATGCCGTACACGGACACCGGGCGCCCGGCGAGGCGCACCCGGAGCCCGCGCAGCAGATCCCGGTCGGCCACCGCCGGGTCGGCGGCGGTCATGGCGAGAGCCGCCTCCGGCAGCGGCCGGCGTTCGGCGATCCCGCGCCCGAGGTCCCCGAACCGGGACACATAGATGTCCGCCGCCAGCGTCTCGTCGAGCCAGATCTCCAGGGTGCGCCGCAGGCTGCCCACCAGGCCGGTCACTCCGACCAGCATGGTCACCGCCACCACCAGGGCGGCCGTGGCCGGCGCGGTCGCCCCCGGTTCCCGGAGCGCCGCCGCCGCGCCCCGCCCGAAAGCGGTCCGGCCCCCGCTGTCGCCGAAGCGCCGGAGCGCCGGGCCGAGGAAGGAGAGCGCGCCCGCCGGCAGCAGCGCCGCGCCGACGACCAGGGCCGCGGCGGCCGGGAAGCCGCCCCCGACGGTGAACCACGGCACTCCCGGGAACAGGAGCGGCAGCGCCCCGGCGCCGACGAAGGCGAGCCCGAGGGCCGCGGCCCGGCGTCCGGGGAACCGCCCCCCGACCGGCTCCCGCCCCGGCGCCAGGAGGGACACCGGCGGCCGGCGGATCTCGGCCCGGATCTCGGGCAGCGCCGCGGCGAGGGCGGCCAGCACCCCGACCAGGAGAGCCAGCGCGACGATCTCCGCGCTCGGCGTCACCTTCTCGATCCGCTCCAGCAGGTAGAAGTTGGTGATCGTGCGGCTCACCCGGTCGAGCCCGGCTCGGGCCGCCAGGACCCCGAGGGGCGCGCCGAGGATCGCTCCGGCGAGGGCGGAGAGCGCCACTTCCCCGGCCAGCATCCAGCCGGTGGCCCGGGCCGAGGCGCCGAGCGCCCGGTAGAGGCCGATCTCCCGGCGGCGGGCGGCGAGTCCGGCGCGGACGCTGGCGTACACCAGGAACGCCGCCACCAGCAGGCTGACCGCCGAGAGTGCGGTGAGGTTCAGCCGGAAGGCGGCGAAGAGGTCGGCGCCCTCCTGCCGCAGCGTGGCCGGTTCCGCCACCGAGAGACCCGGGAACCGCCCGGCGAGAGCCGCCGCCACCGCTTCCCGGTCGGCGCCTTCGGCGAGACGGAACTCGATCCGGTCGAGCCCGGCGCGGCCCCGGAGCGCCTGGGCGTAGGCCAGGTCGAAGAATGCGGTCCCGCCGCTGACGAGGCCGGCCACCGGGACTTCCCGGGCCTCGTCCGCCCGTCCGACGAAGACCGTCCGTCCCACGCCGGCGCCGAGGCGGGCGGCGGCCGCCGCCGGGAGCACGACTCCGCCCCGGAAGAAGAGGTCCGAGTCGAAGAACGGCGCCAGTCCCGGACCCGAACCGGAAGGGGCCGACTCCCCGGCAGATGTCCGGGGGAACCCGGAGGCCGCGGAGAGGAGGTCCACTCCGTACGCGGTCGCGGCGGCGCGGCGCCCATCCCCGGCGCTGAGCGGGAGGTTGCCCAGCCGGACCAGCGGGGCCGCGCTCTCGACGCCGGGAACGGTCAGGCTCTCCGGCCAGGCCCCGTCCGGCACCGCGCCCGCCCGCAGCACCCGCCCTTCGAGGCGGAGGTCCACGCCGCCGGAGACCGTTTCGAGGCTGGCGTCGAGGGTGTCCAGCGCGGCGCGGTTCAGCAACTGGATCGAGAGCACCGCTCCCACGCCGAGGGCGATGGCCGCGACCGGCAGGAGGGTCAGCGCCGGCGCCGCCCGGACCCGCGCGGGGGCAGCGCGGAGGAGCAGCCGGATCACGCCCGCTCCGAGCGACGACCGGGACCGGGTTCGCTCGCGCCCGCGGCGGTCACGCCCCGCGGTCCGGCGCCGCCGCCGGGAGGAGATGGCCGTCGGCGAGGCGGAACCGGCGGCGGCAGCGGGCGGCCAACTCCGGATCGTGGGTGGCGAGGAGCAGCGCCGCTCCCTGCCGTTCCGTCATCTCGAACAGGAGGTCCGCCACCGATGCGGCGGCCGCCGCATCCAGGTTGCCGGTCGGTTCGTCGGCGAGGACCAACGCCGGCCCGAGCAGGAGGGCCCTGGCGATCGCGGTGCGCTGCATCTCGCCGCCGGAGAGATGACGCGCCGGCTCCGAGGCCCGGTCCCGGAGGGCCACCGCGCCGAGCAGCCGGTCGGCGGCGGCGCCGATCCCCTCCCCCGCCCCGAGACGCGAGACCCCGGCGATCCGCGCCGGCAGCAGGAGGTTCTCCCGGACCGACAGGTACGGGACGAGGTGGAAGAACTGGAAGATCATCCCCACCGACCGACCCCGGAGGCGGCTCCGTTCCCGGTCGCCGAGCGCGGAGAGGTCCCGCCCGGCGAGCCGCACCTGTCCGCGGCTCGGAGCCTCGATCCCGGCGGCGAGGTGGAGCAGCGTGCTCTTGCCGCTGCCGGAGCGCCCGAAGACCGCCGCCGTTTCCCCGCCGCGGAGCGTCAGGTCCACGCCGGAGAGGACCGGGAGCGCTGACCCGTCGGCCTGCCGGTGGCTCTTCCCGACCCCGCGCAGGTCGAGGACCGGGAGCGGCTCTTCCGCCGGGACGGCCTCCGGACTCACCGGCCCGGACAGCCGCGGGCCCGGCGGGCAGCCCGGCGAACGGCGACGCTCCCGGTCGAACGGTTGCCGCGGCCGGTCACGCGCCCGCCGGTCCGGTCGTCGGGTCGCCCCCGTCGGCCGGGGGGACCGGGGTCGGCGGGAGCGCGCCGTTCCGCGCCGCCACCACTTCCGCCATGATCGAGAGCGCGATCTGGTCCGGCGAACGAGCGCCGATCGGCAGCCCGATGGGGGCGCGGAGCCGCGCCAGGCGCTCTTCCGGAACTCCCGCCTCCCGGAGACGCGCCAGGCGGCGGCGGTGGGTGCGGCGGCTGCCGAGCGCCCCCACATAGAACGCCGGGCTGTCGAGGGCCGAGCGGAGCGCCGGATCGTCCAACTTCGGGTCGTGGGTGAGCGCCGCCACCGCGCAGCCGGCGTCGAGGCCGACCCTCGCGAAGGCCTCCTCCGGCCACTCCCCGACGATCTCCACGCCGGGGAACCGGCTCTCGGAGGCGAACACCGGGCGGGGGTCGCAGAGCACCGTCCGGTAACCGAGGGTGTCCGCCAACCGGGCGAGCGCCTGGGCGATGTGGACGCCGCCCACCAGGACCAGCGTCTCCGGCGGAAGGATCACATCGCAGAAGACCGGCCCCGCCGCGGTCTCTGCCGACTGCGGGATTCCTGCGGCCAGGGCCTGCTCGGCGACCTGCCCGAGCGCCTCCGCCGCTTCCGACCCGCCGGGGGAGAGGAAGCGGCGCTCCCCGCCCCGGAAGACCGCGCCCTGCCCGGCGTGGTCGCCGCCGGTGCAGACCGCCCAGGCCACCGGCCGGCGCGCCTCCATCCCGGCGCGGACCGCGGCCACGGCCTCCGGGTCGGCCGGCTCGACGAAGACCTGCAGCGACCCGCCGCAGGCGAGCCCCACGCCCCAGGCCAACTCGTCGGACACGGCGAAGTCGAGCCGGCGCGGCTTCCCGGAGGCCAGCACCTCCCGCGCCGCCTCGATCACATTCGCCTCGACGCAGCCCCCGCTCACCGAGCCGGCGATCGCGGCGGCCGGGCCGACGGTCATCCGGGCGCCGGGCCGGCGCGGGCCGGAGCCCCAGGTGCGGGTGACCGTCGCCAGCGCCAGCGGACTCGGGGAAGCCGCTCCGCCGCCCGTCCGGGCCGAGAGCCAGCGGTCGAGGACGGGGGCGATGTCGCGCACGGGAGAGGGACGCTCGGGGAGGGCGGGATTATGCGGCGCGCCCGGCGCCTCCGGGAGTCGCCGGCGGAGCCGGTCGGGGAGCGCGACGCCCCGGCCGCCGGGCTCCGGGCGACAGCCCGCGCAGGTGCTCCGCCAGTTCCCGGACGCTCACCAGGTCGTGTACCGACAGGAAGTCGTCCACGAACGGCAGCGCCGCCTGCATCCCGCGGGTGAGCGGTTCGTAGCCCTCGTCGGCGAGGAGCGGATTCAGCCAGATCACCCGCCAGGCGAGGCCCCGCAGGCGCTCCATCTCGGCGGCGAGGAGCGCCGGATCGCCCCGGTCCCAGCCGTCGCTCACCAGCACCACCACCGCCGAAGAAGTCGGCAGCCGCCGCGCCCAGTCGCGGTTGAAACGACGGAGCGCGTCGCCGATGCGGGTGCCCCCGGACCAGTCGCGCACCGCCTCGGAAGCCCGGGAGAGCGCCCGGTCCACCCGGCGGTCGCTCAACTTCGGGGTCAACCGGGTGAGCCGGGTGGCGAAGCAGAAGGCCTCCACCCGGCCCGGCGAACCTTGCGCCAGCCCGTAGAGGAAGTGGAGCAGCACCCGGGCGGTCTTCTCCATGGAGCCGCTGACATCGGCGAGGGCGATCACCGGGCGCGGTTTCTCCCGGCGGCGGCGGCGCTCCAGCCGCACCCACTCCCCGCCGGAGCGGAGCCCCTGCCGCAGCGTGCGCCGGAGGTCGAGGAACCGGCGCCCGCCGGGGCGGAAGCGGACCACCCGTCGGCGCGCCGCTTCCCAGCCGGCCTCCCGGATCAGTCGCTGGACTTCCCGGAGTTCCTCCTCGTCGAGATCGGAGAAGTCGCGCCGCTCGAGCACTTCCCGGTCGCTCCAGGTGCGCCGGGCCACCGGCCGCGGCGGACGGTCGTCCCTTTCCGTCGAGGAGGGCCGGCCCACCCGGAAGGTGGCCGGAGGGGGACGCCGGCGCCGCCGGAGCGGGGTTCCCGGCAACTTCGCCCGGCTCCAGCGGTGCGGCGGGGTCTCCCAGAACAGGGCGAAGGCGGCGTCGAAGAGTTCCCGATCCTCCCGCCGGTGGGTCAGCAGCGCGGCGGCGGCGGCGTGGAACTCCTCCCGTCGGAAGACTTCGAGCAGCGGCAGCGCCGCGGCCAGATCGAGCATCCGGGCGGTGGAGACCGGCAGGCCCAGCCCCCGCAGCAGCCGCCCGAAGAGCGTCAGGTTCTCCAGCAGCGGCGGCAGCGCCGGCGGGTCCCCGCCGGCGGCGCCCGAGTCGTTGCCGGCGGCGCCCGAGTCGTCCCCGGCGGCGCCCCGCCGGTCCCCCGGGGAGGCCGCCGGGCCGGGCCGATCGGGATCCGACGGCCCGGGGGCGGTCATTCCGGCGAGGCGGCGGCGCGGGCCAGGATCGCCGCCGCCCGTTCGCCGCGCACCAGCTCCAGGTCGTCCCGGTACTTCAGCAGCGCCCCCAGGGTGCGGTTCACCGTCTCCTCGTCGAGCGCCGCCTGCCCCAGCGCCGCCAGCGCCGTCGTCCAGTCCAGCGTCTCGGAGACCCCGGGCCGCTTGAAGAGGTCGAGTTCCCGCAGTTCCTGGGCGAACCGGGTGGCCTCCGCCGCCAGCCGCGCCGCCGCCTCCGGCACCCGCTCCCGGACGATCTCCAGTTCCCGGCGGAAGTCGGGATAGGGGATCCAGTGGTAGAGGCATCTCCGTTTCAGCGCGTCGTGGACTTCCCGGGTCCGGTTCGAGGTGAGCACCACCACCGGCGGCGCCGCCGCCCGGATGGCGCCGATCTCCGGGATGGTGATCTGGAAGTCGGAGAGCACTTCGAGCAGGTAGGCCTCGAATTCCTCGTCGCTCCGGTCCACTTCGTCTATGAGCAGCACCGGGCGGGACTCCGGGGTGGAGCGCTCTAGAGCGGTGAGCAGCGGTCGGCGGAGCAGGAAGTCGGGACCGAAGAGGTCGTCCTGGCGCAGCGACTCGCCGGACCGTTCCGCCAACCGGATGGCGAGCATCTGCCGGGTGTAGTTCCACTCGTAGGCCGCTTGGGCGATGTCGAGCCCTTCGTAGCACTGCAGCCGGATCAGCGGGGCGCCGGTGAGCGCGGCGGTGACCTTGGCCAGTTCGGTCTTCCCCACCCCGGCTTCGCCTTCGAGGAAGAGCGGCCGCTCCAGCCGGAGAGCGAGATAGAGCGCGGTGGCGAGCCCGGTGTCGGCGATGTACCCGTGTCCCGCCAGCGCCACCCCGAGTTCCGGAACCGACCCGAAGGTCGGCCGGGTCGGACCGGCCGACTCCGCCGGCTCCGCCAACTCCGCCAACTCTGCCGGCTCCGCCAACTCTGCCGGACCGGCGGCGGCCGCCGTCCGCTCCCCGCTCAGAAGGCGCTCCCCCTCCCCGGCCCCCCGGCCGCCGCCCGGCCGCTCCCTCCGGCGGACAGCGGGAAGCGCCCCGCCGGCCGGGCCGCCGGCTCCTGCCGGGCAGACTGCGGGGGACGCACCGGGCGCGGCGGAACGGGGGCGGGCTAGGCGGCGGCCCGCTCGGCGGCGAGCGTGAGGGCGCGCTTCCCGTACACCCCGGCGAGGTGACAGCGGAACTCCCCGGAGGCGTAGAGGTCGCCGAGCGGGTCTTCCAGGCTCGCCGCCACCTTCCCGGCGGCCGCCGCGATCCGTTCCGCGCTGGCCGGTCCGCCGACGAGCGCCGCCGCCGCTTCCTCGGCGAGTACCGCCTTCCCGACGACGCCCCCGATCCCCAGGGCGCAGGCGGACACCTGCCCGCCCTCGTCGAGTTCCACCCGCGCCGCGGCGCCCACCACCGCGTAACTCGAAGCGGGATGCCGATGCTTCAGGTAGGCGCCGCCGGCCGCCTTCGGCACCCGCACCGAAGTGAGCACCTCGGTCTCGGCGAGCGCAGTGGTCAGCAGGTCCACGAAGAAGTCCGCGGCGGCGACGGTGCGCTCGCCCTCGGGCCCGACCACGGTGATCTCGGCCCCGAGCGCCAGCATCGCCGCCGGGTAGTCGGCCCCGGGGTCGGCGTGGGCCAGACTGCCGCCCAGGGTGCCCCGGTTCCGCACCTGGATATCCCCGATGGCGGCGGCGGCCTCGGCGAGCAGCGGACAGCCGGCGCGTACGGTCCCGGAGTCGGCCACCGCGGCGTGGGTGGTGAGCGCCCCGATCCGCAGCGAATCGCCGGAGTCCCCGATCCCGGACAGGCCGGGCAGCCGGCCGATGTCCACGACCGCCGCCGGCTGCGCCGCCCGGAGTTTCATCGCCGGGATCAGGCTGTGGCCGCCGGCGAGCAACTTGGCGTCCTTCAGGTTGCGCAGGAGCCCGACCGCTTCGTCGAGCGAGCCGGGGCGGTAGTAGTCGAAGTTGGTGGGGAACATCCGTTCTCTCCCTGTTCTCTTCCCGGAGGGGCCGGCCCGGTCAGCCGGCGGAGGACGGGGCGCCGGGGGCGGAGGCCGCCGCCACCGCCCGCCAGATGCGCTCCGGGGTGAGCGGCAGGTCCACCTGCCGGACGCCGAGCGGGGCGAGCGCGTCGTGCACCGCGTTGGCCACCACCGCGGTGGCCGCGATGGTCCCCATCTCCCCGGCGCCTTTCACCCCGAGCGGGTTGTGCGGCGAGGGGGTCTCGATGCGCGCCACCGCGACCTCCGGCAGCAGGTCGGCGCGGGGCACCGCGTAGTCGAGCAGCGTCCCGGCGAGCGGCTGCCCCTCGCTGTCGTAGGCGCCGTGCTCGGTGAGCGCCTGCCCGACGCCCTGGACGATGCCCCCGGTGATCTGCCCTTCGACGATGAGCGGGTTGATGACCTTCCCCACATCGTCCACCGCCGCGTAGCGGAGGATCCGCACCTCCCACGAGTCGGGGCAGATCTCCACTTCGCAGATGTGCGCGCTGGCCGGGAAGGTGAAGTTGGACGGGTCGTAGAAACTGGTGAAGCCGAGGCCCGGCTCCATCCCCTCCGGCAGGCTGTGCCCGGTGTAGGCGGCGAAGGCCACCTCGCCGAAGTCCTTGCCCCGGTCCGGCGAACCCTGGACCGAGATCCGCCCGGTCTCGCGGTCGAAGACCACATCCTCCTCGGCGGCCTCGAGCAGGTGGGCGGCGATCTTCACCGCCTTCTCCCGCACCTTCCGGGCGCTCTCGACGAGCGCCGAGCCGCCGACGCAGGCGCTGCGGCTGCCGTAGGTGCCCATGCCGAAGTGGATGCGCCCGGTGTCGCCGTGGACCACTTCCACATTCTCGATGGGGATCCCCAGTTCGTCGGCGACGACCTGGGCGAAGGTGGTCTCGTGCCCCTGCCCGTGCGAGTGCGAGCCGGTGTACACGCTCACCTGGCCGGTGGGATGGACGCGGACTTCGCCGCTCTCCCAGAAGCCCACCGCCGAGCCGAGGGAGCCGGCGACCGCCGAAGGCGCCGGGCCGCTGGCCTCGATGCAGCAGACGATCCCCACGCCGCGCAGCCGGCCTTCGGCGCGGGCCTGCTCCTGGGCGGTGCGCAGCGCCGGGTAGTCGGCGAGGTCGGTGGCGGCGTCGAGCAGCCGGTGGTAGTCGCCGCTGTCGTAGCAGAAGGCCACCGGGGTCTGGTAGGGGAAATCCTCCTTCGGGATCGCGTTCCGGCGGCGGATCTCGAGTGGATCCATCCCGGTCTCGGCGGCGGCCAGGTCCACCAGCCGCTCCACCAGGTACGCCGCCTCCGGCCGTCCGGCGCCCCGGTAGGCGTCCACCGGCACGGTGTTCGTGAGCGTCCCCCGCATCCGCCCGAACACCCCCGGGATCCGGTAGTTCCCGGAGAGCAGCGTGATGTAGAGGGCGGTCGGGATGAGCGGCGCGAAGGTGGAGAGGTAGGCCCCCTGGTTCGCCCAGGTCTCGACGGCAAGGGCGGTGAAGTTCCCGTCGGCGTCGAGCGCCAACTTGGCCGCCGTCACATGGTCGCGGCCGTGCGAGTCCGTCATCTGGCTCTCGGAGCGGGTCGCCACCCACTTCGCCGGACGCCCGACGGCGCGCGCCACGAAGGGCGTGATGACCTCTTCCGGGTAGTGGAAGATCTTGCTGCCGAAGCCGCCGCCCACATCCGGGGAGATCACCCGCAACCGGCTCTCCGGGATCCCCAGGGTGAACGCCGACAGGAGGAGCCGGATCGGGTGCGGGTTCTGGCTGGTGGTCCAGACCGTCATCTCCTCGGTCGCCGCGTCCCAGCGCGCCGCCGCCGCCCGGGGCTCCATCGCCGTGGGGATCAGGCGCTGGTTCTCCAGTTCCACTTCGACGGTGTGCGCCGCCTCGGCGAAGGCCTGCTCGCAGACCTCCTCGTTGCCGAGTTCCCACCGGTAGGAGATGTTCTCCTCGATTCCGTCGTGGACGAGCGGCGCCCCGGCTTCGGTCGCGCCCCGGGCGTCCACCACCGCCGGCAGCGGCTCGTACTCGACCTCCACCGCGTCGAGCGCGTCGGCGGCGGTGTAGGGATCCTCGGCGACCACCACGGCCACCGAATCCCCCACATGGCGCACCCGGTCGGTGGCCACGGCCAGCCGCTCCGGAACCTTCGTGTCCGGGACCACCCAGCCGCAGGGGAGCGCGCCGCAGCCGCCCTCGACGAAGTCCCGGCCGGTGAAGACCCGCAGGACCCCCGGCATCTCCAGCGCGGCGGAGGCGTCCACCGAGAGGAGGCGGGCGTGCGCGTGGGGGCTCCGCTTCACGGCGACATGGACCAGGCCCGGGAGATCCAGGTTGGCCACATAACTGGCCTTGCCGCGGAGGAAACGGGGATCCTCCCGCCGCTTCATGGCGGTTCCGATGTAACGGCCCATGGCGTTCCTCCTGCTGTGGCTGGCGGTTCCGGGTTCGGATTCGCGGTTCTTCTGGTTTCTTCGGGAACGGGTCCGGCGGGGGCGCTTCTCCGCTCCGGGGTTCCGGTGGGGTAGGACCCTGGTCGGTGGTTGGGGGGGGGGGGGGGGCTCCGGGTCTCTCGCGACCGGTTCAGGCGGACTCGGAGGGCTCCGCCTCTTCCGCCGCCCCGACGGTCCCGGCGGCGACGATGGCCTTCACGATGTTCTGGTAGCCGGTGCAGCGGCAGAGGTTGCCTTCGAGCCCGTGGCGTACTTCGGTGTCCGTCACCTCCGGGTTCCGCTCCAGGATCTCCACCGCGGTCAGGATCATCCCCGGGGTGCAGAACCCGCACTGCAGGCCGTGGTGGTCCCAGAACGCCTGCTGGATCGGGTGGAGCCCGTTCTCCCCGGCGAGCCCTTCGATGGTGGTGACCTCCGCCCCGTCCGCCTGCACCGCGAGGATCGTGCAGGACTTCACCGCCTTCCCGTCCATGAGGACGGTGCAGGAGCCGCACTGTGAGGTGTCGCAGCCGATGTTCGTCCCGGTCAGCCGCAGCCGGTCGCGCAGCAGGTGGCAGAGGAGCAGCCGCGGCTCGACCTCGTGCCCGGAGGCCTCGCCGTTGACGGTGACGCGGACGCGGTGGTTCATGCTCGGACTCCTCCCGCCCGCCGTTCCGACCGGACCCCGGCCCTCCCGGCGGCGCGAGCGGCGAGCGTACCGGTCGCGCCCGCCGGCGCGCAACCGGCTGTATGGGCCCAGTGGATTTGGTAATTGGGCATTGAATGTGGAGACGGAAGGATCAGTCCGGGGAGGGGCAGTGAGGCCGGTTCGGTGACCTGGGCCGGGGGCGGCGGGTGGAGGGTGTGGAGGTAGGGGTGGTCGCGGACGAACGCGGCGATGGGGGTGATGCCCCCCAGGCCGTCGTGGGGGCCTCCCCGTTGTACCAGAGCATCCACTCGGCCAGTTTCCCGTTCAGCAGGGCCAACGCGGTGCGGGCGCCCCAGGAGCAGGTCTTCGTGGTGGATCAGGAACACCTCCTGGACGGTGCGGTTGACGCGCTCCAGGTGGGCGTTCATCTTGGGCGACCGGGGGTAGGTGTAGTAGCGCCCGATCCCCCTCGCCTTCAACAGCCGGGCAAAGGCCCCTCGAACTCGGAGCCGTTGTCCGAGAGCACCGGACCGCCCTGCCGAGGTCTCGAGAAAAACGGGGCGCTACCCGGAAGGCCCTCGCGGAGGCACTCTGGCCCGCCTCCGGGCCGGCTGGACGGCCCGTCTGCCGGAACCCCTGCCCCGATCCGCGCGCCACCCGACCCTCTTCGAGCCGGGGACCCTGCTGCTCGGCGCCGGGCTGGCGCTCCTCGGCGCGGTGATCGGTCTGGAACTGCTGACCCGCGTCGGCATCACCCCCAACAGTTCGGTCATCGGCGCCGTCCTCGCGATCGCGGTTTCGCGGCTGCCGCTCGCCGCCTCCCGCCGCCTCCGCAGCGTCGAACGGCAGAACCTGCTCCAGACGGTGGTGTCCGCGGCCACCTTCGGCGGGGCGAACGCGGTGCTGCTGCCGGCGGGGGCGGTCTGGCTGTTCGGGCGTCCCGACCTGGTTCCGGCCATGGTGCTGGGCGCGGTCCTGGGCAGTCTGGTGGACCTCCTGCTGCTGTATCGACTCTTCGGCAGCCGCCTCTTCCCCGCGGAGGGTCTCTGGCCGGCCGGGGTGGCCACCGCGGAGTGCCTCCGGGCCGGGGACGAACGCGGCGCCCGGGCCCGGTGGCTGGGTCTCGGCGCCCTGCTCGGCGCCGGCGGACGGGCGCTGGGCATCCCCGCGGACATCGTCGGCGTCTGCTGGATCGGGAATCCGGCGGCGCTCACCGCCTTCGGGATCGGCCTGGTCCTGCGCGCCGAGGCCCCGGCCCGGTTCCGCCTCGACCTGGCGGCGCAGTACGCCCCGCACGGAGTGATGATCGGAGCGGGCGCGGTAGCGCTCGGGCAGATGGCTTCCACCCTCTTCGGCCGCCGCCGCGGGTCGCGGGGAGCCGAGCCGACCGCCGCGACCCGCGGGGCGCGGCCAGTCGGGGCGCGGGTCTTCGCCGGCGGCTTCGCCGCATTCGCCGGCGCCGCCGCCCTGGTGGCGGTCCTCGGCGGGCTCGCGACCGGGATGGGGCCCGCCGGCGTCGTCGCCTTCGCCCTGTTCGCCGCGACCGCCGCGCTGGTCTCCGAGTTGCTCGTCGGGCTCTCGGCGATGCACGCCGGCTGGTTCCCGGCGTTCGCCACCTCGCTGCTGTTCCTCCTGCTGGGAATGCTGCTCGGCTTCCCGCCCCTGGCGCTGGTGCTCCTCACCGGCTTCACCTCGGCCACCGGGCCGGCGTTCGCCGATCTCGGCTACGACCTCAAGGCCGGCTTCCTGCTGCGCGGCGAGGGGCGCGATCCGGCCCGGGAAGTCGAAGGCCGGCGGGCCCAGCGGACCGCGGAAGTCTTCGGTCTCCTGGTCGCCTCCGGGCTGGTGCTGCTCACCTACGAGTCGTACTTCCGGGCGGATCTGTTCCCTCCCTACGACCGGGTCGCCGTGGCCGCCGTCACCGCCGGCGCGGCGCCCGGCCTCGCCGGGAAACTGGCGCTCTGGGCGCTTCCGGGAGCGCTCCTGCAGTGGGTCGGCGGCCGATCCCGACAGTTGGGGGTCCTCTTCGCGACCGGTCTGCTCATCCTCAGCCCCGCGGCCGGCTGGACCGCGCTCGCCGCGCTGCTCGTCCGGCGCGCCCTCCGGGGGCGTTTCGGCGACCGGGCCGACTCCGTCCGGCAGGTTCTCGCCGGGGGACTGATCGCCGGCAGCGCCCTCTCCAGTTTCGTCGGCGGCGCGGCGGCGGGATGGCTCCGGCCCCGGGCCTGAGCCCTCCCGACCCCGGGAACCGCCGCGGCCCGGAGCCGGGGTCCGTTCCGATGGAGTCGGCGCGGGGAGCGATCCGGGGGTTCGGGGGTCGAGGAGCGTCCGTTCCGGTACCGTTCGGCTCCGTGTTCCCTCGTCAGCGCCGCCGCCGCCGGACCGGGGCCCCGACGCGGCGGCGACGGCACGCCCCTCCCGCCGGCTTCTTCCCCGCAGCCCTGCTCTTCCTGACCGGCGTCGGGGCGCTCTCCGGCTGCGGCGCCGGGGAGGAACGGCCGGCCCGGCCGAACATCGTGGTGATCGTGGCCGACGACCTCGGCTACACCGACCTGGGCGCCTTCGGAGGCGATATCCGCACGCCGAACCTGGACGCCCTCGCCGCCCGCGGCGTGCGGTTCACCGACTTCCACACCGCCGCCACCTGCTCCCCCACCCGGGCGATGCTCCTCTCCGGCGTGGACCACCACCGCGCCGGCCTCGGCGGGATGGCGAGCCTCATGGGCGAGGACCTCGAGGGCCGCATCGGCTACGAGGGATTCCTGAACGACCATGTCTTCCACCTTCCGGCGGTCCTGCGCGAAGCCGGCTACTTCACCGCCATCGCCGGGAAGTGGCACCTCGGCCAGGCGGACGACCAGAGCCCCCGCTCCCGGGGCTTCGACCGCAGTTTCGTGCTCCTCACCGGCGCCGCCAGCCACTTCGAGGACGCCGCCCCGGTGGACGACTTCGACGAGATCCGCTACCGGCGCGACGGGGAGATCCTCGACGGGCTGCCTCCCGGCTTCTACTCGACCCGTGCCTACACCGACCGCCTGCTCGAGAACCTGGACGAGGCGGAGTCCCTGGGGAAACCGTTCTTCCTGCTCGGAACCTATACGGCGCCCCACTGGCCGCTGCAGGTTCCCGATGAATTCCTGGATCTCTACGCCGGCGCCTACGACGAGGGTTGGGAGGCGCTCGCCCGGCAGCGCGTCGCCGGGGCGAAACGGGCCGGGGTGATCCCGGCGGAGACCGCCGTTCCGCCGCTGCCGCGCTACGCCCGCCGGTTCGCGGACCTCCCCGCCGGGGAGCGCCGGCGGGAAACCCGGACGATGGAGATCTACGCGGCGATGGTGGACCGGCTCGACCATCACCTGGGGCGGCTGGTCACGGCGCTCGAGGAACGGGGCCATCTCGAGAACACCCTCTTCGTCTTCTTTTCGGACAACGGCGCGGCCGGCGAGGCGGTGACCGGACTGCCCGGGAACGACACCTTCCTGGCCGAGCACTTCGACTTCTCGTACGAGGAGATCGGCCGCCGAGGCTCGTTCGCCTGGCTCAGCCCGGAGTGGGCGCACGCGATCACCGCTCCGTACCGGTACTTCAAGCAGTTCAACCACGAAGGCGGCATCCGGGTGCCCGGGTTCGCCGCGGCGCCGGCGTCGCTGACCGGTCTCCGCCCCGGCTCGGTCGAGAGCGCGTTCGTCCAGGTGACGGACCTGTTCCCCACCTTCCTCGAACTGGCCGGGGCGCAACTCCCCGATGCGGACGAATCCGACCGCCGCGCCCGACCCACCGGCGTTTCGCTCCTCCCGTTGCTCGCGGCAGCGGACGACGCCGCCCGCCCCGAAGCGGAAGCCGGCTGGGAACTCTTCGGACGCCGCGCCTACCGCCGGGGAAAGTGGAAGATCGTCTGGCAGCCGCCGCCGCTCGGCGCCGGCGCCTGGGCGCTCCACGACCTCGAGGCGGACCCCGGCGAACTCCGCGACCTCGCCGACGAGACGCCGGAGGTGCTCGACTCCCTGCTCTCCGGCTGGGCCCGGTATGTCGCGGAGAACGGCGTCATCGTGGTCGAGCAGGACCGCGCCTTCGGCCAGCCGACCCTCCGACGCTGACCGGCCGCTCCGGATTACCGGAGGAAGTCGGTCGCGCCCAGCCGCCGGGCGAGCGCCACCGACGGGGAGGGGACGCCCCGGGGACGGCCCGCATCGGCCGGCTTCCGCTCCAGGAACTGCCCGCTCCCGGCCGCCGCGACCGGTTCCCCGTCGCGCACCACCACCTCGCCCCGGCGGAGCACCGTCTCCGGGTACCCGCGCAGCCGCCGCCCCTCGTACGGCGTGTACCCCACCCGGTCGTGGAGGGCCGTCCACTGCACCTCCACCTCCCGGTCCGGATCCCAGAGGGAGAGGTCGGCGTCGCTGCCCGGCGCCAGGGTCCCCTTCCGGGGGTAGATCCCGAACAGTCGCGCCGGGTTCTCGCAGGCGACGGCGACCATCTGCTCCAGGGAGATCCTCCCGGCGCCGACCCCCTCCGTGTAGAGGAGCGGCAACCGGAGTTCGACTCCGGGGACGCCGTTGCAGATCTTCGAGAACGGGGGCTGCGGCCCGGCCGCCAACTTCCCCCGTTCGTCGAAACTGTAGGGGGCGTGGTCCGAACTGACCACCTCGAACACCCCGTCGCGGATCCCTTCCCAGAGCGCCTGCTGGGACTGTTCGTCGCGGGGCGACGGGCTGCAGCACCACTTGGCGCCCTCCATCCCCGGCCGGTCGAGATCCTCGGCGGTGAGCAGCAGGTACTGCGGACAGGTCTCCGCGAACACCTTGAGCCCCCGGCGGCGCGCCGCCCGGATCTCGGCGGCGGCCTCCTTCGAGGAGACATGGACCACATAGAGCGGCGCGTCGAGGAGTTCGGCGAGGTCTATGGCCCGTCCGGTGGCTTCCTTCTCGGCGAGGAGCGGGTGGCCGGGAGCGTGGTATTTCGGCTCCGTGTAGCCCGCGCCTTCCAACCGGTCCGACATCCAGCCGATCATGTCGTGGTTTTCGGCGTGCACCATCGTCAGCGCCCCCAACCGACGCGCCGCCTCCAGCACCTCGAGGAACTGGCGGTCGTCGAGGCGAACCCGGTCGTAGGTCATGTAGATCTTGAAGGAGGTGACCCCCTCCGCCACCAGTCGCGGGATCTCGACCCCGAGCGCCTCCGGCGTCGGGTCGGCGACGATCAGGTGGAACCCGTAGTCGGAGACCGCCTTCGGCCCGGCCGCCCGGTGGTAGTCGGCGACGACCTGCGCCGGCGACTCCCCCCGCCCCTGGACGGCGAAGGAGAGGATCGTCGTCGTCCCTCCGCAGAGGGCGGAGGTCGTCCCCGAGAGGTAGTCGTCGGCGCACCTCAGACCCATCGAGGAACGCTGTTCGATGTGCGTGTGGGCGTCCACCCCGCCCGGCAGCACCAGACGGCCGGCGGCGGGGATCTCCTCCCGTCCGGGCCCGAGCCCCGGTTCCACCGCGGCGACCCGACCGCCGACGATCCCGACATCGGCGACGCGCACTTCCCGCGCCGTCGCCACTGTCCCGCCCCGGACGACCCGGTCGAACTCCGCCACGCCCCCGATGATACGCGCCCCGGGGCGCCGGGATCGGCTCCGGAATTCGCGGGGATCAGTCCGTGGCCCGGGAAACGGAGCCGAGCATGAAGCCGGCGACCTCGCCGTGGCTCCAGGTCCCGGCGTAGTGATCCCCGTGGAAGAGGATGGTGGCGCCGAATTCCTCGCCCAGTCCGGGCAGGTTCGCGTCCACCAGGTGGATCATCGGCACTTCCCCGGCCCAGAGCACCGGGACCACCACCGGCAGCGTCAGGTCGAGGTCGCCGTACACGAGGCGGGCGTCGAAGCGCCAGCGGTCGCCGTCCAGTTTCTGCACCCCGGCGATCTCGTACCGATCCTCGAAGAAGCCGGGACGGCGTTCCGGGGTCTCCACCGTGAATCTCCCGTCGAGGACGACCCCGCGCATCCGCTCGGTGAAGGCCCGCTCCCGCTCCGAGAGGGAGGCCGGCGGCGCCGCCCGCCCGCCGCCGATCGAGTCCCACCCCCACCCGGCGGCGAAGGCCCCGGCCAGCAGGACCGGAACGAGAGCGAGTTTCAGGACTTTCCGCATGGAGAGGACGCCTCCGGGCGCACCCGAAGGTAGCACCGAGCGAGAATCACCCCCGCGCCGACCGGGAGAATCCGCTCCCGGGTACCGGGGCCCGAACGCCGGCGGAGTCGCTCCGCCGGAGAGGCGCCCGACCGGCTTGCTCCACTGAATCCCTTCGTCCTTCGATGAGCCCCCCTCCGGCCGCGATCCCGCCGGAACGCTTCGAGCCGCCGGGGCCGGAGGAGGCGGCCCGGGCGCGGGAGCACCTGGCGCAGGCGGCGCGGGAGGCCCGCCGTTCCCGCCGGATCCCCGAGGGCGCCGAGGCGAGGGAAGTGGAAGCGGCGGGGATCGTCGGCTTCGGCGTCATGGGGCGCGGCATCGCGCTCTCTTTCGCCGCCGCCGGCATTCCGGTCTCCGTCTTCGAAGAGTCCGACGCCGCCTGGGCGCGGGGACTCGAGGCGGTCGCGGGAACCCTCTCCCGGGCGGTCGCTCGGGGCCGCCTGACCGAGGGGGAGGCGGAGACCCGGAAGCAGCGGATCCGCCGGGCGGCGCGGCTGGAGGACCTCGCCGGCGCCGACTTCTTCGTGGAAGCGGCGTTCGAGGATCTCGAGGTGAAACGCCGCGTGTTCCGGGGCCTCGACCGGACCGCCCCGCCCGGCGCGGTGCTCGCCACGAACACCTCCTCACTCGATGTGAACGCGATCGCCGCCGCCACCGGGCGGCCGGAGGCGGTGCTGGGAACCCACTTCTTCAGCCCGGCGCAGGTCATGCGCCTTCTCGAAGTGGTCGTCGCCGACCGCACCTCCGGGGACACCCTCGCTACCACCATGCGCCTGGCCGAGCGGCTCGGGAAGATCCCGGTGCCGGTCGGGGTCTGCGACGGCTTCGTGGGAAACCGGATGCTCTACGCCTACCGCCGCGAGGCCGACCGACTGCTGCTCGAAGGGGCGCTGCCGGAGGAAGCGGACCGGGCTCTCCGCGACTTCGGCTTCGCCATGGGGCCGTTCGAGGTGGCCGACCTCGCCGGGCTCGACATCGGCGCCGCGGTCCGGAAGCGGCAGGCGCGGGAGGCCGAAGCCCGCGGGGAGCCGCCCCCGCCGGCGTCGGTGGCCGACCGGCTCGTCGAGAGGAACCGGCTCGGCCAGAAGACCGGGGCCGGCTTCTACCGGTACGAACCCGGCGACCGCACGCCCCGACCGGACCCGGAGGTCGCCGGGGTCGTCCGCGCGGCGTCCGCCGCCGCCGGGGTCGAACGCCGCCCGGTCCCGCCGGCGGAGATCCGGGAGCGGTGCCTCGCGGCGCTCGTCGCGGAAGGGCGGGCGGTGCTGCAGGACGCCGTCGCCGAACGGTCCGGGGACCTCGATCTGGTCTGGACGCTGGGCTACGGCTTCCCGGCGGAGCGCGGGGGCCCGATGTACTGGGCCGGGGAGCGGGACCCGGAGGCCGCGCCCGGGGCCGGAGCGAGGTAGTCCCCGAGCGTCCACCAGTTCGCCGAGGTCCGGCCCCGGGCCGAATCGCCGGGGCCGTAGGCGAGCACCAGGTCGTAGATCCGGCCGCGGTGTTCCCGGATCCCGGCCGAGAGGAAGATCGCCGCCTCGCCGGCGGGCAGTTCGGCGCAGCGGCCGCTCCCGAGCGCCGCGGCGAAGAGGGTCGCGGCCCGCCCCGGAGTTCCGTCGAGCACCGCTTCCACGATCGGCGCGGCGTCCTCGATGGCGGCGCAGCCGGCCACCGGCGTTCCCTCCGGCGGGTCGGCGAGGAACTCGAGACCGTCGTCGAACACCACCGATTCGCCCGGGGCGAAACGGGCATAGACCCGGTGCGCCCCCTCCCCCGGGATCTCCGGCACCCGGGGATCCAGCGGGACCCCGCCCACGCTCAGGCCGCCGCCGGGGGAGAAGGCGAGTTCCCCTTCGGGCACGCTCACCCCGTCGCCATCGTAGTCGCCGCGGCGGATGCGGTAGCGGAATTCGAGACGCTCGCCGTCGGTCCGGGCGAGTTCCGCCGGCTGCCGCGCCAGGCCCAGGTCGAAGGTCAGAAAGGCGGGGCCGACCGCTTCCACCGGGAGCCCGCTGGTCAGCCACACTCCGAAGACGATCTCCTCCCCCGCCAGGTAGGTGTCGTTCGCGGCCGGTTCGGAAACGACCTCGATCCGGGCGATTCCCGCGGCCGCGGCCGGAGCCGGCGTCGTCGGGCTTCCGCCGCCGCCCCCCTCGTCGCACGCCGGGGCCGCGGAGAGGACCGCCAGCGCGGCCCCGAGGAGCGGCCGGCGGGACGAGGCGCCCCGGCCGCGCCGGGGCATCAGGAGCCCTTCTCGTCCGGCGCGGCGCCGGCCGCGGCCCAGCGCCGGGCCAGCTCGATCTGGCGGGCGCTCTCCGGGTCCGGCCGGGTCAGGAGACTCACCCCGATCGCGGCGGCGAAGCCGGCGGCGAAGCCCACGACCATCTCGTACAGGTCGAAGAACAGCGGTTTGCCCCAGAGGAACCAGCCCACCGAGGCGGAGAACCCGGCGATCATGCCGGCGGCGGCGCCGGGGAGGGTGAGCCGCTTCCAGGAGATCCCCAGGATCGCCACCGGGGCGAAGGCGCAGCCGAGCCCCGACCAGGAGAACAGGACGAAAAAGAACACGATCCGCACTTCCGGCAGCGCCACCGCGATCCCCACCAGCCCCAGGACCACGGTGATCCCCTTCCCGAACCGGGAGAGGCGCCGCTCGTCGCCGGCCAGGCGGGCGACAGCCCCGCGGATCCCCGGCGCCGCCGGGTCCGGACATCGCGTCCCCAGGATCTTCTGGAAGAAGTCCCGCACCACGCTCGAGGAGGCCAGCAGGAGCACCGAGTCGGCGGTGGACATGATCGCCGCCAGCACCGCCACCAGGAAGAGCCCGGTCACCACCGGCGGCATCAGTTCGGAGGCCAGCAGCGGCAGGATCCCCTCGGCGTCGGCGAGGTTCGGATGGAGCGCCCGGCCGGCCATGCCGGTGAGCACCGCTCCCACGTCGAACAGGACGATGACGAAGGCGGCCATCACCCCGCCGTCCGAAAGCGTCTTCCGGTCCCGCGAGGCCATGAAACGAACCAGGAGCTGCGGCGCCCCGAGGAACGCGAGCCCCACTCCCAGGTGGCTGGCGACCTCGGCGAACCCGCGCCCGCCGGCGCCTTCGCTGCCCAGCGGCCGCAGCAGGCCCGGTTCGAGGGCGGCCAGGCGCTCGGCCAGCGCGCCGAGGCCGCCGACTTCGAGGATGGCGACCACCGGCAGCGCGACGAGCGCCGCCGCCATGAGCGTGGCCTGCAGGAGATCGCTCCAGGCCACCGCCTTCAGGCCGCCGAAGGCCGTGTACAACAGGATCACCGCAGCGCCCAGGAGCACCCCGGTCTCGTAGGGGACGCCGAGGAAGGACTCGAAGGTCTTGCCGGACCCGGTGAGTTGGGCGGCCATGTAGGTCCCGGCCATGATGAGGATGACCAGCGAACCGATGAGGCGGAGCACCTGCCGGCGGTCGCCGAAGCGCTCCTCGAGCCAGTCGGCCACGGTGATCGCCCGGTACCGGTCCGCCAGCGCCTTGAAACGGGGGGCGATGAAGGTCCAGGCGACCGCCGTGGCCACCACCTCGCCGAAGACGATCCAGAGCGCGTTCACCCCGAGCAGGTACCCCATGCCGGTGAGCCCCAGCAGGAGCCAGGCGCTCTCGCCGGTGCTCGCCGCGGAGAACCCCACCACCGCCGCCGGGAGCCGCCGCCCGGCGAGGTAGTAACCGGCCAGGTCCCGGGTGCTGCGGGAACTCCAGATCGCCAGCCCGAACAGCAGCGAGAGGTAACCGCCGAGGACCGCCCAGAGCGGCCAGTTCTCCGGCACCGGCGACGGCTATTCCGGCGTCGGGACCGGGGCCGCCCGGCGCGCGGCGCGGCGGACGCGCCAGGCGTTCCAGACCGCGAGAGCCAGTCCCGGAACCACCGAGACGACCAGCAGGAGCCAGGCGGCGGCAGGGAATCCGCGCACTAGCGGGCGGGCTCCCCGCCGCCGGCGCCTTCCCGGCGGACCGGGCGTTCGTCCTCCCGGTACATGGTCTCGTCGAGCCAGGGGTAGCCGCCGTAGGACCGCGGGTCCGGCCAGATCTCGTCGAGCGTGTCCCCGTCGTACACCCGCCCCTCCTTGACCACATAGAGGATGTCGGCGGTGGCCCGGAGGTCCTCCAGCGGATTCCGGTTCAGGACGACCAGGTCCGCCAGTTTCCCGGTCTCGATGGTGCCGGTCTGGTGTTCCAGGCCGAGGAACGCCGCTCCCTGGCGGGTCGCCAGGTCGAGGGCGCCTTCCGCCCCGAGAGCCGATTCGGCCATCCAGACCTCCCAGTGGGAGCCGATCCCGTGGTGCTGTCCGTGGGCGCCGATGGCGCCGGAACCGCCTTCCGCGATCACATCGGCCAAGCCCTGCGCGAGCAGCGGAAAACTGTAGTCGGTCGTTTCGCGCAGCGGCCGCCGGCGGGTGTGCGGGAGCAACATCCGCCAGGGGAGGAACCGCTGCTGTTTCGGATCCCGCCAGTTCGCGGTCTCCTGCCAGAAGTACTCCTCGTTCCAGACGCTCGGTCCGCCGACGACGAAGGTGATCGAGTACACCGCCCGGGTCCGGCCGAAGAACCGGGCCGCGTCCTCGTAGAGCGGCACATAGGAGAGCGGGTGCTCCCAACCGGTCTGCCCGTCGAGGAGCAGGCCGAGGTTGTACACCAGGCTGCCGCCTTCGCCGGTGAGCATCAGGTTGCGCTTCCGGGCCAGGTCGGCGATCCACTGCCGCTGGTCGCGGCGCGGCTGCAGGTAGGACTTGATCGCCGTGGCCCCCCAGGAGGTCAGGCGCTCGATGTCGTTCTCGGCGTCCTCGTAGGAGGTGATCTCGTTCTGGCGCGGCCCGTCACCGCTGTACATCGGGTCGCCGGTGCTGAACATGCGCGGGCCGACCATCTCCCCGGCCTCGACCAGTTCCGCGGCGGAGAAGACATTCTGCGACCACTGCGAGTTGTCGAGCGTGGTCGTGATCCCGTAGGCCAGATAGACGGCGGCTTCCCAATTCCGCCGGGGGAGGACGCCGGTGTGATCCCGGTGATGGTGGGCGTGCATGTCGATCAGGCCGGGGATCAGCGTCTTCCCGGGGACCTCCACCACGCGGTCGTCCGGCTGCGCCTCGCAGGCGCCGACGCAGGCGATCCAGCCGTCCACGATGCGCACCGCCCCCTCCTCGACGACACCAGGCTCCCCCAGGGTGACCAGACGGCCGCCCCGGAACAGCAGGGAGCCGGCGGCGCGACGGCGGGGCAGGCGAAGGTCCACCTCGTGGTGGACAGTCTCGCCGGTGTCCGGGTCGTAGGTGGTGATCCGGGGGCCGCTCCCCAGGGTGAGGAGTCCGCCGGGCGTCCAGCGCGGGAACATCCCGCCGTCGGTGGTCACCGTCCGGATCGGGAGGACGGCGCGGCGGCGCTCCAGGTGGGGCGGTTCCCCTCCGGTCCCCGGCCAGGGGAGCGCGGTCAGGTACACGTTGTCGCCCTCGGCGAAGGCGACGAAGCGGCCGTCCGGCGAGGGCGCCGCCTCGTCGGCGTGGGGGAAAGTCAGGTGCACCTGCCGGTCCGAACCGTCGGGACGGACGGAGACCAGTTCGGTCACTTCTTCGCGGCGTCCGCCGCGCTCCCGGCTGGTCTGTTCCGGAAAGAAGAGCCGCCCTTCGGGCCCGAACGAAGGGGCGACGATCTGCCGCCGGGGCATGAGCGGCCTCCCGCCGTTGTAGGGCCGGAGGGTGCGGGTGAGCACCGCGGCCTCGCCCCCGGACGCGGGGACTCGCACCAGGTCGTACCAGAGGTTCTGCGACCAGGAACGGCCCCGGGCGGTGGCGCCGCTCCCGCGCGCGACGACGATCCCGTCGCCGGCCGGGGTCCAGACCGGGTGCAGGTACTCGCCGGCGACCTCGGTGAGCCGGGTGGGCGCGCCCCCCTCGGCGGGAACGGTCCACAGGTGGCCCACGGTGTCCTCCCAGGACACATAGGCCACGGTGCTGCCGTCCGGGGAGAACGCCGGAGCGAGCTCGTAGGCCTCCCCGCCGCCGCCGAGGAGCCGGCGCGGCGCCCCGTCGGGCAACTCCATCCGGTAGAGCCGGCCGGCCGCGTGGAAGACCGCGAGCGAGCTGTCCGGAGAGACCGCCGGCCAGCGGAGCATCCGCGCCCGGAAGCGGGGCCCGGAGAGGTCGAGGTGCGCCCGGGCCTGACCCGAGACGCGGCGGCGCACGGTGGCGGTGAACGGGATCTCGGTGCTCTCCCCGGCGGCGGCATCCACCCGGTGGATGCGCCCGCCGCGAGCCACATAGAGGTGGCGGGAATCCTTCGTCCAGGCGTACCCGGGCAGGACCCGCTCGGTCTTCATGCCCTCCGCCATGTCGGTCTCGATGGGGTCGGCCAGCAGCCGTTCGGCCCCGGTCGCCAGGTCCCGGAGGAAGAGCGCCGTACGCGGGCCGAAGCGGTGCCCTTTCCAGGAGATGACGCCGCCCGGGATCCGGCGGGCGAACGCCAGGTAGCGCCCGTCGGGGGAGGGTTCCGGGGCGATGGCGCCGCCGCTCGAACCTTGGTACTGCTGCTGCGCCTGCCCGGCGGTGACCTCGTACACCGCGCCGCTCGAGAGGTCGAGGCGGCGGATCTGCATCGCGCCCCGCACCGGATCCCGTTCCCGGGAGGGGGCGAAGTGGAAGTAGAGACCGGCCCCGTCGGGAGAGGGCGCCGGCCAGCCGGCGCGGGGGAAGTCGTCCCCGACCAGTTCCACTCCGCTCCCGCCTTCCGGGTGGAACAGGTAGAGCCCGGAGGCGCGCGGCCGGGAGAGCGTGGAGCGGCGCGCCACGATGCCGCGCCCGTCCGGGAGCCAGGCCGGGGTCACCACCCGCGACTCGCCGTCCTCATGGACCGGGCGCGGGTCGCCGCCGTCGGCGTCCATGAGCCAGAGGTTCGCCTGGCCGCCGCGGTCGGAGATGAAGGCGATCGTCCCCCCGTCCGGGGAGAAGCGGGGGTGGTAGTTCACGGCCACCCCGCTGTCCTGCGTGAGGCACTCCGCGCGGCCGCCCTCGGACGGGAGGCGATAGAGGTGGCCGAGCAGGTCGAAGACCAGGGTCGAACCGTCCGGCGACACATCGATCGAGAGGAAGGTCCCGGAAGAAGTCTCGAATTCCAGATCCCAGGCGTCCCCGCGGGCCAGGGTGGTGTCCCAGCCGGAGTCGTCGGTCTTGCCCGAGGACTGGCCCGCGGCTCGGGCCGGCAGCGCCGCGAAGGCGAGGCTCGCCCACAGGAGCGGGAGCGCCGGCCGCCCCGCGGCGCGGCGAAGCCGGCGGGCGCCGACCGCCGGTGCGGAGGCGAACGGAAAGCAGCGGAGGCTCATGGCCGGTCTCGACCCTCGGAAGAAGACTGCAGCAGGGTGGCGGCGGGGGGAGACGGTCCGCCGGAGGAAGCCGGCGAACGCGCCGGGAGGCGCTGTCGGGGAGCACCGTCGGTGGGGCCGGACCGCCGGCCCCACGGCGGGCTCCATGTCGGGCTCCGCGGCAGGCTCCGCGACAGGGCCCCATAGTATCGGCGGATGGCTCCCCGGCCCTCGGCCACCGGCGGCGCTGTCGGAAGCGACCGGACCGCGGACACCGGCGGCGCCCTCGTTCCGCCGACCTGGGCCGAAGCGCTCGAAGCGACCGCCCGGCTCCGCCGCGAGTTCCCGCCGACGCCGCTGCTGCCGGCACCGGCGGCGTTCGGCGAGCGCCTGTCGCTCAAGATCGAGACCCTGCTGCCCACCGGCTCCTTCAAGGTGCGCGGCGTGGGCTACGCCGCCTTCTCGCTCGACGGGGAGCAGGTTCGGCGCGGCCTCTCGACGGTGAGCGCCGGGAACACCGCGCTCGCCCTCGCCTGGGCCGCCGCCCGACTGGAGACGACCGCCCGGTCGCTGTTGCCGGAAACGGCGCCGGCCGCGAAGGTGGAGGCCTTCCGGGAGGCCGGCGGCGTGCCCCGCCCCTGCCCCGCCGACGAACTCTTCCGGTTCCTGCGCGAACGCCGGTTCGAGGCGGAGCCCTACGCCTTCGTCCACCCCTGGACCGAACCCCTCGTCCATCGCGGGCATTCGAGTCTGGCGGTCGAGATCCTGGCAGCGGCGCCCGACCTGGAGTCGGTGTTCGTCCCCGTCGGCGGCGGCGGACTCCTCGCCGGAGTCGCCGGCGCGCTCCGGGACCGCCGTCCGGCGCTCCGGGTGTTCGCGGTCGAACCGACCGGCTGCTGCGCCCTCCACCGCAGCCGGCTCGCCGGCCGCGCCGTCGCCGCCGAGTGCCGCACGATCTGCGACGGCGTGGCCGTCCCCTACCTCACCGAAGAGTTGTACCCGGCGCTCGCGGCACTTGTGGACGAGACGGTCCTGGTCACCGACGCGGAGACCCTGGCCGCCTCCCGCGACCTCCTGTTCGCCGGGAAGATCCTGACCGAGCCCTCCGGGGCGCTCGCCCCCGCCGGGGCCCGGAAGACGCCGCTCCGGGAGCGCGGGCTCTCGGTGGCCCTGGTGACCGGCGCCGGAATCGGCGAGCCCGGCCTGCGCCGCCTCCTCGGCAGAACCGATGCCGCGGGGGCGGGCGGCTAGAATTTTTTCCGCTCCGCGACATCCCCGCGCGGAGGGCTGACCGGCGGGGGCGCGAGCGCGCCGCCCGTCCCCGGAATCGGGAACGGAGGAGAATTCGATGGGCATCCTGGGCACGCTCATCGGCGGCGCCCTCGGCTTCACCCTGGGCGGTCCGCTGGGCGCCCTGCTGGGGGCGACGATCGGCTCCAGCCTGGGCAGCGCGGCGGCGAACGCCGGAACCCGTTCGTCGGGGGCGCCGGGCCCCGCGGGCCACCGGGGCCGCTCCGGCGGCGGCCCGCCCCCGCCCCCGGCGATGGACCCGGTGGAGGAGCGCCGGGTGGCGTTCTTCGTGGCCACCTTCGGCGTCATGGGCCACATCGCCAAGGCGGACGGCCGGGTCAGCGAGGAGGAGGCGCAGTTCGCCCGGGCCGTGATGGAGGGCCTCGGCCTCGATGCCGACGACCGGAGACTGGCGGCGCAACTCTTCGCCGAAGGGAAGTCCCCGCACTTCCATCTCGACGCCGCGCTCGCGCAGTTGGTCCGCATCCTGGGGCGCCGCCGGAACCTGCTCCGCAGTTTCCTGGAGATCCAGTGGAAGGCGGCCTGGGCCGACGGCGTGGTCCACCCGGAGGAGCGCCGCATCCTCGACCACATCGGCGCCGTGCTCGGTTTCTCCCGGGCCGAACTGCAGCAGATGGAGCGGCTGGCCTCCGCTTCCTTCGCCCCCCGGCAGGCGACCGCGGAGGAGCGCCTCGCCGGCGCGTACGGCGTCCTCGGTCTCGAGCGTTCCGCCGCCGACGACGAACTCCGTTCCGCCTACAAGCGCCTGATGATGCAGCACCACCCCGACCGATTGGCGGCGCAGGGGCTGCCGGAGGAGATGAAGGAGGAGGCCACCCGGCGCACCCAGGAGATCCAGCGCGCCTACCAGACCATCCGCGACGCCCGCCGGAAAGCGGCCTGACCCCGACCGGCCGGGGACCGATACGGAGTCGGGGAGACTCCGAGTCCACGGATAGAATTCGCGGCCCGGACCGGCGGACTCCCGGGGCGGCGGCGCTCGTCGCGCCTTGCGAACCGGCCCCGACGACGCTCCCGCCGATCTCCCTCCCGATCGCCCCGGCGATCGCTCTCCGGATCCCGAGCGCGGAGATCCGCCGAACCGTCATTCCACCGGTTGCAGCCGGCGCCCCCCGGGGAGCGGCTGCGCCGGCCCCACCGGCGTTCCGGGCGGCGAAACGCGCCGCCGCCCCGACCCGCATCGCGGACGCTGAACCGCGGAGAACACCCTCTTGGACACTTATCTCTACCTGACCCCGGCATTCGGCGCGGTGGCGCTGCTCTTCGCCCTCAGCCGGGCACGGTTCGTGGGCCGGCAGGATGCCGGAACCGACCGGATGAAGGAGATCGCCGCCGCCATCCGGGAAGGCGCGATGGCCTTCCTGCGACGCGAGTACTCGGTGCTGGCGGTGTTCGCCCTGGTCGTGGCGGCGCTGCTGTTCGTCGCCAACCTGGGGACCGGGAACCAACTGGTCGGCCTCTCCTTCCTCGTCGGGGCGCTCTGTTCCGCGCTCGCCGGCTTCTTCGGGATGCGGGTCGCCACCGCGGCGAACGTGCGCACCGCGAACGCCGCCCGGACCTCGATCGCCCCGGCGCTGACCGTGGCCTTCGCCGGCGGGTCGGTCATGGGTATGTCCGTGGTCGGCCTCGGGGTGATCGGCCTCTCCGGCCTCTTCGCCCTGTACCGGGGCATGTTCGAGGACACCGGACAGGTACTGCAGGTGCTCTCCGGGTTCAGCCTGGGCGCCTCCTCCATCGCGCTCTTCGCCCGGGTCGGCGGCGGCATCTACACCAAGTCCGCCGATGTGGGCGCGGACCTGGTCGGCAAGGTCGAAGCCGGGATCCCCGAGGACGACCCCCGGAACCCGGCGGTGATCGCCGACAATGTCGGGGACAACGTGGGCGATGTGTGCGGCATGGGAGCGGACCTGTTCGAGTCCTATGTCGGGGCGATCATCGCCGGCATGGTGCTCGGCGTCGGCTACGCCGCGACGATCGGCGCGGACCCGCTGCGCCTGGTGGTGCTGCCGCTGGCGCTGGCCGGCTTCGGGATCGCCGCCAGCGTCCTCGGCACCTTCGCGGTGCGGACCCGCGAGGGCGGCAACCCCCAGACGGCGCTCAATATGGGAACCCTCGGCGCCGGCGTCCTGATGCTGGTCATCGCCTGGCCGGTCATCGGCGCCCTGGCGCCCGAGGCGCAGGGGGCGATCTACGGCTGCCTGGTGACCGGCCTGGCGGTCGGCGCCGCCATCGGGATGATCACCGAGTACTACACCTCCGACGCCCGGAAACCGGCGCAGGCCGTCGCCGAGGCCTCCGGCACCGGTTCCGCCACGAACATCATCGCCGGCCTGGCGCTGGGGATGCGCTCCACCGCGCTCCCCCTGCTCCTGATCGCCGGCGCCATCACCCTCGGCTACCAACTGGCGGGGCTCTACGGCATCGCTGTCGCCGGGCTGGGAATGCTCGCCACGGTGGGGATCCAGTTGGCGGTGGACGCCTACGGCCCGATCGCCGACAACGCCGGAGGCATCGCCGAGATGAGCGAACTCCCCGCCGAAGTCCGGGGCCGCACCGACAGACTGGACGCTGTCGGGAACACCACCGCGGCCATCGGCAAGGGCTTCGCCATCGGCTCGGCGGCGCTCGCCGCCATGGCGCTCATGTCCGCCTTCCAGCAGCAGGCCGAGGTCGGGGCGCTGGGCCTCTCGCTGGGCAACCCGGTGGTGCTCGCCGGCCTGCTCATCGGCGGGATGGTGCCGTTCCTGTTCTCCTCGATCGCCATGAAGGCGGTGGGAGAAGCCGCCTTCGCCATGATCCGCGAGGTGCGCCGGCAGTTCCGGGAGATCCCCGGCCTGCTGCAGGGCGAACCGGGCGCGAAGGCGGACAACGCCCGCTGCGTGGACATCGCCACCGCGGCGGCGCTCCGGAAGATGGTCGCCCCGGGCCTGTTGGCGGTCCTGATCCCGGTCGCCGCCGGCTTCCTGGACAAGAACTTCCTCGCCGGACTCCTCGCCGGAGCGCTCGTGAGCGGCGTCCTGCTGGCCATCTTCATGGCGAACGCCGGCGGCGCCTGGGACAACGCCAAAAAGCACATCGAAGGCGGCCACCTCGGCGGCAAGGGCAGCGAGGCCCACAAGGCGGCGGTGGTCGGGGACACCGTGGGGGACCCGTTCAAGGACACCGCCGGCCCGGCGATCAACATCCTCATCAAGTTGATGTCCGTGGTGGCGCTGGTGATCGCGCCCCTCATCCGGTAACCGGGCCGCAACCGACCCGGCGCGCCGGCGGTGCTCGCCGGCGCGGACCGGACCGACCCGGATCAGGCTCCGGATCAGCCGGACTCCCCCCGGGGCTCCACTTCGAGGGCCACCGCCTCGTCTTCGCCGAGGAAGTCGCCGCTGTCGTTCCAGTACCAACTCCGCCGGGCCGGCAGGCGGAGCCCGCCGCCCGAGATCTCGCCGCCGAGCAGGATGTACTCCCCGTCGTTCTTCGTCTCGTCGTGGTGGAAGCGGTAGCCGACGAGCCGCGCCGTCTCCGGGTCGAAGAAGAAGTACCAGGTGTCGCCGCCGACCTCGGGGTCGTAGGTGACCCGGACCCGCAGCGCCTCCTGTCCCTCCCAGAGGTCCGGCGCCGGTTCCGGGTCGAAGATCGCGCCCGGGTCGCGCAACTTCATCGGCAGCCCCCACAGGTACAGGTAGTAGTCGCGGAGCCGCCTCACCGTCTCCGCCCCGAGCCCGGCTTCGGCGAGAGATTCTTCCGAAAGCGTCGTTTCGCCGTCCACCGACCGGGAGACGATCTCCTCCCCGTGGATCTCGAACCGGGCGGCGCCGTCCCCGGAGTCCCGGGTCACGGACACGCGCCCGGCGCCGGCGTCCAGCCGGATCTCCGTCGTCCGGGGCGGCCGCTCGGGACGTGACTCGACGAGCCGCAGCGCCACCGCGGCGGTCTCCCAGACCCCCTCGGGGTCGTGGTACGCGATGGACCTCTCGATGAGTTCCCGCGAAGACGAAGGCGGGGAGGACCCCGGCGGCGACGACTCCTCCGGGGCCCGCTCCGCCGGGGGAGCGGTACAGCCGGCGGCGAGGAAGGCGCCGAAGAGCCAGCCGGCGGCGAAGACCGGCCCTCGCGCGGGCGAGCCGGGCCGGTCGGAGAGGAACGCCCGGAGGCGGTGGGGGATGGTTCCGGCGGTCATGGCGCGACTCCTCGTCCGGCGGAGGGTACCGGCTGCCGCCCCCGGAAAACGCGCCTCGCAGCCGAGGCCTCCGGGGCGGGCCGGGACTGCTACACTCGCTCGCCGGCGCGCGTCCGTCTCCCATCTCCCCCTTGCACCCTCTTCGCGGCGTTCGGGAACCCCGTTCCCTCGCCCGGCGCACCGTCCCCGCCCTCGGAGCGGCCCTCTTCCTCGCCGCCGCGCCGACGACGGCTGTCGCCGCGCAACTCCGGTACCCGGTAGATGTGGCGGTCTCCGAGGCGGGTGAGATCTTCGTCGCCGACCTCGAGGCCGCGTCGCTGCTGCGCTGGGACGGCGACGGTTTCGCGGTCGTGGCCGCCGGCGAGGGGCTCCCCCGGACCCCGCTCTTCGGCATCCGGCACATCGCCCCGGCGCCCGGGGGATCCGTCGTCGCCAGCGACCCGGCGACGATGGCGCTCTACCGCATCTCCCCCGCCGGCGCCGTGGAGAAGATCCCCGACGACGACCGCTTCGTGACCCCCTGGGGAGTCGCGGTGCTCCCGGAAGGCGAAGTGCTGGCAGTGGACCGGGTGACCCGTCGGCTACGCCGGGTCCGCGCGGACGCCGAAGTCGAGGAGGTCCTGGACATCGTGGCTCCCCGGGCCATCCTGGCCGGGGAGGACGGCTCCCTCCATGTGCTCACCGACCGGAACCTCCTGCGGATCGAGAACGGCGCCGCCGAACCGCTGGTGCTCTCGCCCCCCTTCGAGTTCCCCCACGACTTCGCGCGCGCCGCGGACGGGGGCTTCTTCGTGACCGACGGCTACGCCCGCTGCATCTGGCGGGTGAGCCCCGAGGGGAGGGTCTCGGTCCTGGCCGAGGGCGAACCGCTCGCGAGTCCGCAGGGGATCGCCGCCGCCGGGAACGGCGATCTGCTCGTCGCCGACGCGCGGGTTCCCGCGATCTTCCGCATCTCCCCGACGACCGGGGAGATCCGCCGCCTCGGCGAATGACCCCGCCGAAGGGAACGGAGCGACCGTCATGAACAACGAACGAGGAAGTTGGGGCTCCCGCGCCGGCTTCGTCCTCGCCGCCACCGGGTCCGCGGTGGGACTCGGCAACATCTGGGGCTTTCCCACCCAGGTCGGACAGTCGGGCGGCGCCGCCTTCGTGCTCGTGTATCTGGTCGCCGTGCTGTTCGTCTGCTCCCCGATCCTCATCGGGGAGGTGCTGATGGGACGGCACTCCCAACTGGGGCCCGCCGGCGCCGTGCGTCGCATCGCGCCCAAGGGCAACTGGTCGATCATCGGCATGCTGGCCATCGCCGCCGGCACCTTCATCCTGTCGTTCTACTCGGTGATCGCCGGCTGGACGATCCAGTACCTCTGGCTCGCGCTCACGAGCAGCCTCTCCTCCGACGCCGACGGTTCCGGCGCTCTGTTCTCCGCGGTGGCCGCTGCCGGGCCGCGCAACATCCTCTGCACCGCGCTCTTCCTGGTCGCCACCGGCTGGTGCGTGAACCGCGGCATCCGCCACGGCATCGAGGCCGCTTCGCGTCTGATGATGCCGCTCCTCTTCGCGCTGCTGGTGGTGCTGGCGGTTCGCTCGGTGACGCTCCCGGGCGCCGCCGAAGGCCTCGCCTACTACCTGAGTCCCGACTGGAGCCAGGTCTTCCATCCGGAGGTCATGGAGGCCGCTCTCGGCCAGGCGTTCTTCTCCCTGAGTCTGGGGATGGGCGCCCTCGTCACCTACGGGAGTTACCTCCACCGATCGCAACCGATCCGCTCCGCCGGTATGACCATCGTCGGCATCGACACCATGATCGCGCTGCTGGCCGGCTTCATCATCTTCCCGGCCGGCTTCTCCATCGCCGGCTTCGATCCCACCGCCGGCGGCCCCGGCCTCATCTTCGCCGTATTGCCGCAACTGTTCGCCACCCTTCCCGGAGGAATCCTCTTCGGCACGGCGTTCTTCGTGCTGCTCAGCGTGGCGGCCTTCACTTCCACGATCTCGCTGCTCGAAGTCCCCACCTCGCACGCCATCGACCAGTGGAAGTGGTCCCGGCGCAAGGCCGTCACCGTGGTCACCGGCTTCACCTTCGTGTTCTCGATCCCGTCGGCGCTCTCGTTCGGCGGCTCCTCCTTTTTCGCCGCCCTGCCGGGAATCGGCGGCTCCTTCTTCGACCTGATGGTCAACCTCTGGAACGAGACCGCGCTGCCGGTCGGCGGTCTGTTGCTCAGTCTCTTCCTCGGCTGGAAATGGGGCGCCCGCCACGCCTCCGAGGAACTGCGCCGCGACGGCCCGGGCTTCCCCAGTCCCGAACTCTGGGGCTTCCTGATCCGCTTCGTCTCGCCGGCCGCCATCCTCTTCGTCGTCATCGGCAAATTGCGCGCCTGGTTCTGATGGTCCTGATCCCGCCGCCGCTCACCGCACCCGGAAACCCCCCATGACCGAATTCATCGCCTGGGCCTCGAACGCCATCTACCAGTGGTACGCCCTGCCGCTGCTCCTCGTGGTCTGCGGCCTCTACCTCACGATCCGCACCGGTTTCATCCAGATCCGCGGCTTCGTCGCCGGCGTGAAGCGGGTGGCGTCCGGGATCTCGCACGACCAACACGGCGCGGAGGGCGAGATCACGCCCTTCCAGGCGCTCTCCACCGCGCTCGCTTCCACGGTCGGCAACGGCAACATCGGCGGCGTGGCGACGGCCATCCTGGTCGGCGGCCCCGGCGCCATCTTCTGGATGTGGGTCACCGCCGTCTTCGGGATGGCCACCAAGTACTCGGAAGCGGTGCTCGGCGTGACCTACCGGGTGAAGAGGGAATCGGGCCACTTCGCCAGCGGGCCGATGTACTACATCGTGCAGGGCGTCAAGTCTCCCGGTCTCGGCAAGGCGCTCGCCTTCATGTTCTGCATCTTCGGCGCCGCCACCGCGCTGCTCGGCACCGGGAACATGGCGCAGTCGAACACCATCGTCCAGACCTTCGTGCACGCTGCGGAGGATCTCGGCGTCGCCGTGTCCCCGTGGGTTCCGGGGATCCTCATCACCGTGCTCGTGGGCGCGGTGCTCCTCGGCGGCATCAAGCGGATCGCGTCCGTGGCGGAGAAACTGGTCCCCACGATGCTCGTCATCTACCTGGGGATGGCGCTCACCTTCCTGCTCATCAACCTCACCGCGGTCCCCGCGGTGTTCTCGACGATCCTGGAGCACGCTTTCTCCCCGCATGCCGCCGCCGGCGGTTTCCTCGGCGCGACGGTGCGGCAGGCCATCGCCGCCGGCATCAGCCGCGGCGTCCTGTCGAACGAAGCCGGGCTCGGCAGCGCCCCGATCGCCCACGGCGTCGCCCAGGTCAAACACCCCTCGGACCAGGGACTGGTCGGCGTCTTCGAGGTCTTCATCGACACCATCGTGGTCTGCAGCATGACCGCCTTCGCCATCCTGTCCTCCGGGCTCTGGACCGACGCCGCGTACCAGAGCGGCGATCTCACTGCCGCCGCCTTCTCGACGACCTTCGGCATCGGGCCGATCGTCGTGGCGGTCTCCTCGCTCCTCTTCGGTTTCTCCACCATCATCGGCTGGTACTACTACGGCGAGACCTGCTGGGAATACATGTTCGGCTCGAAGGGCCTCGTCCCCTACCGCTTCCTCTATGTGGCGCTCCTACTCATCGGCGGATTGGTGACCGTGGAGACGGTATGGAATGTGGGAACGCTGCTCAACGGCTTCATGGCCTTCCCCAACCTGATCGGCATGCTCTTCCTCGGCGGCGTCGTCGCGAAGAAGACCCGGGAGCACTACGCCTCGCGCGGACGCTGACCCGCTGACTCTCCGCCCGCCGGCGGCGCGGACTTCGGCCGCCGGCGGTATCGATCCCCGCCTGCGTGACCACTCGGACGCGAGGCGGATAACGGCACACCCCTGGCCTTTTCTCGAACGGCGACCGCCTCCGCCCCCCGGCCCCTCGTTCTCGCCGCCGACCGCGGAGACTGTGCGCCGACCACCCGACCACGCCGGACGAGCCGTCAGGCCCCGGCGAGGAGACCGGCGACGAAGGAAGCGGCGCCGCCGAGCGCCAGGGCCGCTCCGAAGGGGATGGGAGTCAGCCGGTGGATGCGGCCGAGGAGCAGCAGCGGCAGGGCGACGAGCAGGGCCGAACCGGAAGCCACGGTCAGGGCCTGGAAGGTTCCTTCCGGACCGAGGAAGACGCCGAGAAGCAGCATCATCTTCAGATCGCCGCAACCGATCGCTTCCTGCCGGGGGCGCAGGCGGGACCACAGCGCGCGAAGCCCGGCGAGCAGGGCGAACCCGGCCGAGGCCCCGAACAACGCTTCCGGGAGGGTGAGGTCCGGGCGCAGGCCGGCGAGGAGCAGCCCGGCCGCCGCCCCGCCGAGCGTCAGCGGGTCGGGGAGCGTGAGTCCTTCCCAGTCGGTCACCGAGAGCGTCAGCAGGAGGAACAGGAACAGGAACCAGCCGACGAGGAGCGCCGGATCGCGGAGGAGGACCGCCCCGGAGACCCCGATGCCCGCGCCGGCGGCCTCGACCAGCGGGTACCGCCGCGAGATCGGCTCCCGGCATTTCCGGCAGCGGCCCCGGAGCAGGGCGAAGGAGAGGAGCGGCAGGTTGTCCCGCGCCGCGATCGGGCGGTCGCAGCGCGGGCAACGGGACCGGCCGCAGAGGGAGGACTCTCCCCGGGGCAGCCGGTGCGCCAGGACATTGCAGAAACTCCCGAACGCCAGTCCGAGCGCGCCGGCGAGGAGCAGGAACGCCGGGTCGGCGGGGAGGGCGCCGTTCACCGGAAGCCCCCGTTCAGGGCGGGGGGTCCGGCGGGCGCGCTCCCCGCCGCTCCGGGTGCCCGGCGAGGGGGGACTGCGAAGCGATCCGCACTTCGCCGCCGGAGAGCAACTCGTAGGGAGTTCCCGACGGATCGAGAGGCGGGAGCGCCCCGTTCGCGATCTCCGGGAAGAGGTCCTCCCAGCCGGACGGGAACCGGCCGACGCGGTCCCGGAATCTCGCCGCCGCGGCGGCGAGCGCGTCGCGCCGGTCGAGGGCGTCGAGTTGGCGCAGGTGGGTCTCCGCGTTCGCCCGTTCCCGGTCGGTCTCCGCCTCCGCGGCGATCGCCTGCCAGAGGAGGCGCGCCCGGTCGCGCTCCCCGCCGGCAGCCCGCGACCGCGCCGCCAGGGCAGCCAACCACTGCGGCGCCCCGGGGCGGCCGGCGGCGGCGCGGAAAGTCTCCGCCGCCGCACGCGGGTCTCCCCGGTGCCACTGCCGGACGAAACCCAACCGCAGCGCGGCGCCCCAGTCGTCCGGGTGGCGGGCCACCCGGTGCTCGAGCAGGCGCTCGGCGAACGCCGGCTTCCCCGCCCCGAGCGGCGGCGGCTCGGCCAGCAGGAGCGCCCCCTCGAGCGCCGCGGAACGGAAGTCCGGATCGAGGCGGAGAGCGAGTTCGATCCGGGCCGGGAGTTCGGGGAACCCCGCCTCCCCGGAGCGGCGCCGCCGGCCGTAACCCTGCACCGCCCCGAGCCAGACGAAATCCGCTCCCAGCCGGCGGAGCCCGGGCGGGAGTCGCGCCGCGGTCTCCGGATCGAGACCCCGGTCGGAGTCCGGGCGGAGGACGGCCCCCGGCTCGGGTCGCCCGGTTTCGGAGCGGCCGGGTTCGTCGGCCGGTTCGCCCGCGAGCCGGTCGGCGGTGAGCGCGGCGGCGGCGAACAGGGCCGGCGCGAGTGCCAGCGCGGCGAGGGGACGGAGTCGGAACTTTCCGCGCACCGCGACCGGGCGGCGGCGGTAGAAGACGAGCGCGGGAGTCAGGACGGCGCCGGCGTAGAGCGCGGTGTAGAGGATCGGCCCGGCGAGCGCCGGAAGCGGAGGCGGCGGGGAGAGGGCCGCCCCGGAGAGGGGGTGTTCGAGAACGGAGAAGTCGGGCAGGAGCGACCGCAGCAGGTCGAAGAGCGGGGCTGCGACCCCGTCGTTCCCGACCGCGGCCGCGTTCTCCACGGGGCTCTCCATGGGGTTCTCCACCGGGTTCTCCACCGGGTCCAGACGGCCCGGGAGGAAGCCGGCGACCCCGGCCGCCGCCGCCAGGATGGCTGCCGGGGCGGCGGGAGCCGGCGACCCCGGCCGCCGCCGCCAGGATGGCTGCCGGGGCGGCGGGAAGGAGGGCGGCGCCCGACACGGCGAGCGTCAGGACCAGCGTCAGCCGGAGAGCCAGGAGGACGCCGAAGACCGCGGTTCCGGTGAGGTCGGCCCCCAGCGCTCCCAGCCCCGCCGCCAGGAGCAGCGTCGCGAGCGCCGCCCAGAGGGCGAGCCCCGCGGCCAGGCCGAGGAAGCGCCCGGCGAGGAGGAGCGCCGGAAGCACCGGCCGCGCCAGCGCCGCCGGGTGGAGCGCCGCGCCGCGGCCGGCCAGACCGCTGCCGTAGGCGAGCGCCAGCAGCCATCCGAGCAGGCCGGCGGCGGCGCCGCCGAGGTGGCGCGCCAGCCGGTCGTCGGTCTCGAGGGTGGCCCCCGTCAGGACGGCGCCGAGGGCGACGGCGGCGACGAGGACGAACGCCGCCGCCGGGACGCTCCGCTCCCGGAGGAAACCCCGCAGGGTGACCGCCGCGGCGGCGCCGAGCGCGCCGGCGGAAACGCGCCGGCGGCGGACCCCGGGCGAGCGGAACGGCGGCCGGGGCGGGGCGTCGAGACGCGGGGCGATCATTCGCGCGCCGCTCCCCCGGGCTCGGCCCGCCCGTCCGGAACCGCCCGCGGCGCGGCGGGCCCGGCGCGAGGGTCTTCGCGACGGTTCCCGCGGAGGGCCGAAACCAGCCAATCGGGACGGGCCCCTCCCTGCCCCTCGCCGCTCTCCGGGAGGAAGGCCGCCACCGGGCCTTCGCGGAGGAGGGCGCCCCGCCGGAGGACGAGCACCCGGTCGGCCAACTGTTCCACGGCGGCGGCGGTGTGCAGACTGCAGAGGACCGCCGCCCCGCCCGCCGCGGCCCGGCGGATCGCGCCGACCACCGTCTCCCGCGCCAGCGGGTCGAGGGCGGTCAGCGGTTCATCCAGGATCAGGGCGCGGGGTTCCCCGAGGAACGCCGCGGCGAGCCCCAGCCGGCGGCGGACGCCGCGGGAACAGCGGTTCGCGGGGAAGTCCCGCTCCCGGGCGATCCCCAGTCGTTCCGCGGTCTCTTCGGCGGCGCGGCGTGCTTCCCGGCGCCCGGCGCCGGCCAGCCGGGCGCCGAAGCGGAGGATCTCGGAGACGGTCGCGCCGGCGATGGCCGGTTCCTCCTCGTCGGCGTACCCCAGCTGGCGGCGGGCGCGGGGTTCGCCGGCCGGGAGCCCGTCGAGCAGCGCTTCCCCGGAGTCGGGGGTCAGCAGGCCGGCGAGGAGGCGGAGGGCGGTGGTCTTCCCCGCGCCGTTCTCCCCCACGAGCGCCGCCACCTGGCCGGGGGCGACCGTGAAGTCCAGGCCCCGCACTGCCGGGCGGCGCGCGAAGAGGCCCCGGGCGCCCGGCGCCGCAAAGGCCTTCGTCAGCGACCGGGCGCGGATGTCCACCGGGGGCCGCCGGGTGCGCCTCGGGAAGGAGTCGGGAACCGGGCCGCGGGCCGCCGGGGTGTTCGTCTCTTCCGCGAGTCCGGGGCGCGCCTCGCTCGCCTCACTCGAGGAAGGCCGTCGCCGCCGGAACCGGACAGGCGATGGCGGCCCCGGACGGATCCATGTAGATCGCGCCGGCCGAGGTCGCGGAGAACGAGCGGACCCCGGTGCGGCCCACATCCGCCGGCTCCGAGTGGTAGCAGTAGTCGAGCAGGCTGGCCGGGTCGCAGTGCGCGGGGGTGTTCGTGGCCGTCCCGTTCGCCGCCAGGGTCCGGGTGTAGCCGGTCTTGACGTACGGACTGGTCCGGCCGAGGTCCCCGCCGATGAACTCCGGGGCGTTCGCCGGGTAGTTGGGGATCCCGATGGTGTTGTTGCAGTTGCCGCCGTTCCGGCAGAGGTTCGGCAGGTCGGCGAAGAAGCCGCAGTTCGAGGCGGCGTAGGTCTGCTGGGCGGCGATCACCGCCCGGGAGTCGCCGATGGCCTGCGCCTCGTTCGCGGAGAGGCGCGCCCGCAGGAGTTGGGGGATGGCGATCCCGGCGATCACGCCGATGATGGCGATCACGATCAGCAGTTCGATGAGCGTGAAGCCGGCGTCGCCGCGGGCCGGCGCGCGTCGCCGGGAGCGCGGCCGCCCCCGGGCGTCGGGCCGTCGGGCGGTCGGGACGCGGGTCGGGGCCACGGGGCTCGGGGAAGGAGTCGGGGTGGGGCGGGAGTTCATAAGGATACGCTCCGTTCAGCGCGAAGGGGGGTCGTTCGGGGGCCGGGATCCGGCGGGGAGGGTTCGGCGGGAGAGGGCGGCGGGCGTCGTCCGGGGGAGACTCAGGAGAGGCGTCCGACGAGCGTCCAGATGGGCAGGTACATGGCGACCACGATGCCGCCGATGACGCCGCCCAGCAGCAGGATCAGGAGGGGTTCCAGGAGCGGCAGCAGGGCCGCCGTGGCGCGCTCCACTTCTTCCTCGTAGTAGCGCGCCACCTTGGCGAGCGAGGTGTCCAACTCGCCGGTGCGCTCGCCGACGCCCACCATCTGCACCACCATCGAGGGGAACAGGCCGCTCTGCTGCAGCGGGGCCGAGAGGGAGGCGCCGGCCTCGACCCGGGCCCGCACCGTGGCCACCGCCCCGGCCAGGTGGCGGTTCCCGATCGCGTCCCGGGCGATGTCCAGGCCTTCGAGCACCGGAACGCCGGCGCCGGTGAGCGCCGCCAGGGTGCGGCAGAACCGCGCCACCCCGATGCGCAGGGTCAGTTTCCCGAAGAGGGGCGCGGCCAGCGCCAGTCGGTCGAACGCCGCGCCGCCGGTCTCGCTGCGGCGCACCCGGCGGACGAGGAAGAACAGGCCGCCCGCGAGTCCCGCCGCGGCGGCCGACCAGGCGCCGATGGATTCCGAAGCGGCGATCACGATGCGGGTCGGGAGCGGCAGCCGGGCGTCGAGCCCCTCGTAGAGTTCGGTGAACACCGGCACCACCTGCCAGAGGATCACCGCGACCACCACCGCTCCCACGGCGCCCACGACCAGCGGATAGGCGAAGGCCCCGCGGATCGTGGCGGCGATCTTGGCCGACTTCTCCATCTCGTCGGCGAGTTGTTCCAGGCTCTCGTCGAGCCGCCCGCCGGTCTCCCCGCAGGCGGTGAGCGCGACGGCGAGCCGGTGGAACACCCGCGGCTGCCGGCTCATCGCCTGGGCGAGGGAACTCCCGGCCTCCACCTCCCGGGCCACCTTCTCCACGGCCTCGCGGAGACGCGGATCCTCCTGCTGGGCCCGGAGGACCGAGAGGCTCTCGGCGAGCGGCAGCCCGGCGCCGATCATCACGGAGAACTGCCGCATCAGGAGCGCGGTCTCGCGCCGGCTCACCGGGAACAGGCGCCCCAGTCCGGTTCGCAGCCGCTCGAACGCCGGGACGCCCGGACGAGCCCCGGAACGGCCGCGGTTCCCCGGGGTCACAGGGTCCCCCGGCCGTTCGAGACCGACTTGAGGTTGGCGTCGAGTTGTTCCGGGTCGTTCGAGACCGCGAGAGCCGCGTCCCGGGTGATGAGGGCGCGGCGGCAGAGGGAGGCCAGCGACTCGTTCAGGGAGATGCAGGAGCCCCGGCTCGCGGCGGCGTCCATCACCGCGAACATCTGGTGGAGTTTGTCCTCGCGGATCAGGTTCCGCGCCGCCGCCGTCGGCGAGAGCTGTTCCACCGCGAGGGCCCGCCCGCGTCCGCCGGCCCGGGGGACGAGCCGCTGGCAGTAGATGGTCTCGAGCGAGGCGGCCAGCCGCACCCGGGCGTGGCGGTGCTGTTCCGGCGGGAACATCTCCACGATCCGGGTCAGCGCGTGCACCACCGAACGGGCGTGGATGGTGGCGAGAGCCAGATGCCCGGTCTCGGTCACCCGGAGCGCCGCGTCGGTGGTCTCCCGGTCGCGGATCTCCCCGATGACGACCACATCGGGATCGGAGCGCAGCACCGACCGGAGGGCGGTGTGGAACGAGGCGGTGTCGCTTCCCACCTGCCGCTGGGTGACGAGCGCCTGCTCGCTCCGGTGGACGACCTCGACCGGATCCTCGATGGTGACCACATGCACCGCGCGGGTGCGGTTGATCCGGTCCACGATCGCCGAGAGGGTGGTGGATTTCCCGGACCCGACCGGGCCGGAAGTGAGCACCAGCCCCGAGGTCAGCCGGGAGAGGGCTTCGGCGCCGTAGGGGAGCCCCAGCGAGTCCAGCGGCGGCGCCTCGGCGCCGATGACCCGGTACACCGCCCCCAGCGAGCCCCGGCGCAGGAACGCGCTCACCCGGAACCGGGCGACTCCGGCCAGGGTGAACCCGAAGTCGGGCTCGCCGCCGGCCCGCGCTTCCGCGAGGCAGTGGGGCGGGATCTCCGCCGCGACCATCGCGTCCACCGCCTCCGCCGCCATCGCCTCGTCCCCGACCCGGGTCAGCCGGCCGTCGATCCGGAACCGGGGCGCCTCTCCCGGGCCCAGATGCAGGTCGCTGCCGCCCCGGTCCACCAGGTCCTTGAGGAGCGCGCCGAGGGCGGTCGAGGGGTCGTCCGGCGGCAGGCCGGCGGCCACGGGTTTCGAGGAGCGGGGAGGCGCGCCGGCGGCGGAAGCGGCCGGCGGCGCGGCGAGTGCGGTCGTCATCACTCCTTCCAGAACGCAGGGGAACGAAAACCTGCCCGCCCGCGCGCGCTCGAACGAACAAAATTGCCTTGATCGGCTTCGGGTGGTTCGCTCCGGGAGTCCGGCCGGCGGCCCGGGGCGGCGCGAACCCCCGGAAAAAACGGGGGCGCGCGGCTTCTCCGGGCGCTTCGCAGGGGGAGACCGCTTTTCCCGGGCCGAGCCGCGGGGAGCGCCGCCGGGTTCCGCTCCTATAATCCCCTTCCGCATGGGGTCGTCGCGGAAGCCCGTCGTTCGCCGGGTCTTCCCGCGCCGGAGCCTTCCCGGTTCGGTCGTTGTCGGGAGGCGGGCCCGGGCGGCGACCCCGTCGAGCGGGTTTTGAGCACTCCCGGGGCGAACGGGTTCCGCATTCCGGAACGGACCCGTTTCCTCTTCGTCACCGGCGGCGTCATCTCCGGGCTCGGCAAGGGCATCGCCTCCGCCTCGGTGGGACGGCTGCTGAAGTCGCAGGGGTACTCGGTCACCTTCCTGAAGTTCGACCCGTATCTCAATGTGGATCCGGGCACGATGAGCCCCTACCAGCACGGCGAGGTCTTCGTGACCCACGACGGCGCCGAGACCGACCTCGATGTCGGGCACTACGAGCGGTTCACCGGGAGCGCTTTCTCGGCCCGGTCCAATGTCACCAGCGGGCAGATCTACGCGACCGTCCTCGAGCGCGAACGGCGGGGCGAGTACCTCGGCGCCACCGTCCAGTTCATCCCCCATGTCACCGACGAGATCAAGCGGCGGCTGGCGCTCATCGCCGAAGACGGGGCCGAAGTGGTGATCGCCGAGATCGGCGGCACCGTGGGGGACATCGAGGGCCAGCCGTTCCTGGAAGCGGCCCGCCAGTTCCGGCTGGAGGTGGGGGCCGGCCGGGTCTGTTTCCTCCACCTCACCCTCGTGCCGATGGTGGCCACCGCCGGCGAGTACAAGACGAAGCCCACCCAGCACAGCGTGCGGGACCTGCGGGCCATCGGGATCCAGCCGGATGTCCTGCTCTGCCGCGCCCCGGAAGGTCTCTCCGCCTCGGTCAAGGCGAAGATCGGGCTCCACACCTCGGTCCCGGCGGACGCGGTGTTCACCGCGGTGGACGCCCGCTCGGTCTATGAGGTCCCGCTGAACCTCGCCGCGGAAGGCGTGGACCGGAAGATCCTGGCCCACTTCGGGCTCCCCTCCCGGGAACGCGAACTCGGGGAGTGGCGGAGTCTGGTCGAGCGGCTGCATTCCGGGGAGCGCCGGGTCCGCATCGCCGTGATCGGCAAGTACGTGGAACTCAAGGACGCCTACCAGAGTCTGGGCGAGGCGCTGCTCCACGGCGGACTCGCCCACCGGGCCCGGGTCGAGATCCGCTGGGTCGAAGCGGAGAGCCTCGAAGGGGGCGACCTCTCCCGCCTCGACGGCTGCGGGGGCATCCTGGTGCCCGGCGGTTTCGGCTCCCGGGGCACCGAGGGGATGGCGGCGGCGGCCGGCCGGGCGCGCACCGGCCGCGTTCCCTTCCTCGGGATCTGCTACGGGTTCCAGTGGGCGGTGGTGGAGTTCGCCCGTTCCGAGTGCGGGCTGGCCGGCGCGAGCACCGAAGAGTTGGACCCGGAGGCGGAACACCGGATGTTCGGTCTCCTCCGGAATCTCGACGGCGGCGAGGGGATGGGGGGCACCATGCGGGTCGGGGCCGAGACCTGCCTCCTGAAGCCGGACTCGCTCGCCGCGAAGACCTACGGCGCCACCACCATCCGGGAGCGCCACCGGCACCGCTACGAGTTCGAGCGCCGCTACGAGGAGATCGTCGAATCGCGGGGGATGCGGTTCTCCGGGCACACCGAGGACGGCTTCTTCGAGGTCGCGGAGATTCCGGACCACCCCTGGTTCGTCGCGGTGCAGTTCCATCCGGAGTTCCAGTCGAACCCGCTCCGTCCGCATCCGCTCTTCCGGGAGTTCGTCGGCGCCGCCCTCCGGCGGCAGGCCGACCTGGACCGGCAGACCGATCTCGACCGGCCGGCGGACCGCGACCGCGCCGGCGGCGCCCCTGCCCCGCCGGCCGCCGTCGAGACCGCGGCGGCGCCGGCGGGCTCCTGACCGGACCGGTCCGCCCGATGCCCGGGGAATCCGGGGCGGAACGCCTCCGGGCGCCGCTCTCCGGGATCGAGGCGATCCTGCTCGATGTGGACGGGGTACTCACCGACGGCGGCTTCGAACCGGCGAACGAAGCCGCCGGGACGCCCGAGCGCAAGCGGTTCCACTCCCGGGACGGGCTCGGCCTGCTGATGGCCAAGCGGTGCGGGCTGCGGCTGGGGTTCATCACCGGGCGCCCTTCCGGAGCGGTCCGGGACCGCGCCGCCGAACTCGATCTCGACTTCCTGCGGGAAGGCTGCTTCCGCAAGGGGCCGGCGTTCGACGACGCCTGCCGGGAGTGGGGGCTCGCCGCCGCGCAGGTGGCTTTCGTCGGCGACGATGTCCAGGATCTGCCGGCGATGCGCCGCGCCGGCTTCGCCGCGGCTCCCGGGGACGCGCATCCCCGGGTCCGGGAGAGGGCGGACTTCGTCGCCGAGGCGCCCGGCGGACGCGGCGCGGTGCGGGAAGTGGTCGAGCGGATCCTGGAGGCGCGAGGCCTGCTCGAGGCCGCCGTCGCCTCGTTCGACGACGATTCCCCGCCCCGGGGCGAGGGGGTGACGCCGGCCGCCTGATCCCGCCCGGCGACGACGGAGCCGGTCTCCGCCGGAGGCGCCCGCGGCTACGACTCCGGCGGAGCGTCCGGCCGGTCCCGGGCGGCCCGCTCGAGGAGTCTCCGGGCCATGACGGCGGCCGCTTCCTCCGTTTCCTCGAGGGTGCCAGAGGCGTCCAGGAGGAGGTCCGCGCGCTTCGCCTTCTCGAGCGGCGACATCTGGGCGCCGATCCGGACCGCCGCCTCCTCCGGGGACATCGCCGAGCGGGCCGCGAGCCGGTCTCTCTGCTGCTGCGGGCGGCAGACGACGGCCACGACCAGGTCGTAGAGGGCGGCGCTCCCGGTCTCGATCATGAGCGCCGCCTCCACCCCGGCGGCGGGGAGACCCTCCCGCTCGCAGCGGTCGAGGAAGGAGGCGATCTCCTGCCGGATCCGCGGGTGGACGATCCGGTTCAACCGTTCCCGGGCCGCTTCGTCGCCGAAGACCCGTCCCCCCAGCCGCCGGCGGTCGATGGCGCCGTCCGCCTGCCGCAACTCCTCCCCGAAGGCGGCCAGGATCTCCCCGACCAGGAGGCCGCCGGGGCCCAGGAATTCGTGGGTGAGCGCGTCCGCGTCGAGCATCCGGATCCCGGATCTCTCGAACACCCGGCGAGCGACGCTCTTGCCGGAGGCGATGCCGCCGGTGAGCCCGACCCGGAGACACCGGCGGCGCGCCGGAGTCTCGACCGGAACCCCGTCCGCTTCCTTCTCCCGCGGCGGAACCGCCGAGCCGGTCGCGCAGAGGGGATCCCGGTGCTCGTCCCGGTTCCGCACGGCGCCCCTGCCTCGCTTCCGGAGCGGAGGCAGCGCCTCCTCCCTCAACCGCCGGCGGCGCGGCGGGATTCCGCGAGGGTCACCGCATTCGCCAGCAGCATGGCGATCGTGAGCGGGCCGACGCCGCCGGGCACCGGCGTATAGGCCGAGGAACGCTCCCGCATCGCGAGCGGGTGGACATCGCCCACGAGCGTGTAGCCGTTCTTCCGGAACCGGGCCAGCCGTTTCGGATCCTCCCCGAACAACTCCCGCACTTCCGCCTCGCTCCCGGGCCCGTTCCTTTCCCTTCGGTCCCGTTCCACCCGGTTCATCCCCACATCCACGACGACGGCGCCCGGCCGGATCGCAGCCGCTCCCAGCAGCGCCGGGCGGCCGATCGCGGTGCAGAGGAGGTCCGCTTCGGCGCACACCGCCTCGAGGTCGGCGGTGCGCGAGTGGCAGACGGTGACCGTGGCGTGCGCGTGCAGCAGCAGCAGGGCCAACGGTTTCCCCACGATGTCGCTGCGCCCCACGACCACCGCCCGGCGGCCGGACACTTCGATCCCTTCGCGGCGGAACATCTCCAGGATCCCCGCCGGGGTGCAGGGGCGGGGGCCGGGCGCGTTCACGGCGAGTCGGCCCACATTCTCGGGATGGAAGCCGTCCACATCCTTGTCGGGTCGGATCCGGGGCAGGAAACGCCCCGCGTCGAGCCCCGGCGGGAGCGGCAGTTGCAGCAGGACGGCGTCCACCCGGTCGTCCGCGTTCAGGCGGTCGAGCAGCGCGGCGAGGGTCGAGGCTTCGGTGTCCGCCGGCAGGCGGTGCGCCTCCGAGTGGATCCCGGCTTCGCGGCAGGCGCGCACCTTGCCGCGCACATAGATCGCGGAGGCCGGATCGTCGCCGACCAGCACCACGCCCAGCCCCGGCGGCCGGCCGCCGGCCGCGAACGCCTCGGCCCGCTCTCCGACCTCGGCGCGGATCTCCGCCCCGATCCGCCGGCCGTCGAGGATCCTGCCGGGCACCGGGTTCCCCGTTCAGGCCGCCGCGGCGCGGAGCAGCGACCGCGCCGCTTCCCCCACCGCGCCCGGCGAGGGGGCGACGATCGCGGAGACCACCGCCGCGGCGTCGGCCCCGGCGCGGAGCACCGAGCGCATCCGGGCCGGGCCGATGCCGCCGATGGCCACCAGCGGCCGCGCGGTCGCCCGCCGGGCCGATTCGACGCCGGCGAGCCCCACCACCGGTTCGGCGTCTTCCTTCGTCGCCGTCCCGAAGACCGGCCCGATGGCGATGTAGTCGCAGGGTTCGGAGTCCGCCGCCCGGACCTGCTCCTCGCCGTGGGTGGAGAGGCCGAGGATCGCGTCTTCCCCGAGGATCTCCCGGGCGGCGCGGCAGGAGAGGTCGTCCTGCCCCAGGTGGGCGCCGGCGGCGCCGGTGAGCCGGGCGATGTCGACCCGGTCGTTCACGACGACCGAGACGCCCGCTTCCCGGCCGCCGGCGACGCCGGCCCGCACCCAGGCGAGGAAGTCCCGGCTCGTCAACTCCTTGCCGCGCAACTGCGCCACCCGGAGGCCGGCGGCCCCGAGCGCGGTGAGCGTCGGGCCGGGATCGCCGTCGCCGAAGGAACCGGCGTCCACCACCGGATAGAGCGGGGCCCCGAACGGCGACGCGGCGGTCCGGTTCACGACCGGCGGGCCCCCACCGGCCGGCTCACGGCTCCAGGCGCTCCAGGAACCGGGTGTCGAAGCCGCCGGCCAGGAACTCCCCGCTCGCCAGGATGCGGCGATGGAGCGGCAGCAGGGTGCGGATGCCGCCGACCTCCATCTCGGCGAGCGCCCGCCGCATCCGGGCGGCGGCGTGCTGCCGATCCTCGCCGTGGGTGATCAACTTGGCGATCAGCGAGTCGTAGTGCGGCGGGATGAAGGCTCCGGCGTGGGCGGCGGTGTCCACCCGGACCCCGGGCCCGCCGGGGCCGTGGAAGGAGGTGATCCCGCCGGGGCACGGGATGAAGGAGTCCGGGTCTTCCGCGTTGATCCGGCACTCGATCGCCGCGCCCCGGATCTCCACCTCCTCCTGGCCGAAGGAGAGCGGCTCCCCGGCGGCGACGCGAACCTGTTCCCGCACCAGGTCCAGCCCGGTCACCATCTCGGTCACCGGGTGCTCCACCTGGATCCGCACATTCATCTCGCTGAAGAAGAAGTTCTGCTCGGGGTCCACCAGGAATTCGACGGTTCCGGCGTTCCGGTAGCCGACGGCGCGGGCGGCCCGCACGGCCACTTCCCCCATCTTCCGCCGCACCTCCGGGTCGAGCCCGGGAGCCGGCGACTCCTCGACCAGTTTCTGGTGGCGGCGCTGGACCGAGCAGTCCCGCTCCCCCAGATGCACCGTCTCCCCGGCGCCGTCGGCGAACACCTGCACCTCGATGTGCCGGACGCTCTCGAGATACCGCTCCAGATAGACCTCGGGGGCCCCGAAGGCGGCCTCCGCCTCGCTCGCCGCGGCCTGGAAGGCGGCGCCCATCGCCGATCGCTCCCCGACGATCCGCATGCCGCGCCCGCCGCCGCCGAAGGAGGCTTTCAGCAGCACCGGATAGCCGATGGCCTCCGCGATCCGCTCGGCGTCGGCGGCCCCGGAGACCGGCTCCACCGCGCCCGGCAGGATCGGGACGCCGGCCTCGGACATCGTCCGGCGGGCGAGCGCCTTGTCCCCCATGGTGCGGATCGCGGTCGGCGGCGGGCCGATGAAGGTCACCCGGCAGGCCTCGCACACCTCGGCGAGGGCATGGCTCTCGGCCAGGAAGCCGTACCCGGGGTGGATCGCGTCCGCGCCGGAGATCTGCGCCGCGGTGAGGATCCGGGGGACATCGAGGTAACTCGCCCCGGGCGCCGCCGGGCCGATGCAGATCACCTCGTCGGCGAGCCGGGCCGGGAGCGCCTCCCGGTCGGCTTCGGAACAGGCGACCACCGTCTTCAGGCCGAGGTCCCGACAGGCGGCGATGATGCGGACGGCGATCTCGCCCCGATTGGCGATCAGGACCTTGCGGAACACGATCTTCGACTCTCCGGAACTCCGGACCGCTCAGGCCGGCCGCGCCTGGCCGGGGGCCGCGGCCGGCCGGCCGCCGCGTCGCGCCGGGCCGGGAACGGCGGGAGACTGCCGGTTCGCCGGAGTCGCCATCGCCCGCGGGCGCTCCGATCGCGGAATCCCGGGGAACCCGGTCAGATCGTCCGGAGGACGAACAGCGGATCCCCGAACTGGACCGCCGCCCCGTCCTCGGGGACGACTTCCTCGACCACCCCCCCGGTCTCGGCCTCGATGTTGTTCATCAACTTCATCGCTTCGATGATGCAGAGCACCTGGCCCGGTTCGACCCGGTCGCCGACACTCGCGAACGGCTCGGCATCGGGGCGCGGGCGCCGATAGAAGGTTCCCACCATCGGCGAGGACACGGTCGTCCGGCCCGCGTCGGTGACCGGTTCTTCCGCGGTCGGTTCGGTCGGTTCTCCCCCGGGCGGGGGCGGCGAAGCGGGAGACTCCGGGGCCGGCCCGGCCGGAAACGCGGTCGGCGGGCTCGGCGCCGCTCCGGCGATGATCGAAGGCCCCCGGGAGACCCGCAACCGGCTGCTGCCGATGCGGAGGTCCACCTCGTGGTAGTCGGTGGCCGCCATCCGGTCGAGCGCGTTCAGGAGCGCCGCGAGGGACGGTTCCTTGGGGGGCGGCGCGGTCACGGGAGGAAGCCGCGGCGGCCCGCGGACGCCGAAAAAGTATCACAGCGACGGCGGTTTTCGGCCCGATTTCGGGGAATTCAGGGGAATTCCGGGGCGGCGGCGGTGAAGTCGGGGCGGATCCTCGGGGTGAGGAAGATGAGGAGTTCCTCGTCGCGGGCGGTCTTCTCCCGGGAGCGGAACAGGTGCCCGAGGAGCGGGATCCGGTGGAGTCCGGGGACCCGGCGGCGGTCGTTCGACTCCTGGCTGCCGAAGACCCCGCCCAGCACGGCGGTGGCGGCGTCCTCGATCCGGATCCGGGTCGTCGCCTGCTGGGTGATGATGCTGGGGATGCCCCCGACCGCCTGGCCGAAATCGAGTTGGTCGTTGTTGATCGCCAGATCGAGCAGGACGGTGCCGTCGAGGCTGGCCCAGGGAGTCACCGTGAGTTCCAGCACCGCCTCCTGGAACTGCACGGTCACGGTGTTGTTCGCCACCACCTGCACCGGGAAGGTCACCCCCTGCTTGATCGTCGCCGGGCGGGCGTTCTGGGCGACGATCCGGGGCGCCGAGAGGATCCGTACTTCCCCCTTCTTCTCGGCGGCCATGAGCGCGATGTCGAGATGGGCGTTCCCTCCGAGCGCCCCCATCGCGATTCCGAGCGCACCGGTCGGGACCCCGCTGATCGGCAGGCTCACCCCGTAGCCGGGGCGGCTGCCGTCCTCCCCCTCGGGCGGGGTGAGCCCGCCCCCGGCGCCGCTGCCGCGGAACCCGGAACCGGCGCCGGCGCCGAGCGCGTCGCCCCCGATCCGCAGGGAGGACGGGTACCGCTTGCCGGTGTGCGGCCGGATCAGCCCGCCTCCCCACTGGATCCCGAGTTGCCGGGTGAGCGTCCGGGTGGCGATGACGATGCGCGCCTCGATCTCGATCCCCGGAACCGGCACATCGAGGGCCTGCACCACCTCCCCGATCTCCTCGACCCGACCGGCGACATCGGTCACGATCAGGGTGCCGGTGCGGGGATCGGCGATGAGCGTTCCCCGCTCTGAGAGGCGGCTCTCGAGCGGTTCGCGCAGGTCCTCCGGTCGGGCATAGACCAGCCGGCGGCGGAGGGTCTCGAGTTCGCCGGCGAGGGACTGCGCCTCTTCCTGCCGTCTCCGCTCGACCTGCTCCGCCACCAGTTCCGAGAGTTCCCCCACCCGGAGGACCCCGCCGTCGAGCCGGTAGTCGAGGCCCCGGGAGCGGAGCAGCACCTCGAGCGCCTGATCCCAGGGGGTTTCCGTCAGCCGCAGCGTGACGCGCCCCGAAACGCCCGGCTGCAGGACGAAATCGAGCCCGCTGACTTCGCTCAGCAGCCGCAGCACATCGCGCAGGTCCGCGTCGCGGAGGTCCAGGGTGACCGGCTCGCCCCGGAACGCGCCGGCGGAGGCGGAGTCGCCGGTCCGGCTTCCGCCCCCGGCGGGGGGCCGCCCGGCGCCCGGCGCCTCCCCTTCCTCTTCCCCGCCTTCGCCCCGACCGGTCTCCCCGCCTCGGTCCCCGTCGCCGGCCGCGCCGGGGGCGGGATCGGGCGCCGCCGGCCCGGTGCAGCCGACCTCGAGCGCCTCGGCGGTGCGGGAGAGATCGCAGACCACCCGTTCCGCCAACTCCAGGACGAGGGTCCAGCCTCCGGCGGCGTCTTCGAGAACCAGGACGGCAGCCAGTTCCGGCGCCCCGGGATCCCATCTCCCCGCCAACGCCCCGAGGTCCGCCTCCGGAAGCGAGACGACCAGCCGGCCGGCGTCCCGCAGCAGGGAGGCCGGGCCGGGGACGCCCCCTTCCAGCCGGACCACGGCGCGGTCGGGCTCGGAGACCACCCGGAGCGACGGCGAGGGGACTGCGGGGACCGACTCCGCCATCGTAGGGCCGTTCCGCGCGGCCCGGCTCCCGGTCGCCGCCACGCCCGAACCCGCCGACTCCGCGACCTCCCGGTGCTGCGGCGGGGCCGCCGCCGCGCCGGCAGGAAGGACGAGGAACAACGCCCCGGCGAGGAGCCGGCCGACGGGTACGCGACCGCTCACGGCGGCGCCCCTCCTCCCGGTTCCCGGGTTTCCCGGGAAGCCGTCTCCCGGGCGGCGGGGGGACTCCCCGACCCGGCGGGGAGATCGGCCAGCGGGCGGAAGAACTCCCGCGGCGGGTCGTGATCGGTGAGGAAGACCGCTCCGTCCGCTTCCACCCGGAGCAGGGAGCCGTCGAAGAGCGCCGCCCCCGGCTTCGCCACCGCGCCTTCGCCGGCCGGTGATTCCAGGATGACCGCGGCCCGGTCCCCGGCGGCGGTGCGGAGAATCCCCCGGACGACGGCTTCGACGATCCGGACGCCGGCGAGCCCCGGGGGCCGCTCGGCCGGACCGGAGGCGGTCGGCGGGCGGAAGGGATCCCGCCCCTCCGCCGGCTGGCCGGGCCCGGCCGGCTCCACCGCGCCGGCGGCGGGCCCCGAGGCGAAAGCCAGGACGAGCCACGCCCGACCGGGGCCGCGGCGGCTTCTTCGCGGTCGGGCGGGACTCATCGGGGCGCCGGCGGCGCGCCCCCGGGCGCCGCTTCCGCGAGGATCGGCGAGCCGGTGGCCACGCTCCCGCCGCTGTCCGCTCCCCCGCGGGCCGACGCCTCCCGGCGCAACACCGCCACCGCCAACCGCCCGGAGAGGTGTTCCTCCCCGCCCGGCGACTCCCGCAGGTCCAACTCCTCGACGAGGACCAGGCGGGGCAACGCGGCGATCCGCTCCAGGAACCGGACGAACTCGAAGAAATCGCCGTCCGCCTCCATCGTCGCCGGCCGCTCGCCGTATTCCCTTCCGTAGGCCCCGGGAACGGGCTCCGGTTCGGGCGCGAACCGGCGGACGGTGAGCCCCTCCTCGGCGGCGAGACCCGGCAGCGAGTGGAGGAGGGTCTCCGCCTCGGGCGCCGGGGGAACCATGCTGCGGAGCGCTTCGAGTTGCCTGCGGCTGCGCTCCAGCTCGGAGGCCACCGCGGCGCCGTCTTCGGCCGGAGCGGCCTCCGGGACCATCCGGCGCGCCCGCTCCTCCCGCTCCGATTCCTCCAGCCGGGCGGCGAGCCCGGCGGTCTCTCCCCGGATGGCCTCGATGGCGCTGCGACGCTCCGGGAAGAAGATCGTCCGGTAGCCGAACCAGCCGACCGCCGCCGCGGCCACGAGCGGCAGGACGCCTCCGGCGGACCGGGAGCGGGTCATGCGGAACCGGTCACCGGGAACCGGCCGGCTGCCGGTCGGAGGTCGCTTCGAGGGTCCCGGGGGAGTCCGGTTCCGCCGAGTTGTATCGGATTTCGCCGGAGACGGAGAATCTCTGGCCGAGGCCGGCGTCCGGGGCGCGTTCCACCCAGAGCAACTCGAGCGTCAGCACGCGGTCCACCCGCGCCAGGTCCGAGGTCGCCTCGGAGACCGACGCGGCGGGAGTCACCCGGCCGGTGATCCAGATCCGCTCCTGCCGGCGCCGGAATTCCTCGAAGACCACCTCCGCGGCGACGCGCCGGGAAAGACCGCGCAGCAGTTCCGGGAGCACCCCGCGCTCCTCGTCCCAGCGGAGCAGGCGCCGCTCGCGCGCGTGGAGGTCCCGCAGCCGGCGGCGATCGGCGAGCAACCGCGCCGCCGCCCCTTCCCGGGCGGAGATCCGCTCCGCCAGCCGGGCGCGTTCCGCTTCGGCGGTCCGCGCCCGGCTCCCGAGCGAACGGGACTCGAGACCGAGGGCGCCCGCCACCGTGACCAGGGCCAGAGCCGCCACGATCGTCGAGGGTTTCGAGGGGAGTTGGGGCCTCTCCGCGGCCGGCCGGCGGCGGCGCTCCTCCGGCGGGATCAGGTTCATCCGAGATCCGATCCGGGATCCGGTCCGCGCCGCTCCGCTCCGGCGTCAGCGCGGCCGCCCGGAGACCGGCGCCAGGTCGAGCAGCCGGAGGAGGGCGAGGCCGGCGGCGACCCCGAACTCCGGCCCGGCCGCAGCCGCGGAGATCCCGCCCAGCGGATCCAGCGCCAGCGGTTCCCCGCTCGAGAACTCCGCCAGGGCTTCGGCGAGGCGGCTCTCGCGGGCCCGGCTCCCGCTCAGCCGCACGACGACCGGGGGCGTGCGGCCGCCTTCGCGCAACGCCTCCCGGAGGCCTCCGGCGATCACCCCGCCCGGCCCCGGTGCGCCTTTCGCCTCCGGCGTCCGGCGGGAGGAGGACTTCGCCGCCGGTCCTCGACCGGAGGAGGTCGGGAGCGCCCCGTCCCCGGCGGCGGATTCCACCCAGGAGACCTGGACGCTGGCGAGGAGTTCCCCCGGGTCGCGGCGGTCCGGGAGCGCGGCGCGGCCCGCCGGCGGCGCCGGGGGGCTCTCGAACAGGTGGACCCCGGCGCGGGCCGACCCGACTTCGATCAGACCCAGCGTCAGCCGCGGGAACGAGGGGTCGGCCGGCGCGGCGGGGGGGCGCGGCTCCGCCGGCGGCGCGGACCCGGCGACCGCGGCCTGGAGGCGGAGGGCCGCGAACAGGGCGTAGGGTTCGATCTCGACCCGGCTCGCTTCCCGGTTCGCGGCCCGGGCCGCCGCCCGGTGGGCCCGGACCGCGTCCCGGGGAGCGGCCGCGAAGACCACCGGAACCTCCGGGCTTTCGGGAACCTCGGGGGCCGGCGGCGCCTCCGGTTCGGGGCGATCCCCGGTGCGCCCGGGCGCCGCCTCCGCGACCGCCGGCCCGGCCGCCGGCTGGAAGTCGAACTCCAGATCCTCGATGTGGAAGGGCAAGTGGCGGGCTGCCTCGCGGGCCACCGCCTCCCGGAAGGCCGCCCGATCGTCGGGCCCGTCCGCCGGCGCGGCGGGCACCCCGGTGAGCCGCCGGACGAACACCGAGGGGCCCCCGATCCCAAGCGCTGCCGAGCGCCCGCGCACCTCCATCCTCCCGAGGAGCCGCGCCAGCGCGGCTCCGGCGGCCTCCGGATCCCGGACGACTCCGCCGGCCACGGCGGCCTCCGGGAGCGCCTCCCGACCGGCGCCGAGGAGCGAGAGGCCGTGCCGGTCGTGTCCCAGGGCGACGGCGCGCACCGCGGTGGCGCCGAAGTCGATTCCGAGGGCCGGTTCGGAACGGGTCCAGGCGAGGCGGAGACGGGGCACGAATACCGGAACGCAGGCGCGCCGAAATCTGCCCGCTCTCCGGCGCGGAACGGAAAAACTTGCCTTGATCGCCGTCGGGTGGTTCAGAAAAAGGGCCTCACCCCTTTCTCTCCCTTGGAAATTCGCCGTCGAAAAACGGGCCCCGGGAGAGGCGCCGGCCGGGAGGGCGCGGACCCGGTCCCCGGCCCCGCGCGGGATTTCGATCCCGATCCCGGGCCCGACCCCCGGACGACCGCGGGGCCGAAGTCAGTGTTCGGCGAGGCCGCAGCGCAGCGGACGGTCCTCCGCCGGGATCCGCACCCGCGGCCGGAAACCGGCCCGGGAAGCAGCGCCGGGAGACACCGGATCCCAGTACGGGCTGTCCGCGGTGTCGAGACAGGAAGCCCGGCCGTGGCCGAAGTAGTCGTCGCGCCCGGTGTCGATGACCGCTTCGTCGCGGCCGCCGCGCTCCACGCCGGCGTACATGACATCCGTGGGATCGTCCGTCACATGGGCGCCGTTGCCCTGACTCGGGGCGCAGTCGGGCACCGCACCGAAGGCGTGGAGGAGTTCGTGCAGCATGACTGCCTCGTAGGTGGAGGCTTCGTCCGGATCCGCCCCGGGGATGCTGCGGCTGCAACTGTCGGAGACATAGACCGCGGCGGCGGGTCCCGGTCTCGGGGCGCTGCCGCAGAGACCGGTCGCCCTTCCCTGGTAGTAGAAGGCGTAGATGGTGTTCGCCTTCTGTCCGATGGCGGCGCGCGCCTCGTCGAGGAGACGCCCCACCAGGTCGAGGTTCGTCCCGTCCCCTTCCTGGGTGTCGAAGGACAGCCGCAGGAAGGTCACATCGAGTTCGCCGTCGTGGGTGTCGAGCCGCAACTCCCGGCCGATCTCGGCCGAGATCCAGTTCTGGATGGCCCGGAAGGAGTCGGCGATGTTGCCGTAGCGGTCGAGGTTCCGGTCCTCGGCGTTGCTCGGCAGCGCGTACACCACATGGATCTGCGGGCCGGTGAGGTCGTCCGGCCGGTCCACGGTGGTTCGGGGGTTCGGTTCGCTGACCTCGATCTCGAGGGACTGCGACTGCTCCTCGAAAGTCGCCGTGATCTCCGCGGAGCCCGAACCGATGCCGGTGAGGGTGGCGCCGTCCGCGGAGACTTCGGCGACCGCGGGGTCGGAAGAGGACCAGGCCGCCTCCAACGTCCCGGTGGTGCCGTCGTCGTAGCGGCCGTACGCGACGACCGGCCCGATGACCTGCCCCACCCGGATGCTGCTCCGCCCCACGAAGAGGTCGAGTCCGGTCAATTGGCGCGGCTGCGCCCTGGGCGCCACCGGGGCGGTCGCCGCTCCCGAACCTCCCTGGTTGCTTCCGCAGGCAGCGGAGAGCCCGGCGGCCAGCAGGGCGGCAGCGAACCGGACACTCCGCAGAGAGCCGGCCGCGAACGCCGGGACGAACGGGACGGGATCGGCAGAGATCATGGCGGGTTTCGGCTCCGTGGGCGGGATCGTACCGCCCCCGGGGGAACGCTCTCCGGGTCAGTCGGCGACTGCCGGAGCCGGGGCGGCTTCCCCCTCTTCCGGCGCCGCGGCGGCCGCCGCCGGCCGGGCCGCGGACACTTCCCGGTGGCGGAAACAGGAGACCAGGTGGTCGTTCACCAGGCCGACCGCCTGCATCGTCGCGTAGAGGGTGGTGCTGCCGAGGAAACGGAAGCCGCGGGCGCGGAGATCCTTCGCCAGTTGCTCCGACTCCGGCGAAACGGCGGGCACTTCCTCGTCGCGGGTCCAGCGGTTGGTGATCGGCCGGCCGCCGACGAACTCCCACAGGTACTCGCAGAAACTGCCCCGCTCGCGCCGGATCTCGAGGAACCGGGCGGCGTTCCCCACCGCGGCTTCCACCTTGGCCCGGTTGCGGACGATCCCGGGATCCCGCAGCAGCGCCTCGATCCGGGCCGCGCCGAACGCGGCGACCGCTTCCGGGTCGAATCCGGCGAAAGCCCGGCGGTAGCCGGCGCGCCGCCTCAGGATGGTCGCCCAACTCAGCCCGGCCTGCGCCGATTCGAGGACCAGGAACTCGAAGAGGACGCGGTCGTCGCGCACCGGGACGCCCCACTCCTCGTCGTGGTAGCGAACATACGCGGGGAAACGGCCGCTCGCCCAGCCGCAGCGCCGCTTCGCGCTCACCGCGCCCGCCCCCCGGCCTCCCGTTCGCACCCGCCGGTCGGGGGGCTCATCCGGGCCCCGGCGCGGGCCTCAGGGGCCCGCCGCCGGACCGGTGTCGGCGTCCGGGGCGCCGCGGGCGGTCCGGGAGCGGGCGCTGCGGAGGCGCGCCTGGTTCTCCTCGTTCTTGAGGCGCCAGCGGCGCTCCGCCTCCGAGGCCGCGGCCACCATCACCAGACCGGCGAGGGCCCCGACGCGGGGAACACCGTCCCAGTTTCCCTCCGGGTCGCACCCGGCGAGTCGTTCCGCCAATTTCGCCGGGTCCCGTTCCTGCCGCACGGCGTCGAGGGCGGCGTCTTCGAGGGCCGCCAGCGGGCCCCCATCTCCGCCGAGCCCCAGCAGCCGGCTCCCGGCGGCGCCCAGGGCGCGCTGCTCCGTCGCCGAGAGGAGCGGTTCGCCCAGCCGCCGGGCCCGGGCCTGCTCGCGTTCCGCCACCAGGGCGCGCGCCGCTTCCCGGTATTCGGGGAGCGGGTGGCGGGCGGCCACCCGCGGACCCAGGACGCTCCGGAGGTCCCCGGATTCCGCGGCGCCCAGAACCAGGCGGAGGATCTTGAGCGGGCGCTTCTCCAGGGTCCCCCGGGCGTCCGGAGTCGTCCGCCGGGGCGAGCGCGCGGAGGACCCGGGGGCTGGTTTCCTGGGCAATCTGTCGGTGGAGCGGCGGAGGTCGAGCCTCGGGGCGGCGGGAGACTATCCGAGCCGAGCGGGGGTGGGCCGTTGCCCGCGACCGCGCGCCGGCGGTCGGTCCGGGGAAGGGGTCGCGGTCAGGGCCACAGGTCGCCCCAGCGGACGACGATCGGCTCCGGCGTGAAGCACAGGACGAGGACCACGGCCGCCGCCCCGGAGAGGATCCACCGGCTGCGGGGCAGCGGCGCCGCGTCGTCGAGCGTCGGGGGGTGGGGGCGGCGCGCCCCGAGGAGCCAGCAGAGCAGCGCCCAGACCAGCCAGCCGGGAGACCAGAGCGCCAGCGGGAACATCAGCAGGTGGACCGCGCGGGACAGCCGGAGCGCCCGGCGGCGTCCGACCGCGTAGAGGGCGTGTCCGCCGTCGAGTTGCCCCATCGGCAGCAGGTTGATCGCGGTGAGGAGCAGGCCGAACCAGGCGGCGAGGGCCACCGGGCTCAGGAAGAGGATCTCTCCCTCCGGCACCGCCGGCCCGAAGGCCCGGGCGAAGAAGCGGAAGACGAGCGGTTCCCCCAGTTCGAAGCCGGCCGCCGTCGCCGCTCCCGGACGGGAGGAGGCGGCCCCGATCGCGAGCAGGGGAAGACAGACCAGGAACCCGGCGAAGGGGCCGGCCAGGCCGATGTCGCAGAGGGCGCGGCGGTGCGGGAACGGGGAACGGAGGCGGATGAAGGCGCCGAGAGTGCCGATCAGGTTGAACGGCATCGGCAGGAAATAGGGAAGGCTGGCGCGCACCCGCCAGGCGCGCGCGGTCAGCCAGTGACCCAGTTCGTGACCCAGGAGGATCGAGAGCAGTGCGGCGGAATACGGGATCCCCTGCCCCAGGCGCCGGAGGATCCACTCCGGGGCCGAGGCGGCGCCTCCCCCGCCGGCGCCGCCCGCCGCGAGCGCCAGCCCGCCCCCGACCCACAGCGTGGTCAACAGGGTGGCGAGGAAGAGCGCCGCCGGGAGCGCCCGCCCGCTCGCCGGCCCTGCTTCCGCCGCGACCTCCCGGCCGCCGGCGCCGGGCGGTCCGGGCAGGGGCGGGGTCGGCGGGGGCGCCGGCTCGCTCATGGCCGCGGATAGAGCAGGTGCGGGCGTCGTTCCTCGAGGAACCGGTCGATCGCCGGCCGTTCCCGCTCCAGGAGGTCCGGGACCGGGACCCCGGCGTCGAGGCCGAGGCGGATCCGATCGGTCCCCAGGAGCAGATCTATCCAGTAGCGCTCGCCGCTCCGCCGCCACCGGGGGCCTTCGGGAGCGAGACCCCGCGCCCCCGCCAGGACGGTCAGGGCCGCCCGCACCGGGCGGAAGGAGTCGAGGTCCCGGATGCGGACCCGCAGGCCTTCGGAGAGTTCCCCGGCGAACCGGGGCGCCGGCGCCGCCGGGAGCGGACGGGGGGTGAATCTCGCCGGCGCGAGCGTCAGGCCCGGGATCCCGGAGGCGCCGCCCAGCGCAGCGAGCCAGGCGCCGGAGTCCAGACCGGGCCCGCCGATGACTTCGAACGGCGAGTCGGTGCCCCGCCCTTCGGACAACTCCACTCCCTCGAACAGGCCGAATCCCGGATAGACCAGCGCGGCGTGGAGGTCCGGGATGTTCGGGGAGGGCGCGCGCCAGGGAAGGCCGAGGTCTTCCCAGTCCCGGCCGCCGGTCCAGCCGGCTGCCGGCACCACGCGCACCGACCCGCCGGCGCGCGCCGCGAACAGACGCGCCAACTCGCCGACGGTCATCCCGTGGAGCAACGGCAGCCGGTCGGTCCCCACGAAGGAGCGGAACTCGAGATCGAGCACCGGCCCCTCGACGCGGTCGCCGCGGTTCGGATTCGGCCGGTCGAGCACCCAGAATTCGAGGCCCTCGGCAGCGGCGGCGGCGAGGGAGAGGCGCAGGGTCGAGATGTAGGTGTAGAAGCGGACGCCGAGGTCCTGGAGGTCGAACACCAGCGCGTCGAGCCCGGCGATCTGTTCCGGTTCCGGGGCGCGCGAGGCGCCGTAGAGGCTGAGGACCGGCAGCCCGGTGTCCGGATCGACTCCCCCGGCGACCGACTCCCCGGCGGCGGCGGCCCCGGAGAGGCCGTGTTCCGGGCCGAAGAGCACCCGCACTTCGACTCCGGCGTCGAGCAGCACCCGCGCCGCAGGGACCCCGGCGACGGTGCGCCCGGTGTGGTTCGTGATGAGACCGACCCGTTTCCCCCGGAGATCCCCCGCGCCTTCCGCCTCGATCCGGTCCAGGCCCGGGAGCACCGCCCCGGGGCCGAGTTCGTCCGTCGGCCCGCCGCCGCACCCGCTCCCGGCCCCGAGGCCGAAGACGACGGCGGCGACGACCGGCGCGCGCCGCCCGGGGGTCAGACGAAGACGACCCAACCGTACGGGTCGGGACGACGGCCCAGCCGGAGGTCCGTGAGCCGGGTCTTCAACTCCGTCTGCAACGGCCGGGATTCCGGCAGGGTGAGGTCCACCCCCTCGCCCACGAGGCGCGAGACCGGGGTCACCACGGCGGCGGTGCCGACCCCGAAGCACTCCCGGAGCCGCCCGGCGGCGTCGGCCTCGACGACCTCCTCGATGGAGATCCGCCGTTCCTCGACTTCGACGCCCAACTGGTCCCGGAGCAACCGCAGCGCGCTGTCCCGGGTGATCCCGGCGAGGATGGTGCCGCTCAGACTCGGGGTGACGACCCGGTCCCCGATGACGAACATCATGTTCATCGTGCCGCACTCTTCGATGAAGCGGTGCTCCTGCGCGTCGAGCCAGAGCACGTTGTTGCAGCCGGCGGCCTGCGCTTCCGCCATGCCGTAGTAGCCGGCGGAGTAGTTCCCGGCGGCCTTGGCGGCGCCGATCCCCCCGTCCGCGGCCCGGATCCAGCGGCGGGTCACATACAACCGGACCGAGCCGGAGTAGTAGGCGCCCACCGGGGTGGTCATGACCTGGAACGAGTACCCGTGGGAGGGCCGGACGCCGATCTCGACATCGGACGCGAACAGGAACGGCCGGATGTAGAGCGAGCCGTGTTCGTTCGGGGGGATCCAGTCCCGGTCGAGATCCACCAGTTGGCGGATCCCGTCCACGAAGATCTCCTCCGGAACGGCCGCCATGACCATGCGCTCGGCGGAGGCCTTCAGGCGGAGCCAGTTGTCGCGCGGCCGGAAGAGCACCGGTCGGCCGTCGTCGGTCCGATGCGCCTTCATTCCTTCGAAGATGGCCTGTGCGTAGTGCAGCACCGCGGTCGCCGGATGGAGGGAGAGGTACCCGAAGGGGCCGATGGCCGGCTCCTCCCAGGCTCCCTCGTGGTACCGGGCGCGCAGCATGTGGTCGCTGTAGATGGCGCCGAAGGAGAGATCGGCGAAGTCCACTTCGGCGAGGCGGGAGTTCTCGACCCGGCTCACGGGAATCGTGGAGGAGGCTGTCGTCATGCGGGGCGTCGGGGAACGGAAAGGTCGGGAACGGAAGGTCGGGGATGGAAGGACCGGGACGGACGGTCGGGAGCGGTGTTTCCGGAGGGGCGTTCCGGCGGCAATGCTAACGGTCGGTCGGGGCGCTTCCGTCGGTCGTTCCCCCGCCCTGCCGGCTCACGGCCCGCCGCGCGCCGGCGGCGGGCGGCTTCAGTCCCGCGCCGGCGAGACCGGCTCCGCGGCGCCGCGCGTCCGGCGGAGGCGCGGCAGCAGGAGGGCCGCCCAGCCCGCCGCCCCGAGCACCGCCAGCGGCCAGAGCAGCCAGGCCCAGGAGGGCGGCGCGCCGCCGGCGAGGATCCAGTCCCGGTGGAGTTCGCTGACGCGCGCCGGGACCAGGTGCCAGGCGGCGTGCCCGGCGGCGACGGAGAGCGCCGCGTTCACCGCGAACCGGCTGCGCTCGCCCCTGCCGAGGAGGTGCAGGGCCGGCAGGATCGCCAGCACCACCGCCGCCTGCCCCGCCTCCACGCCCAGGTTGAACGAGAAGAGCGCCGTGGGGAGGTGGCGTCCGGCGAAGGCCAGCGACTCCCCGAGGGCGTAGGCGAAGCCGAACCCGTGGAACAGGCCGAACCCGAAGGCGAGGGCGGCGCGGCGCCAGACGCTGGTCGAGATCAGGTTCTCCACGGCGGTGTACACGATGGAGAGCGCCACGACGGTCTCCACCAGCGGCGCGAACCACGGAGCGGAGGGAGCATGTCCGAGAGCCGCGCTCACCAGGGTGATCGAATGCGCCAGGGTGAACCCGGTGACGATGCCCAGCAGGGAACGCAGTCGCGACAGTCGGCCGAAGGGGGCGATCAGACAGAGGAGGAAGAGCAGGTGGTCCCAGCCGGTGAGGATGTGCTCCACCCCGGACCGGAAGAACACCCGCGCCGCCTGGAGGCGCGAGGGGTCGAGCGCCACCCGGCCCTCGCGCCGGGAGATGTGGAAGAAGTCGCTCCGGGTCTCCCCGGTCTCCGGGTCGGTCGCCTCGCGCAGCACATCGAGCGCCACCCGGTCCCCGAAGCCGGGGGCCACGCCGCACTCGATGGCGGCGCTGCCGGACTCCGGGGCCGGGTACCGGAGATGGACATCGAGGTATCCCTGGTTCCAGAACACCTGGGTGTCCGCCGGCAGCGGGTCGGACTCCACCGTGGCCAGGGCCGCGTCGAAGGAAGTGAAGGAGCGGTCCCAGGGAAGCGCCACCCGCACCCGCCGCAGCGTCGGCGGCAGCAGGGAGCCGTCGGGACGGAAGAGGGGCGCTTCCCGCGCGAAGGCCTCCCCGGCCTGGCGGAGCACCGGCTCGGCGCGCTCGAGATCGAGATAGCCGGCGCCCCACTTCGGGACATTCAGGGAGAGGAGCAGCAGCAGGGGCACCCGCGCCAGCAGGTGGATCTCGCCGTCGGCCTCCCGGAGGAAGACCGGAATCCGCACCTCGTCCGGGACATCGTGCGCCGGCGCCGGGAGCGGCAACAGCGCCGCCGGCCCCAGAGCGAAGAGGAGGATCGCCCCGCGCCGGCGGAGCGCGCGCCGGGAGCGCCTGCCGGGGCGCCCCCGGGGCTCGGGCGCGTCGGTCATCCGCATCCGGGTGGCCCGGCCGAACCTCGGGAACGCCCCGGGCCGGCGCCGGCGTTCCCGGCACGCGGCGGGTCCGGGGCAACGCACCGCCGAACCGGGTCTCCGTTCAGGCGGGGAGGTCTCTCCCCGGAGCCCGGGCCGGGTCGGGAGCGCCGCCGCGGCCTTCCCCGAGCGCCCCGCCGCCGGCCTCAGTGGCCGTCGTGAGTCTCGTGGTGGTCGGCATGCGCCGGATCGATCTCACCCGGACGATCGGCGAAGCCATGGGCCCCCATGAGGAACTTCTGGGCGCGCCGGCCCTGGCTGACCTCCGCGGTGTAGAGGTTGCCGTAGGAGTCCATGGCCAGGTTGTGGACCCAGTGGAACTGTCCGGTCTGGCGGCCCCGCCGGCCGAAGAACGACGCCACCTCCATGTCGGCGCGCTCGATGATGTGGATCCGCTGGTTGGTGCCGTCGGCGTTGTAGAGGTGCGACTGGCTCTCGTCAGGGGAGAGTTCGAGGTCCCAGGTCGAGCCGTTCCCCAGCGTGTTCCCCTCCAGGATCATCTCGTCCACATAGGTTCCGTCCTTGTGGAACCACTGGATGCGGTTGTTCACCCGGTCCGCCACATAGACCATGCCGTCCTCGGCGATCCGCACCGCGTGCACCGGCGTGCGGAACTGCGGGATCGGTTCTTCGCCGGGCACGAAACGCCCGGTGTCCTCGTCGGAAGGCTCGTTCCCGTAGGCGCCCCAGTGGCGCCGATACTCGCCGGTCCCGGCGTCGAACACGACGATCCGCTTGTTCAGGTAGCCGTCGGCGATGTACACCTCGTTCGTCGCCGGATCCACCTCCATGTCGGCCGGCTGGCCGAGGAACTCGGTGCTGTTGCTGCCTTCGGTGCGCCCGGCCTGCCCGATCTGCATCAGGAAGGTCCCGTCCCTCGAGAACTTCAGGACCTGGTGGTCGTCCGGGCCGTTCCCGGCGATCCAGACATTGTCGAGGTGATCCACGAAGATGCCGTGTTCGCTCTCGGGCCACTCGTACCCTTCGCCCTGGTAGCCGTTCGCGTCGCCCCAACTGTCGAGGAGGTGCCCTTCGGTGTCGAAGCGCAGTACCGGAGGGGCCGGGTTGCAGCAGGCGGAGACCGGCGGATCCTGGGCGAGACCCGCTTCGTCGGCGTTCAGGCTGCGCGGCCGGTGGATGAGCCAGATGTCGTCGTGGGAGTCCACGGCGATCCCGGCGACTTCGCCGATCAACCAGTCGGGCTCGAGTATCGGCCAAGTGGGATCCGGCACCGGAGCGGGGGCGTCATGGTCGTGTCCGGCGTGTCCGGTGTCCCGGTCCGCCTCGGTCCGGGGCGGCTGGCAGCCGAGCGCCAGCAGCGTCCCGGCGAGTCCGGTCAGGAGCAGCGAAAAGGGGTGTCGGGTCTTCATCGTTTCCTCCGGATCTCCCTGCCGGGTCTCGGGGACCTCGGCGGTCTCGGTCGGGGCCTGCGATCCGCCGCGGTCGGCGGACAGGGACCGGCGAGTGTACGGGATTCGGTCACCTCGCCGGTTCCGCCTCCGGTTCCAGTGCCCGCAGCACCGCGTCGTGGAACGCCGGGCGCAGCCGGACGATGCCGTCGTTCTCCCGGGTCGGGTGGACGCGGTTCGTGAGCAGCACCGCGAACGCCTCCCGCTCCGGGTCGATCCAGATCGAAGTGCCGGTGAACCCGGTGTGTCCGAAGGAGGCCGCCGAGAAATAGGAACCGGCCGAGGACGGGCCGCCGGACGAGGAGAGCGACGGCGTGTCCCAGCCGAGCGCCCGGCTGCTCCCCGGCGCCCGGTCGGCGCGCCGGGTGAACCGGGCGATGGTGTCCGCCCGGAGCAGCCGGCGGCCGTTCATCGCGCCGCCGTTGAGCAGCATCTGGGCGAACACGCCGAGGTCCCCGGAGGTCCCGAAGAGACCGGCATGCGCCGCCACTCCGCCGAGGACGACGGTGTTCTCGTCGTGCACCTCCCCCCGGACGAGCCGTCTCCGCCAGGGGTTGTCCTCGGTGGGGGCGATCCGGTCGCGGAGTTCCGGGGCCGGCCGGTAGCCGGTGTCCGCCATCCCCAGCGGCTCGAAGAGCAGGCGGTCCGCCAGGGTGTCGAGCGGCTCCCCGCCGACCCGTTCCAGGATCTCCCCGAGCAGCAGGATGCCGTTGTCGGAATACACGGTGTCCGTCCGCGGTTCGTAATCCGAAGCGGCGCCGAGGATGCGGTCGAGCACCCGCCGCCGCGCTTCCTCCGGGGGCAGGCCGCGCGCTTCCGGGTCGAATTCCAGATAGAACTGGATCCAGGCCGGCAGCCCGGAGCAGTGGGCGAGAAGGTCCGCCACGACGACGCCGCGGCGCCGCTCCCGTTCCTCCTCCGAGGGCGCGCGCTCGGTGAACTCCGGCAGATAGGCGCTCACCGGCAGCGAGAGGTCGAGGCGGCCGGCTTCCGTCAGCAGCATCGCCAGGGTGGTGGTCCCGACGACCTTGGTCAGTGACGCCAGGTCGTAGATGGTGTCGGGAGTGACCGGCGCCGCGTCCTCGGCGTAGGTCAGCCGCCCGAAGCCTTCGTGGAGGAGGACTCGGCCCCGCCGGGCCACGAGGACACTCGCCCCCGGCGTCACCCGGTCCTCGATGGCGGCCCGGACGACGGACCGGAGGTTCTCGATGGCTTCGGAACGCATTCGCACCTCGTCGATCGCTGCCGGCTGCAGCCTCTGCTGCACCGGATCCCGCCGGAGACCGGCCCCCCGGTCGGCGCCGTCGAGCGGGATCGGCGCGCGGCCGTCCAGGGGCGCTTCGCCGAAGAGCGCCGCGGCCGCCGCTTCCTGGCTCTCGCGCCCGCCGTCCCAGGCCAGGAGCACCGCGGTTTCCGGCGGCAGCCCTTCCACCCCGTGGGGGTTCCCGAAGGAGACGGCCACCGTCTTCTCGGCGAAGGGGGTGAGGGTGTTCCGCAGTTCCTCGGGCGGCGAGAGCCCGTCCCGGCGGAAGTCGGCGAGCACCACCACTTCGGCGGCGGTGGCGGCCTCCGTGAACCGGCGCCGGGGAATCGCTCCGTGGCTCACCGCGGGGATCCGCGACCGCAGCGCGCCCCGGCGGCGCAGGGCGTCGCGGAAGAAGCGGCGGTCCGGTTCGTAGGGGCCTTCGCGGTGGAGTTCCACGAGGAGCAGGGAGGGCGTCCGCGACTCCCCGCCGCCGGTGATCCGGGTCGAGAAGGGCAACCGGCCGTTCTCGTCCCGCAGCAGGGTCAGGCCGCTGCGGAACCGATCCGCCGCCCACTCCCGCGCGGAAGGATCGGAGAAGGCCTCCGCCAGCCGCTCCGGCGGCGCGCGACGCTCGAAGAGGCCGAGCCGCGCCTTCGCTTCGAGCACCCGGAGCGCCGCCCGGTCGAGGTCGGCTTCGGCGAGCCGTCCCGACCGGACCGCGCGAACGAGCGCCGCGTGCGTGACCACCGGGTCCTTCGGCGCGAGCAGGAGGTCCACGCCGGCGGCCACCGCGGCGACCGCCACTTCCCCGTCGAACCGACCGGCGCGGACGCCTTCCATCTCGAGGGCGTCGCTCACCACGAGTCCGGTGAAGCCCAGCTCCGCGCGGAGCAGGTCTCCCAGGATCTCCGGGGAGAGCGACGCCGGGCGGTCGCGCCGGCCGTCGAGCGCCGGCGCCGCCAGGTGGCCCGGCATCACCGCGGCAATCCCCTCGGCGATCGCCCTCCGGAAGGGCAGCAGGTCCACGCGCTCGAGTTCCTCGCGTTCGGCCGGGAGGAGCGCCAGCCGATGGTGGCTGTCGGTCTCCGTGCCGCCGTGTCCGGGAAAGTGCTTCGCGGTGGGGAGTGCGCCGCCGGCGGCGATCCCCCGGGCGAAGGCGGCGCCGAGTGCGGCCACCGTCTCCGGGTCCGCCCCGAAGGAGCGGGTGCCGATCACGGCGCTGCCGGCGCTCCGGAGGACATCGAGCACCGGCGCCAGCACCAGGTGGACGCCCACCGCGCGCGCTTCCCGGCCCACGATCTCCCCCTGCCGGAACATCGCCTCCGGATCCGGCGCCGCGCCGGCCTGCATCGCCGGCGGGAACCGGGTCCCGCCGGCGGTGCGCATCGCCGTGCCCCACTCGTAGTCGGCGGCGACGAACACCGGCAGCGGCGCTACGCTCTGGAGCGCCGAGGAGAGGCCGCGGGTCGCCTCCGGGGTCCCGGCGAAGACGATCGCGCCGCCGATGCGCCCGGCCTCCGCGAGTTCGAGCAGCTGGAGGCGATGCGGATCGGCTTCGTTCAGGAAGACTGCCGGGGCGCGCGGGAGGATGATCTGCCCGGCTCTCGCTTCGAGATCGAGGCCGGCGAGGACCGATCGCGCCCGCGCCGCCGGATCGTCCGGCCCCTGCCCGGTCCGGGTTCCCCCGGCGCCGCCGAACGACGGAGCCGCGGCGAGCCCGACGAGCGCCGCGGCGAGCCTCCGACCGCGCCCCCGAAGCCGGCCGCGCCACCGACCGCGCCGCCGGCGCCGGCGCGCCCCCGGGTCGCCGGCGCGCCGCTCCCCGACCGGGCGCCGACCGGGAAGCGCCGGCGCCCCGGCGGACACTCCGCTGCCGAAGTCCCTGCCGCCCGTCCGGGCCGGCGGCAGGGATTCCTCGCGCATCGCCACGGTCGCCCCGGATGGTATCCGCCGGACCGGAGCGGCGAGGCCGGAAGGGAGGGGACCTTTTTCGACCACCCTCCTCCCTATCATCCCCCGCCATGAACGACACCGAAGCAGACGCCGCGACCGCCGGCGGGCGGATCGAGATCGGTCGCTTCCCCGACTGGCGGGCGCTCCGGGGCTTCGCGCTCCGGGAAGCGAAGGGCGCGACCCCCGACCGGAGCGTGGCCCTGGTCGTCCCGACGGAAGGCGCGGCCTGGGTGCTCGACCGGTTCCTGCGTTCGGAACTCCCGCTCGGGGCGGTGGCGCCCTCGGTCCTGACCGCGGCGCGGGCGTTCGGCGATCTGCTGGAGGACACCTCGAACGACGACGCCCCGGGCGACCCGCCCGCCGGCGGGACTCCGGCCGGTCGCCTGATCCGGGAGTCCCTCTTGGAGGAGTCCCTGGCCGCCGGCGCCGGCGCGCCGGGAGCGCCTCCGGGAGCGCCGGAGTTGCTCGCGGAACCGCTGCTCGCGCTCCTCGACGAACAGGCCGCCGACCGTTCGCTGACGCCGCCGGCGGAGGCGGCGTTCGAGGCCCTCTGCGACCGGGTGGAGTCCCGCTTCTCGGAAGAGCGGGAGACGGACGCGGGCGCGGCCCGGCTGGCGGCGTTGACCGGCTGGCTGCGAAGCGTGGTCCGGCGCTACCGGAAGGGACTCCGGGAACGGGGGGAACTCGACCCCGACGGCGTCCGCCGCGAGTTGGTCCGGCGGGCGGAGGCCGTCCGGGCCGCCCGGCGGTGGGCCCGGGTCGTCGCGCTGGGGGAAGGGGCGCTCGCTCCGGCGGACCTCGAGGTGTTCGCCGCCCTCGCCCCGCCCGAAGGCCTCGCCTGGGCGCTGCCGCCGGGCGCGCCGGAACCGGGTCTGCCCGCCTCCGTTCGACCGATCGTCCTCCGTTCCGACAGCGCCCCCGGCGCGGACGCGGCGGCAGCGCCGGCCCGGGCCCGTCCGGGGAGTCTCTTCGCCCCGACGGCGACCGAAGGACCGCTGTCCGTCTTCACGCCGGAACCGGGCGCCGGCGAGGGCGCCGCCCCACCCGCCGCGACCGACGCCCGGGTCTTCGTGGTCACCGATCGGGACGACGAGGTGGAGCGCGCCGCCCGACTGCTGGAGGCCTTCCGCGACGAGGAGGCGCACTCGTTCCGCGGGTTCGACCGCTGCGCGATCGTGGCGCAGCGGCCGGCCCTCTACCTGCCGGCGGCGGAGTCGGTGTTCGCCGGCGCCGGGATCCCGTTCCGGAGCCCGGAGGCGATGCCGCTCGTGGCGGGGCCCCGGGCGGCGGGACTCGGCGACCTCCTCGACTTCGCCGAGCGCCCGGAGCAACTGTCGCGGGGGCTCGCCCTGCTCCGCAACCCGTTTCTGGAGGCCCCGGACCTTCCCGCGGATCCGCCTCGCTGCGCCGACCTCGCCGAGCGATCCTTCGTCCGCCTCGGCCTCCGCGACACCGTGACCGCGGCTTCCCGAAACGATGCGGCTTCAACCCCGGCGGGGAGTCCGGGCGCGGCGGCGGCTCCCGATCGCGATCCGGCGCCGGGAGTCGGACCGGCTCTGCGCGCGCTCGCCGGCCGCTTCCACAGGGAGGTGGCCAAGTTCGAATCGCTCTCCGAGGACGACAGATCCCGCCGGAAACTCGGGGAAGCGGAGGCGAACTCCGCCGCCGCGGCGGTCCTCGACCTCTTCGCCCGCTGGACCGACGATCTCGCCCGGTTCCGCGACCCCGAGGCGGACCTCCGGGAAGCGGTCTCGGCCGTCGTCGCGTTCGCGGGCCGACACCTGTCGCCGGAAGTCCCCGAGGGCGCCGCGGAGCGGGTCTCGACGGAGGGCGACCGCCCCTCCCGGGTCCGGGACTCGGAGGAGGAGAGCGCGATCGTCGCGCTCGCGCAGACCGCGGACTCCCTGGAGGGCGTTCGCTCCGGCGGCCGGGAGCGGGTCGCCGGCCTCCTCCGCCGGATGCTCCTGCGGCGAAGGGCGCCCCGCCGCCGGGCCGACGAGGGCGTCCAGCTCCTCCGGGCCGCGGACGCGCCCTTCGGAGACTTCGACTGCATCGTCTTCCTGGGCCTCTCCGACGCGGACTGGCCCGGGCCGCGCCCCTCGAACATCTTCTATCCCCGGTCGCTGCTCGAGGAAGCGACCCGCATCCGCCACGCCGATCGGCGGAGCGCCGACATCCGGCTGCTGCGGGCCTTCGCGGAGTTGCCCCACCGGGCCGCCGCCTTCGTTCGCGCGGCCCACGAGGACGGGTTCCCCTGCGGCGTCTCCCCCTTCGAGGTCGAACTCCGGGAGGCGCTGGACGCGAGCGGCGCCCGCCGCCGAGTCTTCGCCCCGGCGCCGGCCGTGGAAGCGACCGCGGAAGCCGGCGACCGGTCCAGCCCGGCACCCCCCCCTCCCCTGCCCAAGGGGCTCGACCGGCGGGCGCCCTCCGCGAAGGCCCTCGAGCGGACCCTCTCCCCCACCGCGCTGGACCGCTACGCCGGGAGTCCGGCCGAGTTCTTCGCCCGCAATGTCCTCTTCCTCGACGAAGAGCGGCTCCTCTCGGACATCGCCGCGCCGACCGAACGGGGAGTCCTGCTGCACGAGGTTCTGGAACGGGGAATCCCGCGCCTCTACGAGGCCGGGATCCGGATCGAGACCGACGCCGACCGCGCGCTCGACCTCCTGGACGACACCCTCACGGAGATCGCCGGCGAGTGGGAACTCCCCGAAGCGGATCTCCGCAGCGAGCGGCTCTGGCTCTTCGGCCACGCGGCGGAGCCGGGCGCACTCGAGTGGTTCCTCCGCGAACAGGCGGCGCGGGGCCCCTCCGAGCCGCGCTGCTACGAGAAGAGACTCGCCGCCGAGATCGAGTCGGCCACCGCGACCGCGCCGCCGCTGCGAGTCGCCGGCCGCGCCGACCGGGTGGACACCCTCGGGGACGGGCGCCTCCGGGTTCTGGAATACAAATCGGGGCGCTTCTTCGCGAAGCCGCTCCAGGCGCGCCTCTACGCCCGGATCCTCGAAGCCGGTGGTTCGTCGAGACCCGAGTACGGGATCGCCTACTGCGGCGACCGCCGCTGGGTGGGTCCGGGCGACAAGCCGTCCGATCCCGAACAGGACGACACCGTCCGCGCCATCCGGGACGGGCTGGCTGCCGGCGATTTCCGCCTGCCGACGGACGAGCCGGCTTTCGGAATGCCGCTCGTCTCGCGGCACGACCTCCCGGACGCCGCCCCGGAGTCGCCGGCCCCGCCGGCCGTTCGCTGAGATGACTCCCGCGAACCACGACGGCTTCACCCCCTCGGACGCGGCGGCGAGAGCAGCGGCCAGGGATCCGCGTCGTCAGGTGCTGCTCCGCGCCTCCGCGGGCACGGGCAAGACCACGGTGCTCACCGAGAGATACCTCGAGTTGCTGAGGTGCGGGGTCTCTCCCCGGAACATCCTGGCGCTCACCTTCACCCGGAAGGCGGCGGCCGAGATGAAGGACCGGATCCTGGGCCGCCTGGCCGAACCGGGACTGCGACAGGAACTCGCGGAACTCCGGGATTCCGGGAAGCGCAACGATCTTGCGGAAGTCCAGGTGTCCACGATCGACGCCTTCAACCTCGGGCTGGTCCGGGAATTCCCGCTGGACGCGGGCGTCCGGCCGGGGGTCGAGATCCTCGACGAACGATCCATGCCGGTGGTCCGCAACGAGGCCCTCGAGAGGGTCTTCTCCGGGGCCGGGAAGATGGACGGCGAGGCGCTGGCCACCCTGCCCCTGCTCGTCGGCCGAACCCGGGGCTCGCTGCGCCAGGCGGCGGCGAACTACATCGACAACCGCCTCCCCTGGAGCCGGCGCTTCGAAGAGCAGGCCGGGGTGCTGGAAGAGAAGCCCGAAGCCGCCGAGGCGCCGCCCGGACTCGGCGAGGCCCTTCGGGGAACCCGCGACGCCGCCCGGAGACTGCTCGACTCGGACCGCAGCGCCGGCTTCCTTCCCCTGCCGGCGCGGCTCGCCCTCCGGGGGGCGATCGGCGAGGCGCCGGCCCCGAAGGCGGAGGAGCGGGCCCAGGCCCGGCAGGCGCTCGACCGCGAGACCCTCGAGCGCTTCTTCCGTTTCGACCTGAAGACCCCGGCGAAGGGGCTGCCGAAGGAACGGAGGGAGGACTGGGAAGCGGTGAAGGCGGCGCTCCGGGAACACCGCGCCCGGTGGATCGCCTGGAGGAACGACCGGGCCTTCCTGCCGATGTGGAACCTCTTCCGCGCTGTCGAGGAGGAATACCGACGCCTCAAGGAAGAGCGCGGCGTCATGGACTTCGACGACCTCACCGTGGCCGTGACCGGGATGTTCCGGAACCTCGGCGAGTTCTCCCGGAGCCGGTTCCGGCTGGAGGCCCGCTACCACCATCTCCTGCTCGACGAATTCCAGGACACGAGCGACGCCCAGTGGGAGCTGCTGCAGGCGCTCATGCTCCCGTGGACGCACGGGGAGGGTCTCGCCGCGGAAGAGGTGCGCCGCGCCACGGACGGCCGGCTGGAGCGTCCGACCCTGTTCATCGTGGGCGACCACAAGCAGTCCATCTACCGCTTCCGGAACGCCCGGGTGGAGATCCTGGGACAGGCGGAGGAGTGGATCGACCGGGAACTCGCCCGACCGGCATCGCTGCCGCCGTCGCGGCTGGAATTGAAGTGGAACTTCCGTTCGGTCTGGCGCCTGCGCCGCTTCTTCAACCGGGCCTCCGGAGCGATCGCGGCGGAGTCCGAGTCGCAGGAAGGAAGTGACTGGGCCTTCCGTTACGACGACACCGGCGACCGCCTGCCGGAGGACGAAGGGCCGAAGGACCGGGATTCCGACCCGGAGCTGCCGGTGGCGGTCTGCGTCACACCCTTCGAGACGGGCGCGGCGCGCGGCGCCCACGAAGCCGCCGCCGGACGGATCGCCGCCCGCATCGGCGAAGTCGTCGCCCGGGGCGCGGCCCCCGAAGAAGTGGCGATCCTCGCCCGCGCCGGCTCGAACCTCGGGATCTACCGGGAGGCGGTGGAACGGGCGGGCATCCCGACCTATCTGGTCAAGGGCTGGGACTTCTTCGCGACCTCGGAAGTGCGGGACCTCACCGCCCTCTGCCGTTTCCTGGCCCGCCCGCATTCCGATCGGCGGGCCGTGGAACTGCTGCGCTCCCGGTTCTTCGCCCTCCCGGGCGAGTTGCTCGCGCGGCTGAAACAGGCGAGCGCCCGTCCGAAGCGGGAGGGGCCGCCGGGGACGCCGTTCGCCGACCTCCTCCGTTCCGGCGGACGCGCGCTGCCCGCCGCCGGCCTCGACGAATCCGAGAAGGCCTCCCTGCGGGACGCGGGAGAGGCCGCGGCGAAGTTCTGCGCCCTGGCGCGGGAACGGCCGCCTTCGACAGCCGTCGCCGAGATCCTGCAGCAGACCCGCTATGTCGAACGCGCTCGCCGCTCGGCGAAGTACCCGCACGCCGGCGACCAACAGGCCGCGAACCTAAAAAAAGCCCTCCAGCACCTCCGGGCCATCGAGCGGAGCGGCTTCGCCACGATGGAACGGGCGGCCCGGGCCCTGGAGGCCGCCGGCGACGGCGACGCCACCCAAGCCCCGGTCCGGGCCGCGGGAGCGGTCCAGGCCCTCACCATCCACGCGGCGAAGGGTCTGGAATTCGACCATGTGTTCCTCGTGGACTGCGGCCATCGGCCGGGGTTCGACCGAGGCATTCCGCGCGTCCAGGAGACCGGGGAGGGCTGGAAGATCGCGCTCCTCCGGGACGCGCCCTTCTGGGAGCCGCAGGATGGCGGCCGGGCCGATTCGGAGGAGCGCCGCTGCCTGTATGTGGCCCTGACCCGCGCCCGGCGGACGCTCACGCTCTCCTGGATCGTCTCCTTCAAGAAAGACGGTACGCCGTCAGCGGCCTCCTCTCCCCGCTTCCTCCCCTCCGGACTCGTGGCCGCCGCCAACCGGACCGCGCGAGCGTCGGCGGACAGCGCGGCGAACCGGCCCCGGGCGATCGAATGGACCGGGCCGAAGGACCCGCGGACGCAGGAAGTCCCCGTGCCGCTCTCGCTCGAAGTGCTGCCCGAAGCGCCGCCCCGCCCGCACGGGGAACCGGCCGCCGCGAGGTCCGACGGCGCCTGAGAACGGAGCGCCGCGCCCCGGACGGTGATCTGCCGCTGAAGGAGAAGACCGCGGCCGCGGCCCGCCTGCTCGCCTACAAGATCGTGCGGCGCGCGGAGCGGGGCGCCGGAACCGACGCCGAAGCGGCGCTCGCCCTCACCGATCGTCGTCTGGCGCCGGACTCCGGGGAGCGGCGTTCCGCGATCACCAGGGCGCGCGGTCTGGCCGGGGCGATCCTCTCGGAGCGCCGGCCCGGCGGAATCCTCGAAGGAGCCCTGCGGTTCGACCTGCGCGTCGTCCGCCCCGGGCGCGGCGGCCGGCGGCGGACGGTGGTCGTTCCGCTGCGAATCCACCATCCGGACGGAACGGTGTCGGTCGTCGCCGCCTCGCCCGCCGGCGACGACGGGAAGGGCCGGCTCCGCGAGTACCGGCGGGCGGCGGAGGCGGTGTTCGGCCGACCCGGCGGTCGGCCGGTCCGGGCGTTCCTCGCCGGAGCAGACGGGGCGCTGGTCGAACTGCCGTCGCCGTCTTCGCCCTCACTCGCACCGGGAGCGGAGCGGCGGGGTGTCGAGGCAGAGGATGTTCTCGGTGCGTCCGAAGGCGATCCGCGCGCAGGCCCCGGTGCGCGCCGCCCGTAGCGCGTCCGCCTCCGTCGCGCCCCGGGCGGTCACCGTGGCCGTCCGCCCTTCCATCACCATCTCCACTTCGCAGCGGACGCGGCCGGCGGAGAGGGTCGAGAGCACCACGAACGCCGCGACCGCCGCGAACAGGAGGAACACGGCCCACCCGGCGAGCCGGCGGGCCCCCGGGCTCATCCCGCGGCTCGTTCCGGGGGTCACGGGGTCTCCCGCCGGAGCGGCCGGGTCAGGCAGGTCGGCCCCCCGGAGCCGTTGTGGCTGATCTCCGAGCCCTCGTACGAGCGCACCCGGTAGCCCGCGGTCTCCAGCCGCTCGTTCGTGCGCCGGTTGGCCCGGAGCGCCAACAGTTCCCCGTCCCCCAGCGCCAGGACATTCGCCGCCATCGTCCCCCGCTCCTCGACGGCGATGGGGACGATTTCGAACCCGTGGTCCGAGAGCCGGCGGAGCGTCGGCACGGCGAGCAGTTCCGGGTCCGCCAGGAGGGTGCGCGCATCGAGCACGCTCAACAGCGACATCAGGTGGAGGCAGCGGTCCGGCCCCTCCCCGTGGGGCAGCGGCGCCGGGACCACTTCGACCCCGTCCCGGGCCAGCAACGCCGCGAGTTGCGCGATCCCGGCGGCGTCCGTGCGGTACCCCTCCCCGGCGAGCAGGGTGCGGTCGTCCAGCCAGACCAGATCCCCGCCCTCCGCCACCCCGGGCGCGGCGATCGCGCCGACCACCGGGATCCCGCGCGCGGCGAAGACCGCCCGGTGCGAGTCCGGTTCGCCCCGCCGCGCGGGCTTGCCCGGCCGCAGCAGGATCATCCCTCGGGGTGACGGAAGCGAGGCGTCGTGGCAATAGACGGCGTCCGGGGTGAGATCGAAACTCCCGGCGCCGCCGATCGCCTCCCCCAACTCGATCACTTCGACTCCCGGCGCCCGGAGATTCTCGGTGAACTCCCGGTGCTGACGGGCGGCGGCTTCCCCGTTCGGCGGCCTCCGGTAACCCAACCGGCGCCAGTCGGCGCGCTCGTCCCAGCCGACGGTCCCCGGCGAGGCGACGAGCACCGATTCCAGCCTCCCGCACATGGACAGGACCCCGAGCGGGGCTGCCTCCCTCGCCGGGAGAACGGCCGAGGAACCCGACATGCCCGGAAACCCTACTCGCCGGCGCGCCCGCCGGGTCCGATCGGTCACTCTCCCCCCGGGGGGCGGGCGTACCATTCGTCCTCCCATGACCGACCGCCGGCCCCCCTCCCCTTCCCGCGCCCTCCCGGGCGCCCTCGCCGCCGTTCCCGCGCTGCTCGCCGCGCTCGCGGCCTGCGGCGGCGAACCGCCCCCGCCGCTCGAGGGTGTCTCCGCCTGGACCGGAGCGCGGCTCTGGGACGGGACCGGCGCCCCGGCGGTCGAGGACGCGGTGATCGTGGTGGAGGACGGCCGGGTGGCCGCCGCCGGTCCCCGGGACGAGGTGGAGATCCCGGCGGGGGCCGCCGTCCACGACCTCGGCGGGAAGACCGTGGTGCCCGGCTTCCTGAACACCCACGGCCACCTCAGCGGCGTGCGCGGACTGGAGACCGGCCACTACGACCGCGAGAACCTGCTGCGGCAGTTGGGCCTCTACGCCCGGTACGGCATCACCAGCGTCATCTCGCTCGGCGGCGACGGCCCCGAGGCGGCGGCGCTCCGCGACGAACAGGACACCTCGCTCGACCGCGCCCGGGTCTGGATCGCCGGAGAAGTCATCTCGGGCGGCGCCCCGGAGGAAGCCCGGGAATCCGTGGCGCGGAGCCTCGCGCTGCCGGCGGACTTCCTCAAGATGCGCGTGGACACGAACCTCGGCGCGAACGAACGGGTCTCCCCCGAGACCATCGAAGCGGTCATGGAGATGGGCCGGGAGGCCGGCAAACGGGTGACCACCCACATCTTCTACCTCGAAGACGCCAAGGAGGTCCTCCGCGCCGGTTCCGGCCTCATCGCCCACAGCGTGCGGGACCGGCCGGTGGACGACGAGTTCCTCGACCTCATGAAGGAGAAGGGAGTCTGTTATGTCCCGACGCTCGTCCGGGAGATCTCGACCTTCGTGTACGGCGAGGAGCCCGAGTTCTTCGAGGATCCGTTCTTCCTGAAAGAGGCCGATCCGGCGGTGATCGAGGAGTTGCGGGACCCCGGGCGGAGGGCTTCGGTGCGCGAGAGCCCGGCCGCGCAGGGGTACCGGGAGCACTACCCGATCGCCATGGCGAACCTCAAGACGGTCGCCGACGCCGGGGTGACGATCGCCTTCGGAACCGACACCGGCCCCCCGGGCCGGTTCCAGGGGTATTTCGAGCACATCGAAACCGGGGAGATGGCGGAAGCCGGCCTCACCCCGGAACAGATCCTGAAGTCCGCGACCGGTGACGCCGCCGCCTGTCTCGATCTCGAGGAGGTGGGAACCCTGACGCCCGGGAAGTGGGCCGATTTCCTGGTCCTCGAGGAGAACCCGCTCGAGGATCTCGCCGCGCTCCGCACCATCGCCCGGGTGGTGATCGCCGGCAACCCGGTGCCGGGAACCGGTGAAGACCGGGCCGCCGGCTCCGACTGACCCCGCTCCGCCCGCCCGCGGACGCCGCCGAAGCCGGGTTTCAGGCGGCGGCCCAACGGCCTCCGCGCTCGCGCGCCCGGTTCTCCTTCCGCAACTTCAGCAGGCCGGACTCGAGGGAGACGAGCGCCAGGTCCCGAACCGGACCGGAACCCGGCACTTCCGACTCGGGATACACCCGGCGGCCCAGTTCGACGAGTTCGCGGAGTTCCCCGTCGAGGGCGGAGAGCAGCCGTTCCTCGCGCGCCTCCCGGTGCCGCACCTGCCGCTCCAGCAACTCCCTGCCGGCGACCACCGGGACCCCGTGCCCGGGATAGGCCGCGCCGCGGCACTCCGCGGCGAGCCGGCGCAGCGACGCCATGTAGTCGGCGAGATCCCCGTCCTCGGGAGAGATGAGGATCGAGGAGACCGAGGAGACCATGTCCCCGAGCATCAGGGCACCGTAGCGGCTCTCCTCGAACGCCAGGTGCCCGGGAGCGTGGCCGGGAACGAAGCGGACGGAGAGAGTCCAGCCGGAACTCCCGTCGGGGGCCTCCCCGAGCGGCAGGGTTTCCCCGCCCCGGAGCGGAAGGGTCCCCGTGGGCCCGTCAGCCTCCGGGAGTCGGGCCAGGGTCTCCGGATGGGCGCCGACGGGGACCCCGTATCTCGCCGCCGCCCGGGCCACCGATCCGATGTGATCGCGGTGATGGTGGGTCACCAGCACCGCCCGCAGCCGGGCGCCGCGGTCGAGGAGGCCGTCCACCTGACGGAACAGCGACTCGCGCTCGCCCGGGTCCTCGGGCGCGGGGTCGATGAGGTACCGGTCCTCCCCTCCCACCAGGATCGCGTTCGTATGGGTCGCCGGCGGCAGGGTGGGAGTCCGGCAGGGGATCACCCAGACCCCCGGCGAGTACCGCACCGGCACGGCGCCCCGGGCCGGTCGGTTCCGGCGCCGGAACTCCGCCTCGTCCGGCGACCATCTCTCCAGCAGGCCGATGGTCGGCGGCGGCAGGGGGAGGAGGCCGCGCCGCCAGCGGTCGAGGGCCTCCTCCGGGCGCAGCCAGACCGAGTCCACGACTTCGCCCGGCCGGATGGAAACGGTCTGCCCCCGGGGCAGCGCGGCCCGGTAGAAGCGGGTGTCGAACCGGTACGGCCAGGCCGCCGAAGTCGTGAGCGCGGCGGCCGGGGCGAAATCCTCGGCGAGGATCTCCCCCTCGCATTCCCGGAGGAGGCCGGGGAAGGAATCTTCGTCCCGCAACAGGCGGTCGCGCAGGGACTCGCTCGCCCCGGCCTCGAGGTCCGGTCCGGTCCGGAACAGGCGGACGCCGGTCTCCTCGAACACTTCGCGCACCCCGGCGGCCAGCCGCCCGGCTTCCTCCGGCGACGAAGCGCCCCGAACCGGCGCCGCGCCGTCCGCCGCCTTCACCGTGCCCCCGGGAAAAGCCCACAGGCCGGGGAACGCCCGCAACCGCGGCGACCGCCGCACCAGCAGCACTTCGGCGTTCTCCGAGGCCGGGCGGCCGCGCCGTCCGTCCGGTTCCCGGGTCAGGATGACGGCGACGGCGGCGCGAACCGGGGCGGGCAAGGGGCCGGAGACTAACAATCCCGCTGCCGTGGGGGAGCCCCGGCGACGCGCCGCCCCGCGAACCGCCGTTCGTCCCTAGAATTCCCTGCCTTCCCCGTCCGCAACCATGCTCACGCTGCGCAGTTACCTCGCCGGACAGTGGCGCTCCGGCGACAGCCCCGAGCAGACCGCCGCGGACCCGGCCACCGGCGAGGCGGTGGCCCGCTTCCGCACCGGCGGGCACGATCTCGGCGCCGCCGTCGCCTGGGGCCGGGAACGGGGCGGCCCGGCGCTGCGGAAATGCACCTTCCGGGAGCGGGGGGCGCTCGTGTCCCGGCTCGCGGCCGCGCTCCGCGCCCACCGCGAAGAGTTCCGCGCCCTCGCCCGGACTTACGGGGCCACCGGAGTCGACGCCCGGCACGATGTGGACGGCGGGATCTCGACCCTCGCCTACTACGGACGGCTCGGCGCCTCGCACCCCGACGCCGACTTCCTGTCCGACGGCCCCGAGGAGCCCCTGTCCCGGGGCGGCGGCTTCGCCGGAAGGCATCTGCTCACCCCCCGCGAGGGAATCGCCGTCCAGATCAACGCCTACAACTTCCCGGTGTGGGGGCCGCTCGAGAAGTTGGGCCCGGCGCTCCTCGCCGGCGTGCCGACGCTCATCAAGCCCGCCACCCGCACCGCGCTCCTCACCTTCCGGATCGTGGAGCGGATGCTCGAATCCGGGGAACTGCCGGAGGGCAGCCTGCAACTGCTCGTCGGTCCGGCGGGGGATCTCCTCGACCATCTCGGCAGCCAGGACACGGTCCTGTTCACCGGGTCGGCGGAGACCGGGAACCGGATCCGCTCCCATCCCCGGATCGTGAGCCGGTCGGTCCGGGTCAATGTCGAGGCCGATTCCCTGAACGCCGCCGTTCTCGGTCCCGACGGCGTTCCCGGCTCCGCGGCGCGGGCGGCGCTGCTCCGCGAGGTCCGTCGGGAGCTGTCCGTCAAGGCGGGGCAGAAGTGCACCGCCATTCGCCGGGTCCTGTTGCCGGCCCGGGAGACCGATTCCTTCGCGGAGGAACTCGCCGCCGAGATCCGCGCGATCCGCGTCGGGGATCCCCGCGCGCCGGAGACCGAGATGGGCCCCCTGGTGGACCTCGAAGCGGTCGCGGCCGCGCGCGAAGGAGTGCGGCTCCTGCGGGAGGAAGCGGAGGTGTTCGCCGAAGGCGCCCTGCCCCCGGCCCCGGCGAGCGGGACCGGGGGCGCCTTCTTCGCGCCGCTGGGGCTGCGGTTGCGGCCCGGCTGCCGACCCCGCGCCGTCCACCGGGTCGAGGTCTTCGGCCCGGTGGTGACGCTCCTCCCCGGCGACGACGCCGACGGAGCGGTCGCCGCCTGCCGCGCCGGGGGCGGCAGCCTGGTGACCTCGGTCTTCAGCGAGGACGCCGCCTTCCTGCGCCGGTTCACGCTCGCCGCCGCTCCGTGGAACGGCCGGGTCCTGACGATGTCCGGCCGGGCTCTCGAAGAGACCACCGGACACGGGATCGCGGTGCCCCAACTCGTCCACGGCGGCCCCGGCCGCGCCGGCGGCGGCGAGGAACTCGGCGGCCGGCGCGCCCTCGCGCCCTTCCTCGCCCGCACCGCCGTCCAGGGGGACCCGGCGCTCCTCGAGGAGTTGTTCCCGAAAGAGGATCCGCCGCAGTGAAGCGCCCGGACCGGATCGCCTTCGGCGGTCTCCTCGCTCCTCCGGGAACGGAGGCGGACGCGCCCGTATCGCTGCTCGGAGTCATGGACGCGACGCAGTCCAGTTGCGAGGACACCTGCGCCGGCGCGCCCCCGCGGATCCGGGCGGCGTACGACGGCTCCTGCTTCAACCCGGCCTCCGAGAGCGGCGTGGACTGCAGCGGCCGCGTCTTCGACCGCGGCGACCTGCGGCCGTCGGGGGCCGGTTTCCCGGAGGACTGCGTCCGGTACCGGGCCGCGGTGGCGCAGGAATTGGATCGCGGCCGGGTTCCCTTCATCCTGGGCGGCGACCACGCGATCACGCCGGCGCTGTTCTCCGCCTACGCCGGGCGGGAGGAGTTCGCCGGCGGAATCGCAGTGGTGCAGTGGGACGCCCACCCGGATATGCACCCCGACTTCGACGGGAACCCCCACTCGCACGCCTGCGTGGCGGCGCGTCTGCTGGAGATCCCCGTGATGACCACCCTCACGCAGATCGGGGTCCGCACGGAGACCGCGCTCCAGCGGGAAGTGCGCGAGGCGGAGGGGGATCGGGTGATCCCGATCACGGCCCGGGAGGCCGAACGGCGCTCCGGCGACCTCCTGGCCCACCTGCCGGCCGGCGCCGCCCTCTACCTGACGGTGGACCTGGACGGCTTCGACCCGGCCTACGCGCCGGGAGTGGCGCACCCGGTGCCCGGCGGGCTCTCCGCCCGCGCCGGTCTGGACCTGATCCACGAGATCCGCGAACGCGGCTTCCGTCTCGCGGGAATGGATGTGGTGGAAGCCTGTCCGCGCCGGGACGACGACCGCACCCTGGTCCTCGCCGCTCGCCTGGTCCACGAGGCGATCGCCGTCGTCCTCGGCGGCGGTTCCTGAGTCCGGCCCCGACGCCGGGCCTCCCCCGACCGATCGTCGGCCCCTCGAGACGGGCCGACCCCTGCCCGGGGCGCCGGCAGCCCCGGCTCGTTCCCCCGCCGGAAGCGGCGCGAACGCGGTCGGTACGGCGGCCCCGAGTGCACCACCCGACCGCCCAAACGACAAGGTTATCCGCGCCGGGGCGGCGAAGCGGGCAGATCCGCGCCGGATCGCGTCCTTACCCGGTATGCGCCGAACGCCTCCTCCGCATCGCGCGCCGCCTCGGCGCCGCGCCGAAGCGGGAACTCCGCGATGAAACCGCTCGCCGGGGCCGCTCCGATCCCGGGGATCCTCGAACTCCTGCGTCGGGAGAACCGCATCCCCGCCGAGGCCGACCGGGCTGCCGCCCGCATCGGAGAGATGCCGGCGGAGTCACACCAACGGGCGCTCCTGGCGGAAGGGATCGTCTCCGAAGAGGACATCGCCCAGTCCGCGGCGAAGGATGTCGGGCTTCCCTTCCGGGCGATCAACCCGGCAGAACTGAACCCGGAAGTGGTGACCGGCGCCCTCCCGGCGCCCTTCGCCCGGCGGCACACCATCTGTGCGCTCTCCAAGGAGGGCGGCGCCCTGACGGTCGCCGTCGCGAACCCCTACGAGCGCGCCGCCATCGACGACCTCGAACGCTACCTGGGCGTCGAAGTGGAGGTGGTGGTCGCCACCCGATCGGACATCGAGAGTGTCAACGGCAGTCTCTACAACCTGCGCACTTCCCTCCGCGCCGCCGAGACGGAACTCGAAGGAGAGGACAGCGGCGCGGAGGAGATCGGCGCCCGCGGGTCCATCTCGGAAGCGGACGCCGGCGACGATCTCGAGCCGACGACCCGGCCGGTGGTCTCGGCGCTCGACTCGATCCTGCGGCAGGCCTTCGAACAGCGCGCCTCCGACATCCATCTCGAACCGAAGCGGGACCGCGCGGCGGTCCGGTTCCGGGTGGACGGAGTCCTCCGCACCATGCACACCTTCCCGCGGATCGTCTATCGCGCCGTGGTCAGCCGCATCAAGATGCTGAGCGGCCTGGACATCGCCGAGAAACGGCGTCCCCAGGACGGGAGGTTCAAGCGGATCGAGGGGGAGAAGGAGATCGAACTGCGGGTCTCCACCCTGCCCACGGTCTTCGGGGAGAAGGCGGTGCTCCGGGTGTTCGACCCCGCCGCCCTGGTCTCCTCCCTCGAACAACTGCGCCTGGCCGAAGACGACGACGCCCGCCTCCGCGCCATGCTCGGCCGGCGCGAAGGCCTGCTGCTGGTCACCGGCCCCACCGGCAGCGGCAAGACCACGACCCTCTACTCGGTGCTGCGGCAGGTGGCCACGCCCGAAGTGAATGTGATCACCATCGAGGATCCGGTGGAGTTGGTGCAGCCCGGGCTGAGCCAGGTCCAGGTCCATCCCCGGATCGACTTCACCTTCGCGGCCGCGATCCGGAGCGTCCTGCGCCAGGACCCGGACATCCTGATGGTCGGGGAGATCCGGGATCCGGAGACCGCGGAGATGGCGGTCCAGGCGGCGCTCACCGGCCATCTGGTGCTGTCCACCCTGCACACCAACGACGCCGCCTCTTCGGTGACCCGCCTGGCCGACCTGGGCGTGCCCCGGTTCCTCATCAGCACCACCCTCATCGGCGTGCTGGCGCAGCGGCTGGTCCGCACCGTCTGTCGGAGATGCGCGCACGAGACCCGGATCACCGTCGAGGACGCCGAAGCGCTCGCTGTCCCGGAGATCGCCGGCCGGGTGACGCGCCACGGCCACGGCTGCGTGCGCTGCCGGGACAGCGGGTATCGGGGCCGACGAGGCGTCTTCGAGGTGATGGAGATCGACCCCGGCGGCGCCGCCCGCATCCTGGAGGGCGCCGACGCGGCGGCGATCGCCGGCTACGCCCGCAGCCGGGGCTGCCGGAGCCTGCGACAGGCGGCCCTCCGCCTGCTGCTCTCCGGCGAGACCACGATCACCGAAGTGGTGCGGGTGACCGGGGCCGGCGCCGACCCGGGGACTCCGTCGGTCCCCGGCCCGGCCTCAGTTCCCGAAGGAACGGGTCAGGAACAGCAGCAGCGCCGGAAGACCGTAGAAGATGCCGATCACATAGGCGGCAGCCGCGGATCGGCGGCGCACTGCCACCTGGGCCAGAAAACGCGCCCCGGCCAACGGGATCTCCCGGACCCGCCGCACCGGGTAGATGAGAGCGATCCCGATCACGTTGAACAGCAGGTGCACCACGGCGAGTTGGAGACCCCACGCCGCATTGGGTCCGGAGACCGCGAGCGCCGCGAAGAACGCGGTGACGGTGGTCCCGATGTTGGCGCCGAGAGTCACCGGGAAGGCGTCCTCGAGCGTCAGGAGCCCGGCCGCGGCCAGCGGGACCAGCAACGAGGTGGTCACCGAACTCGACTGCACCACCATGGTGACCAGAGCCCCGACGGCCACGGTGAGCAACGCGTTCCGCCCGAGGACGCGATGGACCGAGTCCCGGGCGCTCTCGGCGGCGAGTCCCCGGAGTGTCCGCACGATCAATCCGAGGCTGACCACGATGAGGGACGCGGACAGCACGCTGCCGATACCGGCCGCCAGGGGTCCCTCGCCGGCGACCTCCCGCGCCAGCCGGAAGAACGGCGCCGGGACGAGCGAGAGGATCCCCTCGATCGGGCTCCGGTACTCGAACCCGGCCCCGCCGAAGCCGCCGAGGAGGGCCACCAGCGCGGTCGAGAGCCGGGCGAGCAGCCCGGTGACCACTTCGAGCGGGAGCAGGATCGCGACCGCCAGCAGGTTGAACAGGTCGTGGCAGGTGGCGACCGCGAACGCCCGCCGCAGTTGTTCGCGGTCCCGCAGGTGCCCCAGCGCAGCGAAGGTGTTCGTGACCGTGGTGCCGATGTTCGCGCCCATCACCATCGGAATGGCGCTCTCGAAGGGCAGCGGCGAGACCGGCGCGGCGACCAGGGCGACGATGAGCGAACTGGTGACCGACGAACTCTGGAGCAGGGTCGTGGCCAACATGCCCACCAGCAGGCCCAGGACCGGGTTCGTGGAGGCTTCGAAGAACCGGTCCAGCAGACCGGACCCCAGACCCTCGAAACCGTCGCTGAGTCCGCCGATCCCGCCCAGGAAGAGGAGGAAGAGCCCGATGAGGGCCGCGACGCGGAGCCCGACCGGCCGCCGGCCCTCGCCGGCCCCGACGAGACCGTCCCCGCTCAACGGGAAGGTCCCGGCTCGATTCCCGCGCCGGAAGGGAGCGGTCGGCCCCGCCGACCGACGAAGGGCGCCATCGATCGGTTCCGGTTCGAGATGGATGGGTGACGCCGGACCGCGCGGGGGATCGTCGGGCGCGGTCGGCGCCCGCGCCCGCCGGAGGACCGGAGACAGCGGGAGCGTACCCGAACCCGCGCCGCCGGAACAGGCCCGTCGCGGCCCCTTCGACGGGTCCCGCGGCGGCCGGAAAACGCCCTTACTCCGGCGCCTCCACGATCACGAAGGAGCGAACCCACTCGCCTTCCCCGAGGCGGCGCGCGACCCAGATCGGAAAGGGTTCCCCGGCGGTCGTGGAAGCCAGTGCCTCGCGCAGGTCAGCCGGGGTGCGCACCGGGGAGCCGTTCACCTCGACCAGGATGTGGCCCGGTTCGATTCCGGCGCGCGCCGCGAGCCCGTCCGGGGCCACCCGACGGACCAGTACTCCGGAGAAATCGGCTTCCAGGCGGCGCGCCGACTCCGGGGTCAGCGCTTCCCCGACGATCCCCAACCGGCCCGGCGAAGGCTCCTCCTCGCCCGTCTCCGGAGCGGGGTCCGCCAGCGGCGCCGCTTCGGTGAAGTCCCGCTGTCCCAGAACGACGGCGAGCGTCCGTTCCCGGCGGTCCCGGAGGAAGACCACCTCGCACGCCTCCCCGGGCCGGGCGTCGGCGACCGCGAACTGCAGATCGGCGCTGGTCTCGATGCGGCGCCCGTTGAAACGGATGATGATGTCCCCCGGCTGCAGCCCGGAGGTCGCCGCCGGGGAATCCGCGCCCGACCAATCCTCGATGAGGGCTCCGCGGGTCTCCTCGTCGAGGCCGAACGCCGAGGCGCGCTCGGCGTCCAGCGCGCTGACCCGCACCCCGAGCCACCCCCGGGTGACTTCCCCCTCCGCCGCCAGGTCGTCGTACACCCGGCGGACCAGGTTCGCGGGGATCGCGAACCCGATGCCGATGTTCCCGGGCAGGCCGCCGGCCACCTGGATGACGGTGTTCACGCCGATCAGCCGGCCGTGGAGGTCGAGCAGCGGGCCGCCGGAATTCCCCGGGTTGATGGCGGCGTCGGTCTGGATGAAGTCCTGGTAGTCGCCGCCCAGGACGCGCCCCTTCGCGCTCACGATCCCGGCGGTCACCGAGTGGCTGTTCCCGAGCGGGTTCCCGATGGCGAGCACCCAGTCGCCGACCCGGACCTCGTCCGAGTCCCCGACCCCCAGGTAGGGGAACCGCTCGCCTTCCGCTTCGAGCCGGAGGACTGCCAGGTCGGTGGGTGGATCGACGCCGATGACCCGAGCCTCCATCTCCCGTTCGTCGGCGAGCGTCACGCGGATGCGCGTGGCGTCGGCCACCACATGGTGGTTCGTGATCACGAGTCCGCCGGGGTCCACGATGGCGCCGGAACCGCGCCCGAGGCGCTGCCCCGGCTGGGGAACGCCGAAGAACCGTTCGATCCGGGGGTCCCCGGTCCGCGCCGCCTCCTGTTCCACCAGGAGACTGACCACCGCCGGAGTGGAGACCCGGGCGACCTCCGCGAAGGAGTCGGAGAGGGTGTGCGCCGGCGCGGTGGCCGCCGGACGGGGGGCTTCGGGCGGCGGCGGGAGATCGTCGAGGCGGTGGAAGCCGGGCCGTTCGTCCTCCGCCGCCGCTCCCCGGGCGCCGGGCTGCGCCGAGGCGACCCGCACCAGGCCGGGGGGGCTGTCGGCGGCTTCCGGCAGGCACGCGGAAGCGAAGACCGCCGCCGCGAGAGCGAAGGGCGCCAGTCGGAACATGGTTGTCGAGCCTCCTCGGGGTCCGTGGTTCACCGGGATTGTGTCGTATGGAACGCGCCGGCGCGCCGCCCGTTCCGCCCCGGGCGTTCCCGGCGCTCGACGGGTTTCCCGCGGCGGCGGCGGCGCGGCGCCCCGGACTCGGGCTGTCGGCGTCGGCCGCTCCCGACCGCGCCGGAGAAAGCGCGGTTCGCGCCACTCGGGGTTCCTCCGCCGGTGTCCCCCGCGCGGGACCGGTTCAGAACCGGAAGCGAAAACCCAGCCGCGCGGCGACCCAGTGACTCTCGATCGGGCCGAACCCGTCGAACCCGTCCCGGTGGCGCCCGCCGTAGGCGGAGTAGCGACCCTCGACGAAGAGGTCGAGCCGCGATCTCGGGCCCCGGGTCATGGCGTAGTCGAAGCCGGCGCCCAGGAAGAATCCCGGACGAAGGTGCCGCTCCTCGAACCGGTCGTAGAAGATGTCCGAGGTCTCCGTGTCCACGAAGTCGCCGTCCTCGGCGTAGCGGTAGAAGTTCCCCGAGACCCCGGCGGAGACATAGGGCCTGGCGGCGGCGTCCGGACCGAGGAAGCGGAACCGCACGCCGAGGTCGAGGTCGGTCAGTTCGGTGAAGGTGGTGTGGACGATCTCGCTGCCGTCCTCGAAGGTGTATTCGAGATAGGAGGAGTCGTAGGCGGACTCGCTCCACTCGGCGCCGAAGAACAGGTCGAGCCGGGCGTGCGGCGTATACCCGATCTCCAGACCGAAGCCGCCGTCAGCCTCCTCCGCCGGGGTCACGCCGAAGTCCGCCTCGTTGGCCTCGAACAGATCGCTCGTGATCTCCGTCAGGTAGCGGATCGAACCATGGAACGAGAGTGCCACCCGGGGCTCTCCGGCGGCCGCGCCCTGCCCGCCCCGCGCGGGGAACCCGCCCCGGCGGGGCGGCTGTTCGGCGGCGCCGGCGAACGCGGCCAGCGCGACCGGCGCGACCAGCGAAACGAGGAGGGATGCGGGTCGGATGAGCGTCATTTCGGTCGGGAGTCCTTTCTCCGGGGATGGCGGCGCCGTGCGGGCACTGCCGTTCTTCCCGAAATCGCAATGGTCGTACCACCCGGCTCCCCCGTTCCGGGCGCCGCGCCGGCTTCGGCAGCGCCCCGTCCGCGACGCGACCGGCCGCCCGACGGAGGCTCCGCCGGCGGCCCTCGGATCCCGGGGGAGAGCGGTCGCCGGGGCGGCCCGGATCAATCTCCGCCGGTCTCCGCCAACAGGCGCAGCAACTCCTCATGGACGCGCCCGTTCGAGGCCGTGAGGTTCGGGCCTCCGTTCTCGAAGGGGTCGCCGGCGAAGTCGGTGACCCGGCCGCCGGCCTCGCGGACGATGAGTTCCCCGGCGGCAGTGTCCCAGGCGCGGAGCCCTTCCTCCCAGAAACCGTCGAGCCGCCCGGCGGCGAGCCAACAGAGGTCGAGGGCGGCCGACCCGGCGCGGCGAATCGCCCGCGCGTGGCGCGCGAGGGCGCAGAAACGGACGAGCGCCCGCTCCAGGGCGGCGCGCGAGTAGGGGAAGCCGGTCGCGAGCAGGGCCCGCTCCAGGGCCATCGCCGAAGAGACCGAGATCGGCGACTCGTTCCGCCGCGCCCCGGCGCCGCGCTCGGCGGTGAACACCTCGTCGCGAACCGGGTCCACCACGGCGCCGGCGAGGACCGTCCCGCGCTCCTCGTAGGCGACGGAGACCGCGAAGACCGGGAATCCGTGGGCGAAGTTCGTCGTCCCGTCGAGCGGGTCCACGAGGAAACGACGGTCGGAGTGCGCGCCGGCGACCGTTCCGCGCTCCTCCGCCAGGATCGGCACCTCCGGACAGTCCCGGCGCAGTCGGGAGATCACGGCCTCTTCGGAATCCCGGTCCACCTCCGTCACCAGGTCCACCGGGCCCTTGTAACGGATGGAGAAGTCACTCGAGGCGCGGCCGGCATGCGCTTCCCGCACCACCGCCGCCCCGGCGAGCGCGGCGGCGGCGCAGGCCCGGCCGGCGGCGGTCTTCACCGGGGCGGTCTCGCCTCCCGCTGTACCAGCCGCACCCGCGTTCCCCCGCCCGGGGCCCGCGACCAGCGGACCTCGTCCATGAACTGGCGCATGAAGAAGATGCCCCGGCCGCTGTCCTTGAGGAGGTTGTCGGCGGCCAGCGGATCCGGAACCCCTTCGCAGTCGAAGCCGTCCCCTTCGTCCTCGACGCACACCGCGATCGCCCGGCCCGCCGATTCGTCCGCGCCGGTCTCGATCCGCATCCGGAGGCGTTTCGCCGGGTCCATCCCGTTGCCGTGGCGCATCCCGTTGGTGACCGCTTCCCGGACCGCGGCCTCCATCCAGTGGGTCGCATCGGAATCGCAGCCGAGTTGCCGGCAGTGGCGGCCGAAGACGCCGAGCAGGACCTCCACCCATTCGATGCGGGTTTCGACTTCGAGCGAGACGGTCATCGGCCCGGGACTCTCAGGCGCTCGCCGGCGCCGGGACCCGGAGTCGGGCGCCCGGAGGCGCCGACGGCTCCGCCGGCGGTGTCTCCGACAGCGATTCCGGGCGCGGGTCCGAGAGCGGACTCAGTCGGTACTGCGGTTCCGGCAGCGTCGGCGCGTCTTCCACCACCACGATTCCGGCGACCGCGCGGCGGAGCTCCGCGAGCAGTACCGAGCGACGGAGCGCCCCCGCGACCTCGGGGGCCGCGCGGACCAGCAGGCCGGAGGCGAACTCCCCGGCTTTCTTCTGGGTCCGGATGAACACCTCCCGGCACACCGCACCGAGCGAGGCGACCTTCCCCGCTCCGCGGCAGGCCGGGCAGGCGGCGAGCAGGGCCGTGTCCAGACTCGGCCGATCCTTCTTGCGGGTCAACACCGCGACACAGGTGTTGCGGTCCAGCGACGAGAGGCGGGTGGCTGCCGGATCGCGCTTCAGGTGGGCCGAGAGCGTCCCGAAGACCCGTTCGCGGTTCCGCGCCTCCTTCATGTCGATGAAGTCGATGGCGACGATGCCGCCGTGTCCCCGCAGGCGGAGTTGCCGGGCGATCTCCGCCGCGGCTTCCAGATTCACCTGCGTCGCGCTGTCCTCGGGTTCCGCGCCTTCGGTGGCCTTGCCCGAATTCACATCGACGGTCACCATCGCTTCCGTCTGTTCGATCACGATGGCGCCGCCGGAGGGCAACTCGACCTGGCGCCGCGCCGCGCGGCGCAGAGCCGCCTCGATCCCGTACTCCTCGAAGATGGGGTAGTTCCGGGAATAGAGACGGATCTTGTGTTCCATCTGGGGCAGGAACTGCCGGACGAAGTTGACCATCTGGCCGTAGAGTTCGTCGCAGTCCACCCGGATGGCGTCGAAACCGGCGGAGAGGACATCCCGGATGTAGCGGAACACCATCGGCAGTTCCGGGCGCAGGCAGGTCGGAGGCCCGCTCAGGCTGTCCCGGCGGATGGATTCCCAGTCGCGCTCGATCCGGGCGATGTCCGCCGCCAGCGTCTCCTCGTCGCTCTGCTCCGCGGCCGGCCGCGCTTCCCACTCCCCCTTCATGGTCACCGTGCGCGACACCAGCGCCGCCACCCGCACCTGTTCCCGGGGGCCGAAGACGGAGCGTTCGGTGGTGACGCCGGTCGTCGCGAACGGTCGGAAGTTGAAGCAGCGGCCCTGCAGGTTCAGTCGGGAGGTCAGCCGGTAGCCCTTTCGCGCGAGCGGTTCCCGGTTGACCTGCACCAGGACGACGCGCCCCGGCGCCAGGAGGTCTTCCATCCGCGGCGGCGCGCCGTCGTCGCCGTTGCCGCCGGCCTCCGCCGCGCCGGCGAGAGCCGAAACGGCGCCGGCGGGCATCTGGTCCCACTGCAGGAAGGCGTTCCGGTGGAGACCGATGTCCACGAACGCCGACTGGGTCGCCGGGACGACGCGCTGCACCCGACCCCGGTAGATCCCGTTGAGGACATTCTGCTCGGACCGGTGTTCGAGTCCGAGTTCGACCACTTCCCCTTCTTCGAGCAGCGCCATCCGGGTCTCGCCGGGAAGGCTGTTGACGATCAGTTCGCGCGGCACGGGATCTCGGGTTCCTTCCTGAGCCGTTTCTCGTCGGCGTTCTCTCCGGCGTTCTCGTCGGGGGCCCTTCGCGGACGCTCACCGACGAGGCGCCGGAGCGCGGAGGACAGCGGGAGTTCGAAGGCCCGAAGCGCCCGCTGCGGGAGCGGCCGGCCAGCCGGGACCTCGGCGGAGCACTCCGCGTCGCCGGGAGAACGGGCCCTCGGGGCGGTCTCGGCGGCGTCTCGGCTTCGCGGCCGGGGCCGCCGCCCCGAGGCGCCCGGCAGCCTAGCACGGGGCCGGCGGTCTCCCCGGCGCCGGGTCCGCCGGCCGCCTTCCGGGCCGGTCAAGCCCGCGCCGTCCCCCGGTGGACGGCGGCGGCGAGCCCGAGCGCGACTCCGGTGATCAGGAGCGAATTGCCGCCGTAACTCATGAGCGGCAACGGGAAGCCCTTTACCGGCGCGAGACCCGCGACCATCGCGATGTTGTAGAGCGTCTGCGTGACCAACATCAGGAAGACGCCCCCGACCAGCAGCGCGCCGAGCCGGTCCCCGGCCGAAGCGGCGGCGGCCGCAACGGCGAGCAGGACCGAACCGAGCCACAGGTAGAGGGCCAGGACGACCGCCACCCCGACGAAACCGAACTCTTCGGCCAGCACCGCGAAGATGAAATCGGTGTGCGGCGCCGGGAGGAACTGGAAGCCGGTCTGGGAACCCTCGAGCCACCCGCTGCCGAGGAATCCGCCGGAGCCGACGGCGATCGACGCCTGCAGCGTCTGGTAGCCGGCGCCCAGCGGGTCGCCCTCCGGATCCAGGAAGGCGAGCAGCCGTTCGCGTTGGTAGTCGCGCAGCCCCCAGAACCAGCCGACCGGCACCAGGACCATTCCGGCCACGCCCGCCACCTGCAGGTGTCTCCGTTCGGCGAGGCCTCCGAGCGCGGCCATCCCGACCGCCGTGGCGGTGAGGATGGCGGCGCTGCCCAGGTCCGGCTGGGTGGCCACCGCCAGCACCAGCGCGGCGGTGGCGGCGGTCCAGGCGGCGGCCGCCCGGCGGCCGAGCGGCTCCCGCGCCGAACGGGCGATGAGTTGCGCCAGCAGCAGCACCAGCGCCAATTTCGCCAACTCCCCCGGCTGGACCGTCACCGGGCCCAGTTCCAGCCAGCGGCGGGTGCCGGCGCGGAGACCGGCGGCCGTGGTCGCGTACGCCGACAGCCCGAGGATGAAGACGAAGAACGCCGGCGACAGCCGCGCCAGGCGGCGGTAGTTCGCCCGGGAGGCGAGGAGCCCGAGGACGAACGCCAGCGCCACGCGGAGCAGGTGGTTCTCGAATTGCCCGCTGGCGTCCACGCTGCGGAGAGCGCTGTAGAGCGCCGGCAGCGAAGCCAGGCAGATCAGCCCGGCGGCCAGGAGCAGGCCCAGATCAGCGCCGGGACGCCAGCCGCGCATCGCCCTCCCTCCGTTCCTTCCGGTCGAAATACGCCCGCAGCACCTCCCGCGCCACCGGGGCGGCGGCAGCGCCGCCCCCGCCCCCGTGTTCGACGACGACCGCCACCGCGATCTCGGGCGCCTCGAACGGCGCGAATCCGACGAACCAGGCGTGCGTCCGGAGTTCCGGGGCCCGGTCCTCGTCTTCGCCCTCGACCCGCTCGGTGCTCGCGACCTGCGCGGTGCCGGTCTTGCCGGCGACGGCGTAGTCGGCGAGACCGGCGCGGCGGGCGGTTCCCCGCACGACAGCCTCCCGCATCCCGGCGCGGATCCACTCCAGATGTTCCGGACGCGCCGCCTCCACCGGGGCCGGAGGCGGCGCCTCGACGAGCCGCGGGTTCGGCAGCAGCCCGCCGGAGGCCACCGCGGCCACCAGCCGCGCCATCTGGATGGGGGTCACCTGGACCGCCCCCTGCCCCACCGCGACGGAGGCCGTCTCGCTGGCATACCAACGCTCCCCGTACGCGCGGCGCTTCCACGCCCGGGTGGGGAGGAGGCCGCGCGCCTCGTTCAACAGGTCGATGCCGGTGGGTTCCCCGAGACCGAACCTCCCGGCCCAGCGCGCGATCGCGTCCACATCGAGCGCGGCCGCCAGCCGGTAGAAGAACACATTGCAGGATTTCGCCAGGGCCTCCAGCAGCGACATCTCGCCGTGCCCCGACGCCAGGTGGCAACGGAAGGTGCGGCCGCCCACGCGGGCGCTGCCCGGGCAGTGGAACCGGGTGGATTCGTCCGCGAGGCCTTCTCCGAGCGCCGCCGCCGCGGTGACCAGTTTGAACGAAGACCCCGGCGGGTATCTGCCCTGCACCGCCCGGTTCAGCAGCGGCGCCCGCGGGTCGGCCACCAACTCGCGGAAGTGGTCCGGCCCGCGCCGGTGCCAGTGCGGGTCCGGGGCCGGGTAACTGCCGAGACCGAGGACCTCGCCGCTGCGGAGGTCGAGGGCCGCGAAGGCGCCCGATCGGCCCTCGAACGCCGCCAGCGCCGCTTCCTGGAGCGCGGCGATCACCGTAAGCCGCACCGTCCGGCCCCGTACCGGGTCGGCCCCCACCGAACTGCCGAGCACCGCCTGGCGGGAATTCACCACCGTGCTGAAGTGGCCGTCGGCGCCGCTGAGCACCGCGTTGTACACCCGTTCGATGCCGTCCTGCCCGACCCGGTCGCCGGCGGCGGCGGTCACGAATTCCTCGAGCAGGAGTTGGGCCCCGGTGACTTCTCCCACCTGCCCGAGGAGATGGGCGGTGGCGCTCCCGAGCGGATATCGGCGGGCGGGCACGAAATCCACGAGGACGCCCGGCAGGTCGCGTCGGCGCGCTTCGAACCAGGCAGCCTGCTCCAGTCCCAACGGGGACTCGACTTCGACCGCTCCGCGGGTCGCCCGCGCCGCCAGCCGGGCGTGCGCTTCCTCTCCGCCGGGAAGCCGACCCAGGTCCGCGAGGCGCGCGAGCCCCTCCCGGTTCGCCCGGAGGGTGAACGAAGGCTCGCTCTCGGCCAGGGTGACCCCGTCCCGGTCCAGCACCAGCCCCCGGGGGGCGCGGAGCCGTTCCGTCTGCAGATGGTTCTCCCGGGCCAGGCGTTCGTATTCCTCTCCCCGGACGACCTGCAGGTTCCAGAAGCGGAAGGCCAGGAAGATCACGGCGACCCACAGCGGACCCCGGAGGAGCAGCAGGCGGCGGCGGATGCGGCCCGGGGCCGCGCTCGGGTTCCTCATGGACCGGGAGGGGGGCGGCGGGGGAATCGAGCCGGCGGGAGGGGGCCGGCGAGGCCGGAGTAGGTTCCGGCCCCGTGCCCGGTCAGGGACCCGCTCATCGGGAGATCCGGGTCCCGCTTCCGCAGCAGCCGGACGAGGAGCAGGCCGTAACCCACGGTGACCGGAAGGCCGGCCGCCACGGCCCCGAGGGACAGCGCGTCCGCGGCCCCGGCGCCGGTGATCTCGCCGAGCAACCAGAGAACCAGGCGATCCCCGACAGCCGCTCCGAGCAGGATCACCGCCGTATGCCCGGTGGGCGCGCCGAAGAGGCGTTCCCCGACCCGGGCGACCCCGTAGCCGATGAGCGGCTTCGAGAAACCGCGCATCCCGAGGAGTCCGGTCGAGAAGGAATCCTGGAGGAGGCCGGCGACGGTTCCGGCGGCGATCGCGGCCGCCGGCCCGTAGGTGAGCGCGATCGCCGCCACGCTGGCGAGGACCAGGTCGGGGCCGAAGCCGGCGCCGCCGACCAGGAGGAGCGCGACGGTCTGCAGGAAGAAGGCGGCGAGGAGCGCCGCGGTGATCCGGAGGGTGCGGCGGAGGCGGCCGGAGCGGGGAGTCATCGGCGGCGCCGGGAGCCGGACGCGGCGGCCCGCGGGCCCGGCGAGCCGGAGGGCGGCGGCCCGCCTCGGAGCGAGGATCTCACCGGCAGCGGCGATCTCGGGGGGCCGGCGGCGCCGGACGCCTCAGTTCCGGCCTTCCGCCGGGATCGTCCCGGGCACCGGCTCGAGCAGGAACACCCGCTCCAGCCCGTCGAAGTCCGCGGCCGGCGCCACCGCGATGTCGAGCAGCATCCCGGCTCCCCGGCGGACCCGCGCGACGCGGCCCACCGGCAGACCCTTGGGATACATCCCGTCGAGGCCGCTGGTGATCACCGCTTCCCCGACGACCACGTTCTGGCCCACCGACACATAGTCGAGCCGGAGCGGTTCCGGTTCGTCCGAGCCGGAGAACCGCGCCGCCCGCACGATGCCGCGCACCCGGCTCTCCTCGGTGAGCGCCGCGGCGCCGGCGGTCGGCGCGAGCAGCAGTTCCACCTGGCTCGCGGTGGGGGCCACCGCCACCAGGCGGCCGACGAGTCCCCGCGCCGACATCACCGGGGCATTCGCCCGGATTCCGTGGAGGCGTCCCCGGTTCACCGTGAAACTGCGGTCGATCGGCGTCGCCGCGACGCCGATGACCTCTGCCGGAACCGGCTCCCCCAGGGCGAAGGCGGCGCTGTCCCACTCGGTGAAGCCGCGGGCGCGGGCCAGCCGCCCGCGTTCCACCGTCAACTCCCATTGGAGCCGCGCCACCCGGCGGGCGAGTTCGTCGCGTTCGTTCCGGACCGCCCGGGTGTCGGCCAGGGCGCCCCCGAGCGACCACACCCCCCGGGCGGCGCCGGTGAGGACACTCTGTCCCCCGGCGAGCGCCGTGACCAGGCCGTCGCGGACCACCGAGTGGTGGGTCCCGGTGCGGACATGGAAGGTCAGTCCCAGGAAGTTGGCCGTCAGCACGACCGCGAGCGCGATCCACTGCTTCCGCTGCCGCGACACCGGTCCTCTCCGTCAGCCGCGCGGCGGCCGGTCCCCGGCCGGCGCGCGGCCATTCGCTGCGCCGGTCGACGCGCCGGCGAGCCGCGCCGCCACCGGAAACCGCACTCTTCCCCGAATCCTCGACGAGCGGTCAGTTGGCGTCGGTGACCTCGTGGAGCAGGTCGAGCCGCTCGAGCAGGATGCCGGCGCCGTTCACCACGCAGTCGAGGGGGTTGTCCGCGACCCGAACTTTGAGGTTCGTCTCGTCGGTGATCCGTTTCGGCAGACCGCGCAACATGGCGCCGCCGCCGGTGAGCACGATGCCGTTCTGTACCAGATCCGCCGACAACTCGGGTTCCGTCTGTTCCAGCACCTCGGAGATCGCGCGGAGCAACTGGCGGAGCGGGAGCGCCAGCCCTTCCCGGATGTCCTCTTCGGTGATCTTGACCGTGCTGGGGGCCATCCGCGCCAGGTCGCGTCCGCGGATGGCCAGGGGCTCCCGCGCCTGTCCGGTGGGGCAGGCGCTTCCGAGTTCCATCTTGATCCGCTCCGCGGTGCGCTCCCCGACGAGCAGGCCGTGCGACCGGCGCAGGTGCTCGATGATCGCGCGGGTGAAGGCGTCTCCGGCGGTGCGCACCGAGGTGCCGCTCGCGATGCCCGAGAGGGAGATCACCGCGATGTCGCTGGTGCCCCCGCCGATGTCCACCACGCAGCGCCCTTCCGGACTGGAGACCACGAGGCCGGCCCCGACCGCGGCGGCGATCGTCTGGTCCACCAGGAACACATCGCTGGCCCGCGCGCGGAGGATGCTGTCCCGCACCGCCCGCCGCTCCACCGGGGTGATCTTGAGCGGCACCCCGACGACCATCCGCGGCGCCGCCCATCTCTTGCGGCCGATGGCCTTCAGGACGAAGTGGCTGATCATGCGCTCCGCGGCTTCGAAGTCTGCGATGACCCCGTCGCGCATCGGGCGGATGGTCTTGATGTGGCCCGGCGTCTTGCCCAGCATCGCGTAGGCCTCGGAACCCACGGCCTCGACCCGGCGGGTGGTGGTGTTGAACGCCACCACCGACGGCTCGCGGAGGATGATTCCTTCTTCCTGGGTGAAGATCAGCGTGTTCGCGGTTCCCAGATCCATGGCCAGATCCACGGAGAAGAGGCTGAGGAGATAGCGGAACAGCGGCATCGGGCTCAGGGCGCCTTCGTGGTCGGGGCGTTCGCGGTCATCGCCGGCGGAGTACGCGCGCCCCCGCGGCCGGCGCGGTCCGGCTCACGCCGGAGGCGGGCCGATCGCGCCGGGGGGAGCCGGACCTCGCGCGACGACGCCGTCGGGCCGCCGGCGCAGGGTTTCCGGCGGCTTCGAACGGACGACCGGGCGCGGCCGGGAGGAGAGGCGGGAAGAGAGCCGGGAAGAGGGCGGCCGGGAAGAACGGCAACGGGGAGAAGGTGGCCGACGAAGAGGGGGGCGGGGAAAGGCGCGAGGGGCCGGCGGCGAGAGCGGCCCGAGGTTCCCGCGAACCGTGACGCTTCGATGCCGGCGCCGGGATATCGAGGTCTCGTCGGGGGTCTCGTCGGGGGTTTCGTTTCGGGCCTCGTTCGGGCCTCGTTCCCTCGGGTCGGCTTTCCGCGAGGAGGGGGCGCCCGGGGCCGCGCGGAGCGGGACGCGCCGCGCGCCGGAGCCGATCGAGAGTCACCATCGGGCGCGGGGGAAGGTTACCAGTCTGCCGGCCGATCCCGACCGGGATCGGACGGAAATCGGTACCATCACCGGTTCCCCATGATCCTGGAGTACTTCCGCAACCGAAAGTCCGTCGGCTGGTTCTTCGGCGCCGGCCTCCTCCTGTTGGTGATCGTGGCGTTCGTCGCCCTCTACTTCCCCGACTTCATGGGGGATCCGGCCACCGCGGCGATGCGCCGGGAGGTCGCCTGGGTGGATGACGAAGCGATCTCCGCCTCGGAGTTCCTCGACCGGTACCGCCAGGCGGCGCGGTCCTGGCAGGAACAGAGCGGCGGGCAGTTCTCGCCGGCCCTGGCGCGGCAGGTCGGACTCCCGGACCAGGTCGCGGCGGAACTCGTCCGCGACCGCCTCCTGGTGCTGGAGGCCAGACGCTTCGGGATCCGGGTGAGCGATGCCGAGGTCGGCGAGTGGATCACCACGGCGCCGAGCTTCCAGCAGAACGGGGCCTTCGTGGGGCGGGAGGCGTATCTGGGGATGCTGCGCGCCGCCCGCCTCGACCCGCGGGACTTCGAGGAGTCGCTGCGCCGGGACCTCCTCTCGCAGAAGTTGCAGCGACTGGTCACCCAGTCCCCCCATGTCTCGGACCTCGAACTCGTCGAGGAGTACCGCCGCCGCAACGAGAACGCGGCGCTCGAAGTCTGGTTCGTGGCGAGCGCGGGCCACCGGGACGCCGCGGAGGTCACCGAAGAAGACGCCCGGCGCCGCTACGAAGCCGACCCCGAGGCGCTCGAACTCCCCGCCCGGCGCCGGGTCCGCTACCTGACCCTCTCGGCCTCCTCCGTGGCGGAGGAGATCACCGTGAACCGCCGGGAGATCCAGCGCCACTACAACCGGAACCTGTTCCAGTACCAGCAGGGCGAGCAGGCGGAGGCGAGCCACATCCTCCTGACCCCCGAGTCGGAGGCCGCCGAGGCGGAGACCGAGGAGTTGGCGGCAGAACTCCGGGACCGCGCCCGCGGCGGCGAGGACTTCGCCGAACTCGCCCGCGCCTACTCGGCCGACGAGGCCACCGCCGCCGACGGCGGCTCCCTCGGGGTGTTCGGCCCCGAGGAGATGGTCCCGGAGTTCTCGGAGGCGGTGTTCACCATGAGCCCGGGCGAGATCAGCGATCCCATCCGCACCGATTACGGGTTCCACATCGTCCGGCTCGAGACGCGGCAGGCGGCAGAGACGCAGGAACTCGCGGAGGTGGAAGAGGACCTCCGGGCGCTGCTCCGGCAGCAGAAGAGCGCCGAGCGGCTGGACGAACTGGTGATCGAACTCGAACAGCGGGCGCCGGGCGCGGGTTCTCTCGAAGATCTCGGCCGGGGCTACCCCTCGCTCCTCCCCCAGGAATCGGAGTTCTTCTCCGCCGAGGAGAGCGTCCCGGCTCTGGGCTCGGCCGAAGTCGCCGCCCGCGCCTTCGAACTCGAAGTCGGCGAAGTGGGCGGCCCGGTCCGGCTCGCGAACGGCTTCGCCTTCTTCGAGGTCGTGGAACAACGGCCGCCGGAGGTCCCCGAATTCGAGGAAGTGGAGGAGCGGTTGCTGGAACGACTGCGGAACGAGGCGGCGATGGAAGCGGCGGCGGCGGCGGCCTCCGAAATCGCGGCGAGCGTCGCCGCCGGGGAACGAACCGCCGAGGACCCGGCGACCTTCGAGAGCTGGTTCCGGGGCAGTCCGCTCGGCGCCGCCGGCCTCCTCGATCGGGCCGAGGAGCGGATCTTCGCCGCCTCCGTGGGGGAGGTCGTCGGCCCGGTCGCGGCGGAAGACGGTTTCGCGGTGATCCGGGTGAACGGCCTCGCCGGGTTCGCGGAATCGGTCTTCGAGGAACAGAAGGAGACCTTCCGCGCCCAACTCGCCGAAGAGAAGAAGGGTCGGCTCTGGGCCGCCTTCCTGGGCGCCGCGCAGGACCGGCACTCGGTGCGCATCGACCGCCGCGCCATCCACGACCTGATCGGCTGATCCCTCCCGGAATCGACTTCCTCGGCCGCCCCACCCCGGAACCCCGTGGAACTCGATCTGAAGGAGCGCGAAGGCGTCTCCATCCTCGAGTTGCGGGGGCGGCTCGTGGACGGGGGAGGCGACCGCCAGTTGCGGGAAGCGGTGCAGGTGCTCGTGGGCTCCGGCCGGGTCCGGATCGTCCTCGACCTGCGGGGCGTCTCCGCGATCGACAGCGGCGGCCTGGGGGAACTGGTGGCCTCGGCGCGCCGGGTGCAGGAGGCCGGCGGCGCCCTCCGCGCGCTCTATCCCCAGGAGCGCGTACTCCGGGTTCTCGACCTCACGCGGGTGCTGCCCCTGTTCGAGGTCTTCGAGACCGAGGAAGCCGCCGTGCGCAGTTTCGACCGCGACAGCGGGGCGGCGACCGCCTGAACGGCCTCGGCCATCCCCTGCCCGGGACGCCTCCGAGCGGTTCGTTCGAGCCGCCTGTCGCCGACGCGGTGAGCCGGAGCCGGCCCCTCCCCCGGCTCGGCGGGCGCCGCCGGAATCGCACTCCCCGTTGATCCCCGTCCCCGAAGCGCTGCGCCTCGTCCGGGAGCGGACCCCGGTCCTGCCGCCGGAAGAAGTGGCGGTGGGCGACGCCGCCGGCCGGGTGCTGCGGGAGACGATCTCCGCCGACCGGGATTACCCTCCCTTCGACCGCGCCGCCGTGGACGGCTACGCGGTGCGGGCCGCCGACCTGGCTTCCGGCGCGGTCGTGCTCCGGGTGGTGGGTCTCTCCCGCGCCGGGCGCTGGCCGCGCTTCCGGGTCGGCCCGAACGAGGCCGCCGCGCTCATGACCGGGGCGCCGGTACCGGAGGGGGCCGACGCCGCGGTCATGGTGGAGGACACCGTCGAAGCGGAGGGCTTCGTGCGTTTCCCCCGCCCCGGGCACCGGGCGGCCCCGCCGGCCGCCGGCGCGAAGATCACCCCCCGGGGAGCAGAGGTCGGCGCCGGCACTCCCCTGCTCGCCGCCGGAAACCGCCTCAGTGCCGCCGGCGCCGGGCTGCTGGCCTCCGTCGGTCGGGTGCGCGTCGCGGTGGGGCGCCGGCCCTCGGCCGCGGTGCTCTCCACCGGCGACGAACTGGCGTCCCCGGGAAAGCAGCGGCTCCGGCCGGCGGAGATCCGCGACGCGAACGGCCCCCTGCTCCTGGCGCGCTGCCGGGCGCTCGGGCTCCCGGTGCGGCGTCTGGGGATCGCGCCGGACGATCCGGAGCGGCTGGCGGCAGCGATCCGCCGCGGCCTGGAAGCGGATCTCTTCTTCCTCTCCGGAGGCGTCTCCGCCGGACGGTTCGACCGGGTGGAGGAGATCCTGGACGCGGCCGGCGTCCGTCTGCTCATCACTTCGGTCGCCATCCGGCCGGGCAAGCCGTTCGTCTTCGGCGTCGCCGCGAACCCGCGCCGGACCCTGGTGTTCGCGCTCCCGGGGAACCCGGGCTCGGCGCTCACCACCTTCGAGGTCTTCGCCGGCCCGGCGATCCGCCGGCTCGAGGGCCTCGCGAACGAGGCTTCCCCGGTCCTCCGGGCGCGCCTGGCGGCGCCGCTGCCGGCCCCCGGGCCGCGGCGCGCCTACCTTCCCGCCCGGCTGCGGCTCTCCGGGAACGGAGGCCGCGGCGCTTCGCTGGAAGCGGCGCCGATCCGCTCCCGGGGCTCGGGCGACCTCTCGGCCCTGGCGCTCGCGAACGGCCTGGTGATCCAGCCGGAAGGCGGCGGGCCGAACCGGACCGGGGACCCGGTACCGGTGCAGCCGATCGGGGACGCGCCGGACCCCGGGGCCGAATGGCAGGACCCCCGCGAATGAGCGGGGAGAACGCGCCGGTGGCCGAAGCCGCCGGTCTGAGTCACCTGGACCGGAGCGGCCGCGCCCGGATGGTGGATGTGGGGGCGAAGCCGATCACCGCCCGGGAGGCGGCGGCGGAGGCGTTCGTGTCCGTGGGCCCGGAGGCGCTCGCCGCCGCGCGGCAGGGAAACGCCCCCAAGGGCAGCGTGTTGGAGACCGCCCGGATCGCCGGGATCACGGCTGCCAAGTCCTGTTCCTCGCTGATCCCGCTCTGCCATCCGCTGGCGCTCGATCACGCCGAGGTCTCCCTCGACTTCGAGGCGGGAGGGATCCGCATCCGCAGCCGGGTTCGCTGCCGCGCGGCGACCGGGGTCGAGATGGAGGCGCTCACCGCCGCGGCCGTCGCCGCGCTCACGGTGTACGACATGCTGAAGGCGCTGGACCGGGGCTTGGTGATCGGCGGGGTCCGGCTCCTCGAGAAGCGCGGCGGGGCGAGCGGGCCGTACCGCGCGCCGCCGCTCCCGGGCGCGAGGGCCGACGGGAGTCCGTGACCCCGTCGCCGTCCCCGACTCCGCCCCCCGGGACGCTCGGCGAGAAGCGGGGAGCTCTCCGGTCCCGGCTCGAAGAGATCGGGTCCGCGGTGGTCGCGCTCAGCGGCGGCGTGGACAGCGCCACCCTCGCGGTGGTCGCGCATCGGGTCCTCGGGGAGCGGAGCCTCGCCGTCACCGGCGTGAGCGCGGCGCTCTCGGCGCACGGTCGGACGCTCGTGCGCCGGGTGGTCGAGCGGCACTCCCTGCCCCACGAGTGGATCGACACCGAGGAGTTGGCCGCGGCCGGGTATCGCGCGAACGGGTTCGACCGCTGCTTCTTCTGCAAGAGCGAACTCTACGGGCGACTCCGGGAAGTGGCGGAGCGGCGGGGCTTCGCGGCGGTCCTCGACGGCGCGATCGCCGATGACGACCGCGGCGACCGCCCGGGCATGCGCGCGGCGCTCGACTTCGGGGTCCGCTCGCCGCTCCGGGAGGTCGGCCTGCAGAAGGCCGAAGTGCGGGAGTTGGCGCGGCAGTTGGGGACGCCGGTGGCCGAGGAACCGGCCTCCGCCTGCCTCTCTTCGCGGATTCCGCACCGGATCGAGGTCACCGCACCGCGGCTCTCGCAGGTGGAGGCCGGGGAGGCGGCGCTTCGCGCCCTCGGATTCGGCGGGTCCCGCGTGCGCCACCACGGAGACCTGGCGCGGATCGAGGTGCCTCCCGGGGAGATCTCCCGGCTGCTGCAGCCGGCGCTCCGCGGCCCGATCGCGGATTCCCTCCGGAAGGCGGGGTTCCGGCGGGTGGCGGTGGACCTCCGCGGCTACCGGCCGGCGGGAAGGCAACGGCCCGCCGACCCGGCGAGGGACCTCGCCTTCCTGGCCGGCGGCCCGGCGACTCCCGGAGCGGCGATCCCGTCCGAAGCCCCCGCGCCGGGGCTCTGAACCGGACCCGCGAGACGCGACCCGGGAGCCGAGCCCAGGCGACATGCCGCTCGAGATCCGCATCGTCGCCGACGCCGACGAGGACGACGGCAGCGGGCGCGCCGTCGAGGTGCGGCTCAGCGCGCGGAGACGCGCGGACGAGGATCCGCTCGAAGATTCGCGCTCCTTCGCCGCCGGGGACCTCGCCGCGGTCCGGGACTTCGTCGGGCGCCTCCTGGAACGAAACGCCGACGCCCTGCCCTCGCCGGCGCTCGCCGCCTGCCGGCGGTGCGACCGGGTCTTCGATCCCGCCGCCGGGCGCGAACGGCGCCGGCCGTTCGTCTGCCGGGAGTGCCGCCGGACTGCGGCGGAGGGAGGACTCCCGGGGCCCGGGAGCCGGGAAGGCCCCGGCAGCGGACTCCGGGTCTTCTTCCTCGGGACCGGCGATGCGTACGGCAGCGGCGGCCGCCGCCCGGCCGCGGTCTTCGCGCGCGCCCGGGGCCGACGCCGGGGACTGCTCCTCGACGCCGGCCCGGGCTGCCACGCGGCGCTGCGACAGGAGGGCCTCTCCGGCGCCGACCTGGCCGCAGTGGTCCTGAGCCACTTCCACGGGGACCACTTCGGCGGCCTCCCGTTCCTCGAACTCGAAGCGCGCCGGAACGGCGGCGGCGAGCCGCTCACCGTCCTGGCGCCGCCCGGCGCCCGGGAGCGGATCCCCGAGTTGCGGCGCTGCCTCTATCCGTCGCTCGACACCGCGCCGTTCTCGCGCATCGTCGAAACGTTGCCCGGGGAGACGGCGCCGCTGCCGGAGAGCCTCGGACCGGGGTTCGCGGCCGCGTTCGCCGCCCGCCACCAGCCGGAGAGATGGGCCCTCGGCTGGAGGGTGCGCCTCGGCGGCCGGACGGTCGTCTATTCCGGGGACACCGAGTGGAACGAGGAGATCGTGCCGCAGAGCGAGGGAGCGGACCTGCTCCTCCACGAGTGCAGCGGGATGACCCCCGTCGCCGGACACACGAGTCACGAAGAACTGGTCCGCGCCGCCGGGCGGCTGGGGGCGCGCCGGACACTCCTCCTCCACTGCGGGGAAGAGGTGCTGACCGCCCCGGACCCGGTCTTCGAACGCGCCCACGACGGCCTGCGGATCACCGTCTGAACGGTCCGCCGGCGCTCGCGCCCGCTCGGGAAACGCCCTTCCTCGACCCGGTCGTCCGCCGCGCCGAACGGGGCCCCGACCGGGAGGCCGGGTCCGGGAAAATCCCGGACGAGGAGCGCCGGGCCTCCGCCTTCCGTCAGCGGAGTGTCAGCGTTCGTCGGGTCGGCGTTCTTCAGTCGTTGGTCGGGGAGTTCCCGGCGTCCCCGGGACGGCCGGTCTTCCCCGAATCGCCGGGCGGCGGGTTCCCGATGCTCTTCATGGACTTCCGGAAGTTGCGGATGCCCTCGCCCAGCCCGGCGCCGAGTTGCGGCAACTTGGCGGCGCCGAAGATGAGGATCACGATGCCGAGGATGATCAGCAACTCGGTGGCCCCGAAGGGGCCGACCAGCAGGATCGGGAGGACGGCGGCGGCGTTCATGGGCCGATTCTACTCCGGGAACGCCCCGCCGAGCGGCGGCGCCTCCGCCGCGGCCCGCCGGTACACCACCGCCGCCACCGCCAGATCCTCGAGGGCGACCCCCTGCGACTCGAAGAGGGCGCCGGCCGGCGCGGGCCCGCTCGCCGGGGGTCGGACGCCGCCGGCGACCCCGGCGCGGCCGGCGACGACGCTCGCCAGGGACTCCACCCGCTCCCACTCCAGTTGACCGGCGGCGACCAGGGGCAGGAGATCCCCGCACTCCCGCTTCGCCTGTTCCGGGTCGTCCACCACGATCCGCCCCCGACCGAGCACGGTCCGGGAGTCGAGTTCGCGCCGGGAGCGGGCGTTGCTGCCGGCGGCGGCCACGAACGCGGCGGGCTCGACCCACTCCCCGCAGAGGACCGGCTCGCGGGAGGAGGTGATCGTCACCACCAGGTCTTTCCCGCGGACGGCCGCTTCGGCGCTCCCGGCCGGGACGACCTCGAGGTCGATCCGCGCCGCCATCTCGTCCGCGAACCGGCGGCGCCGCTCCGGATCGCGGCAGAACACCTCAGCGCGCTCCAGCGGGCGCACCGCCGCGAGCGCCTCGAGTTGCGGCCCGGCCTGGGCGCCGCAGCCGAGGAGTCCCGCCGTCGCCGCCGGCGCCGGGGCGAGATGGGCGGCGGCGACCCCGGTGGCGGCGCCGGTGCGGATCCTCCCGAGGAGGTCCGCCTCCATCACCGCGGCGAGCGCGCCGCTCGCCTGGTCGAACAGCAGGAACGAGAACCGGGCGCCGTCCCGACCGCTGGTGTACGCCTTCAGCCCCGAGAGGCCGAGGTCGGGGATCGTCGCCGTCATGGTGTGGAGGATCCGCGCCGGGAAACGGCCGCCGGGCAGGCGCAGGCGCTCGCGCGGCCGGTTTTCCGCCCTCCCGGCGCCGAGCGCGGCGAAGGCGGCCTCCACCGCCCGGACCGCCTCCGCCATCGGGAGCGCCTCCCGCACCAGGGATTCGGGGAAGTAGCGCGCCATCCCCCCGAAGCGTATGCGCGCCCGGCCGACAGCGGCGGCGCCGGTTCCGCAGGCGCGACTTCCTACACTTCCCCGGGTGCGCCCCACCGATCCCGGAGACCCCCGGCGCGCGCCCTCGACCCGGAACGAGGCGGCTTCGTGGAGGTCCTGACCACCGCCGAACTCCGCGCCGCGGAACGCCGGACCCTCGCCGAAACCGGCATTCCGGCCCGGGTGCTCATGGAGAACGCGGGGAGGGCGGTCGTCCGGGAACTCCGGGCCCGCGGCTTCCTGGACCGCCGCCCGCGGGTGCTCCTGCTGTGCGGCAGCGGGGGCAACGGCGGAGACGGGCTGGTCGCCCTGCGGACGCTCCGCGCCGAGGGCGTCCCGGCCGCCGCGATCCTGCTCTCCGAGAAGGACCGGCTGCACCCCGACACCCGGGGGAATCTGGAGGCGGCGCTCTCGCTCGGCCTCCCGGTAACCCGGGTGCGCGACGAGTCGGCGTGGGCGGCGGCGCTCGCCGAGGCCGCGACCGCCCCGGCGGCGAGCCCGACGGAGTGGATCCTGGTGGACGCGATCCTCGGCTCCGGCGCCGGGGGCCCGCTCCGCGGCCTGCCGGCCCTGGCGGCGCGGGATCTGGCCGACTCGGGGCGTTTCGGCGCGCCGCTCCACCGCGTGGCGGTGGACCTGCCCACGGGACTCGAACCGGACCGCGGAACGCTCCCCGGGCCGTTCCTGCCCGCCGACCTCACCGTCGCGCTCGCCGCGCCGCGACCCTGCCACTTCGTCTCCCCGGCGGCGGAGGCCGGCGGCGAAGTCGTCGTGGCGGAGATCGGGATCCCTCCCGGGTTCCTCCGCTCCGGCGCGGGATCGGAACCCCCGATCCGGCTGCTCGAAGCGGACGCGGTGGCGCCGGCGTTCCCGCCGCGCCCGCCGGCGGCCCACAAGCACCGGCTGGGACGCCTGCTCCTCGTCGCCGGTTCGCGCCGGATGCCCGGGGCCGCCGCCCTCGCCGCCACCGGGGCGCTGCGCGCCGGCGTCGGCCTCCTGACCGTAGCCGCGCCCCCGGAGGGCCTGGCCGCCCTGCCGCCGGAGGCCCTGCGGCTGCCCCTCCCCGCCGGCCCGGAAGGGACGATGGACGCCCGGGCCGCCGACACGGTCCTGGAGTTCCTCCCGGAAGCCGCGCCGGAGGCTCTCGCCCTGGGCCCCGGTCTGGGACGCGGCGCGGCGGTGGCCGCGGCCGTGCGCCGCCTGGTGGACGAGACCGGGTTGCCGCTGCTGCTGGATGCCGACGCGCTCCAACCGTACGCCGGCCGGGCCGCCGACCTGCGGACCCGACCCGGGCTCGCCCTCACGCCGCATCCCGGCGAAGCCGGGCGTCTGCTCGGGGAACCCGTCGCCGAGGTACAGCAGGATCGGCTGGCGGCGGCGCGGCGCCTGGCGGCGCTCACCGGCGCCGCGGTCGCGCTCAAGGGGAGGGGCGCCGTCATCGCAGCTCCGGACGGGGCAGTCACCCTGAACCGCACCGGCGGCAGCGAACTCGCCGGCGGCGGCACCGGGGATGTGCTGACCGGGGTCGTCGGGGCGCTGCTCGCCCGGGGAGTCGCCCCGACGGAGGCGCTGGCCGCCGCCGCGTTCGTTCTCGGCCGGGCCGGCTCGGAAGCCCGTCGCCTCGTCGGGGAAGAATCGGTGACCGCGTCGGAAGCCGCCGGTCGGCTCGGGTCCGTCATCCGCGAAGTCCGCGCCGCCGGGGAGCCTTCGCGGTGAGGAGGGAGCGGCAGGCGATCAGCCGCAGCCCCGAGGAGACGATGGCGGCCGCGGCGCGCCTCGCCGCCGAAGTCCCGGACTGCCGGGCGTTCTATCTCGAAGGCGACCTCGGCGCCGGGAAGACGGTGTTCGCCAAGGGGCTCGCCCGGCACTACGGCGTGGACCCGGAGCGGGTGTCGAGTCCCACCTTCGCGCTGGTGCAGCCGTACTCGGAGGGGGCGCGCCCGCTGTTCCACCTCGATCTCTACCGGATCGAACGACCGGCGGAACTCGACGAACTCGGGATCGAGGAGATGGAGGAACAGGACGGCGTCCTCATCGTGGAATGGGCGGAGAAACTGGGCCGATACCGCCGCCCGGAAGCGACCCGCGTGCTGCTCTCGAGGCGGCCGGACGGCGGCCGGGACCTGCGCCTCTCGTCCCCGGAACCGAGCGGCGGGGGGTACCGCGGCCCCGGGGCCGGCGCCGGAGCCGCCGCCGGATGAAGGGCCGAACGAGGAAGGGCCGGGCGGCGACCGGCCGCGGGAAGGCGGCGGCGCTGCTCCTGGCCGGGACCGCGGCGGCGTCCTGCGGCGGCGCGCGCCCGGCGGCGGCGCCCTCGACGAACCTGGTCGTCGTCACCGTCTCCTCGCTCCGGGCCGACCACCTCGGCATCTACGGGTATCCGCGCAACACCAGTCCGCGGCTCGACCTCTTCGCCGCCTCCGGGGCGATCTTCCTGGAGACGCTCACTCCCTGGCCGGAGACCGGCCCCGCCGCCGCCGCCGCCCTCAGCGGCCTGGACCCGGCGTTCGCCGCCGCGGGTTCCCCGGCCCGCCTCCGCTCCGGCGAGGTCGCCGGCAGATGGCTCCCGTCCCGCCTCCGCGAGTACGGCTACCGCACCCTGGCCGCGGTGGACCATCCCGCCCTCGCGGCCGCGTTCGGTTTCGCGGAGGGTTTCGACCGGGCGCCGCCCCTCTGGCGTCTCCCGGCGGAGACAGCGACGGACGCCGTGGCCGCGTTCGCCGAGGAGGCGCTGGCGGTCCCGGATCCGGCGCCGCCGCTCTTCCTCTGGCTCCATTTCTCGGCCCCCGGGCCGCCCGGCGCCCCCTCGGAGGAAGACCTGGCGGTTCTCGCCGCCGACGGCCTCGGCTACGACGAACCGAGATTCCAGGCCGGGCCGACGCCCCCGGCCGCCGCCGGCCCGGGAGAACCCTCGTACCGGGCCCGGGTGGACGGCTACGACGCCGCCGTCCGCTCGGTGGACCGCGCCTTCGGCCGGGTGCTGGACGCCCTGGCGGCCGGCCCGGGGGCCGGACGGACGCTGGTCGCCGTCGCCGGACTCCACGGGGAGTCACTCGGGGAACACGGCCCGGTCTTCGAAACGCCGCGCGGCCTGTTCCACGAGTGGCTGCGGGTGCCCTTCGCGCTGGGCCGGCCCGGGGCGGAGGCGCCGCCCTTCCCCGCCGGGATGCGGTTCCCCGGCATGGTGAGCCTCGCCGACCTCGCCCCCACCGTCCTCGCGCTCCTCGGAGCGGCCCCGGTTCGGGAGAGTTCGCCCGAGGAGGTCGGGAAGTCGCTCGCCCCGGCCCTCGCCGGCAACGATCCCCGGCCCCATCCCCGGCTCTACGCCGCCTCCGCCCGGGGACTCTTCGGCATCTACGACGGACGGCTCAAGATGCTCCGTATTCCCCGTCCGGGCGCCGAGCCGCCGCTCTTCGCCGTCTTCGACCGGAGGCAGGACCCGAACGAGGCCGAGAACCGATACCCGGAGGCGAGCCGTTCGCTGGAGCCGCTCCGGGCCCGACTCGACACCCGGCGCCTCCGCACCGTGGCTTGGGGACAGCGGCAGCGGGTCGGGGCCGAAGCCCCGGCGATCCCCGACGACCTGCGCCGCGCCCTCGAGTCCCGAAACGCCGGGAGTCCGACGCCGGATCCCCGCTGACGCCCCCCCGCCGACGCTCCCCTTCCCGGGAAGGACCGCCGGCCGCGGCTAGCGGAGTCCCTCCGCCGCCGACTCCCCGACCCGCTCGAACACCATCGAGTTCCCGCTCGGGAAGAAGAGGGTCATCCGCTCGCCGGAAACCTCCACCCGGCACGGTTCGCGGTGCCCGGCGGCCGCTTCCGATTCCCCGCGGAGGGCCAGCGAGAGCGGCGCCGCGGCCAGGGGCCCCGCCGCCTCGCCGCCGGAGAGGTGGTAGGTATGGGTCAACAGCAGGGAGTCCCCGTCCCGCCGGAACTGTCCGCCCTCCGCCGACCCGCGGAGCGGTTCGCCCTCCCCGTCGGTCACGAAGAACAGGACGAACCACTCCCCGCTCTCGTCCGCGCCCGGACTCCCGGCCGCCGCCGGCGCGCCGGGCCGGTGGAAGGAGATCCGGCCGTCCACCGGAAGCGCACCGCCGTCCCGGAGGCGGTACTCCCCGGGCCGCCACTGCCCCAGGATCGTCGGGGACGGCCCCCGCTCCGACTGCTCCGGGAGCGGGGAGGCCCGGAGGGAGGACGCGGACCCCGGCCCCGCTCCGGCGAGCGCCGGGAGGATCCCGAGACCCAGGACCGCCGGGAGCAGCACCGGCCGCCTCGGCGCGGCCCGTCGCAACGCGTTCACCACCGCCGAAGGGTACCGCTCCCGCCGGGCACGCGAGGGACCGGCGCCGGACGATCCCGATCCGGGAGGATCGCGGCGGCCCTTCCGCGAACCTCCGGGCGATGCCTACACTACCGACGAATGGCAGAACCGAGCCGGGAAACCGAACCCGAACGCGGCCCCGGCGCCCTCACGACCCCCTCCGTCACCACTCCCTCGTCCGCGGCTCCTTCCCTGCGAACCCGCTTCCTCGAGGTGGCCCGGGAGAAACTCGGCGCGGAATTCCTTCCCCGGCTGGAGCGGGCGGTGCGGCTGCTCCCGGAGACGGAGCTGTGGAAGTCGCCGAACGAACGGAGCAACAGCGTCGGCAACCTGGTCCTCCACCTCGAAGGGAATCTCCGCCAGTGGGTCGTCTCCGGGCTGGGCGGGGCTGCCGATGTCCGGGTGCGGACGCGCGAGTTCGACCCTTCGGTGCGGGAGTCCGCCGAAGCGATCCTCCGCCGGCTGCGCGCCGCGGTGGCGGACGCCGATCGGGTGCTGGCGTCGCTCGACGACCGGGCGCTCCGCCGGCGCGTCTCCATCCAGGGTTTCGAGCCGGACGGCCTCGAAGTGGTGTTCCATGTCGTCGAACACTTCTCCTACCACTACGGGCAGATCGTGTACGCGGTCAAGGCGGCCCGCGGGGTGGATCTCGGCTTCTATTCGGGGCTCCCGCTCGATCTCCGGAACGAAGAGGAGACCGGCGCCGGGAACGAACCCGCCTCCCGCGCCTGAGGCGAGACCGGCCGTGACCGCCGCCGACCCGACGCCGGCCCGGCCGATCGGTCGCGGCCGCCCCGCTCGGCTCCCCGGCGGGCTCCCCGCCCTGCTGCCGGCCGCCCTGCTGCTCGCCGCCCCGCTCCTCGGCGGCTGCTCCCTGGTCACCGGCGTCGCCGTGAACTCGCTCGCCGGGGTGCTCGCCGAGGGCGAAGCGGTCTATCGCTCCGACGACGACCTCGAACTCGTGGGAAGCGCGCTCGCGTTCAACCTGAAGACGCTGGAGACGCTGCTCCTCGCGAATCCGGAGCACGAAGGGATGCTCCTGAGCGCCGCCAAGGGGTTCCTCCTCTACACCTACGGGTTCGTCGAGCCGTTGCGGTTCGACCTGGACTTCACCGAGTTCGAGGAAGACCGGGCGATCCGGGCGCGGGCGGCGCGTCTCTACGGGCGCGCCACCGACTTCGGCATGCGCGGGCTGGAACTCCGCCACCCGGGGATCCGCGGCCGCCTGAGCCGCGATCCGGAGACCGCCGCCTCCGAGCTGGAGACCGGGGACGCCGCGCTCGCGCTCTGGACCGGGACCGCTCTCGGCGCCCGCATCGGCATGGCCACGAACGACCCGGAGGCCACCGCCGATCTCGCGGTGGTGGGCGCCCTGCTGAACGCTTCCCGCCGGCTGGACGACACCGTGGACGAGGGCGTGGTGTACGACTACCTCAGCATCTACGAGGTGGCCCGGGTGGGCGGCTCGCTGGAACTCGCCCGGGAGTACTACGAACGGGCGCTCGAAGTCGGGCCGGCCCGGCGCCCCGTCGTCTGGTCCACCTGGGCGGAGACCGGTTCGATCGCGCTCGCCGACCGGGAGGAATTCGAGACGCTGCTGCGCCGGACCCTGGACTTCGACCTCGACCGGGAGCCGGGCGCGCGGCTGCTGAACCGGGTGGCCCAGGAGCGGGCCGCCTGGCTGCTCCGAACCGTGGACGACTACTTCCTCGACGATCTCGGCGAGGGTGGCGGATCCCGCCGGTGACGAACACCGGAGCCGCCGGCAACGACCCCGGCAACGGACGTTCCCCCTCCCGAAGAACCGCGCGAAAGGCTTCCGGCATGGTTTCCCGCTTCCCTCCCCGATTTCCCGAGAGCAGCCCCCGGCCCGGCCGCGGGCCCGGCTGCAGGCGCGGTCCGGTTCGCCGGCCGGGCGTCCGGACCTTCCGCCGGCTCCTGCCGGCAGCCGCGGCCGCGGTGGCGTTCGCTGCCGCGACCGCGGAAGCCCGGGTGTCGCTGCGGCTCGCCACGGTCGCCCCGAACGGCTCCGCCTGGCACCTGATCCTCCAGGAACTCGCCGCCGGGATCGGCCGGGAGACCGACCGCGAGGTGCGGATCCGGATCCTCGCCGGCGGCGCCGCCGGCGACGAGACGGACCTGATCCGCAAGATGCGCATCGGACAGGTCCACCTCGCCGCCATCTCCAATGTGGGACTGGCCGAACTGGACGCGAGCGCCTGGACGCTCTCGATCCCGATGGTCTTCCGCGACTACGACGAGTGGGATCGAGTCCGGGAAGCGGTGAACCCGACCATCGAGGAGTCCCTGCAGGAGCACGGTTTCCGGACGCTGGCCTGGGCGGATGTGGGCTGGGTGCACTTCTTCGCCACCGAGCCGATCCACACCCTCGCGGACATCCAGGACCTGCGCCTCGCCGGGTCCGCCACCGACCCCACCGCCGTGGACCTCCTGCGCTGGGCCGGCTTCGATCCGGTCCCGATCAACACCGTGGAGATGGTGAGCGGCTTCCAGACCGGCCTGGTGGAGGCCGCCGGACTGCCGGTCATCCTCGCCGAGGGGTCTCAGATCTACCGCTCCGCGGGGTTCATGAACGATCTCCGCTGGGCGCCCCTCCAGGGCGCGGTGGTGATCCACGAGAGCGCCTGGGAACGCCTCGAGCCGGCCCAGCAGGAGATCGTCGCCCGGCTGAGCGCGGCGGCCGCCGCCGAATTCCGCCGCACGAACCGCCTCCAGGAAGAGAAGTCCCTCGCCGCCATGAAGAGCCGGGGACTCACCGTCATCGAAGCCTCCGACGCGTTCCGCGCCGAGTGGCAGGCCGCCGCCGAGGCGACCTGGCCGATGGTGCGCGAACGACTGGTGCCGCCGGCGGTGTTCGACGAGGTTCTCCGCCTCCGCGACGAGTACCGCCGGTCGAAGAACTGACGGGGAACGGACCGGGGCCGGACCCGCAACGGACCGGATTCCCTCCGTCCGCGGCCGGGGCCGGCGCGGCGCCGACTGCTACCTTCCCGGAACGGGCGCCGGCGCCTTCCCGACCGTGAGACCACTCCGATGACCGAAGCCGCCCCGCCGCCGGACCCGGCCGGGGTCGCCGGCGCGGCCCCCGCGCCCCGCCGGGGCCGGCTGGCGGTGTTCGAGGAGGGCCTCTCGGTGGCGGCGCTCGTCGCCATGGCGGCGATCCCGATCACCGAGGCGCTGATCCGCCCGTTCTGGCCGGGCGGCGTCCCCGGCTCGACGATGTGGGTGCAGCACCTGGCGCTGTGGGTCGGCTTCCTCGGGGCCGCGGTCGCCGCGCGGCGGGGCGAACTCCTGGCCCTCACCGTCGGCTCGGCCCTGGCCTCGCCGAGCGCGAAACGCGCCTTCGCCTCGATCGCCGGAGCGGTGTCCGTCGTGGTCTCGGTGACCCTGGCCTACGCCAGCGTGGTGCTGATCCACGCGGAGTGGGTCGGGGGCCGGGAACTGGCACTCGGCGTGCCGGTGTGGGCCGCCGCCGGGGTGATGCCGCTCGGGTTCGCGCTCATCGGCTGGCGCCTCTTCCGGCGGATCCCCGCCACCTGGGGCCGCGTGACGGCGGCGCTCGGACTCCTGGTCCCGCCGCTCCTCGACGAGGGCCTCACCGGCCTCGATCTCACCGGGCTGGGGATCGAGTGGTTCCTGCTCGGCCTGGTCCTCGCCGCCGCCGCGCTCGGGGCGCCGATCTTCGTGGCGCTGGCCGGGGCCGCCGCGGTGCTCCTGTGGAGCAACTGGGACCCGATCTCGGCGATCCCGGCCGAGGCCTACGGCATGGCGAGCAAGCCGACGCTGCCGACGATCCCCCTGTTCACCCTCGCCGGCTACATCCTGGCGGAGGGCGGCGCCCCCCGACGCCTGGTGGTCCTCTTCCGCGGGCTGTTCGGCTGGATGCCCGGGGGGGTGGCGATCGTCGCCATCGTGGTGTCGGCCTTCTTCACCTGCTTCACCGGCGGCAGCGGGGTCACCATCCTGGCGATGGGCGGACTCATGTTCCCCATGCTGCTCGCCGACGGGCACCGGCCCCGGTTCGCCACCGGCCTCCTGACTTCCGCCGGCTCCCTGGGGCTGCTCTTCCCTCCCTCCCTCGCGGTGATCCTCTACGGACTGGTCGCCGAGGTGGACATCGCGCGGCTGTTCGTGGCCGGATTCGCCCCGGCGGTGGTGGAGATCGCGCTCGTGGCCGGCTTCGTGGTCTTCGCCACCCGGCGTTTCGCCGGGAAGCGGACCCCCTTCCGTCTCCGGGAAGCGGCGCGAGCGCTGTGGGTCGCGAAGTGGGAGGCGGCGATCCCGGTGGTGGTGCTCTCGGTGGTGGTCCTCGGCGTCGCCACGCTGGTGGAGGCGGCGGCCCTCACCGTGCTCTACGCCCTGTTCGTCGAGTTCGTGGTCCATCGGGAGGGCAAGACCCTCGCCGACCTGGTCCGGATCGGCGGCAACGCCGTCACCCTGATCGGCGGGGTCCTGCTGATCCTCGGGGCCGCGCTCGGATTCACGAACTACCTGGTGTTCGCGGACCTCCCCGCCGCGGCGGTGGAGTGGGTGCAGTCCTTCGTGGTCTCGCCGCTGTTCTTCCTCCTGCTCCTGAATGTGTTCCTGCTGGTCACCGGTTGCCTGATGGACATCTACTCGGCGGTGGTGGTGGTGGTGCCCCTCATCGCGCCGCTGGGTCTCGCCTTCGGGATCGATCCGCTGCACCTCGGGGTGATCTTCCTGACGAACCTGGAATTGGGGTACCTGACTCCGCCGGTGGGGATGAACCTGTTCCTCGCTTCGTACCGCTTCCGCCGGCCGCTCGGGGAGGTGTACCGGGCGGCGCTCCCGTTCCTCGCCATTCGCGCCGGGGCGGTACTCCTCGTAACCTACGCCCCGTTCCTCACCCTCACCCTCCCCCGCTGGGTGTACGGCTGACCCCCACCCGAACGCCGACTCGAACGGAAATGGACTTCCGGACCGCGGACCGAAAGCGCGCCCGCCGGAACCGCCGCCTCCTCTACGCCGGCGGGGGCGTTGCCGGAGCGGCGATCCTGACCGCGCTGCTCGCCCGGATCGCGCCGGCGGCGCCGGAGGTGCGGCGCTCGTCCATCTGGACCGGGGTCGTCGAGTACGGCGAGTTGGTGCGTCAGGTCCGGGGTCCGGGGACCTTGGTGGTACCCCCGGAGGACCTCCGCTGGATCGCCGCCGAAACCCGGGGCCGGGTCGAGGAGCGCGGCGTCCTGCCCGGCGCTCCGGTGGCAGCGGATACGGTGCTGCTCGTCCTCTCCAACCCGGAATTGGCGCAGGAGGCCCGGGAGGCGGACCTGGAGTACCGGGCGCAGCAGGCGGAACTCGAAGAACTGCGCCTGACGACGCGATCCGAACTCCTGTCCCAGGAGAACGCCGCCGAGCGGGTGGCCGCCGACTTCGCCCAGGCGAGCCGCCGGGCCGAAGCCGACCTCCGCCTCCGGGAGGACGGCCTGATCGGCGAACTCATCCTCCGGCGCAGCCAGGTGCGGGCGGACGAACTCGAGACCCGCCACGCTCTCGAGCAGGAGCGCCTCGACATCCTCGAAGGCGCCGGGGAGGCGCAGTTGCGCTCCAAGGAAGCCACCGTGGCCCGCTACCGCGCCGCCCGTGACCTGAAGCAGCACCAGGTGGAGGCGCTGACCGTCCGCGCCGGCCAGGACGGCATCCTGCTCGAGATCCCGGTCGAAGTGGGTCAGGAGGTGGCCCCGGGAGCGAACCTGGCCCGGGTCGCCGACCCGCAGCGGCTCCGGGCCACGCTCCGGGTGGCGGAGACCCAGGCGCGGGACGTGGCGCCCGGTCAGCCGGTCTCGGTGGACACCCGGAACGGCGTGGTGGCGGGAGTGGTGGAACGGGTGGATCCGTCGGTGCGCGAAGGCCGGGTGGCCGTGGATGTCCGCCTCAGCGGCGCCCTGCCCCGGGGCGCGCGCCCGGACCTCTCGGTGGACGGCGTCATCGAACTCGACCGCCTCGCCGAAGTCCTCCATGTCGGCCGGCCGGCGTACGGCCAGCCCGGCTCGCTGGTCGGGCTCTTCCGACTGTCCCCGGAGGGCGACGAGGCGGTCCGGGTCCCGGTGCGGCTGGGCCGGAGTTCGGTGAACCGGATCGAGGTGGTCTCCGGGCTGGAGCGGGGAGAGGAGATCGTCCTCTCGGACACCGCCGCCTGGGATCAGTGGGACCGGATCCGCCTCCGCTGAACCGCGCCCCGCTCCGACCGGGGCCGCTCGCCGGTTCGGTTCCGGTCTCGTTTCAGGGGCGGCGCAGCGAGAGCGCGATGCGGTCCGCCACCAGCCGGGCGATCCGCTGCCGGGCGGACGCCTCCCCGCCCGGCGCACCGAGCGGGAACCGTTCCGCGTACACCTGCGGGCGCTCGACATTCCGCACCAGGAGCACTTCGAGGCGGATCGCTTCCCCGTCGCCGGCGGCGGCGCCGAGAGGCGCCCAGGAGGAGCCCGGACCGAGCGGCCGACCGGCGCCGGCCTCCAGGGACCCGGCGAGCACATAGTCCGCCCCGAGTCGGGCGGCGATCCCGGCGAGACCGACTTCGCGCTCCCGCACCCCGAACACCGGGCGCAGCCGGCGCGGAGACACCTCGAAGATCCCCTCCCGATCCGCCCGGAGCCGGGCGCGCACCGCGGCAGTGAGGGCGTCGGTCAGCGGCGTCAGGTCACCGTCCCCGGTCCGGTTCACGAAGTCCGGAACCAGAAGCACCGGACGGCCCCCGGCCGCCGGCCGCCGGATCAGCCGCGGCCGCCCGGCCAGCGCCAGCAGCGCGAGCCCGACCGCCAGCGCCACGATGGCCGACGCCGCCAGGAAACCCCGCCGCATCTTGCCCCCGTCCGCGCCGCCGGCCATCATATCCGCCGAGGCCGAGCCCCCCTGAACGCTGTCGCCCTGGTCAAACAGGTTCCGGATCGCAACTCCGCCTTCCGCCCGGAAACCGGGCGGGCGACGGAAAACGGGCCGGGCGAGCCGCCCCGGCCGACCTGGATCGACGAGAGCAGCCTGGGCTACGGGATCAACGACTACGACCGCTACGCGGTGGAGGCGGCCCTCCGGCTCCGGGAAGACGGTCCGGTGGAACAGGTGGTCGTCGTGACTGCCGGACCCGAAGAGGCCGGGCAGGTCCTCCGCACCTGCCTGGCCATGGGAGCGGACCGCGCCATCCACCTCCGCTGCGAGCGGGACGACCTGGCGGACCCGTTCGCCGTCGCCGCCGCGCTGTCCGTCGCGGTCCGCCGCTCGGAAGCGCAGATCGTCACCGCCGGTCTCCTCTCCGAGGACAGCGGCCACGGACAGGTCGGCGGGCTCGTCGCCGGGCTCCTCGGCTGGGCCTGGGCCTCGGCGGTCACCGCGATCCGTCCGGAGGCCGGGCGCCTGGTCGTCGAACGCGAACTCGACGGGGGCCGGGCCGCGGTCGTCGCCCTGGAACTGCCGGCGGTGGTCGCTGTCCAGACCGGCGTGAACACCCCGCGCTACGCCAGCCTGCGGGGCATCATGGCGGCGCGCCGCAAGCCGATCGAGTCGCTGGAATTCGGTTCCCTCCGCGAAGAGTCCGGGGCGGCGCCCGGTTCTTTCCGGCGCTTCCTGCTGGAGCGGCCGGAACGGGCGCAGACCGCGGAATTGCTGACGGGCAGCGCCGACGAGATGGCCGCCGAACTCGTCGGCCGGATCCGCAGCGGGGCCGGCGTCACCCTTCCGGGCGAGTCGTGAACAGCCTCTTCGGCGGGATGCGGGACCTTCGGGTCCCGGGGGTTCCGTACCGCGGCGGCGTGCTGCCGGACCGCGAACGCCGCCCGGCGATCGTCGCCGTCGAACACGACGGGGAATCTCCCGCCGATACCGCGTTCGAACTCCTCGGCGCGGCCCGGAGCCTCCCGGTGTCCCGGGTGGTGGCCGTGGCGCCGGCTCGGGACGGGGAGGCCGGGTGGACGGTCGCCGCCGCGCTCCCGGCGGACGAAGTACGGATCGTCACCGGTCCGGCGCTCTCCCCGCCGACTGCCGACCGCGCCGCCGCAGTCCTCCACGCGGTCGCGGCGGACCTCGACGCCGGCCTGATCCTGCTCCCCCACACGCCCTTCGGCTGGGACACGGCGCCCCTGCTGGCGGCGCGCTGCGGCGTCGCCGCGGCCGCGGGATGTTCCGCGCTGCATCTGAGCCTCGGCGGCCTCTACGCGCGGCGCAAGGCCTTCCAGGGGAAGTTCGTCCAGGAAGTGAACCTCCGCGGCCGGCCGCTCGTCGCGACGCTCGAACCCGGCGCGGCCGCCCCGGTCGAACCGGGCGCTCCGCACACGGTGCGGGTGTCCGAGTCGCCGGCAGGACCCGAGTCCCTGCTCTCCCGGATCCTCGAAGTGCGGGCGGCGCCGGACACCGGAGCGGATCTGCCCGCGGCCCGGGTGGTCGTCGCCGCCGGACGCGGGCTCGGCGGCCCGGAGAACCTGGGTCTCGTCGAGGAGTTGGCGGCGGCGCTCGGCGGCGTCGTCGGCGCCTCGCGCGCCGTCACCGACGCCGGCTGGCTGCCCCACGACCGCCAGATCGGGAGCAGCGGCGTCACCGTGAACCCGAAGCTGTATGTCGCCTGCGGGATCTCGGGGGCGATCCAGCACCTGGTGGGGATGCGCGGCTCGGGGTTCGTGGTGGCGATCAACCGGGATCCGGAAGCTCCCATCTTCGGCGCCGCCGATGTGGGGATCGTCGGCGATGTGCTGGAGATCGTCCCCGCCCTGACCCGGACGATCCGCGCCGCTGCCGGCGCCTGAACCGGCCGGACCTCCCCGACGAACGGCCTGACGAACCGGCCGGCCGCACCGGCCCGCCGCGCTTCCGCCGCGGTCGCGCTCCGAGCGCGGCGCCGACTCCCCTTCCCGGCGTCGGAAGCGCCGCCGGAGGGCCGCGCTACGCTTTCTCCGGTGTCCCGACCCGCTTCCGGCGGCGCCCGGCCCGGCGCCTGGGTCGCGGCGGTCGCCATGCTCGCCCGACGCGACCTGAGCGAGGGGGAAGTGCGTTTCCGCCTCGCCGCGAAGGGCTTTCCGGAGCCGGACACCGAGGAGACCGTTCGCCGGCTCCGGGAGTTGCGCTACCTGGACGACGCCGCGCTGGCGCGGGCGGTGGCGGAGGCCCGTTCCACCGGACGGCTCGACGGCCCGAAGCGGATCGCCGCCTACCTGGAGACGCGCCGGCTGCCCTCGACCCTGATCGGGGAAGCGGTCGCGGCCGCCTTCGCCGGAGACGCGGAACGGGTCCTGGCGGCACGCGCCTGCGCCAGACTCGAGCCGGAAGCGGACCGGCGCGCCCGCCGCCCCCCGAAGAAGAAGGGCGCGGCGGCCGATCCGGCCCGCGTCCGCCGCGAATTCCTGCTGCGCCGGCTCCTGGCCCGCGGCTTCTCCTGGGACGCGGCCCTCTCGGCCCTGGAACCGGGCGGCGACGAATCCGAAGCGATCGACCCCGAGGGGTTCGACAGCCTCCATTCGGACTACGAGGATCCGGATTTCGCCCCGGAAGCGCGGGAGCACGCTCCGTGAACCGTCCCGGCAGCCCGCCCCCGACCGCGCCCGCCCGCGGGGCCGACCTGCGCCGGGCCTTCCTCGACTTCTTCGCGGCGCGCGACCACCGGGTGGTCCGCAGTTCCCCGCTCGTCCCCCGGGACGACCCGACGCTCCTGTTCGCGAACGCCGGGATGAACCAGTTCAAGGAGTTCTTCCTCGGCCGGAAGGAACCGGAACATCCCCGGGCGGTGTCGGTCCAGAAGTGCCTCCGCGCCGGCGGCAAGCACAACGACCTCGAGAACGTGGGCTTCACCGCCCGGCATCACACCTTCTTCGAGATGCTCGGGAACTTCTCCTTCGGGGACTACTTCAAGGAGCGGGCGATCGCGCTGGCCTGGGAATTCCTCACCGGGGACCTCGGCCTCGCGCCCGAACGGCTGTCGGTCACCGTCTTCGCCGGGGACGCCTCCACGCCCCGCGACACGGAGGCCGAACGACTCTGGCGGGCCTTCGTCCCCGAGGACCGCCTCTCGGCCCTTCCGGCCGCCGAGAACTTCTGGGCGATGGGAGACACCGGACCCTGCGGTCCCTGTTCCGAGATCCACTACGACCAGGGGCCGGACTTCCCCGGCGAGGACCGCTTCCTGGAGATCTGGAACCTGGTGTTCATGCAGTTCGACCGGGACGGAGCCGGCCGCCTGACCCCGTTGCCGGCGCCCTCGGTGGATACCGGGATGGGCCTCGAGCGGCTCGCCGCGGTGATGCAGGGGGTCCCGTCGAACTACGAGACCGATCTCTTCGCGCCCCTGCTCTCGGCCGTTCACGCGCGGGCTCCCGGGGAAGCCGCCCCGGAGACCGTGCTGGCCGCCTCCCGGGTCCTCGCCGATCACGCGCGGGCGGCCGCGTTCCTCATCGCGGACGGGGTCCTCCCGGGGAACGACGGGCGGGGCTATGTGCTCCGCAAGATCCTGCGCCGCGCGCTCCGCTTCGGCCGGAAGGCCCGGCTCGAGAGCCCGTTCCTCGCCGACTTCACCGAACGGGCGATCGAGGGGATGGAGAGCGCGTGGCCGGAACTGGGCCTTTCCCGCGACCTGGTCCGCCGCGTCTCCGGGTTCGAGGAAGAGCGGTTCTCCGGGGCCCTGGCCACGGCCATGACCCAACTCGACCGGGTCCTGGCCCGCGGGGCCGGGAGCGGCGCTCCGCGGATCGACGGGGAGGACGCCTTCCGGCTCTACGACACCTTCGGCCTCCCTTTCGACCTGGTCGAGGAAGTGGCGCGGGAGAACGGCCTCTCGGTGGACCGCGAAGGGTTCGAGCAGCAGATGGAGAAGCAGCGGGAGCGGGCCCGGCGCAGTTGGAGGGGAGCGCCGACTCCCGGCGGAACCGCCTACCGCGCCGCCGTGGGCGACCGGGAGTCCCGATTCCGCGGCTACGAAGAGACCGAGACCGAGGGCGCGGAGGTCCTCGCCCTCTTCTCGTCGCCCGAGGGCGGCGGGCCCGCCGCTCCGGTGGCGGAACTGCGGGCCGGCCAGGAGGGCGAGATCGTCCTCGACCCGACCCCCTTCTACCCGGAGGGCGGCGGGCAGGTGGGCGACCGCGGCCGGCTGCGCGGGGCGGGCGGCGCCGCCGCCGTGACGGACACCCGCTCCCGCGACGGACTGGTCGTCCACACCGTGCGGGTCCTCGAGGGCGCCCTGGGACCGGGGCAGCGGGTCGAGGCGTTCGTGGACCGGGAGCGCCGGCGCGGCGCCGCGAGCCACCACACCGTGACCCACCTCCTCCACGCCGCGCTCCGGGACCTCCTGGGGCTCCATGTGAAGCAGGCCGGCTCGCTCGTCGCGCCGGACCGGCTCCGCTTCGACTTCACCCACTTCGCCCCGCTCACCACCGGGGAGATCGAGACCGTCGAGGGCCGAGTGAACGAGCAGATCCGGGCGAACCGGGAAGTCCTCGCCAGCGTGCTGCCCCTCGACGACGCCCTGCGCCGCGGGGCGCTCGCCTTCTTCGGGGACCGCTACGGCGCCGAGGTCCGGGTCATCGAGGTGCCGGCGTTCAGCATCGAACTCTGCGGCGGCACCCACCTCGGCGCCACCGGCGAGGCGGGGCTCTTCGTGATCGTCTCCGAGGAATCGGTCTCCGCCGGCGTGCGGCGCCTCGAAGCGCTGACCGGCGGGGCCGCGCTCGACCACCTCCTCCGCGGCCGGCGACTGCTGCGGGAAGTCAGCCGCGCCGCGCGGAGCGCCCCCGCCGAAGCCGCGGAGCGGGTCGCCCGGATGCGATCGGACCTGAAGCGCGCGGAACGCGAAGCGCTGCGACTCTCGGACGAACTGGCCCGCCGGCGGCTGTCCCCCCGCGGGAACGGGGAGGCGGCGGACGCGCCGGAGGGATCCGCCCGGAGTCCCGGGATCGAGGAGATCGGCGGCGTGGAGGTCTGGCTGCCGGAGCCGCTCGCCGGGGCTTCGCAACACGAGCACCGGCGTCTGGTGGACGCCTTCCGCGACCGGCGCCGGAGCGGGAACGGCGACGGACGGCCCTGGGTGGCGGTCTCGGCGAATGTCCGGGAGGGTCGGGCAGCCGTGATCGCCGCGGTCTCGCCGGACCTCGAGGGCGCCCTCCCGGCGGACCGCCTGCTGCGGGAGGCGGTGGCCGCCATCGGGGGCCGGGGAGGCGGAAAGAGCCACCGGGCGGAGGGCGGCGGGCCGAACGCGGCCGGGCTCCCGGCGCTCCGGGAACTCGTCCGGGAGGCCGTGCGCCGGGTCCGGTCGGCGCCGCCTCCCGGCCCGTAGTCCGCCCCCTTCCCCGGTCGCGGGTTCCGGCCGGAGGTTCCGGCCGACGATGCCGGAGGATGGGGCGCGGAGGGCCCGAGGGGCCGACGCTCAGCCGGCGGCGGGCGAACTCCCGGGCGAACTCCCGGGCGGACGCCCCGGCGGGAGCGGCGCGACAGCGGACGGACGCCGCGGTCCGCTCCGGCGCAGGAGACGGGCGCGAACCCGGCGGGCGGTCGTCAGGTGGACGCTGGCCCGGGCGAGTTCGGCGGCCTCCCCGGCGTGGACCTTCCCGATGATCCGCTTCCCCTCCGGCACCGCGTGGGGAGTCAGGGAGAACGACCGGACTCCGAACCCGATCAGGAGCGGCAGGACCAGCGGGTCGGCCGCCATCTCGCCGCAGATCGTGACCGGCGTCCGGTTCCGCGCCGCCACCCGCGCGATGAACCGGATCGTCCGCAGGATCGCCGGATGCAGGGGGTCGTTGAACTGCGCCACCCGCTCGTTCGCCCGATCCGCCCCGAACAGGTACTGCATCAGGTCGTTCGTCCCCACGCTCAGGAAGTCGGCCTCCGCCGCCAGGGCGTCGGCAGTGGCCGCAGCCGACGGCACCTCGATCATCGCGCCCAGCGGGACTTCGCGGAACCGCGCCCCCCGGTGGCGCAGCGCGCGCTTCGCGGCCCCCACATGGGTGCGCGCCGCCCGGAATTCCTCGAGTCCCCCGACCATCGGGAACATGAGGTGCACCGTTCCCTCGGTGGCGGCCCGGAGGACCGCCCGGATCTGCGTCTCGAAGACGCCCGACGCCTGGGCCAGGAGGCGCGTCCCCCGCAGCCCGAGCGCCGGGTTCCGCTCCGGCCGGCGTCCGATCCGGGTCGCGTCCAGATCGAAGGCGCGCACCACCAGCGGGTGCGGATGGAGTTCCCCGGCCAGGTCGCGGTAGATCCGCACCTGTTCTTCCTCCCCGGGAATCTCCGGGGCGGCGAGTCCTTCCGTCCGGAACAGGCCGACGCCCTCGGCGCCGTTCGCGCGCGCGGCGGCGACCTCTCCCGGCTCGTCGATGTTCGCCAGGACCGCAACCGGCTCCCCGTCGGCGGTGACCGCCCGCCCGGCGGTGGCGGCGACCAGCCGCCGCCGGCGCTCCCGGGCCCGCAGCCGCCGCCGCCGGTACTCCCGCAGCGTGTCCCGCGAAGGTCCGACGACCACCACTCCCTCGGTGCCGTCGACGACGATGGGGGCCCCGATGCGGAGGTGGCGCAGCAGCCCGCGTACGCCGGTGACGCAGGGAACATCGTGGGTCCGGGCGAGGATCGCCGTGTGGTAGGTGGGCCCGCCGGCCTCCATGACGATCCCCAGGGTGCGGCTCCAGTCCAACTCCGCGGTGTCCGACGGGCGCAGGTCTTCGGCGGCGACGACCTGTTTCCGGTCCCCCCGCTCCGGGGCCGGGCGGGCGCGCCCGGCGAGGTTCTGCAGCAGGCGCCCGCCCACATCCGCGATCTCTCCCTTGCGCTGTCTCAGGTACTCGTCGGCGAGCCCGTCGAAGACCGCCTCCAGTTCCCGGATCACGCTGCGCAGCGCCCACTCGGCGTTGACCTGCCGCTCGCGGATCTCGGCGCGCACCCGGTCGACGAGCAGCGGGTCCTGCAGCATCAGGCGCTGCCCCTCGAACAGGTAGGCGTGATCCTTGCCGAGGGCCTCCCGGGTGGAGTCGCGGATCCGCCGCAGTTGCCGGTCGGCGTCGTCGAGCGCCTGCTGGAACCGGCGGATCTCCCGGGCCGTCTCCCGGCGGGAGATCGCCAGCCGGAAGACCGGCACCACCAGCCGTTCGAAGAGCACCGTCCGCGCCACCGCGATCCCCGGCGCCGCGGCCTCCCCCCGCAGCACGATCCCCCGGCGCCCCGCCGCCCCGCCGGTCATCGGCCGCTCCCCGGGCCGGCCCGGACCCCGCCCGCCGACCCCTCGGCCTCCGGATCGCCCAGCCCGCCTTCGACGAGCCGCACCAGGGCCGAGAGGGCCGGCCCCGCTTGCGGGCCCGAAGTCCGGATGGTGATGCGGCTCCCCTGCGCCGCGGCCAGGAACAGGAGGCTGACGATGCTCTTCCCGTCGATGGTGGTGTCGCCTTTCGTCACCGTCACCACCGCGTCGTGGGCCGCGGCGGTCTTCACGAAACGGGCGGAGGCCCGGGCGTGGAGCCCCCGCGGGTTCCGCACCGCGACGGTCCGGCTGGGCATCAGGCCCCGGCCTGCGGGCCGGCCCGGCGACGACTCACGACGACTCCTCCTCCGCGGCCTTCGCCTTCCCGGTTCCCCTTCCCCTCCGACGCGGTCCCTCCGGGGGCGCCGCCGGTTCCCGGGTCGAGGCGGCGAGCAGCTCCGAGGCCCGATAGATGTTCTCCTTCCCCTGGGCGACAGCCTCCCGCGCCGCCTGGGCGAGGCTCACCTGCTCCTCTTCCCGGATGGAGACCAGCCGGATCAGCATCGGCAGGTTGACCCCGGTGACCACTTCCACCCGGCGGTCGGCGAGCAGGCTGAGCGACAGATTCGACGGGGTCCCTCCGAACATGTCCGTCAGGAGGACCACGCCGCCGCCGCCGGACACCCGCTCCACCGCCGCCAGGATGGCGCTGCGGGCCTCGTCCGCGGCGTCGAACCATCCCACCGAGACCGCGGTCGCGTTCGGGAGGTCGTCGCCGACGATCATCTCCGCCGCCGCCACCAGTTCACGGGCGAGTTGCCCGTGGGTGACCACCACGATCCCGATCATCGGCCGGCCAGTATCCGCGACCGGCCGGGCCGAATCAACCGGCCCCGGATCGCTTCGATCCCCCGTGGCGGTAGCGGTGGCGGGCGCGGCGGTCGTTCGAGGAGGGGATGCGCAGCGCCTTGCGGTACTTGGCGACCGTGCGCCGGGCGATGATGATCCCGTCGCGGTCGAGCAGTTGGGCGATCTGGTCGTCGGCGAGCGGATATTCCGGGTCCTCGCGCTCCACGATGCGCTTCACCCGCGCCCGCACCGCTTCCGAGGAGACCTGCCGGCCGTCGCGGAGCGCCAGCGCGCTGTGGAAGAAGCGCCGGAAGGGCACCACCCCGCGCGGCGTCTGCAGGTACTTGTTGCTGACCACCCGCGAGACCGTGGATTCCGCCCGTCCGATGTCCCGGGCCACATCGTTGAGCACCAGCGGCCGGATCCGGTCGATGCCCTCGTTCAGGAAGTCCTCCTGTTTCTTCACGATGTCCTCGGCGACCAGGCGGACCGTCTCCTGACGCTGCTGCACCGACCGGCGGAAGCCCTTGGCGCGGATCCAGGCGTCCCGGGCGAATTGCCGCTCCTCGTCGGTATGTCTCCCCCCGGGGCGCAGGATCTCCCGGTACGCCGGGCTCGGCCGGAACCTCGGGATCCCCTCGTTCATCTCCACCCGCCACTCCCCGTTGAACCGGTACGCCCGCGCGTCGGGGATCACCCGCTCCGCCGGCGCCGAAGTGAAGGTCTCGCCGGGACGGAAAGACAGCGCGCCGATCCGGCGCACCAGCCGCAGGACCTCCTCCACGCCGACGCCGATCCCCTCCGCCACCAACCCGAAGCGCTCTTTCATGACCTGATCCAGATGCTCGCGGACGATGCGCTCGAGTCGGGCGGCGTCCGGTCCGGCGTCTTCGGGCAGCGCCCGGATCTGGGCCAGCAGGCACTCCCGGAGGTCGAGCGCGCCGCATCCGGTCGGATCGAAAGTCAGGAGTCGCTGCCGGGCGGCTTCGACTTCCGCTTCCGGGACCGAGAGGGCGGCGGCGAGGTCGCCCACGGAACCGTCGAGATAGCCCCGTTCGTCGAGGTTCCCGATCAGTTGCAGGCCGATGGCCCGTTCCCGCTCCCCGGAGACGGCGAGCCCCAACTGTTCCCGCAGGTGCTCCGAGAGGGTGCGGCTCGCCGGCAGGGTTCGCTCCAGGGTGGGCGGTTCCTCGGAGAGCGCCAACCCGCCGGTGTTCTCGTAGTTCTCGGCGAAGAAGTCGAAGGTCTCGATCTCCCCCATCGCATCCTTCTCCGGCGCCGGGGCCACCGGTTCCGCCGTCGCGGCCGGCGCCTCCGCCCCGCCCTCGGGTCCGGTTTCGACGGAGGCGCCCGGGGCCCGGTGCGCCGGGTCCTCGAATTCGTCGTCGGACTCCTCGTCCGCTTCGGGGGCCGCCTCCTCGCTCTCGAGGGACTCCTCGTCTCCCTCCGCCGTCTCCTCCACTTCCTCGAGGGCCGGGTTCTCGACGAGTTCCTGCCGGACGCGCTGCTGCAGTTCGACCATCGGCATGGAGAGCATCTCGATGGTCTGCCGCACCTGCGGCGTCAGCGTCAGGCGCTGCTGGTGCCGGACGGTCGGCGTCAGGCGCTGCTTCTGGGCCCTCATCGCCAATCGAAGTCCTCTCCCAGATACGCGCGCCGGACCTCCGGGTTTCGGACCAGATCGTCGGGGGGGCCCTCGAACAGGATCCGTCCGTTCTCGATGATGTACGCGCGGTCGGTGACCTGCAGCGTCTCCCGGATGCTGTGGTCGGTCACCAGCACCCCGAGCCCCCGATCCCGGAGCCGGGCCACGATGCGCTGGACTTCGGAGACCGCGATGGGATCGATGGCGGCGAAGGGTTCGTCCAGCAGCAGGAAAGCCGGATCCCGGGCGAGCGCCCGCGCGATCTCGGCGCGGCGGCGCTCGCCCCCGGAGAGGGCCTGCCCCAGGTTCCGGGCCCGCTCGGTGAGCCCCAGGTCAGCCAGCAACGCGGCCGCCCGCTGCTTCCGCGCCGCGCGCTTCATCCCCGGGACCGTCTCCAGGATGGCGAGGACGTTCTCCTCCACCGTCAACCCCCGGAAGATCGAGGGTTCCTGCGGCAGGTACCCGATGCCGCAGCGGGCCCGGAGATGGACCGGCAGGTCGGTCAGATCCCGGTCGTCGAGCGTCACCGTTCCCGCTTCGGGGCGGGCCAGCCCCACCATCAGGTGGAAGGTGGTCGTCTTCCCGGCGCCGTTCGGGCCGAGGAGGCCCACGACCTCGCCGCTCTCGACCCGGACCGCGACCTCGTTCACCACCGGCCGCTTCCCGTATCTCTTCACCAGGGCATGGCAGGCGAGGACGCGCGCCGGAGTCGGCCGGCCCGCCGGCCCGCCCGACTCGTCCGCCGCCCCGTCCCCGGACCGGATCCCGTCCGCCGGGAGACTCACGCTCCGCCTCCCTCCCCCGGTCGGCGGCGGCTCAGCCGGGTGCGGGCGGTGGCGCGCCGCTGCCGACTCGCTTCGACTGCGGAGGTCTCGCCGCCGAGGTCGAGAACCAGCCGCCCCCCCTCGGAAGAACGGCCCTCGGCTTCGACCCGGGCCGGAGCGCCCCAGGCGGTGAGCCGGCGCCGGCGCGGCTCGTAGCGGAGACGGCGGCCCTCGGCCCGGTGCCCGGCCTGTTCGAATCGCGCCGAACGCTCCCCCACCAGACCGGCGAGGGCCCCGTCGCCGGTGAGTTCCGCCGAGATCTCCCCGGCCACCACCCGGGTCGCGTCCTCGCCCTCCTTCCCCACGGTGAGGCGCGGCTCGCCGTTCCATCGCATCCAGCCTTCGGCCGCCCGGAACTCGAAACGATCGGCGGAGGCGCTGAACGCGGTCTGCTCCGGGTCGGCCGCGGAACCGTCGTCCGGGGAATCGGCGTCGCCGAGGGCCCCGCTGTCCGCCGCCGCCGGGGGCGCCCCCCCGCCCGCGGGCCCGGTGCGCACCTCCATCGCGGTCTCGACCCCGCCGGAAGCGAAGAGCGCCCGCGCGTCGGTGTCGAGATCGAGACGCTGCGCCTCGAAACGGCTGCGCCCGAACAGGAGCCGCACCCCGCCGTCGAAGATTCCCCGCCCGCTCCCGCTCTCCAGGGCGGCGGTCTCGCAGAACAGCGCGGCGCTCTCGAAATCCCCGGGCAGCCAACCCAGGCGCCGGGCGTCGAACCGGGCGCCGACCTCCCCGCGCACCGTGACCGCGGTCTTCGTCCCCACGACGACCGTCACTTCCCTCCCTTCGAGGTCGAGCACCGACCCGTCCCGGACCCGGGGCGAACCGGTGACGGTCAGGGTGACCTCCCCGTCCCAGACGGCCGTGTCCCCGGAGGCCTCCGTCCCGGCGACCTTCGCCTCGACGCCGCCGGTGAAGGTCGCCCCGCCGGCGGCGCCGCCGCGGTCGAGCGTGAACTCGGCCCGATCGGACTCCAGGTCCACGCGGAAGGGGGTCTCCCCCCGGGTCATCAGTTCCGTCCGCACCTCGCCTTCGAACCGGACGCGGTCGCTCCCGGGGTCCGTCGCGCCGGGGGCTGTCGAACCGAATTCCAGTTCGGCCCGCTCCCCGCGCAATTCGGCTCCGGCCGGCGTCTCCAGCAGCGGACCGACCTCCACCACCACGCGTTCCGGTCGCCGCCCCCCGGCCAGGGCGATCCGGACCGAATCGCCGTAGAGCACCACCCCCCCGGGGTCTTCCGGCGCGTCCCCGGCGCCGTTCTCCGCCGGGCTTTCCGCCTCCCGGGCCGGGCCCGGGGCCGCGCTCCCGCCGGACGGGCCGCTCTCGAAGACGGCTTCGGCAGCGGACGCGGCTTCGCCGAGGTCGGACGCGGCTCCGCCGAGGTCGGGATCCCCGGCCGCCGGCGGGAGGAGCCGCAGCGCGGTCCCGAACCCGGCCTCGACCGTTTCCAGTCGGCCGCGGGCCGGATCCCGGCGCAGGATCACGCTCTCCCGCGAGGTCAACTCCACCCGGTCGGTGGTCAGTTCCACCCCGCCGAAGAGAGTGGTGTCCGTCGTCAGCGGATCGAACACCGCCGTCTCCGCCAGCGCGGACACTCCGTCACCGGTCCGGGAGACCACGGTGACGCCGCGCAGGTGCACCTCCCGGGTGTCGATGCGGAACCGGAAGGACAGCGCCACCCCGGCGAACTCGTCGGTACTGAACTGGACCGGATCGTTCGACCACAGGTGGTCCGGGGCCCGGCGGAAGCGCAGGTGCGGCCCGCCGAGCTCGAGGTCCTCGGTGACGAGCAGGGCGTTCCCGAGGAACTCGAGCGACCCGGAGCCGGTGTCGAGGAGCAGTTCGTCGGCGGCGATCTCCGCGTCGCCCCCCTCCCAGGTCTCGTAGAACCGCGCGGTGACGCCGAGGAACCGCTGCCGCCCGTCGCTGCGTCCGGTCGCTTCCTCGGCGATCACCGTGAGCAGCGGACGTCCCTGCTCGTCCACGGTGAACTCGATGGCCCGGGAGACCACTTCTTCCGGCTCCTCGGCGACTCCGATCTCGTCCTCGGCGACCTGTCGATCGAACCCTTCCCGCAGCCGCGATCCCAGGAAGATCGTGAACAGGACGAATCCGCAGACCACCAGCGCCGGCAGGAACCCCCGGCGGAACGAGCCGGGACGCCGCGGCGGCGGCGCGGCGCGACCGGCGCGATTCGCGGCCATGACGCTGGTTCGGGGGCGGGGACGGCCGCCGGCCTCAGCCCGAAGCGGAATGCGCCTCCGGCGGGCGCGGAGTGGAAGGAAGCGGGCCGGCCGGCGCCGGCGCGGCCCCGGAGCCGGCCTCCGCCAGCCCGACCCGGCCGAGGTCCCGGATCTTGAGGAACCGCTCCCGGAGGAGCGCCGCGGGGGCCTTGTCGGCCACTCTCGAAAGCGCCTGCCGCAGCCGCGTTCCCAACAGTTCGGCAGCGGCCTCCGGGTCGGCGTGGGCGCCGCCCGGCGGTTCCGGGACGATCTCGTCGATGATCCCGTTCGCGAGGTGGTCCGCGGCGGTGATCCGCATGCGTTTCGCCGCCTCCGCGGCGGCCTCCCGGACGCTTCCGGGATTCTTCCAGAGGATCGCGGCGCAGCCTTCCGGCGAGATCACCGAGTAGATCGCGTTCTCCATCATCAGGATGCGGTCGCCGACCGCGATCCCCAGGGCGCCGCCGCTCCCTCCCTCCCCGATGACGGCCACGACGACCGGGACCTCGAGCCGCGCCATCTCCCGCAGGTTCACGGCGATGGCCTCCGCCTGGCCGCGCTCCTCGGCCTCGATGCCGGGGAACGCGCCGGGGGTGTCCACCAGGGTGATCACCGGCCGCCGGAACTTCTCGGCGAGTTTCATGAGCCGGAGCGCCTTGCGGTACCCCTCGGGTCGCGGCATCCCGTAGTTGCGGTGGATCCGCTGCGCGGTGTCCCGGCCCTTCTGCTGCCCGATCACCATGACCGGCCGGCCCCGGAGCCAGGCCGGGCCTCCCACCACCGCCGGGTCGTCCGCATAGCGCCGGTCCCCGTGGAGTTCGGTGAACCCGGTGAAGAGCCGCTCCACATAGTCGAGGCAGTAGGGCCGCTCCGGATGGCGCGCGGCGAGCACCCGCTGCCAGGGAGTGAGATCGGCATAGACCCGTTCCCGAACTTCCCGCAACTCCCGCTCGAGACGCGCGATCTCGTCGCGGCGTCGGTCCGGGAACCCGGTGAGCGCCTCGATGCGCCGCACCGCGGTCCGGATCTCGGCCTCGAACTCGAGGAACTCGGTCTGCACGGGCTGCAGTCTAGCGGGGAGCGGCGGCGGCGGATAGCAATCCCCGTACCAGTCCGCCCCCGGTCCGTCCCGGAAGCGGGAACGGGAATTCAGGAGGGGGATCGGTACCGGGATCCGTGCGAACGGAGCCCCGTCGGACTCGCGCGAACCCGGAGCCGGGCCCTCGTCCGGCCCGGGTTCCGGCGCGCCCGAAGGACGCCCCGACTCGGACTCAGGAGGCGGGGGCCAGCGCGAACGAAGGCAGCGGGGCTCGATTCAGCAGGAGCGCCCCCGGGCCGAGCAGGTCGAAGACGGCCCGGGCGAAGTCCGGACTGGGCCGGACGCGGGCGCCGACCCGGAGCGTCACCCGGGCCTCCGGGAAGCGGAGGCGCACTTCGGCGTTCCCGGCGTGGCGGTCGAGCAGGGCGCCGAGCGCCTCCCGGACGCCGCCGGGATCCGCGACCGTGAGATCCACCCGGTGGACGGTGGAGAAGAAGGCGTCCACCCCCCGCAGGACCTCGGTCGCGGTCAGCTCCGGACGCTCTTCCGTGCCCTCGGCCCGCCCTGCCCCGTCCCGCCCGGCGCCCCCCCGGGTCGCCCGCACCCGCCCCCGCACCGCCACCACCGGCTCGTCCTCCAGACTGGGGCAACCCTCCCACTCGCCGGGGAAGACGACGACTTCGACCGCGCCGGTCTCGTCCCGGATCTCGAAGTTGGCCATCGCCCGCCCGTCCCGGGTGTTGCGTTTCCGCAGTTTGCCCACCTCGCCGACGAGCCGCACCTCCTCCCCGTTCGGGGACACCCCGCCCAGCGGCCCGGAGACGGAGGCGCCGAGGACTTCCCGGTATTCCCGGGCCGGATGGCCCTCCCAGTAGAAGCCGAAAGCCTCCCGCTCCCGGCGCAACCGCTCCGGCTCGCTCCAGGCGGCCACCGCCGGGAAGGCGTCCCGCGGCGTCTCGTCCCGCTTCCCGAAGAGCGGCTGCGCTCCCCCGTCCCGGCAGGCGCGCGCCCACTGCGCGGTCTTCATCGCCGCCGGGATCGCCTCCCGGACCTGCGACCGCGAGGCCTCGAGGAAGTCCAGGGCGCCGGATCCGGCGAACGACTCGAGCACTCCCTTGTTGACGACCCGGAGGTCCACTTCCCGGAGCAGTTGGGCGAGCGAAGCGAAGCCGCCGAGGCGCTCCCGGGCGGCCACCACCGCCCGCGCCGCCCCCTCCCCGACCTGCTTCAGGGCGGCGAGTCCGTACCGCACCGCGTCCCCCTCGACCCGGAACTCGGCGCCGCTGCGGCGCACATCGGGGGGCCGGATCTCGATCCCCGCCGCCGCCGCGCTCGCGCGGATCCGGGCGATCCGCTCGTCCTTGTCCGCGGAACGCTCCTGCGCGGTGAGCAGCGAGGCGAGGAAGTGGCGGGGGAAGAGCGCCTTCAGCCAGCCGGCCACATAGGCCACCAGCGCGTAGCCGACCGCGTGGGCGCGGTTGAAGCCGTACCCGGCGAACTTCTCGATCTGCGCGAAGGTGTCCTGGGCCAGGTCCCGGGGCAGCCCGCGCTCCACCGCGCCCTCGACGAAGGTCTTCTCCTGCTCCGCCATGACCTGCGGATCCTTCTTCCCCATCGCCTTGCGCAGCAGGTCCGCCTGCCCCAGCGAATAGCCGGCGAGTTCCCGCGCCGCCAGCATCACCTGCTCCTGGTACACGAGGAGCCCCCGCGTCCCGGTGAAGAGCCGCCGCACCCGGGGATCCAACTTCGTCGAGTCCCCGCCCTTCTTCTTCGCTTCCACGAAGTCCCGGGTCATCCCGCTCTCGAGCGGACCGGGCCGGTAGAGCGCGTTCAGGGCCGCCAGGTCGTCCAGCGTCTCCGGTCGGTAACTCGCGAGCAGCCGCCGCATCCCGGCGCTCTCGAACTGGAAGATGCCGTCGGTGTCGGCGCGCCCGAACAGGGCGAACGCCTCCGGGTTCGGCGCCACCTTCTCGAAGTCCCCGGCGCGGATGGCCCGGACACCCTCCCGCTGCTCCGGGGTCAGGTCCAGGGTCCGGTCTTCCTCGATCCGCCGGGCGCAGTCTTCGATGTGGGTCAGGGCGCGCAGGCCGAGGAAGTCCATCTTGAAGAGTCCGACCGCCTCGCAGTCGGTCATGTCGAACTGCGTCCGGCGGCGGACCGCGACCTCCCCGTCGGCGCGGGAGCGGGCGCCGGCGGAGGGCTCCACATCCCGGTAGAGCGGCAGCACCTCCTCGAGCGGCCGGGGCGCCACCACCACGCCGGCGGCGTGGGTGCCGATGCTCTTCGGCAGCCCCTCCAGCCGGCGCGCCGCGCTGAAGATCCGGGCGACGGTCGGGTCGCGCTCCGCCGCCTCCCGGAGCCGCGGTTCGGCGGCGATCGCCTCCTCGAGACCCACCGCGTCGGGGATCAGTTTCGCGAGCCGGTCCGCCTCCGCCGGCGGCAACTCCAGCATCCGCCCCAGGTCCCGGACCACCAACTTCGCCTGCATGGTCCCGAGGGTCATGATCTGCGCCACCCGGTCGCTGCCGTAGGTCTCCGACACATAGTCGAGGACCTCGTCGCGCCGGATTTCGCAGAAGTCCACATCGATGTCCGGGGGACTCACCCGGTCCGGGTTCAGGAACCGCTCGAACAGCAGCCCGTGGGCGAGCGGATCGATGCCGGTGATGCCGAGCGCGTAGGCCACCAGGCTCCCCGCGGCGGACCCCCGCCCCGGCCCCACCGGGATGTGGCAGTCCCGGGCGAACTTCACGAAATCCTGCACGATGAGGAAGTAGGCGGAGTAGCCGGTGGTCCGGATCACTCCCAGTTCCAGTGCGATCCGGTCCTCGTAGTCGGAGCGCGGCGGGCGTTCGCCGTGCGGCGAAGAAGACGAGAGGCGCCGCTCCAGCCCGGCCCGGACGCTCTGCTCGAAGTGCTCGTCGATGGTGGCGCCGCCGGGGGCCTCGAACTCCGGCAACAGGCTCTCCTGGCGCAGGACCTCGAAGTCCTCGATCTTCTCCGCGATCTCCAGGGTGTTGCGGTAGGCCTCGGGGCAGTCCGCGAACACCTCCCCCATCTCCGCCGAGTCCTTGAAGAAGAACTCCTCGGTGTCGAATCTCAGCCGTTTCTCGCGGGAATACGGGGTGTTCGTGCTGATGCAGAGGCGCAGGTCGTGGGCGGCGGCGTCGTCCTTCTCGGCGTAGTGCGAGTCGTTCGTCCCCACCAGCGGGATCCCGGTCCGCTTCGACAGGGCGATCGCCCCTTCCCGGATCTGCCGCTCCAGCCGGCCCAGCCGCTCCGCGCCCTCCCCGAGGGCCGCCGGCGAGGAGTGGTCCATCACCTCCAGGTAGTAGTTGCCCGGGCCGAAGATCTCCCGGTACTCCCCGGCGACCCGGAGCGGGTCCCCCCCCTCCACGATCTCCCGGGGCACGATCCCCTTGGGACAGGCCGAGAGCGCGATCAGTCCCTCGTGGTGCCGCTCGAGGAGCTCCAGGTCCATCCGCGGCTTGTAGTGGTAGCCCTCGTAGTGGGCGATGGAGGTCAGCCGCATCAGGTTCCGGTACCCGGTCTCGTTCCTGGCCAGCAGCACCAGGTGCTGGTTCTCGGAGTCGGGGTTCTTGTCGTGGCGGCTCCCCGGAGCCACATAGGCCTCGCAGCCGAGGATCGGCTTGACGCCGGCCTGCCGGGCGGCCCGATGCATCTTGAGCGCCCCCATCAGGTGGCCGTGGTCGGTGATGGCCACCGCCGGCATCCGGTCCCCGGCGGCGAGTTCCGCCAGCCGGGGGATCCGGCTCATGCCGTCGAGCAGGGAGTACTCGGTGTGGGTGTGGAGATGGACGAACGGCCTCCCGCCGGAACTCACCGGGTCACTCCCACTCGATCGTTCCCGGGGGCTTCGAGGTGAGGTCGAGCACCACCCGGTTCACGCCGCGCACCTCGCCGGTGATCCGGTTCGACACCCGCGCCAGCAGGTCCGGCGGGAGCGCCGCCCAGTCGGCGGTCATCCCGTCGGCGCTCTCGACCACCCGCAGCGCCACCACCCGTTCGTAGGTGCGCGCGTCCCCCATGACTCCCACGGTACGGATCGGCAGGAGTACGGCGAACGCCTGCCAGACCCGGTCGTAGCAGTCGGCGGCGCGGAGTTCCTCTTCCAGGATCGCGTCCGCCTCGCGCAGCGCTTCGAGGCCGCCCCGTTCCACCGGGCCGAGCATCCGCACCGCCAGCCCCGGCCCCGGGAACGGGTGGCGGGAGAGCAACTCCTCCGGCGCGCCGAGTTCCCGTCCGAGGGCCCGCACCTCGTCCTTGAACAGTTCCCGGAGCGGCTCGACCAGGCGGAGGCGCATCCGCTTCGGCAGCCCGCCCACATTGTGGTGGCTCTTGATCACCGCCGAGGGGCCCTTGACGGAAACGCTCTCGATCACATCCGGGTAGAGGGTGCCCTGGGCCAGGAACCCGGCGTCCGGAATCTCCCGCGCCCGCTCCTCGAAGACCCGGATGAACTCCCTCCCGATGACCTTGCGCTTGCGCTCGGGACTGCGGACCCCGGCGAGTCGCTCCAGGAACCGCTCCGAGGCGTCCACCACTTCCAGCGGGAGGCCGAGACCCCGTTTCAGTTCCCCTTCGACGAGTTGCGCCTCATTCTTGCGCAATACGCCGTTGTCCACGAAGACGCAGCGGAGGCGCTCCCCCACGGCGCGGTGGACCAGGATCGCGGTGACCGTCGAGTCCACGCCGCCCGAAACCCCGCACACGACCCGCTTCTCCCCGACCTCTTCGCGGATGGCCGCCACCGCCCGTTCGGCGTGCGACCGGGGCGACCAACCCCCCGACAGGCCGCAGACCGCGTACGCAAAGTTGCGCAATATGGTTGCGCCGTGTTCCGTGTGGACCACTTCGGGGTGGAACTGCAGGGCGTAGAGGCCCCGCGCCGGGCTCTCGAAGGCCGCGATGGCCGCGGCCTCGGTGCTCCCGGTGCGGCGGAAGCCGTCGGGCAGCGCCTCGACCCGATCGCCGTGGCTCGCCCAGACGCGGAACGACGCCGGGAGGTCCGCGAAGAGAGCCCCCGGCGCCGCTCCCGGGAGGGTGGGATCGGGAAGCGAAAGAGTGGCCGGCCCGTACGAACGGCGCTCCGCCGGCCGGACGACGCCGCCGCACTCCCGGGCCATCCACTGCATCCCGTAGCAGACGCCGAGCACCGGGACCCCCAGCGAGAACACCTCCTCCGGGGCGACGGGGGCGCCCGGCGCGTACACGCTCTCCGGCCCTCCCGAGAGCACGACGCCCCGGGGGCGCCGCCGCCGGATCTCCGCGCCCTTCGCGGTGCAGGGCCAGATCTCGCAGTAGGCCCCGAGTTCCCGCAGCCGGCGGGCGATGAGTTGCGTGTACTGCGAGCCGAAGTCGAGGACCAGGATGGATTCCGCCCCGACTTCCGTGGCCCGCATCCGCCCCGGAATGGTACCGCCCGAACCCGCCTCCGGGACCGGCCCGCCCGGGCCCGGTCCCGGCGCGCCCGACCGGTCGTTCAGGAAGGGCCGGAACCCAGCGAGACCCGGGGGCGGAGCACCAGCAGGCGTCCGTCGCGAAGCCCCAGATAGACGCGGCGCTGCCGCCAGCCGGTCTCTCCGGGCCCGTCCGGGCGCTGCCGCACCACGCCGAAGATCTCGGCGCCCAGGTCGCGGGCCCGGCCCAGGAGCAACCCGGTCGCCGGGGTCACTTCCACGAGCAGTCCGTCCCGGATCGCGACGAACAGGGCTCCGGCCACCCGGAGCGGGGAGGCGGCGGGGCGTCCGGGGAGCGCCGCCCGCCATCGCTCCCCGCCCCGGGCGAGGTCGTAGCCGTAGAGGGAGTTCGCGTCGGTGGCGGCGTAGAGCCGGCCCCGGCTCGCGAGCGGCGGGTGGAGGAATCCCTCGAACAGCCGGCGGCGCCAGCGGGTGCTCCCGTCCTCGAGGCGGAGGACGCTGAGATCCCCCTCGGTGCTTCCGACGATCACCAGGGACTCCTCTTCGAGCACCAGGGCCGCGGCGGCGATGTCGCCCAGGTCGTCGCGCCGCCAGCGGACCGCGCCGCTCCGGGCATCGAGGAGCGCCAGGCCGCCCGGCCCCAGCGAGACCGCGGCGAAACGGCGCGGCTCCCCCGGGTCGCCGGCGAGGGCGATGGCGCGGACAGAGCCGGCGGCCGCCCCCGTATCGGTCCCGTTCGGCAGCGCGGCCAGGTCGGTCTCGAAGAGACGCTCGCCGAGCGGGCCGGAGAAGCCGTGGACCCGCCCCCCCGCGGCGAAGAACACGCCCTGCGGGCCGAATCCGCCGACCGCGGCCGCCGCGCGGACCGGATCTCCTCCCCCGGCGGTCCGGCCCGGGTCGGGACCGGCCTCCGGGAGGGGGGGCCGGAGCGGATCCGGCACGGCGCCCGTGACGAACCGGACCCCGGGGGCGCCGTCCCCGGGCGCCCGGATCTCCACCCCCCCGTCGCGGTCGAGGAGCGCGATCCCCTCCGGCCAGCGCCCAAGGGCTGCGGTCTGCCGCTCCATGACGCCCCAGCGCGGGCGGCCTCCGTCGGGACCGTACGCGACCACCCGGCCGCCGGCGGTCAGGGTGATGAAGCCCTCCTCCTCCAACACGAGCCCCACCACCGGGCTGCCCGGTTCCGGGATCGGGGAGGCCATCTCCTCGCCCGGGAGAATGCCGGCGGGAGCGCCGGCGAGGCCCGCCACGCGGGGGCCGAGGTCCTCTTCCTCCGCACCTTCCTCCGCACCTTCCTCAGCCTCTTCCCCCCCTTCCCCTTCCGTTCCGGCTTCCGCGGCGGGCTCCTCGCCGGCTTCCCCGGTCGCGGCTCTCTCCCCCGACTCCTCGCCCGGCGCCTCCACGGGCGGCCCTTCGCCCGATGCGGCCTCCGCCTCCCCGCTCCCCTCACCCTCCTCGCCCGGGGGCGGCTGCCCGGCCTCTCCCGGCCCTCCGGGATCGGGAGGCTCCGTACCCGTTTTCCCGGGTGTCGCTTCCTCCGGGGTCGGAGGGTCTGCTTCCCCCTCCCGCGGCACGCCCGCCGCCTCCGTTCCACGGGGCGGCGCCGGCGGCTGCCCGGCGAACGAGGGCCCGGCGCCGATCGAGGCGCCGATCGAGGCGACGATGGAGGCGAGGATCGCCCACCCCGCCCCCCGAAGCGGACGCCCGCCGCGTCGGGAGAGGACTGCTCGGAACAACGGCGCGGTCGGTACTGTAAGCGGGCCCGCCGCCTCCCGCCGCCTCCCGCCGCCTCCCGCCGGGTGCCGGCGGCGTCCGACCGCCCGCCCCGAACCATTGCCCCGTCCCCGCGATCTCGGCCCGGCTCTGGGGCGCGCCGCGCCGCACCTGGTCTTCTTCGCCGCGGCGTGGGTGGTTTCGACCCGTTTCGGGACTTCCGCGCCGCTCCACTGGATCCTCGCCGGAACGGCCGCCGCCGTCGCCCTGGCGGCCGCGTGGCGCGCCCGGAACACTCCCCGGGGGTCGCGGGCCCGTCTCCGCACCGCGGCCTGGGCACTTCCGGCGGCAGCCACGATCGCGCTCGCCTGCCGCCTGCCGATCGAACGGCAGCCGGTCGCCGGCCCCGGCGCCGCTGCGGCGGCCGCCGCGCGCGCCGGCCGCTGGCTCTCCGATCGCTCCCGCGAAGTCGCCGACGCGGCCCGGCTCCTCGCCCGCACGCCGAAGGTCGCCGCCGCGGTCGAAGGCTCGGATGCGGGCGGCCTGAACCGCGAGGCCCACCGGGCCCTCAGCGCCCTGCCGCTCCCTTCGGGCCCGCTGGGCGTCTCCGGCGCCACCCTCTACGACCGGGACCTCCGGCCGGTGGTCTGGTCCGGGGCGAACCCGGACCTCGAACCGGCGCTCCGCGTCTTCTTCCCCGACGGCGTCCGCTCCGAAGACTGCCCCGATCCGGCCTCTCCGCTCCTCTTCTCCTTCGAACAGGGCCCCCGGCGTTGGCTCGCCGCCGGGGAGTGCCTGCGCAACCGGCTGGGGCTCGTCACCGTGGAGTTCGCGATCGCCGAGTCCCCTCCTCCCGCGTCCGGCAGCCGACCGCGCTCGGCCTTCGAGATCGCCGCCGGGCGCAGCATGGAAGTGGAGTTGCTGCAGGCGGACGAGGATCCGGATTCCCTCGCCCGGCTCTTCGAGCGCCGGGGAGACTCCTTCCGCCAGGGCCCGGCGGAGGCAGAGCGGTTCTTCTTCGCTCTCCGCGCCCACGACGGGCAACTGCTCGGCGCGGCGAACACCGCGGTGGCGCCGCCGGCGGCGAAGCAACTCGAGCGCCGCGCCGCCGCCGCCCTCTTCGGGGCGTTCGCCCTGCTCGCCGGCGCCGTCCTCGCCGTCTCCGCCCTCCGCGGTTCCGGGTCGCCGGCGCCGGGTTCGGCGCCGCCGCTCGCGCGGACCCTGGCGGCCATCTGGGAGGTCCGCTTCGCGCTCGGGGCCCTGCTCCACACCGGTTCCGGCTGGATCGGCGCCCTCTTCCCCGACGCTCCGCTGCTCACCCCGGGAGCCGGGGCGCCGCCGCTCCTGGGGCTCCCGGACACGCCGCTCGACCAACTGCTGACCGGCCTCGCCCTCTTCCTCTCGACCCGCGCGCTGAGCCCCCGGTGCTCGCGCGCGCTCCCCGCTCCCGGCGGACGGGGCGCGGCGGCCCTCCTGTTCGTCCGCGGCGCGGGAGCCGGCCTGGCCCTGCTCGGGGCCGCGCAGGTCGTCGCGGCCGCCGGCGCGGCCGGGAACCTCCGGCTGGCGCCGGGGTGGGAAGCGGGCGTCGGGACGGCGCAGATCGCCTCCTGGACGGCGCTGCTGCTGACCTCGAGCGCGCTGCTCCTCCCGGCGGCCCAACTGCTCCGCCCCGGGCGGCGGGCGCTTGCGGGAGCGGCCTCCGTCCTGCTCCTCGCGACCGCTTTCTCCCCGCAGTCGGCCCTGATCGCTCTCCTCCCGCTCCTCGGAGCGGCGCTCACCGTCCGGAGCCCCCGCGGCCGGCTGGCGCTCCGGCAGTTGCGCCGGCCCCTGCTCTCACAGCAGACCGGCGCCAGTTTCGTCCTCGCGCTCTCGGTGTTCGCCGGGCCGGTGCTGCTCCTCTACCCGGCGCTCCACCTGCAGGAGGAATCGGCCCGGCGGCGCTATGCGGCGGACCTCGTCCCCGGGCTCCTGGCCACCCGGGCGCTCTCGGTCTGCTACGCGGCCACGGAAGCCGCCCGGGACCTCGACGCGGCGGTTCCCCGGGCCGGGGACCTCCGCCAGGACACCGCCTACCGGCTCTGGCGCTCCACCGGGCTGGCCCGAACGACAGCCGCCAGCGCGCTCGAGGTCCGCGGCCCGGACGGCGCCGTCTCCCGCTTCAATGTGGGGTTCCCCCGCCGCGCGGCGCCGCCGGACTCGGCGCCGGCGCCGCCGGAGTGGACCGGCCTCGGCGCCTGCCCCGGCAGCGGCCGGACGCCGGCGGCGGCCTCCGCCCGGTCCGCGCCGGGGCCGGCGGCCGGCGACGCCGAACCGGCGCCGCCGACCCGACCCCGCGATTTCGTGCTCACCGCCCGCCGCCGGTATCCCTCGGGCCGGGCGCTCACCCTCACCGTGGCGGCGCGCCCGGACGAACTCGGGCTCGCGCCCCGGCCGGCCGGCACTTCGGATCACTTCCGCCTGGGCGGCGCCGCGATACCCGCGGTCCTCGAAGGTCACGACTTCCGCGTCGAGACGCCGCCCCGACCCGACCGGTCGGGCCCCGAACCGGGTCGGCGCCGGCTCGAAGGAGGCGGCGGGCCGGGCGGCCTCCCCGCGTACGCGGTCTCCTGGCGCCGGACCGGGACGGCCGGACACGCCGCGGCGGTCGCCGGCTGGGTGCTGCTCGCCGCGTTCCTGGCGCTCCTCACCGCGCTCTCCGCCCGGGTGCGGCTCGCGCTGCCGGGGCCGCCGGGGCGGCGCCGGCGGCGCAGTTTCCAGATGCAACTGACCGAAGCCTTCGCCGGCGCGGTCCTGATCGCCATCCTCGGGCTCGCCGTGTTCGCCGAACGGCGGCTGTCGGCCTCCCTCGAGACGGCCCGCGCCGAGGACGCCCTGGCGCGGGCCCACACCGCCCGACGGGTGGCCTCCGAATGGGGCGCGCTCGACGCGGCGCTCCCGGAAGCCGAGGCGATCTCCGGACTGGCCCTCACCGCCGATCAGGTGGACGCCGACGCCGCGCTGTACGCCGGGGGCCGCCTGGTCGCCGCGAGCCGACCGGAACTCGTCCACAGCGGCCTGCTTCCACCCCGCCCCCCCGCCGAGACGGCGTTCGGAGCCCCGCGGCCCCTCCTGCTCGAAGCGGACGCCGGGCCGCTCCGCTACCGGATCGCCTGGATCCCGGTCGAGGGTTCCACGTCAGCGGCCCCGGCCGGGCCCACCCTCCTCGCGATCCCGCTTCCCGCCGACGAGACCGCCCGCATCGTCGGGGTGCGCGCCATGCAGCAGGCGCTCCTCCTCGGCAGCGGCTCCCTCGCACTCGTCTTCGCCTTCCTGATCCCCTGGTTCTTCGCCCGGCGGCTGGCCGCGCCGGTGCGCCGCCTGTCGCACGCCACCAGCCGGATCGCCGAGGGCCGGCCGGACACGCCGGTCCCGGTCCACGGCACCGTGGACGAACTCCGGCTGCTCGCCGCCGGCGTCGAGCGTCTCGCCCGCCGCGTCCCCTCGGTGCAGCGGCGGATGCGCGAAGAGGCGACCGTGGATCTCGCCCGCCGGGTCGCCCACGACATCCGGAACGCCCTGGCCCCGATCGGCCTCGCCGCCGATTTCATCCGGCAGGTGCTGCGGGATCCCCGGGGCCGGAATCCGAAGGAGGCAGTCGAGGAGAGCGTCGGGGACATCCTCGGACAGGTCTCGCGGCTCCGGCGCCTCTCCTCCGAGTTCTCCGCCCTCGGCGCTCCGCTCCGACTGCGGGAGGTGGACCTGGGGCCGCTGGTCCGGACGACCCTGGCTCCCTGGCGCCGGTCCGCCACCGGGCCGGGGATCGCCTTCCGCGTGGACGGGCCGGCCCCGGTGCGCGCCGACCCGGAGATCGTCGCCCGGATCGTGGAGAATCTGCTCCAGAACGCGATCGAGGCGGTCGAAGAGGCCCGCGCCCTCCCCGGGGACGACGGCCCGGAGGACGGGATCGAGGTCCGGGTGTTCGGGCCCGGGGCTTCGGGGGGGAGAAGCGCGCGGGTTCGACTGGAAGTGGCGGACCACGGCCCCGGTGTCGCCGAGGAGTTCCGGGAGCGGATCTTCGACGCCGCCTTCTCCACCCGTACCCGCGGCTCGGGGCTCGGGCTCGCCAACGCCCGCCGCTTCGCCGAAGCGCACGGCGGCCGGGTCAGCGCCGGCCCGCGCCGGGACGGACGCCGGGGGCTCCTCCTCACCGTCGAATTCCCCGCCGCGGCGCCCCCGGGCGAGCGCGGGAAGGAACGGCCCGACTCGTGAGGCGGCCCCTTCGCGCCCCGGTGGGCAGAGGTCTCGCCGGCCTTCTCGCCCTCGCGCTGGGCGGTGCGGCCTGCTCCGGGGAGGCCCCCCCGGCGGAGACCCTCGCCGACGCGCTCGGCCGCTTCCGGGAGGCCTTCGAGACCGCGGACGCCTCGCGCCTGGACGGCCTCTATCCGGCCGGCTGGGCGCTGGTGGCGTTGCCCGGGGAACCTCCCGGAAGCGCCGGCGGGGCGGCCCTGCGACGACGGCTCATCCGCCTGTTCCGGGATCGCGCTCCCCTCGCCTGGCAGGAGCGCCCGGGCTCGATCCTCCAGTCTCCCGCCGGGGACCAGGTCCTGTTCTCCCCGGACTGGACCAGCATGGCGATCGGGGAGGACCGACTCCTGGTGGAGCGTTTCCGCGTCCGGCTCGAGCGCGTCACCGAGGACGGCACCCCGCGCTGGCGGATCCGCGAACTCACCGGGTGGACCCGCTGAGCGGCGCCCCCGCCGCCGGGGTACTCAGGACCGGGAAGAGTCCTTCGCCGGTTCGAGGCCCGCCGGACGCCGCCGCCGGAGCAGGCGCAGGGCGAAGCGGACCGGCGGGTGCAGGGCGTAGCCGCCGGCCAGGAACAGGAACATGACCACCGGCTCGGCGACCGCGGCCACGATGAAGGCCGCCACGACGACCAGCGTGCGGTGCGAGTGCGCCCGGCGCCCGGTGAGCGCCTTGAAACTGAGGAACCGCACCGGGCTGTTCATGAGCAGCGCCAGCGTCAGCACCCCGCCGAGGGCCGAGACGGCGGCGACTTCCCCCGCCGGGACCTGCGGCCAGGCATAGACGACGGCGCCGAGGACCGCGGCGGCGGCCGGGCTCGGCAGCCCCACATAGAACCGCGGGTCGGAGTCCAGCCGACCCACATTGAACCGCGCCAGCCGGATGGCGGCGCAGACCACGAACAGGGCCGCCACCAGCCACCCGGTCTGTTCCCATCGGTGGAGCGTCCAGGTGTAGGCCAGCACCGCCGGCGCCACGCCGAAGGAACACAGGTCGGCGAGCGAGTCGAGTTCACGGCCGAAGTCGCTGGTGGCGGCGGCGAACCGCGCCACCCGACCGTCCACCAGATCCGCGAGGATGGCGAAGCCGATGGCGAGGGCCGCTCCTCCCGGATCCCCGGAGATGCTCCGGACGATCGAGAAGACGCCGAGGAAGATGCTGGAGACCGTGAACAGCGCCGGGAGGACGAAGACCCCGCGGCGCGTCCGCAGGCGGCGCGGTTTCACGACCACTCCGCGATCACCGTTTCGCCGCCGCGCACCCGGTCCCCGGCGCGGACCGTCGGCCGGCAGTTCGGCGGGAGGAGCACCTCGGTGCGCGAGCCGAAGCGGATGAGGCCGAAGCGCTCCCCCCGGCCGAGGAAATCGCCGGCGGAAGCCCGGCAGACGATGCGCCGGGCCACCACGCCGGCGATCTGCCGGATCCGGAGGCGCCCCCCCCGGCACTCCAGCCGGATCTCGTTCCGCTCGTTCCGCTCGGAAGCGTCGCCCCGGAAGGCCGCCCGGAATTCACCCGGGCGGTAGCGCACCGCCAGCACCCGGCCGGCCGTCGGGGCCCGGTTCACATGGACGCTGAAGATCGAGAGGAAGATGCTCACCCGGCGCCCGGGTTCCGCCGGATCGTCCGACTCTTCCACCGTGGTCACCCGACCGTCCGCGGGGGCCACCACGCGCTCTTCCCCCGGCGGGGGAGTCCGTTCCGGATCGCGGAAGAAGAAGGCCGCGAAGGCGGCGAGGAGCGCCGGCGGAACGGCCGCCGCGGTCGGAAGGACGCCGAACCCTCCGAGGGCGCCGGCGGCGGCGGCCAGGGCGAGCGGAACCAGGATGAACGGCGCGCCCTCCCGGGCGACGGGGAGGCTCACCCCATCCGTTCCGCCCCGGCTCAGGCCGGGGGCGAGAGCGCCGCGATCCGGTCCTTGAGCGCCAACTTCCGCTTCTTCATCACCGCCTCCTCGCGCTCCCGGTCCGGGCTGAGCCGCGGACGCGCCGCCATCTCCTTCAGGCGCTCGTCCAACTCCCGATGCTGCCGGACCAGTTCCTCCAGGTCGGCGCCGCCCGCCGCCGGCGGCGGGCCGGCCGCGTCTTGGGCTTCGGCTTCGGTTTCAGCGGGGGCCTTCTCGGGCTGACTCATGGGCGCCTCCGGGACACGGGTACGGATCCGACTCGATGACGGTCGAGAAGCGGAGCGGAATAGGGTAGCCGAATCCCCGGGCGGCTTCCTCAGGCGCCGCCGTGGATATCCGGCGCCCGCAGGTAGAGGGGGGAGAGGCGCTCCCGTTCACCGGCGGCGTCCGAAACGGCCGGGCCCCCCACTGCCAACCGGGCCACCGCCGGCGCGAGGGGCCGGACTTCCCCGGCGACCTCGGCCCGGTCGGCGGCGGCGGCGAGGAGCGCCTCGCGGTACCGGGGAACGCCCGGGCCGGCGACCCGCCGCACCCGGAACCGCCGGATCCACTCTCCGCAATCCGCCGGAACCAGGCGAAACGGCTCCGAGAGGGGGCGCGGGGCCGGTTCCCCCGCGGCTTCCTCCGGGGACGCCGGCGCCGCGGCGTCCCCGGCTCCGTCCCCCCGGTACACCGCGGCGAACAACTCTCCCCGGAGGGCGTCGAGGACGATCAGGCGCGGCCCCTCCGCAGCGGGAGCGACCAGGGTGTCGGTGAGCGCCGCCGCGTCCAGGGCGGAGACCCCGACCGCCGGGACCCCGGAGGCGAGAGCCAGCCCCTGGAGGGTCGCGAGCCCCACCCGGAGACCCGTGAAGGATCCCGGGCCGCGGGTCGCGGCGAGCCGCCCGAGCCCCGGGACGCCCTCCCGGACGCCGACCCGCCGCAGCAGCCGCGCGATCGCCGGCAACAGGTCGGCCGCGTGCCGGTTCGCCGGTTCCAGGATCTCCACCCTCTCCTCCAGGTCGCTCTCGAGGAAGGGGCGCCACGCCGCCGCCGCGCCGAGGACCGACACGCTGCCGAGGGCGCCGCCGGTGTCGAACGCGAGCACCGGACCGTCCCGACCGGCGGGGGCGCGCATGGCGTAATCATAAGATTCACAAAGCACAAGAGTCTGTCCCGAAGAGCCGGGGGGAGGCGCCCTCCGCCACCTCTTCGGCCCGGAGGCGCGATGCCCGTTTCCCCGCTGACGCCCGTCCCTCCCGATCCGGTTCCCGCCCGGTTCCGGGGCCCGACCCGGGACCCGGTCCGGGGTCCGTTCGAGCCCGGGGCCGGCCCTTCCCACAGGCGTCGGGAGCGCCCGCCGCCCCCGCCCCTCGCCCCCGCCTCGCCCCGGGCGGCGCGGTCCGGGCGCAGCCCCCGCCCCGGGCCCGGCTCCCCCCGCCCCCGGGCCCGGCTCCGGCCGGGTCGGACCGACCGCACTCCGGCCCCTCCGCGCGCGCCGACCGGAGAACGACCCTCGTGAACGAGCCGGACTCCCGAACCCTCTTTCCGGAGCAGCCGCCCCTGCGCCGGGAGCCGGAGACCCCGGAGAAGACGGCCGGGGTATCCCCGGCGATGCGCCAGTACCTGGAACTCAAGCGGGAGGCTTCGGATGCGCTGCTGTTCTTCCGCATGGGCGACTTCTACGAGATGTTCTTCGAGGACGCCCGGACGGCGGCCGCGGTGCTCGACCTCGCGATCACCTCCCGCCAGAAAGACCGCGACGGGGTAGCCATCCCGATGGCCGGCGTTCCCCACCAGGCGGCGGAGGGGTACATCGGTCGGCTGGTTCGGGCCGGCTTCCGGGTGGCGGTCTGCGAACAGGTGGAACCGGCGGGTCGGAGCCGGGGCCCGGTGCGGCGCCGCATCACCCGGGTGGCCACCCCTTCGACCTACCTCGACCCTTCCTATCTCGAAGGCGCGGAAGGCGCCTACCTGATGGCGGCCTGCGAACACGGCCCGGCCGGCCAGCGATCGCTGGGCGCCGCCTGGGTGGACCTCTCCACCGGCGACTTCAGCGCCGCCGAGTTCCGGGGAGCGGACCGCTTCCAGGAGTGCGCGGAGGTCATGGCGGCCTTCCGCCCCCGGGAAGCACTGACGCCGGAGGCGGCCGCCGCCCTGCCGCTGTTCGGCGAGGGGGAGCGGGGTCCCCTGGTCACCGAACGGCCCGGCTTCTGGTTCGATCTCGAACACGCCCGCGAGACCCTGCTCCGGCACTTCCGCACCGCTTCGCTCGAACCCTTCGGCGTCGCCGACTTCCCGGCAGCGACCTGCGCCGCCGGCGCGGCGATCCAGTACCTCAACGAGACCCAGCGCACGCGCCTGACCCACATCGTCACCCTGAGAAGGGTCTCCCGGGCGGGACGGATGGTGATCGACCCGGTGACCCAGCGGAACCTGGAGATCTTCCGGTCGCTCTCGCCGGCGGCGGGGGATCCGCTGCCGGAGGCGACCCTGGTGAAGACCCTCGACCGCACCGAGACCGGGATGGGGGCCCGGCTGCTGCGGCGGCGGCTGGCCCAGCCGCTCCTCGATCCGGAGGCGATCCGCGGCCGGCACCGGGCCGTGGCCGAGTGGAGCGCCGGGAAGAGTTGGGCCGAGGAGGCCGGGGAGGCCCTCCGCGGCTGCCCGGACCTCGAGCGGCTGGGCTCCCGCGCCGCGCTGCGGATCGCCGGCCCCCGGGAGTACCTGCAGATCGCCGAAGCGGTCGCGGCGGCGGAGCGGCTCCGCGCCGCGCTCGAACCGGCCGGGAGTCCGGTGCTCACCGACCTCCGCAGCCGGCTCCCGGGCCTCGCCGCGATGCGGGACCGCATCGTCCGCACCATCGCCGAGGACGCCCCGGCGGTGGTGCGGGAGCCGGGCCACCTGATCCGCGAGGGAGTCTCCGGGGAGTTGGACGAACTGCGCCGGCTGCGGTTCAGCAGCCGCGAGGCCATCCGCGACCTCGAAGGCCGGGAGCGCGTCCGCACCGGCATCCCCTCGCTCCGCGTCCGCTACAACCAGGTCTTCGGGTACTCGATCGAGATCGGGAAGGGCTACGGCGACCGGGTCCCGGGCCACTATGTCCGGCGGCAGACGCTGGTGAACGCCGAACGGTACGTGACCGAGGAACTCAAGGACTTCGAACAGCGCCTCGCCGGCGCCGAGGAGCGCATCGGCGCGCTCGAAGATCGTCTCTTCCGGGAACTGACGGAGGAAGTGGCCTCCGCCAGCGCGGTGATCCTCCGGGTGGCGGCGGCGCTGGCCGAAGCGGATGTGACCGCCTGCCTGGCGCTCACGGCGGCGCATCGCGGCTATGTGCAGCCGGAGGTCCACGACGGGTTCGAGATCACTGTCGCCGCCGGGCGGCACCCGGTCGTGGAAGCGCTCGCCGCCGACACCTTCGTCCCGAACGACCTGCGCCTCGACCGGGAATCGTTCCTGATGATCCTGACCGGGCCGAACATGGGCGGGAAGTCCACTTTCCTCCGGCAGGTGGCGCTCCACTCCATCATGGCGCAGGCCGGATCCTTCGTTCCCGCGGACTCCGCCCGGCTGCCGATCGTGGACCGGGTCTTCGCCCGGGTGGGCGCCTCCGACGACCTGGCCCGGGGCCGTTCCACTTTCCTGACGGAGATGGAGGAGACCGCCTACATCCTCCACCACGCCACTTCCCGGAGTCTGGTCCTCCTCGACGAGGTCGGCCGGGGAACCGCCACCTACGACGGGCTCTCCCTCGCCTGGGCCATCGTCGAGCACATCGCCCGGCGCCCCGGCCTCGGCATGAAGACCCTCTTCGCCACCCACTACCACGAACTGACCACGCTCGCCGACGCCGAGGACGGCGTCGTGAATTTCCATGTGGCCGCCCGGGAGCACGGCGAGGAGATCATCTTCCTCCGCCGGGTGGCCCCGGGCGGCGCCCGCCGCAGTTACGGCATCCAGGTCGCCCGCCTGGCCGGGATCCCGGATCCGGTGGTGAAGCGGGCGCGCGAGGTCCTCGACGGTCTGGGAGAGGGTCCGGGCGAGGGCCTCGAGGAGGACCCCGAAGCGGACGCCGACCGCCCCGCCCGGCCCGACTCCGCCGGCCGGGGCGAGCGCGCTCCGGCCGCGCCGGAAGATTCCCTCCCCCCGCCGCGGAAGCCCGACCCGCTGCGCGGGCGCCTGCTCGCCGTCGACCTCGACGCGCTGACACCGAAAGGGGCGCTCGATCTGCTCTACGACCTCCGCCGCCGGGCCGCCGCGCCCGCCGACTCGTAGAATCCGCCGCCGGTTCGGTTCCGGTCCAACGGAGGTTTCGCGCGTGCACCCCGGAAACGGCGCGCCTTCCCCGGAGGCCGCGCTCCGAGCCGGGCCGGCGCGGCGGGGACCGGACCGGTCGGGAGCGGCCCTCCCGGAGCGGCGCGTCGCCGCCCGGCGGCTCGCGCTCGGCCTCGCCGCCGCCGCATTCGCCGGGTGCGCGAGCGACCGGCCGCGGCCGCTGGCCTTCGCCACCGGCACCACCGCCGGGATCTACTACCCGCTCGGAGGCGCCCTCTCGAGCCGCTGGACCCGGGAGATCCCGGGGGTCGTCGTCAAGGCGGAGGTCAGCGCCGGGTCGGTCACGAACCTGATCCAGGTCGCCAAGGGCGAGAGCGAGGTCGGCATCGGGCAGGCGGACGCGGTGGCCGATGCGGTCGCCGGTTCCGGCCGCTTCCCGGGGCCGCTGCCGATCGCCGTGCTCGGCCGGCTCTATCCGAATGTGGTGCACCTCCTGAGCGTGGCCGGGCGCGGCGTCGAAGCGGTGACCGATCTCCCCGGGAAACGGGTGTCCGTCGGCCCGCCGGGCTCCGGCAACGAGGTGACCGCCCGGAACCTGCTCCGGGCCGCCGGCATCCCCGAGACCGACCTTCGCCTCCGGCAGATGAACTACACCCAGAGCATCAACGGGCTCAAGGACGGCGCCCTCGACGCCCTGTTCCTCGCCGCCGGGCTCGGCGTCTCCTCGGTCATCGAACTCGGCCTGACCCGGGATCTGGTCCTCGTCCCGTTCAGCGAGGCCGAGATCGCGCGGATCGAGGCGGCGAATCCGGCCTACCAGGGGTTCGTCGTTCCGCCGGGCGTGTACCCGGGAGTGGAGAGCGGAGTCCTCACCCCCTCGCTCTGGAATCTGCTGTTCGTCCACGAGGACCTGCCGGCGCCGCTGGCGGGACGCCTCGCCGGTTCGCTGCTCGCCGGGAGGGAGGAATTCCGGCCGGTGACCCGGAACGCCGACTTCATCCGCCTGGAGAACCTCGACGCAGTGGGGGCGCTGCCGCTCCATCCGGGCGCCGCCGCGTTCTACCGGGCGGAGCGCCGGCGACGCGGCGGCGGAGCCCCCCCGCCGCCCGAGTCGCCGGAAGCCCCGGAGCCGCCGGGAGAACCCGCGCCGCCCCCTTCGCCGCCCGGCCCACCGGCCTGATGGCGGCGGCCGCGACCGACCGGGCGGACCCCGGAGGGCCGGCGCCTCCCGTTCCCGGCGACGCCCCCCGGGAACCGCGCCCGGGCGCGGCGCTGCCGGGGCCGGACGACCGTCCGCCGCTGCCCGCCGCCATCCTGATCGCGGGCGCCGGGCTCTCCCTCTTCCAACTCTGGCAGAGCGTCTTCGGAGCGATCGACGCCACCCTGCTGCGACCGATCCACCTCACCTGGGTCCTGGCGCTGGCCTTCGCCGTCGACGCCGGCCGCGGCGGTTTCCGCGGGCGCGCCGCCGGGGGCGACCTGTTCCTCGCCGCCGCTTCCCTGGCCGCCGGCCTGGCGGTGATCGGATTCGATCGCGGGGGGGTCTCCCACATCCTCCACGGGCTCGCTCCCCTCGACTTCGCCGCCGGCGCCGCGCTGCTGCTCCTGCTGCTCGAAGCGGTGCGGCGCCGGGTGGGGATCGTGCTGAGCGGCCTGGTCCTGCTCTTCCTCGCCTACAACGCCTTCGGCGACGCGCTCCCGGGGCTGCTCGCCCACCGGGGATTCGAGTTCGAGCGCATCGTGCGGTTCGAGGTGTTCACCGGCGCCGGCCTCTTCGGTCTGCCCCTCGGGGTCGCCAGCAGCACCGTCTTCGTCTTCGTCCTGTTCGGGGCGTTGCTCGAAGCCACCGGGGGCGGGCGGTTCTTCATCTCGCTCGCCTTCGCCGCCGCCGGGAGATCGCGCGGCGGACCGGCGAAGGCCGCGGTCCTCGCCTCGGCCGCCCTGGGATCGGTGTCCGGCTCCGCGATCGCGAACACGGTGACCACCGGCGCCCTGACGATCCCGATGATGAAGCGGCTCGGCTACCGGCCCGAGGAAGCCGGCGGGATCGAAGCCGCCGCCTCCACCGGAGGGCAGTTGATGCCGCCGATCATGGGCGCCGGGGCGTTCCTGATGGCGGAACTGACGAACACCCCCTACTCGCGGATCGTGCTCGCTTCGGTCTTCCCGGCGCTGGTCTTCTTCGCGGCGACGCTCTTCTTCGTCCACGGCCTGGCGGTCCGCCGGGGGATCGAGGCCCTGCCCCGCCGCGCCCGGCTGCTCCCCACCCTGGCCGAAGGCGCCCACTTCCTCCTGGTGGTGGCGGTGGTCGCCGTCCTGCTGCTCCTCGACTACTCCCCGCCGCTGGTGGGCGCCGCCGGCTGTCTCGCGGTGGTGGCCGCCGCCTCGGCGCGGCGCCGCACCCGCACCGGCCCGCGGAAACTCCTCGAAGGCCTCGCCCGCGGAGCGGTGACCGCGGTCCCGGTGTCCCTGGCCTGCGCCGCCGCCGGCGTGGTCGTCGGCGTGATCGGCCAGACCGGGATCGGGCTGCAGTTCGCCGAGGTCCTGCTCGGCGCGGCGCAGGGTTCCCTCCTCCCGGCGCTCGGTCTCTCGGCGGTCGCCGCCCTGATCCTCGGCATGGGGCTCCCGGTGACCGCGGCCTACATCGTGGTCGCCGTGGTGGCGGCGCCGGCGCTGGTGGGGTTGGGACTCCCGGTCCTCACCGCCCACCTGATCCTCTTCTGGCTCTCGCAGACCTCCAATGTGACGCCCCCGGTGGCCCTGGCCGCCTTCGCCGGCGCCGGGGTCGCCGGGGCCCGTCCGATGCGCACCGCCGCGCAGGCGTTCCGCCTCTCGCTGGGACTCTTCCTGGCGCCGCTGCTCATGGCGTACACCCCGCTGCTTCCCGGCGCCGGGGAAGCCCTCGGCGGGCCGCAACTGTGGGCCTTCGGGAGCGCGCTGCTGGCGATGGCGGCGGTCGCGGTGGCCCTCTTCGGGCACGGGATCCGGCCCGCCGGGCGCGCTCTCCGCTTCGCGCTGGGCCTCGGCGCCGCCCTCTCGTTCCACCCCTCCCCGGCGGTGCGGCTGCTCGGCGCGGTCGTCGCCGGACTGGCCCTGCTGCCGCAACTCCGCGGCGGGAAGCCCGGGGCGGGCGTCAGAGAGAACGGGCCCGCCAGAGGTACTGGAGCGAAGTGAGCACCGTGAGGGCGACCATCGCGCCCAGGAGCAGCGTGGTGGCGAAGTGTTCGAGGCGCAGCGCGTTCATGGCGAGGATCCAGAGGATCCCCACCACATGCACCGCCGTCGCCGCCTTCCCCAGGCGGCTCGGCGGGAACCGGCGGCGCTCCACCGCCAGGTTGTAGGCGGTCGCCACGATCAGGATCGTCGCGTCCCGCGCCAGCACCAGGATGGCCACCCAGGCCGGGATCCGCACCGTCAGCCCCTCGACCGGGGCGGCCAGCGCCACCACCGCCGAGACGATCAGGATCTTGTCGGCGAGCGGGTCGAGGAGGGCGCCCAGGTCGCTGTTCTCCCGCCGGCGGCGGGCGATGGCGCCGTCGAAGGCGTCGGTGATCCCCGCGGCCAGCAGGCTCGCGAGGGCCCAGCCGAACTGGGCGTACACGATGCAGATCACGACGACCGGCGCCAGCAGCAGGCGCAGGACGGTGAGTTGGTTCGCGAGCGTCATGCGAGTTCCCCGCGGGCGGAATCCGGGGGACGAATTCTCGGAGGGCGCACTTCGCGGGGAGCCGGGTTCCTGGAGGGAGATCTCGGTCGGTGATCGTCGAGCGGGCGCGGGGGCGGTCAGCGGCCGCCGGATCGTACGGAAGCGGCCGCGGCCTCACGGTCCGGGGCCGGCCCGAGACCGAAGAATCCGGCGATGGCCGCGTCGCAGTCCTCGGGCGACACCAGGCAGGGCCGGCCGTGGGTCGCCCCGGGAACCCTGAGGAACCGGCTCCCGGGCCGGCCGTTCGCCCGGAAGACGGCCTCCTGGTCCGCGATCGGCGCGCGGCGGTCCTCTTCGCCGCCGATCACCAGGACCGGGACGCCGCGCCGGCCGAGACGACCCGACAGCGCCTCCACATCCAGTGCGCGGGGCCGGAAACCGCCGGAGACCCGCATCCCCAGCAGCACCAGGTCGCGGGTCCCGAACGCCGGGAGGTTCAGCAACAGGTCGGCGTAGCGCGCCACCACCGCCGGCGCGCTGCGGAAAGTGCTGTCGAGAACCACTCCGGCCGGGGGCTCCGCCGCCTCCGCCGCGGCGCCGGCCGCCGCCGCCCCACCCATGGACACGCCCAGCAGGAAGAGCCGGCGCCCGGGATACGCCTCCCGGAGGAAGTCGGCGGCGGCGAGCACATCGAGCCGTTCGTGGAAGCCGAGGGTGCTGCGGGCGCTGCCGCTGGCGCCGTGGTTCCGGAGGTCCGGCAGCGCCACCGCGCAGCCCCGGCGGACGAGCGCCGCCGCCCGGGGCAGGAGTTCGCGCCGGGAGCGGAACAGCCCGTGCGCCAGCACCGCGACGCAGTCCGCTCCCTCCGGGGCGGCGGCCGGCGGCGCGATGATCCAGGCGGAGATCGGAACGCCGTCCCCGGCCCGGAGCCGGACGCTCCGGTAGGAGAGCCGGTCGTCGGCGGGAGTGGTCGTCAGGGCGCGATCCCGGGGTCTGGTGCCGGCGCGGGTGGTGAGCAGCACCCCGACCGCCACCGGCGCGAGGAGCGCCAGGAGGAGCAGCGCGCCCGGGACCCCGAGCCCGATCCCGAGGAGGAGGCGCCGCCGCCGCCCTCTCATCCCGCCCCTTCCCCCGCCGGCCTCCGGCTCCCCGCCGCCCGGACTCCCGGGGCGGTCTCCTGCGGCTCCGGAATCGCGCCGAGCAGGATCGCGGCGAGACCCCCGAACGCGGCCATCGCCAGGCACACCGAGGAGAATCCGCCGGCGTAGAGCGCTCCCCCGAGGGCGGCGGCGACGGCGATGCCCAGTTGGGAGAAGGTGTTGGAAAAAGCGAGGAACGCCGCGCGCCGGTCCGCCGCCACCAATTCGCTGCGAAGCGCCGCGAAAGCGCTGATCCGCGCCACCGCCAGACACCCGAACAGGAGCAGTCCGGCGATGAGCCACGCGCCTCCGAGCCGGGGCAGCAGCAGGGTGACCCCGACCGCTCCCAGGGAAGCGGCGATGGCGAAAGCGCGGTTCCCGACCCGGTCGGACAGGGGCCCGGCCAACGGCTGCGCCACCATGACCGCGAGCCCGAAGGCGCCGTAGAGCAGTCCCACCTGCTCGAGCGAGAAACCGCGCGTCTCCTGCAGCCAGCCGGCGGCGTAGGCCGAGACCCCCACCAGACTCCCCGACAGGAAGAACGCGGCGAGGGCCACCCGCCGGTGCATCGAATTCCCGGCGAACTCGAGATAGACCGCGACCGCCGGCCGCAACCCGACGGCAGCCCTCCCCTCGCGCCGGCGCGCCTCCGGACGGGGCTCTTCGGGGAGCGTCGCCAGGAGCGCCAGGACGACCGCCGAGAACACTGCGAGACCGAGATAGACGCTCCGGTGGCCGAAGCGCCCGGCGGTGAAGGCGGCGGCCACCTGTCCGAGGATCGCCGCCCCCATCGCCCCGCCCACGACCAGGGCCATCGCCCGGCCCCGGCGGCGGTAGCGCACCCGATCGGCGACCCAGGCCACCGCGAGCGCGGCGATCGTGCCGCCGGCCGCGCCGGCGGCGGCCCGCGCCAGGAGGAAGACCTCGTAGCGCCCGGAGGCCGCGGTCAGACCGGACGCCAGGAGCATCGCCCCCGCCGCCGCCAGCAGGAACGGGCGGCGCCCCCCGGCGTCCGCGAGCGGCCCGACGAAGAGCGCCGCCGCCGAAGCGCAGACCGCGTAGGCCGAGATCGCGAACCCCACCTCGGGCACGGCGACCCCCAGACCCTCCGCCAGCGCGGCGATCAGGGGGGTGACGACCTGCTGGTCGAGGAAGCCGAGCCCCATCACCGACCCCAGGATCACGCTCGCACCGAGCGCGGAGCGACCGCCGGGCTCGGAGCGAGGGAGGTGCAATTCGGAGGGAGGCGGCCCGCGGAACCGCGCCGGCGACCCGATCCGTCCGGCGCTGTCCGTCGCCCGAGGCGCGGGGGCGCAAGGCTATATTCTCGCGCCCGCGCCTCCATGTCCGTTCTCGACCGGCTCACCCCGCCGATCCGGAGCCGCGACCCGGCGGTGCGCCTCCGCGCGGTCCGGACCCACCCGCCCGGGGATCTCTCCACGCTGGAGAGACTCGCCCGGGAGGACCCGGAGGCGAAGGTGCGCCAGGAAGCGGTGCGCCGCATCGAGGCGCCGCGGGCGCTGCTGGCGCTCCGGGAGGCCGCCGGCGACGAGGCGGCGCGCGACCTCGCCGCGAGCCGGGCCGAGATGCTCCTGGTGAAGATCGCCGCCGACGATCGGGACCCCGCCGAGTCGCTCCGGGCGCTCGGCCTGCTCGAAGCCCCCGGCGCCTGGAGCGAGGTCGTCTGCCGCGCCCGTTTCCCCGAAGTCCGGGACCGGGCGCTGGCCCGGCTCACCGCCGAACCGGTGACGGAAGCGGGCGATGGCCGGGAGACCGAGCGCCGGATGATCGAAGCGCGCGAATCGGCCCTGGCCCACGCCGTCCGGAAGGCCGAGGATCCGGCGGTTCGCTCGAAGGCCCTCGGGGCCCTCTCGACCGACGCCGGACTGGCGCAGGTGGCGGTCGCGGCCTCCGACCGGGACGCGGCCTCCGCCGCCGTGCGCCGGCTCCGGGACCCGGCGATCCTCCTCTCCGTCGCCGAGCGCGCCTCGGCGAAAGGGATCCGCCGCCTGGCGCAGCGGCGCGCCGACGAGTTGCTCCCGGCGGACCATCCGGAGCGGACGCGCCGGCGCGAGGCGTCGCTCCGCAACTTGCTCGACCGACTCGAGAGCGGTCGGGACGGGAGTCCGGCGACTCCCGCGCCGGGGCCCGCCGAGCCCGTCGAACGCGCCCTGGCGGAGGCGGAGGCTCTCGTGTCCGAGGGTCCGGTGGGAACGGACCTGCAGGAGCGGCTCGAGGCGCTGCGGGAGCGCGCCCGACCCGGGGAGGCCGGCCCCGCGGATCCGGACCGGCCGGACCGGGCGGCCCTGCTCGTTCCCGCAGAGCCCGAGGCCGCGCCCCCGAAGGTCCCGGCGAAACCGGCCGCGGTCACCGGTCCGGCGCCCCCGGAACTGGAGGGGATCCTGGCGCAGGTCGAGGACCCGGAAGCGGCCCTCTCCTTCGCGGACCTCCGCTCCGCGCGGAAGGAAGCGGAGGGACTGCTCGATGGCTTCCCCGCCGACTTCCCCGCGCGCGGCCGGCTGGCGGAGGCCATCGCGGCGGCGGAGGCGCGCGCCCGGAGCCGGAAGCGGGAGCGGGTCGCGGCCTTCCTGCTCGCGGAGATGGCGGATCAGGCCGAATCTCTCCGGCGGGATCTCGAGAAGGCGGGCCCGGAGACCGGGAAGCGCCTTTCCCGCGCCGAAGTGGCGCTCGCCCGGAAAGACCTCACCCGGCTCGAACGCCGGTTCGCCGCGGCCTCACCGGGAGAGCCGCCGTCCCGAGCGTCCTCCGGAACGCCCCCCGTGGCCGGGCCCCCATCGAAGGAGACCGCGCCCCACGATCAACCCCACGATCAACCCCACGATCAGCCCCGGGCGAGCGGGTCACGGCCCGGGGAATCCGCGTCGGGCGGGCCCCCGTCGGGAGACGCGGAGCGGTTCCGTCGGGCGGCCGAAGCGGTCCGGGAAACGCTCGACCGGCTGGAAGCCGCCCGCGAAGAGAAGACCCAGGCCGAGGAGAAGCGCCTCCGGGGGCTGGACCGGCGCCTCGCCGCCCTGGAGGCGGCGAAGACCCTGCCCCTCGAAGAAGCGGAAGCGGCGCTCCGCGAACTCGGCACCCTCCGGAGCCGCCCCGAGCGCTGGCGGCTCCTCGGGACCGAGCGCCAGACCCGGTTCCAGCGGCGGCAGGCAGTGCTCATGCCTCGCCTCCGGGAGGCGCGCGAACTCCGGGAGTGGCGCCGCTGGTCGAACCTCGCCGAACAGGAGGAGTTGATCCGGCGGGCCCGGGAACTCCGGGCGAACGAGGACGATGCCGAAGTCGACCGGGAACTCGCGAAATTGGAGCGGCAGTGGCGCGAGGTGCGGCACGCCGACCGGAACCGGGGGCAGGAACTCTGGGAGGAGTGGACGAAACTCCGCGACGAGTTGACCGCGCGCGTGGCGCCGCTGCGGGAAGCCGCCGAACGACGGGTCGCCGAGCGACTCGAGGCGCTGTCCGGCATCGTGGCCCGGGCCGAGGAGATCGCCGAGAGCGCCGACCCGGCGCGTTCCGGCGACATGAGCGGGCTGATGGGCGAGTGGAAGAAGCACGGTCACGGCCTGGGACACCGCGGGGACAAGGTGTGGAAGCGATTCCGCGCCGCCAACGACCGTTACTTCCGGGAGATCGGGGAAGTCCGGAAGAAGCGGCGAGAGGAATTCGAAGCGAACATCGCGGTCCGCGAGACCTTGATCGCCCGGGCGAAGGCGCTCGCCGAGGGGACGGACACCGGAGACGCGCGCGAAGCGGTCCGGGAACTGATGGCCGAGTGGAAGCAGGCGCCGCGGGTGCCCCGGCGCCGCGCCGACGAACTCTGGGAGGAGTTCCGCACCGCCTGCGACGACGCCCGGGACCGCCGTCGGAACGCCGCCGCGGAGAGCGGGGAGGGCAGCGGGAGCGCGGTCGGGGCCGACGACGAACAGACGGCGGCGCTCCTCGCCCGCGTCGAGGAGACCGCCGCCCTGCCGGCCGCCGAACGGCCGGCGGCGGCGGAGAAGGTCTGGAGCGACTACCGGCGCCGGCGCCGGCCCGGCCAGCGACTCCGACCGAGCCCCCGGGAAGCGGAAGCGGAAGAACGACTCGCCTCCTGCCTCCGGGAGGCGTTCGAGACCGCGCCCGAATCCTTCTCCGGGACCCGATTCGACCAGGAGGAGGTCGCGGCGCGGCTCGCGCGGCTGGTCGAGGCCGTGGAGGCGCTGGACGGGCGCGGCGGCGCGGCGGCGGGGACCGAGTCGCTCGCCGAGCAACTGCAGCGCCGACTGGGCGCCGGGAAGGCCGCCGACGGCGATGCCGCGGCGCGCGAGGCGGCGCGGGAAGCGGAGACTCTTCGGGAGCGGGCCCGGGCGCTCGGTTTCGCCTTCGCGCCGGCGGCGGTGAAGGCGCGGGACCGCATCGAGAAACGGACCGCCGCGTTGATCGCGAAGGCCCCGGCGCCCCCGAGCGTCGGAACCCGTCGGCCTCGGCGGCGGCCGCCGGCGGCGTCTGCCCGCCCCTTCTGACTCTCCGCCCTCCCCCCGTACCCGGCCGGCGCGCTCCGCGGCCCGGAGGGAGTCCGCTTCGGCCCGGATCGGCGTTTCGGAGGGGGAACCTCCGGGAGCGGCCGCCGTTCCGATGTACCCTAATCGGTCCCTCGTGGCGCTCGCGGGGCCCCCGCGCGGCGTCCCGGAGACCTCGCCGGTCTTCGGGAGACCGCGCCCCCCGGCCCCCGAGCCGCCCCGGCTCCGGACGGCCCCCGCGCGGAGACGACCGATCCCGCCACGAACGGCACCCGTTGAACCTCCACGCCGACCTGCTGTCCGAGTCCCCCGAGTCGGATGGCCGCCCCGGCCGGCGCTGAGACCCCACCCCGCGCTCCACGGCGCCCGGAGGCAGGATTTCGCGATGGCGAAGAACAGGACCGCGACCGACGAAGCGCGCATCCCGGGGATCGATTTCGAACCCGACCGGCCACCCGCTCGGGAACCGGCCGCTCCGGCAGGAAACGGCGGTCCCGGCGCGTCCGCCGCGAAGAAGAAGAAACCCGCGCCGGCCTCGTACTCGATGATCGAGCCCCGGATGAAGGCCATCTACGGCCAGTTCTACAAGGAGACCTACTTCTCCGACCGGGCGCACCTCGACACGCGCACCCAGGAACTGATCGCGCTCGCCTGTTCGCTCGCCGCGCAGTGCGAGGGGTGTTTCGACGGCCACCTCAAGAAGGCCCTCAAGGCGGGCGCCACGAAGGAGGAGATCAGCGAGGCGATCGTGATCGCCATCGGGATCAACGCCGCGGCGATCGTCGACCAGACCGATCGTTCGGCGGCGCGGCTCGGCCTGAACCACTTCCCGGTCGAACCCCGCCCCCGGAAATCGGAAGGCTGAGTCCTCCCGGCGGCCCCCGCGGCAGGCTCCGGAGAAGCCGCCCTACCCGAAGACCCCGAGCCGGGCGGTCGCCGGGTCCGGTCGGCGGCGCCGGTGCGAGTCCAGGGCCTCCGCCTCCGCCTCGCGCACTTCCTGCGAGACCCGCCGTTCGATCTCTTCGATCTGCCCGACGGCGGCCGCCGGCCAGCCGAGTCCCTCCCCCGGAAGGGAACCCCGGCGGAGGAACGCCCCGAAGACCCGGACCGGATCCCGCCGGCCGTAGAAGGCGAAGTGTTCCGCCGGCAGGATCCGGCGGCTCAGGCCTTCGTCGTGCGTCGCATGCCCTCCCATCCGGAAGGTGTGCGCCAGCACCAGCGCCGGCGCCCCAGATTCGAGGGCGCGCCGCCGCGCCAGCGCCACGGCGGCGAAGACTTCCAGCACGTTGTTGCCTTCGACTTCGGCGAGCGGCGCCCCGTGGAGGCCCCCGGCGGCCCGGAGGCGGCGCGGGCCGTCCTTCCCGAGCGGCGTCCCGAGGGCGATCCGGTTGTTCTGGATCACGACCACCAGCGGCGCCCCGAGCCCGGCGGCGGCGGCCAACCCTTCGTGGAAACCGGCGGTGGCGACGGAGCCGTCCCCCACCCAGGTCAGCGCGATCCGGGACTCGCCCCGCAGCCGGAACGCCAGCGCCATCCCCGCCGCCACCGGGACCAGCGATCCGACCATGCTGATCGGCGCCACCACGCCCCGCTCCGGATCGCCGTAGTGGAGGTCCCGCCCGCCGGCCGGCCCGTCGCCGGCGCCGAGCGCCCCCCGGAACATCGCGGCGAGCGTCATCCCCCGCTCGTGGGCCGCGCCGGCGTTCCGGATCATCGGGGCCACCACATCGCCGGGTTCGAGCGCCCGGCAGGCGCCGACCGTCACCGCCTCCTCACCGGGGCCGAGCCAGGCCTTCGACAGTACGCCGAGCCGCACCCAGCGCTTCAACTGCAGGTCGTGGAGCCGGTTCCGGACGAGCCCTTCGTAGAACCCGAGCCGCTGCGGTTCTTCGACCTCCCGGAGCAGGGCGGCGCGTTCCGGGTCGCGGACCGCCGCCGCCTCGAACTCCTGCAGGATCCCGGGGTCCTCGCCCCAGGACTCGTACTCCGGCGGATCGAGTCCGGGGACCGGCTTCATGGGCGCGCCGCCGCCGTCGCCGCTGCCGCCCGGGCCGGGTTCGGGCCGCCGCCGGAGCCGCTCAGGCGGCGGCTTCGCCCCAGCGGAGCAGTTCGCCGGCGATCCGGTTCTCGACGGCGTCGCCGCTCCACTGGTTCCGGATCCCGTTCGTCAGCACGGAGAAGCCGAGGGCGCGGCCCCGCCCCGCCGGGAAGGCGACCCCGGAGAGCGAACTCACCGCGGCGAGGCTCCCGGTCTTGGCGATGATCCGCCCGAGGGTGTCCTCGCCGCGCATCCGCCGGGCGAGGGTCCCGTCCACTCCGGACACCGCCAGCGAGCAGAGGAAGTCGTCGCGGACCTCCGGCCGCCGGTAGAAGTCGCGGACCACTTCGGTCAGGATCCGGGCGCTCAGCCGGTTCTCCCGGGAGAGTCCCGAACCGTCGGCGACGGAGAAGCCGGAGGCCGGGAACCCGAGGCCGACCAGATATTCCTCGAGCGCCCGCCGCCCCTTGTCGCGGGTGCCCGGCGGCCCCCAGCGATGGGCGCCCACGGCGAAGAGCAACTGCTCCGCCGCCCAGTTGTTGCTGTACTTCCCGAGGGCCTCGAGGACCTGGGTCAGGGGCGCCGACTCGTGGCGGTAGAGCAGGACCCGCCCCTCCCCTTCCCCCGGCCGTCCCCGCCGGACGGCGCCCGGGGCGGCGATGCCCCGCTCCCGCAACTTGCCCCGGAGGGCGTGCCCGAGGTAGAGGGCCGGTTCGGGGGCGGTGAAGCGGGCCACGCGTTCGTTCCCTTCCCGGAGCACCCGCCCTTCGAGCCGAACGCTCCGCCCGCGCTGACGGCGCGCCACGATGTAGGGGCGACCCCGGTCCCGCAGCACCATCCGGTTCCGGATCTCGTAGTAGCCGTACCCCTCGTCACGGATGTCGGGCCGTTGCCCCTCCCCGGGGACGCCGGCCACCTCCACCCGGTTCCACATGTAGCCGAGCGCGCTCTGGATGGGCAGCCGGCGGGCCATCCGCCGCCGCACCAGTTGCGGGTTCGTCTCCTGCGGGGTGAAGAACGAGTCGTCGAGCACGAAGTCGCCCCGCACCTCCCGGAGGCCCGCCGCTGCCAGCGAGTCGGCGACGAAGTCCAGGTCGTGGCGGGTGAGGGAAGGGTCGCCGGAGCCCTCCACCCGGAGGGGCCCCCGGATCACCCCCTCCTCGGGCGGCGCGTCGAGCCGGAGCCGGGTGGGGAAGCGGTAGTTCGGCCCCAGGTAGTGGAGGCACCCCGCCATCACCGGGAGTTTCATCCCCGAGGCAGGCACGAACAGCCGGTCGGCGTTGTGGTCGAAGAGCGTGGCCGCGGTACCGAGATCCACGACATGGATCCCGATCGCCCGCCGCAGGCCGAACCGCCGCCGAAGCGCATGGATCCTCTGCCCCAGGTCCTCGAGGGCGGCGTCGGAGAACGGGGCGGCAACGGCCGCCGCGGCCGGCGCCGGTCTCCGGAAGAGCCCCGCCCCGGCCACCCCTCCCAGAAGCGCGAGCACCCGCCGCCGGCCGAACCGCCCCCCGGCGCGAGACCCGGCCCCCATTCCCGGCCTCTCGGCGGCGGTTCCCCGCGTCAGCCCGTCTTCGGGGCGACCCCCGGAACGACTTCGGGGACGATCCCCGGGACGATCCTCGGGGCGATCCTCAGGGGCGATCCTCACGGAGTCCGGGGCCGGGGGCGAAGGATAACCGGCAGCGCCGGCGGCCCGGTCCCCGTCGCCGCCCGTCGGGGCGCGGACTACCCCCGCCAACTTCTTCGCGAGCCGGTGGAATCGCCGCGCGGGAGGGCTGTCGGTCGTACCATGGGCGGCCGAACTCGCTCCGCCGACCGGGGTTCCCCGACCGCCCCGGCGCGACCGGCCCCCCCGAGGACGGCCCCGACCCCCATCTGCCGATGCCCGAACTCCCACCTTCCTCCGCGCTCCCCGACCCGCCGGCTCCGCCGCCGGCCCGAACGAACGGGACCCGGCCCGACAGGGAATCCGACCGGGACCCCGACCGGGTCCCGAGAACGGGCGTCGTCAGCCGCCGCACCCTCCTCCGCAGTGCGGCGGCCGCCCCGCTGGCCGCCCTCCCCGCCTGCGCCGCCCCCGAACCGGGCGGGATCCCCACCGTCACCGCGCTCGAGCACCGGAACGCGCTCGCTTCGCACCCGCTCGACGCCGGGAGGCTGACCACGATCCTGCCGGCGGCGCGGCTGAACCACGCCTTCTTCCGTCCGGTGCGCGCGGTCGAACTCCCCGACGACCTCGAACCGGCGGTCCGCTTCCACGCCGCCGGGCCCTCGCCGGAAGACGGTCCGGAAGAAGACTGAAGTGATCCCCGAACTCTGCCGGCTCGACGCCCGTTTGCTGGGAGAGCGGTTCCGCCGCCGGGAACTCTCCCCGGTGGAGGTGGTCGAAGCCCATCTGGCGCACCTCGAAGCGACCGACCCGCAGCTCAACGCCTTCATCACGGTGACCGCGGACCGCGCTCGGGAGCGGGCGGCCGCGGCGGAGCGGGAGTTCGCCGCCGGCGAGGCGAAGGGCCCCCTCCACGGCGTTCCCTACGCCCCGAAAGACATCCTCGCCACCCGGGGCATCCGCACCACGAACGGCTCCCGCGCCACCGCCGACCGGGTCCCCGACTTCGAGTCCACGATCACCGCCCGACTGAACGCCGCCGGCGCGATCCTGCTGGGCAAACTGAACCTACTGGAATTCGCCATGGGCAGCGGGGTGCTCTCCGGCTTCGGCCCCGCGCGGAACCCCTGGGCGACGGACTACAGCCCCTCCGGCTCCTCCTCCGGTTCCGGCGCGGCGCTGGCGGCGCGCCAGGTGCCGCTCTCCATCGGGACGGACACCGGCGGCTCCATCCGCGGCCCGGCCGCGGCCTGCGGCGTGGTCGGGCTGAAACAGACCTACGGTCGGGTGAGCCGTTTCGGGGTCACCACCCTCAGTTGGACGCTGGACCACGCCGGGCCGATGACGCGAACGGTGCGGGACGCGGCGGCGATGCTCTCCGTCATCGCCGGGGCCGACCCGCGGGATCCCACCACCGCGGACCGGCCCGTTCCGGACTACGCGGCGGCGCTCACCCCGGAGGTCGCCGGCCTCCGCATCGGCGTTCCCGCTTCGGGCTTCTTCGAACCGGCCACTCCCGAGGTGCAGTCCGCGGTGCGGGCCGCGATCGACCTTCTCGCCGCCGACGGCGCGGAAGTCGTCGAAGTGGAGATCCCGCACGCCCATCTCGCCGGGAACGCCGGCTGGATCGTGGCGATGGCGGAGGCCGTTTCGTTCCACGAGAAACGCCTCGCCGAGCAGCCGGGCGACCTCGACCCGCTGGTGCGCGAGCGCCTCGAAGTGGCGAATTTCTACTCGGCCACCGACTACCTGCGCGCGCTGCGCCTCCGGACGCTCCTGCAGCGGGAGACGGCGGCGGTCTTCGACCGGTGCGAGGTGATGATCGTGCCCGGCGCGCTCTCCCCCGCCGAGCCGCTGCGCCCCGAAGCCGAGGCCGCCACCGATGTCCGCCCCGGGATGGACCCGGACCGGGCCGAGTCCCGACCGGGAACCACCTTCCTCGGCAATATGACCGGTCTCCCGGCCGTGACCCTGCCCTGCGGCTTCACCGCCGAGGCGCCGAAACGCCCCCTCGCGATGCAGATCTACGGCCCGCCCTTCTCCGAGGCGCGCCTCCTGTCGGCGGCGCACGCGTACGAATCCCGCACCTCCTGGAACGAGGAACTGCCGCCGCTCTGACGCCCCCCTTCGCCGGCGGGCGCCGGACGCGGCCGCGGCGCCACCGCGCCCGGCCGGCCGCCCGGCGGTCAGTATGCTTCCCCGGCGTGCCGACCCCGCTTCCCCGAACCGCGCCGGCCGTCGCGCCCGCTCCCGCCGGGAGCCCGCGCCTTCATTCCGCCGGTCGTTCCTCCCCCCGGCGCGCCGACCCCTCCGGGCCGATGCGGAACGCAGCCGGTCGGGCCGGAGGCGCCCCCGCGCTGTCCGCGGCGCTGCTCCTCGCCCTCGCCTCGGCCTGCGGCGGCGCCGCCGAGCGGCAGCCGTTCCTGAGTCTCGGCGCCGCCCCGCCCGGGGGCGCCTTCTTCGTCGTCGGCGGCGCGCTCGCGGAAGTCCTCACCGAATCCGGGATGCAGGTCACGGCGGAGGCCACGAAGGGCTCCGGCGAGAACCTCCGCCGACTGGCCGCCGACGAACTCGACCTGGCGCTCTCGAACGCCGCCGTCAGTTACTTCGCCGCCCGGGGCGAAGACGGCTGGGGCCGGGAGTACCCGGTCGAAGCGGTCATGACCCTGGCCCCCAATGTAGCCCTCTTCGTGTCGCCGCGGCGGCACGGGGTGGAGCGGATCGCCGACCTCGCCGGGAAACGGGTGGTCGTGGGGGTCGCCGGCGCCGGGTTCGAGCACTTCATCCGGCCCATCGTGGAGGCCCACGGCGTGACCTACGAGGACTTCACGCCCCTCTACAACACGCAGAGCGGCGCCGTGGACCTGCTGACCGACGACAACGCGCAGGCCGCTTTCCTCGGCGGCGCGGTTCCGACCGCTTCGATCGTCCAGGCGACCGCCGGGATGGACACCCGGCTGGTCCCCTTCGACGAGGAGCGCCGTCGGACCCTCGTCGACCGGTACCCGTTCTATCGGGAGGCCGTGATCCCCGCCGGGACCTACCGCGGGCAGGACGAGGACTTCGCCGGGCTCGATGTGGGGTCCATGCACCTGGTCACCCGGACGAACGCCGACCCCGACCTGATCTACCGGGTCACGAAGACCCTCTGGGAGCGACGCGCCGCAGTCACCGAGAGACACCCCGCCGGGCGCGCCATCAACGAGCGGAACGCGGTCCGGGACACCGGCCTCCGGTTCCACCCGGGCGCCGTCCGCTTCTACCGGGAAGCGGGCCTCTGGCCCGAGTAGAGCCCCCCGTCTCCCCGGGCGGGCGCCCCTCCGGGGATTCGCCCCGGGAATCGCTGCCGGGTCGGTCCGGGGCATCGCCGGCGGAGGCCGGGGCCGGGCTCCGGAGCGGTACGGTGCAGGCGCTCGCGCTCCTCCTCACCGGCTTCGTCCTCTTCGAAGTCAACCGGCCGATCCTGCCGCCGCAGACCGAACTGGCGGTCTTCGGTCTCCTCGGCCTGCCCCTGTGCTTCCTGATCCGGGCCCGGCGCAGCGATCCCGGCTGGCGCCGCCTCCTCGACTCCTTCGGGATGCTCGCCGCCGCCGCCGGGTGCGGCTGGGTGGTCTGGTGGAGCGGTTTCGCCGCCTCCTCCCTCGGCGACCGCGCCGGGGCGGAAACGACCGCCGACCTGGTCTTCGGGGGGCTGGGTCTCCTGGGCGCGCTGCTCGCCGCCTGGCGGGTGCTGGGCCCGGCGCTGCCGATCCTCACCGGCCTCTTCGTGCTCCACGCCCTGCTCGGCCCGCACCTGCCGGAATTCCTGTTCCCCCACCGGGGTTATCCCCTGGCCCGGATCGCCTCGCAGGGCTACCTGCACACCCAGGGGGTCTTCGGCATCGCCCTCCGGGTGATGTTCGCCTATGTCTTCCTGTTCGTGGTCTTCGGCGCGGTCCTGCAGGAGACCGGCGCGATCCGTTTCATCACCGCTTCGGCGCGGCGGCTGTTCGGCCGGGCAGTCGGCGGCGCGGCGAAGGTGAGCGTCTTCGCGAACGCGCTCATGGGATCGCTCTCGGGCAGCGCCGTCGCCGACGCCGCGACCACCGGCACCTTCACCATCCCGCTGATGCGGAGCACCGGCTTCTCCGCCCGCGCCGCCGCCGGAATCACCGCCGCCGCGAGTTCCGGCGCGGCGCTGGTCCCCCCGGTCATGGGCGCCGGCGCCTACCTGATGCTGGAGTTGGTGGACCCTCCGGTGCGGTACCTGGAAGTCATCCGGGCGGCGATCCTGCCGGCGATCCTCTACTACGCGGCCCTCCTGGCGATGGTCCACCTCCACGCCCGCCGGCATCCCGCGCCCCTCTCCGCGGGGGCGCTCGCCGAAGCCGGCGAAGCCCGGGTCCCCGCGCCGGCCGCCCTGGTGTTCGCCGCCGGTTTCGTCTCCCTGGTGGCGGCGCTCCTCGCCGGGCGCACCGTCTTCCGCGCGGTCAGCATCGCCCTGGTCGTCGTCGTCCTGACCGCGCTCTGTCATCCGGCGACGCGCCCCGGCCGCCGCGCCCTCCGCGGCGCGCTCTCCCGGATCGCGGCGGGAGCGGCGCCGCTGGTTGGCGCCGCCGCGGCCGTGGGGGTGATCCTGGGGATGGTGACCCTGACCGGGCTCGGCACCCGGTTCCCGGCAGCGGTCCTCTCGGTGGCGGACGGCGCCCTGTTCCCCGCCCTGCTGCTCATCATGGTGGGCTCGGTGGTCCTGGGCATGGGACTGCCCTCGGCGGTCTGCTACCTGCTGATGGTCACCCTGATCGGCCCGGTGATCGGCCGGCTCGGCGTCCCGCCGCTGGCGGTCCACTTCTTCATCTTCTACTTCGGGATGATGTCCATGGTCACCCCGCCGGTGGCCCTCGCCGCCTACACCACCGCCGGGATCGCCGGCACCCCGATCCTGCCGGCGGCGGTCACCGCCTTCCGCTTCGCGCTCGCCGGCTTCGCCCTGCCCTACTTCTTCGTGTACCGGCCCGAGTTGCTCCTGATCCTCGACGGCGGCCGGGGCGCGCCGGGGGCCGCCGTGGCGCTGCTGCTCGGCCTGCTGGTGGTGATCGCCCTCTCCGTCGGGATCGTGGGATGGTTCCTCGGCCCCCTGGGCGCCGCCCTCCGCGCCGCCGCGCTGCTCGCCGCGGTCCTGTTGCTCTGGCCGCCCGCCCCGGAGGCCCTCCTCGCGCCGGCCAACGCCGCCGGCCTGCTGCTGTTCGGCGCCGTCGCCTGGCGCTCCCGAGCCGCCCGCCCCACCTCGGAGCCGGGAGCCCCGGTACCGGCGCGGTCGGGCCGCGCCCGGTAAGGAACGATCCGGGGCCTCCCGGCCTCGACGCCCCGCTGCCTCCACCCCCACGAGACTACGCGTCGAGGAACGGGTTCACCACTTCCACCCCGCCGTAATCCTGTCGGTGCGACAGATCCTCCGAGAACACCCGGCTGCAGTCCATGAGCCTGGCCGCCTCGATGATGGCGGCGTCCCGGTAGTGGATCCGAAACCGATCCCGCGTCACGAGCGCCCGCCGGACCAAGGTGACCGTCGTCTCCTGCGCCGGGTATCGATACAGGAACGATTCGATCATCTCGGTCGCCCTCGAGTGGGGCCACGGGGCGCGACCGGACGGACGCGTCACCTGGACATGGAACTCCTGCAGGACCTGTGTCGAAAGGCAGAGATCGTCGCCTTCGAGCAATCGGCGCGCGGTCGCCCGCTTCACCGTCTCGTCGTCGGCGGCGCTGACCGAGTAGAGCAGGACATTCGTGTCCAGGAAAGACCTCAACGACGATGAACCTCGTCCCGGCTCAGCCGGTCGCCCGCCCGGAAATCACCCGAGCCGGGTTCGCCGGCATCGATCGCGGCGAAGATCTCCTGCTGCATCCGAAGACCCCGCTCGAAATCGCCGCGGCGACGACCGAGGCCGATCAGGAAGTCGCGCACCAAGGCGCTGACGGAGGAGTCCCGTTCCGCCGCGTACCGGCGGGCCAGGCGATAGACGGAGTCGGGAACCGCTACCGTGATGTTTCTCATGACCGAAAACAGTTTCACGGTCCCGGACTCGGGGGCCCGAATCGGGGCGGCCGCCGCGGCCGGATGGCGTCGGACGGCGGCGCCCTCAGGAGGCGGCGCCGCCGATGCAGTAGAGGGCTTCGGCGGTGCGGAGGAATATCTGCCCGCGTGAGAAGGCCATGGAACTGAGCGTGTAGGAGTCCATGTCGTTCTCGGCGAGCACCTCGATGTCCCCGCCGTCCACCCGGACCACGGACGCCATCCCGTCCTCGTTGACGATGTAGATCCGCCCCTCGGCGAGCACCGGCGAGGCGCTGTAGGTGCCCGAAGGCAGTCGGTGCGGGCCGGACACCACCTCCCCGGTCCGGGCGTCGAGCGCGTAGAGGACCCCGTTGTCGGTGACCACATAGAACCGCTTCCCGTCGGTCACCGGACTCGGCACATCGGGACCCCGGTCGAACGACCAGATCCGGTGGGACTCGGTGATGTCCCCTTCCCCGCCGGCGCGCAGCGCCAGCAGCGGCTTGACCCGGGTCGGGGCATAGATGATCCCGTCCTTCACCACCGGCGAGGAGACGATCCGGTACGAAGCGTTGTTCTCCGGGTTCAGCCCCCGGGACCGCCACCGTTCGCGCCCGGTGTCGAGGTCGTGCCCGGTCACCACATCGCCGCCGGTCACCACCAACTCGTCCCGGCCCTCGACCCGGTGGACGAACGGCGTGGTGTAGGAGTCCGGGGATTCGCGGATGGCCTCGGTGGGGCGTTCCACCCGCCAGACGGTCTCCCCGGTGTCCGGCGAGATCCGCAGCAGGTAGGAGGGGTCGTCGGTCTTCATCCCGTGGAGCACCTGGACGAAGAGCGCCTCCCCGAACAGGAGCGGGCTGCTGGCGTAACCCCAGTTCAGCCCGAAGTCGCCGTAGTCGGCCTGGAGGTCGCGGTCCCAGATCTCGGCGCCGGCGAAGTCGAACGCCTTGAGGATCCCGGTGCCGGTGAGCGCGAACACCCGTTCCCCGTCGGTGACCGGCGACGGCGAGGACATGTTCTGCTTCCGCCCCCGGCGGTCCCGGTCACCCAGCGGCCGCTTCCAGCGCACCGCGCCGTCGGCCCGGTCGAGCGCCCACAACTCCAGCCGGCCGCTGTAGGCGACATTCCCCCGCCCGGTGGGGGCCGCCCCCCGGCGCCGGCGGCGTCCCTCCGACGGGTTCGCCGGAACCGCCGTCCCCTCGGCGGGGATCGAGACATTCAGGAAGACCGTGTCCCCGGAGACGATCGGGGTGGCGCCGCTCCAGGCGGGCATCTCGGTCTTCCAGAGGACGCCTTCCTCGGTGCCCCAGCGCACCGGAAGGCCGGTCTCCCCGCTCACCCCGTCCCGGGAGGGCCCCCGCCAGTGCGGCCAGTCCTCGCCGCCCGCTCCGGCGCCGGCCGCCGCCGCGACCGGGATCAGGAATCCGGCGGCGAGGAAGAGCAGCGGGGAGAACGACCGGTGGAGTCGGGAACGCATGGCGGGACCTCCGTCGAGGGTGTGGAGAAGGGGGAGCGGCGCCGACACCGCCGGGCGCCATTCTAGAAGCCCGGCCCACGCCCTGCCGGCCGGCAGAGCGGTCCTCCGGCGGACGCCGGCTCCGGCTCGGGGAGGACCGGCAGCGAACGGCCGGTCCGCCCCCCAGTTCGGGTGGACGATCAGCTGGGGCCCGGAGGGCCCCGGAAGGAGCGTGCGATGAGCGCGGGCAAACAGGATCGAGGCCGGTTCTCCTCGAAGCGTGAAGATGGAAGCAGTCCTCCGCCTTCTGAACGGAGAAGACCTGGATCTTCTCTCCCGGGAGTCGGGCGTCACCGCCGCAACCCTCGCGGACTGGCGCTCGGCGTTCCGGGTCGGAGGTCGGAGTGGATCACCCCGGCCGCCCGATACATCGATTCCTGGATCACGGTGCGGATCCGCCGCCGCTCGTACAATCGCCCTCTCACACGGAATATCTGACACGCCTGAAGCCTCGTCATCGAGATCGTCGAGGAAATCGTCATGGAAAACTCGCTCCCCGGAACCCCTGCACACACGGACACGCCGGACGCTCCACCGGGAGAAGTCGGCTCGGCCGCCTCGCGCGCCGAACGACGCCGATCGGTGACGAGGCGGAGCCCCCGCCCTGGACGCGCGGCATCGCGGGGAATCCGGTGGCGGGCATCGCTCCGGTCGGGAGCCCTCCCGTTCCTCGCCGCCGCCTTCGCTCCCGGATGCGGCACGGACTCTCCTGCCCCCCCCCCCCCCCCCCCCCCCCCGATTCTCGAGAACCTTGAAATCGCCGGCCCCGACAGCTCGAAACCCCTCGTTCCCGCGTTCGCTCCCGAAATCCGCCACTACGCCGTCCGCTGCGCCGAGCGGGAAACCCTCTCCGTCACCGCTGCCGCCGCCCCCGCGAACGACATCGAACCGGCGACCCTCGCCCTGAACGGCGCACCGCTCCCCGACGGGAGAGCCGAGGTCTCCCTCCGGGACGACCAGGACCTCGCCGTCGAAATCCGGCGCGGCGCGGCGTCCACGACCTACGCCGTCCACTGCGTCCCCCTCGACCTGCCCGAAGTGGAAGTCGTCACCGTGGGGCCGGGCCCCGCGGACGGTCTGCTGCTGCTGAATCTCGGGTACCACGGCGAGGAAGGGAAGTCCGTCAACTACCTCACTGTCCTCGACGATCACGGTGTGCCCCGGTTCCACCGGCGGGTCGGGGGGGACGTCCGGAACTTCCGCTGGCACGCGGCGGCGCGCCGGTACTCGTACCACCGTCACGGCGTCGGCGGCCATGGCGGCTATGTCGATGTGCTCGACGAACGATTCGAACTCGTGGCCCGACCGTATCCGGTCGGCTATTCCGCCCCCGACAGCCACGATTTCCGGATCACCGACGAGGGCCACTACCTCTTCATCGTGTATTCCCCGGCGGAACGGGACTTCCGCGCGGTCCCCGACCGCAACGGCGATTTCCCGTACGGCCGGGCGGAGCCCACCCACGACTCCGTGATCCAGGAGGTCACCCCCGAAGGGGAAGTGGTGTTCGAGTGGAACTCGGGGGAGGGTCGCGACGGTGACGGTCCCCCGATCCGGTTCGAGGACTGCCGGGTCCAGACGTTCCCGGACCACTACGCCTGGCTCAATTCTCTCTCGTTCACCTCGGAGGGGAACCTCCTGGCCTCGTTCCGGGGCTGCGCGCAGGTGCTCGAGATCGAGCGGCCCTCCGGGCGGGTCCTCCGCCAGATCGGCGGCAGCGCCCCGGCGATCCCCGACGGCCGCGTCCACCACCGGATCGTCGGCGACCCCTATCCGGTCGGCTTCTGCGGCCAGCACACCCCGATCGAGACCGGGCGGAGCGCGGACGGCGACCTCCGGATCGCGGTCTTCGACAACGGTGTCCACTGCCTCGGCGACGAAGATCGGCCCCGGCCGCACGAGAACCACCCCAGCCGGGTGGTGGAGTACCGCCTGAGCGGCGAGGAAGCGATCTTCCTCCGCCACTACGAGAGCCTCTTCTCCAACCATGTCGCCGGCTCGGTGCAGGCGCTGGACAACGGTAACTGGCTCATCACCTGGGGCTGGGGCCCGCCACGGGTCTCCCCGGTCGAGGTGGACCCCTCCGGGCGGGAAGTCTTCAAGATGCGGGTCCGGGGCGACGCGGTCGCCGGGATCTACCGCGCCTACCGGGAACCCGGCCTCACCATTCCCCTGAACCTCCCGTAACCTTTCGGTACACTGATTTCCGGAACGCCGAGTCCTCGGATCGTCATGAATTCCCGCCCCGGCTCACCTTGGTATACCCACACCGACACACCGGGCGGTCCACCGGGAGAAGCCGCCTCGGCCGCATCGCGCGCCGACCGACCCGAACCGGGCAAAGCCCGGCAGTTTTCGCGCCGCCGCCGACCTCCGCGCACCGCCTCGCGGCGGTTGTCGCTTCGGCCTGGCGTCCTCCGGCTCCCTGCTCCCGCCTTCGTCCTCGCCCTCGCTCCGGGATGCGGTCCGGGCGCTCCGGCCCCCACATTCTCTGACGCCGCCCTCCAGGAGGAAGTCGAGGAGGGAGTGGAAGCCGTTCTCGACTCGCTCGAAGTCGCCGGCCCCGACGGCCCGAAACCGCTCGTTCCCCCGTTCGCTCCCGAAATCCGCCACTACGCGGTCCGCTGCGCCGAGCAGGAAACCCTCTCCGTCGCCGCCATCGCCGCCGACCCCGGGAACGACACCGAACCGGCGACGCTCACGCTGAACGACACCCCCCTCCCCGACGGAGGAACCGAGGTCTCCCTCCGGCACGACCAGGACCTCGCCGTCGCGGTCCGGCGCGGCGCGGAATCCACCACCTACGCGATCCACTGCGTCCCCCTCGACTTCCCCCGGGTGACCGTCGTCACCCGGACGCCGGGGCCGGCGGAAGGGCTGCTGCTGGTGGATCCCTGGTACGACTCGGCAGCGGGCGAGCGCGTCAGTTACATCGCCATCCTCGACGACCACGGCGTACCCCGCTTCCACCGGCGGGCCGCGAAACGGCGGGCCTTGAACCTCCGCTGGCACGCGCCGCACCGCCTCTTTTCGTACGCCTCGGTCGGGCCCGAGGAGTCGTCCTGCAGTGACACGGATGCCGAAATGGTGCTGCTCGACGAGCGCCTCGAGGAGGTGGACCGGGTTCGCGCCGTCGGGCTCTGCAACACCGACCGTCACGACTTCCTCATCACCGCCGAGGGCAACTACCTGTTCATCGCCTACATCCCCGCAGAACGGGACTTCAGCGCCGTCCCCGACCCGGATGGGGAATACCCCTACTCGACCACGGAGGCGACCCACGACTCCGTGATCCAGGAGGTTACCCCGGAGGGGGAGGTGGTGTTCCAGTGGAACTCCGGGGAGGCCCGCGCGGACGGGACCGGCCCCCCGCTAAAGATGGCGGACTGCCGGGTGGCCCGGTTCCCGGATCATTACGCGTGGCTCAACTCGCTCTGGCTCACCGCCGAGGGGCACCTGCTGGCCTCGTTCCGCGGCTGCTCCCAGGTCCTCGAGATCGAACGGCCCTCCGGGAAGGTGCGCTGGCAACTCGGCGGCAGCGCCCCGGCGATCCCGGATGGCCGCGTCCACTACCGATTCGTCGGCGACCCGGTTCCGGCCGGCTTCTGCGGCCAGCACACCCCGATCCAGACCGGCGACAACCGCATCGCGCTCTTCGACAACGGCATCCACTGCCTCGAAGACCGAAACGAAGGCTGGCGGCAGCCGCGCGAGAACCACCCGAGCCGAGTGGTGGAGTACCGCCTGAGTGGCAGCGAAGCGATCTTCCTCCGCCACCACGAGGTCCCGTTCCCGGTCAACATCGCCGGCTCGGTGCAGACGCTGACCGGCGGCAACTGGCTGATCGCCCAGGGCGCGAACTTCCCGGGCCCGCCCCTCGACCGGACCGTCGACCGGATCGTCGACCGGGTCCGGAAGATGTTCGAGACGGACGCCCGTCAGCGGCGGACCTCGGTGGTCGAGGTGGATCCGACCGGGCGGGAAGTGTTTGCGATGTGGGTCCGGGGCGAGGAACAACGGGCCACCATCTACCGCGCCTACCGGGAGCCCGGCCTCACGATCCCCCTGAACCTGCCGTAAGGCCGAACCGGGAACGCGACACTCCCCGAGCCCGAACTCCACCGGATCGTCGGGGAGCGCCGCCCGGAGAACCCACCCCCTGCAGGCCGAGCCTTCCAACTCCCCGGCCGCTCCCCCCGCCGGGGCGACGACAGCCCGGCCGAGGCGCAGGAACGCGCTGCCCGCGCGAGCCGGCCGGAGGCGGGGGGAGGTCGGAATCCCTCGGTCAGGAAAGGGTGTCCGCGGTTTCGCGTCCCTCGCGGCCGCCGCACGACGCCGGCGGCCGGGACCGCAGGTGTTCGAGCAACGCCTCCGCGGCCCAACGATGGCCCGTTCCGTTCCAGTGATTGTCGAAGCGGAAGTGCCCCATCTCGGGGTCCAGCCCCTGCCCGAGGATGTATTCGGACTGATCGATGACGGGAATCCCGCGCGCGGTCGCCAGCGAGTGAACCACTTCGAGGACTTGTTCCCGGCCCGCGACCCCCTTCCACGAAGGGACCATGAGGACGAGATCGGCGCCGTCCCGGTCGGCGCGCTCGACGAACCGGTCGAGGGCGAACCCGGTCTCCTCCACCGTGTCCCCGAGCAGCGCGCGAAGGTCCGTTCCCGCGAACTCGCTTCGATTCCGGAGAACTCCGGCAATGTCGGGGAAGATGGTCGAGAACGCTCGCGGATCGACTTCGCTGCCGGCGTTTCGGAGATCCGCAGCGACGCGCCGCCGATTCCTCCAAGCCCGAAACCGATGCCATTCACCGCGCAGCCGACCGAACAGATACGATGGCCGCGCCGCCCGTTCCGCGCGCCAGGCAACGCCCCGGAGGGCTCTGGCCCACGAGAACGGCATCTCGCCATACCCGTCCGTCCGGCCCTCGAGGGAGGGCCAACGCGGGGGACGGATTCGCAGCGTTCCGCCCTCGTCTCGCGTCAGGATGGGCCACGGCCACTTCTCCCGGTCGAGACCGCCGCCCGGGCCCCAGAAACGGGTGGAGTTGTTCCGGAAGTCGTTGAGGAAAAAGACGAGCACGATCAATTTCGGGGACCGGCTGCTGGCGTATCGGTCGTAGAGCACCAATTGCTGGATCTGTCCGGTGCCGCCCCAGCCGAAGGCCGAGGTCGTTACCTGCAGTCGCGGCAGTTCCACCGCCGCGAGGGCCTCCAGGACGATGTGGAACTTGTCGGCGATGGGGACTTCACGCGCCTCGACGAAGGAGTCTCCGATCACCGTGACATGGCAGGTCCTGCGGGCGCGCGCCGGCGGGACCGGTTCCCGGTCGAGGAAACCCTGGGAGTTCGTCCGGGAGACGGTCCAGAAGTCCCGCCAATTCGTCCACCGGACGGTCTGCCCCGGTTCGAGACGCCACCCCACTCCGGGTTCGAACCGTACCGGATGAGCGCGATTGAAGGGCATCGTCAGGCGGAGCCCGACTTCGCCGACGATACCTGCCAGAACGAGTAACCCGAGGTTCCAGGCGAGGATGCGGAGCCACCGTCGGGTGTGTGGGGAGGTGGGCGCGGACTCGCTCATCGTCAGGGTGCGCCGGCCTCGCCGGTGATGCCGTAGAGCCGGTCCAGCGCCCGGAGGACGAGCACCCCGTCGCTGAGCGCCGGCGTCGCCATGACGATCCGGTCCACCGAGTTCTCCGCGAGCAGTTCGTACCGCGGCCCGGCCCGCACCACGAAGGTGTCGCCTTCCTCGGAGGTGAAGTAGATCCGGCCGTCGGCGGCGATCGGCGAAGCGGCGTAGGAGCCGCCGGCGCCGCCCAGGCGCACCCGGTAGAGGCGCTCGCCGGTCTCCCCGTCGTAGGCGGCGAGCCGCCCGTTGTTCGCGTTCAGGTAGAGGATCCCCCGGTAGAAGAGCGGCGAGGGGATGTACACCCCGCCCCGGTCGTGACTCCAGGCAACGGCGTCGCTCGTCCGTTCTCCCGCGGCCAGGCTGAGATCCCCGCGCCGGCCGGGCCGGATGGCGTAGATCGGGCGGATCGGCGGATACCCGGCCTGGACGAAGAGCAGGCCGTCGCCGAGGAGCGGAACCCCGATGGGGATCTCCGAGTTCGGCCCGAGATGCCAGCGCCGCTCGCCGTTCCCCGCGTCGTACCCGGCGATCGTCGTCCCGTTCACCACCACCTCGGCGGCGCCGCCGGCGCGGTGGACGAGCGGCGTCGAGAAAGTGGAGACCTCGTTCCGCTCCGCCCGCCAGACCGGACTGCCGTCGGCCAGCGCGAAGGCGCCGAGGAACGCCCCGCCGTGGACATCGGCGAGCAGGATCACCGTGTCCTCGTGGATCACCGGGGAGGAGGAGTGTCCCCACTGGTAGCCGGGGTCGTAGAACCAGCCGCTGTTCAGCGCGCCCACGGAGCGCTCCCACAGCAGCCGGCCCTCGAGGTCGTGGCAGAGGAGCAGCCCGACGCTCCCGAGCACGGTGACGATGCGTTCCCCGTCGGTCGCCGGGGTCGCGTTCGCCTGGCTCGACTTGGTGTGCCGCTTCGTCAGCGGGACGCCCCGGTGGAGGAGGGTGGTCCAGAGCTCCTCCCCGGAGTGGAGAGCGAACGCCCGCAGGGTGAACTCGTGCTCCGAGTCGTCTTCCACCGGAGCCACATCGCCGTAGAGCCCGATGCGGAACTCGCGGTCCGCCGCGCTCGCCGCGGTCACCACGAACACCCGGTCGCCCCAGATGATCGGACTCGAGACCCCGAGCCCGGGGAGCGCCGCCTCCCAGCGGATGCCCGTCCGGTCGCCCCCTACGCCGCCGCCCGGGGCTTCGTCGTTCGGGCCCGCGTTCCAGCGGAGCGGCGCCCCCTGTCCGTCGGCCACGCCGCCGCCGGACGAGCCCCGGAACTGCGGCCAGGGGCGGGCCGGGCCCCGTTCGGGCGGGAGCGGGTTCGACGCCCCGGCGCGCCGGCGCCCTTCCGCCCCGGCGCTCCCGATCTCCCGGGCCGGCTCGCGGCTCTCCGCCTCGCCCCAGGGGTCGTAGGCGGTGCGGGCGCCTTCCCGCTCGACCACCAGGCGCTCGACCATGCCGCCCCGACCGGCGAAGGTGAAGCGGACCTCCCCTTCCTCGGCGGTGAAACTTCGCGGCGCCCCCGCGGGACGCAGCCGGAGCGCCGACCCGACGGCGGCGCGCTCCCCGCCCGCGGTGCGCCGCGCTTCCAGCGACCGCTCCGCTCCCTCCTCCAGAAGGCGGATCTCGAACCCTTCCTGCGCGGTCTCGCGCCAGTAACTCCCAACGAGGGTCTCGAGTTCCGCCGCCGGGACCGCGGCCGCCGTCTCGGTCTCCGGCGCCGCCTCCTCGAGCAGCGCGAGCAGGGTTTCGTCCCCGGCCGCCGCCTCCCGGGCGGCGCGGAGCGCCCGTTCGTCGAAACGGCCGTTCGCCAGCGCGGCGCGGAGCATCTCCCGGTCCCCGTCCCGGGCGGCGCTCGAAAGGGCCGCGCCGGCCCCGGCGGCGCCTCGTTCGAGGAGCAGGAGCGCCACTTCCCGCCGGTCCGAGGCCACCGCCCGGGCCAGCGCCGTCATCCCGTAGAAGCGGTCTTCGAGGTCGAGGGCGGCGCCGGCCTCGACCAGGAGCCGCGCGATCCCGGCGTGTCCCCGGTCGGCGGCGAAGAAGAGCGCCGTGGCGCCGTAGCGGTTCGCCCCGTCCACCGGCGCGCCCGCTTCCAGGAGGGCCCGGACGGCCGCTTCGTCCCCTTCTCCCGCGGCCCGCCGCAGGTCCTCCCCGGCCGGCTCCGCCTCCGGCCGGCCGGCCTGCCGACTCCCCGGTTCCGGACCGCCGCCGGCCGCCGAGGCCGCCCCGGAAAGGAGCGCCCCGAGGAGAAGCGCGGCCGGCAGCGGCTTCATTCGAGATCCGGCGCGTTCATCAGCAGGTTGTTCACGAACCAGCCGTCGCCCACATAGAAGCGCTCCGGGCGGGCGTTCACCCGATCCCGGGTCATCTCGAAGCCGTCCTGCAGCGGATCGTAGGAGACGACCCGGTCGTGGCGCACCCGGAAGCGGTGGCTCTCGCCGCGGAAGTACACATGCTTGGTGGTGATGACCAGATCGCCGACATCCACCAGGTGCCGCTCTTCCTCGACATGCCGTTCGCCGCGGAACCCGCCGGTGCGCAGGTACACGCCCCGGGCCACCCGCACCGACATGCCCCGACTCCCGCCGGAGTAGTGGACGCGGGTCTTCGTGATCTCGTAACCCACCCCCTCGAACCGCCAGATCGGGGCCTCGGACTTCATGAACCGGAACCCGTGGGTCACGACGCCGAACTTCGCCGCCGGGTTCTGCCCCTCCAGGACCAGCCGCAGCACCGACGCCTTCCGCAGTTGGTCCTCGATCACCTCGAACCCCTCCAGTCGGAAACCCGCTTCGCGCAGCGACTCGACGAAGGCGTTGATGCACCGCTCTTCCTCCTCGTCGAGGATGTTGTCGTCCAGCACATGGGCCACCGCGGCGGTGGTTCCGGGCGCGACGATCTTCCCCAGGTCGCCGTTCGCGACATGGCCCTGCGCCATCCGCTGGCGCACCGCATTTTCGATGTCGCGCCAGGTCCGGCCGGAGATCGCCGCCTTCTTCACCTCCCCGATGCAGAACTCCATCGCTTCGTCGTGCCGCTCCTGGCACTCGCGATGTTTCGTGCGCAGGAAACCGGCCGGCTGGCCGCAGTATCGGCAGTCCATGTCGTCGTTCCTTCTTCGGGTGCGTCGTGCCGGGTACGGCCTCAGCCGCCGGCGGCCTCCCGGCCGAAGGCGTACAGGTGCTCGACGGTCCGGATGTAGAGCCGCGACGGGGCGAGGGCCGGGGTCGCGTACACCGCCTCCTCGAGGGGATTCACGCGCAGGACTTCGAGTTCCGCGGCTTCCTCGCCCCGATCGAGCGGCCGCGCTACGACGGCCATCCCCAGTTCGCTCACGAAGAACAGTTTCCCGTCCGCCGCCACCGGCGAGGCGTAGTACGCGTCCACCGCGCCGGCGAGCCGGTTCTGCGACAGCAGCCGCCCGGTCTCCGGATCGAGCGCGGTGACGATCCCGCCGTCGTTCACCAGGTAGAGGACCCCCCGGTAGAGCAGCGGCGAGGGGAGTTGCGGCACCCGCCGGCGGTAACTCCAGAGCGTGTTCGGCCCGGTGAGGTCGCCCCGCTCCCCCGGCGCGCCCGGCCGGATGGCGAGGACCCCGTTCTGCGAAGCGAGCACCGACTCGTAGTAACTCCAGTCGTCCTCCTCGAGGCCCCCGTCGCTTCCGAGGTCTATGACGCTGAACCACGACGCCGGATGGCCCTCCGCCTCCTCCTCGGAGATCGACCGGTCGCCGTCTTCGTCCATCTCCCGCAGCGCCTCGGCGAACGACGGCGCCGTCCGCCGGTTTCCGGGCTGGTTCAGCGGCGCCCCGTACCCGTTCACGAAGAGCCGGTCGCCCTCGAGCAGCGGCGTGGACTTCATCTCCCAGGGGAGGCCGTCCACCCACCAGCGGGGCGAACCGTCGGCGAGGTCGTAGGCGGTCATCCGGAAACTCCCCGGGGCGATCACTTCCACTCCCGCGTCGGTCCGGCGCAGGATCGGGGTCGAGTGGCCGCTCGTCGCCTCCGGCCGCCCGGTGCGCCAGCGGACCGCGCCGGTCTCCCGGTCGAAGGCCACGATCTCGGACTCCAGTTTCTGGTCGAGCACCAGCACCACCGCGTCCCCGGCGAGGATCGGGGAGGCGCCCATCCCGTAGAGGTTGTCGAAGGGGCCGAGCGGCGTTCGCCACCGCTCCCGGCCGGCCGCGTCGTACGCCAGCAGGCCGAGGTCCGGGAAGAAGGCGAACACCGCCTCCGCGTCCGCGGCCACGCTGGGCGAGGCGGCGTTGTTCCGGGAGTCCACTTCCGTGTTCCGCTCCCGGCCGGCGCGGGCGCGCCAGAGTTCCTCGCCGGTGCCGGCGTCGAGCGCCAGGGTGACGAACTCGCTCTCCGAGAAGCCGGTCACATGGACCCGGCCGCCGGCGAGGATCGGGGAGGAGTGGCCCGGCGGGAGCGGCGTCCGGAAGACGAGCGCCTCCGTCGGCCCGAAGGCGGTCGGCAACGCCCCTTCGGGTCCGACCCCGGCCCCGTTCGGGCCCCGGAACCGGGCCCACTCCCCTGCCGTTTCGCCCCCCTCTTCCGGCGCCGGCGCCGCCGCCCCCGGGGTCGCTCCCGAGGCGACGAGCACCAGGGCTGCCGCGATGGCGGTCCCGGCGGGACGGAGGGCCGGTCGGGAACGGTCGCCGGCGGCGGCGCCTCGCGGTCTCATCGGCCCAGATGGGTCTCGAGGAAGTCCAGGATGCGCTCCGAGTTCGTGATCCGGTTCTCGCGCTTCCGGAAGCCGTGGCCCTCGTCGGGGAACACCACATATTCCACCGGAACGCCGTTCGCCCGCACCGCCTCCACGATCTCGTCGCTCTCGACCTGGAGCACCCGGGGGTCGTTCGCCCCCTGCGCGACGAACAGCGGCCGGACGATGTTCTCCGCGTGGAACAGCGGCGAGATCGCGGTCAGGCGCTCGATATCCGTCTCCGGGTCCCCGAGTTCCGCGTAGAGCGCGTCCCGCGCCGGGCCCCACCAGGCGGGGATGCTGGAGAGCGTGCGCACCCAGTTCGTCACCCCGAAGATGTTCACCCCCACTTCGAACACCTCCGGCTCGAAGGCCAGGGCCGCCGCCACCATGTACCCGCCGTAACTCCCGCCCATGATCCCGACCCGGTCCGGGTCTATCCAGTCGAGCGTGGCCAGGTAGTCCCGACCGGCGATGCAGTCGGCGAGGTCGTCCTCCCCGTGGCGGCGGTCGTCGAGGTGGAAGAAGGTCTTGCCGTAGCCGGAGGAACCCCGGTTGTTCACCGCCAGGATCGCGTAGCCGTGGTTCAGCAGGTGCTGCAGCGAAGCCCGGTAGCCGTGGCGGCTCTGCCCGCCCGGGCCGCCGTGGACCCAGACCAGCGCCGGCGCCGGATCCTCCGCCGAGGCGCCGTGCGGGCGGTAGAGCAGGGCCGGGATCTCCAGGCCGTCGAAACTGGCGAAGCGGACCACCTCGCCCTCGACCAGGTCCTCCCGGGCCACCGCCGGATTCAGCGAGTCCGTGAGTCGGCGCGCCTCGCCGCTCTCGAGATCGAGCCAGTACAGGTTCCCCGGCGACGAGTCGCCGTCGAAGTAGAACGCGAGCGCGGTCTCGTCCGGGGAGACCGCGGCGCCGGTCACCTGGCCGGCTCCGAGGTCCGGAAACGCCACCGCTTCCCCGGTCTCCTCGTTCCGCACGGTGATTTCGGTGGCGGCGTCCGCGTTCACCGCGGTCAGCCGGTACCTGCCGTTCCGCGACCAGGCCACGCGGAACACATCCCAGTCCGCCGAGAGCAGCAGTTCGCGCGCCTCCGTCTCGAGGTCGTAGGTCCAGGCCTCGGTGAACTCGCCTTCGGCGTCCGTCCCGTAGGCCAGTCGCCGGTCGTCCGGGGTGAAGCCGTACGGCTGGTACTGCGCGTCTCCTTCGTGGGGGGTCAGGTGGACCGGGTCCGCCCCGGCTTCTTCGAGGTCCACCAGGTACACATCGCTGTCCGCGTTGCTCCGGGAGCGGGTGAGCGCCAGGAAGCGCCCGGCGCCGCTCACCGGACCGACGAAGAACCCTCCCGGATTCTCGAAGACCAGCCGGCGCTCCAGGGTGGCGCTGTCGAACTCGTAGAGGTCGTCGGCCTGGGGATTCCGCTCGTTCGTGGTCACGAAGAAACCCGCGCCGTCCCGCCGGAAGCGCAGGAAATTCGCCCGGAGGTCCTCGCCGGGGGTGAGATCCACCGCCTCCTTCCCCGGCTCCTTCAGGTACACATGGGAGAGTTCGTTCCCGCCCCGGTCCGCGGTGTAGAGGATGCGGTCGTCCTCGGGGAAGAAGGCCCGCGCAATCATCGCGTCGGTCCCGGAGTGCGTGATCTGCTCCGGCGCGCCGCCGTCCACCGGCTGGGCGTACACATTGAGCACGCCGCTCCGGTCGGAGGTCATCAGGAGCCGCGAACCGTCGGCGGAGAACGAAGCCCCGAAGACGGTCTCGGTCTCGAAGAAGGTTCGCGCGTCGTACTGCGCCGGTTCCCGGGGCGCGGTGTCCGGGGGCGGACCGCAGGCGAAGAAGCCGGAAGCGAGCGCGAGGGCGAGGGCCGCCACCGGGAAGCGGCGGACGAAGGGCGCCGCGCGGGTCGCGCTTCTGCGGGGGTCAACCATGGGGAACCTCGGGAATCCTCCCGCCGGGCCGGCGGCAGGGAGCACCGGTCGTCAGCGGACCGGAGAGCCGGGCGGCTCCGTCGCGGAGGAAGCGCCGCCGACCCGGAAGCCGTAGAGGGTCGAAGCGCCGCGCAGGAACACCGTCCCGTCGGCGATCGCCGGGGAGGCCCAGAAGGAGTCCTCCAGGGAACTCTCGGCCACGATCTCGAAAGTCCGGTCGGCGCGGAAGACGGTGAGATCGCCCTCGATGCTGGCGATGAGCACCAGCCCTTCGTAGCCGACCGGCGACGCATGGTACCGCCCCGGTTTCCGCGGTCGACCCAGGAACACGACCTCGCCGGTCGCCGGTTCGAGGGCGGTCACCACGCCGCCGTCGGAAACGATGAACAGCAGATCCCGGTAGAGGAGCGCCGAGGGGAGATACCCGGTGCCGCGCCGGTAACTCCAGGCGGTCTCCGGCGGGCCGTCCGGAGAGCGGTCCGCGCCCAGCCGGATCGCCCGCATCTCCTTCTTGGGGTATCCGGTGGAGGCGAAGACCAGACTGCCGCCGCCGACCGGGTGGTGGAGCGGCGTATGGATGGCGTTCGAGCCGAATCCTTCCGTCCGCCACAGTTCGAGGCCGCTGTCCGGGGCGTACCCGGCGATCCGGTCGAAACTCGAGATCACCAGTTGCAGGGCGCCGCCCACCGGCACGAGCGCCGGCGTCGCCCAACTCTTCCGCACCCGCCGCGGCGTGTTCCAGACCGTTTCCCCGGAACGGCGGTCCACGGCGACGAGGGCGCCGTGTTCGCCGGCGTCGTCGTCGTCGCAGACCAGGATCAGCAATTCCCCGTGGAGCACCGGCGAGATCCCGTGCCCGAGCCCCCACACCCCGAAGTCGCCGAGATCCCGCTGCCAGGCCAACTCGCCGTCGAGGGTGTACGCGTAGAGGCCCTCCGAGCCGAAGTAGAAGTAGGCCCGTTCGCCGTCCACCACCGGCGTGGGAGAGGCGTAGGTGTTCCCCCGGTGGCGGTTGTCGAAGACCGGGCCGTCGTAGGCGGTCTGCCGCCAGAGTTCCGCCCCGGTCCGGGCGTCGTACGCCAGGGCGAAGAGCGTGTGCCGCCGTTCCCCGGCCTCGCTCGCCGGGTGCAGGTACACCTCGCCGCCCCGCACATGGTCGGCCGGCGCCTGACCCGGGATCCGCTCCCCGGCGACCGCGGCGCTGAGGAAGAGCCGGCCCTCCCGGACCGCCGGCGAGGAATGCCCGCGGCCGGGCACCGGGACCCGGAACGCCAGCGTCTCGCCCGGGGCGAAGCGGACCGGCAGGCCGGTCTCCGGGGAGACGCCGTCGCCGCCGGGGCCCCGCCAGCCCGGCCAGCCCGCCGCGCCGGGTTCCTCGCCGGCGGCCGGCGACGGCGCGAAAGCGGCCGCCGCGAAGGCGACCAGGAAGAACCGAAGCAGCAGCGGCGGGAGAGACATGGGGACGAGGCGCCCGGCGGTGGCCGGCGAAGGGAGGGGCCCGCGGAGGAGAATCCGGACCCGGACTCCCGGACCGCGGCGGACGCGGGGTCGGGGTGCTGCGTATTGTGCCCCGTCGCCCGGTGGCCGGGGCTGCGCCGGTCGTCCTCCGACCGCTCCCGCGCCGGGACCGCTTCCCCCGACGCCGCAGGAAGTGCTGCGGGCGTAGAATCCCCGCCCCGTCGGGGGGCCTCCTCCGGCGGCGCCGCATGTCTCCGGAAATCCCGACCCTTCCTCGTTCGACCCCCGCCACCCGGCTCTCGCTGCCCCGGTTTTCCGGCCGGCGAGGGTCTTTCGGCGTTCCGGCAGCGCCGGTGAGTCGTCCTCCCCCCGGGCCGGGCGCAGCGACCCGGTTCCGGGCGTCCCCGCGTTCCGCCCCCCGGCCCGCGCGGCGGCCGGTGGCGTTCCCGATCTCCCTCCCGATCGCCCTCCCGATCGCCCTCCTGATCGCCGGGGGACTCGCCGCTGCTTCCGACTGGCCCTCCATCCGCGGTCCGGCGGACGACGGAACCTCGCCGGAGACCGGTCTGCCGGAGTCCTGGTCGCCGGACGGGGAGAACCTGCTGTTCCGGGCGCCGTACGGCGGGCGTTCCACCCCGGTGGTTCTCGGCGACCGCCTCTTCGTCCAGACCGGCTCCGGCGAACAGGAGACCCGGCAGGAGCGCCTCAGCGCCCTCGACGCCGCAACCGGCGCCCTCCACTGGGAAGTCCGCCGCAACCTCTTCCACGCCGACAGCCCTTCGCACCGGGTCGGCTGGGCCTCGCCGGCCGCCGACGCCGAGACCGGCAGCGTGTTCTTCTTCACCGTCGGCGGCGAACTCCTCGCCCTCGACGCCGAAGACGGCTCGATCCGCTGGGAGCGGTCGCTCTCGGAGGAGTTGGGCTATGTGGCCACCTACGGCGGCCGGACGCCGTCGCCGCTCCTCGTGGACGACCTGGTCGTCCTGAGCGGGGTCAGTTCACTCTGGGGGGAACACGCCCGGGGCCGGCAGCGATTCTTCGCCTTCGACAAGCGGACCGGCCGCCTCCGCTGGCTGGGCGATCCCGGCGAACGCCCCTTCGACACCAGTTACTCGCCCCCGCTGGTGCGGACCGTCGCCGGGCAGCGGCTGTTCCTGGTCGGCGGCGGGGACGGCTCATTCCACGCCCTGCAGCCGGGCACCGGCGCCTCGGTCTGGCGGTTTCCCATGAGCAAACGCGGCGTCAACAGCGGCGCCCTCCTCGTCGGGGACCTCGCCGTCGTGAGCCACGGCGAGGAGAACGTGGATTCCTCGGTCATGGGGCTCGTCGCCGGTCTCGACGCCGCTTCCTCCGGGGAGATCGCGCCGGAGGCCGCCCGCTGGCGCGCGCCGGGCTTCCTCGGCGGCTACTCCTCCGGCGTCACGGACGGGGAGACCGTCTTCTGGGTGGACAACAGCGCCAACCTGGCCGCGTTCCGGGCGTCCGACGGCGAAACCCGGTGGAGCGAGAACCTGGGCACCATCCAGCGCGCCTCCCCGGTGCTCGCCGACGGCAAACTCTATGTGGGCACGGTGAACGGGAGTTTCTTCATCCTCCGCCCGGAGGAAGACGGCGTCGAGATCCTCGACCGGGATCTCCTCGGCTCGACGGACACCCCGGAGGAGATCTTCGCTTCCGCCGCGGTCAGCGACGGCGTCGTCTATCTGGTGTCGAACTCCCATCTCTACGCGATCGGGGAACGCCGCCCCGCGCCGCCGGCGGCGTCTGCCGCGGGGAGTACCGGGACCCCGCCCGGAGCCGCCACCCGGCTGCTCCTCTCCCCCACGGAGGAGATCCTCTCCCCGGGGGACGAGATCGCCCTGACCGTCCGCGCCTTCGACGCCCTCGGCAACCCGGCGCCGCCTCCGGGCGACGACGAATTGCGCTGGTCGGTCGCCGGTCTCGCCGCCGAAGTCGAAGGGGGCGTCCTCCGAGTCCGCCCGGACGCGCCCGCCGGGGCCGGCGCGGTCTCCGTCAGCGTCGGCGAGACCACCGCCGCAGCGCGCTTCCGCGTGGTCCCGCCCCTGCCCTGGCGATGGGACTTCGACGCCGAGGACTCCGCCCTGCCGCCGGAATGGATGAACGCCGCCGGCAAGTACGAAGTGCGCACCCTCGAAGCGGGCGAGGACGGAGAAGAGGGGGCGCGGGTCCTGGTGAAACGCGCCGACAACCCCTTCCTCCGCCGGGCCCGGGTGTACATGGGCCAGCCCTCGCTCTCCGGCTACACGGTTTCGGCCGATGTCCTGGCCCGGACGCGCCGCCGCCAACTGGGCAACGCCGGGCTCGTGGCCCAGAGATACCAACTGGTCCTCAAGGGAACCCACCAGCGTCTGGAGATCCATTCCTGGACCCCGACGGAGGGCCGGATCATGGGAATCCCGTTCGCCTGGGAAGCGGACACCTGGTACTCGATGAAGTTCCGGGTCGTCGAGGACGGGGAGGGCATCGTCGCCCAGGGCCGGGTCTGGCCCCGCGGCGAGGAGGAGCCCGAAGACTGGACCGTCGAGTGGCGCGAAGCCCTCCCCCACGAGAAGGGGACGCCCGGCATCTTCGCCGACGCGGTGACCGCCGAGATCTTCTTCGACGACATCCGCGTCGAGCCCGGCGGCGCCGACGACGGGAAAGGAACCGCCCCACAGTGAACCTCCGAGGCACCCCTCGCGGCCGCGGCCGCGCCACCGGAATCTCCCCCGAGGCCCGCCTCCGCGCCCGCCGGCCGGCGCCGGCCCCCGTCGCGCTCGGCGTCCTGCTGCTCGCCGCGCCGGCCGCCGCCCAGGACTGGCCCATGTGGGGCGGCTCCCCCGACCGGAACATGGTCTCGGACAGCCCGGCCCCCCTGCCCTCCGAGTGGGATGTGGGGAGCGGCCGCAATGTGAAGTGGGCGGCGGCGCTCGGCTCGCAGACCTACGGCAACCCGATCGTCGCCGGCGGCCGGGTCTATGTCGGCACGAACAACGAGGCGCTCTACGACGAGGAGATCGTCGGCGACAAGGGCGTCCTGCTCGCCTTCGACGCCGGGACCGGGGAACTGGTCTGGCAGATGGTCTCCGACAAGTTGGCGTCCGGCCGGGTCAACGACTGGCCGTACCAGGGAATCTGCTCTTCACCCCTCGTCGAGGGTGACCGGATCTACTATGTGACGAACCGGGGCGAAGTGATCGCGCTCGACGCCGGCGGCCTCGCCGACGGCAACGACGGGCCCTTCACCGACGAGACCTACCGGTCCCCGACGGACGGCGACATCCTCTGGCGGTTCGACATGATGGAGGAACTGGGCGCCTTTCCCCACAACATGTCGAACGCCAGCCCGGTGAGTTACGGCGACCTCCTCTTCGTCAGCACCTCGAACGGGCACGACGAGACCCACGCCAACATCCCCTCGCCGCTCGCCCCGGCGACCATCGCCGTGGACAAGCGGACCGGCGAACTGGTCTGGGAACAGAACCATGTCGGGGAGAACATCCTCCACGGCCAGTGGTCCTCCGCCGGCGTCGGCGAGATCGGCGGCGTGACGCAGGTGGTCATCGGCGAAGGGGACGGTTGGGTCCGGGGCTACGCCGCCGCCACCGGCGAGACCCTCTGGTCGTTCGACACGAACCCGAAGGACTCGGTGTGGCCGCGCACTCGCAACAGCCTCATCTCCACGCCGGTGATCGCCGGCGGCCGGGTGTTCATCGCCAACGGACAGGACCCGGAACACGGCGAAGGAGTCGGCCACCTCTACGCCATAGACGGAACCGGGCGCGGCGACCTCACCGAATCCGGCCGCCTCTGGCACTACGACGCCATCCGCCGCTCCATCTCCACCGCGGCGGTGGCCGACGGCATCCTCTACCTCCCCGACTTCTCCGGCTTCCTCCACGCACTCGATGCGGAAACCGGGGAACCGCTCTGGGTCCACGACACCTTCGCCGCGGTCTGGGGATCGCCGCTGGTCGCCGACGGCAAGTTGTACCTGGGGGACGAGGACGGCGATGTGGTCGTGCTACGACCGGGCCCCGTGGAGGAGCCGATCGCCGAGATGAACATGGGCAGTTCGGTGTATTCGAGCGCCGTCCCGGCGAACGGCGTCCTCTACATCGCCAGCCGGAACCGGCTCTTCGCCCTCCACGACGAGGAACAGGCGGACACGGCCGGCGCGTCCGGAGTCGGTCGGCGCTGACCCCCACCGGGACCCGACCGGCCCCCGGCCCGACCCCGAGGTGAGGCCCCCGGCCGAGTCCCCGACCTCTCCCCCCGCGGGCGCCGCTGCCCCGGAATCTCCCTTCGCCGGGGTCCGGCGGGGACCGCTGCCGGACACCTGGCGACTGCGGGAGGGCCCGGGTCCGACCGTCCGCTCCGGCCGGGGCTCCCTCGGAACCGTCGGCGCCCTGGCCGCGGCCCTCGGATTCCGCCGGCCGCTGGTCACCGCGGACCGCGGAATCGCCGAGGCCGGAATCCTCGCCCGGGCGCTCGGCCCGCTCGCCGAGGCCGGTCTCGAAGCGGCGGCCTTCACCGACTTCGGCGAGAACCCGACGGAGACCGAGGCCGCCGCCGGCGCCGAAGCGGCGGCGCGCCACGGCGCCGACTCCCTGATCGGCCTCGGCGGCGGCAGTTCACTGGACATGGCGAAGGCCGTCGGTTTCCTCCGCGCCGGCGGCGGGGTCATGGAGGACTACCGGGGCTACGACCGCGCCCCGCACCCGCTGCCGCCCCTGCTCGGCGTCCCCACCACCGCCGGAACCGGCAGCGAGGCGCAGTCCTACGCGCTGATCTCCCGCGACCGCGACCACCGGAAGATGGCCTGCGGCGCGCCCTCGGCGATGTTCCGCGCCGTGGTCCACGACCCGACCCTCCTCGGCTCCGCTCCTCCCGAGGTCGCCGCCGCCGCCGGCTACGACGCGCTGGCGCACGCTGTCGAGACCGCGGTGACCACGCGGGCCGACGACGCCTCCCGCGCCCTCAGCCGCCGGGCCTTCTCGCTGCTCGCGGGATCCTTCGAGCGGGTGGTCACCGGTTCCGCCGACCTGGCCGACCGGGAACGGATGCAGCGGGGAGCGTTCTGCGCCGGCGCCGCCATCGAGCGCTCCATGCTGGGCGCGGCCCACGCGCTGGCGAACCCGCTGACCCGGAGGTACGGCGTGAGCCACGGACGCGCCCTCGCCCGCACCCTGCCGCCGGTAGCCCGGTGGAACGGGCGGTGGGAGGCGGTTTCGTCCGAGTACGCCGCCCTCCTCCGCGCCGCGGGGATCGAACCCGGGGACTCCCCGGGGGACACCCTGGCCGCCCGACTGCGGGACTGGGCCGCGGCCGCCGCGCTCTCCGGGGATTCCCCGCCCGCCGACTCCGCCCCCTCCCCCGGCGCCCGGAACGGGACGCCGCCGGAGGCCGATCTCCCCGACCTCGCCGCCGAGGCCACCGAGGAGTGGACCGGCAAGTTCAATCCCCGGCCCTTCGACGCCGGGGCGGCGCTCTCCCTCTACCGGGAACTCCGATGAACCCGAAAGACAGAGCCGGGCGGCGCCCCGAGTCCCGACGATCCCGCCTCTTCGCGGCAGCGCTCGCCGGCGGATTTCTCTTTCCGGTCGGCGCCGGAGCGGCCGCCGCCGGAGCGGACGAACCGGACGCGCGCGACTGGCCCCAGTTCCGCCGCGACCCGGCCCTCACCGGCGCCGCTCCCGAGGGCCCGGGCGCGTCCCTCGAGGTCCGCTGGACGGTTCCGCTGGGCTTCTCCGTCGAGGGCTCCCCGGCGGTCTCTGGCGGCTTCGTGTACGCCACCGCCCTCCCCGGGGTGCTCGTGAAGCTGGCCCTCGAGGACGGAGCCGAGGAGTGGCGCTACCGGCCGGGGGCGTCGCCCGACGCACCGGAGCGGCAGGAACCGGGGGGAACGCCTTCGGATTTCGAGGACGACCGCTTCGGCGAGTCCTCGCCCGCGGTCGCCGGGGGCCTGGTGTTCGTCGGCGACCTGCTGGGCGTCCTCCACGCCCTGGACGCCGACACCGGGACGCCCCGCTGGACCTTCGCCACCGGCGCCGAGATCAAGGCTTCCCCGGTCGTCGTCGGGGACCTGGTGCTCATCGGCAGTTACGACGAGCGCTTCTACGCCCTCGACCGGGAGACCGGAGCCGAGAGATGGTCGGTCGCCACCGAGGGGCCGGTCCACGGGACCCCGGCCCGCCAGGGTGACCGGGTCTGGATCACCGGCTGCGACGCGGTCCTGCGCGGAATCCGGATCTCCGACGGCGCGGAAGTGGGCCGTTTCGACTCCGGGGCCTACACCGCGGCTTCCCCGGCTCTCGGCGGCGGGGTCCTCTTCTACGGAACCTTCGACAACGAAGTCCTCTCGGTGGAAGCCGACACCGGGACCCTCCGCTGGCGCTACCGGCATCCGGAGCGGAGTTTCCCCTTCTACGCCTCGGCGGCGCTCGCCGGCGACCTGGTCGTGGTGGCCGGCCGCGACAAGATGGTGCACGCCCTCGACCGGGAGACCGGGGAGGCCCGCTGGACCTTCCGCGCCGGCGCCCGCTTCGACAGTTCCCCGGCGGTCGCTTCCGGTCTGGTCTATGCCGGGAACGCAGACGGCCGCATCCATGTCCTCGATCTGGAGACCGGGGAGAAACGCGGCGAGTTCCACGCCGGAGCGCCGATCATGAGTTCCCCGGCGCTCAGCGGCGACCGCATCGTCTTCGGCACCCAGGACGGCGCCCTCTTCACCCTCGGCCCCGCCGCCTCCCGCTGACCGGGCGACACGCTCCCCCGGAGAGGCGCTCCCGGCGCCGGCGCCGCGAAACGCCGTGGCATACTGAATCCGTCCCGGTGCGCCACTTCAACACCTCCGGCCCGGTCCGCCCGGAGCACTACCAGATCCCGCCCCTCCGGCGAACTGGCGTGCCGAAACTCGTGCCCCTCATGGAGCAGGCCGATTCCTTCCTCCTCCACGCGCCCCGGCAGTCGGGCAAGACCTCCGCTCTGCTCGCGCTCAGGGACGAGTTGAACCACCGACGCTACCGAGCGGTGTATTGCAGTGTCGAGATGGCCCGCGTCGCCGGAGACCGCCTCGAGGAAGGGACGCGCACCGTACTGAGTGAACTCTCGGAGCATGCGCGAATCGCCCAGCATGCCGACTTCCCGCAGCGACACTGGGCCCGCGCTCTCACCGAAACCAGCCCAACGCGGGTTCTGCAACAGACACTGAGCCGCTGGGCTGCCGCGTGTCCGACGCCGCTCGTCCTCCTGGTCGACGAGATCGACTCCCTCCGCGGAAAAATGCTGCTCTCGGTGCTTAGTCAACTGCAGGCCGTTCGCGATGAGAAGACACAACGATCCCGGGTGAGCGTCGTCCTCTGCGGCCTGCGGAATCCACTGGACGATTCGCCTGAGGTCCGCAGATCGTTCGAAATCACGGATCGTACGCTGCGCCTCGGCGATTTCTCGGAAGCCGAGGTCCGGGAACTCCTGGAGCAGAACACTGCAGAGACCGGCCAGACCTTCACCGAATCAGCACATACGGAGATCTGGGCGGCGACCCGAGGACAGCCATGGCTCGTGAACGCGCTGGCGGAAGAATCCTGCTTCGAGACCGAATCCGGCCGCGATCGCTCCCGGGCGATTGCCGACGACGACATCGCCGCCGCGAGGGAACGCCTCATCCTTCGCTGCCCGACGCATTTTCGGCACCTCTCCGACCGGCTGCACGACGATCGCGTGCGCCGCGTAATCGATCCGATCCTCGCTGGATACGGGAGACTCGCGTCCGGGTCTCGCCGGCGGCGACAGCGTGCGGATCAGACTCATCTTGGACAGTTTGAAATTGCAAGTAGTTGACGAAAAAGAGGTAAGGAGCCCCGCAGACCGGGCGTGGCACTACAACCCCGCCGCGGGCGGGGTTCCCTCAGGCGGCGCTCGGAGTCGGACCGCCTTCCCGGCGCAGCACCGGGGGCAACCGCAGCCGCAGGCTGTGGAACACCTTCGTGGTGACCCCCACCGCCGCCGTGCGCGCCACGAAACGCTTCCCGTCCTTCTCGATCACCCCTTCGCACAGGTGGTCGAGGTCCCGGACCACATCGTTCCACTCCGCCTCCACCCCCGCCGCCCCCAGCCGCCGGAACAGCTCGTGCCGCAGCACCAGCGCCAGGAACGAGCAGAACACATGCCCCCGGATCGCCGCGTCGCTCTGGTGGTAGATCGCCCGCGTCTTCAAGTCCGACTTCGTCTTCCGAAAGGTGTGCTCCACCCGCCACAGCTCCTTGTAGCGCAGGGCGGTCTCCGCCGCCGAAAGCCCGGCGTTGGAACGCAGCACGAAGATCCCGTCGTACTTCGCCTCGGCCTCCGCCTTCTCTTCGTCGATCTCGAACCCCCGACCCTCGGGGCGCAGATACCGCGCATAGCCCTTGTTCGCCACCAACTGCTTCGGCCCGCTGCGCAGCTTCTCCCTCAGGTCCGCCACCATCTTCGCCCGGGCCTCCCGGTCGCGCCGCGCCTGCGTTTCGTTCCGGCACACCAGATACCGACGCTCCCCCTTCTCGTCCCGGAGCACCACCTCCTTGACGAACAACGGCTCCCGCTCCCGTTCCGTCCCCGGAGGCGGAGGCACCTTCTCCCAGGGCCCCGGATCCGCGATCACCTGATCCCGGATCTCCGTCACCGTGCGCATCTTCGCCCCCAGCACATACCGCCAGCCGCGCCGCTCCAACTCCTTCATGTTCGCCGCGCTCACCATCCCCCGGTCCGCCACCACGCACACCGAACCGATCCCGAAACGCCGGGACAGACGCTCCGCCACCGGAAGCAGGGTGGTCACATCCGCGGTGTTCCCCGGCCACATCTCCGAGCACAACGGCGTCCCGGTCTGGTCCAGCACCATCCCCAGCACCAGCTGCTTCAACTGCGGACGGTGGTCCTTCGAGTGGCCCCGGCGCCCCAACTCCTCCCCGCCGGCTCCGTGGAAATACAGCGAAGTGGTGTCGAAGAACACCAGGTCCAGCCGGGCGAACAGGCCGCGGCGCGCGGCGAACAGCCGCTCTTCGAGGAGATCCTTCGTCGTCCGCTCCCGCCCGTCGGGGTCCTTCTCCCCGCAGGGTTCGCCCAGCCAGGCCATCGCCCGGTACAGCTGCCGCAGCGCCGGCGGCGCCAGTCCGGCCACCGCGCGGGTGGCGCCCCAGCGCTCCGCCTGCCGGTCCGACCCGGGCGCGAACAACCGATGCAGCACGCTGAAGAACACCACCCGTTCCAGGTCGAAGCCGAAGCGCCGCCCGGCGGCCAGGGCCGACACCGCTTCCCGGCAGCCGGTCTCCTCCCAGAGACGGTCGAACACCAGGCCCGGCCCCACGTGGCGCAGATGGATCTCCGGGTTCTCGGCCCACTCCGCCCGGGCCGCCGAGAGCACCAGCGACTGGTCGCAGTGCCGGGCCAGCGAGGCGGTCAGCCGGTCGAGTTGCCCGGACTCCCGCAGTTCGTCCAGCCGTCCCAGGGTGCACAGGACATCCTGCTTGACCTTCGGGCCTTCGCGGCGGCTCTCGACGATCTGGAGGTACTGGCGGTTGCCGCTCTGCTTGATGCGGGGGTACATGGAGGGGTTCCGGGCCGGGACAGCACGATCCTACCACACATCTCACTCGGTATGGCAATGAAATCAATGTGATATCGAAGTATCTGAGCGGGTCCGAATCCATAGGCGTGGCACTACACGCGGTTCAGGATCGAGACCTCGCCGGAACCGAACCCCAACAGCCCCAACGACTTGCCCTCCGGCCACGCTCCAAAACGCAAAAAGACTGTCCAAGATGAGTCAGAGACGCCGCCGCGGACCGCGGCCGCAGCCGGGCCGTGGCGCTCCCGGAACCTGCGGAGGTCCGGGCGGCGCCGCGCTCCTTCGGTCAGGGAATCCCGCCTCGCTCCCGGCCCGACCACCCGTTCCCGGCGGATCGGACACCGGGGAAGCCTCGCCACGCGTCCCCGGCGAGCGCGTGACGCCAAATCGTTGCGAGCCCACGCTATCGTCAGGAGCCGGACAATGCAGCACTCGTCCGCTCCCCCGACAGCGCTTTCACCGGGCGGTCCAGTCGGTGATGGCGTAGGCGCTCACCAGGCCGCACTCGTCCACTCCCCGGACAGCGCTTCCGCCTGTTCGATCACCGTGCGGGTGGCCTTCTCCTGCCGGTCCGGCGGGTATCCGTGCTTCCGCAGGACGCGCTTCACCAGCCGGCGGAGGTTCGCCCGGGCGCTCTCCCGGAGCGTCCAGTCCACGGTGGCGCTCTTCCGCACGGTCTCCACCAGTTCCAGCGCGATCTGCCGCAGCGTCTCGTCGCCGAGCACCTGCACCGCGCTCTCGTTCGCCTCCAGGGCGTCGTAGAAGGCCAGTTCTTCTTCGCTCAGGCCGAGTTCGTCCCCGCGCCGGTCGGCCTCCCGCATCTCCCGGGCGATCGCGATGAGTTCCTCGATGACCTCCGCCGCCTCTACCGCCCGGTTCCGGTAGCGGGTGAGGGTCTCCTCGAGCATCTCGGCGAAGGACCGCGCCCCCACCACATTCTTCTTCCGGCGCTTCCGTACTTCGCCGCGCAGGAGTTTCCGGAGGAGTTCCACCGCCAAGTTCTTGTGCGGCAGGTCCCGCACCTCCGCCAGGAACTCTTCGGACAGGATGGAGATATCCGGCCGATCCAACCCGGCGGCGGCGAAGAGGTCGGTGACGCCTTCGGGGATCACCGCCCTGGAGACGATCTGGCGCACGGCGTGTTCGACTTCGTCGGCCGGCCGGGCCTCCGCTGTCGCCCGCTTCGAGAGGGCCGCGTTCACTGCCTGGAAGAACCCCACCTCGTCGCGGATCTTCAGGGCGTCCTCGTGCGGAACCGCGAGCGCGAACGCCTTCGTGAGGGCGCTCACCACCTCTGCCAGGCGCGCCTTCCCGTCGGGTTGCGTCAGGAGGTGCTCCTGCGCCGCCGGCAGGAGCGACAACCGCTCGGTAGCCGCCCCCTCGACCCACCGGGAGCGGTCGAAGCCGTGGAAGAGGCCGCAGCAGATCTCGTACTTCTCTTGCAGGGCGTCCACCGCTTCCTGCTGGTCGAAGGCGGTCTTCCCCCGGCCGCCGCTCTCCGTGTATATGGAGAGCGCCCGCTTCAACTCGTGGGCGAGGCCCAGGTAGTCCACGACCAGCCCGCCCGGTTTGTCCCGGAACACCCGGTTCACCCGGGCGATGGCCTGCATGAGCCCGTGCCCGCGCATCGGCTTGTCCACATACATGGTGTGGAGGCTCGGCGCGTCGAACCCGGTGAGCCACATGTCGCGCACGATGACCATCCTCAGGGGATCCTCCGGGTCGCGGAAACGCCGGGCCAGGAGTTCCCGCCGCCGCTTCCCGCCGAGGTGCCGCTGCCACTCCGGCGGATCGGAAGCGGCCCCGGTCATGACGACCTTCAGGGCGCCGTCCCCGTCGGCGGCGGAATGCCACTCCCGGCGCAACTTGGCGATCCGCTCGTACATCTCGACCGCGATGCGGCGGGACATCGTGACCACCATCGCCTTCCCGTCCAGCGCGTCGAGGCGTTCCTCGAAGTGCGCCACCAGGTCCTCCGCGACCCGGGTGAGACGCGGCACCGCCCCGGCGATCGCCTCCAACTGCGGCCACCGGTTCTTGATCTTCTCCTTCCGCTCGACTTCCTCGCCCTCCGTGACCTCCTCGAAGTCGGCGTCTATCTTCGGGCGCTCGCTCTCGTCGAGACCGAGTTCCACCAGGCGGCTCTCGTAGTAGATGGGGACCGTCGCCCGGTCCTCCACCGCCCGCCCGATGTCGTAGATGCTGATGTAGTCCCCGAAGACCGCCCGGGTGTTCTTGTCCGACTGTTCGACGGGCGTCCCGGTGAACCCGACGAAGGAGGCGTTCGGCAGCGCGTCGCGCAGGTGCCGGGCGAAACCGTCCACGAAGTCGTACTGGCTCCGGTGCGCCTCGTCGGCGATCACCACGATGTTGTCCCGGTCGGACAGGAGCGGATGGCGGTCGCCCTTCTCGTCCGGGAAGAACTTCTGGATCGTGGTGAAGACCACGCCGCCGGAAGCGACGGACAGTTTCTTCCGCAGGTCGGCCCGGTCGACGGCCTTTTCCGGGGTCTGCCGCAACAGGTCGCGGCACCGGTAGAAAGTGGAGAACAACTGCTCGTCCAGGTCGTTGCGGTCCGTCAGCACGACGACCGTCGGGTTCTTCATCGCCGGCTCCCGGACCAGTTGCCCGGCGAAGAACGCCATCGTCAGGCTCTTCCCGGCGCCCTGGGTGTGCCAGATCACCCCGATCCGCCGGTCGCCCGGCTCCCCTCCGAACCTCTCCCGGGTCTCGTAGTCCAGAAGCGGTTCCGCCACCCGGTCGGCCTCCCGGGGAGCCGCGCGCAGCGTCTCCTTCACCGCCTTCCGCACCGCATGGAACTGGTGGTACCCGGCGATCTTCCTGACCGGCGTCCCGCGGCCGTCGTCCTCGAAGACGATGAAGCCGCGAATCAGGTCCACCAGGCGGTTCTTCTCGAAGACCCCCTCGATCAGCACCTGCAGTCCCGGCAGGAACACCGGCGCCAGTTCCTCCCCGGAGATCGTCCGCCAGGTCCGGAACCACTCCCACGGAGAGGCGGCGCCTCCCAATCGGGAGTCCATTCCGTCGGACACCGCCACCACCTCGTTGAAAGCGAACAGCGTCGGCAACTCCGCCCGGTAGGTGCCGACCTGCTGCCACGCCGACCGGACGGTCGCGTCCGGGTCCACCGCGTTCTTCAGTTCGAGGATCCCCACCGGCAGCCCGTTCAGGAACACGACCAGGTCCGGCCTCCGGCGCCGCCCGGCCTCTTCGACGGTGAACTGGTTCAGCGCGGTGAAGAAGTTCCGGTCCGGCTGCTCGAAGTCCACGACCCGCACCTGCGCGCCCCGCACCTCGCCGCTCTCGTCCGCGTACTCGACGCCCACGCCATCCACCAGCATCCGGTGGAAGTCCCGGTTGCGAGCATCGATCGTCGCGCCCTCCGGGTTCGTCAGCCGACCGGCCGCTGACCGCAGCACCTCGTCGGGCAGGCGCGGGTTCAGGCGGGAAAGAGCCCCCAACAGTTCCCAACGCAGGACGACCTCCGAAGTGTCACGCCGCTGCCCGTGTTCCCCGAGCACCATCCGCGGGCCGTTCTCCACCGAGTACCCCAACGACCGAAACCAGTCGAGTGCTGCCTCCTCGACCAGCGACTCCGTGAAGAACGACACTGCCTACGCCTCTGCCCCGGACGACAGTTGTTCCATCCGCGACACCCAGCCGTCGAAGTGCCGACACTGCGCCCTCATGCGCTAGATCCCGATCCGAGCCGCCACCCTCACGCCGTGTTCGGGCTTACGGTACCGCGGTTTCAGAACCTGCAGCAGCGCCGACGGGTGCGTATCTTCTCCGTCGTTGATGTGTTCCGGGCTCACGGCACGATGGCGGACCTCAGACAATTTCACTCCCGCTTTCACCCACTTCGGCTGCACCTGTCCGAACCGCTGTGTTTCCGAGAACAGCAACGCCTCGAACTCGTAGGGCTGGATGTGCGGGTGGAACCGCCGCTCCCCCCTGCCGGCCGCTTCCACGGCCGCAGCGCGAAGCGCAGCCTCCACCGCCGAGGCGCGTTGCAGCGGGTCGAGAATGCTTTCCGCTTCTCTGGCTCCGGGGAAGTCGGACGGCAGTCCATACAGGTCGAAGAAGGTCGTGACCTGGGCATCCCATCGCTGTCGCAGGAGATCCCGCAGGAAACCGATGACCCGCTGCCCGCTGAGCGATCCGCCCTTGCTCGTAGGCGAGGTCGGAATCAAGCGCGGATAGAGATACAGATCCTCGACCCACAGGGATCGAGCCAAGACCTCCTTCACGAAGCGCTCCTCCGTCTGTCCTTCGCAGACGACGATGACCTGTGTCATCGAACCGGGGGCCCGCCGATGATGTTCGCCTTCCACATCTCTCCCAGCGTGTACTGATCGAGCCAGACCTGCAGGTCCTCCGCGTCCAGCCGCTCGAATGTCGTGGGGCCGAACGCCCGATTCGCCACGACGATTTCCTCCACGCGGAATTGGGACACGAGATCCGCTGACTGCGTCGACACGACCACCTGGCGGTCCTCCGCGGCCCCGCGGAGCATGCTCGCCAACAGCGCCAGTTCGCGCGGATGCAGGCCCAACTCCGGTTCATCGATCAGGATGAGACCCGGCTGGAACTCCGTCGGCTGTTTCAGAAGCGCCGCCAGGCAGAGGAAGCGAAGAACCCCGTCCGACAACTGGCGCGGGCCGAAGACGGTGTCGGGGTCGCCGCGCGGCGTCCATTCCAGGGACATCCGTTCGCCCACATCCCGGCGCTGGACGATGTCTCCGAAAGTCGGAGCCACGAGCCGAACCGTCTCCACGATGTCCCGGTAGTGCTGCTCGTGGCGCATCGACAGGAAGCGCAGATACGGCGCCAAGTTGCTGCCGTCCGGTTTCAGCACCAGGTTGTCCCGCACTTCGTGGGCGCGCCGAACTCCCGCCAGGCGCCCGGTGTCGCAGAAGTGGTGCCGAGGCCATCGGCCAAGCGCCTCTCCGTCCGCCCGACGCCCGACGACCCGTCGGCCCCCCACATTGGGAAAGAGTCGCGCCCTCGGGTGGCCGGCGCCGTCCGCCGTCACTGCCTCGCGCTGACCGTTCCACAGGCGCTCCTCCTCGGCGAAGCGGAGCCCCTCCCCTGCGGGGACGAGGCGGACCCGGTAGCGTCCCCCCACGAACTCGGCGTCGATCTCCACGGCCTCCGTAGCCTTGCCCCCTCCGAACAACAGGCCGTCCGGCCCGCCGCTGTCGTCCACGACGTGGTACTGCGTCCCGTCCGCCATCGCTCCCAGGAAGTGAAGGGCCCCCAGGAGGTTCGATTTGCCCGCTTCGTTGTCCCCCACGAGGACATTCAGCGGCCGCAGTTCCAAGCCGACCATGTCGCGGATCGACTTGAATCCCCGCACGGTCACGCGATTCAGCATGGCGCCACCATCGAGGACCCCTCCGACATTCCATCCCTGCCCCGGCCGGGCCCGGCAGGCGCCGGCCGGGATGCCGACCCCGAACGAGTTCCCGGCACCGCGGCGCCCCCCGCAACGCCACCCGCCACGACGAACGACGCCGGAAGCACGCGGTTGACGGCTTTCTCGGCCTGGCCCACGCACCCGATCATAGCGGCGGCCACTCCGTCGGCCTCCCCCCGAGCACATTCATCTTCCAGAGATCCCCCATCGGGAAGTCTCGCAGCCACCCCTTCAGCCGCTCCGGGTCGGGCCGCTCGAACAGCGATTCGGCGCCGCTCCGCGTCACGACGACCACCTCCTCCGGCGCCGCCGAGCCGGCCAGGTCCGCCGACTGGGTCGCCACCACGATCTGGCGCCGACGGCTCACCTCTCGGATCACTTCGCTCAATATCCCCAACCCATACGGATGCATCCCCAGTTCGGGTTCGTCCATCAGGATCGTGCGCGGCTGCATCTCCGTGGGCTGCAGCAGCAGCGTCATGAGGCACGCGAACCGGAGCGTGCCGTCCGACATCTCTCCGGGTCCCCGGACGATCTCCGGCTCCCCCTTCTCGACCCACTCCAGTTCCATCCGTTCCCCGCTTCGGCTCCGCGCAACGAACCGCGAGAAGAACGGCGCCACCAATCGAACGGCGCGAACGATCTCCTCGTAGTCCACCGGGTGGCTCTCCCCGATGCGCCGGAGATAGGGAGCCAGATTGCCCCCGTCCGGCCGCAGCCTCCGGTCGTTCCGCAATGCCTGCTCGCCCCGCACCGCCGCGGTCCGTCCGGTGTTGCAGAAGTGGTACGTCTGGAACTCGCGCATCACCGCCGCCGGAAACCCCGGTTCCACCGCAGCCAGGCGCGCCTCGATCGCCCCGCCACCGAGATCGCGCACCTCCGGCGCCCGTCCGGTCCTCTCGACCAGTCTCTCCCGCGCGACGATCAGCCGCCCTCCCTCCGGCTCCAACGCCACCTCGTACGCCCGCTCCCCGAAGTCGAACTCCGCCTCCATCCGCGCCGTCCTCTCCCGGCCTCCGAAGAGCACCGCGTCCGGCCCTCCCTGCCGCGCCACCGTCAACTCCAGGTTCTCCCGAGCCAGCGCGCCCGCCAGCGCGAACAGGTCCATGAAGTTGCTCTTCCCGGCCCCGTTCGCCCCGATCAGCACATTCAGCGGCCCCATTCTGAAGTCGTCGAGCGCTCGAATCGACTTGAACCCGCGAACGGTCACCCGATTCAGCACCCCGTGGCCCCCGTCACCCGCCCCTCCCCGGCTTCCCCGACCACGCGTTGCCCGCCCGCATCTCCTCGGCCGGGAGCCGAACCCCTTCCACGGCCGTCCGGCCGCAGTTGCCCGGAAACCAGTCGCTCTCCCAACCGATCCCTCAGTTCGCCCAGTTTTTCCGAGGCCTCGACGCTCCGCCGGATCCGTTCGTGGAGTGGCCCGACGAGTCGATCGAACGCCTCCACGACTTCTGCCGGCGGTTCCACGACGAGCAGCGACTCGAATTGTGTTTTCGTGACCGCTCCGAACACGGTCCCGGTACTCTCGAAACTCTCAAGCACCGGCCGCAAACGGCAGAGCGACTGGTAGGTGTAGGCCGCGCTGCCCGACCGGTGCCGAACCGCGGCGACGCCCCGGCCGATACAGCAGCGGTCCCTGGCGATGTTGACGGACCCGATCGGCGCCCGCACGCTCACCAGCGTGTCCTCCCGCGCCGCGACCCGGGCCGGAGCCGAACAGGATCGCCGCGGTGAAGCGTATCGCGTCCCGAAGTCCGCCCGCCCCTGAACGAACGGGAGGCCCCGGCCTTCCGTGTTGTAGGTAGAGCCCGGTGGAGACTGGCCCATGGTCAACTCGAAAGAGTACCCGAAGCGCGCCAAGGACCACTCTTCGGGGATCGGCCCTACTGTAGATTCCACGAACGTTCCCGAGAAAAGAGAGGACGAAGCCGGCAACAGATACTGGATTCGGCCCTCCTTCTCGGCGCGCGCAGGGCCGAAGTCGACGAACCAGTCCCTGAAGATTGCCCGCGCCATCGCGTCCAGCGTCTTGACGATTCGGCGACTCTGGTCGATCCGATCTTCGAGGGATCCAATAACATGAGCAATAGTGTGTCGCCGTGAGCGACTCGGCCAGGGCAGAGGAAAATCGTCCAAATCTCGACGAGTGACGTTGCCGAAGACGGATCCACCACCCTCGAACGCGATCCACCTTCTCCCCATCGTTCTCAACACGTACTCGATATATCGAGTGTCCTGAGAATCTCTTGCCCGTACAGCTGCGAGCCCTCTACCGATGCCACAAGGGCGATCCGCAGTGTTCATCCTCCCAATCGGCGCACGCAGACTGAGAAGAATGTCTCCGGGTTCGGCAATCCTCCGCGCCTCGGCGCAATAGACACGTGGAACCGGAGAACGATGTCGAAAATCCTTCACACCCTGAAAGAACGGGAAGCCGTGGCCGACCTCGTTGTAACTCGTTCCCGGAGGGGACTGCCCCATAACGATCGTGGCGACATCGCCGAGACGTACGATGGGAGAGATCACATCGCTCGTGTCGTCGTTCTCGCGTCGCTCTTCGAACGACATCATGTCGATTTCCAGAAACCGAGCGCCTCAAGATTCGCCGCGATTTCGGCGTCCAGCCGCGCCCCTTCAGCCTGCTGTACCCGGAGATCGGCGGTCAGCCGCTCCATCTTGCGCTCGAACGGCTCGTCGTCCTCCGGTTCGGGCTCGACGCCGACATAACGACCGGGCGTCAAGACATGATCGTGGGTGCGGACTTCCGCCAGCGGCGCACTCCGGCAGAAACCGGGCACCTCTTCGTAGTCGGCCATGCCGCCGCGCCAGGCGTGGTAGGTGTCGGCGATCCGCCGGATGTCCGCCGTGGTCAGTTCCCGATGGGTGCGATCCACCATCCGACCGAGGTTCCGGGCGTCCACGAACAGCACCTCACCCCGCCGATCACGGCCGCTGCCCTTCCGTCGCCCCGAGCGGGCCCTGGTGACGAACCAGAGGCAGGCCGGTATCTGGGTCGAGTAGAACAACTGACTCGGCAGCGCCACCATGCAGTCCACCAGGTTCGCCTCGATCAGGTTCTTTCGGATCTCACCCTCGTTCGATCGCGTCGAGGACATGGAGCCGTTCGCCAGGACGAAGCCCGCTACCCCTCCGGGGGTGAGGTGGTGGACGATGTGCTGGATCCAGCCGAAGTTGGCGTTCCGCCGGGGCGGGACGCCGAAGGTCCAGCGCGCGTCCTCGGTGAGTCGCTCGCCGCCCCAGTCGTCCACATTGAAGGGCGGATTCGCGAGGATGAAGTCCGCCCTCAGGTCGGGATGGCGATCGTTGAGGAAGGTGTCTCCGTGGGCGATGTTCCCGTCTATGCCGCGGATCGCGAGGTTCATCTTCGCGAGGCGCCAGGTGGTGTGGTTCGATTCCTGGCCGTAGATGGAGAGGTTGCGCGAGGCCCGGCGGCCGTTCCCGTTGCCCGTGGCGTGGCGCTCGATGAATTCGATGGACTGGACGAACATGCCGCCGGAGCCGCAGCAGGGTCGTACACCCGGCCCGAGAACGGCTGCAGCATCTCGACGAGGAGTTGGACCACGCAGCGCGGGGTATAGAACTCGCCGCCCTTCCGTCCTTCGGCGCCGGCGAACTGCGAGAGGAAGTACTCGTACACCCGGCCCAGCACATCCTTCGAGCGCGCCTCGGCGTCTCCGACGGTGATGCCGCTGATGCGGTCGATCAACTGGCCGAGGCGCGTCTTGTCGAGCGCGGGCCGGGAGTAGATCTTCGGGAGCACATCGCGGAGCGACCGGTTCTTCCGCTCGATCGCGGTCATCGCGGCGTCCACGCGCCCGCCGATGTCCGGCTGCTTCGCGCGCTCCCGCAGCACCTCCCAGCGGGCGTCCTCCGGGACCCAGAAGATGTTCTCGGCGGTGTACTCGTCCGGCTCCTCGGCAGTCTCCCGCCCGAGTTCGGCCAACAGGGCGGCGTACCGCTCGGCGAAGGCGTCGGAGATGTACTTCAGGAAGATCAGGCCGAGGACGACATGCTTGTATTCGGCGGCGTCCATCGAACCCCGGAGGGTGTCCGCCATCTTCCACAACTCGGCCTCGTAACCGGTGGTGGCCCCCTGCGATGGCGCGGGCGCCTCCGGCTTCACCTTGCGACGCGCCATCGCTTCCTCCTTCTCGTGGGCTTCGGGAGCGGTCCTCCCCCCGGCGGGGAGGACGGTACTCCCGAACGGGCGGACGACGCGAATGGTACGCCCTTTCCCGGTGGTCTCCGCGGGGTCCCGACTCCTCTCGATCCGCGACGGTTAGGCGGAAGTTCCAGAACGGGGAAGGCAGAGAACCCTTGGCGTTCTTGGGCCGGAGCGGGATAGCGGGGGTGCGGCGCCTGGCTACACCTGGCTACAACGAGGGGGAGAGGTCGAGGAGTTCGAAGGCTTTGCGCTGCAGGGGAGTGGGCTTGGCGCGGAGGGTGAAGGTGGCATCGTTCGCCGGGGTGCGCACCGTGTTGAGGGTGAGGGTGCCCAGGTTCTGGAGCAGGGTCCCGAAGTCGTGGAGCGGGAACCCTTCGGGGGTCTGGCGGGCGGCGACCTTCCGCCGCGCCTCGGGGGAGCGCCGGGCCGGCTGCACCGGGGAGGAGCGTTCCCGGTCCCCGGCCTCGGGATCCTCGTCCTGGAAGAGGAGGGGGGCGAGCGCCTTTCGCAAGTGCCACTCGCCATAGTAGGCCAGCACGCACAGGAAGATGTGGGCCCGGACCCGTTCCGGTTTCCGGTGGAAGATGGGGCGGACGCGGAGATCCACCGCCTTCATGCTGCGGAAGGCCCGCTCCACGGTGGAGAGGGACTTGTAGGCCCGGACCGTCTGCTCGGTGGAGAGCAGGGCCGGTTCGGCGTTGGTGCGGACGATATAGAGGCCGTCCAGGGCCTGTTCGGCGGAGATGGATTCCTCGTTGCGGCGGTAGGTGAAGGAGGTGTCGGTGGTCTCGGTGAGGAAGTGCTTTTCCACCTTGAACTTGCCGATGATCTTTCCGACCCGGCGTTCGATGCGGTCCGCGCCGCGCAGGGGCCGGCCCTCGCGGCGGGTGGCCCGGACGACCGCTTCCAGCTTCTCCTCGGTGCTGCGGAGCAGGTCTTCGCGTTTCCTCCGGCGTTCCGCTTCCAGGCGGGGGTTGAAGCAGACCACCAGGCGCTCGCCGGGGAACAGATCGGAGGAGATCTCGGCGAGGTCGCGCCGGTCGAAGAGGGTGGGGTTCACCGATCCGTTCGCCACCAGGGCGCGGATGGCGGAGGAACGCAGGGCGGTGACCCAGCGGAAGCCGTCCTCGGGGCGCAGGTCTTCGCGGAGGCGCTCGGAGGTGAGCATTCCCCGGTCCCCGACCAGGACCACCTGGCGGAGACCGAAGCGGTGGCGCAGTTTTTCGACCTGGGCGGCGACCGTCTTGGGGTCGGCGGTGTTCCCGGGGAAGACCTCGACGGCGACCGGGCAGCCGTCGCGGGAGCAGAGCAGGCCGAAGACGATCTGGAGGGAGCCGCGTTTGCCGTCGCGGCTGTATCCGCGCCGGGCCAGGGGGCAGCGGCGGCCCTCGAAGTAGGTGGAGGTGAGGTCGTAGAGGACCAGGGTGTTGTCGCGCAGGTGTTTGGCGGCCAGGCGGTTCTCGATGGCTTCCTGCCGGGATCCGAGCCAGTCGAGGGCGTCGTAGAGTTCGTTCTCTTCGACTTCCCCGAGATCGAGGAGGGTTCCCAGGGAGGAGGCGGCGGTCTGGGGGGCGAGGGTGCGGGAGGTGGCGAGTTTGGAGCGGGGGTCGAGGATGCGGGAGACGATGAGGGCGAAGGCCAGATCGCGGAGGCGGGAGGGGGCGCGGTGGAGCAGGGCCGGGAAGCCGAGGCGGCGGAGGGTCCCGAGGACGGCGGCGGCGTGGCCGTGGGGGAGGGAGCGGAGGATCTCGAAGGCTTCTTCGGGGGAGACCAGGGTCCGGCCTTTGAGGAACTGGTCGAGGGCATCGACGGCGGCAGGGTTTCGGCGGTAGAGCTTGGTGAGGTTGGCGAGGGTGCGTTTTTTGGGTTTTCCGTTTTCGCGGTAGGCCTCGCGGAGGAGGACGGTGGGCGGGGAGTCGCGGTTGGGGATGTGGTCGACGAACATGGATACGAGTATAAGTCATGGAAATAGCCTATGTCAACAGATCAACCGCACGACTAGCCGGTCAATACATGGACACATTTTTACACCCAAAAAGGGCCTTATGCGCCCACAGGTCAACGACTTATCTCGAAAACGCTCTGGAACTTCCGGTTAGGGCGCTCGGCGTCGGGCTGCAGCCGAGTCAGAACCAGAGGCGGACGCCGGCGGCGAGGCGGGCGCCGGAGCCGCCGCCGTCCCCTCCGAGCGGGCGGCGCCAGGCGAGGCCGACATAGGGGGCGAATTCCCGGCGGATCTCGTAGCGGAGCCGCAGGCCGGCGCCGAGGGTGCCGAAGGCCGACTCGGCCACCCCCGCCCCGGGCCCGCTCCGGAGCGAGAGTTCCAGGTTCGGCTGCAGGATGAGCCGGTTCGTGAACAGCAGGGTGTACTCGGCCTCGAACCGGGCGGCGGCGCGCCCCGAAGGCCGGACATACGCCACCGCCTCGACCTCGAACCGATAGGGAGCCAGTCCGGCGATGCCCACCGCGAGCCAGGTGTCCTCCGGGCCGGTGCGGAAGTCCTGCCGGACCCCGGCGACGAAGTCCCACACCGGCGTCACCGCCCGGCCGTAGAGGACATCCACTTCCAGATCTTCGAGCCGCGCCCCTTCCCCGTGCCCCTCGGCCCGGAAACGCAGCCGCTGCCGGTCGGAACCGAGCCACCCCTTCGATTCCAGCGCCGGCCCGCCGCCGTCGCCGGAGAGCCACTCCAGGCGATCCAGCAGGACCAGTGAATGGAGCCGGGCGTCCTTCGGGCGCATCGGCGCCACCTCCGGGAACGCCGCCTGCCGGTCGCGGTCGGTGAGCGGGGGCACCGGCGTCGGCGCACCCGGATCGGGAGAGTCCCCCTCGGCGGGAGGCGTCTCCGCGGCCCCGGCGGCGTGCTGCTCCGGGGCGTGTGGGCCGTGGTGGTGCGGTCCATGCCCTTCCTGCGGTGGCGGCTGCCCCCGGGCCTCGCCGGCGGCGGCAACGAGTCCGACGGCCGCGAAGAGCCGGACCCCGGCGAGGACGAGGCTTCTCACGACTCCTCCACCCGGACTTCGCGGAACATGCCCGCCGCCATGTGGAACATCAGGTGGCAGTGGAAGGCCCAGCGCCCGAGGGCGTCGGCGCGCACGCGGAACCCCCGGCGCGTCCCCGGAGGCATGTCAACGGTGTGTTTCCGCACCAGGAAGCTGCCGCGCTCGTCTTCGAGGTCGCTCCACATGCCGTGGAGGTGCACCGGGTGGGTCATCATGGTGTCGTTCACCAGGACGATCCGCAGGCGCTCCCCGTAGGTGAGCCGCACCGGCTCCGCGCCGGAGAACGGGATTCCGTCGAACGACCAGGAGTACCGCTCCATGTTGCCGGTGAGGTGCATCTCCAGATCGCGCCCCGGCGTCCGTCCGTCCGGGTCGGGGAAGAGCGACCGGAGATCCCCATAGGTCAGCGCCCGGCGGCCGTTGTCCCGGAGGCCGATGCCGGGGTCTCCGAGCCGGGGCGTCGGGGCCGTCGCCTGCATGTCCACCAGCGGGTTGCCCTCCTCGCTCGCCGGATGGGCCTGCAGCGCCGTCGGCATCCCGTGTCCGCCGCCGTGCGTCATCCCGTGTCCGCCGCCGTGCGCCATCCCGTGTCCGCCGCCGTGCGCCATCCCGTGGTGCGTTCCCCCCGAGCCGGAAGCGGACGCTCCGTGCCCCGCGTTCGCTCCGTGCCCCGCGTTCGCTCCGTGCCCCGCGTTCGCTCCGTGCCCGGCGTGCGCTCCGTGCCCGACATCCGCCATGGTCAGGAGCGGCGGTGGATCGAGGGCCGGAACCGGGACGCGCAGCCCCGGCCGGACCGCGAGCGTCCCGGAGGCGTAGCCGCTGCGATCCATCGCCTGGGCGAACAGGCCGAACGCCTCCTGCCCGCGCGGCCGGACGACCACATCGAAGGTCTCCGCCGGGGCGATGCGGAACTCCTCGACGGTGACCGGGTGGACCGGCAGCCCGTCGGCGGCGACCACGGTGAGGGGCAACCCGGGGATCCGGCAGTCGAAGTGGGTCATCGCCGCGGCGTTGACGAAGCGCAGCCGGACCCGCTCCCCCGGCCGGAAGAGGCCCGTCCAGTTCGCCGCCGGCGGCTGACCGTTCGTGAGGAAGGTGTAGGTCTCGCCGGTGACATCCGCGATGTCGCTCCGGTTCATGCGCATCGCCCCCCAGGCGAGGCGTTCCGAGACCGCCGCGCCCCAGCCTTCCCGCCGCCAGTCGCGGAAGAAGTCGAAGACCGTCGGCTGGTTCCGGTTGTAGTAGTGCGGGAGTTTCTTGAGTTTGGAGAAGACGCGCTCCGGGTGCTCGTCGGTCCAGTCGGAGAGGATCACCACCTGCTCCCGGTCGTATGCGACCGGATCGGGCTCCCGCGGCTCCACGACGATCGCCCCGTAGAGCCCGCGCTGCTCCTGGAACGCCGAGTGGCTGTGGTACCAGTAGGTGCCGGCCTGCCGGACGGTGAACCGGTAGGTGTGGGTTTCGCCGGGGAAGATGCCGTCGAAACTGAGCCCGGGCACCCCGTCCTGGTCGGCCGGCAGCAGGATGCCGTGCCAGTGGATCGAGGTGATCTCGGCGAGCGTGTTCCGCACCCGGAGCGTCACCGTGTCGCCTTCGCGCCAGCGGAGCGTCGGCGCCGGGAGCGACCCGTTGACGGTCAGGGCCCGGCGGGAAGCGCCGGTCAGGTTCACCGGCGTCTCCCCGATGGTCAGATCGAACTCGGTCCCGGTCAACTCGGGCGGACCGGAAACCGGGTCGGAGGCCGCGGAGGCGCGGGAGCCGAACCCCCAGGCGAGTCCGCCGGCGGCGAGCCCGGTTACGAATTCCCGCCGGGAAGGAAAGAAGAGCGACCCGGCCCCCGTGGGAGCCGGTTCGGAAAGAAGAGGGGGAAGCGGCGTCGAGGACGAGCCGAAAGCCATGGGAACGATCTCCTGCCGACCGGAGCCGCGCCGCGCGCCGCTTCGGCCGCCGAGGGGGGGCGAATCCGCCGAAGGGTGGACGGCGGCTGTCGGGCCTCGCCGCTCCCCCGGCGCCGGGCGGCGTCTTCCGCCGAGGCGCGCCGGGTCCGCGGCAGCCTCCGGGCCGCCGGCAGGAGGTTCTAGAGTCTCAGGACGACCGTTCGCGACAGCGCCGGCCACGCCGCGGGAACGCTCCCGGGCGTCGGGCCGCCGTTTCGCACCCGGAGCGCGCGGGCGGGCGGGACCGGGGCAGTCGGGAGCGAACTCTTCGCTGCCCGGTAGTCCGCTGTCAGCGACTCCGCAGCCACCGCCGCGGAGTCCCGCGCCTCCCGGATCCCGGGGTGGTCGCAGCATCCGCCGATCGCGGACTCGACACCGACGCTCGCACGGCCCGACCGCGGAGCCGCCGCCCGGTCGTCTCCGGGGGCGGAGGGCTCCCCGTGTCCGGCGTGACCTGCGTGGCCCGAATGGCCGGAATGGACGGACGCGGAATCGCTCTCCCCGTTCCCCACCTCGCCGCAGAGGAGCGCGCAGGCCGCGGCCGCCGCCGGGCCGAACGCCAGCGCCAGCGCGAGGACGCCCGCCACACTCGGCCGGATCGAACGCTCCTTCATCGCGAGGATCGTAACGCGCCACCTCCCTTCGAAGTTCCGACCGCGGCGGGCTGCGCAGGAGAGCGCTGTCTCCCCGATGGTTCCACCGGCCCGGGAATCTCCGGCTCCCTGGCCGCGCCGCTGCCCGGGCGCGCGGAGCGACTCCTCGACCGCCGAGACCTCTTCGGCGGAGTCCGCGCTGGCCGAATCCCCGGTACGACGCGCGCCCCGACCCGGTGTCCGCGAGCGGAGTCTCCGTCGGCGGCACCGCCGGCGCCCGGACGGCGTCGCGGGCCGAAGGTCCCGGCTTCGCGGCGCCACCGAGGGCCACGCGCCGCGGCGGAGCTCCCCGGGCGCCGTGGGAGAATCGGCGGGCCAACCGCGCAAGGGGGCGAGAGCATGGACCGATACCTCGAACGGCGGCGGTTCCTCCGCTACCTCGCCGGGAGCCCGGCGCTGCTCGTCGCGCCCGGCTGCTCCGACGCCGACGCGCCGCCGGGGGCGCAGCAGCCGGAGGCGGAGAGCGCCGAACGGTTCGGCTACAACCGGTTCCCCCGGGCGCTCATCGAGGCGCCGGAGGAGGCCGCCGATGTCTTCGACTTCCGGGCGGTGGCGGAGCGGAACCTGCCGCCGGCGCACTACGGCTACATCGCCACCGGCGTGGACGGCGAAGGCACGCTGGCGGCGAACCGCCGGGCGTTCGAGCAGGTCGGCATCCGGGCGCGCCGCCTGGTGGATGTCTCGAACCCGGAGATGTCCGTGGAACTCTTCGGCCGCCGCTGGGAGACCCCGATCGGCATCGCCCCCTGCGGGAGCCAGAAGGCGTTCCACGCCGGGGGCGAGGTCGCCGTGGCCCGCGCCGCCCGGAGCGAAGACCACCTGCAACTGCTCTCCACGGTGACCACTTCCTCCGTCGAAGAAGTGAACGAGGCGCGCGGGGAACCGATCTGGTACCAGTTGTATCCGACGACCTCCTTCGAGGTGACGAAGCAGTTGGTGCGGCGCGTCGAGGCCGCCGGCTGCCCGGTCCTGGTGCTCACCGTGGATCTGCCGGCGGGGAGCAACCGGATCACCCAGGCGCTCTCGGCGCGGCTCGACCGGCGGGAATGCACCATCTGCCACCAACCGGGATTCGCCAACTATGTGTCCCGGAAACCGATGTTCGACGAGATCGAGGTGGAGGACTCCGTCGGGCGGAGCCGGTTCGCCGGATTGAACCAGCCGGCGCTCACCTGGGAGGTGGTGAAGCGCCTCCGGGACACCACCTCGATGCGGATCCTGCTCAAGGGGATCGTCACCGCCGAGGACGCCGAACTCTGCCTGGAACACGGCGTGGACGGGCTCGTGGTCTCGAACCACGGCGGCCGGGCCGAGGAGAGCGGGATGGGAACCCTCGACAGCCTCCCGGAGGTCGCCGCCGCCGTCGGCGGGAGGATCCCGATCCTCATGGACAGCGGCATCCGGCGCGGGGTGGACATCTTCAAGGCGCTCGCGCTCGGCGCCGACGCGATCCTCATCGGCCGCGCCTATCTCTGGGGCCTCGCCGCCTTCGGCGAGCCGGGCGTGGCAGCCGTACTGCGGATGCTCCGGGCGGAGTTGAAACTGGCCATGCAGTTGGGCGGGACGCCTTCGCTCGCCGACCTCGGCCCGGCCTCGGTGAAGCGCCTCTGAGCCACCGGCAGGGCCGGCGGGCGGCGCTCGGGCGAAGCGCGGCGCGTCTGCTCGCGGTCGCGCCGCTCGTCACGGCGCCGGCCGCCGACGGCGCCGCGCAGATCCGCTTCGCCGACGCCGCGGAGGAAGCGGGCCTCGACTTCGAGCGGCGCTCGGGCCGGGGCGAACCCGGCCGCCCCGCGTACTTCCTGCCCGAGATCATGGGCGGCGGCGTGGCGCTCTTCGACGCCGACCGGGACGGCGACCTCGATCTCTACTTCGTCCAGGGAGTCGGCGCCGACCGCTTCTTCGAGAACCGCCGGCCCGGGGGCGCCGGCTTCGCGGCTCGGCCCGAAGCGGTTCCGGGGCGCGCCGGAGGCTTCCCCGGCGGATTCGGGATGGGAGTCGCGGTCGGGGATGTGGACGGCGACGGCGCCCTCGACCTCTACCGCACCGCCTTCGGCGCGGACCGACTGCTCCTGGGGCGGCCCCGGATGGACGGCCCCCGGTTTTCCGCGGCGCCCGAGTTCGTCCCCGACGACGGCTGGTCGGCGTCCGCGGTCTTCTGCGACTACGACCGGGACGGACGCCTCGACCTGTTCGTGACCCGGTACATGGAATACGACCCGGAGTTCGCCTGCTTCGCCGCCGACGGGCGCCGCGACTACTGCGGACCCACGGAACTGCCCGGCGTCCCGGATCTCCTCTACCGGAATCTCGGAGAGGGCCGCTTCGAGGAAGTGGGCCACCGAACCGGCATCGGCGCCCTCGCCGCCCGGGGTCTCGGCGTCGTCTGCCACGACTTCACCGGCGACGGGCATCTCGACTTCTACGCGGCGAACGACACCGAGGCGAACCACCTGTGGGTCTCGGACGGGAACGGCGGTTTCCGGGAAGAGGCGATGCAGGCCGGACTGGCGCTCAGCGGGCTCGGCCGCCCCGAGGCCGGCATGGGGATCGACCTCGGCGACGCGGACCGGGACGGCGACCTCGACCTCCTGCTGACCCACTTCGCCGACGAGACGAACACCCTCTACCTGGCCGAGTCCGGCGGCTTCTTCCGGGACGGCTCCAACCTCTGGGGGCTCGGGATCCTCGGTCTGCGGACGACCGGGTTCGGCGTGGCGCTCGGAGACTGGGATCACGACGGCTGGCCCGACGCCGCGGCGACGAACGGCCGCGTCGCCCGTCCGGCCGGCGAGCCGCCGCGGGAACCGTTCTTCGCTTCCTACGCCGAACCGGCTCTCCTCCTGCGAAACACCGGGGAGCGATTCGAGGAAGCGACGGGCGCCGGCGCTGCCGTCTTCGCTTCGAGGATCGTGGGGCGGGGCCTCGCGGCCGGCGATCTCGACGGGGACGGCGATCTCGACCTGGTTCTCGCGCCGGCGGACGGCCCGGCGCAACTGCTGCGCAACGAGTCGGCCGCCCGGGGCGCCTGGCTCCTGGTCGAACCCCTCATGGCGCCGGCGGGTCTCCCCGACCACGGGGCGACCGTCTTCCTGACGACGAGCGACGGCATCCGCGTGGCCCGGGCGAACCGGGGAGTTTCCTATCTCAGTTCCGGCGATCCGCGGGCGCACTTCGGGATCGAGCCGGGAGCGGCGATCCTCGGCCTCACGGTCCGCTGGTCGAACGGCGACGGGGAACTGTTCCCCGCCCCGGAACCGAACCGGGTCGTCGTCGTGATCCGCGGCGAAGGAGAGCCGGATGCCTGACTGCCCCGCCGCTCCCCTCCCGGCCGGGCCGCCTCCGGCGCACCAGGGTCCCCATACCCACACCGCCGCCATCGTTTCGACGAAGAAAGCTCCGCCGCCGGAGGGCGATCCGGCAGCGCTCCGCCCGCGTCCGTCCGACCCCGAGGCCATCGCGATCGGGTTCCCCGTCACGACGGCCGCGACCGTGGCCGAGCCTCCCGGCGGGAGGTCTCGCTCCCGGGCTCGGGCGCGGCTCGGGATCGCGGCCGCCGGGGGAACCCTCGGCCCCGCATTCCCCGGGGCGCGCGAGTACCGGCCGGGCCCCCGACCGACGATCGGCGGCGGCCCGACCCGAACGAACCGCCGGCCCTGCCGCGCGCCGAGTTCCCTCCGGGGGGATCGTTTCCCCCTCCCCGGCCCGGACGCGGCTGTCGCTCGCTGCCCGGGAGCGGAGGCCGGGCCACTCCGCCCCTGCCCCGAACCGATCTTCCCCGCCGACCTTCGGGCTCCCGGCGCCCTTCGTCCGAATTCCTGGGTTTTCGGCGGGTTTTCACCCATTTCCGGCGTGTTTCGCGACGGTTCGAAGTGAACCTTTCGGATCCCCCGGCGCCGCTCGGGCCGCTTCGGAGGGCGCTCCGAGCCCCCTCGTCCGGCCTCGCTCGAGCGGCGCTCCCGTCCCTGCTGCTCGCTCCGCTCCTCGGCTGCGGGGGCGCGGAGGTCCCGACCGTGAACACCGAGGGGATGGAGCCGGCGGTGGCCGTCGCCATCGGGAGGGCCCTGGAGACCGTCGCGCGGGACCGGGGCGACCCGGCGCGCTGGGGCCGCCTCGGGATGACCCTCCACGCCCACCGACTCCCGGACCCGGCACAGGCGGCGTACGCGGAGGCCGCCCGCCTCGACGCCGGGACCCCGGACTGGCCGCACCTCCAGGCCCGCCTGGTCGAATCCGGAGACCCGGAGACGGCGCTCGTCCTCGCGGAAGAGGCGCTCCACCGCGATCCCGGGGCCGCCCCTTCCCTCGCCCTCCGCGCCCGACTCCTCGAAGCGCTCGGCCGGGAAGCGGAGGTCGCCCCCGCCTGGGAGGCCGTGCGCGCCGCGGATCCGTCCTCCGTCGAAGCGGCGCTCGCCCTCGGACGGCTCCGGCTCGCCGCCGGCGACCTCCCCGCCGCTGCCGCGGAGATGGAGACCGCCGCGCGCCTGAGGCCGGACGCGGCCGGCGCCTGGAACTTCCTTTCCCAGATCCGCCACCGGCAGGGCGACGCCGAAGCCGGGCGCGAGGCCGCGGCTCGGGCCCGCGCCGCCGCCCGTTCCCCGGGCGCCGGCGCGGCCTTCGACCCGGACCCGCTGCTGGGGGCGGTCGAGGATCTGCGAGAGGACGCCCGCGGCCGGGAGGCCCGCGCCCGCCGCGCCGCCGCGTCGGGGGACCCCGGAACGGCGGAGGCCATCTACCGGGATCTCCTCGGCGCCCGCCCGGACGAATCCAGACTCCACTACAACCTCGGGAATGTCCTGACCCGGCAGGGACGGGCCGCGGAGGCAGAAACCGCCTACCGGGAGGCCCTGGCCCGCGATCCGGAGTCGAGCCCGGCGCTCGCGAACCTGGCGAACCTCCTCGCCCGCGGCGGCCGGGACGAAGAAGCGGACGCCCTCTACCGCCGCTCGGCGGCCTCCGACCCGACGCACCTGCCGACACTGCTCGGCGCCTCCAGCCTCCGCTTCCAGCGCGGCGACCTGCGGGAGGCGGAAAGCCTGCTCCGCCGGGCGCTCGAAGCGGACCCGACCCACCCCGGCGCCCTCCAGGGGCTCGGCCAACTCCTCGCCAGCCGCGGGAGATTCGCCGAAGCCGCCGAGTCGCTCACCGCGGCCCTGGGCCGGACCGGTTCGACCCCCGCCGACGCCCGCCGCCGGGCCGGACTCCACTTCCTCCTCGCCGATGTGGAACGACAACGCGGCAACCCCGCGGAGGCGCGGCGCCACCTCGACCGCGCTGAATCCCTCGGCATGGAGATCCCGGCCGCCTTCCGCCGCCAGGTCGAAGACCCCGGCTGACTCCGCGCCGGGCCGACCTCCCCCGCGCCCGGCGTCAGAACAGGCGGTGCGCCGGAACCGCCCAGATCCCCGGCTCCATCTCGGCCAGGTCCTCCCCGCGGTGGACGACGAGCCCGCCGATCCACTCCCGGCCCAGCCCGGCGGCCAGCGCCCGCAGCGCCGAGGCGTCCCGCGGGGCGACCCGGGCGCGGTTCTTCACCTCGATCCCGAGGACGCCGCGGGGAGTGGAGACCAGCAGGTCCACCTCCCGGCCCGAGCGCGTCCGGTAGAAGAAGAGGTCCGCGTCCCGCCCCATGGTCTCGATCCACTTGTGCGCTTCCGACACGACCAGCGTCTCGAACAGGGGCCCGGTCAGCGGTCCCCGGGCGCCGATACCGTGACGGAGCAGGCCGAGGTCGGTCCAGTGGATCTTCGGCGTCTTCACCGTCGCGCTGGTGATGTTGCGGCCGTACGGCGGCAGGAGCACCACCTGGTAGGAGAGCCGCAGGTACTCCAGATACCGACGAACGGTGGCCGTGCTGAGCGCCGCGTCGCGGGCCAGTTCCGAGTACTGGAGCAGTTGCCCGGAGCGCAGCATGGCCCGTTTCTGCAGGGTCCGGAACGGGAGCAGGTCGGCGATCCGCACCAGGTCCGCCAGGTCCCGCTCCAGCCAGGTCTGCTGGTAGGAGCGCAGCCACTCGCGCCGGTCGTCCGCTCCCAGCGCCGGCAACTCCGGCATCCCTCCCCAGGCGGCGAGATGCTCGAACGCCCCGGCGCGCGCGGTCGCCTCGTCGCCCAGCAGCCGGGGAGGTTCCGCCCCCAGCGTCTCGGCGAACGACTCCTCCCCGCCCAGCAGACGGTCGAAGAGCGGGAGCGAAGGCGGTTCCTCGACCCCGGAAGCCAACTCCGAGAGGGTCAGCGGCCACAACTCGTAGAGGAAGGCCCGCCCGGCGAGCGACTCCCGCACCCGGTCGAGCAGCAGGATGCGGGAGGAACCCAGGAGCACCGAGAACGGGAGGGCGCGGTCGTCGAAGGCGTACTTCACCTTGTCGAAGACGCCCGGCTCCTTCTGCGCCTCGTCCAGGACGGCCGGCCCCACGGTGCTCGCCCAGGCGCCGGTCCGCACCGCCTGCACCGACTCGCGCTCCTCGATGGAGTCCAGGTTCAGGTACCGGAGATCCGGGTACCGGAGGCGAGCCAGGGTGGTCTTCCCGGCTTGCCGGGGCCCGGTGAGGATGACCAGCCGGCGACGGTCGCCCTCGGGCAGGCGCACCCCCAGCCACCGGAAATGCTGCTGTTCCGATCTCATGGTGAACGATTTTACAGGATAATCGAGATAGACAGATTCCAATTATACAGGCTTTTAGAGAATTCAGGGACTGGGATGCCCCTCCCGGACAACTCCGCAAGGAGGCAGCAACCCGCCCTCGAGGACCAGGGAGAAGGCGGCGAACGCGTCCCGTGCTCTTCCACGACCGGACGCCATCCGACCTCTCGACCGAGATCCGACGCACCATATTCCATATTTACAGGCAATTCGACATCCATGCCTATCGAATTTACAGATATATCGGCCCCGACCCTCTTCTCCGTCCGCAGTGCGCCGGGTGGGAGATCCTCAGGCCCGGTCGTTCCACGGCGGTTCGAACCGGGAGATCAACTGTTGTTCGACCGGCCGCGGCGACAGCGTCTCGTGGATCCACAGTTGGACCTCGCGTCCCCCGCGGGCCGCCGTCAGGATCGCATGGTTCACCTTGCAGTTCGTGGACTGCCCGCCCCGGAAGCAGTTCCGCGGGTGGATGCGGCCGTAGCCCCTCGCGCCCCATCTCTCCCGGAGATCGTTCGCGATCCCGACATAGACGAGCCCCCCGGCCACGGTCACCGCATAGACGCCGGGCCGCGGCGGCAGGCCCCACACCGAGAACCGGCAGAAGGGGCCGTAGCCGTGCCGGTTCAACGGGAGCCCCGCCCGGTTGTCGTACTGGAGGTGCGGCGTCTCCTCGACCGGCAGGCCGTTCGCGTCCGCCTCCGGCCGGATCACCGCCACCCGACGGAACTCCCGCCCGGCCAGGGTCCGGGTGTCGCCGGTCGCTCCCGGGGAGCGTCGAAGCGCGCTGTCCGCCGCCACGGCCCGTTCCCGGTACTGCCGCGGCGTCGCTCCGTCGGCCTGCGACAGCGCCGGGGGCTCCGGACCCGCCGGCGCCGTGGAGTCGTCCGGTGTCGGGGGCGGAGTCGGCTCCGGGGCTTCCGGGGGATGGCCGCTCCGGGGGACCTCCTTCCCTGCCCCGACCGAAGGTTCGCCGCCGGCGGCAGGCTCGCTCTCCGCGGTCGGGCCCCTGCCGAGGGCGGCGTCGCGGTCAGGGGTGGAAGCGCCATTCGCCCCGAGGTCGTCGTCGGCCTCCGGTTTCCGTGGCCGGCGAGCGCCCGGCCGCGCCACCGCCAGGATCGCGGCCTCGAGTTCGTCCTTCGCCTCCGCGAGGGCCCGGAGCCACCGATGGGGCGGCAGCGCCGCGATCCGGCGGGCGATCCGCCCCACCTCGCTCTCCGGCGGTTCCGGCGACGATGACGCCGACGGTTCGCGCTCCGGGGGCGGCGATTCCCCGGGTTCCGGCGGTGATGGCTCCGACCGTGCCGGCGGCGGGAGCGGGCCCGGCGACGGCGACTCCGGTGATTCCGCCGGCGGAAACCCCACTGGCGGTGGGGTCGGCGGCGGCGGTGGCGATGCTGGCGGGCGCGGATCCGGCGGTGGCGTGTCCGACAGGCGTACTTCCGGCGGTGGAGATTCCGACCGTTGCCGTTCCAACGGTCGTGGATCTGATGGCGGCGGCTCCGGCGGTGACGGCTCCGACGCGCCCGGTTCGGGCGCCATCTCGAACGGCGGCGAAGGGCGTCGCCGCGGCAGGCGGAGCGGCGGCCGAGTTCCCGGGACCGGGCGCTCGACGGGCTCCGGCGCGGCCCCCTCCCGCTGGAACTCCACGGTCTCCTCCGAAAGGTTCACCCCGGCGGTCTTCCAGCCGGCCTCCCGCCAGGCGCGGGTCTGCGACCGGTCTCCCCGGTTCGACCACCAAGGCCGATGGCGTCTCGCGGCAGAAGGCAGCGGCGCACGGAGGATCGCTTCGATCTCCGCGAAAGTCGTCTCCCAACAGCTCGCCGAGAGCGACTCCAGGTGACGACGGAGGTGCTCGTAACCGTTCCCGGTCCGATTCTCCACGGGACGCGACACCAATCGACTCATCTTCGACCCCGTCGAAGCGAATCCGTAGGCAACAGCGTGGTTCCCGTGGAGTCCCACCGTTCGCCCCCGGAGTCGACACTACCGGTCATCCATCCCACATCCATCCACGCAGCCGCCTGCGAATGCGTCGCGTCGTCCGCCCACCACGGTGCGTAGCGCCGCGCAGATGGCGGCAGTGACACCCTCAGGAAGACCTCGATCTCGGAAGAATCGCCCGCCAATCGTCGCCGCCCAGCGCCGACAGGTGTCGATGAAGTGGATCGTACCTACCGACCATTGATGGCACCGATGCCGGTCTGATCTCGTGCGAGCGAACGGTGATCGGGAGAACTACGACGCCGCAGCGTCCACACGGTGGAATTCGACCGTTTCACACGACATGCTGACATTGCGGGTCTCCCAGCCGGCTTCCAGCCAAGCCTTGGCCTGGGAGCGAGACGGACTACGGTCGTTCGCCCACCACGGCCGGTGCGTTCTCGCCGCGTCCGGCAGCGAGTTGCCGAGGATCGATTCCACCTCCGAGAAAGTCGCTCTCCACTCGTTCGCCGAGAGCGAGATGAGATGCTCGTAGAGCGGCTGATACTTGCCTGTCACCGCACGGACTCTGGAGATATCGGGCGAAAGACAGGCGTCCCGGAGGGCTTCAGTTCCGAGGTCGAGCGACGTCAGCGCAGAACCACTCGTCACCTCGACTGTCAAGTATCGGAGTGCCCCATACTTCGCTGTCTCGGGCTTCGCGACCGTCCTGTAGTCCCGCCACCCCAAGTTGTACGAGCCGTTCAAAACGATCTCGTCCTCCCTTCCCTTCTTCGTGGTCTCGCTCGCATCCTCTGACCACGCCATCGTTCCCGAGAGACGCCGCCCCTCTCCTTCGGTCGACTTCTCGTCGAGGCGAAAGTCCTGATCGATGGTTGCTGCGCCGTTACGATGTCTCCAGTAGGACGGATCGTTCGTCAGGAGGACAGCGATTCCGTGGTGAGCGTCGCTTCTGCACCGCAGCACCTGCTCCAACCTCGCTACATCCTTGACGAAGTCGTAACGGCCCTGGTCCTGCGCGGCTTGCTCGCGGAGCAAGAAGTACTCGCCGGGCAGATCACGATGCGACATCGGTGTCTCGTGCTCCAACTCGCGCGTCCGGTACTTCAACTCGATAGCCACGCCGAGCGCCGGGACCCAAAGGTCCACATACATGTTATCCGGCGGGAACGGCTTCCACTCCAAACGCACGGGTTCCTGAATCCGCTCCCGGATGTGCCATGCCAAGGCGAACTGGAAGTCCGCCTCGTTGTGGAAGACGGGGCGCTTCTCGGCGAGGCCGCGGAGCAGATGATGGATAGTGAGCATGGATCTTTCCCTACGGCGCCCGCAGGTGTTCGTCGAAGAAGCGGCGGACGCGCTTCCAGGCGTCTCGCAGCACATGCTCCCGGTGGAAGTAGTGGAACTCGCCCGGGTAGGTCACGAACTCGAAGTCCTTCCCGGCGCGGAGGAGGCGGTCGGCGAGGTGCACCGACTCGAAGTACGGGACATTCACATCGGCGGTCCCGTGGAGCATCAGCAGCGGGCGCTCGATGGCCTCCACCCGGTCGGCCGGGGCGGCGAGGTCGTACACCTCCGGGTTCTCCTCCGGCGTTCCCATGCGGCTGACCACCCAGCGCCCGCCCGGATCCTCGAACCAGAGCCGGTAGTCCCCGACCCCGGCCACATTCACCCCGGCAGCGAACAGCGTCGGGTCGAGGGTCAGCGCCTGCATGGTCATGAAGCCCCCGTAACTGAGCCCCCAGACCCCGATCCGCTCCGGATCCACGAAGTCCAGCGTCGCCAGGTATTCCCCGGCCGCCGCCACATCCTGGTAGTCGCCGCCGCCGACCTCCCGGTAGGACGCCTGCCGGAAGTCCCTCCCGTAGCCGATGCTGCCCCGGTAGTCCGGCATGAGCACCACGTACCCGTCCAGCGCCAGCAGTTGGTGGAACGAGTGGTACACCCCGTAGTCCCGGCGCACATGCCAGCCGTCGTAGTTCTGCGCGATGCCGTCGCCGTGGACCCAGACGATGGCCGGATGCCGCTCGGAGCGGTCGAGACCTTCGGGGACGAAGAGCCAGCCGGGGACCTCCCCCCCGTCCCGGGCCGGGAAGCGCAGGAATTCGCCCTCGGTGAAGAGCGCCGGGTCGAGGGAGTCCGGCAGCGAGTGCGTCAGCCGCTCCGGTTCCCCGCCGTCCTCGACCGCCGCCACCCAGAGGTCCGCCGGCGCCCGGGGGCCGGTGCGCTGGAAGACGATCCGGTTGCCGTCGGGCGAGAAGCCGCCGAACTCCGAGGTGAGCCGGAAGCCGGTGCGGCTCGCCGGCTGGGTGTTCGTCCCGCGCCCTTCCGTGAGCCGGCGGGGGGCGCCGCTCGGCAGCGAGGCGGTCTCGACGACGAAGAGGTGGCGCTGTCCGGGGTGATCGGGATTCGCGTCCCAGGCGAGGAACCGGCCGTCCGGCGACCAGGCGTAGCGCCGCACTTCGACCCCGTGGCCGGTGAGGGCGTGCTCCGTTCCGTCCGCCACGGAGACCACCACCAGGCGGTCCCAACCGGAGGCGTCGTCCACGAAGGCCACCCACTCCCCGTCCGGGGAAGGCCGGGGCTCCGCGCCGAGGAAGGTCAGGCTCCACCACTTCGGATCCTCCGTGGTGGACAGTTCCCGGAGCGAGCCGTCGTCCAGGTCGGCCAGCATCACCGAGCGGGTCCGGTAGTCGGCGCTGACCCGGAGGAACACCAGCCGCGTCGCGTCCAGCCATCTCGGGGAGGACTCGAACCCGTCGCCGCCCGCGAGGCGCCGGGGGACGCCCCGGGGGATGACCGGGGACACCCTCAGGTCGGGCGGCGTCCCGCGGGAACTGCGGAAGGCCAGTTTCGCCCCGGAGATCGCCGGCGTCTTCTCGATGGCCTCGCGCGCGGCGACGGTGTACGCCACGAACCGCCCGTCCGAGGACCAGACCGGCGCCCCCTCCCGTTCGTCCGGGGTGCGCGTCAGCGGGAACTCCCGCCCCGAGTCGAGGTCGCGGGCGTGGAGGTCCCCCTCCCGGAGGAAGGCGATCCGGCGCCGGTCCGGCGACGGGGCGTAGCCGGATTCGCCGCCGGGCTCCTCGTCGAAGACCCGCTCCAGCGTCCCCGGACGGTCGGGTTCCATGCGGTAGAGAACGCCGTTGCGGACGAAGTGGAGGACCTCCCCGGTCTCGTCCCAGAAGAGGCCGCCCATCTCTTCGTAGGACTCGCCCCAGCGGGTGAGCGCCCGGGGTTCGCTGCCGGAGCCCGGTTCCGCCAGGTAGAGGTCCATCTCCTGGTTGCGGTCCCGGACGAAGGCGATCCGCTGTCCGTCCGGGCTCCAGACCGGGTGCGTCGGATGGCGGATGTCGAGGATGTCTTCCAGGCCGAAGCCGGGCGGCTCCGGCTCCGGCCCGCAGGCCCCCGCCGCGAGGACGGCAGCGATGGCGACAGCGAAAACGACGGACCCGAGGCCGAGGCCTGGTCGGCGGCGGGGAGCCACCGACTCCCGACTCGTCTGCAACATGGACTCCGCGCCTCCTTCAGGGCATCCGGGCGTGGAGCGGCGATTCTCCCACCGCCGCCCCGCGCTCCCGGTCGGCGCTGTCGCGCCAACGGCGCCGGGCGCGGTCAGAATTGCGCGGAAGCCGCCGACCCGCGCCGCCCACCACCCGGAATGCCCGCCGATCCGTTGAAATCGCCCGAGTCCGGGGCCCGGGCGCCGGAACCCGCCGCGAAACCCCCCGACGCTTCGACGAAGGCCCCCGACGCTTCGATGAAGGCCCCCGGCGCTTCGGCGAAGACCATCGCCGCCTACCGGTCGAAGCGGCGGTTCGATCGGACGCCGGAACCACCGCCCGGACCGACCCCGCCCGCCCCGGACCCGAGTCCGAGTTTCGTGGTCCACCGCCACGAGGCGCGCCAACTCCACTACGACCTCCGGCTCGAGATCGGGGGCGTCCTGAAGTCCTGGGCCGTCCCCCGCGGGTTCGGCTACGACCCCGGCGTCAAGAAACTCGCGGTGCGCACCGAGGACCACCCGCTGGCCTACCTCGACTTCCACGGCGTGATCCCCGCCGGGGAGTACGGCGGGGGCACCATGGTCATCTGGGACCGCGGCCGCTACGAGATCACCGAAGGCGGCGGCGAGGGCGGGTCCGCCGGAGTCGCGGCCGGGAAACTCGTCGTCCGGCTGCGGGGCCGCAAGTTGCGCGGCGCCTGGCACCTGGTGAAGACGAAGCGCGGCGCCGACGAGTGGCTGCTGTTCAAGGGCCGCGACCGCTATGCGCGAACGGAGTCCGAGCGCCAGCCCTTCTTCGAGTTGGCGGAGGCGGTTCCCTGGAGCGGCGAGCCCCCTCCGCTCCCGGTGCGTCCGCAGGGCGAGAGCCGGCCCTTCTCCGACCGCGGCTTCCTGTTCGAGCCGGAGATGGAAGGGCTCCCGGTCTTCCTCGAGCGCGCCGGCGGCGCGGTCGGCCTGCGCCCGGCCGAAACCGAACCCGCGCTCCCGGGATTCCCCGAGGTCCCTCCCGCCCTGGGCCCGGCGTTGCCGGAGTTGGTCGCCGAGGCGGATTCGCTCCGCGCCGAGGAGTTCCTGGCCTACGGCGTCCTCGTCGCCACCGACGCCGCCGAGCGCCCCGCCGCCGCCCGGCTCGCGGCCCGGCTCGGGGGAGACGACTCGGTGCCGGTCTCCCTCTACCTGTTCGATCTCCTGCGCTACGACGAGTGGGACCTCCGCCGCGTGCCGCTCCTGGAGCGAAAACAACTCTTGCGCAGCCTCATGGCGCAATCGTCGCGACTCCTCTTCGGCGAGCATGTGAGCGTCCGGGGCGAAGAATTCCACGCCGCCTGCGAAGCGGCGGGGCTCTCCGGCTCCCTCGCGCGGCGGGCCGACGGCGCCTATCCCGGAGTCGCGCCGCCGTCGGCCCGCGAAGGAGGAGGCGCCACCGACGAGATCCCGGACTGCGTCCGGATCCCGCGGGACGCCCCGGAGGCGACGGAGGGCCATGTCCTCGCCGGCCTCTCCCGGAGGCGGGCCGAGCGGGAAGCGGCCCGCCCCATCCGCCTGACGAACCTGGACAAGGTGTTCTGGCCGGAACCGGGCTACACGAAGGGCGACCTGATCCGCTACTACGACCGGGTCGCCGAGCACCTGCTCCCCTACCTGCACGAGCGCCCGGCGCACCTGCTGCGGATGCCGGACGGCGTGGGCGGCAAGGCCTTCTACCAGAAGGACCTCCCGGAACACACGCCGGACTGGATCGAGACCGAGGAGATCCGCTCCGGGAGCCGCGGCGAGACGATCCGTTTCCTGATCGTGAACGACCCGTCGGCGCTCCTCTTCGCGGCGAACCTGGGCAGCATCGACATCCATCCCTGGCTCTCCATCCGGGGCCGGCTCGACCGGCCGGACTGGGCGCTCTTCGATCTCGACCCCGGCGGCGGTCCCTTCGCGGAGGTCGTCCGCCTGGCCCGCGCCTTCGGGAAGGTGCTGCGCGGCATCGGCCTCCGGCCCCTGGTGAAGACCTCCGGCGCCTCCGGGCTCCACATCCAGGTACCGCTCGAACCGATCTACCCGTACGAGGTGGTCCGCCAGTTCTGCGAAGCGGTCTCGACCCACATCGCCGCCGAGCACCCGGAGATCGCCACCGTCGAGCGCACCGTTTCGCGTCGGGGCGGCAAGGTGTACCTGGACTACCTGCAGAACCGGCGAGGGCAGACGGTGGTGCCGGCCTACGCGGCGCGGCCGGTGCCGGCGGCCTCGGTTTCGGCGCCGCTGGACTGGGACGAGTTGACCGGGGACCTGAGCCCGGGCCAGTTCACCATCCGGACGATGCCCGACCGGCTGGAGCGCCTGGGCGACCTCTTCGCCGGCGCCCTCCACGACCGCCAGCCGCTCCTGCCGGCGATCGAGAAGTTCTCCGCCCGCTACCTCGCCCGCTGACCTCCGGCGCCGGCGCCGAAAGCGGGGTCGGTCGGGGTCTATCGCCGTCCTTCGGGCCCGCGCAGCCCGGCGAGCCGGTCCATCACGCCCTGCTGCCCCGGGTTCAGTTCCAGTGAGCGCCGGAAGATCTCCTCCGCGCGGTCGTTCTCCCCCTGCTCCTCGAGGCAGTCCCCCACCGCGTTCAGCAGCGAGGTGTCCGCCGCCCGCAGGGTCAGGGCGTGTTCGAGCCGCGGCAGCGCTTCGCCGCACTCGCGGCGCTGGTAGTAGGCGAACCCCACGCCCTCGACCACTTCGATCTCGTTCGGGTGGCCGGCCTCGAGCGGCAGCAGCAGATCGAGCGCCCCGTCGGCCTCCCGGGCGAACAGCAGCGCGCTCGCCAGTTTCCAGCGGGCCATCGGCAGGGCCTCGTTCGCCGCCGCCTCCCGGAGCGCCACCGTCGCCTCCCGGAGGCGTCCGTGCGCCATGAACTGCTCGCCCAGGGTGAGTGCCAGGAGCCCGGGAACCTGCGTGGCGAACGATCGGCGGACGATGAACGCCGGACGGGTCACCGAAGCCCGGGGGGACACCGTAAAGGGAGACTCCCGTTCGGCGGCGACCTCCCCTTCCCCGTCGAGCAGGGCCGCCCTCAGCCGGTAGCGCCCGGGGCTCACCCCGACCAGCGGAAAGTCCACCATCGGCGGGGAGGCCGCGCTTCCCGCGGGTACCGTCCGCTCCGCCACCGGCGGCCCCGTCGGCCGGGGCCCGGCGGGGGCCTCTCCGGACTCCCCGCCCCCGGTCTCCGCCGACTCGACCGACGAGGAAGCCGGCAACGGATCGGGAAGGAGGCGCAGGCGCACCCGATGGTCGGGGCCGGGGTTCAGCGGCTGCGCCACCGCGGTGAGCGTGTCCGACGCGGCGAAGACGCCGCCGACCGACGGTTCGAGGGTCGTACTTCCGAACTGGAAGGTGCCGAACCGCTGCCCGGCGGGGAGCGACGAGGACGGATCGCGGCGGTAGGCGAGCACCGGGTCCGTGAGCCCCACGGCGCTCGGCCCGGTGCCGGGGACGGCGACCGCCGCGGTGGCCACCGTGTACTGCTGGGTGGCGCGGTTCCGCAGCACCACGCTGATCTCGTAGTCCCCCGGGATCACCGGCAGGTTGTCCCGGTAGGCGAAGGGGCTGCCGCCGGCGGCCTGCTGCTGACTCTCGGTCAACGCGATCTCCGGCTCGTTGCGCTGGATCGCGACCAGTTGCCCCGCCGCAGTCCGCACCTCCAGCTCGACTTCCAGGGTCGTCCGGTAGAGGTTCTCCCGGTCGTCGAATTCCAGGGAGAAGTCCTCCGGGGCGAGGAGCACGCTGTAGTGGATGAACGGCGTGTTCCTCGGGCCGACGAGCACCCGGAAGTCGGATTCGTTCCCCACGAAGCGGAACGAGTACTCGGCGGTGACCCGGTCGCCGTAGCGGAGGTAGCCCTCGATCTCTTCGAGGTCCACCCGCCGGTGCGGCGAGTTCGAGATGTCGAGGAAGTTCTTGCCGGTGCTCATCGAGGGGCGCACGGTGTCCAGTCGGGGGGCGATGGTGTTCGTCGCGGCCAGGAAGTCCGCGTGCGGGTCGGTCAGGTCCACCACCAGACTGGCCCGGGCGAGGTCCATGGAGACCGTCTCCAGGATGTCCACCGCCGCGTGCTGCCGGTTGCGGAGCAACTCGCCCCGCGCCACCAGGGCGTCCGGGCCGTCCCCCCAGGGGTCGTACAACTGGTACTCCCCGACATCGTTCTCCTTGAAGAACAACAGGTTGAAGCGGGGCGGGAGGCCGAGCGAGGTGTCCCCGTCGTAGATCCACAGATCCATGGAGACCACTTCGTTCCGGCCCTCGAAGGCCTCCCGCGTCCGCGGTTCGCCGAGGATGATCCAGTGGCGCCCGCGCTCGGTCTGCCACCCGGGGCGCGGCGCTTCCCGGCCCAGGTACCGGTTCGCGTAGGCGATCCGCTCGTAGTGCTCGACGCGGAACTCGTTCTCCCGGGTCGCCGGGACCGGGTCCCGGCGCTGCCAGAAGGCGTCGATGAAGTACTCGCGCTCCTCGTGGCTTTCGAGCCCGAGGAAGACCTCCCGCTCCGGCGGCGTGATGATGTAGAGGACCTCTTCCTCGAGCCAGACCCGGTGCTCCTCCGGCAACTGCTCGACGCGCTCCTCCTCGACGATCACCGGCGGCCGAAGGGCCGCGGCGGCGGAGAGGGAAGCGACCGGGACGACGAAGCAGGCGAGCACGGCGGCCCGGCGGAACGGGGAACGGGGAGAGCAGTGGAACAGCACGGGAACGCCGAACGCGACGCGCGGCCGAGGGGGCGGACGCGCCGGCGGCGGGAGACTAACCGCGCCCCCGCGAAGGCCGCAATCGCGCCCGGTCCGTCCGGTCGGGCCGCTCCGAGAGGCCGGAAAGCGCCGCGTCGAACCCGCCGGGAGCGCGGACCCGACCGGCGCTGGAACAGGGAGCGGTGCCGCGACGAACCGGGCCGGTCCCACGGATAGAATCCGACCTCTTCCCCGAGATTCGGGCGCCGCGCCCGTTCTCTTCCCGACCGGAGGCTTCACCCGATGACCCCGACTTCCCCCTGCCGCCCTCTCGCCTCCGCGCTCGCCCCGATGGCGGCGCTCCTGCTCGGCTTCGCCCTCCCGGCCGCCGGCCACAACCCGCGCGGCACGGCCGAAGTCACCATCTCCGGGAAGAAGGTGACCATCTCCTACGGCCGCCCGAGCCTCAAGGGGCGCGACCTGCTGGGACAGGTCGAGCCGGGGACGGTCTGGCGGCTCGGCTCCGAAGCCGCCACCACGGTCGAGACCGAGGGGCAACTGTGGTTCACCGCCGACCACGGCGGGCCGCCGCGGATGGTCGAGCCCGGCTCCTACAGCCTCTTCGCCATGAAGACCGAGGACGGCTGGCGGCTACTGGTGAACAGCGAGACCGGCCAGCCCGGGGACGAGCACGACCCGGCGCAGGATCTCCTCGGCATCCCCCTGCAGATGGAGACGGTCGAGGACTCCGCCGAGATGTTCACAATCACCCTCGACTCTGCCGGGGACGGGATGAACGCCTCCCTGCGCATGCAGTGGGGCACGACAGCGCTGATCAGCCCGCTGATGATCCACTGAGGGAATCCGTCCCGGGGGCCGCGTCGGGCGCGCCGCCGCCCTTTTTCCGGTTGCGGCGGATCGCCCTTCCCCGCTATCCTTGCCCGGTGGCGTGCCGAACGGCCCGCCGCCAAGAGGCCCACGATCCGAACGCCGACCCGGCGGCGGGTCGGCTAACGCCGGTCGGTCCTCGCGCCGGTCCGGGAACGAATCTGGGAGAAACCCGATGAAGTCCAACCGCCGCCGCTTTCTGAGTCTCGCCGCCGGGGCCCCCGCGCTCTCGCCGGCCACCGCGCACGCCATCGGGGCCCGCGGCCGGGAAGCGATGGAGGCGGCGAACGGCTTCCGCGCGGCGCCGGTCTTCGTGCCCCCGCCGGAGGCGGACGAGGTCCGCATCAGCAGCAACGAGAACCCGCTCGGCCCGGGCCCGGCGGCGGTGGCGGCGCTCCGCGGCGCCTACGGCTCGATCATGCGCTACCCGATGAACGCGGCGACCAGCGGGACCGACCTGCGACGGCGGCTCGGGGAGATGTACGGCGGCGGCCCCGAAAACGTGGTGCTCGCCCCCGGCTCCTCGGAGATCCTCCGGAACGCCGTGCGGGTGTACACCGGGAAGGATCGGCCGCTCGTCACCGCCGAGTGCTCCTACGAGAGCCCCAAGCGGGCGGCCACCTACTTCGGTGCGCCGGTGAAGGCGATTCCCAACACCGGCAGCCTCGGCATCGACCTCGACAAGATGGCCGGCGCCGCGATGGGCGCCGGGCTGGTCTTCCTCTGCAACCCGAACAACCCGACCGGCACGGTCCACTCGCTGGCCGATGTGACCGACTTCGTGGAGTTCGTCAAGAAGGAGTCGCCGTACACGGCGATCCTCCTCGACGAGGCCTACTACGACTATGTGACCGACGACTCCTTCGACACCGGCGCCGGCCTCGCCATGAAGCACCGCGATGTCTTCGTGGGCCGCACCTTCTCGAAGGCCTTCGGGATGGCCGGCCTCCGCGTCGGTTACGCCTACGGACAGAAGGACACCGTGGCCAAACTGGCCCCCCTGGCGTTGACCTTCGGCACTTCCGTCCTCTCCATCGCCGCCGCGATGGGCTCCATCGAGGACCCCGAGTACATCCGGAACGAGGTGAAGCGGAACGAGGAGGCGCGGAAGTTCACGCTGGACTTCTTCTCCGGCCACGGCCTCGACCCGGTGCCCAGCCAGACGAACTTCGTCTTCGTGGACATCGGCCGCAGCGCCAGGTCGTTCCGGGAAGCGTGCGCCGAGCACGGCATCATGGTGGGACGGGACTTCCCGCCCTACGAGAACTCCCACGCCCGCATCTCCATCGGCACCCTCGACGAGATGAAGCGCGCGACCGCGGTCTTCGCGGAAGTGCTCGGGCTGGCCACCACGGACAACCAGCAGTAGGGCCGTTCCCGGAAACTCGCCCCGTTCCCGGAGAGTCCCCACCGATTCCCCTGCCCCCGCGCACCCCCGTTCGCACCGAGGACAAAAGACCATGCTTTCCCGTCGCAGTTTCCTGAACCGCGCTTCCGCCGGCGTCGCCGGCCTCACCGCGGCGACCCTGGTCCGCTCCCGCCTGCGCGAGCAGGTCGCGTTCGCCGCCGAGATGGGGATCGCCCCCGGCGATGCGATCAACCTGGCGAACAACGAGAACTCGCTCGGCCCCGGTCCGGAGGTCATGGACGCCATCGACGACCTCATCGGCCCCGAGGGGACGATCGCCGGGCGGTACCCGTTCCGCTTCCTCGGGCCGGTCACCGAGGCGATCGCCGAGAAGATGGGCGTCGAGCCCGACAATGTGCTCGTCGGCGCCGGGTCCACGCAGATCCTCGTCAATGTGACCCACCAGTACGCGAGCGCCGAGAAGGCTCTCGTGGGGTCGCTGCCGACCTACGAGGAATGCTTCGGCTACGCCGCGCTCATGGGCTACCGCACCAAGGCGGTGCCCTTGACCACCGAGTTCAAGATGGACCTCGACCAGACGCTCCACGCCTGCCGGGGGAGCGGGATGCTGTTCTACTGCAACCCGAACAACCCGGTGGCGACGCTGGTCGATCCGGCGGAGGGCCGCGACTTCCTGGGCCGGGCCCTCGACGCCGAAAAGCACCTGCGGGTTCTGGTGGACGAGGCCTACATCGACTATGTGACCACCCCCGGCCACGAGACGATGATCCCGATGGCCCTCGACAACCCCCGGGTGATCGTGGCGCGCACCTTCTCGAAGGCGTACGGGATGGCCGGTCTCCGCATCGGCTACGCCGTCGCCCACAAGGACACCATCGCCCACCTGCGCGAGTTCCACATGGGGAATTCGGTGAGCACCCTGTCGCTGGTGGCCGCGAACGCCGCCATCGAACGCGACCGCGCGAATCCCGACTACCTGCCCGCGGAGAAGCAGCGGAACGCCGAGGCGCGGGACTTCATCCTGAAGTTCTTCCGGGACCGCGGCTACTCCGCCACCGACGCGCAGACGAACTTCATCTTCGCCGATGTGGGGATGCCGGTGGAACAGTTCCAGTCCGCCTGCGCCGCCGAGGGCGTGCGGGTGGGAAGGCCGTTCCCGCCGCTGTGGACCCGCTGCCGCATCTCCATCGGCACCATGGACGAGATGCAGCGCGCCGCCAAGGCCTTCGCCGCCGTGCTCGACTCGGCGCAGAAGATGGCCGCGTAGCGGCCGCCGGCACCTCCGGGGGAAATCATCGAGAGGGCGCGAGCGGCAGCGGTGGCGATCGTCGGTCGGTTGTTCGGGGCCAAGGCGCCGTTCGTACCGGCCGACGCGATCGACAACGTCCTCGCCGACGCGACGGGGGGCCGGGAGGTCCTCCTGCTCGATGTCCGGAGCGCGGTGGAACTCGCGGAGTCAGGGACGATTCCGGGAGCGATCCACATCTCTCTCGACGAACTCGCGGACCGGGCCGGGGAACTCCCCCGTGACCGCCCGGTCCTGACCGCTTGAATGGTCGGCCCCCGAGCCGCGCGTGCCGCGGCCATCCTCGAACGGGCCGGACTCGAGGTCTGCGGCTTCTGCGGTCTCCGCAACTACGGCGGGGAGCGCGAGTACCGCCCGCTTCCCCACTGAACCGCTCTCACCGCGCCCCGATTCGATCCCGGCGGGAGGTCATTCCCATGCGCACCGTTCCATCCCTCGCCGGCGTAATCGCCGCCACCGGCCTGGCATTCGCCTGCGGCGGGCCTCCCGATGAGGGCGGGGCTCCGTCCGAGACTTCCTCGGAGCCCACGGCCGAACCGGCGCCGGCGCCCTGGGTGGAAGCCGCCGACATCGACGCCGCGCTCCAAGCCGGGCCGCTCCTGCTCGATGTCCGCACCTCCGAGGAGTTGGCCGAGCACGGCACCCTCGAGGGGTTCGTCCACATCCCCATCGACGAACTGGAGGGCCGGATCGGCGAACTTCCCTCGGGAGTTCCCATCCTCACCGCTTGACAGGGCGGAGGAAGAGCCGCGCGTGCCGCGGAGCTGCTCCAGTCGAACGGATTCGAGGTCGTCGGTTTCTGCGGCCTGAGGGACTACGAGGGCGAACGGGTCTTTCCCGCCGCCGACGAGGAGTAGGAACCACCGCCCTGCGCCTCCCGGCGTTCCCGGAGGGCCCGGGCGTCTCGACGATGCTTCCGGCGCTCATCTTCGTCCGAAGCCCGGGAAGCAGGGCGGAGGGGTGGTCGTGAGCCCGCCGCCCTTTCGGCCCGCCGCCACCGACCGGCGGCGCCCGGGACCCGGCGCTCCAGTCGCGGTCGCCGTCTTCCTGCTCGGTGGCGCGGTCGCCTGCGGCCCGGCGCCGGTGGATCTGTTGTTCACCGGAGGGACAGTCCACGACGGGAGCGGCGGGGAGCCCTTCGTCGCCGATGTGGGCGTCCGGGGAGACGAGATCGTCTTCGTCGGGGACGCCGGGAGCGCCGGACTGGAAGCGGAGGAGACGGTGGAGGTCTCCGGGATGCTCGTCGCGCCCGGCTTCATCGACATGCACTCCCACTCGCAGGTCGGCGAAGAATGGGCGCAGCAGGCCCTGCCTTTCCTCCACCAGGGGATCACCACGGTGGTCCTCGGCGTGGACGGCGCCGGATCGCCGGAGGTGGCGGAGACCCGCGCCCGGTGGGAGGCGAACGGGATCGGGGTGAACGCGCTGACCTATGTAGGGCACGGCGCTGTCCGCCGCGCGGTGATGGGAGAAGAGGACCGCACGCCCACCGACGACGAACTCGACGCGATGCGGGCGCTCGTCCGGCAGGGGATCGAAGAGGGTGCCTTCGGCCTCTCCTCCGGTCTCTTCTATGTGCCGGGAACCTATGCCACGACCGAAGAAGTCATCGCCCTCGGTCGGGAAGCGGCCGCCGCCGGGGGAACGATCTACGACACCCACGACCGAGACCTGGGCGCTGCCTACCCCTCGTTCGGCTACCTGGCCTCCATCGAGGAAGCGATCCGCATCGGCGAGGAATCCGGGCTGGCGGTCATCTTCAGCCACTTCAACGCCCAGGGCGTCCGGAACTACGGCCGCGCCCCCGAGGGCGCCCGGCTCGTCGAGGAGGCGCGCGAACGGGGCGTGCGGGTCGCCGCCGCCCAGCATGTGTACACCGCCACCCAGTCGAGCCTTCGCGCCTACACCGTCCCCCGCTGGGCCTCCGCCGGCGGTCGGGAAGCCATGCTCGCCCGATTCGACGACCCGGGAACGGCCGCCGTCCTCGACGAAGCCACCGCGGAGATGCTCGCCATCCGGGGCGGGGCGGAGGCCATCCTCTTCTCCTCGGCCCGCCCCGAACTGAACGGCCGGACCTTGGCCGAAGTCGCGGAAGAACTCGGTCTCGAACCGCCGGCGGCGGCCCGCGAGATCCTGCGCGGGGGTCGGGCCTCGGTGATGAACCTCCGGCTCTACGACGAGGAGAACACCCGTTACCTGGCGCAGCAGGACTGGATGATGACCTGCACCGACGGCCGCGACATCCCGGAGGGCGCCGCGGTCGGCCACCCCCGGGTCTCCGGCGCCTTCACCCGGAAACTCCGCCGCTACGCCCTCGACGAGGGGATCATCTCCCTGCCCTTCGCCATCCGCAGCATGACCGGCCTCGCCGCCGACTTCCTCGGCCTCCGGGACCGGGGCTACCTCCGCGAAGGGATGACAGCCGACCTCGTCGTCCTCGACCCGGAGCATCTCCGCGACCAGGCGACTTTCGAGGAGCCGCGCCTCTTCTCGGAAGGCACGATCCAAGTCCTCGTCAACGGAACCTTCGCCATCCGCAACGGCGCCCCCACCGGCGCCCTCGCGGGCCGGGGACTCGTTCCCGCCGGCACCCCGAATTCCTGACCGCCCCGACCCGGGAGAGGAGATCCTCTCTATCAGCATCCCGAGCGGAAAGTCGAGGAACGGCCGAACCGAAGACACCCGACCCCGAAGCACCGCTCAGACCGGCGGCAACCCCATATTCGTCCTGCTTCCCACCCTGGAGTGCCGAAAGTTCTCCTCCCGAAAGGCGTCAGTCTCCCGGAGGAACTCGTCGCCGAAGCCCACGCCCTCAACACCGTCATCACCGCGGGCAGACGACTTCACCTCCACTCTCCGCACCGGACGCACTCCGGTTCGCCGATTCCTTCGGACTCCTCGGACTCCCCTCCTCTTCCTCGTAGCCAAGTGCCACTCCCCTCGGTCCGACCTGATCCCGAGAACACCGAACCGGGAGGTTCGAAGTATTGCGGGTCGAGTCTTCCGACGGATGGCGGCCCCTACCAGAGGCCGAGGACGACCGCCTGACCGGTGATGGCGACGAAGTTGTAGCCGAGGTTCAGCCAGAACAGGCCGGTCTTTCGCTTCTCGAAGGCAACCGACTGGTGGCCGAGCGGCAGGACGAACCCGATCACCGCCAGGAGCGCCACATGGACACCGGCCAGGACGCTGTCGCCGCTCGCGTGGATCAACTGGTCGAGCACGAACGCCGTGGCCAACGCCAGGACGAAGGAGACGCCGTAGGTCTTCAGCGGGTCGAAGTCCTTCGCGACCTCCTCTTCGGTGAGGCCCATGAACCCCAGCCACTTCTTGCCGAAGATCGGGCCGTACCAGAGCGCGCCGACCACCATCGGCACGAGGCCGGCGACCAGGATCGCGAGGATGTCGATGTCGTGCATGGTGTCGCTCCCTCGTCCGCCCGATCTCCCGGGTCGGCGGCCCGGGTCAGCAACCCGGGTCAGCAGCCCGTGTCAACAGGGCCCTACGGGACCTCGATCCCGGCTCTCTCCAACTCCCAGAGCACCGCGTCGGCGAACTGGTCCAGCGCCGGCACCCGCCGGCCGTTGATGAAGATCGTGGGCGTGCCGGTGACGCCGAGCCGCACCGCTTCGGCGATGTCGGCCCGGAGTTCCGCCTCGGCGGAGGGATCGTCGAGGCAGGCGCCGAGAGCCTCCCCGTCGAGCCCGGCGCCGGTCGCGATCCGCACCACTTCCGCGTTCGTCGGCTCCCGGGACGGGTCCGGCGGCGCCAGATAGACCCGGTCGTGGTACTCCCAGAATTTCCCCTGGCGTCCGGCGCAGACCGCGCCCCGCGCCACCCGGCAGGCGCCCGGGTGGATCTGCCGCGACAGGTGGGTGGCGCAGGCGCTGTCGAGCGGGTAATTCCGGTAGTGGAGCGACACATGCGGCCCGGTGGGGCCTTCCGCGTACTGCTCGAACGCGAGTGCGAACCGCCGGCAGGAGGGACAGAGGAAGTCCGAGAAGGTGACGATCTTCACCGGAGCATCGGCCGGCCCCCGGACCGGCGCGCCGTCGAGCGGGACTTCCCGGACGACCTGCTGCTGGTACGGCGGCACCCGCCACTGGGAGCCCGGCGCCCCGCCCCGCCCCGGCGCCGGCCCGGCGAACAGGACCGGCGTCCCGACCGCGGTTCCGGCCGAACGGACCACGGACGGCGCCGAGGCCGGGGGCGAGACCGCCGAACGGACCCCGAGCAACGAGAGGTCGGGGGCGGCCGCGGCGCGCTCGCGCAGTTCCCCGTTCATCCAGAGCACTGCCGCCGCCACCACTGCGGCGGCCACCCAGAACGCCGGCACGGCCCTCCGCTGCCAGGAATGCCCCGGGGAGGGCGCCCGGTCCGCTTCCCCCGTCGCCGCCGGCCGCGCTCGCCGGGAGAGGAGCCCGGCCGGCAGCAGCGCGCCGAAGGCCACGACATTCGCCGCATAGGTCCACAGGCACAGCGAACAGAACGCCCCGATGGAGAACGCCTGGACCCCCAGGAGGAACACATCCACCAGCAGGGCCAGAGCGACGAGCCGGAGCGCGAGCCGCGCCGGCCGGGAGTCGAGCGGCGCGCCCAGGAACAGCGAGAGCGCCACCAGGAACCCGAGCGAGGCGAAGAACGCCAGCCCGACGGCAGCGAGCGGGATCCCCGCCGCGGCCGACCAGGCGCTGGCCGCCACCTCCGCGCACCCGGAATTCGCCGGATCGCACACCGCGGCGCTCAGAGCGCCGGTATCGAGCCCGTAGTGGCGGAGCAGCAGGACCGCCGAGAGCGCCACTCCGCCCCCGGCGGCGACGAGCGCCGCTCCCAGCCGGACCCTGTCCCCCCGCGCGCGGCCCGCCATGGAAACGCCGATTCTACCGCCGCCGGCGTTCGTCTTCGCCGGCGCCCGGGCGGCCCCGGCGCCGCTGCCGCCCACGCCGGTCAGCCGCCGCGCTCCGGATCCTCGGGGACCGAGCCGGGCCGAAGGTACCGGAGCGCGTGTTCCGGAACCGGAATTCCCTCGCGCAGGTCCGGCGCAGATTCCGGCGGTCCATAGACGGTTCGGACCGGAACCAGGCCGGCCCAGTGGGGTAGGCCCAGATCCTCGTCGTCGTCGGAGGGCGGGCCGCTCCGGGCCTTGGCGCTCGCTTCCTCGAGACCCAGCGCGACGACCAGCGTGGCGGCGAGTTCGCGGTCGTTCGTCGGGCGCGCGTGCGCACCCCGTCCGGGAACGAGACGCTCGAGCAGGACCTCGAGACAGCGCCGCTTCTCGACCTCTTCCTCGACCGCCTCCGTCCGCCCCAGCACCACCGCCGACCGGTAGTTCATCGAGTGGTGGAAAGCGGACCGGGCGAGCACCAGCGCGTCGAGCAGCGTCACGGTGACGCAGGCCTCCGCTCCCCGGGCGAGGCGGCGCAGCAACCGACTCCCCGCCGAACCGTGGAGCAGCAGCCGATCTCCGTCCCGGGCGTAACCCATCGGGATCACGAACGGGGCGCCGTCGTGGATGAACCCCACATGGGCCACCAACCCCTCGTCCAGGATGCGGCGGACGACCTCCGGCTCGTACGAACCCCGCGCCGGGATCCTCCGCACCCGGGTGCGCGGGGTGGGGGCCGGTCGCCCGGCGCTCATCGGCAACGACCGCCCTTCACCCCTCGGTGCGGAGGGCGAGCCTCTTCGTCAGGGCGTCGTGGGTGACGACCCCGACGAGCCGCCCCTCGTCGAGCACCGCGATCGCCGGGCGCCCTTCGAGCAGCGGCGCCACCACCTGGATGGCGGCGTCACCGGGACTCAGGGTGCGTTCCAGGATGTCGGATCGCATCAGTTGTCCCGCGGTGAGTTCGCTCCAGTCGGGCCGGGAAGCGCGTTCCGCGAGATCTTCGACGCGGACCGCCCCGACCAGCCGGGCTTCGTCGAGGACCGGGATCTCCGCGACCGGGGCCTCCGGTTCCAGGGCCGCCACCGCCTCGGCGCTCGCGCCCCGCTGCACCGAGTGGACCCGGTAGTCGAGCAGATGGCCCACCGTCACCCCCCGCAGCGTTTCCGCGAGCCAGATGTACCGGGTGACCTCGTGGGCGGAGCGCCGGAGATGGAGGCCCGCCACCACGAACCAGGCGCCCAGGACGAGTTGCGCGAGGCCGCCGGCGCCGCTCCCGGCGGCGAGGAGCGCCAGGATCCCGAGCGCCACGAGGAGCAGCCCGAAGGAGCGGCCGGTAGCCGCGGCCGCGCGGGTCGCCGCCCCCGGCTTTCCCCAGATCGCCCAGAGCACCGCCCGGAGCAACCGCCCGCCGTCGAAGGGGATCGCCGGGATGAGGTTCACGGCCAGCAGCAGGCCGTTCATCGAGGCGGCGTGGAGAGCCACCTGCGCCGCTTCGGGGGGCAGCGGCGTCACGCCCGGCCACCCCGCGGCCAGGAACACCACGCCCATGGCCAGGGTCGCGAGCGGCCCGGCGGCGGCGATCCGGAACTCGATCCCCGGTCGCTCCGGCTCCGCGGCGAGTTCCGTCCGGCCGCCGAAGACCTTCAGGTTGATCCCGGACACGGCGATGCCGGAGCGGAGCGCGGCCCGGGCATGGGCGAATTCGTGGACGATCACCGACGCCAACAGGCAGAGCGCCGTCAGGACCCCCAAGCCGACCGCGGCCGCCGCGCCCACCGGCGTCTCGCCCCGGGTGTAGATCACCGCGAAACTCGCGGAGAGGAGCCCGGCGAGCAGCAGCCAGGAGGGATGGATCCGGAGCGGGATCGAGAGCAGTGCCCGAAACCCCGGAGGCGACTCGGGACCGGGCCGGTTCGCCGGCATCAGTCTTCCGGTGGCCCCGGGGCTCCGGCGCTCCCGCGGTCCCCGACGGGGTCCCGGCGAGCGACCAGCAGCCGATCCCCGGGGGCGAGCCGGCCGCCCGGACGACCCCGGTTCAACTCCCGGAGGACCGACAGCGGCACATCGCTCCGCCCCTCCGCGACGAGCGCCCGGAGCGCCGCGTCCACCGACTGCCGGCGATCCACGGAGACAGCGCGAAGCCGCAGCCAACCGGGCGTCACCGCCGCCGGGAGGCGCTCCACACTGCGGACCATCTCCATGAACGAATTCTCGCACGCCGGCCCCGGGGCCGCGGCGGCCGGGTCAGCCCTGCGGTCCGGGGCCCGGTCCCCGCAGGCGAACGAGATCTCCACCAACCTCCGGGGGGTCCGCAGGAGCGCCCGGTAGCCGGGAGCCGGGCCCGGAACGGGCCCGGGGGAGGGTTCGCGGACCTCGCGGCGCGACTCTGCTCCGTCGGCGATCCCTTCGGGGATGGTCCTTTCCTGGGTGCTCCTTTCCGGGGTGATCGGTTCCGGCGCGACCGGTTTCGCGGCGACTGCGCCCCCGGAGGACGCGCCCGCCGCGTGGTACTCGCTCGCCGGCGGGTCGTCCGCCGGGAGGACGGCTCGAAGGCGGGCGAGAACCCCGACGACGCCGCGTACGCGCACTTTCTCGAAGAATTCGATGCGCTCCGCCCGCTCTCCTCGCCGTAGGCGGAGTTCCAGAGCCCGGACCAGCCGCCGCTCCGCCTCGAACGAGCGCGCGGCTCCCGCGGTCGGCCCGCCCACCGGCGGTTCACCTCCGACCGCGGCAGGGTTCCCGATCGCCGGCGCCGGATGTTCGCTCACCGCGAGAGCGGCGCCGGAACCGCGCTCCGCCACCTGCCGCCCGCCGCCGCCGGGAGCGAAGAGGAATCCGGCCGGGGCCCGCAGCCGGATCCCCGCTGCCGGCAGGAAGAGGTCCCGCCCGCGGCCCCCGCCCCGGTTCGGCGGCTCGCCCAGCGTCAGGCCGTCGAGCAGCGAGACCCAGCGGTCGGCGGCGCCACCGTCCGTTCCCGGTTCCCTTTCGGCCTCGGTGGCGGGTCCGTCCCTTTCCGGAGGCCCGGTCCCGCCGTTGCCTCCGACCACCGCCGAACCCGGCGGCCCCCCGTCCCTCCGCCGCTCCTGCGGGAAAGGCCCCTGCGGGAACGGCTCCACCGGCAACCGCACCGGCTGCTCCACCGGCGCCCCGCCGCCCGACCGGAATCCGCCCCCGGCGTAACGCGCGGCGGCGACGCGGAACAGGGCTTCGAGAGCCGCCTCGCTGCCGAGCGCCGCCAGCGCTCCGCGAGAGAGGAAGACCGCCCGGTCGGCGAAGAGGTACGCCTCCGGGGACGCCCGGTCAGTGACCGAGAAAACCCACGTCTCCTCCGCCCCGATCTCCTCCGCCCCGATCACCGAACCGTTCACCGCCGCGGTTCCCCCCGATTCGGCGCCCGCCGCGCCGCGCCCCGCCGGCGATCCCCGGAACGAACTCCCCTGCATCGCCCGACGCCCGATCTCGCCCACCCGGGCCACGAGCGCCGGATCCGGATAGGGCGGATGCGCGGCCTCGAAACGGGCGCGGGCCCGGGCGGCGGCGGCGACCGCGGCGGCGTCCGGGAGGAGACTCGGAAGCGGGTCCCGCCCGAACGCGCCGGCGGCGCACCCGAGATTCCCCGCCGCCAGGAGAATCAGGCCCGCGAAAAAACGGCGGCCGAACGATGCGGGCCCGAACGATGCGGGCCCGAACGATCCGGAACCGACGCTCCCGGCCCCGGCGAAGCGCTCCCCGCCCGGACAGTCCCGCACCTTCCTGCCCCCGGCGCCCTCGGGACTCCGGAACTGCCGCGCGCGCCGAACGGCGTTCGACACGAGAACCGACCCGGAACGACGCCGATCGGACTTGCCCCGGTCGGAATCGTCCCGATCGGAATTACCCCGATGCGGACGGAAGGCGCCGGCCGGGGCCCCACCGAGGGAGCCGTCAGGCGAACGCGGCCGACGACCCGCCGCAGCCGCCCGAGTGGGGCGAGTGGGGGCCGGGGGCCGGGTCAGGCGTAGTACTCGGTGTTGATGTCCCGGTAATCGGCCCAGTTCTCCGGGAGTTCCTCGTCCGGGAAGATGGCCGTCACCGGGCAGGCGGGCTCGCAGGCGCCGCAATCGATGCAGGTGTCCGGGTCGATGTAGAGCTGCTTGGCCTCTTCGAACCCGTCCTCGTCGCTCGTGGGGTGAATGCAGTCCACCGGGCAGACATCCACGCAAGCAGTGTCCTTCGTCCCGATGCAGGGTTCCGCGATCCAGTACGACATCGTTCCGAGTTGCCTCCTACGGCAAGGGTTGGGGCACGCCGGCGCGGGCGCGCGGGCCGGTGTTCCTCCGGGGTCCGTTCTTGAGGGGCCGTGCCGGCGGCATCAGCCCAAGTCCAGCAACTGCCGGGAAACCTCGGTGGCCCGATCGAGCGAGCCCCAGAACACCAGTCCGAGAATGTTAGGAACCGCCAGCAGGAAAAGCAAACCGGCGTCGAGCCGGGCGAGGCCGAAGGCCGGCGCCGATTCCCGCTCCGGGTCCACCACCATGATGCGCAGCACCTTGATGTAGTAGAAGGCGGCCACGGCGCTGTTGAGCACCCCGATCACCGCGAACCAGCCCAGTCCGGCGCGGATCACCGCGGCGAACACATAGTACTTGGCCAGGAAGCCGGCGAACGGCGGGATCCCCATGAGCGAGAACAGGAAGATCGCCATGGCGATCGTGAGCAGCGGCGACCGCTTCCAGAATCCGGCGTAGGAGGCCAGTTCGAAACTCCCGGTGACCCGGTGCGCCAGGATGACCACCAGGAACGCCCCGAGGTTCATGAACAGGTAGATCACCAGGTACGCCGCCACCGCCTGGATCCCGTCGCCGGAGAGCGCCGCCACTCCCATCAGGATCGTCCCGGCGTGGGCGATGGAGGAGTAGGCGAGCAGGCGCTTGGCGTTCGTCTGCAGCAGCGCCGCCACATTCCCGAGGGTCATGGTGACCACTGCCAGGACGATGGTGAGCGTCTGCCAGTCCGCGCCGCCCACCGGGGTGAAGGCGTCGGCGGTCGGGCCGGCGGCGGGCTCGGCCAGGCCCGAATAGAAGAACCGGATCAGCACCGCGAAGCCGGCGGCCTTCGGGCCCACCGAGAGGAAGGCCGTCACCGGGGTGGGCGCGCCGGTGTACACATCCGGGCACCAGAAGTGGAACGGCGCCGCGGCGATCTTGAAGCCGATCCCGGCGACCACCAGCACCAGCACCAGCAGCAGCGCCGGCCCGCCGGTTCCGTCGGCGAGCGCCGCGCGGACCCCGTAGAGATCGAGCGTTCCGGTCATCCCGTAGAGCAGGGACAACCCGAACAGCATCGCCCCGGTGGAGACCGCCCCGAACAGGATGTACTTCAGCGAAGCCTCGTTGGAGAGCCGGTCCGAACTCAGGTACCCCACCATGAGGTACGAGGCCACGGAGACGGTCTCCAGCGAGAGGTAGATCATCACCAGGTTGACCGACCCGGCCATCCACATCAGCGCGGCGGTCGCGGTCAGCAGCAGGGCCACCATCTCGCCCATCCGCGCGCCGTCGAGTTCCTTCGACCGCAGGGTGAACAGGAGCACCAGGACCGAAGCGAGGGCGAAGAGCGGCCGCAGCACGCCGAGCAGACCGTCGTCGGCGACCATGGATTCGAACAGGGCGCCCCCGCCCGGCGGGGTGAAGGAGGTCAGGAAGGCGCCGAGGAGCCCGGCGAGCGTCAGCCCGACGAGCACCCGCCGGCTCCGCTCCGCCGAGGCCCTCTGCGTGAGCAGGTCCGCCACGATCACCGCGGCGAGCGTCCCGACCAGGACCAACTCCGGGACGAACCGGGCCAGGCTCGAGAGCGCGTCCGACACGGCCTATCCCCGGAGTTCCGAGGCTTCGTCGAGATTCACATTCCGGACGACCCGGTAGAGCGACATGACGATGGCGAGCGCCACCGCCGCCTCGCAGGCGGCGACCACGATGACCAGCAGCGCGAACACCTGCCCGCCGAGAGCGCCCTCCACGAACCGGGAGAACGCCACCAGGTTGATGTTCGCCGAGTTGAAGATCAACTCGATGGACATCAGCACGTTCACCGCGTTCCGGCGGGTGAGCACCCCGAAGACGCCCAGCGAGAAGAGGGCGGCCGAGAGGTACAGGTAGTGCTCGAGCGGAATCACGACCGGGACCTCCGCCGCACCAGCATGGCCGCGCCCATGAGCGCGATGAGGAGCAGCACCGAAGCGATCTCGAACGGCAGCAGGTACTCCCCGACGAGGAGCCGGCCGATGGATTCGCTGGTGGGGCCCGGGTCGCCGGTGTCCATCGCTCCCCAGTCCGCCGACCGGATGATCCCCACCAGCAGCGCGAACAGGAGCCCGGCGGCCAGGGCCCCGGGAACGATCTGCACCGCGCCGGTGCGCAGGTTCAGGTCCACGATCCGGTGGGTCAGCATGACCCCGAACAGCAGGAGGGTCAGGATGGCGCCGACATAGATGAGCACCTGGGCCCCGGCCAGGAAGTCGGCTCCCAGGTACACATAGAAGACGGCGACGCCGAAGAAGGCCGCCACCAGGGCGAACGCCGAGTGCACCAGGTTGCGTCCCAGGACCACCAGGAGCGCGGCGCCCAGCACCATCGCCGCGACAGCGTAGAAGATCACCTGCGCCGCCATGACTCGCGCTCCTCCCCCGGTCTTCCCGCTCGTCGGTCAGCCCGAAGCCCGCGCGGCGGGAGGGCGTCCGGCAGGGACGCGGCCGGCGGCAGCGGGAGCCGCTTCCGCCGGCGGCGTCCGCGGTTCCTTCGCGAAACGGTAGAGCAGGTCGCCCTTGACGCCGCCGCCGAACTCGTAGTGCGGTGTCATCTCGATGCAGTCGGTCGGACACGGGAAGACGCACAACTGGCAGTAGCAGCAGAGCGACATGTCGATGTCGAACTGCACCACCGTCTGCTTGATGGCGGTCCCGTCGGCGGCGAAGATCGGCGGCGCCTCCCGGGAGCGCTTCTCGTTGTCGATGTGGATGCAGTCCACCGGACAGGCGCGCTCGCACTGCTTGCAGCCGATGCAGTCCTCGATCTTTACATGGAGCCGCATCCGGGAGCGGTCCCGGAGTTCCTCCTCGGGGATGTCGAGGGGCGTCCGCCAGCGCTCGCCCGGCATCTCGTCCCCGGTGTACTGCTGCGTCACCGCCCGGGTGAACACATGGCGGAAGGTGACCGCCATGCCCACGCCGATGCTGCTCACGGTCTCGAAGATGTCGAGGAAGTAGCGTTTCACGCGGTGGATCCTCCGTCAGGCGTAACTGCGGATGCCGGAGATGACGGTGACCGCGACCAGCAGGAAGAACGAGATCGGGATCACGTACTTCCAGCAGACCGCCATCAACTGGTCCACGCGCAGCCGGGGCAGCGTCCAGCGCAGCCACATCTGCACGACGACCAGACCGAATCCCTTGAGGAACAGGATCAGCGGGTTCGCCCCGAAGGGGCCCTCCCAGCCGCCGAGGAACAGGAGCGCCGCCAGCATCGAGACCAGCAGCATGTTCCCGTATTCCGCCAGGAAGAAGAACGCGAACCGCATCCCGGTGTACTCGGTGTGGAACCCGGCCACCAGTTCGGACTCCGCCTCGGGAATGTCGAAGGGCGTCCGGTTCGTCTCGGCGAGCCCGCAGATGAAGAACAGGACGAAGGCGATCAGGTTCAGCGGGAACAGTTGGAAGATGAGCCAGTCGCCCACCCCGAGGAATCCGCCCTGCTGCGCCGCCACGATCTCCGGCAGGCTGAGGCTGCCGACCTGCGCCACCACCACCAGGACCAGGATCGCCGTCGGGATCTCGTAACTCACCATCTGGGCGGCAGCCCGCATCCCGCCGTAAAGCGCGTACTTGTTGTTCGAACCCCAGCCGGCCATCAGCACCGAGAGGGCGCCGAGCGAGGTGATCGCGATGAAGTAGAGGACGCCGATGTTCAGGTTCGAGACCGCGAGCACCGCCCCGTCTTCCCGGACGCCCCAGGGGACGATCGCGAAGGCGGCGAAGGCGCTGGCCACGGCGACCGCCGGTGCGGCGCGGAAGAGGAATCGGTCGGCGTCCTTCGGGACGATGTCCTCCTTGAACATCAACTTCATCCCGTCGGCGAAACTCTGCAGGAGTCCGTGCCAGCCGACCCGCATCGGCCCCAGCCGATCCTGCACATGCGCCGCCACCTTGCGTTCCAGCCAGATGGCGTAGATGGGGTTGAGGGCCAGGACCGCCACGAAGCCGCCGGTCCCCAGCGCGACGACCAGGAATTTCCGCATTCCCGGCGGCGCGAAATCGCCGATGAGTTCGGAGAGGGCCGCCGAGAGGAGCGGCAGGGCGGCGATCGTGACCAGGGCGCCGAGTGCCAGCGCGATCGGGATCACCGACAGCGGCCCCATGAGCCGCATCTCGACCTGCCGGAAGCGGGTGATCACCGGTCGATCTCCCCCAGCACGATGTCCAGACTGCCGATGATGGCGATGACATCGGCGATCATCTCGCCCCGCGTGATCTCGTGGAAGAGCCCCATGGCCACGAAACAGGGGGAGCGGCCCTTGACCCGGTAGGGAATCGGCTTCTTGTTCTCCGCGACCACATAGAAGGCGAGTTCGCCCCGGGGCGCCTCGGTGCGGCAGTACGCCTCGCCGGCGGGCGGGCGGATGAAGCGCGGCACCGCGTCGTGGACGCCGCCCTCCGCCGGCAGCGTCTCGAGGACCTGCCGGACGATCCTGACGCTCTCGTACATCTCGCGGACGCGCACCCAGTAGCGATCCCAGCAGGAGCCGACCGGACCGTGTTCGCCGGAGGCGGCGATCACCTCGAAGTCGTAGTTCTCGTACCCGAGGTACGGATCGTCCCGGCGCAGGTCCCAGGAGATCCCCGAACCGCGCAGGTTCGGGCCGGAGAGCGCGTAGTCGCGCGCCATCTCCGGCGGGATCACGCCCACCTCGACGGTGCGCCTCAGGAAGATCTTGTTCGTGGTGAGCAGCCGGTCCACTTCGTCGAGGACCGGGACGAACTCGTCCAGGAAGCGGCGGCAGCGATCGGTCCAGCCCTCGGGCAGATCGTGGGAGACGCCGCCCACCCAGTTGAAGTTGTAGAGCAGGCGGGCGCCGCAGAGCCACTCGAACAGGTCGAGGATCCGCTCCCGCTGCTGGAAGCAGAGCAGGAACGGGGTGAAGGCGCCGATGTCCATCCCGTAGGTGCCCATGGCCAGCAGGTGGCTGGCGATGCGCTGCAGTTCCGCGGTCAGCACCCGGATCCCGGCGACCCGTTCGCCGACGGAGATCCCGAGCAGTTTCTCCACCGTCATGGCGTAGGTCAGGCTGTTCGCCATCGAACCCACATAGTCCATGCGGTCGGTGAACGGGATCACGCCCTGGTAATCGATGTTCTCCGCGTGTTTTTCGAAGTTCCGGTGCAGGTAGCCGATGTGGGGGCGGGCGTCGCGGATGATCTCGCCGTCGGTCTTGAGTTCCACCCGCAGCACCCCGTGGGTGGAGGGGTGCTGCGGCCCCATGTTGAGGATCATCTCGTCCTCTTCCAACTCCTCCGGCGAGAAGGCGTAGGAGTTGTCGGGGGGCAGGTCCTCGTCGTAGAGGGTGACGATCGGGGCGCCGTCGAAGCCCCGGATCCCGGTGTCCGCCATGGTGCCGTCCGCCGCCTCAGTCGAAGGGGCCCACGCCGCTCATCTCGCCGCTCTCGGCGCGTTCCGTCAGTTGCCGGCCGGCCTTCACCGGGATCTTGTGCCAGGTGTCCGGCCACTCCCAGTCCCGGAGGAGCGGATGGCCGGGCCAGTCGCTCGGCAGCAGGATGCGGCGGTGGTCGCTGTGCCCGTCGAACCGGACGCCGAAGAGGTCGAAAGTCTCCCGCTCGTGCCAGTTGGCCGCCTTCCAGACGGTCTCGAGCGTGGGCAGCCGCCCTCCCTCCCGGGGCACGCGCACCTTGAGCACGATCCAGTGCTTCTTCGGAAGCGAGAAGAGGTGGTACACGACCTCCACCGCCGGCGGGTCCGCGTCCGGCCAGTCCACGCCGGAGACACAGTGCAGGGTGTCGAAGGCGAGCTCTCCATCCTCCTTCAGGAACGCCGCCGCCGCCGCCAACTGCTCGCCGGGGAGCCGGACCCAGGGGTCTTTCGCTTCGGTGTCCGCCTCGAAGGCGCCCTCTTCCCAGCCGAACCGGGCGGCGAGCCGCCCGATGATCTCGGCGCCGCTCAACCGGCGGCTCCGGTGGCGGCGCCCGGCGCCTCGACGGCAGCGGAAGCCGCCGGAGCGGGGGCAGCCGCCGGTACGGGGGACGCCGGCGGCGAGGGACGCCCGGGCCGGGGATCCTCGAGCAGCGACTTCTCCCGGATGCGGTCCTGGAGCGCCATGATCCCGTAGAGCAGCGCTTCCGGACGCGGCGGACAGCCGGGGACGTACACATCCACCGGGATGATCTGGTCCACCCCCTTGACCACATGGTAGCCGTGCTGCCAGTAGGGGCCGCCGTTGTTGGCGCAACTGCCCATGGAGATCACGTACTTCGGTTCCGGCATCTGGTCGTAGAGCCGCTTGATCCGGATCGCCATCTTGTGGGTCACCGTGCCGGCGACGATCATCAGGTCCGACTGCCGGGGAGTGGCGCGCGGAATCAGCCCCAGGCGATCCCAGTCGAAGCGGCTGGCGCCGGTGGCCATCATCTCGATGGCGCAGCAGGCGAGCCCGAAGGTCATCGGCCAGAGCGCGGACAGGCGCGCCCAGTTGATGACGCTGCTGACCGTCGTCAGGGCGACCTGGCTGCGCCCCAGGGCGGAGATCAGGTCCACCGCGTCCCCTGCCCCGGTCCTTCGGTCTGTCGTCCGGTCTGTCGTTCGGTCCCGGTTCCGGGGACGGTCAGGCGGCCGCCCCGGAGCCGGCCGGCGCCCCCGCCGGGGAGCGGTCGGCCGGAGCCGAACGGGGTTCCTTCAGGCGCCGCCGCTCCTCTCCCCGAACCCACTCCAGATCGCCCTTCACCCAGACATCGGCCAAGCCGAGCACCAGCATCCCCAGGAACAGGAGCCCGGCGACGAGCGCCCCCGGCCCCAGATCCAGGTAGGCGAGCGCCCAGGGAAGGAGCATCACCGCCTCCACATCGAAGATCAGGAAGACCAGCGCGAAGACATAGAAGCGGATGTTGAACTGCACGCCCCACGGGTTGCCGACCGGGTTCTCGCCGCACTCGTAGGGGCGGGACTTGGTCTCCATCGGCAGCGAAGGCCGCACCAGCGAGGACACGAGGAGCGTCACGCCCACGAAGAGGACGCCGGCCACCAGCGCGACCAGCGGTCCCAGGTATTCGCCCATGAAGAAAGTCGGAGTGCCCCGGCGCCGGCGCGCGAACCGCCCCCGGAGCGGGCAGAATTCTACCCGCCGAACCGCCGGCAGGTAAAGACCCGATCCCCGGTCGTCCGGGCGACGCCGCCCTCGCTCCCGCCGCCGCGGGTCCCTGGGCGTCCCCCTCCGATCCACCCTCCGATCCACCCACGGTCCCCGCGGCCGCCACCGAACCCGAAGACCGCGATGACGAGCGCTCCCGACCGGCCCCCGGCCCCCGCGCTCTCCGTCGTGATCCCGACGCTGGACGCGGGCCGGACCGTCGCCGCCGCCATCCGCTCCGCCCCGGCCGGGGCCGAAGTCATCCTGGTGGACGGGGGCAGCGCCGACGACACCCTGGAGGCCGCCGCCCACGCCGGGGACCGTGCCGGCCCGCCGCCCCGGATCCTGGTCACCCCGCCGGGACGGGCGCTCCAGTTGAACCGCGGGGCCGCCGCAGCCTCGGGAGACACCCTGCTGTTCCTGCACGCCGACTGCGTGCTGCCGCGCGACGCCGGGGAAGAGGTCCGGCGGATCCTGGGGACGCCCGGGGTGGTCGGGGGCTTCTTCCCCCAGCGGCCGGAGGGCGGCGGGGCGCTCCTCGAACTCCTCGCCGCCGGCGCGAACCGCCGCGCCGAGTGGCTCTCGCTGCCGTACGGCGACCAGGCGATGTTCGTCCGCCGGGAAGCCTTCCTCCGCGCGGGCGGCTTCCCCCGGGTCCCCATCATGGAGGATCCGGGGCTGGCCCGGCGCCTCCGGCCCCTCGGCCGGCTGCAGCCGGCGGCCTCGCCGGTCACCATCGGGACCGGGCATTGGAAGCGGCTGGGGGTCGCCGGCACCGGGCTCCTCGATCTGGCGACGCTGCTGGCCTGGCTCCTCGGCGTTCCCCCGCGCCGCATCGCTCCCCTGTACCGCCGGCTCCACCGGGGCCGCCACCCGGTTTCCCGACCGGCCGCCCCCTCGCCCTGACGCTCTCGCCCGACCCCCTCGCCCTGACCCCTCGCCCTGACCGGGGCCGGCCCGACGCGCCTCCGGGACCGGCCCCGAGACGACCGCACCGGCCGGGGCGGGCCCGTCAGCCCCGGGAACGGAGCAGCGGCCGGGGGCCGCCGGTCTGCTGGGACTCCACCACGGCGATCGCCGCCACATTCACGATCTCTTCGACCTCGGCGCCCCGCTGCAGCACATGCACCGGACGGCGCAGGCCGGTGACGATCGGTCCGATGGCCTCCGCGCCGCCGAGCCGCTGGAGCAGTTTGTACGCCACATTCCCCGCTTCGAGGCTCGGGAAGACGAGGACATTCGCCGCCCGGTCGAGGGTCGAGAACGGGTAGTTCCCGGCCAGGAGGCCGTCCACCACCGCGGTGTCCGCCTGCATCTCGCCGTCCACGACCAGCGCCGGCTCCCGCGCCCGCACGATCTCCACCGCCCGGCGCACCTTGTCGGATCGCTCGTGGGGCGCGCTGCCGAAGTTGGAGAAGGAGAGCATCGCCACCCGCGGTTCCACATCGAACCGGCGCGCGACCTCCGCCGCCTGGATCGCGATGTCCGCGAGGTCCTCGGGGCCCGGGTCGATGTTCACGGTGGCGTCGGCGAAGAACTTGATGTCCGACTCGAACACCATCATGTACACCCCTGCCACCCGGCGCACTTCGTCCCGCATGCGCACGATCTGGAGCGCCGGACGGATCGTGTCCGGGTAACTCCTCGTGAGCCCGGCCACCATGGCGTCCGCGTCCCCGACCGCGACCATCATCGCCCCGAAGACATTCGGGTCCTTCATCAACTCCCGAGCCTTCTCCGGGCCCACGCCCCGGCGCTGCCGCAGTTCGACCAGCGAGCGGATGTAGCCGTCCATCCGCCCGGAAGCCCCGGGGTCCACCACCTCCGCCCCGCCGATGTCCACGCCGAGGGCCTCACAGCGCTCCCGGATGACCTCCGGGCGGCCGAGCAGGATGGGCGCGGCGATGGACTCGTCGAGCACCCGTTGGGAGGCCCGCAGGATGCGCGGCTCCTCGCCCTCCGGGAACACCACCGAGCGGGAGGATTGCCGGGCGCGGCCGATCATCTGCCGCATCACCTCCCGGCCGAGGCCGAGCCGGGCCTCCAACTGGTCGCGGTAGGCCTCGAGGTCGAGTTCCCGGCGGGCGACGCCGCTCTCCATGGCCGCCTTCGCCACCGCCGGCGCCTCCCAGAGCAGCACCCGGGAGTCGAACGGCGAGGGGATCAGGTACTCCGGCCCGAACTGCATCCGTTCCTTGCCGTGGGCGCGCCTCACCGAGTCGGGGACATCCTCCTCGGTCAGGGCGGCGAGCGCCCGGGCCGCCGCCAACTTCATCCCCATGTCTATGGTGCGGGCGCGCACATCGAGCGCCCCCCGGAAGATGAACGGGAACCCGAGGACATTGTTGACCTGGTTCGGGTAGTCGGAGCGCCCGGTGGCCATGAACACATCGCCCCGCGCCGCCATGGCGTCCTCCCAGGAGATCTCCGGGTCCGGGTTCGCCATCGCCAGCACCAGCGGGCGGTCGTTCATCGCCCGCACCATGTCCGGCGACACCGCGCCCTTCACCGAGAGCCCCATGAAGATGTCCGCGCCCCGCATGGCGTCCGCGAGCGTCCGCATCGGCGTGTCCAGGGCGTACCGCTCCTTGAATTCGTTCATCCCGGCCTCCCGGCCGGCGTGGATGACCCCGCGCGAGTCGCACATCACGATGTGTTCCCGGCGGAGGCCCAGGCTCTCCACCAACTCGGCGCAGGCGATCCCGGCGGCCCCGGCGCCGTTGATGACCAGGCGCGTCTCCGCCGGATCCTTCCCGGTCAGCGCCAGCCAGTTCAGGACCGCGGCGCCGGAGATGATGGCGGTGCCGTGCTGGTCGTCGTGGAACACCGGGATCTCCATCTCCTCCCGCAGCCGGGACTCGATGAAGAAACAGTCGGGCGCCTTGATGTCCTCCAGGTTGATCCCGCCGAAGGTGGGCTCGAGGGCCTTCACCACCCGGACGACCTCCTCGGGTTCGGTCACCGAGAGTTCGATGTCGAACACATCGATGTCCGCGAACCGCTTGAAGAGGACGCCCTTCCCCTCCATGACCGGCTTCGCCGCCAGCGGGCCGATGTTCCCCAGGCCGAGCACCGCGGTCCCGTTGGAAACCACCGCCACCAGGTTCCCCTTCGCGGTGTAGTCGAAGACCGCGTCGGGGCTCTCGTGGATCTCGCGGCAGGGCTCGGCGACGCCGGGGCTGTACGCGAGCGACAGGTCGCGCTGGGTCTGCGTCGGCTTGGTGGGCCGGACCTCGAGTTTCCCGGGCCGGCCCGAGCGGTGGTAGTCCAGCGCGTCCTGCGGTCGAATCAAGGGGGCCTCCTCGCGGCGGGGCTCTGCCGCCCCGGGGGGAACGTCGGGCCCGTTCTTCCGGGCCGGGGGGACGGCGAAAACGGCGCGGAGTCTAGAACGGCGGCCCGGGGAGCCGGCCCGCCCGACTCCGGGCGGCGGGCGCTCAGCGCTCCCCGGAGGTCGTTTCCCCGGCGGCCGCGCCGCGCCGGTCGTGTTCCCGGAACCAGGTCAGGATGCGCTCCGAGACATCCATGAGGAACTTCGGCTCCCGGGGGCCGTGGGGCGTCCGCGGATAGACGATCATCTCGGTCTCGACGCCGAGGCGGTCGAGCGCCCGGTAGAACTCCTGACCCTGCGTGAAGGGCACCCGGAGGTCCTCGGCGCCGTGGATGACCTGGGTGGGCGTCTCCACCTCGGCGATCCGGTAGATCGCGGAGTGGGCCTCGTACATCTCGAAGTCCTCCCAGAACTCGCCGCCCATGTGCGCCGCCAGGTAGTCCTGGATGTCCGTGGTGGTGACCATGCTGATGAGGTTCGGCAGTCCGGCCCCCATGCTCGCGGCGCGGAACCGGTCGGTCCGGGTGACCGCGAAACTCGTCATGTAGCCCCCGTAACTCCAGCCCATGAGGAACAGCCGCTCCGGGTCGGCGATCCCCCGCTCCACCATCAGGTCCACTCCGGCCAGGAGGTCGTCGAGGTCGGAGAAGCCCCAGTCCCGGACATTCGCGTAGCGGAACTCCTTGCCGTAGCCGGTGGAGCCGCGCGGGTTCGGACGGAGGACGGCGAACCCTTCCTGGGCGAAGTACTGCAGCAGGTAGATGGAGGGCCCCCCGGTGAAGGTCTCGGTGTACGCCCCCGCCGGGCCGCCGTGGACATTCAGGATCAGCGGCGCCCGGGTCCCTTCCTCGTAGCCCACCGGGAGCGTCAGCAGACCCTCGATCTCCAGCCCGTCCTCGGCCTCCCAGGAGAGCACCTCCGTCCGACCCATCTCCGGGCGCGGGACGCCGGCGTGGAGAGCGGTGAGGCGCCGGGGTTCGAACGCCGCCGGCGCGCCGCCGCCGGGAGCGAGATCGGCGGCGAAGATCTCCCACGGGGTGTCCGGCGTCTCGTGGGTGAACACCAGCACATCGGCGGCGGAAGCGACCGCCGGGAAGCGGAACACGCCGTCCCCCGGGGTCAGCGCCACCGGGGCGGCGCCGTCGGCCGGCAGGGCGAAGAGCCGCCGGGAGGTGCGGTGGGTCTCCGTCACATAGACCGTCGAGCCGTCCCGCGACCAGCCGAGCAGCGACGGGCTCCGGTCCGGAGTCTCCGCCAGCCGCACCGCTTCGCCCCCGAGGACCGGCATCCGGTACACATCGCCGAGCCCGACCGGTTCCACCCGGTCGCCGGTCGAGCGGAACGCCACCGTGGCGCCGTCCGGGGAGACCACCGGGGAACTCTCGACCCCGTCCCCGCCGTGGAGCAGCCGGACCTGCCCGTCGGCGAGATGGACCACGGAGAGGTCGCCGGCGCGGCGGCCGGTGTTGATCCGGGGATCGGGCTGATGGGCGAAGACGATCCGGTCGCTGCTCGACCAGTCGAAGCCGGTGACCTGGAATTCCCCCCGCGTCAGCCGGCGGTCCTCGGCGTCCGGCGCCGGATCGTCGCTGACGAGCGCGGCGTACAGGTGGGCGTAGCGGAAATCACGGTCCACCAACTCCACATCCCGCTTCTCCTTCTTCCGCTGCTTCTCCTCCTCGGTTTCCAGGTCCCTCATCCGGTAGGCGATGCTGCGGCCGTCCGGGGAGAACCGGAAGGAGAGGACGCCGGCCGCGGCGTTCGTCACCCGGCGCGCCTCGCCGCCGGCGAGCGGCAGGAGGAAGACCTGGTTTCCGTCGGGGTCCTCCCCGGGGCGCTCGGAGAGGAAGGCCAGGAACCTCCCGTCCGGGGAGAACGCCGGCGCCGTCGCCGACTCGGTGTCCCGGGTGTAGGCCAGGGTCTCGCCGCCGGCGGTGGGGACCACCCGGATGCGGCTCCGGTACTCCGACTGCTCGCCCTCCATGAGCGGCTCGGTGACCACGAAGGCCGCCAGCGCGCCGTCCGGGGAGAGCGCCACCCAGGACACCCGGTGGTAGCGCATCGAGAGCGCCGGCGTCCAGCGGTCGGCTTCCTCCTCGGCTCCGGCCATGGGAGCGACGAAGGCGAGGGCCGCGAGCGCGAGGAGCGCGCGGCCGGACGAGGAGCGCCGGCGGACGATTCGCCGGGCTGGGCAGTTTCCGATTCCGAACATCTCGATTCTCCCCGAGTCCGCCGGCTGCGAGCGCGCCCCGGACCGAACTGCGGAGCATACGCCCCGGGGGGAGGGAGGCGCCTCGCCTCGGCCGACAGCGGCGAACGGCGCCGGGGTCGACCGCCGGCGCCCCGGAAGGGTCGGAGCCGGGTCAGCGGTTCGGGAGCACCTCGATGTCCGGGCAGCCGAGGAACTGAGTGTCCGAGGTCACCAGCGTGAGGCCGTACACCTTGGCGGTCGCCGCGAGAAACCGGTCCGCCGGGTCCCGATGGGGCAACGCCACGCGACGGCTCTCCCGCGCCACCTCGAAGGTCATCGGCGCTTCGACGACCCGTACGCGTGACAACGCGTCGTGAAGCCAGAGATCGGGATCCGGACGAGCGTCCAAGCGGCCTCGGTCAGCGAGCAGTCCGACCCCCCACACGCTGACCGGCGACAGGAAGAGTTCCGAAGTCTCCGACCGGAGAACGGATCGGAGGTCAGGGGCAAGTCGCTTCGGATCCCCGGTGACCCACACCCAGATGTGCGTGTCGAGCAGTAGTTTCACCGAGAGAGCGCATCCCACTCGGAGGGATCGGCGGCCGGAGCGACGATGTCACCCGTGATCTCGGTGCGATCACTCATGCAACCCATCCAGTCCTCCGGCCCGGTTGACCGCGCGGGTGGCGGGGGGACGATCCTGGCGACCGGGCGCCCGGCCCGCGTCACCACGACGGGCTGGCCCGTCTGCCGGACCCGTTCGAGCACGGCCAGGCAAGTCTCCGCGAACTCGGCGATCTGCACTTCGGTCATGGGCGGAGTCTAGCGACGGTGGTCGGACCGGAAGCGCACGAAGTCCGCCGAACCGGCCGGGCCGCCGAACGGTTCCGCCTACGGGGTGTGTGGATCGCGCGCGCAGGTCACTCGGAAGCGGCGAAGACCGGGATCCTCGATGTCTCCCTCGATCTCGGCGGCTCTCCTCACGCAACCCGGCCAGTCCTTCGGCCTGGGTGACCGCTCGGCCGCCGCCCGGGTGGCCGGGGCGGGACGATCCGAGGCGGCCGGGCGACCGAACGGGGTCAACGATCGGCTGGCCGGTCTTCCGGGCCCGTTCGAGGACCGCCGGACCGGACTCCCGGAACTCGGTGATCCCGGCCTCCGTCGTCGGTGGCAGACAGCCGCGGGGGGAATGCGGTCGGCGATCGCCCGAAACCGGAACCGGCGCACCGCCGACCTCGTAGGCTTTCCCCGTGAACCCGACTGAGCCGGCGAACGCCGCGCCCGCCTCTTCCGTCGAACCATCGGCCGTCCGCACCGGGCTCGACCGGCTGCCGGAGGCCGGGGAACTGCTGCACGGGCTCTCCGTCGGGCTCCTCGCGAACCCTTCCTCGGTGGACGCCTCGTTCCGCCACGCCCGGGAGGTCGTCGCCTCCCTGCCCGGTGTCCGGCTGGCCGCGCTCTTCGCCCCGGAGCACGGTTTCGACGCGGTGGAGCAGGATCTGGTCGAGATCCCGGCGGTCGAGGCCCCGGTGCCGGTGCGGAGCCTCTACGGCCCCACGCGCCGGCCCACCAGGGCGATGCTCGACGATCTCGACGCCCTGGTCTTCGATATCCAGGACATCGGCTCCCGCTACTACACCTACATCTGGACGATGGCCCACGCCCTCGAAGCGTGCGCCGAACACGGGAAGCGCCTGGTGGTGCTGGACCGGCCCAACCCGATCGGGGGCGCCGAGGAAGGGAACCTGGTCGAGGACGACCACCGCTCCTTCGTGGGGCTCTACCCGCTGCCGAACCGCCACGGCCTCACCGCGGGCGAGATCGCCGGGTTCCTGAACCGGGAATACCGGATCGGGGCGGATCTGGTCGTCCTGGGCTGCCGCGGCTGGCGCCGGGCGCAGTGGCTCGACGAAGCCGGCCTCCCCTTCGTGCCCCCGTCGCCGAACATGCCGACGCTCGACACCGCCGCCGTCTATCCGGGCGCCTGCCTGCTCGAAGGGACGCTCCTCTCGGAAGGTCGGGGCACGACCCGCCCGTTCGAGATCTGCGGCGCGCCCTGGGTCGAAGGCGACCGGCTGGCGGCGGCGCTCCGGGAGGACGACCTCCCGGGAGTGGCGTTCCGGCCGGTGCGGTTCCGGCCCACCTTCCAGAAGTTCGCCGGGGAAGAGTGCGGCGGCGTGATGCAGCACCTCACCGACCGCCGCGCCTATCGCCCGTGGCGGACGGGCATCGCCCTGCTCGCCGCGCTGCGCCGCCTGTGGCCCGACGACTTCCGCTGGCGGCCTCCTCCGTACGAGTACGAGAAGGAGCGGCTCCCCATCGACATCCTCGCCGGAAGTCCCCGGCTGCGGGAAGGGATCGAGGCCGGCCGTCCCGCCGGCGACCTCGCCGCCGCTCTCGAAGCGGAGCGCCTCGCGAACACCGGGTTCGAGAAGTCCCGGCGGAGCGCCCGGCTCTACTCCTGAACCGGCCGGCCCGCGGAGACCCCCCGGGGCCCCGCTACCCGCCCCGGCGGGTGAGCAGGTACACGGCGAAACTGCCCAGCCAGTGGCTGCCGAGGTAGTTGTCCGGATCCACCCCGCCGAGCCCCGCCTCCGCGTTCCGAACGGCGAGCCCGACCATCTCCGGTCGGCGCGGGTCCCCTTCCGGCAGCGCCTCCGCCACTCCCCGCAGCATCCAGGCGCGGCTCAGGTGGAGGCCGTGCAGGTGGCCGAAGGCGTCCTCTTCGTCCCGGGGCACCGGGACCGGCTCCAGGGTGGGACCGAGCGGCGCCGGCAGGAACGAGTCCAGCCAACGGGCGAACTCCGCCGCCGGCAGCGCCCGCCGCATGAAGTCCGCTTCCGCCAGGCAGGGCGAGAGGAAGTCCTGGCCGGACGGTTCGTACGCCACCGGGCAGCCCCGGTCGTCCCCGTACCAGACCCGCGCCCGCTCGCCGAGGAGTGCCCGCAGCGGGGCGTCGTCCACCGACCGCGCCCAGTCGTGGATGAGTCCGGCGGAGAACGCGGTCTGCTTGTGCTCGCCGACCCGCACCGGGTGCTCCAACTTCCCGAAGAATTCCATCGACCGTTCCCTGGCGTTCGCCGTCAGCGGGGCCAGGGTCTCCCGGAGGCGCGCGGCCCGGTCGCGGTCCGTGGCGGGCGCGGCGGCGTCCCGGGCCCACTCGAAGAGTTCGGCGTCGAGTTGCAGCAGCCAGGCGAGCCCGTAAGGGCGCTCGAACCCGCGCCGCCCTTCGACGGACACATAGGCGATCTCCCCGGCGACCCGTTCCGGGGTCAGGTTCCGGTCGAGCGCCTCTCGCGCCTCTGCGGCGAAACCGGCCTCGGGGAAGCGGCGGGTGAGACGGGCGAGCAGCCAGTGGCCGTGGACCGCCGAGTGCCAGTCGAAACACCCGTAGAAGACCGGCGTCAGTTCCCGCGGCGGGGCCAGGTCCTCGTCGCTCGCCAGCCGGAGGGCGACCTTGTTCGGGTATTCCCGGACGACGCAGTGGAGGGCGAGCGCCGCGAACCGGCTCGCCGCGGTCCCGGTGAGCCGTTCCGGCCCGAACTCGGCGAGCCGCTCGCCGGCGCCGTCCGACACCGGCGCCGCCGACCGGCTCACCGGGCCGCCGTCGCCGCAACCGGCGAGCGCGAGGGCCACCGGCACGACCACGACCATCGCCGCGGCGAGGAGAAACGGCGCCCGCCCCCCGCAGGCGCGACGACGCGAACGGAGCGGGAGCGCCGGGCGACGACCGGACCGGTCACCGGGCCGGCGCGTCGCCTCGAGGCCCGGCCCCGCCGGATCCGTCGGGAAGGGCATGGGGCATTCTCCCCCAGCCTCGGGCTCATCCGCGGGCTCCGGCGCCGGTCCCGGCCGGGAGCCGGTCCCGCCCGCCCAGGAGCGCATCCGCGCGCCGCGTCGGTTCCGGGAGCCGGAATCCCCCGCCGCCGGCGAGGACGATGCGCTCCGCCGTGGGCAGGTCCATGAGGTGGCCGGGGCTGACGAAGACCGGCCTCACCCGGTCGCGGGTGCGGAGCACGGTCCCCACCCGTTCCCCCCGGTGTTCCAGCGGCGCGCGGTCGCCGCGCCGGGCGCCGGGCTCCCGCGCCTCGCCGACCAGGCGGCTCTTGGCGCAGCCGACGGACGGGACGCCGAGGAGCAGCCCCAGGTGGCAGGCGATGCCGAAGCGGCGCGGATGGGCCATCCCCTGCCCGTCGCAGAGCAGGCATTCCACCGGCGACCGCAGGCGGGAGAGGGCAGCCAGCACCGCCGGCCCTTCGCGGAACGACAGCAGGCCCGGGACATAGGGGAAGGTCAGCGGCGTTCGCGCGACGACTGCCTCCACCACCCGCCGTTCGCGGAGATCCCACACCACGGCGGCCGCCGCACAGTCGCGCCCCGCGCCTCGGGCTCGCCGGGGGAAGGCCGCGTCCACGCCGGTGACGAACCGGGGCTCGAAACCGGCGGGCGCCTCCCGGACCACCTGCGGCGCCAACTCCCGCTGGAGCCGCACCGCCGTCGGCGGGTCGGCGGGCCACGGCCGCCGCGCGAAGGACGGAAGCGAGAAGTCCGGCACCGGAGGGAGGCAGTATCGTAGGAGCGGGAACGCCGTGTCCGCCCCCTCACCCGCGTCGTCGAAGGCCGAAGGGAAGTTCGCCGAGGTGCGCGCCCTGGTCCGGGAGATCCCCCGCGGTCGGGTGACCACCTACGGGAAGATCGCCGCGCGCGTCCGCGCCGCCGGGACCGCGCTGACGCCGCGCGCCGCCGGCTGGGCGCTTCGCAACTGCCCGCCGGGCGTCCCCTGGCACCGGGTGGTGAACGCGGAAGGCGCCCTCTCCGCCGAACGGAGCGGGCAGTGCGCGAACGGACGCCAGCGGGCGCTGCTGGAACGCGAAGGCGTCCGCTTCGACGAACGGGGCTGCGTCCTCCTCGACCGCCACCTGTGGCCCGGCCCGGCGGAAGAGGAGACGGATGGACTCTCGGCGCCCCCGGAGGATTTCGAATGAAGCGACCGCCCCCGCCGGCCCCTCGCACCGCCGCGCGCCCGCGCGGGGACGGGATCTCCCGCCGCGATTTCCTCTCCGGCGTCCCGGTGGCACTCACCGGAGCCGCGCTCGCCTGCAGCGAAGTACCCGAGTTCCGGGAAGAGATCGAACGGGAGGGAGCCGCGCCGTACCCGCCCCTCCGGACCGGGATGCGCGGCTCCCACCCCGGCTCCTTCGAGGCCGCGCACGCCTTCGTCCACGAAGGGAGGGACTGGCCCACCGCAGACACCGGGGAGGGCTACGACCTGGTCGTCGTCGGCGCCGGCCTCTCCGGGCTCGCCGCCGCCCACTACTTCCGTCGGGAGGCCGGCCCGAACGCCTCCGTCCTGCTGCTCGACAACCACGACGACTTCGGCGGCCACGCGAAGCGCAACGAGTTCCGGCTGGGCGGACGCACCTTCCTGATGAACGGCGGCACCCTGAATGTGGAAGCGCCCTCGCAGTACGGGGAGGTCGCCGGCGGTCTCCTCGCCGACCTGGGGATCGACCCGGCCGGGTACCTGGCGAGTCTCCGGGGCGTCCGGAACACCTACCGCGACCTCGGGATGGGCACGGGCCTGTTCTTCGACCGGGAGACCTTCGGCGAGGACCGCCTGGTCGCCGGGCTGCGCCGCCGCCCGCTCGACGAGTTCCTGGCCGATTCCCCGATGCCGGCCCGGGTCCGGGAAGACCTGATCCGCCTCCATACCGACCCGCAGCCCGACCACCTCCCCGACCTGGCCCCGGAGGAGAAGAAGGAATACCTCGCCGGGATCTCCTACGCCGACTTCCTCACCCGGAAAGTCGGCTGCGACCCGGGCGTGATCTGGTTCTTCGACCACCGGCCCCGCAGCGTCTTCTGCACCGGCATAGACGCCCTCCCGGCCCGCTACGCCTGGGAAGAGGGCTGGCCCGGCTTCTCCGGGATGGAGATCCCCGCCACGCCGCCGGAGAACCTGGCGGACGAGCCGGGCGGACAGCACGGCCGGGAGAACCAGGCGCGGGCCGACGAAGGGCTCCCGGACCTCTACTTCCCCGACGGGAACGCCACCATCGCCCGGCTCCTCGTCCGCCGCCTGCTCCCGGACGCCGTGCCCGGATCGTCGTTCGAGGAGGTGGTCACCGCCCCGGTGGACTACGGAAGGCTCGACCGCGCCGACTCGCCGGTGCGCCTGCGCCTCTCCTCCACGGTGATCGGGGTGTCCCCGGGGAACGGCGGCCCGGCGCGGGTCACCTATGTGCGCGGCGACCGGGCGCACACGGTTTCCGCCGACCGCGTGATCCTCGCCTGCTGGCACCACATGATCCCCTACCTCGTCCCGGAGATGCCGGAAGCGCAGCGGCAGGCGCTCGCCTGGCCGGTGAAGTCCCCGCTCCAGTACACGAGCGTCCTGCTCCGCCACTGGCGCCCCTTCGTCGCGGCCGGCGTCTCCACGATCCACGCCCCGGCGAGTTACTGCACCACCGTCGCGCTGGCGCCGCCGCTGATCCTGGGCGACTACCGCACCGCGACCTCCCCCGACGAGCCGCTCGTCCTGCGGATGAACCGCTATCCCGGCGCCGTCGGTCTCTCCCGCCGGGAACAGCACCGCGTCGGGCGGAGGGAACTGCTCTCGACCACCTTCGAGACGGTGGAGGCGCGGCTCCGCGACCAACTCGACCGGATGCTCGCCGGCCACGGCTTCGACTTCGACCGCGAGGTGGCGGCGATCACCGCGAACCGCTGGCCCCACGGGTACACGTACTCGTACAACCCCCTCTTCGACCCTCCGGAATGGGCCTTCGAAGCCGGGGACGACCGTCCGGTGGTCGCCGCCCGGCAGCCCTTCGGCCGGATCGCCGTCGCCGGCGCGGACGCCGCGGCGAGCCCCCACACCGACGCCGCGATCCGGGAAGCGCACCGGGCCGTCCGGGAAGTCCTCGCCGCCGACTGACCCGGGACCGGAACGGGAGGGGATGGTGTTTCCTGTCCGCCGGGCCGCGTATCCTGTCGGCCGTGGCTGAGGCCGAGATTCCGGGTCGCCCGAGCGAGGACGACCGGAAGGCACGGGGGGCGTACTACACGCCGCGGAGCGTGGCCGCCGCGCTCGCGCGGTGGGCGGTGCGATCCCCGAACGACCGACTGCTCGACCCGGCTTGCGGGGACGGACGGTTCCTCGCCCGACACCGCCGCGCCACCGGCGTGGACCGGGCCGACTCGGCGGTCGCGGCGGCGAAACGGGCGGCGCCCCACAGTGTGATCCACGCTGCGGATTTCTTCGAGTGGGCGGCTTCCACGAACGACCGCTTCGAGTGCGCCGCCGGCAACCCGCCCTTCATCCGCTACCAGCGGTTCCACGGCGCGACGAGGCGCCTCGCGCAGCGACTGTGCGCCGCCGAAGGAGCGCCGGTGTCGGGACTCACCTCGTCCTGGGTCCCGTACCTGATCGTCACCGCCTCGCTGCTGCGACGGGGAGGACGGATGGCGTTCTTGGTTCCCGCCGAGATCGGACACGCGCCCTACGCGGCGCCCCTCCTGTCCTTCCTCGCCGCCCGGTTCGACACGGTTCGCGTGGTTGCGATCCGCCACAAGATCTTCCCGGAATTGTCCGAGGATGTCTGGGTGCTCTACGCCGCCGGGTACGGCGGCGCGACTGACGCCCTGACCTTGGTGGCCGCGGATTCCTTCGACAGCCGACACGCCGATGCGTCCGGCGCGCGCATCCCGCTCGCCGAATGGCGCCGCTGGAACTGCCGGCTGCGGCCGCTCCTCCTTCCCCGGCGCATCGCCGCCGCCTACCGACGCCTGCTCCGGGAGCCCGCAGTCCGTACTCTCGGCGACTTGGCCGGCGCCGGCATCGGTTATGTGACCGGCGACAACGACTTCTTCCACCTGCGCCCTTCGCAGGCCCGGGAGTGGAACCTCACCGACAGCGATCTCACGCCGACGGTCCGGCGCGGACGCGACCTCCGCGACGGCCCGATCACCCGCAACACGGTCTCCCGCTGGACGCGCGAGGATCGGCCGAACTTCCTGCTGCGGCTCGGCCCGCGCGACGCCCCGCGACCCGTTGTCCGTCGCTATCTGGAGTCCGAGGACGGTCGGCGCGCGCAGAACCGCTACAAGTGCCGCGTCCGGCATCCGTGGTATGCCGTGCCCGGGGTCGTGGCGCCGGACTTCTTCCTGTCCTGTATGAGCAGCGGGCAGCCGCCGCTGGTGGAGAACCGCGCCGCCTGCGTCTGCACGAACGCCGTCCACGCCGTCCAGCTGCGGAACGGCACGGCCCCGGAAACGCTCCGACGACGCTGGAACTCCCCCCTCACCGCCCTGAGTTGCGAGATCGAAGGACACCCGCTCGGAGGCGGCGTCCTCAAGTTGGAGCCGCGCGAAGCCCTCCGCGTGGCGGTCCCGCCGGCCGGCCTCGGTCCCGAAACGGCGGCTCTGTTCCGGGACGGCGCGGAAATCCTGCGATCCTGGCGGCATCAGGGATCGGGTCCGGACATATGATGGCTGACGACTCGAACCGCTGCCGCTGGATCACGCTCGATCAGGCCCTCGCCGAGTTCGTGTACCCCGCCGGCCGCACCCAGACCCAGGCGCATATCCGACCGCTCCACTGGTATGTCGCCTGCCGCCTCGTGGTCGAGGGCGGCTTTCTGCCGGAAGAGATCACTCCGCGCCCGCCCTTCGTCGTGGAGCAGGGATCCGGCGGGCCGTCCCTCGTGTATCGCCCGGAGGTCGGCGGCAGTGGAGAACAGACGGTCCTGGGTGGATTGAAGACCAAGGATGTGGATGTCACCGTCGTGAAGCCGCCGATCGGCCCCTGCCTCGCCGTCTCCATGAAGGGCACCCTGAACGCCTTTCGCAACCTCACCAATCGGATGGAGGAAGCCGTCGGCGACTGCACGAACCTGCACCTCAGTTATCCGAATCTCGTGTACGGTTTCCTGCACCTCCTGCGAGCGAACCGCGAAGGGCCGCGCCGTGACGACGAGCGCCACCTCCTGCGCGCCGGTCCGGACGGGAACCTCCGAAGCAACGACCTCGCGATACGGAAGGACGGCGTCATCGTGGAATCCATCCAGAGGTACCACGAGGTACTCCTCGGTCTCTCGGGGAGACGCGGCCTTCGCAATGACCTCACCCGCTACGAGGCCCTCGCGGTGGCGCTGGTCCGGACGGATACGCCGGCCATTCTCCCCGACTGGCCGAGTTCCGACAGTCCGTTGCGATTCGAACATGTCTTCGAACGGCTGTTCCGCGAGTACGATCAGCGCTATGTCTTCGCCGCGCCGAGGCTGTCGGCGACGACCGGGAGAATCGTGTGGCGGGCGGACTCCCCGGCGTTCTCGGAACCGATGGCCCGGGACTGCCCGGTGAGGTGCGACGGATGACGGAGAAGGGAGCGGCGGCGCTGACGCGGCGGGAGATGCTCGCCGGGGCGGCGGGGGCGGCCGGGATCGGCAGCGTCGGCAGGAATGCCGGCGGGGAGGTCCGCGCTTCGGGCGGAGCGCAGCCGGCCGGCGGGGCCGAACTGCCGGCGGCGCCGGCGATTCCGACGGTGCGGATCGGGTTCGTGGGGGTCGGGGGGATGGGGTCGGTGCATGTGAAGAACCTCCTCGAAGTCGGGCGGGTGTCTCCCGGAGTCGAGGTCCGGGCCGTCTGCGATATCCGGGCGGAGCATGCGGAACGGGCGCGGGAGTGGGTCCGGGAAGCCGGCGGGCCGGAGCCGACGCTCTACACGCGGGGCGAACGCGACTTCGAACGGATGTGCGCCGAGGAATCGCTCGACCTGGTCTTCACCGCCACGCCGTGGAGATTCCATGTGCCGGTCTGCCTCGCGGCGATGGAGAACGGGAAGCACGCCGCCACCGAGGTGCCGGCCGCGACGACGATCGAGGAATGCTGGGCGCTCGTCGAAACCGCGGAGCGCACCCGGCGGCACTGCGTGATGATGGAGAACTGCAACTACGGACGGTGGGAGATGCTGGTGTTCCACCTGGTGCGGCGGGGTCTCCTGGGCGAAGTCCTGCACGCCGAGGGCGGGTACCTCCACGATCTCCGCGAAGTGAAGTTCTCGGACCGCGGCGAAGGGCTGTGGCGGCGCGCGCACTCCCGGGAACGGAACGCCAACCTCTACCCCACCCACGGCCTCGGCCCGGTGGCGAACTGCCTGGACATCGGGCGCGGCGACCGGTTCGAGTACCTGGTCTCCATGAGCGGCCCTTCCCGCGGCCTGCAGGAGTACGCGCGGGAGCACTTTCCGCCGGACGCTCCGGAACGAAACGAGACCTTCGCGCTCGGCGATGTGAACACCAGCCTGATCCGTACCGTGCGCGGTCGGACGATCACCGTCGTACACGACACGAACCTGCCCCGGCCGTACAGCCGCATCCACCTGGTGCAGGGGACGCGGGGGCTCTTCTCCGGGTATCCGAACCGCGTGTACCTCGAAGGACGGAGCCCGGCGCACCGATGGGACGACGCCGCAACGCTGCTCGACGAATACGAGCATCCGCTCTGGCGGTCGGCGACCGGGCGGGGCGCCGAGGCGGGACACGGCCGGATGGACTACCTCGAGGACTACCGGCTCATCCGCTGTCTCCAGGAGGGGCTCCCGACGGAGATGAATGTGTACGACGCCGCCGCGCTGAGCGCGGTCACCGAACTGAGCGAACGATCGGTCGCCGACCGCAGCCGTCCCTTCGACTTCCCCGATTTCACCCGGGGCGGCTGGGAACGGTTCCCGCCGCTGCCGGTCGTTACCGGGTAGGCGCGGCCGAACGCGGCCCCGTTTCCCCGTATTCCCGGCCCCGTTCCCGACCCCGGCCCGGGCCGTCCGGCGGGGATCAGTTCGGCGGGCGCGCTTCGAGGCCCGGCCCCGGGCGGATCCGCGTCTCGGGCGGCGTCGGCGCGACCGCGCCGTTGCGGACGACCCAGTAGCCGTCCCGGAACACCTCCGCCACATTCGTCAGCGCGCCCAGGTCCGTGAGCGGGTCGCCCTCCACGATCAGGACATCCGCCAACTTGCCGACCTCGATGGTTCCGATCCTGTCGTCCAGGCCGAGGATCCGGGCGCTGTCGCGAGTGGCCGCCACGAGCGCTTCCGACGCGGTGAAACCGCTCTCCAGGTAGGACTCCAACTCCCAGAGGTAGGCATACGGAAGGTCGCGGAAGTTCTCCAGGATGAGGTCGGTTCCGACGCCGATGAGCACGCCGGCTTCCTTCAGCCGGCGCAGCATGGCGCGGCTGGTGTCGCCGTCCAACCGGAATCGGCGCGAAGTGGAACCGTGGTAACTGCCGCGCTCGTTGAAGATGTAGTCGTAGGTGATGATCGTGGGCACCGAGGCGGTCCCGTAGTCCGCCATCATGCGGATCACCTCGTCGGTGCGCGGCAGCGGATGCTCGATCGTGTCCGCGCCGGCCTCCACCGCCCAGCCGGTGTAGAAGGTCTCCGAGTCCACGGTCACCTTCAGGCCGAGCGCGTGCGCTTCGTCCACGGCGGCGGCGATCTCCTCCCGGCTGTAATGGCTCGCGATCTTGATGAGGTCGGCGCCCCTTTTGAACTGCTGCCGCACCGCGTCCCGGAACTCGTCGGGGCCGGACGCCTCCACGATGCCGCCGTGGAGCGGGTGGTGGATCGAGAGTCCCTCCGCCCCGTGTCCCCCGGTTCCGGTGATGAGCGAGCCGGCGGCGAAGATGCGGGGGCCGGGGATCCGGTTCTCGTGCACCCACCGTTTCAGGATGAAGGGCACGGTCCCGGCGGAACCGGTGTCCCGGATGGAGGTGATCCCGGACGCGAGGAAGACTTCGAGCCGTTCCAGGGCGCGGAGCGTCTGGTGCGCCGGGTCGATCGCGAGCGGCTGCGGCACGCCCGGCTCCGTGTAGGTCAGGTGGGTATGGAGATCGACGAGCCCCGGCAGCACCGTATGCCCGGCGACCTCGAGCACCAGCGAATCCGCCGGCCAGCCGTTCTCCCCTTCGGGCCAGCCGGAGACGGAAGGATCGAGGATCGCGGCGATCCGGTTCCGCTCGAAGACCACCGTCGCCACCCGGGAGTCGGCGCCGGCGCCGTCGAAGACGAAGCCGCCGAGGAGGACCGTCGTCCGGTCCGGGCCCCGCGCCTCGCCGGGCGCGGAGGGCACCCGGCGGGGATCATCGGAGGTGGGGACCCCGTCCAGGAACGCCCGCCGGTCCACCAGCGGCGGCCGGCCCTCCGGCTGGGCCGCCGCCGCGGACGCCGCCGAAGCGAGGACCAGCGCGCCGGCGGCGAAACCCCCGGCCGTCCGCGGCCGGAACACCCGGGAATCCAGCGTCAGACCGAGTGCATCGTCGTGCCGCCGACGACCGTACGGTGGACGACGATCTCCTTGATCCGGTCGGGGTCGGTGGCCGCCACTTCGTGGGGATCCTCCTCCAGCATCACGAAGTCGGCGAGTTTCCCCACCTCGATGCTGCCCTTCAGATCCTCTTCGAAGGAGGCGTAGGCGCCGTTGATGGTCCCGATGCGGAGCGCCTGATCCATGGTGACCTTCTGGTTCTCGCCCCAGACGCGGCCCTCGGTGTCCCTGCGCGTGACCATCGCCTGCAGCGCCATCATCGGCTCGTAGGGCCCGGGCACATAGTCGGAGGCCCCGGCCACCCGGATGTCGTAGTCGAGGAACGACTTGTGGGCGAACATCCACTTCATCTTCTCGGCGCCGTACTCCACCCACTTGTTCCCGTGGTAGTGGACATAGGTCCAGAACGGGGTGGGAATGGAGTCCGTGTCACGGATCCGCCGCAGGAGGTCCGGGTTCACCAGCGAACAGTGCTCGATGCGGTGCCTCGCGTCGCGCGGCGCCTCGGCCAGCACCTTCTCGTAGGCGTCGAGCACGTACCCGATCGTCAGGTCGCCGTTCGCGTGGATCCCGATGTGGAAGTCGTACGCGTGCGACTCTTCGACCGCCTCCATGATCTCCTCCGGGGTCATGGTGAGGATCCCGTGGTCGTCGGTGCCCTCGTACGGCGTGCTCATGTACATGGTGCGCCCGGAGGCGGAACCGTCGGCGCCGTACTTGACCGCGCCGATCCGGAGCCACTCGTTGCCGAAACCCCGGTGGATGCCGGCGGTCTTCAGCGCCGAGTAGAGGTCGGCGCCCGCGGAAGCGAAGTAGTACATCCGGTACCGCAGTTCCCCGGCGGCGTAGGCGTCTTCGAGCGCCCGCAGTCCGTCGGAATCGCCGCCGGTCTGGTGGACGCTGGTGATCCCGGCGGCGGTCATCAACTTGGACATGTGGGCGACGCCCTGGCGGAACTCGTCGCGGCCGTACACCCGGCGCATTCCCACGCCGCGGAAGACATCCTGGGCCTTCTCTTCCACGAGCCCGGTCAACTCGCCGTCCGCGTCCTTCTCGAACCGGCCGCCGGGCGGGTCGGCCACGCTGCGGGTCACCCCCGCCATCTCGAACGCCTTGGAGTTGTACCAGGCGATGTGGCCGCCCCGGTGGGAAACCCGGACCGGGTGATCCGGGGCCGCCTCGTCCAGGTCGTGGCGGGTGATGCGCCGGTACGCCCCGTCCTCGGTGACCTTGGTGTCGTCGTACTTGAAGCCGTCCACCCAGTAGCCGGCCCGGGTGTCGGCAGCGGCGGCGCGGATGGCCAGTTTGATGTCCGCGATGGTGCGGACATCGAGATTCACCTCGAAGAGGTCGCGCATCCCGCCGGGATGGCAGTGGGCGTCGATGAAGCCGGGGACGACGGTCATCCCCCCGGCGTCCACGACCTCGACCCCGGGCCCGGCGAGGTTCGAGACCTCGTCGTCGGTGCCGACCGCGGTGAACTTGCCGTGGGTCACGGCGAGGGCCTCCGCGGTGTCCATGGTTTCGGCGCCTTCGGCGTACTTCGAGGTGTACACCCGGGCGTTCCGCACGATCAGGTCGGGGCGGGCCGCTCCTCCCGGGGAGCACCCGGCGGCGGTGGTGAGTCCGGCGGCCGCGGCGGCGCCGCTCAGTTTCAGGAAATCGGCTCTGGTCAAGGCGGGCATGTGGGAGTCCTCCGGTTCTCTTCAGGTCAGGAAGTCGGATGAGGGAATGGTCGGATTCGGATCAGGGGCGCGGTGTTCCCGGGGGCGCGCCCGGTCAGTCGTCCTCCGGACGGGGAGTGAGCCGGGGCGGACCCTCGCGGCGCAGCGCCTCGTCGAGCGGCGCGATCCCGGCCCGCACCGCGTCCCAGGCCGCGATCCGTTCCCCGAGTTCCGACTCGAAACGCGCAATGCGCGCCATCGCGGCTTCGTCCGGGGCTTCGGTGTACCCGTCGAGGTTCCGGGCCACGGCGGCGATCCGCGCGAAGAGCGGCCGCGGCCAGGCGCGGAAGCCCTCGCGCCCTTCGTTCCTCGAGAGCCCGCGGGCCGCCTCCGCGGCGGCTTCGGCGAACTCCGTCACCCGGGTCTTCAGCGCGCTGTCCGGTTCCTTCTCGAAGGCGGCCCGGATGCCGGAAGCCTCCTCGGCGGTGGCGGCGGCGTCGGCATGCGCCCGGTGCATGGCGGAGAGCAGGTCGGAGAGCCGCCGCAGCGCCTCGTCGTTCGCCCGGCGGTCGGCCTCGGAGATCCCGATCCGGGGATCTTCCGAGACGCGCACCGCAGCCTCGGTCACCGCGTCGCCCTGCGTGACCCGCACCGTGTACTCGCCCGGAAGCGCGCGCCGCCCGGCCGGCGGCCCCCGGAATCCGCCCCCGGCGTCCGGGATCGGCGCGTCGTGGCGCAGGTCCCAGTTCGTCCGGTTCAGCCCCGGTTCGAGCGCGACTTGGAAGGAACGCACCGCGGCCGAGGACCCGTCCGCGCCTTTCCGTGTGATCTCGACCGTGGCCTCCCCGGCCTTCGCCGCGTAGAGGTGGAGCAGGGCGCCTTCCGGCGGGTTCTCCGCCACGAAGAACTGGTGGCCGGGGTTCCCCTTGTGGTTGTACATCCGCCAGGCGACCGCCTCCCGCACCGGGAACAGGTGCAGGGGTTTCCCGAACACGGCAGCGTCGAGCGTCGAGAGCGGGGCGATGTCGTCGGCGATCCAGATGCTGCGCCCGTGGGTTCCGAGGATCAGGTCGTTCTCCCGGGGGTGGAAGGCCAGGTCGTCCACCGGGACCGTCGGGATCTGCCCCCCGATCCGGTGCCAGGTCCCGCCCCGGTCCAGCGTCACATAGGCCCCGAACTCGCCCCCGGCGGCGAGCAGGTCCGGGTTCTCGTGATGCTCCCGAATCACGTTCAGGGCCGCTTCCGGCGGCAGCGTCGCCGAAAGCGAGCGGAACGCGTCGCCGTGGTCCTCGCTCGCGAAGACATAGGTGGCGTAGTCGTCGTTCCGGTGCCCGTCGAGCGTCACATAGACCCGCCCGGCCGCGTGCGCGGAGGCCACCACGCGGGTCACATAGGTCATCTCCGGCACGCCCGGCAGGTTCCCGGTCAGGTCTTCCCAGGTGGCGCCGCCGTCCCTCGTGCGCTGCAGGTTGCCGTCGTCGGCGCCGACATAGATGGTCTGCTGGTCGAGCGGCGACAGCGCCACGGTCACGATCTGGCCGAACGAGGAGATCCCGTCGTGGCGGGAGAGGGTTTCGTCGGTGACGATCTCCCCCATGATGGGCAGTTCGTCGCGGTCCACCCGTTTCGTCAGGTCCGGGCTCGCCGTCCAGGCGTCGCCCCGATTCCGGGAGGAGAAGAGCCGGTTCCCGCCGTACAGGACGAGATCCGGATCGTCCGGCGAGACGACGATCGGACTGTTCCAGTCGAAGCGGTAGCGGTCCTCGCCCTCGTCCGGCTCCGGGCGGATGGTCTTGGTCTCGCCGCTGCGGCGGTTCAGGCGGCGCAGGTTGCCGTTCTGCGACTCCACATACATCGTGTCCGGATCGCCGGGGACGACCTGGGTATAGAAGCCGTCGCCGCCGCCGACCCGCACCCAGTCCTCGTTGCTGATTCCCTGCCGGAAGGTGGTGCGCGACGGTCCGCCCCAACTCCCGTTGTCCTGGAGCCCCCCGTAGACCCGGTAGGGGGTGCTGAAGTCGTAGCCGATCTCGTAGAACTGGCCCAGGGCGATGTTGTTCGCGAAGTTCCAGGAAAGGCCCCGGTCCCAGGAGAAGTGGATACCCCCGTCGGAACCGAGGAACATGTGGTTCGAGTCCCGGGGGTCGATCCAGAGCGCGTGGTGGTCGCCGTGGATCCGCTGCACCCGGTCGGTCACGAAGGTGCGCCCGCCGTCGTCCGAGTTGTACATCCGGGCGCCGAGCACCCAGAGGCGCTGGTCGTTGTTCGGGTCGATATGGATGTGGCTGTAGTACATCGGGCGGGGATTCGTGTCGCTCATCCGCGTCCAGCTCGCGCCCCGGTCCTCGGAGCGGAAGATGCCGCCCTCGGCGTTCTCCACGATGGCGTACACGATCCGGGAATCGCTCCGGTAGAGGTCCAGCCCGATCCGGCCGGTGGGCCCCTCGGGCAGGCCGTTCGTCAACTCGGTCCAGGTGTCGCCGCCGTCGGTGGTCTTGTGGATGCCGCTCCCGGGCCCGCCGCCGGCGAACCCGTAGGCGCGCCGCCGCCGCTGGTAGAGCGCGGCGTAGAGGGTGTCCGGGCTCTCCTCGTCCATCACCATCTCGACGGCGCCGGTGTCCTCGTCCGCATACAGCACCCGCTCCCAGGTCGCGCCGCCGTCCCGGGTCCGGAACACGCCGCGTTCCTCGTTCGGCCCCCAGAGGTGTCCGAGCGCCGCCACGAACACGGTGTCCGGATCCTGCGGATGCACCAGGATCCGGCCGATGTGGTGGGTGTCCTCGAGGCCGGTGTGGGTCCAGGTGGCGCCGCCGTCGCGGGACACATACACGCCGTTGCCCCAGGAACTGCTCTGCCGGTTCGCCGGTTCCCCGGTGCCGACCCAGACGACCTGGGGATCGGAGGCGGCCACGGCGATGGAGCCGATGGACGAGACGGCCTCGTTCTGGAACTGCGGGATCCAGGTCACGCCGTGGTTCTCGGTCTTCCAGACCCCGGCCGAGGCGGTGGCCACCCAGAGGATCCGCGGGTCGGACTCGACGACCGCCACATCGTCTATCCGTCCGCCCATGATCGCCGGCCCGATGTTCCGCCACTCCAGCCGGTTCAGGACCGACTCGACCTGCTCCGTCGTCTGCGCGCCCAGCGGGGCCGCGGCGAAGAGCAGCGAGAGCGCCGCGAGGCCGGCGAGCATCCGGGAAGGCCGCCGCCGGCGGGTCAGCGAAGGAACCATGAGCCTGATCTCCCTGATCTCGATCCCGCCCCCGTCCGATCTCCCGCCGGCGGAGATTCCGGCGGAGATCGGCGAAGGGCGGCCGGCGAGGATATCAACCTCCCCGTCCTGCTTCCCTTTCCCGTCTCCCCGCCGGGACGCCCGCCGCGGGGGCGCCCTCGCGCGCGACCCGGAAGGCGGGCGCCGGTTTCAGCGGGCGGCGTCCACCTGGACGGTCACGATGTCCACTTCGTGGTACTTCTGGTGCCGCACCGAACTGGCGTAGTGCCGGAGGAGGCGCAGCGACACTTCGCTCTCCGCCGCGGACTCGCCGAGGTCCGCCAGGAGCGACAGCCGGTCCTCGAGGTTCACTTCGCCGGCGGCGGCGACGAACTCCAGTTCCGCAGACCTCCGGTCGGCGCGGGCGGTGAGCCGCAGCTGCCGCGCCGCCCCCGCGCCGGCCGCCTCCTGGAGAGTGAGGAGCGCCTCCTCCCCGGCGGAACGCAGCCGCTCCGCCGACCGGGCGTTCCACCGCTTCTTCCGGGCCAACTCGTCCAGGAAGTCGTCCAGGGCCGGCCCGGCGGAGTCGAGCGCCGCGCTGAGTGACCGCCGCCGCGCGCCGCTCCACTCGACGAACAGCGTCAGCAGGATGGCGGTGAGCGCCCCGGTGGCCATCCCGTTCCCGAGCAGTTGCCCCCACCACTCTCCGAGGCGGTCGGCGAAGATCGCCCCCTCCTGGAACCCCGCGCCGATCCAGAAGGAGATCCCGACGATCGTCGCCTTGCGGATGTTCATGCCGTCCTGCACCACCATGCGCATCCCCACCACGAACAGGAGGCCCAGCACGGTCAGCAGGTAGGCGGCGACCACCGGGTTGGGGATCGCCAGGAAGAAGGCGGCGAACTTGGGGAAGAAGGCGACGGCGAAGAAGATGCAGCCCACATGGACGGCGATCCGGCTCGCCGCCACCCCGGTCAACTCGGCCATGGCGATGCTGCTGGAGTAGGTGGTGTTCGGCACCGTCCCGGCGGCGCCGGAGAGCAGGTTCCCGGCGCCGTCGGCGGCCACCGCCCCCTGCACCACCCGGTAGTCCGGCACCCGCCGTTTCCGCCAGGAGACCCGCTGGATGGCGATGGAGTCGCCCACCGTCTCGATGGCGCCGACGAAGGTCACGAACACGAACGCCGGCAGGAGCGCCCAGAACGCCGCCCCGAACTCCAGGTCGAACCCGGGCCAGCCGGAGATCGGCACCCCGACCCAGTCCGCCGCGGCCACCTGGGCGAAGTCGTAGAGCCCGAAGAACGAGGCCACCACCGAACCGACCGCGATCCCGAGGAACGGCGCCCACAGCCGCAGCGCGCCGCTTCCGCGGAGCGCGACGGCGGCGATCACGACGAGGGTCGAGACGAACGCCGCCGGCGCCCCGTACCCGGAAGTCCCCTCGGGGACCGCCGCCAGCGAGTCGAACACGATCGGCATGACGGTGACCGCGATCAGCATGATGACGGTGCCGGCGACGACCGGGGTGATGACCCGGCGCAGCCAGGAGAGTTTCGAGGCCAGCGCGAACTGGAAGAGCGCGGAGATCACCACCAGCGTGGAGAGCAGTCCCGGCCCGCCTTCCACCAGGGCGGTCACGCAGACCGCGATGAAGACGCCGGAGGTGCCCATCAGCAGGATGTGCCCGGCGCCGAGGCGCCCCACCCGCACCGCCTGCAGGATGGTGGTCACGCCGCTGATCGCCAGCGCCGCGAAGACCGCCCAGGAGAGGTACGGCTCGCCGATCCCGGCGGCGCGGATCACCACCACCGGGGTCAGGACGATCCCGGCCACCATCATCGCCGCCGACTGCAGCGCGAGCCCCAGCGACAGGGCGAAGGGAGGGCGTTCGTTCGGCTCGTAGCGGATCTCGGCCTCCCGGCGTTCGGCGGGCGGGTTCATGGATCGTTCTCCGTCGGTCGGGAGGGCTCCGCCTCCACGCGGACGCCGTTTCGCAGGTAGAGGTTGCGGATGGGGTACGGGATCTCGATCCCGGCTTCCTCGTAGCGGCGGTGGAGGGTCTTGATGAAGGCGTTGCTCACCGGGAAGCGGTCCATCGGCTTCGCCGCCTGGAGGACCGCGTCGAAGGTGATCGCCGAGTCGCCGAAGGCGTTCCAGCGCACATCACCGGCGAACCCGGGCACCGCGCCCTCCGCCGTGTCCTGGACTTCCCGGATGACCTCCCGGGCGATGCGCTCCGCCTCTTCGAGGTCGCTGTCGTAGTGGACGCCGACCCCGATGGTCAGCCGGATGCGCGGATCCGGCGTATGGAGGTTCGTGAGGACCGAGTCGGCGAGGGCGGAGTTCGGGATGATCACATAGTTGTCGAGCAGCGTCCGCAGGGTGGTCGTCCGCCAGCCGATGTCCGTCACATACCCCTCGACCCCGGCGTCGTTCACCCGCACGAAGTCGCCGACCTGGAACTGCCCGGCGGCGACCAGCTGGATGCCGGCGAAGATGTTGCCGAGGGTCGGCTGCAGCGCCAGGGCCAGCGCCAGCGCCCCGACGCCGAGGGTGGCCAGGAGCGGGGCGACGGAGACGCCCACCTGGTCGAGGATCAGGAGCGCCCCGACGACCAGCGCCGCGGTGATGACCGTGTTCCGCAGGATGGAGACGCCTTCGCGCCCGATGCGTTTCTGGCGGAGGCGCAGGCTGGCGAGACCCAGGTCCACCGCCACCCGGATCGCCGCCAGGACCAGCACCACCTGGAGGCCGGTGGTGATGAGCGGCGCCACCGACTCCGCCGGCGGGCGCACCGCCACCAGGATGCGGGTCGCCAGCACCGCGAGGATCAGCGAGGGGACCAGGTGGAAGGCCTGCCCCGCCACCCAGTCGTCCCACTCGCTCTCGGTGCGCTCGGCCCAGCGGCGGAGGGCGGCGCGGACGGCGCGCTCGACGAGCAGCCCCGCCGCGAACGCCGCGGCGAGGACCAGGAAGTAGAGCCCCACCGCGGTGTAGGCGCCGCTCAGGGGGCCGCCCCCGCCGTCTCTCCCGGCCGCTCCCCCGCTGTCCGCCGGCGGTACGCCTCCCACATCGCTTCGAAGAGGAAGTCCCGCTCCTCGGTGAGCCGGTGGTCCCCGTCCTCGATCTCGATCAGGTCGGCGGTCGGCGCGGCGGCGGCGAAGTCGCGGGAGAGGCCGACCGGCACCACCGCGTCTTCGACGCCGTGCAGCAGGAGCGCCGGGGCGCGGAGGAGGGCGGCCAGCCGCTCGACCGGGTAGTCCTCCTCGTCGGCGACGGCCTCCCAGCCGACTTCGAGAACGCGCTCCCCGACGGGGATCGGGAGGAACCCGCGCCGGGCCCAGCCGGTGCGCTCGGCCGCGGAGAGGCTCGCCGCCAGCCGCGCCGCCATCCGGAACGCCGGGGCGATGGCGAAGACCTGCGCCACCGCTTCCGGGTGGAGCGCCGCGTGCCAGAGCGCGGCGATCCCGCCCATGGACGACCCGATCAGCAGGATCTCCGACCCGGCGCTCTCGCGCTCCACGAAGGCCGCGGCGCGCGCGGCGTCGCGCAGGTTCCGGGAGAGCGAGAGGCCGCGGGTGTCACCTCCGGAGTCCCCGTGCCCGGTGAAGTCGAACGACAGGAACCCGTGGCCGCGGGACGCCGCCCACTCGCGGAATCGTTTGGCCTTGTCTCCCTCCCGGTCGGAACCGAGACCGTGGAGGAAGATCCATGCCGGGGGCGGCGCGGCGCCGGGAGCGGTCGCCGACCGGAGCGGCGGCGCGGTCCAGGAGGCCGCCAGCGGGGCTTCCCCGGCCCGTTCGGGCTCGAGCCGCAGCGGCGGCGTTCCCGCTTCGCCGGTGTCCGCGAACATGCGGGGAAGTACCTTACCGGTCGGGCGCCCGGTTTCGCCCGCCCTCCACCAGGCGGCGGGACTCGGCGAACACCCGGTGGAACATCGGCCGCGTGAGCCGTCCGGTGAAGGTGTTCTGCTGGCTGGGGTGGTAACTCGCGACCAGGTGGAAGCCGTCTCGGCCGGGAAGCCCTTCCAGTCGGACGCGGGCGCCGTGCCCGAAGCGGGGGGCCGGACGGGGGACCGCCCCTCCGGCGGCGCGGAGGGCGCGGAGGAACGCCCGGAAGGCCACCGAACCGAGGGCGACGACCACCCGCAGATGCGCAGCGGCGCGGATCTCCTCCTCCAGGAACGGTTGGCAGGCGGCGAGTTCCGCGGGCGACGGACGGTTGTCCGGCGGGGCGCAGTGGGCGGCGGCGGTGATCCGGGCGCCGAGCAGCCGCATCCCGTCGTCCGGGTCGGGCGAGTGCGGGGCGCTGGAGAAACCGAACCGGTGGAGGGCTTCGTAGAGCCACTCCCCGGAACGGTCGCCGGTGAACATGCGTCCGGTGCGGTTCGCCCCGTGGGCCGCGGGGGCGAGGCCGACGACCAGCAGCCGGGGATCGTCCTCGCCGAAGGAGGGGACCGGCCGCGCCCGGTAGCGGCTGCCGCGGAAGCGCTTCGGCGGAGCGGCGGCCACCGCCTCCCGGTGGGCGACGAGGCGCGGGCAGGCGCGGCAGGCGGTCACCCGGGCGTGGAAGTCCGGGTCCGGCGCCGACGATCCGCTCACGGGAGAAAACGCTCTCCGAGCGTATCCTCTCCCCGGCCCCCGAGGACGCCGCCGTCTGCGGGGACGCCCGGCGCCGCCCGATCCCGCCCGACCCGCCGCGCCCCGGCACCGCCGATGAGAACCGACTCCCCCGCCGCGCCTGCCCCGGTGCGGATCGCGGTCTCGGCCTGCCTCCTCGGCGAGCGCGTCCGCTACGACGGCGACCACTCGCGGAACGACTTCGTGGCGGAAGCCCTCGCCCGCTGCTTCGAGTTGATCCCGGACTGTCCCGAGGTGGGGATCGGCTTGGGGACGCCCCGCCCGAAGATCCACCTGGCGGAAGACGAGCGGGGCCGGATCCGACTCCGCGACGCGGAAGGCGGCGACCTCACGGCGAGGATGTCCGCCTACGCCGCGGCCGCCGCCCGGCGCTTCACCGAACGACGGGTCGCCGGGATGGTGCTCAAGTCGAAGTCCCCGAGTTGCGGGATCGGCGACGCCCGCGTGGCGCTCCCCGGCGCCGCCGGAACCCCCGGGAGAGTCGGAGGAAGCGGTAGAACGGCGCAGCCGCCCGAGCGGCCGAACGGAACCGGCCTCTTCGCCGCCGGACTCGCCGCGGCCCGGCCCCGGGTCCCGATCATCTCGGAAGCGGGGCTCGCCGACCCGGCGCGGAGAGACCACTGGCTGACCCGGGTGTTCGCCGCAGCGGAATTCGAAGAACTGCGGAGGCGCGATCCCGACCGGAGGGCGCTCCGGGCCTTCGCCGGGCGCTGGCGGGAGGAGATCGCCGCGGTGTCGGAAGAGGCGGCCGAACGGTGGACGCGGGAGTCCGCCGGAAGCCGGTGCGGCAACGATGCCGGGAAGACCCTCGACCGCCTCGAATCCCTCCTCGCGGAGGCGCTCGCCACGCCGCCGACCGCCGCCGGCCACCGGCGGGTGCTCGAGGGATACGCCCGGCGCCTCGGCCTCGCGCCGCCATCTCCGGACGATGCCCCGGCCGGCGCCGGGATCGCGGGCTCCATCGCCGCCTTCGCCCGGGGGGAAGCGCCGCTCGCCGCCCCGATCCGGGAGATCGCCGCCCGCGCAGCCGGGGCCGACGATCCCGGCCTCCGCGACCAGGCCTGCCTGGCGTCCCGCCCGGCCCCCCTCGGCTACCGCGAGACGGTCTGTCCGCGGTAGGCCGACGGGCCGGGAACGGGCGGACGGCGCGACGGACCGGGCCCCAGCCGACCACCCCAGCCGACCACCACAGCCCACCACCACAGCCGACCACCGACACCCCGTCAGGCTGCTCCCTCCCGAAGGCCGTCCGGGACCGGCGGCCCGGGAGCCACAACGGGGAAGCGCCCGCGCCCCCGGCCCCGTCTCCATCCCCACCCGCCCCGGCGCGGACTCGCTGTCCGGAACGACCTCGGAGACCCGCTCGGACGACCCCGGCGCCGCCGAATCCGGAGTCGCGGCCCCGCTCCCGGCCCTCTCCCGACGCTCACGACGACTCGGGACCGGCTCGTCGGTCGGCCGGCGCCTCATCCCCCGGAGCGCCGCCTCCGAACCGGGGAAGCCGGGCGTCAGCCGACCGCCGCCGACACCGGCTCGGAGATCGGCCGGCGGCGTGGCGGCACGACTCCCCGGAGCGCCGCCTCCGAACCCGCTTGACCGACCCGCGGCCGACCGGCGCCCGTTCGCCCACCGGAGGGGCCGGAGCGGCGCCGCCTCGGGGAAGCGCAGCCTCCGACCGGTGAAGCCGCCCTCAGCCCGCGGGCGCCGGTTCCCCGGCCAGGACGCGCTCGTAGAGGGCCTGGTAGCGCGGCAGGACCACCTCCCGGGCGAACAGCCGCCGCGCGCGTTCCCGGCCGGCCTGTCCCATCGCCTTCCGCCGGTTCTCGTCGCGCAGCAGCGAGAGCGCCGCCCGCGCCATCTCCGGGACCTCGCCGACCCCGAAGAGATATCCGCAGACGCCGTCCGCGACGACCTCCGGCAGGCCGCCGATGGTGGTGGCGATGACCGGCGCCCCGGCCACCATCGCTTCGAGCGCGGTCAACCCGAAACTCTCCTGCTCGCTCGGCAACAGCAGCAGGTCGGCGCAGCCCAGCGGCCCCTGGATATCGTCCTGCTGGCCGAGGAAGATCACCTCTCCGCCGAGTTCCAACTCCCGCACCAACTGCTGGGCGAAGAGCCGTTCCGGCCCCTCGCCGATGAGTACCAGTTTCGCCGGCATCTCGGCCCGCACCGCGGCGAACACCCGCACCACATCGCTGATCCGCTTCACCGGGCGGAAGTTCGAGGCATGCATCAGGATCGGCTCCCCGCCCGGCGCCCAGACCTCGCGGGCGCACTGCTCGGGGCCGGGGGGCGGCGGGGTGGTGTCCACGAAGTTGGGGATGACCTCCACCGGCAGGTGGGGGGCGAAGTCGCGCCGCGTGCGCTCCGCCAGGTAGGCGGACACCGCGGTCACCGCGTCGGAGCGCTCCAGGGCGAACCGGATCACCCGGTCGAAGGACTTGTCGGCCCCCACCAGCGTGATGTCGGTCCCGTGGAGGGTGGTGACCAGCCGCGTCCGCTCCCCGCCGATGATCTCCCGGGCGAGGAAGCCGCTGACCGCGTTCGGCACCGCGTAGTGGGCGTGGATGACATCGAGCCCGCCGTTGTCGCTGGCCACTTCGGCCAGTTTCGTGGCGAGCCCCAGCGTGTAGGGGGGATAGCGGAAGAGCGGGTAGGAGGCGATCTCCACCTCATGCAGCCGGATGCCCGGATGGAAGCGCTGCAGCCGGAAGGGCACTGCGTAACTCACCACATGGACATCGGCCCCCGCCTCCGCCATCCCCACCGCGATCTCCGCGGCGACGACGCCGCTCCCGCCGTGGGTCGGGTAACAGACGATGGCGATCCGCAAGAGAGGAGAGGCCGGCCCCTCGGGCGCCGGCGGACGGTCAGATTAGCCGGGAGAATTCGAGGGAGCCGAACATCTCCACCGGGTCGTCCACCGCGATCGCCTCCCGGAGACGGAACGCCTCGGCGGCCGCGCAGCCGAGGAGCGCCCCGTTCCGGGCGTCCTGCGCCCGGATCGCGGCGAGCAGGCCCGGGCGCGAAGTCGGGGTCTCCGGCTCCTCCGACTCCGGGTCGTGGAGTTGGGAGGCGTGGCGGCGGATCGCCCGTTCCTTCACCTCCCGGAAGTCGCTGAGGTCCACGAAGAAACTCGGCCGGACCCCGTGCGGCAGTTCGTAGTGGAGGACCCGCGCCGGGCGGTGCGGCGCCCCGGCGGCCGGGAAACTCCGCAGCCCGGCCAGGTACGCCCCTTCGACCACCAGCCGGGCGGCGGCGGCGTGATCCGGGTGGCTGGCCTCGAACCAGGTGGTCAGCGCCAGCCGCGGCCGGAGCGCCCGCACCGCCTCGGCGACCCGGATCTTCGAGGCGTGATCCGCCGCCAGCCGGGAATCCCCGAGGTCCAGGGTTTCGCGCCAGACCGCCCCCAGGTCCCGGCCGGCCGCCTGCGCTTCCTCGAAGCGGACCGCCGGGGTTCCCCGCGTCGCCGCCTCCCCGGCCGTCAGGTCCACGATGGCCACCCGGTACCCGGAGGCGGCGAGCCGCGCCAGCGTTCCGCCGGCCCACATCTCCACATCGTCGGGGTGGGGCGAGAACGCCACCACTTCGCAGGCTTCCGGGCGCTCCCCGCCGGGCGCCGCCGGCGAACCGGGGGAACCGGGGTCGTCGTTGCGCTCGGACACTCGTTTGGGGGAGAATCGCCTTTCCGGGCGGCTGCGCCTTCCGGGCGGGGGGAGTCGGGGAGGCATCCTACCGATCCTTACTCCGCCCGCGAGGCGGCCGCCCGGCGCCGGAGTTCCCCTCCTCGGACCGGTCGAAGGCCTCCGAGAAACGCCCCGGAGTAACGAAATGGACCCACTGCTCAAGATCAGCCACCGACCGGCCACCTGCGTCCCGCCCGAAGAAACGATCTGCGGCGCGGTCGAGGCGATGGTCGCCGGGCGGGTCGGCGCGGCCGCCGTCGTCCGGCCGGACGGAACCCTCGCCGGGATGTTCACCGAGCGCGACCTGATGACCCGGGTGGTGGCGCAGCACCGGGACCCGGAGACGACCAGGGTCGAGGAAGCGATGACCACCGAACCGGTCACGGTCTCGCAGACCACCCCGATCGAGCAGGCCCTGGAGATCATGGTCACGAACGACTTCCGCCATCTCCCGGTCATGGACGGCGACCGGGTGCTGGCGATGGTGTCCGTCCGCCGGGTGCTGCAGCACAAGTTGGAAGAAGAGAAGGAAGAGTTGGAAGCGGTCGTCAGTTTCTTCAGCGCCGACGGGATCGGCGGCTGACCCCCCGTCCGCCGGTCCGACCCGGAGTGCGCCCGGCCGGCGCCGGTGACGCCGGGACCGCGCCGATGAACCGGCGCCGCGGACGGGCCCTCGTCCCGTTCCTCCTCGGCGCCGCCCTCTTCCTCCCGGGCGGCGCTTTCTCGGAAGGCCGGTTCGACGCGCTCCGCTGGCGCCATATCGGCCCGGTGGGGAACCGGGTCTCGGCGGTGTACGGCGTCCCCGGGGACCCGAACACCTACTTCTTCGGCGCGGCCTCCGGCGGCGTCTTCCGCACCCGGGACGGCGGCGTCCACTGGACTCCGGTCTTCGACGACCAGCCGGTCCTCTCCCTCGGCGCCCTCGCCGTCTCCGCCGCCGACCCCAATGTGGTCTGGGCGGGCACCGGCGAAGCGCACATCCGCAGCAATGTCTCGCTGGGGAACGGGGTGTACCGCTCGACGGACGGCGGCGACACCTGGACGCACCTCGGCCTCGAAGCCACCGGCCGCATCTCCCGGATCGCCACCCACCCGGACGACCCGGAAACCGCCTGGGTGGCGGCGCTCGGCCACCTCTACGGGCCGCAGGAGGAACGCGGCGTCTTCCGCACCACGGACGGCGGCGACACCTGGGAGCGGGTGCTGTTCGTGGACGAGCACACCGGCGCCTCGGAGATCGTCCTCAGCCCGGCGAACCCGCGTCTGCTGTTCGCCGGGATGTGGCAGATGCGCATGTGGACCTGGGGCCGGGAGAGCGGCGGCCCCGGGAGCGGCATCTTCCGGAGCGCCGACTCCGGGGACACCTGGGAGCGGCTCGCCGGGAACGGTCTGCCGGACTTCCCCTGGGGCAAGGTCGCCCTGGCGATGACCCCCGCGAACCCGCGGCGCCTCTACGCCCTCATCGAGACGAGTTCCAACGAGGAGTTCGCGCCGCTCGACGAACAGGACGGCGTCCTCTGGCGGTCGGACGACGCCGGCGACACCTGGGAGTTGCTGAACCGGGATCACACGCTGATGCAGCGCCCCCACTACTACACCCGGGTGGTCGCCGCCCCCGACGACGCCGACGAAGCCCACTTCCTGGCGACGCGCCACACGACGACCCTCGACGGCGGCCGGACCACCTTCCTGAACGACTCCGGGGGCGACCACCACGACATGTGGATCGCCCCCGACGACCCGGACCGGATGATCGTGGGACACGACGGCGGCGTCAGCATCTCCACCAACCGGGGCGAGACCTGGATGCGCCCCCGGCTGCCGATCGCCCAGATGTACCATGTGTACACCGACGACCGGATCCCCTACTCGGTCATGGGGAACCGGCAGGACGGCCCCTCCTCGCGCGGCCCCTCGAACAGCCTGACGCGGGGCGCGATCCCCATCGGGGCCTGGAGTCCGGTCGGCGGCTGCGAATCGGGCTTCGCCGTCCCGGACCCGAGCGACCCCGCGGTCATCTGGTCCGGCTGTTACGAAGGCATCCTGGAGCGGTTCGACGAACGCACCGGACAGGCCCGCAATGTGAGCGTCTGGCCGGACAACCCGGAGGGCTGGGCGGCCTCGGAACTCCGCGACCGTTTCCAGTGGACCTTCCCGGTGCATATCTCGCCGCACGACCCGAACCGGGTGTACGCCGGCAGCCAGCGGGTGCATCGGACGACGAACGGCGGGCAGAGTTGGGAAGTCATCAGCCCCGACCTGACGACGAACGACCCGGCCCTGCAGCAGAAGACCGGCGGCCTGACCTTCGACGATGTGAGCCCCACCTATGCCGCGGTGCTCTTCTCGCTCGCGGAGTCCCCGCATACCGCCGGGATCCTCTGGGCGGGCAGCAACGACGGGAAACTCCATCTCTCCCGGGACGACCGCGCCACCTGGACGGAGGTCTCCGAGCACCTCCCCGGCCTGCCGCCGCTCGGCACCTTCAGCAACCTCGAACCCTCGCGCCACGCCGCCGGCGCCGCCTATGCCAGCGTGGACCTCCACCAGCTCGGCGACACGAACACCTACCTCTACAAGACCGAAGACTTCGGCGAGACCTGGCGGCGGTTGGGGGAGGATCTGCCGCACACCACCCACGGCTACGCCCACACCCTCCGGGAAGACCCGGTCCGGCCGGGGCTGCTGTTCGTCGGCACCGAGAACTCGGTCTTCGTCTCCTTCGACGACGGCGTGAGTTTCGAGTCGCTGCAGTCGAACCTTCCCCACGCCCCGGTGCACTGGCTCACCGTCCAGGAGCGGTTCTCGGACCTGGTCGCCGCCACCTACGGCCGCGGCTTCTGGATCCTGGACGACCTCACCCCGCTGCGGGACTGGAGCGAGGCGGTGGAGACGGCGCCGGCGCACCTCTTCGAACCCCGCGAAGCCTGGCGATTCCGGATGCGGCCGACGCCGATGTCCCAGCCGGAGGATCCCGGCGCCGGCGAGAACCCGCCCTACGGCGCCACCCTCCACTACCACCTGGGGAGCGAGGTCCCCGGCGGCGTCTCGCTGGAGATCCGCGACGCCGCCGGGGACACGGTGCGCTCGCTCGAAGGCAGCGGCGAGGCCGGGCTCCATCGGGTGGTCTGGGACCTCCGCAACGAACCGACGCGCCGGCCACGCCTCCGCACCCCGCCGCTCGGAAGCGCCGAGGCGGTGCTCCCGGCGCGGGGTTTCCGGCTGCTCACCGAGTCGCGTCCGGTCTCGACGCTCCTGCCGCCCGGGTCGTACCGCGTCCGCCTCGCCGCCGGGGAACACACCGCCGAGCATTCGTTCGAGGTGCAGGCCGACCCGGACGCCCCCGCCGGCGGCGCCGCGATCGCCGGACAGGTGGAGGTGCTGCTGCGGATCCAGGAGATGGTCGCCGAGGTCGGAACGATGATCGAGGAGATCGAGTGGCTGCGGAAGCAGACCGCGGAACGCCGGTCGCTGGACGCCGCCCTGCGCTCCGCCGTTTCCGTTGCCGCCGGCGAGTACGACAGCGCCCTGAGGGAACTCGAGGCCCGGTTCTTCGAACTGCGCCTCACCGGCGGCAACGCCGGCCAGGACACCCTGCGCTGGCCCCGCCGCCTCCACGCGAAACTGTCGAGCCTCCACGGCTACATCGCCGGCAGCGACCACCGCCCCACCGATCAGCACCTGGAAGTGCTGGCGCTCTACGAGGAAGAACTGAGCGAGACCCGGGCCGTGCTCGACCGCCTCGGCGGCGAGGAGTTGACGGTCTTCAACCAGCACCTCGCCGACGCCGGCCTCCCCCCGATCGTCCGCACCACCCCCGAAGACCCGCGCCGGTAGCCCCCTTCGCCGGCGGGTGTGCGCCGGCGCCGGGTTCTCCGGGCGCCGGCCGCCCGTACCGAGGCGGCCGGGCGCTCTCCGGGCGAACGACCGGCCGATGCGGCGGGGCTCGGCTCAGCGCCGACACTTCGGCCGCGTCCCGGTGCGCGAAGACCGTCTCGGAGGTGCGAAGAAGCGAGAACGATCTTGTAAAATTAGTACTACCCGGACAGAAATACAAGGATGACTTCACGCCTGATCCCGCGGCGGGCCCGGAAGACGATCGAGGAGGCGCTCCGGCGGGAACCGGCGGTGGCGCTGCTCGGGCCGCGAGGCGTGGGCAAGACCTCGCTTGCGCTCGGGGTGGCGGAGGAGCGGGACGGGCTCTATCTCGATCTCGAAGAACCGGCAGACCGGCAGAAACTGCGCGATCCCGAACTGTTCCTCGAGCCCCTGGAAGATCGGCTGGTGGTGCTCGACGAGATCCACCGGGCGCCGGAGATCGTGCCGAGCCTCCGCGGCCTCATCGACCGGGGCCGGCGCCGGGGAGTGCGAACCGGTCGGTTCCTGCTCCTCGGTTCGGCCTCGTTCGATCTCCTCCGCCAGACCGGGGAGTCCCTCGCCGGCCGCGTCGCGGAGGTCGAACTGGCGCCCGTGGACCTGCTCGAGATCCCTCCCGAGCCGGCGGCGGCGCGGAATCTGTGGGTGCGCGGCGGATTCCCGGACGCCTTCCTCGCCGACAGTGACCGGGAGAGTCGCCGGATCCGCAGCGACTTCCTGCGAACCGTCGTCGCCCGGGATGTGGGCTGGTTCGCCCCGCGCCTGCCGGTCACCACCCTCTCGCGGCTGTGGACGATGCTGGCGCACTCGCAGGGCGGGCTGCTGCACTCTTCCCGCCTCGCCGCTTCGCTGGGGATCGCCACCCGCACGACGAACCGCTACCTCGACCTGCTGACCGATCTGTTGTACCTGCGCCGCCTGCCGCCGTTCCACGCGAACCTCGGCAAACGCCTGGTCAAGTCGCCGCGGATCTACCTGCGGGACAGCGGCCTCTGTCACGCGCTGCTCGGAATCGAAGACTGGAACGACCTCGCCGGCCATCCGGTGGCCGGACCCGGTTGGGAAGGATTCGTCATCGAGAATCTCCTGGCGGTCGCCCCCGAACGGACGACGGCGACCTTCTTCCGCACCGCCGCCGGAGCGGAGATGGACCTGGTGCTCGACTTCCCCGATGGCCGGCGCTGGGCGGTCGAGGCGAAGCGGGGGCTCGCGCCCACAGTGTCCCGCGGCTTCCACGAGGCCCGCGCGGCGCTCCGCCCGGACCGCACCTTCGTGGCGTACTCCGGCGACGACCGCTACCCCTTCCGCGACGGCGTCGAGGTCATCGGCCTCCGGGAACTCATGGCCGAAGTCGCCGAGGCCGGGTAGCCCCCTCCGGGGGCGCGGCGCCGCATCAGAACCGGCGAGCCCGAAGCCGGCCTCCCGACCTCCGACCGACCGACCCCGGCCCGCGGGTTCGCGGTCGCGGCAGCAGCGGGCAGAGCCGCCGTTCCCGCGGACCGGTCAATCCTCCCGGACGAGGGCCTCGAGGAAGTCGGCGAGCGAGTCACCGCTCGTCGCCAGCGCCGGCGCGACGCGGCTCAGCGACACGGCCAACGCGAACCGCCGCTGCCGGTCGGGGCGCCCGTGCCCGACTTCCCGCAGGACTCCCTTCTCCACCATCCGCGGCAGCACGCGGTCGCAGAACCGTCCCCCGTCCTTCTCGAGCCGGTGCCGGAACACCTCCTCGGCGACTTGCGTGGCCCGGAAGAAACACCGGAGGGCGCGCTCCGCCGACCGGACTTCCGGATCCTTCGGGCGGTGCGGCCGCGGGACCGTCGGTTCCGAATGCTCGATGGTGAATCCCGCCGCCTCCAGCACCCTGTCGATCCTCTCCGGGTCGTAGATCCCCTCCGACTCCCCCTCCCTGACCAAGCAGACGACCCGGCAACCGTCGAGAACCGCTCCTCCGGCGGTGAAGGCCGGCGGAAGTTCCAGGCGAGTGAAAGTGCACCGCTCGAAGCGGCACGCCGAGAGATCCGCGCCGGCGAGCGAAGTCCCCTGGAAAACGCACTCTTCGAAGACGGCGCTCCCGAGGTGTCGCTCCCGAAGCGCCTCCGACGGAAATTCGAATCGGACCAGGCGCGTCGGCTCCCGATCGCGATGTACTTCCAGCAGCCGGATCATGATGGCGCTCGCGTTCTCCGGAACCCGGGACAGGGGCAGCGACCGGTCAACGAGTTTCCGCATCTGCTCCGCAACGGCGCCGAGATCGCCGTCTCCGCGCCACACCGCGTTCACTGCCGCATCGGCCGCGACTCGTGGCAGCGGGCCCGCCAGGAGCACCCGGCTCAGTTCCGACTCCCGATCGGAAGCACCGAGGAGTCCGGCCAGAGCCTCCCCGAAATAGAAGTGGCGGAAGTCCTCGTGAGCGAACGCGTAGTTCTTCCTCCGGCCCGGTACGCCCACGAGAAGCGCGTGATGCGGAATGCGATTCTCGACCAGTGCCGTGATGGCCGGCGACTTGCCGCGGTCTTCCGTGAACGACTCCACGACCATTTCCAGGTGGTTTTCGGAAATCACATCGCCGGAAGTCATCCACATCTCCATCGCGATCTGCGCCAGGAGAGCGTGATGATCGGCAACGGACAGGAGAGGAACCCGCGAAGATTCCGGCCCGGACCGAGCGACCCACTTTTCCTGCGCCTCCCGCTCCACCAGGGCGTTCACCACCTCGTAGAGGGTGTCCGCACGCGCGCCACCCAGTCGTTGCAGCAGGGCGTCGACGCCCCCGCGCTCCGCGATCTCCACCAGCCGGCGCACCAGCACCGCCCGCGTCAGGGCCGGATGTCCTTCGCCCGTCCGCAACCGGACCTGATCGTAGAGGTCTCCCGGCTTCTCGAACCCTCGGCGCTCCGCGTACCGGACGAATCGGGCGCGATTCCAGCGATCGAGCCGGATTCGGCTGAAACCGACATCGCGATCACCGATCGGGTCGAACAGTTTCGCCTGGGCCTCGAAGTCGGGGAACTCGAAGAAGGCTCGGCGAACTGCGATAACGACCGTCCCCGAGGACTCGAGATCATGCAGCAGGTACCCGACCTGGAAGAGGGGGCCCGGGGCGGATCGTTCGACGAACACCTCCTCGAAACCGTCGAACACGGGAACCACGACGCCCAACTTGACCAGTTCCAGGAACGCTTCGTAGTAGAAGCACGGGAACCGGAGGCGGGTCACGAACTCCGCAATCACGATGTCGTCGAAGGAATGGAAGATGCGTCCGGAGAGATGGATGGGCAACAACAGGAAGCCGGATTCTCGCCGCCGGTAGCGTTCGGCCTGGAGCCGCGCGGCCTGGTGGAGAAGCGTCGTCTTCCCTTCGCCGGCGTCGGAGGCGAGGTACAGGACCGAGGTTCGACCCCGAGGGGGTCGGGCGAGCACCTGTTCGATCCCCGCGCCGGCGTCCGACAGGCGCCGAGGAGAGGCCGCCGGATGGTCGTCGAATCGGGTCAGGAGATCGCCGGCGGGCGGGATGAAGAACGGTTCTTCCGGAATGCCGGCGAGGATCCGGTCGGCGAGTTGCGGGATCCTGGCAACGCGGTCCGTCAGCCAGGAGTACGCCGGGAACTCGTGGCCGTTCTCCCGAACCCGCAGCACGGCCCCGTTCTCCCGGACGCTCGCCTCGATCACCTCGTCCCGAACCGGGACGACCACCCGGTCGCCATCCCACCGGAAAAGGCCCGAATGGTCGGCGAAGGCGGTCACGATCCGCCGGAAGTCGCCCAGATTCATGACGCCGATGGCACGAGCGAGTACTCGGCGTACCCGGCCGACAGCGCCGCCGCGTACGGCCACTGCTTCCGGGAGGTCGGTCGGAGGTGGTGCACCAGCGCCCCCTGCTTCACGGCCGTGTAGATCCCCGGCCAGAGGTCATCGTCGTTCGTGACGACCGCAACCTGCGCCGGCGCCCCGCGAAGCGCAGTTCGCGCGGAGTGGATGAGATCAGCGGTCAACATGGTATCCACCAGTTTCTGCTCGGCGCGCATGAAGACCTCGGACGGCGCGACCTCGCAGGATAGCGCGGGACAGTCGCCGTGGACCAGCAGGCGCTGCGCGGGGACCAGCGGGCACTCCTCGGGCCGGACGCAGCCGGCGAAGGGCAGACCGCGAGGAGCGAGACCGCGGGGTGCTCCCCGCGGGCGATAGGTGTGGAAGAACTCGACTCCCGGTTCGATGCGCAGGCTCCGCGCGAGTTCCACCGAAACCAGGACCGCGCGTTCTCCCTCCGGGGACGGCAACCGCAACTCGGGAGGGAAAGCCTCCCCGGTGGCGTCGCCCAAGTCCCTCGCCCTGCGCGAGAGGCGGCGTTCCTCGTACCAACCGCCATAGAGCCGGCAGGCGGCGCTGGCGCCGTGGGGCAACGCGGTCGACGGCAGCACCGAGAGAACCCGGGTGAGGTAGTCCGGCAGGCCCCGGCGAAGGTCAGCGCGGGGCACATTGTCGTAATCCAGGAACACCGGCACCGGCTCGGCGGGGTGCCTCGGCTGGCGTGCGGACATGAAGGCGAGGGACGGGAGGCGGCGCGTCGGGCCGGGAACGGCGGGGGCCGGTCGCAATCGATCCGGAGGGTTCCGGAGACACACCCCCGAGCCGAGGTCCGACGAGCACAACGCCGGGTCCGGCCGGGACGCCGTGCATCCTATCTCGGACCGCGGCGACTCGCCGACGCCGACCCGCGACTCGCCAGGCCCCCTCCGCGCTCCGGCGTCCTCGTCCCGCCGGCCCTGCCGACGCTCCGACAGCCGGCCCGACCGGCGCCCTCCGCTCCCGACCCGGTCGCCGTAGCCCCGGTCGCAGCGGCCACCCCTCGGCAGTACCTCCGGGCGCCCACCCCCGGACGCGGTCGGGCGAAGGCGACGCTCCCTCGACTGCCGGCGAACCCCTGCTGTGACCCCCGACCGGGCCCGGCCGTGACCCCCGACCGGGCCCTGCCGTGACCCGCGGCCCGTCCGCGGCGGGAAGCCGGCTCGGAGAGTCGCCGTCGCGCACTCTCGGTGGCCGGCCCGTGGCCCGGCGCGAGCAGACTCCCGAGCGCTCCGGCAACGACGCGGACCGGGCCGCGCCGGGGCCCCGCCTCCGGGAACCGCCGCCGCCCCGCCCCCGGCGCGCGGGGAGCCGGGGGGCGGCCGGCCCGTCAGGGGCCGAGTTTTTCCGCCAGCAGGCCGCGGGCGATGAGGGTGAAGTCGTGTTCGGTCACGATCCCCACCAGGCGGCCCTCTTCGACCACCGGGAGCGCGCCGACGCCCTCGTCGTTCATGAGCCGGATGGCGTCCGCGGACAGGGTCGAAGGTGCGATCGAGACCACCTCGGTCTTCATCACTTCGCGCACCGGGAGGAGTTCGTTCTCCTCCAGCCGGCTCTCCGCCACCAGTTTGATGATCGTCCGGTAGGAGATCAGGCCGACGAGGAGGTCGTCTTCCTCGACCGGGATGTGGCGGATGCGGCCCCAGTCCATGAGGATCGCCGCCCGCCGCACCGACTCGTCCGGGTGGACGGTGCGGAGGTCCGTGGTCATGAACTGGCCGACGCGCAGGTAGTGGTGCTTCCAGCCGCCGGAATCGCCGACCACCGGCAACTCCCAGCGCGCCACCGGCAGGCCCTCGCCCTGCTGCCGCCGGGCGGCGCCGGTGATCGCGCTCAGGCGCTCCGAGGGCGAGGACTGGTTCTGCAGCGCGGCGAACCCGTCCAGCATCCAGCGGGCGCCGCTCCGGCCGGTGCGGACGCGCTCCTCGACGATCCCGACATAGCGGTCCACATCCCCGGAGGCCACTTCCTTGCGCGCCAGGCCCTCGCGCGCCAGCGGCAGCAATTCCCCGGTCAGCAACTCGCGGGCGCGCCAGTGGCGGCCGTCGAGCCAGGTCAACTCGGACATCAGTCCCAGCCGGCTGGCCGCCAGGAAGTTCTCGAGCACCTCGGCGAAGGGCAGCGCCCCGGCCGGTTCCACCCCGGCGCCGGAGAGCGCGCTCATGAGCCCCAGCCAGACCGCGGCGTTCGCCACTTCGTCGGGCAGCGTCGGGCCCGAGGGCAGGTACCGGCTCTCGATGCGCAGGTGCGGCTTGCCGTCGGTGGCGCCGTAGCAGGGGCGGTTCCAACGCCAGACGGTGCCGTTGTGGAGCGTGAGCGCCGACAGTCGGGGCGGGTCGGCCTGCTCCTCGTCCTCGTCGCCGGCGTCGAGGAGCACCGGGTGGTGCGAGATGTTCTCGCGCAGCAATTCGATGACCCCGTCGGTGACCCAGTCTCGCCCGAAAGAGCCCCGGGCCGCCTTCTCCCGGGTGGAGGGCCGCACGCCGCGGGTATCTATGCTCTGCTGGAAGAGGCCGATCCGGGTCTCCCGCCAGAGCCGCCGCCCGAACAGGAGCGGCGAGTTCGTGGAACAGGCGAGGAGCGGCGCCGCGACCAACTGCGCCAGGTTGTAGAGCCGGCTGAACTCCTCCGCGCCGACCTGCAGGTGGATCTGGAAACTGGCGTTCGCCGCTTCCAGCATCACATTGCCGTGGGAGGCGTGGATCTCGTCCGCCCCGGAGAGGTGCAGGTGGTACGGCTCGCCGCCCCGGACGCGGGCGAGCGCGTCGTTGAGCACCCGGTAGCGCGGGAGCGGCGTCATGTTGTCCAGACTCAGGTCGGAGAGTTGGAGCGTCGGCAGGATGCCGGTCAGCAGGACATCCGCCCCCACCCGGCGCGCCGCCTCGGAAGCCAGGGTCATCACCTCTTCGAGGCTCTTCTCCATATCGGAGAGGAGGTCGCCGGAGAGCGGCAACGGATCCAGGTTCGCTTCCAGGTTGAAGCGGGCAATCTCGGTGGTGAAGCGGGGGTCGTCGAGTTCGCGCAGGACCTCCATCGCCAGCGGGGCCGGGCGGTGGGCCTCGCCGATCAGGAACATCTCCTGTTCGACGCCGACCCGATAGACGCCCTCCTCGATCTTCCCGGCGGAGATCATCCGGTCGAGTTTCCGCAGGTCGGCGAAGAGCCGCTTCTCGAAACGGCGCAACTCTTCGCCGGAGACGGCGCGGGTGTCCAGGCGGCCCATGTCGGCGGGGATTCTACGGGCGCGGAGCGCTGTTCGACGGGCGCCGGTCCCGCGCCGCGCCGAGGCGGCGAGCCGGGTTCACGCGCCGCCCGGCCCCGCCGGAAGAAAGGCAACCGGGTCGGAGGAAAGGCGGCCGCGCCGGAGGAAGAGCCCCGGCGCCGACGGGCAGCCCGGCCGTTCCCGACAGATCGCCGGCGCGGCGCCGGGAAAGGCCCCCGCGCCGACCGGAAGCCCCCGACCGGCGCCGGGAGCAGGCGCCGGAGCGCGGGAACGGCCCCTCGGCCGGGGCGAAGAAACCTGCTCCCGGGGAAGGCCGCGGGGACCGGCGGCGGAACCGCCCCGGCCCCGGGGGGGGGGGGGGGGGGAGACCTTCGGTCAGACCGTCGCCGGAGCAGCGGGAACCGAACGGCCTCCGCGCCGGGGGAAGACCCCCGGCACCGTGGACGGGGCGATCGCTTTCGGGGTCCGTCTGTCGTCCCGCTGCGGCAGAGCCCTACGCCGGGGGCGGGGCGGCCACGATCTTGCCGTCGAACAGGTGGATCGTCCGGTCGGCCCGGTCGGCGTAGCGCGGATCGTGGGTCACCATGCAGATCGTCGCGCCCGACTCGTGGAGCGAGTCGAGCATGTTCATGACCTCGGTGCCGTTCTTGGAGTCGAGGTTCCCGGTGGGCTCGTCGGCGAGGACGATGGACGGTTCGCCGACGACGGCGCGCGCCACCGCCACCCGCTGCTGCTGCCCGCCGGAGAGTTGCGACGGGTAGTGCTTCTGCCGGTGGGACATGCCGACCCGCTCCAGCGCGGCCAAGGTGCGCTTCTTCCGCTCGGCGCCGCCGGAGCCCCGGTACACCAGCGGCAACTCCACATTCTCGTACACGGTGAGGTCGCCGATCAGGTTGAACGCCTGGAAGATGAACCCCACTTCGCGGTTGCGGATCCGCGCCCGCTCGGCGAGACCGAGGTTCGCCACCGCCCGCCCGTTCAGCGTGTACTCGCCGGCGTTCGGCGTGTCGAGCAGCCCCAGGATGGACAGCAGCGTGGACTTGCCGCACCCGGAGGGCCCGGCGACCGCCACATAGTCCCCGCGCCGGAAGTCGAGGCTCACCTCGGAGAGCGCGTGGGTCTCCACCTCGTCGGTGGTGAAGATCTTGCTGATGCCCTTCAGTTGGATGACGGGTTCGGCCACGGGGTCTCCTCCGGGGGTTGATGCGTCAGAAGAACGCCGGAACGCGGATCCGGTTCCGCGGCGGAGCGCCGCCGCGCCGACGGGAGCCGGAGCACGGAAGGGGGGAAGTCTCTCACCGCAGCCGGATCCGGTCGTAGCCGTCCCAGGCCGAGGTGTCGGAGAGGACCACGGTGTCGCCCTCGGCGAGCCCTTCCAGGATCTCCACGGTGTTCACCGAGGTGCGGCCCAGCAGCACCCGGGCGCGGTCGCCGAATTCCCCGTCCGGCCCCAGGCGGAACATCTCGACCTCGCCGCCCTCCTGCCCGAAGGCCGGGCGGCCCACATGGAGCACATCGGGGAGCCGTTCGATCTCGATGAGCCCGTCCACGGAGAGTTCGCTGCGCGCCCCCCGGGGCAATTCGCCCAGCAGTTCCACATCCACGGTGACGGCGCCGTCCCGCACCGCCGGGTCCACCCGCGCGACCCGGCCGGCGACGAGGCCGTTGCGGGTGTCCACCTGCGCGGTCTGCCCCACCTCGATGTCCCGGGCCTGCACCTCGGCGATCCGCAGTTCGGCCTTGAGTTCCCGGGGCTCGGCGATGCGGGCCAGGTCCTCGCCGGCGGAGACCTGCTGCCCGGCCTCGACGGACACCTCCTGCAGGACCCCGGCGATCCCCGCCGCCACACCGAGCCCGGCCACCTGCTCGCGTTTCAGCGCGGCGGCGGCCCGGAGCCGCTCCACCGCCGCCGACTCCGCGGTCAGGCTCGCCTCCGCCGCCTCTTCCGCCAGGCGCAGCCGCTCCCGCTCCCGCCCGGTCCGGGCGGCGAGTTCGTCGGCCTTCGACCGGCTGTCGTCGAGGGCGAGGCGACCGATGATCCCCTCGGCGAAGATCTCGGCGTCCGCTTCCGCGTCGAGGGCCGCCTGGCGCGCCTCGGCCTCCACCCCGGCCAGCGCCGACCGCTGGGTCAGCACCGAGCGGCGCAACTGCACCCGCCGGTCGTCCAACCGCGCCTCGGCGGCGGCGAGTTCGAGGTCGGCGGCGGAGAGTTCCTGCTCCAGGGCGGCGTTCTCCAGGATCAGGATGACGGTATCCGCCGCGACGCGCTCCCCCGGGAGTTTCTCGACGCGCACCACCCTCCCCGCCGAGTGCGCCGCCAGCCGGCGCTCGATCACCGGAACGAGCGTTCCCGGCCCGCGCACGCTGCGCAGCATCTCGCCGCGCCGCACGGTGTCGAGGAAGACCGTCCCCCGGTCCACCGCCGGCGCCGCCGGGCCCAGCCGGAGAGCGAAGAACCCGAGCGCCAGGACGAGGACGACCCCGCCCCCGATGAGCAGGTTCCGCCGCCGGGCGCGCCGCTCGGCGACTCCTTCCCGAGCGACATCCATAAGAGTCGATGGCAGTGAGGAAAAGGGGCTCGGGAGCGGCGCCGGCAGGGCGCGGCGCGCGGCGTCCCGCGGCCGGCGGAGGGCCGCGGAGCGCGGGAACCGACGCGCCGGTTTCCGAAAGATAACAGCCGGGCGGCGGCGTTCCGCCCCGGGGCTCCGGCCCGATGCGGCGTCCGCGGACGCCCCCGCCCCGCCGCGCTCCGCCGGATTCCGCTTCCCCGGGACCGCGGGCCGCGCGCCTGCCGGGCCGCCTCCCGGTCCGCGCCGGGGCCGACGGAAAGCGCCTCGTCGAGCAGCGACCGCACCGGCCCCGATCCCGGGGTCCCGCCCGCACCCGAAGCGCCCCGAACACCGGGGATTCTCGACTCTCCCCGTTCCGGCCCCGGGCTACACTGCGGCATATGGCGCAGGTGGGGGTGTTCGGGCCGTTCCGCCCCGGGCCCGGACGGCTGCCGCCGTACTTGGCCGGACGGGAAGAGGAACAGGCTTTCTTCCGGTCTCGCCTCGCCCAACTCGACCGGGGAGAAGCGCCGCCGAGCGAAATCATCCTCTACGGCCCGCGCGGCAACGGCAAGACGGCTCTCTTGATGTGGATCCAGAAGGTGGCCGTTCCTTCGTACTCCGTCGATGTGATTCGACTCACACCGTCGAAGATCAGGACCGGCCTCCAACTGGCGGAGCGCCTCCTCCCGAAGCATTGGTGGAAGGGGATCAAGCCCGACACGATCGCCCTCCGGGGCCTGACTTGGCGGCCCGGGGCGGACGCCCGGCCGCCGGAGGCGGACCGGGTGCTGGCGGCTCGGGCGTCGAAGCGAGGGCTGCTCCTGCTTCTCGACGAAGCGCACACGCTGGATCCCCGCGTGGGGAAAGAGTTGCTGAACGCCGCTCAGGAAGTGGGACGGGAGGCCCCTTTCCTGCTGGTGCTCGCAGGAACCCCGGACCTCCGCACCCACCTGGGGACGATGGGCGTTTCCTTCTGGAATCGAGGGCGCAAACTGCGGATCGGGCGGCTGGACGAATCCGCCGCCGCGGACGCCATTCGCCTCCCGCTCGAAGCCGAAGAGGTCCCGATCGACGACGACGCCCTGGCCCGCATCGTCCGCGAAAGCGAGGGGTATCCGTACTTCCTGCAACTCTGGGGCGCAGCCGTCTGGAACCGGGAAGCGGCCGGTCCGTCCGCTCGCCCGCTGGGCATCACGACCACCGATACCGCGGCCTGCCAACCCATCTTCGAGTCGGAGAAGAACGACTACTACCTCGACCGCGAAAACGAACTGGAGCGAGCCGGACTCCTCGAAGCGGCGCGTTCGGTGGCGGGGTTGTTCGCCGAGCGGCAGCGGGTGAGCCGCGAGGAGATCCAGGCCGCGGTGCGCCGCGCGCCCGGCTTCGACGATGAGAAGAAGGCGTTCGCGGCCCGGACGACGCTGGGCCACCTGGGTTTCCTCTGGCAGGCGAGCGGAACCCGGGACTGGGAGCCAGGGATTCCGAGCCTGATGGACTACATCCGGGAAGGCGTCCCGGGCGCCTGACCCTCGCGGCAACCTCGGGGAAAGCGCCCCCGACCGAAGGCCGCGCCGCGTCCCTCCGCCCCGATCGCCCCGGCCCCGAAAGCGATGGTGGCTAAACTGCGGCGCATGACTCTGCTGGACGATTCGGGGCCGTTCCGCCCCGGCACCGGCGGGCTTCCGCCGTACCTGGCCGGACGGGAAGAGGAACAGGCGCTGTTCCAGTCTCGTCTCGCCGTTCTCGACCGGGGCGAGCCGACGCCGACCGAAGTCATCCTCTACGGTCCTCGCGGCAACGGCAAGACGGCCTTCCTGGCATGGATCGAGGAGGTGGCCGCTCCTTCGTACGCCGTGGATGTGGTCGCGCTCACACCCTCCGACATCAGGACCGGCCTCCACTTGGCGGAACGCCTCCTTCCGGAGCATTGGTGGAAGGGGATCAAGCCGGACACGATCGCCGTCCGAGGCCTGACTTGGCGGCCGGGGAAGAACGCCCCGGTCCCCGCGCCGCGCCAAGTGCTCGCAGCGCGGGCGTCGAAGCGACCGCTGCTCCTGCTCCTCGACGAAGCCCACACCCTGGATCCCTCGGTGGGGCGCGAACTTCTGAACGCCGCGCAGGCAGTGGGACGGAAAGCGCCGTTCCTGCTGGTTCTCGCGGGAACGCCGAACCTGCGCGACCATCTCGGGACCATGGGCGCTTCGTTCTGGAACCGGAGCCGCAAACTGCGGGTCGGGCGGCTGGACGAAGCCGCCGCCGCGGACGCCATCCGTCTGCCGCTGCAATCCGAAGATACCGCGATCTCCGAGGACGCCCTGGCCCATGTCGTCCGGGAGAGCCACGGGTATCCGTTCTTCCTGCAACTCTGGGGGGCGGCGCTCTGGCACCGGGCCAACTCCGACCCGACTCTCCCCCGACAGCGCCTCACGACTGCCGACACCGCGGCCTGCCAGTCCCTCTTCGAGTCGGAGAAGAACGACTACTACCTCGACCGCGAAAACGAACTGGAGCGGGCCGGACTCCTCGAAGCGGCGCGTTCGGTGGCGGAGTTGTTCGCCGAGCGGCAGCGGGTGAGCCGCGAGGAGATCCAGGCCGCGGTGCGCCGCGCGCCCGGCTTCGACGATGAGAAGAAGGCGTTCGCGGCCCGGACGACGCTGGGCCACCTGGGTTTCCTCTGGCAGGCGAGCGGAACCCGGGACTGGGAGCCGGGGATTCCGAGCCTGATGGACTACATCCGGGAAGGCGTTCCGGGCGCCTGACCCTCGCGGCAACCTCGGGAAAGCGCCCCCGACCGAAGGCCGCGCCGCGTCCCTCCGCCCCGATCGCCCCGGCCCCGAAAGCGATGGTGGCTAAACTGCGGCGCATGACTCTGCTGGACGATTCGGGGCCGTTCCGTCCCGGCGCCGGGAGGCTCCCGCCGTACCTGGCCGGACGGACGGAGGAACAGGCACTGTTCCAGTCTCGTCTCGCAGTACTCGACCGGGGAGAGCCGACGCCGAGTGCAATCATCCTCTACGGCCCGCGCGGCAACGGCAAGACGGCTCTGTTGGTGTGGATGGAGGAAGAGGTGGAGTCGGTTCCGGGCGTCGAGGTCATCGATATGACGCCGTCGGAGTTCGATACGAGCACGGAATTCGCCGAGAGCCTTCTGCCCGAGTTCTGGTGGGAGACCGTCCGGCCAACGGGGTCCACCGTTCGCGGATTCGAGTGGCGCCCCGGGAAGAACGCTCCCGCGCCGGGGATCCGTTCCGTTCTGGCACTCCGCTCGAAGAAGAAGCCGCTGCTGTTGCTCCTCGACGAAGCACACACGCTGGATCCACGGGTGGGGGAGGAGTTGCTGAACGCCGCGCAGGAGGTGGGACGGGATGCCCCGTTCCTGCTGGTGCTCGCGGGAACCCCGGATCTCCGCACCCACCTCGGGACGATAGGCGCTTCCTTCTGGAACCGGAACCGCAAACTGCGGATCGACCGGCTGGACGAATCGGCCGCCGCGGACGCCATTCGCCGCCCGCTCGAAGCCGAAGGAGTCCCGATCGACGACGACGCCCTGGCCCACATCGTCCGCGAGAGTGAGGGGTATCCGTACTTCCTGCAACTCTGGGGGGCGGCCGTCTGGAACCGGGAAGTGGTCGGTCCGACCGACCGACCACAGCGCATCACGGCCGCCGACACGGCGGCTTGCCGGTCCCTCTTCGAATCGGAGCGGAACGACTACTACCGCGACCGTTACAACGAACTGAAGAAGATCCGGTTGCTCCGTCCCGCTCGGGCGGTCGCCGAGGTTTTCGAGACGCGGGAGCGCGTGAACGATTCCGAACTCGAAGCCGCGATCCGCCGCGGTCTGGGACCCGGGGCCGACGACGACGCCGTGGAGGCGGCGGCGGAGCAGTTCGACCACCTCGGATTCGTCTGGCAGGCGGGGGCGGCACTGGACTGGGAGCCGGGAATCCCCAGTTTGATGGACTACATCCGGGAAGTCGTCCCGCCTCGCTGACGCTCGCGGCAACCTCGGGAAGCGCCCCCGGACCGACGCCGCGCCGCGTCGTCCTCCGCCGATCGCTCCAGCCGGGAGCGACGGCGGCTAAACTGCGGCGTATGGCCGTCGTGGGGGTTTTCGGGCCGTTCCGCCCCGGCGCCGGCGGGCTCCCGCCGTACCTGGCCGGACGGGCGGACGAACAGGCGCTGTTCCGGTCTCGCCTCGCCCAACTCGACCGGGGAGAAGCGCCGCCGAGCGAAATCATCCTCTACGGCCCTCGCGGCAACGGCAAGACGGCTCTCCTGGCCTGGATCGAGGAGGTGGCGGCTCCTTCGTACTCCGTTGAGGTGATCCGGCTCACACCGCCGAAGATCAGGACCGGACTCCAACTGGCGGAGCGCCTTCTTCCGAACTATTGGTGGGACGAGGGCGTGCCGGACACCTCGGCCGTCCGGGAACTGACCTGGCGGCCGGGAGCGGACGCCCCGGTTCCGGCCGCGGACCAAGTCTTTGCGGCGAGGGTGTCGAAGCGACCGCTGCTCCTGCTCCTCGACGAAGCGCACGAGATCGACCCGCGGGTGGGGGAGGAGTTGCTGAACGCTGCGCAGGAGGTGGGACGAAGGGCGCCGTTCCTGCTGGTGCTCGCGGGAACCCCGGACCTCCGCACCCACCTCGGGACGATGGGCGTTTCGTTCTGGAGCCGGAACCGCAGACTGCGAATCAACCGGCTGGACGAATCGGCCGCCGCGGACGCCATTCGCCTCCCGCTCGAAGCCGAAGGAGTCCCGATCGACGACGACGCCCTGGCCCACATCGTCCGCGAGAGCGAGGGGTATCCGTACTTCCTGCAACTCTGGGGTGCGGCCGTCTGGAACCGGGACGCCTCCAGTCCGACGGACCGACCGCAGCGCATCACGGCCGCCGACACGGCGGCTTGCCGATCCCTCTTCGAATCGGAGCGGGACGACTACTACCTCGACCGTTACGACGAACTGGAAAAGATCCGGCTGCTCGGCGCCGCGCGGGCGGTCGCCGAAGTATTCGAGACCCGGGAGCGCGTGAGCGATTTCGAACTCGACGCCGCGGTCCGCCGGGGTCTGGGACCCGGGGCCGACGACGACGCCGTGGAGGCGGCGGCGGAGCAGTTCGACCATCTCGGATTCGTCTGGCAGTCGGGCGGGATGCCGGACTGGGAGCCGGGGATCCCCAGTCTGATGGACTACATCCGGGAAGCCTGAACCTCGCCGCAGGGCCCGGACGCCACACCCCCTGACCGGCGCCGCCCTGCGCTCTCCGCCCACGATCGCCCCGGCCGGGAGCGACCGCCGGCTAAACTGCGGCGCATGGCGCTGCTGGATGTTTCCGGGCCGTTCCGCCCCGGTACGGGCGGGCTCCCGCCGCACCTGGCCGGACGGGAGGAGGAACAGGCCCTGTTCCGGTCGTTGCTCGCCATGCTCGACCGGGGAGAGTCGGCACCGGGCGAAGTCATCCTCTACGGCCCGCGCGGCAACGGCAAGACAGCCCTCCTGAGGTGGATGGCGAAGGAAGTGAGTTCCGTCCCCGGGGTCGATGTCATCAAGATCACGCCGTCGGAATTCGATACGAGGGCGGAATTCGCTGAAATCCTGCTGCCCGAGTCCTGGTGGGCAGTCGCCCGACCGGCGGAGTTCACCGTTCGCGGGTTCACCTGGCGCCCCGGGGAAAACGCTCCGGCGCCGAGGGTCCGTTCCGTTCTGGAACTCCGCTCGAAGAAGAAACCGCTGATCCTCCTGCTCGACGAGGCGCACACGCTGGATCCCCGGGTGGGGCAGGAGTTGCTGAACGCCGCGCAGGAGGTGGGACGGGAGGCGCCGTTCCTGCTGGTGCTCGCGGGAACGCCGAACCTGCGCGCCCATCTCCGGACGATGAGCGCTTCGTTCTGGAACCGGGGCCGCAAACTGCGGCTCGGCCGGCTGGACGACTCCGCCGCCGCCGACGCCATCCGGCTGCCGTTGAAGTCGGAGGATCTCTCCATCTCCAAGGAGGCACTGGCCCACATCGTCCGCGAGAGCCACGGGTATCCGTTTTTCCTGCAACTCTGGGGGGCGGCCGTCTGGAGCCGGGCTGGGGCCGATCCGTCCCTTCCGACGCCGGACATCACGGCGGAAGACACCGCGGCTTGCCAGTCCATCTTCGAATCCGAGAAGAACGACTACTACGCCGATCGTTACGACGAACTGGAAGAGGCCGGACTGCTCGGAGTCGCGCGGTCGGTCGCGGACCTGTTCGCCGAGCGGCGGCAGGCAAGCCCCCAGGAGATACTGGCCGCGGTGCGCCACGCGCCCGGCCTCGACGATGACGAGAAGGCGGTCTCCGCCCGAAGGACGTTGGCCCACCTCGGGTTCATCTGGCGGGCGGGGGCGGCACTGGATTGGGAGCCGGGGATCCCCAGTCTGATGGATTACATCCGGGAAGCCGTTCCGGCCGGTTGAATTTCCCCGGGGCCGCCTCCGCAGCCGCCCCCGACTCGGCGCCGGCCTCCCGCCGGGCGGGATCGCGAGCGCGCGGCCTACCGGGCGGGCTCCCGGTCCGCGCCGGGGCGGACGAGGGGCGCCTCGCCGAGCAGCGAGCGGCCGGGGAGCGCCGGGTCGGGGGGGAGGCCGAGCAGGTCCAGCGCCGTCGGCAGCACCGCCAGGGCGCTCGCCCGGGGCCAGCGGCCGGGGGCGATCCGCGGGCCCCAGGCGGCGAAGACGGCCTGCATGTCCCGGCGGGTCGGGAGGAACCCGTGACTCCCCGCCGGCGGCGCCGGCGTCACCACCTCCGGCGCCGGCAGCGGTGACGAGCGGTAGCCGGGCCGCAGGATCGGGAAGAGGTCGCCGGTCGAATCTCCCCCGAACCGCAGGAGGCCCGGGGCGCCCGGGGCGAGGAACCCGAACACCAGCGGCTCCCCCTCCGGCGTCCGCAGCGCCAGGAGTGCTTCCCGCGCCTCCCGGAGCGCCCGTTCCGCGGCGGCGCCCGGCTCCACCACCCCGCCGGGGCGGGAGACCCGGTTCACGGCAAGGCTGCCGTCCGCCGTGGTGAGCAGCAGCACCCGCGTCCGCGACAGGTCCGGGCGCCCGTCCGGGCCGAAGGCGAAAAGCCCGGCGCGTTCGAGGGCCACATTCAGGTGCGCGCGCCGGTCGGTTCCGGCCATGCCGTGATCGCCGACGACGAGCAGGTGCGCCCCGGCGGCCGCGGCGATCCGGAACGCGTCGCCGAGCACCCGGTCCACCGCGGCGAAGGTCCCGGCGAGCACCGGGCGGAGCGCGGCGGCGGTCGCCGGGTCGTGGGACGGCAGTCGCTCGTCGAGCGCCCCGTACACCAGGTGACCCACTTCGTCGGCGAACGGCAGATAGAGCGCCAGGAGGTCCCAGTCCGGGAGGTCGGCAGCCGCTTCCAGGTGGGCCCGCGCGGTCGCCGCCAGGTCTTCGACGACTTCCAGCAGGCGCCGCTCCGCGAGCCCCGGCGCCTCCCCGGCCGCGGAGGCGCCCGCGTCCCCCGCCCGCGGCCAGGGCCCCAGTCGTCCGGCGGCGAACTCGGCGGCGCCGATGGATCCGGCGTAGTCCGGCTCGCCCAGGCGCTCCCGCCAGAAGGGCTCCGGCCAGGCGGCGACGCCCCGGGCGCCGCTGCGGAACACCAGGAACCGCGCCGGCGATCCGGACGGCGTTCCGGCCCCCGCCGGACGGGCGGCGAAGGCGCGCACCCGGAAGTCGGCGCGGCCGCGCCCCGGCCCGGCGGAGGAACCGGGAACCGGGTCCGCCGCGACCTCGGCGGCGATGGGGATCGAGAAGGAACCCCGCTCCCCGACCCGCACCCGCGCCAGCAGGAGCGGGGGCCGGTCGGGCGCACCCGGGCCGTCGCAGGAGCCCCGGGGCCCGCCGCCCCATTCCTTACCCGGGTCGGCCAGGACCGCGAAAGTGTCCCAGCCGGCGCGCGGGTCCGCCGGGTCGTCGAAGAACGCGCCCAGGAACCCGGTCTCGCCCACCTCGAACCGGAAGAACCCGGCGCCCTCCCCGAATCCGCACCCGCCCGGAGGTCTTCCGGCGAGCAGCGGGTTCCGCTCTTCGTCCAGCGTCGCCGGCGGGATCCGGCGGTCGGTGTAGCCGGTCAGGAGGAACAGGCGCCAGCGCGCCGCGGCGTCCAGACCGGCGAGCGCCGCCGCGACGGGGAAGGTATGGGTGGTGTGGACCGCCACCGCCCGGCGCCCCGCCGCGGCCACCCGCGTCCAGAGCGGCGCGGTCCGCAGCCTCGCCGCCGAGAAGCCGTCGGCGGTGTCGAGCAGGGAGTGCGACTCCGGCGGCGTCGCCAGGACCGTGTTCCCGGTGATGCCGGTCTCCGCCCCCGGCCGCCCGTTCCAGAGGGCGGCGAAGGACGGCGCCGTCAGCGAGGGAACCGCCGGGACCAGCCCGTCCGAGAACGCCCCCTCCCGCCGCAGCCGGGCGAAGTTCGGCAGTTCGCCGGCGGCGAGGAGGCGCTCGACGAGCACCTGCCCGGCCCCGTCCACCGCCAGCACGACGAGCCGCGGCGGCGACCCTTCCTCCCCCGCGGCCCGCGCCGTCCCGGCCGCCGCGCCCGCCCCGGCAGCCGCGAGAACCGCCCCGAGCACCGCCGCCGGGAGACGCCGGCCGAGCGGACGGGAACCGCCCCCGACGGGCCGGGGGCCGCGGCGAAGGTGGAAGCGAGCCCGCATCGAAGGCGCCAATTGTGGGCCGACCCGCCGCTGCACCCCGTGTCGCCGACGACGACCCCGGCGCCGCCCCCCACTCCGCGGCCCGTGTCCCGCACCTGCGGCCCGCGCCGGTCGCGCCGGCTTCCCTGCCCGGCGCCCTCCGGCCCGCCGCTCTCACCGCGCTCCGCCCCGCCGCCGCAATTCCGCTCCCGGCCCTCCCGCTGCCGCCGGCGGTCCGGCCCCGCCGCCACCGCGGCCCCTCCCCGAGCGCTCGCCCCGAGGCCACGCCCAGGATTCGCGGAGGCGGTCGCCCCGGCTCCGTCGCCCCCCGCGGTCCCGCCGCGAGCCCCCGCTCCCGGCGCCCCCGTCGAGCGCCGCGTCGCCGCCCCCCTATCGGAACCCCCCGAGTTCCCGGCGCCGGACTGCTAGGATGAATCGCCGTGCGGCAGGAATCCTTCACTTCCACGGCCCGGACGCGCGGCATCCGGGTGGACGCCGAGGCGCGCTTCGCCGACGAGCGGTTCGACCCGGAGCACGCCTGGCTGTTCTCCTACGACATCGCGATCACGAACGAGTCCGACCGGGCGGTCCAACTGCTCAGCCGCCACTGGGTCATCGAGCACGGCCACGGCGAGGGCCGGGTGGAGGAAGTGCGCGGCCCCGGGGTCGTCGGCGCCCAGCCCTACATCGTTCCCGGCGACTGCTTCCGCTACGCCTCCTGGTGCCCGCTCAAGGCGCCGTTCGGTTCGATGAAGGGCACCTACCTCATGGAGAACCCGGACGGCGACCGGTTCAAGGTGGAGATCGCGCCCTTCGCCCTGAGCCAGCCCGTCAGCCTCCACTGACGACCGCCCGACCCGACGATCCCCGACCCGACCACCTCCAACCCAACCACTCTCCAGCGAGACCCGGGGACGCGACGGTGGCCCGAAGCAGGCGGCGCCCGGCCGGGCCTTCCCAGGCCTCCCAGGCCGACCGCCACCTCCTCTACCAGAACTCGGTGCAGGACGCCCCGGTGGACGCGGCCTTCCTCGACGACGAATTCCGCCGCCGCCGCAACCGCCGTCCGCGTTCCCTCCGCGAAGACTTCTGCGGGACGGCGGCGCTCTCCTGCGAGTTCGTCGCCCGGCACCGGGAGAACACCGCGCTCGGGGTGGACCTCGACCCCGACCCGCTGGCGTGGGGCCGGGAGCACAACCTCGCCCGCCTGGGCCGCTCCGAGCGGGGACGCGTGGAGTTGGTCGAGAGCGATGTGCTCGACATCCGCGAGCCCAGGGTGGACCTGATCGCCGCCCTGAACTTCAGTTACTGGATCTTCGACACCCGGGAGGCCCTGCGCCGCTATTTCGAGCAGACCCGGGCCGCGCTGGCCCCCGACGGCCTCCTGTTCCTCGACGCCTACGGCGGCTCCGACTGCCACGAGGAGAAGGAGTACGCCCGGGAAGAGGACGGCTTCGACTTCGTCTGGGACCAGGTCGCCTTCGACCCGATCAGCGGCCGGATGCGCTGCGCGATCCACTACGACTTCCCCGACGGCAGCCGGATGCGGAACGCCTTCCGCTACTCGTGGCGGTTCTGGTCGCTCCCGGAGTTGCGCGAACTGCTGGCCGAGGCCGGCTTCTCGAAGACGGCGGTCCTCTGGGAGGGCGCCGACGAGGAGGGCGACGGCAACGGCGAGTTCGAGGAAGTGACCGAGGGCTCCGCCGACGAGACCTGGATCGCCTACCTGGTGAGCGAACCCTGAGCGCCGCCGACCGGCCCGTCCCGAGCGCCGACCCGAACCCCCTGCCGAACCCCCTGCCGAACCCCCTGCCGACCAACCTGCCGACCAACCTGCCGAACTCCCTCCCGGACCCGAGGCCGGCCCCCCGGCCCGACGCCGCGCCGGACCCCGCCGCCCGGACCCGCCGCACCGCCGCGCTGCTCGTCATCGGCAACGAGATCCTCTCCGGCAAGACCGCCGACACGAACACCGGCGTGCTGGCGCGGCTGCTGCGAACGAAGGGCCTGGAGTTGCGCCGGGTGGTCACCATCGGCGACGACCCGGCGGCGATCGCCGAGGAAGTGGAAGCCCTGCGCGGCGCCCACGACCTGGTGTTCACCTCCGGCGGCGTCGGCGGCACCCACGACGATGTGACGATGGAGGGAGTGGCCCGGGCCTTCGGCGTCCCGGTCACCCGCCACCCCGAGTTCCTCGACGCCCTCCGGGAACGCGGCCTCGGCGAGGGCCACCGCGACCTGGCCCGGGCCCCCGCCGGGGCGGAACTCCGGCGCGGCGCCGGCTGCGGCTTCCCGGTGGTGGTCATGGAGCGGGTCTGGATCCTCCCCGGCCTGCCCCCGGCGTTCCGGCAGAAGATGGGGGTGCTCGACGCCTGCCTGCCGGCGGGCGCCGCCTGGGCGAACGCCGAGGAGCGCGTCCCCGGCCCGGAGGAGCGCCTGATCCCCCTGCTGAACCGGATCGTGGCGGAACACCCCGAGGTGCAGGTCGGCTCCTACCCCGGAAACGGCGAGACCCGCGTCACCTTCGACGCCGACGACGAGGCCGCCGTCCGCCGGGCGGCGACCGCCTTCCGCGAGTCCCTGCGGACGAACGGCGCGACCGCCGCGCCCGGGACCGACGAACCATGAGCGGACGAACGATCTCCCCCCTCCGCCACGCCGCGCCGCCCGCCGCCGCGCTGGCCCTCGCCCTGACCCTCGCCGCCCCGGCCGCCGCCCAGGACGCGCTGCCGCTGAGCGACGGACACCGGAAGTGGCTGGAACAGGAAGTCCTCTACATCATCAGCGACCGGGAGAAGGACGCTTTCGAGCGGCTGCAGTCGGAGGCGGAGCGGGAAGCGTTCATCGAAGCCTTCTGGCGCCGCCGCGACCCGGAACCGCTGACCCCGGAGAACGAGTACCGCCTCGAACACTACGAGCGGATCGCCTACGCCAACTCCCGCCTCGGCGGCGAGACCGCGATGCCCGGTTGGATGACCGACCGCGGCCGCATCTGGATCCAGTTGGGAGAACCGGACGAACGCGAGACCTTCGCGGCGGTTCCCGGCCTCTATCCGACGGAACTGTGGTTCTACCTGCAAAACGACGAACACCTGCTGCCTCCGCTCTACATCCTCTTCTTCCAGGAGCACAACGCCGGGCCGTTCATCCAGTTCAACCACCTCATCCACCAGCCGGAAGAACTGCTCCCGGCACAGTCGTTCCCCGTCGGGGAGTCGCGCGACGAGGCATTCCTCACCCTGCAGGAGATGTCGCCGCAACTGGCGCACGCGAGCATCACCATGCGGGCTGACCGCGGAGTCACGGCCGGGCTCGCCCTGCCGGACATGGCACAACTCCAGACCCAGACCCTGCTGCAGGACATCAACCGCGCCCCGTATCGCCTGCTGGACACGAATTGGGTGTCCGGCGCCGATGCCGGACGGGGACTGGTCGAGAGCGAGTACCTGTTCAACTTCGTTCCGAGCGCCGGAGCGGCTCGGGTATTCCCCGGCCCCGCCTCCGGACCGCCGTCGTGGTTCGTCCACTACGCCATCGAGATCGAGCCCCAGCACTTCACCCTGGCGCGGGAAGAGGACGGGAACGAGTACTTCACCCGGTTCGACATCCAGGGGGAAGTCACCAACGAAGACGGCGAAGTCGTACACGATTTCGCGACCACCCCCTTCCTCCGGCTCGGCGAGCGCGAACTCCGGGAAGTCGGCGCCCGTCCCTTCGCCTGGCGCGGGATGTTCCCGCTCATCCCCGGGGATTACCGCCTTCGCGTCATCATGAAGAACGACGCCAGGACCGAGTACACCGTCTTCGAGGACGAAATCCCCGTCCCGGACGGCGACGCGCCCTCGTTCCTCTCCCGCCCGGTGCTGCTCCACGGACTGCCGACCGAGGACCGCGGCGCGTACGGCGTCTGGGCGCCCGGCGGTTCGCCGCTCGTTCCCGACGGGCGGGGCGTCTCCGCGCTCGGCGCGCCGCTGTCCGCGGTGGCGGCGGCGCCGGGCCACGACCGGGTCCGCTTCCGGGTGACACCCTGGACGACGACCGAGGACGGCCGGGCGCCCGCCCCCGTCGCCGAGGGAGAAGTCCCGGTGGAGGAGGGGCTCGCCCGGTGGTCGCCGACGACGGACTCCTGGACTTCCGGCAGATATGTCCTGACCGTGGCCGCCGCCGCCGCGGAGCGCAGCGCCGATTTCGACCTCACCGCCCGCGCCGCCGTGGCGCGCCCCTGGGGGCTCACCGACTCCTTCGACGCCGAAGCCCCGGGAGCGCTCCCGGCAGCCCTCGCCGAGCAGTGGCTCCGAACCGGCGCAGAGGCACGCGCAGCAGAGATGTTTCGAACGGCGCTGGCCGCGGAGCCCAACCTGCTGCGCGCCCGCCTCGTCCTCGGCCGGTTCGCGCTCGACAGCGCCCGGCCACAGGAAGCCGTGCGTCTCCTCGAACCGGCCCTCGCCCAGGCCCCGGAGAATGTGCCGATCCTCCGCGCTCTCGGCGACGCTCACCGCGAGTCCGGCAACCCGTCGCGGGCCGCCGCACTCTACGAGCGGTCCCTGGGGTTGCAGACCCCCGACGCCACCCTCCTGAACGCCCTCGGCTGGTCGCTCGCGGCAGGGGGGCACTCCGCCAAGGCGATCGGCTATCTGGAACGATCCCTCACCCTCGACCCGGCCCAACCGGAGATCCGCCGCCTCCTCGCCTCCCTCCGCGAGAGCGCCCCCTCCCGCCGACACTGAGCCACTCCACGCCCGGCCGCCGGCATCCCTTTGCCGAAGCGGGCGGCGGGTTCCCCGGGGCTGTTCGGAATCTTGAACGGAGAGGCCTCACCGCCGGCGCCGCAACGACCGGCTCGCCCGCAACTCTCGGCAGCCGGGCAGGTTGCCCGGCCACCGTCGCCGGCCTTCGATATGGCATAATCGTTGCCCGTTCCCGCGCCCGGTCCTGCGGCACTTGGCCGTTCGGCTCCCCGCGGGCCTCTCCCGCAATTCAGACACTTCACCAAGGAGACCCCATGCGGAAGTCCACTTCCTCGCTGGTTCTTGCGACCCTGTTGGCCCTTCCGGCCAGCGCGTTCGGACAGGCCGGCGATTCCAGCATTCGAGGCACCGTGACCGACGACTCCGGCGCGGTCCTTCCCGGAGTGAGCGTCACCGCCGTGAGCGACGCCCTGATCGCCCCGGCTACGACGGTCACCGACAGTCAGGGGGCATACCGGTTGCTCAACCTTCCCGTCGGGGAGTACAGCGTCGAAGCCGCGCTGTCGGGCTTCGCCACTTACCGCCAGGAGGGAATCCAGGTCCGGGCCAGCACGAACATCGGCGTGGACCCGGTGCTCTCCATCAGCAGCGTCCAGGAAACGGTCACCGTGACCGCCGAGACGCCGATGCTCGAAATCTCTCGGCCCGGAAACATCCTGACCATCGAAGGCGACCTCCAGCGGGACCTGCCCATCCAGGCCCGCGGGAATTGGAGCGATTTCCTCGAGATGACACCCGGCGTCAACGCCCGGCCCTTCGACGATGGCTCCGGTCGCATGGTCTATTTCGGCCACGGCACGGAGCACTTCTCCCATGTCATCCAACTGGAGGGTATGGCGGCGGCCGGCTATACGGACTCCCAGGTAACTCATGTCGGGATGAACGCCGACATGATGGAAGACATGTCCGTCAAGACCGGCGGCGCCGAGGCTAAGGACCCCATGGGGACCGGCCTCATCATCAATGTGGTGACGCGTAGCGGCGGCAACGACCTGACCGCTTCCGCCTCCTACGATCTCCAGTCCTTCGACTGGGGCACCGGCGATGCCGACGGCCTCGGCGGCTGGTTCGGCGACAACGAGGTACCCCCCGGATTCGATCCCTTCGCCTCCGAAAAAGCGAACTTCGCCAGCCTCGGGGTTTACGAGCCGCCGGAATCGGCCTCCAACTCCATCGGAACACCGACCGCCCACCAGGTGCGCCAAGCCGACTTCTCCTTCGGCGGGCCCCTCATGCGTGATCGCGCCTGGTTCTTCGCCTCGTACCGTTACGCAGACCTCGCCGCCCGCATCAGCCGCGGCGGTTCCGATGTCGAGCGCCTGACCGCTCTCTCCGGCATTCCCCTCGGCAGCGGCCTCGGCACCGCGCCGACCTATTCTCCGTTCCTGAACACCACCCGGAGCCACCAACCCTATGTCAAGATCAGCGCACAGGTGAACCCCAGTCACGAATTGAATCTCTATTACCAGCGCGATACGACCGAAAACACCTCCAATCGCGAATACGATCTCGCGCCGCGGTACACGGGACAGACCGGCGGCAATCTCTACGGCGCCAAGTTGACCTCCGTTTTCGGCGCGAACACGACCGGCCAGTTCACCCTGTCCTACAACGACAAGGCGTCCGAAGTGCCGCTCGACCTCCAACCGCAGATAGATTCGCTTCCCCTCTATGTGACGATCTACGACGGTTATTCCGTCAATTCCTCCGGCACCACTTCCGATGGCGGCCGCCTCGCCGTCGCCGGCACCGGCGGCGGCGCGGATCGGCCGGCCCGCCTCATGTTGTTCCGGGCCGATCTCACGCATTATCTCGACGATGTCGCCGGGTCCCACGAAATTGGATTCGGTGTCTATGCGGCACCCTGGAACGCATATCCGAGCACCAGCACCTACACCATGGTCAACGGTTGGCGCAGCGAGAATCATGTGATGCTCGACGCTTCGGGAAACCCCACCGATGACCTCACCCAGGTCGCCGGCACCCGTTGGTTCCGCCGCACCCGGACCGGGGATGCCAACGGTCCCATCGACTCGCTCGAGACCATCGACGGCGACGATCGGGACATCGGCATCTACCTCCAGGATGCTTGGAAGCCGTTCGACCGCCTCACCTTGAATCTCGGCGTTCGGGCCGACTTCGTCAGGCGTTACGACGGCATTCTCGATTTCGAGCGTATGAACACCATCGCCATCGGACCACGAGCCGGTTTCGCGTACCAGATAACCGAGGATGGCCGCAACATCCTTCGCGGCAGTTATGGCCGGGTCCATGAGCAGATGAACGGTCGAGACGCGATCACCCGCATACATGGAGGCGCCAGCGCCGGCTCCTACACGGAATACGACCACGACGGGGATGGCGAAGCGGACCACGATGTCTACAACCCTCCGGTCGCCGGCCTGCCGATTTCCACTCTTTTCGATCCCGACATCGGACAACCCTTCGTGGACGAATTCATCGCCGGCATCCGGCGACAGTTCCGGGGGCAGTTCGCCATGGATGTAGCGCTCATCCATCGGCGCTACACGGACAACTACGCGCTCCTCGAGCAGAACGGCTCCTGGCCTTCCGAGGCACCTGCGACGGTTCCGCGCGGTCAGTTCCAGTTCGGCCAAGTCGGTCTCGACCACGGGGAGGTTCGGCAGCAGACGAACAATTCGTGGAGCAAGTTGGTCTATACCGCCATCGAGGTCACCAGCACCCGCCGGACCGAGAAGATGTCGGCCACCCTGAACATCAGTCGCCAGTGGCAGCATTACGCAGGCGACTGGAATCCCAAAGATCCGGCGCGATTCATCTCCCCGGAGAAATTCGATTCGAACAAGGCGCTCTACATGCCACGAGGCAACAACGACTTCAACACCCTGCGCGCGCACTCGAATCTGTCGTATGCGCCGACTTGGCGACAGTACTCGATCCGCGGCGGGTTGAGTTACCTGCTTCCGTTCGACATCACGACCGCGATCAGTTACACGGCCAACGCCGGCCCGTGGACCGGTCCGCCGATTGAACAGTTGGACGCCGACGATCCGCAGGTCACGCAGTACGGTCCCGGCAAGGCCAACAACGACAAGACCAACCCACTCTCGACTCGGTATCGCATCGTCGGTCAGGATCGTGGAGAACTCCAGGTACAGGCTCCAACGGTACACACCGTGGGGCTGTCCTTGGGCCGGATCTTCGATCTCGGCCCAGCCCAGTTCGAATTCCAAGTGCAGGTCTTCAATCTGCTCGATGCCGCGAACCACAACCAGTTCACTTACAGCGGAGCAAACCGAACTTTCTTGCCCAACTTCCTCGAGTTGCGGAGTCGCCAGAACGCCCGGACCATGCTGCTGCGCGGCACCCTGCGCTTCTAAACCCAAGACGCGGGCTCGATCAGAGGCCCGGCAAGCCGCAGTCGTGGCGCTCACCCTACGGGGTGAGCGCCACACGCTTGTACCGTGGCGGAGGCACCGCCGGAGAGGTCGTCCAGGCACTCTCCTCGGATGGTGGTCGCGCTGGATGCGCGTGACCCGCGGGGAACACCGGACCGTGACATGCGGCCAAGAATCCCAACGAGGCCCAGTTTTCGGTTACCGCAAGATGCCGGACAGCAGAATGAAGCTTCTTCTCTGTGTTGCCCGAGATCCACAGCACAGGCTGATCGACTGTGGTTCAACGGGCTGCGTTCCCACCCCGACCCCCGACCCTGCGGAAAGCGAGCCATGGCAGCCCGAACATTCGAGCACGCAGGGCGGAGGAAAGGGATGCGGTGCCCGGACTGGCTCACTTCCTTGAGAGAGCCAAATGACTCTCCGAGGCGTACGGATGCCCGCTGCGTCGACGCTGACGAGCTCCCGGGGAGTACTCCGTCCGAACGACGAGTCGCGGGGGGCACAACCACCCGGCGCCTTCGCCTGCAACGCGAGGCGCCGGTGAGGCTACCGGATAGCTACTCGCAGGCGTCGTAGCAGCTGATGCAGGTGTCGCAGGTGTCGCAGGTGCTGCCGCGGCAGGTGTCACCGGCGCTCGGGGGCTCCACCACCGGGCAGCCGCGCGGGCACGTGTCCGGGCAGGTGGGGCAGCAGGTGGCCGGGCAGGTCGGCTCGCACGTGTGGTGCGGGTGACCGCCGGCGGCGTCCCCCATCTGGTTCTCCGTGAGGTTCGCCACCGAGCGCCGCCTGATGCGGAGGGAGTTCGAGTTCACCACCTTGGCCGTAGGGACCAGCGGGGTCTTGACCTTCTTCATGTCTGCAGATCTCCTTGAGGATCGTGAGGGGGCGCCGACCAGCCGGGACTGTCAGTGCCGAAATCAAGTGACTTTTACCCGAACCGGCCCATCTCGGTCAACTGCGATTCCGGCGATCGTCGGTGGCCCGGAGTCTCGCGGGCAGCACCCAAGATCCAAGCCGCCCGACGCATGACCTCAACCCGGACCGAGGATGCCCGTTGGGCAGAATCGCCCGCAGGCCGCCGGCGTCGGCGGTCAGCCGCCCCATGGTCACCACCACGGAGCGCACGAAACCCGCTCCACGCAGAACCGCCACAGGACAGGACGGATCTTCCGCTTGCCCAGGCTGGGGTGCGCCTCCCGCAGCCGCCGCACCTCGTCGAGCACCGCTGCCAGTCACTCCCGCTTCCCGGTCCGGTGGGGCCGCCACGAGCCCGGAAAAGAGGCCCTCGGTCTCCCGACCGACGATAAACCGCCCGCCCGCGATACAGCGTCCGGCATCAAGGCGCCGGGGTCCACGGCCAAGACCGTGGCGCTCCCGTAACCCGTGGCGGGCGGGCAAGGATCAAAGACGCCCTCCGTAACCGCATGCCGGCCACGTCGTCAGTGTCGCCGATGGCTCTCGGGCCGACCGACTGCAATGTACAGAACAGACCTGCCCACCCCGAACAGAGCGATGCCATGTCTGCCGACGCGGGCGATGGCCCGCTGCCCCGGCGCTTAGATGCCGGGACTAGCAGATATCCAGGTCGCAGGTGTCCTCGACGGGGCAGGTGGGCGAGCAGGAGTAGCGGTCGCTCGGCTCCGGGCAGCCCCGGCCGCAGGTCTCCGGGCAGGTCGGGCAGCAGGTCTGCGGGCAGGTCGGCTCGCAGGTGGCCGGGTGCGGATGGCCGCCGGCGGCATCCTCCATCTGGTCCTCCGTGAGGTTCGCCACGGGACGCTTCCGGAGGCGGAGCCAGTTCGAGCCCGTCGCCTCTTCCGGCGTGACCGGCGGAGTGGCGGGGAGTGTCTTGGTCTTCTTCATGGGTCGGGTTCCTCCGTTGGGTCGAGACCGCTTGCCGGTCGCCACCATCGGCGTCCGCGACCTGCAGGTGAAATTGCAAAGTACTTCATGCGCCTCCGTCGTTCAACTGCCGTTCCGGCACCGGTCGCACACAACGGAATTGCGAGGGCCACGCCCTCGAGGGGCGCCGCCTGGCCTTCCGCGCCTGGTCCGGCGGGAAGGTCGGGGGCGCGGAGCGTCACGACGGCGCGGCGGCCCCGGTCTGGCCCTCGCCGAGAGGGCCGGCACCCGGTTCGTCCGGGAACGGGGGCAGGTCGAGGAAGTAGCGGGTGTGGCGGCGGGCGCCGGTGCGGCGGAGGGCGCCGAGCGCCACGAGGTCGGCCAGGTCGCGGGTCGCCGTGGGCGGGATGGCGCCGGTGATGCGGCGGTAGTTGCCGGCGCTGAGGCCGCCCTCGAATCCTTCCGGTTCCGCCCGGAAGAGGCGGCGGAGCGCCTTCCGCTGGCGGTCGTTCAGGCGGTCGCCGAGTCGGCGGAACATCCGGGCCTGGTCGAGGGTGCGGATCAGCCGGCGCTCGCTCCACCGCTGCGCTGCCAGCACCGTCTCGCCGAAGAAGCGGAGCCAGTCGGTGAAGTCCAGCGAGCGGTTCGCCCGTTCCAGGGCGTCGTAGTAGGCGCGGCGGCGGCGGGAGATCGTCCGGGAGAGGGCGATCAGGCTCGGCTGTCCCGAGGAGCGGGCGAGGGCCTTTTCGGAGAGGGCGCGGGCGAGGCGGCCGTTCCCGTCCTCGAAGGGGTGGATGAAGACGAAGTCGAGGTGGGCGAGGCCCGCCCAGGTCAGCGGCGGGAGGCCTTCTCTCGCGGAGCGCTCGTACCCGGCCACGAATCGCTCCATCTCCGCCGGGACGCGCTCGGACGGGGGCGCTTCGTAGTGGACCTCGAAGGGGGGCGGCGCCGAGGAGACGACGCGCATCGGCTCCGGGCCGCCCCGGAACGCTCCGACGACCGCCAGGTCCGGGCGCCAGCGGAGGAGGCGGCGATGCCAGTCGAACAGCATCTCGAAGTCCAGCGGCCGGGCGAAGTCGCGGTAGAGGGCGGCCATCAGGTCGGCGGCGCCGGTCTCGGCCGGGGTGGAACCCGGGCGGTCGGCTGCCAGGCCGAAGTGGTTCCGGAGGGAGGATCGCACCGAGTCGCGGTCGAGCGTCTCCCCCTCGATCGCCGAGGTCTCGACCGCCTCGTCCGTCAGCCACTCGACCCGGAGTTCGGCGCGGTCGGCCTCGTCGAGATGCCAACGGGCGCCCCGGGAGCGCTCGGCTGCCAGTCGGTAGCGGGTCTCCAGGGGCGTGATCGCCGACGCTTCCCAACGGAACCGGGGCCACTCCGGCCGCTGCCAGATCCAGCGCATGATCGATAGAATCGCATTCTATCAATCACGAAATGGGCGTTTTGTGAGCGATAGAAGTCCTGTCCTCGGCCCTTCGCGGTGGCCGGCGCGGGCCGGGAGGATGGCCCCGTCCGGGGATGTCGGCGCGGTGGACCGGGCGCCGCGCCGACCGGAGCGTCAGTGGTGGAAGCCGATCTCGACGGACATCAGGAAGAGGATCGGATCGACGCTGCTGGTGTAGGCGCCTTCGAGGCGCTGGGTCGTTTCCGGATCCCGCACTTCGAGGCCGTAGTCGAACGCGGTCGTGAGCGATCCGGTGGGGACCACCACATCGAGGCGCGGCCGGATCAGGAAGCGTCCGACTTCCGTCGTGAGCGCCACCGAGCCGCCATAGACGAAGCGGCTGCGGCGGGCGGTGTAGCCGGTGTCGATCTCGAACCAGCCCTCGAAGAAGTCGGGCACCGGCAACACCCCCCAGTCGCGGGCCAGCAGTTCGTCGGTGCGGTCGTCGGTGACCCGCAGGTGGCCGCCGCCGAGCCCGACGGAGAGGACCGCGCCCGGGCGCAGTCGGAAACTGCGGAAGACCTGGCCGAAGAAGAGGTCGCCGCGGGAACGCGGCAGCGGCGGGTCGGCGCCGGCGGCCGGATCGACGGCGACGGACTCGACTCCGCCCTCCTCCGCGATCGAGTCGAGTATTCCCGAGTAGGCGCCGGTGTCGAGGAGCAGGTGGGAGGGGGTGAGGTCGCGGCTGCGGATCTGGCGGTAGGCGGCCTCGATCCCCCAGGGGCCCCGGGAGAGGCGCGCGCCGCCGCCCCAGCCGAAACCGGCGGAGAGCCGGGAACCGCTGGCGCGGTGCGTCCAGTCTTCGGGGCCGGCCGCGGCGCCGGGGCCGGCGACGGTCAGCGCCCAGCCGTCTTCCGCCGCGGTGCGGAGCCCGCTCCAGCCGGGGCTGGCGAAGACCTCGAACCGCCACTCGTCGGGCGCGGGGCCGGGCTGCGCGGCGGCGGCGGCCGGGAGCGCGAGGAGGGCGGCGGTGAGGAAGGGGGCCGTGAGGAAGGTGGCCGGGTGCTTCATGGGGTTTCTTCCCCTTCGTGTCAGTTCCCGAAGCCGATCTCGATCGAGACCAAGAACAGGGTCGGGCGGACGCTGGTGGTGGTGGCGCCGGTCCAGCGCTCCGAGAGGCCTTCGGTCGTGCTGCCGTCGCGTTCGGTCGCCACCCAGGCCGGAGTGACGCCGCTCAGGTCGAGCGTGGTGGTCAGGTTGCGGACCGGCAGGATCACATCGAGGCGGGGACGGACGAGGAAGCGGCCGAGGTGCGTGGTGAGCGCCAGCGAGGCGCCGTACACCGGGCTGTTGCGGGCGGCGCCGAAATCTATCTTCTGGAGGTCGTCCGAGAGGTAGGACGACCAGTCCTGGGTCAGCAGGCTCTCGGTGAAGGAGTCGGTCACCCGCAGATAGCCGCCGCCGACCCCGAGCGACACGGCGGACCGGCGGGAAGCGCGGAACTCGCGGAAGACCTGACCGAACCAGAGGTCGCCCCGGGAACTCGGGACCTCCGTAGGCAGGATGGTGAGGACCGGCCCGTTGGTGTTTTCCGGCTGGGCGCGGGTGTCCCGGATCAGGTGGCCGGGGGTCAGGTCCTGGCTGGCGATGCGGCGGTACGCGGCTTCGAGGCCCCAGGGGCCCCGTCCGACGCGGACGCCGGCGCCCCAGCCGAAGTCGGCGGAGAGCCGCGAGCCGGAGACGGACTGCGAGGCCGGGACCACATCGAAGGTGGCCGCGTCCTCGGCCGAAGCGCTCAGCAGGTTCCAGGCCGGGCTGCCGAACACTTCGAGGCGCCAGCCCTTCCCGGCGTCCCCCTTCGGGGGGGGCGGGTCCTGCGCCAGTGCTGCGGCGGGCGCCGCCGCGGCGATCACGAGGATGAGGAACGATGCGAATCTCTTCATGGAGTCGCCTCCTTCGCCTTTGTCGGCGGAGGGATTTCTTGCAAGGCGAAGGCCAGTCGGGGGGAACGATGCCGCCGGCGGGGGCGGAACGCCGCAGGGCCGGGAGGGAGGTTTGCCCGGTCCCCGGCGAGCGAACGAAGACGCGCCGGGCCGGACCCTGCCCCGATTACACTCCGAAACCCGTTTTTCCCCTCCCCCGACGACTCCCCGACCGGAGGCTGCCCGTGTTCCGATCCGCGCTCCTTTCCCTCGGCCTGACGGCCCTCGTTCTCGCTCCGGCAGCGGCCGCGGCCCAGGACGGCGACGACCGCGCGCTGATCGGCGACTTCCTCGGGGCGCAGCGCACCGACTTCGACGAGGTGGCGCTCCGCATCTGGGAGTGGGCCGAGGTCGGTTACCAGGAGGAGAAGAGTTCCGGCCTGCTGCAGGAGCAGTTGCGCGCCGCCGGGTTCGAGGTGGAGGCCGGGGTCGCCGGGATGCCGACGGCGTTCGTGGCGGAGTGGGGTTCCGGCGGCCCGGTGGTCGGGATCCTGGCCGAGTTCGACGCCCTGCCCGGCATCAGCCAAACGGCGGCGCCCCGGCCGGAGGAGCGCGAGGGGGTCGGCGCCGGGCACGCCTGCGGCCACCACCTCTTCGGGACCGCTTCGGTGGCGGCCGGACTGGCGGCGAAGGACTGGCTGGAACGCACCGGGAGCGAGGGGCGGATCCGGGTGTACGGGACGCCGGCGGAGGAAGGCGGCGCCGGGAAGGTGTACCTGGTGCGCGAGGGGCTGTTCGCCGAGGTGGACGCGGTGCTGGCCTGGCACCCGGGCGACCGGAACGACGCCAGTCCGGGGGACTCGCTGGCGAACCTGTCGGCCAAGTTCCGCTTCCGGGGGGTTTCGGCGCACGCCGCCGGGGCGCCGGACCAGGGGCGGTCGGCGCTCGACGGGGTGGAGGCGATGAACTTCCTGGTGAACCTGATGCGGGAGCATGTCCACGAGCGGAGCCGCATCCACTATGTGATCACGCGGGGCGGCGAGGCGCCGAATGTGGTGCCGAACTTCGCCGAGGTCTATTACTACAACCGGCACCCGTCGGTGGAGGTGGCGCGGTCGAACTGGGAGCGCATCCTGAAGGCGGCGGAGGGCGCGGCGCTGGGCACCGGGACCGAGGTCGAGCACGAGATCATCCACGGGCTCTACAACCTCCTGCCGAACGAGACGATCGGGCGGCTGCTCCACGAGAACCTGCAGGCGGTCGGGGGGTTCGCCTACACCGACGAGGAGCGGGCGTTCGCCGAGGAGATCCAGGAGTCGCTGGCCCGGCCGCGGCCGATCGGGTCGCAGGAGGAGGTGGCCGAGTGGGAGCGGAAGCCGGCCGGCGGTTCGACCGATGTGGCGGATGTGAGTTGGGTGGTGCCGACGGCGCAGTTCCGGACGGCGACCTGGGTTCCGGGGACCCCGGCGCACAGTTGGCAGGCGGTGGCCGCCGGGGGGATGAGCATCGGGCTGAAGGGGATGCATCGGGCGGCGGAGGTGCTGGCGCGGACGGCCGCCGACCTGTTCCGGGATCCGGCGCGGATCGAGGCGGCGCAGGCGGAACTCGAGGCGGCGCAGGGGCCGGATTTCGTGTACGAGCCGCTCCTCGGCGACCGGCCCCCGCCGCTCGACTACCGGCGGTAGGGGTCGGGATCGGTCGGGCGGGGCCAGCGCCGGGCGTCAGGGCCGTCGAGTCGGGGCGGGGCGCCGGGCGCCGGGAAGCGTCGGGCGTCATCGTCGGGCGCCGGATGTCATCGGGCGGCGCCGGGGGGCGGGGTGGCGGCGGAGATGGCGCGATGACGGGAGTGGCGCGACCGGCGGGGTGGCGCGGCAGCGGAGGTGGAACGACCGGCGGGAGCGGCGCGACGACGGGGGCCGGCTCGGCGATGGGGCAGCGTGGCCGCGGGGGTGGCGCGACCGGCGGGGTGGCGCGGCGGCGGGCGGGATGCCCGGGAACCGGCGGAGTGTGGAGGCGGCGACAGCGGAACTCGGAGCGGCATGGGGGTCGGACTTCGTCCCTGAGCCGCGTTCCCGGCGACCGGCCCCCGCCCGATCGCCGCGCGGCGGTAGGGCCGGGGTGGGGAGTCGGGGCGGCGAGTCAGGGCCGCGGAGTCGGGGCGGGCGCCGGCGGCGGGAGTCGGGGCCGCCGGGGTCCGGACGAGCGCCGGCGCCGGAAGTCGGCGAGGGCCGGCGCAGTTCCGGGAGTGGCGCGGTAGCGGGGGCAGCGCGGCGGGGGGCCGGGATGCCCGGGAACCGGCGCAAGGTGGAGGCGGCGACAGCGGCACTCGATGCAGCGCGGGGGTCGGATTTCGTCCCTGAGCGGGGTCCTCGGCGACCGGCCCCCGCTCGACTCCCGGCGGCGGTAGGGCCGGGGTCGGGAGTCGGGGCGGGCGGGTGCCCGGACGACAGCCGGGACAGCGGGGCAGCGGGCGCGGGGCGTCGTCGTCGGGGGACCGGGCGTCGTCGGGCGCCGGGGCCTCGTCTTCGGGGTGCGACGCGGCTGTTCGGCGGTTGGCGCGGGCGGCGGTCGGGAACGGGGACCCGGGCCGGGAGGACGCGCCGGGGACGGGTTCGGGAGCGCCGGGGAAGGAGGCGGTTGCGGAGTGTCGCCCGGCAGTGGAGATTTCCCGCTCTTCGGCTCGGGGCCGGCGCGGCGGAGGTTCCGATCCGGGGGGGCGAGGGGTGCAGTCCATTCGTTCCCGGCCGAGAGGGCGAGAGGGTCGGAGGTGAGCGGCGGGTTCCGGGCCGCCACTACCCGGAGACGGGGATGAGCCGCACGGCGGTGAGCCGGGAGTTGGGAGGGAACCGGCGGACGCCGGCGCGCCGGGTGGTATCGGGGGCGCTGACGGCGGCGGGGGCGCTGGCGGCGGAGGGGGCGCTGGCGGCGGAGGTGCGGCGGGAGCCGGGGAGGGGCCGGGCGGCGGGTCGGGAGCGGAATCCGGCCCGGTGAGGAAGTGTTCGGGCCGCGTTCGGGAGCGCCGGGAGGAAAGCCGTTGCCGGGACGCCGGGCGTCGTCGTCGGGGGGCCGGGCGGCGGGGGCCGGGTCTCGTCGTCGGGGTGCGACATCGCTGTCAGGAGTCGCGGCGCGCGGCGGGTCGGGAGCGGGATCCGGCCCGGCAGGACGCGCCGGGGACGGGTTCGGGAGCGCCGGGGAAGACGCGGTTGCGGGGACGCCGGGCAGGTCGTGGAGGTGCGGCGCGGCTGCCGGGGAGGGGCCGCGCGACGGGGCGGAGGCGGGGGAACCGGCCCGGGGGACGCGCCGGGGACGGGTTCGGGAGCGCCGGGGAAGAGGCGGACAACGGGGCCGGGGCGGGGGCCGATGCGGGGCCGATGCCGGGGCGGATACACTCGCTGTTCCCACTGTCGTTCCCCGGAGGGCAGAGCACCATGACTGAGATCACCCGTGACGGCGCGGACCCGCGCTCCCGGTTCCGGCGGTTCGCCGCCTTCGCCCTCGCCTTCTGCGGCTGCCTGGGCCTCGCCGCCGCCGTGGGCGCCCAGGACGGGCTGCGGCTGGCGCTCACCGGCGACTCGATCATCACCCGGAAGATGAGCGTGTACGAGGAGCCGGAGTTCCTGGAGATGATCGAACTCATCCGGGGCGCGGACCTGGCCTTCACCAATGTGGAGATGCTGTTCCACGACTACGAGACCTACCCGATGAGTTCCAGCGGCGGCACCTACATGCGCGCCCAGCCGGAGTTGGTCTCCGAGTTCGCCTGGGCCGGTTTCGACCTGGGATCGCTGGCGAACAACCACTCCGGGGACTACGGGCCGCCGGCGATGCTGATGACGCAGAAATATGTGCGCGAAGCGGGCATCGTCGCGGCCGGGGTCGGCGGGAGTCTGGCCGAAGCGCGGGCGGCGAAGTTCGTCGAGACCAAGCACGGGCGGCTGGCGCTGATCTCGGTGTCCTCGACCTTCCCGCTCCATTCGATGGCCGGCCGGTCGCGGGACGACATCCCGGCGCGGCCGGGGCTGAACCCGCTGCGGCATACCACGACCTACCTGGTGACGCGGGAGCAGATCGAAGGCGTGCGCGAAACGATGCGCGGCCTGGATATGGATCCCCCGGAGAGCGGCGACACGCTGACCTTCCTGCGCCAGCGGTTCGAGGTCGCCGACGCCCCCGGGATCCGCACCGAGCCGCACGCCGGCGATATGGCGGAGATCGCCTCGGTGGTGAACAACGCCAGCCGCCTGGCCGAGTATGTGATGGTGACCATCCACGCCCACGAGGGCGCCGGGAGCCGTTTCCTGCCGGCGCAGTTCCTGGTTACTTTCGCCCGGGCGATGGTGGACGCCGGGGCGTCGGTGTTCGTGGGACACGGGCCGCATGTGCTGCGCGCCATCGAGATCTACAAGGGGGCGCCGATCCTCTACAGCCTCGGGGACTTCCTCTTCCAGAACGAGACGCTGGAGCGGCTGCCGTACGAGAACTACCAGCGATACGGGCTGGGGGAGATGGACGGGCTGGCCGACTTCAACGCCGCCCGGTATCGGAACGACACCGTGGGTTTCCCGGCGATCCCGGAGATCTGGGAAGCGGTGGTCGCGGTTCCCGAGTGGCGCGGGTCGCAACTGGCGAACCTGACGCTCCATCCGATCACGCTCGGCCACGGGAAACCGGTTTCGGTGCGGGGCCGGCCGATGATGGCGAAGGGCGCGCTCGCCGACAAGATCCTGCAGGATGTGGTGCGGCTTTCGGAGCCGTACGGGACGAAGTTCGAGGTCCGGGACGGCGTGGCGCGGGTGGTGCTGCCGGAAGTCGCGACCGACGAGCAGTAGTCGCAGCGGTGTCGGGGGGCGGGTTCGGAGCGAGGCTCGGCGCGCCCCCGGACCTCGCCGCGGAGGAGCGGTCGTCGTAGCCGTGTCGGGGGGAGGGCCGGCGGCCGGGCGTCAGCGGTTCGGGTCGCGGAGGCGTGGGCGGGCGGCGCTCGCCGGGGCCCTGCTGGTTTCCGCCGGCGCGGCGGCGGGGTTCGGCGGGGCGGTCGGTTCGGCGGCGGTCGGTTCGTCGGGCGGCGGCTCGGCGGCCATCGGTTCGTCAGTGGGCGGTTCGTCAGCCGGCGGTTCGGCGGTCGGCGGCTCGACGAAAATCGGTTTCGTGGGCGGTTCGGTCGGCGGTTCCGCATTCGGTTCCGCCTTCATTCCGGTGGTCGTGCCGGGGCCTGCTTCGAACCCTGCTTCGGGGCGGCCCCGTTCCGTTTTCGGTTCCCCGTTCATTCCCCCCTTCATGCCCCGCTCCATACCCGTTGCCGGGGGCGGGCCGGCGCACCGGGGCCTGCCGGTCGGGGCCGTCCTCCCGGAGGACCGCACCGGGGTGCGGCAGGAGGACGGGGAACGGCCGCTGCGGGTGGACATCCACGCGCATCCGTCCCGGTTCCACCGCGCGAATGTGCCGCGGATCAGCGACGAGGAGATCGCCCGCTATCTCGACCGCGGCATGGACGCTGTCGTGGCGACGATCAGCACCGACACTCCCTACCGGGGCGGCTATGTGCTGCGTGACGGAACGAGGATCGAGTCCGGCGACCGCCGACCGGAACCGGGGGAACCCTGGGCCTACACGCTCGACCGGTTCGAGCGGCTGACCCGGACCGTCGCCGAGGCGAACGCGGTCTTCGTCCGGACGCCGGCGGAGGCCCGGCGGGCGCGGGACGCCGGCGCGCTGGCGATCCTCCCGGCGGTCGAAGGCGCGGACTCGCTGGAAGGAGATATCGAGCGGTTGCGGGAACTCCACGGAATGGGGCTCGCGCTGCTGCAACTCGTGCACTTCCGGGCGAACGGGCTGGGGCACATCCAGACCTGGCCCTACACGCCGGGCGGGCTCACCGAGTTCGGTCGGGAGGTGGTGCGCGAGTGCAACCGGCTGGGGATCGTCCTCGACCTGGCGCACGCGAACCCGGAGACGATCCGGGACACGCTGGCGCTCTCCACCGCGCCGGTGGTGTTCAGCCATACCGGTTCGTTCGCGCTGCGCGAGCACGACCGGCACCTGCGCGATCCGGAGATCCGGGCCATCGCCGAAGCCGGCGGCGTCCTCGGGATCTGGCCGAATGCCGGTCTGGTTCCGACGGTGGCCGACCTCGCCCGGCATGTGCGGCGCGTGACCGATCTCGGCGGCCCGGGCAGCGCCGGGATCGGGAGTGACCTGCGGGGCATGTCCGCCTACAGCGAAGGGTTCGGGGACGAGGCGGACTTCGAAGCCATCGCGGAGGCGCTCGCCGAGGCCGGTTTCGCCGCCGCCGAGGTGGATGCCGTCCTCGGGGGGAACTTCGAGCGGGTGTGGACCGCGGCGACCGCCCATCTCCCCGGATCCGAAACCCGGCGTCCGCCGCCCGAACCATCCCCAGAACCCGCCGGCGGCCGGGTCGGCGGCGGTCCGGTCCCCGCAGTGGCCGCTTTCGTCCCCCGACCGGTGCGGCGGACTGTCGCTCGCGGAGGCAGCAGCATCGGGATCGGGAGCGACCGGCGCGGCAGGTCCGCCCACGGGGCCGGACTCGGGGAGGACGAGAACTCCGCCGCGCTCCCCGAAGCCGGTTTCGCCGACGCCGAGGTGGACGCCGTCCTCGGGGGCAACTTCGAGCGGGTATGGACTGCGGCGACCGCCCATCTCCCCGGATCCGAAACCCAGCGTCCGCCGCCCGAACCATCCCCCGAACCTGCCGGCGGCCGGGTCGGCGGCGGTCCGGTCCCCGCAGTGGCCGCCTTCGTCCCCCGACCGGTGCGGCGGACTGTCGCTCGCGGAGGCAGCAGCATCCGGATCCGGATCGGGAACAACCGGCGCGGCAGGTCCGCCCACAGCGCCGGACTCCGGGAGGACGAGAACTTCGCCGCGCTCGCCGAGGCCGGTTTCGCCGACGCCGAGGTGGACGCGGTTCTCGGCGGCAACTTCGAGCGCGTCCGGGGCGCAGCGACCGTCCCTCTCCCCGATTCCGAAATCCCGCGCCCGCCGCCCGAACCATCCCCCGAACCCGCCGGCGGCCTTTCCGCCACAGGAGGACATTTCCGATGACCGCTCTCCCGATTCGCCCCGTCGTTTCCCGCACTGCCGTTCCCCGCGCTGCCGCCACGAGGGGCTTCGCCTCGTTCTCCCTCCCGTCGGTCGCGTTCGCGGCGTTCTTCGCGGCGGGCGTCGTCGGCTGTTCGGCGCCGGATCCGACCGCCCAGCGCGACCTGGAGTTCGCCGCCATCGTCGAGGAAGCGCGCGACGCCGCCGGCAGCCCGGGCCTCTCCGCCGCGGTGGCGGTGGACGGCGTGCTGACCTGGAGCGGCGGCTCCGGTCTCGCCGACATCGAGAACGGCGTCCCGGCGACCGCGGACAGCGTGTACCGGATCGCCTCCATCTCGAAGCCCATCGCCGCCACCGCGATCATGCACCTCGCCGAACAGGGGGTCCTCGACATAGACCGGACGATCCAGGAGTACTTCCCGTCGTTCCCGGAGAAGGAATACCCGGTCACCGTGCGCCACCTGATGACGCATACCTCCGGGATCCGCCACTACAACGAGGGTGAGTTCGACCTGAAAGACCACTTCGACACCGTGGAAGCGGGCACCGCCATCTTCCGCGACGACCCGCTGCTCTTCGAGCCGGGAACGCAGTATTCCTACTCGACCTACGCCTACAACCTGCTCGCCGGAATGGTGGAGTCCGTCGCCGGGCAGTCCTTCGACGACTACCTGCAGGACAACCTCTGGGGGCCCTCCGGGATGGAGGCGACCTACCTCGAACACCAGGGCGACATCGTGCCGAACCGCGTCCGCCAGTATGTGAAGTCGGAGGACGCCCCCTGGGTGCGGAACGCGCCCTTCGCCGACCTCTCCATCAAGTGGGCCGGCGGCGGCATGATCTCCACCGCGCCGGACCTGGTGCGGTTCGCGCTGGCGCTGGACGCCGGGGCGATCATCTCCGCCGAAACCCACGGCCGGATGACGACCCCGATGGAACTCGCCGACGGCACGCTGAGTGAGTACGGTCTCGGCTGGCGGATCGCCGAGGACGCGGCGGGCCTCTGGATCTCCCACTCCGGCGGCGCCACCGGCGGCACCACCCACCTCCTCCGCCTCCCCGAACGCGGCCTCGCCGTGGCGCTGACCGCGAATGTCCAGAGCGGCCAGGGCCTCCCCGAAGCCGCCCGCCGCCTCGCCGAAACCGCCTTGGCTTCGCCCGCCACCACTCGCTGACCCCCGGGCTACCCTGCGGTCGAGAACGCGCTGCCCGATGCTCGAACGCCTGACCGTCCGCGGCTTCAAGTCGCTCCGCGAGGTCACGATCGAGCCCGGAAGACACCTCACGGTCCTCTTCGGGCCGAACGCCGCCGGGAAGAGCAACCTCCTGGAGGCGGCCCAGGTGTTGTCCGTCATGAGTCGCGCCCCCACCCTCCAGGAAGCGTTGGGTGCGAATTCCCCGGTCCGCGGCCACCCCGCCGAGTGTTTTTCCTATCCGGACGAGGGTCTTCCCGCGCTTCTGAAAGCGGACCGGGCCAGCCCGTCCTTCACCCTGGAAGCCGCCATCTCGACGAGTGCCACCGCGTACGAGTATCGCCTCTCTGCACGGCTGGACCCGCGTATCGGCGCCATCGGAGTCGCCGACGAATACCTGGCAGAGACGCGGCCCGACCCCGACCGTTTCCCCAGCATCCGGACGCGCGATGGTCAGATCCTCATACGCCGGAAGGGATCGCGCGAACCCAAACGGGAATCCGTCGGCGCCCGCGGTTCGATCCTGTCCGATCGCCGCTACTCCGGCGCCGGATACGAAGCACTGGATCGCTTGCGCAGGGAGTTCGAGCGCTGGCGAATCTATGCCGTCGAACCGCAGTTCCGTATGCGGGCCGAACAGTTTCCGGGGGACTTCCTCGACATCGGCGTTCACGGCGAATTCATCGGTTCGTATCTGTACCGAATGCATGCCGCGAAGCCGAAGTACTACGCCTCCGTCGTCCGAATGCTCCGGCAACTCGTACCCGGCATGGACGCCTTCACCCTGGCCCTGAACGAACGGAGAGGAAACCTCGATCTCCTCTTCCGGCAGGACGGGATCGAGTACTCCTCCCGGATCGTGTCCGAAGGGACACTGCGGATCCTCGCGCTGTGCGCCCTCACCAGGAATCCGTGGATCGAGGAGGGACTCGTCGGCATCGAGGAACCGGAGAACGGAGTGCATCCGCGTCGGCTGGAGCAGATCGCCGACCTCCTCCTGTCGTTCGGCGAGCAGCAGGACCGCCAGGTCATCGTCACCACGCATTCTCCGCTCTTCGTGGGCCGGATCGTCCGGGCGAAACGCCGGAGTGACGACCCCGACGGCGTACGGCTCCTCCAGGTCGGGTCGTAGGACGATCGAACGACCGTCAAGCCGTTCGATCCTCCGGACGCCCTGTTCGAGGACGAGCGGATCGCCGGCGCGCTGGCGGACCGGGGAGAGCAGGGGGTCGTCGAATCCCTGATCCTCCGGGGAATCCTCGATGCCTGATCCGATTCGGGTCGCCGTCTTCGCCGAAGACTCCGCCCACGCCGCATTCCTGGTTCCGCTGGTGGGTCGGGTCGCGGAATCGCTGGAGGTGTCGGTCGCCACGCAGATCCTGTCGGCGGAGGGCGGGCGCCCGCGGGCGCTCAGCCAGTTCCGGGCGTGGCAGGAGACGGCAGCGTTGTTCCCGGCGGCGGTGGCGCCGTTCGACCTCGTGGTCGTCGCGCTCGACGGGAACTGTGCGACCTTCGCCAAGACGAAGCAGAGTATCGAGGAGATCGTGCTGCCGGCCTTCGCGCCCCGGTTGGTCGCGGCGTGCCCGGACCCCCACATCGAGAGATGGCTCATGGCCGATCCGCAGTCGTTCGCCGCCGTCGTCGGCAGGGCGCCTTCCCTCGGTCGTCAGAAGTGCGAGCGAGCCCACTACAAGAAGATCCTGGCCGACACGATCCGGGGCGCCGGCCATCCGCCGACGCTGCTGCACGGACGGGAGTTCGCACCCGAAGTCGTGGCGGCGATGCGGCTGTACCGGGCGGGCAAGAACTGCCGGTCGCTCGGAGCGTTCCTCACGGACCTGAGAAAGAAGTTCCTCCGGCAGCGATCGCTGTCGGCGGACTGAACCGGTCAGCGACCCCGGCTCATTCGGGCCGGCCGGCGCGGAGGCGCCGGCCGGAGTGGTCGGGCGGCCGGCAGCGGTTTTCGGTGGTGACCGCGTCGTCGGACTCGGGGGCGATTCCCATTCCTCGTCCATCCCACGGACGAGGCAATCGATCTCCACGATCACTTCGAGGAGTTCGTGGCGGAGGTCACGGGGTTTGCGCGGGGCGATGGGGAGGTGGATTTCCACGCCGTTCGTTATCGCTCCGGCCGTACCCGGGATCGCGCCCCAGCCTTCCGGCGCCGGAACTCGCCGCATCGAGCGGTCGCTCCGGGTGATGGCCCCTCTGCGTCGACTCGCCGCGGCAAAGGTCCACCTCGGCCACCCGGTTTCCGACCGCTGCGCCCTGCGGTCCGAGGTTCCCCGCCGGCGCCACCTCGGGACCCTCCGTAGCGGTCCGAGCACGCCGATGGCACTTGCCGACGGGTCGCCCCGTGATTCGGGCCTCCGCCGGCCCATTGCGGAGGGCCGGACGCGCCTCCGGATCTCCCGCTCCCGTGGCGCCGCGCACCTCCCCGGCGTACCCGACAGCGGGCCGCTGTCGCCATCGCTGCCGAGGCGCACGGCAGCCAGGCCTCCCCGAGTCGCCGGCCGCCCGCCGAAGTCGGCCATCGCCTCCGCCGGCCGGGCCGGCGCTACCATCCGGCGAATCCAATGCCTGAAGCACTGCCATGCTCGAACGCCTGACCGTCCGTGGCTTCAAGTCGCTCCGCGAAGTCACGATCGAGCCCGGCCGGTGCCTGACGGTCCTCTTCGGGCCGAACGCCGCCGGGAAGAGCAACATCCTCGAAGCCGTCAACTTCCTGGCCGCGGTGCCGAGCGCCCGGACCATCCACGACGCTCTCGACGGCCCCCTCCCCATCCGCGGACACCCTTTCGAGGCCTTCACCTTCCCCTCCGGAGGGCTCCCGGCCCTGTTGCAGCCGGACTGTCCCGACCCGACCTTTTGCCTCGAGGCCGACATCGCGACCGATCCGCGCTCTTTCCGTTACCGCCTCGCCACCCGCCTCGCACAGCCATCCGGATTTCCGGTCGTCGACGACGAGTACTTTTGCCAGACGCGACCCCGCGGCGCAAGGGCGACCATCGAGAGTCGGAACGGGAGCCTCCTGGTCCGTTCGACTCGGCGTTCGCGCCCATCCCGATACGAAGAGATCGGACTCAGCCACTCCATCGTGTCCGATCTCAGTGTGTCCGGGCCCGGCTACGACCGCCTCGATGCGCTGCGCTCCGAACTCCGAACCTGGCGGCCCTACGCCCTCGAACCGAGGACACTCATGCGCGCCTCCACCGGGCCGGCGGATGTTCGCGACATCGGCGTGAATGGACAGACCATCGCGCCGTTCCTGTACAAACTCAGGGCCTCCCATCCGCACTACTACGAGTCTCTCGTGCTGAAACTCCGCGGTCTCGTTCCTTCCATCGAGGATCTCACGATGGACCTCGACACGATGCGCGGCACGCTCAACATCATCGCACGCCAGGGAGGCATCGATTATTCGACCCACCTTCTGTCCGACGGCACGCTCCGGGCCCTGGCGTTCTGCGCCATGTCCGTGAATCCGTGGCAGGTCGGCGGTCTGGTGACCATCGAGGAACCGGAGAACGGAATTCATCCGCGCCGGGTCGAAGATCTCGCCCACCTCCTCCTGTCCTTGGCCGAACACGGAAGACGGCAGGTCATCGTCGCGACACACTCACCCCTGTTCGTGGCGACCGTGCTTCAGGAACAGCGGAAGGCCGACGATCCTGACGATATCGTGCTTCTGAATGTGCGGCGCCCGAACGGGGAGACGGAGTCGGACACCTCCGTCGAGGTCTTCGAGATTCCCGACGCGCTGTTGAACGATCCCAAACTCGTGCAGGCTCTGTCCAACCGTGGGGAAGAGGGATTGTTCGAGGGTCTGTTGCTGCGTGGCTACATCAACGAGTAACCGCCTCCAGGTGGTCGTGTTCGCCGAGGACCGCGCGCACCAACTGTTCCTCACGCCGATGCTCCATGGCCTGTGCGAAGAGGCGGGGGCAGCGGCGCGGATCAGGGTGATCTCTGCGCGTGGTGGCCACGGCGTCGCGCTCCGCGAGTACGGGATGTACCGGACGACCCGATCTACGGTCCCGGCCGACGAGCCCACCCCGGACCTGGTCGTCGTGGCGATCGACGGCAACTGCTCCACCTTCTCGGCCTCTCGCCAGGTGATCGAGGACACCACGGGTGCGGCGTTCGCCGACCGGCTGGTCGCGGCGTGTCCCGATCCGCATATCGAGCGGTGGTATCCGGCGGACTCCTCGAGCCTCGGCCCGGTCCTGGGCACGCTCCGACTCTCGGGCAGGAGAAGTGCGAGCGCGGCCACTACCAGAAACTCCTGGCGGATGCGCTTCGGAAGGGCCGCTACCCGGTCGGTCGCTCCGACGACAGCGGGTTCGCGCCGAAGGTCGTGGCCGAGATGGATCTGCACCGGGCCGGGAGGAACGACCACTCGTTGCGGGCGTTCGTTCGGCGGGCGCGGGAGGTCATCCGGGGGACGGTCGGCGAGCCGGGGTCCGAATAAGGCGCGCTGGCCGGCGGTCGGGGGGAGCGTTCCCGGGTCGGGGCGCGAGGTCGAGAGGGGTCGGCCGGCGCGGGAGGGGCGCCGGCCGGTGGGAGGTCAGGCGGTCAGTGGCCGTTTTCGTCGGTTTCCGTGGCTTCCTCGTCGTCGTCGCCGGTTTCGGGGGCGGTCTCCCATTCGTAGTCCATTCCGCGGACATGGCGTTCGAACCAGTCGATCTCCACATTCACCTTGAAGAGTTCATGGCGGAGTTCGCGCCAGCCGTGGGGTTCCCGGGGGGCGATGTAGAGGTGGGTCTCCACGCCGTTCGTCTTGAGCGCCCGGTAGAGTTCGACGGACTGCGGGGGCGGGACGCGGACATCGTTCTCGCCGACGAGGACGATGGTCGGGGTGGTGACCCTGTAGATGTCCTTGAGCGGGGAGTGGCCCCAGTAGGTGTCTATGGGGGCGTCCTCCTGCCAGGGGGTGCCGCCGAACCAGGGCGTGCGGTAGATGCGCACATCGCTCTGGCCGTACATGGAGATCCAGTTCACCGCCCCGGCGCCGGAACTGGCCGCCTTGAAGCGGTCGGTGTGGGTGATGATCTTGTTCGTCATGTGGCCGCCGCCGCTCCAGCCCATCTTGGCCATGCGGTCGCCGTCCACGATTCCTTCGGCGATCAGGTAGTCCACGCCGGTCATCACATCGAGATGGGCCTGGTGGAAGTAGTGGCCCACCATGTCGCGGAGGAAGTCGTCGCCGTAGCCGGTGCTGCCCCGGTAGTTGGGCTTGAACACCGCGTAGCCGCGCCCGGTGAGGACCTGGGGGTAACTGCTCCACCGTCCGTAGGAGAACTTGTCCGAGGCCGCCGGGCCGCCGTGGGTCTGGACGACGAGGGGGTAGCGCCGGCCCTCTTCGTGGTCGTGCGGGAGGAAGAGGAGGCCTTCGACTTCCACGCCGTCCTCGCCCGGCCAGCGGACCGCCTTCTGGATCGGCAGGACGAAGGTTTCTTCGAGGTAGTCGAAGACGCTCGTGACCTCGACCGGTTCGCCGCCGTTCGCCGGGAGGCGGTGGATATCGCCGGCGTTCTCCCGCCGGTTGATACCGAAGACATGTTCGCCGGCAGAGGCGCGGAAACTCCAGCCGGTGAGGGTATGGTCGCCGCTCGTCAGGGCGCGGGGTTCCGCGTCGTCCACGCCGGCGTGGAAGAGTTGGGAGCGGACGCCGGTGTTCGCGGTGAAATAGAGGGAGCCGTCGGGGGCCCAGGTCGCCGCCTGCACTTCGTGGGGCATGGCTTCGTAGAGCATCCGGTGGGGGCCGCCGGTCGCCGGGACCAGGAATATGTTGTCGTTGAAGTAGGTCTCGAAGTCGGTGCTCGAATCGGAGAGGAAGAGCACCGTGCCGCCGTCGGGGGAGAGTTGGGCGCCGCGTTCGGAGACGGTGTTGTCGGTGAGTTGCAGCGCGTTGCCGCCGTCCGCGTCCATGATCCAGACTTCGCCTTCGTCGCGGTTGTCGTAGAGCGGCGAGGGGGCGCGGGAATGGGCGATGCGGGCGCCGTCGTCGGAGAGGCGGAAGCCGACGATCGAGTAGTCGCCTTCGGTGATGCGCTCGGCCTCGCCGGACTCCGAATCCGCGGCGATCTTCCAGAGGTGGCGCTGTTTGTAGTCCTCGTCGAAGGCGAAGACATCGTCCTGCAGGTCGTCCTTCTTCTTCTCTTCGGGGGTCTTCGGATCGGGGGCGACGAAGAAGATGGAATCGCCGTCCGGGGAGAATTCGAAGGACTGCACCGAACTCTCGTGCTCCGTGAGCGGGGCCGCTTCCCCGCCGCGGTTGCGCATGACGAAGATCTGGGTGAACGGGCTCTCGCCGCGGCGGGCGAGGAAGGCGACGCGGGAGCCGTCCGGCGACCAGCGGGGGTGGGATTCGCCGTGTTCGCCGTTCGTCAACTGCACCGCGCCGCTGCCGTCGGCTTCGATGCGGTGGAGGTGGGTGGTGCGGCCGTTCTTCTTCCAGTCGGTGTCGGAGCGGGTGTAGAGGATCTGGGAGCCGTCCGGGGAGAGGCGGGGGCTGCCGACGCCGGGAATGTCGATCATCTCGACGATGCTCATGGACCGCTTCTCCTGGGCCGGGGCCGGGGAAGCGGCGGCGACGGCGAGGCCGACGGCGGCGGGCAGCGCCGCAAACCCGGCGGCGAGGCGGCGGAGGCGGACGGGGACGGAAGAGGAACGGAGTCGGAGCATGGAAGCCCTCCTGCGCTGCGGATTCTCCCCCCGGCGGCCTTCGGCTTCAACAAAGACCCCGGCTTCGACCGATGGCTGACTGTCGGCGCCGACCGCGAACGACCGGGCTTCGGGCGGCGCCCGCCCCCACTTCGGTCCCCGCCCGGCGAACGCCCCCGCCCCGCCTTCGACCGTCACGCCCCCGCCCCGTTCGACCGAGGCTCCCGACTTCGACCGATGGCTTCGACCGATGGCTTCGACCGTTGGCGCCGAACGCGAACGACCGGGATTCGAGCGGCGCCTGCCCCGACTTCGGCCCCCGCTCGACGAACGCCCCCGCCCGACCTTCTACCGTCACGCCCCCGCCCCGTTCGACCGAGCCTCCCCGCTTCGACCGATGGCTTCGACCGATGGCTTCGACCGTTGGCGCCGAACGCGAACGACCGGGATTCGAGCGGCGCCCGCCCCGACTTCGGTCCCCGCTCGACGAACGCCCTCCGCCCGACCTTCGACCGGCACCCCCCGCCCCGGTCGACCCGAGGTTCCCGGCTTCGACCGATGGCTTCGACCGATGGCGCCGAACGCGCCCGAGCGGGCTTCGAGCGGCGCCCGCCCCGCTTCGGTCCCCGCTCGACGAACGCCCCCGCCCGACCCTCGACCACCACCCCCCGCCCCGTTCGACCCGGGCCCGCTCCCCGACTCCGGCACGGTTTCGACCGAGGCCACTCCCGGCGGCTTCGACCGACGCCCGGTTCGGGACTCGATCGACACCCGGTCCCGGCAGCGATCGAGCTTCTCCGGCCACCGGCGCCGACACCCGGCTCCGCCGGCGCGCTGTCCGCGTCCGAAGTTCCAGCCGGGAAATGGCCTCAAGCCGTTGGGCGCCATCGGTTTCCGCCCGATCCCGGCGTCATTTTGTAGCCAGTAATATGCTTGACATCGCCCCCATTCCCTGCGAAAATCCCCCGAAATGCCCCGCAGGAAGAGCCCCGGACATGTGGCCAGGATCAAGAGCAGGCAGAACGGGAAGACCTACACCTCCGTCCTCCTCCGACGCTCCTTCCGCGAAGGCCCGAAGGTCAAGCACCGCACCTTCGGCAACATCACCCACCTCTCGCCCTACCTCATCGAGGTCATCGCCCGGGCCCTCCGCGGCGAAGACTTGGTCCCCGCCGGCTTGGCCCTGCGCTCCGAACGCTCCCTCCCCCACGGCCACGCCGCCGCCGCCCTCGGAACGCTGCGCCGGTTGGGCCTCGACCGGACCCTCGCCGCCCGACGCTCCCGGGAACGCGACCTGGCGGTGGCCCTCATCGTCGCCAGCGCCCTCGATCCGCTCCCCAAACTGGCCACCGCCCGAACCCTGAACCCCCCGACCGCCACCTCCACCCTGGGCTCGCTGCTCGACCTGGGCCGCGTGGACGAGAACGACCTCTACGCCGCCCTGGACTGGCTGGGACGGCGCCAGGCCGCCGTCGAGACCCGGCTGGCGCGCAAACACCTGAGCGAAGGTTCGATCGTCCTCTACGACGTGAGCTCCAGCTGGTTCACCGGCCGCCGCTGCCCGCTGGCGGCGCGGGGTTACAGCCGGGACGGCAAGCGCGGGACGCTGCAGGTGGTGTTCGGGGTGCTGTGCTCCGAGGAAGGGTGCCCGGTGGCGGTGGAGGTGTTCGAGGGGAACACCGCCGATCCGAAGACGCTCTCGGCGCAGGTGGAGAAGGTGCGGGAGCGGTTCGGCCTGCGGCGGGTGGTGCTGGTGGGGGACCGGGGGATGCTGACCGACGCCCGGATCCGGGAGGACCTGATCGGTTTGGAAGGGCTTTCGTGGATCACCGCGCTGCGCCGCGCCGACATCCGGGAGTTGTTCCGCGGCGGGACGGTGCAGCCGTCGCTGTTCGAGGAGCGGGATCTGGCGGAAGTGCGGTCGCCGGAGTTCCCGGGAGAACGACTGGTCGTTTGCCGCAACCCCCGGACGGCGGGCGATCGCCGGCGCCGGCGGGAAGAGTTGTTGGCGGCCACCGAGGCGGGCCTGGAGAAACTGGTCGAAGCTACCCGGCGGGCCAGTTCGCCGCTGCGCAGCGAAAGGGCCATCATCGAGCGTTCCACCCGCATCCTGGACCGCTACCGGACGCGCAAGTTCTTCGAGATCGAGACCGGGCGCGGACACTTCGCCTACCGGCGCCGCGAGGAGCGTATTGCTGCCGAAGCGGACCTCGACGGCTTCTATGTGGTGCGCACCAATGTGCCCGAAGCGGACCTCGACGGCCCCCGGGCCGTGGCCGCCTACAAACGGCTGGGCGTGGTGGAAACGGCCTTCCGCTGCTTCAAGACCTTCTCCCTGCAGGTGCGCCCCATCCACCACCGGCGCCCGGACCGGGTGCGGGCGCACTTCTTCCTGCGGATGCTGGCCTACCACCTGGAATGGCACCTTCGCCGCCGCCTGGCTCCGCTCCTCTTCCAGGAAGAAGACCCGGCCGCCGCCCGGGCCGCCCGTTCCTCGGTGGTGGCGCCCGCGGTCCGTTCGCCCCAGACCCGGGCCAAGACCGCCGCCCGCAAGACCGAAGACGGGCTGGCCCTGCACTCCTACGCCACGCTGCTTCGGAACCTCGGCGCCCTCAGCCGGTTGACCATGCGCTTCCCCGGCACCGAGCACACCTTCGATCAGATCACCGATCTCACCCCGGTCCAGAGCCGGGCCTTCGACCTCCTCGGCGTCTCCGCCCTGTCGTAGCCAGAGCCGGAACTCCGGAAATGCCCCGCACCCCAAGAACTACAACGGTTCTGTGGCCTCACCGCTCTGGAACTTCGGCCGCGTCCGCCGGAGGGGTACGCCTGCTTCCGAGTGGCGTTCCCGTGCCGCCGGGACTCGGTGACCGGGGCCCGAAGCGGCTCGGCACCGTTCCCCGGAGCGAACCCGTGGCCGCTGGTCGGGACTCCGCCCGGGAGACGGACCGGAGGAGAGCGGGAGCGGCGACGAGAATCGGCGTCCGGCTGCCGGCAACGACCCGTCGGTCACGCGTCCCGGGCGCCCCGAACACGGCGCGGTCGGCGGGGCGGCGCGAGCGGCGGCGGACGCCCGCGGCGGCCCGGCGGCGACCCCCGGCGGGCGCCCGGGAGCGGCCCGGGCGGCTGTTAGAATCGGCGGAAAGGCGGCGGGAGATGCGCATCGGGATCACCGGCGCCACCGGGCTCATCGGCGGCGCGCTGGTCCGCGAGTTGACGGGCGGCGAAGGCGCGTCCGAACGGGAGGTGGTCGCCTTCACCCGCAGCGAGAAGCGTCCTCCCGGCCTTCCCGCCGGAGTCGAAACCGCGCGCTGGGATCCGCTCGGCGGGGCCGGGGCGAGCGAACTCGATGCCGCGCTGGCCGGGCTCGACGCCGTCGTCCACCTGGCCGGCGAACCGGTGGGGGCCCGCTGGAGCGCGGAGCGGCGGCGGCGCATCCGGGAGAGCCGCGTGCGCGGGACCGCCACGCTGGTCGAAGCCCTGGGACGGCTGCCGGCGGGGTCCGGCGGACGCCCGAAACGGCTGCTCGCGGCCTCGGCGGTCGGCTACTACGGCGCCCGCGGCGACGAGGAACTCGACGAAGAAGCAGCGCCCGGCGACGGCTTCCTGAGCGAGGTCTGCCTGGCCTGGGAAGCGGCGAGCGGCGCCGCCCGGGAGCACGGGGTGGAGACCGCCGCGCTCCGGATCGGGCTGGTGCTCGCCGCGGACGGCGGGGCGCTCGCCAAGATGCTCCCGCCGTTCCGGTTCGGTCTCGGCGGCCGGCTGGGCGACGGGCGGCAGTGGATGCCCTGGATCCAGGTCGAGGATGTGGCCCGCGCCTTCCGGACGCTGCTCGACGCCCCGGCGGGTTCGCTGGCGCCGGCGTACAACCTGACCGCGCCGACGCCGGTGACGAACGCCGCGTTCACGAAGGCGCTGGGGCGCGCGCTGCGGCGGCCGACCCCGTTCCCGGCGCCCGGGTTCGCGATGCGGCTGCTGTTCGGCGAGATGGCCGACGCGCTGCTCCTGAGCGGCCAGCGGGCGGTGCCGCGCCGGTTGCTCGACGCCGGGTTCGAGTTCCGCCACCCCGATCTCGACGAGGCCCTCGCGGCCCTGTTCGGCAAGGGTTGATCCCCCTCCCGCCGCTCCGCCCGGTGATCGGCGCCGGCCCCGCCGACCACCGGGGGTCGATCCCCTTCCCGCCGGCCCGCCGCGCCCGGAGCACCCGCCGGGCGGGACAGCCGGACTCCGGACGCCGCCCGCCGCGGCTGGCCTGAACGATGCCCCGACGCCGGACTTCCTCCTCGTCCGCCTCCGGGGAGAACTCCTCCGCGAAGGGAACCGCGGGGAAGAGGGCCGGCGCCACGAAAGGAGCCGCCGCCCCCCGGGGCCGCGCGCTGGCCCGGCGGATCATCGTCGGCGCCCTCTTCTGCGGCGCCGCCGTGGCCGGGGTCATGATCGGTCTGCTCGCCGCGTACCAGAGCGACATCGGCGTCATCGAGCGCATCGAGCAGGCGCTGGCCCGGGAAGGCGCGACCAGCATCGTGTACGACCGGAACGGCGTCGAACTCGGCCAATTCCGCAGCGAGGACCAGCGCCGGATCGTGCTCGGCTACGACGACCTGCCCCAGCACCTCCGGGACGCGCTCGTCGCCTCCGAGGACAAACGGTTCTGGGGACACCACGGGTTCGACCCGCTCGGCATCGCGCGGGCGGCGTGGAGCAACTTCCGGGCGGGCCGGACCGTCCAGGGCGCCAGCACCATCACCCAGCAGGTGGCCCGCGAACTCTTCGACGAACGGGCGCCCACCCTGGAACGGAAGATCCGGGAAGCGATCACCGCCGCCGAGATCGAGCGCGCCTACACCAAACCGGAGATCCTGACCCACTACGCGAACCTGGTGCACCTCGGCAACAGCAACGACGGCGTGGGGGCGGCGGCCCGGGACTACTTCGACAAGAGCGCCGCCGAACTCACCGTCGGGGAAGCGGCGATGCTGGTCGGGGTCGCCCCCAACCCGGCGCGCTACAACCCTTTCCGCAGCGTGGAGCAGGCGGTGCGGATGCGGGACCGGGTGCTCCGGCGCATGGTCGAGGACGGCTACCTGACGGGCGAAGCGGCGGCGGCGGCGCAGGCGGAACCGGTGCGGCTGCGGGCGCGCGGCGGGGAGCGCCTGGGCGCGCACTTCCTGGAGATGGTGCGGCTGCGGCTGCGGCGGGACTACGGCGGCGCGCGGACCCGGGAGGGGGGGCTGCGGGTGTACACCACCCTCGACGCCGGGATGCAGCAGGCCGCCGAAGACGCGGTGGAGCGGGCGCTCCGGGCCCACGACAAGCGCCGGGGGTTCCGGGGCTTCGAGCGGAACCTGCTCGACGAGGGGCGGACGCTCGAGGACTTCCCGCCCGACTCGCGCACCGCGTCCGCGCGGCCCGGCGATGTGGTCCGGGGCGTGGTGACCGAAGCGGGGACGAATCCCCGCATCCGCGTCGGCGGCCGCCCGGCGTGCCTGGACACCGGCTCGCTGGCCTGGACCTTCGAGCGCCCGGAGCGGTTGTTCCGGGTCGGCGATGCGGGCTCTTTCCGCCTGCTGCCGCCGCGAACGGAGGAGGAAGAGGCCGAGGGGCCGCCGCTGCCGCCGGAGTGCCGGACGCTGCTGCGGGTGGCGCTCGACCAGGAGCCGCAGGCGGAGGGCGCCTTCCTCGCCCTGGAGATCGAGACCGGGGCGGTGCGGGCGCTGGTCGGCGGGTTCGACTTCGACCGCAGCGAGTTCAACCGGGCCACCCAGGCGCGCCGCCAGGCCGGGTCCTCCTTCAAGCCGTTCGCCTACGGCGCGGCGCTGGCGACCGGGCGGTTCTCCCCGGCGTCGCTCATCCTCGACCAGCCCTTCTCCTACACCGACCCGGTCACCCGGGCGGTGTACGAGCCGCAGAACTACGACGAGGAGCACCGCGGCTGGATCACCATGCGGCAGGCGTTCGAGGGCTCCCGGAATGTGCCGGCGGTGCGGATGGTCCACGAAGTGGGCCCGGAACGGGTGGTGGAGTTCGCGCGGCGGCTGGGCATCAGCAGCGACCTGCTGCCGGTGCTCTCGATCACGCTGGGCTCCGCCGATGTCTCGCTGCAGGAGATGGTGTCCGCGTACAGCGCTTTCCCGAACCGGGGGGTGCGGATGGCGCCCTACTTCATCACCCGGATCACCGACCGGGACGGGCGCGAACTGGAGACCTTCTATCCGGAGACCGCCTCGGTCATCCGGGCCGACCTGGCGTACGTGGTGACCCACCTGCTGCAGGGGGTGGTGGCGCGGGGGACCGCGGTGGGGGCGCGGCGGCTGGGGCGGCCCATCGCCGGGAAGACCGGGACCACGAACGACTTCACCGACGCCTGGTTCATCGGCTTCGACACCGAGATCGCCGCCGGGGTCTGGGTGGGCCACGACCAGCCCAGCCGGACGCTGGGGGAGAAGGAGAGCGGCGCCCGGGTGGCGCTCCCGGCGTGGACCTGGTTCATGGAGGCCGTCCGCGGCGGCGCCCCGGCGGAGGCGTTCGGCGCGCCCCGGAATGTGGCGCTGGTGCCGGTGGACCTGGAGAGCGGGCAGCCGGCCGCGCCGGGCCCGAACACCATCGTCGAGGCGTTCCTGGCGGGGACGGAACCGACGAGCGGCCCCGGCGCCGACCGCTGAGCCGGCGGGCGCCCGGCCGGCCCCCGGGGGTGACCGGATTCGTCGCAGCCCCCGGCTAGTGGATCGTAACAACATATGGAATACTGGTATGCTTCTCCCATGCGGAGACGCGATCCCATCATCCTGTCACCACCGGAACGACGCGAGCTCAACCGGCGCGTCCAGTCTCGCGCCGTGAGAGCGGAAGACGCCCGGCGCGCCCGGGTGATTCTCCTGCTCGCCTCGGGGAAGCCGTGGTCCGTGATCCAGAACAAGTTGGATTGCACGCCCGCCTTCGTGAACAAGTGGGGAAAGCGCTTCCGGGAAGGTCGGGTGCCGGCGCTGGCCTCGCGGAGGGCGCCGGGGTCGCCGAGGACGGTTCAGACACCGGAGATGGAGGCGAAGGTCCTGGCGACGACCCGGGAGAAGCCGCCGGATGGATCCACGCACTGGAGCACGCGGCGCCTGGCGCGACACCTCGGCGTCAGCCACACCCTGGTGCACCGGGTGTGGACGAGCGCGAACCTCCAGCCGCACTCGAAGAGGAACTATCTGGCGTCGAAGGACCCGGACTTCGAGCGGAAGGCGGCCGATGTCATCGGCCTGTATCTGAACCCTCCGGAGAACGCAGCCGTCTTCAGTGTGGACGAGAAGACGGCGATCCAGGCCCTGGAACGGACGGTGCCGGTGCTTCCGATGTCCCCGGGCCGAGCCGAGCGCCACGGCTTCGAGTACTACCGGCATGGCACCCGGTCGCTGATCGCGGCCCTGGAGACGCAGACCGGTGTGGTTCACGGGAAGACGGTGGAACGGGTCAACGGAGCCTCGTTCCTCGACTTTCTCGGTGAGATCGTGGCGAGCCAGCCGCCGGGCCGGGAGATCCACGTGATCGCAGACAACCTCTCGGTCCACAAGACGAAGGCGGTCAAAGCCTTCGTGGCGGCCCAGCCGAACTTCCACATCCACTACACGCCGACCTACTCGTCGTGGTTGAACCAGATCGAACTGTGGTTCTCGAAGCTGAAGCGGGATGTTCTGGCCCGCGGCATCTTCACCTCGGTTGCGGATCTGGAGCGGAAGATCCTTCGCTTCATCCGTGAGCACAACAAGGTCGCCCGGCCCTACAAGTGGACGTACTCTGATGTTTCTCGGCGGATCACTATCCGAACTCCCGCTACGGTCCACTAGCATCCCGCCGCTTCCCGAACCGGGAAGAAACGCCCCTGCCTCTTTCCCGGCCTCCTTCCCTGCCCCTTCGCCTGCCCCTTCGTCTGCCCCTGTCCCTTCCCCTGCCCCCCGAGGAATCCCGCCCGTGAAGAAGAAACTCGTCCTGGTCGGCTGCGGCGGCGCGCTCGCCGTGCTGCTGCTGGTCGGCGTCATCCTGTTCTTCTCGGTCACCTCGACCTACAACGGGCTGGTGACCCTCGACGAAGGCGTGAAGGCCGGGTGGTCGCAGGTCGAGAATGTCTATCAGCGGCGGTCGGACCTGATCCCGAACCTGGTGAGCACCGTCGAGGGCGCCGCCGACTTCGAGCGGGAGACGCTCCGGGAAGTCGTCGAGGCGCGCTCCCGGGCCACCGGGGTGCAGGTGTCCGCCGCCGACCTGAACGACCCGCAGGCGCTGGCCCGCTTCGAGGCGGCGCAGGGGGCGCTCACCGGGGCGCTCTCCCGGCTGATGGTGGTCGTCGAGCGTTACCCGGACATCAAGGCGAACCAGAACTTCCTGAGTCTCCAGGACGAACTGGCGGGGACCGAGAACCGGATCGCGGTGGAGCGGCGGCGGTTCAACGAGGCGGCGCAGGCGTACAACACGAGGAGGCGGCGGTTCTTCACGCGGATCGTCGCCAACTGGTTCGACTTCGGGGAGGCGGCGTACTTCGAGGCCGACGAGGGGGCGGAGACCGCGCCGGAAGTCGATTTCTCGCGTTGATCCGGCCCCGCTGAGATTCGCACGCACGCAGAGGCTCGCCCGTTTTGTTGACTCTCCGGTCGTTCCGGCAGTCGCCGGCGGCGCCTCCGGTCGCGCTCCGGGCGGCGGCGCTGCTGGCGCTGGCGGCGGTCGCGGCGCCGGCCGCCGGGGCGGCGCAGGAGCCGGCGTTCCCGGAGTTGACCGGGCGGGTGGTGGACGCCGCCGGGATCCTCTCCGCCGCGGAACGGGCGGCGCTGGAAGAGACGCTGGCCCGGCTGGAAGCGGAGACCACGGTGCAGATCGTCGTCGCCAGCGTTCCCCGCCTGCCGGAGGAGTTCGGCGGCGCGATCGAGGACTATTCGCTCCGGCTCGCCGAGCACTGGGGGATCGGGCAGGCGGAGACGGACAACGGGGCGCTGGTGGTCGTCGCCGTCGAGGACCGGCAGGCGCGGATCGAAGTGGGGTACGGGCTCGAGGGCGCGATCCCCGACGGGCTGGCCGGGCGGATCATCCGCGACCGGATGGCGCCCCGGTTCGCCGCCGGGGAGTTCGCGGCCGGGCTCGCCGCCACCGCCGAGGCGCTCGGGCAGGCCGCCCGGGGGGAGTACCGGGAAGCGGCGGCGCCGCGGGGCGGACCGCGGGAGGAAGGCCGCTCCCGGCGCGGGCACTTCTGGATCCTGGGGGCGTTCGTCCTCCTGCAACTGCTCGGCTGGATCGGGAACGCCTTCCATCCGGCCGGCGCGGCGGTGCTCGGCGGCGGGCTGGCGGCGCTCGTCGGCTTCCTCTTCCTCGGCGGGATGGCGATGCTCTGGCTGGCGCCGATGGGACTCGTCGCCGGGCTGGGGGCGACCGCCTTCACGCGGGCCACCGCCGGCCGGGGCGGCGGCGGCTGGGGTTACGCCGGCATTCCCGGCGGCGGAGGGTCGGCGTTCCACGGCTCCGGGATGGGCGGCGGCTTCTCCGGGTTCGTCGGCGGGGGCGGCGGCTTCGGCGGCGGCGGCGCCAGCGGCAGTTGGTAACCGGGTAGAACGGACATGCGCGTACCCCGGGCCCTGCGCGGGCACCTCTCCGAGGAGGACCTCGACCGGATCGCCGCCGCCATCGCCGAAGCGGAGCGCGGGACCTCCGGGGAACTGCGGGTCCATGTGGTCGCCCGGCTGCTGCCCTTCGAGAAGCCGCGGCGGCGCGCGGTCCGGGAGTTCTTCTCGCTGGGGGTGGACCGGACGAAGGACGGTTCCGGGGTCCTGCTCTTCCTGGCGGTGAAGTCCGGCCGTTTCGAGATCGTCGCCGACCGCGCGATCGACGAGAAGGTCGGGGCGGAAGCCTGGAACGGGATCGCGGCGGAGATCACCGAGCACATCCGGGAGAACGGGATCGGGGACGGCCTGGAACACGGCGTCCGCCGCATCGGCGCCTTCCTCGGCGAGCACTTCCCGATCCGGCCCGACGATGTGAACGAACTCCCCGACGAAGTCACCTTCGGCTGATGAACTCCCTTTCGGCTGACGAATCCGCTCTCGGCTGCCGAAGCCCCCTTCGGCGGAAGCGGCCTCCTTCCACCGATGCGGTCCCTTCCCCCGAGCGGCGCACTTCGCCTCCCGGCGCTCCCGACCGAGGCTGGCGGTGACTCATGACCGGCTGGCTCTCGACTTGGGCTGGCTCCGGGCTGGACTGACCGGGAGGCATCCGGTGCCGGGTCCGGGCGGAGCGCCCACCGGATGGACGGACGAGACGACCGGACTGTCCGGTGAGCGAGCGTTCACGGCGCACTCCGGGGAGGAGCGGGTCGGACTGACCCGACGAGGCTGATGGCGGGGGAAGCGATCCACCGGCAGTACCGGGGAGCGTGGGGGGGCTTCCGAGCGGAAGGGCGCGAAGGAGCGACAGATGGTCGGGGTTCTCGCGGGGTTCCTGGCGTTGGTCGGGGTCGGAGCGTTCGTCGTCGCGCTGGTTGCGGCGGGCAGGCAGTGGGGCTGCGGCGGGGTGCTCGGAGTGATCGCGCTGCTCGGGCTCCTGCTCCGGTGGTGCGGCCCATGAGCGACGGGCGGTCGATCGCCCGTCGGACGGGGACCGCCGGCGGGTCGTCCTGCTCGTGGGTCTCTCCGGCGAGCGGGTCAGGCTCGGCCGGTGGAGTCGCACCGGCCGGTTCGCCTCGGAGGTTCCGACGGTGAAGTCCGACCGGTGGCGGCGGATCGCAGATCTGATGCGCCCTGACTCAACCCGGCGGAAAGCGCCGTTCCCGCAACTCGTTGCCGCTTCGAATGTTTCCTGAAATCTCACCGGTTCCGGCTCAAGTCCGGGCCGGCGAGGCGCCCCCGGCCCCCGGCGGCGGGCGAGCGGCGGGGCTACTATCCGCGCTGCCTGTCCGCACCTGCGGCGGGGAGAGGTCCGTCCTTCATGTCTGACGCCCAGGATCCCAAAGAGTCCCCGAAGAAGGACGCCGCGAAGAGCTCGCCGGACGGCGAAGCCCCCTCCGCCGACCCCGCCGACGCTGCTGCCGCCGCCGACAGCGACCCCGGCGACGGCGACGGCTCCGAGGTCCGGACGCCGGTCGCCGAGAGCGGCGCGCCGCACGGGCAGGTGCATCGCCGGGTCCCGGTGCTGCCGCTGCGGGACATCGTGGTGTTCCCGCACTCCTACCTGCCGCTGCAGGTGGGCCGGAAGAGCACGCTCCGGATGCTCCGGGACGCGACCAAGGAGGCCTCGGAAGCCGAGTCCGGCCGCTCCGCGCCCAAGGTGATGCTGGCGGTCCTCACCCAGAAGGACGACTCGGTCGAGAACCCGGGCGAGGACGACCTCTACGCGATCGGCACCGCCGCGCGCCTGGAGAAGCAGGTCAAGATGCGCGAGAGCGGCACCGTCCGCATCGTGATCCGCGGCAGTTTCCGCTTCCGCGTGGAGCGCATCGTCCAGACCGAGCCGTACGTGCGCGCCGACATCCGGGTGCTCGACGGCGCCGTGGGCGCGACGAAGACCGTCGAGTTCGAAGCGCTCACCCGGAAGATCCGCGAAGAACTCCAGGAGATGATCCGGAGCGACCTCTTCCCGAGGGCGCGCGAGATCATGAAGATGAATCTCGCCCGGGTGGGGAGCGCCGGCCAGTTGGCGGACTTCGTGGCCGAGCAGCTGCCCAGCCTGAGCACCGAGATGCGGCAGGAAGTGCTGCAGACGCTCTCCATCGAGGACCGGCTGGGGCTGGCCTACGCCGCCATCCTGCGCGAGAAGCAGATGCGCGACCTGAGCCGCAGCCTGGAGTCCAAGGTCAAGAGCGAAGTCGGGCGCACGCAGCGCGAGTTCTTCCTGCGCGAGCAGTTGAAGGCGATCCAGAAGGAGTTGGGCGAAGGCGACGACTCCTCCCGGGAACTCGACGAACTGCGGGAGAAGATCGAGAAGTCGGGGATGCCCGAAGAGGCCGAGAAGGAGGCGATGCGCGAGTTCCGCCGCCTGGGCCGCATCCCCTCCTCCTCCGCCGAGTACACCGTCGGGCGCACCTACCTCGACTGGCTGGTGCGGATCCCCTGGGACAAGCGCACCGAGGACAAGTACGACATCCCCCGCGCCAAGGAGATCCTCGAGGCCGACCACTACGACCTGGAGAAGGTCAAGGACCGGATCCTGGAGTTCCTGGCGGTGCGCGAGCGCAAGCCGGACCAGAAGGGGCCGATCCTCTGCTTCGTGGGCCCGCCCGGCGTCGGCAAGACCAGTCTGGGCAAGTCCATCGCCTCCGCGGTGGGGCGGGAGTTCGTCCGGATGAGTCTGGGCGGCATCCGCGACGAGGCCGAGATCCGGGGGCACCGGCGCACCTACATCGGCTCGCTCCCCGGCCAGATCATCCAGGGGCTGGTGCGCGGCGGCACCCGCAACCCGGTGTTCATGCTCGACGAGGTGGACAAACTGGGGATGGACTTCCGCGGCGACCCCAGTTCGGCGCTGCTCGAGGTGCTCGACCCGGAGCAGAACGACTCCTTCCGCGACCACTACATCGACCTGGCCTTCGACCTCTCCGAAGTGCTCTTCATCGCCACCGCGAACATGGTGGATCCCATCCCGCCGGCGCTGAAGGACCGGATGGAGGTCCTGCATCTGCAGGGCTACACCGAGGAGGAGAAGATCCAGATCGCGATCCGCCACCTCATCCCCCGCCAGTTGGAGAACCACGGCATCCAGGAAGAGGAAGTGGCGCCGGTCATCGACCGGGAGGCGATCTCGCTCATCATCCGGGACTACACCCGGGAGGCCGGGCTGCGCAACATGGAGCGCTCCATCGCCAAGATCTGCCGCAAGGCGGTGCGGAAGTTGGCGGAGGGGACGGAGGGGCCGCTGGTGGTGACCCCGGAAGTGGTCACCGACCTGCTCGGCGCGCCCACTTCGCTCTCCCGGGAACTGCAGGAGCGCGTCAGCGTGCCGGGGGTCGCGGTGGGTCTCGCCTGGACGCCGGTGGGCGGCGACCTGCTCTTCGCCGAGGTCTCCCGGATGAAGGGGAACAACCGGCTGACGCTGACCGGCCAGTTGGGCGAGGTGATGAAGGAGTCGGCCACGGCGGCGCTCTCCTGGGTGCGCCGGAACGGGCCGGCCTACGGGCTCACCGGCGACTTCTACCGGAAGTCGGACATCCACTTCCATGTGCCGGAGGGCTCGACGCCGAAGGACGGGCCGTCGGCGGGCATCACCCTGGTGGCGGCGCTGGTGTCGGTGGTGACCGGGATCACCTGCCGCCCGGAGTTGGCGATGACCGGCGAGATCACCCTCACCGGGCATGTGCTCCCGGTGGGCGGCATCAAGGAGAAGTTGCTGGCGGCGCACCGCTACGGGATCCGCGAGGTGATCCTGCCGCGGCTGAACGAGCCGACGCTGCTCGAGGATGTGCCGGACGAGATCCGGGACGACCTGACGGTGCATCTGGTGTCGAACCTCGACGAGACGCTGCCGATCATCTTCCCGACGCTGGCCCCGCCGACGGCCCCCGCGCTGGAGAGCGGCGCCGACGGGGACCGGGTCCCGATCCACTGAGTCCCGGCCCGCTCCCGGTTCTTTTCCCGGTTCTTTTCCCGGTTCCCCTCCCGGTTCTCTTCCCGGTTCCCCGCTGACCGGCGGGGGCGCCGGCGCGGCGACGGGATTTCGGTTCGGGCCGGCGGGACTTCGGGCGCCTCAGCGGCGCGGGGCGCGGGAGTCGGGCGGCGGCGCCTCGGACAGCGATTCGAGGGAGCCGCGCAGGGTGCGGAAGGGCGTCCCGGTGGCGTCCACGATGACGGAGGGGGCGCCGCCGGGGGTGGCTCCCCCGTCGAGGATCGCGAGCGGAGCCGCGGCGGTCTCCCCGAGGCTCGCGACCGCGGCGGCGGCCGTCCGCGCCGGCGGGGCGCCGCTGCGGTTCGCGCTGGTGGAGATCACCGGGTGGCCGAGCGCCGCGGCGAGGGCCCGGGCGACGGGATGCGAACTCACCCGCACCGCCACCGGGTCCTCCCCGTCCCGGAGCGGCAGCACCAGCGTCAGCGGCCCGGGCCAGTACCGGTCGGCGAGCGCGGCGGCGGCGTCCGACAGCCGGCACACCGCTTCGACCTGTTCCCGGTCGGCGGCGATCCGGGGCAGCCGTTGCGACGCCTCCCGCCCCTTCAGTCGAAAGACGGCGGCGCACCCTTCGGGAGAGCGCGGATCGGCGCCGAGGGCGTAGAAGGTCTCCGTCGGATAGAGGGCGACCCCGCCCGCCCGCAGCCGTTCCGCCGCGGAGCGGATCGCGGCGGCGAGGTCGGGCCCGCCCGCGCCGGGGAGCCTCGCCCCGTCGGACTTCGGACTCACCGGCGCCCGCTCTCCCCCGGGTGGCCCCGCGCCGCGGCGCGCTCCGGGAATCGACGCCCGTTCCCCGCCCGTTCCCCGTCGGCCGCAGTCCGGAGCCGCCGGCGCGACACCCGGGGCCGGTGCCGCCGGAACCCGGCGACGCCGCGATCCGGCGAACGCGGTTCGGCGCCGACACCGCCGGAGGTCCGGAGCGGAGGGACCGCGACCCCGCCCGCTCCCGGCCGCCCGGCGGCGGAACGGATGGCGGCTGCCGGATCGCGGCGGCCCGTCGGGTCGGACTCGGGACTCACGACGGATCCCGGCTCACGAACCGGCGCGCTTCGCCCGGGGGTGGTGGCGGTCGTAGATCTGGCGCAGGCGCTCCTCGGAGACATGGGTGTAGATCTGGGTGGTGCTCACCGAGGCGTGGCCGAGCAGTTGCTGCAGGCTGCGCAGGTCGGCGCCGCGCTCCAGCAGGTGCGTGGCGAAGGAGTGGCGGAGCACATGCGGCGACAGCGGCCGCTCGATGCCGGCCAGGGTCTGGTAGCGGCGCACGATCTGCCAGAAGCGGATCCGGGTCATGGCGCCGCCCCGGGCGGTCACGAAGACTGCCGGCGACTCCCCCCGCCCGGCGAGGAGCGCCCGGCGCCCGCTCCGCAGGTATTCCGAGAGCCGCGTCTCGGCGGCGGAGCCGAAGGGGACGATGCGCTCCCGGTTCCCCTTCCCCACCACCGTCAGGTAGCCGGGCGCGCCGTCCTTGCCGAACACCACGCCGCCGAGCGGCAGCCCCACCAACTCGCTCACCCGGAGGCCGGTGGCGTAGAGCAGTTCCAGCATCGCCCGGTCGCGGAGACCGAGCGGCGAGTCGTCCGGGGCGTCGAGCAGCCGTTCCACTTCTTCCAGCGAGAGGTACCGGGGCAGCCCCGCGAGCACCCGCGCCGGGGTGACCTCCCCCGCCGGGTCCCGCTCGATCACCCCTTCCGTCAGCAGGAAGCCGAAGAAGCCGCGCACCGCCGACCCGGTGCGGCGGATGGAGCGGAAGTCGAGGCCCCGGTGGTGGAGGTGGGAGAGGAACGCCCGGAGATCGTCGGCGTCGAGCGTCGGGAGCGGCTTCTCCCCGGCGAAGGCGACCAACTTGGCCAGGTCGCGCCGGTAGGCGTCCAGGGTGTTCCGGGAGAGGCCGCGCTCGACCGCCAGGTGGTGGAGGAAGGGGCCGACCTGCGGATGGGCGGCGACCGGGTCGGGCGACCGGCGGCGAGGCGGGGCGGCGGTCAGGTTGCGCTTCCTCCGGGACCGTTCCGCCGGCGGAAGCGGGAGGCCAGCCGGTCGAGGAGCGGGGCCGCGGCGGCCCGGAGCGGGGCGTACTCCACCGGGGCCAGGCGGCGGGCGGCCAGTCCGAAGACCAGGACGCCGAGCGCCGCCGGCAGGAGGGTGGCGGCCAGATCGGAGACCGGGCCCGGCTCCAGCCCGGCGCGGAGCCCGGCGGCGGCGGCGGCGGCGGCCAGGCCGACGAGGAGCGCCACCAGCAGACCCCGGAGCGCGGTCCGGCCCAGATCGGAGAACACCGCGCGCGCCCGGCTCCGTCCGAGGGCGTCGCGGCCCAGCCGGGGAGCGAGGAGCAGCGCCTGGGCGGCCGCCGACAGGGCGGACACCGAGACCACCGCCAGCGGGAGTCCCAGGTGGTCGAGCCCGGCGTCGAGCACGAAGGCGCGGGTGAGGAGGTAGGTCGCCCCGGTGGCGCCGAGGGCCACCAGGAACGGCGGGCGGGTGGAGCCGAGGGCGAAGAAGGCGTCGGTGAGGATCTTCGTCGTCCCGAAGGCCGGCAGGCCCAGCGCGAAGACCGAGAGCATCGCCGCCACCTGCGCGGCGTCCTCCGGGGTGAACGCCCCCCGCCGGTAGATGAGCGCCACCAGCGGGTCGGCGACCGCGATGAGCCCGGCGGCCGCGGCCAGCCCCAGGACCAGCATCAGTTGCCCGACCCGGGTCAGCACCCGGGCGAAGCCGTCCCGGTCCCCGCCGCCGGCGGCGCGGGTCAGCGAGGGGAGCCCGGCGTGGGAGAGCGCGACGCCGATGAGGCCCGAAGGCAGTTGCGCCAGCCGGTAGGCCATCGAGAACCAGGCCAGCCAGGAGGTGCCGGCGGAGGCGAAGTGCCGGGAGATGAGGACATTCAACTGCAGGGTCCCGGCGGCGCCGGCGGCGGGGGCGAAGAGCCGCGCCATCCGCCGGAAGGCCGGGTCGCGCAGGGTGGCGCGCGCCCCGCCGGTGGGAGTCCGCCGGAACCCGGTGCGGCGGAAGCCGATCGCCTGGGCGGCGAGTTGCGCCAGCCCTCCCACCGGGACCCCGAGCGCCAGTCCGGCCATCGGGTGGAGACCCAGCGCCGGCGCCGCCAGGACGCCGACCAGGGCGAAGGCGATCGCGGCGAGGTTGAAGAAGGAGGAGGCCACCCCGGTGAGGAAGAAGCGGTGGCGGGCCTGGAGTCCGCCCATGAAGAGCGCCGCCAGCGCCGCGAAGAAGATGAACGGGAACATCAGCCGCGTCAGCCAGACGGTCAGGTCGCGGCCGGTGGCGAAGGGGCCGCCGAGGGCCTCCGGGAGCGGCCGGGAGAACGCCTCCCGCGAGAACACCAGGTCCACCAACTGCGGCGCGAACACCACGCCGAGCACGGTCACCAGGAGGGCGACGAGGAAGAGCGCCCGGAACGCGCGCCGGAACAGCCGGTGCGCCGCTTCCGGCCCCTCGCGGGCGTCCACCGCGGCGAAGGTGGCCACGAAGGCCTTCGAGAGCGCGCCTTCGGCCAGCAACTCCCGCAGCGTGTTCGGGAAGGTGTAGGCGGCGAAGAACCCGTCGAGGAGCGCCGTCGGGAACAGGTAGGCCAGCACCTGCTCCCGCGCCAGGCCGGTGAAACGCGAGACGATGACGCCGAGGCTCACCGACCCGGCCCGGCGGGCCAGCCGGCGCTCGTCGGCGCCGGCGGTGGAGGCGGCCGCGGGAGCGGTGGGTGCGGCCGGGGAGGCGGCGCCGGGGGCGGTGCGGGGGGCGGGCGCCGGGCCGGCCGCGGGTCGGGTCAGGGGTCGAGTCGGGAGGGCGGACCGGCCGGGGCGCGGCGCGGCCGGGGGCGGAGGGCGGTCAGCGGGAGGGCGGCCAGGGGGAGGGCGGGCACCGGCACGCGAGGGGAATCCACCGACACGGGACGCGAAGGATGGTACGCCGGGGGCGCCCGGTCGCTCGCCGCGGCGCGCCGGCCGGGGCGGCTCCGCCGGCGAAGTCGTTTCGTCGGCGCGCCGGGCGCGGATCACCGGTTCGTTCGCCCGCGACAGCGCCGGCTGGTGGCCGGTTCGCCGGGGTCCGCGCGGCCCGGTGTCCGACGGACTTCCCCGGCGCGAGCGGGGAGCCCGGGCCGGATCGAGGACGGAGCCCTCGCGTTCGACTCGGTGGAGGTCCCGCCGGAGGGACCGAGCCGGTCGCGTTCCGGCGATCGTCGCGGCTCGGGCGGAGGCCTCGCTCGCGCCGGCCCTTCCCGAACGAGGGCCGGGCGCGCCGGGGGCCGTGGTCTCGCCGGTGGGAATCAGGCCGGTTCGGTTCCGCCGATCCCCGGCGGTCGCGGCGCCCGACCCCGCCGGCTCGCCCCGGACGCTCCGGGGTGCCGGCGGTCTCGCCGGTCGGACCGAGCCGGTCGGGTTCCGGCGGGTCGCGGCGTCGTCGCGTTGACGGGTCTCGGCGGCGACTTCGGGCCCGGTCGCGGGGCGCCGGAAAGCAACCGTGACCGGGGCCGGCCGCCGGCGCTCACGCCGGCGGCAGGGAGATGAGAAGAGGGAGATGAGAAGAGGGAGATGAGAAGAGGGAGGTGAGAGGGAGTGGAGAGGAAGGAGCGGGGAGGAGGATCAGGCCTCCCCCCCGGGAAGTCCGGTCAGTGGACCGCGACCTCGATCCGGCGCGGGAGCGCCTGCTCCAGTTTCGGCAGGGTGATGGTGAGCACCCCGTCCCGGGACTCCGCGCGGATGCGGGAGACATCCACGGTCTCCGGGAGGCGGAAGGCGCGGCGGAACCGGCCGGTGACCCGCTCGCGGCGCGACCAGACGGTCCGGCCGTTCCCGGTCGGGGACGGCTCGGCGTCGGTTGCGGTGGCGTCGGCGTCGGCCTCCGGGGTGGCGTCGGCGGAGGCGTCGGCGTCGGCCTCCGGGGTGGCGTCGGCGTTCTCGACGAGCGGCGCGGCGTCGGTCGCCCGGTCGCGGTGGCCCTCGACGATGAGCGCGCCGGAGTCGAAGCGGATCGAGAGATCCTCCCGGCGGACGCCGGGCAGGTCGGCCTCGATGACGACTTCGGGCCCCCGGTCGCGGACATCCACCCGCGGGCTCCAGCGGGGGCGGGCTTCGGGAGAGGGCTCGGGGGAGGGCTCGGCGCCGGCCTCGGGGGAGGGCTCGCCGAAGAGCGTCCCGAAGAGCGCGTCGCCGGGGAAGCCCTCGCGGAAGAACCGGCGCAGGGTCGGGGTGGGGTGGAAGACGGTGAGGTTCGTCATGGTGGTGGGTAGTGCTCCTGAGTGAGTGTGGGTGATGAGTTTTCGAGCGCCGGACGGCCCCTTCCCCGGCGGAACCGGGATGGGTCGCCGCCGGGTCGGTTTCGTCCGACGCCGAGGATGATAGGCACAACGACAGAAGATATCAAATGTTCCAACTACGATTATCTGCGTTCTCTATACTCATATTCGGGATTCCAGGCGGACGGGACCGGGATCCGGGGGCCGGGAGGGGCGTTCCCGTCGGTACACTGCGCCTTCGCCAAGGGCGCCACGAACGCCCCGCCACCACCCAGAAAGGGAGTCCCCGTGCGCATCGGAATCAACGGTTTCGGACGGATCGGGCGGAACATCTTCCGCGCGATCGTCGAGGAGGGCGCCGCCGCGGACGACCTGGAGATCGTGGCGGTGAACGACCTCACCGACCCGGGGACGCTGGCGCACCTGCTGAAGCACGACTCGGTGGCCGGCCCCTTCCCCGGCGCGGTGCGGGCCGCCGAAGGACGGATCGTCGTCGAACACCCGGAGGCCGGCCGCCGGGAGTTCACCGTCCTTTCCGAGCGCGACCCGGCGGCGCTCGGCTGGGGCGCCCGGGGCGTGGAGGTGGTGGTGGAGTCCACCGGCCTCTTCACGAAACGGGCGGCGGCGGCGCGGCACCTCGAAGCCGGGGCGCGGAAGGTCATCGTCTCCGCCCCGGCGCAGGGCGAGGACCTGACCGTGGTGATGGGCGTGAACGAGGAGGCCTACGACCCCGAGGCGCACCACCTCCTCTCGAACGCTTCCTGCACCACGAACTGCCTGGCGCCGGTGGTGAAGGTGCTCCACCGGGAATTCGGCCTGGAGAAGGGGGTGATGACCACCGTCCACTCCTACACGAACGACCAGCGCCTGCTCGACCTGCCGCACTCCGACCTGCGCCGGGCGCGCGCCGCCGGGGTGAACCTGATCCCCACCTCCACCGGCGCGGCGCGCGCGGTGAGCCGGGTCCTGCCGGAACTCGAAGGGCGGCTCGACGGGATGGCGGTGCGGGTGCCGACGCCCAATGTCTCGCTCACCGACCTCACCGCGGTCCTCTCCCGCGCGGTCTCCGCCGAGGAGGTGAACGCCGCGCTCCGGGAGGCGGCGGAAGGCCCGCTCCGGGGGATCCTGCAGGTCACGGACGAACCGCTGGTGTCGGTGGACTTCATGGGGAACCCGCACTCCTCCATCGTGGACGCCCCGTTCACGAAGGTGGTCGGCGGCGACGCGGTGAAGGTCCTCGCCTGGTACGACAACGAGTGGGGTTTCTCCTGCCGGGTGAAGGACCTGATCCGCTACGTCGGCGCCCGCGCCGGCTGAACTGCGCCGGGGCGTTCGGCGGGTCGCCCGGGGAGTCTGCGCCCCCCCCTTCCCCGCCGGGATCGCGGCGGCGCCGCCGGGCCGCAGAGCCGAGGGAGGGCGACCGGCTCCCCGGGGCCCGGCCCCGGCGGCGGAGCGGAACCGGCGCGGAACGGACTCCCGTCGCGGCCGCCGGCGAAGCGCCGGCCGAAAGGAACGGGCGCCGGGCGGCGGTCCGCCGGGCCGGGGGAACCGGTCCGGGGGCGCCTCCCCCCGGCGAGCGGCCCGGCGCCGAGTCGGGGAGAGGCCGGATTCGGGAGGATCGGCCGGGCGGCAGGGAGCGCGGTCCCCTCCGACCCGGCGTTCCGGCGCCCCGTCGCGGCGGCGGAAGAGTGCCGGGAACCCGGTTCGAGGGGAACCGGGGGTCCCCGGCGACGGAGCGGCGCCGGCCCCGCGGTCCCGGAAGCGATGGAAGCGCTCGGCCGGCGCGCGCCGAGTCGCCGGCCGCCGCCCGGCGTTCCCCCCGACCGCCGGCGCCCGGCCCCGGGGATCAGGCCGGTTCGGAGGCGGGAGGACCTTCCCGGCGGCGGAGCGCGCCGTCCACCCCGGACTCGCGTTCCAGGACCCGGCCGTAGAGCCAGAGGAGGTCCGACAGCCGGTTCAGGAAGGCGAGGGACTCCGGCGCCGGCGGCGTTTCCGTCCCGCTCTCCCGCAGCCGGAACAGCGCCCGTTCGGCGCGGCGGCAGGCGGTGCGCGCCAGGTCGAACGCCGCCGCCCCGGCGTGGCCGCCGGGGAGCGCCCAGTCGCTCAGCATCCCCTCCCGGCCCTCGAGATCCCGGACCTCGGCGGTGACGCCGGCGACGAACTCCGCGCCCACTCCCGGAGGCGCCTCCCCGACCGCCGACTTCGGGGCGCCGATGACGGCGGCGACCTCGAAGAGCGCCCGCTGGAACTCCTCGGTCCGCCGGCGGATCGGTTCGGAACGGGCGAGCGAGCGGGCGAACCCGAGCGCCGCCCCCAACTCGTCCAGCGCCCCCAGCGCCTCGACGGCGGCGGAGGTCTTGGCCACCCGGCGGTCGCCCAGTTGGGTCTGCCCGCCGTCGCCGAGCGTGGTGGAGATGCTCATCGCCGCGTCCGCACCGGGGTCAGCGTCCGCTCCACTCCAGGTTCGCCCGGAGGGCCCGCCCCAGCGGCCGGAAGCCGCCGCTCTGGAAGGCGGCGTCGTCGAACGCGTCCTCGACCACGAACCGCAGGCGGAGCCCGCGCCCGATCTCGAGCGAGGCGGCCAGGTCCAGCCGGCGGAGGCCGGCGAAGCGGAACACCCGGGTGGAGAAGGTGTTCGGGTCGTAGAGCGGCGCGTGCATCGCGGAGGACAGCAGCAGGTCCGCGGCCCAGCCGAAGCGGTCGGTCACCCGGCCGGAGAGCAGCGCCGCCCCCTGGTGGCGGGGGAGCAGCCAGGCCGCGGGCAACGCGGCGGGGGCGTTGTCCGGGGCGTCGGCGTCGGTGAAGGTGTACTGGAACCGGGCGCGGGTCCGGGCGCCGGGGGCGAGCGCCAGGTCGGTCTCCCCGCCCCGGGCGCCGCCGGCGGCGGTGTTCTCGTAACCGCCGAACCTCCCGAAGGGGTCGGCAGCGGCGTCGAAGGAGCCGAAGGCGATCACCTGCGGCCTCCGGGAGCGGAACGCCGCCGCCCGGAACCGGACCCCGCCGTCCGCCGATTCCCAGTCGAGCCCGAAGTCGGCGGCGGAGGTGAACTCCGGTTCGAGGCGCGGGTCGCCGAAGACCGAGTAGCCGAAGGTCGAGTAGAAGGTCCCGAACCGCTCGTAGAGGGAGGGCGCGCGGAAACCCCGGCCCCAGGAGGCGCTGAGGCGCAGGCCGCCGCCGAGCGCCGCGGTCCCGGAGAGGTCCGCGGTGACCGCGCTCGCGCCCGGGGGCGGCAGGGTCCCGGCGTACGGACCGCCCGCCGCCGGTTCGAGTTCCGGCGCCCGGGTCTCGAAGCGGTGGAAGCGGACGGCGCCGCGGAGCGAGGCGCGGCCCTCGGCGGCGCGCAGTTCCTCCTGGACGACGGCGGCGAGCCCGGACTGCCCCAGCCGGGTGGAGAACGCCGGGTCGAGGGTCTCGGCGCGCTCCCACTCGGCCTCCGCCCCCAGCAGCAGCCGGTGCCGGCCGCCCCCGAACTCGACCCGGGCCGACCCGGTGCGGATCCCGGCGGCGTAGGTGATCGTCTGCGGCGCCGCCGGATCCCAGGGGTTCACCCCGGCCGGCCCGTCGGTGTTCTCCCGGCGGGTGGTCAGGTCGTGGTAGCGGAGCGTCCAGGCGAGCGCGGAGGTCGGATTCCCGGAGAGCGAGACCAGCGCCGACAGGAACCGGGTCCGCTGCCTCGCGTCCGGGTCGTTCGTCGCCGGGACGAAGGTGGCCGCGCCCAGGTCGAGGTCCGCGAGCGCCGCGCCGCCCTCGTGGGCGCGGACGGTCTCGAGCGGGACCGCGGCGGCTTCGACCACTCCGGTCGCCGGGCCGCCCACCGGGAAGGGGTTGTCGTTCAGCCCGAGTTCGGCGTCCGACCAGAAGGCCCGGGCGGAGAGGCGGAGGCCCGGGGAGAGCCGCCGGCCGGCGCGGAGGGAGGCGGTGGTGTTCTCGAAGGGATCATCGCCGTCGGCGCCCGCGGTGATCCGGCGTTCGCCCAGCGAAGCGAAGACCGCGCCCCGGGGCCCGCCGGCGCCCCATTCGGCGGCTCCCGCGGCCTGCCCCTTCGTCCCCGCCTCGGCCCGGGCGCGGAGGGAATCGCCGCCGCTCCCGGCCCGGGTGACGATCTGCAGCACGCCGCCCATCCCGTTCGTGCCGTAGAGCGTGGAACCGCCGCCGCGCCGGATCTCCACCCGGTCCACCCCGAGCAGGCCGACCCCCGGCAGGAGCGAGGAACTGCCGCCGGTGATCGAGGCCGCGTCCCGGAGCGGGGCGCCGTCCACGACGACCGCGGTCGCTGAACCGGGCAGCCCGCGCACCTGGACCCGGGCCAGCGTCCCCGGCCCGCCATCCTGGCGCACCAGGATCCCGGCGACGCCGCGCAGGGCTTCGACGACGCCCCACTCGCCGCGTTCGCGCAGTTCCGCGGCGGTCAGGGTGTCCACCGCGACCCCCGCTTCGCGTTCCGCCCGGGCGCCGAGCGCCGCCGAGACGACGACCGCCTCCCGGTGGCCGGCGAACCGCAGGGTCAGCGGGATGGGGCCGGCGAGGGGCGCCGAGGAGTCGGCCTCGACCGGGGCGGCGGTCCCGGCGGGGGCGGCGGCGGAGAGGAGGTAGCGGCCCGGAGGCAGGTCCGCGAACACCGCGGCGCCGGCGGCGTCGGTGCGGGCGGCGGAGCGCGCGTCGCCGAGTACCGAGTCGGCGAAGACCCGGGCCCCGGCGACCGGGCGGCCGTCGGCGCCGCGGACGACCACGGCGAGCGGGGTCGTCGGGGCGGCGGTCGGCGAGGAGGCGCGGAGGGCGGCGGGCGCCGACGGCGGGCCGGCCGCTGCCCGGGGGCCGGCCGCCGCCGGGGGCGGGGCGGCGAGGGAGAGCGCCACGAGGGCGAAGAGGAGCGGAGTGGGGATCGGGGTGAGGCCCGGGAGACCTTCCCGAAGTCGCCCCACCGGAAGTCGGTGGCGGAGGCCGGAGGCACCGAAGCGGTGCTGTCGCATGGAGAACCATCCTTCCCAGCGAAGAGATCGCGCGGTTCGGGGCTCCGGGCAGGTCTCCTGACTCACGGAACGGACGCCTCGTCGCTGCGGCAGCGACAGGCCTCCCGCCGTTCCCCCCTTCCCCCCGGCGACCGCCGGGAGTGGGCGCCGTCCCGCCGAAGCGGAGCGGCCCGGGTCGGGCATTCCGATCACAGTGGCGTGGGCCGTCCGGGATTCGCACCCGGTTCCCTCTTCGTCCGGTCCGCCGGAAGGCCCGACAGCCGAAAACCTGAAGCCGTGTGTTGGAGGCCGGGAGGATAACCAACCCGGCGACCGGCCCGGGCGGCCTCCCTTCCGGCTGGCGGCTGCGCGAAGGGGGGGCGACCGGCGGCGAGTCGGGCCGGACGGGCGCCGCTACCGGCGGCCCGCGGCGCGGAGGCGCCTCCCGGCGACCTCGGGAAGCCGCTGCGAGGACGCCGGGGGTGATCTCGGGGTCGAATTCGGGGGCGATCCCGGGGTCGATCCCGGGGTCGATCCCGGGGATGACTTCGGGGCGACTCGACCGCTCCCGCCCTGTCCCGGCAGCACCCGGGGAACGGCCCCTTCCGCGCGGCCCGGCCGACGCGCCGGAGCCCGGCAGGGAGTTCCCGCCGCCGAGGGTCGAGCCCGAAGTCCGGCGCCGCCCGCACCGACCCTCCACCGGTCACCGGGCTCGCCCCCGAGGCGCCGCCCGCACCGCCGTTCGCGCCCCCCGACCTCGGCGAGAACTCCCCCGGATCGTCCTTCCATCCCCCCGGCCCGCCCTCCTCCGGAGTGGGAAATTTTCGTTGCTCGAAAGCGGGACATTTTCGTTGCCGATCGACATGGCCCGCTCCCATCGGCTCGATCCGTGTCGGCTCACTATCGGGTCGATCCGCGCCAGCCCCCGCGCCTATCGGGTCGATCCGCGCCTGCCCGCACCAATCGGGTCGATCCGCACCGGCCCGCTCCCATCGGGTCGATCCGCTATCGGCTCACTATCGGGTCGATCCACACCGGAACCTCTCATTATCGGGTCGATCCGCAGCGGTTCACGCTCGTATCGGGTCGATCCGCTGTTCGGCTCGATCCGCACTGGCTCACTATCGGGTCGATCCGCGCCGGAACCGCTCCTTATCGGGTCGATCCGCACCGGCCCCGTTCCTATCGGCTCGATCCGCCATCGGCTCACTATCGGGTCGATCCACGCCGCCCCGCTCCCATCGGCTCGATCCGTGTCGGCTCACTATCGGGTCGATCCGCACCGGCCCCGCTCCCATCGGATCGATCCGTATCGGCTCATTATCGGGTCGATCCGCACCGGCCGGTTCCTATCGGGTCGATCCGCGCCGGCCCCGTTCCTATCGTGTCGATCCGCATCGGCTCACTATCGGGTCGATCCGCACCGGGGCTCACTATCGGGTCGATCCACACCTGCCCGTTCCTATCGGGTCGATCCGCTGTCGGCTCATTATCGGGTCGATCCGCAGCGGTTCACGCTCGTATCGGGTCGATCCGCTGTTCGGCTCGATCCGCACTGGCTCACTATCGGGTCGATCCGCGCCGGAACCGCTCCTTATCGGGTCGATCCGCACCGGCGCCCGCTCCCATCGGGTCGATCCATATCGGCTCGATCCCATCGGGTCGATCCGCTATCGGCTCACTATCGGGTCGATCCGCAGCGGTCCAACGCTCGTATCGGGTCGATCCGCTGTTCGGCTCGATCCGCACTGGCTCACTATCGGGTCGATCCGCGCCGGAACCGCTCCTTATCGGGTCGATCCGCTATCGGCTCGGTCCGCGCCGGCCCCGTTCCTATCGGCTCGATCCGCTATCGGGTCGATCCGCTGTCGGCTCACTATCGGGTCGATCCGCACCGCACCGCTCCCATCGGCTCGATCCGTACCGGCTCACTATCGGGTCGATCCGAACCGGCCCCGCTCCCATCGGCTCAATCCCTATCGGCTCACTATCGGGTCGATCCGCACCGGTCTGCCCCTGTCGGGTCGATCCGCACCGGCTCACTATCGGGTCGATCCGCCATCGGGCTCATTATCGGGTCGATCCACACCTGCGCCGCTCCCGTCGGCTCGATCCGTATCGGCTCATTATCGGGTCGATCCGCCATCGGCTCATTATCGGGTCGATCCGCGCCGGCCCCGCCACTTATCGGGTCGATCCGTCGGCTCAATATCGGGTCGATCCGGAGCGGGAGCACCGATCGGACGGGCTCGACGACGGGCGGCCGGGGCGCGGCCGCGACCGCCGGGCGGCCTCGTCGAGACGGCCCGGAGCCCCGTCCCCCTTCCCCCGGCGCCGCCCCGGTTCCCCTCTGCCCGCGGCGGCGCCGCCGTGGAACCCCTCCGCGGAGGGCCCGTCCGTCCCCCGGGCGCGGCCGCCCCCGAAGGGCGCGCCGGGGAGCGCCGGTCGCATATCGTTCGGCGCCGCCGTGGAACCGCAGCGCCGGCAGCGCCTCGCCGACCTCGACCTGCGGGGGAAACGGCTGCTGCTCCGCGCCGACCTGAACGCGCCTCTCGACCACGGCGTCGTCGCCGACGACTTCCGCCTGCGGGCGGCGCTCCCGGCGATCCGGACCGCCCGGGAGGCCGGCGCCGGGGTGGTCCTGGCGACGCACCTCGGCCGGCCGCGCGGCGTTCCCGACCCGGCGCTGAGCGTTCGCCCGGTGGCGGAGCGGCTGGGCGCACTCCTCGACGCCCCGGTCCGGTTCCGCCCCCGCCCGGTCGGCGCCGACGAGACGGAAGGCCGTCGCACCGAAGTCGCGCCGGGAGAAGTGCTGGTCCTGGAGAACCTCCGCTTCCACCCCGGCGAGACCGCGAACGACCCCCGGTTCGCCGCCGCCCTGGCCGCTTTCGGGGACGAGTACGCGAACGATGCCTTCGGCGCCGCCCACCGCCGCCACGCCTCGGTGGACGCCTGCGCCCGCCGGTTCCCCCGGGCCGCCGCCGGCCCGCTGCTGGAACGGGAACTCCGCTGGCTGGGCCGGGCCCTGACCGCGCCGCGGCGGCCCTTCGTGGCGGTGCTCGGCGGCGCGAAGATCTCGGACAAGTTGGGCGTCGTCGAGTCCCTGCTCGCCCGCGCCGACCGGGTGCTCGTGGGCGGCGCGATGGCCTACACCTTCTTCGCCGCGAAGGGCCTCCCCACCGGCCGGTCGCTCGTCGAACCGGAGCGCCGTCCCGACGCCGAGCGGCTGCTGCGGCGCCATCCCGACCGGCTGGCCCTCCCCGAAGACCAGCGCGCGGCTCCCGCCGACGCCGCGGATCCCCCGCCGGTGTTCCCCGCCGACAGCCTGCCGGACGACCGGGCCGGGTTCGACCTCGGTCCGGCGACCGCCGCCCGCTACGCCGCGGAGATCGCCGGCGCGGCTACGGTTCTCTGGAACGGCCCGATGGGGCTCGCCGAAGACCCCCGCTTCGCCCTCGGCACGAACGCGGTCGCCGCGGCGGTGGCCGACGCCGCCGACCGGGGCGCGGTCACCATCGTCGGCGGCGGCGACTCGCTGCTCGCAGTGCGCCGCGCCGGGGTCGCCGACCGCATCGGCCACCTCTCCACCGGCGGCGGCGCCTCGCTGGCCTTCCTCGCCGGCGAGCCCCTGCCCGGGGTGGAAGCCCTGACCTGGCTCCCGATGGCGGCGTCCGGCGGCGAAAGGAAACCGGAACCCTCGTGAGACCCGCGAGACGCCGCCGCCGGCGGCCGCGCGAAACCGACCGGAACCCGCCCCCCACCCGATCCCCCACCGACTCCCCGACGACCTCCATGACCGACTCCCCGGACTCCACCCCGGCCCCCTCCGCAGACGCGGCGACCGCGCGCACCCCGTTCGTCATCGCGAACTGGAAGATGAACCTGACCCCGCCCGCAGCGGGGGGCCTGGCCCGCGTCATCGCCGGACGGGCGCGCCGCGAGGTCCTGCCTCCCGACCGGAACGCCGAACGGAACACCGGCAGGAGAGCCGGGAAACGCGCCGGGGAAACGCCGGACGACGGGGAAGCGGCGCCGACCCTCGACCTGGCGATCGCCCCGGCCTTCCCGGCGCTCGTCGCCGTCCGGGACGCCCTCCACGGCAGCCCGATCGGCCTGGCGGCCCAGGACCTGTTCCCCAAGCCCGACGGCGCCTTCACCGGGGCCGTCTCCGCTTCCATGCTGGCCGCCTGCGGCTGCTCGCTGACCCTGGTGGGCCACTCGGAGCGCCGCCGGGTCTTCGGCGAGACCGACGCCGAGGTCCGGGAGAAGGCCGAAGCCGCCCTCGCCGCCGGCCTGGCCCCGGTCCTCTGCGTCGGCGAGACCGGGGAGCAGCGCGACGCCGGCGACGCCGAAAACGCGGTCGGCGCCCAGCTGCGGGCCGTCCTCGAGGCGATCCCGGAGGCGGACCGCCCGGCCGTCACCCTCGCCTACGAACCGGTCTGGGCCATCGGCACCGGGCGCACCGCCACCCCGGAGATCGCCGCCGCGATGCACCGCGCCCTCCGCGCCGAGGTCGCCCGGGTGTGGAACGACGAAGCCGCCGCCACCACCCGGATTCTTTACGGGGGATCGGTGAACGGCGATAATGCCGCCGCGCTCCTCGAAAGTCCCGAGGTGGACGGCCTGCTCGTCGGCGGCGCGAGTCTCGCGGCCGATTCCTTCCTCGCCGTCTGCGCCGCCGCGGTCGGCGCGTGACCGCGGCCGATCCCTTCCCCCGCCGCCTCGCCCGATCCCTCCCGCCCGGGAATCCCCCGCCCCCGAACCCATGACCATCCTCCTGACCGTCTTCCATGTCCTGGTCTGCGTCTTCCTCATCCTGGTGGTGCTGACCCAGCAGGGGAAGGGACAGGACCTCGCCAGCGCCTTCGGCGGCGCCGGCACCCAGGCGGCCTTCGGCGCGCGCGGCACCGCCACCCTGCTCACCCGGGTGACCGCCGTCTGCGCCGCGATCTTCATGGTGACCTCGCTCCTGCTCGGCTACATCGGCTCCGAAGCCGGCCAGCAGACGGTGGTGGACGAGGCGACCGGCGGCGTTCCCCTCCCCGCCGCGACCACCCCCGCCCCGGACGAGGCCGAGGAAGCGGGCGAGACGACCCCCGCCGCCGAACCCGAGCCGGAGGGCGGCGAGGCCGCGCCGGGCGCAGAGCCCGAGTCCCCGGCCCCCGACCCGCGCTAGCGGGAGCCCGCCCGGGAGGCGCCGCCGTGTCCGCCCGACCGGACGACCGGCCCGACGCAGCCGCCCGGAGTGACCGCCGGCGCGAGCAACTCGAAGCGCTCCGCCGGCTGCAGGCCCTGCCGGGGACCCGGACGCAGGAGGAGACCGAGGCCTGGATCCGCGAAGTCCGCCTCATGGGAGAGGAGTCCACTCTCCACCTGCTGGAGAAGTTGGAACGGGCGTGGATGCCGTGGGTCGCACCGCCCCCCGGCGACGACGACGCCCACCCCCGCGTCCCCTCCGCTTCCCCCGAACCGGTACCGCCCGGCCCCGAATCGCCCGACCCCGAATCGCCCGACGCGACCGCCGGGAACCCGCTCCCCGGCGAGCCCCGGCCCTCCCGGCCGTCCGACCCCGCGGCCCGGATCGAACGCAGACGGAAGCAACTCGAAGCGCTCCGCCGGCTGCAGACCCTGCCCGGAACCCGGACGAAGGAGGAGATCGAGGCCTGGATCCGCGAAGTCCGCCTCCGGCGGGAAGAGCTCACCCGCCATCTGCAGGAGCAGTTCGAACGGGCGGGACGGAAGCCGGTCCCGTCCGACAGCCGCGACTCCGACTGAGGCCCGGCTCCCCGCCCCGAGGCGCCGCCGGCCTCTGCCATCGAGAACGGCGGAAGCCCCGCGGCGGCCGCCCGTCGTCGTCCCGGAACCGGCCGCCCGCCGTCCCGCGGACCCCGGCGAGGCGCCCCCGGAACGAACGGGGACCCGGCCGGACCGGCGGCCGAGCGCGACTCCGCAGGGCCGGAACCCGAGGCGGCCCGCAGGGTCGCGGAGACCGGATCCCCGCCCGCCGACCCCGCTCATCCGCCGTTCCCGACCGCCGGCGAACCCCGATCTCCCCCGCGGCCATCCTCCGCCCGACCCGTGCTGGCTGGCCATACGCTAGGATATGGCTGTATGGCCAGCATCACGAGGAAGTTCACCTACTCGTTCGACCTCGACACCGCCGGACGGGTGGAGGAACTCGCCGCCCACTGGGAGGTCTCCCGGACGGAAGCGGTGCGCCGCGCCATCCGCGCCACCGCAGAACGGGAGAAGCCCTACAAGCAGGAGGCGCTCGAAGCGCTCCGCCGCCTCCGAGAGCTCCCGAGGGCGAGGACGAGCGCGGAGACCGAGGCGTGGATTCGTGAGATCCGCCTCATGGGCGAGGAGTCCGACCGCCACATGCTGGACAAGATCGCGCGGGCGAGAAGGAAGCCGATTTCCGGAGACGATGCTTCGTGACGATCCACCTCGACACCAGTTTCCTGATCGGAGCCCTGGATCCCGACCTGCCGCAGCATTCGCGACTCCAGGAGTGGATCGACCAGGGCGCCGAGATCCAGATCAGCGCTGTCGCCTGGGCCGAGTTCTGGTGCGGGCCGACGACGCCCGACGAGAGGAGCACCGCCCGTCGACTGCTGTCGAAAACGGTTCCGCTCACCGGCCCCGATGCCGAGACCGCGGCGCGGCTCTTCAACATCTCCGGGCGGCGGCGCAAATTGTTCAGGGACTGCCTCATCGCCGCGGTAGCGCTGTCGTCGAACGCCGCGGTGGCTACGAGCAATTACGCGGACTTCCGCCGGTTCGAGATCGAAGGGCTCACCGTCCTGACGACCTGACGCGGATCGCCTCCGGCGACGGAATGCCCGTTTCCGTCTCTTCCGGACGTCTCCCCCGAACTCGAGCGAGGGACGCGGGGACACGCAGGCGGCGGGAGAGATGGAACGAGGCCCACCTGTCGGGACCTTCGAGACCGCGTCCGGCAGCCCTCGCGCCCCCGGGGGGTTACCGCAACACGGGGTGTCGCCCGGGGCGGCGTCGGCGCCGGGGTGGCCTTCGCGGCGCTGCGCCGCGGATCCGGCTCACGGGTCGTCGCCCGGCGCGCCGCGATCCGGCGCGGTAGCCTCCCGCTTCCCCGGTTCCCTCCGTTCCGAACCCGGCGAGCAGTCCGCCGGCAACGAAATCGGAAGCGCCGACGATCCGCCTCCCTCGACCCGGACTCCCGGAATCGACCGCCACGAACGCCATCAGGAACGAGACCCCGAGCCTAAGACCCCGAGCGAAACGATGCCGCACCCAACGCCCGGCCAGCCCGCCCGGGACGCCCTCAGCGACCGCAACCGCAAGGCCCTCGAAGCGCTCCGCAAACTGTGGGCGCAGCCGCCGGCGCGGACGGACGCAGAGCGCGAGGCCTGGGTCCGCGAGATCCGCCTCATGCGCGAGGAATCCACCCGCCGGATGCTGGACAAGACCGCGCGGGCCGGGAACCGGCCGGTCGTACCGCCCGCCGGCGATGATCCCGCCCCCGAGTCCTGCCGACCCTGAATCGCCGGACCGGGCCGCGACGAACGCCGACCGGAACGAAACCCCCGGGCGAAACCATGCCGCAGCGACCCCCGAACCGGACCGGCCCGGCAGACCTGAGCGACCGCAACCGCAAGGCCCTCGAAGCGCTCCGCAAACTCCGGGCGCAACCGCTTCCGGCGCGGATGGAGATGGAGATGGAGGATTGGATCCGCGAGATCCGCCTCATGCGCGAGGAGTCCACCCAGCAGATGCTGGAGAAGTTCGACCTGCCGCCGGAGGAGCCGGTGGCGCCGCCCGCCGGCGATGACTCCCCGCCCCCGAGTCCCCCCGAACCTCGATCCCCTGCCCTGAATCCTGCCCCTGAACCCCCCGACCCGACCGCGACGAGCACGCCCCGGAGCGAACCCCCGAACGAAACCCCGAGCGAAACAAAGCCCCGCCCGACGCTGGTCCGGCCCGACCCGGACACCCCGAGCGCCCGCAACCGCGACGCGATCGAGGCGCTCCGCAGCCTCGCGGAGCACCCGGCCCACCGGACCGACGCGGAAGCGGAGGCCCGAATCCGGGAGATCCGCATCGAACGGCAGGCGGCCACCCGGAAGATGCCGGAGCGGTTGGAACAGGCGACCGGGAGACCCGCCGGTCCCGCCGCAGACTCTTCCGAGTAACCGGACGACCCCCGGCCGGAGCCGCTTCCCCGCCCCCGGGAGCGATTCAGGCTCGCCGGCGCGACCGGGATCAGAAATCCCGCGGCGGGACGCACCCGTAGTCCCGCAGCCGCCGCGCCGCCGCCCGGCGATCCTCGTCGTCGAAAAGCGGATCCCACTCGGGCTCGCCGACCACGAACCACTCCATCGTGAGGTCGAGTTTCCCCTTCTCCCACCGGACGGTGAAGGTGTCGCTCGCCCGCGGCGCCCGGAGGAGCCGTTTCGTCGCCCCGACCGCGCCGTGCTCCCCGATCATCCGCAGGAACTCGGTGCGGGGCCGACCGAGCAGTTTCCGCAGCACCTCCGCCCCCTTCAGGCACCGGTCGAGGAACAGATCCTCCAGCGCCCGGCCCCTCCCGGTCATCGCGTTCTCGCCCGAAGCCATCCGTAGAACCTCAAGACTCCCGCCGCCCCCGACCCCCGCGGGCGCCCCGGGAACCGGCGGCGCTGGTGCCGAAGGGGGGATTCGAACCCCCACGGGACTGATCCCATACGCCCCTCAAGCGCACGTGTCTTCCATTCCACCACTTCGGCACTCGGCGCATCACCCGCCGCGCCCGCCCGCGACCGGCGCCGCCGGACGGGGCGCGGGATTATAGGGCGCGGCCGGCCCCGACCCGCGGCCCCGACCCCGGAGCCCGAAGCAGGGTGGCGCACGGTGGGGCCCGCCAGAACCCCACATTGCACACTCACCCCTGACGGGGCCGGTTACGGCAGGCAGATTTTTACCGTCTCACGTGCGCCATCCGGGAACCTACCACTCCCGGCATCGGCGGTCCGGGTGTCGGCAGGACCCGGTCCCGGCACGCCTTCCGCGCTTTCTCCCCCCCGACTCAGCCCCCGGCCGCCCCCGCCGCCCCGGAACCGGCCCCCGGAACCGAAGCCCGCAGCAGGTGGTGCGGCGTCTCCTCGGCGTCCTCCACCCGCTCCACCGTGATCCCGACGAACCCCAACCCGGCCAGCCACTCCCGCACCGATGGGCTCCCGGCATGCACCGGGTCCACCGTCTCCTCCTCCCGGTGGAACTTCGTGTGCCGGTGGTCCTCGGAAAAGATCTCGTCCACCAGCACCAGCCGCCCCCCGGGCGCCAGCACCCGCCGCACCTCCGCCAACCCCGCCCGGGGCGCCGCCCAGTGGTGGAAGGCGTTCACCGACACCGCCAGCGTCGCCCACCCGTCCGGCGCCGGCAGGCGTTCCGCCGCCCCGTTCCGCGCCAGCACCGTCAACCGCTTCCGGAACGCCCGGAACCCGGTGACCAGCACGAACGGCCAGGCCGGGTCCACCGCCCGCACCTCGACCCGCGGCGCCGCCTCCGCCAGCAGGATCGCCCCGTGCCCCGGCCCGCAGCCGATGTCCAGGATGCGGTCCCCGGCGACCACCCCGGCCCGCTCCGCCACCATCCGGTTCCAGGCGCCCTCGTAGTGCCGCACGGCGTAGCCGACGGCGGCGGTGGTGCGGAAGGACTTCCACCAGGGCCGCCGCCCGCCGTGGTGCTGCCGGTCCTTCCGGCGGTCGCGGTGGTGGGGCACGGGCGGGGAGAACAGTACCGGGGAACGGGCGGCGCCGGGCGTCCGCACCCCGAGGATCGCACCGGAGGGACGACCCCGGAGGCCGGACCGCCGCCGACGCCCTCGGCGGTGACCGGCGGCAGGTCCGGAGAGCCGCCGCGCGCTCCGAGGCGGAAAGAGCGGGCCGCGGACCGGACGACGGATGGCCGGCCCGGAACGGAACGGGCGGAAGCTGCCCGAATCGCGATCCCGAAGCCGGAGCCCCGAACCGGCCGGTCGCGGCCGACGCCGGCGAACTCGTCAGGTACCCGGCACCGAATCGGACACCCGCCGACCCGGCCGACACGCAAGAGCACTCCGCGGACGAACCAGAAGACCCCGACCCCGCGGACCAGCCCGAAGATCCGACCCCGCGGATCAACGCGACGACCCCGACCCCGCCGGCGAACCCGACGACACCGACCCGCGGGCGAACTCGACGACACCGCTTCGCCTCCGAACCCCCGCCACGCCGCGGAACCCGGCCCCGACCCGAACGCCCCGCAGCCCCCCGCACGACGGGCGGGCACGACGGGCAGTATCGTTGCCCCCATGCCGAACGAACCGAACGAACGAACCCCGGAGAAGCGCACCGGACTCGTGTACCGCGAGGCCTTCCTCCGCCACAACATCCGCCCCGGCCACCCCGAGTCCCCCGCCCGGCTCACCAGGATCCGCGAGGCCCTCGCCGCCGCCGGCCTCCTCCCCGAACTGGTCCCGGTGGAGAACTGGCCCGACCCCCTCGGCGCGATCCTCGGCCACCACACCCGGGAGCATGTGGACCGCATCCGCCGCATCCCCACCACCGGCGAGATCGCCGAACTGGCGGTCGCCGGCGCCCTCGCCGCGGTGCGCGAGGTCTCCGCCGGCCGGCTCAGGAACGCCTTCTGCGCCGTCCGCCCCCCGGGCCACCACGCGAACGACGCCGGCGCCGAGGAGGGCTTCTGCTTCTTCTCGAACGCCGCGGTCGCCGCCCGCTACGCCCGGCGCGTCTGCGGCCACGAGCGGGTGCTCATCGTGGACTGGGACTACCACCACGGCAACGGCACCCAGAACGCCTTCTACCGCGACCCGAGCGTCCTCTTCTTCTCGACCCACAACTGGTACGACTACCCGGGCACCGGCGACCCCGCGCACACCGGCGCCGGGGAAGGCAGCGGGACGAACCTGAATGTCCACCTCGGCCCCGGCGCCACCGACCGCGACCTGCTCTCCTCCTGGGACCGCGTCCTCCTCCCGGCGGTGGAGCGGTTCCGTCCGGACTTCGTCCTGGTCTCCGCCGGCTTCGACAGCCGCCGCGACGACCTGCTGGGCTCCTTCGAGGTCACCGATGACGCCTTCACCCGGATGACCCGCACCCTGAGGGAAGTCGCCGACCACCACTGCGAGGGCCGCCTGGTCTCGCTCCTCGAAGGCGGCTACAACCTGGACGGCCAGGCGCGCGCCGCCGCCGCGCATGTGGCCGCCCTCCTCGACTGACGGAACCCGACCGCGATGAAACCGAACGCGAACCCCCGCGCCCCCTCCCTCCCCTTCCGCTTCCCCTGCGCCGCCGCACTGGCGCTGACCCTCTGCGCGACGGCATTCCCCGGCGCCGCGCCCGCCCCCGCGCAGGAAAGCGAAACCCCGGCGATCGACGCCGACCTGCTCGCCGGCCTCGAACTCCGCGCCATCGGCCCGGGCTCCCGTTCGGGCCGCATCGCCGATGTCGCGATCGACCCCACCGACCGCGCCACCTGGTACATCGCGGTCGCCTCCGGCGGCGCCTTCCGCACGAGGAACCGGGGCACCACCTGGGAACCCATCTTCGACGACTACCCGGTCTATTCGGTCGCCACCGTCGTCGTGGACCCGACGAACCCGCAGGTCCTCTGGCTGGGAACCGGCGAGAACAACGGCCAGAGATCGGTCGGTTACGGCAACGGCGTGTACCGCAGCCGCGACGCCGGTGATTCCTTCGAACACCTGGGCCTCCCGGAATCGGAACACATCGGCAAGATCGTCCTCGACCCCCGCGACCCGGACACCGTCTATGTGGCCGCGCAGGGCCCGCTCTGGAGATCCGGCGGCGACCGCGGCCTCTACAAGACCACCGACGCCGGCGAAACCTGGGAGCGCGTGCTCCATATCTCCGAAGACACCGGTATCAGCGAGGTCGTCCTCGACCCGCGAAACCCCGACCGGATATACGCGGCCTCCTGGCAGCGCCGCCGCCATACCGGCCTGCTCGTCGCCGGCGGCCCCGAAGGAGGCATCCACAAGTCCGAAGACGGCGGCGCCACCTGGCGGCAACTGACCCGGGGTCTCCCCTCCCCGGCGCGCCACGACCTCGGCCGCATCGGCCTGGCGCTCTCCCCCCACGACCCGGACATCGTGTACGCGCTCATCGCCGCCTCCGACGACGCCGGCGGCTTCTACCGCTCCACCGACCGCGGCGAGAGTTGGGAGAAGCGCAGCGACTACGTCTGCGTGGACCCCCAGTACTACATGGAGATCTTCCCCGACCCGCACCGCCCCGGCCGCGTCTATTCCATGGATGTGGTGACCCAGGTCACCGACGACGGGGGGAAGACCTTCCGCGGCGTGAACACCCGATGGAAGCATGTGGACAACCACGACCTGGAGTTCGACCCCGACGACCCCGACTACCTGCTCATGGCTTCCGACGGCGGCCTCTACGAGAGTTGGGACCTCGGCGACCACTGGAAGTTCCACGCCAACCAGAACCTCACCCAGTTCTACCGGGTGGGCATCGACAACCACTTCCCGTTCTACCGGGTGTACGGCGGCACCCAGGACAACGCCACCCTCGGCGGCCCCTCGCGCACGGCGAACCTCCACGGCATCCGCAACAGCGACTGGCTGGACGTGATCGGCGGCGACGGCTTCCAGGCGCGCGTGGACCCCGACGACCCGAACCTCGTCTATGCGCAGTTCCAGTACGCCGGCATCGCCCGTTTCGACCGCCGCACCGGCGAACGGGTGGACATCCAGCCGCAGCCGGAACCGGGAGACCCGCCGCTCAAGTGGAACTGGGATTCCCCGCTCCTCATCTCGCCCCACGACGGGAAACGCCTCTACTTCGGCGCGAACCGGCTCTACCGCAGCGACGACCGCGCGAACACCTGGCGCCCGGTCAGCCCGGACCTCACCCGCGGCATCGACCGTTCCGAAACCCCGGTCATGGGAAGGTCCTGGAGCGTGGACGCGGTATGGCGGAATGTCTTCACCTCGACGTACGGGAACATGGTGGCGCTCGACGAATCCCCGCTGGTCGAAGGACTGCTCTACGCCGGGATGGACGACGGCCTGATCCAGGTCAGCGGCGACGGCGGCCTGGAATGGCGCGCGGTGGATTCGGTCCCCGGCGTGCCCCCGCTCACCTATGTGGCCGACCTCCACGCCTCCCGCCACCGGGAGAACCGGGTGTACGCGGTCTTCAACAACCACAAGCAGGGCGACTTCCGCCCCTATGTGAAACGCAGCGACGACCGGGGCCTCACCTGGGAAGACCTCACCGGCGACCTGCCCGCAGACCAGCTCGCCTGGACGCTGGTCGAGGACCCCGGCCAGGAAGGACTGCTGTTCCTCGGCACCGAGTTCGGCCTGTTCGTAACGAACGACGGCGGTGCACACTGGGTGCGTCTCAAGGGGGGAATGCCGACGATCCCCGTCCGCGACCTGGAGATCCAGACCCGGGAGAACGACCTGGTGGCCGCCTCCTTCGGCCGCGGCTTCTTCATCCTCGACGACTACACCCCCCTGCGCCACCTCTCCGCCGAAACCCTCGCCGCGGATTCCCAGGTCTTCCCGGTGAAGGACCCCTGGATGTATGTGGAGGCGAACCCGCTCGGCGGCGGCGAGAAGTCGCAGCAGGGCGACGCCTTCTTCACCGCCCCGAATCCCCCCTTCGGCGCGGTCGTCACCTTCTACCGGAAGGAGCCGGTCCGTTCGCTCCGGGAGGCGCGCCGCGACCGGGAGCGCGCGAACGCCGCCGCCGGCGAACCGCTGCCCTACCCGACCTGGGACGAGTTGCGGGCGGAAGACCGGGAAGAACCGCCGGCCCTCTCGGTGGTCATCCGCGACGACGCCGGCCGTTTCGTCCGCCGCGTTCCCGCCCCGAAATCCGCCGGGATCCACCGGGTGGCCTGGGACCTCCGCCACGCCGACCCGGTGGCGCGATCGGGCGGCGGACGCGGCCGGCGCGGCGGCGGCCCGCTGGCGATGCCCGGCCGCTACACCGCCGAGTTGGTCCTCCGCTCCGGCGGCGTCTCCGAACGCCTGACCGAACCGGTCGCCTTCACCCCGAAACTGCTGGTCCGCGCCGGCGTCCCGGAAGCGGACACCGAAGCCCGCCACCGCTTCCAGACCGAGGTGGCCGCGCTGCAGCGGCGGGTCTTCGGCGCGATCGCCGCCCTGGAGTCCTCGGTGGAAAGGGTGGAAGCCCTGCTCGCCGCGATGGACGACGCCGGCGCCGCGCCGGCGCTGCGCGAGCGGGGCGTCGCGATCCGCAGCGGCCTGCTCGACCTGCGCGTCCCCTTCCTCGGCGACGAAACGGTGCGCTCCCGCCGGGAGGCCGTCGCCCCCGGGATCCGCGACCGCCTGCAGCGCGTGGTCGGCGCCTTCTGGTCCACCGCCGACCCGACGACCACCCACCGCCGCCAGGCCGAGATCGTCCGCGAACAGTTCGCCCCGGCGAACGCGGAGTTGCTGCGGCTGGTCGAAGAAGACCTGGCCGCCCTCGAAGCCGACGCCGACGCCGCCGGCGTCCCCTGGACCCCGGGCCGCCGCCTGCCCCGGTAGCCGGCCAAACCCCCCGGAGCCGGGCGCGGCGATGCTCGGACGCTTCGCCGCGCGCGGCTTCAAGTCCCTGCGGGACCTCGAAGTCGAGTTGTGTCCGTTCTCGGTGTTCGTCGGGCCGAACGCCGCCGGCGCGAGCAACCTGCTGGAGGCGGTCCGGGTGTTCGGCAGGGTCGGCACCGAGCGCACCCTGGGGGCCGCGATGGACGGAGCCGCGCGCGGTTTCCCGATCGAGGCGTTCTCGTTCCCGCCCGGCGGTTTCCCGGAGATCCTCTCCTCACCGAGCGCCCGGTTCGAATTCGACGCCGACCTGACGACGACCCGGGGGCATCGGTATCGGTATGCGGTTTCGGTCGAGATCGACTGCCGCTCCGGAGCGCTCGGCGCCGGAGCGGAGCATCTGGTACCGCTCTCCGCCGACGGCGCTCCCGGACGGTCTCCGGTCATCGAGACCGAGGCGGGGCGCCTCCCGGTGCGGCAACGCGGCGCCCGGCGTCCCCGCAGGGAGCCTGTCGGCCGTCCCTTCACCGCTCTTTCGGACCGCCGGCTCACCGCGCCGGATCACGAGCACCTCGAGCGCGTCCGGGACGCACTGGGCAACTGGCGCGCCTATTCCCTCGATCCGCGCGACGCGATGCGAACACGGCGGCCGCCGATGGATATCGAGGACCTCGGCGGGGACGGCCGATACCTCGCGCCCTACCTCTTCCGGCTGCGCCACGAGTTTCCCCGGCAGTTCGACGCCGTCCGGCGAACGCTGCGAACCCTGGTGGACGGAATCGAGGAACTCGAGGTCGAACCGAACGAGGCGAGCGGGGAACTGGAACTGTCGTTCCGGCAGGACGGTATCCGCTGCTCCTCGCGGGTGGTTTCGGACGGGACCCTGCGGCTCCTGGCCCTGGTGATCCTCGCCGTGGACCCCTGGGCCGGATCCCTCGTGGCCCTCGAGGAACCGGCGGCCGGCATCCACCCGCGGCAAGTGGAAACCGTCTTCGACCTGCTGTTCTCCCTGACGGCCGAAAAAGGACGACAGGTCCTGGTCGCGACCCACTCCCCGCTGTTCTGCAACGCGGTCCTGAGTCGCGCGCGGGAGAACCCGGGGGATATCGGTCTGTTCGCTGTCGGGCGACAGGACGGGGCCACTCGCGTCCGGCGACTCGACCTCACTCTGCCGCTGTTCCGGGACCCCGAGATCCGCCGAACGCTCACGACCATGGAGGACGGCTTCTTCGAATCCCTGTTCCTCGGCGGCCACCTCGAACACTGACCGCTCCGTCCTCGACCCGATCGTCGAGGGCCGGGCCCGACCGTCGTTCGTCGGCGCCCGGGACGCGCCGCCGCCGAACCCCGGTGGTACGATGACGGCGGGTAGAGGGAGACCATGCATTTCGAAGTGGAAAGCAATCTCAGCGCCGTCGAACGCTCCGTGGCGCGGACCGAGCGGGAAGGGCGGCCCGCCCGCGCGGTCGTTGTCGCGCGCGCCTTCGCCACGACGGTCGCCGACCTGTGGGACGCCGTGACGAGCGCCGAGCGCATTCCGCGCTGGTTCCTGCCGATCCGCGGCGAGTTGAAGCCGGGCGGCCGGTTTCAACTGGAAGGCAACGCGGGCGGCGCGATCACGGCGTGCGAGCGGCCCGGGCACTGCGCGTTCACCTGGGAGTACGGCGACGACACGAGTTGGGTGGACCTGCGGATCGCGGAGGCCGGCGCCGGCCGCGCGCGGCTCACGCTGACGCACACCGCCCACCTGTCGGACCAGTGGAAGCGCTACGGCCCGGGCGCGACCGGCGTCGGCTGGGAGATGGGCCTGCTGGGGCTCGCGCTCCACCTCGCGCAACCGGACGAGCCGAAACCGTACGCAGCCGCCTTCGCCGCTTCGCCGGACGGAAAGGCGCTCATCACGGGCTCCAGCGCGGGCTGGGCGCGGGCGGCGGCCGCGGCCGGAGAAGACCCCGACGCCGCGCAGGCGGCGGCCGCCCGCACCATCGCGTTCTACACCGGCCAACCGGAACCTGCCGGCGAACCGGAACCTGCCTGACGCGCGCGTTCGCTGCGCTCGGCGCCCGCCGCGGCGAGCAGGCCCCCCCCCGACCGACCGCTCCGACCTCCCGACGCGCCGCACCGGACTCCGCCCCCAGCGACAGAGGAAGGACATGCGCAAGTTCTGCACCGCGGGCCCCATCGTCCCCGCCGCCCACTACCACATCCCGCGGCTGCAGCGGTCGGGCCTGGAGGAAGTGCGGCAACTGGTCGAAGAACAGAATTACTTCGTCCTCCGCGGCCCGCGCCAGACCGGCAAGACGACGGCCCTGATGGCGCTCGGCGAGGCGCTGAACGGCTCCGGTTACCGGGCGGTCGAAGCGAATCTGCAGGGAACGCAGACGCCTGATGACGATGTCGGCAAGGCGATCCGCGCGATCCTGAATCGCCTCGCGACCGCGGCCACCCGCGCCTTCGGCGACGAGTCCTTCTCCCGCGAATGGCGGAGCGTCACGGACGGCTGCGAGCCGCAGGACCTGCTGCGTATGGCGCTCCGCCACTGGGCCGCCGCCGATCCGAGACCGCTGGTCCTCCTGCTCGACGAAGTGGACTCCCTCAGCGGAGAGACCCTGCTCTCGGTCCTGCACCAACTCCGCGCCGGTTACCCCGAGCGTCCGGGCGGCTTCCTCCACAGCGTCGCCCTCTGCGGGCAACGCGACGCAGTGGATTATTCCCTCCCGAGCGCCAGCCCCCTCGACATCGTGGACGAGTCGCTCCGCCTGGGTGACTTCTCCGAAGACCAGGTCCGGGCCCTGCTCGGCCAACACACCGAGGAGACCGGGCAACGATTCGCCGACGACGCGATCGAAGAGATCCGGGAGTCCACCCGGGGGCAACCGTGGCTCGTGAACGCGCTCGCCGACGCGGCCGGTTTCCGGGACGCCGGGGGCCGGGATCGAAGTAGGGCCCTCACCGGAAGCGCGATCCGGGCGGCGCGGGAACGACTGTTCCTCCGGGAGCCGGCGCACTTCCGCCAGGTCGCCGCCCGACTCCGGGAGGAGCGCGTGCGCCGGGTCCTGGATCCCATCCTGGCGAGCGTGGAGGCGACGCCCGACTTCACGAAGGACGACGCCCGGTATGTGGGCGACATCGGCCTCGTCACCGCCCGGCCGCCGCTCCGCATCGCGAACCCCATCTACCGCGAAGTGATCCCGCGGCTGCTCGCCGACCGGGTGGAAGTGACGATGCACCACGACGAAACGCGGTTCCTCGGGGACGACGGCGGTCTCGAGGTCCCCGAGCTGCTCCGGGAGTTCCAGCGGTTCTTCCGGGAGAACGCGGAGGCCTGGTCGCGGGACGCCGAGTATCCCGAATCCGGCGCCCAGGTGCTGGTGCAGGCTTTCCTGCAGCGGGTGGTGAACGCCGGCGGCCAGATCGTCCGCGAATACGGTTTGGGACGGGGGCGCAGCGACCTGCGCATCTCGTGGCGCGAGCGCAGCGAACCGCAGGTGTTCGTCATCGAATGCAAGGTCCGCCGGAAGCGCGACGGTCTGGCCGAGGTCATCCGGCGCGGGGCGCTCCAGACGGCCGGCTATGTGGACCGGAGCGGCGCCGAGGAGGGGCATCTCCTGGTCTTCGACCGCGACGAACGGAAGTCCTGGGAGGAACGGTTGTTCCACCGCCGGGTCCGCGTCCGCCGCGCGGCCGGCGCCGCCGAGTCGGCAGAAGCGGGCCGCGAAGCCGTCCCGGAGGACACCCCGCCGGCCGAGGGAGAGCGAGAGATACAGGTCTGGGGCCTGTAGGGGCGGGGGCGCGGCGTCGTCGCGGCGACGACCGGCCGACGACCAGACGACTTGAAATCTGAACGGTTATCGTTCATATTTCATGGTCATGATCTCCCGACCACAGGAGTTGCGCGCCGTCCGGCGACTCCTCCGCGAGTTTCCGGTCGTCTGCGTGCTCGGCGCCCGCCAGGTCGGAAAAACGACCTTGGCGAGCCAACTGGCCGCGACCCGCCGAGGCCCGGCCACCCGGTTCGACCTGCAGGATCCGGTGGACCTGGGGCAACTGTCCGATCCCGGCCTGGCGCTCCGGCCGCTCCGCGGACTCGTGGTGCTGGACGAGATCCATCACCTGCCCGAGGTGTTCCCGCTGCTGCGAGCACTCGCCGACCGACCGCGAACGCCGGCGCGTTTCCTGGTGCTCGGCAGCGCTTCCGGCGACCTGCTCCGACAGACCTCGGAAACGCTCGCCGGTCGTGTCGCGTACCACCGACTCGAAGGCTTCGGGCTCCCGGAGGCCGGCAACGACGCGGACCGGTTGTGGTTTCGCGGCGGATTCCCCCGGTCGTTCCTGGCGAAGACCGAGGCCGCCGGCCGCCGCTGGCGCAACAACTTCATCGAGACCTTCCTCGCCCGGGACCTGGCCGCCTGGGGAAGCCGGGTCCCGCCGACCACCTTCCGCCGCTTCTGGACGATGCTGGCGCACTGGCACGGACAGTTGTGGAACGGCGCCGAGATCGGCAGGTCGTTCGGCGTCTCGCACCCCGCGGTGCGGCGCTACCTCGACTTCCTCACTTCGGTCTTCCTGGTCCGGCAACTGCCGCCCTGGTTCGAGAACCTGCGAAAGCGGCAATCCCGCGCGCCGAAGATCTACCTGAGCGACACCGGCCTCCTGCACACGCTGCTCGGTCTGAAGGAACCGGACGAACTGCTCGCCCACCCCAAGATGGGCGCCTCCTGGGAGGGATTCGTCATCGGACAGGTCCTCCGGGCCACCGGCGCCTCCCCGGAGCAGTGCTACCACTGGACGGCGCATTCCGGCGCGTCGCTCGACCTGCTCATCGTGGACGGCGACCGCCGCTTCGGGTTCGAGGTGAAGCGCGCCGAAGCGCCCCGCCGGACGGCTTCCATGGCCGCTGCCTTCGAGGACTTGCGGCTGGATCGGCTCGAAGTGATCCATGCCGGGACGGCGACCTACGAGATCGCGCCGGGGATGCGGGCGATCCCGATACGCCGGCTCGCCCGCGCGCTGCCGAACCTGGGCGACTGAGCCCGGAACGGCGCCCGGGCGCGGCGGGCGGCGCCGGGCCCGGGGGGAATGGTGGGGGTCGGCTGCGGGGCGGACTATCCGAGGGCGGCCTGGAGGTGCATGTGGCCGAAGTGGATGGTGAGCACCGGCTTGCCGGCGAAGTCGCCGCTGCCGGCGGTGAGGTCGATGAGCATGTGGTCGGCGGTTCCCATGTCCTCGGAGTACCGCGAATCCAGTTTCGTCACCTTGTCCATGTCCGGCATCTCGCCGCGGGGGATCCGGCCTTCGTGGAGCGCCATCGTCCAACTGCCGTCGCCGCCCCTCATGACGCCGATGGTGTACTCGCCGGCGGCGAGGTGCGTCCCGCCGGCCATCACCATGCCGGAGAGGTTCAGCCGGGGGCCGCGCGGGCTCACGAAGGTCCCGGCCTCGATGGCTTCCACGCGCTCCATGTTGGCGTCGGTGGAGTTGTAGGAGACGGACACCTCCACTTCGCCGATGGTCGTCGAGACCGTCTTGTTGAAGTGCGGATGGGCGGCGGCGAGCGCGCCGACGAGGAGCAGGGCGAACGCCGCGGCGGCGACGGTGGCGATTCGTTTCATGGGAGTGTCCTTCCCCGGGATCCGGACCCCGGAATCGCCCCCGCGGCCGGGCGCCGCGAGGGGGCGGGAGAGTCTATCCGGGCGCCCGCCCACCGCCGCCGCGCCCGCTCGCCCGCTCTCACCCCGTCCGGCTCACCCGCCCGATTCACCCCGACCGTTCACGCGCCCCGTTCGCGCCGTCCGCTCACCCGCCCGGCTCACCCGGCCCGCTCACCCGCCCCGTTCACGCCGGCCCGTCCACCCGGCCCGCTCACCCCATCCGCTCACCCCATCCGCTCCACCCGCCCGGCCCGGCCCGCTCACCCGCCCGTTCCGCGTCCGTTCACCCGCCGCGCTCACCGCGTCCGCCCACCGCCCCGTTCACCGCGTCCGCCCACCCGCCGCGCTCCCCTCGTCCGCCCACCCGCCCCGTTCACTCGCTCCGCTCACCCCGCTCCGCTCACCCCGCTCCGCTCACCGGGTCCGATCCCGACGGAAACCGGTCGAGCGAACGAAGTCGGCGGCGACCTCCAGCACCCGCTCCACCTCGCTGCGGTCGTTCCAGAGATGGCAGGAGAACCGCAGCACCCCCCGCCGCAGCGAGAGCCCCACCCCGGCCTCCCGGAATCGCCGGTGGAGCGCCTCCAGCCGCGGATCCTCCGCCGACCGGTGCCCGCCGCGCCCCGGCGCACCCACCGCCACCAGATGGCTGCGACCGCCGACCCCCACCCCTGCCTCCGCCCCCGCCTCTCCGCCGCCCCCGCTCCCGCCGGCCCCCGCGCCGCCGACCACCGGCAACCCCAACCCCGCGAGCCCCTCGGCGAGTTCCCCGGCGAGCCCCACCGCATGCGCCTCGATCTCCGCCGCCCCGAACTCCCCGAGCAGCGCCAGCGCCCGCTCCGCCGCCACCGCCCCCGGGTAGTTGTAGTTGCCGAGATCGAACCGCCGCGCGCCCGGCGCGTACGGAAGCCCCCGCTCCGGGATCTCGGTCTCCCCGGCCTCGCCGTCCCACACCCCGAACCGCCCCAGCGCCGCCGGCGCCAGCGACTCCGCCACCTCCCTCCGGCAGTAGAGGAACCCGGTCCCGTAGAACGCGGCGAGCCCCTTCTGGGTCGCCACCGCGAGGACCTCCGCGCCCGACTCGCGCACCTCCGTCCGCAGCACCCCCACCGACTGCGCCGCGTCGAGCACCAACAGCGCCCCCGACGCCCGGCTCGCCTCCCGCAGCGGCCCCAGGTCGGCGCGGAAGCCGGGAGCGAACGACACCGTCGCCGCGGCGATCACCCGGGTGCGCGGCGTCACCGCCTCCGCCAGCCGCTCCGAGGGCAGCCGCCCGGACTCCGCCGCCGGCACCGCCACCAGCCGCACGCCCCGCCGCGCCGCCAGGTTGCGCCAGGGGAGCACATTCGCCGGGTGCTCCAACTCCGGGCAGAAGACCACCTCGTCCCCGGCCCGCCAGTCGAGCGACCCCAGGAACAGGTTCAGCCCGTCGGTGACATTCCGGGTCCAGGCCACTTCGTCCGGCTCGGCGCCGATCCAGCGGGCGAATCGCTCCCGCCCGCGCTCGACGACCCCGAAGAGCGTCTCCTTGTCCGGCCCGCCCTCCATCGCCGCGTCGAGGAACCGGTCCACCGCCGCGCGCACCGGGGCGGCGAGCAGGCTGCGCACCGCCACATCGAAGTACGGCCGCCGCCCGGCCCCGGGGAACAGCGCCCGCGCCTCGGCGATCGGACGCCGACCACCGCCGGCGCCCCCGATCGACCCCGGCCCCGCTGGCGAAACCGTCATGCCGCCGCCGATAGCCCGCCCGGGAACCGCGCCCGCGCCCCGGAGACCGGACGACGACCACCGCCGGCGCCCCCGGCCGACCCCGGCCCCGCTGTCGAAACCGTCATGCCGCCGCCGACGGCCCGCCCGGGAACCGAGCCCGCGCCCCGGAGATCGGACGACGACCACCGCCGGCGCCATCGGCCGACCCCGGCCCCGACGACGAAACCGTCACGCCGCCGCCACCGGCCCGCCCGGGAACCGAGCCCGCGCTTCGGCGACCGGACGACGACCGCCGCCGCCAACGGCCGACCCCGGCCCCGCCGACGAAACCGTCATACCGCCGCCAACGGCCCGCCGGCGGACCGCGCCCACGCCTCGGCAATCGGACGACGACCGCCGCTGCCCCCGGACCGATCCCGACCCCGACGCCGACGACGAAACCATCACGCCATCGAACCCGTCAGGCCGCCGCCACCGGCCCGACGGCGAACCGCGTCCACGAGCCACCGGCCGACTCCCGACTCCGCCGACGGAACCGTCAGGCCGCCGCGGCCCCGGCGCCCGCGTCCGTCTCCCCCACCCGCTCCGCGACCACCGCCGTCGCCACCAGGTCGCCGGTGATGTTCACGGTCGTCATCCCGATGTCCACCAGCCGGTACACCCCCGCCATCAGCAGCACCAACTCCACCGGGAACCCGAACGAACTCACCAGCAGCGTCTGCGCCACCACCCCCCCGTTCACCACCCCCGGCAGCGCGATGGTGAGGAAAGTCCCCAGCACCGCGATCGTCGCCAACTGCCCGAACGACAGCGGCTCCCCCAGCGCCTGCGCGGTGAACAGCACCACCCCGCAGAGCATCACCGCGCTGCCGTCCTTGTTCAGTTGCGCCCCCAGCGGCAGCGTGAACGAGTACACCGAGCGCGGCAGCCCGATCCGCCCCCCCGCTTCCAGCGAGGCCGAAAGACTGGCGAGGCTGCTGCAGGTCGAAGCGGCGGTCGTCCAGGCGGTCGCCGCCCGGCGGAAGAAGTCCAGCGGGTTCCGCCGCGCCAGGAGGCGCAGCGTCAGGAAGTAGGTCGCGAGGATCGCCAGGTGCCCCGCCCACACCGCGGCGATGTACCGCCCCAGCGGCCCGAACACCGCGGCCCCGTACTCCCCGACGCTGGCGGCGACGAGCGCGGCGGTGCCGATCGGCCCGAACCAGAGCACCCCGGTGGTCAGCCGCCGGAAGAGCGCGTTCCCGGCGTCCACGAACCGCAGCACCTCCGCCCGCCGCTCGGCGTCCAGCGCCCGCACCGCCGCGCCGAGCATCAGCGCGAGCACCACCACGCTGAAGATCTGCCCCTCGACGAACGCCCCGAAGACGCTCTCCGGGACCAGATCGGTCAGGAACTCGGGGAACCCCGGCAGCGCCCCCCCTTCCGTCCCGACTTCCGCTTCCCCGCCGCCGTCCGCCCCCACCAGTTCCATCGCCTCCCCGGGCCGGAAGAGCGCCACCGACGCCAGCCCCGCCAGGCTCCCGGCCAGCGTGGTGAGCCCGAACCAGCCCCCGATCCACAGGGTCAGCGCCGAGAGCCGGCCGGCGGGGCGGGCGGCGCCGAGCGCGCCCACCAGGTTCAGGAACAGCAGCGGCACCCCGGCCAGGATCAGGAGCCGGATGAACAGGTCGCCGAGGAAGGCCCCCGCCGCGGCCCGTTCCCCGAGCAGGGCGCCGAGCGCCGCCCCGACGCCCATGGAGACCAGCATCACGCTGCCGAGCGACGGCAGCCGGCGCTTCGGGCAGGAAGTCGGGGAAGGCACGAGGACGACCGCCGGGGAGCGCCCGGTCGGCGGCGGGCGAATTTAGCCCTGACCCGACCCGGGACGAGACCGATCCGGGGCGAAGCCGACCCGGGACGAGACCCCGTCCGGGACGAGGCCGACCCCGGGCGAGGCCGATCCGGCGGCGAGGCCGACCACCCGCGACGCCGAACGGATCCACCGGACGGTCCACCTCACCCTCCCCCGTAACGCGGCGCCGGTTCCGCCCCCGGAGGAACTCCGCCCCCGGACACCGATCCCGCTACCCCGGAGGCAGTGTTTCCGAGGATGTTTCTTCTTCTGCAGTCAACGACTTACAGCGACAAACCGTTGAAGTGAAGCAAGGATCCGGGACGAGGCCGACCCCGGGCGAGGCCGATCCGGCGGCGAGGCCGACCACCCGCGACGCCGAGCGGATCCACCGGACGGTCCACCTCACCCTCCCCCGTAACGCGGCGCCGGTTCCGCCCCCGGAGGAACTCCGCCCCCGGACGCCGACCCCGCTACCCCGGAGGCAGTGTTTCCAGAGATGTTTCTTCTCCTGCAGTCAACGACTTACAGAGCCAAACCGTGGAAGCAAGGATCCGGGACGAGGCCCGTCCGGGACGAGGCCGACCCCGGGCGAGGCCGATCCGGCGGCGAGGCCGACCACCCGCGACGCCGAGCGGATCTACCGGACGGCCCACCTCCCCCTCCCCCGTAGCGCGGCGCCGGGGCCGGCGAGTCGGCCGCTCCCCTCCGGCCGCGGGGGAATCCGGTCCCGGGGAAGGCGTCCTTTCCCGCCGGCCCCCGCCGGCGCCGCCGCGCCCGACCCCGGCGCCGCCGCGCCCGACCCCCGCCCCGCCCCCGCCGACCGCCGGGTCAGTCCGCGACCGCGGCGCCGCCCCCTTCGGCCTCCCCCATCCGCTCCGTGATCACCGCGGTCGCCACCAGGTCCCCGCTGATGTTCACCACCGTCATGCTGATGTCCACCAGGCGGTAGACCCCCGCCAGCAGCAGCACCAACCCCGGCGGGAACCCGAAGGAGCCGAGCATGAAGGTCTCGGCGACGATCCCGCCGTTGACCACTCCGGGCAGGGCGACGGTGAGGAGGGTCCCCAGCGCCACGACCGTCGCCAACTGCCCGAGGGAGAGCGGCTCGCCGAACGCCTGCGCGGCGAACAGGACCACCCCGCACAGCACCGCCCCGCTGCCGTCCTTGTTCAGTTGCGCCCCGAGCGGCAGGGTGAACGAGTACACCGAGCGCGGCAGGCCGAGGCGCTCCCCCGCTTTCAGCGAGGCGGGAAGGGTGGCGAGGCTGCCGCTGGTGGCGACGGCGGTCGTCCAGGCGATCGCCGCCCGGCGGAAGAAGTGGAACGGGTTCCACCGCGCCAGCAGCCGCAGCGTCAGGCAGTAGGTCGAGAGGATCGCCAGGTGGCCCGCCCCCACGGCGACGACATACCGGCCGAGCGGCTCGAACAGGGCGGCGCCGTACTCCCCGACGCTGGCGGCGACGAGCGCCGCGGTGCCGATCGGCCCGAACCAGAGCACGCCCGAGATGAGCCGCCGGAACAGCGCGTTCCCGGCGTCCACGAACCGCAGCACCTCCTCCCGCGGCCCCGCTTCCAGCGCGCGCACCGCCCCGCCGAGCAGCAGCGCCAGCGCCACCACGCTGAAGATCCGCCCTTCGACGAACGCCCCGAAGACGCTCTCCGGGACCAGATCGGTCAGGAACTCCACCGCTCCCGGCAGCCCCGCCGCGCCGGCCCCCGCCTCCGCCCCGCCGGCGGGCAGCACCCCTTCCAATCCCTCCCCGGGCCGGAACAGCGCCACCGACGCCAGTCCGGTCAGGCTCCCGGCCAGCGTGGTGAGCCCGAACCAGCCGCCGACCCACAGCGTCAGCGCGGAGAGCCGGCCGGCGGGGCGGGCGACGCCGACGGCGCCCACCAGGTTCAGGAAGAGGAGCGGCACTCCCGCCAGCATGAGCAGGCGGATGAAGAGGTCGCCGAGGAAGGCGCCGGCCGCCGCCCGTTCGCCGAGCAGGGCGCCGAGCGCGGCCCCGACGCCCATGCCGATCAGCATCAGGCTGCCGACCGACGGCAGCCGGCGCTTCGGGGAACTCGGGGGAGGCAAGGAACGGCCGCCGGAGGCGACCGGCGCGAGGCGCGCGAATCTTGCCATGACCCGACCCACGACGAAGCCGATCCGGGGCGTGGCCGATCCGGGGCGAGGCCGAGCCGGGGCGTGGCCGATCTGGGGCGTGGCCGCCGGGGCGATGCCGATCCGGGCGAGGCCAAGCCGGGGCGAGGCCGATCGGGGACGAGACCGATTCGGGCGAAGTCGATCCGGGACGAGACCGATCCAGGGCGTGGCCGATCCCGGGCGTGGCCGATCCGGGGCGAGACCGATCCGGGACGGGACCGATCCGGGCGAAGCCGATCCGGGGCGATGCCGATCCGGGGCGATGCCGATCCGGGGCGTGGCCGAGCCGGGACGAAGCCGCCGGGGCGAGGCCGAGCCGGGGCGAGGCCGAGCCGGGGCGAGACCGATCCGGGACGAAGCCGATCCGGGAAGAGGCTGATCCGGGGCGATGCCGATCCGGCGTCGAGGCCGATCCGCCGGCGAGGCCGACCCGGGGCGTGACCGACCGTGGCGAGGCCGAGCCGGGGCGTGACCGACCGGGGACGAGACCGATTCGGGCGAAGTCGATCCGGGGCGAGACCGATCCGGGGCGTGGCCGATCCGGGACGAGGCCGATCGGGGAAGAGGCCGATCGGGGAAGAGGCCGATCCGACGGCGAGGCCGATCCGACGGCGAGGCCGATCCGACGGCGAGGCCGAGCCGGCGGCGAGGCCGACTCGGGGCGAGATCGACCGGGACGCAGGCGATCCGGGACGGGACCGATCCGGGCGAAGCCGATCCGGGGCGTGGCCGATCCGGGACGAAGCCGATCCGGGAAGAGGCTGATCCGGGGCGATGCCGATCCGGCGTCGAGGCCGACTCGGCGCGAAGCCGATCCAGAAAGGAGGCGGATCCGGGACGAGACCGATCCGGGACGAAGCCGATCCGGGAAGAGGCTGATCCGGGGCGATGCCGATCCGGCGTCGAGGCCGATCCGGCGCGATGCCGATCCAAGAAGGAGGCGGATCCGATGACGAGGCCGATCCGCCGGCGAGGCCGACCCGGGGCGAGACCGACCGGGGCGAGGCCGAGCCGGGGCGTGACCGATCGGGGACGAGACCGATTCGGGCGAAGTCGATCCGGGACGACGCCGATCCCGGGCGATGCCGATCCCGGGCGAGGCCGAGCCGGGACGAAGCAGTCCGGCGGCGAGGCCGATCCGGGACGATGCCGATCCGGGGCGAGACCGATCCGGGGCGTAGCCGATCCGGGACGAGGCCGATCGGGGAAGAGGCCGATCGGGGAAGAGGCCGATCCGACGGCGAGGCCGAGCCGGCGGCGAGGCCGACTCGGGGCGAGATCGACTCGGGGCGAGATCGACCGGGACGAAGGCGATCCGGGACGGGACCGATCCGGGCGAAGCCGAGCCGGGACGAAGCCGAGCCGGGACGAGGCCGATCGGGAAGAGGCCGAGCCGGGGCGAGGCCGGGGGCGGGTACCATCGGTTCCCCCGATCCGGCCCCGGCGAGAGCGACCGGGAACGGACGCCGCGCCCCCTCCCGACCGAGCGAGAGACCACCCCATGCCCCCGACGATGCCCCCGACGACGCTGCCGCAGACCTCCCCGTCCCGCCCGACGCCTCCCGCCCCGCGAACCGCCCGGCCCGCGGCGCTCCCGGCCCCGGCGTTCCTCGCCGCCTTCGCGTTCCTCGCCGCCGCCGCCGCCCCCGCAACCGCCGCCCAGCCGGAGGAAACCCGCACCGTCCCCGGCCTCACCGCCCCCGTCGAAGTCCTCACCGACCGCTGGGGCATTGACCACCTCTACGCGGAGAACGAAGACGACCTCTTCTTCGCCCAGGGCTACCGCGCCGCCGAGAGCCGCCTCTTCCAGTTCGAGATGTGGCGCCGCCAGGCCACCGGCACCGTCGCCGAGATCCTCGGCCCCGAAGAACTCGACCGCGACATCGGCGCCCGCCTCCACCGCTTCCGCAAGGACCTCGGCGACGAGATGCGGTACTACCACCCCCGCGGCGACCGCATCATCCCGGCCTTCGTCCGCGGCATCAACGCCGCGATCGAACGCGCCCGGGAGACCTCGGACTCCCTCCCCCTCGAGTTCCGCCTGCTCGGCCTCCGCCCCGAACCCTGGACCGAAGCGGTCGTCATCTCCCGCCACCAGGGCCTCCTCTCCAATGTCACCCGCGAACTCCAGTACGGAATGGCGGTCGCCGCCGTCGGCGCGGACACCCTGCGCGACACCGACTGGTTCCGCCCCGGCGACCCGGTCCTCGACCTCGACCCGGCGATCGACGGCACCCTCCTCCGCTCCGAGATCCTCGATATCTACCGCGCCTTCCGCGGCCCGGTGGTCTTCCGCCCCGAACATGTCGTCGAAGCCCGCCGCAACCGCGACGCCGAACGACTGGCGCTCGCCCGCGGCGTCCCCTCCGAACTGCGCCTGGTGGATCTCGGCGAACACATCGGCAGCAACAACTGGGTGGTCGGCGGCGAACGCACCTGGACCGGCCTGCCGCTCATCGTGAACGACCCCCACCGCACCATCGTCGCCCCTTCGCTGCGCTACTTCGTCCACCTGCACGCCCCCGGCTGGAATGTCATCGGCGGCGGCGAACCGGTCCTCCCCGGACTCTCCATCGGCCACAACGAGAAGGGCGGCTGGGGTCTCACCGTCTTCGGCCAGGACAACGAAGACCTCATGGTGTACGACACGAACCCGGCGAATCCCCACGAATACCGCTACCTCGGCGAATGGGAACCGATGACCCTCCGCAGCGAAACCATCCCGGTGAAGGGACAGGCCGACCACGAAGCGACCCTCAAATACACCCGCCACGGCCCCGTGGTGTACGAAGACCGCGAGAACCGCAAGGCCTACGCGCTCCGCGCCGCCTGGCTGGAGATCGGCAACTCCCCCTACCTCGCCAGCCTGCGGATGGACCAGGCCGAGACCTGGGAAGAGTTCGTCGAAGCCTGCAACTACAGCGGCATCCCCGCGGAGAACATGATCTGGGGCGATGTCGAAGGCAACATCGGCTACCAGGCGGTCGGCGTCTCCCCGATCCGCAACGACCGGTGGAGCGGGCTGGTGCCGGTCCCCGGCGACGGCCGCTACGAATGGTCGGGATACCTGCCGATCAAGGCGCTCCCCTCGGTGCTGAACCCGCCGAAAGGCTTCTGGGGAACCGCGAACAACCTGATGGCCCCCGCGGTCGCCGCCGACTACCCGCATCCGGAAGCGCTCCACTTCACCTGGGGCGACGAGATGCGCGGCCTGCGCGTGGACGAGTTGATGCGCACCGGCCGCCGCTTCACCGTCCAGGACATGATGGCCTTCCAGCACGACGAGTTGAGCGTCGTCGCCCGGAACCTGGTCCCGCTCCTGTTCCAGGCGGAGCCCCCGCCGAGCGACGCCCTGCTCCTCCTGGCGAAGTGGGACTTCGTGATGGACGAGAAGTCCACGGCGGCGACGCTCTACCTCCACTTCGAGCGGCAGGTATCGGCGGCGCTCCGCGACCTCCTCATCCCCGAAGCGGCCCGGGACCTCCTCCGGGGCGTCAACAAGAAGCGGATGCTCGACCACCTGCTGGCCCCGGACGGCCGGTTCGGCGACGACCCGACGGCCGGCCGCGACGACCTGCTCCTCGCCGCCTTCGCCGCCGCCGCCGCCGAAGTCGAAGAGCGGTTCGGGACAGATATGAAGGACTGGCAGTACGGCCAGACCGCCATGAAACATGTCCACATCACCCACTACCTGGCGGACGCGGTGGACGAAGAGACCCGGCAGTTGCTGGAAGTCGGCCCCTGGCCCCGGGGCGGCTACGAATCCACGGTGAACAACACGAGCGGCAGCGACAACCAGCGGTCGGGCGGCAGTTTCCGGGTGATCCTCGACCCCTCGAACTGGGACAACTCGGTGGCCACGAGCACCCCGGGCCAGTCCGGCGACCCGGAGAACCCCCACTACCGGGACCTGTTCGAGTTGTGGGTGCGCGACCAGTACTTCCCGCTGGCGTACACCCGCGCGAAGGTGGAGTCGGTCACCGAGCACCGCCTCCTCCTGGAACCGGCGCACTGAGGATGGGCGGGAGCCGGCCGCCGGCATTCCAGCAGCCGCCGGCATTCCAGCAGCCGCCGGCATTCCAGCAGCCGCCGGCGCTCCCGAAGCGGCCGGTGACCCGCGCGGACCACGGCGTCCGCCGCACCGACCCCTGGCCCTACCTCCACGACCGGGAGGACCCGGAGATCCTCCGCCACCTGCGGGCGGAGAACGAATGGACCGAACGGGCCTTCGCCCGCTGGCCGGGCCGGCAGGAAACGATCCTCGCCGAGTTGAAGGCCCGGGTGGTCCCGAACACTTCCACCCCCCCGGTGCGCGAAGGCCCCTTCCTCTACTACTGGCGATACCGCGAGGGAGCGGAATACCCGGCGCTCTGCCGGAAGGAGCCGAAGCCCGGCGCCCGCGGCCATACCCTGCTCGACGGGAACCGCCTGGCGCGGGAGGCGCACGGGGATTCCGCCGACGGCTACTTCTCGCTGGGCGCGGCGGAGATCTCCCCGGACCACCGGCTGCTCGCGTATGCGGCGGACACCGTCGGCCGCCGCCTCTACACGATCCGTTTCCGCGACCTGGAAACCGGCCGGCTGCTCCCGGACCGGATCGAGGGCGCGGCGCCGAACCTGGCCTGGGCGGAGACCGGCGACACCGTCTTCCATGTCTCCCAGGACGCGGAGACCCTGCGCTGGGACCGGGTGCTCCGCCACCGGCTGGGCGAACCGGTCGCGGCCGACGAGACCGTCTTCCACGAAACCGACGAGGAGTTCGGCGTTTCGGTCTCCCGCAGCCGCTCGCGGGAGTTCGTGCTGATCCATTCCGTCCAGACCGAGCGCACCGAGGCCCGGGCGATTTCGAGCCGCGAGCCGGACCGCCCGGCGCGGCTCCTCCTGCCCCGGGAAGCGAAACACGAATTCGAGGTGGACCACTTCCGCGGCCGGTTCTTCGTCCGCACGAACCGGGACGCCCCGGACTTCCGCCTGGTCGAAGCCCCGGAAGACGACCCCCGCCGCGGCTGGCGCGACCTGGTCCCCGCGGAGACCGGCGTCCACCTCGAGGACTTCGAACTCTTCGAAACCCACCTGGCGCTCTTCCAACGCCGCCGGGGCCGCCAGGAACTGGTCCTCCGCCGATGGGAAGACGGCGAAACCCGGCGCGTCCCCCTGCCGGGCCCGGCGCGCGCCCTCGACCCGGAGGACAACCCGGAAGCGGACGCCCCGGAAGTGCGCGTCGCCGTGAGCACTCCCCGCACGCCGCCGACGGTGCTGGCGGTGGACTTGGCGAGCGGCCGCCGCCGGCGATTGAAACGCGACCGGATCCCCGGTTTCCGCGCCGCCGACTACCGCGCGCGCCGGGTCTTCTTCCCCGCCGCCGACGGCGCGCGGATCCCGGTCACCCTCTCGCACCGGGCCGACCTCCCGCCGGGGCCCGACCGGCCGCTGCTGCTCTACGGCTACGGCGCCTACGGCATCTGCCTCGACCCGGCCTTCTCGGCGAACCGGCTCAGCCTGCTCGACCGGGGTTTCCTCTACGCCGAAGCGCAGGTCCGGGGCGGGCAGGAACTGGGGCGCGCCTGGTACGAGGCCGGCCGCCGGGAACACAAGACGAACACCTTCACCGACTTCGTGGCCTGCGCCGAAGCCCTGCGCGACCGGGGAATGTGCGACCCGGAGCGGATGTTCGCGATGGGCGGCAGCGCCGGCGGCCTGCTCATCGGCGCGGTGCTCAACCGGGCGCCGCCTCTCTTCCGGGGCGTGGTGGCGCAGGTCCCCTTCGTGGACGCGCTGAACTCGATGCTCGACCCCGCCCTGCCGCTCACCACCGGCGAGTACGACGAATGGGGCAACCCGGAGCGCGAGGAGGACTTCCGCCGCATCCTCTCCTGGTCGCCGTACGAGAACCTGGCGCGGACCGCCTACCCGCATGTCCTGGCGACGAGCGGCCTCCACGATTCCCAGGTGCAGTTCAAGGAGCCGACGAAGTGGGTGCTGCGGCTGCGCGAGCAGAACACCGACCCCGATTCCCTGATCCTGCTCCACACGAACCTCGACGCCGGCCACGGCGGCCGCTCCGGACGGTACCGCCGCCTGGAGGATGTGGCCCGCATCTACACTTTCCTCACCGGCCTCGCCGAGTCTGAGGTCGGCCAGAAACCGGAAAACCCGCCGCCGCCACCATCGTGACGAACACTCCCGCGCCGCCGCCGAAATCCCGGCTGACGAAACTGGCGATCCGCAACTTCAAGCAGTTCGAGTCCGTCGAGATCGAACTCGGCTCGCCCGTCGTCTTCGTCGGCCCCAACAACTCCGGCAAGACCTCGGCCCTGCAGGCGCTCGCTCTCTGGAAACTGGGCGTCCGCCTTTGGATCGAAGCGCGCAGGCGTGGCAACTCCATGCATCCCGGAGGGGGCGCAACCGCGGGCCGTCGCGATGTGCACTCCACTCCCGTGCCGCGAGCGGAGGAATTGTGGCGAGACTCGCGCGTCTCCGACGGCCGGCTCTACGCAGACCCGAAGCGGGACTTCCTCATCGAGATCACCGTCACCGGACTGTCGGGCAGGGGCGAGTGGACCTGCGGGCTGGAATTCGAGTACGCCAACCAGGAGTCGTTCTACTGCCGCCCCCTTCGGGAACCGGATTCCGCGCCGGTCTCGTCCCTTCCGGAGGAAGCGGCCGCGGTCGAGATCGCATACCTGCCCTCCATGTCGGGCCTCCTGCTCGAAGAAGTCCGCCTGGAACCGGCCACCGTCAATGTCCGCCTCGGCGAGGGCCGAACCGCGGAGGTGTTGCGGAACCTCTGCCTTCGACTCCACGAGAGTCGGCCGGAGGAGTGGAAGCGAGTCGCCGCCCGTATCACGGAAGCGTTCGGCGCCGAACTCGACACGCCGCTCTATGTGCCGGGGCGCGGCGAGATCGAACTCACCTACCGGGAACACGGCATCCGCCGCGACCTCATCGCCTCCGGCAGAGGCTGCCGGCAGGTCCTCCTGCTCCTGACCTTCCTGTCGCTGAACCCGGGCGCCGTCCTGCTTCTCGACGAGCCCGACGCCCACCTGGAGATCCTGCACCAGAAACGGATCTACGAGTTGCTGACCGAAGCGGCATCGGAAACGGGGGGCCAGATCATCGCGGCCACGCATTCCGAAGTGCTGCTGAACGAGGCCGCCGACCGGGACACGGTCATCGCCTTCGTCGGGAAGCCGCACCGGGTCGCCGGCGGGCATCGGGACGACCTCCTCCGAGCACTGGGCGAGATCGAGTTCCGCGACTACCTCCTCGCCGAGAGGCACGGTTGGGTGCTCTACCTGGAAGGCTCGACCGACCTGGCGATCCTGCGGGCCTTCGCCCGGCGACTCGACCACGAGGCAGCCCGGCGAGCACTCGATATGCCCTTCACCCGCTATGTCCGCGACGAACCGGAGACGGCGCAGCACCACTTCCACGGCTTGAGGGAGGCCTCACCCGCCCTGCGCGGCGTCGCGCTCTTCGACCGCCTCGGCCGCAAACTTCCCTCCGACAAGGTGCTGCGGCTGCTGATGTGGAACCGCTACGAGATCGAGAACTACTTCTGCACCGAGAAGTGCCTCCTCGCTTTCGCCGAGGCGCAGCCGAGCCGCAGCGCCCCGGATGTCTTCGCCCCCCAGCGCGTCGAAACGATGCGTCGGGTGATCGAGCGATTTCGCACCGGTCTGGAAATGATCGGCAGCCCACCACCCTGGAGCGACGACACCAAGGCGAGCACCGAGGTAGTGGAACCCATCCTCGCCCAGTATTTCTCCGCCCTGGGCGAGTACAACGACCTGCGCAAGAAGAACCTCCACCGGCTGGTGGCGTACCTCCCCGACGACGAGATCCCCGACGAAGTGCGCGAGAAACTGGACGCCATCGCCGAAACCCACGCCGCCGCAGAAGCGTCCCGGTAACCGCCGCGCGGTGGATCCGAACGAGGGCGTCCACCGACCGCCGGGAACCCTCGACCGACGCCCCGAAGCGGCGGCGACCCGGCCTTCCCCGCGCCGGTCCATTCCGAATGGATACTGCCGAAGGCCCCGACTCCCGTGTCCCGCCCGAAGCCGACCGACCGCCGACACCGACGCGCGGCCCTCGGCTACGCCGCCGGTGGGTCGGAACGAGAGCGTCCACCGAACGCCGGGAACCCTCCACGGGCGCCGTGCCACGACCGCCCCGCCCGGCCCCGCCCCGGTTCGCGCCGGACCGACGCTGACGAGAGTCCCGACCGGCGTGTCCTCCCCCCAAGTAACCGACCGCAGACGCCGACGCGCAACCCTCGGCTACGCGGTCGCCGCCTCTCCGGGCGTCCCGGTAGCCGCCGGTGGATCGGTCCAAGAGCGTCCACCGAACGCCGAGCCCTTCGACCGACGCCCCGGCGCGGCGGCGACCCGGCCCTCCCCGCGCCGGTCGGTTCCGAACGGACGGTGACGAAGGACCCGCCCGGCGTGTCCCCCCCGGAGACGACCGACCGCCGGCGCCGACGCGCAACCCTCGGCTACGCGGTCGCCGCCTCCCCGGGCGTCCCGGCAGCCGCCGCCGGTGGATCGGTCCGAGAGCGTCCACCGAACGCCGAGCCCCTCGGCCGACGCCCCGGCGTGGCGGCGACCCGGCCCTCCCCGCACCGGTCGGTTCCGAACGGACCGTGACGAAGGCCCCGCCCGGCGTGTCCTCGCCGGCGCCGACCGACCGCCGGCGCCGACGCGTGACTCCCGGATACGCCGTCGCCGCCTCCCCAAGTGTCCCGGCGGCCGTCGCCGGTGGATCGGAACGACGCCGACCGCCGGGAACCCGCCACGGGCGCCGCGCCACGACCGCGCGCCACACCTCCCCGCCCCGGTTCGCGCCGGATGGACGCTGACGAAGGAACCCGCCCGCGTGTCGTCGCCAGAAACGACCGACCGACGCCGCCGTCGCGCAACCCTCGGCTACGCCGTCGCCGCTTCCCTCGTCCTCGTCGCCGCGGCCGTCCTCCGGTTCGACGGCCTGGGCGAATCCTCCCTGGGTATGGACGAAGCCCGGGCGGCGGTCTGGGCGCAGGGCTCCCTCGCGGAAGTCGTCGAGTACACCCGCTACAACACCTCCCCGATCCTCTATCCGATCGCCCTCCACCTCATCCAGAAGATCGAAACCTCGACCTTCGCCGTCCGCTTCCTCCCGGCCCTCGCCAGCACCCTCACCGTCGCCGCGCTCCTCTTCCTGCTGCCCTTCGCCGGCGTCTCCCGCCGCGCGGCGTTCCTCTCCGGGACCCTGGCGGCCGTTTCCGTCGCCGCGATCATCGAAGCCCACGGCGTCCGCGAGTATTCCCTCGACGCCCTGCTGGCGGCGCTGCTGATCGTCGGCCTGCTCCGGTATGCGCGCCGCGGCCGCCGCCTCCTGCTCGGGACCTGCCTCTTCCTGGGCCCGTTCGTCCAGTACGGCCTGGTCCTCTTCGGCGCCGCGGTCCTGGTCACCGCGTTCTTCCTCCCGCCGCCGCCCGCTCCCTCGCCGGCGCCGCCCGCTCCCTCGCGCCGGGAACCGGAAGACCGGGGCTTCGGCGCCCGCCTCCGCGCGCGGGAGGGACTCCTCGGCCCCGCCGCGCTCTTCTTCGTCGGCGGCGCGGTCAGTTGGTGGACGACGCTGCGCCCGCAATTGGCCTGGCAGGTCCCGCGGCTCGAAAGCGGCCGGAGTCTGGTGCTCGACCACCTCCGGGAGGCGTACTACGGCGGGAATCCGGCCGACCTGCCCGCCCTCCTGCGATTCCTCACCTCGGCGATCGGCGACCTCCTTCGCGACCAACTGGCCGCCCCGCTCCCGGCGGTATCCCTGCTCGGCGCCGGCGGCCTCGTACTGTGCTTCCATCTGTTCCGCCGGAAACGGCCACGCCAGTTCGCGCCGGCCGGGTCGGACCGCGTTTCTCCGCTGCGAATCGTCCTGCTCCTGTTCGCGGTATCGCTCGCCTTCGCCGCGGTCGCCGCCGCCGCCGGGATCTATCCGCTGGGCGCCGGCCGCCACGGAACCTACTTGGGCCCGGTGCTCTTCACCGCCGCCGGTCTGCTCCTCGCGACGGCGACACAACTCCCGGAAACCGCCTTCCGCCGGCAACGGCCCCCCATCCTCTCCCCCCTCCTCTTCGCCGCGGTCCTGGGCGGAATCGTCCGGTTCGGCGCCGCCGCGATCGCCGAACGAACCGACTTCCCGGGTATCGGAACCGGGAAGCGGATCGCCGCCGTCCTGGCCGCCGAGACCCGGCCCGACGATGTGGTCTATGTGTTCGGGGACGCCCTGGCGGTCGCGGACTTCCACCTGCCGCCGTCACTCCGGAACCGATTGGTGCGCCACGACCTGTCCTGCGTCCGCAACCTGTCCTGCACCGACTACCTGGCCCGGATGGCGCGGGACCGTCCGGAACCTCCGGGACGCCTCTGGATCGTCGCCGGGCGGCGCGGCGGCCCCTGGCTCCGCGAGTCGCTCCGGGCCTGGAATCCCGAGGTGCGCCTCCAAACGATCGTCAGGGCCGACGGCGTCTCCTGGAACCAGCACGGCAGCGATGTCCGCCTCTACCGGATCGAGGAACCCGCGGCCCTCCCCGCCCGTTTCCCGCCGGTCGCCCCCGGGGAACCGGAACCGCCGGACTGGGGAGTCCGTTGGGAAACCGCCGACTGGGGAGCGCCGACGCTCCGCTCCACTTTCCGCTCCGCCTTCGAGGTATGGCGCCGGGAAGACGCGATCGTGGTTCGCCGCGCGCCGTGTTCCCAAGAAGACACCGAAGCGAGATTCGTCCTGGAACTCCACCGGGCCGCCGCAGCCGGACCGGACGCGCCGGGAATCCACTACCGGGACTTCTTCTTCGCGGAACGGGGAATCCGCGAGGCCGGGAAGTGCGTCGCGATCGCGCCGCTCCCGGAGGGCGAGTACTCGCGATTCGTCACCGGCCAATACAGCGAGACGACGAACTGGCGCGTCGCCGGCCGCCTCGACGAGGAGCGCTACCACGCGGCGATGCGCGAAGCCGCCGCCGGCGCCTGGGGCCCGCCGCTCGAACGCGCCGCCTTCGACCTCCACCTCGAAGGCGACGAACTCCGCTACTTCCGGGATCCCTGCACCGCCGCGGACACCGAAGCCCGCTTCTTCCTGCACCTCCTCTCGACCGACGCTCCCGCCGCACCGGGAGGCCCCCGGCGCGAAAACCGCGACTTCGCCTTCCCGGAATACGGCGTCGCCGCCGACGGAAAGTGTCTGGCGATGGTTCCCCTGCCCGCCGACGGCCGTTTCCACCGCCTCTCCACCGGCCAGTGGCGCCCCGGGGAATCCCCGTTCTGGCGCGCCGACCTCCGGTTCCCCTCCCGCCCCGCCGCCCTCGAAGCCCTCACTTCCGGCGCCTGGGGCCCTCCCGCGGCCCGTTCCGCCTTCGACCTCTACCTCACTCCGGACGGTCTCTGGTACCACCGCGCGGACTGCTCCGCCGGCGACCGGGAATCCCGCTTCTTCCTCCACCTCTATCCCGAAGATCCCGCCGACCTCCCGCCCGACCGCCGGGACCACGGCTTCGAGAACCGCGACTTCGCCTTCCCCGAGTACGGCTCCGCCCTCGCCGACGCCTGCCTCGCCCTCGTCCCGCTCCCCGACTATCCCCTCACCCGCCTCCGCACCGGCCAGTTCGAGCCCGGCAGCGACCCATCGTGGACGGCGACCCTGGCCCTCCCCGCCCCGCCTCCGGTCGAATGAAGCGACGGATCGAATGAAGCGACCGATGGAATGACCCGACCGGATTCCGCCGCCCCCGCAGACACCGACCATTCCCCCGGCGCCGCCGGAAAGCCGGGAACGCGCCCGAGCCGTTTCCGATTCGGCGACGGCCCGCGCCGCATCGTCTGCCTCACCGAGGAACCGACGGAGATCCTCTACCGACTCGGCGAAGGCGACCGCGTGGTCGGCATCAGCGCCTACACCGTCCGCCCCGAAGAAGCCCGCCGCGACAAACCGGTGGTCTCGGCCTTCACCGGCGGCAGCGTCGAGAAGATCACCGCCCTGGCCCCGGACCTGGTCGTCGGCTTCTCGGACATACAGGCGGACCTGGCGAAGAAACTCATCGCCGCGAACCTCCCGGTGCTGATCTTCAACCAGCGCTCGATCCGGGAGATCCTGGAAGTCATCGTGGACCTGGGAGCCCTGGTCAACCGCCGCCCGGCCGCCGAGGAGATGGCCTCCGCCTTCATCGCGCGCCTCGAGCAGGCCACCGACCGGGCGGCGCGCCGCCGGACCCGACCCCGCGTGTATTTCGAGGAATGGAACGACCCGATGATCTGCGGCATCCGCTGGGTCAGCGAACTCCTCGAGATCGCCGGCGGCGAAGACCTCTTCCGCGACCGCGCGCGGGGAGCGAGCGCCCGGGACCGTTTCGTCACCAACGAGGAAGTCGTCGCACGCTCCCCGGAGGTGATGCTGGCTTCCTGGTGCGGCAAACCCTTCGACCGGGAGGCGGTCCTGGCCCGCCCGGGAATGGAGCGCACCCCGGCGGCGCGCGCCGGCCGCCTCCACGAGATCCCCGCCGAGATCATCCTCCAACCCGGCCCCGCCTGCCTCACCGACGGCCTCGACCTGCTGGAGCGCCTCCTCTCCGCCACCGCCGGGACCGACCCCGAAAACGACCCCTGACGCGATCCCTGACGCGATCCCTGACGCGACCGACCGAAACCGGTCGAACGCGCCCGACCCCGGGGCGCCGGGCCCGCGGGCGGCTCGGCTCGGTTGCTTCTTCGGCCCCCGGCCGGGTCCAGGCGGCTCGCGGCGGCTCCGAGGGACGCCGGGGACCGCACCGAGCCGCCGGGGCGGGAGCGCTCCCCCCTACGACGGCCCCGCCCGGCGGCGACCCGGCCGGCGCGTCCGTCCGGAAGCGCCTCCTCTCCGCCACCGCCGAGACCGATCCCTGACGCGATCCCTGACGCGACCGACCGAAACCGGTCGAACGCGCCCGACCCCGGGGCGGCTCGGCTGCCCGGGCGCCCCGCCGGGTCCGGGCAGTTCCCGGCGGCTCCGAGGGGCGCCGGGGACCGCACCGAGCCGCCGGGGCGGGAGCGCTCCCCCCTACGACGGCCCCGCCCGGCGGCGACCCGGCCGGCGCGTCCGTCCGGAAGCGCCTCGTCTCCGCCACCGTCGAGACCGACCCCGAAAACGACCCCTGACGCGACCGACGCAACCGACCGAACCCGCCCGACCCCGGGGCGCCGGGCCAGCGGCGGCCCGGTCGGTGCGGCCGCGGGAGCCGGAGGCGAGCCCGCCCCCTCCGGCGCCCCCGGTGGAACCAGCCAAATTCAAGATTCGACTTTGAATTTGGCTGGTTATAATCAACGGGTGCTCGTCCCCCGCCCCGGCGTCGCCGCCCGCATTCTCGAGGAGTTCGAGGAGCACCCCATCGTCGTGATCACCGGGCCTCGGCAATGCGGCAAGACGACCGCGGCGACCGAGTTCGCCCGGGCCGAAGGCCCGGCGCACATTTTCGATCTCGAGCGGCCGCTGGACCGGAGGCGGCTGCAGACCCCCGAGAGAACCTTGGGGAATCTGTCCGGGCTGGTCGTGCTCGACGAAGCGCAGGCGGTCCCGGCCCTCTTCAACACTCTGCGCCTCCTGGTGGACCGCCCGCAGAACCGCGCCCGGTTCCTGCTGTCGGCCAGCGCCTCCCCGGCATTCGTCCGCGGCGTCTCCGAGTCGCTCGCCGGCCGGGCGGGCGAGGTTCCCCTCGGCGGCTTCGACCTCGCCGAGACCGGCCCGGAGCGCTGGCCGGACCTCTGGGTGCGCGGCGGTTTTCCGCGTTCGTTCCTCGCCGCGACCGACTCCGGCTCGGTCCGCTGGCGCGACCGGTTCACCGAAACCTTCCTGCGGCGCGATATCCCCAGTCTGGGCATTCGCATTCCCGCCGAGACGCTGCGCCGATTCTGGATGATGGTCGCGCACTGGCACGGGCAGATCTGGAACGCTGCCGAATTCGCCAGATCCCTGGGAACGAGCCAGCCGACCGCGCGGCGCTATCTCGACCTCCTGGCGGGGACCTATCTCGTCCGCGTACTGCCGCCCTGGATCGAGAACCTGAAAAAGCGCCAGGTCCGCTCGCCCCGCATCTACCTGCGCGACACCGGCCTGCTCCACGCGCTGCTCGACATCGCCGACGCGGAGGCGTTGGACCGGCATCCGAAGGTCGGCGCGTCCTTCGAGGGTTTCGCCATCGAGCAGGCCCTCGCGGCCTTCGGACATCGGGAAGGGTTTTTCTGGCGCGCCCGCACCGGAGCGAAACTCGATCTGCTGTTGATCCGCGGCCCGCGCCGCCTCGGCTTCGAGGTGAAACTCAGTGACGCCCCCGGAACCACGCGCTCGATGCATGCCGCCCTCGAAGACCTGCGACTCGACCACCTCTTCGTGATCTATCCGGGGGACGAGTCCTATTCGCTCCACGACCGGATCTCCGTGCTGCCGGTCTCCTCCCTGCCCGACCTGCCGCAGCGGATCGCGGCCGGCCCCCCGTTCTGAAAGCGCCGCGCCTCCGGGCCTGATTCCTCCGGCGCCGCCGGGGGATCGTCCCCCGGAAAGCGCCGCCGCCGCAGGGGGCGTGGGCGTCGAGTAACGATCGCCCTCCGGCCCTCCCTCCCGACCGCGGTCGCCCGAAGGGGAGGCGATCTCCCCGAGGAAATCCCTGCCCCGTCAGAAGAGCGCCTGGGTCTTCCCGCGTTCCTCCCGGGCGAGGAAGGCGATCTCGGACCAGGAGCCGACCAGCGCGTTGTAGGCGAGGGCCTCCGCCGGGCGCTGCTGCCGATCACACACCGCGTAGAGCCGGTGCGCCAGCAGCCGCGCCACCTCGCCTTTCGCGCGCACCTTCCGCAGCAGCCGCGCCGCTCCCATCTCCCCGTCCGTGTCGAGCGCCCGGATCAGGTGGTGGACCACCTCCCAGACCGTGAGCCGCCGATCCTTCCACGGGTCCCAGTCCGCCGGCAGTTCCTCCGGGCGCAGCAGCCGCACGCGACCGCCGCCCGAGACCAGGATCCCCGCCTCGACGAGGCCGGCGACACTGGTGTTCTTCGCCTTCGACAGGGTCTCCGCGTCCCCGAACGCCCCTTCGTCGAAGTGGTACTGGGTGAACCAGGCCACCGCCCAGCGCGTATCGCCGTCGAAGTCGCCTTCCTGCTCCGTGAGGGTCTGGTCCAGGACCTCGTTGATGTGCCCCAGCGCCTCCCGAACCGTCAGCGGCTTCCCGCCGACATGGTTGACGCTGCGGTACCGGCTGAACACTCCCATCCCCGGCCCGATGGCGGCCTGCGCCAGGTCCACCGGCGCGATCCCGGCCTTCTGGAGTTCGACCAGGGCGGGCGGCAGTTCCTCTTTCAGCGCATCGATGAACTCGTTGCGGCCGGCAACGGCCGCGTCTGCCGGCCGCAGCCGGCAGACGAGCACGATGCTGGAGGCGAGGGCGTTCGTGTCAATGCCCACGAGGCGAGACGCGTTCTCCGTCCGCATCGGCCAAGTTCCCGTAATCGAAAATCCGGCGCGAATGACCCCCTCGAGGAAAGTCTCCCAGCCAGTGCTCGATGTGCCGGCGTCGTCCCTGGTTTCCGCCTGTTTGAATGCATAGTAGATCGTGGCCGGGAACACCTGATGCGCCCGTTCAGCCAAACGACGGACGGCGCGATCCATGCCGTCCAGGAAGAACGCCTTGGCCTTCTCCCGGTCTCCATGCCGATATGGCGTCGCCACCAGTTCCTCTTCCTTCGGAACGGCCAAAGTAGCGAACAGGTCAGGGAACAGCGGCTTCAGGCAGCGGCGCAACCACACATAGAAGAAGTCGGACAGATCTGCATAGCCGATGTTGTCGTAGTAGGGCGGATCCGTGGAGATCACCCTGTTCGATTCGCCGACCGGAGCCGTCGCGTCCAACTGACGAGAAGTCGCCGCCGTCGGAAGTGGAGAGTGCCGGACACACTTCTCTATGCCGGTTACGATGCCATAGAAGTCTCCACCAGCACCGGCGAATGGGTTCACGTCCGCATAGTCCCAGACCATTGGTATGGCCTGCCTACCGAATCCCGGAGCGGATTTGCCTTCTCCGGATCTCCATCTCGCCTGGGTCACGAGGAACACGGTTTCCTTACTGGCCGCCAACGCCAAGTAAACACTCACGGCATCGGCGTACGCTGCGCCATCCTCGCTCCCATCACGGAGCGACCGGTCGTCACCCGCGGCAGACCTCAATACCTCGGAGATGTCGCGCAGGATGCGCGTCCGTGCCTCGTTCACCAAGTCCGACAGCATCGTCAACGCCGCCAACTGTCGGTCTGTGAAGAGGTCGGCGTAACCTGGCATTCCGTACAACGTAGGCGAGAACCAGCGGCGGTCACGTGGCATGTCGAGTTCGGGACGCCAAGTTGGCCGTGCGCGTGATGCGATTTCTTCGTGTTCATCCAGTGGAGATAGGTAAACCCGCTGGCGGTCGCCCTCGACGACAATCGCCATCAGTCGTGCGCCGATGCGCTTGGCGTGTCCCTCCGCCTTGATGTAGTCGGGGGAGATCGCTACATCGGACACGACGCACCGAAAATTCGCACCCCGTCCGATTTTCGTGCCTCGTCTCGCCGCTTCGACATCCGGCGGCGGGCCGACCCGGACCTCGAACCGGTAGTCGCGCCCCTCTACCACCGGCTCGACCCACGCCTCTTTCCCCTTCTTCGTCGAGAGCATGAAGTTCGAAACCAGCGGAACCTCCACCTCGGCAAACCCCGGGTTCGGGCTCCGCACCGTCCGCGCCCAGAGCCAGGCGATCACCGTCAACTCCCGGCCCGCGTAGCGTTCGAGGTCCGGCCGCTCCGCCGCCATCTCCTCCGTCACCCGTACCTTCGGGTACAGGTGCCCGATCCGCCGCTCCGCCTCGTCCCGCATCCACTGACCGTAGTACCGGACATCCTCGGCGAGACCGGCTGCGCCCTTCCACTTCTTCGCCCCCAGCGCCCGCTGCCGCGACTCCGGGTTCACCGGGGGACGCCCCGCGAACTTCGGCGGGATCTCGATCATCGCCTTGTTGATGAGCACGGCCACCGGGTTCAGGTCGGAGGCGTGCGCTTCCAGACCCAGCCGCTGCGCTTCCAGCGGGATCGCCCCGCCCCCGGCGAACGGATCGTGGAAGGCCGGCAGCCGCTCCTTGTCGAAGAGTTCGGCGGCCCGGGGATGGTCGGCGTTGTCCGCGCAGGTCCGCCGCCAACTGGTCCGGATCTCCGCCCGCGCCCCCTCCAGAAGTTCCTCGTTCGTCGTGTTCTCCCACTTCACCAGTTCCCGCAGGATCGCGAACAGCCGCTTCCGTTCCTGCTCCTGTTCCTCCTCCGTCGGGAAGAGGTCCGGCCGGGACGAGGGATCGTCCACGAGTTGCGCGAAGAGCACCGCCCGCGCCGCCGCCAGCGGCCGCCGCGCCCACCAGAGATGCAGCGTGCTCGGATGCCCGTGCCGAATGGACTTCTCCCGCGCCGCCGCCCGGTTGAGGTCGTCCAGCGGCAGCGCCACCTCGATCAACTTCCGCACCGTCTTCACGGCGTCGCTCCGCCCTTCGCCCACCGACTCCTCCCTGCGGCGCCCCGGCCCCTGCCTTCCCGGCGGCGCCCCTCGCCCGGCCCCTCGAAGCCTCCCCCGCCGTCCCGCATCCCCCCGATTATCCACCCGGCCGGAAATCCGGGAACCACGAACGACGGCAACCCTCGGCATCCGCCGGATTCCTTCGCCGCCACCGGGGAATCGTCCCCCGGAGGGCGCTGACGCCGCCGGGGGCGCGGGCGTCGAGGAACGATGGCCCTCCGACCGCTTCTCCCCGCCCTCACTCCCGACCGCGGTCGCCCGAACGGGAAGCGATCTCCCCGGGGAAACCCCTACCCCGACGCGGAAAGCGCCCGGGCCTTGCCGGGGTCTTCCCGGGCGAGGCGGGAGATCTCGGGCCAGGAGCCGACCAGCGCGTTGTAGGCGAGGGCTTCCGCCGGGCGCTGCTGCCGGTCGCAGACGGCGTAGAGCCGGTGCGCCAGCGCCCGCGCCTCCTCCGCCCGGTCGAGCATCCTCCGCAGCAGCCGCGCCGCCCCCATCTCGCCGTCCGTGTCGAGCACGCGGATCAGGTGGTGGACCACCTCCCAGACCGTGCGCCGCCGATCCTTCCGCGGATCCCGGTCCGCCGGCAATTCCTCCGGGCGCAGCAGCCGCACCCGGCCGCCGCCGGAACGGAGGATCCCCGCTTCGACGAGGCCGGCGACACTGGTGTTCTTCGCCTTCGACAGGGTCTCCGCGTCCCCGAACTCCCCTTCCTCGAAGTGGTGCCGGGTGAACCAGGCCACCGCCCACCGGGTATCGCCGTCGCAGTCGCCTTCCTGCTCTTCGAGGGTCTGGGCCAGGACCTCGTTGAGGCGCCCCAGCGCCTCCCGGACCGTCAGCGGCTTCCCGTCGAAATGGTTGACGCTGCGGTACCGGGAGAACACCGCCATCCCCGGCCCGATGGCCGCCTGCGCCAGGTCCACCGGCGCGATCCCGGCCCGCTGGAGTTCGACCACCGCGGGCGGCAGTTCCTGCTTCAGCGCGTCGCTGAACTCGTTCCGGCCGGCGATTCTCGCCTCCGCCGGCCGCCGCCGACAGACCAGCACGATGCTGGAAGCGAGGGCATTCCGGTCCATGCCCACGAGGCGGGACGCATTCTCGGTCCGCATCGGCCAGGTGCCCGTGATGGAGAACCCGGCGGCGATGACGGCGCCGAGAAAGGCCTCCCAACCGGTACTGGCCACACCGGTATCGCTCTTCGTTTCCGATTGCTTGAAGCCGTAGTAGATGGAGATCGGGAACGACGGATGCGCCAGTTCGGAGAGCCGGCGCATCGCCTGCGTCATCCCCTCGAGGAAGAATGCCTCGGCCGCTTCCCGGCTCCCGTGCCGGTATGGCGCGGCGATGAGTTCTCCGGTCTTCGGAGCGGCGAGGGTGGAGAACAGATCCGGCCAGGTGGTTCCCAGGGAATGCCGCAGCCACGCATAGAAGAAATCGGACAGATCGGCGTAGCCGATGTTGTCGAAATACGGTGGATCCGTCGAAACGACTCTTCCGCAGGAGTTGCTCTGCTCCCGGGCGCTCCCGGGAATGGCGTACCCGGGAGGAGCCGCCGCCGCGGCGCCCCACCCCTTCTCGAACGCCCTGGTGATCCCGTCCACGAAGACGGTCCACGCGCCCGAACTGGAGCCGAGCGGGTTTCCCTCGGCATAGTCCCAGACGATCGGGATCGCCTGCCGGCCGAACAACTGTCGCGGACACTCAGCCATCGGCTCCCATCGGCACAGGCTGTTCCCGAGATCGGCCTGCTTGCTGAGGGCGAAGGCGAGATAGTGCCTCACGGCGTCGCCGTACGCCGCCGGCCCGGCGCCGCCTCCACTCAGCGAGCGCGAATCGAACGCTGCTCCATCGCCGGCTACGGAGATCGCGTCCCGGCGCGCCTTCGCCCCCGCTTCCCCGACCAGGGCCGAGAGCGTCGTCAGCGCCGTCAACTGCCGCTCCGTGAAGAGGTCGCCTACCGTGGTCAATCCATAGTTCGCCACATTGGCGCGGGCCTTCCCTTCCAACCGGACCTCCGGCTTCCACGGCGGACGCGCCTCCGCGGCGGCGATCTCGTGCCCGGAGGCCGGAGGGAGATAGACCCGACCCCGGTCGCCCTCGGCCACGATGGCCAGGAGCCGGGCTCCCATCCGCCCCGCCCGTCCCTCCGAGCGCAGGTAGTCGAACGGCATCGGGGTCCCGGAAACGAGACACCGAAACGGGCGGTAACGGCCGGCGGTCTTCGTTCCGCGCTTCGTGGTTTCCATATCCGGCGGCGGGCCGACGCGGACCTCGAACCGGTAGTCCCGACCCTCCACGATCGGCTCGACCCAGGCTTCCTTCCCCTTCTTCGTCGAAAGCATGAAGTTCGAGACCAGGGGAACTTGCACCTCGGCGAACCCCGGGTTCGGGCTGTGGACGGTCCGCGCCCACAGCCACGCGATCACCGTCAACTCCCGGCCCGCGTAGCGTTCGAGATCCGGCCGCTCCGCCGCCATCTCCCCGGTGACCCGCACCTTCGGGTACAGGTGCCCGATCCGCCGCTCCGCCTCGTCCCGCATCCACTGACCGTAGTACCGGACATCCTCGGCGAGACCCGCCACTCCCTTCCACTCCTTCGCCCCCGGCGCCCGCTGCCGCGACTCCGGGTTCACCGGCGGCCGCCCCGCGAACTTCGGCGGGATCTCGATCATCGCCTTGTTGATGAGCACCGCCACCGGGTTCAGGTCGGAAGCGTGCGCTTCGAGGCCCAGCCGCTGCGCTTCCAGCGGGATCGCCCCGCCCCCGGCGAAGGGATCGTGGAAGGCCGGCAGCCGCTCCGCGTCGAAGAGTTCGGCCGCCCGGGGATGGCCGGCGTTGTCCGCGCAGGTCCGCCGCCAACTGGTCCGGATCTCTTCCCGCGCCCCCTCCAGGAGTTCCTCGTTGGTGGTGTTCTCCCACTGCACCAGTTCCCGCAGGATCGCGAACAGCCGCTCCCGCTCCCGCGCCTGGTCCAACTCGGTCGGAAACAGTTCCGGCCGGGACGACGGATCGTCCACCAGTTGCGCGAACAGCACCGCCCGCGCCGCCGCCAGCGGCCGCCGCGCCCACCAGAGGTGCAGCGTGCTGGGATGCCCGTGCCGGATGGACTTCTCCCGCGCCGCCGCCCGGTTGAGGTCGTCCAGCGGCAGCGCCACCTCGATCAACTTCCGCACCGTCTTCACGGCGTCCCTCCGCCCCGCGCTCACCGACTCCTCCCCGCGGCGCCCCGGCCCCCGCTTCCCTCCCGGCGGCCCTCGCCCTCCGCTTCGAAGCCTCCCCCGCCATCCCGCATCCGCCCGATTATCCACCCGGCCGGAAACCCGAAAACCGGGACCGACGGGAACCCCCGGTCCTCCCGGCCCGGCGGCGGTCGGGCGCCCTCGATCCGCCCCGGCGACCCGGCATCCATCCGTTCGCACCTCCGGTCGCACTTCCTCTCGACGATCTCCGAGAGCCGAAGGCGGTCGGTCCGCTGTCGGGAAAACCGAGAGTGGTCGATCCGCCGGTCGGGCTGGTGAGGGTGGTCGATCCGCCGTGCGGTCCGGTGGGGGTGGTCGATCAGGCAGAGGGTGGTCGATCCGCCAGGGTGGTCGATCTGCCCGGAGGGTGGTCGATCCGGCGAAGGGTGGTCAATCCGCCAGGGTGGTCAATCCGCCAGCGGGTGGTCGATCGGGCGCAGGGTGGTCGATCGGCCAGAGGGTGGTCGATCCGCCGCAGGGTGGTCGATACCGCCGCAGGGTGGTCAATACCGCCGGAGGGTGGTCGATCGGGCGCAGGGTGGTCAATCCGCCGGAGGGTGGTCGATCCGCCGAAGGGTGGTCGATCCGTCGCAGGGTGGTCGATCCGCCGAAGGGTGGTCAATACCGCCGGAGGGTGGTCAATACCGCCGCAGGGTGGTCAATACGCCGTAGGGTGGTCGATCGGGCGCAGGGTGGTCGATCCGGCGAAGGGTGGTCGATCCGCCGCAGGGTGGTCGATACCGCCGGAGGGTGGTCAATCCGCCGGAGGGTGGTCAATACCGCCGGAGGGTGGTCAATACGCCGTAGGGTGGTCAATACGCCGTAGGGTGGTCGATCCGTCGCAGGGTGGTCGATCCGCCGCAGGGTGGTCGATATCCGGCGAAGGGTGGTCGATCGGGCGAAGGGTGGTCGATCGGGCGCAGGGTGGTCGATATCCGGCGAAGGGTGGTCGATCCGACGCAGGGTGGTCGATATCCGGCGAAGGGTGGTCGATATCGGGCGTAGGGTGGTCGATCGGCCCCAGGGTGGTCGATATCCGGCGAAGGGTGGTCGATCCGCCGAAGGGTGGTCGATCCGGCGAAGGGTGGTCGATATCGGGCGTAGGGTGGTCGATCGGCCCCAGGGTGGTCGATATCCGGCGCAGGGTGGTCGATCCGCCCCAGGGTGGTCGATATCGGGCGTAGGGTGGTCGATCGGCCGTAGGGTGGTCGATCGGGCGCAGGGTGGTCGATCGGCCCCAGGGTGGTCGATATCCGGAGCAGGGTGGTCGATCCGCCAGAGGGTGGTCGATACCGCCGCAGGGTGGTCGATCCGCCGAAGGGTGGTCGATCCGCCGAAGGGTGGTCGATCCGCCGAAGGGTGGTCGATCCGCCAGAGGGTGGTCGATCCGCCAGAGGGTGGTCGATCCGCCGCAGGGTGGTCGATACCGCCGCAGGGTGGTCAATACCGCCGGAGGGTGGTCGATCGGGCGCAGGGTGGTCGATCCGCCGCAGGGTGGTCGATATCGGGCGTAGGGTGGTCGATCGGGCGTAGGGTGGTCGATATCGGGCGTAGGGTGGTCGATCGGGCGCAGGGTGGTCGATATCGGGCGTAGGGTGGTCGATCGGGCGCAGGGTGGTCGATCGGGCGCAGGGTGGTCGATCGGGCGCAGGGTGGTCGATATCGGGCGCAGGGTGGTCGATATCGGGCGCAGGGTGGTCGATATCGGGCGCAGGGTGGTCGATCCGTCGCAGGGTGGTCGATCCGCCGGAGGGTGGTCGATCCGCCGAAGGGTGGTCGATCGGCCAGAGGGTGGTCGATCCGCCGAAGGGTGGTCGATCCAGCCCAGGGTGGTCGATCGGCCGTAGGGTGGTCGATCCGCCAGAGGGTGGTCGATCCGCCGCAGGGTGGTCGATCCGCCGCAGGGTGGTCAATCCGCCGTAGGGTGGTCGATCGGGCCCGCCCCGCCCGCGCGAAGGGTGGTCGATCCGCCGGAGGGTGGTCGATATCGGGCGGGGGGTGGTCGATATCGGGCGGGGGGTGGTCGATCGGGCGCAGGGTGGTCGATATCGGGCGCAGGGTGGTCGATCGGCCGCAGGGTGGTCGATCGGCCGCAGGGTGGTCGATCCGTCGCAGGGTGGTCGATCGGCCGCAGGGTGGTCGATCCGCCGGAGGGTGGTCGATCCGCCGGAGGGTGGTCGATACCGCCGCAGGGTGGTCGATCGGGCGCAGGGTGGTCGATCCGACGCAGGGTGGTCGATCCAACGCAGGGTGGTCGATCCGACGCAGGGTGGTCGATCCGCCGAAGGGTGGTCGATCCGGCGGAGCGTGGTCGATCGGGCGAAGGGTGGTCGATCCGCCGTAGGGTGGTCGATACCGCCGTAGGGTGGTCGATCCCGCAGAGGGTGGTCGATCCGGCGGAGGGTGGTCGATCCGCCGGTCGGGGCGTCCGCGCCGGCGCCTCGCCTCCGGGAGGCCGCGACCGACACCCACTCGCTATATTCGGCGGATGGCCGAACCTCCGGGTCCGAAGCCGTACGGCGCTCGCTGGCGCCGGGTCTCCGACCTCCCCCCGGAGGCGGAGGGCTGGGGCGTCGGCTCGTACCGGGAAGCGGTCGGGCGGTGGCGGGAGGCGCGACGGGAACTCGAGGATCGCAAGGTCGACCACACCCTCCTGGACATCTGGCTGCGCGAGCGAAACCGCAACTTCGCCATCCAGACCGGCCAGATCGAGGGCCTCTACCTGTTCCGCCGGGGCGTGACCGAACAGTTGATCACCGAGGGATTCGAGAGCGTTCGGGGAGCGCACAGCGTCCGCAGCGACCTCGGCGACCCGGACGACCGGACCCTCCGGGGGCTCCTGGAGGACCAGGCAGAGACTCTCGAAACGGTCTTCGACCTGGCGAAGGGCGGCCGGCCGCTCAGCCATACAACCATCAAGGCGCTTCACGCCATCCTGACCCGGCACCAGGACACGGCGGTCGGCATCCACGGCATCACCCGCGAGCGGATCCGCATCCCGCTCCGGAAGGGCGACTACAAGGTCCGCCCGAACAACCCGCGGCGGGACGACGGTTTCGTCCACGAGTACTGCCCGCCGGAGCAGGTGGACTCGGAGATGGACGCCTTCCTGGCGTTCCACCACGCGCACGCCGACCGGGAGTTGCCGACGGAAGTGGAAGCGGGTTGGCTCCATCACGCTTTCGTGCGGATCCACCCGTTCCAGGACGGGAACGGGCGGATGTCGCGCCTGCTCGTCGCCTACGCCTTCGCCCGGAACGACGAGTTCCCCCCGATCGTCCTGGCAGCCGAGAAACACGATTACATCCAGAATCTGGAATGGGCCGACGAAGGCGACCTGCGGCCGTTCATCGACTACCTGGCGCTGCGTTCCCAACAGAGCACTGCGAGCGCCGCCAGCCTGGCGGAATCCATCCTCGGCGGCCGGACCCACCTCCGCCACGGCAACGGCGGCGTGACCTCCAACGGCAAGTACTACCCACCCGAGCCGGACCCCGACTGAGCCCCCCGACGACGGCGAATCCTCTCCCGTCCCCGGCCGGCAGCGCCCATCCCCGCTGACGAGGCCGGAGACCGCCCGGCCCCGGCGCGGCGGCAGCGGCGGGTACTCCGGTCCGCTCCCCGGCGGCCGTTTCCGGGCGGCGCCGCCGGCGCTCCGCCGGCTCGACGGCCCGGGTCGGTGAGGCGGCGGAGGTCGGTACCGGGAGCGGCGCCCCGCCCGGCGCGGGTCGGATACTCTGCGGCGGCAAGTGGCTTCCATCTCGGGGCCGGCGGACTCCGGCGCGGTCCTTCGTTCACCCGAGGAGCCGCCGGGGCTCGACCGGGTGCGGCGCTTCCTGGCGCGTCCGCTGGCGGCGGCCCGCTTCGTGTGGCTGTGGGCGCGCTGGATCGGGATCCACCTGGGCCGGGGGCTCGCGGTGGTCGGTCGCTCGGCGTACCGGGGAGCGCGCGTGGCGCAGGCGGCCGGCGCGGTGGCCGCCAGCGTGGGGAAGATGGGGAACCGGCTGGACGGGATGGGGCAGAACTGGAGCCGCGCCGGGGGGCGGCTGGGCCGGGTGGGGGGACGGCTGGCGAGCGCCGGTCGGCGGATGCGCTCCGGCGGCTCGCGCTGGGCGGACACGGCGCGGGGCGCGGCGGGGGTGGGCGTGGCCCTCGGCGAACTCCACGAGGCGATCACCGGCGAGGCGCCGGAAGGGGAGAAGCCGGTGGTGCCGGAGCCGGTGGTCGCGCCGGTGCCGGAGGCGCTGCCGGAGCCGACGACCGCAGCCCGGCCGGAACCGGAGGGCCGGGCCTCGCCGCCGCCGGGCTCCGCTCCCGCCGCCGCTCCGGCGACGACGAGCCGCCGCCCCGGTCGCGGCGGTCACGGCGAGCGTGAGGCCGCCGGGGACTCCGGGCCGGTCCCGGGACGGTCGCGGCGGCGTTCCCGGAGGGTGACCCGCAGGCAGCCCGCCCCCTCGCCGGCGCGGCGACCGCGCCCGGGCGACCCCGCCCGCGGCGCGAGCGAACCGGAGCGACCGTCGGGCGGTCGGCCCGGTTCCGAACGGGCGGTCCCGACTGCGGCCGCCACCTCCGCCGCCGGTCCGGCGGACTCCGATCCCGAGGCCCGCGCCGGGAACCCGCCCGCGGCCGGTACGGCGCGCTCCGGTGAACCCGGAGGCAAGCCGCCGCCGGCCGGTTCGGACTCGGCGCCCCCTCCGGCCTCCGAACCGTCGTCGCCGACCGCCGACGCTCCGAGGGCCCCCCGGACGAGTCCGACCGCAACTCCTCCCGCCGGGGATCCCCCTCCCCCGCCGGCAACGAGTCTGCCGGGGGCGGCGCCGGAGGCCCTGCGGGAGGCGATCCGGAACCTGGGCGAACGCCCGCGACGTGCCGACCTTCGCGCCGTGATCACGCGCCTCTGCGCCGGGAGGTGGACGACCGGCCGCGAACTGGCGGCCTGGCTCCGGGCCCACCCCCGCAACCTCCGCCGGCGGCACCTCGACCCGATGGCGGCGGCGGGACTTCTCGAGCGCCGCGAACGGGCGGAGGGGCAGAAGATCCGGCGTGAGTACCGCGCTCCGGAGAGCGGTCCCGAATAACGCGGGCCGAGGGCTCCGCCTCCGGGGTCGAATGCCCAGGTACCGGATCGACCACCCTCACCGGCCCGAACCTGTTGGCGAGGCTGCCCCCGACGCCCACCACCTCCCCAAGACTCCTTCAGTCGAGCGGGGTCAGGTCGGACAGGAGGGCGTGGAGCAGGCGGGGGGGGCGGTCGGTGTGGCGGTCGAGGTTCTCCCCGACCATCGTCGAGGGTCGGGACGATGAACCGACGCTCCACCGACCCGCCGAGTGCGTAAGAGTTCGTGTCCCCCAAATGCGCAAGAGTTGGTGTCACTCGACACCTGTCGCTGCCGGCACGTCCGAGAGGCGGAAGCCGCGCCTCCGCGTCGGGGCCGGCGCCTCCCCGCCGGACGGCAGCGACCGACAGCGACTCGCTATATTCGGCGTATGGCGGAGCCGGCGGGTCCGAAGCCGTACGGCGCCCGCTGGCGTCGGGTCGCCGACCTGCCCCCGGCAGCGGAGGGCTGGGGGTTCGGCGCATACCGGGAGAGTGTCGGCAAGTGGCGGGAGGCGCGGCGGGAACTCGAGGATTCGAAGATCGACCGCACTCTGATGGACATCTGGCTGCGCGAGCAGAATCGCACTTTCGCCATCGAGACCGGCCAGATCGAGGGTCTCTACCTCCTCCGCCGGGGCGTGACCGAACAGCTGATCACCGAGGGATTCGAGAGCGTGCGGGGAGCGCACAGTGTCCACAGCGACCTGGGGCACGCGGACGACCGGACGCTGCGGGGCCTGCTCGAGGACCAGGAGGAGACGCTCGAGGCGGTCTTCGACCTGGCGAAGGGCCGCGTGCCGCTCAGCCATACGGCGATCTGCGCGCTCCACGCCATCCTGACCCGACACCAGGACACGGCGGTGGGCATCCACGGCATCACCGGCGAGCGGATCCACCTTCCGCTGCGAAAGGGGGCCTACAAGATGCGGCCCAACAACCCGCGGCGAGACGACGGTTTCGTCCATGAGTACTGCCCGCCGGAGCAAGTGGACTCGGAAATGGATCAGTTCCTGGCGTTCCATCGCACGCACGCGGACCGGGATTTGCCGACGGAAGTGGAGGCGGCCTGGCTCCATCACGCCTTCGTGCGCATCCACCCATTCCAGGACGGGAACGGGCGGATGTCACGTCTCCTGGTCGCCTACGCCTTCGCGCGGAACGGCGAATTCCCCCCGGTCGTCCCCGCGGCCGGAAAGGCGAGATACATCCGCAGTCTGGAGTGGGCGGACGAGGGCGACCTCCGGCCGTTCATCGAGTATCTCGCGGTGCGCTCCCTGGACAGCACCACGGACGCCATCCGGTTGGCGCGATCCATCGTCCGCGGCCGGACCCACCTCCGCCACGGCAACGGCGGCCTGACCTCCAACGGAAAATACTACCCACCAAAGCCGGACCCCGCCTGAGCCCCCGGTTGAAGGGACTCTGCTTCCGGAATGGCCGGACGCCTCCATGAGGCCACGGAGATCGTGGACCGATGACAACGGCCGGAGCGTAAGCGTCGGCGACAGGGTGATGCCCACGACTTCGACTACTCCGGTAGTCTCGCCCAACGAAGGCCGGGACACGATGCCCGGCTACCTCCCACCATCCGGAGGAAGAATGCCGCCGGCAACATTCGCTCAACGAAGGCCCCGGCTTACGCCAGGGCGAAGGGACGGGGCGACGGGGTTCCCCGTAGGCGAGGGGATGGACCCGCTCAACATGGGATTGTAGCGCGGGGTCGGCCGTTCGGCGGCGCCGTGTTCGACAGAAAACGAACCGAGCAGCGGGACGATGGCATTGCCCGCTCAACGAAGGCCGGAGCCTATGCCCCGGCGACAGGGCCTCTGCCCCGTAGGGTTGCGTGTTCGCCTCCCCGCCCGCTCAACGAAGGCCGGAGCCTATGCCCCGGCGACTGACATTGGCGTATGCCCCGACGAAGCCGAAGGACTTCGCTCAACGAAGGCCGGAGCCTAAGCCCCGGCGACTGGGCCGGGCAGTCGATGCCGAGCGCGAGGGTTGTCTTCGCTCAACGAAGGCCAGAGCCTAAGCCCCGGCGACTGGGTGCACCTACGCTGACCGCCACCGATCCGACTCTGGCCCCGCTCAACGAAGGCCGGAGCCTAAGCCCCGGCGACTGGTTCTGCGTTTCGAGTCTCGCAGACTGGAACGCAAACGCTCAACGAAGGCCGGAGCCTAAGCCCCGGCGACTGTCGGCCCGGAAATCGCGCCGGCGCTCCCCCTCTCGCTCGCTCAACGAAGGCCGGAGCCTAAGCCCCGGCGACAGTCGACACCCACCACGATCGTCAGTTGGGACGAGGTCGCTCAACGAAGGCCGGAGCCTAAGCTCCGGCGACAGCGCCGCCCGGAACAAGGGAGATGGTATCTCTCCGGTGCGCTCAACGAAGGCCGGAGCCTAAGCCCCGGCGACTGGAGGAAAATCGTCGACCTGGCCTACGCCATCAACCCGGCCGCTCAACGAAGGCCGGGGCCTAAGCCCCGGCGACTGTCCGGCGATCTCGTGCGCCGCCGGGAACAAGGGAAGACGCTCAACGAAGGCCGGAGCCTAAGCCCCGGCGACAGGACGGACCGTCGCCCCCCGCGCGGGGGCGTGGATGGAAACCGCGCAACGAAGGCCGCGGCCTAAGCCCCGGCGACAGCGGGCGCGCTTCTATCTCGACCAGGTTCCGATGATTCTCGCTCAACGAAGGCCGGAGCCTAAGCCTTGGCGACAGCTACTATCAATAGCCCTTTTGGGTGCTTGATAGGCGCACTCAACGAAGGCTGGGGCCTAAGCCCAAGCGACAAGTTCGTGGCGCGCCGCCCGTACGGACACCACCACTGCCGCTCAACGAAGGCCGGGGCCTAAGCCCCGGCGACAGGCGGCGGAAGGCGAAAGGGGTGGTGTTCGGTGCGACCGCTCAACGAAGGCCGGAGCCTAAGCCCCCGCGACAGGTTCTGCGTGCAGACTCTCGCAGACTGGAACGCGAACGCTCAACGAAGGCTGGAGCCTAAGCCCCGGCGACGGACCGTCGCCCCCGCTACCGCCTTCGTCAGAAACGGATTCGCTCAACGAAGGCCGGAGCCTAAGCCCCGGCGACAGGCTGCTTGGCGTTGCGGATCGTCCTCTCGGACACGCCCGCTCAACGAAGGCCGGAGCCTAAGCCCCGGCGACTGGGCGGTCGGTCCACTCGGCGGCGACCAGGGCGCCGCCCGCTCAACGAAGGCCGAAGCCTAAGCCCCGGCGACTGGTTGCTGCTCCCGAATCTGCGGGTCGAGAATCTGCCGCGCTCAACGAAGGCCGGAGCCTAAGCCCCGGCGACTGGTCGGCCAGTCGGGGAACAGGCGCGGGATGCCGTCCACCGCCGCTCAACGAAGGCCGGAGCCTATGCCCCGGCGACTGTCGTCGGACTCAACGCCGAGTTCCCGTCGAACCCGAACGCTCAACGAAGGCCGGAGCCTAAGCCCCGGCGACTGCCCGCGCCGACGAGACCGCCGCCCGGTTCGCCGCGCTCGCTCAACGAAGGCCGGAGCCTAAGCCCCGGCGACTGGGCGGAACGAGCGCCTGGCCGCCGAGGCCGCCGCCGCCGCTCAACGAAGGCCGGAGCCTAAGCCCCGGCGACTGCGGTCCCACGCAGCCCGGATGTCCGGCCGCAGGTTGTCCGCTCAACGAAGGCCGGAGCCTATGCCCCGGCGACAGGACGGACCGTCGCCCCTCGCGCGGGGGCGTGGATGGAAACCGCTCAACGAAGGCCGGAGCCTATGCCCCGGCGACAGCGGGCGCGCTTCTATCTCGACCAGGTTCCGATGATTCTCGCTCAACGAAGGCAGGCCGGAGCCTAAGCCCCGGCGACTGGACCTTGCGACTCGCCGGGCAGAATGTGCTCGACCACGCTCAACGAAGGCCGGAGCCTAAGCCCCGGCGACAGTCCGCCATCCGGCGCAGGGAGATAGCAATGCTGTGGAGCGCTCAACGAAGGCCGAAGCCTAAGCCCCGGCGACTGCCCTCCGTGGGGTGGTGCGCTCTCCGTCGAGCGTGCCGCTCAACGAAGGCCGGAGCCTAAGCCCCGGCGGCTGGCGCGTCAGCTCTCACCAGGGTGGTACTACGGGGACCGCGCTCAACGAAGGCCGGAGCCTAAGCCCCGGCGACTGCCGGTGTCGGGAGCGTCCAAGTCTCCACAGCCGACGAACGCTCAACGAAGGCCGGAGCCTAAGCCCCGGCGACTGGGATCGAGACTTGAGCCTAGACGAGATTCAGTTCTACGACGCTCAACGAAGGCCGGAGCCTAAGCCCCGGCGACTGCCCAGCGGCCCCGTGAGCATCCGGGAGGCCGAGCACCTCGCTCAACGAAGGCCGGAGCCTAAGCCCCGGCGACTGGCACGGACGCCGGGCCATCCGGGCGCGGTAATCCCGCGCTCAACGAAGGCCGGAGCCTAAGCCCCGGCGACTGGAGCACCGCCACGGGGAATACGGGGCGGGGAAAGACCTCGCTCAACGAAGGCCGGAGCCTAAGCCCCGGCGACTGGTGATCGTCCTCTTTCAGAGGATCGACGGACGCGGCCCCGCCGCTCAACGAAGGCCGGAGCCTAAGCCCCGGCGACTGGGTGGACGGACGACGGGGGGGCGCTCCCCGGCTCGTACGCTCAACGAAGGCCGGAGCCTAAGCCCCGGCGACTGGCTATCGCGCCCTCGTTTCCGGCGACCCGTTCGGCTGTCGCTCAACGAAGGCCGGAGCCTAAGCCCCGGCGACTGGTCGTGGTCCCGGCGAGAGTCGGTCGAGCAGGTGCTCGCTCAACGAAGGCCGGAGCCTAAGCCCCGGCGACTGGCGGAAGCCGCGCCGGAACGCTCGAAGTCTCCAACGCTCAACGAAGGCCGGAGCCTAAGCCCCGGCGACTGCCGTCCGGCGCGGCCGCCCGGTCGTTCCCCGAACGCTCAACGAAGGCCGGAGCCTAAGCCCCGGCGACTGGTGCGGGGAGCAGGGCGCGGGCGCGGAGGAAGTCAGCCTCGGCCGAAGGCCGGAGCCTAAGCCCCGGCGACTGGTGCGGGGGCGACTCTTTCATGAGCTTCCCGTTCAGCGCTCAACGAAGGCCGGAGCCTAAGCCCCGGCGACTGCGCCGTTTCTAGGCATGGTCGGGACAGACCCTTAGTGCACCGCTCAACGAAGGCCGGAGCCTAAGCCCCGGCGACTGGGGTCAAGGTCATCGGGCCTCCTCGGGGAGCGGGAGCGCGCTCAACGAAGGCCGGAGCCTAAGCCCCGGCGACTGGCGGGGGCATCTTCCGAGGCGAAGGCGACCGGAGGGCGCTCAACGAAGGCCGGAGCCTAAGCCCCGGCGACTGCGCGGCGAGGACGGCGGCGACGAACCAGCAGGCGATCGCTCAACGAAGGCCGGAGCCTAAGCCCCGGCGACTGGGGGCGTGGAGGTAGGCCCGATGCCCTGCCCCCGGCGCTCAACGAAGGCCGGAGCCTAAGCCCCGGCGACTGCACCTCCGCCTTCGCCGTGGCGACGATGCCGGGGATCGCTCAACGAAGGCCGGAGCCTAAGCCCCGGCGACTGCTGGGTTGTCGGGATCGAGTCCGAGGTCTGGCCGGACGAGCGCTCAACGAAGGCCGGAGCCTAAGCCCCGGCGACTGGGTAGCCACTTCCACCTTCGGATCGTCCAGGCGCAGATCGCTCAACGAAGGCCGGAGCCTAAGCCCCGGCGACTGCTGATCCCTTCGATCAGCGTCAGCGAGGTCGGCTATCGCGCTCAACGAAGGCCGGAGCCTAAGCCCCGGCGACTGCCTGCGAGTGGCGCGGACTCGACCGCGAGACGAAGACCGCTCAACGAAGGCCGGAGCCTAAGCCCCGGCGACTGCTTCCATTCGGCGTCCAGGGAGTCGTAGTCGCTTCCCGCTCAACGAAGGCCGGAGCCTAAGCCCCGGCGACTGCGAGGAGCGAGTGATCCCCGGCAGGCTGTCGGGGGGCTACGCTCAACGAAGGCCGGAGCCTAAGCCCCGGCGACTGGTGCGAGTCCATCACCAACACGGACTCGTTCGTTGTGTCCGCTCAACGAAGGCCGGAGCCTAAGCCCCGGCGACTGGTCGGCCAGTCGGGGAACAGGCGCGGGATGCCGTCCACCGCCGCTCAACGAAGGCCGGAGCCTAAGCCCCGGCGACTGACGGAGCCGACTCGCTCCCCGCGCACGATCACGCCCGCTCAACGAAGGCCGGAGCCTAAGCCCCGGCGACTGCCGGAAGACGATGAACGGGAGGGGCTGTCCTCGTTCGCCGCTCAACGAAGGCCGGAGCCTAAGCCCCGGCGACTGAGGCGCGCGCCGCACATCCCGCAGATCGGCGCCGAGTGCGCTCAACGAAGGCCGGAGCCTAAGCCCCGGCGACTGCCGCCTGGTATGGCCGCAGCGGCGGTAGGGTCATGCCTCGCTCAACGAAGGCCGGAGCCTAAGCCCCGGCGACTGGGTTATCGCTGTCGCGCCAGTAGAGGCCCTCCAGCCAGGCCGCTCAACGAAGGCCGGAGCCTAAGCCCCGGCGACTGCGGCGTATGCGGTGGAGAGTATGACGCCGGCGTATGCGCGCTCAACGAAGGCCGGAGCCTAAGCCCCGGCGACTGCTGCGCTTGCCGATCTCGATGATGCGACCGACCGCCTCCGCTCAACGAAGGCCGGAGCCTAAGCCCCGGCGACTGGTGGTGGTCGTGAGCGCGGGCGTGATCGCCGGCGGCGCGCTCAACGAAGGCCGGAGCCTAAGCCCCGGCGACTGGCGTCGCGTTGATGGGCCGACGCCTGCGGAGACGAGATCGAACTCCGGCATGGAGCCTAAGCCCCGGCGACTGGCGTCGCGTTGATGGTGTAGCGCTTCGACTCCGACCGCGCTCAACGAAGGCCGGAGCCTAAGCCCCGGCGACTGCGCCGCACTCGACCCACTCTCCGCTCTCCCCGCAGCACGCTCAACGAAGGCCGGAGCCTAAGCCCCGGCGACTGTTGGCGTCAGTCGTTCCGGCCGCTACCAGCGCGTCCGCTCAACGAAGGCCGGAGCCTAAGCCCCGGCGACTGGGGCGGACGCCATCCGCTTGAAGGCTTGGGGCGCCGCTCAACGAAGGCCGGAGCCTAAGCCCCGGCGACTGAAGGCCAGGACGCTTCCGAAGTGGAGCGAAACCCGCGCTCAACGAAGGCCGGAGCCTAAGCCCCGGCGACTGCTGGGGGGCAGGGTCATCACGGCGAGGTCGCCGGTCGCTCAACGAAGGCCGGAGCCTAAGCCCCGGCGACTGCTTCGCGGATCTCTGTCTCACCGGCAACTGCTACCTGCGCTCAACGAAGGCCGGAGCCTAAGCCCCGGCGACTGGCCGCCCGCGCCGCCCGGGCCGCCCGCGACCCGGTCGCTCAACGAAGGCCGGAGCCTAAGCCCCGGCGACTGGAGAAAAAGTTGGGGCGGGGCCGGATATCACGGCGCGCGCTCAACGAAGGCCGGAGCCTAAGCCCCGGCGACTGTTCCGGCGGAGGCCGGAAAACGCCGAAAAGTCTTAGGCCGCTCAACGAAGGCCGGAGCCTAAGCCCCGGCGACTGGGCCGGGATGCTGACCGCCGTGCCCGGCGAGTATGTGGACGCTCAACGAAGGCCGGAGCCTAAGCCCCGGCGACTGACCCTCTACGGGGCGCTGCCGACCCTGGACGGGCGCCGCTCAACGAAGGCCGGAGCCTAAGCCCCGGCGACTGCTGCAGTGGTGGCATCCGCCCGCGCCGCCCGCTACTTCGCTCAACGAAGGCCGGAGCCTAAGCCCCGGCGACTGGGGAGATGTCGAGCAGCACATCCGGGGCGACCGACGGCGCTCAACGAAGGCCGGAGCCTAAGCCCCGGCGACTGCCCTTCCAGTCCTCTACGGGATGCCGAACGATACCGCCGCCGTGGTCGCTCAACGAAGGCCGGAGCCTAAGCCCCGGCGACTGCGGAAGGGTTTCGGGGGGGAGTCGGTGTGGAATGCGTTCGCTCAACGAAGGCCGGAGCCTAAGCCCCGGCGACTGGTACCAGAGCAGGCCGTTCCCGTCCGTGAAGTAGTCGCGCTCAACGAAGGCCGGAGCCTAAGTCCCGGCGACTGCTCGCGGCACTGGCTCCGCCAACTCCCGCTTCGCCGCCGCTCAACGAAGGCCGGAGCCTAAGCCCCGGCGACTGTTTCGGAGGTGGTAGAGGCGTAGAAACCGTCGAGGCCGCTCAACGAAGGCCGGAGCCTAAGCCCCGGCGACTGGCGCACCATCATGAAACGAGCGTGGCAACGGTGCCTAGTGGATCGTAACAACATATGGAATACTGGTATGCTTCTCCCATGCGGAGACGCGATCCCATCATCCTGTCACCACCGGAACGACGCGAGCTCAACCGGCGCGTCCAGTCTCGCGCCGTGAGAGCGGAAGACGCCCGGCGCGCCCGGGTGATTCTCCTGCTCGCCTCGGGGAAGCCGTGGTCCGTGATCCAGAACAAGTTGGATTGCACGCCCGCCTTCGTGAACAAGTGGGGAAAGCGCTTCCGGGAAGGTCGGGTGCCGGCGCTGGCCTCGCGGAGGGCGCCGGGGTCGCCGAGGACGGTTCAGACACCGGAGATGGAGGCGAAGGTCCTGGCGACGACCCGGGAGAAGCCGCCGGATGGATCCACGCACTGGAGCACGCGGCGCCTGGCGCGACACCTCGGCGTCAGCCACACCCTGGTGCACCGGGTGTGGACGAGCGCGAACCTCCAGCCGCACTCGAAGAGGAACTATCTGGCGTCGAAGGACCCGGACTTCGAGCGGAAGGCGGCCGATGTCATCGGCCTGTATCTGAACCCTCCGGAGAACGCAGCCGTCTTCAGTGTGGACGAGAAGACGGCGATCCAGGCCCTGGAACGGACGGTGCCGGTGCTTCCGATGTCCCCGGGCCGAGCCGAGCGCCACGGCTTCGAGTACTACCGGCATGGCACCCGGTCGCTGATCGCGGCCCTGGAGACGCAGACCGGTGTGGTTCACGGGAAGACGGTGGAACGGGTCAACGGAGCCTCGTTCCTCGACTTTCTCGGTGAGATCGTGGCGAGCCAGCCGCCGGGCCGGGAGATCCACGTGATCGCAGACAACCTCTCGGTCCACAAGACGAAGGCGGTCAAAGCCTTCGTGGCGGCCCAGCCGAACTTCCACATCCACTACACGCCGACCTACTCGTCGTGGTTGAACCAGATCGAACTGTGGTTCTCGAAGCTGAAGCGGGATGTTCTGGCCCGCGGCATCTTCACCTCGGTTGCGGATCTGGAGCGGAAGATCCTTCGCTTCATCCGTGAGCACAACAAGGTCGCCCGGCCCTACAAGTGGACGTACTCTGATGTTTCTCGGCGGATCACTATCCGAACTCCCGCTACGGTCCACTAGACCGCTCAACGAAGGCCGGAGCCTAAGCCCCGGCGACTGCTCCGCGCCGCCGGATACGGCCCCCGGAATGTCCGCGCTCAACGAAGGCCGGAGCCTAAGCCCCGGCGACTGCACTCCCTGCACTCGCGTCTTGAACGCCGGTGCAGTGCGCTCAACGAAGGCCGGAGCCTAAGCCCCGGCGACTGACCATTCAGGCGGGCGATATCAAGTTGCGGAAGGACATCGCTCAACGAAGGCCGGAGCCTAAGCCCCGGCGACTGCACGAGATCGCCGTGAGTTGCCTGCATGTTGCCTGGCACGCTCAACGAAGGCCGGAGCCTAAGCCCCGGCGACTGGCCTCGAATTCGTCCAGGGTCTTCTCGATCTCCACCTCCGCTCAACGAAGGCCGGAGCCTAAGCCCCGGCGACTGGGGTCCTCGGCCCGGCGAGCGGCCTCGACGGCGGCGCGCGCTCAACGAAGGCCGGAGCCTAAGCCCCGGCGACTGGAGGGGCGTCGGCTGCCGGAGCGAGACGATGAGCGCCCGCGCTCAACGAAGGCCGGAGCCTAAGCCCCGGCGACTGGCGACCGCGCCGACGAGACCGCCGCCCTGATCCAGTCGCTCGCTCAACGAAGGCCGGAGCCTAAGCCCCGGCGACTGCTTCCTTCGGGCCGCCGACCTGCTGGCCTCGCCATTCGTCGCTCAACGAAGGCCGGAGCCTAAGCCCCGGCGACTGGGCGCAGCCGTTACCTCCGAGCGGGATGCGCTCACGCCGCTCAACGAAGGCCGGAGCCTAAGCCCCGGCGACTGGGCGTGGAGCGGCGTCCGAGACTGCTGCCCCTCCCCGGCGCTCAACGAAGGCCGGAGCCTAAGCCCCGGCGACTGGGGAAGAGGCGGAGGTAGTAGGCAGAGGAAGCGAAGTCCGCTCAACGAAGGCCGGAGCCTAAGCCCCGGCGACTGCTCCCGGCGGTGATGAAGCGCCGACTCCGCGAGTCGTCGCTCAACGAAGGCCGGAGCCTAAGCCCCGGCGACTGGTGCTGGCGGCAGGTGTTTCGCCTCGATCCGATCGCTCAACGAAGGCCGGAGCCTAAGCCCCGGCGACTGGCGGGGCACTCGATACCGAGCGCCTGAGTGGTGGTCGCTCAACGAAGGCCGGAGCCTAAGCCCCGGCGACTGCTCCTCGGCCTGCCGGAGGGAGGTCTCCCCCCGAGCCAGCGCTCAACGAAGGCCGGAGCCTAAGCCCCGGCGACTGGGGAATCGGTGTGGAAGGATCGCCGACCACATCCTGTTCGCTCAACGAAGGCCGGAGCCTAAGCCCCGGCGACTGGAACTGAAGCGCTATCGCCGGGACTCTGTGGGGTTCGCTCAACGAAGGCCGGAGCCTAAGCCCCGGCGACTGTCCTGGGCGCGTATCCGGCGGCGCGGAGGGCCTTCCCGCTCAACGAAGGCCGGAGCCTAAGCCCCGGCGACTGGACCGCCCAAGACGCTGCCCTACTTCGGCGGCAAGAGCGCTCAACGAAGGCCGGAGCCTAAGCCCCGGCGACTGCCGCCGACCGGACGGTCGGACGGCATCTCCCGCTGCTCCTCGCTCAACGAAGGCCGGAGCCTAAGCCCCGGCGACTGCGGCGGGGCCGGGGGCGATGACCTTGCCGAACGCGGAGAACGCTCAACGAAGGCCGGAGCCTAAGCCCCGGCGACTGCCGCCGGACTCTCGCCGGTTACTTCAACCCTGAACCCGCTCAACGAAGGCCGGAGCCTAAGCCCCGGCGACTGGGTTATCCATCGTATGGAATCCTCTTCGCCTCTTCTTTCGCTCAACGAAGGCCGGAGCCTAAGCCCCGGCGACTGGTCCTCCCGGCACCGGTGGAACTCCGCATCCTCCCCCGTCGCTCAACGAAGGCCGGAGCCTAAGCCCCGGCGACTGGATCTGCCTCTCTCCGTGGGGATTCACCTCGATCCCGCTCAACGAAGGCCGGAGCCTAAGCCCCGGCGACTGGCCTCGTCCGGCGTCCCCTCGGCCTCCCGGAGCCGCCGCGCTCAACGAAGGCCGGAGCCTAAGCCCCGGCGACTGCGGCGCAGACGGAATCCTCCAGCTCGCGCCGGCAGTCCGCTCAACGAAGGCCGGAGCCTAAGCCCCGGCGACTGGTCTTGCCGCCTTCGCCGACCTGCGCGGTTGGGGGCGCGCTCAACGAAGGCCGGAGCCTAAGCCCCGGCGACTGCGGCGAGGGTCAACCCCGCCGTGTCCATTGCGCCCTTGGCCGCTCAACGAAGGCCGGAGCCTAAGCCCCGGCGACTGCCGCCGACTCCGGTCTTTCCCTGTGTCCGGCCAGTTTTCCGCTCAACGAAGGCCGGAGCCTAAGCCCCGGCGACTGTGCTAATGGGCCAAGGCGGCCACCTCCGCTCGGCCACGGGTCGCCGGACCCGCCGCGCAGAGGCCACAACAATGCGGATTATCCGAAAATTCTACCCGTGAACTCCCGAAGTCCTGCGCCGATCAGCGAGAACCGACCGGGCCCGCTGCGCCGCCTCCGAGGCAAGACCCTCCAGAGCCCGGATCACCGGAGGTTCGCAAGTCGCTCAGATCACCCACGGCTCGCCCAGTTCGCGCCCCCGACTCCGCCCCAGGCGCAGCCTCCCCTCCCCGATCTCCCCGGCGAATTTGTACACGATCACCGAGTCCTGATGTTTGTCGATCGCGTCCCGGACCTCCCCGAGCATCCGCTCGAACCGCGCCGGGGACAGTCGGCATTCGAAGACGGACAGTTGGACCCGCTCGCCGTACTTCTCGCAGACTCGCGCCAGCCTCCGAAGCCGCACGGCGCCGGCGCCCTCCGTGTCCGCGATGTCGTAAGTCAGGAGGATGTCCACGCTCTACGGGAGGACGAACGGAGGATACGCCGGGAGGTCTCCTCGAAGATAGCGGGCGAGCAGTGTCGCCTGTACCGACGGCAACGCCCAACGCCCGACTCTCCGGTCGCAGACCCGGTGTTGGATCTCCTCCTCCTTGTGTTTCTCCCACAGACCCAGTAGCCGGGTCCTCCCGTCATCGCTCAGATACACGCCACCTCCGGGCATCTCCACGAAACTGTCGATCCCGATCTGTTTCCGACGAACCAGCGATACGACGAACCGATCCGTCGGCGCCCTCAGTTCTTCCACGAGGTCGAGGGCGAGGGACGGCCTTCCGGATCTCGGGCGATGGAAGAAACCCATCTGGTGATCGAGACCCACGCTCTCCAGTGCCCCCGTGAATTCCGTCAACAGCAGGCCGTAGCAGAAGCCGAGCAGGGCGTTCACCGGATCCCGCGGTGGCCGTCGGTTGCGTCCCGAGAACCGAAAGCCGCTCCCCGCGAGAGCCTGCGCCACGCCGCGGAAGTAGATCCGCGCCGAGTCCCCTTCGATGCCGCGCACCTGGTCCGCTGACTTCACTCCGGCCAGCCGGCCCACCCGCTGCCCGATCTGTTCGGCGCGCCGCGCCAGGTCTTCCGACCGCTCCGGATCTTTCTCGTCCCGGGACCACCGCGCCACGACCTTCCTGCTGTTCTGGAGTTTCGCCGCGACGATGGCCCTGGCGAGTTCCAGCGACTGCTCCTCGTCGGCCAGGGCGCGGTAGAGGGCGCCCCGCAGGTGGACATTCCCGCCGGTCGCGCCTCCGACGAGGAACCGCACCGCCCCGCTCGGCCGCAGGGCCGCTACCCGGACGCCTCGCTGAACGCAGGCATCCAGTGCCTGGGAGGTCAGTTGTCCGCCACCCAACAGGACCACCGAGTCGATCCCCTCGAGGGGGATGCGCTGCTTGGCGTCCGCCGTCGCAACGACCAGCGAACCGCGGCGGTGCCCCACCTTGGCGCGATGATCCCGGACATAGACGGTGCTCAGGTAGCGCACGAGAACACGACCTCCCTCATATACCGGGCGACGCGATCGGGTGCGCTCGTCACCTCCGGAAGGCAGTGATGCCGCAGTTGGCATTCCGTACACCTTCGGTCGTTGGGCGCTTCGGGAAGTACGCCGCTCGAGAGTTGGTCCCGGATCCGCCCGATCACTTCCATCACTTCCTGCCGCAGGGCCGGCGTGAACCGGACGGGCTCCCGGCGCCGCGGCCCGCCGTACCAGACATGGCCGTCGGGGATCTCCACGCCCAGCATTTCCTCGAGACACAGAGCCTGCGCGCACAACTGCAGTTCGGCGGCCGATCCGTGTCGGACACCCGACTTGTACTCGACGGGCCTGACGACGCCGTCCTCGATCTCCACCACATCGGCGCGGCCGGTCAGACCGAGCGACTCCGACCAGAGCGGGATGGCCCGCAGCACCTTTCGCCCACGCTCCTGCCGATGGCGCCCGCTGTCCACCCGGCGATGCGCACGGCTGCCTCGCACCGTGTGCTCGTTGTGATGCCACACGCCGTCGCCGTGGATGAGCGCACACTGGCGGGGGCAGTAGGCGAAGTGTTCGATCGCCGAGATGCGGACGATCGGTTCCGTCTTCACCTCGCTCCAGCCGGACGGGACGCTGCCGGCGACCGCCCTGCGATCCCCTTTTTCTTCACGGGAACCCAACGCTCCGAACCGAAGGCCCTGGTAGCGTCAGACTGTGCTCGTTGCCGGTACGGAACGATCCTCCAGGCCGCATGCACTCCGAGACGCCGCCACGCGGACCTGCGTTCCGGCTGCCATACATCGAGGAGAGCATCGATCCCGTCGCGGTCCAACTGCGGAGACCACGCAGGCCAAAGGAACCTGACTTCGCTCCGCTCTCCATCCCTGCTCTCCACCGTTCTCCAACCGCGCTGCAGCGCAGCGGAACGCAGCGAGCGGCCGAGACGGTCATCGGTCCCGCGTCCTCGCAGCGGAAAGAGGGCCAACCCGAAGAACGCCAGGACTTCCACGACCGGATCCACCCAGATCGCGGTCGAGTCCGACTGGGATCCGAGTCGGGTCTGATCGAACCCGAGGCCGTTGTCCTTCACCCGGACAGCGCAACCGGCGAGCGAGTCACGGAGGCGGTCCGGCGTCGGTTCGACCTGTCGGTGCACCTTCGCCAGGCGATGATGGAGCCACTTGATCGTTCCCGGGCCGGCCGGGTCGAACGGAGCGTGCGCGACCTCCCCGTTCTGGTCGAGGTGCAGGTCCGTCAGAGTCGAAGAGATCGTCCAGGAGTGGCGGCTGCCGCGGGCCGCCCTGACCCGGTCCACGAACGCCTCCAGCGGGATCTTCCGCTCCAGGACACTCCCGGGGTCCCAGCCGGGCGCGAGCGGCAGTTCGTCGAGCGCCTTCGCCGAGGGCCACGATTCGGCGAGGACTTCGGCCGGGTCACCGTCGGAGGACAGCACCGCCGCGGGCGTCGCGTCCTCCGTCCAACTCAGGCGGAGCCGGCGATCGAGCACGACAGCGCCGACAGCGGCCAGCCAACCGTTGATCCACGAGGCCGGCAGACCGCGGCAGGGGATGGAGATCATCGGGCGCTCCCTCCGCTCCGACTCGCAGTCGAATGCCCCGAGACCGCGTGGTCCGCGAGGCGGACGACGGCCTCCAACAGGGCCAGACCCCAGGGGCCGTATTCCTCGTTCAGCCGCCGGAACCGCGCCGGCTGCGTCCAGTCCACTTCGGAGAGATCCGACGACGCTTCGACCGCGAAACCGGAGATCTCGCCGGACACGACCGCCGGAGCGCGATCGGTAACCGGAGACACCAGAGGCCGGCCGTGGCCGTGATGGCTCACGACCAGGTGCAGCAACAGGTCACGCAGCGCCGGATCGCCCCAGTCGGTGGCGTGTTCGAGCCACTGCTCCACGAGGCGGGCCGACAGGGCCTCGTGCCGGCCGCCGCGAGGCCATCCGGCCTTGCCCCGGGCCGCAGCCCACCGATGACGCGGCATCCCGGACTTGGCCAGCACCACTTCGGGATGGTCCGGGCCACCGTGAAGCCAGGTCTGGAAACGCTCGTCCGCCTTTCCGAGGTCGTGGAGCGATCCGGCGCGCTCGACCGCGTCCGCCAGGTCGGAAGGCAATCCGAGATGGTCGGCGATCGTCCGTGCGCGCAGGGCGACCTCCCGACCGTGATGATCCAGGGTCACATCGTCGTCGGTCAAGGAGATCTCGTCGAACTCGTCACTGCGCTCTTCCAGTCCCCGCCCCTTCTCGACCCGAAGCCGGGCGACTTCCTCCCTCGGCGTCTGCGGCTCATCGCTCAGGGCGGCGACGAAGTCCGTCCACTCCGACTCCTCCCATCCGTGCGGCGCAGGGCCCTCCCGCAGCATCCGCAGAATCGTGTTCGCTGCTTCCCGTTGCTCCTCGGGATCGAGGCGCTCCCCGTCGGGGTCGAGCCCGGTGGCGGTCTCGATGAGGGTCGCGGGGATCCCGGGGCCTCGCAGGTTCTCGATGGCGGTGGAGTCGAGAGGCAATCCGTTGTCGCCCAGGGACACATCCACGACCGGAGACGACGAGTCCCGGTTCCAGCCGAACCGGTCGAGCAGACCGCGAACCGAGGACAACACCAGGGAGTCCCCGGGCCGCAACCGGTCGCGTCCGACGACTTCGACCGTCAGGCGATCCGGGCGGAGGCGCCGCACCGTCTCCTCCGGGGCCAGGGCGTCGCGGACCTCCGAGATGGGGACGCTCACGGACTCCCGATCCCGGGGGCGCGGCCACAGCACTCTCCCGTCCTCGGGGAGACAGGCCCTCCAGATCAAGGACACCAGGCGGTCTTCGCCGGCGATCCCGGAGAAGTAGGGCTCCACGGGAGCCTCGCCGTGGGGCGGAGTGGTCGTCTTGATCCACTCCCACAGCAGCCCGAAGAGAATCTCCGGCGATCTCCCCGGGTCGTCGGCCGGGTCGCCCAGAAGCGCCTGGATGCTTCCCGGGCAGAGGTCGGGCGCCTCCGAAGCGGACGCTGCCCGGGCTTCCCGGAGGCGATTCCACACGATCTCCGGCTCCTGCCGATAGACCGGCCATTCCGCCGCGGCGGTCTTCGCCGCCGCCTTTCGGCGAGCGCGCTCCGGCGGCGGCGCGTGGAGGTAGATGGCGCGGGCATGGGGATGGCGTCCGAGGCGATTCAGCCGCCCGAGGCGCTGGGTCAGCGCCCGCACGCCGCAGTTCTCGGTGACGAGATACTCCGCGTCGAGGTCCGCGCCGACCTCCAGCGTCTGCGTCGCGACGACGACCAGGTGGCGCTCCCGCCGCTGCCCGGCATCCCTCGCGGAAGCCATTCCTTCCGCCGGGTCCAGGATCGTGTCGCGCGTCCGGCCGGCTTCGCGCTCGCGGGCGCGGCCGGTCAGGAGGAGCACTTCCGCGGCACCCTTCATCGCCTTGCGCAGGTGGTCGAACACCGACCGGGCCGTCTTGGGCGTGTTGGCGAAGACGACTCCCGCGGCGGGCGCCGGCGCTGCGCCGAGCAGGTCGCCCATCGCGTCCGCCAGACTTCGGGCGGCCTCGGTGGCCTTGTTGCATTCACGCAATTCCAGCGGCTTCGGCGCCTCGAGTCGCCGGCGCACCACCGGATGGACGAGATCGCGGTCGTCGAGGTCGAAGCGAGCCGTGCCCTTCGCAGCGCCGGTCGCCGTGAGGGCCACGATCCGGGGCCGGGAGCGCGAGCCGGGAAGGAATGTCTGTTTCGGGGGCGCACACTCCTGGAGCGCGTCGCAGAGAGTCCGCAGGTGCGGCGCGAGATGCGCTTCGTCGACGAGCACCAGACTGTCGGTCCCGGCCATCGCCGCATCCACGGGACGCATCCCGCGACTCGTGCCGTATCCCCGGAACAGGAGGCGGGATCCGTACATCGGCACGGTGGACAGGATCACGGCCGGGCGGGAGGGATCCGAAGGGGTGCGCGTCCGCACGCCGCCGCGAAGCGGAATGACTTCCAGCGGTTCCCTGCCGGGAGCGGACGAGAAGGAGCGGAGCCGGTCGGCCACGGCGGCGACGGCGGCCGCATCCTCCCGGTTCGACTTCGCGGTTGCGGGATCGCGCAGCGCCGCCGCGATCTCGTCGGCGTGCCGCGCCGTGGAATCCACGAGCAGTCTCCGGTTGACGACCCACCAGATCCGGGTCGGCGCCGACCGGGTCGGCGGCGGCCGGTCCGCCTGGGAGGCCAGCCACCAGACCGCGAGGTCCAGACAGGCCGTCTTCCCCAGTCCGGTGGGAACGCCGATCTCCGTCGGCCACTCCTCGGTCCGCTCGACCTGCTCGGCGAGGCGCGCCTGCCAGGGGAACGGCTCGCGCCCGTTGATCGCGCGGTAGAACGACGGGAAGTCCGGCATCGGGGGCGCCGCCGACCTCCCGAAGGGCGAAGACGCGGCGCTCATCGGCCTTCCACCGCTTCCGGATCGGTCAACGGCGAGCACAGCCCGAAGCCGCGCTGACGGCCGCTGCCGATCACGACCGGGCCCCTGACCGGCTCGGCGAAGAGAATCGCCACATGGCAGTAGGGGGGTCCGGAACGCCCGGGTCGGTTCACTTCCACCGGCGCCAGATCGGCCGCGCCGCGAACGAGCGGAGTGCGGGTGGCGCGGTAGGCGACCGGATCCGGGAGGCCGGCGTGCCGGCACCAGCGCGTGATCTCCGGCAGGTCGAGCCGGCCCCGCCGCTCGTGGATCGCCGGGAAAGCCGTCGCCCACCCGCGGGACGGGCCCTCCCAGCGACGGGGCTGGGTCGCGACCGGACGGTCCCCTTCTCGCGGCTCGATCGAGACATCGAGGTCGTCACTGGTGAGCCGCCGCACCGAGAACGCGGCGCCCCGCGCCTGCCGGGTCTCGGCGGGTGTGGATCCCGGCGGCATCCACAGGGCCAGTCCGTGGATCCGTCCCCGCGAACGGCGGAACGCCACATCGGGCAGAGCCAGGAAGCGCGCCAGTTCGTAGCCCTTGCCGGTGAATCCGTGGCCGTGGAGAACGGCCGGCGGATCGCCGAAGATCCGTTGGTACTGGCCCACGACCGCTTCCTTGAACAGGGCGGTCACGGCGCCGATGCGGCGGCCGGGCACCGCGGGCCACAGGCGGAGCCAGGCCACCACTTCCCCGTTCGCCCCCGGCGACTCGATCTTCGGGTGACGGTACGCCGCTTCGTGGCGCAGCGCCGGGAACTGGGAACGACCGATGTCGGCTCCATGCTCCACCCAGGCTTCGTACATGCGGTCGAGAACGCCCAGGTCGCCCGGCGCCGGCACATTGATGGCCAGGGATCCCCCGGAGTCCGGGACGAACGCGGAACCCGGCGTCTCGACTGCGGCGTCGCCGGCGCGGACGCGGACCCGCACCGGGGAGTCCGAGGCGCCGAGATATCCGATGCGCGCCGCGCGGAGGCGGAGGGCGTCGAGCGTCCGCTCCGGCGGCCGCTCCACTTCCCACGAATAGACCAGCCGCGGATCCTTCGGCGAGACCCGGACGCCGGGCCGGACGAGGGTCGCCTTGCGCCCGACATATTCCTGATGCGTGTTCTTGACGGCGTTTCCGCGGTGTTCCACGACATAGCGCGGCTGGAGTTCCTCGAACCACGGATCGAGATCGGCATGGATCACCGGAGGCGGCAAGCGCTCGAACCACTCCAACTCCGATCCGTCGGTGACGGCGCACCGATCGCCGGTTCCGTCGGCGGCGACGAAGGCCGCGAAGAGCCGGAAGGGCGCCGGCGGCCACTCGGGGACCGCCCCACGCCCGGTGTTCGCCGTGCCCTGGGCGTCGCCCCGGAAGATGCCGTGCAGGAGTTCGACGGAGACCGAGAACATCACCCTTCCAGGTCCGGCCAGGTGGCCCGGATCGCGTCGCTGAGGTTGGGCTTCGGAGTGAGGATCAGGGGCTCCGCGCCCCAGCCGTCCAGCGGGACGCCGGCGTTCGCCGCCCTTTTGCGGGCGTCCCGCAGGAGATCGAGAGCACCTTCGGCGTCGAGGGTCGCGACCTCCTCGTCTCCCTCGCCTCCCAGCCAGGTGAAAACCACCTTCCTGGGCCGGAGTTCCGCCCCGGAGCGGAGCGCGAAGCCGTGGCCGAACGCGAGAACATGCGCGTAGAGACCGAGCGCGACGAGCAGGGCTCGCGCGGCGCTGTTCGCCTCGTCGCCGTGGTCCGGCCCCAACCGGACGCGCCGGAGTTGGGCGAACGACACCGTGGCCCGCTGACTCACCCGGGAGAAGGACACGGCCGCCGCCGTGGCGTCCTTCCCCATGAACGGCACCTGGCCGAGACCGATCTCGGACAACTTCTCTTGCTTCCGGCCCTCGGTCCGCTTCTCCTTGCCGAACTGCCACTCGGTGGAGTTCGCCGGATCGTAGGTGACGCGTTCCTCCACGCTGAGATTCAGCGCGTCCCCCTTGAGGCCGAAGGAACGGGTGTCCGTCGCGGCGGGGTTCCAGCCGACGATCTCGGAGACCCAGGCCCGGGCGTGTTTCGCGTTCGATCGCTTCTTGCCCAGGTGGGACTGCCAGAAGCCGAACAGGACGGACTGCGGGAACCAGGCCATGAGTGGCCCGCAGGTCTGCGCGGTGGCGTCGAAGACGGCGCGCCCCACCTCGGTCTTGAGGAAGTCCTCGTCGCCGAGCCGGGCGTCCCGCAGGTAGGCGTCGGCGTTGCGATGCGGGAACTGGAGGCTCGACAGCCGGCGCGGCAGGTGGGGCGGCAGGTTGCCGATGGCCTCGAGGTCGAGGATGAGTTCCGGGATCCCGCTCGTCTCTCGGTGCCGGCGCAGGGCGTCCTCCAGGCGGTTCGCCTGCGAGGGGACATTGTCGATGACGATGACCGGGGTCGGTTCGCTGTCGGACGGCGAGGCCCAGCGGCGGTCCTGCTGGTACTGACCGCCCTCATAGACGGCCGGCTTGACCGGGCCTCCGGGCCCCGCCAGGGGCTCGAGTTCGGTGTCGATGCGGATGCCGTCGTCGAAGCGGTCGTCGGCGCAGGCCTCGAAGAGCAAGCGGGTGGTGATGGGGTTGGCCATGGGGCCTCCTTTGGTCAAGGATTCTAACTACTCGGTAGGGGATTTTCCACTTCGCGTTCCGTCCGGCCTGCGGAGAGCGGCCGCGACGCCCCCGGCCCGCGGTCCCGCGAAGGGCCGGTCGGCCCGGCGGGGCCAAGCGGGCTGGCGGGGACAGCCGGCGCTGCCGCTCCGCGGTCCGGACAGAACACCATGAAGAGGAGGGAACCTACTCGAGGGATGTGACAAGGATTGACACCCTTTTTCGAACCCGGGGCGGGCGGTCTCGATGACGGCGACCGGGTGGCCCATCGTCAGTCCAGCGGCGTCAGGTCGGACAGGAGGGCGTAGAGCAGGCGGCGGGGGGGGTGGTCGGGGTGGCGGTCGAGGTTCTGGCCGACCATCGCCAGGGTCGGGGCGATGAACCGGCGGTAGATCGGGTTCCGCCGCCGGGCGAACCCGTAGGTGCCCAACGCCTTCAGGTGCCGCTGCAGGGCCACCGTGTCCTGCTCCGCGGCCAGGGCGGCGGGGCTCTCGCGGACGCCGGCGGCCTCCCGGAATCTGGCGGTCAGGTCGGGTTCGGGCCGCGGCGGGGTCGGCGCGTCGCCCGCGGCGACACCGAGGTCGGACTCCTCGGCGGGAGCGATGTACGGATCCCGGACGAGGGACATCAGGTCGTAGGTCCGCGGGCCGAGGCGGGTGTCCTGGTGGTCGATCACCCGGAGTTCCGCCCCCTCCGGCGCGCCGGCCCCGCCCTGCCCCGGCGCAACGGGTAGCACCGCCGAGCCATCGGAGCCCGTCGGGACCGCGATCAGGTTGCGGGAGTGGTAGTCGCGGTGGCAGAGGGCGGACGGGGTGGCGGCGGCCTCGGCGGCGAGTCCCCGGAGGAGCCCGTCGAGATGGCCCAGGAACGCCGCGCCGGGGCGGACGGCGAGGTGGCCGACCACGAAGTGCTCCACGAAGAAGCGGAGTTCGCGGACGAACAACTCCTCGTCGAGGCGCATCCCGAACGCCCGGTATCGCCCGGCGGCGGGGGACGATCCCACCCGGGCGCCCTCGCGCTGGATGCGGGCGATGAGGTCCACCGCCTCGCCGTAGAGCGGGGCCGCCGCCGCGGGGTCGCGCGCCGCCACGATCTGGAGCAGGTCGTCGCCGAGGTCCTCGAGGGCGACGATCCCGGCGTCCGGGGTTTCCTCGAGGACTTCCGGCCCGGGGACGGCCATCTCCCGGTAGAGCGCGGCGGCGTTCGCGAACGGGAGCGTGCCCGGGGCGTAGGGCGCCGCCATGACGCAGGCCACGAACCCGCCGGGCCGGGCGGCGATCCCGCGATCCCCTGCTTCGGCGGCGGACCGAACGGTGGACGCGGGCGCGGCGCCGTTCCCGGCGGCGGCGGACGGCGGGCGCACCCGGAAATAGACGCGCTCCCCGGCGTCCTGCACCAGCCGCCGCACCGAGGCGGCGGCGAGCCCCCGCCCGGCGAGCCAGCCGTCGAGCCGCCGGCGGGTGTCCCTCCCCGGGTCACTCCCGGTCTCCCCTCCGGTCCCGCGGCCCGCCGCCGACCGGCTCGACCGGACGGACGCCGGGCCCGAGCCGGTCCGGCCCGTCGAGGCGATCTCCGGGACGCCCGCGCCGGAAGCCCCGCCCGGAGTCATCCCGGAAGACAGGCCGGAAGAGACGCCGAGGTCAGAGGACATGCGCCGCCCCTCCCGCGAAGAGCGCGTCCCGGATCTCGGCCCCCGCCGGGACGACCTCCCCGGCGGCCACCACCGAGCGCGCGACGCGGGCGCCCGCCTCCACCCGCGCCCCGTCGAGCAGCACCGAGTCCTCGACCACCGCGTCCGGGGCGACGCCGCCGCCCGGCGCCACCGGATCCTCCGGGAACAGCCGCGCCTCCGCCGCCGCCAGCGACGCCTCCAGGTACCGGCGCGGGGTGCCGATCTCGAACCAGGGCGCCTCCGTCGGGAAGACCCGCGCGCTCCCGGCCCGGATCAGCCCCGGCAGCAGGTCGCCGGAGAGCCCGCCCGGGCCGCCGCGGAGCAGCCGCAGCGCCGACGGTTCCACGATCCAGACCCCGGCGAACCCGAAGCCGTCTCCACCCGGTTCGGTCAGGCCGAGGATCGTCCCGTCCGCCGCCGCCGCCAGCCGCCGTTCCCCGGCGAAGGCCGGGCCGGGGTCCGCCACGGCCAGGAGCGTCGCTTCGCCGCCGTGCCCGGCATGGAACCGGGCCAGGGCGCCGAGGTCGGCGAGGGTCAGGGTGTCGCCGTTCACGATCCAGAACGGGCCGCGCCGGAACACCGCGTCGCCGAAGCGTTCGACCGCCCGGGAGAGGCCGCCGGAAGTGCCCAGCAACTCGGGCTCCGGGGAGCGGTGGATCGTCAGTCCCTCTTCGATTTCGGCGCTTCGCGGCCGGGCTTCGGCGCTCCCCGGCGGCGACTCGGCGCTCCGCAGCAGCGGTTCGACGGTCTCCGGGCGGTGGTGGAGGTTCACGACGACCTCCCTCACGCCGGCGGCGGCCAGCCCGCGCAGGATCCGGGTCAGCAGCGGGACGCCGCCGAGCGGGAGCGCCGGTTTCGCCAGGCGCTCGGTGAGCGGGCCCATCCGCTCGCCCTTCCCGGCGGCGAAGACCATCGCCCGGGAGGGGAACGCCCCGGGGAGATCGGCCGGGGGGGCCGCGGCCACCGGATCCCCGAGCCGCCGGCGTCAGGCCGGGGGCGGGCTCGCGGCGCGGTCCGCCGCCGGTTCGGCGCCGCGTTCGCCCAGCCAGCCCTCGATCTGCTCGTCGCCGATCTCCACCGACACCAGCCGGGAGACGCCCGGCTCCTCCATCGTGACGCCGTAGAGGTGCTCGCAGGACTCCATCGTCTGGCGGTTGTGGGTGATGACCACCAGTTGGGTGTCCTGCTTCAACTCGGCGAGCAGCCCGGAGAAGCGCGCGATGTTGGCGTCGTCGAGGGGGGCGTCCACCTCGTCGAGCAGGCAGAAGGGCGCCGGGCGGTAGCGGAACAGCGCGATGAGGAAGGCGATGGCGGTCAGGGCCTTCTCGCCGCCGGAGAGCAGCCGCAGGCTCTGCAGTTTCTTGCCCGGCGGCTGGGCGCGCATCTCGACCCCGGGGCGGAAGTCGGGCCGGTCTTCCGGGGCTTCCCCGGCGGGGTCGGCGCCGTTCCCGTTGCCGTTGCCGGCAGCGGTGTCGTCCGGCGCCCCGTCCGTCGGATCCTCCGCCGCCGCTCCCTTCGGCGGGTCGGGAGTGGTGAGGCACAGTTCGGCGCGGCCGCCGCCGAAGAGTTGGCGGAAGGCCACATCGAACCCGGCGTCCACCGCGGCGAAGGCCTCGTGGAACCGGCGGCGGGCGTCGCGGTCGTGCCGCTCCAGCGCCTTCAGGCCGTCCTCGATCCCCTGTTCCACATCCCGGAGTTGGGCCGCCGGGCCGTCGCGCTCGGCTTCCAACTCCTTCAGCCGCGCCTCGGCGATCTCGTTCACCGGGCCCAGCCGCGCCAGCACCGCCTCCTGCTCCCGGAGTTCGGTCGCCAGGTCGTCACGTTCCCGCCCGCCGAGGTCCGGCGGCAACCCGGCGGCGGCCTCGGCCAGCGGGCGGCCGGCGGCGCGCTCGAACTCGGTCTCCAGTTCCCGCAGCAGGGTGGTCGCCTCGCCGATCTCGCTGCGGGCGGCGGTGAGGCGCTGCTCGACCGCTTCGAGTTCGGTGCGGCGGACGCGGAGGGCGTCTTCGGCCTGGCGGAGGCGGAGGGCGAGCGCTTCCCCGGCCGCGGTGAGCCGGCGCTCCCGCTGCTCCCACTCCCGGCCCCGGGCGGCGGCGTCGCGGCGGCCCGCGACCGCGGCGGCCTTCCGGGTGTCCCACTCCTCGTCCTCGGCGACCAGGGCGGCGCGCTCCTCGGCGATCTGCGCCAGCCGCCGGGAGTCGTGCTCCGCCTGCTGCTCCCGGGAACTCTCCTCCCGGCGCACTTCGTCGGCGACCGCGGTCTGGCGGGCCAACTCGCGGTCCGCCTCCTGCCAGGCGCGCTCCGCCGCCTCCAGGCGCTCGCGGACGCCGGTCAGCCGGGTCTCGGCCTCGGCCAGGCGGGTCTCCGCGGCCTCCCGCTGCTCCCGGTCGCGGCGCAACTCCTCGACGGCGCGGGCGGCCTCGGCCTCGTTCCGCTCCTCTTCCTCGGCGTGGGCGGCGGTCTCGCCGGCGACCTGCTCGCGGCGGCGGGCGAGGTCGGCCTGCGTCTCCCGGGCGCGTTCCGAAGCCAGCCGGCGGCGGCCGAGTTCCGCTTCGGCGGCGGCGAGCGCCTCCCGGCGTTCCTCCCGCTCGGTCTCGGCGGCGGCGGCCCGTTCGGCGGCGACCCCGAGGGCGGCGGCAGCGGCGAGCCGGCGCGCCTCGGTGCGGGACTCCTCCGCCTCCAACTCGGCCGCTTCCCGGCGGGCGGCGAGGAAACCCTCCCCGGGGCCGCCCCGACCGAAGCGCACCACTCCCGGCGGGGAGACGGTCTCGCCGGCGAGGGTCACATAGAGCCCCGGACGCTCCCGGAAGCGGTCGAGCGCGGCGCGGAGGTCGGGGGCGACTTCGGCCGCCGGGATCGCGGCGCGGACGACCGGATCCTCGGCGCGGACATGGGTCTCGAAGGCGTCGGGAGCGGGTTCGGCTTCGTCGCTGCCGGCGGACGCCTCCCGCACCGCTTCGACCAACTCCGAGACCAGGACCTCGCAGGGGGCCGCTTCGCCCTCGCCCAGGGACTCCATGACCGGGAACAGGTCGGCGGCGCGTTCGATCCGCACGCGGTGCACCCCGACGAGGCGTTCGGCGGCGGTCTCGAACCCGGTCTCGACCTCGATCCCGTCGCCGACGGCGCCCAGGAGCGGCAGGTCCCGTTCCGGCGCCAGCCGCAGCAGCCGGGCGGCGGTGGGGCCCAGTTGCTCCCGCGAGAGCACCAGCGCCCGCACCGAGGCCAGCCGCGCCCGCACCCCTTCGAGTTCCTGCCGGGCCTCCGTCTCCAGCCGGCGGGCGTTGCGCTGCTCGGCGACGGCGCGGGCGCGGGCGGCGTCGGCCTCCCGGCTCTCGCCCCGGCGGCGCTCCCCTTCGGCCTGCTGTTCGGCTTCCTCCGCCTCCGCCGCCTCGACCTGCCGGGCCGCGGCGACCGCCTGCGCCTCCAGTTCCCGGGCGGAGCCGGCGAGTTCCTTCCGTGCCGCCGACAGCCGCTCCCGCTGGGCCTCGTGGTGGTCCTGCGCCAGTTGCCGGGCCGAGACCGAAGCTTCCAGCCGTTCCCGGTCGCGGCGCGCGGTCGCGGCCTCGGCGGCGCCCTCGCGTTCTTCGCGGCGGAGGCGGTCGCGGTCCTCGGTGCGGGTCTCCAGTTCGCCGCCGAGGCGCTCCAGGAGGGCCGGGAAGGTCTCGGCGCGCTCGGTGAGGCGGGCGCCTTCCTTCCGCCGGGTCTCCATCCGGGCGGTGAGTTCGCGCTCCTCGGCGGCGAGGCGCGGCCGGCGGGCGGCCCGGCCGGAGGCGGATCGTTCCCCCTCGGTCAGCACCGCCTCCGCCCGGGCCTCGTCCCCGTGGGCGTCGCCCAGGCGGCGGGTCGCCTCGCGGAGGGTCTCGGCGTTCCCGTCGCGCTCGCCGCGGAGCCCGGAGAGGAACCGGTCGAACACCTCCAGACTGGCGGCGCGCCGGTCGCGTTCCGCTTCGAGGGCGATCTCCGGGGCGCGGCCCTGGCGGAGGCGGGCGGTGAGCGCCTCCCGGCGGGCGGCCTGCTCGGCGACGCGCAGGAGGGCGATCCGCTCGCCGGTCTTCCGGGCGCGCCGGGCGGCCCGGGCGTCCCGGCGCGCCTGCCGGATGCTCCGGTCCAACTCGGCCAGCCGGTCGCGCACCCGCTCCAGCGCCTTCTCCGCGGCCCGGAGGTTCGCCTCGCTCTCCTGGCGGTTCAGCCGGTAGGCGCCGAGGCCGGCGGCCTCCTCGACCAGGATCCGCAGTTCCTCGGGGCGGCGGGAGATCACCTCGTTGGCGCGGCCCTGTTCGATGAGCGCGTAGGAACCGGGGCCGAGCCCGGCGGCGGCGAAGAGCCGCTGGACATCCCGGCGCCGCGCGCGGCGGCCGTCTATGCGGTAGGTGCTGGTCCCGGTGCGGTCCACCCGCCGGCTGACGATGACCGCCCGCCCGCCGCCGCTGTCGCCGGCGAGGGCCCCGTGGTCCGGAGAGTCGGGCGGGGACTCGGGGACCGCGCCGTTGCCGTCCGTTCCGTTTCCCGCCGTCCCGTTCCCGTCGGGCCCGTCGGCGTGAAGGTCGTTTCCGTCCGCCGCCTCGCCGTGAAGCCCGCCCCCGACCGCCCCGTTGCCGTCGGCGGGCGCCGGTTCCGCCGGGGCCGCCCGCATCGCCGAGGGCCGGGGCGCCCAGGCGGCGAGGCCCCCGAGGTCCGCCGGCGCGCCGAGGAGATGCATCCGCACCTCGGCGATCCCCAGCGGGTCGCGCAGCCCGCTGCCGCTGAAGATCAGGTCCTTGCCGCGGGCGCGGATCGTCGCCGCCCCCAACTCCCCGAGCACCCAGAACACCGCGTCGGCGATGTTGCTCTTGCCGCACCCGTTCGGCCCCACGATCGCCGTGGCCCCGCCCTCGAATTCGAGCGTGACCGGGTCCGCGAAACTCTTGAACCCGGCGATCTCGATCCGCTCGATCTTCATCGGGACTTCACGCGGGCCGCGCCCACCGGCGAGCGCCGGCCGGGGCGTCGGCGTCCGGGATCCGGGGCCGGGGAGGGGGGTTCGGGATCGACGCTGCCGCCCCGGCCGCAGCCGTTCGGCCCGACGCTCGCGGCGCCGCCGCCCCCGAGTCCGAACCGGCCCGGTGCGAAGGACCCCGAGTCGGCGGAACTCTCGAACCCGGCGATCCCGCTCCGTTCGCTCCTCATCGGGACGATCCGGCAGCCCCCGGCAGCGCCGGCCGGGGCCGCGCGGTTCGGGGATCGGGTCTCTGGAGAGCGGGTCAAAGTGGGGCCGCCGTCCTCGGCGTTTCCTCCCCTTCCTCCCCGGCGGCGACCGTTCGGGAGGCCGCGGGAAGGCTCGGGGGCGGAGGGGAAGACGCCGGCGGCGGGCGGATCGGATTCTATCGGCAGAGCGGGGCGGATACCACAACATCTTGTGGTCGCCGGGGTCTCGAACCCCAAGATGCTGTGGCCGCGCCCCGCCCGCCGACCCGCCTCCGGGCCCGGGGGAACGGGTAGCATCCTGCCCGGCTGCCCGCCCCGCACCTCGCCTGGGGGGACCGTAGGTCCCCCCAGCGGGGCCGGGCAGCCGCCGTTTCACCGACCGCGTGGGCCTTCTCGACCGCTACCTGCTCCGGCAGATCGCCCCCGGATTCTTCCTGGGGACCTTCGTGTTCCTGTTCGCGCTCCTCCTCAACGAGTTGGTGCGCAACATCGAGTTGCTGGTCACCGGCGCGCGCCCGGAGACCGTCGGGCTGGCGCTGCTCTACCTGATCCCCGGCCTCCTGGTGGTGGCGGTGCCCAGCGCCCTGCTGCTGGGGATCCTGTTCGCGATGAACCGGCTCTCGGCCTCCGCCGAGTTGCTGGTGATGCGCGCCGGCGGCGTCTCCACCCCGAGGCTGCTGCTGCCGGTGGCGGTCGCCTCCCTGCTGGCCTTCGGGCTCGCCGGGGCGCTGATGCTGGAAGTCGTCCCCCGGTCGAACCAGCGGTTCGTGGAACTCGCCGGCGACCTGCTGGACACCCGCCTGCGCACCGAAGTCGAAGCCCGCATCTTCTACGACGAGTTGCTGGACGGGCGGGTGCTCCTCGTCGGGGAGACGCCGCCGGGGGGCGGGCGATGGGAGCGGGTGTTCCTCGCCGACCTGGAGCGGCCCGCCGACCCGACGATCTTCGTGGCCGGGAGCGGCCGGCTGCTCATGTCCACCGAGGCCCGGGTGGCCTACCTCGAACTCGAACGGGTGGAAGTCCACAACGCCTCCTCCGGCGACCCCGGCCGCTACCGCATCCAGCGCGCCGACCAGATCCGCCTGCCGCTCGACGCGGAGACCGTCTTCGGACCGGAGGACCCGGGGCCCCGCTGGAGCGCCCGGGCCATGCGCCTGCCCCACCTGGTGCGCGCCTGGGAGACCACCGAACACCCGGTGTACCTGATCGAGATCCACAAGAAGTTCTCGCTGCCCATCGCCTGCCTGGCCTTCGGGCTGTTCGGGCTGGGCCTGGGGCTCCGGCCCTCGGCGGGCTCGGCGCGGGCCGGGGCGTTCATCGGCGCGGTGCTCATCGCCTTCGGCTACTACATCGTGCTGGCGATCGGCGAACAACTGGCGACGAGCGGGGAACTGCCGCCCTGGGTGGCCATGTGGGCGGCGAACCTGCTCGCCGGGGCCGCCGGGGTCGCGCTCCTGCTGCTCGCTTCCCGGGAACTGGACCCGCTGGCGGCGATCTCCCGGGGTCTCGGCCGCGCGGCGCGGTTCCTCTGGCCGCGGCGGCGCCGGCGGCGGAAGCGGACCGCCCGGCGCCGGCGGCGGCCGGGCCTGCCGACCATCCTCGACCGCTATGTGGCCGGGCGATTCCTCTGGTTCCTGTTCCTCGCGCTGCTGGGGCTGGTGGCGGTGCAGGCCATCGGGCGGCTCATCGCGGTGATCGGCGAAGCCTTCGACCGGGACATCCCCGGGCTCACCGTGGCGCGTTTCCTGGCCCTCTCGACCCCGGAGTTCGCCTCGCAGATGCTGCCGCTGGCGACCCTGGCGGCGACCCTCATCACCTTCGGCGTGCTCACCCGCGACCGGGAAGTGGCGGCGGCCCTCGCCGGGGGCATCAGCCGCGCCCGGCTGGCGCTCCCGGCGCTGGGGATGGGGCTCGCCGCCAGTTTCGCCGGGCTGGGGCTGCAGGAGTTCCTGATCCCCCGGGCCGGGCCGGAGGCGGAGCACCTCTCGGCCCGCATCCACGGCCGCCTGCAGCGGACGCTCGACCCGCTGGAGCGGCAGTGGGGGCTGGGGCCGGCCGGCGACATCTACCACTACGAGGACTTCGACGCCGCGAACGGGGTGCTCACCGGCCTCTCCATCTTCACCCCGACGGAGGACGGCGGCGGCCTGGCAGCGCGCTCCTTCCTCGGCTCGGCGCACTGGTCGGAGGCCGAGCAGGCCTGGAACGGCATCGGCGGCTGGCGCCGGGACTTCACCGGCGGCGAGCAGCCGGTCGAGACCTTCGCCGGGCGGCGCCTCCCGGAGATCTCCCCCCCGGCGGCGTTCCTCCGGGAGGATGTGGCCGCCGACCTGCTGCCCTACACCGACCTGCGCGAACGCATCGAGATCATCGAGAGCGCCGGCCACCGGGCGCCCTCGCTCCAGGTGGATCTCCACGGCAAGGCCTCGATCCCGCTGGCCTCGCTCATCACGGTGCTCATCGGGGTGCCCTTCGCCTTCTCGGAGGCGAACCGGGGCGGCAAGGCGGGAGCGGTCGTCGCCCTGGCCATCGGCATCGTGTACCTGGTGGCCACGAACTTCTTCGGCTTCCTCGGCGACGCCGCCGTCCTCGACCCGCCCCTCGCCGCCTGGTCCCCGAACCTCTTCTTCGGCCTCGCCTCCGCCTTCCTCCTCTTCGTCCGCCGCGACTGACCCCCCGGGTCCGGCGCGCCTCCGCCGATCCCGCGCCCGACGCAGCGCCGGGATCCGGGCCGCTCTCCCCGGTCGCGCGGCGGCGGCGCAGTCCGGGCACTCCTCACCCCCGGACCGACGCCGAATTCCTTCCTTTTCTCTCGGTTCCCTTCGATTTCGTTCGGTTTTCCCCGACTTTCCCCGATTTTCCTCGACTTTCCCCGACTTTCGCGGCGACACCGCCCCACCCGGCCCCCGTCCCGCCGCGGGTTCGCCGAACCCGTTCTTCGACCTCCCCGCTTCTCCATCCGTTGCGACCGACCGCCGGGAGCGGCGCCCCCTACCGACCGGCGCCGGCACCCTCAGGCCGGATTTCGCCGGCGGCCCCAGACCGACATCGCCTCCCGGCGTCAGGCGGACCTGGCCTCCCGGCGTCAGGCGGACTCGGCCCCCCGCCGTCAGGCGGACTCGGCCCCCCGCCGTCAGGCGGACTTGGCCCCCCGCCGTCAGGCGGACTTGGCCTGCCGGGAGGGGGCGGCGGAGTCCGAGCCCGCCGCCCCCTCCCCGGGCGCGAGCCGGCGCCGAATTCCCGCGACCTCCTCCGGTTCTGCTCGATTTCCGGCGATTTCCTCCGGTTTCCCCTTCGGTTTCCGTGGATTTTCCCGGAAACCCCGGAAACGAAACGAAACGAAGCCCTGCCGCGCCCGGCCCGTCCGGCAGCGCCGCTCCGGAGGGTTGGCGGCGTTCGTCCCCTTCTTCGCCGAGAACGGCGCCTCCCGGAACCAGCGCGCCCGGTGCGCGCCGCAGTGGTTCCCGGCCGGTCCGCGCCGCGGTTCGGAGTCCGGGCATCCTTCCGGGGCGTCCGGATCTCCGACTCGGCGCCGGTCGCGGGGTGGAGATCCGGGGCCGGCCCTCGAGGGCTCGACACCTCGCCGGAGGGTCCGTCAGCGGTCAGCAGGCGATGAAGTAGAGCACCACGAGGACGACGATCACCGGCGTCGTGATCAGCGAGAGCAACCAGTACAACCCGCCGTGGCACCCCCAGAAGAGCAACTCGTCCCTGAGGACCTTGCGCGGGTCGGGGGGTGACGGCGGGGCGGTCATCGGTCGTTCTCCGGCAAGTTGCTTGGCCCCCGAATCGTGCCCCATCCCGGCCACCGGCCCCCGAAGCCGGACTCCACGCCCACCTCCCGGCCCTCCCCCGGGGAAGCAGGAATCCCGGCGGGCCCACTTCCCCCCCGGCGCCCCCGCCCGGCCACCGGGACGCCGGGGGCGGCCGGCCGATCCCGCCCCCGCCGGCCGGCCGATCCCGCCCCCGGCGGCCGGCCGATCCCGCCCCCGGCGGCCGGCCGATCCCGCCCCCGGCGGCCGGCCGATTCCCCCCCGAGCCTCAGGCAGATCGGGTCTGTCGGGCGGGGGCGGCGAAGTCCGGACGCCCCCCGCCACCGGCCGCCCACCGATTCTCCGGCTTCCCCGCTCCCCCGGCCGGCAGACCCCATGTTCTTCGTTTTTCTCGATGTTTCGTTCGTTTTTCGTTGTTTTCGTTCGATTTTTTTTCGATTCCCCGGAACGACCCCGGCGCCCGACTCGTGGATCACCGCCCGGCCCGCGAACTCGTCCTTCCGGGCTCGCCTGCGCCTTCCCGCATCTTCGCCGACCGCGGCCGACCGGCAGGAACGGCGTCCCTCCACCAGGCGTCCCTCCACCGGGCGTCCCTCCACCAGGCGCCGCCCCGACCGGCTCCCCCGCCATCCGGCCCGTCTCGCCTCCCGCGTCCGGCCGATTTCGCCCCCGGCGGCAGGCCGATTTCGCCCCCGGCGGCAGGCCGATTTCGCCCCCGGCGGCCGGCCGATCCCGCCCCCGGCGGCCGGCCGATCCCGCCCCCGGCGGCCGGCCGATCCCGCCCCCGGCGGCCGGCCGATCCCGCTCCCGGCGGCCGGCCGACTTCGCTCCCGGCGTCAGGCCGACTTGGTCTGTCGGGCGGGGGCGGCGAAGTCCGGATACTCCACGCCCGCGGCCGCGGCTTCCCCCGGGGGGAGCAGGGTTCCGGGCGGGACGACTTCCCCCTCCGGCACCCGCGCCCGGTCGCCGAGGCCGGCGCCGACCCGGGGCACGCCGACGCGGGCTTCATGTTCGAGCACCCGGATCCGCTCCACCGGGCCCGAACGCAGTTCCGCCCCGCGTCCGACGACGGCGCCGGCCCCCAGCACGCTGTCCTCGACGATGGCGTTCTCGCCGATCCGCGCCCCGGCGAGCAGCACCGCCCGCCGCACCACCGCCCCCGCCGCCACGACGGCGCCTTCGCCGAGCGCGACCGGGCCGACGATCCGCGCCTCCGGATGGATCCGGGCGCCCTCGGCCAGGAAGACCGGCCCCTCGTGGTTCGGCTGCGGGGCGCCGGTCTCCAGCCCGAGCGCCTTCGCTCCTTCTCCGTCCTCCTCCTCGAACAGCGGAACCACCCGGCCGATCAGGTCCCAGGCGTAGGTCAGCGGCAGCCACGGCTTCCGCGAACGAACCACCTCGACCCCCCGCGTCCGGATCAGGATGCGGATCAGGTCCGGCAACTCCAACTCCCCCCGGACGCTCTCGCCCACCTCGCCCAGGTGCGCCAGGTCCTCCCGCGCCAGCGAGTAGGCGCCGATGCTGCTGAGTTCCCCGGGCCGCGCCTGCGGCGGTTTCTCGACCACCTCGATGAGGAAGTCGTCCGGGGTGACCGAGACCGTGGCCCGGTTCCAGGGGTCGGTCGCCTCCTTGACCAGGATGGCGCAGCGGCGCGCCGCGGCCCGGGCCAGGTCGTCCCGGTGGTAGAAGTCGTCGCCGTTGATGACCAGCGCCCGGTCGGAGACGAGCGGCGCGGCGGCGCGGAGCGCGTCGGCGGTGCCCCGGGGCGAGCGCTGCTCCACCGGCGCCAGCCGGATCGAGCCGAACCGGTCGCCGTAGTGGGCCAGGATCCGCTCCTTCCGGTAGCCGACGACGAGGATCGCGGTGTCCACCACGCCCTGCAACTGTTCGAGCACCCGTTCGGTGAGCGGCCGCCCCCAGAGCGGGAGCAGCGGCTTCGGCAACTCCGCGGTCAGCGGCCAGGTGCGGAGCGACCGCCCGGCGAGCAGGATCACCGCCACCGGCTTGGTGGGAAGCGCCGGCCGCGGCCTCGCGCTGTCCGGGGCTCCTTCCGGAGCGCCTTCCAAGCCGGGAACCGCGTCTTCGGGGCGGGGCATCGGTCGTTCCGGGGATCGTTCCGGGCGGGCCCCGGTCACCGCGTCCCGGCGCCGCCGGCGGGCGCTCTGCCGCCCGGTCTTCCGGCGGTCGGGAAGGGGCGCCCGACTGCTAGAATTTTCCGCCGGCATCGTCTGACCGACCCCTCCGGGGGCGCCGACCCGTCCCGGCGCGACTCCTGATCGCCGCGTCCGGACGCCTCGCCGAGAACCGCCCCCTTGCCCCCGCCGGAACCCGACCCGCACCGCCCCGACCACCGCCTGTTCACCTCGGAATCGGTGACCGAGGGCCACCCGGACAAGGTGGCCGACCAGATCTCCGACGCGCTGGTGGACCTGCACCTCGAACGCGACCCGGAAGCCCGGGTGGCCTGCGAGACGCTGGTGAACACCGACCTGGTGCTGGTGGCCGGCGAAGTGAGCGGCCGCTCCCTGCCCTCGCCGGCGGAGATCGAGACCGCGGTCCGCGACACCGTCCGGGAGATCGGGTACACCGGCCGGGGCGACGACGGCTTCGACGCCGACACCGCCGAAGTCCGCATCCGCATCGACCGGCAGTCGGAGGACATCGCCAGCGGGGTCGTCACCGGCGGCGCCGGGGACCAGGGGATGATGTTCGGGTTCGCCTGCGACGAGACCGCGGAGCGGATGCCCCTCCCCATCGTCCTCGCGCACCGGATCACCGCCGCGCTGACGGCGGCGCGGCGCAGCGGCGAGATCCCGTACCTGGGCCCGGACGGCAAGGCGCAGGTCACCGTCGCCTACGACCGGGAACTCCGCCCGCGCGCGGTGCCGACGGTGGTCTGTTCCTCCCAGCACGCGGCGGAAGTCACCCACGACCGGATCCGCCGCGACCTCGAAGAGCGGGTGATCCGCCCGGCGCTCGGGGACTTCGCCGCCGAGGGGGTCGAGATCCTCGTCAATCCCACCGGGAAGTTCGTGATCGGCGGCCCCAGGGCCGACTGCGGGCTCACCGGGCGGAAGATTATCGTTGATACCTACGGCGGGATGGCCCGGCACGGCGGCGGCGCCTTCTCCGGCAAGGATCCGACGAAGGTGGACCGCTCGGCGGCCTACATGGCCCGCTACATCGCGAAGAACCTCGTCGCCGCCGGACTCGCGCCCCGGGTCGAGGTGCAGTTGGCCTACGCCATCGGCCGCGCCGACCCGGTCTCGGTGCTCGTCGAGAACGCCGGGGAGCGGGACGCGACGCTCGAACGGGCGGTGCGCGAGGTGTTCGGCCTGACCCCCCGGGAGATCATCGAACACCTCGACCTGCGACGCCCCCGCTACCGCCAGACCGCCAGCGGCGGCCACTTCGGCCGGGACCCGGAGGTCTTCCCCTGGGAGCGCGCCGACCGGACCGACGCCGTCCGCCGGGCCGCCGGCCGCTGAGCCACGGCAGCGGCGCGGGGGGAACGGCGAACCCTCCGCGCCGGCCGAACGCGAGATGAGCGCCGGGGAAGAAGGCGCCGCCGGGAATCACGGCGCCGCCGGGAAAGAGGGCGCGGCCGGCGAAGCGAGCGCCGCCGGGCAGAACACCGCCGGGGAGCGGGCGCCCCTGCCCCCGCGCTTCGACGCCCCGGCCATCGAGGAAGCCGCCTGGCGCCGCTGGAACGAAGCCCGCGCCTTCGAGACCGAATTCGCCCCGGACGGAACCGAACGCCGGGGCGGCGACCCCGGGAAAAAGCCGTTCACGGTGGTCATCCCGCCGCCGAACATCACCGGCCGGCTCCACATGGGCCACGCCCTGAACAACACCATCCAGGATGTGGTCGTCCGCTACCGGCGGATGACCGGGCGCGACGCGCTCTGGGTGCCGGGCACCGACCACGCCGGCATCTCCACCCAGACCGTCGTGCGCAAGCACCTCGACGCCGAAGGGGTGGACTACCGCGCCCTGGGCCGGGAAGCGTTCATCGAAAAGGTCTGGGAATGGCGCGAGCGCTACGGCGGCGTCATCCTGGAGCAACTGCGGAAACTGGGCTGCTCCTGCGACTTCCGCCGCACCCGGTTCACCATGGACGAGGGCCTCTCCCGGGCGGTGCGCACCGTCTTCACCGCCCTCCACGACCGGGGCCTCATCTACCGGGGCAAGCGGGTGGTGAACTGGTGCCCGGTGGACCGCACCGCCCTCTCCGACGACGAAGTGGAGACCGCCCCGGAAGGCGAGCCGGGCCACCTCTGGAGCATCGCCTACCCCCTGGCGGACGACCCCTCGACCCGGCTCACGGTGGCCACCACCCGCCCGGAAACCCTCTTCGGCGACGCCGCGGTCGCGGTCCACCCGGAGGATCCGCGGTACCGCGCCTTCGTCGGGAAGACGGTGCGCCTGCCCCTCACCGACCGCGAACTCCCGGTGATCGCCGACGAAGGAGTGGAGCGGGACTTCGGCACCGGCTGCCTCAAGATCACCCCCGCCCACGACCCCCACGACTTCGAGATCGGGCAGCGGCACGGCCTGACCCCGATCGAGGTGATGCGGGAGGACGCGACGCTGAACGACCGGGTCCCGGAAGATTTCCGCGGCCTCGACCGCTACCGGGCGCGGGAGGAAGCGGTGGCCGCCCTCGACGCCGCCGGGCTCCTCGTGGAGATCGCCGACCGCCGGGTGCCGCTCGGGCGCGCCCAGCGCTCCGGCGTCCCCATCGAGTACCGCCTCTCCGACCAGTGGTTCGTGCGGATGCGCCCGCTGGCCGACCGGGCGCTCCGGCGCAGCGGCTTCGAGAAGGGGGAGAACGGCTGGGAGAAGGTGCGCGAGGGGGAACTCCGCTTCCACCCGGCGCGCTGGGAATCGGTGTACGCCAGATGGCTCATCGAGATCCGCGACTGGACGATCAGCCGGCAGATCTGGTGGGGGCACCGGATCCCCGCCTGGCACCACCGGGAGAGCGGCGAAGTGGTCGTCGGCGTGGATCCGCCGGAGCGGGTGCGGCGGAACCCGGAGGACTGGCGGCAGGACGAGGATGTGCTGGACACCTGGTTCAGCAGTTGGCTCTGGCCGATGAGCACCCTCGGCTGGCCGGAGGAGACCCCCGACTTCCGTAGGTACTACCCGACTTCGCTCCTCTCGACGGACAAGGGCATCCTGTTCTTCTGGGTCGCCCGGATGAACTTCGCCGGGATCGAGATGACCGGCCGGATGCCCTACGAGGAGGTGTACATCCACCCCACGGTGCTCGACGAGCGCGGCGCGGTCATGAGCAAGAGCAAGGGGAACGGGGTGGACCCGCTGGCGGTGATCTCCGGGGCCAGCCTCGACGACCTGAAACGCCCGGTGGAGGAAGCCCGCCCGACGAACCGCAGGGAGATGCTCCGCCGCATCGAACGCGCCTTCCCGGAGGGGTTCGAGGGGGTGGGCGCCGACGCGCTGCGCTTCACCCTGGTGCGGCTCTGCTCCGAGGGCCAGGAGATGCGGCTCTCGCTGGGGAAGTTCCACGAGATCGGGCGGAGATTCCTGACGAAGTTGTGGAACGCCTCCCGCTTCGCGCTGCTGGCGGTGGAGGGCGCCGGGAAGAACGGGGCCCTCGCCGACCCGGCGGCGGAAGACCGCTGGATCGCTTCCCGGGCCGCCGGCTGCGCCGGGGAGGTGCGGGCGGCGCTCGACCGCTACGACTTCGCCGCGGTGGGCGCGGCGCTCTACCGCTTCGTCTGGAACGACTTCTGTGACTGGTACGTGGAACTGGCCAAGGCGCGGCTGCGGTCCGGCCCGGCGGCGGCGCGGCGCACGGCGGCCACCCTGGGCCAGGTGCTCGACCGGACGCTCCGCCTGCTCCACCCGGTGACCCCGTTCGTGACCGAGGCCCTCTTCGAACGGCTCGGCGCCGCCCTGGCTGCGAGCGGCCTGGGGAGAGGCCGGGGGGATCCGGCGGCGACCCGGGAGACCCTCCTGACCCGCGCCGCGTTCCCCGAGGCAGACGGCCCCGACCGGGACCCCGGCCTGGAGGCCCGGTTCGAGTCGGTCCGCCGCCTGGTAACCGCCGTCCGCCGCCTGCGCGCCGACGCCGGACTGCCCCCGGACCGGACGCTCCCGGTGCGGGTGCGGGAAACCGGGGAGTTTCCGGGGGACGCTCCGGGGGACACCTCCGGGCTCGCCGCGTTGCTCCGGGACTGCGCCGACCCGGTGCGGGCGCTCGGCCGGATGGAACCGCTGACGATCGCCGCCCCCGGGGAAGCGGGGCCGGGGGCCGAGCCCGCCGGGCCGGGATGGGTCTCGCTGGTGGAGGGCGGCTTCGAGATCTCGGTGGAGTTGGGTTCCGCCGCCGACCCGGCCACGCTGGCGGCCCGGATCGAACAGCAGCGCCGGGGCGTCGCCGCCGACGCCGCCAAGTTGCAGAAGCGGCTCTCCAGCCGCGGATTCACGGACCGCGCCGACCCGGCCATCGTCCGGGAGACCCGCGAACGACTCGCCGCGTTCTCCGCCCGCGAGGAACGCCTGGCCGCCCTGACCTCGAACCTGACCTCGAAGATCGCCTCGAAGCCAGCCTCGAAGACTGCCGGAAGCGGGGGCGCCCCGGAGGGCGGCGGCTAGAACGGAACGCGCCGACCGGGAGACCGTCCGGAGACCCGGGCGCGCCTCGCCGCGCTCTCGGCCCGGGAGGAACGGCCGGCCCCGAATCCCGCGTCGAGACGGTCGCCGGCCCGGGGGAAGCGGCGCCGGCGGCCGGGAGCGCCGGGCCGGGGTGGGTGTCGCCGGTGGAGGGCGGCCTCGAGGTTTCGGTGGACTTGGGTTCCGCCGCCGACCCGGCCCTGCCGGCGGCGCGGATCGAACCGCCGCGCCGGGGCGCCGCCGCCGCCGCCGAGTTGCAGAAGCGGCTCGACCGCCGGGGATTCACCGAACACGCCGACCCGGCGATCGTCCCGGGAGACCCGCGAACGACTCGCCGCGCTCCCGGCCCGGAAGGAACGGCTGGTCGTGGGCCTCGAATCCGGCCCCGAAGATCGCCTCGAAGACTGCCGGGAGCGGGGGCGCCCCGGAGGGCGGCGGCTAGAATCGGAACGAGCAGCGGCCCCGACCGGCTCTTTCCGGCCGGCCCCTTCCGGGCCGGCACGCCGGCGCCGCCGCGCTCCGTTCCCTCGGGGACACCATGCCGGACCCACCGTCGAAGACCCCACCGTCGCAGACCCCGCCCCGCCGGGAAGCTCGCCGCCGGTGGCGCGTCCTGGGCGGCCTGCGCCGGCGGGCCGGTCTCCCCGGGGCGGCGGAACTCGTGCGCCGGCCGGGCCGGCTGGTGCGGACGGTGCTGGGTTCGCTGGTGGCCTTCGCCGTCGCCGGAACCGCGGTGCAGGGCCTCGCCGAACTGCGCGAGACCCGGCAGCGGCAGCGCGGACTGACCGCCGCCGTCGAGACCCTGCGCGCCGAGACCGACGACCTGGAAGCGACCATCGCCCAACTCCGGGAGGACCCGGAAGCGCTGCGGCTCCACGCCAAGTCCACCCTCGACCTGGTGGAGCCCGGCGAAGCGGTGGTGCTGCTGCGCTTCCCGGAACGCTTCGGCCCCCGCCGCGACGAGCCCGGCGCACCGCGCCCCGCCCCGGCCCCCGCTCCCGCCGAGCGATGACCCCCCGCGCCCCGGCGGCGCGCGACCGGGGCCGGCCACCCGCGGGATCCCGCCCGGCCCGGATCCCCGCCGGCCAGTCGTTCGCCGGTCCGTCGTTCGGGCCCCGGTCTTCCGCTCCCCGGTCTGTCGCCGCCCGGTCGTTCTCCAACCGGTCGCTCGCCAACCTGTCGATCGCTGCCCTGTCCCTCGCCGGCCTGTCCCTCGCCGGCCTGCCCCTCGCCGTTCCGGCGCTCGCAGGGCCGCCGGCCGCGGCCCCGACCGGGCTCTCGGCGATCGCGAACACCTGCAACCGGGGCCAGGAGAGCCGGCACATCCGCCTGCTGGGCCTGATGCAGCAGGGGGAACGCGCCGTGGCGCTCGTGCAGTTCGGCCCCCGCCGACCGCAGCGGCTGCTCCTGGGAGAAACCGGGCGCGGCTGGACGCTCGTCGGCGTCGGTGCCGATTCCGTTCGCCTCGAATCCGCCTCGGGCCGGACGATCGAGATACCCCTCCCGGAAGCCGCCGAAGCCCTTGCGCCGGCCGTGTCGGAGGAAACGGACGAAGAGGCGGAACCGGGAACCGCCGCCGCCACCCCCGGAGACCCCGAACCGGCGCCCGGCGCGAACACCTACGACCCGAGGGCGGAGCATGCTCTCGCCGGGATGGAAATTCCCCCGCCCCCCGACCCGGCGACGCCCGCCCCGACCGAATCGCCCCCGGGCGCCGCGGCCGGCGGCGAGCGCCGCTTCTCCCGGGACGAGGTGCGGCTCCGCCTCGCCACCGAACTGCCCCGCATCCTGACCGGGGCCACCGTCCTCCCCCGCATCCGCGGCGACGAAGTGGTGGGGCTGGAACTCGTGTCCTTCCCCACGGACACCATCCTCGGCGAGACCGGCCTGCTCCCGAACGATGTCCTCCTCCGCGTGAACGACCGCGAAGTCCGCGGCGTGGAATCACTGGCGATCCTGGCCCAGCGCTTCCAGACCGCGAACCGCCTCGAACTCGCCGTGGAACGCAACGGCGAAGTCGTCTCCCTCCGCTACACCATCGAGTAGGCCCCAACCGTCATCGCCGGGCGGGCCGAGACTTCGCGGCCCCACCACAACCGGAGCCCCGGAACCAGTCAGGGTGCGGCTGCGCTGACGGGGAACCGGCGGTCCCCCGGATTCGCCGACACCCAACAGGGAGGAACACCACCATGGATCCCGTCGTCGTCCTCACGACCGGCATGATCGGCATCAGCGTTTTCGTAATCGGTTTCGGCGCGAGTCTGGCCCGCGGCCAGCGGGCGATCCGCGCCGAACTGCGTTCCGTGTCCGAGCGCGTGACCGGACTCGACCAGCGCCTCTCGCGGCTCGAAGGCGCCTACTAGGTCGCGTTCGGGATGTCCCGCCCGCCGGCGACCGGAACGGAATCGCCACCGGCGAGCGTGACCCGACCGGAACCCCGGTAACGACCCGGAACGGCCGGCCCGGACCGCGCTCCGGGGATCCCCGATCGGCATCCGCCGGCGCGGAAGGCCGGACTGAAGAGTGCCCGGCCGACCGGAATCTCACGCTACCGTCCCGTCGTCGCCGCCCGGCAGGCGCCGACCACCGGCGAAGGAGGTGTGGCCGCCGTGGACCCCGTCATCGTCTCCCCGATCTCCACGATCGGATGCATCCTGGCCGTCATCGGCGGCGGCGCCGCTCTCGCCGCCCTCATCCTGAGCGGGCAGCGAGACATCCGCATCGAACTCCGCTCCCTCTCCGAGCGCCTGGGCGAACTCGACCGGCGTCTCGCGTGGATCGAAGGCGCCTTCCCGTTCGCGCTCGCCTGTCGCGCTCGCCTGTCGCGTTCGCCGGTCCCGTTCGGCATGCCCCGCCCGCCGGCGGCCGGAACGGAATCGCCACCGGCGAGCGTGACCCGGCGAGGACACCGGTAGCGACCAGAAACGGCCGGCCCGGACCGCGCTCCGGGGATCCCCGGTCGGCATCCATCGGCGCGAAACGACCGGAAGGGTGTCGGGTCGCCGGCCGGATTCCCGATTCGCCCGGCCCTGCCCGACCGTCGCCGGCGCGCCGCCCTCAACCCGGGCGAGGAGCGAGCCGTTTCCTCGGAACTCCGTGCCCTCTCCGGGCGCCTGGGCGAACTCGACCGGCGCCTTGCGCGGTTCGAGGGCGCCTTCTCGGTCGCGTTCGGTCTGCCCCGCCCGCCTGCGGCCGAAACCGGATCGCCACCGGCGAGCGTGACCCGACCGGAACCCCGGTAGCGACACGGAACGGCCGGATCGGACCGCTTCGGGGATCCCCGGTCGGCATCCACCGGCGCGGAACGACCGGAAGGGAGTCGCCGGGCCGGCCCGTTTCCCGACTCGCCCCGCTCTGCCCCGCCGGCGCCGGCTGCGCCGCCCTCATTCCGGGCGAGGAGCGAGCCGTTTCCTCGGAACTCCGTTCCCTCTCCGGGCGCGTTACCGGACTCGACCGCCGCCTCGCGCAACTCGAAGGCGCCTTCCCGGTCGCTTGCGCCCTTCCCCGCCCGCCGGAGTTCCCGGAACCGGATCGCGACCGGCCGGCGGAACCCGGACGACGCGGAAGGCGTCTTCGTCGAGCAACCACCGCCACCGGACGCCGGGCCGGCGCGACCTTCGGCGAGGAACACCAGCCCGCGCAATCGTCCGGTCTCGCCCGGGAGGCGCCTGCCGCCGGCGAAGGAGGTGTTGCCGCCGTGGATCCCGTCATCGTTTCCCCGATCTCCACGATCGGATGCATCCTGGCCGTCATCGGCGGCGGCGCCGCTCTCGCCGTCCTCATCCGGAGCGAGCAGCGACACCTCCGCGTCGAACTCCGCTCGCTCTCCGAGCGCCTGGGCGAACTCGACCGGCGCCTCAGCGGACTCGACCGGCGTCTCGCGTGGCTCGAAGGCGCCTTCCCGGTCGCGCTCGCCTGTCGCGCTCGCCTGTCGCGTTCGCCGGTCCCGTTCGGCATGCCCCGCCCGCCGGCGGCCGGAACGGAATCGCCACCGGCGAGCGTGACCCGGCGAGAACACCGGTAGCGGAGGCCGCGCCGGCGATCCCGGTCGCGGTCCGTCGGCGCGGAAGACCGACCCGGCGCCGGGCCGCGCGGCCGGACTGCCGACTCTCCCCGACTTCGCCCCGGAACTTCGCCCCGGAACTTCGCCCCGGAACTTCACCCCGGACCGGCGTGTCGCCGAAGGAACGCACGAAGCGTCGGGACCCCGATTTCCGGCGGGCTGCTACCATCGGCGCGCACTCGGGGCCGGCGTTCCTTCCCGGATCGCCGGCCCGGCGGGCGTTTCCCGGCCCGAAATGCGAGTTTTCGGCCGGTTCCGACCGGGGCGTTTGAAGCCGACCGGAGCCGACCGGACTTCCTGCACCTCCGGGCCGGGAACGCCGGCGCGGCCTGCCGCCGCCGCAGACGACGCTCTCCCGGAGCGTCCGACCCCGCGGGACAGCACCCTCGAATCGGCCGGATCCGATCCGCCGCTCGGGGAGACCGTCCCGCCGACCGGCGCCGGCGGGTCGGACGAGATTCCCGGCGCGGGAAGCGGGTCGCACCGGAGCGACCGATACCGCGCCGAACCCACCGCAGGGACGACTGCAGCGACGAAACGCCGAAACGACACCCCGCGACCGACACCGGCACGGAACGAACCCGGAACGAACACGGATCGAACGATGGATCGAACCTGGATCGAACGATGGATCGAAACGATTCCGGTGCGGCGCGAGCCGGTCCGGCGCTGCCTTCCCTGCCCTCCCCTGACGCCCCGCCCGACACATCTCCCCCGACCAGCCTGACCTGAAGGCGCCGCCCCGGAGCCGGAAGTCCCGCTTCCGCTTCTTCCGGCGGCGGCGCCCGGCGTCCGCGCCCCCGACCGCGCCCCCGACCGCGGCGGTCCCGGACGAGACCCTCCGCGCCGGCGTCCGCCGCGCCGCCGCCGCCCTCGCCCGTTCCTGGCCGGGGCGGATCCTGCTCGCGGTCGGCGCGGTCTTCCTGCTCGCCGAAATCGGCCTCCTGCCGGGCTCGCTGGCCTCCGACGCCGGCCTGGTGTTCGCGCTCACCCTGGCGGGCGTCCTGGTCTATTTCGGGCGCGACCTGCTCCACTGGCTGCTGTTCCCGGTGCGCCGGCGGCTCGCCGCCTCCTACCTCCTGCTGGGGCTGCTGCCGGTGGCCCTCCTCGTCGCCTTCTTCCTGCTCGGCGCCTATGTCGCGCTCGGCGAGTTCGGCCTCTACTCCCTGCGATCGAACCTGGCGGCGCGCAGCGACAGCCTCTACCGCGCCGCCGACCGGATCCTGGTCCGCATCCCCACCGCCGCCACCGAACCGGAACGGCGGCAGGCCGTGGAAGCGGCCGCCGAGGAAGCCCGCGCCTTCGCCCCCGGCGCCGAAGCCTTCCATTTCGAGGTCAGCGGCGACCGGGTGGAACGCCGGGTCGGCTCGACCGACGAAAGCCCCTTCCTCGCCGGCGAACGCGTCCCCGACTGGGCGCTCGGCCCCTACGAAGGCGCGGTGCAGACCGAGTCCGGCGCCTGGTTCGCGGTGGTCTCCCCGGGACTCTCCCCGACGACCGCCGACCGGAGCGCCGCGGACGGCGGCATCTCCCACTTCGCCCTGGTGGTGGCGCCCATCGCCCCCTTCGTCCACCGGAGCACCGCCGACGAAGACCTGATCCTCCGGGCGGTCTGGCCGCTCTGGCTCGAAGGCGACGAGCAGCCCCCGACCGCGCAGCCGGTGATCGCCGACGACGGGAGCGACCCCTTCTCGATCCGCTGGGTGCTGCTCCTGAACGCCGCCCCCTGGAACCCCGAACTCAGCGGCGGCACCGTCGCCGTCACCTTCGGCTTCGCCCCCTTCCAGTTGCTCCAGGGCGCCACCCGGGGCCTCGGCGAGCCGCTGGCGCTGAACGACCAGCCCCTCGGCAGCAGCCTGTTCGTGGTCCTGGTGGAACTGGGGATCATCTTCATCCTCATCGAGTGCGCGGCCCTGCTGCTCGGGATCCGCCTGGCGCGATCCATCACCCGCTCGGTGGAGGCGCTGAGCCGGGGGACCGAACGGGTCCGGAGCGGCCACTTCGGCCACCGGGTCGAGGCGCCCACCCGCGACCAACTCGGTCAGTTGGCGACTTCGTTCAACATCATGACCGCCAAGATCGCGGACGACCTGGAGCGCATCCAGCGCGCCGCGGTGCTGGAGCAGGAGATGGAGACCGCGCGCGAAGCGCAGGCGCTCCTGCTGCCGCCCGAAGGCTCGGTCTCGGTCCCCGGTTTCTCCCTGGCCGCGGTCTGCCGCCCGGCCGCGGAGGTCGGGGGCGACTACTACGACCTGATCCCGCTGGGGCCGAACCGGCTGGGAGTGGTCATCGCCGATGTGGCCGGCACCGGCGCCCGCGCCGCCTTCTACATGGCGGAACTCAAAGGGTTGATGCAGGCGCTCAGCCGCCTCCACGACTCCCCGAAGCAGGTGCTCATCGAGGCGAACCGGGTGCTCCACGGCGCCCTCGACTCGCGCACCTTCATCACCATCACCTACGGGGTCTTCGACTCGGCGGAGCGGAAAGTCACTTTCGCCCGCGCCGGGCACAGCCCCCTCATCCGCCTCCGACCGAACGAGGGGAAATGGCCGCAGTCCGAGTCCATCGCCCCCGAAGGACTCGGGGTCGCGCTCGACCCGGGCCCGGTCTTCGACTCGGTGCTGCGGGAGCAGACGGAAACGCTCCGTCCGGGCGAGACCTGGCTGTTCTTCACCGACGGGGTTTCGGAGGCGATGAACACCGACTCGGACATGTTCGGAGAAGAACGATTGATGCGACTCCTGGAAGACAACGCGCTGGCGCCGCCGGCGGAGATGCAGCAGACCGTCGAGGACGCGGTGCTGCGCTTCACCGGCGCCGAAACGCACGCCGACGACCTCACGATGGTCCTGGTGCGGGTGGACTAGTGCCGCGCCGCAGCAGACCGACCCCTCCGGCGGCCGCGGCGCCGCCCCGGAGCTGACCGGTATGGCCGCCAGACGCCGGAAGCGGCGCCAGACGACGCCGGCGCACCGTCCGGTGGACGAGTTCGCGAACCGGCTGGGGCACTCCTTCGCCCGCACCGAATTGCTGGAACAGGCACTCACCCACGGCTCCTACCGGAACCACTTCGCGGTGCCGGACTACGAACGGCTGGAATTCCTCGGCGACGCCGCCCTGGGACTCGTGGTGACCGAAGCGATGCATCGCCAGCGCCCGGACTGGTCGCGCCAGCGCCGCCAGGAGACGAAGGGGGCGCTGGTCAGCAACCAGTCGCTCGCCGAAGCCGCCCGGGCGCTGTCCCTGGAGAAGGGCATCCGGGTGGGGCGCGGCACCGACTCCGACGACCGGGTCCGCTCCTCCGACCGCATCCTGGCGAATGTCTTCGAGGCGGTCCTGGGCGCCGCCTACCTCGACCGGGGCCTGCCCGCCTCGCGGGGCATCATCTCCGCCGCCTTCGCCGCGCGCCTCGGCCCGCTGGGGCTCGAACCGCTTCCGGCGTCGCCGGGGGCGCCCGGCCGGCTGTGGAAGCGGCTCCGCACCCTGCCGGTCCGGCTGCGCCGGGCGCTGCGGTATCTGCTCTTCCTCCGCAGCCGGACCGAGCGCGCCCTGGGCCACACCTTCGCCCGGCCGGCGCTCCTCCGGGCGGCCCGGGGCGGCGACCCCGGCAGTTATTCCGGCGCCCGCCGCCGGGGACGGAACGGACGGGGCCGGAACGGACGGGGGGACGGCCGGGGACGGGACGGCCGGCGCCGCGGACGCGGACGCGACCCGCGTGGCGCCGCCGGCCGCGGTCGGCGCGGGCGCGGGGGCCCGCCGCCCGGACGCCGGAACGGCCCCCCGCCGGAAACGGCGGCGGAAGAGGCCGCGGCGGTGGCGGCGCTCCGCTTCCTGGGCCGGGATGTCATGCAGCTGGCGGCGGCGGAACGGCTCCACACCCGCTTCCCGGACTGGGACGAAGGACACCTCACCCTGGCGCGGATGCGGCTCCAGGAGAAGGAGTTCTGGACCGGGCTGGCGACCCGCTGGCAGTTGGGCAGCGACGAGACCGCCCCCGGCGCCGCCGAAGCGGTCCTCGGCGCGCTCTACCTCGACGGCCGCCTGGCGGGGGCGCGGCGGGCGCTCGCCGGGCCGTTCGCGGAGGCCGTCGAAAGCCTCGACGACCCGAACCTGGAACTGCTCGACCCCAAGACGCTCCTCCAGAACCGGCTGGCGAAGGCCGGACGGGACTCGCCGCGCTACGAAGTGGTCGAGACCCGGGGCAGCGGCCGGGTGTCGGTGACCCTGCGCCTCGAAGGCGGGATCGAGGAGACCGGGCGCGGCCAGGGCATCAAGGAAGCGGAGAAGGACGCCGCCCGGCGGGTCCTCGGCCGGCTCTACGGAAGGGCGAGGCGGACCCCCCGACCGAAGCCGGAGCGCCCGCCGCCGGAACGATCGGATCGGTCGGACCGCCGGGATCGGGCGGAACGATCGGACCGGAGGGACCGGGAAGCGCGGCGCGTTCCCGCGGCGAACGGCCCCCGGGCCGGCGACGACCGCGGCGGCGCCGTGACCGACCCGCACCCCAAGAACCGCCTCCACGAAACGGTCCTCGGACGCGACGGGCAGCCCCCGGAGTACCGCGTCCTCTCCGAGAGCGGCCCCGACCACGACAAGACCTATGTGGTGGAGGTCTTCGCCGGCGACCGCGCGCTGGGCCGGGGAACCGGAGGCAGCCGCAAGAAGGCGGAGACCGCCGCCGCCGAGGCCGCCCTCCGCGCCGGCGCGAACGGAACCGCGCCGCCGCCGGACAACCCCAAGGGCGCCCTCCAGGAAGCGGTGGTGCAGCAGGAGCGCCGCCTCCCGGTGTACCGCCTGGTCTCCGAGAGCGGCCCGGAACACGACCGGACCTATGTGGTCGAAGTCTTCGCCGGGAACCGCTCCCTGGCCCGGGGCGAAGGCGGCAGCCGCAAGAAGGCGGAATCGGCGGCGGCGGCAGCAGCGCTCGCCGGCGGCCTCGGCCCCACCCGATGACCCGCCCCCCGACCCGAACCCGGCCCCGACCCGCCGGGCCCCCTCTCGCCGGACCCCCTCCGACAGCCTCCCCGCCCGCCCGCGAAGACCGGATGCCCGCCGCAGGCTCCGGTACACGCGCCGGGCCCCCTCCGACGGGCTCCCCACTCGCCCCCGAAGACCGGGTGCCCGCCTCAGGCTCCGGCACTCCCGCCAAGCCCGCTCCGACAGCCTCCCCGCCCGCCCCTATACTCTCGCGCCGCGCGGAGGAGGCCGCAGCGGACGCCGCCGAGACTCAGGACCCATGGACGAGCGCCTGAACTTCGACCTGAACCCGGAACAGCGGGCCGCCGCCGAGTCGGTGCGCGATTTCGCCGCCCGCGAGGTGGCGCCGCACATCCGCGAGAACGACGCGAAAGGCGTGTTCGACCGCAACATCCTCCGCGGCATGGCGGAGACCGGCCTCCTGGGGATCTCCATCCCGGAGAAGCACGGCGGCGCCGGCCTCGACTACATCTGCCTGGGGCTGGCCTCCGAGGAACTCGAGTATGTGGACACCTCGCTCCGCGTCATCCTCTCGGTCCACCTCGGCCTGAACTCGCTCACCCTGCTGTCCTGGGGCACCGAGGAACAGAAGGAACGCTTCCTCCGCCCGCAGGCCGAAGGCCGCGCCATCGGCACCTACGGCCTCACCGAACCGGACGCCGGCAGCGACGCCGTCGGCATCCGCGCCACCGCCCGCCGGGAGGGCGGCGACTACCTCCTCTCCGGCGAGAAACACTGGATCTCCCTCGCCGAGATCGCCGACCACTTCCTGGTCATCGCCTGGACCGACCCGGAGAAGCGGAAGCAGCGCGACCACTCCGGGCTCTCGGCGTTCATGGTGGAACGGGGCCGCGACGGCCTCGAAACCGGCAAGATGACCCACAAGTGGGGCATCCGCGCCGGGAACACCGGCTGGTTCCGGATGGACGGAGTGCGCGTCCCGGCGGCGAACCGGGTGGGCGAGGAAGGCGAAGGCTTCAAGATCGCCATGTTCGCGCTCGACCAGGGCCGGTTCACCGTCGCCGCCGGCGCCACCGGGCTCATCCGCGCCTGCCGCGACCAGAGCGTCTCCTGGTCGAAGTCCCGCAAGGCCTTCGGCCGCGAGATCGGCAACTACCAGTTGGTGAAGCAGATGATCGCCCACATGGAGCGGGACTACCAGGTCTCCCGGCTCCTCTGGCTGCGCGCCGGCGAACTCAAGAACCGCGGCCGCCGGAACACCCGGGAGACCTCCCTGGCCAAGTGGGTGGCCACCGTCGCCTCCGAGCGCGCGGCCTCGGACGCCATCCAGATCCACGGCTCCTACGGCTACTCCGACGAGTACCCGGTGGGGCGTTTCTGGCGCAACTCGAAGGGCGCCGTCATCTACGAAGGCACCCGCGAGATCCACACCCTGATGCAGGCCGACTACGCCCTCGGCTACCGGCGCGACCGCCCGGCCCGGGTCAGCCTCCCCGGGATCCCGGACTGAGCCGCGTGGCCCCCGGCGAGCGCCTGCCGCGGTCGCTGCTCCCCCACCTGGTCCGCACCGTCGAAGAAGCCGCGGTCGCCTGCGCCCGCACCGTCGGCCGCGGCGACCGCCACCACTCCGACCAGGTGGCGGTGGAGGCGATGCGGTCGGTGCTCGACGGCGTGCCGGCCCGGGGACGGGTGGTCATCGGCGAAGGGGAACGCGACCGGGCGCCGATGCTCTGGAGCGGCGAGGAATTCGGCGCCGCCGGCGGGGAATTCGGCGCCGCCGGCGGGGAATTCGGCGCCGCCGGCGGGGAGTTCGGCGCCGCCGGCGGGGAGTTCGGCGCCGCCCCCGGGGAATCGTCCCCCGAAGAGGCGCTTCCCGAAGTCGACATCGCCGTGGACCCGCTCGAAGGCACGAACCTGTGCGCCACCGGCGAGCCGGGGGCGATCACCGTGCTCGCGGCCTCCGAACGCGGCGGGCTGTTCCGCGCCCCGGACCTCTACATGGAGAAGATCGTCGTCGGCCCGGCGGCCCGAGATCTCCTCGGCGACCGGGTGCTGCTCGACCGTTCCCCGGAAGAGAACCTGGCCGCCGTCGCCGCGGCGGAGGGCCTCCCCCCGTCCGCTCTCACCGTGGTGGTGCTCGACCGCCCCCGGCACGAGGAACTGGTCGCCGGCCTCCGCCGCGCCGGCGCCCGGGTCCGGCTCATCGGCGACGGCGACCTCTCCGCCGGACTGGCGGCGGCGCTGCCGGACTCCGGGGTGCACGCGGCGATGGGCGTCGGGGGAGCGCCGGAAGGGGTCATCGCCGCGGCGGCGCTCCGCGGTCTGGGCGGCGGGATGCTGGGGCGCCTCGTCGTCCGCAGCGACGAGGACCGCCGCCGGGTGGAGGAAACCGAAGTCCGCGAACCGGACCGGGTCCTCTCCCTCGCCGACCTGGCGCCGGGGCCCACCCTCTGGTTCTGCGCCGCCGGAGTCACCGACGGCGCGCTGGTGTCCGGCGTCCGTTTCGGCAGCGGAGGCGAGCCGGAGAGCGTCGAGATCTCCACCCTGGTGCTGACGAACGACCCCCCGGAGCGCCTCCGCAGCACCCGGTTCCGAGGGTGTACCCTTTCGGCCCGGCCCCCGCAGCGGGGAGCCGCCTGCGAACCCCGATAACCCGGTGCCCGCCGACCCGTCCGTTTTCGCGGATCTCGTCGCCGCCTTCGTGGACGACGGGCCGGAACGCACCTACTACTACGACCGGGACAACGCCCGCGTGGTGAGCGTCGCCGAAGACCACGAGGACGCCGGCACCCAGGAGATCGTCTGGCAACTCGAGTCGGACACCCGCGGCCGGTTCGCCGCGGTCCCGAAACCCCGGCTGGAAGACACCCTGAGCGAACAGGACGCCTTCGTCGAATCGCTGCCCGCCGGCGAGATGCGGTCCCGGCTGGAATCGCTGGTCGAGGACGACCCGGACGGGAGCAAACTGGCCCTGCTCACCACCCGGGACAAGGAAGTCCGCCCGGCCTGGCGCAGTTTCCGCGCCGAACGCGCCCGGGCGCAGGCGACCCGTTTCCTCGAGGAACTCGAGCCCGCCGGCGAGTAGTCCGCCACTCGTCCGCGACTCATCGGGCGGTCCGGTGGAACCGATGGCTCCGCGCCGGCAAGGAGCGCCGGCAGCCCGGGAAATCCCCCCGGGCACCCGGGAAAATCCCGGTCGGGACGCCCGGGAAGACCCCCGCCGGGAGCGGCCCACTGGCATACCGATTGCGGCTTCGCCGACGACCATTTCGCCGCAGGAGAAACCCCCCATGACCGAGACCGCGCGCACCGACACCCCGCTGCTCCGGGGACTCCGACCGCTGCTCCCCGCGGTCGCCCTGCTCGCCGCCGCGGCCACCGGCGCCGCCGCGGCGGGCGCCCAGAACGACGGCGACGACGACGCCTACTACCGCTACGCGAGCCTCTCCCAGGTCGAAGGCGATGTCTGGCACCAGCGCGCCGACGACTTCGGGGCGAACGAGGCGGAGATCAACAGCCCGTTCCTGCCCGGCGACCGCATCTGGACGCGTGAACCGGGGCGGGTCGAGATCCGCTTCTCCGGCTGGGTCACCGTCTGGATGGACGAAGGAACGAAGTTGGACTATGTGGAGGCGGACCAACCCCACCGGCTCGGTTTCTGGACCGGCAGTCTGTTCCTCCGCGTCGGGGAGGAGTCCGAGGTGGTCGTCGAAACGCCGGGCGGGAACCTCACGCCGCAGGGCGAAGGCCTCTACCGGCTCGATGTGCTGCCGGACCGGCGCTCGGTGCAGTTCGCGGTGCGGGAGGGGATCGCCGCCGTCAGCAACGAGGCCGGGTCGGTGCTGGTGCGCGCCGGCAACCGCACCGTCGCCTCCGCCGAGTCCGCGCCCTCCGCCCCCGAAGCCCACCGGGCCGACGACGACTTCGTCGAGTGGGCCTCCCACCGCCAGGCGCGATTCGTCCGCGACGAGGACCTCCCCTACGACGACCTGCCGCACGAAGTCCGGGAACACGCCCACGACCTGAAAGGCCACGGGCACTGGACGCACGACCACACGCACGGCTGGCTCTGGTACCCGGCGGTGGCGAGCGGCTGGAGCCCCTACTACCACGGGAGATGGGCGCACACGCCGTTCGGCTACACCTGGATCTCCTACGACCCCTGGGGCTGGGCGCCGTTCCACTACGGCCGCTGGGGCCACGGCCCGCGCGGCTGGTACTGGATGCCGGGCTCCGCCTGGTCCCCGGGGTGGGTCTCCTGGGCCTACGGACCGGACTGGATCGGCTGGTCGCCGCTCGGCGCCTACGGCTACCCGGTGTACGGCTTCGACGGCCACTACCGCGGCGGCGGGTACGGCCGGGTCGCCCGGGGGACGGTGGTCGGCACCGCGGTCCGCCGGGGCGAAGCGACGCGGCGCACCGGCCGCCGGGGAGACCGGACCGGCTGGGCCTTCACCCACCGGAAAGCCATCGGCCGGGCGGCCTCCCGGAACCGGCTGGCGGCCTCCTCGCTGCGCCGGGTGGGCGACGCCCGGGTGCTCGAACAGGGCGCGGTGCTCGACCGCGGCCTCAGCCGCCGCGCGGTGGGCGAAACGGCCATCGCCCGCTCCGCCCGGGTGACGGCGCGGGGTCTCTCCAACGACCGGGCGCTGACCCGGGGCGCCGCGAGCACCCGGCGGCGCGCCTCGGCCTGGCTGAACCGTTCCGCCACCGCGAACCCGTCCGCCGGAACCGCGCCCCGCGCTGCCGCGTCCGCCGGCGGCGAGCGCCGCGCCTCCAGCGCCTCCCGGCGGGTGGCCCGCCCCCGGAGCGTGACGGCACGGCCGACCGCCGGCGACGCCGCCGCCGCCCGGACCGGATCCCGGACGAACGCGGCGCGGCCCCGCTCCGGAGCGAGTTCCGCTTCCTCCGGCAGCCGCGCCCGGCCGAGTTCCGGCAGTCGTGCCCGACCCAGTTCCGGCAATCGCGCCCGGCCCCGGGCCACGGCCCGTCCCCGATCCGGCTCCGGCAACGCGAGTTCGTCCCGGCCCCGGTCCACCACCCGGTCCCGACCGAGTTCCGCCAGCCGCTCCCGGCCGAGTTCCGCCAGCCGGTCCCGACCGAGTTCCGCGAGTCGCTCCCGACCCAGTTCTGCCAGCCGGTCGAGGCCCAGCGGAAATCGGGCCCGGCCCCGGTCCGGAGCGAGTTCCCGACCCAGTTCCACGAGCCGGTCGAGGCCGAGTTCGGCGAGTCGCTCCCGGCCCAGTTCGACCAGCCGGTCCCGCCCGAGTTCCACCAGCCGGACGCGACCGAGTTCCACCAGCCGGACGCGGCCCAGTTCCGGATCCCGACCGGCGCCCCGGGCCTCCGGAAACCGGTCGAGCGGGACCCGATCCAGCGGCAGTCGCTCCAGCGGCAGCCGGGCGCGCCCCCGGCGTCCGAATCGCTGATCCGCGGCCCCTCCCCCATCCTCCCCGCCCGGTGCTCCCCAGGAGCGCCGGGCGGAGGTCTGTACGGGCCTCCCGAACGGCCCCGGGACCGTCGCGCCGGCGCCGGCGGGCACTCTCCCGGGAGAGTCCGGGTGCCCGAAGGCCAATATTTCCGCGGGATTCCGCGGGGCAGTTGAATATCGGCCGAGCACCACATATTGTGGTCGGCCCGGCCGGCAGCCACTACATCTTGTGGTTCCCCGGAAGGCGCGGCTTCCGCGCCGAATCAACATAATCGATGACATCCACCCTCAGGGAGGAAGCGATGGAGCCGCAGGCCGCCGTAACCCCGACCAACGGAACCCGTCCCCCGCGGACCCGAACCGAGGCCCCGGAAGCGCCCCCCGAGGCGGCGAACGGCGGCTCCGGGGGGCTCCGCTTCGAGCGCCGGTTCACCGTCGCCGGCGTCTCCCCCTACGACGAGGTCGAGTGGGAACTCCGGGACGCCGTCATCACCGACGAGCACGGCGACACGATCTTCGCCCAGCGCGGCGTCGAGTTCCCGAAGTCCTGGTCGCTCATGGCCACCACCATCGTGGCCTCCAAGTACTTCCACGGCTCCCTCGAGAAGGGCGAGCGGGAGACCAGCGTCCGCCAGTTGGTCTCCCGGGTGGCGAACCAGATCGCCGACTGGGGGCTCGCCGGCGACTACTTCGCCGACCGGGAGGCGGCCGAGGCGTTCCGCGACGAGTTGACCTACCTCCTCCTGAACCAGTACGCCGCCTTCAACTCGCCGGTCTGGTTCAACTGCGGCGTCGAGGAGCAGCCGCAGTGCTCGGCCTGCTTCATCAACTCGGTGGAGGACACCATGGACTCCATCCTGACCCTCGCCAAAACCGAAGGAATGCTGTTCAAGTGGGGTTCCGGCACCGGTTCCAACCTCTCCAGCATCCGCAGTTCCCGGGAGCGGCTCTCGAGCGGCGGCGCCGCCTCCGGCCCGGTCTCCTTCATGAAGGGGTACGACTCCTTCGCCGGGGTCATCCGCAGCGGCGGCAAGACCCGGCGCGCGGCGAAGATGGTCATCCTGAATGCGGACCACCCGGACATCCTGGAGTTCATCGCCTGCAAGTCGCGGGAAGAGCAGAAGGCGCTGACCCTCATAGACGCCGGCTACGACGGCTCGCTGAACGGCGAGGCCTACGAATCCATCCAGTACCAGAACGCCAACCACAGCGTGCGGGTCACCGACGCCTTCATGGAGGCGGTCGCCGCGGACGGCCCCTGGCAGACCCGCGCCATCACCACCGGCGACCCGATGGACGACCTGAAAGCGCGCGAGGTCTTCCGCCGCATCGCCGAGTCGGCGCACCGCTGCGGCGACCCGGGGATGCAGTTCGACGACACCATCAACCGCTGGCACACCTCGAAGAACAGCGGCCGCATCAACGCCTCGAATCCCTGTTCCGAGTACATGTATCTCGACGACAGCGCCTGCAACCTGGCGTCGCTGAACCTGATGAAGTTCCTGGACGCCGACGGCGAGTTCGATACCCCCGCCTTCGAGCACGCGGTGGATGTGATGCTCACCGGCATGGAGATCATCGTCGGCAACGCCAGTTACCCGACGCCCCGGATCGAGAAGAACTCCCACGCCTACCGGCCGCTGGGTCTCGGCTACGCGAACCTCGGCGCCCTGCTGATGCGCCAGGGAATCCCCTACGACAGCGCGGACGGACGGGCGGTGGCCGCCTCCCTCACCTCGCTCATGACCGGTCGGGCCTACGCGCAGTCGGCGCGCCTGGCCGCCGTCGTCGGCCCCTTCGACGGCTACGCGCCGAACGAAGAGCCGTTCCTGGAGGTCATGCGGAGGCACCGGGACGCCGCCGACGAGGTCTCCCGTTCCGGCGTGCCGGAGGAAGTGGGCGACCGCAGCCGCGAGGTCTGGAACGAAGCCATCGCCCTCGGCGAAGAGCACGGCTTCCGCAACGGACAGGCTTCGGTGCTCGCCCCGACCGGGACCATCGGCCTGATGATGGACTGCGACACCACCGGCGTCGAGCCCGACCTGTCGCTCATCAAGCACAAGAAGTTGACCGGCGGCGGCGTGATCCGCATCGTCAACCAGACCGTGGGTTCGGCCCTCGAGCGCCTCGGCTACTCGCCCGAAGAGGTGGAGCGCCTCCGGGCCCATGTGGACGAGCACGGCCACATCGAAGGCGCCCCGGACCTCCGCGAAGAGCACCTGCCGGTGTTCGACTGCGCCCTCGAGCCCGCCGGGGGCGGCCGCTCCATCCACTACATGGGGCATGTGAAGATGATGCACGCGGTGCAGCCGTTCCTCTCCGGCGCCATCTCCAAGACGGTCAACATGCCGGAGGAGAGCACCGTCGAGGACATCGAGGAGACCTACATCGAGTCCTGGAAACTGGGCCTCAAGGCGGTCGCCATCTACCGCGACGGCAGCAAGGGCGCGCAGCCGCTGAACCGGGGCGACGCCGAGAAGGCGAACACCGCCGGGGAAACCTCCGCCGCGACGATCGCCGCGGCCGAGAAGGAAGTCCTCCCCGACGAACGCGAGGCGGTGATCCACAAGTTCGAGATCGCCGGCCACAAGGGGTATCTCACCGTGGGCCTGCGCCCGGACGGCTCCCCCTGCGAGATCTTCCTGCGGATGGCGAAGGAGGGTTCCTTCGTCTCCGGCCTGATGGACGCCTTCGCCCGCGCGGTCTCCTACAACCTGCAGAACGGCGTGCCGCTGCGGGTGCTGGTGGACAAGTTCATCCACACCCGCTTCGAGCCCTCGGGCTACACCGGCAACCCGGAGATCCCCCGCGCCGACTCCATCACCGACTACATCTTCCGCTGGCTGGAGTTGCGCTTCCTCAACAACGAAGAGCGCAGCGCCGACGAAGAGGAGCCGGACGCCGAGTCCGCCGCCCCCGAGACCCCGGCGTACGCCGGCAACGGCAGCGCCCGCGCCAACGGCGCCCCCCCTTCCCCGTCCCCGGCGCGCCGCGCCACCCGCCAGGAGGTCCTCGAACCCGCCGCCGTCTTCGCCGACGCCCCTCCCTGCTTCACCTGCGGCGCCCTGATGGTCCGCAGCGGCACCTGCTTCAAGTGCCTCAACTGCGGCGCCACCTCCGGCTGCTCCTGACCTGACCCCGCCGGCGCGTCCCCCCTCCGCCGCGGCGGGGCGCGCCGGAGCACCCCCGAATCGCCGGGCCCCGACCGGCGCCGATCAGCCCGAGCTTCCGATCACGCGCGCCGCACCCGCGGGAAGAACGGCCGGGAACTCGCGAGCGACAAACTCGAGTTCCCCGTCGGGGCCGACCACCGCGGAAGACCGGATCGCGGGCCGAGGCGCGGGGAGAAAGCGCCGAGGACTGACCGCGCCCGAGGTGCTACGCTCCCGCACGGCGCACGTGACACGGTGATTTTCTCCGGGCCGTAGCCAGTTTCTTCGGAAGCGGGTGCCATGTGGGGGTTGCCGGGTTCGCCCGGGCGGAGGCCCCACCGTGCGCCACACGGTCTGAGCCGGCGGAACTACGGGCGCAGAGCCCGTCGCCCTGATCTGTCGGGTTCCCATTCGTTGACCTCGTCGAAGGTCCGACTCGATTCGACACTGTGCAAGAATGGGCTGCCGAACCGGCCGTGAACGCCCTGCCCCCCCCCCCCCGAAATCCATATCGTTGGATTTCTGACCCCCGCCGACTGAGCCCGGCGGCTCCGGGCCGCCCCGACCGAAGCGGCGCCTCGGCGCCCTACTCCCCCTCCGACGCCACCGGCGTCGCCTCCATGACCGCGGCGTCTGCGGTTCCGCGGAATCCCAACGGGACACTTCGTCCCCTCCGGAGTCACGGCGCACGGCGAACGAGCGTCGCCGGCGGGACCCGCCCGAGTGCCGGCCCGAGCCCCGGACTGCCGCCCCATGAGTCCGGGAGGCCACGCCGCCTCCCTCCGTCAACCGCGTCGTTCTCGAGCGCGGCCGAAAACGTCCGTCTCCACGAGCAGAACAAAAGGAGTAGTCCCCGATGACTCATCCGCTTCCGAACCTCTACGGGTTCGCCACCAGGGAACTGGCGCAGGACGCCGCCATCGCCTACATCCTGGCGTGGGCGGACCCGAAGTATCGGGACGCCCCTGCCCCCGACTCCGGAATGCACGCTCTCGGCAAAGCGCTGCTCGGCGCACTCGTCACGAGCCACCCCGACCGCCGGGACTGGTCGCCCGAGAGGGTGACGAGTGTCGCGGTCGCGACCCAGGAGAAGCGCGTGGATGTGCGCGCCCACATCGAGGCCGGGGACGAGAAGGTCTTCCTCATCGTCGAGGACAAGATCCACGCCGGGGAGCACGGCCGCCAGATCCAGCGGTATGTCGAACAAGCCCGGAAGCAGTACGACGAGTCCGAGATCGTCCCCGTGTATGTCAAGACCGGGAACGAGTCCCCGAACCACCGGGCCGACCGCCTCTCGATGGAGTGCGGGATCTTCCTCCGGGACGACCTGCTGGCAGTGCTCGACGAGCACCCCGGAACCGGCAACCGCATCGTGGACGACCTCCGCGACAACTGGCGCGCGTTCGACGACGACACGAACCGTTTCCGGGAGGAGCCGCCGGCCGAATGGAAAAGGCGGCAGTACGAGGGCTATCTTCTCGAACTGGAGAAGCGACTCGGGAAGGTCGGCATCCGCGCCTGGTGGCACACCGACACGATCCGGGGCAGCACGACGTACCTCCACCTCTTCTGCGAAGGAGTCCCCCGCCCGGACGGGACCCAAACCAGAATCCAGATCCGCACCGGCCATCCCGGTCTGAACCTGCTGACGGTGCAGGCGACCCGGTCGGACGGGAAAGTGCCCAGCAACACCCTGCGAAGCCTCTTCCACGAGTACCAAGAGGCCGAATCCCGCCTGGCCGGAGGCCGAATCCACCGCTCGGGCAAGCGATTCCGCTCCGGCGCCTATCCCATGTTCCTGAAGATCACCTTCGACGAGGCCGGCGAGCAGTACCTGGCGACCGACGCGAACGGCAGGGTGGACCTGGACGAGACCGTCGCCCGAATCGTCCGCGTCAAGGACTTCCTCCAGGAAGCGGCCGACCGCTCCGGCGCGGCCGGCTGATTCTCCACCCACTCCCCCGGAGGTGACCCGAACCGCCGGGACAGAGGCAGGATCGAGACGGCACTCGGATACGGCTTCGCGGTGGAGCGCCTGCCCGGGGGACTGACGCTGTTGACTCATTCCTCGGGCGGCGGCGCGGCGGGGTGGATCTCGGCGGTCCACAGGGGGTCGCCGCCCGGCCGGAACTGGCCGGTGCGGAGGCGAGCGATCGGGGTGGCCGGGAGCGGGACGCGGGCGAGGCAGGCGTCGCCGCGGGGGCCGCCGTAGTCGGCGAACCGGAAGTCCCGGTTGGCGAAACCGACGCCGCTTCCTTCCTCCGGAAGGTCGGCGGGGTCGTCCGGGTAGAGGTGGAGGAAGAATCGGGGTTCGAGGTCGGCGGCGGAACAGCGCCGGCGGTGGTACCAGAGGTTTCGTCCCTCCAGATAGAGGTCGAAACCGGAGCGAACCGCGGGCGGCCCCCAGGCGCCGGAAGCGATGGATTCGAGCGCGGCGCGATGCGGCGGGAACCAGAGATCGGCGCGCCAGAACGGGGGTTCCCCGGGCCGCCACTGGCCGGTGGCGATTCGGTGGAAACGACCGTCGCCCGGCAAAGGAACCATCGCCAGGCACTTCCCGTCCACGACCAGCCCGTGTTCCGGGAAGTCGAAGTCCCGGTTCTCGATCCGGGGGCGCCCGTCGCCCGAACCGTCCCCGCTCCGGTGGAGGTGCAGGAAGAACCGCGCCTCCGTGTCGGAGGCGGCGCAGGGCTGCCTGAAGTATCGGAGTTCCGTCCCGTCGAGATGGAGATCGAACCGGGAACGCTCGAGCGGCGGCCCCCAGGCGCCGGCCGTCGCGGAATCGATCGCCGCCCGGTACCGCTCCTCGTCCAGGCGCCCCGCCGCCTGCCAGGAACCGGTTTCTCCCCACTGGCCGGCCACGAACTTCGCGTAGCCCTCGGCCGGGAGCGGGACGAGGGCCAGGCACCACCCGTCCTCCCGGAGGCCGTACTCATCGAAGTCGAAGTCGAGGATCCGGATCGGGCCGCCGTCGGCGTCGGCGCGCTCCGGGGAGGGATGGAGTGACAGGGTGAATCGCGCGTCCGCCTCCCCGGCGGCGCAGGGTTCGCGGTACCAGCGGAGTTCGTTCCCTTCGAGATAGAGGTCGAAGCGGGCGCGGACCAGCGGCGCGCCGGCCGCGCCGGAAGCGAGGGCGCGGCGCGCCGTTCGGTAGCGGTTCCGGTCGAGCCGCCCGGCCGCCGTCCAGGGTTCGGTCCCGTCCGATTGACCGGTCCGGAACCCCCCATACCCCTCCGGAACCGGAACGAGCGCGAGGCACCGACCCTCCCGGATCGCTCCGTACTCCAGGAAGTCGAAGAAGGTCGTTTCGGTTTCGGTTTCGGTTCGCGCCGACGCGGTCGCGTGGGGCCGGTCGAGCGTCAGGAAGAACCGCGCGTCCACTTCGGCCGGAGCGCAGGGCGCCCGGGTATAGATCAGCGTGCCGCCGTCGTCGTATCGAACCTCGAAGGCTTCGCCGCTCGCCGGCGCGGCCCGCGCCCCGGGACCGTCGAAGGAGTCGAAGGCGGCCGTCCAGGCGGATGTCCAGGCGGACGGTTCCGGCGCGCCCGCGGTCCGGGCCACTTCGAAGACACTGCCGTCGGCGAAGTCCCGCACCGGAACCAGGTTCGGAACGAGGCGCAGCACCGGCGGCGTCGCGACGAATCCACCCCGACCCCGGGACCACGACCGGAACCAGACGACCCGGGCGCCGTCGGGAACGGAACGCAGCCAGGCGGAGAAGTCCTCCACCACGAGGAGGTCGGGCCGGCGGGGCATCGAGCCGTTCGGCGCGCGGCGGCCGGTATGCAGATACACCGTCCCCAACTCCTCGTTCGTTCGCAGTTCGACTCCGGGATTCCGTTCGAGGAATCGCAGCGTCCCGGATTCGCGGTACCGGGGGCCGAGCAGGTGGTTCCGGTCGCCGTAGTCGCGCGAGTTCGCCGAGGCGACGGCGCGCGCGGCGGGGACGATCTGTCCGGCGAGCCAGAAGGTCAGGGAAACCATCGCCAGCGGGGCGACGAATCCCCATCGGCGCCATCGCCGCGCGCGGGCGAAGACGCGATCGGCGGCCACCGCGAAGAGCACCAGGGCCGGGACATACAGGGGAGTCGCATACCGGGGCAGCACTCCGCTCCAACTGCCTCCGAACGCCAGGACCGCGACGAACACGGCGACATAGGAAACGGCGAAGGCGCCGAACACGAGGGCCGGGTTCGAGTTCCGGCGGGTCGTCCCCCGCCGGCGCTCGCGGTCGAGCCATCTCCGCAGCGGTTTCCGGAGCGCGAATACGGCGACCGCCGGCAGCAGCCACGCCGCCGCGGTCAGCAGGCTCCGATCGAAGGCCGCCCACTCCCCGAGCAGTCGGGCGATCCGGCCCAGGGTCTGTGCCGGAGTGAGGTCGTTCGGGCCCCAGTTGGTGACCGGGCGACCGAAGAGGCTGAGGTTGCGCCAGAGCCACGGACCGAGCGGCAGCGCGGTCACCGCGCCGAAGACCAGGACCCGTTTCGCCCGCGCCGCGAACGCCTCGCGCCCCCGGAAGAGCAACAGGAGTCCCGCCGCCAGCACCAGTGCGGCCCCGAGATACCGGGTCTGCCAGGCGAGCGCGCAGAAGAGGGCGGTGCGCGCGAAGGCCGCCCGCCGGCCGTCCTCCAGGAACTCGTCGAGGCTCCGGAGCGCGAGCGTCGCGAACAGGATGAAGATCGTTTCGCTCAGCGCCCGGCGAGACACCTCGGCGAGCGGCCACGCGAGCGCGAGGACCAGCGGCGTCCAGACCCGGAGGAAGACCGAGTCGAGACGCTCCCGCAGGTATCGGCCGAGGCAGAAGATCGTCAGGCCGAACGCGGCGAGATTCAGCGGGGCGGCGAACGCCATCGGTTCGACGACGCCGGCGCCCGTCAGCAGCAGCGGATAGAGCGGAGGCCACAGCGACAGCGGACGACCGGTCACATCCACGAACCCGTCCCCGGCCAGCAGACCGCGGGCGGCGGACAGATAGCGGGCGGAATCGCCCTCCCACACGATTCCCCAGGTCCACTCCCGCGCCAGCACCAGACCGACCCCGAGCGCGACGAAGACGAGAAGCGCCGTCGTGAACCCGTCCGGCCAACGCCGATCCATCCACCGAGCGTTCCCCCGGGCGTTCCAACTCGCGGCGACCGCCCGCCGCGCGCGGGCCGCGACCCCGCCGCTGCCTCCGGACGACGACAACGGCGAAGGTTCTCCCTACGACCGGAAGAGAGGAGACCGAGCCGCCGCCGTTCCCCGCGGGGCGAAACGAAAGCGAGAAAGACCGTCGCGGAGCCGCATCGGTCGCCGGGTCCGACCGAGCGGCCGGGACCGGCGGCGCGGTCGCTTCACGCGGCTCCCGGTCGCCGACCGGCCGGGTCCCCGCCCGTGGGAGGCGGCTCCGCCCGCTGCGGAGCGGCGTCCCGGCGGACCTCGGGGGCGAAGGCGGTCCCCGGTTCCGCAGCGGGCGACACGACAGGGACAGGCTCGACCGGGACAGACTCGGCAGGGGCAGATTCGACAGGGACAGATTCGACAGGGACAGATTCGACAGGGACAGAGTTGGGGCGGAGCCCGGCGGCAGGGGAGCCCGCGGGGCGTTCGGCGGCGTGGCGGGCGGCGATGGCGTCGAGAGCCGTCGCGATCTCCGCAGCGTCCAGGAAACGCCCGGCGAGGAAGACCCCGGCGATGCGGCCGACCGCGGCGAGGTCCTCGAGCGGGTTCGCTTCGAGCAGCACCAGGTCGGCGCGGTTCCCCGGCGCCACGACGCCGAAGTCGCCGGGGATCCAGCCGTTCCGGGAGGAATGGTCGGCCACGGCGCGGGTGGCGGTGGCGAGCGCCTCCCAGGGAGTCATCCCGACCTCCACCTGCAGCGCCAGTTCGCGGCGGACGGAGAAACCGGGGACGCTGAAGATCTGCGGCGAATCGGTGCCGAAGAGGATCGGCGCCCCGGCAGCGTGCAGCGCCGCCAGGATCTCCCGGCGCAGCGCCGCGACCCGGGCATGGTTCTCCGCCCCGGGCCGGGCGAGACCCTGCTCCACCGCCGCGGTCCAACGCTCGACCGTCGTCGGCGGCATGAACCTCACTTCGTCCCGTTCCGCCAGGAGCGCGCTCGCCGGCCGGGTCGGCAGGATGCCCGATTCCCAGAGCACCATCGTCGGAACCACCGCCGCGCCGGAATCCAGCAGGGCGGCAACCGCGGCGTCGAGCCGGGCCGGGTCCACCCGGTCGGCGAACGCCGCGATGCCCCGCAGCGCTTCCATGCCGGCGCGTTCCTCCTCCGGAATCAGCGCCTCCACGAAGTTGTCGAGGTGATCCACGGTGTCCTGCCCGGCGGCGAGCGAGTCGAAGAGCCCGACCCGATCCGCCACATGCCCGGCGAAGGGGAGCCCCCGTTCCCGGGCCGCCGCCGCGACCGCCCGGTACACCTCCGGCGCGAACCCCTCGTGGACCTTGAGCAGATCGAACCCGGCCGCGGCGTATTCCGCCACGAGCCGACGCGCTTCCCCGGGCGACTCGACCCGCCCGCTCAGCGCCGGGCTGCCGACGAGCAGCCGGGGCCCGACGATCTCGCCGGCGGCGATGCGCTCGCGGAGTTCCAACTGGCTCGGATGCCCCTGCATCCCGCGGACGACGGTCACCCCGTTCGCCGCGTAGAGCATCAGGACTTCCTCGACCCGCTGCGGCGAAGCGCCGGCGCCCGGCAGGTGCCCGTGCCACTCGGCGAGCCCGGGAATCAGGAACCGGCCGGCGCCGGGGATCCGTTCGACTCCCTCGTCGAGTGCCGCTTCGGCGGCCGGCGTAACCGCCGCGATCCGCCCGTCGCGGATCAGGACCGTGTGGTCCGGCAGCGTCCGCTCCCGATCCATGGGGATCACGGTGACGCCGACGACGGCGATCTCCGGCGCGGTTCCGGGCGTCTGCGCCCCCACGGAGGCGGTACCGGCGGCGAGGACCGCGGGAAGGAGGAATGGCGCCCGAAACCGACGCCGCCGAGCAGGAGAGGTCATGCGCTGCAGACTACCCGGATTCGCCGGACGGATTCGCCGGACCGCCGGATTCGGGAAACCACGGATCCCGCCCGCGGTCAGACCTCCATCGTCTTCCACCGGCCGCGCAGGAACCACAGCGTGCTCACCACCGCGGACAGCGAGTACGCGACGGCGACCGCCCAGAACACCCCTTCGACCCCCAGCGCCGTGCGGGAGAGGAACCACGCCAGCGGGATCTCGAACGCCCAGAAGCAGAGCAGGTCGATGTAGGTCGGCGTGCGCGTGTCCCCGGCCCCGTTGAACCCCTGCCGGGTGACCATTCCCCAGGCGTAGAACGCATACCCGTAACTCACCACGCGCAGCGCGGTGGCGGCGATGGCCAGCACCTCCGGGTCGGTGGTGAACAGGCCGGCGATCTCCGGCGCGAAGACCACGAAGATCCCGGTAACCGCCGCCATGAACGCCATGTTCCAGCCGCCGGTGATCCAGACCGCCCGCTCCGCCCGGTCCGGCTTCCCGGCGCCCAGGTTCTGCCCGACCAGGGTGGCGGCGGCGTTCGACAGACCCCACGAGGGCAGGATCACGAAGAGCGCCACGCGGATGGCGATGACCCAGCCGGCGACGGCGATGGTCCCGAACCCGGAGATGATCCGGATGAGCAGGATCCAGGGCAGCATGTCGGCGAGCATCTGCCCGACCCCGCCGATGGAGACCCGGCAGAGGTTCTTCATGACCGGCCACTGCGCCCGCAGGTCTTCCCGGAGGATCCGCAGCCGGGGCCCCCGCGCCAGCACCCGGAACTGGTAGAGCACGCCGATGCCGCGCCCGATGGTGGTGGCCACCGCCGCTCCCGGCAGTCCCAGTTCGGGAAACGGCCCCAACCCGAAGATGAGGCAGGGATCGAGGACGATGTTGATCCCGTTGGCGAGCCAGAGCGAGCGCATCGCCGCCTGGGCGTCGCCGGCGCCGCGCAGGATGGCGTTGTTCAGGAACAGCAGGATGATCGTCGCCATCCCGGCATACATGATCCGGGCGTGGGTGGTGCCGACGGCGATGGTCTCCGGCTGCGCGCCCATCACCGCGAGGGCGTAGGGGGCGAACAGGACGCCGATCGCCCCGAAGACCACCGAGACCCCCAGGCCGAGACCGATGGCCTGCACCGCGGCGCCCGCCGCCCCCCGTTCGTCCCCTTCCCCGACGCGCCGCGAGACCACCGCGGTAACCGCGAAGGAGAAGCCGATGGCCACCGCGTACACCAGGTCGAGCGCGGTCTCGGTGAGCCCGGCGGAGGCCAGCGCCGGGGCGCCCAGGCGCGAGATGAACAGCGCGTCCACCACCGCGAAGATGGACTCGCCCACCATCTCCAGCGCCATCGGCACCGCCAGCACCACCACCGCCGGCGAGAGCGGGCCGGTGGTCAGGTCGCGGTCGGAACTGCGGAGCGACTCGCGGACGAGCGCGAAGAACCCCTTCCGCGGCGGATCGCCGGCGGCTTGGGGCGCCGCGGGGAAGCCGCCGTTGCTCCCCTCCGGCCGGGATCTGCGGAAGGACTCCCGCAGGCGCGCGAAGAACCCCTTGCGTTCCGGAGCGTCGGACATCGAAACCGCCGTTCAGGAACCCGGCGCGACGGTCGTCGGGAGGGGAAACGGCGGGAGGCGGCGCGGCGCTCCGGCCGCCGGGCGCGCGGCGCCGTTCCGCCCTGCCGGGAGGCGCGCCACGGAAGGGCGTTCTTCCGGCGGCGGATCCCCGGGACTCAGGCCGGGGGAACGAGCGCGACGATGCGGACCGGGCCGCCGCTGCCGCCCTCGATCTTCATCGGCAGCGCCAGGAGCAGGAAGCCGGTCGCCGGCAACCCGGAGAGATCGCCCACATTCTCCAGGTTCGGGATCCCCGCGGCGGCGCCGATCTGGTGGGCGATGAAGTCCTCCGACGCCCCGTAGTCCAGACTCGCGGTGTCGAGGCCGACGAGGCCCACCCGGCGCTCGACGAGGAGCCGCATCGCCTCGGCGCCGACGCCGGGGAAGTGGAGGTTCGTGGCGTCCCCCGGCGTGTCGTCGCCGAGATAGGCCCGGGCGTCCGGCCAACGGGAGACCCAGCCGGTATGGAACAGGACCGCCGTTCCCGGGGGAATCGTCCCGTGCTCCGCTTCCCACTCCTCGATGTCGGCCACGCCCACCCGGTAGTCGGGATCGCCTTCCGCCGCCGCCGACACATCGAGGATCACTCCCGGAGCGATCAGGCGCGACAGCGGGATGCCCGCCGCGTCCACGCCGCCCGCGGCGAAGTGGACCGGGGCGTCGAGATGGGTGCCGCCGTGTTCCGCGCTCGCGAACTCCCCGGAGGCGTAGTAGAAGCCGGCGGGCGTCTCCCCGTCGGCGAGCGTCGTCCGGTCGAACCCGCGCGTGTCGGTGGGCCAGTAGAGGGTGTCCTCGCCGTAGGAGTGGCTCAGGTCCACCATCCGCCACCCGGCGACCGCCTCCGGCCCGAGCGGAGGCGGCGCCTCTCCGCCGCAGGCAACGCCGCCGACGGAGGCGAGGCCGACCGCGAACAGGACGAAGAGGGCCCGCAGAACGGCTTCGGCTCCGCCGGGACGAGAACGATCTTCTTGGGAATCCATGACACCTGCCGGGCGCTCCGGCGCCGCGCGGCGGAATGCTAGCCACGCCCCCCGCCCCGCCGACCGCGCTCCCGCGGCGATTCGAGGAGCCGCCGGCCCTCGCGGGCCCGGCGGCCGCCGGACACGCCCCGGTGCGCCGCGTCACCGGCCCGACAGCGGAACCGCGTCCGTCGCCCGGGGTCCTGCGGTGGGTTCCGGTGCCCGGCCCGAATCCGAGATCCCCGATCTCCAGCTCGTGGGGCCTGTTCCGCGCCGGAGGCGGGCGCCGCGGAGGGGATGCCGATGACAGACCCGCGCCAGTCCGAAGTGGTGGCGGCGCACGGTGGAGCCCGCCATCCGGTCGGAACCGGCAACCCCACCCGGCACTCACCCCTGCGGGCGCGGGCTGCGGCGAGCGGAGTACGGCCGTATTACCCGCGCCCTCCGGAAGCGCAACGACTGCGGCGCTGCCGGCCCCGGCCGCCGCCCTCCGGGGAGGCCCGCTCCCCCGCGTCTCGGTCCCGCACGCGCCCGGCACGCGCCGCGGATGGCCGCCCCGCGCCACCCGAGCCGGCCCCACGCTCTGGTCCTCCTCGACAGCCGGCCGCGCAGGGACCCCGGGGCTCGGGGTCGAATCGGCTCCCACTCTTCGCGCATCTCCCCCGGCCCCCGTCGGCAGTTCCGACCGAACGCGACCGGCGCTCACGCCCCGCACGACTTCCGTACCGCGCAACGCGGGCGTGTTCGTCAGATCCCTCCGCTCGGCGCAGGACCGAGCCCCTCGATCTCGGGCTTCCGGACCCGCCCGGCGCCGGAGGGTCGCGTCGCCGACCCGGGTCCCAGGCGAATCGTTCCGTCGCGTTCCCGGCGTACCTGCGGCGTCGGTCGGCGCGGCCGGGGACGCGATCGGGGTCCGCGCCCGGCAGAATCCCCGCGCCCCCGCCCGGATGACCACCCCGCCCCGAGCCCTGCCCAAACCCTCGCGCCGACCGCCGCTCGCCGCGCTGCGGATGGTCTTCGCCGGCGTGATGCTGGTCGTGGTCTGGCTCGTCGGCGGCGCCGGCGCGATCGCGATCCCGGCGGCGATCTCGGTGACCGGCGCCATCACCGGGGTCTGGATCCTCGGCACGCCGCCGACCCGGCCCGGCTCCGGCGCCGCCGCCCGCCGCGACGCCCGGCGGAGACGAGCCGACCGCTGGATCAGCGGGGCCTTCTTCCTGTCCCTCGGCGGCGGCGCGCTCCTGGCCACCGGGGTGTTCGGCGGCTCGACCGACACCGGCAGCGCACTCCCTCCCGCGGGCGCGCCATCCGGTCTGCCGCTCCCGCTCCTCGGCCTGCTGTTCGGGGTGTTCCTGCTGCCCCTCCTCCTGACCGGGATCGGGTTCGCCCTCACCTTCCGCCCGCCCGCGCCCGAGGGTCTCGCCGCCCTGCGCCGCGCCGCCGCCGAGCGCGCCGCTGCCTGTCGTTCCCCCGGGAGGGCCACCGAGTGATCCCGATCCTCCTCCTCGGCGCCACGCTGATCGTCGGGATCGCGGCGCTGCGGCGCACCCGGAGCGCCGCCGATTTCTTCGTGGCCGGCCGCCGCCCGGGCGCCTTCCGCACCGGGCTCGCAGTCGCCGCCACCTTCCGCCCGCCCGCGCCCGAGGGTCTCGCCGCCCTGCGCCGCGCCGCCGCGGAACGCACGGCCACGGGTCGTTCCCCGGGGGAGCCCGCCGAGTGATCCCGGCCCTCCTCCTCGGCGCCACGCCGGTCGTCGGGGTCGCGGCGCTGCGGCGCAACCGGAGCGCCGCCGACTTCTTCGTGGCCGGCCGCCGCCCGGGCGCCTTCCGCACCGGGCTCGCGGTCCCCCTCACCTTCCGCCCGCCCGCGCCCGGGGGCCTCGCCGCCCTGCGCCGCGCCGCCGCAGAACGCGCGGCCACTGGTCGTTCCCCGGGAAGTTTCCCAGAGTGATCCCGGTCCTCCTCCTCGGCGCCACGCTGATCGTCGGGGTCGCGGCGCTGCGGCGCACCCGGAGCGCCGCCGATTTCTTCGTGGCCGGCCGCCGCCTGGGCGCCTTCCGCGCCGGCCTCGCGGTCGCCGCCACCGCCTTCAGCGGCTTCGTCTTCCTGGGCGGCCCCGGCCTCACCGCAGAGATCGGCTTCGGCTCGCTCTTCATCGTGGTTCCCGCCGGATTCACCGCGGCGCTCCTCTGCCGCACCGTCGGCCGCCGGCTGGCGCTGGCCGCCGCGGCGAGCGGCGCGCTGACCCTCCCCGAAGTCCTCGCCTTCCGCTTCGAGGGCCAGCCGGGCGCCCGGCTCGCCGCCGGCCTCGGCGCGCTGGGCATCCTGCTCGGCAGCGTCCTCTACCTCGGCGTCCAGTTCTCGGCGCTGGCCCTCGCCGGACAGTTCGCCTTCCCCGGCGCCCCGCTCGCGGCCACCCTCGCGCTCGGCGCCGGGATCGTCTTCGCCTACTCGCTCGCCGGGGGCATGACCGCCTCGGTGAACACCGATGTCCTCCAGGGGATCGTGATGGCGGTCGCCGCCGCCCTGGCCTTCGGCTGGGCGCTCTCCGCGGTCTCCGGCCCCTCCGGACTCGCCGCCGCAGTCGCGGGAACCGGGCCGCACCTGCTCGATCCGCTGGGCGTCCTCGGCCCGGCGCAGGGGTTCGGCCTCCTGTTCCTGTTCGCCGTCGGAACCCTCGGCCAGCCCCATATGCTCCACAAATTCCTGATGCTGAAGAGCCCGGAGGCGCTCCGCTACCTCCCGGCGGTCATCGGCGGGGCGCAGGGGCTGAGCCTGCTGGTCTGGATCGGCCTGGGCGCGGCGGCGCTGGCCTTCGGCGCGGACGGCACCCTGGGCCCCCTCGCCCGCCCCGACGACGCGGCGCTGGCGGTGGTCTCGCTGCCGGCGGCGCCGACCCTGCTGAAGGGACTCCTCGTCGCCGCGGCGCTCGCCGCCATCATGTCCACGAGCGACGCCTTCCTGAACCTGGGGGCGGCCGCCCTCGTCCGCGACCTGCCCCGCGCCTTCCGTGCGGACGACGCCGTCGCCGCCGGCAGCGACCGGGACTCCGACGCCCGCGCCCTCCGCCGCGCCCGCCTCGCGTCGGCGGCAGTGGCGGCGGCGGGGCTCCTGGTGGCCGCGCTCCACCTGGCCGGCGGCGGCCTGATCGCCTTCCTCGGCACCCTGGGCTTCGGCGCCTTCGCGGCGGCCCTGGCCCCCGCCCTCCTGCTCGGCCTGGTCTGGCAGCGCACGACCGCCGCCGCCGCCGCCGTCTCCATGGCCGCCGGCCTGCTGACCCTGTTCGCGCTGGAACTCCTGCTCCCGGCGAACGCCCCGCCCGCGGCGGCCCTGGCCCTGGCGGTCGGCTTCGCCGCGCTGGCCGCCGTCAGCCTGCTGTCGAAACCGGCGCCGCTCCCGGAGCCGGTGCGCCTCACCCTCACCCTGTGACCCTCCCCGGCCGCCCGCTGCGGGTGGCGCTGGTCACCGGCGGCTCCACCCCGGAGCGCGAGGTGGCGCTCTCCGGCGCCGGGGAGGTGCTGCGCGCGCTGCGGGCCACCGGCCACGAGGTCGCCGTGGTGGACACCGTCGAAGGCGTCCTCGGCCCGGAGGAAGAAGGCCGCCTGCTGGCCCTGCGCGTCGGCCGGACGCCGCCGGACGAGGCCGGCCTGGCCCGGCTGCGGGCGCGCGAGGACGCCGCCGGGATCTGTCGACGACCGGCGGTGCGGGAAGCCGACCTGGTCTTCCTGGTCCTCCACGGGCTCGACGGCGAAGGCGGCCGCCTCCAGGCGGTCCTGGAACTGGGCCGGAAGCCCTACACCGGCAGCGGCGTGCTGGCGAGCGCGCTGGCGATGGAGAAGGCCTCGGCGAAGCGCGTCCTGCGCAGCGCCGGCCTCCCCAGCCCGCCCTTCGAAGTGTTCGAGGAACAGTCCCCGGACGAGCGCCGCGAGGAGATCGCCGCCCTGGGGTTTCCGGTGGTGGTGAAGCCGTCGCGGGTGGGCTCGTCGGTGGGTCTCACCCTGGCGAACGACCTCGACGAAGTGGGGGCCGCGATCGCCGCCGCCCGCGTCCACGACCCCCGCGTGCTCGTCGAGCGGTTGCTCCCCGGCCGCGAGTTCACCGTCGGGGTGCTCGAACCGCTTTCCGGCGGCGCCCCGGAAGCGCTGGGGATCGGCGAGATCATCACCAAGACCCGCCTGTTCGACTACTACTCCAAGTACACGCCGGGCGTCGCCGAAGAGGTGTTCCCCGCCCGGACGCCGGCGCCGCTCGCCCGGACGCTCTCGGAACTGGCGGTCGCCACGCACCGGGCGCTGGGGCTGCGCCACTTCTCGCGGGTAGATTTCCGGCTCGACGAGCACGGCGACCCGTCCGTGCTGGAAGCGAACACCCTGCCGGGAATGACCACCCGCAGCCTGCTGCCCCAGTCGGCGGCGGTCGCCGGGATCGGCTTCCCCGAACTGTGCGACCGGATCGCCCGCCTGGCGATGCGGGAAGGAGAGAGGACATGAACCCACACCCCGAAACCGCCGCCCCCGCCCGCCGGGCCGGCGCGCGCCCCCCGGCCGTCGCGGCCCACGCGATCCTCGCCGTCGCCGCGCTCGTCGGCGCTTCGTGCACCTACGGCGTCACCGTGCGCGCCGCCCCCTCCCGCGCCGCCTACGCCTTCGACGAGCCGCTGCCGGCGCGGGTCGCCGTGTTCACCGACGGCGAACAACTCTGGCGCGATGTCCAGATGTTCGCGGAGGAAGAGGGATTCTGCGCGGACTCCAACTACCCGGTGGACGCCCGCGAAGCCCTGGAGGGGTCCGTCGTGGGCACCCTGCAGCCGCTCGTCCGCGAAGTGGAAGCGACCCCGGTGCAGATCCGCCGGGACGACATGGTGGCGCGGGGCTTCGACCTGGTCGTCGCGGTGCGGGCCGAAGTCTTCGACCCCGCCATCGCCTCGACGGGTTTCAGCGGGCTGGAGGCGACCGCCGCGCTCGGCCTGGCGGTGTCCGTGTTCACCGAGGACGGCCTCCTGTTCCGCGAATCGGTGGCCGGGAACGCGGTGCAGAACAGTTCCGGGGTGGGCTGCGACCAGGGCGCGGTGAACCTCGGCAACGCGGTGGAGATCGCCCTGGAGAACGCCATGACCGAGTTGGGCGAACTCATCGCCAACGCCCCCGCCCTGCGCGAGACCTTCCGCTCCGGCAGCAGTTCCTGACCCCTCCCGGCCCCCGGAACGGGGGCGGCGCCGCGGCCGGCCGGCGCGCCGGTCGGCCCGGCGATTGCGGACTTCTGCCCGAACCTGCTGCCCCGGTCGGCGGCGGCGGGAATCCTCCCCGAACCGCGCGACCGGATCGCCCGGCTCCGGCCGGCGGAGCAGGGAGGAGAGCGACCATGAGCCCGACCCCGACCCGGCCCGCGACCTCGACTGCGGTCCCGACGCGCCGCCCCGACCCGCGACCCGGCGCCGCCGACCGAACACGCACGCCCCGCCGCCGGTTCGCCCCGGCCGCCACCCTGGCAGTGCTGGCCGCCGCCCTCGCCGGGGCCGCCTGCACCTACGGCGTGACCGTGCGCGAGGCCCCCTCCCGCGCCGCCTACGCCTTCGACGACCCGCTCCCGGCCCGCGTCGCCGTGTTCGTGGACGGCGAACAACTCTGGCGCGAGGTCCGCATCGCGCCGTACAGCGACCACTGCGAGTTCTCGACCTACCCGGTGGACGCCCGCCACGCCCTCGCCGGCTCGGTCCTGCTCACGCTGCAGCCGCTGGTCCGGGAAGTCGCGCTGACCCCGGTTCCGCTGCGGCGCGACGACCTGGCCGCGCACGGTTTCGACACCGTGATCGCGGTGCGGGCCGAGGCCTTCGACGCCTCCGTGGCCGCGACGGGCTGGAGCGGCCTCGAGGCCTCCGTCGGCCTCCGCCTCGCCGTGTCGGTGTTCACCGAACGGGGTCTCCAATTCCGAGAGTCCGTCTCCGGCTTCGCCGTGCAGGGCAGCAGCGGACCCGGCTGCGACCGGGGCGCCCGGGACCTCGGCAGCGCCGTCGAGATCGCGATGGAGAACGCCATGACCGACCTCGGCGAACTCATCGCCAACGCCCCCGCCCTCCGTGAGACCCTCGGCCCCGACACCTGGCGCTGACCCGACCGCCCGGCCGCGTCGTCGCGCCCGGCGGCGCCCCCCGCGCGACCCTCGGCCCCCGCGCCCGGCGCCGACCCCCGCCGGCGCGCGGGGAGGGAGAGGCGGTGACCTGCGATCCGACGGTGGCGCCGAGCCGGTCCCGCCCACCGCGGGGAGGGGACGCCGAGGGGTGACAGGGATTGTCCTACGGGTGGCGTAGTCTTCGTATTTCCCGCCGCCGACCGGCGGCCGCCACCCCGTTCATCGGGCTCCGGGGGCCGCGACACAGCGAGGAGGCGGGAGATCACGCATGTCCACCCTCCTCGCCGCGCTGCTCGCCGGCGCACTCTCTTCCGCCCCGCCCTCCGTCAAAACCTCCGTCCAGGCCCCCGGCGGCGGCCGCTGGACGGCCTCCGACGAAGGCTTCGGGCTCGTCGCCATCAGCCCGCCCCAGTCGGAGAGCGGCGGCGAGGATGTCGAAGTCCGACTCCGTCTCTTCCTCGAGTGCGGGCCCGATGAGCCGATGCCGGGGATCCTCGTGGAGGGCTTTCCGCTGTTCTCCTTCCTCCCCGGAGAGATCGCCTTCGACCTCCCCCGCCATATCCGGGGAGTCGGCACGATGCCGGTCCGCATCCAGCCGCACCCGGAATGGCAGGAACAGGCCGACGACGATCGGTACCTATACCGGATGGTTCCCGACGCGGCCCTGTGGCCCTATCTCGGACGCTCGGCCCGGCAGGCCAACCGGGTGCACATCACCGCGCCCACCACTTTCGGCCCGAACAGTCGTTTCCGCGTGCCCCTGCGCGGATCGTCCGCCGCGATGGACGCCGCCGGATGCCGGTCGTGACCGGAGACCGCCCCCGCCGTCCCTGCGGCTGGGACAAGACCGCGAGGACCGCCGGCGACAGCGGGGACGATGGCGCGTGCGGGGCGAAGGAGTGGCAGGGACTGTCCGATCCCTCCCGTATCGCCCACTCTCGATGATCCACGGAGCACCCGCCGGCGAGGTCGTCAACGATGCCGCCGCCGGTACACTCCGCCGCCCGTTCGCGGGCGGGGCCCGGCCGGCGAGGAGACCACCCGGCGGCGCGCGAACGGGAGTCCCCGAACCGACGACCATGGCGAGCCCGAACCGCGCACGCGTCGAGCGGTGTCTCGACCTGCTCCGCCGGGGGCTGGCGCCGTTCATCGAGCGGGAACTCCGCCGGGCGGTGGAGGCGCGGCGACAGGACCCCGATTTCCTCCGCACCGTGACGACGAGCGCGAGACAGGAAGACGCGCCGCTGGCCCAGTGGGACGCCGCCGCCCTGCTACGCTTGATGTGGGACCTGTGGAACCCGGTCTTCCGATCCGTCCTCGGCTTCGCGGAGCGCAGCCTGGTGTCGGAACTGCGGACCCACCGGAACAACTGGGCCCACCAGAAACCGTTCTCCGACGACGATGCCTACCGCGCCGTGGACTCCGCCGCCCGCCTCCTGACCGCAGTCTCCGCTCCCGAAGCGACGGTTTTGGCAGACCTGAAGACGACGATGCTCCGGGAACGGTTCGCGGCAGAGCGTCCCCGCCCGCGACCAGCAGCCGCAGAGGCTCCGAGACGGACGCCTCGGACCCGAAGCGATGACAGTCGCCGACACCACTTCGGACCCGAGCGACCGCCGGCCAACCCGCCGCCCACCAACCTCGAACGACCCGGAATCCGCGGCGACGCGGACGAGCCGACAAAAGCCGCCCACCCCGACCTCCGCCCCTCGGGGGCAGTCCGGAGGCAGTCCACGCCCCGCGCCGCTGCTGCTGACCGGCGGCGCGTCCTGGTAGGGTGCGACCCACCCGGTGGATGGCGGGGATCGTTCACCGACTGGGTCTGCTCGATGATCCGTCTGGCCGACGGTGGCATTTCCTACGCGGACCTGCAGAAACAGATTGCCGACCTACATGGCTGGGCCTACTCGACGACCGAGGTGAAGGTCAACGGAATCAGGATTCTCGGCTGTCTCCATAAGGACGGCAATCGAATCGAAGTCACCGATCGAGGCCGCCGGTTCCTCGAAGCAGACGGCGACCCCGACCTCCTCCGCGACCACCTTCTCGGCCACATCCTGGGGGCCCGGGAAGTCCTCATCGCTCTCGACACACCGCGCTCCGCCGCCGATCTCTTGCAGTATCTTCGTCCTCTGAAATCCGCATGGAGGGAAACTGAAGGACCAGCACGCCAACTCATCGCGTTCCTCCGACGCCTCGGAGTGACGGCAGAGGTCGACCGCGCCTATCACCTCACCGAGCGCGGCGAGAACTGGCGCCGGGCGATCCCCGGCGACCCGGCGCCGGCACCCCCGACCACCTGACATGCCGAACTCCGCACCGGGCGTCGCCCTCCGTCCACTGCCTGCCGCGAAGCGGGCCCGGACCCTGTCCGCATTCTGGAAAATGGGAAACGGTTTCCACGCCGTCGAACAGGTCGTCGACTTCATCGGCGATGGTGTGTACCGTGCTGATCTCGTCCGTCATCTCCGGCAGACCTACCCCCACTGGTCCGAAAGGAGGCCGCACCGATACCTCGACCACATCCGGAGTCTTGGCGTGTTCACGCGCCGCGGCACGATGATGCTGCCAACCGACAGCGGGCGGGATCTCCAGCGGACCGGAGACCCCGACGCTCTGAGGGACCGGGTACTCACCTCCATCCTCGGCTTCGACCACCTCCTGGTCTGGCTGTCGGAACGACCGCGCAGCAGGTCGTGGCTCCTGGATCGACTGCGACCGGTCAACCGGGGCTGGACCACCGACATCGTTCCCAAGTCCTGGATCGACTGGACGATGTGGCTGGACCTGGCAGTAGAAACCTCCGACGGGCTCATCCTGACCGAGCGCGGCAAGGCGTGGCGTTCTCTGATCCACTGGAACCCGGAACCCCTGACCTGACATGCCGTCCATCGACCTGAAGACCGACGACGGCCTGAAGGTGGCCTGCGCCGAGGTCCGTTCCCGCATCGACCCGGAACAGGTCACCGCGGTGGCGGCCCTTATCCGGGAGATCCGTGACGCACCGGCAGCTCTGCGCACCGACCTGGATTTCCAGGTCCGAATCTGGGACGACACGACGCTCATGTGGGGCGGGCTCATGGTCCGGAGAGGCATCAGTTCGAAAGTCTTCCTGGAGAAGCACGGAATCCACACTTGGTTCGGACAGCAGACCGCCAAGGAACTTCCGGCAGATCCCAAACAGCGGACAGAGCGACTGACGGCGCTCTGCCACGAACTCATCCTGGAGAAGATCAAGAAGGCCGTGGGATGGGAACCGTGGGTCGAGACTCTCCGAACTCTGGCGCTGTTCTTCCCCAAGGATTTCACGGCGCTTGCCAACACGGAGAAGATCGAGTCCCTGGCCCATGCGATGGACATCTCGGCAAGCGAGAAGCAAATCGTTCGAGCACACCGGCGAGTGCTGGACCGGCTGAACGAAGTCCTCGAATCTCCGACCCAAGATCTCGAAGGCAGAGTCGAGCGGATGCTTCTTCCCTGCCAGTTGTACCGGCTTCTGGATCCACAACTCTGGGTCGTCCGGGCCGGATCGACGGGACAGGACGAAGAGTACGTCCTGAGCAACGAGATGGCGATGCTCGGGTTCGAGGATGAGTCCGCCCCGAAGCACGACACCTACAAGGAGTATCGGGAAGCTGTCCGCGGCCGCGTGCCTGACCGGCCCAGGGGGAGCGCCGACTCGGCGGCCAGGCAGGTATGGGATTTCGGGCGGGAAATCGGGACCGGGGACATCATCGTTCTTCCGCAGATGAAGGGAGACCGGCACATCGCGTGGGGAACCGTGGAAGGGCGCTACGAGCACCGGGAAGCCAAGAACGGAACCCGGCACACGCTGCCCGTGAAGTGGGTCCGCAAAGACATCCCCGAGGCGACCATCGGAGCGGACAAGAAGACTCTGGCTCGCCGAAGAACCGTATTCGCTCTCCAGAAAGGCCACGCGAGGCACCTGCTCCCGATCTTGGGCGTCCCGACTGCAGGCGATGACCGGCCGCTCCCGCGGCCGGCAGCGACCTCGATCCGCCTGCCCTTCGAGGCCACATGGACCGCCCTGGCCGAGAGCGCCGAGAAGGCGAACCTCCGGTTCGACCGGTCTCTCGTAGAGGCGCTGCATCTCGGCCTGTGGGCGGACGAGCAGCGCCACTTCGCGGTGCTTTCCGGTCTCTCCGGGACGGGAAAGACGCAGATCGCGCTGCGGTACGCCATGGCCCTGACCGGAGCGGAGAGCGACACCGGTGGGCCGGTCGAGGTCATCTCGGTCCATCCGGGGTGGCACGACCCCGGGCCGCTGCTCGGGTACGTGAATCCGCTCACCGGCGGCTACACCCGTACGGAGTTCCTGGACTTCCTGCTGGCAGCCACCGAGGATCCCGACCAACCCCATGTGCTGATCCTCGACGAGATGAACCTGTCCCATCCGGAGCAGTACTTCGCGCCCATCCTGAGCGCAATGGAGATCCGGGACGGCGAGATCCCCCTCCACCGGGAAGACGAGGAGAACTTGGGCGTTCCGAGGGGAGTCGCCTACCCGTCCAACTTGGTCATCATCGGCACGGTGAACATGGACGAGACCACGATGGGGATCTCCGACAAGGTGCTCGACCGGGCGTTCACCCTGGAGTTCTGGGACATCGATCCCGAGAGGTGGCCCGGCTGGGACGACTGCGCGCTCGACGAAGTGGAGGACTCGAAGGTCCGCGCCATCCTCACCGAACTCACGAAGGCCCTGTCCCCGGCGCGGCGGCACTTCGGCTGGCGGGTCATCAAGGAGGTCGTCGGGTTCCTCGAAGGCCGATCGCGGGACTCCGGGATCGAACTCACCGCCGAGGACGCTCTCGACCAGGTGATCTACGCCAAGGTGCTGCCGAAACTGCGCGGCAGCGACACCGGCCGCTTCCGGGTGTGCCTGGACGCCACCCTCAGCGTCCTCGAAGAGCACGGGCTCAAGCGCTGTGCCGCGAAGGTGAAGGCGCTAAAGGAAGATCTGGAAGCCACCGGCAGTTGCAGTTTCTGGCGCTGACGCCGAGGAGACCCATGCCCCCATTCCCCAAGCCCCGGTTCGACTTCACAACCGTCGAAGGTCTGCGCGCCGACAGGGCGAAAGCGGAGTCCTTCCTCTACTCGGAGTGGGTGCCCCCGCTCACCGACCTCATCCGTCGCGTCGATGCGACGGGAGAGAGGGAACGCGGAAATCCGGATTTCCAGAAGGAGATCTGGACGAGTACCGCGGTGTCGGACGGCGGCTCGGTCAAGGATGAGACCATCACCAGCTTCCTCGATGCCGAGTTCTGCGCTTGGTTCGCCGAGGAGACGGTTCGACCTCTTCCCGAAAACCCGAAGGAGCGAACGGCGGCGCTGGCCTCCCTTCTGGAGCGAGTGCTCACGAGAATCGAGGACAGTTGGCACTACAACTGGAAGCCGTGGGTCGAGAGCCTGCGGACCTTGGCTGCCTTCTTCCCGAACGACTTCACGGCGATCGCGAACCCCGACGACCTTCTCAAGTTCACCAGACAGGGCCTCGGCATTGAGATCGTGGGGAAGAAGCCGGTCGAGGCGAACCGGCTCGTCCTCGACCGGTTCCAGAGGGCGTTCGGCGCCCCGGAGAGCGACCCGGAGGGTAGGGCTGAACGGATGCTTCTCATCTATGCCTATTCCCAAGCTTGGCATCACTACGACGACAGGGAACCGCGTGTCTGGATTGTGAGGGCCGGAGCAAGCGGCGAAGACGAGGCGTATGTACTCTCGAACGCCTTGGCCATGCTGGGCTTCCATGATCTTCCAGCGCCCGAAGTGGACACGCGGGCGGAGTACAAGGCCAGAGTGCAGGAAGACACCGAGTGGAGCGCCCAGAAGATCGACGCGACAGCCGGTCAGGTCTGGTCGTTCGCCCACGACATTCTGGAAGGGGACATTATCGTTCTTCCTAGGAAACGGGACGACAAGCGAGTCCATTGGGGCAGAGTGGAAGGCGACTACGAACATCGGGAAGTGGAAGGGCAGCGCCGCCACACGCGCCCGGTCCGCTGGGCAAGCAGGAGCATCGCCCGTAGCCGGCTCCGCCAGTTCAAGAGTGTCCTGGACTTCCGCAGGACAGTCAAGGACTTCGACGAGTCCGAGGTTCCAGGCCTCCTCTCGGTACTGGGCGAGTCGCCGCGGCCAACGGAGGATTCCATGGAGTCGCCGACGAAACCGTCGTTCGCTGACCTATGGACGGTGCTCTCCAAGGACGCGAAGACGGAAAAACTGCGGTTCGACCGTTCGCTCGTGGAGGCGCTGCATCTCGGACTGTGGGCGGATCCGCAGCGGCACTTCGCGGTGCTCTCCGGGCTCTCCGGGACGGGGAAGACGCAGATCGCCCTTCGCTACGCCATGGCACTGACCGGGGCGGAGAGCGACACCGGCGGGCCGGTCGAGGTCATCTCCGTCCATCCCGGCTGGCACGACCCCGGGCCGCTGCTCGGGTATGTGAACCCGCTGACCGGCGGCTACACCCGAACCGAGTTCCTGAACTTCCTGCTCGACGCGGAGAAAAACCCCCGGCAGCCCCATGTCCTGATCCTCGACGAGATGAACCTGTCGCACCCGGAGCAGTACTTCGCCCCGATCCTGAGCGCGATGGAGATCCGGGACGGCGAGATCCCGCTCCACCGGGAGGATCCGAAGAAGTTGGGCGTCCCGACCGGCGTCGACTACCCGTCCAACCTGGTCATCATCGGCACGGTGAACATGGACGAGACCACGATGGGGATCTCCGACAAGGTCCTCGACCGGGCGTTCACGCTGGAGTTCTGGGACATCGATCCCGAGAAGTGGCCCGGTTGGGACGGATGCGCGCTCGAACCGGCGGAGAAGTCGAAGGTCCGCGGCATCCTCACCGAACTCACGAAGGCCCTGGCCCCGGCGCGGCGGCACTTCGGCTGGCGCGTCATCAAGGAGGTCGTCGGCTTCCTCGAGGGCCGAACGCAGGATTCCGGCATCGAACTCACCGCCGAAGACGCCCTCGACCAGGTAATCTACGCGAAGGTGCTGCCGAAACTGCGCGGCAGCGATACCGGGCGCTTCCGCAAGTGCCTGGACGCCACTCTCAGTGTCCTCGAGAAGCACCACCTCGAGCGCTGCGCCGAGAAGGTGCAGGCCCTGAAGGAAGATCTGGAAACCACCGGCAGTTGCAGTTTCTGGCGATGATGTCCCCGGAACGAGAGGCGGTGGCGGAGCCGGTGGCGTCCAAGCCAACGGACTCCCTACCGGAGCCGACCCCGAACGTGCCTCCGGGCGAGATCGAACTGCGCGTCAAGGAGCGTGACGAGCCGCTCGAACCGGACGCGACCGAGGGCACTGCTGCGGGCGGGATCGAACTCCGCTTCGGGGGGCAGGACGAGCAACCCGGCCCGATCGTGCCCGAACCCAACCGCGGGTTCTCGGAACGAGCCGAGGCCACATTCATCGCCCGGGTCCCGAAGGACTCCGGGCTTCGACTCTTCGTCGACGACGAGCGGCTCGCACCCGTCGACGCCGACGACGCCGACGAGATCCACTGGAAGTGGACTCCGGGCTTCTACGCCGGCAAAGTTCGCGCCCGGCTGGCGGACGAGGGAGCCGAGAACATAGCGACCTACTGGCTCGATGTCAGCGCCGATCCGAAGAAGGCCGGCAGCGCCACCTTCGAGGAGATGGTCGAGACCATCTACGAGTTCGACCGCGCGCTGCTGCTCGGGGAGGAACCTGCGAAAAGACAGATGGGCGCCATCGGCCCCACAGACGACCCACTCGTCCTGTTCGAGCGGCTGCGGAAGCGCCGGGACGCCATCTCTCTAGCCCTGGCAGCGATCCGACGCGAGCCGGCCACGGTTCTCCGTCCCCGGCGTCGCTTCACTCCGCTGCGCGAGGTGCGGCGGGCCGACTTGCGGACACTGCGCGCGGCGCTCCGTTCGCCACAAGCGTGGGCGTCCCTCCCCGCAGCGAGAGCGCACGGGGCGCGACTCCCGAAGGACGACGCCGGCGGCCCAGAGCCGATCTTCGACACGCCGGACGTCGAACGAACGCGCGACTCCCCGGCAAATCGCACCGCACTGGTCATGTTGCGGGCGCTGATCCGGCGTTCCGCAACTCTGCCCCGAAAACTCGACCAACTGGCGCACAAGAAAGAAGCCGACACCCGGACCTCCCTCGCCCGCCGGCTGCCGGTGTGGAAGGAGATTCTCCAGGAGATGGAGCGCGGGTTTCGACAGGCGGAACGCCGCTCGCCGTTCTCGGAAGTGGCCCGCGCCGAGGTTACGGCCGCCGGGCTCAACGCCGTGGCCGCGCACCCGCTCTATTCGCGCTTCTGGCAGATCTCGTGGGCCGCGCTCCGCTTCGGTATAGACGGGCCAGACCGGGGCGATCTCCTGCCGCTCGCCCCGACCTGGGAGATATACGAACGGTGGTGCTTCGTCGCACTGGCAAGGAGGCTCAAGAAATGGCTCCCAGATTATTCTTGGTACTGGCTGAAGCCAAAGAAGAAGCAGGAGCCCGACCAGTGGGGATTGGTTGGGCATAGCGGCCACCGGGCAGTGACCCTGCAACTCCAGACCACGTTCCCCAGCACAAAGGGTGAGCCAGGCAGGGAGGGCTGGGCCGTGACGCGCGAGCGCTGCCCCGACCTGCTTCTGACGATCGAGAAGGACGGCGCCGTCACGCGTTTCGTCCTGCTCGACTCGAAGTACACCGCGAAGAGTCTCCTCAAACATGTCGGTAAGACAGCGCACATCTACCAGGACGGCCTCCGCTGGGGCCAGGACGCTCTTCGCCCCTCGGCGACCCTCATCCTCACCCCCACGACCGACGAGGCGCCTTGGCTGGCCGAGGAGGCTTTCATCCGGAAGCACCGGATCGGCGCCGTCGAACTCCGCCCGGACTCCGGCCCGCCGAAGTGGCTCCGGGACTTCCTGCTCGCGCCGGAGCCCACCTGACCCGCGAACCCAGGCTACGCTTCCGTCTCGATCGTGGACCGGGATCGAGGTTCGGTCCCGAGTTGACGCGGAGACCTGATCCTGCCATTCGTCCCCATCCCGACGGAGCGCGTCGCTCGCCGGGGCCGGCGGCCCCGCCGCCGCTGATTCGTGATGTACCGATCCCCCGCGTTCTGGGCGATCGTCCTCGGCGTCATCGTCGTCGTCGCCCTTCTCGTGCTCCGAACACTGGGCGCCCGTTTGGAGCGGAAGAAGCGGCTCGAACGACTCGAGGAGCGGATCGCCGCCCTGCCCGACGAGATCCGGGAGTCGCTTCGGGAGAAGTTGGCCCGCCATCGGGAGAAGACGCTGACCCGGGGCTCCGGTCCGCGGGAGCGGAACGCCGGGTGGGAGCAGTTCCTGACCCGGGAGGTGGGCGAGGCCGAGGAGGTGGCGCAGATACACAACGCGTTGTTGGCGATGGGCCGGATCAAGCGCCTGGAGCGTCGGATCGCCGCCCTGCCCGAGGACGCCCGCGACGATGTCGCCCATCACCTCCGCGACCAAGCCCGGGAGATGCTTTCGCAGATCCCGGACCGGAGGAGACGCGCCGCTGCCCGCGAGCGGTTCGCGAATGTCGTCGTGACCGTGGCCGAGGCCAATGTCCACCTGCCGCTGGATCGGCGTCTCGTTCTCCAGACCCGGTTCGATGCGCTGCCTCGGGACCGACAGGAGCGGATCATGAGTGCGCTCCTGAAGTTCGCCTCCGAGGGCCTGTCCTCGATACGCGAGGCGGAGGATCGGGCCGACGCCTGGGAGGTCCGCTACGAAGAACTCCTGAACGAGGCCGAGGACGAGGGACGCGCCGGGGTGAGCGGGTAGGCTTCCTCCATGAGCGGGCGCGATTCCTCCGGGTTCGGGCCGCTGGTCTCGGTCGAATGGCTGCGGGAGAGGGCGTACGGCCCCCGGGATCCCGACCTGCTGGTGGTGGATGTGCAGTTCGACCTGCGGCGACCCGAAGCCGGGCGCGCCAACTACCTGGGGAGGCACCTTCCCGGCGCGGTCTTCGCGGACATCGAGCGGGACCTCTCCGCGCCGAAGACCGGGCGGAACGGACGGCATCCGCTGCCGGGCGTTTCCGCCATGGCCGCCACCTTCGGGCGGCTCGGCGTCGGCGACGAGACCACCGTCGTGGCCTACGACCGGTCCGGGGGGATGTACGCCGCTCGGCTCTGGTGGATGCTCCGCTCCCTGGGCCACCGGCGGGTGGCGCTCCTCGACGGCGGGCTCGACGCCTGGCGGGACACGGGCCACGATGCCGACGGCGGCTGGGTGACCCCCGGCCCCCGCGTCTTCACCCCGAGACCTCGGCCGGACTTGGCGGCGGCGGTCGCCGAGATCGAGACCGACCTCGGGAAAGACCCCGACTCGCGGGAGATGTTGCTGCTGGACGCCAGGGAGTCGGCGCGCTGGTGCGGGGCGGCGGAGCCGTTCGACCCGGTCGCCGGACGGATCCCCGGCGCGCGGAACCATCTCTGGAAGCGGAACCTCGACGGGAACGGCGCCTTCCACCCGGCGGCGGAACTGGCCCGGAGGTTCGCCCCGCTGGCCGAGCGCCGCGGCGGACGCCGGATCGTCTGCTACTGCGGCTCCGGGCTCACCGCCGCCCACAACGCGCTGGCGCTGACGCTGGCCGGTTTCGACGGGGTCGCCGTCTATTCGGGTTCCTGGTCGGAGTGGTGCGCCGACCCCGCCCGGCCGGTGGAGACCGGGGCGCCCGCCGCCGACCCGCCGAGGGAAGGAGAAACCGCATGAAGAGACTCGTGAGCCGGGTCACCGGTTCCGGACGGATTCCGTTGGCCGTCGCCGTGACCATCGCCTTCGGGGCGTGCGTTCCCCGGTCGGAGGTCCTCGAAGGATCGCTCCCGGAACTCATCGAGCGCGGCCGGGCCTCGGGAACCGCGGTCTTCGACCATTCCGAATGGGACCGGCTCGTCCGCGCCCACGCCCGGGAGCGCGGCCGCCGCTTCGACTACGCCGGGATGAAGCGCGAGGAAGCGGCGCTCGACGCCTATCTGGAAGCGCTCGCCGCGGCGGAGATCCCCTCGCTCTCCGGGGACGAACTCGCCGCCCTCTTCATCAACGCCTACAACGCCTACACGGTGAAGACCATCCTCGACGGAATGACGCCGGGCGGGGACTTCGAGATCGAGAGCATCCGCGATATCCCCGATGTCTTCGGGGTCGAGGTCCATCCGGTGGGCGGCCATACGCTCAGCCTCGACGACATGGAGCACCGCGTCCTGCGTCCGATCTTCCGAGACCCACGCGTCCATTTCGCGGTGAACTGCGCCTCCCTCTCCTGCCCTCCCCTCGCGGAACACGCCTTCACCGGCGACGGACTCGAAGCGCAGTTGGAAGCGGCCACGCTCCGCACGCTCGGCGACCCCGACTATGTGCGGGTGGAGGACGGGACGGTGGTACTGACGAAGATCCTGGACTGGTTCGGCAACGACTTCACCGATCCGGGAAACCGCGGCGCCGAGCCCTCCGTCGCCGCCTTCGCCGCGCGATACAGTTCCGAGGCCCGGGCAACACTCGCCGAGAACGGGAACGCCCCCGTCCGCTTCCTCCACTACGACTGGGCGCTGAACCGACCGTAACCGACACTCCGCCGAGCCAGAATGATCGACCAACTCACCGTCCGGCGCTTCAAGCGATTCGCGGAACAGGTTTTCGACCTCACCAACTCCGTCGTCCTTGTGGGTCCCAACAACTCCGGAAAGTCCACACTGCTGCAGGCGATCTCGACCTGGCGCTTCGGCCTGCTACGCTGGCTTCGGCACCGGACCGCCACTACCACTCGACAACGATCCGGTATCTCTCGACAGCGATCCGGTGTCGCCGTGACCCGGAGTCAGTTCACACCCGTTCCCTTGCGCGCCATGAATCTCCTTTGGGAACAGCGCAGCGTCTTCTTCAGCCCCGGGAAGCCTCGCCGAATCGAGATCGAAGTCGCCGGCCGTACGGACGGCAGGAAGTGGTCCTGTGGTATGGAGTTCCATTATCACAGCCCCGAAGTGGTGTATGTCCGGCCTTTGGGTGCGAAGGACATGACACCCGACGAGTTCCGTGCCTTCCCTCCGGATGCTGCCCTCGACCTGGATGTCGTCTATGTTCCCGCTCTTTCCGGGATCGCCCGTGACGAACAGCGCCACGACCCCGGGATGCAAGATCTCCTCATCGGGCAGGGCCGACCCGGAGAAGTTCTCAGGAATCTTCTCCTGGAGATCGCGGGCGATCCCGCGGCATGGAAGTCCTTCGTCGAGGAGATTCGGTCGTTGTTCAACATTCTCCTGAAGGAGCCGATCTACACTCCTGCGCAGCCGCATATCGTGTGCGAGTATTTGGAAGGGAAACACCGCCGGCCTCTCGATCTCTCCAGTGCCGGAAGCGGGACATTGCAGGTACTTCTGGTGCTCGCGTTTCTCCATGCTCGTCGCGGATCCGTGATCCTGTTGGATGAACCCGATGCCCACCAACATGTGATTCTGCAGAATCAAGTGTATCGACACATCCAGTCCGTCGCGTCGGCGAGTGGCGGACAGTTGATCGCCGCTACGCATTCCGAAGTGATTCTCAATGTCACGGACCCGACCAATGTCATCGGCTTCTTCGCCTCCGGCCCGCGTACTCTGACTACTGCTCAAGAGCGAGATCGCCTCCAAGATGCACTGCGCCGCATCACGACAGCGGAGATCGTTCGTGCACGTGAATGCGGCGCGATCCTGTATGTGGAGGGCCAGAGCGACGAGGAGATCCTTAGCGCGTGGGCACAGAAGTTGGATCATCCGGCCAGAAAGTTCTTCGAGAGACCGAACGTTCACTGGCTCCGCGGGCGATTGCCCAACGATGCGCGTAATCACTTTTCGACGCTCCGCGTCGAATTTCCGAATCTTGTCGGAATCTGCCTTCTCGACGGAGACAATACAGAGCCGATGGGAGAGGAGGTCAGCCAGTCCGGTTTGGTCATGCTCAAGTGGCACCGATACGAGATCGAGAACTATTTGCTGCATCCGGAGGCGATCAAGCGGTTCGTAAGTGGCCCAGTACAGACGACGATCACCGTCCAGCAGGAGTTCAATCGCCAAGTTCCCCACGGGATAGACCTCTTCGGCGACATCCCAGCGCTCGTTCGTCTGAAAGCGAGCGACGAATTGCTCGTTCCCTTGCTGGAGCGGGTTGGGAAGCGAACGAAGAAGGCAGACCTCCACCAACTGGCCGCGGTGATGAAGCGGGAGGAGATCCACCCGGAGGTCGTGGAGAAACTGGACCGGATCGCCGACGAACTCCTGCCGGCCCCGGCGTCGTAGCGCGGCGCCGACCGACGGGCGGCTCGGACGAGGGCCCCGGTACGCTCCCGGAGATGGCCCCACCCCGGTTCCTCGTCTTCGGCGCGGGGGCGTCTTCGCGGTGCGGCTCGCGTCCCGGTACGAGGTCGCGGTCGTGGCGAGGGGCGCCCGGCTCCGAGACCTCCGGCGCGACGGGCTGCGGATCCTCGGCGCCACCGAGGCAGCGGTCCGGCTGCCGGCCGCCTCGTCCCCGACGGAGTTGGACGGGTTCTCCCCCCGAATTCGTGCTCGTCACGGTGAAGGCAACGGACACCGCCTCCGCCGCGGCGGCGCTCCGAGACCTCGGCCCGAACCCGGTCCGCGTGTCCCTGCAGAACGGGCTCGGCAACGAGGAGACGCTGGCCGAAGGCGGGAACCCGGTGCTCGGCGCGGTCTCGAACAACGGCGCCACGCTGCGCGAAACCGCGGAGGTCTTCCACGCCGGACTCGGCGAAGTGATCCTCGGCTCGTTCACGCCGGAGGCCCCGCAAACCGCCACGAACGAACTCGCCGCCGCCCTCCGCGCCGTCGGCTTCCCCGCCCACGCCACCCCCGACATCCGCCGGGCGCTCTGGGACAAGGTGATCCTGAACGCCGCAGTGAACCCGGTAACCGCGCTCCTCGGCCTCCGCACCGGCCGACTCCACGCCGACCCCGGCCGCCGGAAGATCGTGGCCCGCCTCGTCGAGGAATCCTGCGCCGTGGCCGCCGCCGAGGGCGCGGGCTGCTCCCCCGGGGAGATCCACGAAACCATCCGCCGCGTGGCCGCCGCGAGCCCGGAGAACCGCTCCAGCATGCTGCAGGACCTCGAACGCGGCCGCCGCACCGAGATCGAAAGCCATCACCGGCGTCATCGCCGCCCGCGGCACTCCGGCCGGACGCCGAACCCGGCCGCCGCGACCCCGATGCCGGAAACCGGGGCGCCGAGCCGTCTGTCGCCGCCTTCGCGGCGCGATACAGTTCCGAGGCGCGGGCAACGCTCGCCGAGAACGAGAACGCCCCCGTCCGCTTCCTCGACTACGACTGGGCCCTGAACCGACCGTAACCCGACCCCGACGAACGAAATGATCCGCCGCGTCACCGTCCGCAACTTCAAACAGTTCGAAGAGCAGGTCTTCGATCTCTCGGACACGGTCGTCCTGGTCGGCCCGAACAACTCCGGGAAGTCCACCCTGCTGCAGGCGATCGCCACCTGGCGGTTCGGCCTCGACCGCTGGATGGAACATACCGCCGAGAACAAGAACGATCTCCGCACCGGGGTTCCGGTGCAGAGGGGAGAGTTCACGCCCGTTCCGCTCCGCGAGATGAACCTCCTGTGGAACGACCGGATCGTGACCTCGGCCCTCGACGGCAAACCGAGGGAGATCGAGATCGTCGTGGACGGCGATGGCCCGAAGGGCGCGTGGTCGTGCGGACTCGAACTCCGCTACGCGAACACGGAGTTGGTGCACATTCGGCCACTCGGCGCCGACGACCGGGACCGGGAGGAATTGGCGGCCTTCCCTCCGCGGCAAGCGCAGGCGGTCAGTGTGGTGCACCTCCCGGCTCTCTTCGGAGTCGCTCGGGACGAACCTCGATACGAGCGAGGAATGCAGGACCTGCTGGCCTCTTCCGGCCGGCCCGGCGACATCCTTCGCAACCTTCTGTTGGATATCGCCGACGATCCGCAGGAATGGGCTTCCTTGACGCAGCGTATTCGCGATGTCTTCGGTATCGATCTGCATGCGCCGAGGTTCCATGCCGCGCGTCCGTACATCCTCTGCGAATTCAGCGAGTCCGTACGCGCTTCGGGGCGGCTGGACATCGCCGGCGCCGGAAGCGGCACCCTGCAGGTGATCCTGCTGTTCGCCTTCCTCCATGCTCGGCGCGCTTCCGTCCTCCTCCTAGACGAGCCGGACGCTCACCAACACCGACTGCTCCAGAGACAGGTGTTCCAGAGTGTGCGCGAGGTCGCCTCCCGGCGCAACGGACAGGTGATCGCGGCGACCCACTCGGAAGCGCTGCTCGACGCAGCCGATCTGACGGAGGTGATCGGGTTCTTCGGCGCCGGCCCCCGCGCCCTGGCGACTCCGCAGGAACGGCAGCGCCTCGAATCGTCGCTCGGTTTCCTGGAGACGCCCGACCTGCTCTTCGCCCGGGAGCGCGGGGCGATCCTCTATGTGGAGAATCGCTCCGACGAGGAAATCCTGCGGGAATGGGCGCGGGTCCTCGGACATCGGGCGATGAAGTTCTTCGCCCAACCCAATGTCCGGCTTCTCCGCGGCCGGCTCCTCCACATGGCTCGCCGGCATTTCGCGCTCCTGCGGACGGAGTTCCCGGAGTTGAAGGGCGTCTGCCTGCTCGACTCGAACGATCGTCGGCGCAACGACGAAGGCGCCGACCAGGCAGGATTCCGCGTGCTGCAGTGGAAGCGGTACGAGATCGAGAACTACCTGCTGCATCCGGCGGCCATCAAACGGTTCGTGGAGCGAGCGGATGGCGCCGACCCGCGAGAGATCGACGCGGAATTCCGTCGCCAGTTCCCGGAGGGGGCTGACCTTTTCGGAGACGTGGTGGGACTGACCTCCGCGAAGGCGAGCGAGGACCTCCTGGTCCCGATGCTGGAGCGCGCCGGGAGGCGGACGAAGAAGACCGATCTGTACCAACTGGCCGCGGAGATGAAGCCGGAGGAGATCCACCCGGAGGTGGTGGAGAAACTGGACCGGATCGCCGACGAACTCCTGCCGGCAACGGCGTCGTAGCGCGGGCCCGGCGACCGGCCCGGTCGAGCGCCGCCGGTACGCTCCCGGAGATGTCCCCGCCCCGGTTCCTCGTCTTCGGCGCGGGGGCGACCGGGAGCGTCTTCGCGGCGCGGCTCGCGTCCCGGTACGAGGTCGCGGTCGTGGCGCGGGGCGCCCGGCTGCGAGACCTCCGGCGCGACGGGCTGCGGATCGTCGGCGCCACCGAAGCGGCGGTCCGGCTGCCGGCCGCCTCGTCCCCGAAGGAGTGGGACGGGTTCGCCCCCGACTTCGTCCTCGTCACGGTGAAGGCGACCGACACCGCCTCCGCTGCAGCGGCGCTCCGAGACCTCGGCCCGAAACCGGTCCGCGTGTCCCTGCAGAACGGACTCGGCAACGAGGAGACGCTGGCCGAAGGCGGAAACCCGGTGTTCGGCGCAGTCTCCAACAACGGCGCCACGCTCCGCGAAGACGGGGAGGTCTTCCACGCCGGACTCGGCGAAGTGATCCTGGGCGCGTTCACGCCGGATACCCCGCCGACCGCCGCGAACGAACTCGCCGCCGCACTCCGCGCCGTCGGCTTCCCGGCCCGCACCACCGCCGACATCCGCCGGGCGCTCTGGGACAAGGTGATCCTGAACGCCGCGGTGAACCCGGTAACGGCGCTCCTCGGCCTCCGCACCGGCCGACTCCGGGCCGACCCCGGCCGCCGGAAGATCGTCACCCGCCTCGTCGAGGAATCCTGCGCCGTCGCTGCCGCCGAGGGCGCGGGCTGCTCCCCCGGGGAGATCCACGAAACGATCCGCCGCGTGGCCGCCGCGACCCCGGAGAACCGCTCCAGCATGCTGCAGGACCTCGAACGCGGCCGCCGCACCGAGATCGAAGCCATCACCGGCGTCATCGCCGCCCGGGGCCGCGCCCGCGGCGTCCCCACCCCCTGGAACGACCTCATGCTCCGACTCGTCCGCGAACGCGAACCGCCCGCCTGAGCCCGGCGCACCCCGGGGCCGGCGCCGAAGCGTCCCGACCCGACCCTGTGAGAAAGTAGCCCGCCGCGCCCACCGGCCCCTCCCCGAAACCCCGAGAACACACACCCCCCGAGGAACACCGCCCGATGCGAAGCGACGAAGTCAAGACCGGCCCCGCCCGCGCCCCGGCCCGGGCCATGTTCCGGGCGGCCGGCCTCAGCGACGAAGCGATCGCGAAACCGCTCGTCGGCATCGCGAACACCTGGACCGAGATCACCCCCTGCAACAGCCACCTGCGCGAACTCGCGGAGTCGGTGAAACAGGGAGTCCGCGCCGCCGGCGGCACCCCGCTCGAGTTCAACACCATCGTCGTCTCCGACGCCATCGCCATGGGCTCCTCGGGGATGCGCGCCTCGCTGGTCTCCCGGGAAGTCGTCGCCGACTCCATCGAACTCGTCGCCCGCGGCCACCTGCTCGACGCGGTCGTGGCGATCTCCGGCTGCGACAAGACGATCCCCGGAACGGTCATGGCGCTGGCCCGGCTCGACCTCCCCTCGTTGATGCTCTACGGCGGCTCCATCGCCCCGGGCCTCTACCGCGGGAACTCGGTGACCATCCAGGATGTCTTCGAAGCCGTCGGAGCGCACGCCGCCGGCAAGATGAGCGACGCCGACCTCGCCGAACTCGAAGCCGCCGCCTGCCCCGGCGCCGGCGCCTGCGGCGGCCAGTTCACCGCGAACACCATGTCGCTGGCGACCGCCTTCCTCGGCATCTCCCCGATGGTCGGCAACGAGATCCCGGCACTGAGCCCCCGGAAGGCGGACGCCGCGCGCGCCGCCGGCGAACGGGTGATGACGCTCCTCCGCGAGGGCCGCACCGCGCGGGAATTCCTCTCCCGGGAATCGCTGCTGAACGCCTACACCTCGGTCTCCGCGACCGCCGGTTCCACGAACGCGGTGCTCCACCTGCTGGCGATCGCCCACGAAGCCGGCAGCGACCTCTCCCTCGGAGACTTCGACCGGATCGGCGCCGCGACCCCGGTGCTCACCGACCTCAAACCCGGCGGCCGCTTCACCGCCCCGGAGATGGAAGCCGCCGGCGGGATGCGCCTGCTCGCTGCCCGGCTGCGCGAACTCGGCCTGGTCGCCGATACCCCGACGGTCTCCGGCGACTCCCTGTTCGCGCTGGCCGACGCCGCCCGGGAGACCCCGGCCCAGGAGGTGATCCGGGAAGCGAACCGCCCGCTGAAGGCCCGGGGCGGCCTCGCCATCCTCACCGGCTCGCTGGCGCCGGAGGGCGCAGTGCTGAAACTCGCCGGCCACGAACGCACCCGCCACGAAGGCCCGGCGCGCGTCTTCGACTCCGAGGAGGCCGCCTTCGCCGCGGTCCAGGAAGGCCGGATCGTCGCCGGCGATGTGATCGTGATCCGCTACGAGGGGCCGCGGGGCGGGCCGGGGATGCGGGAGATGCTGGGCGTGACCGCCGCCGTCATCGGCCGCGGCCTCGGCGACAGCGTGGCGCTCATCACCGACGGCCGCTTCAGCGGCGCCACCCACGGCTTCATGGTCGGCCACGCCGCACCGGAGGCAGCCGCCGGCGGCCCCATCGCGCTGGTGAGGGACGGCGACCGCATCACCATCGACCTCGAAACGAGATCCCTCGAAGTCGAGATGCCGGACGCCGCCGAACGCCGCCCCGAGCCGCCCGAATCGGTCCACCGCACCGGCGCCCTCGCCAAGTACGCCCGGGTCGTCGCCTCCGCCAGCCGCGGCGCGGTAACCACCTGACCCGACCGGCCGAACCTCCGGGCGCTTCCGGCGCGGATCTCCGGCCCGCCGAAAGCACCCGCACCGGGAAGGGCGCCGCCACCGGCCGCCCCGATCCGAACCCCGCACCGGCGTCCTCGCCGAGTACGCCCGCGTCGTCGCCTCGGCCAGCCGCGGCGCGGTAACCGCCTGATCCGGACGCCGATTCCCCGACCCCCTCCGGCGCGGACCTCCCGTTCGGCAGAGGCGTCCGAACCGGGAAGGGCGCCGCCACCGGCCGCCCCGCTCCGAACCCCGCACCGGCGTCCTCGCCGAGTACGCCCGCGTCGTCGCCTCGGCCGGCCGCGGCGCGGTAACCACCTGATCCGGACGCCGATTCCCCGACCCCCTCCGGCGCGAACCTCCCGTTCACCAGAGGCGTCCGAACCGGGAGGGGAGCCGCCCCCGCGCCACTAGAATCGGACGCCATGCCGCGCTTCGCCCTCCTCTCCCGCCTGGCCCCGCTCCTCGGCGGCCTGCTGGCGCTCCCGGCGCTCCGGCCGCCGCCCGTCGCCGCCGCCCCGTCGACTCCGCAGGACGCCAACGCCGCCGCCGACAGCGAGGAAGCGAAGAAAGACGAAGGCCTGCCGCTCGCCGCCTCCGAGACCCTCGAATTCACCGTTACCGAAGGGACCTGGATGTCCCTCGATGTCTCCCCCGACGGGCAGACCATCGTCTTCGAACTCCTCGGCGACCTCTACACCCTGCCCATCACCGGCGGCGACGCCACCCGCATCCTGGGCGGCCTCTCCTTCGAGAGCCAGCCGGTCTTCTCCCCGGACGGGAGCGAGATCGCCTTCCTGAGCGACCGCAGCGGCGTCGAGAACCTCTGGATCGCCGACGCCGACGGGACGAACCTCCGCGCGGTTACCGAAGACCGGACCACCCGAGACCGCCCGCAGTTGATGGTGTCGCCGAGTTGGACCCCGGACGGCGAGTACCTGCTCGTCTCCCGTTCGCGTCCCCCGGAGCGGACCGCGGCGGTCTTCCTGGTGCACCGGGACGGCGGCAGCGGCGTGCGCCTGGGCGACCCGCCCCCGGAACCGACCCCCGGCGGCCCGCAGCCGCTGAACCGCCTCGGCGCGGTGGCTTCCCCGGACGGCCGGTTCGTCTATTTCTCGGAGCGGCGCGGGACCTTCACCTACAACGCGCGGTTCCCCCTCTGGCAGGTCGTCCGTTTCGACCGGAAGACCGGCGAAGAGACGACGATCACCAGCGCCCCCGGCAGCGCCATGCGCCCGCTGCTGAGCCCGGACGGGAGGTCGCTGGTGTACGCCACCCGCCACCGCACGCGGACGGCGCTGCGGGTGCGCGACCTCGAATCCGGCGATGAGCGCTGGCTGGTGAACGGGGTGACCCGGGACGACCAGGAATCGCGCGCCAGCCGGGACACCATGCCCGGCTACGCCTTCACCCCGGAGGGCGACGCGCTCATCGCGCCGGTGAACGGCGGGATCTTCCGCATCGCCCTCGACACCGGCGCGCTGACCGAGATCCCCTTCCGGGCCGAGGTCGAGGCGGAGGTCGCTCCCCGCCTCTACTACCCGCGCCGGGTGGAGGACGGGGACACCGTGACCGCCCGCATCGTCCGCTGGCCCCGGATCTCCCCGGACGGCGGAACCGTGGTGTTCTCCGCGTTCAGCCGCCTCTACCGGATGACCCTCCCCGGCGGCGCGCCGGAACGGCTCACCGATTCCGACGAGGACGAGTTCATGCCGGCCTGGGCGCCGGACGGCGCTTCCGTCGCCTATGTGACCTGGTCGACCGCCGGCGGGCAGGTGAAAACGGTCCCCGCGGCCGGGGGGAGCGGCACGGCGCGCACGCGGATCCCGGCCTTCTACGCGGAGCCGGCCTGGACGCCCGACAGCGCGGCGATCGTCGTCCGCCGGGCGCCGGTGAAGGAGCACCTCTACTCGATCCTCCGGGCGGCGGCCGGCCGGACCGACCTCTACGGGGAAGAGGAGCAGATCCGCGGGATGCAACCGGCGGAACTCAGCGAACTGCTGCTCGTCCCCGCGACCGGCCCGCTGACCGACCCGGCGGTAGTCGGCCCGGCGGAGGGCGGACGCTTCCCGCACTTCGCCGCCGCGCCCGACCGGGTCTATCTCACCGGGAACGAGGGCCTCTATTCCCTGCGGCTCGACGGCACCGACCGGCGGACGCATCTCAAGGTGACCGGGCGCGGCGCCGGACGGAACCCGCCGGCCGCCGGCCAGATCGTGCTCTCCCCCGACGGCCGCCGGGCGTTCTTCGAACTGCAGAACCGCCACTATCTGGTGGAGACGCCGACCGCCGGGGCGCGGACGCTGGAAGTGAGAGTCGGCGGCGGCGAGACCCCGGTGCCGGTGCGGGAGGCGGCGCCGGAGGGCGGGAGCCACCTGGCCTGGAGCGCTTCCGGCGACGCCGTGGTCTGGTCGCTCGGCAACCGCATCCACCGGCGGCCGGTGGCCTCCGTCGTGGCTGCGGCGGACGCCGGCGAGGACGGCGCCGACGAGCCGGACGCCGACGAAGCCGACGAAGCGGGGGAGGATTGGGAGGTCTTCGAAGCCGTCGTAACCGAAGCGCGGGCGCGACCCGACGGAGTCATCCTGCTGCGGAACGCCGAGCGGGTCCTCACCATGGAGGGCGACGAAGTGATCGCCGGCGGGGATGTGCTCGTCGAGGACAACCGCATCCGCGCCGTCGGGGCAGGGCTCGAAGCGCCGGAAGGGGCGCGGATCTTCGATGTCTCCGGGAAGACGGTGCTGCCGGGGTACGTGGACGCCCACGCCCACCTGTGGGCGCCGCGCGGCGTGCACCAGCGGCAGGTGTTCCAGCACCTGGCGAACCTGGCCTACGGCGTAACCACCACCCGCGACCCGCAGACCTCCACCGCCGATGTCTTCGCCTACCGCGACCTGCAGGAGATCGGGCGCATCGTCGCTCCCCGGATCTACGCCACGGGCCCGGGCATCTTCTCCCGATCCGGCGTGTACGACGAGAAAGCGGCGGACCTGTTCCTGAAGCGGTATGCCGAGGCCTACGACTCGATGACCGTCAAGCAGTATGTGGTCGGTGACCGGATCGTCCGCCAGTGGGTGGCGCTCGCTTCCGCGAAACACCGGCTGACGCCGACCACCGAAGGCGCGCTCGACCTGAAACTGGATCTCACCCAGATGGCCGACGGCTTCTCCGGCAACGAACACAGCCTGCCGATCATCCCGATCTACGACGATGTGGCGCAGTACGTGGCGCGCACGAAGACCTACTACACGCCGACCATCCTGGTGGCCTACGGCGGCCCCTGGTCGGAGAACTACTACTTCCAGAACACCGATGTGGCCGGCGACGAGAAACTGGCGCGGTTCCTCCCGGCGGCGATCCTCGACAACCTGGTGCGGCGCCGGGGGCAGTGGTTCCTGCCCGAGGAATATGTCCACACCGGGATCGCCGAAGGCTGCACCCGGGTCGTCCGCGCCGGCGGCCGCTGCGCCCTCGGCAGCCACGGACAACTCCAGGGGCTCGGCGCCCACTGGGAGATCTGGGCGATGGGCTCCGGCGGCCTCAGCGAACACGAAACCCTCCTCGCGGCCACGATCCACAGCGCCGAAGCGATCGGGTTGACGGAAGACCTGGGCTCGCTCGCGCCGGGCAAACTGGCCGACCTCCAGGTGCTCGACCGGAACCCGCTGGAAGACCTGCGGAACACGAACTCGGTGCGGTTCGTGATGCGGAACGGCGAGTTGTTCGACGCGAACACGATGGCGCAGCTCTGGCCGGTGGAACGCCCGGCGTACGAACCCTTCTGGACGCAGGATTCGCCCCCGGCGCCCGTCGCCGGCGAGCGCTGACGACTCGCCGGACGGCTTCCCCGACGACTCGCCACCGACGCTGACGACCGACACCCTGCTGACGACCGACACCCTGCTGACGCCCGTGCCTTCCGCCCCTCTCGCGGCCGCCGCGCCGGCAGCGCCGACGCTGTTCCCGGGGCTCGCCGGGGATCGCCGGGCCGAAGACCGCCGGGCGAGCGTCAACCGCCTGCGGGACGCCGACGCGCCGGTGCACCGCTGGTACCGGTTCGTCCTCTCCTTCCCGGCCCACCTGGTCCGCCGCTATCTCGACGAGTTCGGCGCCGGGCCGGGGACGGTCGCGCTCGACCCCTTCTGCGGCACCGGGACGACCCTCGTCGAGTGCCGGAAACGCGGCGTCTCCGCGGTCGGCCTGGAAGCGATGCCGATGGCCCGGTTCGCTTCGAGGGTCAAGACCGACTGGACGCCGGCGCCGGAAGGACTGCTGCGGCACGCGGAGCGCGTCGCCGTCCGGGCGAGGCACCTCGGGGAGCGGCGGAACGGCCGCGAACTGCGCCGACTGCCGGAAGCGGCGCGCCGACTGCTGATCCGGGACTCGATCAGCCCCCGTCCGCTCGACCGGGCCCTGGCCCTCCGGGAAGCGATCCTCGAAGCCTCGGACGAATCCGATGCGGCTGCGGAACCCGGTGCGTCCCCCTCCGGCAACGCCTTCACCGCCCACGAACGACTGGCGCTGGCGAAGACCCTGGTCCACGACGCCGGCAACCTCCACTTCGGCCCGGAAGTCGGCGTCCGGGGATCCAGGGAGGACGCCCCGGTGGTGGACGCCTGGCTCGGCCGCGTCGCGGAGACGGCGGCGGACCTGGACGAAGTCGCCGGACTCGGGAACGGCGCCGGGGCCTCCGTGCATCACGCCGACGCCCGCGACCCCTCGTGCCTCGAAGCCGAATCCGTGGACTGCGTCATCACTTCCCCGCCCTACCCGAACGAGAAGGACTACTCCCGGACGACCCGATTGGAGACGGTCGTCCTCGGTTTCGCCGGCGACCTGGCGGAACTGCGCGGCCAGAAGCAGGGACTGGTGCGCTCCAACACCCGCAGCGTCTATCGGGCCGACGACGACCACCGCTTCGTCGAGCAGGACGAGGAAGTCCAGCGCCTCGCCCGCCTCATCGAGGAGCGGCGCGCGGAACTCGGCAAGACCTCCGGTTTCGAGCGCAACTACCACCGGGTGACGCTGCTCTACTTCGGCGGCATGGCCCGCCACTTCGCCGCCCTCCGCCGCGTCCTGCGCCCGGGCGCGCAACTGGCCTATGTCGTCGGCGACCAGGCCTCCTACTTCCGCATCCTGATCCGCACCGGCGAGATCCTGGCCCGCCTCGCCGAATCCCTCGGCTACGAACTCGTCCGCACCGACCTCTTCCGCACCCGTCCGGCCACGGCGACGGGAGACGACCTGCGCGAAGAAGTGGTGGTGCTCCGCTGGCCGGGCCCCGACCCGATTCGATTCGAATCGACCCGAATGACGACGAGGAACGAACCATGAACCGAGACACCACCACCTTTCGTCGAGGCGCGGCGCGTTTCGCCGGGATCGCGCTCGCGCTGTCGCTGCCGGCGGCGTGCGGGGGCGGGTTCGACTACCCGGACACCCGGAAGGAAGCGGTTTCGGAGACGCTCCACGGGGTCGTCGTCGAGGATCCCTACCGCTGGCTCGAGGACGACCACGACCCCGAAGTCCTGGAATGGGTGGACGCGCAGAACGAAGTCACCTTCGACCTCCTGCGGTCGCTGCCGGAACGGGACGCCCTGCGCGACCGGCTCACCGAACTCTGGGACTACGCCCGGCAGACGGCGCCCTTCCGCTTCGGGGAACACTGGTTCGTCCGCGCCAACGACGGGCTGCAGGATCAGGATGTCCTCTACCGCCTGGACGACCCCGACGCGCCGCGCTCCGACTGGGAGGTGCTGCTCGACCCGAACGCGCTCTCCGCGGACGGGACGGTGAGTCTCGGCGCCACCGCGTTCACCGAGGACGGGCGGCTCATGGCCTACGCGCTCGGAGAGTCCGGCTCCGACTGGCGCGAGTTCCGGGTGCTGGAAGTGGAGACCGGGGAGCAGTTGGACGACCACCTGCGCTGGATCAAGTTCTCCGGGGCCTCCTGGACGCACGACAACGCCGGGTTCTTCTACAGCCGGTATCCCGAACCGGATCCGGACGCCGCGCAGGGCGGACTGAACCGCCGGCAGACGGTCTGGTACCACGCCCTCGGCACCGCGCAGGACGCCGACCGCCTGGTCTTCTCGCGCCCGGACCGGCCCGACTGGGGCGTCGGCGCCCAGGTGTCCGACGACGGGCGATATGTGGTGTTCACCGTGGGCGAAGGCACCGACGAGCGGAAACGCATCCAGGTGCTCGACCTGCGCGACGGCGCGAGTCCCGACTTCTCCGGGGAGGTGATCCCGCTCCTGGACGACTTCGAAGCCTCCTGGGAGTTCCTGGGGAACGACGGCCGCCGCTTCTACTTCCTCACCGACCGGGACGCGCCCCGGTACCGCGTGGTCGCGCTGAACCTGGCGCGTCCGGCCCCGGAGAACTGGCTGGAAGTGATTCCCGAAGGCGAGGCCACGCTGGAGCGCGCCCGGATGGTGGGTGACCGGCTGGCGCTCGCCTACCTCGACGACGCCCGCAGCCGGGTCTTCCTCCACGCCCTCGACGGCGAACGGGAGCGGGAAGTCCCCCTCCCCGGGATCGGCTCGGTCTCGCAGTTGACCGGCGGCCGGAAGGACGACGCGCTCCACTTCGTCTTCTCCTCCTTCCTCTCCCCGCCCACCGTGTACCGCTACGACCTGGCCTCCGGCGACCTGGCCACCCACTACGCGCCGGAGTTCCCGTTCGCCTTCGACGACTACGAGACGAACCAGATCTTCTTCTCTTCCGACGACGGGACCGAGGTCCCGCTGTTCCTGACGCACCGCAAGGACTTCAGCCGCGACGGGGAGAACCCGACGCTCCTCTACGGCTACGGCGGGTTCAACATCAGCCTGCGGCCGGGTTTCAATCCCTCGACGCTGGTGTTCCTGGAGCGCGGCGGCGTGTACGCCCAGGCGAACCTGCGGGGCGGCGGCGAGTACGGGGAGCCCTGGCACCGGGCCGGGATGCTGGAGAACAAGCAGAACGTGTTCGACGACTTCATCGCCGCCGCCGAGTTCCTGATCCACGACTCGGTGACCCAGCCGGCCCGGCTGGCGATCGCCGGCGGCTCGAACGGCGGCCTGCTGGTGGGAGCGGTGCTGAACCAGCGCCCGGGCCTCTTCGGCGCCGCCCTCCCGGCGGTCGGGGTGATGGACATGCTGAGATTCCACCGGTTCACCATCGGCTGGGCCTGGACCTCGGACTACGGCAGCCCCGACGACCCGGACATGTTCCCGGTGCTCCACGCCTACTCCCCGTACCACAACCTGGCCCCGGAAGAGTCCTTCCCGCCGACCCTGGTCACCACCGCCGACCACGACGACCGGGTGGCCCCGGGGCACTCCTTCAAGTACGCCGCCCGCCTCCAGGAAGTCCACGGCGACGGCCCGAACCCGGTGATGCTCCGCGTCCAGAAGAGCGCCGGCCACGGCGGCGGCATGCCCGTCTCCATGCGGGTAGAGTTGGAAGCCGACCGCTGGGCCTTCGTCCTCCACCACCTGGGGGTCGAGTAGGCAGGCCGCCCGAGCGTATCCGGCTCCCTTCGACCGACATCGCCCTGCCGACCGCCACCCGGAAGGAACGCGCCGTGACCACTCCCGCTGCAGTGGTGCCCGAGGGGTACGACGATTGCCGGCCCGAAGACTTCACGGTTCGGATCACGCGAGCCGACACTTGGCTGGCGCGCGCCAAAGAGATCCGCCAAACCGGCGATCTCGATCTCACTTTCGTCCTCTACTGGACCGCCTTCAACGCCGCCTACGCACGGGATCCCGCCGGGGGCAAGGCAGAGCGTGAGTTCGTGGCCTTCTTCCGCAAACTCCTGCGTCACGATCCAGGTGGCGCGATCCACGACACGCTACGAGCGAGTTCGCCGGACCCCATCGAGAACCTCCTCGGCAACAATTACCTCTTTCGCCCCTTCTGGGACTTCCGAAACAACAAGCCGAACGGCGCCTTCTGGGAGCGCCGGTTCCTGCGAGCGAACCGGCGGGCACTCACCGCTCTGAGAAACGACGAGACCGAACTCGTCCTCAGGGCAGTATTCGACCGCATCTACACGCTGCGCAACCAACTCGTACACGGTGGCGCCCGTTGGAAGAGCGGCCGTAACCGAGATTCCGTCAGTGACGCGGCGCGAATCATGGAGTCCCTCGTCCCGGACTTCCTGGACATCATGCGATCACACCGGGACGAGGCTTGGGGTCAGCCCTACTATCGGCCCGGTCTCGAACTGCCGCGACGCGAGCAATGATCTCTGCTGGCCACCTCCAGGCGCCGGGCACTTCGGAAGGTCCCGCGGAGTTCATAGAATTTCGAGGCATCGGAGACATCATGACGGAAGGTTCCCGCCACCAGCCCCGTCTCCCACTGACCTTCGGGACCACCACCGGCCACGACGACCGGGTTGCCCCGGGTCACTCTTTCAAGTACGCCGCCCGCCTCCGGGAGGTCCACGGCGACGGCCCGAACCCGGTGATGCTCCGCGTCCAGAAGAGCGCCGGCCACGGCGGCGGCATGCCGGTCTCATGCGCGTAGAGTTGGAAGCCGACCGCTGGGCCTTCGTCCTCCACCACCGGGGAGTGGAGTAGGGGGTCGCCCCCGACCGTTCGGAGGTACACTCCGCCATCGCAGGAAGGTCGGCGCAGCAGTACCCCGCGGCGCCACCCACATCCACGATCGACATGCCGAAGACGAAGAACGACTCCCGGCCGGACGACTACACCGTCCGTCTGCTCCGGGTCGAGACTTGGCTGGGACGCGCCGAAGAAGAACGCAAGTCCGGCGATCCGGATGTCGCCTTCATCCTCTACTGGATCGCCTTCAACGCCGCCTACGCCCGCGACTTCGCAGCAGATTCTCCACCCACTCTGGACGCCATCGAGAACTACATCCACGACTTGCTCCGCGTCGACCAGAGCCACACCATCCGCGACACGATCTGGAACGAGTGCCGGAGCCCCATCGAGACTGTCGTCGATATCGAGTACCTCTTCAATCGCTATTGGCGTCACGCGAACGACCGGCCGTGGGGCGACGACTGGAAGAGCAAGTTCAGCAAGGATCGCAAGTTCGTCCGCGACGCCCTGCGAACGAACAAGTACGAAGTCACGGCCAAGGTCCTCGAGATCGTGTCCGGACGCCTCTGCACTCTCCGCAACCAACTGGTACACGGTGGTGCCCGATGGAAGAGTCACTACAACCGGGATTCTGTTCTGGATGGGACGCACATCCTGGGCTCTCTCGTCCCGGCTTTCCTCGAAGTCATGCGCGCCAACCCCCGCAAGAACTGGGGGCAGCCCTACTACCGGCCGGGCCTCAAGGGTCAGAGCACACCAAGCATGGACCGTCGCCGCCGCTATATGGGTGAAGACGACGCCTCGTAGCCGTTCGACAGCGACCGGACGACCGACCTGATGCTCGATATCTCGAACACCGAGGACAAATCGCGTCCCGACCCTTTCCAGACGCGCCTCCGACGCGCCCGCGCCTGGTGCAAACGCGCCGACGCTGAACGCCCCGAGGGCGATCTGGATGTCGCCTTCCTCTCCTACTGGATCGCGTTCAACGCCGCCTACGCACAGGACTTCCCCCAACACAGAATCGCCGACGAGACGATCTTCCGCAACTTCCTGCTGACCCTGACGGCAACGGATGGCGGCGCGATCCACGACGAGATCTCCGAGGCGCGTCTCTGGCTCGTTGTCGATGCTCTCCTGAGGGACAAGCATCTCTTCCCGCCCTTCTGGGACAATGTCCATGACGAGTTGATGGCGCCCAACTGGCAGGAGCGTCTGGACAGGAGTGCGCAACACGCACACGACTCTCTGCAGCGAGGCGACACGCACAAGACACTCGCCACCCTATTTCGGCGCATCTACACCCTCCGGAACCAAGTGGCGCACGGCGGGGCGAGGTGGAACAGCCAGTACAACCGGGAAACCATGAAGACAGCGGTTCGCGCCCTGGAGTCCTTGGTCCCGCTCTTCATCACCGTCATGGAGAACAATCCGACGGCTGACTGGGGTACGCCCCACTACCGCGTCTATCCGATCTACTGGTCTGACGACAGAACAGACGATCCGGATCTTCCGACTCCGCGCCGGGGTACCACAGCCTCCGATCCCTGAACTCCGCCAATGGGAGACCTGATGACGACCGACAACACCCCCACCGTCCGAGACCTGAAGCAGAAGTGGAAGGCCGTCCCGAACGACGAGGACCACTTCTTTTTCCTGCAGCGCATGCGACGCGCCATCAGGTGGCTGTACCGCGCCGTCCGGGAACTCGACCGCAAAGACTCGGATGTGGGCTTCCTCCTCTACTGGATCGCCTTCAACGCCGCCTATGCGGACGCTGTCTCGTGGAGCTCCACAACGACCAAGGAGCGGATCGATCGCTACTTCGAGACTCTCGCAGATCACGGCGGGAACGACGAGATCGACCGCGCGCTTCGCGAGAAGTTTTCCGGACCGGTCCGGGTCCTGCTCCGGGATCAGTACTGCTTCGACCCGTTCTGGAATCACATCGAGACAGGGTCTGACGAGGACTGGGAAGAAAGGCTCCACCGCGCGAACAGGCCCGCTCTCGCTCATCTCGCAACAGGCGATTCCAAGATCGTTCTCTCCATCCTCTTCGAGCGCATCTACACTCTTCGCAACCAGATGGTTCACGGTGGCGCGTCGTGGAACAGTGACGCCAACCGCGACGCCGTGGAGAGCGCGACCCGCATCATGGCGTTCCTGGTCCCGATCTTCATCGGGATCATGCTCGACAACCCCGACGTGGACTGGGGCCTGCCCCACTACCGCGGCTATCCGAGGGTCGGCATTCTCCCGAACGAGTTGTGATCACCGGCGTGCGCCCGGGCGACTCGCTCTCCCTGCCCGACCCCGATCCCCGCTGACCGACCCGCCGCCATGACCGACTCCGCGCCGACGCCCGGGAGGCTGCGGGAACGGCACGAGGCGCTGTGGCCGCCGGGGAGGGTGTTCGAGCCGTTGGCGCTGCGGACCTATCGGGCGATCCGCTGGTGGGAGCGGGCGGAGCGGGAGCACGAGGCCGGCGATCTCGATGTCGCCTTCCTCCTCTACTGGACCGCCTTCAACGCGGCCTACGCGAGGGAGGTCTCCTGGAAACCCGCGGGCGACGGGGAGCGGGCGGACTTCGAGGACTACTTCGCCACGCTCATCACGCTCGACGGGCGCAGCACCATCTACGAGGCGACCTTCGACAACTACTACGGCCCTATCAGCGCCATTCTGGACAACGAGTACCTGTTCTCCCCGTTCTGGAAGCACGCCGACGGGCGGCCGGGGTACTCCGAATGGCGGAAGTGGTTCGAGGGCGTCAAGGGCCTGGTGCGGCGCGCGATCGCGGAACAGAACACCAGTCGGGTCCTGAACTTCCTGTTCGACCGCCTCTACACGCTGCGGAACCAACTGGCGCACGGCGGCGCCACCTGGGACAGTTCGCTGAATCGGCCTTCGCTGCAGCACGGCGTCCGGGTCCTGCGGCTGCTCCTGCCCCGCTTCCTGGAGGTCATGCTCGACCATCCCGAGGAGAAGTGGGAGCCGCCGTACTACCCCGCCCTCCCGGAGCCCGGCGGGAAGAAGTCCGCGGAGTCTCCTTCGGAAGGGAGCGGCGCCGGCCCCGTCGCGTCGCCGGTAGCCGTCGAGGAACTGGTTCGCCGGCATGAGGCCCGATGGCAACGGGACGAGCCGCTCACTCCCTTCGCCCTCCGCACGCAGCGGGCGATCTCGTGGGCGCAGCGGGCCGGCTGGGCGCGGGAGGACGGCGACCTCGATGTGGCCTTCATCCTCTGGTGGATCTCCTTCAACGCCGCCTATGCCAAGGATGTGGACCGGGACGTGAAGGCCCGCGACGAGTTCGGGGTGTTCCTCGGCAAACTGCTCTATCTCGACCGGAACCACACGATCCACGAGGCGATCCGGAAGGACTTCCCGGGGGCGGTCGGCGAACTCCTGGGGAACCGCTACCTGTTCCAACCCTTCTGGGACGACGCGAACGGGAAGCGGCGCGGCTGGAGAACCGCGTTCGAGGAGGCCGGGAACGAGGCGCAGGAGGCCCTCGACGAGGGGGATACCGGGACGGTCCTGTCGATCGTGTTCGAGCGCCTCTACACGCTGCGCAAGCAACTCATCCACGGCGGCGCGACCTGGGACAGTTCGCGGAACCGGGACTCGGTGCGAGAGGGAGCCCGTATCCTGGAGTTCCTGGCGCCCCTCTTCATCGGCATCATGCTGGACAACCCCCGCGACGACTGGGGGCCGCCGCACTACTTCCCGGGGCCGCACGCCAGGGAAGAGCGGAGTCGCCGTTGACCCCCCGCCCCGCCGAGGCCCCGCGAATGACGGACGCCGAAAGGAAAGACGCCTACCGACTTCGCCTCCACCGGGTGGAGAAGTGGCTGGAACGGGCGGAAGCGGTGAGCGCCTGGGGAGACCGGGACACCGCCTTCCTGCTCTACTGGATCGCCTTCAACTCCGCCTACGCAAAGGACCGGAGGTCCGGCCTCGAGGTGGAGGAGTTTCGGCTGTTCTTCCGGACCCTCCTGCGCTTCGACCCGAACGGCGCGCTCCGCGAGACGGTCTGCCGCCGGTTCGGCGACGCCGTCCGGAAAGTCGTCGAGAATGTGTTCCTCTACGAACGGTTCTGGGAGGAGGCCAAGAGCCGGGCGAAAGGCGCGGAGGCCGAATCGGACGCCGAGTGGAACCGGAAGTTCCGGGCCGAGTGCGAAGAGATGCGCCGGGCGGTCGCGGCCCCCGGCGAGGGAGACGCGCTCGAGGTGCTCGTCGTCCTGTTCCGCCGCCTCTACACCCTGCGCAACCAACTGGTCCACGGCGGCGCGACCTGGGGCGGCCGGCTGAACCGGTACTCGGTCGAGAACGGCGAGCGCCTCCTGGCGTCCACCGTGCCGATCTTCCTCCGCCTCATGCGCGAGAACCCCGATGAAGACTGGGGCGCGCCCCCGTACTGGGCGGGTCTCTGGAAGGGAAAGCCCGACACCGAGGTTGACCGGGGAACCCCTCAGGACGGGGGTGACGCCGATCCGCCTCCGCCTCGGACCCCGCGCCCCCGACGAACGCCGGGGCCCGCCCCCACACCGGACACTCCTCCGGAAAGGAACGCCCGACCCTTGATCCTCCGACTCCAGCACCTCGGGACCGCCTACCTCTCGCACGCCTCCGCCGCCGAGCGGCTCACCCGGGTCGGCCTGCCGCCGGCGGAACTCCGCACCGACCAGGGGCGGGGGTTCCAACTCGACTCCCGGGCGCTCCTCGGCAACGAGTGCTGGCTCCATGTGGTCCACAACTGGAACCCCGAGGCCCGGGTCTGCCGCTACCTCCGCTCCGTGGGCGAAGGGCTCGAACACCTGGCCCTCGAAGTGGACGACATCGAGGCCGCCGTGGAGCGGGTGAAGCGGAGCGCCCCCATCTTCGAGGACACCATCTTCCGCGCCGCCGACGGCTTCGAGGCGTTCGTGGCCCCGGAAGACGCCGGCGGCTTCACCGTGGAACTCATCCAGCCCCACGCCACCAGTTGGAACTGGCCCGACCCGCCGCCGCGCCGCCTGAGCCCCCTCCTCCGGGCGACCCACCTGGCCGAGGTGGTGGCGGTCGCGCCCGACCCGGCGGCGGCCGCGGCGCGGTTCGAGGAACTCTTCGGCCTCCCCTCCCATCTCCCCTCCCATCTCCCCTCCCAGCCGGCCGCCCCCGCCGGCGGCGCGGAGCCCCCGGCGGTCCTGGTCCCGTTCCCGAACGGCTGCGCCCTCCGGTTCGAAGCCCCCGCCGACCCCGGAGCGACCCGGCCCGGCCTGCGGGCGCTGGTCCTGGAGACCCCGGAGCCGGAGGCGGACCGGCACGCCTTGGCGGCCGCCGGCGTCGGGACCCGACGGACCCCCGGCGGAGACCTCGCGGCGCCGGCGGAAGCCTGCGGTTTCGAGGTCGTCCTCCGGCCGGCCCCCGGCGCCGCCTCCCCCTCGCAGAAAACCTGATGGCGAACGACTCAACTTTATATGCCAGCGTTCGGCTAAAAACCTTTTGACATTCGGCGGGGGCTTCTCTATCGTTCCCGCCATCCGGGGGAGCGTCGCGCGTTCGCCCGCGGCGTCCGGCGGGCCGGGCCTTCCGCGCCGCCCGCCTCCCCCGGACGCTTCCCCGTAACCGCGCCGGGCGCCGAGCCCCGCCGCAATCCCACCCCTCACTCAAGGAGACAAGTTCCGATGAAGATCACCCCGCTCCGGGAGAATGTCGTCCTTCGCCGCCTCGATGCGGAGGAGGAGAAGATCGGCTCGATCATCGTGCCCGACACGGCCAAGGAGAAGCCGATGACCGCCGAGGTCGTGGCCGTCGGCGCCGGGAAGGTGCTCAAGGACGGCAAGCGCCAGGCCCCCGAGGTGAAGATCGGGCAGACCGTCCTGATCGGCAAGTACTCCGGCTCCGAGGTGAAGTTGGACGGCGACGACTTCCTCATCGTCCGCGAGGACGAGATCCTGGGGATCGTCGAGTAGGCGATCGTCCCCGACCTCCTCCCCTCCCACCTCCTCCCCCGTTCCGGGGGAACCAGTTCCGGGGAAAGAATCCCCACCAGTCAAGGAGAAACCAGCAGGCATCATGGCCAAGAACATCGTTTACAACGAGGACGCCCGGCACGCGCTCATGCGCGGCGTGAACAAGTTGGCCGCGGCGGTCCGGGTGACGCTCGGCCCCCGGGGGCGGAATGTCGTCCTCGAGAAGAAGTTCGGATCCCCGGTGGTCACCAAGGACGGCGTCACCGTCGCCAAGGAAGTGGACCTCGAAGATCCGGTGGAGAACCTCGGCGCCAAGATGGTGCGCGAGGTCGCCTCCAAGACCTCCGATGTGGCCGGTGACGGCACCACCACCGCCACCGTGCTCGCCCAGTCCATCTTCCGCGAGGGGCTGCGCAATGTGACCGCCGGGTCGAACCCGATGGAGTTGAAGCGGGGCATCGACCGCGCCGTGGGTTCGGTGGTCTCCGAGATCCAGGACCGCTCCAAGACGGTCACCGGCGACATGATCGCCCAGGTCGGCACCATCTCCGCGAACGGCGACGGCGAGATCGGCGCGATCATCGCCAAGGCCATGGAGAAGGTCGGCAAGGACGGCGTGATCCAGGTGGAGGAGAGCCGGACGCTCGACACCGAACTCGACATCGTCGAGGGGATGCAGTTCGACCGCGGCTACCTCTCGCCCTACTTCGTGACCGACTCCGAGCGGATGGAGGTCGTGCTCGAGGACTGCCTGGTGCTGGTCCACGAGAAGAAGGTCTCCAGCATGAAGGACATGCTCCCGGTGCTGGAGAAGGTCGCGCAGGCCGGCAAGCCGCTGGTGGTGGTCGCCGAGGATGTGGAAGGCGAGGCCCTGGCCACCCTGGTGGTCAACAAGTTGCGGGGCACGCTCAAGGCCGCGGCGGTCAAGGCGCCCGGCTTCGGCGACCGGCGCAAGGCCATGATGGAGGACATCGCGATCCTCACCGGCGGACGCGCCATCTTCGAGGATCTCGGGATCAAACTCGAGAACATCGAGATGGGCGACCTCGGCCGCGCCAAGAAGGTCATCATCTCGAAGGAAGACACCACGATCGTCGAGGGCGCCGGCACCCAGGACGCCATCGAGGGCCGGATCCAGCAGATCCGGGCGCAGATCGAGGACACCACCTCCGACTACGACCGCGAGAAACTCCAGGAGCGGCTGGCGAAACTGGTGGGCGGAGTGGCGCTCATCAAGGTCGGCGCCGCCACCGAGACCGAGATGAAGGAGAAGAAGGCCCGGGTCGAGGACGCGATGCACGCGACCAAGGCGGCGGCCGAGGAGGGCATCGTCCCCGGCGGCGGCATCGCCGTGATCCGCGCCAGCGACAAGTTGGAGGCGCTCGCCGGAGACCAGAGCCTCACCAACGACGAGCAGGTGGGCGTCAAGATCGTCGCCCGCGCCATCGAGGAGCCGCTGCGCTGGATCGCCCAGAACGCCGGCCAGGAAGGCTCCGTGGTGGTGAACAAGGTGCGCGGCGAGGACGGCAATGTCGGCTTCAACGCGGCCACCGACACCTACGAGGACTTGGTGAAGGCCGGGGTCATCGACCCGACCAAGGTCGTCCGCTACGGGCTGCAGAACGCGGCGTCCATCGCCAGCCTGCTCCTCACCACCGAGGCCCTCGTCTCCGAGATCCCGGAGAAGGAGGACAAGCCCGCCGGCGGCCCCGGCGGCGCCCCGGACATGGGCGGGATGGACTACTGACGGTCCGAAACGCCTGAACCCGCGGGACGGCGGGGCCGGGGTCCTCCGACTTCGCCCCGTCGCTCCCCGCGAACTTTCCCCGGGGCGGCGATTCCGCGGCCCTCGACCCCGCGCCGGTCCCCCGACCGGCCGGGGTCGTTTCGCGTACGGGAGGCGGGGGCTGCCTCTCGATTTTCCGCTTCGCCCCCGCGTGCGGGCCGTGGGCTGCCCCCCGCCCCGCGGACACCGGGGGGCGATGATCGGCCCGGGGATCGGTCCGGGGATCGGCCCGGAGTCGGCTCGCGGGCCGCGGACCGCCGGGCGCGGCGCCGGGGAGGAGGTCGAACCGGGCCGCCGCAGCCCGCGCTCGGCGCGCTCCGACGGGAGCGGACGCCGGGGGCGGCCCGCCGAAAGGGGGCGGCGCGACAGCCCGGAAAGATCACGGACCGCAGTCGTCCATCGGCGACGGGGAGGTCCCGCTCCGGATCCCGGGGCGGCGCCGGCGACCGCTCGGTAACGAGTTCGACCCGCTCGAACTGTCCGGTGAGGTACCGGACCAGTTCCTCGGCGCGATCCTCCGGACTCCCTCGCTCCACCAACTTGGAGCGGTACTCCTTCAGGATTCCACTGCTGTAGAGACCCCGGTGCGGTCCGGTCGCGAGGAGGAGAACGCGCAGATGGCAGTTCGCCGGAGCGCGGATTCCGTGAGCGATCCAGCGAGAGCCGGCGCCCTGCCGGTCGCCCGGTCGAGGAATGCGATCGCGGCGCCCGGCGCCGGGGCGCCCCCGCTCGCGGAGCGTGGTCGGAGCCGGCGGAGGGTCGGGCGGCTACGGCGGGCGGAGACCGGCCAGCAACGGGGCAGAGAACCGCGGCAGGGCCGGGTTCGGAACCCGCCGACCGAAGCCGACGCGATCGGGCCGATCGGAAGAGGGAACGAACCCCGCTTCCTCCCGGCCCGAGTCCTCCTCGCTCTCGCGCCGGCCGTCCGAGCCGCCACCGGCCGACACGAGCCGACTGGCGCCGCCGGACCGGGCGCCGCGCCGGGGAGGAGATCGAGCCGGAGCGGAGGGTTCGCCGGTCGGCGCGGAAACCGGGGGCGACCGGCGACGACGGAGGAGGCCGGCGCCCCCGGTCCGGTCGGGGCCGGCTACTTCGGGGTCGGCTGCTTCGGGGGCGGGCCGGCGGCGGGCGCCGCTCCGGTCGGCTCGCCGGACCCGCCCGGCGCCGGCGCCAGGCCGGCCGCGCTGTCGAGGCCCGGACGCAGGAACAGCCGCAGCACCAGGTCCACATGCTGCTCGACGAACTTGGGGTCGAACGGATCCTGGCCGGCGATGCGCCGGAAGGCGCGGTCGCAGGCGAACATCCAGCCGGAGGCGGCCCAGAACAGGTAGCGGAGGCTGTACAGATCGCCCTCGACGATCCACCCCGCCTGCTGGGCGCGGGCGAGGAGCGCCATGTACCGCTTCCCGGAGGGGGCCATGTAGTGGTCCACCAGCCAGTTGAGCCGCTCGGAGTCGCCCTGGTTCGCGTGGAAGACGAGGCGGAAGAAGTCGGGTTCCTCGGAGAAGAACAGGAGGTACTCCCGGAGCATCATCCGCAGGAAGGTCCAGTCGTCCACGCCTTCGAGATCGGCGTGCCGCCCCTGGAGCCGGGCCAGGAACCGGCCGAAGGTGTGGGAAGCGACGGACTTCCAGAGCGCTTCCTTGTCCCCGAAGTGGTGCCCGATGAGCGCCGGGGTGATGCCGGCGAGGTCGGCGATCCGCCGGGTGGAAGCGCCCTCGAAGCCGTGCCGGGCGAACTCCACCAGGGCCGCCCGCAGGATCGCCTGCTTCGTCCGCTTCGTCCGCTCCTGTTCCCGGCGCACCGGGCGCGCCTCCGGCAGGGCCGCGGCCCGGGCTCCGGGTGGCGGCCGGCGCGGCGTCCCGGGGGTCCGGGCTTCTACCTGGGGATCGTTCATCGCGACTCCTCGAGTTCGGGGCTCGGCTTCGGGATTCGACTACGGGATTCGGGGGGGCGGGTGTCCGCCGGTCGGGGAACGGGTCCGGACGACCGGGTCATCGGGGGAGAACGCCCCTCAGAGCAGGCCGGTGCGCGGCGGGCCGATGACCGGCGGACCCACGAACAGGTGGAGCACCAACTCCACGTACTTCTCGACGACGGCCCGGTCCTGCATGTCGGAGCCGGAGAGCGCCGCGATGGTGGGGCCGAAGGAGAACAGGGCGGTCGCGGCGCCGAGGAAGATGAACCGCAGCAGGAGGATGTCGCCGCGCGGGAAGAAGCCGCCCTCCTGCCCCTGCCGCAGCAACGCGGGGTACCACCCGCCGGCGGGCGCCAGGTATTCGGTCGTCACCCAGTCCAGCAACTCCGGCGGGCCGTGGTTCGCCTGCACCAGGAAGCGCGCGAACTGCGGCTTCTCGGCGAAGTAGAGGATGTACTCCCGCAGCAGCAGCCGCAGGAAGGTCCGTTCCCCGACCCCTTCGAGCCCCTCGCGCCGGCGGGCGAGGCGCTCGACGAAAGCGCCGCAGACCTCGGCGGCGGTCGCCTTCCAGAGGTCCTGCTTGCTGCCGAAGTGGTGGCGGATCAGGGGGAGGCTCACCTCCGCGCGTTCCGCGATCCGCCGGGTGGAGGCGCCCTCGAAGCCGACTCCGGCGAACTCGTCCAGGGCCGCGGCGAGGAGCGCGTCCCGCGAGGCGATCGCCCGCTCCTGCTGTTTCCGGGGTTTCTTCCCGGGCGTCGGGGCGCCCGGCTTCTTCGCGGGGGTCACGCGCGGCGTCCCGGCTCAGCAGCGGCCCGAGGCCGCCGCGCCGCTTCTCCGGCACGGGGGGGGGGGGGGGGGGGGGGGGGGGTAAGCGCGCGGGACCGTCCGCCCCGACACCCTCGGTCGGGCGCGCCCTCCTCCTCCCCCGGCGCTCCCCGCTCCCGCCCTCTTCCCGGGGAACCGCTGCCGCTCCCCCCTCGAGGCGCCGCGGATCGCCGCCACCGGGCCGGGATCTCGACCGGGAGTCTCAGAGAAGCCCCCGCCGCGGCGGCCCCGCCGCCTTCGGGCCGACGAACAGGTGGAGCACCAGGTCCACCTGTTTCTCGACCACGGAGTCATCGGTGGGGTCCAGTCCCGAAAGCCGGGAGATCGTCGGGCCGAACACGAATACCGAGGTCGCGGCGCCGAGGAACAGGAACCGCAGCAGGAAGAGATCACCGCGGGGAAAGAAGCCCTCCGACTGCGCCCGCCGCAGCAGGTCATTGTACCAGCCCCCCGCCGGGGGGACGAACCGGGCGACCAGCCACTCCAGCAGTTCCGGCGGCCCGTGGTTCACCTGGATCAGGAACCGGGCGAACTGGGGGACGCGGGCGAAGAAGAGGATGTATTCGCGCAGCAGGAGCCGCAGCAGCACCCGGTCGGCGACCCCCTCGAGCCCTTTCCGGCGCTCGCCGAGCCGCTCCAGGAAGGCGCCGTACACCTCCGCCGCGGTCGCCTTCCAGAGGTCCTCCTTGCTGCCGAAGTGGTGGCGGATCAGGGGGAGGCTCACCCCGGCGCCCTCCGCGATCCGGCGGGTGGAGGCGCCCTCGAACCCGACCCGCGAGAACTCCTCGAGCGCCGCCGCCAGGATCGCGCTCCGGGCCGCGGTCGAGCGCGCCTGGCGGCGCCGGGGCCGCGGCCGGGCGCCGGCCGGCCTCCGCGGGCCGGACGCCCCCGCGGGGAGGTCGGGCGGATCCGCGGGGTCGCCGGCGGCGGACATACCGGTCGAAGCGTACCCCATGGATCGCGTAAATCCATACGAAGTAATGCCTTAGGCGGCTTTTTCCTGTCTCTTTCGACCGTGATCGGCTCCGTTCCATGACTTTACAATGAAGTCTGGGTCATGTTTACAACCATCTTCGACATGTTACATTTGCTTTTTCTGTCTTTTCCGATAGCCTTTTACGGTTATGCAGTCGTGCCGATCTCTTTTTCGGCCCGACGCCCGGACGGGCCGCGCGAGGTGGGCCCGCACCCGGACGACGGGGAGGCGCGCCGTGTCCCGGGCGCCGGGCCCCGCTGTAAGCGCCATCCGGCGACTCACGGTCGTCGGGCTCTCCAAGGCGCTGGCCGTCGTTTTCGTGGGGGTGTGGGCGCTGGCGGGGGCCGGGAAGGCCGAAGCGCAGGCGCGGATCATCTCGGTGACCCTGTCGAAGCAGGCCTCGGCGCAGGGGGACCGGTACTTCGACCTCAAGATCAGTTTCGCGGAGGATGTGGTCGGGCTGGCGCTGAACGACTTCACGGCGACGAACGCGACGCTGCGCCTGCTGCGGAGCGCCACCGGGGCGGCGTACGGCGACCTGCGGGACTATCTGGTGGAGGTGAAGCCGGCAGCCTCCGGGACGATCACCATCGACCTCCGGGGCGGGGCCGCACGGGACCCGACGAACCTGCGCGACAGCCGGCCGGCGCGGTTCGTCTGGGACCGGGAAGGGCCGGCGGCGACGATCAGCGGCCCGGAGGCGATCCGGCAGAACGCCGACCTCTCGTTCCCGGCCGCGGACTTCTCGATCCGGTTCGACGAGCCGCTCGGCCCCAACTTCATCCCCGGCTGGGTGGTCCGGTTCCAGGCGACGAACGGGGCGGTCACCGCGGTGTCCGCGACGACCGCGAACCCGCCGGTCTATACGGTGACCGCGCTGCCGACGGCGGTCGGCTCCCTGACGGTGACCCTGCCGGCGGGCATGGTGTGGGACTCGAGCGGGAACGGGAACGCGGCGGCCTCGAAGTCGGTCCCGGTGCAGGCGTACGTTGCGCCGAACCGACAGCCGGTCCTCACCGCTCCCGCCGACCGCAGTTTCTCGCAGGGCGAGGCCGTCACCGCCTTCGACATCGAGGTCACGGACCCCGACGAGGACCCGCTCACGGTCTCCGTCTCCGGGCTCCCCTCCGGTCTGGCGTACTCCGCCGCCACCGGACAGGTCTCGGGAACGGTCGCCGCCGACGCCGCGGCGCAGGACTACACGGCCACCATCACGGCGGACGACGGGCACACCGCCACGGTCACGGCGACCTTCACCGTAACGGTGACCCGGGCCAACCGGCCGCCGGTCCTCACCGCCCCCGACGACCGCAGTTACCGACGGGGGGAGACGATCGCCGCCTTCGGCATCACCGTTTCGGACCCGGACGGCGACACCCCGACGGTCTCGGTCACCGGCCTGCCCGCCGGCCTGGCCTGGTCCGCGGCCTCGGGGCAGATCTCCGGGACGGTCGCCGCCGACGCCGCGGTGAAAGCCCACCCCGCCGCCGTCACCGCGACCGACGGCCGCGGCGGCGAAGCGAGCGCCGCCTTCACCATCACCGTTACCGAGGCGAACCGGCCGCCGGTCATCACCGCCCCGGGGGACAGGAGTTACCGGCGGGGGGAGCGGATCGCCCCGTTCGCGATCGTCGTCTCCGACGCCGACGGCGACTCCCCGACGGTCGGGGTAACCGGCCTGCCCTCGGGTCTGGCCTGGTCCGCCGCCACCGGGAAGGTCTCCGGAGCGGTCGCCCCCACCGCGGCGGTGCAGGCCCACACCGTCACCGTCACGGCGAACGACGGGAAGGCCCCCGAGGTCAGCGCCACCTTCACCGTCACGGTCCGCCTCCCCAACCGCGCCCCGAAGATCCTCGTCCCCGACGCCGCCACCTGGACGCAGGGCGAGACGATCGCCGCGGTGAGCGTCTCCGCCACCGACGCCGACGGCGACGACCTCTCGCTGGCGGTCACCGGGCTCCCCGCCGGGCTGGCCTGCGCCTCGCCCTCCGCTTCCTCCGGCGCGGCTTCCTGCACCCTGGGCGGCACGGTCGCCCCCGACGCCGCAGCGAAGGCGTACACCGCGAAGGCCACCGCGAGCGACGGGTGGGACGAAGTGCGCGCCACCTTCACCATCACGGTGACGGAAGCCGAAGCCACCGACATCGAGTCGGAGTCCGTCTCGAATGCGGCCCCGACGATCACCGTTCCCGCGGACCGCTCCTACTCCCAGGGCGAGACCATCGCCGCCTTCGCTGTCGAGGTCTCCGACGCCGACGGCGACACCCCGACGATCGGCGTCACCGGGATGCCCCCGGGGCTCGCCTTCTCCGCCGCGAACGGACAGATCTCCGGCGCCGTAGCCGGGAACGCGGCGGTGCGGGACTACCCGGTCACGATCACCGCGAACGACGGCGTGGCGCCGGAAGTGAGCGCCACCTTCACCATCACCGTGACGCGGGCGAACCGCGCGCCGGTCCTCACCGCCCCCGGGGACCTGACCTTCTCGCGGGGCGAGACCATCGGGAGCCGCAGCATCACCGCCAGCGACGCCGACGGGGATCCGCTCGCCCTCGCCGTGACCGGGCTGCCCCCGGGCCTCGTCTGCTCCGCGGACCCGTCGCCGGGCGTCGGGTCGGCCGGCTGCGACCTCTCCGGGACGGTGGCCGCTACGGCGGAGGCGAGGGACTGGCCGGTCACCGCCGCCGCCGGCGACGGGAGAGCGACCGCGGAACGGTTCTTCACGATCACCGTCACCGAGAGCGCGACGACGACGCCTCCGCCGCCGCAGCCGGGCCACCGGAACTCGGCGCCGGTCATCACCCCGCCCGCCGACCGCGCCTACGCGCCGGGCGAGACGGTCGCCGCCTTCTCCATCGTGGTAACCGACGCGGACCGGGACCCGGTCACGGTCTCCCTCGGCGGACTCCCGGCCGGGCTCGCGTTCTCCGCCCCGACCGGCGGAGCGCACGGAACGGTGTCGGGCGTCGTGGCCGCCGGCGCCGAAGCGGCGGACTACCCGGTCTCCATCCGCGCCGACGACGGGGTGAACCCGCCGGTCGGCGCCGGGTTCACCGTGACGATCACCGCCGCCGGAACCGGGAACGAACGGGCGGACGAGGGGAACTCCCCGCCGGTCATCACCGCGCCCGCCGACCGGGCCTTCGCGCCGGGGCAGACCGTCGCCGCCTTCACCATCGCGGTAACCGACCCGGACGACGACCCGGTCGCGGTCTCCGTCGCCGGACTCCCGGGCGGGCTCGCGTTCTCCCCGCCGACCGGCGGAGCGCACGGAACGGTGTCCGGCGTCGTGGCCGCCGGCGCCGAGGCGGCGGACTACCCGGTCTCCATCCGGGCCGACGACGGGGTGAACCCGCCGGTCGGCGCGCAGTTCACGGTGACGATCACCGCCGGGGGAACCGGGACCGGGTCGGAGCCCGGGGCCGGGGGGCAGGACGCGGGGAACTCCCCTCCGGTCATCGAGGCGCCCGGCGACCGCCGCTTCGCGCCGGGGGAGACGGCCTCCCCGTTCTACGCCGCGGTGACCGACGAGGACGGCGACCCGCTCGCGGTGACCCTGCGCGGGCTGCCGCGGGGTCTGACCCACGGGATCGAGACCCGCCGGGGCGACCGCACGGTCACCGACCTCTCGTTCCGGGGCACGCTGCCCGGCGACGCGGTTCCCGGCCGGTACCCGATCCGGATCACCGCCCGGGACGGGATCCACGAGGCCGTGACCGGCGTCTTCACGGTTACGGTGCTCGACCCCGGAACGGGCGGCGAGTCGGAGCCCCGGCCGCTCCTGTTCTCCCGGGTGCGGGGGCCGGACCTGCTCTACCGGGCGGGCCGGGCGATCGAGCCGGAGGTGCTGCCGGCGGCGACCGGAGGCGTGGGGCTCATCACCTACGCGGTCACGCCCACCCTGCCCGACGGGCTGGCCTTCGCCGCCGACGGCCGCGAACTCACCGGCACGCCGACGACGAAGCAGCGGCAGACCGGCTACCGGCTGACCGCGACCGACGAGGCCGGCGCCCGCGCCACCCTGCGGTTCACCATCACCATCGTGGACCCGCCGGTGGTGACCGGCCTGCGGATCACCTCCCGGCCGGAACGCGGCAACACCTACCGCCGGGAAGAGGTGATCGAGATCGCGGTCGGGTTCAGCGACCGGATCGAGTTGGAGGGGACGCCGGCGCTGCCGCTGGAGGTCGGCGGCCGGGTCCGGGAGATGGAGTTCGCCGGCGCCGACGCGGCGACCCTCCGCTTCCGCTACCGGGTGGCGCGGCGGGATCTCGACCCCAACGGGGTCAGCCTGGCGGCGAACGCGCTCTCGCTCCCGGCGGGGAAGATCCGGGACTCCGTCGGAAGCGACGGGGACCTCTCCCACCCGGCGTTGCCGGACCAGCGGGGGCATCGGGTGAACGGCGCCCCGGAGGGCAGCCTCCCGGTGCTCACTTCCCTGCGGATCACCTCCCGCGCCCTGGCCGACGACACCTATCGCAGCGGCGAGATCATCGAAGCCGAAGCGCGGTACCGGGAGGAGGTCCGGGAGGAGGAGGTGCCGGTGCTGGCCCTCCGGATCGGCCGGGAGGTGCGGCAGATGGATCTGGCCGCCCACCGGGGCGCGGCCTTCCACTACCGCTACCGGGTGGTTCCGGTGGACCGCGACCCGGACGGGGTCAGTCTGGCCGCGAACGCGGTCCCCACCGGCGCCGGCTGGCTGGCCGAGGCCTTCGACGCGCGGGCCGCCGCGGTGTACGCGGTGCTGCCGGACCAGCCGGAGCACCGGGTGGACGGCGCCCCGCAGGCGGTCCGCGCGCTGCCCGCGCGGCGGCTCACCCTGGGCGCGGCGCCGGCGCGGATCCCGCTGGAGGCGGCCTTCCGGGGCGCGTCCGGATTCGCGGCCGAGTCCTCCGCTCCGGCGGTCGCCGGGGTCGTGGTCGAGGGTTCCACCCTGACGGTGACGCCGCTGGCGGACGGGAGCGCGACGGTCACCGTGAGCGGCCGCAACGCCGGGGGCGAGGCGACGCAGTCGTTCGCGGTAACCGTGGTCACCGCGGAGGCCGAGATCGCGGTGGTGGGCGACACCCTGGCCGGCCTGGGGCGCAGCGCGCTCTCGAGCGCCGCGGCGGTGCTGGGGGCGCGACTGCGCGGGTCGGGGGGCGCGGCCACGGTGCATCTCGCCGGCCGGCGACGGGCGGAGGGGGCCGGCTTCGGGATCGGGGTGAACGGGGTCTTCGTTCCGGATACGGGGCCCGGTCTTCCTGATTCCTTCGCTTCGGCGTTCGCCGGGACCGGGGCGCCGGGCGCGACCGCGGGGTCGGACTCCGGCTCCCTCTTCGAACAGTTGCTGGCCGGCTCGGCGTTCTCCCTGGGTCTCGACGACCTGACCGGCGGCGGGGCGGAGGGGTCGGCGGCCGGTGACGATTCCGGGGGCGGGTCGGAACGGCGCTGGACCTTCTGGGGCGCCGGGGACCGGCAGTCCTTCCGGGGCGCGCCCGGCGCCGGCTCGCGCTACGACGGGGCCCCGCTCACGGCGTACCTGGGCGCGGACCTCGAGAGCGGGCGGCTGCTCGCCGGCCTCGCCTGGTCCGCCGGCCGCGCCGACACCGACTACGAGTTCCACGACGCCGGCGCCGAGGCGCGGGGCGCCGGGGGACTGTCCACCCGGCTGATGGGCCTCCATCCGTACCTGCGCTGGGCGCCGGACGGGCGCACCGACCTCTGGGGGATCGGCGGCGTGGCCCGGGGGTCGGCGGAGTTGTCCCGCTCGGTGACCGCGGTCGCGGAGCGGGCCGACCTGGGATTGGTCTTCGGGCTGGCGGGGATCCGGCGGGAACTCGCTTCGGGCCGCCGCGGCCGGGTGGCGCTCCACCTCGATGCCGGCGCCGCCCGGCTGGCCGCCGACGGGGAGGGCCCGGTGCTCGGCGGCCTGGCGGCCCGGGTGTTCCGCACCCGGCTGGGGGTCGAGGGGTCCCGCAGTTTCGGGGCGGCGACGCCCTTCGTGGTGGTGAACGCGCTCTACGACGGCGGCGACGGGGTGACCGGGGCCGGGGTGGAGATCGCCGGGGGAGTGCGGGCGGAGAGCGGCGGCGGGCGGGCCGGGATGGAGGCGCGCGGACGGATCCTCGCCCTCCACGGCGAGTCCGGGCACCGGGAGACCGGGGCGTCGGTGACGCTGCGGCTGGGCCCGCCCCGGAGGGAGCGGGGACTGGCGCTCGACCTGACCCCGGCGTGGGGCGCGGCGCCCGGGGTCTCCTCCGGTTCCTTCGTTCCCGGCGCGGTTCCCGGGTTCTCCTCCGGTTCCCGATCGCTCTCGGCGCCGGGGCTCGCGGGGGTCGGCTTCGCTCCGGCGGGGGGCGGTTCCCTGGGCGCCCGCGCCCGGTACCGGCTGGGAGCGGCGGCGCCGTACACCGAGATCCGCTGGGAATCGGCCCGGACGCGACAGGCGCGGGTGGGACTGCGACTCGGAGGGCGGGACGGGCGCTTCGACCTGGACCTGCTCGGCGAGAGGCGGGAGGGGCCGGGCCGGCCGGCGCTGCTCCGTCTCGGCCTCTTCGGGCGCGTAGAGTTCTGACTTCCGGCGGTCCTTCACGCCGCCGGGGCAGAGATGACCCGGAACCCCCCGCCCCGTCCGCGCGCCGGTCCGGGCGGGTTCCGGGAGCGGACCGGCGCCTTCGTCCGGCGGGTCGCGCCGGCGTTCGCCCTCGCCGGACTCACCGGCTGCGGCGCTCCTCCCGGCCCGGAAACGACGGACCCCGCGGCAGCGCCGGGCGTCGCCGCGGCAGCGGAGAGCGTCGCCGCGGCGAGGGAACGGATCGCCGTCGCGCTCGGGACGGTCCCCGCCGACGACCTGCCGGGTCTCGAACGGAGCCTCCACCTCCGGGCCGCCGACCCGGGCCTCGCCGGCGGAGCGCCGCTCTACACCGAGGCGGCGGAGGCGCCCCGCCCGGCGGCGAGTTCCATCAAGACCGCCTACCTGGTGGAACTGTTCGCCGCGCGCGCCGGGACGCTGGACGAACCGCTCCCGGGCGCGGAGGGGATCGTGGGCGACCCGCAGCACCCGGCGGTCGCCCACTTCGACGCCGAAACCCGCGCCGAGATCCGGGAACACCTCGCCGAGGCGACCGCGCGCACCGTCGGGCGGCACATGGTCCGCGGGGACGGCGTCTCGAACGCGGTGTACAACGCCGCCGCCAACCTGACGACCGCGTTCCTCGGCGGCCCGCGGGCGCTGACCGGCCGCATCCGCGAACGCCATCCGGACTTCTCCGGCATCGAGTCCCGCCGCTACATGCTCGCCGCCCGGGAGGTGACCGGCGACAACGAGGCGACCGCCGCCTCGCTGGCCGCGGTGCTGGCGCAGATCGCCGCCGGAACGGTCCCCGGCGTCGGGGAGGCGACCCGGGAGGCCCTGCGGGAGATCCTGTTCCTCGAGGAAGAGGAAGAGACGACCGGGGCGGGGAGCGGCGGCGTCCGGCGCCACTACTTCAAGGGCGGCTCCCTGAACAGCGACCCGATCACCCGCGTCCTCTCCGGCTACACCCGGCGTCCCGGCGACCCGCCCGGGCAGGCGCTGGTCTATGTCTTCATGGCCGAGTTGCCGGGCCCGGGAGACCGCGAACCGGCTGCGGCGGGCGACCGGCTCCGCGACTATCTCGAAGCCCTGCGGGCCGCCGCCCTGCCCCCGGCGCGCGCCTGGCTCCGGTCGGCGGAGATCCCATGAACCACCACCGACTCCTTCCGGCCGTCGGCGCGGCGCTCGCCCTGACCGCCGCGTTCCCGCTCCTCGCCGCCGCCGCCGCCCCCGCCGAGGACTGGCCCCAGTGGCGGGGCCCGAACCGCGACGGGATCTCCCGGGAGACCGGGCTGCTCCGCGAGTGGCCGGCGGGCGGGCCGCCGCTGGTCTTCCGGGTCGCGAGCCTCGGCGCCGGCTACTCCACGGTGGCGGTCAGCGAGGGCCGGATCCTCACCCTGGGAATGTGGTCGGACCGCGAGTGGGTGGTCGCCCTCGACGCCGAAACCGGGGCCACGCTCTGGACCACGCCGCACGCCGGGGACTTCCGCGACTGGCGCGGCGACGGCCCGAGAAGCGTTCCCACGGTCGTCGCCGGCCGGGTGTACGCGCTCGGCGCCACCGGCCAACTCACCGCGCTCGACGCCCGCAGCGGACAGACCCGCTGGTCGGTGAACCTGCTCGACCGCTTCGGCGGCCGGAATATCTCCTGGGGCCTCAGCGAGTCGCCGCTGGTCCACGAAGGCCGGGTGTTCGTCTCGCCGGGGGCCCGAGGCGCCGGGTTCGCCGCCTTCGCGGCGGAGAGCGGCGAACTCCTGTGGACCGCCGAGAGCGACGAAGCCGGCTACGCCTCCCCGATGGCGGCGCCGCTCCCGGGCGCTCCCCATCTGATCTTCTTCAGCGGCGAGCGGGCGGTCGGCGTGCGCGCCGAGGACGGCGAGGCGCTCTGGAGTTACGACCGCGCCTCGAACCGCACCGCGAACATCGCCACGCCGCTGGTCTGGCGCGCCGGGCCGGACGGCGACCGGGTGCGGGTCTTCCTCTCCTCGGACTACGGCACCGGCGGCGCGCTGCTCGAACTCCGCGCCGACGGCGCCGGGGGCGTGACCGCCGAAGAGCTCTGGTTCACCCGGAACCTCCGCGCCCACCACGCCACCCCGGTGCGCCACGAAGGCGTCCTGTACGGGTTCTCGGGCTCGATCCTGAGCGCCCTCGACGCCGAGACCGGCGCGGTGCTCTGGCGCGACCGCGCGATCCCGAAGGGCTCCCTCACCGTCGCCGACGGCCGCCTCCAGGTCTTCAGCGAGCGCGGCGATGTCGCCCTGGTGGAACCGTCCCCGGCCGGCGTCGTACTGCGCGGCCGCTTCCGCTTCCCCGAAGCCGACCGCTCCGGCAACGAAACCTGGAGCCACCCGGTCGTCTCCGGCGGCCGCCTCTACCTCCGCGACCAGCAGGTCCTCCTGGCCTACGACCTCCGCGCCCCCCGCTGACCCCACTCCGCGCCGCGCCGACGCCGCCATGAACCCCGACCCGCTCCGCCGCCGGCTGCCGGCGTTGGCGCTGGCGATCGGATTCGCCACCGCGACGGTCGCGGCGGCGACGCCCCACATGCTGGGCATGGAGTGCGTGCCGGACTGCCCGGAGTGCATCCGGCACTGCTGCTGCCCGCCGGCGCCGACCTTGGCCGACCCGCCGGCCGCGGCGCTTCCGGCGCCGCCGGCCGCCTCCGGCCGACTCGACCTCGCGCTCCCGGAGCCCTGCCGCCGCGCGGCGCCCCTCCGCATCCATCCGGCGCGGGGCCCGCCCGCCTGAGTTCCCCCGCGGAGCCCCCGAACCCGACGACGAAACAGCCCCCGGCGGCGAAGAGCCCCGGGCGCCGAGGAGCCACCGGCGACGGAGCGCCCCCGGGAGGTCCGGCAGCACCCGGCCTCCACTCCGCCGGCGGTGCTGACCACCCTCCCCGGCGACAGCGCTTCCGCCGCCTCCGGGTTCCGAGTCGTCGGCCCGGGCGGCGCGCGGCGGGCCTGACTCCTCCTTCGAGGACGACCTCCCGGATGGTCTGCACCCGTCCCGGGGCCGGCCCTCCGCCCGGTCGCGGCCCGCATTCCGGCCGGGCGTAACGCCCCTCCGGGCGTCGCGTCCGCCGGCCTTCCGCGCGCGCCTCTCCGCGGTCCTGCCCCTCGGCGAACCCCCGGGCGTCCGGGTTCGATCTCCCGCGGCGCCCGGGGTCTCGCCGGCCCGGCCCCGCCGCCGCACCCGGAGCGGGGTCGGGCTCCTCCCCCGTCGGGCCGAGCGCCCCCCCCTTCCCCGGAGGCAACCATGCTTCGAGGTCTTTTCCCCCGCCGCCGCTCCGCGGCCTTCCTTCCCGCGCCGTTCGCGTTCGCCGTCGGCGCCGCCCTGTTCCCTGCTCCGCCGGCCATCGCCGCCGCCGCGGACGATCCCCCTCCGCTCGCCCCGTACCACGCCGACGGCCACGCGCCGATCGGCGTGATGGGGGACCATGTCCACGGCGCCGGCGAGGTCATGCTCGCGTACCGCAACGCCCCGATGTGGATGTCCGGGCTGCGGGACGGCACGCACAACCTCTCCACCGAAGAGACGCTCCGGGTGGACAACCCGTTCTCCGGCGCGCCGATGCAGCCGCCGAAACTGCGCCTCGTCCCCCGCGAGATGACGATGCAGATGCATATGTTCGGCGTCATGTACGCGCCCGCCGACCGCGTCACGCTCATGGCGATGGGTATGGCGATGGTGAAGGAGATGACGCTCGAGACCTTCCGTCCCGACGGGACCCCGCTCGATACCTTCTCCACCCGGACCTCGGGCCTCGGCGACTCGTCGCTGGGGGCGCTGGTCCGGCTGACGGATGGCCCGGTCCGCTCGCACCTGATCCTCGGCGCCGGCCTCCCCACCGGCAGCCGCGACGCCACCGGGGAAGCACTGCTCCCCAACGGGAGGCGCCGGGAGGTGCGCCTGCCCTATGCGATGCAACTCGGAACCGGGACCTGGGCGCTGCAGCCCGGGCTGGTGGTGCAGACGAAGCGCGGTCGGAATTCGGTCGGCGGCCAGGTGGGAGGCGTCTTCCGCCTCGGGGGGAACGACGACGGGTATCGCCACGGCCACCGGCAGGAGGCCACCGTCTGGTTCATGCACGAACCGACGCCGGCGATCGCCCTGACCGCCCGGCTCGCCGGAACCCGGGAGGGGGCAATCTCCGGCCGGGACCCGAACATCGCGGGGCCGGTGCCCACCGCCGATCCGGACAACTACGGCGGCCGCCGCCTGGAAGCGTTCGTCGGGATCAACCTGGCCGGCCAGAGCGGTTTCCTCCGGGAACACCGCCTCGCCCTCGAAGCCGCCTTCCCGCTCTACCAGGCCCTGAACGGCCCCCAGATGCCGCGAACCTGGCGCCTCCTCCTCGGCTGGCAACGAGCCTGGAAACTCTGAACGGCCCGAACACCGATTCCTCGACGCCCCGGCGGCCTCCCCGGAGCCGCCGCGCCGGACGAATCAACGGCTCACCGACAGCCGCGCCGGAGAGGGACGCTCCACCGAGGGGCCCCCTCCCGCGGCGTCCCGGCCCCGCCGGGTCAGGTTCGCCGCCGGCAGCGGTGGCTGCGCAGCAACACCTTCTTTCGCCGATCGAACTTCGGGTTCTCCACGGTCGTGTAGATGCGGCCGTTGCGCAGCAGCCGGGAGTTCGTGAAGTCCTTCTGAAGATCCCGGTCGTTCGTGTACAGGAGCCGGGCGCCGCTGACTCGCGCCAGGGCGAGGAGGTGGGGGTCGTCCGACCGGAGTCGTCCGTCCTGCTCGAGTCGCTGCGCCTCGGCGTCCACTTCCGCGTCTCTCACGAGCGCCAGTTGACCCCGATTCTGCAGTTCCTGAACTCGTCTCTTCCCCCGCCTTTTCTCCGCGACCTCCCGCCGCAATTCGCCGCCCAGGACGAGGAACCCCTGCTTCTTGCCCAGCCACTGCCGGAAGCCCTCGGCCGCCGGCGATCTCTCCCGAGAAAACATCTCATGCCAACGGTTGGCGTCCATGATGGCGCACATCTCAAACGGTGATCGAACGGTCCAACTCGTCCGAGAAGAACTGGCGGTAACCCTCCGGAGCGCCGACGACCGCGCCGACCGAATCGAATTCGATGGAGTGGATCTTCACTTCCCGATCCCCGCGCTCGAAGAAAAGCAGCGAAACCTCCTCCGGTCTCAACTTCGTCTTCTCATCGCGGACATCCATTCGGATGCGATCCATCAGGTGATCGCTGTGGGTTTCCACCAGGACCTGCCGCCCCGACGCCGCCACTTCGCAGAGCAGACTGCCCAGCGCCGCCTCGGCGCTGGGATGCAGATGGATCTCGGGCTCCTGCAGAAGGAACATCGGAGCGCCGCGGGAGCGATTCACCTCGGTCAGAAGAGGCAGTACCTGGCTGACCCCGTAACCGACATCGACCAGGTTCCGCCACGGCCCCTTGATCCTCCGATTCGAGTGCTTCCGGACCTGGATCTGGAACGGGCCGCCGAGGAGGTCCCCGAAGTGGTGGATCCGGAGATCGTCGAAGAGCCCGGCTTCGCGACCGAACGACTCGATTCCGTGCCGCAGCGCGTCCCACTCCTGCGGCTGGCGCGCACTCAGGGTCGCCAGGTAGGTGGGTATGGAGTCGCCCTCCGCATCCAGCGTCGGCTTGAAGGGCTCGTAGGTTCGGAGTGGACGCGTACGAACCGGCGCGCTGCAGAAGGGCCGGACCCATCCAGGTTTCGGGAAAGTACGCAGCATGGCCGAGACTTCGTCCAGCGCTTCGGCGCCGGGTCGGCCATCCCCTTCCCGGTCGCTCTCGAACACGACAGCCGATCCGGCCGCGCCCTCGATGCCGGTGTCCATCCCGTTCAGAACGAACCAGGGCGGAGGGCGGTAACGGTCTTCGGGACCGAACGACTCGGGACCGGGTCGAGAGCCGCGCCAGCGGCCGTCGGCGGTCTCGATGACGAAGTGCGAGGAACGCTCCGTGAATCGGAGATTCCCCGATCGGTAACGGTGCTCGGATGGCGCAGCGAACGCAGCTCGCTCCTCGAATGCGATTCGATACTCGTGCGCCCCGAAGCGTCGACTGTTGCGGCGGGCCTCGAACGAGCCGCGAAACGATTTCGCTCGCCCGTTCCTCGCTCCTCGGTCGTGAACGATGTCCACGAAGACTCCGAGGTCGTACGGGGGCTCCCGGAAATCCGGGGTCCGGAGGCCGTACGCGGACTCGACCAACGCCCGCGCGAGCGCCAGGAACGAAGTCTTTCCGGTGCTGTTCTCACCGACCAGTACGGTCAGCGGCGCCAGCCTCGCCTCGACCTTGCGGAAACAGCGGAAGTTCTCGGCGGTGATCCTGGTGAGAGTCGGATTCATGGGAGGCGCCGACGAGGGACAGCGCGGGGGGGCAGGTCGGGCGGGCTGCCGGGAGGATAGACGAAACCCCGCCCTCAGCCTTCGCGGTCCGGGTCTCCGGGCAGGGTTTCGGCGAGGGCGCGGTCGGCGAGGCGGCCGAGCCAGCGGACGAGGGGGAAGGTGGCGGCGACGCCGATCAGGGTGAGCGCTTCCGGCCAGGAGAAACCGGAGGCGGCGAGGACCGCGCCGGCGCTGCCGGCGGCGCCGAGGTGGGCGAAGAAGACCGCGCCGAGGGGGATGCCGAAGAGGGAGCCGAGGGCGTAACTGCCAAAGCGCACGGGGCTGAGCGACCAGCCGAAGTTCTGTGCGGCGAAGGGGAAGAGCGGGGAGAGCCGGGTCAGGAACACGGTGCGGGCGTTCGCCTCGCCCAGGGCGTCCAGGAAGGCGCCGAAGGCTGGGAAACGGCGGGTCCGGCGGCGCAGCCAGGGGGCGAGCAGGAGCCGGCCGGTACCGAACGCCAGGAGCGCCCCGAAGAAGGTGCCGGCGGTGGCCAGCAGCGCTCCGCGCCCGAGGCCGAAGAGCGCGCCGGCGGCGAGGCAGAAGACCGAGTTCGGGAGCGCGAAGGCGATCGCCAGGGAATGCCCGGCGAGGAAGAGCCACCAGCGCCGGGCCATCCAGGCCGGCACTTCCGCCGCCTCCCCGGCGCCGCCGCCGACGAGGAGCGGCAGCAGCACCACATTCAGGACGAAGAGCGCCCAGAGCGCCGGCTTCCAGAGGCGGCGCAGGAGACGCCGCCGGCGCGGCTCGGAGGCCACCGCCGGTTCGGCCGGCGAGGAGGGAGGAGGCGTCGTCAGCGGGCCGGGCGGCGACCGCGCCGGCACGCACCGCCGCCGGGCGCGGGAACCTCGGTCGGCACCGGCCCCGGCATTCGCCCGGCGCCGGCCGGCGCCCCGGACCGGCGGCTCAAAACCGCCGGGAGGCGTCCCGCGGCCAGCGCTCGACGACGACCTTGGTCTGCGTGTAGAACTCGACCGCGTGGGCGCCCTGGGCGTGCAGGTCGCCGAAGAAACTGCCGCGCCAGCCGCTGAACGGGAAGAACGCCATCGGCGCGGCGACGCCCACATTGATCCCCACATTGCCGGTGAGCACCCGGTGGCGGAAGTCCCGGGCGGCCCGGCCGTCTCCGGTGAAGACGCAGGCCATGTTCCCGTAGTCGCCGGCGTTCACCAGCGCGATCGCCTCGTCCACGGTGTCCACCCGGATCACCCCGAGCACCGGGCCGAAGATCTCGGTGCGGGCCACCTCCCCGTCCGCCGGGAGTCGGTCGAGCACCGTCGGCCGGACGAAGTAGCCGTCTTCGAGGCCGGCGACCCGGGCGCCCCGCCCGTCCACCAGCGGGAGCGCCCCCTCGTCGGCGACGGCGCTCCCGATGAGTCCCTCGATCCGGGCCCGGCTCTCGCCGCGGATGACCGGCCCCATCTCGACCGCCTCGTCGAGGCCCGATCCCATGACCCGTGACTCCGCCAAGGCTCCCACGCCCTCGGTGAAGGGCCGGTGGGCTTCGCCGACGGTGATCGCCAGCGAAGCGGCCAGGCATCTCTGGCCGGCGCAGCCGAAGGCGCTCTCGCCCACGGTGGCGACCGCGGCGTCGAGGTCGGCATCCTCGAGCACCACCACCGGGTTCTTGGCCCCGCCCTGCGCCTGGACGCGCTTGCCGTTCGCCGCGGCCCGCCGGTAGATCGTCCGCGCCACCGGCGAGGAGCCCACGAAACTGACGGCGGCGACCTCCGGATGGTCGAGGAGGGCGTCCACCGCTTCCCGGCCGCCGTGGACGACTTGGACGACCCCCGGCGGAACCCCCGCTTCGCGCAGCAGGTCGGCGACCCGGTGCATGGTGAGCGGGGTCTTCTCCGACGGCTTCAGCACCACCGCATTGCCGCAGGCGAGGGCGTACGGCAGGAACCAGAAGGGGATCATCGCCGGGAAATTGAAGGGCGCGATGACCGCCACCACCCCCACCGGCTGGCGCACCAGGAACTCGTCTATGCCGCGGGCAATGTCTTCGAGCACCCGCCCCTGCATCAGCGTGGGGATGCCGCAGGCCACCTCCACATTCTCGACGGCGCGGCGGACCTCGCCCCGGGCCTCGGCCAGGGTCTTGCCGCACTCGGTGGTGACCAGCCGGGAGATCTCCTCGAAGTCGCGTTCGAGGAGCGCCTTCAGCCGGAAGAGCGGCTGCACCCGCTCCGTGGGCGGCGTCTCGCGCCAGTCGGGGAACGCCTCCTTCGCCGAATCCACGGCGCGGCCGAGGTCCGCCGCCGGGGAGAGCGGCACCCGGGAGAGCACGGCGCCGGTCGCCGGGTCGAACACCGGGAGGGTCTCCGCCGCGGTGGACGCCCGGAACGCGCCCCCCACGAAATTGGGGAGGAGATCGGGGAGGGTCAAGTCCTGCGTAGGATACGCGCGACCCGTGCGCTTTCCCCCCGGTTCCGGCGGCCTTCGCCGGGTCCTCCGGACGCCGGTTCTGCCGGCGCCGGCGATGCTGCTCCTCGCCTCCGCCCTCGTCGCCGGCGCGCCGGGAACGCCGGGGACGACGGCCGGGGAAGGGACAGCCCGGGAGGAAGCGGCCCGGGAGGAAGTGGAGGGACCGGCCGAGGCCGGGGCCGTGTTCCCGCTGGGGGACGGCGCCCCGGGGCCGGTGGTGGACGGGCTGGTGACCGACCCGCAGTGGGAAGCGGCGGAGCCCTTCACCGGGTTCGTCCAGCAGGAGCCGGACAACGGCGCCCCGGCGACCGAGCGCACCGAAGTGCGGCTGCTGCTCTCCCCGACGACGCTCTATGTGGGGATCGTGGCCTTCGACCGGGAGCCCGACCGGGTGCTGGTCTCCGAGAGCCGTCGGGACGGCGATCTGAACGAGTCGGACTCGGTGCAGATCGTCCTGGACACCTTCGACGACGACCAGAACGCCTTCCTGTTCGGCACGAACCCCGAAGGGATCGAGTACGACGGGCAGATCGCCGGGGAGGGCTCGACCGGCGGCTACAACCCGCGCCCGGGGCAGCGCGGGTCGCAGCGCGGCGGCGTCACCGGGTTCAACGCCAACTGGGACGGGGACTGGACGGTGCGGTCGCGGCGGACCGGCCGCGGCTGGGAGACCGAGTTCGCCATCCCCCTGCGGACGCTCCGCTACGAGGCCGGCCCCGACCGCACCTGGGGCCTGAATGTCATGCGGAACATCCGCCGGAAGAACGAGCAGTCGTTCCTGGCGCCGATCCCCCGCGGCTACAACCTCTACCGGGTCTCCCTGGCCCGGAAGGTCACCGGGCTCGACCTGCCGCGGCGGCGCGACCTGCGGGTCACCCCCTTCGCGCTCGGCGACGCCACCCGGAACCCGCTGGCGGCGACCGCGGAGAACCGCTCCCGGAGCGGCTTCGACCTCGGTCTCGATGTGAAGTGGGGCGTCACCCCCAACCTGACCGTGGACCTCACCGCGAACACCGACTTCGCCCAGGTGGAGGCCGACGACCAGCAGATCAACCTGACCCGTTTTCCGCTGTTCTTCCCGGAAAAACGGCCCTTTTTCCTGGAGAACGCCTCGACTTTCCAGTTCGGCGCCCCGCAGGAGGTGGACCTGTTCTTCAGCCGCCGGATCGGGCTCCACGCCGGACAGCCGGTGGGGATCGTCGGCGGCGCCCGGATGTCGGGGAAGGTCGGCGGCTGGAACCTCGGGGTCATGAACATGCAGACCGAGGCGGCGTTCGATCCGGAGACCGGGGCGACGCTCCTCTCGGCGACGAACTACGCGGTGGCGCGGGTGCAGCGGGAGGTGGGGCGCTCCAACTTCGGCGGGATCTTCGTGAACCGGCAGGCGAACGGGGACTGGGCCGGCCGGGACGGCAACGAGGAGACGAACCGGGCCTTCGGCGCCGACGCGGCGGTCCAACTCGGGGAACACGCCCGGTTCTTCACCTTCCTGGCCCGGACCTCGCCTCCGGCGGACGAGGACGGCGGGGACTCCGGAGCGCTCTCGGACACCATGGCCGGGCGGGCCTTCCTGAACTACGCCGACCCGCTCCACCAGGGGCATCTGGGCTTCACCCAGGTGGGCGAGGACTTCGACCCGCAGGTGGGGTTCGTGCCCCGGCGGGGGTACCGGAAGTACCAGGCCCGCTACTACCTCGACTGGCAGCCGGCGGGGATCCCGGGGCTGGCCTGGGTGCGCCGGTTCTCCCCGCATGTGACCTGGAACGCCTACTACGGGTTCGACGGGGAGGTCCAGTCCGGGCGGGGCCACTGGCACCCCATCGAGTTCCAGCCGAATTCCGGCGGCCGGTTCGGGGTGTTCGTGGACCGGATGCGGGATCGGCCGGAGCGGCACTTCACCGTCTATGCCGGCGCCGACGGCGAGCGGGTGACGATCCCGCCGGGGCTCTACGAGTGGTCGGTGGTCACCGTGAACTACCTGGGGAACGCCAGCGCCCGGCTGTACCCCACCGCCTACTGCCGGAGCGGCGGCTTCTACGACGGCGACCGGCAGGGCTGCGATCTCAGCCTCAACGGGCGGATCGGCGCCCGCTTCCAGGCCAGCGTGGGCTGGAACCGCGACCGGGTGACCCTCCCCGGCGGCGGGTTCACCACCGACCTGGTGCCGATCCGGCTGAACTACTCGTTCACGCCGCTGCGCCGGCTCGAGGCGCTGATCCAGTACAACAGCCAGTCCGCGTCGGTGTCCTCGAACATCCGGCTGGTGCTGCTCGACCGGAGCGGCACCGGGCTGTTCGTGGTCTACAACGACCTGCGGAACACCGCGAACTTCGACCGGTTCGACCCGGACACCGGGCTCCCGGTCCCCACCGTCTTCGGGCGGTCGCTGATCGTCAAGTACACCCGGCTGTTCGACTTCTGACCCGGCCCCGGCGGGCGGTCCGGCGCGGCCGACCGCTCGCCGCGGCCCGCGACCGGCCGCGCTCCGGGTGTCGAGCCGGGCCGGCGAGCCGGTGTCGGCCGTCCCGATCGGGACCTCGATCGGGGCCCCGATCGGGACGGGGAATCGGGGGGGGGGGGGGGGGGGGGGGGGGGAGAGAGAACCGAACCCGGCGCGCGGCCCGGACCTCCCCGGTGGGTCTCCCGGTCCCGGGCGCCTTGGACCCCGGGGCGCCCCGAAGGACTCCCCCGTACGGGAGCCGGCGTCAGCGGCCCCCGGGGGTCGGGGTCAGGCGGGGATCTTTTCGGGGATCCGGTCGAGGATCTCCCGGACCTCGGGGAAGCGGCCGGTCTCGTGCTTCGAGAAGATCAACTCGCCGTCGACCTTCACATCGAAGATGCCCTTGCCGCCCTCGATGAGTTGCGGCTCCACGCCGCGCGCTTCCCGGATGGACGCCGCCAGACTGGTGGCGTTCGGAAGGTAGTTTCAAACGACGCAGTAGGTGATCGAGATGGTCATCGAGTCTCCGTGGGGGTTGGCCTCCCGCCGGGGATCGGGCTCCCCGGGAGAGGGTGTGGGAAGGCGTTCCGGCCCGGCGCTCGGGCCGGGTCGGGGAGGAACGCGCGAGGGGGCAGGCGGACGACGGGTGGCGGGGCCGACGGGACTCGAACCCGCGACCTCCGGCGTGACAGGCCGGCATTCTGAACCAACTGAACTACGACCCCGGGTCGCCGCAAACGGGTGATTCTAGCAGCACCGCGCGCCCCGCCGGCCTTCGGGCGACCGGGGGGAGCGGGTTTGCGGTACGATTTCCGGCTGCCCCCGATGCGACTCACGAAAAGCCAGATCCAGTTCCTGGGCTACCGGATCACCGACGAACTCCAGGTCGCCGGGTTCATCGACACCGAAGACCCCAACCTCCTCATGGACACCATCGTGGAACTCATCACCGAGGATCTGCGGCAGGAGGACGAACTCAACGAGGAAGTGCGGAAGTTGCTCGACGACTACGGCGAGAAGATCCGCACCGACGGAGTCGAGTACCGGGAGATGTTCAAGTTGGTCAAGAAGCGGCTGGCCCGGGAGCGGGGGCTCATCCTCTAGGGCGGCCCGACCGGGCGGCGACCAGCGGAGAGGAAGCAGGAGAGAAGCGGATCCCCCATGCGCCTGACGAACAGCAAGATCAACCACCTGGCGAGCCAGATCCTCCAACTGCTGCGGACCGACGACACCGTCGAGTTCTACGCCCAGGACAACGAGATCCGGCGGATGATCACCCGGATCATCAACTCCGAACTCGAGGACGACGAGCGGATCGACCAGATCGTCCGCCGCAAGATCGACAGCCAGAGCCGCGCCGTCCAGCAGGGCACCGAGGCCTGGGACCTGCTCTACCGGCGCTACTACGACGAAGAGATGATGAAGAACCGCCGGGTGGTCCCCGGCCAGCAGCGCGAGCCGGAGTAGCCCGACGGGCGCGGATTCCCGCCCGGCCGACCCGGGGAGCCGATCCAGGCCACGCCGAGGCCGAACCGGGCCGGGCCCGGGAGCCGGACGATCCCGGGGGCCGGTCGTGGAGTAGCATCCCGGCGCCTTTGACCCCGCCCGACGACCCCCGGAGCGCCCCGAGCGACGGCCGCCACCGCCGGGCGCGGCGACCCGACCCGGTCCGCCCCGCGCTTCCCCGTCGGCCGGATCCGTCCGCCGCCGTGTTTCCGCCGGCCGCACCGCGCCGGCCGTCCCGCCGCGGCTCCCTCCCCTCCGTCCTCCCCGGCGTCCTGCTCGCTGTCGCGGCGCTCGCGCCGTTCACCGCGCCGCCGGCAGAGGCCCAGCCCCGGCACCGGTTCCGGCTCTCCACCGGGGTCGGACTGCAGTTCTTCGCGCACCCCGACCTCCGGCTGGGCCGGGGCGCCAGCCTCGCCGGCGCGGCGGCGATCCGCGCGAGCGACAACTTCAGTTTCGAGACCGGGCTGTTCTTCGGACGATCGAACCAGCGCTACACCGCCACCGACGAGCCGGTGCAGGATGTGCTCGCCGACCCGGCCTACCAGTTCCGCATGAACCGGTACCACCTCGACGGTTCGTTCGTCTTCCACCTGGGCCGGCGGCAGCCGTTCCACGCCTGGATCCTGGCCGGCGGCGGGGTGGTGCGGCGCGACTCGCTGCGCGAGGACTTCGACTTCACCACCCCGGCGGCCCGCCGGGACGGTCTGCTCCGCACCCAGCCGGCGCGCCCCCGGATCCGGGTCCCGGTGGGGACGACGGTGTCGCTCGACGAGACCGTGTACCAGGCCACGGCGCACCTCGGGGTGGGGTTTGAGGTCTATATCTTCGACTACCTCTCGGCGCGCGCCGAGTACCGCCTCTGGTCGCCCCGGGACTTCTCGCACCGCACCCAGCAGGCCATCATCGGCGTCAACTTCTACCGCTGACCGCCGTGGCGGAACACCCCGGCGCCCCTCGCGGCGCTGCCGGCCCGCCCGGCCGCCGGGCGCCGCGCCGACGCCGCCGACCGGCACGGGAGACCGGGTGCGCCCGGCGCGTTTCCCCTGCGCCCGGCGCCGACGCCCGCCGGCCCCCTCCCTCCGCGACGACCTCCCCTCCCCGTACGATGCCCGCCCGCAGGACTCGGCCCGCAGGATTCGGCCCGGAGATTCGGCCCGGACGATCCCGGGGACTCGCCCCGGAGATGACTTCCGCCCGCTGACGACCAGGCGACGACGACCAGGCGACGACTTCCCGGCGATGACTTCCGACCGACCGGCCCGCGGGGACACCGGGGAGCCGACCGACCGACCGCCGGCGCCGGGGAGCGCGAGAGAGAGCCGGGAACCCGCGCCGCCGTCCGACTTCACCGGTTCCGGTTTCGCCGGGTGGGGCCCCTTCCTCACGGTCTTCGTTCCGCTGCTCCTCTTCTGGATCGTCCTCTCCGGCAAGTTCGACGCGCTGCACCTGATCCCGGGGATCGCCGCCGCCGCCGGCGCCGCCCGGGTCACGGTGCGCCTCCTGGCGCTCCCCCCCGCCGCCGCGCCCGGAGCGGAGATCGCCCGACTGCCCCGGAAGATCCACCACCTCCTCGCCTACGGGGTCTGGCTGGCCGGCCAGGTCCTCGGTTCGGCGCTGCGGGTCGCGCGGGTGGTGCTCGACCCGCGCCTGCCGGTGGCCCCCGAACTGGTGCGGGTCGAAGACCGGCTCCCCAACCCGCTCTCCCGACTGGCCCTCGCCCACTCGATCACCCTGACCCCGGGAACCGTCACCCTCGACGCCGACGAGCGGGGCCTGACGATCCACGCGCTCGACGCCGATTCCGCCGCCGCCGTCGCCCCGGACGGGGGGAAGACCGGCGAACGCCTCGCCCGCCTCCTCGGGCGCTGAGCGGCGCCGGGGTCCGCGACGATGCCGGTCGTCCTCGGCGCCTTCGCCGGCGCGGTCTTCCTCGCCTGGCTGATCGCCTTCGTCCGGGTGGTGCGCGGCCCCGGCCTGTGGGACCGGCTCTCCGGCCTGGTGCTCATGGGCACCAAGACGCTGATCCTGCTGCTGGTCATCGGGCAACTCTCGGGGCGGCCGGAGATGTTCGTGGACATCGCGCTGGCCTACGCCCTCATCGGTTTCCTGGCGGCGCTGACCCTCGCCAAGTACTTCGAGGGCGGCGGCGACCGGGATTCGGCGCCGGGCCCGCCCGGGACGGGTCCGGAAGGATGAGTTCGCGGGGATGAGTTCCGGCGTTTCCGCGGTCGAGGCCGCGGCGGTCGTCCTCCTGGCGGCCTCGCTGTTCTTCACGCTGACGGCGGCGGTCGGGGTGCTGCGGCTGCCCGACTTCTACACCCGCCTCCACGCGATCGGGAAGTGCGACACCGTCGGCCTGGCGCTCGCGGTCCTCGCCTTCGCGCTCCTGGGGGGCAGCGTCGGAACGGCGGTGAAACTGCTCCTGGTCTCCCTCTTCCTGGCCTTCGCCGGCCCCACCGCCACCCACGCCCTGGGGCGGGCGGCGCGGCGCTCCGGGGTCGCCGTCTGGCGCCGACCGACGCCGCCCCGGGAGCCGGCCGCCGGCCCCGAAGCCGGGAACCGCGCGCCGTGACCGACCCCGGCGGCTTCCTGGGAATCGGGCTGCTGGGCCTGATGGTGTTCTCGGCCGGGGCGGCGCTGCTGATGCGCGACCTGCTGGCGGCGACCGCCTTCTTCGGGGTGTTCAGTTTCGCGGCGGCGACCTGGTTCGCCTTCCTGGGCGCGGTGGATGTGGCCTTCACCGAGGCCTGCGTGGGCGGGGCGCTCAGCACCATCCTGCTGGTCTCGACCGCTTTCCGCGGCAGCCGCCGACTCGACTGACCGCCGATGCGCCGCCTCGCGCCGCTCCTGCCCGGGGCCGCGGTGTTCGCCGCCCTGTTCGGGGCCCTGCTCGTCGGCGCCGCCGACCTGGCCCCGGTGGGCGACCCCGGCTCCCCGCCGAACACCTTCGTCTCGCCGCGGTACATCGAGCGGGCGCAGGAGGAGACCGGCGCCTCGAACCTGGTGACCGCGGTCCTCGCCGACTACCGGAGTTACGACACCCTCGGCGAAACCCTCGTCATCTTCGCCGCCGGCCTGGGCTGTCTGGTGGTGCTGGCCGGCTTCGCCGGGAAGCCGGAGGATCTGCCCCGGGGCCTGTCCTTCCGGTTCGGCAGCGACCTGCTCGACACCGCCGCCCGGCTGCTCGTCCCCTGGATCCTGGTCTTCGCGGTCTATGTGCTGATCCACGGTCACAGCAGCCCCGGGGGCGGGTTCCAGGGAGGCGTCCTCTTCGGCTCCGGGCTGGTGACCATGCGGCTCGTGCGCGGCAGCGGCGGCGGACCTCGGCCCGCCGGGTCGCCGAGTCTCCGCGCCTCCCTGGCGATGGCCGGCGCCGGGATCCTCGGGTATGTGGGCCTCGGGCTCTTGGCGATGGCCTTCGGGGGCGCCTTCCTCGACTTCGGGACGCTGCCGCTCGGCGGCGAGCCGGCGGAGGTGCGCGAACTGGCCACCCTGGGGATCGAGACCGCGGTCTTCTTCACGGTCGCCGGGACGGTGTGCATCCTCTACGACTGCCTCAGCGCCGGGGTCCGGGAATGAGTCCGGGAATGAGTCAGGGAATGACGCCGGGAATACGCGTGGACTTCGCCGGGGAATCGGCCGGGAGGGGCGCCGGGCTCCGGAACCGGCCGGGAAGCCGGCCCCGGTGACCACCTACGCCGCGGCGGCGGCCCTCTTCACCCTGGGGCTCGCCGGGGTGGCCCTGCTGCCGAACCTGCTCCGCAAACTGCTGGCGATGAATGTGATGCAGGTCGGGGTGATCGTCTTCTTCATCTCGCAGGGCTTCAAGGACGGCGCCTCGATCCCCATCGTCCCGGCCGGAACCGCCGCCGAAGCCGCCGCCTTCCTGAACCCGCTCCCGCACACGCTCATGCTGACGGCGATCGTGGTCTCGGTCTCGACCACCGGCCTGGCGCTGGCCCTCCTGCTGCGGATCGGCCGTTCCGAGGGAACCCTGAACGAAGCGCGGCTGCTGCGCCGCCTGCGCCGCCCCCCGGAGCCGGCGGCGCCGGGGAACGAGGCCCTGCCGGCGCCTGAAGCACCGGAAACTCCCGAAGCACCGGAAGCGCCCGAACCGCGGTGACCGAGCCCCCGTCGAGCGCCCTGCCGGGCCTGCTGATCGCCCTCCCGCTGGCCGGCGCGGCGCTCCTCCCGCTGCTCGCCCTCGCCGGACGCCGCTTCGCCGGACAGGTTCCGGCGCTCCTCTGCCACGCCGCCACCGCGGCGGTCGCGGCGGCGCTCTTCATCGTCGTCGGCAGCGGCGGGCCGCTCCGCTACGCCCTCGGCGGCTGGCCGGGGCCCTGGGGCATCGAATTGCGGCTGGACGGCCTCTCGGCGCTCTTCGCGGTCCTGGTGGCCGGGATGGGACTGGCGGCCGCCCTGGTCCGCCCCTCGGTGGGGGCCGAGACCCCCGAACCACCGCTCCGGGAAGGGCTCCGGCGGGGAGCGCTGCTGCTCCTGCTGGCCGGCCTCCTGGGCATGGTGCTCACCCGCGACCTCTTCAACCTGTTCGTGTTCATGGAGGTCAGTTCCCTCGCCGCCTGCACCCTGATCGCCTCCGGCGGTGGCCGGGCGCCGGTGGCCGCCTTCCGCTACCTGCTCGCCGGGACGGTGGCCGGGTCCCTCTACCTGTTCGGGGTGGGGTTCCTCTACGCCCTCACCGGGACGCTGAACCTGGACGACCTGGCGGCGCGCCTCCCCACGGTCTCCGGCGAGGCCGCGCTCGCCGTCGCGGTGGTGCTCATCGCCGTCGGGCTGGCGGTGAAGGCGGCGCTCTTCCCGCTCCACGGCTGGCTCCCGGACGCCTATGTGTTCGCCCCGGTCCCGGCCTCCGGGTTCATCGCCGGGGTGATGGCGAAGGTGAGCGCCTACGCCCTGCTGCGGCTGTTCGGCGAGGCCTTCCGCCACACCGAGGCCGGGGCCGCCGCGCTCGCGGCGATGCTCTGGCTGGGGGTCCTGGGCGCGGTCGGCGGCGGCCTGCTGGCGCTCGCCCAGCGGGAGGTGAGCCGGATCCTGGCCTGGTCGAGCGTCAGCGCGATGGGGGCGATCCTGCTGGGGATCGCGCTCGGTTCGGAACTGGCGATCGCCGGCGCCCTGTTCCACGCGGTGGCCCACGGACTCGCCAAGGGTTGCCTGTTCCTCGGCGCCGGCGGCGTCCGCTCCGGTCTCTTCCGGGGCGCCCGGCCCCCGGACGGCGACGACTACCGGGGCGGCTGGCCGGGCCTCGGACAGCGCGCCCCGCTCGCCGCGGCGGCGCTCACGGTGGCCGCCTTCTCGCTGATCGGGCTGCCGCCGACCGCCGGGTTCTTCTCGAAGTACCTGCTGCTGAGCGCTTCGCTGGAGGCCGGGGGCGCGGCCGGGACCGCCGCCTTCGTCGCGCTGCTGGTCTCCAGCCTGCTGTCGGCGATCTACCTGCTCCGGGTGGTGGAGGCGATCTGGTTCCGGTCGCCGGCCCGGGACTCCCGGACGCCGGCCCCGGCGCCGGCGCGGCTCCCCGGAGCCCGCCCGCTCGCCGCCGCGGTGCTGGTCCTCGCGGTCTCGGTCCTCGCGGCGGGGGTGTTCGCCGGGCCCTTCGAGCGGCGGGTGCTGCCGACCTGGCGGCCCGGAACGGAACCGGGAACGGCAGCGGCGCCGGCGGCAGCGGCGCCGGCGCCGGCCGGTCCCGCGGCCGGGGAGGGAGCCCCCCGGTGACCGAAGTCCCTTCCCTGCTCCCGTTCGCCGCGGTCGGGGCCGGTCTCGCCGCGGTCCTCCCGATCCTCCTCTCCCGGCGCTGGCCGGACCTCCGCGAGGCCTGGACCTTCCTCGCCGCCGGGATCCAGTTGACGGCGGCGCTCTCGATGCTGCCGGCGGTCTTCGCCGGGGCGGTCCCGGTGAGCCCGGAACTCCCGCTCCTGCCCGGCGCGCCGCTGCAGTTCCGGGCCGACCCGCTGGGGCTCCTGTTCCTGACCCTGGCCTCGATCCTCTGGACCGCCACCTCGGCCTACTCGGTGGGCTACCTGCGGTCGCTGCACTCCCCGCACGCGACCGGCTACTACGCCGCCTTCGCGGTGGCCGCGTCGGCGGCGGCCTCCGTCGCGCTGGCGGCGAACCTGATGACCTTCGTCATCGCCTACGAAGTCCTGACCGTGGCCACCTGGCCGCTGGTGGTGCACCGGAGGACCCGTTCGGTGCTCGCTTCCGGGCGCGCCTACCTGGCCTACACGCTGCTCGCCGGCCAGTTGCTCCTGGGGGCGGTGATCTGGGCCGGGCAGATCGCCCCCGGCGCCGGCTTCACTCCCGGCGGCTTCCTCGCCGGAACCGCCGGCGACGGGCCGCTGCGCCTGCTCTTCGTCCTCTTCCTGGTCGGGGTCGGCGCCAAGGCGGCGATCTTCCCGCTGCACGGCTGGCTGCCGGCGGCGATGGTCGCTCCCACCCCGGTGAGCGCGCTCCTCCACGCGGTGGCGGTGGTCAAGGCCGGGGCCTTCGGGATGCTGCGGCTGACCGGCTGGGTCTTCGGCCCGGAACTGGTGCGCGACCTGTCGCTCACCCTGCCGCTGGCGCTCCTGGCCGGGGGCACGGTCCTCTTCGCCTCGCTGCGCGCCCTGGGGGAAGACCACCTCAAACGCCGGCTGGCGTACTCCACGGTGAGCCAACTGAGTTACATCGTGCTCGGCGGCGCCCTCGGCACCCCGCTGGCGCTCCTGGGAGCGGCGTTCCACATCGTCGCGCACGGCTTCCTGAAGATCACCCTCTTCTTCTGCGCCGGTTCGGTGTACGCCGCCACCGGCAAGGAGCGCATCTCGGAGATGGCCGGCCTCGGACGCGCCCTGCCGATCACCTTCGGCGCCTTCGCGGTGGGGGCGCTGGGGATGGCCGGGATCCCCCTGCTCCCCGGCTTCCTGGGCAAGTGGAACCTGGCGCTCGGCGGGGCCGAACTGGGCTGGTGGTGGCCGGCGGCGCTCCTGGTCGCGAGCGGACTGCTGAACCTCGCCTACTACCTCCCCATCCTGCGCATCGCCTTCTTCGAGAGCCCCCGCGGCGGCGCCGGCCTCGGCGGCGAACCCACGCCCTGGCTCTGGGCGCCGCCGGCGTTCGCCGCGGTCTCCGCCCTGGTCCTCGGGATCTGGCCGGACGCCGGGGTGGGCTTCTTCTCCCTGGCGGCGGCGGCGGCGCGGGAAGTGACCTCGGCCGTCCCGGAAGCCCTGGCCTCGGGCTTCGGCCTCCCCGGAGGACCCCGATGAACCGGCGCCGCGCGTTCCGGGTCTTCGGTCCGGCGCTCGCGCTCTCGGCCTTCTTCCTGGTCGGGCTCGACCTGCTGGGGCTGTTCACCGGCGCCGAACACCACGGCGGCTTCTGGAACTCGATCCCGCTCTGGGACGCCGGTTTCGGCTTCGCCGGCGGCGCCCTCCTGGTCTTCGCGGCGAAGTTGCTGGTGAAGCCGCTGCTGCACCGGCCCGAGGACTACTACGCCGAGCCGCCGCCGGAAGCGGGGAGCGAGACCCCCTTCCCCGACCGCTGAGCGATGTCCTGGCACCCGGTTTTCTCGCACCCGGCGCTGTGGCTCTTCGCCGGGGGTCTCGCGGTCCTGCTCCTCCGGCGCCGGCTGCCGGCGCCGCCGGTCGGCATCGCCTTCGCCGCGGTCGCCCTCCTCACCCACCTCCGCCCGCCGGCGGGGGTCCACCGGGCGACGGTCGCCGGCTTCGACCTGCTCTGGCTGCGGGCCGACTCGCTCAGCCTGCTCTTCGCGCTGGTGTTCTCGCTGGTCGCGCTCCTGGGGCTGCTCTACGGGGCGCACCGGATGGGGAGCCGCGAGACCGCGGCCGCCCTGTTCTACGCCGGGTCGGCGATCGCCACCGTTTTCGCGGGGGACTGGATCACCTTCTTCGTCTTCTGGGAGGGGATGGCGCTCACTTCGCTGGTCCTCATCTGGGAAGGCGGCGCCGGCGCGGCGCGGGCCGCCGGGATGCGCTACCTGCTGGTGCACGCCGCCGGCGGGTCGCTGCTGTTCCTGGGCATCGTCCGGCATCTCGCCTCCGGCGGGAGCGCGGCGGTGACGGCGCTCGACGGCGGCGGCCCCCCGTTCTGGCTGCTGCTGGCCGCGGTGGCGCTGAACGCCGCGGTCCCGCCGCTCCACGCCTGGCTCACCGACTCCTACCCGGAGGCCTCCACTTCCGGTTCGGTCTTCCTCTCCGCCTTCACCACCAAGACCGCGGTGTACGCGCTCCTGCGGATCTTCCCGGGCACCGAAGCGCTGGTGCCGATCGGAGTGGCGATGACCCTCTACGGGGTCGTCTTCGCCCTGCTGGAGAACGACCTGCGCCGGCTGCTCGGTTACCACATCGTGAGCCAGGTGGGCTACATGGTCACCGCGGTGGGGATCGGCACGCCGCTGGCCCTGAACGGGGCCGGGGCGCACGCCTTCTCGCACATCCTCTACAAGGCGCTGCTGTTCATGGGCGCGGGCGCCGCGATCGAAGCCACCGGACGGCGGAAACTCTCCGAACTCGGCGCCGTCGCCGGGCGGATGCCGTTCGCGGTGGCGATGTACCTGGTGGGCGCCCTCTCCATCTCCGGCGCCCCGGCCTTCAACGGGTTCATCAGCAAGTCCATGATCGTGAGCGCCGCCGGCGAAGCGCACCACTTCACCGCCGAGTTGCTGCTGACCCTGGCCGCGGTCGGCACCTTCCTCTCGGTGGGATTGAAACTGCCGGTCTTCGCCTTCTTCCGGGCGCGGCAGGAAGTCCCGGGGAAGGGCCTGCCGGCGAAGCGCCCGCCGGGGGAACGCCTGCCGGTGAAACGCCTGCCGCCGAACCTGCTCGCCGCCATGGGGATCGCCGGCGGGCTCTGCTTCCTCTACGGGATCTACCCGGACCTGCTCTACCGCCGCCTCCCCGAGGCCGCCGGATACCAGCCGTTCACCCTCGACCACACCGTCTCCGCGGTCCAACTGCTGCTCGCCGCCGGGATCGCCTTCTGGCTGCTGTTCCCGCTGCTGCAGCCGTCTCCGGGAACCTCCCTGGACACCGACTGGATCTACCGGCGGCCGCTGCGCCGGGCCGGCGCCGCCGTGCTGGCGACCCTGGCCGAGGCGCCGGCGTTCGCCGCCCTCCTCCGGCAGCAGTTGGTCGCCGCCGCCTCCCGGGCCGCCCGCCGCGCCGCCACCGGCAGCGGCCCTCCCGACCACGCCGACCCTTCGGAGCCGCGCGAAGCCCCGGAGCCGTACGGGACGGAGGCGTTCTCCTTCCGCCGCCCCATCGGCCGCACCATCCTCTTCGCCGCCCTCGCCGCCGCCCTGCTCCTCGCCTGGCGCCTCGCCGCCGGCTGACCTCCGCCGCCCCGGCGGCCCCCGGGGGTGCGTCATTTTTCGACACCCCCTTGTCGAATCGCTCCGAACCCGACTAAAGAGGGAGTAACCGGAGGGCCCCGCGCGAGAAAGCCCGGCAAGCCCCCGGGAAGGACGACCCCGAATTGCGAAGACACGCCGCCGACCTCGCGCTGGCGGCCGGTTTCGGCGGCGGCGGCGGACTGGCGACCCTCGCGCTGTTTCGGGGCGACGACGGTCCGTCGCTGCCGGCGGTCGCGCTCGGTTTCGGCGCCGGTCTCTTCCTCGGCCTCGCCCCCTGGCGCCGACTCCGCCGGTGGCTGGACGACCGGCTGGCGCGGCGCCCGGCGCACTGGCCGCGCCTGGGTTTCGCCTCCGGCCTGGTGTTCCTCTTCGTCTTCACCGGCCAGTGCGAACTCCAGGAGGTCTCCGCCCCCGCGGCGGCGCCCTGGCTCCCGTTCGGGCTGGCGGCCGGCCTGCTGGGGCTCTGGAGCGCCTTCTTCCTCGCCGCGGCCCCGCCGCCGCAGCCACCCGGCAGGGAAGGATCGACGGGAACGAACCTCGCGCCGGGTCTCCGGGGAACGACCCTCGGACTGGGCGCGGCCTTCGGACTCGGGAGCCTCGCGGCCGCGAGTGCCCTGTCCCTCCTCTACGGGGGAGCGCCCGGCTGGAGCGAGGTCCGCGAAGCGGCCGGCCTCGGCGCCGGCGTGCTCGTCGGCTTTCCGGCCTGGCGGTGGGTGGGGCGCCGCTTCCGGTTTCCCCGGCCGGCCGCCTCCCGGCATCCGTTCCCCGCGGGGTCCGTCCGCTGCCTCCTCGTCGGTTTCCTCGCGGGCGGAGTGACCGTCGCCGCCCTTGCGGGGTGGACCACCTGGGCCTGGAGCCTCTTCCATCCGGCCCCGTGGCACGAGGAACTGGTCGGAAACACCATCCGCGGTCTCTGGAACGCCTGCCTCCTCGGATTCGGTTTCGGCTTCCTGATCCCCGACCGGGCGCCCGCTCCCCGACTCTGAACCGCCGCCTGGCGGCGCGCCGACGGAGGCGTCGCCGGCTGCTAGGTTTCCGGGCGGCGAATGCGGATTCCCCGTTGGGCTTGGCCGGCGCTGCTGGGCCTGTTCGCGTTGGCGGTCGTCTTCTGGCCGGGGGACGACCCGGCCGACGACGCTTCCCCGGAGGCCGGCCCTCCGGCGCACCCGGTGACCGAGGCCGAAGCGCTCTACGAGGAAGCCATCGGGGACATCGAGTCGGCGTTCCGGGACGGGGACTCCCCGGCGGGTCTCGGGGAGGTGCGGGAGGCGATGGAACCGGAGATCGAGGCCCTCGACGCCGCCATCGCCGAGAGCCGGCGGCGCGCCGCCGACGCGCCCGACGACGAAGCGGCGCAGGAGACCCTGCTCGACACGCTGCGGCGGAAACTGGATCTCTTCCACAACACGCTGATGCTGATGCAGGACCTCGAGCGCGGCGACGGCGCCACCGCGCAGGAACGAATCGACGCCATGTCCGGGCGCGAACCGCCCGAGACCGGATGACCGAGGACCGAACCACCATGCCCACCCCCAGAATCTCCCCGATGGCCGTCCGGGCGCCGGTCCCGACCGGGGCGGCGGCGCGGCGGCCCCGGAAGGCCGGCGCCCTCGCCGCGGCGACGGCGCTCTGCCTCGGCGCCGTTCCCGCAGCCACTGCGGCGGCGGTTCCCGGGTCGGGCGCCGGCGGCAGCCCGGGGAGGCAGACCGCGCCGGAGACCACCGAGCGGGTGGAGCACGCGGTGGAAGTGGGCCGCGACGCGATGGTCACCGTCATGAACTTCGCCGGGAACGTGGAGGTGCACGAAACGGATCCGGGCGAAGACCGCATCCTCCGCATCGTGGGGGTGAAGCGGCTCACCGAGGAGCGGCCCGCCGAGGAGGCGGCGCAACTGTTCGGACGGGTGAACCTCGACCTCACCCGGCGCGGGCGCCACTTCCACATCGGGCCCCAGCCGCAGGGGCTCCACGGCGGAAACCGGGGGACGCCGCCCTCCGCCGACGCGCCGCCGAACCCGGCCGAAGAACTCCCCATCACCGAGATCCGCGCGCCGCGGCGCATCCCGCCGGTCTCGGTGGACCTCGAGGTCTGGCTCCCCGACGGCGCCTCGTTGGTGGTGCGCACCTTCTCCGCCCCGATCTCCCTCGCCGGGGTCGAGTCCCCGGAGGGCAACTTCCGCCTGCGGAGCATCAGCGGCGCGCTGACGGTGCGCGGGCTGCGGACGGACACCTTCCAGGCGGAGACGGTGAGCGGGCCCCTCGACATCCGCGACCTGACCGCGCGGCGGAGCGAGTTGCAGACGCTGAGCGCCGGGATCCACCTCGACGGCGCCTACCACGCCGCCGGTTGGTACGACCTGCAGACCCACTCCGGAACGGTCACCCTCGACCTGGAATCGCTCCCCGGCTTCACCGTCGAGGCGACGACCTACACCGGCGCCATCGAGAGCGCCTTCGCCGTCGAAGGGCGGTCCGGGCCCCGGGGGCTCCACGGCAACTGGGGCGACGGCGGCCCCCAATTCGCCGTCAACACCTTCAGCGGCGCGGTCCGCCTGGTCCGGGGCGCCGCGGCGCGGTAGCCGGCCACTCGACCCGCCGGAAGTACCCCGCCGAAGTACACTGCCGGGCTCCTGCCGCCCCGGGGGCCCCGACCCCGGGCGATCCCCCTTTCCCTCCGACATCCGAGAACCAGACCGGAGAGCCCCGACCCGATGGCCCACAGCCGATCCGCCCGGAAGCGCGTGCGACAGAACGAGACCCGCCGCCTCCGCAACCGCCATCACCGCAGCAGCCTGCGCACCGCGATCCGCCGGCTGCGCGAGGCCGTAGCCGCCGGGGACACCGCCGCCGCGAACGAGCGTCTGCCGCGGACCATCGCCCTGATCGACCGGATGGCCGGCCGGGGCGTCCTGCACCGCAACGCCGCCGCCCGCACCAAGTCGCGCCTCTCCCACCTCGTCCGCCGCGCCGCCTGACCCGAACCGCTCCTGAGCCGGCGCCGCTCCTGAGCCGGCGCCGCTCCCGAGCCGGCGCCAACCGGCTCGGTAGCGGCAGCCCGGCCGACAGTAGCGGCGGCAACCGGCGAGTTGCCGTCCGCCGACGGTCTCCGGGCGAGCAGGGATCGCGTCGCTCGTCGTTGGGGCAGCGTCCTTCCGGCGATCCACAGCTCACCGGCGCCGGTCGAAGGGGATCCGCCGCCCGCACCCCGGACCGATCGAGCCCCTTCTTCTCGAACCGCCCCGGATCGCGTCGCTCGTCGCCGAGGTGAGCGTCCTGCCGGGGTCCATCGCCTGCCGGCGCTGTCCGGACGCCGGTCGAGAGCGACGCGCCGGCCCGTTCGGCGATATGGACCGGAGCGGTCTTCTCGAACGACCCCGTGCGCTCGCGACCGGGGTTGCCAACGGTATCGGCGCCGAATTCCACTTCGAGCCGCCCCCCTTCGGTCTCCGTTCCGGGTTGATCCGATGCCGGTGCCTGGGCACGGCGACCGGGCCCGTACAGGCATTTGCCTCGTGGCGTGGGGGTGGTTACTCTTCCGGCTGCTCTAACCCCCCCCCCCCCGGGATTTCGCCGGGAGCAGCGCTTCGGAGTCACTCTCCGTTGCCGCTCTCGGTGCCCCGGGGTTTACTGCGTACGGAGGTCGAGCCGAGTCGGCTGGTGGTCCCCGGACACGGGGGATCGCATCGGGTGTCGTCGAGGTGAGGGTCCCGCCGGATCTCCATCGCTCGCCGGCGCCGGTCGAGAACGGCCTGCCGGCCCGTTGGTGGATGGAGCGGGGCTCTCTGCCCGAACGGCCCGGCGCGCCCGGAACTGGTCTGCCACCGGCGCTGTCGTCGCCGGCCTCCACGAACCCCGGGCCCCTTCGATCTTCGTTCCTGCCTCGTCGGGCCCCGACGCCCGGAGCGAACGGACCGGGCCCGTACCGGCCCTTTGCATCTGCAGGAACAGACGGTTACCTTCCCGGTCGCTCCTACCCCCCCCCCCCCCCCCCCCCGGGACCTCGCCGGGAGCAACCGCTCTCGGCCCCCGAGGCTCACTGCGTTCCGAGGGTGGAGCCGAGTCGTCCGGTGGCCTCCGGACACTCGGGGGGCGCGTCGCGCGCCATGGATGTGGGTGTCCGAAAACGGCGTTGCGCAACGGCTCGGCGACCCGCCGGCATTGTCCGGACCGATCGATCGAATCGATCGGCCCTTTCAGCCACACCATCCCGAGGAGAGAATCACGAACGGACCACAGCCAGCCGGCGGCATCCCCTCGGCTCGCGATGCCGGTATCCGGCGTCCGAACAGACCGTCCGGGGGCGCTCCGGTCCGACCGGCGCATCCGTCCGCATTCCCTTCCGAGGAGCGAGCCACATCGTCTTCGTGGACGGAAGCAACTGGCATCACGGCCTCGAGAGGATCGGGGTGCGGAGCACTCTGGACTATCGGGGCTTGGCCGAGAGACTCGTCGGAGGCCGGCAACTGCGCGGAGTCCGCTACTACATCGGGGCCGTGGGCGAGGACCTCGCGCGCATCCGGGAACAGCAACGCTTTCTGGATTTTCTTCGAGAACAGGGCGTCGTCGTCCTTCTCGGCAGGATCCAGCGCAGCCGGATGAGCCGGCAAGCCAGCGAAGAGCGGGGCCGACTGCGCCGCGCATTCGCGGGCCGGGAACACGAAGTGCCGCGGGACTTGCTCGAGACACTGCGGGCCTACTGGAATTCGGCCCCATCGGAATACCGGGAGAAGGGTGTGGACACCCGCCTCTCCGTGGACCTCGTCGACCTGACCCACCGCGACGAATACGATGCAGCCTACCTGCTCTCCGCGGACGCCGACTTCGTGCCCGCGGTCGAGGTTGCGCACCGTCTCGGCAAGACGGTGTTCGCTGCCAGCCCTCGGCCGGGGTACGGACTGACGAAGGCTGTCGACAAGTACCTGAAACTCACCCGGGACTGGTTCGACGGGCTCTACCCCTGAGGTCCGGCCGCGGGGTCCGGGCACGTTCCCGGGTGGCGCGGCAGGGTTCGGGGAAGGAGTGGTTACGATCTCGGGGGCGGGGGGTGATGCGCGGGGTGACGGAGGAGAGGTTCCCGTACCGGGAGGGTTCGCCGGAGGGCCGGTTCCGGGGTTGCCGAGGGCCGGGCCCCGGCGGGTTCGGGGCAATGGGGCGGCTGCGGGGAGGCGGCCGATGAGCGCGGGAGGCGGGCCGTGAACGCGGAGCAGGTCGTCAGCCGGTTGATCCGGGAGGGGCTGGCCGAGGAGGTCGAGGCCCGGGAGCGGTTCGTCATCGCGGCCCGGACCGGGGACACCGAGATCGCCGCCGCCGGGCCGTTCGCTTCGTTCGCGGCCGCCCGGAAGGCGATGCGGGCGGACTGGAAGCGGCGCGTCGGCACCCGGCCGCTGTCGCTCCTCGTGCTCACCGACGCGCCGGGCGAGGCGGACGATCCGAAGGGCCCGGCGCGGCTGCTCGTCCTCGGCCCGGTGCAGGCGGAACAGGGGCCGTACCGGGTCCCGGTGCGGCAGATGCGGACCACGGTCGAGGAGTTCGCCCGGCGCGCGGACGACGAGGCCGCCGGCGTGGAGCGGTTCCACTGGATCACCCGCGAGTTGGAGCGCATGGGGCTCTCCGGCATCCCCGGGGCGCTGGCGCGGGGCCTGTTGACCGAGCACACCCTGGAGCGGCTGCGGAAGAGCGACTTCTGGAAGCGGGCGAAGACGGCCACGGCGGCCATCGAACCGGAAGACTCCTGGCGGGAGATCGTCGGGAAACTCGGATACCAACTGGAACAGCGCCCGGAGGGCTACCTCCTCCGCGCCGGGGAAACGCCGGCGGCGATGGCGATGGCCTTCCGCGACTCCGGGCACTTCGACCGGTTCGACGACAACCGTCCGCCCGAGGGCCGGCTCGCCGAACTCTGCCGCGCCGCGAACCTCCGCTACGGCCTGCTCGCCGCCCGCGGCCGGCTGCGCCTCTTCCGGTTCGATGCCCTGGACGGGAGCGGCGCCACGGAGTGGCTCGAACTCGACGCCGCGGCTCTCGACTCCGACGACCGTCGCTTCCTGGCGCTGTTCTCCCCCGAGTCCCTGGTCGGCGGCGGCTTCGAAGAGGTGCTGGCCGACTCCCGGAGATACGGCGTGGAACTCTGGAAGCGGCTCGATCAACGCCTCCGCGACCGGGCGCTGCCGGCGCTCGCCCGGGAGATCGAGGCCTGGGCGCCGGGCGCCGACCGGGACCTGACGAACGAGAAGGTACGCAAGGACCTGGAGGAGGCGTCCCTCACGCTGGTGTTCCGGTTGCTGTTCCTCCTGTACGCCGAGAGTGCCGGGTTCCTGCCGGTCCACGACCCCGACTACCGCCGGGCGAGCCTGACGGAACTGGTCCGGGAGGCGCACCGGAAGCGGAAACTGCTGAGCCCGAAGTCGCGGGCGCTCTGGGACGGTTTCGTCCGGTTGGTGCGGGCGATGCGGAACGGCAATCCGGCCTGGCAGGTCCCCGCGTACAACGGGGCGCTCTTCGCGGAGAAATCCTTCCTGGGCGCGGAGACGCTCGAACGCCTGACCCTCCGGGATCCGGAGTTCGGCGAGATCCTGACCTCGCTCGGCTGGGACGAGGAGAACGCCTGCGGGGTGGACGCCTCGACCATCGAGATCGGCCACCTGGGGCACATCTACGAATCCCTGTTGACGCGGCGGCTGACCCTTGCCACGCGGGAGTTGGTGTACGACCCGAAGAAGGACCGCTACCGCTCGCCGAAGTCCGGGGAGACGGACCACGAGGTCGTCGCCGCCGGAGCGCTCCTGTGGCAGACCCACCTGGGCGGACGGAAAGCCGGGGGGGTGTACTACACGCCTTCGGTACTGGTGCGCCACCTGGTGGAGCGGGCGGTGGCGCCGGCCTTCGAGAAACACCTCGAGAAGGTGCGGAAAACGGCCAAAACAGATCCGGAACGCGCCGCCAAGGAACTTCTGGACTTCGCGGTCCTCGACCCGGCCTGCGGCAGCGCCCACTTCCTGGTCGAGGTGCTGAACCGCCTGGCCGACCTGACCGCCCGCTTCCTCGGAACCCAGCCGCTCCCGGCGCTCGCCGAGCGGATGGAGACTCTCCGCGTCGCCGCCGCAACCGGCGCCGGGGTCCGGGACATGGCGCTCCTGCGCCGGCTGCTGCTGAAGCACTGCATCTACGGGGTGGATGTGAGTCCGATGGGAGTGGAGATCGCCACCCTGTCGCTCTGGCTCGGCGGCTTCGTTCCGGGACTTTCGCTCTCGTACCTCGGGCGGAATGTCGTCCTCGGGAATTCACTCCTCGGCGTCGCCGATCCGGAGACGGTGGTGAAGCCGAACACCTTTGCGGCCGCGCCTCTCCGGAAGGCCATGGACGGTGCGGCGCAGGCTATCGCCGAACTGGCTGAGATTCTCGACCGAACTCCGGAAGAATACGAAGAGAACTACATCGCCCAACGCTCAGCGGAAGCCTCCACGGAGGGTATGCGCCGCCTCTTCGACCTGTGGGCAGCCGAACCGGAGGCCGCCGGAAGCCGCGACTTCCTCGTCGGCAGGGGCAAGGGAATTCTCGACGGAGCGACCGACGACGCCGGCGAGCGGCGTATCGCAGTCGCGGCCGACTACGCCGAGCGGCACGAGGTCCTGCACTGGCCCTTGGTGTTCCCGAGGATCTTTCGTCGCAAACCGCCCGGTTTCGACGCCATCGTGGGGAACCCGCCCTGGGAAAAGGTGAAGGTCGAGACCCTGTCGATCTATGTGTTGTCGAACCCCGGTCTGACCAGCCTGCCGCAGGCCGAGCGCGAATTGCTGGTCGCGGAATTGGACGAACACGATCCGGCGATCAGACAACGCGTCGTTGCCGAGCAGGAACGGGCCAGAGTGCAGCGGCAGGCGCTGGCGCTCGGCGAATTCGAGGGTTCGTCGGGCGACCCGGACCTGTTCAAGTATTTCTGCCAACGCTACCGACACCTGCTCCGCGCCGGAGGCGCTGTAGGTGTCGTGCTGCCCCGCAGCGCCTTCAGCAACCGGGGCTCTGCCGGCTTCCGAAAGTGGATGTACGAGCGGATGACTGTCCGGCGCGTGGATACTCTGCTCAACAAAGGGCGTTGGGCGTTCGACATGGAACCCCGTTACTCGGTGGCGTTGATCACTGCAACCAGTGCGCCTCCGGCAGATGGACATCGGGTCGAGGTCGCCGGACCCGGGGACTCCGAGATCACTTGGAAAGTGCAGACCGGCTGCGCCGGTGTCAGCCTGCCCGACGCAGCCTTCGGACCGGACTATGTCACACCGCTCGTGCGTTCGGATGCGGAGGCAGATCTGCTCGGCAGAGTGCGGCGCGGCTCGCTGTTCCCCTACGGCTCCGGGAACCGTTGGCAGTGTTTCCCGAATCTGGAGTTGCACGAGACCCAAGATGCCGGGTTCTGGAGAGGCCGGACGACCGGACGATCGCTCTGGAAAGGCGCGAGTTTCGATCAGTACCGTCCGCACGGTGCGGGCGCCCGTCGCTGTCGGGAAACCGAAGCGCTGCTGCGAAGGCTCCGCAAGCGGGTGCCCGGGAGCGGTTCGCTTCTGGCTGTCGAGCCGAACCTGATGCGACGGGAGGCCGTGCAGCGCGAACTGAAGCGAGCGAGGGTCGCTTTTCGGGATGTGACGCGAGCGACAGATTCACGTACGGTTCTCGCGTGCTTGATCCCGACGAAGGTCCTGCTGACGCATAAGGCGCCGTATCTGGCATTCCTCCTCGGGCGCGAACGCGAGCAGGCCGGTTGCCTCTCCATCATGAACAGTGTCCCTTTCGACTGGCAGGCACGGCGCTTCGTGGAGACGAACTTGGTCTTCTTCCTCCTGGAGGGACTCTTCGTTCCCGATCTCGACGACGACGACTTCGACGCGGTCGCCGATGCCGCGGCGCGACTCTCGGCGGTGGACGATCGGTTCACCGACTTCGCCCAGGCGACGGGAGTGGAGTGCGGGCCGCTTCCGGACGACGAACGCAGTCGGTTGCGCGCCGAGATCGACGCCCGGGTCGCCCACGCCTGGGAACTCGACGAGAACGATCTCGACCTTATGTTCACCGATTTCACCGAGTCTGCGATCCCGCCGGACTACCGGGACGCCGTGCGGGCCCGGCTCCGGGCGCTGAACGGCTGAGCGGGTCGCGACCATGGGCCGGCTGCCGCTCGATCCACCGCCGGTGGGGGGCGCCCCCGGCCTACCGACACTGCTCGACAACCGGGAGGAAGGTGCGCACGCAACCGGCATCGCGGCGTTGGCCGCGGATCCCCCGAGGGACGCCCCGGTCTCCGTCGCGACCGGGTATGTGAACCTCGGCGGGCTGGCGACGCTGGCCGCGGCGACCGGTCCGCCGGTACGGTCGGTGCGGCTGCTCCTCGGAGTGGCGCCGCCCCCCGGCGGAGGATCCCCGAAGAAGTTGCGCCAGTTCTTCGCCGACGCGGACGAACAGTTTCTGCAGGACCGGAACTTCGGCCGATTCCCGCCGAGCCGGGCGCGCCGCCGCATCGGCCCGGTAGCGGAATGGCTGCGGCGGACGGAAGTGGAGGTGCGCCGGTTCCGGGGTTCGTTCCTTCACGGGAAGGCGTACCTGTTCGGTGACCTTGCGGATCCGCGGGCGGCGCTGGTCTCCTCGGCGAACCTGACCACGGCCGGGATGGAAACCAACCTGGAACTTGGACTCGTGGAGTACGGGAAAGACCCGGTCCGGCAGGCGCTTCGCTGGTTCGACCGGCGCTGGGAATCGGAGGACGCCGAGGACTTCGGGGAGGGCCTGGAGCGGTTGCTCGGCGCCGACCCGGTCCTCGACGCCCTCGAAGACCCGCAGACGATCTACCTGCGCGTCCTGCTCGAGTACTTCGGGGTCGAATTCGAACAGGAGCCGCCGCGGCCGACAGCGGTCCACCTGGCGGACTTCCAGTGGGACGGGTTCCGCCGGGCGCTGCGGATCCTGGAGCGATGCCGGGGCGTGATCTACGCGGACGGCGTGGGCACCGGCAAGACGGAGATCGGACTCGCCTTCCTGGAGAAGTACGCGGCCAAGGAAGGAAAGCACGCCCTGGTGGTGGCGCCGGCGCAACTCGTCGAGACCTGGCAACGCCGCCTCCACGCGGCGAACCTGCCCGGGAAGGTCCTCTCCTTCCACCGGTTGGCCGAGGATCGCCAATTGAATCCGGAGGGGAGAGGCCGGAGTCTCGAGGTGGACAAGGACACCTACCGGTTGGTCGTGGTGGACGAGGCGCACGCTTTCCGCAACCCGGACACCGGCTGGCACCAGGCGCTCTCGCGGCTGCTCGGCGGCGAGGAAAAACACGCCGTCTTCCTCACCGCCACCCCCATCAACAATGGGCTGATGGACCTGTTCCACCTGGTGATGGCCTTCGCCCGCCACGACGGCGCTTTCGCCGAACACGGCATCCGTTCGCTGCGGGGACTCTTCAAGTCGGCCGGCGCGATGAGCCGCGACGGCGCGAACCTGGCCCCGGACCGGCTGTTCCCGCTGGCCGACCTGGTGAGCGTCCGCCGGGACCGCGCCTTCATCGAGAAGTACTACCCGAACGCCGCCTTCCCCGACGGCACCCCGCTGCGCTTCCCGGAGCCGGAACTGGCGACCGAGCGGTACGAGATCGATGCGGTCTGGCCGGACCTGGTCGCGGACCTCACCGCCGTCGTGGAGGAGTTGACCCTCGCCCGCTACCGGCCGGACGAATACCGGAAGGACGCCATCCGTAAGGACGCCGATGGGGCGGTGGCCGACGCCGACGAGGACAGCGGACTCACCGGACTGCTGCGCTCGGCGATCCTCAAGCGGTTCGAGTCCTGCCACGAGTCCTGCCGGCTGACGGTGGAGCGGATGGAGAAGGCCCATGCCGCGTTCCTCGACGCCTGGGACGCCGGCTTCGTCCCCGACTCCGAGGCCCTCAGCGCGGTGGCCCGCGAGGAGTTGGACGAGACCGGCGCCGCCGCCTGGCTCCTGGAGGAGACCGAGGACCAGGCCCGCCGGCCGATCTCCGAGTTCGATCCCGGATTGCGCAAGAAGGTCGCCGGGGACCTGGGGCGCCTGCGGAAGATCCGGCGGCACCTCGACGCGGTCCGGGCGGAGGACGATCCGAAGTTGAAGACGCTCCTCCGGCTGATCGAGGAGTCGCCCTCGCAGAAGATCGTCGTTTTCTCCGCCTTCGCCGACACGGTGCGGTATCTCCGGGAGCGCCTGCCGGAGATCGTCGCCGGACGCCGCCGCACCGAAGTGATCGGCGACGAGACGAACCCCGAGCAGCGGCTGCGCGAACTCGAACGCTTCGCCCCGAAGAGCGTCTTCGGGCCGGAGCACGAACTGCCCGAAGAGGACGAAGTGGACCTGCTCCTCAGCAACGATGTCCTCTCCGAAGGTCAGAACCTGCAGCAGGCGGCGGCGGTCATCAGTTACGACTTCCCCTGGAACCCGCAGCGGGTGGTACAGCGCTACGGGCGGGTCATCCGCCTCAAGAGCGAGCACGAACGGGTGTTCCTGACGACCATGCTGCCGGCGGCGGGCGACCTGGAGCCGATGCTGAAACTGGAAGCCCGGATCCGGTTCAAACTCGCTGCCGCGAAGTTGTACGGAATGGATGTCGCGGTGGTCGAGCCGGACGAGGGGGAGGCCGAGCAGGAGGTGCTGTCCTTCGCCGAGCGGCTGGCCGCCGGTGATCCGGCGCTGCTGCGGGAGACCCTCGGCGCCGGGTACGGGGAGGCGTTCAGCGGCGAATCGCTGCGGGCGGACTTCCACCGCCGCCTCATGGAAGGGGAACTGCAGCGGCTGCGGAACCTGCCCTGGGGAGTCGGGGCCGCGTTCCGCCTCCCGGCGCCCGGGGTGTTCGGCGGCGGGCCTCACGGTCGGGAGCCTGACAGTCGGGAAGCGTCGGGGGCGCGCCGGCCGGGCGTCTTCTTCGCCTGCCGGACCCGGAACGGCGAGCGCTACTGGAGATTCGTGCCGCTCGACGAGGGCACCGTGACCGAGCCCGAGCCGGAGGCCCTCCACCTGCGGCGGATCGCGCCGGAGGGCGCCGCCGGCCTCCGGCAGTTGCCGGCGGAGGTGGACCTCGAAGGCGCCTGGCGGCGGGCCGCCGACTCCATCGTCGCGGAGCACCGCCGCCTGGTCGCCGACAGTCGGGAGGACCTCGCCGTGGGAGCCCGGCAACTCTGGGCCATCGGCGTCCTGCGCAACCCCGCATCGAAGCGCGCGGGGCCGGAGGTCGCAAGCGCCGTGAAGGCGCTGCAGGTGGGGCGGAGCCAGCAGGTGCGCCGCGAGTTGGGGCGGATCGAGAGGGCACTCGCCGGGAAGGAGATCTCGATCACCGGCGCCGCCGAGAGGATCCTCGAACTCGTCGCCGCCGAGGGACTCCGCCCGGTCCCGCCGCCGAAGCCCCTCGAACCGATCTCCGGCGAGGAGGACCTCGGCGTCGTCTGCTGGATGGCGCTCCTCCCCCCGGCGACCGACTGACGCCGGGGGCGGGAGCGACGACCGGCGGGGGCGGCGGCGCCGGGTCGGTGCGGGCGGGACGAGCCGGGCCGCGGAGCCTTCGCCGGCGCCGCGGCCCCCGGGATCGGACCGGGACGGTTCCGCCTCCGTGGAGTTCCGGCGATCCCGGACACCTCGCCGGCGCCGCACCCGGGATCGGACCGGGACACTCCCCCGCGCGGCGACGGGACCGCCCCGGCCGGGCGACGGTCCGCCCGCGCCCGCCGAACCGTGATCCGGCCCCGTGCCCCCTGCCGCGATCGGCGGCTGCCCTATCGCGATTTGACGGGGCCGGACGGGCGGTCTAGTATCCCTGTTCCCTCGCCGGTCCGGACGCGGGGTGGAGCAGGGGTCAGCTCATCGGGCTCATAACCCGAAGGTCGCGGGTTCGAATCCCGCCCCCGCCACCGGACCGGCGATTTTTCTATGTTCGGAGGGCGTCGGCGACCGGAGACCCGCCGGTCGGAACGGCTTCCGCGATGCCGGTTCCGCGCTGCCGGCCGGGGGCTCCTCACCGGGAGCGCCGACCTCGCCGGGCCTCCGCGGGGCTTCCCGATCGTGCCGATCGTGCCCGACCGTGCCTGCCGGAGCGGTTTCTCGCGGAGGGTCTTCGGCGGACGCGCTCCCGGCCCGGAGTTTCCGCCCGCGGCTCCTCCCCGAGGTTCCGGTCCGTGCCGGTGGCGCTCCGACCCCGGGGCGGCGCCCACCCGGCCCGTTCGTGAGCGCCGGCCGGCCCGGCCGCCGATCCCCGTTCGCCGATCCCCGTTCGCCGGTCCCGGTTCCCCCTGACTGCCCGCCCGCGGCACTCCTGAGCGCATCCTCCCCGAACCCCCCTCCCCGCCCGACGCGCCGCCGGGTGGGGGCGCCCGCTCCGACGCCGGGGTCCGGCTCCCCCGCGACGGCGCGCCCGACGGGCCCCCGGGCGGCGGCCTGAGTCAGCACTCGCTGCTCCACCGCCTCTGGCGGCGCCTCCAGCGCGCGGCGCTGCTGGTCCTGGCGGGGCTGGTGCTGGTCGTCGGCGCCGGCGGCTTCATGTGGATCGAAGGGTGGGGCCTGCGGGAGTCGTTCTACATGACGGTGATCACGCTCTCCACCGTCGGTTTCGGGGAGGTGCAGCCGCTCAGCGACGAAGGCCGGATCTTCACCGTCTTCCTCATCCTCGGGGGCGTCGCCACGCTGAGTTTCGCGTTCCGGGACCTCGCTTCCCGGATCATCACCGCGCCGGGACGCCGCTATGTCTGGAGAATCCACCGGATGAAGAACCACATCATCATCTGCGGCGGCGGCCGCATCGCGCGTCCGGTCGTCGAGGGCCTGGCCCGCCGGAAACAGCCGTTCGTGGTGATCGAAAAGGCCCCGGAGAAGGTGGCCCAACTGGTGGAGCAGGAGGTGCCGGTCCTCGAAGGGGACGCCACCGCGGAAGAGGTGCTCATCGAAGCCGGGCTGCCGCGGGCGCGGGCGATCGCCGCGCTCCTGCCCTCGGACGGCGACAACCTCTCCATCGTCATGACCGCCGGCGCGCTGAACCCCGGGATCCGGATCATCGCCCGCTCCGAGGAGGAGAGATCCCGGGCGAATCTGGAGCGCGCCGGCGCCCGCAAGGACGATGTGGTCTCGCCCTACACCACGGCGGGGAAGTGGGTGCTCCACAACCTCTCCGGCTTCCACATCGCGCGGGCGGTCCAGGGGATCGAGCAGATGGTGCAGCAGGGGTTCGACACCGGCCGGCTCCAGGTTCCGCCCGGTTCGAAGCACGACGGGCTGACGCTGGCGCAGGCGGCCATCAACCTGGGCCGCAATGTGCTGGTGCTCGCCATCCGGCGCCGGGACGGCGAGATGGTGTTCGCCCCCACCGGCGACGAACGCGTCCAGGGGGGAGACGCCCTGATCCTCATCGGGCGGGGAGACGACATGCAGGCGCTCGGCGCCGACCTCGACGACCGGGCGGCGATCCCGCCTCCCTGAGTCGGCGCGCCGGACGGCCGCCGCGTCCGGGTCAGCGGCGGCGCGTCAGCCGGACGCGGAAGTTCTTCGCCGGGCGGGGCGTCGGGACATTCGACATCCGCAGTTCGTAGTCCGGCGGAACCATGACCAGGTCCGCCCGGTGGAGCAGTACCGCCAGCGTCAGCAGGGTTTCGACCTCGGCGAAGCCGGCGCCGAGGCAGTGGTGCGCGCCGATGCCGAACGGGACATAGGCGTGGCGCTGCCGATGCTCGGCGCGCTCCGGCAGGTAGCGGTCCGGGTCGAAGCGGTCGGGATCGGGGAAACACTCCGGCAGGCGGTGGGTGACCGTGGTGGCGACGAAGAGCGGGTTGCCGGCGGGAATGCGGTACCCGGCGAAGTCGAAACTCGTCCCCACGAAGCGGAACACGACCGGCGCCGCCGGATACATCCGCAGGGATTCCATCACCACCCGGTGGGTCAGGGTCAACCGGCGGAGACCCTCGGTGGTGGGCGGTCCGTCGGCGAAGAACGCGTCCACTTCGGCGCGCATCCCCTCGATCCAACGGGAATGCTTCAGGACGCCGTAGAGCGTGAGCGCCAGGGTGTTGCCCACGGTTTCGATCCCGGCCAGGTAGGGGGCGAGCACCATGGCCTCGATGTCGGTCTCCGGCAGCAGCAGCGGGTCGGCAGCGTGGAGGTCGAGTACCTCGTTCACCAGGTCGCCGGCTCCTGCGAGCGGCCCGCCGGGGCGATGGGCTTCGATGGTGCGCTGCACCAGGACGCCGAGCCGCGCCCGGGCCCGGCGGAACCGGCGCCCGAAGCCGAAGAGCGGGCGCTGCTTCATGATCGCGGCGCGGAGCAGCGTGTCCAGGACGAGCACCATGTCGTCCAGGTACGCGCCGGCCGGGGCGCCGGCGAGCGCCTCGCCCATCTGGTCGGCGACGATGCTGCGGAACACCCGCCCGGGTCGGAACGGCCGGTCGAAGGGGAGGGAATCGAAGTGGCGCCGGGCGATCTCCACTGCCGGTTCCAGGTGGGTCTCGAGCGCCCGCCGCGACATGCCGGCGCCGAAGGCCTGGCGCAGCCGCACATGGTCTTTGCCGTCCGTGGAGAGCATCGTCCGCGCCGCGTCGAGATCGTGGGCGAAACCCCGCCAGGGTTCGTAGGAGCGCAGGTGCAGTTTCCCCCTCTGCGCGAGGAACCGGTTCGCTTCCAGGCCGGCCAGTACCAGGATCCTGCGGTTCAGGATGCGGATGCGGAACACCGGCCCGTGTTCCCGGTAACACCGGGCCAGGAAAGCGCGCATGTCCCGGGCGGCGTCCGCGGCGCTGCCGAGGATCGGCCAGCCGGCGACTTCCGGGATCTCCCGCGCCGGCGCGGCCGGGGCCGCCGGTTCCCGCGCCGACTCGCGCACCGCCGCGGCGACCGCGCGTCCGATGAGGTCGAGACGCCGGACGACGGAGAGGCGCTCCGCCACCTCCCGCAACTCGGCCTTCGTCAGGATCTTCTCGAAGAGGCGGCAGGCGTCGGCGAGGGCGATGATGACGATGTCCCGGGGGTCGGGGATGTCGTCGCTGAACAGGATCCGCATGATCCGCAGCCGGATCTCCTGTTCGGGCTCGGCGTCCACCGCCGGGTAGCGCCGGGAACGGGAAACGCCGGGCGCGAGCGCGGCCTCGCCGGCGTCCGCCGAAGAGAGGATTCCGGCCCGGAGCAGCCGCACGAGCGCCCGGTCGCGGATTCCGGGGGCGCTCCCGGCCAGGCGGCGGACCCACCAGCCGGCGTCCCGGGGTTCCCCGGCGGCGGCGAGCGCGGCGATCTCCTCCAGGGCGGGGTCGAGGAGGTCGTCCCCCAGCGGCGCCGCGTCCACCAGGGTCAGTTCCCGGAGGTCCGTTTCGATCCGGCGTTCGAGGGCCAGGTCCATGAGCACCGCGCCGGCGAGCGCGGGGTTCAGGTGCGACTCGGGGACCAGCGAGAGGCCGCCGTAGTCCTCGTTCAGGACCAGGAGCAGCAGTTCCTCGGCGAAACGGAGCTTCATCTCAGGTCGTCCGGGAGCGAGGGGGACCGGGCCCGGCGGACCCGGACCGGGAGCGGGGGGCCGAAGCCGTCAGCGGAAGCGGCCGGCGCCCCGGGGCCGCGAGGCGCCGGGAACGCCGACCGGGGAGCGAAAGAACGGGTCTCACGAAGGGACGCGGCGGGGCGGCCCCCGCTACGCGCTCCGGTCGGAGGCGGGTGGTGCGGGGCGGGCGTAGTTCCACTCCCGCAGGGCGAATCCCCAACGCTCCTCCACCCGCCGCAGCAGCGCCGGGTCGAAATCGAACCGGTTCTTGCGATACCCGCGGAGGGTCTGCAGGTAGGACTCGATCGGCGGGCGCGCGGCGTCCCAGCCGGGGAGGTCGAGTTCCCGGTAGCACCGCTCCAGTTCGCCGAGCGGGTTCCGTTCCAGATCCTCGAAGCGCACCTCCGCCAGGCGGCCGGCGGGAATGAGGGAGCGCTCGGCCAGGTACTTCGTCATGACCCCGACATAGGCCTCCGTCAGGAATTCCTCCCACTCCGGCCAGTCGTAGTCGTCGAGCCGGTAGAGCGGGAGCAGGGTCCGGTAGAGGTGCAGTACCGAGGGGTACACCGTGTAGGGATTGCGGACGATGTTGAGGAACTTCGCCTCGGGGAAGAGGCGGAGGAGGTGGGCCACCCGACCGGTGTTCACCGTGTTCCGCAGCAGCAGCGGCCGGCCCCCGGCGTGGAGGGCGATCTTCCGGACGACCCGGAGATAGTCCCGCTCCCACCGCCGCAGTTCCCGGTCCGGCAGCGGTTCCCCGTCCGCCCCGCCCCCCAGGAGCACGTACCGCTGGTACAGCCGCCGAGCCAGTCCCGGGAAGGACAGGGCGTGGACGAACGAGCGGTGACTCCGGTTCGAGAGGGCCACATCCTCTTCCTGGGGCGCATCGAGCGTGATCTTCACCTGGTCCATCGGCCGCGTCTGTTCGCCCTGCGCTTCCATCCCCTTCTCCATCAGCCGCCTCAGCCGGCCGCTGCCGATCAGGGAGAAGGTCGGCACCACCATCTGGAAGACGGTCAGGAAGCCGTACCGGGGGTCCTGGGCCAGGAGATTCTGCAGGTGGGTGGTGCCGGAGCGGGCGAACCCGAGGACGAAGAGCGGCGGCTCGGCGAGGCGGACCCGGGCCAGTTTCCGGGAGTGGCGCAACCACTCGGCGAGGCGCAGCGGGGCGGCCAGGCTCGAGAGCGCCAGGATCTGCGCCAGGCGCCCCCAGTAGCGGGGGCGGACGCCGCCGTTGGCGAGGACCAGCCGCGCCCAGACCGAGGGCGGAGCGAAGGTGGAAGGGTGGAATTCGTTGCGCATGGCGGGCTCGAGGGTCGGAGGGTCGCGGTCTCCGCCGAATCGGCGACGAACGCGTCCGAAGAACGGCGAAGGGGCGCGCCGATTATCCGCCCCCCTGCCCGTTCCCGGTCCGTTCCCTGCCCGCCGAAGTCCGGTAGCGCCCGGGGGGACTGCCGCCCCGCCCCCCGCCGGAGCGCCGTCGGGCGGCGATGGAACCGGCGCCGCCGGGCGGTACGCCTGCTTCCGCCCACCCGGGCCGGGGAGAAACCCCGCTCCCCTCGGCCCCGGAGCCGGCGAGTGGATTCGAACCACCGACCTGCTGATTACGAATCAGCTGCTCTACCCCTGAGCTACACCGGCTGCTGCGCAGAGCCCGCTCCCGGGCCGGACGAAGGCCGGACGAAGCGGGCGCCGCCCCGGAATCCCCCGGATTTTCCCGGAATCTCCCGGAATCGCCCGGTTCCACCGCCCCCCGAGCCCCGCTGCGGGGCGGCGATTCTACCGCCGGGCGCGTCTCCGCGTCGGGAGCGCGGACCGGCCCTCGCCGGCCGTCAGAAGGAGGACGGCCCCAGGCGGAACATGAAGCCCACCGTGATCACCGCGGCGGACGGCGGCGACGCCGGTCCCTCCGCCAGCACCAGCGCCTCGTTCGCCTCCAGGTAGCGGAAGAAACGGAAATCGAAGGTCAGCAGGAACGGCAACTGGGGGAACGGCACCTTGACCCCGGCGCCGAGGATGACCGCCCGGCTGCGGAAGTCGTCGCCCTCCGCCACCGAGGCGTTGCCGACGCCGTAACCGACGGCGGCGTACGGCGTCATCGCCGCCAGCGGGAACTGGCCGATGAGCGCCCCGGCGAACTCGGTGCTCCGGCGCGACAGGCTCTCGCCGAGGATGTTCACGCCCGCCTCCTCGTCGGCGATCGAGAACTCGAACATGGTGGTCGTCCGGGTGAAGGCGGCCTCGGCGCCGAGGTAGCGGTTCAGGAACAGGGCGCCCCGGGCGCCGTAGTGCTCGCCGAAGCCCACATTCTGCGCCGAGGCGGAGACCGTCGAGAAGATGTTGCGCGCGATGCCGAGGTCTTCGTTCACCCGCTGGCTGCCGACGAGCAGCCCGACCTCGGCGCGCGACCAGCCGCCGCCGGGAGTGAAGACCGGCCCGGCGCGGACCGGGGTCGGCTGCGGCGCGGCGGGGCCCCGGTTCGGTCCGGGGTCCGGTCGTTCCGGTGACCGCGCCGCCGAGGCGGCGTTCGTCCGGTCGTCGAGCCGGTCCTCCGAACCGGGATCCGGACCGGGATCCGAACCGGGATCCTCGCCGGCGCACTCCGGCGGCAACGGCGCGCCCGGTTCCGCCCGGGCAGCGGTTCCGACGCCGAGCGACAGCGACAGGGCGAGGAGTCGGAGCGACGCCCCGCGGCGGCGCCGGGGAACCCTCATCGGGCGCGCCGGACGAACGGCGGCCGACCCCTGGCGGTCAGGCGGCTTCCGGCGACGATCGTCGCGGGCAATGGTCTTCCGGCCCCGGTTCCGGTGCGAAGCCGGACCGGAACCGGACCGAACACCGAACGAAGTCCGTCGGGGAGGCGGCGCGCCGGTCGGTCGGGGATTCCGGCGGACCCGCGCTCAGGCGCCGACGCGGGCGGGAGTCGGCCCCGGGGGCCGCCGACCGTCGGCGGACACTCGAGGGAAGCCGGACGGCCGGGCGCGGATCACCGCCGGATTCACTGCAGGACCTCGAGGTCCGCTTCGACGGAACCGCTCCGGGGAACGACGACCAAGCGCGGATGGATGGTCACGCGGAAGTCGGTCTGCACCTCCGCTTCCCGGAAGAAGTAGTCCGAGGCGCCATGGTCTTCCGGGAGGGGATTCACCCGCAGGACATACCGGCCGGGAAGGAGTCCGCGGATCTCGTACTCGCCTCCCGAACTCGCCCAACTTCCCACCAGATGGTTCCGCAGCGGTTCGTACGCGGTGACATGGGCGCGGGAGACCGGCTGTCCCGAAGCCCGGAGCACCCGGCCGTGGATCCGCCCCTCCGCCGCTCCGGGCCCCGGATACAGCACCGAAGCGCCGGCGATGTCGTCGGCGGTGAGCGCGCGTCCGGTGGTCGCGCCTTCGCCGAAACTGAAGGGCCACATGATCGAGGAGCCGGCCAGCAGCCGCTCGCCGCGCACGCGCCCCACATTGGAATGGCCGAGACCCAGGAAGTGTCCGGCCTCGTGCACCATCATCGAGCGGAAATCCCAGCCGCCGCGCGCCGGCGTGTCGGTCCAGGAATACCCCGGATTCACCACGATGTCGGATTCGGCGATGTTCCCGACGCCGGAGATGGTGAGCCAACCGGTCACCGCGAGCGCGGTCCGCGAGAGACCGAGTTCCACCATCCGCGCGGTGGGGGTGAAACCGATGGTGTTCGTGTCGTCGAAGAAGTCGAACGGCTGCAGGTTCGTGAGCCCGCGGTAGGAGAACGAGATCCCGATCTCCGCCGGACGCTCCCAGATCTCGAAAGCGGCGCGGGTCTCGGCGACGACCTTCGACACGCTCATGTGGTTGTCCGCCCGGTTCGCCACGAAGTAGGGGATCGGGAGCGATTCCGCCATCCAGCGGAAAGTCGTATCCGGCAGGAGTTGGTAGGGGGCCGCCGGCCCCGGCAGGACGAAGGCCAGCACCGCGGCGATCGCCGTCCTCCGCGCGAGCGGGGTATGGCGGCGTCCGGTCACCGGGAACCTCACGACTCGGAGAGCGCCCGCTCCACGGTGCGCCGCAGTTCGTCGAGCGGCAGCCGCTCCCGGGGCCGGGAGAGGGACGCCTCGGTGAGCGGGCGGCCCGTGTCGTCGTGGAAGGTGAGCCCGCCGAGCGACCGGTGGAGCATCCGTTCGCCGGTCTCCGGGTCGGTCTCCACCGTGAACTTCCCGGCGGCCATCCCCAGCACCGTCGGCACCCGTCCGGCGCCGCCTTCGGAGAACACCAGCACCTCCTCGTCCAGCCGGAACGAAGGAGTGCCGGAAACCAGCAGCCGATACCCCTCGGCTTCCCCGCCGAGCACCCGGAGGGTCACGAACTCGCCGCCCCGGCCCCCCTTCCAGTACCGGCTCACCCGGACCGTGATGAAGGTATGGATGCGGTTCCGCCGCGCATCCAGTTGGCTGCGGACGCCGACGACTTCGCCGGCGAAGACCGAATGCGCTTCCCGGGCCATCGCCTCCAGGGGAAGGTGGCGGACGGTGGAAGCGGCGAGGTTTCCGGGCGCGAGCAGGCCGGCGAGACCGGCGGCGAACACCGCTGCCGACGGGAGGAAACGCAGTCGCGCCACAACCTTCCTAAGTTAGCAGAATTCGAGCGCCGGCGGCGGGAACGCTCCCGGTTCCGGACGACCCGCCGGCGTCTCGCGCGGCCGGTCGGTCGGCGGGCGGCGACTCCGGCGGGTAGCATCGGCGCGCATGACGGGGCCGCGGACGGTCGGGGCGCGGCGCGGGACCGTGTGCGGGGTGACCCGGCGGACGGCGCTGGTGCAGGTGGCCGGCGGGGCCGACCCGACGGAGGGAGACCCGGCGGAGCCGGCGGCGGTCCGGTGCGCCCTGGGCGGCCGGCTGTTCGACGGCTCGCGGCGGGAAGAGGAGTCCGCCGCGGTGGTCGTCGGGGACGAAGTGGAGTGGGAACCGGTCGACGGGGAGCGGAATGCGGAAACGGACGGGGAAGCGGGCGGCGGTCACCCCCGGGGCCGCATCACGGCGGTGCGGCCCCGCCGGAACGAGTTGCGGCGGGCCACCGGGCCGGCGGAACGGCGGGAGATGCGCACCGTCGCCGCGAACCTGACCCGGTTCCTGGTCGTCTCCGCCTTCCGCGAACCGCCCTACCGCACCGGCCTCCTCGACCGCGCGCTGGCCCTGGCGTACGACGCGGGGATCCCGCCGGCCCTGGTGTTCAACAAGCGGGACCTGGCCGACGACGCCGATCGCGCCGGACTGGAGGAAGCCCTCGCGCCGTACCGCGCCCTGGAACTCCCCGTGTTCCTCGTCAGCGCCCTCACCGGGGAGGGGATCGAGGCGCTCGGCTCCGCGCTCGGCGGCGAGCGTTCGGTGCTCTTCGGCCACTCCGGGGTCGGCAAGACCGAGTTGCTGGCGGCGCTCTCGGGAGCGGAACGGAAACGGGGCGGCCTCGACCGGCGGAAGCGCGGGCGGCACACCACCACCGCCGCGGAGATCGTCGCGCTCCCCGGCGGCGGGGAGATCGTGGACACCCCGGGCGTCCGCGCCCTCGGCCTGGACGGGCTGACCCCGGAACGGGTGGCCGCCGCCTACCCGGACCTGGCCCCGTTCGCGGCCGACTGCCGGTTCCCCGGCTGCTCCCACCGGGCGGAACCGGACTGCGCCGTCCGGGCGGCGGTCGAAGCCGGCGAGGCCCATCCCGCCCGGCACGAAAGCCTGCTGCGACTCACCGGGGAAGTGGCCGCCGCCGGAGGGGGCCGGCTCCGTCCCTGACCGGAGTCCCGGAGCGCGGCGACCGGAAACCCCCGAAGACGGAGACCCCCGAAGACGGAGATCCCCGAAGAACGGGGACTCAGACCAGGCCGACGGCTTCGGGGACGGCCGGCGCCGCCGGGGCCACCGACGCCGCGGCCGCCGGCGTCCGCCTCGGGATCAGTCGGCCGATCTCGCGCACCACCCGGTCCAGCCCGGCGCCGGTCTTCGCGGAGATCCGGATCGCCCCGTCCCCGTCCGCCTCCCCCCCGGCCCCGTTGCCGGCGGCGAGGGTGGCGCGCCCGGCCGGGTCGAGGAGGTCGGTCTTGTTCAGCAGCACCAGGCGGGGGATGGCGCCGTAGCCCAGTTCCGCGATCAGGGTCTCGACCGCGCGCATCCGGGTTTCGAGGCGCGGGCTGCCGGCGTCCACCACATGGAGCAGCAGGGAGGCGGCGGAGATCTCTTCGAGGGTGGCCCGGAAGGCCTCGATCAGGTCCGGGGGCAGGTCGTGGATGAATCCCACGGTGTCCGCGAGGAGGACTTCGCGCTCCACCGGCACCCGGAGGCGGCGGCTCGCCGGTTCCAGGGTCTCGAACATCCGCTGCCCGGCGGCGACCCGGCTGCGGGTCAACCGGTTCAGCAGGGTGGACTTGCCGGCGTTCGTGTAGCCCACCAGCGAGACCACCGGAAGCCCCCGGGCGTCCCGGCGCTTGCGGCGCAGTTCGCGGACGCCGGCCACCCGCTTCAGGTCGCGCTGCAGCCGGCCGATGCGCTCCCGGGTGCGGCGCCGGTCCACTTCCAGGCGGGTCTCGCCGGGGCCGCGGCCGCCGATGCCGCCGCCCAGCCGGGAGAGGGAGGTGTCCCGCTGGGTCAGCCGGGGCAACCGGTAGCGCAACTGCGCCAGTTCCACCTGCAGCCGGCCTTCCCGGCTCTCGGCGCGGCGGGCGAAGACATCGAGGATGAGTTGGGTCCGGTCGAGCACCTTGAGATCGGTGGCGGCGGAGATGTTCCGCCCCTGCGAGGGGGTGAGGTCCGAGGAGAACAGCAGCGCGTCCGCGCCCCGGTCGAGGGCCCGGATGACCAGGGATTCCAACTTGCCGCGGCCGAGGAGGGTCCGGGGGTCGGGGCGGGCGCGGCGCTGGATCACCCGGTCCACCACCTCCAGGCCGGCGTCCCGGGCCAACTCGGCGAGTTCCGCCAGCGCTTCCTCGAGCGGGACCGCTCCTTCCACCGCGCCCACCAGCACGGCGCGTCCGGCGAAGCGGCGGCCGGGGCGTTCGGGGAGGATCCGGGCGTAGGCGCGCTCGATCTCGGCGACGATCTCCAGGCAGTCGAGGTCGAGCCCGCTCGGCGGCGTCGGCGGCAGCCGCTCCCAGGGCTCCGCTTCCGTTTCCGGTTCGGCGGCGTCCGGCCGGGGCGGCTTGAGGTGGGCCGCGTGCACCAGCCCGGGGAGGCCGTCCTCGCCGACGGTGAGCGCCGCCATCAGGTCCAGGCGGAGGAGCACCAGGTCGGTGAGGTCGTCCCGGGTCAGCGCCTCGTCGCCGAGGTGGGTGTGGAGGCAGCGCAGGCCGCGCAGCCGGGCCCCGGCGACCCGCTGGCGCTTCAGGTCCGGGAGTTCGATCCGGTGGGCGTCGCCGACCCCCACCCAGGTCACCGCTCCCCGGCGGTCCACCAGGACGCCCACCTGGCGGCGGATGGCCCGGGAAACGGAGGCCAGTTGGCGGGCGAACTCCTTCGTCAGGAGCGACGCCGGGGGCAGCCGCCGGTCGGCCAGGCGGTCGAGCGCCCGCCGCTCCCGCGACTTCAGCCCGGCGGTGTTCCCCTGGACCCGCAAGGTCGAGACGAACCCGCTACGCCGGAACCGGCGGGGGCCGGCGGCGGGAGCCGGGTCGCCGGGGCCCGGGGGAGGCGGGCCGGGGTCGGGACTCGAGCGGAACGCCGGGCGTCGGGGCCGCCACGGACGGAGTGGTCAGGCGGCCGACCGCGGGGCTGGAGTCAGGGAAGAAGGTCGAGCCTGAAGTCGGACCGGAAATCGGACCTGAAGTCGAGCCGGGAATCGGACGCGGTCAGGAGCCGCCGGACTTCGTCGTCGAGGCCCCGGAGACCGCCCGGCGGTCGCGCAGCAGGTCCAACTTGGCCCGCGCGGCGATGTAGTTGGGATCGATCTCGATGGCGCGTTCGTACTCGCGGATCGCTTCGTCCTCGTCCCCGAGCCGCAGCAGCGTCTCCCCCAGGAAGAACCGGGCGTCGGCCATCCGGCGTTCCCGGGCCAGGGCGCGGCGGAAGGAGCGCGCCGCCTCGGCGTACTCCCCGGCGTGGTAGTGGAGGACGCCGAGGTGGTAGTGGACATAGGCGTTGTCGTCGTCGTTCCGCGCCGCCTGGCGGAACTCGGTGACCGCGCGCTCGGTGTTCCCCTGCGAGTAGTAGGCGCTCGCCAGGTTGGAGCGCGCCTCGGTGAAGTCGGGGTCGATGTCCAGCGCCAGCCGGTACTGCGCGATCGCCTCTTCGACCCGGCCGCGCCGCTTGAACGCCACGCCCAGGTTGTTCCGGGCCCGGTTGAACTTCGGCCGCACCGAGAGCGCCAACTCGTACATCTCGATCTCGCGCGCCAGCGGGTCGAACCCGCCCTGGTCGGCGAGCGCCTCGGCGAAGTAGCCGTAGAGGAAGCCCTGGTTGTTGTAGAAGTTCGCGATGGCCTCGAAGTCGTCGATGATCTTGGCGCCGGCGTACTCCCGCTCCGGGTTCGCCGTGAAGTCCACGAAGATGAGGTCCGGGCCGTCCTTGATGCCGCCGGTGATGTGGCCGCTGTTCACGATGACCTCGGCTTCCTTGGTCACCTTCTCGATGGTGGTCACATCCACATAGATCGCGTCCACGCCCACCTCCCGCGACATCCCCACGAAGAGGTTCGTGTAGGCCAGGCAGTTGCCGCGGCCCTCCCGGAAGACGCTCTTCGCGGTCTTGTTCGAGAGCCAGTCGTAGGAGATGGAGCCGCCGGTGTGCTGGCGGATGGCGCGGACGATGGCCCGCATCTTCTCCTTGTCGGTGCGCAGGTTCTCGGTGACCCGGTGGGCCAACTCGCGGATCTCGTCGTCGATCTCGAAGGGGATCTCGACCCGCGCCAGCATCTCCGGGGTGATCCGGTGGTTCAGGTCGGCGCGGATCTCGTCGACCGTCCAGGTCCGCTTGGCGGCGGAACCGCAGGCGGCGGCGAGGAGGAGGGCGCCGGCGGCGAGCAGGAGGGCGGCGGAACGCGCGGGGTTCGGGGTCGGGAAGGTCACGGAGGAGTTCGGGGGGCGGATAGACAAGGCGGCTGAAATCGAGTATAGCGCGGCGCTTCCCGGCAGTTGCGGGGGGTTCCCGGCGGGCGTATCCTTCCCGGTCTCCGTTCGGCGGAACGGCCCCTGCCGGGGCGGCGTTCCCCCGGCCCGGAGAGTCGAGCCGACCGCGCCGGCGGGCCAGTTCCGGGGGCCGGTTCCGCCAGCCGGACCGGCCACCGCGCGGCGACGCGCAGACCGGCGACGCAGATCCGGCCAACGCGAACAGCCGCCGGCCGCGACCGACGACCCCGATCCCCCTTCCCCCACGGACCCGAACCCCGGAGACCGCTCTCCCGGAGGCATCCCCCATGAGCCACCCCCGACCCGACGCCCGCCGCGGCGCGGCCCGTCCCGCCTTCCTCTCGCTCGCGACGCTCGGGCTCCTCGCCCTGGCGGTCCCGGCGCTCGCCCAGGACGACCTGAGCCGCGGCGACCGGCGCTGGATGGAAGAAGTGGAGCCGATCATGACCGCCGAGGAGCGGCAGAAGTTCCAGGAGATCGGGCGGCGCGACCGGGGCCTGTTCAAGGAGTTGTTCTGGGCGCGGCGCGACCCGACCCCGACGAACCGGAACAACGAGGCGAAGGACGGCTTCGAGCAGTGGCAGAAGCAGGCCGACGAGCAGTTCGGGCGGCGCGGCCAGAAGGGTTCGCAGACCGACATGGCGCTGGTGATGCTGCTGCTGGGCCCGCCGGACAACCGCGAGCGCACCGGCGGTCCCGGCGGCGGCCGGCCGGGAGGCGGCGGCCCTCCGGGCGGCGCCACCGGGAACAACCCGGTCGCTGAAGGCGGGGGCGGCCCCGGCGGCCCGGGCGGCGGCGGAGGGGGCGGCGGCGGTCGCGGCGGCGGCGGCTTCGGCGGTCCCGGCGGCGGCGGCATGAAGATGACCTGGGCGCCCAACCCGGACGGCGGGCTCCCCGACGGACTGGAGATCACCTTCCGCACCACGAACCTGGGGATGCGGATGGTCCGGACGGACGACATCGAAGGGGCGCTGGAGCGGGCGCGCCGCCGGCAGATCGTCTGGCCCGGCATCAACTACTCCCTCGACGAGGACGGTCGGCTGCGCGAACTCGACGACCTGTTCGACCCGAACAGCCCGGCCAAGCAGATCCTGAACGCGCTCCGCGAGGGCGGCGAGACCAGCGCCGCCATCGGCCTCACGCCGGCGCTGTCGTTCTTCCGGGCGAACAACAACGACACCTATGTGGCCGCCATCATCGAAGTGGAGGGCAGCCAGATCCGGTCCGACCGGGTGCAGGCGTTCTACAGCGTCGAGGACGCGCTCGGCACGGTCGTCGGCCAGGCCGAAGAAGAAGTCGAACTGGCGCGGAACGACGCCGGCCAGGCGATCCTGGAGATGCCGATGCAGATGCCGGCCGGCCTCTACACGGTGCGGCTGGGACTCCGCGACCCGGCGACCGAGATGGTCGGGACGGTGAACCTGGAGGTCGAGAGCCCCGACTTCAACCGGGAAGGGCTCACCGTCTCCTCGATGGCGCGTTTCTCCGACGGCACCCGCATCGAGGACTTCTCGCCGGTGCCCGGACGGGCGCTCCTCGTCGGCGGATTCCACTTCGTGCCCCGGGTCTCGACGGTGTACGAACCGGGCACCGAGTTCCGGGTGGTGTTCAACGCCTACGGCTACGCCACCGGCGCCGACGGCGAGCCGAGCCTGAATTGGCAGATCACCTTCACGAAGGACGGCGAGCGGTACCTCCGCTACAACCCCACCGCGTTCAACCTGGCCTCCGCCGAACTCTCCATCGCCATCGTGGATGTCCCGCTCGCCCGGCTGTTCGCCGACGGCCGCCGGGAGAACTTCGAGGCCGGCGAGTACACCGCTGAGATCACGGTGAACGACGCCGTTTCCGGCCAGTCGGTCACTGAAGCCCTCGCTTTCTCGATCTCCGGTTCCTGACCCCCTCCCCTTCTGCGAACACCACCTGTTCCCCTGCGAACTTTGGAGCCGGAGCCTCAACAACGGCACCCATTGCACTGAAGTCGCCGTGAACACTTTCGCGTCAGGACAGTCCGTCACGGAAACGATGCTGTTCCCGTTGGAGCATTCCGTCCTTCTCCGCCTCGCCGCCCATGAAGTCCTTGGGGTGGACAATCGATGAAAATTGCTATCCGATCCCTTCCGATCGCCTTGGCAGTCGCCTCCCTGAGTATTGCCACGCCTCATGCAAGACACAGCAGTGAACGGACACGGTGGTACTTGTCTAATCAGACACCGGCAACCTTTCGGGCCGTGGAATCGCGTGCTACCAGAGCCGAGGCCGCACTCGCTGCGGCCGAAGCACTGGCCGAGAAGGCCCGCCACTCTCGTGATGCCGCCCGGAGCGCACTTCGGGAGGCTGAGGCCCGTGTGGAAGATCAAGCCGCGGATGCGGCGAATGCTGCACGACACTTCTGGATGGAGACACCGGAGGCAGACATGCTGACGGACTATGAGGAGATGATCAATTCCTGGAAAGAGAAGGCGGCGACCTCAAAGGGCGAGGCCGAGAGACTTCACGGCCAAGCGCAGACTCTGCAACAGGAAGCCCGAGAGGCGAAGTCAGCGGCAGACGTGGCTGTCCGGTACACACAGGAGGTGGGACGCTGGAGAAGGGCATGGTGGACCGACCGTGAATTCATGCGAAAGTGGAGTAATGAGTTGGTCGGGTGGAAAAATGAAGCACAACATCACATGCCGACCGGGCAGCCCCTCTCTCTGTCAAACTGCCAATACACTCTCTTCTTCCACAACTACTCGCGCTACTCCTCGTCCCGGCAGTCACTGATGCCAGGCCGGCTTGGACACACGCGCGAGGCGCGTCGGCGTCTTCTTGACCTCGTGCCAGGCCGGCTTGGACACACGCGCGAGGCGCGTCGGCGTCTTCTTGACCTCGTGGCTCCGTCGAAGTCAGAAGAGGCGTTGGCTGCGGAGGATGCGATCGTAGAAGCACAAGAGAGCATTGTGCGTCGAGATTGCTGGCGTCGCGAAGACTGTAGACGCAATGTGAAACAATGGATGGAAGCATTGGATGAAGCGACAGTAGTTTGGCGAAGTGCTGGGCTGGCAGCGGCCGCATTCACGAGGCCACTACAACAGCAGGCCGCCGAGGCCGAGGGTCGTGCAGTGGGGGCGGCTTCGGAAGCGGACGCGGCCTCCGGAATCGCGGAAGTGCTGGCGGAGGTCGTTGATGCGCAGTCGGCGGGTTCGGCGCTGGAGCGGGCAAGGGCAGCGACACGAATCCTGACTGAGGGGTTGGGGGCGGGAGGCGAAATCGTTGCCACTGCGAGGGAAATAGAACGAAGGCTGGAGGAGCGACATGGAGCGTACATGGCGGTGGCTGAGATGCATGCACGTGAGGCTATGGAACTCGTTCGTGCTGAGCACGAAGAAAAACTCCTCGTAGTCACTGCTGCGGCCGAGGCGGCATCTGAAGCAGCGGCGCCTGTGATCGCCGCCGCCCAAGCTGCTCAAACTTCCTACGAGGAAGCGGCGGCCCTGCTGAATGCATACGACACACGCATCGCGGCTTGGTCCGCGGCACAGGTCGCCGCGGAGGAGTGGAAGAGCGCGAGAGCCGACGCGAACAGAGCGGCTCTTGTCGGGGCGACACTGCGCTTGGGAACCGCTGCGGTTGCCGCACGCACCGCGAGTCGCAAATTGACAGAGGCAGGGGAGAGGATGGTGGCGGCGGCCGGGAAAATACCCCACATGGACGGGCGCTCCGTAGGCGCGGCCGCCGCCGCTCTCGAGATGTGGAAATCACGAACGGATGCCCTTCGCAAAGCCACGCTTCGCGCCGGAGGGACCGCCGCCGCATCGGTTGTCGGCCTCGCAAGTACCGGAGACTTGATTCTCGATGGGATCGATCTGGGCGAAGCGCTTTCGGCCGCGGACAGAGCCGCGGACACACTGCTGGCATCACTGGCGGCTATCTCCTGAGCGATGTTGCAGGACGGTGGGGGCGTCGCCCGAGCGGATCGGAGCTCCGCAGGGCGCAGAGGCCGGGCCCATCGGCACTCGACTCGGTCGCACGCAAGAATTGATGTCTTCAACCGTGCGAGCCTCCGTGTCTCTCGACAGTCGTTGGATCTCGCACCGCCTTCGAGCAACGGAGCCTGACCCGATGAAACAAACGAGGACGATTCTCCCGTGGCGGCCGGGCGTCGTCCCGACCGGGACCCCGGGGAGCGGCGGCTCCGGAGGGCGGAAGCGGCTGAAGCGCGGGCTGCTGCTCCTGGGCGCGCTGGCCGGGCTTGCAGTGCTCCTCGACCGGGGCGCCGAGTTCGCTTCGGACGATTTCTGGCGCCGGGAGGGGTCGGAGAACCTGCTCGCGACGGCCGCCCGGAGGGCCGGGAACTGGATCGGCGCCGGCGGCCAGGACACCACCTACCAGACGCTCGATGTCTTCAGCAACGCGCTGGCCCTCATCCGCCAGCACTACCTGGAGCCCGTCGAAGAGGGGGTGCTCATGGACGGCGCGGTCCGGGGCATCTTCGAAGCGCTCGACGCCGACAGCGCCTATCTCGACGCGAGCGAGGCCGAGCGGTTCCGCAACCTCGCGGAGGCCGACGGCGATGTCGGGCTGGGCCTGGAGAAGCGGTACTACCTCCACGCGGACGATGTGCTGCCCGGTTCCCCGGCGGCGGAGGCCGGGATCGAACGCGGCGACGCCATCACCGCCATCGGCGGGCGCGGCACCCGGGATCTGCGGGTTCCCATCGGGCGGCTGCTCCTCGCCGGCGCGGCCGGCTCGACGGTGGAGGTCGCGCTCCGGAAGAGCGCCGACACCGAACCCCGCCGGGTGACCCTGGAGCGGCGGGCGATCGCCGCGCCTCCGGTGGAGTCGGAGGTCCCGGAACCGGGGGTGGGGCTCGTGAGGGTGCGCCGTTTCTCCGCCGGGACCGCCGCCGAAGTCGCCGCGGCGGTCGCTTCGCTCCGCGCCGGCGGCGCCGAGGCGCTGGTGCTCGACCTGCGCGGCAGCCGCCCGGCGGGAACCCCGGCCCCGGCCAGCGCCGGCCTCGGGGTGGAATCCGCCGCGGTGTTCATGGAAGGCCTGGTCGCGCACCGGGCCGAGCGCACCGAAGCCGGGGAGGCGGTGTCCGAACCGATCCGGGCCGAACCGGGACAATCGCCGCCGGCCGGCGCCGACCTCCCGGTGGTGGCGCTGGTGAACCGGAGCACCGTGGGTCCCGGGGAGATCGTCGCCGCGGCGCTCGGCTCGCTGCCGCACGGGGACATCGTCGGGGGCTTCACCGCCGGACGCACCGGGGAGGCGCGCCTGGTCGAATTGCCCGACGGAGACGCGGCCCTGATCTCGGCCGCCCATCTCCAGGGGCCCGACGCGGAGGACCTGCTCGGCGTCGGCGTGGCTCCCACCCTGAGACCGGACGACCTCGACCTCCGCGGCGCGGAACTCGACGAGGACGACCCGGAACTGGACTTCGCGCTGCGGGCCGTCCGGCATCGGCGCGAGAACGCGGTCGGAGCGGCGGCTCAACCGTAACGCCCCGTGGCAGCGGTTCCCCCTCCGGGGACGCCCGCTCCGCGCCCCCCGCCGGGCAGCCCCCGGACGAACCCGGCCCGTCGCTCCCGGCGGCTCTCGCCGCGGCGGCTCGCTCTCGGGGCGGGAGCGCTCCTCGTCCTCGCGGCCGGCGCGGCGCTGGTCGCGGACACCGCCCGGTCGGCGCGGATGGCACGGGCCCTCGGGGAGCCGTTCGCGGGCCCCGACCGACCGGTGTCCTTCCGGGTGGGGCGCGGCTCCAACGCCGAGTCGGTCGCGGTCCGGCTGGAGGCCTCCGGCATCGTCGCCGACCGCCGGGTTTTCCTCCACGGGGCGCGCGAACGCGGACTGGACAGCCGCCTGCAGGCCGGCCTCTACCGCTTCGAGGGCCCGCTGACGCCGGCGGAGGTGCTGGAGACGCTCGCCAGCGGGCGGGTAGCCACGCGCCGGGTCACGATCCCCGAAGGACTCGACCTGGAGGAGACTGCCCGCAGTCTGGCGGAACAGGGCGCCGGTGAGGAAGCGGCGCTCCGGGCGGTGTTCGCCGACCCGGTGGCCGCCGAGCGGCTGATCGGCGATCTCGCCCCCGGGGCCGAGACGCTCGAGGGATACCTCTTCCCCAGCACCTACCGCCTGCCGCCGGAGGCCAGTCCGCAGGTGATCGCCGGGATCCTGGTCGGGCAGTTCCGCGCGCTCTGGAACGAGGAGCGGCAGGCGGCGGCGGAGGCCACCGGGCGCTCGCTGGCCGAGTTGGCCACGCTGGCCTCCATCGTGGAGAAGGAGACCGGCAGCGCCGGCGAGCGCGGCCCGGTGGCCTCCGTCTTCTGGAACCGGCTGCGGATCGGGATGCCGCTGCAGTCGGACCCCACGATCCTGTTCGCCATGCGCCGCGCCGGGGACTACGGGAACAACATCCGGAAGCGCGACCTGGACCTCGCCTCGTCCTACAACACCTACCGCGTCCGCGGCATCCCGCCGGGCCCCATCGCCTCTTTCGGGACCGCCGCGCTCGACGCGGTGCTGGCCCGGGAGGAGAGCGACTTCCTCTACTTCGTCTCCCGGGGTGACGGGACCCACCAGTTCTCGCGGTCGCTGCGGGAACACAACCGGGCGGTGCGGAAGTGGCAACTGGGCCGCTGACCCGGCGGCCGGCCGCGGAGCGGGGAATCGCTGCCGCCGGAGCGCGGGTCGTCGCGCTGTCGGACTTCGGGTGGCCGGAGCGGCCGGGCGACGGGGAGTTCCGGGGCCTGCCGGGGCCGCTGCGGGTTCCGGCGGCGGGTTTCGTCCTCCGGGAAGAACCGCCGCACCGCTACGCCTGGCCGAACTTCGACCCGGGCGGCCCGGATTCCACCGCGCCGGACACCTTCGACTGCGGCCTCGCGCCGGAAGGCCTCCTGCACCCGCGGCGGCGCCGGAACCTCCCCACGGAGTCCGGAACCGCGGAGACCGGAGCCGCGGAGACCGAAGCCGGACGCCATCGCTCCGCCGAACGCGACAGCGCTCCGGAGGGCGAGGCGATCACGGCGCCGGCCTCGGCGCGCGACTTCCGGGAGGAACTCACCGCCGTCGTGAAGTCGGTGGTCCGGGAGGCCGCCGGAGCGCTGGCGGCGGACGCCTTCGTCGAGTACAGCCGGATCGACGGGAGCCCGTCGCGGAGCCTCCGGCACATCGCCGACGCGGCCCGGGACCCCGGCTGCCGCACGGCGCCCAGCCGGGAGCGGGCGCGGCTCGCGATCGCCGAGGGTCGGGAAGCCCTGGCCCGGGTCGCCGGGCGGGTTCGCTTCCGCCACTGGGAGGGCGCGCTGGCGGAAGCGCGGGAGCGGACCCCCCAGCCGCTGCCGGCGTTCCTGGCGCATTTCGGCTACGAACCGGACTCCCGCCGACCGGAGGAGATCGGGGAGACGCTGCGCCGGACGGCGGCGGTCTTCGGGCTCGACTTCCCCTTCCGGTTCCGGGCCACCGCGCGGACGATGTGGGTGACGCCGGACGACCCGGAAGAAGCGGATGCCGTCGTCGAAACCGTCCGCTGGCTCGACGCGACGCCGCCGGCGCCGTGGCACGAATGGGCCGCGGTCACCCGGGGTCTGACCGGACCGGAGACCGCGCGGCTCCGCCGGGTCCTCGAAGCGAGCGTCCACTGGGATTTCCTCGGTCCGTCGGGACGGTACTTCTGGCGCCGGCCGCCCCTGCCCCCGCGGCACCCGGAGAACATCGGCAACTCGGTGCTCGCCGCTCTCTGCCGCATCTTCACGGTGGGCGTCGAAGCGCGCCCGGAGACGCTCCTCCCGGCGCTGGCCCGGACCCGCGCGCTGCAGCGGCGCCCGGTCCCGGAACCGGTGCTCCGCGGCATCGCGGCGCAGTCGGGACTCTTCGAGGTGACCCCCGGCGCCCTGCGGCGTCCGTCGGGAGTCGCCTGGTTCCCGCCGGCGCGCTTCGACCTGGCGCTCGCCCGCCTCTCGGCCACGCACGGCCGCGTGCTCCCCCGCACCGAGATCCTGGCCGCGCTCCTCGCCGCCGGGGCCACCCGGAACTCCGCGCGCGTGAAGATCGCCCGCTCGCCCCTGCTGCTTCCGGTCCGCCCCGACGACCGCTCCCGCAACCGCCCCTACCGCTTCCTCTTCGCCCCCCGCCACCTCTTCCTCCCGGAACCGGCGACCACGGGAATGGACTGAGGCACGACCGGCCGTCAGGCGGCCGCTGCCGATTCCTCCTGCCGGAGGGAACCCAGCAATTCCCCGACGCTCTCCCTGGGCTTCGTCACATCGAAGGGGAAGCACACCAGGCGCAGATCGTCGTCGAGCGTGTACCGAACGGGAGCGCAGAACTTCTCGGTTCGCGGATAGACCAGCGCCACTTTCGGCACACGGTACTTCTTGCCGTAAGCGAACAACTGGTAGAGATCGGACTGGGCGATCCCCATCTTCGGATCGTCGGCCGCCGCCTCGAGCCGCTTCCACTTCGCATCGAGGATGTACTTCGGCGTTCGGCCCTCCATCAGGGTGATGTCGGGCATCATGTAGAACACATTCTTCCCGCCGCCGGTCTTCGCCAGCGGTCGCATCGGCCCCTGCGAGCGCATGTCGTAACCCGCCTGATGCCGGCGCACCGAGGCCGTGACGAAGTCTTCGAAGACCTCCTCCATCGGGAAGAGCAGCGCCCGATTCCGGTGTTCCCCGGAGAAGGTGGCGAGACCGTGTTGGAACAGGAGAAGGCCGACCCAGGGCAGCACCTCCCGGTAATGGCGCATCGAGCGATCCACCAAGCGCCGATCCCAGTCCACCGCCGGCTGCGAAGACGCGGGGATGTCGGCGAACACCACCCGGAGCCCGTGGATCAGTTGCTGGTTCCTCGGCCGGCGCGCCCGCACCGCCAAGAGGTCCAGCACCGTTCGGATGAGCCGGTTCGCCGGACGGTCCGCCGAGAACTCGTCGTAGCCCACGAAGAACCGCGCCCGGTTCACCGCGTTCTGACGCAGGTGTTCCGGAAACCGGATGCGCCCCCGCAGGAACGGCAGGTTGTTCTCCACCGTCCGGTAGCGCCGCGCCAACCCCCGCTGCGCCAACCGAACGACGCTCTGCAGGAAGAGGAAGTAGAACGCCTCCCACATCTCGAACCGCCTGACATCCTTGATCGCAGCCTCCGGGAATCGAGCGTCCCGAAGCCCCCGCCAGTCCCGCAGCATCCCGAGAAAAGCATCCTTCGTCGCGTCGCCCTTCCCCTCGCCCTTCGTCTCGGCGAGGTCCACCTTCGGCAGGATCAGGAGCGTCGTCCTCCGACTGACCTCGACGATGCCCACATAGTTCGCCGCGTAGATGCCGTCCCTCCGAACCGAGAGCACTCGCCGGTAGTTGCCCGACGCTTCCCTCTGCTCCTCAAGCGCCAGTCCCCTCAGCGCCCTCGTCTCCTCCTCGTCGAGTCCGGTGATCTTCTCGTACTCCCGAACTACCTTCTCAGTCATCCGCCGGCAGTGCCACCCGTCTCCGCCCCCTGCTCCGGCTCGGCCTCCGGCACCTTCTGGTCCGCACCGGCCTTCTCGTCGTAGATCTTCCTGTAGGAGGCCGGCTCCTCCCACTTCTCATCCGTGTACGCCAAGACATCGTAGGCTTTCTGGTCGGCGTCCACCAGTTCCGTACTCAATTCCCCCGGGCGGTCCACGGTCTTGATGAAGCCGCTGGCACCAAGTACCGCCTTGATCTTCGCCCAGTTGTCGTAGAAGTACTCCTGCAGGAGTGGCAGAATCTGCTTCTGGAAGGCCTTTTTCAGATCCACGATGTTCTTCACACCCAAGAGATAGGTGTGGCCGATCTGGTGCTCCCGGTCGAGAAGGAACCGGATCCTCCGGTTCATGGATTCCAACAGCCGCTGGCAGTCGACTCCATCAACTTTTCCCGACACACCCTCGTGGTCCGCCCTCGGCATCATCTCCACGAACTCGAAGCGTCTCCGGAGTGCAGTGTCGAGAAGCGCGATAGACCGGTCCGCCGTGTTCATCGTCCCGATGACGTACAGATTCTCGGGCACTCCGAACTCCTCTCCGGAATAGGGCAGCACCACTCTTGTCTCGTCACTGCATCCGATGCGCCGCGACTCCTCCAGCAGAGTGATGAGTTCCCCGAAGATCCGGGCGATGTTCCCCCGATTGATCTCATCGATGATGAGAACGAAATTGCGCCTCTCCGTCCTCTCGCGTTCCAATTCGTCTCGGTGCTGTTCGTGGAACTCTCCCATCTTCTTCAACACCTCGTACGCATAGATGGCCTGCCCGAACCATGGGCTCTTCGACGGTTTCGTAGGCTTGATGTCCTGATAGGAAGTGATCAGTCCTCTCCGGAACGGGGGATAGTCACGAGCCAGAACCTTCCAGGACAGTTTCTGGTCCGTCGTCCCGCCGATCCGGACGCCGGCCACATCCCCGCTCTTCCCTTCGTAGACCCCATAGATGAAGAGCTCGACCTTTCCGCTCCGGTACAACGGAATCCGCTCTTCTCCCTCCGTCGTCTCGTCCACCCACTCCAGAAACTTCCGGAGGACGTCCTCCGTCTTCCAAGAGTCGTCGCCGGACATCCTCGAGTCCCGCAGATTCTCCGCTGCCCGCTCCGCCAGAATCCGAAACACCCCGCGACGCAATTCGAACGCCACGCCGTCATCGGCATCGTCTTCCACGACGGGACGGATGCCCTCGATGAAGTCCTCGTACGCGTAGTTCTGGTGGAACGTTGCCATGGCGACCTGCCCCGCCCCCCGGAGTTCATCGAACCGTGCCTTCACGCACTCCCGCCCGTCCGATTCCACCTCGACCACAGCCCGGCCGTCGGCGATCGCCACCGCAAGTGACACTGTGTTCCAAGTCTTCCCCGTCCCTGGGGGCCCGTAGAGGATCTGGTTCCGAGAATGTGTCACCACTGGCCCGTTCGGCTCCTCGCCTTTGCATTCTACTGGGTCCGGCACTTCGAATCGCACCCGCAGGATCTTGAACGTGGGCTCGTACGCCTTCGCGTTCGAGAAGGCGCAGAACGTCGCTTTCTTCTGCTTTCTGATCTCACCCATGGCAGACCGCTCCGTCTGACCGGACAGACGGGAACGGGCCTTGTTGATCCAGAGGACATGGATTCGACTCTCGGCCCTGAGGTCGCCCGGCAACGCAAAGTCGTTGCGAACCACGACGCCGACTCCACGCCCCTCGTGCACGCCGCATCGGACCAGCATGATGTCGCCCGGTCTCGGCTCCTCCAACGGATAGGGTTCTGTGCCGTCTGGCAACAGTTTGCCGAACGGAACGCGGGGGGCTTGGCCGCTTGTTCGGACCGCGTTCTCCTGATCGAATTCATTCCAGGCGTCGTCTCCTTTGTCTCCGTGCAGTCTCGTGGTAATGTGGAAATAGGTCGACTTCTTGGTGACGAGCCCCTTCTTCTTTTTCCCGTGTTCGTAGAGGAATCTACCGATTTCGTAGAGTTCGCAACCCCGGAACACGTCTCGAACGCCACACATGATCGCCGTGTAGTTGTCAAGTGTGATGATGTCCTTCAGCGCCGCCTTGCCCTTCTTGAGGATATCCGCTGCCGGAAACTGTCCGATGAGCGGCCTCGTGAAGTCGTCGATCGGAAGGAAGCGGTAGGGATTCACCAAGCACATCGCCTGCGTCAGCATGGCGACGCCGAGCCCCTTGATTTGGAGAGCCCCTTGGAATGTGACGTCGTCGAGCGTAGGCTCATCCGGCTGCACCTGTCGAAACAGGCGCCAGAACAAATTCGGCTTTGGTGGTCCGTCCTTGCCGAAGAAATTCGCCTTGAGAGGCATGGCCACCGGAAACACCCACGCCTCTGGCATCGTCTGGTCAGGTAGAGGCGTGTCGATCTCAAAGGTGCGATGTACTGACTCGAAGACGGCGTAGTTGCCGTTCTTCGAGGAGAGGAAATACACCAACGACAGTGGGTCGATCTGGTCAAAACCGAACTTCGACAGCGTCGGCTTCTTCGCCCCCCAGTCCACCTCCTGGGCCCGATCGATGAGGCCCTGCTCACCGACTTCCACGATCCTCGCGGACAAGGCCCGGAACCAGGGGACCCAGTCGTAGATGCCCGTCATCGGTGTCGGTGTGGTAGGTGCGCGTAGAGGCCGACCGAGGATCAGCCGCGGCGGGCGAAGAAGGAGTGGACGCGGGCCAGGCCCTTGTCGATCTGTTCGTCGGAGGTGGCGTAACTGAACCGGAGGTGGGTGTCGCAGCCGAAGGCGGCGCCGGGGACGGTGGCGACCCGTTCCGAGGTGAGCAGTGCGGTCGCGAGGTCCTGCGATCCCTCGCCGTCCCCCAACCGGGCGGCGAAGTCCGGGAACAGGTAGAAGCCGCCGTCGGGGGCGGCGCAGCGGACGCCCTCGATCTGCAGCAGGAGGTTCCGCATCCGTTCCGAGCGCCGGGCGAACTCCCGCGTCATCCAGGCGAACTCCGCCGGGTCCTCCTGCACGGCGGCGAGGGCGGCGCGCTGGGAGATGGAGCAGGCGTTCGAGGTCATCTGGCTCTGGAGCGAGGCGGCGCCCTTGATGATGGCGGCGTCGCCGAGCGCCCAGCCCAGGCGCCAGCCGGTCATGGCGTAGGACTTCGAGGCGCCGCCGGCGATCAGGAAGCGGTGGCCCAGGAGGTCGGCCATCCGGCGGTAGGCGCCCTCCGGGGGCGGCTCGAAGGTGAGTCGGGCGTAGGTGTCGTCCCAGAGCAGGTAGGCGTCGGCTTCGAACGCCAGTTTCGCCACCGCTTCCAGTTCGGCGGGGGGCAGCACCACCCCGGAGGGGTTGCCGGGGATGTTCAGGATGATGAGCCGGGTGCGGTCGGTGATCGCCGGCTCCATGCTCTTCCGAGTGGGGCGGAAGCCGTCCTCCGCGGCGGTGGGGGCGATGACCGGGGTGGCGCCCACGATCTTGACCTGCTCCGGGAAGGTCGGCCAGTAGGGAGTCGAGAGCAGCACCTCGTCGCCTTCCTCGCAGGTGGCGAGGAGCAGGCCGGTGAGGGCGTGCTTGCCGCCGCTGGTGATGAGCACCTGGGCGGGGCCGTAGTCGAGGCCGAAGTCCCGGCCGTAACTCGCCGCCACCGCTTCCCGGAGTTCCGGCGCCCCCGGGTTCGGCGTGTAGCGCGTGTAGCCGGTATCTATGGCGTCCTTGCCGGCGGCGCGCGCCACTTCGGGGGTGTCGAAGTCCGGCTGGCCGGCAGAGAAATCCACCACATCCTCGCCGGCGGCCTTGAGGCGCAGGGCCTCGGCCATGACCGCCATGGTCGGCGAGGGGGCGATGGCGCGAACTCGCGCGGCGAGGGGCGGGGCGGTCGGGGCCATGGGCGGTCGGTCTCCTTCGATCGTCAGGGAGCGGAGCGGGGGTCGGGGTCGGTCGCCGGCGCGGCGGGGGCGGCGGGCGGGAATTTTCGCCGGAGTCCGGCGGCCACCGGCTCCGGGACCAGGCCGGAGACATCGCCGGAGAGGGCGGCGATCTCCTTGATGAGCCGGGAACTCACATAGAAGTACTCCTCCGCCGGCGTCAGGAACACGGTCTCCACCTGGGGCGCGAGCCGCCGGTTCATGAGGGCCATCTGGAACTCGTACTCGAAGTCCGAGAGCGCCCGGATGCCGCGCACGATGGCGGCGGCGCCGCACTCCCGGGCGTAGTCCACCAGGAGCCCGGAGAACGAGGCGGCTTCGACCCGGGGATCGTCGCGGAAGGTGGCGCGGATCAGGTCGATCCGCTCGCCGACGCCGAAGAGGGGGGTCTTGCCGGTGTTCTGCAGCACCGAGACGACCACCCGGTCGAACAGGCGCGCGGCCCGGCGGATGATGTCCACATGGCCGAGGGTGAGCGGGTCGAAGGACCCGGGGCAGATGGCGACGCGGCCGGCGGGCGAAGCGGAACTCAAAGGGCGGGCGACGCGGCAGGCGCCGGCGCGGGCGAAACCTAACACAGGGAAGAGCCCCCGGAAGAGGCGTTTCGGAGCCCGGCCGACGCCCCGAAAACACGACTTATCCGAATCGGGCCGAAAAACCGCCTTTCAGCGGGCAGATATTCTTGGACATCCGTTCAAGAAACGGTTGTGAGCCTGGTTTCCGCCCGGTCCGTTCCCGATCGGGTCTCCCCGGACTCGGGAATTCCCGGGGCGGCAGCCTCGGAGGCGGGAGGGCCGACCGCGGCGGCTTCCGGTTCGGGCGGGCGGTACAGGCTGAACGCCCCGTCCCCAGCCGCGGTGGTGCGGACGCGCCGGTACGCGGCCTCCGCTCCCGGGGCCGAGTCCGTCCCCGCCGCGGTCTCCGCCCCGAATCCCGGCCCGATTCCCGGCCCGTTCCGCTCCCGGACTTCGGCGGGGAGCGACTGCGTAGCGCGGTGCAGGGCCACCAGGAGGGCCGGGCGGAGGGCGGCGGCGCCGGCGAGCAGGCGCAGCGCCGGGGCCGGCCCTTCGTCCCAGTCCTTCCAGGGCGGGTCGAGGAACACCAGGTCGAACCGCCCGCCGCGCCGCCGGAGCGCCGGCAGCAGCCGCTCCGCCGGCCCCACCCGGAGGTCCGCGCCGGCGAGTCCCAGCCGGAGGGCGCTCCGACCCAACCGCTCGGCGACCCCGCGCGACCGCTCGACGAAGACGCAGTGCGCCGCGCCCCGGGAGAGCGCCTCGAAGCCCAGGGCGCCGACGCCGGCGCAGACATCGAGCACCCGGGCCCCCGGGATCTCGTCGGCGAGCACCGCGAAGAGGCTCTTCCGCAGCCGCGCCGCCGCCGGTCGGGTCTCGCCGCCCGACCGCCGCGCCGCCGCTCCGGGCCGGCGCCGCCGGAGGGAAGGCGGTCCGAGCAACTCCCGGCCGGCGAGCCGCCCGCCCCCGATGCGAACGCTCATCGCGAACGCCCCTCCCGAACGCTCAACCCGGGCGTTCGACCCGCCGGCGCGCCGCCGGCGAACCCGGTTCCTTCCCCCCGGAGGGAACTCTCCCCACCGAGGAGGCCTCATGCCCCATCCCGCGACCCTACTCCAACCCGCGGCGCCGCACCCGGAGCGCCGGCCGCGACCGGCGCCCCGCCGGCGGCCGATGTGGGAGCCGCTGCCGCTCCCGGACGCGACCGCGGTCCGGCCCGAGCCCCGGACGCGGCGGCTGAGCCCGGCGACGGCCGTCTGCGCCGAGGTCGCCCACGACGGCAACGGCGGCGAGTTCGGCGTCTCCCGGGGCCGGGTCCTGCGCTGGATGGAGTTCCACACCGGGGCGCCGACGCCGTTCGGTCTGCCGCCCGAGACGGCGCACCCGGACGCGGCCGCCGAGCCCTGCCGCTTCCCCGGCGGCCGCTCCATCGGCTGCGCGGAGGAGTGGACCACCGGCGACGGACGCTGCTTCGGCGCCGCGCTGGACGGCCGGGGACCCGCGCCCGGCGCGCGCGGCTGGCGGGTGCAGGTGTTCCTGGTCGAGACCGGGGGGATCACCCGCCTCCACGCCACGCTGCTCACCCGCGGGGGTCTCGGCGCCCACTCGGTGGACCGGGCCGGAGCGCCGGACCTGGTCCACGACCTCGCCGACTCGCCCGGCCTGACCGACTACGGCTGGCGGCTCCGGGCGCAGCCCTGGATCGTCCGCGACCACGAGAGCGTCGAAGAGTTGATCCTCCTGCTCGGGGATCCGGAGCGCACCCGGCCGGTCTTCGTGACCGGGCTGGAGGTCCACGAGACCGACGCCGAGACCGCCGCCATCGATGTCGCCGACCTCGCCTGGCGCACCGTCGGACTCGCCCATGTGGTTGTCCTGACCGGGCCGATGACCTTCGCCCTGAGCGAACGGCTGGGCCGCCGGTTCAGCGTGTTCGGCAACGCGGTGCGCACCTACCGCCCCGGCTGCGCGCTCGACCGGGAGGAGACGGAACACCCGATGGCGCTCGCCGGCACGGTGCGGGATTGGAAGGGCGGCTCGCGGGAGTTCGTGAACTTCCTGGCGCGGGAGGCGGCGCACACCAGTTTGGCGCGCCAGACCCCGGAGATCGGCGCGATCCCGACCGCCCTCCGTCCGGGTTTCCTGCCCGAAGCACCGGAGGCGGCAGAGACCGGCCGCGCCCCGGAGAACGACGCCTACCTCCGCGCCCTGGAGGAGCGGACGCTGGACGGCGACGCCCTGCATCCGCTCGGGGCCGGCATGGACGAACGGGACGCTGCCGGCGCCGGCGGGGACGACGCCGACCCGGGCCGCGCGACCGCGCCGGAACCACCGGAGATCGCCGCCCGCGCGGCGAGTTGACGCCGATGGCAATCGACGCCGGACGCGGTCCGCCCCGCTCCCCTCCGGGAGGCAGCAGCTCGCCTCCCGAACGTGCCCCGCCCCCGCCCGCCCCGGCCCCGTGTCCCGAGGGCGCGGCGGAGAGGCGCCGGGAGGCCCGCCACGCTGTCGCAGCCCCGGGAACCGGTGCGTCCCGGCCGGGCCCCCGCGCTCGGGGCCCGCAGGCTCCGGGTCGGGGCCGGGCTCCGCGGCAACGCCACCAACCGGAGATCGCGGACCTCGAGTTCGGGGCCGGCCTCGAGAGGATCCGCGAATGCCTCGACGAGCGGGACCCGCTCCTGGACCAGTTCCGGGCGCGAGTTGCGGCCTACGGCCGGTTGCACCCGGAGTGGCGGCAACGGAACCCGGTGGTGATCCCTGACCCGGAGATCAGGAACCAGATCGGGGAGATCCCCGTGGCGACCCTGCCGGACGAACCGCGCTCCGCCATGACGCCCGCGCCCAACTCGAACTCGGAAACGGGCCGGGTGGTGTGGCTCTCACCCGAGACAGCCCTGAAGCAACTGAAGCACGAAGACGGGCGGCACAGCAAACCGCTTCGAGCCCGCCACTACCGGCGTTTGCCGGAGGTCATCGCGCACGGCGAGTGGGAGGCCATAGACGACCGGCATCTCGCCTTCTACCACCGGATCGACAGCGACTGGTTCCGGGTCATCGTTAAACGAACCGCGATCAACGAGGTCTATCTGCAGACCTTCCACCGCTGTGATCGCAATCGTGTACCGAGCGAACGGCGACACGGTAACCGTTGAGGCGGGTGGCGCACGGTGGGGCCCCCGCCCCGGGCAAGCCCGGCAACCCCACATAGCGCTCGCGCCCCCGAAGGGGCGGGCTACGGCTCGGGGAATCGCACCGTGTCACGTGCGCCGATCGGGAGTATAGCACGGAACCCGGCCGTGCGGCAGCGCGAGGCGGGGGTGCCGGAGACCCCGGCCCGGCAGCGCGTCCCGCCGGGACCGGAGGGCGCTCCCCGATGCCGCCACGAGAAGACCGGGACCCTGAATTCGCTCCCGCTGTCGGCGGAACCTGCGAAGGGCCTCGACAGCCGGGATCCCCGATGAGCGCCGGGCGCCGGTGGGCGCCAACCGTCGAGAATCTTCCGACGAGCGGATGGTCCGCCGACGGAAATGCCCCGATCCCGTGGTGTGGAACCGAGTCGGCGAAGACCATCTCGGGCCATCGCCGAACGAACCACCAGCGGCGAGGTCTCTCTCCACCCTCGAACCGCGGTCCGTCCGTCGAGTCCGTCGGCAGCGTTCCGGTGCGGCTCTCGAACCCGAACCGGGTAGCGCACGGTGCGGCCCGTCCCCCGGCCGAAGCCGGCAACCCCGCATAACACTCTCGCTCCCGAAGGAACGGGCTACGGCAGACGGAATATCACCGTGTCACGTGCGCCACCGAGGAGGATAGCGAATCGTCGGCGCACACGGGCGGCGTTGACCGGAGCGCACCGACCGGAGGCGGCGCTGCCGGGGGAATGGTCGAGGCGGTGGCGCACGGTGGGGCCCCCGCCCCGGGCAAGCCCGGCAACCCCACATAACACTCTCGCCCCGGAAGGGGCGGGCTACGGCTCGGGGAATCGCACCGTGTCACGTGCGCCGCCCGAGAACATAGCGCGGAATCCGGCGCACCGCCACCCGAGAGCCGGCGCACCGGAGACCGCCTCGGCAACGCGTCCCCGGCCGGGTCGAGATGGACCCGACGCCGTTGCCGCGAGAAGGCCGGGAGCATCGACTTCGCCGCCGCCTTCGAGAGAGACCGCCGAAGCATCGAACCGAAACGCCTTCGGCGAGGAAGGCTGTGACCGGCGGGCGCCTCTCGCCGATGCGTTCCGGGGCGCCGGTGGACGCCACCCGACTGGCCGAAGGGGCGCCGGTGGTCATCCCCGATACGGCGGTCGGGAACCGAGTCGGCCGGGACCGGTTCCGGGCGGTCGTCGAACAGGCCGCCGAGAACGGGATCGACCGCAAGACCTTCTACCGGATCCCACCGACGCAACCTCCTGCCCTCGCCCCGGCGCGCTTCGCAGATTCGAAACCGGGTGGCGCACGGTGGGGCCCCCGCCCCGGGCCGAAGCCCGGCAACCCACATAACACTCGCGCCCCCGAAGGGGCGGGCTACGGCTCGGGGAATCGCACCGTGTCACGTGCGCCGCTCGGGAATATAGCGAGAATCAAGCCGCGACGCAGCGCGAGGGCCGACCCACCGAAGACCCCGGCCCGGCGTCGCCCCCGGCCGGGGTCGAGACAGAGACTCGAAGCGGCCGCCGCGAAGAAACGGCGAGCCTCGACTTCACCGCCGGAACGGAGGAAGGAACCCGGGGGAAACCGCGAACGCCTCGAAACTCGAAGATTCAACGAGGAGTTCGACGAGGAAGGGTCACCGGCGGCGCTCCGGCAGGCAACTCGAACCCGATACCGGATGGCGCACGGTGGGGCCCGTCCCCCGGCCGAAGCCGGCAACCCCACATAACACTCGCGCCCCCGAAGGGGCGGGCTACGGCAGACGGAATATCACCGTGTCACGTGCGCCGCTCGGGAGGATAGCGAGTCGTCCCCGCGCCCGTCGGCGCGGGGGAGCGTGGGATCGCCGACGGGGCCGGGGTGGATTTCCACGACAGCGCCGCCACGAAAGGGGCCATCCACTACCGGTTCGGCGGGGACCGGCTTCGCGTGGTCTTCGTACGAACCGCGAGGAATGGAGTTCCATTCGGCGCCCTTCCGGCACCGTGATCGCAATCGCGCGCCGAGCGAACGGCGGCGCGGAACCTTCGGAGGTGGCGCACGGTGGGGCCCCCGCCCCGGACCGAAGCCCGGCAACCCCACATAGCGCGCGCGTCCCCGGGAGGGGCGGGCTACGGCTCGGGGAATCGCACCGTGTCACGCACGCCACCCGGGAACATAGCGCCGGCAGTGAACCTGGCGAGATCGACCGTCGCGCCCGGTTCCCGGCGGTTCCCTCACCGAGGTCCATCCCCGCGGCGGTAACGGCGTCTCCGGCGGGAGCGACCGACACTTCAGCGCCGAAGCCCTCGGCGCCGCGCCGGTACGACGGAGGCGAATGCCACCCCGGGGGACCGGGAGGGAATCGAACCGGAGATTCAGCCGCCGGTGGTGAGGCCGAAGCGGTCTCCCCAGGTGCGGCGGACGCGGGCCAGGATCTCGCGGCCTTCCGGCGTGTGCTCCGCGCCCCGGTCGAGGAAGTCGCGGGATTCCCGGCGGGCCTCGCGCAGGAAGGCCGCGTCGCGCCCCAGGTCGGCCACCCGGAAGGGCGGCAGGCCGTGCTGACGGGCGCCGAAGAAGTCGCCGGGGCCGCGCTGCTCCAGGTCCGCTTCGGCGATGCGGAAGCCGTCGGTGGTCGCTTCGAGCACCCGGAGCCGCTGCGCCGCCGCTTCGGTCGCCTGGGGGCCGAAGACCAGCGCCGCGGTCGAAGGATGCGCGCCCCGGCCGACGCGGCCCCGCAACTGGTGCAGTTGGGCGAGGCCGAAGCGCTCCGCGTGTTCCACGACCATGACGGTGGCGTTCGGAATGTCCACGCCGACCTCGATCACCGTCGTCGCCACCAGCACCTCCAGATCGCCGGCGGCGAAGGCGGCCATGACCCGCTCGCGCTGCGCGGTCGGGACCCGCCCGTGGACGAAATCCACCCGCAACCCCCGGAAGGGGCCCTCGGCGAGTTCGCCGAACCGGCGCTCGACGCCGCTCCCGTCCACCGCCTCCGAGTCCTCGATGAAAGGGCAGACATAGAACGCCTGGCGGCCCCGGCGCGCTTCCTCGCGCACCAGTCGGTGGATCTCGGGGAGGCCGGCCAGCGGGCGCACCAGGGTGCGGATCGGTTGCCGGCCGGGCGGCATCTCGGTGAGTTCCGAGAGGTCGAGGTCGCCGTGGAGAGCCATCGTCAGGGTGCGGGGGATCGGGGTGGCGGTCATGACCAGCAGGTCGCAGCCCCGGCCCCGCCCGACGAGCATCTGCCGCTGTTCCACCCCGAAGCGGTGCTGCTCGTCCACGATCGCGAACCCCAGGCGGTGGAACTCGGCGCCATCCTGGATCAGCGAGTGGGTGCCGACCACGAACTGCGCCCAGCCGCTGCGGGTGGCCGCCAGTGTGGCGCGCCGGTCGGGGGCGGAGAGGCCGGCGGTGAGCAGCGCCACCCGGATCCGGTGCGGCTCCAGCAGGCGGCGGATGGTGGAGAAGTGCTGTTCGGCGAGCACTTCGGTGGGCGCCATGAGGGCCGCCTGGGCGCCGTTCCCGATGACGATGAGCGCGGCGACGACCGCCACGATGGTCTTCCCCGAACCCACATCGCCCTGGAGCAGCCGCCGCATCGGCTGCGGGCCGGCGAACTCCCCGGCCATGGTGCGGAGCGCGGCCTTCTGCGACTCGGTGAGCCGGAACGGGATGACTGCCTTCGCCAAGTCCCGGATGGCGTCGTTCGCGGGGTACGAGCCGCCGCCGGCGCGCCCGGTGCGGCCTTCGCGGCGGCGGAGGGCGAGGCCCAGGGCGAAGGAGAAGAACTCCTCGAGGATCAGCCGGCGGTGGCCGGGGGAGCGGCGCCGCTGCAGGTCGTCCAGGGGAGCGCCGTCCGCCGGGAAGTGGACTTCGCGGAGCGCCTCCGAGCGGGAGGGCAACTCGCGGCGGCGGACCATCTCCTCCGGCAGGCAGCCGGGCTCGTCGCCGGCGCCGGACTCGATGAGGTCGTGGAGGATGCGGCGGAACTGGCGCGGGTGGATCTCGCCCGCCCGCTCGTAGATCGGCACGATCCGGCCCACATGGAGGCTCGCCTCCCCGCCGGGTTCGGCCCCCGTCGCTCCCGGCGGCGGCGCCCCCGTTTCCTCCCCGATCTCCTTCCCCGTCTCCTTCCGGTCGGGGGCGCGTTCCCCCAGCGCCGGCGGGCGGTCCTCCGGGACGACCTCATACTTGGGGTTGCTGAACTCCGGGGGCGCTCCCGGATAGGCCACCTTGGCCGCGCCGAAGAGGACCACCCGCTTCCCCGGCTTCAGGAGGTGTCGCAAGTGCTGCTGGTTGAACCAGGTGGCCCGCACCGGGCCGGTGCGGTCGGCGGCGCGCAGTTCCACCAGTTTCAGGTTCCGGCGGCGGGTGTGCCGGACGCGCAGGGACTCGACGACCACTTCCACCGAGGCCGACTCGCCGTCGCGGAGGGCCTGCGCCGGGCGCTCCTCGCTGCGGTCCTCGTAGCGGAACGGCAGGCGCAGCAGCAGGTCGGAGACGCGGGCGATCCCGGCTTCCCCGAGCGCCTTCGCCCGCCGTTCCCCGACGCCGCGGACGAAGCGGACCTCGGTGTCCGGGCCGAGGTTCGGCGCCACCGCCTGCTTCTTCCGGGTCCGGGCTCCGGGTTCGGCTTCCGGACTGGGTCGGCGCGGGTCAGTCCCCCGGCGGGGAAGCCGGGATCAGCCCGATCCGACCGTCCTCCACTTCGAGGGCGCGGACGCCCGCCGGCAGCGGGAACCGGGAAGCGGAGCCCTCGACCGCGAGGGAGGTCAGCAGCCACTCCAGCACCGCGTCCTCGACCATCTCCGGCGGCAGGGCCAGACCGCCGACGGAGGCACCGACCAGGGAGGCCGTTCCGTACCCGGCGTCGCCCTGCAGCCGGAGGGTCGTCTCCACCGGGACCGGGCTCTCGGCGGGGGCGGTCGGGGGAGCGGCGAGCGGGAGGCCCGGGAACCGGAGGACTTCGGCGAGCGAGGCCGGGTCGGCGGAGGCGGAGAGCCGGACTTCGCCGGGGGAGAAGCGGACGCGGACTTCGGAGAGGCCGCCCTGTTCCCGGAGGAGCGGGGCGATCGGCTGGCCGCCGAGCATCGCTTCGACTTCCGCCTCGCTGAGGTGCACCGGCTCGCCGGAAGCGCCGAGGCCGCCGCCCATCAGGCCGAGGATCTTCATCCAGGCGTTCGTGGCCACCGGGTCCGGCGCGGCCGACTGCGCCGGGGAAGGAGACGCCGGGAAGAACAGGAGCGCCCCCACCGCCAGAAGGGCCGCCGGACCGGACGATCGCCGCGGTCCGCGCCCCGCCGGGAACTGCCCGCGCCCCGTCGGGAGCCTCCCGCGCCCCGCCGGGAACCTCCCGGTCCGGCCCCGGAGGGGGCGAGGGGCGAACGCGGGGCTTGCCGGCATCGGGGGAATTCTAGGACTCGGGGCGGCGGGACGGGAGGTCCCGGGGCCCCTCTGACGACGCCGCCGGTTCCTCCGGGGGCTCCGGCGCGGTGAAGGCGGCGAGGAGGCCGGCGGGGAAGGAGGGGGAGTCGGGGTCGGCGCGGAACCGGGTCAGGCCCCGCTCGGCGCGGAACCAGGTGCGCTGGCGCTTCGCGTAACGGCGGGTGGCGGTGACGATCTGCGACTCGGCGCGGCGCAGACGGTCGGCGAGCGGCTCCGGCGCCGGGGAGTCGGTGGGGCCCCCCGGCGTTTCGGAACCGGCGCGGGCGGCCAGGGCGGCGAGGACTTCGCGGTAACCGATCGCTCCCCGGCCCGGCCACTGGTCGCCGAAGCGCCGCTCCAGGGCTGCGGCTTCTTCGACCAGGCCGGCGGCGAACATGGCCCGGACGCGCCGGACGATGCGGGCGTCGAGGGCGTCGCGTGGCGGATCGAGCGCGACGATCCGCCACCCGGCTTCCGGCAGCGGCGGGCGGCGAGTCCGGCGCAGGGCGGAGAGGGGCCGGCCGGCGAGCAGCGCGACTTCCAGCGCCCGCGCCCGGCGCACCCGGTCGCTCGGGTGGATGGCCCGGTGGGCTTCCGGGTCGAGCCGGGCGAGCAGCCGGGCCAGCCAGTGGTCGCCGCGACGGCGGGAGGCGATCCGGGCCAGGCGGCGGCGCAGTTCGGGTTCGGGTCGGGGCCCGGCGAAGAGCCCGTCCCGCAGGGCCCGGAAGTAGAGCCCGCTGCCGCCGACGACGAGCGGCGTGGCGCCCCGGCCCCGGATCTCCCGGATGGCGGCGGCCGCGAGTTCGGCGTACCGTCCGGCGGTCGCCGGGTCGTCGGGGGCGAGGACGCCGAGCAGGTGGTGGGGGACGCCCCGGCGCGCTTCTTCGGGGAGGACCCCGGCGCCGACGGCGAGGCCGCGGTAGATCTGGAAGGCGTCGCAGGAAACGATCTCGACCGGGAACGGGAGGTCCCGCGCCAGGCGCACCGCCGCCTCCGACTTTCCGGAAGCGGTGGGACCGACCAGCGCCAGCACCCGACGGTCGCCCCCGTCTCCGGCGCCCTTCGGAGCGGCGGGCGCCGGGGATTCCTCGGCGCTGTCCCCGAGAGCGGCGGGCGGAGCGGCCCCGGGTTCCACTCCGCGGGGCGGAGGGTCGGCGCCGACAGCGATCAACGGCGGAGGGTCGAACGCGACCGGGCCACGGCGCGTCGGTGGCGACCGGTCGAGTACGAAAGGTCAGCGCCGCGGATCACGGGCGACGAGGACGATGGCGGCGGAGCAACAGCGGTGCAGGGCGTTGCCGACGAAGCAACAGCCTGCTTGGCGTTGACACAGAAGCAACAGCAGGCGGAGCGCTGCGGTCAACGGCGGAGGTCGAACGCGACCGGGCCACGGCGCGTCGGCAGCGACCGGTCGAGTACGGGCAGTCAGCGCAGCGGATCACGAGCGACGGGGACGATGGCGGAAGGGCGATGGCGGCGCGGGGCGTTGCCGAGGAAGCAACAGCAGGCGCGGCGTTGACACAGAAGCAACATCGGGCGGAGCGCTGTGGTCAACGGCGGAGGTCGAACGCGACCGGGCCACGGCGTGTCGGCGGCGACCGGTCGAGTACGGCCGGTCCGTGCAGCGGAGCACGGGCGGCGGGGACGATGGCGGAAGGGCGATGGCGGCGCGGGGCGTTGCCGACGAAGCAACAGCAGGCGGGGCGTTGACACAGAAGCAACAACGGACGGAGCGCTGCGGTATGGCGGAAGGTCGAACGCGACCGGGCCACGGCGCGTCGGCGGCGACCGGTCGAGTACGGGCAGTCGGCGCAGCGGATCACGAGCGACGGGGACGATGGCGGAACGACGAAGGCGACGGGCAACCGAGGCAGGTCAGCGATGGCGGCGGAGCGACGGCAGGCGGGCGTTGCCGACGAAGCACCAGCAGGCGGGGCGTTGACGCAGAAGCAACAGCGGGCGGAGCGCTGCGGTCAACGGCGGAGGGTCGAACGCGACCGGGCCGCGGCGCGTCGGCGGCGACCGGTCGAATACGGCAGGTCGGCGCAGCGGATCACGAGCGACGGGGACGATGGCGGAACGACGAAGGCGACGGGCAACCGAGGCAGGTCAGCGATGGCGGCGGAGCGACGGCAGGCGGGCGTTGCCGACGAAGCAACAGCAGGCGGGGCGTTGACGCAGAAGCAACAACGGACGGAGCGCCGTGGTCAACGGCGGAGGGTCGAACGCGACCGGGCCACGGCGCGTCGGCGGCGACCGGTCGAATACGGCGGGTCGGCGCAGCGGATCACGCGCGGCGGGGACGATGGCGGAACGACGAAGGCGACGGGCAACGGAGGCAGGTCAGCGATGGCGGGGGCGACGGCGGCGGAGCGACGGCAGGCGAGCGCTGCCGACGAAGCAACGGCAGGCGGGGCGTTGACGCAGAAGCAACAACGGACGGAGCGCCGCGGTCAACGGCGGAGGGTCGAACGCGACCGGGCCACGGCGCGTCGGCGGCGACCGGTCGAATACGGCGGGTCGGCGCAGCGGATCACGAGCGACGGGGACGATGGCGGAACGACGAAGGCGACGGGCAACCGAGGCAGGTCAGCGACGACGGGGGCGATGGCGGCGGAGCGACGGGAGGCGGGCGTTGCCGACGAAGCGCCAGCAGGCGGGGCGTTGACGCGGAAGCAACAGCGGGGGCGGAGCGACGGCGACGAGTCAACGGCGGAACGGGCAGCAGTGGCGGGCCGACGGCTACCGGGGAACCGTGGTGGAGCGATGGTGGTGGAGCGACGGTGGCGGGGCGATGGGCGGCGCTCCGGCGATGGCGGACGGTCGGCCGGCCGCGGTCGATAGCAACGGGCGATGGCGGAAGTCCAGGGCCGAGGAGGCGTTGACTACGGCGCAACGGCCGGCGGGGACCGTGGCGGCGGGGCGTTGACTGCGGAGCAACGGCGGGTCGATGGTGGCGGGGCGACACGGTGGCGCGGCGAGGGGGCGCGCCTCAGCAGCGGCGGAGGAGGGCCAGCAGCGCCAGGAACAGCACCACGAGCGCCCCGGCGCGCAACTGGCCGGGGCTGAAGCGGAGGAAGGCGGGGTTCAACGCGCCGGGGTCTCCCCGAGGGCGCGTTCCCGGGTCATCGGCGGATCTCGGTTCCCGGGTAGTAGTGGGCCAGGATCTGCCGGTAGTCGGCGCCGGCCGCCGCCATTCCGTAGGCTCCGGCCTGGCAGAGGCCGAGACCGTGGCCCCAGCCGCGGCCGGTGAACCAGTAACCGCGCAGCCGGCCGTCCGGGGTGTAGCGCGGTTCGGCGAAGAACAGGTTGTCGGAGAGGCCCAGCACGCGGCGGACGCCGAGGCCCCGCACTTCCAGACTGCCGTCGCTGCCGACGAGGCGCAGCCGGACGATGCGCCCGGAGACGCCGTACTCGAGCGGTTCCAGCGCCAGCAGGTCGCCGATGGGCTTCAGCCGGGCGGCGGCCTCCGCCAGCGTCCCGGCGTCCTTGGGCACCAGCCAGGAGCGCTGCCGCGAGAAGCGGTCCCAGGTCTCGCCCAGGTCTTCCAGGATCAGGATCCCGAACCGGATCTCGGGAGCGGCGTCGGGGGAGGCCGGGTCGGAAGCGCTCCCCCCGGAGCCTTCCGGTCGCGGTCCGGCGGGGATGGCGTGGAAGCGGACGAAGTCGCCGAGCCGGGCGGTCAGGGCGGGGACCGGCGCCAGGAGCGGGGCGGCGTCGGGGCGGCCGGGGATCCGGATCGGGAGCGTCTCCCGGTAGAGGAGGGCGTCGTTCGCCGGCGTCAGGCGGAAGAGGCGTTTCGCCCCGGCGGGAGTTCCCCGGAGGGCGTCGGACGCCGTGCCGGCGGGGGAGTCCTCCTCGATCAGGAGGAGGCCGTTCCCCGCCCGACGCACCTGGCCGCGGCGGAAGAGCGGACGCTCCCGTTCGAGGAGGGCGGCAGCGGCGGCCAGGACCTCGCGGCGGGTCACCGGGCGGTTCGGCGCCAGGCCCCGGTCGCCGGGGTCGAGGAGGCCCTCGTCGAGGAGGGCGCGGACGCCGGCCGGCGGCTCACCGGGCGCCTCTTCCGGGGTCCGGCCGAAGGGGGAGGCGCCGGAGGGGGCGGCGGCCCGGGCCGGGGGGCGGCAGCGGAGAACCTGCGCCAACTCCCCGAAGGCGGCCAGCGTGAGGGTCGGAGTCGGGGGAGCGGAGACGGTCGGCGGGCAGGTCGGGATTCCCAGGAAGTCCGCCGTCGCCATCAGGACACTCCCGGCTTCGGCGGGGGTCGCCGGGACCGCCAGCACCTCGAAGCGGTCGGCGTCGGAATCCCCGGAGCGGAGCCACTCCGGCGGGAGGGCGCCGGCGGCCCGGGCGACGGCGGCGTCGAGCGGCGCCGCGCCGGCGGCCTCCAGGCGGGCGCCCCCGGACTCCCGGAGGCCGGCGCGGCCCACCAGGTAGGGGGTGGGGTTCGTGAAGATGTTCTCGGCGTTCTCGGTGTGGCCGCCGCAGGCCGCGGTGTAGAGCGCGTCTATGGGCGCGCCCTCGTGGTAGATCGCCTCCCCGGCGGTTTCGCGCACCGCCCGGGTGGAGAGCGGGCGCTCCGCGGCGGCGCCGCCGTACACCTGGCAGGCCGGGCCGCTGCAGAGGTCGTAGCCGCGCTCCCGGTAGGCGTCGCGCGGGCGCAGCGCGTAGGTGCGCGCCGCCAGCGCCTGCGCCTTCAGGGCGTCCAACTCCGGGAACAGGTCGGGGGGCAACTCCCGGGGGACCACGCCGAGCAGGTAGTCCTCCAGGGGGAGGCGGTTCACCACGGTGACGCCGGCGCCCCGGCGGAAGACGGTGAACTCGCCCCGGTAGGGCCGGCCCTCCCATTCGAGGAAGCCGGCGCCGGGGGGCGTCACCGCGAGCGGGACGCCGCCGGGGATGCGGATCGGCGCGCCTCCGACCGGACGGAGGACGAGGGCGTCGCCGGCGGCGGCGGCGAGGGGGTACTCCCCGGCCCCGGGGAAGCCGGCGGCGCGGAGGCGGTCGGCGGGGCCTGCTTCCGGGTTCGCCGCGGAGGAGGGGGGGATCTCCGTCGGGATCGGGAGATAGCGGCCGTCCTCCGGGTTCCGCCGCACCCGGACACCGGCGCCGCCCCGTTCGCGGAAGGCCTCGGCGGTCTCGTCGGCGGCGTCTTCGGTCGGGAACGATCCCAGCGCGAAGACCGGTTCGGGGGGGCCGGTCTCCGGGGAGACGAGGACCCAGGCGGTTTCGATGGCCAGTTCCCCGGCCCGGAGCGTGAAGGGCGCGGGCGCGGTGAGCAGCGCCGCGGGGACGCCGTCCGCGAGTCCGACGCGGATCGGCGGGCCTTCCGGCGCCGGAGCCTGCCCGGGGCGACCTTGCTCCGAGGGGGACTCGGAGGGGACCGCCGGGGAGGCCGCCGGGAAGAGCGCCGCCGCGTCCGCCGGGGCCGGGGCCGGGAAGACGACGGCGAAGACGACGGGGAGGAGGATCGCCGCCGGGAACCGCCGGTTCTGCGCCCGGGGGCCGCGGAGGGCGGCAGCGACCGGCGGCAGGGTCGGATTCGCCGGCGGCGGCGGGGTCGGATTCGCCGCCGGCGGCAGGGCCGGGTTCGCCGCCGGCGCGAGAGCGTTCATGAGGACCGGAGGGCGCAGAGGGCGGCGGCGGCGGTCAGCCGGGCCCGGGGGCCGCGCCGGTCGAGCCGGGGGCGCCCGCGACAGGCAGGGCCGGCGGTGGGGAGGGAGGTCGCCCGCGAACGATCGGGCCGGACGGGTCGGGAAACGGTCAGACGAGGGGTCCGGCGAGGGTTCCGACGAAGCGGGTGGGCGGGCGGTCCGGCGAGACGGTCAGGGGGGGGAGCCGAAGAGGTCGTAGGGGCGTTCGTTGTACCAGAACACCAGCATGATCTCGAAGTCTTCGCCGGGGTAATCGTCGGGCAGCGGCAGCAGTTGGGCGCCCCGGAGCGCGCCCTCGGCGGCGTTGTCGAAGCCGGGGACCCCGGAGGGGATCACCACCTGCAGCCAGGAGAGGGCGCCGCTCCGCAGCACGCTGATGGCGATGGCCACATGCCCGGCCTGGTAGGAGGCGGCGTAGGGGATGTACCAGTTGCGGCGGACCTCGGCGATGAGCCGGGTGATCCAGGGCACCAGGTTCGCGCCCCGGTCGTCGTAGTAGAGGGTGTTGTTGCGGTTCGAGACCAGGCCGCCCTCGGGGTTGCGGAACCGCTTGCCCTCGAGGAACCGCCAGATGTCCGTGGGCTCGCCCCGCTCCCGTTCTTCTTCCCGGGCCATGACCCGCGCCTTCTCCCGCGCGATCTCGGCGGCCCGGCGGCGGACTTCGGCGGCGGGGTCGCGGATCCGCTCGCGGAAGGCGTCGCTGTCGAAGCGCAGCCGGTCCCGGGCGAGGAGGGCGGCGAGATCCTCCGCCCCGTCGGGCGCGTCCCCGGCGGCGGCCGGCTCGGCGGCGGGGGAAGGTTCGTCGGGGACGGCCGGCGGTTCGGGGATCTCGAACTCCTCCTCCGGCGCCGGCTCCGGCTCGAAGGCGAGGAGCGCCGGGGCGTCGTCGCGGTCGGCGGGGGCCTCGGGGTCCTCGCCGGCCTCCCGGTCGGTGAAGAACTCGTCGAGGTCGCCCTCGGAGAAGGGGAGGTCGTTCTGGAAACCGGTAGTGGGCGCGCCGATCTGCGCCTTCGGGATCACGAGGGCGGCGGCGGGCGGCGGCGGCGCGGCTTCGGCGGCGGGAACCGGTTCCGGTTCGGGTTCCGGCGGCAGTTCCGTTGGCAGTTCCGGCTCCGGGGGGGAGAGCGGGACGACCGCGGCCTCCGGAACCTCCGGCGGCGCCTCGAAGGCGTAGAGGAGCGGTTCCGGTTCCTCTTCGGCCAGCGGCGGCGGGGGTCGGTCCGGCAGGGGGATCAACCGGCCCAGCAGGGCCAGGAGCAGGAGCAGGTGCGCCGTGAGGGACGCGCCGATGACGGTCGCCTCCCGGCGGCGGCTGCGCCCGGCGAAAGCCTCGGCAGCCCCGCCGCGGCTCAGGCCGACGAGGAGCGGCCGGCCCGGAGCGGGCCCCCGGGGCGGCGTTCGCCCGGCGGAGGACCGGCGGCGGAAGGGCGGCGGCGTCGCCCCGCGGCCGCTCTTCCGGCCGGCCCTTCCTCCGGCCCCCTCGGCAGTCCTCCCGGCGTCTCCCCCTGCCCCCTCGCCGGTCGGGGGCTCGCGGCGCGGCGGCGCCCGGAGTCCGAGCAGGTCGGAACTCACCGGGCCGACCGCGCGCGGGGCCGCGGCTCGCCGGGGGAAACCCGGAGGAGGGCCGGACCGGTCGAACCGACCCGGAGGCGAGTCGGCCACCGGATCCCGGGCCGGAGGACGGCCGGGCGGACCCGGGTCACCGGAACTCCAGCGTCGCCTCGACTGCCCTCTGGCCGCTCACCGACGCCTCGGCCCGGAACCGGCCCCACCCGGAATCCGCATCGGCGGCGGGCCACGCCTCGAAGTGCACGCGGTCGCCGGGCTCCACGCGCCGGCGGAACCGCACCCCGGTGACGCCGGCGAGGACGAAACGCCGGTCGGGGTGCTCCGCCGCCAGCGAGCGCCGGGCGCACTCGGCCAGCGCTTCGAGCAGGAAGACGCCCGGGACGACCGGGAGCCCGGGGAAGTGTCCGGCGAAGAACGGCTCGTCGGCGGGGAAGCATCTCTCGCCCCGGAAGGCTGCACGCCCCGGACCGCCCCCCGGCCCGCTCGCGCCGCCGAGCGCCGCTCCCTTCTCCATTCCCTCGGGGGCGGCCGCCGCTTCCGCTCCGTCCGGGGCGGGAGGGAACACCCGGTCGAGCAGCGGCCGGGGGGATTCGGGACCGGTCACTTCGGACGCCCCGGCGGTCGCCGGTTCTCCGTCGGGTTCTCCGCGAGGCGCGGGCAGGCCGTCGCCGGGGCCGGCGGCCCTACTCGCCTTCGCCGGCGGCGTTCCGGGCGTTGAACCTCTCGATCACCTCGGCGGAGATGTCGAGAGCCGGGTCCATGATGAAGGTCAGCCCGGGGGTGACCCGGAAGATGAGTTGGAGGTTCCGCTCGCGGGCCACTTCCTCGACCACCGGGCCGAGTTGCTGCTCGAGTTCCTGGAAGCCGGTCGTCTGCCGGTCGTTGAACTCGCGCTGCTGATCCTCCAGCCATCGCTGCAGATCGGTCTGCTTGCGCTCGATGTCGCGGGTGATCTCGGCGCGCGCCTCCGCCGAGAGGAGTTGCGACCGCGCCCGGTTCGTGAGATCGGCGATCTCCTGCTCCCGGGTCCCCCGCCCGCGCAGGATCTCCTCCTGGAGCGACTGGAACTCGGCGATCAGCGCCTGGCCCCGCTCCGATTCCTGGGCGATCCGGTCGATGTCGATGACCGCAACCCGGGCGCCCCCCGTGGCCGACTGGGCCGGGGCCGGCGCCGGGGCGGCCAGCGCGAAGGCGGCGGTGAGCGCCCCGAGAGCGCCGGCGGCCGAGGCGAAGCGCCGGCGGGAAACGGCCCCGGGGGCGGGCCGGGAAAGGCCGCCGGGGGGGCGGCGGGCAACATGGTTCATCGCCTGGGTCAACTCCTGAAACTGTCGGGGGAAACTTCGGGGAAGCGTGGAGGGCAGCCTCACGCTGCGGGCGCGCGCACGGCCGGCTAGAAGGTCGTTCCGATCCCGAAGACGAACGCCGTGGGCCGGTGGTAATAGTCCCGGTGGGGATTGTACGCGAAGATGAGCCGGAAGGGCACATTCAGCATGGGGATGAACACCCGCATCTCGATGCCGGTCGAGGTGCGGAAGTTCTGCAGCATGGAGAAACTCCAGGCGTCCTCCTCGGCGAAGGCGTTGCCGGCGTCGAAGAAGAGGATCGCCCGGAGCGGCCCCGCCAGCGGAATCGAGTACTCGGCGTTGAACAGCAGCATCTTGTTGCCGCCGAGCAGTTGCCCGTTCTCGTTCCGGGGCCCCACCGAACGGATGTAGAAGCCGCGGATCTGGTACTCGCCGCCGAGGAAGAACCGGTTGTAGTAGGGGACGCCGGTCTGCTCCACATCGAAGATGTCGATCGGCTCCCCGTCCGCCGGGGGCACGCCGCCGTACCCGTGGAGGTAACTCCCCATCACGCGGAAGCCGAGCGAAGTGCCGCCGATGACCCGGGTGTGGAGGACGCCTTCGAGGGTGGGCTTGTAGTAGTGGACATTCCCCCCCAGGCGCCCGCCGGCGATGTCGAACGAGGCGGTCAGTTTCTTCCCGCTGCTGGGGAAGATCGGATGGTCCACCGTGTTGTAGACATAGGAAGGACTGAGTTTGCTCTCCCGGAAGTTCCCCGACAGGCCGTAGAACCGGGGATCCAGGTAGGTGCTGTTGTAGTAGAGGTCGTAGAGGTTCAGCACGATGTCCGGGTCCGGTTCCCGGATGGTGATGACCGAGTAGCCGTAGTTCAGGAAGGCGCGCGACCAGCGGCCGATGGGCAGACCGAACACCAGGCGGCCGCCGATGTCGTCCCGGGTGAACTCGCGCAACTTGAGCGTCCGGCGGAAGACATCGAAACCCAGCGTCACCGGCTTGTCCATGAAGTAGGGATCGGTGATCGCGATCTGGTAGTTCTGGGTGCGGTTGCCGGCCTGGATGGTGAAGTTCGCGGTCTCGCCCCGGCCCAGGAAGTTCGTGGTGCCGAAGGAAGCGTTCGCGAAGAAACCCTCGAGGCCGGAGACGCCGGCGCCGAAGGTGAGCTGGTTCCGGTTCTCCTCCACCAGGTCGAGGGTGATGTCCAGTTTCGTTTCGTCATCGGGGCTCGGCTGGATATCCGGCTGTTCGATGGGGCGGAAGTAGCCGAGTTGGTTGATCCGCTGGATCGAGGCCTTGAGCAGTTCCATGTTCATGATGTCCTGCTCGTTCAGCCACATCTCGCGGCGGATGACCCGGTCCTTCGTGGTGGAGTTGCCCCGGAACTCGATGCGGTTCACCAGGAACTGGTCTTCCTCGGCCAGGTTGACGACCACATCCACGATCTTCTCCGCTTCGTTCCGCCGCCAGGTGGGGAAACCGGTGAACTGCACATAGCCCCGCGCGCCGTAGATCTCGCGGAGCGACTCCAGGCCGTCGTTCACCCGGGATTCGTCGTACACCTCGCCCCGGGCCAGCGGGAAGAAGCCGCGCACCAGTTCCGCCGGGAACACTTCGGCGCCTTCGACGGTCACTTCGCCCACCCGGTACTGGTCGCCCTCGGCCACCGGGATGGTGATGTCCATCCACCGCTTCGGCCGCTTCCAGAAGAGGAAGGTGCGGGAATGGCCGTCTTCGTACTCGATCTGCGGGGGGCCGAAGGAGACATCGAGATACCCGCGCTTCAGGTATTCCTGGCGGACGCTCTCGATGTCTTCGCCGTACTGCTCCTCGGTATAGGTGGAGCCGCCGAGGAGCGCGCCGAGGGCGTGGCTCTCCCGGGTCTTCCTCATCGCCCAGCGCAGCACCCATTCGTCGAGCGCCTCGACGCCGGTGAACCGCACCCGGCGGATGCGCACCTGCTGCTCGTCCCGGATCTGGAAGACGATCCGCACGCCGTCCTCCGACTGGGTGATCTCGCTCTCCACCGCGCCTTCGGTGCGGCCCTTGTCCACGAGGAGGGCGGCGATGACCTCCCGGGCCTTCACCACCCGGTCCGGGTCGTAGGGCGCGTCGAGCGGCATCAACGCGTCTTCCTCTTCCAGTTTCTCGCGGATCTCGTCGTCGTCGAGTTCCTCGGAACCGACGAATTCCACCGCGGCGATCCGGGGGCGCTCGTGGACGACGAACACCACGATCTTCCCGCCGCCGGGCCCCGGTCGGAGTTCGAGGCGGAGGTCGTCGGCGAAACCCGTGTCCCAGAGTTTGCGGAATTCGCCGCGGAGCGCTTCCCGGTCCACCGGGTCGCCCGGTTCCACGCTGAGGTGGGCCAGCCAGGCGTCCGCGGCGATGAGGTCGTTCCCTTCGATGACGACCGCTTCCACGGTCTCGGCGGTCTGCGCGGCTTCCGGGAGCGCCGCTGTCGGGAGCGCCGGGGCGGAGGCGTGGGCCGCGACCGGCGTCGGGAGACCGAGAGAAACGAAGGAAACGGCGACGGCGACGACGGCCGACAGCGCTCCGCCGAGGACCGTGGGGCGCCGGGAGCCGGGGGCGGACGCCTTCGGGACGGACGCGGGGATCTTCATACGAGCGCCTCCTCCAGTTCGCGGGTTCCTTCCCGCGTGCGGACCACCAGTTCGCCGAGTTCCCCGGCCTCCGGATCGCCGGCTTCCCCGCCCCCGCCGGCGCCCTCGGGCAGGGCCGGTTTCGGGCGGTAGTCGAGTTCCACCGGGCCGCCGCCGGGGCCCACTTCGCCGGTGAGCACCGCTTCCGAGAGCGGATCCTCCACATACTTCTGGAGGGCGCGGCGCAGCGGCCGGGCGCCGTAGGCCGGGTCGCGCAGGGTCACCCGGGTGAGGAAGTCCTCGGCCTCGGGGGTCAACTTCACCGAGAGGCCGCGGTCGGCGAGGTCGGCGTTCATCCGGGAGATCATCCTGCGCAGGATCGCGGCCAGGTCCTCCCGGGTCAGCGGGTCGAACACGATGGTGGCGTCGATGCGGTTCAGGAATTCGGGACTGAAGGTCTGCTTCACTTCGGCCCGGACCAGTTCCCGCATCGCCCGGGCCCGGCGCGCCGGGTCCGCCGGGGCGAAACCGGGCGCCGCCTGTTTCTGCAGGCCCCGGGCGCCGATGTTGCTCGTCATGATCATGATGGCGTTCTTGAAGTCCACCGTGTTGCCGAGGCCGTCGGTGAGCCGGCCGTCCTCGAAGACCTGCAGCAGCAGGTTCCAGACATCGGGGTGCGCCTTTTCGATCTCGTCGAGCAGCAGCACCGAGTACGGGTTCCGCCGGACGCGTTCGGTGAGTTGGCCGCCTTCGCCGTAGCCGACATAGCCCGGGGGCGAGCCGATGAGCCGGGAGACCGAGTGGCGCTCCAGGTACTCGCTCATGTCGAAACGCAGCAGGGACTGTTCGGTTCCCAGCAGGAACTCCGCCAGCGAGCGGGCCACTTCGGTCTTCCCCACCCCGGAAGGGCCGAGGAAGAGGAAGACGCCGCCGGGACGCTGGGGGTTCTTGAGACCGGCGCGCGACCGGCGGATGGCCTTCGCCACCCCCCGCACCGCTTCCTCCTGGCCCACGATGCGGCGGTGGAGTTCCTCCTCGATGCGGAGCAGTTTGCGGCCTTCCTCTTCCTCGATGGAGCCGAGGGGAATGCCGGTCCAGTGGGCCACCACTTCGTCTATGTCCCGGCGGGTGACCAGCGGGCGTTCGGCGTCCCGCTCCTGCCATTCCCGCTTGAGCGCCCGCAGGGTCTCCCGTTCGCCGTTCTCTTCGTCCTGCGCCAGCGAGGCCCGTTCCAGGTCGTTCTCGCCGAAGGCGCGGTCCTTCCGCCGGCGGATGTCGCGGATCCGTTTGCGCACTTCGCTGAACTCGTTGGAGAGCCGGTTGTCGCGCAGTTTCACCCGGGAGCCGGCTTCGTCGAGGAGGTCCACCGACTTGTCCGGGAGGAACCGGTCGGTGAGGTACCGCTGCGCCTGGCGCACCGCCGCCCCGATCGCCTCGGGGGCGTAGCGCACCCGGTGGAAGCGTTCGTACCGCTCCTTGACGCCTTCGAGGATGACCACGGTCTCCTCGTCGGTGGGGGCGTTCACCCGGACGCCCTGGAAGCGGCGCGCCAGACTGCGGTCGCGTTCGATGTGCATCCGGTACTCGGCCGGGGTGGTGGCGCCGATGCACTGGATGCCGTCGCGGGAGAGCGCCGGTTTCAGGATGTTCGCGGCGTCGAGGGAGCCCTCGGCGGAACCGGCGCCCACCAGGGTGTGGAGTTCGTCCACGAAGATGATGCAGTCCGAGGCCTCGCGGAGTTCCTTCAGGATCGCCTTGAGCCGCTCCTCGAACTGGCCGCGGTACTTCGTGCCGGCGACCACCAGCGAGATGTCGAGCGCGCGGATGCGGCGGTCGGAGAGGAAGATGGGGCAGTCGCCGCTCACGATCCGGCTGGCGAGTCCTTCGACGATGGCGGTCTTGCCGGTGCCCGGCTCGCCGATGAGCACCGGGTTGTTCTTGGTGCGGCGGCAGAGGACCTGGATCACCCGCTCCAACTCCGGGCCGCGGCCGATGAGCGGGTCGAGTTTCCCCTCCGCCGCGGCCTGGGTGAGGTCCTGGGAGAACTCGGCGAGGAGCGGCGTCTCCCGGTTCTTCTTGGGGGCGCGGCGGAGCGCCCGGGAGTCCATCGCCTCCCGCACCACCGCCGGGCGGACGCCCTGGCGGGCCAGGATCTGCGCCGCCGCCGAACCCTGGGCGCCGACGATCCCCAGCAGCAGGTGCTCGGTGCCGATGCTCTCGCTGCGCATCCGGTCGGCCTCTTCCCGGGCGTTCTGGAGGACCCGCTTGGTCTCCGCCGAAAGCGGGATCTCCACCGAGGTCGAGACCGAGTCCCGGAGGAGGACATGGCTTCTCACCTCGCGCCGGATCTGGTCGGGCGAGATGTGGAGGCGGCTGAAGAGCGCCGCGGTCAGGCCCTCCGGCTCCCGGAGGAGGCCCAGCAGCAGGTGTTCGGCCTCGATGGCGTCCCCGCCGAGTTGGGAGGCGTCGTGGCGGGCGAAGAAGATGACCCGCTTGGCGCTCTCCGTGTAACGCTCGAACACTGCGAATGACCCGCGGGCGGTTACGGCCGATCTGCTGCCGGGCCGGAATTTAGCAGCAGCGGGCCGGGGCCGTCCGCCGCCGGGCGCAGGACGCCCCCTTCGAGCCGCAGGACCCGGTCGCATCGGCCGGCGACGCCGCCGCTGTGGGTGGCGATGATCGAGGTCAGGCCCCGCGCCCGGTGGAGGCGCAGCAGGAGGTCCATGAGCAGGGCGGAGGCCTCGTCGTCGAGGTTGCCGGTGGGTTCGTCGGCGAGCAGCAGGCCCGGGTCCCCGGCGAGCGCCCGCGCCACCGCCACCCGCTGCTGCTCCCCGCCGCTCAACTCCTCGGGGCGGTGGTGCAGGCGGCCTTCGAGACCCAGGTCGGCGAGGAGCGCCGCCGCCCGGGCCTCGGCGGCGGAGCGGGCCACCCGGCGGATGCGGAGCGGGAGGGAGGCGTTCTCGACGGCGCTGAGTTCGGGGAGGAGGCGGTGGTGCTGGAAGACGAAGCCCACCGAGCGGTTGCGGAACGCGGCGCCCGGGCGTTCCGCCAGGGAGGCGGCGTCCTCGCCGGCGAAGCGGAGTTCCCCGGCCTCGGGGCGGTCGAGGGTACCCAGCACCTGGAGGAGGGTGGTCTTGCCGACGCCGCTGCGCCCGACGACGGCGACCATCTCGCCGGCCGCGGCGTCGAAGTCGAGGCCGCGGAGGACCGGGATGCGGGCCGCGCCGCTGCCGAACCCGCGCACCAGGCCCCGCGCCGAGAGGAAGCACGCCCCGGGGGGGCCGGGGGCGGCTCGGTCGGGAGCGGTCACTGGAAGCGGAGGGCGTCGGTGATGACCAGCGCCGCCGCGCGGCGGGCCGGGTAGAGGGTGGCCAGGAAGCACACCACCGGGGCGAACAGGCAGACCAGCGCCAGGTCGCCGGGGAGGAGGGTGAAGGGCACCGCGGTGATCTGGTAGACATCCTCGGGGATGCGGATGCGACCGTCGAGGAGGCGGCAGGCGCCGGCCCCGAGCGCCGCGCCGAGCGCGGTTCCGGCGACGCCGATGAGGGCCCCCTGGGCCATGAAGAGCGCCATCACGCTGCGCCGGGTGGCGCCCATCGCCCGGAGGATGGCGATGTCGCGGGTCTTCTCGATGACGGTCACGATCTGCCCGGCGACGATGTTCAAGGCCGCCACGCCCACGATGAAACTCACGAAGAGGGCGGTCGCCAACTTCTCCAGCCAGAAGGCGGAGAACAGGGTGGTGTTGAGGTCGATCCAGTTCAGGGTGGAGAAGCCGGGGCCCAGCGCCCGGCCGGCGGCGGCTTCCACTTCGCGCACCGCGAAGAGGTCTTCGGCGCGGGCTTCCAGGCGGCCGGCTTCGCCGGGGAGGCCGACCAGCCGCTGGGCGTCGGCGAGCGGGATGAGCGCCCAGGCGTTGTCGTAGTCGAAGAGGCCCAGGCGGAAACTGCCGGCCATGCGGAACCGGCGGCTGGCCGGGAGGGTTCCCAGCGGCGTCAGGTCGCCTTCGGGGACGATGAGGCGCACCGGGTCGCCGAGGGCGACGCCGAGGGAGAGCGCCAGTTCCTCGCCCAGGAGCACCGGCGGCGGCTCGGTCCCGGGCGGTTCGGCGAGGGCTTCGAACCGCCCGGAGACCATGCGGTCGGCGAACTCGCTCACCGCCGGCTCCCGCTCCGGGTCCACTCCCTTCAGGGTCACCAGCGCCGAGCGGCGGGCGACGGCGAGCGCCTTGCCGTAGATCACCGGGGCGGCGGCTTCGACGCCGGGGACTTCCTCCAGGAGGCGGATCGCGTCGGGGTAGTCGTGGAAACCCTCGGCGGAACGGCTGTACACGGTGAGGTGCGAGAGCGCCCCCAGGATGCGGGCGCGGAGTTCGCCCTGGAAGCCGGTCATGATGGCGAGCGCCACCAGCAGGATCGCCACCCCGAGCACCACTCCCACCGCGGAGACCGCGGAGATCACCGAGATGAACAGGCCGCGCCGGTGCAGCATCAGGTAGCGGGCGGCGATCTGCAGTTCGAACGGCAGCGCCCCGGCGAGGCGGGCGGCCATCCCGGGGGGGCGGCGCGGCGGCGGACGGCCGGTCCGACCGGGCTCGGGGGCCGCGCCGGGGGGGCCGGTCGGTTCGGGGTCGGGCACTTCCGGCGTCGTTCTTTTCGGTTTCGGGCTCTTCGGGGTCGGGCGGTTCGGGGCCGGTCGGCTCGGGGTCGGTCGGTTCGGAGGCGGGCGGTTCGGGGTCGGCGGATCCGCGGGTCGTCGTGTCGGGGGCCGTTCCTCGGAGACCGTTCCGTTCGAAGAGACCGTTACTCGGTGCCCGGCGTCTCGCCGACCGCCGCCCCGGGGGCCGTCCGTTCCCCCGACGACGGCTTCTCCGCCCGGGGCCGGAGATGGGGGAACAGGATCACCTCGCGGATCGCCGGGGCGCCGGTGAACAGCATCGCCAGGCGGTCCACCCCGACGCCCACGCCGCCGGTGGGCGGGAGGCCGTGGCGGAGGGCCTCGATGTAGTCCCAGTCCATCGCGTGGTCTTCCGCCTCCTGGCGCCGGGCCATCTGTTCCCCGAAGCGGGCCGCCTGTTCGTCGGGGTCGTTCAGTTCGGAGAACCCGTTCGCGATCTCCATCCCGCCGATGAACAACTCGAACCGCTCGGTGAACCCCGGGTGGTCGGGATCGGCCTTCGAGAGCGGGGAGACTTCCAGCGGATACCCGGTGACGAAGGTCGGCTGGATCAGGGTGCGTTCCACCAGGGCCTCGAAGAGGTTCACCAGCAGCCGGCCGGCGGTTCCTTCGGGCGGCAGTTCCAGTTCCAGGCGGCGGTGGGCGTCCGCCAGCGGGGCCGGGTCGTCGAGGATCGTCCCGGGAGCGAACGGGAGACCCCGGCCGGCGAGCGCCGCCGCGGTCACTTCCGTCAGGGAGACCCGGGCGAAGGGGACCGCCAGCCGGATCTCGGCGCCGCCGAAACGCGCCGGTTCCTCCTCCCCGAGGACCGCGGCGGCGGCGTCCGCCACCAGGCGCTCGGTGAGAGCCATCATCCCCGCAGCGTCGGCGAAGGCCCGGTAGCACTCCAGCATGGTGAACTCCGGGTTGTGGCGGGTGGAGAGGCCCTCGTTGCGGAAGTTGCGGTTGATCTCGTACACCCGGGGGAAGCCGCCGACGACCAGCCGCTTCAGGTACAACTCGGGCGCGACCCGCAGGAAGAGTTCGAGGTCGAGGGCGCGGTGGCGGGTGGTGAAGGGCCGGGCCGCGGCGCCGGTGGCGAGCGGCTGCAGCATCGGGGTCTCGACTTCCAGGAACCCTTCCGCGTCCAGCGACCGGCGGAGCGCCCGCACCGCCGCCGCCCGGCGCACGAAGATCTGCCGGGTCTCCCCGTTGGCGAGCAGGTCGAGGTACCGCTTGCGGTAGCGGAGCGCCCGGTCGGCGAGGCCGTGGTACTTTTCCGGCGGCGGCAGCAGCGCCTTCGCCAGGAAGGTGAGCCGGTCCGCGCGGACGGTGAACTCGCCGGCGCGGGTGCGGAACACCGGGCCGGCGACGCCCACCCAGTCGCCGAGGTCGAGCAGCCGGGAGAGGCGGAACTCACGCTCGTCGAGGACATCGCGGCGGAGGTGGGCCTGGATGGTCTCCGAACCCTGGCTCAGGGTGACGAAGGCCGCCTTGCCGAAGGAGCGGAGGCCGACGATGCGGCCGGCGACCCGGGTCCGGCGGTCGGATTCCGGGAGGTCGTGGAGGGCGTCGGCGGCGAGCGCGCCCCAGACCGCGAAGGCCTCCGCCGGGGTGTGGCTGGCGTCGAAGCGGTTCGGCCAGAGGGGGATGCCCAGCGCGGCGATCCGTTCCAGTTTCCGGCGCCGGTGCTGCTCGTCGCGCCCGGAGGCGGCGTCCGCCGGTTCGCCGCCGGGCGGCCGGCGATCTGGCGGTTGGCGGTCGGGCGGCTGACGATCCGCTGGCTGGCGATCCGGGGGCCGGCGATCCGGGGGCCGGCGGTCGGACGGTTGGCGGTCCGGGGGCCGGCGATCCGGCGGCTCGGCGGGACGGTCGCTCACGGGGACGGTTCCTCCGGCGCGGCGGCCGCTCTCGGGCGGGTCTTCGCGGCCCGCTTCCGCTTCGGGGACGGCGCCGGTTCGCCGGCGGGTTCGGAAGCGGAAGTCTCCTCGGCGCCCGCGTCCTTCTTCGCCGCCCGGTTCCGCTGCGCCACGGTGTCGAGGACGCCGTGGACGAAGGGGACCGCCGCCTCGCCGGCGTACAGGCGGGTGACTTCGAGGGCCTCGGAGACGACCACCGCCGGGGGAGCGGCGCCGCTGAGGAGTTCCCCGACGGCCACCCGGAGGACGCCCCGCTCCACCCGGCCCAGGTTCGCCTTCCAGTAGGGCTCCAGGGCGCCGTCGAGGCAGGCGTCTATCCGCTCCAGGCGGTCCCAGGCGCCCCGGGCCAGTTTCTCGGCGAAGCCCACCGTGGCCGCGCTGGCCCGGCTGAGGGCGGCGACCCGCTTCATGGTGAGGGCCGGCTCGGTGGGGTTCGCGTCCCAGGAGGTCAGCATCTGCACCGCCAGCGCCCGGCCGCGGCGGCGGGTGCGGAGGAGGGTGTGCATCGGGTCAGGAGACCCCCGGGAAGTCCGGCGGGCCGAGGTCGCGTCCGGGGCTCGTTGCCGCGCCGCCGAACCGCCCACCCGGGGGGACGCGCCCGCGACCGGCCGGAAGCCGCCGCCTGGCGAGCAGGAGGTGCGCGGCCGCGCGGGCGGCTTCGGTTCCCCGGTTCCCCCGCTCCCCGCCGGAGCGGGCCGCCGCCTGTTCCGCGCTCTCCACCGTCAGGACCGCGTTCCCCACCGGGACGCCGGTGCGGACGCCGATCTCGAGGAGCGCCCCGGTCACCGCAGTCCCCAGGTGGCGGTCGTGGGCGGTCTGGCCGCGGACGATGTTGGCGCAGGCGACGATCGCTTCGACCCAACCGGAGTCCGCCAGCCAGCCGCAGAACTGGGCCACCTCGAAGGCGCCGAGGGCCGGCCAGCGGGAGACGACGGCGCCGGCTTCGGTCAGGAACGATTCGGCCCCGTCGGCGAGCCGCCCGGAAGGTTCGTCGCGGAGCGAGACGACGATCCCGAATCGGCAACCGGCGAGCGCACCGGGCGGAAGCGCGGCGGTCTCGGCGGGCGAGTGCTCTGCGGGGGCGGTTTCGGCCGGGGCGCGCCCGGCGACCTCTTCCCCGGCGTCGCCGGCGGGGTCAGCGGCCACGGAAGGTCGGGCTCCGCTTCTCCAGGAACGCCGCGATCCCTTCGCGCATGTCGTCGGTGCCGCAGAGGGAGGCGAAACTCTCCCGCTCGCGGGCGAGTCCGGTCTCGAGTCCCGCCTCGCCGGGGGCGGCGGCGTTCACGGCGGCGAGCGCCGCGCGGACCGCGAGCGGGCCGTTCCGCAGCACCTGGTCGAGCAGGCCCAGCGCCGCCGCGACCGGGTCCGGACCCAGACCATCCACGAGCCCGACCGCGAGCGCCTCGGCGGCGGTGATCGGTTCGCCGATCAGGATCATCCGGAGAGCCACCGCCCGACCGATGAGGCGCGGCAGACGCTGCGTCCCGCCGTAGCCCGGGATCACCCCCAGCCGCACCTCCGGCAGGCCGAACCGCGACTCCGTGGTGGCCACCCGGAGGTGGCAGGCCAGCGCCAGTTCCAGCCCGCCGCCGAGGGCGAACCCGCCGACGGCCGCCACCACCGGTTTCTCGCTGCGCTCGACGGCGCCGAGGATCTCCTGCCCCCGCCGCATCGCCGCGAGCCCGGATTCGGGAGTGAGGTCCCGGAGTTCCCGGATGTCGGCCCCGGCGACGAAGGCCCGGTCGCCGGCGCCGGTGAGGACGATCGCCCGCGACTCGGTGTCGGCGGCGAGATCCGCGAAGGTCTGCTGCAGCGCGTCCATCGTCTCCCGGTTCAGGGCGTTCAGCGCCTTCGGCCGGGCGATGGTGACCAGCGCGACCGGATGGCCGTCGGGCGTCGTCCGGCGCTCGGTCCGCACCGGGCCGACCGGCGCAGTCTCGGCGGTGGTCATCGGTCTCTTCCTCGGCAGACGATCGGCGGGCCCGGCTCAGGAAGACCCGCCGGACTCGACGACCATCGCGATCCCCTGCCCGCCGCCGATGCAGGCGGTGGCGAGCCCGTATCGGCCGCCGGAGCGGCGCAGTTCGTAGAGGAGCGTCAGCAGCAGCCGCGCGCCGCTGGCGCCGAGGGGGTGGCCGAGGGCGATGGCCCCGCCGTTCCGGTTCACCCGGTCGCGGTCGAGGCCGAGTTCCTTCTCCACGGCGAGGTACTGCGGGGCGAAGGCCTCGTTCACTTCGATCCGGTCGAGGTCGTCGAGGGACAGCCCGGCGGCGGCCAGCGCGGCGCGGCTCGCCGGGACCGGGCCGATCCCCATGACCTCCGGCGGCACCCCGGCGGTGGCCCAGGAGACGATCCGGCCCAGCGGCTCGCGCTCCGGGGCGGCGCCGTTCTCCCGCCGCAGGACCAGCGCCGCAGCCCCGTCGGCGATGCCGCTGGCGTTCCCGGCGGTGACCAGCCCGTCCTTCGTGAACGCCGGACGGAGCGCCGCCAGGCCCTCCCGGGTGGTGTCCGGGCGGGGATGGCTGTCCTCGGTGACGGTCTGCTCGCCCTTCCGCGTCTTCACGGTGACCGGGACGATCTCCTCGGCGAGGGCGCCGGAGGCCGCGGCCGCCTTCGCCGCCTGCTGGCTGCGGAAGGCGAACTCGTCGCACTCCTCCCGGGTCACCCCGGCGTTCGCCGCCACCTTCTCGGCGGTGTCGGACATGGTGAGCCCGCACTGCCCGTCGGTGAGCGCCGCCACCAGGGTGTCCTCCAGCCGGCCGGGGCCGAGGCGCAGCCCGGTGCGGGCGCCGCGCACCACGAAGGGCGCCTGGCTCATGGACTCCATCCCGCCGGCGAGGACCGTCTGCGCCTCCCCGGCGAGCAGCAGGTGCGCCCCGGAGATCGCCGCCTGGATGCCGGAGCCGCAGAGCCGGTTCACCGTGAGCGCCGGAACCGACTCCGGGACCCCGGCGCGGAGGCCGACATGCCGGGCGCCGTAGATCGCGTCGGCGCTCGTCTGCTGGGCGTTGCCGAGGACCACATGGTCTATCCGGTCCGGGGGCGCGGCGGCGCGGTCGAGGGCGCCCCGGGCCGCCTCGGCGCCGAGTTCCACCGCGGTGAGCCCGGAGAGACCCCCGAGGAAAGTGGTCATCGGGGTGCGCGCGCCCTCCAGGATCCAGATCCCGGCGGCCGGCGCGTGCGCGTTTCGGTGGTTCGTCATCGGCAGCAGCCGAAAAGCGTATATCGGGCGCAGGGTCGAGGAGGACGCCCCGGCGGAGCGACCGACCCGGGGGCCCGGGGCCGACGCCGCGCCCCGACAGAGCCGGGGAGCCTGGGCGAACGGACCCCCGCCCGAAGCCGCCCCGCCCGCCTCACGGCGCGGAAGACTCGCCGTCCGGGCGTCGCCGCGGATCCGGATCCGCTCACGAACGGACGGCTCGCGGGGCGGCGTCGAGACGACGCCCTGCCTCGTTTTCTTCGCGGTGCATCAGGCCCGCCCCACCACAGCCGCCCAAGATCGCTGCCCGGAACCGGAACCCCGTCACTCGTACACCAGGGAATGGAGATCGAGACCATCGATCCGGCGTCGGATTCCTTCGAAGTCATCACGCCCAACGAAGTACGAGTCCCGAGTGCGCGGCCGGGGCCCGCAGATGACGTACAGCACGATCCCGCCACCGAGGAACTGCATGCCGACTCGCCGGCCGGCGCCATCCTCCCAGACGGCACGGAGGTTTCCGCGGGGCGTGAGTACCAGGCCGCCTCGGCGAACACCGGGAGTCGCCTCGACGAACGCCCAGAAATCCCGTTCGGACTCGGAACGGAACGGCTCCCCGTCTTCCGCCGCCCACGAACGTAGATCCTCGATCCGCTTCTCCCACTGTGCGCGATGCCGAAGCGCCGGGCGCTCGGGGCGCGCGTCCTCACCCATGAAGAAAGACCCGTCGCCGACTACGAACGCGACGGAAGCAAAGCTGCCGACCGCCGAAACCGGAAATTCCCGTTCGACTTCCCGGCGCCGGATACGGTCCGCTCCCTGCGCGGTGTCGATCGGCCGAGGGACGCGCCCTCCGCCTCCCCGGCGACCCGCAGGTTCCCGGACGCGGCATTCCGATGACCGGCGTTGCGCGAGGCTCCCCGCCGGGTCCCCCGATTCGGAGAGGTGTCGCCTGGCAGGCATCGGCACCGTTTCCGCCGGCGTAAGGACCACCTGTCACGGACACTTGCAGCATAGCGCGCGGGTCGACCGGTTCCGACAGCGTCCTACAAGAATCAAAGAGCTGCTGCGAGGCCGATTCGCACACTTACGCACGAGTTGCCGAACATCGCTCGGTGACAGCGGGATGGAGTCGCCGTACACACCTCGCGATCACGTCTCCAACCTCCTCCGCAATCTGCGAGACACGTGCCGGCAGTCCGGCAATCTCGGCATGGGATGGATCGGCCGGGAAACCCACATCGGCCTCGAGCGGCCGGTGGATAACGGTGATATCGATCGTCCCCGCGAGACGCCGCCGGACCTCCCCCACTTGGATCTCGGCGAACCGCCCGTTCCTCGAGAGTCGCAAACGGACCACCTGCCGTACGGCGTCGATCGGGTCATCCTCCTCCATAGAGAAGACCTCCAGCCAATTCACGGACAGAGCGTCCTCCTCATGGCGGAGCAAGAAAGCGGACCCTCGCACCTTTCCGTCTACGATCGAACTCTGTTTCACATAGCGGACCACATGATCGGCGTCCGGCACCGTGCCTTCGGTCACTCCAACACCACCGACTCGAGATCGAGGCTGTGTACTCGGCGCATGAAGCCGTCGAAGTCGTCGCGTCCGCCCTCGGGCCATCGTTGGTCGACATCTGACCCACGCCTGAAGAGGACATACTGCACGACCCCGTTACCGAGGAACTGCAACCCCACGCTGGCGCCGGCGTCTCCATCCCAGACGGCGCGGAGGTTGCCGTTACACACGAGTACGAGACCGCCCCGGCGAACGTCGGGCGTCGCTTCGACGAATGCCCAGAAGTCCCGTTCTGACTCGGAACGGAACGGATCTCCGTCTTCCTCAGCCCACGAACGAAGATCCTCGATCCGCTTTCCCCACGCTGTGCGATGGCGAAGCGGCGGACGGTCGGCGCGTATCCTCTCGTCGACGACGAATGACCCGCGATCGTGAACAGACTCGACGAAGAAGTCCACGCGCACGGAGTCTCCGAGTTCAGCGTTCCTGTTCTGTGCCCGATACGTCGACAGATACCCCGAGAGGATGGAATCCATCGGGTCGCGATCGATCTCCATATTTCCCGCCGCTTCCGAGGCGTCGGACAGAGGGTCAGGCACAACGAACGAGAACTGGTCCGCGTCCGGAGAGATCCAAGGATGGCCGATCATGATGCTGCCTCTACCGGTTTCCAGTAGCGATTTCTGATGTCCTCGTCCGTTACCCTCAGAAAACAATCCCTAATGGCCGCGTGAGCTCTCCGATACCAACCGTCCGCAACGGATTTGGGCACACCACCAAGGCGGCCATTCGCCTTGATCTCGAAGACCAGAACACTCGCCTTCTGCTCATCCCGTGACTTCCCCGTGCGGATTCGCAGGCGGATTATCAGGTCGTCTTCGGTCGCAAGCGTGTAGTGGCAATCGAGGGCCGATGCGCCACTGTGGTTTGTGCTCAAGTCTGGAAGACTGACATGCGGCAGGATGCGGCCAGTGTCTTGCGGCCCGTGCCAGTACTCGCAGTGACGGACCAAATTGAAATAGTGCAGGCGGCAGTGATCAATACTGAGTGTCGGGGCATCGAGATCGAGATGGTCGCGACAAAAGTCCTCGAAGACCCCGAAGTACCGGTCGAAAGGCCGCATCAGCGAAGCATCGAACCCGGCGTAGCCGCCTCCGCCTCGGCGCCAATTGAACACGAAGGTGTTCCACTGGACCTGAATCAAAGCGGTCTTGTCCCCGGATCGGAACCAGTAGCGAGGCATCGGGAAAAAATCCGCGTCGCCACTGATGGATTCCGAGCGACCAACTGGCGGTCGTTGCCCCCCGACGGGGAATCTGTCTCGGATTTCGGCCCAGAACAGTCCGATGTGTTCGCTTCGCAGCGGCACCGTCTGCGGGTTGAAGCCGGCGCTGATCGCTACTTCGTGAATCGGCGGATTCTCGAACTCGATCTTCATGCGGGAACAGCGTGGCGGCGTCGGCTCCGCGGGTGGATCGAGAGGCGCGAACGATGGGCGGCCGAGGCGACGGGCGCGACGCCCCCCTCCGGGGGATGACTTCTCACCAGCGCAGTTAGCATAGCACCGGAACCCGACGATCGGAGGCTTGCGGAGCCTGGCGGCAGGTCGTCAGCGTGCCTCCGACGACAGGCGTCGACCTCCTCCGGGCCGGAGGCCGCGAGGTCTCGGGGAGCCGCCCTTCGGCCACGCCGGTCCGCCCGGCGGCAAGCGGCGCCCGGCGCGGCGCCCCGTTCGGGCGGGAAGGCGGCGGGGATAGACTCTCATTCGTGGCCGAGACCGCCGGGAGGAGCAGGGCCCGGCCCGAAGGGGCGCCGATCGGGGCGGCGGCGCGGCCGCTGATCCCCTGCGCGCTGGCGCTGCTCGTTCCCGGCCTGGGCCACTTCTCGCTCGACCGGCGGGGGACCGGGGCGGTGTACTTCGCGTGCATCGGGCTGCTGTTCGCCTTCGGGATCGGCATGGAGGGGGAACTCTTCCCGCTCGACTCCGGGGCGCCGCTGACCCTGCTGGCCGGACTCGCCGAGATGGGCGCCGGGGGGCTCTATGTCGCCGCCAAGATGCTCGGCTACGGCGGCGGCGACCCGGCGGCGACCACCTACGAGTACGGCTACGCCTTCCTCATCGCCGCGGGGCTGCTGAATGTGCTCGTGGCGCTCGACGCCTGGGACCTCGCCACCGGCGCCCGCCGCGTCGAGGCCGCGCCGGACGGGGAAGCCGGGCCGGCCGGGGAAACCGGGGCGAAGGGGAAGCCGGCCGGGTGAGCCACCTCCTGGCGCTGACGCTGTTCGCGGCGCTCGTCTCGCCGGCGTTCGCCTGTCTCATGCGGGAGAGCCGGCGCGACCGGGTGCGGTTCGCGGTCGGGGCGTTCCTCTGCTTCGTCGGGTTCGCCTTCGTCGTCGGCTGGGGCATGGCGCTCCTCGATTGAACGCCGGGGGCGGGAGGGCGCCTTGACCGGGGCGGTGTCGCTGCTGGGCCTCGCCGCGCTGCTGGGGATCGCCTGGGCGGTCTCCACCGACCGGCGGCGGTTCCCCTGGCGGATCGTGGTCTGGTCACTGGCGCTCCAGGCGGTGTTCGCGCTGATCGTGCTCCGGAGTCCGTGGGGCACGGCGGCGCTCTCCGCGGTGGCCGACGCGGTGGACCTGGCGCTCCGGCAGGCGAACGCCGGGATCGAACTGGTGTTCGGGCCGCTCGCCGACCGGGAGCGGTTCGGGGTGATCCTCGCGGTCTCGGCGCTGCCGACGATCGTCTATGTGGCCTCGGTGTTCTCGGTCCTCTACCACCTGGGCCTGCTGCAGCGGGCGGTGGCCGGGATGGCCTGGCTCATGAGGCGGACCATGGGGACGAGCGGCGCCGAGACCCTCGCCTCCGCCGCCAATGTGTTCATGGGGCAGACCGAAGCGCCGCTGATCGTCGCGCCCTACCTCGAGCGGATGACCCGGTCGGAACTCCACGCGGTGATGGTCGCCGGGATGGCCACCGTCTCCGGGGGGATGCTCGCCGCCTTCATCGCCTTGGGCGTGGACGCCCGGTTCCTGCTGGCGGCGAGCCTGGTGAACGCCCCGGCGGCGCTCATGCTGGCGAAGATCATCGTGCCGGAGACGGGAACCCCGGAGACGACCGGCCGCGCCGCCGAAGTCAGCGGCGAGCGGGAGGTCAATGTGATCGGGGCCGCCGCCTCCGGGGCTTCGGCGGGCATGAAACTGGTGCTGAATGTGGTGGCGATGCTCATCGCCTTCCTCAGCCTGGTGGCGTTGGTGGACCTGCCCCTCGGCGCGGTCGGGCTCTCCCTGTCGCAGATCCTGGGCTGGGCGTTCACCCCGGTGGCGTTCCTGATCGGCGTGCCCGCGGCGGAGGCGGCGACGGTGGGGGCGCTGCTGGGGAAGAAACTGATCCTGAACGAGTTCGTGGCCTATCTCGACCTGGCGGCGCTCCGGGCGGAGGGCGCGCTGTCGCTCAAGAGCGAGGTGATCGCCACCTTCGCGCTCTGCGGGTTCGCCAACCTGAGTTCCATCGGCATCCAGATCGGCGGCATCGGCGCCATCGCCCCCGGACGGCGGCGCGATCTGGCCCGACTGGGGCTCCGGGCGCTCATCGGCGGTACCCTTGCCACCCTGGTGAGCGCCACGATCGCCGGGATGCTCGCCGGCGCGCCCTGACCGGGGGCGCCCGAACATAACGAACAGGAAGGAACGGGAATCCGAACATGAAACCGGAAGTGGCGGCCCGCATCGCCGAGGCCGTGGAGACGGTGCGCAAACGGGGCGAGACCTTCCCGCAGACCGCGGTGGTGCTCGGTTCGGGGCTCGCCCGCGCCGCGCGGGGCGTCGAGCGGCACTGGCAACTCCCCTACTCCGCCATCCCCGGCCTGGCCGAGTGCACCGCCCCGGGCCACCGCAGCCGGCTCATCGTCGGCGTGTTGCGGCCCGACCCGGACTCGCCCTCCTTCCTGCCCCAGTTGCCGGTGGCGCTGCTCTCCGGACGCCAGCACCTCTACGAGGGCAACACGCCGGACGAGGCGGTCTTCGGCGTCCGAATGCTGGCCGCCCTGGGGGTGAAGCGACTGGTCCTCACCGCCGCCGTGGGCGCGATCCGCCCGGACATCGAGATGGGGCAGTTCGTCCGCATCACCGACCACCTGAACCTGACCTGGGCCAGCCCGCTCGAAGGGCCGGAACCGGGACCGGAGCCGAGATTCCCGGCGATGACGGATGCCTGGGACCCGGTCCTGGGAGCCGCACTCGACCGGGCGGCGGAGCGGTTGGGGCTGCCGCTGCCGAAGGGGGTGTACGCCGGAGTCCGCGGCCCCCAGTTCGAGACGCCGGCGGAGGTGCGGATGCTCGCCGCCATCGGCGCCGATGTAGTGGGGATGTCCGTGACGCTGGAGGCGATCGCCGCCCGGCATCTGGGACTCAGCGTCGCCGGTCTGGCGTTCGCTTCGAACCCGGCCGCCGGTATGGGGGACGGGCATATCGACTCCGACGAAGTCGAGAAGGTGGCCGACGCCGCCGCCCCGACGCTGGCGCGCCTGCTGTCGGCGGCGGGAACGGAACCGGAATTCCGCGAATAACTCCCCCCGCTCCCTCGCGGCGCCGAGGAATCAGTCCGGTTGGAGGATTCCTACGAAGGGGAGGTGGCGGTGGCGGCCGGCGTAGTCGAGGCCGTAGCCGACGGCGAAGTGGTCGGGGATGATGAAACCGGTGTAGTCGGGCTCGATCGGGACGCGGCGGCGTTCGGGTTTCGAGAGGAAGGCCACCGAACCCATGGAGCGGGGAGCGGCGCGGCGGACGGCGCGCACCAGGGCGTCGAGGGCCAGGCCGGTGTCCACGATGTCCTCCACGATGAACACATCGCGGTCGGTCAGGGTCTCCGGGTGGTACAACTCGACCGCCGGGACGCCGGGCTCGGTGCCGTCGCCGTAGGTGGCGACGCGGCAGAAGTCCACGGTCAACTCGACGCCCTGTTCGTCGAGGCGGCGCGCCAGGTCGGCGGCGAAGACGAAGGCGCCCCGGAGGACGACCAGCAGGTGGAGGCGCTGGCCGGCGCGGGCGGCGGCGATCTCTTCCGCCAATGTTTGGACGCGCGCGGCGATGGCGTCCTCCGAGAGCAGCGCGACCGGGCGGTTTTCGCGAGCGGCGGGGCCCGGCGGGGCGGCGGCGGGGCCGGTCATCGCCCGGAGAAGAGGCCGAAGGTGACGGTGATGACCCCGACCGCTTCGACCGGTTTGCCGTCCTTGAGCGCCGGTTCCCAGCGGTACTTGCGGGCGTGGCGGCGGGCGGTCTCGACGCAGGCGCGGCAGCCGGACTTGATGACCCCCAGCACCTCGGTGGAGCCGTCGAGTTTCACCAGCACCTGGAGCATCACTTCGCCGCTGACGCGGCGGCGGCGGGCGCCGTCCGGGTAGGGCGGTTCGGGAGGCTCATAGACCAGGCGCGGCTCCACATCGTATCCGCCGGGGGCGTAGGCGCCGCCGCCGGAACCGCCGCCGTAGCCGGGGCCGACGCCCCAGCCCTGCCCTTCGCCGGTGCCGACGCCCTCACCGCCGCCGATGCCGCCGCCGGTCCCGGCGCTCGGCGCGAGGTCCCGTCCGCCCCGGTCCTCGAAGTCGGAGAGGGAGAGGCCCGGCGCTTCCACCGCCTGGGGCGAGAACACGGTGCCCAGCGCCAGTTCCACCGGGGACGAGGCGTCGGCGAGGTTCTCCAGGTCCTCGAAACGGAGCGGGCGCGGTTTGCGGGGGGCGATGGGCGCCTGGCGCGGGGTCTCCGGCTCCGGCGGGGGGGGCTCGGCGGCGCGGGGACGGATGAAGGCGCTGATGCGGTCGCCGCGGCTGCCGCCGCCACCGCCGCCGCCGCCGGGGCCGCTGCCGCCGGCGATGCGGAAATCGAATCGGGGGCGGCCTTCGAGGGCGCCGTCGTCGCGGCCGAACCCGTCGAGCAGGCCGGGGACGAAGAGGAGGCCGACGAGGGCCAGGTGGAACGCCGCCGAGGCGAGGGCCGACCGCTCCTTCCAGAGCGGCCCCCCCGACCCGGTCAGCGCGCCGCCGGAGGCGAGGCCGGCCAATCGGCGGGCTCTCCTCCCGGAGGGACCGGCCCCCTCCGGCGAATTCCCGTCAGGCGGGCTCCCGCCAGGCGAATCCCCGTCAGGAGCATTCCCGTCAGACGAACTCCCGCCAGACGCATTCCCGCCAAACGAACTCCCGTCGGGCGCATTCCCGTCAGGCGTATTCGCGCTAGGCGAATCCCCGTCCGGCGAATCCCCGTCCGGCGTATTCCCGTCGGGCGATGTCCCGTTCCCGTCCGACGAAATCCCGTCGGGCAGGGTCCCATTCCCGGCGTCCGGGGATGCCGCTTCGGGCCGGGTCGACGCCGCGAGTCGAAGCGGCGCCGCAGCCGGGGTCTGCGCGTCGGCCCCGGGGTTCCCCGCGCCGGCGTTGCCCACGGTCCGGGCATTCGCCGGCGCCGGGCCGGGGCCGTTCGGGGCGCGGGGTTCGCCGGTCATCGCCCCGCGCCGACCACAGCCAAGGGTCTCGTCGTCCGCGCGGATCCGCGTCCCCGTGGTTTCGTCCCGGCGGGATCAGCCGGCGGCGGAGTACTCCCGTTTCGCCCGCTCGATGAAACGGGGCCACTGGGCGGTCTCGGGGTCGGCGCCCGGATCCCACACCTTGAGCACCTCCTCCCAGGCTTCCGCTTCCGGCACCCCTTCCCGGAGCGTGCGGTAGAGATAGACGAACACCGAGACGCGCATGTTGGCGAAGCAGTGGACATACACGCTCCGGTCGCGGTTCGCGTCCATCACCTCGAAGAAGAGTTCGAGATCGCGGAGCGCCGGATCCCGCCAGTCCACCGGGATCTGGACATAGGTCATCCCGGTTTCGGTGACCCGGAACCCCTCCTCGAGGTTGCGCTCCCGGCGCGCCGGGGCCAGATTCACGACCACTTCGAAACCGGACTCCTTCGCGGCGGTGATCTCCTCGTTCGTGATCTGTCCGGAAGTGGCGAGCCGGTCGGAGATGCGGACGAAGTTGTGGGCGGCGGCGAGCGTCCGCGCCGCGCCCGCCTCCCCTTCCGCGTCCTGCTCCCCGCCGCCTCCGCCGGCGCAGGCTTCTTCGTCGGCCTCCGGGCCCTCCGCCGGCGAGCCTTCCGCCGGCGGCGGCCCTTCGTCGTGGACCCCCGCGCCGCCGTCCGGGGCGCGCTGGTCCACGCCGCCTTCGAGGACTCCCTCGTCCACGAGGTGGACGATGACCTCGGCGGCGCCCTGCCCGGCGATCTCGTTCACCGAATGCCCGTAACTCTCGAGCAGCGAGATGGTGTCCGGGGAGAACTGCTGCCGCTCGAAGTTGATGCGGTCCGGCAACCACTGGTGGTGGATGCGTCCGGCGTCCACCGCTTCCTGCGCGTTCATGCCGTGATCCACCACATTCAGGATGGTCTGCAGCACGGTGTTGATGATCGTCCGGCCGCCGGGAGTGCCGGTCACCATGAAGAGTTCGCCGTCCCTGGCGACGATGGTGGGCGTCATGCTGGACAGCATCCGCTTGTGCCCTTCGGCGAGGTTCGGGTCGGTGCCGATGAGGCCGCGCTCGTCGGTCAGCCCGGGGGCGGCGTTGAAGTCGCCCATCTCGTTGTTCAGCAGGAACCCGCCGCCGGGCACCACGATGCCGGAGCCGTAGCCGAATTCGAGGGTGTAGGTGAGTGAGACCGCGTTCCGTTCCCGGTCCACCACCGAGAAGTGGGTGGTCTGCTCGCCTTCGGTGGGCCACTCGAAACTGGCCGGCGAAGAGACGGAGGCTTCCTTCTCGGTGATCGTGGCGCGCAACTCGGTGGCGTACCGCTTGGAGGTGAGCCGTTCGATGGGAATCCCCGGGTTGAAGTCCGGATCGCCGAGATGGAGCGCGCGGTCGGCGAAGGCGCGGCGCATCGCCTCGGCCATGACATGCAGGTTCTTCGCGGAACCGAAACCGGCGTCGCCGAGTTCGTACCCCTCCAGGATGTTCAGCATCTCCACCAGGGCGACGCCGCCGGAACTGGGAGGCGGCATCGAGATGATCTCGTAGCCGCGGTACTCGCCGCGGATCGGCTCCCGCACCTTCGCTTCGTACGCGGCGAGGTCTTCATGGGTGATGAGGCCGTCGCCGGCTTCCATCTCCGCGACCAGCAGGTCGGCGGTCCGGCCGGCGTAGAAGCCGGCGGCGCCGTTCTCCAGGATCCGCTCGAGGGAGTCGGCGAGGTCGGTCTGGCGCAGGATCTCGCCGGGCTCGTAGGGAACGCCGTCCTTCGAAAACTGCGCCACCGAGGCCGGGTACTTCTGCATCCGGTCGAGCACCCGGGCGAGGGAGGCGGCGAGGCCGTGCGACACCGGGAAACCGTCCCGGGCCAGTTCCACCGCCGGACGGACCAGCCGTTCCCAGGGGAGCGAGCCGCGCTGCTCCCAGGCGAGGCGCAGGCCGGCGACCGTTCCCGGCACTCCCACGGCGCGGTGGCTCAGGTGGTGGCGTTCGAAGGAGTACTCGCCGTCCTCCAGCCACATCTCCGGGGTCGCCGCCGCCGGCGCCATCTCCCGGAAGTCGTAGGCGACCGGGTCCCCGGCGGCCGGCCGGAACACCAGGAAGCCGCCGCCGCCGATGTTCCCGGCGGTGGGATGGGTCACCGCCAGGGCGAAGGCGGTGGCCACCGCGGCGTCCATGGCGTTCCCGCCTTCCCGGAGGACGGCGGCGCCGATCTCGGAAGCGAGATGGTTCTGCGAGACCACCATCCCCTGGCGGGCGCGGACGGTGACGCTCCGGGCTTCGGCGGCGGGAGGGGCGAGGAGCGGCGCCCCGAGGCCGGCCGCGAGCCCGAAGACGATCCCGAAGACGATCCCCCCAGCCCGGGGGAACGCCCCGGCGAGCGGGTTCCGAACGCGGGAGCGAACCGGGGGAGAGGGGTCGCCGGCGACGGGCGGCCTTCGCCGGGAGATCAGGAAAGAAAGGGCCGAAACGGGGAAACTCATGAGCCGCTACCTCCGGGGCTGCGGTTCGGGGAACGGGGAGGAACCCCGGGGGACGACCGCAGGAAACCGTGAATCGTAGCAGCGGGGCGACCCTCTCCGCCGGGGTCCCGACGGGTTCCCCGCAGGTTTCCCGGCGCCGGGCCGGCCTTCTCCGGGGGCCCCGAACGCCGGGCGGGGCGCCGGACCGGGGGGGCGCGATTGGTAGCATCCCCGCATGATTTGTCGCACTCCCGGAAGGGCCGCATTCGGGTCGGCCCTTCCCGCGCCGGGTCTTCCCTCCCGGCTCGCCCCGTTGTCCCTGTGGTCCCTGTTCTCCCTGTTCCCGCTGTTCGCGCTGCCGGCGGAAGTCCGGGCGCAGGCCAGCGTTCCCGTCGAAGAGTTCACCCTCGACAACGGGATGCGGTTCCTCGCCGTGGTGCGGCCGGAGATGACCACCGTTTCCGCCGGCTGGGCGGCGCGGGTGGGATCGGCGAACGAACGGCCCGGCATCACCGGCATGAGCCACTTCTTCGAACATATGATGTTCAAGGGGACGCCCCGCATCGGGACCACCGACCCGGAGCGCGACCAGGCGATCATCCGGGAACAGGAAGAGGTCCAGGAACGGATCCGCGCCATCTACCGGAAACGCCGGGAGGAGAGCCGCCTGGGACTCATCGGCGACCCCTTCGGGAACGAAGACCTGCCGGAGGAATTGACGGCGCTCCGGGAAGAGTTCGCCGCCCTGGAAGAAGAGCAGCGGTCGCTCACCGTGAAGGACGAGTTCGACCGCATCTATACCGAGGCCGGCGCCTCCGGCATGAACGCCTTCACCTCGAACGACCAGACGGTGTACTTCATCACCGTGCCGCAGAACCGGCTCGAGTTGTGGTTCTGGATGGAGTCGGAGCGGCTGCTGCGGCCGGTGTTCCGCGAGTTCTACACCGAGCGCGAGGTGGTGCACGAAGAACGCCGGCTGCGCACCGAGTCCACGCCCACCGGGGAGTTCGACGAGGCCTTCGACGCGCTGTTCTGGCAGTCGCATCCCTATTCCTGGCCGGTCATCGGCTGGCCTTCCGACCTGCGCGTCTTCACCCTGGAACAGGCGGAGGAGTTCTACGACACCTACTACGCGCCGGGGAACCTGACCGGGGCGCTGGTGGGCAACTTCGATCTCGAGGAAGCGAAGGTCCTCGCCGAGCGGTATTTCGGGCGGCTCGAAGCCGGGGAAACGGCGCCCGATGTGGTGACCCTGGAGATGGAGCAGAACGCCGAGAAGCGGCTCGACGCCTCCTGCGACTGCCAGCCGCAGGTGACACTCCGCTACCACACCGTCCCCTTCCGGCATCGGGACCAGTACGCGCTCGAGGTGATCGCCGGGCTGCTGAACGGGCGCACCGGACGGCTCTACCGGACGATGGTCCTCGGCGACGAGATCGCCACTTCGGCGGGAGCGTTCCAGGACAGCCGCAAGTGGGCCGGACTCCTGGAGATCTCCGCGGAGGCGAAGGGGGAGGCGACGCCGGAAGACCTGGCGGCGGCCATCGAGCGGGAACTCACCCGGCTGGTCGAGGAGCCGATCCCCGCCGAGGAGATCCAGAAGGTGAAGAACCAGGTCTCGGCGAGCGCCTGGGAGCGCCTCGAGAGCAGTTTTTTCCTCCTCCTGCAACTGCTGGTGTACGACTCGCTCGGCGACTGGCGGTACCTCGATACCTGGGCGGAGCGGACGCTCGCGGTCACCGAGGAAGACCTGAAACGGGTGGCGGCGCAGTACCTGACCCCGACGAACCGTTCCACCGCGTACTACACCCGCGCCGCCGGGTCGGTCGAAGAAGAGATCCCGCCGGAACTGGAGTCGGTGCCGGCGCCCGTGCGAAGCCAGATCATGGCCCAGTTGCGGCAGATCCGCGCTTCGGACGACGCCGCGGCGCTCCGGGGGATGCTCGAGCAGTTCGCCGCGATGAAGGGGCAGGCGCCGCCGGAGATGGCCGGGGCCCTGGACTATGTGGAGGAGCAGATTCGGGCGCGGCTCGCCGAACTCGAACCGAACGGAGGAGCGCGATGACTTCCCCTTCCCTCTCGCCGGACTTCCCGCCGGCCGATTCCCGCCCCCGCCCGGCGCGGTCGTTCCCCGGCGGGCCCGCCCTGCCGACGGCGCTGCCGACAGGCCTGACGCTGGCCCTCGCGCTGGCGCTCACGCCGCTCGCCGCTGCGGCCCAGACGGCGGGAAGTTCGTCGGCGCCGATTCCCGATCGTCCCGAAGAGTTGGTGTATCCCGACTTCGTCTTCGAGACCCCCGACGGCGCGCAGTACCGGCGGGACCTCGCCGGCGGGATCCCGATGATCATCGTGGAAGACCGGACGCTGCCGCTCATCCGCCTCTCGGTGACGCTCCGGATCGGCGACTTCCTCGACCCGGCGGACCGGATCGGGCTGGCGTCGCTGACCGCGGCGATGATGCGCGACGGCGGCGCCGGGGACCGGACCCCGGAAGAATTCGACGAACGGATCGAGTTCCTCGCCGCCACCATCTCCACCTCCTCCGGGAACACCGAGGCGCGGGCGGCGCTGAGCACCATCACCCCGGTGTTCGAGGAGAGCCTGGACCTGTTCTTCGAGGTCCTCCGGAATCCCCGTTTCGACGCGGAGCGTTTCGAGATCCGGAAGCGGAATGTCCTCGAAGACCTGAAGCAGCGGAACGACGACGCCGAGGACCTGCTGAGCCGGGAATGGGCGCTGCTCCTCTACGGCGCAGACCACCACCTCGGCCGGCAGTTGACCACCGCGCCTCTCGAAGCCCTCACCCCGGACGACCTGCGGGCCTTCCATCGCCGCTACTGGCGGCCGGAGCACATGGTGTTCGCCGCCTCCGGCGATGTGGACGCCGACGCCCTGGCGGCGCTGATCGAAGAGCGGCTGGCCGACTGGCCCGAAGCGGACGAGACCGCCGCCGATTTCGAGTGGCCGCCGACCGGGGAGACCGCGCAGCCGGCGCCCGGCATCTACCACCTGGAGAAGGACATCCCCCAGGGCAAGGTGCGCATCGGCCACCTCTCGCCGCGCTGGGACGACTGGGAGAACCCGGAGCGCGCCGCCATCCAGGTGATGGACCACATCCTGGGGGCGAGCGGTTTCACTTCGCGGCTCATGCAGCGCATCCGTTCCGACGAAGGGCTGGCCTACGGCGCCGGCGGGCGTTTCGGCTTCAATCCCCTCGGGCCGAGCGGCTATACCCTGGGCTACCAATCCAAGAGCGAAACGGTGGCGCTCGCCGCCGCCATCGCGCTCGAGGAAGTGCGCCGGATCCGGGAAGAACCGGTGAGCGAAGAGGAACTGGCGCTGGCGAAGACCTCGCTCACCGAGAGTTTCCCGCGGCGGTTCGAGACCGCCCGGGCGCGCGCTTCGCTGTTCGCGAACGATGTGTTCCTCGGCCGGAGCCACGACTACTGGGTGCGTTGGCGGGAGCAGGTGGAGGCGGTGACCCCGGAGGCGGTGCTGGCGGCGGCGCGGAAGTACCTGGAACCGGAGCGGATGGTGATGCTGGTGGTCGGCGTCTGGGAGGACATCGAAGGCGGCGACCCGGAGGGCCGGGCGAGCATGGCGGAGATCCTCGGCGGAACCGTCGAACACCTGCCCGCGCGCGACCCGCTGACCCTGGAGCCGATTCCTTCCGGGGCCGCGCCGGAAGGCCGCTGACGCCGGCGCCCGCCCGCCGGGGGGGCGAACTCCGGCGGGCAGTCCTCGGGACGGGCCGGCCCCGGGGAACGGCGACCTTCGCCGGGAATGGGCGGGACCGGGTCGGCGACCGGTCGCGATGAATGGTGGAAGGGATCGCCGGCGGGGGTTCCCGTTCCGAGGGAACTTCCCGAACCCGTAGGGACCGGTTCTTCCGAACGCGAGAAGGACGGGGCAGATTCGGCCCCGCCTCCATGGCCGCCGGCGGCGGTCCCCACGGTATGCGGCCGACCGATGCGAACCGCCCCTGCCGAACCCGGACGCCGGCCGTGAGGACGGGATCCGTTGGCGGGACACCGCGTTCCGACCCGTCGCGGCCGGAGGTCGGGCGGCGGTTCCCTCGGGTTCGCGGCACGATGGCGTTCCCGAGCGTCACCCCGCCGGCGGGCGCGCCCCGACGAATGCGCACCCGAGGAAGCCGTCCCGAAGAACGCGCCCCCGAGGACGCGGCGCGCCCGGCTCGCCGCGCCGGCAGCCGCGACGACGGAGGTTCCGGACGGGGAGTCGGGGGCGACGGGCGCCCGACGGGCGGAGGGCCCGCCGCGAACGAACCCTCGGCGTGGACCGGATCGCGTCCCGCCCGCCGGACCACGCCTCCAATCCCGGGGGCGGCGCCGGGGTTTCGTCTCCCTGCGGGATGCGGGACCGGGTCGTTCCGGCGCCGGAACGATCTGCGACGGGAATGCCCTGCCCGCGGAGGACGAACGGGCGCGGCCCGACGGCAGTCGGCCTCGGCGTCCCCGAAGGGCGCCCGGAAAACGGGTCCGGACCTCGCCGCCCGCTCGCTCGCCGGGTGCGGGGAAGACCGGCGCCTCCGAATCCGGTACGATTCCGGGCGACGCCGCGGTCCGGAAGGGGTCGCGGGCGCCCTCCCTGTTCCCTTTCCCGGAGACACGCCTCATGATGCAGACCATCGAAGAGCCGGCCCCGCGCTGCGGCCGGACGCGGCCTCTCGCGCCCCACGACAATAGGGGGGGGGGGGGGGGGGGCAGGTCCGCCGGGGGCTCGACCCGTGCGTAACGCGGGCCGCTCCCGGGGGGGCCTGCCGGGCCTGATCCTCCTGGCGGGTCTGGCGTTCGCGGGCTGCGGGGACGACTCGTCCACCACCGCCCCGGCGCCGGCTCCCGCGCCCCCGCCCGCTCCGGCGGCCCCGGATCCGGTGGGGGTTCCCGGCGGGCTGAAGGTCACCGCCAGCGGCCACGACTTCCTCGAGTTCGGCTGGGAAGCGGTGGAAGGCGCCACCGGCTACGAGATCCAGTTGAGCCTGAAGGAGGGCGACTTCTCCTCGGTTTCGACAGCCACGGTCACGACGACCATGCATCGTTTTTCGGTGAAGCCGGAGACCAGCGGGTACGCGCGGGTCCGGGCCCACGAGGGCGAGCGGCAGGGCGAGTGGAGCGAAACGGCCATGGGGACGAGCGCGGCGGCGCCGATTCCGCCGGTCACCCTGTCGGCGCCGGTTCCCGAGGTTTCCGGGAGCGGGGCGGACTTCATCGAGTGGAGTTGGGAACCGGTGGCGGAGGCATCGTCGTACGAAGTGCGGGTGGCGGCGACCGAGGAGGGGCTCGACGCGGCCTCGCCGGAGACCGTCGAAGGGACGACGCACCGGGTCCTGGCGGAACCGGAGACGGAGATGCTGATCCGGGTGCGGGCGGTGGCCGGGACCGCGGAGTCGCCGATCGTGAGCGACTGGAGCGAGGCCGTGTCCGGGATGAGCGACGCGGCGCCGCGGCCGTTCGTGGTGAGCATGCGGCCGCCGGAAGCGGGGGCCGACCGGGACTGCTCGGGGCAGGCGCTGTGTCCGGACGACGGGACGGATCCGAAGAAGGCGAGGGCGAGCGTGAACCCGATGCTGCTGGTGTCGTCGTCGCACCGGGCGCGGATCCGGCCGCTGTTCGTCGAGGGCGCGCCGGGCGTGACGGTGGAGGCCGGGGAGTCCCTGACGCCGTTCGTCTATGCGGACTGGAACCTGTTGCAGCGAACGGCGGTGGACGAGGGCGCCGTTTTCGAGTTCCGCAGGATCACCGGCGGGGCCGGGCAGGAGGCGACCCCGACGGGCGCCGCGATGCATGTCACCTGCGGACCGTTCCGCTGCTCCGAGCCCGCCGCGGACCCGCCGCCGGCGCCGGCGATGGACGCGGACCAGGCGGCGGTCTGCGAAGACTTCGAAGTGGACTTCCGGCTGATCGAGGGCGTCTTCCACAATTACCAAGTGGTCTGGATCAATGACGACGCATTCGGCGACCCCATGGAACTCTGGTGGCCCAACCACAGTGCCGGATTGGAGTTCGGTTGGGAATACACGCTGAGCCATCCGGCGACGGTGACCCACGAGTTCACGACGATTCCGGCGGCGACCCCGAGCGGGTGGCTGACGGTGCCGGGCGCCGATCTGGAAGTGACTTCCGTTTACCGCACCCTCGACCTGGCGCCGCCGGATCCGCCCGATCCCGACAGCCTCGTCAACAAGTTCGGGGGCGTGGCGAATTGGGACGGCAACCGGGACACCCGCGCCGCCCCGGGCCCGATCCGGAATGGCGCCAACGATTGTTATCGGGGCGATTACTACGATCGGCGCATCAATTTCAACCAAGTCGGGGCCACCTCCGATCCCAGTTACGGCAAGTTCCAGAGGAGCCTGGGCGTCGTGATGCCGCCCGTAGAACGGGTCGAGAAACCCCCGGGCCGCTGCGCCGTGCTCGTCACGGACGGCTACTACACCGACCATTCGGGATTGGAGCAGGCGTACTTCAAACACTACGACTACTCGCCCGGTTACCGGCTGCAGGTGGACCCGCAGGTGGGGGTGTCCTGGGCCGGCAGCGAGGTCGCCTGGGGGAAGGACGACCCGTTCGCCGACCTGAAGTGCGGGCGCGTCACTTTCCCGTTGGCGGACCAGTACGACAAGTGCGAGCGGTTCCGGGAGGAAGTGGAGGCGTTCGTGGCCGGGGGGATCGGCAGGCAGTACCGACTGGAGTTCGAGTTCTCGGGAACCAACAACAATCACAACCGCTGGGCCCGGTTCGACCGGATCGTCGTCCGGAACACCGCGCCGGCTCCCAGCAGCGATGTCGTCCTGGCCGGGGGGAGGCCCGGACAGGAATGGAGACCGCGAGGCAGCCGGTACGCCTCGATGTGGCTCCAGCGCCCCGAGCCGGGCACGACCCAGTTGGGGACAAGGGACAGTGACATCTTCCGGGGCCGCCCGAATTTCGGGATCGACGGCACCCTGAGGGACTACGACCTCTACGAACTGTTCCAGCGCAGATTCTTCCAAGGTGACGGACCCGCCGATTACCTCACGGGGGGGCGTGACGCGCGGCTCGGCCTGGGCGCCTGGCAGCCGATCGTCCGGCACGAACTGCTGGACAGCGACGGCGACCCGATCTACGGCGACCTGGGGAAGATCGACCTGCTTGGAGCCGACGGGGATCCCGGGAGCGACGGGAACCCGGACAACTTCGACGGCAACGAGGACGCGGATTCCTGCTCCGCTGACGACGGCGGGGAGGAGTTGTGCGACGCGGTGGTGGAGATCCCGCTCACCGCCACCTTCGTGCTGATCCGGGATACGAAGACCTGCGAAACGGAGATGGACCTGTCGGTGACCTGCACCTGGGATGCGGACGGCGACAACCGCCGCGCCGGCAACACCCGGTTCCCGGCGGGCCCGAACACCGGGCGCAACGACGGCAACTTCTTCATCCGGTGCGAGGCCCACTGAGGGCGTAGGGCCTCCACCCTCCGGCCGGGAGCGCGACAGCGCCGCTCCCGGCCGGCGGCCCCCCGGCGCTTCGGGGGAGGAAGGCGCCGGCGGCGACCGGACCGCCGATACCGGCATCGAGACTGCGCCGGAGGTGTCGGCGTCGAGGAGGCGGCGTTCCTCCGTTTCGGCGCGTTCCCGAGGGGATCGGGAACGCGCCCGGCGGCCGGCGCCGGAGCGAACGCCCTGCGGCTCGTCCCGTCGCTGATTCGGAGGTTCGACGGGTCGGGGAAAGCCATTTTCTCCGGGTGGAGGGCGTGGGCGCAGTCGAGGGAGGTTCCGCCGGCGCCGGCGGTAAGCGTCCCGGGGGCGGAGGGCGAACGCCCGATCGAGCGGGGCGGACGTACCCTCGAAGTCGCCGGAACGGAGCCGGGCCCGGCTCGGCCGGCGGGCGATCCGACAACGGTCGGGGTCGGGCCCAGGACCGCACCGGGCGCCGGCCGGGTGGGGGCCGAACGGCCCGCCGCGCCCGCCCGGCGAGCGCGGGGACACCGCCACCTCGCCCGGGCCCACGGGCGGGACCTCGGGGAAAACGGAAGTAGAATTCCGGGCGCTGCCCGTGCCCCGGAAGGGGTCGCGGGCCTCTTTCCCTGCCCTTTTCCGGGAGACACGCTCCATGATCCAGACCCTCGAAGCGCCGGCCCCGCGCCGCGGCGGGATGCCGCCTCGCGCCCGCCACCTCGATGGGGGGGGGGGGGGGGGGGGGGGGGGGCAGGTCTCCCCGGAATCGACTCGAGCGTAGCGCGGGCCGAGGGCCGGGGTGGCTCCCGGGCCTGATCCTCCTCGCGGGTCTGGCGCTCGCGGGCTGCGGCGACGACTCGTCCACCGCGACTCCGGCGCCGGCCCCCGCGCCGCCATCCGCCCCGGCGGCTCCGGACCCGGTGGAGGTTCCGGGCGGACTGAAGGTGACCGCCAGCGGGCCCGACTTCCTGGAGTTCGGCTGGGAAGCGGTGGAAGGCGTCACCGGCTACGAGATCCAGTTGAGCCTGAAAGAGGGGGACTTCTCCTCGGTCTCCACGGCGACGGTCACGACGACCATGCACCGGTTCACGGTGAAGCCGGAGACCAACGGCTACGCGCGCGTCCGGGCGCGCGAGGGCGAGCGGCAGAGCGAGTGGAGCGAAACCGCCATGGGAACGAGCGCGGCGGCGCCGATCCCGCCGGTGACCCTGGCGGCGCCGGTTCCCGAGGTTTCGGGGAGCGGGGCGGACTTCATCGAGTGGAGTTGGGAACCGGTGGCGGACGCGCTGCGCTACGAGGTGCGGGTGGCGGCGACCGAGGACGGGCTCGACGGGGCCTCGCCGGAGACCGTCGAAGGGACGACGCACCGGGTCCTGGCGGAACCGGAGACGGAGATGCTGATCCGGGTGCGCGCGGTGGCCGGGACCGCGGAGTCGCCGATCGTGAGCGACTGGAGCGAGGCCGTGTCCGGGATGAGCGACGCGGCGCCGCGGCCGTTCGTGGTGGGGATGACGCCGCCGGAAGCGGGGGCCGACCGGGACTGTTCGGGGCAGGCTCTTTGTCCGGACGACGGGACCGACCCGGCGAAGGCGAGGGCGAGCGTGAACCCGATGCTGCTGGTCTCCTCGTCGCACCGGGCGCGGATCCGGCCGCTGTTCGTCGAGGGCGCGGCCGGGGTGACGGTGGAGGCCGGGGAGTCCCTGACGCCGTTCGCCTATGCGGACTGGAGCCTGCTGCAGCGGACGGCGGTGGACGAGGGCGCCGTTTTCGAGTTCCGCAGGATCACCGGCGGGGCCGGGCAGGAGGCGACGCCGACGGGCGCCGCGATGCATGTCACCTGCGGGCCGTTCCGCTGTTCCGAGCCCGCCGCGGAGGCGCCGGCGGCGCCGGCGATGGACGCGGCGGCGGCGGCGGTCTGCCGGGACTTCCAGGTGGATTTCCGGTTGATCGAGGGCGTCTTCCACAATTACCAACAGGTCTTCATCAATGACGGCCGGCCCGGCAACCCCCTGGAACTCCGCTGGCCCAACCACAGTGCCGGATTGGAGTTCGGTTGGGAGTACACGCTGAGCCACCCGGCGACGGTGACCCACGAGTTCGCCACGATTCCGGCGGCGACCCCGAGCGGGTGGCTGACGGTGCCGGGCGCCGACCTCGAGGTGACTTCCGTCTGGCGCGTTCTCGACATGGCGCCGGATTCCGATCCCGACAGCCTCATCAACAAGTTCGGCGGCGCCGCGAATCGGGACGGCAACCGGGACACCCGGAGCGCCCCGGGCCCGATCCGGAACGGCCCCAACGATTGTTATCGGGGCGATTACGCCAACAACCTCGGGCACTCTCAATCGTTCGCCTCCGATCCCAGTTACGGCAAGTTCCAGAGGAGCATGCGCAACTTGATGCCGCCCGGACAACGGGTCGAGAAACCCCCGGACCGCTGCGCCGTGCTCGTCACGGACGGCTACTACACCGACCATTCGGGATTGAGTCGGGCGTACTTCGTCCACTACGACTACTCGCCCGGGTACCGGCTGCAGGTGGACCCGCAGGTGGGGGTGTCCTGGGCCGGCAGCGAGGTCGCCTGGGGGAAGGACGACCCGTTCGCCGACCTGAAGTGCGGGCGCGTCACTTTCCCGTTGGCGGACCAGTGGGACAAGTGCGAGCGGTTCCGGGAAGAAGTGGAGGCGTTCGTGGGCGGCGGGATCGGCCGGCAGTACCGACTGGAGTTCGAGTTCTCGGGAACCAGCACCCTGCAGACAGCCCGGTTCCACACGATGGTGGTCCGGAACGACACGCCGCCGTGGCCGGACCCGCCCTCGGACACTCGCAACAGTCCTCGATTCAGCAGTGTCGTCTGGGGCGGGAGGCCCGGGTTCGAATGGCGACCGCGGGGCAGCCGGTACGCCTCGATATGGCTCCGGCGCCCCGAGCCGGGCACGCACCGGCAGGGCCAACGCTACGCGGATATCTTCCGGGGCGATCCGAATTTCGGGATCGACGGCACCCTGAGGGACTACGACCTGTACGAACTGTTCGCGCGCAATTATGCCGAGCACATCGGGCCCGCTTACGGAGCCGCCGATTACCTGACGGGGGGGCGTGACGCGCGGCGCGGCTACGCCGCCTGGCAGCCGATCGTCCGACACGCACTCCTGGACAGCGACGGCGACCCGATCTACGGCGACCTGGGGAAGATCGACCTGCTTGGAGCCGACGGGGATCCCGGGAGCGACGGGAACCCGGACAACTTCGACGGCAACGAGGACGCCGATTCCTGCTCCGCCGACGACGGCGGGGAAGAGTTGTGCGACGCGGAGGTGGAGATCCCGCTCAGCGCCACCTTCGTGCTGATCCGGGACACCCGGAGCTGCGAGACGGAGATCGACCTGTCGGTGACCTGCGCCTGGGACGCGGACGGCGACAACCGCCGGAGCGGCGGAACCACTTTCCCGGCAGGCCCGAACAACACGCGCAACGGCGGGAACTTCTTCATCCGGTGCGAGGCCCACTGAGGGCATAGGCCCTCCACCCTCCGGCCGGGAGCGCGACAGCCCCGCTCCCGGCCGGCGGCCCCCCGGCGCTTCGGGGAAGGAAGGCGCCGGGAATCCGGCTCAGCAAGATCTTCGTGCCGATCCGGGATACGCGGACCTGCGCCACGGAACACGGAACTGCCGGCGACCAGCGACCGCCGCGCCGGCGACACCGGGTTCCCGACGGACCCCTGAATACCGGGGCAACGACAGGTGACTCCTTCCTCGGGCGCGAGGCCCACCGAGGGCATGGGCCCACCCTCCGGTCGGCAGCGCCTCCCCGCTCCCGGCCGGCGAACCCCGATGTCCCCAGGCAGGTCCCCGAAGCCTTCGTCGCCGCCGGCAGGGGACCGCGGAACCGGGGGAGATCTCCGGGGCGCACCCCTTTCGCCGGCCGCGCGGCTTCCTCCGAGCGCGCCGACGGCCCCGGATGATCGGAACCGGAACGCGGCTGCTCCGGCCGGGCCTCTCCCGGGGTGCTTCTCCCGCCGGTTCCCGGGTTCCCGGAGGTTCGCGCCGGGAACGCTGCGGGGTCGCTCCCCACTTCGCCGCCCGGGAGGGTCGGCGCCCCGCTTCCTCCGGGCCGGTCGGCGGTCGCGTTCCCGCCGCTGTCCCCGGAAGGCGCAGTCAACGGTGGTCTCCCAGGTCTCGTCCCGGTAGCGGAGGCGGGTCCGCGACCGACAGCGCCCGGGGGGCCCACTGCACCGGAGGGGTCTCCGCGTCGGCTGTCGCCGGCCGGGTGCTCGTCGGCAGCGGTTCGGGCGGGACGGATCCGCTCTCCCGCTCCTCGCGCAGCATCGGGCACTCGACGACCACCCTCCGCCGACTCCCCGTCGTCCTCCCGTTCCCGTGGACCGAACGGGTGTCGAAGGCGTCGGGCGACCCCGGACGACCGCGACCTCCGCCGGCGAGGAGCGGTTCCGCGTCGGCGACCCGCACCGATGAGTGCGGGAAAGGACCAGCGCCGGTCGTTCGCTCCGGTCATAAGGGAACCACCCGAACCCGATCAAGGCAAGTTTTTCCGAAACTCGAGAAATAGGTGGGCTGATTCCGCCCCGCATCCGTCGTGGCCGGCGACGCCGCTGAGCGGAGGAAGGGAACGGCGCCGGCGGTTCGCTCCTGCAGAACGAACCACCCAAACCCGATCAAGGCAAGGTTGTTCAAAACGCGGAGAACAAGTGGGCAGATTCTGCACCGCATCCGTTCTAAAGGAGCAGGAAGCGGGGGCTCCGCTCGACGGGCGCCGTCAGCCGGGCCCCGCTCCGGGAGATGAGGAATGAACGGTTCCGTCACCGTCGCGCCGCTTGCGCCGGCCGAGACCGGGAAGTACGCTGAGCGGAAAGTGATGAACACCCAGCGGAAAGCCGGCAACGGCAGCATCGAAACCCCGCCCCCCGTTCCGACGGGAGAGGAGGCTGCGCCCGTCACTGCGCCGGCGGCGCCCCCCGCGACCACGCCGCCGACCGGCGGTCCCGACGCTCCGGCGACGCCGGGCGAGGTGGAAGTGTCGCGGCCCGAAGCGGAGGCCCTGAGCGTCCGCGTGGACCGGGTGGAGACCGCCGTCTCCGTCCTCCGGTCCGACGGCGACGGTCTCCGCATCGAGGTCAACGGGCTCCACACCAAGGTCGACCGACTCGAGACCAAGGTCGACGGACTCGAGATCAAGGTCGACCGGATCGAGACCAGGGTCGAAGGGATCGAGACCAGGGTCGATGGACTCGAGACCAAGGTCGATGGACTCGCGACCAGGGTCGATGGACTCGAGACCAAGGTCGACGACCTCAAGACCGAGGTCGGCGGGCTCAAGACCAAGGTCGACGGGCTCGAGACCAAGATCGACGGCCTCGAGACCAAGATCAACGGCCTCGGCGTCGAAATCGCCAAGATCGGTGTCGCCGTCACCTTGGTTCAGAAGGAGGTCGCCGCGCAGCGCCAGACCATCGACAAGATGCTGCTCCTCGTCTCCGTCGGGCTCCTCGGGGTGACCCTGTCGGGGCTCGTGGCCATCGCCGTCGCGATCTACCTGCGGCTGTAGAACAGCCACCGTCCGACCACCGGCCGACCATCGGGACGCCGGCCGCGAACGGCGACCGGCCGTCCGAGCCCGGAGAGCAGACGCCGATTGCCGACCGTCGGCGCCGCGCCACCGAAATCGAGCGAGGCCCCGGTCGAAAGGAAGACCCGGCGCCGCGCCGGGACGACGAAGCGCGGCGCCGGGAGGTCCTCGGCGAACGCCCGGGGGAATCGCTCGTGCCGGAGGTTCCCGAACCGCCGGCCCCGGCGCGCGACCGACAGCGGCGACCCGGGCCCGCGCCGGCGTCAGGAACCGGCGACGGCGATGGCGTCTATCTCGACCAGGAAGCCGGAGCCGGGGAGGCTGCGGGGTTCGATGGTGGTCCGGGCCGGGCGGTGGTCGCCGAAGTGGCGCACATAGACCTCGTTCATCTCGGCGAACCGGGTCATATCGTCCACGAACACGCCGCAGCGCACCACCCGGTCGAGCCCGGAACCGGCGGCTTCGAGGATCGCCGCCACATTCCGGAGCGCCTGCTCGGTCTGCGCGGCGACCCCCTCCGGCGTTTCCCCGGTGGCGGGGTCCACGCCCACCTGGCCGGAGACGAAGACCAGGCCGCCGGCGCGGGCCGCGGGGCTGTACGGGCCGGCCGGTTTCGGCAGGTTCCCGCCGGTGATGAGGGTGATCTCGGGTGCGGTCATGGGTTTCTCCTTCGCGGCGAACGGAGTCGCGCCGCGCGAGGTCCGGGTCGTCGGAATCGTTCTTCCGGTCGTTACCGGGGTTCGGTTCGGGCCGGCCCCGCTTCCCGGCGGGTCCGGTCGTTTCTTCGGTGAGGGGAATGGAACCGGGAAAGGGAATCCCCCGGTGGAATCGTGCGGTGACTGCTGCGGGAGGTCATCCGACGGGAACGGCGGTTTCGGGAGCCGTTTCGCGGGCGGTTTCGAGGGCCGGCCCGATCGCGTCGCGGAAGCGGTCGAGGTCGCCGGCGTCGTTGTAGAGGTGGGGAGAGACGCGCAGGGCCTCCCCCCGGACGCTCACGAAGACGCCGCGCTCGGCGAGGGCGGCGCGCACCCGCTCGGCGGCGCCCGGCCCGGCGTCCGCCGGCGGCGACAGCATCCGGTAGTGCGGGGCCTCGAGCGACTCGGGCACCGGGGTGAAGCCGAACGCGGCGGCGGCCGCGGTCGAGCGGTCGGTCCGCGGGCGGAGGCTCTCGGCGATGTTCGCCGGGCCCCACTCCACGAGTTGGCGGGCGGCGGCGAGTCCGGCGGGGACCAGGGCGAAGTTCGACCGGTCGCCGGCGTCGTAGCGGCGGGCGCCGACCTGGCGGGCGTCGGTGTACTCCGCCAGCCGGGCGAAGTCCCGGGCGTTCGCGCGCTGCACCCAGTTGTGTTCCAGCGGTTCGGCGTCCAGCCGGTGCGGGGCCGCGTAGAGCCAGCCGAGGGAGTAAGGGCCGAGGAGCCACTTGTAGGCGGCGCCGGCGGCGAAGTCGGGGCGGACGCGCCCGAAGTCCACGGGGAACGCCCCGAGGGACTGGGTGAGATCCGCCACCAGCGCGGCGCCGACCTCCCGCGCCCGGGCGCCGATCCGTTCCAGGTCGAAGACGGCGCCCCAGGCCCAACTGACCTGCGGGAGCGCGACCACCGCCACCCGCTCGTCGAGATGATCCAGCACCGCCCGGGTCCAGTCGCGGTCCTCGGGACGGGGGACGAAGTGCGCCTCGCCCCCGGTGCGGCGGGCCGCTTCGGTCCAGGGATAGACATTCGAGGGGAACTGCTCCGCCGCCAGGAGCACCCGGCGGCCGGGCCCGACCGGGAGCGCGGCGGCGGCGAGGGAGAGTCCGTAACTGGCGCAGGTGGTGAGCGCCACCGAGTCGGGGCCGGCGCCGAGCAACTCGGCCCAGGCGGCGCGCAGGGCTTCGCAGTCGTCGAAGAAGTCGTCGGTGGAGATCCGCCAGGGCCGGGTCTTGGCGCGGAGCCCGGCCTCGCCGGCGGCGACCACGCTGTCCATCAGCGGCGCCAGGTAGGCGCAGTCCAGGAAGGCGACTTCGCGCGGCAGGTCGAAACGGTGCCGCTGGTCGGGGAGGATCATCGGGCCCTCAGCGACGACGGCTCGGCGGCGGCGAAACCACGGGCGCGGCGGAAATCCCGGGCGCGGCAGACCCCGGCAACGAAACCACGGCGGCAACGAAACCTCGGCGGAGGAAACCTCGGCGGCGAGGAAACCCCGTCAGAGAGGAAAGCCGGTCCGCGGCGATACCGCGTGCCGTGGCGGAGACCCCGGAGGCGACCGGGGCGTCCATCGGCAGCGCCGGGGTTCCGCAGTCGAGCAAGGCGATCTCGCGCGGCCGGTCGAGGCGACGGCGCCGGTCGGGACGGATCATCGCCCGGTCGGCGCCTCCGGGGCCGGGGCGGCGACACCCGCGACCGCGACGAGACCCCGCAGCGATGGATCTCCATCAGGGATGAATCCCATCGAGCGACGAAAACGGCGGCTGCGAAACCTCGGCGGTGCTGAAACCCCGGCGTCGGCGAAACCACGGCACGGACGAAACCCCGACCGCGGCGAAACGACGGCCGTCGCGAAGCCGCAACGACGCCGCGGGATCGGACGGAACGAGCCGGCGCACGGCGAAAAACCCGGGGGCGCTCACGAGTCCCGGCGCTCGCGGCGGACATAGCGGCGGCGCCGGACGCCCGGCTCGTCGGGGTCGCTCCGGGCCGGCCCGCCTTCCCAGAGTTTCGGGTCGATGGGAGGGAAACGGGCGAAAGCGGCGCCGGGCGGCACTTCGATCCGGTCGGGGATCTCGGTGATATCGAGGAAGTCGGCGTACTCCATGGCTTCGGCGTAGATCCGGGCGCCGCCGAGGAACCAGACCTCCTCGCCGGCGCAGGTCTCGAGCGCCGCCCGGACGGAGCGGAAGGTCTCCGCACCCGGCACCGGGGCGCCGGCGACGACCAGGTTCCGCCGGTCGCGCATGGGCCGCCGCGGCAGCGATTCCCAGGTGAGCCGGCCCAGGAGGATGGTGCAGCCTTTCGTCAGCCGCCAAAGCCGCCGGCGGTCGCCGGGGTAGTCCCAGGGAATGCCGCCGGCGACACCGATGATCCCTTCCGGGGAGACCGCCGCCATGCTGGCGCGGAAGGGGGACGGCGGCAGCCGGTCCGGATCGAGCCGGGCGGAACGCAACGGGTCGGGCCGCGGCGCGTCCGGCGAACCCGAATCGGACGACATCGAATCAGGCGAGATCGAAACGGGCGAGATCGAAACGGGCGAATCGAATCAGGCGCATCGAATCCGGCGCATCGAATCGGGCGCCCCCGGAACGAAGCCGTCTCGAATCGAGCGACACCGGACCCCGGGGGAGCGCCGCGCCCGCGCTCACACCGCCACCGCGAAACGGATCGCCGGGTGCGGGTCGTAGCCCTCGATCCGGAAGTGGGAGAGGATCTCGTCGGTGTCCTCGTCGAGCAGCGAGAGGAGGCCGTCGAAGGACCGGACGCGCTCCGAGAGATGCAGCGTCGGCAGCGGCCGCGGCGCCCGGGCCAGTTGGCGCTCCAGGCCGGGCACCTGGTCCCGGTCGGCCATGGAACCGTCGGGTTTCTTCGTGTAGGCGTGGGCGTCCACCAGCGTGTGCGCCATCGTGCCCGGTTCCAGGCCGGCCCAGGCGGAGAACAGATGCAGGAGCAGCGCGTAGCCGGCGATGTTGTACGGCAGACCGAGCGCGATGTCGCAACTGCGCTGGGTCAGGTGGAGGCTCAGCCGGGTGACCCCGTCGGCCTCCTCCCGGGCGTTCAGCGCGAAGGCGAAGTGGCAGGGCGGCAACGCGCTCGAGAGGGCGTTCTCCGGCGCCCAGGCGCTCACCACCAGCCGCCGCGACATCGGGTTCCGGCGCAACTCGTCGAGCACCCGGCGGATCTGGTCCACCGGCCCCGCGGAACCGGGAAACCGCCGCCAGAAGTGGCCGTAAGCGCTCGGGACGAATCCATCCGTATCGGCCCAGGGATCCCAGAAGCGGCAGCCGTGGCGGCGGAGGAGCGCGATGGAAGGCTCGCCGGAGAGGAACCAGAGGTTCTCGATGACGATGTTCTTCCAGCGGATCTTCTTGGTGGTGAGCAGCGGGAAACCGTCGGCCATCCGGATCTCGTAGTTCAGGTTGAACGCGGAGAGCGTGTCCACCCCGGTGCGGTTCGGCCGCCGGACGCCGGTTTCCAGCACCGCGCGGACGGCGTCGAGGTAGGCCTTCACCGGTCGGCGGCGGCCTCCGCCTCCGGCAGCGCCTCGCCGAGGGCCGCCCGGAACGCCTCGAAGTCGCCCTCGTCGTTGTAGAGGTGCGGGGTGATCCGCACCGACGAGCCCCGGACGCTCACGAAGACGCCCCGTTCGGCGAGGGCGGCGCGCACCCGGTCGGCGCCGCCGGACCCCGAACCGGCCGGGAGCGAGAGCGCCAGGTAGTGCGGCGCGCGGAGCGACTCCGGGACCGCGGTGAAACCGAAGGCGGCGGCGTCCGCGGCGAGACGGGCGGTCATCGGCGCCAGGGTCTCGGCGATGTTCGCCGGGCCCCATTCGACCAGTTGCCGGGCGGCGGCGAGGGCGGCGGGGACCAGGGCGAAGTTGGAGCGCTCCCCGGCGTCGAAGCGGCGGGCGCCGGCCTGCCGGGCGTCGGTGTAGTCCACCAGGCCGGCGAAATCGCGGGCGTTCGCGCGCTGGATCCAGTTGTGTTCCAGCGGCTCCGCGTCCAGCCGGTCCGGAGCGGCATACAGGTAACCGAGCGAATACGGCCCCAGGAGCCACTTGTAGGCGGCGCCGGCGGCGAAGTCGGGGCGGATGCGATCCAGGGCGATCGGCAGCGCCCCGAGCGACTGGGTGAGATCGAGCACCAGCGCCGCGCCCACCTCCCGGGCGCGGCGGCCGATGCGTTCGAGATCGAAGACCGCGCCCCAGGCCCAATGCACCTGGGGGAGCGCGACCACCGCCACCCGTTCGTCGAGCCGCTCCAGCACCGCCCGGGTCCAGTCGTGGTCCTCCGGGCGGGGGACGAAACAGGCCTCGGCCTCACAGCGGCGGGCCTTCTCGAGCCAGGGATAGACATTCGAGGGGAACTGCTCCGCCGCCAGCAGGACCCGCCGGCCCGGCGCGACGGTGACCGCGGCAGCGGCGAGCGAGATCCCGTACCCGGCGGAAGTGGTGAGCGCCAGGTGTTCCGGGTCGGCGCCGAGGAGCGAAGCCCAGGCGGCGCGGAGGGCTTCGCCGTCGGCGAAGAAGTCGTCGGTGACGATGCGCCAGGGTTCGGCCTTGGCGCGGAGCCCGGCCTCGCCGGCGGCGATCACCGTGTCCATCAGCGGCGCCATGTAGGCGCAGTTCAGGAAGGCGACTTCCCGGGGGATCGAGAAGCGATGCCGCTGGTTCGGCAGGATCATCGGCGGGACGGGATCGCGGAGGGCCGGCGCCGGCGGCGACTCCGCGCGAAGCCGCCGGAAGCCGCCGGACTCACCGGGAGGCGCGGGAACGTTCGGAGCCGAGGGCGGCGAGGCGTTCCCGGACGACGCGCACGGTGGTCTCGACCTTGAGGCGGAGGCCCGTCTCCCCGAACTCCCGGGAGGCGCGGGTGGGGTCGCCCCGGACGCCGCTGTCCGGGAAACCGCCGTCGCGCACCCGGGCCTCTTCCCGGATCATCCCCGGGGCCACGAACCAGAGTTGCGAAGTGTCGGAGACCCCGGCGTGGCGGCCGACGGTCTCTTCGTCGAGACCCTGCTCGGCCAACCACTCGCGGAAGCCGTTCGCCCGGTAGTACTCGGCGATGTACAGCACCCGGGCCGGGCTCCCGGCGGCCTCCCACTCGGCGTTCAGCGCCCCGGCCACCGCTTCCATCCCCCGCTGGTTGCCCCCGCTGTCGCCGATGAAGATCAGGTTCTCGAAGCCGTGGAGGGCGAACCCCCGGGCGGCGGCTTCGAGGAGCGCGCGGAAGTGCTCCTCGGGGAGGGTGATCGCGCCGGGGTACCGCATATGCCCGCTCGGCGGGTCGAGGCCGCCTTCGGGGACATAGGCGACCACCGGGGCCACCAGGGTGTCGCCGAGTTCCCGGGCGATCCGCTCGGCGGCGGCGCGGATGATGAAGTTGTGCTTGCCGAGCACCATGTGGGGGCCGTTCTGCTCGGTGCCGCCGGTAGCGACGATCACCGACTTCGTCCCGGCGCGGACCCGGGCGCCCACTTCGGTCCAGGTGAGTTCCTCGACGAAGACGGTGTCCGGGCCGAGCGGGGCGTCCGCCGGGGTTTCGACGATCTGGCGGACGGCGGCGGCTTCGGTTCCGGTTCCGGGGAGCGCCGCCGCCGGGAGGGTGAGGGCGGCGAGGAAAAGGCCGGCGAGAAGGCCGAGGGGGCCGGGGGGGCGGGCGCGGCGGCGCCGCCGGTGGGTTTCGGGGGGTGGCAACGGGCGGCCTCGCTTCGGTTCGTCGGGCGGCATCAGGTCGGGCGGGATCAGGTCGGGCGGGATCAGGAGGTCGGTTGGGGCGCCGCGCTCTCCCCGGCGGGTGCGTCCGCCCCGGCGGAGCGGGTCGGGTCGGCGGCCGACTGGAAGGCCTCCACCAGACGGTTCTGCCGGAGGAGCGCCAGGCCCACCACCACCACCGCGACGAGCAGGAAGGCGAAGACCGTGTAGCCGGCGACGGAGTGGACCGCCGCGGGGAAGACCCGGGTGTGGGCGCCGCCGCCGAGGATGAAGGCCACCATCGGCAGGAACATGCCCCCGAGCGCCCAGCGCGCGGTGGAGGCCTTGAGGGCGCGGCTGCGGCCCAGCAACTCCGGGCCCCGGGGGTCGCCGGGGAGCGCCGGGGGGCCGTTCTCGCCGGCGAGCGCCTTCCGCAGCATCGAGGTCATCGCCACCAGGTACATGTAACTCATGGTGTGGGCGAACAGGACCAGCATCACCGAGATCAGCCCGGCCCAGATGTGGACCGCGAAGGACCCGGACCCGAAGACGCCGAAACAGGTGAAACCGAACGCGGCGACGCCCAGCAGGTGGACGGTGAGCAGGCCGAGGACCATCGGGACGGGGGGTTCGCGGAAGGACGGGAGATTAACGGAGGAGCGGGCCGGGAGCGCCCCGGAATCGCCGCGCGCGGGAGGGGGGCCGCCGAATACCGGTATCTTCCCCCGCTTCCATGGATTCCGGGGATTCGGGCGCGCCCCCTCCTCCGGGGAAACCGCCGGGCGGGCGCCGGGGGACCGCCCGCCGGTCGCGACCGGGGGCCGGAGGGCGCCGGGGGCCGACGACAGGGCCGCGGCTCGCCGAGACGCCGCCGCCGGCCGCGGCCGGGAAGCCGAAACCGTCGCCCCCGGCGGGGCGGCGCGGGCGGGCGGGCGGCGCCGAAGCCGCCGCGGCGGACGCCGACCCCTGGCTGCTGGTCGCCGGCGACGCCTTCGAGGACCTGATCTTCGCCGGCCTGCCCCGCCTGCCCCGACCGGGCGAGGAAGTCCGCACCACCGCCTTCACCCGGACCGTCGGGGGCGGGGCGGTGATCTCCGCCGCCTGGAGCCGGGCCGAGCGGCTGCGGGTCCGCCTGCTGTCGGCGCTGCCCCCGGGGGTGGGCCCGTTCCTGGGGACGCAGGGCATCGAGTGCCGCGACCTGCGCCGGACCGACGAACACCACGCGGTCACCGCCGCCCTCTCCTTCGGCGAGGAGCGCAGTTTCGCCACCTTCGCCCCGGAGATCCCCGGCAGCGCCGACCGGCTGCGGGAAGCGCTGGGCGCGGAACTCAGCGAGTTCGCCGGGCAGCCGACCTTCGGCGCGCTGCTGCTGGCGCTGCTCCCCTCCGACCCGCCGGCCTGGGCGCGCTGGGTCGAGCGGGCGAAGCGCGGCGAGGCGCGCCCGGAGATCTTCTGGGACTTCGGCTACGACCTGGAACTGGCGCGGCGCCCCGGTTTCCCCGACCTGGTGCAGGCGGCGGACGGGGTGTTCGTGAACCGCCGGGAGGCCGATCTCTACCGGTCGCCGCTGCGCCGGGCGGCGAAGTCCGGAACGCTGGTGGTCGTCAAGTTGGGGGCGAAGGGGGCGGAGGTGCTCGACTGCCCGGAGACCCGGGTCCCGGCGCCGCTGCCGCTGCGGGGCGTCCTCGACACCACCGGCGCCGGGGACGCCTTCAACGCCGGGTTCCTGGCGCGGCGGCTGCGGGGCGGGTCGCTCGGGGAGCAGATCGCCGCCGGGAACGCGCTCGGCGCGCAGTGCGTCCAGCGGGTCGGGGGTCTGCCGGCGGCGCCCTGGGGGCAGCGGCCGGCGCGGCGGCCTTCGCTGTTCGACGGGGAAGCGGGCGACACCGGCCCCGGGGCGCGGTTCCGGAAACGGCGGCGGAAGCGCGCGGCAGGCGAAGAGGATGGCGATGGCGATGGGGACGGGGGCCGGGACGAGACCGGGGCCGAGGGCGGGGACGCGCCGCGCCTGCGCCCGGTCGGCCGGGGAGCGCCGGAAGCGGACGCCGGCGCCGGTGGAGACGATTCCGGCGGGGACGGCGTCGGCGGGAGAGGCTCCGGAGGGGAAGGTTCCGGAGAGGATGGTTCCGAGGAGCGCCCGGAAGCGGAGGCGCCGACCCCGGCGGGAGAGGCCGGCGCCGGCCCTCCCGCACCCGAACCCGAACCGGAGCGGTGAAGGCCGCGATCCTCGGCGGCGGCGGACTCCGCGCCCCGCTCCTGGCCCGGGCCCTGGGGGAGAGCGGGCTCGGGTTCCGGACGCTGGCCCTCAGCGATCCCGACGCCGGGCGGCTGGCGGCGATGGCGGAAGTGGCGCGGGCCCTGGCGCCCGGGCTCGAAGTGCGCGCGATGGCCGACCCGGCGGAGGCGGTGCGGGGCAGCCGCTTCGTGGTCTCGGCGATCCGGGTCGGCGGCCAGGAGGCCCGCGCCCGCGACGAACGCGCCGCCGCCGAGGCCGGGGCCCTCGGGCAGGAGACGGTCGGGGCGGCGGGGGCGGCGCTCCTCTTCCGCAACCTGCCGCCCTCCCTGGAGATCGCCCGGCTGGTAGCGCGGGAGGCGCCGGACGCGCTCCTCATCAACTACTCGAACCCGGCGGGGATGGTCACCGAGGCGATCGCGAACGAAACCGGAGCGCCGGTGGTGGGCGTCTGCGACACCCCGGCGGCGCTGGCGGAGCGGGCGGCGGGGCGGCTCGGGGCCACGCCGGAAGAGTTCGCCGCGCGCTGGTCGGTCGGCTGGTCGGGGGTCAACCACCTGGGCTGGCTGACGCGACTGGAGGCGCCGGCGGCGGATCCGCTCCTGCCGCCGGAGGACCGCCTGCCGGAGTTGCTGCGGGATCCGGAGCACCTGGCCGCGATCCAGCCCTTCCCGCTCTTCGGGGGCGACGAATTCCCCGGGGCGATCCCCTCCGAGTACGTGTGGTTCGCCCTCCACCCGGAGCGGGCCGCCGCCGGGCTCCGGGAAGCGGGGACGACGCGCGGGGAGCAGATCCTGCGGCTGGAGGCGCGGCTGTTCGGGACGCTCGGCCGGCGGCGGGAGCGGTCGGGCGTTGCTTCGGAGACCCGGTCGGCGGACGCGGTGGCGGCGTACCGGGAAGTGCTGGCGGAGCGCAGCGCCGGCTACCTGCGGCTCGAGGCGATGGGGATCGGGAACGGGGAGGCGGGCGGCGATCGCGCGGGCGGCGGATCCGGTGGCGGCGGGTCTTCGGGCGGCGGGCCTTCGGGTGGGGGGGCTCCCGGCGGCGGCGACGGGAGCGACGGGGCGACCGGTGGGCCTTCCGGGTACGACCGGATCGGGCTGGCGGTGATCCGGGGAGCGCTGGGGGAGGGTCTCGGGGAAGAGGGCGCACCGCGGGAGATCGTGCTGAACGCCCGGAACCGGACCGCGGCCGGCGCGCCGGCGGCGCCGGAGTTGCCGACCGACGACTTCGTGGAAGTCCCTTGCCGGATGGGCCCGGAAGGCCCGACGGCGATCGCCCAGCGGCCCCTGCCCCCGGCGGCGGGAGACCTGCTGCGGCGGGTGAAGGCGGCGGAACGGGAGTTCGTGGCGGCGGCACTGGCGCGGGATCCGGCGCGGGCCGCCGAGGCGCTCCGGGAGCACCCGGCCGGCGGCCCGGAGGCGGCGGCCGTCTTCCCGACGCTCCGCCTGGAATGAGGCCGGCCGCCGTGACGGAACGGAGGCGCCGCGGGTGGCGAGCGTCGGGGACACCGGGTTACCCTTCGGCAGCGGGGCGCGGACGGGAGAGCGCTCGGGCCCCGGCAGGATGAGGAGGCGAACATGACCACCCCGGATCGAGTTCCGGCCCCGCGTCCGGACGCCGCCCTGCCCGGGCTGCCCGGGCCGCCCGGGCCGCGCGTTTCCGCCATCCCGCGCGTTGCCGCCTCCCCGCGCGTTGCCGCCACTCCGTGCGTTGCCGCCATCCCGTGCGTTGCCGCCATCCCGTGCGTTCCCGCCACCCCGTGCGCCGGGGCCGCCCGCTTCGGCGCCTCCGACTCCCGCCCCACGGTTCCCGCCACCCCGGCCGTGGGCGCTGCCCCCTCGCCCGCGTCGAGCGCACCCGCCGCGCTTCCCCGGACGCGCCGGCGATCGGAGCCCCGCCGACCCCGGCGCCGGCGGACCGCCGTCCGGCCACCGCCCGTTCCCCGCGCCGCCGCTCCCGCGCCGCCGGTCCGACCGGCGGGAGCGGAGCGCCCCCGACCCCGGCGCCGCGCCGCGACCCTCCGGCTCCGCGCCGCTCTCGGCGCCGCCGCCCTCGCGCTGCTCGCGCCGGCGGCCCTCCCGGCGCAACCCGGCCCGCCGACGCTGCCCGGTTCCGACCCCTTCGGCAACGACCCCTTCGGCGACCTCCGCAACCGGGAGCCGGACGCCGATATCGAAGCGATGGTCCGCACCGCGCTCTTCGCCCGCAACGGCGTCTCCCGGAACCGGGCGCTGTCGTTCCTGATCGAGCGCAACGAGCGCGATGTGGTGCCGGCCTTCATCGCCGTCCTGCGGGTCCTCCCGGACGAGGACGGCCGGCTGCTGCGGGCGCTGCAGCGGCTGGCGCGCGCCCGCATCGGACGCGACTGGAAGGCCTGGACCGAGTGGCAGGAGACCCACAGCGAGATCCGCCCCTTCGACGGCTTCGACGCCTTCAAGGCCGATGTCCTCGCCGGCATAGACCCGAACTTCCGCGACTTCGTGTACCGGGGCGTGAAGCACGAGATCCGCCTCGAGGAGATCGTCTGGGGCGGCGTCACCAAGGACGGCATCCCGGCGCTCACGGATCCGGAACACATACCCGCCGCCGAAGCGGACTACCTGACCGACCGCGAACTGGTGTTCGGGGTTTCGCTGAACGGCGACTCCCGCGCCTACCCGCTGCGCATCCTCGACTGGCACGAGATGTTCAACGATGTGATCGGCGGCGTCCCGGTGTCGCTCGCCTACTGCACGCTCTGCGGCTCCGGCATCCTCTTCGATACCCGGATCCCGGGGTATGAGGAACCGTTCGTCTTCGGTTCGTCCGGCCTGCTCTACCGGTCGAACAAACTCATGTACGACGACGCGACCGAGTCGCTCTGGAACCAGTTCACCGGCCGCCCGGTGGTGGGCGAACTCACCGGTTCGGGAATCGAACTGCGCGTCCTCCCGGTGGTCATCACCAGTTGGGCCGCCTGGCGCGCCGAGCACCCCGACACGACGGCGCTCTCGCTGGATACCGGCTATCGCCGCGACTACCGGCCGGGGCAGCCCTACGGCGAGTACTTCGCCAGCCCGGACCTGATGTTCCCGGTGGTGGTGCGCGACCGACGCCTCGACCCGAAAGACCGCATCTTCGCGCTCCGCGCCGGGGAAACGCAGATGGCCTGGGCGCTCTCGCTGTTCGCGGGCGGCGCCGTGCTCCACGACCGGGTGGGCACTCTCGACCTGGTGCTGGTCGGCGAGGCGGCGACGGAAACGGTGCGCGCCTACGAGAGCGGCGGCCGACGATTCACGCGGGCGGCGGCGGACGAGGGAGTCCTGGTGGACGAGACGGGGCGCCGCTGGCGGATCACCGAAGCCGCGCTCGCCCCCGTCGCCGAGGTCTCCGGCGCCGACCCTGCCGCGGCTGCGCCCCTGCCGCGGCTCCCCGGCCATATGGCATACTGGTTCGCGTGGGCCAGTTACCTCGACGACCGCCCCCTCCGCGCCCCGTGAACCCAAGCGGCCATACCCGGCCGACGACACCTGCTTCCGTCCAGAAACACCTGCTGCAGACACATGCTCCCGGCCAGAAACACATGCTACAGACACATGCTCCCGCCGAAGACACATGCCCATGGCACATGCTCCCGCCGAAGACACATGCCCATGACACATGCCCCCGCCGATGACACATGCCCATGACACATGCTTCCGCCGAAGGCACATGCCGATGACACATGCTCCCGCCGATGACACATGCTCCCGCCGATGACACATGCTCCCCGCCCGATGACACATGCTCCCCACCAAAGGACACGTTTCGCGCACCGGAAAACATGCTACGGACACAGGATCGCACCGAACACGAGCCAAAGACACATGCTCGCCCGCCAGAGACACATGCCGAGAGACACATGCTCCCACCGAAGACACATGCCGATGACACATGCCCATGACACATGCCCATGACACATGCCCGCCGCGGAAGACACCCCCTTCCGTCGAAGACACGGGACCCGACCCCGCCGCGCCGAAAAACACGGGGTCCGACTCCCGCGGCGCCGAAAAACACAGGGCCCTCGGCTAAAGACACAGGGCCCTCGGCTAAAGACACAGGGCTAAAGACACAGGGCCACCCGTTAAAGACACAGGCCGAAAGACACAGGGCCCGGTTCCTCCACGACGAAGAACACTGGCTCGCGGCCGGGAGTCGTCGGCCCGAGGGACCGGGCTCCGGCGAACGCAGATACTTCGCAGTCCCCGATGTTCCCGATGTCCCCGATGCCCCCGGCGACCCCGCACCCCCGAACCGGCGCCACCCTCCCCGCCGCCGACTCCCCCCGCAGGACCGCCGACCCGGCCCCGCCCCCCGCCGGACGCGGACCGCACCGCGCCCCGTGACTCCCCGGCGGAACCGGCGCCCGGCGCCCGACCGGAAGGAACCCGGCCTCCGCCGCCGGATGGGGCTCGGCGGGGCCACCGCCACCAACATCATCGGCATGGTGGGCATCGGCCCCTTCCTCACCATCCCGCTGATGCTCACGGCGATGGGCGGCCCGCACCTCCTCTGGGCCTGGGTCGTCGGCGCTGTCCTCTCGCTGGCCGACGGCCTGGTGTACGCCCAACTCGGCGCCGCCCTCCCCGGCAGCGGCGGCCCCTACCTCTACCTCCGGGAGGCGTTCCGACCCTTCGGCCTCGGCCGCCCGCTGGCCTTCCTGTTCCTCTTCCACATCCTGCTGGTGGCCCCGCTCTCGCTGGCCGGCGGCGCGGTGGGTTTCGCCGACTACCTCGGCTTCTACCTGCCGGAGATGGGGAAGGTGGCGCATGACCTCGCCGCCGGCGGCGTCTGCCTGCTGATCCTGTTCCTCCTCTACCGGAACATCGCCTCGGTGGAGCGCCTCTCGAAGGCGATGCTGGCCCTGGTGCTGGCGACCACCGGCTGGGTCATCGCCGCCGGCCTCGTCCACGGACTGCGACTGCCGGCGCTCTTCCCGCCCGAAGGGTCCGACCTCTCCTTCTGGCCGGCCCTGGGCGCCGCCTCGGTCATCGCCATGTACTCGTTCGGCGGCTACAACCAGGTCTGCAACATCGCCGGCGAAGTGCGCGACCCGGAACGCACGGTGCCCCGCTCGATCCTGCTCTCCATCGGCGTCGTCGCGGTTCTCTATATCGCCATGACCGCGGCGATGCTGAGCGCCGTCCCCTGGGAAGAAGCGGCGCGGAGCACCACCCTCGCCTCGACCTTCATCGCCCGCACCGTCGCCGACCCCGGACTCGCCGCGCTGGCCGGTTCCGTCATCACCGCGCTCATCCTGTTCGTGGCCATCGCCTCGGTCTTCGCCTTCGCCCTCGGCTACTCACGGATGCCCTACGCCGCGGCCCGGGACGGCCAGTTCTTCGCGGTCTTCGGCCGCCTCCACCCGAAGCGCGGCTTCCCCCATGTCTCGCTGGTCTGGCTGATCCTCGCTTCCCTGCCCTTCTGCTTCTTCAGTCTGGGCCAACTGGTGAACTGGCTGATGCAGGTGCAGATCCTGCTCCGCTTCACCTGGCAATGCGTCGCCGTGCTGCTCCTCTCCCGATACCGGAAGGACATTCCCCAGCCCTTCCGCATGTGGCTCTACCCGTTCCCGGCGCTCCTCTCCCTCGCCCTCTGGATCGCCCTCTTCTTCACCGGCCCCCCGAGCGGCGCCTGGTTCTCCCTGGCCTTCCTCGCCCTGGGAATCCTCGCCTACCTCCTCTTCCGCCGCACGCAGCGCCCCGCGCCCGAAACTTCCTGAGGAACCGCGCCGACCCGAATCGCCCGGCGCAACCGGCTGCTTCGGTCCTCGGCGTTCGACCCCGGGCGCCGCGGCCGACCGGGATGCGGCCAAACGCAGAAGGGCGCGGGTCAGCCGGAGCGGCCTGCTTCTCCTCCGGTCGGAATCCCGGCGGCCCTCGCCCGGCGCCGCCCGGAGACCGGGCGAGGTCGCGGGCCGGCCCCCGGCTCCTCGACCCGGTCCGGCGGCAGCACCTTTCGGAACGTGAGCGAGAGACGGCGGCCCCGCGGCGTTCGTCCGCGTCGCCCGCCTCCGGTCGCGGCGGCCGGCTCCGACTTCCGCTTCGGGATCTCGTGCGTCCATTCATACCGCGCTTCCCCGGTCATGATTGCCGCGCTCCGCCGTTCGAGCACGAAGGCCCGCTTGTCCTTCCGGTCGTCCTCCCTTCGGAACACCATCTCCCACGACTCCAGGAGACTGATCATGGCGATCCCGTCCGCGAAGCGGGGACCGTCGATGTGTCGGCTGATGCCCTGGTCTCCGTGGTACTCGTTGACGATCACCTGGTCCGGCATCTCCGGCAGGACGCTGGCCCGCACCAGGCGTCGGGCGATCGTCGCCGCCCAGGTCGGCAGGTCACCGAGTCGCATCGAGTCGGCGACGGTCCTTCGCCGGTAGTCGTAGAGCCAGCCGTAGTGTTGGACCCGGCGCGACAGTTCACTGCTCCACTCACCCCGGTCGATCTCCTCGACGATTCGACTCTCCTCGGCCTCATCGAGGAAGTCCGGCAAGTAGTCCAGACCGGGGATCCCAAGTCGCCGCAGCCCCGGCGGCGACTTCGGGAGTCCGACGGGCGCCGGGATCCTCCCGGGGGAGGTAGCGATGTGGCGCCGGAACCCCTCCTCGTCCAGCACCGTCTCGACTCCCACGCGGTCCGGGAGCCGGAGCCGGACTTCGCCGCGAGCCACGAGTCCTCCATCCCCGACCTGCAGTTCCCCCGACCCCGAGACGGACAGGAGTTCGTCCTCGAGTCGGATTTCCCGATCAACACAGTTCCACCGCAACTCCGATGCGATCTCGCACGCCTGTTCCCGGGCGGCGACGTCATGAAGGTCTACCGACAGCCACTTTCCCCGCGATGACTCCGCCATTCGCGCGATCTCTCGCTCCCCCCACCTCAGAACGAGGTCACCGGACTCGCGCCGCCAGTTCGCCTCCCCCTCAGCGACCGGCCACCGAACTTCATCAGTTCTGGGCGCCTGGAGGCGCAGCGCCTGCACCGCAAGGACGGCCCTCTGTGTCGCGCTTCCCCGGAACCGAAGGTCGAGGGATCGATAGCCGCAAGACAGCCCGCAGAGCGCCGCTGCCGACCACCACACCGCCGGCGGCAGCGTCGGCAGGTCCCGATTCCAGGCGACGAACTTAGCCGGTTCAGGTCGGAGCAATGCGAGTTGGAGGGCCAGATCGACTCCGCGTTCCCGCCACCGGTCGAGATCCACTTCCTCTTCACCCAAGAGAACCGCGCGAGTGGACTCGAGCCAATCCGCCATCCGCCTCTCCGTGGCGCCACGGCGCCGTGCGACAGCCGCGATTTTCCCGGCGACCCTCTCCGCATCCTCCGTCTCTCCGGCGCGACGCTCGAGTACTTCGAGAGCTCCCAGCCATAGCGCCGTCTCGCCTTCGCAGACAACGGTTTCCGGAGGGGGCGTCCACGGTGGAAACTCCCACCACGGGGCATCCACGCACGCCGCGGCCACAGAACGGCGGGTCCGGTCCGACGACAGAGTCGCCGTCAACAGGTCGAACCAGCGATCGTTCCGGGGAACCGCCCAGACCGCCAGACTCATCGCTCCGTGGGCCGCGTCGGCCTCGGAGCGGTTCCGCTCCGAAGACACGGCAGCCGGTGCCTCAGAAGCCCCGGCCACGCCCCCGTCGGGAAGCGCCGGCGGCGCCGAGTCGTCCTCCGGGATATCGACGACCTGCGGCTCCACCGGCAGTTCGACATTCGAGACCTGCCGGGCAAGCGCCGCCAGACGGGCACCTTGGTCATTCGTCGCGACCAACAGACCGGTGATGCCGAAAGTCGGCAGTGCACCGGGCCAGAAGAGGAAGCGGTCGGTCCCGCCGACGCGCTCGAGGGTGCGCTGCGTCCATCCGTCCGCAGCGAACACCGGGACCTCGATTTCCGGAAGGGTCGCCCGGCCGAAGCGAACGAAGACCTGCATCCGGTGGCCGGACTCGGGGGCCCGACCATTGGCGGCGTATGCCCCGACGCCCACGAGGAATCCGGAGCCGATCGACGGGAACAGCCAACCGGCCGCCAACCCGTCGAAGAGCCGATGATGGTCGATGACGATTCCCAACCAGTCAGCATCCGCCGGCGCGGCCGTCGCAACTTCCCCGGGGATCACCGGGTCCCCGTCGTGCCGATGACGGCTTTGGAAGAGCGTCCGCGAACCGGGGTCCATCATCTCTCGATTCCCACTCTACGCAAAATGTCCGGGCCCGGAAGCGCCGCCTTCATCTCGTCCGTCAAATCGCCCGGCCCGTAGACCAAGAACAGGAAGTCGCGGGCGCGGGCGCACATCATGTACATCGCTCGGCGACGTGCGTCCGTGCGACACGGAACGAAGAGTTCGAGTTGGAGCAGGAAGACGCTGTCGAATTCCTGTCCCTTCACGGATTGGCTCGTCAGGACCGTGACTCCGTCCCTCGTGACATCGATCTCGTCCTCGTTCTGCAGTTCACTAGTGTAAATGTTGACCCTAACGCCGGGAAGACCATTCTGCAACTGTTCCTTAACGGCTTGACCAGCGCCTATCGTCGCCACAATGACGCCGACACTTCCGCCACGGTTCTTGTGCCAGTTCGCGATCCGTGCCGCGGTAACATGTAGGCCCTGGCTCCTCACGAGTCGTGGAATTTCTCCGGAGTCAGGACGTGCTACCGTGGCAACAGGCAGGTCGCCACTGTGAAAATGTTCGGCGAGCCACGAAATCTTCGCCGTTGTTCGGTAATTGTGCTCAAGCATCGATGGTGCGCCCAGTGCCGACGCCTCCATGATTTGTTCAATAGAAGTGGATTTCGGTTGTATGGACTGCGCTTGATCCGCGAAGACGGTCAACGTCTGGGCAACTCCGCAGGATACATATCGATAGAAGCCCTCAGCAAGATCCTGCCCTTCATCGACCACGAGATGCACCGGCGTCACGTCGACCAAGGCCCTCTGGATGTGTTCGACCATGTATGTCCAGTCGGGGTCGTACTCGTCATCGAAATCGTACTGACCACCTCGGCTCTGGAAGTCAGTCGACACGAAACTGTACATGGTCGTGATGTCGATGTCCGCTCCGCCCAGAAGCCGAAGCAGGCGTCTCAGCATCCGGTTGTAAGTGACGACCACGACCGGGTGTCCCTCTTCGGCCAGCATGGACGCGCGACGAACAGCAAGCACAGTCTTGCCCGACCCTGGAGGGCCCACCACGAACAGAGATCGGTCAAGCGGGTGGTCAAGTACGTCCCGTTGGACGTCATCCAGTTGTTCCCACGTCGGGAGATACATTTTATGTCGTCCCAGTTCCAAACAAGCGCTGGGGCTTGCGGTGCCACAGCGCACATCGAAAATCGTATGATTCACGTCTAGACCAACGCTCAACCTCGATCGTTCCTTCGAAGTCAGCACGTTGAAAGAACTCGTTGGTCGTCAACCTCTCATGAAATTCGCCGACAGATAGATTCGGCATCGGTTTGGTGGAGTTCGTGTAGAGAATGTCAACTCTGCCATTACCGATTCGTCGGAGCAGAGTCAGGAGTCCATCCACGAGCGCACTGGGGTCAAGCGTCGGGCTTGCGAAGAGATATGACACAATGACGATCACCGAGCGCCATTTAGGTGGGTCCGTCCACGGCACAGCGTTGATGTCGCAAGCCCAACGAGTGCAGATCTCTGGCACTTCGCTACAGTTTTTCACCGCATCGGCAATTACCTTCCCGAAGCGTCGCATCGTCTGCGAACGATCCACGCCGATGTAGTCGAAACGCGATCGTGCTCCCAGAGTGGCGGCCATAGCCAATCCGCCTGTAAACGGGCCACAGCCGATGTCCACGACAACCGGGTCGACCGGTTGTGTGTTGGAGAAGATGTGGCTGAACACCGCGGTGAGCTCTTCAAGATGCCGCAGCTGGTTCAAGTAGGCGTAGAGAAGGACGAGGTCGTCAGGGGTGAGATCTCCGTACGGCTGGTCGAAATCGGCTTGCCCCTTGCCGATGGCATTCCGTGCTGCATCTACGGAGACTCCAAGCAGCGTCCCGTCGATCGACCGACAGTCGGTCAGGACACGGTCCACCACTTCTGCCTTTCGCAGGCGCGCCAACCATGGGGCCAGTTCAACACGCATCGTGACCTCTTTTGCGACCACTGGACGAGGGGGCGAGAGCCGTGTCAGGGTACCGTAGCGGACCAGGGCGTCGTGTCCGTGATCGAGTTTATCGTTGAGAGATGTCAGCCCCATCGTCCCGACTACGGGTGATCGTGCGAGAGTCGGCCAATGTGAGAACGGTAGCAGATAAATGTCGGGTGACCCAACGGAAGGTAGGGCTCTGCGCCAGCCCCCCTACGCCCGGAGGCGGCGGATGACCGGGGCGCACCAGCCGTAGAGGGCGGCCAGGTCCACCATACGCGCCACCAGGATCGCCCAGGAAGCGGCGAGCACGCCCACCTGGTCCACCGGGCCGATCAGGAACCACAGCAGGGCGATGGCGGCGGCCATCTCGATGACGCCGGCCCAGGTGATGGCGCGGGTCTCGGCGCACCAGACCAGCAGCGCCCGGCCGAAGGCGAGCAGCACCGAGAGGACGGGCATCGCCACCAGGATCCGCAGGGCCGGCACCGAGAGGTCCACCAGTTCCGGGGTCAGCCCGCCGACGCTCCGGAACCAGACCGCGGCGAGCGGGGTCAGGGCGATGAGGCCCTGGGCGGCGCTCGCGCCCAGTCCGACCCAGCAGGCGAAGCGCAGCAGCGACTCGAAGCGTTGGCGGCTGCCGTCCATGAAGGCGATGGCCACCTCCTGGTAGGAGAGGCCCATGCTGCGGAAGACGAAGGAGAGGGCAGTGACCACCGGGTAGGTCGCCAGCGATTCCAGCGGCAGCCGGGAGTGGCCCAGGAACAGGTTCACCAGCGGATGGAGCGCCAGGGCGATCACCGAACTCACCAGCAGCGGGATGTAGAACCGGAGGATGCGCCGGGTGGTCAGCGGGTCGCCGGTGCGTTCGTGCCGAACCACCTCCCGGACGCAGTCGGCGGCCATGAACCGGGTGGCCGCCGCCTCCAGCACCACCGCCACCGAGAGTGCCGCCGAGCCGATGATCGCTCCCGGGATCGTGCTGTCCCAGAGCAGCCAGGCGGTGGCGCCCATCCCGCCGAGCCGCAGGGTGGTGCCGTACGCCACCCGCCGGGTGTGGCCGTGGCGGATCATGATCCCCTGGTAGAACCGGCGGTAGCCGATGGCGGCCGGCCAGGGCAGGAGCACCAGGAGCGACACCCGGCTCAGTTCGCTGACCTCCGGACTCAGCCCCATCACCGTCTCGGCCACCAGCCCGTAGAGCGGGGAGAGCACCGCGCCCAGGACCGCCAGGGTCAGCAGCAGGTTCAGCGCTCGGGCGAACCGGCGGAGCGCGACGAACGCCTCGCGGTCGCGGCAGAGCGCCGTGGTGGCGCTCAGCAGCATGATGATCGGCGCCTCCATGATGAGCGCGAAGGCGAAGGCGACGCCGTAGGCGGCGAGGTTCTCGGTGGGGGCGGCGAGGCGCGCCACCACCGCGGCGATGATGAGTCCCTCGACCGACATCATGAGCCAGGTGGCCGCCATGGGCACCCAGATCCGGAAGATGCGCCCGCCGGTGAGCGGCTGTCCGGCGGGGGGATTCACGCGGGGATTCCGGGGACGGCGGCGGACGGGGCGGAGGCGGCCGGCAGGGTGGAGTACGCGGACCGCGCGGAAGAGGCCGGCGGCGCGGCGGCCGCGGGCTCGACCGAAGCGGCGGAGGTCACCGAAGCGACCGGGCCGGAGGCCGCCGGCGGTCGGGCCGGAGACGCGGCGGCGGTCGGCGGCGGTCGGCGCGGCCCGGCCAACGCAGTGAAATCCATCTCCGCGGCGAGCGCGTCGGCGACCGCCAGTCCCTCCAGGGTCGGACGGAGGACCGTTCCCGCGACGCCCTCGGCGAAGGACACCAGCCCCCGCTCGCGCCAACGACCGAACCGGGCGCGATTCGCCGCGACCGCCTCCGCGCCGTAGCGGGCGGCGAACCCCGCGAGATCCAGCCCGTCGGCGGTGCGCAGACGCAGGAACGCCTCCTCGAGGGCGCGCCCGGCCGCCGGAACGGTCTCCGCGCCGGCGACGGGCAACCGGCCCGCGGCAAGGGCTTCCTGCCATTCGCCGAGCCCGCGACGGTTCCAGGAGCGGCGCGTCGGCCGGGAACGCGCCGGGGGGCCGGCCGCGCCCGTTCCCTCCGCCAGGAAGGAATGCGCCGACGGGCCGAGGCCCAGGTAGGGCGCGCCCAGCCAGTACTTCGGGTTGTGCCGGGAGCGGTCCTCCGGGCCCCGGGCGAAGTTCGACGCCTCGTACGCCGGGAAACCGAGGTCCGCCAGCGTCCGATGCACCAGCCGGAACAGGTCGCCGCCCTCGTCGTCGGGGCGCCGCAGCCGCTCTCCCGCGGCGGCGCGGCGGCCGAACGGGGTCCCCGGTTCGACAGTGAGTTCGTACGCCGACAGATGGGTGAGTCCCGGAAGCGAGGCCGCCTCCGTGAGTTCGTCGCGGAGACCCGCCGGCCGGTCGCCGACAGCGCCGTAGATCAGGTCGAGGGAGATCCACTCGAGACCCGCCTCCGCCGACCGGGCCGCGGCGCGGCGCGCGGCGGCGGGGGAATGGACGCGCCCGAGGAACCGCAGACGCGACTCCCGGAGCGACTGCGCGCCGAGGCTCACCCCGCGGATCCCCTCCGCGACCCACTGCCGGGCGCGGTCGGCGGCGGCCCGTTCCCCGGCGGCCCCGCCCTCCGCGCCGGCCGGGGCCGCGGTTCCCTCCGGCGCCAGGTCCTCCGGATTCGCTTCGAGCGCGGCCCAGGGGGAGGGCGTCGTCAACCCGAGGTCGGCCGCGGTCCCGAGGACCTCCGCGAAGAAGCCGGGCGGCGCCAGCGATGGCGTTCCCCCGCCGAAGTACACGGTGTCCGCCGGCGGCAGGCCGTTCCCCGCCTCCGCGCCGAAGGGCGGCTTCCGGGCCCGCAACCGGAGTTCGGCCAGCAGCGCCTTTCGGTACGCCTCGAACCGGCCCGCCGCGGCCCCCGCACCGCCGAGCGGGGTCACCGCGAAGTCGCAGTAGGGACAGATGCGGCGGCAGAACGGGATATGGACATAGAGCCCGGGCGCCGGCTCGTCGGCCGCGGTCGGTACAGCGCCGGACGCCGGGCCGGCGGAAGGGACGGATGAACCCCGGCGGCGCCGCTCCCCCGGGTTCAAGCAGTCGGACTCGACTTCAGCACCGCCACGAACGCCGACTGGGGGATCTGCACCTGACCCACCTGTTTCATCCGCTTCTTGCCTTCCTTCTGCCGCTCGAGCAACTTGCGCTTCCTCGTGATGTCGCCGCCGTAGCACTTCGCGGTCACATCCTTCCGCAGCGCGCGGATGTTCGTGCGGGCGATGATCTTTCCCCCGATGGCGCCCTGGATCGCGATCTTGAAGTTGTGCATCGGGATCGTCTCGGACAGGCGTTCGCAGTAGTGGAGCGCCCGCGTCCGCGCGCTCTCCCGCTCGACCAGTTGGCTGAGCGCGTCCACCCGCTCCCCGTTCACCAGGATGTCCACCTTCACCAGATCTACCGGCCGGTAGTCGAGGAGGTCGTAGTCGTAACTGCCATACCCCCGGGTCACCGTCTTCAGCCGGTCGTGGAAGTCGAACAGCACTTCCGCCAGCGGCAGTTCGGCGCTGATCTCGACCCGCCGCGCCGAGAGGAAGTTCATCTTGCTGGTGGCCATCCGCCGCTCGGTGAGCAGGTCCATGACCGGCCCCACGGCACGTTCCGGCAGCAGGATCGAAGCGCGGATGTACGGCTCCTCCGACCCTTCGATGATCGTCGGGTCGGGATAGACGGCCGGATTCTCCACTTCCCGCACTTCCCCGTCGCTGGTGGCGATCCGGTAGCGGACGCTCGGCGCGGACAGGAGCAGCGAGAGTCCGTATTCCCGCTGCAGCCGTTCCTGCACCACATCCAGATGCAGCAGGCCGAGGAAACCGCAGCGGAACCCGAACCCCAGCGCGTTCGACGACTCCCGCTCGAAGGTGAGCGCCGCGTCGTTCAGCGCCAGCCGGTCGAGCGCCGCTTCCAGTTCGCCGTAGTCGTCCGTCGAGATCGGATACACCGAGGAGAACACCACCGGCAGCGCTTCGGTGTACCCCGGCAGCGGCGCCGGCGCCGGGCGTTCGACCCCGGTGAGCGTGTCCCCGATGGCCAGGTCGCGGATGGCGCGGATGCCGCAGATGGCATACCCCACCGCCCCGGACGGCAACTCCTCCACCGCTTCCCGTTTCAGCCGCAGCCGACCCACTTCCTCCACCTGGTAGTCCCGCTCGCCGTGCATGAGCCGCACGCGGTCGCCCGGGCGGATGGTCCCGTCCACCACCCGGAGCAGCAGCACCACGCCCCGGTACACATCGTACTGGGCGTCGAACACCAGGGCGCTCAGCGGCGCCTCGGGATCCCCTCCGGGCGGCGGGATCTTCTCCACCACGGCGTCGAGCACTTCGGCGATCCCGTCCCCGCGCTTCGCCGAAGCGAGCACCGCCTCGAAGGGATCGAGACCCAGTTCGTCGTCGATCTCTTCCCGCACCCGTTCCGGGTCCGCCGCCGGCAGGTCTATCTTGTTGATGACCGGCACCACCGCCAGGTCGTACTCCATCGCCACGAAGTGGTTGGCGACGGTCTGCGCCTCCACTCCCTGCGCCGCGTCCACCAGCAGCAGCGCGCCTTCGCAGGACATGAGCGACCGCCGCACCTCGTGGGAGAAGTCGACATGCCCGGGCGTGTCTATGAGGTTCAGTTGATAGGTCTCCCCGTCGCGGTGGGTATGGAGCAGGGAGACGCTGTTCGACTTGATGGTGATGCCGCGTTCGCGCTCGAGTTCCATGGAGTCGAGCAACTGGTCGCGGAACTCGCGGTCGGTGACGCCGCCGCAGCGCTGGATCAACCGGTCGGCGAGCGTGGACTTGCCGTGATCCACATGGGCGATGATGCAGAAATTCCGCACCCGCTCCACCGGGAGCGGCGCTTTCTCGCCGGGCAAGGGAATCGGGTCGGAACGGCCGGGAGGTCGGGTCAGGGCCGGGCGGCGGGAACGAGCGTCACCGTATGCCGCTCCCCGTCCCGCACGAAGACGACCTCGATCGGCTCGCCGATGCGCGCCCCTTCGAGAGCGCCCATGTAGTCGTAGATCGTCAGGATCGGCTGCCCGCCGAACTCCACGATCACATCGCCCTTGCGGAGGCCGGCCTCCTCCGCCGGCCCGTCCGCCATCACCCCGCCGAGCAGCAGCCCTTCGACTTCGGCGGCGTATTCGGGGATCGTCCCGGTATACACCCGGAGCGCCGTCCGGGGAGCGGAAGCGCCCTCGGTGCGGGCCACCTCGATGAAGTCCGGCGGCTCTTCGGCGTCCGCGACCCGCCGCGCCGCCGCTTCGGCGAACGCCGCCACCCGCGCCAGGTCCGGATAGTTCAACTTGTCGGCGGTGTCCGAAGGCCGGTGGTAATCGGGATGCGTGCCGGTGAACAGGTTCAGCGTGGGAATCCCGGCGCCGTGGAAGGCGGCGGAATCGGTGGGCAGCCAGGGGTCGTCGCTCGTCGCCAGGTCGAACCCGGCGGCCACATTGATCCGTTCCACGATCCCCCGCCAGACCGAGGAACTGCCCATCGCCTGCACCTGCAGCCGGTTGTCCTCCATCCGCCCGACCATGTCGAGGTTGAGGTACGCCAGCAGATCCTCGGTCTCGACCGCGTTGCGCACGAAGTCGTTCGAGCCGAGCAGCCCGGATTCCTCGCCGGACCAGAAGGCGACCAGCAGCGGCCGGGCGAGCGGGCGCTCCGCGGCGGCGCGAGCGATGGCGAGGACCGCCGCTGTCCCGGAAGCGTTGTCGTCGGCTCCGGGATGGATCTCGTCGCTGGGCCCGTGGGGATTCCGCGAGCCGGAGCCGCCGCGGCCGAGATGGTCGTAGTGCGCTCCCACTGCGACGAAGGGCGGCGCCGTGCTCCCGTCGGCGGCAGGGATCACCCCGACCACATTCGCGCCGGTCGAACGGATCCGGGCGAGGTCCACGGTCAGCGTGGCGATGCCGGGAAGGTCGCCCCCGGCCGCATTCGGGTCCCCGGAGTCGAGCGCGTCCTGCGCCTCCCCGAGCGAAACCCCGCTCCCGGCGAACAGCCGTTCCGCGGCGTCACCGGTGATGGAGACCGCCAGAATCCCCTGCGCTCCCGGCGCGGCGATCTCGAACCCGTCCGGCACCAGTTCCCCGGCGTTCTCCGACCGGGGGCCGCCGACCACGATGAGCCCCACCGCCCCGGCGTTCCGCGCCGCGGCGACCTTGGCGCGAAGACTGGCGTGGCGGCGCAGCCCGGCGCGGAGGTCGCCGTCGTCCGTTTCCGGTGAGTACCGCAGCACGACGACCACCTTCTCGTCCACCTCGCGTCCGGCGTAACTGTCGTAGTCGAGTTCCGAACTCTCCGGCGCCGTGATCCCGTACCCGGCGAAGAACAGCCCGCCGCGCACTTCCCCGGTCTCCGAGAAGGCGAACGCCCGCACCTGGTCGCCCCCGAACCGCTTGTGCCCCCCGGCGCGCAGCGAAGCCCCCCGCTGTTCCACGCCGGAAACGAAGGAGAACGGCAGGGTGAGCCCGTCCTGCCCGGGCAGCGGCACCGCCCCGGCGGCTGCGAGTTCGGAAAGCAGGTACCGCCGGGCGACCGCCGCCCCTTCGGTCCCCACCGCGCGCCCGTCGGTCCCGGGCCCGGTGAGCGCCAGGACATCCTCCCGCACGGCCTCCGGCGTCTGCGCCGCGGCCGGCAGGGAAACAGCGCCGAGGACGATGGCGAGCACCGCGCCGGCGAAGCGCCGTCCGCGCCCTCCGAACGCCCCGCCGAGAAGAGTCGAGTCAGGCAAAGTCGGACCTCCAGATCCGCACCGCGCGTTCCGCGAGACGCCGCTGCCGCTTTTCGAGTTGCTCCGGCGTCCAATCCTGCCGAGCGATCTTCGCGATTTCGCCCGTCAAGGCGTACTTGCTTTCACGATACGCGCCGACCTTCCGTGCATACGGCGCGTTGCCGATGTCACGGTTCAGGCGTCTCTCCAGGAGCGTGAGATTTCCGATCCGGTATCGGTACGCTTCCTGCCCGTCGGGCGGAAACGCGCGCTCCCACTCCGCTCCGGGATTCTCGGGCAGGATGTGCTCGATCGTTCCCCGGTCCGTCTCGGGATCGATGTCATTACCGCTGGTCTCCGTCTCGAGCCGGGCGAGAACATACCGAACGACGCGCTTCCTCTGGCCGCTCGTCTTCAGTTGGAGCGTCGCAAAGTCCTGTTGCATCTTTTCGTCATCGACATAGATGGGCCGCAGCAGCGAAAAAACCTGCCCCGGATTTCTTGCCGCTCCGTCTCCGACAGCCTTCGCCGCCCTCGCATACGCCGGCTCGAGTTCGCTACGGCTGCGATCGCTCACGAGGTTGTACCGAAACGACACGACACTGAGCATCTTGAGAACGCGACGGAAGTCTTCTCGCGAAAATTCCTCTCGCGTCGCAAAGACGAGCGGCATGATCTGTGTCACCCGTAGAAGCACGAGTTCTCGGATCACCGTCTTCGCCTCCGGCAAGTCCGACCAGTACTCATGATTCGCATCGGAAATGGCGGCGAAGAGGTCGGCCCTCCGGTCAAGGCGCTCCATAAGGGCGAAGACGTGTCTGGGCTTCTCGACTTCCTTTCGGACGATCTTGAAGAGTTGAGCACTCCGAATCTTGGTCTGCTCCGTGAGCAGATGGTATCGGAGAAAGTCCGGAAACCGCTCCTGTCTCACGGTTCCGACCAGAGTACGCCACCGCCTCTGCAGCGCAGTCAGATTCCTCCCACCCTCGATCAGAGAAAACAGATAGTTCTTGAGGAGATCCGTTGTCGTCAGATCAACACCGCGAGCGTTCAGCGTCTCGAAAACGGTGTACGCGTTCAGGTCGTCTTCGACGGTGATGAGGATGAACAGTATCTGTCGGGAAACTGTCTCGGTGAGAAACTTCGCCACTCCAGCCCCATCATCCCGGATCGAATCGAGCCCGCCCAGCCGATCTCGAAAGTACCGGAAGCACTCCCACATCCGGCGACCGGACCGTGGAAGCGACCGCACATTGGACGGATCTCTGAGTTGGACGAGATAGTCCTGATAGAGTCCGTCGTCGGTCTGGTTGAGCGACAGGCGGCTGGTCTCGATCAGCGTCGCCGGATCCCTTTCGCCGACGAATCGTCCACGCAATTCCGCCGCCCGGGTCTTGTTTTCGTCCGGAGAGGCGCCGTTCGCAGCCATGGCTTCGAGCGTGCTGATGGCGGCCAGCGCGAAGAGACTGAGCGTTGCCAGTCGCTGTTGTCCGTCGATGACGAGGAACTTCCGGTCGCTCTGTGCCTGGACGACGACCGCGCCCATGTAGTGGCGGTCGCCCGGCGAGCGGCGCAGCTCGCGAATGTCGTCCCAGAGGTCGTCCCACTCCTCCCTTCCCCACGAGTAATCGCGCTGGTAGGGAGGGACCGCGTACGACTTCCCGTTGCCGATCAACTCCAGGTAGTTGACGGTACGGGCGTCGAGAAGATTCTGGCGGGCCATCGTCCGTTCTACCGTGCCGCAGGGACGCGGGCCGGGGCGGAGCGGAGGGCGGCGAGGGCCTCCTCGTGGTTCCGGTCGGCCAAGCAGGTCTGCCCCCCGGACCCCTCCCCGTGCCGCGTGGAGGTCCAGGAGAGCCCGGTCCCGTCCGGCGTCGGCACCGGCACCCCGTCGAACCCGCCGGTCGTGGTGACCCGCACCGGCTCCTTCTCCCCGGCGGTGTCCATCGGCGCCTCGGCAGCATACTCGGAAGTCGTCCCGGCGCACCCCCGGAGCGCCATCCGGGGCGCGGAGGGGTCGGACACGAAATCGCGCCGCACCGTCGCCGCTCCCTCGGTCACTGCTGCGCGACGGTCGGTCCCGGGCCCGGTGAGCGCGAGCACCTCCTCCGGGACAGATTCCGGCGTCTGCGCCCCAGCCGACAGAGCCGCCATGCCGGGAACGACAGCGAGCACCGCGCCGGCGACGCGCCCGGCCTGCCCTCCGAACGCCCCGCCGAGAAGAGTCGAGTCAGGCAAAGTCGGACCTCCAGATCTGCACCGCGCGTTCCGCGAGGCGCCGCTGCCGCTTTTCGAGTTGCTCCGGGGTCCAGGCCCCCGGCGCCATCTCTGCGACCTGCCGCGTCAGCCCATAGCCGCTCTTCTCGTAAGCCGCGACCTTGTCGGAGTACGGCCGGTTCCCGAGGTCCCGGTTCGCCCGTCGCTCGAGCAGCGTGAGGTTCCCGATCCGATAGAGGAACGCCTCCCGGCGCTTCTCGGGAAACTCCTCCCAGAACTCGTCCCCCGGATTCTCCGGCAGGATGTGCTCGATCGTGCCGGGGTCCGAGTCGGGGTCCACCGCGCGGTTCGACGCATCGGCTTCCAGCCGCGTCAGGATGTGCCGCGCCAGTTTCCGCTCCCGGCCGCGCGTGGTCAGGCGCAACACCGAGAAGTCCTGCTGCATCTTCAGATCGTCCACATAGACCGATTCCAGGAGCCGGTGAACCGCTGCCGGCGTCTCGGCGACTCCTTCTCCAACGGCACGCGCGGCGGCGGCGCCGACCGCCTCGAGATCGTTCGGATTCAGTCCGCTGACGACCCGATGCCGAAACCCGACGACGACGAGCAACCGCAGCACCCGAACGAAGTCCGCCCGGGAGAACTTCTCCCGCGCCGTGAAGAGCAACGGTGTCCATTGGCGCACGCCGAATCGCCGCAAGTGCCGGATGCAACGCTGCGCCTCTTCCCGGTCTCGCCATTCTTCATGGTTCGGATCGAACAGCGCCGCGAAGAAATCCGCGCGCTTTTCGAGACGAGCCACCAAGCCGAAGACTTCGAGGGGGTGGTGGACTTGCTCGTTCACCAGGCGGAACAGGCGCGACCGGGGAACCTCCCGCCGCTCCGTCAGCAAGTGGCTGCGAACGAACTCCGCAAACCGTTCGGGAGTTACCGTCGCCGTCAGGCGTCTCCAGCGATGATCCAGCAACTCCCGATCCACGGGTGTGGGACACTTGGAGAACAGCGAATTCTTGAGCAGGTCGGCCGTCGTCAGTTTCACCCCGCGGGCGTTCATGGTCTCGAATACGGCGTAGGCTTCCCGGTCGTTTTCGACCTCGATCAGGACGAACAGGCACTGCTTGGCGACGGTCTCCGTCATGAGGGCCACCAACGCTTCCCCGCTGTCGCGAAGATCCTCGATCTCTCGCAACCGGTCCCCGAAGTAGTGGAAGCAATCGTGGAGGAGGCGGTTCGATCTTGGCAGCGCCCGCGGAAGCGAAGGCGACCGCAACTGGACCAGATAGTTGAGATAGAAGAAGTCGTCGGTCTCGGTGAGCGACAGCCGACTGGCCTCGGAGATCGCTGCCGGGTGCTTCTCCCCGATGAAACGGTCTCGCAGTCGGCGGGCCCAGATCCGGTTCGTATCGGCCTCGGTCCCGTCGTCCGCGAGTTGCTGCAGCCTGGCGATGACGGCCAGCGCCAGCAGATTCAGGGTGGCCAGGCGCTGCTGGCCGTCGATGACGACAAACCGGTCGTTGCCGGTAGTCTCGACGATCAGTGCGCCCAGATAGTGCGTCGCCGCGGGGTCCTCACGCAGTGCCAGGACTTCACTCCAGAGGTCCTCCCACTGTTCCTCGGTCCAGGAGTAGTTTCGCTGGTACGGCGGGACGACATACGAGTTCCCGTTTCCCACCAACCCCCGGTAGGTGAGCGTCCCCGCACGGAGAGGGGTCGTCCCGTTCGCCCGACGGTCCCCGGCTCGGGATTCAGAATCGCGCATGGCGGCCGACTCAGCGAGTTTCCCCCGAAGCCGAAACGCGGGCCGGGGCGGAGCGGAGGGCGGCGAGGGCCTCCTCGTGGTTCCAGTCCGCCAGGTAGATCTGCCCCCCGGACCCCTCCCCGTGCCGCGTGGAAGTCCAGGAGAGCCCGGTCCCGTCCGGCGTCGGCACCGGCAGGCCGTCGAACCCGTCGGTCGTCGTGACCCGCACCGGTTCCTTCTCCCCGGCGGTGTCCACCAGGTACACCTCGAAGTTGCTGAACCCCAACTTGTTCGACGCGAACAGCAGGTATTCCCCCGACGGATGGACATACGGCGCCCAACTCATCGCCCCGAAGTCGGTCAACCGGCGGACCCCGCTCCCGTCGAGGCGCATGGAATGGATGTCGGCGATGAGCCCGTCCTCGGAGAACCGCCGCCAGATGATCCGCTCCCCGTCGGGGAAGAAGAACGGCCCGCCGTCGTAGCCCGGCGCATTCGTCAGCCGCGTCTTCCCGCTCCCGTCGGCGCGCATGATCCAGATCTCGCCGAAGTAGGACGGATCGAACTCGGCGAGCCGCCGTTCGCGTTCGCTCAGGTCGTCTTCGAACAGCGAACGCATCGAGGTGAACACGATCCATTCCCCGTCCGGCGAGTAACTGGCCTCGGCGTCGTAACCCTCGGCCTCGGTGAGCCGCGTCAACTCCCCGCTCTCCCGGTCGGCGACGAAGAGGTCCATCGCCGGGTCGTAGTCCCAGGCGTAGCGGCGCTCCTGCCCGCCGGCGCGGAAATCGAGTTCCTCCCGCTGCACTTCCAGCGAGCGCGGATCGAGATGCGTGGAAGCGAACAGGATGCCCCCGTCCTGCGGCGAGATGAAGGCGCAGGTGGTCTTCCCGGTTCCGGGCGAGATCCGCCGCGTCTCCCCGGTCTCGAACGAGAGGAGGTAGATCTGGAAGAACGGGTTCCCCGGCTCCCGCTCCGACTGGAACACCATCTCCCGCCCGTCCGGCGAGAAGTAGCCCTCCCCGGCGCGCCGCCCTTCCACGGTCAGCCGCCGCACCCGGCTCAGGAACCGCGACTCGTCGCCGTCCGCGGTCTCCGCCGACCGCAACGCCGCCCCTTCCGGCCCGCTCCCGTTCGCGGAAGATCCCGCCGCCCCGGCTCCTACCCCCGACGCTGCCGCCGAAATTCCGACCGACACCCCCAGCGAGGCGAGGAGGAACCGGCGCGGGAAGCGCCACGGGGAGGAAGGCATCGGGGCAGGCGGGTCAGCCGAAGCCGACCGGGATGGAAGAAGACGGGGAACCGGCGCGCCGACCCGGCGACCGGCGGGCGCGAAGACCCGAACGCGAAGGCCGTCGCGGCGACGGCGACTCGAAGGCGGAGCGACAACGCGAAGTCGCTCCGAGCGCGAAGGGGCCGCGGAGTCCGAAAACGGCCGGCGACGCCCGGAAGGCTACCACGGCGCGCCCCCCTCCGGCCCGACCAACGACCGCCCCCGGATCCACGCCGACCCACCGCGTCCGCGACCCCGCCGGCGCCCCGGGGCCGCGCGCCCCGGTCCCTCCCGCCGCTCCCGTGGGTCTCCGCTCCGGCCAAGGCGCAGCCGGTACTCCGTCCCCCACCGAGGCCCGGAGCGCCGTCGCTTACGATGGCCCCCGAAGCGACCCGGCCCGCCGCGGGAGGCGATCCACCCGGACGCCACCGCCGCGCGGACCCGTACCCCCGGCGCCCCCGAACGACGACCCGACCGGGCCCGACCCACCGGTTCCCGCCGACTGCCCCACCGGTGAGGGCCTGATCGTCGCCGCCCGCGACGCGTATCCCGCACCGACCCACCGGCCCCGCCGCTCCCCCACCGATGACCCCGACGCGCCCCCTTCCCCCTTTCCCGACGAACGACCCGCTCTCGGGGCGGGCTTCCGTCCCGCTCGACCAACTCCGCTTCTGGATCGGGTTCCACGAGTACGCCCGGCGCCACGCCCGGCGAATCCGGCCGGAGCCGCCGAAACCCCAGTCCTGGATGCGCATGTCCATCGGCCGGGACTGGGACTTCTCCGTCAATGCGATCGCGAACTCCCGCTCGTCCCTCAACGGGGAACCGGAACTCCGCGCCGAATTCCAGACCCGCGGCTCCGGCGCCAAGGCACCCTACGAGGTACTGCGACGGGAGCGATCCCGAATCGAGCACGAATTCGGCAGGGAACTCGAGTGGCACTCCGTGGAACAGCACAACAAGTGCCGCATCTTCGTCCGCCGGGCCATCGCCTGGCAGGACCCGAACCGCCACCCGGAGTGCTTCGCCTGGCTCGTCGAGAACCTGGACCGCCTCCACCGGATATTCCACGACCGCGTCGGCCGCCTTCCCTGAACCCGGCCCGTGCCAGTACCGGCCGGTCGCCGCGTGCCGTCGGCTGACCGACTCGCCTCCGCACCCGGCCTCCGCGCCTCGCGGAAGCGAGCACGGGTACGATCCCCCGCCTTCCGGTCCTCGAACCGGTCGAACAGCAGCGCCCCTCCCCTCGAATCCCATGCACCTCCAGCGGATCGAGATCCGCAACTACCGCTGCCTGCAGCACACGGTCCTCGCCGACCTGCCGCCGCTGGCGGTCGTCATCGGCGCGAACGGGGCCGGGAAGTCCACGCTCCACGATGTCTTCGGTTTCCTCAAGGAATCCCTGACCACGAACGCCGCCGCCGCTGTCGCCCGGAGGGGCGGCCTGCGGGAACTCCGCACCCGCGGACAGTCCGGCCCGGTCGCCCTCACCCTCAAGTTCCGCGAGAGCGGAGGCCGTCTCGCCACCTACCGGCTCACGGTCGCCGAATCCGACGGACGCGTCGTGATCCGGAACGAAGTCCTCCGCTGCCGGCGCGGCTCCCGCGGCCGCCCCTGCCGGTTCCTCGATTTTTCCAACGGTTCCGGCAGCGCCGTCACCAACGAGTCCGCCTACTGGCGGGAAGGCGTCGAAGAGGAACGCCGGAACTTCCAACTCGCCGACCCCTCCGTCTCCGCCGTCAAGGGCCTCGGCCCGTTCCGCGACTTCCCGATCGTGTCCGAACTCCGCCGCGCCGTCGAGAACTGGCGCCTCTTCGATCCTGGCAGCGCCGAAACCCGCTCCGGCGCCGAAGCCGCCCGCGCCGGGACCGTGGCGTCCGCCGCCCGATTCCTCTACGAGAACCATCGCGACCGCTTCGACCGGATCCTCGAAGCGATGCGGGCCGGCGTTCCCGGCCTCGAGACGGTCGAAGCGCGCTCCGGCGAAGACGGACGCCCGACGCTCCGCTTCCGAGACCGGGATTTCCGGGATCCCTTCCGCTCCCGGCAGGTATCGGACGGGACCCTCCAGATGTTCGCCGGCCTGGTGCTGCTCCACGACCCGAGGCCGCGCGGCCTGCTCACCGTCGAAACCCCGGAGACGCACCTCCACCACCGATCGCTGCCCCTGCTCGCCGACGAATGCCGCCTCCGGGCCCGGCGCAGCGGGCAGTTCTTCGTCTCCACCCACTCCCCCGATTTCCTGAACGGCGCCGAACTCGACGAGATCTTCTGGCTGGAGAAGAGGAACGGCGTCAGCACCGCCCGCCGCGCCTCCGACGACGAACAGATCCGCTCCCTCCACGCCGAAGGCGACCTCCCCGGGGCGATGTGGCGCCAAGGTCTGTTCCCCGGCGCCGGGCCGCACTGAACCGGGGAACCGACGATGGCCGACCGGCGCCTCATCGAGGACTGGCTGCCGATCGCCGAACTCGGCATCGAGAGCACGCGGGAGCGGACGCCGATGACGCCCTTCCCGGCGCCGAACCGGCTCCATGTGTGGTGGGCGCGACGGCCCCTGGTGGCTTCGCGGGCGGCGGTACTCGCTTCGCTCCTGCCGGCCGACGCGGACCGGAAGTCCTTCCTCCACGCCCTCGGCATCCACGGGAATCCGGTCCGGGCGCTCCGAGTCCTCGACGAGGCGCGGCGAACCGGCAAGCGAGTGGCCAACCCGTATGGGTACGACCGGGCCTTCACCCATTCGCCGGACGAGAACGACCGCCGCTGGTTGGGCGAGCAACTGGAGCGGTTCGGCGACCGGCCGCTGGTCCTCGACCCCACCGCCGGAGGCGGCAGCATTCCCTTCGAGGCGCTGCGGAGCGGCTTCGACTGCCTGGCGAACGACCTGAACCCGGTGGCGGCGCTCATCCTGAAGGCCACCGTGGACTGGCCTCTCCGTTTCGGTGATGGAGTCAGACGAGACTTCGAGCGATTGGCCGCGGAATGGCGACGGCGACTGCAGGCCCGGCTGGACGATCTGTTTCCCCAGGCCGACGCCCCGGACCGACAGGACCTCACCTATCTCCGGGCGCGGACCGTCCGGTGTCCGCACTGCACCGGAGTGGCGCCGCTGTCGCCGAACTGGAGACTGGCGCCGGACGGGACCGGCGCTCGACTGCTGCCCGAGATGGCGCGGGGGCCGGAGAGCGCGGGACGGTTCTGTCGGTTCGAGGTCGTGGAGTCGGCCGCGGAACAGTCGGAGGGAACCGTGGCGCGGGGAGATGGCCGCTGTCCGTTCCCGGACTGCGGGCGGGTCATCGGGGGCCCGGAGATCAAGGAGCAGGCGCAGGCCGGGAGGATGGACGACCAACTCTTCGCCGTGGTCTTCAGGGAGAAGGTCGAGTACCGAACGAAGGGCGGCCATTTCCGCCATAAGTGGGTGCGCCGGTTCCGCGCGCCGCGGCCGAGCGATGACAACGGGGAGGCGGTTCGCGCCCGCCTGGCCGAGAAGATGGAAGACTGGGCCGCCCTGGACATCGTTCCGTCCGAAGCCCTCCCGGACGGGAACAAGACGAAAGAGCCGCAACGCTACGGGATGCCGCTCTGGAGCGACTTGTTCTCGCCCCGCCAACTCCTCTGCCACGGCACCAGCGTGGAGGTGTTTCGGGAACTGTTGGACGAGGACCGGGACGCCGGGGAACTGACCGAGACGCGCCGCGCCGCTTTCGGATACCTGGCAGTCACACTCGATACGACGCTGGTGTACAACGGTCGTTCCTGTCGCTGGGACATCACGACCTGCCGAGTGCGATCCAGCTTCGACCGACACGATTTCGCGTTCGTCTGGTCTTTTGGCGAGATGGCGATGACGGCTCCCGGCCTCGGGTACGACTGGGCGATATCGAAGACAGTGAAGTGCATCGAGGAATTGACGGCGCTGGCGCACTCGAAGACCGAAGACGGCGTGGGCCTGTTCGTCGGTCAGGGATCCTCGACTCCGCAATCGACGCAGATCACCTGCATGCCGGGCGACCGCCTGGATCATCTCGACGACGCCAGCGTGGATGCGGTCGTCATGGATCCGCCGTACTACGACAATGTGATGTACGCGGAACTCTCCGACTTCTTCTATGTGTGGTTGAAGCGAACAGCCGGCCGGGTCTTCCCCGAATTGTTCCGCCGGAGGCTCACCGACAAGGACAACGAGGCGGTGGCGAACCATGCCCGGTTCGCCGGCGAAAGGGGGGCGAAGGCGCTCGCCGGAGCCGAGTACGGCCACCGGATGGCGCGGATCTTCGCCGAGTGCCGGCGGGTGCTGAAGCCGGATGGCGTGATGACGCTCATGTTCACCCACAAGGCGACCGGCGCCTGGGACGCGCTCGCCGGAGGACTCATGGACGCCGGGTTCATGGTCACGGCCTCCTGGCCGGTGGCGACCGAATCCCCCGGCAGCCTCCACATCAAGGACAAGGCAGCGGCGAACAGCACCATCTTCCTCGTCTGCCGCCCCCGGCCTTCCACCGACGACGACGAGGAGAAGCCGTACTGGGAAGACCTCGAACCGAGGGTCGCCGAGGCCGTGCGGAAGCGGATGCAGGGATTCGAGAACGCCGGCATCTCCCGGGTGGACATCTACCTGGCCGCATTCGGCCCGGCGCTCGAGGAGTTCTCCCGCCACTGGCCGGTGAAGCGCGCCCGGCCCCGGGCGATGCCGGAAGAACTCCGCAAGTTGGCGCCCAAGATCTTCGGCGGGCAGTGGGACCCCTACCGGGCGACCCCGGAGGACGCCCTGCTCGTCGCCCGCCGGGAAGTGAAGCGCCGCGTGCTCGACCGGCTGACCGGGGACGCGAAGCGCAGCGAGATCGACTCGCGCACCGACTTCTTCGTCATGGCCTGGCACGCCTTCGGCGCCCCGGTCTTCCCCTACGACGAAGCGCTGAAACTGGCGCGGGCCGCCGGCGCCGACCTCGACCGGGACCTGGTGGGCCGCCTGGCCGAGAAGAAGGGCGCCGACCTCCGTCTCTGGGACAGCGTCCAGCGGGCGGGCAAGGCGCGCCTCGGTTCGGCGGACGGCTCCCGCGCCGCCATCGACCGCCTCCACCACGCCGCGCACCTGGCCCGCACCGAGTCGCTCACCGCCGCCCTCGACCTGCTGGAACGGGTCCCCGCAGCCGACGAACCGGCCTTCCGCGCCGCCCTCGCCGCCGTGCTGGAAGTCCTGCCCCCGTCCTCGAAACGCACCGGCCGGACCCTGAAGGGCGAGATCGAGTCCGCCAGCAACGACTTCGAGGCACTCCTCGACCTCGCCCGCCTCCTCGACGGCAAGGAATTCCGCGAACCCCGCCAGTTGAAACTCTGGCAACCCCCCGCCGCCTGACCGCCCCACGCCCCGCCGGCCACAGTCTCCCATTTCTCCCAACGCCGCCGAGACGCCGCCCGACCAGCCACCCCCACTCTCGAGCGCACCGCCACTGCCTCGGAGCCCCCGCCACCGCCGCGTAGCGAGCACCCGTGCCAGCCCCCAGCCGGCGAACGCACGACCGGACAGACCCGCCATAATTCGGCCCGTCCCACCAACGAAAGGCCCCCGTGACCGACACCAAGACCCTGCTTGCCCGCCTCGAACCGGTGAGTGTGCGCGACATCTGGCCCGACGAGGCACAGGACTTCACGCCCTGGCTCGCACAGGAAGAGAACTTGGCACTCCTCGGCAAGACGCTCGACATGGACCTCGAGTTGGAGAGCACCGAGGTGCCGGTCGGCAGTTTCTCTGCGGACATCGTCGCCGCAGAGGTGGATTCGGCCGATAACCGGAAGGTCCTCATCGAGAACCAGTTGGAGAAGACCGACCACGCGCACCTCGGCCAGATCCTCACTTACGCCGCCGGCCTCGACGCACTCACCGTCGTCTGGATCGCCAAGCGGTTCACCGACGAACATCGAGCGGCACTGGAGTGGCTCAATGCCGTCACCGGCGCCGACATCCGCTTCTTCGGCCTCGAAATCGAGGTCTGGAGGATCGGGGATTCCTCACGCGCGCCTAAGTTCAACATCGTCGCGCAACCGAACGACTGGACCAAGTCCATCACTCCCACGGCCGAATTGACACCGACACGGCAGGCGCAACTCGACTTCTGGCGCGGATTCCACACCTACGCCACAGATCATCCGTCGAACATTCGACCGACAACACCCAAAGCCCATGCCTACATGTCCTTTGCTATCGGCCGCGGCGGGTTCGGACTGGCGGCGGTAGCCAGCACCTGGTCGGAGCAGACGGATGGACCGGAACTCCGTGCCGAGTTCGTGATTCACGGCGCCAAAGCGAATGCGCACTTCGAGACGCTACGCAAGGACCAAGACCAAATCCACCAGAAGATGTCCGAAGAGTTGGAGTGGCACTCGCCGAGCCGAACGCGCAAGCGCAAAGTCTTGCTCCGGGGCGACATCGATTGGCAGGACCCGGAACTGCGCGAAGACTGTTACGTCTGGCTGATCGAGAGACTCGATCGCTTGTACCAGGTCTTCCACGATAAGGTCCGTCAACTCCCTTGAAGCGCGGCAGCGGAAGTTTGCCCGTTCCGGGACCCATCCGAAGCCGTCCCGATCTCGATGACCCGCGGCATCCTCCGGTGGCCAACGGAGCACTCCCGGCAGTGGCTCCACGCCTTCCTCCGGCGCGCCGAAGCCGACACGAACCTGCTCGCACTGATCGCCATCGGTTCCGCTGTCCGCGCCGCCGTGGCGTCCGATGACCTGGACCTTCTCGCTGTCTGCGAGGACCGGCGCACGCTCGCCGAGAAGGCGCCGATCGAGGTGGATCTCCGCAAGGTGGATGCGGACGGTCTCGATGCGGGCGTCCAAGCTGGCGACCCGCTCCTCGTATCGGCCCTGCGTTTCGGCCGGCCGCTCTTCGACCGCGAGCGAACCTGGGCCGACCTCTCCCGGCGTTGGCGCGACTCCCTGCCCCTGCCCGACCCGGCCGTAGCCGACCGCCGCGCCGCCTCCGCCCACAAGATCATGGAGACCCTCCGCGAGATCGGCGACAAAGATGCGTACCGGGAACACCATCTCACCTGGCTGACCCACCGCGCCCGCGCCTCGCTCCTCCGCGCCGGCGTCCACCCGCGCTCCCGCCCGGAACTCCCGGCCCAACTCCGCGAACTCGGAGCCGCCGACCTCTCCGAGTCTCTCGACGCCGCCCTGCGCCAGCGCCTCGCCGCTTCGGTCGGAACCGTCCGCACCCGAAACGATCCGTAGCCCGCGCCCCCGGGCGGCCACCACCGCCGCGACCGAGCCCGGACGACGGCCATCTCCGGCCCGGTTCCCGAAGGAACGGTCCCTCCGTCGCCGCATTAGGATTACCGTGGGCCGCGGCCTGCGGCGCTTACGCCGACCGCCGTCCCCGACGCCCGGGTGGGTCCCGTGAACGACGAACACACATTCAACGGCGCCCTCGCTGCCGCCCTTCGCGCGCGAAATCCCCGGTGGAGGGAGCGGGATGTCCTCCAGGCGGAACCCATCGGCGTCCTCGCCGGCGGGAAACGGCCCGATGTCCTGGTCCACGAAGATGGTGGCAGCCCGGTCGTCGTAGAGACCGAGTTCGCTCCCGCCCGAACCGTCGAGGCAGACGCCCGGTCGCGCCTCGGAGCGGCGATCCCCGGCAGCGACCGGACGATCGAGCACGCGATCGCGCTCCGCGCCCCCGAGTCCCTGCGACGGGTCGCCCAGCACGCGCTGCCGGAGGCCGTCGATACGGCGGAGTACCGGTACTGCCTCTGGTCGCAGGACGAATCGGAGGTCCGCTGGCCACGCGCCGGGTGGATCGAGGGCGACGCCGACTCCCTCGCCAGCCTTCTCGAGTCCGCCTCCCTCTCCGAGCGGTTGGTCGCCCGGATGCTCCGTTCGCTCGAGACCGGCGTCTCCCAGGCCGCCGAGCGGTTCCGCCGGGGATGCGCCGGCCGGCCCGATGTCGCGAAGCAGATCTCGGCGACGCTGCATCAGTCCGAAGGACAGCAGACCACGCGGATGGCGATGGCGATCCTCGCGAACGCTCTGACTTTCCAGACGATGATCGCCGGAGTGCGGGGAGTCGCGGAACTCGACACCCTGCGCGGCGAGGCCGGATTCGTCATGAAGTCCCTGGTCCTGAAGGAGTGGCGGCGCATCCTCAAGGAGATCAACTACTGGCCGATCTTCGAGGTCGCCTGCCGGATCCTCTCCCCGATCCCGCCGCCGACCTCCGGGGATGTCCTGAACAAACTCGTCTCCGTCGCGGAGGAACTGGCGCAGTCGGGTATCTCCCGCTCGCACGACCTCTCCGGGCGCATGTTCCAGCGCCTCATCACCGACCGGAAGTTCCTCGCCACCTTCTATACCCGTCCCTCGGCCGCCACGCTCCTCGCTGAACTCGCCGTCGGGCAACTTCGCGTGGATTGGGGCAGCATGGACGCCGTCCGCAACCTGCGCATCGCCGACTTCGCCTGCGGCACCGGCACCCTGCTGACCGCGGCCTATCACGCCGCCGCCCGCCGCCACCGCCGCCGGGGAGGCGACGACCGAGCGGTGCACCGGACGATGATCGAGCAGTGCCTGGTCGCCACCGACATCATGCCGGCGGCCACGCACCTGACCACCTCCATGCTCGCCAGCGCCAATCCCACGACGCTGTTCGAGCGAACGCAGGTGTACACCCTCCCCTACGGCGAAACGCGGACCAGAGGTGGCGAAAACGCCTTCCGCATCGGAGCGCTGGACCTCCTCGACGAGCGCACCGGCGTCTCCCTGTTCCCGACCGGCATCCGCCGCGTCCGCGCTTCCGCCGCCGACCGGGCCGTGGGCGGGGACCTCTCCCAGTTCTCGATCCCCCACGCCAGTCTGGACCTGGTCATCATGAACCCGCCGTTCACCCGCCCGACGAATCACGAGATCGCGGAGGTGCCGATCCCGTCCTTCGCCGGGTTCGAGACCAGCCGGAACGAGCAGAAACGCATGTCCGCCGTGCTGACCCGCCGTAGGCGGAAACTCGAGGCCCCGGCCGGACACGGGAACGCCGGACTGGCGTCGAACTTCCTGGACCTGGCGCACCTCAAGTTGAAACCGGGCGGAACCCTCGCCCTGGTGATGCCGCTGGTCCTGGTCAGCGGAACCGCCTGGGACGCGGCGCGCCGGCTGCTCGACACCGAGTACGAAGACCTCGTGTTCGTCTCCATCGCCCGGGGCCGCCCGGACGACCACTCCTTCTCCGCCGATACGGGAATGGCCGAGGTTCTGGTCGTCGCCCGGAAAAAGCCGGCGACGGACTCCGCCGATTCCGCGGAAGTCCGAACGACTGCCGATTGGGTCGCGCTGCGGGAACGCCCGCGGTCGCAGATGGCCGCCGAGGAGACGGCGCGGCGAATCTCCCTCGCGGTCGCGCGAAGGCCGCCGCCGGAGACGATCCATCTGGGCGAAGAGGTCCTGGCCCGCTCCATCCAGGCCCCGGTCCGGGCCGGAGGCTGCGCCGCGGTCAGCGACTTCTCGGTCGCCCGGACGGCCCTCTCGCTCGAATCGGGGGTGCTGAGACTTCCCGGCGCCGACGAGGAAGTGCCGCTGCCGATCGCGCCGCTCGCGGAGATCGGCCGCAAGGGCCCGATCCACCGGGATCTCAGCGGCCTCGATCCCGACGGCCGTTACCGGGGTCCCTTCGACCTCGCGCCGGCCTCCGTGGGGGAGTACCCGACCTACCCGATGCTCTGGAGCCACGCCGCCGAGAAGGAAAGCACGCTCACCGTGCCGCCGGACCGGCAGGGCGAAGTGCGTCCGGGAATGGAGGAGAGCGCGAAAGACACCTGGAAGACGGCCTCGCACCTGCACTTCAACCTGGACTTCCGCCTGAATTCGCAGCCTCTCGCCGCCTGCTGGACCGACCCGAAGACCATCGGCGGCCGCGCCTGGCCGACCGTATCCGTCCACGATGCAGCCCGCGAAGAAGCCCTGCTCCTCTGGGCCAACACGACGCTGGGACTCCTCCTGTTCTGGTGGCGAGGCAACCGCCAACAGGGCGGGCGCGCTTCCCTCACCGGAACCGGACTCGAAGACCTGCCGGTTTTCGATGTGCGAGCGCTCGACGAGGCACAGGTCCGGGTCGCGTCGTCCATCTTCGCCGACTTCGCCGGGAAGCGGTTCCTCCCGGCCAACGAGGCCTACCGGGATCCGACCCGCAAGGCTCTGGACGAGGCCGTGCTGCTCCGACTGCTGAATCTCCCCGACAGCACCCTCGAGTCCCTCGATCTGCTGCGCCTCAAGTGGTGCGCCGAGCCGAGCGTCCACGGCGGCAAGAAAACCCGCCCGGCCGGCTTCGTCCGCGAATAACGCCCCGCCGCCCGTCCCGATCTAACGGTGTTCGGGCATCGGGCATCCGAAACGGCCCCTGTCGATCCTGGCCCGCACCGCCGCGCCCCCGACAACCACGCGCGGGCCGTCGGCGAACAGGGCCGACGACTCCTGTCGGGCTCATCCGTGGCCACAGCCTCCATCGCCCAGGTGGCCCGCTCCCGCGCTCCCCGGAATCCCCTGCTCCCGCCTTGCGGCCCGGATCTTCTCGGCGTGTATCGGGCGCACCGGGTAGTGCCCATCCCTCCCCCGGTGGCAGAGTTTGCACAGCGCCGCCAAGTTCCCTTCCCGGTCATCCCCCTTGTCGCCGTTCCGGTGATGCGTATCCAGAAGATGATGATGTCCCGGTCCGTCGAGCCTCACCCCGCAACACTCACACACCCAGCGCTGTCTCCGCCGGTACGCCCGCGACACCTCTTTCCAGTCCGCGCCGTAACCCCCCGGCTCCGTCGCCGGCTTCGTATCCTCGATACGACGGATGAACATCCGGGTGACTTCGGCCAGCCGCTCGAACGGACGATGGGCGTGCCTTCCGCTCCACTCCCGGAGATGCCGCTTCATGATCCCGAACATGACCTTCGCGTCGAATTGCTGCGTGATCCGCCTTCTCTCGCCCTGCGTCATCGCCGCCCGATAGAAGCCCGCGTATCGGGCATTCCCCAGGCAGAATTGGCACGGGAGCAGTCTCACCCTCTTCTCCCTCGACCCGCGCCATCCGTCCGACACATCGATCACGTACGAGTTCGTGTCCGAGCCGGTCCTCCGATACCGATCGAACCGACCTTTCCTCTCCATGCCCTGCAGGGCAGCGCACACCGTGAAGTGAACTTTCCGGCACCGTTCCGGCACCAGCGGATTCGGGGTCATCACGGTGTGATCCCTGATGTAGACCAGCATCGGCCGGCCGCCGAAAACCAGGAGGCCGCTCTCATGGAACCCCGCCTCCAACTCATCGATCGTGGAGATGTCCCGGTCTTCCATCTCCTCCCGCGGAACCAGTTCGAAGGAACTCGGCCGAAGTCCCACGCGACGGAGGATCTTCGCGAGCTGCGCCGTCGCCTCCGCGCCTTCCGTCCACCCGGCCCCTCCTCGCGGGCCGTCTTCCGCCACCCTACAACCCCGCTCTCCGGCACGAGGCCGCCAGAAGCCTGAACTCAACCCGGCGCGATCGCTCCGGGTCCTCTCCACCGTCCGGGCGGAGGATCAACCGCGACGACGACAACCCGGTCGCCGTCATGTTCGCCTTCGCCCACGCCCGATAGTCGGCCGCCTCCGGAAGACCGAGAACGAACTCCAGGATCGACAGAGTACGGTCGTGCGACAACTCCATGTTCCGGATGTACGCCTCGTCCGCCGTCGGGGCGCCGACCCAGACGCTCGAGGTGTGTCCCTCGATCAGGACCTGGAGGTCGTCACGATCCTCTCTCGACTGGATGATCCCCATGTATCTCGGAAAGAAGGAACGGAGGATCTCCTGGAAATAGTCCCCGACGACCGCCGACTGGGACGGGAACAGGATGTCCGGATTTCGGAATCGAATCGTGAGGTCCTCAAGGAGTTCGACATCCCACCGGTCGAAATCCGTCCCGAATTCCGTATCGAGGATCCGATAGATCTTGTCGCACTCCTCCCGATTCGTGGTCTGTTCGTCCACGACGCTCCGGATGAAGACCACCGCGATGAACATGAAGATCAACATCAGGGCCGCCATCAGGTCGGACACCGGCGCCCAGGTCTCCTGGTCGCCGCCGGGACGGAGGGCGCCGATCATCGCAGCCGGCGCGGCGGTGACTCGATCTCCTCCGCCATGCGCCGGGCCAGGACCACCATGTGGCCGCCCCATTCGCTGACCAGACGGCGCACCTGCTGATCGAGGGTGTCGAGGGAGGCGCGCACCGTGGTCTTCACGTTCTCGGAGACCTCCTGCTGGGCGGTCTCCAGTGTCCGCCCCAACCGACCGGCGATCGCCTCCACCTCCTGGCCGTGCGCCTCGAAGGTCCGCCTCAGGGTCGCCTCGAGCCCATCGAAGGCCCGGGCACTCCCGGCCAGGTCATCCCCGATGCGGTCGAGATGTTGCTTGATCGTCGGGAAGGCGGTCCGCGCCTGTTCTCCCAGGGTCGCGAAATCGGCGAGTTGCCGGCTCAATGCCTGGACGCTCTGGCGGGCGGTTTCGACGGTCACCCCCAGCGCCTCCATCGTCGCCGGGATGCTGCGGCACTCCTCGGCGATCCGGGTGATGCCCTGCGCCGTGGTCTCGAACGCCGCGGTGAGTTGCTCGACCTGGTGCCGATGGTCCTCCTGCCATTTCTTGAGCGCCTGGGTCGCCGCGTTGAACTCCACGAAGGTCTTCCCGAACTGCTCGATCAACGCCTTCTCGATCTGCGCGATGAGTTGGCGCAGGGACTCTCCGAGTTGGCGCTCGATGACCTCGCGGATCTCGGTAATCAGGGTCTCCAGGTTCTTCACCAGGGACTCCCGGATCGTCTCGCTGAGACCGTCCAGTTTGCGGAAGCCGTCGAGGTTCTCGTCCCGGAGTTTCTGCATCTGCGTCACCAGACTCGAATCGCCTTCGCCGGCGATGGCGGCGCGGATCTGGTCCAGTCGTCGGGAGTCCTCCCGGCCTTCGTCGCGAAGTTTCTGGAACTGCGTCAGGAGACTCGTGTCACCATCTCCGCCGATAGCCCGGGCGATGGCGTCCAGGCGATCGAGCATGGCGTCCCGGGCCGGATCGGGGGGCGGATCCGCAGACCGAGGCGGCGACCACTTCTCGAACATACGGAACCCGATCGAAAAGCCGAGGCCGAGAAGGCTCGTCACGAACGCCAACTGCATCCCGCTCAGCAGCGCCTCGATGCTGTCGTTCATCTGCCCGGCCGAGAAGTCCAGCGGGAGCAGAGCCAGGAAGATGCCCAGGAAAGTGCCGAGGATCCCGACACTCGTCATGACTGCCGGCGCGTTGGCCCGGAACACCGGGTCGCGTCGTCCCGCGGACCAAAGATAGATCAGGGCGACGACGACGCCCACCATGATCCACGAGTTGAAGTCGAAATCCATTCGGAGAGTCCTCAGGTCGGAAACGGGAACACTTGGGGTCGAGCCGAGGCGGCGCGGCTTCGGTCAGCCGCGCCGTACTCCCCTCCTCACCGTTTCGGGCGGGCCCGGTATTGCTCGTAGAGGCGCTGGTGGCGGTTGTCCATGGACACCGGGACGCCGTTCACGAAGACCTGGCGGACTTCGCTGCGGATCTCCAGCGGGTCGCCGGTGACCAGGATCAGGTTGGCGACCTTGCCTTCCTCGATCGTGCCGAGGTCCTCGTCCAGGCCGAACAGTTGCGCCGGCACCGCCGTGATCGCCCGCAGCGCCGCCTCGCGGGGCATCCCGTAACCCACCGAGTGGCCGGCTTCGTACGGCAGCAGTCGCGAGTTCGACGACCCGAAAGTGGCGAAGGCCACGGTCACTCCGGCGGCGTGGAGTTCGCCGGGCGTCGTGAACGGGCGGTCGTAAGGCGCGTCCTCTTCCGCCGGGAGGCGCTGGGTCGGGCCGAGAATGACCGGGATCCCCTGCTCCGCCAGCAACTCCTTCTCCTTCCAGGCGTCGCGGCCGCCGAGCAGCATCATCCGCATCCCCTCCCGTTCCCCGACGAAGGCCACCGCGTCGCGGATCTCCCGGGCGCCCTGGGCCAGGACGAGGAGCGGCGTTTCGCCGGACAGGACCGGCCCCAACGCTTCCAGGCGCAGGTCGCGCTCCCGGTCTCCCGGCCTGTCGAGCGAGTGGTACCGCCGCGCGGCGGTGAAGACCTCGCCGAGTTCGCGGACGGCGCGGTCGTAGGCTTCCTTCGCCTCGCGGAAGGAGCGGCGCTCGAAGCGGAAGGTTGTCGGGTTCCGCGACCGGGTGGAATGGGTGGGCCAGACGACCATCATTCCGGCGGAGGCTTCGATGTCCATCTCCTCCACGGTCCAGCCGTCGAGGTGGACGATGGAAGCCTGCCCGGAGATCCCGGCGCCACCGGAGCCGAAGCCGCCGAGACTCCCGGGAGCGACCACCGCGTGGGTGATGCCGTTCGCCCGCGCCACCGGCAGGTGTTCGCTCGACGGATGGATCGCCGTCGCCGCGCGGAGGTGCGGATTCATCTCGCCGAGTTCCACGGTGTCCACGGTGGCCGAGACGGACCCGATCTCGGTCAGGCCCAACTGGCTGACGGAGTCCATCATGCCCGGATAGACCTCGAGACCGTCCGCCTCGATGACGCGGGCGCCCGCCGGCGGCGCGAAGTCGCCGACTTCCCCGATATCCACGATGCGGCCGTCGCGCACCAGGATGGCGCCGGACTCGATCGGGGCGGCGCGCTCGACCATGGTGTGGATGCGGGCGCCGGTGATGAAGTAGGACTCGTCCCCGGTCTGCGCCGCGAACGCGCCGGGAGCAACCAGGACGGCGCCGATGGCCGCCCGGAGGCCCCGGCGCCGGAGCGAAGAGTTGCGGAGAACGGTCATCGTTGGACTCCCTTCCCGGTTTTCTTCCCGCCCGGACGGCCCGGCGGCGAACCCCGTCGAGAAGCCCGCGAACCGCCGTCCGCCTCCGCTTCCGCGGCGAACTTCTGCTCCAGCGCGGCGCGCTCGGCAGCGACAGCCTCCCGCAGCTCGCGGTCCTTCTCGATGCTGAACAGCACCTCGCCGTCCACCAGCGTCATCCGGTTGACCGCGAAGGTGCTCAGCGGATGGCGGTCGAACACCGCGAGATCGGCGTCCTTGCCCACCTCGATGGAGCCCACCCGGTCGCCGATGCCCAGGTGGATCGCCGCGTTGATGGTGATCGTGGCCAGCGCCTGCTCCTCGGTCATCCCGCCCCACTTCACCGTCTTCGCCGCTTCCTGGTTCAGGTGGCGGGCTTCCTCGGCGCTGTCGGAGTTGATGGAGACCAGCACGCCCCGCTCCGCCATCAGCGCCGCGTTGTGGGGTATGGCGTCGTAGGCTTCGACCTTGTAGGCCCACCAGTCGGAGAAGGTGGAAGCGCCCGCGCCGTGGGCCGCGATCTCGTCGGCGACCTTGTAGCCCTCGAGCACATGCTGCAGCGTGGCGATGCGGAAGTCGAACTCCTCCGCCAGCCGCAGCAACTGCAGGATCTCGTCCTGCCGGTAGCAGTGGGCGTGCACCATCCGCGTCCCTTCGAGGATCTCCACCAGCGGCTCCAGTTTCAGGTCGCGGCGCGGCGGCAGCGCCGGTTCGCCCCGGGCCTTCGCCGCTTCGTAGTCGGCGAAGGCCTGCCGGTAGGCCCGCGCCTCGAGGAACGCCTGCCGAATCACATCCTGCACCCCCATGCGGGTGGCCGGATACCGCCGCCCCACCCCCGGAGGCGTCCCGCGCGACCGCTTCGGGTTCTCGCCGAGGGCGAACTTGATCCCCGGCGGCGCGCCTTCGAACACCAGGCCCTCGGCGTCCGCGCCCCAGCGGTGCTTGATGACCACATTCAGGCCGCCGATGGGGTTCGCGCTCCCGTGGAGGATGTTGGAAGTGGTGACTCCTCCCGCCAACTCCCGGTAGAGGTTCACATCGTAGGGGTCCACCACATCCCCGGTGCCGGTCATGGAGGAGACGGCGACGCTGCCTTCGTTGATGGACTCGGCGGCGATGTGGGAATGGGCGTCCACGATCCCCGGCATGACGAACAGGCCGTCGGCTTCGATGACTTCCGCCCCGTCGGGTATGGAAACGGTTTCCCCGACTTCGGCGATGCGGCCGTCCGCGATGCGTATGGAACCCGGCGAGAGCGTACCGTTCGTGACGGTGAGCACCGTGGCGCCGCGGATCACCCGGTCCTGGGCGGGGGCGAATCCCGCCGAGAGCAGCAACGCCGCGCCCGCCGCGAACAACGGTCCGGCGCGGTGACCGGACGAGAAGGACAGGAAGGGGGTCTTCATGAGGGATCTCCCGAGGCCCGGCGCGACTCCCCGGGCGTTTCGGCTTCGGTTTCCGATTCGTCGGAATCCTCGGACGGATGGTGGATCACCCCGTCCACGAAGACCGCCGCGATCGCCGCTTCGCCGCGGAAGAGGTCCCCGTCGGCGATCACCAGGTTCGCGATCTTCCCCGGCGCGATGGTTCCGAGGCGGTCGTCCACGCCGTAGATCTGTGCCGGGGCGAGCGTCAGCGCGGTGAGCGCCGCCTCCGGATCGAGGCCGCGTTCGACCGCCTTCCGCACCGCCGCCAGGTCGTCGGACGCACCCGAACCTCCGCGCCGGCCGCGACCCCCCGGCCCTCCGGGACGATTCCCGGCGCCACTCCGCGCCGGCGCCTCCCGGTAGAAGGCGAAACGGACGCCGGCCGCCGCGAGCGCCGCCGGCCCCGCCGGCGCCCGGTCCCGCAGGCGCAGTTCCCGCAGCGGAACGGGGACCTCCGGGTCGGCGTCCGGGTCGGCTTCGGGCCAGGCCAGGTTCACCAGGACGGGAATGTCGCGCTCCCGCAGGAACGACGCCGCCTCCGCCGCCTCGTGCCCGCCGTAGAGCACCGCGCGGAGGCCGAGTTCCTCGGCGAGATGCGTCATGCGCCGGATCTCCTTGTCCAGGTTCGCCGGGAAGAGCACCGGCTGCTCGCCGGCGACCGCCGCCGCCAGCGGCCCCAGCGTCCGGTCGTATCGCGGACGCGGCAGCCCCGCCGGGTCGGCCGCGTAGAGGGCCCGGACTTCGCCGTAGTGCGCGGCGTCGAGGAACAACTGCCGCAGGTAGGCGATCACGCCCATCAGCGAACCGGGGAACGAGCGGAAACCCGCCGTCTCCAGCCGCACCAGCAGCGCCGCTTCCTCGGAGAGCACCAGGTCGCGGGCGTCTCCGGACTCGCCCCCGGCCAGGTTCAGGAAGACCCCGTGGCCGGACACGATCCCGTTCCGCGGGAAGGAGACCGCGGAGGTGAACCCGCGCTCCCGGCGCGCCGCGAGGCGGTCGTCGGAGAGCGTCAGGGAGTCGGCGGCGCGGCGGAAGGAATGGGTCGCCGGACGGTCTTCGGGGCCGCGCGCCGGACGCGGACTCCCCGCCGAGCCGCCCGCCGCACCCGGCCCCCCGGAGCCCCCGCCGCGGGCGCCGGAGCCGCCGCCGAGCCCGAGATCGCCGAAGGCGGTGGTGAACCCCGGATAGACGCGCTTCCCCGAGGCGTCCAGCTCCCAGGCGCCGGCCGGAGCGGCGGCGTCGACCCCGACCCCGGTGATGAGCCCGTCCTCCAGCACCACGGTGGCGCCTTCGAGGACGGTTCCGTCGCCGAGGTGGACCGTGCCCCCGACGACGGCGTAGGCGCGCGGCCCCCGGTCGGCGACGACGCGGGAGGACAGTTGGGCGCCGATCTCAGCGCCGGCGGCCGGCGCGGCGGCAGCACCGAAAGCGGGGGCGGCAGCAGTCAGGCCGACCGCGAATATCGGCGCCGCCGGAAGCGGCGGACAGCGGCGGACGCGCCGCCCGGGGAAGAGTCTCGGCATTCGGGCGAGTCTGCCCAAGCGGGCGCGCCGGGTCAACCGGAACGGAGCCGCCCGGGAACGACCGCCCGGGAGGCCTTCCAGCGGAGCCAGGTTCGCCTCGGCTCGGGGGCCTGCCACCGTCACCGTTCACCGACGCCGACCGGGGCGAGCACTCCACCCGGTCCCGCCGGCGATCCTCGGAGCCTCCGGTCCCGGGTCCGCCCCCAAAGAGTCCTCCACCACCCGGATCGAGCCCCCGAACCGACCGCCCGGGACCGGGCGCAACGGGCAGTCGTCCCCGATCAGCCACCCGGACGAACCACGACAGTGCCGGAGCCCGTCCCCGGCCGGTTCGGGTTCCCCCTCGCCCTTCGAGCCGCCGTGGCGGGGCCCCGTCGCACCTCCGGCCCGCCGCGGACCGGTCGCCCCTCCGTCCCGGCCATCCCTCCCGTCTCCGGCCCGATCCGCCCTTCTCCGGCCCGACACTCCCGCGCTCCGGCCCGACACTCCCGCGCTCCGGCGCGACCGTCCCGCCGAGCCCGCGGGCGCCCGCCGCTTCCGGACGCCACCGACGACGGGCCGCGACGCCGCAGCCGCCCGGAGACCGACGCCCGCCGACCGCCGCCGCCCCGCCCCGCTCCTTACAATCCCGGCGCGTGGCCCGCTACTACCTCACCACGGCGATCGACTATGTCAACTCGCCGCCGCACCTCGGCACCGCCTACGAGAAGATCACCGCCGATGTGATCGCCCGTTTCCGGCGCGCCGCCGGGTTCGACACCCACTTCCTCATGGGCGCCGACGAGCACTCGCTGAATGTGCGCCGGAAGGCCGCCGCCCAGGGCCTCGACCCGCTCGCCTACTGCGAACGGATGGAAGAAGTCTTCCGCGGCGTCTGGACGAAGTTGGACATCTCCTTCGACGAGTTCATCCGCACCACCGAGAAACGCCACCACGCCGCGGTCCGGAAACTCCTCACCGCCATCCGCGACGCCGGCGACCTCTACGAAGGCGCCTACGAGGGCTGGTACTGCGTTTCCTGCGAAGCGTTCAAACAGGAGAAAGACCTCGAAGACGGACACTGCCCCATCCACCGCGGCAAACCGGACTGGATCCGCGAACGCAACCACTTCTTCCGCCTCTCCGCGTACCGCGACCGCCTGCTCGACCTCTACCGCGACGACCCCGGTTTCATCGAACCGGAAACCCGCCGCAACGAACTCACGCGGGTCCTCGAAGCCGGCCTGATGGACCTCTCCGTCAGCCGTCCGGGCCTCGACTGGGGTATCCCGGTCCCCTTCGACGACGAGAGCGTGGTCTATGTCTGGTTCGACGCGCTCATCAACTACCTCTCGGCGACCGGTTACGGCGACGACGAGGCCGGTTGGGACGAGAGGTGGCCGGCGGATCTCCATATCGTGGGGAAGGACATCACCCGCTTCCACGCCGTCATCTGGCCGGCGATGCTCCTGGCGGCCGGCGTCGCCATACCCCGCAAGGTCTTCGGCCACGGCTTCGTGAACTTCATGGGCGAGAAGATGAGCAAGTCGCTGGGAACGGTGGTGGACCCGCTGGAAGCCGCGGACCACTTCGGCCCCGACCCGCTGCGCCTGTTCCTGGTGCGCGAGATCGCCTACGGCCAGGACGGCGACTTCTCCTGGGATCGTTTCGAAGCGCGCTACGACGCCGACCTCGCCAACTCCCTCGGCAACCTGGTGAGCCGCATCACTTCCATGGCGAACCGCTACCGGGACGGACGCCTCCCCCCGTCGGCGCGGAGCGGACTGGGCGCGGTCGTGTCCGAAGCGACGAACGACTACCGGGAAGCGATGGAATCGCTGCGGCTCCACCACGGAACGGAGGCCGCCTTCCGCATCGTCGGCGCGGTGAACGAGTTCCTCACCGAGCGCGCGCCCTGGAAGTTGGCGAAAGACCCGGAGCAGGCCGCCGCGCTCGACGAGACGCTCTACGAAGCCGCCGAGGCCACCCGCGCGGCGGCGGTGCTGCTGTGGCCGGTCATGCCGCGGTCCTGCGCCGAGGTCCTGGCGAGACTCGGCGGCCCGGAGGCGGACGCCCCGCCGATGCTCGACGACCACGGGGTCTTCCGCGCCGACCGCCCCCTCGCCACCCGCCTCGGCGACCCACTCTGGCCCCGCCTCTCCAACAAGAAACCGCGCCCCGGCTGAACTCGCGCCGACCCGGAGCCCCGCCCGGGAACGAACGCCCCCTCCGGATATCATCGGGAACCGAACGCGGTGGGTCAGCCCACCGGAAGGCGGCAACCGATGGCGAACGCGAAAACGATCCGCTGGGTCGCCGCGCTGGTCGGCGTGGCCCTCCTGGCCGCTCTCGGCTACGCGGTCCTGAAGCTCCGGGGCGCTCCGGGAACGGAGATCCGGCGCGCCGAAGACCCCGCGGAAACCGGGGAAGCCGGGCCGCGAATCCGTTTCTCCGTCAGCCGCGATTCCGACGAACTCGAGCAGACCCTCGCCGAACAGGCGGCGATCGCCGAAGACACGCCGGAGGGCCAACTGGTCCTGGCGGCGCGGAACGGCGACCTCGAGCGGATGCGCGAACTGCTCGGCGAAGGCGTCCCGGCGGAGGCGGAGGAATCCCGGAACGGCCACCGCCCGCTCCACCAGGCGGCCCGGGCGAACCATCTCGCGGCGGTGGAACTGCTGCTGGAGGCCGGCGCCGCCATCGAGGGCCGTGACGGCGAAGGGGAGACGCCCCTCATGAAGGCCGCCGTCGGCGCCGCCACCGACACCGGGCGGCGGCTGCTCGAAGCCGGCGCGGCAGTGGACGCCCGCTCGGACCCGGCCGGCGAGACCGCCCTGTCCGCGCTGGCGAACGGCGCCGCGATGCGCCGGCTCGGGGGCGGCGACGCGGTTTCCCCCTCGGGCGCCGACGCCGAACTGGAGTTCGCGCGAATGCTGTTCGAGCGCGGCGCCGACCCGAACCTCCACGGGGAGGACTCCCCGGTCAAGGTGCTGGTGGTCACGCAGAACGAAGCACTGCTGGCGCTCTTCGTCGAAAACGGCGCCGGGATCACCGCCGACCCCGACCTGGCGATGCTGGCGACCCTGATGCCGGGCCGCCTCGGCGAACTCCTGCAGCAGGCCATAGCGAACGCCCCGGCGGACGCGGACGAAGCCGAGCCGCCGGAACCGCCCGACAACCGCTGACCGGCGGGCGCGCGCCGCTCTCCATCGCCTCCGACCGCTGCGTCCGCCGGGCAGCACGCCCGACCGATTTCGCCGCCCCGGGCGCCGGCCCGGCCCGGAACCGCGAAGGAACAGCCTCCCGACCCCGGAACCACCGCGCTTCCCCCGACGGACCGCGCCCGTCCAACCCCCGCGCCCGCGCCTCGCCGCCGGCGGGAGACCGCGCCCCGCGGAGCGGAACGCGGGCCGGTCCCGAAGTCCGGACGAAATTCCGGACAACCCCTCGGCTGGCTGCTCGCCCGGGGCCTCGGCAGCCGCACCCTCTGGTTGGAGACCGGCGACCTCTTCCTCGACCTGGGCCCGGCGGCGCTGACGGCCCTCCTCATTGCCGCCGCCGGCCTCCGCGCCGCCCGCGCCAACCCCTGGGCGCTGCTCCGCTCGCTGTAATCGCGCCTCCGGCAGGCCGCCGGCAGCAGCGGGCGGCGCGGCGCCTCCGACCGGCCCTCCGGGGCGTCGGTCTTCGATCCCGGGCAGCAACACCGCACTGCCGGCGAGGCGCGGACCGCGCCGGAGCCTCTCCCGGGGGCCCGCCGTAGTTTCGATCGACGCGCACCGGACCCAGCCTCGATATCGAACCCGGGAACCGTCTCGAACGAGAAACACGGGAAAAAAGTCGTCGCAGGTACTTAATTTTTCCGTCGCGGCGAAGTCAATATAGAGAGTGAACGGTGGGACGCCCCACCGGAAAGGGAACACCCGAATGACGAGAGGAAAAACACTCCGCTGGATCGCCGCGCTGGCCGGCGCGACCCTGATCGCCACCGTGGCCTACGCGGCCCTGCGGTTCGGGAACGCGGTGAACATCGGGCGCGCCCCGGACACGGAAGGCCGGGGCCCCGGGGTCCACATCGACTTCGAGGCGCCCCCGGGGCAGGAAGAGAGCCGCGCCGCGGCGGCGGAGGTCGCCGAAGACACTCCCGAGGGACAGTTGGTCCTGGCGGCCCGCAACGGGGAGGTCGAACGCGTGGGCGAACTCCTGGCCACGGGTCTTCCGCCGGATGCCGAAGAGGCGAAGAACGGCCACCGCGCCCTGCACCAGGCCGCGGGCGCCGGGCAGGTGGCCGTTCTGGAACTCCTGCTCGAAGCCGGCGCCGACCCCCGGGGGCGGGACGGAAGTGGATTCACCGCCCTCATGCGCGCGGCAGACGCAGCCAACCTGGAAGCCGGGCGACTCCTGCTCGAAGCCGGCGCCGAAGTGAACGCCCGCCTGGAGACGGGAGAAACGGCTCTCATCAGTGTCGTGGCCGGATCCTTCTTTCGCCATCTCGATGGCGGCGGCGACGCACCGGTTGCCGAGCAACAGGCCGCAGAATCGGAGTTCGCCCGAATGTTGTTCGACGCGGGCGCCGATCCCGATCTCCACTCGGCAAAAGACGGATCCCCTCTCAAAATGCTGGCTGTGATCCAGCGAGCCGATCTGCTGACGCTGTTCATCGAGCACGGCGCCCGGACGGATGGCGATGCCGAACTGGCCATACTCGGAATGATGCCGGGCCCGATCGGCGAAGCGCTGCGCTCGGCGCAGTCCGCCGCCTCCGAACCACCGACAGCCGACGAGCCCCGGTAAGGCGTCGCACCCTTCCTTTCTCGCCGGTCGTTCCTCACCGAGCGTCAGTTCGACGAGATCCAGCCGCTCCGGCCAGTCGAGAAATGGGCGCCCCGACACCCGCGGACATCGGAACCGGCGCCGGGCCCCGAACCATCGCTTCCACGGCGACAGTGCCCGTTCCCCGATCGTTCCCGGAATCGGCGCCCGTCCCGGATATGGGCGCCATCGAGCACCCACCCCTTAGGCTTTCGACCTTCCGATGACCCGCAGCCGCTGGAAGAACGCCGGCCGCGTGGCGGTCCGCTCCCTCGTCGCCGCCCGCTGGAACGCCGCCGCCGCGGTCGTGGTGCTCAGCGTCGCCGCCGCCGCCGGGCATTCCGTCACGGCGATCTGGGACTCGACGGTCGGACGGCAACTGTCCTGGAGAAACGCGGACGAGATCGTCGAACTGGACATCGAGACCCTCCGCGAGACCGGGGCGGAGGCGGACCGGAGCGACGAAGCGGACGCCATCGCGGGTTTTTCCGCAGAGGAAGTGGCGGAACTCACCGGGTCCGCCACCTCGCTGACCTGGGTCGGGTCGTGGATGCCGCGCTCCACCGTGGTGGGCGGCGGCGCCCACGCGCGGCTGATCCTGGCAGCGGACCTGGCGCCCGGAACCCTCGCGGCGCTCGGGGCGGCTCCGATCGCCGGCCGCGGGTTCGACGACGCCGACCACCGCGCCGTCGTGGCCGGGACCGGCGCTTCCCCGGTGGTGATCCTGCGCGAGGACCTCGCCGCCGCCCTCTTCGGGAGTGCCCCGGGCGCTGTCGGCGAGATCGTGGAACTGGGGCCGCAGCGGACGGAGGTCATCGGGGTGCTGCCACGCGACTTCGCGTTCCCGGGGGCCCGGTTCATGGCTTGGCTGCCCCGGGGTGTCGTCGCGGTCAGCGATGGGGAGCCGAGTTTCGGCGGGCCGACGCACGCACGCCTCGCCCCGGACGCCACCCCGGCAACGGCGGCCGCCGAAGCCACCCGGATCCTGCAGCGCGCCGAACTGCGCTCTGCGGAGGAGCGGGTCGTCCTGTCGCCCGTCACCGCCGACCTGACGGAGAGCATCCGCCCGACCCTCGAAGTGCTGCGGGCCGGGGCGTTGCTCCTGCTCCTGGTGGCGGCGGCGAGCGTGGCCAGCCTCCGGCTCTCCCAGGCCCTCTCGGAACAGCGCACCTCGGGGATCCGACGTGCGCTCGGCGCGACGCCGGGGGACGAGATCGCCGGCGCCGCGCTGCGGATCCTCCTGCTCGCGTCCCTGGTGGCGGCGGGGGCGGTCGCCGTTTCGACCTGGATCCTGCCCCTGCTCCGCACCTACGGGGCGCACCTGCTGTTCGCGCAGGACTGGAACGCCGGGGCCGAAACGGCCGGGCGCGCCTTCGCGGCGGCGCTGGTCGCGGTGGCCCTCGCCGAGTCGCCGTCGCTCCTCGAGATCCTGCGGGAACGGTCGGCGGCGGTGACCGGCGGAACCCGGGGCGCCCACAGCCGCCGGCCGTTCCTGATGCCGCTGCTCGCCGCCGGAACCGCCGCCGCGACTGTGATCCTCGTCGCCACCGCGGTCCTGGCCGGCAGCGCCCGAGCGCTCCTCGACGGTCGAGGCGGGTACTCCGACGACGACCTCGCCGTACTGACGGTGGACTTCGGGGGGCGGGGAGCGGACCTGGCGCCCGCGAGCGGCGACCGCCGGCGGATCCTCGACGAACTGGTGGAACGGCTCGAGGCCCTCCCCGCGGTCGAGAGCGCCGGGTACGGTGACGCCCTTCCCGACGATTCGTCCGGGATGGCCACCAGCCCCCCCGCCGCTCCGGGGCAGGACGCCATCTCGGTCGCCGCCCGCAAAGTCAGCAGCGGGATGCTCGGAGCGCTCCGGATCCCGATCCTCCGGGGGCGGGGTCTCCTGGATTCGGACCGCAGATCCGGCGAAGCCGTGGGCGTGGTGGACCGGGCGTTCGCCTCCCGCGCCGCCGAAGACCCGGTCGGGCAACTCGTCCGGATCGGGTTCGAGCAGGTGCGCGTCGTGGGCGTCGCCGCCGATGTCCTGACCTTTCCGGCCCGGGACCGCTGGTCCACGATCTACCGTCCGTATGTCGAAGAGTCGTCCGCGGAGGGGACGCCCGGTATCTTCCAGGCTCTCGCCGGCCTGCAGGCGAACAAGACCGAGGTCGTCGCCCGGTTCAGGGGTGGTCTGTCCCCGGACCGGCTGTCGGTGCTGGCCGATCTCCCGGCGACGGTGGATCCGTCGCTGCGCGTCCTGAAGTCGGAGTCGGTGCGGAGCCGGCGGACCGGAATGCTCGGCAGTTCGGCGCTCACCTCGGTCGTCCTCGTCGTCTTCGCGGCCGCCGGGCTGCTGCTCACCGTGGTGGGCGTCGTCGGCCACATCTCCGACACCACCGCCCGCGAAGCCCAGCCGAACGCGATCCGACTCGCCCTCGGCGCGGAACCCGCGGTCGTCGTCTGGCAGGTGGCCCGCCGCACCGGCATCGCCGCCGGCGCCGGGATCGGGCTGGGTCTGCTGCTCGGCTGGCTGCTCGCCCGCGGCATCGGCAGCCGCATCCCCTGGGTGGAGACCGGCGACCTCTTCCTCTACCTGGGCCCGGCGGCGCTGACGGCCCTCCTCATGGCCGCCGCCGGCTTCCACGCCGGCCTCCGCGCCGCCCGCGCGAACCCCTGGGCACTCCTCCGCTCGCTGTAACCGCCCCCGCGTCCGGCGGCGGCGCCGGCGGGAAGCCCGGGCGCCGGGTCAGCCGCGCGCCCGGAGCAGGCGCTCGTGCTCCTGCAGCGCCTTCACGCCCTTGGCGTGGATCTGATGCACCCGCGGCGGGGTCAGGCTCAAGGCGCGCCCGATCTCCGCGAAGGTGGCGCCCCCGCCCCCGTCGAGGCCGTACCGCTGCTCCATCACCCGGCGCCAGGTGTCCGGCAGCGTGGAGACGACCTCGCGCAGGAGTTCCCGCCGTTCGCCTTCGAGCGCCGCGTCCCCGGGGTCCGGAGTGCGCGGGTCGGCCAGGCGGGCGGCCGCCGGCTCCCGGTCCGGGCCGGGCGCGTCCAGCGACTCGACCTCCGGAACGGCGCGCCGGTTGTCGCGCAGATCTTCGGGGTCGAGCCCCATCTCGGCGGCGTCGTCTTCGAGCCGGTGCTCGTGGACCGCGCCCCCGTCGCAGGCCTCGTTGCCGTACCGCTGTTCGAGTTCCCCGGCGACGCCGGCGGCGCGGCGGCGGAGCGCGACCGCGGCCCGGGGGATGTGGATCGGGCGGGCGTCCGTCAGGGCGTCGCAGATCGCCTTCCGGATGCAGGTCGCCGCGTGGCGGGAGAATCTCCCGTGCCGCTCCGGGTCGTAACTGCGCACCGCCCCGAGGAGGCCGACATTGCCTTCCTGGATGAGGTCTTCGAGCGGCAGGTTCACGTGCTCGTACCGCCGGGCCAGGGCCACGACCAGGCGCAGGTGGGCGACGACCAGCCCGCAGGGCGCGGCGCCGGGGGACCGGAGCGCGGCGCAGCGGAACACCGCGCCGCCCGGCCTCGCCTCCGGCTTCCTGCCGGTGACGCAGCAGGACAACTCGCTCTGTTCGCCCGCGCCGCCGCGGCGAGCGAGGGCGCCGAGGTAGAGGCTCTTCGAGTCGAGCGGCCGCTCCGGGGCTTCCCGCCGGTCGAGTCCCGCTTCCCCGCGGACGATCTCGATGCCGGGGTCCCGGTCGAGGTCTACGCCGAGGTCCGTGCCGAAGTCAGTGCCGGCGCCGCTGCGCGCAGCGGCGCCCCCCGGCCCGCGGCGCTTCCCCTCGTCCCCGTTTCCCGGCGCCCTCTCGGTGGGCGCCGTCTTCCCGTTCCGCGCGCCGCCCGGAAGCGGGTCGGCGCGTCGTTCGATCGCCGGATGGAGCATGTCGGGCCTCCCGGACCGCCCGACCTCGCGCCGCGCGGTCACTCTCCCATACGCAAAAAAGAGGCCGATGGTTCCCCTCCCGTTTCCCCTGCCGGACGGACGCCGTTCCGACCGTCGGAACCGAGCGGCGCCTCAGCGCGACCCGGCGCCGGAGGCCCGGGCGGCGTTCAGCGGCCGAGCGATCTCTCGAAGGCGGCGATCGTGATCTCGGCGCGGCGGGCGACGAGGGCGTAACCGTTCGCGATCGTCCGGTCCAGGGGGTCGAGCGGGACGCCGTTGATCGCGAAGAGCCCGGCGGCGCGGCGTTCGCTCACCCGGATGGAATCGGGATCCACCGTCGCCATGAGGGCGTCGTAGTGGTAGTCGTCGTGGATCTCGCCGCGCGTGGCCGACTGCGTGTCCGGGGTCTGGTGGACGCCGAGTTCCGGCAACTGTTCGTAACTCCAGAGGTCCTCGGTGTAGTACTCGGGAAGGTGGTGGAGCCGCGTCCCCTCGTGGGGCGGATTCTCGTTCCAGCGTTCGGCCACGGCGGCCATCCCCCGCTGGTTGCCGCCGCTGTCGCCGATGAGCATCACTTCGGTGAATCCGCTCACGGCGAGACTCCGGGCCACATCCCACAGGAGCGCCTCGAAGGTCTCCGAGGTCAGGCTGAAGGTCCCCGGATACCGCATATGGCCGGTGGGCGGGTCGTGATCGCCTTCGGGCACCAGGTCCACGATCGGCGCCACCAGCGCGTTCCCGAGGCGGCGCGCGATCGCCTCCGTCGTGGCCCGCAGCACCACATTGTGTTTGCCGGTCACGACATACGGCCCGTTCTGTTCGATGCCGCCGGTGGCGACGATCGCCGTCGTGGCGCCCTCCGCCAATCGGTCGCGCACCTCCATCCAGGTCAACTCCTCGAGGAAGACGCTGTCGTGGGCGGCGATGGGCCGTTCCGCGTCGAGCGCGTTCCACGGATGCTCGCCCGCCCCGCCGCCGCACGCCGAAACCAGCGCCCCGACCGCCAGCACCGCAGCGAGGGCGAACCGCAGCGGCGGCGGCATTCCCGCGGAATCGGAGTCGCCCGGTCGAAAGCATCGTGGGGGGTCGGCGATGCACAGGCTGGCGGCTGCAGGTGCGCGAGATGGATTCACGGCTTTCGATACTCCTCGAAAACGAACTGTCGATCAGTCCTCGGGCGTCTCCGGTTCCCCTTCGGCGATCTCCCGGATACCGGCAGCGCCCACGGAGATCCCGACTCGCCGGACCGCGATTCGATCCCCGGAGCCATGAGTGTCGAAGCAGGCCGATGCACCGGCGCTGACGAGGTCATTCCCTGCCCTCGAAGAGCCGGATGACTTCGCCCGGCGTTTCGTCGAAGTCCGGAGCCACCCATACCTGACCTTCGAGGGAGCCGAGGCGACGGGGCTTTCCCGCCAGGGGCGCCTCCCCGTCGCGCGCCGGCGCCAGTTTCAGGAACGGCTTCCCGTGGCGACAGATGACGACCTCCCGTCCTTCCCACGCCAGCCGGCCCAGTCGGGAGAGGTGCGTCTTCGCCCCCCGCATCCCGATGCGGATCGTGGGCGATTCCATGGTGTTCTTCTCCGGGAAACGCACCGAGTCTATCCGAGCCCGTAACCGGGAATCGCCGGCGCCGGCGCCGCTTCCCGAAGGCGATGGCGAGGCCGGTCAGGAGGAGTCGCGGGCGAACGCCGGGACCGGCCCCGCCGGGCGGAGGCCGACGCGCTGGCCGGGCCGCAGCAGGCCCTGCCAGAGGTCCCGCGCCGGAGTGCGCACCCGGAGCGTCGCCCCCGACGGCAGTTGCGCCTCCAGCAACTGGTAGGGCCCGTGGAAGACCGCCCGGGTCAGCCGCGCCGCCGCCCCGCCGTTCCGCGCCGCGGCCCCGGCTTCGGGCACTCCGAGTCCCTCGGCGAGGAACGGCTCCACCACCAACCCGTCGAGCGGCAGGAGCACCTCCACCGGCCCCGCCGGCGGCCTCCCCGACGCCGGCGGGCGGGCGAGTTCCACCCGGCCGATCTCGCAGAGCGCGGTGGCGCCGTCGCTCTCGGCAGGGAGGAAGTTCGTCTCGCCGAGGAACCGCGCCGCCGCCCGGCTGCCCGGGTCCCGGGCCAGTTCCTCCGGCGTCCCGCTGCGGAGGACGACCCCGTCGATGAGCAGCGCCACCCGGTCGGCGAGGGCGAAGGCCTCCTCCCGGTCGTGGGTCACCAGCACCGCCGTCGCCCCGAGACGCCGGAGCAGACCGGCGACCTCCTCGCGCACCCCGGCCCGCAGCGCCGCGTCGAGGTTCGAGAACGGCTCGTCGAGCAGCAGTACCGCCGGCCGCGGCGCCAGCGCCCGGGCGAGCGCCACCCGCTGCTGTTCGCCGCCGGAGAGTTCCGCCGGCCGCTGTCCGGCCCGCTCGGAGAGTCCCACGAGATCGAGCGCCCGTTCCGCCCGCTGCAGCCCCTCCGGCCCGGGCACGCCGAAGGCGGCGTTCTCGAGCGCGGTGAAGTGGGGGAAGAGCGCGTAGTCCTGGAACACCAGCCCCACCCGGCGCGCCTCCGGCGGGACGAAGACGCCGGGCCCGTCCACCTCCCGTCCCAACACCTCCACCCGGCCGGCGTCCGGTCGGTCGAGGCCGGCGACGATCCGCAGAAGCGTGGTCTTGCCGCCGCCGCTCGGGCCGAGCACCGCCAGCACCGCTCCCTCCTCGACTTCGAGGTCCACGCCGGCCAGCACCCGCCGCTCGCCGTTCCCGGGACCGGCCCCGTTCCCGTTCGCGGCGAGACCGGCCGGGAAGCGGCGCTCGATTCCGCGGCAGCGGAGCGCCGGCGCCGTCCCGCCGCTGCGGGCGCGACCCGGAGAGGAACTCACGCGGTCTCCCCGTTCGGCTTCATTCGCCGCCCCGCGCGGCCGGGTCGAGCCGCCGGGTCTCCCGCAGGACGAAGAGCAGCACCGATCCCGACAGCAGGAGCAGCAGCAGCGCCGCCGCGGAGGCCCGGCCGAGTTCCACATTCTCGGCGGCGCTCCAGACGGTGGTGGCCAGCGTGGCGAAGCCGGTGGGCGCCAGCATCAGCGTGGCCGGCAACTCCTTCACCGTGGTGAGGAACACCAGGGCCAGACCGGCGGCGATCCCCGGGCGCAGCAGCGGCAGGGTGACCCGGAAGTGCCGCCGCCACCAGCCGGCGCCGAGCGTCCGCGCCGCGTCGTCGAGCCGGGGACTCAGCGGGGCGAGCGAAGCCTCCAGCGGGGACAGCGCCTGCGGCAGCGAGAGCACCGCGTAGGCGAAGACCAGCAGGCCGAGCGTCTGGTAGATCGGAGGGAGCGTGTTCACCGCGAAGAACACCAGCGAGAGGCCCACCACCAGGCCGGGAAGCCCGAACCCGAGGTGGCAGACCGAGCGCAGCGCCGCCGTCACCCGCGACGCGAACCGGACGACCAGGAACGCCACCGGCAGCGCCGCCAGGGTGGTCACCACCGCCGCCAGCGCCGCCGCCAGGCCGGTGCGCCCCAGCGCCGCTCCGAGCCCGGCGGCGGCAGCCCCGCCCGGCGCCCGGGCCAGCCAGTAGAGGCAGACCCCGACCGGCAGCAGGAGCGCCGGGAGCAGCACCAGCAGGCAGAACGAGAACGCCGGCCAGCGCAGCCGCCCCAGCCGCGTCTGCCGGGGAGGCCGGGAGCGGGCCGCGCCGGGCGCCGCCGGCGCCGCGGAAGCCTCGAACCACCGCGCCGCCGCGAGTACCAGGAGCGCCGCGAACACCAGCAGCAGCGAGAGCCCGGCGGCGGTCTCCCGGTCGAGCGAGGCCCGGTAGTGGTTGTAGATCGCCCAGGTGAAGGTCTCGTAGCGCAGCAGCGACACCGCGCCGAAGTCGCTCAGCGTGTAGAGCGCGGAGAGCAGGCCGCCGGAGAACAGCGCCCCGGCCACCTGCGGCAGCAGCACCCGGCGGAACCGCCGCCACCTCCCGGCGCCGAGCACCCGCGCCGCCTCGCCGAGCGACTCGTCGAGGAGCGCGAACCGCGCCCGCGCCGCCAGGTACGCGTACGGGTAGTTCAGCAGCGCCAGCACCAGGAAGGCCCCCGGGAACCCGTAGATCTCCGGCAGCCGCTCCCAGCCGGTCCAGGGCTCGAGCGCCCGCTGCAGGAGACCCCGGGGGCCGAGCGCGGTCACCACCGTGAACGCGGCCACATAGGAAGGCACGGCGAGCGGCAGCGCCAGGAGCACCGTCAGCAGCCGCCGGCCGGGCAGATCGGTGCGGGAGGTGAGCCAGGCCAGCGGCAGGCCGAGGGCGACGGACGCCAGGGCCACCGTCACCGTGAGCAGGGCCGTCCGCCCGGCGACGCCCCAACTGTGGCCGCCGCGCAGCACCTCGGCCAGCGCTCCCGAGGGCGCCGCCCGCGCCGCCAGGTAGAGGAGCGGCAGCAGGCAGCAGAGCCCGACCGCCGCGCCGGCGAGCGCCAGCGCGGTCGGGGGCCGGCGGCCCGGGCGCTTCAGGAGGGGAAGCCGCGGCATCGAAGGCGCAGGGCAGCAGCCCCCGGGGCGGGAACGGCCCCGGGACCGCCGCCCGCCGGAGGAACGGAACCGTCCTCAGAGCGCTCCCGCTTCCCGGAGGAGATCGAGGGTGCCGCGCAGATCCTCCAGGTCGCCCAACTCCAGGTCCGGGGGGCGGACCTCGGAGAGCGGGATCACCGCCGGGTCGGTGGCGATCCCCGGCGCCAGCGGATACTCGAAGGTGCGGTCGGCGAAGTCCTGCTGCACGGGGTCGGTGAGCAGGTAGGCCAGGAACCGCTCGGCGGCTTCCGGGTTCGCCGCGGTGTCGAGCACCCCGCCGCCGGAGATGTTGATGAGGCTCCCGGCGCCGCCGGCGGTCGGGCTCACCGTGCGCGCGGGGAACCCCTCCCCCTGCTGGTCGAGGAACCGGAACAGGTAGTAGTGGTTCGAGAGGCCGACTTCCACTTCCCCGTCGGCGACCGCCTGGTAGATCCCGGTGTTGCCGGAGTACGCCCTGGGCTCGTTCGCCACGATCCCGGCGAGCCACTCCGCCGCGCGCTCCTCGCCTTCGAGCACCCGCAGCGCGGTGACGAACGCCTGGAAGGAGCCGTTCGTCGGCGCCCAGCCGATCCGGTCCTTCCACTTCGGCTCGGTGAACCCCCAGATGTCCTCGGGCAGGTCCTCCGGCGTCAGCAGTTCGGTGTTGTACACGAAGACCCGCGCCCGGCCGGTGGTCCCCACCCAGCGCCCGCCGGGGTCGCGGAACCGCTCCCCGACCCGGTCCAGGATCTCCGCCGGGAGCGGCCGCAGCCGGCCCTCGGAGGCCAGTTGCCCGAGCGCCCCGGCGTCCTGCCCGTAATAGACATCCGCCGGGCTCTCGGCTCCCTCTTCCAGGATCTGCGCCGCCAGGTCCGCGGTGCCGCCGTAGCGGATCTCGACCCGGATCCCGGTCTCCTCCATGAAGGACGCGACCACCGGGCCGACCAGTGACTCGCCCCGGCCGCAGTAGATGGTGAGGGTCTCCGGAGCGCTCCCGCCGCCGCAGGCGGCCGTCAGGAGCGTGGCCGCCGTGGCCGCTACGATGATCTTGAAAACGGATTTCATAGTTGAAGACGATAGCAGAATACCGGGCGCCTTTCGTGATCCGCCCGAAGCCGCCCCCGAAGTTCCGCCCGAGGTTTCCACTGATGTCCCGCAGGTCCGCGGACGCCGCGACGCGACGCCGCCGCCCCCGGGCCCGGGTCGTCGGGGCGGTTCTGGCGGCGGTCGGGTGCGCCCTTCCGGCGGCGGCGCAGATCGAACTGGAGCGGCGGGTCTCCGAGGTGTACCGGACCGCCGGTCCCGCGGTGGTGAACATCGCCGCGCGCATCCAGAGTTTCGACTGGCTCCGCGGACGCACCACCGAAGAAGGCGCCGGTTCCGGGTTCCTCTACGACGACCGGGGGCACATCGTCACCAACTTCCATGTGATCGAGTCCGCCGCCGCCCTGCAGGTCACCTTCGCCGACGGGGAAGTGCGGAGCGCCCGCCTCGTGGGATCCGACCCGACGAACGACCTGGCGGTGATCCGGGTCGAGCCCGGCCCCGGGGACCGCGCCGCGCTGGCCCTCGGCGACTCGGACCGACTGGAGGTGGGCCGTTTCGTGATCGCCATCGGCCACCCGTTCGGGCTGGAACAGACCCTCACCACCGGGGTGGTCAGCGGCCTGGGCCGGATCATCGAGAGTCCGGACGAAGCCTTCATCGGCGAGATCATCCAGACCGACGCTGCCATCAACCGGGGCAATTCCGGCGGACCGCTGCTCGACCTCGAAGGCCGGGTGGTCGGGGTCGCGAGCGCCATCGTGAGCCCGACCGGGACCTCGGCGGGGATCGGCTACGCCATCCCGGCGGCGACCCTGGCCCGGGTAGTCCCGGAACTCATCCGCAACGGCCGATACCCCCACCCCCATCTGGCGGTGTCCGTGCAGGAGATCCCGCCCCGGCTGGCGACTGCCTTCCGCCGGGCGGGCGTGGCCACCCCGGAGGACGGCGGCCTCATGGTCCGAACGGTGGCGGCGGAGGGCCCGGCCGCCCGGGCCGGGATCCGGGGCGCCGGCCGCGTCGGCCGCCTGGGCAACCTGCGCCTCCGCTACGGCGGCGACTACCTGCTCTCGGTGGACGGCGAACCGGTCGCCTCGCGGCGCGACCTGATGCTGCTGCTGGAGACGAACTACCGGGTCGGCGACGAGGTGGACCTGGGGATCTGGCGCGACGGGGATCGGCTCACGGTTCGAGTCCGACTCGTGGACCGGGACACCCTGCGCCGCCGGCGCCGCTGAGCCGGACGCCGGCCGCTCCCGCCGGGGTCGGGAGAGCAGGCCGAGCCGGTCAGCCGCCGGCGTTCCGGGCCGCCGGCGGCGTCCGGAGGAGGCGGGTCAGGGCGAAGGCGCTCACCCCGAAGGCCGCCGCCCAGGCCAGTACCACCGGCAGACCCCGTCCGAACAGGAAGGAGCCGGTCCCGAAGAGCGCGGCGTACACCATGAGGCACCCCAGCGGCCAGGCGAGGAAGGCCCGGGCGGAGGGCGCCGGGCGGACGCCGGCGCGGCGGTAGGCGGCTCTCCAGCCGGCGGCCGGCGGGCGCGTCGCCGCCACGAACCGGTCCAGCGCGGCGGCGTCCTCCGGCGGCGTCAGCAGCGTGGTCCCCAGCCAGATGAGCGTCGTGGCCGCCACGCCGAGGAGGAGACCCCGGACCGAGCCCGGCTCCAGCCCGAAGGCCGGCAGCGAGACCGCGACCACCAGCGAGCCGACCATGGCGGCGATCTCGGCCCAGGCGTTGATCCGCCACCAGAGCCAGCGGATCACGAACAGCGGGCCGGTCCCGGCGCCGATCTGCAGCAGGAGCCCGAACCCGCCCCGGGCGGTGTCTATGGTCAGGGTGAGGAGGCCGGCCGCCGCCATGAGGAACACCGTGGCCAGCCGCGCCACGAGCACCGACTCCCGCCCCGAGGCCCGGGGGCGCAGGAAGCGGCGGTAGAAGTCCTCGACCAGGTAGGAGGCGCCCCAGTTCAGGTGGCTGTCCACGGTGGACATGTAGGCCCCCACCAGCGAGGCGGCGGCCAGGCCGAGCAGCCCCGGCGGCAGCAGCCGCAGCATCACCGGGTACGCCAGGTCGTCGCCGACGAGCGCCGGGTCGAGCCCCGGCAGCGCCTCCCGCAGCGCCGCCAGGTCGGGGTACACGAGGAGGGAAGCCAGCGCCACCAGGATCCAGGGCCAGGGCCGGAGCGCGTAGTGGGCGACGGTGAACCAGAGGGCGCCCTTCCGGGCGTCGGCCTCGGTGCGGGCGGCGAGCATCCGCTGGGCGATGTAACCGCCGCCGCCGGGCTCGGCCCCGGGATACCAGACGCTCCACCACTGCAGCGCCACCGGCACCACGAAGAGGACCGCGAAGGCCTCCGACCCGGTCGGCGGCACGAAGTCCAGGCGGTCCGGGAGCGCCGCGGTCAGCCCGGCGAGCCCGCCCACCTCCGGATGGCCGAGCGCCCAGACCGCGGCGACGACGGCGCCCACCATGGAGACCGTGAACTGCAGCAGGTCGGTGACCACCACTCCCCAGAACCCGGCGGCGACCGCGTAGCCGGCGGCGAGACCGCCGGCGACGAGCACCGCGGTCGCCTTCTCGAGCCCGAAGAGCGCGCCGCCGATCTTGGCCCCGGCCAGGGTCACCGTGGCGATCACCACGCAGTTGAACACCACCCCGAGGTAGAGGGCGCGGAACCCGCGGAGGAAGGCCGCGGGGCGGCCGGCGTAGCGGATCTCGTAGAAGCCGAGGTCGGTGGCGAGGCCGCTCCGGCGCCAGAGCGGGGCGAAGACGAACACCGTGAGCATCCCGGTGAGGCAGAAGGCCCACCAGGTCCAGTTCGCGGCGACCCCGTTCTGGCGCACCAGTTCGGCGACCAGGTTGGGGGTGTCGGTGGAGAAGGTGGTCGCCACCATCGAGGTGCCGAGCAGCCACCAGGGGAGGCGCCGCCCGGCGAGGAAGAAGGAGGCGGCGCCGGAACCGGCGGATCTCGCGGCGGCGAAGCCGATGGCCAGCGCCGCGGCCAGGTAGAGCGCGAAGACCGCCCAGTCGAGGCCGACGAATCCCCCGGAGGAACCCATGCGCCGGGAACCGTAACCGGAGGTCCGGCCCGCCTACACTTCGCCGGCGGCCCGCGCCGGGAGACGCCGGGAGCGGCCGCTCTGGCTGACCCGTTCCCGATGCAACCCGACTGCGCCGGCCGCCTCCGGGCGCGGCCGCGCGGCGCGGAGAGGCGGCGGCGACCGCGGCGAGCCGCGGCCCCTCCCGCCGGGCGCCGGTTCGGCCTGTTTCTCGGCCTGTGTCTCAGCCTGCCGGTCGCGGAGGCAGCCGCCGGCGATCCGTCGGCGCAGGTTCCCCGCGAGACCCGGCCGACGCCGCCGGCCCCGCTGCCGGAATGGACGGGCCCGGCGAAACCGCTCGGCGGGCAGGAAGCCGCCGAATCCCTGCTGCGCTCGGTGCTCGAACACCGGCCGGCGGTGCGCGTCGTCGAAGGCGCCCTCACCTTCCGGCAACTCATCACCACCGAGTCGCTGAGCGAGGAGCGGCAGGTGGTCGGGACCGCGAACGCCCTCTACGAGTACACCCCGGTGGCCGGCCGCCACCTCTGGAAACTCCTGGAGCGCGACGGGGAGCCGATCGGAGGCCGGGACCTCCGCCGGGAGGAGCGGAGGTACCGGAAAGCGGTGCGCGACGCGATCCGCGAAGCGCAGGAGGACGAAGCGGCCCTGGCGCGGAACGACCCGGACTACGAGGTGAAACCGAAGAACGGCATGGACCTCTTCTACGAGATCGTCCGGGACGCGATGGAACTGGGGATGTTCGACGGCGACCTGGTGGAGGGGCCGCCGCTCCGCGGGCGGGAGATGCAGATCGTCCGGTTCCGGCCGCGGCCCGGGTTCGACGCGGCGCCGAGCCGGATGCTGTCCGTCGTCTCCAAGTGCGAAGGCGAACTCTGGGTGGACCCGGTCGAGCGGCAGGTGGCCCGGGTCCGCGCCCGGCTGACCGGCGCGGAGAACTTCGTGGCCGGACTCTTCGGCCGCCTCTACCGCGGCACCAGCGCCGATGTGGAGAGCGGCTTCGACGGCCGGATCTGGCTGCCGCAGCGGGTCACGATGACGGTGGACGCCCGCATGTACTTCATCCGCCGCATCCGCCGCCGGGTGCACTACGACTTCCTCGGGTTTCGTACCCTCACCGCCTCCGGCCGATGACCGATCCTCCTACCGCACCCGACTCCGGGCCCCCGGACTCCGCCGCCTCCGACCGGGTCTCGGAGGTGCGCCTGTTCGCTCTCGCCGGATTCCCGGAGGTGGAGGAAGGCGCCGACCTGGTGCAGTACTCGCTGGAAGCGCTGGAACGCGCCGGCCGGGAGCCGGAGGACGGCGATGTCCTGGCCCTGTGCCAGAAGGTGGTTTCCAAGGCGGAAGGGAAGATCGTCCGGCTCGCCGAACTGAAACCGAGCCGGATCGCCCGCGCCTGGGCCCTGGCGAACGACCGCGACCCCCGCGAGATCCAGGCGGTGGTCGCCGAAGCGCGGCGGATGGTCCGCACCGGCGAGAGCGTCCTCATCACCGAGACCCACCACGGGTTCGTCGTCGCGAACTCCGGGGTGGACCGCTCGAACGCCCCGCCCGGCTGCCTGGTGCTCCTCCCCCAGGACCCGGACGCCTCCGCGGAGCGTCTGCGCCGCCGGCTGGAAGAGGTCACCGGCCGCCGGCTGGGGGTGGTGGTCACGGACACCTGGGGGCGCCCCTTCCGGCTGGGCGCGATCAGCGTGGCCCTCGGGATCGCCGGGATGCCGGCGCTCCTCGACTACCGCGGCGCGAAGGACCCGGAGGGGCGGGAACTGCTCTCGACCGAGATCGCGATCGCCGACGAATTGGCCGCCGCCGCCGGACTGGTGATGGGCAAGTTCCGGCGGATTCCCGGAGTGCTGGCGCGGGGGGTCCCGACGGCGGAGGACGCGCGCGGCTCCGGCACCGGGGTCTCGCTGCTGCGGGACGCCGGGGAAGACCTGTTCCGCTGAGCCCGGATCCTTCGGCGCCGGCGGCGGTGCTCGGCGGGACCGGACCCTTCGGGCGCGGCCTCGCCGGCCGACTGGCCCTCGGCGGCGTGGAAGTACGGATCGGCTCCCGGTCCCGGAGTCGGGCGGAGGCCGCCGCCGGCGCAGTCCGCCGGCGCCTCGAGTCGGCGTTGCCGGCGGCGGGAGGGCACGGCGCGGCGGGGGAGCCCGGCACGGCGGGGGAGCCCGGCACGGCAGTAGTGGGCAGCGTGCCGGGGGAGCGCGACGCGGCGCCAGGGGGCAGTGTGCCGGGGGAGCGCGGCGCGGCAGTGGGGGGCAGCGTGCCGGGGGGGCGCGGCGCGGCGGAGACCGGATCGCGGAGGCCGACCGCAAGGGTTCCGTCCCCGGGGCGAGGCGCGGCGGGGCGGGCGCACGCGCCGCAACTCCGGGTGGGGGTTCCGTCCGTGGGGCGAGGCGCGGCGGGGCCGGCCGACGGGCGATCGGTCGGCCGAGTCGTGGGCCGGACGAACCAGGAGGCCGTCGCCGGCGCGGACCCGGTCTTCCTGGCGGCGCCGTTCGCGGCGCAGGACGCTCTCCTGCGCGACCTGGGCGCGGCGCTCGAGGGTCGGCTGGTGATCTGCTGCGCGGTCCTCTGGCCGCCCGGCTCCCGCCCGGAGACCAGCGCCGCCGAGGAAGCGGAGCGGAGCCTCGCCGCCGCCGGGATCCCGGGAGTCCGCCTCGCCGCCGCGTTCCAGACCGTGGCCGCCGGAACCCTCGCCGCGATGGACCCGGAAGCCGCGGACCCGGGAACGCCGGGCGGCTCCGCGCCGCCGGAACTCCGGGTTCCGCCGGAGGTTCCGGATGTCCTGGTCTTCGCCGACCGGGACGAGGACCGGGAGGCGGCGGCGCGGGCGGCGGCGCGCACCGGACTCCGGGCTGTCCCGGCGGGCCCGCTCCGGGGGGTCCGGGCCGCGGAAGCCGCGGTCGGCCTGCTGCGCGACCTCGGCCGCCGGGGAACGGCCCTTCATCCGGGCGTCCGGATCACGGGGGTCGCCGCTCCCGCCGGCGAGCCCCGATGAGCCCGGCGCCGGAAGGAACGACGGCTCCCGCGCCGCGACCGGGCCCGGGCGGCGTGGACGGCGTACCGGAGCTGCCGGCGGCGCCGGAAGGAGCGGGGGCGCCCGCGCCGCGGCTCCCCGCCCGATCGCGATGACCGAGGAACGGAAAGCACCGGCCGGCGCGGTTCGTCGAGCGCCGCCGGGCCCCCCCCGGGAGGCCGACCCGCAGCCCGGGGCGCCGCCGACCGCCGGCGACCGCGGAGCGCCGGCGCCCCGAGGGCGCAGGTCCCGGGCGGCGCGAGCGCTCTTCGCCGCCCTCCCGTTCGTCGGAACCGCCGCCATCCTCACCCTGCTCCTCCGCCGGGTGCGCCCGGACGAGTTCCTCGCCGCCTTCGCCAAGGCGGACCTCCCGCTCTTCCTCGGCGCCCTGCTCCCGGTCTCGGCCCTCTATGTGGCGTTCGACGCCGGGCTCCTGCGGGCGGTGCTCGGCTGGTTCCACCCGCCCCGGCTCACGCTCCGGGCGGCGCTCTCGGTGCGCGCCGTGGACTACCTGGTGAGCCTCTGGAACGGCCGCGCCTCGCAGGCGGCGCTCCTCGGGGTGTTCGGCCGGCGGTTCACCGTCGCCGGCGGCCGCCGGGACTCGGGCTACCTCGAGTGCGCCGGCACCATCCTGTTCCTCGACCTCGGCCATCGGCTGCACCTGCTGGTATGGGCCGGGGCGGGCGCCGTCGCCGTCGGCAGCGCCGCCCCGGAACGACTCCCGGCAGTCGCCGCCATCGGGATCGCCGGTCTCTCCCTGCTCGCGGTCTTCCTGCGCGGACGCCTCCGGCTGGGCGGCGCCGGCGTCGGCCCGCCCCGCTGGCGGATCCTGCGCTCCTTCGAGCGCGCCGGCCTGCGGCGCTACCTGGGGGTTCTCGCCTGGAAGGCGCCCCCGCTGCTCACTGCCGCGGTCGGCCACCACTTCGCCCTCCAGGCGTTCGGAGTGGGGATTCCGGTCCCCGCGCTCCTCGCCACCCTGCCGATCATCTTCCTCGCCGGGGCGCTCCCCATCTCGGTGGGGCGGATCGGCACCAGCCAGGTGGCCTGGTTCTACTTCCACGCCGGAACCGCGGCCGCCTCCCCGGGGGGCGAACCGGGTCTGGCGGCGTACAGCCTCGCCGCCCACCTGACTTTCCTGGTGACGAACGCGGCGCTCGCCGCCCCCTTCCTGCCCACCGCCTGGCGCAGCCTGCGCCTCGGGGCGAACGCACCGGCGGCCTCGAACCCGAACCCCTGAGCCCCCCGGCGGCCTCCCTGCCGGGATTTCGGAGAATCTCCGAAACGGGCGGTCGTCGAGAGAGGCGCCCGGCCCCCGCCCTCGATATCACTGGCCACATCGAGCAGCAGGGTCAGGAACGGGGGCGCCCAGCCCGCGCCACAACGGCGCCCGGCGCCACTCCTCCCCGGCGGCAGCCACCGCCCCGAAGCGCCGGAAGTCTCGGAACTCGCGCAGTGGTCCAGAGAGGCACCCGCTCCCGCCCTCGAGGTCACCGGCCACATCGAGCAGCAAGGTCAGGAACGGGTGCGCCCAACCCGCGTCACAACGGCGCCCGGCGCCACTCCTCCCCGGCGGCCGCCACCGCCCCGAAGCGCCGGAAGTCTCGGAACCCGCGCCGTGGTCGAGAGAGGCACCCGCCCCCGCCCTTCGAGATCGCTCGCCACATCCAGCAGCAGGGTCAGGAACGGGGCGCACGGGATCTCGCGCCGCCCAAGGCGCCCGGCGCCACACCTCCCCGGCGGCAGCCACCGCCCCGACGTGCGGGAAGCCTCCGAAACCGGGCAGTCGTCGAGAGGTGCACCCGGCCCTCGCCCTCGATATCACTGGCCACATCGAGCAGCAGGGTCAGGAACGGGGGCGCGCAACGACAGGCCGGCCCCCGACCCACGCCGGCGGAGTCCCGCGGCGTCCTTCCTCCCCGGCGGCGGCCACCGCCCCGAAGCGCCGGAGGCCTCAGAACCGGGCCGCGGTCGAAAGAAGCCCCCGGGTCCCGCCCTTCGAGATCGCTCGCCGCTTCCAGCAGCAGGGCCAGGACAGCAGGGTCAAGGAACGGCCGCGCGCGGGAACGCCCCGGCGCCCGGCCCGCGCCGCAGCGACGCCCGGCGCCACTCCTCCCCGGCGGTAGCCGCCGCCCCGAAGCGCCGGAAGCCTCAGGCCCGGACCGCGGTCGAAAGAAGCCCCCGGGGTCGCGCCCTTCGAGATCGCTCGCCGCATCCAGCAGAAGGGCCAGGACAGCAGGGTCAAGGAACGGCCGCGCGCGGGAACGCCCCGGCGCCCGGCCCGCGCCGCAACGACGCCCGGCGCTACTCCTCCCCGGCGGTAGTCGCCGCCCCGAAGCGCCGGAGGCCTCAGGCCCGGACCGCGGTCGAAAGAAGCCCCCGGGGTCGCGCCCTTCGAGATCGCTCGCCGCATCCAGCAGAAGGGCCAGGACAGCAGGGTCAGGAACGGCCGCGCGCGGGAACGCCCCGGTGGCCGGCCCGCGCCGCAGCGACGCCCGGCGCCACTCCTCCGCGGCGGTAGCCGCCGCCCCGAAGCGCCGGAAGCCTCAGAACCGGGCCGTGGTCGAAAGGTGCACCCGGCCTCCGCCCTCGAGGTCGCCCGCCACATCGAGCAGCAGGGTCAGGAACGGGGCGCGCAGGAAGACGCCGGCGCCCAACCCGCGCCGCAGCGGCGCCCGGCGCCATTCCTCTCCGGCAGCGGTGACCGCGCCCAGGTCGTAGAAGAGCCGCACGCCCCACTTGCGGGGATCGAGCGGGTCGTTCAGCGGGGCGCGCCACTCGACCGAACCCGCCGCCAGCCGGTCGCCGGCCGCCGCGCCCACCCGGTGGCCGCGCACCGATTCCACGCCGCCGAGGAGCGGACGCGCGTAGGGAGGCAACGGAGCGCTCGCGCCCTCGTAGCGGGCCCGCGCCGCGAGCACCGAGCGACCGAACAGGCCGACGAACCCCCGAACCTCGAAGCGCGGCCGCAGGACCGCGGGGCCGCCTCCGGGCCGGAGGACCTGCCAGCCGGCGCGGACGAACCCCCCGCGGCGCGGAAACAGCCGGTCGCTGCGGGAGTCGTGTTCCCACTCCAGGCGGTACGCGCCGAGGCGTTCGCCGCGATCGCCGAACCGCACCCGGCTCCAGGCCGCCCCGGCGGTGATCTTGCCCCGCTCCCCGATCCGGCGCTCCGCTCCGACAGCGAGGGTCCTCCTCCGGTCCCGCGCGCCGTAGTGCGGGTTCTCCCGGTCGGACAGCGACACCCCGGCGCGAAGGAAGGAGAACGGGCCGACGCCCGGCCGCGACTCGAACTCCAGCCCGGCGCGGCGCTCCCCGCCCCAGGAGAGCGGCAGCGACAGGCGACTCTCGCTGCCGACCGGGTCGAGGGCCGTCAGCCGGACGCCGTAGGTCGCCCCGTAGCCGTCGGCGTAGTTCAGGATCGGGAAGAAGACCGGCGCCGGAACCGGCGAGCGCGCCCCCGACTCCGCCCCGGAGTCCCCCCGGCGAAGGCCGCGAGCCGCCGATCTCCGCTCCTCGACCCAAAGGACGGTCGTCGGCGCCCGGCCCGGCGTCAGCGACCGGAAGCGGCGGCGCACCTCCACGCGATCGAACCGCCCGGAGGCGCGCAGGCGGGCGGCGATCCGGCCCTCGCTGCCCGGCGCCGGAACCGCGCCCGGTTCGAGCCCGGCGAGGCGCAGGACCTCGGAGTCCGACAGGGCCGCGTTCCCGAAGACCCGCACCTCCGCCGCCCCGCCCGACCCCGACCCGGCGCCGGCGGCCGCAGCGGGCGACGGCCCCGCTCCACGGTCCGGGGCCGGCGGGAGCGCGCCGGCGTCCTCCGTCCGCCGATAGTCGAAGAACTCCCGGGTCACGACCACTTCGAGGTCGCCCAGTCCGGTGGCGAGGCTCCCGCGGACCTCCACCCGCTGCGGCATGCGGATCTCGCGGAAGGGTCCGACCGCGGCGAAGGGCGCCAGCGCCATCGAGGCGCGGAAGCCGTCCACCCGCAGCAGCCACCGCAGCGGGAACCCGGGGAGTCCGCCGTTCTCCACGAGGTGCTCGACGATCTCGAGCGAGGCGGGGTCCACCCGGAAGGTGTGGAGGGTGCGGCGGTGGGTGGCCCCGACGACGCGGTCCACGAATTCGTCCGACTCCTCGCCCTCCTCGGGCAACGGGTAGTACTCGATCCGCAGCACCTCGCGCCCGTCCGCCGCTTCCCGGCCGGCCAGGTAGAACCGGCCCGGCTCGAAGGTCCAGTCGGTGTAGTAGTGGTGGTCCACCAGGAACCGGGGCTCCACCCGGTCCGGGTCCAACCGGACCCCGTGGCCGGGGAAGAGGTCCGACGCCGCCGGCCCGTTCGCGGCCTCGGCAGCCAGCCCCTTCCGGACCCGGGCCAGGTCCCCCTCGGCGGAAGCGGCGCCCGCCGGAGCGCCGGCGCCGAGCGGGCCGGGGCCGCCCGGATCGAGAAGCGACGCCCGCGACGCCAGGTCGAGGAATCGGGCCATTTCGTTCGGTCGGGCCTCGCCCCGATGGTCGGAGAGGGCGGCGAGCGGCCCCCGGAGGGCGCGCCCGGTCTCGGCGGCGGTCAGCGGTCCCTGCTCCCCCATCTCCAGCAGCGCCTCGGTCCGGTCCAGCGCCGCCGCGAACCCGACCCCGCGAACGCTCCCGAGTTCGTCCAGGAGATCCCCGGTGTGGAGCGCCACCGCGGCGGCGTCGTCGCCGAGCAGCAGCGCGTCTCCGCCGAGGCGCCGCCGCCGTCCGGCCCCGGCGAGGATCCCCCACTCCGCTTCGAGGAGGGCGGCGACGCGCGCCTCCCGCTCCGACCGGCCGATCGGGCGCGGGCGGCTGTCGCGGCCTTCGCGCCGACGCCGTTCGTCCCGGCGGAACCGCCGCTCGTGGGCGCGGCGGCGGCGGTCGCCGACCGGCAGCCCCTCCGCCGCCACCGGGGTCTGCAGCGCCACTCCCCCGCGCACGCTCCATCGGTATTCCACCTCCGACGCGGCCACCGGCAACTCGCCGGCGCGGCCGACCCGCCAAGTCGCCCGCTCCCGGAGGTCGAAGTCCCCGAGGCGCCGCCACCCGGCCCGGCGGTTCTCGAACACCCGCTCCATGAACGCCTCCACTTCGCCGGGCGGCGGGCGCTCCTCGGTGGACGCGGCCGCCGGGGGCGCGGCGGCGACGGCCGGCGCGCCGAACAGGAGCGCGGCGGCAGTGGCCCGGGCGATCCCCGGAGCGCGGCTGCGGCGCCGGGCGCGCTTCCGCCCCGGACCGAGCCGACGACCCCGGGACCCGGCGCGGACCGGAGGGCGGAGGGGCCCTCCGTTCCCGAGGCGGCGACCGCAGCCGGCGCCGGGACCGGGGCCGACAGCGGCGTTCCGGAGTCCGGAAGAAACCGCGCGCCGCCCCGCCCGGGCCGCAGCCCCGGCGCCGCGGAGTCCCGCCCCCGTTCGCGTTTGACCCCGCTTCCCCGGCTTCCCTACTATGGCGGGTGGAATCGGGCGCGCCCCGAACCGAATCCTTGCCACGGCCCCTCCCTTACGCCGCCGCCCTCGCCGCGGTTCTCTTCCCCTTCCTCGGCGGCGGAACCCCCGCCTCCCCGTCATCTCCGCCGCCTCCGAACGGCCCCGCCGCCGCCCGGCAGGAAGCGCCGGCCTCCGCCCGGGAGCAGGCCCGGGCCGAAGAGGAGCGCCGCGCCGATGCGGCCCACCGGGCTGCCGCCGAGGAAGAGACCGCCCCGGAGAAGGCCCGCCGCGCGGTCGCCGCCGCCGGCGCACTGCCGGGCGCGGCGGCTCGGTCCGACCGGCGGGAAAGCCCCCGACGGATGCCGCGCCGCACGCTCGTGGACGAAGTGCTCGGCGAGCAACTGGAGCAGCAGGGCATCCCCTACGCCGGGCCGGCCTCCGACGCCCGGTTCCTGCGCCGCGCCACGCTCGACGCCACCGGCCTGATCCCCACCCCGGAAGAGGTGCGGGCGTTCCTCGCCGACGACTCCCCGGACAAACGCTCCCGACTGGTGGACCGCCTCGTCGGCAGCGAAGAGTTCGCCGAGCAGTGGGCCTGGTTCTTCGGCGACCTCTTCCGGCTGGCGCACCAGGTGGGCGCGGTCCGAAACCCGTTCCAGAGTTGGATCAAGGAATGGCTGACCACGGACCGCCCCTACGACGAAGTGGTGCGCGACCTGCTGACCGGCGTCGCCAAGGCGCACGGCAGCGTCCCCTCGCTGGCCTTCCTCGCCCGCTCGCACCAGGCGAAGAGCCGCATCGTGATGAGCCCGGACGACTACTCGATCCACAACCGGCTGGACGCGATCGACCAGTTCAATGTGGATGTGTCCCGCGTCTTCCTGGGACTGAACACTTCCTGCATCTCCTGCCACGACGGCGCGGCGCACCTGGAACCGCTGAACGAATGGCTGTCGGAGCGGACCCGCGAGGAGTTCTACCGGCAGTCCGCCTTCTTCGGGAACGCCCGGCTCATCACCAGTTGGGACGACCGCTCCAAGAATGTGGTGGTGGACCTTCTGGTGGACGACCTGGCGAAGGGGTACGACACCGGGGACGACGCGCCCTACCACACCCTCTCCGAGGGCCGTTTCCCCCGTCTGGAAGGACTCGCTTACGAGCCGGCGTTCCTCCTGACCGGCGAGACGCCGGCGGCCGACGAAAACCCGCGCGACGCCCTGGCGCGCCTGCTCACCGGGCACCCCCAGTTCGCGCGCGCCACGGTGAACCTGGTCTGGGGCAAACTGATGACGGTGGCGTTCGTCGAGCCCTACAACGCCTTCGACCTCGCCCGCCTCGGCCGTCTGGCCGCCGGCGAGGAAGACCCCCTCCCCTCGCGCCCGGTGAATCCGGAACTCATGGAGGCGCTCGCGGAGGACTTCGCCGCGAACGATTTCAGTTTCTGGCGCCTGGTGAAGACGATCATGAAGTCCGAGGCGTACGGCCTTTCGCCGCATCTCTCCGGCGACGGGAACGGGGAATGGAAGGACGAGTGGGCCGGCTACTACCCGCGCCGTTATGTGCGGGTGCTCACCGGGCCGGAACTGGTGGACTCGCTGACGCGCGCGACGGCGGTTCCGACGGAATTCGCGTTCTCCGGAATCACGGTGGAACGGGTCAAGGAACTCACCACTCCATCCGACCTCGGCGGCCGGCGCGGCCGCGGCGAAGGCGCGGAAGTGGACGCCCTGCTCCAGAGTTTCTTCCAGAGCAACCGGATGACGCCGGCGCCGGTGGGCAACCGCGGTTCGATCCTGCAGGCGCTGCTCATGATGCAGTCCGGAGTGGTGAACCGGCGCGTCAGCGGCGAAGCCGGCGGCCGGGTGGCGGAACTCACCGCCTCCGAACGCGACGCCGGCGCTGTCGTGGACGAACTCTTCCTGGCCACGCTGGGACGGTTCCCCACCCCGGCGGAGTCGGAATTCGGCGCGGAACGGATCGCCGCCGACCGGGTCTCCGGAGCCGAGGACCTGCAGTGGGCGCTCCTGAACTCCCCCGAATTCCTGCTGAACCACTGAGCCATGTGCGCCACTGACCCCCGGGGCCTCGACCTCCTGCCGGCGCGCCGCGAAGTCCTGCGGTACGGCGGGCTGGCGCTCGCCGGTTCCGTCGCCGGCTCACTCGCCGGCCAGGTGGTCTGGCCGCTCGACGCCCGCGCCGCCGGGAAAGCGACCCCGCGCCGCACCGCCCGCCACTGCATCTTCATCGAGATGGGCGGCGCCATCAGCCCGATGGACACCTGGGACTTCAAGCAGACCCGGTGGACGCCCTCCGACCTCGACCCGGTGCAGTTGCGCGACGACCTCACCATCCCCCGGACGCTGTTCCCGAACCTGGTCGAACGGATGGACCGGGTGGCGCTGGTGCGCTCGATGCGCGCTCCGGAACTGATCCACTTCAACGGCCAGTACCACACCCAGACCGGTCGCGCGCTGAATGTGGCGCTGGCCCGGGAGATCCCCGCCTTCGGGAGCGTGATCGCCGCCGAACTCGACGGGGAACGGCGCGAGAGCGACCGCTTCCCGACCTATGTGAGCACCTATCTCACGCGGGCGCGGGCCGGCTCCATCGGCGCCGGCTTCCTCCCCACCCGATTCTCCGGTCTGGACCTCGATCCGACGACGGTCTTCGATTCCTTCGGCGGGGATGTGGAGGGCGGGCGCCGGCTGCTGGAAGAGCGCTTCCGACTGCTGAACGAACTCGCCGAGGTCTCGGCGGCGGAACGCGCCTCGCTCGGTCGGCAGGCGAGCGACTACCGCGACTACTACCGCACCGCGTACGGCCTGCTCACCGACGCCCGCTGGCCGGAATTGTTCCAGGCCTCCGCCACGGATCGCGAACGATACGGCGAAGACGAGTTCGGACTGGGCTGCATCCTGGCGCGCAACCTGATCGAAGCCGACGCCGGAACCCGTTTCATCTACATCTACGACGGCGACAAGTGGGATCACCACGCCGGCATCTTCGACCGCTCGCGCCGGTGGAACCACTACACCACCTGCCCCCGGCTGGACCGGGGTTTCACTTCCCTGCTCGACGATCTCGAGGCGCGCCCCGGCAGCGAGCCGGGCCGGACCCTGCTGGACGAAACGCTGATCGTGGTGGCCAGCGAATTCGGCCGCACGCCGGAGATGAACCCGGTGCTGGGACGCGACCACTACCGTTTCGCCTACACCACGATGTTCGCCGGAGGCGGCGTCGCCGGCGGCCGGGTCCTCGGACGGACGAACGAAGACGGTTCCGAAGTGGTGGATCCGGGCTGGAAGCACCCGGGCCAACCCTTCATGGACAACACGGTGGCCACCATCTACTCGGCGCTGGGGATCGACTGGCGCAAGGCCGTGCACAACACCCCGTCAGGCCGGGAGTACCTGTATGTGGACACGATCTCGCTCGGCGGCTCGGAGATGATGTTCGACGACGAGATCGGCGACCTCTTTGCGTAACCGGTTCCCGGTTCGGGCGCTGGCCGCCGTAGCGCTGGCCGCGGTCAGCGCGTCCCCCGCCGCTTTCGGCGGCCTCCCGGACGCTGACGAGGTCCCCGCGGTCCGCCCGCACTGCACCGACGACCGGGCCGAGGACCTCTGCTGGATCCCTCCCGGGGACTTCTGGATGGGCCGCACGAGGCTCTGGCTCATCGACGAGATCGGTTGGCAGACCCGCGACCGGGTGGACGCCCGCCCGGTGCACCGGGTGACGCTTCCCGGCTTCTGGATGGACCGGCGCGAAGTCACCCAGGCCGGTTACCGCGAGTTCACCCGCCGCACCGGCGCGAAGGAACCGTTCCACTGGCGCCAGGGTTTCCCCGAGGAGAAAGCAGACCTCCCGATCTACAACCTGGACTGGAGCGAAGCGGCCGCCTACTGCGCGTTCCGGGGAAAGCGGCTGCCCACGGAAGCGGAGTGGGAGAAGGCGGCGCGCGGCGGTCTCGAAGGCCGGGCCTGGCCCTGGGGCGACCGCTTCCGCCCGGAACCGCCCGAAGGCTCGGAGGAACGCCAGCCGCCCCCGGCGCGCATCGGCCACCCCCGGGGCCCGGCGCCGGTGGGTTCCTTCCCGCCGAACGGTTACGGGCTCTTCGACATGGTGGGCAACATCGCCGAATGGGTCGCCGACGGTTACGACCTCGGCCAGTACGCGGTGGCGGCGGCGGTGGACCCGCGCGGACCCGACGACGCGCCCTACCGGGTCTTCCGGGGCGGCAGTTGGGCCGACACCGACGAACGCATAGCCAGCGTCTTCTACCGAAACTTCACCCGGCCCGACACCCGCATCCACAGCATCGGGTTTCGCTGCGCCCTCGACCATCCAGACGACGGAGACTCTCGATGAAACATCGTCCTGACGACGGAATCGGACGCCGGGAGGCGATGACCCGACTCTCGGCCGGCGCCGGAGGCGCGGTGCTCGCTCCCGCCGCCGGCGGACTGGCCCTGGGCGGCGGCCTGGCGACCGCCGGCGCCGCCTGTGCCCAGGACGGGGGAGAAAGCGCTCTCCGGGACCCGGGCCACCGCCTGCGCGAGATGCTTTCGCGCGGAGCCCCGGTGCTCTGTCCCGGCGCCTTCGATGTCCTCTCGGCCCGCCTCATCGTCGAGATGGGCTTCGAAGCAGTCCTCTACGGCGGCAGCGCCGGTTCCGCGGCGAACTTCGGGCTCCCCGACTACGGACTGGCCTCCATCACCGAGTTGACCGAGGTCGCCGCCCGCATCGCCGGCAGCGTCCCGGTCCCGGTCTTCGCCGACGCCGACGACGGCGGCGGGAGTCCGCTCGCGGTGGCCCGGGCGGTTCGCGGATACGAACGGGGCGGCCTCGCCGCGGTGATGATCGAGGACCATGTCCAGGCGAAGCACCTGGGCGAAGGCGGCGTCCTGATCGAAACCCCCCGGATGCAGGATCGCGTCCGCGCGGCCGCCGATGCCCGCACCGGAGGGCTGATGCTGGTGGCGCGCTGCGACGCCGTCTCGGTGGGGCTCGACGAGTCCGAAGCGATGGATCGGGGCGCCGCCTACGCGGAAGCCGGCGCCGACCTGCTGTTCTTCGCCGGCCTGGCCCCGGAGCGGATCGGCGCCGTTTCCGAAGCCGCCGGCCGCCCGGTCATCGCCAGCATCCACGACACCCCGCTGAGCACCCTCCGCGAAAACCGGGTTCCCCTCGTGCTCTACGCCAGCCAGATGCTCCGCCTGGCCCTCGGCGCCATGCGGCGCGGCCTGGAACATATCCGGGAGGGCGTTGCCGACGCCGACGGCCCCACCTGGCCCGGCTATGCCGACCAGGCCCTCCCCGGCGAGGACTACACGACCCTCATCGAGTCCGACCGCTGGCGCGCCGACGCCCGGAGATACAACCTGGTGGACGAGACCGGCCGCCAGGTCCGCGGCTGACCGGCTAGCCTTCCCCCGACTTCCCACGGAACGAACGCGATGTCCACGAAGACCGAGAGCCGGGAGGAAGCCCCGAGCCTCACCCGAATCCGGCTCCGGAACTTCACCGCCTTCTCCGACTTCAGTCTGGATCTCTCGCCCGGCGTCAATGTCTTCGTCGGCAAGAACGGCGTCGGCAAGACCCACCTGATGAAGGTCTGCTACGCCGCCTGCGAGGTCGCCCGCACCGGCGACGACTTCGCCGACAAGTTGATCCGCCTGTTCCTCCCCGATCGCGGCATCCTCGGCCGCTTGGCGCGGCGCCCTCAAAGTCGGTCACACAGCCTTGCCGAGGTATCTCGAGGTGACCGGCGCCTGCAAACCCGCTTCTCCACGATCGCGAGACGGGCGGATTCCACCCGAACCAACGGTTCGTCCGCTTGGCGAGGCGAGCCTATGGCGGCCGTCTTCATCCCGGCCAAGGAAGTGCTCTCCAACGCTCCCGGCTTCCGGTCACTCTATGCCTCCCGTGAAGTCCACTTCGAAGAGACGTATCGCGATCTCCTCGATCGCGCTTTCCTGCCGACTCTCCGTGGGCCCCTGGATCCCCTGCGGAAGCGACTCCTCGATCGGTTACGCGAAGCGATGGGCGGAACGGTCACCTCGAGGAACGAGCAGTTCTACCTCCGAAATCGGCAGGGAGATCAGGAGTTTCCCCTGCTCGCTGAGGGGCTGCGAAAGATCGGTCTCCTCTGGCTGTTGATCCAGAACGGAACGCTCCGCAAGGGTTCGGTGCTCTTCTGGGACGAACCGGAAACGAACCTGAACCCCACTCTCTTCGGCGAAGTCATCGAGACGATCCTGAAACTGCAGCGACTCGGAGCGCAGGTGTTCCTAGCCACCCACGACTACATAGTACTCAAGGAACTGGTCTTACGGCAGAAGAGCGGCGACACTATCGCGTTCCACTCTCTCTTCCACTCCGAAGAGAACGGTGAAGTCCGGTGCAACACCGCCTCCGCATACAGCCAGATCCATCCGAATGCCATCGCCGCGGCCTTCGATGATCTCTACGATCGCACGATCTTCCGCAGCATCGGAACGCCTGCCGAATGACCGCGTTGATCGAGGGCGATCTTCGGATCGCGGTTCCCGCACCGGCGGTCGCGCGTCGATTCGACGGGAAGGGACACGGCCTGAGCCACTGCATGAAGGCAGTGGATTTCGTCGTCGAACAGGACGACAGTTACCTCTTCATCGAGATCAAGAACCCTGCTCGTGGTCCTCACCCCGAGGTTTCGGCGGAACGATTCAGCCGGCGATTCCTCTCCGCGCAGATCGATGCCGACCTGACCTACAAGTTTCGAGACTCGTTCCTCTACGAGTGGGCGGCCGGTCGGGCCGACAAACCGGTAGATTACCTGGTCCTTATCGCACTCGGCACGCTCGAGACCGCCGAACTCCTTGCCCGCAGAGACGCACTCGAGACGAAGATCCCGATCGGCTTCCCCGACAGTGCCCCGTGGAAGCGCTCCATAGCACGGCTCTGCGGAGTCTTCAACATCGCGTCGTGGAACCGGGCCTATCCGCAGTATCGAGTCGACCGACTCTCCGAAGCGCCCCCCGAATCGGGGTAGCGAGGCCTTCCCGGCTGGCCGAGGGTCGATGCGTTCGTGGCGCGCCACTCCGGCGGGCGTTGACACCCACCCCGGGCCCGTCAGGTCAATTCAATTCTTCGTCCACTCGCAGCGGGCGAAGACGACCAGGTCGTCGTCCTCCATGTAGTGGACCGTGTAGGGGCAGACGCCGCCGACGCCCTCGAACTTCCCGGTTCCGGAACTCAGGGTGAAGACGCCGTCGCCGCCGCCCCCGACGGACACATCGCCCTCCCGACGGCTGCCGACGACATACAGCGCGTCGTGCTCCTCGTCCTCGAGCGTGCAGTCGGCAGCGATGCCGGCGGCGCCGCCGGCGGGAGCGGTGACATGGACCGCGCAGCCGCCGTGCAGGATCGCCTCATCCACGAACGGCCCCGAGTCGTCCCCCTCGGTCACCACCCAGAGGCCGTGGATCTCGCCGACGGTGACCGTCTTGTCCGGGTGCTCGATGGTCGTGTAGTCGCGCTGTCCCCCGAACACGAAGCGGAACTCACCGCTGTCCTGGGCCGAGGCGCCGGCGGCGGCCGCCAACAGGATCGAGGTCGCGAACGCGACCCGGTTACGGGTACGAAGACGCATGGGAAAGGAATCCTTGCCGGCCCCTGCGGGCGGGGGTTGCGACCGGGTTCCCCGGCCGGGAGAAAAACCGGACGCGAAACCCGACCGTCACCGGTGGCCGAAGAGGCCCCCGGGGCTCCCGGTTCCGTTCGCCCGGTTCAGTTCGCGAGGCTGCGGTAGGTGAGCCGGACGAATCGCTCCGCGCTCACGAACCCGGCCGAGTCCGGCGACCAGCCTATGTCCTCGCCGACACCGGTCACGATCTCGGCGAACGCCGCGGCCGCCTCTTCCTCGCTCTCCCCGGCCTCGATCCGCGCCCGGACGCGCTCCCGCGCCTCCCGCAGCGCCTCCCCGTAGGCGAGCAGCGTCGCCCGGTCGGTCACCGGGCCGTGGCCGGGAATGATGCGGGTGGCGCCGTTCGTCCGCGCGGCGACTGCATCCACCGCCGCGATGAGGCCATGGATCCCGCCGCCGGAGTCCACATCGATGAAGGGGAACGCGCCGTTGAAGAACAGGTCGCCCATGTGGACCACATTCGCGCCGCCGAAGAAGATGGCCGAATCCCCGTCGGTGTGCGCCTGCGGCTGGTGGACGGCCTCGATGGTGAGCCCGTTCCAGTGGAAGGTCACCCCGCTCTCGAAGGTCACCACCGGGAGGGCCTCCGCGGAAGCCTGATCGCTCCGACCGACGAGATCGGCGAACTCGGCCGGATTCATCCGTCGGCGCACATTCCGGTGGGCGACGATGATTCCCCCGGCGCGACCCAGGTTCTCGTTCCCACCGGTGTGGTCGCTGTGCCAGTGGGTGTTCACCACGAACCGCACCGGAGCGTCGGTCACCTCCGCCACCGCGGCCAGGATCTTCTCGGTCAGGGGGGCGTACTGGTCGTCCACCATGAGCGTCCCGTCCGCGCCGGTCGAGATGGCGATGTTCCCGCCGCGGCCGAAGAGGACCTGGATGCCGCTGCCGAGGTCCTCCCGGGTGATCTCCACCGCGTCCCAGTCCGGCTGTTGTTGGACCGCGAAGGCCGCCGGACCGGCGGCGAAGACGACGAAGAGGCCGAGCACCGCCACGCGGGTGAATGAACGGCGAACGGGACGAGCCCGGGAAGCCGGGTTCAGCATCCGACGCAGGCGTGGTTGTTCTTCGCGCCGTAACTCGCGAGGAGCGCGATCGTCTCGGGGAACGGGTTGATCCGCTGGACCGGGCCGTTCGCCAGGTCGATCGTCGTCTGGCCGGTGCGGGCCACGAGCAGCGGGTCCGCGCCCTTCGCGACCAGGTACTCGATCATCTCGTTGTCGCCGCGGGAGGCCGCGTGGTGGATCACGCCGTAACCGTTGTGGTCCCGGACGGTCACATCGGCGCCGCATTCCTCGACCAGGAACTTCACCGCCGGGAGCCAGGCTTCCGGGGCATGCCGGTGGGAGTTCGCCGCCAGGCCGAGCCCGTAACCCACGCCGGCCGCGGCATGGATCGGATACACCGCCGGACCGCCGTACTCCGCCGGCGGAAGGCCGGACGGATCCTCGGCGTCCTCCGGGATGATCCGGGGAAGCCGGCGCCGCTCGGGAACATGGATCGTGGGGATATGCGGATCGGCGCCGTTCTCCACCAGCAACTCCATCGCCGGGAGGTCGAGCGAGTAGGCCGCCCGCCAGAAAGCGGTGGCGCCGCTCCGGTCCACTCCCAGTTGATCCACATTGAAGACCGTGTACCAGAGGGAACTGTCGATCCGGGCATCCACCTCGGCGCCGGCGTCGATCAGCGCCTGCATCAACTCCAGGTGGGAAGTCTCCTGCTGCAGGTAGTCCGCCGGCTGCGGATGCCGCGCCTTGGGGATCCACTGGGTGTTGATGGTTCCGTAGAGCGGCGTCGCGCCCTGGGCGTCGGTGAGCGTCGGGTCGGCCCCCCGCTCGAGCAGGCGCATCGCCAGGTCGAAGTGCCCGTTGATGGCCGCCATGAGCAGCGGCGTGGCGCCGCTCCCGTCAGCGCGTTGGTCCACTTCCGCTCCGCCGTCGAGCAGCGCCAGCGCGGTTTCGATCCGACCTTCCCGGGCCGCGAGCAGCAGCGCAGTCAGTCCGCCGTGGGTTCCCACCCGTTCCTCGTAGGTCTTGGGCTTCGGCTTGTCCGGGTCGGCCTCCTCTTCTTCCGGCGGCTCGGGGTTCAGCGGGTCGAGCGGATCGCGCGCCGCCGGCGCCGCCGGATTCAGGTCGCCGCCTCCTCCGGTTCCGCTCCCGCTCGCTCCGGCCCCGCTCGAACCTCCGGCCGAAGCGCCGCGGTTCTCCGGACGCTCCGCATAGAGGATCCCGGTCCCGCCGCGCTCCGCGGCCAGCCGCGCCTGGCGCGCGCGCCGCTCTTCGAGATCGATCCGGGCGCGTTCGACCACATCGAGGACCTTCGCGGTCACGCCCGGCTCCGCCCCGGCATCCAGAAGCGCGGTAACGGCGCGGGAGCGGCCCTTCACCGCCGCGAACATCAGCGGCGTCATCCCCCACTCGGACTCGCGGGAATCCACTTCCGCGCCGCCGGCGATCAGCACCGAAACCACGCCGGGGTCTCCGGAAGCCGCCGCCAGGTGGAGCGGCCGGGCGCCGGTTGAGGTGGGAGCCGAGGCCGGAGCCCCCGCCGACAGCAGCACCTCCGCAACCGCCGCCTCACCCGCGGCCGCCGCCACATGCAGCGGCTGGTGCGACCCCAAACGCGTCATCGCCCGAAGGTCCGCTCCCGCAGAGATCAATACCCCCGCCAACTCCGCGTCACCACGCTTCGCCGCCCAGTGCAGGGCCGTGAACCCGTCACCCGCCGCCGCGTTCACATCCCCCCCCGAACGCAACTCCGAGCGAACCGACTCCACATCCCCACGCTTCGCCGCCGACAGAACCGGCGAATCCGTCCGCGACCCCGCGAACGCCACCGCCGCCAGGGCGAACCCCGGCAGCAGGAGCCAGAGGCCGAAGCCCCGAACCCGTTTCACTCGCTCCATCTCGCTCGCCTCCCGCGCGCTACCGCTCCCGGCTCACGCCGAAAGCGAAAACTCCCCCGTGCTGTTCCCGAAACTCTCCACATCGTCCATACCCAGACGGTGCAGCAGCGACAGCATCACATTCGCCAACGGCGTACCCGGAGCCGCACGCAAGTGCAGGTTGTGCTCCAACGCCCCGTTCGCACCCCCAGCCACGAAGAACGGAACCCGCTTGTGGTTGTGGATGTTCGGATCCCCCATCGGAGACCCGTACAGGATCATCGTCTTGTCCAGGAGCGTCCGATCCCCCTCCTCCACGCTCCGCAACTTCTCCATGAAATACGGTATCAAGCCCACATGATACCGGTTGATCCGGCCCAGGATCTCCACCCGCTCCGGGTCGTTCCCGTGGTGCGACGCCGGATGGAACGCCGTCGACTCCCCGCTCTCCGGATACACCCGGCTCGAAGCGTCGCGCCCCATCTTGAAACTGAACACCCGCGTCATGTCCGACTGGAACGCCAGCGCCTGAAGGTCGAACATGATCTTCGCGTGCTCGTCGAAACTGTCCGGAACCCCCGATGGCGCCTCCGGCAGGTCCCGCAACTCCCCGCTCGTGTTCCGCTCCACGATCCGCTCGATCCGGCGCTCCATCTCCCGGATGTCCGTCAAGTACCGGTCCATCCGACGCAGATCCTCCGCGTCCAGACTCCGCTGCAGGTCCCGCACCTCACCGGCGATGAAGTCCAGCACGCTCCGCCGAGCCTCCTGCCGCGCCACCCGCCCCTCCGGCGTACCCCCCGCGCCGAACAACTGGTCGAAAACGATCCGCGGATCCCGAGTCATCGGCAGCGGCTCCGTCGGGGACGCCCAGCTGATCGTGTCCGTGTACACGCACGCATACCCGTACGCGCAGCCACCCGCCTGATCCACCGTCTCGATGCACAACTGCATCGAAGGAATCGGCGTCTCCTGCCCGAAACGCTGCGCATACAACTGGTCCAGCGAAGTCCCCGCATACACATCCGAGCCCTCCGTCTGCTTCGGATGCGACTGCGTCAGGAACGCCGCGCTCGATCGGAAGTGGTCCCCCCCGATCTCCCGCGCCGTCACCGCCTCCGCCGGTTCCACATCGCAGTCGCTCACGATGGTCACATAGTCCCGCACCGGCTCCAACGGCGCCAGCGAGCCCCGCGACAGGTCGAACTCCGTGCCCTCCGCCTCCGGCGACCACAGGTGGTTCTCCCTCCCGTACTTGTTGCTCCCCGCCGCCCCGTGCACGATCTCCACCGCCACGAGACGCGTCCGCTCCGACGAGTCCGACGACGCCTTCGCAACCGCGCTCGCCGGAACCATCGCGTCCAGGAACGGCAGCGCCACCACCGCCCCCGCTCCCCGCAGGAAACTCCGCCTCGGAAGGCTCTTCCCCGTCAAGTACTGCATCCGTAGTTCTCCTCGCCCCTCCCGGGACTCGATTCCCCGGTCACTCCGGACCGGAAGCCGCCTCCGTCTCCACCGCTTCCGCCGGCGCCTCACCCTTACGGAGGAACGCCGGACTCCGCGCCACACCCAGCAGGAACGCCGACAGCCGATACTCCGACGCTTCCGCCTCCCGAACGATCTCCCGGATCCGCGGTTGATCGTAGTGCTCCACCCGGCGCCCCAGCCCATACGCCATCAGGTTCTCCGTGAAAGTCCGCAGCAGCGGGATCGGCCGCTGCAGCAGCGCCTCCCGCAGGTCCGAAACATCCCGGATCGCCGTCCCGTCGTAGAACTCCCCCGAAGCGTCGATCGGCTGTCCCGAATCCTTCACCCGCACCCGACCGGTCACATCGAACTCCTCCAGCGCCAGACCGATCGGATCCATCATCCGGTGGCACGAACGGCACGCCGGGTTGTCCCGGTGGATCTCCAAACGCTCCCGAGCCGTCAACTCCCGCCCGTCCGCCGTCGCCGGCGTCGCATCCAGATCCGAAACATTCGGAGGAGGAGGAGGAGGAGGACTCCCCAGCAGGACCTCCATCACCCACTTCCCCCGCAAAACCGCCGAAGTCCGATACGGGTGCGAAGTCAGCGTCAGCATGCTCCCGTGGCCGAAGATCCCCCGACGGCTCTCGTCCGGATACCGAACCATCCGGTGCTCCGGCCCCGTCACCCCCTCGATCCCGTAGTGGTGCGCCAATCGCTCGTTCACGAAGGTGTAGTCCGCCGTGAACAGGTCGAAAACGCTCCGGTCCTCCGACACCAGGTAGTCGAAGAACCGCTCCGTCTCCTCCGCCATCGCCGTCTTCAACTGCTGGTGGAAATCCGGATACAGCCGCACATTCGGGTTGATCTTCTCCAGATCCTGCAAGCGGAACCACTGCCGCGCGAACCGCCGGGACAGCGCCGACGAACGCTCGTCCCCGAGCATCCGGCGCACCTGTTCCTCGTACACCGTCGGCTCCGACAGCCGGCCCGCTTCCGCCAGGTCCAGCAACTCCTCGTCCGGGATCGTCCCCCAGAGGAAGAACGACAGCCGGGACGCCAGGTCCACATCCGTCAGCCGATACCCGTACTCCGCCTCCCGCGGATCCAGCGGCTCCTCGATCCGGAACACGAAGTTCGGACTCGCCAGCATCCCCTCGATCCCCATCCGGATCCCCTCCTCGAAACCGCCCGCAGCCGAACCCGCCTCGTAGAGAGCCAGCAGCGACTCCAACTTCTCCGCGTCCAAAGCCCCCCGGTACGCCCGGCGCCCCAAACGCCCCAGGATCCGCTCCGCGCAGGGCCGCGCCTCTTCCGGCGTCAACGGCCGGCACTCGAAGATCGCCCGCCGGCTCGGCGTCTCCGAAACCCCCGTCGCGTCGAACGGCCCGCGGACGAAGAGATCGCGCAGGTGCGGCAGGCTGTGGATCCCGTACGCCCTCGAGGTCGCGGTGGAGGCCAGCGACCAGTCGTGCGGCGAGATCAGATCGAGGACCGGGCCCTCGAACCGCCGCAGGAACGCCGCGGAGAGGCGCCGGGGCCCGGCTCTCACGAAGATCGGCTCGGTGCGGAGGTTCACCCCGTCCGGGTCGGAGACATGCATCCAGCGACCCACATCGAGGAGGGCCACCCGCTCGCCGTCAACGGAGATCTCGACCTGTTCCGGCGCCCCCAGGGTGTGGAGGGAGCCGGACCCGGAACCGACGATCGCTCCGGTGGTCTCGTGATGGAAGGCCACGCGGAAGCGGTACTCCCCGTCCGCGGGGAACACATGCTCCACCGAGATCCCGCCTCGCGTCCCGTACGGGGCGCCTTCGACCTGATCCAACTGGGAGGCCCAGCGCGACACGTGGTAGCCGACCTCGGCCGGGGTCGCCCTCGGATCGCCCACGGCGAGGCGGCTGATCTCGCTCGCCGCCCGCAGGTAACTGTCCATCAGCGTCGCCGACAGCAACTGCGCATCCGCGATGTTGTCGAAGTTCGCGCTGATCGTGTCCTGCGGCAGGTACTCCGACCCGTCGATCGGCAGCGACAGCAGATCCCGCACCGCCGCCGTGTACTCCGCCCGGTTCAGCCGCTGGAACGAACGCCGCCCCGGATTCGGCGCCGCCACCGAAACCGCGTCCAACTGCCCCTCCAGCGACACCGCCACCTCCTCCAGCACCTCCTCGCCCGGACGGCGCGCCCCCGGCGGCGGCATCATCCCCAGCCGCAACTTCGACACCACCTTCTCCGCCAACGCCGGGGTCCCCGCCGCCGAGCCCGCGTCGAACCCCGAGAGCGTCATGTTCCCGGTCCGCATCCGGTCGTTGTGGCACACCATGCAGTAGGTCCGCAGCATCCGGTTGTGCGCCGCCGCCGTCTCCGCCGAGACAGCCCCGGAACTCTCGGAACCGGCGCTCGCGACGGCCCCGGAGCCGCCGGCCCCCGGTTCGAACGACCGGACCCCGGCCACGACCGAAGGCTCCGGCGCCTGTCCGGCGGCGGGCGCCGGCGGCGCCGTTGCCAGGAGCGCCCCGAAACCGGTGACAAGGAAGGAAAAACGCATGGGATTCGTGATCTCCGGCCTCGGCGCGGAGCGCGGAACCGCCCCGACTCGGAGAGCGCCGGCCAAAGGCAGAGAGTAATCGCCGGCGGCGTTCCGCGCAAGCGCAGATCCGCCGGCCGCCCCGGGGAAGCCGGCGGGGCCGGGCGGCCAGGCGTCGCGACGAGCGCGGAGCCGGCCCGGAGGCGTCCGACCGGCCCCGGTTCCGCCGAGCGGCTACGATCCCGCGTTCGGTCCGAAGTGGGAGGGGAAGCGGGGCAGCGCGCCAGCGACGAACCCGGGGTGGCCGGACCCCCCGGGGCCGCCGGGGTGGAGGCCGCCGAGGAGGCACTGCGCCGGGTCTTCGGCTTCGACCGGTTCCTGGGCCACCAGCGGGCGGTGATCGAGCACACCCTCGCCGGAGGGGACTCCCTGGTGCTGATGCCGACCGGGGGCGGCAAGTCGCTCTGCTACCAGATCCCGGCGCTCGTCCAGCCGGGCCTCGGCCTCGTGGTCTCGCCGCTCATCTCCCTGATGAACGACCAGGTGGCCGCCCTGCGGCAGCAGGGGGTGCGCGCCGCCAGTCTGAACTCGACCCTCCCCTACCCCGAGGTCCTGAAGATCGAGGCCCGGGTCCGGAGCGGCGGCCTGGATCTCCTCTACGCCGCTCCGGAGCGCGTCCTGAACGAGCGGACGCTCGGGCTCCTCGACGGCGTCGAACTGGCGCTGATCGCCATAGACGAGGCGCACTGCGTCGCCTCCTGGGGCCACGACTTCCGTCCGGAGTACCTGGCGCTCTCGGCGCTCGGGGAGCGGTTTCCCGGCGTGCCCCGGCTGGCCCTGACGGCGACCGCCGACGAGGTCACCCGGCGCGAGATCCTGGACAAACTCGACCTGGAGGGCGCCGAGCGCTTCTTCGCCAGTTTCGACCGTCCCAACCTCCGCTACCGGGTCCTGCCCAAAGACGATCCGAAACGGCAACTGGCGCGGCTCCTCGAAGGCGAACACCGGGGAGACGCCGGCATCGTGTACTGCCTCTCCCGCCGGGGAGTGGAGGAGACCGCCGAATGGCTGCAGGACCGCGGGTTCGACGCCCTCCCCTACCACGCCGGGCTCGAAGCGACGGAGCGGGAGGCGGCGCACCGGGCGTTCCGGGAGCGGGAGGGAGTGGTGATCGTGGCGACGATCGCTTTCGGGATGGGCATCGACAAGCCGGATGTCCGGTTCGTGGCACACCTCGACCTCCCGAAGAGCCTCGAGGGCTACTACCAGGAAACGGGACGCGCCGGGCGGGACAACGAAGCGGCGACCGCCTGGATGGCCTACGGGATCCAGGATGTGGTGCGCCTGCGGGGCCTCATGGACAACTCGGAGGCCGACGACCGCCACAAGCGGGTCACCGTCCGCAAACTGGAGGCACTGCTCGGCTACTGCGAACTGAGCGCCTGCCGGCGGAAGGCGCTCCTGGCCTACTTCGGTGAGGAGTACCCGGGCGACTGCGGCAACTGCGACAACTGCCTGGCCCCGCCGGAGACCTGGGACGGGACCGTCGCCGCGCAGAAGGCGATGTCGGCGGCGTACCGCACCGGGCAGAGGTTCGGGCGCGAGTACCTGATCCGCATCCTGCGGGGCGACGACGGCGACGAGCGGATTCGCGGGTACGACCACGATCGGCTTCCCACTTTCGGCGTGGGCCGCGATCTCGACGCCCGCTCCTGGCGCTCCGTGTTCCGGCAACTGGCGGCGCGCGGACTCCTGCGCGTCGAAGTGGAACGGCACGGTTCGGTGAAGTTGACGCCGGCTTCCTGGCCGGTGCTGCGCGGGAAGGAGACGATCGAGTTGCGCCGCGACCGGACGCCGGCGCGGGCCTCCCGGAAGAAGGCGGCCACCGACCGGCCGCCCCGACGCACCCGGGCCGATCTGTCGTCGGAGAACGAGGCCCTGTTCGAAGCGCTGCGCGCACTCCGGCTCGAAATCGCCCGCGGCAACGAAGTGCCCCCGTATGTGGTGTTCCACGACTCCGCTCTCGTCGAGATGGCGGAACGAAGGCCGCGAACGCCCGAGGAGTTCGCGGAGATCCAGGGAGTCGGCGCGGCGAAACTGGAGCGATTCGGCGAGCGTTTCCTCGCCGTCGTACGCGGACACGAAGCCGTTGCGACCGGCGACGGCGCGACGCCGGCCGGAGCCGAAACCGGCGCGGCGCCGGTCAGGGAAGCGGCTTCCCGGGAATGACGCCGGAGAGCAGTTCGCCGATCGGCAGGCAGCGGATCCCGTCGATCTCGAGCCGCTCGGCGCCGAGATAGCCGAAACGGCACTCCGCTTCCGGATAGTCGTCGCGGAAGCGCCGGAGGAAGCGGAGGTCCCCCGGCCGCACGCGCCCGGTGTGTTCACCTCCAGCGCCCGGAACACTCCCGGCCCGTAGAGGACGAAGTCCACTTCGCTGCCGGCCCGGCTGCGGAAGAAGTAGAGACGCGGTCCGGCGGCCCCCGAAGTCCCGGAGCAGGCGAGCCAGCCCCTCAGGTGCTGCGCCACCAGTCCCTCCAGCGCCGCTCCCCGGATCTCCTCCGGCCGGTCGAGGGGCCCGGAGGGACGCAGCGAACGGAAGACGCCGGTGTCCGCGAAGTAGAACTTGGGATGCGCCGAAGCGCGCCGTCGGGTTCGTCGCCGAAACGCCGGGACCCGGAACGCGAGCAACAGGTCTTCGAGGATCTCGAGATAGCCCTCGACCGTTTTCCGACCGACCGCGCACTCCCGCGCCACCTCGCTCAGGTTCAGGACTCCGGCGTGGGAGAAGGAGATGGCCTCCAGGAACCGCTGGAAGCCGTCGAGGTTCCGCACCAGCCCTTCGGCCTTCACCTCCTGTTCCACATAGAGGGGACATAGGCGGCGAGCGCGTCCTCCGGGTCCCGGGCGTCCCGGACGAGGGGCAGCAGCCCGTACGAGAGGGCCGATTCCAGGTCGAAGGGATCTCCGAGTTCGGCGGCGAGGAACGGATGCATCCGCCGAACGACGGCGCGCCCCGCCAGCAGATCCACCCCGGCCCGCCGCAATTGACGGGCGCTCGACCCGGTCAACACGAAGCGCGGACTTCCCGGCGCCTCCATGATCTGGTGGACGACCGGCAGGAGCGCCGGGACGCGCTGGACTTCGTCGATCAGGAGATCGGCGCCCGCCGGCAGGGCCGCCGCCACTTCCCGGAGTCGTTCCGGACGCGCGGCGAAGCGGCGTTGTTCATCCGGCGCCAACAGGTCCAGGCGCGCCGCTCTCGGAAACACCTGATCCAACCAGGTGCCCTTCCCGGTACCTCTCGGCCCGAAGAGGAAGAAATGGCCCCCCGGACGCCGGAGGAATTTGCGCTCTACCGCCATTCTGCGAGGCATTATGGAAACAGCGCTGCCAGAATTCGACCTGCCTGACTCTCAGGGGGACAGCTCCCCGACTCCGGGGGATCCGGCGAACGGATCGCGTCGGAGGCCGACCCTTCGCCGGTCCGACGCGGGGACGGCTTCCCCGGGCACCTGCCGCGCCACCGAGCGGCGGCAGGCGCCGGTTCGCCGCGCCGGCCCCCGAGTCCCCGGCCGAGGCCCCGAACCGCAGCGCTCCGACCGACGAGGGCCCCGCCCTACCCCCGCGCCTTCGCGGTCCGAGCGCGCCCTACTCGGCCAGGCGACAACCCCGTACGAGAGCGTTCATGAGGTACCCCTCTCCCTGACCGCGGAGCGTCACCCGATCTCCCTTCGAGAGACGAGCGAGTTCATCACGATGACTGTCGCCGAAGAAGCACTGCACGCCGGTGAAAGTGAACTCGGATCCATCGGTGAGGAGCACATAGGGATCACCCATGAGGTCCTCTCCCACGCTGTCGACGACCCCGCTCACGGAGACGACCCTCCCCTCGTACAACTGATTCGCCCTGAGCTCGTTCGACTCGTAGCCGTCCATCATCTGCTTCGCCGAGACGGTCACGACCTCGGACGGATCGACCTCTTCGATCTCGCTCTCGACGGCCTCGTCCGACACGCCGCAGGCGATGGTCGCGGCGAGCAGCGCCGCACTGATGAGGAGCGAAAGCAGTCGCTCCAGGTTGCTGTTCCTCCTTCGGGGAACGGCAAAAGTCAGGCGGGTTTCCACCAAGCGCCGGGAGCGCGAAAGCGACGGAACCGAAACGGATACGACCCGATCTCTCCGGTCCGGGTCGTGGGATGCCGGGACCGCTCCTCGTTCGCCCGCCACGCGGAGGACGAACGAGGAGCCGGTCCCCGAACGCAGTCGGTCAGCAGCCGACGCAGCGGTTGTTGTTCTTGGCGCCGTAGCCCTCGAGGAGGGCGATCGTCTCCGGGAAGGGGCTGATGCGCTGCACCGGGCCGTTCGCCAGGTCCACCGTGGTCTGGCCGGTGCGGGCGATGGCCAGCGGGTCGCCACCCTTCGAGATCAGGTACTCGATCATCTCGTTGTCGCCGCGGGAGGCCGCGTGATGGATCACGCTGTAGCCGTTGTGATCCCGGGCGTCCGGGTCGGCGCCCAACTCCTCGACCAGGTACCGCACCGCCGGCAGCCAGGCGTCCGGGGCGTGGCGGTGTGAGTTCGCCGCCAGACCCAGCCCGTAGCCGACTCCGGCCGCGGCGTGGATCGGATGGACCGCCGGGCCGCCATAGGGCACTTCCGGCAGGCCGGAGGGATCCTCTTCGGCGTCTTCGTCTATGAGCGAAGTGAGCCGCCGCAGTGTCCGCTCCGGGACCTTCATCGTCGGGAGGTGCGGATCGGCGCCACGCGCCACCAGCATTCTCATCGCCGGGAGGTCGAGGGCGTAGGCGGCGCGCCAGAACGCCGTGGCGCCGGCGCGGTCCACTCCCAACTGGTCGGTGTTGTAGGTGCTGTACCACTGCTTGCGCTGCAGGCGGGCGTCCACTTCGGCGCCGGCGTCGAGGAGCGCCTCCATGAATTCGATGTGGGAGGTGTCCTGCTGCAGGTGGTCGGAGGGCTGCGGGTGGAACGGCTGGGAGATCCACCGGGCGTTGATCGCGCCGTAGAGCGGCGCCGCGCCGGAGACATTCTTCAGGTTCGGGTCCGCGCCCCGCTCCAGCAGATCCATCCCGATGTCGTAGTGGCCGTTGATCGCCGCCATCAGCAGCGGCGTCGTCCGGTGGCCTTCGGCGCGCTGGTCGATGTCGGCGCCGCCGTCCATGAGCGCCAGCGCCGCCTCCCGGTGGCCGTCGCGGACCGCGAGCAGAAGGGCGGTCAGGCCACCGTGGGTGCCGACCAGTTCGGAATAGCGGAGCGGCTGTCGCCGGTCCTTCTTCCGGTCGGTTCCCTTCTTCTTCTTCCGGGCTTCGGCTTCCTCTTCGGCGAGCCGGGCGGCCTCGTCCTCGGGATGGCCGTGGGCCTCGGCGTGCTCGTCCTTCTCCGCCTGTTCGGCGGCCGCCGCGGCTTCCTCTTCGGTCGCGGCGCTCTTCTTGAGGAGGTCGCCGGAAGCGCCGGTGCCGGTGGCCGCGGTGGCCGGAGCTTCCGCCGGCTTCGCCGCTTCCTCCCCGGTGCGTCCCTTCTGGGCTTCCGCCCGGGCCGCGGCGGCGCGGGCGCGGCGCTGCGCGGCCCGACGCTGGCGGTCGCGCTCGCGCGGGTCGTAGATGACCCCGGCGCCGCCGCGTTCGCGGTCCACCCGCGCCTGCCGGGCTCGGCGAGCGAGCAGGTCGGCTTCGCCGCGGGCCGCCACATCGAGCACCTTGGCGGTGACCGCCGGGTCCGCTCCCGCTTCGAGGAGGGTGCGGACAGTCTCGGGCCGACCGACGCCGGCCGCGAACATCAGGGGGGTCTGTCCCCAACCGGGTTCCACGGCGTCCACATCGGCGCCGCCCGAGGCCAGCGCTTCCACCGTCTCCGAACTGCCGGAAGCGGCGGCGAAGTGGATGGGCCGGGCGCCGGTGGAGGTGGGCGCCGAGGCCGGAGCCCCCGCCCCAAGCAGCACCTCCGCAACCGCCGCCTCGCCCGCCGCCGCCGCCACATGCAGCGGCTGGTGCGACCCCAAACGCGTCGTCGCCCGAAGGTCCGCACCCGCAGAGATCAATACCCCCGCCAACTCCGCGTCACCACGCTTCGCCGCCCAGTGCAGGGCCGTGAACCCGTCACCCGCCGCCGCGTTCACATCCCCCCCCGAACGCAACTCCGAGCGAACCGACTCCACATCGCCGCGCTTCGCCGCCGACAGAACCGGCGAATCCGCCCGCGACCCCGCGAACGCCACCGCCGCCAGGGCGAACCCCGGCAGCAGGAGCCAGAGGCCGAAGCCCCGAACCCGTTTCACTCGCTCCATCTCGCTCGCCTCCCGCGCGCGCTACCGCCCCCGGCTCACGCCGAAAGCGAAAACTCCCCCGTGCTGTTCCCGAAACTCTCCACATCGTCCATACCCAGACGGTGCAGCAGCGACAGCATCACATTCGCCAGCGGCGTACCCGGAGCCGCACGCAAGTGAAGGTTGTGCTCCAACGCCCCGTTCGCACCCCCAGCCACGAAGAACGGAACCCGCTTGTGGTTGTGGATGTTCGGATCCCCCATCGGAGACCCGTACAGGATCATCGTCTTGTCCAGAAGCGTCCGATCCCCCTCCTCCACGCTCCGCAACTTCTCCATGAAATACGGTATCAAGCCCACATGATACCGGTTGATCCGGCCCAGGATCTCCACCCGCTCCGGGTCGTTCCCGTGGTGCGACGCCGGATGGAACGCCGTCGACTCCCCGCTCTCCGGATACACCCGGCTCGAAGCGTCGCGCCCCATCTTGAAACTGAACACCCGCGTCATGTCCGACTGGAACGCCAGCGCCTGAAGGTCGAACATGATCTTCGCGTGCTCGTCGAAACTGTCCGGAACCCCCGATGGCGCCTCCGGCAGGTCCCGCAACTCCCCGCTCGTGTTCCGCTCCACGATCCGCTCGATCCGGCGCTCCATCTCCCGGATGTCCGTCAAGTACCGGTCCATCCGACGCAGATCCTCCGCGTCCAGACTCCGCTGCAGGTCCCGCACCTCACCGGCGATGAAGTCCAGCACGCTCCGCCGAGCCTCCTGCCGCGCCACCCGCCCCTCCGGCGTACCCCCCGCGCCGAACAACTGGTCGAAAACGATCCGCGGATCCCGAGTCATCGGCAGCGGCTCCGTCGGGGACGCCCAGCTGATCGTGTCCGTGTACACGCACGCATACCCGTACGCGCAGCCACCCGCCTGATCCACCGTCTCGATGCACAACTGCATCGAAGGAATCGGCGTCTCCTGCCCGAAACGCTGCGCATACAACTGGTCCAGCGAAGTCCCCGCATACACATCCGAGCCCTCCGTCTGCTTCGGATGCGACTGCGTCAGGAACGCCGCGCTCGATCGGAAGTGGTCCCCCCCGATCTCCCGCGCCGTCACCGCCTCCGCCGGTTCCACATCGCAGTCGCTCACGATGGTCACATAGTCCCGCACCGGCTCCAACGGCGCCAGCGAGCCCCGCGACAGGTCGAACTCCGTGCCCTCCGCCTCCGGCGACCACAGGTGGTTCTCCCTCCCGTACTTGTTGCTCCCCGCCGCCCCGTGCACGATCTCCACCGCCACGAGACGCGTCCGCTCCGACGAGTCCGACGACGCCTTCGCAACCGCGCTCGCCGGAACCATCGCGTCCAGGAACGGCAGCGCCACCACCGCCCCCGCTCCCCGCAGGAAACTCCGCCTCGGAAGGCTCTTCCCCGTCAAGTACTGCATCCGTAGTTCTCCTCGCCCCTTCCGGGACTCGATTCCCCGGTCACTCCGGACCGGAAGCCGCCTCCGTCTCCACCGCTTCCGCCGGCGCCTCACCCTTACGGAGGAACGCCGGACTCCGCGCCACACCCAGCAGGAACGCCGACAGCCGATACTCCGACGCTTCCGCCTCCCGAACGATCTCCCGGATCCGCGGTTGATCGTAGTGCTCCACCCGGCGCCCCAGCCCATACGCCATCAGGTTCTCCGTGAAAGTCCGCAGCAGCGGGATCGGCCGCTGGAGCAGCGCCTCCCGCAGGTCCGAAACATCCCGGATCGCCGTCCCGTCGTAGAACTCCCCCGAAGCGTCGATCGGCTGTCCCGAATCCTTCACCCGCACCCGACCGGTCACATCGAACTCCTCCAGCGCCAGACCGATCGGATCCATCATCCGGTGGCACGAACGGCACGCCGGGTTGTCCCGGTGGATCTCCAAACGCTCCCGAGCCGTCAACTCCCGCCCGTCCGCCGTCGCCGGCGTCGCATCCAGATCCGAAACATTCGGAGGAGGAGGAGGAGGAGGACTCCCCAGCAGGACCTCCATCACCCACTTCCCCCGAAGCACCGCCGAAGTCCGATACGGGTGCGAAGTCAGCGTCAGCATGCTCCCGTGGCCGAAGATCCCCCGACGGCTCTCGTCCGGATACCGAACCATCCGGTGCTCCGGCCCCGTCACCCCCTCGATCCCGTAGTGGTGCGCCAATCGCTCGTTCACGAAGGTGTAGTCCGCCGTGAACAGGTCGAAAACGCTCCGGTCCTCCGACACCAGGTAGTCGAAGAACCGCTCCGTCTCCTCCGCCATCGCCGTCTTCAACTGCTGGTGGAAATCCGGATACAGCCGCACATTCGGGTTGATCTTCTCCAGATCCTGCAAGCGGAACCACTGCCGCGCGAACCGCCGGGACAGCGCCGACGAACGCTCGTCCCCGAGCATCCGGCGCACCTGTTCCTCGTACACCGTCGGCTCCGACAGCCGGCCCGCTTCCGCCAGGTCCAGCAACTCCTCGTCCGGGATCGTCCCCCAGAGGAAGAACGACAGCCGGGACGCCAGGTCCACATCCGTCAGCCGATACCCGTACTCCGCCTCCCGCGGATCCAGCGGCTCCTCGATCCGGAACACGAAGTTCGGACTCGCCAGCATCCCCTCGATCCCCATCCGGATCCCCTCCTCGAAACCGCCCGCAGCCGAACCCGCCTCGTAGAGAGCCAGCAGCGACTCCAACTTCTCCGCGTCCAAAGCCCCCCGGTACGCCCGGCGCCCCAAACGCCCCAGGATCCGCTCCGCGCAGGGCCGCGCCTCTTCCGGCGTCAACGGCCGGCACTCGAAGATCGCCCGCCGGCTCGGTGTCTCCGAAACCCCCGTCGCGTCGAACGGCCCGCGGACCAGGACATCCCGGAGGTGGGGGAGGCTGTGGATGCCGTAGGTCAGCGCGATGTTGGTGCTGGCGAGCGACCAGTCGTGGGGGGAGATCAGGTCCTGCACCGGGCCGTCGAACTGGCGGAGGAACGCGGCGGCCACCCGGCGCGGCCCGGCCTCGACGAAGATCGGCTCGGTGCGCATGGTGGCGCCGTTCGGATCCGAGGTGTGCATCCAGGGATCGATGGCGAGCAGCGCCACCCGCTGCCCGTCTATGGACACCTCGACCTGCTCCGGATTCGCTTCCGAATTCAGCGCCCCGGCCGCGGTGCCGACGATGGGGCCGCAGACCTCGTGGTGGAGCGACACCCGGAACACATAGTGCCCGTCCGCCGGGAAGACATGTTCCACGGCGAGGCCGCCGCGGGTCCCGTAGGGGGCGCCTTCGACCTGCCGCCGCTGGGAGGCCCAGCGGGAGACGAAGTAACTGGTCTCCGCCGGGATGGCGTCCGGATCGCCCACGGCGAGGCGGCTGATCTCGCTCGCCGCGCGCAGGTAACTGTCCATCAGCGTCGCCGACAGCAACTGCGCATCCGCGATGTTGTCGAAATTCGCGCTGATCGTGTCCTGCGGCAGGTACTCCGACCCGTCGATCGGCAGCGACAGCAGGTCCCGCACCGCCGCCGTGTACTCCGCCCGGTTCAGCCGCTGGAACGAGCGCCGGCCCGGATTCGGCGCCGCCACCGAAACCGCGTCCAACTGCCCCTCCAGCGACACCGCCACCTCCTCCAGCACCTCCTCGCCCGGACGGCGCGCCCCCGGCGGCGGCATCATCCCCAGCCGCAACTTCGACACCACCTTCTCCGCCAACGCCGGGGTCCCCGCCGCCGAGCCCGCGTCGAACCCCGAGAGCGTCATGTTCCCGGTCCGCATCCGGTCGTTGTGGCACACCATGCAGTAGGTCCGCAGCATCCGGTTGTGCGCCGCCGCCGTCTCCGCCGAGACGGCCCCGGCCGCGGCCGTCGAACCCGCCATCGAACCAGCACCGGCGGCCGCTCCCCCCGGCTCGTACCCGCGCACGGCGGCGATGGTCGGGGGCGGCCCCGGGGCCGGGCCGGCGGGGCCGGCCGACTGCCCGGCGAAGATTCCCGGAGCGGCGGCGAGCAGCGCTCCGAGCCCGGCGGCGACTACTCGGAAACCGTTGGGGTTGCGCATGTTGGGGCCAGGCGCCGAGACCCTGCGGAGCGGCAGCGGCCGACCGGCGGGGGGCGCCCGAAGTAGCGGCGGAGGATAGTCGTTCCCGCCCTCCGGCGCAACCGCCGGGCCTCCGGCGAGCCCCTGCAGAAGGTTCCTCAGGCCCGGAGATCACAGACCAGCGGGGCGTGGTCCGAGGGGATGTCCTCGCCCTTCCGCTGGCGGCGCTCGTCCCGGTCCACGAACACCGAGTCCAGCCGCCCGGCGACCGGCGCGGTCAGGTAGAAGTGGTCGATCCGGGCGCCCACATTCCGGGCGAAGGAGAGCCGGGTGTAGTCCCACCAGGTGTAGGGGCCCTTCTCCGGCTCCTCGCCCGGGGCGTGGATCTGGCGGTAGGCGTCCCGGAGCCCCCGGGAGACCAGGCCGGCGAGGGCCGCCCGGGCCGCCGGGTGGCAGAGGATCCCGCCGGGATCGGTGTCCGCGGTGTCCCGGTCGGTGGGGGCCACATTGAAGTCGCCGCCGAGGACCAGCGGGGTGTCCGGCGACGCGGTGCGGTCGAGGTGCTCCCCGAGCGCCCGCAGCCACTCCAATTTGTAGGCCCAGTCGGGGTGCGCGACGGATTTCCCGTTCGGCACATAGGCGCTGATCACCCGGAGGCCGGCCACGGCGACCTCGAGCAGGCGCGCCTCGCCCCGCGCCGCGCAGGGGGGCAGGCCCCGGGTCCGCACCGCGGCCGGCTCCCGGGAGAGCACCGCGACCCCGTTCCGCGCCGCCTGGGCGTGGACCGCCGCGTGGTAGCCCGCCGCCTCGAGCGGGAGTCGGGGGAATTCGGCCGCCGGGGCGCGGAGTTCCTGCAGGCAGACCACATCCGGCCGATGGCGCTCCAACAGGCGGAGCAGGCGCGCCCGGCGGGTGCGGATGGAGTTCACATTCCAGGTGATGAGGCGCAAGCCGCCGATGGTACGACGGGGCCGGACCCGGACCGCCCGGCACGCGCCGGACAGTGCGCCGCGGCGTCGCGCGGACTGCGGCGCGCCCGGACGGTGCGGCGTCGCCCGGACGGCGCGCCGGATGGCCGGGCGCCGCCAGGCTCACCGCTGTCGGCGCCGTCCCGAAGCGGTCGGCGCGCGCCCGGACAGCCGCGACGCGGATGGCCGGCTCGTGAACTGGTGGAGGGCGGTCCGCGCGCACGGGCGGCCGGTACGCGGCACCACCGGCAGCGGCGCCAGTAGGTCGGAGCCGTCCGCGCGCTCGGGCGGCCGGTCCTGCCGAGCGGTCCTGTTCAGCGCCTTCCCGGGCTGTCGGCGCGTGCACGGAACGCCAGTCCACTCTGTCGGGGGCAACCTTCCCGCTGACGGGCGGTCGGCGCGCGCCCGGACGGCCGGGGCAGGAACCTCCGCTCCATCGGATGGACGGCGCTCCGCCCGTCGCGCGCACGGACGGGGCGGGAACCCCGCCGGGCGGCGGCGACGGCGGCCCCGCGAGCGCGCGCACGGACGGACGCCGTGCGGATGCCCGGACGGCAGACCAAGCGGCCCCGCGAGCGCGCGCACGGACGGACGCCGGCGGGACACTATGGCGGACAGTTGAAAGCCGGCCCCGCGAGCGCGCACGGACGGACGGGGCGGGAACCCCATGTGCTCCGAGCACCTCCCGGACGGTCCGCTCGCCCGGGCAGCCGACCCCCATCGTCTCGCCGGTCAGCGCCGAAATCAGGCGGGCCGGGCGCGCCCGGACGGCCGCGGCCGGCTCGTCGGCCCCTCGGGCGTCCGGCTCGCCGGCGGCGGCGCGGGCGAAACGGCGGAGGGAGCACGCGGCAGAAACCCGGACCGTCGGGCGATCCCGGTCCTGCTCCTACACTTCCCGGCGATCTCGATGGGAACCGCGACCACCCCGGAGGAGGGGAAACCGCCGGCGACGGCCCTTCCGGCAGGGGTTCCGCCCGGAGCAGCCCGGTTCCTCCTCGACGAGGCCGGCGACGAGGCGCTCGGCAACTACTTCGTCTCGAACTACCCGCCGTTCTCGACCTGGACGGCGGAGGCGGCGCCCGGGCTCCTCGACCGCCTGGAGCGACCCGCCGCCCCGGAGGCGCCGCTCGGCGTCTATCTGCATCTCCCGTTCTGCCGCAAGCGCTGCCACTTCTGTTACTTCCGGGTCTATACCGACCGGAACGCGGCCGAAGTCCACGCGTACCTGGACGCCGTGACCACCGAGGCGAGCCGGGTGGCGCGGAAGCCGTTCGGCGATCGTCCGGTGGAATTCCTCTACTTCGGCGGCGGCACCCCCTCCTACCTCTCGATCCCCCAGTTGGACCGCCTGGCCGCCGGCCTCTCCGGCGCCCTCGACCTGAGCCGCCTCGAAGAATTCGCCTTCGAGTGCGAGCCGGGAACGCTGACTCCGGGGAAACTCGCGCACCTCCGCGACCTCGGGGTCACCCGGCTCAGTCTGGGCGTCGAGCACTTCGACGACGAGATCCTCGAGGTCAACAACCGGGCGCACCGATCGCCGGAGATCCACCGGGCCTTCGCCGAAGCCCGGAGCGTCGGGTTCCCGCAGATCAACCTGGATCTCATCGCCGGGATGCTCGGCGACGACGACGACCGCTGGCTCTCCGCGGTGGAAGAGACGATCCGCCTCGAACCGGACGCGGTCACCATCTACCAGATGGAATCGCCCCGGAACACGACCTTCGCCCGGCAGATCCGGGAGGGCGAGGGTCCCGGCCGGGAACTCCCCGGCTGGACGGTCAAGCGCCGCTGGACCGCCGAAGCGTTCGCCGCCCTCGCCGCCGCCGGGTACGCCCGGTCGAGCGCCTACACCGCCGTCCGCGACCCCGGGCGCGCCCGATTCCTCTACCGGGACCGGCTCTGGCGCGGCGCCGACATGCTCGCCCTGGGGGTCAGTTCCTTCGGTCACGCCGACGGCTGGCACTACCAGAACGAGTCGGGGATGGAGCGCTACCTGGAGCGGATCGAGGCCGGCGAGTTGCCGGTGCAGCGGGCGCTGCCGCTCTCCGACGAAGAGCGCCTGGTCCGGCAGTTCGTCCTCCAGTTGAAACTGGGTGCGGTGCGCCGCGAGGCGTTCCGCGAGGCCTTCGGGCTCGACATCCTGGAACGGTTCCGGGAGCCGCTCGAACTCCTGGAGCGCCGGGACTACGCCCGCGTCACCGAGGCCGGGCCGGTGCTCACCGAAGCGGGATACCTGCGCATCGACCGCCTGCTGCCGCTCTTCTTCCTCCCGGCGCACCGCGATACCCCCTATATCTAGAGGCGAGGACTCCCTCCGGAACGATGCGCCGCCGGGAAGCGGATGCGGTCGTCATCGGCGGCGGCCCGGCCGGCGCCACCGCGGCGGCGGTCCTCGCCGGGGCCGGGAAGCGGACGACGGTCATCGAAAAGAACCGGTTCCCGCGCTACTCGGTGGGGGAATCCCTGATGCCGCACTGCTACTTCCCGCTCGAACGCACGGGCGCGCTCGAGAAGGTCCGCCGGGCGGCCTTCGTGAAGAAGTACAGCGTGGAATTCATCGGGGTCGAAGGAAAGGTCTCGCGCCCCTTCTACTTCTTCGACCAACTCGACCACGAGGCCGCGCAGACCTGGCAGGTGCGGCGCGCCGAGTTCGACCGCATCCTGCTGGACAACGCCGTCGAACGGGGCGCCGAAGTGGTCCCGGCGATTGCGCGCGGCTTCGTTCGGGAAGAGACCGACCCGTCGGCCCCGGTGGAAGGTGTCCGCATCGAGACCGAGCGCGGCGAGGAGATCGTCTCCGCGCCGATCACGCTGGACTGCAGCGGACGCGACGCCCTGGCCTCGCACCGGTTCGGCTGGCGCGTGGTGGATCCGCAACTGCGCAAGATCTCGCTCTGGAGTTACTACCGCGGCGGCCGGCGCAATCCCGGCCCCTACGACGAAGGGGCGACGACGATCGCCCTGCTCCCCGGGCGGGGGTGGTTCTGGTACATCCCGCTGGCCGACGACGAGGTCAGCGTCGGCGTGACCGCGGAGGCCGACTACCTGTACCGGGAAGGCCGCGATCCGGAAGCGATCTTCCAACGCGAGATCGAGGTGAATCCCTGGATCCGGGACAACCTGGCGGCGGCGACGAAAACCGCTCCGGTGCGCGCCACCGGCGACTATTCCTACCGCTCGCGCCACTGCGCCGCCGACGGACTGGTGCTCGCCGGGGACGCCTTCGCCTTCCTGGACCCGGTGTACTCGTCGGGCGTCTTCCTGGCGCTCTGGAGCGGGGAGCGGGCGGCGCGGGAAGCGGTGGCCGCCCTCGACGCCGGCGACTTCCGGGCCGGGAGATTCGCCGCGTACGGCCGGGAGTTGACCCGGGGCATCGAAGCGATGCGGAAGTTGGTGTACGCGTTCTACGACGAGGGGTTCCGCGTGGCCGACCTGATCCGCCGCCACCCCGACCTGAAGGGCGAGGTGACGGAACTGCTCACCGGGAACCTCTTCCGCGATTACCGCCGGCTGCGGCAGGGGCTGGCCGATCTCGCCGAGATCCCCGAGGACCTCGACTACGGCCTGCCCCGGCCGGAGACCCGCGTCGCCCCCGCGCCGGCGTGAAAGCGCCTCCGGCCCCGGGGATTCCCCGGCGAATCCGTCGCGAATCCCCGATGAGACACCGCCAACGGCCGTCGCCCTCCATTCCGGATCGCAACTCCGGCCGCGACTCGAGGCCCTGGCTGTCGGGCGATGCGCGGACGCCGTATCGCCTTTTCCGCCTGGATCGCACTTCCGGCGCCGACCGCGACCAGAGGCCCGACCCGAAGCTCGCCGCCGGCGACGCCGGCGACCGGCAGTCCCGGGATCGGTACCGGCGCACCGGTCCGACGAAGGAGCCCCTCCCGTTCCCGGCGGCGCTCCGCTCGGCGACCCCGGGCCCGCCGGCCGCGCGCCCTCGGGCGGCGAAGTGGAGGGAGCGCCGGCCCGTCGCCGGGAGAGCGGACGCCTCCGGGCCGGCGACCGTCGCCGGCATCCCTGCCGGTGCGGGCGCGGGCCGCGGAGGGCGGAATCGGCCGGCGAGATCCGGACGGGAAGTGCGCGAACCGGCGCCGCAGCCCGGCCCCGGACTCGCCCCCGCGACTCCCGCTCCCGCGACGATCCCGGCTGCCGGCGGAGACCGGGCAGCGCGGCGCGCTCCCGTCCCCCCGGCACGGCAGCAGCCCGGGTCCCGGAGCGCGCCCCCACCGGCGTCCACCGGCCCGGCCGTCCACCGGCCCGACGACCCCGCCCCGGCGGCCGGGCCGGCGCGTACATCCGACGAGCGATTCCCTCCCGTTCCCGGCGGCGCTCCGCTCGGCGACGCCGGGACTGCCGACCGCGCCCGCTCGGGCGGCGCCGCCGAGGGGACGCCGAGCCTACGCCGGGAGGGCGGACGCCTCCGGGCCGGCGCCCGCCGCCGGCGCACCGACCGGTGGCGCCGCCGAGCGGGGAGGGCCGAGCCGGACGGGGGGGACGGAATCGGCCGCCGCGACCGGGCGGGAAGACGCCACCGGGCGTCGCGGCCCGGTCCCGAACTCGCCCCGGCGACTCCTGCACCCGCGACGATCCCGACTGCCGGGGCTGCCGCACCTCACCGGGCGGCCAAGGCGAGGGCCGACCGCGACTCCCGCCCCCGCGATTCCCGCTCCCGCCACGGTCCCGGCCGCCGGCGGAGACCGGGCGGCGCGGCGCGCTTCCGCCGGCCCGCGGCTCGACTCCGCCCCGCGTCCCGGAGCACGCCCCCACCGGCATCCACCGGCTCGGCGACCCCTCCTCGGCGCCGGCCGGACCGGCGCCCCCGGGACCGGCCACGGCGCACCCGTCCGATGAACGATCTCCTCCCGTTTCCGGCGGTGCTCCGCTCGGCGACGCCGGGGCGGCCGCCCGCTGCGGCGAAGCCGAGGGAGCGTCGGCTCGTCACCGGGAGAGCGGACGCCTCCGGGCCGGCGGCCGCCGCCGGCATTCCCGCCGGCGCGGGCGCCGGCGGCGGAGGGCGGAATCGGGCGACGAGACCCGGGCGGGAAGGACCAGACCCGGCGCCGCTTCCCGGCACCGGACTCACCCCGCGACTCCCGCTCCCGCGACGATCCCGACTGCCGGCGGAGACCGGGCCGCGCGGCGCACTTCCGCCGGCTCGCGGCTCGGCTTCGCCCCGCGTCCCGGAACGCGCTCCCACCGGCGTCCACCGGCCACTCCCCCGGCGACCCCTCCCGGCGACCCCTCCCCGGCGACCCCTCCCCGGCGACCCCTCCCCGGCGACCCCTCCCCGGCGCCGCCTGACCGGCGCCCACTGAACCCCGCTCCCTGACCGACCACCGCTGAGCGAACCCCGATGGCCTCCTTCTTCCCGATGCGGCGCGCCGAGCGCCGGGCGCTCTTCGGACTCGTCCTCTTCTCCGCGGCCGCCTTCGTCCCCGCAGTCGCCGGGTTCTCCTTCCTGGGCGTGTCCCTCTTCGGCTGGCTGATGGCGTTGCTCCTGTTCGGCTCACCGCTCCTGCTGCTGACGCTCCTGCGACCCGAAACGGCGAAGACTCCCGCGCCGGAACCCGAAGCCGGCGCCGACTCCGACCGCGCCGCCCCCGGCCCCGACGGCCGTCCGTCCCGATGATCGAACGCTGGCTGGTCCTCGGCTACCTCGCCGCCTGCGTGGTGGTGGGAGTGCTCGCCACCCGGCGGGTGCTGGGCTCCGCCGACGAGTACTGGGTGGCCGGCCGGAAGGTGGGCACCGGCGTGAACGCCCTGGCGATCATGGCCAGCCTGGCCAGCGGCGGTTCGCTCGTCGGGGTGCTGGGACTCGCCTACCGGGACGGCATCCCGGCGACCCTGGCCCTCTTCGCCGGGGCCGTGGTCGGGTTCCCGCTGGCGGCGATCCTGGTGGCGGCGCCCCTCCGCCGGTTGGGGCGGTTCACCATCACCGACTTCCTCGTCTTCCGCTATCCGCACCGGGTCGTCCGCTTCCTCACGCCCTCGCTCATCGTGGTGGCGCTCACCGTGTACATGGTGGCGCAGATGAAGGCGGCGGGGATCACCGCGGAGGCGCTGCTCGGCGTGGACTACCGCACGGCGATCACCGCGGCGACGGTGGTCTTCGTCCTCTATGTCTCCTTCGGGGGCATGGTGGCGGTGACCGTGACCGATGTGATGCAGGGCGCGCTCATGTTCTTCGTCATGGGCGTCGCCACGGTGCTGCTCGCCTGGGCCGGCGGGTCGCCGCTGGGGACGCTCGCGGAGGCCACCGCCGCCGCCCCCGCCTTCGGGCAGTTGCCGGCGGGAGGCGGCGGCGGGTACCTCAGTTACTTCGTCATCTGGGCCGCGGCCATCCCGGTGATCCCCCACATCGTGATGCGCGTGGCCACCGCCCGCGACCCGCACGGCGCCCGCGTCGCGCTCAACCTGGCCACCGTGGGCTACGGCGTCCTGATCCTGTCGGCCATCTTCGTGATCGCGCCGGTGGGCGTCCTCGAATTCCCCGGCCTCACCGACCCCGACCAGGTCTTCCTGCGGATCGTCGGCGAGCACTTCCCGCCGCTCCTGCGCGGCCTGGCGGTGGCGGCGGTGCTGGCGGCGGTCATGTCCACCACCGACGCCTTCCTCCTCGCGGTGAGTTCCGCGATCGCCCACGACCTGTTCGGCGGCTATCTCGGGAAGAAGAGTCCCCGGGCGCAGTCCCTGGCCCGGCTCGGCGCGACCTGGATCGTGGGCGCGGCGGCGCTCTTCTGGGCCTGGTCGCCGCCGGAACTGCTCACCCGTTTCTACACCGCCGGCGTCGGCCTCCTCTCCGCCGGGCTCTTCGTCCCGGTGGTCTTCGGGATCTGGTGGCAGCGGGCGAATCTCGCCGGCGGCGTCGCGGCGCTCCTCACCGGCTCGCTGACCTATGCCCTGGTCCTCTTCGCCGGCCCCGCGGCGGGTGTCGGCATCGGGCCGATCCTCCTGGCCCTGCCGCTCAGTTTCGTCGCCATGCTGGTCGGGGGGCGTTTCGGCCGCCGGGACCCGCCGGAGCGCGAAGCCGCGGTGGCCCGACTCCACCGGGCGGACTGACCGGGGAGCGGCGGCGACCGGCCCCCGACTCCTCCACCCGATTCCGCCACCGACGCCCCGAACGCCGGCCCCGTGTCCGTCACCGTCACCGTCGCCGCCGTCGCGCTCTCGCTCTACGCCGGAGCGCTGTTCGCCGCCGCCTGGGCTGCCCGGCGGCGGGTCTCCTCCTTCACCGACTACCTGGTGGCCGGGCGCCGCCTGGGCCCGGGGCTCGCCACCGCCGGCCTGCTCGCCACCTGGTTCGGCGCCGGCACCCTGCTCGCCTCCGCCGAAGAAGTCCGGGACACCGGCCTCCGGGCGGCGGCGCTCGAACCGATCGGACCCGGACTCTGCCTGCTGCTCGTCGGCTGGTTCTACGCCGCCCGGCTGCGGCGCGCCGGCCTGCTGACACTCAGCGACTTCTTCGCCCGGCGGTTCGACCGGAAGAGCGAGATCGCCTCGGCAGTCCTCATGGCGGCCAGTTTCTTCGGTTGGATCGCGGCGCAGTTCACGGTCCTCGCCGCGCTCCTGGAACAGTTGTTCGGCATCCCACCCGGCGTCGGGCTGCTCCTGGCCTTCGGTGTCACCGTCGGCTACACCCTGGTCGGCGGGATGTGGTCGGTCACCCTCACCGACGCGGCGCAGGCGGTGATCGTGGCCTTCGGGCTGGTCGCGCTCTTCCTCTCGGCGATGGCGGAACTGGGGGCCGGCGCCGGCGGCGGTTTCCTCGCCCGCGTCTTCTCCGGCCTGGAACGGCTCGTCGGGGACACCCCGCCGCACCTGCTGGAGATCGTCCCTTCCGGAGGAGAGGCGGTCGCGGTCTGGGCCGGACTGCTCGTCGCCGGCGCGCTCGGCAACATCCCCGGCCAGGATGTGCTGCAGCGGGTCTTCGCGGCGAAGTCGGAGACGGTGGCCCGCCGGGCCTGCCTCCTGTCCGGCGGCCTCTACCTGGCCCTCGGCCTGCTGCCGGTCGGGCTGGGCCTCGCGGTCCGCCTTCTCGCCCCCGGTGAGGGCGGGGAGATCCTGGCGACACTCGGCCGCATCCTGTTCAGCCCGCCGGCGGCGCTGGCGCTGCTGCTCGTGGTGGTGTCCGCCATCCTCTCCACCGCGGACAGCGCCCTGCTCTCCGCGGGGTCCGTCCTCGGGCAGAACCTGCTGCGCCACGCCTTCCCCCGGGCGGGCCGCCTCGGGCTGTGCCGCCTGGCGGTGCTGCTCGTGGGCGCCGGCAGCCTTTTTCTTGCCTACGGCGGACTCAGCGCCTACGCTCTACTTCGAGATGCATACGAACTCACTCTGGTGGGACTGTTCATACCCTTGACGATCGGCCTCCATTCGAAACGCGGCGGGCCCGGCGCGGCGCTGGCCGCCATCGCCAGCGGCGCCGGACTCTGGGCGCTGCACCGGGCGCTCGACTGGAACTTCTTCCTCGACCCGCTGCTCGTTCCCGCCGGCGTCTTCGTCCCCGGCGCCGTCGGCCTGACCGCCGCCGGCGCCGCCGGATACCTGATCGCCGCGCGCTTCGAGGGGCGCCGGGAACACGCCGCCGGGGGAACGCCGTGAGCGAGTGGCGCCGGCGCGCCGAGGAACTGCGGCAGCGGGCGGCGCCGCTGGAGCCGGACGCCGGGGAGCGCCGGAAGCTCCGCGACGCGGTCCTGGAGCACGCGGACCGATTCCTCGACGACCTGCGCGACGGCCCCGCCTGGATTCCGCCGACCGGATCACCCCGGCTCGCCGACCTCGACTTCCCGAAGGAAGGAATCCCCGTCGAGACGCTCCTCGAACTGGTGCGGGACGAAGTGGAACGACAGGGGCTCAACCCGGCCTCGCCGCGCGACCTGGGCTGGGTGCCCGGCGGCGGCCTCTACACCAGTTCCCTCGGCGACTACCTGGCGGCGGTCGGAAACGCGTTCGCCGGCTACTTCCCGGCGTCGCCCGGCGCCGTCGTCCTGGAGAACCGCCTGCTGCGCTGGATCGCCTCGCTGGTCGGGTATCCGGAGAGCGCCGGCGGGAATCTCGCTTCCGGCGGCAGCGTCGCCGGCCTCACCGCGGTGATCGCCGCTAGGGACGCCCACGGCCTGCGCGGCGCCGACTTCCACCGGGCCGTCGTCTATGTGAGCGACCAGGCGCACTACTCGGTGCGCAAGGCGGTGCACCTCGCCGGAGTCGGCGAAGCCGCCTGCCGCATCGTCCCGGTGGACCGCGCCTGGCGCCTGGTCCCGGAGGAGTTCGCCCGGCTGGTGCGGCAGGACAAACGCGACGGTCTCCGCCCCTGGTTCGTCGCTTCCGGGGCCGGGACCACCAACACCGGCGCGGTGGATCCCCTCGACGCCATCTCCGACATCGCCCGGGCCGAGGGCCTCTGGCACCACGCGGACGCGGCCTACGGCGGCTTCTTCCTGCTCGTCCCCTCGAAACGGGAGGTGTTCCGGGGCCTCGACCGGACCGACTCGGTCGCCCTCGACCCGCACAAGAGCCTCTTCCTCCCCTACGGCACCGGCGCGCTCGTCGTCCGGGACGCCGAACACCTGAAGACGATGCGGTTCGCCGCGCCCTACCTGGTGGACGCTCCCCAGGAGGAACCGTCGCCCTCGGAGAGATCGGTCGAGTTGACGAAGCACTTCCGGGGAATGCGGATGCTGTTCCCGCTGCTCCTCCACGGAACGGACGCCTTCGCCGCCGCCCTCGAAGAGAAGTGCTTGCTGGCGCACTACCTCCAGGAACGGTTGGAGGCCTGGCCGGAGATCGCCGTGGGCCCGCCGCCGCAACTCTCCACGATGTGCTTCCGCCGGGAACCCGCCGGGAAGAGCCCCGAGGAGGCGGACGCCGCGAGTCGGTCCCTGCTGGAGGCGATCCACGCCGACGGCCGCCTCTTCGTCACCGCAACGATCCTGGAGGACCGCTTCTGGATCCGCCCCTGTATCGGTATCTTCCGCACCCACGCCGAACATGTGGACGAGTTCCTGACCATCCTGGAGGAGTTGATCGCCCGCCGGTCCGACTGACCCGGGGGCGGCATCGGCATGAGCAGAACAGACGATTCCGCCGCGGCGGCGCGCCGCGCCCCGACAGCGCCGGGGGACCGCCGTTCCCGGACGAGTCCGCGCCCGCTGTCGGTCGCGCTGGCCGCCACCGTCGCCGCCCTCGGGTGGCTGGTCTGCGGCCCGGACCCCGCGGCCACTCCGGCCCCGACCCCGACGCCGGCCGCTCCGACACCCGACCCGGCCCCCACCCCGACGCCCGACCCGACTCCGCCGGAGTCCCCGGCGCCCTCCGACTATGTGGAGCGCGGCCCGCATCCGGTGGGCTCCCGCGCCGTGTTCTTCCACGATCCGGCCCGGCCCTTCGACGGCTGGAACGCGAGCCACGCCTCGGAGGGGTACCGCGCGCTGCTCGGGGAGATCGGCGCCGCCGGCGAACGCCAGATCGTGGCCGCGCACCTCTGGTATCCGGCGGTTGACGGGAACGGGACCCGCCGCGCCACGCTCGACGACTTCGCCGCGAGCGCCAGCAGATCCTTCCGCGACGCCTACACCGGGAGCGCGACCGCGTTCCTGGGCGGGCTCGCGAACGCCGCCGGGGCTGCTCCGGCGCCCGCCGACCGCCCCGCGGTCCTCGCGGCGGCGCGGGAACGCCTGGTCCGCTCGCTCCACGAAGCGCCGGTCGCCGAAGGACGCTTCCCGGTCCTCATCGCCGGCCACGGCCTCGGCGGGATCTCGGCGCAGTGGGCCGGTTTCGCCGAGATCCTGGCGAGCCGGGGCTATGTGGTCGTCGCGCCGAGTTTCGTTTCGGACAGTTCCCTGCCCCATGTCTTCGAGAGCCCCGATTCCCGCTACGCCGCGGAGGCCGGGCCGGAAGCCGTGGACCGCGCCTACCGGACCATCCGGGGAGAGTTCAAGGTGATCCCCGGCTTCTACCGATACCTGTTCGACTCCGGCCGGCGGGCGATCCCCGGAGGCGAACGGCGCGTCGGCGCGATGATGGCCGAACTCTTCACCCAGCGCGTGGACGATGTCGAAACGGTCATCGAGGGCCTGGCGAGTCTCGACGCGGACGAAGCGACCTGCCTCGCCGATTACGCGGCGCGGCGCCAGCCGCTCGAAGGTTCCGCCGCCTGCGGCCTCTTCGAAGGCGCCTTCGACGCGGAGCGGGTCGGGGTCTTCGGCCACTCGCTGGGCTCCATCACCGCGCAGTTCGCGGTCGCCCGCCTCGATTCGGTCCTCGCCGCCGTCGGCTACAACAACGGCTCGCCGCGTTCCTGGGAACCGCCCGGCATCTTCGGGCCCGGTCTCGCCGCGGACGGACAGCCGGCGGGAAGCGCGGAACCGGTCCTCCAGATCCACGGCACCGAGGACGCCTTCGTCCAGAACATCTTCCGCGGACTGCTGTGGAACGAACTGCTCGCCGCCGGAGGAGATCCCGAGCAGATGTGGCTCCTCGAACCGGAACGCGCCCTGCCGACCGACGAGAACCCGCAGCCGATCGCCCGGAACGCCTACGACCGGGCCACCGGCGACCGGATGATCGTGGCAGTGAAGGACCTGAACCACGACCAACTCGGGGACACCTTCGCGGCGCTCTTCCCGCCGAGCGACCCGATCGTCGTCGGGGGCGAGGAGTACTGGATCTCCACCCGGCCGGCGACGCGAAAGGCCGTGGGCGAGGCGGTCCTCGACCCCTCCTTCCGCGGCGAGCGGTTCACGCCCCTCGACCACGGAACGGTCGGCTCCACCGAAGTCCACCTCCCGACCTTCCTCCGCAACTACTACACCCTGAACTGGTTCGACGCCTACCTCCGGGACGACGCCACCGCCCGCGAGCGCGTCACCCAAGACCCGATCCCCGAACGGAACCTCCTCGACCTCCGCTCCGACCTCCGACCCCGGTAGCGGAGTCCTCGCCGGTCCCCGACGCCGCCCCGGTGTGCTCCTCCGGGTCACTCGTGGCGTTCCGCGGGAGCCCCTTCTTTTGTCGTGGGTGACCGAACCGCGTCGGTCGGACAGTCAAGCACACGGTAGCCGCCCATCCCGCCGACGCTGCCCTACCCCGCAGGCCGCCCACGAATACCAGCAAGAACCAGCCCGGCCCATGCCCCCCCGATCCCCGGTTGCCATCCCACGAACCGATGTTCTATCCTTCCCGCGCTCCCTCTGCCCGCCCCGCCCCTCTCCTTCACTCACATCACTGACGAGAAGCCTCGATGCATGAGGTGAAATCGGTCCAAGAGCTCTTGGACCAGATCGAGAAAGAGGAAATCCTCCTCCCCGAGTTTCAGCGTGGCTATGTCTGGACCGGTGATCAGGTCCGGGGGCTGATGCAGTCACTCTACCGCAAGCACCCGTCCGGCCACCTGTTGGTCTGGAGCACCTATCGATCGTCCGTCGCACGCGCCGGCAATGCCTCCACCGCCGGCCACTCTCTTCTACTGCTGGACGGCCAACAGCGCCTGACGACCCTGTTCGTTCTCTTTCGGGGCCGCGCCCCTCGTTTCTACGAGGGCGAGTCCCTCTTCTTCGATCTCTACTTCAACATCCAGACTGAGGATTTCCGGTTCTGGCAGAAGTCTCTGATGGCGAAGAACCCCGCATGGATCTCTGTGCACGACTTTCTACGCCAAGGCCTCTCCACCCTTCTCGATCACTTGGACGAGTATCCTGAGGATCACCGCACACTCCTCCAATCCAATCTCGCTCGACTCACCAAACTCGACAACGTTCGGAGCTACACGTACACCGTCGACAAACTGTCCGGAGACGATTTCGACGTGACCGAAGTCGTTGAGATCTTCAACCGAATCAACAAAGCAGGTACGCCCCTCACGAAAGCCGATCTGGCCCTCGCTCACGTCTGCAGCATCTGGCCCGATGCACGCGCCGAGATGCGACGCTTCCGTGACAAGATGCGCGGTGACGGTTTCGATGTGGATTTTGACTTCCTCGTGCGGTGCCTCGCAGGGGCTGCGTCTGGGTCAATCCTCCTTGATGGTTCCTTTCGTCGAACGCCTGTCGCCGAACTTCGAACCGCTTGGACAAGGCTCCAGCCGGCGCTCGAGCGGGTTGTTCACCTGCTACGAAGGGCACTTCTGGTAGACGACCTCAAAGACCTTCCCAGCGTCTATCCACTCGTCGTGATCACCCTATTTTTGGCACGGCGGGGCTCTCAATTCCCTTCTCCTGTCATTGAGCGGCGTTTCGTACGCTGGCTCTGTCTGGCATCACTCTGGTCTCGATACTCCGGTGCAACCGAGACAAGACTCCAACAAGATGTCTCCCTCGTCAGCGGCGACGACGCTGACCCGACCTTCGAACTCGAAACCGCTATTTCGCGCCACCGCGGACGTATCGACATCGATGCCTCCGACTTGGAGGGTGCCAGTGCCAATAGCGCGGTCGGTCTTCTGAGCCAGATCGTCGCCCGCGCCCGCGACGCACGGGACTGGTTTACCGGAACACCCCTCTACGACAAAGAGATGGGACGCAACAACGGGACCGAACGCCACTACATCTTTCCCCGCGCGATCCTCAGGAGCGCGGGCCTCCAAAGTAGCGATCGCAAAATCATCAACGAGATCGCAAACCGTGCGTTCTTGACCGGGCGAGCACCTGTCCAGTACCGGTCCGCACCACCTTCACAATACCTGCCTGGAGTGCATGACACTCGCCCCGGCGTACTCGGCTCTCAGTCCGTTCCGCTCAATCCGACCCTGTGGGAACCCGCGAATTATCTGGACTTTCTAACGGCCCGCCGTCACAGTCTCGCATCCGCAATCAACGACTTCATTAGGAGTTGGTTGCCGACCGACGTCCCCATCACTGACGAACAGCATGTGCGGCATCTGATGGCCAAAGGTGAGAACGCAACCACAGAATTCAAATCCACACTTCGGTGGGATCGCGACCACGAACGAGTCAACAAAGATCTGGAGTACGTCGTCATCAAGACACTCGCGGGATTCCTCAATGCCTCGGGTGGAACTCTGCTCATCGGCGTTGACGATGAGGGGCGCGCAATCGGAATCGAAGACGACTACGCCACCTTCAGGAGCCGCAATCGTGACGGCTTTGAGCGTCGACTTCTGGAGATTGTAGAGCAAAATCTGGGTGCTACGATCGCGGCAGAACTTGCCGTTACGTTCCACGAGATCGATGGCTCGGACATCTGCCAAGTTACTGTCGATCCGGGGGACGACGAAGTCTGGGTCATTCGTAACAGGGAGTCCATCTTCTACCTCCGGATCGGCCCCGCCACCCAGCCGTTGTCAGTGAAGGGTGCCGTAGACTACGTGAAGAAGCGCCGGAAACTCTGACTCAACTCGACAAATTGCGGCCGAATGCGCCTCGGTTAACCAACCGTTCCTTAACGGACGAACACAGCAGCACAAGGGTCGCAAGGGTCGACTGAGGCCTCTCTGGGCCTCTTGGCACTGTGCCAACTCGGCGTCAGCCTTCAGGGAGGCCATTCTCTCGGGGGATCCGGCGAGAAGCACCGGCAAGGCTTGGGCTTCTCCATGCCCTTCGACGATCGGTTGTATGGTCATTGCGCTCCGCCCACGGCCAGCAGGGGCGGCTCGGGAAGCGGTCCGTCATCCGAAAGCAGCGCGTTCGACCGAAGCAGTTCCCCGGCGCTCATCAGACGGTCCCGGAGTATTCCGCGGGTCGGTGCGGAAACGGGGCGGACCCGACTCACGACATCCTCGGATTCGATCATCCGAAGATGGCGGTCCTCGATCCACTTGGCGTCCAACACCTCGGGGCTGTGCGTCGTGACGACGACCTGCATGAATCGACCGGCGTGGCGCAGGACATCCAGCACTGCCCCCACGGCGTCGGGATGCATGGTGAGTTCCGGCTCCTCGATGGCGAGGACACTCGGCCTCCGGCTCTGGAACACCGCCAACAGGAGCCCCAGCAGGCGCAGGGTGCCGTTCGACATGCTGGACGCAGGAAAGGCAATGCCGCTCTCGTTCCGCTTCTGCCGGAACTCGATCGTCAGATGCGCACCCAGCCGCTTCGGCTGGAAGTCCACCATGCCGGGGACGACGCTCTCCATCAGGTCCCGCATGACCTCCTTGTCCATCTCGGCCGTACGTTGGATCTCCTCCAATACGCTCGCCGCGTTCCTCCCGTCCGCACGAAGTCGGGTTCCACCCTCCGGCTCCTGCGGCGACCGGAGCGCCTCCGGTTCGACGCGGCAGACCTGGAGGTCCGTGAGGAACTCCTGCGCTACGCGGAACCGAGGGTCTCCCCCGACGACGGGAAGAGCGAGATGATCCGGTTCCAGGTTCGGTACGAGACCTTCGGGAACGACGGGCCACTGTTGCGACGCCTGCGGCGCCTTCGTTCGCTCGAAACGGGCGACTTCCCCGTCCGCGCCTTCGACGACACACTTCTCCCGCGCCACTTCGAACTCGCCGCCGCCTCCCCGGGGGCGCAGTTCGAACTCGTAGTCCACTCGATGGCTGTCCGCATCGGGGTCGCGCAGAGCGACGGACAGGCCGATGTTCTCCGGACCGCTCCCGTCCGAAGTCCCGATGGGCGACAACAGGGAATCCGCCTCGCGAACGGACGACGGCGTGAAGCGGCAACTGCATCGCGTCGCCGAGAAAAGCGAGAGCGTCCACCAGGTTGCTCTTCCCGGAGCCGTTGTGGCCGACGAGGAAGACCGGATTGTCGAAAGACACGGTCTCTTCCCGGAAACTGCGGAAACCACGCAGTCCCAGGCGCTCCAGCACCGGTTTCCTACTGTCCATCGGAATCGTCGGTGCGGCGGACGCGGAGGGAGTCGGCCAAGTTCAGGTCGGTGAGTTGGCGGCGGAGGTCTCGTTCGAGGGTCTCGGCGTCGTTCGACGGCATGGTAACCGAGAGGTCGATCGCGGCCTGCATCGGCTTGCCGCCGGCGCGCATCCGGGCGATGATGGAGGCGCCGAGTCGGTTCCAGGATTCGGGGGGAACGGAACCCGTCAGCCGAAGGGTGGTGGTTCGGGCGGGGGTCGGAGGGTCGGGTTCCACCGGCAGGGGAGGCACGGGGTCGGGGTCATCCTTCCCGAAGTCGTCGACCGGGGCCGGGGGCGGCTTCTTCTCCTGCTTTCGGGCGGCTTCGGCCTTTTTGCGGGTCAGGAGATAGACATCGTTCTCGAAGGCGACTTCGTCGCTCGCGACCAGGTCTCCGTACCAGAGGCGTTCGTACCGGCCATCGTCCTTGACCATCGAGGCGAGGCCGAATTCGCGCTTGCGGACGAACTCCGGGATCTTGGTCCGAAGCACCTCGTCGGTGTCGAGGAGTCGGGTGAGGGCGCCGCTGAGGAAACTCTGGCGGAGGCCGGCGAGGGGCCAGGCGCCGCTGTCCGCGAACTGCGGGGGCCAGTGGCGGTCGATGTAGCCGGCGCCGACCGTCTCGTTCAGGATGCCTTCGGACTTCAGGGCGCCGAGGAGGTGGTCGGGGAGTGCCTCCTCGGAACTCGCGTGGCCGGCGCCGAGATCCAGGATCCGCAGCCCGGAAGGTTCGCGGCGGTCGGAGATCGCGAGAACGCGGTACGCCGCCCACACTTCGTCCCTCGCGGCCTCCTCGGCGGCCCCGACCTCCTCACGGACTCTCGGGCTCCGGCGGTCGCGCCCGTGGTCGCCGCGCTCCACCTCGGTCTTCACCCGCCGCCAGGCCAACAAGGTCTCGATCCGCTCCTGCAGCCCGCGGCCCGGAGTGCGGAGGCACCAGACGAGGCAGCCGGAATGCAGCCGGGGAGAGAGGCCCCGCCGGGCGGTCCACGCGGCGAGTTGCTTCGCGATCGGGTCGTCCAGGCGCCATTCGGTCTCCGGACCGAGGACGACCAAGGTCAGTCTCGGCGCGTCCGGGACCTCGGCGCCGTCCTCGGGGAAGCAGAGGAGGCCGGTCCGGCGGGAGGCCGCGCCGCGCGTCTCGAACACCTTGCGAACGAACTTCCGCAGTTGGTCAGTGACCTCCCGGTCGTCCAGCGAGGCGCGGCGGTCGGCAACGACCTTCGTCAGGGTGGGCTCGTGGTGGATGCGGTAGCCGTCGGTCCCGTCCCGGCGGATGAAGAAGGCGTTCGTCTCCAGCGCGTTCGCGGCGTTGTCGATGCTCGTGGTGTCGAGGTCCGGCCCACCGAGGGCGAATCGCAGTTCCGGCAGGCGGGCGACCTTGTCCACCTGCCCCCCCGAAGACTCGAAAAGGATGGCGGCACCGACGCGCCGATGCAGTTCGTAGAGGGGGCCGCGGGCGTTCTCGTCGAGCGGAAGGCAGCGCGCCGTTTCGCCGGTGAGATCGGCGCCGAGGGCCGCGTCGAGCCGGGACTCCCCGAGTTGGCCGAGGACGACAGCGCGGAAGTCCGACTCCCCGAGAGGCGCCGATCCGAGGGTGATCAGCGGCTCCTTCCGCGGCTGGTCCAACTGTCTAAGCAGTGCCCACGAGATCCACTGCGCCAGCATCGCCAGCGTACCCCGCGTCTGCTGGAACTGCGGGAGCGCCTGCCACTTCCGCCGGAAGACCGAGAGGGTCGCCGGATGGAAGGGGTAACAGGCCTCGAAGCGGCGGGTCAGGACTTCCCGGGCGCGGGCGCTCCCCGCGGCGGCGTCGGCGGCCAGCCACTCCGGGGGGAGCCGGGCGCTCCGCTCGAGACACCACTCCGCGTAGGCCTTCGCCACCTTGCGGCGAACCCTCCGGTCGCCCAGGTCCTCGAACAGCCGGCGACGCACGACCTCACTGATGTCCGACTCGTCGTTCGCCATCAGGTCCTGCGCCACCCGTTTCACGACCTTGGTGATGCGGCCCTGCCACTCCAGGTCGGAGGGCGTCATGTCGAACTTGCTTCGGGGCAGGCTGACGACCGCGACCGCCCGTTCCGCGCCGGTCGTCGCCACGGTCAGGTTCTGCAGGAAGGCGTGGAATTGCTCTGCCGCCGGGCCCCGGTTCCGGTTGAGGTAGTTCAGGACCTCGTCGAACAGGAGCAGGATCGGGCCGTTCGCCGCGGCGAAGACCCGGGCCAGCGCCTCGGTGCCCGGCGGGGTCGTCCGGGCCGATTCCCCGAGGGCGGCCAGCCCGGCGTCCCCGGCGAGTTGCCGGGCGAGGTCCATCCACGGCGCTTCGCGGCCCGGCGTCCGGTCCCAGGCGCTGCCGACGAAGACCGCCGTCTTCGCCTGGGGCCATTCGCTGAGATCCAGTTCGCGCCGCAACTCGTCGAAGCCGGCGAGAACCGACGGCCCGGCGCTCACCAGGTGGTAGAGGGCGGTCAGGGTGTGGGTCTTGCCCCCGCCGAACTGGGTCACCAAGCTGAGCACCGGCGCGGTGTTCGCCGTACGGCCGTCGAGGCGGCGCAGCACCATGCCGAGGTGCTTCTTCAGGGCGCCGGTGAACACCGTCCGCGAGAGGAACTGCGTCGGATCCCGATAGTCCTCCGGCGCATTGCCGGCGACGACCTGTTCCAGCGCGATGGCGAACTCGTCGGGGCTGAACGACCGGCCCTGCGTCACCTCCGGCCTCGCGTCGACGACCTTGTGCCAAGGGGTCAGCGGCATTCCGGGGATCTCCCTTCTCCGGTGGACGCTTCGGCGCTGAAGGCGTCCGTGCGGCGAACGCAACGGTTGAATCCCGCCTTCAGGGCCGGTTTCTTCACGGGTAGCCGCCCAGCAGGTTTTTCCGCCACAGCGCCCCCGTGGAGTAGCCGTCGTCGAGCCACCCGCGGTACTCGTCGGCGTCGAACGAACGGAGTTTCGTGCTTCCGTCGTGCGACTCGACGACCACGATCTCGTCGAGGCCGAACTCGTCCACGAGGAGCGGCGACTGGGTCGCGACGACGATCTGGCGGTGGTGCGCGAGGGATCGAATCATGCCCGCGAGCAGCGCCATCGCCGCGGGGTGGAGACCCAGCTCCGGCTCGTCGAGGAAGACCAGGCGCGGAAGGGACTCGCGGGGAAGTTTCAGCAGGGTGACCAGTGCGAAGAATCGAAGCGAACCGTCCGAGGTGAGATGCGCTCCGACGATCTTCCCGCTGTCCCTGGTCCGCCAGCGCAGGATCACCTTCCCGTACTCCTCCGCCAGCACGAACTCGTCGAAATCCGGGAGGACACTGCGGATGTGCTCGCAGATCGACCGGTAGCGGCCGGGGTCCTCCCGCTCCATCAGATGCAGTACCGCGGCGAGATTGCCGCCGTCCCGCTGCAGGAGGGTGTCCTCTCGGTCCCAGCGAATGTGGAAGCCGGATCCGGCCGAGGTGTCGTGGATCTGGTAGGTGGCGGTATCCCCGAGTACGCCGTGGATCGCTCGCGCCGTCGGCCGGTCCTCCGGGGCCTTCGCAGAGATCGCAGCGGAAGGGAGATTCGCCTCCCGGTGTCCGTTGCCGAGGTCGGTCCATGGGCCGGGATCGCCGGTGTCGTTCCGTACGGCGCGGAATTTCTCCTCGGCGAACCGGAACAGGTCCTCCCCGTCCGGAGTGAAGGAGAACGCGTACTCGCCCGCAACTTCGCCGCTCGCCGTACGGATGAGGGCCTCCATCCGCGGCGTCCGCTTCCGTCCCCCGAAGAGTTGGTCGTCGGCGCCCCCGTTCCGGCCGACGAAGAGCCGCAATCGGCGGTCGCGCAACATCGCCCTGACCATCTCGAAGAAGCGGACCAGGTTCGACTTCCCGCCGCCGTTCGGGCCGATGAGGACGGTGACGCCGGGGTTGGGACGGAAGGTCACCTCCGCGAGGGAACGGAATCCCTCGATGTGGACGCTCTCGAGGCGGGCGTCGGATTTCATGGAGATGTCGGTCGAAGCCGGTGGTACCGGCAGCCCGGGCGCCCGGCCCGCGGTGCCGGAAAGCGGGGCTGTCCGTCCGGGGCGGAGAGACCGGGGGACGCCCGGTGCAGCCGACGGACTGTACCAGTCCCCCCGTCGGCCGGCACGACAACGAAGGAGGCCCCCGCCCCGCGGCGTCAACGCCCGGTCGGCGGCGGGGCGTTCCCCGAGGGATGCCGGAACGGCCCTCCGCATCGAACCGGGGACGACCGGCCCGCACGGTCGGCAGGCTCGAGTTTCCGGCAGCGCGGGAGGACCGTGCCGAGGCGCCGGCGCGGGCTCCGGCCCGTCGTCCCGTTTCTGCAACGCGGCGGATCCGGACCGCCCTCTTCACAGCGCTCCCACCGCCCGCTCCGCCGAGGGGGCTTCGACGAACGCGCTCCCGGTGCGCCCCTCGTCCCTGTTCGCCGGTCGGGTCAGGGGTTGCCTCCCAACAGGTTCTTCGTCCACAACTCCCCGGCGAAGTAGCCGTCCGCGGTCCAACTCCGGTACCGGTCGGGATCGGGGGTTCGAAGGCGGGTCCGGCCATCGTCCAGTTCAACCACCTGGAGGGCCTCGGTCGGGAACTGGTTCACCCAGAAGGGCGACTGCGTCGCCACGACGACCTGTCGATCCGGAGCCACCGTGCGGATCATCTCCGCGACCAGGACGACGGCGTCCGGGTGCAGTCCCGGTTCCGGGTCATCCAGGAAGACCACTCTCGGCAGCCCGGCGTCGGAACTGAAGAGCGTCACCAGGGCGAAGAGGCGAAGGGAGCCGGCGGAGGTCCGACGCGGGTCCATCACCTGCCCGGTCCCCCGGGCCCGCCACCGCAATTCCACTCGTCCGGACTGCTCCTCCAGATGGAAGTCGTCGAAGACCGGGAGGAGCCACCGGAGGCGCCGGCAGAGTGCGGAGTAGCGCGAGCCCTCGCGCTCCTTCATCGCCAGGAGAAACGGAGCCAAGTTCCCTCCGTCCGGGTGGAGCCGACTCCCGTCGTCCACCTCCCGGCCGTCGGGGAAAGCCGCATCGTCCGAAGTGTCCCGGAACCGGTAGATGCCGAGGTCTTCGGCGAACGCCCGGAAGCACCGCGCCGCCTCGTCTGCGCCACCGTTCCCGAATGGAACGGTCTCGTTGATTCGGCTCTCCGACCGTTCTTCGCCGCGGAACTCCCAGAGCAGGTCGGTCCGGTGTTCCGACGGACCGGAGCGCAGCCGCTCCTCCGCGACGACGAGATCATCCGCCGAACCGAGGGCCAGTCGGACGGCGTACTCGTGGAACCCCCGCGAGTTCGACAGACCGACCGCGGCCTTCAGCTCCGGGGTCCGCTCGCCGCCCCCGGACAACTGTCGGTCCGCGCCGCCGTTCCGCGCGATGAACCGGGCCAGGCGCCGGTCGGACAACATCGCCTTCATCATCCGGAAGAAGTGGAAGAGATTCGACTTCCCGGCGCCGTTCGGGCCGATCAGGACGGTTATGCCCGGGTTCGGCCGGAAGGTCACCTCGGCGAGCGAGCGGAACCCCTCGATATGGACGCTCTCGATCCGGCTGTCGGGTTTCATGGGAAGGTCGTCACGCCGGTCACGGCGGGCGAACTCTACCCACCCCGAGGGGGAGGAGGGATGGCAGAAACCTGCGGATCGAACACCGCGTCCGCCGGGGCCGCCGCCGACTCCACGGCGACTACTCTCCGGCGGCGTCCGGTTCGTGGCCGAGGGCCTCCAGGCGGCGCACCCACCCGTCGAAGCGGGGGCACTCCGCCCGAATCTTCTCCAAGCCGGTTCGCAGCGCCGCCGCCGGCCCCTGCACAACCTTGTCGTATCCCGGGATGAGGGCTGCGATCCGTTTGCTCGGGGCCGTCGTCCGGCCGTCGTCTATGTCCTCAGGGGTCTCGAAGCGAGCGCGGATCCTCGCCAGTTCCTCGACCGCGCCCGCAGGGATCTGGCCAAGACTGTCGAACCGGGAGACCTCGGAGAACAGCAGCCCCTCGAACTCGAATCGCTGGACATACGGCAGGACCCGGTCGGCCCGGCCCCGGGTCCGGGCCACGACCGCCGATCGTACCTGCTCCTCCAGTTCTTCGACGGACGCCGTTCCCTTCTTCTGGAAACCGTAGAAGTCCACCAGGCAGGTCACCGCATCGAACGACAGCGCGAGATGGGCCAGGTGGATCGCCAGGCGGCCCACGCTGACATCCCCGCCCCCGGCGCCGTAGCCGTGGCCCGGGCGGCGGATGAGTACGGGAGTCGCTTCCACCCCGAATCGGCGCAGGTGTTCCACCAGAACGACCCTCACGAAGGCCCGCTCGGTGGCCCCCTCCACCGAGACCCCGACCCGCGTCACGGGGCGCCCCCCAGGAGGTTCATCTCCCACAACTGGCCCAGGGAGTGATCCTCCAGCCATACCCGGTAATCGTCGGGATCGAGACGCCGGATCCGCGTCGCGCCGTCCGCGAGATCCAGAACCTGGGTTTGCTCGAACTCGAACTCGTCCACGAGGAGGGAGGACTGGGTCGCCACGACGATCTGGCGGCTCTGCCCCAGCGACCGGATCAAGCCGCCGAGCAGCGGGATCGCCGCCGGGTGGAGGCCCAACTCCGGCTCGTCCAGGAACAGGACCGACGGAAGCGCTTCCGGCCAGTGGTTCAGAAGCGTTGCCAGCGCGAAGAACCGGAGCGACCCGTCGGAAGTCAGGTGCGCGCCGATCGGTTTGTCGCTGCCCCGGACCTTCCAGGTCAGGAAAACCCTCCCGAATTCCGGGTCATGGTCGAAACCGCCGAACTCCGGGACCACCCGTTCGATGCAGTGACAGATCGTTTCGTAGCGTGGCCGATCCTCGCGTTCCATCCGGTAGAGGACGGCGGCGAGATTTCCGCCGTCGGGGTGCAGTCGGAAACTGTCTTCCACATCGCGGCGCTTCTTCATGGGGGAGAGGCCCGAAGTGTGGTCGAAGTGATAGGCGCCGATGTCCTCCAGGACTTCGCCGATCGCCTTCGCCGTCGGTTTGTCGTCCCGCTCCTGCGGGCCGCGGGCCGCGGAGACGAGTTCCGGCTCCCGGTGGCCGCTGCCGAGGTCGGTCCAGGGCCCGGGCGCCCCGGAGTTCGCCCGGGCGTCGCGGAACCGCTCCTCGGCGAACCGGAACAGGTCCTGCTCGGCGGGAACGAAGGAGAACTCGTACTCGCCGGTGCTTTCCCCGTTGGCCGTACGGATCGTCGCCTTCATCCGGGGCGTCCGCTCCGCGCCCCGGAAGAGTTGGTCTTCGGCGCCGCCCTTCACGCCGACGAAGAGAGCGACATTCCGCTCGCGGAACATCGCCCGGAGCATCTCGAAGAAGCGAACCAGGTTGCTCTTGCCGGCGCCGTTCGGGCCGATGAGGATCGTGACGCCGGGGTTCGGGCGGAAGGTGACCTCCGCGAGGGAGCGGAAGCCCTCGATGCGGACGCTCTCGATGCGGACGCTCTCGATGCGCCGGGGCCCGGCGTTCTCCGCCGCCGGTTCCGGTTTCGGGGTCGGGGGTTCGTTCACGGTTCGCGCCGGGCGTCAGCGGGGGACGGCGAGGAGCATGGCGTCGAGGAGGCGCTTCTCCTCGCTTCCCCGGGGGTAGAGGGCCGACAGGGCGTTCGCCAGCCGCAGGAACTCCGGGCCGCGCGCCGTCTCCTCGGTCAGGAGGGTTCGGAGCGCCTGCGAACGGCCGCTCGACTGTAGCAACATCGCCGCGTGGACCCGGTCGAGGGTCGTGGCCTTCTCCGAACGGATGCGGGCGTCCGGCCCCAGGACCGGCGCGTTCCGGCGATAGTCGGCGGCTTCGGTTTTCCGATGCCAGTCCATGTCGAGTGCCAACTGTTCCGCCACCTGCTCCCCGTCGCCCCACGGCTCGGAGGCCTCCGCCGCCGCTCCCCCGAAGATCTGCTCCGAGCGGCGGGCCACGGGAAGGAGCCGCACCACTCCCTTCTCCGTTTCGATGGTGCGGCCGGTCCAGGCGTCCAAGTCGATCCCCATGGGTTGGGCGAAGCGCCGCACCACATCGAACGGGAGCGAATACGGGCCCGGAGTCCGGCGCGAGCCGTCCGCGCCGTCCTCTGCCGGCCCGGCGCCGTCACTGTCGCTGCTCTGCATCGTCCAGAGGAAGAGGGCGGTCAATCGCGCGTCCTCCTCCAGATCGCCGCGCGTCCCGCCGGCATCTCCCAGGACCCGCTGCAGAGCCGCCTGCCCCACGGTGTCCCAGACCCGCTCGAGGTACTGCCGCAGTGCGATCTCCGTTCCGTCCACGGTCTCCACGGTGCGGTACCGACTGAAGACCTCCAGAGCCGGGCCGATGCAGGCGAACACGAGATCCGCGCCGCGAATCCCCTCGCCCTGCAAGTGCTTCATCCAGTCGGAGACCCGAGCCGGCAACTGCCGCCGGATGTCCTCCCAGTCCCCGACTCCCGAATCCTCGGGACGGGGCCGACAGACCAGATGCACGCTCGTCGCCAGAGCCGCCGAGTCCCGGGCGCGAAGTCTCTGCACCATTTCGGTGGCGATCGGCCAGGAGGCGGTGATCGTCCAGCCGCCTCGGATCATCCCGGCCAGCAGCGCTTCCCAACCCTCTGTCGTCTTGTGGGCGAAGACGACGCCCCCGACCCCATCGTCCCGAAGCACGCGACGCCCCTCCGAGAACGCCTGCGCCATCTTGTCTTCGAACCACTCACGGTCTTTCGGTCGGCCATCGTCAATCCTCGTCCGGTCCTGAACGGCCTCGCGCGTCTTCGGAGACAGCACGTTGTTCGAGTCGAAGGGATCTCGGAGAAGCGGATGTCCGGGCATGGCTCGCCGAAGCCACACCAAGAAGAAATCCGACAGATCCGAGTACGGTATCGCATCGTAGTACGGAGGATCCGTGAACCACACGGCCGCACTGTGGTCCGGAAGCGGGTGCGCAGCTGCATCCGCCTGCTGTACTTGCCCCGCCTCCGGCATACGATTCTTCTCGACAGTGGATGCGACGGCATCGATTCCGGAGAGGAAAACTCCCCTCGTACGACTGACTGGAGTGGATTCGCAGAAATCCCAAACGGTCTGCACTGAACCTCGCGCGAAGAGATTGATCGGCGCAGCCGCGGTACTCTCCCACCGCGACAACGAACAATTCCCGTCCGCCATCGTGCCGATACGAAGAGCGAGAATAGTGCGAACATCATCGGATCGGACTTTCTGTACATGAGCGCAGAACCTGATCAGGGCGACGCTCTGGCGAGCCGTGAACATGTCACGCCACCTCAACATTCCGTACCGCTGTACGCGAAAACCCAAGGTGCCGACCGGTGGCAGTGGCTCCAGCGGCAGGTCGATCCGATCCTTCACTTCCGTCCTGGAGCGATCGTCGAGCAGTAGGTCCTGCGCTCGTCGTACTGCTGTGTAGTCCCGATCGCACGGCCCCCGAAACCGACGACCACTGTCGCCGGCGCCTGCGACAAGAACCGCCGTCAACCGTGCTCCCGCACGGCGCCGACCACCTCCGTCGAAGACAGTCTCGGCTCCACCACGCTGCGACGCCAACTGAGATCGCACTCGTTCGGGCGGCAAGGCGTCGCTACATGCGGGGCAGGTAGCTCGAGCGAGCCGCACGGTGCCGGCACCCACTTCCTTCGCATCTCCGGGTCGGAATATCTCGAAGTCGATCTTCGGCGTCGACCCGCCTCGTCTTTGGACGATCGGTCGCAACGCCGATCGACGACCGCGCTTCTGTGACAACCACATGGAGCGCAACAACGGCATCTCCGCCCCACAGGCGGGCGACTCGCACTGCACAGTTCGAGCCCACAGGTACGCGATCGGAATCGAACCGTCAGGGTCCGGCGGATAGAGGTCCGCCAACTCCCGCCGGACTTCCTCCCGGATCTCTTCTCCGACACGCCGAACCTCCGAAGCGAGGTCCGGCCTGGCGCGCGGAAGGTCCTCCAGCATCGTCTTCAGGATCAGGCAGGCCACCGGATTCAGGTCGGTCGCCGTGGCGTCACAGCCGAGGCGCAGGGCTTCCAGCGGGATCGAACCGCCTCCGGCGAAGGGATCCACAACCTGTGGACGATCCTCACCGTGGGCGGCCGCGACGAGCGCCCGCGCTGCCCTCAGGAACGCCGGCCGGGAGGCGTTCCCCCACGCCGCGAAGTCGGCGATGAAACCGAGCAGGACGCGCCGAAGCCCCTCGTGCTCCGTCTCTTCCGACCGCAGCGTGAAGTGCCACGGGGCCGGCTGCGGTACCTCCACGAGGCGGCGTCGGACCTCGACCCGGAACTCGTCAGGGCAGTGCTCGTCGGCGGGGTCCGGCAGGAGCAGCGCGAGCAGCATCGCCCGGGAGGACGCCAGCGGTCGGCGCGCCCACCACTTGTGCAGGCCCTTCGGATGTCCCCGCCGCGCCGACTGCTCGGCCACGGCGTGCTTCGAGACCGCGGCGATGGGGAAGTCCACCTCCGCGAGGCGGCGGCACTCGCGGGGGATCATGCCGCGGGCGCGTCCTTCCAGAGTCGGACGGTGAACCGATGCTCCTCCTCGATCAGGTCGGGCTCCGTGCCGTTGTGAGCGCGCATCCCCTCGATGATCCGGTTCCGCACGCCCCTCCCGCGGGGAACCGTGTAGCCGTAGTCCCGCATCACAGCGACGAGCATCTGGTCGCGCGAGTACCGCTGCCCGCAGCGCATCCCCTCGGGCGTCACGGTGCCGGGCAGACTCCCGGGACTTCGAACCTCCAGACGGTCCGAGAACAGGAGCAAGTCCAAGTTCAGGTCGGTTCCGGGGTTGCGGTAATCACGGTGCACCAGACCGTTCACGAGGGTCTCCCGGACCACTGCTTCCGGATACTCCCGGCGCCTCGCCTTCCGCCCGCCATCGCGACCGGCGGAGGGGCCGGCGTTATGGCGGACGAAGTCCAAACCGCGCTCCACGAGCCCCGGCTCGCGGATCGAACCGTCTTCCCCGCGCAGCGCGACGAGGGGGCCGGCCAACACCAGGTCGTGCTCCGGCGCGGAGTCCATCTCCCGGCCCGGGAAGCAGCGGGCGCGGATCCCCGACTGCGGCAACAGGCGCTTCGGGGCCCTGCCGAAGAGGAGGACTCCGGCTACAGTCGCGTAGGGATCGACCGAAGAGGCCGTCGCGAAACCCAGGGTCTCCAGAAGCGCGGTCCAGGCCGCGTCGTCGTCCGGCGCCAGCGCCTCTCTCTTCTGGACGCGGCAGAAGTAGTCGTGGAGACGCCGCCGGTCGAGGGCGCCGAGGTCGGAACCGAGCGCCGTTTTCATCCCGTAACCCGGGCGGTCGGCCTGCCGGCAGAGGCTCTGCTCCTCGTCGCCGGAGGCGTCCCGGGTCCGGGTGCCGACGCGGACGCGCGTGACCCAGCCGGACGCGCTCCGCGACCGGTAAGGCTTGTCGGGGGCGTTCCCCGGAACGGACACGATTCCCACGATTCGCCGCTCATCCCAGCGGATCGTCTGCCACCTCGGGATCACCGCCGGCCGGACCCGAGTGCGCGCGGAAGCCATCGCCCACTCCTCCACTTCCCCCGGCTCCCGCCGCAGGCCGGAAACCGCGCCATCCTCCTCGACGCCGAGGAACACCTGACCTCCCTCGAGGTTGAGGAACCCGACCAGATCGCTCGCCAGCGCCTCCGGCGATAGGTCGTCGCGCTGGAACTCGACGAAGGAACTCGGGCCGCAGCGGGTCAGTTCCACCAAATCGGTGCGGGTCATGGCGTCAGCGTACGACCTCGATCACCGGCAGCGCGCTCACCGCGATTCGGGCTCCCCGCGCGGCGGTTCCGCATCGAGGGACGCGACCTCGAGCGCGTAATGGGCGACCTGGCTCACTTCCTTCCAGTCGAGGCGGGCCGGGTCGGGCACCGGGGGCCGCAGGGTCGGGGCCCCGGCGCAGCCGGTCACCACATAGAGCCAGTAGCAGTCCGGGCGGTCCTCCGCGACGCGGCGTTCGTTCGGGGTCAGGGCGATGCGGCCCCCGGCGGCGGCGGCGAAGCCCTTCACCTCGATGAGCCGGAGGTCGCCGGATTCGCGGTCGAGGCTGCGGAGGTCGTAGCCCAGGTTCTCGGCGCTCACATCCGTGACTTCGCGGCCCTGTTCCCGTTCGTGCTCCATGACGACGCGCATGGCGGTCAGCTCGGTCTCCGGGTTCGGGCGGAGGTTCCGGAGGGCCGGGGTCGCCCGGTCCGGGTGCGGCAGGATGAGGGCGCTGGCCAGGCGTTCCATCCCCTGGAGGGTAAGCGTCCGCTCCCGGGCGAACTCTTCGCGGCGGCGGTCGCGGCGGGCTTCGATCTCGGCGTACCGGTTCTCCGCCCGGGCCAGCCGGCCTTCGGCGCCGACGACGCCCTCCTCCCGGGCCTCGTGCGCATTGCCGATCTCCTGGTCGGCGCGGACCAGCACCTCCGTGAGGGAGACCTCGACATGTGCGGCGACGCGCTCCACCTGGGCGATCCGCTCTTCCCGCGCCTCCGCCGTGGCGGCGAGCGCCCGGGTCTGCATCCACTCGAGGGGTTCCGGGGCGGCAGCGACCGCGGGAAGGTTCGGCGGCGGAGCGGCGGGGGTCAGGTCGCCGAGGAGGTCCGGGTCGCGCCACCGCGGCTCGGCCCCGTCCGCGAGTTCCACGGCGAACAGTCGCTCCTGCAGCACCCGGCCCCGGCCGTCCACGACCCGCGCCCGGTAGGTGTCGAGGCGCGCCGGGGCGTCGTGGGCGACGGAGTGGAAGCAGGCGCCGCGGGTGAAGGCCTCCCCGGCGGACGAAAGGGCGTGGCGGCGGAGCGCCTCGAAGAGCGGATGGCCGGGGGTGACCCACTCCAGGTTCCGCTTCTCGGCGGTTTCCCGGTGGGTCGAGAGGCGGGGGTAGCGCGCCGCCAGTCCGGCGATCTTCCAGTCGGCGTCGGCCTCGTAGCGCTTCAGGGCGCGCGGCGGACGGACGCCCTCGTAGGTGAAGGCCAGCCGGGGCGCGGCCCGGAGCGGCATCTCGGCGACTTCGGCGGCCTCGCGCAGGAAGCGGGCGATGCGCTCCGGGACCACCCGGTGTTCCTGCATCCGGGCGCGACGCTCGGTCAGCATCTCCAGGTTCAGCGAGCGGGTGGCCAGGCCTTCGAGCGCCGCCTGGCAGATCTCGCGGAAGCGGCTCTCGTCCACCCCGCGGAGCACCCGCTCTTCGAGGTCCTCCTCGCCGAGGCGGCCGGCGTAGTAGTCGCGGAGGACGCCCTCGATCTCCGTCGCCGGCAGGACTTCGCCGACCACATTGAACACCGCGTCGTCGTCCAGGGCGTCGCGGATCTGCTGGAGTTTCTCCAGGAGGCGCTGCCGCACCTTGCCTTCGACGGTGTTCGCGGCGAAGAAGTTGAAGATCAGGCAGTCCCGCAGTTGGCCGTAGCGGTGGATGCGGCCCATGCGCTGTTCCAGCCGATTCGGGTTCCAGGGGATGTCGTAGTTGAAGAGCAGGTGGCAGCACTGGAGGTTGATGCCTTCGCCGGCGGCTTCGGTGGCGACGAGCACCTGGATGCCGCCTTCGCGGAACTGCTGCTCGGCGTGGAGCCGGGTGCCCGGTTCGTCCCGGCTGCCCGGTTTCATCCCGCCGTGGATGCAGCCGACCCGGAAACCCCAGTCCCGCAGGCGCTGCAGCAGGTAGTGGAGGGTGTCCTTGAACTCGGTGAAGACGAGGAGCCGCTGCTCGGGGGCGTCGAAGAAGCCCTGCTCGCGCATCAGTGTTTCGAGGCGGCGGAGTTTCGCCTCGGTTCCGCTCTCCTCGACTCTCGCCGCTTCCCCGGCGAGTCGCTTCAGTTCGGCGATCTCGCGCTGCACCTCTTCGGGATTCCCGGCGAGGGTGACCGCTTCGAGGAGTCGTTCCAGGCGCTCCCGTTCGGAATCCTCCATCTCTTCGAGATCTTCGAGGTCCGGGAGGGTCGCGGGAGCGTCGAGCGCCTGCTTCCGGGCCTGCGCCAGACCCTTCTCCAGGCGTTCGGCGCGATTCTCGAGGGAACGGCGGACGGCGTGGATGCTCGAAGCGAGCCGGCGTTGATAGAGCGACATGAGGAAGCCCACCGCCCGCGCCCGGCGTTCGTCGCCGAGGGCCGCCGCGCGTCGGCTGTGGCGCTTCACGAACCGGGTGACGCTCTCGTAGAGGTCGTATTCCTCGCCGGCGATCTCGAACGAGATGGTGCGGATGATCCGCTTGGTGAAAACCTTCTTCGCTTCCCACTCGCCGTCCTCGCCGCGCCTCGGGAAATACACCATCGCTTCCTTCGTGCGGCGGAGGTAGAAGGGGGCGGCGCCGCCCTCCATCGCCTGGCGGATGGACTTCACATCGGCGTAGGCGTCGGCGTCGAGCAGTTGCAGGAACAGGGAGAAGTTCTCCGGGTCGCCCTTGTGGGGGGTGGCGGTGAGGAGCAGCAGGTGGGCGCTGTGGTCGCGCAGCGACTCGCCGAGGCGGTAGCGCTGGCTCCTGTGGGTCCGGTCGGTCGCCGACATACGGTGCGCTTCGTCCACGATGACCAGGTCCCAGTCCGCCTGGGTCAGGCCGGGAAGGATCTCCTCGCGCTTGGCGAAGTCGAGGGAGGTGATGACCTGGGCGTGCTGCTGCCACTGGTTGACGCCGAACTGTTCCCGGATGTCGGCGCCCTTGAGGACGACGAACTGTTCGTCGAATTTCTCGTGGAGTTCGCGCTGCCACTGGAAGGAGAGGTTCGCCGGGCCGACCACCAGGATGCGCTCGATGAGGCCGCGCAGTTTCAGTTCGCGGATGAGGAGGCCGGCCATGATGGTCTTCCCCGCCCCGGCGTCGTCGGCGAGCAGGAAGCGGACGCTGGGGCAGCGGAGGAGGTGGTTGTAAACGGCGTCGAGTTGGTGCGGGAGCGGATCCACCCGGGAAGTGGAGAGCGCGAACCAGGGGTCGTACTCGTAGGCGATGCCGAGCAGGTGCGCCTGGATCCCGAGCCGCAGCAGCGCCCCGTCCCCGTCGTAGGTGGGGATCGAAGCGCCGATCTCGATCCGGGCGATATCGGCGGGGGTCAGCACGACGCGCCGGAACCGCTCGCTCCGGATCTCGACGACCCCGACCGTCAGCGAACCGGCGCCGTTCGCGCTGACGGTCTCCACCCGCACCGGCTCCGCGAACATCGGCCCGGCGAGGACCTGGCCGGGCTGGAGTTCGACGGCCGGCGTCGCCGACGCGAGAACCGGGGGGTTCGCCACCGGTTCAGTCGCCATCGCCCCGCTGTCCGCTTTCGGCGGCGCTGGAACCGTCCGCCGTCTCGGTGCGTCCGTTCGCCGGAGCCTGTTCTTTCGTCGCGGCGGTCTTCCGGTCCAGAGCCTCTCGCAGCTTCCGAGCCTTCTCCGGTTTCACGAAAAAATGATCGAACAGCGCCTCGATCACATTGAGATTGTGCTCCGCCTCCTTTGGTTCGACCGGGATGATCTCCCCAGTCCTCGTGTTCTTCTTGGGGTGAGCCGCGAAGTTGCCGAGGGTTCGAACGTCGTCGAGATCACGGGCGATATAGGACGGAAGCCCATCAGCAATCGCCTTCTTGATCTCCGCTGCGAGATCACGGCACTTGATGCCCGCCTTCTCCCTCAGAATGTGCTGAAGGCACCGGCGGCTCAGCGCAGCGCTTGCCCGCGGACTGTCTGTCAGTACAAGGCACGCCTCTCGATAGTCTTTCGCTATCTCCGGCGGCACTTCGGCAGGTGCGGGATCCCGTCCGGTCGTCCGTGGCTCAACCACGAACTCGGACGACGATATCTCGTCGTCGCTCTGCACACAGGCAAGCGAGATAATCAGCCGACGACACCTCGGGCAGTGCCTGGTCAAGACCACCCAAGCCCAACCATCCTCCACGTCCAGAGTTTTCTCGTCTGGGGAGTCGTTGAACCATACGCTGCAGTGAGGACACGTCATGGACCTGTCCATCTCAGGATCGAACGACATACCGATGACCCGAGTGAGCGTGCTCTTGCGTCAGGCAACGTTTACGGGCTCTTGATGACTTCGCCGCCCTTCATGACGAAGCGGACATCCTCCAGGAGGCGGATGTTCTCCAGGGGGTCGCCTTCGACGGCGATGAGGTCGGCGAGTTTGCCCTGCTCCAGGGAGCCGAGGTCTTCTTCCCAGCCCAGCAACTCGGCGGCGTTGATGGTGGCGGTCTGGATGGCGGCCATCGGGGAGATGTCCATCTCGTCCACCATGATGCCGAAGTCGCGCATGTTCCGGCCGTGGGGGAAGACCGCGGCGTCGGTGCCGTAGGCGAACTTCACCCCGGCGTGGAAGGCGGCGCCCAGTCGTTCGCGCTGCATGGCGGCGATCTCCTTCGCCTTGGCGATCGCGTAATCCGGGACGCCGTTCTCGGCGCCTTCGTCGATGATGTAGTCGAGGGTGTAGAGCGTGGGCACGACGAAGGTGCCGTGTTCCTTCGCCAGGCGGATGCCCTCGTCGTCTATGAGGGTGCCGTGTTCGATGCTGGCGACGCCGGCGCGGATGGCCGCGTTCATCGCCGCCGGGGAATGGGCGTGCGCTCCCACCGGGGTGCCCAGCATGGAGGCGGTTTCGACGATCGTCTGCAACTCCTCGAGGGTGTACGCCTGGTCGTTGATGGAGTTGCCCTGGGAGAGGACGCCGCCGCCGGCGGTCACCTTGATGACATCGGCGCCGTACTTCACCTGGTAGCGGACCGCCTTGCGGAGTTCGTCGGGACCGTCGGCGATCATGGCGTAGCCCGGCGTGGGCACATCCGCGCTCCAGCCGTTGATGTCGGCGTGGCCGCCGGTGGCGCCGACGCCCCAGGTGGCGGCCTGGATCCTCGGCCCGGGAACGACGCCGCGTTCGACCATGTCGCGCAGCGCGGCGTCGTAGTAATTGCCGGCGCCGATGTTCCGGACGCTGGTGAAACCCAGTTCGAGGGTGATCTTCGCGTGGGCGGCGGCGTAGATGGCCTCGTGGGCGACGGTCTCCCGCATCTTCTGGGTGTCTCCGCCGTCGCCGGGGACGCCGCCGAGATGGACATGGCAGTCGAAGAGGCCGGGGAGGAGGGTGTGGCCGGGGAGGGCGATCTCGGTCGCGCCGCGCGGCACCGGGATGGCGCCGTCGGGGCCGACCGCGGTGATGCGTTCCCCCTCGATGACGACCACCGGGTCGCGGATGACCGGGGCGTCGGTGCCCACGATGAGCCGGTCGGCGCGGATGACGACAGCCGCCTCCTGGGCGGGGGCGGCGGGGGCCGAAACGGCGGCGAAGGCGAAGAGGGTGAGACCGGTGGCGAGGGACGAGGGACGCATGGGACGGCTCCTGATCGGGAAAAGGGGCGCCGGATCGTACCGGAGACCGGGCCGCTGCCCCGCCGGGGAGCATCGGAGCGCCGCCGTCCCCGCCCCGGACGCCGTGCCGGGCGGGAAATGCGGCGCGGTTCAGGCGGGAGAGGCCGGCGTCCGCGCCGCCGGGGGAGCGGACGAGACCCAGGCGAGCACCAGGGCGATCCAGAAGAGTTGCGCCAGGAGGAGGTGGAGCAACTGGATCCAGCCGGGCGCGGAGAAGGCTACGGAGACGAAGCCCACGGCGCACTCGACCAGGACGGCGTTCCGCGCCAGGACCGCCCAGCGGTTCCGGGCGGTCTCCGGGCGGAGGAGCCAGAGGGCGTAGCCGGCGGTCAGGAGGGCGACTGCCGGATGGAGCACTCGCAGGCGTGCCAGGAAGTGGTTCCCAGGGCCCAGGTCCTCGGCCAGCCGGGCGAAGAGGCCCGCGCCGATCTCCGCTTCCTTCGGCAGCAGGGTGTCCCCGAGCGCGGTGACCGCCCCGGTCATGGCGGTGAGGACGACGAGGGCTGCGCCCACGGTAAAGGCGGCGCGGCGGTGGCGGAAGCGGGGAGCGCGAAGGGGATCGGCGGAGCACCAGGCGGCGAGCGCGGCGGCGGCGGTGAGACCCAAGGTGTTCACGAGGTGGAGCGAGATGACGATCGCGCGGGCGGCGGAGTCGTCGCTGCCGACGAGGCCGCCGAGCACCAGGCCGGCCCCGATCGCGCCTTCGATCAGGATGAAGACCAGGGTCGCCGCGAGGAGGCGGGTGGTCGGGCCGGAGCGGTAGAGGCGCCAGGCCCAGAGGAGCAGCGCCAGGATCAGGAGGCCGCAGAGAGCGCTGGTGAGGCGGTGGGTGTACTCGATCAGCGTGGCGGCGGACGGGGAGACCGGGATCACTTCCCCGCCGCAGGAGGGCCAGTGGCTGCCGCAGCCGTCCCCGGAGTGTGTGATGCGCACCCAGGCGCCGAAGAGGATGACGGCGAGGAGATAGCCGAGGAACACCCAGGCGGCCGTGGGGAAGAGCGCCGGGGGCGAAAGCGCTCGGGGGCGTGGGTTCATCGGGTCGGTCGGCCCTTCGGGGGCGGCGCGGCGCCGGTCGGCGAGGGGCGCGGAGGCGTCGTCATTCGAGCGCCAGGGCCACGACCTGCTCGGCGATGGCGAGCGACGCGGTGGCCGCCGGGCTGGGGGCGTTCAGCACATGGACCCGGTTCCCGCGCCGGAGGATCCGGAAATCGTCGGCGATCCGGCCGTCCGGCAGCACCGCCACCGCCCGCACCCCGGCGGGGGCCGGGAGCAGGTCGGCGGCGGTCACGCTCGGGACCAGCCGGCGGAGTCGGCGGGTGAAGAGGCGTTTCGAGAGGGAGCGGGCGATCTCGTCCAGGCCGGTGCGCCATTCCCGGAGCGCCAGCCGGCGGAGGCCGGAGTAGCCGAGCATCTCCCGGAGGTCGACCAGGTCGAGGTCGCGGCGGCGGTAGCCCTCCCGCGCCCCGGCGAGGATGGCGTTCGGCCCGGCGCTGACCTCGCCGTCGAGCCCCCGGTGGAGATGCACGCCGAGAAAGGGGAAGCGGGGGTCGGGGACCGGATAGATCAGGCCGCGCACCAGGTCGGCGCGCTCGGGGCGCAGCCGGAAGTACTCGCCGCGGAAGGGGAGCACCGAGAGTTCCGGTTCGTCCCCGGCGAGGCGCGCCACCCGGTCGGCGTGGAGCCCGGCGCAGTTCAGCAGTCGGCGGCATCGGATTTCGCCCGCCGTGGTCCCGAGGCAGAGCGCGGAGGGGGACTCCGGGACGACGGAGAGCAGGCGCGCGCCGGTCGCGACGGTTCCGCCGGCGGCCTCGAAGGAACGCCGGAGAGCGGCGGCGACTTCGGCGAAGCGGACGACGCCGGAAGTGGGCGAGTGGAGCGCCGCCACTCCCTCCGCGTGGGGTTCGATCTCGCGCAGGCCGGCGCGGTCGAGCAGCCGGAGACCGGGGACGCCGTTCTCCCGACCGCGTTCGCGGAGTCCTTCCAGCCGTTCCCGTTCGGCGGCGTTCGCGGCGACGATGACCTTGCCCGACGAAGCGTAGGGGACGCCGTGGCGGTCGCAGAAGGCGTGGAGCAGTTCGACGCCCCGGCGGCAGTTGCGGGCGCGAAGCGAGCCCGGCCGGTAGTAGAGGCCGGAGTGGATGACGCCGCTGTTGCGGAGCGTCTGGTGGCGGGCGGTCCGTGGTTCCTTCTCGAGGACGACGACCGGAGCGCTTCGGGTGACCTCCTGCAGGCGGCGGGCGACGGCGAGACCCACGATCCCGCCGCCGACGACCGCGGCGTCGAACCGCCGGGTCTCGTCGAGAGGGGGCGGCGGCTCGTCCGGTTCGGGGCGGCTCGCCATCGGCTCGGCGCCGATGGTACCGAGCGGGGGCCGTTTCGAGTCCCCGGGCTCCCGCGCGGCCGGGCCCGAGGGAGGCCGGCCGCCCGGGGCGGGAACCGGCAGAGCGCGGGAGGGGATTCGCAGGGGACCGACGGAGGAGACGAGGCCCGCCGCCGCGGTCGGCGAGGGGGTCGGGGGCGGCGAGGGAGAGGAAGGCCGCGCCGCCGGGGAGCGACCGGAACACTCGCCGCGACCCTCCCCGAAGCGCGGTCCTCCGGCGGAGGTTTCGAGGAATTGAACGCCGAATTCAGGAAAAGGACGCAAAGATCGTGGATTTCGCCGGATTCCGAACCGGGCCGCGGCGGCCTCGTTCGGGGGAGACATGCGCTCCGCCCCACGATCCGACCGCCTCCTCGAACCCGAACGACGGCGGCGCGCACGGCGGGCATCCGGCCGGCGCCGGGCTTCGCGGGCGGCGGGCCGGGGATGGTTCCGGTCGCTGCTGCCGGTTTCCCTCGTGGTTTCCCTCGTCGGGCCCGGCCTCGGGGCGGCGTCGGGTCCTGCCGATTCCCGGGAGAACGCCGAACCCGCCCCGGAGGACGCCCTCGCCGCCGCCCCGCTGCTCGTCCGGCTCTACGACCCGTATGGGCTGCTCTCGCGCCCGGCGCTGGAGCGGTTGCGCGCGGAGGCCGCCGACGCCTTCGAGAGCAGCGGGGCCTCGATCCGTTTCGTCCGGCGGGGCGGGCCCCGGGTCGTTCCGGCGACGCTCTACCCGGAGATCCCGACGAACTGGCGGGTCAACCCCCAGACCCTCGGCGTGGCGGTGGGCAGCCCCGGCGAGCGGCGCTCGGTCTTCCTCTCGGTGCAGGCGGCGAGGCGAGCGCTCGGGTGGCGGGGCCCGGCTCGGGGGGCGGCGCCGGGCGCCGGCCGGCCGGCGGTGGAACTGGGCACCGCGCTCGGCCGGGTGCTGGCCCACGAACTCCTGCACACCGTCGCCCCCGACTGCCCCCACACCAGCCACGGAATCATGGCGGCGCGGTTGAACCGGCGGATGCTGACCTCGCCGGGAATCGGCTTCGACGAGACGGCGGGCCGGTACCTGCGCCGGGGGCTCTCCGCCTACGGCGGGGAGGCCGTGGGCCAGGGCTGACCGACGAATCGCCCGAGCGGTTCGGAATCGGCGGGGCGACCCGGAGTCCATACCGACTGCGTCGCCGCCGACCGACCGGCGCGTCGGAGTCGGCGTCTTCCGGTAGATCGGAGGTCCGCGGCTCGTGACCCGGGGTCGACCCTCCGCCACGATCGGGAGAGCGGAGGAATGCGGTCGCCGGAACCGTTTCGGGGGTTCCGAGAGACGCGTTGCGGGCCGCGATTCCATTTCCTGAACGCGGAATTCAGGAAACGCCGTCCGAAACCGCGAATGTCTGCCGAATTCGAACCCGCCGGCGAACGCCGCGTTCCCCGGCGCCCATGTCTTTACCCGCGCCCGCCGCGATCGGCATCCTGCTATTCGCGGCGCTGTTCCCGAACGAAGTCCCCGGGGCGGCCGGCCGTGCGCCGCTGCCCGGCCGCCCGCCGCCTTCGGCCTCGGCACGCGCCTTCGCGGCGGGGAAGGATTCGATCCGACCGGGGCGCGCCGACGAACTGCCGTCCCTGGTGGTCAATCTCAACGACCCCGATGGATTGCTCTCGCATTCCGCCCTCGAGCAACTCCGGGAGGAGACCGCGGCGGCGTTCCGGCGCAGCGGCGCCATCGTGTTCTTCGTCGCCGCCCCGGAGACCCGCGCCGTCTCCGCCACCCTCTACCCCGAGATCCCGAAGCACTGGCGGGTGCACCGGCACGCCCTCGGAGTCGCCGTGGGCGCCCCGGAGGAACGGAGATCGGTCTTCCTCTCCGTCGGCGCGGCGAAGCGGGCGCTGGGCCTGCGCCGCTCCGGACGCCGGCCCTGGCCGGGGCACGGGCCCTGGGCGCGCCGGTTGGGGCGGGCGCTCGGACGCGTCCTGGCTCACGAACTCGTCCATGCGATCGCCCCGGACTGCCCGCACACCCACAGCGGGCTGATGTCCGCCCGACTGAGCCGCCGCCTGCTGCTCGCTCCCGAAGTGGGCTTCGACGAAACCGCGGAGCGGCACCTGCTCCGGGCGATCGCCGACAGGCGCCGGGCCCGGCGACCCCGCTGATTTCGGTCGCGCGGACGCCGGCGCCGGACCCGACGCCGCCGCCGATTACAGTTCGCAGCGCCGGGCGGAAGGAATGAGCGAAGGGCGCGAAACGGGCGGGACCCTTCCCGACTCCGGCGCCGGGGCGCCCGCGGACCGCGGGGAGTCGTCGGGAGGAGGGCGTGGCGCCGGCCGGCGCCGCAGCAGCATTCGCGGGCGGCGGTTCGTCCTGTTCGGGATCGTCTCCGGGGTGGCCGGGTTCGCGCTGTTCCAGTTCGGACTCGCCGGGCCGGAGCAGGTCGAGGCCGCCTACACCGGCGGCGCCTACCGCTGGGTGGTGGCCCTGTTCGCCGGGATCAGCGGCCTGTTCCCGTTCTCGGTGGCGGAACTGCTGGTCGGCGCGGCAGCGCTGTTCGTCGTCGCCCGCCGGGTGCGGCGGATCTGGCTGCGAATCGCCCGCCGGCCCCTTCCTGCCGGGTCGGGTGCGCCGGCGCCGCGACCGGGCGCGCTGCGGCAATTGGCTTGGCTGGGGCTGGTGGCGCTCGCGGGGACCGGGATGCTCTACGCCGCGTTCGTCCTGGTCTGGGGGCTCAACTACGCCCGTCCCCGGCTGGAGTCCCGGCTCGGCGTTTCGACCGACGGCATCGAGCCCGCCGAAGTGGCGCGGCTGGCCGGGCGGGTCGCCGCGGAGACGACGCGCGCCCACCGGCTGGCGCGGCTCCCGGAGGACCGCGTCTCCGAGAACCCGCTCGACCTGGCGCAGTTGAGCCGCGAGATCGACGCCGCCTACGACGAACTGGGGCTTCCCGGCGACCCGCGGCCGGCCGCGTCGGCGCCGGTCAAGCCGGCGGTGTTCTCCGGGCTCATGTCCCGGATGGGCGTGAGCGGCATCTTCGTCCCGTTCACCGGGGAACCGACGGTGAACACCCAGCCGCCGGATGTGGCAGTCGCTTTCACCGCCGCCCACGAGAAGGCGCACCAGCGGGCGGTGACCCACGAGGGCGAAGCGAGTTTCGTCGCCTGGCTGGCGCTGTCGCGGGGGCAGCGCCATCCGTACCTCCGCTACGCGGCCTCGTTCTTCGCCGCCCGGCACCTGCTCGCCGCTTCCCGGCACGCCGACGCCCCCACCCGCGACCGCATCTGGGCGGCGCTCGGCCCGGGGCCCCGGCGCGACCTCGACGCGCTGAACCGCTTCTGGGCGCAGCACCGGGGCGTCGTCCGCGGCGCGGCGCAGCGGGTGAACGACTCCTACCTGCGCACCATGCGCGTCCCCGACGGCGCCGCCAGTTACGGCACCGTCGTCCGCCTCCTCATCGGCGACCTCCGCCGAAGGCCCTCGACCCCGGCGGAGCCGACGACCACCACCGAGGACTGACCCGACGCGGCGGACCGGCCGGCGCACCACGAACAAGACAGAACCGAAAGCACGCCGTGCTTGGGCGGGAGGAAACGATCATGGCGGGATTCAGTATTCGTCGCGTGATGACCGCACTGGCCGCGAGTCGGCCGGTCTTCCACTCCGAAGCGGACTTCCGTTTCGCTCTCGCGTGGCAGATCGAGAAGATGACACCTGATGCCAACGACCGGCCCGAAGAAGGAGAACCTCCATGATCCGTAAAAACCGTTACGCGCCGTTCCTGTGGGCGGCGGGACTGGCGCCGGTGCTGTTGCTGGCCGCGGGCTTCGGGCGGCCGGGCGCCGCCGGCGGGATGAGCGTCAACGGCATGGTGGTGACCTCGCATCCGCTGGCGGCGCAGGCCGGGCTCCGCATCCTGCAGGCCGGGGGGAACGCCTTCGACGCGGCGGTGGCCGGCGCGGCGGTGCTGGCGGTCGTGGAACCGCTCATGTCCGGACTCGGCGGCGTCGGGGGGTACGCGCTGGTCCACGACGCGGAGAAGCAGGAAGTCCGGTCGCTGGACTTCATCGGCGCGGCGCCCGCCGCCGCGGACCCGGAGGCGTTCACCGCCGGCAGCCGGCTCTGGGACCGGACGCATCCGGCGCGGGACAGTTTCCTCGCGCCGCTCGTTCCGGGGAGCCTCGCCGGCTGGGCGGAGTTGCTGGACACCTACGGCTCGATGACCTGGCCGGAAGTCCTCGCCCCGGCGATCCGCTACGCCGAAGAGGGTTTCGCCATGACTCCGGCGGTGCGCCGGGCGTTCGCGACGAGCGGGTTCGGCGCCGAGGTGGCCCGCTATCCCTACGGCGCCGGAATCTTCTTCGAGGGCGGCGAACCACCGGCGGTCGGCGAGGTGATCGAACAGCCGGACCTGGCGGCGACCCTCCGGGCCATCGCCGAGGGCGGACCGGAGGTCTTCTACGGCGGCGCGCTCGCCGAGACCGCGGCGGCGTTCTTCGCGGAGAACGGCGGCATCCTCACCGTCGCCGACTTCGCGAACTACCGCGCCCGCTGGCTGGAGCCGCTCCGCGGGACCTACCGGGGGTATCGGGTGTACAGCCAGCCGCCGGGCGGGTCCGGGATGACGGTGCTGCAGACGCTGAACATCCTCGAGCAGTTCGACCTCGCCGCGCTGGAACACAACTCGGCGGAGTTCGTCCACCTGGTGACGGAAGCGATGAAACTGGCGTTCGTGGACGAAGACGCCTTCAACACCGGGAAGGACTACGCCGAACTGCCGCTCGAACGGCTGCTGTCGAAGGAGTACGCGGCGGCGCAGGCCGAACGGATCGACCGCTCGCGGGCGCGGTTCCACGAAGCGGCGCGTCCCGGCGCGGGGCCGCCGGCGGCGGTGGAGCACACCACGCATCACACGGTCGTGGACCGGGACCACAACGTGGTGACGATGACCCAGACGCTCATGCTGCCGGCGGGGGTCGTCGTTCCCGGAACCGGAATCATCTTCAACAACGGCATGTCGTACTTCAGTCTCGAGGAGGGGGATGTGAACCGGATCGAGGGCGGGCAGCGTCCGCGTTTCGTCATGAGTCCGACGCTCGTCACCCGGTACGGCAAGCCGTACTTCGCGCTCGGCTCGGCGGGGGGCTGGACGATTCCGCAGACCATCGTCCAGGTGCTGGTCCGCGCGCTCGACTACGAGTTGGGCGCCGCCGAGGCGGTGGACGCGCCGCGTTTCGTCTCCCGGTACCTGGCCAACTCCATCCCGTACCTGGAAGGGACCGACCTGGTCCTGGAGAAGGAGTTCGCCGAGGAAGTGGGGGAGGAGTTGGCGGCGCTGGGCCACCGGCTGCGGGATCCGGCGACCCGCCTCGGCATGTTGAACGCGATCCGGATCTATCCCCGTTCGGGGGCGCTCTCCGGCGGCCCGGACCGCCGCCGGGAAGGCCAGGCGGCGGGGTGGTGAGGAGCGGCGCCCGACGACGCCATCCCGGCGGGAAGTCCGGGGGGACCGTTCAGCCCGAGGCGAAGCGGGAAGCGACCTCGAAGAGCGTGCGGACGCCGAAACCGGTGGCGCCCTTCGGGTAGTACTTCCAGGGCTTCTCCACCAGGAAGGGCCCGGCGATGTCGAGGTGGGCCCACTTCGCCCCTGCGGGCACGAACTCCTCGAGGAACAGCGCCGCGGTGATCGTCCCGGCGTTGATGCCGCCGATGTTCTTGAGGTCGGCGGAGTCGCAGCGGAGTTCTTCCCGGTATTCCTTCACCAGCGGCAACTCCCAGAAGACCTCGCCGTGGGGCTCGCCGGCGGCGATCACTTCGCGGGTCCACTCCGGGTCGTTCCCCAGGACGCCGGCGACGCCGACGCCGAGCGCCCGCACCACCGCGCCGGTGAGCGTCGCCGCGTCCACGAGGTGGGTCGCGCCCTCTTCACCGGCGCGGGCGAGGGCGTCGGTGAGCACCAGCCGCCCTTCGGCGTCGGTGTTGTCCACCATGACCGACTTGCCGTTGCGGGCGACGAAGATGTCCCCGGGCCGGGTGGCGTGGGGGCCCGGGTAGTTCTCGGCGGTCGCCACGATGCCGGTGACGGTGGCCGGGACCCGGGCGCGGGCGATCGCGGACATCGCCCGGAGCACCGCGGCGGCCCCGGACATGTCCCCCTTCATCGTCCACATCCCGGAGGGCGGCTTCAGCGAGATGCCGCCGGTGTCGAAGGTGATCCCCTTGCCGATCAGCGCCAGATGGCGCCCGCCCTTCCCGCCGTTCTTCGCTCCGCTGTCGCCGCCGCCCGGGGGCCGATGCCGGAGGACGATGAGGCGCGGCGGGCGGTGGCTGCCCTGCCCCACCGAGATCAGCCCCGGATAGCCGGCTTCGCGGAGGTCGTCCTCCTCCCAGACCTCTGCTTCGAGCCCGGTCTCGCGCGCGATCGTCCGGGCCTCCTCGGCGAGCGCTTCCGGGGTCACCGCTTCCCCGGGTTCGTTGATCAGGTCGCGGGCGCGGTTCGTTTCGGCGGCGAGGGATCCGGCCCTCCGGGCGGCCGCCCGCGCCCCGTCCACCGCTTCCTCGGCGGTCACGATCCGGATCGTCTGCACCACCGGGTCGGCGGGATCCTTGCGGTAGCGGTCGAAACGGTAGAGACCGAGCCCGGCGCCTTCCACCGCCGCGCCGACGAGCCCCGGCCCGTCGGCCCCGCGCAGCGCGAAGACCACTTCGGAGTGGCCGAACTCACGGGCGCGGCGCGCGGCGCGGGCGGCCAGGATGCGCACCCGGTCGTGCTTCGGCCAGTCCGCGGCCAGGCGCAGGTGGTAGGCCGCGGCGGACGGGCGCCCCTCCTCGCCGTGGAGCGCGACCTCCCGTTTCAGCGCCGCCTCGCCGTAGAGGCGGCGGGCGTTCGCCACGAAGGCCCGCGCCCACTCCCGGCCGGGGAGGCCGAAGTCGAGGTCGTCGTCGAGCAGGAAGACCCGCAGTTGGTCGCCGGTCTCGGGGGCGGAGGTCCCGACCTCCACCCGGAGCGGTTCACTCGCCGTCATCGCCGTATTCCTCCTTGAGCCGCGCCACCACCGCCGGGTCGGCGAGCGTCGTCGTGTCGCCGATCGCTTTCCCGGCGGCGATGTCGCGGAGCAGACGCCGCATGATCTTTCCCGAACGGGTCTTCGGGACATCGGCGGCGAACATCAGGTCGTCGGGGCGGGCGATCGGCCCGATGGCGGCGGCGGCGTGCGCCTTCAACTCCGCCGCCAGGCCGGGATCCGCCGCGAATCCTTCGCGCAGGACGCAGAAGGCGGCGATCCCCTCCCCCTTGATCTCGTGGGGGCGGCCCACGACCGCGGCTTCGGCCACGGCGGGGTGTTCCACCAGGGCGCTCTCGATCTCGGCGGCGCCCAGCCGGTGCCCGGACACATTGAGCACATCGTCCACCCGCCCCAGGATCCAGAAGTAACCGTCCTCGTCCCGGCGGGCGCCGTCGGCGGGGAAGTAGATCCCCGGCCAGCGGCTCCAGTAGGTGTCGCGGAAGCGCTGTTCGTCGCCCCAGATGCCGCGCAGCATCGCCGGCCAGGGAGCGGTGATCGCGAGCAGGCCGCCGCCGACCTCCACCCGTTCGCCGGCCCGGTCGAGGATGTCGAGCGCCACCCCGGGGAAGGCGCGGGTCGCCGAGCCCGGTTTCAGCGCGGTGAGGCCGGGGAGCGGCGAGGCCATGATCATCCCGGTCTCGGTCTGCCACCAGGTGTCCACCACCGGACAGCGGCCGCCGCCGATCTCCCGGTGGTACCAGACCCAGGCTTCCGGGTTGATGGGCTCGCCGACGGTGCCGAGCAGGCGCAGCGAGGAGAGGTCGCGCCCGGCGGGATGGTGGTCGCCCCACTTCATGAAGGCGCGGATGGCGGTGGGCGCGGTGTAGAAGCAGGTGACCCGGTACCGCTCCACCAGTTCCCAGAGGCGGTCCCGGGCCGGCCAGTCCGGGGCGCCTTCGTAGAGCACCTGGGTGACGCCGAGGGCGAGGGGGCCGTACACGATGTAGGAATGGCCGGTCACCCAGCCGATGTCCGCGGCCGCCCACCAGATGTCGGAGTCGCGGAGGTCGAAGACCGCCCGCGCGGTCGCGGTGACCCCGGTCAGGTAGCCGCCGGTGGTGTGGACGATCCCCTTGGGTTTCCCGGTGGTGCCGGAGGTATAGAGGATGTAGAGGAGATCCTCGGCGTCCATCTCTTCCGGTTCGGCGGTGTCCGGGGCGTCCGCCACCAGGGCCGACCAGTCGTGGTCGCGGCCGGGGGTCATGGCGACCGGCTCGCCGGTGCGGCGGACGACGACCGCCGCGGTGATGGAAGGGGTGTCCGCGAGCGCTTCGTCGCTGATGGCCTTGAGGGGCACCACGCCGCCCCGGCGGTAGCCGCCGTCGGCGGTGACGAGCACCTTGGCCTCCGCGTCGTTGATCCGGTCGCGCAGGGACTGGGCGGAGAACCCGGCGAAGACCACGCTGTGGGGAGCGCCGATGCGGGCGCAGGCGAGCATGGCGATCGGGAGTTCCGGAATCATCGGGAGGTAGAGGGCCACCCGGTCGCCCTTCCCGACCCCGAGTCCGCGCAGCGCGTTCGCGAAGCGGCAGACCTCCCGGTGGAGATCGGCGTAGGTGAGGGTCTTCCGCTCGCCCGGCTCGCCCTCCCAGTGGAAGGCCGGCCGGTCGCCGCGGCCGGCGGCGAGGTGCCGGTCGAGACAGTTGACGCTGGCGTTCAGCCGGCCGCCGACGAACCAGCGGGCGAAGGGCGGCTTCCAGTCGAGGACCCGGTCCCAGCGGCGGCTCCATTCCAACTGCTCCGCCTGTGACTCCCAGAAAGTTTCGGGGTCGCGCGCCGCTTCCTCGTAGATCGCCTCGTCGCGGACCCGGGCGCTCTCGCGGAACGCCGGCGGCGGCGGATAGGAACGCCGCTCGTCCAGGAGGACTTCGATCTCGGCGGCGGACGGAGGCTTCCGGTCGTCGCTCGCCACGGCGCGGATTGTAGGGGCGCGGCGCCGGGCCGGAACCGGGGAACTACCCGACGAGCGACCGCAGGCGGAAGCGGAGCGAACGCAACGGGGCCACCAGGAGCACCGCCACGGTGACCACTTCCAGCCGGCCCACGATCATGAGCGCCGACAGCAGGAGTTTCGCGGCGGCCGGCAGCCCGACATAACTCGAAGTCGGCCCCACCGCTCCGAGACCGGGCCCCACATTGGTGACGCTCGCCGCCGAGGCGCTGAGCGCGGTCAGCGGGTCGATCCCCAGGGCGATGAGCGCCAGCGTCCCGGCGAGGGCCAATCCCACGAAGAACAGCACGAACTCCCCGATGGTGCCGCTCAGCGACGCCGGGATCGGGCGCGGCCCCACCCGGACCCGCATCTCGGTGTGCGGCTGGGTCACCGCGCGGACCGCGAGCGGCGCCTTGCGCAGCAGGATGACCCAGCGGAGGATCTTGATCGAGCCGGCAGTGGAGCCCACGCAGCCCCCGCAGAACATGAGCAGCAGCAGGAACACCCGGGAGAAGTCGGACCAGGCGTTGAAGTCGTCGGTGGCGAACCCGGAAGTGGTGATGATCGCCACCGCCTGGAAAGCCGCGTGGCGGAGGCCTTCCGCGGTCTGCTCCCCGGCCAGCAGGCGGCCCGCGAAGAACACCCCGGTGGCCAGGAGCGTGACGCCGACATAGAGCCGCAGTTCCGGGTCGCCGAAGTAGGTGGCGAGCGGGGGAGCGGAGATCCGGCGGCCGCGGGCGCCCCGGAGCCATCCCCAGAGGCCGGCGAGACGCCGGGCGATCCGCTTTACCCCGTAGATGTGGATGGCGAAGCGGACGCCGCCGAGCAGCATGAAGACGGTGACCGTCCACTGGATCGCCGGATCGAACGCCGCCAGGCTGGCGTTCCGGGTGGAGAAGCCGCCGGTCGCCAGGGTGGTGAGGGAATGGCAGACGGCGTCGAAGAGCGGCATGTCCAGCGCGACGAGCACCCCGGCCAGCACCGCGGTGAGCGCGGCGCCCACGAGAACCGTGTCCCGGGCGGTCTCCGCGATCCGCGGCTCGGTCTTCTCGGCGGTGGGCCCCGGGGCCTCCGCCGAGAGGACATCCACGCCCCACTGGCGGCGGCCGAGCACCCAGACGAACAGGATGACGATCCCCAGACCGCCGAGCCACTGGGTGAGCGCCCGCCAGAGGAGCAGCGAGCGGGGCAGCGACTCCACCTCGGAGAAGATGGTGGCGCCGGTGGTGGAGAGGCCCGAGGCGGACTCGAACAGGGCGTTCACCACGAACCCGGGGCCGAAGAAGGCCAGGTAGGGGAGCGCGGCGAAGGACACCGAGAGTACCCAGGCGAGCACCACGAACGAATAGACGCGGGGGCCGCCGCGGGAGCCGGCCCGGTCCACCGCCTCGAGCGGCGTCCGGCGGGCCAGGGCGCCGCAGAGGAGGCCCAGCGCCGCCGGCACCGCGAAGGACAGCCAGGCGGACTCTCCCAGGGCCAACGCCAGCGCGGTGGGGATCAGCATGGCCGCGCCGAGAGCGGCGGCGAGGCGGCCGAGGAGGGCCAGGGTCTCGATGCGCTTCACGGGGCCCGGCCGCCCGTCAGTTCCCGGGAGCGGCGCGAATCCGGCCGGGGCGCGCGGAGCGGGCGCCGATCGGCTCGGCGGGGCGCTGCGGTCGGCGGCGTTCCGACAGGGACCACCGGCGGCATTCCGCTGGCTGCTGCCGGCGGCGGGGGCCGGGCCGCGGACGCCACCCGCTCAGTGGCGCCGCTGGCCGAAGATCTGCTCCAGGTCGCACAGCGGCTCGTCCGTCTTCCCGTCGGCGGCCTGTTCCAGGAACACCGCGACCCGGTCGCCGGGGAGGAACCGGGTGTCCCCGTTCGGCACGAAAGCGCCGGTGCCCTCCCGGACCACCTCGCCGACGATCGCGCTGTGGGGAACACGGAGGTCGCGGAGCGCCTTCGCGGTCGCCGGGCTGCCGTCGGCGACTTCGATCTCGACCAGTTCGCCGCCGCCTTCCACCCAGTCCAGGCGGACCGTGGCCCGGGAGTGCAGCGGGCGGAGGAGGGCGCCGGCGGTGATGAGTCCGGGGGCGATCGGGTGGTCCACGCCGACGGAGCGCATCACCTCGCGGAAGTCGCTGCGGTTGTGGAGGGCGATGGTGCGGCGGGCGCCCAACTGCTTGGCGAGGTGCGCGGACATGAAGTTCACCTCGTCGGCGTCGGTGGCGGCGACGAAGAAGTCGGCGTCTTCGACCATCGCCTCCTGCAGGATGTATTCGTCGGTGGCATCGCCCAGGATGGTCACCGAAGCGGTGGAGACCGCCGGGTTCGACGGTCGCTTGATCGTGGTGACCTCGACCCCGGCGTCCATCAGGAGGCCGCAGAGCCGCTGGCCGACCTGCCCCAACCCGGCGATCACCACCCGTTCCGCCGGCGGGCGGTGGAGGCCGAGGACCTTCAGGAAGGCCGGCGCGGTGGAGGCCGGGCCCACGGCGAAGACCTCGTCCCCGGCGCGGACGCAACTCTGGCCGCGCGGGATCTCGAGTCGGTTCGCTTTCCGGCTGCGGAGGATGCCGGTGAGGATCCAGCCGCGGGGAGCGCTGTGGATCCCCGCCAGGGGGCGGTCGAACACCTCCTCGTCCTCGGGCTTGGCGCGCAGGAGGAGCAGGTCGCCGCCGCCGAAGGCCCGAACCGAGCGGGCGCCCGGGAAGCGGATGATGCCGAGGATCTCCTCCGCCACCCGCTCCTCCGGCAGGATGGTCTCGATGCGGCTGCCGCGGTCCTCGTCGAGGAGCAGCGGGTTCTCCCGGTGGCGGGCGTCGCTCAGCCGCACGATCGCGCGGCGGACGCCGATGGCGGGGTCGGTCGCGGTCAGGCCGGCGATCAGGTTCGTCGCGTCGTCGTTCGTGAGCGCGAACAGCACATCGGCGCCGGCGCAGTGCTCGGTCAGCACCGAGGGGATCCGGGCGTCCCCCTGGAAGAAGCCGATGTCGAAACGGTGCAGCAGGTACTCGCTGTGGGCGTCCTTCTCGACCAGGATGATGTCGTGGTCGTGGGGCAGCCGGATGAGTTCCCTGAGGAGGTGCTCCCCCATCTGGCCGGCGCCGAGAACAACGAGGCGCATGGCTCGGAGCGCGGGAGGCTACCAGTCGCGGGGGACTCCCGGCGGGGCGGTCGGCGCCCGGCTCGCCGGTGGGGAGCGGCGCTGCCGACCCGATCCCCGGGGGGCGGGCGGACCGGGCGGCGGCGCCGGGGCTCGCTATCCTGCGGCGATGGCGGCGGCGGCGAATGGTTCCGGGAAACGTCCCGGGAACGGTTCCGGAAACGGCTCGGGGAACGGCTCCGGGGAACTCCCCGAAGGGAAGGCGCCGCCGCGGGTGCTCGACGCCGTCCTGGAACGGCTGGCGCGATTGCCGGGCCCCGAGGCGGCCCGCGCCGGGCTCGAACTGGGGCCGGCCACCGGGGAGGACGCCGCCGTCGCCGACCCGGGGAAGGCGGAGCGGATCGTCATGGCGGCGGACCCGATCACCTTCCCCACCGCCGCACCGGGGCGCCACGCGGTGATCGTGAACGCGAACGATGTGGCGGCGACCGGCGGCGAGCCCCGGTGGTTCCTGTCCTCGCTCCTCGCCCCGCCGGGAACCGACGAAGCGCAACTGCGGGCCCTGGCCACCGAGGTCGCCGCCGCCTGCCGGGAAGTGGGAGCGGTCGCCGCCGGCGGCCACACCGAGATCACCCCGGCGGTCTCCCGCATCGTGGTGGCCGGGACGATGGTCGGCGTCGCCGCCGCCGGGCGGGTCAAACCCAGCGGGGGCGCCCGGGTGGGCGACCTGCTGGTCATCACCAAGGGCATCGCCATCGAGGCGACCGCGGTGGTGGCCGCCGCGCGCGCCGGCGAGGTGACCCGGGAGTTCGGCCCGGAGTTCCTGACGCGCTGCGTCCGGTTCACCGAGGACCCGGGCCTGAGCGTGGTCCCGGAAGCGCGGGTGGCCGCCGGGGTTCCCGAAGTCCACGCGATGCACGATGTCACCGAGGGCGGCGTCGCCACCGCGCTCCGGGAGATGGCGGATCTCGCCGACCTGGGCCTGACCGTCGCCGAGACCGAGATCCCGCGGTTCTACGAGTCGAAGCGCCTCCTCCGGCACTTCGGGCTCGACCTGCTGGGCGCCATCGGTTCCGGGGCGCTGCTCATCGCCTGCGCGGAACCCGGGGTCTCCGGACTGCTCGAGCAGCTGGAAGCCGCCGGCCGGCCGGGCTTCGTGATCGGCCGCTTCACCCGCCGGTCGGAGGGGCTGCGGCTGCGGCGCGGGTCGGCGGCGCGCGACCTCCCGGTCTTCGAGCGGGACGAACTGGCGCGCCTGGAAGAGGAACGCCCCTCGGCCCCGGAGCCCGGCGAACCTCCGGACCGCGCCGACGACCCCTGATCCGCAGCCCGGCTGCCCCCGCGCCGCCGAGGAACCGGTACCGGTGGTGCTCGGCTGCCGGAACCCGACGGCCGACGGGGAAGTGCCGCCCCTCCTCCCCCGGGGAGCGGAAACGCCCGCCGTCGAGACCGCCGCAGCGGGGTCGGCGGCGCGCTTCCTCCCGGATGGCGCCGGTGACCCGGTGCGGCTCTCGCCGGCCGTAGCCCGCTTCTTCCGAAGTCTGAAGCAGGAGCGCCACTCGGGGGTCGCCGGGTTCGCCCGGGCGGAGGCCCACCGGGCACCGGCCCGTTCAGGACCGCTGGCCTCCGAGTCGCCCGTTCGTGGATCGGAGTCGTCCCGATTCCGCGACCCTCGCACCCCTCGGGGGGACGATCCGGGGGGAAGACCGGAAAGAGCGGCGGCGCCGGGCATCGACCGGGCCGGAGGCGGGCGCCCGCCTAGAATGACGCCGATGGTCGTGCGCCGTTCGCCCGCGCCCGGGGACCGCGGAAAGAGGCGCCGCGCGCCGCGCCCGCCGGTCTCGGGCCGGTCGGGCTCCGGCCAGTCAGGCTCGGGCCGGTCGGGCTCCGGCCAGTCAGGCTCGGGCCGGTCGGGCTCCGGCCAGTCAGGCTCGGGCCGGTCGGGCTCCGGCCAGTCAGGCTACGGAAGGATCGTCCGGGGGTTCGCCGCCGCCGGGCTCCTCGCCGGCCTGGCCGCCGGGGGCTGCAACACCTCCACCACCGCCACGCTGCCGACCCCCGATTTCCGGGCGGCCGCCGGGGCCTCGTTCCCCCTCCGCGCCGGCGACCTCGGCCTGGTCGTCGGCTCGACGAACTACCTCTTCGTCAGTCTGAGTTCCGTCGGCCTCGACACCCGCTGTCCGCCGGCCGAGACCTGCGACAGCCCCGGATTCCTGGACCTCGACCTCGATCTCGAGACCCGCGACAACCTGGGCTCGCTCCGCCTCCGGGTCCCGGAGAGCGGCGAATCCGTGGGCACCCACGGCGCCTTCGAGATCCGCACCCACCGGGTGGAGCCGGCGGGTCGCCGGGGGCCGATTCCCGTCACCGACTATGTGGTGGAGATGTCGGTCAGGGAGCGCGCCGACCCGCCGGCCGGCGAATAGCCGCGCCCGGCGGCGAGCGGGGGCAGCGCGTCGGCCCGGACTCCCTCCACTCCCTAGAATCCCCGGTTCCGCCGTCACCGGCGCACCACCCCGAGGAGAAACCCCGACCATGCCTGCGTTCCGTCGTCCCTTCCCGTTCGAGTCCCCGGTCCGGCTCGTTCCGTTGCTCGCTGCCCTGGCGACCGGCCTGTTCGTCGCCGCCGGCTGCGGGGGCGCCGCCGCTCCGGAACCGGTGCCGGAAGCCCCGGTGACGGAGAACGACGACTACCCGAATCCCTACACCGCGGAGGCGATGTGGGGGAACCTGCCGGGCGACCGGACCTGGGGATCCATCAGCGCCGTGTACCCGGCCGCCGACGGGAACCTGTGGACCGCGGAGCGCTGCGGCCAGAACTACTGCGGCGACCGGCCCGAGGTGGACCCGATCGTCCTGTTCACGCCGGAGGGCGAAGTGGTCCGGAGTTTCGGCGCCGGGCTCATCTCCTGGCCGCACGGGATGTTCGTGGATCACGAGGGATTCCTGTGGGTCACCGACGCCTGCGGTTTCGACAACCGCTGCGTCCCCGAGGGCAAGGGGCACCAGGTGCTGAAGTTCAGCCCCGAAGGGGAAGTGCTGCTGCGGCTGGGCGAGGCCGGGGTCCCCGGCGACGGCGACGAGCAGTTCAACATGCCCTCCGACGTGCTGGTGTCCCCCGAAGGCGTGATCTTCGTGGCGGACGGACACGGCTCCGGCGGCAACAACCGGATCTCCAAGTTCTCCGCAGACGGGGAGTTCCTCGGGGCGTTCGGCGAGACCGGGACCGGCCCGGGGCAGTTCCGCGACCCGCACGCGCTGGCGATGGACTCCGAGGGGCGGCTCTTCGTGGGCGACCGGGCGAACAACCGCGTCCAGGTCCTCGACCAGGACGGCAACTTCCTCGAGGAATGGCTGCAGTTCGGGCGCCCCAGCGGGGTCTTCATCACCGCCGACGACCTCATCCATGTCGCCGATTCGGAGTCCACCTCGGAGGCGAACCCCGGGTTCTCGCGCGGCATCCGCATCGGGAGCGCCCGCGACGGGACGGTCACCCACTTCCTCCCGGACGATGTCTCCGATCTCGAGCCCGGCGCCGAACCGGTCACCAGCGGCCCCGAGGGCGTGGCGGTCGGCGCGGACGGCAGCGTGTACGGGGGCGAGGTGCGGCAGCGGATGGTCCGGAAGTTCTCGCTCCCCGCCCGGAGCGCGGCGCGATAGGGAACGCGCCGGCGCGGGCGGCGACCCGGCGGTCGAGGCGGCCCGCCGCTCCCGGGATGCCCGGCGGCGACCCGGCGTGAGCGCTCCGGACCCGCTCCGGGGCGTCGCCGCGGTGTCCTTCGATGTGGACGGGACGCTCTATTCCACTCGCGGGCTCCGCCGGCGGGTGCTGGGCGAAGCGGTCCGGCGGGCGCGGGAACTGCGGTCGCGGGCGCCGCTCCGGGATCTGCGGGACCTGGCGCGATTCCGGCGCCGCGCCGCCGCCGCCCGGAAGGAAGGCGGGTTCCTCGACGACGGGTGGGCGATCCGGATCGCGGCGCGCCTCGAAGCGGAGGAGCGGCTGCTGCTGCCGGTGCTGCGGCGGCTGGGCCCGGCGCCGGGCCTGATCGGCCTGATGGAAGTCCTCCGGTTCCGCGTCGGCCGGCTGATCGCGGTCTCCGACTTCGTGGCGGAGGCGAAGATCGAGACGCTGGGGCTCGAAGGCCGGTTCGAACGGTGCTACGCCGGCGAGGAGATCGGCGTCATCAAGCCGAACCCGGCCATCTTCCGACAGGCGCTCGCCGACCTGCGGATCGCGCCGGGCGCCCTGCTCCACCTCGGGGACCGGCCGGAGACCGACGGCGCCGCCGCCGGGGCCGCCGGCTGCCGGGCGCTGATCCGCGGCCGGGACTTCCGGTCGTTCGGCGACCTGATCGCGACTCTCTGACCCGGGCCGCCACTTTCGCCGCGGCGCGTCCGCCGGGCGGGGCGGTCAGCCGCCCCAGAGGCGCGGGTAGAAGGAGGCGAACTTGAACTGGGAGTCGAGCGAAGCGGTTCCGCCGCCCACCGCCCGGCGGACGAACTCCGCCCGTTCCACCTCGACCAGCCGGACCGGCGCCAGTCGGCCGCTCTCCCGCTTGGCCCGGTACTCGAGGTTCAGGGCCGAGAGCGCCTCGTCCAGACCCGCGGCCAGACCGGCGGGGAGGGCCGGCCCCCGGTCGCTCGCCCGGGGAACGGCCGCCAGCAGGTAGCCGGGAACCGCGCCGCGGCCGCGTTCTTCGGGGAACAGGGCCAACCAGTAACTCCCGCGGATCTCCGCGTCGGCGGCGAGGATCCGCTCGAGGGCGGCTTCCACCTGGGCCGCCGTCAGTTTCTCCCCGGTGAACGACCAGGAGACGCCGCGGCGGCGCCGGAAACGCAGGTCCGGATGGCCGTGGAAACGGCGCTCCATCCGGAACAGGTCCCCGGTCCGGTAACGGCGGAGGCCGAACTCGTGGCTCACCACCATCTCGTAGTCCCGGCCCGGCAACAGGGCGTCCGGGAGGACGAGCGCCGCTTCGGTCTCGGGACCCTCCGCCTCCAGGAACTCGTAGAGGACGCCGGGCGCCGCGGGGAGGAGCGCGGTGTCGCCGTCCCGGTACTCGGGAACGGTCTCGAGCGTCTCCGTGGACATGGAGAACATCGGCCAACGCCGGAACCGCGGGGGCGGCAGCCGCCGGTCCACCGCTTCCAGGAACGGCGCCGCGGCGCCGCTGCTCCAGCAGACCAGGTGGGACACCGCCGGCGCCCAGTCCGTGATCGGGAGCGGGTCGGAGCTCGCCGCCACCCGCTCCAGCCGGTCGAAGAGCCCCGGGGCGGCGATCTTCCGCAGGATCGGCCCCGCCGGGGTCCCGGGCCGGGGCCGGTCGGCGGCCGCCGCCCGAGCCAGCGAGCGCGCCCGCTCCCAGTCGGCTTCCAGGTCGTCGAAGAACACGCTGAAGGTGGAGGGGTTCGTGGCGTAGAGGATTCCCGGATTCGAGACGGCGAGCACCAGCAGGCGCACCGCCGGGACCCCGTACTCCCGCGCCAGCGAGCGGAGGGACGGCGCCGCGTGGGCCCGATACGGCGCCTGCAGCAGCGCCGACCGCGAGGGAGCGCCGGCCTCGGCGGTCAGGAGGGAGCCGAGCGAGCGGTCGGTGTCGAACGCTCCGAAGGCGTAGAACCCGGTGCGCCGGATCCCCTCGGCGGCGATGAGCCGCGCCATCGCCTCGATGAACACCCGGCGCACCCGGGCGACGCGCCGGGCGGGATAGGCGACGGCCCGCGGGGCGCCGGAAGTCCCGGAAGTCAGCGCCACCGGGACCGACTTCCCGGTCGACTCGGGGAGCGCCGGCAGTTCGCGGGTCAGCGGGGTGTCGGCAGTGACACCGTAGCGGCGGCGCAGGCGGTGCTGGACGGCGGGGAAACGGGCCAGGGCCCGACGCTGCCGGAGCGCGGCGGCGCCGCCGAACGCCCGCAGCCCGAACGCGATGAGGGTGCGCGCACACTCGTTCCCGCGCGCCTCGCCCCGGCGGGACCACGCGGTCACGGAGCGGGGCCCCCGGGGTTACGGGTGGGCGTGCGCGATGGCGCGCCGGAAGGCGGTGGCGATGTCCTCGATCTGGCCGGCCTCGAGGAGCGCCGGATCCCAGGTGATCGTCACCTCGGTGCGGTCGGGACGGGAGATGGCCGCGAAGTAGAGGGGATGGCGCGCATGGAGACAGGAAACGACCTCGAAGTCCGACACCGCCTCGAACACCGGGTCGCCGTCCCCGGGCCACCGCTCCAGGTGGGCGAAGCCGGCGGTCCCGTAGTCCGCCCGCGGTCGGTCCAGGTAGCGGCGCGCCAGCGAGGGCGCCCCGAGGAGCAGCATCCGGCTGAGGGTCCCCGAAGGCAGCACCCAGTCGCCGTCGAGCCGGGCGCGCTGCACCGCCTGGCGGACGAGCCGTACCTGTCCCCGGAATCGCTCCTTGGGAGAGGGGCCGGGCGCCCGGGGGCGGTGGACCCGGATCCGCGAGGCCCCGTTGCCGAAGCCGGCGAACCGACTCCGCCGCACATTCATCGGAACCCAGAGGCCGATGCGGGCGGCGGAGGCGCGCTGCCCCCGGTTCCAGTCGGCGAGGGCCGACATCGCCGCGGTGAGCAGCACATCGTTCCAGGTGAAGCCGTCGAGGTGCCAGGAGACCGTGGCGAACGGCCGGCGATCGACTTCGACCGTCAGCCACCGTCGGTCCGGCGACGGGGCGCCCGGCCCCACCGCCAGCGGGGTCGAAGGCCGGACGCGGCCGCGGCGCCGCGCCAGCCGCGAGGGCTGCCGCAGCGGCGGCGGCGTTCGCTGCGGCGCCGCCGGCTCCGCCGCGCCGGTGGCGGCTCCGAGTTGGCGGCCCACGAAGAGCAGCGCCCCCACCAGGTCCGAAGCGGCGTGATGCACCCGGGTCACCAGCGAGAAGCGCGGCGGCTCCCCGCTCTCCAGCAGCAACTGGCGCACCGGCGGCTCCTCGGCCAGGCAGAAACCGGGGGTCAGGAAGCGGCGCAGGAGGGGCTCGGTCGGCTCGCCCGGCAGCCGCCAGTACGCCAGCGCTCCCGGCGGACGGGTGAAGGGCTGCCAGGAGCCGCGGCGGACCCGGCTGGCGGCCACCGGATACGCGCGGCGCGCTTCCTCGGCGCCGCGGCGCAACCGGTCGTAGGAGAACGGCAGACTCCGGGCCCGGTCGAAGTGCAGGACGAGGGCGTAGTCCAGGGGCCGCACCGGGGAATCCACGGTGAGGCAGGCCAGGTCCGGCACCGCGAGGGCCATCGCCCCGCCGTTCCCGGCCCGGGGCTCGCTCATCGGCGGGGTCTCCGCCCGGTCCGCCGCGGCGCGGCCGGCGCGGAACGGGAGCGAACCGGGCGGAGGCGGTCCCGGTGCGCGCCGGAGCGACCCCGGGGCGCGACCGTCACCGCCGAGACCGGCTCAGGCCGCCCGGACCGACCCCGCCACCCGTACTTCGCGGCGCGGGAGGAAGCGGCGCCGGGCGTCGGCCTTCACGAATTGCCGCAACTCCAGCCAGGAGAGGTGGGGCCGCATATGGTGTTCCCGGTGCATGGAGAGTCCGAGGGAAAACCAGTAGGCGAGCCGTCCGTAGTAACTGTGGGAGCGCTCCTCGGCGGCGCCGGTGGAGTAGCCCTCGTGGGTCAGGTGGGCGAAGGGTATCCAGAGGAGCAGCGAAGTCAGCACGCAGACCGGCGCCATCCCCAGGATCAGGCGCTCCGGACCGACGACGAGCGCCACCGGAAGGTAGCCGGCAGCGATGGCGAGGTAGTTCCACCCGAGGTCGCGTGCGTGGCCCGGGGACAGCCCGCCCCGCTGCCGCAGCCAGAAGAACCACTGGTGCGGCATGGCGACCGCCCGGAACGGCAGGTGCCAGAGGCGGCGGGGCCGGAGGAAGAGATCCGGGTCGCGGCCGGTCTCGTTGGTGTGCCGGTGGTGGAGCAGGTGGGTGCCCCGGAAGTTGGTGAAGGGCACCATGCAGGGCAGCAGGGCGATCCGTCCCCAGAGGGCGTTGCTCCGTCGCGTCGCCCCGACCAGCCCGTGGACCGCCTCGTGGGCCAGGACGGTTCCCAGGAACGCCAGCCAGGTGCGCAGCAGGAGGTCGGCGGCCCAGCCGTACCAGGTGGTGGGGACGACGAGCAGCCCGCCGAACCCGGCAGCCACCACGAGGAGGATCAGCGAGCGGCTCAGGAACCGCATCCGGCGCACCGGAATCCGGCGGATCGGCTCCGGGCGCCCCTCCCGTTCCGGTTGCGGTCTGCGGTCCGGCGCGTTCCTCGTCATCTCCGGTCAGCCCTGCAGTCCGCGCCTGCCTTCGATGGCAATGTAGCACTCGAGGGGGCGGAGCACTGTGGTCGGTATGCGAGCATTCCCCGTACCACCCGACCGGTTCCACACACCACCCCACCGATGATGCCGGGGTCTCCCGGCAGGAGTCCACGACCGAAATGCCGCATCTCCTCCCCGAGTCGCTCGAACGGTCCGCCCGCCGCGGCGGACGCCCCTCCGGTCCCGCCGCGGTCGCGGCGGCGGTCTCCCTGCTGGCGCTGCTCGGGGCCCCGGCCCTCGCCGGCCAGGAAGACGGGAACGGGAGCGGGGCCGACCGGAAGGAGGCGCTCGGCGAAGCGCTCGCCGGCCTCCCGCTGCGGGGCATCGGACCGGCGCGGATGGGCGGCCGCATCGCCGATATCGCGGTGCATCCGCAGCGCCGGGCGACCTGGTATGTCGCGGTCGGCTCCGGCGGGCTCTGGAAGACGGAGAACGCCGGCACCACCTGGAAGCCGGTGTTCGACGAGCAGCCCTCCTACTCCATCGGGACCGTGGCGCTCGACCCGTCGAACCCGGAGGTGGTCTGGGTGGGGACCGGCGAGAATGTGAGCGGGCGCCATGTGGGCTGGGGCGACGGGGTGTACCGCAGCCGCGACGGCGGCGCCTCGTGGGAGCGGACGGGTCTCGAGGGCTCGCAGCACATCGGCCGCATCCTCATCGACCCCCGCGACAGCCGGGTGGTGCTCGTGGCTGCCGAAGGGCCGCTCTGGAACGGCGGCGGGGAACGCGGGGTGTACCGGACCGAGGACGGCGGGGAGACCTGGAGCCTGGTCCTGGACGCCGGCCCGGACACCGGCGCCACCGACCTGGAGTTCGCTCCCGACGACCCGGACACGGTGTACGCGGCCACCTACCAGCGGCGGCGGCACATCTGGTCGTTCCTCGGCGGCGGCCCCGGTTCCGGCATCCACCGCTCGGCGGACAACGGCCGCACCTTCCGCCGCGTGACCCGCGGCCTGCCGAAGGGGGATGTCGGGAAGATCGGGCTGGCGGTCACCCCCGCCGACCCCCGCCTCCTCTACGCGACCGTCGAGGCCGACGAGGAAGAGCGCGGCTTCTACCGGTCGGAGGACCGGGGCGAGAGTTGGACCCGGCGGAATCCGTACCTCTCCGGCGGCACCGGGCCGCACTACTACCAGGAGATCGAGGCCTCCCCCACGGACCCCGATCTCGTGTACCAGATGGATGTCTTCCTCCATGTGACCCGGGACGGCGGCAAGACCTTCGGGTACCTGGGCACCGGGCGGGAGAAGCACTCGGACAACCACGCGCTGTGGATCGATCCCGGGGACCCGGCGCACCTGCTCGCGGGGACCGACGCCGGGCTCTACGAGACCTATGACGAAGGCGACACCTGGCGGCATTTCCCCAATATGCCCGTCTCCCAGTTCTACAAGGTGGCGCTGAGCAACGCGGAGCCGTTCTACGACCTGCTCGGCGGGGCGCAGGATCTGGGGACGGTGCACGGGCCGTCGCGCACCGACAACCTCGAAGGCGTGCGGAACGAGGACTGGTATGTCCCGCTCGGCGCCGACGGCTACGGGGTGCAGTTCGACCCCCGCGATCCGGCGGTGCTCTACCTCATGACCCAGCAGGGAAACCTCCAGCGGGCGGACCGGCGGAGCGGTGAAGTGCTCCACATCCAGCCGGCGCCGGCCCCGGGCGAGCCGCCGGAGCGCTGGAACTGGGACGCGCCGCTGCTGGTGAGCCCGCACGACCCCGACCGGATCTGGTTCGGCTCGCAGCGGCTCTGGCGGAGCGACGACCGCGGGCACTCGTGGACCGCGGTCAGCAGCGACCTGACGACCGGCCGCAACAGATACGAACTCCCGTTCTACGACCGGGTGTGGAGCGTGGACTCGCTCCACGACACCGGCGCCATGTCGCGCTACGCCACTCTCACCGCGATCTCCGAATCACCGGTCACGGCGGGCGTGATCTATACCGGAAGCGACGACGGGCTGCTGCACCGGACCGCGGACGGCGGCGAAACCTGGACCCGGATGGCCGACCTCCCCGGCCTGCCGGCGCTCTCCTTCGTGAACGATGTGGAAGCCGGCCAGCACGACGCCGACACGGTGTTCGCCGTGGCCGACAACCACAAGACCGGGGACTTCCGGCCGTACCTGTTCCGGAGCGATGACGCCGGCGAATCCTGGACCTCCATCGCCGGCGACCTGCCGGAGAACACCATCGTCTGGGCCCTCCAGCAGGATCATCGGGATCCGGACCTCCTGTTCCTCGCCGCCGAGTTCGGGCTGCAGGTCTCGCTGAACGGGGGCGCGAACTGGTTCCGGCTGAAGGGCGCGCCGACGATCGCCTTCCGCGACCTGAAGATCCACCGGCGGGACGAGGACCTGGTGGGCGCCACCTTCGGGCGCGGCTTCTATGTCCTCGACGACTACCGCCCGCTACGCGGCCTGGCGGAGGCGGTCGGGAGCAGCGAGGCGGCGCTCTTCCCGACGCGCGACGCCTGGTGGTACGTCCCCTCGGTGCCGGCGCAGGCGCCGGGGCGCCCGACCTACGGGACGACCGACTATGTGGCCGACAACCCGCCCTTCGGCGCCGTGTTCACCTACTACCTGCCGGAGACGCTCACCACCGCCGAAGAGGCGCGGCGCAACCGGGAGAAGGAGATCCGCGAGCGCGGGGACGATGTCCCCTTCCCCGGCTTCGACACCCTGCGGATCGAGGAACTCGAAGCGGAGCCGCAGGTGTTCGTGGTCGTCGAGGACGCCGCGGGGACCCCGGTGCGGCGCGTCGCCGGCCCGGCGAAGAAGGGGACGCACCGGGTGGCCTGGGATCTCCGGGGGCCGCCGCCGAACCCGGTGAACCTGACGACGCCCGGCTTCCGTCCCCCGTGGGTGCGCCCGCCGCAGGGGCCGCTGGCCGCCCCCGGCGAGTACCGGGCGCGCCTGGTCGCAGTCAGCCGGGAGGGCGTCCGACCGCTCGGGGAGCCGCAGTCGTTCCGGGTGAAGCCGGTGCCGAACCTGCCCGAGGGGACGGACCCGGCGGCGGTCGCCGCGTTCCAGCAGCGGACCGCCGACCTCCTGCGCCGCGCCGGGGGCGCCGCCGCGGAAGCCCGCCGGGTCCGGGAGCGGCTCCGCCACCTGCGGGCGGCCCTGGTCGAAACCCCGGGAGCGCACGACGGGTTCTTCCCCCGGGTGGACTCCATCCTCCGGTCGCTCTCCGACCTGGAAGTCGAACTGAACGGCGACCCGGAGCGCCAGTCGCGGAACGAACCGGCGGCGCCTTCCATCCGCAGCCGGCTCGGGCAGACCGCCGGGGGCCACTGGGGGACGCGGCAGATGCCGACCGCCACGCAGCGGGAGCAGGTCCGCATCGCCGACGAGGAGTTCGAGATGCTGGCGGCGGAGTTGAAGTCGCTCGTCGAACGCGACCTGGCCGCTCTGGAGGCCGACCTCGAAGCCGCCGGCGCCCCCTGGACCCCGGGCCGGAGGATCCCCCCGGGGAGGTGACACCCCCGTGGGATGCGTCATAATTTTTCGCAGGGGCGGGCGAGGATGCCCTCTGTCCCAGGAGGTCTCCCGCCGTGGTCCCCGCCCCGCCTGCACCCGCTCCGCATCTGCGGCCCACCCTCTTCCCGGTCCTGTCGTCCGTGTCGTCTAGCGCCGCCGCGAGTTCCGCGGTCGGCCCGATCCCGGTCTCGCCGATCCCGGCCGTCAATGTCGCGACGGTTCCCCAGCGGAGCCCCCTGCGCTACCCCGGCGGGAAGACTTGGCTGATCCCCCACATCCGGGCCTGGCTCGACACCTTCGGCGGGCCTCCGCCGGTACTTCTCGAGCCGTTCGCCGGCGGCGCCATCGTGTCCCTGACCGCGGTCGCGGAGGGCTTGGCCGACCGCTGCGTCATGGCCGAGTTGGACCCGGAGGTGGCCGCCTTCTGGAAGGCCGCACTCGGTTTCTCTCCCGCCCTCGCCGACCGCGTTCGGCGCTTCGTCCCCACTCACGACAGCGTCGCGGCCCTGGCGGCCGAGGAACCGACGGACACCCTCGACCGCGGGTTTCGAACCCTGGTGCTGAATCGTACGCGGCGTGGAGGCATCCTCGCCAACGGAGCGTCCGTCAGCAAGCACGGGGAGAACGGCAAGGGCATCCTGTCCCGCTGGTACCCTCAGACGATCTGTCATCGCCTGGAGTTGATCGCCGAATACTCCGGCAAGATCCAGTTCCGCGAAACGGACGGGCTCGATCTCCTGGCCCAGTCCCTGAACGACCTCGAAGAGGAAGCCGTCGCGTTCGTGGATCCTCCCTACAGCGCGGGCGGGAAACGCGCCGGAACGAGGCTCTACAACTACTGCGACATAGACCACGCGCGCCTGTTCCGGATCCTTTCCGAACACCGATCCGACTTCCTCATGACCTACGACCTGGCGCCCGAAATCGAGTTCCTGGTCCGCCGGCATGGTTTCCACGCCGTCCAGGTCTTCATGAAGAACACCCATCACGCACGGGTCCCGGAACTCATCATCACCCGACGCCGCGTATTCTCGTCATGACGCCCCGCTACGGGATCTCCGAGTGGTACGGAAATCCGTTCCTCGGCCTCTCCCCCCGGCAGCGTCGCACGCTCGCGACCACCGCACTCGATCGAGAGGCGACACCACCTCCCTGTCCCTTCAAGGCCAACCGGGCGAACTGCCACAAACGAGGCGGCGTCTGTTCCCTCCAGCGCCATGAAGCAGGCGAAGGGGGCCGGATCGGCGCGCCCGTCGGTGATCCGGTCATCACCTGCCCGGCCCGGTTCGAAGAACGGAAAATGGTCGCACGCTGGCTGGGCGACATCCTCGGGTACGCGGAGGACGAAATGCGGGTCGCGATCGAGGTTCCGTTCCTGTCGGGCTCCACGACCGGAAAGGCCGCCGGGAAAATCGACATGGTGATCGCCAGCGGCGACACCGGGAACTTCGACTGGTGCGCACTGGAAATCCAAGCCGTGTATTTTTCCGGCCCCGGCATGCAATCCGAGTTTCTCGCTCTTCGGGCCGATACCGACTTCCCGCCGCCCTTTCCCGACGCGGTGCGGAGACCGGACTGGCGGTCGTCGAGTGCGAAGCGCCTCATGCCTCAACTCCAGATCAAGGGGGCCATGCTTCGAACTTGGGGAAACAAACTCGCGGTCGCCGTCGATCGACCCTTCTTCGACGCCATCGGAGGCGCCAGCGCGTCCCCGACACAGGAAATCCCCGACAACAATGTGATTTGGCTCGTTCCCGAGATTCGGCGGACTGCGGACGGCGCCCACCGCCTCGAACGCGGACATTGGGAGTCGCTCTCTCTCGAGGATTCCAGCCGGAAACTGTTGGCGGCGGAGCGGATGCGCAAGGTCGACTTCGTCGAGGTTCTGCGTACGCGGCTTCGCCCTCTCGATACGCTGGGGCAGCCCTGACAACGGCGCCGGGGTCATGTCGAGCGGGCGGAAGTTCGATGATCTGCCGGAGCGGTTGGCGCGGGCCGTGGCGGGTTCTCCCGAGGCCGGGGAAGTGGCGGCGGAGTTGCGGCGACTCTCGGCGGAGATCGGGGCGCTGACCGCGGAGGATCCGTTCCCGGCGGGCGTGGCGGCGGCGCTCCGGATGACGGACGGGAGCGGGTCGTTCGCGGCCTCGCTCAGCGAACTCGCCGCGGACATCCTCCACGACCACGCCGGCGAAGCGGAATGGAGCCGGGAGGACCTGCGGGTGTTCCTGCAGGGTCTCGGGCACGGACAGGCGGAGTTCCTCTCGACCCTCGCCGACGCCATCGAGGCGCCGGGGGGCTGAGCGGCGCCGGCTACTCCGGGGGCGGCGCGGTCTCGGTCCGGCGCTCGAACTCCCCGAGGAAGGCTGCGAGGTCCGCGATCGGCAGCGCTTCCCCGGCGCGCCGGGACTGCCGCTCGTCGCCGCCGTAGCAGACGGCCCGGGTCGTGAGGCGCGGTACGGTTTCGGCCACGCGCTCGAGTCCGGCGAAGAAGTCGGAGCCGATCGTCGCCCCCGACTTGACCTCGATGGCGGCGATCTCGTTCCCGCTCTCGTACAGCAGGTCGCATTCCAATCCGCGCGAATCCCGGTAGAACGACAGGTTCGAGCGCCGGCCGCGGTGGAAGCGGAACTTGAGCGCTTCCGATACGACCGCGTTTTCGAACAGCGGCCCGCGCAGGGGATGCGTTCGCAACTGGGCGGCGTGTTCGATGCCGATGAGGTGGCTCGCGAGGCCGACATCGTGGAAGTACAACTTCGGCGAGCGGACCAAGCGCTTTCGCAGGTTCCCGTGGAACGGCGGGAGCAGGAAGACCACATAACTCGCTTCCAGCAACGACATCCAGTGGCGCGCCGTGGTGTGGGAAACGCCGGCGTCGGCGCCGAGAGAGGTGAGGTTCAGCAGTTGCCCGACACGGCCGGCGGCGAGGCGGACGAAACGCCGGAAGGCGGAGAGGTTCCGGATCTCTCCCAGCCGACGCACATCGCGCTCCACATAGGTCTCGAAATAGTCCGCGAGCGCCCGGCGCGGTTCGAGGCGCCGATGATGGATCCGCGGATAGCAGCCGGAGTAGAGGATCTCGTCCGGGTCGGTCCCGCCGCCGGCCGCCCGGCGCTCGGCCAGCGAAAAGGGGAGCAGCCGGAGAACGGCGGTGCGCCCGGCGAGCGACTGGCTGATGGCGTCGGAGAGGCCGAACTGTTGGCTCCCGGTGAGCACGAACCGGCCGTTCCGCCCCTCTTCGTCGGTCAGCACCTTGAGCCAGGACAGGAGTTCCGGGGTCCGCTGGATCTCGTCGAGGATCGCGCCTCCTTCCAGCCCGGCGAGGAATCGGCGCGGGTCGGACTCGACGAACCGCCGCTGGTCGGGAGCGTCGAGATCGATGTGCCGGAGGGACGGGAACGCCGTCCGGCAGAGGGTGGTCTTGCCCGACTGGCGCGGCCCGGTGACGGTGGCGAAGGGGTACCGCCCGAACTCCTCGACCAGGTGCGGAGCGAGTTCACGGGCGACCAGGCGGTCGGGCGGTTGGGTCGGCACAATCTGAAAGTAGCAGATTCAGATTGTACACATCCGCCCGGGCGGCGCCGGGGGACTACTCGGCGGCGGTGCGCTCCCGGAGCCAGCGGCGGATGAGGTCGTCGAGCACCGGGAGCGTGACCGGACCGCTCAGCAGCACCCGGTCGTGGAATTCCCGGACCTCGAAGGCCTCCCCCAACTCGGACTCGGCCAACTCGCGCAGTTCCCGGATCTTCAACTCGCCCATCTTGTAGCCGAGGGCCTGCCCCGGCCAGGCGATGTAGCGGTCGGTCTCGGTGGTGATCTCGTGGAGCGAGAGGGCGGTGTGCGCCGCCAGGTAGTCGAGGGTCTGCCGGCGCGTCCAGCCGAGGGCGTGCATCCCGGTGTCCACCACCAGCCGGCAGGCCCGCCACATCTCGTAGGTCAGCCGCCCGAAGTTCGAGTAGGGATCCGTGTAGAACCCGGCCTCCAGGCCGAGCCGTTCCGAGTAGAGGGCCCAGCCCTCGCTGTACGCCCCGATGCCGAAGTGGCGGCGGAACTCCGGGAGGTCCAACTCCTTCGCCAGCGAGATCTGCAGGTGGTGGCCGGGAACCGCTTCGTGGAGCGAGAGCGCCTCCAGCGTGTAGAGCGGGCGCGCCTCCAGGCGGTAGGTGTTCACCCAGTACCGGCCCGGCTGCGTCGAATCGAGGCTCGCTCCCACGTACCGTCCGCCGGTGTACTTGGGCGCGATGGCGTCCGGCACCGGCTCGACGGTGTACGGCTGGCGCGGCAGCGTGCGGAACAGGCGCGGCAGGGCGCCGTCCATGCGTTTCGAGATCCAGGCCGCTTCGCGCAGCAGGTCTTCGGGCCGCTCGACATAGAACTGCGGGTCGGTGCGGAGGAACTCCAGGAACTCGGCGAAGTCGCCGGTGAACCCGGTCGCCCGCATCGCCTCTTCCATCTCGCCCCGGATCCGCTCCACCTCCGCCAGGCCGACCCGGTGCACCTCCTCCGCGGTCCGGTCGAGCGTCGTGAAGCGGCCGATGAGGAAGGCGTAGTAACTCCGTCCGTCCGGCAGGTCGGCAGCGGCGATCGTGGCGCGGGCGTTCGGACGGTATTCCTCCTCGAAGAAGCGCAGGAAGTCGGCGTAGGCCGCCACCGGGCCCTCGCGCACCGCCGCAGCGCCGGCCGCCCGGAGCCGTTCCCGCTCCCCTGCCCCGATCCGGTCGGGAAACGCCTCGAAGGGTGCGAAGAAGACGCTGTCCTCCGGGTCGTCCACGACCTGGCTGGAGATGGTGACTTCGTACCCGTCGAGAACGACGCGGGGGATCGTCATCCCCGTCTCGATCCCCCGCCGCATGAGCGCGGTCTGCTCGGCGAAGTAGCGCGGGATATCGCGGAGAAGCCGGAGATAGGACTCGTAGTCGGAGACCGACTGCAGCGGCACCGAGTTCGGAAGCCGCGCCATCCCGATGTGGAAGCCGGAATCGGCGTTGATCGGGATGAAGTGCGCCCCGAACCGGGCGTCGCCGAGCCGCTCGGCCAGCGCTGCCTCGAAGATATCCCGATGGACGCGGTCGTCCGCCGACAACCGCTCCACCGGTATGGCGAGCAGTTGCTCCCGGAACTCCTCCACCGCCGCGGTCCGGCGGCGGAGGTCCGCTTCGGTCACCGACCCCAGACTCTCCGGGGAAGTCCCGTCCAGCGAAGCCGCGAAGCGCGGCTCCTCCCGCCGCCGAAACTCCATGAAGTCGTCGAACAGTTCATGGAGGGCAGCGTCGCGTTCGCCTTCGGCCGACAGCTGCCGCACGAGTCCTTCCGACTCTCCCGTCGCCGCGCCTCCCGGTCTCGGGAGTCCGAACGACGCCGACCCCACGATGACCGAAAGAAGGGCCGCCGGAAGGGCGCGACCGCCGACTCCGGATCTCCCGTTCGGCGACGAATCGGCTCTCCCGGTGTGATCCGGGAGCGATTCGACATCTGTTGTCATGATCCGATCTCCTCGACACTGCGACCGGCGCCGCCCGGAACCCGGGACTCTTCGATTCCCGAACCGGCTCGCGGGGGCTCGGGTGGAAGATCCCCGGGAAGCACTCCCATCCCGGAATTGCCGTTCATCTGCGGCTCAGGCCGATCACCCGTTCCTCGTGCATTCGCTGCTCGATCCGGGAGCCGGCAGTGCGATTCCATCGCGCCGGCATCATGCGGCGATCCCGATCCAGGCGCCGGACACCGATACCGGCCAGGTCGAAGCCGACCTCCTGCGCCAGGGCGGCGAGGCACTGGGGAGTCTCCACATCCACCCCGCGCAGGACCGAGGTGCCGACGACGATGATGACGGCGCCCTCCGTCCGGGAGACGCGGTGCATCTCGCGAAGAACCGCCTTCATCTCCCGGAAGTAACGGCGCAGGACACTCGATTTTCGGGAGTCCACCGTGGCGAGTCTGCGCAACGAACGCTCACATCGTTCGGGGAACGAGTCGTCTCCGGACTTCGGCAGCGCGTCGTGACCGATGTACTGCCGGCGGAGATCCGTGAGCGACTCGATCTCCATTCCCATCCACACCAGCGAGAACTTGTGCGCCCGCAGGTAGTCGATGGCGTTGTTGGCGTACGGGGGAGAGGTGACCACCAGATCGACGCTCCCGTCGTCGAGACCGGTGCCCTCGGCGCGGGCGGCCCGAACCTCGCTACGGGCCCTCGAGAACGGATTCCCGCTCGGTCTCTCGACGGTTCGCCGGACACCGGAGCCGAGAGCCGCCACCGGCTCCCGAACCAGGAGCGGGCCGGAATGGCCGGCGGTGCGGGTGATTCGGCTCAGGCGTTGCTCGAACTCCCGGAACGCCGACTTCGGGGTCTTGTCGGGGACGCGGTGGGGGCGGGTGTGCGCCAGGTCGCGGGCGAGGGAGACGCCGCCGGACTTGGCGATGATCGTGGAAGAAAGGGCGACCTGGAAGAAGCGGCGAGTGCCCGGATCGGGGAGGCTCTCGATGATCTCCACGAGGGCCATGAGTTCCAGCTGCTGTTGCGGCCGGAACCAGTAGTCCACGAAGGCCCGCGTCTTGGCGGTGAAGCGGTTGCGGAGGCTCCGTTTCAGCCCCGGTCGGTCCTCGCGGAGCCGGCGCGCGGCGAGGGTCAGCAGTTCGGCTCCGACGCTGGTCGCCACGGCGCCGTCCACCGACATCAACTTGGTGGCGGCGATCATCCGGGCCAGCGGGTCGATGTCGCAGCCGATGGCGTTGCGTCCGAGAGCGACCGCTTCGACGAGGGTGGTGCCGGAGCCGCACATCGGGTCCAGCACGGTTTCGCCGGGGGCCGAGAGTTCTTCGATGAAGAAGCGGGGCAACCGGGGCGGGAACTTGGCCGGGAACGGGTGCCAGGCGTGGCTGCGTTCGTTCGCCGGGGAGCCGTGGAAGCCGAGGTCGGCCGCGAGCGCCCGCCGCAGCCGCTCCTGTCGGGAAGCGGGCGCCGGCGCGCGGGCGGCGGTCGCGGTCATCCGATCGGGGTCGGCGCGACGGCGTCCGGGCCGGGAGCGGCGCCGAGCGGCGGGGGGGCCGCGTCGGCGGTCGCGAAGGGGGGCGGGAGGCGGACCGCTCCGCCCGGGGAGGCCGGTTCGGTGGCGGTACGGATGATCTCCACCGGGGTCGGGTCGAAGCCGGCGAGGGAACGCGCGACCTCGGAGGGACGCGGGGAGGGGCCTTCGCCGCCGACGGACACGCGGAAGCGGAGGGTGCGCCGGGGGGCGGGGACTCCGAGGAGGGCGGCCTCCGCGGCGGCCGGTTCGACCGCGACCTCGTCCACGCGGCCCACGAGATCGAGGGTCGTCGTCCGCTGGCTCGGCGCGCCTTCCGGGCGGCGGGCGCGGCGCTTGCCGGGGTTCTTGAGGCGGCGGCTGACCGGGAGCGGCCAGGCGCGCGCTTCGCGGAAGCGGGCGAGACGGGCTTCGAGGTCGCGGAGGTCGGCGTCGGCCGGGAGCAGGACCGCGTAGCGGAGACCGCCGATCCAGCGGGAGAGGCGCGGCTCGCCGGAGGGGACCCGGACCAGGTCGTGGAAGGGCAGGCCCTCCTCGGAAGCGTCGCGCAGGCCGGCGAGGACGCCCTCCGGGGGCAGCGCTTCCGTCAGGGCGAACTCGCAGGCTTCGGAGGCCGACTGGACGCCGAGCGGCAGGGCCGGGCCGAAACTGAGTTGGGGGCGGGGCGAGAAGCCCTCGGTGAAGCGGATCGGGAGGCCGGCGCGGCGCAGGATGCGCGGAAGGATGCGGATCAGTTCGCCGTGGCCGCGGAGCGCCATCGGGCCGAACTTGGCGAAGGTCGCCCGGTAGCGCACCGGTTCTCCCTGCGCCGCCCGTTCGGGAGGACGCGGGCGCGCGCGGCGCGAAGAGGGCGAGGCCGGCGGCGCGGCGGCGGCCACGACCGGGAGGAGGACCTCTCCCGCGGGCTCTTCGGGCGCGCGGCGCGGTTCCTCGGCGCCCATGCTCTCCAGGAACTCGATCCGCTCGGTGCGCATCTGCGTGAGGTCGCAGGCGACGCCGCAGTGGTAGCAGACCAGGTTGCGCTCGTCGGCGCGGGCCTCCCGGGCGTTCGTGTGGTGGACCTGCATCGGGAACGGCTTGCCGCAGGGGGGCGAGAGGCGGTCCTTGAGCGATCGCCGGTACTCCCGCAACAGGAACCCGTCGGCGAGACCCACATCCACATGATCCCAGGGCAGTCGGCCGTCCACCGGGATCGTGCCGAGCCACTGCTCGCGGGAAACGCCGGTCTCGTCCTCCCACTCGGCGAGCGCCTCGGTCCAGCGCTGCCACTCGAACTGCTCGTCCCAGCCGTCGAACCGGGCGCCCTTCCGCCAGGCGATCTCGATCAGCCGGCCGGCGCGGATGTCGCCCCGGGAGAGGAGGCCTTCGAGGTGGCTCACCCGCTGGTCGTGGGTGCGCAGCCGGAAGCCGTCGGCCCGGGCGCGTTCCCGGAGGAGTGCCTGCTTGCGGGCGATCTCCTCCATCGAATCCTGGGCGCACCACTGGAAGGGGGTGTGCGGCTTCGGGACATGACTGGAGACGGAGACGGTGATGCGGACGCGCCGCTTCGCCAGGGAGTCGCCGATCCGGCGCGCCTGCCGGCCCATGTCGGCGATGCCGAGGACATCCTCGTCTTCCTCCGTCGGCAGGCCGATCATGAAGTACAGCTTGGCGCGGTCCCAGCCCCGGGAGAACACGCGGCGGCAGGTCTCGTAGATGTCCTCCTCGCTCACATTCTTGTTGACCACATCCCGCATCCGCTGCGAGCCGGCCTCCGGGGCGAAGGTGAGCCCGGTCGCCTTCACCTGCGAGATGTCGTCGAGGACTTCTTCGGGGAGGCCGTAAGCGCGCAGGCTGGAGATGCCGAGCGACACGCGCCGGGGAACGAGTTCCGTCATCACTTCGCGGACCAGCGGCGCGACGCAGGAATAGTCGGCGGTCGAGAGCGAAGTCAGCGAGGCCTCGTCGTAGCCGCCCTTCTCCACCGCCGACACCACGGTGCGCACGATCTCCTTCGGGTCGCGCTCGCGCACCGGGCGGTAGATCATCCCCGCCTGGCAGAAGCGGCAGCCTTCGGTGCAGCCGCGCGCGATCTCGACGGCGGTGCGGTCGAAGACGGCTTCGGCGACCGGAACCGGGGAATCGTCCGGGAACGGGAAGCGGTTCACATCGTCGAGGAAGGCGCGTTCCACCGGGAGCGGCGCCTCCACCGAGTCCACCGGCCGCGCGACATGGGCGAAGCCGGAGCGGGGGCAGACCTCGCGTTCGTAGAGGGCGGGGCAGTAGAGGCCGCCGCGCTCGGCGAGGCGCGAGAGCATCACCAACCGGTCGGTGACGCCTTCCTCCCGGAGCCGGGCGTGGTCGCGCATGAGTTGCGGGAGCCGCTCCTCGGCGTCGCCGATGAGGAAAGCGTCCACGAAGGGGGCGAGCGGCTCCGGCTGGGTCGCCACCGGCCCCCCGGCGAGGACCAGCGGATGCTCCGGGCCCCGCCGGTCGGCGCGGATCGGCAGCCCGCCCAGGTCGAGCATGGTGAGGACATTCGTGAAGGTGAGTTCGTACTGGAGGGAGAAGCCCACCAGGTCGAAGTCCGCGAGCGGTCGGCGCGTCTCCAGGCTGACGAGCGGGAGGTTTCGCTCGCGCAGTTTCCGCTCCATGTCGGGCCATGGGCAGAACGCCCGCTCCAGCGCGAGGTCGGGCTGGTCGTTGACGACCTTGTAGAGGATCTTCGTGCCGAGATGGCTCATGCCGATGTCGTACACATCGGGAAAGCAGAAGGCCATCCGGGAGCGGAGGCCCTCGTCGGACTCCTTGACGACGGCGAACCGCTCGCCCCCGGCGTACCGCGCCGGCGTCTCCACTTCGTGGAGGAAGGAGGCGTAGGGGTGGTCGGCGAGGCTCATCCGGCGTTTGCTCCTCCGGCGTCTGCGGAGCCGTCCAGTTCCGACAGTCTCACGCTGCCGGCCACGATCTCGCTCACTCGGATGCCGTGCCAAGTCGTCGTCCACACCTGCCCGGCGGTCCTGGGCTTCTCCTTCCCCAGACGCTGGTCAGCGCGCGAATACACCGCCGCGTAACGAACCGGGATCCCGGGAGATTCCCCCGTCTTCCCCTGCACGGCGCACGCCGCGGACAGGTACCTCCAAACCGGAAGGGAACGGCGCAACTGTTCCAGAGCGTTCTCCTCGTTCGTGAGAGTGAAACTCCGTTTCAGTTCCACCAAGACCACTTCCGCCCGATCCTCCGACTCGCACACCAGGAGATAGTCGCACAGTTTGCGCCAGTCCCGCCCGGTGACGATCTTGGGATGGCAGTTCTTCTGCACATCGATGGCCGTAACTCGCCATCCCTCCGTATCGAGCTCGACACACATCCCGTTCTGGGTCTCGACAAGAGGAACGACCTCCCTCGGTCCTCGGCAGGACACTGCCTTCCGATCGAGTCCCCGGCGCAGGAGTTCCGCGAAGTTCATGGACGGTTTCGGTACGCCCGCACGCGGATGTTGAGGGCGTGCGACGCACGGTTGATCTTGTCGATCTCGTGGTCGAACATCGGGACGTTCATCCCGAATTCGTCGATGTCGCAGGGGGTCAACCGACCACTTTCTGCGGTATAGGCGCGGACCCGCGTGAGATCGAGAGCGTCCGCCGGAGCGTAGTCGAGGTCCGCATTGTCCGTGACTCTTCCCCCGATGCCGTGGAGCATCATGAGGTTGTTCAGTTCCTTCAGGAGGTAGTCCGAATGGGTCGTCACGAGGATGCGGAGGCCGGAACCGACCAGTCGGGACAGCAGGCGCGCCAGCAGTATCTGATTCGCCGGATCGAGATGCGTCTCCGGCTCGTCCACGATGAGAAGGTGATTCTCGGTCGCGGTGTGCTTGAGGAAAAAGTAGAAATCCGAGAAACCGCGGGTCGAACTGGAAGCCAGGTGCAGGGGAATGTCGAACCGATTCTTCCCTCTCGCCTGCGAGCGGAGGTGGATCGAACCGTCTCCCTCCACACGGTAATTGGCCCCCATCATGTCCCGGATCCCGTTGTAGAGTCTGTCGCCGGCGAAAACGGATCGACCCGAGAGTCGATCGGGGAGACTTCTCGTGTAGTCGATGTTGTCCTTGATGGGCTTCGCGTAGCGACTGGCGCCGCGCTCGATCAGGAGGTAGGGGGCTCTCTCTTCATCGACTCGATCGTTCTTCAGGTTCTGGAGCAGGTCGACGAGTTGGCTCTTCGTGAAGTCCAGTTCGCGGTAGAACAGGGAGATGCCGAACCGTTCGTCGCAGAGCGCGAAGGGGTCGAGCCTGAGTTCCGGAAAGAGAAACGCCAGCCACACCGGCGCCAACTCGTACTCCAGCATCCAACCCGGAGTCGGCGACGGTCGCACGCATTCGAGAAGGACTTCGCTGCCGTCGAACCGGAAGCGCCAGGAACCGACGGAGGAGGTCGAAAAGGACAGATCCTCGACGGAGCCTCGGGACAGGGCCGCGGGAACGCACTCGAAAGACGAATCGGAGAAGGAGGAACGCGGGGCGTTGAAGATCGAGTGGAGCCAGGAGCCGGAGAATTCCGAAGCGACGACCGACATCACGGCCCGGCGGTGTTCGTCGAGTTCTCCGGCGGAGACGGACCAGCGAGCGGCGCCGTCGGCAGCGGCTCGCGAAAAGACCTCGACCAAGTCCGGAGCCGTCTTGGCGAGGTGGAACTCCGGCCGGGAACGAAGCGCGGAGTCACCCGCCGCCGCCCGTACGATCGACTGCCACATCTTGAGGAAGCCGTAGAGGGTGTAGGCGATGTAGGTCTTGCCGGTGTTGTTCCGGCCGACGAGGAGGGTGAGGTCCCCCAGTTCGAGTTCCGCGTCGCGGACCGGCCCCAGGTTCCGGAAGCGGAAGCGGGGGGCGTTCGAAAGGGAGGCCGCGACCGCCGCCGCCGCGGAATTCGAGTCGGGCGGGGAAGTCCGGGCGTTCTCGGTGACGGTCATCTCGGTCGGGCGGGGTTTCCGGATTCTCGCACCCGGGAGCGCACGGCGTCGGCGACCGCTTCCGGGGTGAGGCCCAGGCGGGCGGCGACCTCCGGCCCCGGAGCGGAGCCGCCGAAGCGGTCCACGCCGATCACCGGCCCGTCGCCCACGAACCGCTCCCAGCCGAGCGTCGCGCCCGCTTCCACCGCGGCCCGGGGAACGCCCGGCGGCAGCACCGACTCCCGCCAGGCGGCGTCCTGTTGCTCGAAGAGTTCCCAGCACGGCAGGGACACCACCTGCACCCGAAGGCCCTCCTCGGCCAGGGCCTCGGCGGCGGCGACCGCGATCTCCACTTCGGAACCGGTGGCGAGCAGCACCGCGCGCGGTTTCGCGCCGCCGGAACGGAGGACGTAACCGCCGCGGCGCAGGTTCGCGGCCTGTTCCGGGGTGGTCAGCACCGGGAGTTTCTGCCGACTGAGGACCAGCGCCGTCGGGCCCTTCCGGCGGGAGAGCGCGTGGCGCCAGGCCGCGACGGTCTCGTTCGCGTCGGCGGGCCTTACCACATGCAGGTTCGGCATCAGCCGGAGCGACATCAGGTGCTCCACCGGCTGGTGGGTGGGGCCGTCCTCGCCGACCCCCACCGAGTCGTGGGTGAACACATAGACGCAGGGGAGGCCGGAGAGCGCCGCCAGCCGCAGCGAAGGGCGCAGGTAGTCCGAGAAGCAGAAGAAGGTGGAAGCGAAGGTGCGGAAGCCGCCGTGGTAGGCGATGCCGTTCGCCGCCGCCCCCATGGCGTGCTCGCGCACCCCGTAGTGCAGGTTCCGGCCGCCCGGGTTCTGGGCGCTGAAGGAGCCGAGGCCGACGAGGGCGGTCTTGGTGGAAGAGGAGAGATCCGCGTCGCCGCCGAAGAATTCGGGGACCCGGGCCGCGATGGCCTGCATCGTCTTCCCCGAGGCCTCGCGCGTCGCCAGCCGGTCTCCGGCGCCGAAGGCCGGGAAGTCGGCGTCCCAGCCGGCGGGCATCCGCTGTCCCGCGATACGGCGTTCGAACTCGGCGACGAGAGCGGGGTCGGCCCGCCGCCGGCGCTCGAGGATCCGGATCCAGAGATCGCGCTCCGACTCCCCCCGACCGAACACCTCAGCGCATCGGTCCCCGACGGACGTCGAGATGCCGAACTCGTCCTCCGGATCGAGGCCGAGATTCCGCTTGGCCTCGATCGCTTCTTCCGCGCCGAGGGGCGCCCCGTGCGCCGCCGACTTCCCGGCCTTCGTCGGCGCCCCGTAGCCGATGGTGGTGCGCGCCACGATGAGCGACGGGCGTTCGGTCTCCTCGCTGGCGGCGATGATCGCCGCGTCGATCGCCGCCAGGTCGTGGTCCGCGTCCGCGACCGTCTGCACCTGCCAGCCCAGGGCGCGGTGGCGCTCCGCCACCTCCTCGACGCTGAACGCCAGGGAAGCGGGGCCATCCAGGGTCACCCCGTTCGCGTCGTAGAGCCAGGTGAGGCGGGAGAGCCCGAGTTGCCCGGCCAGGGACGCGGCCTCGGCGGCCACCCCTTCCATGAGGTCGCCGTCGGAGACCAGGGCGAAGATCCGGTGGTCGATGAGCCCGGGGAACCGGTGCCGCAGCGCCCGCTCCGCGATGGCCATGCCCACCGAATTCCCGGCCCCCTGCCCGAGCGGTCCGGTGGTGGCCTCGACACCGGGCGTGGCGAAGGTCTCCGGGTGGCCCGGGGTGCGGCTGCCCCACTGGCGGAACCGGAAGAGATCGCGGAGGCGCAGCGGATACCCGGCCAGGTAGAGCAGGCCGTAGAGCAGCATCGAACCGTGTCCGGCGGAGAGGACGAAACGGTCCCGGTCCGGCCAGTCGGGGTCCTCCGGGCAGACGCAGAGGTGGCGGCTCCAGAGGACCCAGGCCATCGGCGCCGCGCCCATCGGCAGTCCCGGATGCCCGGAATTCGCCCGTTCGACCGCGTCGATGGCGAAGCCGCGGAGAGTCGCGATGGCCTGGCGGTCCGTGTCGTCGAAGGGGCGGGTGGAACGAAAGACGGTGGAGGGCACGGGGCGGCGGACGGTAGCACCACCCGGGGGCCGCCTTCGGGCCCCTTCGCCCCCCTCCCCCACCCACCCCGTCTCTCCCGCGATCCTTCCCCGAGGCCCCGCCCGAGCGGGGCGCGCCGAGCGGACCGCCCGCGCCGCCGCACGGGACCGACCGTCGCCGGCGGAGGGCGATGAGAACGCCGGCGCGAACGCCGACGAACCGCGAGCCGCCGGGGATCGTTTCTTGCAGCCGGAGGCGGAATCCCGCCACTCCCGTCCGCTTTCCCCGGACCGACCTCCCCCACTTCCCCACCCGCCTTCCGCGATGAACCTCCGACCGGCCCCGAGACAGACTTCCCCCACGACCTCGATGAGGCGCCCCTTCCCCGCCGCGCGCCCGCGTCCGCCGTTCCTCGCCGCCCTCTTCGTTCCGGCGCTGGCCCTGCTGCTGCCCGCCTGCGGGGAACGCGACGAGTACACCCCGCTCGGCGCCGCCGTGGCCCGGAGGGATGCGGCGGCGGTCTTCGCGCTCCTCGAAGAGGCGGACGCCGACCCGAACGGCTTCGGCAGCGCCGGCTGGGCGCCCCTGCACCTCGCGGCGCGCCGCGCCGGCCCGGAAGTCGTCCGGGCCCTGCTTCGAGCGGGCGCGGACCGGGACGGGCGCGACCGGCGGAAGGGGTGGACGCCGCTGCTCCACGCGATCCATATGCGGAACCGACCGGCGGTGCAGGCGCTGCTCGAAGCCGGAGCGGAGGTGGACCGGCGGAGCGAGAACGGGGTCACCCCGCTCTTCATGGCGGCCGGGTACGGCATGGACGGCGTGGTGCGCCAGTTGCTGGAACGGGGCGCCGACCCGCACGCCGAGACCGACGGCCTGAACGCGCTCTGGGCGGCGGCGGGAGGAGGCGCGATCCGGGACCTCGCCGACGGCCCGCCGCTGGGGCACTGCTTCCCCGAAGTCATGGAGACGCTGCTGCGGGCGGCGCCGGACCTCCGGGTCGAGGACGGCTTCTGGGCGCGCCTCCTGAAGTGGGTCGCGAACCACCACTGCGAACCGGTGGTCGTGGACCTGCTCGCCGGCGACTTCCGGGTCCGGTAGCCCCGGGGCCGGGCCGAAGCCCCGCCGTATCACGCCCGTAGTACGATGGCGCCGACATCCGCCAGTCGCGCCCCCGTTGCCCGAAGCACCCGCCGCACCGGAGAGCGGAACGGGCATCCAGGACCGGTTCCTCGACGCCATGCGCCGCTCCTACGCGGCGTTCCTGAGCGCCGGCCCTCGATCCACCGAGAAACTGGCGCCGCTCCACGGCTGGGTGCAGGACGAGCTCGCCCGGAGCCTCCGGGACCCCGGGAAGTACACGATCACCGGGCAGACGGCCGAGACGCGAAGCGAGAGGAAGGTCGAGGGCCGCTACTACGAGAAGAGGGTGGATGTCTCCGTCGAGAGCGAGGACCGGATCCTCGCGGTCGTCAGCGTGAAGTTCATCCTGTCGTCGTACCGCAAGAACGCCATCAACTACATCGAGCAACAGATCGGGGAAACGGCGAATCTGCGGCGGCAGAACATCGTGTACGGGAACCTCTTCTTCCTGACGAATCCGATTCCGACCGGCTCGAAGGAAGAGAGACTCACGCCGAAGGACATACGCCGTTACCGGAGACTGCGGCAGGATCACGAACACCTCCATTCCCCGGACGAGATGGCGATCGGGCTCGTCGAAGTGGACCCGGTCGAGCGCACGGTGCTCCGTCGGACCGGGCCGGAGGACCTGCCGCTCGACGACGATGCCTGGCGAGCGCTCGACGAAGAGTTCAGCGTCGAACGGTTCTTCCCCCGGATGGCGCTGCGGATCCGGCTGAAGGAACTCTCGCCGTGAACGCCGTCAAGAGCCACGGCGTCGTCTATACGCCGGGGGCGGTCGCGGCGCGGATCCTCGACGAGGCCGGGCTGGGGTCGTCCGCAGGGCTCGCGGCGGCTTCGGTGTGCGACCCGGCCTGCGGCGACGGCGCCTTCCTCGTCCCGCTGGCGACGCGCATCCTGCGTTCCCTGCCCCGCCGGGAAGCGCGCGCGGCGCTCCGCCGGCTGGTCGGAGCCGACCGGGACCCGAAAGCCCTCGCCGCCTGCCGGGCGCGGCTGGACGACCTCCTCCGCGCGACCGACCCGGGCGCGCGCATCGCCTGGCAACTGGTCCGCGAAGACGCTCTCGACGCCGACTCGCTCGCGCCGTTCCGCGGTCGCTTCACGCACCTCGTGGGAAACCCGCCGTATGTCCGGGTCCAGAACCTGGAGGCGGACGGACGCGGACGCATCGCCGGACGCTTCCGGCTCGTCCGGGGGGCCACCGACCTCTACCTGATCTTCTTCGAACTCGGTCTCGACCTGCTGCAGTCCGGCGGCCGGCTGGCATTCATCACCCCCTCGAGTTGGCTGCGCTCCGACTCGGGAAGACCGTTCCGCGCCGAGTTGACGCATCGGCACCGCGTCGTCCGCATCCTCGACTACGGCGACCACCAGGCCTTCCCCGGGGTCACCACCTATACCGCGATCGCGGTCATCGAGAAGGACGGCGTTCCGGGGCCGGTTCCGGTGGCGCGTTTCGACGGGGCGCGTTTTCTCCCCGCCGGCGTGGTCGCTCTCGAGGCGACCGCCCCCGGCGCGCCCTGGGTTTCCTTCACGCCCGCCGAACGGGCGCGGCTCGAGGACCTCCGGGCGCGCGGCCCCCGGCTCGGCCAGGTGACGCACATCCATGTGGGACTGCAGACGCTCGCCGACGAGGTCTTCATCCTGCGGAAACTCGCCGGCGCGAACGGGACCCTCACCTGCGCGGCCGCGGACGGCCGCCGGATCGAGATCGAGGCGGAGTACTGCCGACCGGTGGTGAAGGCGTCGGTGCTGCGGGACGGTATGGACCCCGTCGAGCGGGTGGTCGTCTGGCCGTACGATCCCCGCGGCCGGCTGCTTCCGGAAACCGTTCTCGCGCAGGAGGCCCCGGCCGTCCGGAGATGGCTCGGGACCAACCGGCCGCGGCTGCTCCGGCGCGACAAAGGGAACGGGGACCGGACGAAGTGGTACGGCTTCGGACGCCGCGTCTCCATCGTGTCCGGGTTCGGCCCGAAGTTGCTCACCTCGGGAATGAACCGCCGACCGAACTTCCAGGCTCCGGTGAACCGCGCCGCGACCTTCTATTCCGGGTACTGCGTCAAACCGGCCATACCCCTCCGTCTGCCGGCGCTGCTCGAGGCGCTGAACTCCGACGACATGGACTTCTTCGTGCGGAAGACCAGTCGTCCCTACCAGGGCGGCTGGATGTCCTACGCCAAATCCTTCATCGCCGACTTCCCGCTGCCCGGAGGACTCGTCGCCGGCGGGGACGACTCGAGACCGGCCGCCACGCCGCGGCGCCTTCCCCTCCGGAGCCCGGGGAGCGCGGGGGAACGGATCGCCGCCGGCCGGTAAGCCGGCTGCCACCCGGTCAGGCGGCGGCGACGGCGGTCAGGGCCACCGAGAAGGCCGCGAGCGCCTCTTCGAGGTCGGCGTCGGAGAGGTCGAGGTGGGGGATCACCCGCATCGCGTCCTTCGACCCCGGCAGCACCGCGACGCCCTCCCGAAGCAGTCGCTCGGCGAGCCGGAAGGCGTCCACTCCTTCCAGCCGGAAGCGGACGATGTTCGTCTCCACCTCCGCCGGGTCGACGACGATGCCCGGGAGGGCGGACAGACCTTCGGCGAGGAGGCGCGCCCGGCGGTGATCCTCGGGGAGGCGTTCCCGGTGGTGGTCGAGAGCGTGGAGCGCGCCCGCCGCCGCGATCCCGGCCTGGCGGAGGCCGCCGCCGAACTGCTGGCGGAACCGTCGCGCCCGCCCGATCACCGCCGCCGATCCGGCGAGACAGGAACCGAGGGGAGCCCCGAGCGCTTTCGAGAAGCAGACGCTCACGGTGTCGAACCCGGCGGCGTACTCCGCCTCGGCGATGCCGGTGGCGGCGGCGGCGTGCCAGAGGCGGGCGCCGTCGAGGTGGGCGGCGAGACCGAGTCCCTTCGCGGTGTCCGCCATCTCGCGCAGTTTCGGCAGCGGCCAGACGGAGCCGCCGGCGAAGTTGTGGGTGTTCTCGGCGGCCACCAGGCGCGCCGGCGGATAGCAGGCGGCCGGGACCATCGGGTGCGGCGTCTTCACCGCGGCCCGGACCTGGGCCCCGGTGAACGCGCCCCGCTCGCCGTCCAGCCCCACCACGGTGACCCCGCCGAGCGCCGCCGGGGCGCCGCCCTCGACCAGCCAGGCGTGAGCGTGGCGCTCCGCCAGGACCAGGTCGCCCGGTTCCGTGTGGCAGCGGATGGCGATCTGGTTGCTCATCGTCCCGGTGGGGGTGAAGACGGCCGCTTCCTTGCCGAGGACGGCGGCGGTCCGCTCCTCCAGCCGGTTCACCGTCGGGTCGTCGCCGTACACATCGTCGCCGACCTCGGCCGCCGCCATCGCCTCGCGCATCGCCGGGGTGGGGCGGGTCACGGTGTCGGAGCGGAGATCGATCCGCACCGGCTGTCCGGCGGCCGTCGGCGCCACGACTCCCCTCCCCGGTCTCGTTCGCGGTGGCGGGGAACCGGCTCAGCGGGTGATCCGGCGGAGGGGGGCCAGCCGGCGGCGCACCGCTTCGCCGCGGCCGGCCGCCTCGACCCGCTCCCACATCCGGGCCACGAACTCGGCGTCGGCCAGGCCGGGCGGGGACCCCTGGGCGGGCGTGGAGAGTCCCACCCCTTCCCGGCACTCGTCCACGGCGGCGGCGAGCGCGGCGTCGAAGCGGCGGAGCGCCGGGTCCGCCTCCTCCGCCCCGACCTCGGCTCCCCGGGCGGAATCCGCGGCGCAGCCGGCCTCCTCCACCAGGATCCGCAACTGCAGGACATCGGCGCCGGCGAACAGGGAGAGCGTCCGGTACCCCAGTTTCTGGCTGACCGCGTCGTGGATGCGGCGGAGTTCCGCGACCGGGGTCGGGTGCTCGCAGACATTGAGGTGGGTCGAGAGGCCGTCCGCGCGCCGGGAGCCCTCCGGCCGGGGGTCGGCGACCAGGACCGCCGCGGACTGCCGCCGGCCGCGCCGGGCGTCTCCGCCGGCGGCCTGCCCCGCCTCGAGCGCCGAGACCAGGCGGTCGGCGAGGGCGAGCCCGCCGCCGCGGCTCTCCTCGAAGTCCTCCGCCACCGCGTCCACCACTTCGGGCCCCACGAGCAGGTTGCCCTGCGCCGCGTAGTCGGGGCCGGCGCGGTGCCCGGACCAGGCGCGGGTCTCCGAACCGGTGTGCTGGGCGGCCCCGCCGCCGAGGGCCACGAGACCCACCTGGCGGTGGTCGCGCCCCTCGTCGGCGGCGAGCCGCTCGGAGAGGGCTTCCCCGGGGGAACGGCCGGCCGCCAGCAGGTCGAGCAGTTCGGCGCCGTACTCGGTGCGCGTCCGCGCCTGCGTCGCCACCGCCCCGACCCCGACCCGCACCCAGGGCACGCCGTTGCCGACGCAGGGGTTCCGGGTGGTCACCGCCACGCCGGCCTCGCCGGTCTCCGGGTCCACCGCCGCGATGGAGAAGGTGTGGAAGACGGTCTCCCGCGGCGGCGGCTGGGCGGCGGCGGCTGCGACCGGCAGGGTCAGGAGGCCGGCCGCGCCGAGGGCGACCGGGAAACCGGCGGCGCGGCGGAGCATCCCCGGATCGTACCCGGCCGGCCCGGCGGCGGCCTCCCGCCACCGAGCGGAAACGCCCGGCCCGACCGAATTCCGTCCGGCGGCGTTCAGCCCGACGGCGTTCCCGGGTCCGGGGTCGGGAAGAAACGGGCGAGGCGCTCCCGTTCCGGAGGTCGGGTCCAGCGCGAGCCGAGGAACAGGGCGAGCGCGGAACCGAGGACGATCGCCGCCGCCGGCTCCACTCCGGAGTCGGCGATCGTCCACCCCGGAGCGCCGCCGGCGGACAGGAAGCAGACCGCCCAGATTCCGGCGCCGGCGAGGATCCCGGCGGCGACTCCGGCGGCGGTGCTGCGCTTCCAGTAGAGCGCCGCCGCGAGAACCGGGAAGAGGGTGGCGTAGCCGGAGAGCGCCCAGACGCCGAGGCTGAAGACGGTCTGGCTCGAAGTCAGGCTGAGCAGGAACACCGCGAGGAGGAACAGGGCCACGAAGATCCGGCCGGCGAGCGCCGGGCGGGCCGCGCTCCACCGGGCGAGCGCCGGGAACCGGGAGGCGGCGTCCTTGGTGAGCATGGTCCCCATGGTGAGCGTCTGGGAATCGAGCGAGGACATGATGGCGGCGAAGACCCCCGCGGCGAGGCCTCCCGCGAGCAGGCTGCCGGCGTGCTCCCGGATCAGCAGGATGATCACCGGCCCGGGGGCGCCGGGCGCCACTTCCAGCCGGCCGAGGGCGCCGAGGACCACGCAGGGGAACCAGACCGCCGCGATGCAGAAGGGGTAGGCGAGCACCGGGAGCCGGAACGCCGCCGCCGACCGCGCCGACATCCAGTGACTGAAGATGTGGGGGAAACAGGAAGTGGAGAGCGGCACGAAGAGGTAGGTGGCGATCTGGATCCACTCGCGCCCGGAACGGGCGATCTCCAGGAGCGCCGGGTGTTCCGCGGCGAGTCGCGCCATCGCCGGCGCGAAGCCGCCGAGACCCCGGGTGATCACGAAGAAGGCCAGGGCGCTCACCGCCAGGAACACCAGCGTCTGGAAGGTGTTCACCAGCGCGGTGCTGCGCATGCCGCCGAGAACCACATAGAGCAGCACCACCAGGCACATGACCAGGCTCCCCAGCCAGGGCGGCAGGGGCGTCGCCGGGCCGGCGATGGCGGCGAGCGCGTCGCCGCCGCCTTTCACCCCGATGAGCACATAGGGGGTCAGCCAGAGCAGCGAGGCGCCGAGCACCAGCAGGCCCAGCGCGGAGGAGCCGTATCTCGCTTCGAGGAACTCGGCCTGGGTGGTGAAGCGGAACCGTTTCCCCAGCCGCCACAGCGGCGCGCCGATCAGGAGGAAGGTCAGGGGGATGACGATGGTGGAACTGGTCGCCATCAGCGCGAAAACGCGCACTCCCTGGCGATGCGCCTCGCCGGAAGCGCCGAGGATGGTGAACGCCGTCATGTTCGTGCCGAACAGGGTCATCAGCAGCACGAACGGCCCGATGGCGCGGCCGGCGAGGAAGTAGGCGTCGCTCCTCTCGGCGGCCGGGCCCCGCGCGCCCCCGCCGCGACGCCGCGCGGCGACCCCGACGGCGATGACGACGGCCAGGTAGAGGCCGACGACGGCGAGGGTCAGGAGCGGCCTCCCCGGGACTGCTTCGCGGAGGCCGGCGCCTTCGGGTCCGGTCCGGGATCCGCCCCGGAAGCGTCCCGCTCGGGCAGCAGCGCCCGGGAGAGCCGCCAGAGCGCGAAGGTCGAGGCCGCAACCACGCCGAGCTGCAGCGCCAGACCCAGCGGCACGCCGAGCCGGCGCGGTTCCGCCGGGGCCAGCGAGCCGGCCAGGTGGAAGAGGACGACCGCCGCCGGCAGCAGGAGCAGCCGGGCGTTCCGCCGGGTCAGCGCGCGGCCCTGATGGTTCGTGGCGGAGTCCCCGCCGGCGCCGGAGACCCCGGGGCTTCCATCCGGCGGCGCTCCGGCGGGACGGGACGCGCCGGGCTCCCCGGGGAGGGAGAGCGCCGGCCGGAGCGCCCGGCGGTCACGCCCGAAACGAGGCCCGGTTCGCGGGATCCCGCGCCGGAGTCCGCGCCGCCCGGCCGCCGGGGCCGCCGGCGCCGCCGGTCAGCGGCGTCGGAGTCGGTGGTGGGGCTCGAAGTTGAGCCGGAGGCCGCCGAGGACCGCGTAGTTGTTCTGCCAGTCATCGAGTTGTTTCGCGAAGAGCCGCGCCTCGAAGAACGCCTGGACCGGCCCGGCCCAGGTCCAGGCCGGCAGGTTGATGCCGCCGGTACCGAACAGGCCCAGGTCCACCGCGTCGGGATCGCCGATGCCCCAGGCGCCGGCGCCGAGGCCGAGGAAGCCCGGCCGGCCCTGCACCGTGAGAGCCGCGTCCGCCGCCGCGCCCAGCCAGTTCCGGTGCGCCCGGCCGCCGGCGACCCGGGCGGTGAGGGCGACGGTGGTGTCCGATGCCGGCCGGAAGGGGATGGTCAGGCCCAGCCCGGCGCCGGCGAGCGGCGAGGTGTTCGGCGGGTCGAGCACATCCGCCCGCGAAGACCGGGTGACTCCCCCGGCGAGATCGGTGGTGACCCAGGCTCGGGGGTGGCTCTCTTCGACGCCGACATCGTTGCTCGAACAGGTCGCGCGGACCCCGCGGTCGTCGTGGACGACGGCGTCCGCTTCGTAGTCCCCGCCCCAGGGGATGAAGAAGGACCGTTCGCAGACCTGCGACATATCCATGGAGGCGATCTGCTCCCCGTCGCGGGTGACGGTCACATAGGCGGTGGCCAGTTCCCCGGTGGCGGCGGCGCTCTCGCACACATTCGCGGTGATCTCCTGCAGCCACCACTCGGTCGGCCCTTCGGGGACCGCGAGCGACACGGCGCAGGTCGGCTCGCCGGCGCGGAGGGAGAGGGTCTCGGCCGCGCTCCAGCGCTCCCGGCCGCCGCCCTCGAGCACCGCTTCGACGCGGTAGTCCCCGGCTTCGGTCAACGAGCCGGTCCAGGTGTGCCGGGCGATGGGGCCGGTCCCGTTCCGCTCCGGCGAAAGGTTCTCGGTCGTTCCCGAGGGCCGGGTCAGCCGCACGATCAGGGCCGCCCCTTCCGTCATCCGGGCGTCCACGGTGACCCGCGCGGTGGCGAAACTGAACTCGCCGGAAGCGGCGAAGTAGAGCCGCGGGGGCGTCTCTCCCGGTGTCTGCGGAGCGCCCGGCGAAGGGCGGCCCAGCGAGAGCATCCGGAGACCGCTCGTGGGTTCGTACCAGCGCTCGCCGGTCTCCGCCGCGGAAGCGAACAGCGCCGGGGGCCGCGGGCCCGGGGACTCCGGAGGCGTCGCCGGAAGCATCGAAGGCCCGGAAGCCGCCGCCGGGAGGACCGGGGCGACCAGCAGGGCCACGGCAGCCGGCGCGGCGAAGAGTCCGGACCGGCGCCGCGTCGGGCCGGTCGGGAGAAGGCTCGCCGGGCGAAGGCCCGTCGGGCGAAGGCGGCGCGGCCCCCGGAGGAAGGAACGGCGGATCATGCGGAGGGGGCTCCCGGAGACGGTCAGGCGAAGGTTGGGGGCGGCCCGGAAGGCGCCGGGCACGACGGAAGGAGGGTTCGGCGATCCGGCCCCGGCCGGCCGCCGCGGACGCGAATCCCGGCCATTATAGGGCGGCGGGCCGCGCCCCGATCGCTCGAAAAAGAGGCCGTTCCGAACGGCCCTCCCGCTGATAGGATTCCCGCCCGAATTGAGTTCGGAACCACGATCGGCGGCGGCCGCGCGGAGCGGGATGCGGCTCCGCCTGGAAGACGGCGCCGAGTTCCCGGGGAGATCGTTCGGCGCCGAGGGGAAGGCGGTCGCCGGGGAAGTGGTGTTCAACACCGGCATGTCCGGCTATGTGGAGACACTCACCGACCCCTCCTACCGGGGGCAGATCCTGGCGCTCACCTACCCGCTCCAGGGGAACTACGGCGTTCCCGCCGCCCGGCCGGCGAATTCCATCGCCGGGCCCTTCGAGTCCGGTCGGATCCAGGTGCAGGGGCTGGTGGTGCAGCGGCACGAACCGGGGTTCAGCCACCACGCCGGGGTCCGGTCCCTGTCCGCCTGGCTGGACGCCGAGGGGGTGCCGGCCATCGAGGGCGTGGACACCCGGGCCCTGACCCTGCGGCTGCGCGAGTTCGGGACGATGCGGGGGCTGCTCGCCCCGGAGCCGTTCCGCCGGCGCCGGGCGGAGCGGCACGCCGACACCGTGGAGATGCGGCGCGAAGTGTTCGAGCAGGTGGTCCCCGCCGCTCCGATCCGCTACGGGAAGGACGGGCCCGAAGTGCTGCTGGTGGATGTCGGCGCCAAGGACAACATCGTCCGCTGCCTGCTGTCGCGCGGCGCGGTGGTGCATCGGGTCTCCGGCCTCGGGCCCATCCGGGACGCCGCCCGGAACGCGGCCGGCATCGTGATCGGGAACGGACCCGGCAACCCGGAGGACCTGGGCGAACTGGCCGACTCCCTGCGCTCGGTCATGGAATGGTTCGAAGGCCCCATCTTCGGCATCTGCCTCGGCAACCAGTTGCTCTCGCTGGCCGCCGGGGCGCGCACCTTCAAACTCCCGTACGGCCACCGGGGAGTGAACCAGCCGGTGCGCGACCTGACCACCGACCGCGCCTTCATCACCAGCCAGAACCACGGCTACGCGGTGGACGAGGGCAGTCTGCCGGACGGTTGGACGCCGTGGTTCCGCAACCTGAACGACGGGACGAACGAAGGACTGCGGGCGCTGGAGCGGCCCTTCCGGAGCATCCAGTTCCACCCCGAAGCGCATCCCGGCCCCCGAGACACCGGGTACCTCTTCGACGACTTCCTGGCCGAGTGCCGGAAGCGCTGAACCGTCGAGAAGTGGAAACCTCGAAGACGCCGCGGAGTCCGAAACCGTGCGATCGCTGAAGGTCCTGGTCCTCGGGTCGGGGGCGCTCAAGATCGGACAGGCCGGGGAGTTCGACTATTCCGGCTCGCAGGCGATCAAGGCGCTCTCCGAATCCGGGGTCCGCACGGTCCTCATCAATCCCAACATCGCCACCATCCAGACCAGCGAGGGAATGGCGGACCGCCTCTACCTGAATGCGGTCACTCCCGGCCTCGTCCGCCAGGCCGCCGTCGCCGAGGGAGTGGACGGCGTCTGTCTCGCGTTCGGCGGGCAGACCGCCCTCAACTGCGGGCTCGAACTCGAAGACTGGTTCCGGGAACGGAACATCCAGGTACTGGGAACCCCGCTGCGCGCGATCCGCGACACCGAGGACCGCGGGCGGTTCAACGCGCGGCTCGCCGAGATCGGGGTGAAGACGGCGCGGAGCGTCGCCTGTTCGAGTTACCGCAAGGCCCGGCAGGCGGCCGCCGACCTCGGCCTGCCCCTCATGCTGCGCGCCGGTTTCGCGCTCGGCGGACGGGGCAGCGCCATCGTCGAGACGGAAGCCGAACTCGAACGGGTGCTCACCGACTTCTTCTCCGCCCAGGACCGGACGAACGGCCAGTTGCTGGTCGAGGAATCGCTGCGCGGCTGGAAGGAGATCGAGTACGAGGTCGTCCGCGACCGGGCGAACAACTGCCTCACCGTCTGCAACATGGAGAACCTGGATCCGATGGGGATCCACACCGGGGAATCCATCGTGGTGGCGCCGTCGCAGACCCTGAACGACGAGGAATACCAACTGCTGCGCAGCGTCTCCATCCGGACGATCCAGCACCTGGGGATCGTCGGGGAATGCAATGTGCAGTTCGCCCTCGACCCGAACGGGACCGACTACCGGGTGATCGAGGTCAACGCCCGGCTCTCCCGTTCCTCGGCCCTCGCCAGCAAGGCCACCGGGTATCCGCTCGCGTACATCGCGGCGAAACTGAGCCTCGGCTTCACCCTTCCCGAGTTGAAGAACAGCATCACCGGGGTGACCACCGCGTTCTTCGAGCCGGCGCTCGACTACCTGACGCTGAAGGCGCCGCGCTGGGACCTGGCCAAGTTCCAGGAAGCGGGGAACCGGATCGGCAGCGAGATGAAGAGCGTCGGCGAGGTGATGGCCATCGGGCGCACCTTCCCGGAGGTCCTGCAGAAGGCGCTGCGGATGCTGGACATCGGGGTGAGCGGCCTCGACTCCCGCGCGTTCGCCTTCGACGACCTCGAAGACGAATTGCGCAACGCGACGCCGCGGCGGATCTTCGCGCTCGCCCGTTATCTGCGGAAGGCCCGGGACGCCGATCGGCTGCCGGGCGCCATCGAGAAGGCGCACCGCCTCACGAACATCGACCGATGGTTCCTGAAGGGGATCGCCGAGATCGTGAAGGCGGAAGCCGAGATCGAGGAAGACGGCGCGGCGAGCCACTTCCGATTCTCCGTCTCCGCGCTCTCCCGGGCCAAGAAGATCGGTTTCTCCGACGAGGCGCTCGACGCCCTCACCGGGAGGACCCGGGGCGCCACCCGGAAGGAACGGACCGGGCTCGGCGTCGCGCCGCGGATCGCCCGCATCGACACGCTCGCCGCCGAGTTCCCGGCGCGCACGAACTACCTCTACTCGACCTATCACGCCGAGGCGGACGAGGACATCGCCCAGTCTTCCGGGGCGAAGTCTCCCGGGGCGGAGTCTTCCGCGGACACGGCGCCGGCGGCGAGGGCGGCGAAGAACGGCGCCGGGTCTTCGGGGCAACGCCGCCGCATCCTGGTCATCGGCTCCGGCGTCTATCGCATCGGCTCCTCCGTCGAGTTCGACTGGTGCTGCGTGAACGCGGTGCAGGCGGCGGCGGAACTCGGCTGCGAAACGCTGATGCTCAACTACAACCCGGAGACGGTCAGCACCGATTACGACATCTGCGACCGGCTGGTCTTCGACGAGATCAGCGTCGAATCGGTCCTCGACCTCGCCGCCCGCGAGAAACCGGACGGCGTCATCGTGAGCATGGGGGGGCAGATCCCGAACCGCATCGCCATGCGGCTGCACCAGGCCGGCATCCCGCTGCTGGGCACCGCCGCCGACGACATCGACCGGGCCGAAGACCGGAACCGGTTCAGCGCGCTGCTCGAAGAGATCGGGGTGGACCAGCCGAAATGGGCGCAGGTGACCGACGAGAGCGACGCCGGGCCGATCGTGAGGACGCTCGGCGGCTATCCGGTGATCGTACGGCCGAGTTATGTGCTCAGCGGCACCGCGATGTCCGTCGCGCACGAACCGAACGAGTTGGCGCGCATCCTGAAGCGGGCGAAAGCCATCTCCTCCGACTACCCGGTGGTCATCTCCAAGTTCGAGGAAGGCGCCCGGGAGATCGAGATAGACCTGGTGGCGGACCGGGGGGAGGTGGTGCTCTGGGCGCTCAGCGAACATGTGGAGGACGCCGGGGTGCACAGCGGCGACGCCACGCTGGTGCTGCCGCCGGTGGACATGCCGTTCCCGGTGTTCGGCCAGGCGCGCCGCATCGCGCGGACCATCGCCCGGAAACTGCGGATCACCGGCCCCGGGAACATCCAGATGCTGCATCGGGACGGCGTGGTGAAGGTCATCGAGTGCAACCTGCGCGCGTCCCGGAGTCTGCCGTTCGTCTCCAAGGTCACCGGTCGGAACTACGCGAAGGCGGCCACCCGGATCATGCTGGGCGAGGAACCGGGCATGCAGCACCGGCCGCACTTCGATCTCGAACATGTCGGGGTGAAGGTGCCGCAGTTCTCCTTCTCCCGGCTCGGGGGAGCCGACCCGATGCTGGGAGTGGAGATGGCGAGCACCGGGGAAGTGGGGTGCGTGAGCGAATCGTTCCACGAGGCGCTGCTGCACGGGATGTTCGCCACCGGCTTCCGCCGGCCGGAGAAGGGGGTGCTCCTGTCGCTCGGTCCGCAGCGCTGCAAGGAGGGTTTCGTGGACACCGCGAGGACCATGGTCGAGTACCTGGGCCTCACGATCTACGCCACCAGGGGCACCAGCGACGAACTGCGCAAGCACGACATCGAGACCATCGAGGTGGCGCGCGTCCATTCCGAGTCCCGGCCGCTGGGCCAGGGCTTCGAAAGCGGCGGCCTGCCGAGCGCCCTCGACCTCATCGACCAGGGGAAGGTGGACCTGGTGGTGAATGTTCCCGTCGCCTTCGACCCGGAGGGCCGGCCCGACGGATACCTGGTGCGGCGCCGGGCGGTGGACCGGGGAGTGCCGCTCCTCACCGACCCGAGGCTCGCCCTCCATGTGGTGCAGGCGCTGGCGACGCACCCGAAGGGAACGCTGCGCGCCGTCGCCTGGAACGACTTCCTTCCCGCTGCGGCGAACGGCTGACCGGGGCGGCTCGTCGGGCCCGAACCCGCGAAAGGCCCGACCGCGAACGCCCGCCGGCGAAGTACCGATGCCGAAGAAGACGCTGTACCTGGCGAACTCCTACGGATTCTCGGCGCAGCAGCGCGAAGGCCCGCTCCGCGCCCTGGTGGCGGCGCTGGAAGCGGCCGGCGCGGAGGTATGGGAACCCTTCGACCGGAACAACCAGATCGATCGGGCCGGAACCGGCTGGGCGTACCGGATCAGCCAGGCCGACCTCCGCGATGTGCGGGACGCCGACGGCCTCTTCGCCGTGGTGAACGGCTGTCCCCCGGACGAGGGGGTCATGGTCGAGTTGGGGGCGGCCATCGCCCTGGGGAAGAAGATCTTCCTGTTCCGGGACGACTTCCGCCGGTGCACCGACTCGGAGGCGTATCCGCTGAACCTGATGGTGTTCGCCGGGTTGCCGGAAGTCGGTTGGCGCGACTCCTACTACGAATCGGTGGAGGAGATCGCCGACCCGGGGAAGGCGCTCGCCCGCTGGCTCTCGGAACCGGAACCGGCGTAACCGCGTTTCGGGACGCTGCCCGACGCCCCCGGGGAACCGCGTCCGAAGAACTCAGCCGGCAGTGAGGGCCCCGGGAGCGCCCCGGCGATACGGTCGAGCGCCTCTTCGAGGAGTCCTGCCGGGCAGGCGAGATTCATCCGGGCGAAACCGAGCCCCTCGGGGCCGAAAACCGACCCGTCCTTCAGCCGCAGCCGCGCCTGCTCCAGCAGCCACCGTTCCAGAGCAGCGCCGGGGACGCCGCTGCGGCGGAAGTCCAGCCAGGCGAGATAGGTGCCCTCGACCGGAACGCCGGACACGCCGAGGGCGGGCCGCTCGTCGAAGTAACGACGGACGGTCGCCGCGTTCGCGGAGAGATAGGCGAGCGTCCGGTCCAGCCATTCCCCCCCGCCCCGCCAGGCGGCCTCGGCGGCGGCGGCGCTGAGCGGGTTCACCCCGTAGGCGCCGGTGCGGTCGCGTTCCCGGCAGAACTTCTCCCGGAGGGTCCGGTCGGGGATCACCAGCAGCGAGGTCTTGAGCCCGGCCAGGTTGAAGGTCTTGCTCGGGGCGGCGCAGACCAGCGACCGCTCGGGGTCCGCCTCCGGCAGCGACAGGAACGAGGAGAAACGCCGCCCGTCGAGGACGAGATCGGCGTGGATCTCGTCGCTGACGACGATCAGGCCCCGCCGCGCCGCGATCCGGGCGAATTCGCGCAACTCCTCCGCAGTCCATACCCGGCCCACCGGGTTGTGCGGATGGCAGAGGAAGGTCATCCGGTTCCCGGGTTCGGCGGCGAGTTCGGCGAACCGCTCGAGGTCCAGCCGATACCGGTTCCCCCCACCGTTTTCGCTGCCGTTTCCATCGCCGTTTCCCTTCCCGTTTCCGCCGCGGTTCCCGTCGTCGTTTCCGTTCCCCGGCGCGCCCGACAGCGGCGGCGGTTCGACCCGCAGCGGACAGGGAACGAGGCGCGCCCCGGCGTTCCGGACCGCGCCGAAGAACGGCGTATAGACCGGGCGGTGGACGATCACTCCTTCCCCCTCCCGGAGCAGGGCGCGGACGAGCGTCTGCAGATCGGGAACGATGCCTTCGGTGGCCACCACCCACTCCGGACGGGGCCGGTAGCCGTGGCGCGCGGCCGCCCAGTCGCCGAAGGCGGCGGCGAAACCCGCCGGCGGAGCGGTGTAGCCGAAGATCGGATGGCCGGCGCGGCGGCGGATCGCCTCGGTCACGCACTCCGGCGCCGGGAAGTCCATGTCCGCCACCCACATGGGAATCACCTCCGGGTCCTTCACCGGCGTGAGCGACGACGCCCGCCCGAAGGCCTCCTCCTCGAATTCCCACTTCACCGACCCGGTCCCGTAGCGGGGTATCCGACGGTCGAACGGGTGCGCCGACGGCCCCGGGGAGCACTGCCCGGAGGGCGGCGGCGCCGGGGGCCCGCCGGTCATCGGTAGTAGAGCCAGGTGGGGTCCGGGAGCAGCCAGGCGAGCCCTTCACGCAGCCGGTCGCGCCAGTTCTCCCAGTTGTGTCCGTCGGGAACCTCCACATAGTGGACTTCCATGCCGCTCCGCCGCAGGAGCGGAACGATGGCGCGGTTCTCGTAGATCAGCGGCTCGTAGAGGCCGCAACTCAGGAAGACCCGGTTCGCGACGCGGCGGGGCGCTTCCCGGTAGGCGTTCACGAACTCCACCACCGGATCGAGCAGCGCGGTGCGGCTGGTCGGGCCCACATCGGTGAAGGCGAAGGAACCGGACTGGAGCAGCAACTTCCCGAAGAAGCCGGGGTGGCGGGCGGCCGCCGTCAGGGCGGCGACCGCACCGAGGCCGGCGCCCACCAGGACCCGGTCGCTCGCGCCGGCGGCGAGCGGGAAAGCCCGCTCCAGTTGCGGGGTCAATTCCTCGACGAGGAAGGCGGCGTGGTCCGGGTTGTCGGTGAACTCCCGGATGCGCTTCTCCGGGGCCACGAAGGCGGCGATCAGCGGGGGCGCCTCGCGCCGGTGGATCAGGTTGTCGAGGATGGTGTGGAAGTCGGTGAAACGGAGGTAGTCGGAGCCGTCGAGGACGATCGCCAGCCGATGCCGCCGTTCCTTCCGGAAACCTCCCGGCAGGTACACGGTGATCGTCCGCTCGCCGAACGCCCGGCTGCGGACCCGGAAGGGCCGGAGTTCGCCGCGCCGCGCCGCCGGGTCCGGCCGGGTCCACTCCGGACGCGCATACCCGTCGGCGTGGCAGACGGACTGGCGGCCGAAGGGCCCGCGCACGGTGTGCGGATTCAGCGGATCCAGGATCCATTCGGCCTCGGCGCCCCGCACCCGCTGGAAGCGGTACTCCACCCGGGAATCGGTCGGCAGATCCATGGTCCGATACCAGAGGTCGGTCCCCGGGACCCGCTCCATCTCCAGCGCGGAGGCGATCCCGAAGAGCCAGTGGCCGAGCAGCACCGAATCGGCGGCGCCCCGGTACACGAAGGTGGTGTGGAGCCCCTCGCGGACCGGGAAGTCGTGCCGCTCGAGGAACGCGTCCACGGATTCGGGGGAGCCGCCGGCCACCAGGAGATCCGAGATGGCGAGGCCGCGCAGCGGGACGCTCACGGGGCGGCCCCCTCCGGCGCGGCGACCGGACCGGTACCGCGAGCGCTGCCCGCTGCCGCCGGGAACGAGGAGACGGTCTCGACCTCGCCGGCCGGGCCCAGCAGCCGGATGCCGTCCGGGGAGCTCCAGACGCCGTCGCGGAGGTCGAGGCGGTCTCCGGGGTCGAGCAGCACCGCGCGCTCCGGGGCCACCCGGCCGGCGAGTTCGCCCAGGCTCTCCCGGTCGTCGAGGGCCAGCCGGCGCCGGGCGTCGGGGAAGAAGGCGGCGCCGGGCAGGAGGTCGGCGCCTTCCCCGTAGATCTCGGGCTTCGCCGACCCGAACGGCAGGCGGTCGTGGAAGAGCACCACCCGCCGGCTCAGGGCCATCGCGCCGGCGGACCAGGCGACGAGCGGCAGTTCCGCCAGGACCGGCCCCAGGCCCAACAGCCGCAGCCGGTTGCGGAGGACCGCCACCTGGCCGCCGGCGACGACCGCGACCGCGCTGTCGCCCAGCAGGCCGACCACCTCCTCGGCGTCGGCAGAGAGCGAAGGCCGCTCCCGGGGGCGGATCGCCCGCCGGAACTCGTCCCAGAAACCGGCCTGCGTCTCCAGGTGGAACCGGTCCACCGCCAGGATGTCCTGCCAGGCGGCTTCCAGGTAGCGGGCGCGGGGCCCCTCCGCCACCGACATCCGGCCGAGGGCGTGCCGCGCCTCCACCGCCTGCTTCAGGCGGGTCTGGTACAGCTGCTCTTCGACGCGCAGGTCGTCCTGGAGGGCCCGGTGGGCGGCCGCCAGTTCCGGGTCGCGACCGAAGACGCGCCGCACCCGCTCGCCGAGCAGGAGCGGCGTGACCCGGCGACCCACGAGCGCCGCCTCCCGGTCGATCTCCGCGGTCGAAGATTCCTCTTCGCGCCAGCCCACGGTGATGGCGGCCACCGGCCCCGGAGGCAGGTCGAGGCTCTCGAAGGCCGGGGCGAGCGACAGCCTCTCCCCCGGCGGGCCCAGCACCACCGCCCGCAGCGGGGACGGCGGCGGATCGGCTTCCCCTACCAACGGACCGCGAGGGAGAGGAAGAGGATCAGGTCCAGCCGCTCGCGCCGGACGGCCACTGCGGCGGTCGGGGCGGCCCCGGGCGCTCCGGCCAGGGGGATGCGTTCCAGGGCCGGGCGGGCGTCGAAGAGCGTCCGCAGGCTGGCCCGCAGCGCCAGGCGGCGGGAGAGCGGCGCCTCGGCGGAGCCGGTGGCGTCCACCCGCAGGTCGCCCCGCTGCCGGAGGTTCCAGACGGTGGCGGTGTCGAGCCCCAGGTGCACCGCCCGGACCCGGCGCCCGGAGCGGGCGTCGAACCGCACCGCGAAGGTGTCCCCGTCGGTGTCCGGGTCCGGGATCAGGTCGCGTTGCCGGACGAAGGAGAGGCCGGCGCTCAGCAGGGACGGCCGCGCCTCGGGGTCGGAGTCGCCGAATCGCGTTCCCACGCCGGCGGTGAGGTCGTACCGCGACCGGATCCCGGCGGGGAGATCGCGCTCCCAGCCGGCGGCCGCGAAGGCGCCGATCCCTCGTTCCACCCGTTCCGCCCGCTCCGGAGCGTCCTCCTCTTCCGCCGGCTCCGGCGCGCCGGCGCCGAGACGCACCCGGAAGTGGCCCCGGTTCGCGGAGACCCGCCGCTCGACCGTCTCCCGGACCTCGAAGGCGGCGGCGGCGCCCACCGCTTCCCGCCGCACTGTCGCCGCGCTGGCCCGGAACGCCCCGCCCCGGACCTGGAGGTGGAACCGCCCCAGACCGCCGGCGGCTTCGGCGTCCACCCCGAACGAGGCGCTGCGGGCGTTCCCCGAGGCGAGGGCGAAGGCCAGATCGGCGACCGCCGACCAGGCCGGCGAATCCCGGGTCGGGGTCTCGCCGGCCGGGGACGGCGGGGACGGGGACAGCGGGGACGGGGACGGCGGGGACGCCGGGGCCGCGGCGACCGCCGGGGCGAGGAGCAGGCCGAGAACGGCGGCGGGCGCCGAACGCGGGAGCAGCGACGCCGCCGGCGGCCGCAGCCGGGGAGATCGGTTCGGCGTCGGACTCGGGGCCTCCCGCGGTCCCCCCGACGGGAGACCGGCCCGGCCGGCCGTGGGGCGCGAAACCGGGGCGGCTCTCCGGGTTCGAGAAAGGGCGGCCACCGGTCGGACTGTCGTCGGGGAGAATAATCGCCGAGCGGCCCCGGTCTTCGTCCTTCCGGGGCCCACGCCGCGCCGCCGGGGGACTCCGGCGCCGCCGCTCCGGAAGCGCCCCGCGGCGACCGCGTTCCCGCCCCCCGACCCACCCCCCGCTCTCCCGACCCGGAAGTCCGTGCCGCGCCCGCAGACCCGACGCCGGATCGTTCGGGCCGGGATGGCGGTGCTCGCCGGCCTGCTCCTCCTGACGCTCGCCGCCGGACTCTTCGTCGCCGGGCGGCTCCGCGCCAGCCGGCCGCAACTCACCGGGAGCGCGCCGCTGCCCGGACTCACCGCGCCGGTCCTCGTGGAGCGCGACCGCCTCGGGGTGGCGCGGGTGCGGGCGGAGACCGAGGTGGACGCGCTCCGGGCGCTGGGCTGGCTGCACGCCCAGGAGCGGTTCTTCGCGATGGACCTGATGCGCCGGCAGGCGGCCGGCGAACTCGCGGAGATCGTCGGCGCGGCGGCGCTGCCGGTGGACCGGGACTCCCGCTTCCACCGGATGCGGGCGCGGGCGGAGCGCGCCGTGGACGCCCTGGGCGCGGAGCACCGCCGGCGGTTCACCGCCTACCGGGACGGGGTGAACGCCGGGCTCGGGGCGCTGGAACGGCCGCCGTTCGAGTACCTGCTGCTCGGCCGGACGCCGGCGCCCTGGCGCCTCGCCGACTCGCTGCTCGCGGTGACCGCGATGTACTTCGTGCTGAACGACACCACCGGGGAGCGGGAAGCGCGGGCGGCGGCGCTGCGGGAGGCGCTCCCGGCCGCACTGGCCCGCTTCCTCGACCCGCCGGGAACCGAGCGCGACGCCCCGCTCGTCGGCCCCGTCTTCCCCGTCCCGGCGGTTCCCGGCCCGGAGGTCCTGGCCCGGATCCCCCCGGCCCGGGCCGCCCCGGAGGCGCGCGCGAGCCCGCCGCCGGTCTCCGGCAGCAACAGTTGGGCGGCCGCCCCGGAGCGCACCACTTCCGGGGCGATGGTCGCCGGTGACATGCATCTGGCGCTCGGCGTCCCGAGCCGTTGGTACCGGGCCGAACTGCACTTCGAGGGGCTGCGGCTCACCGGCCTCACCCTGCCCGGCGTCCCGGCCCTGATCTCCGGGAGCAACGGCTTCGTCGCCTGGGCGTTCACGAACTCTTCCGGGGACTGGACCGACCTGGTGGAGATCGAGCCGGACCCGGAGGACGAGGGCCGCTACCGGACGCCGGACGGGTTCCGGGAGTTCGAGGTGTTCGCGGAGCGGATCGAAGTGGCCGACGGGCCGGCGGAGGAGTTGCGGATCGCGGAGACCATCTGGGGGCCGGTGACGCGCCGCTTCGGGCGGCCGCAGGCGCTGCGCTGGATCGCCCACGATCCGGAAGGGCTGCGTACCGGATACCTCGACCTGGTCCGCGCCCGGACGGTGGCCGAGGTGTTCGCGGCGGGGCGGCGGAGCGGGATGCCGCCGCAGAACCTGGTCGCCGCCGACCGGAGCGGCGCCATCGGCTGGTCCATCGCCGGGCCGATGCCGCGCCGCCGCGGCTTCGACGGCTCGGCGCCGGCTTCCTGGGCGGACGGCGAAGTCGGTTGGGACGGCTACCTGACGCCGGAAGAGATCCCCGAGATCCGGGACCCGGGTTCGGGGCTGCTCTGGACCGCGAACAACCGCCTGGTGGACGGGGAGTGGCTCGAGCGGATCGGGATCGCCGGCGGCTACGCCCACGGGGCGCGCGCGGCGCAGATCCGGGACCGGCTCTTCGCCGCCGAGCGCCTCGACGAGGAGGCGATGCTGGACCTGCAGTTGGACGACCGCGCGCTGGAACTGGAACGCTGGCGGCCGCTGTTCCTCGGGGCGCTCGCCGCCTCCGCGGACCCGCTCGCCGGCGAAGCGGCAAGGCTGCTGCGCGACTCCTGGAGCGGGCGGGCTTCGGTGGACTCGGTCGGCTACCGCCTGGTCCGGAACGCCCGCCTCGAACTGCTGTCCGCCGTGTACGACCCGCTGCTGGAGCCGGCGCGGCATTTGGTTCCCGACCTTCCGGCCTTCGCGGCCACCCAGTGGCCGGGGCCCCTGCTCCGGCTGGCGGAAGAGCAGCCGGCCCACTTCCTGCCGCCGGGCGCGGCGGACTGGAACGGGGCCCTCGCCGGCGCGGCGCTGCGGGCGGCGCGGGTCATGGCCGAGTCCGGCCCGCTCCGGGAGGCCACCTGGGGCCGGGAGAACCGGGTCCACCTGCGGCACCCCCTGAGCGGCGCGCTGCCCGGCCTTCTGGCCCGCTTCCTCGACGCCCCGCCCCGGGAACTCCCCGGGGACGCCGATCTCCCCCGGGCGCAGGACGGCGCCCACGGCCCTTCGAACCGGCTGGTGGTGGCGCCGGGGCGGGAGGAAGCCGGGATCCTCCACCTGCCCGGCGGGCAGTCCGGCCACCCGCGCTCCCCCTACTACCTGGCCGGGAACCGGGACTGGGAAGAAGGCCGGGCCACACCGCTCCTCGCCGGGGAAACGGTCTGGACGCTCACCCTCCGGCCCCGGGGAGGAGGAAGAACCCGAACGCTGAACCGGGGCGGCGGGCAGCCGCTCCGGGGGCGCGGCTCAGGGAACGCCGTTCCGGTACGGGATCGTGATCGGGCCGTGGGGGAGCAGGGCCAGCCGGGCGCCGGCGCCGCACCGGGCGAGTTCCCCGGCGGCGGCCGCCTCGAGGTCCTCCACCGGTTCCAGGTGGGCGGCGCGGACGGTCTCGTCGGGGAGCGCCGAACGGAGCCCCACCCGGGCCTGCTCCAGGATCCGGCAGTGCACCTGAACCTGCCAGTCGTCGGGGCGGCGCTCCGGAGCGGCGGCGAGTTCCCGCGCCACCTCCGCCGCCGAGGCCCCGGCGAAGAGCGCCCGGGCGTAGGCGCCGCCGGCCGGGACCCCGTCGCGGCACTCCGCGGCGGCGAGGATGAGCCCGCCCGGCGCCGCGATCCGGGCCGCCGCCGACATCCCCTTCACCGCCTGGTAGAGGTTCTGGTCCAGCGGGAAGCCGGAGTTCGTGGTCACCACCACCTCGAACGAGCCGGCGACCGGCTGCATCGCTTCCCGGCGGGAGCGGGCGCAGGCCGCGGCGTGTTCCGCGGGGAGGTCGCCGCCGAAGGCCCCGGTGATCCGCTTCTCCCCGTCGAGCAGGACATCGAGGCCGAAGGTGACCCCGGCGGCGGCGGCGATCTCCCGGACCGGGTCGTGGATCGGGTTCCCCTCGGTGATGCCGAACACCGCGCGCGGATGCGCGATCCGGGGCCCGTCGTGGAGCGTCAGGATGGTCTCCAGCGCGGCCAGACCCGGCGCCACCATCTTCGGCCCGCCGGAGAAGCCGGCGAAGAAGTGCGGCTCCACGAACCCGGTGGTGATCCGCACCGGGGCGGCCAGGAACCGGCGCTGGAGGCGCACCGGCACCCCGGCCGGCCCGCCGCCGGGGAGCGGCGCCAGTTCCGAATCGTCCCGGCAGTCGTGGGCGACCACCTCGCAGGCGGAGAGGAGTTCGCTGCCCAGCATCGCTTCCAGTTCTGCCGCCGAAGGGGGGCGGTGGGTGCCGGTGGCCACGAGCAGGGTGACCCGCTCCGGCGGCGTCGGCAGCTCCTCCAGGAGGGCGCGCAGCATCGGGATCCGGGGCTGCGGGCGGGTGCCGTCGCAGATCGAGATCGCCACCTCGGCGCCGGGCGGGACCCGCTCCCGGAGCGGCGGCCCGGCCACCGGCTGCCGGAGCGCCCGGACGATCTCGACTTCCTCGTCGGGGACCGGCGGGGAGAAGCGCGGACGGACGACCTCGGTTCGCCCCCGGGCCGCCGCCGGGATCCGGAAGTCGAGCCCCGCCTCCCCGTAGTCCAGCCGCACCACCTCCGGCAGTTCCCCCCGGTCCATGAGTGTGCTCGCCGCCCGTTCGCCCGCCGGATCCGTCCGGAACGGGCGTATTCTCGCCGGATGCGCCTCTACCGCCACCGCAGCGACGCCGGGCCGGTCGCCGCCGTCTCCATCGCCGACCGCCTGGTTCCGGTCGAACGGGTCGCCCCGGGGCTGGCCGGCGACCTCGCCTCCGGGGATCGGGGGACGCCGTTCGCCGACCTCGACGCCGTGATCGAGGGGGGCCGGCTCCCCGATCTCGCCGCCGCCGCCAAACGGGCCGCCTCGGGGGAGCGACCGCCGGACGGGCCCCGGGCCGACGAGGTCGAGTTGCTGGCGCCGCTGACGCGCCCGGGGAAGATCTGGTGCGCCGGGTTGAACTACCGGGCGCACGCCGCCGATCTCGACACCGAACCGCCGAGCGCCCCGGTGGGGTTCCTGCGCCCGACGCAGTCGATGATCGGGCCCGGGGACACCGTGCGCCTCCCCCGGGATTCCCGCCGGGTCACCGGGGAGGGCGAACTGGTCGCGGTCCTCGGCCGCAGCGGGCGCGACTTCCCCGAAGCGGAGGCCTTCGCCGCCGTCGCCGCCTTCACCCTCGCGGTGGACCTGACCGCGGAAGACCTGCTGCGGCAGAACCCCCGGTTCCTGGTCCGCGCCAAGAGTTACGACACCTTCGTCAGCGTGGGGCCGTGCCTGGTCACCCCGGACGAGATCGGCGGCGCCGAGGCACTGCCGGAAGTGGTGACCCGCACGCTCCACAACGGCGCCGCGGTCCGGAGCGCGCCGGTCTCCCGGATGACCTGCTCCCCGGAGCGACTCATCGCGTTCTTCTCCCGCGACATGACCTGGCGCGCCGGCGACCTGCTGCTCACCGGCACGCCGGGGGCGGTGGTCGTCGAGGACGGCGACCGGGTGGGCGCCGAGGTCGAGGGCATCGGGCGGCTGGAGAACCCGGTGCGCCGCCCCCGCTGACGACCCGGCCGGGCGGCGGGCGCCGCGGCCACGGGAGCCGCGGCGCTACGACTCACTGACGGCAGGGGGCGGCAGCGGGTTCCGGGTGCGGTCGCCGCCCCGGCGGCCCCGCGAGCCGCCGCGCTACAACTCGATGACCGAGCCCAGGCCGCGCTCGGCGGCGCGGGCCAGGGCGACGGCCCCCACCGCCGCGTCCTGCACCGCGGTCCCCACCGTCTTGAACAGGGTGGGGCGGCCCGGCGCCGGTTTCGGGACCGTTCCGGCGGCGATCTCGCCGAGTTCGGCGTACACCCGATCCTCGGCGAACACCCCCCGGTCGCGCGGCGCGATGAGATCGCCGGCCTCCTCCCAGCAGGACTCCCGATGGTCCACCACCACCGCCGAACGGACGACGGTCGCTTCCGGGACGATCTGCATGTCGGGGGTGAACGAGCCGACCGCGTTCAGGTGGGCGTCGGCGGCGAGCGCGGCGTCGGAGAACACCGGGGTCTTCGCGGTCGTCGCCTCCGCGATCACCTCGGAAGCGGACACCACCGCGTCGGCGTCCGGGGCGACCGCGACCGGGATCCCCAGCCGCTCGCCCATCTCGGCGGCGAAAGCCTCGGCGGCCGCGGTCCGCGGGTCGTACACCGACGCCCGCTCGAGGCCCGGACGCGCGGCGACCATCGCTTCGAGTTGGGTGCGCGCCTGCACCCCGGCCCCGAGCACCCCGGCGGTTCGGACCCCGGAGCGGGCCAGCGCCTCGGTCGCCGCCCCGGAAGCGGCGCCGGTGCGGAGGGCGGTGAGCGAGCCGCCGTCGAGCAGCCCGGCCGGCAGCCCGGTGTCCGCGTCGAACACCACCACCACCGCGTGGATCGTGGGCAGCGGCGGCTCCCGGTCCAGGTTCTCCGGGAAGATGGAGACGATCTTGGTCGCCAGCCGATGCCCGCCTTCGAGATACGCCGGCATCGTGAGGCTGATCCCGTTCCGGCGGGGCACCTCCACCCGGGTGCGGACCGGCATCCGCGCCCGCCCGGCGGACAACTCGATGAACGCTTCCCGGACCACCCGGATGGCCTCGCTCATCGGCAGGGCCGCCCGGACCTCGGCGGCGGAGAGGACGCGGATCTTCATCCGGCGGGTTGTACCAGACCGCCCGGAACCGCCGGCGAGCGGCGCGAACCCCGACCGGCGACGCCCCCGGATGTGGAAAAATCACCGCCGCCCATGACCCAGATGCAAGGTGTCTATTCCGTCCTGCCGACCCCGTTCGGCGAGGACGGACGGTTCGACCCGGAAAGCCTCGGCCGGGTGGTCCGGCTCTTCGCCGCCGACGGCGTCTCGGGGTTCACCGCCCTCGGCGTCACCAGCGAAGCGGAGCGCCTCTCCGACCGGGAGCGCGACGAGGTGCTCGAAGCCTCCCTCGGCCAGGCGCAGGGCGCCGGCCTCCCGGTGGTCGTGGGGGCGACCGGCCCCGGCCTCGACATCTGCCGGGAGCGCTGCCGCGCCGCCGAGAGCGCCGGCGCCGCCGGGGTCATGGTGTCCCCGCCCCGGGCGCCCCGCTGCAACGCGGATTCGGTGTTCCGCCACTTCGCCGCGCTGGCGGAGACGATCTCCATCCCGATCGTCATCCAGGACTTCCCCCCGATCTCCGGGTTCCACATGGACGCCGACCTGCTGGCGCGCCTCTGCCGGGAGATCCCGGCGGCGCGGACGATCAAACTGGAGGACGCGCCGACTCCGTACAAGGCGGCGCGGATCCGGGAACGCACCGAGGGGATCGAGATCGGCATCTTCGGCGGGCTGGGCGGCGCCTACCTGCTCGAGGAACTCCTCGCCGGCGCCACCGGGGCGATGACCGGGTTCGCCTACCCGAAACTCCTGGTCGAAGTGGTCTCCCGCTGGGACGCCGGGGACCGGGACGGCGCCGCGGCCGCCTTCTACCGCACCGCGCCGGTGATGCGCTTCGAGTTCCAGGAGGGGATCGGGATGGCGATCCGCAAGGAGATGCTGCGGCGCCGGGGCGCCCTGGCCCACCCCGGCGCCCGGGCGCCCGCGGCGGCGCTCGACGGCCCCACCCGGGAGGCGCTCGACCGGATCCTGGCCCACTTCGCGCTGTAGCGGCCGAGCGCCGCCGCCCGTCGCGGGAACCCCGTTCGTGGCCCTCCTCCCCCATCCCGCCGCCCGGCGATGCGCCTGCTGAACCGGGCGGTGGCGGCGGCCCTGCCGCTGCTGCCGAAGGCGGCGGTGCGCCCCTTCGCCCGGCCGTACATCGCCGGCACCACCGTGGCGCACCTGATGGACGCCGGGGAGGAGTTGGCGCGGGAGGGCTACCGGCTGGCGCTCAGCCAACTGGGCGAGTTCGTGACCCGCCCGGAAGAGGCGGAGGAGGCCGCCCGGGTGTACCGGGAGGTGCTCGACGAGGTGGCGCGGCGGTCGCTCCCGGCGTACATCCATGTGAAACTGACCCAGTTGGGGGTCACCTTCGACCCGGCGCTCTGCCGGCGGCTGGTGGCGGGACTGCTCGAGCGGGCGCGCTCCCGGGGCGGACTCTTCGTGCGGATGGACATGGAGGACAGCCCCCGCATCGACCCGACCCTCTCGCTCTACCGGGAACTGCGCGCCGAGTGGCCGGCGGCACTGGGAGTGGTGATCCAGGCGCGGATGCGGCGGAGCCTCGCCGATGTGCGGGAGATCGCGCCCCACCGGACCCCGGTCCGGCTCTGCAAGGGGGTGTACCTCGAACCGCACGAGATCGCCTACACCGACCCGGAGATCATCCGGGAGAACTATGTGACGCTGCTCGAGGAGTTGCTCGGCGCCGGCTGCCGGGTGGGGATCGCCACCCACGACGAATGGATCATCTACCGGGCCGCCCGGATCGTGGAACGGCTCGGCCTGGGGCCGGACGACTACGAGTTCCAGATGCTCCACGGCGTCCGGCCGAAACTGCGGGAGATCGTGCTGGGGGCCGGACACCCGGTGCGCATCGGGGTGCCCTTCGGCCCGGAGTGGCTGCCGTACTCGCTCCGCCGGCTGCGGAAGAACCCGGACATCCTCGGGCACGTGGTGCGGGCCGTGTTCCGCCGCGGCTGACCCCGGCGGGAGGGGCCGGCCCGGGGCAGGCCGTACACTCCCCGGCCCGTGGCGCTGATCCTCACCGAGCGGGAGGTGACCGAACTCCTCCCGATGCGGGAGGCGGTCCGTCTCCTGGAAGAGTCCTTCCGGCTCCACGCCGAGGGCCGCACCCGACTCGCGCCCCGGCTGGTGATGCCGCTCTCCGGGGTCGCCGGGAACTTCCGCATCATGGCGGCGGTGATCCCGGAGATGGGCGGTTTCGGGCTGAAGACGCTCACCGGCACGCCGGGCAAGCGCGCGCCCGAGGACACCTACTTCGCGGTCCTCTACTTCGACATCGAGACCGGCGCGCTGCGGGCGGTCATGCCCGGGACGCACATCACCGGCACCCGCACCGGCGCGGCCAGCGGCGTCGCCACCCGCCACCTGGCGCGGGAGGACGCGACGGCGCTGGGCCTCATCGGCGCCGGCTTCCAGGGCCGGAACCAGGTGGCGGCGGTGCGCGAGGTGCGCGCGATCCGCTCGGCGCGGATCCACGACGCGGTTCCCGAAGCCGCCGAGCGGTACGCGGCCGCCCTCGCCGACGAGGGGATCGACGCGTTGGCGGTCGGGACCGCGGAGGAAGCGGTCCGCGGCTCGGACATCGTCTGCGCCGCCACCACCACGAAGGAGCCGGTGATCCGGGCGGACTGGCTCGAGCCGGGGGTGCATGTGAACTCGGTGGGGGCGAACGCGCCGGTGAAGCGCGAAGTGGAGAGCGCCGCCTTCGCGAAGTGCCGGGTGGTGCTCGACTTCCGGGAGCAGGTGCTCGGCGAGGCCGGCGACCTGATGGCGGCGATCCGGGACGGCGCGTTCGCGGCCGATTCCATCCACGCCGAACTCGGGGAGGTCGTTGCCGGGCGGGTCGCCGGGCGGGAGTCGCCGGAGGAGATCACCCTGTTCAAGTCCGTCGGAGTGGCCATCGAGGATGTGGCCTGCGCCGCGTTCGTGTACGAACAGGCGGTCGCGCGCGGACGGGGGCGCACGCTCCGGCTGCAGGACGCCGGCTGATCCCGGCGGGCGGAAGCGGAACCGGCGAACGCGGCGATGGCGCCCACCACGGAACGGTTCAGTTCCCGGCTGGGAGTCCTCTTCGCCACCGTCGGCATGGCGGTGGGCACCGGGAACATCTGGCGATTCCCCCGCATCGCCGCGCAGAACGGGGGCGGCGAGTTCCTGATCCCCTGGATCCTGTTCCTCTTCCTCTGGGCGATCCCGCTCCTCCTGGCGGAGTTCGCCCTGGGCAAGAGTTCCCGGCGGGGCCCTTCCGCCGCCATCGGGATCGCCACCACCGGCGGCCGCAACTGGATGGGCCTGTTCATCGGCCTGGTGACCACGGTCATCACCTTCTACTACAGCGTGGTCACCGGCTGGTGCCTCAAGTACCTGGTGAGCAGCGCGCTGGGGCAGTTGGACACCGGGAACGCCCAGGCGTCCTGGGACTCCTTCACCTCGAACCCGGTGCAGCCGGTGGTCTTCCACGCGCTGGCGCTGCTCGTCGCCAGCCTCATCATCTGGCGCGGCGTCCGCGGCGGGATCGAACGGGTGAACCGCTACCTGATCCCGACGCTCTTCGTCCTGCTGCTGATCGCGGCGGTGAACGCGGTGCGCCTGCCCGGCGCGATGGACGGGCTGCGGTTCCTGTTCGTGCCGGACCTCGACCGGCTGGGCGACTACCGCATCTGGCTCGCCGGGCTGACGCAGACGGCGTGGAGCACCGGCGCCGGCTGGGGCCTGGTCACCGTCCTCGGCGCCTATGTGGCGAAGGGCCAGGGGTTCGTCCGCACCGGGATCAGCGCCGCCCTGGCGAACAACTTCGCCTCGCTCCTGGCCGGGATCGCGGTCCTCTGCACCGTCTTCGCGCTGAGCGGCTCGAGCGCCGATCGGGACGCGGCGCTCTCTTCCAGCAACGAGGGGCTGACCTTCCTCTGGCTGCCGCCGCTGTTCGAGCAGATCCCCGGCGGGGCGTTCTTCCTGCCGGTCTTCTTCCTGACGCTCTCCTGCGCCGCCATCAGTTCCCTCATCACCCAGTTGGAACTGGTGAACCGGATGGTCATGGACCTCGGCGTCTCCCGGCGGCGGTCGGTGCCCGCGGTGGCGGCGGTGGCCTTCGTCTGCGGGCTGCCGTCGGCCTGGTCACTCGGCTTCTTCCGCAACCAGGACTGGGCCTGGGGCGTGGCGCTGCTGGTCTCCGGGCTGTTCGTGGCGGTGTCGGTGATCTACCGGGGCGCGCGGCGGTTCCGCGAGGAGCACCTGAGCGGGGTCGAGGAAGAGTGGCGGGTGGGGCGGTGGTTCGACGCCCTCATCACCTGGATCATCCCGATCGAGTTCACCGCGCTCATCGTCTGGTGGATGTGGCAGTCCGCCTCCGCCGCCGGAAGCGCCTGGTGGAACCCGTTCGGCGAGTTCACCGTGGGGACGGTCCTGCTGCAGGCCGGGGCGCTGATCCTCTTCTGCCTGGCGATCAACCGTTTCGTCTGGAAACGCGCGGTCGCCGACGGCGCCGAGGGTCGCTGACCTCCGCCGGCGGACGACGACGGCGGCGGCGGGCGGCGGCCTCCGTCGGCAGGCGATGACCGGAGCGGCAGGTCGGGGGAACGGAGGCCGGCTCCGACTGGGCGAGCGGGACCGTTCCTTCCTCGCCGGGGAGGCCGGCGAAGCCACGCGGCTGGCGATGCGCATCGTGACCCGGATGGCGGAGGTCCGCGGCGCCGAGACCCTGCTCGACATCGAACAGGCGCACATAGACAGCACCATCTATGTGGGCGACGCCGGACTGGAATTCGCGGAGCGGCTGGCCGGCCTCGGCGCCCGGGTGCGGGTGCCTTCCACCCTGAATGTGAGCGGCCTGGACGAGTTCCACTGGCGCGAGTGGGCGGTCCCCGCGGAGTGGGCGGAGAAGTCGGCGCGGCAGATGCGCGCCTACGACTCCATGGGAACGACCCCGACCTGGACCTGCGCCCCGTACCAGACCGAGCACGCGCCCCGGTTCGGCCAGCAGATCGCCTGGGGGGAGTCGAACGCGGTGGTGTTCGCCAACTCGGTCCTCGGCGCCCGCACCGAGCGGTACCCGGACCTGCTGGACATCTGCTGCGCGATCACCGGCCGGGCGCCGGCGGTCGGTCTCCACCTGGAGGAGAACCGGCGGGCGACCCGGGTGCTCGCCCTGCGGGGGATTCCGGAGGCGCTCGGGGAGGCGGACGACTTCTACCCGGTGCTCGGCCACCTGCTGGGCCGGTGGGCGGAGAGCGACCCGACCGCGATCGTCGGGCTCCCGGGGACGCCGAGCGAGGATGCCCTCAAGGCGCTGGGGGCGGCGGCGGCCTCGTCGGGGGCGGTGGCGCTCTTCCACCTCCCCGGCGTCACCCCGGAGGCGCCCGACCTGGAGCAGGCGCTCGGGGGCCGGCCGCCCCGGGAGACGCGGTCGGTGGATCTCGACGAGCTGCGCGCCGCCAGAGCCGAGTTGAACCGCCGCGCCGAGGGCCGGCTGGACCTGGTGGCGCTGGGCAGCCCCCATTTCTCCTTCGCCGAGTTCGGGAAGTTGGCGGCGGCGCTCGGGGAGCGGGGAGGCGAGCGCCACCCGGACTGCCGGTTCCTGGTCACCACCAGCCGCGCCGTGGCGGCCCTCGCCGAACGGGCCGGTCTCCTCGACCCGCTCCGGGCGTTCGGCGGGCAGGTCACCGTGGACACCTGCATCCTGGCGACGCCGATGCTGCCGGCGGGCGTCCGGCGGCTGATGACGAACTCGGCCAAGTACGCCTGGTACGCCCCCGGCCTGCTCGGCGCCGAGGTCGCCTTCGGCAGTCTGGGGGAGTGCCTCGCCTCGGCGAGCGCCGGGAAGGTCGTCCGGGAACCCTCGCCGTGGGACTGAAGCCGCCTCCGGCCGGCGCCGCGGCGGGCCCGGTGCGCCTCGTCGGGCGCGCGGTGATCGCCGGGGACGCCGAGGGGCCCCTGCTCCATTCCGCGGAGCCGCTCAGTTTCTGGGGAGGCTACGACGCCGAGACCGGCCGGATCATCGACCGCCGCCACCCGCTCGCCGGCCGGACCGGAACCGGGGCGGTGCTGGCCCTCCCGGCGACCCGCGGCTCCTCGACGACCGCCGCGGTCCTCCTCGAAGCGATCCGCCGGGGAACGGCCCCCGCCGCCCTCATCACCCTCGGCGTGGACGGTTTCCTCTCCCTGGCCTCCTTCGTCGGGGAGGAGATGTACGACCGGGTCCCGCCGCTCCTCGCGGTGGACGAAGAAGCGTTCCGCGCCCTCGCCGCCTGGCCGCGCCTGGCCGTCCGCGGCCACGAATTGCTCCGCCGCGAGTGACCCCCCACCCAGGCCGACCGCGCGCTTTCCCACCGTCCCGCCGGGAGGTCCCCTCTCCGTCTCCCTGCCGGCGCGGTTCGTCCCCGGTCACGGCAGAGCCCTCCGATCCGTAAGGAACCCCCCGGATCCGCGCCTCGGTCGAGGAGGAGCAGGCGCCCTCGGCCCCGGGCAGGCGTCATCGGCAGGCGTCTTCGGCGGAAGCAGGTGTCATCGGCTCCCGATCCCTATCGGGTCGATCCGCATCGGCTCGATCCCTATCGGGTCGATCCGCATCGGGTCGATCCGCGCCGGGTTCTGTCCCTATCGGGTCGATCCGTATCGGGTCGATCCGCATCGGCTCGATCCGTATCGGGTCGATCCGCATCGGGTTCTGTCCCTATCGGGTCGATCCGTATCGGCTCGATATCCGGATCGGGTCGATCCGCATCGGGTCGATCCCGCACTGGCTCGATCCCTAACGGGTCGATATCCGCACCGGCTCGATCCCTATCGGGTCGATCCGCATCGGGTTTCTGTCCCTATCGGGTCGATCCGTATCGGCTCGATATCCGGATCGGGTCGATCCGCATCGGCTCGATATCCGGATCGGGTCGATCCGCATCGGCTCGATCCGGCACCGGCTCGATCCCTAACGGGTCGATATCCGCACCGGCTCGATCCCTATCGGGTCGATCCGCATCGGGTTTCTGTCCCTATCGGGTCGATCCGTATCGGCTCGATATCCGGATCGGGTCGATCCGTATCGGCTCGATATCCGGATCGGGTCGATCCGCATCGGGTCGATACCGCCGCAGGGTGGTCGATACCGCCGCAGGGTGGTCGATACCGCCGGAGGGTGGTCAATACGCCGTAGGGTGGTCGATCGGGCGCAGGGTGGTCGATCCGCCAGAGGGTGGTCGATCCGCCGCAGGGTGGTCGATCCGCCGTAGGGTGGTCGATCGGGCGAAGGGTGGTCGATCCGACACAGGGTGGTCGATCGGGCGAAGGGTGGTCGATCGGCCGCAGGGTGGTCGATCCGGCGCAGGGTGGTCGATCCGGCGCAGGGTGGTCGATCCGACACAGGGTGGTCGATCGGGCGAAGGGTGGTCGATCCGCCGAAGGGTGGTCGATATCGAGCGCAGGGTGGTCGATCGGCCCCAGGGTGGTCGATATCCGGCGCAGGGTGGTCGATATCCGGCGCAGGGTGGTCGATCCGACGGAGGGTGGTCGATCCGACACAGGGTGGTCGATCCGACGCAGGGTGGTCGATCCGACGCAGGGTGGTCGATCCGCCGGAGGGTGGTCGATCCGCCGGAGGGTGGTCGATCCGTTCGAGGTCCGGCTGCGTGGATAATCGGGGGATGCGAGATGGCGAGGCAGGCCTCGAGGGGGCGGGCGAGGACCGCCGGTGGGGAGCCGGAGTCCCGGGCGCCCCGGGGAGGAGTCGGTGAGCGCGGGGCGGGGTGACGCCGTGAAGACGGTGCGGAAGTTGATCGAGGTGGCGCTGCCGCTGGACGACCTCAACCGGGCGGCGGCGCGGGAGAAGTCCATCCGGCACGGGCATCCGAGCACGCTGCACCTCTGGTGGGCGCGGCGGCCGCTGGCGGCGGCGCGGGCGGTGCTGTTCGCGCAACTGGTGGACGATCCGTCGTCCCGGCCGGAACTCTTCCCGACGAAGGAGGAGCAGGAGCAGGAACGGAAGCGGCTGTTCGCCATCCTGCGGGAACTGGTGAAGTGGGAGAACACGACGAACGAGGAACTCCTGGAGGGGGCGCGGGCGGAGATCCGGGAGAGTTGGCGGCGGACCTGCACCGACAACGCCGACCACCCCCGGACTTTGGAACTCTTCGACCCGGAACGGTTGCCGGCGTTCCACGATCCGTTCGCCGGGGGCGGGGCGATCCCGCTGGAGGCGCAGCGGCTGGGCCTCGAAGCCCACGCCTCCGACCTGAACCCGGTGGCGGTGCTCATCAACAAGGCGATGATCGAGATCCCGCCGAAGTTCGCGGGGCGTCCGCCGGTGAACCCGGATTCCCGGCAGCGGGCGTTGGGAGCGAAGAAATGGAAGGGGGCGGCGGGGCTGGCGGAGGATGTCCGCTACTACGGACAGTGGATGCGGGACGAGGCGGAACGGCGGATCGGGCATCTGTATCCGAAGGTGCGGGTGACGGAGGAGATGGCGGCGGAGCGGCCGGACCTGGAGCGGTACGCGGGCCGGGAGTTGACAGTGATCGCCTGGCTCTGGGCGCGGACCGTCGGCAGCCCGAACCCGGCGTTCGCCGATGTGCAGGTTCCCCTGGTCTCGAACTTCATGCTCTCGACGAAGAAGGGGAAGGAGGCGTGGGTCGAACCGATCGTCGAGGGTCGGGACTACCGGTTCGAGGTCCGCGTCGGCTCGCCGCCGGAGGCGGAGGTAACGAAGCGAGGGACGAAGATCGGTCGCGGAGCGACTTTCCGCTGCGTCGTGTCAGAGACACCCATCACCGGGGATTACATCAAGTCCGAGGGTCGAGCCAAGCGTATGGGCGCCCGACTGATGGCGATCGTCCTGGGAGGAGACCGCGGCAGGGTCTATGTTCCGCCGCTCGTGGAACACGAAACAACGGCGCGGAGCGCACGCGCTGCGTGGCGCCCGGAGGGGGATCTCGTCGGCAAATGTCGAGATCAACTGCCCCTGTACGGATATGAGACTTTCGCCGACCTCTTCACGGAACGGCAGTTGACGGCGCTGACGACGCTCTCGGACCTGGTGGGCGAGGCGCGGGCGAAAGCGCATCAGGACGCGATCTCCGTAGAGAGAGAGAGAGAGAGAGAGAGAGAGAGAGAGAGAGAGAGAGAGAGAGAGAGAGAGAGAGAGAGAGAGAGAGAGAGAGAGAGAAGATACTCGTCCGCTGCGTGATGACGGAACCGGCGCCGTCGCCTATGCCGAGGCGCTCTCGATCTATCTCGCGTTCGCTGTCGACAAGGGAGCGAACTACTGGTCGTCCTTCTGCGCCTGGCACCAATCCCGCGCCATCTTGGTGTCGACCTTCGGCAGACAGGCTCTTCCCATGGTGTGGGATTACACGGAGGCAAATCCTTTCAGTAGGCAGTCCGGCAATTTCCTGCTCGGTATCGAGCAAGCAGGCAAGGCCATCGAAACCATGCCCGGAACCGGGTTCGCCTCCGTTCTGCAAACGGACGCCTCGAACTATTCGAACGACAACCGGATCGCGTCGCTGGATCCACCGTACTACGACAACATCGCCTACGCAGATCTCTCCGACTTCTTCTATGTGTGGCTCCGACGGTCGCTCCATGGGATATTTCCCGACCTCTTCTCGACGCTGGCCGTTCCGAAGGCCCAGGAACTGGTCGCAAGTCCGCACCGTCACGGCGACCGGAAACAGGCAGAGGCCTTTTTCCTTGCGGGAATGTTGCAAGTCATGTCTCGCCTCGCCGACTACACCCATCGAGCGTTTCCGGTCACCATCTACTACGCCTTCAAACAGGCGGAGGCGAAGAGTGCAATCGGAACCGTCAGTACCGGTTGGGAGACCTTTCTGGACGCCGTTATCCGTTCGGGATTCGAAGTCACCGGAACTTGGCCCGTCCACACCGAATACACCGGCAACCTCAAGAAGACCATGGCGGCGCTGGCATCCAGCATCGTGCTCGTGTGTCGTCAGCGACCGGCAGACGCACGTCCGGGGAGTTGGGGAGAGTTCCGAGAGGCGATGCAGAACGAACTGCCGCCGGCGGTCGTCGAACTCCAGAAGGCCGGGATCGCGCCGGTGGACCTGGCGCAGGCGGCGATCGGGCCGGGGATGGCGGTGTTCACTCGCTACTCCGGCGTTTTCGACCAAGATGGCGGGAAGGTCACCGTCGGTCAGGCGCTGGCGCTCATCAACGACATCCTCGACCGGACGCTGGCCGAGCAGGAAGGCGACTTCGATCCCGACACCCGGTGGGCGCTGGCCTGGTTCACCGAGTACCACTTCGACGAAAACGATTACGGGATCGCCGAGACCCTGTCCAAAGCGAAGAACACCAGCGTCGAGGGGCTCGTCGAGGCCGGCATCCTGCGCTCCCGGAGCGGCCGGGTGCGGCTGCTGCGCCCGGAGGAACTGCCGGAGGACTGGGATCCGAGGAAGGATCGACGGCTCACCGTGTGGGAGATGGTCCACCACTTGGTCCGGGTGCTGGAGGGCGAGGGAGAAGGCCCCGCGGGGCGGTTGCTACGGCGGATCGGGGGAGCGGCGGAGACCGCGCGGGCGCTCGCGCACCTGCTCTACGGCATCTGCGACCGACAGAAGCGCCCCGGGGAGGCACACCTCTACAACTCCCTCGTAATCTCCTGGCCCGAACTGGCCCTCATCGCCCGCGAAGACCCCGGCAAGACCCGGGCGCTCTTCTGACGGAGAAGCAGGCGCCGGCCGTTACCACCCCGTTCCGGCGAGAGAGATCGGTTCGGGGAGCGGCCCGGTTCCGGCTCCGTCGCCGGCTCGGCTCCGATACCACCCCTCCGGGCTCGTTGGCGCGCTCTTCCGAGGATCCGGGCCCGAACCCGGACCTGCCCCGACTCGAACCGGGTCTGCCCCACGACTTCGTTGCTGAAGATCCGACTCGGCATCCCCTCGCCGAACGATCGCTCCCCTGCCCTGCCCTCTCGACCCCCGGAAGACGCGCCGGGGGCCGGGGAGGGCGGATGACGACGCCCGGCGAGGAGTCGTACACTCCGGCTCGACGCTCGGCGTCGGAGGGGGCAGATCCCATGCAGAACGCGATGAAGACGGGGAGCGGCGGCGGCGCCACGCGGCGGGCGTTCCTGCGGGCGGCGGCCGGGGCGCCGGCGCTGCTGCCGTTCGTCCGGGGGGCGGTGGCCGCCGAGGGGGACGACGAAGCGCTGTTCCGGCTGGTGCGGCGGGAGTTCCCCTTCGGGGAGGACCGGGTGCCGATGAACGCGGCGAACCTCTGCCCCTCGCCGCGGGCGGTGGCCGACACGGTCAGCGAACTCACCCGGGACATCGACCGGGACTGCTCCTTCCAGAACCGGGGGAAGTTCGCCGGGATGCGGGAGGCGGCCCGGGAGGCGGTGGCGGCGATGCTCGGCGCCTCGCCGGACGAGATCGCGCTGACGCGGAACACCAGCGAATCGAACAACATCGTAAACGCCGGGCTCCCGCTCGGCGCCGGCGACGAAGTCGTCCTCTGGGACCAGAACCATCCCACGAACAATGTGGCCTGGGAGGTCCGGGCGGCGCGCCACGGGTTCCGCGTGCGCCGGGTCGGCGTCCCGAAGGCCCCGGCCGGCCCGGACGACCTGGTGGAGCCGTTCGTCTCCGCCTTCGGCCCGGCGACCCGGGTGGTCGCCCTGACGCATGTTTCCAATGTCTCCGGGATCCACCTGCCGGTGCGGCGGATCGCCGACGCCGCGAGGGAGCGCGGCATCCAGGTCCATGTGGACGGCGCGCAGAGTTTCGGCGGCGTGGCGGTGGATGTGCGCGAGATCGGCGCCGACACCTTCACTTCGAGTTCGCACAAGTGGTTCTGCGGGCCGAAGGAATGCGGCGTCCTCTTCGTGCGGGAGGAGCGGATCCCCGCCCTCTGGCCTTCCGAGGTGGCCCCCGGCTGGGGGGCGGACGCCGACCCGGATCCGACCGGCGCGCGGAAGTTCGAGTCCATGGGCCAGCGCGACGACGCCTGCCTCGCCGCGATGGAGACCACCGCCGCCTTCCACGGCGAGATCGGCAGCGCCCGCATCGAGACCCGGATGAGGGCGCTCGCCCGCCGCCTGAAGGAAGGGGCCGCCGCGCTGGGGCTGCCGCTGGTGACGCCGATGGAGGACGCGATGTCCGCCGGCGTGGTGATCGTCGAGGTCCCGGCGGAGAATCGGCGCGAGGTGTTCTCGCGGATGTACGAGGAGCACGGCATCGCCGGCTCGACTTCCGGCGGTTTCCGCCTGTCGCCGCACCTCTACAACACGGAAGAACACCTCGAGCGCGCCCTCGCCGGCCTCGAAGCCCTCCGCCCCCTCATCCGCCCCGCCTGATACGCCGGGACGCCCGCGCCGTCGGCGGGCGCCCCGGTCCGGCCTACCCGGCGCCGAGGCCCTCGAACCGGCGGCGCCGCAGCGGAATGAAGGTATCCACCGCCGCCGCCAACTGTTTCGCTTTCGCCGGGCTCGCCGCGAACACGGTCTTCCCCAACTCCTGCACGGCCTCGACGGCGGGAATGAAGTCGCTGTCCGCCGACAGGAGGTACGCGGCATCGTACTCGTCGCGGTACGCCATGCGGACGAGATCGACGGAGATGCGGGTATCGACCTGCTTCTCGATGAACTGCGAGTAGTCCGAACGGCACAGGATCTCGATAGCCTCGCGTACTTCCGAGGGGATGGCCGCCGCGTATCCGGAGATCCGCTCCAGCAGTCGCCGGCGCTCGCGAACGAACTGGTGATTCATGGGATTTCGGCGCACGACGCCCAGGTGGACGGACACACCCCGATCCTGCAGGAAACCGAGAAAGTGTTCCTGCTCCCGCATTCGACGCAGGTCACCCATTACCCGGCCGACATAGTACCGGATACCCAGCAACTCCCGGTTCCGGATCAGTTTGTCGGCTACGGCTCGATAATCGAGTTTGCTGGTGACCTCGATCCGCTTCAGACTGTGATACCAGTTGCTCCCGTCGATGAAGAGGACTGCACGCTGACCCGGCGCCGCGGGTTCGCCTTTCGAGCCGTTTTCCCGCGCCCGGACCGGCGTCCCGCCGACCGGATCGGCCCGGGTCGCGTCGTACTGGCGCGGAAACGGCATCTCGGTCCTCGGGGATGACTCCTCGTCGGTTCTCGACCGGGCGACCCCGCCGGGTCGAAGGAAGCGGGCAGCGGGCCGGAAGACGCCGACGCTCCGGAACGCGCTCGCCTGCCGATTGCGCCGCTACGGCACGAAGCGCCGATCGCATCGCTCCCGGCGCGAGGAGCGAGAGGATGGGATGACCCCGATCCCTTCGCAGGCCCCATGAGACACAGACAGCCCCGGGGGCGCCATCGCCGGCGAGGCCTCGACCGAGCGCGACGAAATCCCCGGGGGGGGGGTAGGCCGAGGATGATAGCGAGACGTGTCCGCTCCGGCCACCCGCGCGACGCAAGGAGGGCGACCCCGCACCCTCCGTACAGAGAAAAGCCCCCGGGGCGCCACAGCCGGCGAGGCCTCAACCGAACTGGACGAAATCCCGGGGGGGGTTAGGCCGAGGATCGTAGCGAGGCGTGTCCCCTCGGGCAACCCGGGACCATTCGGTGGACGAGAGGCAGACGCCCCCGCTGTCCGTACAGAGAAAAGCCCCCGGGGCGCCACGGTCGGCGAGGCCTCAACCGGACCGGACGAGATCCCGGGGGGGGGATAGGTGGAGAATCTTAGCGAGGCGATCTCGCTCCGTCCCTGTATGGGCCCGGTGGATTTGGCAATTCGCCACTGAATGTGGAGGAGGACAGACGATGCGGGGGAGGGGCGGCCCCGCCGGTTCCGCGAGGCGGGGAGAGGCGGGCGGTTCGGCAGGCGCCCGGGGGTGGTCGCGGTCGAGGACGAGGGCGGCGATGCGGGTGGTAGTCGCCGGGGGTTCCGTCCCCGCGCTTCCCGCCCTCGGGGGAGCCGGCCGACCGGTTCCGGCGCGGCCGGACCGCAGCCGCTGCCGGTGCGGCGGGCTACCGGGCCAGGGTCCAGACGAGGGAGCCGACGATGCTGCGGCCCGGGGCGAGGACGGCGCGGGAGTCGGCGCTGATCGGGTAGGTCTGATCCAGCAGGTTGCGGCCCGAGAGGCGGAGTTCGGCGCCGCCGGCGAGCGGCACCCCCACCGCCGCGTCCAGGCGGGCGTAGGCGTCCGTCGTCGTTTCCGTCGGCCCCGGGCGGCGGTCCCCGGCGAAGCCGAGCAGGACCAGTTCGGCGAAGCCGCGCTCCCGGAAGCGGCGGCGGAGGCCGATGCGCACATTCGCCGGCGGGATGTCGGCGAGCGGACGGCCGTCCTCGGCGACGCCCCGGGTCAGGCCGGCGGAGAGGTCGAGGGAGAACGGGTCGCCGACCGCGCCGAACTGCATCTCGAACTCGGCGCCGGAGATGCGCGCTTCGCCGCGGTTGCGGAAGAAGTAGAGGTCGGGGGCCAGGGGATCCTCGTAGCGCTCGACCAGGTCGGTGATGCGGTAGCGGAAACCGTAGAGGCCGTAGTGGACCCGGCCGGAGCCGAAACGCAGGGCGCCGTCGGCCTGCAGCGACTTCTCCGGGCGCAGGTCGGGATTGCCGATCACCACGCCCCGGCCGCTGAGACCGGCGAAGTAGCGGTCGGAGAGGGTGGGGTCGCGGAAACCCCGGGACACCTGCCCGGAGAGCGTCGCGCCCCGGAAGAGGTCGGCGCGCAGGGCGGCGAAGCCGCTGAAGGCGCGGTGGCTCTCCGAGAGGGCCGGACGCCCGAAGGTGCGGCCGGAACGGGCGGCGATCCCGGAGAGCCGGGCGCCGACGCTGGCGGAGATCCGCTCCGCGAGGGGCGTTTCGGCGAGCCCGTACAGGGACGCCTCGTTCCGGGCGGCGCCGTCGAGCCGGGAGCCGAGGTTGTCGAACAGATCGGTCAGCAGCAGGTCGGGGACGCCTTCGATATGCGTGTCGGCCCCGAGCCCGAAGCGGCGCAGCAGTTCGGCGCCGAGTTCGATGCGGCCCCGACCCAGGGGGCGTACCCCGCTCAGCCGGAACATGAAGTCGCGGGCGGACACTTCGGTGATCGCCGCGTTCTCCTCCGCCTCCCGCCGGGTCAGGAGGCGATGGACGCCGAGGAACGCGGAGGCGTCCAGCCGGGCGAACCCCCAGCGGGGCGTGAAGCGGTAGTCCGCCGAGAGGCGCGTCGAGTCTTCCTCGGGGTAGGAAGTGAAGGAACTCGTCCGCCGCGGACGCCCGATCCGGCGGCCGGCGTCCACCTGGAGGCCGAACTCGAGGAGCCCGCCGCGGACCTCCCGTTCGCCCCGGAGCAGGAACCCGTAGTCCTCGGCCCCGGAGCCGGGCACGACCCCCTCCGGGCTGCGGTACTCGGAGAACACCCGGCGCCGCCCGGCGGCGAGCAGGCCGGCGCCGAAGGCGGAGCCGGAGACTTCGGCGCCGAAACTCGACTCCGGCAGGCCCGCGCCGAGAGTGGCCCGGGCGCGGGCGGCGAAGGGCGCGTTCGGGACCGGGCGGCGGGTGCGGGCGTGGATCACGCCGCCGAAGGCGTCCGACCCGTAGGCGACCGACGAAGGGCCGCGCACGACTTCGACGGCCTCCAGGAAGAAGGGGTCGAGGAAACTCCCGCTCGCTCCGGCCCGGCGCTCGGTGGTGATCCGCGCCCCGTCGAGCAGGAGCACCGTCCGGCCGCGGGAGAGGCCCCGGAGCGAAGGCACCCCGGCGTGGAGGTCGCTGCTGCGGGCGCCGCCGGGGACCGCCTCGAGCACATCGGCCAGGCGGGGCGCCTGCCGGGTGCGGATGGCCTCCCCGGAGATGACCGCCGCGGCGGCGCCGGGAGTGGCGTCGGTGTGGGGCACGGCGCCGGCGGTGATGGTGACGCTCTCGGCGATGGAGAGCGGGGCGACGCGGATCTCCACCACCGGCGCTTCGAGCCCGGAGACGAGGACCGGCGCGGTGTAGCGGTCGCCGGGCAGCACCACCAGGACGGAGAACGGCGGCGCCGGGTCGGGCTGCCAGGTGAAGCGGCCGTCGCTGTCGGTGGTGACCGAGCCGGGGGCGCCGAGGATCTGCACGATGGCGCCGGCCACCGGTTCGCCGTCGGCCTCCCGCACCACCCGTCCCTCGAACGCGGCGACCGCCGCCGGCCCGAGGCAGACGAAGAGCGCGAGGAGCCGGGCGGCGCGAAACGGAACCGGGGCGCGGCGGGCCATGGCCTTCCGGCAAGCGAAAGTCATGCCGACCGGACGGATCGGCGCCTGCCGGACCCGCGGTTCCCGGACCCGTTCCGGTTCGGCGGGTCGGGTCGGTCCGGGCGGTCGGTCATGCCGCCGGCCGGCGCGCCCGCGCCCGGGAGACGCCCAGGGCGGCCCCGAAGAGCCCGGTGATGAGCGTCAGGCAGACGATCCCGCCCAACTGCACCCAGTCGGCGAAGGCCTCCGGGCGGACGACCCGCGAGAAACCGAGCGCGAAGGAGAACCCGTCTTCCGGAGCCAGCCGGGCCGCCTTCAGCGCGCCGAGCAGCGAGGCGGTCAGCAGGTACAGGACCGCCCCGCCCCCGGCCCAGAGGCCGAAACTGCGGAGGACCCCCGGCGAGGCGACCGGCGGCGGCGCCTCGGCTTCGGCGGCGGACGTGCGGAACCGCGGCTCCCGGACGCCGAGCGGCGCGAAGCGGTGCAGCAGGACGAGCCCCGGGATGCCCATCGCCATGGTCGAGAGGAAGAAGGCGCGCCAGCCCAGGGCGTCCACTGCGTAGCCGGTGACCGGGCCGGCGAGGAGCCGCGGCAGGGCGAAGAGACCGGAGAAGAGGGCGTACTGGGTGGCCGAGAACCGCTTCTCGGTGAGGCGCAGCAGGAGCACCGAGAAGGCCCCGGTGCCGAGGCCGCTGGTGAGCAGTTCGAAGGCGGTGGCGCCGTACATCCAGGCCAGGCTGCCCTCGGCCCCGGCGACGAAGAAGTAGCCCAGGTTCGAGAAGACCTGCAGGGCGCCGAAGAGCCACAGCGAGGGCCCCAGGCCGGCCATCGTGGTCACCAGGCCCCCGGCGAAGGCGCCGAGGACGGTGGCGACGAGACCGACGGTTCCGAGGGCGATGCCGCGGTGGTTCGCCCCGTAGCCCATGTCCACCAGGAACGGGCGGGTGAGCGCCTGCGCCAGGTTGTCGGCGAACTTGTAGAAGAAGACGAAGGCCAGGATCTCGAGCGCCCGCGGCCGGGAGAGCGCTTCCAGGAAGGGCTGCCAGACTGCCGCCGCCAGCGTCTTCGGACCGGCGTGGCCTTCCTCCGGCTCCGGCGCCCGCCAGGTGACGAGGAGCATGGGCAGGAACAGCAGCCCCAGCAGGGCGTTCACCGCGCCCCAGCCGAGGGAGGCGGCGAGGCTGATGGCGCCCCCGCCGGCGACCAGCATGGCCGCCCGGTAGAGGGCGATCCGCGCCCCCACCGCGGCGCCCTGTTCCTCCGGGCGGAGGATCTCCACCGCGTAGGCGTCGAGGACGATGTCCTGGGAGGCGGCGGCGAGCCCGACCGCGAGCGCCAGGGCGGCGACCACCCAGATGGCGTCCGGATGGTCGCCGGCGCCGCCGAGGAGGAGGCAGCAGACCAGCAGCGCCACCTGGGTCACCGCCATCCAGCCGCGCCGCCGGCCCCAGAAGCCCGGGACGAAGCGGTCCATGAACGGCGACCAGAGGATCTTGAAGGCCCAGGGGATCTGCGCCAGGTTGAAGAGCCCGACGATGCGGATGTCCACCCCGATGTCGCGCATCCAGTCGGGGATCGCGTACCAGACGAGCCCCAGCGGCAGACCGGAGGAGAACGAGAGGACGACGACGGAGAGCGTCCGCCGGGAGCGGAGGGCGCCGAGGGCGGCGAGGAGGCGGGTCATGTCCCCGGGGTTCGGGGGATCCCCGGTGCGACCGGGACCGCGGCCGGCGGGGGGAGCAGCCGGGAGACCAGGGCGCCGACCGCGACGGTGGCGAGCGAGCCGGCCATCACATCCCAGGTGAAGGCCAGCGGGACCCCGGCGAGGCGGACGAGCGCCGGAACCGCGAACCCGGCGCCCATGCCGACCAGCACCGCGTTCGGCGCCGCCCGGCGGAACAGGATCGCCAGCAGGAAAGCGCCCACGGTGGGGCCGGAGGCGTAGGAGAGCACCGAGAGTCCGGCCTCGAGGGCCGAGGGCGCCCGCTGCGCCAGGAGCGCCACGCCGGTCTGGACGACTCCCCAGACGACGACGAACTGCCGCCCGGCGCGCACCTGCGCCCGGTCCCGGGCCGCCTCCCCGGCGCCCGCCGCGGCCCCCCCCGCCGGGGCAGCGGCCGGAAGGGCCGGGCCTGCCGACCGCCGGCGCGCGGTGAACGGGAGCCAGAAGTCGCGCACCGTGGTGGAAGCGATGCTCACCAGCGAGGGCGAGAGCGCCGCCGCCACCACTGCCGCCAGGGTGATCCCCGCCGCCGGGCCGCCGAGTTGCTCGGCCACGAAGGTGGGGAGCACTTCGTCGGGACGGGCGAACACCCGCGCGCCCTCGCCGTAGTAACTCCAGAGCCAGGCGCCGATCCCCAGGAAGAGCGCGAACTGGAGGAAGGCGCCCAGACCGGAGAGGACCAGGCCCGCCTGGGCGTGCCGCAGCGAACGGGCGGCGAGGAGACGCTGGACCAGGTACTGGTCGGACCCGTGGGTCGCCAGGGTGAGGAAGAGGCCGCCGAACACCCCGGCCCAGATCGTGTACGGCACGCCGAGATCGAAGGCGGGTTCGAAGAACCGCAGTTTCCCGGCGTCGGCGGCGGCGGAGAGGAAGCCGAGCGGTTCGGGCCCGCTGCCATCCCACAGCGCCAGGACGATGACGCCGGCGCCCAGCAGGTACACGCCGAGTTGCACCGCGTCGGTCCAGATGGTCGCGCGGACGCCGCCTTCTTCGGAGAAGAGGACCATCGCCGCCGCGAGCGCCACGATGCACCACCACTCCGGCACGCCGGCCACGATGGCCACCATCAGCGCGGCGGCGTGGAGCCGGATGCCGTCGGCCAGGTTCCGGTACACGATGAAGATCGCCGCGGCGGCCCCGGAGACCCGGCGGCCGAAGCGGCGCAGGAGCAGTTCGTAGGTGGTGACCACCCGGCCGCGGAAGTAGGCCGGGAGGAGGAGCAGCGACACCGCGACCCGGCCCAGCACGAAGCCGAGGCCCAACTGCAGGAAACTGAAGTCGCCGCCGTAAGCGAAGCCGGGCACCGAGGTGAAGGTGAGGACGCTGGTCTCGGTGGCCACGATGCAGGCGGCCACCGCCCAGAACGGCGCGGTGCGACCGGCGAGGAAGAACCCGGCCACGGTGCGGTCGCGCCGCCCCACCCACACCCCGAAGGCGGTGATCCCGGCCAGGTAGCCGAGCACCACCAGAACGGTCGAGAGATCCATTTTCAGCCGGCCGGGAGGAGCAGCAGCAGCGGGGCCGCGACCCGGCACGGCACGAAGCCGAGGCCCCGCTGCGGGAAACCGAAGTCGCCGCCGCCGGCGAAGCCCGGCGCCGAGGGGAAGGCGAGGACGCCGGTCCCGGTGGCCACGCTGCCGGCAAGCGCCGCCCGGAAAGGCGCGGTGCGGCCGGCGAGGAAGAACCCGGCCACGGTGCGGTCGTGCCGCCCCGCCCGGACTCCGAAGGCGGTGATCCCGGCCAGGGTGCAGAGAACCACCAGGACGGTCGAGAGACTCATCGCCAGCCGGCCGGGAGGAGTAGCAGCGACCCCGCGGTCCGACCCGGCGCGAAGCCGAGGCCCCCCTGCCGGAAACCGAAGTCGCCGCCGCCGGCGAAGCCCGGCGCCGAAGGGAAGGCGAGGACGCCGGTCCCGGTGGCCGCGAGGCCGGCGGCCACCGCCCGGAAGGGCGCGGTGCGCGCGGCGAGGCAGAACCCGGCCGCGGTGCGGTCGCGGCGCCCGACCCGCACCCCGAAGGCGGTGATCCCGGCCAGGGAGCCGAGAACCACCGGAACGGTCGAGAAACTCATCGTCGGGGGCGGGACCGGGAGGGTCGGCTCACTCGCCGCCGCCGCTTCGCCGGGCGTACCCCGCTCCGGCCGGCGCAGCGCTCCTGGCGGTCCCGCAGAGCGCGGCGGGCGCCGGGAGAAACACGGTTGCGGGAGAAGGCGGGCGGGGGCGCGGCGGAACGGGGGGAGCCAGCCCCGACGAGGAGGTGCGGCGCCGGTCCGGTCAGGACGGCGAGGGCGCGGTCCGGATCAGGAGGCCGCGGGAGGTCACGCGAAAGCCCTCCGGGAGCACCCGCTCCACCGCCGGGCGGAAGCCGCGGACTTCCCATTCCAGATCGGCGAAGACCTCGGCGATGGCGATGCGGACGCGGGCGGAGTCCTCTTCCTCGGAGACCAGCGCCCGGAGCAGGGCTTCCCGAACCGCCGGGTCGCGTTTCCCGCCGAGCGCCCGCACGGCGGCGATCCGGACGGTGTCGTCGCTCGACTCCAGGCAGCGGGCGATCCCCGCGGCGGCGCTCTCCGCCTCCACGCCGGCCAGGAACTCCACGATCTGCGCCGCCTTCGGGCCGCGGATCGCCACCGGGTCGCCGTCCTTCAGCACCTGCAGCAGGAAGCCGGCGAGGTCGTCGGGCGGCAGCAGTTCCCCGAGCGCGTCCATCGCCCAGGAGACCTGGTCGTGGCCGGAGAGGTAGCGGCGGAGCGGGGCCACCGCCGGCTCGCCGACCTCGACGAGCAGGTCGCGCACCCACCGCTTCTCCTGGTCGTCCTGTTCCAGGTTGCCGGCGGTCATGGTGAACCGCCGCGCCAACTGGTAGATCGCCTCCGGGGTGCCCAGCGCGACCAGGCGCTCGGCGGCGTCCTGGCGCATCTCCGGCTGGGCGTACCTCTCGGTGAGCGTCTTCGCCGCCCGGCGGATGCGGAAGTCCCGGCGGCCGTCCTTCGAGAGGAGTCCGATCACCGTCCGTCGCTCCCGATCGCCCCGATCGAAACGAGGGGCACATCGAGGAGGCGGTACCGCTGCCAGTCGCGGTAGTCGAAGTGCCACCACTCGTGCTCGTACACGGTGAAGCCCTCGCGCTCCATCACCCGGCGCAGCAACTCCCGGCGCCAGCGCTGCCGGGAGGTCCCGCCGACATAACCGGGAAAGGCCCGTTCCGAGAACTCGTCGTAGCCGGAGACGAACTCGAGAACTTCGCCGGTTTCCCGATCCACCAGGCCCAGGTCCACCGCCGCGCCCCGGTTGTGCCGGGAGCCGTCTGCGGGGTCGGCGACGAACAGGCGCTGGTGCTCCGGGGTGGCGTCGTGGAACATCTTGGTCACCCGCCAGGGACGGTAGCCGTCGTACACCAGCGCGGCGTACCCGTGTTCGGCGAGCGCCGCGTTCGCCCGGGCGAGCGCCTCCGCCGCCGGGCGCTGCAGGAAGGCGTCGGCGACCTCGTAGAAGGCGGTCCCCATGAAGTTGTTCGTGGAGGCGTAGCGGACATCGAGGCGGATCCCGGGGTCGAGGTCGGTGAGCCGGACCAGGTCGTCCTCCCGGAAGTCGCCGGTCTCCACCGGCGGGGAGGCCGCCTCCGCCCGCGCCCGCAACTCCGAGACGGGGAGCAGCGGCTCGATGCGGAAAGTCCCGCCGGCGTCTCCCGGGCCCGGCCGCCGGGGGAAGACGATGCCGGAGAGGTCGGCGCCGGTCACGCCGCCGGCTTCGTCCCGGAGGAAACACAGCGACTCGCCCGGGTAGAGGCCGGCGTCCGGGAAGTCGAAACAGTCGGGGGCCGCCGGGGAGGGGGTGAGGGCGTAGCGGGGCAGCCACTCGATGAGCACGGTGAGGGCGCCCTCCCGCTCGAAGACGAAGAGCAGGTTGTGATCCCAGCCGTACTCGCCGAGCAGCGGCCGGAACTCCTCCGGCGCCGGGGCCGGGAGCGGGTCGGGAACGCGCCGGTAGGTCCGGCCGAGGAGTCGGAGGGAGAGGACGCGCTCGTCGTCCGGCTCGCCGATCTCGATCCGCGGCCCGTAGGCCAGCCGGGAGTCCACGATCAGGACGCCGGGCGCCGCCTGCGCCAGCTCGACCGTGGCGCTGCGGATCTCCATCTCGGCGCGGTCGCCCCGGGCGAGGACCCGGAGGCGGTCGCCCCCGTCCGTTTCGTAGGGGCCGTGGAGCCGGGCGGCGAGACCCTCCGGGAGCGGCTCGGGGCGGCGGGGCGGGCGGCGCTGTCCGTTGCGCCGGGCGAGCGCCGAGAGCAGCGTCTCCCGGACGATCCGGCCGACGACGGCGTTCGTGAAGTCCACATTCGCGACCGCCACCGCGCCGAGCCCGGCTTCGGGGAGGAAGGCCAACTCGGTGGAGAAGCCGTAGATCGCGCCGCCGTGGCCGACGAGTCGGATCGGGGGTTCCGGCGAACCGTCCTCGTCCGCGCCTTCGTCCGCGCCGGATTCCAGGGCGGCGAGGTGGAAGCCCAGCCCGAAGCCGGTGGAAACACCCGTCCCGGCGCCCTCGGCCGCTTCCGCCGTTTCCTCGGGGAACTGGACGCGCCACATCTCCCGGAGTCCGTCCGCCGAGACCACGCCGGGCAGGGCCCCGCCGGCCAGGTGGGTGAGGAAACGGCCCAGGTCGCGCACCGAGGTCACCAGCGACCCGGCCGGCGCCATCCCCAGGGGGAAGGTCGGCGCCGCGAACTCGCGCCCGTCGTAACTCCACATGGTCGCGTTCGCGAGCCGCTCCGCGGGGGCGGCGGCGAGGTCGAAGGAACTGGAGTCGAGGCCCAGGGGCGCCAGCGCCGCCTCGGTGACGGCTTCGGCGAAGGGCTTCCCGGCGGCGACTTCGAGGACCCGGCCCACGACCGCGATCCCGGCGTTCGAGTACTTCTGCCGCTCGCCGGGCGGGAAGACGAGAGGGACGCCGTTCAGGCTCTCGACGGTCGCCCGGAGCGAGGGCGAGGAGTCGTCGAAGTAGTGGCCGACCGGCGGTTCCCGCACCAGCCCGGCGCGGTGGGCCATCAACTGCCGCAGGGTGATCGGGGCGTCCTCCCCGGCGGCCCCCTCCGGCCCGGGGGCGGGCGCGAAACCGGGGAGCGAATCGCCGATCGGGGCGTCGAGGTCCAGCGCGCCGCGCTCGTGGAGGGCGACGACGGCGAGGTCGGTGAAGAGTTTGGAGACCGAACCGACCCGGAAGAGGGTGTCCGCGTCGGCGGGGACGCCCGGACGGGCTTCGCCGAACCCCTGCGCCCAGACGATCCGGTCACCGTCCGTCAGCGCCAGCGCCAGCCCGGGGAGGCGCTTCGCCTCCATCTCGTCGACGATGAAGTCGCCCAAGTCGGCGGCGAGGTCGGCGTACTCCGGGGCGGGGCCGATCTGCGCCGGCGGCGGGGGGCCGGTCTCGGCGCAGCCGGCGAGGAGGGCCGCGGCCAGCGCGACCGCCCCGGCGAAGAAGCCGGACGAGGCCGCGCCGCCCGGAATCCGGCGGGGCCTCCCCCGGCCCGGCGGCGCGAAGGGTTCGCCGGCGGCCTCCGGCGGGCCGGTCACCGATCGGCCTCCGCGGCCGGCGTCGTCCCCGGCTCCATCCCCGGCTTCATCCCCGACAACATCCCCGAATCCATCCCCGGCTTCCTCCGGTCGGCTCCGGCGCGGACTCCCGAGGGTGGACTCATCGGACCGAGGGGGCGGGCGAAGCCTCAGCGGTCGGGGGCGCCGGTCCAGAGCGGGTCGTCCAGCGAGTGCGGCGTCGGCCCGTCCAGTTCCCGGCCCGGCGCCCGGCTGCCGAGGGCGTCGTCGAAGAAGTCGGCGACGCGGTTCCAGAAGAGGCCCCGGGGCGGGTAGTGGTCGAACCCGTGTTCGCCGCCGGGCAGGAGCCAGCGCCTGGAGGGCAGCCCGGCGTCGAGGCGGGCCTGGTGGAGTTGCCGGCTCTCCTCCGGGAGCACCTGCTCGTCCCGATCGCCGTGGAGGAAGAGCACCGGCCCGGGAATCTCCGTGATCGCTTCGAGGGGGCGGACCTGGCGGATCCGGAGCCCGGTGCGCAGATAGACGAAGAAGGAGAGCGGCCAGCGCAGCGCCGGCGACCCGCCGCGGGTCTCCAGCATCGTCCCGGCGGTGCGCCAGAGATCGGCGTAGGGGGCGTCGAGCGCCAGCGCCGGGAGGTCGCCGAGGGCGGCGGCGGCGTAGATGGCGGCGGCGGCGCCGTTCGAGGTGCCGAAGACGACCACCCGGGAGGCCTCGGCGTCGGGGCGCCCACGCAGGAAGCGGACGCTGGCGGCGACATCGTGCCGCTCGTTCCGGGTGTAGGTGATGTAGTCGCCGTCGCTCGTTCCCCGGCCGGAGAGGTCCATCGTCAGGATCCCGTAGCCCCGGTCGCGCAGGATCTCGGCGCCGTGGTCGAGCGCCTGGAACCTCGAGGAGTGCGCCCCGTGGACCCAGACCACGCTGCGCCCGTCGCTGCCCTCGGGCGGCGGGATCCACCAGCCGCGCAGGGTGTGGCCGCTCTCGGAGGCGAACTCCACTTCCTCGTAGGGGAGGTCGAGATCGCCCGGATGCCGCAGGAAGCGCCCCAGGGTGAGGTGCACCGGGAGCGTCTCGCCGTCCCGGACCACCTCCGCTTCCACCACCTCGCCGGCGAGGCGGGTGCGCACCAGGCCCGCCGCCAGGGTGCCGGTGTCGCGCCAGACGACCCCGTCCACCGCGGCGACGCGATCCCCGGCCCGGAGGCCGGCGTCGCGGGCTTCGGCGGAGACACGGCGCAGGACGAAGCCCGGCTCCGGTTCCGCCGGCCGCGACCAGCCCAGGAAGACCACGCCGGGGGTGGGCCCGTCCGGCGGGGCGGCGCCGCCGCCGAAGAGCGGCGCGTCCGGGGTGCGCCGGAGCCCGGTGGTGTACGCGAGCGCCATCCCGTCGAGGAGGCGGGCGCCGAAGAACAGCGCCACCGAGGCCGCGGCGGCGAGGGCTCCCCAGAGCCACAGGCGACGGCTGGGGCGCATCGGGGGTGGATTCTAGTGGCGCGGGGGGCCGGGCCGGCGGGGGTGTAACTTCCGGCGGGGCGGAGGCGTAGAGACAGGATGGAAGCGGGGCTCAGCGACCATGAAGCGCGGCGGCTGGTGCGGCTCTGCCAGGCCGCCGACCGCGCCCGTCCGGCTCCCCGGGACGACCGCCGCCGGGGCGGGGCGGCGGGCGGAGGAGGAAGGAAGGCGCCGGCCGCTGCCGTTCGCGGCGCGGGTTCCGCCCGTCGCGCCGGCGGGGCGCGGGGAGGCGGAGGCGGGCGCGAAGAAGTCGAACCGGCCGACGGCGACGACCCGATCGAAAGGGCCGAGCAGGCCGCGACCGAGGCCTGGGAAACCCTCCACCTCCACTTCTACCCCCGCGTCCTCGGGTTCTGCCGCCGGGTGCTGCCGGAGAAGGCCGAAGACCTGGCTTCCGACATCATGCTGAGGGCGCGCTTCCGGCTGGACCGCTTCGACGCCTCCCGGCCCTTCGCCCCCTGGCTGCTCAAGACCGCGGCGAACCGCTGCTGGGACGAAACGCGCCGGGCGCGGCGGTTCGAGCCGCTCGACGACGAGGGAGTGGAGGCGCTGGTCTCCGAGACCCCGACGCCCCTGGAACAACTCATCAGCGCCGAAGACCGCGAGCAGGTGCAGCACGCGCTGGGGAATCTCCCGGCGCGGCAGCGCTTCGCCCTGACGCTGCGCTACGGCGCCGACCTCTCCTACGACGAGATCGCGGCGACCCTGGGCGTCACCCGGACGAATGTGGGCGTGCTGCTGCTGCGCGGGCGGCGGCGGATGCGGCGGCTGCTCTCGGAGGGCCTCGAAGGAGGACCGGAATGAATCCCGAAACGAAGGCGGCGGGCGGCGGCTGTCTCTCCGAACTGGACCTCATCGTCTTCATGGACGGCGAACTCGGCCCGAAGGAGTCCGCGGCCGCCCGCGCCCATCTCGGCCGCTGCTTCTCCTGCAACCGGGCGTACGAGGCGCTCCGGCAGGAAGGCGAAGTGATCCGCGCCGGCGTGGCCCTGGTTCCCGCCGGCGTCGAAGCCGAAGACCGGCCGCGCCGCGAACTCAGCTGGGTGATCGCCGCCGGGTTCGCCCTCTCGGTCGGGCTCGTCGCCCTCCGCCGGCTCTACCTCACCCTGAGCGACGCGGCCGCGGGGACTCCCCTGCCCGACGCCCTCCCCTTCCTCTCGAACCTCGGTTACACCCTGCTCTCGCTGCTCGACTTCCGGCAGATCGGCACCCAACTCGCCTACGGAGGCGCCTTCATCATGGCCCTGATCGGACTCGCCGCGGTCTCCGCGGCCCGCCGCTCCCCTTCCCGCACCGCCTCGGTGCTCCTCGCCGGGGCGCTCCTCCCCGGACTCTCCCTCCTCGCCCCGACGCCGGCGGAAGCCTTCGAAGTGCTCCGCGGCGAGGACTGCGAGGTCGCCGCCGGCCGCGTCATCGCCGACGATGTGCTGCTGATGTGCGAGCAGGAGGCGCGGATCGCCGGCACCATCCGGGGCGATCTCTACTACCTGGCGCAGCGGGTGACGATCACCGGCCGGGTCGAAGGCGATGTGATGGGCATCTCGGAGCAGTTGGAGATCCCGGGGAGCGTCGGGCTGAGCGTCCGGGGGGCGGCGCAGCGGATCTCCGTCGAGGGCAGCGTGGGCCGCGGGTTCGCCGCCGCCGGACAGCGGTTGACGATCGCCGCGGGCGCCGAGATCGGAGGGACGGTCCTGGCCGCCGGCGAACGGATCGCCGTCTCCGGGCGGGTGGGCCGCGACCTGCGGGCCGCCGCCGACCGGATCACGGTGAACGCCGCGGTGGGCGGGGACCTGCGCGTGGTGGGGGACAAGTTGACCCTGGGGCCCGAGGCGCAGATCACCGGGGTCGGGCGGTTCACCGGCCCGGAGGCCCCGGACCGGCACGCCCGCGCCGGGGCGGTCGAGTGGGTGCGGCCGGAGGCCTCCGGAGCGGACCCCTGGGGCGCCGCCGGGAGCGTGGTCTGGGGCTTTTCGATGGCTTTCCTGCTGGGACTGGCCCTGCTCCTGCTGGCGCCCGGCCCGGTGACCGGGGTGGCCGCGGTGGGGACCCGCCCGCTGGTCCCGCTCCTGTTCGGCATCGTCCTGTTCGTGGGGATGCCCTTCGCGGCGCTCCTGCTGGCGCTCAGCATGGTCGGCCTGCCCCTCGCCGGGATGACCGCCGGCCTCTGGCTGTTCCTGGTCTATGCGGCGCGGATCGCGGCGGCGCTGGTGATCGGCCAGGCGATCCTCGGCCTCGGGGCCACCGTCGGCCAGCGGCTGCTGCGGCTGGCGCTGGGCCTCGGCATCCTCACCGTCGCCTACGAGGTTCCGGTGGCCGGAATGGTGCTCTGGTTGCTGACGATGTTCTTCGGTCTGGGCTGCTTCGCGGTCTGGGTCTGGAATTCCCGGCGCGCGGTCCCCGCCGCGGTCCCGGGCGCCTCCCCCGCCCCGCCGGCGGCCCCGAGCCCGCCGGCCGCCCCGGGTCCGCCGCCGGGGCCGGTCTCGCCGGCGTGAGGGCCGCCGCGGCTCCTCCCCGGGGTTCCTGACGATGGGCTGGATCAGCGACCTGGTCTCCGGCGGCCCGGGCCGGAAGCGCCCCCCCGCCTTCGCGGGCCGATCCTTCGAGGGAAAGGGGGCGCTGCCGCCGCCGGGGCCGAAGGAAGTGCAGATCGCCACCGCCGTGCTGCTCATCGAGGTCTCCGCCGCCGACCACGAGGTGGATCCCCGGGAGCGGGAGGCCATCGTCGCCGGGCTGGAGTCCGCTTTCGGGCTCTCTCCGGACGAGACCGCCGAGGTGGTGGAGGTCGCCGGGAACCGTTCGGCGGACTCCATCTCGCTCTACGAGTTCACGCGGCTGGTGGACCGGGCCTTCACCCCGGAACAGAAGGGGACGGTGATCGAGTTGCTGTTCCGGGTGGCGTTCGCCGACGGTCGGCTCGCCGGGGAGGAGGAGCACCTGATCCGCAAGGCGGCGACGCTGCTCCATGTGGAGCGCCCGGCGTACCTCGCCGCGAAGACCCGGGCGCGGACCGCGCACCCGGAGGGCGCGGAATGACCGCGGAACGGAACCCGGACCGACGCGCCGCCGCCGCGGCGCCCCCGCGAGCGGCAGCCGAGGGGCGCCTCCCGCAGGCGGGTCTGGCAGAACTGCGCCGGAACCCGGGCGCCCTCCTGCGCCGGGTCGCGAAGGGCGAACGGCTGGAGATCACCGACCGGGGGCGGCCGGTGGCCCTGCTCCTGCCGACGCGCGCGGTCGCTCCGGTCACCCCGGGAATGTCGTCCTTCGAACGGCTCGTGGCCGAAGGACGCGCCCGGATGCCCGTCGGACACGTACTCGACCTCCCGCCACCGGAAGGAGAAGTCTCCACGGTCGCCAGTGACGCCGTCAGCGAAGCGCGGGAGGAACGGCTCCCGTAGTTCGCCCGAATTCCCGAGACCGCCGCGATCCCGGGACGCCCGCCGGCCGACGAAATCCGCTGCGCGACGCCGAACCGGAGTGGCGCCCGACGCCTCCGATCCGGCGCCGCCGGGAGAATGTGCTACATTGTGTATCACATGACGAATACCACTTCCCGAACCCCGCAGGTCGGCATTCGCGAACTGCGACAGAACCTGAGCGTCTATCTGCGCCGGATCGCGCAGGGGGAGCGCCTCGAAGTGACCGACCGGGGGCGGCCGGTGGCCCTGCTCGTTCCGGTCCGCCCGGAGATGTCGCCCATCGAGCGGCTCGTGGCCGAGGGCCGGGCCACGATGCCGGTGGGAGACCTGCTCGACCTCCCGCTCCCGAAGGGAGAGCCGGCGATGGATGTGCTGGAGGCGCTCGACGAAGAGCGCGCCGAGCGACTCTGACCGGAGCGGTCCTCGAGGCCTCGTGGTCTATCTCGACTCCTCCGCGATCGTCAAACTCCTCGTCAGCGAGCGGGACGCCACCGCGCTGCGCCGATATCTGGGCGCCCGGCACTACCGTGTGTCCAGCGCTTTGGCGCGGGTCGAGGTTCTGCGGACCCTGGTTCGGCTCGACGCCGACGCGGCAACCCTGGCTCGGGCCGAAGAGACCCTCGCCCGCATCGCGCTGATCCCGATGGACGACCCCGTGCTCTCCGGAGCGGTGCAGTTGAAGCCGACGCGACTGCGTACTCTCGATGCCGTCCACCTGGCCACGGCCCTGTCCCTTTCGGCCGTGAAGGTCGTCGTGACCTACGACCACCGGCTGCAGGAGGCCGCCGTCGCCGCCGGACTGCGGGTCGCCGCCCCCACGGAATCCGGCGGCTGAGGCCCCCGGCGGCGCGGACCCGGCGGGGTCGCCGGGTCGCTCGGACGACCGGGGCTCAGCCGGCGACCGCGGCCGGGCGGATGGCGGACTGCATCTCCTCGACGCTGACGAACTTCACCCGGGGGCGGCCGGAAGCGGCGCCGCGTTCCACCTCGATCGCGTCGAGGGCCTTCCAGTCAGCGAAGGAGAAATAGTCGGGGACGCGCTCCCGAACCAGCCGCTCCGCCGCTTCCGGCGAAAGATGCTCCGGGTTCCAGTGGTTCCCGGCGGCGGCGTCCTCGAGCAGCGCCGCCACGGTCTCCAGCGCGTCCGGCTTGTTCGTGCCGATGACGCCGGTGGGGCCGCGCTTGATCCAGCCGGCGCAGTACTGCCCGCGCTGCGGGGTCCCGTCGGGGGAATCGAGCACCCGGCCCCCGTCGTGGGGGATCACGCCCCAGTCGTCCCGGAAGGGGACCTCCGGCAGGGCGACGCCCCGGTAGCCCACCGAGCGGAAGACCAGCCCGGCGTCCAGCAGTTCGCGGTCGTCGGTGGCGCGGGGGCGGATCGTTCCCCGTTCGTTCCGGTACAACTCGTTGCGGACCAGCCGCACCTGCGCCACGCCGCCGTCCGGCCCGGCGAGCAACTCCAGCGGCGAGACCAGGAAGCGCACGAAGAGCGTCCGGGGCTTCCCGGTGCGGACTTCGGCGGCGTACTGCTGCAGGATCTCCACCTTCCGGGGAGCGGCCTTGTCGGCGCCGGACTCGACCCATTCGCGGCTCACCGGGTCGAGCGCCGCTTCCTCCGGGAAGACGCGGATGTCCGCGCCTTCGAGTTCGCCGAGTTCGCGGATCTCGGGGTTCGTGAACGCCGCCTGCGCCGGGCCCCGGCGGCCGAGCATGTGGACTTCCCGGATGCGGCTCTCGGCGAGTTGCTCCAGGGCGTAGTCGGCGATGTCGGTGGTCTTCAACTCGTCCACCGAACGGGAGAGGACCCGGCAGACATCCACCGCCACGTTCCCGACGCCGACCACCGCCACCGACTCCCGGGAGAGGTCGAACTCCCGGTCGCGGTAGTCCGGGTGGCCGTTGTACCAGGCGACGAACTCGGTGGCGGCGTGGCTGCGGGGCAGGTCTTCGCCCGGGATGCCCATCGCCCGGTCCACCTGGGCGCCGACCGCCCAGATCACGGCGTGGTAGTGGCGTTCGAGGTCGGCGAGCCGGAGGTCGCTCCCGAATTCGACTCCGCCGAAGAAACGGAAGCGCTCGTGGGCGGCGGTGCGCTCGTAGGCGCGGGTCACCTGCTTGATCTTCTGGTGGTCCGGCGCGACGCCGCCCCGGACCAGGCCGTAGGGGGTCGGCAGGCGGTCGTAGAGATCCACCGAAACGGTGGCTCCCGACGCCCGGAAGAGGTGGTCGGTGGCGTAGAAACCGGTCGGGCCGGACCCGAAAACGGCGACGCGAAGAGGGTTCTCGGGGCTCCCGGGTCGGCTCATAGGCGGCGCGAAGTATAGGGGCGCGATCCCGGCGCGATCCCGGGCAGCCGGTCGCGGCGGCGCGCCGGCGGAGGCCCCGCCGGGAGGCGTGATCGGGGTCTCGGCGGGGCGGCGGGACGCGCCTCTCCGGGCCGTGCCGATCCCGATCCGGACGACTCGGCGGAGCCCGGCGGAGGGGGGAAACGCGGGCGTCGGGGCGTTCGTACCGCGCCGGGGTGTTGTCCGGTGTCGGGGCGTTGCCCGGCCGCGGGGGCTTCGCCCGGCGGCGCCGGTGGGGCGGCCCGCGGATCCCGCCCGGAGCCGGGCCGGCGTCAGGGAATCGAGAAGGAGAGCCGCGCCGCTTCCGAGAGGCGCCGGCGGGCGCGCTCGTGCAGGGCCCGGGCGCCCTGCCCCGAGATCCGGAGCGCTTCGCCGATCGCGGTGAAGGAGCGGTCGTCCCCGCCGTCGAAGCCGTAGCGCAGCCGGACCGCCGCGAGTTGCCGGGGCGGAAGTCGGGCGAGGGTCTCCGCGAGCCAGAGCCGGGCCTCGAGGGCGGCGACCGCATCGCGCGGGTCCGGGGCGGCGGGGTCCGCGACGGACTCGACCAGCGGCGGCCCGTCCGCCGTCTCCGGCGCGTCGAGCGACCGGAACTCGGGAACCAGGCGGACGACCTCGCGGATCCGGTCGGGATCCACGCCGACCCGCTCGGCCACTTCCTCGAGCCGGTATGCGTGCCGCCGGCCGTCGCACCAGGTGTCGTTGCCGCAACGCTGGCGCAGGTCGGAGATCACGCTCGCCACCAGCCGCCGCAGGTCCAGCGTCTCCAGGGGGATCCGGATCGTCCGCGCCTTCGTGGAGAGCGCCCGGCAGATGCCCGACCGGACCTTCCCCTGGGCATAGACGGCGAAGCGCCGGCCGCGGTCCGGATCGAAATGGTCGAGCGCCGCCAGCAGTCCCAGGTTCCCCTCCTGGATCAGGTCCTCCAGGGGGAGGCCGCAACTCCCGTAGAGCCCGGAGTAGCGCCGAGCGATCCCGACCACGAGACCCAGGTGCCCCAGCAGGATCCGCTCCCGCGCTTCCTCCGCGGCGCGCGCGAGTTCGGTCGCAGTCTCGGCGGCGGTCCCGGTGTCGGCTTTCGCCTGACGGATCACCCGGAAGCACCGCCGCTCCTCCTCGGCGTCCGGGCGCGGATGCCGCGCCGCCTCGCGGCGGTACAGCGCCAGGCAGTCCAACCCGCGGCGCCGCTCCGGTTCCGGTTCGGAAGTCGGGAAACCGTCGGACTCGGAGGTCTCCCACGGAAGCAGCCCCTCCCCGTACCCCTCGTCCTCCCGGTCGCATTCCCCATCCCGTTCCCCGTCCCGTTCCCCGTCCCGTTCCCCATCCCGTTCCCTGTCGTCCCCGACCCCGAGAGCGTCGAGTTCGCGGTGCTCGGCATCCATAACGGCCTCCCGCCGACCGACGCCGCCAAGCGTCCCGCCGGCCCCCTGATCCTTGCAATCCGTATGCCGATCCGCCCCGACAGACCCGTCACCCCCTCCCAGAACTTTTTTTCGGCCCCCCGTTGTCGAACCGCCGAAAGCACGATTAAAAGAAGGGTTACCAACACCGATTCCCCAAGGAGGATCGACCCCATGACCGGAAACCGCGTCATCCTGAGCATCGCGGTGCTCCTCTTCGCCGCCGGCGGCCTCTGGCTCGCCTGCAGCGAGTCCGGAGTCACCGCGCCCGCCGCCCCTGCGGCCCCGCCCGACAAGGGGTGGACCGCCACGGAAGCCGAGACCTCGAACCCCGGGGTCACGCTCGACCCCGCCCTCGTCGCCAGCCAGCGCCCATCCCGGGCCACCGGCCACGCGGCCGTTGTGACCCAGCTGCGCCTGGAGAACAAATATGGCGAGCGTTGGGATGAGGTTGCGAGCCTCATCAGGGCCATCGCCGTTCTACGAGGCTCTACGGAAAGAGTCGGCGTCTTCGACGAGATGCTCGACCCGCTGAAACTTGCACGGTGGAAGTCAGCGCTCCCGACACGAACGCTGACTGGACAACTGGATCCTCCGGAAGACGAAGCAACCCGCTGGAGCGTCTTCCGTCAACGAGTACTCGATGCGGGCGACGCTCCCGTTCCACCGACCTATGCGGAAATGCAGAGATGGTATCGCAACATGACTAAGGAGGAACAGACAGACTACTCAGTCAGCGTATTGACCCAATACGTCGATTACCTGAAGTCCGGGACACAGCCAGCCGGACTCGGCCGAGGTTCGAGTGGCGGAGGCGCGATGCTGTCGTTCTCTGTATCGACTGCTTATGCGGCTCAGTCATCCTGCAGGACTCGCTGCTATCGGAGGGCCGTTGAAGTCTTTCGCATCTTGGACAGCATCTGCCTCGACGGGTACCATGCGTGCTGCGCCGCAGAGGGTCCATGCTACGGAGGTTCAGATGCTCGAGAGTACTGTGTTGATGAACTGAACGACTGCCAGTCCGATGCTTTGGATGTGTACCACGACTGGCACAACCGATGCAAGCGGCGTTGCTGATCATGAAACGCATCCACAACGTGGTCGGCGCGCTCCTTCTGGGGTCGTTCTTCGGGCGACTGGCACCTCCCACTCCCGTTTCCACTTCCGCCTACCGGACGATCCAGGGTGGTTCCCTCATGAGGCGACTTCTCGTCGTTCTCCTGTTCTTCGGCGGCATTTTCGCCGCCGGCGGTCTCGCAGCGGAAGAGCGGGAAATCGTCCTGCTCGACGCGGCGCGGACAGCCGGCGCGGAAGCGTCGCCGCTCGTCTTCAAGCGCGGGGCCGATGCGAGCGCGGACACCGACGACGACACCGACCTGCGGATTTCCGGAAAAACGATCCTGCTGGCGACAGCGATCGCGTCCGCGGCCCTCGTCACCGCCGCGTGGCTCATGCGCAGCAAATGCGAACCCACGGACGGCATCTCCATCGCGTTCCCTGACCCGCCCCGGCCACGGCACGACACGCTACCGGACGGAACCTTGGTCCACCGGGCCTCTGCGCCGGCGCCGGCGTACCCGCTGCCCACCATCTGCGCCCCGAGACGGTGATCGGAGCACCTCATGAGACGCATCCGTATCCTCTTGGCCATCACGGCCGGCGCGTTCTCCGGAGTGGCGGATGCGAAAGAGACGCCGGCGACCAACCTGCTCGCCGAGGCGCGGCGGGCAGGGGTCGAGGCCTCCCCGCTCGTCTCCGACCGCGAGTCGGAGGCGGGCGCCGACACCGACCGCCGGGTCTCCGGGAAGTCCGTCGTGCTGGCGGCGGTCATCGCCTCGGCGGCCCTGGTGACGACGGCCTGGCTGATCAGCCGCAACTCCGGGAACGGCTGTCGGCCGGACCCGCGGTTCTCGCGGCATCTGAACCTCTGGACGACCGGCGTGTCCGGGCGGTGGGTGACCCAGGACGACGGGACGCGAGTCATCGTGCCCGGGCCGGAACCACATCCGCGCCTCGGGCCGCCCGGGGCGACCTTCCCCGACCTCTGCGTCGCGAGCTGACCGGGCGTCGTCGGAAGCACTTCGTACACGGAGAAACCGCTCGATGAAAGTTCACGCGGGGAACTCACCGATGACCGGCGCCCGCATCGTCGTCGAGTTCCGAAACCGGTCGGCGCCCTTCCGCCCGAGGGCGCCCGCGAGGCAGGAGACCGGCGAGTGGCCGCTCCCGCTTCCGAATCCACTCACCGGACGACCCGGGAGGTGTCCACCATGAAGCGAACCCGCATCGTCTGCCTGTTCCTCGGCAGCCTTCTCGTCGCGTCCGCCCCGCTCGCGGCGGACGGCCCGGAGACCCCCCTGCTCGACGCGGCGCGGCTCGCGGGCGTGGAGGCGTCGCCGCTCGTCTTCGACCGCGAGTCGGAAGCGGGCGCCGAGGCCGACTCCGACCGCGGGATCTCCGGCAAGACGATCCTGCTGGCGACGGCGATCGCGTCCGCGGCCCTCGTCACCGCCGCGTGGCTCCTGCGCAGCAGATGCGAACCCATGGACGGCGCGGTCTGGGTCCGGTTTCCGAACTGGCCCGCTGAACGGTACGGCACGAGCAGGGACGGGACGCGTTACCGGATTCCGCCGCCTCCGCCGCCTCCGTATCCCCTGCCCGCTCTCTGCGGACCGACACGCTGAGCGCGGGCGCACACCAACCCACGAACCGCGATCACCCGGATCGAAAGGGCTTCCTCACCGACTCATTCCTGGAGGAATCTCATGAAACCCATCCTGACGACGACCGTCCTGGCCGTCAGTGTCGTTTCGGTCGTCGCCGGCGCCGACGAGACGCCGTCCGCTCCGCTGCTCGACGCGGCGCGGCTCGCCGGGGTGGAGGCGTCGCCGCTCGTGTTCGACCGCGGGAACGCCCCGGAGCCCGACGCCGCTCCCGGCGGGGGGATCTCGGGGAAGTCCCTCGTGCTGGCGACGGCCATCGCCTCCGTGGCCGCCGTTACGGTGGCCTGGCTGCTGCGACCGCGCAGCGAGTGCGTTCCCCGGGACGGCGTTACCTACGACCTCGCGCGGGCGTTTTCGCGGACGAGCCGATATCCGGCCCCGACGCCGACGCCGGTCCCGCCGCCGACACCGACACCCGGGGTACCGCCGCCGCCCCCGCCGCCGCCCTTGCCTGCGCCGCCGCCCCCGCCGCTTCCCGACTTCGGGCTCTGCGTGGCGCGGGACAGCCTCCGGTGATGACGACGACTTCCGGCCCCGCGCCGGACCTTCCGGGGGGGACCTCGGCGGACGCGCGGCGCGGCGCGGCCCCGGCTCACGGCCTTCGGGGCCGCGTCGGCGCGGGTCTGCGGCGGTTCGGCGGCTGCTTCGTCTTCTGCGCGGGCGCGGTGGGGTTGCCCCTGGCGTTCGTCCTGCCGGACCTGGCCGCCGAACTGCTCCTGCTGTCGCTGCTCTCGCTGGCGGCGGTCGTCGGGGCGCTCCTGAGGAGGCGCGATCGCATCAGTCTCGGGACTGCGGCCGCCTACGCCCTGTGCTGGTTCGCCGCGTTCAGCGTCCGGCCGGCGATGGACCGTTGGAGCGGCGAGGCCGGCCCGGCAGCATTCGAGTACCTGCGGCAGCCGCGCCCCACCTTTTGGGACTTCCTGTGGCACGACCTCGCCGGTTTCTGGCCGGCGCTCGCCATCGTGGCCGTCGCCGCCGTCGCGCTCCTCGTCGTCCGCAATCGTCTGGAGGCCGGAACCGGAGGCCGCGGCGGACGATTCCTCGCCCTGCTGCGCTTCCTCGACGGCGGCCCCGACCCCGAGCCCTCCGCCTGGAGCCGCCCGACGGTGCTTCCCGGACTCTCCCGCCGGTAACGCCGCGCCCGGGCGGCAGGGCGGCGCGGCGTTACCGGCCGATGACGCGGTAGAGGGCGGGGATGACGAGCAGGGTCAGCGCCGTCGAGAGCACCAGCCCGCCGATGACGGCGATGGCCATCGGGGTGCGCAACTCGCTGCCCTCGCCGAGGCCGATCGCCATCGGCAATAGGCCCAGGACGGTCGTCGAAGTCGTCATCAGGATCGGGCGGAGGCGGACCCGGCCCGCTTCCCGGAGGGCGGCGAGTTTCTCCATCCCGCCCCGGCGCAGGCGGTTCGTGGTGTCGAGCAGGAGGATGGCGTTGTTCACCACGATGCCGGCGAGCATGATGACGCCGATGAGGACGACGACACTCACGGTCACGCCGAAGAGGTAGAGCGCCAGGATGACGCCGATGAGCGAGAAGGGAACCGCGAAGAGGATCACGAAGGGGTGGAGCAGCGACTCGAACTGCGAGGCCATCACCAGATAGACCATGAACACCGCCAGGACGATGGCGAACCGCATGCTGGCGAAACTGGTGTCCATCTCTTCCTGCTGGCCGCCGAGCCGCCAGCCGAAGCCGGCCGGGAGCGCGATCGCCGCCATCTGCGCCTCGATGTCGGCGCCGATGCTGCCCAGGTCCCGGTCCACGGTGTTCGCGGTGATCGTGGCCACGCGCTCGCCGTCGGCGCGGCGGATCTCGGCGGGGCCGGTGACCTCCGTGACCTCGGCCACCGCCGAGAGCGGGATCGCCGCCGCCCCGCCGTCGGCGATGTTCAGGTTCGAGAGATCGCCGACGCTGTCGCGGTAGGACTCGTCCGCGCGCAGCCGGATGTCTATGGAGCGGTCTTCGCGCTGGATGTCCGTCGCCACTTCGCCGAGCACCTTGGAGCGGATCAGGTTGCCCAGTTGGTTCACCGTGTAGCCGAGTGCCGCGACCCGGTCGCGGTCGAAACGGATCTGCAACTCCGGGTTCCCGCCTTCGGTGGAGGATTCGACATCCACCAGTCCGGGAATGGTCCGGAGGCGCTCCACCGCTTCGTCCGCCACGCGCTCCAGCAGGGTCAGGTTGAAGCCGCGGATCTCCAACTCCACCGGAGTGCGGAAACTGAAGTAGGAGGGCCGCCCGAAGAGGTAGCGGAGATCGGGGTCCGCTTCGAGTCTCGGGCGCAGTTCCTCGATGGCGGCTTCCTCGCGCTCCCGGTCCACCGGCGGGTCGAGGAGCACCGTCAACTGGCCGATGTTCTCCCGGAGTTCGCCGGCGATACCGCCCTGCTGGCTGCTGGTGCCGATGGAGGCGTACACCGTGCGCACGCCGGGGAGGGCGGCGGCGGACTCCTCGAGCCGCTCCATCCGGCGGGCGTTCAGGTCGAGATGCGTTCCCGCGGGCAACTCGGTGTCCACGAAGAACTCGCCCTGGATCAACTCCGGCACCAACTCGGTGCCGAGCGAGGGGACGAGAGTTCCGGCGCCGCCGAGCAGCGAGAGGGCGAAGACGCCGACCCGGAAGGGGTGGTCGAGCGCCGCCCGGAGCACCGGCGGGTAGGCGCGCACGATCGCGCCGTAGAGCAGGTCGAACGCCTTCTGCGGCAGGAAGAGGATTCCCCGGACGAGGAGCCCGATCCCCTTCAGCAGCAGCAGGAACGCGCCCCAGAGGCCCCGGCCGACGAGGGAGATCGCCCGGGCGATGACGCGGCCGTAGCGGGTGCGGAACCCGGTCTCCGCGGCCGGCGCGGCGCGGAACTCGCGGGAGGCCAGCATCGGGATGAGCGTCAGCGCCACCAGCAGCGAAACGACCAGCGAGAAAGTGACGGTGAGCGCCTGGTCGCCGAACAACTGGCCGGCGATCCCCTCGACGAAGACGATGGGGACGAACACGCAGATGGTGGTCATGGTGCTGGCCATCACCGCCTGTCCCACTTCGCCGGTGCCGACCCGCGCCGCCTCGACCAGGTCCATCCCCTCCTGGCGTTTTCGCCGGATGGCTTCCAGCACCACGATGGAGTTGTCCACCAGCAGGCCGATGCCGAGGGTGATGCCGCCGAGGGACATGATGTTCAGCGACACCCCGGAGACGAACATCAGGAAGAAGGTGCCGATGACGGAGATCGGGATGGAGACGCCGATGATGAGCGTCGAGCGCAGTTCCCCGAGGAAGAGGACCAGCACCAGCACCGCGAGCACGCCGCCGAAGATCGCCGTCTGCAGGACCTCGGAGACGGACTGGCGGATGTACCGGGCCTGGTCGGTGATGAGGGTCAACTCCAGGCCGTCGCCGACCTGTTCCAGCCGTTCGTCGAGGTCGTCCACGCGGAGGAGCACTTCGTCGGCGACGGTGACGGTGTTCGTCCCGCCTTCCTTGTACACGGCGACCTCGATGGACTCCTGGCCGTCTATGCGGGTGATGACTTCGCGCTCCTTGGCGCCGCGGCGGATCTCGGCTACGTCCTCGAGGCGGATGACGGTGCGGGCGGCGTCCACCACGATGGCGCGCATGTCCTCGGGGCGTTCGAACTCGTTGATGGTGCGGACCAGGTATTCCGCGCCGCCGTCGAGCAGCCGCCCGGCGGTCAGGTTCACGTTCTCGGCGGCCAGCCGGTTCACCACCGCCGGCACCGAGAGGCCGAGGCTGGCCACCTTGCGTTCGTCTATCTCGACCTGGATCTCCTCTTCCAGCCCGCCGCTGACGAGCACCGCCGCCACGCCCTCGACCCGTTCCAGGTTGCGCTGGACTTCCCGTTCGGCGATGAGCCGCAGCCGGACCAGGTCCTCGTTGCCGGTGAGGCCGAAACGGAGGATCGGGTCGAGCGAAGGGTCGTAACGCAGCAGCGTCGGGCGGGGAGCGTCGAGCGGCAGGCGCACCACATCGAGCCGCTCGCGCACATCGAGCGCGGCCAGGTCCATGTCGGTGTCCCAGCCGAACTCCAGCGTGACCTCGCTCCGGTCGGCGCGCGAAGAAGACACCACCCGCACCACGTTGTTCACCACGCCCACCGCGTCCTCGATGGGGCGGGTGATCAGGTTCTCGATCTCGCTCGGCGCCGCGCCTTCGTAATCGGTGCGGACGGTGAGCGAGGGGTAGGTGATGTCGGGGAGCAGGTCCACCGCCAGACGGCCGAAGCCGACCCAGCCGAAGACCACCACCGCGATGAACAGCACCAGCACGGTGACCGGGCGGCGGATGGAGAAGTCGACGATGCGCATCCGTCGGTCGAATGGGGGAGCGGGGCGGAACCGGGGGCGTCAGCGACGGTCGGCGCCCGTCGCCGGGAGCGACAGGGCCGGGGGGGCGGTCGGACGGCGCACGCGGGAGGGGCCGGGCGCGTTCGGGTGGCGGGAGTTCCGGACCGGGCGGAGGCCGCCGGCGAGGGGGATCAGCGGTTGAGCGCGCCGGGGCGGCGCCGCCGGGCCAGGAAGCGCTCGATCTGCTCGTCGGAGAGGCCGCGCTCGCGCAGCCGCTGCCGCAGGGCTTCGAGGTCTTCTTCGGTCTCCTCCGCCTCGGGCTCGGCGGCCTCCGGGGGAGCGGGCGGCGGCGCTTCGGCTTCCGCGGACTCGGCCGGCGCCGGCGCCTCCGATTCTGAAGGCTCGGCCGACGGGGGCGCCTCCGGTTCCGCGGGCTCGGCCGGCGGAGGGGCCGGCGGCGGGGTCTCGGCCGGCGGGGGGGCCGGAGGCGGCGGAGTCTCGGCCGGCGGGGGGGCCGGAGGCGGCGGAGTCTCGGCCGGCGGGGCCGGCGCCGGGGAAGGCGCCGGCGGAGAGTCGGGCCGCGTTCTCCCCGCGTCGGCGGGTCGGGCGCCCGGGCCCCCGGGTCTTCCGCCGCCGCGCCCGTCGGCGAACGCCGCCATCCGGGCCTCGATCTGCGCCTCGCTGAGACCTCGCTGCCGCATCCGCTCCCGGATGCGCTCGAGGCGGTCCGGCGGGGGCGCAGCCGGCGGAGGGCTGGCGGGGCCCTCGTCGGCGCTCCGGCGCCCGACCGGCGGAGACGCGGCCGGCGGAGACGCCGCCGGGGGCGGCGCGGCCGGCGGAGACGCGGCCGGCGGGGGCGCGGCCGGACGAGGCGTCTCCGGGAGCACGGCGGGAGAGGCCTCGGGAGTCACTGCCGGCTCGGCCGGCGACGGGGGCGCCGGCGGGGAATCCGGCGACGGGGACGCCGGCGGGGAATCCGGCGGCGGCTCGGTCGGAGCCGGAGCGGCCGCGCGCTCTCCGGCGGGGCTCGGCGCACTCCGCGCCGCCGGCCGCGCCGAGCGCCCGCTCCCCGGAGACCGACCGGTCGGAGGATCGCTCCCCGGAGGCCCGCCGGCCGGGGGACCGCTTCCCGAACCGGCAGCGCCCGGGCGTCCGGCGCCGGGCCGGTTCCCTCCGCCAGCCCGCGCCCGGCGTTCGGGCGGCGCGGCCTCTTCGGCGCCCGGCCCGGCGAGGATCTGCACCGGCGTGGCGTCCGTGAGCCCGTCCTGACCCACGACGATGACCCGGTCACCGGCGTCCAGCCCGGCCAGGACCTCGACCGTTTCGTCCTCCTCGTAGCCGAGGGTCACATTCCGGCGCGCGGCGGCGCCGTCCTCGACCACGAAGACGGTGTCCGCGAGGCTGTCGAGCGAGAGCGCCCGCTTCGGCATGAGGAGCGCGTTCCGCCGGGTGTCGGTGACGAGCCGCACGGTGGCGAACATGCCGGGGCTGAGCCGGCCCTGGCGGTCCACTTCGAGGGTGACCCGGATCGTCCCGGTGGCGGCGTCCACCACCGGGCTCACCCGGAGCACCCGGGCGGCGAACCGTTCGCCGGGGAAGGCCTCGACTTCGAGGAAGGCCGGCTGGTCCACCGAGAGCCGGGTCAGGTCGCGCTCGGGCGCGGCGAGGTGGCAGAGGAGCGGCTCGAAGTCGGAGATCCGGAAGAGACGCTGGCCGTTCGTCACCGTCTCCCCGAACTTCACCGCGCGCTCGATGATGAGTCCGGCGAAGGGAGCGGTGATCCGGGTGTAGTCGTGCTGGATGAGGCTGCCGTCGAGTTGGGCGCGGGCCGAGTCGAGGGTCGAACGGGCGGCGTCGTACACCTCCTGGCTCACGATCTGGTTCTCGAAGGAGACCCGGGCCCGCTCGTAGGCGGTCTCGGCCTGCGCCAGCGCCACCCGGGAGATCTCCACCTGGGCGCGGGTCTCGGTTTCGTCCACCCGGGCCAGGAGCGCGCCTTCCTCGACGAACATCCCCTCCTCGGCGGCGATCTCGGTGATGGGGCCGCCGGTCCGGGAGACCACATCCACTTCCCGTTCCGCTTCGAGGGCGCCGTTCGTCTCGATGAAGGCGGCGATGTCCCCGGTGACGATCTCCGCCACTTCGACCGGCACCGCGGACGCCGGTCCGCCTCCGGGGCCGCCGCGCCCGAAGCCGCCCGGCGGCCCCCCGCCCCGGCCGCCGGCGGCGGCGCCGCCCTTCCCCGGCGGACCTCCGGACGCGGCGTCGTCACCGCCGGAACCGCAGGCGCCGGAGAGGAACGCCAGGGCGCCGGCGGCAGCCGCGAACGGGAGAACGCGGCGCCGGAACGCCGGCGGAGCGGGGGGGCCGGAATGCTTCATGGAAGGGGAAAAGGAAGGGGAAGAGGAAGGGGAAGAGGAAGGGGACCGGGAGGGGAAAGGATCGGGGGCGCCGAACGAGGAGCGGGAGACACTCACCCGGAGAAGTACTTCCCGTACGCGGTCCAGAGGTTCCGGACGGTCATCGCGTAGAGGCCGAGGATCACCAGGATCACCGGCACCGCGACGATTCTCGGCGCGAGGCTCTGATGGATGAGGACGACCGCGGAGATCACCAGGAAGGGGACGACCACGCCGAAGGTGTCGGCGTAGAACGCGGCGCGGCCGCTCAGGTTGTCGTAGAGCCAGCCGGCGACCGGGAGCCCGATCAGCACCCAGGCGACCATGACGATCAGCCAGACATAGAACCTGTTCATCGAATCACTCCCGGGAGGGAAACCGCTCCGGATCGCGCCGCCGATCGTCCCGTCGCCGTCGGTACGGAATCCCCGGTCGGGCGCACTCCCCGTCAGGCGGGGTGCGCCGCCGTCTCCGGTTCCGCGCCGGCGGCGGGATTCGCGGCGCGGGCGGGAGACACCGCCGCCTCCGTCCGCGGTCTCGTGGTGTACGGCCAGAGGAAGGACCGCAGGTCGTCGGCGACCGCGTAGATCGTGGGCACCAGGAGCAGCGTGAGCACCGTGGAGGTGGGCAGGCCGCCGGCGAGCACCAGCCCGATGGGCGCCCAGTTCGCGGCGCGGCCGTCCACCGAGCCGAAGACGCTCGGGAGGAAATAGGGGGCCGCGAGCGGCATCAGCCCGAAGAAGGTGGTCAGCGCGGTCATCATCACCGGCCGCAGGCGGTGTTCGCTGCCGATGACGAGCGCTTCGTCGCGCGCCATCCCCGCCCGGCGGTGGGCATTCACATGGGCGATGAGGACGATGGCGTTGTTCACCACGATCCCGGCGAGGAGCACCACTCCCAGCATCGCGGTGTTGCCGAGCGTCTGCCCGGTCAGTTTCAGGGTCACCGCGACGCCGATGAAGGAGAACGGGATCGCGCACATGATGACCGCCGGATGCAGGAAACTCTCGAAGAGCGCCACCATGATGAGATAGATCAGCAGGAGCGCGAAGGCGAAGGCGAACCCGGCGGAAGCGAAGTCGGTGGTCCCCATGCGCGTCCAGCGGTCGAAACTCCATTCGTACCCGGGCGGCAGGGGAATGTCGGCCAGGTGTTCCTGCACCTGCCCCATCATGCGGAAGGAAGCGCCGGGGATGGTGGTGTTCGCCGTGATCGACAGTTTGGGGCGCCGGTCTTCGCGCTCGATGCTGCGGGGGCCGCGCGCGGCCTGGAAATCCGCCAGGGCGCCGATGGGCTGGCGGCCGGAAGCGGTGAAGACCGGCATCCGCCGCAGGTGGTCGAGGTGCTCCCGTTCTTCCTCGGGGTACTGCACCACGATGTCCACTTCGCGCCGGTCGCTCTCGAGGTATCCCACCGGACGGGAGGTGAGGGCGCTGCGCACGCTCTGGGCGACCGCGTTCGTGGAGATCCCGGTGGCGAGCGCCCGGTCCCGCTGGACCGAAACCCGCAGTTCCTCCACGCCGCTCTCGAGGGAGGTATCCACATCGCGCACCCAGGGCAGCGCCCGGAGTCGTTCCACGACGCGGCCGGCGACCAACTCGAGCACGGCCATGTCCTCGCCCTTGAGGTCCAGGCTCAGCCCGGTGCCGCCTCCGCCGGGACCGCGCCCCCGGCTCCGGGCGATGCGGAAGTCCACTCCCGCCACCGTGGGCAGCATCTCCCGGATCTCCTCGGTGATCTCCGTGACGCTGCGCTCGGACTCCGTTTCATCCACCAGGTAGATGTCGAACTGCCGGCCCCCGCCGCCGAAACCGCCGCGCCGGGAACGCCCCCCGCCCCGCCGGAACTCGTACACCAGATCGGCGATCTCGAGTTCCTCCCGGCGCTCTTCCAGGAGGACGGCGACGGACTCCATGACCTCGCGGGTCTCTTCGAGCGAGTAGGCGCTCGGCACATCCACCCGGATCGTGATCTCCCGCTCCACCGAGTTCTGGAAACTGGAGCGCTCGATCCCCTGGTAGAGCCAGTAGGAGAGTCCCAGGAGCGACACCGCCGCCAGCAGGGAGAGTCCGCGCCGCCGCAGGGTGAACCGGATGGTGCGCCCGTAGAAGCGGGAGAGCAGTTGCATGGTGCGCGAGTAGGTGCGCTTCTCGTGGGCGAGGACCACGCCGGCCATCATCGGGACGACGGTCAGCGCCACCAGCAGGGAAGCCACGATCACCACGCTCAGGGTGAACCCGAAGTCGGTGAAGATGCGGAAGAAACCGCCCATGGTCGCGCCGAGGAAGACCAGCGGCACGAACACGCACATGGTGGTGGCGGCGCCGGCGATGATGGGCATGGTCACCGCCGAGGCGCCGCGGACCGCCGCGGTCTTCGAGTCCTCGCCGCTGTCGGTGAAACGGCGGGAGATGGAATCTATGACCACGATCGCCGGGTCGGCGAGCATCCCCACTGCCACCATGAGCCCGAACAGGCTGATGACATTCAGCGTCGTATCCACGAATCCCGCCTGCCGGGCGAGGAACAGGATGACGAAGGTGGTGATGATCGAGAGCGGGATCGCCACCGCCACCAGGAGGGTGGTGCGCACCTTCTGCAGGAAGAGGAGCAGGATGAGGATGGCGAGACTGCCGCCGAAGATCCCGGCCATGGTCAACTGCGAGAGCCCGCCGCGCACATCGAGCGAGGAATCCCGGATATACCGGACGCCGATGCCTTCGGCGCCGGGCAGCGCCGCGATCCGCTCCATCTCGGCCTTCACCGCGTCGGCGACTTCGAGCACATTCGCCGTGGAAGCCTTGTAGATGCGGAAGGTGACCGCTTCCTCGCCGTTCAGATAGTCGAACGAGGTCTGCGTCGGGAAGCGGTAGGCGACCTCCGCCACATCCCCCACCCGGATGCCGTTCGGCCCGAGCGGCGTCTCGCGGATCTCCCCCGGGCGGTCGAACTCGCCGACCGCGCGCACCAGCAGTTTCCGGGAGCCGTCGGTGATCTCCCCGCCGGAGACATTCACATTGTTCTGGTTCAGCACCGTGGCGACCTCGCGGACATCCACCCCGAGCGCTTCCATCCGCTGCGGGTCCATCTGCACCTGCAGTTCCCGGCGGCGGACGCCGCGCAGGTCGGCGCTCGCCACGCCTTCGAGCCGTTCGAGCCGCGGCTGCACCACTTCCTCGGCGAAGTCGAAGAGCCGGTCGCGCTCCCAGGGGGCCGCGAAGTGGAACTGGACGATCGGGATGTCGGTGCTCTGGAAACGACGGATGCGGATGCGTTCGAGGTCGTCCGGCAGGAGGTGGCGGACCCGGTCCACCCGGTCGCGCGCTTCCACCACCATCAACTCCATGTCGGCGCCTTCGTCGAATTCGACGCTCACATTGCCGCTGTTGGCGCTGGCGGTCGCGGTCAGGCTGGTGATGCCGGGGATCGTGCCCAGGCTCTCTTCCAGCGGCCGCACCACGAGCCGCTCGGTCTCTTCCGGCGAGGAGGACTCGTAGTCGGCGCTCACCCAGAGGCTGTTGGAGCCGAAGGAGGGCAGGAACTCGAGCGGCAGCCGGGTCAGGGAGACATAGCCCAGCACGACCAGGCCGAGGGCCACCATGGTCACCGTGACCCGCCGGGCGACGGCGAACCGGGCGAGCGCGCCCCCCTTCGGCGGCGGCGCCGCCGGCGGGCAGTCGGGGGATTCGAACGCCGGTTCGGGCGCCGGGTCGGTCGGCGGCGAGGCGGCGCCGGGGGTCTCCGCTCCGGTCATGGGCGAGCCAGGGGGTCGAAAGTCAGGCGGGCCGAGGTTGGGCGGGCCGGGAAACGGGCGTCGGGCGGGAGGGCCGGGCGCGGAAGTGCGGAGGGCTCAAGGGGGTTCCCAGTTGGATGTCGTCGTCGGGGGCGCCCGTCGGGGGAGAGCCGCCGGGGAGGGAGTCGGACTGCCCGGCCCGCGGCTGGTCGCCGCACAATCCGGCAGCATACCGTGCCGACCCGGCGGTCCCGCTTCCCGGGGAGAGGGCCGCCGCCACCCGTTTCGACCCCTTCCCGCAGCGCCGGGAAAGGAAGGATCCGGTAAGGAGGGCGGCCCGCGCGGGAGACGGACCGGATGCCCGAACGCCGCGCCGCGGAAAAGGTTCCCCGGCCCGGCCCCACCCCGACAGCCCCACCCCGACGGCCCCACCCCGACGGCCCCACCCGGCGACCCGGCCCGGAAGACCCGGGGCCGGAAGGGGCCCGCCGCATAATCCGCCGCCGTGAGCGCGAAGAAGCCGCGGCAGCGGATCGAGACCCGGAGCGTCCACGCCGGGGCGGCGCGGAACCTCGCCGGAGCGGTGGCCCCGCCGATCCACCTCTCCACCACCTTCGAGCGGCGCCCGGAGGGGGACCTGATCTCGGAATTCCTCTACAGCCGGAGCGGCAACCCCGACCGGCGGGCGCTCGAGGAGGCGATCGCCGATCTGGAAGGAGGCGCGGAGTGCGTGGCCTTCGCCTCCGGGCTCGCCGCGCTGCACTCGCTGTTCCTGACGCTCGATCCCGGCGACCTGCTGCTCGCCCCGACGGACGCCTACCACGGGACCACCCACCTGCTGCGCGAGTCGCTCTCCCGCTGGGGTCTCCGGGTGCGGTTCACCGACTTCCTCGACCCGGCGGATCTCGCCGCCGGCCTCCGGGAGAACCCGGCGCTGGTCCTGGTCGAGACCCCCTCGAACCCGACGCTCCGGGTGACCGACATCGCCGCCGTCGCCGCCGCGGCGGGGTCGGTCGGCGCTCCGGTCGCGGTGGACAACACCTGGCTCACCCCGGTGCTGCAGCGCCCGCTGGAACTCGGCGCCGACCTGGTGGTCCACGCCTCCACCAAGTACTTCGGCGGCCACAGCGACACCACCGGCGGGGCGGTGGTCGCCCGCGAAGGGCTGGCCCTGACGGAGCGGCTGCGGGCGATCCAGACCGACACCGGCCCGGTGCCGTCCCCCTTCGACGCCTGGCTCCTGCGGCGGGGGATCCGCACCCTGCCGCTCCGGATCCGGGCGCAGTCGGCGAACGCCGCCGCGGTCGCCGCCTTCCTCGACGCCCACCCGGCGGTGGAGCAGGTCTTCTACCCGGGCCGGCCCGCGGACCCCGGCCACGAAGTGCAGAAGCGGCAGGCGGACGGCTTCGGGGCGATGCTCTCCTTCCGCGTCTCCGGCGGCGAACCCGCCGCGAAACGGACGCTGGCCCGGGTCGCGCTCGCCACCCGCGCCACCAGCCTCGGCGGCGTGGAGACCCTGATCGAACACCGCGCCGCCGTGGAAGGCCCCGACAGCCGGACCCCGCGGGACCTCCTCCGGCTGTCCATCGGCCTCGAACACCCCGAAGACCTCACCGCCGACCTGGCCCACGCCTTGGCCCCGGCCTGAAACCCGGTCGCCCGGCGCAAGGTCGGATTCGACGGACGCCGACGACCCCGGAAGGCTCCGCCCCGGCGGTTCGGCCCGGCCTCTCCATCGGGCCCGGCGCCGGCCGCCGGGAGCGCACCACGGTCCGCTCCAGGCGCTCGGTCGGGCCCGTTCCACCACCTCCGGAACAGCCTGTCCGAAGACCGGCCGGAGCAGCAGGACAGGCGCCTCCGGCGTCCGGGCGAGCCTGCTGCCAAGACTTCCGACCCCTCCGGCGCAAGTTGCGAGGAGGCGGGCGCCGGACTACTCTCGACGGGTTCCGAATCCGATGGTCGAATCCCCGCTGCCGCCACCCGCCGCCCCGGCGTCGGCAGGGCGGGATTCCGCCGGCGGGGCGGACCTCGACTGCCGGCGAAGGAGATTTTCGCGCCGGGCAATTCCGTCGAAGTCCGCCGAAGGGCGCGCCGGGAAGACCTCGAGGAGGCCGGGAAGGCGCGCTCAAGCGGCCGAGGACAGAAACACTCGGCGGCTCCGAGCGGCCATCGCAATCCTCCTCGCGGCGCCGCCGGCCCGGCTCTCGTAATGGCCGACGCTCCGCAGCCGTTCCCGGTCGGACGAGAGCGGGGAGCGTCGCTGCTCGATACCGCCGCGCGCAAGGAAATGCTCTCGATCGCGTATGTCAGGGCCGTGGCCGCACAGGCAGGATATGCAGTGAGTCCGGGGCCCTGCCCGGATCGCGACAGCGTCGACCTGACGGTCCAAGCCGGAGGGACGATGCACCCGTCCATCGATCTCCAGTAGAAGGCGACGACGACGCTGCCCGGTCCTCAGAACGGCCGCTTCCCGTTCCGGCTGAAGATCGAGAACTACGACGATCTGCGCGATCGGACGCTGGTCCCACGACTCCTCGTGGTCCTGAGTCTGCCCGGGAACGAGGAGGACTGGCTGGAGGTGACGCCCGAACGCCTCGCTCTCCGGAAATGTGCCTACTGGATGACGCTGCGCGGCTTCGCCGAGACGACCAACACGGAGTCCGTCACGGTGCACCTCCCGGAGACCAACATCTTCGACACCCGGCAGCTCAGCCAGTTGATCGAGAAGGTCCGGACCGGACGCCTGCGATGAAAGTCGCCATCCGCGACTGGGACGCCCTCCAGGAGGTGTCGCCCATCAGTCTGGCTGCCTACGCCAAGACGCACGGTTGGAAGAAGGCCTCCGCTTACGGGGAACACGCGGAGGTCTATTCGGCTGACGATCGGCCGGAGATCCTGATTCCGCGAACCCGGAACCTCGGGGACTACGCGAGCGTCGTCCTGCGGCTCATCGAGATCTTCACCGAAGTCGGGGGGGAGTCGCAGCTCTCGGTGTACCGCGACCTGATGACCGCCGACCGCGACCTGATTCGAGTGCGAGCGGGAGGAGTGTCAGGCGGAATCGCCGTAGGGGACGCCGTCGCGCTCGTCGAGGCCTCGCGGGACCTGCTCCTCGCCGCCACCTGTTCTCTGAAGAACCCGCGACCGCTGTATCGCGCCGGCGCCAACCAGGAAGCCGCGGACTACCTCCGGCGGGTCCAGATGGGCCAGACGGAACGCGGAAGTTTCGTCGTGACCCTGTTGACTCCGGTCGTGCCCCCACCCATTCCCGCTCCGTTGGACCCGGAATGGCCCGTGGCGGAACCGCGCGAGCGCAAGGTCTCCAAGCGTCTGGTCGAAGCGCTCGAGGCTGCGCGGCGCTCCGTCGAAATGGCGGCATCCGGGGACACGGCCACATTCGGAGAAGCCGTCCCACAGGGCGTGAGCGCCAACCTGTGCGAAGCACTCGCCACGCTGACGGAAAGATTCTCGACCTTGGAGGTGGGCGTGGCCTGGGCGCGCAGTTTCCCCGCGGACCCTCCGTCGCAGACGGTGCAGTTCGACCGAGCCGCCGCTCCGATCCTGCAGGCGGCAGCGAGGGCCTTCCGTGATCGGGCGCCGAAAGAAGGAGTGGAAGTCGTCGGCTTCGTTCAGCGCCTCCATCGGGAAGAGGAAGAAACGGACGGGGAGATCTCGCTGCACGCCCGCATCCCCGGCAGCGCCGGACGCATGCACCCGATCACGGCGATCCTGGAAGAAGCGGACTACGAACGCGCGATCGAGGCCCATCGGCGCAAACTGACGGTCATCGCCGAGGGCGACCTCCATCGAATCGGGCGCCGCTGGCGCCTGCGGAATTCCCGAATCACGGAAATCCTGACTCCGGCGAGCGAGCCGGGAGACGCAGTGCCCGATACCGATCGATGAACGAGGATCGACGACGGCTCCCGACCACCACGGAACCGGGAGTTCCGTACGGGTGCACCGACGGCCGATCCATGCGCGCCTCCGATCCGTCGGTGATCGAGTATGCGTTGAGGTCGTACCTGAACGCCGCGGGGGAACGGACGGACCTGCTCCCGGGTCTCGACGAACCGAACCGGCAGTGGAGGCACACGATGATCGAGACCGGGAACCGCCCCCGGCAGCCGCTTCGATTTCCGGTCTGTGCCGAGCCTTCGCCTCCCACCGAGACGCTGTTTCCGATCCAGGAGTGGGAGGGGTACGTCACGGAGATTCGCCGGAAGGTCTTCGAAGCGCGGCTTCTCGACCTGACTGCCGGTGAGTCGCTGCCTCACGAAACGGCATGGATCCCGTTGACGCAGGTTTCCGAACGAGACACCTGCAGAATGCGCCCGGGGAGCGTTTTTCGTTGGGTCATCGGGCGCCGCCGCGATACTGCCGGAACCAGGTGACTCGTTTCGGTGATCGTGTTTCGGGAGTTGCCGGTCATGACCGCGGCCAAGTTGCGAGATGCGGAGAAGTGGGCCGACAGGATGCTCCGGGCCTTCGCGAAGTGACCCCCGGGGGTTCGCCGGCGGAGCCTCGAGGAGTGGCCGACCGCCGGGGACGCCGGGCACCCGGGGAACCCCGCCACGCAGCAACGACACGGCCGGGTCAGGCGCCGCGGGAGGTGATGCGGGCGGAGCCGAGGCAGCGGCGGCCGTCGTAGAAGACGGCGAACTGGCCGGGGGCGACGCCGTCGTCGGGGCGGGAGAGGAGCAACTCGGACTGCTCCGGGCCGCTGGGGGCGGGGGTCGGCTCCGCGAGGCGGAGAGTCGCCGGGACCAGGTCGGGGCCGTGGCGGACCTTCACCGTCAGTCCCTCCGGCAACGGCTGCGGCGGGGCGCCGGCGATCCAGTGGAAGGCGCCGAGGTGGAAACGGGAGGCCGGGCGGGGCGAGCCGCGGCGGACCAGGATCCGGTTCTCCGCCGCGTCCTTGCCCGAGACATAGAAGGGGCCGCCGGAGAGGCCGAGGCCGCGGCGCTGGCCGACGGTGAAGAGCCAGTGGCCCCGGTGGGTCCCGATCGCCTCGCCGGACTCTTCCAGGACGACCGGGCCGGGGCGTTCGCCCAGATGCGCCCGGACGAAGTCGCGGTAGCGGACTCTTCCCAGGAAACAGATCCCCTGGCTGTCGGGGCGGCGGCTCGGGGCCAGACCGAGGCCCTCGGCGCAGCGGCGCACTTCGGTCTTCCTCAGGCCGCCGACCGGGAAGAGCGAACGCGCGAGTTGGGCGGCGCCCAGGCGCGAGAGGAAGTAGGTCTGGTCCTTGACCGGGTCGGCGGCGCGGTGGAGTTCGGGCCCCGCCGCCCCTTCCCGGCGCGCCGCGTAGTGGCCGCTGCCGACCCGGTCGAAGGCCCCGTCGGGGAGGCGGTCGAGATGGTCGAGGAAGGCGCCGAACTTGATCCGGGAGTTGCAGAACAGATCCGGGCTGGGAGTCGCGCCGGCCTCCAATTCCCGCAGCAGGTAGGCGACCACCGTCTCCCGGTACGCCTGCTGGAGCGGGACGACTTCGAGGGCGACGCCGAGCCGGTCGCAGACGGCGCGGGCGAAGCGGAGGTCCTCCTCCCAGGGGCAGTCGCCGAGGTACTCCAGGTCGTCTTCGAGCCACACCTTCAGGTAGAAGGCGCGGGTCTCGTGGCCCTCTTCGACCAGGCGGGCGAGCGCCACCGCACTGTCCACTCCGCCGGAGAGCAGGACCGCGACTCGCATGGCGTCGGCGGAATCATGCCGCGCCCGGCGGCCGCCCCGGGAGCGCCGCGGCGGCGATAGGATTCGACGGACGGCCCGACCGCCGGCGAAGGACGCCCGGGCCCGTCCCTCCCCGCGGCCGGGGCGCCACCTTCCCCATCCTTCCCGAAAACAGCGAAACGAACGAGAACGCCCCATGACCGACGCGGCCGGCAGCCTCCTCTCCATCTGGCGGAAGCAGGGGCCCGGACAGCCCATGCGGGCGCAGCCGGAAGGGGAGTTGGTCGCCGGGTCGGGGCTCGCCGGATCCGCCCCCGCGAAGGGCAAGCGGCAGGTCACCGTGATGTCGCGGGAGGCCTGGCGGCTGGCCGCGGCCGAGGCCGGGGAGCCGGAAGCGGACCCGGCGCTGCGCCGCGCGAACCTGCTGGTCACCGGGGTGGATCTCAAGGAGAGCACCGGACGCACCCTCCGGGTCGGCGCCGCGCGGATCCGGATCCACGGGGAGACCAAGCCCTGCCAGCGCATGGACGCGGCGGCGCTGAGCCTGCGGGAGACGCTCGCTCCCGACTGGCGGGGCGGCGCCTTCGGCGAGGTGGTCGAGGGGGGGACGGTCCGCCCCGGCGACCCGGTCGGCTGGGCGCCGTGAGCGCCGGGGCCGATTCCCCACCGAGCCGTTCCCTTCCCCTCCATCCGGTCGGGCCGATTCCGCCGGACGCCACCGGCGCGGAGGGCGACGCGCTGCGGGTGGCGCAGACCGTTCGGGAGGCCGGCGGCCGGGCGCTGATCGTCGGCGGCTATGTCCGCGACCGGATGCTTCGCGGCGAATCGGAGGGGGAACCGGACCTGGAGGTGTTCGGGCTGCCGGCGCGGCAGTTGGAGCGGGCGCTCCGGCCGCTGGGGAGGGTGCATCGGGTGGGGCGGTCGTTCCCGGTGCTGCGGATCGGCGGGATGGCGGTCGAGGTGGCCCTGCCCCGGCGGGAATCGAAGACCGGGCCGGGGCATCTCGGCTTCGAGGTCGCCGCCGACCCGGGGATGACCTTTCCGGAGGCCGCGCGCCGGCGCGATCTCTCGCTGAATGCGATGGGACTCGATCCGCTCACCGGCGAGTTGCTCGACCCCTACCGGGGCGCGGAGGCCCTCGCCGCCGGGCAGATGCGGGCCACGGACGCCGTGAAGTTCCCCGAGGATCCGCTGCGGGGGCTGCGGGTGGCGGCGTTCGCCTCCCGGTTCCGGTTCGAAGCGGACGCGGACCTCGCGCGGCTGTGTTCCGAACTCGATCTCTCCGAGTTGAGCGCCGAGCGCATCTACGACGAATTGGGCAAGATCCTGCGCGGAGAGGAACCGTCGCGGGGCCTGCGCTTCCTCGCCGAGACCGACCTCCTGCGGTTCTTCCCGGAGTTGGCCGCGCTCCGGGACGCCGGGAACGACGCCGGGTCGGGCCGGGGCGGGGACGCCTTCGGGAAGACGCTGCGGGCGCTCGATCGGGCGGCGGCGCTCGAGGGGGTGGAAGCGGCGGAGAAGAGGGCGATGCTCTACGCCGTTCTCTGCCACGACTTCGGCCGGGGGGCGGCCGGGGCGAACGGGGGCCGGCCGGAAACGGAGCGGGCCGCGGCCGGGGCGCGACGGGCGATCGGGTTCCTCGAGCGGATCCGGGCGCCGCGGGTGCTGACCCTCGAAGTGGCGGCGCTCGTCCGGCGGCAGGAAACGCCGGCCCGGTACGGCGGGCAGCGGGCCTCCCGGGCCGCGTACTGCCGACTGGCGCGGGAACTCGACGCCGCCGGGACCACGGCGGAACGGCTGCTGCGGTTCGCCGGAGTGCTGACGCCGGCGGGGACGGACGCCGGAGGGGCCGGCGAAGAGGCGCGGGAGGGGGACGCGTTCCCCGAGGGGGAGGCCTTTCGCGAGGCGGCGGAGGCGGCCGGGGTGTTCCGGCGCCCGCCGGTGGCGGCGGTGACCGGGAAGCGGGTGCTGGCGCGGGGAATCGCCCCGGGGAAGCGCGTCGGCCGCATACTGGAACGATGCCGCGATCTGCAGGACGAGACCGGCGAAACCGACCCGGAGCGGATTCTCGACCGGGCGCTCACGGAGGAACCATGAGTCCATCCCGAAGTCATCCCGATTCCGCCGGGGAGTCGCCGGCAGCGGCTCTCCCGCCCTCCTTCACCGTCCCGCCGCGTCCGGCGGTGGTGCGGCCGACCACCTGGATCCGGGCGGAGAAACTGCGGACGCCGCCGGGCGCCGAGGTCCTCATCGCCAGCGAGACCTTCCAGCGCACCGGCAGTTTCAAGATCCGCGCCGCCTGGCATCGGGCGCGGAACTCCGCGGCGAACCACCTGATCGCGGCCTCCTCCGGGAACTTCGGGCAGGCGCTCTCCTGCGCGGCGGCGCTTCTGGGGAAGCGGGCCAGCATCGTGATGCCGTCCACCGCGGCGCGGATCAAGTGCGAAGCGGTGCGCCGTTTCGGCGGGGAGGTGGTGTTCACCGAGGTCCACCGGGAATCCCGGACGGCGCGGGTGGCGCGCCTGGCCGCCGAGAACCCGGGAGCGGAGATCTGCGGGAGTTACGACGACCCCTTCGTCATCGCCGGGAACGGAACGCTCGGCGTGGAGATCGGACGGCGGCTCCGCCGGCGCAGCGAGGAACGGCGGAAGCGGTCGGTCGTGGTGGTGCCGCTCGGGGGCGGCGGGAACGCCTCGGGGATGGTGCTGGGCCTGCGCGCCGCGGGGTGCCCCGAAGTCGAAATCGTGGGGGCCGAACCGCTGCTGGGGAACGACGGCGCCGAGTCGCTCCGACGCGGGGAGATCGTCTCGCTGCCCCGGGAGCCGGACACCCTCGCCGACGGGGCGCGGGTGCAGCGGCTCGGGGATCACAACTGGCGCATCCTGAAAGAGGGACTCGGCGGGATCGTCGAGGTCCCCGAGACGGCGATCGCCGAAGCGGTGCGGCGGCTGTTCCGGGAGGCGAATCTCAAGGTGGAGCCCACCGGGGCGCTGTCCTTCGGGGCGCTGCTCGCCGACCCGGAACGGTTCGCCGGACGGGAGGTGGTCGTCGTCGTGACCGGCGGGAACGTGGATCCGGCGGCGTACGCCCGGATCCTGGAGGGGGCGGCCTCCTTCGCCGAGGCGTACGGGGAGGACGGCGCGCCGGACGGGGGGAATGGGAAGTGAGTTCGCTGACACTGCTCCTGATGCGGCACGCGAAGTCGGACTGGAGCCGGCCGGGGCTCCCCGACCACGACCGGCCGCTGAACCCCCGGGGGCGCCGGGACGCGCCGCGGCTGGGACGGTTCCTCCGGGAGAACGGACTCGTCCCGGCGGCGGCGCTCTCCTCGACCGCCCGCCGGGCGCGGGAGACCGCCGAGGCGGTGCTGCGGGCGGCGGGGGCGGAGGCGGTTCCGCTGCGGCGGACCGAGCGCCTCTACGGAGCGGCGCCGGGGGAGATCTTCCGGGAGGTGCGGGAGGCCGCGGCGGAACTCGGGGCGTCGATGTCGCCGCTGCTGGTCGTGGCGCACAACCCGGGGATGGAGGAACTGGTCGCCCGCTGCGGGGGGCGGGGCCCCGGGGGCCCCGGAGGCGTCATCGCGCCGTTCCCGACCGCGGCGCTGGCTGTCGTCGAGTGTCCGGTGGCTTCCTGGGAGGACCTGCCCGCGCCGGAGGAAACGACGGTGATCCGGTCCGCGCGGCCCCGCGATCTCGACGGATAGGCGCGGCAGGGAACGACCGAACGAGGGAACGACCGAACGCGAACCCGGAAGACGCCCCGTCGGGCGCCGGACTGTCAGGAACACGGGCCGGCGCGAACTCGGCCCCGAAACGGGCCCCGGACGGACGGGGCGCCAAGGGGGTGAACCCGCCGCGGAACCTCCGGTTCCGTCCTGTGAGTAACAGGGGGGCGTCGCGTGTCCGGCTCGGGCTTCCCGCTCAGCGTGGCGGGCCTGCGCTCCTGCCGGTCAGGGGTGACTCCCTTTCGGATCCATCAGCCGGAACACGATGGTCCGCGCGGGCTCTCCGGGATCGTAACAGCCGCTCCCGGCGCCCCGGACGCTTCTCCCCGAACGAGACGAACGGAACCGAATCCGCGGTCCGGACCGGTCGTCGGGGAGCCGCCTCCGTCGCCGGGGCCCGACGCGCCCGGGGAACGAGTCCCGGCGGCGCGTGGGACGGGCGGCGCTCGCGATCCCCGCGGCCGCGGGCCACCCCTGCCGTTCCCTCCGCGCTGCCAGGGCCGTGATCTCCCTCCGCAGTCCGGACTCCACACCGCCGAGTCGGACTTCGTCTCGACCCCCTCGCCGAGGGCGATGCCGACCGGCTCCGCGATCGCTGTCGCGGATTCATCCGGGCTTCCGACCCCCGCGAAGACCCCGTCGACGCGGAGGAGACCGAAGGCCACCCTGCTCCCGGGCGCGGGCCGGCGCAGCGGTGCAGCCGGGTGCGGGCGCCCCCGGAAACAGCCGGCGAACGCGACCATCGGCGATGCCGGCGTCGGCCGCCACTCCGACGGTCGAGGCGACGCCGGCGGAGATCGCGCTGGCCGCGCGCGCTCTGCCGATCCCGTGGCCCGAAGGATCTTCGTGACGCGCACCGCGTCGAATCGAGCGCTGTCCCGACGCCCGGTCCCGACGCACAAGCCGGAGGGCCGCCCCGCGAACCACCCTCGGCACGGAAAGCCAAGCGACCGGCTCCGGCGCGGGGAATCGGGCGCCCGGCTTTCCGGAAGGTTCCGATTTCGGTTCGCTCAGGAAAATCGCCTCAGGGCAGCAACCTGAGCAGGGCCACGGTCAAACCCACGTTCAGGCTCACGATGGTCGCCGCCACGATCCACATATGCCGATGGAGGCGCTCCTCCAGGTCCGCGAGATCGGCGTTCGTCACCACTCCGGAGCCGCTCCGACCGTCGGTCCCCCCGGCCAGAGGTTCCGACACGACTCCGGGAACCGGCATCACCGAACGGCGTCCGCGAAACGGGTCAGGCGAACAGGGTCAGGGAAGCCACTTCAGGAGAGCCACCGTCAGGGTCACATTCAAGCTCACCGCGGTGCCGGCCACGATCCACATGTAGCGGTGGACGTACCTACAGACACGCACCTCCATGGCGGCGAGGTCGGCCTTGGTGGCGACTCCGCCGGTGAGGGCGACGCCGATCGACTCGGTGACGGCCTCGGCCGACGCCCCGCCGATTTGGGCGCGCGGAGGATCTGCGTGACCCGCAGCGTGTGGAACCGGGGGCTGTCCCGGCGCGACCGCCCGGAGAACCACAACCGATCCTTGGCGCTGGGAGAAGAGCGCCAGCCTCCGGGAATCCGGTTCCGATTCCGGTCAGTTCAGGAAAATCGCCTCAGGGAAGCAACTTGAGCAGGGCCACGGCCAAGCTCACGATGGTCCCCGTCACGATCCACATATACCGATGGAGGCGCGCCTCCATGGCGGCGAGGTCGGCCTTGGTGGCGACTCCGCCCGTGAGGGCGACGCCGATGGACTCGGTGATCGCTTCGGCCTGCGCCTCGCCGATTCCGGCGTCACGGAGGATCTTCGTGACCCGCAGCGTGTCGAACACGGCCCCATCCATGGACAGAACCGTAGCACGCGGGTCGGGGCTTCGGGCTGGCTCACGCGGCAGCGCCCATCGACTCACGGAACCGGAGAACGGCGCCGCTGCGACTTCGGATCCGATCGGGTTCCGAGGCTCTCTCGCCGGGCCGAATCCGGGGTGCCGGGAGCGGGACTCGAACCCGCACGCCCCCGGTCGGGGACAGAAGATTTTAAGTCTTCAGCGTCTGCCGTTTCGCCATCCCGGCGTTTCGGATTCGGACCGCGTCCGGGGCCGCCGGCGGTTCCCGGGGAACGCCGGCCGGCGGGTGCGCCGGTCGGGCGTCACCTGCTTCCGAACGCGGAGAAGGCATTCCCGGGCAACACCCCGACGAGGGGTGCGCTCGAGAAGCGGGGAGAACCGCCGGGCGGCGCGGAAGCCCGGCTGCCGGGCTCCGGGAGGACTCCCGGGAGCGCCGGCGCTTCAGACCCGTAACCGGGTCTCGCTCAGGGAATGGGGGGACCGGTTCGGGGACGGGGAAGTCCTGCCGCCGAAACTCCGCATCGGGAAGAACGAAACCAGGCTCCGGACCAGGCCTTGGGGGAACGGGCGATCCGACCTCGGGCGCAGGTCGTTCCCGCAGGTTTCGGGTCGGCGCCTCTCGCAGGGGCGCCGTTTCACCGAACCGGCAATCGAACCGCTCATCACACCGGGAACCGGACGGGGAACGGGAAGGCGGAGGCGGCGGGCGGATTCGAACCGCCGAATAGAGGTTTTGCAGACCTCCGCCTTGGCCACTTGGCTACGCCGCCAGCCGCGCGGACTCGACTCGCGTTCGTCGCCTACGCGGAACGAACGCGAGCGCCGGCTGGAGCGGGACACGGGATTCGAACCCGCGACTTCAACCTTGGCAAGGTTGCACTCTACCACTGAGTTAGTCCCGCCCTTACCGAACCCGCCATTATAGGCGCGGCGCCGCGAACCGCCCCCCGGACCGACCCGGATCCGCCCGAATCCGCGTGGATCCGCCGGGTTCGGCCGGGACTCCATCGCCGGGTCAGACCGCGCCGCGCCGGATGCGCACCACCGGGCGCTCGAACGCGGCCCGGAGCCGCCGCCCCCAGCGCCTCCCCACCGGGCCGGGGAACCGGCGCGGGAGCCGGCCGCGGGCGCCTCGGGCCGCCGGGGGAGCGGGTGACGCGCCGGAGGTCGGGCCGCGGCGACGCCCGGCCCGCGCCGAACCCCCGGCGGCGGCCGGCGCCGGCGAGGGGAACCACACTTCGACCACATCCAGCCGCAGGCTCGATCCCGGCGGGATGCGGCGGCGGCGGGACTCCACCGCCCACATCCGGGAGGCGGCGCGGCGGAGGCGGCGACGCTTTTCCTCGTCCACGCGTTCCAGCGGGCGGCCCAGACCGCCCCGGCGGGTCTTGACCTCGACCACGGCGAGCGTCCGCCCCTCCCAGGCGACCAGATCCAACTCCGGGGCCGAAGGACCGCCGGGGCGGTAGTTCCGGGCGACGACGCGGTAGCCGGCGCGGCGGAGCGCCCGGGCGGCGATCCGTTCGCCCCGGGCCCCGAGCCGGAGATGGGGCGCGCGGCGCCGGAAGCGACTGCGAACCCGGCGGCGCCAGTACTTCGCGGCGGGAAGGACCGCGCGCCGCAGCCTCCCGGGGAGCGTGCGCCGCCGCGCCCCGGACCCCGGCGCCGGCATCGGCGGTTCCCCGGAACCGGGTGGAAGTTACCGCCGGCGCCAGCGGGGGCCGGCGGGGGAGTCCTCGACCAGGATCCCGGCTTCGGAGAGGCGGTCCCGGATCCGGTCGGCGGCGGCGAAGTCCCGGCGCGTCCGGGCCGCGGAGCGCTCTTCCAGAAGGGCCTCGATCGCGGCCTCGGGAAGCCCCTCGGCCCCGGCCCCGGCAGCGCCGGCCCCGGCAGCGCTCTCCGGATCGCCCTTCGAGTCGCCTCCCGGCGCGTCCCCGCGGTCCCGCTCGGAAGAACGGTCGAAGACGGCGAGCACCTCGTTCATCCGGCGGATGGCGGCGGCCCAGGCGAGCGCCGCGGGAACGCCGTCCGGGGCCCGGAGCGCCCGGTTCCCTTCCCGGAGCGCCGCGAACACCACCGCGAGCGCCCGGGAGGCGTTCAGGTCGTCGTCGAGCGCTTCTTCGAACCGCCGCAGCGAGACCGCGACCGCTTCCGGCGCCTCCCCGCCGCCCGGCGCGGCCCCGGCGGGCGCCGCCTCGTCGGCGCGGCGGAGGAAATCGTCCACCCGGCGGATGGCCGCCTCCGCCTGGCCCAGGCCGGCGCGGGTGAAGTTCAGTTGCTGGCGGTAGTGGACGCCGACCAGCGCATAGCGGAGCGAAGCCGGCGAATGGCCTTCGTCGAGCAGGTCCCGCACGGTGAACTGGTTGCCGAGCGACTTGGACATCTTCCGCCCTTCGACGAGCAGGTGTTCGCAGTGGAACCAGTGCCGGACGAAGGGGGCGCCGGTGGCGGCCTCGCTCTGGGCGATCTCGTTCTCGTGGTGGGGGAACACCAGGTCCACGCCGCCGCAGTGGAGGTCGAGGCTGGGCCCCAGCAGTTCGATCCCCATCGCCGAACACTCCAGGTGCCAGCCCGGCCGGCCGGCGCCGAAGGGGGCCTCCCAGCAGGGGTCGCCGGGTTTCGCCGCCTTCCAGAGCGCGAAGTCCTGGGCGTCCTCCTTGTCGTACTCGTCGGCGTCCACCCGGGCGCCGGCGCGGCGGTCGGAAGCGGCGGCGCCGGAGAGCCGGCCGTAGCCGGGGAAGCCGGCCACCCGGAAGTAGATGGAACCCTCCGATTCGTAGGCGGCGCCCCGGGCCAGCAACGCCTCCACCAGCCGGATCATCGCGGCGATGTAGGCCGGGTCGGTGGCGCGGGGGTAGTGCTCCACCCGCTCGATCGCCAGCGCGTCGGCGTCGGCGAAGAAGTGCTCGATGAACCGTCCGGTGTACTCCCGGAGCGGCACGCCCGCCTCGTTCGCGCCGCGGATGGTCTTGTCGTCCACATCGGTGAAGTTCATCGCCTGCCGCACCCGGTAGCCCTTGAACTTCAGGAAGCGGCGCAGGAGGTCCTGGGCCACGAAGGTGCGGAAGTTCCCGATGTGGCCGCGGGCGTACACCGTGAGGCCGCAGGTGTACATCCGCACTTCCTCCGGGTTCGCCGGAACGAACGGCTCGACCCGGCCGCCGAGGGTGTTGCGGAGCCGGAGCGGGGTCCTCGGCCCGGCGGCGGCGGTCATCGGCAGCGCTTCAGCACGATCAGGGTGAGGTCGTCGGCGAGCGGTTTCGAGCCGGCGAAGGCGCGGGCGCGGGAGACCAACTCGCCGCAGATGTCGAGGGCGGTCCGTTCCCGGGAAGCCCGGAGCGTCTCGATGACCCGCTCCTCGTCGAAGAGGTCGCCCTCGTTGGACTCGGTCTCGCTGAGACCGTCGGTGAACAGCGTCAGCACATCGCCGGGGTCCAGGGTGAAACTCCCGGTCTCCACTTCGATCTCCGGGAACAGTCCCAGAACGGTGGAGCCGCGGTCGAGCCGCTCCACCCCGCCGCCGGCGCGCAGCAGCAGCGGTCGGACATGGCCGGCGTTCAGGTAGTCGAAGCCGCCGGTCTCCGGTTGGAACCGGGCGAGCACCGCGGTCATGTAGCGGTTGTGCGCCGTGTTCCGGTGGAGGAGGTCGTTCAGTTCCAGCGCGGCGGCGGCGATCCCGGTGTGGCCGTGGTGGAAGAAGGCGCGGAGCGACGCCTGGACCGAGGCCATGATGAGCGCCGGGCCCGGCCCCTTCCCCGACACATCGGCGACGGTGAGGAAGATGCCGCCGGCGAGGTCGAGGTAATCGTAGTAGTCGCCGCCCACCGCCAGGCAGGGGATGTTGACGCCGCCGATGTCCCAGCCGGGGGGCTGCGGCGCTCGCTTCGGGAGGAGCCGCTGCTGGATGCGCCGGGCGGCTTCGAGTTCCTTCTCCTTCTCGATGGCGGCGCGGGTCAGCCGGAGGCTCTCCACCGCCGCCCCGGCCTGCGCCGCGAGGGATCCCAGGAACGCCCGGCTGGAAGCGGAGAGCGCGGCCTCGTCCACGCCGGCGAAGCCGACGAAGAGCACTCCCCGGAGCGCACCGCCGCCGAAGGGGGCTACCCAGCCGATCTCCCGCCGCGACAGTTCGCGGGCGAGGTCCGGGTCCGGGAGTTCCGAAACCGCGCGGACGCCGCCGTCCCGGACGCTCTCCCGGGCCGCGGCTTCCAGCAGGACGCTCCAGTCTTCGTCCGGCCGCCGGGGGCCCCGGGCGGCGAGCACCCGGCCCTCGGACACGACCGCCGCCCGGCTGGCGAGGACCTGGCCCATGGCGCCGTTCAGGAGCAGGTCCCAGACGCCGGACTCGTCGCGCGCCCGGTGGAACCCGGTGGTCAGGTCCATGAGCGACTGCAGTTGATAGACATTCAGCGAGAGGCGGCGGTTCGCGGTCCGCAGTTCTTCGTCGCGACGGCACCCTTCGAGGGCGGCGCCGGCGGCGGCCGCCAACGCCTCCAGGAAGTCGCTCTTCGACCCGGCGAGGTCCGGATGGCGGGCCCCCACCAGCAGGACGCCGAGCAGGCGGTCGCCGAAGCGGAGCGGCGCGGCGGCGGCGGCGGCCACTTCCTCCATCAGGCGGCAGAAGGGGGCCTCCGGGTCCGTCGGGTCGGAGGCGCAGTCGCCGGTGCGGATCACGGCGGCTTCCGGGAGGACTTCCGGGGCCGGGAAGGAGACCCGGCTCCAGCCGGGGTCGGCGGCGCCCCGGCGGCCGGAGGGACGGAACGCGCCGTTCCCGTCGGGGAACAGCAGGCCGGTCCAGCGGGCGCCGGTCTCGCCGAGGCTCACCAGCAGGATGAGCGAAGCGACCTCCGCGGCAGGGCGCGGCCGGGTCAGGGCCGCGGCGAAGTCGGTGAAGGCCAGGATCTCGGAGACCCGCCGGGTGACCTCCGGGCTCAGTTCCCGGAGGTGCGGCGCCAGGAGGTGCTGGTAGCGGGCGCCCGGGGACTCCGGCTGCGCCGCCGGGGCGGAGCCGTCCCCGTTCACCGGGTTCCGCCGGTGGGGGAATCGGGCCCGGCGCCGGAAGGGGAGTCGGGGGGCGGGCCGGCCGGCGGGCGGGTCTCCGGGCGGCAGCGAACGAGCAGCCAGCATCCCACTCCCGGCGCCGTTTCGCGGTGTTCGACGGTGTCCATGAGCCGTCGCATCAGGTGGAGGCCGAGCCCGCCGCGGCGCCGCTCGGCGGCCAGCCGGTCGAGATCCACTCCGGTCGGCAGGTCCCCGGGCGGGTCCCCCCGATGCTCGACTTCGATGGAGAGACGCCTTTCGTCGCGCCGGAAGCGCAGCGCCACCTCGTGGCCCGGCTCCCCGCGGTAGGCATGCACCACCACATTCGTCACCGCTTCGTCCACCGCCGCGGCGATCTCCTGGGCCGCCACCGCGTCGAAGCCGGAAGCGGCGGCCACCCGGCGGGCCGCTTCGCGGGTGATCGCCAGCGACTCGCAGGCCGCCGGCACCCGGATCTCGAAGGAGGGGGCGAGGTTCCCGAGGAGCGCCGGGTCGGGCTCGCTCATGGCTGCCGGCGGAACCGGGGCGGGGCTCAGCCGTCCTCCCCGAAACTGGCCACCGCTTCCGCCTCGGTGGCGAAGGTGCGGCAGAGGCGGTCGAAGCCGAGCACGGCGAAGATGTGGGCCACCGCGCCGCCGAGGTCGGAGGCGCGGATGTCCCCGCCTCGGGCGCGCACCTCCTCGATGAGGCCCATGATGGCGCCGAACCCGGCGCTGGCCACATAGGAGAGCCGGGCGCCGCTGATGACGATCCGTACTTCGCCGCCGGCGACCAGCCGGTTCAGGGTGTCCTCGAAGTCGGCCACCGAGTGGGCGTTCACGAACCCGCGGGGTTCGACCACGGCCACTTCGCCGACGCGGCGGACGACGACTTCGAGATCGGGCATCGGCGGCGGCGGTCTGCCGGGGGTCTCTTCCGGGGGGCCCTTCGGGGCGGGGACGGCTCAGCCGCCGACCAGGGCGGGCTCCGGCAGCGAGGCCGGGGCGGAGGCGGGTTCGGGGAGGGAGATCGCCGCCGCGTCGGCGTCGCGCTGCAACTGCCGGCGGAGGGCTTCGGCGCCGGGGAAAGCGCGCACCGGGCGGAGGTACCGCCGGAAGCGGAGGCGGAGCGAGGAGATCTCCCCGCGGAAGTCGAGGAGGTGGGCCTCGAGGGAGACCCCGTCGGCGAAGGTCGGGCGGGGGCCGAAGTGGACCAGTGCCGGGCGCCAGCGGTCCGGTGAAGCGTCGGCTCCCGGCGCCGCCGGCGGCTCGGTCTCCCGGCCCGGGGCGGCGTCGGGGAGGGCGTCCGCGGCGTACACGCCCTCCCGGAGGAGCAGGTCGGCCTCCGGGATCAGGTTCGCGGTGGGGAACCCGAGCCCCCGGCCGCGGCCGGCGCCGGGGACCACGGAACCGGAGATCCCGTAGGGCCGGCCGAGCATCGCCGCGGCCCGGTCCGGGAGGCCCTCGGCGAGCGCCTCGCGGATGCGGCTGGAGGAGATCGGGGCGTCCTCGAAGAGCACCGCCGGGGATTCGATCACCCGGAAGCCGCGGCGCGCGCCGACCGCGCGGAGGGTGTCCAGGCCGCCGGCGCGGCCGCGGCCGAAGCGGAAGTTCCGTCCCTGGACCACCGCGCGGACCCCGAGGCGCTGCACCAGCAGGCGCTCCACGAAGTCTTCCGCCGAGAGAGCCGCCAGGCCGCGGTGGAAGCGGAGGACCAGCAGCCGCTCGACGCCGGCTTCCGCCAGCCGGCGGGCGCGGGCTTCGAGGGTGGTGATCGCCTTGGGGGCGCGGGCCGGACGGAGGACGCGGGCGGGGTGGGGGTCGAAGGTGACGGCGGCGAAGGCGGCGTCGCGCCGGGCCGCCTCCCGGCGGGCGATCGCCAGGGTCTCCCGGTGGCCGCGGTGGACGCCGTCGAAGTTGCCGATGGCGACGACGGACGGTTCCGGCGGCTTCTCCGGGGATTCCGGGAGGCGGCCGAGGTCGTCGAGCCGCTCCCGTCTCATCCGCACTCCCCCGGGCGGCTCGGTTCCGCCGGAGTCGCCGGCCCGGCGGCGGGGGCCGGGTCGGGGCCGAGAGGGCCGCCGCCGCGCCGGGTCGGCCGCTGCAGCCGCTGCGGCCGCTGCTCCCGGGCCCGGTTCACGACCCGGCCCCGGCAGCCGGGGGGCCGGGAGGGCCGACCCGGGCGATGTAGTCCATCCGCATCTGGTAGAGGATCCGGGAGAGCATCCGGGCGTCGTCTTCCGCCAGGCGGGAGCGCGTCTTCTCTTCGAGCATCTCCAGGATGCCGATCACCGACTGCAGCCCTTCGAGGACTTCCGGGCCGGCGGCGGGCGGGGGCGCTCCCTCGGCCGACTCCGCGCCTTCCTCGGCCGGCGGCGCAGCCTCCTCGGCGGCCCGGACGACGAGATCGGCGTGGTGGAGCAGCAGGAAGACCAGTTGCTGCAGCCGGGGATCACTCTTCGGGGCCGGGGCGGCGACTCCGTCCCCCGCGGGAGTTTCCGGCGGAGAACGCAGGGGGGAGGATTCGGGAGCCGGATCCGCCGGCGGCGGGGATCCCGGTGCCGGGGGCGGTGATCCCTGCGCCGGGGGCGGGGCCCCCTGCCCCGCGGAGGCGGGGTCCCTCGCCGGAGGCGGGGAGCCCGCGGCCGGGGCCGGGGAAGCGGGTTCGGAGGCGGCGGGGGTCCGGCGCGGCTGGCCCTCCGGAGTGAACCGCCGCCGGTCGCGCTCCACGATCCGGGGGGGCTTGGGGTCGTCGCTCATGCTCTGCCGCGCGGGCCGCCGGAATCCTACCCGCGCCCCCCGGCGCCGGAGCGGAACCCGCCGGGGGGCTCCCCCGGTGGCGCCGACCTCCGGGCGGCCCGCGCGGCCCGCCCCGGAAGTCGGGATGGCTCCGGGGCGGCGGCGGGCCGGCCGGCAGCGGGGAACGACCGGGCCGGGCGGCGGGGCGCCGGGGCCATAATCCGCCGCCGGGCCGCATCCGAGCCGGGCCTGCGCGGCCGGTCCCGGCGCCGGCCGCCCGCCGATCGCGGGGGACCGCCGGGCCGCCCCACCCCCTCCGAAGCGCCAGGAACGATTCCGTGACCGCCGGCGCCGCCGCTCCGTCCGCGCCCGGTTCGCCTCCCGCCGGGCCGGGACCCGCCGGGGCGGCGGTGGAACGGCTGGTCGCAGTGCTGGCCCGGCTGCGGTCGGAGGATGGCTGCCCCTGGGATCGGAAGCAGACCTGGTCGTCGCTCCGGCGCTTCGTGCTCGAAGAGGCGCACGAACTGGCGGCGGCGATCGACGAAGGGGATCCGGCGGCGGTGCGCGAGGAGTGCGGGGACCTCCTGCTGCAGGTGGCCTTCCTCTCCGGGATCGCCGCCGAGAGCGGGCGATTCGGCCTGGCCGAGGTGGCGGAGGGGATCACCGCGAAACTGGTGCGGCGCCACCCGCAGGTCTTCGGGGACGGCCCGCCGGCCTCCGACGCGGCGGAGGCGCTGGCGGCCTGGGAGCAGGTGAAGGCGCAGGAGCAGCGGGAACGCGGCGGAACCCGGCCCCCGACTCTGCCGCCGACGCTGCCGGCGCTGGTCGCGGCGGCGAAGGTGGCCGACCGCCGGCGGCCGCGGGAGGCAGCGAAGTCGGGGCCGGCGCGAGGCGCGGAGGCCGCGCTGGCTGCCCTCCGCGAAGTCGCCGGGGACGGAGAGCGGCAGCGGGAGGGGGCGGCAGACGCAGCGGCAGACGGGGTGGCCGGCCGGGAGTGGGCGGTCGCCGTGGGTGAGGCGCTCTTCGCCGTGGCCGAGAGCGCGGCGGCGGCCGGAGTGGATCCGGAAGCGGCCCTCCGCGCGGCGGTTCGCCGCCGGCTGGAGGCGGCGCCGGACGGGCCGGATCCCCGGGCCTGAAACCCGGACCCGGCGCCCCGGTCACCGCCGCGGGACCTCCCGACGGAGCGTCTCCGGAGTCGGGACGGAACGACCGCACGCGGAGCGCTCCGGAAGCGGCGATCTCCACGGCGACGGCGCCGTGGCGGTCGGTGCGGAAGACGCGGGCCCCACCGGGAGGCGGGGCCGGCGGACCGGGCGGAGGCCGCGCTCACCCTCTTCCGCCGAATCGCCGTGGACGGAGCGCGGCCGGCGGAGGGGGCAGCGGAGGGGGCGGCGGACCGGGAGTGGGGGGTCGCGGTGGGAGAGGCGCTCTGGTCCGGGCCGGAGAGGGCGGCGGCAGCCGGAGTGGATCCGGAAGCGGCCCTCAGCGCGGAGGTTCGCCGCCGGCCGGAGGCGGCGCCGGACGGGCCGGATCCCCGAGCCGGAAATCCGGGCCCGGCGCCCCGGGCGCCGCCGCCGGGCCGCCGGACGAAGGGTATTCGGGGCCCGGATGGAAGGACCGGACGCGGAGCGCTCCGGAAGCAGCGATCTCGACGGTGACCGCGCCGTGGTGGTCGGTGCGGAAGACGCGGGCGCCCACCGCGGCGAGGCGGTCGAGCACCGCCGGGAAGGGCAGCCGGCGCCGGCGGTCCTCGCGGGTGGAGACGATCGCCACTTCGGGGCGGACCGCCGCCAGGAAGGCAGCCGAGGTGGAACTGCGGCTGCCGTGGTGGCCGACCTTCAGCACCGCGGCGCGGATCGCGTCCGGGTAGCGCGCCAGCAGCAGCCGTTCCGCCGGTTCCCCGGCGTCGCCGGTGAGCAGCACCCGGCGCCCGGCGTAGTCGAGGGCGAACACCAGCGACCGTTCGTTCGAACTCGGGGGGACCGCTCCGGCCGCCTCCCACTCCGCGGCGGCGCCGGCGAGCAGGACCCGGAACACCGCGCCTCCCAGGGGAATCCGCTCCCCGGCTTCCAGCCGGCGCACCGGGATCTCCCGCCGGCGCCGGTCGCGGCGGAGGCCCCGACCCGCCGGACGGGTGTCCCCGGCGGTGGCCGGGCCCTGCCAGAACTCCCCCACCGGGTGGTCGCGGAACACCGCGGTGAAGCCCCCGATGTGATCCAGGTCGAGGTGGGTGGGAACCACCGCCTCCAGGCGGCGATGGCCCCGGTACGCCAGGAAGGGGACGACGACCGATTCGCCGGCGCTGTAGCCGGCGAAGGAAGTCCCGGCGTCCACCAGCACCGCGCCGCCCCGGGGCAGTTCGACCACCAGCGCGTCACCGAGGCCCACATCGAGGGCCGTGAGCCGGAGCGATCCGTCCCCGGCGGCGTTGCCGGGGAGGCCGAAGCGCGGCAGGGTGGCGAGCGCCAGCAGGCAGAGCGCCGCCGCCGGCGCCACCCGGCGGCGGCCGCGGCGGATCAGGGCGGCGAGCGCCGCGGCGAACCAGGCGGCGAGCCAAACCCAGCCGGGCGGCGCCACCGGGAAGGCGCCGAAGGGGAGATCGGCGCCGAACCGGCTGATCGCGGTCAACCACTCGGCGGACAGCCGCAGCCCGTGGAGCAGCGCCGGGCCCAGGCCGGGGACGCCGCCCAGCAGCAGCCAGCCGAAGCCGAAGGCCAGCACCGGCCCGGCGAGGAGGGTGGCCGGGACCGAGACCGGGATGCCGCTCAGGACGATCCGTCCGAACTGCGCCGCGATGATGGGGAACGCCGCCACCTGCGCCGCCAGGGTGACCGCCACCGGGGCGAAGAGCCGCGAGCGCCAGCGGGGGGTGTCCCAGGCGATCTCCGCCGGGTCGCGGGGCCGCATCGCGGCGAGGATGGCGAGGGTGACCCCGAAACTGAGTTGGAAGCCGACCCGGAGGGCGTTCGCCGGGGACCAGGCCAGGAGCAGCAGCCCCGCCAGCCCCAGGCCGTTCAGCGCCCCGCCGGTGAGACCGCGGCGGAGGCCCACGATGACTGCGGAGGCCATGAGCGCCGCCCGGAGCACCGAGGGCCCGGCGCCGCAGAGGCCGGCGTAGAGCGGCAGGACACCGAGGACCACCGTCCAGGCCGGTCGCCGCCGGACACCGCACAGCACGAGGAGCCCGTAGAGCAGGACGCCCAGCAGACCGACATGGAGGCCGCTGACCGCCATCACATGGAGGGTTCCGGCGTCGCGGAAGGCGCGCTCCACGCTCGGCGGGGCCAGGCTGCGGTCGCCGATCAGGACCGCGGCGGCCACCGCGGCGGCGGGGCGGGGGAGCCCGGAGTCGAGCAGGCGCCGCCGGATCGCGCCGCGCAGCCGGTGGAGCAGCCGCCAGGGGGCCGGCGCCGGGCGGATCTCGCGGACCAGCAGGGCGCTCTTGGCGCTGCCGAAGAGGGTGGCCGGGCCGGAGAAGGCGCGAACCCCCGGATTCGACGGGGGGCGGGCCTCCCGGACCCGCGCCCAGACCTCCACTGCCGCGCCCCGGGCCAGGCCCCGGAGCAACTCGCGGCGGTCGCCGGAGACAGAGACCCGCACCGGGCCGCTGACCGGGCGGGTCTCCCGGTTCGCGGTGAGCGTCGCGGATTCGAGGCGCAGGACGGTGTCGTAGCGGGTTTCCTCGGGCGCGGCGCGGAGGACTCCCCCGATCAGGACCGGACGGCGCAGCCGGTCTTCCCCGAGGGCGCGGGCGGCGAGCACCACTTCCGGGAGGTCCGGCGGCGGACGGAGCGCGAGTCCGGCGGCGAAGGCGGAGAGGAGGAGCACGCCGGTCAGGAGCGGTCGGCCCGAGGTCGCGCCCGGCGGCGGTTCCGGCGCGGGGGGATCGAGGGCCGCGGACGGTCGCGGACGGGGTGCCTTCCCGGCCCGGAAGAAGACCGCGGCAGCGCCGGCGACAGCGAGCAGGGCCGCCGCCACGCCGAGGACCGCGTCGACGGAGGGCAGCAAGAACCCGCCCGGAAGGGCTTCGGGAAGGGCGATCCCCAGCCAGAGCGCGGCAGCGAGGAGGAGCAGCGGCGCCGGCCCGGTCTCGTCCGGCGCGCGAGCGGCCTCCGGAGGCGGAGAGGCGCCCGGCGTCCGGCGCCCGGGCGGCGTTCCGGTCACCGTCGGGCGGGGGAACCGGCGGCGTCGGGGAACCGGCGCTCTGTTCCGGTCGGCGGCGCGGGCGAACGGCGGGCGCGGTCGGACTGCGCCGGGCGCCGCGGCGCCGCGATCGGCAGGAGAGCGCGGAGGACGGGCGGGCGGCGGCGAGGCGGTCGGGAGACCTTGGGAGGAAGGGCGGCCCCCGGCCCGCCGGCGGCGGCGCGGAGGAGCAGCGGCGCCGGGCGGGTCTCCTCCGGGCCGTGAGCGGCCTCCGGCGCCGGAAACGGAGCCGAGGCGCGGGGAGCCGGCGGGGTTTCCGTCACCATCGAACGGGAGAACCGGCGGCGGCGCGAAGCCGATGGCGGGGGCCGGTCGGCGGCGCGGTCGAACGGTGGGCGCGGTCGGACTGCGCCGGGCGCCGCGGCGCCGGGATCGGCGGGAGAGCGGGGAGCTCGGGCGGGCGGCGGCGAGGCGGTCGGGAGACCTCGGGAGGACGGGCGGCCCCCCGCCCGCCGGCGGCGGCGCGGAGGAGCAGCGGCGCGGGGCGGGTCTCCTCCGGGCTGTGAGCGGCATCCGGCGTCGGCGACGGAGCCGAGGCGCGGGGGGCCGGCGGGGTTTCCGTCACCATCGAACGGAAGAGCCGGCGGCGTCGGGGAACCGGCGCTCTGTTCCGGGCGGCGGCGCGGGCGAACGGTGGGCGCGGTCGGATCGCGTCGGGCGCTGCGGCGCCGCGATCGGCAGGAGAGCGGGGAGGACGGGCGGGCGGCGGCGAGGCGGTCGGGAGACCACGGGAGGAAGGGCGTCCCCCGGCCCGCCGGCGGAGGAGCAGCGGCGCGGGGCTGGTCTCCTCCGGGCTGTGAGCGGCATGCGGCGTCGGAGACGGAGCCGAGGCGCGGGGGGTCGGCGGGGTTTCCGGCACCATCGAACGGGAGAACCGGCGGCGGCAGGAAGCCGATGGCGGGGACCGGTCGGCGGCCCGGGCGAACGGTGGGCACGGTCGGACTGCGCCGGGCGCCGCGCCGTCTCCGGGATCGGCACGCGAAGGGGGAGGACGGGCGGGTGGCGGAAGACCTCGGCAACGGCGACCCGAAGCCCGGCGGAGCGCTCCGGTCGGCGGCCCGGGCGAACGGCGGGCGCCGCCGCCTCGCACCGGGCGCCGCGCCACCGGGGTCAGCGGGAGAACGGGGAGGAAGGGCGGGCGGCGGCGGACGACCCGGTGCGTTTCGGCTCCGGCGGATCGGGGGCCGGCGGCTCGGGGGGGGAGGGCTCGGGCCGGGACCGGGGCTGGCGCTGCGGTGTCTGCGGGAGCCGCGTCCCGGGAGGCCGCCCGCCCGGAAGCGGGGGTTCGAGCCGGAGCGGAGGCAGACCGAGGAGGCGGGGGAGGCGGCGGCGGACGGCGGCGGCCAGCGCCTCCCGGTAGGTATCCGGCGGCATCCGGCGGCGGTAGGCGGCCAGCGGCCGGGCGGCGGCGGTGACCACCTCCGACCGCAGCGGCTCCCGCAGGGCCTCCGCCAGGCGGCGCAGGAGTTCGGTCTCGATCGCCTCCAGGGTCTCTTCGACTCCCGCCTCCGAAGCGGCGGAGTCGGCGTCGGTCCGCGGGCTCCCGCCGGCGGCCAGCGCGGTGAGCCGGGCCCCGGCGGCGGCGACCGCGGCGGCGGCCGCTTCCGGGTCGAGCGCCGCCGGCCGGGGACGCCAGCCGCCCAGTGCGGCGGCCAGCGCGGCGCACCGTCGCTGTCTCTCCGGGGCCGCCGGCGCGCTGCCGGGGAGTCGGCGCGCGGCGGGCGCGACCGCCGCCCCCGGGTCGGCGGCCTCGTGTTCCGGGCGGGGGGCCGCGGCGCCGGGGGGCGGGAGGGCGCTCGCCGCCGCCGCAACGGGGGCGGGTACGGACTCCGTCTTCCCGAAGCGCGGCGCCTCGGGAACGGGCAGGCCGGCGCGGCGGCGGAGGTAGCCGGCGAAAGCGGCCTCCACGGCGCCGGAACAGGAACGGAGCGCCAGCCGCGGCGCCGGCGCGAGGCGGCGCTCGAAGGCGCGTTCCAGGCCTTCCAGGACCACCGGCAGCGGCACCCCGCGCCGCTCCCAGTCGAGGATCAGTTGCCAGTCGGCGGGACTCGCCATCGCGGCGCCGCCGCGCCGGGCCACGAAGGCCCGCTCCACCTCCCGGCAGAAACTCCCGGGCGGGTCAGGCGGGGCCGAGCGCGGGGACGAAGGAGAGGGCATCGCTGGCGTGGACCGGGACCAGGGCGCCGGAGTCGAGCCGCACCCGGATCGCTCCGTCCGGGGCCAGACCCTCGGTGCGGCCCGAGGCCGGGCGCCCGTCGGCGAGCCGGGCCCGGCAGCGGGCGCCGCGCGCGGTGGGGCTCGCGGCTTCCCATCGCGCGACGAACGCCTCCGGCTCCCGCAGGGCCGCCCTCGAGTGGCGGTGGAACGCGGCGGTCACGGCGGCGGCGAGCCGGGCCCGGTCGGTAGCCGGAGGCAGCCAGGCGGGCGGCCGGATCGGGGCCGGGGCGTCCGGAGGCGGATCCGTCTCCGGGTCCGCCCCGAGTGCCACCGGCCCCAGGTTGATCCCGAAACCGACGATCGCCAGGGGCGGCGCCGGAGGATCGTCCGCGCCGCGCCGGGAAGGCGGGGGGGCCGGCAGGCCGGTCTCGACCAGCACGCCGCCGATCTTGCCGCCATCCCGGTCGAGGTCGTTGGGCCAGCGCAGCTCCGGGCGGAGGCCGACGGTCCGCTCCACCGCTTCGGCGGCCGCGAGTCCGGCGGCCAGCGGCAGGAGGGAGAAGCGGGCGGCGGCCGGCGCGTTCCCCTCCCCCGGCGGCGCGGCGACGAGCAGACTCAGGTAGAGGCCGCCGGGAGGGGACGCCCAGCGACGCCCGAAGCGGCCCCGCCCGGCGGTCTGGCGGTCGGCGAGGAACACCGACCCGGCGGCGAGGGCGGCGCCGATGTCGGCCGCGGCGGCGCGGGCCAGGTCGTTCGTGGAGGTGGCCCGTTCCCAGACCCCGACGAAGGGGACCGGCAGGGGAGCGACGGCGGCGCGGATCGCCGCGGCGACGCCCTCCGCCCGCGCCGGGAAGGCGGCGGAAGCGGCCTCGCTCGGCGAAGGCCGGGAAGACTCGTCCCGGGCCGGAGAGGGCGCCCCGACGGGGGACGGGAGCCCCGCGGACCCGGGCGGCGCGGCAGCCCCCGGGGGAATCACGCCGGCGGGAGAGCCGGCGCCGGCGGCGGGAACGGGGGCGGCGGCGGGGTCGGTCACGAACCGGTCACGCGGGCGGCGGCGGGCTCGGGCAGGGCCCGTCAGACGGGCGGGGGCGCCCGGTGGAGCCCCTGCCGGCGGCGGTCGGCCAGGTGGTCCGCGAGGGCGCGGGCGATGGCGGCGGTGGGGGTGTCCGGGCCGAAGATCCGGGCGACGCCGAGGGCGCGCAGGTCGGCGGCGTCCCGGTCGGGGATCACGCCGCCGACGAAGACCGGCACCTCGCCCAGGCCGCGCTCCCGGAGACCTTCGACGATGCGGCCGAGGAGCGGGCGGTGGGCGCCGGAGAGGATGGAGACTCCCACCGCCTCCACATCCTCCTGCATCGCCGCCTCGGCGATCTCTTCCGGAGTGCGCCGGAGACCGGTATAGACGACCTCGAAGCCGGCGTCGCGGAGCGCCCGGGCGACCACCAGCGCGCCCCGGTCGTGCCCGTCGAGGCCCGGCTTGGCGATCAGGATCCGGTAGGGCGGCGTCGGCCGGCCGGGCGCGGGGCCGCCCGGTTCGGGGAAGTTCCCGGGAGGTCCGGCGGCAGTGCTCGACATCGTTCGGGCAGTGGTTCCGGCGTCGTTCGACGGGAGGTCCCCGGGGAGCGGCCCCGCCTCAGGTGGAGCGGCGGTAACGGCCGCCCACTTCGTAGAGGGCGGCGCTGATCTGCCCCAGACTCGCCACCCGGACCGTGTCCATCAACTCGGCGAAGACATTGCCGCCGGCGAGCGCCGTCTCCCGCAGCCGCCGGAGCGCCGGGCCGGCCGCTTCGGCGTGGCGGTCGCGGAACGCCTCCACCCGCCGCACCTGCTCCTCCTTCTCCGCCGGCGTCGCCCGCGCCAGGAGCGCTTCCTCCGCCCCGGCGGCAGCCTCGTCCTCGCCGCCCTCGGCGCGGAAGGTGTTCACGCCGACCACCGGCAACTCCCCGGAGTCCTTGCGGGACTCGTAGAGGAAACTCTCCTCCTGGATGCGGTGGCGCTGGTACTGGCGCTCCATGGCGGCGAGCACCCCGCCCCGGGCGTCGAGCCGGTCGAACTCGTCGAGGACCGCTTCCTCCACCCGGTCGGTGAGCCAGGAGATCGCGAAGGAGCCGGAGAGCGGGTTCTCGTTCCAGGCCATCCCGAACTCCTCCCGGATGATCTTCTGGATGGCGACCGCCCGGCGCACCGACTCCGGAGTGGGGGTGGTGATCGCCTCGTCGTAGGCGTTCGTGTGGAGCGAGTTGCAGGCGTCGCTGATGGCGGTGAGCGCCTGCAGGGTGGTGCGGATGTCGTTGAACTGGACTTCCCGGGCGTGGAGCGACCGGCCCGAAGTCTGGATGTGGACCTTGAACTTGCGGCTGCGCTCGCCGGCGCCGTAGCGCAACTTCAGCGCCCGCGCCCAGATGCGGCGGGCCACCCGGCTCAGCACCGCGTATTCCGGATCGAGCCCGTTGCTGAAGAAGAACGACAGGTTGCGGGCGAAGTCGTCCACCGCCAGGCCCCGGGAGAGGAAGTACTCGACATAGGTGAACCCGTTCGCCAGCGTGAACGCCAACTGGGTGATCGGGTTCGCCCCGGCTTCGGCGATGTGGTAGCCGGAGACCGAGGCCGAGTAGAAGTTCCCGATCCGGCGCCCGATGAAGAACTCCTGGACATCGCCCATGAGCCGGAGCGCGAAGGCGGTGGAGAAGATGCAGGTGTTCTGCGCCTGGTCTTCCTTGAGGATGTCGGCCTGCACCGTGCCCCGGACGACCCGGAGGGCTCCGGCGGCGATCTCCTCGCGCTCCGCCGCCGTCGGCGCCCGGCCCCGCTCCCGGGAGAACGCCTCCGCTTCCTGGAGGATGGCGGCGTTCAGGAACATGGCCAGGATCGCCGGCGCCGGGCCGTTGATGGTCATCGAGACGCTGGTCTGCGGGTCGGTGAGCCGGAAGCCGCGGAAGAGGTCGACCATGTCGTCGAGGGTGGCGATGGAGACGCCGCCTTCGCCGATCTTGCCGAAGATGTCGGGGCGCCGCGCCGGGTCTTCGCCGTAGAGGGTCACGCTGTCGAAGGCCACCGAGAGGCGGGTGGCCTCCTGGCTGGCGGTGAGCAGCCGGAAGCGGCGGTTGGTGCGGGCCGGGCCGCCCTCCCCGGCGAACTGGCGCCGCGGCGCCTCCCCGGTCTCCCGGAAGGGGAAGACCCCGGCGGTGTAGGGATAGCGGCCGGGGAGGTTCTCGTCGTGGAGGAAGCGGAGGAGGTCCCCTTCCCCGGTGAAGGTCGGCAGCGCCACCCGGGGGAACCGGGTCCCGGCGAGGGTCTCCCGCCGGGTCTCGACTGCCTGCCGCCCGCCCCGGACCGGGACCGACACCGTCTCGCGGAGATAGCCCTCCCGGGTCGCCGGCCAGTCCTCGAGGAGGGCGCGGCTGTCGGCGGACAGTTCGGAGCGCAGGGAGGCGGCGCGTTCGCGCAGGCGCCCGGCCGCCGGCCCGACTCCGGCGCCCTCGGCTCCGGTCGGGGCCTCTGCTTCCAGATCTGCGGCGGCCTTCTCGAGATGCTCGATGCGGGCGGCGAGGTCCGCCTGGTCCCGGACCCGGCGGCGTTCGGAGCGGAGGGCCGCCGATATCTCGGCCAGGTACGACGAGCGCGCCGCCGGCAGCAGGCGCGCCGAGCCGGTCTCCCCGGCGCCGGGCGCGGGCGCGTTCCCCGGTTCCGGGCCGGCGGCCGGCGGGGCCGGGTCGGCGGCCGGCGGCGCGAAGCCCAGCCGACCGGCGATCTCCCGGTGGAGGGCGTCGAGACCGGGGTCGGCGAAGCGGCTCGCCACCGTCGGGAAGACCGGCGTCGCCGCGTCCCGGGGGAGCGACCGGGAACGGCGGTAGGCCCGGCGGACGGCGAACAGGGCGTCCTCGGAACCGGGCCGGTCGGCCTTGTTCACCGCCACCGCGTCGGCGAAGTCGAGCATGTCGATCTTCTCCAGTTGGGTGTCGGCGCCGTAGTCGGCGGTCATGACATAGAGCGAGAAGTCGCTGATCTCGACCACCGCCGAACTCCCCTGCCCGATGCCGCCGGTCTCGACGATCACCAGCCGGCAGCCGGCGGCGCGGAGGGCGGCGACGGCGTCGGCGGTGGCGGCCGCGAGTTCGCCGCCGGGGCCCCGGGTGGCGAGGCTGCGGACGAAGACGCCGGGGGCCGAGGCCGCGTTCAGCCGGATGCGGTCACCGAGGAGCGCCCCGCCGGTGCGCCGCTTCGTCGGATCCACCGCCAGCACCCCGATCCTGCCGAGGCCTGTCGGCCCCGCTGCTTCCCCTGCTGCTTCCCCCGTCGCCGAGCCGCCGCGGCCCGCGAAGCGCAGCAGCAGTTCGTCGAGGACCGAACTCTTGCCGGCGCCCCCGGTGCCGGTGAGGCCCAGGACCGGCGCCGCCGGGTTGCCGGCGCGGGCGACCACCGCCGCCCGTTCCGCTTCGGTGAACCCCCGGGTCTCGGCGATCGAGATCAGCCGGGCCAGGGGCGCCGCGGCGCCGGCGAAGAGCGGCTCCCCGGGGGCGAGCGCCTCGAGCAGGTCTGCCACCGACCGGTCCGGGCGGGTGGCGCGGGCGGCGGCAGCGCGGCGGAGCATGTCCTCCGCCATCCCCCCGATCCCCAGGCGGCGCCCGTCTTCCGGGGAGTAGATCCGGGCCACCCCGTAGCGGTGGAGGTCCGCCGCTTCGGCGGCGCGGATGACCCCGCCTCCGCCGCCGAACACCGGCAGGTGGGCGCCGCCGCCCGCCCGGAGCAGGTCCACCAGGTAGCGGAAGAACTCGTTGTGCCCGCCCTGGTAGGACGAGACCGCCACCCCGTCGGCGTCTTCCTCCACCGCCGCGGCGGCGATCTCGGCGGCCGAACGGTTGTGGCCGAGGTGGACCACTTCCGCCCCGCCGGCCTGCAGCAGGCGCCGGAAGACCTGGATCGAGGCGTCGTGGCCGTCGAAGAGTGCCGCCGCGGTGATGAAGCGCAGGGGCGCGCCGGCCCCGGCGCCGGCGGAGCGGGAAGGAGCGGCGGAGGGGGCGCGGAGCGCCGCGCCGTCCCCGCTCACGAGCGGGCGCCCGGCAGCGGCTCCGTGGGGTCGGCGCCCCGGTCGCGCGGGCCGGCGGGCGCGGCGTTGATCGAATCCCGCAACTTCTTGCCGGCGCGGAAGAAGGGCACCCGGCGCGGCGGGGCCAGCACCGGTTCGCCGGTGCGCGGGTTCCGGGTGTGCCGGGCGGCCCGGCGGCGCAGCCGGAAACTGCCGAACCCGCGGATCTCCACCTCCTCGCCGGAAGCGAGCGCCCCGGCGATGGACTCGAAGACCATGGTCACCACGATCTCCGCGTCCCGGCGGGAGAGCCCCGTCTCCTCGGCGATCTCCGCCGCCAGGCGGGCTCTCGTGCTGTTCGGCGCCGCTGCGCTCACCGCTTCCAGAGGTCTCCGATCTTGACGGAACCCGGCGCGCCGAGATCCTGGCCCTCGTACCCCTCGGTCGCCCGCAGCGAGAGGCCCACCTTGCGGTCGTCCCGGCTCAGGCGCACGATGCGGAGCCGGTAGGAGGTGCCCAGGTCGAGCGCGTCCTCGGCCTTCGAGGGCGGCGGCTCGGCGATGTCGTTCAACTTCAGCAGCCCCTCGATGCCCTCCTCGATCTGCACGAAGGCGCCGAAGTCGGCGAAGCGGATCACGGTGCCGTCCACCACATCGCCCTCCTGCTGGCGGCTGAAGAAGCCCTCCCAGGCATCGTCGGACAACTGCTTGCGACCGAGGGAGAGGCGGCGGTTGTCGGGGTCGATGCTCAGCACCACCGTCTCCACCTTCTCGCCGATCTTGAGGACCTCGGAGGGGTGGTTCACCCGCTTGTTCCAACTCAGGTCGGAGATGTGGATCAGGCCGTCTATGGAACTGTCCACCTCCACGAAGGCGCCGAAGTCGGTGAACTTGCGGACGGTGCCGCTGAGCCGGGAGCCGATGGGGTACTTCTCGGCGAGGCGCGGCCAGGGGTTCGGCTCCACCTGCTTCAGGCCGAGGCTGATCCGGCGGTTCTCCAGATCCATCCGCAGCACCATCGCCTCCACGAAGTCGCCCTTCGAGAGGATCCGCGAGGGGTGCTTGATGCGGCTCGACCAACTCATCTCGCTCACATGGATCAGGCCCTCGACGCCCGGCTCCATCTCGATGAAGGCGCCGTAGTCGGTGATGCTCACCACCTTGCCGCGCACCTTGGAACTGATGCGGTAGCGCTCGCCGGCGGTGGACCAGGGATCCACATTCAACTGCTTGTAGCCGAGCGAGACCCGCTCCGCCTCGGCGTCGAAGCGGAGGATGACGACCTCGATCCGGTCGCCCACCTTCATGAGTTCGGAGGGATGCTCCAGGCGGCGGAAGGACATCTCCCGGATGTGGAGGAGGCCGCAGATGCCGCCGATGTCCACGAACGCGCCGTACTCGGTGAGGTCGCGCACCTCGCCGCGGAAGACCCGGCCGACTTCGAGGGCGGCCAGCGTCTTCTCCTTCTCCTCTTCGAGCACCACCCGGCGGGAGAGCACGATGTTGCCCCGCCGCTTGTTGAGTTTGATGACCCGCAGTTCGAGTTCGCGCCCCTTGTAACTCCCGAGGTTCCGCACCGGGCGGAGGTCCACCTGGGAGCCGGGGAGGAAGCCGCGCACGCCGATCTCGCCGATCTCGACCTCCAGGCCGCCGCGGATGCGCTCGACGACGCGCCCGACGACCGTGGTCTGCTTCTCGAAGGCGTCCTCGATCTGGTTCCAGACGCGCATCTTCTGCGCCTTGCGGAAGGAGAGGCTCAGGTGGCCGCGCCGGTTGTCGAAGCGCTGGACCAGCACTTCCACCTCGTCGCCGGGGACCACCTTGACCTGGCCCTCCACATCGCGGAACTCGTCGATGGAGATGATCCCCTCCGACTTGTAGCCGATGTCCACCACCACTTCGGACTCGCGCACCTGGACGATCTGGCCCACGATCAACTCGTTCTCGATGACCTGGGGGTCGTAGGTCTCGAAGAACTGCTCGAACTCGGCGTCCTCGCTCAACTCGACGACCGCGTCGCGACCGTTGGCGCCGGTCCCGTTGCCCTCCACCCCGGCGGCCGCGGCCTCCGGGTCGGCCCCGTGGCCTTCCGCTTCGGCGGCGGCGCCGTTGCCGGCGGTCTCGGTCCCGACCTCCGCGCCGGCCGACGCCGCCTCGGCGACTTCCCCGGGTTCCCCCGGCGGGACCGCCGCTTCCCCGGCGGGCGGGGCGGTTTCGGCGGCTTCGGGCTCGCCCGCCGGGGCGGCGGCGGCGACCGGCGCTGCCGGCGTTGCTGCCGGGGCCGGAGGCGCTTCGGCGACCGCGGTGGCGGTCTCCGCGCTCAGGGCGGCGGCGGTCGCCGCCTCCGTGGAAAGGTCGGTCTCGGCCACGGCGGCCGACCGGGGATCGGTCTCTCGGGTTTCGGGCATGCCCTCGCTGACGGCCCCGGGAAGATGGGCGCTCATTGGAATGGGAAGAACCTCGTGGGATCGGGGGAGCCGGGGGCGGAGCGCGTCGGGCGCGGCTCCGTCGGCGTCCCCTCTGCCCCGTGCGGAGGGCGCGGCGAACGGCCCGGCGCACCCGGTGGGCGCGCAGCCTCCCGCAGGGGAGCGCGGAATGCTAGCAGTCGAGCGCCCCGACCGATGATGCGGCGCAGCCCCGGACGGGCGGCGGGCGGCGCGCGGGACGGGGCGCCGTCAGCGGGAACCGGATCTTCCGGAGACCGACGGCCGGCGCTCCGGGGACTCGGGGGAGGGGTCGGAAGCGACGGTCCCGGTGACTGCCGGCGCCGCGGGCCTCGCGTCGGAGCGGGTAGCGTCGGAGGGGGTCGGGGCGGGAGGGGCGCCGCCGGGTCCGCGCCGGTAGATCAGTTCCGAGAGGTCCTGCCAGGTCCACGCGTCGAGCGGGTAGGGCGCTCCCGGTTCGCCGACGCTGAGGTCCGGCCAGTCGTACTCGTACTTCGAGGGCGGCTCGTCGAGCACGGCGCGCAGGCCGGCCTCGATCACCTGCCGGAGCGTCTTCCCCCGCTCCCGGGCGTGCCGCTTCGCCCGGTCGAGCAGGACATCATGGATGTCGACGGTGGTCTTCATGAGGTGGATCTCCGAAGGAGGTTCCGGGGTGGCGCCCGGCGGGGGCTCCCGGAGGAAGGTTCGATCGTTCGTCTCCCGGGGGAGAGGGGGGGAGGCCGGGGCGGCCGGCCCGCGCGGGTGTCGCCCCGGCATCGGTTTTCCGGTGGTTGGTTTTCCGGTGGTTGGTCTTCCGGTGTCCGTTTTCCGTGGTTGGTCTTCCGTCGTTGGATTCCGGTCGTCAGGTTCCGGTCGTTCGGGCGTACGGGGTTCCGGATCCGCGGTGGCGGCCGCCGGCGCCTTCCCTACCCCCGCGGGTACGGGTTCTCCGTGCGGAGTTCGGGGAAGTTGGAGAAGTCGCGGTCGCGGGTGAGCAGGACCTCCACCCCGTGCGCCAGGCAGATGGCGGCGATGCGGGCGTCGTGCACCATCGCGCCGCGGACCCGGGGGCGGCGGACGAACGCCTCCACGATCTCCAGGAAGTCCCCGGTCTCGCCGAGGCGCCGATTCGCCGGGGAAGCGAAGAGCGCCGCCAGTTGCCTCCAGGCCCGGTCCGGCGACACTGCGGCGTCGCCCCAGACCCGGCGGTTCGTCATCACCGCCAGGAACTCGAAGCAGCAGGGCCAGGGGATGGCCCAGAGGTCGCTGCCCCCGGCCAGTCCGCCGAGGACGGCCCGGGCCTCGCGGTGGACGGCCGACTCGCGCCGGTGGGCGTCCACCAGCACATTCGTGTCCACCGCGATCACGGCGCCTCCGGGGCCGAATCCGGCGGGAGCGGGGTCGGCGGGAGGGGGGCCGGCGGGAGCGGGAGCGGGGCCGGCGGGGGGGCCGCGTCGGGCTCGTAGATCAGCGCCCGCAGTTCGGGCCACGGCAGCCCGCGGAGGGGGTCCGGGGCGTTCGGATCGCCGACGCTCAGATCGGGCCAGCGGTACGGCTCGGCCGGCGGCGGCTCCGTCCGGGTCGGGAGCGCGGCCTGCGGCTCGACCTCCGGCGGGAGGGGAGCCGGCGGGAGGGGAGCCGGCGGGAGGAGCAACGGAGGGGTTCGGAGGAGGGCGGGGGGTGGGGCGGGAACGAGCATGGGGGAATAGTAACCGGGTTGTTCGATATGGGCAACCCATATTCCAGGAGGTGAGGGAGTCCCGGGGGGCGGCCGCGGTCCGGCGAGCCGGCGGCGCCGGTCGAGGCCGGCCTGCGGGCCCCGGCCGGCACGAGTGGTCCGCGGAACGGGGCCCGGCGCCTCCGACCGGCGCGCGGGTCGGGGTCCGGGGTCGCTGTCAGCCGCCTGCTCCGACCCCCGGGCCCCGCCGGCCGAGCGCGGGAACCCGGTCAGGCGAGGTCCCCGGGCCCGGCGGCCGGGAACCGCGCCCACGACCGACCGGCGATCTCCGCGACTCTCCCGATCGCCCCGACGAACGACCGGAGCGCCTCCGCCGGGCGGTCCTCCGGGATCTCCGGCCGGAGTTCCCCGTCGCGGTCCTCCACCCCGAAACGGGTCAGCGCGACCGCGACGACCCGGCAGCCGCCGCCCCGGAGGGCCGACTCCTCGAACTCGTCGCTCAGGTGGAGGAAGGAGTTCCCCTCGTCGGTCAGGAACCAGCGGCCCTCGTCCCGGCGGAGGACGACCACGAAGCCGTCGCCGTCGTCGAACCGGAAGGGTGTGAAGACCCGGAACCGGTCCGCGCCTTCGGCCCGCAGTTCCACCTCCTCCCCGACTGCCTGCCGGAACTCGCGTTCGAGGCGCCACCCGGAAATCGCGCTTCCCTGCCTCCGAAGAAACGATCCGGGGGGCCCGGCCCCGCGGCGCAACAGGCCCGGATCGTGCCGGGGCCGCGCCGCCGAAGTCCGGAGCGGCGCCGCGCCGGGCGGCCGGAACCACCGGAGGGCCGCGGAGGGGGCGGATGGTAGGATTCCCGGCTGTTTCGCGCCGGCCCCCGGGCCGGCGGGACGCCCGGCGCACCCGGAGGGCAACGCCGGGTGGGGACGACCGAATCCACCACGACCCTCCGGGAGAGCACGCGCACACGGTTCATGGCACAGGGCTTCGATTTCACGCTCGCGATCGGCGGGGCCGCCGGACAGGGCATCGCCACCCCCGGCAACATCCTCGCCCGGATGTTCGTACGGCGGGGGCTGCATCTCAACAGTTACAACGCCTACCAGTCCATCATCCGGGGCGGCCACATCCTGCTGACCATCCGCGTACGCGACCGGGAAGCGCTCTGCCACGGCGACCGGCTGGACCTGCTCCTGTGCCTGAACCAGGACACCATGACCCGGCACCTGGAGCACCTGGGGCCGGGCGGCTACGCGCTCTACAACTCGGACTCGGTCACCCCCGGCGAGCACCGGGAGGGGGTCCACCTCTGCGGGATGCCGGTGGACGAACTCACCGGGGACACCAAGAACCGGCTGGCCCAGAACACCGCGGCGCTGGGGGTCATCGCCCACCTGCTGGGCCTGGATTTCGAGGTGCTGGAATCGGCGCTCTCGCTGCAGTTCGCGGCCAAGGGCGAGGCGGTGGTGGAGTCCAATGTGGCGGTGGCCCGCGCCGGGTACCGCTACTCGGTCGAGAACTTCCCGGCCCACTCCGAGCCGCTGCCGGAGAACCCCTCGCCGCTCGCGGTGTGGACCGGGAACGAGGCGCTGGCGATGGGCGGGGCCGCCGCCGGGGTCAAGTTCTACTGCGCCTACCCGATGAGCCCCTCGACCGGCGTCCTCCACTGGATGGCCAAGAACGCCCGCGAACTGGGGATCATGGTGCGGCAGGTCGAGGACGAGATCGGCGTCGCCAACATGGCCGTCGGGGCGGCGCACACCGGCGCCCGGACCATGTGCGCCACCTCCGGCGGCGGGTTCGCCCTGATGACCGAGGCCATCGGCTCGGCGGCGATGATGGAGATCCCGGTGGTCTTCATCAATGTGATGCGGGCCGGCCCCTCCACCGGCGTGCCCACGAAGACCGAGCAGGGCGACCTCTGGCAGGCGCTCGGGGCCAGCCAGGGCGACTTCGAGCGGATCGTGGTGGCCCCGAAGAGCGCCCTCGACGCGTTCTCCACCATCGGCGAGGTCTTCAACCTGGCCGACCGCTACCAGTGCCCGGCGATCGTCCTCTCCGACCTGCTCATCTCCGAGGGCACCTTCAGCGTGCCGCCGGAGGACATCGACATGTTCCCGCCGATCGACCGCGGGAAACTGGTCCGGGAAGCCGACGACGAAGACGGTTCCGGGAACGGTGCGGGGAACGGGGACGGCCCCTACCTGCGCTACCGGGACACCGAGGACGGGATCTCGCCCCGGGCGGTGCCCGGCGTCCCCGGCCATGTCCATGTGGTCGCCACCGACGAGCACGACGAAGAGGGCATCCTCATCTCCGACGAGTTCACGAACCCGATCAAGCGGCGGCAGATGGTGGAGAAGCGCGCCCGCAAGATGTCCGACTCCCTCGACCGCATCCCGGCGCCGGAGGTGGAGGGCGACGAGGACGCCGAGGTCACGCTGGTCGGCTGGGGCTCCACCTGGGGCGTCATCGGCGAGGCAGTGGAGCAGTTGCGCTCCGAGGGTCTCCGGGTGAACCGCATCGCGGTCAAGTGGCTCCTGCCCTTCCACGGCGAGGCGATGGCGCGGGCGCTCTCCAGCGCCAGGCGGGTCCTCGTCGTCGAGAACAACCACTCCGGGCAGTTCCACCGCTTCCTCCGGGGCGAGACCGGGATCAGCGCCGACGGCCACATCCGCAAGTACGACGGCGAGCCTTTCATGCCCCACCACATCGCCGACGGCGTGCGGGCGCACCTCGCCGGCGAGGCGCCGGCGGACGGCGTCTTCGTCCCCACCCAGGAGATCATCGTCTAGGAACGCCCCGTTCCGCCGACCGCCGCCGCCGACCGCGCGCCCCACCCCCGCAGGAGAATCCATGAGCACCGCCGCCGTAGCCGAGAAGCCGCTGACCGCCAAGGACTTCAAGGGCAAGGTCGAACCGGACTGGTGCCCCGGCTGCGGCGACTTCGGGTTGCTGCGCGCCACGCAGACCTCGGTCGCCCAACTGGGCCTGCAGCCGCACGACCTCGTCTGCGTCAGCGGCATCGGCTGCTCCTCGAACTTCCCCGGGTTCTTCCACTCCTACGGCATGCACACCCTGCACGGCCGGGCGCTGGCGGTGGCCACCGGGGTGAAGATGGCGAACCAGAACCTCACCGTGCTGGTCACCGGCGGCGACGGCGACGGCTACGGGATCGGCGGCAACCACTTCACCCACACCGCCCGCCGCAACATCGACCTCACCTACCTGGTGATGAACAACCAGATCTACGGGCTCACCACCGGGCAGGTCTCGCCGAGCAGCAGCATCGGCATGAAGACCAAGTCCACGCCGTTCGGGAACCTCGAGCGCCCGGTGAACCCGATCACCTCGGCGATCATGAACGGCGCCACCTATGTGGCCCGCGCCTTCTCCGGCAACCAGAAGCAGTTGGTCACGCTCATCAAGGGCGCCATCGAGCATCCCGGTTTCGCGGTCATCGATGTGTTCAGCCCCTGCGTGACCTTCAACCGGGACAACACCTACGCCTTCTTCCGGGAGCGCATCCGGCTGCTGGAGGACGAGGACCACGACCCGGCCGACTGGAAGTCCGCCTGCGAGCGGGCGATGCACTGGGAGGACCGGATCTACACCGGCCTGTTCTTCCGCAACGCCGCCGAGAAGCCGCTCCACGAGTTGGAGCCGATCCTCGACGACGACGCCCCGGCGGTGGCCCGGCGGCCGGAGCCGCTGACGGTGGAGCAGCGCGACCGCATCCTCCGGCGGATGATGTAGGGAGGGACCGGCGGGGGATCCGCGGGGAAGCCCGGGGGAACGGCGGCGCCGGAAGGCCGCGCCGTCCCCCGGACGGAACGGACCGGCAGGGGAGAACGATCGAGCAGGAAACGATGGAAGCGGGAGAACGAATCCGAACGACGGCGCAGCGAGGCGGAACGAGTCAGAATGACGGCGGAGAACGGATGATGACGACGGGAACCGGGAAGAGCGCCGCCGGAGGCAACGCCGGAACCGGGACCGGAGAAGCGACCGGGAAAAAGGCCGGAACAGAGACCGGGAGGAAGGAATGAGGAAGGAAACGAGGAAGGAAATGCCGATGGCGCACGGAATGGAAGCGGCACCCCACGGCGCCGCGCCCCGGCGAGGCCCGAAGCGGCCGCCCCCGGTGGGTTCCGCCGAACTGGGCCTGCTGGTGGTGGTCATCGCCTGGGCGTTCAACTTCAGCCTGGTCAAGTACGCGGTCGGGATCTGGGACGCCTACGCCTTCAACCTGGCGCGGATCGGCGCCGGGGTGGCCGCGCTGATGGTGGCCTGGGCGTTCTCCCGGGAACGGACGCCGTTCGACCGGAAGGACTTCCCGCGCCTGCTGGGTTTCGCCTTCCTCGGGCATGTGGTGTTCCAGTTGGGGTTCGTCCACGGCACCGAGGCCTCCTCGGCGGGGAGCGCGGCGCTGATCCTGGCGCTGATCCCGCTCATGATCGCGGGGATCGCCTGGGCCACCCGGGCGGAGCCGTTCTGCCGCCACACCGCGGTCGGCCTGCTGGTCTCGGGCATCGGGGCGGCGCTGGTCTCCGGGGCGGAACCGACCACCCGGGCCCTGCTCGGGGACCTGGGCCTCTTCTGCGCCGCGGTCGGCTGGGCGATCTACACGGTGGGGAGCGCCCCGCTGGTGAAGAAGTACGGCCCGATCCGGGTCTGCGCCTGGAGCGTGACCCTGGGAGGAGTGATCCTGGCGCTCCCGGCGCCGCTGTTCCTGGACGCCGGCGACTTCCTGGCGGCGCCGTCGGCCGGGCTCCTGCTGGCGGCGGCTTCCGGGGTGGGCGCCATCACCCTGGCCCACATCTTCTGGGCGCACGCCTCGGCGCGGGTGGGGCCGACGCTCACCGGGGTGTACTCGCAGGTGGTGCCGCTGCCGGCACTCCTGATCAGTTGGCTCTGGCTGGGCGAGGCGCTCCCCGCCACGAAACTCATCGGCGGCGCGCTGCTGCTCCTCGGCATCTCGGTGGCGCGGATGCACTGGCTCTGGTCGGGCGATAGAGTCCATGGCCGCGCGGCGGCGTAACCGGGGCGGGGACGCCGCGCCCGGCGCCGCTTTTCCCCGGGCCGCCGATCACCGGTCCGCCTGTCGCCGGGCCGCTTCCACGAAATCCGGGCGCCGACCGCGGGCGCCGCGAGGGAACCACGAGAGAGAGTCATGGCCACCGAATTCCGACTGAAGACCGGTCTCGCCGACATGCTGAAGGGCGGCGCGATCATGGATGTGACGAACGCCGAACAGGCGCGCATCGCCGAGGACGCCGGCGCGGTCAGCGTGATGGCCCTCGAACGGGTGCCGGCGGACATCCGCCGCGACGGCGGGGTGGCCCGCATGTCCTCCCCGGAGAAGATCCGGGAGATCATGGAGACGGTCAGCATCCCGGTGATGGCCAAGGTCCGCATCGGCCACTTCGCCGAGGCGCAGATCCTCCAGCAGATGGGCGTGGACTTCGTGGACGAGAGCGAGGTGCTGACCCCGGCCGACGAGGAGAACCACATCGACAAGCAGTCGTTCGAGGTCCCCTTCGTCTGCGGCTGCCGGGACCTGGGCGAGGCGCTGCGGCGCATCGGCGAGGGCGCGGCGCTCATCCGCACCAAGGGCGAGGCCGGCTCCGGCAACATCGTGGAAGCGGTGCGCCACCTGCGGAAGATCGGCTCGCAGATCCGGCGGCTGACGGTGCTCTCCGACGACGAGCGGATGACCGCCGCCAAGGAACTGCGGGCGCCCTTCGAGATCGTGCGGATGGTCGCCGAGGACGGGCGGCTGCCGGTGCCCAACTTCGCCGCCGGCGGCGTGGCCACCCCGGCGGACGCGGCGCTGTGCATGCAGTTGGGCGCGGAGTCGGTGTTCGTCGGCTCCGGCATCTTCAAGTCGGACGACCCGGAGCGCCGGGCGCGCGCCATCGTGAAGGCGGTGACCCACTACCGCGATCCGGAGGTGCTGGTGGAGGTCTCGATGGGTCTCGGCGAACCGATGCCCGGCCTCGACATCGCCACCCTGCCGGAAGCGGAGTTGCTGCAGACCCGGGGCAACTGACCGTGGCGGGGCCGACGGATCTCCGCGGTTCCCCGGCCCCCTCCCCATCCCCTGCCCCGGCCGATCCGTCGGGGCCGGGCGACTCGCCCCGGATCGGGGTGCTGGCGCTGCAGGGCAGTTTCGCGCTGCATCGGGCGTCGCTGGAGCGGCTCGGCGTGTCCGTGTCGGAAGTGCGGAAGGCAGGGCAGTTGGACGGGCTCGACGGGTTGGTCCTCCCCGGCGGCGAGAGTTCGACGATGCTGAAGTTCCTGCTCGAAGAGGGGATGTACGACCCGCTCCGGGAATTCGGGGAGTCCGGCGGCGCGCTCTACGGCACCTGCGCCGGCGCCATCCTGCTGGCGCGGACGGTGGAGAACCCGGCGCAACGGTCGCTGGGGCTGCTCGACCTCTCGATCCGCCGGAACGGGTACGGCCGGCAGATCGACAGCCACATCACCACGGTGGCCTGCCCGGAACTCGGCGAACCGGGGTTGCCGGTCGTCATGATCCGCGCTCCGGTGATCGCCGACCGGGGGCCCGGCGTGCAGGTGCTCGCGTCCCACCGGGGGCAGCCGGTGCTGGTGCGCGAGGGCCGGGTGCTGGCCAGCACCTTCCACCCGGAGTTGACCGACGACCTGCGGGTGCACTCGTACTTCGTCGAGATGGCGCGAGCCGTGAAGGGCAGGTCGTAGCACCCACCCTCGCCAGCGGGACCGGGTGGGCCCCGGGGCTTGCGAACACGGCCGTTCGTCCGCCCCGAGGCGGCGAGTGTCGTCCCGGCGCTCTACTTCCAGTCCTTTTCTCGAAGCCGGGCCGCCATCGTCTTCAAGTCGGGAATCGGTTTGTCGAAGATCTCCCGAAGGTCGAAGTAGCGCTGGCGTCGGATCCCGCCCTTCGAGGTCTTGCGGTAATCCGTCTCCGCCCAGTCGTCGCAGAGGAACCACTGATGGTTCCGCGTCAGGTCCCAGCCTCGCCGGCGCGAACTCTCCACGGTGGCGACGATGCGTCGTTCCTCGTCCTCGGACAGAGGGTCCCCGTCCTGAACGACGACCTCGCCGCTCTCGATGTTCACATCGCAGACGACCCGCTTCCCGATGTGCCCGATCGCACGGACCGCCTTCCGGTCGTACACGCCGAGATACCGGGAGCCGCGGAAGAAGGTGTCGGCCGAGTTGTAGTAGAGATGGTAGTCCATGTTCTCCTTGAAAGACGCCTTGCAGGGAGGGGCGAACATCCGGAACTCGTCGGTCGGCAAGAGGCCGGTGTCGCCGCAGAAGCGCTCGAATTCGGCGATCTCCGATTTGACGGACATTCCGTAGTCGGCAAAGCACTCGTTCGCCGCAGAAACGATGTCGGCGAAGGTGACATGGAGCACGGTAGCGTCCTGGATCTGCCGCCGCACCTCCTCGACAGAAGGGTTGATCAGGCGAGTCGGATTCAGAAGGAGCAGGAGCCGGTTGTCAGGCGAGTCGCGCAGTACTCCGGTGTGGCGCGCCAACTGGTTCATCCAGAAACCGCTACCGAGTTTCGTCTCGATGGCGATCTTCAGAGGCTTCTGCTCGATCCAGCCGTCGACGATGCTCTTGCCGGTACCGATCTGCTGGGCGAAGTTCAGGCCGATCGCGGACGCGATCTGACCGACCTCCTGGGCAACCTCGTCGTCCTCGGCGCCGAGGCGTCCGATGAACCGCGCGAAGGCGTCACGGCTGACCTCGTACAGGCGGCGGAACAACAGCAGCGTGTTGTTCGTGACGATGTTCTCCCGCTGCGAGTACCGCGGGAAGTAGCGGACTTCACTCATGGTCGTCTCCTTGGTGTTGATGAGTGATGGATCGCCGAGGCCGAGTGGTCCCGACGGTGGTGAAGTGTGGGCGTGGTCAAGCACTCCGACTGGCGGCTATCGGGGATCAGGACCCCTTCCCGTCGTGCAGGTTCTTGGACGGGACCGCGAACACGATCTCCGGGGGATCGGATCGGTCGGCCACATCTTTCCGAGGCGGCTCGCGATGGGGCAGTGCCCTTGCTGAGTCCTTGTCGTGGAAGATGAGCCACGCGGTTACGGCGCAGGCCATCGCGTCCACGATGTCGTCGCTCGCGATTTGGGGCCATCTCTCGCACGCGTTGAAGATGACCTCTTCAGCGTCGGGATGACAGCTATCCAAAATGGCGACGCGGTTCACGAAGCCGAGGCCGTGCTTCTTGGAGAAAACATTGAGCCGATTACGCTGCTCGGAATCCATGGCGAGATTCATGAAGCAGATCTCGGGATGCGTTTCGCGAATGATGCCGCGCTCCCTGTCCGAGGTCAGGAGATCGCCCACTTCTTTGATCTTCACCAAGATCGCAAACGACTGGGCGGTCAGGCGTCCCTTCTTGTTTTTCGGAACAGGATGCCGTTTCGCCAAGATGGGCCGTGCCTTCTCCCACGACTCCGCGCTCAGGAGATATCTGTTCTCCATGACCGACTTCACCGGAACGGGGAAGACAGACTGCCACCGAGGGCGCAGGATGTCTCTCGCTTCCTGATCGCACGCCCGAAGAACGGCCTGGCAATCGTCGTCGTCAGGGAGACCGATGGGCATGTCAACGAGCATCAAGTCGCCCTCGGTGGCGATGTCTTGGTCAGCCACCTTGTCCTTGGCCGTTCTGACCCCTGGGTCGAACAGCGCTCTCAGTTTGGTGACGAAGCCGAAGGTGATGTCGCCGGCCGAGGGCAGGCGGAAGAAGAACCAGCCGGCTTTGCAGCCGTCGACGCCCCAGGCGGCGCCGGTGGTCTGGGTCATGGTGGATGCTCCTTTGGAGGTGCGAACGTAGGGGAGAGCGGTTGAGCGCCGCGCGGTCAGGCGGCGGGGCGGTGGGGGATGGGGTGGATGGCTTTCGGGGGAGGTGAGGGCTGCGGGGTGGGGGTTGGGTGGGTGGGAGTCGTGGGGGCGGGGCGGAGGGTGGCGTGGTCGGTGAGAGTGGCCGGGAGTTTCGTGGGGTCGGTGCAGACGGTGGAGGTCCAGGGGCCGAAGCCGCCGTGTTGGTTGATGGCGCGGACCCAGGTGCGGAGGGCGTCGTTCTTCTCCTTGGCGTGTTCGGTGTAACGGCCCTTGATCTCCAGGATGAGGGTGAGGCCGCTGACGAAGCGGACGAGGAAGTCCGGGCGGTACCGGCGGACGACGCCGCGGTACACATAGAAGATCTCGAAGCCGAGGTGGTCGTTCTTGACCCACTTTTCGACCGCGGGGTGGGCGTCGAGGTCGGCGACCGCCTGTTTCTCCCAGCCGCTGTCGCAGACGGCGATCCGGGTCGGGCTCTTCTTCGTGGGGGCGGTCTCCCGCGAGGTGAACCAGGGCCGCATCTCCGCCGTGCTGCCGATCGGGTGTTCCTGGTCGAAGAGGGGGACGAGGATGGTGTTCGAGGAGATCTCCAGGGCCTTCTTGAGGTGGAGGACGATGCGGTTCATCTGGAGGTGGATGACGAGTCGCCGCCAGACGCCGGGGTCCACGCCGGCGGGCGGCGCGGTCACGACCAGCCGGTCGGAGGCGACGAACCGTTCCACCAGGACGGCGAGTTGCGACAGGAAGGAGGCCTTCGAGCCGGGCCAGCCCTCTGCCAGGAGGTCGTGGAGGTCCTGGGCGGTCAGGAAGATCCGGGTCTGCAGCCGGTATTCGCGTTCGCGCTCCAGGAGGTCGGCGGTCGTGACCTGTTCCGGGGCCGGCTCGCCGGCCACCAGCGGGGCGAGGTCGGCGGCGACCACCGCCCGGGCGCCGTCGAGGTCGAGACGCTCCACCTTCGTCCAGTCCAGGGTCAGGCGGTGGCGGAAGCGGCTCTCGATGGTGGTGACCCGGGGCCAGCGGATCTCGTAGCGATTGCCGGACCTCGGTTCGACCGGGACCTGGGGTTTCGGCGGCGGGGCTTCCTGCTGGTCCTCGTGGGGGAGGAAGGTGAAGGGGACGCCGAGGACATTCACATACTCCGGGGTGAAGAGGCCGGTTTCGGGGTCCACCTCGTAGGAAGTGCGGCGGAGGCCGCGGCCGATCACCTGTTCGCAGAGCAACTGGGAGGTGAAGGCGCGGAGGCCCATGATGTGGGTGACGGTCTTCGCGTCCCAACCCTCCGTGAGCATCCCGACGGAGATCACGTTCCGGATGCGTTCGCCCGGCGCGCCCTTCCGGCCCACGGTGTTCACCTGCTCCCGGAGCAGCCGGATGCGGTCCTTCGCCGTCTGCCGGTTGCGGCGCTTCGGGGCGGCGGTTTCCCCGGCGGCGCCCCCGTTCCCGCCGGCGCCGGCTTCGCTCTCCGCCTTGCGCAGGACGGTGGAATCTATGTGGAGCAGGCCCTCGGGGTCGCAGAGTTCCTCGATCTCGATCCGGTGTTTCTCGAAGGCGTGGCGGACGCGGGCGGCGGTCTCGGTGCGGTTCGCCACGGTGATCAGCACCGGCAGGGCGCCGCGGCGTTTCCATTCGGCGGCGGTCTCCCGCCAGTCCTGGCCGAGGAGCGAGTAGGCGTTCCGCACCAGGTCCGGCAGCGGGGTTTCCGGCGGAACCCTCTGGTTCAGGTCGTCCTTGACTTCGGGATCGTGGTAGAGGCGGTAGAGGCGCGGGCGCAGGGACTTCCCCTCGGCGTAGCCCGTCGGCCCCTCGGCCCCGGCGCCGCGGCTCGGGGTTTCGCGGATGACGACCCGGGGCGTCTTGACCAGGCCGGATTCGATGGCGTCGTCGAGGCCGAAGTCGCTCACGATCCAGTCGAAGAGCCGTTCGCCGGTCTTCGTGCCGGAGCCGGGGACGAAGGGCGTGGCGGTGAAGTCGTGGCAGACCAGGATCTTCCGGGCCCGGTGGAGGCGGTCGAGAGCCTCGATCCACTTGGTGGCTTCGTCGCGGTCGCTCTTGGTGAGTTCTTTCGATCGGAAGTTCGCCGGGATGCGCCAGGCGTGGTGGCCTTCGTCGTTGATGACCAGCAGGTTCCCGGCGCGCTTCGCCAGGTCGGGGCCGAGCACCTGCCGCAGCCAGGCGCGGTCGCTCTTCGGGCCCCGGCGGTCCACGCCGCGTTTCTTCGCCAGGAGCGCCGGTTTCTCCCAGGCGAGCGCCTGCCAGTTGCGGACGACGACCCGGGCTTCCCGGAGTTTGGGGCGGAGACCGGAAGGGACGATGTCGAACTGGTCGTAGTAGTTGCCGGCGCCGAAGGGCTGCAGCACCGCCAGGCGTTCGCGCACGGTGCGCCCGGGGGCGACCAGAAGCACATTCCGGGCGAATCTGGTGTCGCCCGGTTTCGCGGTGCGGTTCAGCGCCTGCCAGGCGATCAGCATCGCCATGACCACGGTCTTGCCGGTCCCGGTGGCCATCTTGGAGCAGACCCGGCGGAAGGCGCCGCCGTCCGAAGGAATCCGCAGGCCGACGCGGTCGTTCGCCGGCGACTCGGTGAGCCAGATCAGGGTTTCGATGGCTTCCAACTGGCACCAGAAGAACCGGTCGTCCCGGCGCTCCGCGTCGCGCCAGTGGCGCAGGAGGCGGAGGGTGGTTCCGCTGGCGCCGGGGTAGTGGGCGGCGCGCCAGTTCTCGACGAGGGGGCGGAGGCGGTTCACCAGCGCGATCTCGGCCCAGACGCCGGGGTCGTTCGGGTCGGTGGAGTCCGGGGTGGCGAGGCGGTACCCGGCGGGGCGGCGTCCCGGCTTCTTCTCGAATCGGCCGGCGTCGTGGTCGTACTGCCACCAGCGGGTCGGCTCGGCGTAGGGCGAGTTCAGGATCAGCCGGCCGATGCGGCCGCCGCCGGGGGCGTCGGTTCCGGCGGCGGGCGGCGCCGTTTCCCGCTTCGGGCTCATTCCCCGGATCCGTCCCGGTCTTCCGATTCCTCGGGGAGGGGGAGGACGCGGAGGCTCTCGAGGCCGCGGTCGTCCACGATCTTGACCGCGATGCGCCGGTGCTCGCCGGCGGCGAAGGGGAGGGACTCGGTGCCGAGGTAGGCGCGGATGCGTTCGGGGTCTATGCGGCCCTTGAGGTTCTTGGCGAGACGGTTCCAGCCGTCGCGGCCGTCCTCCACCGGGAAGAAGACCTGGCGCGGGTAGAGGCTGCGGCCGTCGTAGTCGGTGTCGAGCATCCAGAGCGCGATCCGCTTCGCGTCGCCGGACTGCACCGTGCCCGATTCGATGTCGAAGTAATCGAAACCCCGGACCGACACCCGGTAACGAGTCGCCTCCGATGGTTCGGGGGGGGGGGGGGGCTAATACTGGTCACTCGACCAGTAATGACTTCGAGGGCGACATCCGGCTGGCCGACGAGCCAGAACGACTCGCTGCTCGGCTGCTTCTTCTTGAGATCCTCGGTCTGGAGGTCGGTGTTCATGTAGGCCGGCAGCAGGGTGACGCCGGGCCAGCGCGTCTCCGCGATCTCCTTCGCGGCCTCGGGATCGAGGGCGAAGGCGGCGAAGAGCACGATCTTCGGCCTCGGCACCAGGCGCTGCGCCTCTTCGAGGGCCCGGGCGACCTGCCGCTTGTCGAGCGGAGCGAACTCGGGGCCGAAGGAGACGACGACGCGCCGGGGCTCGATGAACGGCGATTCCGTGGGCTCGGCGGCGAGCAGCCCGGCTTCCGTCTCCACGGCCTCCGCTTCTGTCGGCGCGATCTCCCCGTCCGCGTGGAGCCAGGAATGCCCGGGCAGCGGTTCCAACCGCCCGAAACGGAGGCGCTGCCCCTTCGTCCCGCGCACGCCGGTGCGTTCGAGTTCCTCCAGCCACTGCCCGCGCCGACTCGTCGCCCCGCTCCGCGCCACGGAGACATCTGCGTCGCCGGGTTCGGTGGGCGCTTCCCCGTCCTCCGTCAGCGGCGCGATTGTCGGCGACGGCACTGCCTCCACGGTGAACGGCCCGGAGACACGTCTCCTTCCTGGTTCCTTCTCAGGCTGGTCGTAGAGCACCGTCTGCTGTGGCCGCGCCTCTTCGGTCAAGATCGACGGAGACACCCTTGGTACAGAGCGATATCGGAATCCGCCGCTGACGCCGTCGTCCGGGTGGGAGAGGCGGTAGTAGTCAAAGAACGCTGTCGCGAGCCGTTGCCGCGCCAGTGCAAGAGCCACCCTCGATGTGTCGCAAGCCATCCATCGACGGCCCCATTCCTCTGCCACCAGCGCGGTCGTACCGCTGCCAGCGGTTGGATCCAACACCAAGTCTCCGGGGTCGGTCGCCATCAACACGGCTCGCTGGATGACACTCTTCGCCGTCTCCACAACATAGCGTTTGTCAACGGCCCGCATCATTCCGCGCCACACATTGTTGATGCGACGACCAGGGACCTCACTCTCGTATCGTTTCCACTGCAGGAAACCGTCGCGCTTACTCGCATCAAGGCGCCCCATGGCCGCGAGCCGGTCCATCCCGTCTCGGGAGATCGACCAGTGGCGATTCGGCGGGCACGGCCATACTGTGCCCATCCACTCGTACGGCTCAGACCGATCGCTGGCGTACCAACCTTGGGATGTGAGTGGTCGTCTCTGGAACAGGCGCGCATCCCGAGGCAGGTGAGTGTCTGGATCGGCCTTCTCTGCGCTCGTAAGTGGACGGCACGTTCCATCGTGCTGCTCCACCATCGCATAGGATGCATTAAAGAGTTCTACGACTTCCTGTCGAGTGACGCGCTCGTACAACTGTCGGTACTTCACCTCCCGCCGATCCTTGGCGTACATGAGCAGATAATCACTAACTTCCGGTATGAGGCCAGCAGAACTACCACCAGTCGTAGCGAACGTGATTGTGGCGACGCGGTTCTCCGCACCGAATACCTCATCGAGGACCATTGCGGCGCGGTGGACATTCTCGTCGCCGATCTGGAGGAACAAGGAGCCACTCTCCGTCAACAACTCGCGAGCGAGTAGCAGGCGGTCGCGGAGGTACGAGAGATACGAATGGATTCCCAACTTCCAGGTGTCCCGGAAGGCGCGGATCTGCTCCGGTTCGCGCGTCAGATCTTCGCCCTTCCCGTCCGTCGCCGAAGGACGCCCGGAGAAGGGTTGGAAGTTGGAACCGTAGGAGATGCCGTAGGGCGGATCCATGTAGACCATCTGCACCTGGCCGCCGAGGCCGTCCTTCTCCAGAAGGCTCTGCATCACCAGCAGGCTGTCGCCGGCGATGAGGCGGTTCGTCCAGTGGTCGCGGTGGCGGTAGAACTCGATGGCTTCCCGGATGGGGCGCTCGTTCGCGTGGAAGAGCGAGGGCTGCGGCTCCGGCTCGCCGTTCCCCTTCCGCACCGCTTCGAGGATCGTGCGGGGCTCGATGCGCTCATGCACATGGAGCGAGACGGTGGGCACCTCGAAACCGGTGCGCTCCGCTTTCCCCGCCCAGTGGAGCGACGGATCGAGATGCGGATCGAACTCGTACTTGCCGGGCGGCGCCTCCGGGTCGGTGTCCGGCGTGACCAGGCCGATCGGCGGGTTGTTCGCCCGCTCCCGCTCCTTGTGCTCGTAGGCGGCGATCCCCTTCCCGCCGGCCTTCCTCCGGACCGCCTTCCCGGAGCCTGCCTTCCGCCGGCGCTTCTTGCCGTTCAATTTCGTTCCGGTTCCACCGGGCGGGGGAACCACGCCCATCGGGGGGCAGAGATGGTACCGGCCGTGTCAATCGCCGGCGCGGGAGGATCGAGTCCGGCGCTGGCGGGAAAGGCGCCGCGAGGGAGTCGGGAAGTCCGTTCGCCCCGGGAACGCCGGGGATCGCCGCCGCCCCCGGCAGGCCGGGAGTCGGAACAGAGTCGCCTCCGGGGGGTCCCCGGGCGGCGCGCCGGCGCCCCTCCCTGGCCGGACGGAGCGACCGGGCGAGGCCGCCGCCGGCCCGCTGGGAACTCGGCGGAGGGCGGCCGGGATCCCGGCGCCGCCGGCCCGGCCCCGGCGGCCCGGACGATCCGGGGCGCGGCGCCGAAGGCCTCCAGGCGGGCGCGGGCGACCTCGAGGTAGTCCACCTCCCGGGTCTCGAACCGACGGACGGCGCGGTTCCGTTCGATCCCGCAGAACCGGCGCGCTTCGAGGTGGGCGGCGACCAGGAAACTGCCGCTGCCGAAGGCGTTGTCCAGCACCAGGTCGCCGGGGTTCGAGTAGGTCCGGATCAGGTATCTGGCGAGGGCCACCGGCTTCTGCGTCGGATGCCAGACGGTCCGTTCCGGTTCGCTCTCCGCGGTCCGGAAATAGACGACATCGGAGGGGTAACGGTCGCCGCCGCTCCGCACCCGGGCGGGCCGGAAGTCGCCGTAACTGCCGGTCAACTGATCCTTGCGGACGCCCTTGTCGTAAGGGAGGCCGGGCGTCAGCTGCGGGTGGTAGGTGGGGTGGGCGCCGTAGAAGAGGCAGAGGTCTTCGTGCTTCCGCAGGGGCTGGACCCGTGCATTCAGGAAGTTCGTGGGTTTCGATTTCACCCAGACGATCTTGTAGCGGAACCAGGCCTCGTTCGAGAGGATGAGGCGCGCGGTGAAGAGTCCCTGGCTCGTGAGCGCCACCGCGCCGCGGGGTTTGAGCACCCGGCGGTACTCGCGCCAGAGGGAGGGGAGGTCTATCACCGAATCCCATTTGTTGCGCGTCGTGCCGTACGGCAGGTCGCACAGCACGAAATCCACCGAGTTCGCCGGAAAAGTGGGCAATACCGCCAGGCAGTCGCCCTCGTAGAGGTGGTTGGCCGGCTCGTTCGGCGTCGCCGGCGGCGTGGCGGGGCTCGGCGCCGGGACCGGCGTCCGTGGCGGGAACCCGTCGGGCGTGGGGCCGAAGAGCCCGGGGGGTCTCGTCACCGGCGCCTTCCCGGATGGGGGCAGGACACGATTCACCATGGATTCGTCGCGCCCCGCCCGGTTTCTCACCCGAGTCGGGTCCGCCCTTCCCCGTCGCGGCGGTTGGTCGGTCGGAAGGCCGGGCGGACTGTCGGAGTCTTCCGAGGCCGGACCATTTCCGCTGCGCCTGAGTGTAACGAAGGAACCGGCGGCGGGAGGCTGCGGGGCGCCGAGGTCGAAATCGCCCCCCGCGGGCGAGGTCCGGCCGCCTCCCCGTCTCTATACTGCTCCGCCTGATGGAGATGGGCCGGGTGAATCCGTTCACCCCCGGGGCCGGAGGACTGCCCCCCCTTCCTGGCCGGGCGGGAGCCGGAACAGCGTCTGGTCCGGCGACTCGTCGGGCGGCTGTGCGCCGGCCTACCTCCCGGACCTCCGGTGGTGTTCTGGGGGCCGCGCGGCAACGGGAAGACCGCGCTTCTGGGCTGGACGGAGCGTGAAGTCGAAGCCGTGGAAGGGCTGGACCGGATCTGGATGACGCCCGCCGACCTCCCGGACCCCGAAGTCTTGATGCGCCGCCTCGGCTTCGAGCCCCTGGTGGAACGGTGCCTCGCGGAGAACCCGTCCGTCGGCGACGCGACGATGATCCGGGAGGCCATCGCGGGGCCGGCACTGGAGGCTCGGTCGAAGAAGAAGCCCTTCGTGTTGTTCCTCGACGAAGCGCACACCGTCCGCCCGGAAGTCGGCCGCCTGCTGCTGAACGCCGCCGGGAGTGTCGGCCCGGATGCCCCGTTCCTGCTCCTGTTGGCGGGGACGCCGGATCTCCTCGACCGATTCTCCGGTTTCGGGGTGTCCCTGTCGGAACACACCGACATTCGTCCACTGGGCCGGCTCGATGCGGAGGCGGCAGCGGAAGCCATCCGGCGCCCGCTCGCCGACGACGGGATCGAGATCGAACCCGGCGCGCTGGACCGCATCGTCCGCGACAGCGACGGGTACCCGTACTTCGTGCAACTGTGGGGTCGGGCGGTCTGGGAGGGCGCGGTCTCGTCCGATGGCGGCCGGCGGGTCACGGGGACGGTCGTGGAAGAGGCAGCCCGGGAGTTCGAGTCGACCAGGGCTCGCTACTACCGGACGCGGTTCCACGAGTTGAAGGCAGCCGACCTGCTCCCGGCGGCGCGCGAAGTGGCGTTGACTCTTCGGGGAAAGGAGCAACTGCCCCACGGGGGACTCCGCGAGGCGGTCCGGCGGGCGACCGGGAACGGCGGGCCGGACGAGAAAGCCGCCGCCCGGGCGCTGCAGCACCTGGGTTTCGTGTGGAGATCCGACGGCGCCCCGACCTGGGAGCCGGGCATCCCCAGCCTCATGGACTATGTCCTGGAGTACGCCCCGGCGCCGAGGGCCTGACCATCCGGTCACGCCCGACTCGAACCGCACGCCGACTCCCCGGCCGGGGGCGCCCGCGCCGGAAAACAGCCTTCCGGCAGGCTCGGTAGTCGCCCACACTTTCTATACTTGCCGAGAGGCATCGAGATGACCGCGCGGAACCCGTTCAAGCCGGGAACCGGGGGCCTGCCCCCCTACCTGGCCGGGCGCGAAACCGAACGATCGCTGCTCCTCGAGCTCTTCGAGAGCCTGCGCGCCGGAGAGCCACCAGCGCAACCGGTGATCTTCTACGCGCCGCGAGGCAACGGGAAGACGGCTCTGCTGGCGTGGGCCGAGCGGCAGATCGAGGGCGACGACGGTCTGGACGGGACTTGGCTCACGCCCACCGACATACCGGTTCCCGAACGAGTCCCGGGACGACTGCAGTTGAGCTCCTGGGTCGACCGGATCGCTCCGCAGAACCTCTCCGTCGCCGGAGTCAGCGTGGGTCTCCGGGCGTCCGAAGAGCCGCCCCTGCTCGCCGCGGCGCTCGAAGCGCGGGCGAAGGCGCGGCCGTTCGTGGTGTTCCTGGACGAGGCGCACAAGATCGACGCGGAAGTCGGGCGCCTGCTGCTGAACGCCGCCCAGACCGCCGGCCGGCGATCCCCGTTCCTTCTGGTGCTGGCGGGAACACCGGATCTCCCCGACCAGTTGCGGGGAATCGGGGCGTCTTTCTGGGACCGTGGTGACCTCCGACCCCTCGGTCGGCTCGACGCCGAGGCGGCAGCGGAAGCGATTCGCCGGCCCCTCGCCGGCGCCGATGTCGAAATCGAGCCGGCGGCCCTGGAGCACATCGTCCGCGAGAGCCACGGATACCCGTTCTTCGTCCAGGTTTGGGGAAGGGTGATCTGGGAACGAGCGACCCCGTCGGCCGACGCGAGACGCCGCATCACCGCGACCGTCGTGGAAGAGGCCGCTCCGGAGTTCCACGAGATCAAGAATCGGTTCTACCGAGGCCGCTTCGAGGAGTTGGACGACACGGACCTTCTCGGGCCGGCGCGGGAAGTGGCGCTGGCCTTCTCCGGACGGCAACAGTTGACGGGAGCAGAGTTCCGGGAGGCGATCCGGCGCGGAACCGCACCGGGAGACGGGCGGGATGAGAAGGCTGCCGCTCGCACGCTGAAGCACTTGGGGCTCGTGTGGCTATCCGATGGTGCTCCGATCTGGGAGCCGGGTATCCCGAGCCTCATGGACTACATTCTGGAGTACGCGCCGGCGCCGCAGGGCTGACCCCGCCGGAAGGGGTCTCGCCCGCTCGTTCCCGAGCGAATCCGGGTGACGAACCGGAGAGACCGGGCGGCGCGGTTCCCGCCGAGGGAAGCGCCCCGGGTTCGCGTCCCGCAGGGCCGTACGGGGCGCGGGGTTCGGCGACCATTCCGAAGGCCGGTTCCGGCAGGTCGGCTTCCGCGGCGCGGGGGCGTTGGACATCGAGGACCCGGACGGTGATCCGCTGGGCCGCGCTCGCCGGGAGGCGGCGCCGCAGGTCCGCGCGCAGCCGGTCTTCCATCTCGTCCGGCGTGTTCGCACGGCGGCCTTCGAGCGGGGGCGGGGTGAGTTCGGCCCCGAACCAGAGCACCAGGTAGATGGCGTAGCCGGCGGAGGCGGGGTCGGTGGCGTACTTGGGGGCGAGTTGGCGCCAGGCCGCGCTCCAGACCTGCCGGTGCGCGTTCTTCTTGATCTCGACGGGCACCGCGAAGTCGCCGTAGGCGAGACGGAGGTCGGCGCGGCGGTCGTCGGCGTAACGGCCCTCCGGCCAGGCCTTCACTCCCGGGGGGAGCCGGGGGCGGAGCAGCGAGAGCAGGGCGTCGCGGCAACTGGCTTCGTGCTTCGGCTCCGCCGGGAGGCGCCCGATGCCGACCTCGTTCCAGAAGAGGCGCCAGGGGTTCGCGTCGCCGCCCCGGAGGTCGTCGGCGACTTCCCGGAGGCGGTCGGCCACGGTCGCGGCGAGATCGGCGGCGTTCGCCGGCGGGCCGTTCTCGAGGGCGGTTCGCAGTTGCTCGGGAGTGGGATGGCGGAAGGCGGCGTCGCGGGCGAGGGGGCGGCGGCGCTCCCGGGCGGTTTCGAGTTGCTCGCGCCAGGCCTCGAGCGCCTCGTCGCCGACGAGGGCGTCCAGGGCGGCGCCGGCCTCCGGGGCCGGGTCCCGGCCGAGCCGGCCGATCCACTCTTCCAGGGCCCGGTCGGTGCGTTCGCGGACGCCGACGGTGAAGAGCCGGGCGGTGGGCCACTCGCCGGGGCGGACGAGGCGGCCGAGGGCGCGGACCAGCAGCGCGAGGGTCTCGGGAGCGGCGTCCCCGGCGATCACCGGCGGACTCTCCGGGAGGTCGGGGAACAGGAACTCGGCCATCTCGACGGCGCGGTCCGGTTCGGCGTCGAGGAACTCCGAAAGCGGCTGGCGGAAGTCGTCGGGCGCCACGCCGAGCCCGGCGGTGAGCCAGCGCGCGCGCTGGGCGGGATTCAGGGTCCGGTTCCCGGCCTTCTTCGCGAGGAGCGACCCGAGCGGCTTCGGGTCGAGATGCCGGACCGCCGCCCGCAGCAGCCATCCCAGAGCGGGCAGTTGCGCCTTGGCGGCCCGCGTCGGGAAGAATCGCAGGAGCGGCGGGATCGCCAGCCGGGCCGTTTCGCGGACCTCCGTCCGGGTGAGGTCGTAGCAGGGATCCGTCGGCGCGCCCCCGGTCACGAGTTCGACGCCCACGATTTCGACGATCGCCTCCGCCGCGAGGCCCGGTCGGGCGGCGGCCAGGCGGCGCGCCAGGTCGGGCGCCCCGGGCGGTTCGGCGTAGTGGAAGGCGAGCAGGCGCCGCAGGTTTTCGTCGCTCCAGTCGGGGACGCCGGCGGGGGCGGCGTCCGCCGCTTCCCGGGCAGCGGCGAGGAACGCCGGCGCGAACCAGGGGACCGGGGACGGCTCGCCGCGGCGCCGGCGCTCCGGCTGCCGGGCGATCTCCCGGAAGGGCGGCAGATCCTCCCGCTTCGGGGTACCGCGGATGGCGGCCCGCGCGGCCCGGATCAACTCGGCGTCGCCGCGGAAGAGCCGCTCGAGTGCCTGACTCGGACCGGCGACCCGGCCGCCGCCGGAGAAGGAGCGGGCCAAGTCGAACAGCAGGGCCGGAGGCGCCCGGTTCTCCAGGAGGTCGGCCCGGTACTTCCGCACCTGGGTCAACCATTCCGCGGCCTCGGGTTCCGGGGCGGCCATCGCCCGAAGGAGGCGCTCGCGGCGGCGGAAGTGGCCGTCGGGCAGGTCGGTGCGCAGGAGCGGCGGGAGCCACTGCTCGAGGAGGGGAGACTCCGCCGCCCGGGAGAACAGGAGGGCCACCGAGAGATCCTGGGTCTCGGCGCCCCGTTCCAGGGCGGCCACCGCCTCGGCGAGCAGCCCCAGCGCCAGGCGGGGCCGCGCCGGCGCCCAGGACCGGGCCCGGTCGAGGCAGAACCGCCCGTAGTCGGGCGGGAGGAATCCGTAGAGGAGGCGAGGCGCCTCGAGAAGCCGGATCGGCAGGTCGTCATCGTCGTCCAACGCTTCCGGCAACGCTTCCAGAGACTTGGTGAGCACGGCCTTCTGGAGGTCCGGGCGGGCTCTCAGCCACCGGCCGATCGGCCCGCCGGGCGTCGCCGGACTCGATGCGGGCTCCTGCCGGACGCCGCCCGCCGCCACGCGCAGCCAGGCGTACAGGCGGGAGACTTCGATCTCTTCGCCCAGCCGTTCGAGACCACGGAGGAGGAGCCGAGCGGGCAGGTCGGCGAGCAACCGGAGCGTCAGAGCCGGTTCCAGATCGGGCATCCGCGGCGACAGGGCGTCGAGCAGTTCCCCGACTGCGGCGGCAGAGGAGCGTTCCAGGAGGTCGGTGCTCCAGAAGGACCAGGCGCCGGAAGCGGCTCCGGTTCCGTGCCTCGGCAGGTAGCCCCAGACCTCTCCGGGGAGGAGACGAGACGGGTAGAGGCGCCGCAGGAGGGTGCCGAGCAGATCGTCGTCGGGGTCGGGGACACTCCCGGCTCCAACTTGCCGCAACAGGCGGAGGAGGTCGTCGTCGCGATCCGGCGGGACGCTCGCGACGAAGGCCCGCGCCGCCAGCCATCGCGTCATCCGCGGTCGGGAGGGGTCGCGGCCGGTGCGCAGCAGTTCGTCGGCGAGATCCCGCGGCAACGCCTCCGGCAGCGAGCCGAGGACGAATTGCAGGGCCGCTTCCCCGGATTCGCTGCGGTCGTCGGAGCGGAGCAGCGTCAGCACTTCCTCCAACAGGTCGGGTGCGGCGAGCAGCCGCTCGGCGAGGCCGGAGTGGAGGTCCGAGACGGAGGCGCCGCGACGGCGGCGGACCGCCTCGAGCAGGCCGCGCCGTTCGTCGAGGGAGAAGGCCTCCGGATCGCCGTACCGCGCCACTGCGTACGGGTCGGCTTCGACGAGGCGCCGGCGCAGGGGCGGCGAGAGGGCGGCGAGCCAAGCGGCGAGGCCGCGGAGCGAGGTCGGGGGGACGCTGTCCGCTCCGGTGACCAGAGCGATCACCCGGACGCCGGGCAGCCCCTGCTCGACGCGGCCGGCGAGGAACCGCGCCGCCAGGAACTCCGCGATCTCCGGGTGCTCCGGGACGATCCGGTCCGGAAGCGGCCCGGCGCTGAACAGACGGGACGCCAGCGCCGCCCGCGCGCCGCTGCGAGGGGCCGCGGCCTCGGCGTCGAGCGCCGGGTACTCGTCGTCACCCGAACCCGGAGGAAGGGTGAACCCGGCAGCGCCGCCGAGCAGCAGTCGGGCGCAGAGGGCCCCGGCGGCGTCGAGCAGCGCCGGCGCCTCGCGGGGGTGCGCCGGAGGAAGACGATGCTGCGGGTTCCCCTCGACGACGAGCGCCCGGCACGCCAACTCGAAGGTGGCGCGCCGGCTTCCGGGCCAGTTCCCCCCGGTCGGAACGGCCACGGCGAGCAGGCCGAGCGTCAGGGGATTGCCGAGCAGCGCTTCGAGTCCCCGCTCCCGCGCCCCTTCGAGGAAAGCCGACGGGTCGGGGAGGTCCGGCCGGGCCTGCAGCCACGCCGAGATTTCGGCTTCGTCCAGCGGTTCCAGCCGGAGCACCACCACTTCGCCGTCCGGCGAGAGGGTCTCCAGGCGCTTGCGGTCGTCGTCGGGGAGCCACTCCAGCGGGCGGCACGACAGACGGAAGCGGGGCCGTTCGAGGCCGGCCAGCCGCTCCCGCAGGCGGTCGAGCGGCTGGCGCGGGTCGTCTGCCGCGGCGCGGACTTCGTCGAGGCCGTCGAGGAAGAGGGTCCCCGGCGTCTGCCCTCCGGGGCCGCCCGGCTGCGCGAGGAAGTCGCGGGCAGTGAGGAAGCGGGCGTCCGGCGACTGCCGACTCTCCTGCCGAAGGGCCGTGGTCTTGCCGAGGCCGGGGTCGCCCAGCAGGACATAGGCGCCGGCGCCCCGGAAGTCGCTCAGCCGGCGCCTCGACGCCGGGTCGGACCGGGCGGCGTGGTCGGAGCCGAGCACCGACACGCGACGGTCGGGGAGGATCATCTTCGGAGGCGGGGCGCCGCGCGGTTCAGTGGGCGTCCAGCCACTCGGGAACGGGGGTCGAAAGCACTTCGGTCAGCGGTTCGCCGTGCGGCCCGCCGACGACGACGGGGACGGCCTCCGGGAACCTCCGCGCGAAGACTTCGAGACCCGGGGTGGCGCTCGCCCTCGAGCCGCTCTTCACTTCGATGGCGTAGAGCCGTTTCCCCCGGGGAATCACGAAGTCCACCTCCGAGTCGCCCTCCCGCCAGTAGAGGACTTCCATCCGGGGGGTCTTGGTCAGGAAGAGATGGGCCCCGACCGCGTTCTCGACCAGTCGGCCCCGCAACACGCTGTCGCCGAGAGCCGTCGGGAAGTCGCGTTCCGAGTGGGCCGTCACCAGCGCGGGATTCAGGGCGATCAGTTTGGGCGCGTCCCCTCGGCGGCGGTGTTCCTGCCGCGCGAATTTCCGGAGACCGGTGAGCAGTCCGATCCGCTCGACCAGACTCAGATAGTGCGCCAGGGTGGTGAGGTTCTCGGCGTCGTCCAGATGGCCGCGCAGGGTGCGCAGGGACACCATCTGCCCGGCGAGTTGCGAGCCGACCCGGAGCAGACGCAGCAGCAACGCCGGTTTGTCCACGCGGGTCTGGGCAAGGACATCGCGCTCCACGGCGGTATGGACCAGGGTGGTGAGAACGAAGTCGGCCCACCGGCCCGGCTGGCCGCGGTACCGGTTCGCCCGCGGATACCCCCCGTAGTAGAGGTACTCGTCGAAGTCGAAGCCGAACCCCGCCGACATCTCGCCGAAGGACCAGTGGGCCATCGGGAACGGCTCGAAGCGTCCGGCGAGGCTCTCCGTCAGGCCGACCCGCATCTGCATCGGCGACGAACCGAGGAGGACGGCCCGCACGCGGTCGCCATGGCGGCGGTCGGCGTCCCACAGCGCCTTCACGGCGGCGGACCAGCCCTCGATGCGGTGCACTTCGTCGAGGACCAGGATCACCCAGTGCCCGAGTCGGCGCGCTTCCCGGCGGGCGTCCCGCCAACGCTCCATGATCCAGCCCGGGTCCCGCGGGCGCCATCGGTGGCCGGATTCGTCCTTCTTCCTCGGGTCTTCGCCGGTGTCGAGGCCGTGGTAGGCCGCCGGGATTTCGCAGCGGCGCAGGGCTTGGTGGATGGCCGTGGTCTTGCCGCTCTGCCGGGGGCCGAAGATGGCGACGATCAGGTCGCTGCCATCCGACAGGCGTCGGACCAGGTCGGCGACCAGCGGACGCTCGTAGAGCGGCGTGTCCCGGGGAGGCTCGTAGGACCGCATGGAAACAGCAGGATAGCGCGGATTTGTATCTCTCTGTACGGTTTCTCTCAGTGACATACAAAAGCGAGATAACTACTTGATATATCGATGATTTTAACGAATCCCGACCGACGCTCGGTCGCCGGGTCACCGGGTGCTCCGGCGCAGGAGGCGCGAAAGAAGCCGGATACGCCTTCGGGCCCCGGCGCGCGGCGCCCCCCGACCGTAGCGCCGGCCGCCGTAGGGGGGAGACGATCGAAGCAGCGGCGCGGCGGGAGGCCGGTCCGACCCGGTCCGACAGCCCGGACCCCGACGGAGTTCCAACGACACCGGTCCGGGAGCGGGCGGACGTACGGAGGGCGTACGCCTCGGCAGATTCCTCGGGGAACCCTCGTCCGAGTGGGGGCGGTTCGGCGGGGAACCGATTTCGGCGGGGATCGTTCTTCGGGGGTAGCCGGCGCGCCGGCCGGACTCCGGGTTCGACTCCGGGGTCGGCGGCGCGGCCCGGCGGTCTTCCGTGATCCGTTCCCTGCTCTCGCCCGCTTCCCGCCCCGCTCCCCCCGTGACCGTGGCCGACCCGGCGGATGCCGTTCGAACTCCTGGACGAACTACGTCGCTCGCGCGGGGCGGCGGCGCTTCCGGGCGGGGGCGGGCGGCCGGGGAGACGGTCGCGGTCGTCGGGCGGGGCGCGGCGGCGCGGGAGGCGGCGCGGTTGCTGCGCGCGGAGGGGTCGCACGGGGTGGTGGAACTGCCGGCGCTGCCGCGCGAGGGGGCGGCGGAGCAACTGGTGGGGGCTTCGGTGGTGGTGCTGGAGGCGCCCGCGGACGGCGCCGGGCGGGAGGGCGAGGCGCTCGCGCAGTGGGATCTGCTGTCCCGGGTGAGTCCGGAGGCGGCGGCGATCGTGCTCGCCGGGGAGGACGCGCGCTGGCCGGACTTCGAGGGGATGGGGCCGCAGCGGCCGCGGGTGGTGGCGGCGCCGGTGACGCGGGAGGCGCTGTTGACGGCGCTCGACGCCGCGCTCTCCTACCGGAACCTGCTGCGGGAGAACCGGGCGCTGCGGGGCGAGTTGCGCGCCGCCGCCCTCCTGCGGGACTGGGTGGGGAGTTCCCCGGCGGCGGCGACCATCCGGGGGGCGATCTTCACCGCGGCGTTCTCGGAGACGCCGGCGCTCCTGCTGGGGGAGCGGGGGGCCGGGCGGCGGCTGGCCGCGGAGTTGGTCCACCGGCTGTCGCGGCGGTCGCCGCTGGCCTTCGTGCCGCTCGACGCCGGGAGTCTGCCGGCGGGGGAACTGGGGGCGGTCTTCGCCGACCTGCGCCGGATGGCGGCGGCAACGGGTTCTGGGGGGTCGGGGGGGTCGGGCTCCGCCGGTTCCGCGGCGGGCCCGGGCGCGGGTTCCGGGGCCGCGGCCGGTCGGCATGCCGGACTCGCCGAGGGACCGCCGGGGAGCGTGTACCTGCGCGGCGTCGGTCGGTTGGGGGCCGCCGACCAGGCGGTGCTCGAGGACGCGCTGCGGCGGCCGCCGCCGTTCCGGTTGCTGTTCTCCGCGGACCCCGGCATCGTGGCGCGGGCGCGGGAGGGGGTCTTCTCGCCGCGGCTGCTGCGGAAGTTGGAGACGCTCACCCTGCGGATTCCCCCGCTGCGGGAGCGGCAGGGGGATGTGCCGGAACTCATCCTCCACTTCCTCTCCGAGGCCGGCCGCGCCGCCGGGGTGGGGCCGTTCGGGCTGTCGCCGGAAGCGATGCGGGCCCTGAGCGCCTACCGCTGGCCGGGGAACGCCGCCGAGTTGAAGAGCCGCATCGGGCGGGCGGTGGCGATGGCCGCCGGTTCCCGGTTCGAGGGGACGGTGCTGCCGGACTCGCTCTGCCCGCTGCCCGGGAACCCGGCCGCGGAGATGCCCCCCGGGATGGAGACGCGGCCGTTGAAGGCGGTGGTCGCCGCGTTCGAGAAGTCGCTCATCGAGCGGGCGCTGCGCCGCTGCGACGGCAACCAGAAGCGGGCGGCGAAGGCGCTGCAGGTGAACCCGACGACGCTCCACGAGAAGATGAAGCGGATGGGGCTGCTGCGTTCGCCGGCCGGCTCGTAGGGACCCGGGGAACCGCCGCCGAGTTCCGGGGGCCGACCGCCGGTTCGCGGCCGGCGGTGGCGAGTCGCGGGCCGGCAAGACGGGAGCGGCGGCGCGGCGGGCCTTCGGCGCGCACGGGCGGCCGGGGAATGCCGCCGAGTCGAAGAGCCGCATCGGGCGGGCGGTGGCGAAGAGCGTCGGTCCCGGTTCGGGGGAACGGTGCGGTCGGCCCCGCTCTGTCCGTGGCGCGGAAACCCGGCCGCGGAGAGACCCGCCGGGATGGAGACCCGGCCACCGAAGGCGGTGGTCGCCGCGTTCGAAAAACGGTGCGGCCGGACTCGCGCTGCCCGTTGCCCGGGAACCCGGCCGCGGAGAGGCCCGCCGGGATGGAGACCCGGCCACCGAAGGCGGTGGTCGCCGCGTTCGAAAAACGGTGCGGCCGGACTCGCTCTGCCCGCTGCCCGGGAACCCGGCCGCGCAGAGGCTCCCCGGGATGGAGGCCCGGCCACTCATCGTTTTTCACCTGGCCGCCGAGGATCGGGCCAGGGCGGTGGTCGCCGCGTTCGGGAAGTCGCTCGGCGAACGGGCGCCGCGCCGCTGCGACGGCAACCGGAAGCGGGCGGCGAAGGCGCAGCCGGGGAACCCGACGACGCTCCCCGAGAGGGGAAGCGGAGGGGGCTGCGACGCCCGGCGGCCGGTCGCAGGGAGACCCGGGAAAGCGCCGGCGGAGAACGGGGCTGCAGGCCGGCGAGGCGACTGGGCGAGGCGACGGACTGCCGTCAGCGGCGACTGCGGCGGCCGAAAACAGTCGAGGGGCGTCGAAGCGCGGCGGCGCGAACAGGTCGCCGACCCGGCCCCCGAAAGCCCCGCGGCAAGGCCGGGACACGAGGCCGGGACACGAGGCCGGACACGAGGCCCGGACACGAGAAAAGCCCGGCGGGCGGACCCACCGGGCTTCGGGGAAGGAACCGGGCCGCGGCGCCGGCGGCCCGGGGGTGGCGCTACGCGCCGGAGGTCACTTGGCGGTGATGCGGAAGTGGGCGCGCCGGTTCCGCATCCAGCAGGACTCGTCGCTCTCGGTGCACTGGGGCCGTTCCTTGCCGTAACTCACCATCTGCAGACGGCTGCCGGGGACGCCGAGGGAAGTCAGGAAGTCCATCGCGGCGCGGGCGCGACGCTCGCCGAGGGCCTGGTTGTACTCGACGGTGCCCCGCTCGTCGCAGTGGCCTTCGATCTCGATCATCGCGGTCACATAGGGCAACTGCAGCCAGGTCGAGTTGGAACGCAGGGTGTCGCGGGCGGAGTCGGTCAACTCGGACTGGTCGTAGTCGAAGTGGACATCCGACAGGTTGCGCTGCAGTTCCATCAGGTCGGCGTCGAGATAGAGGTCGCGCTCGGTGGGCTCCGGCGGCGGTGGCGGCGGCGGTGGCGGCGGCGGTGGCGGCGGTGGCGGCGGCGGTGGCGGCGGCTCCTCGGGAGGCGGCGGTGGCGGCGGGGGCTTGGAGCACGCGGTCAGGGCGAGTCCGAAGCCGGCTGCCAGGCTCAGCAGCAGCAGAACGGCGAGGGCTTTCTTCACCAGAGACCTCCGGGGCGGAGAAAATTGCAAAGTACGAAACAAGGTTATCGGATGTTTCCGCATCGCGTCAACGACGAAACGGGAACGAACCCGGGGAGGAACGAGCGAAACCCCCCGGCCGGAACCGGAGGGGAACGGCGCGGAACCGTACCCGGCCGCCGCGGGGTCCGGGGATTCCCCGCGCGGCGCCTCAGGCGGAGCCGCCGGCGGCAGCGACTTCTTCCCGGAGGCGGAGGGCGGCGGCGCGGGGGTCGGAACTCCTGGTGATCGCGCGGCCGACGACCAGGTAGTTCGCGCCGCGGCGGGCGGCTTCCGCCGGGGTGGCGACCCGGCGCTGGTCGTGGGTGGCCGCGGCCCAGGCGGGGCGGACGCCGGGGACCAGGAGGACGAAGTCGTCGCCGAGGGATTCCCGGAGCGCCGCGGCTTCCTCGGCGGAAGCGACCGCGCCGTCGAGACCGCTCCGGGCGGCGAGGCGGGCCAGGCGGAGCACCTGTTCGGCGATCGGGAGGCCGGGGAAGACTTCGGCGGCCCGCTCCCGGTCGAAGTGGGTGAGGACGGTGACGGCGAGGAGCAGGGAGCGGGAGTGGGAAGGTGTCTCCGCGGCCGCGCCGGCCGCCGCTTCGAGCATGGGCCGCCCGCCGGAAGCGTGGACATCCACGATGCTCGCGCCGAGCCGGACCGCGGAGCGCACCGCCCCGGCGACGGTGGCGGGGATGTCGTGGAACTTCAGGTCGAGGAACACCCGGCCGGCTCCGGCGAAGGCGGTGACCGCTTCCGGGCCGGCGGCGGTGAAGAGTTCCTTGCCGATCTTGAAGTACTCGGCGGCGCCGACCAGGCGGTCGCGCAGCCGGAGCGCGTCGTCGAGGCTCCCGGTGTCCACCGCCACCACCAGTTTCCCGGCGCCCGGCGGCGCGGTCCAGGCGGGGCGCGCGGCGGCCGGCGACGGCGCGGGATCAGGCGAAGGCGGTGGGGTCATGGAGTCGGTCCGGGGGAACTCGGTCGGGGGCGGGGTCGGAGTCGAGGAGGGAGGACGGAGGCGGGGGATTCCCGGTCGCGGAGCGGCGGTCAGCGGGGGTGGGCGGAGAGGTCGAGGGCGCCGGTGAGGTCGGAGAGGGCGGCGACGCGGTGGCGGCGGCAGTAGTCGCCCAGGTCGTCGAGGGTGCGGCGCCAGATGCCCGGGTCCACGAAGTTCATGGTGCCGATCTGGACCGCGGAGGCGCCGGCGAGGAAGAACTCGACCACATCGGCGGCGCCGGTGATGCCGCCCATGCCGATCACCGGGAGGTCCGGCGCCGCCCGGGAGACTTCCCAGACCATGCGCACCGCGATGGGGCGGATGGCCGGGCCGGAGAGGCCGCCGACCACGTTCGCCAGGCGCGGGCGGCGGGTCTCCGGGTCCACCGCCAGCGCCGGGATGGTGTTGATGAGGGAGACCGCGTCGGCGCCGGCGTCGCGGACGCGCCGGGCCACCGCGCCCAGGTCCGCCGCGCCGGGACTCAACTTGGGGATCACCGGGAGGCTGGTTCCCTCGCGCACCACCTCGGTGGCGCGGGCGGCGAGATCCGGGTCGCAGCCGAACTCGATGCCGCCTTCGGCCACATTCGGGCAGGAGATGTTGATCTCGATCGCCGAGACCCCCATCGCGTCGTTCAGGCGGTAGGCGAGTTCGGCGTATTCGGCGAGGGAACTGCCGCAGATGTTGGCGATGAGCACCTTGCCGGTGGCGCGCACCGCGGGGAGTTTCTCGATGAGGAATTCGCGGAGGCCGACTTCCTGGAGGCCGATGGCGTTCAGCATCCCCGAAGGGGTTTCCCAGATGCGGGGCGGCGGGCAGCCGGGGCGCGGTTCCAGGTAGAGGCCCTTCGCCGCAATGGCGCCGATGGCGGCGTAGTCGGCGACTTCGCGGTACTCGTCGCCGTAGCCGAAGGTGCCGCTGGCGGCGATGAGCGGGGTGGGGAGGCGCAGCCCGGCGACTTCCACCGAGAGGTCGGGGGTGGAATGGGGCGAAGGGGCGGCAGGGCGGTCGGGCGGCGCCGCCGGGTTGCCGTTGCCGGGCGGGGGAGTGGCGGGGTCCGGGGGGGTCACGGCAGGTGCGGGTTGCGATTCCGGACGAGGCGGGTCGGCGGGCGCGGACTCGGCGGGGTCCTCGGCGCGAGAGGGATCACGGGGGGTGCGGGGCACGGTTCCGGACGATGCGGGGCGGCAGGCGCGGACTCGGCGGGGTCCTCGGCGCGAGAGGGATCACGGGAGGTGCGGGGCGCGGTTCCGGACGAGGCGGGTCGGTGCGGGCGCGGACTCGGCGGGGTCCTCCGCGCGAGAGGGATCACGGGAGGTGCGGGGCGCAGTTCCGGACGATGCGGGGCGGCGGGCGCGGACTCGGCGGGGTCCTCGGCGCGAGAGGGATCACGGGAGGTGCGGGGCGCGGTTCCGGACGGTACCGGTCGGCGGGCGCGGACTCGGCGGGGTCCTCGGCGCGGGAGGGATCACGGGGGGTGCGGGGCGCGGTTCCGGACGATACGGGGCGGCGGGCGCGGACTCGGCGGGGTCCTCGGCGCGAGAGGGATCACGGGGGGTGCGGGGCGCAGTTCCGGACGATACGGGGCGGCGGGCGCGGACTCGGCGGGGTCCTCGGCGCGAGAGGGATCACGGGAGGTGCGGGGCGCGGTTCCGGACCAGGCGGGGCGGCGGGCGCGGATTCGGCGGGGTCCTCGGCGCGAGAGGGATCACGAGAGGTGCGGGGCGCGGTTCCGGACGAGGCGGGTCGGTGCGGGCGGCGGCGGGGGTCTCGGAACCGCGGGAGGGAGTCACAGCGGGTGGGGGTCGCGCTCCCAGGCGATGCGGGAGGCGTCGAAGACCGGGCCTTCGGTGCAACTGCGGAGGTACTCCGGCGGGGATTCGGCGTCCGGGGCCGCCCAGACCACGCAGCCCAGACAGCAGCCCATGCCGCAGCCCATGCGGCGTTCGATGGAGACCTGGTGGGGGACGCCGGCCACGCGCCCGGTCTCGGCCACCCGGAGGAGCATCCCGGTGGGGCCGCAGGAGAAAAGCGCCGGGGCGCCGGCGTCGGCGAGCGCCCGGTCGAGCAGGTCGGTGACGAAACCGCGCCGGCCGACGCTGCCGTCCTCGGTGGCGCAGCGGACCTCCATCCCGAAGGCGGCGAAGGTCTCGCGGAGGTAGAGATCCTCCCCGGTGCGGCCGCCGAGGAGGACCAGCGCCCGGCGGCCGGTCTCCCGGAGGCGGCGGCAGAAGAGGACGAAGGGGGCGATGCCGACGCCGCCGGCGACGATGACCGGGGTCTCCGCCGGCGGGGGCGGGAGGAAGACGGTGCCCAGCGGGCCGAGGGAGTCCGCTTCGCCGCCGGGTTCGAGGGCGGCGAGGGCGCGGCTGCCGGCGCCGAACTCCTTGACCAGCAGGGTGAAGGCGCTGCCGTCGGGGGCGCGGTCGCAGTAGGAGTAGGGGCGGCGCAGCAGTCCGGCGCCGGCCAGGCGGATCATCGTGAACTGGCCGGGGGCGGGCGTCGGCGCAACCGCCTCGTTCCCGTCGTCGTTCCCTGCCCCTTCGGCCGGCGCGAAGTGGAGCAGGTGGGCGTCGCGGGAGAGGCGGTCGCGGCGGAGGAGGCGGACGCGGAGGTCGCGCCGGGTGGTCGGGACCGGCGGCGCGGTGGGCAGACCCGCCACCGCGCGGGGTTCCGCCGCCGGCGAGGCGCCGTTCTCACCCGCGGGATCGGTCATGGAGTCGCCGGGGACTTCGCCGCGACCTGGGGTTTCGCCGCAGCCTGGGATTTCGCGGCGGCAGGGGAGGTTTCCCGGCGGCACGAGGCTTCGCGGCAGCGGGGGGTTTCCCGGCGGTGGGGGGTTTCGCCGCGAACGGGGTTCCCGCCACCGGCGAGGCGCCGTTCCCGCCCGCGGGATCGGTGCGGGAGTCGCCGGGGACCCGGGCCGACCGGCCGCGCGCCACCCGTCCCGGAGCGGTCATCGGCCGGCGCCCCTGCCCGTCGCCGAAGATCGGAAGCCCGGTTCGCCGCCGCCGCCGCCGCGCCGGACCGGCCCCGCGACGGGAGGCGGCGGGATACGACGGGATACGACCGGGAGCGATCCGTCGTTGCCGCGGCCGGGGGGAAGCGGGACGGATGGCGCCGGGGGTTTCCCGGACGGCCGGCCCTCGCCGGGGCCGGGTCGGGCGATCCGGGATTCGTCGACCGGCCGCGCCCGCCCCGACACCGGAGTCGCTTCGGCGCGGTGGTCGGGACCGGCGGCGCTGTCGGCAGAAACGACCCGACCGGGGTTTCCGCGGCCGCCGGATCGCCGGTTTCGCCGGCGGGGTCGGCCATCGCTGCGGCGGGATCGGCCATCGCTGCGGCGGGATCGGCCATCGCTGCGGCGGGATCGGCCATCGCTGCGGCGGGGTCGGTCATCGCTGCGGCGGGATCGGCCATCGGGGGGCGGAGCGCCGCGACCTCGGGGACCGGGGAATCGGTGCGGGCCGGGAAACGACGGCTTCTCCTTCGCGACGGGAGCGGAGCCGGGGAGCGCGGTCGCCGGTGTCGTTCTGCTTCGGGCTCAGCGGGCGATACCGGGCGAGGGTCGTGGAGTGCCGCGGGTCGGGGTCGGTCATCGTCGTCCCCGGCGCGGGAGTCGGAGGGCGGCGGGCGAGGGGCCGGCTCCCCGGAACCGGGCGCCCTCGGCTCGACCGGGGGTAGTCATCCGGGACCGGCGGGTCAGAAGTCGCGGGAGGTGACGCGGTTCGCTTCGGCCAGGGTGGTGCGGCCGGCGGCCACCGCGGCCAGGGCGTTCGTGCGCAGCGAGGTCATGCCTTCCCGCTCCGCCTGCTCCCGGATCTGCGGGCCGCCGCGGCGGGCCAGGATCATCTCCCGCACCGCGGGGCTCAGCGGCAGCACCTCGCTCACCGCGGTGCGGCCGCGGAAACCGTGGCCCTCGCACTTCCGGCAGCCGGCGGGGCGGTACAGCGCCTCCGGGGAGAAGCCGGACCGGGCCAGGGTCTCCCGTTCGGCGACAGTCGGCGCCTCCGGCCGGCGGCATTCCGGACACAGCAGCCGCAGCAGGCGCTGGGCGGCGATGCAGTGGAGCGCGGAGACGAAGTTGTGCGGGTCGGAACCCATGTGGAGGAACCGCCCGATGACATCGAAGGCGTGGTTCGCGTGCACCGTGGTGAGCACCAGGTGTCCGGTGAGGGCCGCCTGCACCGCGATGGAGGCGGTCTCCGGGTCGCGCACTTCACCGACCATGATGGTGTCCGGGTCGTGGCGGAGGATGGAACGCAACCCGCGGGCGAAGGTCAGGCCCTTCTTCTCGTTCACCGGCACCTGGGTGACGCCGGCGATCTCGTACTCCACCGGGTCCTCGATGGAGACCATCTTGGCCTCGGAGGAGGCGATCTCGGAGAGCGCCGCGTAGAGGGTCGTGGTCTTGCCGCTGCCGGTGGGGCCGGTGACCAGGAACATCCCGAAGGGACGGCGGGTGTGCTCGCGGATGACTTCCAGTTCGCGCCCGGCGAAACCCAGGGCGTCCAGGGTGAGTTCCTTGAGCCGGGCGCCGAGGCTGCGCTTGTCGAGCACCCGGATGACCACATCCTCGCCGTGGACGCTGGGCATCACCGAGACCCGGAAGTCCACCGTGCGCGGGGGCTCGCCGGCGGCCCCCGGCACCTGCGCCCGGAACCGGCCGTCCTGGGGCACCCGGCGCTCGGCCACATCGAGTTCCGCCATCACCTTCAGCCGGGCGGCGATGGTGGCGTGGAAGGCCGAACTCACCGCCTCCATCGCCGGGTAGAGGACGCCGTCCACCCGGTACTTCAGGACCACTTCTTCGGCGCGGGTCTCGATGTGGATGTCGGTGGCGCGGCGCTCCAGGGCGTTCACCAGCAGCGAGTCCACGAGGCGCACCACCGGGCTGCCGCCGCTCGGCTGGTCGAGGGACTCCAGGGAGATCACCGGGGGGCCGGCGCCGGGGCCCTCGCCGGCGAGGCGCTCGATGCGGAGGTCTTCGGAGGCGCGGTCGAGCAGGAAGCTGGAGTTCGTGTTCCGCTCGATGATCGCGGCGATCGCGGCGGCGTCCGCGGTGTGGACCGTCAGCGGGCGGGAGAGGAGCCACTCCAGGCGGTCGGTCTCCTCCTCGCGCACCGGGGGCGCCACGGCGACGGCCAGGCGTTCGCCGTCCTCCCGGAGGGGCACGAAGCGGAAGCGCCGCACCAGTTCCATGGGCACCGAGCGCCAGAGGGCGACTTCGTCCCGGTAGTTCTCGAGGTCGGCTTCCGGGTAGCCGGGGGCGAGGGCCGGGGGCCGGTCGCCGCGGGGGGCGGACGCCGGGGGGGCGCCCGGGGAGGAATCCCGCCGGGGACTTCCGGGGGACCGGGACGGGCCGGAGGCGCCGACTGCTCCGGAACCGGCCGCGAATGCGGAACCGCCGGCGGCGGGCGAAGAATCGCCGGCGGCGTACACAGAAACGCCGGTGGCAGGCGCCGGGACCCGGGAGGCGGCGGGAGACCCCGCGCCCGCCCGGTGGCCCGACCGACCTACGACCGGAACGGCGTTTCGACCGTCAGCCCGACCGCCGGGGGAACCGCCGGCCCGACCGGGCCGGCGGAGGCCGTCAGTCCTCGCAGCAGTCCGCCTGGAAGGGCCGGGAGATCTTGCAGCGGACGACATCCCGCGCCGGGATCTCGATCGACTCCCCGGTGCGGACATTGCGGCCGGTGCGCGCCTCCCGGTGCACGACCGTGAACTTGGCCACGCCGGGGAGGACGAAGGCCTCACCTCCGCGCAGTTCGTCCACGGCAGCCTGGCGCAGTTCGTCCAGGCAGTCGGAGGCCTGGCGGCGGTTGATCTCGGCGGCGTCTGCCATGCGCTGAATGAGTTCCGACTTGGTCATCGAGGGCTCCTTTCCTCTTTGGTTCGGTTCCGGTGGATGTTCCCGGCGGTCGCTCGGCGACGAGGACGCGGCCCGTCGGGAGGGGCCGCGCCGACGGGAGCGAGTATGCCATATGCCGGCGCGAAAAAAACGCCGTTTCGGGGGAGGGAGGCCATTTCCGGCGGCGATCCCCGGCGACTACCGCGAGAGGAGTTGGTCGAGGGTGGCCAGGCGGCCGTTCGAGAGGACCGCCCGCACCCGGCGCAGGTTCCGCGGGTCTTCCAGCGGGTCCCCGTCGAGCAGCACCAGGTCGGCGACCGCCCCCGGCGCGATGACTCCCAGTTCGCCGGAGAGGCCCAGCGCTTCGGCGGCCGCCGTGGTGGCGGTGCGGAGCGCGCCGGCGGTGCCCAGCCCGGCTTCGGCGAGTTGCTCCAGCTCCAGGATGAGGCCCAGCCCGTAGGGGACGATCGGGGTGTCGGTGCCGCCCACGATCCGCCCGCCGGCCGCCTCCACCGCCGCCACCGTGTCCCACATCGGGCGCATCAGGGCCCGGCGTGACTCCGGGTCGCCGGTCTGCTCGGGCGGCTCGATGAGCCGGGCCGCCAGCCAGGGCGGCAGGGCGTGGATGCGCCGGTCGCGCTCGAGCAGGGCCGGTTCCCGGGCCAGGGCCAGGTCCCAGCCGCCGTAGATGAGCAGGGTGGGGGTGAAGAAGACGCCGGAGCGGGAGAGGAGCGCCCGGACATCGCCGTAGGAACGGCCGAGGTCGGTGATCTTCGGGGAGAAGCCGCGGCGCGAGGTGCCCTTGAGGTGCTCGAGGCCGTCCACGCCGTAGCGGACCGCCGGGTAGATCTCGTGGGAGGTGACGAAGACGCCGCGGCGGTGGGCGCGGCGGATCGCTTCCCGCTGCGAGGCGTCGTCGAGGCGGACATAGGTCTTCAGCAGGTCGTAGTCGAGTTCCTCGGTCTGGCGGAAGGCGGCGTCCATGGCGACCCCGCCGCCGGCGGGGGCGGAGCCGGGGTAGTAGATGCGGCTGCCGTCGAGGGTGGCGCCGGTGAGGAACAGGCGCGGGCCGACCCGGCGGCCGGCGAGGATGGCTTCCCGTTCGGCGACGGCGCGGTAGGGCGCGGCGGCGGTGATCCGCACCGAGGTGATGCCGTAGACCAGGTGCGCCCGGCCGAAGCGGTTCCCGAAGGCGGCGCCCATCGGGTGGGTGTGCATCTCGATGAGGCCGGGGATGAGGGTGGCGCCGGGGAGGTGGAGGACGCGGAGGTCTTCGTCGAAGGGGGCGTCGGTTTCGGCGGTTTCGGCGGGGGTCTCCGTGACGGAGACGATGCGGCCGGCTTCGATGAGGACTTCGCGGTCGGGGAGGAGGCGGTCGCCTTCGGGGGCGAGGACGCGGACGCCCGTGAGGAGGAGGCGGCCGGCGGGGGGCGGGACGGTGAAGGTGTGGCGGAGGCGGATCTCTTCCGGGGCGGCGTTCGCGGCGGGTTCGGTCGGGGTGGCGGGCTCGGTCGGGGCGGCGGCGTCCGTCGGGATCCGGAGCAGGCGGGCGCCGGAGAGGGCGAGGAGGGATCGGCCGTCGGGCGCCCAGGAGAGGAAGTCCGCCGGGCCGGTGAAGAGGCGGCGGGGTTCGCCTTCGGGGACGCCCTGCGGATCCACCGGCAGGACCGAGAGGCCGCCGTCGAGGGCGAAGGCCAGGGCGCGGCCGTCGGGGGAGAAGACCGGGCCGTCGGCGTCGCGGGTGCCGACGGAGGCGGCCGGCGCGTCGAGGAGGCGGGCCTCGCCGGTGGTGGCCGAGACGAGGGCGATCCGGTTGTGGCCCTCGCGGAACCGGCTGGAGAACGGGGTGAGCGCGGCGAGGGCGATGGTTTCGTTGTCGGACGACCAACTGGGCATTCCCAGGCCGCGGCGGCCGAGGTAGAGGATCTGGTCGTCGGGGATGGGGGTCGGCGCGGCGGTGGTCGTCGGGGTCGGGGCGCGGTCGGGGTCGCGGGTGGTGAGGCGGAGGTTCCCGGCTTCGTCGAGGTAGGCGAGGCGGCGGCCGTCGGGGGAGAGCGCGGGGGCGGTCTCGGCGCCGAGGCGGCTGGTGAGTTGGGTGAGCCCGGCGCCGGGGGCGGAGTCGAGGCGCTTCTCCCAGAGATCCATGCTGCCCCGGCGGTCGCTGGCGAAGAGGACGCTCCGCCCGTCGGGCGCCCAGAGGGGGTCGGTGTCCTCCCAGGTGTCGCGGGTGAGCGGGCGCGGGGCCTGGGGGGCGTCGCCGGTGTCGAGCGGGAGGGTCCAGAGGTCGCCGAGGGCGGCGTAGAGGAGGGTCTTCCCGTCGGGGCTGAGGCTGGGGCGGATGACGCCGCGGACCGGGAGGGGTTCGTCGGCTTCGGTGCGGAGGCGGGCGCGGCGGCGCGGCGGGCGGCGGACGGTGAGTTCGGCGGTGAAGGGGATGGTTTCGGGGGCGGTGGCGGTGGTGGCGTCGGCGGGGTCGGGTTCGGTCGGGTCGGTGGGAGTTTCGGGGACGGCGAGGCGGCGGAGGGCGCCGTCCGCGGTGTAGAGGAGGGTGTCGGCGTCGGCCCACTGCGGGCGGAAGGGGAAGAGGTCGTCGCCGGCGTTGTCCAGGAGGCGGAGTTCGGGGGCGGGGGTGTTTTCGGCGGGGTCGGCGGCGGCGGGGTCGCTTGCGGGCTCGCCGGGCGGGGGGAGGGGGACGAGGGCCAGGTCGCTGGCGGTGCCGAGGTCGAAGCGGCTGCCCATGAGGGTCAGGCCTTCGTAGTGGAGGCGGCGGAAAGCGACGCGGCGGCCGTCGGGGGCGGGGGCCGGGGCGGAGACCTTGCCGGCGGTTCCGGGGATCGGGACGGGCGGCGTTCCCGGGGGGTCGAGGGTCAGGTGGTGGAGGGCGCCGTCGGCTTCGCCTTCGGGGACGGCCACATAGACGAGGGCGGCGCCGTCGGGGGTCCAGGCCGGTTCGCTCTCGTTGCCGAGGGCGGTGGTGAGTTGGCGGAGTTCGCCGGTTGCGACGGTGAGGAGCCAGAGGTCGTAGGTGCCGCCGCGGTCGGAGGCGAAGGCGATGCGGGTTCCGTCCGGCGACCAGGCGGGCTCCCGGTCGTCGCCGGCGGAGTCGGTGAGGCGTTCCGGCGCGGGGAAGTCGGTCGGCGGAGCGGGGTCGGGCGCGGCTTCGGGAGCGGTGTCCGGGGTCTCCGGCGGGAGGGTCAGCGCCCAGAGATCCCAAGTGCCGCTGCGGTAGGACTGGAAGACGACGCGGCTGCCGTCGGGGTGGAAGTCGGGGAGGCGGTCGTCGCCGAGGCCGTCGGTGAGCGGTTCGGCTTCGCCCCCGGCGGCGGGGAGGCGCCAGAGGGTGCCCTGGAGATCGAAGACCAGCGTCGCGCCGTCCGGGGAGGCGGCGACGGCGAAGTTGGTGCCCTCGGTGACGCGGACCGGGATGGCGTCGGACTCCTCCGGCTGGGCGGCCGATGGCGGGGAGGCGGTCGGGCTCGACGGCGCGGTGGCGGTCGCGCTCGACGGCGGGGAAGCGGTCGGGGTCGCCCGTGCGGTGGCGGTCGCGCTCGATGCGGAGGTGGTCGCGTTCGCCGGCGGGGAGACGGTCGCGCTCGCCGGCGCGGTGGCGGTCGCGCTCGCCGGCGCGGTGGCGGTGGCAGCCGCGCTTGCTGGCGCCGGCGGGGAGGCGGTCGCGCTCGCCGGCGCGGTGGCAGCCGCGCTCGATGACGGGGAGATGGCCGCGCTCGATGGCAGGGAGGCGGTCGCGCTCGCCGGCGCGGTGGCGGTCGGGCTCGCCGGTACGGAGGCGGTCGGGATCGCCGGCGCGGAGAGCGCGGCCGGGACGAGCAGGGTCGTGAGGAGGGCGCCCGTGGCGGCAGCGAAGGACGGCGCAGTCGGGAGAGGCCTGCCGCCGTCGGTCGAACGATTCCACCTCGGACTGACCGGCCGCCGACCGGCCCGCCCGCGACTGCGCCGCGCCCGGCGGGCCCGCAGGGGAGCGCCCGGCGCTCGACCGCCGGTGCGACGCGGCGGGCGGTGACGGGCCTCCGGGGCGTTCGCGGACCGGGCTCCCGTCGGGAATTTCCCCGGTCGGGGCGTCTCCGCGCTCCCGGCCGCCGGCGAGGCAGGGAAGCAGCGACCGGCGCGTGCGCTTCCCCCCGGTGCGGGCGTCACGGTGCGCCCGGCCGCCGGTGAGTCGACAAAGCGGCGACCGGCGAGCGCGCGTCTCCCCGGTCGGGGCGTCCCGGTGTTCCCGGCCGCCGCTCGCTGCATCCTGCCGATGCTACCGCGCCCGGCGGCTCTCCCCGGGCGGCCCCTCGTTCCGGTCCGGATTCCACGGGTTCCCGGTGCGCGCTCCCGACCCCGGTCCGCAACCCCATCCGCGACCCCGGCCCGCAAGTCGCGCCCGCCAGTCCGGGCCGCCGGGAACCCCCGCGTATCTGCGAACATTCCCGGTTCCCTCGCCGGCCCCGGCTCTCCGGCGACTCCCGGCCCGTCCTTTTCCCCCCGCACTCCCCCGAAGGCGCCCCGCCGATTCCCCTCGTGCCCCGGACCCGCACCGCGCCGCGCTACCGCGTCGAGTCGGTGCGGGACGCCAAGAGCGTCGCCTCGCTCTACCTGAAGCAGATCGCGCTCGAGAACACGCTGGGGTTCGGCCTCCCGGAAGTGGACGACCGCTACCACTGCTGGCGCGTCCCGCTGAAATCGAACGGCCACCTGGTCGGGGAAGTCGTCGTGGACGCCGCGACCAGTCTCGTCGTCGAGGACAAGACCACCGCGCGGGAAGTCCTCGAATCCCGCATCCTCGGTCGCTCCGGCCCCGCCGCGGCGACGCGCTCCCGGCCGGCGGCGACTCCCCGCCTCTCGACGATCCGCAACACCATCGCCGTCGGAGACTCCGAGGAGTTGCTCCTCGAAACGCCGGCCGAGTCCGTGGACCTGGTCTTCACTTCCCCGCCCTACTTCAACGCCCGACCGGAATACGCCGACTACCTGGAGTACGAGGAATACCTGCTCAAGATGAAGAAGATCCTGAACCAGTGCCACCGCGTGCTGAACGAGGGCCGCTTCTTCGTCATCAATGTGTCCCCGGTCCTCATCCGGCGTTCGAACCGCAACGAAGCGTCGCGGCGGATCGCCGTTCCCTTCGACTTCCACCAACTGTTCCTCGAAACCGGTTTCGTCTTCATGGACGACATCATCTGGCAGAAACCGGAGGGCGCCGGCTGGGCCACCGGCCGCGGCCGCCGTTTCGCCGCCGACCGTCATCCGCTGCAGTACAAGCCGGTCCCGGTGACCGAGTACGTCCTCGTGTACCGCAAGGCGACGGACAAGTTGATCGACTGGAACATCCGCAAGCATCCCGACCCGGACGCCGTCCGCGACTCCCGGATCGAGGACGGCTACGAAGTGACGAATGTGTGGAAGATCCCTCCGGCGCACTCGTCGAAGCACCCCGCCGTCTTTCCCCGGGAACTGGCCGAGAAGGTCATCACCTATTACAGTTTCCGCAACGAGGTGGTGCTGGATCCGTTCGGCGGCATCGGGACGACGGCCGAAGCGGCGCACCGGAACGGCCGCCGCTTCGTCCACTACGAGATCTCCCCGGAATACACCGAGACCCTGCGCGAGGGCGTGGCGTCCTGGTACACCGAACCGCCCGACACGATCCACTGGGTGAACACCGAAGCCCTCGACGGTATGCCGCTGCCCCTGTTCGGATGACCTCCACACCCGATGATCGCGGGCCCGGCGGTGTCGTCGTCCGCTGCCCTGCACTGACCGCGAAAGGAAACAACGAATGAACACGGCATCGAGACCGGTCGCCACCGCCGGCCGACCGCGTGGGGCCGGCCGGCTCCCGCAGTTCCGGCGGGCCGGCGTCCGGTTCCTCTTCGGGGCGGCGCTGCTGCTCGTCGCGAACGGCTGCGGCCCCGAGGCGGGGACCGGCGCGGGACCCACGCCGCTCACGCTGGAGTCGGCGGCGGGCGCGGCGGCGCGGGAGGTGCGGACGGCGGTGGAGATGGACGGGCGCGGCGGCGCGGCGCTCGGGATCTTCGTCGGCGGGGAGACGGTGCTCGCCGAAGGCTTCGGGCTCGCCGACCTGGAAAGCGGCGAGGCGGCGGAACCGGACCACCTGTTCCGCATCGGCTCCATCACCAAGCCGGTGACGGCGATGGCGATGCTCGCGCTCATCGAGGACGGCCGGGCGCGGCGCGGGGACCCGGCGTCCCGGTTCGTGCCGGAGTTGGCGCGGGTGGAGAACGAGTTCGACCGGGCGCCGGGGCCGACGATCTTCCAGTTGGCGACGATGACCGGCGGCCTGGCGCGGGAACCGGCGAACCTGCCGACCTACCTGCGGGGAGCGCCTTCGGAATGGCTGTCGGTGGTGTTCCGGGCGCTCGAAGAGACCCGGTTCGAGTACGAGCCGGGGACGCGCTACCAGTACTCGAACATCGGTTACGCGGTGCTGGGCGGCGCGGTGGAACGGGCGGCCGAGCAGCCGTTCATGGAGTTCGTGGCGGAACGGCTGCTGGGGCCGCTGGGGATGGCGGACACGATCTTCTTCCCGCCCGAGGATCCGGGTCATGAGCTGACGGCCCGGATCGCCGCCGGCTACCAGGTCGAAGACGACGGCTCCGTGGACGCCGAGACCCCGGCGCGGGAGCACGCGGGGCGCGGTTACAAGGTCCCGAACGGCGCGCTCTACTCGACGGTGGCGGACCTGGGCGTCTTCCTGCGGTTCCTGGTGGGGGTCGAGTCGGCGGCGTTCGACGGGGTGATCCCGGCCGAGACCCGGCAGGACAACCTCACCCGGGCATTCGCGGCGGGGGACCTGTCGAGCGGCTACGGGTTCGGCTTCATGACCCGGCGGCTGCTGGACGCGGGCGGCGAGGGCTTCACGGCCTACGGCCACGGCGGCAGCGTCGCCGGCTACCGCGCCGCTGCCTGGATCGAACCGGAGACGGACGCCGCTGTTGTGGTGCTGCGGAATGTCGGCGGCGACTCCGTGAGCGTCGGGGACTTGGCCTCGTCAGCGCTGGGGCGCGTGGTTGCGGCGCTCCGCCGTTCCGCGCCCGCCAGCGACCCGTCGGACGAATAGCCCCGCCCTCGGGTCTCCCGCCCGGCCGCCGGCCCCCGGAGCTCCGGGGCCGACCGACGGGGCTGGACCTGCGGTCCCACGATCCGTACACTCGCCGACCCGGCAGCCACCGAGCGCCCGTTCGAGTCACCCTCTCCACCGCTCGCCGCAAGCCACCCGGGCCCACCGCCCCCCGGCGTCTCCATCGCTCGCACTTCTCCGCGCCCTCTTCTCACCGACTCGGCGACCCCACGTACCGTGAACGCAGAGCATCTGCCCTTCACCGACTTGATCGGGCGAAGCCGTCAGCAGTTCACCGTCCCGGTGTTCCAGCGCTTCTACACCTGGACGCCCGAGCAGGACTGCGCCCAGTTCTGGCGCGACGTTCACCGTGCCGGAACCGACCACAGCACTCCCCAGCATTTTCTCGGCACACTCGTTCGGATCCCGGCCCGCCAGTCCCGGGACACGTTCCGTCGCTGGACCATCGTCGATGGTCAGCAAAGGCTCACCACACTCCTCCTGCTGCTCATCGCCCTCCGGAACCGAATCCGCCAAGAAGATGCTGCCACCGCCGGCGAAGTCGCAGCCGATCAGATCGACCACGATTACCTCACGAATTTCGGCCGATCGGGCCCCGACAGATATCGCCTGCTGCTCCGCGGTCGCGACCAGGACGCCATCTGCCAACTGATCGATGGCCCCGAAGTGCCGAGCGGTATCTCACCTGCTATCGAAAGCGCCTACGAGCATCTCTTCGAGAGGGTGTCATGTACCGATCCAAAGATCGCCATGCGTGGCATCCACAAACTCTCGATCGTCAAGATCGAACTCGCCCCGAACGTGGACGACCCGCAGGCGATATTCGAGAGCCTGAACGCCACCGGCCAGGAGCTCAGCAAATCCGATCTGATTCGTAATTGCGTTCTGATGCGTCTCGAGGAAGACGAGCAGACCGCAATGTACGATCGGTATTGGAAAAAACTCGAGCAACGATTCCAGACAGACGATCGTCGCGTCTTCGACAACTTCGCTCGCGACTATCTCGACATGAAGCAGCGCTCCGAGACACAGACGAAGAACGATCTGATCTACCCCGGTTTTCGCCGTTTCTGGGAAAAGCAGCGAAAGACCGTAGAACTCGAGCCGGCACTCTCCGATCTCGAGCGCCACGCTCGCCACTACGCCGCATTCCGAATCGGCGATGAACGGAAGCCCGCACGGGAAACGCGGTACGCGAGGATCCGCAGACTGCGAGCCGCACCCGCGATCACGATCATGCGACTTCTCGAGTGCCGCGAGCAGGATCGCACACTCAACGAAGATGATCTCCTGTCCGCACTCGATCTGATCGAGAGTTTTCTCGTTCGTCGACTGGTGTGCGGCCTCTCCACACGCCCCTACGACAAAGTGTTCGCCCATCTGACCTCCCGAATCCTCACCGGGGAACCCTCGATGGACCTGAGAGTCGGATTTCGACTTCGACCGATGGGCGTCGAGTTCCCGACGGACGATCAGTTTCGGAAGGCGCTGCGAGAGGACGACATGTATGGCCGTCCGGTGTGCGCTGTCCTGCTCGATCGACTGGAGAATTACCGAAGGAAGGAACCCGTCGATACTTCTTCACTCACCATAGAGCATGTCCTCCCCCAGAGCGCGAACCTGGGCCGAGAGTGGATCACCATGCTCGGTGGGGATGACTGGCGGAGTGTGCAGGAATCCAGAAAGCATCGCCTCGGCAACCTGACGCTTACAGGCTACAACAGTGAGTACTCGAACCGACCGTTCGAAGCCAAGAAAACGATGGCCGGCGGATTTCGGGAGAGCCCCCTTCAACTCAACAAGTTCATTCGCGAGCAGACGAAGTGGACTGAAGTCGAGATCGATGCGCGCGGAGTGGAACTCTCCGATATGGCAGTGGAAATCTGGCCGGATCTGGAAGTGCCGCAATATCGTGTGGACGCAGTGCTGCTGCGAGAAAGACAGAAGCGCGCCTCGGGCCGCACACCCGAGAGTGTGGCCATGCCGGAACCGGTCCGCGAGCTGTTCCGCCGGCTTCGCACGAGGGTGCAGGCCCTGGGGTCTGAGGTCGTCGAGATCGTCGAAGCCAAGACGGTCAGTTATCACCGCCTCCGCTATTTCGTGGAGGTCGTGCCCCGCAAGCGTTCCCTGGAAGTCCTGCTCGCGTTGCCCTTCGACGAGGCGGACGATCCGTCGGAGAAAAAGAAGGACCTCCGGGACTGGAAGATCGTTCAACTCTCGAGGTACAAGGAGAGCAGCCAGACGAGTATCGACATCCCACTCGACAATGACGCCGCTCTGGAGGCGACGGTCCATCTGATCGAGCAGGCGTATCGGCGGGCAGAGTAGGTCGGAACGCGGCGGCGGCCGGCTGTGGGTGGCGAGAGGAGGGTCGAGGGGAGAGGTGATTTCGACTTCGGCCGCGGCTTTTCCCAGGATGGCGAGGGGGTTCCACGGCGGCGATGGCTCGTTCGGCCCGGCGGAGTAGGGCGAGGGCGTGGTGGACGGGCGGGTTTTCGGGAGAGACGCGCGGCGGGCAAGACCCGTTGTAGCCGAGCAGTTGTGGGGCGGCCGCTCTACCGGTTTTCCGCCGAGTCGGAGATGGCGAAATTCAGGGTGTTCCGGACACCGGTCCCGGCGGGGCAGGTAGTTCCGGTAGGTTCGTTCCGAAGTAGGTGCCGGGCCTCCCGGCGGGCGCAATTCCGGTGGGCGATGGCGCCCGGGGACCGAGCCGGAGGCGGGCGCGCGGGGTGGCCGGCGACCGGTCGCGGCCCTGCCCGCCGTGTCGCTCGGGACAGCGGGCGGGGTGCGCAACCGGCGGCGGGGGGTCGACAGGGTTCTTCCGGCGCGGCGATACTTCGCGGCCTTCCGCCGGGTGGCGGGGGTCGGACGGAGTCCCGTTCGGCGCCCCTGCCCGTCTCCGGAGCCCGAGCACCCCACCGACTTCCCCAGCACCACCATCCCGATGTCCGAGCGTGAGGGCGTAGCCGTGGATCCGGTTCCGTTTGGGGCGATCCGTGCGCTCCGAACCGGCGGGGGCCGTTTATCCGGCCTCGGCGACCCCCGAACTCGGGGGAGGACTGCGGGCGGCGGTGGAACGGACAGCGGAGGAAGTGCGGGAGGAGGTCGAGCGGGAAGGGCGGGGCGGGGCGGCGGTCGGGGTGTTCGTGGGCGGGGAGATGGTGCTCTCGGCGGGGTTCGGGGTCGCCGACCGCGCCACCGGGGCCCCGGTGACCCCGGAGCACCGGTTCCGCATCGGGTCGCTCACGAAACCGGTGACGGCGCTGGCGCTGCTGCTGCTCATCGAGAAGGGTCGGGCGCGGCGCGGGGACCCGGCGCGGCGGTTCGCGCCGGAGATCGGGCGGGCGCGGAACGCGTTCCCCGGGGCGCCCGGCCCCACGCTGGCGCAACTGGCGACGATGACCGGCGGGCTGGCGCGGGAGCCGGAGCCGCTCGCGCCGTACGCGCTGGGGGCGCCCGCAAACTGGCTCGAAACCCTGGGCCGCGCCCTCGGACACACGCGATTCGAGTTCGAGCCGGGGACTCGCTACCGCTACTCCAACATCGGCTACGCGGTGCTCGGCGCCGCTGTGGAGCGCGCGGCGGGGCGGCCCTTCCTGGAGTTCGTGCGCGAGCGGCTGCTGCGGCCGCTGGGTATGGACGCGACCGGTTTCTCTTCCGGCATCCCCGAGGGGCCGGAACGAGTCCCCGCCGGAGCGGAACGGATCGCTGTCGGGCACGCGGCGGAGGGTGACGGGTCGACGGACCGCGACACGCCGCGCCGGGAGCGCGACGGGCGCGGGTATCGGGTGCCGAACGGCGGGCTCTGGTCCACCGTCGCCGACCTGGGAGTCCTGCTGCGATTCCTGGTGGGGATCGGGTCTCCGGCGTTCGACGCGGTGCTTCCGGCCGCCGCACGCCGCGACAACCTGAGCCCGGTGGTCGCCGACGCCGATCTCGGGCGCGGTTACGGGTTCGGGTTCATGGCGCGGCGGATGACGGACGCCGGGGGCGCCGGGTTCACCGCGTACGGACACCTGGGAAACCTCGCCGGGTATCGGGCCGCCGGTTGGATCGAACCGGCCACGGACGCCGCGGTGGTGGTGCTGCGGAATGCCGGCGGGGAATCGGTGAGCGGCGCGGCGGCGGCGGGACTGGCGCGGGTGGTCGCGGCGCTGCGGCGGCGGTCGCCGTGAAGCGCGGTCCGGGGCGGCGGATTCAGGGGCCGCGCGCCCCGGGAGCACGGCTCAGTAACGCAGGAGGCGGCGGGCCTGTTCGAGGTGGAGGATCTCGAGGAGTCGGCCGTCGAGTTCGGCGACGGCTTCGCCGCGGGTCTCGGCGGTCTCCATCGCGGCGACGACCCGTTCGGCCCAGCGGCGTTCCTCGGGGGTCGGGGCGAACGCTTCGTGGATGACGGGGACCTGGGCCGGGTGGACGGCGGTCATACCCTCGAAACCGGAACGGGCGGCGCGGCGGGCCGCTCTCTTCGTTCCTTCCGCGTCGCGGAAAGCGAAGTGGGGGGCGTCCCAGGCGGGAATCCCGGCGGCGCAGGCGGCGAGCAGGATCCGCTGGCGGGCGAATTCCAGGGCCGGGTCGGCGGAGTCGTCGGCTCCTCCGGCCTCACCTCGCGGTTCCGAGCCGGGAGACCGCGGCGGCGGGTCACGGAGGGGGACGCCGGGGCGGCGGCCGAGGCTGAGGGTGTAGTCGGCGGAACCGAACAGGAGACCGCAGACCGCCGGCGAGGCCCGGACCAGGTCGAATACCCGCGCCACTCCCGCGGCGGTTTCGATCATGAGGAGGAGATGGCGGATGGCGGCAGATTCGGCGCGCTCGACGGCCCGGTCGTCCTCCGCCTTCGGGATCACGATGGTTTCGACCTCGGCTTCCTGCGCCGCGCGGAAGTCCTCCCGCCACCACCCGGTATCCGGCGCGTTCAGCCGGACCGCCACCGAAGCGCCGGCGTCGGTGAGGGTTCGGCACGCCGCCCGGAGCCCGGCGCGGGCTTCCTCCTTCTTCGCCGGATGGACGCCGTCTTCGAGGTCGAGGATCAGGCCGTCCGCGCCGCGCTCCGCCGCCCTCTCGATCATTCGGGGGTTCGACGCCGGCACATAGAGCAGCGAGCGGACCGCCGGCACCGGTTCGTGGTCGGTCACGGTGGGGAATTGTCGCTCAGGGCGGCGACGCGATGGTCGGGGCGAGGCCGGTCGCCGGAGCAGCCGGCGTGGGGCGACGAGGGAGCCGGCGAGGCGGCGCCGGTGCGAGCGACGACGGCGGCGCCGGTGCGGGGGCGGTTGCCGACGACCGCCGGGCGCGGTTCCCTCGGCCCGAAGCCCGGGGATGGCGGTGGCGGAGGCGCAACGGGGCGGCGCCGACCGACGGTTGCCGGGCGCGGTTCCCTCTCTTCCGCGGCGAAGTCCCCGGGGAAGCGCGTCGTCACCCGTCGTCCGCGCCCTCTTCGGTCCGCGGGGGAACGGCGGGGTCGGGCGACAATGGCGAGAGCGACGAAGAAGACGGCGTCCCTCCGCGCCGGAGCGGCGGCGTCGGCGGCCGGCGGTGGCGCCGGTCTTCGCCGTTCCCTCCCTCCGCACGGGAGCGGCGGCGTCGGCGATCCGAGAACGGAAAGGCGCAAGCCCGGAGTAGGGCGGCGCACGGTGGGGCCCGTCCGAAACCCCACATGGCACCTCGCCCCTTACGGGGCCGGCTACGGCAGACGGAATAGCACCGTGTCACGTGCGCCGGGCGGGAGCGTAGCCCATCCGCGCGGTCAGTCCGCCGCGCTTTCTCCCGGCGCCTCGGCCAGCGACCCATGCCGGATGACCCGGCCCACGATCCGGTCTGCCTCGGCAGCCGGCCGCGGCGAGTACTCGGGTTGTTGCTCACCAGTTCCCAGCCGTCCTCACGCTTGCCGGTTCCGCCTCCCTCCGCGCCGGAGCGGCGGGGTCGCTGTGGCCGCCGAGTCCGGCTCCCGCGCCCGACTTCCTCCGCGCCGGAGCGGCAGCGGCGGGGATCCCCACTTCCGCACCCGCAGTTCTCCGGCCGCCCCGGGCGAACGACTCGACTCCCCCGGCTCGGCCTCGAAGTGCGCGACCCGGCGATCTTCCCCTCGCCCGAGCGAACGCGACGCGAACAACGACGGCGGCGGGAAACAGGCGGCGGGGAACCGCCGGCGGCGGCGTGTCGTTAGGACGGGGCATGATCCACTCCCTCCTCCATTCCCGCTTCCTGCGCGTCGGCGTCGTCGCCGGCGCGTTCTTCGCGTTCGCCGCCGCCCCGGCGCTCGCCCAGCCGGAGAAAGCCTGGCTCCATGTGCAGGTCGAGGGCGATTCCGAAGACCAGCGCGTGGATGTGAATGTGCCGCTCGCCGCCGCCCACGGGGTGGTCGAGTCCCTCGGCGCGGAACTCTTCGACGAGATGATCGAAGAGATGAACGACGAGGCCGAAAACCACCTCGACGAACTGCGCGAGGTATGGCAGGCGCTCCGGGAGAATCCGGGAACCTCCATCGAACTCAGCGAAGAAGGCGACGAACGGCTCACCGCCATCATGGACGGCGACGAGATCCGCGTCGAAGGGCGCGGCGACGACGGGACGCTGTTCATCCGGGTTCCGGTGACCTTCGGCGACGCGCTGTTCTCCGGCGCCGATCCGCAGGAACTGGACTTCGCCGCCGCCCTCGAGACCCTCTCCGGACACGAAGGCGACCTGGTTTCGGTGAAGGGCGACGACGGCAGCGTGCGCGTCTGGGTCGGCCCGCAGCGCTGAGCGCTTCTCCGCATCCATTCCCCCCGACCGTCCGTCGAAACGACATGCTCCGCCTCCTCGGTTACGGATTGCTGCTGGCGCTCGTCGCCGGGCTGCTCTTCACCGCCTGCATCTCCGCCTGCGGCGTGGCGGTGGTCTCGGTGGCCGCCGGGGACACGCGCCTCGTCGCCCCGGTGCCGCTGCTGCTTCCCCTGCTGGCGACCCGCCTGGCGCCGGATCGGTACTTCTACGACGAACACCGTTTCGACGACCGGCGGGAACACCGGCGCGAACGCCGTTGGCGCGGGGAATGGGGTGACGGCGGCGACGACCGGTTCCGCGGGGGTTTCCGACACCTGCCGCGGGAAGCGGTGCTGGGGCTCCGCGCCCTCTCCGGGGTGCTGGACTCCCTCGAAGGAGTGGAGAACGCCCGCCTGGTCGAGGTTCGGGACGGCGCCGACCGGGTGCTGGTGGGCCTGGAAGACGGGGACCTCGTGGTCCGGGTCCGGGAAGGGAACTCGCGGGCGGACGGCGAGGCCGGGGACCGAGTGGAGGTGCGGGCGCCGCTCGAAGCGCTGCGGAGCGTGGCGGACGCCTGCCGAGAGGATGGACGGGACGGTTTCACCGACTGCGACCCGCGCCGGCTGGCGTGGGCGCTGCTGACTTCCGCGCGCGGTTCCGAAGTGCGCGTCGAAGCGGAAGACGCGCGCGTAGCCATCACCGTCTGGTAACCGGGCGCTTCTCCGCGATTCCCCGCCGGCGCTCGAAGACCGCGCCGGCGGAGGAGCGGCCCCGGGCGGGAAGACCTCGACTCCCGGCCCGACGCGACAACCCGGCTTCCGCTCGCGCCGCCGAGGCGCCGAAATCCGCGAACCGCCACCCTCCGGTGGTCAGAACCGGAACCGGCGGGTGAACTCGGCGATCGAGGCTGCGCGACTCCGGGTCCGGATACCGGGGCGCCGGCGGGTCGCGCCGCGCGCCGTCCGCCGCGAACCGGTCGCCATTCCGCTGATTCTCGCGGTGGAACCGGACTTCGTGGAGAACCGGTGGGCGGTGGCACCGCAAAGTAAGCGAAAATGGCGAAGGACCCCGCGCGACGAAAGCGGGTGGTCGCCGCGTCTCCCGAGCAGCCGCGTACTGCGCCGGCGGGAATCGAGCCCGGGCAACGCCGACTCCCGACCCGGCGCGACACCGCGGGTCCGGCCGTTCCTCGCTCCGCCGACGCGCCGACGCGCCGACGACCCGCGAACCGGCGGCCTCTGCCTCGGTCAGAAACGGAACCGGCCGGGGACTCGATGATCGAGGCCGCGCGACTCCGGGGTCCGCAAACCCGGGCGCCGGCGTGCAGCACCGCGCGTGGTACGCCGCGAACCGGTCACCACCCGGCTGGTGTTCCCGCCGGAACCGGGACCCTCGCCGAAAGGCCGGCGGCGGCGCTTCGAGGGAAGCGAAGGCGGCGAAGAATCCTGTTCGACGAAAGCGGGTGGTCGCCGCGTCTCCCGAGCAGCCGCGTACTGCGCCGGCGGGAATCGAGCCCGGACAACGCGCGGACTCCCGACGCGGCGCGATACCGCGGGTCCGGCCGTTCCTCGCTCCGCCGACGCGCCGACGACCCGCGAACCGGGCGGCCTCTGCCTCGGTCGGAAACGGAACCGGCCGGGGACTCGATGATCGAGGCCGCGCGACTCCGGGGTCCGCAAACCCGGGTGCCGGCGTGCAGCACCGCGCGTGGTACGCCGCGAACCGGTCACCACCCGGCCGGTCTTCCCGCCGGAACCGGGGCCCTCGCCGAAAGGCCGGCGGCGGCGCTTCGAGATAAGCGAAGGCGGCGAAGAATCCTGCTCGACGAAAGCGGGTGGTCGCCGCGTCTCCCGAACAGCCGCGTACCGCGCCGGCGGGGAATCGAGCCGGAGTGACGCCGACTCCGGGCTCGGCACCCGGCGTTCGGCGGCCGCTCGCGCTGCCGGGGCGCCGGAAAGACGCGAACCGGCGGTCCTCCGCCGCCCTCGGTCAGAAGCGGAACAGGCGGGTGAACTTGACGATGAGGCTGCGCGACTCCAGGTCCGGGTACCCCGGCGCCAGCGTGTCGCGCTGGGAGTTGTACACCACGAACAGGTCGCTGCCCGGCTGGTATTCCCAGCGGAACCGCACATTCGTGGAGAGGCTGTCGGCGGCGGTGTTGTACTGCAGGAACGCGGCGAAGAAACTGCGCGGCGAGAGCGTGTAGTTGATCCGCGTCGCCAGCAGTTGCGTGTCGTAGTCGCCGCGCGGCAACCCGATCCAGTTCAGCGAGACCAGCGGCTCCAGCGTCAGCCGCGGCATCACCTCCACCCGGCCGCGCCAGGCGAATTCCCGCCGCGTCCCGTCGAAGAACCCGCCCTGCTGGAAGGCGAAGTTCCCCGAGATCGGGCGCTGCGGCCCGGCCTGGTAACTGACCCGGGCGTAGTCGAAGTCGTAGGCGCCGACGGCCACCGAGAGGTCGTCGGAGAGATCGAAGTCGTCGCTGAGCACTTCCCGGTTCCGCGCCAGCGTCGCGTTCAGTTGGTCGCCGTTCTCCAGTTCCACATTGCCCCGGAACGAGAAGATCCGCGTTTCCAGCACATCCTCGTTGTCCGTGGTGTAGTCCACGCTGAGCGTCCCGCCGATCTTCCGCAGCCAGCCGATGGAATGCGGCCGGGGGCTGAAACGCCCTTCGGCGTAGTTGCGCCGGAAGTCCCGCCGGCGCAGGAAACCGATTCCCGGGTCGAAGCCGTCGCCCACCACCAGCCGCTCGAACTGCAGCCCGTAGCGGTCGCCGTTGTAGTCGAACTGGCCGAGGTAACTGAAACCGGTGCGGTCTTCCTCTTCGTTCTGGGTCCAGGCGGCGTACCCGCGCAGGTCGAGATGGTCGAAGAACCCGAACCGGGCGTCGAAACCCCCGGCGAAGTTGCGGCCGAGGTCCGTCGGGGAACCGGAGCGGTAGGTCCCCATGACGCCGACGGTGCTGCGCCCCAGGATGTCCCGCTTCAGCCGGAACACCGAGAAGTCGGTCTGCGGCTCGCCGCCGGTTCCGTCGTCCGTCGGGTCGGTGGCGCCGGTGCGGATGGCGAGCGCCCCCACCGAGTAGTCGCCCATCTTCCCGGTGACCCGTCCGCCGGCGAGGATGGGCACCGCCAGTCCTTCGGACAGCCCGATGCGCCGGCTGAAGAAGAGCACCGGGGTGCTGCTGGGCGGCCCGAAACTGCGGGTGGAACCGGCCGGCGGCGCCCGGGTGGAAGTCCCGAAACCGAAGATCCCCTGCCCCTCGAGGAAGAACTCGCGCTTCTCCGGGAAGAAGAGACTGAACCGGGTCAGGTTGATCTGCTGCGCGTCCGCTTCCACCTGCGCGAAGTCGGTGTTCCAGGTGAGATCGGCGGTGAGCCCGCTGGTGATGCCGACCTTGGCGTCGCCGCCGAAGTCCCCGCCGAAGGTGTTCTCGAAACCCCCGCTGTCGGCGAAGGCGCCGGCGGAATCGCCGATGAGGTAGGGCTTGACCTCCATGGTGCGGTGGCTGGCCGGGGCTTCGACGCCGACCAGGGTGCCGGCGGAACTCACCTTGGTGATCGCCCGGGGGCCGAGCGCCGCCGGCACCCGGGTGAGATAGGAGATCTCGTTCTTCCAGCGCACCACCCGGCGGAAGTTGATCCCCCATACCTGCGGCCCGCCGGTGGGATACCGCAGCGTCTTGAACGGGATCGCCATCTCCATGGTCCAGCCGTCCTCGGTGCGCTGCGCCCGGGAATCCCACACCGCCGTCCAGTCGCGGTTCACATTCCGCTCGTCCACGATGAGCCCGTCGAAGAACCCGCCCACCGGGTTCATGTAGAAGAAGAAGGCGTTGCGGCGGTCGTAGAAGGTGTCGAAGATGACGGCCAGGTTCTCGTTGTTGAAGATGCCGAAGTTGTCGCGGCGCATCTCGGTGGCCACCATGCGTTCCGGCTGGCTGTCGTAACAGCGCCCGGCGATGTACACGGTGTCGTCGTCGTAGAAGACCCAGACCTCGGTGGGTTCGGTCGCCGGTTCCCCTTCGAGCGGCAGCGCCTGGATGAAACCGCCCACGCCGGGGACGCGGTCGTAGATGGGATCGTCGAGGCGGCCGTCGAACTCGAAGGGGCCTTCGAGCCGGGTGGCGCGCATGGTGGCGCCGCCGCTCTCGTCCCGGCGCACGGTGTCCGGCAGGTCCGGCGGCGCCGGGCCCCGGATGACGAAGGTCGGGGTTTCGTCGGCCGGCTCGCCGGCGGCCCGGTTCGGCGCGTGGTCCCCGGAGACGGCCTGTCCGCCGGCGTCCTCTTCCCTCGCGCCGGCGCCGGTCTCCTGTCCGGCGGCGGCCGGCGTTCCGGCGAAAGTCCCGGCGAACGCGAGGACTGCGCCGACGCAGAGGAAGGCCCGGGTCAGCGTGATTCCCGGTCGCGGGGGCGCGAACGAACCCGGGTCGAGACGGACGGCGGGCGCGGACGGACGGGCCACGGACCAGCGGGACCGGCGCAGGGGAATGCGGGAGGGTGCGGCGCGCGGCCGGTTCAGAACCGGAACAGCCGGGTGAACTTGACGACCAGCGTCCGGTCGGTCAGCCCCGAGATCCCGTCGTCCTCTTCCCGGTTCGTGCTGAACACCACGAACAGGTCGCTGCCCGGCGAGTATTCCCAGCGGTAGCGGAGGTTCGCCGACCAGACCGCCGCCGCCGAGTTGTACTGGACGAGCGCCCCGAAGTAACTGCGCGGCGAGATCGTGTAGGACGCGCGCACCCGGGCCAGCGTGGTCCGCGCCTCGCCGGCGGGCATCCGGATCCAGTTCAGCCCCAGGTTCGGTTCCAGCGAGAGCCGCCGGTTCACTTCGGTCCGGCCCCAGTAGGTGAGTTCCCGCCGGTCGCCATCGAAGAAGTCGCCGAACTCGTACCGGAGATACCCGGACACCGGCCGGTGCGAACCCAGCCAGAAACGGACGCTCCCCCGGTCGAAACGGTAACGCCCGGCAGGAACGCCGAGGTCGTCCACCAGGTCGAAGCCTTCCAGCAGGTGTTCCTCGGTCCGCGACCAGTCGAAGACCAGCCGGTCGCTGCTCTCGAAGATCGTCCGCAGTTCGACGGTGTATTCCCGGGTCTCCATCCCGCCGTCGGGCCGGTCGTAATTCGCGGCGTCCACCTGCAACTCGAACTGGCGGATGCGCTCGATCCCCGAAGGCCGCGGCGCGAACTTGAACCCGCCGGCGGTCTTGAGGAAATCCCGCCGCCGCACGAAACCCATTCCCGGATCGAACCCCTCGCCGAGGTAGAGCCGCTCCGCCGAGAGGCCGATCAGGTCGGTGTCGTAGCGCACCTGCCCGAGGTAACTCGCGTCCTCGATCCCCCCGGCGGACTCCGGGGCGCGCGTCGCCATGTAGAAGGTATTGATCCGCAGGTGCTCCGTGGGCGCGAAGTTGCCGTCCACGCCGTAGAGGCTGTTCGCGCCGCCGCCGTCCGCGGCGAGCGTGCGGTGGGTGGCGATGACCCCGATATTGCTGCGGGAGAAGAGGTCGCGTTTCAGCCGGAAGGCGCTGAAGTTCGTCGAATCCACTTCGAGTTCGTCCTGCGCCCCGGTCTGGATGTTCAGCAGGCCGAGGGAATACGCGCCCGCTCGACCGTGCATCCGGGCGCCGCCGAGGATCGGCACCGCGCTCGACCCGGAGATCCCGATGCGGCGGCTGAAGAAGGGAATGGGAATGTCGGTGGGCCCGCCGAACATGCTGCTCTCCCGCCCGCCGAAGTCGAAGACGCCCTGCCCTTCGAGGAAGAACTCGCGCTTCTCCGGGAAGAACAGGCTGAACCGGCTCAGGTTCACCTGCGAGTCGTCGTCCTCCACCTGCGCGAAGTCGGTGTTCCAGGTGAGATCGGCGGTCAATCCCTCGGTCACCCCGAACTTGAAGTCGGCGCCGACATCGCCGGTCCAGTCGTTCGTGATATCGGACAGCGGCTGATGCGTCTGCCCGCCGATGGCGTAGGGTTTGAGTTCCATCCGCCGGGAACCCTGCGGCGCCACCAGCCCGACGAGCGTGGCCGCTTCCGAGAGGCGCAGCAGGGCGTTGCGGCTGTACGCCTGCGAGAGCGGCGTGAAGAAAGCGCGTTCGTTGTTGTGCTTGATGAGCCGGCGGAAGTTGATCCCCCAGAGTTGCGCCCCGCCGGCGGCATACCGCAGCGACCGGAAGGGAATGCGCATCTCGACGCTCCAGCCGGCCGCGGTGCTCGACCCTTCGGCATACCAGACCGTGTTCCAGTCGCTGTTCGTGTTCCGCTCGTCGGTGACCTGCGCGTCGAAGAGCCCGCCGTGTTCATTCGTATGGAAGAGGAACCCGTTGCGCCGGTCGTAGAAGGTATCGAGGATGACCGAGAAACTGTCCTGCCAGCCGATGTTCCGGTGATCCCGCCGCATCTCCCCGCCGATGGTGGAGCCCTGCTGTTCGAGGTCGGCGGAGACATAGAGGCTGTCCGCGTCGTAGAACACCCAGACGCGGGTGGGCTCGGAGACCGGCGCGCCCTCGACCGGCTCCTGCTGGACGAACCCCCCGGCGGCGGGGACTTCGTCGTACACCGGATCGTCGAGCACGCCGTCCACGGTGACCGGTTCCGCGAGCGGCCAGGCCCGGAGCGTCACCCGCCCTTCGCTGTTCCGCCGCACCGACTCCCCGGCGTCCGGCGCCGGCGGCCCCACGATCCGCCGCGCCAGCGAGTCCGGCGCCGGCACCGGCCCGGTCGGCGCCACCCGCCCGGCCCCCCGGTCGAGTTCGTCCCCGGCGGCGGCCCTCCGATCCAGATCGCCCTGCTCGAGATCCTGTTCGAGATCGCCCGGTTCGAGATCGCCCGGTTCGTCGCGCCCGTCGTGGTCCCCGACGCGCTCGACAGCGGCGGCCGCAGCGGCCGCGGCGAGGTGCCCGGGAGCGAACTCCGACCGGTCTTCCCGAGGTCCTTCGACGACCGTCGCGGGCGCGCCCTCCTCTGCCGTCGCAGCCACCGGGGAACCCGCGAACCCGAAGACCAGCGCGAGCACTCCGAACCGGGTCGCCGCCGCCCGCCCGCGTCCGGACACGACGGGGCGCGCCGGCCCGCCCGGGCGCACCGATCCCCCAACCGGGAGGAGGGATGGCGCCCGCCGGGGGCGCTCGGAGAACCGGAACAACGAAGGACTTGCCACGAGCCGCCGGCCGCGAACGGCGACTCGCCCGGAAGCGCCGGGAGTCTAGCCGCGCCGCCCCCTCCCCGCCGCCCGCGAGTTCCCGGAAACCGCCCCGGTTCGGCGCCCCACGACCGCGGCGCTCCGACCGCTGCGGTCGCTGTCCCGCCGCCCGTTGGCCGGTCCCGGCGGGTTCGGCCGGTTCCGAAAGACACAGGCTCCGGCGCCGCCGAAGACACAGGCTCCGCCGCTCCAAAGACACAGGGCTGCCCGCCACAGACACAGGGACCACACCGAGAAACACAGGGTCCCGAAAAACACGGGGTCGGCCTAAAGACACAGGGCGCCGTCCGAAAAACACAGGGTCCCGCGCTAAAGACACAGCCCCGCGCCGGATCGCGGACCTCACCGCGAACGGGCGGACCGTATCGGCGGGAGGCGTCCGCCGAACGGCGCCCTCCGGAGACTCGCCGCCATGCGCCGAGCCCGATCGCCGGGCTTCCGCCGGGTTCGCCACTCCCGGACTTCCCGGTCCGGGCCGGAGAACCGCTCTCCGGAGCACACCTGGGCCGAATCGCCGAATTGGCGCAATAGTGTCCATAAATCAATGATTTACATCGAAAAACACAGGGTCCAGATCGAAAAACACAGGCTAAAGACACAGGGCCCCGGAAAAACACAGGGCTAAAGACACAGGGCTAAAGACACAGGGCGAGAAACACAGGGCGAGAAACACAGGGCTAAAGACACAGGGGGTCACGAAAGACACAGGGCTCGAACATGGACACAGGCTCCGCCGTTCCCGGAACGAGCGACGCGAGCCGGCCGGGATCGCCCCCGCCGCCGGCTGTCGCGCGGGACGCCGGAGGCATCCGATATCGTCGGCCCCGTCGAACATGTCGCCCGAAGAGCCCGACCGGCGACCGCCGGAGGCTTCGCCCTCCCCGGAGACCGTCGGAACCCGGCCGCACCAGCCGACGGCGACGGAGCCCCCGGGGGCGTTCCGCCGCGCAGGGCACCGCCTCGCGGAGTGGTGGCGACGGATCGGCGGCCTGCCCGGCCTCGCCGCGCCGGTGGTGGACGGCGCCCGTTGGCTCTACCGAAACCGCGCTCGCATCGCCACCGGCATCCGCCGGTCCGGCGAAGTCCTGGTGGCCATCCTGAAAACCGCCGCCCGCGTCGGCGCGGTCCTCGTCCGCATGGGAGAGGCGCTGGCCCGGCTCGAGGAGCAACGCACCGCGAAACCCGTCGGCCCGGGGCGCCGGCGAGCCGCGCGAGCCGGAGCCGGACTGTCCCGCTTCGGACGAAAACTCGACCGCTACGGCCGCGGCCTGCTCCCGGTCGCGGACGGCATCGAGGACATCGGCGAACACCTCGAGACCGCCGCCCCCGGCGACTCCACCCCCCTGCCCCCGGCGCTGCCGGATCCGACTCCTTCCCGGGCGCCCGACGCCGCACCTCCGGAAGCCCGGAGCGTTCCCATCGGCCCCGCTCCGTCGGCGCCGGCGGCAGGGGACGAAGCGATTCCCCCGCCGGAGCCGGCGACCGCCGAACCGCCCGCCCCGCAACCCGCGACAGCGAAGCGCCCACCCCCTGCCCCGAAGGCTGCGCCGGCCACGAAGAAGAACAGAGAGAAGAAGAGGCAGAGAAAAAAGAAGCCGGCTCCGCCCGGAGCGCCGGCCGCCGTCGCCGACAGCCCGGCGCCGACCCTGCCCGAAGAACTGCGCGCCCGGGTCCGCGGCCTCGGCCGCCGCCCCGCGCGGGCAACGCTCGAGGGCCTCATCGAGGACCTCTGCCGCGCCCGCGGATGGAGCACCAGCGGCGAACTCGCCGCCATCCTCGACCGCGACCCCCGCAGCCTGAACCGCGCCTACCTGAAACCGATGGTCACCGCCGGCCGCCTCGTCCGCCGCCACCCCGACCACCCGAGCCACCCCGACCAGGCCTTCACCGTTGTGAAGTGAACCGGGCGCGCTGACGAGTCGTGACCGCCACGTAGCGACCTGGACACCCACGGACACTCCAGGGTAGGATGGATTTCGCAGGTCGCGATAGAGAGACCGCGTCCTGCCACACAGACCATCTCGACTCCCCCGAATCTCAAGCGAGGCCGATCGGAAGCACCATGACGATCTTTGCCCACCCGGAGTCCTTCAAGGCCATCTACCTCCAGTTCCTCAGCACCTGGCGGACCCTGCGCGACACGGTGGTGACACTCGACGAGCGCCTCCAGACGGAGCCGAACCGCGACCTGTACGAAGGCTCCCTCGAACACGCTTACGAGGCCTGGGAGATCGAGTTCCAGTGCGCACTCTACGATCTACATTCCATGATTCTGCAGGCGTGCCACGACCACTGCGTCGCGCCACCCGACTGGCTCGACCGCGGCCTCGACAGCGAGGAGACAGAGTTCCCGGCGCTCCCTTTCCGCTGCGCCTGCGGTCTCGACCACAACTGGGAGTTCCACCCGCAGGCCTTCGCTCCATCTACTTCCGCGTCGAAGCACTCCTGCCCGTCGAGGCCGAAGTCACCCTGATCTCGAATGTGCGCACCCTGGACCGAAACAGAGAACGAGGCCATCGTTCGAGACTACTTCGAGATGCTGCGGCTGGAGCAGCGCGGCGAGCGATACAACAAGGCGGCCCATCGTCGTCGCCTGGCAAAGAGCGTCGAGCGCGACGAGCCCGCGATGGAGTTCAAGTATTGCAACATCAGCGCGGTCCTCGCCGAACTCGGCATGCCCTTCATCCAGGGCTACAAGCCGCGACCCAACTATCAGGCGGCCCTCACAGAGATGGTGGATGCGCACCTCCAGAAGGCTGGGCATCTCCACGGTTTCCTCGTCGGCGAGGACGGGTCCGAGCCGTCGTCGTCCGAGGCGGTCGAGTTCCCGTTGACCGCGGAACAGATCCGCATCGAGGATCCACCGGGCCCGGCCGAGGTTTCGACGGACGATCGGATGCGTCGCGTGGTTCGCAAGCACGACCCCGCGATGCGCGACGCCCGGAACCGCCGTCTCGGTACGGCCGGAGAGAGACTGGTCCTCCGTCACGAGCGCCGCCGGCTCCGAGCCGCCTCCCTCGACGACCTGGCGGAACGAATTCGTTGGATCGCTCGGGAAGAGGGCGACGGCGCCGGCTTCGACATCCTCTCCTTCGACAGCGACGGCCGGGAGATGTGGTTGGAAGTCAAGACGACCACCGGACCGAGCACGACTCCGTTCTATCTGACCGAGAACGAGCACCGCGTATCCGAGGAGAATCCGGACCGGTACGTCCTGGTCCGCCTCTACGACTTCCGCACTGCGCCGGGTGCCTATTGCCTCCAGCCCCCTCTACGGGATCATCTGCATCTCGACCTCGCCTGTTATCGAGCACATCCCAAAGAAGGAGCGTCGGCCCGCAAGGACGCCACCGCCCGCCTCGCACCGACTCCGCCGCCCGAAGCATGAAGCCCGAAATCGATCCCGGCATCGAGCGTCCGCCTTCGGGTGTCGATACGGAAAAGCGCCGCGCGGCTCGTTGCAGGCCGATCTCGACTCCCCGGAACCGGGGGAATCCAAGACCACCTTTCCCAGGCTGAACCCAAAGGGGTAGAGTGCGCCGATGTCCGACAGCGAGATCCCCGTAGCCGCGTTGCCGGCGAGTGTTCGGCTGACGGTGCTCGGGCGGATCAACTACGAGGGTTACTGCGCGACCGTCGCGTGGAAGTCGCCCGACGGGAAGCCGCTTCCCGAGTGGGACGCTCTCGACCCGATGATTCAGATCGCCTGGGGAGTCGGCGCTCTGGCCGTCGAGGGTCGGCTCGATCCGGATCCCCCGAAGCGCGAACCGGCTCGTCCGAGCGAGGCCCTGCCGGAACCCGGCCGCGAACCGCCGACCAGGCCCGCGCCTGGCGGCCAGGCCCCGAATCAGACGCCCGGCCGCCACCCCGGATCCGATCCGGAGGTCGACAGGCCCCTCCCGATGGCCGACTGGCGCCAGTACGATTCCACGGCTGTCGATCAGGTCCGAACCCTGGTGGAGTCGGCTCTCGATCGGCTACGGCACACCTCGGTGGAACTTCAAAACGCCTTCGACGCCCTGCTCGACCTGATGACGGGCGAATGCAGTGCCGACACCGAGCGGGACGCCTGGGACCTCCAGGTCCTGTTGGGCGAGGCTGATTCGGAGTTGACGGGCATCGAGCTGAAACTCCGGAGAGTGCTCCACCGGCGGGACGATCCCACCGGATCCACCGTCCGTCGCCTGGATTCCGTCCTGCGGGGCGACGACGGATTCCTGGCCACCGCGCTTCTCTCGGGACAGTTCCGCCTTCGCCGCCCGGACGATGAACCCGATCGCGGCGACCGGGAATGAGCACCGATGCCCGCGCCCTGGACCGATGCCGAGGTCGACGCGGTCGTGCGGGACTACTTCGAGATGCTGCGGCTCGAACAGCGCGGCGAGAAGTACAACAAGGCCGAACACAATCGGCGACTCCGGCAGGTCGTCCGGCGCAGCCGGCAGTCCATCGAGTTCAAGCACTGCAACATCAGCGCCGTCCTGACGGAACTGGGGCTGCCGATCATCCGCGGTTACCAGCCCCGCTCCCACTACCAGGGAGCCCTGGCGCAGGCCGTGGACGCCGGACTGCTCACCGACCCCGGACTCCACGAATACTTGGTCGGAGAGGACATCGCCGTCCGCGCGACGCCCGGAACTCCGGACGACTCCCTGCGCATCGAACGGCCGCCCATCCTCCACCGTCCTCCTGACGACAAGATCGTCCAGGCCGTCATCCGCAAGCACGACCCCGCCCTTCGCGACGCCCGGAACCGCGCGCTCGGCACGGCCGGCGAGGAACTGGTCTACAACTTCGAGCGTCACCGACTCCGAAGCATCTCGCGCCCCGACCTCGCGGAGCGCGTCCGCTGGATCGCCCGCGACGAGGGCGACGGCGCCGGCTTCGACATCCTCTCCTTCAATCGCCGCGGCGACGAACGGATGCTGGAAATCAAGACGACGACCGGCCCGAACACGACGCCGTTCTACCTGACCGAGAACGAACGCCGCGTCGCCGACGAAGAGACCGACCGCTACCGACTCGTCCGCCTTTACGAGTTCCGCGCGAACCCCGCCGCGTACTGCCTCCGTCCCCCGCTGGAGGAGCGCGTCCGCCTCGACGCCACCCTCTACCGCGCCACCCTCACCGATCCCGAGGCCGATCGGTAGAACTACCCATCTCCCGTCGCATTTCCCAGAACATCGCCCAGCGGCTCGACACCGCACTTCGCGTGCATCGATGACGAGGACCGTCAGTTTTCTCCGGCGGCGGCCTCTCCGGTCACCTTGGCCAAGGGCAGATCGAAGCGGAACACGGCGCCGATCGTCGTCTCTGCCGTGGACAGGCGACCATCGTACGCGGCGACCAGTTCGGAAGCGACCGTCAATCCCATGCCGATGCCACTCGGCTTCCTGGTGACTCCGGGCAGGAAAACGCTCTCGAGGTCCTCGTCAGCGATACCGGGGCCGTTGTCCACGACCTCCACCCGCACTCGTCCGTCTCCTCCACCCGGTTCGACTCCGAACCGGATCTCCCTCGGCCGGTCCTTCACTCCGCTGAGCCAGTAGACGGCGTTCTTGATCAGATTCAGCAATACCGTGTCCAGTTCTCCCTGCTCGACGGCGACCACAGTTCTGGACTCGGGCACTTCACACCGAATCTTCTTGTGCCGGGTGGCTCCCTGTACGAGCTCGAGACACTCACGGATCTGATCCTCCAGAACGGACTTTTGGCCGCTACGTCGGAAAAACTGATGGGCCAAGGGAGCGAAGCGATCGGCCAGGCTCTCCAGAGCAAGCACCGACCGAACGGCGCGGTCGTGATGGATCCTGGGTCTTTCGTTTTGTGCTCCCTCCAGGCGCGTCTCCATCGTGATGAGGAATCGGCCGATCGTCGTCGTGCGGTTGCGGATCTCGTGCACCAGCATCGCGGAGATCGTTCCGATCGTCGCCAGTTGACTGTAGTAAGCGAAGCGGGTCTCGATCCGCCGGACTGCCTGTTCCGAACGGCGCGCGTACCCCTCGACGACCGGCACGGTGGCCTCAGCCGTAGCCCCTTTCCGGGCGAGCCCCTGCACTTCCTCGACCAGAGGCGTCGCAGACAACTCCTCGAACAGGGACGCCAGGTGTCGCTCCGGTCCGACCTCCGTCCGGTCCCGGTCCCGCTCCGCCTCCAGCACGCTGACCGCACCCATCAGCAATTCCCTGAAGTCCGACAGTGCCGGCCCCGCGGCCAGCCGCTCCCGGTCGCTCGTATCCCGGAGGCCCCCGTTGTCGGCGGAGGAAATCGACACCATGCCGACGATCTGATTCGTCGACAGCCGGGTTCCGACTTTGCCGACTCGCCGGAGATCGAGGCCCAGCCAGTCCTTGGCGGCCGGCGATTTCGGCAGAACGAGGATTCCGTCGCGATAGACGGACACGCCGCGGTGGGCGCTGATGGCGGCTCGTATCGCGCTCCGCTTCAGTTCGAACCGGTGCGCGATCTCCCCGCGCTCCTCCGCCCCGAGGTCCCAGGCCCGCAGGTCCAAGCGGAAACCCCCGCATCGGGGCGACTCCGGCCGGGGAGCCGAATCGTCGGTTCTCCGGGCGCCGCCCACCAACTGCGCCCAACTGAGACTGACGCCTCGTTTCCTGGGCGTTCCGTCCTCAGAGAGAGGCGTGAATCGGTACCGCCCCGAGAAGTCCCCGTCAGCATTCACCGATCCGGTGAGTCTGTACTTCGGCTTGCTCAGAAATTCCTCGGGCCGGACTCGAGACCTCTGGGCAGCGCCCGTGTCTGGCGGCGCGAAGAAGATCGAGAAGCCCTCCGCCTCGGTGAACGGAGGCACGATCCGCGACAGGTTGGACCGCAGATCGGCGACCTGACTCTCGCTCCATTCCTCTCTCAGGGAGCCGATGCGGATCTGCGTGCCGGAGGACGGGAACTCCCCCTCGTACGGATTCAGCAGCACCGCGCCCTCGGAAAGATCGCCGGCAGCCGCGAGCGACGACCAGCGCACGGTGACCTCCCAGCAGGGACCGCCGCGCGACCTCGTCCGCATCCGGAAGTCGTCGCCGAGCCGCGCCGCCGAGAGGCGACCGAGGCCCCTTTCTCCGGAGACGCGGCGCCCGCCGGAGCCGCCGCCGACGATCCGATTTTCGGTCTTGTGGGGCGTGGCGACGAGACACCAGACCTTCTCGATGATCTCGCGAGTCATCCCGCATCCGTCGTCTTCGATATCCAGGTGGCCGAGGCCCGAGGAGTCCTTCCCGAAGCGCACCTCGACCTCGCCCGCGCCGGCGTCGTAGGCGTTCTTCACGAGTTCCATGACGGCGACGACATCGTTCGTCACGAGATCGGCGCCGAGGGCCGCGAAGACCCGCGGATGGAAGCGGAACGGGATCTTCGTCGCCGGCGCTGCCGCCGGGGCGGGCACGGTCACGAGTCGGGGCCGGGCGCCCGTCGCCCGGAGGCGCGTCGCAGGATCTCCGGCACCGGGGGGTTCGACCGGACGAAGGCAGCCGCATTCCCGCGGGTTTCTTCGAGCGCGCGGGCGCGGTTCCCGCCGGCGCGACCGCCGACCTCGACCCGGGAATTGCGCGACCCGACGGACGCCACCCTCCCCCTTCGCGTCGGCCCCTCCACCCTGTCGATCATCGAAACCTCCCGACCCGCCGCCCCGGTCGAGCCCCGGAGGCCGATCCTCCGGGAACCCGAGACCCGACTCGAACCGGAATCACCAGCCCGGTCCGAAGTGGCAGGCGACGAGGATCCTAACCGATTTCCGGTCCCCCGGGAGGCCGAGCCATCGCGAACGCGCCGCCGACGCCCCCTCTGGGGGGCGGCGCTCCCGGCCTGACCGCGAGGCCCCAGACCCGAATCCGAATGAGCGGGATTTCCCCGCACCGTCGGACGCCGCCGGTCGGCGGCCCCTACACTCTCCGGGGAGACGCCGCGTCCCCATCGTCCACCGGCGCCGATCCCGGCGCCAAAGACGCTGCCCATCCCACCATGATCCCCTCGCCCCCGCCTCCCGCGACCGGCGCAGCCGCCGCGTAACGCCGATGTTCGGGGAAACGACCGATCCCGGCATCCGGGCGGCCGCGTTCGATTGGCTGGCGAAGAAGGCCGCCGCCCGCGGGGAACCGATCTTCGACTACGCCGAATTGCAGCGCGGATTCACCGTTTCCGGAATCCGGGTGAACCTGGTCGGCCAGAAGGGGATCTGGACTCCGAGAGCGTGCGAATGGCCGCTCTCGATCCTCACCAAGGCGCCGCGACCGGGCACCCGCCGACCCTACGAGGACGCCTTCCGGGATCGGCAACTCTGCTACAAGTATCGAGGGACCGACCCGCAGCATCGGGACAACGTGGGGCTCCGGGAGGCGCTTCACTACGGCGTGCCGCTCGCCTACTTCTTCGGCATCCTCCCCGGCCGGTACATGGCCCAGTGGCCCATCTATGTCGTCGGCGACATTCCGAGCCAACTGGAGTTCCGCATGCAACTCGACGAAGCGAACGCCGTCGGCGAAGGCGATCCCGGGGTGCGCGCATATCGGACGCATCTCATGGAAGTCCGCCTGCATCAGACCGCCTTCCGTGAGAAGGTGCTGCGGGCCTACCGCTCCCAGTGCGCGCTCTGTCGGCTGCGGCACCGGGATCTACTCGACGCCGCCCACATCCTGCCCGACAGCGAAGGCGGCGAACCGGTCGTGGGGAACGGTCTCTCCCTCTGCAAGTTGCACCACGCGGCGTTCGACAAGATGTTCCTCGGGATACGGCCCGACCACCTTATCGAGATTCGATCCGATGTGCTCGACGAAGAAGACGGCCCGATGCTGCGCCACGGCCTGCAGGACCTCCACCGCACGAAGATCGTCGTTCCTCGGCTTCTGCGGGATCAGCCGGACCCGGCGCTCCTGGCCGCCCGCTTCGCGCAATTCCAACAGGCGCCGCGAACTCTCTGACGCCCACGCGCGTCTGGATGAGCACTCGGGGCGGAGGGCTCTGGGTGAAGCGTCACCCCGCGAGCGAGCAGCCCCACACTCTCCGGCGCGGCGGCGCTATCCCCACGACCGGTTGCCCCGGCCCGGCCGGCGCCGGACGCCGACCCATCCCATCTGGACCCACTCGCCCCCGCCTTCCACGACCGGCGCGGCCGCCGCGTAGCGCCGATGTCCCGGGAGACCACCGACCCCGTCGTGCGGGCGGCGGCGTTCGAGTGGCTCCGGCAGCGGACCGCCGAGCGCGGCCGCCCGATCTTCGAGTTCCGGGAACTGGAACGCGGCTTCCGGGTCGGCGGCGAGACAGTGACGCTCGTCAGCGTCCAAGGCATCCGGACCCCGAAACTCTGCGCCGCCCCGATCTCGATCCGCACCGCCGGCGCGCCGCGACGCCCCGCCGGTCTACGACGACTCGTTCCGGGACGGACCGGTCTCCTACCAGTACTACGAGGACGACCCCGAACACGGCGACAACGCCGGACTGCGGCGGGCGATGCGGGACGAAACGCCGCTGGCCTGCTTCCTCGGCATCGCCCCCAACCGATACCTGGCGCTCTGGCCGGTGTCCGTCGTCGCAGACGATCCCGACGCCCTGGAATTCCGACTGCGGAGCCGGGTCGTAACCGGCGAGGCGTTTCCGCTCGGAGACGGTGAGCGCCGTCCGCAGCGGGCGTTCCGCTTCCACGAAACCCCGGGCGCGGTCGAGCCGGTCGCGTTCGCCGCGCACCGCTTCCTTCTTGCCGCGGGCGCGGTCGGCGTCGAGGCGCTCGATCCGTTTCTCCGGCACCGAGAGGTCGGCGAGGAACGACTCCCGGTCGAGGTTCGCCGCGACGACGACCGGCGCGAACACGACCCCGTTCTACCGGACCGAGAACGAACGCCGCGTCGCCGACGAAGAGACCGACCGCTACCGGCTCGTCCGCCTCTACGAGTTCCGCGCGAACCCCGCCGCCTATCGCCTCCGCCCCCCGCTGGAAGAGCGCGTCCGCCTCGACGCCACCCTCTGCCGCGCCACCCTCACCGATCCCGAAGCCGATCGGTAGAACTACCCACCTCCCGTAGATCGCGACCGGGCCTCCCCGCCCACGGCGAAGCAGTACCGCTCAGCCCCGACGCTCCGCGAGTTCGAGGACCTGTTCCCCGAGTCGCCGGGCGAGGAGAACGGGAACCGCGTTCCCGATCTGTCTGGCGATCGCCTTGTCGTAGCCGAAGAACTCGTAGTCGTCCGGGAAGGTCTGGATCGCGGCGGCTTCGCGGAGGGAGATGGCGCGGTCCTGCTCCGGGTGGCCGTAGCGACCGTTCGAGATGCTGTGGCACCGACAGGTCAGTGCCGGCGAGGGACGATCCCACGCCATCCGGCCATATACATCGGAATGCCCGGCGTTGTCCTTGCGGTGGCACGCGAGCCAGAGATGATCCGGCCACGACCGACGGTCTCCGCCGTCAGGCGGCGTTGCCCGAAGCCGCTCGAGATTCCGCTCCGAGACCCGTGCAGCCCTATGGTTCGGCCACTGCGGAGACGCCTCGCCCGCCCCGATCCTCGGGAAACGGCCGATAGCCTCCCGCACCGTCCTCGGGTGTTCCCCGTTGCGACCGTGCGTGGGTTCAGGCAGGCGCGGCGCCGGACCGGTCCTCGCCGCCAGCAGAACGAACCGACGGCGGTTCTGCGGGACTCCGTAGTGTTTCGCGTCCACGATCCCGTCCACCCGGCGGTATCCGCTGTCGTCGAGCGTCCGTCGGAAAGCCTCCAGTGTCGTCCGCCCTCGCCCCCTGATGATGCCGGGCAGGTTCTCCACGAGCACGAAGGCCGGGCGGACGGACGCGACCAGCCGTCCGAACGCCGACAGCAGCGCGGGATCCTGCGTCGTTCCGCCGCTCCGGTGAGTCTTGCCGGACGGTTGGTACGGCACGGCGGCCGAGAAGAGCAGGTCATCCGTCCGGTGGAGGTGTTCCGCCAACTCCCCGGTACGGACATCGACATTCTCCACCCGAGCGTGAACGAACCGCACGCCGTTGTTCCTCTCGTACGCCTCCCGGCATCGAGCATCGGAGTCCACCCCCGCGACGACCGCGATACCGGCGTCCATCAGCCCCCGCGTAAACCCTCCGGCGCCGCAGAAGAAATCGAACGCCCTCATCCTGACCTGGACGGCCTCTTCGGGCTCGGCGCCACCGACTTCTCCGTAGCGCCCCCGGTGTTCCGCCGGAGTGGGTGCGGTCCGCCCGCCGCCGATGCGGCCGTGGTCACGGACGGGGACCGAGTGCGCGTCGGTGGATCACCCTCTCCGGGATCTCGAGAAGGAGACGACCGGAGCGGACGAAATCGGCTGCTTCCCGACAGGCCTCGTCCAGGGCGCGGTCACGGTTCACGCCGGCCCGGCGGAAGCGGCACTCCCAGATCGTGAGGACGCGCCAACCCAGACGACGAAGCCGGGTCACTGCCTCCGCGTCCCGTTCTGCGTTGCGTTCGAGTTTCTGCCTCCACCAGTCCGGCCGAGTCGCCGGGATCGAGGACAACTCGCAGCCGTGGAGATGCCAGAAGCAGCCGTGCACGAAGACTGCGGAGCGGTGTCTCGGAAAGACGAAGTCAGGAGTGCCCGGCAGGTCCCGGCGGTGGAGACGGTAGCGAAGTCCGTGGGCAAAGAGCCGCCGGCGCACTTCGACCTCGATCCGGGAGTTGCGGGACCGGATGGACGCCATCATCCGACTTCTCGTCGCTGCGTTCACCGTGTCGGTCAAGATGTGTCCCCGCCCGCCGCTTCGGTCGAGCTCCGACCGGCCGCCGCCTCGGAAGGAGCGGCGCACCCGACCCTCGGAGGCGTCGGCGCCCGGAACGGCAGGCCTCTGAAGAAGCCTACCGGAATTCCATTCTCCCGAGCGTCCTCGGCGCCCGACGGTCCGCGGTGGAGGCGGACCGCAGCGTTCCGCCCCTTCACCCCGAAGGCGCTCGCCCGGTTCCGGCCCTACACTTCCCGCGTCGCGCTGTCAGCGTCGCACACTGTCCGGCGCCGGACACCGACCATCCCCATCTTGACCCACCCGCCCCCGCCGCCCCCGACCGGCGCGGCCGCCGCGTAGCGCCGATGTCCCGGGAGACCACCGACCCCGTCGTGCGGGCGGCGGCGTTCGAGTGGCTCCGGCAGCGGACCGCCGAACGCGGCCGCCCGATCTTCGAGTTCCGGGAACTGGAACGCGGCTTCCGGGTCGGCGGCGAAAAAGTGACGCTCGCCAGCGTCCAGGGCATCTGGACCCCGAAACTCTGCGCCGCCCCGATCTCCATCCGCACCGCCCCGGCGCGCCGCGACGCCTCGCCTCCCTACGACGACTCGTTCCGGGACGGACAGGTCTCCTACCAGTACTACGGCGACGACCCCGCACACCGCGACAACGCCGGACTGCGGCGGGCGATGCGGGACGAAACGCCGCTGGCCTACTTCCTCGGTATCGTCCCCAACCGATACCTGGCGCTCTGGCCGGTGTCGGTCGTCGCCGACGATCCCGCCGCCCTCGAATTCCAACTGCGGATCCGGGAGCATCCCGGCCTCGTCGAAGTCCGATCGCCCGGGCGATCCCTCCGCACCCCGCTGACGCCGACCATGGAACGGATCCGCGAAGTCCTGTTCCGGGAGCGGGTGCTGGACGCCTACCGCACGCAGTGCGCGCTCTGCCGCCTGCCCGTTCGCGACCTGCTCGACGCCGCGCGCATCGTGCCGGACCGCGACGGCGGCCCTCCGGTCGTCGGCAACGGGCTCTCGCTGTGCCCGCTGCACCTCGCCGCCTTCGAGCGGATGTTCCTCGGCGTGCGCCCGGACCACCGCATCGAAGTGCGAGCGGAGGTTCTCGACGACGGTGACCACCCGATCCTCCGCCAGGGCCTCGGGAACCTCCACGGACAGCAGATCGTCCTGCCCTCCCGCAGCGCCGACCATCCCGACCCGCTCTTCCTCCGGGAACGGTACGACCGCTTCCGGCTCTCCGGCCCGCCGGCCCTTCGGCATTCCGCCGTTCCGCCCTCGACCTCGCCCACCGAAGGGGCCCCGAACCCATGAAATCCATGAAACAGCAGACGCCGCCGGTCGTGTGGGACGGGCAGACCTTCCACATCAACCTGAAGGCCGCGAACATCGAGGCCAAGTGGCAGCCCGAGGTCACCTTCGTGATCCGCATCCGGGAAGTCGGCAAGGAATGGAGCGTCGGCTTCGAGACGCCGCTGACCGGCTGCAGCCTCACCGACCTGCGCCCCGGCGCGGACTACGAGATGGAGGTGCGCACCAAGCAGGGCGGACGACTCAGCGACCCCACCCGCGTCCGCATCCGCCCCGACGCCTCCGGCGCGTTCACCCAGGACATCGCCTCCGACCGCCCGCAGTAACGCCATTCGTAGCCCTCTGCTACTATCCGTCAACTTGAACAGTCGCTTCGTCGCTCCACCCCAGCCCGGAGGCCCCAAGCGCCGGCCCATCTACATCGGCATCGATCTCGCTTGGACAGCGCACCGGGAGGAGCCACCGTACGAAACTGGTTTCTGCGTCTTGGAGCACACAGAGAACGGAGACATGATCTGCTCTCAGCTCGGCGCGGCCAGAGAGCGCGTTGAGCAAATGGCCGACACCGTGGGCACTATCGCCGCCGGTTCGACGGCAGTCGTCGTCGCTATCGACGCTCCCCTGATCATCGAAGAGAATCGCCGAGCCGAGCGAGAACTCAACACCGCGTTCGGTCGCTATTCGGCGGGCGCGTACCACACCAAAATGCTTCGGGATCCCGCTCGCAAGATCGACGCCGGCCGTCGGCTCGGTAAGGCCCTGCAAAAGCGCCATTTCACGCTGGACCCTTCCGCCGTCAGCGAAGGAGAGGCGCACGCCGCAGTGGAGGTCTACCCTCATCCGATCCATGTCGGGCTCTTCCAACTCGAAGAACGGATTCCTTACAAGAAGGGGAAGAAGGAAGCCAAGCGACTCGGTTTGGAGTTCTATCAGCGACGCATGTTCAAGTTCTTGAAGGAGAGACTGCCTTCACTCCTGGGGAATCCTGTTATTCGCGAGGCTCTCGCACCGGACGCCCTGCAGGGGATTCCGGCGAAGTCCAAGACGACCGGGCGCCTGTCGCTCAAACACTACGAGGACGTGCTTGACGCCCTCACTTGCGCCATCGCTGCGTGGCAATACCGAACCGAACCGGACAACTGGAAGACCTACGGCAAACCGGAGTCGGGCTACATCGTCGCGCCCAAGCCTCCGGACCGGGGCGTCAGCCCACGTTGAAGCGAATGACCAGGACATCGCCGTCCTGGACCGGGTAGTCCTTTCCCTCCAGACGCAGCGCCCCGGCGCGGCGGCAGGCGTCCCAGGAACCGTGCTGCACCAGCGTGTCGTAGTGGACGACTTCGGCGCGGATGAAACCGCGTTCCATGTCGGAATGGATGGTTCCGGCGGCTTCCTGGGCGCGGGTGTTCCGGCGGATGAGCCAGGCGCGGGACTCGGTGTCGCCGGCCGTATAGAAGACGGCGCGGTCCATGAGGGCGAAGATGGCCTGCACCACCCGCTCGGCGGCGCCGGATTCGACGCCCAGGTCGGAACGGAAAGCGGCGGCGTCTTCGTCCGACAACTCGGCGATCTCCTGTTCGATGCGGGCGGAGACGACGGCCAAGCCGGTTTCCGAGTCCTCGGCGGCCGACGCCGAAGCGAGACCGGCGAGCGCCGCCGACTGCGCTCCCTCGGCGGCGGCGTCCTCGCCCACATTGGCGACCAGCAACAGCGGTTTGGCGCTCAGCAGACCGTAACCGGCGAGGCGTTTCCGCTCTTCCACGGTGAGTGCCGTCCGCAGCGGACGTTCCGCTTCCACGAATCCCCGGGCGCGGTCGAGCCGGTCGCGTTCGCCGCGCACCGCTTCCTTCTTGCCGCGGGCGCGGTCGGCGTCGAGGCGGGCGATCCGTTTCTCCAGCACCGAGAGGTCGGCGAGGAACAACTCCAGGTCGAGGTTCGCCGCGTCCCGCGCCGGGTCCACCGAGTCGAACGGCGCCGGGACCGCCGGGTCCTCGAAGGCGCGCACCACATGGACGATCGCGTCCACTTCGCGCACCGCGGCCAGGTTCTCGGTCTGGCCGCCGGCGCCGGGGCGGAGCGCCGGGAGCAGCACCACCTCCACCGTCGCCGGGGTGGTCTTCCGCGACTCGTGGAGGCGGGTCAGGGTCTCCAGCCGTTCGTCGGGGATCGCCAGCACCCCGCGCTTCGCTTCCTGGGCGTACCCGCCGGGGGCGATCCGGGTCAGCAGCGAGAACAGGGTCTTCTTCCCGGAGGCGGGAAACCCGACGATGCCGGCGCGCATGGGCGGCGATGGTAACCGTCGGGGCGCGGGAGCGGATAGAGCACCCGAAGGCCCCGGCGCCGGACAGCTCGCCGAGGGCCGCGCCATCGTCCGCCGTCCGGCGGGCGCCGCTGCCCGCGCCCCGACGAGGCGCGCCCCGGTTCGCGGCTTCGCTCGCGCCGCCGTCAGCGACCGGCAGGGAAACCGCGGCGACCGCGGCTCAGCGGGGATCGGGTTTCGGCCGGCCGCCCCCGCCGGTTCCGGAGTCGGCCTCCCGCGCCCGCCTCGTCGCCGGCTTCATCCCCTCGAGGGTGAGTGTCTCCAGCCGCAGGAAGCCGTCCGGCAGGCGCTTCTCGTTCGCCAGTCCGCGAAGGGCCGCCTCGCTGCTCTCGTTCAGTCCGCACCCGGTCACCCCGACGAAACCGGCGCTCTCGAGAGCCGAGCGCAGCATGGGTTCGTCGTAGATGACCCGATGCCCCCAGGCGCGCAGGAAGATATTGATGACGAAACCGCTGCCGCTATCTACCCCCCCCCCCCCCCCCTATTTCGGGCATTCCCGGCATCTCGGCGACGGCCCAGGCGCGATAGCGCTCCTGCAGCGGGGAGAGATCGCTCCGGTGCAGGGCGGTGAGGAAACGCAGGTCCGGCGTAGCCACCCGAATCCGGCCGCCCGGGGCGAGGACGCGGAAGCACTCGCGGAGCATGGCGGCGCCCTCCCCGAACGAAACATGTTCGATCAGGTGTTCGCTGTACGCGAGCGCGAAGACCCCGTCGGCGAAGGGGAACCGGCGCGTCACGTCCAGCCGCGCCACCTGCGCGGAGCGCGGATGGAGGTCGGTGTTCAGCCAGCCGTCGAGGGGGCGGTTCCCGCAGCCGAGATGCAGTTTCGGCGGATTCGCGCTCTCGAGGCATTGCCGCGCCAGCCGCCGATCCACCCGCCGCGCGGCGCGCGCCGCCCGGTAGAGGCCCCGGTACGCCGCCCGCGCCGCCCCGAGGAGCCGCAGCCGCCCCAGCGTCTTCTTCGCCTGCTCCTTCACGATCGCTCACCGCCGAGGACCGACCCTTCCCGCGCCGCGCCGCCGAGAACGAGACGCCTCCGCCCGGCCCGGTCCTCCCCCGTCTCCGTCTGCCTCGGGGAACCGACGGAACCGACGATCCCGGCGCGCATGGCGGGCGATGGTACCCGCCGGCCCCGGCGAAGTCGGCGCTCCCCTCCGGCCCCTCCGCGGCGCCGGGCCGCCGGCAGCCGCGCTGCTCCGCTCGTGCCGGCGCCTCCATCACAAGGCGACCGAACTCGATGGTGGTCCGCCCCTTCGCCCGGCCGACCGACCGAATGCGCCGCTCCCCGAGCGGACAACCGCCGCTGCTCTCGCAGGAGATCGCGAATGGCTTCCGGCCCGACCGCGGCCTCGACCGAACCGGCAAGTCCGCTCATTCCTTCGGTGCCCGGGTTCGATGGAAGACGGCGGCGCCCCGGTCGTAGCGGGCCCGGCCGATCTCGTCGTACTCGACAGGGAACAGCCGCGACTCCGGATCCACTTCGACTTCCTCCAAAGCGAGGCCTTCCGGCTCCGGCTGCTGCCGAAACAGCCGGACGCCGACCACCTTCGGAGCGAGCGCCGGTTCCGCCTCCTCGATGCCCTTTCGCCGGTCGGCCGCCAGGTTGGACCGTCGGGTCGGGTTCCCGAGTCGTTCCGGCAACTCAATCGTACGCGTTTCCAGCCCGGTTGTAGATCTCTGCGCTCTGGTTGTAGAGGGCGCGGGAGACCTCCTCGTAGCCGACCGGAAACACCCCCGACTCCGGCTCCACCGTGACCTCCTCGACGACAGTGCCTCCCTGCTGCGGTTCCTGCCGAAACAACCAGACGCCGACTTCTGCCGGATCCAGCGCATAGGCGGCGTCCGGAACGCCGGTTCGCCGCGTCGCGGGAAGTTTGCGGAGTTGCACGAGATTGGCGATCTTCTCCGCCAGCCATTCGCTGTGGGTGGTGATGACGACGCGAATCCCGGCGCGGACCATCCGTGACAGTTCCCGCGCGAGTGCCACCTGCATCTCCGGATGGAGACCGACTTCGGGTTCTTCGATGATCAGGACCTCGCCCGGACCGACGAGGTGGCGCAGCCACAGCACCACCGGCGCCAGACTCGACGCGATCGCCGAAATCCGATGGAAGGGCAGATATTCGCTCCTCCATTTCCCCGGACGATAGGTGATTCCCGAGGTGCCGACCGCATTCGGCTCGATTCGGATCGAACCGCCCAGGACCCGGTTCTCGAGTTCGGCGGCGAGCGGATTCCGACGGGGCCGGTCGGCGGCGTTCCGACGGATCGCGTCCAACTGTTCCAGCAGGTCCGTCGTCACTCCCGAAACGAGGGGACCGTGCCCGGCCCGCCGGGACTCCGCGGGCGCTGCCTCCGGGAAGGAATCGCGGTGAAGGGCGTGATGGACGATCCCGCTTCGGTCCGCCGGCAGGAAATACGCGGTACGAAGCGCGGGACCGAAACTCTCCCGGAGGAGTGATCGGAACCTCTCCTCGAGGAACGACGCCGGCGACGGATCCTCCGACCGGCGGCCGGCGCCGAACGAAGCGCCGGGCGCTCGGGGATCCACGGCCGGAATCGAAGGGAGATTCGAGAGTCGCGCCGAAAGGGCGGCCGCGCCGGCGCCGTCGCCGAACTCGAAGCGCACGGAGGGCGCGTTCGCGGCCGCAGAGGTCCGCCACTCGATTGCTGCGACCGGCGAAGACCCGGGCCGCGAACCCGGCCGGCGGCGCAGTCGCCCCGCGTCGGCCACTCCGAAACAGCGGCAGACCTCCGCTGCCAGAGCCCGCGAGGCCTCCGCCTCGCATCGCGCGCGAAGCGCCGGCTCCGTGTCCGGCGAGACAGCGGACGAGGCCTCGGCCGGCTCCGACCGGGGAGGCGCCGGTTCCGTCACGAGACTCGGCGCGGCCTCGGGGCGCTGAGCCGCCGCAGACCACGATCCCCTCTCGGTCAGGGCCCGCCAGAAGGCGTTGCGGTGGAGCGCGTAGAGGAGCGTCGCCAGAACGGACTTGCCGGTGTGGTTCGGCCCGACGAACACCGTCAGCGGGCGCAGCGTCACCTCGGCGCGGGCGATGGGGCCGAAGTCGGTGACCACCAGCCGGGTGTCGCCGGAGGGAGCGCCCGCCGGCTTCCTCGCGCTCATGAACCGACTCCCGAAGACGCTGCTGCTCGGCCCACCCGAACCCGGAATCCTATTCCGTTCCACTCACCGTCGGCCCGGCCCCCGCCGGCGCGTCCTCCGGGGCGGTCGGGGCGGGCCGGCGTGCCACCCCGGACTCTCCGGCGCCGGACGGCCGGGAGTCGCCCTCCTCCACCTGTGCCAGCGCCTCCGTCAGCGGGCGGCCGCACTCGATGGAGACCGGCCATTGCTCCCGGCCGCGCAGCCGGATGCGCCATTCCCTGAGCGCCAACCAGCGATCCTTGCCGAAACGCTGCCTCCGGTGCGCCGACACCGGGCAGAACCGAAACTCGGATCCGGCCGGCAACCACCGATCGGCAGCGTCGGCTCCCGCCGGCAACTGACGGGCGACGCTCTCCGCCTTCCGGCGGCCTCCCTTCAACTCTATGGGCGCTGCCCAGGCGACTTCCCCGGTTTCCCCGACGAACAGGAAATCCGCACGGGGCTGTTCGAGGAGTCCGAGTTCCGGCCGGGTCGACCGCCGACCAGGAGCGCGCGACCGGAAATCGCCTCTGGACCGCCCGCCGCTCAGCCCTCGGCGAAGGCGTCGGTCAATCGGTCACCGTCGATCAGGTCCTTCACTCTCACTCGAAGTCCCCGGAATTCGACGGGCCGCTCGTCGAGCGCCAGCCGACGGTGTTTCCCGAAGGCGCGGCCGCCGTGGACGAACACGGGACGGAACCTCACCGAGACCTTCTCCGGCAACCACCCGTTCGCCAACTCGGCGCCGCCCTGCAACTGCCGTGCGACCTTCCCGATCCGGAAGGTCCGGCTCTTCAACTCGATCGGCGCTACCCACGCGGTGTCCACCATATCCGCGACGAAGAGGTCGTCGCATCTCGTCTGATCCGCCAGGCCGAGGATCGGACTGTCCAGATCCACGATGGCGTGGGCCGGCGGCACTCCGTCCACGGATACCGAGATGTTGCCCTTCCGGCACCTGCTCGTCAGCGCTCTCGCGTCGACCCGGGCCGTGACGGCCTCGACCGGTGTGCTCAATCGTCAGGGTCTCCCGCCCGGTTGTGGATCTCAGCACTCTGGTTGTAGAGGGCGCGGGCGACATCCTCGTAGCCGACCGGAAACAGCCCCGATTCCGGCTCCGGCGTGACCTCCTCGACGGCAACGCCCCGCTGCTCAGGTCTCTGCCGAAACAGCCAGACGCCGACTTCCTCCGGGTCCAGCGCATGGTCGGCGTCAGCAAAGCCGGCTCGACGCTTCGCGGGAAGTTTGCGGAGTTGAACGAGATTGGCGATCTTCTCCGTCAGCCATTCGCTGTGGGTCGTGAGGACGACGCGAATCCCGGCGCGGACCATCCGCGACAGTTCTCGTACGAGTGCCACCTGCATCGCCGGATGGAGGCCCGCTTCCGGTTCCTCGATGATCAGGACATCGCCGTGACCGACCAGGTGACGCAGCCACAGCACCACCGGGGCCAGACTCGACACCATCGCCGAAGTTCGACGAAGGGGCAGGTCGTCGCCGCTCCATTCCTCCGGTCGGAAAACGAGGTCCGGCATACCCGCCGCATTCGGCTCGACGCGCACCGAACCGCCGAGGATCCGGTCCTCGATTTCGGCGGCGAGCGGATTCCATCGGCTCCGGTCGGCAGCGTTTCGACCGATCGCCTCCAACTGCTCCAGAAGGTCCGTCACCACTCCCGAGAGGAGGGGCGCGAGCTCGACTCCGGAGGAACCCGCTGACGCTGTTTCCGGGATCGAATCGCGGAGGACGGCGCTGCGGTGAGCGACGATCGCGCTGCGGCCCGCCGGCAGGAAGTACGCGGTCCGAAGCGCGGGGCCGAGACTCCCCCGGAGGAGCGATCGGGACCCATCCTCCGTGAACGACGCGGCCAACGGATCCTCCGGCCCCCGCCCATCGCCGAACGAGGGCCGCATCCGAGCGGCCGCGGACGGAATCGGGGCGAGATTCGAAAGTCGCGCAGAAACGGCGGGCGTGCGGTCGCCGTCGCTGAACTCGAAGCGTACGGATGGCGCGTTCCCGGCCGGCGAGGTCCGCCACTCGATCGCGGTCGGCGGCGACGGCCCGGGAGGCGAACCACCCTGGCGGCGCAGTCGTCCCGCGTCGGCCACTCCGAAGCAGCGGCAGACCTCCGCCTCGAAGGCCCGCGCCGCCTCCGCCTCGCATCGGGTGCGAAACGACCGCTCCGGTTCCGGCGGGACGGCGGACGAGGCCTCGGCCGGCTCCAACCAGGGAGGCGCCGGTTCCGCCACGAGGCTGGGCGCGGCCTCCGGGCGCTCCGTCGCCGAAGACCACGACCCCCGCCCGGCCAGGGCCCGCCGGAAGGAGTTGTGGTGGAGCGCGTAGAGGAGCGTCGCCAGAACGGACTTGCCGGTGTGGCTCGGCCCGACGAACACCGTCAGCGGGCGCAGCGTCACCTCGGCGCGGGCGATGGGGCCGAAGTCGGTGACCACCAACCGCGTGTCGCCGGAAGGGGCGCCCGCCGGCTCCGTCGCGCTCATGAACCGTCTCCCGAAGACGCTGCTGCTCGCCCCACCCAAGCCCGGAATCCTACTCCGTCCCCGCGTTCCGCCGGCTGGCGAAGGGGCGGGCGCAGCCGCGGCGCTGTCCCGGGGGCGTACGGCGATGTCCGGAGAAGAAACCGCCCGCGCCGGCCCGAGAAAGCGAAGCAGCGCCAGGCATTCCTGGTCCGGGGCACTCCCGATCGCTCAGCGCGGCGGATCCGCCTTCGACGCGCCGCGCCGCGAAGAACGGGGGACGCTTCCGGCAGGCCCGGCCCTGCCCCGGCTCCGTCCGCTTCGGGCACCGGAACCACCCGGCGCGCTCGGCGGGCGGCGGCCTCCGACCGGGGAGGGGTCGCGCGCCGCCCGACCCTCTCCGGCGCCGCACCGCCGGGAGCCGCACTACTCCGCTTGTGCCAGCGCCTCCGCGAGCGGTCGGCCGCACTCGATGGCGACCAACGATCGGACCTGACCGCGCAGCGTGACCGGCCACTCCCGGAGCAAACGCCGACGGTTCTGGCCGAAGGGCTTCGCCCGGTGCGCCAAGACCGGGCAGAGACGGAACGACGAGTCCGCCGGCAGCCACCCGTCGGCAGCGTCCGCTCCCGCCTGCAACTGGCCCCTCATCCTCTCCCAGTTCCAACGGGTGCCCTTCATCTCTATGGGCGCCACCCAGGCAGCCGCCTCCGTTTCACCGACGAACAGGAAGTCCGGCCGTGTCTTCTTCCTGGATCCGTGCGTCGGTTCGTGGCCGGATGGAGTTTCCCTCGACAATACCCGGCGTTTCCGGTACGATCCGCCCAAACGGTTATCTCACTTGGGGAGTGAGTGCCGGAAGGAGTCGGCTTCGTGCGGAGATTCAACATCAAGAGGCTCAATGAGGATCTGACCTCGCACTCGGGGCTGGCGCTGGTGGGACAGGCGCTCCTTCACAGTGGTTTGTGCGAGGCGGCGGATCGCGCCGTGTCCCACCACCACGGGATCAAGCACGGGGATGTCCTCGGCTCCTACATCGGCTTGCTGAGTCTGGGCAAGCACGATTTCGAGGCGATCGAGAGTCTGCGGAAGGACCCGTTCTTCCGCGAGGCGATGGGTTTGGCGAAGGTTCCGTCCTCGGCCACCATCCGCCTCCGTTTCGACGACCATGCGGAGCGACTGCTCCCCCTGGTCCGCGACAGCGCGGTGCAGGTCTTGCGGAGGGTGAAGGCCAAGCCGACGCCGCTGGACACCGGACATGTGCCTCTGGATGCGGATGTGACGCCGTTCGACAACTCCCAGACCCGGAAGGAGGGCGTCTCGCGCACCTACCACGGCTATGACGGCTACGCGCCGATGGCGGCTTACCTGGGGCGGGAGGGGTACTGCCTGGAGTTCGAGCTGCGGGAGGGGGTGCAGCATTGCCAGAAGGGGACGCCGGAGTTCCTGGAGCGGGTCCTGGGGCAGGCGCGCCAGCTGACCGCGAAGCCGGTGCTGGTGCGTCTCGATGCCGGGAACGATGCCATCGACAACATGAAGGTGGTGTTCGATCATCGGGATGCGGGCGGGAAGGCGGACTTCCTCATCAAGTGGAACCCGCGCAAGGATGTCGCGAAGAAGTGGCTCCGCCACGCCGAGCACCGGCGGGTACGGTTCGACCGCCCCCGCAAGGGGAAGCGGGTGGCGGTGTTCACGGTCTGGAAGACGCGCCGGCATCGAGGCGAGGACTATCCGTTGCGGCGGGTGATGCGGGTGACCGAGCGGAAGAGCACTCCGGGCGGGCAGTTGCTTCTGGAGCCGAAGGTCACGGTCGAGGGGTGGTGGACGACTCTGGATCTGGACGACCAGCGGGTGATCGACCTGTATGCCGACCACGGCACCTCGGAGCAGTTCCACAGCGAGTTCAAGACGGACCTGAGCATCGAGAGGCTTCCCTCGCGGAAGTTCGCCACCAACGCTCTGGTGCTGAGTTGCGCCACGGTGGCGTACAACATCCTGCGCTGGCTGGGGCAGATGGGTTTGGTGGCGCCCGGGGGCCCGGTCCGCCATCCGGCGGAGCGTCGGCGGATCCGCACCGTGATCCAGGAACTGATGTATCGGGCGGCCCGGGTGATCCACTCCGGACGGCGCCTTTCGCTCGGCTTCGGCCGGCGGTGCCCGGCCGTGGAGGTCTTTTCCATGCTCTACGCGCGCCTCGCACCCACTTGACGACCTTCGGACCTCCGTTCTCCTCGGTTCTGCGCCCGAACCATGCCTTCGGTCATCGAGACCGGTCGCCGAACCGGCATCTCCGCAAGTTCGGGGGCGCATTCCCTGTCCGATCCTCATTTGTGACCACATAACACCCTCTATCCACCCCCTCCGAGTGCTCTTTACGCACTCGATACATACCCGAATCGGTCTCCAAACCATCATCGCACGGATTCAGGTTCTTGTTCCTCTCGAGTTCCGTCCGGTCGAAGTCCACGAGAACCCGATGGACCGGAGCGTCGTCCAACGGGAGTCGACAGTCGGGCTGCTCACAGGAGGTGACGATGGCGCCTCCCTCGACCGCGGCCGTAACCGAAGCGACGAGTCCGCTCATTCCTTCAGTGCCTGTGTCCGGTTGAAGATGCGTGCGCTCTGGTTGTAGAGCTCGAGGCCGATTCGGTCGTAATCGACCGGGAACAACCACGACTCCGGATCCAGCGTGACTTCCTCGACGGTGGTGCCTCCCCGTTCCGGGTTCGGCCGAAACAGCCAGACACCGATCTCCTTCGGGTCGAGCGCCAATTCCGCCTCCTCGATGCCCTCTCGCCGATCTTCCGGCAAGTTCGACAGCTGCGTCAGGTTTCCGAGTTGCTCCACCATCCACTCGCTGTGAGTGGTGATGACGACGCGCACTCCGCTCCGGACGATTCGCACCAGTTCCCGGGCGAGCGCCGCCTGCATCTTCGGATGGAGGCCGGCTTCCGGTTCCTCGATGATCAGCACCTCGCCCTGACGGACCAAGTGGCGCAGCCACAGCACGACCGGAGCCAGACCCGACACCGTCGCCGAAGTCCGACGGAGGGGCAGGTCGTCGCTGCTCCATTCCTTCGGTCGAAAAGCGAAGTCCGGCGTACCGGCTGCATTCGACCCGACTCGCACGGAACCGCCGAGGATCCGGTCCTCGATTTCGACGGCGAGCGGATTCCAGCGGCTCGGGTCGGCGGCGTTTCGACCGATCGCTTCCAACTGGTCCAGCAGATCCGTCACCACTCCCGCAAGGAAGGGCTCGGGCCCGACTCCGGCGCAACCCGCTGACGCTGCCTCCGCGGTCGAATCGCGGAGGACGGCACCGTGGTGAGCGACGATCCCGCTGCGGCCCGCCGGCAGGAAGTACGCGGTCCGAAGTGCGGGGCCGAGACTCTCCCGGAGGAACGATCGGGAGCCATCCTCCGTGAACGACGCGGCCAACGGATCCTCCGGCCCGCGGCCATCGCCGAACGAGGGCCGCATCCGAGCGGCCGCGGACGGAATCGGGGCGAGATTCGAAAGTCGCGCAGAAACGGCGGGCGTGCGGTCGCCGTCGCTGAACTCGAAGCGTACGGATGGCGCGTTCCCGGCCGGCGAGGTCCGCCACTCGATCGCGGTCGGCGGCGACGGTCCGGGAGGCGAACCGCCCTGGCGGCGCAGTCGTCCCGCGTCGGCCACTCCGAAGCAGCGGCAGACCTCCGCCTCGAAGGCCCGCGCCGCCTCCGCCTCGCATCGCGCGCGAAGCGCCGGCTCCGTTTCCGGCGGGACGGCGGACGATGCCTCGGCCCGCTCCAACCAGGGAGGCGCCGGTTCCGCCACGAGGCTGGGCGCGGCCTCGGGGCGCTCCGCCGCCGAAGACCACGACCTCCGCCCGGTCAGGGCCCGCCAGAAAGAGTTGTGGTGGAGCGCGTAGAGGAGCGTCGCCAGAACGGACTTGCCGGTGTGACTCGGCCCGACGAACACCGTCAGCGGGCGCAGCGTCACCTCGGCGCGGGCGATGGGGCCGAAGTCGGTGACCACCAACCGCGTGTCGCCGGAGAGGGCGCCCGCCGGCTCCGTCGCGCTCATGAACCGTCTCCCCGAGACGCTGTTGCTCGCCCCACCCGAACCCGGAATCCTACTCCGTTCCGGTGCGGAGCGTCCCCGGCGCACTCCCCCGAGGCGACCGAGCCCCTGCGGCGCGGTCCGGCTGGCGAGCGGCCGCGTCCGGCGAAGAACCGCAGGACCGCAACCCAGCCGGCCGGCGCCGGCGAGGGCGGCCGACGGTAAGCGGTATTCCATCCGCGGGAGGTCCTCCCGGCGCGCCGGCGCGGCCCGGTCGCGCTCCGTGACGACGCCGACCACCGGACCAACCAGGGCGCCGGAAGGAGCCGCGGGCGATTCCGGCCCCCCGGGCGACGGCGACCGACGGCCTACTCCACCGGCCTTCCGTGTCGTGGCCCCCGGTCTCGGCGGTCGCTGACCCCGTCCTCGTCCGATTTGGGATCGAGAGCGGCCACCAGTCGCGCCCCACTGGACAGGGTCTGCACCTTGACCCGGCTCCCTCGAAACTCGACACGCCATCTGTCGAGTTCCGTTTTGCGATGCATGCCGAAGGTTTGCAGGCGATGAACGAGGACGGGACGGAAGTTCACGGGGACCGCCTCCGGAAGCCATTCATCCGCCAATTCGGCGCCCCCCTGCAATTGTTCGATGACTCCCTCGGCATTGAAGGTCCGACTCTTCAGTTCGATGACCGCGACCCAACCGGCCTCCGGAGCGTCAGCAACGAACAGGTAATCGCAGCGCCGGCGCTGCGACAGATCCAAGGTCGAACTGTCGAGGTCGACCACGGCATGGGGAGTCGGAGCGCCATCCAGGAGAACGGTGGTGCTCTCCTTGCAGCATTCCGTCGCGAGCGCCTCCGAGCCCACTTTCGCTTCGACGGCCTCGACCAGCGCGCTCAATCTACGGGATCCCTTCTCCTGTTGTAGATCGCTGCGTTCTCGTTGTACAGCGCCTCGCGCACGGCGCCGAAATCGGTCGGAAAGGCGCCCTCCTCCGGATCCACCCGGATCTCTTCGACCAGGGATCCACCAAGTTCGCTGTCTTTCCGAAACAGCCATACACCGACTTCTCTCGGATCCAGACTCCTGTCGGCACTCCTGTCGGCATGCCCGAACTCGGCTCGACGATTCTCCTTGAGTTGGGAGAGTTGTATCAGGTTCCCGAGTTGCTCCACCATCCACTCGCTGTGAGTGGTGATGACGACGCGAATGCCGGCGCGGACCATCCCCGCCAGTTGCCGCGCGATTTCGGTCTGCTTCTCCGGATGGACATGCGCTTCCGGTTCCTCGATGATCAGCACATCTCCGGAGCGGACATTCCAAGAGAGATAGAGCGCCACGGGCGCCAGTCCCGAGACCATGGAGGAAGTTCGGGCCAGCGGGATATCTTCGCTGCCGGGCGCCTCGGCCCGGTAGAGGAATACGGGGGAACCGCCCTGTCGGTTCACCTCGACCTCCCCGCCGAGCAGGTTCTTCTCCACCTCCACGCTCAGACCAGTGTAATCGCCGCCGGCTCCCTCCGATCCGCTCCAACCCACTTCCTCCAGGAAGTCAGCCACGATGCCGGGGAAAGCCGGATTCTCCCGCACAGCCGGTTGTGGCGCGACAGTCGACGCGTTCCGTATGAGACTGGCGAACACGGCCTCGCGGTGGCGGAGAAGGCCGGCCCGGTCTCCCGGGAGGTAATGCGCTCGGTGGAACGTGGAAGAGAACCCTTTCTCCAAGAGTTTCTCGATCACCTCAGTGGCAACGAGGTTGCTCCAATACTCCTCGATGACCTTGCCTTTCGGGCTGGTCTCCAGAGTATGCCGCCAGTCGCCGTAGTCATCGAAGGAAATGGAAGGGAGGTCGGATATCGAGGAGGAAAGGGAACTGTCGAGGAGGTCGAGGCGAGCAGTGGAGCCCGGAGTCGCCGCCTTCTTGCCCGACCACTTGATCTCGGTGCCGCCGGACGACCATCGCCGGAGTTGATTCAGGTCTGCCACACCGAAAGCGCGGCGCACTTCGTCTCCCACCGACGGAGTGATCCACCGTTCGGAGGCCTTCTGCAGTTCCGCCATCAAGTCCCCCGGAAGGACCGGGACACCCTCCTGAGCGGTCAGCCAGGAGTGCATCGCTCGAGTGACCGAGTCCGGCAATTCGATCTTCGAACCACGGGGCACCGATCGCAGGAAGAGGTCACCCTTCATCAACGCCGCCCAGGCGGAGTTCCGGTGCATGGCGTAGAGCAGACCGGCCAGGTACGACTTGCCGCTGTTGCTGGGGCCGACGAAGACCGTCAGCGGCCTCATCTCGACATCGGCCTCGATGATCGGGCCGAAGTTCTTCACCCGCAGGCGATAGTCACCGGTCTGTCCGGTCGTCGGTTCCTGGGTACTCATGCGTCGGTCCGGGCGAGCCCTCTTCGGCGTCCGGGGGCCGAATCGTAATCCGCCGCCCGGAGCGTCGCCTCCGGATTCCCCTCGCCTGGGACCGGCTCAGCCGGAGAACCGCAAAGTGGCGAACGGCAGTCCGGCGATGGCGAGGGCGGCCGGCAGCAACCGGCACTCCATCCGTGCGAAGGCCGCCCGGGTCGCGAGGGCGGCCGGGCCAACCTTCGTAATGACGCCGGCCTCCGGACGAACCGAGGCGCCGGAGCGGACTTCGGGGACGACCTCGACGCCCGCAGCCGCGACCGGTCCTGCCGACCGGGCGGGCGGAACCGGCGCGAACGGCCCTACCCGGACCGGCGGAGGGTGAAGAACAGGGCGGCGGCGATCGCCAACTGGCAGAGCCACATCCTCCGCTCCCTCACCCGGAGGTCCCGTTCGAGGAGGACGACCGCGCTGTCGAGGTCCGCCCTGGTGGCCGGTCGATCCATCGGACGCGGGACCGCCGGGAGCCGGGCGCCGACCGCATCGAGAACTGCGGGGCTCGACGACGCCGCCGGGTCGCGCGGTCGCCCGGCGGCCCCGGAGGCCGCGTCGGTGATCCGAGTGTCGAGAGGGTTTCCCATGACCCGGACGGAAGCGTAGCCAGCCCCCGCCGGGAACCCCGGCCGCACCGCGCCCGCTCCGACGGGCCCCGCCCCACGGAACCCGACCGGGCGGACGCGCCGAAGACCCGGGCCGCCCGGTCGCCCGGTTGGCGGTGGTAATTAGTGGGAAGAAGTGGTAAAAAGGTTCGTGGAAATCTCCGTCCGACCGCCCTGAGGGCTGCCGGCGGCGTGCGGCCGGCCCCCGGCCACGCCCCGGAACAGCGGGGAGAACCAGTCCCGAACGCCCCCGAGACCCCCCACCGAACCCCCGGCCCCGACCCCCGCACCACCCGTCATGTTCCGCGGCAACCACCCCGCCACGGTGGACGACAAAGGGCGGCTGAAAGTCCCGGCGGCCTTCCTGGGACGGCTCCGCGACGAGCACGAGGGCCGCCTCTTCGTCACCAGCCCCGACGGGCGGAGCGTCTGGATCTACCCCATGGACCGCTGGGAGCGGGTCGAGGAAGACCTGCGCGAGAAGGGCCTCTGGAGCCGCTACTCCCGGCAGGTCAACTACTTCGGGCAGGAACTGGACCTCGATCCGCAGGGCCGGGTGCTGCTGCCGCGGCGCCTGCGCGAGACCGCCAGGACCGCCGGCAAGGTGGATGTCATCGGCCGCGGCCGGTTCCTGGAGGCCTGGGACCACGAGACCCTGACCACGCACCTCGAAGCCGATCCGCTGACCGCGGTGGATCAGGAAGTCCTCGCGGAGGCCGGCGCCTGACCGCGCCCCGCCCCGGATCCCGCCGAGACCGTCCCGTGCCCGCGCTCCTGCCCGCCGCCCTGCCCCCGGGGCCCGCGGCCCTGTCGCTCGGCGCCGCCCTCGCGCCGGACAGCCGCGGCCGGCCCGGCGGACTCGTCGTGGCCGCGGGCGCGGCGGACGGCGGCGACCGGCCCGATCCGACAGCCCGTCCGGCGGGACCGGGAGTGCGCCGAGCCCGCGAAGTCCCGGTACGGGCGCGATCGCCCCGGCGCACCCGGAAGTCCGCCCGCCGGCCGGCCCCGCGCCGCTCCGGGACCGACGCCCCCCGCCACCCCGACCGACCGGCGGAGCCCCGGCCCCACCAGCCGGCGCTGCTCGACCGGGTGCTCCACCACCTCGCGCCCCGGCCGGGCGGGCGCTACCTCGACGCCACCTTCGGCCGCGGCGGCCACTCCGAAGCCATCCTCGAAGCCGCCACGAGCCCGACCCCGGCCGCCACCGCCGCGAACACCGACCCCGCCCCCCGGGGCGGGGAACTGCTGGCCCTCGACCGGGATCCCGCCGCCCTCCCCGCCGCCGCGGCCCTCGCCGAGGCGCACCCCGGCTTCCGCTTCCGCCGCCGCGACTTCGCCGACCTCGACGCGGTCCTCGACGAGATCGGCTGGGCGCGCCTCGACGGGATCCTGCTCGACCTGGGCCTCTCCAGCCCCCAACTCGACGGCCCCGCCCCGCCCGACTCCGAACGACCGGGCGACCCCGCCGCCGAACCCGCCAGCGAACCCGCCCCCGAACCCGGCCGGGGCTTCTCCTTCCGCCGCGACGAGCCGCTCGACATGCGGTTCGACCCCGACAGCGGCGGGGAGACCGCGGCGCAGTTGCTCGACCGGCTGGAGGAGCGGGAGATCGCCGACCTGCTCCACGCCGCCGGCGAGCGCCGCTCCCGCGCCATCGCCCGGCGGATCGCCTCCCGAAGGCCGCTCCGCACCACCGGCGACCTCCGCGCCGCGGTCATCGCCGCCCTCGGCCCGAAGCGCGGCCGGCTCGACCCGGCCACCCGCACCTTCCTCGCCGTGCGCCGCGCGGTGAACCGAGAGGCGGAGGCGCTCGCCGCCGTCCTCGCCGCCGCCCCGAAACGCCTCGCCCCCGGCGGAACGCTCGTCGTCATCGCCTACCACTCCGACGAGGACCGCCCGGTCAAGCACCGCTTCCGCGAACTCGCCGCCGCCGCGCCCCGGACCGCCGACCCCGACTCCACCACTGGCGACCCGGCCGCGGCCACCGAGCCCGAGTACGAAGTCGTCACCCGCCGCCCGGAGCGGCCCGACGCCGCGGAGTGCGACCACAACCGCCGCGCCCGCAGCGCCCGCCTCCGGGTGCTCCGCCGTCGACTCCCGACCGAAACCGCCGCGCCCGCGACCCCGGAAGCGACCGCGCCGGCGCCGGACGCCGCCCCGCCGGCGACCCCGAGCGGATCCGCCGCCGGCGTTCCGGGCGCGCCCCGCCGCCCGCTCCCGGCCGGGACCGCCGCACCGACCCCTTCGGGAGAACCCGCGCCGACCTCCGCAGCCGCCCCTCCCGCCACCCCGGGACCGGCCGCGCCCTCCGCCGCGGAAAACCTCGCGCCCACCGAACCGGGAACGGCCACGCCGACCGGGTGCTCGCCCCCTGGCGAACGGTCGAGGATCTCGGTCGCCGCCGCCCCGACCCCTTCGGGAGAGACCGCGCCGACGCCGAACGCCCCGCCCGCGACCCCGACCGGACTCGCCGCCGGCGTTCCGGGCGCGCCCCGCCGCCCGTTCCCGGCCGAGGCCGCCGCACCGGACACCCACGGAGAACCCGCGCCGACCTCGGCAGCCGCCCCTCCCGCCACCCCGGGAGCAGCCGCGCCCTCCACGCCAGGAGCAGCCGCGCCGGACACCCCGGAAGCAACCGCGTCCCCCACTCCGCGCGCTGTCGAGCCCGCCGAACCGGGCAAGGCCGCGCCGACCCCCGGCGACCCCGCCCCGCCGGCCCCGGGAGAGACCCGATGAACGCCGAGCGGTTCGGGATCGACTACCGCCCGGGCAACCGCTGGCTGCGGCGGAAGATCGACCCCGCCCGCTACCTGCGCCTGCTGCAGCACTGCGCGGTCGGCGTCCTCGTGCTCCTGGTGCTCGTCGCCGCGGCCTGGCCCCGCCTCGAAGCGGTGCGCCTCGGCTACCGCGTCGAGTCCCTCCGCCTCGAGAAGGAAGGGCTCGAAAAGAAGGCCCAACGCCTCCGCGCCGAACTGGGAACGATCACCGATCCCAGCCGGCTGGGCCAGGTGGCCGCCGAACGCTTCGGCCTCACCGCCCCGACGGAGATCGTCCGCCTCCGCCTCCCCGGTCCCGCCGGCGACGCGCCCACCGGCAGCCGTCCCGCCGGCGCCGGGGCCGCCCGCACCCGCGCGGACGCCGGCCCGACCGCCGCAACCCCGACCGACCGCTTCGCCCGCGCCGAGGGCGCGTCGACCGAGCGATGACCCTCCCCCGGCCCCCGAAGCCGCCCCCGGCGCTGCCCGGGACGGGCTCCCCGCCGAACCGCCCGACCGCAGGTCCCCCGGGACCCCACCCCGACCGCCGGGCCGACCCGCCCCCGACCGGCCACGGCCCCCCGCCGGCCCCGCCCGGCCACGCGACCGGCCACGCCCCCGACCCCGCGAACCCCGGAACGACGCCCCGCGCCGCCACCCCTCCGACCGGCCGGGCGTCCTCTGCCCCGGCCGGCCCGGGGCATCCCGACCCCACCGCCGACCCCGCCCGCCGCCACCCCCCCCGCCCGACCACCGCCCCCGGCGACGCCCCCCCCAGCCTCTTCCCCGGCGTCCCGACCCCCCCGCCCCGGCGCACCGCCGCCCAACGCCGCCGCCGCGGTCGCCACGCGAACACCACCGCCACCACCCCCGAAACCCTCCCCCAGACCGCCGACCGCCGCCCCCCGAAGCGCCGCCGCGACCGCCGCCAGGCCGCCGCGCGCCCGAAGCCGCCCCGCTTCCCGCCCCCGCCGGGCGCGAACGGCGCCGACGAAGCCGCCGAAGCCCGCCGCACCGCCCAGGCCCGCCGCCGGATCATGGTCGGCGTCGGCCTGCTCGCGGTCTGGGGCGCGCTCATCGGCGGCCGTCTGGTCCAGACCCAGGTCTTCCACCACGAAGCCATGCTGCGCCAGGCCGCCGGGCAGCACCGCCACGGGCTCACCATCCCCCCCTTCCGCGGCGAGATCAGCGACCGCAACGGCCGCCCGCTCGCGGTCACCGTCCCCGCCGAGTCGATCTACGCCTCTCCCCCGGACTACGCCGACCTCGACCTCCGCGAAGCCGCCGCGGCCCTCGCCGCCTGCCTCGACCGCGCCCCGGCCCACCTCGAACGCCGCCTGCGCCGGAAGTCCCAGTTCTCCTGGCTGCGCCGGAAAGCCGGCCGGGAGCAGGCGGACTGCGCCCGGGAGAGCGGCTACCCCGTCGGCATCGTCGAGGAGTACCGCCGCGCCTACCCGGCCGGCTCCCAGGCGGCGCACCTCATCGGCTATGTGGGGGTGGACGGGAACGGGCTCGGCGGGGCGGAGCACGCCCTCGACGCGCTCATCCGGGGCGAGCCCGGCCGGCGGACGGTCTGGACCGACGGGCGGCGCACCGGCCACCGCAGCCGGGTCGAGGAGCCCTCCCGCCCCGGCGCCGATGTGCGGCTCACCATCGATCTCCGGGCGCAGGCCATCGCCGAGGAGGAGTTGCTCCGGGGCGTGGCGGAGATCGGCGCGGTCGGCGGCGCGGTGGTGCTGCTCGAGAGCGCCACCGGCGAAGTGCTGGCGCTGGCCGGGGCGCCCACCTTCGACCCGAACCGCTACGGCGAGTTCCCCGCCGCGGCGCTGCGGAACCAGGCGTTCACCGACCCCTACGAACCCGGCTCGGTCTTCAAGATCGTGACCGCGGCGGCGGCGCTCGAGGAGGGCGTCACCCACGAGGAGGAGCGGTTCGAGACCCACGCCGGGCAGGTCCGGGTGGGGAACCGCACCGTCCGCGACTGGAAGCCGCTGGGGCCGCTCACCTTCGCCGGGGTGATCCGCCGCTCCTCGAACATCGGGACGCTGCAGGTGGCCCGGCGGCTGGGGTCGCGGACGCTCCGGCGGTACATCCGGGCGTTCGGTTTCGGCGAGCCCACCGGCCTCGGCGGCAGCGGCGAGAGCCGGGGGATCGTGCCCGCCGGGGGCGTCTGGCGGCCCATCCGGCTGGCGACGGTCTCCTTCGGGCAGGGGATCGCGGTGACCCCGGCGCAGATGGCGCAGGCGGTGAACGCGATCGCGAACGACGGCGTCCGGCTGCCGCTGCGGCTGACCCGGGCCCTCGGCGGCGAGCCGCAGCCCTTCCGGCCCGGGGTGCGGGTGGTGCGCCCGGAGACCGCGGCGCGGGTGCGGGCGCTGCTGGCCGGGGTGGTCGCCGAGGGCACCGGGCGGAACGCCGGCGTCGCCGGGTTCGCGGTCGCCGGGAAGACCGGGACCGCCCAGAAAGCGGTCCCCGGCGGCTACTCGGAGACCGATTACCTCTCCTCGTTCGCCGGTTTCGCCCCCGCGGAGCGGCCGCTGTTCACCGCGGTGGTGATCCTGGACACGAAGAAGCCGAACCACAGCGGCGCCCACGCGGCGCGGGTCTTCGGCCGCATCGCTTCGCGGCTGCTGTGGCGGTACCGGCGCACCGGCCGGGACACGCCGGTGCTCGTCGCCGGCGCGGCGCCGGCGTACGGGGGCGGCGGGGGCGTTCCCCGGGGGCAGTACCTGCCGGTCGCGGCGGTCTCCGGAGTCGCCGGGGACGCGCCGGGCACCGGGTTCGGAACCGGGTTCGGACGGGCGAACGGCCCGGTCGCCGCCCGGGACGCGGTCGCCGCCCTCCTGCGCGGCGGGAGCCCGGGCCGCCGGGAAGCCGCGCCGCTCGTCGCCGCCGCCTCCCGAACCGCGGACGACCGGCCGACCGACCGCTCGCCGACGACCCCCGGCCCCGGCAGCGCCCCGCCCGGCGATCTCCGCGCCGCGGCCCGGCCCCCGGTGAGCGCCGCCCCGCTCGTCTCCCCGGGGCGGGAGGCGAGGCCGGGAACCAGGCAGGGAACGAGGCCGGGGGCGAGGCCGAACGCGAATCCCGCCGCTTCCCCCGCTTTCCCCGCTTCCTCCGGCCCGCCGGCCACGGCCCCTCCCGCCCCCGGCGAGGCGCCCGCCGTCGCGGCCGAGGAGGCCGCCGGCCGGCCCGAACCCGGAAGCCGCCCGCCGGAGAGCCGCCCTCCTTCCCCGCCGCCCGAACCGCAGCCGGAGCCGCCCCGCCCCGACCGCCGGAACCGCCGATGATCCTTTCGGACACCGACCGCCCGGACACCGACCGCCCGGACGCCGCCCCCCCGTCGGCCCCCGAGCCGTCGTCCACCCCGTCGTCCACCCCGTCCTCCCCACCGTCGTCCTCCCCCGACGCCGGCGCCGGGCCGACCGCGGGCGACCTCCCGCCCCTGACCCCCCGGCAGCGGCGCGGCACCCGCACCGCCCCCACCGTGGGCCGGGTGCTGCGCCTGGCCTTCACCGGCGACGCCGACATCGAGTACGGCGGGGACGCGGAAACCGCCGTCGTCACCGGCGTCCGCTGCGACTCCCGGCGGGTGAAACCCGGCGACCTGTTCATCGCCCTGACCGGCGCCGCCCACGACGGCCACGACTTCCTCGACCGGGCGCGGCTGGCCGGCGCCGCCGCCGCCCTGGTGGACCGGATACCGGCGGAGCCGGCCCCCCTCCCCTGGGCGCGGGTGGAAGACACCCGGAAGGCCGCCGGGCCGGTGGCGGACGCCTTCCACCGTTCCCCCAGCGAGCGCCAGCGCCTGGTCGGGGTCACCGGCACCAACGGCAAGACCACCGTCGCCTGGCTCCTCGACGCCGCCTTCCGCCGCCTCCACGGCAAGAGCCTCTTCGCCGGGACCATCGGCCACCGTTTCCACGGCGGGCCCCTGCGGCGCCGCGCCGGGGATCCCCGCCTCACCACCTGGGAGGCCCCGGACTTCCACGACTTCCTGGCCCGCGCCGAGCGCGCCGGCTGCCGCCACGGGGCGGTGGAGTGCTCCTCGCACGGGCTGGCGCTCGACCGGCTGGCCGGCGTCCGCTTCGAGGCCGCGGTCTTCACCAACCTGACCCCGGACCACGGCGACTTCCACGAGGACTTCGAGGACTACTACCGGGCCAAGCGCCTCCTCTTCACCGACCTCCTGGCGGACGACGGGGTCGCCGCGGTCTCCGCCGACGACCACCACGGCCGGCGCCTGGAGGGCGAACTGCGGCGGCTGCGGCCGGACCTCCGGGTGGTCACCTGGGGCCGGGCGGAGACCGCCGAAGTCCGGATCACCGAGACGGCCTCCGGCCCCGAGGGCACGAAGATGCTGCTGCAGACCCCGGGCGGGTCGCTCGGCCTCTCCAGCCCGCTGGTCGGGCGGTTCAACGCCGCGAACCTGGCCGCCGCCTGGGCGGTGCTGGAAGCCCTGGGCACCCCGCCGAAGGAGGCCGCCGAGGCGCTCTCCGAGGCCGCCGCGCCCCCGGGCCGCATGGAACCGGTCCCCGCCCCGACCGCCACCCCCGAGGGCGGCGCCCCGGCGGAGGCCGCGCCCCGGGTGCTCGTGGACTACGCCCATACGCCGGACGCCCTGGAGCGGGCGCTGGAAGCCGCCCGGGAACTGGCCGGGGGGCGGCGGCTGACGGTGGTCTTCGGCTGCGGCGGCGAGCGCGACCGGGAGAAGCGGTTCCTCATGGGCGAGACCGCCGCCCGCCTGGCCGACCGGGTGATCCTGACCGCGGACAACCCCCGGGGCGAGGACCCGGCGGCCATCCTGGCGGACATCGAGACCGGGGCGGCGCAGCCGGGGATGGAGTGGGAGGCGCGCCTGGAGATCCGGCCCCGCCGCCGCCGCGCCATCCGCCACGCCGTCCTGAGCGCCGAGCCGGGGGAAGTGGTGCTCCTCGCCGGCCGCGGCCACGAGACCCACCAGATCGTCCGCGACAAGCGCCGCCCCCTCTCCGACCGCAAGGAAGCCGCGGACGCCCTCCGGGAACGGGCGGCCGGCCCCTCCGACTCGCCCCCCGGATTCCCGACCGGATCGCCGACCGGATCCCCGTCCGAACCGCCCGCCGGATCCCCGTGACCCCGTTCGATGCCCCCGTCACCCCGGCCCCCCGGCCCCTCCGGCCCCCCGCCGGCGTCCCCCTCCCGACATGGAGCCCCCGCCGCGCCCCGACCGACGGCCTCCGCTCCGCGACCGAGGGGAACCGCGCCCCGACCGGCGCGACCCGCAGCCCGACCGGGGGGATTCGCGCCCCCGCCGACGCCGGCCACGCCACCACCGAAGCGTCCCGCGCCACCATCGAACCGGGCAACGCCGCGAACGGAGCGTCCCGCGCCGCGACCGCAGCAGCGATCCGCGCCAACCCACCGGCGAGGCACGCTCCGACGGGGGCGATCGGTTCCCGCACCGCCCCGGCGCCCGCCGCCACCGAACCCCGCTGCCGCGCCCCGCGCCCCGCGCCGACGCCTCCCGCCCACGCCGCCGCCCACCGCGGCGTCCCCGCCCCGATGCGCCTGACCGCCGGCGCCGCCGCCCGGGCCATGGCCGCCCGCCTCCGCCCGGTCCCCGGCGCCCCCGGCCCGCCGCGCCCCGACGCGCTCCCCGAAGCCCTCGAGCACGCCCCGATCACCGGCGTCTCCATCGACAGCCGCGAGATCGGCCCCGGCGCACTGTTCTTCGCCATCCGCGGCCCGAACCACGACGGCCACGCCTTCGTCCCCGCCGCCCTGGCCCGGGGCGCCGCCGGCGCGGTGGTCGCCGCCGGCGCCCCGCTCCCGCCCCTCCCCGCCGAACGAGCGACCCCGGAACCGACCGGTCCCGACTCCGACGCCGGCCCGACCCCTCCCCCCTTCCTCCTCGAAGTCGCCGACCCGACCACCGCGCTCGGCGCCCTCGCCCGCGACCGGCGGATCCGCAGCGGGGCCACCATCGCCGCCATCACCGGCAGCGTCGGGAAGACCACCGCCAAGGAGGCGGCCGCGGCAGCCATCGGCGCGACCCGCCCGGTCTTCCGCACCCCCGGCAACCGCAACAACCAGTGGGGCCTGCCGCTCACCCTGCTGGCCCACGCCGACCACCCGGGGATCGGCGTGCTGGAACTGGGCATGTCCGCCCCCGGCGAGATCCGGGCGCTCACCGAGATCGCCCTCCCGCAGGCCGGCCTGGTCACGGCCATCGCGGAAGCCCATCTCGAACACTTCGCTTCCATCGAGGAGATCGCCCGCGCCAAAGGGGAGTTGTACGCGGCGCTCCCGACAAAATCTGTCGCCCTGGCGAACGCCGACGACCCCCGGGTCCGGGCCCAGTCCCGCCGCCACCCCGGCCGGCGGATCCCCTACGGCTTCTCCGCCGCCGCCGAGATCCGCGGTTCCGACTACCGCCCCCGCCCGGAAGGCGGGATGACCTTCACCGTCCGCGCGTTCGGGGGCGCCCCGGTCCCGGTCCGCTGCGGCCTCGAAGGGCGCCACAACGCCGCGAATGTCCTCGCCGGGCTCGCCCTCGCGGTCGCCCTCGAAGTCCCCCTCGCCGCCGCCGCCGAAGGCGTCCGGGAACTCCGCCCCCTCCCCGGCCGGGGCGACCGCCGCCCCCTCCGGAACGGCGCCGTCGCCGTGGACGAGACCTACAACTCCAGCCCGGCGGCCCTCCGCGCAGTCATCGCCGAACTCGCCGCCGCCGCGCCCGACCCGAAGGCCCCCGACCCGGGCGAGACCGACCGCCCCGCCCGCCGCATCCTGGTCGCCGGCGACATGCGCGAACTCGGCGACCGCGGCCCCGCCTTCCACGAGGAGTGCGGCCGCCTCGCCGCGGAAGCCGGCCTCGACCGGGTCGTCGGCGTCGGCCCCCTGGGAACCCTCCTCGCGGAAGCCGCCGCCGCCGCCGGCGCCCCGGACACCGCCGCCGCCGCCGACCCCGAAGCCGCCGCCGACCTCCTCGCGGGCGACCTCCGCCCCGGCGACCGCCTGGTCTTCAAGGCCTCCCGCGCCGTGGGTCTCGAACGCGCCCTGACCCGCCTCACCGAGCAGAGCGCCTGACGATGCTCCGGCAACTCCCGCTGCCGCCGACCGCGCGGTTCCCGGTCTCCCCCGTCTTCCACCGAGGGACGGCGCCCGGCGCCGACGCTCCGCCACCCGCGGCCCCGCCACCCGACGCGGCGACAGCCATGGCAGCACTCCCCGCCCGGAACCTCCGCCCCGGCGCCCCGACCGCCGCCGAAACCACCCGCGCCGCCGCCCCCGACCGGGCCCCGGCCCGCCTCACCGAGAGGAACGCGTAACCCATGCTCGGGGAACTGCTGGAGTCGCTGGGCGACCTGCATCCGGTCTTCGGCGTCTTCCGCTATGTGACGGTGCGCACCGCCGCCGCCGCGGTGACCGCCATCGGCCTCTCCCTGGGCCTCGGCAAGTGGCTCATCCGCCGGCTGACCCGCCTGCAGGTCGGCGAGAACATCCGCCCCGACGGCCCCCCGCACCACCAGGCCAAGGCCGGCACCCCCACGATGGGCGGCGTCCTGGTCGTCATCGCCCTCACCGGCTCCACCCTCCTCTGGGCCGACCCGAGGAACGCCCTGGTCTGGGTGGCCGCCCTAACCGTCCTCGGCTTCGCCGCCCTGGGCTTCCTCGACGACTACCGGAAACTGCGCCGCGGCCGCGGCCTCTCGGTGGCCGTCAAATTCAGCCTCCAGGCCGCCCTGGGTCTCGCCGCCGGGGTCTTCCTCCTCTGGTACTCCGGCGGCGGCGGCTTCACCACCCGGGTGATCTTCCCGTTCATCAAGGAGTTCCAGCCGGAGTTGGGGTTCCTCCTCCTGCCGGCGGTGATGGTGGTGGTCGTCGCCTCCTCGAACGCGGTGAACCTCACCGACGGCCTCGACGGCCTGGCCACCGGCTCGGTGCTCGTCGCCGGGGGCGCCTACACGGTGCTGACCTACCTCTCCGGGCACGCCGAGTTCTCCGCCTACCTGGACATCCTCCATGTGCCGGCTCCTCGGAACTCACCATCTTCGGCGCGGCCCTCTGCGGCGCCGCCCTGGGGTTCCTCTGGTTCAACGCCCACCCGGCGCAGGTCTTCATGGGCGATGTGGGCTCGCTGGCGCTCGGCGCCGCCATCGGGATGCAGGCGATCCTGATCCGGCAGGAGATGCTGCTGCTGCTGGTCGGCGGGGTGTTCGTGATCGAGACCGGCTCGGTGATCCTGCAGGTGGGCTGGTTCAAGGCCACCGGGCGGCGGCTGTTCCGGATGGCCCCGCTCCACCACCACTTCGAGTTGGGCGGCTGGAAGGAGACCCAGGTCAGCGTCCGGTTCTGGATCGTGGCGGTGCTCTGCGCGCTGGCCACCCTCGCCACCCTCAAGTTGCGCTGACGACCGGCGATGCGCGATGCGGAACCCCGCCGACTCGGTCCCCGGGCCGAGGGTCCCCGGACCGAAAGTACTCGTCGTCGGCTGCGGCGCCGCCGGCCGGGCCGCGGCCCGCTGGCTCCGTTCGGCCGGCCGGGAAGTGACCGTCGCCGACGCCCGCCCGGAAGCGGAACTGGGCGAAGCGCCGACGGAACTCCGCGCGATCGGCGCCCGCCTCGCCGCCGGCGGCCATCCCCCGGAACTCCTGGAAGGGACGGCCCTCGTGGTCGCCTCCCCCGGCGTCCCGCCCTCGGTGCCGCTCTTCCGGGCGGCCCGGCGCGCCCGGATCCCGGTCTGGAGCGAGCTGGAACTCGGCTACCGCGCCCTCGGCGAGCCGGCGGAGCGGCTCATCGCCGTCACCGGGACGAAGGGCAAGTCCGGAGTGGTGACCCTGCTCGCCGACGCCCTCCGCCGCAGCGGCCGGGAGGTCGCCGCCGCCGGGAACCTGGGTTCGCCGCTCACCTCCTTCGCCGGGCGCGTCTCCCGAAAGACGCTGCTGGTGGTGGAGGCGTCCTCCTTCATGCTGGCCCGGATCGTCCGCTTCCGGGCGCGGGCGGCGGTGCTGCTCGCGGTCTCGGCGGACCACCTCGACTGGCACCCGGACCTGGCCCACTACCGGAACTCGAAGGCCCGGGTCTTCGAGAACCAGACCCCCGACGACCGGATCGTCGTGGACGCCGCTGACCCGGTGGCCCGCGCCCTCGCCGCCGCCGCCGCCGCCCGCACCGGCGCCGCCCGACTGCCCTTCGGCGGCCCCCCCGGCGCCCACGACCCGGAAGTGGTCTTCACCGGCGTCCCGGACAGCGGCCCGCTGGTGAAGCGCTCCGGCGCCCGCCTGAGGGTCCTGGCCGACCCCCGGAAGATCGCCCTCCCCGGCCGCCACCACCGGCGCAACCTCGCCGCCGCCGCCGCCGCCGGGAGCCTCTTCAGGGTGACCCGGGAAGCGCTCGAAGCCGCCGCCGCCGCCTTCGCCGGGATGCCCCACGCCCTGGAGGAACTGCCCCCGGCGGCCGGCGTCCGCTTCGTGAACGACTCCCGCGCCACGAACCCGGCCGCCGTCCGCGCCGCCCTCGAGGCGCTCGGCGAGGCGGTACCGCCCCCGCCGATCCACCTGATCCTCGGCGGCATCCTCAAGGGCGGCTCCTTCGCCGAACTGGAACCGGCGCTCGGCGGAGTCACGGAGATCCACGCCCTCGGCCGCGCCCGGGAGCGGATCGCCGCCGAGATCGGGAGCGTCCCGGTGCGCCTCGCCGACAGCCTGGACGACGCCGTCCGGGCCGCCTTCGCCGCCGCCCGGCGCGCGATCGCGGAAGACCCGGACGCCCCGGCGCCGGCGGTACTCCTCTCCCCGGCCGGCTCCTCCTTCGACCAGTTCGCGAACTACGCCGACCGGGGCGAGCGCTTCCGCGCCCTCGCCGCCGCCCTCCGCGCCGGATTCGACGACGACCCCGCCGGCCCGCCGCCGGCCCCCGGAGGAGCCCCCGCGTGAAGGCCCGCCGGATGGCGCCGGACGCGCTGCTCTTCGCCGGGACGCTGGCGCTGCTCCTGTTCGGGCTGGTGATGCTCTACAGCGCCTCGGCCATCGTCGCCGACGCGAACGCCCGCAGCCCCTTCTTCTTCTTCGGCCGCCAGGCGGTCTGGGCGGTCCTGGGCTTCGTCGCCATGATGGTCATCGCCCGGGTGGACTACCGGGTGCTGAACCGCCCGACGGTGGCCTGGTGCGTTCTGGGCGCGGTGGTGCTGGCCCTCACCGCGGCGCTCCTCTCCCCCCCGATCGCCGGGACCCACCGCTGGGTGCGGCTCTTCGGCTTCGCCTTCCAGCCCTCGGAACCGGCCAAGTTGGCGCTGGCGATCGCCCTGGCCCACACCCTGGCGAACCGGCCCCCGGACACCCTCCGCCGGCTGGCGCTGCCGCTGGGGGTCACCGCGCTCCTCGCCGGGCTCATCTTCAGCCAGCCGGACCTGGGCACCGCCACCTTCCTGGCGCTCATCGGGGCGGCGATGCTCTTCGTCGGCGGCGCCCGCTTCCTCCACCTGGGCGCCCTGGCCGCCGCCGGGGTGCCGCTGTTCGCCGCCGGTGTGCTCACCGCCGACTACCGGCTGGCCCGGGTGCTCACCTTCCTCGACCCCTTCGGCGACCCGCTGGGCGACGGCTTCCAGTTGAGCCAGTCGCTGATCGCCCTCGGCGCCGGGGGAATCTCCGGGGTGGGGTTCAGCGCCGGGCGGCAGAAGTTGCTCTACCTGCCGGAGCCCCACTCGGACTTCATCTTCTCGGTGGTCGGCGAGGAGTTGGGGCTCATCGGCGCCGCCGCGGTGGTCGCCGCCTTCCTCCTGTTCGCGGTGCGGGGGCTACTCGTCTCCTCCCGCGCCGCCGACCGCTTCGGCCTGCTGCTCGGCGTCGGGGCGACCCTCACCGTGAGCGCCCAGGCGCTGCTGAACATCAGCGTGGCGATCGGCCTGGTGCCCACCACCGGGCTGCCGCTGCCCTTCGTCTCCGCCGGGGGCAGTTCCCTGCTCACCACCATGATGGCGGCGGGCCTGCTGCTCTCCGTCTCCCAGCGGGCGCCCTGACCGGGGGACGACGACGATGACCGCTCCCGCGCCCCGCCGCCTGCTGGTCGCCGCCTCCGGCAGCGGCGGCCACATCTACCCGGGCCTGGCCGTCGCCGAGGCCTACGCCGCGCTGGGCGCCGGCCCCTCGAACCGCGACCCGGAGATCCGCTTCGTCGGCGACCCCCGGCGGATGGAGACCCGGCTGGTCCCGGCCCACGGCTTCCCGCTGGACCTGATCCGGATCCCGCCGCTGCGGGGGCGGTCGCCGCGGCAGTTGGCCGCCGCCGGCCTCCGCCTCCCCCGGGCGGTGCTGGCGATGCGCCGGCTGCTGCGCGAGTTCCGCCCGGCGGCGGTCTTCGGCACCGGCGGGGCGGTCTCCGGGGTGGCCGCCCTCGCCGCCCGCCTCGCCGGGATCCCCTCGCTCATCCTGGAGCCGAACGCCGACCCCGGCCTGGCCACCCGGCTGAGCGCCCCCTTCGCCACCGAGATCGCGGTGGGTTTCGCCGAGGGCGCCCGCCACTTCCCCCGCCACCGGGAGCGCGGCCGGGTGTTCCACTCCGGCATCCCGGTGCGGGCGGAGTTCCTGGGGATGGAGGCCCCGGCGGAGCGGAACGGCGACCCCCTCCCGGTGCTCATCACCGGCGGCAGCCAGGGCGCCTCCCGGCTGAACCGCACGGTGACGGAGGCCCTGCCCCGCCTGGCCCCCCGTCCCGACGCAGCGCGCCGGCTTGCGATCACCCACCAGACCGGCCCCGAAGACGAAGCGACGGTCCGGGCCGCCTACGAACGGGCGGGGATCCCCGCTGCCGTCGTCGCCTACCTCGACGACATGCCGGCCGCCTTCCGCGCCGCCGGGCTGGTCGTCGCCCGGGGCGGAGCCATCACCTGCGCCGAACTGGCCGCCGCCGGCCGCCCCGGCGTGATCGTCCCCACCCCGGTCGCCGGCGCCCACCAGGAGGGGAACGCCCGGACGATGGAGCAGGCCGGCGCGGCGGCCACCCTCCCCGACGGAGCCCCCGGCGCCGACTTCGCCGCCCTGCTGCTGGATCTCGCCGCCGACCGCGACCGCCGCCGCCGCATGGCCGCCGCCGCCCGCCGCCTCTCCCGCCCCGCCGACGGGGACGACTCCGCCGGGGAGGACACCCCCGCCGGAAAACCCGACGCCGCCGCCCGCCTCGCCCGCCGCCTGGTCGCCCTCGGCGAACGCCGCGAGGCCTCGGAGCCCGCCCGATGACCGAGTTCGCCCTCCGCCCCGACGGCGCCGGGCCCCGCCCCGGCAGCGAACGGCTGTCCCCGAACCGCCTCCGCGCCTCGTTCGCGGGAATCTGCTGTCGCCGCGAGAGCACTGTCGCCGAGTCTGCGCTCGGCCTCCCGGGCGACCGGGAACCCCCCCCGGCCGACCGCCGCCCTCGGCCTCGACCGCGCCGGCGCCCGCTTCGCCGGCCGCCTGGTCGCCCTCGGCGAACGCCGCGACACCCCGGAGACCGCCCGATGACCGAGTTCGCCCTCCGTCCCGACGGCGCCGGCCCCCGCTGCGGCAGCGAACGGCTCTTCTCGAACCGCATCCGGGGGCACTTCGTGGGCATCGGGGTCGGCCGGAGCGCTGTCGCTGAAACACCGCCGGGACCCACCGCCGACCGGAAACACCGCCGGATGGCCTCCGCCCGCCGCCTCTCCCGCCCGATCGGGGCCAACGCCGCCGGCGGGGACGGAGGCGCCGCCGCCCGCCTCGCCCGCCGCCTGGTGGCCCTCGGCGAACGACGCGAGACCCCGGAGCCCGCCCGATGACCGAGTTCGCCCTCCGCCCCGACGGCGCCGGGCCCCGCTCCGGGAGCGAACTGCTGTTCTCGAACCGGATCCGGGTCCACTTCGTGGGGATCGGCGGGGTCGGGATGAGCGGGATCGCCGAGGTCCTGCTCAGCCTCGGCTACCGGGTCACCGGCTCCGACCTCCGCTTCGGCGACGCCACCCGGCGGCTCGCCGAGAAGGGCGCGGTGGTCTTCGAGGGCCACGCCGCCCGCCAGGTGGGCCCGGCCGATGTGGTCGTCACCTCCTCGGCGGTGGCCCCGGACAACCCGGAAGTCGCCGCCGCCCGGGAGCGCGGGCTGCCCCTCATCCCCCGCGCCGAGATGCTGGCCGAGTTGATGCGGATGAAGTTCGCGGTGGCGGTGGCCGGGTCGCACGGCAAGACGACGACCACCACGATGACCGCGGTGCTGCTCGACCACGCCGGGCTCGACCCGACGGTGATCATCGGCGGCCAGGTGGCGGCCATCGGCGGCGGCGCCCGGGTCGGCAAGTCGGACATCCTGGTCGCCGAAGCGGACGAGTCCGACCGCACCTTCCTCGACCTGATGCCGGTGGTGGCAGTGGTCACCGGCATCGACCGGGAGCACCTCGACGCCTACTCGGGGATGGACGACCTGCGCGAGTCCTTCCTCCACTTCGTGAACATGACCCCGTTCTACGGGTTCTCGGTGCTCTGCCTCGACGACCCGAACCTGCGGGAACTGCTGCCCCGGGTGCGGCGCCGCTTCGTCACCTACGGCCTCGGCCCCGACGCCGACATCTCCGCCGACGAGATCCAGGTCGGCCCCGAGGGCTCCCGCTACCAACTGCGCCTCCGGGGCGGCGCCGCCGGCGAAGTGCGGCTGCGGAAGCCGGGGCGCACCGCGGTGCTGAACAGCCTGGCCGCCGCCGCGGTGGGCCTGGAATTCGGCGTCGGCACCCGGGCGGTGCGCGAGGGTCTCGGCGAGTTCGCCGGGGTGGGCCGGAGATTCGAGTTCCGGGGCGAGGCGAACGGGGTGCGGGTGGTGGACGACTACGCCCACCATCCGAGCGAGATCCGGGCGACCCTGGCGGCGGCGCGCGACTCCGGCGCGGAGCGGATCACCGCGGTCTTCCAGCCGCACCGCTACAGCCGCGTCCGCGACCTGCTCGACGAGTTCGGCGCCGCCTTCGCCGGGGCCGACCGGGTGGTGGTCACCGAGATCTACCCGGCCGGCGAGGCCCCCCTCCCCGGCATAGACGGCGAACGCCTGGCCGCCGCGGTGCGCGCCGCCGGCCACCCGGAAGTCCGCTTCGTGGCCGACCTCGACGGCGTCCCCGGGGAGATCGCCCCTCTCCTCGAACCCGGGGAATTGGTGCTGACGCTCGGCGCCGGCAGCATCACCCGACTCCCCGACCCCCTGCTGGAGGCTCTCCGTGACGCGGCGGCCTGACGCCCCGCCGGCGGCCGGCCGGCGCGAGCGCCGCTGGTTCCCCCGCTGGTCGCGGCGGCGGGGGGCCCCCGAAGCGACCGGAGGGGCGACCGGCGCAGCGACCGGCGCCGGAACCACCGGAGCCGGCGCCACGCCGGCAGACCAGCCGGAGACCGACTTCCCGCCGGAGACCGACTTCCCACCGGAGACCGACTTCCCGCCGGCGACGGACTTCCCGCCGGGGGCCGGCCTCCCGTCCGCCTCGGACCTGCCGCCGGAAGCCGCCCTGCTCGCCCGGGGCGGCGGGCGCCGGGCCTTCCGCTACGGCCCGCGCATCGTCGTCCCCCGCCCGGGGAAGGGCGCCTCCCGGAGCGGCCTGCGGCTGCTGCTGCGCGCCGGCAGCGGCTCGCTGGGCGCGGCGCTGTTCCTCGGCATCTTCCTGGGCCGGGCGCTCTCGGGCTCCGACGACACCCTGGTCTCCGTCGAGTTCCGGGGCCCGGGCCGCCTCGACCCGGCGAGCGCCCCGCCCCTCGAACCGGGCTTCTTCACCGACCCCGAACACCTCCGCCGGCAACTGGCCGCGGCCGGCCCGGTGGGGCAGGTGAGCGTCCTCGGCACCGGCGCCGGCGGCGCCCGGGTCGTCGTCGAGGAGAAGCGCGCCGTCGCGATCCTGCTCGCCGACCCGACCCCCGAGACCGACGACCCCGACGACACCGACGCCGCCGCCGACCCGGCGCTCCCCGGCCCCGGCGGGGGCCCGCCCCTGGCGCTCGCCGCCGACGGTTCCCTGCTGGGCCCGGCCACCGCCGCCGACTTCGCCTGGGCCGGCGCCGCCGACCTCCCGGTCATCCGGGGCGCCGACCCCGCCGCCCCGGACTTCGCCGCCCGGGCGGAGGTCGCCGGCCGCCTGGCCGCGGCCCTCGCCGCCGCCCCGGATCTCGACCGCCGGGTCTCCGAACTCCGGGTGGCGAAAGCCCCGGCCCGGATCGAGGCGGTCCTCCGCGACCCGCCGGGCCTGGTCCTGGTCGCCGCCGCCGCGCCCGACGCCGCCGGCTCCGGTTCCGTCGCCTTCACCGACTCCCTGCGCCGGGCGACCTCGCTGCTGCCCGACCTGCTGGCCCGCTGGCCCGACCTGGACCAACTCGACGCCCGGCTCCCGGACCGCCTGCTGGCCCGCCGCCGGAGCGCCGTCCCCCGGGAGGAACCGCCCCCGGACGCGAACCCCGCCGCTCCCCCGGCGCCGACTCCCGACCCGACGACCCCTGACCCGACGACCCCTGACCCGACGACCCCCGATCCGCCGACCCGCTGACCCGCCCCCGCCCGATCCAGCCCGCAACCCCCCGCCGAAGAGAGAACGCCCGGCCCCACCGCCGAGGAGGACGAACCCCCGCAATGCCCCAGCCCAAGGAACTGATCTGCGGCCTCGACATCGGCTCGGACTCGATCCGGGCGGTGCTCGCCCGCACCCCGTCGGAGACCCCGGCGGACGCCCCCCCGGGCCTCTCCCCGCTCGAGATCCTGGCGATCGGGCAGGCCCCGGTGCGGAACTCGGTGCAGCACGGCGAGGTCGTGAATCCCGAGGGAGCGACCGCCGCCGTCCGCGCCGCGGTGGAGGAGATGGAGCAGGCCGCCGGCGTCGAAGTGGGCGAAGCGGTGGTCTCCGTCGGCTGCCGCAGCCGCCGCACCATCAACTCCTCGGGCTCGATCTCGGTCCTCGACCAGGCCCGCCCCATCACCCGGCGCGATGTGGCCCGGGCGGTGGAGTCGGCGATCCCCCGGAACGGCGGCGCCGCCTGGCTGCGGCCCCCCTACGCCCTCCTCCACGCCATCCCCCAGGAGTTCTGGGTGGACGACCTCGATTCCACCACCGACCCCACCGGCTGGACCGGGCGGAACATCCAGTCCTTCGTCCACCTGGTCTCCTGCCGCCAGTGCAGCCTCGACCGGCTGGAACAGGCGGTGAACCGCGCCGGGATCACCGTGGAGGCGCTGGTGCTGGCGCCGCTGGCCGCCGGGGAAGCGGTGCTCCACCCGGAGGAACGCGACCGGGGCGTGGTGCTGCTCGACCTGGGCTCGATGACGACGGACATCGCCGTCTTCCGGCACAAGTCGCTCTGGCACTCCGATGTGATGCCCAGCGGCGGCCGCGCCTACACCCGGGACGCCGAACTGGGCCTCCCCGCCGCCCACGCCGCCGCCGAGGACGCCAAGCGCCGGTTCGGCTCGGCGCTGGTGGACGCGGTCCCCGAGGACGAGCACTTCCCGCTGCGCCCCCACGGGAACGCCGCGCAGCAGTTGTACTCGCGGCGCCTGCTGGCGAACATCCTCCAACTGCGCGCCGAGAGCGACCTGACCCGCATCCGGGAGGAAGTCCGCCGGGTGCTGGCCGAGCGGACGCCGGCGCAGGTGGTGCTCACCGGCGGCGGCGCCGACCTGGAGGGGATCGCCGAGGTGGCGCGGCTGGTCTTCGGCGGCGACGCCGACGCCCGGGGCCCGCTCGGCATCTCCGGCCTCCGCGACCGCGCCGGCCACGCCCGGTTCAGCGCCTCGGTGGGCCTCTGCCGCTACGGCCTGAAGCAGCGCCGCCGCGCCGCCGAACGCACCCCGGCGGCCCCCTTCCGCCAGGCGCTGACCTCCGCCTCGGCCCGCCTCCGCCGCGCCATCGGCCGCTGACCGTGCCCGTCTTCCCGCGCCCCCGCCGGCTCCGGCCGATGACGCCTCCTCCGGAGGGGGCGGCGCTCGCCCGGGTCGCAACCGCCTCCGGCCACCCGCCGGAAGGTCTCGAGGGGTGTCCCGCCGCCACGGCGCCCATCGCTGGGTTCGCGCCACAAAGGAGAAAGACGCGGTGCCGCACCGGTGAAGACCAGTACCGGCCGCGACGGGACGGCACGGAGTCTAACCCCCGCCCGGGCGCCCGTCCGGAGGTCGTCGTCCGACCCCTCCGGCCCCCGACCGCCGGCCGCGCCGGAACCCCTTCGCCGGCCCCGGGGCGCGTCCCCTTCCCGATCCCCGACTCGCTCCCCCTCCCGGCGCCCGCCGCCGACTCCCGGTTCCAGTCGAGGTCCGCCCCCCGCGCCGCCGTCACGCACGGGCCGACGCCCCGTCGCCACCCCCGTCCGGAGGTCGTCGTCCGACCCCTCCGGCCCCCGACCGCCGGCCGCGCAGGAACCCCTCCCTCCGGCCCGCGGCGCGTCCCCGTCCCGATCCCCCTCCCGGCACCCGCCGCCGACTCCCGGCGTCGGTCGGGGTCCGCCCCCCGCTCCACCGTCACGCACGGCCCGGCGCCCGGTCGCCAGCCCCGTCCGGAGGTCGTCGTCCGACCCCTCCGGCCTCCGACCACCGGCCACGCCGGAACCGCGCCGCCGGTCCCGCGGCGCGTCCCCGTCCCGATCCCCCTCCTGATCACCGTCCCCGCACGCGCCGCCGACGCCCGGCGCCGGTCCGGGTCAGCCACCCGCGGCGCGGTCACGCACGGGCCGGCGCTCCGTTCCCACCCCCTTCCGGAGGTCGTCGTCCGACCCCTCCGGCCCCCGACCGCCGGCCGCGCCGGAACCCCTCCGCCGGTCCCGCGGCGCTTCCCCGTCCCGATCGCCGACCCGCTCCCCCTCCCGGCGCCCGCCGCCGGCTCCCGATTCCGGTCGGGGCCCGCCCCCCGCGCCACCGTCCCGTACGGGCCGGCGCCCCGTCGCCACCCCCATCCGCTCCCGGCCGCCGGGAGCGCCCCCAAAGGCCGTCCGCACCGCGCGGGCGATCCCCCCGAGGAGAGACTCGCATGATCTTCTTCGCCGACGAACCGAAGTCCGCCGGGCCCGGGTCCGCGTCCCCGCAGCCCTCCCCCGCGGCCGCCCCCGCCCCGGTCGCAGCCAACCCGATCGCGGCCACCCCGGTCGCGGCCACCCCGGTCGCAGCCACAACGATCGCAGCCACAACGATCGCCTCCGGCCCGGCCGCCGGAGAACCGGTCGCCCCTGCCCCGGCGGCGGTGGAATCGGTCGCCGCCCCGCCCGCCGGCGGGAATGCGCCCGCCCCGACCGCCGTGGAATCGACCGCCGTGGAATCGGTCGCCATGGAATCGGTCGCCATGGAATCGGTCGCTGTGGAACCGGTCGCCGCGGAACCGGTGGACGCGCTCCCGACCCCGGCGACTCCCGAAGCCCCGCCGACTCCGGAGATCGCGACCCCGGCGCCGATCCCGTCCGAATCTCCGCTCCCGGTCTCCGGCGCGGCGCCGTTCGAGGGGCCGACGGCGATCGCGACAGCGATCGCGACCGGGCCCGCCGCCGAGCCGACGACCCTGTCCTGGGGCGACGCTCCGCCCGGCCCCGCTCCGGACCTCTTCGCCGGCGATCGGCGCCCGACCCCGGCGCCCGCCCCGGTCGAGTCCTCCCCGATCGAGTCCGTCCCGATCGAGTCCGCCCCGGTCGAGTCCTCCCCGATCGAGTCCGTCCCGATCGCGTCGTCCCCGACCGAGGCCCCGATCGTCGGGCCCGCGCCGGCCGACGCCGTTCCCCCGGAGAGCGCCGTCGCCCCGCACCCGGCGGAGACCGTCGCCCCGGTCCCGACAGCTCCGGTCGCGGAGCCCCCGACGCCGGCAGCCCCCGTCGCCGCGGCGCCATCCCCCGCGACCCCGGTCGCTGCGACCCCGCCCCCGGCGCCCCCCGTCGCGGCTTCGGCCCCGAGGGCCCCCGTCGCGTCCGCGCCCGTCGCCGCCGCTCCGGCTCCCGCCGCCCCGGCCGCTGCGCCCCCCGTCGCTCCCCTCGCGGCGGTCCCGGCCCCGGTCGAGTCGGCCCGCGTCGAGCCGCAACCCGCCCGCGTTCCGACGAACGAGGCGCCGGCGCCCGACCCGCTCCCGCCGACGAACACCCCCGTCGAGCCCTCCCCCGTCGGGCCCTCGACCGTCGGGCCCTCGACCGTCGGGGCGAGCCCCGTCGCCGCGACCCCGGCGAACCCGTCCGGCGCGCCCCCGGGCGTCCGCGAGACGGAGACGGCCCCGGCCGCCCCGGCGCCGGCAGTCGCCCCGGAACCGGCAGCCGCCCCGGCGGCGCCCCCCCGCGCCGTCGAGACCGCCCCGGCGACTCCGGCGGCGCTGCCGCACGGCCCCGGCGCGGTCATCAAGGTGATCGGCGTCGGCGGCGGCGGCGGCAACGCGGTGAACCGGATGATCGAGGCCGGCGTCCGCGGCGTCGACTTCATCGCCGCGAACACCGACCTCCAGGTCCTGGAGCGCTCGCTGGCCCCGGTGAAGGTCGCCCTCGGGGTGGACCGCACCGGCGGACTCGGCTGCGGCGGCGATCCGGAGATCGGCCGCGCCGCCGCCCGCGACGACATGGACCGCCTCATCGCGGCCCTGAACGGCGCCGACATGATCTTCCTCACCGTCGGCGAAGGCGGCGGCACCGGCACCGGCGCCGCCCCGGTGGTCGCCTGCGTGGCCCAGGAGATCCGCGCCCTCTGCGTCGCCGTGGTCACCCGCCCGCTGGGCGTCGAGGGCCGCCGCCGCCGGGAGACCGCCGACGACGGCATCCGCGAACTCCGCGAGTATGTGGACACCCTGATCTCGGTCCCGAACGACCGGGTGGTCGAGGTCTTCGGCGACCTGCCGATGCGCGCCGCCTTCCGGGAGGCCGACGATGTGGTGCGCCAGGCGGTGCAGGGCATCTCCGACCTGATCCAGACCCCCGGCGAGATCAACCTCGACTTCGCCGATGTGCGCGCCGCGATGCGCGCCCGGGGCGACGCGGTCATGGGCATCGGCCTGGCCTCCGGCGAGAACCGGGTGGAGGAAGCCACCCGCGCCGCCATCAGTTCCCCGCTGCTGGAGGACACCTCGATCCGCGGCGCCAGCAGCATCATCCTGAATGTGAGCGGCGCCGAGGACCTGACCCTGAACGAGATCTCCCGCGCCGCCGAGGTGGTGCGCGAGGCGGTGCTCCCCGAGGGCCCGGCCCTCCGCAGCGGCGCCGCCGAGCCGGGCGACTACATCCTGCTCGGCACCGCGCTCGACCCCTCGCTGGCCGAGGGCGAGAACGGCCCCGCGATCCGTGTCACCGTGGTCGCCACCGGTTTCCCCGACCGCAGCCGCGCCGGCGCCACCCCGCAGGACTTCTTCGCCTACACCCGCCGCGCCGCCGAGTCCGCCCCGGCGACCCCGGCGGAGAGGCGCGCCCCGACCGGAAGGAGCGCGCCGGCGGTCGGTTCCGCCGGCCCCTCCCCCACCCCGGCGACCCCGTTGGCGTTCCCGGGCCGCGCGGCGACCCCCGGCGCGCCGGCCCCGTTCCGCGCCGAGGTCCCCGAGACCCGCGAAGCCCCGCCCCTCCGCGCCGCGGAAGCGAGGCGGACCGAAGCCCCGGAGGATCCCCCCGCCCCGAGTCCGGAGGAGACCCCGGCGGTGACCCCCGACGCGCCCCCGGCCTTCGACGCCGCCGCCGCCGGCGACGACCGCTGGGGCGACCTGGACACCCCGGCCTGGTCGCGCAACGGCGGCGACCTCCCCGGACGCCGCCCGGCCCTCCAGGCCGCCGCCTGGCCCCCGAACCGCCACGACGACTGACCCCCGCCCCGGCACCGGCTCCCGCCCCCGTTCCCGTACGCCTCCCGGCCGAGGCCCGGGGGCGGCGGGGGTGCCACAACCCGGTCCGGCGCGGCGCCCCGCGAGGAATGCCCCCGCTGCCGGCGCATCCCCTCCCGCCGGCGATTCCCCTCCCGCCGGTGAGTCCCCTGCCCCCGGCGATTCTCCTGCCCCCGGCCGGCATCCGGGTGCCGGCCGGAGTCCCGCCGCCGGCCGGAGCCCCTCGATGAGCCGGGCTCCGTGACGCGGAACCCCGCCCGGTGTTGACCCGAACCGCGGGCCGCCCCGCCGGCGAATCGCCCGTCGCCGGCGAATCGCCCGTCGCCGGCGAATCGCCCGTCGCCGGCGAATCCCCCGCCATCGGCAGATCCCCCACCGCCGGCGAATTCCCTGCCGCCCGACGGTGTCCTGTCGCCCGCCGGAGTCTTGTCACCGGCCTGATCTCCCTCGAAGAGCCGGGCTCCGTGAAGTGGAGCCCCACCCGGTGTTGACCCGAACCGCGGGCGGCCCCGCCGGCGAATCCCCCTCCGCCGGCGACGACCCGACGGGCTCCCCCGGCGACGGCTTCGTCTGGCGATCGCTGCCCCTTCCTCCGTCCCTGCCGGACCCGGCGGAGGCGACCGAAACACCCGCCCCGGAGCCCCCGTCCGCCCGGCCCCCGAAACTCCGCGCCCTGATCTGCCCGGCTTTCCCGGCCCCCCACGCCTTCACCGGCCAGCCGCTCCCGGACGATCCCGCAAGTCCGGGCGACCCCGACCGCCAGGCAGCCGACCTCGACCACCTCCGCCGCGCCCTCGGCGCCGGGACGATCCACGCCATGCGCCAGGTCCACGGCGTCACCGTCCTCCCCGCGCCCACCCGGCCGCGCGGCCCCGCCATCGGCGCCCCCACCGCCGAAGCCCTCCTCACCGAAGTCCCGATCGCTGACCCGGCGGAGCCCGAGTGCGACGCCCTCTTCACCCTCACCCCCGGAGCGGCGCTCGCGGTGAAGACCGCCGACTGCGTCCCGCTCCTGCTCCACGACCCGCTCACCGGCGCGGCCGCCGCCGTCCACGCCGGCTGGCGCGGCGCCGCCGGGGATGTCGCCACCCGCGCCGTCCACGCCCTGGCGCAGGCCACCAGTTCCCCGGCGCACGGATTCCACGCGCTCGTCGGTCCCGCCATCGGCCCCTGCTGCTTCGAGGTCGGCCCGGAAGTCCTCGCCGCCTTCGCCGCCGCCGGCCGCGACCCCGACGAGATCCGCTCCCCGACGCCGCCCCCCTCCGTCCGTCCGCCCGGAGACCGCGAATCGCCGTCCGACCGCGCCCACCTCGACCTCCACCGCGACACCCGCCTCCGCCTCCGCGCCGCCGGCCTCCGCCCCGACCGCATCCACGCCGCCGACGCCTGCACCCGCTGCGGCCCCGACTTCCACTCCTACCGCCGCGAGGGCCGCCGCGCCGGCCGCAACTGGGCCGCCGTCCGCGCCGTCCGGCCCGAACCCCCGACCTGACACCCCCCGGTTCGGCATCGGCGGTCCCGCTACGCGACAATCCGACCCGTGAATCCCGAACCCGAAGCCGCCGCCCTTCCGCCCGCCGACTCCGCGCCCGAAGGCGTCCGCGTCCTGACCGCCTCCGAATTCCGGGCCAAGTGCCTGAAACTCATGGACGAAGTCGCCGCCGGCGGGAGCGAGATCGTGATCACGAAGAGAGGCCGGCCGATCGCCCGGCTGGCTCGAGTGAAGGCGCCGCAACCGGACCCGTACGGCTGCGAGAAGGGGCAGGTGCAGATCCTCGGCGACCTCATCGCTCCCACCGAGGACGAGTGGGAGGCCGAGAGCAACCCCGACCGGACATTGGATCCGTCATCGAATCCGTGACCGTTCCCGACACCGGGGTATCGGTGTGGCCCGCAGGAAACCCGCGACCCGCCCGGACTCCCACCGGCCCGGTGCCCCTGGGTCCGGACCACGGCACGGCCCCGACGATGAACCCCGAGTCCGACGCCGCGCCCCTTCCGCCCTCCGAGCCGTGGCCCGGAGGGGTCCGCGTCCTGACGGCCTCCGAGTTCCGGGCCAAATGCCTGAAACTCATGGACGAAGTCGCCGCCGGCGCCGGCGAAGTCGTCATCACCAAGAACGGCCGCCCGGTCGCGCGACTCGCCGCGGTGCGGAAGCGCCCGTCAGCGCCGTTCGGCCGCGACCGGGGGAAATTCCGGATCGTCGGCGACATCATTTCGCCTCTCGAAGTCGAGTGGGAGGCGATCACGAACCCGGACCGGGTCCTGAATCCCGAATCCTGAGTCCGGCCCGTCCCTTCGGCTCATGCCCTCGACGCAACTCTGTCGAACGGACGCCGACCACCTCCCGGCGCCCGAATCCTCGGCCTGCAGAGCGAGGAATACGGCGTGACCCGCGAACACCGAGTGCGGCCCTGGGCCCGCCCGGCGGCGCGCGATCGGCCCGCTCCGGTCGGCGAAGACCGCGGCCGACGTCAGGAAGCCGCCCTGACGACCGCCTCCACTCCCCCAGGCCGGAACCGGAACTCCGGCTCCGGATTCCCGTTCCGCTCCAACTCCCGGAGGATCAGGGGAATGCCGACTCCGAAACGCCGGGCGAAACCGAGACGGACCATGATCTCGGCGACGAGCGGGTTCCGATACCCGGTCATACCTCGAACGAAGTTGCCCTCGTTCACGATGCCGTAGAGGGCGCCGGGACTGCGCACCTCCACGCGGTCGCGGTAGCAGCGCACCCGCACCGGGACATTCGTCTCGTAACTCCGGTGCATCACGGCGTTGCGAACCAGTTCGCGCAGCGCCCCGATCGGGTAGGCCGGGGAGGCCGGACGCCGCGAGCTGCGTCCGCCGCCGGAGATCGGCGTCCCGACCGTGACCGCGAGTTCCAACTCCCTCTCCAGTGCCGGAAGAACCTCCGACAGCCGTCCCGCGAACACCTTGCGCCGGAGAATCCCGTCGGACTTCCGCTCGCCGTCGAGGTGCAGGAGGTGCACATACGCGCCCGGCAGCCATTCCCGCGGGGAGCGGCCGAACGCGAGGAGAGATCCCCAGGTCGGCGTCCGCTCGCCCCCGGAGAGGATGCCCAGGGCCCGGAGTTGCCCTTCCGGCGGCAGATCAGCGAACTCCGGGCCCCTCGACGCCACCGCCCGCGGCAGGTACCGCCGGAGAACTTCCTCGTCGAGATCGGACAGTGTCGCGCCCCGGGCCGGCCGCCGGTCGAAGTGCTCATCGCGCGCCCGCCGACGCTCGCCGACCAGCCGTTCCTCCTCCGGACTCGCCGCCCGAACCGTGGGCCCGACGCGCACCCAGACCACGCCGGAGGACCGCACCGGCGGGACTTCCGAGGGCTCGACGAGGATCACCGCGATCTCCCGGCCGCGCAACCTCCGCTTCTGCACGCCGAGCGTCGGCAGCGGCACGATCGTGCCGTCCCTCCCCAGATCGGCGAGCCGCTGCAGGGTCCGGTCGCTGAACTCCCGGTCGGCGACGACGCCGTCGGCATCCACTCCGATCAACAACACTCCGGGCTCGGCGTGTCCCGGCAGGTCGTTCGCCAGCGCGCAGAGGTTCTTCCGGATCGGCGGCATCCGGCCGGCCGAGCGCCTCCGCGCCACCCGGTCGGAACAGCCCTCGGCCACCAATCGGTCGAGTTGCGCGTCGCTCGGGAAGTCCATCGTCTGGATCGGTCGCGGAAGCACCGGGAAGAATCGGGAGTCGATCCGCCGAGCGCTCCGCCGGGGACGGGCGCCTCGACCGAATCGCCCGGCATTCTACGAGGCGGAACCCGCGATCGGGAAGGCGTTTCGCGGCGGACGGCGGCCCGTGGCGGTACGCGGTTCCCGGCGGGCCGGGCGCCGAAGGAGCGTGACTCCCGCGCCGGAATCCGTCGGTAGAATCGGGCCGGCGTCCGGGGCATACGAAGCCGGGCGCCGGGCGCTCGCGGCAGGGGCGGCAGCACATGGATCCATCGGAACGCGGGGTCTCCGTCGTCGTGCCGACCTGGCGGGAGGCGGCGAACCTCAGGGCGCTGGCGGAGCGGGTCTCCGGAGCGCTCTCCCGCTGCCCCGGGCCCTGGGAGTTGCTCCTGGTGGACGACGACTCCCGCGACGGCAGCGAGGAGATCGCCGCGGACCTGGCCCGCCGGCTGCCGGTGCGATTCCTCGTTCGCCGCGACGGCCCCCGGGACCTGTCGCTCGCCGTGCTGGAGGGTCTCCGCCGCGCCCGTTACGACCGCTCGGTGGTGATGGACGCCGACCTGTCGCACCCGCCGGAACGGATCCCCGACCTGCTGACCGCACTCGACCGCGGCCCGTTCGACCTGGTCGTCGGGAGCCGCTACGCGCCGGGAAGCGCCATAGACCCGACCTGGAGCCGGGGGCGCCTCTTCCTCTCCCGCCTGGCGACGCTGCTCGCCCGGCCGCTGGCGCGCTGCTCGGACCCCCTCGCCGGATTCTTCGCCGCCGACCGGCGCGCCCTGCCGGAACTGGATCCGCAGCAGCCGCTCGGCTACAAGATCGGGCTGGAACTCATGGTGCGCGGACGACTGCGGGTCGGGGAAATCCCCATCGCCTTCTCCGACCGGAACCGGGGTTCCAGCAAGATGACCTGGCGACAGCAGGTCGCCTACCTGCGGCAGTTGGGTCGGCTCTATCTGCACCGTCTCGGATCGGCGGCCCGGCGGCGGCCTCGATGAAACCGCTCGACCGGTTCGTCCGGCGCCGACGACTCCCCGCGACCGGCGGCGGACCCCGCCCCTTCCCCGGCACCGAGCCGCCCCGGCGCCGACGCCGCGCAGCGCCGCTTCGATGACCCCGAAACGACCCGGGCGGCGCCGGCGCGACCGGGGGCGCCGCGGCGATTCCCGGCGACCGCGCGCGACAACGGGAAGGAGAGCCGCACCGGATTCCCGGCCGGCGCCTGCCGGGCCGCCCGAAACCAGCGACCGGCCCCGCTCCGGAACGAACCGGCGCCGCGCGATCCTCGCCGGTCTGGCGCTCGGCCTGCTCGCCGTCGTCCCCTACCTCCCCGCGGTCCCCGGCGAATTCCTCTGGGACGACGCCGCCTTCACCGACGCGGCGGCGGTGCGCGAGCCCTCCGGCCTGGCGGACATCTGGTTCTCCCCGACCGCCCTCGAGAACGAAGGCCACTACTGGCCGCTGGTCTATACCACCTTCTGGCTGGAACACCGGCTGTGGGGTTTCGACCCGGTTCCCTTCCACCTCACGAACCTGCTCCTCCACCTGCTGAACACCCTGCTGCTCTGGCGCCTGTTCCGAGGATTCGCCATACCCGGCGCCTGGGTCGCCGCCGCGGTCTTCGCCGTCCACCCGGTCCATGTGGAATCGGTGGCCTGGGTCATCGAACGCAAGGATGTGCTCTCCGCCCTCTGCTACCTGACCGCGGCGAGCGCCTGGCTGCGCTTCGTCGAGACGCCGCGGACGCGGACCTATGTCCTGTCGCTGGGACTCTTCACCGCCGGCCTCCTGTCGAAATCCATCGTCGTGACCCTGCCGGCGGCGCTCCTGATCGCGGGCTGGTGGCGGCGCGGCCGCGTCCTCGCCGCCGACCTGCGCCGCCTCGCCCCCTTCGCGTTCGTCGCCGTCGTCGTCACCCTGGCCGACCTGTCCTTCTACGCCGGCCGGGAACCGCTGGCGTTCGGTTTCTCCCTCCTCGAACGGGCACTCCTCGCCGCCCGGGCGCTCTCGCTCTACGCGCTGAAACTGGTATGGCCCTCCCCGCTCCCGGTGATCTACCCGAAGTGGGAAGTCGGCGCCGCCGATCCCCTCGGCTGGCTCGCCCTCCTCGCCGCCCCGGCACTCGCCGCGGCGCTCTGGTTCGGCCGCCGCCGTTTCGGCCGGGGCCCGCTCGCCGGCGCCCTGTTCTTCGCCGTCACGCTCTCCCCGGTCCTGGGTTTCGTGGACTACGGCTACCTCCAGTTCGCCTTCCTCGCCGACCGCTACCAATACCTGGCGAGCATCGGTCTCACCACCGCCCTCGTCGCCGGCGCCGCCGCCTTCGCCGCCCGCCGCCCCGGCGCGGTCACCGTCGGCGCGCGCGCCGCGGCCGGCCTCGTCCTCGCGCTCCTCAGCGTCCTCACCTGGCGCCAGGCCGGAATCTACCGGGACGAGATCACCTTCTTCAGCCACATCGTCGCCGAGAACCCCGAAGCCCGCGCCGCCCACCGCAACCTGACCATCGCGCTGCTCGCCGCCGACCGACCGGAGGAAGCACTCGAAACCGGCCGCGTCGCCCTGGACCGGGAACCGGACTCCGCCGACGACCTGAACAACCTGGGCCTCGCCCTGCTGCGACTGGAACGATTCGACGAAGCGGCGGAGTACTTCGAGCGCACCCGAACCGTGGATCCGCGCTATCCGAACGCCGCGCAGAACCTGGCCGAAACCCGCCGCAAACAGGGCCGTTACGAGGAGGCGGTCGCGGCCTACCGCGAGGTCCTGGCGATCGACGGCGACTTCGCGCTGGCGCACGCCGGAATGGGCGAGACCCTGTTCCACCTGGGGCGCTACGACGAGTCGCTCACCGCACTGCAGCGGGCGCTCGCGCTGCAGCCGAACCTGCCGATGGCGGCGACACTCCACCGCCTCAGTGGCCGATCCGCGCAGGCGCTCGGCCGCCCCGAAGCCGCCGGGTTCTACGAACGCGCCCTCGAGATCGCACCCCGGGACACCGAATCGCTGAACCGCCTGGCGATGCTGCACTTCGGGGAAGGGCGCTACGACGAGGCACTCACCCGCTACCGCACCCTGTTCGAGATCCTTCCCGAAGACGCGCAGACCCACGCCAACCTGGGCGCGACCCTCTTCCACCTCGACCGCCTCGACGACGCCATCCGCAGTTTCGAACGCGCCGTCGCCCTCGACCCCGCCGCCGAACAACCGCGCACCGACCTCGAACGCCTCCGCACCCTCCACCAGCAACGGAACGAGAACCGTTAACGCCGCCGCCGCCCGACGGTCCGGGGCACCGACCGCACTCCCCGCCCCCGGGCGTCAGCGCCTTCCCCGGCGCCGGTGCCGTGCGGCCACCCGTTCGACCAGGGCTTCCCGGATGGCGTCCCCGTGTTCGGCGATCCCGAAGCGGGCCTCGACCAGCGCGTCGATCCGCAAGTGCTCCCCGGTGCGCACCTCCTTCGTGACCGGCAGCGGCTCCCGCTCCGCCAACTCCCGGCAGAGCGCCCGGGCTTCCCCGGCGAACCCGAAGGCGCGGCTCAGCGGCAGGGTCTTCAGGTCGGTCGCCTCCGCCTTGAGCAGGCCGCCGCCGAGGTTCGTCCGGCCGGTGATCTCCCGGAACAGCCAGACCGGCGACGAGTTCAGGAACGCCCAGAGCGCGTAGTGCCCGTCGGACTCCCAGGCTTCTGCCGGGAGGTACACCTCGACATGGCTGTACGACAGCGCCTTCCCGCGATTGAACGCGCACCAGTGCCGATCCCCGATACCCCGCGGCAGGATCAGAGCCGGGATCCGATTCTCCAGTCGTTTCGCCGCGAGCGCCCGGGCCACCCTCCCGTCGGCCTCGTCCACGACGAACCGGGCGCTCCGCACGAGGATCGGCGCGCCGTCGCCCGCCCCCTCCCGGAGATCGGCTTTCCGGACATTCAGCCCCTGACCGACGCCGATCGCCGCATCGGGAGCGGTCGCCTCGACGATCCGCGTCCACACTTCCGCGAAGAACTCCGGCATGGCGAACGCGTGGCCCCACTTCAGCCGCTGCTTCGCGGCCACCCGCCGGGACCGCTCCGGGCGCAGGCGCTCGTCCAGGACCTCGTACCGGATGAAGGGGTCTTTCCGGCGGTCGAAGAAGGTGATGACGGCGTTGATGTTCGGTCCCTCGGACTCGGAGAAGAACTTGCCGCGGGTATCCACCACCTTGAAGAACGACATCCGGTCGCGGGTGAAGTCCTGGAACTTCTTGCCGTAGTCGGTGCTCAACCAGGCGTTCTGGGTGATGAACGCGCCGACTCCCCGCGGCCGCAGCAACCGGGCCGCCCGGGCGTAGAAGTAGATCAGCAGGTCGCTCCCCCGGGGCAGCGTGGAGCCCCAGTCCGCATCGACCTGCGCCGCGTATTCCTTCTTCGCGGCCCCGGTCACCATGCTGCTCCGGGCTTCGACATACGGGGGGTTCCCGACGATCACCTCGAACCCTTCCCGGCGATGGAACATGTACGCCGGATCGAACCACTCCGCCCGCTCGTTCTGTTCGTACGGATCCCACCGCGCCACCTTCTCGGCGGTACCGGCGGAGAATCCCTCCTCCCGCAGAGCCGCTTCGAGTTCCTCCCGCAGTTCCCGGTTCTCGTGGAGGCAGCGCAGTTTCTCCTGCCGCTCGGTCGCGTGGAAGTGCCGCTCCCGGTTCTGCGCCAGTTTCTCCTCGAGCGCTTCGACCCCGCCGTTCTGGCCCAGCATCCGGGCGCCGTTCCGGAGCGACCGCAGCGAGTCGGCGACGACGAACCGCGTCTCCAGATTCGGCAGCGGCCGGATCCCGTAGTTCGTCGCCGCGTCGTCGGTGGGCGTCTGCTCGATCGCCAGCGTGATGAAAAACCGGAGTTTGGCGATCTGGCAGGCGATGGGCTGGATATCCACGCCGAACAGGGCGTTCTGGATCAGGTACAACTTGCGCCCGTAGTCGGAGTCCCGATAGCGCTCGAAGACCTCACTGATCTCGCGCAGTTCCCGGTCCCGGTCCGCCTGGCCGGGTTCGTCGAAGGCGGACTCGGCGCGGCGAAGGGCCCGTTCCTTCTGCAGCGCCTCCCAGAGCTCGTTCCCCGGGTCGAGCCGCCGCAGCGCCAGCGTCAACTTGTGCAGCACCCCCATCGGGAAGGCGCCGGAGCCGACCGCCGGGTCGAGCACGGTGAGGTCGGCGACCGCCCGCACCAGCGCCTTCCGCTCGTCCGGTTCGAAAAGCCCTTCGGCGTCGTCGCAGGCGTCCTCGTAGTCGAGCAGGTACCGCAACCGCTCCGACCACCACTCGTCCTCCGCCCCGGGGCCGGCCTTCGCCGCCAGGGCCCGGGCGAGCGCCTCTTCCGCCATGTAGTCCACGACCGCCCGCGGCGTGTAGTAACTGCCGGTCTGTTTCCGGGCCGTCTCCCGACTCTCCGGGTTGTATGCGGCGAGCAGGTTCTCGAAGACCCTCCCGAGCAGTTCCGGGTCGAGAGCCACCTCCTGCTCCGAGGGCGTGCTCTCCTCCACGGTGAAGCGGTACCGGCCGAAGAGGGGGAACAGTCCCGGCGCCTTCGGGTCCTCCGAGAAGAACACCCGGTTCGGGATCGAGCAGGCCCGGCGGTGCTCCGGGTTGTCCGTGAAGCAGTCCACCCGGCTGCCGCCGGCGGTCCGGCTGTGGAAGTCGTCCAGGCAGTCGAACAGCCCGCCGTTCACGAAGGGCGTCCGCGCGAACAGCGCCAGCAGTGCGTCCGGGTCGGCGATCTCGTCACGGTAGCGATAGACGGAGAAGTTCCGGTGATCGGCGTTCGTCCGCCGGCTGAAGCGCCGCGCGTCCACCTCGGTGTTCAGCGTGGCGAAGAACAGGTTCTGCAGGACGGCCCGGTAGTAGGAATCCCCCCGCTCCCGGTCGTAGTCGCGCAGCAGCCGGCGGGCGGTCTCCTCGGCGAACAGGTCCTCCGCGATCAGCCCCTTCTCCTTCAGGAACCAGACGAACATCAGCCGGGTGATGAGACGGATGACCTGCTCTTCCGGCGGCAGCACCCTAGGCCCGGTCTCGGGGAACGACGACGCCCCCACCGCGCGCTCGAACCAGCCGTAGAGATCCCGGTAGAAGCGCCGGTTCAACTCCTCGGTGTCGAGCGCGCTCAACCACGCCGCCAGCAGTCCGTCGAAGTTCCGCGCCTTCCCGTGCGTCCGCATCCAGCCGAGCCGCGCCTCCAGGCGGAGCGACTGAAGGAGGTCCAGATGGGCGCGATGCGGTTCGAGCGGCTGCACCTCCCGAACGAGGAACACCCGGCCCGGCGCCTCCCGGTCGTCGTTCGTCCGGTGGTCGCGCCGCTGGACGAATGCCAGAGTCAGGAGACCGGCGCCCGATCGGAATACAACGACAGCGGGCATTCCCAGCCGCCGATGCACCTCACGTGCGAACCCGGCGCAGGCGCTTCGGGGGGTGCGCTCCGCCTTCAACTCGACGGCGCAGAAAACGAAACTCCGGGCGAGACCACTCTCGAAGGAAGCGTTCCCGGAGCCGGAGGCCGAGCTGGCCGCGTACCGAATCTCGGAGTCCGCGACCTGGAAGAGCACCCGGACCGATCGGACCTCTTCCAAGAACGCCTTCTCGGAACGGGTCCCACCCTTTCCCGGGACGAGGAAAGTCTCCAGGAAGGCCGGCGCGTCGGACGGCATCGCCGGCGGTCGCCGCTCGCTCCGGTACCCGAGCGCGCCGACCAGGCCCTCCACTCCATCCCCGAAGTCTCCGCTCCGGGTGCCGGCGAGAGCGACGCGAACGCGATCGCGGGTTTCCATGGCTGCGTCAACGCGATCCATTCCCCTTCCCCCACCGTCGGCGCGACCGGCACCGGTTCGCTGAACGGTGCGCACGATCACTCTCCTGCGGTCTGCTCCCGGCAGTGCCTCTCCAGGTGTTCCTGCCGGAGCGCGTGGCAGGGAACGAGGTACCGATCGGCGAGCACGAATGACCTCTCCGCGCGCGCCGCCGCATCCACTTCGCCGGCGGAAGCGGGAATCCCGACTTCGCCGACCGAAGGGCGCTTCAGGCGACCAGGCGGTCGGCCTTCGCCAACTGGTCGCGGAGCAACTCGTCCTTCATCCCGGTGTCCAGGAAACTCCAGGGCAACTCCTCGTCGAGGCCGCGTTCCCGGCGCAGGTAGAAGTCCGCGGACAGCCCGGCGCGCCGCAGGCTGTCGTTCAGGCCGCGGCCGGCGGCGAGGTCGAGGAGCACCGGGGCCAGCCGCCGGTCGCCGACGGACAGCAGCGCCTGCAGCCGTTCCATCCGGGGCGACTTGCAGTGCGCCTCGACGCCGTCCAGCGCGCCCAGTTCCCGTTGCAGGCGCCGCATCCGCGCCGCCAGCACCGGCAGCGGCGCCATCGGCCGCCACTGGAACGGCGTCCCCGGCTTGGGGATGAAGGGATTGACGCTGCAGATGGTGCGCCCGCCCCGGCGCCGCGCCCGCACCCGGTCCCGCACCGCCCGCACCAGCGGAGTGATCGCGGCGGCGTCGGCGTCGGTCTCGCCCGGCAGCCCGACCATCAGGTACAACTTCAGGTTCTCGACGCCGGCGTCCAGCAGGATCTCCACCCGCTCCAGGATCTCCTCGTTGGTGACCCGCTTGTGGATCGCCTGGCGCAGCCGGTCGGTTCCCACTTCCGGGGCGACGGCCACCGTGCGTTCGCCGCTCTCGGCCAGCGGGCGGACGAACTCGTCGCGGACATCCTCGAAACGGACCGACGACACGCTCACCCGATACCCGAGATCGCGCAGCGCGGTGACCAGCGGCACGATCTCCCGGTGCGCCCCCACCGCGGTCGAAACCAGGCCGATTCGGTCGGTATGGAGGCGGGCGGCGCGCGCCAGGCCGAGCAGCCGCTCCACCTCGAAGGAACGTTTGGGCAGGTAGGAATAGCCGGCCCAGCAGAAGCGGCAGAGGGTCGGGCAGCCGCGGGAGACCTCGACCAGGAACTTCCCGGACATCTCGGTGTCCTCGGTGAGCAGGAAAGTGGCCGGCGGAGGGAATCGCCGGTCCTTGCCCATCCGCGCCCGCACCACCGGGTGGCCGCTCTCGATCCGGCGGCGCGCGAGGCGGCCTTCGGCGTCGTACTCGATCCGGTGCCCGGCCGGGACATAGAACCCCGGTTCCTCGGCCAGACCCGCGAGCCGGGCTTCGCGGCTCCCGGCAGCCAGACGGTCGGTGAGCGCCGGGAGCAGCGCCTCCGCTTCGCCGACGCCGAACGCGTCCACGAAGGGGGCGAGCGGCTCCGGGTTCAGGAAGGTGACCGGGCCGCCGGCGAGCACCAGCGGATCGCCCGGCCCCCGGTCGGCGGCGAGCGGCGGGATCCCGGCCAGGGACAGCATCTCGACCAGGCGCACCGCGTCCGGTTCGAAGGTGATGGAGAACGCCACCGCGTCGAAACCGCGCACCGGGCGACCGCTCTCCAGGGTGCCGAGCGGCAGTCCGGTACGGCGGTACTCGGCGAGTTCCAGACGGTCCGGATAGAAGAACCGCTCGCTCTCGGCGCCCGGCAGATGGTCGAAGAACCGGTGCACCGCCTGGAATCCCACATTCGACATGCCCAGCGCGTAGCGGTTCGGGTATCCCACGGCGACGGCGAGCCCCCGGCCGCGCGGTTCCCGGCGGGCGGCGGGCCGGGCGCGCTCGCCGGTCGGGTCGCCGCCGCCGCTCCCGCCGATCACCGGCAACCGGTCCGCGCCGGCGCTCCCCGGGGTTTCCGGCGCACCGGAGTCGGCCTCCGCTTCCAGCCGGATCTCCCGCTCCAGCCGGCGTTCGGCGCGTTCCCGCAACTGCCGATTCGCGGCCGGGGCGCGCCGGCGGCTCATCCCGCGGACCTTCGGCGGCGCCGGGTCAGTCGCCGCCCGCCGGGGAACCGGCCGCCCGCGCGGATCCCGACGGGGATTCGGGGGCGGGCTCCGACGCGGCGGCAGGCTTCTGTTCCGGGGGCTTCGGTTCCGGGGGCTCCGGTTCCGGCCGGTAGATCAGGATCCGGGAGCAGGACTCGCAGGCGAGCACCCGGTCGCGCCGCCGCGCTTCCTCGAACAACTGGGGGCGGAGCCGCACATGGCAGGCGTCGCAGCGGGCTTCGGAGATCAGGGTCACCGCGAGTCCGCCGCGGGCGGAGCGGACGCGCTCGTACTGCGCGAGATGCTCGTCGGACAGTTTCGCGGCCGTCTTCTCGCGGCGCCCCCCCAGCGCCTGCCGCTGCGCCTGCTTCCGCCGCTCCGCCTCGCGGAGGTCGTTCCGCTCGCGCTCCAGCCGGCCGGCGGTCTCCTCGAACCGCGCGCGTTCTTCGCGGCGCTTCCGGGTCAGGTCGTCGGCCTGCTCCATGAGTTCGAGGATGAGGTCCTCGGAGGCGCCGATCTTCTGCCGGGTGCTCTCGATCTGCTGCTGCAGCCCCGAATACTCCACATTCGTCTTCGCCCCGAGCAACTGCCCCTGGTACTTCTCGAGCGCCGCTTCGGCGTCCTCGAGTTCGCCTTCGGCGCGCCGCCGGGCCGCGCCGTTCTCCTCGAGTTCCTTCTCCGCGACCGCGACCCGTCGCCGGGCCTCTTCCTCCTCCCGGTCGAGGGCGGCGATCTCGCCGGGATACCGCGCCAATCGTTCGTCGAGCCGGCCGATCTCGCCGTCGAGCCGCTGCACCTCCCGCAGCGTCGTCAGCGCGGGAAGCACGATCTCAGCGGCCCGCCGGCCGATAGGCGGCGCATCTCGAAGGCGGAACCGCTCGGGGAGCGGGCCGGGGAGCGTCCGATCGGGGAAAACGATGCCGCCCGCCATTCCCGTGATTCGCGGGATACCGAGGATTCCCGGGATTCCGGCCGACCCGATCCTTCCGCCGCCCCGCGGTGGGCCCACCAGGATTCGAACCTGGGGCCAACCGGTTATGAGCCGGCCGCTCTGACCACTGAGCTATGGGCCCGACGGGCGCCGGTGAACCGGCCGGCGGCGCGCCCCGCGATACGCCGCCGGACTGGCCGGTGGCGGGTATCGAAACCCCTCGCCTGCCCATCGGGGAAACCGCTCGGGAGACCGCTCGGGAAACCACTCGACTCCGGGGGCGCCGCTCAGTCCTGGAACGGGCGCAGTTTGCGCGACCGGGCCGGGTGGCGCAGTTTGCGGATGGACTTGGTCTCGATCTGCCGGATGCGTTCCCGGGTGACCTCGAACTCCTGTCCGACATCCTCGAGGGTCTGCTCCTGGTGGCCGTTCAGACCGAACCGCTTGCTGATGACCGCTTCCTCGCGCGGGGTGAGGGTCTTCAGCACCGCTTCGATGGTCTCCTGCAGCCGGCGCTGGGTGACCGTCTCCTGCGGCGAGCGGGCGTTCGTGTCCTGGATGAAGTCCACCAGCCGGCCGTCGTCGTCCTCGCCGATGGGCGTCTCCAGCGAGATCGGCTCCTGGGCGATCTTCATCACCTTGCGCACCTTCGCCGAGTCCATGCCCATGCGGGAGGCGATCTCCTCCTGGCGGGGCTCGCGTCCGAGTTCCTGGACCAGGCTGCGCTGCGTGCGATGCAACTTGTTGATCGTCTCGTGCATGTGGACCGGGATGCGGATCGTCCGCGCCTGGTCGGCGATGGCGCGGGTGATCGCCTGGCGGATCCACCAGGTGGCGTAGGTCGAGAACTTGTAGCCGCGGCGGTACTCGAACTTGTCCACGGCCTTCATGAGGCCGATGTTCCCCTCCTGGATGAGGTCGAGGAACTGCAGACCGCGGTTCGTGTACTTCTTGGCGATGGAGACCACCAGGCGCAGGTTCGCCTGCACCAGGTCGTGCTTCGCGAGTTGGGCGCGCTCTTCGCCGATGGCGATGTCGTGGCAGGCCTCGTCCAACTCCTCGAGCACCTGTTGCCGCGCCCAGCGCACCTTCTTGGGGCCGCCGAACTCGGGCATGACGCCGCCCACCCGGTCGAGCGTGGCGTTCGCCGCCCGCCGCCGCCGGCCGAACTCCTGGCGGATGGCGGTGCGCTCGGCGGGCGTGAGGTCGGCGCCGTTCTCGGCCTTCTGGCGCAGTTCGACGCAGACGCCCAACTCGCTCACCGCGTCCTCGGCGGCGTCGCGCTGCGTCTTCAGGTCGTCCATCCAGCGGTTCAGCAGCCCGTCGGTGGGGCGCATGGTCCAGATGAGGTGACTCATCTTGATGCGCGTGCGCGCCGCCCGGTGCGCCGCCCGCTGGTACTTCAGGGTGCGGCGGGCGTACTGCCGCAGCCGGGAGACCCGGTAGCGGTACAACTTGTACTCGCGCGTCAGTTCGTCGAGCGCCTTGAGGATGCGGTTGCGGTGTTCGTCGTGGCGGATGGTGGTGCCGCCTTCGGCCACCTCGAAGTTCTCCCGCAGCGGCATGGTGTCCGCCTGGACCAAGGGCCGGAACTCGTCCAGCAACTGGTGGATGATGTAGAGCCGCCGGGTGACGGCGCGCTTCGAGCGGTTGCGGCCCCGCTCGATCCGTTTGGAGATGCGCACCTCGCCTTCCCGGTCGAGCAGCGGCACCACTCCCATGGCGCGGAGGTACATCCGCACCGGATCGTTCGTGCGTTCGATGGCGCTCGGCGTCAGGTCGAGGACCGCCCCGCCCTGCTGGTCGCGCGCCTTCTCGTAGTCCTCTTCGGTGTGATAGACCGGGACGCCCCACTCGGTCAGCAGTTCGAGGAAGTACTCCGGCGGGTCGTCGCCCCAGGCTTCCTGCAACTCTTCGGTGAGCAGGTAGCCGCGCTCCTTGCCGAGCGTGATGAGCGCCTTGATCTCCTCGGGCTGCGTGTCGGGGCCGAAGTCCCGGAGCAGATCGAGATCGATCCCCGGCGTCTCCGCGTGTTCCATGTTCATCGGGCCCTCCCCGGCTGACGATTCGGATCCGGGTGCAGCAGATCCGGTTTCGGACCCGGGCGATTCGGCTTCGGGCGAACCGGACTCCGGTGAAACTCATGATCGGGGGAAACCCCCGGGAAAAACACCGGCAGCGACGCCGCCGGCGACCCGAACTCCGACCCGGCTCCCGCTCCCCTCATCCCCACCTCCATCCTCCGCATTCCCTCCACCACCATTCCCTCCAGGCGCATTCCCTCCACCCGCATTCCCTCCACCCGCATTCCCTCTCCGTTCGGCCCGCCCGGCGCCGGTCCGCCGGCGGCCCCGGCGGCGCGGTCGGACCGGCGCATTCGGGCCGTTCCCCCGCCGGTTCGTTTCCGCGCGCTTCCGACGACCGACCCGAAGAGCATTCCGTCGGGCATCCCCACCGGCATCGAGCCGGGAAGCGCGCTCGGCCTCACGCCGCGGCGCTCCCCGGCCCCGTCGGAAACCACCGCGGGTGCGGGGGCGACCCGGCCGCCGGCGCGGGCCGCGGGCGCCGGATCATCCCCGGGAGCGCGGCGCCGCGCCATACGGCGCGCCGTGCACTTCCCGGGAGCCTCACGAGGGTCTCAGCGAGCCGGCTCAGGGACAGCGGGTTCGACGCGACCCGGGCCGCGCGGCCCCGATCGTCCGGGTTCGGGCCCGGGTTCGGGTCCGGATCCGGCGGATTTCGAGATCCCCCGGCGCGGGTTCCGCCGCCCGTTCTCCCCCCGGCGCTCCCCGATCCGGCAGGAGAAAGGGCGCAACGAACACGGGTCGGGAGTCGAAGGTCAGCAGTAGTGGGCCGCTGCGGAACGACGCCGCCGGGGCGGCGCAGGCGCGGCAAACCGGCGATTCTAGCAATCGGGAACGACCGGCGGCGGACGCGGGCTCGCCGGGCCCCCTCATCCGCCCCCTGATCCGCCCGTCGATCCGCCCGGCGGCCCGAGGGCCCCCGGCGCGACCGGACGCCCCGCCGGAACCCCGGGGCCTCCCGGAGCAGAAGAGCCGCGCCCCCTCCCCCGACACCCCGCCGGAACCTCAACCGCGAGCCGCCCGCAGTTCCCGGATCTCCCGCCTGACCCGCCGGACCTCGGGCAGCGTCTCCCCGGCGTCGTCCCCCTCGGCCCCGCCCGCGCCTTCAGTCGCTGCAGATCGCCCCGCAGCCGCCACAGCCGCAGCACTGCGAAGCCGCCGGAAGCGGAAGAGCCGCGCCCCCTCCCCGACACCCCGCCGGGACCTCCGCCGCGAGGCGCCCGCAGTTCCTGGATCCCGGAGGACCCGCCGGACCTCGGGCAGCGTCTCCCCGGCGTCGCGCCCCTCCACCCCCACCCGCCCCTTCAGTCGCTGCCGGTCGCCCCGCAGCCGCCGCGCCGCGTAGCAACCGGAACCGGCGCCTCCGGGAGCGGAAGAGCCGCGCCCCCTCCCCGACACCCCGCCGGGACCTCCGCCGCGAGGCGCCCGCAGTTCCTGGATCCCGGATGACCCGCCGGACCTCGGGCAGCGTCTCCCCGGCATCGTCCCCCTCGGCCCCCGCCCGCCCCTCCAGTCGCTGCCGGTCGCCCCGCAGCCGCCGCAGCCGCAGCGCCGCGAAGCCGCCGGAACCGGCGCCTCGGGGGCGGAAGAGCCGCGCCCCTCCCCGGCGCCCTCGGCCGGGACCTCAGCCGCGAGGCGCCCGCAGTTCCCGGATTTCCCGCCTGACCCGCCGGACCTCGGGCAGCGTCTCCCCGGCGTCGTCCCCCTCGGCCCCCACCCGTCCCTTCAGTCGCTGCCGGTCGCCCCGCAGCCGCCACAGCCGCAGCGCCGCGAAGCCGCCGGAACCGGCGCCTCGGGAGCGGAAGAGCCGCGCCCCTTCCCGGCGCCCTGGGCCGGGACCTCAGCCGCGAGGCGCCCGCAGTTCCTGGATCTCCCGGATGACCCGTTGGATCTCGAGCAGCGTCTCCCCGGCGTCGTCCCCCTCCGCCCCCGCCCGCCCCTTCAGTTGCTGCAGGTCGCCCTGCAGCCGCCGCAGGCGCAGCGCCACGAAGCAGTCCGCCGGGCTCTGCGTCTCCTCGTCCAGCCCCACCGGGTCCAACTGGATCTCCGCCAGCAGCCGCTGCACCGGCCCCGGCTCCGTCCCCCGCTCCCCGAGCAACGCGGCCCAGGTCGGCTCCGCCCCCCGGTCGGCCTCCTCCCGCTCCGCCGCCTCCCGCATCAGCCGGAGCAGCGGCGTCACCGCAAGACCCTCCAGGTCCGCCGGGGGCGCCTCGAGGAGCAGCCGGGCGACCTCCCCCGGCCGCCGCTCCGCCCAGCGGATCAGGTCGCGTTCCACCGGCGTCGGCTTCGGCGCCGCCGGGGCCGGCCCGCCCGTCCGCACCTCTCCCGCCCGGTCCCCGGACGCCGCCCCGGCCCGTCGCCCCTCGCCGCCGCTCCCGGAGGCCGGCGCCCGCCGCCGCTGCCGCTCCACCTCCTCCCGGAAGGCCTCCGGCGAGAACCCCAGCGGCCCCGCCGCCTCCCGCATCCACTCGTCCCGGGCGAGCGGATCGGAGGCCCCGGCGATCACCGCGGCCACTTCCCTGGCGGCCTCCACCCGCCCCCCGGAAGCGCTCCCGGGGGGCGCGAGCAGCGCTTCGTCCACCAGGAAGTCCAGGAACCGGGGCGCGGCGGCGAGCAACTGCCGGAACGCCGCGCCGCCGCGCTCCCGCAGTTCGTCATCCGGATCCCGCCCGTCGGCGAAACGGGCCACCCGCACCGAGAGCCCGGCCGCCAGCAGCACCGGGATCGCCGCCCGCGCCGCCCGGCGCCCGGCGGCGTCCGAATCGAAGGCCAGCACCACTTCCCGGCAGGAAGTCGCCAGCAGGCGGGCCTGCTCGGCGCTGAGCGCGGTGCCGCACACCGCCACCGCCCCGGCCACCCCGGCCTGCCAGGCCGAGAGGCAGTCGAAGTAGCCCTCGAACAGCACCGCGGACCGCTCGGCGCGCAGGGCCGGCCGCGCCCGGTCGAGACCGTAGAGGACCGCCCGCTTGTGGTAGATCGGGCTGTCCGGGCTGTTCACGTACTTGGGCTCCGACCCGTCCAGACTCCGCCCGGCGAACCCCGCCGCCCGCCCCTGCCCGTCGAAGATGGGCACGATCAGCCGGTTCCGGAAGAAGTCGTAGCGGCGCTCCCGCTTGCCCTCCCGGACCAGGCCCACCTCGACCGCCGCCTTCGCCGGCACCCGCGCCGCTTCCAGCGCCTTCCCCAGTTCGTCCCAGCCGTCGGGGGCGTAGCCGAGGCTCGTTTCCTCGATGGTGGTCTTCTCGATGCCCCGCTCCCGGAGGTAGTCGAGCGCCGCGCGGCCGCCGGGCTTCCGCAACTCCCGCCGGAAGAAGGCGAGCGCCTTCCGGTTCGCCAGCCGCAGCCGCTCGGTCTCGGAGACCTTCTTCGGATCCCGCTCCGGCAGCGCGATCCCCGCCCGGCGCGCCAGTTCCTCGAGCGCCCCGGGGAAGTCCAGCCCCTCGGTCTTCATCACGAAGGCGAAGACATCCCCGCTCTCCCGGCAGCCGAAGCAGTGGTACGCCTGCCGCTCCTCGCTGACATGGAAGGAGGGGGTTTTCTCCTCGTGGAAGGGACAGCGGCCCTTGTGCCGTCGCGGCCCCGCCGGCCGGAGCGCCACCTGCTGGCCGACGACGGAGACGATGTCGTTCGCCTGGCGCACCATCTCGCGGAACGACTCCCGGTCGGCCATCCCGCCAGCATAATCACCGTCCGCTCCGATCGGCCCGGCGTACCGGCGCGCGCCCGTTCTGCTGCTCCGGGTCTCGCGGAGGCGGGAGCGGCACTCGGTCCCGAGGCGCTCCCGCCGGCCCGCCTCGCCGCCCACGGCACCGGCCACCCCCGCGACGCCCTGCCGCCGGTCGCACCCTTCGCCGCCGGTCGCGCCCTGCGCCGCCGATAGCGCCCCCCGCCCCTTCCCTCCCCTCCGATGCCCCCTCGCACCCTGTCCGACCTATTCGCCGCCGTGGCCCGGGGCGAGTTGTCGCCGGAAGAGGCGGAACGGCGCCTCGAACTCCCGCTCCCTCCGACGGCCCCCGCGTTCGAGCCGCTCGATGGCGGACCGGGCAGCGGCGCCCCGGGCAGCGGCGCCCCCTTCGCCCGCATAGACCACGACCGGGAACGCCGCCGCGGCTTCCCGGAAGTCGTCTTCGCCCCCGGCAAGACCCCGGAACAGGTGGTGGAGATCGTCCGCTCGCTCTCCCGCTCGACGGCGCGGACCCTGGTGACCCGCGCCACCCCGGAACTCGCGGAAACGGTCCTCGCTGAGGTCCCGGAGGCCGACTGGCGCCCCGAGGCCCGCGCCCTCGTCGTCTGCCGCGAACCGGCGCCCTCGCTCGAAGCCGCGATCGGCGTCGTCTCCGCCGGCACCTCCGACCAGCCGGTCGCCGAAGAAGCCGCCCTCACCGCCGAACTCATGGGCGCCTCCGTCCGCCGGATCTTCGATGTCGGCGTCGCCGGCCTCCACCGCCTGCTCGCCGAAGCGGAAACCCTGCGCGACCTCCATTCCCTGGTGGTCGTCGCCGGCATGGAAGCGGCGCTCGCCCCGGTCGTGGCCGGCCTCTTGCCCTGCCCGGTGATCGCCGTCCCCACCTCCACCGGCTACGGCGCTTCCTACCGGGGCCTCGCCGCCCTGCTGGCCCTCCTGAACAGTTGCGCCCCCGGCGTCACCGTCGTGAACATAGACAACGGCTTCGGCGCCGGCTACACCGCCGCGCTGACCATCACCCACCACCGCCGCCTCGCCGCCCCGCCCTCCCGCGACCCCGATCCCCGGTAGGCATTGCCCCACGCTATCCTTTCTCTCTCCGGCGTCTCCTGCCTCGCTCCCTCGGTACTGCCAGTCGCCCTTGTGTCCACCCCTCCCGACGCGCCGCCTGAGTCGGTCGCCGAGGTCAGGGCTCCTCCCGCGGCCTCCTCCGTCCCCTCGACCGCCCCTCCGCCCGCGCCCCCTCCGGGCAGCACCCCGACCGCTCCTCCCCGACCTCCCCTCCCCGGCCCCGGAACGACACGGCCATGCCCGTCTCCTACCCCACGAAGATCGGTCTCGCTGCCGCGAGCGGCGGCACCTGCCCGATGCCGGAGTGCAACAAGCCCCTCTTCGATCCGAGTCCCGGCCGGGGCCCCCTCGGCGTCGCCGCCCACATCGCCGGTGAGCGGCCCGGCTCCGCCCGCCACGACCCCGAAATGACGCCGGAGGCGCGGAACGCCATCGGGAACCTGATCTACCTCTGCCCCGATTGCCACCGACTCATCGATGCCTCGCCGGACGAGTACCCCGTCGAGCGCCTCCAGGAGATCAAGGCTACGCGCGAACGCCGCTTCGCCGAGGCGATGCGCGACGCCATCCCGAACATCGGCTTTCCCGAACTCGACGAACTCGCCCGCGGTTTCCTCGATCCCTCCCCCGCCCCGTCCGATGGCGACTTCACGCTCGTTCCCCCGGAGGACAAACTCACACTCAATCAACTCGGCGCCGGTTCCCGTCTTCTCATCGAGCGGGGCCTCGGTGTCGCTCCCCAGGTGAAAGAGTTCCTCGCGTCGAGACACCGGACCGACTCCCACTTCGCAACCCGCCTGAAGAACCGATTCCTCCGCGAATACACCGACCGGTACCTGCAGGGCCATCGCGGTGACGACCTGTTCACGCTGTTGTGCAGTGCCGCGAATCGCGGCCACCTCGATCCGTTGCGCCAGATGGTCGGCATCGCCGTCGTTTCCTATCTCTTCGAGTCCTGCGATCTCTTCGAATAGTGATCCTGCCGACCAAGCACGTCCGCGAAGAGGACACCATGCTCGGTGTGGGCGCGGTCATCCTGCAATCCCTGACCGCTCCTCGGACCACGAACCAGTTGTGGCAACACCTCCGCACTGACGCCAGTGTCGCCACCTACGAGCGCTTCATCCTCGCGTTGGTTCTGCTCTATGTGCTGGGCGCGGTCCATTTCTCCGACGGACGCATTCACAAGGCGACGCGATGATCCATTCCGTCTCCGCCAATCAGCCCGGGTTTCGACCGGTCCACTTCTCCCCGGGTCTCAACCTGATCGTCGCCGACAGGCACGAAGCGGCGACGGACAAGGACACCCGCAACGGAGTCGGGAAGTCCCTGCTGCTCGACATCATCCACTACTGTCTGGGAAGCAACGCCTTTCTCGATCGTCCGACCGTCGAGGCCCTCGCAGGCTGGGAGTTCCAACTGGACCTCACGCTCGGTTCGCGGCGCGTCACAGCGACTCGTTCTCTCGCCGCCTCCGATCGCGTTCGAATCGAAGGGGACCTCGCCGGTTGGGAGTCGTCGGGCGCGCAGCCGGCGCTCCTCGATCACGCCACGGCCAAACTGCCGCCGAAGCAATGGATCCAGCGACTCGGCTCCAGCCTCTTCGACCTTCCGACGGACAACGGCGACGCCGGGCCGCATCCGAGTTTTCGCACTCTCATGTCCTATCTCGGTCGCCGCCGAGAGGACGGCTACCTGAGTCCGCTCACCTGGATCGCCAAACCGTCGGCACGGGATCGCGACCTCCACCTCGCCTACCTTCTGGGCCTGAATTGGGAGTGCGCTCGCGACTGGGCCTTGTTGAACGACAAAGACAAGGAACTGGGTGCCTTGCGGAAAGTCATCGAGGGAGGCGTCGTAGCCGGCACTGCGGCGACCATGGGAGAACTCGAAAGCCGTCGAGTGCGACTCGAGCATGACACGGAGGTCTCCGCTGCGGCGCTCCGAGATTTCAAGGTACATCCCAACTACGACGCCCTTCAGAAGGATGCAGACCGCCTGACGGCGGAGATCCACGAACTCCAGAATCGAGATTACACGGATCGGCAGATCCTCTCTCGCTATCGGCAAGCCACGAAGGAGGAATCCCCACCGAAGCCGCTGTCCATCGAAAGCATCTATGAGGACGCCAGCGTCGTTTTTCCGTACCAGTTGAAGCGAACGCTGTCCGATGCCCGACGATTCTATCGGGAGATCGTGAGGAATCGCAGCCGATTCCTGAAAACCGAGATCGAGAAATTGGAACGGACGATTTCCGAGAGGGGAGCACAGATCTCGGAATTGACCGAGCAGCGCGCATCCGTGATGCAGGTCCTGGCCACACATGGCGCCCTGAGCGAACACTCCCGCCTGCAGGAGCGTCATGTCGCGCTGCACGAACGCCTGCGGGTCATCAGGACACAGATCGAGAGTGTCGAGCGACTGGCGAGGGAGCGGGAAGCGCTGGATGCTTCGCGAGTCGTGGTCAAGCGTACCGCGAAGGAAGATTACGAGGCGCTGCGTCCGATTCGAGAAGCAGCGCTTCGGTGGTTCAACGAGAACTCGAAGGCGCTCTATGAGGCTCCGGGCAACCTCATCATCAATGTCGGTGCGGGGGGCTATCAGTATCGGGCGGAGATCGAACGAAGCGCCAGCGAGGGGATCGGGCGGATGCTGATCTTCTGCTTCGATCTCACGGTGCTGCAGTTGCAGAAGCGGCTCGGGCGGAGCATGGACTTCCTCATCCACGATTCGCTGATGTTCGACCCGGTGGACACCCGCCAGCGGGCGCGGGCACTGGAGCGGGCGCACGAAGTCACGAGCGAGATCGACGCCCAGTACATCTGCGCCCTGAACTCGGACATGATCCCCGAAAAGGACTTCTCCAAGGGATTCGACTACGAACAGTTCGTCCGGCTGCGTCTGTCGGACGAATCCCCGGAAGGACGCCTGCTCGGCATCCATTTCTGACGCCGGTCAGTGTGGGAGAACCCGACGCCGACCGCAGGAGCGGCCGGGGCGGGTACTCGGCGAAGGCGGGAACTACGCCGGGGCCGAATGCTCGGAGGGCGGCATGGCTTCGGCCACGGACGGCGCGTGGCCGTACTCGAAGGCCACCGCGTCCAGGTCGTCGAGCCACCGGTTCTTCAGCACTCGCAGCGCGAAGTTCGTCAGGGTGGATCCCATCACGGCGGCCACGACCGGAACGACGATCGTGGCCATCGGAGCCGGGGAACGGAACAGGACGTACTCCGCGACGATCCGGTGCATCCGGTCCCGGTACTCGTTCATCCGGGCCTGACCTTCGCTGTCCAATTCGAGAAGCGAGCGCTTCCAGGCAGCCCGGAAACCGTCGTCCCTGCGCCGATCTTCCCGGGGGTAGGCGAAGCGGAGCAGGACGATCCGCAGGAGGTGCAGTCGGTCGGCCCAGCGGAGGAAGCCGTTCATCGTGAGCCGGAGCATCCCGTACGCCGGGTGCCGGAACTCGACGCCGCCCGAAGCGGCGAAGTCGAACATCTCGTCGCGGAGAGCGAACAGGTCCTCCCGGAAGCGATCCACCGAGGTGTCCCGATGGAGGCGGAGGAGTACGAGGATCCCGATCAGGGAGAGGATCGAGGTGAGTGCCGCCGCGATCTGTGCGTCGGTCATGGGATTTCCTCCGGGATCACGAGTCGCGCGATGCGGGGGTATCGCCCCCTCCACCTGCCGTCAGCCTATCTCGGTTTCCCGGACTCGTTCGGCGGCGCGACGGCGGGCGGCGCGACGGTGGGCGACGAGGGCGAGGGCGGCGACGGGCAGGTATTCCAGCAGGCGGAGGCCGAGGGGGAGGTTCCACGGTTCGCCGGGCGGGGTCGTCCAGAACGGGTGGTAACTGAGGACGGTCGTGAAACCGAGGGCGAGGGCGGAGAGGAAGAGGGCGCGGCGTTCCGGGTGGAGGACGAGGAACGGGAGGCACCAGAGCAGGTACCAGGGATGCGCGGTGGGGGAGAGCAAGAAAACGCTGCCGGCGAGGAGGGCGAAGGCGAGGCTCGGCGGGAGCGCCGGGCGGCGGAGGGCGAGCGCGAGGAAGACCGCCGCGAACAGTGCCCCGGCGACCGGGCGGGCGGCGGCGCCGAGCGCGGCTTCGAGCGGCAGGAAGAGACTCTCGTTGAACTGCCAGTGGCGGAGGTAGTGGCCGAGACTGAAGGCGAACTCCGCGAAGCGTTCCCGGAGGCCGCCGACCGCCCCGCCGACCGCCCCGCCGGCCACGACGAAGGGCGCGACGACCGCCGCCGCGGCGACGACCGCGACGAGGGCCATCGCTATCCGGCGGCGCACGCCGGCGGCGGCGCGGAGCAGGAAGGGCAGCATGGCGAAACCGGCGAACTTCACCGTTCCGGAAACGGCCCCGAGCGCGGCGGCGGCGAGCGGCCGCCCGGCAGCTGCGGCGACGAGCGCCCAGGCGACGAGGGCGACGCCGAGGATGTCGCCGTGCCCGGAACCGGCGATCTCCACGAGGGGCAGCGGGTTCCACGCATAGGCGACCACCAGCAGCGGATCGAGGCCGCGCCGCCGCAGGAGCAGCAACAGCGCTCCGACGAGCGCCGCTTCGGCGAGCAGCAGGGCGCCCTTCAGCGCCGCCGGGCGGGGGGAGATCGAGGTCACCGCGGCGGCGAACCACTGCGCTCCCGGCGGGTAGATCGCCGGCAACTTCCAGTACTCGACGCGCTCCCGGATCTCCGGCAGCCGTTCCCGCAGCGGGGCCAATTCGGGCGCGGCCGGCGGGAGGCGCCAGGGGTCCTGACCGGCGGCGACCACCTGCCCTTCCCAGACCATCCGGTACAGATCGCCGGAGAGCGTCGGCGGGGCGGCGAGCAGGAACCCCCGCCCCAGCGCCGCCGCCGCCAGGACGATCACCAGTCGGCGCGCGCGGCTCCGGCCGGCCGGGAGCGCATCGTCGTTCCGCTCCGGGCGGCGCAGCGCCGGCGCCAGCACCGGCAGGAGCAGCGCGAACAGGACCGCGTAGAGCGCCACCTGCGCGACGAACGCGAAGGGCCCGCGGAACCCGGAGGCGAAGAGCAGCGCCAGCCCGGCGGCGGCCACCGTCCAGGCCGCGGCGAGCGCGGTGAGCCGGCGTTCGCCCGGCAGCGCTCCCATCGGGTTCCGTTCCCGCCGGTCGGCTAGACTCGCCACCGGGTTCGGGAGGCGAGGGGGAGCAAGGCGGCGCGACCGTTCCCGACTCCGGGTCGGCTCCCGTCGCGGCGCCGACACCGCGGGCCGGGCGGCGGGCCGGAAGGGTACGCGGGCGATTCGACCCGGGCGCCGGGGCGCCGACCCTTCCCGGCTTCGCGGCGTTCGAAACGGCTCGCCGACGCGGCCCGCCCGACGCCGGCGACCCGCTCGCCCGACCCGGCGGTATTCGCGCCGACCGCCCGAACCGCCCACCCGCTCCGCCGTGAATCGCTTCCGACGCCCGGTGCCCGAACCGACTCCCTGGATCCCCGCTGAACATCGCCTGACACTCCCATGAACCTCATCGAGTCCGTCGTTCCCGGGACCGTCTATTTCGGCGACTGCCTGGAGGTGATGTCCCGCTGGCGCCCGGAACAGGTGGACCTGATCTACCTCGATCCGCCGTTCAACTCCAAACGCGATTACAACATCATCTTCGGCGGCGACCCGGACCCGGAAGGCCGCTCCAACGAGTTCCTGGCCTTCGAGGACACCTGGCACTGGGACGAGCGCGCCGTCCGGCGGGTGCGCGCGTTGACGAACCGCACCGGCCGCGTCGCCGACGCAGTGGAGGGTCTGCAACTCGTCCTCGGCCCCTCGGGAATGCTCGCCTACCTCGCCTACCTGGCGGAACGGCTCGTCGAAGCGCAGCGTATCCTGAAACCGACCGGCAGCATCTACCTGCACTGCGACCCGACCGCCTCCCACTACCTGAAGATCGTCATGGACGCGGTCTTCGGCGCGGTGAACTTCCGCAACGAGATCGTCTGGAGGATCGGCTGGGTATCCGGTTTCAAGACCAGGAAGCACGGCTGGATCCGCAACCACGACACCATCCTCTACTACGGGAACGGCGGCCCGCCCACCTTCCACAAGGAATACCTGCCGTACCCGCAGGGCTACCGCCGCCGCGGCGGCGGGAAACCGACCGGCCCCGGCATCCCCCTCGAGGACACCTGGAACTGCAGCGCCCCCGACAAACTCCACTCCATCATGATCGAGAGTTTCTCGCGGGAGAAACTGGGTTACCCGACCCAGAAACCGGTGGCGCTGCTGCAGCGCATCATCCGCGCCTCCAGCAACGAGGGCGACCTGGTGCTCGACCCGTTCTGCGGCTGCGGCACCACGATGGTCGCCGCGATCCGCGAAAACCGCCGGTGGGCCGGCATAGATGTCTCGCCGTTCGCGGTCTATCATGTGATCCACAAACGCCTCCAGCCCCTCGCCGGCGGCCGGGTCAACATCGAGGGGTTCCCGACCCGTATGAAGGACGCGGTGCGGATGGCGGCGAACGACCGATTCCGGTTCGAGGCCTGGGCGGTGAACCTGATCTTCGGCCTGGCGCCGAACGAAGGGAAGACCGGCGACGGCGGGGTGGACGGCCGCGGCAAGTTCCTGAACGAAGTCGAGGGTTTCGACTACCGGGGGGTGCTGGCGCAGGTGAAGAGCGGAGCCTTCACCATGGACTCGGTACGCGCCTTCGCCCGGACCCTGGACGACCCCGAGAACCGGGCGGTCGCCGGCGTTTTCCTCACGATGAAGCCGAACGCCACCGCCGGGATGAGGGCCGAGGCCGCGAAACTGGGCTCCTTCCGGCTGGCGGGCAGTTCCCGCGAGTACCCCCGGTTCTCCTTCTGGAGCATCGAGGAGCACTTCGCCGGAAAGACGCCCGACCTCCCGCCCCTCGCCGACCCCCTGACCGGCCGGGAACGCCGCACCTTCCTGGAGACGCCGACCCTGCTCGAACCCGCCGGGGAATCGTCCCCCGCCCACGGCGGGTCGTCGCCCGCCGCCGGCGGATCGTCCGCTGACGGCGAAGTCCGGGAACCCGCCGCCGACTACGACACGAGCCGCCCCGCCCGCCTGGACTTCACCCCGTAGGGCCGAACCGGGCCGGGAGGGCCGGCGCCGGCCGCCCCGTCCCATAGACTTCCCCGCCCGAAATCGGCATGTCGAGAAAGCGGCCTCCCCGCACGCCCCGACCGGGAGTGCCGTGGACTCCTCCTCCCGGGTTTTCGGCCACGCCTCCCGAATACCGGCCGGAACCGACCGCGGACCCCGGGCCCGACCCGGAAGTCGCCGCCGCAGACCCCGGGCCCGACCCGGAAGTCCCCGCCGCAGACCCCGGGCCCGAACCGGAAGTCGCCGCCACGGACCCCCGGCCCGAACCGGAAGTCGCCGCCGCAGACCCCCGGCCCGAACCGGAAGTCGCCGCCGCAGACCCCGGACCCGACCCGAGAGTCGCGGCGACGCTCGGCCGCTGGCAGGAGAAACTCCTCCAACTCGACCGGCGCAACCGACTCCTCTACTTCCGCGAAGGACGATCGGCGGTCCCGTTCCGGGACACGACACCGGACGAGGTCTCCGACTGGCTCGACAGCGCGCCGACCCGGAGATGGCGATTCGTGGAACTCGACGAAGGCCGCGCCGCCGGCCGCCGCTCGGGTGCGATTCGGACCGATCTCGAGCCGGTCGACCTCCGCAAGCGCCTGACCGTCCTCCGCCGCAAGGACCGGGAGTGGGAGGAGGAACAGGGCCTGAATGTCCTCTTCCTGGCCGTGGGCTTCCTCGGCTGGACCGATGTGGACGGGAAACCGGCGGAGTCCCCGCTGGCGCTCATTCCCTGCGACCTGGAACGGGAATCCGTCGTCGGCCCCTGGTACCTCAAGCGCGAGAACGACGAGGTGGAAGCGAATATCACGCTGGCATACCTGCTGAAGAAGCGATTCGAGTTCGAGATGCCCGAGTACGAGGAACAGGGCCTCCCCGAGTATCTCGCCGCCGTGGAGGAGAAAGCGGCGGAGCGGGGCTGGACGGTCACCCCGGACATCTCCCTCGGCGCCTTCGCCTTCTCCAAACTGGCGATGTACGAGGATCTGGAGCGGATGCGCGCCCAGGGCGTGGAACACCCGCTGGTCCTCCGGCTCGCCGGCGGCCGCCCGCCGACCGGGGAATCCGTCCCCGACGCCGCCGCGCCGAGCGCCCTGCCGAAGGACGACGAACTCGCCGGAGGGAAACTCGACGACCTGCTGAAAGTCCGCGACCAGTACACGGTCGTGGACGCCGACTTCAGTCAACTGCGGGCTATCGAGATGGCGCGCCGGGGCGACTGCGACCAGGTGATCCACGGCCCGCCCGGCACCGGGAAGAGCCAGACCATCACGAACATGATCGCCGGCCTCCTCGCCGACGGGAAACGCGTCCTGTTCGTGAGCGAGAAGACCGCCGCGCTCGATGTCGTGAAGCGGCGGCTCGACGACTGCGGCCTGGGCGTCTTCTGTCTCGATCTCCACAGCGAACGCGGCCGCAAGGCGTCGGTGTACGCCCAGTTGAAGGAGTCGATCGAGGACCCGCGGCGAGGGAAGGGCGACCCCTTCCGCTACGAGGAACTCGAAAGCCGCCGGGACGACCTGAACCGATTCGTCCGCGCGCTGCACCGGGTGCGCCGGCCTCTCGGACGCTCGGTGTTCCGGGTGCAGGGTGATTTCGCCCGCGTCCGCGACCTTCCCGATGTGGAGTTCGAGGTCGGGGACCTGGCGACCCTGGATGCGGCCCGCTGCGAGCGCATCGAAGAAGCAGCCTCCCGCCTGAGCCGCCGCCCGCAGCCGTTCCGCGAGCACGAAACGAGCGTCTGGCGGGGACTGCGGGCCGGGAAGGCGTCGCTCGGGCTCGCCGACACGATCCGGAGGGCGATGGACGCCCTGGGGGACGCGGTCCCCCGCGCCCGCGCCGGCGCCGCCCCGGGGTTCGCCTGGGCCGGGATCCCGGAGCCCGCGAACGCCGCCGCGATCTCCGCCGCCGCCGATCTCCTCGACCATCTTTCGACCGGCGTCGGCGTGCCGCCGGTCTGGCTCCGGCCCGAGGCGCTGCCGCGTCTGCGGCGCCTCGCCGACGAACAGGGGGAACGCCGGAACACGCAGAACGAACTGCAGCAGGCGGCGCGCGAGGCCTTCGGCGAGTCGCGGCCGGAAGCGGACTGGTCGGCGATCGCGGGAGAGTTGCAGCGGGTCGAAGCCGACGCCGGCGCGCTCGAAGGGCTCTTCGGCCCCGAGTGGCGGGAGCGCGTGCTGCCCGATCCCCGGGCCCGCCTCGACCGGCGCGACGAACTCGAGGCGGCGGCGCGCGAAACGACCGGTCACCTCGAACGCCTGGACGCCCTCCTTCCGGGGGAATCGCGCGGGACGGTCCCCGACTTCGTCGAAGCGATCGCCGGCGCGAACGACCTGGTGGACCTCTTCCCGGTACCCCGGGAATGGCTCCGCCGGAACGGGGTCGCGGAAGCGCGCGCCCGACTCGGGAAACTCCGGGATCGACTCCGGGACCTGCGGGCCGCGGAAGCGAAGGTCTTCGCCGACTTCGACGAGGAGATCCTCTCGGTGGTGGACCGCGCGATGCTCCGCCGATTCCGCGACGACTACACCGGTCGGGGCGGCCCGCTGCTCCACTTCTTCTCGTACAACCGCGACCGGAAGGCGCTGCGCGGCGTCGGGAAGTCGAGCCGGAAGCGGACCCCGGAGGAATGGAGCGCCGTCGTCGCGGACGCCCTCGCGCTGCAGTACCGGCGAAACGAGTGGAAACAGGAAGCGAAGGAATGCGAACGGATCCTCGGCTCCCGGTTCCGGGGCCGGGAGACCGACTGCGACGCCCTCGCCGGCGACCTCGACCGGACGGAGGAAGCCGCCGCCCGCTGGCCCGGGGACCCGGCCCTGCGCCGCGCCCTGACCGACGAAACCCGGCACGACGAACTGCAGGTCACGCTGTCGGCCGCGCGGAAGTGCCTCGAACGGCTGCGCGCCGCCCTTTCTGCATGCGACGCGCTCCGACCCCTCGCCGAGGTCCCCGACGAGGAGGCCGATTCCCCGGCGCCGCGCCCCCGTCCCGCCGGCCCCTCCCGGGCCGCCGCTCCCACCCCGACCGAACTGGTGGCGGCGGCCGGCCGGGCGCTCGATCCCCTGCGAACCCTCGTCGGCGTCATGGACGACCTCGGCCCCCGCCTGCGGGAACCGCCGGACGACCTCCCCGCGCTCGCCGGTCTGGTGCACCGGATGGCGGCGCTGATCCGGATGGAACGGGAGGACGAAGAAGCCGCCCCGAAGCACCGGGCCGACTTCGAGTCCCGGTTCCGCGGCGCCGATACCGACTGGGCCGCGGTCGGGCAAGCCGTCGAATGGACCGAAACGGCGACGAAGACGATCCGGCGCCCCCTGCCCGAGTCGTTCTCGAAGCATCTCCTCCAGCCGGAACCCCCCGGCGAGTACACCCGCCGCGCCGCCGAACTCCGGCGAACGGTGAACGACCTCGCCGGTTCCGCCGATACCGCGGTGTCGTTCTTCGATCCGGCGCTCCCGTCGGGAAACGACTGGCGGAACACTTCCTTCGAGGCCCTGACCGCCTGGGCCGGGGAGCGTTCCCGCCTGGCGCCCACGGTTTCCGACTGGCTCGACTACCGGGGCGCCGTCCATGAACTCGAGCAGTTGCTGAGCCCCGGCCTGGTGGATCGCATCCGGGCGGCGACCGACGACGCCGAAGAAGTCCCCGGGGTCATCCGCCGCCGCGTCTGCCGCGCGGTCCTGGACGACCTCTGCCCCTCGGATCCCGATCTCGCCGGTTTCAACCTCACCGACCACCACCACCTCCGGGAGCGGTTCCGGGAACTCGACCGGGACCAATTCGAGGCGAACCGCCGGCGGGTCCGCTCCGTCTGTTTCGGCAACTACCCCGACTTCTCCTATGTCCGCGCCGGAAACCTCTCCCTCCTGCGGCGGGAGTTGCAGAAGAAACGCCGGCAGATGGCGGTGCGGCGCCTCATCCGCCGCATTCCCCAGGTGGTCCAGGCGCTGAAACCCTGCCTGCTGATGAGCCCGCTGGCGGTGAGCCAGTACCTGCCCTGGAGCCCGATCGCGAGCGACCGGATCGAGTTCGACGCGGTGATCTTCGACGAGGCGTCGCAGGTCTTCCCGGAGGACGCGGTCCCGGCGATCGCCCGCGCCACCCGCACCATCCTGGCCGGCGACGAGAAACAGTTGCCGCCGACCAGTTTCTTCCGCGCCGCCCACGACGAGGAAGCAGACGACCGGCCGTACGACGACGAAGACGAGGACTCCCCGGACCAGATGGAAGGCCAGGAGAGCATTCTCAAGGTCCTGCTCGGCATGGTCGGCAACGGCGTCCGCGAAGGGCACCTGCTCGTCCACTACCGGAGCCGCCACGAAGACCTGATCCGCTACTCGAACCACTACTTCTACGCGAACCGCCTCCTGGTCTTCCCGAGCCCCGGCGCCGACTCCTCGCTGGGCGTGCGCTCGGTCTTCGTCCCGGAGGGCCGGTACGCGGCGGGGGCCTCCCGCACGAACGACCTGGAGGCCGCCCGGGTGGTGGACCGGGTCTTCGAGACCCTGGAGCGGACGCCGCTCGACGAGAGCCTCGGCGTGGTGGCGCTCTCCCGCGCCCAGGCCGACCGGATCGACACGCTCCTCTCGCGGCGGCGGCTGGAGCGCCGCGATCTCGACCAGCGGTTCGAAGAAACCCGGCACGAACGGTTCTTCGTCAAGAACCTGGAGAATGTCCAGGGCGACGAACGCGACCACATCATCCTGAGCGTCGGCTACGGCCCGACGGTCGCCACCGGGAAGGTGCACCAGCGATTCGGCCCGCTGAACCGGGAAGGCGGCGAGCGGCGGCTGAATGTGGCGGTGAGCCGGGCGCGCCGGACGATGACCCTGGTCCATTCCCTCCGGGCCGAGCAGATCCTCGAGAACGCCGACCAGCCGGGCCGGCTGCTGCTGAAGCGTTACCTCGAATACGCCGCCGACCCGAAACAGGCCTTCGAGGCGGCGGCCTCCGTGGACGAAGGCGCCGAAGTCGAATCCCCCTTCGAGGCGGCGGTGCTGGAAGCGCTCGTCCGCCGCGGCCACCGGGTGGTTCCCCAGGTCGGCGTCGCCGGATACCGGATCGACCTCGGCATCCGCGCCGAAGAGGGGGAGGGTTTCGACCTCGGTATCGAATGCGACGGACTGACCTACCACAGCGCCCCGGCGGCGCGGGACCGGGACCGGCTGCGGCAGGCGCACCTCGAGGGTCTGGGCTGGCGCATCCACCGAATCTGGTCCACCGCCTGGGTCGAGAACCCGGAGGCCCGGATCGCCGAGATCGAAGAGGCCCTGGCGCAGGCCCGATCGCGCCGGCGCCCCCCGACCACCGCGGCCGAACCGGGATCCGGCGGCCGAGCGACCCGGCCCGACCCGGACCCCGACGCGCCGGGAACGGACACCGGCGGGAACCCGGAGCCGGCGCGGCCCGCGCTCCCGGAGACGGAGACGGAGGAGACCTGGCCGCAGGAACTCGGAGAACCGGAGCCTTTGGCGGAGTGGCCCGCGAGCGGGAACTCGCCGGCGCTCTTCGAGGAATACCGGGAGGCGTCCCTCTACGACCTGCCGACCGGCCCGGACCTGGTGGAGGAATCGCCCGCCCGGATGGCCCGCCTCGTGGACCGGGTCGTCGAAGTCGAAGGCCCGATCCACCGGGACCTGATCATCGAACGCGTCCGCAGCCGGTACGGACTGCGACGCTCCGGGAAACGGATCCAGGCCCGCCTCGACCTCGAACTGCGAAACGGCAGCGCCGGGAGGATCGGCCGGCCGGCCGCCGGCGCCCCGAGCCGGCGGAAGGTGTTCTGGACGACCCCCGACGGCGCGGCCGCGCCCCGGAGCCCGGCCCCGGACTGTGCCCCCCGGAAGATCGAACACCTCGCCGACAGCGAACTCGAAGCGGGGGTCCTGCTCGTGGCCGAAAAGTGTTTCGGGGCCGGGCTCGACGACCTGGTCACCCAGACCGCCCGCGAGTTCGGTTTCGGATACGCCGGGGCGGAGATCCGGAAGAAACTGTCCGCGGCGGTCCGACGCCTCCACCGCCGGGGCGACCTGACCCGCCACGCCGACACCTTCGTCGTCGCGAACGAGTAAGCCCCGGGCGCGCCGCCCTCCCGGTGGCGGCGGCCGACCGCGGCGCCCGGCCCTTCGCCGGCGAGGATTCGAAGCCGAGCCGCCCGATCTCGTTCGCGGCAGTCGAGCCCGCTGCCCGGCTCCCGCCGATCGTTTCCCTCTTCCGCCTCGATCCGGAAGCGGCGGCCTCCTCCCGCCCCGGCTGACACCGGGCCCGCGTCCACTTCGGCAGGAGGCCGGCGATGCGGGCTTCGCCGAACCCGGCATGACGGACCGAAGAACGCGAAGCCCCGGAGAGCCGAAGACGAACCGCAGCGTCGAGCCCGGCGGCGAGAATCGCCCGGACCGTCACGACCCCGAGCCGTAGCGATCGCCGGAGCGGCCGGGCGCAAACTCGCTCGACTCGGCCGTCGGACTGCGCCGGAGCAGACCGCGTGTGGTCTTCGATGCCCTGATCCGCGGTCACGGGCCTCTGCCGGGATCGCCCCGACCGTCAGCGGCGCCGTGCGGGTCGCGCTTCGACCGGGTAATGAATCCGAGCCGGAAGACGAGTCAGCCGCCGAGATCGGAAACGACCTGGTCGATGCTCCCGGCCAGCCAGGCCACCGGCTCGTCGTGCGCCCGGAGGACCCGAACCATCTCGACGCCGGCCCAGGACTCCGCCGCCTGGAGCGCCGCGTCCCGCACTTCCAGGCGGTCGTGAGCCAACGCCCTGCGGACGATTCCGACTCTCCACTCGGCAGTACCCGGATCGTGGCGTCCCAGGCATCTCAGGACGAAGGCGAGGAAGGCCGGACTCTCGACGCCGCCGTACAGCGACTCCAACCAGGCCAGGATCGCGGCGCGTTCCTCCGAACGCAGTCCGGACTCCAGGACCTCGTCCGCCGGATGGTCCATCCCGTCTGCGAACGGTTCGGACTCGAACGCCCCTCGAAGACGATCGGCGAACCGCTCGACCCTTTCGTCTCGCGCGGCCCGTGCGTCCGGCCGGCGGGCGCCGACGGAAACCTCCATCAGGCCCCGACGGACCTGCGGCGCCGGCGGATCTCCGATGGCGCCGACCTCCGCGCGGCCCTGCGAAACACGAGAGGAGACCGATGAGGAAGTCCGGGGATGAACGGGAACGGAGTGTAGCCAGCCGCGCGGCGTTCCTCCGGGTACGGCGGCGGCCCCGACGCCCGACCGACGGGAAGCGGACTCCGGACCCCACTGCGAGGGCGCGACCGCCGGGATCGCGGGCGATCGGAGAGGCCCGGGCGGCCCTCCCCACCCGCACGGCGCCACGGCTTCGAGCCACGACCGGGGCCACGACCCGCCGCCCCGTCGGCGCCCCGGTCCGGGCCGACCGCCGACGCCGGCCCGCCCGGCTCCCGTAGAATCGCACCCCCTTCCCGGAGGATCGGAACCCATGGAAATCCGCACCCTGAACCAGTTGCTGGCCGACGCCTGCGGGCGCCGGAAGGATCAGCCGGCCCTGCTGCACAAGCACGGGGGCGAGTGGAGGACGGTCACCGGCGGCGAGTGGCTCGAGCGCGCCCGCGACGCCGCCATGGGGCTCGCCGCCCGGGGGATCGACCGGGGCGACCGGGTGGTGCTGCTCTCCGAGAACCGGGTGGAATGGTTCGAGATCGAGGCGGCGCTGCAGATCCTGGGCGCGGTGACGGTGCCGATCTACCCGACCCTGACCGCGAAGCAGGCCGCCTACATCGCCCGGGATTCGGGCGCGAAGGCGCTCATCGCCGGCAGCGTCGAACAGCAGGCGAAACTGGCTTCGGTGCTCGGCGATCTCCCGGACGCGAAGGCGCTCTTCGCCCTCGACGCGCCGTCCGCGGAGGGGTACGAGGCCGAGACCTGGGAGTCGGTGAAGGAAGTCGGCCAGGCCGCCCGCCGGGGGGATCCGGAGGCGCCGGGACGCCACGCCGCCGCGGTCGAGCCGGGCGACACCGCCACCATCATCTACACCTCCGGCACCACCGGGAACCCCAAAGGGGTGATGCTGACCCAGCAGAACCTGGTGCGGAACGCCCTGGTCTCGGCGAAGGTGCTGGCCTTCCGGGAAGACGACCTGGCGATGTCGGTGCTCCCGTACAGCCATGTGTTCGCGCGGATGGTGGCGCACTACCTCTATCCGCACTGCGGCGTGCCCATCGCGATCGCCGAGAGCATGGACAAACTGGTCGAGAACATCGGCGAGGTGAAGCCGACGATCATGGCCTGCGTGCCGCGCTTCTACGAGAAGATGCGCGACCGGGTGCTGGAGTCCGCCGCCGCCGGGAGCCCGCTCAAGCAGAAGATCTTCCACTGGGCCTTCCGCGTCGGGCACGAGATGGGCCGCTGCCGGCAGGAGGGGACCGCGCCCGGTTTCGGGCTCAAGGTGCGCTACGGGCTGGCCACGAAACTGGTCTTCTCCAAGTTGCACGCCCGCCTCGGCGGCCGGATGCGGCTCTTCGTCTCCGGCGGCGCGGCCCTGCCCCGGGAAGTGGCCGAGTTCTTCCTCGCCGCCGGCTGGCTGGTCATCGAGGGCTACGGCCTCACCGAGACCAGTCCGGTGATCACCGTGAACCGCCCCGGCGCTTTCCGCTTCGGAACCGTCGGGCAGATCGTCGAAGGCGTCGAGGTGAAGATCGCCGCCGACGGCGAGATCCTCTGCCGCGGCCACAATGTCATGAAGGGCTACTACGGAGACCGGAGCGCCACCGAGGCGGTCATCCGGGACGGCTGGTTCCATACCGGAGATGTGGGCGAAGTCGATCGCGACGGTTTCCTCCGCATCACCGACCGCAAGAAGGACCTGCTGGTCACCGCCGGCGGCAAGAATGTCGCCCCGCAGCCGATCGAGGGCGTCCTCAAGACCAGCCCGGTGATCGCCGAAGTGGTCATGGTCGGCGACGGCAAACCCTACCTGTCGGCCCTGGTGGCGCCGGACTTCGACGGGCTCGCCGCCTGGTGCCGGGAGAACGGGGTCGAGGCCTCCTCGCCGGCCGAGATGGCGGCGAACGGGAAGGTGCAGGCGCACCTGCAGGCGGAAGTGGACCGGCTCGGGAGTGATCTGGCCTCCTTCGAGCGCGTCAAGAAGATCGCGGTGGTCGCCGAAGTCTTCTCCATCGAGGGCGGCGAGTTGACGCCGACCCTGAAGGTGAAGCGGCGCGTGGTCACCGAGCGCTACGCCGACCGGATCGAAGCGCTCTACGCCTGATCCGCCGCGTCCGAAACCTCCGCACCTGGAATCCCCACTTCTGGATCGGAGCCGAGTCGGAGACCGGAGGGAGGTATGGCGGCGGCAGCGGCGGATCCCTGGCAGACGGACATCGGGCTCGAGGTCCATGTCCAACTCGATACCCGCAGCAAACTGTTCTGCGCCTGCGCCAATGTCTTCGGGGCGCCGCCGAACACGAATGTCTGTCCGGTCTGTTACGGGCTCCCCGGGGCGCTCCCGGTGCCGAACCGCCGGGCGGTCGAGTTGGCGGTGCTGGCGGGACTGGCCCTGAACTGCGAGATCCCCGAGGAATCGGTCTTCGAACGGAAGAACTACTTCTACCCGGATCTCCCCAAGGGCTACCAGATCACCCAATTCGAGCGCCCGATCGCCGTGAACGGCTTCCTCGACCTCCCGGCAGCAGACGGGAACGAGGAGGAATCCCCGGCGCGGCGCGTCCGCATCAACCGCGTCCAACTCGAAGAGGACGCCGGCAAACTGGTCCACGCCGGTTTCCCCGGCGCCGGGGATCGCAGCGGCGTGGACTTCAACCGCGCCGGCGTTCCCCTCATCGAGGTGGTCAGCGAAACCGATCTGCGCACCGCCGCCGACGCCGGCGCCTACGCCCGGCTGCTGAAGTCGCGGATGGTGTTCGCCGGCATCTCGGACGCCGACATGGAGAAGGGCAACCTGCGGGTCGACGGCAATATCTCGGTGCGGGAGCGGGGCAGCACCGAACTGGGCGCCCGGGTGGAACTCAAGAACCTCAACTCGTTCCGTTACCTGGAGCGCGCGCTCCGCTTCGAGGAGAAACGCCACCGGACCCTGCTCGAGCGCGGCGAACCGGTGGCGGTGGAAACCCGTCTCTTCGACGAGTCGAAGGGGCAGACCGAAGCGATGCGGACCAAGGAGGAAGCCGAGGACTACCGCTACTTCCCGGACCCCGACCTGCCCCCGGTGTGCCTGCCCGACGGCCTGGTGGAGCAGCAGCGCCGGCGACTGCCGGAATTCCCCGAAGACCGCGCCGCCCGGTATCGGGAGGAGCACCGGATCGCCGCCGACCAGGCGGAGCGCATCGCCGCCCGCCGCGACCTCGCCGACTACTACGAGCAGACGCTGACCGCCGCGGTGGCGAAGGGTTCCCCGACGGAGGCGGCGGCGCGGACCGCGGCCCGCTGGGTCACCGGCGAGGTCCTGGCGCGGGAGAAACAGGACGGGCGGTTCGCGGTGGATCCGGTGCGCCTCGGCGGACTGGTCCACCTGCGCGCGTCCGGAACCCTGCCCCGCAGCGCCGCGCGGAAGGTGTTCGCCGCGATGTGCGAGAGCGATCGCGGCGCGGAGGCTCTCGTCGAGGAACTCGGCCTCGCCGACCGGGCCGCCGACTCCGAACTGGAGACCCTCGCCGCCCGGCTCGTCGCCGAGAACCCGAAGGACCGGGACGCCTGGCGCGCCGGGAACAAGAAAGCCATCGGCGCCTTCATGGGCCGGGCGATGCGCGCTCTCGGCGGCCGCGCCGCCGCCGTGGAAGTCCGGGCCGCCCTCGAACGCGCACTCGCCGGAGAGAACGACGGGGCCGGGGGCGGCGAAACCGGGGACGGCGCGTCGAACGAGGTCCGGTCCGCCGGCAGCGGGTCCGGCGCCGGCGGGTCCGGTGACGGCGGGCCGAGCGAGTGACTTCCGCGAACGCGTGGGACCGCGCGACGACTCTCTTGGGGGTGCCGGCGCTGCGCCGGTCGGGGGAGTGACCTCCGCGAACGCGCGGTGACGCGGAGACCGACCCGCCCCGAGGCCCCGCCCCCGGACACCGCGACGGACCTCCCGCCGGGCCCCCCCGACGAACCCCCGACCCGCCGACCGCTGGCGCTCATCGCCGGCTGGACCTGCGCCGGGAAGACCCGCTTCGCCCGGGCGCTCGCGGAACGCCTCGCCCCGGCGACCGCGGTGGTGCTGGCCCAGGACGACTACTACCGCGACACCTCGCACCTCACCCACGCCCAGAAGGTGCGCGTGAACCACGACGACCCGGAAACGCTCGACCTCCCCCTCTTCTGGCGGCATCTCGCCGCGCTCGCCGCCGGCGCCGTCGTCCCCCGCTTCTCCTACGACTTCGCCAGCGGCGCCCGCCGCAACGCCGGCACCCTGGGCCCGGCGGAGTTCGTGATCGGCGAAGGAGTACGGGCCTTCCGGGGCGCACGACTCACCGGAGCGGCGGCGCTGCGGGTGCTGCTCCGGGGCGCGCCGGAACGCCTGCTGCAACGCCGCCTCCGCCGGGACACCGCCGCCCGGGGTTACACCGAAGCCGAGACCCGCCACCGCTTCGCGGAGATGGCGCTCCCGGCGCAGGACCGCGCCCTCGCCGGCGCCGAGGCGACCGCCGACCTGGTATTCGGGATGGACTGGGGCGACGCCGAGGTCGCGGCGGCGGCAGCGCGCCTCGCCGGAGATCCCCCCGCGCGCCCGGCGGAACCGACGCCCCCCGCCGCTCCCCCGCCCCGAACCGAAGGGCACTCTCCCTGACCGCCGACCCGGTGGATGGACCGGGGCGGCGCCGAGGTCGAAACCGCGGCGGCGCGCCTCGCCGGAGAACCTTCCGCGCGCCCGGCGGAACCCACGCCCCCCGCCGCTCCGCCGCCCCGAACCGAGGGGCCCTCTCCCTGACCGCCGACCCGGGGTTCGGGATGGCCCGGGGTTCGGGATGGCCCGGGGCAACGCCGAGGTCGAGCCGGCGGCAGCGCGCTTCGCCGGAGATACTTCCGCGCGCCCGGCGGAACCCACGCCCCCCGCCGCTCCGCCGCCCCGAACCGAAGGGACTCCTCCTTGACCGCCGACCGCCTCCTCCGCATCGGGCACAGCCCGGACCCCGACGACGCCTTCATGTTCTGCGCCCTGGCCAACGGCGCGGTGCGCATCCGCGACTACGCCGTGGAACATGTGCTGGAAGACATCGAGAGCCTGAACGACCGGGCGCTCGCCGGCGAGTTGCCGGTCACCGCGATCTCGGCCCACGCCTACCTGTCGGTCGCCGACCGCTACTGGATCATGGCCACCGGCGCCAGCATGGGCGAGGGCTACGGGCCGGTGGTCGTCAGTCGGGAACCGGGCGCGCTCGCCGACCTGGCCGGCCGCCGGGTGGCAATCCCCGGACCGCGCACCACCGCGGCGCTCCTGGCCCGCTGCTACATCGGCGCCTTCGAGCCGGTGGCGGTCCCCTTCGACCGGATCCTCGAAACCGTGCGCGAGGGCGGCGCGGACGCCGGGGTGGTCATCCACGAAGGCCAACTGACCTACGCGGCGCAGGGATTCCACCGGCTCGCCGACTTCGGCGTCCGCTTCGCCGAGGAAACCGGTTTGCCGCTCCCGCTGGGACTCGATGTGGTGCGGCGCGACCTGGGCCGGGACCTCGCCGTCGAGGTGAACCGGGCCATGCGCGAGAGCATCGCCTGGGCGTACGCCAACGAGGAGGAAGCGCTGGACTACGCGCTGCAGTTCGGCCGCGGCCTGGAACGGGAACTGGGACGGAAGTTCGTGAAGATGTATGTCTCGGACCTCACCCGCGACATGGGCGCCTCCGGCGAAGCCGGCCTGCGCGAGTTGTTCGCGATGGCCGAACGCGCCGGCGTCATCCCGAAGGCCCCCGACTTCGAGTTGATCCGATAAGCGCCACCGTCGGCGCCGAACGCGGTTCGGCCGGGTCGCGCCCTGCGCGGCGCGTGCGACGGGCCTCAACAGACGACGAACTACGGCGACGAACTACGGCGACGAACTACGGCGACGAACTACGGCGTTTCCGGTTGGGGAACCTCCGGCCCGGCCCCGTCGACCCGGGGTTCCAGGGGCACGCTTCGCAACGCGCCCTTCAGGTCTTCGATCAGGGCGCGATGCGAGTCGAGCGCATCCGAATCGAGGAGAGTGGCCACGGGCCCGGAGGAATCGTTGCGCAACACGGCCAATCGCACCGGTCCGTTCACGCCGCCGGGGTTCACCGCTATCGCGTGATCGAGCGCCCAGGTCACGACGAAGGCCCCTTGGTGCACAGTCGGCGGCCCTCCCTCCAGAAGACCTCGCGCATCAATGCCAGGAACGGATCGGTGATGGCCTGGGCGCTTCCCATGGAGCAGTACCAGAGCCTGGAGGTCACCAGTTCCGGCTGGAAGTCCTTCGAATCGAACCGGCACAGGACCGCCCGTTCCGCGCAGGGAAAGGCGACGAGGGCGCCGTACGCTCCCCGCGGCGTTTTCGTGGTCTGGAAGTCGCGTACCGCGCCCGCGCTGAGATCACGCGCGAATCCCACTTCCGAGACGGGCGGCCCCTCGGCCCACCTCTCTTCGACGACGACCCGGAATCGCTGGCCGTGCCCCACGCTTCCCACGCCGGCGATGACGACCCGGTTTTCGACGACCTCCAACTTCTCGATCGGCTGTTCGACGGTCCGAAACGAAGCCGTCCCGAGAGTCGCGGCACTGTCGGTACCGATGACCACGCCGTCTCGGCACCAGAGGCCGACGACGGCGGTCATGACTCAACCGCCGAAATCGCGGAAGACGCTGTTGGCGCGCATCTCCGGATACGCCCGATTGATCGCCGCCACGATCTCGGTGAAGCGGTGCTTCAGGACGAACTCGGAGGCCCGCGGCAGGTAGTCCCTCGCTCGGTCCGGGAGCGCCCCGAAGATCCGATCGGCCTCCTTCTGGCCCCTCGGAGTCAGTGCGAAGGTGCGCCGCCAGCCGACCGGCACGATGACGACGAGTCCGTCGGCGGCCAGCGCCTCCGCTTCCACGGACACCTGCTTGTCGGCCGGACCGTAGGCGAGCGGCTGGAAGTCGAACACCGGCCCGCCGATGGCGCCCGGGATCTCCCGGTCCACCAGGAAGAGCAGTTCCTCGAGTTGGGTCGGCGTGTGGGGATCGCCTTCCGCCGGCGCCATCGCCGCCAGCACCGCTTCCCGCCGAGTCATGCCTGCAATCTAGCGCGGCCCGGCTACCGCGCCGGTCGTCCCCCGTTCGGTGTCCGCCCCGGACCGGGGGATCGCGCGAAGCAGTCCCCGAGGGGTCCGGCCAGCCAATCGGGAAGCATCGGCCGCTGGCCAGCCCCGGCCCGGGAACGCAGAGGACTCTCCACCTTCCCCGTTCCGGAACTCCCGGCCCGGCGCCACCCTCGGCGCGACGGCCTGCGGAACGCGCGTTCAGCGAGCGGCGCGGTTCGCTCGCTCTTCGAGGTCGGCGCAGCGATCCATGAGATCCTCGAACGGAATCTCCTCGCCCAACAGGATGCCGCTGTCCACCATCCGACGGTGGTCGTCCGCGAGCGATTCGAGCGCCGCGCCCGTCGGGACCAACCGGAGCGCCCCGGAAACCGACGCCAGGTAATCGATCCACTCGCCGGCGGTGTCCTTCTCCCGGAAGAAGATGGCCTTGTGGCGGGCGACGGCTCGCGCGAGTTCCCGGTCCGCGAGGGCGCTCTCCGCCACGCCGGCGGCGTCCAGGAGAACCGCATCGTGCCAGTGCCGCGAGAGCCGGTCGCCGCGCCCCTTCTCCCGGTGGCAATAGACATGCATCGAAGTGGCCTTCTCCCAGAAAGTGCGTTCCGCGAGCATCGCCGCCGGCCGCGCCTCGGGAAACGAGACCCCGGGCACGAACGCCGCCGCGTCGCAGACCACCGGGCGGACCGCATGGGGTTCCCCGGTGGCGCGGGCCCCGAAGTCCACCATGACCCAGTTCTGCACGAACGGGTGGTCTTCAAACAGCGACCCGTATTCGACGAAGAGACGGTCTTTCTCGACCCGGACAGCCGCGTTCCACACCGACTGCCGGAGACCCGCTTCCACCGCCGGCCGAGCGCTCTCGCTCACCCAGGAATCGAGCCGACGGCGAATCGCCTTGGTCCACCGGTTCTCCTGGCTGCGGGTCGGAGGGAGGGCTTCGTCGCCCGCACTACCGACCAGGTCTGGGGCGAAAGCCCGAATGTCGTAGGTGATGTCGATGTCTTCGGAGAACCTCCGGAGCACGCCCCAGGCCTTGACGAGCGAAGTCCCGCCCTTGAACACCAAGTCGCCGCCGAACGAAGAGTCGAAGAGGAGCCGCAGCGTCTCCACCACCCAGATGTCTTTCTCGACCAGGATCCTCGCATGGCCGCTCCCGGTTGCCGCCTGATCGAGGAGGCTGCGGATCTCGCGCTCCGGAAGCGAGAAGACGGAGGGCATCAGGTCGCCGCCAGGAACGTACCGATCGGACGAGCCAGCCAGGACGGCAGGATCGCGACCGCGTCCGCCAGTTCCGCCCGGTCGTCGGCCGACAGCCGCGGAATCACCTTCTCGAGCACCCCTTCGATCTCGTAGCGATGGAGAAAGGTGAAGGCGCGAATGAGGTTGCCGGCAGGGCGGTACGGCGCGATGAGTTGCCAGCGCGGAGCATGGCGCAGTTGCACCGGGTGTAGCCCGATGCTGAATCGGCGGTTGGGCCCGGAGGTCAGGTACACGGACCGGATCGGATTCTGCGTCGTCAGCCCCAGCACATTCGCCGCCGACCCCCCGGCGGGGACGATCGTCTCCCTCCACAGGGCGGCCAGTGCCGGGACGACCTCATCGACTCCGGGCAGACACAGCCCCCAACGAGTCTCGCGGTATCGCACATAGACCCCTCGCCAGATGCGGCAGAGGCGCCCCGCTCGGGCGAGCCGCGACAGCGCCTGGTCCACGGCGGCGCGGTTCCCCAGGTGGAGAAACGTCCCCGGGCAGATGAGCCCCGCCTCGGGAAGCGTGGCGGCGTGCTCCATGATCCGCTCCGACAGGCTGGCCATGACTATCTCCGGTCGTCAGAGAGTATAGCGCGTTTCTGACACCCGACCGCCGAGGGCCCGCGTTGCCGCCCGAACGAGGAGTTTGCGGATCTCGCGCTCCGGAAGCGAGAAGACGGAGATCATCAGGTCGCCGCCAGGAACGTACCGATCGGACGAGCCAGCCAGGACGGCAGGATCTTGACCGCGTCCGCCAGTTCCGCCCGGTCCTCGGCCGACAGTCCCGGAATCACCTTCTCCAGCACTTCTTCGATCTCGTAGCGATGGAGAAAGGTGAAGGCGCGAATGAGGTTGCCGGCGGGGCGGTACGGTGCGACGAGTTGCCAGTGCGGAGCATGGCGCAGTTGCACCGGGTGTAGCCCGATGCTGAATCGGCGGCCGGGCCCGGAGGTCAGGTACACGGACCGGATCGGATTCTGCGTCGTCAGCCCCAGCACGTTCGCCGCCGACCCCCCGGCGGGGACGATGGTCTCTCCCCACAGGGCGCCCAGCGACTGGAGGATCTCGTGGACCCCCGGCGGGCACGGACCCCAACGAGTCTCGCGGTATCGCACATACACACCGCGCCAGACCCGGAGCAGGCGCCCCGCCCGGGCGAGCCGCGACAGCGCCTGGTCCACGGCAGCACGGTTCCCCAGGTGGAGAAACGACCCGGGGCAGATGAGCGCCGCGTCGGGAAGCGTAGCGGCGTGCTCCATGATCTGCTCCGACAGGCTGGCCACGACGATCTCCGTTCGTCAGAAAGTATACCACGTTTTCTGACAGGCTCCATCCGGCCGCCGAGGGCCCGGGTTGCCGCCAGATCGAGGACGCTGCGGGTCCCGCGCTCCGGGAGCGGGAAGACGGAGAGCGGTCAGGTCGCCGCCAGGAACGAACCCACGGGCCGAGCCAGCCAGGACGGCAGGACCGCGAGCGCACCCGTCAGTTCCGCCCGGTCCTCGGCCGACAGCCGCGGAACCACCTTCTCGAGCGCCCCTTCGATCTCGTGGCGATGGAGAAAGGTGAAGGCGCGAATGAGCCTGCCGGCGGGGCGGTACGGCGCGACGAGTTGCCAGCGCGGAGCGTGGCGCAGTTGCACCGGACGCCGGCCGATGCTGAATCGGCGGTTGGGCCCGGAGGTCAGGTACACCGACCGGATCGGATTCTGCGTCGTCAGCCCCAGCACATTCGCCGCCGATCCCCCGGCGGGGACGATCGTTTCTCCCCAAAGGGCGGCCAACGCCTGGAGAACCTCGTGGGTCTCCGGCAGGTACGGCCCCCAACGAGACTCGTGGTATTGCACATAGATCCCTCGCCAGATGCGGCAGAGGCGCCCCGCCCGGGCGAGCCGCGACAGTGCCTGATCCACGGCGGCGCGGTTCCCCAGGTGGAGAAAAGTCCCCGGGCAGATGAGCCCCGCCTCGGGAAGCGTGGCGGCGTTGTCCATGATCCGCTCCGACAGGCTGCCCATGACGATCTCCAGTTGTCAGAAAGTATAGCCGGTTTTCTGACAGGCTCCATCCGGCCGCCGAGGGCCCGGGTTGCCGCCAGATCGAGGAGGCTGCGGGTCTCGCGCTCCGGGAGCGGGAAGACGGAGAGCCTCAGGTCGCCGCCAGGAACGCGCCGATCGGACGAGCCAGCCAGGACGGCAGGATCGCGAGCGCGTCCTTCAGTTCCGCCCGGTCCTCGGCCGACAGTCGCGGAATCACCTTACTCGAGCGCTCCTTCGATCTCATGGCGATGGAGAAGGGTGAAGGCGCGAACGAGATCGCCGGCGGGGCGGTGCGGCGCGACGAGTTGCCAGCGCGGAGCGTGTCGCAGGAACACTTCGACCGAACCGAAGTGCAGCCGTCGGTCGGCGCCGGAGGTCAGGTACACCGATCGGATCGGGATCTGAGTCGAGAGCCCGAGGACATTGGCGGCAGAACCTCCGGCCGGAACGATCGTCTCTCCCCACAGAGCCGAGAGTGCCGGGATCCCTTTCTCGATTTCCGGCCCGCGCAGACCGAAGCGAGTCCGGAAAGTACGCATATAGACGCCTCCGGCAGATGCGGAACAGGCGACGCGATCGGGTCAGCCGCGCGAGCGCCTGACCCACGGCGGAGCGGTTCCCCAGGTGGAGGAACGCCCCGGCGCAGATCGGCGCCGCCTCGGGAAGCGCGACGGCCTGCTCCATGATCCGCTCCGACAGGCTGGCCACGACGATCCCCGGTCGTCAGAAACCATACCACTTTTTCTGACACCCAGGCGCCGAGGGCCCAGCGCGGACCGGGGCGGGCGCGCCGTGGCGGGGGGGTTCCCGACTCAGTGGTGGTCGGAGTCCACCTGCCGAGCGCTGTCGAGGGTGAGGCGTTCCTCCACCCGGTCCACCACGCTGTCCCGCTCGACCACCTGCCGCGCCAGGCGCGCCGGTGGGGACCACCGCGAGTCTTCGCCGATCTCCGACCGTCAGAACGCAGAGCACATTTCTGACAGACGGCCGCCGTAAGGCCCGGCGCCGCGCTTCGGGCAGTCACGCCCCGCCGCCGACCGGAACGACCGGGGCCCCGACTCAGTGGTGGTCGGCGTACACCAGCCGCACGCCGTCCAGCGTGAGGCGTTCCTCCACCCGGTCCACCACGCCGGTCCACTCGGCCACCTGCCGCGCCAGCCCGCCCGTCGCGATCACCGGGCAGTCCTCGCCGATCTCCTCCCGCAGCAGCCGCACCATCTCCCGCACCATGCCGGTCCAGCCGTGGATCAGCCCCGAGCGCAGCGCCGCCACCGTGTGGGTGCCGATGACCCGCTTCGGCGGCGAGAGTTCCACCCGGGGCAGCCGGGCGGTGCGCCGCACCAGCGCCTCCGCCGAAACGCCGAGCCCCGGGGCGATGGCGCCGCCCCGGTACTCCCCGGCCGCCGAGATCACATCGAAGGTGATGGCGGTTCCGGCGTCCACGACGATGGCCGCGGTGCCGAAGAGGCGATGCACCGCCACCGTGTTCGCGATGCGGTCGGCCCCGGTCTCCTCCGGGGTGTCCACCGCCAGGCGGATCCCCCGCGCCGTCCGGTGGGTCAACTCGAACAGGCGCCGGCCGAAGTGGCGCTCGGCGACGACCCGCAGGGTCTCGGTGACGGTGGGCGCCACGCTGGCCGCCGCCACCCCGCTCACCCGGTCGCGGGTCAGCGGGACCCCGGCGAGGAGCGCGTCCAGCAGCGCCCCCAACTCGTCCGGGAGCCGCTCCGGGGCGGTCGAAACCCGCCAGTCGCGCACCCAGCGCTCGCCGTCGTGGAGGCCGACGGCGGTCTTGGTGTTCCCCACATCGAAGACGAGGAGCATGGCGGCGGAATGCTACCGGCGCGCCGCCGCGGACCCCGGCAGCCCCGGGCCGCCCGACCGCGGGAACCGGCGATACTCCGCGCCCCATGACCCCCCTCGCCTCAGGATCGCCCCCATGATCCCGCTCGCCGACATCGAGGCCGCCCGGGAGCGGATCGCCCCCTACGCCCTCCGCACCCCCCTGGTGCGCCTCCGCCACCCCGCCGCCGACCCTGACGGGAGCGCCGACGAGATCTGGCTGAAACTGGAGAACCTGCAGCCCTTCGCCTCCTTCAAGATCCGGGCGGCGGCGGCGCTCTTCGCCGGGATCCCGGACGCCGACCTGCGCCGCGGGGTCATGACCGCCAGCGCCGGGAACTGGGCGCAGGCGGTGGCCTTCATGGCCGGGGAGCGCGGCGTCCGCTGCACCGTGGTGGTCCCCGAGACCTCCCCGGAGAACAAGCGCCGCGCCATCGCCGCCCTCGGCGCCGAGATCGTCGTGGCGCCCTTCGCCGACTGGTGGCAGGCGATCGTGAGCCACTCCTATCCCGGCCTCGACGCCCGGTTCGTCCATCCGGTCGAAGAGCCGGCGGTGATGGCCGGGAACGGCAGCATCGGCCTGGAGATCCTCGAGGACCTGCCGGGAGTCGAAGCGGTGCTGGTGCCCTTCGGCGGCGGCGGGCTCAGTTGCGGCATCGCGAGCGCCCTGCGCCAAAGGGGATCGAAGGCGCCGGTGCATCCGGTGGAGGTTTCGACTTCGGCGAAGGTGGCGGCGGCTTTCGCCGGGGGCGGCCCGGTGTGGATCGACACCGCGCCCAGTTTCGTGGACGGGATCGGCGGCAACACGGTGCTCGACCCCATGTGGCCGTTCGTGCGGGAACTGCTCGCCGAGCCGCTCTCCGCGACGCCGGACGAAGCCGCCGAAGCGGTGCGCGTCCTCGCCGGGTCGGCCCGCGTGGTGGCCGAGGGCGCCGGCGCCTGCCCGGTGGCGGTGGCGCTCGCCGACCGGGTCCCGCGCCGGGAGGCCGCCGGGAACGGACACCTCCCGCGGAAGATCGTCTGCGTGGTCTCCGGCGGCAATGTGGAGACCGCGGTGCTCACCCGCATCCTCGCCGGCGAGACCCCGACCTCCGCCCGGTAGCCGCCCGGTAACGGCCCGGGGCGGAACGAACGCCGAAACCTCGATCCGGGCAGGATGGTGACGACGCGATGAGGGTTCGGACCCGGATCTCGCTCGACCCGGCACTGCTCCGCCGCGGGCAGGCGCGAGCCCGGGAACTCGGTCTCTCGTTCGCCGGGTATGTCCGCCGCCTCCTGATCGAGGACCTGGAGAAGGAATCCCGCCGCGCCGATCTTTCCGCGATCTGCGCGTCGGGCGAATCCGGCCGGCCCGACCTCTCGGAGAACGAGAACCGGCACCTCGCCGAAGCGATCGCCGACGACGAGATCCCCGGAAGGTGACCGGAGCGGCGCCGAACCTCAGGGCGCCGACTCTGCCGGCGCCGAACGCGCCCGCGACCGAAACTTCCCGGAGCGCAGTCCCCGAGTTCCGGCCGACTCGAACGGGGCGGAGATCGGCGAACCCTTCCTGCGAGTCCTTCCTCCGGATCGCGCCCGGGCCGAGGGCGCCGATGCCGGTCCGGCCGAACCGGCGCCTCCTTCCAGGCCCCCATGGAAGGCACCCGCGCCGATTCCCGCCCGCCCCGAATTCCGTTTCGGACGAACTGCCGAAACCGCCCTCGGGCGGCGCCTTCCGAGCCGTCGCCGGCAGCGAACCCGACCGCGCCGGCCGGCCGGCAGCGGTCGCCGAAGAGGGCCTCGGGAAGACTCCGTTCACCGGGTCAGGCGCGCTCCGGTGGCTACGCCGGCAGCGGCTCGCCGTGACTCCGGGAAGCGTCACCGGGAGCGAATTGGCTACCGGGTGAGTATGAGAATCAGGACCGCCACGGCGAGCTCCACGGTGATGAGCCACCGCAGCCGGGCAAATTCCTTCTGCATCGCCTTGTACTTCATCCTGAATCCGTGCGATGATGGTTTGGAGACCGATTCGGGTATGTATCGAGTGCGTAAAGAGCACTCGGAGGGGGTGGATAGAGGGTGTTATGTGGTCACAAATGAGGATCGGACAGGGAATGCGCCCCCGAACTTGCGGAGATGCCGGTTCGGCGACCGGTCTCGATGACCGAAGGCATGGTTCGGGCGCAGAACCGAGGAGAACGGAGGTCCGAAGGTCGTCAAGTGGGTGCGAGGCGCGCGTAGAGCATGGAAAAGACCTCCACGGCCGGGCACCGCCGGCCGAAGCCGAGCGAAAGGCGCCGTCCGGAGTGGATCACCCGGGCCGCCCGATACATCAGTTCCTGGATCACGGTGCGGATCCGCCGACGCTCCGCCGGATGGCGGACCGGGCCCCCGGGCGCCACCAAACCCATCTGCCCCAGCCAGCGCAGGATGTTGTACGCCACCGTGGCGCAACTCAGCACCAGAGCGTTGGTGGCGAACTTCCGCGAGGGAAGCCTCTCGATGCTCAGGTCCGTCTTGAACTCGCTGTGGAACTGCTCCGAGGTGCCGTGGTCGGCATACAGGTCGATCACCCGCTGGTCGTCCAGATCCAGAGTCGTCCACCACCCCTCGACCGTGACCTTCGGCTCCAGAAGCAACTGCCCGCCCGGAGTGCTCTTCCGCTCGGTCACCCGCATCACCCGCCGCAACGGATAGTCCTCGCCTCGATGCCGGCGCGTCTTCCAGACCGTGAACACCGCCACCCGCTTCCCCTTGCGGGGGCGGTCGAACCGTACCCGCCGGTGCTCGGCGTGGCGGAGCCACTTCTTCGCGACATCCTTGCGCGGGTTCCACTTGATGAGGAAGTCCGCCTTCCCGCCCGCATCCCGATGATCGAACACCACCTTCATGTTGTCGATGGCATCGTTCCCGGCATCGAGACGCACCAGCACCGGCTTCGCGGTCAGCTGGCGCGCCTGCCCCAGGACCCGCTCCAGGAACTCCGGCGTCCCCTTCTGGCAATGCTGCACCCCCTCCCGCAGCTCGAACTCCAGGCAGTACCCCTCCCGCCCCAGGTAAGCCGCCATCGGCGCGTAGCCGTCATAGCCGTGGTAGGTGCGCGAGACGCCCTCCTTCCGGGTCTGGGAGTTGTCGAACGGCGTCACATCCGCATCCAGAGGCACATGTCCGGTGTCCAGCGGCGTCGGCTTGGCCTTCACCCTCCGCAAGACCTGCACCGCGCTGTCGCGGACCAGGGGGAGCAGTCGCTCCGCATGGTCGTCGAAACGGAGGCGGATGGTGGCCGAGGACGGAACCTTCGCCAAACCCATCGCCTCGCGGAAGAACGGGTCCTTCCGCAGACTCTCGATCGCCTCGAAATCGTGCTTGCCCAGACTCAGCAAGCCGATGTAGGAGCCGAGGACATCCCCGTGCTTGATCCCGTGGTGGTGGGACACGGCGCGATCCGCCGCCTCGCACAAACCACTGTGAAGGAGCGCCTGTCCCACCAGCGCCAGCCCCGAGTGCGAGGTCAGATCCTCATTGAGCCTCTTGATGTTGAATCTCCGCACGAAGCCGACTCCTTCCGGCACTCACTCCCCAAGTGAGATAACCGTTTGGGCGGATCGTACCGGAAACGCCGGGTATTGTCGAGGGAAACTCCATCCGGCCACGAACCGACGCACGGATCCAGGCTTCATGTTCACCATCTTCTTGAGGCGCGGAGTTCCCCGCCGAACACATCGAACCCCTCGTCCATCGTCTTCTCGAAGGCGCGGAGTTCCCCGCCGAACGCATCGGACCTCTCGTCCATCGTCTTCCGGAAGGCGCCGACCTCCGCGCTACCCGCCCGGAACCTCTTGTTCATCTTCTTCCGGAGACTCTTCCCGAGAGCGCGGACCTGCTTGCGGCCCGCCTTGCCGGCGGCCGCGATCGCGGACCTCGTGTCCGTCCGCAGGGCGGCGATCTCCTCCCGGACCCGTCCGAACTCCGCCTCGGTTTCGGCGAACTGCCGGCCGGTGTCGGCGTGCCGGTTCCCGAGGCGGTCTTCGAGACGGGCGAGCCGGGAGCGGACTTCGGCGAGACCCCGCTCCAGCGCGGCGATCCGCGCCTGCTGCCCCTCGACGATCCCGGGAAGCGCGCGCAGTTCTTCCAGTCGCGCCTGCCCTTCCTCGACCTGCGAGCGCAATCCGTCCACCTGCGCCTGGATAGCGAAGACATCGCCCCGGGTCGCCGGCGCCTCGGGATTCCCCGGCGGGGCCGGCGGAGGCGCCCCGGCCCCGGCGTCCGCCGGCGGGTCGAGGGGTTCCGGGGCCGGGATCACGAGACTTCCCCGAGCGTGGTCCCCGGGTTTCGGCGACTCGAACGGGGCGGCGAGGGGCGAGCCGCTCCTGCGAGTCCTCCCTCCGGATCGCGCCCGGGCCGACCGTGCCGACACCGACCCGGCCGAACCGGCGTCTGCTTCCAAGTCCCATGGAACGCAGCCGCGCCGATTGCTGTCCGCCCCGAATGCCGTTTCGGAACGATCGGCCGGACCGCCTTCGGGCGGCGCCTTACCAAGCCGTCGTCGGCAGCGAACCCGATCGCGTCGGCCGGCCGGCCCACAACGGTCGCCGACGAGAGCGTCGGGAAGACTCCGTTCACCGGGTCGGGCGCGCTCCGGTGGCTACGCGGCAGCGGCTCGCCGGTGACTCGGGGAGGCGTCCCCGGGATCGAATCCACTAGAGCGACCGGGTGATCATGAGAACCAGGATGGCCACGGCGACCTCCACGGTGATGAGCCACCGCAGCCGGGCGATGTCCTTCTGCATCGCCTCGAACTTCTTGTTCACCTCCTTCTCGAAGGCGCGGGCCTTTTTGCCGCGCGCCTTGACCTTCTTCGCGAGAGCGCGGACCTGCTTGCGACCGGCTTTGCGGGCGGCGGCGATCGCGGACATCGTCTCCGTCCGGAGGGCGGCGATCGCGGACATCGTCTCCGTCCGGAGGGCGGCGATCGCGGAGGTCGTGTCCGTCCGGAGGGCGGCGATCGCGGAGGTCGTGTCCGTCCGGAGGGCGGCGATCTCCTCCCGGACCCGTTCGAACTCCTGCCAGACCCGTCCGAACTCCGCCTCGATTCCGGCGAACTGGCGGCCGGTGTCGGCGTGCCAGTTCCCGAGGCGGTCTTCGAGGCGGGCGAGCCGCGAGCGGACCTCGTCGAGACCCCGCTCCAGCGCGGCGATCTGCGCCGTCTGCTCCTCGACGATCCCGGGAAGCGCGCGCAGTTCTTCCAGCCGCGCCTGCCCTTCTTCGACCTGCGAGCGCAGTCCGTCCATCTGCGAGCGCAGTCCGTCCACCTGCGCCTCGACGGCGAACACATCGCCCCGGGTCGCCGGCGCCTCGGGATTCCCCGGCGGCGTCGGCGGAGGCGCCCCGACCGCGGCGTCCGCCGGCGCGTCGGCCACGGACGGGGCTTCCTTCGGGTCGGTTTCCGCCGGCGGCGTTTCCACGGACAGGGCTTCCCCCGGCGGGGCTTCCCCCGGCCGGTCTTCCCTTGGCGGGGCTTCCTCCGGCAGGGCTTCCGCCGGGACGGCATCCACCGGGACGGCGTCCGCCGCCGGGTCGAGGGGTTCCGGGGCCGGGATCACGAGACTTCCCTGAGCGTAGTCCTCGAGTTTCGGCGCCGCAAACGGGGCGGCGAGGGGCGAGCCGTTCATGCGAGTCCTCCCTCCGGATCGCGCCCGGGCCGACGGTACCAACGCCGGCCCGGCCGAACCGGTGCTTCGTTCCATGCCCCTATAGAACGCAGCCGCGCCGATTCCTGCCCGCTGAAATCGCCGTTTCGGAAAAACTTGCCTAAATCGCCGTCGGGTGGTTCGGTTCCGGACCGCGCCGAATCTGTCGGCGATCCGCACCGCAGCACCACCCCGGCCGACCCCGACCCTCCGGCACCCCCGCCCGCCGACCAGCCCGCCCGCGCCCCTGATCTCCGCCCCTGATCTCCGCCCCGGATCTCCCGCCGGAACCGGGACTCCGCGATCGCCTCCGCTTCGCATACCGTTTCCCGCCCTCCCGCTCCCCACCTTCCCCGCCGCACCCACCGATCCCGCCCCGCGTCCGTGACCGCCTCCGCCGCCACCGACCGGGCCCCCCGGCCGGGGATGCCGGTCCCCTCCACCTGGCCCGCCTCGACGAATCCCTCGACGACGGCGACCCCGCCGCCGAGCGCCTCCGGAGGCAACCGGTGGCGGAGCGCGAACGGATCGAGGAACTCCTCTCACGGCGTTACGCGGTCGGCGGCGAAGTCCGGGCGTTCCCGGCCGCCGCGGAAGTCCGCCGGCCGGAACGCGGCCGCTGACCTCCCCCGCTGACATACCCCGTTGCCATATCCGATGCCGGCGAAACCAGAGCCGACGAAGCCCAAGTCGTCCGGATCCAAGTCGTCCGGATCCAGGTCGTCCAAGTCCCGGCCGTCCCGGTCCAAGTCGTCCGCGATCCCCGGCCTTCCCGGTTGGGATCGCCTGCGCCACGGCGGCCTGCTCTTCGACGCCCGGCGCTCGGCGGAACTGCGCCGCTTCCGCCCGGCCCCGCTCCCCGCGCCGGTCGAAGACGAACTCCGCCGCCTCGGCACGAAGGCGCTCGACGCCGCCGACCCCGAAACGCTCCCGCCCTTCGTCACCTTCGTCCTCACGAAGGTCTGCGGGTTCTCGGTCCGCTCCGGATCGTGGCTGCGGGGCAACGCCGTCCCCTCCGCCGAACGCCGCCGCGCGATCACCGGCGAGATGGTCACCCCCCGTGCGCTCTGGACCGGCGACCACGGCGCCCGCCTCCCGGTCTTCTTCGACGACGGGAAACGCCTCGGCATCGGCCAGAGCCGCCGTTCCGTCAGCCGGGTGGTGGAATGGCTGCGCGCCGGGAACGAACACCTGGCGCTGCTGACGAACGGCCGCCAGTGGCGCCTTCTCTTCGCCGGACTCGACTACGACGCCTGGTGCCAGTGGGACCTCGATTCCTGGTTCCACGAAGGCGCCCTCTCCGACGAAGTCGAAACCCTGAGAACGCTCCTTTCCCCGCCGCTCTGGACCCCGAGCGAAGAAGGCGCCGACCCGCCGCTCCTGAAAGCGATCCGCGACACCAGGAAGGGCCAGGCGGAGATCTCCGAAGTCCTGGGCGAGCGCGTCCGGGAAGCGGTGGAGATCCTGATCCGCGGCCACGGCGAAGCGCTGAAGTCCCTCGGCGATTCCGTCGCGCCGGCCGACCTCTACCGCGCCGCCTGCCGCGTGGTGATGCGGATGGTGGTGATCCTCTACGCCGAGTCCCGCGACCTCCTGCCCACCGGGAACGCCCTCTACGCCCATTCCTACGGCCTCGGCAGTCTCCGGGAGAGTCTGGAACGGGACAACGCCGCCGGCCGCCCGCTCGCCGAGAGCCGCGCCGCCTGGCCGCGGACCCTGGCGCTGTTCTCGCTGATCCACGACGGTTCGGCCCACCCCGCCCTCCCGGTGTTCGCCTACGGCGGCGACCTCTTCGCGCCCGGCGATCCGGAGAACGACGACGGCCTCTCCCGCGCCCTCTCGACCTTCGAGACTGCCGGTTTCGAGCGGGAGACCCTGTTCGACGACGGCGTCCACCGGATGCTGGAGAAGTTGACCCGCACCACGATCCGCGTCCGCCAGGGCCGGGCGAGCGTCCGGGTCGCCGCCCCGGTGGATTTCTCCGACCTGTCCTCGGAATACCTCGGCGTCCTCTACGAGGGTCTCCTCGACTACGAGTTGAAGACCGCGCCGGCGGACGACCCGGTGATCTTCCTCACCGTCGGCAACCAGCCGGCGCTCCCGCTCTCGCGCCTCGACGCGATGGACGACCGGGCGCTGCGGGCGCTCTTCGAGACCTTGAAGAAGAACCGCGCCGGCGCCGACGAGGAAGCGGGCGCGGAAGACTCCGAATCCTCGGCCCCCGCCTCCGAAGGCCCGGAAACCGACTCCGACCGCGGGGAGGACGCCGGGGAATCCCCGGTCGAGCCGCAGGAACCCTCGGAATACCGCGCCCGCGCCGACCGCTGGGCGCGCCGCGCCGTCGTCGCCGCCAGACTGGTGCGGAAACTCCCGGACTCGGCCTCCCCGGAACGCCGGCTGCGCCACGAAACACAGATCACCGCCGAAGCCCGCCGCCTCGTCGCCCGCCTGGTGCGGCCGGGCGAGTGGTATCTCGTCCGCTGGGGCGGGACGCGCAAGGGCTCCGGCAGTTTCTACACCCGCCCGGGCCTGGCGATCCCCACCGTCCAGCGCACCCTGCGCCCGCTGACCCACGACCCGCCGCTGCGGAACGGCTCGCCGAACCGCGACGCCCCGGCGGCGGAATGGACGCCCAGGAAACCGGAAGAGATCCTGGCGCTCACCGTCTGCGACCCGGCCTGCGGCTCCGGCACCTTCCCGTTGGCGGCGCTCCGGTTCCTCACCGACGCGCTCTACGCCTCCCTCTGGCATCACGGGCGCATCGAACCCGACGGCGAAACCTCGCTCGACCGACTGCTGGGACTCGTGGACGGCGACCGCGCCGACCGCGACCGCTCCCGCGAGGAGTTGCTCCCCTGCCGCCCGGACGAGGACGGGTTCGAGCCGCGCCTGAAAGCCGTCCTCCGCCGCTATGTGGTGGAGCGATGCCTCTACGCGGTGGACCTCGACCCGCTGGCGGTGGAGTTGTGCCGCCTCTCCCTCTGGATCGAGACGATGGACAAGGAACTCCCCTTCGGTTTCCTCGACCACAAGATCAAGTGCGGCAACGCCCTCGTCGGCGCCTGGTTCGACACCTTCCGCCACTACCCGGTCATGGCCTGGAAGAACCGCAAGGGCGGCGACGAGGGCCACACCAATGGCGTCCACTTCCGGAAGGGCGCGCGAACCCGGGCGATCAAGGAATTCGTCGAGGAGTCGTTGAAGCCCGACCTCCGGCAGTTCCTGGCCGGCGAAACGCTGTTCCAGAAAGACCTGCTCGCGAAGAACAGCCAAGCCCACGACGAGGCCCAATCCACGCTCGAAATGCTGCACTCGTTTCCCGTCCGGGATCCGGCCGCCCTGGCAGCGCGCTATCGCAGCGACTTCCTCCAATCCCCGGCCCGCCGCTCCCTGAAGGACGCGATGGATCTCTGGTGCGCCTGCTGGTTCTGGCCGGCGGACGCACTCGAAACGGCCCCGCTCCCCTCCACGCTCGCCGAACCGCCTCCCTCGACGACCGGGATCGCGCGCCGGGTGGCGACGGAGATGCGGTTCTTCCACTGGGAGTTGGAGTTCCCCGATGTGTTCCGTGATGCGGGATCCGGATTCGACGCGGTCCTCGGCAATCCGCCGTGGGAGATCGCGAAACCGATCTCGATGGAGTTCTTCGCCGACCGCGACCCCCTCTACCGCTCCTACGGCAAGCAGGAAGCCCTGAAGGTGCAGCGGGTCCTCTTCGAGGATGAGGACTTCGAACGCGCCTGGCTCGACTACCAGGCCGGCTTCCGCGCCCGCTCCAACTTCACCGCGCACTCCGCGAATCCCTTCGGCGACCCGGGGACTGCCGGGAAGTCCCAACAGCGCTTCACCATCGCCCGGGGCCGCCGCGGACTCGCGCTCCACGACCGCTGGCGGACGGCACGGGAAGACGCCACCGGTTACTGCGACGCCGGGCATCCCTTCCGCCACCAGGGCTCGGCCGATCTGAACCTCTACAAGCAGTTCCTCGAGACGGCGCACGCGCTTCTGCGGTCGGCCGGCCGCCTGGGCTTCCTCGTCCCCTCGGGTCTCTACTCCGACCACGGCGCCCGCGACCTGCGGACCCTGTTCCTCGAACGCTGCCGCTGGGAGTGGCTCTTCAGTTTCGAGAACCGGGGACAAGTGTTCCCGATCCACCGCAGTTACAAATTCAACCCGGCTGTCGTGCAGAAGGGCGGAAAGACGGACTCGGTCCGCGCCGCCTTCATGCGCCACGACCCGGACGACTGGGAGCGCGCCGAGGAGATCGCCATCCCGTACGCGGAGTCGCAGATCGAACGGTTCAGCCCGGCGAGCCGCTCGTTCGTGGAGATCCAGTCCCGCCGAGACCTGGAGATCCTGGAGAAGATCTACGAGAACGCGGTCCTCCTCGGCGACGACAGCCCCGACGGCTGGAACATCCGCTATGCGACGGAATTCCACATGACGAACGACTCCCACCTGTTCCGACCCCGTCCCCGGTGGGAGGCCGACGGCTACCGCCCCGATGAGTACAGCCGATGGCTCTTGGGCAACTGGCGCCCCATCGAAGAGTTGTGGCAGGAGAGGGCCGCGGATCCGGGCCACCCAATACCACCCACGACGATTCGGGAGGCGCCCCGGCTCCGGCGCGACGACATGGCCGAAACCGAATGGCGCCTCCGCTGCGCACCGGCGCCTTACGACGGACTGCCGGTACCGCGCGCCGCCGTGCCCCCCGGCGTGGTGCTTTCACGACAGGGCGATGCCTGGATCCACGAAGCCGAGGTTCACGGGGCGGCGCTTCCCCTGTATCAAGGCATCATGATCCAGCCGTTCGTTCCATGTGCGCGCGGCTGGGTGAGCGGAACGGGATTGCGAGCGAACTGGGACTACACGGAGATGGGCAATATGCGCTGGAATCCGCAATATCTGGTTTCGATGGACGATGTCGAGGAGCGGGACCGTCGGGGTGGATCTCGAGGGATCACGAACCTGAAGATCGGATTCAGGGATGTCTCCCGTGATACGGATGTCCGGTCGTTTCAGGGAACCCTCGTTCCCGGTCTCCCGAGCGGGCACTCGGCGCCGGTGCTCGGATCGTCGGATGATGCTCGCGGGGCGGTCCGGGCGCCGCTTCTGCTGGCGTGCCTCAATTCGTTCCTCTTCGACTGGCAGACGCGCCAGCGCGGCGGGGCAGCGCACCTGACCTGGGGCCTGCTCGCGGAGATGGCTGTCCTCGGAGTGGACTCGAATCATGGGCGTGTCGAGAATCTGGTGGCTCGCCTGAATCTGGGCGCAAGCCCGTACGCGCCGTTCCGGCTGTTCGGTGAGGCGTCGATCGGCGCGGACGCTCTACTGGAAAGCGAGAGAAGTCGCCTCCGCCCCTGCCTGGACGCGATCGTGGCGGCGCGCTACGGAATGGATGCCGATGACCTCGGGCATGTGTTGCGAGAAGTCGATCTGCCGGTCGAGACGATCCGACGCCACAGCCGAGAGTTGGATATCTGCGGCTTCTGGCGCGTGGACCGCGACAAGGACCCGGAACTCCGACACACCGTCCTGACCCTCGTGGCCTTCCACGACCTCCAAGCCGAGATCGAAGCCGCCGGCGGCGACCGGGAGCGCGGCATCGCTGCCTTCCTGGCCCAGAACGACGGCGAAGGCTGGATGCTCCCGGAGACCCTGCGGCTCGCCGACTACGGCCTCGGCCACGACGAACGGGCGCAACACCCGCAGCCGGTGCGGAGCCGGCTCGGCCCCCGCTTCTACGACTGGCAACTCGCCCAGTCCCCGGAGGAACGCTGGCGCGAGACCCGCCTCCACGCCCGGAACCTCCTCGGCGCGACGGGCTACGGCGTGCTCCTCGCCGAACGCATCGAACGCCGTGTGGCCGAGGGCAAGCCCCACCTCGACCTCCTCCGCCTCGCGAACGACTACGAACGCCGCCTCGCCGGCGACCCCGGCCAGGTCGCGATGCTCGCCGAACTCTACGCCCGCAAGGTCCCCGACCCCAGGGGCTGGTGGGACTGGATCACCGCCCTCCGCGCCGACGGCCACCTCCCCGACGACCGGTACCGCGACCTCCTGGACGAGTTGCGCAAACGGAAACTCCTGACCGAGACCGAACACGCCGATCTGCTCCGCGGCGGCCCGCCCCCGCTGCCGATCCCGGAAGACGAAGCCATACCCCGCGCCGCCGAACCCCGCCACCGCCTCGAACTCCGCTCCCAGTCCGACCCGAAGCGCGGCGACCTCTTCGAGTAACGGTCCCCCGGCCCCCGCGCCCGACCGAACAGTCGCCGGCGACAGGTCGCGGACACTCCGGCAGTCGGCGCCCTCGCCCGGTCGTTCCCGCAGCGACTCCGCCCGCGGCGGCGGGGTCAGCCGGCGCCGTTCTTCGCCAGCGAGCGGAGCACCGTGTGGAGGATGCCGCCGTTTCGGTAGTAGTCCACCTCGACCGCCGAGTCCAGCCGCGCCCGCGCCCGGAACGAACGGGGTGCGGCGCCCTCCGCCCGGACGCTCACCACCACTTCCGCGCCCGGCGCCAGGCCCTCCGAGATCCCGGTGAGGTCGTAGGTCTCGGCGCCGGTCAACCCCAGCGACTCCGCGTTCTCCCCCGCCGGGAACTCCAGCGGCAGGACGCCCATCCCCACCAGGTTGCTGCGGTGGATGCGCTCGAAACTCTCGGCGAGCACCGCGCGCACCCCGAGCAGCAGCGTCCCCTTGGCCGCCCAGTCCCGGGAGGAGCCGGTGCCGTACTCCTTCCCGGCGAGCACCAGCAGCGGCGTCCCCGCCTCCCGGTAGCACGCCGCGGCGTCGTAGATCGGTAGTTGCTCCCCGGTGGGGTGGTGGACGGTGACGCCGCCCTCGACGCCGGGAACCAACTGGTTGCGGAAGCGGATGTTGGCGAAGGTGCCCCGGTGCATCACCCGGTCGTTCCCCCGCCGGGAGCCGTAGGAGTTGAAGTCCGGCTTCCCCAGCCCGCGCTCCGCCAGGTACCGCCCGGCGGGCGAGTCCAGGGCGATGTCGCCGGCGGGGGAGATGTGGTCGGTGGTCACCGAGTCGCCGCAGCGGACGAGCACCCGCGCCCCGAGGAGATCGCCCGGCGGCGTCGGCTCCTCGGCCATCCCGGCGAAGAACGGCGGCTCCTGGATGTAGGTGGAGGCCTCGTCCCAGGGATACAACTCGCTCGCCTCGACCGGGATCCGGTTCCACTCCGGGTTGCCGTCCCAGACATTCCCGTACATCCGCCGGAAGGTCTCCGGGCGCAGCGCCCGGTCGAGCGTCTCCCGGATCTCCTCGGCGCCCGGCCAGAGGTCGCGCAGCCAGACCGGCGCCCCGTCGGCCCCGGCGCCGAGCGGCTCGGTCTCGAAGTCGATGTCCACCGTCCCGGCGAGGGCGTAGGCCACCACCAGCGGCGGCGAGGCCAGGTAGTTGGCGCGCACCCGGGGATGCACCCGCCCCTCGAAGTTCCGGTTGCCGGAGAGCACCGCCGCCGCCACCAGGTCGGCCTGCCCGACGGCCCGGTCCACCGCCTCCGGCAGCGGGCCGCTGTTCCCGATGCAGGTGGTGCAGCCGTACCCCACCAGGTGGAAGCCCAGGTCGGCCAGCGGCCCGATCAGCCCCGCCTCCTGCAGGTACTCGGTGACCGCCTTGGAGCCGGGCGCCAGCGAGGTCTTGACATGCTCGGGTGTGGTGAGCCCCCGCGCCACCGCCTTCTGCGCCAGCAGGCCGGCGGCCAGCATCACCCCGGGGTTCGAGGTGTTCGTGCAGGAGGTGATGGCGGCGATCACCACCGCCCCGTGCGCCAGGTGCCGCCCGTTGCCGGCGCTGGCGGTGCGGGCCAGTTGCGCCGGGTCGAGCCCGAAGCCGCGCTCCGCCACCGGCGCCGTCAGCGAGCGGCGGAAGGACGACTTCATGGTTCCCAGCGCCACCCGGTCCTGGGGGCGCTTCGGCCCGGCCAGGCTCGGTTCCACCGTGGAGAGGTCGAGTTCCAGGGTGTCGCTGTACTCCGGGTCGGGGGTCTCGGCGGTGCGGAAGAGGCCCTGCCGCCTGGTGTACGCCTCTACCCGGTCCACCTCTTCGGGAGAGCGGCCGGTGCGGCGCAGGTAGGCCAGCGTCTCGGCGTCCACCGGGAAGAACCCCATCGTCGCCCCGTACTCCGGGGCCATGTTCGCCACCGTGGCCCGGTCGGAGAGCGAGAGCGCCGAAAGCCCTTCGCCGTGGAACTCGACGAAACTCTCGACCACGCCCCGCCGCCGCAGTTGCTCGGTCACGGTGAGCACCAGGTCGGTCGCGGTCACCCCTTCGCGGAGGCGGCCGCCCAGCCGGAACCCGACCACCCGGGGGGTGAGGAGGGTGCAGGGCTGCCCCAGCATCGCCGCCTCGGCCTCGATCCCGCCGACGCCCCAGCCGAGCACGCCCAACCCGTTGATCATGGTGGTGTGCGAGTCGGTGCCGACCAGGGTGTCCGGGTAGAGCACCCGCTCGTCGCCGGTCCCGTCGGCGACGACCACCTGGGCCAGCAACTCCAGGTTCACCTGGTGGACGATCCCGGTGGCCGGCGGCACCACCCGGAAGCGCGAGAAGGCCTGCTGCCCCCAGCGCAGGAAGCGGTAGCGCTCGGCGTTGCGCTCGAATTCGATCCGGGCGTTCTCCCGGTGGGCCAGCGGGGAGCCGAAGGCGTCCACCTGCACCGAGTGGTCGATCACCAGGTCCACCGGCGCCTTCGGGTTGATCCGGGAGGGATCGCCGCCCATCCGGGCCAGCGCCGACCGCATCGCCGCCAGGTCCACCAGCGCCGGAACCCCGGTGAAGTCCTGCAGCACCACCCGCGCCGGGCGGTAGGGGACCTCCCGGCGGGCGGGGTTCTGCGCGTCCCAGGCGGCCAGCGCCGCCACATCGGCCTCAGTGACCGTCCGGCCGTCCACGCCCCGGAGGAGGGACTCGAGCAGCACCCGGATCGAGAACGGCAGCCGGGAGATCGTCCCCAGGCCCCGGCGTTCGAGCGCCTCGAGGGCGTAGATATGGACCGGGCCGTGGGAAGTGGGGTGTTTTTCCAGCGAATCGAACGAATTCCGCAGCATTTCTCGCGCTTTCCCGGGCAGCCGGGCCGCCCGTCGGGGAACCGCGAAGGATAACCGGCAGCCGCCGCCCCGCTCCCCCGGCGAACCCATCCCGTAGGATCGTCGTTAGGCAGTTCGACCCGGCCCCGGCAGCCCCGGCGGCCCGGGTCGAGATCGCCCCCCGCGAGGCCGAAGTTCCAGCCGGGAAATGGCCTCAAGCCGTTGGGCGCCATCGGTTTCCGCCCCTTCCCGGCGTCATTTTGTAGCCAGTAATATGCTTGACATCGCCCCCATTCCCTGCGAAAATCCCCCGAAATGCCCCGCAGGAAGAGCCCCGGACATGTGGCCAGGATCAAGAGCAAGCAGAACGGGAAGACCTACACCTCCGTCCTCCTCCGACGCTCCTTCCGCGAAGGCCCGAAGGTCAAGCACCGCACCTTCGGCAACATCACCCACCTCTCGCCCTACCTCATCGAGGTCATCGCCCGGGCCCTCCGCGGCGAAGACTTGGTCCCCGCCGGCTTGGCCCTGCGCTCCGAACGCTCCCTCCCCCACGGCCACGCCGCCGCCGCCCTCGGAACGCTGCGCCGGTTGGGCCTCGACCGGACCCTCGCCGCCCGACGCTCCCGGGAACGCGACCTGGCGGTGGCCCTCATCGTCGCCAGCGCCCTCGATCCGCTCCCCAAACTGGCCACCGCCCGAACCCTGAACCCCCCGACCGCCACCTCCACCCTGGGCTCGCTGCTCGACCTGGGCCGCGTGGACGAGAACGACCTCTACGCCGCCCTGGACTGGCTGGGACGGCGCCAGGCCGCCGTCGAGACCCGGCTGGCGCGCAAACACCTGAGCGAAGGTTCGATCGTCCTCTACGACGTGAGCTCCAGCTGGTTCACCGGCCGCCGCTGCCCGCTGGCGGCGCGGGGTTACAGCCGGGACGGCAAGCGCGGGACGCTGCAGGTGGTGTTCGGGGTGCTGTGCTCCGAGGAAGGGTGCCCGGTGGCGGTGGAGGTGTTCGAGGGGAACACCGCCGATCCGAAGACGCTCTCGGCGCAGGTGGAGAAGGTGCGGGAGCGGTTCGGCCTGCGGCGGGTGGTGCTGGTGGGGGACCGGGGGATGCTGACCGACGCCCGGATCCGGGAGGACCTGATCGGTTTGGAAGGGCTTTCGTGGATCACCGCGCTGCGCCGCGCCGACATCCGGGAGTTGTTCCGCGGCGGGACGGTGCAGCCGTCGCTGTTCGAGGAGCGGGATCTGGCGGAAGTGCGGTCGCCGGAGTTCCCGGGAGAACGACTGGTCGTTTGCCGCAACCCCCGGACGGCGGGCGATCGCCGGCGCCGGCGGGAAGAGTTGTTGGCGGCCACCGAGGCGGGCCTGGAGAAACTGGTCGAAGCTACCCGGCGGGCCAGTTCGCCGCTGCGGAGTGAGCGCGCCATCATCGAGCGTTCCACCCGCATCCTGGACCGCTACCGGACGCGCAAGTTCTTCGAGATCGAGACCGGGCGCGGACACTTCGCCTACCGGCGCCGCGAGGAGCGCATCGCGGCCGAAGCGGACCTCGACGGCTTCTATGTGGTGCGCACCAATGTGCCCGAAGCGGACCTCGACGGCCCCCGGGCCGTGGCCGCCTACAAACGGCTGGGCGTGGTGGAAACGGCCTTCCGCTGCTTCAAGACCTTCTCCCTGCAGGTACGCCCCATCCACCACCGGCGCCCGGACCGGGTGCGGGCGCACTTCTTCCTGCGAATGCTGGCCTACCACCTGGAATGGCACCTTCGCCGCCGCCTGGCTCCGCTCCTCTTCCAGGAAGAAGACCCGGCCGCCGCCCTGGCCGCCCGTTCCTCGGTGGTGGCGCCCGCGATCCGTTCGCCCAGGACCCGGGCCAAGACCGCCGCCCGCAAGACCGAAGACGGGCTGCCCCTGCACTCCTACGCCACGCTGCTTCGGAACCTCGGCGCCCTCAGCCGGTTGACCATGCGCTTCCCCGGCACCGAGCACACCTTCGATCAGATCACCGATCTCACCCCGGTCCAGAGCCGGGCCTTCGACCTCCTCGGCGTCTCCGCCCTGTCGTAGCCAGAGCCGGAACTCCGGAAATGCCCCGCACCCCAAGAACTACAACGGTTCTGTGGCCTCACCGCTCTGGAACTTCGGGCGAGGGGACGCCCCCCGGAGAGGAACGACGATGACCACAGCCGAAGACCCCGGCGGCCTCCCGCCCGATCCCGCGCCCGACCCGCCTCCCCCGCCGCCCCCGCCTCCCCCCGGGAGCCCGGGTGCGTCCGCGGGCGCGCCCGCCGACGCCCGCCTCGACAGCGAGGCGGCGCCGGCCCCGACGAACCGCCCGAGGACGGACGGCTTCGACCTGGGCTACCTGTTCGCCTTCGTCTTCCGCGACCCCCGGGTGATGCCGAAACTGCTGCTGGGCTGCCTGGCCTTCCTCTTCATCCCGGTCCTCGGACTGGGCCTGGTGGCGCTGGCCGGCTTCGGCCTGGGCACCACCCGCGGCCTGCTCCGGGGCGACGAACACCCGATGCCCGAGTGGGACGACCTGGGCGGGATCCTGGTGGACGGCCTCAAGGTCGCCGTGGTCTTCCTGGCCTACGCGGCGGTGGGAGTGATCGTCGGCGGCGCCTTCTTCGGCTTCACCGCCTTCTGGGCGCTGGTGGGCGAGTCCATCGGCAACCCGGCGGTGGTGATCCTCTCGGTCTTCGGCGGCGTCGTCACGATCTTCTTCGTGGCGTTCCTGGCCCTCCTGCTGAACGGCCTGCTCCCCATGGGGCTGCTCCGCCTGGCCGTCACGAACCGGCTGGGCGAGGCCTTCCGGTTCAACGAGCACCTGACCCTGATCCGCGCCAACCTCGGCACCTTCCTGTTCCTGCTGCTGACCCTGCTCCTGTTCCACTTCATCTCCGAAGCGACGATCCTGCTCTGCGTCATCGGCATCGTCCCCGGCGTCGTCTGGGGCTTCGCCGCCTCCGGCGCCGCCATCGGCCACGCCGGCCACCTCATGGGCGTCCGCCTGGAACCGGAGAGCAAAGGCCCCGCCGCCTGAGCCCGGCGTTGCTCCCTCCGGCCCCCGCGCTGCTCCGCGCCGCCTCCGCCGATCTCGCCGAGGTCGAAGTCGAGGCGCTGGAAGAGGGCTATCCCCGACCCACGCGGCTCTCGCGGGAAACCGCCGCGCGGCTGCTGCGGGCCCTGTATTCGATTTCGCCCCGCCGCGACGAGGCGTACCCGATGCCGGACGGCGAGATCGCCCTGCACGGCGGCGCCCGCGGCCGCTCCGTCATCCTCTACTGCAAGCCGCAGGGCGGGGTCCTCTGCCTGGTCAACCTGGAAGGCGCCCACCGCCGAGCGGCCTACGAAGACGCGGCGCTCCTTCCCGACGCCTTCGTCCGGGAGGCCCTGGCGGACCTCGACCGCACGACTCCCCGCGAATAACCGACCCGAAGCTCCGGAGCCCGCTCAGAGCCCCGGGCCGGCAGTCCTCAGGGACGAATCGCCTCGGTGCTCAACTGCTGGATCCGATGCCGCGAGTCGCCGGCCAAGTGTCGTTCGGCCCAGTCCCGAACGCCTTGGTCGTGAGTGAAGAGAACGACCTGTCGCTCGGCGGCGATGGCGAGGAGCGCCTCCAGAACCGCGTCCCGCCGCTCCGCATCGCTCGACACCGTCGGATCGTCGAGGATCAGCGGACAGGGCTCGTCCTCCTTCCCGAGGTGTTCCGCGAGAGTGACCCGAAGCAACAGGTAGATCTGCTCGGCCGTGCCTCGCGATAGATCGACCGCCGACCGCCAACGCCCTTCCTCTCCGCAGACCTCCACCGTCAGCCTCTGCGGGTCCACCCGACAGTCGATGTACCGACCATCGGTTACGCCGGCGAGCCTCTGCCGCACGCCGTTCCTGAGGACCGGTGCGAGGTCTCTGTGGATGCGCTCCTCCGCCTGTTGGAGAAGGCGAATCGTGATGCCGAGCGTCTCGTCGAGTCGGTGCACATGATCCCGCCTCGACTTGGCCTCGTCCAGCGCCTCTTCGAGTTCGACCAAGCAGGGAAGCGTCTTCTCGATCTGTTCCGACTCACCGCGAGCCCTGTCGAGTCTCCGGCGCACTCGCTCCATTTCGTCCTGAAGCCGGTCACGCTCCTGTTCGAGTGCTGCAGTCTCTTCGCTCCGCAGTCTCGCGGCGAAGTCGGCATCCACGTTCGTCGACAGATGTTCTGCCTCATCTTCCAATTCCCTCGCTCGCTTCTCCAAATCCACAGGCGTGGAACCATCGAGCGCCTGCTGATACCGGCCCCACTTCTCCCGACGGTCCTCATACTCCTTTCGTTCTTCGTGGCGCCGCGCAAGCCATTCCTGAATCTTCTTGGCGGCCGCCGCTGGGGTGCTCCCTTCCGAACCCGCCGATCTCGCCGCTTCGACCACGGCTTCACCGAGCCGGTTACGGCGCGAGACTTCCCGAGCATAGGTTTCTTCGTTCGCCTGACGCTTACCGAGCGTCGCGTTCCACTCGTTCCTGCGACGTTCCTCCTGTTTCTGCACCGACTCCCATCTTGCCGGTGTCAGCTCCTCGTTCCGGGCGTCCGCAAGTCGCTGTGCCGGAACGCGGCGTGCGACCTGCGTGCAGTCGCGTTGACGCTCGCTAACTTGTTCGGAGAACTCGAGGAGCGTGCGACCTTCCAGCAGTCCCTGAAGCAGGGCCCAGTCTCGGGTTCGCTGGGCGAACTCCTTCTGCCGCTCCTCCCGGCGGGACTGCCAAACTTCCAGACCGGACTTGGCGTCTTCCGCGTTCTCTGCTTCGATGCGAGCCAGCGCAGCGACATCGAGAAGACGTTTGATGGTCTCGTCGCGCTCCACGACTGCAGCGTTGTAGGCGGTGTCCGCAGCCAGTCGTTGCTCGCGTTCGGCGCTCCACTTCTCGCGCTGGTCAGCGGCCGCTCGATGCACACGCTCCCATTCAGAGTCAGCTACAGGCGCTTGCCGGATGGCAGCGAGATGGCCGGGATCGACGCCTTCTGCCGCATCGAAAGCCGTCTTATCCAGAGTCTTGGCCTCGGCCTCGAGTTCGGCGAGCGAACGGCCACGTGACATCTGTTCGAGGCGGACCCGTTCGTCCCGGTGCGCATCGAAGGCGTCTCGGGCCCGGCTGCGGGTCGCCAGCCACTCTCTGAGAAAATCGACTCGCTCGTCTGCACTGGTCGAAGTCGAACCGAGATCCGTTGCCGCACGAGCGATCCGCTCTTCCGCCCGTTCGACCTGCTGTCGAGCCTGCTCGCGAGATTGATCTTCCATCCTCCTCAAGTTGATCGCACGGTCCAGATCGCGCCGGCGAGCGGAGAGATCTTCGCGCTGCGTCTGCCGTTGGCTCTTCTGCCCCACGAGTGTCCGCCGGAACCACCAGAATTCGGCGGCGACGAAAAGCGACCAAGTCGCCCAGGAGGCGATGCTGCCGGTCACGGCCGAAGCGACCAGAAGCGCGACGACCCCGAGAGAGATGACGCCGTGGAGCACAGGACTCCGTCGCAGCACCTCTACGGCCTCGTTCCGCTCCCCAAGACGGATTTCCTCCTGATCGATGCGAGCGAGTTCCCCGGCGAGCTCGGCCTCGGTCGGACCGGATGGTGGGTCGATCTCCGGCCGCTCCTCCCAACGACGCAGCGCCTGAGCGACCTCCCGCTCGGCTTCCTCGTGTTCGTCGGGCCTGCGCTCGGGAGCCCTTCGCACGACTTCGTGAAGGCGTCGGATCTCGCCCAGTTCACGTCCGAAGTCGCGGGCCTCGGCTTCCGTCCGAACTGCAACCCGCACATCTTCCTCCTTCCTCGACTCTTCGATCTTCGACTCGATTTCCTCTACGGTCGGACCGTCGGGTGGCCGGAGTACGGGAAGTCCTCGCCAGGCGTCGAGCGCCACGGCGACGGCCTGACCCAGATTGCCGTCAGCGCCGTCCGGCGCTTGCGGCTCACCGTCGGGAAACAAGGCATCCAGTGCGACCGCTCTGTCATATCGCTCCTTCATTTCGGTCATCTCACTCTCCATCACTACGGCCCGACAGGCAGCCTCCCTAGACTCGGAGTCCGCGATCAGGCTCTTCAGTTTCTCGATAGCCAGGCCCTCCGGTCGCCGCGGTTCCGGCGCCGATTCCCAATCGGAGAGGGCCGTCGCGAGTCTCTCCTCCAGGTCATCATCTTCGCCGTGGCCCGGGGGGAGCGGTCGCCCCTGAGGAAAAAGAAGACTCCAATCGGAAACATCGTCGCAACGATCGCGCGCAGCCTTGGCGTCTGCTTCAACGAGGATAGCCTGCACCGTTCGTAGTCGAGTCCCGATTCTCTGTCCCTCGCGCTCGTGGATCCGTACCTCCTCCATCTTCAAGCGATGTTCGCCGTGCTTCTCCCGCGCCGCTTGCAGCACTCCTTCCGCTACTACGACGGCCTCTTGCGATGTCCGAAGGGGTTTCGTCCAAGCTCGGTCGGTTCCCACTCGTTCGCGGTGGAACTCCGATAGGCGTTCCACCGCGGCCCGGGCGGTCCCCTCCGCTCGCGCCGTGGCCGCGGCGCGCTGGAGATCCTCCTGCAGCGCCTTGTGATCTTCGAGGATCGTCAGGATCTCCGCCTGTCGCACGGAGGCGACACGCTCGAAAGTCGTGCGGTTCAGGCCGAGCCACAAAGACCCGTCCGGCGCTCCGTCGTTCATGATGCTGCCGGACAAGCCGCGATGCGAGTCGGCATCGTGCGCCGAACTGGCCACACCCCGGGCAAGGTCCTGCCGCAACTCGACGCGGCGACCATCGGCGAGACAGATGACGACGCTCACCGCCCACTCGGTTCCGTCATCCCATGGCCGGTGTTGGTCATCGAAGGCCCTCGCTACCTTCGTACGCCCCGGCCCTCGCCGCTGTCCGCACAGGCCGACCGACAGCGCGGCCCGCAGCGTGGACTTGCCCGACTCGTTGGGCCCGTGGATCACATTCATTCCCGGCGCCAGGTCGAGAGTCCGGTCACGAAACGGACCGAACGGTCGGCAACGGAGCGACTCGAACAGCATCAGGGGACTTCCAGGTCGCTTCGACCGTCCAGGGCGCGCAACCCCGTCATCAACACCCGCCGCTTCTCGTCGTCGGGAAGATCGGACTCGAGGACCTCGCGCACGAATTCCCCGCGCACCGTTTCTTCTCCCCGGAGCGCATCCAGATCGAACGCCGGACGAACATCCACCCAACGGACCTGGACGGCGTCGAAGTGGCGCAGGCATTCACGAAGGTGTGCCTCCCCGAGATCCATGTCAGGGTGGAGGTCGCCTCCGACCGTGAGCCGGACGAAACCGCTTGCGCCATCCGTCTGCTCTCCGAGCCTGTCGATCGCCTGCTCTCGGGTCGTACACCCCGTGATGTCGAGCCCAAAATCATGGATCTCCGTCTCGGCCACTCTCCGTCGCTCACGATGGATCTCTCCGTCGGCCGTGACCGACGCGATCACGATCCCGCGGTCTCCCGTTTCGCCGAATTCGAGGGGATCCGGATTTCCCGGAAAAGTGAGGAAATCGGAGCCGCGAGGACGGTGGTAGTGACCGAGAAACGCATGGGCGAACCCCGCCGCCTCGATCTCGTCGGCGTCGAAGGCCGCATGCGGCGCCTTCCCCGCCCCCTGTTCGATCAACCAGTTCTTCTCGGCGCCGTGGAAGAGCGCGAGGTGACATCCGTCGCCCTCGATTCGGAAGTCGGTCAGGAAGTTGTCCGTGTTCGCCGGCGCCAGGTGCGCCGCGCCCCAGAGCGTGATGCCGTCGCCCAGAGGCTTCGGCTCGAATCGGGCCTCGCGGAAGATGTGGACATTGTCGCTCCAACGCACCGAGGCGTAGGAGCTGTCCGGGCCGTACCAGTCGTGGTTGCCGGGTGCGATGAAGACCCGGGTCGGGGACAGGCTCTCGAACACGGTCCTCAGGAACTCTGCGGTGTCTCGGGTGATCCGTTCCTGTTCGTAGAGGTCTCCGGCGCAGAAGAGCGCGTCCGCCTCGACCTCGGTCGCGGTCTGGACGATCCGGCGGAGCACCTTCCGCAAGTTGTCCCTGCGGAGGCTCGAAGCGCTGCCGGCCCACGCGAACTTGCGATCCAGATGCAGATCGGCGAAGTGGACGATCTTGATGGCGGTGGGCACGGGTGCGGCGACAGCGACGGAAGAGGATAAAGCGCCCGGGCGACAGGAATCGTCATCGCCCCCCGCGCCGACCGGGAGTCGCGCCCGTGGTCGCCCGGCCCGCTCCCGGCGGCCGCTCGGCGAGGGTGCGGCGGCGTTCGGCGGCTTCCCGGACGGTGCGGGGCCAGCGGTCGCGGAGGAGGCGGGAGAGGGCGCGGTCGCGGAGGAGGCGGCCGCCGGTCTGGCAGGCGGGGCAGTAGTTGCACTCGTTCTCGGCGCGGACGATCCGCTGCACCGCGTTCCCGCAGTCCGGGCAGGGCTCGCCGAAGCGGCCGTGGACCGCCATGCCCGGGCGGAATGCGGTGACCCCGGCGGGGAAGCCGGCGCCGCACTCCTCCCGGAGGCGGGCCGCCCACTCGGTGAGGACTCCCTCCGCCGCCGCGTGGAGGCGGGCGGTCTCGGCTTGGGTCAGGCGGTCGGCGCGCTTCGTGGGCGAGAGGCGGGCGCGCCAGAGGATCTCGTCCGAGTAGGCGTTCCCGATTCCGGCGAACCGGGCCGGCTCGGTCAGCGCCCGCTTCAGCGTCCGGGTGGAGCCGGCGAGCCGCGCGGCGAAGGCTGCCGGGGAGGAGCCGGGGACCTCCAGGCCGCCGGGGTCGAGGGCGGCGAGGACCTCGGCGGTGGCGCCCAGGCGGATGGTGGCGCGCTTCTTCCGGCTGCGCTCGACCAGGCGCAGTTGGCCGGGCGCGCCGGACGCGAGAGCGAAGTCCCAGATGGCCAGGTTCCCCCGGGGGGAGAGCCGCGCCGGTTTCGCCGGCTTCCGGCCGGGGGCGGGCGGGTCGGTCCAGTGGAGGCGGCCGGCGACCGCCAGGTGGACCGAGCAGAAGGCCTCCTCGTCCAGCAGCAGGACGATCTGCTTGCCGAGGCGGCGGACGCCCCGGACGGCGCGGCCGGCGAGGGCTTCCGGCGGCGGTTCGACCGAAGCCAGCAGGTGCGGCGCGGCGATCCCCAGTCGCTCCAGCCGGGCGCCGCGCAGCCGGTCGGCGAGCGCCGAGCGATAGACCTCGAGGTCGGGGAATTCGGGCACCGCTGCGACCGCCGCGCCGGTAGTCTTTCAGCCGCGCCGGGGGCGGCCGGCCTCCGCCGGGACCCCGTTCCGGCTTCGCGCCGCCGTTTCGGCGACCTCGACAGGAGAGACCGCATGAGCCAGCCCACCGAGAACCCCCTTCCCGAGCATCGTTTTCCCGAGCATCGTTTTCAGGATCGGGTCGCGATCGTCACCGGCGCCTCGAGCGGCATCGGGCGCGCCACCGCCCGGAGGCTCGCCGCCGAGGGGGCGCGCGTCGCCCTGGTGGCCCGGCGGGCGGAGCGGCTCGAGGAGGTCGCCGGCGAGATCGAGGCCGATGCCGAGAACGGGGGCGGGCGGGCGCTGGCCCTCGCCGGGGATGTGATGGACGCGGCCTTCCGGGAGCGGGCGGTCTCGGAAACGGTGGAACGGTTCGGGGGGCTCCACCACCTGGTGAACGCCGCCGGGGTCATCGCCTTCGGGACGGTGGAGGACACCGACCTCGCCGGCTGGCGGCGGATGTTCGCCCTGAATGTGGAAGCGGTCTTCGACCTGCTGCGGCTCTCGGTGCCGCACCTCCTCGAGAGCGGGGGCAGCGTGGTGAATGTGTCCAGCGTGAACGGGATGCGCTCCTTCCCCGGCGTCCTCGCCTACAACTGCTCCAAGTCGGCGCTCGACCAACTGACGCGCTGTACCGCGCTGGAACTCGCCGCGAAGGGCGTCCGGGTGAACTCGGTGAACCCCGGCGTCACCCGCACCGAACTGCACACCGCCGGGGGTCTCGACGCCGACCGCTACGCCGCCTTCCTGGAGCGCAGCAAGACGACGCATCCGCTCGGCCGGGTGGGGACGCCGGAGGAGGTCGCCGGGACCGCGCTCTTCCTGCTCTCCGACGCCGCCGCCTTCCTCACCGGGGTGACCGTTCCGGTGGACGGCGGCCGCCACCTCACCTGCGCCCGCTGAGCGGACGGGGGACGCCGCCCGAACGGGGGCGCGGCCGGAGCCCCGGTTTCAGTTCCGGCGGCGCTCCCGGAGGAAGTCCTCGAGTTCGTCCACCCCGGAGATGACGGTGTCCGCCCGCGCTCCGTCCGCCGCCGGGACCCGGAGCGGAGCCAGCAGGCGCAGCGCCGCTTCCTCCCCGGGGTCCGCCGGCCCGTCGCCCCGGTCGAGCGCGATCTTCCCCTCCGGGCCGCCGACGACCGACGGCATCCGCCCGCCGCTGCCCCGGAGGAAGACCACCACCCGCTCCCCGACGGAGAACCGGGGCATCTCCGAGACCATGACGGTGGTCTCGCCCACGGTGCCGCCGAGGACGCGGAAGTGGGCCTTCTCGGAGGCGCGCCCGGCGAGGACGCGCTCCACGGCGAGGGTGAACCGGGTGTGGATGCGGGTGCGGTCGTAGTTCCACTCGCCTTCCGCCGCCTCGATCGTCCCGACCACCACCGAAGTGGCCAGGTCCGCCAGGCGCTCCAGGCCGAGCGGCCCGAACGGGTCGCCGGGATCGTGCTGCGCCGCGCCGGGCGCCGCGAGCAGGACCGCGAACCCCAGGAACCCCGGCGCGAGGGAGGGCCGACCGGCCCCGAACCGACGGTGCTGCCTCATGCCCGCATCATACCGAACGCCCGCCTTCCCTTCGGGGATCGAGGCGGAGGCCGGCCCCGGGAAACGCCGCCCGACAGGCAGCCCGACGGGTCGGCGACCGGAACCGGGGGGCGCCTGACCGGGGCCCGGAATCCGGGGGGCGGAGCGCCGGTCGGCGGGCGCCGGGCTGTTGTAGCATCGGTCGCCGAATGGAGCGCCCCCGCCGGCGTCCCGGTCGCCGCCGGGGCGCGCCCACTCTCGAGTCGGATCGCGTCGCCGCCGATCGCTCCCGAACGGTTCGCTCCCGAACGGATCCCGGAGTTCCGCGCCGCCCCCGCCGGGCGCTCGGCGTCGTCGCCGCGGCGGCCGCGCTGGCGCTGTTCTCGGCGTTGCCGGCGGCCCCGACCGCCGACGCCTACCGACTGAAACACCTGGGGCGGACGGTGGCCGGCGAAGAGGGCGCCTTCCGCTGGCCCGGAGCCGACCTCCCGGTGCGCTTCCACCTGCTGGAGAACGACAGCCTGCCGGCCGAGTACTTCCCCGACCACGGCCCCTGGCGCGCCGTCGTCGAGGACACCTTCCGCCAGTGGAACGAGGTGGAGACCGCCCTCCCGGTGCTCACGCTCGAGCGCGACCACCTGAAGCAGATGGAAGCCTCCGGCTCCGACGGCCGGAACACCATCGGGTTCTCCTCCTACTTCGCCCGCAACGACTTCCCCTACTCCGGTTTCGCCGCCTGGCAGTTCACCGGCGGCCGGATCACCTCCTGCGATGTCGAGTTGAACCCGGTGCACCGGGTGGACGCGCCCTGGGAAACGCAGCCGGAAGCGCTCGACCGGCTCCTGCTCCACGAGATCGGCCACTGCCTGGGGCTGCTGCACTCGGTGGAGTTGCCGATGCCCTTCGACTACGGCCTGCCCCTCGACCTGACCGGCTTCGACTCCGACCCGGTCATGTCGTACGGGCGGCAGCGGTCCTTCCTCACCCCGGACGACGAGGTGGCGGTCTCGCTGCTCTACCCGGCGCCGGGGTTCCGGGAGTCCACCGGGAACCTCACCGGGACGCTCCGTTTCCGGGACGGGGAACCGGCGCGCTTCGCCTATGTCCAGGTCATCGAGATCGGCGGGGCGGAGAGCGGGGAGGGCGAGTCCCCGGGAACGGGCGCGCGCGCCGGCCCCGGGGCGTTCGCCGACCGGAACGGACTCTTCCTGGTGGAAGGCGTCCGGGCCGGGCCGGTCCTGCTCTGGGTGCATCCGTTCGTCATCGCGATCTCGCACGGCTTCGACAGCGACGCCGGCGAGTGGGCGACCCGGTTCCCCCATGTCTGGACTTTCGCCGAGGCGCGGCCGGGGGAGACGACCGCGGTGGGGGAGTTGGCCCTCCATCGAAACCGCGAGGAGCGCCCGCCCCGATGAGCCGGCGGAACGCGACGGCAGCGATCCGCCGGAGGCGGCGGGGAATCCTCTCGGGCCCGCTGCCGCTCGTCGTCGGCCTGCTGGCCGGGTGCGCCGAGCCGCCGACGGGGACGCCTCCCGCCGCGCCCGCGACCGCCGCCGCCGAACCACCCCCGAACCGCGCCGGCGCCCCGCCCGAGGCCCCCGCAGCGCAGGCCGCCTGCCCGCGGCTCGAGGTGTCGGCGGTCCATCGCGGGGTCCGGGACCCGGAGAGCGGTCTCCGGGCGGCGCACCTCCGCGTCTCTTCGGCGGCGGACGGGGCGCGGATCACCCTGGTCGATCCCTACTACGGCGGCGTGCACGACGATTCGCTCTCGAACATCACGGTCATCCCCTCGAACTCCCGCCCGCTGGCCTTCGTCTCCGACCTCGCGCCCCGGGTCACCGCGGACGGTCACGAGGACGCGTTGACGATCTCCTTCCTGGGCCGGCTGGAACTGCTGGTGGACGCCGGCGGCTGCGACCCGGTGCCGGTCCGCTGCGACGCCACCGCCTGCACCGTCGGATGAGCGCGAGCCGGGCCCGGCGCCTCCGGGCGGCGGGGATCGCCCTGGCCCTCGCCGGCCTCGGGAACGCCGGGATCGCCGAGGGCTATTCCTTCCGGGACCCCAGATACCAGTCGGTCGGGCCGGAGGACGCGCCCCGCTGGCTGACCGGCCCCGAAGGGATCACCTTCCGCCTGCTGGAGAACGCCAACGACGACGGGATCACCTTCAGCGACGGGGGGGACTGGCGGGACGCGGTGCGTTCGGCGCTCGAGCGCTGGAACGCCGTCCCCACCGCGGCCATCCGGTTGGCGCTGGACGAACGCCCGGTGGAGCGCGACTGGGGCGCGGACGACGACGGCCTCAACACCATCGGGGTTTCCGGTTTCCCGCCGCTGACCGCCCGGCCGAGAGCGCTCGCCACGAACTCCGCCACCATCCGCGGCGGCCTCATCCTCTCCTGCGACATCGAACTGAATCGCGCCGCGCTGCGCGCCGCCGAGATCTCGACGCGCCGCCTGGAGGCGAGCCTCCTCCACCAGATCGGGCACTGCCTGGGGCTCGGACACACGGAACCGTTCGCCGACTCGCGGTCCGCCCTCCCCGACTACGACCGGGACGAACTCCCCGGGTTCCCGGAGAGCCCGGACCCGGTGATGTCCCGGGGAGACACCGACGCCCGGCTCACCGACGACGACCGGACCGCGGTGTCCCTGCTCTATCCGGCGCCCGGATTCCTGGAGAGCCGGGGTGCGGTGCGGGGGGAACTGCGGAACACCTGGGGGACGCCGGCGGCGCACGCCTTCGTGCAGACCGTCCGCGTCGCCGACGGGAAGGCCCGCCCGGGGCCGGGGGCCTTCGCCGACGCCGAAGGGAGATTCCTGGTCGAAGGGGTGGCGCCGGGGCCGGTGCTGCTCATCATCCACCCGATCGTGGATCCCTGGAGTTACATCTTCCGCAGCGCCACGCAGGCGGTGGCCGACCAGTGGCGGTTCGTCGAGGTGCGCGCCGGGGAAGTCACCGAGAGCGTCGGGCCCCGACTCCGGTCACAGAGCCGACGCCGCTGACCGGGAGGGCCGCCCGCGGCCGCGGCCCGTCCCGGATTCAGGGGGAAACGATCGGTTTGGAAACGATCGGTCCGGGAACGAGCAGACCGGGAACGATCAGTCGGGGAACGCCCGGCGGATGCCGGCCTGGGCCGCTTCCCGGTCGCGGGTGAAACGCAGCACCGCTTCGACGACCAGCCAGAGCGCGAGCAGCAGCACCGCCCCGCCCACGCCGAGGAGCAGCCAACTGCCGTCCGTGACATAGAGGCGGATGTTGTAGAGCATCGCCGCGATGGTGGTGCCCAGCATGAACACCATCGGCGCCGCGGCGAACCGCCAGGGCTTCTTGCGGAAGTAGAGGTACAGCGTCACCGACAGCAGGGTGAGCCCCGCCATGATCTGGTTCGTGGTGCCGAACAGCGCCCACAGCGCCGTCCCCGCCGGAACGCCGTTCACCTTCAGGAGCGCGAAGAACCCGATGATCCCCACCGACAGGAGGGAGGCGAAGTAGCGGTTCCCGATCGCCGGGACGCGGATGCTCTGCGAGATCTCCTCGAGGTTGTAGCGGAGGATGCGGGTGGCGGAATCGAGCGTGGTCAGCGCGAAGGACACCGCCACCAGCGCCATGAACGCCTTCCCGGCCTCCGTGGGGATCCCGATCGTGGTGAGGAAGTTCGCGGTGCCTTCGATGTAGGCGTTCAACTTGGCGGCGAGCCCGTTCGCGTTGGTCCAGTTGGAGAAGTGCTCGTTCCAGTCGTGGCGGGTGGCGAAACCGGCCGTCGTGGCCAGGACCGCGGAGAGGCCGAGCAGGCTCTCGCCGATCATCCCGCCGTAGCCGACGAAGGTGGCGTCGCTCTCCCGGTTCAGTTGTTTGGCGGTGGTCCCGGAGGACACCAGCGCGTGGAAACCGGAGACCGCGCCGCAGGCGATCACGATGAAGACGAAGGGGTAGATCGGCGGCGCGCCGGCGGGCTGCGGGTTGTACGCCGGGGCGGCGAAGTCCGGGTTCTGGATGAGGAAGGAAACGAAGACACCGAGGAGCGCCAGGTAGAGCAGGATCGAGTTCAGGAAGTCCCGCGGCTGCAGCAGCAGCCACACCGGCAGCACCGAAGCGCAGAAGGCGTAGGCGAGCAGCAGGTAACTCCAGTGCTCGACGGAGAGTGACGGGGCCGGGATCACCGAGCCCAGCCAGATGCTGAAGAACAGCAGCGCCGCTCCGATCGGCACCAGCACCTTCAGGCCGACGCCCTTCCGGTAGGAGAGGAAGCCGATGGCGACGGCGAGCACCATCACCGCGGTGCTCGGGGTCACCGCCTCGGGGTAGAAGGTCTCCGAGAACAGTTGCGCGACCACCTGCACGAAGACGCCCATGGCCAGTCCGATGAGGAAGACGATGAGCGCGTGGAAGAGGAACTTGGCCCGCCTCCCCAGGATGTCCTCGGCGATCCGCCCGATGGAGCGCCCGCGCGCCCGGATGCTGACGCAGAGCGCGGAGAAGTCGTGCACCGCTCCCACCAGCAGCGTCCCGATGACCACCCAGATCATCGCCGGGACCCAGCCCCAGATCACGGCGATCGCCGGCCCCAGCATCGGGGCCAGGCCGGCGATGGAGGCGTAGTGGTGGCCGAAGACGACCGCCTTGCCGGTGGCTACATAGTCGCGGCCGTCGGCGAACTCGTGGGCCGGGGTGGGGCGCGAGTCGTCGAGTTCGAATGCCCGGCGGGCGATCCGCCGGCCGTAGAACCGGTATCCCAACCAGTAGAGGCCGAAGCAAAGAAGCGTGGCTGCGAGTGGGCTCAACGGCGTCCTTCCTTTTCGCGCCCCGGGGCGGACCGCGGCTCGTCGGGGCCGGAGAGTCGGCAGCGGCTGGGGAGCCGGCCAAGATACCAGTACCGCCGACCGGCCTTCCCTCCCGCGGCCTCCGGGGGCGCCGCCGGGTGCCCGGCCGCCGGGGGGACTGTTAGGATCGTTCGCCCGCCCCGAGGAGGTGTTTCGATGAGTTCCCGCATGGTTTCCTTTCCCGCGAACGGCGGCACCGCCAAGGGGTACCTGGCCGAGCCCGACCGCCCCGGCCCCGGCGTCCTCGTCATCCAGGAATGGTGGGGTCTGGTGGGCCACATCCGGGAAGTCGCCGACCGCTTCGCCGCCGCCGGGTTCACCGCCCTGGCGCCGGATCTCTTCCACGGGGAGCAGACCGCCTCCCCGGACGAAGCCGGGAAACTGCTCATGGCGCTCGAAGTCGAACGGGCGGAGCACGACCTGCGGGGCGCGGCCGGTTACCTGGCCTCCCTCACCGGCGGCACCTCGGTGGGCGTGGTCGGCTTCTGCATGGGCGGACAACTGGCGCTCTTCGCCGCGAGCAAGTCGGCCCGCATCGGCGCCTGCGTGGACTTCTACGGAATCCATCCGAAGGTCGAACCGGACTACGAGGCCATCCGCTGTCCGGTCCTGGGACTCTTCGCCGAGAACGACGACTTCGTGCCGGCGGACGCGGTGACGGAACTCGAGGGGTCGCTGAAGGCGGCCGGCGTGGAGACCGACTTCCACACCTACCCGGGCATCGGGCACGCCTTCTTCAACGACCGGCGTCCCGAGGCGTACGACGAAGAAGCCGCCGCCGACGCCTGGAAGCGGGTCCTCGAGTTCCTGGGCGCCAACCTGGACGACTGACCCCGTCCCCGCGCCCGCCGGGCGGCGTTACCCGCCGGCGGTACTCAGCGGCCGGCGGCGCGGGCGACCCCGGACAGCCGCCGCGCCAGGGCCATCAGCAGCCGGGTTTTCCCGCTCGGCGACGCCGAACCGGAGGATCGAGTCCGGGGTGCCGAACTCCGGCGCGGCCGCCTCTCACGCGCCGAGCGGCGGCGTCGAGCAAGCAACAGCCGGCGGCGGTCAGCGGCCGGCGGCGCGGGCGACTCCGGACAGGCGCCGGGCCAGGGCCATCAGCAGCCGCGTCTCCCGCTCGCTGAGGCCGGCGCGGCCGAACAACTCGCGCCACTCGGCGAAACGCACCTCCGGCTTCTGCGCGGGGAGGAACCCGACGGCGGTCAGGGAGTCGCGCAGCAGGGCGAGCGCCCGTTCGCTCTCCGCCGCCGGCGCCCGCAGCGGCGGGGCCGGGGCCGGCGGCGCGTCGCCCCGGGCCAGGTAGATCTCGTAGGCGGCCACCATCGCCGCCTGGGCCAGGTTCAGCGAGGGCTGCCGCGGCGACGCGGGGATCCGCACCTGCCGCCCGCAGAGCGAGCGCTCCCGCAGGGTCAGGCCGGTCGCCTCGTTGCCGAACACCACCGCCGCCGGGCCCTCGACCGCGGCGATCTCGCCGGCGAGCGCCCGGGGCGTCAGGTGCCGGACGCGGTCGCCGCCCCGGCCGCTGAGGCCGGCGACCAGCCGGCAGTCCGCCACCGCCGCGGCCAGGTCCGGGAAGACCCGGGCGGACTCCAGCACCTCCTCCGCCTGCCAGGCCCTCCGGAAGGCCTCGACGGTGCGCCAGTCGCCCGGTTCCACCAGCCGCAGTTCGGCGAGGTCGGTGTTCGCCAGGACCCGCGCCACCGCCCCGATGTTCTCCGGGCGGGCGGGCCGGACGAGAACGAAGTGGACCGGCCCCATGGCGTCGCCGTATCGTAGGCTCGCGCTCCCGGCCCCGCTCCCGACACCCGTCGCCGGCCGCGCGGGGCCGGACTCGCCCCTTGTCCGACCGGAGCCCCTTCGAAGACACCGTCCCGGCGGGGCCCGACGGCGGCTTCACCCTGCCCGCCCGGAAATGGCGGGAGATCCTGTTCGTCGGCGCCCTGAAGCCGGACGCGGACGGGTTCTATGCGCGGGACCCGTCCCGGCCGCTGCCGCCGCTCCGGGACGAAGCCCTGTTCCCGGCGGGCCGCCGTTTCCGGGTGGAGCGCCTGCCGGACCCGGAGGCGCGCCCGGCGGACCCGGCGAACCCGCGCCGCCGCGACCGGTCCCGGGTCCTCCTGACCCCGGTCGAAGAACCGCCGCGCTGACCCGCGACTCCGCCGCACGGCCGAGGCCCCGCCGAACCCCCGCCCCGGCGGCGCTTCCGACCGCAGCCGGCCGACCGGGCAGCCCCGAACCGCCGCGAGCGGAAGGGTCGCCGGCAGGCAGAAGTTCAGGCGCCCGGCGCCGAGACAGCGAACCCCCGGCCCGGCAGTCGGTCCCCGTTCCGGTTCGACCCCGGTCGGCGAACCGGCCCGCCGACCCCCGGGGCGCTGCCGGGCGGGGCCGAAGCGCGGTTCAAGGGCGCGCGGGGTCGGCTCCGGGGCCGGAGGGCCGGTCGAGGCGGGCCGCCACTTCCGCGAGGGGGACGGTCACCTGCTCGCGGGAGCGGAGGTCGCGCACCGTGCACTGCCCGGCGGCGGCCTCGTCCGGCCCCAGGAGGAGCGCGAAGGGGACTCCCTCCCGGTCGGCCCGCGCCAGTTGCTTCCCCAACTTCCCCGGCTCGACGGAGACGGTCAGCCGCGCGCCGGCGCGGCGGAGCGCGGTGGCGGTGCGCAGGATCTCGGCCGGCGCCACGCCGGGCAGCGGGCAGAGCATCGCCTGCGGCCCGGATTCGGCCGCCGCGCGGTCCGCGCCGCTCTCCTCGAGCAGCAGGAGGATCCGCTCCATCCCCAGCGAGAACCCGACCGCCGGCGCTTCCCGCCCGCTGAACATCCCCACCAGACCGTCGTACCTCCCGCCGCCGGCCAGCGAGCCCGCGCCCCCGGCGGCCACCGCCTCGAAGATGGGGCCGGTGTAGTAACTGAGCCCCCGGGCCAGGCGCGGCGAGAACCGGAGCGTCCCGGCGCCCTTCGCCGAGGCGGACCCGGCGGAGCCGCCTTCCCGGGCTTCCCCGACGAGATCGAACAGTTGCCGGAGATGGTCGACCGCCTGCCGCGCCGCCTCCCCCGCTGCCTCGCCCAAGGCCCGGCCGAGCGCCGCGAGCCGGTCACCCCCATCGAGGTCACCCCCGTCGTCGACCGCCGTTTCCTCCGGCAGCAGGTCCAGCAGCCGGCGGGCCCTCTCCGGACCGACCGCCTCCAGCCGGCCGAGTTCCGCGGCGACCGCCTCCCGGCCGATCTTGTCCAGTTTGTCCAGAACGACCAGGGTCGCGGTCTCCCCGTCGGCGGGGATGCCGCTCGCCGCGAGGAGGCCGCGCAGCAACTCCCGGTGGTTCAGCAGCACGGTGAAGTCGCGGAACCCGAGCCCCTCGAGCGCCGCGAACAGGACGAGCAGCGCCTCGGCGTCGGCGAGGAGCGACCGGCTCCCGACCAGGTCCGCGTCGCACTGGGTGAACTCGCGGAACCGGCCCCGCTGCGCCCGGTCGGCCCGCCAGACCGGCTGGATCTGGTACCGCCGGAACACCGCCGGCAACGCCGCCCGGTGCTCGGCCACCACCCGGGCCAGGGGCACCGTCAGGTCGTAGCGGAGCCCCAGTTCGGACAGGGCCGCGGGTTCCACCGGCGCTTCCGCGAGCGCCCGGGACAGCCGGTCCCCCCGGTGGAGGATCCGGTAGATGAGCCGGTCGCCCTCCTCGCCGTACTTGCCGAGCAGCGTCGAGAGCCGCTCCAGGGCCGGGGTCTCGAGCGGCCGGAACCCGTGGCGCAGGAAGACGGTCTCGAGTCGGAGGATCGCCTCCCGACGGCGGAGCGCGGCCTCCGGCAGGTGATCCCGGGTCCCGCTGACCGGACGGGTCGAAACGGCGGGCATCGGCGCGCGGAGTCTATGGGCCGGCCCGCCCCCCTCCCCCCTGTCGCGCCGGGGGATCCTTCGCGCTCCACGACCTCGCCTCCAGCCCGGGGCCGGCCTCCCGTCGCGCCGGGGGAGATCCATCGCCCCGGCGTTCGTCTTCCCGCTCGGCGCCCGGCCCCTCGTCGCGGGGGATCGTCCTCGCGGCGGTGGATGGTGGAGAGGGCCGGCCCCGCGGCGCGCCGGGGGATCGCGCTGCCCGCCCCGGCCGGCCGCGGGGAGCTCTCCCGGAGCGGGGAAGGGCGAGCAGCGGCGTTTCGTTCCGGGAAGGACCCGACTCCGGGAACCGGGAACCGGTGCGACAATGCCGGGGCGGCGGCGACCGGCCGCCCGGAGGTTCCCCATGCCCACTCCCGCGACACGCGTTTCCACCCTGCTGCTCGCCGCCCTCGTCGTCGCGGCGGCGGCCGCGACCGCAGCGTTCCCCGCGCCGCTGACCGCTCCGACCGAAGAGCAGACCTGGAACGCGCACATCACCGACAGCATGTGCGGCACCGAGCACATGATGGACGGCATGAGCGACCCGGAGTGCGCCGTCGCCTGCCGGGAGATGGGCGCCGACTACGCCCTGTTCGTCCCGGAGACCGAGGCGGTGTACGGGATCGCCAACCAGGAGAAGGTGGCGGAGTTCGCCGGAACCGATGTGGTCGTGACCGGGACGCTCAGCGAGGACGGCACGACCGTGACCGTCGCCTCCATCGCCGCCCGCCCGGAGTAACCGCGCCGGAGGCGGACGAGGAGGCGGCGGCCGCCTCTCCGTCACCGCCCGCCCGGAGGAACCCCCGGGGAGAGCCGCGCCACCGCGCTCCTCCCCGCGCCGACGCGCCCCTCGGCCACCGCCCGCCCGGAACAACCACGGGCGCCGGGCGGACCGCCCGCGCCACCTCGCCTCGGACCCCGCCCGCCCGGATCCGCCCCCCGGAGGGAGCGCCGGCGGAGCGCCGGTCGCCCGGCAGTCGGTGTCCGGCGGTCGTCGTCCGGGCAGTCGTCGTCCGGGAGTCGTTGTCCGGGAATCCCCGCCGGGGCGCTGACGCCGGAGGCGGAGCCGCCCTGCCCCTCTCCCGCGAGCCGGTCTCCCCGGCCCCTTCCACTGCGTCGCGGAGTCGTCGTCGGGGAGGCTTCGTCAGCGCGTCCTCGTCAGGGAGTCTTCGTCAGGGAATCCCCGCCGGGGCGCTGACGCCGGAGGCGGAGCCGCCCCGCCCCTCTCCCGCGAGCCGGTCTCCCCGGCCCCTTCCACTGCGTCGCGGAGTCGTCGTCGGGGAGGCTTCGTCAGGGAATCGTCGTCAGGGAGTCTCCGTCAGGGCATCCCCGCCGGGGCGCGGACAGCGGAGACCGAGCCGCGCCGCCCATCCGCGAGCCGGCCTCCCCGGCCCCTCCCCCTGCTAAGATGGCGGGAGAGGCGACACTCGCCCCGTCGGTTCGACGCGACGGGCGGTTCCCGGGAGCCGCGCTCCCGCCGGTTCGGCGAGCGGCTTCCGGAGTCTCCGGCGGAACCTCGGGCCGGGACGCCCGGTCGGAGCGCCCCCGCTCCGGCGGACGAACCGGCAGTCGGTCCGCTCCGGTGAGGCGGCCGGACGGAGCCCGGTGTCGCCGCGGCGGCCGAAGCGTCCGCGCGGCGCGCAGGGGTGTTCCGCCGGAGGACCCGGACCGCCGCGGCGAGGCGCCGCGGAGCGGACCGCCGCCCGCCGGGTCGGGCGCTCTTCCGCCCCGGCACCCGGTGCATCGGACCGATTCGTCGGGCCGATCTCGTCAGCCCGGTTCGGTCCCCCGGTCGGTTCCCGCCGGTTCGTTTCCTGACGGATCGGCTCCGGGTCGCCGACCCCGAACCGCCTCCCGGCTCCCCTTCGCCGAAGCGACGACTCCCGGACTCCCGGACCCGCCGACGGTTCCCCGGCGGTCCCGGAAGGGCGGGCCGGCCGGCCCCGGGGCCCGGGAAGCCCCCGCCTTCGGGGCGGGCGCTGCCCGACAGCGCGGCGCAACCGCCCGCGAACGGCCCGAACCCGACGCCAATCCCCAGTTTCTCCGGAGAGTTCTCTCCGGAACAGGAGTTTCCATGCCAGAACTCTCCCCCGACCCCTCCTCCCACGGGCAACGCCCGGACGCGGGCCCCCCGCGGCGGCCGCCGAGACCGTTCCCCCGCGACGCGCGGCCCCCCAAGCAGCCCGATCCCGCGGCGGAAGAAGACGCCGAGATCAGCGGCCTGCTCGACCTCGGGCCGCGGGACACCGGCCATCTCCGGCTGCTGGAGAACAACTACCTGCCCCGCGCCACCGATGTCCGGGTCCCGCTGGGGCTGATCGACCGCTACAAACTCCGCGAGGGGCATCACCTCGTGGGGCTCCATTCGGTCCCCCGGCGGCGGCGCCGGCCGGGCCCGGCCCGCTCCGAACTCCACGCCATCCTCGAGGTCAACGGGTACCCGGTGGAGGAGTTGCCGCCGCTCCGCAACTACAGCGACCTGGTCAGCGAGCATCCGGCGCCGCGCATCGAGTTGGCCCAGGGCGACGACCCGCCGGTCTCGCTCCGGGTGGTGGACCTGATCGCGCCGGTGGGGCGCGGCCAGCGCGGGCTCATCGTCGCCGCCCCCAAGACCGGCAAGACCATCCTGCTGGAACAGATCGGCGCCTCGATCTCCCGCCACTACCCCGGCATCCACCTCATCATCCTGCTCATAGACGAGCGGCCGGAAGAGGTGACCCACCTGCGCCGGGCGGTGCCGGACGCCCAGGTGGTCGCCTCGACCGCCGACAGCGGCAGCGCCGACCATGTGCGCGTCGCCCGCATCGTCCTCGAACAGGCGCGGCGGCTGGTGGAGATGAAGGAGGATGTGGTGGTGCTGCTGGACTCGATCACCCGGCTGGGGCGCGCGGCGAACCGCGAGATGCGCGGCAAGGGCCGCACCATGAGCGGCGGGATCGACTCCCGGGCGCTGGAGTTCCCCCGGCAGTTCTTCGGGGCGGCGCGCAAGATCGAGGACGGCGGCAGCCTGACCATCCTGGGCACTTCGCTGGTGGACACCGGGTCGCAGATGGACGAAGTCATCTTCCAGGAGTTCAAGGGCACCGGGAACATGGAGTTGGTGCTCGACCGCCGGCTGGCCGAGTCGCGCATCTTCCCGGCGATCGACATCCACCAGTCGGGCACCCGGCGGGAGGAGTTGCTGCTCACGCCGGAAGAACTGCCGAAGACCCACCTGCTGCGGCGGGCGCTGGTGGGGCTGAAGCCGCTCGAAGCGATGTCCCTCCTGCTCGGGCGCATGGATCGGACAGCCACGAACAGCGAGATGCTGGCCTCGATCCGGGCTTCGTGAGCACTGGCCGAGAACCGGCCCGCCGCTGCTAGAATCCCCCGTTCTCCGCCGGGAAACGACCATGTACGCGATCTTCGAGAGTGGCGGGAAGCAGCACCGCGCCGAGCCCGGGCAGCGCCTGTCGCTCGAGAAACTGGACGCCCCGGTGGGGGAGCGGGTGACCTTCGACCGCGTGCTGCTGCTGCGGGACCCGGACTCCGGGGATTGCCGCGTCGGCTCCCCGTACCTCGAAGGCGCGCAGGTCTCCGCCTCGGTGGTGGCGCACTTCCGCGACCGCAAGATCATCGTCTTCAAGCGGAAGCGGCGGAAGGGCTACCGGAAGAAGCAGGGCCACCGCCAGTACCGCACGCAGGTCCGGGTGGAAGCGATCCATCCCGCGAACGCCGAAGCCCCGGACGCCGCCTCCGCCTCCGCAGAGGCCGCACCCCCGAACGAAGCCGCTCCGGCAGAAGGCGCACCTGCCGAAGCCGCTCCCGCAGAAGCGGAAGCAGTCGTGGCGGGGAGCGGCGCCGGGGAGACTGCGACCGACCCGCCGGCGGCGACCGACTCCGATTCCGACGAATCCGGTGAGGATTCCGGCAAGAACGACTGAGCGAGACTCGTCCCGAGAACCCGACAGGAGAACCCCGTGGCGCACAAGAAGGGACAGGGAAGTTCGCGGAACGGCCGCGACAGCCATTCCAAACGGCTCGGCGTGAAGCGGTTCGCCGGCGAGCGGGTCCTCGGCGGCGCCATCCTGGTCCGGCAGCGGGGCACCCGCTTCAAGCCGGGCCCGGGCGTGGGCCGGGGCCGCGACGACACCCTGTTCGCCAAGATCGCCGGGACCGTGGTGTTCCGCAACCGCGGGCGGCTGGGCCGGTTCATCTCGATCGCCGCGGAGCCGGCGCCGACGGAGTCCTGACCGGGCCCTCCCCGGGGATTCGGGTGGGAACCGGGGCGCACCGAGGGCCCGGGGAGGTCCCCGGCGGGGAGCACCGGACGAGCCTTGGGCCGGCCGCCTTCGCGGCGGCGCCCGCGTCCCGGCGGCAGAGCCGCGGCGGCGACGAGCGGCCGGGCGCCTCCGCTACGGCGGGCTTCGGCCCGGCCCCGGCAATCGCGGCCCCGGCGCCGCCCGAGGCATCGCCACCGCGCGAGGCATCGCCGCCGACCGAGGCATCGCCGCCGACCGAGCCGCGGGCAGCCACCGCCCCCCCGGCGCCGGCCACGGACGGCCGCTCGCGAGGCCCGCTGGTGGACGAAGCGGCGGTGCGGCTCGAAGGCGGGCGCGGCGGGAACGGCGCGGTCAGTTTCCGCCGCGAGAAGTTCGTCCCCCGGGGCGGGCCGGACGGCGGCAACGGGGGCCGCGGGGGGGAGGTGGTGCTGGCCGCGGACCCCGGCCGGCACACCCTGGCGGCGTACCGCTTCCGCCCCTCCTACCGCGGCGGCGCCGGCGGCCACGGCTCCGGGAACAACCGCCAGGGCCGCGCCGGCGCGGACCTGATCCTGCGGGTCCCCGCCGGCACCGCCGTGTTCGACCGGGAGAGCGGCGTCCTGCTCGGCGACCTGGCCGGCGCCGGCGACCGGCTGACGGCGGCGCCCGGCGGCCGCGGCGGGCGCGGGAACGCCGTGTTCCGCACTCCCACCAACCAGGCCCCGCGCCGCGCCGAGCCGGGCGAACCGGGCCTCCGCCGGGAGGTGCGCCTGGAACTGCGGCTGCTCGCCGATGTGGGCCTGCTGGGCTTCCCCAACGCCGGCAAGTCGTCCTTCATCGCCCGGGTGAGCGCGGCGCGGCCCCGGATCGCCGACTACCCGTTCACCACCCTCCGGCCCAACCTGGGGATGGTGCGCCTCGACGACGACACCGAATTCGTGATCGCCGACCTCCCCGGCGTCCTGCCCGGCGCCAGCCGGGGGGCCGGCATGGGGAACCGGTTCCTGAAGCACCTCTCGCGCACGGCGCTGCTGGTCTATTTCGTGGACGCTTCCGAGGCCTCGAACCGCCGCCCGGAAGAGGACCTGGCCGTCCTCCGGGAAGAAGTGCTCCGGTTCGGCGCCGGGTTGCCGGAGAAGCCGGCGCTGGTGGCGGGGAACAAGACCGACCTCGTGGACGACGGCGCCCGGCTGGAGAGCCTCCACCGGGCCGCCGCCGCCCTCGACCTGCCGTTCTTCGCCCTCTCCGCGGCCACCGGGAGCGGCTGCCGCCGCCTGACCGCCGCCCTCGGCGCCCGGCTGGCGGCGGGCCCCGACGACGAGGACGACGACGAGGACAACGACGCGGACGACGCCGGGGCCGGGGCCGGCGGAAGGGCGCTGACGCCGTGAAGCCGGCCACCCGGGAGCCGACAGGTCCGGAACCGCCGGTCACGGAGCCGACCGTCCGGACCCGCCCGGGAGTGATCGCCGTCTTCGGGGGAACCTTCGACCCGCCCCATTGGGGCCATGTCCGGGCCGCCGAAGCGGTCCGCGACCGACTGGGGGTGGAAGCTGTCTGGCTGGTCCCCGCCGCGGTCCCGCCGCACCGGCCGGTCCCCCCGCGCCTCCCGGCCGCGGACCGGCTGCAGTTGGTCGCCCGCGCGGTCGCCGGCCGACCCCGGCTGGTCGCGAGCGGCCTGGAACTGGAGCGGGAAGGCCCCTCCTTCACCCTGGACACCCTCGACCGCCTGGCCGAATCCCGTCCGGCGCCTCCCGGCGGCGGCCCTTCCTGCCTGCTGGCGGTCGGCAGCGACGCCTTCCGCGACCTCCGCGCCTGGAGCCGCTGGGAGCGACTGCTGACCCGCCACCCGGTGCTGATCCTGCAGCGCCGCGGCTACCCCCTCGAGGAGGCGCTCGCGCCGCTGCCGCACCGGTTCCGCGCCGGGGCCACCCGCGACCTCGCAGGCCCGCTGGCGCCGCCGCGCCTGCTGCTCATGGATCTGCCGCTCCCCGACCCGGCCTCCGAGGACATCCGCAGCCGGCTGGACGCGGCCCTCCCCATCGGCGACCTGGTGCCCCCGGGGGTCGCCGAGACCATCGAGTCCCGGAGCCTCTACCGGTGACCGAACGGCCGGACGGGGCGCCGGAAGGGATGACGGACGGGACCGCGGAGAAGACGCCGGAGGCGACGGTCGGGGAGACCCTCCCGGAGGCCGCGGTCCAGGCGCGTTTCGCCGCCGAGGTGGCGCTCGCCGAGCGGGCCGACGAAGTGGCGGTGCTGGACCTCCGCGGCCTGGCCGGCTTCACCGACTTCTTCGTGATCGCCGGCGCCGGGAGCGAACGCCGCCGCCGCACCATCATCGAGGCGGTGGAACGCCGGGTCCGGGAGCGGTTCGGCCGCAAGCCGACCCACCTCGAGGGGTACCCGGCCTCGGGCTGGATGCTGGCCGACTATGTGGACTTCCTGGTCCATGTCTTCTCCCCGGAGAGCCGCGACCTCTACCGGATCGACCGGCTCTGGGGGGACGCCGACCGCTGGATTCCCGATCCCCCGCCGGGGACTCCGGGAACGCCGGAGACGACTGCGGACCCCCCGGAAGCGGCTTCGGGCTCCCCGCCGGCGGTTCCCGAAACGGCGGGGCCGGCACCGGGCGAGGCCCCGCCGCCCGGATCGGACCGCGAGTCCGCCGGCGAGTCCGGCCCCGAAACCGGCAACCCCGGCGGCGGCGCGTAGAATCGGGGCGGGGACACCGAGATGGGCGCACGCACGCTGCTGTTCCTGATCGCGATCGCCGTGGCCGCCGCGTTCCTGCTGGGCGTGGTGTCGGCGAACTCCACGGTGGTCACGGTGACGCTGCCGCTGTTCCGGCCGCTGCACGCGGAGTTGTGGAAGGTCATGCTCGGCGGGGTCGGCATCGGCGCGGCCTCGGCGCTGGCCTTCGACGCCGCCGGGCGCGTCCGCCGCTCCCTCCGGGAACGGCGCCGCCGCCGGGGGCGGGAGCAGATCGAGGAGGGCGAACGCCTCTTCCTCGAGGGCGTCGGCGAGATGGCCTCGGGCCGATGGGCGGAGGCGCTGCTGTGTTTCGAGGCGGCGCAGGAGTACGCCGGCGCCGATGTCCGGCTGCTGACCCGGAAGGCCGAGTGCCTGACCCGTCTCGACCGCCCGGCCGAAGCCGCGGCGGCGCTGCAGGAGGCCGCCGAGGAAGACCGCAGCGACCGCGGCGTGGCCTACGCGCAGGCGGAAGCCTTGGCCGCGACCGGGGAGAAGGAACGCGCCCGGGCGCTCCTGGAACGGACGATCCCCGAAGACCCGGAACCCCCGACGGCGGCCCTGGCCAGTCTCCGCGACCTGCAGCGCGAAGCCGGGGAGATCCGGGCCGCGCTGGCCACCCAGCAGCAGATCCTGTCGCTGGCGGCGCCTTCGGAGCAGCCGGCGGAGATGCGCCGCGCGCTGGCCCTCCGCCACGCCCACGGCCGGATGCTGCTCGAAGAAGGGGAGACCGCCGACGCGGTGCGGGTCTTCCGCGCCATCGTCGAGGAAGACCCGGAAGCGGTGCCGGCCTGGGTCCGGCTGGGGGAGGCCTATCTCTCCGGCGGCAACGAGAAGTCGGCGATCGAGGTCTGGGAGCGGGCCTTCGAGGCGACCGGCGCCACGGCGCCGCTGACCGCGCTCCAGAACCTGCACCTCGACCGCACCCGGCCGGAGGAAGCCATCGCCCTCTGGAAGCGGGCGATCTCCCGGACGAACGGGGGCGCGGCGGCGCAGTACCTGCTCGGCCGGCTCTACGACCAGTTGTTCATGCTCGACGACGCCCTCCGCGTGTTCTCCGACCTGCCCCGGTTCTCCTCCCCGGCGCTGGCCGCCCGCCTCTCCCGCATCCTGGAAGGGCGGGGGGAACTGCCGCAGGCCGTGGCCCGGGCGCGGGAAGTCCTCGCCGCGGTGCCGGCGCTCGCGGCCGAGTACTCCTGCTCCGGCTGCGGCGCCCGCTACCCGGAGTGGGCCGACACCTGCCGCGCCTGCGACGCCTACGGGAGCGTGCGGCTCGACCTCGGCGCCCCGGACGGGGAAGGCGGGAACGCCGAGGTCCCGAAACCGGTTTCGGAGCCGGTCCCGGCCGCCGAACCGGCCTGATCCCTCCCCGGTGGGCGAGGCGCCGGCCGTTCCGGTCCGGGGAACGCTCCCGGGGGCGATCCGCGGCCCGGTCCGCCGTGGGGTCCGGGGCTGGTTCGGGCAACTCCTGTTCCCCGGCCCCTGCTGCCTCTGCCGCGGCGCCCTGGCGGACCCGCTGGCGAGCCCGGCCTGCGCCGATTGCCGGGCGGCGCTCCGGGCGCTCCCGGACCCGGCCTGCCCCCGCTGCGGGCTCTTCTTCGCCCCCGGAGTGGAACCCGGCCTCTGCGGACCCTGCCGGGGCGGGCGCCGACCGTTCCGGGTCGCGGTCTCCGCCGCGGTGTACGCGGGGGTGTTCCGCAGCGCCATCGTCGCGTTGAAGTTCGGCCGCCGGGAGCGGCTGGCCCCGCTGCTCGCCGCGCCGGCGCTCGCCGCCTGGCGCCGGGCGGTCCGGGAGTCGGAGTTCGCCGCCTCGGGGCCGCCCCCGGCAGCGGTGCTCCCGGTGCCCCTCCCCTTCTGGCGGCGGCGCCGCCGGGGCTTCAACCAGGCCGAATCCCTGGGGCGGGAAGTGGCGCGGGGCCTGGGGATCCCGCTGGTCACCGGCCGGCTGCGCAAGCGGCGGCGGCCGCCGCAGACCCGGGTGGCGCCGAGCGCCCGGGCCGCCAACGCGCGCGGCGCCTTCCGGGCGCGGCGGCTGCCGGAGTCCCTCGCCGGAAGGCCGCTCCTGCTGGTGGACGATGTCTTCACCACCGGCGCCACCGTCGAAGCGGCGGTCCGCTGCCTCCGCCGCGCCGGCGCCGGCCCGGTGGATGTGCTCACCGTGGCCCGGTCCCTCGCCCCTCCGGCCGCCGGACGCCCCCGAGATCGGTGAGCGGCCTCCCCCGGCTAGACTTCCGCCCGTTCCGGAACCGTGCGAGCGAGCCGTTTTCCCGCCGCCCGGTCTCCCGCCGGGTGGGCGGCGTTCCTTTCGCCGGCGCTCGTTGCGACGGGGTTCGTCTCGCTCGTCGGGGCGCCGGCGCTCGCCGCGGCGTGGGGAGCCGAAGCCCACCGCCAGATCGGGGAGAAGACGGTCGAGTCGCTCAGCGACCCGCTGAAGGAGTTCTTCGAGGACCGGAAGGATTCGTTCCTCGACTCCCTGGAGGATCCCGCCCGCGGGCGCGGGCCGGCGCGGTTCTTCCTCGAGGCCTACGACGAGTTCCCCTTCTACGAGGTGCCGCCCACCCGCGAGTTGGCGGCCCGGAGGTTCTCGGAAGAGGAGATCTCGGCGAACGGCGACGCGCTCTACCGGCTGCTCGAGGACTGGGACGAGTTGGTGGCCGCCTTCGAGGCCGGGGACTTCGAGCAGGCGCTCGAACACGCGAGCGATGTGACCTACCTGGTGGGCGAACTGGGCGTTCCGCCGAATGTCTCCCGGGTCGGCGACGGACAGCCCACGGGACAGGAAGGACTGGCCCGGCGCTTCGACACCCAGTTGACGGACATCTTCGCCGGCGACCTGCGGGTGCGGCGGGCGACCGGCATCTACCTGGACCGCCCGAAGGAGTTCGCGCGGTCGCTGCCGCTCAAGGCCCACCTCTGGGTGGACAACATCCTGTTCCAGGACGAGCAGGCGCGCCGCGGCGTCTCCGGCTACGACCGCTTCTACATGGAGAGCATGTGGCGCGAGCTGAACGGTCTGGTGGACTCGCTGCTGAGCGGGGCCGCCCGGGACTCCGCCAGTCTGATCTACACGGCGTGGGTGTCCGCCGGACGCCCGGAGGTCCCGGAGTCCTGAGCGGTTCCGAGGACCACCCTTCCGATGCGGCGGGGCCGAGAGCGCCGGTCTCCGAGGCGGCGGGCCGCTCCGCCGAAGACGAACGGCGGAACGAGCAGGACCTCGCCGTCATCCGCGCGCTCCGCGCCGGCGAAGTGGATCCGAACGCCGCCTGGACCGAACTCGTGGAACGCCACCGCGGCCGCCTCTTCTCGCTCGCCTACCGTTTCACCGGCCGCTACGAGGAAGCCGAAGAACTCACGCACGAGATCATCGTCCGGGTGTTCCGCCAACTCGACCGTTTCGACCCCCGCGCCCACTTCGCGGTCTGGCTCAACTCGGTGGCCCGCAACCACTGCATCGACCACTACCGGGCGAAGAGCCGCGAACGGCAGCGGCTGGTGCCGCAGGAACTCCCCTTCGAGCAGACCGTCCCGAGCTCCCGTCCCGATCCCCAGCGCCTCTACGAAGAGCGGGAGACCCGCGAAGAACTGCTGCGGGCGCTGGAGGAACTCTCGCCGAAACTGCGGGAAGTGGTCCACCTCCGATTCTTCCGGGAGATGCCCTACGAAGAGATCTGCGAGCGGCTCGGGGTTCCCGAGGGAACCGTGAAGAGCCGGATCCACCGCGGCCGGGCAGAATTGAAACGGCGGCTCCGGGCCCCGCGAAAACGCGCCCGGGCGGGCCGCTCCTCCCCGAACTCCACCCCGAACTCCACCGTGAACTCCGCCGTCGAATCCCCATGAAATCGAAAGTCGTCCTCACCATCCGCACCGAAGCCGCGGTCACCCTGGTCTCCCTCGGGGAACCCCGCCTGGTGTACGCCGGCCTCGACTCCTTCGTCGAGCAGATCGCCGGCTGCCTGGAGCGGGAAGCGCCGCAGGTGGTCCTCGATCTCTCCGCGGTGAACTACATAGACTCGGCGGCGATCGGCTGCCTCATGGATCTCTACCGGCGCGCCACCGCGGCCGGCGGCCGGATCGTGCTGGCCGGGCTGCAGGAGCGCGTCGGTCGGATGCTCCGCATGACCGGGGCGCACGAGTTCATCGGCCTCCACGACTCCGCGGCGGCGGCGGTCGCGGCGCTCACGCCGGACGGCGGCGGGGAGGCGCGGTGATGCGCGCCATCGCCATGCGCGGGGGCCGCGAGCTCACGCTCGACGGAGACCTGCTCGAGGTCCTGGAAGCGCTCTACCGCGAGGTCTCGGTGAAGAGCGAGTTCCGCAACACCTACGAAACGATGATGCAGGAGATCAGCCACATCGTCGGGGCCATGGACGAGGACGAACGCCGGCGCTACCTGATCGAGAGCCTCTTCCTGAACATCGTCCGCTACGAGAACGAGCGGCTCGCGGCCTTCCTCAAGATGGTCGAGACCCCCGACGAGGACGACTGACCTCCCCCCGGGCCCACTCGAAACCGACGGCCGGGATCCACGAACCGACGAATGGCGCACAGGGAACGGGAACCCGGACCGGAAACGCGGTCCGCGATGCCGCAGGGCGTCCCGGGCCGGAACCGGAAGCCGTGGCTTTCCGCCGCCGGCCTCGTCCGGTGCGGGGTCCGGTGCGGGGTCCTCTGCGGGGTCTTGGCCGCCCCGACGGCGCCGGCGGCGAAACCCCACGCGCCGGCGGCGCAGTCCGGGCCGCGCCTCGAGATCGAACCGGGCGAGTGGGACTTCGGGAACGCCGGCCCCGGCGAGACCCTGCTCCACGACTTCACCCTGAAGAACACCGGGAACCGCGACCTGGTGCTGGGCCGGATCGCCTCCGCCTGCGCCTGCGCCGCCGCCGTGGTGGGAACCGAAGTGGTGCCGCCGGACGGGGAGACCGTGCTGCGGGTGACCCTGGAGACCCGCGACTACCGCGGCATCCTGGAGCGATGGCTCACGATCACCTCGAACGACCGCCGGGGGGCGCGGCGGCTGATGGTGCGCGCCTATGTCGAGGAGCCGGGCCCGCCCCGGGAGACCGCTCAGCGGCCGACGGCCAGCAGGTACGCCCAGTTGGCGAGGAGGATGGAGAGCGCGGCGGCGAGCACCGCCCGCTGGCGGCCGTACGCCAGCCACGGCGGCGTCCGGTCGAACAGCAGCAGCCCGGCGGAGGCGAGGACCGTTCCGTGAAGCAGCACCGCCGCCGGATTCCAGCGAAGGGCGGCGAGCAGGTCTCCCCCGGCCAGCGCCGCCGTGGCCCGCAGCCCGCCGCAGAGCGGACAGGGGATCGAGAAGAGCGCCTCGACGCCGCAGAGGCTCGGCCACCGGGGAGACCCGTTCCCGGTCGTCCCGAAGGTCGCGACCACCGCCGCTTCGATCAGCGGGACCGAGAGGAGCGCGGCGCCGGAGAGCAGCAGCAGCGCCGCGCCGGCGGTGCGGCGGGGCGCTGCCGGGGTCCGGGGGTTCTCCACGCCGGGAATTATCGGGCGGGAGCCACTGTCCGTCCCGGAGAGCGCGCCCGACCGGCCCGGCGCCGGGCAGCGAGGCCCCTCCGCTTCGTCGTCCGCGCGTCCTCCACCCGCCGCTGACCCGGAGGCGCGCATGGCGGCGAGGAGAAAGCGCGCCGCCGCTGCCGCCTCCGCCCTCTTCCCCCGCCCCGGCGCCCCGGAGGTCGAACCGCCGCCGCCCACCCCGGTCGCCCTCACCGAAGTCACCGAGGAGCGCTACCGCACCTACGCGCTCTCGGTCATCACCAGCCGGGCGCTCCCCGATGTCCGCGACGGGCTGAAACCGGTGCAGCGCCGCATCCTCACCACGATGTGGCGCCAGGGTCTCAAGGCCGACGGCCGGTTCCGCAAGTGCGCCAAGGTGGTCGGCGATGTGATGGGGGCGTACCACCCCCACGGCGACTCGGCGATCTACGAAGCGCTGGTGCGGATGGCCCAGCCCTTCGCCTCCCGCCTGCCGCTCATCGAGGGCGCCGGCAACTTCGGCTCGCTCGACGGCGACCCGGCGGCGGCGATGCGCTACACCGAGTGCCGGCTGGCGCCGGCGGCGAACGAGGTCCTCGCCGACTTCGCCGCGAACACGGTCCCGGAGCGCCCCACCTACGACGGCGCCCGCACCGAACCGGTGGTGCTGCCCACCCGGCTGCCGCTCCTGCTGGTGAACGGCTCCACCGGCATCGCGGTCGGGGTGGCCACCTCGATCCCCCCGCACAACCTGATCGAGGTCGTCGAGGCGCTCCTGGCGCTGCTCGACGACGACTCGCTGACGAGTTCCGCTCTCGCCCGGATCGTCCGCGGCCCGGACTTCCCCACCGGCGGCGAGATCCTGGACTCCGCGGAAGGGCTCGCCGCGATCTACGAAACCGGCCGGGGCTCGGTGCGGGTCCGGGGGACGGTCCGCGAAGCGGGGACCCGCCGCAATGTCCGCACGCTGGTCATCGAGTCGGTCCCCTACGGCGTGAACAAGGCGCAACTGGTGCAGCGGCTCGGCGAGATCGCCGCCGACCGGACGCTGCCGCAGTTGCTCGAGGTGAGCGACCTCTCCACCGACGATGTCCGCATCCAGTTGGAGATCCGCAAGGACGCCGACCCGGAGAAGGTGCTGGCGTACCTCTACAAGCGAACGCCGCTGCAGTCGAACTTCAGTGTCGATCTGACCTGCCTGCGGTTCGACCGCTCCCCCGGCGGCGCTCCGGAGCGGGTGGGACTGCGCACGCTGCTGCTCGACTTCCTGGCCTTCCGCCGAGTCGTCGTCCGGAAACGACTGGAACACGAACGGGGCAAGTTGGAAGCCCGGCTCCATATCCTCGAAGGGTTCGCCGTCGTCTTCGACGCGCTCGACCGGGTGATCGCCATCGTGCGCGCTTCGGAAGGCAAGGCGGACGCGGCGGAGAAGATCCGGGCGGAACTCCCGCTCGACGCCGAGCAGACCGAAGCCATCCTGGAACTGAAGATCTACCGGCTGGCCCGGCTGGAGATCCGGGTGGTGCTGGGCGAGATGAAGAAACTGCGGAAGCGCCTCCGCGAAGTGGAGCAGTCGCTCTCCGGGGAGGCCGGAATCACCGAACTGGTGCGCGGGGAGTTGACCGATATCCGCGATCGCTACCGGGAGTCGGAGAAGCGCCGCACCGCCATCGGGGGGGAAGCGAAGGAAGCCGACTTCGCCGAGGAGGACTTCATCGTCGCCGAGAACGCCGATGTGATGCTGACCGCCGACGGCTGGATCCGCCGCCAGCGGGAGATCACCGACCTCGGGAAACTGCGCCTGCGCGAGGGCGACCGGCTCCTCGACCTGGCCCGCGGCAGCACCCGGGCGCCGCTGACCCTCTTCTCCTCCCGGGGCACCGCCTTCACCCTGCGCCTGGTGAACCTCCCGGCGACGGCGGGGTACGGCGACCCGGTGGCGAAACACTTCGCCCTCCGGGACAACGAGAAGATCGTGCGGATGGTGAGTCTCGACGAACGGCTGCCGGAGGGTCTGGGGGCGCGGGGGAGAGTCGCCCGGAAGGAAGACGAAGTCCGGACGCACGCCCTGGCGGTGACCCGGGGCGGCTATACCTTCCGGTTCTGGCTCGATTCCCATCTCGAACCCTCGCATCGCGGCGGCCGCAAGTTCGCCCGGCTCAAGCCGAACGACGAGGTGCTCGGGGTGAGGCTGACGACCGGAGTCGAGACCCTGATCGTCGTCACCCGCAGCGGCCGGGCGCTGCTCTGTCCGGTCGAAGACATCAACCTGCTCTCCGGCCCCGGTCTCGGGGTCAAGGCGATCTCGCTCGCCGCCGGCGACTCGGTGCTCGGCTTCCACCTGGCCCGCGGCAAGACCGACGCGCTCACGGCGCTGACCGCCGGCGGCGGCAAACGGCTCATCTCGCGGAACACCCAGGAAGTGGGCACCCGGGGCCGCCGGGGAGTCCAGGTGCTCAAGGCCGGTTTCGTCGGCGTGGAGACGGCGATCGGGAAGTTGCCCGACCTCGCCGGTCCGGCTTGAGATATAGAGACTTCCCCGGGAACGCGGTCCGGCTCCCTCCCCCGCGTCCGATTCGAAGATGACGAACGCCCCCGGCTACTCCGCCAAGAACATCAAGGTCCTCGAGGGCCTCGAGGCGGTGCGCGAACGCCCGGGGATGTACATCGGCGGAGTGGACGCCGACGGGCTCCACCACCTGGTCTGGGAACTGGTGGACAACGCCGTGGACGAGGCGATGAACGGCCACGCCTCGAAGATCGCGGTCACCCGGCACGCCGACGGCTCGATCACCGTCGCGGACAACGGTCGGGGAATCCCGGTGGACCTCCACCAGCCGACGAAGAAGCCGGCGCTGGAAGTGATCCTCACCACCCTCCACGCCGGCGGCAAGTTCGACCGCGGCAGTTACCACGCCGCCGGCGGCCTCCACGGCGTGGGCGCCTCGGTGGTGAACGCGCTCAGCAAATCCCTGACCGCGGTCGTGCGCCGGAACCGGACCGAGTACCGGATGCACTTCGCCCGCGGCAAACGCCTGGGGCCGATGAAGGAGAGCCCGGGCGCCACCGGAACCGGCACCACGATCCGTTTCCTACCCGACGACCGGATCTTCCCGGCCCGGAAGTTCTCGCCGGAGCGGATCGCCGACCGGCTGGAGGAGACCAGTTACCTCCACCGCGGCCTCGAACTCGGTTTCCGCGACGAGGACGCGAAGGCCCGCCCGCGGAAGTGGAAACACGAACGCGGCCTCCGGGACTACTTCGACGCCCTCCTCGGGAAGAAGAAACTGGCCCTCGCCCACGAAACCCCATTCGAGATCGAGAACCACCCGCTGAACGGCGAAGGCCGCCTGGAACTCGCCCTCGGCTGGACCGAGGCGCCCCGCGAGGACTTCCGCAGTTATGTGAACGGGATCCCCACGAACTCCGGCGGCTCCCACGAAGCCGGTCTCCGGGAGGGCGTGGCCAAGGCGGTCCGCAACTACCTGGAGACGCACTCGCTCACGCCGCGGGGACTCACCATCGCCGCCGACGATGTGCGGGAAGGCGTCCTGGCCATCCTGAGCGCGTTCCTCCCGAACCCGCAATTCCAGGGGCAGACCAAGGACCGCCTGAACAACCCGGAGGTCCGCACCCCGGTCGAGAACGCTGTCCGCCTGGGCCTCGAACGGTGGCTGAACCAGTCCCCCACCGCCGCCGAGCGCATCTGCAGCCGGGTGGTCCTCGCCGCCCGCGCCCGGGAGGCCTCCCGCGCCGCCTCGGTCGCGGTCACCCGGAAGGCGGAGACGCGAAAGAAGAGCGTCCTCCCCGGCAAGTTGAGCGACTGCGCTTCGAGGACCCCGGCGGAAACGGAGATCTTCATCGTCGAGGGCGACTCCGCCGGCGGCTCGGCGAAACAGGGCCGCGACCGGATGCGCCAGGCAGTGCTCCCCCTCCGGGGCAAGATCCTGAACGCCGCCCAGGCGAGCGCCGCCAAGGTCGCCGAGAACGCCGAACTGCGGGACATCTCGCTGGCCCTGGGCTGCGGCTCCGGCGACGCCTGCGACCCCGACAAGTTGCGCTACGGCCGGGTGGTCCTCCTCGCCGACGCCGACGCCGACGGCCACCACATCACCACCCTCCTGCTCGCCTACTTCGTCAAGTTCATGCCCCCGCTCATCGAAGCCGGCCGCATCTTCGTCGCCCAGCCCCCCCTCTACCGCCTGGAGTTCGCCGGCGAGACCCGCTGGGCCGCGGACGAGGCCGACAAGGAACGGATCCTCGGGGAGCGGAAGAACGGCGCCCAGCCCAAGGCCATCACCCGCTTCAAGGGCCTCGGCGAGATGCAGCCGGCGGTCCTCTGGGACACCACCCTGAACCCCGCCACCCGCCAGTTGCTGCGGGTGGAGATGGACTCCGCCCTCCGCGCCACGAACTTCATCACCGCCCTCATGGGCAAGGACCCCGCCGCCCGCCGCAACCTCATCCAGACCGGCGCCCCCGACCCGGAGGCGTTGGACCTGTAGCCGGCCGAGGCCGGACCCGGCGTCCCGCCCCGGCCGAATGGTGCGATTTGGAGCGGTTATGGATAGCGCCCCATATCACGCCCGTGTTACACTTCCCATATCGTGAACTGGCCCGACCTTGCCGGACTGCTCGACTCCCTCGAGCACGCCACCGCCGATGCGTTGGAGTCGGAGACCCTCGAATTCAAGTCCTGGCGCCGACCTATCACCGACCGGAAGCAACGGATTCGCCGGATTCGGGAGGCCGTGGTGGCCATGGCCAACTCCCGGGGCGGCGCCCTCGTCCTCGGCGTGGACGACCGCCAACGAACGCGAGCGGCGGTCCACGGGGTCGGAGACCTCGACGCCGACTTCCTGCGCCGAGACATCTACGACGGGACCGACCCCCACATCCTGGTGGACATCCACGAACTGAACGCCCCCGAGGGGCGGGTCCTGATGATCCGGGTCCCGCGCGGAATTCCGCCGCACACCACGACGGAGGGCGTGGCGCGGATTCGTATCGGCAAGGAGTCGAAGCCTCTGACGGGCTCCGACCTGGCGCGAACCATCAGCGTCACCGGCCGTCGCGACCTGACCGCCGCGATCCTTCCGGACGCCGTTCCGGCCGACCTCGACGCGGCCCAGATGGAGCGCCTGCGGCAGGCGATCCGGACCAACGGCGGCGCTCCGGAACTCACCCGACTCCCCGACCGCGCTCTGCTCGCAGCTCTGGACCTCACCGACCGGGACCGGATCACCGTGGCGGCGATCCTCTTTCTCGGCACCCGCGCCGCCATCGCCCGCTTCGTCCCGAACCACGAACTGATCTTCACGAGATCCTCCCCGGACAGCGAACTGACGCATGTCGTCCGCCGCGACCGGCGCGATCCGCTGCTGGCCGTCCTGGAAGCCACCCTCGACTCCATCGAGACGAACACCGGCCTGACCACGGTTCCGGTCGCCGGTCTTCGCGATCTCGAGATCGCCGATGTTTCTCGTTGGGTCGCCCGCGAAGCGCTGCTGAACGCCATGATGCACCGGGACTACTTCGTGAACCAGTCCATCCAGGTATCCCTCCACCGGGACCGTCTGGAGGTCACGAACCCCGGCGGGTTCCTGGCCGGCATCACCGCCGACAATGTGATTCGGCAGGACTCCGTTCGCCGAAATCGACTTCTCGCCGACGTCTTCCAAAAGATCGGACTCGTGAATCGCGCCGGGGTAGGAGTGGATCGCATCTACACGGAACTCCTGCGTAACGGCAAAAGGCGACCGATCTACCACAGCGTAAGCGACCAGGTGCGGTTGACGCTGCCGACAGCGACTCAACCCGAAGTCGTCCGATTCTTCGACTCCGAAGCGCAGTCCGGACGAAGTTTCGAACTCGACGACCTCCTGCTACTCGAAGCGCTGAGAACCCACGAAGAACTCGATTACCGCGCTGCCGGACGCGCTCTGCAACTCGATCCCGAGTCCGCGGTCTCTCCGCTCACCTCCCTGCGAGACCGCGGCTACCTGTCGTCTCGCGGCCGAGGCCGGAACACGACCTACCGCCTCGCGGACGCCCTCGTCCACCTTCGTCACGCCGCGGTCCTGGTAGAGAACGGCCTGCAGCCTTCCGCGAGCACACAGGTCCTCGCCGCTCTCGCCCGCGGTGAGAGCCTAACGAACGCCGGCGTGCGCCAACTCACCGGGATGACCCGCGAGGAAGCCAAGAATCTGCTTCGGAGTCTCCGCCGGGACAGCCTCGTGGTGATGGAAGGGAGCCACCGGGGCGCCCGGTACTTCGCAGGCCCCCGCCTGCGGGTGACGCGGACGAAAACCCCCGCCCCGCAAGGCGAGTCGCCCCGAAATCCGACCTGACCGACGATTTCCGTTCGCGTGGAGAGGGTTCGTTCTACGGTTCCGAGTCCCACACCACACCTCCCCGACCGAGACCGCAGGCAGGCCGCCTCACAACGGACGCCCGGCGCCAAGGCGTAACTGGGAAGGTCAGCTGTCGCAACAGGTAGATCGGAGACAGGACAGAGGGTCGCTCAGGCGTAGGCGAAGAGCGGGGGGAAGGCGATCACGACGACGGCGGCCCAGGCGGAGTACACCGGGAGGTAGGCGGTCTGCCATCGCTCCAGGGCGCGGAAGGAGCCCCGGTGCAGCAGGAATCTGCCGTAGAGCCAGGCGGACCAGCCGAGGTTGGCCAGGATGACCAGGTTCTCGCCGAGGGCGGCGGTCTTGTTGGGGCTGAAGCCGAAGTCGGAGATGCGGGAGACGATGCCGGCGAGGGCGGCGAGATCCACCAGGAGCGCCACCGCCAGCAGACCGGCGGTCAGCCAGTCGAAGGCGCCGGGGGGCGCGTCGGGGTCGCGGGAGGCCACGATGTAGATCAGCAGGCCCAGCACCAGCGCCAGGAGCAGGTCGAAGGCGATCAGGACTTCCCGGTCGGCGCCGAGGCCGCGGCCGGTCCAGGCCATCGCCCCGAGGAAGACGAGCAGGACCGCGGCGACCAGCGGGGTGAACACCCGGGCCAGCATCGGCGCGATCTGCTGGGTGGTCCGGCCCCAGGTCTCCGCGAGGAAGGCGCAGATGAGCACCGCCCCCGCCGCGCCGGAGGGCACCACCCAGCTCAGGACGGCGTCTTCGACCGGGATCTCGATGACCGCGAACATCGCCTGCGAGAGGGCGACCAGAAGTCCGCCGCCGGCGGCGACCAGGACGAAGGTGATGACCAGACCGCCGGAGAAACGGACGAAAGCCAGGCGCCTCCCGACTTCGCGCCAACCGGTGCCGGCGTACGCCAGACCCACCCCCAGCCAGAGGGCGATGGGCAGGTGCAGCGTCAGGAGGTCGCCGGAGGCACTGTTCGGCGGGAAGGTGTAGAGATGGGCGAAGACCGCCGCGGCGACGAAGGGCGCGAGGATCAGCAGCCCCCGGTTCCGGGTCGGCCGGTTCCGCCAGACGAAGAACCCGGCGACCAGCGCCAGCACGAAGATCGCCGCCGTCCGGTAGTAGGCGACTTCCTGGTCCCCGAGGTCCACCGAGCGGACGAGCAGGTTCACGAGGGCCACGCCCCCCGCGGCGGCGACGGCCAGCGCGAGCGCCGCCCGGAAGTCGCGGCGGCGTTTCGGAGCGGCGTCCGGCGCGCCGGCCCGTTCCCGGTCGGGCCACAGCCGCTCGGCGAACCTCCGGGCGAACCCGCGCGAACGCCGATCGGTCTCGCCGGTGCGGCCCAGCGCGATGAGGAAGGCCTCGTCCGCGGTGAGCCCGGTGGCGGCGAGGCTCCGCGCCCGGGCCCGCAGTTCTTCCTCGCGCTCCGGATCCCCGTCGCGCCGGCGCCACTCGGCGAGGAGTTCGTCGAGGCGCTCCCCGATCCGGTCGGGCTTCGGGTCGCTGCTACCGGTCATGACGTTCTCCCGTCTCGGTTCGCTCTCCCCGCCCCTACGACCGGAAACCGCTTCCGGTTCTCACGAAGCGAACGCCGCTTCTCGGCCTCGCGGAGGGTGTACGCGCCTCGGGCGACCCGTCCGCTGACGGGGTGTCGAGTCCCGCTCTTCCGGAGCCCGAGGGAACCACGGGCGCGCCCGGCGGTTCGGGGCCTCGTCCTTCCGCTCCCGGCGGGCGAGCGCGCCGGACCGCGGTCACTCCGCCTCCTCCGGTCCGGCACGCTCGTCGAGTCGCCGAAGTCGTTCCCACAGGAGATCGTTCGCCAGGACGGACGACCGACCTCGCCACCGGCAACGAACCGGGACCGGGGAGACGGCGGCGCTGGACGCGCTCCCGCCACCTCGATCCGGACGGCGGCAGACCCGGCTCGGGAATCGAAGAAGAGACCGGCCGGCCGGGTGCGGCAGGACCGCAGGGCGCGGAGCAGACGGCGGGCCTCCCGATCGGGGCCGGAAGGATCTCCGGCAGGCCCTCTGCCGCCGTCCGGTCCGGCACCCGTTCCCGTTCCCGCAGCGCCGCCTCGAACCTCGCCGACATCCCCGGACGAATGATCGTCGAAGAGTTCTGGCGCCTCTTCGGCCGGGTCGAGCACGAGTCGCTGGAATTCAAGCGCGGGACGCCTACGGACCTGTTCGACACCATCCCGGCGATGGCGATGACCCACGGGGGCCTCATCGTTCACGGCGTCGATTCCCGGGGACAGATCATCGGCTGTCCGTTCTCGCAGAACACGGTGGATCGCATCACCCGGTTCGCCGGCCGGTGCGAGGTCGAAGTGCAGGCTCGCCCGGTCCGCGTCGGCGACCGGGAATTGACGGTGACAGCCGTGCCCGAGGTCCGGCAGCGGATCGTCACCACCCCGGACGGCAGGCTCCTCCGTCGAGTGGGCGGCGACTGCCAACCCCTGCGCGGCGACGCGCTCTCTCGGTTCGTTCGCGTTCGCACCGAGGCCGGCGGCGAGGACGAGTCCGTCGGCACGATCACCCCCATCGACCTGGATCTCGAGTCCGTCAACGAGGCCCGAGCGGCCGACGGACACGCGTCCGTGGAGCGGGAAGACCTGCCGCGGGCTCTGGTGGACCTCGGCGTCGCCCGAGCGCCCGAGCCGCCTCTCGGACCTCGAATCCTGCGAGCCGCCGTCGTCCTCTTCGCCGAAGACCCCCGACGGTTCATACCGGGCGCCGCCGTCCAGTTGGCCCGACGCGAGGGAATCGGGCCCGGCCCCGGACCCTCCGTCGCGAGGGAGGAGTACGCCGGCCCGATCTGCCGAGTCCTCGACCGGTGTGAGCGGTTCGTCGCCCGCCACACCAAGCAGTACGAGGCGGTAACCGGCCTGCGACGCGAGGCGATCCCGGAGTATCCCGCTCCGGTAGTGCGCGAAGCCCTGGTCAACGCCCTCGCTCATCGCGACTACGGCCTGGTCGGGGCCACCGTGGACCTCACGATCTGGGACGACCGGCTCGAAGTGCAGAGCCCCGGACCGCTCCCGGGCCACATCACCCCGGAGAACATGCGGCAGGAGCACTACAGCCGCAACCGCCGCATCATGCGGGCGCTGAAGACTTTGGGCCTCGTCGAGGAGTACGGCGAGGGCGTGGACCGCATGTTCGCCGGAATGGAGGCCCGGTTGATGGAGCCGCCGATCTTCCTCGCCACTTCGAGTTCGGTCACCGTGACGCTCCGGAACCGCTTCCTGGTGAGCATCGAAGACCAGGTGTGGCTCTCGCTTCTCGCCCACCTCCGGTTGAGCGCGGCCGAACGGCGCCTCCTGGTCACCGCCCGGTCGGAAGGCGCCGTCACGCGACGGCGACTCGGAAGCCTGCTGCCGGATGCCGACATCCGCCAACTGCTCCGGGGCGCGGTGGCGAAGGGACTGGTGGTTCGGATCGGACAGCGAGGGGGTTCGCGCTACGAACTCTCCGATGAAATCCTGGTTCGGGCGGGAAGCAGCAGCATCGAAGCGCAGAGCCGGAAACGGCAGATCGTGCTCGATGAGATCGACCGACAGGGCAGCATCTCGACCGTGGAAGCCGCCGAACTGCTCGGGGAGAGCGTGGCCGTGACCCGTCAACTGCTGAGCGACCTCGCGCACTCCGGCCACCTCCGCGCCAGCGGTCGAACGCGGGCCCGCCGGTACTTCCGACCCTGAGGAGCGGAGGCCGACGGGGTTCGCGGCCGTCGGTGGCCGGGAAGTGAAGATGAAATGACTCTAGGCACAGATAGGTCCGATGCGCCTATAGCGATTTCAAGATAGTGTTATCTTGAAACGGTCGCGGGGATGCCGCCCGTGGCGACCGAGGCTGCTGGGGCCACCTTCCGGTGTTGACGACCCGAGGCACGGAGGGAACTCGGCGAACGGGGTGTCGCGACGGATGCGACCACTCGAAATAGTCTCAACTTGACCCAGGAAGCGGACAGGTGTTCCATTATTAGTTCAAGATAGTGTTATCTTGAACTGTGGCCGACACCCCGCCCGGGCGCGGGGAGACCCGATCAGGCCCGGCCGGTGGTCTCGATCGTGACCGGCGCCGGAGGGGCGCAGCAGGCGGGAGCCTCCCCGTCGACCCTCTCCTCGACATCCTCGATGACGCGGTACCACTCCCAGCGGATTCCCTCCGGCTCGGTGGCCCAGACCTTGTCCTGGCGGGCGTGGCAGCAGGTGGTGTTCTCCTCGATCTCGTCGGCGAGGCCGGCGGCGACCAGGCGCTCGGTGGCCTTCCGCACCGCCGCGTCGTCGTTCACCTCCACCCCGAGGTGGTTCACCCGGTCCGGGGCGTCGGGCGACTCGAACAGCACCAACTTGAGCGGCGGCTCGGCGATGGCGAAGTTCGCGTAGCCGGGCTTCCTCTTGTTCGGCCGGACGCCGAAGAGGCGGGAGTAGAAGTCCACGGCCCCTTCGAGGTCCCGGACATTCAGGGCGAGTTGCAGTCGCATGGGTCTTTCCTCCGTCTATCGAGGGTTCGGTTCCGCCGATGTTCCCCGGCAGCAGTGTTCGGTGAGGAACCCGAGGAGCGCGTTCATGGCGGCGAAGTCGGCGCTGTAGATGAGGCACCGGCTCTCCCGCCGGAAGCGCACGATCCCGGCGTTCCGGAGTTCCTTGAGATGGAACGACAGCGTGGCGGCGGGTATCCCCAGCCGCTCGCCGACCGCCCCCGGGGTCAGCCCCTCGGGGCCGGCCCGGACCAGCAGCCGGAAGGCGTCGAGCCGGGTCTCCTGGGAGAGCGCCCCCAGCGCGGCGAGCGCCTGCTGTCGTTCCATATTTCCATTATCGTCGAAATATAGTAAAAGTCAAGAGGGATCACCCTGCGCTTGCGGCAGGCCCGGCCGGGCGCCCGTGCCGGGTCAGGTGCCGAGGTGCGCGACGATTCGATCCCGCAATGCGGCGATCTCCGGGCACAGCGTGAAGAACCGGCCTCGATGACTGAGGGCCCTCTCGATCATCGCGCGCCGACCGCCTCCGGGAGTCTTGGGATCACCGTGCTCCGTGAGCAAATCCCGGAACACGGTCTCCTTCAGTCTTGCATTCGAGCGCCACTCAGCCCAGCGGCCGGGCTCGGCGGGCGGAAAACCGGCGCAGGCGTAGATCTCCACTTCCGGCACGGCAGGACAGCAGAAAAGGGTCACACCCTCCTGTCGCAGGTCGCGCTCCAACGTGTCCATGGCCTCCGGAGAGGCGAGATCGGCATCCGGGAAGAACAGCCAGAGGTCCATGAAGCCGTACCGAGCATTCAGGTCGCCACGAATCGCCCGGCACGCCGAGTCGTAGCCACGGAGCCGGGGATTGGTGAGGATCTCAACTTTGGCACTCGGTCGACCCGCATCGGCCATAACAGCCGTGACCATCGGCCTCAGGATGGTTCCGTTGTTCGTCGGATCCTCGGGGATCACAAGCACCCGGGTGCTCACGAGGCGGCCTCCATCCAACCTTCCGTGAAGAGGTCCGCGACGGAGCAGGTCTGGACTACCTCATCGAAGTTCACCAGCGAAGAAACGGGCTGAATCTTGCCCTCGCCGGTGTCAGGATCCCGTCGACAAAGAAAAGTGGTGTCGTATTCCTCCGGCTGAAGCCACGCGAGCACGGCGGGCGAATGCGTGGTAGCGACGACTTGAGGCCCGTCCCCCGCGCTTTGGCGCCGAATCAACTCAGTCAGGAGCCGCGCGCGGTGTGCGTGGATGCCCTTCTCGATTTCCTCGATCGTCATGACGCCGGGCATGTCGGGTTGGAAAAACGCGGCGACGACCGACGCAAAACGGAGAGTTCCGTCGCTGAGCACCGGGGCCGGAAACTCGTGACCACTCTCCTGGAGCATGAACAAGGGCTCCCCTACCGCTCCGGTAAGTGTTCCCACGTTCTCCACTTCTTCCGGACGGAGTTCGCGTAGCCAGTCCAAGTAACGGATCTTCGCTTCTTCCTTCTCGCAGATCGTAGCCACGAGAGCTGCAAAGTTGTCGCCGTGTTCACTCATCCTCTCGACACGCCTCGCCTGTGAGTAGCCACGAAGCACGGATGGCGTCGGATCGAACCGCTGCATGTCGGCGAACCGTTTCGCCACATCGGACGCAGTGTGAGCACTGGCAGGCGTGACCCCCTTCGTCTTGGCGAATTGAAGGAGCACAGGTCTCGACCGATCCAAGGCCAACCGAGGGGGTTGCCCCTTGATACCTCGGTGGTTCTTCACTTCGATGACCGGATGGTTGATGTCCCACTTCTCGGTGGACTCGAAGAGTTTCCGGGTCCCGACCCTTAGCGCTTCCGCCGCCAGACGGCCCTTACCCGGAGAAATCGAGATCGAATAGGCCCATTCCTTGCCAGAGCCCAAGCGACCAGCCACTTCGATCTCGAAAGTGTCCCCGTCGTCACCGCCCAAGTGGCGCACCTTGGCGCTGCCGCCGCGGATGCCTTCCCAGACTTCGCTCGTCGCGCTCTTCGGCTTCCCGTCCAGAATCTCACTGACGGTGAAACCGTTCCCGATCCCCTGAAGCACGCGCAGCGCGTCGAGGAAGTTGGACTTGCCGCTGGCATTCGCCCCGACGAGCAGGTTCATCTCGCCGAGATGCACTTCGGTGCGGCGGAAACTCTTGAAATTCGTGAGGGAGATCTTCGTCAGCATCGGATGGTGTTCCTCAAGTCGGCGCCCGGTCGAGCGAACCCCGCTCACCGAGGCTCAGCCCCTTCAGGAGGGATCGGAGCCTCCAGCGCTTCCAGAATGGCCTGAGCAGCATAGATGCGGTTCCGCCGCCCGGCACCGACCGGTTCGACGATCCCGGCCACTTCCAGGCGGCGGAGGGTGCGTTGGGCCGTGGTGTAAGTCGTATCCAGGGCGGCAGCGAGGCCGGGGAGACTCCAGAAGGGCCGCATGGAGAAGAGGTCCAGGGCCCGCGCCACGAACACCGACCGGGCGCCGGCGAGTTCCCCCTTCCACCGCTCGACCAGCGTGCCGATGTGTCGGATTCGCGCCACGACATCCTTCGCCTGTCGGTCCACCCCGCGAAGGAAGTAGAGGAGCCAGCCCTCCCAGTCGCCGCGGCGGGTCACGGCGAGCAGACGGTCGTAGTATTCGTCCCGCCGGCTCTCGAACCAGGCGCTCAGGTAGAGCAGCGGCGACGGCAGCACTTTCCGGTCCATGAGCATCAGCGTGATGAGCAGGCGGCCGACCCGCCCGTTCCCGTCGAGGAAAGGATGGATCGCCTCGAACTGCGCGTGGACGAGGGCGATCTGCACCAGGGGCGGGCAGCGGTCGTCGTGGAGGAACTTCTCCAGGGCGCCGAGCGCCGGCGCCACCTCGTTGGGCGGCGGCGGCACATAGGTGGCCTCGGTGATGGGGCCGGCCCCGCCGATCCAGTTCTGGACGCGGCGGAACTGCCCCGGCGCTGCCTGGTCGCCGCGCACTCCGCGCAGCAGGCGTTCATGCATCTCCCGAACGAGACGGAGCGACAGCGGGAGCGAGTCCAGCCTTTCGAGACCGTATTCGAGAGCATCCACATAGTTGAGGACCTCTTGGAAATCCTCGGACCGGGTCTTCGGCCGGGAGTCGGCGGCAGCAGCGAGCACCTCGCCCAAGGTGGTCCTCGTCCCCTCGATCCGACTCGACAGCACCGCCTCCCGGCGCAGGAACGGCCCGATGAACAGGTGCGGGTCGGGGAGTCTCCGGCCCTCCCCGGCCAGTTGCCCGACGGCGCGGTCCGCTCCGGAAAGCGTCGTGATCAGTGCCTCGGTCCAACGGATCTCCGGCGGCAGCGGGGCCGGAACGAAGGCGGTGACGCTGCCCTCGACCGGGACGGTGCGTCCGTGGGGCGGGTGGCTCTCGGACATCCGGTGATCGTCGAACTCGCCGGGGGTGAGACAGCGGAAGGGGCTGCTGCCTGTTTGCGCCGGCGCAACGAAGGATAGCGCTTATTAGCGAAAACCGGGACAACCGAAATCGAAAGCGGGCCGGCGAGGCGAAGGCCGCGACCCGGCTGGACAGCGCTGCCCTCGACTCGGACGACGCTTCCGCGGGGGCTGTGGCTCTCGGACACGGGAGGGGCCGGCTCTTCGCGACGGACACTCGGAGGCCCTTGTTTGCGCCGGCGCGAACAACGAAGACGATTATTAGTGAATTGTTGCTAAATCGAAATTATAGGGATGCAGGCCAGCGGCCGAGTTCCCGGGTCGGCAGACCGATGCAGGAGGGATCTCCCTTATTTGCGCTGATGCAGAGAACGCGTCATCTTGTTTTCGATACGCGCCGAAGTCGAAAATAAAATCCGTCACGCTGGCCACCGGGCAGCACCTCGCCCGGCTTCGTTCTCTCGCGGCGGCGACTTGCCGGCGGGTGGCTGCGGGTGGGCGGTGAAGGGTTCGAACCTTCGACCCCCTGCGTGTAAAGCAGGTGCTCTGCCGCTGAGCCAACCGCCCGGCGCATTCTCGCACCGGCCCGACCGCCGACCCGACCGATCGGCAGGTCCCCCGGGGGGGGCCGACCGGCCGGTCACCCCGGGCCCGACCAGGGGAAGCGCCGGCCCGGCCGACCGGACCACCATCCGAGTCGCGGTCCGCGCCGGCGGAACCGGCGCCGAGGGGGGAGCGTTAGGAACGGGCACCCGAGAGACACCCGACCCGGAGACCCATGAAACGAACCCTCATCATCCTGTCGATCGCCCTGGTGATCGCCGGCGCCGCGGCGGTCGCCACCGGAGTCGTCGCCGGAGACGAAGAAGCCGCCGCAGCGAAGCCGGCAGAGACCGCCGCGGCCGCCACCCCGGTGCGGGTGGTTCCGGCGCACCGGGGCCCGGTCACCCTGAGTCTGGAGACCACCTCCGCGGTGGAGGCCGAGCGGACGGCGAAGGTGCTGCCGCAGACCACCGGGCTGCTCACCGAGATCCGGGTCCGGGAAGGCGACCCGGTGGCCGCCGGGGCGGTGCTGGCCCGGGTGGACGACCGGGAGCGGCGGCTGGCGTTCGAGCAGGCGAAGTTGCGCCTCTCCCGCGCCGAGGCCGAGCACACCCGGCAGAAACTGGCCTTCGAGCGCGATCTGGTCGCCGAGTACGACCTCGAGAAGGCGCTCTTCGACCGGGATCTGGCGGCCTCCGAGTTGGAGACCGCGCAACTCGAACTCGACCGCACCGAGATCCGGGCGCCGTTCGCCGGGCGGATCACCGAAGTGCTGCTCGTCGAAGGCGAGCACCTGAACCAGGCGCAGCATCTGCTGACCATCGCCGACTTCGGCACCCTGATCGCCCGGCTCTACCTGCCGGAGCGGGATGTGGCCGGGCTCGCCCCGGGTCAGCCGGCGGTGGTGCGGCCGGAGTCGGCCCCCGCCGGCGCCGGACTCCGGGGGCGCATCCGGGAGGTGAGTCCGGTGGTGGACCAGTCCACCGGCACGGTCAAGGTCACCGTGGCCATCCCGGCGGCGGCGGCGCGGAGCCCCGGTCCGTCGGGCGGCGCCGCCGTCGTGCGGCCCGGCTCCTTCGCCCGGGTGGTCATCGAGACCGGCCGCCGGGAAGACGCGGTGCTGGCCCCGAAGCGGGCGCTGATCCGCGAAGGGAACGGCGCCGCCCATGTGTTCGTGGTCGAGAACGGCAAGGCGGTGCGGCGCGAAGTCACCGTCGGGGCGGAACTCGACACCGCCGCAGGGGCGCTGATCGAACTGGTCTCCGGCCTCGAGACCGGGGCGCAGGTGGTGGTCGCCGGGCACACCGCGCTCGCGGCCGGGGCCTCGGTGGAAGTCCTCCCCACTTCGTGAGTCCGGCGCCGGCGGCAGGACTCGAACCCCGGTCGGATCTCCTCCGGTGAACTCGCTGATCGCCGCCTGCATCCGGCGGCCGGTGAGCGTGGCCATGTTCACCGTGGCCGCCTGCGTCTTCGGTTTCGTGGCGCTCGGGCGCCTGCCGGTGAACCTGCTCCCGGAGATCTCCTACCCCACCCTGACCGTCGAGACCCGGATCCCCGGCGCCGCGCCGATCGAAGTCGAGACCTTCGTCACCCGTCCCCTCGAAGAGGAGGTCGGCGTGGTACCGGGCCTGCGGCGGGTGACTTCCCGCTCCCGCGCCGGGACTTCCGAAGTCACCCTGGAGTTCGCCTGGGACACCGACATGGACTTCGCCGGGCTCGATGTCCGGGAGAAGTTGGACTCGGTCCGGTTGCCGGACGACGCCGAGCGGCCCCGGCTGCTCCGCTTCGACCCGGCCTCCGACGCGGTCCTCCGGATCGGCCTCTCCGGGGGGTCCCCGCTCTCCGAAGTGCGCCTCTGGGCCGAGGAAGACCTCAAGAAGGATCTCGACGCGGTGGAGGGAGTGGCCGCGGTGCGCATCGAGGGCGGCCTGGTCCGGGAGATCCAGGTGGAGGTGGACCAGGGGCGGCTGGCCGCCTACGGGATCACCGTGGAGCAGGTGCGGAACGCCCTCGCCGCGAACAATGTGAACCTGGCCGGCGGCAGCGTGTACGAGGACGAGGCGCGCTACCTGGTCCGCACCCTGAACGAACTGGACACGCTCGACCGCATCGGCGCGGTCATCGTGAAGACCGAGAACGGGCGCCGGGTGCGTCTTCGGGATGTGGCCTCCGTCGCCTCCGGGTTCCGCGACCAGGAAGTCATCCTGCGGCAGGACGGCGACGAAGGGGTGGAACTGCGGATCTTCAAGGAAGGCGACGCGAACACGGTGCAGGTCGCCGCCGGGGTCCGGCAGCGGCTCGAGGAACTCGAGGAATCGGTTCCCGAGGGGCTCGCCCTGGCGGTCCTCTTCGACCAGTCGCAATTCATCGAGGGCGCGATCTCCGAGGTGACGCGGAACGCCTGGGAGGGCGGACTGCTCGCCATCCTGGTGATCGCGCTGTTCCTGCGGGACCGCCGGGCCACCGGGGTGGTGGCGCTCGCTATCCCGGTCTCGGTGGTCGCGACCTTCTTCGTGATGCAGCAGATGGGGATCTCGCTGAACATCATGTCGCTCGGCGGGCTGGCGCTCGGGGTGGGGATGCTGCTCGACGACTCCATCGTGGTCCTGGAGGCGATCCACCGGCGCCGGGCCGAAGGGGAGGCAGCGCTGCCGGCGGCGATCGCCGGCGCCGGGGAAGTGGCCGGGCCGGTCGTCGCCTCCACCCTGACCACGGTCGCGGTCTTCCTGCCGATCGTCTTCGTGGAGGGAGTGGCCGGACAGTTGTTCCGGGATCAGGCGCTCACGGTCTCGATCTCGATCCTCGCTTCGCTGGGGTTCTCCCTGGCGCTCATCCCGGTGCTCGCCAGCCGCAGCCGGGACGCCCTCGCCGCCGGCGCCGCCGACGGAGGCGGACCGAGCCGCCTCACCCGGATCCTCCGCGGACTGCGTGCCGGAGCGGGTTTCGTCGGACGCGGGCTCCTCTATCCCCTGCGGCCGCTCCTGGCCGGCTTCACCGCCGCCGAGCGCGCCGTCGCCCGGGCCTACCCCTCCGCGGTCCGCACCGCGCTGCGCCATCCGGCGCCGGTGTTCGGGCTCTCGGCGGCGCTCTTCGCCGGTTCGCTCTGGTTCGGGCGCGCCGCCGTCGGCGTCGAACTGATCCCGGCCCTCTCCCAGGGCGAGTTCCACTTCGAGGTACTGCTGCCCGAAGGAACGGCGGTCGCGGCGACCGACGACCTCCTCGAAGAGGTCAGCCGGGGCGTCGCCGACGATCCGGCGGTGGCCCGGGTGACCACCGAGGCCGGGGCCGGGAGCGGCGCCGGAATGGCGGCGGGCGGCGGCCGCGCCGAGCACCGCGGCCGCCTCGGGGTGGTGATGGCCGACCGGGACGACCCCGAGGCCGAAGCAGCCGTCATCGCCTCCCTCCGTTCCGATCTCGCCGGCCGGCCCGGCGTCCGCTACGAGTTCGGCCGGCCCTCCTGGTTCAGTTTCCGCCGGCCGGTGGAACTCGAGGTCTATTCCGAGGAACGCGCCGCCCTGGTCCCGAACGCGCGGCGGGTCCGGGAGGCGGTGGCGGGCGCCCCCGGGCTCGCCGATGTGTCCAGTTCGGCGGAAGCCGGCAGCCCGGAGATCCGGGTTCGATTCGCCGCCGACCGCCTCGCCGGCATGGGACTCTCGGTGGACGCCGCCTCGAACGCGCTGCGCTCCCGGCTGCGCGGCGAAGTGGCCACCCGCCTCGACGAAGGCGACCGGCGGGTGGATGTGGTGGTGCGCGGGGGCGACGACCTCCGCTCGCGCACCTCGGCGGTGCCGGAGTTGATCGTCCACGCCGAGGAGGCCCGCCCGGTGCCGCTGCGGGCGCTCGGCAGCGCCGAATTCAGCGAAGGGCCGGCGGAGTTGCGCCGGGTGGGACAGCGCCCGGCGGTGGTGATCTCCGCGAATCTCGACGGCGCCGACCTGGAGAGCGCCACCACCGGCGTCGAGAACCGGATCGCCGGCCTGGGACTGCCCCCGGGCGTCACCACCCGGTTCAGCGGCCAGCGGGAGGAGATGGAACGCTCCTTCCGCAGTCTGGCGCTCGCCATCGGTCTCGCCGTCTTCCTCGTGTACTTCGTGATGGCGAGCCAGTTCGAATCGCTGCTGCACCCCTTCCTGATCCTGTTCACCATTCCCCTCGGCGCCGTCGGGGTGGTGCTGGCGCTCCTGCTCACCGGCGCCACGGTGAGCGTCATCGTGCTCATCGGCGTGGTGATGCTGGCGGGGATCGTGGTCAAGAACGCCATCGTGCTGGTGGACTGCATCAACCGGCTGCGGCGCTCCGGGATGGAGAAGACGGAAGCCATCGTCGCCGCCGGACGGATGCGCCTGAGGCCCATCCTGATGACCACGCTCACCACTATCCTGGGACTCACCCCGATGGCGGTCGGTCTGGGCGCCGGCGCGGAGATCCGCTCCCCGATGGCGGTGACCGTGATCGGCGGGCTCCTGGTCTCGACCGCGCTCACCCTGATCGTGATCCCCACCGCCTACTCGGTGTTCGACCGGAAGCGGTTCGATGGGCCGGTCGCCGTCACGGAGGGCTGAAGTGAGCCTTCCCCGGCTGTCGGTGAACCGTCCGGTCACCACGGCGATGCTGCTGCTGAGCCTGCTGACGCTCGGCGCCCTCAGCCTGGGGCGGATACCGCTGGCGTTCCTGCCGGAAGTGGACTTCCCGGCGGTCTTCATCACCGTTCCCTACCCGAACTCGAACCCGCTGCAGATCGAGCGGGAGATCGTGCGCCCGCTCGAGGAAGCCCTCGCCACCATCCCCGGCGCGAAGCGCCTCCGGTCCACCGCGGACGCCGACAGCGCCAGCCTGCAACTGGAATTCGCCTGGGGCGAAACCGTGGATGTGGCCCGGGCCAAGGTGTACGAAGCAGTCGAGGATGTCCGGCCCACGCTGCCGGGCGAGGTCCGCGAGATCTTCGTGAACACCTTCTCGACCACCCAGATCCCGATCGTGGAAGCGCGGATCTCCGCGCCCGGGATGGATCTCTCGGCGAGTTACGAACGGCTGGAGCGCCGCATCGCCGACCCCCTGCGCCGGATCCCCGGGGTGGCGCGGGTGGAACTGAGCGGGGTGCTGCCCCGGGAAGTGCGGATCAACCTGCGCGCCGACCGGATCGCCGCCCACCGGGTGGAACTCGGCCAGGTCGCCGAGCGCGTGCAGAACCTGAACCGCAACCTGCCGCTCGGAACCATCCGCACCGCGGAGGGCGTGACCCCGGTGCGCGGCTTCGGCGCGCTCGACGCGATCCACCAGATCGGCGGTTTCCCGCTGAACGAACAGGGGCTCCGGGTCGCCGACATCGCCGAGGTGACCTACCGCGAGCCGCCCATCGGCTTCGGCCGGCACCTGAACGACGAAGCGGCCATCGGGCTCAGCGTCTTCAAGAGCGCCGAGGCGAACACCGTCGAAGCGGCCACCGCGGTGACCGAACGCATCGAGAACGAGATCGCTGCCGACCCGGCGCTCGCCGGGATCAACCTGCTGGTGTTCGAGGATCAGGCGGCGCAGATCACTTCCGGACTGGCCGGGATCCGCACCGAAGGACTTCTCGGCGCGATCCTCGCGGTCTTCGTCCTGTTCCTCTTCCTGCGGCGGGTGGACACCACCTCCATCGTGAGCCTCACCATCCCGATGTCCATCATCGCCACCGCGATCATCCTGTACTTCGCCGGGAGGTCGCTGAATGTGCTGTCCATGATGGGGATGATGCTGGGGGTGGGCCTGCTGGTGGACGACGCCATCGTGGTGCTCGAATCCATCGTCCGGGAGCACGGGCGGGGCCTCCGCGCGAAGGCCGCGGCCATCGTCGGCGCCCATGCGGTCTCCGGGCCGGTGATCGCCTCCACGGTGACCACCGCGATCGTGTTCCTGCCGACGGTGGTCGGGGCGAAGAACCAGATGTCCATCTGGCTGGGCGAGATCGGGCTGGCGCTCTCGCTGACCGTCTTCTGTTCGCTCTTCATCTCGCTGACGCTCATCCCGCTGGTCAGTTCGCGGCTGCTGGCGCGGAGGGTTTCGGTCCCGCCGGCCTGGACCGAACGTCTCGCCGACTTCTACCAGCGGGTGCTCCGGTTCACCCTCCGCCGGCGCTGGCTCACCGCCGGCGTCGCCGTCGCGTTCCTGGCGAGCGCCGTGCTGCCGTTCTTCCTCGGCCTCTCCACCGCGGTCTTCGCCGGCCTGAACCGCAACCGGATCTTCCTCTCCTACGAGTTCGCCGACTTCCACTACCGGGACGAAGCCGAGCAGGTGGTGAACCGGGTGGAGGACGCCCTCCGGCCGTTGCGGGAGCCCCTGGGTATCGCCTCGGTCTATTCCTACTTCGCCGAGAACGAAGCGCAGACGGTGCTCTCGTTCGGCGAGGAGCATGTCTCGGACGACGAAGGGGCCGCCCTCAAGGAAGAGGTCCGCGCCGCCCTGCCGACGCTGCCCGGAGTCCGCCTCCTGTTCGAGGACGACGACCGGGACACCGGCGGGAGCAGCATGTTCTTCCGGGTAAACCTCTACGGGGAGGACTCGGCGGAGTTGACCGCATACGCGGACCGCACCGCGGCCCTGCTCGCCGGGATCGGGGAAGTCGCCGACATCGAGAGCCGCGAAGAAGCGCCCCGGCGCGAGGTGGTCGTCCGTCCCCGACTGGAAGAGGCGGCGCTCTACGGCCTCACCCCGAGAGACCTTTCGGACATCTTCGGCTTCTCCCTCGGCGGGCAGCGGCTGCGCCGTTTCCAGACCGGGGAGCGGGAAGTGGAAGTGCTGCTCACGATGTCGCAGCAGGATGTCTCCCGGGTGGAGGATCTGCGCAACTTCACCCTCATCGGGGAGGGCGGCGCGCCGGTGCATCTCGGCAACCTCGCCGACTTCGAGATCGTGGAGCGGCGGCGCTCCATCCGCCGGGTGGACCGGAAGGGCGTGGCCACCGTGCGCGCCTCCTACGAAGGCGAAGACTGGGAGTCGGCCCGCGCGAGCATCGAGGAGGGCATGGAAGCCCTGGCGCTGCCGGCCGGCGTCACCTGGTCCTTCGGCGACCGGATCAGCCGCCAGGACACCGACCTGCGGAACATGGCGGTGAACTACCTGCTGGCGCTCCTGCTCATCTACATCGTCATGGCGGCGCAGTTCGAGTCGCTGAGCCACCCCTTCGCGATCCTGATCTCGATCCCCTACGCGCTCTGGGGAGCGGCCTGGCTGCTCCTGCTCACCGGGAGCCCGTTCAACCTGATGGCGCAGATCGGTCTGCTCATCCTCATGGGCATCGTGGTGAAGAACGGCATCGTCCTGATCGACCATGTCAACGCCCTGCGACGGAGCGGGATGGAGCGCGGGGAGGCGCTGCTCGCCGGGGGGCGGGACCGCCTGCGCCCGATCCTGATGACCGCCGGCGCGACCATGCTGGCGCTGGTGCCGATGGGAGTCGGCCGCGCCGGGCTCGACGGCCTCTACTACTACCCGCTGGCGCGGACGGTCATCGGCGGCCTCGCCGCTTCGACGATCCTCACCCTGGTGATCCTCCCGTTCTTCTACACCTTGCTCGACGATCTCGCGGTCCGCGCCCGCCGCCTCTGGCGCGAATCCACCCCGACCCCGTCCCTCGCTCCCGCTCCGCCGTCGGGAGCCGCCACTCCCGAGCACGCGTAGCCCCGGGAGCACGCCCCCCTCCCGCTCCGCCGGAAGCGCGGTCGGACCCGCGTTCGAGGGGAGCCACTCCCTCCGGCCGGTTCCTTCCGAACCCCCTCGGGGCCGCAGCGGTGGCGAGCGCCACGGTGAGGCGCTCGCTGAACCCGTTGGCCACACCCCCGGTGACACCACCGAGCCGTCGTTGACAAATCTTTCAACACGCCGCAGAATCCCCGGAGGAGTGCGAATGACCGTCGGGGCCTTCCTGCGAGCCTCCCGGGTGGCGCTCGGCCTGTCGCTGCGCGCCCTCGCCCACCGCGTGGGAGTCGATGTCGCCTACCTGTCCCGGGTCGAACGCGACCGCGTCTCGCCGTCGGCGCGCCTGCTCTCGAAGTTGGCAGGAGCCCTGAACCAGAACGCGGATTCCCTGTTGCTCCTCTCGGGCCGGGTGCCGCCTCGGATGCGGGAGATCATCTCGCGCCAGCCGACGCGCGCCGCAGTCGCACTCAACTCCCTGGCCGAGATGTCCGTGGCGGAGCCCCGGTCGCCGTACGGGTCTCCCCTTCTCGCGCACCGAGGGCCACGCGCTATCGAGGACGGCTTTCCGTTCGAGTGGCTCAGCGAAATCGCGGAAGTGGAGAGTTGGAGAAAGGAGGTGTATCGGCCGCCGTACCATGTCCATAAGTGGTGGGCGCGACGACTCGGGTCCGTTTTTCGAGCCGCCATCATCGCCGCCGCCGCTCCCAGGGGTTCCTCGGTCAGCGACCTCTTCTACGAGCCTGTCCGCATTCCCGGCCTGGTCGTCTTCGATCCCTTCATGGGCAGCGGCACCACCGTGGGGGAAGCACACAAACTAGGCGCCGCCGCGATCGGCCGCGACATCAATCCCGTCGCCCACCGCGCCGTCCGCCTGGCGCTGAGTCCGGTGGATCGAAACGAGGTGCAATCCCACTTCGAAACCCTGGCCGCGACGGCCGGGCGCGATATCCTGGCCCTCTACCGATCCAGGGACAGTCAGCAGCGCCTCTGTCCGGTCCTCTACTTCTTCTGGGTCAAACACCTGCCCTGCCCCCGCTGCGCCGCCCGGGTGGACCTGTTCTCCCATTACCTGTTCGCTTCCCACGCTGCGAAGTCGCGCCACCCGGAGGCCAAAGCGTACTGCCCCGGTTGCGGGGACCTCGTGGATTGCCGGTACGACGCCGAGTGCGTCCGCTGCGCCTGCGGCCTGGCGTTCGACCCGCGAGTCGGGCCGGCGCGGCGAACCACCGCAGTCTGTCCGACCTGCGCCCACGAATTCCCGATCGCGAAGACGGCTCGAGCGCGAGGCGAACCCCCCGAACACCGATGCTACGCGAAACTGCTGCTGCTCCCCGACGGTCGAAAGGAGTATCTGCGGACGACACCCGACGATGCCGACGCCTTCCGCGCCGCCGCCCGGCGTCTCCGGGAAGTCGACCTCCCCGTTCCTTCATTCCCGATTCCGGACGGCCACAACACGCGGCAGATCCGAAACTATGGCTACCGCCGGTGGCACGAACTCTTCAACGCTCGGCAACTCCTCGCCCTCACCACCCTCGCCTCGTCCATCCGCGCGCTCCCCGAAGGCTCCTCCCGGGACGCACTCGCCCTCCTATTCTCCGGCGTCCTGGAGTTCAACAATCTGTTCGCCTCCTACAAGGGCGAAGGCACCGGCGCGGTCCGGCACCTGTTCGCACACCACATCCTCAAGCCGGAGCGAACCCCGATCGAGGCGAACCCCTGGGGCACGCCACGGAGTTCCGGCTCGTTCTCCACTCTGTACCGAACCCGAATTCTCCGCGCCCTGGACTACAAGGACGCCCCCTTCGAAGTCGCTGTCTCCCACGATGGAGCCCGGAAACGCGGTCGAAAGGTCTTCGGAATCAGCGCTCCCATGGGGAGCCCGGCCATCACTCGTTGTCCGGTACGCGGCGTCGGCCCGGGCGCCGTCTATCTGTCCTGCGGCGATTCGGCGAAGACGGATCTTCCTCAGGCGAGTGTCGACCTCGTCGTCACCGACCCCCCCTTCTTCGACAATGTCCACTACTCGGAACTGGCCGACTTCTTCTTCGTCTGGCAACAGACCTATTTCTACAACGGGTCCAAAGGCTCCAGCACGCGACATCCCCAAGAAGTACAGGACAGTCGGCCGGAGGCGTTCGCCAAGAAACTGGGCTCCGTCTTCGCAGAATGCCACCGGGTCCTGCGAGAGGACGGTCTTCTCGTCTTCAGCTACCATCATTCTCGGGATGACGCCTGGGCTTCCTTGGCCTCGGCCGTTCTCGGCGCCGGATTCTCGATCGTGCAGTGCTATCCCGTCAAGGCGGAGATGGCGGTCGCTATACCCAAGAGTCAGGCGCGGCATCCCATCGATCTCGATGTCTTGGTAATCTGTCGCAAGAGGTCCGCCGATACCCGACACCGCCTGACGGACAAGGGAGTGCTCTCCACCTGCCGCGAAGCCAGTGAAGAGCAGGTGAGGCGACTCAACGCCGTGGGCCGGAAACTGTCTCTCAACGACACGCGCGTCGTCGTCATGAGTCAACTGCTGGTGGCCCTGAGCGCCGGGCGTCCCTCGAACGAGGTCGGTCGCGAGGTCGCGAACCTGCGATCACGAACAGCGGCGACCGTCGAGGCGATCCATCAGTCCCAGGTCATCGGCCCGCAGCCAGCGGAGGCGGCCGCGCCACCAGAGGCCCGCCGATCGCTCTTCGACGAAGCCGGAGTCAGAACGCGAACGGTAGCCTGAACCTCCCTCGCGGCGCGGTCCGCACGGTGCGACGAGGTGTCGGAAAGGGATCGAGAATATCCGTTGGCGGCTCGGCAGCCGCATCCATCGTGTGACGATACCCGATGAATGTCCGCACTTCGCCCGTGGACGGCACGCGGCGCCCCAGACGGAACCTCGGAGTCAACGAGGTCTGCGATGACGACAGGTCGGGATCGGAGTGAACGAGAGTGGCAGAATGATCGAACTCCGCTATTCGCAGCGGGTTGGGGAAGATCAGCATCGGTCGCTGACGGTCGGCGCCGTCCGAGAAAGTTCCGAGACCGATGCGTTTCTCGCGTTGGCCGGTGATGGAGAGATAGTACTCGAAGTCTTCGTTCAGGAAGTTGCCGTCAACGAGCGCAAGGCACGACAGGACCACTGAGCCGAGGACGCCCTCGGCAGGTTCGATGCAGACGAACAGGTAGAAGCCACGCACATCCATCGGGCTGTCGTTCGCGTCGTAGATGCGGATTCGACCGCACGGAGGCGTCGTGTTGAAATCGACTCCGGAAGCTCGGGCGACGGCCCCGCGGGTCCTTGCCAGTTTCTTGACCTCGATTCCCGCGATCTGCCGCGCATCGTCGGTTCTGTCGATGGCCAGGTCGGAGCGGAAGAGGACCAGGTCCGGCGTGACCACTGCCGGCGCTCCGACGCAGGACACTGCCGGCAGGTCGGCCAGGACCCGCGCCACCAGAAACTCGCCGAACGGATCGTCCTGGGTATTCCTCTTCTCGCGGAGAGGAAACGGTATCGGCCGACCGGCGGCATCGAAGAAGTGTTGCCGCAGTCGCAGGAATGCTGCGGCAGGCAGATCCATCACGGGGAAGTCGTCGCGGGCGGCGAGGGAGGGGGAGAAGGGTAAGGAGCGCCGCCGAAGGAACCGAGAGGTGGCGTCGGTCAGCCGTGCCGGCCAAGCAGACCGGAACCGATGGGGAGAACGGGAGATGGCGGCGCTCGAGCGCACGGGGACCGTCCTCGACTTCCACCGCCGGACCGGAGCGAAGAGTACCGCTTCCGGAGTTGAGAGAGATAATCCCCGCCATGCGCCCGCACCGGTCCGTCTTCGCTTTCGGCGTCCTCGCCGCTCTCTCGATCTCCCTCGCGCCGTCGGCGGTCGTCGGCCAGGAGACCGGGGAGACCCCGCCGGCGCGGGTGGAGTGGCCGCACTGGGGCGGGAACGCCGCCTCGCAGCACTACTCGCCGCTGGGGGAGATCCATCACGGCAATGTGGCGGACCTGCGGCCGGCGTGGGAGTGGGACACCGGCGAAGCCCCCCTCGCCGGGCCGCGGCTGCCGGTGCCCGACAACCCGGTGCGGCCGGGCAGTTTCGAGAACACCCCGATCGTCGTGGACGGCGTGATGTATGTGAGCACCTCCTACAACCGGGTGGCGGCGCTCGACCCGGACACCGGCGCCGTGCAGTGGATCTACGACCCCCGCATCACCGAGTGGGGGCAGGTGCCGAACGGCACCGGCTTCGTCCACCGGGGCGTCGCGCTCTGGGAGGGCGGGGACGGATCGAAACGGGTCTTCCTGAACAGCCGCTGGCGGCTCATCTCCATAGACGCGGTGACCGGCGAGCCGGATCCCTCCTTCGGCGAGGGCGGCGAGATCGACCTGACGGCGCAGTTGCTGTGGCCGATCAACCGCCTCCACTACACCCAGACTTCGCCGCCGGTGGTGTTCGGGGATCTCGTCATCCTCGGCAACGGGGTCTGGGACCGCTTCGTGTACGAACGGGACCCGCCGGGGAATGTGCAGGCGTTCCACGCGCGCACCGGCGAATTGGTCTGGTCGTTCAACCTGATCCCCCAGCCCGGGGAATTCGGCAACGACACCTGGGAAGACGGCAGTTGGGACCGGGTCGGCCATACGAATGTCTGGGCGCCGATGTCGCTCGACGAGGAGCGGGGCCTGCTCTACCTGCCGGTAGGCACTCCCAGCAACGACTACTACGGGGGGCACCGCCTGGGCGACAACCTCTACGCGGAGGCGGTGGTCTGCCTGGACGCCCGCACCGGCGAGCGGGTCTGGCACTTCCAGACGGTGCGCCACGGCCTCTGGGACTACGACCTCCCGGCGGCGCCCACCCTGCTCGACCTGACCGTCGGGGGGCGAGAGATCCCGGCGGTCGCCGCGCCGGCCAAGACCGGCTTCCTCTATGTCTTCGACCGGGTCACCGGCGAGCCGGTCTGGCCCATCGAGGACCGCCCGGTCCCGGCTTCGGAGGTTCCCGGCGAACGCGCGGCCGCCACCCAGCCGTTCCCGACGAAGCCGCCGCCCTTCGCCAAACAGGGGTTCGACGAATCCGAGGTCATCGCCTTCACGCCGGAACTGCGGGAGGAGGCGCTGGCCCGGGTCCGCGAGTACCGGATGGGAGGACTCTTCACGCCGCCGTCGCTGGAAGGGACGATCGCGAACCCCGGCATCCTCGGAGGGGCGAACTGGGGCGGCGCCGCGGCGGACCCGGAGACCGGCATCGTCTATGTGAAGGCCAACGAGTTCCCGGCCCTGCTGGCGATCACCGAGGCGGACCCCGACGAAACGGAGGGCCGCTACTGGCTGGACCGGGAGCGCCGCTCGCTGAACCTGCCGAACGGGCTGCCCATCAACCGCCCGCCCTACGGCACCCTGACCGCGATGGACCTGACCACCGGCGAGCAGGTGTTCCAGGTCCCGGCCGGCAACAACCCGCTGGTGCGGGACCATCCGGCGCTGGAGGGCGTGGACCTCGGCGAGGAGCGGCTCGGGATCGTGGGGGCGCCGGGGCCGATGGTGACCGGCGGCGGACTGGTGTTCTTCACCGGGGGCGCCGACCATCTCTTCGCCCTCGACAAGGCCTCCGGGGAGGAACTCTGGGCCTGGCCGCTGGGCGCGAGTTCCTACGCGAACCCGATGACCTACGAGTCCCCCGCCGGGAGGCAGTTCGTGGTGGTGGCGGTGGGCCGCGGGGTGGGGAACCGGCTGGTCGCGTTCGCGCTTCCCGAGGACCCTGCGGGGAACGGGCCGCCGGATATCCTTCGCGGTCGCCGCGGCCGGCCCTGACGAAGGCCGCCGCCGGAGGAGGAGGATCCCATGGCCCCGCAACCCCCGCTCTACGACCCGGACGCGGTCCGGCCGATGTGGGAAGAACTCGCCGAATGCGGCGTGGCGCCGCTCCACCGTCCGGAGGAAGTGGACGAACTGCTGGCGCGGCCCGGCGCCGCCCTGGTGGTGGTGAACTCGGTGTGCGGCTGCGCCGCCGGCTCGGCCCGCCCCGGCATCACCCGGGCGCTGCAGCACGGGCGGATCCCCGACCATCTGGGCACCGTCTTCGCCGGGGTGGACCGGGACGCCACCGACCGCGCCCGGGAGCGCATGACCGACATTCCGCCCTCGTCGCCGGCGGTGGCGCTCTTCGTGGACGGCGAGTTGGCGCACATGCTGGAGCGCCGCCATCTGGAGCGGATGCCCCCGGAGGCGGTCGCCGCCGAACTGACCGCCGCCTTCGACGCCCACTGCACCCGGGAGGGTCCCTCGGTGCCTCCGGAGGTCTGGGAGCGTTCCTCCCGGGCACGGGTCTGCGGCTCCACGATTCCGCTGTTCACCCCCTCGTTCTCCTGACCCCTGCCCGCTGACGGCCGGCCTCCGAACGCCTGCCGGCGAACGCCTGTCGGGCCGCTCCGGGCGTTCACCGCGACCTCTCCGGCCCGGGAATGAAGCGGTGAGCCACTCCGGTTCGCCGGACGACGGGGAAGGGGCCGGCCGCTTCATCACCCTCGAAGGGGTCTCCGGGGCCGGGAAGACCACCCAGGCGCGCCGGCTGGCGGAAGCACTGCGCCGGCAGGGGCGGCGGGTGGTGGTGACCCGGGATCCGGGAGGCACCCGCGCCGGGGAGGCGATCCGCCGGCTGGTGCTGGAGCAGGACGAACCGCTCTGCGCGGAGGCCGAGATCGCGCTCTTCTTCGCCGACCGGGCGCAGAACCTCGCCGAAGTCATCCGTCCGGCGCTCGCCCGGGGGGAGATCGTGGTGGGCGACCGGTTCACCGACTCGACGCTCGCCTACCAGGGCCACGCCCGGGGTCTCCCGCGGAGCCGCATCCTGGAGGTGGACCGCGGGATCACCGGGGGGTTCCGCCCGGATCTGACGCTGGTGCTCGACCTGCCGGCGGAGGTCGGCCTCGGCCGGCTGGAGCAGCGGGACCGGATCGAGCGGGAGGCGGTTCGATTCCACGAACAGGTGCGCGCCGGATTCCGGGCCCTCGCCGAGGAAGACCCGGACCGGGTCCGGGTGATCGACGCCGCGGCGCCGCCGGACGCGGTGTTCGCCGAGGTGCGGCGCCTCGTCGAGGCGCGGCTGCGATGACCGGGGGCGCGGTGGGGGAAGGCCCGCTCGCGGCGCCGCCGTTCCCCCGGCTGGCGGGGTTCGCCCGGGCCGGGCGGCTGCCGCCGAGCCTCCTGTTCAGCGGGCCGCCGGGAGCGCCCACGGTCGAGGCGGCGATCCGGCTGGCCGCCATGGTGAACAGCGCCGACCGCCGGGCCGACTCCGAGGCCACCCGCGAGTTGGAGAACCGCATCCGCCAGACGGACCTTCGACCCGCCGACACGGCCGCCTCTCCGGAAAGCCCCGGGGCCGGCGCGCCGAAGAAGCCGGCCCGGGGCCGCCGGAGCGCGGCCTCCGGCCCCGTCCCGGTCGAGTACCAACCCTTCCCCGACGTGCGGATCCTGCGTCCCGACGAGCGCCGGCGGATCCGGGTGGACGCGCTCAAGGGCGCCGTCGCCGCCTCCCGCTCCCGGCCCTTCGAGGGGCGGCGGCGGTTCCTCATCATCGTGGCCGCGGAGACCATGAATCCGCAGGCGGCGAACGCCCTGTTGAAGACCCTCGAAGAACCCCATCCCTGGCTCGGGGTCGTCCTCTGCGCTTCCGGCGAGGGCGGACTGCTTCCGACCATCGTCTCCCGCTGCCAGCGCTGGCGGTTCCGCGGGCTGACGCTGCCGGAGGCGGCGGCCCGGCTGCGCGACGAGCACGACTATCCGCCGGAAGAAGCGGAAGCGGCGGCGTTCGCGGCCGGAGGCGATCCGGAGCGGGCGCGGCAACTGCCCCGGGACCGCCTGCTGCCGCTGCGGGAGGACGCCGCCCGGCTGGCGGCGGTGACGGTGCGCGGCATCCGTCCGGCGGAGCGATCGGCGCTGACCGCCCGACTGGCGCCGGCCGGGGCGAGATCGAGCGGCGCCGCCGACGAACTGCCGGCGCTGCTGGCCCTGCTGCGGGCGGAACTACGCGACCTGGCGGCGCTCGCCGCCGGCGCCCCGGCGCTTTCCGAGAGGCCGGCCGGCGAACCGGGCCGGACCGCGGAACGAGGTGGCGAACGAGATGGCGACCGAAGTGACCACCGAAGTGGCGACCGCGCCCGGACTGCCGCCCTGGCGCCCCCGGGAACCTTCGCCGACGCGCTCCTGCTCGTCGAGGAAGCGGACCGGCGGCTCTCGACCTTCTACGCGAACCGGCGGATGCAACTCGACGGGCTGCTGCTCGCGTTCAACGAGATCGCCCGGCCGCTGGTGCTGGCGCGCCGTCGGGGCGGCAGGATTTGAACCTGCGACCCCCTGATCCCGAACCAGGTGCTCTGCCAGGCTGAGCCACGCCCCGCGGCGGACGCGGGATTCTACTCACGGCCCGGCGGGCGCGGACGCCGGCGGAAGGAGGCCGCCGAACGGCGGGAATCGGCGGTGAGACCGTTCCCGCACCCCGATGCCGGTGGTGGTCGGGACGGCCGGATTTGAACCGACGACCACTTGCACCCCAAGCAAGTGCGCTTCCAGACTGCGCCACGTCCCGACGGGCGGGACGGATTCTAATCAGGCCGGATCGAGGAGATCGGCGAGCAGCCGGTCGTTCCGCTCCATGAGCGCCAGGGCTTCCCGCGCCGCCGCCGGGCCCGTCGGCGGAGGGGTCGCCGGCGCGGCGGCCGGCCCCGGCGAATCGTCCGCGGCCGGGGCGACCGGCTCTGCTGCCGCGGCAACCGGCTCCACCGGGGCGGCCGGCTCTGCCGGGGGGGCCGGTACTGCCGGGGCGACCGGTTCCTCCGTCGCCCCCCGGGGCTTCGTCGGCGGCGCCGGCGGGGGGGGCGGCAGGACGGCCGGTTTCGGCGCCTTCCCTGCTTGCGGTCCGTCGCCGGCCGCGCCGCCCTTCGCCCGCTGGGACAGGAGGCGCCGCGCTCCGGCGGTGGTGTATCCCTCGAGGTGCAGCAGGCGCTGGATCTCGAGGACCATCTCGATGTCCGTCCGGCGGTAGAGACGCTGCCCGGCGTCGTTCTTCTTGGGCGTGAGCGTCGGGAACTCCATCTCCCAGTGACGGAGGGTGTAGGGCTGCACCCCGGTGATCTCCGTCACCTCGCCGATGCGGAAATAGAGTTTGCCGGGGATCTTCGGTCGAGGAACTTCGTCGGAAGTCATGGATCTCTCCGGCCGCGCGCGGGGAACGGCGTCGGGCTTCCCGGTTCCGGTCGGGAACGAACGCCGCGTGGCTATTCTACGATCGGCCCCGGGGAGCGGCCCGCCGGAGCAGGCAGCCGGTCCACGGCGCTCCGTCCGCCGGCAGGGACGCCCGCTCAGGAAGATCCGTCGGACGGGTCGGCGGGCGCCGCGCGCCGGGACTCGCGCCGGTACGCCAGGGCCAGGCGCACCGGCACCCCGGCGAACCCGTACTTCCGCCGGAGGGCGCCGATGAGGTACCGGGGGTAGGAAGGCAGCAGGTCGCGCTCGCGGCAACTCAGGAAGACGCGGAAGCGCGGCGGCGCCACGCCGGACTGGTAGCCGTAGAGCAGGTTCACCTTCCGCCCGTCGCGGGAGCGGGGGGCGAAGCGCTCCGCCGTTTCCCGGAGGAACCGGTTCACTTCCGGGGTGGGGATGCGTTTGCGGTGCTCGGCGCGGACCCGGTCGACGGCCATCCAGATCCGGGGGACCCCCTGTCCGGTGCGGGCGGAGATGCGCAGCAGCGGGGCGTCCGGGAGGTGGCGCAGCGACGCGGCGGCGCTCTCCTTGAGGTCCGCCCAGCGTTCGGCGCGGGAGCGCACCAGGTCCCAGCGGTTCGCGAGCACCACCACCCCGCAGCCGGCCTCCGCGGTGAGCCGCGCGATGGCGGCGTCCCGGGTGGTGAACCCCTCGACGGCGTCCGCCAGGAGCAGGCAGAGTTCGGCGCGCTCCATCGCCTTCTCCGCGAGCAGCACCGAGATCGCGTCGGCGTCGCGGGAACCGCCGCCGGCGCGGCCTCGCGGCCTCCGGCGGATGCCGGCGGTATCGACCAGCAGGAGGTCGCGGCCTTCGACCGACAGGCGTTCGTCCACCGGGTCGCGGGTGGTCCCGGGAACCGGCGAGACGAGCGCCCGCTCGTAGCCGGCGACCCGGTTCAGGAGCGTGGACTTGCCCACATTCGCCCGCCCCACGATGGCGATCCGCAGCGGTTCCCCGGCCCCCCGATCCTCGTCCTCCGAGGACGCGGCGCCCGCCTCGGCGCCCGCTGCCGCCGGCACGGCCTCGGGGTCGAGGGCGAGGACTTCGAGCACGCGGTCGAGCAGTTCGGCGACCCCCCGGCCGTGCTCGGCGGAGACCGCCAGGGGCGGGCCGAAACCGAGGGCGTGGAACTCCGCCGCTCCGGCCTCGTGCACCCCCTCCGCCTTGTTGGCCACGACGACCACCGGCGGGCGGTCCGGTTCCCGGCGCAGGGCTTCCGCGAGTTCCTCGTCGGCGACGGTCAACCCGGCGCGGGCGTCCACCAGGAAGAGGACCGCGTCGCTGCGGCGCGCCGCGTTCTCGGCGAGGGTTCGAACCTCGCGGGCGAAGAGTCCGGCGTCCGGCGGTCCGGCGCCCCCGGTGTCGTGGAGACGGAAGTCGAGCCCCCGCCAGTGCGCCGGCTCGACCCGGCCGTCCCGGGTGGAGCCGGGACGCGCGTGCACCAGGGCCGGGCGCCCGCCCACGATCCGGTTGAACAGGGTGGACTTGCCCACATTCGGGCGTCCGAAGAGGGTCGCCAGTTTCACTCCCGTCTTGCTCCCGGCTTCACTCCGGTTTCACGCCGGTTCGCCGTTGTCGTCCCGGTCCCGATGCCGCTGCGGGTCGCCGGTCCCGGCGGCCGGGCGCGCGGGATCGAGATCGCGCGGCCGGGCCCCCCGGGATCGAGATGGCGCCCCGGGGGGATCCGCTCCGGGGCCCCGGACGCCGCGGCCGGCGCCGGCAGCGGGTTCAGTCCGAAGCGAGGCAGTCGCGCCCGGGCCGGAAACGGACGACCCGGCCGGGCGGGATCGGCACCGGCTCCCCGGTGCGCGGGTTGCGGGCCATCCCGGTGCGCCGGGCCCGCACCGAGAAAGAGCCGAAGCCGCGTACCACGACCCGCTCTCCCCGCAGCAGGGAACCGCTCAGCGTGTTGAACACCGCTTCTACCGCGACCTTGGCCTCGCGCCGCGACAGACCGGCTTGGAGGACGGCTCGCTCGATCAGGTCGGCCTTCACCATGACCGCGAATTCTACCCGGCGGGAACCGGGGGGACCGCGCCGCGGCACGGCTCCCCGGGAACACCCCCCGGCCCGCCGGCGGCGCCTACTGGGTGGCGGCTTCCCCGTCCGTTCGCCGGTATCGACCGAACCAGTCGAGCATGTACAACTGGGTGCGGATGAAGTTCGAGGGCTGGGAACTCGTGCCGTGGTACTCGTCGTGGAAGCGCACCATCTCGGTGGGGACGCCGAGCGCCTTGAGCGCCTGGAAATACTCCTCGGTCTGGCTCATCGGCGTCCGCAGGTCCAACTCGCCGGTCATGAGCAGGGTGGGGGTCGTGACCCGGTCCACCAGCATCAGCGGCGAGTGGGCCAGGTACTTCTCCGGGTTGTCCCAGGGGTAGCCGTGGTAGCGGCTGTAGCCCCAGCGCACGATGTCCGCGGTCCCGGCGAAACTCATCCAGTTCACCACCGGGCAGCGCACCGCGGCGGCGGCGAAGCGATCGGTCTGGCCGATCACCCAGGAACTGAGCACCCCGCCGCCGCTGCAGCCGGTGACATACATCCGGCTCTCGTCCACCTGGCCCCGGGCGACGAGGGCGTCCACCCCGGCCATCAGGTCGTCGTAGTCCACGCTGGGGTAGCCGTTGTCTATGGCGTTCCCGAAGTCGGTGCCGTAGCCGGTGCTCCCGCGCGGGTTCGTGTAGAGGAGCAGGTAGCCGTTCGCGGCGAAGTTCTGGAAGGCGTTGCTGAAGCCCACCGAGTACATGCCGTGAGGACCGCCGTGGATGTGGAGGACCAGCGGGTACCGCTCCGAGGGGTCGAAGTCCGGCGGCTTGATCACCCAGCCCTGCGCCCGCGCGCCGTCGGTGGAGTCGTACCAGAGTTCCTCCACCTCGCCGAGTTCCACGCCGGCGAGCACATCGTCGTTGACCCGGGTGAGCCGGGTGACCCGCGTCGGGTCGTCGAGGGGGAACACCACCACATCCGGGGGCTCGTGGAAGGAGGTGCGGACCGCGGCGGCGATGCCGTTCTCGGAAACGGTGCTCACCGAGAGCAGGTGCGTCCCTTCGGTCACCGGGCTGGTCTCGCCGGAGAGCGAGGCCATATGGAGATTCCGGGAGCCCCGGTCGTCGGCGGTGAAGTAGAGGCGGTCCCCGGAAGACGCCCAGATGGGGTTCACCGCGTCCCGGTCGAGCGCGGCGGAGAGCGGGCGCCGGTCGGAGCCGTCGAAGCCGATGACCTGCAGGTCGCTCACCCGGTAGGTCTGCTCGGTCCACTCGAACCCGCGGAAGGCGATCCGGGTCCCGTCGGGGGAGACCACCGGCCCGGCCCAGGGGCCCCGCTCGCTCGTGATCTGCCGGATCTCGCCGGTGGCGAGGCTCACGAAGTGGAGGTGCGACTCCCGGTAGCGCAGGTCGGCGTCGTCGGCCCGGGAGGCGTCGAAGACCAGTCCGCTGCCGTCGGGCATCCAGTCGATCCCGGCGCCGTAGTCGAGCCCCACCGCGCCCCGGGATCCCACATGCCAGTGGCCTTCGGTCAGGGGCCGGGAGGCGCCGCCGGCGGCGGGGACGACGAACAGGTGCCGATAGCCCTCCTCGAGGAACCCGACCCGATCCTGGCGGAAGTGCATCCGCCGCACGATGCGCGGGGGCTTCGTCCACTCGGCCCCTTCGGGCGGTTCCGGCAGCGAGGGCAGGTCCCAGGTCTCCGGCGCGGGGACGACCCGGGTGAAGGCGATCAGGCGGCTGTCCGGCGACCAGTGGAGGTCCCGGGGCGGGCGGGCGTCCCGGGTCACCTGCGAGACGGCGCCCTCGGCGTCCATCCAGCGGACGAAGATCTGCATCCGGCCGTCCTCGTCGGCGTCGAGGAAGGCGATGCGGCTGCCGTCCGGCGACCAGGCCGGCGCGGAACCGGGCCCGAGGAAACGGTTCCGGCTGCCGTCCGCGTTCACCATCCAGAGATCGGAAGTCCAGCGATCCTGCTGCCGGTCCACCCGGCTCCGGGTGTAGATGACGACCTTGCCGTCGGGGGAGATCGCCGGTCCGGAGACCCGCTCCCAGTCGAGGATGTGGGAGGCGGCCAGGCGGTCGGGGCCGGCGCTCTCCTGGGCGGCGGCGGAAACGGCGAAGCCGAGCAGCGCGGCGCCGAGGCCGACCGGCAGGAGCAGACAGCGGCGCTCGGACCGGGGCGCAGGGATTCGGTGGATGTTCATGGACTCTCTCTGTCGGGAATCTCCCCGTCGGGAATCTCCCGGTGGGCGGCCGGAGCCGCGGAAGGACCGGCGCACCGCGCGCCGCGCTCCCCCGGGAAGGGGTCTAGCCGAGAACGGACTGGTACATCTCCTCGCCGAAGCCCACCAGCAGGCGCGAACCGACCCGGATCGCCGGCGCCCGCAACTTGCCGGAGCGGCCGAGCAGCAGCGAGAGGAGCGTCTCCTCGTCGGGCCGTTCCCCGGCGGCGAGGTCGAACCGGAGGGTCTTCCGGCCCCGGGCCACCAGCAGTTCGCTGACGCCGTCGAGCAGGGAGAGGGCGTCCTTCCCGAGGATCGGCTCCCGCCCGGCGCTCTGCACGGTCTCCCCGGAAATGCCGCGTGACGCAAGGAACTCCTGCGTTCTCCGGCAACTCGTTCAACCGGGGCGGTGGTACCGCCAACTCACTTCGGCCATCGGTCAGTCCCCCTGGATCCGGTCGTAGGTGGCGCGGTTCACCCGGGTGATCTTCCCTTCCTCGTCGAACCGGACGTACTCGTTGTCGATCCGGTTGCCGTTCTCGGAGAGGGTGTTGATGATGACCTGATAGACATGGCCGGCGCGCCGGTTCAGGATCCGGGTGGTGCGCTCGTCCACGATCTCCACCGCGGTGTCCGAGTCCTCGAGCCCCCGGACCGGGCGGAAGACCCCGTCGAACTCGGTCACATAGCCCCACTCGGAGTCCTCGCCCTCGGCGTTCGTGGAGGCCACGGTGATGCTCATCCCGTTCTCGCCGTGGGGCGCGTAGGTCATGATGTTGATCTGCGGCGGAGGCGCGTCGGAGCGGAGCCGCCAGACGCCGAATCGGGGGTTGTCGTTCTCGGTCGCCGCGGCGGCGCAGCCGACGAGGGCGGCGAAGCCGAGGCAGAGGAGAACGCGAAGCGAACGCATGGGTCGGGGACCTCCCTGGGAACTGCCGGGAACCGGCGGATTCTGCCAGACCGCCCCGCCCCGCCGCCACTGCGAGCCGCGGTTTCGGGAGACAATGACCGGGCGATGCCCCTTTCCTCTTCCCGCAGTTCCGGCCCCCACCCCACCGGCGGCGCACTCCCGGAGCGCCGCTTCTTCGACCCGCGGACCGCGGCGGCGGGCGCCCTGGCGCTCCTGCTGCCCGTGGCCGCGGCTTCGGCTGCCGGGCCGCAGGACTGGCCCCAGTGGCGCGGCCCGGAGCGAACCGGCGTCGCCGCCGGCTTCGAAGCGCCGCCGACGCTTCCCGAGGCGCTGGCCCGACGCTACACGGTCCCGGTGGGGCTCGGCTACGCCACCCCGCTGCTGCTCGGCGACCGCCTCTTCCAGTACGCCCGCCAGGAAGGGGAGGAGGTGATGTGGGCGCTCGACGCCGGGACCGGCGAGACCGAGTGGCGAACCGCGTGGCCGGCGCCCTTCGAGATACATCCCGCCGCGCGGAGCCACGGGCCGGGCCCGAAGTCCACGCCGGCCTTCGCCGACGGGCGCCTCTTCGCCCACGGGATGGACGGCGCCGTGACCGCGCTCGACGCCGGGACCGGAGAAATCCTCTGGAGATTCCCCGGAACCGGGAACACCCCGCTCTACCACACGGCGATGTCGCCGCTCGTCCTGGGCGATCGGGTCGTCGTCCATGTGGGCGGCCACGACGAGGGCGCCCTCACCGCCTTCGACGCGGCGACCGGCGAGCCGCAGTGGAGCTGGGACGGCGACGGCCCGGCCTACGGGTCCCCGATGGCGTTCGACCTCGGCGGCGTGCGGCAGGTGGTCGTGTTCACGCAGAACCACTTCCTCGGGGTGGAGGCGGAGACCGGCGCCCTCCTCTGGCAGCGCCCGTTCACCACTTCCTCGGACACCACCTCCCAGACCCCGCTGCTCCACGGCGATCGGGTGATCCAGAGCGGCCGGGGCAACGGGGTGACCGCGTTCCGGGCGGCCCGGGAGGATGGCGGCTGGACCACCGAGGACGACTGGAAGGTCGAAGAGGTCTCGCTCCACATGGCGAACCCGGTGGCCGCCGGCGGGGTGCTGTTCGGCCTCTCCCACCGGAACAGCGGCCAGTACTTCGCCCTCGACCTGGATTCCGGCGTGGTGCTCTGGACCAGCGCCCCCCGCCAGGCCCGCCACGCCTCGCTGACGCTGGCGGGCGGACTGCTGTTCTCCCTCGAGGACGACGGCGAACTGCTGGTGCTGGAGCCGGGCCGGAGCGAGTTCCGGGTCCTCCGCCGCTACCCGGTCGCCGACACCGAGACCTGGGCCGCCCCTTCCCTCTCCGGCAACCGCCTCTTCATCAAGGACGAGAACCACCTGACCCTCTGGACGATGGAGTAACGCCCGCGCGGCAACGCCGGCCACCACGGTCGATCGGCGCGGCCTTCGAGGGTCGGGGAGCGCCGAGAGTCCGCAGGGGGCGAGGCCTCGACGGCCTTCCCGTGACCGGCCGGGAACCGCGAGGAGCCCCCGGCTCGACCCGGACGGTCGGCGGCTACTCCTCCGCCGGTTTCTGGGGGTGGGCGTTGCGGGCGTGGCGGGCGGAACAGCGGTGGAAGCCGATGAGGTAGAGGCGGCCGGCGGAGGACTGCGTGACCACGCCCCGGTACCAGCGGCCGCCGAACTTCCCGTAGAACGCCAGACGGCCCGGGGACCGTTGTTCGATGTCGCCCTCCGCGAGGAGTTCCGGGAGGAGGCGGTACTCGTCGCTCGTGAGTTCCGGATGCCGGATCTCCTGCTTCCGCATCGTCCGGGCCGAGAGCGAGACGACGCCGGGAATCCGGTTCAGCGCCTCCACCGCCTCCCGGACCCGCGGGTCGTCAGGGTCGTCCGGGGTCTCCTCGTCGAGCAGGGTGGCGGCGTGGATCTCATCCGGCAGTTGCCGGCGCTCGATGGCGTGGAGACTGGTCAGCCGGAGGCTGCCCTTCGGCGTCTGCCGGACGATCGCCCGCCACCAGGTGTCCTCGTACTCCTGGTAGAAGGCGAGTTCGTGGCCGCCGCCGCGCAACTCGACGGCCCCGGTCCAGACCAGGTGGGGCGCCCGGCGGTAGTCGGCGACCGTGACCTCCGGGTGCCGGAGCGCCTGCCGGAACGCCGCGGCAGGGGACAGCCCGACCAGCCGCTCCGGCGGAGCCGGCGTCTTCGGCGGGGAGAGCGCTTCCCGGGCCACCAGCGGGATATAGGAGATCGGGAGCACTCCCAGTTGCCGCGCCACCTCGGCGCCGATCCGGCGAGCCTGCGGATGTTCCCGGCGGAAGTCCGCCACCCGGTCGAGGAAATCCTCGAGCATCGCGCTCTCGACGATCTCGACGACCGACTGCCGGGCGCCGGCGTCCGGATCGTCCCGGGCCTCGGCGTCGGACTCGGGCCCGAGATGGGGGTCGAAGTCGTACACCAGGTTCTCTTCGCTCCGTCAGCGGGTCCGGCGCCGGGAGGCGAGTTCCTTCTCCCGGCGGCGGGGGACGCCCCCGAGGGCGGCGCGGGCGCGGCGGAGGCGCATCCGGGTCAGGGCGCTGCCGAGAACGGCCATGGAGCCGAACAGCGGAGTGGAAGAAGAGGCGCCGCTGACCGCGAGATAGAGCGGGGCGGTGAACCGGCGGAACTTGACTTCGAGGTCGTCGGCGAGCGCCCGGAGCGCCTCCCGGGCGCGGTCCTCGGTGAACTCGGGGAGATCCTCGAGCGCCCACTCGGCGAGCAGGAGCCATTCCGCGACGACCGCCGCTTCCTCCTTCCCGGCGATCTCCTCCGGGTCGAGCGGGGTCTCGTCGGCGAAGAAGAACGCCGTCAGGAAGCCGAAGTCGCCGAGCGTGCGGAGACGCGGCTGGGCCAGCGCGGCGATCCCGGTGAGGGTCTCGTCGTCGAAGCGCCAGCCGCGCAGCAGGGAGGCGATCCCGGCCGGGTCGTAGTCCTCGCGCAGGTAGCGCCCGTTCAGCCAGGCCAGTTTCCCGATGTCGAAGACCGGCCCGGCGAGGGAGAGCGAGGCCAGGTCGAAGTTCTCCACCAGCGCCTCGAGGTCGAACTTCTCCTCCCCCTCGGCCCGGGTCCAGACCAGCGTTCCCAGGAAGTTCAGCAGCGCCTCCGGCAGGAAGCCGGCCGCCCGGTAGTAGTCGAGCGAGGTGGGGCTCTTCCGCTTGCTCAACTTGGAGCGGTTGCGGTCGGCGTTCCGGAGGAGCGGCACATGCCGGAAGGCCGGCGGCTCCCAGCCCAGGGCCTCGTAGAGGAGGAGGTGCTTCGGCAGCGAGGCGATCCACTCTTCGCCCCGGATGACATCGCTGATCTCCATCCGGTGGTCGTCCACCACATTCGCCAGGTGGTAGGTCGGGAAGCCGTCGGACTTGAGCAGCACCGGGTCGTCCACCGACTCCCAGTCCTTCGAGAGACCCGGCCGCAGCCGGTCGGGGAGGGCGATCCGCCCCTCGGCGGGGGTGCGCAGCCGGATGGCGTAGGCCCCGCCGCCGTCTTCGGCGTAGTCCCGGTAGGCGCGCCCCTCGGCCAGCAGGCGCTCCGCCGCCTCCCGGCAGGGTTCGGCCCGCTCGCTCTGCCGGTACGGCCCGAAGGGCCCGCCGCAGTCCGGCCCTTCGTCCCAGGAGAGCCCCAGCCAGCGGAGCGAACGCAGGATCGCCTCCTCCGCCGCCGCCGTCGAGCGCGCCCGGTCGGTGTCCTCGATCCGCAGCACGAAGGCGCCGCCGTGCTTTTTGGCGTAGGCGTAGTTCAGCAGCGCGATGAAGGCGGTCCCCACATGGGGGTCCCCCGTCGGGGACGGAGCGATCCGGGTCCGCACGCTCACCGCGTCACCGCCCTGGTGCGATCCCGACCATGAACCGGGTCCCCTCCCGTCTCCCGGCCCCGGTGCCGGCGGCGCGGTTCGGCGGAACGCGGCAGGTCGGAAACGCAGCCCCTCGCCGGAGTCGCGCCGGGGCGGTCAGACGGTGACATTCCGGTGGAAGGCGACCCACTCCGCCACCAGGAGTACCAGGGCGAGCAGGGCCAGGTACGGCCACACCACCGGGAAGGAACTTCCTTCGGGAACGCCGGCGGTCCGCGCCGCGCCGACGGTCGGCAACTCGCCCCAGCCGGTGCGGTTCACCGCGGAGATCCGGCGGTCGAGCAGGTTCGCCGCCACCACCACCTCGCGTCCGCCGCCGGAGGCGTAGTAGAGCGAGGGCCGCTCCGCCTCGAAAGTGAGTTCCGCCCCCAGATACCTCGATTCCATCTCGTCGCCCTCGGCGTCGAAGATCGTCCCGGAGGCCATCCGCACCCGGACCGGGCCGAGGCCGGCGCGGCGGACTTCCACATCGGTGAGCCAACTGAGCGCCCGGGACAGGAGGACCGGGAAGTCCGCCTGCAGGGCCAGGTTCGACCGCTCCAGCGGGAAGGCGAAAGCGAGCGCGCGCCGGGGACTCTCCCGGGCAGCCAGGAGGCCCAGTCGGGCATCGCCGAGCAACTGGGTCCAGCCGCCGCCGGCCCCGTCGCCGCCGGGTGGGCGCAGGGTTTCCGCGGCGAAGGCCCGGACCTCGCGCGCCAGGGCGTCCTCCAGGTGGAGCCCGGCGAGCACCGGATGCTCCTCCGCCCCCGCCGTCACCGGCAGCATCACCGCGGCGGTCTCCGCGTCGTCTTCCCCGGTCGAGTCCGCTGCTCCGGCCGCCGCTGCTTCGTTCCCGTCCGCGGCGCCCGGCGCTCCGGCCGATGGCGCGCCGTTCCCCTCCCGCTCCGCTCCGCCGGCGCCGACCCGGGGCGGCAGCCAGTCCGCTTCCCCGGCCCCCGCGAACAGCAGCGGCGCCCGCGGCAGCGTCTCGGGCGGCGGGCCGTCGAGGACGATCAGATCGACCTCGTCGAAGCCGGCCGCAGCGAGCCCTTCCGGGGAAACCGCCCGGAGGGTCACCCGCGGGTCCAGCCGCAGCGCCGCCTCCCAGTAGGGGTTGTCCGCCGCCGCGAGCAGCACGCGCAGCCGGTTGCGCGAGGGCACGTACGCATGGGCCACATCGTCCGCGGCGAACCCGTCGCCGCCGGAGGCCGCGATCACCGCCCGCACCGGCCCGGCGACGAACCCGGTGAGCGGAACCGTCTCCCCGGTCGGGGCGCCCGGTTCCACCCGCAGCACCCGGCGCAGGGAGGCGCCCCCGGCCCCGTCGATCTGGAGCGCCACCACTTCGGCGGCGGCGGCCGGCGGCGCCTCGGCGGCACCCGGATGCCGCACGACCTCGACATAGGCCTCGAAGCGGCCGGGATCCGCGGGGAGCGGCCGCACATCGAACGCGGTGATCCCGGCGTTCGCCGCCGGCTCGAAGACGGAGACCCGTTCAACGCCGGCCGGGACCTCCGGGACTGCCACCCCGTCGCCGAGGAGGGCCACCTCGACCCCGCGCGGGTCCCCGGCCTCCCCCGGGGCCGCCAGGAGGTCGGCGAGATCGGGGAACCGGTGTTCGGCGCCGAAGACCGGCCCCAACTCGTCCAGCGCCGCCAGCGCCTCGCGGCGGGGGATGAACGACCGGCCTCCCCGCTGTCCGGCGGTGTCCAGGATCAGGAACTCCCCGGTCTCCCCGGCGGCCTCGAGGCGGCGGCGGGCCTCGGCCGCGGCCCGCTCCCAGCGGCTCTCCCCGTCCGCGCCGACGGCGGCCATCGCCGGCGAGGTGTCCAGCACCAGCACCAGCCGCCGGACCTGCCCGTCCCCGACGGAGGGGCGGGAGAGCGCCAGCGCCACCGAGAGCGCGGTGAGGAGCGCGATCAGCAGCGAGATCAGCCAGCGCCAGAAGTCCTCCCGCCGGCGGCGCTCGTCGAGCACCCGCCGCCAGATGAAGTTCGAGGGGACCGGTACCGGCTGCGGCTCGGGGCGCACGCGGTAGAGCAGCCAGACCAGTCCCGCGGTGACCAGCAGGCCGGCCGCGACGAGCAGCGGCGCCACCCCGAAGGTCATCGAACGGAAGGAGGGAAGGAATCGGGAAGCGGAGAGGGAGTCGAACCGAGCTTCGAACCGGGAGTCGAACGATCTGTCGAGGCGGGTCTCGGTTCGCGGGGCTCAGCGGAGGAAACGATCCTGCATGAAGATCGACAGGACCGCGTCCTCGAAGGGTTTCGCGGAGTCGGCCCGGGCGAAGCCGAACCCGTAACGCGAGCAGTAGTCCTCGACCTCCCGGCGGTGCTCCTCGAGCGCCTCCCGGTACCGGGCCAGCAGCCTCGGCGTGACCCGTACCCGGCGCTCGGAACCGTCTTCGGCGTCGGTGAGGAGCGCCTCGTCGGGGAGCGTCGGGTCGGTCTCCTCGGGCGAGAGCACCTGCACCACGAAGAGGTCGTGCTTCTGGTAACGGCAGGCGTCGAGAGCGCCGAGCAGGTCCTCGCCGTCCATCAGGTCCGAGAGCACCACCGCCAGCCCCCGCTTCCGCTTCGACCCGAAGAAGGCCCGGAAACAGGTGGCGAGGGAAGTCTCGCCCCCGGTGGCCCCGGCGTCGAGGAAGCGGAAGGCCCGGAAGACCTGGTTCCGCCCCCGCTTCGGCGGCATCACTCCGGTGATCCGACCGTCGTACCAGACGATGGACACCAGGTCGTGGTTCATCAACCCGATGTAGGAGAGCGCCCCCGCCATCCGCCGGGCGAAGTCGAACTTGGACGGGTCGCCGAAGGCCATCGAGGCGCTCCGGTCCACGAAGAGATAGACCGGCAGGTCCGCCTCCTCGTCGAAGATCCGGAGGACCAATTTGTCGAGCCGCAGGAAGGCCTTCCAGTCCACATCGCGGGTGTCGTCGCCGTCCACATAGGGCCGGTAGTCGGCGAGTTCGATCCCGGAACCGCGCTTCCGCGCCCGGTGCTCGCCCCGGTGGCGGCTGGGGAGCATCCGGGTGGCCATCAACTTGAGGTACTCCAGCCGCTCCATGAACTCGGCGTCGAACAGCGTGTCCTTCGCCGGCGGCGGCTGGTTCGGACGGGTGCGCGCCGGCCCGACGCCGGCCGGCCGGGCGCCCTCCGCCACTCCGGGCCCCTAACGGAGGGCGGACGGGCCGGGAGCGGCGACCGCGCCCCGGGCGGCGCCGCGGCGCGAACGCCCGGCGGCTTCCGGCACCGGCCCGGTCAGGCGCCGGGGGGCGCGATGGACTCGACGATCTCCCGCAGGATGTCGTCGGTATCCACCTTGTCCGCCTCGCCCTCGAAGTTCAGCAGCAACCGGTGCCGGAGCGTGGGGAAGACGCTCCCCCGGATGTCCTCGGCGGCCACATGCGCCCGGCCGGCGAGCAGCGCCCGCACCTTCCCGGAGAGGACGAGCGCCTGCGTGCCGCGGGGGCTGGCCCCGAACTTGACATACCGGTTCGTGAGGGTGTGGGCGTACTCGGAACCGGGATGGGTCCCCATCGTGAGCCGGATCGCGTAGTCCTGCACCGGACGGGCGACGGGCACCGACAGCACCGTCTGCCGCATGTCGAGGACTTCGTCCCGGTCCACCACTGCCACCGCCTGCGGCTCCTCGACGCTGGTGGTGCGGTCCACGATCTCGCCGAGTTCCTTCTGGTCCGGGTAGCCGATCCGCAACTTCATCAGGAACCGGTCCATCTGCGCCTCGGGGAGCGGATAGGTGCCTTCGAGTTCGATCGGGTTCTGGGTGGCCATCACGAAGAAGGGCTCTTCCAGCCGGTAGGTGGTGTTCCCGACGGAGACACTCTTCTCCTGCATCGCTTCGAGCAGCGCCGACTGCGATTTGGGGGTGGCCCGGTTCACCTCGTCGGCGAGCATCAGGTTGCAGAAGATCGGCCCCGGCTGGAAGTCGAGCACCTTGGCGCCGGTGTCCGTCTCCCGCACCACATTCGTCCCCACGATGTCCCCCGGCATCAGGTCCGGCGTGAACTGGATGCGGTTGAACTTCAGGTGCATCGCATCGGCGAGCGTCTGGACGATCTTGGTCTTGCCCAGGCCGGGGATGCCTTCGAGCAGCACATGCCCCCGGGTCAGCAGGCAGGTGACGATGCCGCTGACGACCTCCCGGTTCCCGACGATGATCCGCCCGACCTCCTGCTGGATGCGGTCGTGGCGCTCCCGGAAGTCCGCCATGCGCCGTTCGATCTCGGCGGACGACACGGCGGCGGGGGCGGGAGAGTCGGCGAGGGCGGTTTCGGGCGTCATGGGTCTTCGGGAATCAGCGACTTCGGGAATCGGGAGTTTCGGAAGTCGGGAATGCGGGCGTCCGGCGTTCGGGAGCGGGCCTTGCCGGTCAGGGCCGGGACGCGCCGGCGTCGGGCGCGGCAGAATCGGCTTGGGAATCGACCGGGGACTCGGCCGAGGCCTCCTCCGGGGCGGTCGCCGTTTCGCGGATCATCAGGAAGTAGGCGCGCACCAGCGGCCTCAGGCCGGCCGGGATCGGATTGTTCCGGGCCGCCGCTTCGTCGGCGTACTCCTCGAGGGGGCGCACCGAGTCGTAGGCGACGCTCGCGTCCTCCCGCCGGCTCTGCCGCTCGATGGTCTGCTCCGGGACCGGCTCCTCGTCGAACGGAGCCGGGATCGCTTCCATCTCGAGTTGCACCTCGAGGCTGGTCACCGCGCCGAAGACCTCCGACTCGCCGCCGCCCCCGGGCCCGGTCATGTTCCCGGCGGGGCCCGCGTCGAGCGGCATCGGGGCGCCCATCTGCCCTTCCGCGGACACCATCTGCACCTGCCCGGACATCCCCGCCGCGCCCTGCGGCATCCCCGCGGCCGGCTCCCCGCCCTCCCCGGCCTGCGGCTGGCCGCCGCCCTCGCCGTCCCCGGGGAACGGCATGGACTGGGCGTCCCCGTCGCCGGGCGCCGTTCCCTGCTGGCCGTTCGTCGCCTGCATGTTCTCGGCGAGTTGCTGGAAAGCCTCCTCGGCGCTCATCCCGGACTCCATCAACTCCATCATCTCGGCGGCTGCCGCGGCCTCGCCCTCCGCCCCGGCGCCCAGCGACTCGAGCAGTTCCCGGAGTTCCTCCGGAGTGCTCGCCGCCCGCATGGCCTCGGCGAGGTCGTCGAGCCACTCCGAAGCGGCGAGCCCCTCCGCCGAGTCCAGCGCCTCCGCCAGACCCGCGAGCGCGGCGGTGACCTCGTCGCTGGTCTCCCCGAAGGCGCGCTCCTCCATCGCCTCGGCGAGCGCCGCCCGCAGCGCGTCGGCGTCGGCTCCGGGGTCCTCGGGCAGCGGCAGTTCCCCGGCGCGCAGTTCGGCGAGCACCTCTTCGGGAGAGCGCGCCTCGATCCGGGCGTCCTCCGCGTCCTCTCCTTCGTCCCGGCCGGCCGGCAGCTCCTCGACCCCGGGCCCGCCGGCGCCGAAACTGCCGGCGAGCCGGGCGCGGAGCCCGTCGGACAGCAGCGGGCCGTCCAGCAGCGGCAGCGCCACCAGGAGCACCACGACGGAGGCGGCGGCGTACATCGTCGGCCGGGGCGCGGTGAGCGGGGTCAGCGCGGCCGGATCGAGGTCGTCGGCGCGGCGGCGGGCGCCGGCGATCTGGTAGGCCTCCCAGCCGGTCCCCGGGCCGTCCTCGGAGAACCACTGCGCCGAGCCCAACTCGTCGCTCAGTTCCCCGCCGCGGTCACCCGCCGCCGCCGCCCGCTCCAGATCGCGCGGGGTGCGGCGGAAGAAGCGGAAGGCGAGCGCGCCGGCGCCGACGACAGCGGCCGCGGCGGCGAGCACCGGCATCCCCTCCCCCACGATCCGGGGCGCCAGCAGCGCGAGCGCCACCGCGCCGAGCGCCCAGGCCAGGTCCCGACCGAGCCGGTTCAGCCGGATACGGCGGTCGAGTTCCCGAACGAGCGGGTGGAAGGGCGCCGGACGGGAGTTGCTCAAGAGTCGGACTCCGCCGGCGGCCGCCGACCGGATCGCTCCGGGTCGGACGCCGCGCGGCAGAATTCGCGGATTCTACCCGCCGCGCCCGCCGGCGTCAGGTTTCGCTTCCGAAACGGACGCAGTAGATCGGCGCCAGGTCGGCGCTGACGAGATCCCAACTGTCCCCGAGATCCTCGGAGATCCAGAGCGCCCCGGTGGTCGTCGCCAGGGCCAGCACCGCCTCCTCCGGGTGGCACTCGAGGCCGTGGCGGTACACCACCGCGAAACTGTCCTTCTCGGGGAGGCCGCGCCCGACCCCTTCCCAGGAGGCGCCGCCGTCCCGCGTCCGGGCGACGACCATCCGACCGTCCACCGGCACCCGGCACTCGTCCTTGACCAGCGGCGCGCTCCAGGCGAGGTCCGGGTCCCCGGGGTGGGCGGCGACCGCGAACCCGAACGAGGACGGCGGCACTTCGAGGCTGGTCCAGGTGGCGCCGCCGTCGTCGGAGCGGAAGAAGCCGTTGTGGTGCTGGCACCAGATCCGGCGCCGGTCGCCGGCGCACCAGGCGAGCCGGTGCGGATCCTGGATGGCGGGGTCCTCGCGCTGTTCGTCCGGGACATAGACGGCGAACAGGCCCTCGGTGGTGGCCCTCCAGGAACCGCCGCCGTCGTCGCTGGTCCAGACCCCGCCGCAGGAGATCCCGGCGATGATCCGGCGCCCGCCCGGTTCGACGAGGACCGAGTGGATGCCCGGGTGCGGGTAGCCGCCGCCGAACCATCGCTCACGGCTGGGCTCGTTCCAGAGCGCCTCGTTGAGCGCCCAGGACTCCCCGCCGTCGTCGGAACGGAAGAGACCGCCGGGAATGGTCCCGATGAAGAGCGACCCCGGTTCCGGCCCGGCCGGCTCGACGCACCAGAGCAGGTCCACCGAGGGGGCGTCCTTCGCTGCGGTGTCGGCGCCGTTCGCGGGGGCGTCGGCGGCCTCGGCCCGGGGATAGGCCGGGGCGGTCAACTCGCGGAAGGAGCGGCCCTCGTCTTCGGAGACCCGCAGTTTCACCCCGAAGTGGCCGAGGTTCAGGGCCGCGTAGAGGCGCCCGTCGCGCGAGTCCGGCAGCAGTTGGGAGACCGGATCGCCCAGGAAGGCGGTTCTCTCGATCCGCCAGTCGCCGCGTCCGTGGCGGCGGAACGCCAGGTACCCCTTGCGGGTGCCGAGATGGAGGCGCACGGACGGCTCAGCCTCCGGAAAGCGCCTGCATCACCTGGATCTCCGACTCCGCCCGGAGCGGATCCGCCAGCCGGACCCGGTCGCGGAGCGGGGAACCGTCCACATAGACCGCCACATGGGTGCGGACGCGCCCCTGGTCGTCAAGCAGGTAGGAACGGAGCGCCGGATTCCGCGAGAACACCGCTTCCAGCGCTTCGGAGACGGTGGCGGCGTCCACTTCGGCGGTCTCTACGACGAGGTGCCGCCGGAGGTTCGGCGTGAACCGGACCTGCGGCATCGGGCGCGGGAGACCCCGACCCTCAGCGGGTGCGGGGCGCCCGCGCCCGGAAGGCGGAGGCGAACCGGGAGAGGGCCTCCTGCACCCGGCGCTGGTTCTCGGGGCCCAGCCGGAGGAGGTGCTTCGAGGCCTCGTCCAGGTCCTCGAGCCCCGGATCCAGGTACTCGTAGCGGAGGGTCTGCTCCCGCACCAGGATCGGGAGATCGGGGACCGGCACGGCGAGCAGCCGGTCGAGCGCGCTGTCCACCGCCTCCCGGAAAGTCCGGTCCGGCCGGCCGAGTTCGGCGTAGGCCGTTTCCAACAGCGGCAGCGCCTCGACCACCGCCTCCGCGACCCGCCTCATGTCCACCTCGGCGATCCCGGCCGCCACCGAGTCGTACCGGGCGAAAGAGGCTGGATCCACCTGCAGTGCCCCGTCTTCCCCGGTGGTCCCGAAATCCTCGACCGGGGTCAGAGCGGCCAGCGCCCTCCGGGGGCTCTGCCCGTCCGCCACATTGTCCACGGCGATGGCAGCGTGCCGCCCCAGATCGGTGCCGAGCAGCCAGGCGACCGCCTCCGGGTTCTCGCTGAGGGCCGTGAACAGGGCCCGGAGGAACGGATCGCTCTCGTCGAGCGGCGGCAGCGGCGGCTCTTCCGGCTCGGGCTCCGACTCCGGTTCGGGCGCCTCCACCACCGGTTCCGGCTCCGGTTCGGGCGGCGGCGCGACCCGGCTCAGCCACCACCAGACCCCGGCGGCCACCGCGATGAGCGCCGCCAGCCCCGCGATCAGCGGTCCGCGCCGCCGGCCGCCCCCGGCCCTGCCGCCGGCGGGCGGCCCGGGGGAACTCCCCCGCACCTGCCCCCACTCGTCCTCCTCGGCCTCGTCGGTCGGCGCCTCGACGGTAAACGCCCCCGGCAGCGGCTCCGAAACGGCCCCGGCCGCCTCCTCCTCGACCCCGGCCCCTCCCGGCGACCCGCCGCCCGGGTCCTCGATCCGGTCCGGGCCCTGCCCTCCCGGCCGCGCCCCGCCCCCCGGCAGAACCGCGTCGCCCCGCCGCTCGTCGTCCACTGCTCGCCCCGCCGGAACGGATGATAACCGGCCCATCCCGACCCCTCCCGCCGGCCGCCCCCTCCCCGCCGCCGAGGCTGCGGGCGCCATCGGGCCAAGCCGACCCGCGGCGGCGCACCCGGTCGTCGCGCGCCCCGACCGCCCCGCCCCCTCGCCCGGCGTGATTCTGGGAGAATCCCCCCGCCCCCCGCTCGTTCGTGACACATGAACCGACTGCGCCTCTTCGTCAGCAGCGTGCAGCGGGAGTTCGCGCAGGAGCGGCGCGCAATCGCGGACTACCTGCGGGACGACCCGCTGCTGCGTCAGTTCTTCGAGGTCTTCCTGTTCGAGGAGGCGCCGGCGACGGACCGGCGACCCGACGATCTGTACCTGGACGAGGTTGAACGGTGCGACCTCTATCTGGGGCTGTTCGGAGCGGAGTACGGCACCGAGGATCGGGATGGCGTGTCGCCCACCGAGAGAGAGTTCGACCACGCCACGAAGGCCCGCGTGCACCGTCTGGTCTTCCTGAAACACGTGAGCGAGGGAGATCGGCACCCGAAGATGCGGGCACTCGTCGAAAAGGCCGACGCGGAACTCGTTCGCAGGCAGTACGAGACTTTGGAAGATCTTCGCGCCGGTCTCTATGCGGCGCTCGTCGAGTATTCGAAAGTCAGAGGTTTACTGCGCCTGACACCGTTCGACGCGGCGCCGTGCGAGAGGGCGACGCTCGATGATCTCGACTTCGAAGAAGTGGCCCGGTTCGTGGACCTCGTCCGCCGCGTCCGCGGTTTTCGACTGGCCGGAACCGCGCGGCCCGAGGAGGTCCTGACCCACCTGGGCCTGGTGGACGGCAGCGTTCCGGCGAACGCGGCGGTCCTGCTGTTCGGCAAGGCCCCCCAGCGCTTCCTGCTGAGTTCCGAGGTCCGGTGCGCCCATTTCCACGGAACGGAGGTGGAAAAGCCCATTCCCTCCCACCAGACCTATCAGGGCACGGCCTTCGAGTTGGTGGATCAGGCCGTGGACTTCGTTCTCGGCAAGATCGATCGGATCATCGGAACGAGGGCGAACGACACCCGGGCGCCGCGCCTCTACGAGATCCCGCCCGAAGTGGTGACCGAAGCCATCGTCAACGCCGTGGCCCACCGGGACTACGCCGACAGCGGGAGCGTCCAGGTCATGCTGTTCTCGGATCGCCTGGAGGTCCGGAATCCCGGTCGGCTGGCACCGCCGTTGACCTTCGACGGGCTTCGGGGCCCGCACCGATCCATTCCGGGGAACCCGCTGCTGGCCCGGCCTCTCTATCTCGCCGACTACATCGAGCGGATGGGAACCGGAACCGTGGACATGATCCGCCGGTGCGAGGGCGCCGGCTTGCCGGAGCCGGAGTTCTCACTCGCGGACGGATTCGTCACCACCGTGCGTCGACTCCCCCCGGACGAACGCATGGCAGCCCGCCTCGGCTCCGAAGATCAGGCGACCGAGATGCAGCCAGAGTCGGAGTCGGCACTGCAGCCAGAGTCGAAATCGAGATCGATCGATAAGTCTTTGTCGAATTTGGACTTGGATCCGACTCTGCAGCCAGAGTCGGAGTCCGCGCTCCAGCCAGAGTCGGCGCATCAGGTGCAGCCAGAGTCAGACCACCCGGGGCCGACAGCGGAGCCCCCAGTACCAGAGTCGCTGGAAACTCGCGTTCTTCGGTTCCTGGCCGGCGGCCCGATGTCCAAGGCGGCCCTGTCCGCCGACCTGGGCCAGAGAACCGTCTCCGGACGCCTCAACGAGGTCGTCCGCCGGCTGGTGATCGAGGGGGTGCTCGCACCGACGATCCCCGACCGCCCTCGCAGCCGCATGCAGCAGTACCGGCTCACCGTCGCTGGCCGCGCCCGGTTGAGACGACAGGGACTTCGGAGTCCCGCGCCATGAACCCGGTCGGCGAACAGACTCCGCACGCAGGAGCGCGTGACCGCTTTCTTACGAAACGCGCTCCGCTACGAGCACTTCGCCGGAACTCGAACAACAGCAGTGTCGACGAAGCCCTGCTGCGTCAGGCCGGAAAGTCGACCGCTCGCGCCGGCCGCGGCCGACACGGTCCCGCAGGCCGAAATCGACGCCGAACGACGACCGCCCGTGACGCCGACGCCCTCTCCTCCGTGTCGCAAGCAATTCGGATCAGGTCATCCTCGGTCTTTCCGGCGTCCCGGCCTCCCTGCCCTCGGCATCCCCGCCATCGAATCGGGTCCGAAACTTCGATGTGCACCACCGGTCAGGACCGGACACAGTCGATTGAGGTGGTTGATGATGGCCTCCCGGTTCTCGGCGAGGCCGGAGAACTGAGTCGAACAGACATCGGAAAACCGGAGCAGTACATCGTTTCGAATGGACTCCCGGCGGTCGAAGATCCCCATCGCGCGAAACGGCACGCCCCACTGCCGGAAGCGCTGCAACGCGATCGTGGCATCCCTCGTCTTCCCGTCATCTACGAGCGCGTACACGAACAGCGGCGACGACCGCCCCTCGATGCGACAGTCCACGGTATAGAGGCGCCGTGGATCGCGCTCCGGGTCCGCCCAGTCGAACTCCGCCGAGTTGTCCGGCGCAGCGTCGCGAAGCAGTGTCCGAACTCCGTCCGCGAATCTCGCCTTCGCCACTTCGGTCGAGAGGAAGTCCGCGTCCGATACCTTCAGGATTCCCTGGATCATCGAGAGCAGCGCGTCTCCGAATCCGGCGCCTTCGACGGGGACGGTCAACTCGCCCTCGTGATCCTCGATACCGAATTCCGAGATCGCCCGGGCGATGGCGGCTCTGCGTTCCGGAATCTCCGGAGACCGATCATCGCTGTCGTACGACAACTGCATCCAGGTGTTTCCGTCGTCGGTGATGGTCCAGCGCTCTCCGTCCTTCTTCAGGAAGACGGAGACGACATCTCCGTCGGCAAGGGTGAACGGCGTGAGAATCTGCCGCAGGCCCCGACCGTACGGCCTCAGTTCGACTTCGGTCGAGAGGCGCCTCCGGAAGTCGCTGACGATCTCATCGAGGTTCATGTTCGGCCCGACCCTCCACGGTGTTCAGGACCTCGCCGGGAAGTCCGAGGTTCGCCTCCTCGGCCGCGCAGCGGACCCCGCCACCCGGATCGTCGAAAAACGCTTTCGTCGGCACGGCGAATCCATCCTCCCGGCAGCGGCCGACCCATCGATAACGCTCGGTCGCGCGGTGGACATGGAAGTCGTGCAGAGTGCTGCCCTCGAGGAGATTCACGCAGGCCTGGCTGTTGCCGTTGTGGAGGAAGACCCGAAACGCCTCGAGTGCCGCGATCTCGACGCGGTGGCCGGCGCCCCGGCCGCGGTCAGGAGTCCGGTGGCTGCGCAGGCGCCCCGCAGCCGGAAAGATACCGGATCGAGAGCCGCACCGCCGGGTCCGGATGGCGCCTCCGGCGTCCTCGCGCGGGCGCCACCGACCGAATCGGGCCGACATTCTCGCGCCGGAGGACACGAGGGGAAGGGGAAGCCGGAAGGCTCACGCGCCGTGCGGGGCGTCACCCGCTGCGGCGCACGGATACGCCCCGTCGCCGGACGGGCGCCGGACGCCCGGATTCGAGGGTCGGGCAAGCGGCGAGCGGCGGGCAGCGCCGAGGCCAGAGTCGAGGCCAGAGTCGAGGCCAGAGTCAGCGGCGCAAGTCGTTGTTTCCGTTGGAATTGGATGCGATTCTGCAGCCAGAGTCGGATCCCTCTCTGCAGCCAGAGTCGGAGCAGACAGCCAGCCGGAACCTGCATGTCGGGGGTCGCCGGAAGAGCATCCGCAACGGCTCGGTTCGGGTCGTTACCGGGCGCCCCGGACTCGCTGCAATTCGGACCGGTCGAGCCACGCGTCACCGATACCTCTCATCATCTGCGGCCAATCGTCGTATCCCCTGCTGGTCGCTTCCTTGTGGATGTACTCGTGATACGACGCCGACAGGTCGCGCTCGATGATGAAGAGGACCCGGTCCCCGTCACGACCCACGAACTCCACGCTGACTCCACCGAAGCCGTCATGGTCGATTCCGGGCTCCGTCTCCACCCGGAGCGCCAGATCGCGGAGAAATTTCCTGGAGGTCGAGACTACGGCCTCATCGGGTACGGGACCATCCACTTCGAAACCCGTAGCGATTTCATCGAGACTCTCGAGCGCCTCACCCAACCAGCCGGCGCTCTCCCGGGAAGCGCAAGCACGGATATTCATCCGGAGTCGCCTTCGTCGTGCGCGACCCGACCGGGACCGATGGGCGGCCGCCCCTGCGAGTGACGGAGACGCCCGAAAGTGTGCACTTCGGCAACGGTAGCACGATGATCGGCCCGACCTCGGCGGACGCCGATGCGGACGGAGGCGGCGACGCTTGGATCTCCGGCAGGCGGCGTGGACCGACCGCGCGGAGAGGCGCCACTCGCCGGCCGGCGCCTTCGGGGCGACCGGGGCACGGACGATGGCCCGTATCATCCGGCCCGGAGCGATGCTGCGGTTTCGGAATCTGGCGCTGGTGCTGTTGGCGGCGTTCGGGATCTACGCGCTGCTGCCGAAGTCCCGGAAGGGGCGGCTCGCCGGGAAGGTCCGGGAGTTCGGGAAGGCGCTGATCCTGTCGCTGATCCTCTACTGGGTCCTCATCGTCAGCCGGGCGTTCATCGCCGGGTGACCCGGCCGGCCCCGGCCCCGTCGGTATCCTTCCGCGCGCCGTGAGCACCGAGGGAGAGCCCCCGCCGACCGAGGCGGAACTGCGGGAGCGGCTGACGCCGGAGCAATTCGCGGTCACCCGGCGGGGGGCCACCGAGCCGCCCTTCACCGGGGAGCACTACCGGAACCGCGACCCCGGCGAGTACCGCTGCGTCTGCTGCGGGGCGCTGCTGTTCGCCTCGGACGACAAGTACGACTCCGGCAGCGGCTGGCCCAGTTTCACCCGTCCGGCGGAGCCGGAAACCGTGGGCACGCGGGCCGACGGGAGCCTCGGCATGGCCCGCACCGAAGCCGTCTGCCGGAAGTGCGGCGCCCATCTCGGGCATGTGTTCCCCGATGGACCCCGGGAAGCCACCGGGGAGCGGTGGTGCATCAACTCGGCGGCGCTCGCCTTCTGCCCGGCGGCGGGGACCGGCGGCGCGGGCGACGACTGACGCCCGCTCGCAGACCCCGCGGCGGGAGGACTCTTGTTCGCGGCTGACGACCCGGTTCTCGCGGCGCTGCTGCTGGTCCCCGCCGGTCTGGTGGCCGGCGCGCTGAATGTGGTCGCCGGGGGCGGGTCGTTCCTGACGCTCCCGCTCCTGATCTTCCTGGGGCTGCCCCACCACGCGGCGAACGGGACGAACCGGTTCGCGGTGCTCCTCCAGACCGTCGGCGCGACCGCTTCCTTCCGCCGCGCCGGCGCCATGCCCCGGGGGATCGTGGCCCGGCTCGGTCCGGCCTGCGCGCTCGGCGCCGTCGCCGGCAGTCTCCTGGTCCTGCAGGTGGGAGAGACCGCCTTCCTCCGGGTGCTGGCCGTCGTCATGGTGCTCTTCACCCTGGCGCCGCTCCTCCGCCACGGGGGCGCGGAGGCCCGGGAACCGGCCGACGACCATCCGCCGCCGGGCGCCGCGCTCTTCGTCGCCTTCCTGCTGATGGGCTTCTACGGCGGCTTCGTGCAGGCGGGGGTGGGGTTCCTCTCGCTGGGAGTCACTTCCTGGGCCGGCTACGGTCTGGTCGCCGGGAACGCGATCAAGGTGGCCTGCATCAGCCTGTTCTCGCTGGTGTCCTTGGCCATCTTCTCGGCGAACGCGGCGGTGGACTGGCCGCTGGGGCTCTCGCTCGGCTTCGGCACGCTCGTGGGCGGACTCATCGGGACCCGGCTCACGATCCTGGCCGGCGACCGGATCCTGCGGTTCGTCGTCAGCGCGGCCACCCTGGCCTTCGCGGTGGCGCTGTGGCTCCGGACCTGAACCGGGCCGGCAGCGCCGACTCCGCCGACTCCGACCCCGCCCGGCCCTGGGAGATCCGGGGCAACGCGCTCCCGCACCGGCGCCGGACGCTCCGCCCGTCGGGGCCGTTCCCGCTGGAGTGCGGCGCGGTCCTGCCGGCGCTGGAGGTCGCCGCCGAGACCTGGGGCGAGCCGGAGGCCCCCGGGGGAACGATCCTGATCTGCCCGGCGCTCTCCGCGGACGCGCACGCCGCCGGGTGGGGCGAAGGGCAGTCCGCGGTGGACGGGTTCGGTGCCGGGAAGGCCGGCGAAGGCGCGGCCGGGCTCGGCTGGTGGGATCCGATGATCGGGCCCGGCAAGGCGTTCGACACCGACCGTCGCTTCGTGGTCTCGCTGAGCCTGCTCGGCGGCTGCGGCGGGACAACCGGACCGGTCTCGCCGCACCCGGCCACCGGGCGGCCGTACGGCGCGGACTTCCCGACGGTCACGGTCGGGGACCTGGCCCGGGCTTCCCGCGCGGCGCTGCGCGAGATGGGCGTGGAGCGGCTCGCCGCGGTGGCCGGGGGATCGCTGGGCGGGATGCAGGCGCTCGAGTGGGCGGCGGCCTGGCCGGACGAGGTGGAGGCGGTCGTCGGCGTGGCGACCACCCCGGCGCTCTCGGCGCAGGGGATCGGCTGGAACGCGGTCGCCCGGAACGCCATCACGACGGATCCCGACTGGCGCGGCGGGCGGTATGCCGAGTTCGGGAAGCGCCCGGAACGCGGGCTGGCCGTCGCCCGCATGGCGGGACACCTGACCTACCTCTCGGCGGCCGGGATGGAGGCGAAATTCGGACGGGCGCTGCAGGACCGGGAGGACTTCGCCTTCGACCGGGAGGCCGCCGACTTCCGGGTCGAGTCCTACCTCCGCCACCAGGCGGCGAAGTTCGTGGCGCGCTTCGACCCGGCGGCGTATGTCCTGCTCTCCCGGGCGCTCACCTGGTTCGACCTCGCCCGCCGGCACGGAGAGGGCGACCTCGCCCGCGCCGCGGCCCGCTTCCGCTGCCGCACGCTGCTGCTGTCGTTCTCCTCGGACTGGCTCTATCCCACCGCCGACTCCGAGCGGCTGGCCGCCGCGCTGCGGGCCGCCGGCCGGTCGGTGGAACACCACGAGATCGAGACCGACTACGGCCACGACTCCTTCCTCCTCCGCGCCGACCGCCTCACCCCCCTCATCCGCGCCTTCCTCGGCGACGACTGAGAGCCGCCCTCCCGACGCGTCGTCCGGACGCGTTCCGGATCAGCGCGGTTGGGGGGATCTTACGTTCGGCTCAGTCCGGTATCCCGAAAACGCGAAACAGGTGCTTCCCCTCGCGGATCGGTATCTCCGGATCCGACCGCCCTTGGGCGCCTTTCGACAACAGCGCCACCCGGCTGTCGTAGCGGATCGTCCGATGGTGATCGGGCACCCGGAGCGACCAACCCGGGCCGGTCGGTCCATGTGTTCTTGGATCTCGCTCCAGCGGACCTGCCCGCCGGAAGAAATCGGAAGCGAACGCGTTCAGGACGCCAGGCGCACCGGCGCCGGTTCTTCGTCGGACAGCGCAACCGGCGCCTCCGGCGCGCCCGGATTCCGAAACCGCAGTTCGGGCTCCAGATCCGCCGTCTCCCGGAGCCAGTCCGACTCCGGAACGACCCCGGCGCGGATCTCCTGCCGGGCCGCAGACCATTCGGACACGATGTCGTCCGCCGTTCCCCGGAAGAACGCCTCGAGTTCGTCCCGGAACTGCGCGAAGTCCTGCGCCCGGTCCGCGAAGTCCGTCAGGGTAGTACCCAAAGCACTCCGGAAACCGGCGTACGCGGACTTCAGGTCCTCGCCGGGACAGGCCAAACCGGCGGGATTCACGCCGTACATCCAGACCGACCCGTCCCCCTCGTCAACGCCGGTGATCCGGCCCCGCATCCGCACCGTGACGACGAAGGTGCGGCCCTTCACGACTTCCCGGAGATCGAAGTACAACGGGATCTTCTGCATCTCGATGAACCTCCCCGGTCGGTGCGACGACAGACGACACGGGCGACTGGAGGACCTGCCGGCCGGGCGCGAACCCTACACGCCCCGCCGCCCGCCCTCGCCGGGAGTGTCCACCCCGCTGCGCCGCTTCGAAGGAACGGCTCAGACCGCCAGGAGCGTCCGGGAATCGCCGGCGCCCTCGGTGACGGCGGGTCGCCGCGCTCCGCGGCGGGTCAGGTCCAGCAGGTGGAGAACCGGCCCCAAGTCCGCGGTCTCCTGCGGCAGGCCCAGGTTCGGAACGCTCCCGGCGCGGATCCGCTGACGGGCAGACACCCACTCGTCCACGAGGTCCTCGGTCGTCCCCAGCAGGAACTCCTCGACATCGGCCCGGAACTCGCCGAAGTCGGCGGCCTGCCGGGCGGAGTCTCCGATGATCTCGGTCAGGGCGCGGCGGAAGTTGGCGCAGGCGGACTCGAGATCCTCCCCGTTCTCAGCGAGGCCACCGGGATTCACCCCGTACATCCAAGTGGAACCGAACTCTTCCTCGCAGGTGATCCGGCCTCGCATTCCCACGCTGGCCAGAAAACGGCCGCCGGCCGCGACGACCCGAAGGTCGAAGTACAGGGGGAGTCGCTGCATCTCCTCTACCTCCTACGGCTGCGAAGCGCCGGGCCGACGGGCCCGCGGTTCCGTTCGCGCCGCCGGAGGTTAGCCGGAGCGACCACCGCAGGATCGAAGAGCGGTGTCTCCCCCGCAGAGGTCCCGCGCCTCCGCGAGGAGGACGCGGATACGCGGGCCGACTCGCTACCCTTCCGGCTCCGATCCGGCGACGGGCAGACGGGTGGGCGCACCCCGGCGAGCGCGGGAACACCCTCTCCGAGTCCCGCGCCCGATCAGCCGCTTTCCCCGCCCGGCGCGACGGAGCGTGAGGCGGCGTGACGCGCTCCGGCCCCGGGGTGCGCCGCCCGGGGCCGCCGACTCCTCCCCGCCGATCCACCCCGAACACCCTCCCCCGATCCTCCCCCGAGCACCCACCCCCGACATGACCGAAGACCGACCGAACGGCGGGGCGCCCCCCGATTTCGGGTTCGCCACCCGCGCCGTGCATGCCGGGGCGCGCCCGGAGCCCTACACCGGGGCGCGGGCGGTGCCGATCTTCCAGACGACGAGTTATGTCTTCGAGGATCCGGAGTCCGCCGCCGCCTACTTCGACCTGCAGGAGTACGGGAACACCTACTCCCGGATCATGAACCCGACGGTGGCCGCCTTCGAGGAGCGGCTCGCCAACCTCGAAGGCGCGATCGGCGCCGTGGCCTTCGCCTCCGGCCTCGCGGCGCAGGCGGCGGCGTTCTTCACCATCCTGCGGCCCGGCGACCACCTGGTGGCCTCCCGGGCGCTCTACGGCGGCACCCTCACCCAACTGCGGCATCTGGAACGCAAACTGGGGTTCTCGGTCACCCTGGTGGACCCCGACGACCCGGAGCAGTTCCGGCGCGCCCTCCGGGACGAGACCCGGCTCCTCTTCGGCGAGACCATCGGGAACCCGGGCGGGAATGTCCTCGACCTGGAACGCGTCGCGGAGGTCGCCCACGGGCACGGCGTCCCGCTCATGGTGGACTCCACCTTCGCCACGCCCTTCCTCTGCCGCCCGCTGGAGTGGGGCGCGGACCTGGTCGTCCACTCCGCCACCAAGTTCCTCGGCGGCCACGGCACCAGCATCGGCGGGATCGTGGCCGAGTCCGGGCGGTTCGACTGGGGCAACGGCAAGTTCCCCGGGATCGCCGAGCCCTCCCCGGCCTACCACGGGCTCGCGTTCCCGGCGACTTTCGGCGAGTACGGGTTCCTGATGAAACTCCGGGCGGAGACGCTCCGGGATCTCGGCGCGGCCCTGTCGCCGTTCAACGCCTTCCTGTTCCTCCAGGGGATCGAGACCCTGCCGCTGCGGATGGAACGCCACTCCGCGAACGCCCTGCGGGTCGCCGAATACCTGGCGGGGCGGCCGGAAGTCGCGGCGGTCGCCCACCCCGGCCTGCCGTCGAGCCGCTTCGCCCCGCTCGTTCGCAAGTACCTGCCGAAGGGCGCCGGTTCGGTGTTCTCCTTCGACCTGAAGGGAGGGCGCGCCGCCGGACGCCGGTTCCTCGGGGCGCTGTCGCTGTTCTCGCATCTCGCCAACGTGGGCGACGCCAAGAGTCTGGTGATCCATCCGGCGAGCACCACCCACCGGCAGTTGAGCGAGGAGGAACTGGCCGGCGCCGGGATCTCCGCCGGCACCATCCGCCTGTCGGTGGGGATCGAAGACCCGGAGGACCTGCTCCGGGACCTCGCCGCCGGGCTCGCCGCCGCCGCGGACGAAGACGCGCCGGAACACACCCCGGCGGAAGCGGAAGGAGCCGCATGTCCGATCTGACCACCGCCTGCGAGATCCCGGAGGAAACGCCGGATCTCTCCCGCTGGCAGGATCCGGAACGCATCCGCCGGCTCGTCGGCGGCGCCCGGACGGTCGCCGTGGTGGGGCTCTCGCCCCGGGAGTTGCGCGGCAGCTACTTCGTCGCGTTCTACCTGCAGCGGAACGGCTTCCGCATCCTGCCGGTGAACCCGCGGGCGGAAGAGATCCTCGGCGAGCGCTGCTACCCCTCGGTGGCGGCGCTCCCGGAGCCGGTGGACCTGGTGAATGTGTTCCGGGCCCCGGCGGCCGTTCCCGGCATCGTGGAAGAGTGCGCCGGCCGGACGAAGGGCCTCTGGCTGCAGTACGGCGTGGTCCACCGGGAAGCGGCCGAGCGCGCCGAGGAACTGGGGATGGAAGTGGTCATGGACCGCTGCCTCAAGGTGGAGCACGCCCGCCACTTCGGCCGGCTCCACTGGCTGGGGTTCTCCACCCGCCGCCTCGTCGCCACCCGCGGCGTGTAGGTGGGCGGCGACCCGGGCCGCCGGGCGCCCGTCGCGGAGGCGCCGACGGGCAACACGCTCCTCCGGCAGTTCCTGGCCCGGCCGCGGCAGGTCGGGGCGGTCCGCGCCAGTTCCCCGCAACTGGGGCAGGCCATCGCGCGGGCGGTCGAATGGCCCGATCGCGGCAGCGTGGTGGAAGCCGGGGCCGGCGACGGCGCGGTCACCGAAGAACTGCTGGCGCGGAAGCCGGACCGGATGCGGCTGATGGCGGTGGAGGTGAACCCGATCTGCGCCGAAGCGCTGCGCCGCCGCCTCCCGGAGGTGCATCTGGTCGTGGACGACCTGGCCCGCCTCCCGGAGATCTGCGCCGCCGAGGCCCTTCCCCGGCCGCAGGTGGTGGTGGCCACGCTGCCCTGGTCGGTCCTGGCCCGGGAGCAGCAGCAGGCCGCGCTCGACGGCGTCTGCCGCACCCTGCCGCCGGACGGCCAGTTCGTCTTCTTCGTCTATCTCCACGCGCTCCCGTTCTGGAGCCGCACCGGGTTCGCCCGGGCCCTCCGAGAGCGGTTCCGGAGCGTCCGGCGCACGGAGACCATCTGGCGGAATGTCCCGCCCGCCGCGGTCTTCGCCTGCCGCGGCCGCCGGTAGGCCGGATCCTCGCCGCCGCCCGGCGCGGTCGTCCCGGAACCACCGGGAAGCGGCTCGGAAGGGCGGCCGCCGGCTCGGCCGCACCCTGCCGCCGGACGGTCCGTTCGTCTTCTTCGTCTATCTGCTCGCGCTCCCGTTCCGGAGCCGCACCGGGTTCGCCCGAGCCCTCCGGGAGCGGTTCCGGAGCGTCCGGCACACGGAGACCATCCGGCGGAAGGTCCCCCCGGCCGCGGTCTTCGCCGGCCGCGGCCGCCGGTAGGCCGGATCCTCGCCGCCGCCCGGCGCGGTCATCCCGGAACCACCGGGAAGCGGCGCGGAAGGGCGGCCGCCGGCTCTGCCGCACCCTGCCGCCGGACGGTCCGTTCGTCTTCTCCGTCTATCTGCTCGCGCTCCCGTTCCGGAGCCGCACCGGGTTCACCCGGGCCCTCCGGGAACGGTTCCGGAGTGTCCGGCACACGGAGACCATCCGGCGGAAGGTCCCGCCCGCCGCGGTCTTCGCCTGCCGGGGCCGCCGGTAGGCCGGATCCTCGCCGCCGCCCGCCGCGGTCATCCCGGAATCACCGGGAAGCGGCGCGGGAGGGCGGCCGCCTGCTCGAAGGTGTGGGCGAACCGCAGCAGCGCTCGGTCGCCGCGGTGGTCGCCGGTCGCCCGGCCCACGATCTGCAGCCCCACCGGGAGATCGTCCGGGGTCCGCCCGAAGGGGACCGAGATCGCGGGAACGCCGAGGAGGGATACCAGCGAGCAGGACTCCATCCACTCGATGTAGGAACCCATCCGGACGCCGGCGATCTCCCGGACCCACTCCTGCTCCACCTCGAAGGGCGGGACCTGCGCCACCGGCAGCGCCAGGAACCGGTACCGGTCGAAGAACCGCGCCGCCCGCGCGGCCATCTCTTCCCGACCCCGCTCGGCCTCCCGCACCTCCGCGGCGGAGAGCCGGGCGCCCTCCTCGATGTTCCCGGCGACGGTGTCCTTCAGGAGTTCCCGGTGGCGCCGCAGGTGCCGGCGGAAGCGGCGGTGGAAGTACCAGGCCCGCAGCCGCCGGAAGATCTCCCGGCCGCCCTCGAGGTCCGGCGCCGCCTCTTCGACCTCGCAGCCGAGACCTTCGAGCACCCGCCGGGCCGGCGCCAGGGCGGCGGTGACCGCCGGGTCGAACGGCAGGCCGGCGATCGTGGCGGCCCAGGCGACCCGGACGCCGCGGAAGTCCGCTTCGAGAGGCGCGTGGAACACCTCCGCCGGCGTCTCGAAAGAGAGCGGAGCGCGTTCGTCGCGGCCGGCGAGCGCGCTCAGCATCAGGGCGGCGTCGGCCACCGTACGCGCCATCGGGCCCTCCACCGGAATCGGGAAGCGCGGGGTCTCGTTCGGCCACATCGGAACGAGACCCGCGGAGGGGCGGAACCCGACCACGCCGCAGAAACTCGCCGGGTTCCGCAGCGAGCCCCCGAAATCGCTCCCGTCGGCGAGGGGAACCATCCCGCAGGCGAGCGCCGCCGCCGCTCCGCCGCTGGAGCCGCCGGGGGTCTTCGTCAGCTCCCAGGGGTTCCGGGTCGGCCCGAACACCTCGTTGAAGGTCTGCGAACCGGCGCCGAACTCCGGGGTGTTCGTCTTCCCCAGGGTGATCGCCCCGGCGGCGCGCAGCCGTTCCACGAGGAGGCCGTCGGCCCGGGGAACGAACGACTCGTAGATCCGGGAGCCGAAGGTGGTCCGGATCCCCTTCGTCGGAACCAGATCCTTGTGGGCCACCGGCAGGCCGTGGAGCGGGCCTACCGGCTCGCCGGCGGCGAGGGCGCGGTCGGCGGCTTCGGCGCCGCGCCGGGCGGAGTCCGCGACAAGGGTCACCACCGCGTTCACCCGCGGATTCGTCGCCGCCAGGCGCTCGAGATGGGCGTCCATCACCTCCACCGCGGAGACCTCCCGGCGCCGGATCAGGGCCGCCAGTTCGATGGCGGTGCGCTCGGGGAGCGGGTCAGCCATCCCCGCCGAAGGACGCGGCGGCGGCCTCCCGGATCCGCGCCGCCAGCGGAGCGAGCCCCTCGTCCCCGGCGTCGAGCCGGAACACCCGGCGGCCGGCCTCCCCGAGCGCCGCGTGGTCCGCGGCGGCGAGCAGGCGCAGGAGCGCGCGGCAGCCGAGTCCGGCCGGCTCGCCGGCGAACGCCGGAATCGGGAGGTCCGGCCCCCCTCCCCAGGTCAATACCAGAACCGAGAGATCCGGCGGCCCGCCCTTCTCCAACTGACCCAGGGTGTGGAGCAGCGAGGGACCGAAGGCGACCGCCGGAACCGTCCCGAGCGTTGCGGCCAGGTCACGCTGCAACGCCTGGAAGAGCGCGACGGACTCGTCGTTCCGGTGCCCGAAGGCGTTCAGCGCCAGCCCCCCGGCGGCCGCTTCCCGGAGGAACGCGGACAGCGCCGCGTCGGACCGCCGCGGCGCCTCGGGGGGCGCGGCCCGACCGGCGATCAGCCGCCGCGCCAGGGCCTTCGAGCCGTCTATGTCCGGCTGGTCGTAGGGGTCCACCCCGATCTGGTGGGCGAACACCGCCACCGCCACTTCCCAGCGGAACACCTCGGCGAGGACGCCCTCCGGCCCGACCGGACAGCGGATCACCGGGACCCCGGCGGCGGCCTGCCGCAACCGGTCCGCGTCGTCTCCGGCGGCGGCGCCGAGGTGGAGGAGCAGGGCCGCGGGGCCCGACGCGGACCGACCTGACGCCGCCGGGGGGAACGGTCCGGCCGCCGGGACCGCCGACCCGAACGCGCGGCGCGCCGGCCGGGGCGGCAGGATCACCGGCAGGAACCCCTTCCCGTCCTTGCCGGCGCTCTCGGCGAACAACTGCTCCAGCCAGGGGAGGAGCGGCTCGAGCCCGGGCTCCGCGGAGAGATGGATCTGCCGGCGCCCGGCATCGTGGAGCGCTGCGAGGAGGGTCCCGAGCCCGATGCCGGGGTCGGAGTCCGTCGCTCCCGCCTCATCGAGCGCCCGGCGGAGTCGGGCGGCGCGCCGCAGCGACGGGCGGAGTTCGCGGCCGGCCAGCGCCGCCGGGAAGAGACCGTAGGCGCTGAGCGCCGAGAAACGACCCCCGACCTCCGGGTTCCCGCGGAAGGCGGCGCGCCAACCGTCGGCCTCGGCCCGCGCCAGCAGCGGCGAACCGGGGTCGCTCAGGGCCAGCAGTTGCCGGGCGACGGATCCGCCGGAGCGGGCGACCGCGTCCACGATCACCGATTCCAGCGCGACGGTCTCCACCGTGGTCCCCGACTTGGAGGCGATGAGGAACGCGGTCTCCGGCACGCGGTCGGGCGCGACCGCCGCGCGCACCGCCTCCGGCGCCAGACTGTTCAGGGCCTCGACCGGGAGTCTGCCCGCCGCCGCTCCGTCGGCCCGCGGCGGCAGCGTGGCGACGAGCGTCTCGGCGCCGAGGCCCGACCCTCCCATCCCGACGACGACCACCCGGCCGATGCCGTCGGCCGCGAGTGCGGCCCGGAGCGACTCCCCGGCGTCCACCAGGGGAGCGGCCCGGAGGGGCAGGTCCACCCAACCCAGCCGGGGGGCGCTTCCCCGCTCGCCGGTGCGTCCCAGTCCGCCCGGAGGGGCCGCGTCCGCCCGGAAGGCCGCCTCCCGTTCCCCGGCCTCCGCCAGGGCTGCGGCAGCGACGCCGGCGATCACCGGGTTCGCGGACGCGGGCTCGCCCGGTTCTCCGGTTCCGGGAGGGCGGTTCCGGGGCATCGGGCGGCGAAGGTGGGGGAAAGGGCGCTCGGGTCGCTGGGGAGACCGAGGCGGGGGGCGCCCGCCCGATACCATCCCCGGCGACATTCCTTCCCAGCGTTCGCGCCGCTGTCCGGGAGCCGGGAGACTACCAATGAGCCTGCTGCTGAAGACCTCGAAACACCCTCGCTTCGACCGGAGTCCGGTCGGGGGCCGCGTCACCGAACCGGAGGTGTTCTTCCACCGCCGGGCGTTCCTCGGCGCCACCGCCGGCGCGGCGCTGCTCGGCCCGTACGCCGCCGCCTGCGAAGCGGGAAACGCCCAGGAGGGCGACGGCCCGTCGGTGGGGATGCTCGATCTCCCGTACCAGTGGCCCGCCGGCTTCTCGGCGGAGCCGACCGCCTACGCCGTGCCGGAGGACATCGCCCGGAAGGAGTTGACCGCCCGGGAGGTGGCCGGCGCCCACAACAACTTCTACGAGTTCCTCGCCGGCCGCGGCGGCGCGGTGTGGAAACTCTCCGGCGGCTACCGACCGGTTCCCTGGCAGGTGGAAGTGGGCGGGGAGTGCGGGAAGCCGCGCACCTTCGACCTCGACGACCTGCTCGCTTTCCCCCACGAGGAGCGGATCTACCACTTCCGCTGCGTGGAACGCTGGGCGATGAATGTGCCCTGGACCGGGTTCCCGCTGTCGCGCCTGATCGAAGCGGTGGAGCCGAAGCCGAGCGCCCGGTTCGTCGCCTTCACCAGCCTCGAGCGCCGGGACGAGATGCCGGGGCTGGCGGCGAGCAACTGGTACCCCTGGCCGTACCACGAGGCGCTGCGGCTCGACGAGGCGATGCATCCGCTGGCGTTCCTGGTGACCGGGGTGTACGGCGAACCGCTGGTGCGCCAGCACGGCGCGCCGCTGCGGCTGGCGGTGCCCTGGAAGTACGGCTACAAGAGCCCGAAGGCGGTGGTGAAGGTCGAGTTGACGACCCGGCAGCCGCCGTTCTTCTGGGAGATGCAGAAGCACGAGTACGGGTTCCTGTCGAATGTGAACCCGAACATCCCGCATCCCCGGTGGAGCCAGGCGGAGAGTTACTGGCTCGACGACCGGGATCCTTTCCCGACGCCGCTGTTCAACGGCTACGCGGAACAGGTGGCCTCGCTCTACCCGGACGAGCCGACGGAGCCCCAGCGCCCGCTGCGGATGGGCCAGCAGGCCCGCTGAGCGGCGCGCGGTGAACGGCCGGACGCGCCCCGCCCGCCGCGCCGGCCGCCGGGAACCGCTCCGGGGCGCCTCCCGGGCGCCGTGATCTGGCTCCGCCTCGGCGCCGCGGTCCTGCTGCTGACCGTGGCCGCCGGCGCTTTCGGGGCGCATGTGCTGGAAGGACGGCTCACGGAACGGGCCCTCTCCACTTTCGAGACCGCGGTGCGGTACTCGGCGTGGCACGGACTCGGTCTGCTCGCGGTCGGCCTCGTCGGCGAGACCGGAGTCGCCGGGAGCGGAACCGCCCTCGCCGGAGGCCTGATGACCGCGGGCGTGATCCTCTTCTGCGGCAGCCTCTACGGGCTGGCTCTCGGGGGGCCGTCGTGGCTGGGCCCGGTCACGCCGGTGGGCGGGGTGTGTCTCCTCGCCGCCTGGGGCGCGCTGCTCTTCGCGCTCTTCGGGGGACGATGACCGCGCCGGCCGCGGCTGCGGGCTCGCCGCCCCCGCCGGCCTTCCAGGATTCGTACCCGGAGGAGACGAAGTACTGCTACGGGTGCGGGGCCCGCAACGAACACGGCTACCGGCTCCGCAGTCTCCGCGAAGGCGGGGAAGCCGTGTGCCGGTTCACTCCGGAACCGTTCCACACCTCCCTGCCGGGCTTCGTGTACGGCGGCCTTATCGCCTCGCTGGTGGACTGCCACGGTACCGGCAGCGCCGCCGAAGCCGCCTACCGCGCCGCCGGCCGGCCGCTCGGCAGCGAGCCGCCGCTGCGTTTCGTGACCGCTTCCCTGCGCGTGGAGTTCCGCCGGCCGACTCCCCTCGGCGTGGAATTGGTGCTGCGGGCGCGATCGCTGGAGGTGCGGGAGCGGAAGGTCCGGGTCGCGGTCACCGTCGAGGCCGGGGGCGTCGTCACCGCCGAGGGGGAAGTCCTGGCGGTCCGGCTCCCGGAGAACTGGCCGGGCGACGGGAACACCGGCTGACGGAAGTCCCGCCGAACCGGCGCCGGAATCTGCGACCGGGTTTCGACCGCGACGACCCGTGGCGCGCGGCCTCCACCCGGCGGGCGCCCCGATGGTCGGTCGGCTCAGGGATCCGCCGCCCCGAAGAGGCCCGCGAGAGCGGCGCGGCGATACTCGAAGACCCGCTCCAGGTCGGGCCGGACCAACAGGCCGTTCACCGATCCCTCCAGAAGGAGTCCTCCGGGCACCGCGTAACGCACGCAGTCGCTCACCAGCGTCCGACCCGCCCGCTCCTCGAAGCGGTGTTCGTGGATCCGGAACCCGTAAGGCCCGCGGCGCGCAGCCCCCGCCCGGCGGGCGCCGATGCCCGGTCGGCTCAGGGATCCGCCGCCCCGAAGAGGCCCGCGAGAGCGGCGCGGCGATACTCGAAGACGCGCTCCAGGTCGGGCCGGACGAGCAGGCGGTTCACCGACCCCTCCAGCAGGGGCCCTCCGGGCACCGCGTAGCGCACCCGGTCGCTCACCAGCGTCCGACCCTCCCGCTCCTCGAAGCGGTGTTCGTGGATCCAGAGCCGGTAGGGCCCCCGCCGCTGCTCGTCCACGAACCGGTCGGGCGGCTCCCAGACGGTGATCTCGCTCTGCCACCGAACCGGCAGGCCCCGCAGCCGCAGGCGGTAGGCGATGACGGCGGAAGGGCGCATCTCGATCGGCGTCGGGGTCAGCACCTGGAAGCGGAGCCATGGCGGCGTGATCTGCTCCAGGTTCCGGGCGTCCGCGAAGAACGGGAACACCTCGGCCCGCGGCCGCGGCAGCAGCACCTCACTGGTCAGTTCGAAAACCCGCATCGAGCGCTTCCTGCCCCTTCTCGGAACTTGGAACCGGAGCGGAGCCTCCGGCGGCGCCGCGTCCGAAAGGTCTGCCCCGCCGCGCACCTCCCACGCTTCGGCCCCGGCTCGGCCGGGACCGGCCTCCGGAACGGCCTCACGCCGGGGGGAGTCGAGCGACGCCGACCGGGCCGTCCCGGAGGAACGAGGCTACTCCCGGAGGACCGCGAGGGGCTTGCGGCGCAGGACATCCGCGGCGGCGAAGGCGCCCACCACCGCGGCGGCCAGGGCCGGCAGCAACACGCCCGCCGCCAGCAGCACCGGGTCGGCGGCGAACGGGATCCGCATCAGTTGGCGCACCACGAAGAAGACCGTGACGGCCGCTCCCACCACCGCGGCGCCCCCGGCCACCGCTCCCAGGGCGCCGTGCTCGATCAGGGTCAGGGCGAACACCCGGTTGCGGGCGGCGCCGAGCACCCGGAGCACCGCCGTCTCGCGGCGGCGGGCGCCGATGTGGACCGCCACCGTGCCGATCAGGATCAGCGCGCCGCCGATGAGGGCGATCAGACCCACGATGCGGATCGCCAGCGCCACGCTGTCGGCCACCTGGCGGAAGGTCTGCAGCACATCGCGCAGATCCACCACGGTGATGTTCGGGAACTCACCCACCGCGGCCCCGATGAACCGCGAACGCGCCACCGGGTCGTCCGGCCCCTTCACGAACCCGGCCCAGGTCCGCGGGAAGTCCTCCAGGTTGTCCGGGTGGAAGAGGAAGGTGAAGCCGCCGTTCCGGGCGTTGCGCCACTCCACATCGCGGAAGGAAGTGATGCGGGCGTCCAGCGTCTCGCCCAGGATGCGGAAGCGGATGGTGTCCCCCAGCCGCAGCCCCTGATCCCGCCACAGTTCGATCTCGGCGGAGACCTCGATCCCGTCGGCGGGGCGGTCGCCCCAGAACTCGCCGGCGGTGACGGTCTCGTTGTCCTCGAGGTACGAACGCGAACTCACGGTGTACTCGCGCCCCATCCCGGCGCGGCGCACCGCCGGCCGATCGGGGAACGAGACCTCCGGCCCGAAGACCGCCTCGATCCGGGCCTGCAGCACCGGGAGCAGAGTGACCGTCTCCGCCCCGCCCCGGCGGGCGTTCGCCTCCACCGCCTCCCGCTGGTCGGCCTGGATGTCCAGGAAGAACACATCGGGCGCGCCGGCGTCTTCCTGGAACGCGAACTCGCGGCGCAGGTTGCGTTCGATCCCGGCGGTGGCGAGCACCAGGAAGACTCCCACCCCGACCGCCACCAGGGTGAGGCGCACCGCGGCGGCGCCCCGGAGGACGGTGCGCACCGCGTGGCGCACGGGGAAGGTGCGGGCGCCGGCGAGGGGGCGGAGCAGCCGCAGGAGGAACGCGGCGAGGAACCAGAGCGTCGCCGCGACCAGGACGAATCCCCCGGTCACCGCGAGCGTCACCGGGAACGAACCGGACTGCCAGCCGGCGAGCCCCAGGAAGAGCGCGCCGCAGCCCACCGCCGCCAGGGTCTCGACCCGCCGGGCGCGGGACGCGGAAGACCGCCCGTCGTCGAGCAGTCCGCCGCTCCGGAGCAGGCCCAGAGGCCGCACCCGGCGGAGCGGCAGCAGCGGGAAGACGGACGCCAGGAGCGCCGCCGCCCCGCCGGCCAGGGCGCCCGAGAGGGCCGCGCCGGCGGTGAGGCGGATCGTGGCCTCGATGCCCCCGACGGCGACGGGCGGGACGAACAGGGTGAGCGCGCCGGCCGCGAGGGCGATGCCGAACACCCCGGCGGCGCCGGCGAGGACCGCCACCTGCAGCGCGGCGATCAGGAAGATCGTCCGGGAGTGGACCCCCAGACAGCGCAGGGTGGCCGCCGCCGCCAGGTTCTGCCGAGTGAAGGCGGAGACCACGCTGAAGACGCCGACGGCGCCCAGCACCAGGATGACGAAGCCGGCGAGGCTCAGGTAGTCCTCGGCGCGGCGGATGCGCCGGGCGAGGCGTTCGCCGGTGTCCCGGTAGGTCCGCACCCGGACCCGCGACGCACCCGAATCCCCTTCGAGCGCGGTCCGCAGCGCGGTCGCCAGTTCCGCCGGCCGGGCGCCGTCCTCGAGGGAGAACAGGATCTCCCGCCGGCCGCGCGCCGGGTCGTCGGCGACCCCGGTGGCGAGGAGGTCGTCGAGGGCGACGAGCACCTTCGGCCCGCGGGCGAAGAAGTTGATGCCGCCCCCCGGCTCGCGCGCCAGGACCCCGCGCACCTCGAACCGCGCCCCGGCGAGCAGGAGCGCGTCCCCGACCTCGAGGCCGAGCCGGGGGAGCAACTCCGGACGCACCAGCGCGCCTCCGTCGGCGAGGATCCCGGCGACGAGGGCCGGGCTCTGCGCGACGCCCTCGACCTCCAGGTCCCCGTGGAGGGGGAACCCGGGGCCGAGCCCCTTCAGTTCCACCATCGCGGCGCGGTCGGGGTCGGCGGCGGAGCGGGCCAGCGTCGCCACCTGCGCGGTCCGGGTGACGCCGGCCAGCGGGAACGCCGAGGCCGCGGCTTCGAGGACGGCGGCGGTCGGTTCGTCGAAACCCTCCGAGGAGACCGCGGAGACATCGGCGGCGAGGAGGAACCGCGACTCGGTCAGGAGGGCGTCGCGGATGCTGTCCGCCGCCGAGCGGAGCACCACCATCGCCGCGGTCCCGATCCCCACCGCGGCGAAGAACAGCCCCAGCCGCCGCGCCGAGGAGCGCAGTTCACGAAACGCCATCCGCAGCGCGAAGCCGAAGGTCACGGGCCGCCCCCTGCCCCCGGGAGCGCTCCCGATCCCCGCGGCCGCCGCGACTGCGCGGTCGGACTTCCGTACGCGGTCCTCGCGACGAGTCGGGCCGGACCCGGCGGCCGTTCGGGCTTCCGGCGAAGAGCCGAACCCGGGCCGGAACGCATCGGGAGGGACTCGCCGAAAGGCGCCCCCATCGGCTCGCGCGCTCCGGACGGCAAGTCAGCCGAGGGCGAGCGCCGGCTCCGGCTCGGCGAGCGACTCCTGCGGACGCCGCTCCCGGCCCCGGGCGTCCGGCGCTTCGATCTCCTCCGGATGCAGCCGGCCGCCGCGCAGACGGAGGCGGCGGTCGGCGAGGGCCGAGAGCGCCGAGTCGTGGGTCGCCACGACCAGCGCCGCACCCGTGCGTTCGCGGACGCCGAGCAGCAACTCGCCGATCGCCGTGCCGGTCTCCTCGTCGAGATTCCCGGTCGGCTCGTCGGCGAGCACCACCGCCGGCTCGTTGGAGATGGCGCGGGCGATGGCCACCCGCTGCTGTTCGCCGCCGGAGAGTTGCGACGGCAGGTGGTGGCCGCGCTCGCCCAGACCGAAGGAGTCCAGCAGCGCGGCGGCGCGGGCCCGGGCGCCGCGCTCGCCGGCGATCTCGAGCGGCACCGCGATGTTCTCGACCGCGGTCAGGTTCGCCAGCAGATGGAAGGACTGGAAGACGAAGCCCAGGTGGCGCGAGCGGAAGAGCGCCAATTCCTCTTCGCCCAGGGTGGAGAGGTCCGCCCCGGCGACTTCCACGCTCCCGGAAGTCGGGTGGTCGAGACCGGCGAGGAGGCCGAGCAGGGTGGACTTCCCGCTTCCGGAGGGGCCCCGGATGCAGACGAACTCGCCGGCGCCGACGGTGAGGTCGAGACCGTTCAGGATGGTGAGGTCGCGGTCGCCGCTGCGCACGGTGCGCCGGAGCGCGGCGGCGCGGATCATCGGCGCGCTCCCGCCGGGAGTCTTCTCGGTCAAGATCGGAAGCGGGAACGGATCAGGGGGGCGAAGGTTCCGCCGGGGAAGCCGCGAGTTCACCGCCCGGGGGCGGGAGCAGCGGAGCGAGCGCCGCGAAGACATTGCCGGCCAGGAGCCGGGCGCCGGCGGCGTTGGGATGGATCCGGTCCGGCTGGTTCCACTCGGGGACGCCGGCCACTCCGTCCAGCAGGTTCTCGAGCAGCGGCGTCCCGGTGTCCCGGGCGACGGTTCGGAAGGCGTCCCGAAACTCCTCGGCGTAGTCCGGGCCCAACTCCGGCGCGGTCGGCACGCCGGCGAGCAGCACCGAGAGCCCCCGCCCTTCCGCTTCCCGGATCATCCCGAGCAGGTTCTCGGTCATCACGGACGCGGGCACGCCGCGCAGTCCGTCGTTCCCGCCGAGCGCGACCACCAGGAACCGGGCGGCCGGCTGCCGGTCGAGCACCCAGGGCAACCGCCGGAGGCCGCCGGACGAGGTCTCGCCGCTGACCCCGGCGTTCACTACCCGGAGGGCGATCCCTTCTTCGTCGAGTCGCTCCTGGAGCCGGGCCGGCCACGCCTCTTCGACTTCGAGCCGGTAGCCGGCGGTGAGGCTGTCGCCGAACGCGATGAGCGCCGGCCGGTCGTCCGCCGGCGCTTCGACCGGCGGGGGGGCCTGGGAGCGGGCCGGAGCGCGGAGGGCGTCGCCCCCGGATTCGTCCGGCCCCTCCCCGCAACCGGAGAGGACCGCCCCGGCGGCGACGAGGACGGTGACGAAGCCCGGGAAGGAAGTCGGGAAGAGCGGATGAACCCGGCGGCCGGCGGACCCCGGCGGGCGTTCTCGACCCGACGGGAAAGGGAGTCTCACCAACGATTTCGAAGGAGTCCGGGGGGCGCGACGGAAGGATAGCCGCCTACGATTCCGCCCTCCGTCCCGCCTCCCGCGCCATGGTTGCCGCTCCGCCGAACGACGCCGCGGCGTCGCCGGCGGGCGGGCCCGGCGAGCGGCTGGTCGTCTTCCTCTGCGTCGCCAACTCGGCCCGCAGCCAACTCGCCGAGGCGCTGGGCCGCTCGCTGGCCCCGCCGGGCGTCCGGGTCGAGAGCGCCGGCTCCCACCCCTGGCGGGTGCACCCGCTGGCGGTGCGCGTCCTCGAAGAAGAAGGATTCGACCTCTCCGGGGCGCGGTCCCAGTCGGTCGAGGAAGTGCCGGTCGAGACTGCCGACACGGTGATCACCCTCTGCGACGAAGAGGTCTGCCCGGTGACCCCGCCCGGCGTCCACCGCCTCCACTGGCCCTTCCCCGACCCGGCGGCGGCCTGGGAGGAAGAGGGCCGGTTGGAGCGTTTCCGGGAGACCCGCGACCGCCTGCGCGAGCGAATCGCCGCCTTCTTCCGGGAACGCTTCGGCGCCGTTGCCGGAGATTCGGGCCGGTAGCCGGAACCCGACGGCGACCGCGCGCGGCCCGACCCCGCGCCGCCGTTCGTCCGGCCTCACCCGCCGCCGGCGACCGGTTCCGAGAGGGTGATCTCCCGCGCTTCCCGGGAGGAGACGACCCGGAATCGCACCGAACAGCCGGGCAGCGCCTGGGCCAGGCGGGCGAGGTCCGGGGCGACCACGCAGCCGATCTTGGGATAGCCGCCGGTCGTTCCCTGGTCGGCGCCCATCACGATGGGGAGCCCGCTCGGCGGCACCTGGACAGCGCCCGGCGGGTTCGCGTCGGAGACGATCTCCTTCCGGCCCGGCCGGTGGGCCAGCAGCGGGCCGAGGAGTCGCACTCCCATCCGGTCGGAGTCGTTGGAGACCGTCCACTCTAGGTCCTCGAGCGACTCCAGGCAGTCCTCGGTGAAGCAGTCGTCCTGCGGGCCGAGGCTGAGGCGCAGGGTCACCGAACCGGAGGGGGCCCGGCGCGCCTCCGGTTCGTACCGGTTCTCTCGCGCCTCCGGCCCCGGATCCCCGGCGAACAGACGGTCTCCGGTCCGCAGCGCCCGCCCCTCGACGCCGCCGAAGCCGGAAGTCCGGTAGGTCGAGGCCGAGCCGAGCACCGGCGGCACCAGGAGACCGCCGGCGACCGCGAGGTAGGCCCGCGCCCCCGACGGGGGGCCGGCGAACCGGAGGCGGCTGCCCGCCGGCGCCACGAAGGAGGTTCCGACCGGGACCCGCCAGCGCACGCCTTCGGGGAGTTCGAGTTGCGCCCCGAAGTCCGCGCCGCCGAGAGCCAGGAGCGCCTCCCGCGAGAACCGGAGCTGCGGGCCGAGGAGGGTGCACTCGAGCCCGGCGGCGCCCTCCGGGTTCCCCACCGCCCGGTTCGCCCCGGCCAGGGAACGGGGGTCCGCGGCGCCGGCCCGGGGCACCCCGTGCCGCAGGTAGCCGCGCCGTCCCAGGTCCTGCACCGTGGTCAGCAGCCCGCCCTTCTCGATCTCCGCGAACGCGGCCGCCTCCGCTGCCGCACCGCCGGATTCGGCGGAGGGGCCGGCGCCGGCCTCCGCGCGGGCCGGCAGGGCGTCCACCGGGCGGAACCGCACCCGGTCGCCCACCGCCAGCGCGCTCGGGGGAGATTTCTCCACATCGAACAACAGGGCCGGGTCGGTGTGCCCGAGAAGGTGCCAGCCGCCGGGGGTGACCCACGGATAGACGCCGGTCTGCGCCCGCGCCAGCGCCACCGAGCCCGCCGGGACCCGGACCCGGGGCGTCGAGCGCCGGGGCAGGTCGAGGCGGGGGTCGGTCATCCCCAGATAGGGGAAGCCGGGCGTGAAGCCCAGCACGAACACCCGGTACTCGCGGCCCGAGTGGATCCCGATCAACTCCTCGGGCGAGACCCCGGCCAGTCCGGCGACCTCCTCGAAGTCCTCCCCGTCGTACACGCAGGGGAGTTCCAACCGGCGGGGCGGCGCCGGCCGTTGCCCTTCCGCTTTCGCCGCCAGGGCGAGCGTCTGCTGTCGCAGGGCCTCCGGATCGGCCGCCGGTTCGTGGAGCACCAGCACCGACCGGTAAGTGGGGATCGCCTCCCGGAAGCCGTCCGGCGGCTCGCGTTCGAGCAGCCCGGCCAGGGCGTTGGCGCGCTCGTTCAGTGCCTCCGAGATGGAGTCCCCGAATTCCACCGAGAAGGCGGAGGCGCCGGCCTCCCGCAGGCGGGGATAGTCGGGGGGGGACGGCACCGCCGGTTCCGGTCAGCGGCCGGGGGCCTCGCGGTCGGTTCGGGAGGACCCGGGGCGGAACGGGACAGCGGCCCCGGTCAGGCCAGAGGGCCGACCTCGACCCCGGCCTCCTCGAGCCGCCGCCGCACCAGCCGGGCGTTCTCCAGGGCGGCCGGGTTGTCCCCGTGGAGGCACAGGGTGTCTGCCGCCACGGCCACCTCCGAGCCGTCGTGGGCGGTCACCGAGCCGGAGGCGATGGCGACCGCCTGGGCCGCCGCCCGCTCGGGATCGTGGATCACCGAACCGGGGATCCGCCGCGACTGCAGCGTCCCGTCCGGGTTGTACACCCGATCGGCGAACGCCTCCCCGGCGTAGCGCAGCCCCTCCGCCTCGGCGGCGTCCCGCATGGCCGTGGAGGTGGCGAGCCCCACGAACACCAGGTCCCGGTCGGCGCGCGCCACCGCCCGGGCGAGCGCCCGCGACAGGGCCGCCTCGCCGACCGCCTGGTTGTAGAGCGCGCCGTGCGGCTTCACATGGACGAGCGAGGCTCCCCGCGAGCGGACGAAGGCGGTCAGCGCCCCTACCTGGTAGAGGACATCGGCTTCGACTTCTTCCGGCGGCGCCTGGATCGGCCTCCGCCCGAAGCCCCGGAGGTCGTGGTGCCCCGGATGGGCGCCCACCGCCACGCCCCGGTCGAGGGCCAGCCCCACGGTCCGGTCCATGATCGCCGGATCCCCGGCGTGGAACCCGCAGGCCACGTTCGCCGAGGTGACGATCTCCAGGATCTCCTCGTCGCAGCCGATGGTGTAGTTCCCGAAACTCTCGCCCAGGTCGCAGTTGAGGTCTATCCGCATGACCCCCCGATTCTACGACCGCCGCACCCGATCCCCGCCCCGCCCTCTGTCCCGAACCGACGCTGGGGGCCGACCGCCCGGGCAGCCGCCCCCGCATAGAATCCGAATCGCCTCTTGTCCGGCCCGTCCTTCCCCGCCCCCGGCCCGGCGGAGGATCCCGCCCCCTCCGTCGGCTCCCTGCCCGCCGGCGTTCCGCCGGCCGCCCCCGGCCGCTCCGGCCCCCCCTCCGGGCTGGCCCGCGGCGCGCCCGCCGGCCGGTCCCGGAGCAATGGCGGCGCGCTCGCCGAAGTCCCGGCCGAGGCCTCGACCACCGGCGGCCGCGGCGGTCTCGAACTCGACACCATCCGGCACGGCGACTGTCTCGACCTGATGCCGGAGCTGCCGGACGGGTGCATCGACCTCGTCATCACCGATCCCCCGTTCGCCATCGACTTCGAGGCGCGGCGCACGAACTACAACCGCACCGGCAGCCGGGTACTCACCGGGTACCGGGAAGTCGAACGATCCGACTACCAGCGGTTCACCCTCGACTGGATGACGCAGGCCGCCCGACTCCTGAAACCGAGCGGCAGCATGTATGTCTTCTCCGGCTGGAACCACCTGAAAGACCTTCTCATCGCCATAGACGAACTCGGCCTGACCACCGTCAACCACCTGATCTGGAAGTACCAGTTCGGCGTCGTGACGAAGCGCAAATTCGTCACTTCGCACTACCACTGCCTCTATGTATGCCGGGATCCCGGACAGCGGCGCTTCTACCCGTACGCCCGATTCGGCAAGGAGGAGCGGACGGCGACCGGCGGCTCCGCCCACTACGCCGACAAGGAGGATGTCTGGCGGATCAAGCGCGAGTACTGGACCGGGGACAAGAAGACGCCCACGAAGCTCCCGGCGGAGATCGTCCGCAAGATCCTCGCCTATTCGAGCGTGCCCGGCGATGTCGTCTTCGACCCGTTCCTCGGCTCCGGCCAGGTGGCCGTCGTGAGCAAGATGGCGAAGCGCCGCTACCTCGGCTTCGAGATCGTCCGCGAGTACTACGAGTTCGCCAGGGAGCGCCTCGATACGGACCGATATCGGCTCTCCGCCGACACCGACGGCGAAACCGAGCATCCGGAAACTCGGTCGCTGTAGACCTGAACCGCCTCACCGGCCTGGTCTCAGCGATCGCCGATGTCGGGGCCGAAGCGAAGATACGGCCGCCGCTCCCCGACTTCGCCCCGTTCCGGCATTTCTTCGTGGACGGCGTTCTCGACCGGTCCCGCCTCGATGAGCGCGACGGCGGATGCACTCGCAGGGAGTTGCTGACACGGGCGCTCCTGCTCAATGCGGTACTCGATCAAGGCCCGGACATCGAGGGCGTGCGGGACCTGCTGGTCCGGTCCGTAAACCGCTTCTACGAACAGGAAGTCCGCATCTTCCACCGCCCGCTGGATTTCTTCCGGGAGATCCAGTTGACCGTCGAGGAAATCTGGGACTCCCATCAGCGGGTCAAGGCCGAACGAGCCGAGCGGTGGGCGCGGGAGAACCAGTCCACCTCGGCGAAATACAACCTGTACATGGACAACACGAAGCAGACGCTCAACTACGCCGTCTTCCGATGGGGCGTTCCGCTCGCCCTGCCGCACCTTCTCGGTCAGAGCACCGACGACGCCGGTCGCGCCACTGCACTGGTGGACTACCTGGAACGGTACGACTCCGCGGAGAAGATGAGCATCGGCCTCAAGACGGATGAGAAGTTCGGACTGGGCAAAGCGATCGGTGACAAGGCATGCCACCTGTTCGCGAAGTGGATCGTCTCGACCTTCCGTCTTACCAGGAGGACGGATCCGTCCTGGGGAGAGTATTCCTACGAAGTCCCCTTCGACTCGAATGCCGGACGCGTCCTGTGGCGGACGGGATATCTTCTCTCGCTATCGGATCCCGACGCCTTTCGAAGAGCCGCTGTCGTTCAACCGAGCGCCGGGAAGGGCGGCGCCCATTACCTGCGGGTGACGAATCTTCGAGGCCTGCGCGTGACGGTTCCGATCGACGACCCCGGTATCGGCGAGGCGTACCGAACACTCTGCCTCGAACACTGGCGTTCGCACCGCAGGGCGCCGCAGAAGATGGAGATCCAGAGATTCCAGCATCCGCTGCTCTACCGGCAGAACCGACGCGTTTCCGATTTCGACGACGGCCTCATCGAGATCGGCCGCAACTACTGCTACAACCACGAGGCGCCGAACTGCGCCGACTGTCCGATCCGGCAACATTGCCGCGGGAATCGGTCCGACCGGGCCCTCATCGAGGACTACCGGACATAGTGAGATTGGCCCAACCTTCCCGGAACGAATCTCAGGAGATCTGAACGGCGGATGTCGCGTCGTCGTCCGCCGGATCGTCGCTCATGCGGGAACCCCGCGGGCGGAACACCAGCGTGGTCGTGAACGGCGCAGCCGTTTCTTCGTCACTGTCCCAGCGCTCCAGCCAATCGCGAGTCTGAGAGTCGGTGTGCGCAACCAGAACGAACTCCTTGCCCCGGTAGAGATCGATCTCGTCGCCGCCGACGATGATCTGCGCTCCGGGGATGGGCCGGATGGCGTCGTGTGCCGAGAGGGCGAGGGCCAGCGGGCACTCGGCCGGGCATCCGCGAACTCCGCCCGCGAGGTGCGCAGCCGTGACCGTGACGGTGACGGAAGCGGGGAGGGAAGGGAGATTCATGATGGCCTCCGAGGCCCGAAAGGGGCGATTTACCGGAGAGATTAGCTCCCATCGGAGCGCTGCGTAGGACAGAATTCGACATGGATCGCGGGGCGCCGGAACGGGGAGGTCCCGCGGCGCCCGCCCGGTGCGCCGAACGGGCTCAGCCGGCGAACGGGGGGAGGGCCGGTTCCCCGGCGTTAGAATCCCCGGCTCTATGGGAAAAGGCGATCGGCGCACTCGGCGCGGCAAGATCTTCCAGGGAACGACCGGGAAGCGCCGTCCGAAGCAGCCGCAGAAGCGATAGGCGCCCCGCCGGCCGCCGGAGCGGCGGCGTCGGTGCGGCTCGCCACGGCGCGTGCGGGTGGTCTCTGTCCGGGGCCCGCCGCCGTTTTCGGGGCCGGGCGAGTCCCGTACCTCGCCGCCAAGGCGTTCGTGGACGAGCGGGCGCTCGACCGGCGAGTGCGCCGGGCGGCCGCGGAGGCGCTGCGGAGTCTGGCCCGGGGTCGGGGCGCCGACCGGCCGCTCCGGGCGCTGGAAGTGGGCGCCGGGGCCGGGGACGGGTTCCGACGCTGGATGGAACTCGCGGCGCCGTTCGCGCAGGTGGAGTTCACGGGGACCGATCCCTCCCCCGCCCTGCTCGGGGCGCATCGGGAGGCCGTGGCCGCGTGGGCGGCGACGGGCGGAGATCGAACGATCGTCGCCGCGGACGGGGGCGCGGTCCGGATCGAAGGACGCGAGCAGCGGGTCGTCGTCCGGTTCCTGGAAGCAGCGGCGCCCGACGGTCTCGATCTCCTTCCGCCCGGAGAGTTCGACCTGTTGGCGGCACAGTCGGTGTGGGACCTGACTCCCCCCGGGACCGCGCTTCGCGTAGGGCGGCATCTGCTCCGGGGCGGCGGCCTCCTGTACTCGACGCTGACCTTCTGTGGAGAGACCCGATTCGATCCGCCGCTTCCCTCCGACCGGAGGATCCTCGCCCGCTACCACCGCAGCATCTCGGCGCGGGGCGGGGATCCCGGCGCCGGGGCGCGGCTCGTCGCCGAGGCGGAACGGGCCGGCTCCGGGTTCGAGGTGCTCGCCTCCGGCCGGTCCGACTGGCGCGTGCCCGCGGGCACCGGCGGCTACGCCCCGGAGGAGCTCGGGTTCGTCGCGGCGGTCCTCGGCTTCATCGAGCAGGAAGTCGGCGGCCGCGCCGACCTGCCGGAAGCAGCGGACTGGCTCGCCTCCCGCCGCGCCGCCCTCACCGCCGGAGAACTGGGGTTCCGCGCCGAGAATCGCGACCTGCTGGCCGTGCGTCGGCCTTCCGCCGGCTGAGGAAACGCCGCCCGCTCGCACCCGGGGACGCCCGAAGGCTCCCCGGGCCGAGGGGCGCCCGCAACCGGACCCGAGGTCAGGGACCGGGCGTCGCTGCGGCTTCGTTCGCCCCGGTGGCCTCCGGTGCGGCGCCGGCGACGCGGGCGGCGATGAGGCGGTCCACCTCGATCTTCAGCCGACCCAGGATCTCCCCGTAAGGGAACGACCCCAGCGCCTCCGGGCCGCGTTTCAGGTTCACGAACTGCGGGCCGCACCAGAGCCCGAGGTCGGCGTCGTCGGTCTCGCCGGGACCGTTCACCCGGCAGCCCATCACCGCGATCGTGATGGCGTGGTGCTCCGCGTAGCGGGTGAGTTCCCGCACCTCCTCCGCCAACTCGATGAACCTCTCGTTCTCGACCCGGGAGCAGGAGGGACAGGCGATGAGGTTCAGCCGATCCTTCGGGAACTCCGGCACCGAGCGGAACCGGCCGGCGGCGATGTCGGCGAGGATCCGGTGGCCGACTTCGACTTCCTCCGGCTTCCGGGCGTTCGGCAGCGTCAGCGAGACCCGCACCGTGTCCCCGATGCCCCGGCTCAGCAACTGCTCGAAGGCGATCCGGGTCTTGATGATCCCTTCCGGCGGCATCCCCGCCTCGGTCACGCCCAGGTGGAGCGGCACCTCCGGCCGCTCGGCGGCGAACCGCCGGTTCCCCTCGACGACCTGCGCCGGGTCGGAATCCTTGAGCGACACCACGAACCGCTCGAAGCCGATCTCTTCCAGCAGCTCGCAGTGCTCGGCGGCGGAAGCGACCATCGCCCCCACCGGATCGTCCCGGAACCGGTCCCCGTGCGCCGGGTCCATGGAGCCGCAGTTCACGCCGATGCGGATGGCGCAGTCGTGCCCGCCGGCGGCGTCCGCGATCCGGCGCACCTTGTCCCGCACCGGCGTGCCGGTCTCGTGGTGCCAGAGATGGCCGGGGTTGTAGCGGATCTTGTCCACCTGCGGCGCCACCCGCTCGGCGAGGCGGTAGTTCTCCTGGAGGTCCACCGCCAGGTTGGCTTCGGTCCGCTGCCGGATCTCCGCCAGGGCGTCCACATCCCGGGCGCTGTCCACCGCGATCCGCACGATCCCGGCGCCGGCCTGCCGCAGCGCCTCCGCCTGCCGGGCAGTGGCCTCGACTTCCCGGGTGTGGGTGGCGCACATGCTCTGCACCACCACCGGCGCCCCGCCGCCGACCGCGACGCCGCCGATGGCTACCCGCCGGGTGGGGTTCCGCTCCGCCAGCACGGAGAAATGCTACTCCGGCGAAGCCTTACGATTCCCGGCGGAGGCGCCCGGCAGCGGCGGCTCGGCCCCGACCGCCCGGCCCCTCCGGAGGAAGAAAGCGCACCGATGAAGTTCGAACCGTTCGTCATGGAGCGGGATCTCTGCCGCTGGGAGAACACCGTCCGCTGGAACATCTCCGAGAGCGGGGTGCACCCGCTGACGGTCGGGGAACTGACCGGCGGCGCCGACCTCGGCGAAGTCCGGCTCGGCTATCCGCAGTCGAACGGCACGATCCCCCTCCGGGAGCGCATCGCGGCGCTGTACCCCGGCGCCGGCCCGGACCAGGTGCTCGTCACCCACGGCGCCGCCGAGGCCAACTTCCTCTCGGCGGTCACCACCCTCGACCCCGGCGACGAGGCGGTGGTGATGGTTCCGAACTACATGCAGTTGGTCGGGGTCTGCCGCTCCTTCGGCGCCCGGGTGATCCCCTTCCCGCTGATCGAGGAACGGGGGTGGCGGCCCGACCTGGACGCGCTGGACGCCGCCCTCAGCGACCGCACCCGGCTGATCGCGGTCTGCAACCCGAACAACCCGACCGGGGCGGTCCTCACCGAACCCGAGATGGCGCGCATCGCCGCAGCGGCGAACCGGACCGGGGCCTGGCTGCTGGCCGACGAGGTGTACCGGGGCGCCGAGTTGAACGGCGTGGAGTGCCCCTCCTTCTGGGGCCGGGCGGAGCGTCTGCTGCTGAACTCCGGGCTCTCGAAGGCCTTCGGCCTGCCCGGCCTGCGCGTCGGCTGGACGGTGACTTCGCGGCAGAAGGCCGACGAACTCTGGGGGCACCGGGACTACAACACCCTGGCGCTCAGCGCCCTCTCCGACCACCTGGCGCAGGTCGCCCTCGACCGCCGGGAAGAGATCCTGGAGCGGACGCGCGCCCTCCTCCGGCGGCAACTGCCCCTGGTCAGCGACTGGGTGGCGGCGCACCGGGACCACCCGGTACGGCTCGACTGGACGCCGCCCGAGGCCGGAGCCATCGCCGCCGTGCGGTACCGCCACGAGATCCCCTCCGCCGCGCTCGGCGAACGGCTGCGGCTCGAACAGGACCTGCTCGTCGTCCCGGCCTCCCACTTCGAGATGGACGGCTTCCTCCGCATCGGCTACGGCGCCGAGCCGGAGGTCGTGGCGCAGAGCCTCCGCCTGATCAGCGAAACCCTGGCCGCGGTCGCCTCCGAGTCGGCCGCCGCGGCCTGACGGCCCGGACCGGCATGAGTCGCCGGGCGCCCTCCACCGGCGTTCGACCTCGCTCGGAAGCAACCGACCATCCGCAGTCCCCGGGTCCCGATCCCGACGACGCCGCGCCGCCCGCCGCGCCCGGAACCACATGACCGTCATCGTCGATGAGCAGTGCATCGAGGCCGGCGTCCGCAGGGAGGGCGCGAAATGCCCGGTGGCCCTGGCGCTTCGACGAGCGACCGGGAACGCGTGGGCCGTGGGGAACACCTCCGCGTCGCCCGTCGAAGGGGAATACTTCGAACTCCGCCTCCCGGACGCCGTCGCGGCGCGTATCGGCGCCTTCGACGCCACCGGCGGGATGAGACCCTTCCGGTTCGACATCGACCTTGAGCAGGCGTTCCACGATTACCGGGAGCACCTGGCCCCGATCGATCTTCCCGCCGAAGACGAGATCTGATCTGCCGGCGACTTTCGGGCCTCGGGGGGATCGTCTCTCCTCCGTTCCGGCGCCGGGTCGGACCTGGTCGAGAAGAGCCCGCAGTCGATCGGCGAGATGCCGAGGATCTGCTCGAGTCGCCCGCCACGACCCGGAGACTCCTCCGGCCGGGCACCCCGGAACCGGTCCGACGCCGCCCGGAGAGACCGTCAGGACGGGGAAGTCGCCGGCGAAGTCCTGAGAGAGGACGCCGCTGCGTCGTTCGTGCCGAACTCGAACGCCTGCCTCTCCATCGGCGCTGCGACGGCGACGCGGAAAGCCCGAAGGAACAGCGGAATCACCAGAGTGACGGCGAACACGGGAGAACCGACGATCAGGAATCCCATTACGACACTTCGCATGCGGTTCCGGTACGACTCGAGCCATGCCCGGTCCCTCCCAGAAAGATCCGCAGCGGCCCCGTTCCACCGGGCATCGAAGCGGTTATCCGCCACTCGATCCTCGTGGCGCGTGAACGCCAGGAGCAGCACGACATCGAGCAGCCGGATTCGTTCACCCCACCGGAGAAAACCGTTCATCGTCCGGCGCAACATTCCGTACGCCGGGTGGCCGAAGGCGATGGCGCCGGCGGCAGCGCGGTCGAAGAGGTCGTCGCGCAGGGCGCAGATCCGGTGGCGGAAGTGGTCCACGGCCACCGCTCGCAGCCGGTTCAGCATGAAGAGGATTCCCGCCAGGGGGACGAGAGTCGAGAGGGCCGTCGCTGCTTCCATGGTCATGCTCGGTCCGGGCGCCCGCTCGCGCCCGGTTTCCGATCGCGCGGCGAGTCGCCGCGGCTGATCAGGACGCCGGCGGTCCGGCCGGGAAACCTTCCGGGATCCGGTTCGTGGAGACGCGTCTCCAGCTGTTGCGCCTCGACCCTGCGGACCCGGCGCTCCCGCGGCCCGTAGCCGACGCCGAAAACGGCGAGTGTCCACGCCGCCACGGCTCGCGGGTCCCCGGGGAATCGGACTCCGGAAGCGACGGCGGTCGTCTCGCCGGCCGGCGCCATCACCGCAGCGGAGACCTCCGAGACGATCGCGCCCCGACCCGCCCTCGCCGAGATCGTTCTCGCCGGCGGCGGCACGGCCATCACCCGACGGGTCCGCCGCAGCCCTCGATATTCGGCGCGGAGTTCGGCGACGGTCTTTTCCCCTGCGCGCACCCCTGCCTCCGGCCGCCCGGAGCGTAGCGCCGTTACGGCGGGGCGGGACGGGTCAGGCGCGGCCTTCGGGGAGGGAGCGCTTCGGTTCGCCCAGGTACAACTGGAGTGGCCGGGCGATCTTCTGCTCGGGGTCCTCCAGCATCTCCTGCCACTGGGCGAGCCAGCCGGACATCCTCGGAGCGGCGAACAGGAGCGGGAAGAGGCCCACCGGGAAGCCCATCGCCTCGTAGATGATCCCCGAGTAGAAGTCCACATTCGGGTAGAGGCGGCGGCGGACGAAGTAGTCCTCTTCGAGGGCGATCCGTTCCAGTTCCAGCGCGATGTCGATGCGCGGGTTCCGGCCGGTGACCTCGAACACCTCGTAGGCGGTCTTCTTGATGATCCGCGCCCGGGGGTCGTAACTCTTGTAGACCCGGTGCCCGAATCCCATCAGGCGGCGCTCGCCGGCCTTCACGCCCTCGAGGAACGCGGGCACCGCGGAGACCGAGCCGATCCCGGTGAGCATCCGCAGCACCGCTTCGTTCGCCCCCCCGTGGAGCGGCCCGTAGAGCGCCGCGGCGGCGGCCGCCGCGGAGCAGTAGGGATCGGTGCGGGCGCTCCCGACGCCGCGCATCGCCGAGGTCGAACAGTTCTGCTCGTGGTCGGCGTGGAGGATGAAGAGCACCTCCATCGCCCGCTCCAGCACCGGGTCCGGTCGGTAATCGGGGCTGCCGTCGCCGAAGACCTGGTTCAGGAAGTTGCCGGCGAAACCGAGATCGGGACGGACGGACGGCAGCGGCGTCCCGCTCGCCTTCCGGTGGGCGAGGGCCACCAGGCCCGGCGCCAGGGCGATCAGCCTCCGGATCTCGACCGCCCGCCGCTCCGGGTCGGTGACCGCCTTCGCCTCCGGATGGAGGGCGGAGACTCCCGCCAGGAGAGCGATGAAGATCGCCATCGGATGGGCGTCCGGCGCGAAGCCCCGGAGCATCCCGGGAAGCGGCTCCGGGACCGCCTGCTCCCCGGCGACGGCCTCCCGCCACCCGCCGAGTTCCGCCGCCGAGGGCAGCTCCCCGTGGAGGAGCAGCCAGGCGACCTCCAGGTAGGTGGCCCGCTCGGCGAGTTCCTCGATCGGGTAGCCCCGGTAGCGGAGGATCCCCTTCTCCCCGTCGATGTAGGTGATCCGGCTGATACAGGCGGCGGTGTTCTTGAACGCCGGGTCGTAGGCGACGAGGCCGGGGTCGTCCGTTCCCGCGGAGACCGGTTTCAGGTCGGCGGCGCGGATCGCGCCCCGCTCGATCCCGATCCGGTACTCGGCCCCGGTGCGGGAGTCGGTGACCCTCAGTTGGCCGTCCGACCGGGGCGGCGCTTCACTGTTTTCGGGCAAGGGGCGTAATTTTACCCGCCCCGGCGGCGGGAACGACCCCCGACGAACGCCCGGGCCGATCCAGGAACGCGAGGGACGACCGCCGTGGGCCGAGCCGACGCCGCCGGGCGGGGGCGCTCCTGTGAGGTGGCCATCATCGGCGGCGGCGTCATCGGCGCCTCCATCGCCGCCCACCTGGGGGAGCGGATGGCCGCCGGGCCGGGCCGAGCCGGTTCCGAAGCGCGCTCGGCGTCGGGGCGCCCGGCGGTGGTGGTCTTCGAGCGGGAGGACGCCCTCGGAACCGGCTCCACCGCCAAGGCCGCCGGCGGCGTCCGGCTGCAGTTCACCACCGCGGCGAATGTGGCCTTCTCCCGCTACAGCATCGAGGAGCTCCGGCGGTTCGAGGAGCGCACCGGCGTGGACCCGGAGTTCCACCAGGACGGCTACCTGTTCCTGCTGAACCGGGAGGCCGACCTGGCCCGGTTCACCGAGACCGCCCGCCGCCAGCGCCGCCTGGGCGCCCCGGTGGAGGTGATCTCCCCGGAGGAGGCGGCGCGGATCCTGCCCGGGATCCGGACCGACGACCTGGTGGGCGCCACCTTCTGCGCCGAGGACGGGGTCGCCACCCCGGCGGCGCTCGTCGCCGGCTACGCCGCGCTGGCCCGGCGCCACGGGGTGGAACTCCGGCGGGGCGCGGAGGTCACGGCGGCGGCGCCCCGCCCCGGCGGCGGCTTCCGGTTCACCGCCGGGGGCGAGACCTGGGAGGCCGACCGGCTGGTGAACGCGGCCGGCCCCTGGGCCGCGGAGGTGGGCCGGCTGCTCGGAGTCGAGATCCCGGTGACCCCGGTGCGCCGCCAGTTCTTCGTCACCGCGCCGCTCGCCTGGATCCCGCCGCGAACGCCGCTCACCATCGACTGGGGTACCGGTGTGTACCTGCACCGCCACAGCGGCGGGATGCTCATCGGCAACTCCGACCCGGACGAGCCGCCCGGCTTTTCGCAGACGCCCGATCTGGACTATCTCGCCGGAGTCTTCGCGGACGCCGCCGCCCGCCTCCCGGCGCTCGAGGAGGCGGAACTGAAGACCGCCGCCGCCGGTCTCTACGAGGTCAGCCCGGACCACAACGCGATCCTGGGGGTGGTCCCGGGCCTGCCGGGCTTCTTCGTCGCCGGCGGCTTCTCCGGCCACGGGATGCAGCACGCCCCGGCGGTGGGGCGCGCCCTCGCGGACCTCATCCTCGACGGCGAGTCCCGCACCCTGGACCTCGCCCCCTTCTCCCTCGCCCGGTTCGCGGAGGGGCCGGCCCCCCGCGGCGAGGAGAATGTGATCTGAAGCCCGGCCCTCCCCGCCGCAGAACCCTCGGGACTCCGCGCCACCGCCCCTCCGCCCTACACTTCCCGGCGTCGAGAATCCCGTTCGCCATGTCTGTCGAGTCCGCCGCGCCCGCCAACCCCTCGGGGGGCGCCACGAAAGCTCTCCGGACAGCTCCCCCGACAGCAGGAGACCCACCCACCGACGCCCTGTTCGCGACCGCCGATCCGTCCGAACCCGGCAGCGGACTCGAGGCCGAGACGGAAGACTCCGCCATCACCGTCCCCTTCAGTCCCGAGAAGATCCGCATCACGACCAAACCGGTTCTCGTGCAGCAGATCCTGTCCCGTCTGGAAGACGGCGCCATGGACCTGAATCCCGATTTCCAGCGGCTCGATGAAGCGTGGGACGACCAGCGGCGCAGTCGGTTGATCGAGTCGGTCCTGCTTCGGATTCCCATTCCGGTGTTCTATGTGTCCGCCGACGAAAACGACCTGTGGCGCGTCGTCGACGGGGTACAGCGCATCTCGGCCCTCCGCCGATTCGCCGCCAACGACTTCCCTCTGCGCAGACTGGAATATCTTCGATCCTTCGAGGGCCGGCGGCACGACGGGTTGCCCAGATCCCTGCAGCGACGGATCGGGGAAACGACATTCGGCTTCCACATCATCGAACCCGGAACGCCTCGGGAAGTGATGTTCAACATCTTCACGCGCCTCAACACCGGGGGGAAGCCACTCAACAAGCAGGAAATTCGGAACGCCCTGCACGGCGGCCCGGTCCGCGAGTATCTGAAGCGACTGGCAAAATCGGATGCGTTCCTGCGCGCCACCGATCGCTCGATCAATCATCGGCGAATGGCCGATCGCGAGTTGGTGCTCCGGTTTCTCTCCTTCCACATCGAACCGTGGGAGAACTACAGTGGTGGTGATCTCGACGACTGGATGGGTACCTCCATGGACCGCATCAACGCCATGGACGATCCCGGGCGCGCCCACCTGGAGCGTGACTTCACCAAAGCCATGAACGCCGCGCACGAGGTGTTCGGCCGCCGTGCTTTCCGCCGACCGTTTGCTGACGGCGCGCGTCGCCCTCCCGTCAACCGGGCACTCTTCGATTCCTGGTCGGTGGCGTTCGCCCGCCGTTCGCAACCGGAACTCGACTCCCTGGCCCAAAACCGCCTGCGACTCGTGGACGGACTCGGCGACCTCGTGCGGGAAGATCCCGATTTCAAGGAAGCGATCTCCTCGTCGACCGGCGATGTCGGACGAGTGAGGAAGCGTTTTCGCGCCGTGGACGACCTGATCCACCGCTGTCTCACCGGAGACCCGCGTCCATGATCCGATCGATCTCGCTGACGAACTTCAAGTGTTTCCGGTCACTCGAACTGGAGTTGGCCCCGCTCACGCTCCTGTGCGGCGTCAACGGCATGGGCAAGAGCAGCCTGCTCCAGGCTCTCCTCGTGCTCCGCCAGTCGGCCGCGGCGGGGGTACTGCAGCAGGGACATCTCATTCTCGACGACGAGTTGGCCGACCTCGGGACCGGTCGAGACGCCCTCTTCGAGTTCGCCGACGAGGAGGTGATCGAGTTCCGTCTGGCCGGCGACAGCGCCGAGGAACCCCTGCACCTCGCGTTCGACTACGCCCGGGAGGCAGACCGGTTGCGGGTTCGCGGCACGCAGCACGACCTCCTGGGGTCGTGGGAGGCACTGCCACCGTTCTCCGGACTCCACTATGTGGCGGCGGAGCGGATCGGGCCGCGGAAGATCCACGAACAGTCCGACACGGCCGCCCTCCAGGGGGTCCTGGGCTCGCGGGGCGAACACACGATGAACTACCTGGACGCCCATCGGGAGGACTTTCTGGCCGAGCCGGACCCGCGCCGGGCGGCGGCGGCCACGGGCCGCCACCGAGATGTCGTGGACTACTGGCTGCAGGAAGTGACGCCGGGAGCGGCCCTGGGGATCGAGCGCATCCAGGACGCCGACGCGCTGATCGGCGGTTTTTCCTTCGCCCGGGCCGGCGACATCGAGACCCGGAGATATCGGGCTACGAATGTCGGATTCGGCCTGTCTTATGTGCTGCCGGTCGTCGCCGCCCTGCTCGCGCCGGCCGGTACGCTGTGCCTTCTCGAGAACCCGGAGGCCCACCTCCATCCTCGGGGGCAGACGCGGATGGCGGAGTTGGCGGCCCGGGCGGCAGCGTCGGGTGTGCAGGTGATCGCGGAGACGCATAGTGATCACTTCCTCGATGGCGTGCGAATCGCAGTCCTTGACGGTCTGGTCGCCCCTGAGGACACTCGGTTCCACTACTTCGAGCAGGGGAACGGTCAGTCCGTGGTGCGAACCCCTCGGATCGATACGGAGGGCCGGTTGTCCTCGTGGCCGGACGGCTTCTTCGACCAGCACGCCCTCAATCTGGCGAAACTGCTCGGCCCGAGATCGTGAGATGCGGAGTCTCGTTCTGAACACCGTCAGTGTGTCGGGGTTGTCTGTGGGCCGAGGCACGCTGGCGCAGTGGCTTCAGGATGTCGTGGGCGGTGTCGGACGACTGGTCGATCAACGGGTAGCGCAGCCCGAACTGCGGACGCGGGAGGGGATCCACCAGATACGTTGTTCGGCGGACCTTTCCTTGTTCGATGTTGCGCGGGACTTGCTCCGCACCGGATCGAGGGATGAGTACGAGTTCTTTCTGACGATCGCCGGGCGGGCGCCGTGGACAGAGGGCCTTCGTCCGGAGACTGTGGAGCGGTTTCGTTCCTGTGAAGAACGGACACTGGCCCCTGGCGACGGCGAACCCCTGATGCTCTGCGTCAGCATCGGCGGCGTCGCTGTGGGATTTCCATCGAGCGATCTCTGGGATACTGACCGAATCCCGATTCGATTCGACGAGTTACTGCCGGACGGGAGCATCCAGGAGTGCACCGAGGAGATCGACAACCTCACCCGATCTGCTCACTCCAAGGTGATCGCCGAACGACACCGCGCTGCCCTGCATTCCGCCCTGGACGCCGTGGAACTGTGGCAGAAGCGGACGGAGGTGTTCCCGCATCTCCTGTTCGGGCCGGAGGTCCGGATCAACCTGAAGTTGCTTGGAGGTCTTCTGGTCGAGGTCGCTCGAAAGCTGGGCAAACTGGATGCGGCGGTCAACGACTGGAAGACCACTGACGGCCCCGCCCCGTCGTGGCCCTTCCATGTCAGTCCCGAGAGCGAGAGGGTCAACGCGGACCCGGCGCTGATCGCCGCGCGTCGTTTTCGAAGCAGCCGCGGCGGCTCGCGGACTTTCGAGTGGCATGCGAAGTACAGCGATGGAGGCCGGATCCACTTCCGCTTCGACAGCGCGACTCGCGAACTGGAAATCGGGTACATCGGGCCCCATCTTCCGCTGTAGTATCGACTCGACACGGACACGGAGCAGACGCGGACCACGGCGGCGGTTACACTGCGGGATCGAAAGGCCGAGGATGTCCGCTGCTGAGAAGCCGAAGACGCTCAAGGAGATCTGGGCGGAGACCAAGCCGGACTTCTACCGGGATGTGTACTCGAACCAGATGGGCCCGCTCCTGGTCCACCTGAACAAGATTCGGGCGCAGCAGGTGGCGGCGCGGCGCGAAGAGGCGCGGCAGTCGGGGGCGAACGCCGACACCGGCGACGGGGTCGCCGTGAGCATCACCCTGACCGCCGGGGAGGTGCTGGCCCTGCTCGGCCTCCGGTCCGAACAGTGGGACATCGCGGTGGATGTCCTGCACGGGATCGGCGAGTGCGTGCCGGAGAAACTGCCCGACGAGATCCAGGAGATCCGCTGCTTCCACCCCCTCTCCCTGGTGTCGGCGCCGATCGAGTTCTCGTCCGGGGACGACCCCGTCCAGTTCATGGGCGCGGCGCTCGACCCGACGGCCGCCGGCGACGACTCCGAGTCCCGCTGAAGTCCCCGGGCCCGGCAGCGGGCGCCGGGGCTACTACTTGAGGCGGACGGCGGGCAGCCGCTTCAGGCGCTGGTTCAGCGGGTCCACCTCCACCCCCATGGATTCGAGCGCGGTGAGCCCGAGCAGCGGTTCGGCGTCGGGGTCGCCGAAGAGGACCGTGCCGCCGACGAACTCCCCGAGGAACTCGAGCCGGGCCACGCCGATCTCCATCTCGATCGGCGTCCCGTCGGCGAGTTCGTACCTCCGGGGGCCGTCGGACTCGATCCCGATGGCCTCGAGGTGCTGGCGGGGCACGAGGGAGTCCGTCGCCCCGGTGTCCACCAGGAAACTGCCTCGCCAGGCCCGGCTCCGGTCCGCGGGATTGCTGACAGTGACTTCGACATGCGTGGCGCCCATGGGTAAGCCCCCTCTCCGGGCGGAATCCCGGAGCCGGCCCGGCCACGGAATTCGGTAACGCGCTTCTCGACGCAACGACAGAAGCAACGACCTCTCAGCGGGCGCGACCGTGTCCACCGCCGCAACCCGAGAACGGAGGAAGGTTAGCACGCCGACGCTTCCTCTGTCGGAGTCCGGGGAAGGTCGCGGACGCCGGGCGAAGCGCCGACAAACTGCTTGTAAAACAAGAAGTTAGACTGGATTCAGAGAGCGATTTCGATGGACTTCTTCCCGAACCCGTTCCGGCCCGGCGCCGGCCACCCGCCTCCCCATCTCGCCGGGAGGGAAGACGAACGGCGGATCTTCGCGAGCCTGCTCGACCAGACGCCGATCCTGGACAACCCCGTCTTGACCGGACTGGCGGGCGTCGGGAAGACCGTCCTTCTCGAATCGTTCCGGCCGCTGACGCGGGAGCACGGCTGGCTCTGGGCGGGCGCCGACCTGTCCGAGTGGGCCGACTGCAGCGAGCAGCGACTGGCCATCCGGCTCTGCGCCGACCTCGCGATCCTCGCCGGAGACCTCGAGATCGGGGTCGCCGGGCGGCGCGCCACCGACCCCGCTCACGGAGGGGCCGACACCGGTGAATCCGGGACCTTCGAGCGGCTCGTGGCCCTCTACGAGCAAACTCCCGGGCTGCCCGTGGACAAGATCAAGAGGGTGCTCACCGTCGCCTGGAGCGCCATCCGCGCGGCGAGCGACGAAGTGCGAGGCATCGTCATCGCCTACGACGAGGCGCAGAATCTCGCCAACCGGCCCGACCGCGACCGATATCCGATGTCGCTGTTGATCGACGCCTTCCAGTCCCTGCAGCGCCAGGGACTCCCCCTGATGCTGGCGCTGAGCGGGCTGCCGACGCTCTTCCCTTCCCTGGTCCGGGCGCGAACTTCGTCCGAACGGATGTTCCGGGTGCTCTCGCTCGAGAGGCTGAACGAGCAGGACAGCGCCGAGGCGATCCGGAGGCCGCTCCGGGACTCGCCGGTCGGACTGACCCCGGAGACGGTGGCCGAGATCGTCCGGAGGTCCGCGGGATATCCGTACTTCATCCAGTTCATCTGCCGGGAGGTCTTCGACGCCTTCCTCCAGCGCCGGCACTCGGGCCGGCCTCCGGCGGTCCCGGCCCGGGAGATCGAGCAGCGGCTGGACGACGACTTCTTCTCCGGGCGGTGGGCGCGGACGACCGACCGGCAGCAGGCGATGCTGTGGGTCATCGCCCATCTCGACTCCCGCGGCAGCGAGTTCACCGTGCGGGCGGTCGTGGAGAGGAGCCGGACGATGCTGGCGCGGCCCTTCAGCGCCAGCCACACCAACCAGATGCTGGCGGCCCTCGCCGACCGGGGGCTGGTCTTCAGGAACCGGCACGGGCGGTATTCGCTCGCGATTCCGCTCTTCGACCGGTTCATCCGGCGGCAGCCGGAACCGGGACGGGACGACTGACCGCGCCCGGAAGGGCCGCCGGGCGGGTGGTAATCTTCGCGGTTCAGGCGGCGGATTCGATGACCGGGAAGCGGACCAAGTTCTATGTCGGCGGGGGCCTCTTCGCCCTCTCGGTGCTGGCGCTGCTGCTCACCGGGTTCGAGGAGGGCAAGGCCTACTACCGGACCGTCGGCGAACTCCAGGCGCTGGGGCCGGCGGCGGAAGGCCGCCCGGTCCGGGTCGCCGGGGAGGTGGTTCCCGGCAGCATCGAGGCGCGGGGCGAAGGCCGGGTGGCCTTCGAGATCGAGTACGAGGGCGCGCGGCTGCCGGTGCTCTACACCGGGAGGGAGCCGCTCCCGGACACGCTGGTGGACCGGGCGCAGGCGGTGGCCACCGGACAGTTGCTCGCCGACGGCTCCTTCGAGGCCCGGCAGGTCCAGGCCAAGTGCGCCTCGAAGTACGACGCCGCCTACGAGACCGACGGGGCAAGGCCGGCCGACGGGGCGCCCGGCGCTACGGAATCCGTGCCGGCGGCTCCCGAAGGGCCCGACCCGGACGCAGCGGACCGGGAGGCCCGCCGCGCCACCGGCGGCGCCTGATCCGACCCGCCGGCGCCGGGTGGCCGGGCAGCGGCGCGGAGGCTCCGAACCGGGCCCCGATCACCAGCGGACCGGCCGGGAGCGCTCGCGACCTCCCCGGCGAACCGCCGACGACACCGTGAGTTCCGGCGGCGCCGGCCGCGCTCCGGCCCCGGCTCCATTCCGGGTTCCGCTCGCCGGCGCCGGGAATCCGCCGGCGCCCGCCACCGGTCGCCGGCCCGGCCCCGCCGCTCCCCCGGGCCGGACGGCGGACGACCGGTCGGGGGCCACCGCACGCCGCCGGCCGCCGACGCCCCGGCGCCCCTGCCGCCGGACGGACGCCCCGGCCCGCCACTCCCGCCCGAACTGACCTCCGCGACCCATGCACCACCTGGGCAACTTCTCGCTGATGGCGGTGGTGGTGCTCTGCGCCTACGCCGCGGTCGCCGCCCTCGTCGGAATCCGCCGGGGCTCCCCCGCGCTCGGCGCCAGCGCCCGGCGCGGACTGGTCGCCGCCGCCGGGTTCTCCGCGCTCTCGGTGGCTTCCCTCCTGGCGCTCTTCCTCGCCGACGACTTCCGCTTCCGCTATGTCGCCAGTTACTCGGCGGCGGAGTTGCCGTTCTACTACAAGGTCTCGGCGCTGTGGGCCGGGAACGACGGGTCGCTGCTGTTCTGGACCTTCCTGATGCTGGCGTTCTCCGCGGCGGCGGTGATCGCGCGGCGGCGCGACCGGCTGATGCCCCAGGTGGTGTTCACCCTGGCGGGGGTGTCGCTGTTCTTCGCCTACATGAACTACTGGGTGTGCAACCCCTTCGAGCAGTTGGCGGAGATCACCGCCGCCGGGCCGGTCCCGTTCCTGCCCCCGAACGGGAACGGCCTGAACCCGCTGCTGCAGCACCCGATCATGGCGATCCACCCGCCGATCCTCTACATCGGCTATGTGGGCTTCGTGGTCCCCTTCGCCTTCTGCGTCGCCGCCCTCTGGACCCGCCGGCTGGACGCCGCCTGGATCGCGAACACCCGCCGCTGGACGCTGATCGCCTGGTTCTTCCTGGGCAGCGGCATCCTGCTGGGCGGGCGCTGGGCCTATGTGGAACTCGGCTGGGGCGGCTACTGGGGCTGGGACCCGGTGGAGAACGCCGCCCTCATGCCCTGGCTCACCGGCACCGCCTTCCTCCACTCGGTGATGATCCAGGAGCGGAAGGGGATGCTGAAGGTCTGGAACGCCGGCCTGCTGATGGTGACCTACCTGCTCTGCGTCTTCGGCACCTTCCTCACCCGGAGCGGCATCGTCTCCTCGGTGCACGCCTTCGCCTCCTCGGAGTTCGCCTGGCGGTTCCTGGTGTTCCTGGTCGTCGCCGCCGCGCTCTCGGCGGCGCTGCTGCTGACCCGGCTGAAGGACCTCCGCTCGGAGAACGAACTGCAGGCGGTGGTCTCCCGGGAGTCGGGCTTCCTCTTCAACAACCTGCTGCTGCTGGCCGCCTGCTTCTCGGTCCTCTGGGGAACGCTGTTCCCGGTCCTCTCCGAGGCGGTGCAGGGCGAACAGATCACCGTCGGCGCCCCGTTCTTCAACCGGGTGAACGTCCCGCTCGGCCTGGCGCTGCTGCTCATGACCGGGGTGGGGCCGCTGCTGGCCTGGCGCCGGTCGTCGGCGGACAGCCTGCGGCGGAACTTCGCGGTCCCCGGCGCCGCCGGTCTCGCCGCCGGGGCCGCCCTGCCCCTGCTGGGGATGCGCCATCCCTACGCCATCGTCTGTTTCGCGCTGGCCGCCTTCGTGACCGTCACCATCGCCCTCGAATTCCACCGGGGCGTCCGGGCGCGCCGGGCGCACCGGGGGGGCGGCTACGCCTCCGCGCTCGGCGACCTGGTGCTCCGGAACACGCGGCGGTACGGCGGCTACATCGTCCACTTCGGGATCGTCCTGCTCTTCGTCGGCTTCGCCGGGAACGCCTTCAACACCGAGGTGATCGCCGACCTGGAGCGGGGGGAGAGCACCCGGATCGGCCCCTACGAGGTGACCCTGGAGGACCTTCCCGGCGGGGCCACCCCGGTGTACGACTGGCTCGGCGCCCGGCTCCTGCTGACGAAACACGACGAACCGATCGGGCTCTTCCAGCCGCGGCGGCAGTTGGACCGGGCCACCGGACAGGCCACCTCCGAGGTCCGGCGGCACGCCACCTTCACCGAGGATCTCTACCTGGTCTTCTCCGGGGTGACCGAGGATCGCCGGGCCACCATCCATGTGTACCGGAACCCGCTGGTGCGCTGGGTCTGGATCGGCGGCCTGGTGATGTTCCTCGGTACCATCCTGATCCTCCTCCCCGGCCGGCCGCCGAACCGCGCCGCCGCGCGGAGGGCCCCGACGACGATTCCGCCAGCGATTCCGCCTGCCGCCCCGGCCGCGGACCCGCTCCCCGGCGAACTGCCGCCGGCGAGACCGGCCTGAGGCCGGCCGGAGAGCGCCGTCCCGCCGTCCCCGAATCTTCCCCCCACCGCCCACCCTCTTCCCGATGCGCCCGCGAACGGCCCGGCTCGCCCTCCTGCTGGCCGCCGCCGCCCTCCTCCCGGGCGGCGCCGGCCGGGCCCGGGCCCAGGACCGCTACAACACCGAGGCCTACCGGCAGGTCACCGGCGCGCTCACCTGCCAGTGCGGCGGCTGCAACGCCATCGTCTCCGAGTGCGCGATGGACCGCTGCCCCAGTTCGAATCCGATCCGGGAGGAGACCGCCGAGCGGCTCCGCGCCGGGGAGACGCCGGAGGAGGTCGTCGCCGATTTCCGGGACCGCTACGGCCTGGCCGTGCTGGCCGCTCCGCCGGCCGCCGGCTTCCACCTCGCCGCCTGGGTGCTGCCGGGCGTGTTCCTGGTGCTCGGGGGCGCGGCGGCGGCGTTCGTGATCCGGAGTTGGCGGCGGGAGACCCCGGCGGGCCCGAAGGCGGGAACGGACGCCGCTCCCGGCGCCGACGGCGAGCCCGGGCGGCCGGAAGTGATCGCCCGGATCGAACGCGAAGTCTCCGAACTCCGCTGACCCCCGCCCGACCGACCGACCGGACCGACCGGACCGACCGACGCCTTGCCGGGCCCCTCCACCGAGCCGGCGGCCCCGCACCCCGGAGCCGCGCCGGCCGGAGCGGGCGCATGACGCTCTTCCTCCTGGCGATCCTCGCCGCGCTGGCCACCGCGTTCGTGCTGCAGCCGGTGTTCGCGGCCTCCCCCGGAGCGGCGGACGAGAGCCGGGGGCCGGCGAGCCGGGCCGCCCTGCGCCTCACGGAGAAACGGGACCAGTTGCTGCTCGCCATCGCCGAATTGGACTTCGAGCGGGACGCCGGAAAGGTCGGGGCGGCGGAACACGGGGCCGCGCGCGCCGCCCTGCTCGCCGAGACCGCGGCGGTCACCGAGGCCCTCGACGCCGCCGAGCGGCGGGGAACCGCCCCCCCGAAGCCGCCGCCGAAGCGACGCCGGACTGCGGCCCCGGCAGCGAAGGCCTCCGATTGACCCGACTCCGAGCGACCCGATGCCTCTCGGGCCGACCCGCCCGCCTCTTCGCCGGCGCCCTCCTCGCCGCGGCGGCCCCGCTCGCCCTCGGGCCGACCCCGGCCTCCGCCGGCCCGGTGCGCGTGACCCTCCGCAACGGCACCACCGGCGCCGCCGGCCGCGCCGACCTGGTCACCCTCTACCGGCTGGGCGCCGGCATGGAGCCGGTGGCTTCGGTGGAGAACCCCGTCGGCGAGGCGGTGCTCGACGCCCCGGAGGAGACCGCCCCGGGCGCCGCCGGCGGGAGGCGGCCCCCGTACCTGGCGCAGGCCACCTACGCCGGGGTCAACTACAACCAGCCGATCCGGCTGGGCCCCGACGGGAGCGCCGCGGTGACCCTCACCGTGTACGACGGCTTCGACGGCTGGGAGGAGCAGCGGATCGGCCTCACCACCTGGCGGGCGCTCTACCGCCGGCTCCCCGCCGGGGACCGGCCGGACGCCCTCCGCGCGGACCACATCTTCGTCGTCGAGAACCGGAGCGACCCGCCCCGCACCTTCGTGAGCGACACCGAAACGCTCCGCTTCCGGCTGCCGCCGGAGACCGCGCTCCTGGGCGTCCCGTCGGTGAGCGCCACCGGAGCCACCGGGATGCCGGTGCCCCAGAGCCCCTTCCCGGTGGCCGCCGCCGCGGCCGGCGGGAACGACTACGCGGTCCGCACCGCGTTCAAGCCGGGGGAGACCGAGATCGTCCTCTCGTACGAGGTCCGCTATCCGGACGAGCGGCACGAGGCGTCCCTGGTCGCGCCCCGGGATTCGCCGGAAGTGATGCTGCTGGCGCAGCCCCCGGACATCGTCCTGGCGCTGCCGCCGGGGGCGACCGGCGTTTCCGCGGCCGGCTGGGAGATCCTCGGCCCGGACGAGGAAGCCGGCCTCACCGTCGCCCGGAAGCGGGGCGTCGCTGCCGGGGAACCGGTGCGCATGGTCTTCAGCGGCGGTTCCCGGCCGCCGGCGGCAACCGAAACGGGAGGCGGAACCGGGGGAGCGGCGGGCCCGTTCTCCGCCCCGCCCGCCTCCCGACCGGGGAACCCCGCCCTGCCGCCGGTGCAGGCCCCGGCCGCCGCGGGAGCGGACGCCTCCGAAGTCGGCACGGTCGGCCTGCTCCCCGACCCGACCCGCGCCGGGAAGTGGGCGATCGCCCTCCTGATGGCGGCGGCGCTCGGCTTCGGGCTGCTCCACCGGGTCTTCGGCGGGAGCGGAACCGGCGGCCCCGGGACCGGTTGACCGCGTGGCGCCGGAGATCTTTCGCGCCGAGCGCCTCACCCGACGCTACCGGGACCTCCCGGCGGTGTCCGGGGTGAGCCTCTCGCTCGCCGCCGGGGAGGGGGTGTGCCTCCTCGGCGGGAACGGCGCCGGCAAGACCACGCTCCTCGGGATGGCCGCCACCCTCATCCCGCCCTCGGCGGGAGCGCTCTTCTACCGGGGAGCGCCGGCGGCGGAGGCGCTGCCGGAGGCGCGCGGCCGGATCGGCTACGCCTCCCACGAGTCGCTCCTCTACCGGGAGTTGACGGTGCGCGAGAACCTCGCCTTCCACCGCCGCCTGCATCGGAGCGCCGCCGACCTCGACGCTCTCCTGGACGCGCACCGTCTGGCCGCCCGGGCCGACCTGCCGGCGCGGCTCCTGTCCCGGGGAACGGCCCAGCGGGTGTCGCTGGCGCGGGCGTTCCTCCACGAACCGGAACTGCTCCTGCTCGACGAACCCTTCGCCGGGCTCGACGGCCCGGCCCGCGACCGGCTGACCGCGGCGCTCCGCCGGGCCCGGGAAGGCGGCGCCGCGCTGCTGCTCGCGACCCACGATCTCGACCGCGGGCTGGAAGCGACCGACCGGGCGCTGGTCCTCCGGGCCGGGCAGGTCGTCTTCTCCGGGCCGAACGCCGACCGCCCGGAGATCGAGCGCGCCTACGCCGACGCCGACGGCGATCGCTGAGGCCGGCGACGGACACCGCTTTTCCCCGATGCCGACCCTCCGCGCGGCGCTGGCCATCGCCGGCAAGGACTTCCGGGGCGAAGCCCGTTCCCGGGAGCGGGCGCCGGCCATGCTCCTGTTCGCTGCCCTGATCCTGCTGGTGATGCACTTCGCGGTGGGGCTCGACGCCGCGTCCTCCGAGGGTCTGGCGCCGGGAGTCCTCCAGACCGCCTTCCTGCTCGCCGGAACGCTCGGGCTCTACCGGAGTTTCGCCCCGGAAACGGAAGCGATGGCCCTCCACGGCCTGATGCTGGCACCGGTGGACCGGGCCGCCATCTACTTCGGGAAACTCCTCTCCGGCGCCGCCCTGCTGTTCCTGGTGCAGATCCCGGTGGCGCTGCTCTACGAACTGCTGTTCGCGGTGAACCTTTCCGGCGGCCGCCCCGTAGAGGGCTCTCTCGCCGTCGGCCTGATCCTGCTCTGCGGCGCGCTCGGGTTCACCGCGCTCGGGGTCACCGTGGCGGCGATCTGCGCCTCGACCGCGGCGCGCGAGGTCCTCCTGCCCCTGCTCCTGTTCCCCCTGGCCGCCCCGCTGCTGATCGCCGGCGTGTCCGGCCTGGAGGCGGCGGTCAACGGCCAACCGGTCTGGGAGGCGGTGCGCTTCCTGCTGCTCGCGACCCTGGCGTTCGTCTCCGTCTCCTGGATCGTCTTCGAGTTCGTCCTCGAACCCTGATCCGAACCCCGATCGGAACCCTGTCGAACCCCCGCTCCGCCGCCCGGGCCACGCTCGGGCGCGCCGCCGGCGTCCTCGCCGTCCTCGGCGCCGCCGCTTCGCCGGCCGCCGCCCGGGGCCACCCGGAAGAGCCGCGCGAACCGGAGGAGCACCACGACCGGTCCGTGGGCGCGGCGTTCGTCGAGGAACTCCCGGTCGCCGACGGACGCCTGGACGAAGCGGTCTGGGCGCTCGCCGCCCGCGCCGACGGCTTCGTCCAGTCGGAGCCGGACTACGGCGCGCCGGCGATGCTGCCCACCGAAGTGCTCATCGCCTACACCCGGGAGGCCCTGCTGATCGGGGCCCGGCTCCACGACCCGGATCCGGCGGCGGTGGTGGCGCGGGAATACCGCCGGGACGCCGACCTGGAGTCCGACGACAACTTCCTCGTCGTCTTCGACACCTACCACGACCACCGCAGCGCCTTCTTCTTCGGCACGAACGCCGTCGGGACCCGGACCGACGGACTGGTCCAGGGCGAGGGCAGCAATGTCAACCAGGAATGGGACGGCGTCTGGAGCGTCGGCTCCCGGCGCTCCGACTTCGGCTGGGTCGCCGAGATGGTGATCCCCTTCGAGACGCTGCGCTTCCCCGCCGGCGCCACCGAGTTCGGCGTGAACTTCGGACGGCAGGTGGCGCGCACCCGCGAAGAGAGTTACTGGGCGCCGATCGATCCCGGCTGGGGTTTCAACGCCCGCTGGCGGGTCTCCGCCTACGGGGGACTCACCGGCCTCGCCCGCGCCGAACCGGGAGGCCGGTTCAAACTCAAGCCGTTCGGCGTCTCCGGACTCACCGACGGCGAGGAAGTCGAACGGGAGGCCGTCCTCGACGGCGGCCTCGACGCCAAGATCGCCCTCGGTTCCAACCTGAACCTGGACCTGACGGTGAACACCGACTTCGCCCAGGTGGAGGCGGACGAACAGCAGGTGAACCTCACCCGGTTCGAGTTGTTCTTCCCGGAGAAGCGGGAGTTCTTCCTGGAGAACGCCGGCCTCTTCGAGGTGGGCGAGAAGAACCGGCCGTTCGAACCGAAGGAGACGGTGCTGTTCTTCAGTCGGAGGATCGGTCTGTCCGAGGACGGGGACATCCTGCCGATCCGGGGCGGCGCCCGGATCACCGGGAAGATCGGGCGCACCGACCTGGGCGCCTTCCACATCCGCCAACAGGCGCTGGACGGGGAATCCCCGGAGATCGGCTTCTCGGCGGTACGGCTCCGGCGCGATGTGCTGTCCCGCAGTTCCGTCGGCGTCCTCGCCCTCGACCGCGCCGAGGCTTCCGGCGACTCCCACCGGGTGGCCGCCGCCGACTTCTCCTGGGCGCCGCACCGCTCCACCACCATCAGCGGGTTCGCGGCCAGGAGCTGGACGCCGGGCGCCGAAGGGCGGGAGTCGGTCTGGGGTCTCCACGGCGAAACGAACACCGACCTCTGGGGCCTCACCGCCGCCTACACCGACATCGGGGAAGGATTCGAGTCGCAACTGGGCTTCGTGCCGCGCACCGGCGTCGAGAAGGTCCGGATCAACGGCCTGTGGAAGCCGCGGCCCCGGCGCTTCGGCATCCGGCAGATCTTCTTCGGCCCCGACTTCCTCCGGATCACCGAGCCGGACGGGACCGTCCAGTCGCAGTCGTACGGTCTCGGCCCGTTCTTCCTGTTCAACGACGGGAGCAGCCTGTTCTTCAGCGTGGGCCGTTCCGTCGAGGGACTCTCGGAGTCGTTCGAGTTGCGCGACGGGGTGGAGATCGCGGCCGGCGAGTACCGCACCGCCGACCTCACCTACATGCTGGACACCTCGGAGAGCCGCCGCCTCTCGGTGAACTTCTTCGGGATGAACCGCGGCTTCTTCGACGGCCGCCTGCGGGTCTGGTCGCCGGGAGTGGCCTTCCGCCCGCATCCCCGCCTCCGGCTGCAGGTGAACTACTCGCGCAGCCAGATCCGGCTGCCCCAGGAGAACGGCGACTTCGACACGAACCTCGTCGTGCTGCGCGCCCTGGTGGCGCTCTCCCCGGACGCTTTCGTGCGCGGCCTGCTCCAGTGGAACGACGACGACGGCAACTTCTCCGGGAATGTCCAGTGGCGCTGGACCTACCGTCCGGGGAGCGACTTCTTCCTGGTGTACAACGAGCGCCGCCCCTTCGGCGCGGAGGCGTCCGACCCGGCGCGGCGGGAAGTGCTGGCCAAGGCCACCTGGTACTGGACGCCGGGCTGAGACGAAGGCGGCGGAAGCGAGGGACCGCCCCCGCCCGCCCGGCCGGTCGCGCCGTTCCGTGCCGCCAGTGAATAGACTCCCCGCCATGCGGCAGCGGAGCGCGGCCCGGACGACCCGGCCGGGCCGGTCGTGGGGACGGGCCGCGGCGGGTGCAGTCGCGCTGGCGCTCACCGCCGGCGCCGACCGGGGCGAGACCTACCGCCTCCTCGACAACGGCGCCTCCGACAAGGTGGTCGCCTCGGAGTCCGCCGTCCGCTGGGCGCCGGGAGCGTGGGCGCCCGGCGCCACGCTGTCCTGGCAGATCACCGACGCCCCGGAATGGGCGCGGATCTTCGGCTCGCGGCGGCAGTTCGAGTCGGCGGTGGACGGGGCGCTCTCGCACTGGTCGGGCATCGAGTCCGCGGACATCCGCTGGAGCGTGTCCGGGACGCCCGGAGCGGCGACCTCGACCTGGACCCGCGATTCGTCCAACCAGGTGTTCCTCCACTCCGACGGCGCGGAATGGGAAGACGGGGCCGGCCTCTGGTTCGAACGCGACGCCTCGGGTCGGGAGTGGCAGATCTCCGAATGCGATGTCGGCGCCCCCCGACGCTGGCTCCAGAGTCTGGGCAGCCAGGATCCGACGAGCGCCGCCGAGAGCGCCGGGTTCCAGCTCCGGGGGTGGTTCGCCTACTGCCTCGGCCTGGACGCCTCGGCGAAGATGCCGTACGAGAGCGTGCTCCGCTCCTTCGACACCGACGACCCCTCCGCCCTCGTGTCCCACTTCAGCCCCTGGATGCGGGAAGACGACCGGAGCGTCGGCGCCTCGCTCCTCCGCCCCCGCCAGGGGTGGCTCGCCACGGTCGGCGCCGTCGCCGGCACGCTGGTGTCGGACGGGGAACCGGTTTCCTACGCCCATGTCTGGGCCTTCCGGACGAACGGCGGCAACGATGTGCGCCACCCGGTGGGAGCGTTCACGAACCGGGCCGGCGCCTTCTCCGTCGAGGGCCTCGTCCCCGGCGAATACGTCCTCTGGGCGCATCCGGTGGACTCCTATGTGCACCGGCTGGCCGGCCTGGGCGGAACGAAGGAGGTGCGGGACGCGATCCTGGCGCAACCGGTGCGGGTCACCGCCGGCGGCGTCGCCCGCGGCATCCGGATCACCATGCGGGGACACCGGTGATGGCGCCCCGCAGCGCTTCGCCCCCCGGGCCCGGCGAGGCCGGGCGGCGCCGGCGCGCGATCCGGAACCGGCGCCTGCTCCGGAACCTCTTCGGGGCCTCCTGCCTCGCCGGCGCCCTCTCCTGCGGCGGCTCTCCCTCCTCCCCGAACGGCGACTCCCCGAACCCATCGCCGGATCCGGGCAACCCGACCCCGACTCCCCCGCCCACCCGGCTCCCGGCGGTCCTCGGCGAACCCTGCCCGGGCGCGACGGTCCGCAGCGACCCGCCCACCCGGAACGGGGACCACAACTATGTGCAACTCGTCCTCGAGTGGGAGAACCGCTCGCGGGGCGCGAGTTTCGACTGGACCGGGCCGTACCTCGACCGGAGCGGCAACCGGTTCGATCCGGAAGGATTCGAGGCCCTCGAAGTCAGCCTCGCCGACTGGAGCGTCGAGACCACCGGGGCCGTGACGCGCCACACCATCGGCGTGCGTTGGCCGCCGTTCGCGGAATTCGGCCTCGAACTCCAGTCCGGCAACGGCTCCTGCAACCTCCCGATGGTGGCGTGCGCCTCGAGCGGCTGCGAGTTGCGGAGGTAGCGTGGCCGCCCCGAGTCTTTGCGGACAGCGCGGACGGGTCGCCGGGCGGCCGACGCCGCTCCGCGCCCGCTTCCCGGCCCTGCCGACCGGGGTCGCCGCCGGCCTCGGCCTCCTCATCCTCTTCCCCCCCGCGGAGGCGTACCGCTTCTTCGCGGCAACGGACGGCGCCCAACCGTTCCTCAGCGGCTTCCTCCGGCCCTCGGAAGACGCCGTGCGCTGGTCCTCCGAGAGTTGGGGCCCCGGGGCCACGCTCGTCTGGGAGATCCCCCGGGACCCGGACTTCGATCCGCTCTTCGGCGGCGCGGCGGGGGCGCTGCCGCACTTCCGCACCGCGTTGGAGCAGTGGTCGAGCCTCCCGGACGCCGATATCTCCTGGCAGGTCCGGGGCTCGGTCGGCGCCCCGGTGACCGAGGGGCTGGGCCTCCAGGACGGGCGCAACACCTTCTACATCGACCGCGGCTCGGCGGCCGGCGGCTACGCCTCGCTGTGGGTCGAGCGAAGCGGTCCCGGCGGGCCCTGGGAACTCTACGAGTGCGACTTCGCCCTCGGCAGCCTCTTCGCGCAGGCGCCGAGGGACGGTACCCGGGAGGCGGTGCTGACGGAGGCCGAGGCGATCATGTCCCACGAACTCGGCCACTGCCTCGGCCTGGCGCACGCCGCCTCCTTCTCGCTCTCCGGACGGCTGCGGCAGGAGTACTTCCGGCATGTGAACCAGCCGACGACCCTCGAGTACCCGCTGGATCCGTCCATGTCCTACGGCATCGTCCCCGTGGATGCGCCCCCCTACCTGGCGGCCGACGACGAGACCGCGGCGGCGCTCCTGCGACCGGCGGCCGGGTGGCGGGCGACCACCGGGAACCTCTCCGGCTCGCTCACCGCCGGGGGAGCGCCGGCGCCGTGGGTCCATGTGTGGGCGCTGCCGGTGGGGTCGGAGAACACCCTCCGGAACCGGATCGGATCCTTCAGCGACGAGAACGGCGACTTCGTCATCGAGGGTCTGGCCCCCGGCGACTACTGGCTCTGGTCGCACCCGGTGATCCTCCAGAGCGCCCACGGCCTGCTGACCACGAACGGCGCCCCGATCGACCTCGACGACACCCTGCGCGGGTATCCGCTGCGGGTGACCGCCGGACGGACGGCGAACGCCCGCGCCCTCACCCTGCGGATCGGCCGGACCGGCCGGGAGCCGCCGAACCGTTCCCGGGCGACCGGCACGCCCGGCTCTTCCATCGTGGATCGTTGGGGCACGGTCTGTTCCGGGATCCGGGCCCGGGCGACGCGGCCCTACCCGGCCGACGGCCCCCACGCCGCCAGCCCGCCGGACCGCAACCGGGGCGGCGATGTCTGGTACACGAGCGAATTGACGCTGGAGTGGGGCTCCGGCGCCGCCGGCGCGCTGTTCGACTGGGCCGGCCTGTACCGCAACTGGCAGTACGAGTTCACCCTGGGACGCATCGTCTATGTGACCCCGCCGCGCACCGGATCGCCGTTCCTGGATCTCAGCATTCCCCGTTGGGACTCCGCGCGCCAGGGGAATTCCGTGCGCCATACGCTGGAGATCGTCTGGCCGGAGTCGGCGGAGGCCACCCTGCGTTTCCGGGCCGGGCCCTGCGGCGGCGGCCGCAGCGTGGTCTGCACGGTGGGCGGCTGCGGGATCCGCTAATCGGCCGGCGCGCGAGCGGCCGACCCGGGCCGGACCGGGCGGCCTCGCCGAGTCCCGCGCCCGGACCCGGGGGCCGCGGACCGAAACGATAGAGTTTCGTTTCGGCAGATGACCAGGCGCGGAATGGACGATGGTGGTCGGAGGGGCGCCCGGCCGGAGACCCGGCCGGTTCCCGCCGGCGCCGCTGCGGGACGCGCGCGGCTCGTCTCCCTCCCGGCCCTGCTGCTGACCCTCGGGTTCGCCTCGGACGCCCGCCGGAGCGAGGCCTACCGGCTCCTCGACAACGGCTCGGGCGACTTCATCGCCACTTCCGCCGAGGCCATCCGCTGGGCGCCGGAGGTCTGGGCGCCCGGCGCGGAACTGGAGTGGCGCCTGGAGCGGGCGCCCGAGTGGAACGAAGGCTCCGAGGCCGAGGAGCAGGCGCTCGCCGGCGTCCGGGAGGCGCTGGCGCACTGGTCGGCCGTGCCCGGGGCGGACATCCGTTGGACCGTCGCCGGGCTGAGCGCCGCCTCGACCGGCGAGTGGGTGCGGGACGCGGTCCATCGGGTGTTCCTCTCGACCGACGGCGCGAATTTGGGCGCCGGCGTCTGGTTCCGGCGCAGCGCTTCGGGAACGAGGTGGGAGATCAGCGAATGCGATGTGGGCGCGACGATCGGCGGGGGCGGCGAGGTGGCGGTCGGGACCCTGGCCGAGGACCTGGCCGCCTGCCTCGGGCTCGGGCCTTCCGCCGGCGCCCCCACCTCCCGCCGCCTGCGGACCGAGCGGCCCCCCGACGACGACCCGCAGGCGCGGAACAACGGTTACTGGGGCAGCCCGTCCGTCGACAGCCCCCTCTGGAGCCCGGACCGGGACCGGCAGGTGGGCGCCGCGCTGCTCCGCCCGCAGGAGTCCTGGCGGGAGACGGTCGGAAGCATCTCCGGCTCCCTGGTGGCCGGCGGGGAACCGGCGCCCTACGCCCATGTGTGGGCGTTCCGGGTCGGAGGCCCGTTGGGCGACCCGGTGGGGGCCTTCAGCAACCGCTCCGGCGCGTTCCTGATCGAGGGACTCGAACCGGGCCGCTACCTCCTCTGGGCGCACCCGGTGGCCCCGGGCGCCCACCGCCTCGTCGGCGTGGGCGGGCGCACCGAGGTGAAGGACGCCGTGCGCCTGCGTCCGGTCGCGGTCACGGCCGGCGAGACCGCCGGCGGCCTCGCGATCACCCTGCAGACCGGCCGCGACGACCTGGTTCCATGAGCGCCGGTTCCCTGAGCGGCGACCGTTCCCCGGTTCCACCAGCTTCCCCGACCTCTCCGGCTTCTCCGGCCTCTCCGGCCTCGAGGAGCCGGGAGAACCGGGGTCGCCGACGCCGTTCGGCGAGGGCGGCGATCGCCGCCATCGTCACCGTCGCGGCCCTGCCCCTCCTGTCCTGCGGGTCGGACGACCCGGCGCCCGCAGCCCCGAGCACCGGGGGTACGCCGCCGACCACCCCCACCCCGCCCCCACCGCCGCCGGACCCGCCACCGCCGCCACCGCCGGAACCGGATCCGCCGCCGCCGTCCGGCCCGCTCCCGCCCCTCGGCAGCCCCTGCCCCGGCGTCACCGTCGGGGCCGGCGCACCCGAAGTCGTCGAGGGCTGGAGCCGCGCCGCCGTGGAGATCGTCTGGACGGACGCCGCCGCCGCGGACGGATTCGACTGGGCCGCGCCGTACTTCGACCTCTACCCGGACCACTACGGGCCCTCCCAGCCCCCGCCGGCGCTGGAAGTGAACCTCCTCGGCTGGCACACCGAGACCCTCACGCCGGACACGATCCGGCACACGCTGGAACTGCAGTGGCCCCCGTTCCTGGAACTGGCGCTCTCGTTCCGCTCCGAGACCGGCGCCTGCGAACGCCCGACCCTCTTCTGCGCCGAATCCGGTTGCGGCCTCCGACCCTGAACCTCCGAACATGAACGCCCGAGACCTCACCGCCCGGACGCGACCGATGGCCGGCGGCCCCGCGTCCGCGCCCGAGGGCCGGTTCCCGACGCCGGAGGCGCCGGCCCCCCACCGGCGGACGGCGGGCGGCGACTCCACCGCCGGCGCGGACCGGGACTCCCGCCTCCGCTCGGGGCCCGGCGCCCTCCTCCGGGCCGCCGCCTCCCTGGCGCTGCTCGGCGCCGCGCTCTTCCCGACGCCGGGCAGCGCCTACCGGTTCTTCGACGCCGGCGGCGAGGACGAACCCCTCGCCAGTTGGCGGCTGCTCGGGGCCGAGGGCGCCCTCCGCTGGTCCCCGGAAGTGTGGGGGCCGGGGAGCACGCTTCGCTGGGAGGTCGCCCCGGACCCCGACTTCGACGCGCTGTTCGGCAGTCCCGCCGGAGTCCTGCCCCACCTCGGGGAGGCGCTCTCGTCGTGGGCCGACCTGCCCTCCGCCGACATCACCTGGACCGCCGCGGTCGGCGAAGGCGAAGACCCCGAAAGCGAAAACGCCGAAGAGGCCCGGGACTTCGTCGTCCGGGACGGGCGCAACACCTTCTCCATCGACGCCGAATCGAACGCCGGCGGCTACGCCCTGCTCTGGAGCCGCCGCCGCCCGCCGGACCCCCTCGGCCACACCTGGGAACTCGTGGAGTGCGACTTCACCCTCGGGAGTTGGGCGGCGGACCCGGAAGATCCCGAAGACCGCGAGGGCAACCTCGACCTCGCGGTACGGGTGATCGTCCACGAACTCGGACACTGCATCGGCCTCGCCCATGCCGGCGCCCTCTCGGTGCTCGGGCGGATGCGGCAGCCGCTGTTCGGCGCCCGCCGCCAACTGAGGGAACTGGAGCACCCGAGGGATCCGGCGATGTCCTACGGGTACAGCCAGCGAGAGCCCGCGGCCGTTCCCGCCGACGACGCGATCGGCGCGTCGCTGCTGCGGCCGGCCCCCGGTTGGTCCGCCGGGACCGCGAGCCTCTCCGGCCGGCTCCACCTCGACGGGGATCCGGCGGCGTACGCCCAGGTCTGGGCTGTCCCGGTGGACTCGGAAGACGGTTTGGCGCAGCGGGTGGGGGCGTTCAGCAACGAGGACGGCCGGTTCCGGATCGAAGGCCTTCCCCCGGGGAACTACCTGCTCTGGGCGCACCCCATCATCGAGCGGAACGCCCACGGGATCCTGCTCGCCAACGGCGCCCCGCTCGACCTCGACGACACCGTGGCGGCGGTCCCGGTGCGCCTGTTCGCCGGACGGGACACCGGCGGAGTGGACCTCGCCATGCGCATCGGCCGCGCCAGCCGCCCGTCCCCCGACCGGCGCGGGACGCCGGTTCCGTTGACCCCGCTCCCCGGAGCCGGCGCCCGTCCCTGCGCCGGAGTCCGCGTCCGGGCCGAGCGCCCCTACCCGGCCGACGGCCCGCACGCCGCGGCCGAGCCGACCCAATCCCTCGGCGGCGACGCCTGGTACGCGGGTTCCCTGGTCCTGGAGTTCTCGCCAGAGGCGCGCGATGTGGTGTTCGACTGGGACGGCCTCTATCGCTCCTGGCGGATCCCCGGCTGGAGGCGACGGGCCGTCCATGTGGTGCAGCCGCGGGAGGGGGCTCCCTACTTCGACCTGAGCCTCCCGAGTTGGCGGGTCGTCACCGACGGTTCGACCGTGCGCCACTCGATCGACCTGGCCTGGCCCGAGTCCGCGGAGGCCCGCCTGCGCTTCCGCTCCGCTTCCGGCCGCTGCGGCAGCGACCCGGAGGAGGCGACGGTGGTCTGCCGCCGGGACGGCTGCGGCACCCGCTGACGGAGGGGCCGCAGGGGCGGAAGAGCGCCGTCGAGCCCGGACGGACGGCCGCCCGGTCGAGACCTCCCGGCGACACGGAACGCTCCGACGGACCGCGCTGACCCTTCCCCGCGCCATATCGGAACCGCGCTCCTACGCTGCCCCGTTCGCCCGCGGGGCGCACCGCTGGCTTCCCTACGCGGCGTTCGGATCGTCGCCGGTCCTCATCGTCCGCTGGTTCGTCCAGCGTCACGCGGAGTTCGCCGGCCCGGTCGAGTGGTTCTCCACGATCGTCGCGGCGGCGTTCTTCGCCCCGTTGGTGGCGGCCATCGTCACCTTCGCCGCAGTCGTGGGCCTCATCCTGATCTCCGTGGCGCTCTGTATCGCCGACGAAGTTCGGGGCGTGGAGGTGGTCGGCGCTTCGCCGGCGTCGGGAGCCGGCACTTCCACGACCCCGGCGCCGAACCGGGGCGAGCCGGCCCCCGCCGGCGCCGCGGCCCGCCCCCTGCTCGCGGCCCGCCACGCCGCCTGGGCCCGGAAGCGCGGCCCGCTCCTGCTCCTGGCGGTCTCGTTCGTGTTCCTCACGACCCTGGCGTTCCTGACCTATGAACCGTTTCCCACGGGGATCCTCGGCGTCTTCGCGCTGCACACCGCTCTCGGCCTCCTGTCCCCGGTTCTGGCCATCCTTCTGGCGCTGCCTCTGGCCACCGCGCTCTGCATGGTGCAGTGGGCGCTCGTACTGATCGACTGGACCCGAGACCTGGAATCCGTGGTCGTCGACGCTTACCGTGAAGCGGACGACAGCGCTTCCCACCCGGCCACGGCGCGGGTCGACCGCGGGCGCGTCGAGGCCGTCGGTCCGCCGGCGTCGGCGAGCGCCGGCCCGGGGTCGGACTCCCGCGACGCAGCGGCGCATCGGGAAGAGGAAGCGGCGCGCCACCGCGAGAGCGTCGTTCCCCCCGACGAGGCGCCGCCGGGCGCGCCACCGATCGCGTCACCGATCCCGCCGGCCGGCGCGCCCCCGGACGAAACCCCGCCGGAGGAACGGAAACGACCGCCGAGACGAGCGCGACCGGCCTGGGCCCCCGCCTTCATGAACTTCGGCGAACGACCGTTCCGCTATTCGCTCTTCGCCCTCTCGTTCCTGATCCTCGCCCGGTGGTATCCCGCCGCCGTCTCGTCGGTGGAGGGGATCGCCGGCTGGTTCTGGTTCCTGCCGCTGCTCGCGTGCGCCACCTGCCTGCTGGCCGTCGTCCTCAGGCTTCCGTACGCCGCCGCCTGGTTCTCGTTCGGTCTGGGCCTGCTGCTCCTCGATCGGCTTCGGGGCGCCGCGCCCGCGAACGCGGAACCCGGAGGGAGCGGCGACGCCTCCGATCCCCCTCCGGGGCGGCTGCGGCAGTACTACCGGGCCCTGAAGCGCGGGCGGGAGGAGCGGCGGACCGCCGTGACCGAGGCCTTCCGGCGCACCTGGAAGGTTTCGGTCGGGATGCTGGTCGCGTGGAGCGTCCTGTACCTGGGGATCGCGTTCGTCCAATCCGCGATCGAGTACGGCGAAGCCCGGGATTCCGTCTGGGAAATGTTCCGCGGCGCCGGCCTGATGCTCGTGGTCATCGTCGTCGGAGTCCTTTTCTTCGCCGTACCCGCCATCCTGATCTCCGGCGCGCTCGGCTTCGTCTCCGACCTCTTCGGCGGTTCCTATGGTTCGGCCCGATACTACGGAACCGTGCACCTCCACTACGACCGCCGGGACCCTTACGGAACCCGCGGCGATTTCGCGGGCCGGCCGGCCCCGACGAGCGGCGACCCTGCCGGGGAACGAGAAAGGCCGAGGAGCCGGCCACCCCATGCCCGGAGGCCGAGAGTGCCGAGGAAGAAAGGACGCTGAGCCAGCGCCGGCGGGCCGCCCCTCCGGCTCTCGAGAGATTCACGAACCGCCCGCCGCCGCTCCCCGGCGTCCGCGCGAGGACCGCAGAACCGCACCGGGCGCGGACCGCGCGAACGCCGCTCCGGGAGCACCGATGACCGCGCTGCCCGACGCCGTACGCGCCGGCGCCACGGCGGAACGCCTGCGCGCGCTGATCGCCGCCGGCGCCGACCTCGAGGCGCGCGACGAGAACGCGCAGACCGCCCTCCACCGGGCCGCGCGCCAGGACGCCGCTCCCGCCGTGGTCGCCGCCCTGATCGAAGCCCTGCTCGAGGCGGGAGCGGACCTGCATTCCCGGGACGACGAGTGGAAGACGCCGCTCCACTTCGCCGCCGCCCGCCAGCGGGACCCGTCCGCGGTCCGGCTCCTTCTCGAGAAGGGCGCCGACCTCCACGCCGGCGACGACCGGTGGCAGACGCCGCTCCACCTCGCGGTCCGGGAAAACGACGACCCCGCTGTCGTCGAGACCCTCCTCGCCGCCGGCGCCGACGCGCGGGCGAAGACCGACAGCGCCGACACGCCGCTCCACTTCGCCGCCCGGTACGGAAGACAACCGGAGGTCGTTACGAGGCTCCTCGCGGCGGGGGCGACAGTCGACGCGCGGAACGACCTCTCGCAGACGCCGCTGCACCTCGCCGCGCGCCACAACCCGAATCCCGGCTTCACCAAGACTCTTGTGGAGGCCGGCGCCGACCCGAAAGCTCGGGACGGAGATTTCGACTCGCCGATCGTTCTCGCGGTCCGCCACAACGGGTGCGCCGAGGTGACCCGGGCCCTGATCGCCGCCGGCGCGGACCTCGACGCCACCTGCCCCGGCGCCGAGGACTCCCTGCTCCACTGGGCCGCCGCGAACGAGGCCGGGCCGGGGATCGCCGAGGCCCTGATCGCCGCCGGGGCGCGCCTCGACGCCCCCGGGGAATGGGGCCGGACTCCCCTGCACGAAGCCGCCGGCAACCGCAACGCCGCCGTCATCGAAGCGCTGATCGCCGCGAAGGCCCAGGTCGAGGTCGGCGCCTTCGACGGCGAAACGCCACTCCACACGGCCGCGGCGAATCCGAATCCTTCCGTCGCCGCCGCCCTCCTCCGGGCCGGCGCCCGGGTGCACGCCCGGGGAGCCGACGGATTCACCGCGCTGCACTGCGCCGCGCTCGCGGGAAACGCGGCCGTCGCCGACCTCCTGATCGCCGCCGGCGCCCGAGTCGGGACCAGGACCCACGACGGCCGAACCCCCGCGCACCTGGCCGCCCGCTACGCCGAAACGCCGGCGGTGCCGGAGGTCCTGGCAGCCGCCGGCGCCTCCATTCCCCCGTCGGCGGGAACCGACAGCACCTCGTCCTCCGCCCCGCGAACCCCGTTGACCGAGGACGGGGAAGCGATCTTCCCGAACGCGGCCGGGAGGACTGCCCTGCACCTCGCCGCCGCCCGCGCCCGGAGGGCCGCCTACGTCCGGACGCTGGCGCGGGCCGGAGTCGAGATCGACGCCCGGGACGACGCCGGACGAACTCCGCTGCACTACGCCGCTCGGTACAACCGGCGTCGCCCGGTGATCGAGGCGCTCCTGGCCGCCGGCGCCGAGCGCGATGCCCGGGACGCCCGCGGATGGACGCCCCTGCATCACGCCGCCCGGGGCAACCGGGATCCCGCCGTGGTGGAAACGCTGCTGGCGGCGGAAGTCGACCTCGAGGCGCGAACGGACAAAGGGAAGACGCCGCTGCACCTCGCGACTCGCAGCAACCCCGCCCCGGCGGTCGTCGAAGCACTCCTCGCCGCCGGCGCCGACCCGGAGGCCCGGGACCGGAAGGGCCGGCTTCCCCTCGACCTCGCCGGGGAGGACGAAGAACCCGGCGACGCCTCGGTCGCGCCGCCGAACGACGACCCGCGGGGCCGATCGGAGACCCCGCCCGGCGGCGACGCTCCTTCGATTCCGCCGCGCCACGCGATTCTGGATGACCCGCATCTGGCGGAGTTCCGGGTGCGCCTGGTCGAGGAGACCTTCATCGAGGCACTGGACCACGACGCGGACACCCTCCTGCGGTTCGCCGCCCGGTACACCGACGATCCGAAAGTGATCGAGGCGCTGGTGGCCGCGGGCGGCGACTGCAACGACCCGTTCGGAGACGAGAAGACCACTCCCCTCCACCGCGCCGCCGGCGACAACCCGAATCCGGCCGTGATTGAGGCGTTGATCGCCGCCGGAGCCGACCTCGAGGCGCGAAGCGACGACGGGCGGACGCCACTGCACCACGCGGGCGGAAACCGCAATCCCGAAATCGGCGCCGTGCTGGTGGCCGCCGGCGCGGAGATCGATGCCGGTGACCGGGAAGGGCGGACACCGCTGCATTACGCCGCCGCCGGGAACGCCCTGCCGGCGGTGGAGCGGTTGCTCCGCTCCGGGGCAGAAATCAACACCCGGACGGTCGATGGGGAAACCCCACTCCATTCCGCCGCCCGGAAGACGGAGGATCCCGCCGTGATAGAGGCCCTCCTGGCGGCCGGCGCCGACATCCACGCCCGTCAGGCAACGGGGGCCGCCCCACTCCACCGCGCGGCTTCGGACAACGCGGAGCCAAGCGTCATCGAGGCGCTGGCAGCGGCCGGCGCGGAGATCGAAGCCCGTGACGCCGAGGGGCGCACCCCGCTACACCTCGCTGCCCGCTACGGAAAGCCGAGGGTCGTGGAAGCCCTGGTCGCCGCCGGCGCCGACTGCGCGGCGGAGGACTCGGCGAAGGAACTCCCGTTCGACTACGCCGAGCGGAACGCCGCCGTCAAGGACACCGACATCCACCGTACGCTCCGGAAGGCAACCGGGATCGACCTGCCGCGCACGCGGGTTACCTCTCACCTCCGGGGAGAGACGACGCCATTGCACCTCGCGGCGAGGAAACGCCGCGGCTTCCCCCGAGTGCGAGACCGGCTCGACGCCGGGGACGACGCCGACGCTCGGGACGGAGACGGCCGCACGCCGCTCCATCTCGCTGCCGAGCGCTCGCGGTCTCCGGTCGTGATCGAGGCTCTGCTCGCCGCCGGCGCCGATATCAACGCAGAGACTCCCTCGGGAAACCGGCCCGTGGAGATCGCCGCCGAGTGGAACGATAGGGTCCAAGTCATGGAGGCGCTGCTTCGAGGACGCCCCGACCTGGCCGGCCGGACTTCGGAACGGCGCGCCGCGTTGCACCTCGCCGCCCGACACAACCCGAATCCGGAGGTCGCTGCGGCACTCGTTCGAGCCGGATGCGACATCAACGCCCGCAGCAAGTGCGAGGGATACCTCCCGTGGCTGACCTTCGGCGCCCGGTCCCTGCGGGTCCACTGGATACTCACCGTGGCGGGAACGAAATCCCATCGCCTGGACAAGGACGGGCGGACACCGCTCCATGCGGCGGCGCAGCATTCGCGGAAGCCGGGGATGGTCGGCTTCCTGATCTCCGCCGGCGGAGACCTCGAGGCGCGGGACGAAGATGGCTGCACCCCTCTGCACCTCGCGGCGCACAAGAACAAGAAACCGGCCATCGTCGAAGCGCTCCTGGCGGCCGGCGCGGACCCGACCGCCCGGGATTCTTCGGGGCGGCTGCCGGCGGACCGCGCGACCCACAACGTCGCGATTCGACGCAGCAGGGCGTATGAGTCGCTCCGGGCCGGGGCGGCTGCCGCCGAGACCGAGGAAGCCTGAGGCCGCCATGGCGATCGCGGCGGTAGTCGGAACCGTTGTTTCGCGCTCCGGAGATCGGGTCAGTCCGGAGGACGGCGGACCGCGGCCCGACGCGGACTCGGTGCGCCGGGTCTCCCCGGGTCGGATACGCTCGCCCGGTCGAAGCGATGAGCGACCATGAGCCGGAGCGAACGACCGAGACCGGACGACGAGAGCAGACTCCGAACCGGTCGGCCGGCCGCCCCTCGGGGAGTCGAAGCGATCTTCGGAAGCGGCGCGGGAGTCCGATGACGACACCCCCGGGGGAAAAGGCGACACCGCTTCCGGACGCCGTGCGCGGCGGCGCCACGCCGGAACGCCTCCACGCGCTGATCGCCGCCGGCGCCGATCTCGAAGCCCGGGACGGGAACGCGCGGACGGCCCTCCACCTCGCCGCCCTACGGGGCGCGGCGTCCGCCGTGAGCGAAACCCTGCTCGCGGCAGGGGCGGACCCGAACTCCCGTGATGACGAAGGGATGGCGCCGCTCCACCTCGTCGCCGCCCATCACCCGGATCCATCCCTGATCGTGAGTCTTCTCGGGGCAGGCGCGCATCTCGATGCCGGCGACGACCATTGGCGAACGCCGCTGCACCTCGCCGCTCGCTACAACCGATGTCCCGCGATCACGAAGGCCCTCCTCGATGCCGGAGCCTGCCTGAGGGCCCGGGACCGCGAACACGTCTCGGTCATCTCTCTCGCCGCCCGCTACAACGAGTGCGCCGGCGTGATTCGGACGCTCATCGCCGCGGGCGCAGAGGTGAACCGTCCTCGGCACGGAATGACCCTGCTCCACGAGGCGGCGGCGTACAACGCCAGCCCCGAAGTGACGGAAGCCCTGATCGCCGCCGGGGCGAACCTCGAAGCCCGGACGGAATACCGGGAGCACACGCCTCTGTTCTACGCGGCCCTCGAGAACGATGCCGCCGTCGTCCGGCGCCTGCTCGCAGCGGGAGCGCGTATCGATGCTCGCAGCGACGACGACGAGACGCCCCTCCACTTCGCCGCGGCGAATCGGGAGGCGACGGTCTGCCTTGCGCTCCTGGAAGCCGGAGCAGACATCGAGGCCCAGGAGTTGGACGGTTTCCGGCCGATGCACTGGGCCGCCATGTACCGCAATCCGGCGGCGACCCAAGTCCTGATCGAGGCCGGGGCCGACTTCGATGCCGAGGCGGGAGACGGGCGTACGCCGCTGCAGGTCGCCATGAGGTGGGCGGCGAACCCCATGGTGGTCGACCTCCTGTTGTCCGCCGGCGCCGACACTCACACTCTCGACGCATACGACAAGACTCCGCTCCATAGAGCAGCCAACACCGCGGACGATCCTCGGGTGATCGAGTCCCTGATCGCCGCCGGCGCGGATCTCGAAGCGCGGGACGGGGATGGCCGTACGCCACTGCACCTCGCAGCGCGCACGAACCAGAACCCGGCGATCACCGCGACGCTGTTGGCGGCCGGAGCGGACCTCACGGCTCGAGAGTCTTCGGGACGCCTTCCGTGGCCCCGCGGGATTCGACGCGCCGAGGAGTACTCCGCCGGGCGGGCCGCGGCGACCGCCGCCCGGATGACCGAGACTACGGAATCCTGAGGCGGCCGTAGAGGTCGAGCCGGTAGTCGGGGGCGCCGGCCGGCCGCTCCTGGCGCGTGCCGGCGAGTTCGAGGTGGACCGCCTCCCCGTATCGGCCCACGCGGACCCCGGCGCGCAGCAGGTGCGACAGCGCTTCGGTCCAGGTGACCTCGGTGAACGGCGTCAGGAAGTCGAGCCCGTAACTCACCCGCGTGGCCATCCCGCGGCGGCCCGGGCCCTCGGGGCGCATCGCCGCCAGGTCGCGGTCGTTCCAGAAGGTCCGCGCTCCCTGCGCCGGGGCGCCCCAGGTCGGCTGCGCCTCGATCGTCAGCCCCCGCTCGCCGCCCGAGGGGGACCAGCGCGCGACGAGGGAGAACCCGGATTCGCGGTAACCGGAGGCCGAGTGCAGCGCCAGGAGACGACCCTGCGCTTCGACGCCGAAACGGCTCCGGGCATCCGCGACGCGCAGGCCGCCGGCCACCTCCAGGCCGGCCCCGACCGCCCCGCTGCCGCCGTCGTACCGGCCCCCGAGTTCGACGAACGGGACCGCGGCCCCCAGCCGACGGGACGCCTCGACCCCCAGCCGGCCCCGGAACACGGTGGCCGACAGGTCGCGCAGCGCCCCGGTTCCGTCGTCCACCCGGAGGCGCGCCCCGGCGAGGTCCGCCCGCAGCGCCAGCGAGGCGCCGCCGGCCGTCCCCAACTCGCGCCGCATTCCGGCCAGACCCACCCTCAGGGCCAGGTCCGCCTCCTCCGCGCCGGCGACCACCGAACGGGTCAGCGTCGCCGCGCCCCGGCCCAGACCGCCGTGAGCCCAGACCCGGGTCCGCTCGTCCACCGTCCAGCGGAAATACGGATGCACCGAGAACAGCCGGGTCTCCAGCCGCCCGCTGCCGCCCACCGCCGACCCGGCATCGTGGAAGAGGTAGTCCAGGTCCCCGGCGCTGCGCGAGACCGCCAACCCCGCCAGTACGCGGCCGGCGGATACATCCATACCCAGCCAACCGGTCCGCGGGCCGCCCTGCCAGGTCGAGCCCGGCCCCGACGCCCCCGAGAGCGACTGCAGGTCTCCGGCGCTCCAGAGGGTCCACCGCTTCCCGCCCCGGGTCGCCGAGAGCGAGAAGGAGCGGGCCGTGGTCAACGACTCCTCCAAGCGCATACGGTCGTCGATCGGAACGCCGGTCAGTTGCACCGAGCCCCCGCGGCCCTCCCCTTCCCCGGTCGCCGGACCGGCTCCGCCGCCGATCGCGCCGCCGCCCTCCTGCAGCCGCCGTCCGACCGTCGCCGAAGCGCTGTTCAGCAGACCCCGGCCGAACCCCGCGAGCGAGTGCTCCAGCACTTCACGCTCCGCCCGGGCCGTCACCACCGTGACCTCGAACGACTGCTCCGCCAAACCACCGGCGTTGCGCCCGGTCACGGTAACCGTCGCGGCGCCCTCGCCCACCGCCGAAACCACCACCGTGCGGTTCTCCATCGCCGCCGCCGCCACCGCCGGCGCCGAAGATACCGCCGCATAGGTGACCGCCGCGTGGAACGCCTCCCGAACCTCGACCCGCGCCGGTTCCCCGCCCACCGTCAGCGTTACCGGCGGGAGCGCCCCCGTCGCCTGCGGCGCCCCGTCCACCCGCTGGTTCGGCCGGGCCGGGAGCGGCGGGTGACGGAGATCGGGAACGCGGGCCATGGCTTCCGACGCCGGCTCGCGGAAGACCAGCGCGTTCGCCGCCACGCTGAGGCCGTCCGGGTCGTGATCCATCTCGCGGACCCGATACCGGAACCGGAGGACGGCGCCGTCGTGCCCGGCGAGCCAGGCCGAGCGCGCCGCCGACCCGATCGTGAGCGCGACGCGCGCGCTGCCCGGCGCCGCGATCGGCTCGCTGAACTCCGCCTCCAACTCGATCACTTCCCCGAAGAAGTAGGTGTGCCCGTTCTCCGGACGCGAAACGATCCGCAGCGCGTCCACCGCCGGGACCGACATGGTCGAGACCGTGAACCCGAGCGTCGCCGTATCCCCGTCCTCGTCGGTCGCGGTCAAGAGGTGTCTCGTCCGTCCGCGTTCCTCGAACGGGACGCCGCGCAGGATCATGTCGGCGGTGCTGAACACGATGCCCCCGGGCAGCGCCGGACTCACGGAATAGGTCAGCGGGCCGTCTCCGCCCGTGGCCGCCGGCAGCTCCATCTCCGTCATGCGCCGCCCCACCGGGCAGTGCACCTCCGGGCCCACCGCGTCCCCGAAGGTCGGCCGGCGGTCCTGCTGGACGGTGATGGCGAAAGTCCGGGTCGTCGCATCGCCGTCGGCGTCGGTCGCCGTCCAGAGGTATTCGGTCTCCGCCTGCGGTTCGGTCGGCGTCCCCGACACCGTGCGCGCCGGCAGGGCGAGCGTCAGTCCCGGCGGCAGGTCCGGCGTCAGCGAGTACACCACCGGCGAGTTGCCGCCCACCGCCGCCGGCAGCGTGAGCGGCGGAATCGGGCTGCCGGTCCGGTAGGTCAGCGCCGCCGCGATCCGCCCCACGAGCACCGGGCGCGGGTCCTGCGGATCCTCCGGCTCTTCCTCTTCCCCGTCGTCGTCGAGGATCGTCCCGACGCCGACGGCGACCCCCAGCACGGCGTTCTGTTCGCCGCTCAGTTGTACGACGACCGTTTCGTGGGCCTCGATCTCCTCATCGCCGAGGATCGTTACCGCGATCGTCCGGTGGGTGTCGCCGGGCTCGAAGCGGAGCGTTCCCGGGGGCGGCGCGGTGAAGTCGGCCGCGCTCGCCGTTCCCGCGTCGGTAACCGCGTAGTCCACCGTCACCGGCGCGGACGCCGGCGGGTCGAGGGACACGGTGTAGCGGAGCGACACGGGCCCGGCATCGCCTTCGGCCACGCTCGGGGAGTCGATGGAGAGAGTCGGCTCACTCGCCCCCTGACTCGATCGACCGTCGTCGTCGGCGATCCGGCCTGTCCCGGTGACCGTCCCGATCTGCGCTCTCACCGCCCCGCTGAGCGTGATGACGACGGTCTCGTCCGGTTCCGGGTCGGTGTCGCCGGTTACCGAGACGGTGATGGTGGCGCTCGTCGTTCCCGCCGCGAAAGTGAGCGTACCCGGGGTGAGCGCCGTGTAGTCGGTACCGGAGGTCGCGCTCCCGGTCCCGGCGTCGGCGTAGTTCACCCTCACCTGCTGCCCGCTGGCCGGAAGCAGGCTCACCGTGAAGGTCAGGGCCACGGAACCCGCATCGCCCTCCGTCACGCTCGGGGAAGAGATCGAGAGCGACGGCTCCCCGTCGTCGTCGGTGATCGTGAGCGTCACATTCGACGGGTTGGTGATGCCCCGGCTGTTGGTGGCCGAGCCAGACACCGTCACGCTCTTGTCCGGCTCGTCGGTGCTGTTGTCGACCGCCGTGATCCTTACCGCCCCCGTACTCGTCGTCGTCCCCGCCGCGATCGTCAGGGTCTTGTTGCTGCTGAGCGAGAAGTCGCCCGACACGGCGTTCGTGCCGGCTGCGGCATCCACCGTGATCGTCGTGGCTGCACTCGACGGGTGGTCCAGGCTCGCCGTCACCGTGCTGGAGTTCGACGCGCCGCTCTCGGCGATAGAGGTCGGCGAGAGCGAGAGCGTCACCTCCGGCGCGTCGTCGTCGTCGGTGATCGTGCCCGTTCCGGTGGCCCTGGAGATGGTGGCGTTCGAGGCGCCGCTCAGCGTCACCGCCACCGTCTCGTTCGGCTCGTCCGTCGTGTCGCCGGTCACCGACACCGTGATCGTCTTGCTCGTGTCGCCCGCCGCGAAGGTCAGCGTCCCCGTCGGGATCGCCGTGTAGTCCGTCCCGCTCGTCGCCGTCCCGGTCCCCGCGTCCGCGTAGCCCACCGTGATCTGCCGGTCGCTCGCCCCGCTCAGCGTAACCGTGAAGGTCAGCGTCGCCGAGCCGCTGTCCCCCTCGGTCACGCTCGGCGAGTCGATCGAGAGCGACGGCTCCCCGTCGTCGTCGGTGATCGTCAGCGTCAGGTCGGAGGGGTTCGTGATCCCCTGGGTGTTCGTCGCCGTCCCCGACACCGTGACGCTCTTGTCCGGCCCGTCCCGGCTGTCGTCCACCGCCGTGATAGTCACCGTCCCGGTGCTGCTCGTATCCCCCGCCGCGATCGTCAGGACCTTGTTGCTGCTGAGCGAGAAGTCGCCGGACACCGCGTTCGTGCCCGCGGCGGCAGCCACCGTGATCGTCGTCACGGCGCTCGACGGGTGGTCCAGACTCGCCGTTACGGTGCTGGAGTTCGACGCACCGCTCTCGGCGATGGAGGTCGGCGAGAGCGAGAGCGTCACCTCCGGCGCGTCGTCGTCGTCGGTGATCGTCCCGGTCCCCGTCGCCGTGGAGATCGCCGCGTTCGAGGCGCCGCTCAGCGTCACCGCCACCGTCTCGTTCGGCTCGTCCGTCGTGTCACCCGTTACGGAGACGGTGATCGTCTTGCTCGTGTCGCCCGCCGCGAAGGTCAGCGTCCCCGTCGTGATCGCCGTGTAGTCCGTCCCGCTCGTCGCCGTTCCCGTCCCGGCGTCGGCATAGCCCACCGTGATCTGCCGGTCGCTCGCCCCGCTCAGCGTAACCGTGAAGGTCAGCGTCGCCGAACCGCTGTCCCCCTCGGTCGCACTCGGGGAATCTATGGAGAGGGACGGTTCCCCGTCGTCGTCCGTGATCGTGAGGGTCCGGTCGGACGGGTTCGTGATCCCCTGGGTGTTCGTCGCCGAGCCCGACACCGTCACGCTCTTGTCCGGCCCGTCCCGGCTGTCGTCCACCGCCGTGATCGTCACCGTCCCCGTGCTGCTCGTATCCCCCGCCGCGATCGTCAGGGTCTTGTTGGCGCTGACAGAGAAGTCGCCGGACGCCGCGTTCGTCCCTGCGGCGACAGCCACCGTGATCGTCGTCACGGCACTCGACGGGTGATCCAGACTCGCCGTCACCGTGCTGGCGTTCGACGCGCCGCTCTCGGCGATGGAGGTCGGCGACAACGAAAGCGTCACCTCCGGCGCGTCGTCGTCGTCCGTGATCGTCCCCGTGCCCGTCGCCGTACCGATAGCCGCGTTCGAGGCGCCGCTCAGCGTCACCGCCACCGTCTCGTTCGGCTCGTCCGTGGTGTCGCCCGTCACGGAGACCGCAATCGTCTTGCTCGTGTCCCCTGCCGCGAAGGTCAGCGTCCCGTCATCGAGCGCCGTGTAATCCGTCCCGCTCGTCGCCGTCCCCGTTGCCGCATCCGCGTAGCCCACCGTGATCTGCCGGTCGCTCGCCCCGCTCAGCGTAACCGTGAAGGTCAGCGTCGCCGAACCGCTGTCCCCCTCCGCGGCGCTCGGCGAGTCGATCGACAGCGACGGCTCCCCGTCGTCGTCCGTGATCGTCAGCGTCAGGTCCGAGGGGTTCGTGATCCCCTGGGTGTTCGTCGCCGAGCCCGACACCGTGACGCTCTTGTCCGGCCCGTCCCGGCTGTCGTCCACCGCCGTGATCGTCACCGTTCCGGTGCTGCTGGTATCCCCCGCCGCGATCGTCAGAACCTTGTTGGCGCTGAGCGAGAAGTCGCCCGATACGGCGTTCGTCCCCGCGGCGGCAGCCACCGTGATCGTCGTCACGGCGCTCGACGGGTGGTCCAGACTCGCCGTTACGGTGCTGGAGTTCGACGCGCCGCTCTCGGCGATGGAGGTCCGGGACAACGACAGGGTCACCGTCGGGGCGTCGTCGTCGTCCGTGATCGTCCCGGTGCCTGTCGCCGTGGAGATCGTGGCGTTCGAGGCGCCACTCAGCGTCACCTCCACGGTCTCGTTCGGTTCGTCCGTGGTGTCACCCGTCACGGACACCGCGATCGTCTTGCTCGTGTCGCCCGCCGCGAAGGTCAGCGTCCCCGTCGGGATCGCCGTGTAGTCCGTCCCGCTCGTCGCCGTCCCCGTTGCCGCATCCGCGTAGCCCACCGTGATCTGCCGGTCGCTCGCCGCGCTCAAGGTCGCCGTGAAGGTCAGCGTCGCCGAACCGCTGTCCCCCTCCGCGGCGCTCGGCGAGTCGATCGACAACGACGGCTCCCCGTCATCGTCCGTGATCGTGAGCGTCAGGTCGGAGGGGTTGGTGATGCCCTGACTGTTCGTCGCCGTCCCCGACACCGTGACGCTCTTGTCCGGCCCGTCCCGGCTGTCGTCCACCGCCGTGATCGTCACCGTCCCCGTGCTGCTCGTATCCCCCGCCGCGATCGTCAGGGTCTTGTTGGCGCTGATGGAGAAGTCGCCGGACACGGCGTTCGTCCCGGCTGCGGCATCCACCGTGATCGTCGTCGCCGCGCTCGACGGATGATCCAGACTCGCCGTCACCGTGCTGGAGTTCGACGACCCGCTCTCCGCGATGGAAGTCCGGGACAACGACAGGGTCACCGTCGGGGCGTCGTCGTCGTCCGTGATCGTCCCCGTGCCCGTCGCCGTGGAGATCGTGGCGTTCGTGGCGCCGCTCAGCGTCACTGCCACCGTCTCGTTCGGCTCGTCCGTCGTGTCGCCCGTCACGGAGACCGCAATCGTCTTGCTCGTCTCCCCCGCCGCGAGGGTCAGCGTCCCCGTCGGGAGCGCCGTGTAGTCCGTGCCGCTCGTCGCCGTCCCGGTCCCCGCATCCGCGTAGCCCACCGTGATCTGCCGGTCGCTCGCCCCGCTCAGCGTAACCGTGAAGGTCAGAGTGGCCGACCCACTGTCTCCCTCGGCGGCGCTCGGCGAGTCGATCGACAGCGACGGCTCCCCGTCGTCGTCCGTGATCGTGAGGGTCAGGTCGGAGGGGTTCGTGATCCCCTGGGTGTTCGTGGCCGTCCCGGAGACCATCACGCTCTTGTCCGGCCCGTCCCGACTGTCGTCCACCGCCGTGATCGTCACCGTCCCGCTGCTGCTCGTATCCCCCGCCGCGATCGTCAGGACCTTGTTGCTGCTGAGCGAGAAGTCCCCGGACACCGCGTTCGTTCCCGCTACGGCATCCACCGTGATCGTCGTCGCCGCGCTCGACGGGTGGTCCAGGCTCGCCGTCACCGTGCTGAAATTGCTCGTCCCGCTCTCCGCGATGGAGGTCGGCGAGAGCGAGAGCGTCACCTCCGGCGCGTCGTCGTCGTCCGTGATCGTCCCCGTGCCCGTCGCCGTACCGATCGCCGCGTTCGAGGCGCCGCTCAGCGTCACCGCCACCGTCTCGTTCGGCTCGTCCGTCGTGTCCCCCGTCACGGAGACCGCGATGGTCTTGCTCGTGTCCCCGGCGGCGAAAGTCAGCGTTCCCGTCGTGATCGCCGTGTAATCCGTCCCACTCGTCGCGGTCCCCGTCCCCGCGTCCGCGTAGCCCACCGTGATCTGCCGGTCGCTCGCACCGCTCAGGGTCACCGTGAAGGTCAGAGTGGCCGACCCGCTGTCTCCCTCGGCGGCGCTCGGCGAGTCGATCGACAGCGACGGCTCCCCGTCGTCGTCCGTGATCGTGAGGGTCAGGTCGGAAGGGTTCGTGATCCCCTGGGTGTTCGTCGCCGTCCCCGACACCGTGACGCTCTTGTCCGGCCCGTCCCGGCTGTCGTCCACCGCCGTGATCGTCACCGTTCCGGTGCTGCTCGTATCCCCCGCGGCGATCGTCAGGACCTTGTTGCTGCTGAGCGAGAAGTCACCGGACACCGCGTTCGTGCCCGCGGCGGCAGCCACCGTGATCGTCGTCACGGCGCTCGACGGGTGGTCCAGGCTCGCCGTTACCGTGCTGGAATTCGACACGCCGCTCTCCGCGATGGAAGCCGGCGACAGCGACATCGTTACCTCCGGCGCGTCGTCGTCGTCGGTGATCGTCCCCGTGCCCGTCGCCGTGGAGATGGTGGCGTTCGAGGCGCCGCTCAGCGTCACTTCCACCGTCTCGTTCGGTTCGTCCGTCGTGTCCCCCGTCACCGACACCGCGATCGTCTTGCTGGTGTCGCCCGCGGCGAAGGTCAGCGTCCCCGTCGAGACCGCCGTGTAGTCCGTCCCGCTGGTCGCCGTCCCGGTTCCCGCGTCCGCGTAGCCCACCGTGATCTGCCGGTCGCTCGCCCCGCTCAGCGTAACCGTGAAGGTCAGCGTCGCCGAACCGCTGTCCCCCTCGGCACCGCTCGGGGAGTCGATCGACAGCGACGGCTCCCCGTCGTCGTCCGTGATCGTCAGCGTCCGGTCGGAGGGGTTCGTGATCCCCTGGGTGTTCGTCGCCGTCCCCGACACCGTGACGCTCTTGTCCGGCCCGTCCCGGCTGTCGTCCACCGCCGTGATCGTCACCGTCCCGGTGCTGCTCGTATCCCCCGCCGCGATCGTCAGGACCTTGTTGCTGCTGAGCGAGAAGTCCCCGGACACCGCGTTCGTGCCCGCGGCGGCATCCACCGTGATCGTCGTGGCTGCACTCGACGGGTGATCCAGACTAGCCGTTACCGTGCTGGCGTTCGAGGTGCCGCTCTCGGCGATGGAGGTCGGCGACAACGAAAGCGTCACCTCCGGCGCGTCGTCGTCGTCGGTGATCGTCCCCGTGCCCGTCGCCGTGGAGATCGTGGCGTTCGAGGCGCCGCTCAGCGTCACCGCCACCGTCTCGTTCGGCTCGTCCGTCGTGTCGCCCGTCACTGACACCGCGATCGTCTTGCTCGTGTCGCCCGCCGCGAAGGTCAGCGTCCCCGTCGGGATCGCCGTGTAGTCCGTCCCGCTCGTCGCCGTTCCCGTCCCGGCGTCGGCGTAGGCCACCGTGATCTGCCGGTCGCTCGCCCCGCTCAGCGTAACCGTGAAAGTCAGCGTCGCCGAACCGCTGTCGCCTTCGGTAACGCTCGGGGAGTCGATCGACAGCGACGGTTCGCCATCGTCGTCCGTGATCGTCAGCGTCACATCCGATGGGTTGGTGATGCCCTGGCTGTTGGTGGCCGAACCCGACACCGTGACGCTCTTGTCCGGCCCGTCCCGGCTGTCGTCCACCGCCGTTACCGTCACCGTCCCGGTGCTGGTCGTATCCCCCGCGGCGATCGTCAGGACCTTGTTGCTGCTGAGCGAGAAGTCGCCGGACACTGCGTTCGTGCCCGCGGCCGCAGCCACCGTGATCGTCGTGGCGGCACTCGACGCATGATCCAGGCTCGCCGTCACCGTGCTGGCGTTCGACGACCCGCTCTCGGCGATGGAGGTCGGCGACAGCGAGAGCGTCACCTCCGGCGCGTCGTCGTCGTCCGTGATCGTCCCCGTTCCGGTGGCCGTGGAGATCGTGGCGTTCGAGGCGCCGCTCAGCGTCACCGCCACCGTCTCGTTCGGTTCGTCCGTCGTGTCCCCCGTCACGGAGACCGCGATGGTCTTGCTCGTGTCCCCGGCGGCGAAAGTCAGCGTTCCCGTCGTGATCGCCGTGTAATCCGTCCCACTCGTCGCGGTCCCCGTCCCCGCGTCCGCGTAGCCCACCGTGATCTGCCGGTCGCTCGCACCGCTCAGCGTAACCGTGAAGGTCAGCGTCGCCGAGCCGCTGTCCCCCTCCGCGGCGCTGGGCGAGTCGATCGACAGCGACGGTTCGCCATCGTCGTCCGTGATCGTGAGGGTCAGGTCCGAGGGGTTCGTGATCCCCTGGGTGTTCGTGGCCGTCCCTGAGACCGTCACGCTCTTTTCCGGCCCGTCCTTGTCGTTGTCCACCGCCGTCACTGTCACCGTCCCGGTGCTGGTCGTGTCGCCAGCGGCGATCGTCAGGGTCTTGTTGGCACTCAACGAGAAGTCCCCGGACGCCGCGTTGGTCCCGGCTGCCGCATCAACGGAGATCGTCGTCACGGCGCTCGATGGGTGATCCAGACTCGCCGTGACGGTGCTGGCGTTCGAAGCGCCACTCTCCGCGATGGAAATCCGGGACAACGACAGGGTCACCGTCGGGGCATCGTCGTCGTCCGTGATCGTCCCCGTGCCCGTCGCCGTGGAGATCGTGGCGTTCGTCGCCCCGCTCAGGGTCACTTCCACCGTCTCGTTCGGCTCGTCCGTCGTGTCGCCCGTCACGAACACCGCGATCGTCTTGCTCGTGTCGCCCGCCGCGAAGGTCAGCGTCCCCGTCGGGATCGCCGTGTAGTCCGTCCCGCTCGTCGCCGTTCCCGTCCCGGCGTCGGCGTAGGCCACCGTGATCTGCCGGTCGCTCGCCCCGCTCAGCGTAACCGTGAAGGTCAGCGTCGCCGAACCGCTGTCGCCTTCGGTAACGCTCGGGGAGTCGATGGAAAGGGACGGTTCGCCATCGTCGTCCGTGATCGTCAGGGTCAGGTCGGACGGGTTCGTGATCCCCTGGGTGTTCGTCGCCGAGCCCGACACTGTGACGCTCTTGTCGGGCCCGTCCCGACTGTCGTCCACCGCCGTGATCGTCACCGTCCCGGTGCTGCTGGTATCCCCCGCCGCGATCGTCAGGACCTTGTTGCTGCTGAGCGAGAAGTCCCCGGACACCGCGTTCGTGCCCGCGGCGGCAGCCACCGTGATCGTCGTCACGGCGCTCGACGGGTGGTCCAGACTCGCCGTCACCGTGCTGGAGTTCGACGACCCGCTCTCCGCGATGGAACTCGGCGACAGCGACAGCGTTACCTCCGGCGCGTCATCGTCGTCCGTGATCGTCCCCGTGCCCGTCGCCGTGGAGATCGTGGCGTTCGTCGCCCCGCTCAGCGTCACCGCCATCGTCTCGTTCGGCTCGTCCGTCGTGTCGCCCGTCACGGAAACCGCGATCGTCTTGCTCGTATCCCCCGCCGCGAAGGTCAGCGTCCCCGTCGGGACCGCCGTGTAGTCCGTCCCGCTCGTCGCCGTTCCCGTCCCGGCGTCGGCGTAGTCCACCGTGATCTGCCGGTCGCTCGCAGCGCTCAGGGTCACCGTGAAGGTCAGCGTCGCCGAACCGCTGTCCCCCTCCGCGGCGCTGGGCGAGTCGATCGACAGCGACGGCTCGCCATCGTCGTCCGTGATCGTGAGGGTCAGGTCGGAAGGGTTCGTGATCCCCTGGCTGTTCGTCGCCGAACCGGACACCGTCACACTCTTGTCCGGCCCGTCCCGGCTGTCGTCCACCGCCGTGATCGTCACCGTCCCGCTGCTGCTCGTATCCCCCGCCGCGATCGTCAGGACCTTGTTGCTGCTGAGCGAGAAGTCCCCGGAACCCGCGTTCGTCCCGGCGACGGCGTCCACCGTGATCGTCGTCACCGCGCTCGACGGATGGCCCAGGCTCGCCGTTACCGTGCTGGCGTTCGACGACCCGCTCTCCGCGATGGAACTCGGCGACAGCGAAAGGGTTACCTCCGGCGCGTCGTCGTCGTCCGTGATCGTCCCCGTGCCCGTCGCCGTGGAGATGGTGGCGTTCGTCGCGCCGCTCAGCGTAACCGCCACCGTCTCGTTCGGCTCGTCCGTCGTGTCGCCCGTCACGGAGACCGTGATGGTCTTGCTCGTGTCCCCGGCGGCGAAGGTCAGCGTTCCTGTCGTGATCGCCGTGTAATCCGTGCCGCTCGTCGCCGTCCCGGTCCCCGCGTCCGCGTAGCCCACCGTGACCTGCCGGTCGCTCGCCGCGCTCAGCGTAACCGTGAAGGTCAGCGTGGTCGAGCCGCTGTCGCCCTCGGTCGCGCTCGGCGAATCCAGGGACAGCGACGGCTCGTCGTCGTCGTCCGTGATCGTCAGCGTCACTTCCGACGGGTTCGTGATCCCCCGGGTGTTCCTCGCCGAGCCCGACACCGTGACGCTCTTGTCCGGCCCGTCCCGGCTGTCGTCCACCGCGGTGATCGTCACCGTCCCCGTACTCGTCGTCGTGCCCGCCGCGACCGTCAGGACCTTGTTGCTGCTGAGCGAGAAGTCCCCCGACGCCGCGTTCGTCCCCGCTGCCGCGTCCACGGTGATCCTCGTAACGGCGCTCGACGGGTGGTCCAGGCTCGCCGTTACCGTGCTGGAGTTCGAGGCGCCGCTCTCCGCGATGGAGGTCGGCGACAGCGACAGCGTCACCGTCGGCGCGTCGTCGTCGTCCGTGATCGTCCCGGTCCCGGTCGCCGTGGAGATCGTGGCGTTCGAGGCGCCGCTCAGGGTCACCTCCACCGTCTCGTTCGGCTCGTCCGTCGTGTCCCCCGTCACCGACACCGGGATCGTCTTGCTGAGGTCGCCGGCCGCGAAGGTCAGGGTCCCCGACGGGAGCGCCGTGTAGTCCGTCCCGCTCGTCGCGCTCCCCGTCCCCGCGTCCGCGTAGCCCACCGTCACTTCCTTCCCGCTCGCGGCGCTCAGGGTCACCGTGAAGGTCAGCGCCGCCGACCCGCTGTCCCCTTCCGTCACGCTCGCCGAACCGATCGCGAGCGACGGTTCGTCGTCGTCGTCCCGGATCGTCCCGGTTCCGGTCGCCGTGCCGATCGTCGCGTTCCCGGCGCCGCTCAGCGTCACCCGCACCGTCTCGTGCGGCTCGTCCGTCGTGTCCCCGGTCACCGACACCGTGATCGTCTTACTGGTATCGCCGGCCGCGAAGGTCAGGGTTCCCGCGGTAATCGCGGTGTAGTCGGTTCCGCTGGTCGCCGTTCCCGAGCCGGCGTCCGCATAGCCCACCGTGACCTCCTTCCCGCTCACCGCGCTCAGCCTCACCGTGAAGGTCAGGTCCCTCGAGCCGCTGTCCCCCTCCGTCACCCTCGCCGAACCGATGGCCAGCGACGGCTCGTCGTCGTCGTCCGTGATCGTCAGCGTCAGATCGGACGGGCCCGTCACGCCCCGACTGTTCCGGGCCGAGCCGGACACGGTGACGCTCCTGTCCGGTTCGTCCGTCTCGTTGTCCACCGCCGTGACCGTCACCCTCCCGGCGCTGCGGGTCGCCCCCGCCGCGATCCAGAGCGTCTTGTTGCTGCTCAGCGAGAAGTCGGCCGCCTCGGCGTTCGTCCCCGCCGCCGCGTCCACCGTGACCCGGGTCACCGCGCTCGAGGCGCGGTCCAGACTCGCGGTGACCGTCGCGGCGTTCGTGGCGCCGCTCTCGGAGATCGAGGCCGGGGAGAGACTCAGGGTCACGGTCGGCGCCTCGTCGTCGTCGGTGATCGTCCCGGTCCCGGCGCCGGCGGTCGCGGAGATCGTCGCGCCATTCGCCCGGGTGACCCCCACGACCACCGTCTCGTTCGCCTCGTCCGTCGTGTCCCCGGTCACCGAAACGGGGATCGCGAGGCGCGACACCCCCGGGTCGAAAGTCAGGGTCCCGTCCGGGATCGCCGCATAGTCCGTCCCGCTCGTCGCCGTTCCGGTTCCCGCATCTTCGTAATCCACGGTCACCCTCTTGCCGCTGGCCGGACTCAGCGTCACGAGGAGCTCGAGATCCGAGGCGCCGCTGTCGCCTTCGCTGACGCTCGCCGAACCGATGGACACCGACGGCTCGCCGTCGTCGTCGGTGATGGTCAGGCTCACCGCCTCCGGATCGGTGACGCCCACGGAGTTCGCGGCCGAGCCCGACACCGTCACGCTCCGGGTCGGGCTGTCGTTGATGTTGTCCACCGCGGTGATCGTCACCGTCCCGGTGCTCGTCGTGGTTCCGGCCGCGATCGTCAGGGTCCGGTTGCCGCTGAGGGAGTAGTCGCTCGATGCCGTGCCCGTTCCGGGCGCCGCCGAAACGGTGATGGTCGTGTCCCGGCTCGACAGGCCGTCCTGGGTCGCCGTTACCGTGCTCGAGTTCCGGGTTCCGCTCTCCGTGAGCGAAGACCGCGAGAGCGCCAGCGTCACCGTCGGGGCGTCGTCGTCGTCGGTGATCGTGCCGGTTCCCGTCGCCGTGCCGATGGTCGCGTTCCCGGCGCTGCTGAGTTCCACCAGCACCGTCTCGTTCGCTTCGTCGGTCTCGTCGCCGTTCACGGATACGGTGATCGTCTTCGCCGTATCGCCCGCCGCGAAGGTCAGGGTCCCGCCCGTCAGAGCCGTATAGTCCGTTCCCGCGGTGGCCGTTCCTCCCGTCTTCTCCGCGTAGTTCACGGTGACTTCCTGCTCGCTGGCGGCGTTCAGGCGCACGGTCCAGGTCAGGTTCGCCGTGCCGGCGTCCCCTTCGTCCACGGTGGGGGCGTCGATCGACAGGGACGGCCCGCCGTCGTCGTCGGTGATCGTGCCCGTCCCCTTCGCCGTGCCGATCGTCGCGTTCGCCGCCCCGGAGAGTTCGACTTCCACCGTCTCGTTCGCCTCGTCTATTTCGTCCCCGGTTACCGATACCGTGATCGTCTTCCGCGTGTCTCCGGCCGCGAAGGTCAGGGTTCCGTCGCCGATCGCGGTGTAGTCGGTCCCCGAGGACGCGCTCCCCGTCCCGGCGTCCGCGTAGTCCACCGTAACCTGCTTCGCGCTCGCCGGGCTCAGGGTCACCGCGAAAGTCAGGCTCGCCGTTCCGCTGTCCCCCTCCGCGACGGTCGCCGAACCGATGGACAGCGACGGCCCGTCGTCGTCGTCCCGGATGGTCCCGGTTCCCGAGACGCTCGTCGCGCCGGCGGCGAACGCCGCCCCTCCGCCGGGATTCGTCAAGGTAACGACGATCGTCTCGTCCACCTCGTCCACGGTGTCGCCGACGATCCGAATCTCGACATCCCGGCTCTGCTGTCCGGGCGGCATGGACACCGTACCGGCCGTCAGCGCGGTGTAATCGGTCCCCGAGGTGGCCGTACCGGTACCGGCGTCCGCATAGGCCACGCTCACGATCGCGCTGCTCGGGACATCGGTCTCGACACTGAAGGTGAGCGCGGCATTCCCGGAGTCGCCCTCGGTCACGCTCGGGGAACTGATCGAGAAGTACGGAGCCAGGGGGGAGTCCGAGATCGTCGCCGTCCCGACCGCCGTCCCCAGCGTCAGGTTCACCGGATTCGACAGGGTCACCACGACGGTCTCGTCGGACTCCGAATCGCCGTCGCTGCGCGCCGCCAGATTGACGATCTTGCTGCGTTCCCCGGGCCAGAAGACGACAGTGGCGCCCAGGGCCGCCCTCCCGTTCCGATCCACCCGCGCGAAGTGGCCCCCGTTACCCGCCCGGAAGTCGGAGGGGTCGGACGCCGTACCGCCGGTGACGGTGAGGTCCACGGAGGCGCGGCGGCCGGGAGAGCGGGTGAGCGTCACCCGGAACGGAATCTGGAAGTACTGGTTCTGCGACACCGAGCGTTCCGTCGCTCGCGGCGAGTTGATCGAGACGACGGGAAGGGCCGAAGGGTCGTCGTCCACGAGCGTCAGGGCGGCCCCGTTCACGAAGACCCGCTGCGACGGTCTCCGGCCCGGGCGGCTCGCCCACGCCGACGCGGTGACGGTAACCCTCCGGTCTCCCCCGTACCAGTCGTTGTCCACGGCCGTGATCCCCACCGTCGTCGAGGAAGTCGTACTGCCCGGAGGGATGATGATGTGGTTGGTTCCGGCGTTGTAGACGCCGGCCACGCCGTTCACGACGACCCGGACATTCTGGCTCCAGGAGTGCCCGAGCGTCGCCGACACGGAGGCCGTGCCGCCGGCCTCGGGAACTGAGGTCGGCGACACCCGCAGCGTCACCGTCGGCGGCCCGTCGTCGTCCGTCAGCGTGAGCGCGGCGCCGGTGATCGTTCCCAGGCCCTGCGTGTTCGTCGCCGCCGGCGTAACCGTCAGCCGCCGGTCCGCCTCGTCCGTCGCGTTGTTCACCGCGGTGACCGTGACCGTGTCCGTCGCGTTGGAAGTGGTCCACGGCGGAATGGAGATCGTGGTATCCGTTCCAAGGGTGTAGTTCCCCGACGACGGGGAGAAGGTGAGGTTCGTGCGGGCGCTCGAGGGGCGGCTCAGGGTCGCCGTCAGGGTCGAGGTCCCGCCGTTCTCCGAGACGACCGCCGGCGACGCCGACACCGTAACCGTGGGCGCCGGGTCGTCGTCCGTTACCGTGAGACCCACGCTGCCGGCGATGTTCACTCCGTACGGGTTCGTCAGCCTCCCGATCCTTATGGTGAACGGCCGGTCGTGGGTGTCGGCGTCGTTGTCCACGGCCCGGAGCGTCGCCGTGTCTTCCGCGTTCGCGGTGCTGCCCGCCGGAATGACGATCGTGTCGTCGGGGACAGCGAGGTGGCCGCCCGTCGGGGGGAAGAACCGGAGCGTCGTGTCCGCGCCCGAAGCGGCATTCAGGGTCGCCGAGATCTTCGTTTCGCCGCCGTTCTCCGAGATCGAAGAGGCCGAGAGCGCGATCGTCACCGTCGGAGTGTTCTCGTCGTCGGTGGTGGTTACGGTCACATCCTGATGACCCATACCGGAGTAGTCGGGATCCGTGGTGGTCGGGGCCCCCAGGCGCACGCTCCAGGTCTGCGCGCCGTCGTGGACGGTGTCGTCCGCTCCGGTCACCGTAACCGTCCGCGGCGTGTTCCAGGCGCCGGGGGCGAAGGTGAGGCTGGTCGGGGCGGCCGTCCCCTCCCCGGAGTCCAGACTGCTCACGGTCATCGTCACATTCGCGCTCGGCCGCCTCGCCAACCGCACGGTGAAGGTGGACTGACCGCCGGCTTCCGTCGCCTGGCCGGTTACGGGTCCGACGACCAGGGACCCGTCGTCGTCGACGATCGTCACCCTCCGCGCCGGCAGCGAACAGACGTTCTCCCCGTCGCCCAGGACCCGCGCGGAGATGGTGAGGGTCCGGTTTCCGAGGGAGGTGTCCGGGCGCGCGGTCAACGAGGTCGTGTGGTCGGTATTCGCCGCGGAGCCGGCCGGGAATCGCAATCGGCGGGTCGCCCCGAAGGCGGTCTCTCCGGCTCCGCGGAGCCGGTAGTCCGAGTCGAGGACGCCGCCGGTGATGTCGAGCATGACGAGGAGACCGTTGCCGGTCGCGTCCAGGATCCGCGTCGTGATGTAGGAGACGCCGGAGTCCTCGGCGACGAGGGACGCGGAGACGGTCATCGAAACCCGGACCCCGTCCACCGTGCAGGAGGAGGACACCCCCGGCTCGTCGTCGTCGAGGAAGAGCGTCGCACCCCGGACGGCGCCGATGGCGAGGGAGTTCGCCGCCGAGCCCCTCACCGTCACCCGCCGCGTTCCGTCGTTCAGGGTGTTGTCCACGGCGGTGATCGTCACCGTGTCGGCGCTGTTCGCCGTGTCGCCGGCGGCGATGGTGATCGTCGTGTCGGCGCCCACGGTGTAGATCCCGCTCACGGCCGACACCGTGATGGTGGTGGCTTCGCTCGAGGCGTGGCTGAGGGTGGCGATCACCGTGGTCGAGCCGCCGTTCTCGGCGATCGTCGAGTCCGCCACCGAGAGGGTCACCGTCGGGGCGTCGTCGTCGTCCGTGATGGTCGCGGTCCCGCTCGCCGTTCCGATCGCGGCGTTCGTCGCGTCGCTGAGACCGACGACCACCGTTTCGTCCGGTTCATCGGTGGTGTCCCCGGCCACGGACAGCGAAACGGTCCCCGTCGTTTCGCCGGCGGCGAAGGTCACCGTGCCCGCCGTCAGCGCGGTGTAGTCCGCGGGGGCGGTGGCGGTCCCGCCGGTCCCTTCGGCATAGTCCACCGTTACCTGCTTGCCGCTGGCGGCGCTCAGGCTCACGGTGAGATCCAGCGCGGAGGAACCGCTGTCGCCCTCGGAGCCGGACACCGAGCCGATGCTCACCGTCGGGGCCGGGTCGTCGTCGGTGATGGTGCCCGTTCCCGTCGCGGTCGCGATCGCCGCTCCCGAAGCGCCGCTCAGCGTCACCGGGAGCGTCTCGTTCTCCTCGTCGGTGGTGTCCGCGACGACGGAGACGGTGATCGTCTTGCTCGACTCGCCGGGCGCGAAGGTCAGCGTCCCCGGTGACAGCGCCAGGTAGTCGGCCCCGGAAGCCGCCGTGCCGCCGGTCCCCTCGGCGTAGTTCACCGTTACCTCGGACGCGCCGGTCGGACTCAGGGCGACGCGGTAGTGCAGCGCCGCCGTGCCCGTGTCCCCTTCGGTTACCGTCGGCGAACCGATGGTGAGGGAGGGATCCCCGTCGTCGTCCACGAGCGTCAGGGCGGCGCCGGTCACCGTTCCGACGCCCTGGGCGTTGATCGCCGTCCCGGTAACCGTCACCCGCCGGTTGGACTCGTCCGTACCGTTGTCCACGGCGACGATCCGCGCCGTATCGGAACCGTTGACGGTGTTCCCGGCGCCGATCGTGATCGTGGCGTCCGCGTCCACCGTGTAGGAACCGGCGGCCGCGGTGATGGTGATCGTGGTCGCGGCGCTCGACGGGTGGCTCAGCGTCGCCGACACCGTGGTCGAGCCGCCGTTCTCCGAGATGGAGTCGCTCGCCGGCGAAAGGGTCACCGTCGGCGCGGCGTCGTCGTCGGTGATCGTTCCGGTCCCGGTCGCGGCGGTCGCGCTCAGGACCGCGTTCGTCGGGCTGTTCAGGGTCACCCGCACCGTCTCGTCGGGTTCGTCGGTGTCGTCCCCGGTAACGGAGACGGAGATCGTGCGGCTGGTGTCACCCGCGGCGAAGGTCAGCGTGCCGGAGGCGAGGGCGGTGTAGTCGGTTCCCGCGGTCGCCGTACCGGCGTTCCCGCCGTCGGTCCCGAAACCCACCGTTACGGTCTCGGTGGCCGCGGCGCTCAGGGACACCGTGAAGGTGAGGGTGCCCGTCGTTCCCGCCGCTCCCTCGGCGACCCGGGGGGAATCCATGGATACCGTGATCCCCCCGTCCTGTGCCCCCGACGGGCCGCTGCCGCCGGTCTCGGGTGCGGCTTCGAGGGTGAGGCTCGCCCCGGTTACCGCGCCGATCCCCTGCGCGTTGCTCGCCGTCGCGGTAACGGTCACCCTCCGGTCGCCGGCGCTCTCCGGGTCCGCCATCGCGGTGATCGTCGCCGTATCCGCGCCGTTCGCGGTCTCACCCGCCGGGATCGTGAGGGTGTCGTCTTCGGCGGTGTACTCGCCGAGGACCGGCGCGACGGTGATCCTGGTGGCGGCGCTCGACGGGTGGCTCAGCGTCGCCGACACCGTCGTCGAACCGCCGTCCTCCGGAATCGAGGCGTCCGCCACGGTCAGGGTCACCGTCGGCGCTTCGTCGTCGTCGGCGATCGTGCCGACCCCGGTCGCCGCCGCCGCGCTCAGGACCGCGTTCGTCGGGCTGCTCAGGGTCACCCGTACGGTCTCGTCGGGTTCGTCGGTCGCGTCCCCGGTAACCGAAACGGAGATCGTGCGGCTGGTGTCGCCCGCCGCGAAGGTCAGCGTGCCGGGGGCGAGGGCGGTGTAGTCGGTTCCCGCGGTCGCCGTGCCGGGGTTCCCGCTGTCGGTCGCGAAACCCACCGTGACGGTGTCCGTGGCCGTCGCGCTCAGGGACACCGTGAAGGTGAGGGTGGTCGTCGTCCCCGCCGCTCCCTCGGAGACGCGGGGCGAATCCATGGATACGGTGACCCCTCCGTCCTGCGATCCCGAGGGGCCGCTGCCGCCGGCGTCGGAGGCGGCTTCGAGGGTGAGGCTCGCCCCGTTGACCGCGCCGATCCCCTGCGGGTTGCTCGCCGTCGCGGTCACGGTCACGCTCCGGTCGCTGTCGCTCTCCGGGTCCGCCACCGCCGTGATCGTCGCCGTATCCGCAGCGTTCGCGGTCTCGCCGGCGGCGATCGTGATGGTGTCGTCCGCGGCGGTGTACTCGCCGACGACCGGCGCGACGGTGATCGTCGTGGCGGCGCTCGACGGGTGGCTCAGCGTCGCCGACACCGTCGTCGAACCGCCGTCTTCCGAGATCGAGTCGTCCGCCACGGTCAGGGTCACCGTCGGCGCTTCGTCGTCGTCGGCGATCGTGCCGACCCCGGTGGCGGCCGTCGCGCTCAGGACCGCGTTCGTCGGGCCGCTCAGGGTCACCCGTACGGTCTCGTCCGGTTCATCGGTCGCGTCGCCGGTAACCGAAACGGAAATCGTCCGGCTCGTGTCACCCGCCGCGAAGGTCAGCGTGCCGGAGGCGAGAGCGGCGTAGTCCGTTCCCGCGGTCGCCGTGCCGGGGTTCCCGGCGTCGGTCGCGAAACCCACCGTCACGGTGTCCGTGGCCGTCGCGCTCAGGGACACCGTGAAAGTGAGGGTGGTCGTCGTCCCCGCCGCTCCCTCGGAGATCCGCGGCGAATCCAGGGAGAGGGTGGGCGCCTCGTCCGCTGCCCCCGAAGGGCCGAGACCCCCGGCGTCCGCTTCGAGGGTCAGGGCCGCTCCGGTAACGGCGCCGATCCCCTGCGCGTTGCTCGCCGACGCGGACACGGTCACGCGGCGATCGCCGTCGCTCTCCGGGTCCGCCACCGCGGTGACGGTCGCCGTGTCCGCGGCGTTCGCGGTCTCGCCGGCGGCGATCGTGATCGTTGCGTCGTCGCCCACCGCGTACTCGCCGGTCGCCGCAGAAACCGTGATCGTGGTGGAGGCGCTCGACGGGTGGCTCAGCGTGGCCGACACCGTCGTCGAACCGCCGTCCTCCGGGATCGAGTCGTCCGCCAACGCCAGGGTCACGGTCGGCGCCTCGTCGTCGTCTTCCAGCGTCAGCCCGGCGCCGGCAACCGCGCCCACTCCCTGCGCATTGCTCGCCGAACCGGCGACCGTCACGCTGCGGTCCGGAGCGTCGGTGGCGTTGTCCACCGCGGTGAGGGTCACCGAGTCCGCGGCGTTCCCCGTCTCCCCGGCGCCGATCGTGATCGTCGCGTCCTCGCCCACCGCGTAGGCGCCGGCCGACTCCGAGACGGTGATCGTCGTAGCGGCACTCGACGGGTGGCTCAGCGTCGCCGACACCGTGGTGGCGCCGCCGTCCTCCGAAATGGAGCGGTCCGCCAGAGTGAGCGTCACCGTCGGGGCCTCGTCGTCGTCCTCCAGCGTCAGGCCGGCGCCGGTAACCGCCCCGACTCCCTGTGCATTGCTCGCCGAACCGGTGACCGTCACGCTGCGGCCCGGGGCGTCGGTGGCGTTGTCCACCGCGGTGAGGGTCGCCGTGTCCGCGGCGCTCCCCGTTTCCCCGGCGGGGATCGTGATCGTCGCGTCCTCTCCCACGGCGTAGGCGCCCGCCGACTCCGAGACGGTGATCGTGGTGGCGGCACTCGACGGGTGGCTCAGCGTCGCCGACACCGTGGTGGCGCCGCCGTCCTCCGAAATGGAGCGGTCCGCCAGCGTGAGCGTCACCGTCGGGGCCTCGTCGTCGTCGCGGATCGTCCCGACCCCGAGGGCGGCGGTCGCGCTCAGGACCCCTCCCGTCGGCTCGGCGAGCCGCACCCGCACCGTCTCGTCCGGCTCGTCCCGGTCGTCGCCGGTGATGCTGACGGAGATCGCGCCGCCGGTCTCCCCCGCGGCGATGGTGAGGACGCTCCCCGTCAGCGCCGCGTAATCGCTTCCCGCCGTCGCCGTACCGGCGTCCGCCGAGTCCAACGCGTACCCGACGGTCACGGCCCCGGCGCTGACCGCGTCGAGCGAGACCGTGAAGGTCAGGGTCGCCGTCATTCCCGCCGCGCCCTCGGAGACGCCGGGCGAGTCGATGGAGATCGTCGGTCCGGTCTCCTGCGCCGCCGCCGAACCGACGCCGACCGCCGGGAGAACGATAGAGATCAGGCCGGATGGGAGTGGGAGAGACCTCCTAAGTCGTTGAAAAAGCGTGGCTTTTCGTGAAACGGGGGGGGGGGGGGGGGGGGGGCGACGGGGCGAGGGGAAGGGGTCGCGGATTCTGCCGCGCTCATGCGACAAAAACGGACACCCCCCGTCCCGGGAGGGATCGGGGGAGGCCCCCGACGGCCTCGGCCGCCGGAGGTCGGCGCGTTGGCGCCGGAACACGGCTAACGCCGGCGGGCTGCCTCGATGCGGGGGAGGGCGGACGCCAGGTCGTCCAGCGTGCTCAACTCGACAGTGCGGCCGCCGGCGTCCGCCGGCGACAGCGCGAAGGCCGGCAGGATCGTCTCCCGGCCGTCATCGCCGACCCGGAGGTGCCGTTTCCCGGCCTCGCCGGCGACGACGCGCGGCAACCGGCCGCTCTCGCCGGAGAGGAAGACCAAGGCGCGCTCCCCGACGGAGAACTGCGGGGAGTGGGTGACCAGCAGGCGCGTGTCGCCCACGGTGCCCCCGGGAATCCGGAAGCGGACCAGCGAGGCCTCCCCGCCCTTGAAGCGACGATCCGTGCGCAGGGTCACCGTCGTGAAGATCTGCCGGCGGTCGGGGGTCCACGACGACTCGGTGCCCAGGACTTCTCCGGCCACCACGGTCTGCGAGCGGTCGAGCAGTTCCGGGAGGGACGGCGGGGCGTGGAGGCGGTGGAACGACTCTTCCGGCGGCCCGCCCCGCGAAGCCTGCCCCGGCTGCGCCGCCCCGGCGAGGCCGGCGAGCAGCAGGGCGCCCGTCCCCAGCAGCAGGCTCAGGGTCAGGGCCCGGTTCCGATTCCGGGTCTCTTCCCGGCGCGACATCCCAGTGGCACGGATCATGGCGTTGAATATACCAAGACGAACCGGAGAACGCAGGGTAAGGGCCGTCGGTCCCGCCGGCCCGGAAACCCGGGAGGGCGCCGGGGCCGGACTGCCCGGAGCCACCGCCCGGCGGACCCGGAACTGCCGCCGCGAACGGGGCGGCCGGCGGCGGTTCCGGGAGGGGGCAGAACGGTTCGTCGCCGGGAGACCGGCCCCCGTCGCCTCCCCCGGTCGCGGCGCCCGGACGCCGCGGGGGCCGTTCCGCCGGCCGGGCCGCCGGCGCGCCCGGCGAGCCGGGTCGGCCCTATACTCCGTCGCCACGATGGCCCACCGATCCAGAACCCACCTCCTCCTCTTCGGCGCCTCCCTGGTTTCCGCGGTGATGGCGCTGGTGGTGTTCCGGCAGTTCGCCGAGAACGGGAGCGCGCTCGCCGCCGCCGAGCGGGCGCGGTTCGAGACCTACCGGCTCTCCGACGGCCTGCGGCAGACCTCGGACGACCTGACCCGGATGGCGCGCCTCTACTCCGTCACCGGCGAACCCCGCTACCGCCACTACTTCCGGGAGATCCTGGAGATCCGCAGCGGCGACGCCCCGCGGCCGGTGGACTACTACCGGATCTACTGGGACCTGGTCCTGGAGGACGACGAGCGCCCCCGCCCCGCGGGGGAGGCCCGGTCGCTCGACGAGTTGGCCGCGGGCGCCGGATTCACGGAGGTCGAACTCGCGCTCCTGCGGGAGTCCGAGAACAACTCCGATGTGCTGGCAGAACTCGAACAGACCGCCCTGCTCGCGGAAACCCCGCCGGAGTTGGACGAGGCGCGCACGCTCCTCCACGGCCCCCGCTACCACCAGGAGAAAGCCCGGATCATGCGGCCCCTGAACGAGGTCCTGGGCGCCACCGAGTCGCGAGCGGCCGAGACCGTCGCCCACCACGAGGGCCGGCGCGGCACGCTCTCCGTCCTCCTCATGATCCTGATCGGCCTGAGCGCCCTGCTGGCCCTCGTCGGGTTCGCCCGGAAGGATGTCCTGATCGCCTCCTGAGGATCGTCCGATGCCCTTCCTTCCGTCGTTCGACCGCCGCCGGGCGCTCAGGGCCCTCGCGGGCCTGCTCCCCGTCGCCGCCTTCCGGGCGATTGCGCCCAGCCTCGCCGCCGGCGCCCGCCGGAGAGACCCCGACCGGGAAACCCTCGTCGAGGGCCGGGCGGTCTGTCTCCGGGCCGGCGTGCCCGCGCCTCCGGCGGAGTGCTCTTTCGGCGAGGCCTTCGGGATCGAGGCGCCGGACGGGACGATCCATCGGCTGAACCCGGCGGACCCGCGCGTCGAGATCCTCACCGACGAGCGGGTGAGCGCCCACCCGCTGCGCGTTGCGCTCTGGATGGAAGACGGCCTGGGCAGCATCCTCCGCCTCCACACCATCCAGGACGGGGAGGCGATCGAGCCCTACTACTTCTGCTTCACCTGCAACATCACCTCCCACCTCCCGGGCCCCTGCTGGTGCTGCCAGCAGGAATTCGAGTTCCAGGAACGCCCCGCCGACCCGACCCGGTAACTCCCGGCGCCCCCGGTTCCCGAACCGGCGCCACTCCCTTCCCCCCGGCCCTTCGAGAGGCTCGGCGGGCTCCGGTTCCCCTCGGCGGAGGCCGGTTCGGCACCCGGAGGCGGCGTCGGCCACGACCCGAGCGTCGGTTATCTCGGGACTGGGCGAGCCAGGGCATCCAGGCGGTCCACCAGTGCCGGAGACAGGTACAGGGACTCGACGGTCTCGCAGTTGCGGCCGAGCAGCGTGGACTGACTGGAGCGGCCCGTCGGAATCGAGAGATGCCGCAGGCCCAGCCGCGCGGGGAGCGAGCGACCGTGTTCCCGATCTCCCGTCCTTCCGTCGTAACTGATGAGGAACGACCGGCGCGCCGCGATCATCTCCTCCAGCACGGCCACGATTTCCTCGTACTCCACTCCGTGGCGATACCGGCGGTCACGGGCGAACGAGACGCCTTGGTACGGCGGGTCCAGATAGAGGACCTCCGCGCGCTTCGTCTCCGAGATGACCTCGCGGAAGTCCAGCGCCGAGACTCGAGTGCTCCCCGCGAGGAGCGCGGACACGCGGATGAGTTGCCGGCGCAGGCGCCCCGGCTGCATGCCCAGGCGACGGTTGTCCGGGCTCTGATTGAAAGCGCCGCTCGCGTTGTAGCGAACCGCGGCCTTGACCCCGCGCGCGAGGAGATAGAGCAGCAGGTGCGGCTCCCCGGTACGATTGAACCGCTCCCGAGTCCGAAGGAAGAAGGCCTTCGGGTCTCGCCGCTGTGCACGCCAGAGCCGCTCGTAGCCCTCCGCCAGGCGGCCGGGATCGTCGAGGATCTCCGTCCACAGAGCGGTGAGGTGGAAGTTCCGATCGTTCAGCCAGAAGCGGGCTGCCCGCCCTCGGCAGGCCGCGGCCACCGAAACGGCCGCCGATCCGCAGAAAGGCTCGACCAAGCGTCCCACGCCGAAGGGAAGGTGAGAGAGGATCCGGTCGGCGATCGCCCGCTTGCTTCCCTGATACGGAAACGGATGCGGTACGCGGAGTACGCCCCCTGTTTTCCCGCGCTTCGCCACCATGTTCTCTGCGAGACCACAGGATAGCGTCCGATCGCAACCCCGCGCGGCTCGCGCGGCGGGATCGTCCGGCCGCGACCGATGCGCAGGACCCGGCGGTCGCCCCGCTATCCGTGGTTCGGCGCTTCGAGGAACGCGGCGATCTGCTCCGCGACTCGCCCGGTGTCCCCCAGTTGGCACTCCCAGACGGTCAGCACGCGCCAACCGTCCCGCTCCAGACGGGTCCGCTGCTCCCGGTCCCGCTCCCTGGTGCGCCGCAGTTTCGGAATCCAGTAGCCGCGGTTCGATTTGGGCAGTCCGGCGATTCCGCAGTTCTCATCGTCGTGCCAGTGCCAGAAACAACCGTTCACGAAGATGACGGCGCGCCACCGGGGCAGCACGAGGTCGGGCTTGCCGGGGAGGCCTCTATCGTGCAGCCGGAACCGGTAGCCCATCCGGTGGACCAGCGACCGTACCGCCATCTCCGGCGCCATCCCCTGCGACCGGATCCGGGACATGCACCGGGAGCGGTCCGCCCGGCTCAGGTTATCAGCCATCGCCGGCGAGGGCTTTCTTCGCTTCCTCCTGCAGCAGTTCGCGGAGCGCCTCCGGACGCAGCGCGTCCAGCAGCACCACGCCGCCCCGGGCATTGATCCCGCGCATCCACGCCCGAAAGCGATCGCGCTTGAACATTTCCCCGTCACCCGCCCGATACTCCTTCATCAGGCGATAGATCTCGCGCAGAATTCCCACATTCCGCGACACCAATGGGCGCTCGAGCAGCGATGAGCGGACATCCTGTCGGGAAAGGACGATCTCGAGGAACTCCTCCGGCTCGTCCGGGGCCGCATCCCGGGCGATCTTCCCGAGCCACCAGAGCCGCGAGATGCCGTTGTCCCGGAGCAGGGCCCTCGCTCCCCGGGCGAAGAAGTGGTTCCGTACCTTGCCGACGGCCTCTTCGGTCTTCTTCGGCCGCCGGCCCAGCCACCTCGCCCGCAGGTAGTCCGCGCACTCGACATGGCAGAGATACGCCCACAGCCGCTCTTCCGACGCCTCGTGCGGCGTCAGGGAGCGCAGATGGTCGTGCACCCTGAGAGCATTGTCGTTGTCCCGCTGGTGCGGCTTCTTCCTCCTGCAGTCGAGCGTCAGTGCTGCCGTACTCCGCTTCACCTGCGCGTCGCGGGACTCAGGCCACTCGCCGGCCAGGTTCCCGTCTCCGGCGTAGTACCAATCGAGGTGGTCCTCGATCCCTTTGCGCAGTTCGTCCACGGCCCTTTCCGTGAAGTATCGGATCGATCTCATGATGCCGACCTACTCCTGACCGAGCAGCGGCAGCCCGCCGAACGGATTCTCCAGAATCGCCTGGGCGTCCTTGAGTCGTTCCGATGCCCCGCTGCCGATCCGGGCGCAGTTCAGTTTCTCGAGCCTCGTCTCCAGGGAGGCGTACCAACGCTTCGACTCATGCTCCTCCGGCTCGGCGTCCACGACATCGAGCAGGTACAGGAGCGCCGGAAGATACACGCCGTTCATGAAGTAGTACCCGTCCGAACCGGACCCGACCCGCTCGCGCGCACCGAGGAACCGTTGGAAATCCTCGGGATGCATCCGAATCTCGACGCGATCCTCGCCGGGTTCGCACGACCACTGACCGCGGACGGCCGATTCGTGCGGCACCAATTTGAAGATGGAGCCGATGTGCCCGTCGTCGGCGGTGTCGATCCAGTGTCTGACGGAATCGTCCATGGCCAGCACCGCCCCCTCGTTCAGGTCGAATTCCCGGCCATCGTATTCTGCGTTCCATGACGCCGCCCGAAACGCCGAGACCGACTTCGCCGCCACACAGAAGGGAGTGACCTCCAACTCGCCCGCGATCTCTCCGTGGGCGAATTCCCGCTCGACCTGCCGGTTCGGCGAACTCAGGTCTTGCCGGAAGTTGGTCACCGGGCATCGGAGGACGAGCGCATAGCGAGCGTCCTCCCGTTCGACGAGGCGGAGCAGGTCAGGATCGCTCATCGTGAACTCCGCTGCCACCCGCACCGCCGTGGTCCCCTCGATTCGCCCCACCTCGATTTCGACCTGGAACTCGACCTGCTCGTAGTCCGTGCTCCGAGGCCGCAGGACCGGGTGCGGAAACGACTTGGCTGCGTCGAACCTCATGGGTCAATGTCCTCGGATGCTGTCAAGCGGACAGCCATGCCGACGAGTGGTCGGTCCGCCGAGGCGAACACCGACATCCTCCTGTCGGCCTCGACCTCGATGCCTTCCTTCGTGATTTCACGGTCGTCCTCGTCGAACAGGCGGACTCCGGGAATCGGCAGAGCGATCGAGTCACCCGCCGTCTCGAGCGAAAGCCGGACCCTGCCCGCTCTCTCCGGCGTGAAGGCGACGCGAACGCGGGCCTCGTCTCCGTCCGTCGGCAGGACTCGGACATCGCGCATCACGAGCATTCCCCGCCCCGGGCCACCGCCGCGCGAACCCGTGCCGCCCCGTCCATCGCCGTCACCCGACCCGGCGCTGCCGCCTCCGCGGCCGCCACCGATCGGGTTGATCGGGGCTCCTCCTTCGTGCCCGACACCCTCCCCGGCCACCTCTTCCTCTGCTTCGGTGGGGAGCGGACCCGAACGGACGCGCCGCCTCGGCGCTCGCCGCAACACCGCACCGGGCTTTCCGAACGCCTTCTCCCGGCGGTCCTCCCGATCACTCCCCGCCAAGGGGCCCGGCGCGTCCAAGTCGGGCAGGAAGCGGCTCAACTCCGAGAGATCCACACCGCCTTCCGGGCGCGGCAGCGCCGCGACCTCTTTCAGTTGCTCCCGGATCCACTTCACGACGCGTTCGAGAGCCTCTCGGCCCCGCTTCCGATCCCGCTCGGGGAGCCGCTCCGGTTCGAACCGGTCGTGGGCCGGATTCTCCATGTTCCGCAGCAGTTCGTTGGCCTCATCGGATTCGAACACGCAGACGGCAGCGAAATCCCGGAGGTCGCGGAACCGCATCAGACCGCGCTGACGGTCCGTGATCAGCATTCCGGTCCCGCGGATCAGCGCCACCTTCCTCGGCAGGCCCTCCCCCACCTCGATCCAGAGTTTCACCGACCCGAGACCATCGAGTTCATCCTCGCAAGTCGGTGGCGCTCCGCGCTGGACCGACCAGTACCGGTGTGCGTCGCTCAAATCGGTATCCGGAGCCGGCCCGGCCATGAAGTGGTCGAACACGCTCTCCAGCGAATTGCGGTCCAGCGAGGTGGGCGAGTCCTCCCGGGAATCGTCCGGCTCGATCAATATCTCGAGTCGGCCCCGGTCGATCGCGTGGAAGTAGTTCCGGAGCACGCTCCGGGTGATCTGCCGCCGCCACTCGCCGTCCGTATGGAACCCGGAGATCCAGACCGTCGTGCCCTCGATCGGCTCTCGTCGATGGTTCAGGCGCCGGAACACGGAAGGGATGTTCGGGGGACGCATTTCGCGACAGGTGGCGACGTCGCCGTAGAAGCCGACGGCTTGAGTCTCCGTCGTACGGTTTCGGCCATCGGCCGGCCACCGGTGTGACATGAGGATCGCTTTCGCCTGGAATTTCTCCGAGGCCTTGCCGTTGCTCTTCGCGTACGTCCAGTAGCCGACCGTGCGCAACGGCGAAACGGCGAAGGGAGCGTTCTTGCCGATGCCGAACGACCCCCCGGCCGTCGCGTCGCGCTTGGCGCCTTCGCCCTGCATCTTGACGAGAGCGCGCCACTGTTTCTCTCCCAGTCCGGTCGTGTTTCCGTCGGAGACCCGCAGGAACTGAACCTCGTCCCCGCCGAGCAGAGCGGCTGCTTCCTGGAAGAACCGTTCTGCCTTGCCACGCGTCGCGGCCCCGGCGCAGGCGAGGAGGTGCCGGCGAAGTTCGTCGCCGCCTAGATAGCGGTGGACATCGATCCTCTTCAACTCGAAGGTGACATCCACCGGCTGGGCGTCGTCCCGTCGGGCGTCCAGGGAGTTCTGGATGACCTCCCGGGCCAGACTTCCGAGGAGGTCACCCTGGAAGTGCGCCATCCCGGCGTGTTCGAAGCCCTGCCCCTCGCCGCCGTTGAGGGGCGGGAACTTCCAGCCGATGCCGCTGCGGAGGTTCACGCTGCGACCTCCGCCCGGACTTCGTCTTCGAGGATGCGGGAGCACTCCTGCGCCACCAGACGGGAGAGATGGACGCAGACCGCGTTCCCGAGCAGGCGGTAACGCTCGGCGGGCGGGACCTCGTCGGGGAAGACCGGCTCATCGGGTCGATCGGGTTCGAACCCCTGGAGTCGGCAGACTTCCTCGACGCTGAATTTGCGGATGCCCCAGGCGTCCCGGATGAAGGGGACATTGTGGCCGCCGATCCCCATGTTCGCCGTCAGCGTCGGGCACCTGCCGTCCAACTTCTCCCGGACATAGGAGCGCCGCAGTTGGTAGACATTCTTCACCGACTGCCCCTCCTCCATCGCTGCCGCGATCATCCGGTAGTACCGGTTGTCCTCGGGCAGATAGAGGTCGGCGGCGGCGCGCCGCGTCCGGTCGACGACCGAATCGATCCGGGCCGGGCCGGCGCCCGTGGTCTGCGGCGGCCGGAACGGGTTGTAGGAGAAGTGGGCGCGGGAGGCGGCGACCATGAACAGCCGCTCGCGATCCTGGGGCGACTCGCTGACCTCGCTCACATTGACCTTCCAGCAGGCCTCGGCGCGGAACCAGTAGCCGGCGCGGCGCAACTCCCGCCGCACGGTCTCGAACCAGGCGCCCTCGGCCCCGTAGAGGAGATGCGGGACATTCTCCAGGACGACGAGCGCCGGCCGCCGGGAAGCGGGGTACTGGCCGATGAGGCGGGGAATCTCGAAGAAGAGGCGGCCTCTCTCGTCCTCGAACCCCCGGCGGTCGCCCGCCTGCGAGAAACTCTGGCAAGGGAAGCCGGCGACGAGCACTGCGATCGGGGCCAGGTCGGCGGCGGCCACGGAGAGTTCGCGGACATCCTTCTCCACGACCCGCGCCCGGGGGAAGCGATGGCGGAAGGTCTCGCAGGCCCGGCGGTCGTGGTCCGTGCCCCAGGAGATCTCGAAGCCGGCGGCTTCCATTCCGGAGGCGAAGCCGCCCATACCGCTGAACAGGCAGCCCGCCGTAGAGCGCAGCATGGCGGTGTCAGCAGGCGGCTCCGGAGAGCGACGCCGCGACGGATGGCGGGAGACCCCGCTCCGGGGCGGGTTGGCTCGGCCGCGGGAACGGCCGGGGAGCGCCTATCCGGCGCTCGATCTCAGCGTAGAGAGAGAGAGAGAGAGAGAGAGAGAGAGAGAGAGAGAGAGAGAGAGAGAGAGAGAGAGAGAGAGAGAGAGAGAGAGAGAGAGAGACGGGATTGCGGAAAACTGCGACAGCGAACGCACGGCGATGGTCTCCACGTTTGCGGGGCGCGTCGAGTCGAGAGTCATGATCGCCGGGGCGCCGGTCGGCGCGGTGTCGGGGGCGCCATCGCGCCCGGTCGCCGGAATTCTACGCGAACCGCGAGGGCTGGAAGCCCCGGAGGGCCGGGGAACGATGGCTCGACGGAGGCGGCCTGGCCGGCGCGGTAGGGTTTTCGGCCCGTTTTTCCCCGATGCGCTCGCCGAACCTCGCTGTCTCCGCGCTCCTGCTGGCGCTCGCCCTCCCGGGGGCCGCCGCCGGGCAGGGGGAGCGGCCCTCGGCGACCGAGTTGGGGTGGCTGGAGTCGTTCCTGATGACCTCCGCCGAGCGGCGGGCCGCGATCCGGGCGCAGTCGCTCGGCGACCGGAGCGCGTTCCGACGGCTGTTCTGGATGCGGCGGGACCCCACGCCGGAGACTCCTCGGAACGAGACCCTCGACCGGTACCTGGCGCGGGTGCGGCTCGCCGAGCAGAACTTCCGGGCCGACGGGTACGGCGGGGGCGGCGACCGGGCGCGGGTGTTCGTGCTGCTGGGGCTGCCGGTGCAGACGGTCCCGCAGCCGGCCACCGAAGACACCCCGGAGGGGTTGTTCTGGGTCTATCCGCCGGATGCCGGGGCGGGGATCGGGAGCGGGCTGGAGGCGTACTTCCTCACCGACCCCGACGGACGGCCGTGGCTGGAGAACCGCACCGAGGTGGACGACGAACTCGAACCGCTGCGGGCGAGTCTCGTCGTCCGTCCGGAGATCGGGTTCGAGCGCGGGGCCGACGGGCGCCTGCGCATCCCCAACCTCCCGGCCGGGGGCTCGGAGCGGGCGCGGCGGGTGCTGGAGGAGTTGGCCGCCGGCGAGGGGAAGGCCGGCAGCGCCGCCGGATTCCCGTTCCGGGTGACTCCCTCGTTCTTCCGGGTGGATGACGAGGCGACTCTGGTGGCGCTGCTGTTCGAGGCGGCGGGGGGGCGGCTGGGGACCGCCGGGGACGGGCAGTCCGCGGCCTCGGTGTTCGCGCAGGACGCGGGCGCGGCGCGGGCGGCCGCGGCCCCGCCCGGCGCGGAGAGATTCCGCTTCGAGACCGCGCACACCCGCATCCAGCCCGGCGGGGCGCCGGCGCGGTTCGAGGCCTCGCTGGTCCTCCCGCCGGGCCGCCGCCGGCTCCTGCTCGGAGTGGTGGACGAACAGTCGGAGGCCTTCGGGACCGCGGTCGTGGACATCGAAGCCCCGGCGTTCCCGGCGGCGGAGCCGGGTTTCTCGTCGGTGGTGCTCTACGGCGAGACCGCCACCGCGGAGACCTCCGAGACCGGGGAACCGCCCCCGGACCGCGCCTTCCAGTTCGGCCGGACCCATTTTCGACTGCGGGCCGACGGGGTGTTCCGGCGCGACGAGACGCTCGGCGCCTTCTACTTCTTCTATCCCGGGGAGCGGGAGGACGACGGGGAGTTGCCGGAGGTGGTCGCCGAGTACTCGGTGCTGCGCGAGGGGCGGGAAACCGGTTTCGTCCGCCCGGAGCCGCTGCCGACGAGCACCCGGCAGGCGGCCGCCAACGCGGAGATCCCGCTGGCGCAGTTCACCCCCGGGCGCTACCGGCTGCGGATCCGCATCCGCTACCGGGACGAGACCTACGAAACGGGCGCCGACTTCACCCTGAGGGGATAGCGGCGGGAGCGCGACCGCCCGCCGCCCCGGAGGAAGCGGGGCGCCGACTCTCCCGGGCGCGAGCCGATGGCCCGCCCGGCGCAAACCTCCGGGAACCCGGGGAAGCGGCGGAAGAAACGCGCGGGGGGCCGCCGGGCCGGCGCCGCTGCGACGCGGTTCCGGCCTTCCCGGATCTCCGGCGCCCCGACGAAGCAGCGGTCGGCGCCGGCGAAGGCGTGCGCCTCGAAGTCTTCCCCGGTTCCGCCATCGTCGGAACTCGCGCCGGGCGCAACGCCCCCCACCCCCCCGGGTCCGCGGCGGGTCGCCGGGGGTTCGCCGATCGGGAGCGGCGCGATCGCGCTCCCGACCGGAAGGTAGGGGCTCTACGGCCTCAGTTGACCTCGCACTCGATGAAGAAGTTCCCGCCGTTGTGCGCGGTATCGGGGCCCGCCGGGAACGACATGCCGCCGGAGCGTCGGTCGTCGCCGTCGGCGTCCCAGGTGCAGGTCAGCGGCAGTTCCACCTCCGTTTCGCAGGTCTTCGTATCCCGGATCAGGACGAAGGTCGCAGTGAGCGGGATGTCCACCACCGCGTCGCACAACTCTTCCCCGCCGTCGTCGGCCGAGCACCGGTCCGCGTCCTCGTTGCCGTCGTAGTTCTCCGGATCCCCGTCGCCTCCGCGATTCCCGGCGGCGTCCACCATGTCGATCTTCCCCAGGTCACCGTAGATCGGGTCGCCGTCGCTGTCGTGGAGGTCGTGGACGATGGCCGCGGTCCAGGCGCCGTGATCTCGATAGTCGATCGCCCCCTGCATGAAATTCGGGTAGTAGTTCGGCCACGGAGAACCGGGTCGCGCCCAGCCCTGGGCCGGGTCCACGGACTCCGTCTTGTAGAGGTCGTAGTCCCGCTTCGTGCCGTCGATTCCGTAGTTCGACCGACCGTTGGTGTCGCTCGTGCCGTCGGCCGGCGTGCCCGGTTCGGGACGCACCAGCCAGATCGAGACATGCCGGCTACCCCGCGGCCGCCATTCCCCCCCGGCTCGGCGAGGGTTCGTGTTGTCGAGGGCGGTGAGGCTGGCGAGCGGCGCCGTGTTTCGGACGATCAGGCGGTTGAACCGACCGTTCGTGTTGTTGTTGCCGCTGAATTCGAACCGGAGTCGGTGCCGGTGGCGGGAACCGGTCCCCGCGTCCCAATACGCCTCCACTTCCTCCCGGAACCGCTCGCACTTGTCGTACAGGTCCGCCACCCGGAAAGTGACGCGTTCGCACTTCGAGTCCGCGAACGGGTCGTCCTTCCCCCAGGCGACTTCGCTGCCGGCCCAGGAAACCCCCACCTGCGGGTCCACATGCAGCAGGTATCCCGGCAGGTAGTCGTGGTGACGGATGTACCGCGCCGGCCCTTCGATCGAATACGCGTCGTAGTAGCCGTCCGTGACGAGCACCGCGCAGGGGTCGGGCCGTTGGACCAGGTCGGGATCGCCCGTCCGGGCCCCGTTGAGACTCGCGCGGATCGACCCATAGGAGGGATACGGGTGGTCCGGGGAGCCGTCGGAGTTCTTGGGGTTGGGCCAGCCTCCGGAAAAGCAGTCGTTGGGACCGTTGCGGATCGGGCCCGGAGCGCTCTGGGTGTTCCGGTCCCCATCCCGATTGTCGGCGGCCCCGAACTTGTTGACGAGACTGTCGGGATCGGTATCCGGCGCCAGGTCGAGGACGCGCCAGACGGAAGTCACCTCGAGGTCGGCGCCCGGCACCGTCATCCACCCGCTCGGCGTCGCCGCCGGAACGGTGGTGAACTCGTGGCTCACCGTCGCCGGGTGGCTCAGCGTGTATTCCCAGCCGAACTCCAGTCCCATGCTGTAGCCGGGCCAAGTAAGGCGGTAACCATCCAGTGCCCGGATCCACTGGTAATTGTTGAACGCGCCTTCGATCAACCGGAAGTCCACCTCGAAGTCCCGGCAGACCGCCGCTTCCGCCGCCTCCATCGCCGGCGCCGCCGGCGGCTCCGCGGCCGCCCCGGAACAGCGGAACGGCCCGCAGGTGATGTGCATCGCCGCACCCGGCGGCGTCGCCTCCTGCCCGGCCCCGCCGGTGATCTTCCGGAACTCGAAAACGGCGCCCTCGTCCACCGCCGTTCGCTGCAGAATGTTCCAGTCCGCATAGGCGAACGGCGTCAGGGCCTCCCCGGCCTCCACCGTCACGCCCGGCGCGCCCTCGACGAACAGCGGCCGGATCCGCGCCCGGTGCGACGAGGAAACCAGCAGCATCGGGTTCACCGCAGCCATCGCCTTCGCCGGGTCGGTCCCGTCGTCCGGACAGAGAGCCTGCCCCGAACAGTCCCGGTCGGCCCCGGCTTCCGGCGGCGTCATACCCACCACGAACGGCCGCGGCGCCGCGTCGCTCATCCCCGAAACCGCGTCACTCCAGTCGCTCACGATCGGCGACTCCGCGGTCCCGGCCACCGCCCGCACCCGGATCAGCATCTCCGTCTCCGGCTCCGCAGCGACCCGAACCATCGTCTCCGTGACGCTCTCCGGCGAGGCCGCGTCGAGCCCGTCCTCGGTCGCCGCCACCCGCACCTCGTAGCCCAGCGCGTCGGCCACCGGTTCCCAACTCCACTCGATGAAGTCCGCCCCGCTCCCCGAAACCTCGGGCATCGGCACCATGAGCGTTACCGGCGGGATCGGCGCCGCCGCGCTCGTTCCCATGGCGGTTTCGCTCCACGCGCCCTGCCGTTCGCCCTCGCGGGCCCGCACCCGGGCATACCCGGTGGTCTCCGCCTTCACCGAGAACCGGTGCATCGTCGTCGTGACCGTCGCCGTCGACACCGAGGAGAAGTCACCCTCCTTCAGGCTCAACTGGATCTCGTAACCGGTGGCGCCTTCCACCGCTTCCCAGCCGAACTCGAGGAAGTCGTGGCCGCTGGCGGTGACCTTCAGCCCGCCGGGAACTCCCACCGGGTCCGGGGCCGCCGGAGCGGGCGGGGGCGCGGGAGCCGGCGCCGGCGCGGTGGTGGAGGAATCGTCCCCGCAGCCCGCGAGCGCCAGACCCGCAACCAGGATCAGGCCCGGCAGAACCCCCCGGGATCGGCCCGCGTTACGCTCGGGTCGAGCCCACGGATATGCCCCCCCCCCCCCCCCCCCTTGATGAGGTAGGGCGCCCGAGGCAGCGTCCCGCCGTGGCGCGGGGCCGTCTTTTCGATGGTCTGCATCATGAAGCGTGTCTCCGGAAAAGGGAGCAGAGAGGCGCCCACGGCCCGTTCCGGGCCATCGGCTGTCGCCCGGAATGGTACCGAATCCACTGTCGGTGGCGCCCGGAACCCTTCCCCGCGCACGGCGCGCGCGACGCTCGACACCTTCTGCTGCTCCGGTCCCGGGGAACCGGAAGACGATCGCGAGTTACCGGAGGTCGTCGCCGAGTACCCGCGCAAGGCGAGTGGGCGGGAGACCGGGTTCGGCCGGCCGGAGCCGCTGCCGACGGGCGCCCGACCGGCGGCGGGCCCCGCGGAGATCCCGCCGATGCCGTTCGCGCCGGGGCGCTGCCGGTTGCGGGTCCCGCTGCCGGGACGGACCTACGAGAGACCGGTAACCGACTTCACCCTGAAGGGACCGCCCCCGACAGAGCCGCCGGCGACGACCCGACCGCCGGCGGGGCGCCGCCCCTTCCCCGGCGCGCCGAGGAAGGCGGGGGCCCGAGCGGTCAGGAACCGAGGTGGCGGCGGAAGAAGCGCACCGTGAGCGGCCAGGCCTGCGCCGCCGCGTTCCGGTTCCGGCCTTCCCGGGCCTCCTGCGCCCGGAGGAAACCGTGGCCGGCGCCGGCGAAGGCGTGCGCTTCGAAGGTCTTCCCCAGGGCCGCCATCCGTTCCTCGGCCGGCGGGACGGTGGCGTTCACCCGCGCGTCGTCGCCGCCGTAGAGCCCGAGAACCGGAGCCTCCACCGCCGCGAGGGTCTCCGTCTCCGGCGAAGTCCCGTAGTACACGACGGCGGCGCCGAGGTTCGCGTCCCGCGTCGCATGGGTGAAACTCGTTCGCCCGCCCCAGCAGAAGCCGACCACCCCGTAGTCCTCGCCGGCCGCCGGCAGCGCCGTCGCCCACTCCGCGACCGCCGCGAGCCGCCGGTGGACTTCGTCGGCGTCGAGTTCCCGGATGAGCGCCCGCGCCCCGTCCGGATCCACCGAGTCGCTGCGCCCGCCGCCGGGCCCCTTCCCGGACAGCAGGTCCGGGGCGACCGCGATGAAGCCGCTGTCGGCGAGTTGGTCGGCGACCGCCCGGATCCAGTCGGTGAGTCCGTAGATCTCGTGGATCACGACCACGACCGGCGCGGCGTCGGAACGCTCCGGATACACGATCCACGATTCGACCGCGTCCCCGCCCGGCGCCGGCGCCGACACCCACTCGCCGTGGCGCGGGGAGGCGTTCAGCCGGTCGCGGGCGGTCTCCGCGGACGCCGGGAGCAACTCCTGGGCGAAGGAAGGGACGCCGGAGAGCGCCGCCAGCAGCGCCGGCGCGGACAGGCGGAACCGGCGCGGGATCGTCGTGCGCGGCGGGCGCGTCGAAGCCGCGGGAAACGGCGCGGAACCGGGGGAATCGAACATCCAGCGAGTATAGTCAGGCTCGCCCCGCCCGCCCGTTCCTGTTCCCCTACCCGAGCCCCGCGTGAATCCGAGCCCCGGGGAGCCTCCCGCCGGCGCCCGGAGCGGCGGCGCCGACCGGGTCCTCGGCGCGGCCACCGCCGTCGCCTTGGTCCTCGCGCTCTGGGCGGTGTTCCGCTACGCGCCCACGGAGCGGACGATGGGCGACCTGCAGCGCCTCTTCTATTTCCATGTGGCGTCCTGGTGGCTGGCCTTCGGGGCGTTCCTGGTGGTCGCCGGGGCCGGGATCGGCTGGTTCCGCACCCGGCGAGCCGGCTACGACGCCGCGGCGGTGGCCGCCGCGGAAGTCGGGGTGCTCTTCACCACCGCCGGGCTGGCGATGGGCATCATCTGGGCGAAGCCGGCCTGGGGCATCTGGTGGACCTGGGACGCCCGGCTGACCACCGCCTTCGTGCTCTGGCTGATCTACGCCGGGTACCTGATGCTGCGCGGCGCCGTGGACGACCCGGCGCGCCGGGCGAACCTCTCGGCGGCGCTGGGACTCATCGGGGCGGCGGACATCCCGCTGGTGTACTTCTCGATCCGCTGGTGGCGCACCCAGCACCCCTCGCCGGTCATCATGGGCGGGCCCGACTCCGGGCTCCATCCGGATATGTGGGTGGCGCTGCTGGTCTGTCTGGCGGCGTTCACGCTGCTGTTCCTCTGGCTGTTCCGCTGGCGGATGCGGCTGGAACGGGCCGACCGGCGACTCGCCGCCGACCGGCAGGCGCTGCTGGCGGAAGGGTGAGGCGGTGTCCTGGCTCCTCTCCGGCTACGCGGCGTTCTTCCTGCTGCTCGGCGGGTATGTCCTGCGGCTGGTGCTGCTGGGACGCCACCTCGCCCGGGAGCGGGAACGCCTGGCCCGCGCCCGGCGACCCTCCGATCTCCGGGTACACTGACCCCGAACGGGCTCCTGCGCCCGGCCGACACCCCCGAACAGCGAGTCCGAAGCGCCATGTGGAGACGCGAGAGCCTCGAACCGCTCGTGGCCCACTCCCCGATCGCGGTGGCGCGGTACATCCTGACGAAGACCGAAGCCGATCAGGTCACGGTCACGCCGATGAAGTTGCTCAAGATGGTGTACCTGGCCCACGGATGGATGCTCGGCATCCACGGTCTTCCGCTGGTCCGGGGGCGGGTCGAGGCTTGGCAGTACGGGCCGGTGTTTCCCGAGTTGTACCACGCGATCAAGCACCTCGGAGCGCAGCCGGTACGGGTGGCGGACCTTCCGGAAAAGCCGGTCGAAGCGTTCGACCCGGAAGAGAAGCAGGTGATGCGGGACGCCGCACGGCAGTACGGTCCGCTCACGGCCGCGGAACTCTCGTCCCTGACCCACGCGCTCGGTTCCCCGTGGGAACTTACCTATCGGAAGGGGATCCGGCATCGGGCCATTCCGAACGAACTGATCCAGTTCTACTACGGAGAGATGATGAGACTCCACCGGGAGCGCGAGGAAGCCGGCCACCCGCAGTGAAGGGAGCAGGAGGTGAAAAGGGGGGTGGATGGGCATCGCCTCTCGTCGGCGCACCAGATGTCCCGCGCCAAAACGCCATGAAAGGAGACACGCCATCTCCGGGAGAAGACCGCCACCAAGGACTACGAACTGGGCGAACAGCAGCAGCAGAAGTGGTTCCGCCTGGTCATGATGTTGTCGCTGCCGCTGGTGACCGTTTCGTGGCTCGGACTGATCGCCTGGGCCGTGCTCCGAGGCCGGATCGAGGGAATCCAGGTCGGTATCGCCCTGGGTATGACCGGAGCGGGACTGTTGGCCCTCCTCGGCTTGCAGATCGGGTGGGCGTACTCCCGGGACCGGCGGCGGCAGCGGTTCGATCGCGGTCGCGCGATGCAGTCCGCCACCGCGCGTTTCCGCGAGTAGGCGCCCTCCGTTCACGCGCCCGATACCGGCAGCGAAGCAACAGCGGAACGTGGAGCGATGGAGTGCGCCCCGAAGACTCCGGCCGCGCCGTGGATGCGCCCGCATCGTCCCGCCCGTCCGATGGCCCAAGCCGGGAGCGGGACAAACTCCGGCAGCGCCGACCGGCCGCAGAACGACCGGTGATGCGGCGTAGGCCATGACGAATCTCACGCCGGGCGGGGGGGAGCGGTTCTCCTCCGGGTGGGGGTCGGCGATGGCCCTCATCGGGGTTTCCGTCGGGCTCGCCAATGTGTGGCGGTTCCCCTACATGGCCGGGCAGTACGGCGGCGGGGCGTTCGTGCTGCTCTACCTGGTGATGGTGGTGCTGCTCGGCGCGCCGGCGTTGATCGCCGAGTGGAGCCTGGGACGGATGACCCGCGGCGGCCCGGGCACCGCCTTCCGCGACATCGGGATGCCCGGCGGGAAGTTCCTCGGCGGGCTGCTCTTCCTGACCGTCTTCATGGCCGGTTCCTACTACACGGTGGTGGTGGCGCAGGTCCTCTACTACGCGCTGCCGGGCGGGCCGATCGCCGACCCGGAGGCCTTCTACGCCGACACCTTCCAGGGGATCACCCTGCGGAACCTGGGGTTCACCGCCCTGGTCTTCATCGGCATGGGGGTGGTGGCCGCGCTCGGGGTGCGGCGGGGGATCGAACGGATCTCGCGGATCGCCATGCCGCTGGCCGCGGGGGCGCTGGTGCTGGTCGTCCTCCGGTCGGTGACCCTGCCGGGCGCCGCCGAGGGTCTGCGGTACTTCCTCTGGCCGGACTTCGACCGGGTGACGGCGGCGACCTTCCTCGCCGCGCTGGGGCAGGCGTTCTTCAGCCTGTCGCTCGGCGGCACCTTCTTCCTGGCCTACGGGAGTTATCTGCCTTCGCGGGTCAGCCTGCGGCGCCTCGCCGGTTCCACCGTGGCCGGGGACACCGGGGCGGCGCTGCTCGGCGGGCTGGCGGTCCTGCCGGCGGCGTTCGCGCTGGGAGTGGCGCCGAGTTCCGGGCCGCCGCTGCTGTTCTTCACCCTGCCGCGGGTCTTCGCGGAGATGCCCGGGGGGGCGGTGTTCGGCCCGCTGTTCTTCGCCGGACTCTTCATCGCGGCGTTCTTCTCGGCGCTGGCGGCGCTGGAAGTGGTGGTCGGGGCGGCCATGGCCTGGACCGGCTGGAAGCGGAGCGATGTGGTCATCGGCGCGGTGCTCATCCAACTGCCGCTCGCCCTGCCCTCGATGGCGAGCACCGCCTATCTCGGCTGGAGCGACCTGGTCTGGGGCTCGACCATGCAGCCGGTCGGCTCGGCGCTCACGCTCATCGGGCTCGGCTTCTTCGTGTCCCGCACCCGGGCGCTGGCGGAAGCCGGCCGCGGCTCCAACCATCCTCCGGGAGGACTGTGGCTGTTCTGGATCCGCTGGGTCGTGCCGGCGGCGGTGGTGGTGGTGCTGGTGTGGGGCTGGGCCGGGGCGCTCGGGGACCTCCTGGGATGACGGCGGACGACGCGCCGGCGGACGGAGCGGAGGCGGCGTCCGACCCGGAGCGCGCCGCCGACCGGGCCCCGGGAGCGACGGCGCGGGCCGAGCCCCTGCGCGTCCGCTACGGCCGACTCCACGCCTTCGCCCGGCAGGCGCTGGTCCGGGCCCGGCTGCGCCCGGAATTGGCTTCGCAGACCGCCGACGCGCTGGTGGGGGCGAACCTCTCCGGCTGGGACGACGACGGGGTGCGGCGCCTGCCGGAGATCGTCGAAGGGCTCTCGACCCGCCACCTGAAGGCCGACCCGCAGTTCCGGGAGGTCGCTTCCTCCGGGGGGGTGGTCGTTCTCGACGGTGACGGCGGCCCCGGGCCGGCGGTCGCCCACCGGGCGATGACCGAGGCGATCACCGCGGCGAACCGCCACGGGGTGGGCGCGGCGGCGGTCCGCGGGAGCAACCGGTTCGGCGCGCCGGGGCACTTCGCCCGGCTGGCGCTGGCGCACCAGATGGTCGGGGTGGCGATCAGCAACGGGCCGGCGGCGCCGGTCGGGGCCCTGGCCGAACCGCCGCGGGGAAGCGCGACCGGCGTCGGGGTCGGGGGGCCGCCGCGCACCTACCCGGCGGCTCTGGGGATCGCGGTCCCCACGGTCGAGACCTCGGCCCCGCTGGTGCTGAACCTCTGGCTCGGGACGGACTCCGCGGCGGGGGGCGCCGGCGGCGGAGGGAGCGGCGAGGCGGGCGCGGCTTCCGGGGCAGCGGACCCGGCCCCGGTTTCGGCGTCGGGAGGCTCGCCGGAGGGGCCCGCCTCCGCCTTCGCCCGGGAAGTGGAACTGGCGCTGGCGCTCGAGGCGGTCGTCGCGCTGGCCGGGGCGGCGCTGCCGGCCGAGTTGGTCAGCGAGGCCCGCCCGGACCCGGTGCATCGCGGCGCCGGCCACCTGTTCCTGGCGTTCCGGGTGCGGGCCTTCGCCCCCTGGGCCGGGTTCCGGAACCGCATGGTGGAACGCCTCGCCGACCTCCGCCGCCGGCGGCTCGACTACCCCGGGCAGACGGCGGCCGCCCTCGAAGAGGAGCGCCGCACCCGCGGCATCCCGCTCGACCGGGAGACCGCCGAAGCGCTGCGGCGACTCGCGTTCCATCTGGAACTGGGTTCGACCTGGGAACGGATCAGCGGCTGACCCGCTCGCCGCCGACGCCCGGACCGGCCCGACCGGCGACGATCCCCGGTGGCGGGCCCCCGCCACCTCCCTCCCAGGGCATCGGTCGGGAGCACTCCGAACCGCCCGCCGACACCCGGACGCCCGGCCATCCAAGCGCTCTGGCCCTCCGCTGAGTGCGTAAAAGTTCGTGTCCCCCAAATGCGTAACAGTTGGTGTCACTTGACACCGTCGCGAGGCGTCCGCCCCCGGCCGGGAACCAACCGGGAGGGAAAGGGTGAGGAACGCAAGCCGAAGGCGGAAAACGGGGTCGAGAAAGAAGGCGCGGAACGGGCCGCCGGCGCGTAAACTGCCGGCCATGAGAGTGGTCTCGATTCCGGTTCCGGGGCCGCTGCTCCCGGCGCTCGTCCTGTTCCTCCCGGTCTTCCTCGCCGCCTGCGGTTCCGGTTCCTCCCCGTCACCGACCACCCCCGGCGCGGGCTCTCCGGCGCCGGCGCCCCCGCCGGTCGAGACCGTGCTCGCCTGCGCCCTGGAAGTCGAGTCGGAGTGGCGCGGCGCGTCGAATTTCTTCCTGAATCCCGAAAATACCGCACTCTCGCCCGACCTCTTCGCCGACCTGCGCCCGGGGGAGAACCCCGGTTGGAACGCGGTGCGGCTCTTCTACGAGACCGGACGCGCCGCCGATGTGGCGTTCACCTTCACCGAGGGAAGGGCGATCTTCGGCAGCGACTCCCGCGGAGGAACGGAGCCGGGGCCGTCGCTCCGGAATCCGGACGAGTACACGATCACGCTCCGGCAGGGCGACACCACGGCGCACCTTCCCTTCAGCGGCGGCGACGACGACCCGCACCGACTGCAGGCTTCGTCCGCCGACTCCCGCTGGTTGACCGGCCTCGGCCGCTGCGCCACCGACGAAGCCGGTGACGGGTGCCCCCTCCGCTTCGACCTAGCCCTGGTCCGGCACTTCGACGGCGGTAATCCCCTGGCCAACTGCCCGGAGGACCCCTGAGGCGCAGCACCGTATCGACCGGATCGTTTCGGGATCGGCGCGACGGAGCGCCGGCCGGGCGCATCACTCCGTCGCTCCCCCGGCGTCCGGCGGTTCCGGGGCAGCGAACCGGTTCAGCCACCGGGTGGCGGTGAACGGGGCGATCCCGGCGTTCGTCAGCGCCCGGGCCAACTCGTAGAGCGGCAGCCCGGCGTCGAAGACCAGTTCCCGGTACTCGGGGAAGCGCATGCTGCCGAAGAGGTTGTAGAGCGCTCCCCGCTCCCGCGCCCCGACCGTGCTCGCCCGGAGCGCCCGCCAGACTCATCTTGGACAGTGTTTTGGCGTTTCGGAGCGTTGCCGGAGGGCAAGTCGTTGGGACTGTTGGGGTTCGGTCCGAGCAGAGGCTCGATCCCGAACGGCGTGTAGTGCCACGCCTATGGATTCGGACCCGCTTAGATACTCCGATATCACATTGATTTCATTGCCATACCGGGTGAGACGTGTGGTAGGATCGTGCTGTCCCGGCCCGGAACCCCTCCATGTACCCCCGCATCAAGCAGAGCGGCAACCGCCAGTACCTCCAGATCGTCGAGAGCCGCCGCGAAGGCCCGAAGGTCAAGCAGGATGTCCTGTGCACCCTGGGACGGCTGGACGAACTGCGGGAGTCCGGGCAACTCGACCGGCTGACCGCCTCGCTGGCCCGGCACTGCGACCAGTCGCTGGTGCTCTCGGCGGCCCGGGCGGAGTGGGCCGAGAACCCGGAGATCCATCTGCGCCACGTGGGGCCGGGCCTGGTGTTCAACCGCCTCTGGGAAGAGACCGGCTGCCGGGAAGCGGTGTCGGCCCTGGCCGCGGGGCGGCGCTTCGGCTTCGACCTGGAACGGGTGGTGTTCTTCAGCGTGCTGCATCGGTTGTTCGCGCCCGGGTCGGACCGGCAGGCGGAGCGCTGGGGCGCCACCCGCGCGGTGGCCGGACTGGCGCCGCCGGCGCTGCGGCAGCTGTACCGGGCGATGGCCTGGCTGGGCGAACCCTGCGGGGAGAAGGACCCCGACGGGCGGGAGCGGACGACGAAGGATCTCCTCGAAGAGCGGCTGTTCGCCGCGCGCCGCGGCCTGTTCGCCCGGCTGGACCTGGTGTTCTTCGACACCACTTCGCTGTACTTCCATGGAGCCGGCGGGGAGGAGTTGGGTCGCCGGGGCCACTCGAAGGACCACCGTCCGCAGTTGAAGCAGCTGGTGCTGGGGATGGTGCTGGACCAGACCGGGACGCCGTTGTGCTCGGAGATGTGGCCGGGGAACACCGCGGATGTGACCACCCTGCTTCCGGTGGCGGAGCGTCTGTCCCGGCGTTTCGGGATCGGTTCGGTGTGCGTGGTGGCGGACCGGGGGATGGTGAGCGCGGCGAACATGAAGGAGTTGGAGCGGCGCGGCTGGCGGTATGTGCTGGGGGCGAAGATGCGCACGGTGACGGAGATCCGGGATCAGGTGATCGCGGATCCGGGGCCCTGGGAGAAGGTGCCTCCGCCTCCGGGGACGGAACGGGAGCGGGAGCCGTTGTTCGTCAAGGAGGTGGTCCTCCGGGACGAGAAGGGGGAGCGTCGGTATCTGGTGTGCCGGAACGAAACGCAGGCGCGGCGCGACCGGGAGGCCCGGGCGAAGATGGTGGCGGACCTGAGGGAGAAGCTGCGCAGCGGGCCGAAGCAGTTGGTGGCGAACAAGGGCTATGCGCGGTATCTGCGCCCCGAGGGTCGGGGGTTCGAGATCGACGAAGAGAAGGCGGAGGCCGAGGCGAAGTACGACGGGATCTTCGTGCTGCGTTCCAACGCCGGGCTGTCGGCGGCGGAGACCGCCCTGCGCTACAAGGAGCTGTGGCGGGTGGAGCACACCTTTCGGAAGACGAAGTCGGACTTGAAGACGCGGGCGATCTACCACCAGAGCGACGCGGCGATCCGGGGGCATGTGTTCTGCTCGTTCCTGGCGCTGGTGCTGCGACACGAGCTGTTCCGGCGGCTGGGGGCGGCGGGGGTGGAGGCGGAGTGGAACGATGTGGTCCGGGACCTCGACCACCTGTGCGAAGGGGTGATCGAGAAGGACGGGAAGCGTTTCGTGGCGCGCACGGCGGCGGTGGGGGTCACCACGAAGGTGTTCCACAGCCTGCGGCTGCGGTTGCCCCCGGTGCTGCGCCGGGAAGGCGGTCCGACTCCGAGCGCCGCCTGAGGGGAACCCCGCCCGCGGCGGGGTTGTAGTGCCACGCCCGGTCTGCGGGGCTCCTTACCTCTTTTTCATCAACTACTTGCAATTTCAAACTGTCCAAGATGAGCCAGAGTTCGGCGGGCGTGGGCGCCTCGGCCATTCCGGCGAAGTGCCGCCTCAGGAGACTCTGCATCACCGGCAGGGGCGCCCGCCCGTTCCGCGTCGTTCCCTCCCCGGTCAGCGGCCGTCGCAGCGCTTCCCGGTCGAACCGGGAGAGGGGCAGGAGCGCCACCCGGCTTCCGAGTCGGGTCACCGAACTCACCGTCGCACTCCGTCCCGGAGGGCAGCGTCCTCCGCCGCGGCCCGGCAGAGGGCGATGACCTCGTCGCGGATCTCCCGCTGGCCGGCAGACCACCTCGGACGGATCAGGGTTCCCTCGAAGGTCTCGAGGGTCGAGAGTTCGGCGGCGATCTGACGGAGGCGGCGCGGTCCCTCCGCCGCCAGCACCCGCCCGCCCGCCGCCGGCGCCTCCCGCCCCGCCCAGGCCACATCGTAGAGATCGCGGAGCAGGTACGACCCCTCCCCCAGCATTCGAAACCGGATCTTCTCGCCGAGGATCTCCTCGATCCCCTCCGCCGGCACCCGACTCGACCCGACGGTCCCCGCCGAGGAAGCCCCCTCCGGCAGCCGCGGCATCGGCGAGATCGTGACCTCTCCGCTCCCGCAGTCGAGAAAGACCGCTTCCGGCTCGACCCAACTGCGCTCCGCGACCACACCCGGGACCTGCGCCACCAGCGCCCGCTCCAGGTCGAGCCGCGCGCGGGCGAGCACCGCCCGGTACCGCGAAGGCTCCGCGAACAAGACCACCTCGGTCGAGTGCCGGTGTCCCCAGAGCGCCGCGAGGACGGTCCCTCCGCCCATCCGGTAGCCGTCGGCCCCGAAGAACCGACGCAGCACCGGCTCGACCGCCTCGAACAGTTGCCGCGGCTCCTCGGCCAGTTCGAGGCGCTCCGTTCGATCCATACCGTTCGATCCCTGCCGCCGGGGCGGTCGGCGCCGTCCTCCGGCACGCGGCTCAGCGATGGACGAAGGGGGCCGGACCGCCGCGGGGGCCGTTCTCCAGGAAGTGCCGGACCCCGAGGCGCCTGTCCTCCAGGGCGCAGCCGGCCCCGAACAGCCGCGCCTCCAGGCGCAGCCCGTCGGCGAGGCTGCCGGCGGCCCCTTCGAGGACGGCGCGCTGCAGCAACTCGTCCACGGCGCGGGAGCGGTGGCCGATCTCGACTTCCGGGAGCGCCTCCGGAAGCGGGAGCGGGCCGGTTGCGACGGTCGGTCCGGGCTCCGCCGTTCCCTCGGCCAACGCGACCGCCAACTCCGCTGCCCGTTCCACCAGTTCGTCCCCCGGAACCAGTTCCCGCACCAGGCCCAGCGAGAGCGCCTCGTCGGCGGAGAGCGGCCGACCGGTGCGGAGGAGCGGCCACGCCGCTTCGAGGCCGATGAGTCGGGGGAGGCGCTGGGTGGCGCCGGCGCCGGGGATGATCCCCAGGTTCACCTCCGGCTGCCTCGCGAGCACCGGGAGGCCCTGCCGGGCGATGCGGGCGCGGCAGGCCAGCGCCAGTTCGTTGCCGCCGCCGACCGCCATGGCGTTCAGCGCGCAGACCACCGGCCTCGGGAAGGCGGCGATCCGGTCGAACAGCCGGTGCGAGGCCAGCGAGAGCCGCTCGCCGTCGGCCGGGGATTCGATCCGGGCCAGCATCCGCACATCGGCGCCGGAGACGAAGGCCTTCACGCCGAAACCGGTGAGCACCACGCCTCGGAGCCCCGGAGAGTCCTCGATTTCGTCGAGACGCTCTCCCAGTTCGGCGAACAGCTCTTCGTCGAGGGCGCCCAGCGCTTCCGGCCGGCGGATCGTCAGCACCCGCACCGCCGCGGCGCCGACCGCGACCTCGCGGGAGAGGATCCGCGCCGGCGGTCGGCGCGCCCAGTCCGGGGCCTCCTCCCGCAGGAGCGGCGGGTCGAAGAAATCCGGCTCCCGTTCCCGGTAATCGCGGCCCAGGCGCCGGACCTCCGCCGGGCCCAGCGACCGGAGCAGCGAGAACGGTCGCCGCACCGCGAGCGCCAGGTGGCAGGCCAGGTCCAGGTCCGCCGCCGCGATCGCCTGCTCCTCCAGCGTCCAGGCGCACAGGCCCAGGAAGGCGGCCGTCACCCGCTCCGCGATCCGCCGCCGGCGGGGCTCCGGAACGGCCACTTCCTCGCCCCGCGCCGGGACCTCCCAGACCCGGCCGGTGGGGCCGCCCTCCGCCATCGCCTCTTCCAGCAGCCGCGGCACCCGGAACCAGGGATGCAGGCGCTCGTGCATCTCCCCGAAGCCCTCGTGGGTGATCGGGTTGCCGCCGGTCAGGTTCATCGCGGTGAACGGGCCGATCCCCAGCGAGAGGGCCTCCCGCGCCACGAAGTCCACCTCCTTCGTCGTTCCCAGGCCCTCCTCCACGAGGAGCGCCGCCGCCAGGAAGAGCCCCTCGAAGATCGGGTTCAGCGCGTGGCCGAAGCGGCAGCGCACCGGGACCGGCACCTTGCCGATCTCCTCGTAGAAGGAGAGCAGCCAGGGAGCGGTCTCCTCCTTCGCCGGCCCGGCGGCCGCGATCTCCACCACCGGGTTCCGCTCCGCGGGGAAGAAGTAGTGCGCCACCGCCGCGCGCTGCGGCGCCGCCAGCCCGGCGAAGAGGCGGTCGGGTTCGAGGTGCGAGGAGTTGGAGAGGAGCACCGCGCCGGGGGCCGCCCGCTCCTCGACCGCGGCGAAGATGCGGCGCTTCACCGCCAGGTCCTCGGAGGCCGCCTCGATCACCAGGTCGGCGCCCTCGAGCCGCCCGTAGTCGGCGGTGAACTCCACCGAGGCCCGCATCCGCGCGGCGCGCTCCGGGGAGAACGCCCCGCTCCGGCGCCCCTTCTCGATCTTCCCGACCAGTTTCTTTTCGCCGGCGGCGAGCGCCGCTTCGGAGAGGTCGAGCACTACGGTCGGGACCCCGCGCGGGGCGAGGGTCTTCACCAGGTGGAGCGCGATGTCCGGCCCGATCTGGCCGGAGCCGATCACCGCCGCCCGCCGGACCACCCGCCCGGCCCAGGAGAATTCCCCGGGATTCGGCGCCATCTCAGCCCTTCCCGGTCGGCCCCGGGGCGCCCGCGGGAGCGGCGGCCTCGCCGGAGGGCGCGTCCGCGGCCGCCGGCCTCGCCGGGACCGGGCCGGTTCCGCCCCCGGGCCCGCCGGCGCCGCTCGGCGGCGGACGCGGCGGTTCGGCCGCCGGCGGCGCCTCCTCGTCGAGTTGCGCGCGCCAGCGCTCGATCTGGCGGGCGGCGGCGTCCCGACCGCCGAGCCCGAAGGCCACCGCGAACGCCACCGCCACCGCCCCCAGCACGATCCCGAAGGCCAACTCGATGATCTCGTTGGCGATCCCCATCTGTTCCAGCCCCACCGCGGTGGTGAACAGCAGGATCCCGATGCGGGCCAGCAGGCCCAGCAGCCGCGCCTGGGGGATGGAACTGGCGGCGATCGCGCGGGCGGCGAAGGAGGACAGCACCACCCCCACGGCGAGGAAGACCAGTCCCAGGAACACATGCCCGGCGAACTCCAGCAGCCGGGTCAGGAGGCCGGCGGCGTTGGCGAACCCGACCAGACTGGCCGCCTCGATGGCCGCCACCACCATGATGAGCGCCAGCAGGAGCACCCGCACGATGTTCGAGGCGGCCAACTCTTCCGGCGGCGCCGCCCCGGTGAGGCCCATGCGGGTCAGGAGATGGTCGAACCCGCTCTCCCGCAGGAGGTCGCGCACCAGGTTGGAGATGACCCGGCCGACGATGTAGGCGGTCAGGAGCAGTCCGGCGGCGACGAGCACCAGCGGCACCGCGCCCAGCACCCGGCCCAGCATGTCCGTGGCCGGGCCGGTGATCACCGCCAGTCCCAGCCGGTCGAGGCCGGTGAGGATCACCGGGAACAGCACCAGCAGGTAGGCCAGGCCGCCGACCACCGCCGAAGGGCTGCGCGAGCCGAGCACCCGGCGGACCCCGAGGCGATCGGCGGCGCGGTCGAGGCCGAGCACCGTCATCAGGTTCACCACCATCGCCTTGACGATGCGGGCGAGCAGCCAGCCGGCGAGCAGGATGATGACCGCGCCCAGCACATTCGGCAGGAAGCGGACCACCTCGTCCACGATGGTCTCGATCGGCAGCAGCACCCCTTCGAGGTCCAGCGCCCGCAGCACCGACGGCAGGAAGAGGAGCAGGACGATCCAGTACACGGCTTCCGGCACCGTGTGGGACAGACGGGAGGGCCGGGCCTCGCCGGCGGACTCCTCCAGCCGGTCGTCCACCCCGGCCAGGTCGAGCGCCGCCCGCACCGCCCGGCGGAGGATCGCCGCCAGGATCCAGGCGGTCACCAGCAGCAGGAGCGCCCGTCCCAACTGGGCCGACAGGCCCATCACCCGGTCCAGCAACTCGCCGGAGGCGCCGCCGACGCTCCCGAAGGGGACCACCGAGGCGATGGCCGCGCCCACCAGGATCAGCAGGCCCCAGAACAGGATGCGGCTCGCCAGGCGGTCCACATCCAGTTGCGCCACCCGTTCCGGCCCGAGCACCACCCGCACCGCCGCGCGCAGCCGCGCCGCCACTCCCTCCCGGAGCCCCAGCCGCGACAGCAGCCGGCGCAGCAGCACCGCCACGACCAGCGCCAGGCCGAAGGCGGACGCCAGGACGCCGAGGGTGATCACCAGATCGCCGACCGTCGAATCGAAGATCGGGGGAATTCGGCGGAACAGGTCCGAGATCTGCTGGAGCATGGACGGGATGGTAATCGGCGCCGGGAGCCGGGAATCCGCGGCCCCGGAACCGGCGCGCGCGGGGCTGGGGAGGCGCCGCCGGGCCGGGAGGCCGCCCCTCCGGCAGCGGCGCCGGGGGGACCGGCGCGGGGCGGCGGCCCACCGGTCCGGAGGGCCGGCCGCGCTTCCGCCCCGGCTCCGGGGCCGGGCGGGATCGGGAGCGGAAGACCGCGAAGGGGGGGTTCCCCGACCGGCGGATCGTGATAATTTCGCCGGCCGCCCCGGGAACGACCCGCCGGCGGGAAGGCGCCGACGCCGGAGACACCCGGTCGAACGCCGCTCCCGCAGCGGGGGCCGCCCCCGGGACGACCGCCCCCCGAAGGAGTTCCCACCCGATGCTGCGCCGCCGCTTTCTGAATTCCCTCGGGGAGGCCGGCGGCGCCGGGCTGGCCTTCACCCTCTTCGGCCCGGAGACGATCTCCCGCGTCGAGGCCGCCACCCGCCGGCTGCCGGCCGGGCAGTCGCCCGAAGAGCGGGCGCGGGAAGAGAGTTACTGGTCGGAGGTCCAGCAGGCGTTCACCGTCTCCCGGTCCATCATCAACCTGAACAACGGCGGCGTCTGCCCGTCGCCGCGCATGGTCACCGAAGCCTTCGTCCGCTACACCTGGGAGCAGGAGGAAGCCCCGGTGTACACCATGTGGCAGGTGCTCGAGCCCCGGAAGGAGTTGGTGCGGCAGCGGCTGGCCCGGCTCTTCGGGTGCGATCCGGAAGAGGTGGCCCTGGTGCGGAACACCTCCGAAGCCATGGAGATCCTGCTCCTGGGGCTGGATCTGCAGTCGGGCGACGAGGTGCTCACCACCACCCAGGACTACGGGCGGATGATCACCACCCTCGACCAGCGGGTCCGCCGGGAGGGCATCGAGATCCGGTACCTGCAGGTGCCGACGCCGGCGGAGACCGACGAGGAGGTCATCGAGGGTTTCGAGCGGGCGATCAGCGACCGCACCCGGCTCATCCTGATGTGCCACCAGATCAACCTCACCGGGCAGATCCTGCCGGTGAAGGCCATCTGCGACCTCGCCCGGGAGCGGGGGATCGAAGTGATGGTGGACGGCGCGCACTCCTTCGCGCAGTTCGAGTTCCGGCGGGACGACATCGGCTGCGACTACTTCGGCACCAGCCTCCACAAGTGGCTCCTGGCGCCGAAGGGCACCGGGATGCTCTATGTGAAGAAGGACCGGATCCCCTCCATCTGGCCGCTGATGCCGGCGCCGGAGCGCATGAATGCCGACATCCGCAAGTACGAAGAGATCGGCACCCACCCGGCCGCCAACTTCGTCGCCGTGGGGGAGGCGATCACCTTCCACGAGACCGTGGGCGGAGCGAACAAGGAAGCGCGGCTGCGGTATCTCAAGGATGTCTGGGCGGAGCGGCTCTCGGCGCTCCCCGGCACCGAACTCCATACCTCCCTCGACCCGAAGATGAGTTGCGCCATCGGCAACATCGACCTGAAGGCGATCGAGCCGCCGCGGCTGCGCGACTACTTCTGGGAGAAGCACCACATCATCGTCACCCCGATCATGCACGAGGAATTCCGGGGGCTGCGCATCACCCCGAACCTCTACACCACCCTCGACGAACTCGACTACTTCTGCGAGGTGTACGAGCACCTCGCGCGGAACGGACTTCCCAAGTCCGCGTGAGCGCCCCGGTGCCCTCCCTCCTTCCCCGCCGCTCCGGTTCGGGGCCCGCCCCCGGCGGGAAGCGCCGCCGGAGCCGCCGGACCGACCGTTTCCCCGGAGCCCGGGCCGCCGGGACGCGCCGCTGATCTTCGCCATGCCCACCTCCGCAACCGGATCGCTCTCGGCGGAGGCCGCCGCGGTCGCCGCCTTCCGGCAGTACGACTTCAACCCCGTCTTCTACGACGAGATGTTCGAGAACGACGGCGGGCCGAGGGAGCACTACCGACCGTTCTTCGACCAGATCCGCGCCACCGCGCCGGACGAACTGGCCCAGATCCAGGAGCGCGTCAAACGGTCGTTCCTCCACGAGGGCATCACCTTCACGGTGTACGGAGACGAACAGACGATCGAACGGGTCTTCCCGATCGATTGCCTGCCCCGCCTGATCCGGGGAGACGCCTGGGACCGGGTCGCGAAGGGGCTGGAACAGCGCATCCGGGCGCTCAACCTGTTCCTCCACGATGTGTACCACCAGGGCCGCATCCTCCGGGACGGGGTGGTGCCGGCGGACATGATCTACGGCAGCAAGCACTACCGCATCGAGATGCGCGGGGTGCATGTGCCGCACGGCGCCTATGTCTCCATCTGCGGCAGCGACCTGGTGCGCACCCACGACGGTTTCGCGGTGCTCGAGGACAACCTGCGGGTGCCGTCCGGGGTCAGTTACATGCTCGCCTGCCGCGACGCGGTGAAGCGCAGTCTGCCCCGGCTGTTCCGGCAGTCCCGGGTGCGCGATGTCGAGGACTACAGCCAGAAACTGCTGGAGACCCTGCGCTCATTGGCCTCTTCGCGCGCCGCCGACCCGAACATCGTCCTCCTGACTCCGGGGGTGTACAACTCGGCGTACTACGAGCACGCCTTCCTGGCGCGGCAGATGGGCATCGAACTGGTGTCCGGGCGGGACCTGCTGGTGCACAACGAGCGCGTCTTCATGCGCACCACCGGCGGGCTCAAGGCGGTGGATGTGATCTACCGGCGCATAGACGACGACTTCATCGACCCGGTCAGTTTCCGCTCGGACTCCCTGCTCGGCGTGCCCGGGCTCTTCCATGCCTACCGGGCCGGGCGGGTGGTGCTGGCGAACGCGCCCGGGACCGGGATCGCCGACGACAAGGGGGTGTACGCGTACGTCCCCCGGATCATCCGCTACTACCTCGGCGAGGAGCCGCTGCTGGCGAACATCCCGACCACCCTCTGCCGGGAGCCCGAGGGCCTGAAGTACACGCTCGACAACCTGGACCAGTTGGTGGTGAAACTGGTCGGGGAGTCCGGCGGGTACGGAATGCTGGTCGGGCCGCACGCGAGCCCGGCCGAGCGCGCCGAGTTCGCCAGACACCTCCGCGCGAACCCCCAGGACTACATCTCGCAGCCCACCCTGGCCCTCTCCCGGGCGCCCTGCCTCATCGGTTCCCACATCGAACCCCGGCATGTGGACCTCCGTCCCTTCATCCTCACTGCCGACCGCACCGAGATCGTCCCCGGCGGGCTCTGCCGGGTGGCGCTCAAGCGCGGCAGCCTCGTGGTGAATTCGAGCCAGGGCGGGGGCTCCAAGGACGCCTGGATCGTGGACTCCGACCCGCTGCCCGGCGCCGGGGAGGACTCGAACGGCGCCGCCGCCGACTGAACCGGAAATGCTCGCCCGCGTCGCCGACAACCTCTACTGGATGAGCCGCTACCTGGAGCGGGCGGACCAGACCGCCCGGCTCCTCCGGGTGCAGGTCGGCTCGCTCGCCGACCGGCCCAGCGGCGAGATCGCCGGCGGCTGGAAACGCCTGTTCCGCAGCCTCTCCACGCTTCCTCCCGGCGGTCAGCCGGCGTTCTACCAGGAGGATGTGGACGAGAACTTCCTCCTCGCCGACGCGTACTCGCTCACCGACTTCATGACCTTCGAGCGGGACAATCCGCACTCGGTGGTGGCGCTGTGGGCTTCGTCCCGGGAGAACGCCCGGCAGGCGCGGCAGGAGATCACCTCCGAGATGTGGGGGCATCTGAACCGCTACTACCTCACGCTCAAGGAGACCGAACTCCATTCCTTCTGGAAGAAGGAGCCGCAGGAGTTCTTCCGGGACACCTCGGCGCGCATCTACCTGTTCCGCGGCGTCACCGACAACAGCCTGCGCCACGGCCTGGCCTGGGACTTCATCCGGCTCGGGCGCTTCATGGAACGCATCCAGATCACCGCCGAGATCCTGGACGCGCACCTCCCCGGGCTCTCCGGGGAAGGCGAACACCTCGACTGGGCGCTGCTCCTGCGCAGTTGCGCCAGTTTCGAGCCCTTCTGCAAGCACCACACGGCGGTGCTGCGGCCGGACCGGGTCATGGAATTCCTGATGTACGAGCCGGAATCGCCGCACACCCTCCGCTTCGCCGCGGAGGAGATCCGCAACGGGCTGCATCGGATCGACCCCGCCGGCGGCGCCCGCCATCCGCTCCATCCGGCGCACCGCGTCGCCGGGCAACTCCGGGCGCTCCTCGCGTACAGCCCCGGCCGGGGCGAGAGCGACCTCGCCGACACGCTCGGCGAAGTGCGCGGGCTCTCCCGCGACCTCCACGAGCAGATCTACTCCCGCTACATCCACTACACCGCCGACCAGGTGCTGCAGTTCGCCTGAGGTCCCCCACTTCCCCCGACCATGAGCGAGCGGCCCCCCTTTCCGATCGGCGCCTCCGGCAGGGGCCCGCGCCCGGGGCGGCGGCCGCCGGGTCCGGGCGCGCCGGCGGCCGATGCCGGCGGCCGGAGCGGTTCCGTTGCCGGCGGCCGAAACCGCGGAGGAAATTCGTCGTGACCGTCGGTCGTCCGGAAGCCGCGCTCTACCAGATCGAGCACACCACCCGGTTCGAGTACGACGAGCCGGTGCGCGAGACCTTCATGACGGTGTTCCTGAAGCCCAAGAACTCCGCCACCCAGCACCTCGAAGCGTTCACGATCACCACCGGCCCCGGCGCCGAACTCTCCTCCTACGAAGACTCCTTCGGCAATACCGCCCACTTCTTCGATGTTCCCGGCCGGCACGACGCCCTCACGGTGACGGCGGAATCGGTGGTGGCGGTGCACCGGCGCGGCCCCGCCGAGCGGATTCGCGGCGCCGGCGGCAGCCCGACGCCGGACCCGGAGCCCGACTGGCGCGATCTCGAGGATGCCGACCGGACGCGGCTCTGGCACTTCCTGAACCCGACCGACCTGACCCGCCCCACGCCGATGCTCTCGGAGTTCCTCCGCCGGGAAGGGATCGAGCGGCAGGACACTCCGCTCGCCTCGATCCGGGAACTCACCCGCCGCATCCCGGAGGCGCTGACCTTCCGCGCCGGACGGACGCATGTGGATTCCCCGATCGATGACGCGCTCACCGCGAAGAGCGGCGTCTGCCAGGACTTCGCCCACCTGATGCTGGCCATCGTGCGGGATTGGGGCATCCCGGCGCGGTACATCTCGGGTTATGTCTTCCCCTACCCCGGGGAGACGGCAGCGAGCCACGCCTGGGTGGAGTGCCTGCTCCCCGGCCTGGGCTGGGTCGAAGCGGACCCGGCGAACGCCACCCATCCGGGCGCGCAGCACATCCGCATCGCGGCCGGGCGGGACTACCGGGATGTGCCGCCCACCCGCGGCCACTTCCTCGCCGCCACCCGGGAAGAACTGAGCGTGAAGGTGCGCATCAGCGCCCTCGATGCCGGGGGCTGGAATCCGGAGGGCGGCGCGACGGAACCGCCCGCGAGCGGGAAACACCCGAACGGGGGATCCACGAACGGCAGATCCGGGAACGGAGAGCCCGCCGGCGGAGAAGAGAGCGAAGGGACCGACGCGGCCGCCGGAGAGGACGACGGGGCTTCCGGGCGATGACGGACCGGGCCGCCGGCGCCGCTCCGGCGATCCTCGCCCGCGAGATCCACACCGACCTCCAGGAACTGAGCCGCCTCACCGAAGAGGTGGAAGAATTCTCGGAGACCCACGAGGTCCCGATGGCGCAGGCCCAGCGGGTCACCCTCTCGCTCGACGAACTGGTCACGAACATCATCCGGTACGGGACCCGGGGCGAGTCGAACGGCCCGATCCGGATCCGGGTGGAGATCCATCCGGGAGTGGTGCGGATCGAGATCGAACATCGGGGCTTCCGGTTCAACCCCTTCGAGGAAGTGGCCGCCCCGGACACCACCTTGCCGCTCGAAGAGCGTCCCATCGGGGGCCTCGGCGTCTTCCTGGTCAAGTCCCTCATGACCAGCGTCCACTACGAACACGACGACGGCTGGAACCGCGTTACTCTCACCCGGTCGCTGGAGACCGCCGACACGGAGGAAACCCCATGAATCTCACCGACGAGACCAAGAACGGCGTCATCGTCTTCTCTCCCGAGGGTCGCATCGACACCCGGTCGAGCAGCGCCTTCGAGCAGGGCGTCATGTCGCGGGTGGACAGCGCCGAAGGCCAGGTGAACGTGGTGATGAACTTCACCGAACTCGACTACATCAACAGCACCGGGATGCGGGTGCTGCTGATCCTGGCGAAGCGCCTCTCCGGCGTCTCCGGGAAGTTGGTGCTCTGCGAGATGAAGGACCACATCGTCGAGGTCTTCAAGATCAGCGGCTTCAACCAGATCCTGACCATCGTCGGTTCGGAGGAAGACGCGCTCGCCCAGTTCTGAGCGGCCGGCCCTGAGCGCCCGGTTCCGAATCGGCCGGTTCCGGTCGGTCCAGACCGGTCGCCGTCGGTTCCGGGCGGTCCGACCGGGGCCGCCCTCGTCGGAGAGGCCCGGAGGGATCGGGAGATCGGGAACGGCCCGGAGGGCTTCCTGCCGGCGCCGGAGCCGGCTCTCGCTCCCCGGAGGGTTCGGGTCAGCCCTTCCCTCGACGGACCGGAACGCCGCGGCCGCCGGAGCCGATCCCCGGGAACGGCGGCGAGACGCCCGCTCCTGACGAGGCCGCGCGGAGTCGGGAACCTCACCCGCCCGGCCTCGTTCCCCCGGTCGCCTCCCCCGGTCGGCAGCGCGGCGGGCCGGGCTACACTCGACCGGCGCGCCGGCGGGTTCGAGGGGCCCGAAGCCTCTCGCCCGAACGGGCGACACCGAGCGATCCCCCGGAGCCGTTCCCCATGAGTCGAAACGAAGAGCAGACCGCGAGGCCCGGACCGATGGGCGGGAACCGGCTGCAGGTGATCTTCGAGACCGCGGAACCGGGCGCCGGAGTGCCGCTCGACGACCTCCGCCTCGTGCTCGGCCACCTCTCGGAGGCCGTTCGCCTCCTGGCGCGAGACCTCCGGAAAGAGGACGGGCCCGGCGCCGGTGAAGGCCGGTCGAGCAGCGGCACCGAGGAGCCCTGCCCGCTGCGGGTCACCGGGGTCTCCGGGGGATCCGTCGTCCTCGACCTGGCCGTCGCTCCGACGGCAGACGGCGCCGGGTCGGAGGCTCCCGGGTCGGCTGACGACCCGGGCCGACGGGTCGTGCGGGCGATCCTCGGAGGCGATTCCGACGAACCCGGGACCGCGCCCCGGACGACCCTCCCCCCGCCGGTCACCCACCACCTCGCCGCGATCGGCGAATCCCGGTCCCCGGCCGTGCCCCGGGTTCGCCTCCGCGACCCCGACAGCGACCTCGAGAGAGGCCTCCCCCGCGAAGGGCCGGCGACTCCGGAACTCCGCGCCCCGGAGCCCGCGGTCGCGCGGGGGCGGCTGCGATCGGTGAACCCGACGGCGCACACGGCAGAACTGCATCGCTACGGTGAGTGGCCCGTTCGGATCCGCTTTCCGGAACGGCTCGACGAAGCGGTTCTGGACCTGCAGGTCCAATGGGTGGAAGTCGCCGGAACCCGCTCACGGGGCTCGGACAGCGAACGGGAAGTCCTCACCGTGGACCGGATCGGTCCTTGTGACGCGGAGCCGTTCGACCCGGCAGAGTTCCTCGCGACTCCGCCTCGCAACCCGACGGGCTTCGACCCCTACGACCTTCCGAAGATCGATCTGACACCGGAGGAGGCCGAAGCCTTCGAACGGGCCATCCGCCGGCGGCGATCGTGACCGGCCACCCGTTCGAGCCGATCGTGGTGGACACCAGTGTGTTCTCCCACTTCCTGTCCCGCGACCCGCGGGGGGACGATTACCACGCCGTCATCGCCGACCGCCGTCCGTTCCTCTCCTTCCAGACGGTGGAAGAACTTTGGTTCGGCGCCCTGCGGGCCGGATGGGGCCCGCGCCGGATCGAGAACCTGAAGACCCACCTGCGTCGGTACGAAGTGTTTCCTTCCACCCCCGAACTCATCCTGACCACTGCGCAGTTGCGACGGGACTGCGAGTCGGCGGGGCGGGCCCTCGACACGGCCGACGCCTGGATCGCGGCCACGGCCGTGCTGCTCGACTGCCCGCTGGCCTCGAACGACCGCGGGTTCGCAGCCCTCCCGGGGCTGAGGCTCCTCCGCGTCTCGCCCTGAGCCGGTGATCCGGAAGGCCGCGGGCGCGGCTACGATCCGGACCGCGGCCGCTCTGACTGCCTCGGCGCTGCTGTTCGCGCTGCTGTTCGCGGGCTGCGGGAGCGGGAGCGCGGCGCCGCCGGCGACCTCCGCGCCGGCCCCGGCCCCGGCGCCCGCACCGGTGGTGAACCCGTTCTCCGGGGACGGACTGGAGGAGCGCACCATCGGCGGCGACCGCCCGGCGACGCTGTTCTTCCCCGCCGGCAGCGGCCCTTCGACCCCGCTGCCGCTGGTCATCAACCTCCACGGTTACGGGAGCAACGGCAACCAGCAGGATCTCTACTTCGGCCTCTCCTCCCGCGCCGCCGCCTCCGGGTTCGCCGTGGTGAGCCCGGACGGCTCCCCGAGCGCCGGCGGCGAGCGTTTCTGGAACGCGACCGACTACTGCTGCGACCTGGAGGACAGCGGAGTGGACGATGTCGCCTACCTGGGCCGGTTGGCGCGGGAGGCGGACGAGTTCCTCTCGGTGACCGGGGTCTTCGTCACCGGCATGTCGAACGGCGGGTTCATGGCCTACCGGGCCGCCTGCGAGAGCGCCGCCCTGCCGGGTCTCGTCGGCGTCATGGTGGTCGCCGGTTCCGCGTGGCACGACTCGGCCCGCTGCGCTTCCCCGGCGCCGGTCTCGGTGCTCCATCTGCACGGGACGAAGGACGAGACCATCCTCTACGAGGGCTGGCCGCCGGACGGGGAGGTCCCCGGCCAGCCCGGCGCCCGGGAGCCGGTGCGGCGCTGGGCGGAGCGCGCCGGATGCGACCTCTCCGCCGCCGAGTCGGACGGCCCGCTCGACCTCGATTTCAAGGTCCCCGGCGCGGAGACCACCGTGACCCGCTGGCGCCGGGGCTGCCGCGGCGGCCGGGTGTTCGAGTTGTGGACGCTCGAAGGCTCCTACCATGTGCCGGACTTCGGCTCCGGCCTCGGCCGCTACCTCGCCGACTGGATCGCCGACCGCTCCCGCTGAGCGCCGACTCCCCCCGGACGGAGCCCCCGTCCGCGCCGGGGCCCGGGCCGGCGCGGGGGGGCTCGCCGGGTCAGCGCGACTCCCCGCTCGGGGGTTCCTCCGCGCCGCCTTCGGGGGTCTCGACCGCGGTCCCGGCCGCCGGGTCGGGGGCGTAGATCGGTTCGTCGTCCGCCGGCTCCAGGTACTTCTCGACCCCCGGGGGCCCCAGGCGCCGGAGCGCCACGGTCTTCCCCTTGGGCGCCCAGGCCGACGCTCCCACCCGCAGGAACATCTCGACCTCCACATCCTCCCAGAGTTCGCTCGCGAACATCCGCGCCGGCGAGTCCTTCGACAGGTAGTTGGAATCCGACCGCAGGGTGTGCTCCGGGGTGGCCTCCCCGGGCGCCAGCGCTTCTTCGGAGACCGAGTGCAGGTACCCGGTTCCCCAGGCCTCTTCGGGGGCCGACTCCCGCCGGAACACCGACATCACCTGCACATAGCGGATCGGCTCCGCGTTCGTGTTCCGCACCCGGAAGCGCACCGCCGGGCGGATGTAGTTGTTCCCTTCGCTGTCCTGGCCGCGCACCGTCCAGTAGGCGACCACCCCGGTCAACTCCATCGCGGCGGCGCTCTCGTCGGCCCCGGCGTCGGTGCATCCGGCAGCCGCGAACGCCGCCGGAACGAGGGCCGCCAGGCCCAGGACGACCGGAGCGAGCGTCGGCCGGCGGCCCGGCGCGGCCCCGGCGCGACCGGCGGACCGGCCGGCGGGGAAACGGCGAAAACGCATGGAACGGCCTCCGGGAAACAGGTTTTCGGCCAGTATAATGACCGGTTGCCACGGTGGCGGGGCGACTTCAGCGCCCCCTCGGGACCGCGTCCCGGCCGTCGCTGAACCCCTTCCGCGAACGCCTGTCGCGAACACCTGCCGCGAGCGTCCGATCCCCCGTCGTGGAACCCGTCGTCCTGGTGGATGGGGTCACCCGGCGCTACGGCGCCACCGTCGCGGTCCGCGACCTGAGTTTCTCCGTCCAGAAGGGCGAAGTGCTGGGCTTCCTCGGCCCGAACGGCGCCGGCAAGACCACCACCATGCGGATCATCGCCGGCTTCATGCCGCCGAGCGAGGGGAAGGTGCTCCTCTCCGGTTCGGACCCGGCGGTCGCACCGCTCGAAGCCCGGCGGAAGATCGGGTACCTGCCGGAGAACCCGCCGCTCTACCCGGAGATGGAAGTGGAGGGCTTCCTGGAGTTCGCCGCCCGGCTGCGGGGCGTCCCCCCCCGCCGGCTCGACCGCGCGGTGGAGCGCGCCCTGGAACAGTGCGCCCTGGGCGACGCCCGCCGCCGCCTCATCGGCAAGTTGAGCCGCGGCTACCGGCAGCGGACGGGGCTCGCCCAGGCGCTGGTGCACGACCCGGAGGCGCTCATCCTCGACGAGCCCACCGCCGGCCTCGACCCGAAACAGATCCACCAGACCCGCCGCCTGATCCGGAGTTTCGCCGGCGAGCGCACCGTGGTGCTCTCCACCCACATCCTCCCGGAGGTGGCGGCCACCTGTGACCGGGTGGTCATCATCAAGGACGGGGAACTCCGCGCCGAGGACACCCCGGCGCGCCTGACCGCCCGCCTGCGGGAGCGCGCCGAGTCCGGCGAGGGCCCGGGCAGCGTCATCGAGATCGAGACCGCCGGCCCCGCGGACGCCGCCGCCGCGCGGCTCCGGGAATCTGCGGGAGTGGTCTCGGTCGAACTCGGGCCGGAGAGTCCCGAAGGCACGGTGACGCTCTCGGTCGAGACCCGGGGCCGCGCCGACCGGCGTTCGGACCTGGCCCGCGCGGTGCTCGACGCCGGCGGTTCGCTGCTGGGCCTCCGGCGCGCCTCCGCCAGTCTGGAGGAGGTCTTCCTGGACCTGACCACCGACGACGACGCGCCCCCCGAGACCGAAGCCGAAACCGGACCGGGCGCCGGACCGGTCGCGAAACCCGGCGCCGCCGGCGTCCCGGCCCGCTCCCCCGCCGACTGAAGTGCGGAGCGCCCTCACCATCGCCCGGCGCGACCTCGGCGCGGCGCTGGCCTCGCCGGTCGCCTATGTCCTGTTCGGCGCCTTCGCCTTCCTCTACGGCTACTTCTTCGCCGACTACCTCGCCAGTTTCGTCGAAGCCGGGATGCGGATGACCCGCATGGGCGGGCTCGGCGGCGGCGCGCTCCATGTGAACGCCGACCTGATCCGCTGGCTCACCGCGAGCGCCGCGGTCCTGGTGCTGTTCCTGCTGCCGCTGCTGACGATGCGGACGCTCGCCGAGGAAGTCCGTTCCGGCACCCTGGAATTGCTCCTGACCGCCCCGGTGACCGACGGGCAGATCGTGCTCGGCAAGTTCCTCGCGGTGCTGGCGCTCTACGGGGTGATGCTGGGCCTGACCGCGCTCCATATCGGCGCGCTCTTCTGGTACTCGCAGCCGGACCTGCTGCCGATCCTGGCCGGCTACCTGGGGCTCGCCCTGCTCGGCGCCGCCGTCCTGTCGCTGGGACTGTTCTTCTCCAGCCTCACCCGCAACCAGATCGTCGCCGGCCTGTTGACCTTCGGCGCGGTGCTGATGCTCTGGCTGCTGGAGTTCGCGGGGCAGCGGGGCGGCGACTTCGGGCGTTTCTTCGCCCACCTCTCGCTGACCGGCCATCTCGACGGCTTCGCCCGGGGGGTGATCGCGACGCGCGACCTGGTCTATTACCTGACCTTCGCCGGCTTCTTCCTGTTCCTCACCCGGGAGTCGCTGCGTTCCCGGAGATGGCGCGGATGAGCGGCCGGCTGGGGGCGCTCCGCGCGGCGCTCGCCCGGAGGAGCGCCCGGGAAGGCGCGAACGCGGGGGTGACCGCGCTCCTGCTCCTCGGCGTGGTGGTGGGCGTGAACTACCTGGCCGACCGCCGGAACACCGCCTGGGACACCACCGCCGGAGGCCGGTTCACCCTGGCGCCGCAGACGCTCCGCGTCCTGGAGGACCTCGACCGGGAAGTGCGGCTGGTGGTGCTCGACCAGCCCCGGGCCGCCGCCCGCACGGTGGAGTTGTTCGAGCAGTACGCCGACCGGAGCGAGTGGATCGACTGGGAGGTCATCGACCAGGAAGCGGAACCGGCCCGGGCCCGCGCCTACCGGGCCAGCGCTGAAGCCGGCATCCCCTTCGGCACGGTGGTCGTCGCTTCCGGCGACCGGCAGGAGCGCGTCGCGGCGCCGCAGGAAGCGGACCTCACGAACGCCGTCGTCCGGCTCCTGCGGGACGAGACCAAGAAGATCTACTTCACCGTCGGCCACCGGGAGCGGTCGCTGGACGAGAGCGGCGCCGGCGGGCTCTCCGCCATCCGTTCCCGGCTGGAGGAGGCGAACTACGCGGTCGCCGAACTGTCGCTGCTGGAGACGGCGGCCGCGGGCGCGATCAGCATCCCCGACGACGCGGCGGCGGTCGTGATCCCCGGCCCGGAGCGGGATCTCCTCCCGGCGGAAGCGGAAGCGCTCGCGGCCCATCTGCGGAGCGGGGGCAAGGCGATGCTGCTCCTCGACCCGCCGGGGCCGGAGGCGGCGGACGACCGCACCCGGTTGCTGGACCTGGCCGGCGAATTCGGGATCACCCCGGCCGGGGATGTGGTCATAGACGCCAGCGGCGTCGGGCAGTTGTTCGGGTTCGGGGTGGAGGCCCCGCTGGCCGCCTCCTACGGGTTCCACTCGATCACCCGCGGCTTCGAGACCGCCGCCACCGTCTTCCCGCTGGCGCAGAGCCTGATCGCCCCGGAACTCGGCGAGCGGCCCGAGGGAGTGACGCTGTCGGAACTGGTGCAGACCTCGGACGCGAGTTGGGGCGAACGGGACGCCGACGAACTGGAGAGCGGCGAGGTCACCGCGGACGACGACGACCGGGAGGGCCCGCTGACCCTGGCCTGGGCGGTACGGATCGACCGGGAAGAGGCCGGGGGAGCGATGGCGCCGGGGGCAGAGGCCGGGGGCGAACCGACAGCGGGGGACGAACCGCCGGCCGGCGACGACGGGGGCCCCGGGCCGTCGTCCGCGGAACCGGCGTCGGCAGCGCCGGCGGACGGGGCAGAGGCCGCCGGCGACACCCGGGACTCCGGCGGGGAGGGAGGCGACGAGCCGGTGGCGTCGGGCGAAACGGAACCGGGCGAGACGGAGCCGCCGGACGCGGACGGCCGGCTGGTCGTCGTCGGGGACACCGACTTCATCGCGAACGACCTGGCGCTGTCGCCGCTCGGGAACGCCGACCTGTTCCTGAACATGGTCCACTGGCTCACCGAGGACGAGAACCTGATCGCCATCCGACCCCGCGACCCCGAGGATCGGCGCATCACCATGACCGCCGGCCAGTTGCGGAACCTGGTGCTGCTGGCGCTGGTGTTCCTGCCCGGTTTCTTCCTGGTCTGGGGCGTCGCCGTCTGGTGGTCCCGCCGCTGAGTCGGGGAGCGCCGCCGTGAACCGCGCGACCGGCTTCGCGCTCCTGGCGGCGCTGCTGCTCGGCGGGTACCTGTTCTTCTTCGAGCGCGGCGAGCGCGCCGAAGACCCGGAGGGCGAGCCGGTGTTCGCGACGCCGGCGGAGGCGGTGACCGCCGTTTCCCTGGAACGCCCGGGCCGGCCCCCGGTGCGCCTCGAACGGGAGAGCGGGGGGAGGGAGGGATTCGGCGACGAGCCCGCAGCGGACCGCGCCGGCGGTTTCACCGTGCGGGAAGGGGAAGGCCCGCCGGCGCCGGCGGACGCCGCCGAAGTCGAACTCCTGCTGCAGAACCTGGAGTCGCTGCGGTTCGAGCGGCGCCTGTCCGACGAAACGGCCGCCGACCGGAGTGCTTTCGGCCTGGCGGAGCCGGATCTCACCGTCCGCGTCGAACGGACTCCGGCCGCCGCGGGGGAGAGCGAACCGACCGTCGTCGGCTTCGGCGCCGAGACCCCGGCCCCCGGGAACCGCTACCTCGAGGTCGGGAACGGGGTGGTGATCGTCCCGGCGTGGACGAAGGACAACTTCGACCGGAGCGCCTGGGACCTCCGGGACAAGCGGGTCTTCCGGTTCGACACCGCCGGGATCACCGGACTCCGTCTCCGGGCCGGCGACGAGGAAGCCGCCCTCGAACGCCGGGGCGGCGAGTGGTGGATCGTCCGGCCCTTCCGCTTCGCCGCGGATTCCTACGACGCTTCGCAACTCGCGGCGCGGGTCCGGGAAGCGGAGATGTCCGGCCTGGCGCCGGAAGAGCCGGGGTCCGACACGGCGGGCGGCGGGAGCGCGGCGCGGTTCGGCATGGCCCCCCCGCGCCTCACGGCTTCCTTCACGGTCGAATCCCGGGCGCCGGGCGGCAGCGAAGCCGCAGGCGACAACGAAGCCGCAGGCGACAACGAAGCCCCGGATGGTGACGAGGTTCCGGACAGCGACGAAGCCCCACCCGGAGAAGGCACGGAGGCCGGCGTCCGCTCGGCGACGATCCACTTCGGCGGCGAGAGCGCGACCCCGCCGGGGGTTCTCGCCCGGGTCGAGGGCGATCCGGCGGTCTTCGTCGTCGGGCAGAGCCTCTTCGACGAGTTGCTGGGGAGCGTCCGGGACCGATTGGCCGCGGTGCGGTCGCTCCGCCTCTTCCGCTTCGCGGCCTGGAAGGCGGTGGAACTGCGCCTGGAGGGCCCGGACGGGGCGTCGTCGGTCTTCCGCCGCCGGGAGAACGACGAGGGCGAACGGGAATGGGTCCGGGAGAGCGCGGAGGACGCGCCGACGCCGGCGGACTCCGAAGCCGACTCCGAAACCGACTCCGAAACCGACTCCGAAACCATCGAGGACCTCCTCTACCGCCTGAACTCCACCGACGGCGAGGAGATCGCGGCCGCCCCGTCACTCCCCGGCGCTCCCGGAGCCCGATTCCTGACGATCACCGTCGCCGAGGAAGACGACCCCTACGGGGAGGAGACCTCGCCGACCGCCGGGCGCGTGGAGACCGTGCGCTTCCGGACGCCGGCGGACGGCCCCCCGACCGCTCTCCGGGAGGGCGACGAGCGGGCGCTCCGGCTCACCGGGGAGGCGATGGAAGAGATCCGCCTCCTGCTCGCCGCCCTCGACGCCCCGCCGGCGGCCGCCCCGGAATCCGCGGACGAGCCGGCGGAGCGGGATCCGTCCCCGCCGTGACCCCGACGCCGCCCTGCTGCCCGGCGCCCGGCCATCGCACCACCGGGCGCCGGCGACTCGGCGGGCTCGCTCCCGGGCTCGGGCTCAGCGCGCTGCTCCGCTTCGGAGGGCAGGAGCGCTGACCGCCGCGCGCCGGCCGGAGTCGGAGTCCCCGGCCGGCGGCGCGGGCGCCCTGGCCGCCCCCGGAGGGCCGGAGGAACACCGATGGGCCGCACCGGCCGCCCCCGCGCGGACCCGACGGGCGGGGAGCCCGCCGGAGGCCGGTCAGTCGGCGGCGAACGCGGCCAGGATCGCGGCGACGGTCTCGTTCAGGTAGGCGTCGAACCCGCCCGGACTCGGGCCCAGGCGCACGACCACCGCGTCCGCCGACGGGATCACCATCGTGATCTGCCCCATGAACCCCGCCGCCCAGTAGGCGTCCCGCGGGAGGTCCGGATGGCGGCCGCCGGCGTTCAGCCACCACAGGCCGCCGTACTCGTCGTCCGCGGCGCCCGGCGAGGGCGCGCTCACGAAGTCCGACCAGCCCTCCGGCAGGACGCGCTCGCCGGCGAACACGCCGTCCCACAGGTGGAGCAGGCCGAAGCGCATCCAGTCGGCGGCGCTGCCGTACTCGTAGCCGCTCAGGATGAAGTTGCCCCAGGGGTCCGGCTCCAGCACGAAGTCCCGGGAGCCGATCCGGTCGAAGAGTTGGCGCTGGGGATGGGTCAGGTATTCCATACCGGCGCCCTCCACCGTTTCCCGAACGATCCGGCCCAGCGAGAGCGGGTCCGAATTCCGGTAGCGGAACTCGGTTCCCGGCGGGATCCCGTAGGGCTGCCCGGAGGCGTGGGCGAAGACGTCCAGGGCGTCGAAATAGACCCGCATGTGTTCGTTGTCCGGGAGGAGCGAACTCGGCCCGGCCAGCCCGTTGTTCGTCATGTCGAGGCCGCTGGTCATGGTGAGCAGGTGCCGCATCAGGATGCCCCCGCGCGGGTCGCCCTCGGCGCGCCATTCGGCGATCGGCGCCGGGTCGTCGAGGGTGAAGTGCCCCTTCTCCATCAACCGCCCGATGAGCGCCGCGGTGAGGCTCTTCCCCTCCGACCAACTGATCTGCGGCGTGTTCCGGGTGAAGCCCGGCGCGTAGCGTTCGCCCACGATCCGCCCCCGGCGGACGACGGCCAGCGCCCGGGTGTTCTGCCCGGCGGCCATCGCCGCGTCGAGCGCCGCGTCGAGCCCCGCCCGGTCCACTCCGGCCTGGTCGGGCTCCTCCGCGCCCCGGTCACCGAGCGGCCAGTCCTGTGCCGAGGCCTCCGGCAGGTTGCGCGGCACCGGAACCGGGGTGAAGCGCACCGAATCGGCGCCGTCCTCGAGCAGCGTGCAGCCCTGGTCGCCGTGGTAGCGCGCCTTCCTCGGGTTCACATCGGCGGCCCAGACGGTGGCGCTCCGCTCCTCGAGATCCACTTCCCACTCGAAGTCGTCCTGCCAGGCGAAGGCCGGAAAGGGCGCGATGTCCTCGGCGAGCACCGTCTCCGGCGACCGCTCGGTCACCCGTCCGACGACGAAGGTCCCGGAGCAGAGGTGGTGGGCGCCGATCCCGGCGGCGTAGCGGCGGAACCGGTCGTCCACCGGGTCGCCGCCGGCCTCCCCGCCCCCGCCGGAGGCGTCCCCCCCGCCGCCGCAACCGGCGAACGCGAACGCCGCCAGCAGGAAGACCGCCGCCGCTCCGGCGGCGCGTCGCGGATCCGGATTCGGGAACCGGGCCATGGGAACTCCTCGCACCCCATCCTTCGCTCCCGATTCTACGGGAGCCCGGCCCCCGGCCTGCCCTCGGGCGAAGTCCCGCCCGGCGCGGCGCCGAGGTTGCGGCAGGTACCCGGGGAACGGCGCCGTGGCGCTCTCCACCGCCCGGCCCCCGGGCTCGGCCCCTCGCCGCCGCACCCCGACGAGTCGCCGAGCCACCGCGGAAGCGCCATCACGATGCCGAACCTGATGGAATGCCGGGGTGATTCGAACCCAGGTCCAGTTCACCGAAGAGCAGATCGCGCTTCTCCGGGAGCGCGCCCGGGCGCAGAACCGCTCGGTCTCCGATCCCGTCCGGGAAGCCGTGACCCGCTTTCTCGACGAGACGCCCCGGGCCGGGGCGCTGATCGGGAAGTTCCGTTCCGGCGCGCCGGACCTGGCTGCCGAACACGATCGCTACCTGGCGGAAGCCTGCGGAGACTGAGCCTCATCGCGGATCCCGCGGAGTTCCGGGCGTTCCCATCCGACTCCCTCTCGCGCGTCCTCATCTCGCCACCCAGACCTCCTCCACACCGGCCTCGCGCCCGGCTACGACGAACCGCCGCCTCCCGCATCACCTCCACCGGCCCGGGCCCGGGTCGCGGCATCACCAGTACGGCGCCGGCGCCTCGCGGGTCTCCTTCACAGGAATGTCTGTCACTTCGCCCTTCGAGTACCGGAAGAGCGCAGCGACGCACCCTTCGTCCCGGTAGTAGATCCGTCGCGCGCCGTCCTGCTTCCCCTCTGTGCCGAACGGCAGACGAACCTCGAAGACCGGCTCACCATCCAAGCCCGGAATCTTTGCGCCGTGAGGCGTCGGGTCTCGCGCGATCCGGCCGAGCAGACCCTCGACCTGCTCCCGCAACGGAGGTTGCCGGCGGGTCCGTTCGTCGAGGCGCTTGCGAAAACGGGAATTCTGGACGATGTGACGGTCACCCAACGGGCCGAGCCTCGCGATGGGCGGCCAACTCGCGTTCCACGAGCCGCGCGAAGTCGGAACTGGCGCCCAGGGCCGCTGTCTCGGCGAGGTCCCCCGCGTCGTCCATGAGAGTGTCCATCAGGCGCAGATTCCGCCGGCGGAACACTCCCGGCCGGTGATCGGCGTTCGAGACCAGCCGGTCGCGACCCGACCTGAGCGTCGTGGCGAACCGGGCGTGCCCCCGCGCCACCTCGGCCAACAGAGCGCGATCTTCGTCCGTCACGACCTCCGCCCGGGAAAGCGCGGCGCCCATCGTCCGGAAGGCCCGCAGCGCTCGAACGAGGGCGATCCACAACCGGATTTCCAACGAGCCGCGCTCGACCGCGAACCGAACGCGCTTCGCCAGCGCTTCGATCGCGGTGGTGCGCTCATCCAGTTCCAACAGATCGACACTGACGCCTTCCACGGCCTCTCCCTCCCGGGTGCAAGCGCCTCCGCAGGGCTCGGATGGAACGAGTGATCATAGCGATTCGGCACCTCCCTGGCGCCGGCGCCGAGGCGACGCCGGTACGGGAGCGGCCGGGCCCGGCGCGCATCACCACGAGGATGCGTCAGAGCGCTCTCAGTAGTTCGGCCATCTCCGGGAGACCGATCGCTTCCTGACCCGGCCCAAGCGGGAAGCGGTGCTCGCCGCCGTGCACGACGAACGCCCGCTCCGGTTCGAGGTCCTGGCAGGCGACGGTGAAACTGCGGGTGCGTCGGGGCGCCGAGGCGCGTTGCACAGCGATCGCCCAGGGTCTCGGCCGGCCGGGAAGATCGAGCACCAGGTCGGCCTCGGCGCCCTGCCCGGTGCGGTAGAAACCGGCGAGCGTCCCGGGCGGAGCGGCGCCGAGCAGGGTTTCGATCACGAATCCTTCCCAACTGGCGCCGACCACCGGATGGCCGAGCAGGCCGTTCAGGTCACGGATCCCGAGCAGGGCGTGGAGCAGTCCGGGGTCGCGGACATAGAGGCGGGGCGATTTCACCAGCCGCTTCTTCACATTGGAATGGCGCGGCGGGAGCCGGCGAAGCAGGAAGAGGCCCTCCAGCAGGTCCAGGTACGCCAGCACGGTCGGGGCGCTCCGGGCCAGACTCGCCGCCAGTTTCGCGGTGTTCAGCAGCCCTCCCTGACCGTGCGCCAGCATGGTCCACAGGCGTTCGAGGAGGAGCGCCGGGAGACCGGGGCGGAACTGCGGGCGCTCGTGTTCGAGATACGCCCGGATCAGGTTCCGGCGGAATGCGACGCTGTCCTCGTCGGACTCCGCCAGGAAACTCGGTGGCAGTCCGCCGCGCAGCCACAGCCGGCTCACCCTTCCGGCGGGCGTCCCGGCGACCGACTCCACCTCGCCGACATCGAGCGGATTCAGGTCGAGGTACTCGATCCGACCGGCCAGACTCTCGGACTGCCGCAGCCACCTCATCGAGGCCGAACCCAGGGCCAGGAAGCGGCCGGTCCCGAGACCCCGGCGGCGCCCGTCGTCTATGAAGCCGCGCAACTCGGCGAAGACCTCCGGCAGGCGGTGGATCTCGTCGAAGACCACCAGCCGCTCTTCGTTTGCCCGAAGGAACCTCGGCAGGTCCGCCACCCGGGCGCGGTCCTCGGACAACTCGAGATCGACCACCACGCCGCCGACCTCCTCGGCGACCGCCCGCGCCAGGGTGGTCTTTCCCGCCTGCCGGGGCCCGAGCAGCCCCACCGCGGCCTGTCGGGAGAGCGCGACCCGGATCTGGCCGGACACGCGGCGGCGAAACATACATGCAAATCATAAGTGGAACTTGGGATATGTATGTTTATTTCAGGAGAGACGGTTCTCCGGGTGCGATCACCGAGGGCTGAACCGCAGGAGGAACCGCTTTGACCGGACACTTCGGGCGAAAGGCGTTCAGGGCGGTGGTTTCGCTCGGGACAGCAGGGCGCGGAGGGCTTCGTTCTCCGGGGTGTGGGCCAAGGCTCGACGGAGGACGGCCGCCGCCTCGGGGGCGCGCCCGGAGGCGAGGAGCCGTTCGGCGAGGCCGAGGGCGGCGGACACCTGCCCCGGTTCGACGGAGAGGGCTTCCCGGTAGCGGGACTCGGCTTCCGGTTCCCGGCCCAGCAGCGAGAGCGCGAGGGCGCTGTCGGCGAGCAGGGCCGCGCGGGCGGGGGAAGGGGCCGTCGCCGCGAGCGCCCGGTCGAAGAGGGCCAGTCCGCGGGCCGGATCGCCGGCCAGGGAGAAGGCGGTCGCCGCCGCCCGGAGCACCCGGGGGGAGAACGTGCTCCCGTCGGCGCCGGCCAGCACCCGCTCGAACAGGGCGGCGGCCGCGGGCGGGTCGCCCTCCCGGAGGCGCGCTTCCGCCAGCCAGCGGGCGGCGCTCCGTGCGGGGCCGGTGAGTGCCGCCGGGGCGGGCGGGACCAGGGGTTCCAGGTGGGCGGCGGCGCGGCGGGGGCCGTCCGGGCCGGCGAGGAGCCGTTGCCGCGCCCGGGCGATGCGGAACGCCGGATCGTCCGGGAACCGTTCGGTCGCCGCGGCGAGGACCCGCTCGGTCTCGGCGGCCGCGGCGGTGGTGGCTCCGCCCGCGGACTCCGCCGCGTCCAGCAGCAGACCCAGGAGTCGGGTCAGGGTGTCGCGGAGGGCGGCTCCTTCGAGTTCGCCGGCGGTGATCTGCGACAGGAGCAACCGGCGGCGGCGCTCCCGGAGGCGGGCCTCCTCGTAGCCGGCGAGCAGCCTCCGTCCTTCCGCCTGACGGGCAGCATCCTCCTCCCGGAGCAGGAACTGCCCGAGCCGGAAGCGCGCCGCCCGGTCCTCCGGGAAGAGCGCCAGCGCCTCCCGCAACCGGGCGCCGGCCTCCGCCCGCTGCCCCAGCAGCGCCAGGCAGCGGCCGAGTTCGTAGGCCGCGCCGGGGATCGCCGGCGACGCCGCCGCCGCGGCTTCCAGCGGGTCGAGCGCCCCGGGGCAGTCGTCCGCCGCGATCCGCAGCCGGGCCCGCTCCAGCGCGAGTTCCCCCGACTCCCCGGCGCGTGCCGTCCCCAGAACCTTCGCGGCCGCCGCGACCAGTCCGGCGCCCCGGAGGGCCCGGGCCGGCGCGGTCCGCTCCTCCGGCGGCAGGAGTGCCCCGCCGGTGGCCAGCGCCTCCGCCGCCGCGGCCGCTTCCGCGTCCCGGCCCAGAAGCGCAAGAAGGCGTGTCCGCAGCGCCAGGTTCCGTGGTTCCTCGGGGGCGAGGGCCAGCGCTTCCACGGCGCCGGAGTAGTCGAGCAGTCCGGTCAACGCTTCGGCCCGCAGTCCGTGGAGTTCCGGGGCGGTCCCCGCTGCGGCGAGCGTCCGGTCTGCCGCTGCGAGCGCCCGGTCGGCGGCGGCGAGCGCGGCGCCGAATCTCCCGGCGGCCAGGAGCCGGCGCGCTTCTTCCCGGGCAGCGGACTGGCTCGCCGCCGGCCTCGCAGTGGTCGGCAGGGTCGCCGCCGTGCCGGCCACTCCCCCCCCGACCGCGAAAAACACCGCCCCGAGCAACCAGGGCCGGGAACGGGAGGCCCAACGGCGGCGGCGCGCCGGTCCCGTCCGCGCGGGCGCCGACGAGACCCCGGCGTGAGCGTCGGCCCCTCTCGGCGAGTCGTCCGTCCGGGCGCGGCGCCGAAGATCGGCCGGCGAGCGCGCTTCCCGGGTTTGGGCCGGCATTCCGGGCCGGAACCGCCGTACCGAGCGGAAACCGCCCGCGCGACCTCCCCGGAAAATCAGAAGCGGACGGGCACGAACCCGTCCGAGTTGCGGAGGCTCGCGCTGGAGCCGACCACGCGAATGAGGAGGAACCCCCGGCGCTCGGCGTTCGTCAGCACGGCCTCGCCCGCCGAGAGATACGCCAGCGCTCCGTGGATGCGCTTCCCGGACCGGTCGTAGTCCGGCATCCACTGGCGGAAGGTGTCCATCCGTTCGCGGAAGTGGCGGACATCCTCCGGCCGGAGGGTCGTCTTGACCTCGACGACGACCGTGGCCTCGGGGCCATCGGCGATGAGATCCCATTCACGCTTTCTGCCGTTCATCGTGGCTCCCGCCCGGTGCCTCAAGCCCGCGACCTCGATGCCGATGCCTCGGAGGATACCGGGGAGATCCCCTTCGGCGAGCGCCTCCATGAGGCGGCCCCAGCGCTGGTCCCCGTCTCCGATCAGTCGGTGGAGGGCCGCCTCGATCTTCTGATGGCGGGCGTCGAAGGCCTCGTCCCCCTTTCGGATGCCCTCGACGATCATGGCGTCGAACCGCCGCTTCCTCTCGAGGTCGTCCAGGCGGTGCGTCTCGCGCGCCTTCTCTTCCGCCTGCTGACGGGCCTCGCGCGCCTTCTCTTCCTCCCGCTGGCGGGCCTCGAGTGCCTTCGCTTCCGCCTGCCGGCGGGCCTCGTCTTCCGCCCGGCGAACCTCGAGTGCCTCCGCTTCCGCCTTCCGGCGGGCCTCGATGGCCTCCGCCTCCGCCTGCCGGCGGGCATCCCGCTCCTCTGCGTCCGCCTGCCGGCGGGCCTCGTCCTCCGCCCGGCGAGCCTCGAGCGCCTCTGCTTCCGCCTTCCGGCGGGCCTCGTCCTCCGCCCGGCGGGCCTCGCGCTCCTCCGCTTCCGCCTTCCGGCGGGCTTCGTCCTCTGTCCGGCGGGCCTCGCGCTCCTCCGCGTCCGCCTTCCGGCGGGCTTCGTCCTCTGTCCGGCGGGCCTCGCGAGCCTCCGCTTCCGCCTTCCGGGACTCTTCCGTCGCCGCGGTCGCCTTGCGGATCCGCTCCTCGTTCCGCACGGCCATCGCCCCGAGGAGGCGGAGCGCCCGCCAGACCTCGGCCCGATCTCTCCGGACGGACGGCACTCGCCGCGTGCGCACGATCCTCACCCTGCGGGGAATCCTAGCCGGATCGGGCGATGGGGAGTGGCAGCGCACGCCGCCCCGTTCGCCGGTCGGCGGAGGCTCCGCATTTCGTCGAAGAAGAGGCCCTCCCGGTCCGCCGTTCGAGCGAAGACCCCGCCCGAAGGACCGGCCCGGGACTCAGAAGGAGGACGGCTCGAACCCCGGAGAGTTCCGGAGGGCGGCGCCGGAGTCGTCCACGCCGATCAACAGGAATCCCCGGCGTTCGGCGAACCGCAGCGCCGCCGGTTTCGCGGAGACATACGCCAGGGCTCCGTAGATGCGCATCTCCGGCCGGTCGAAGTCCGGCCTCCAGACGCGGAAGGTCCTCATTCGGGACCGACAGCGCCGGACATCGTGCATCCTCAGTGTCGGCTCGATCTCGATCACCACCGCCACCCGGTAACCCGCGGCGACGAGTTCCCACTCGCGCCAGCCGCCTTTCCTCCAGGTCCGCAGGCGCAGGAGCTCGCGATCGACCGCGATGCCGGCCGCATCGAGGAGCGGCGGCAGACTTTCTTCGTCGAGCGCCACCACGACCTGGCCGCGCAGCGGGTCGCCGTCGCCCGCCATCCGGTGGATGGCCTCCTCGAGTTTCCGGGAGCCGGCGTCGAAGGCCTCGTCCCCCTTCCGGAGGCGAGCGTCGAAGGCCTCGTTCCCCTTCCGGATGCCCTCGGCGATCATGGCGTCGAACCGTCGCTTTCTCTCGAGGTCATCCAGGCGGTGCGTCTCGCGCACCTTCTCTTCCTCCTGCCGGCGCGCCTCGATCGCCCTCGCCTCCCCATGCCGGCGGGCCTCATCCTCCGCGCGGCGAACCTCGAGTGCGTCCGCTTCCGCCTGCCGGCGAGCCTCGAGCGCCTCCGCTTCCGCCTTCCGGCGGGCCTCGTCCTCCGCCCGGCGGGCCTCCCGCGCCTTCGCTTCCGCCCTCCAGTGAGCCTCATCCTCCGCCCGGCGGGCGTCCCGCGCCTCCGCCTCCGCCCGCCGGCGGGCGTCCCGCGCCTCCGCTTCCGCCTTCCGGCGGGCCTCGTCCTCCAACCGGCGAGCCTCCCGCGCCTTCGCTTCCGCCCTCCAGTGAGCCTCATCCTCCGCCCGGCGGGCGTCCCGCGCCTCCGCCTCCGCCCTCCGGTGAGCCTCATCCTCCGCCCGGCGGGCCTCCCACGCCTTCGTCTCCGCCTTCCGGCGGGCGTCGCGCGCCTCCGCTTCCGCCTTCCAGCGAGCCTCATCCTCCGCCCGGCGGGCCTCCCACGCCTCCGTCTCCGCCTTCCGGCGGGCGTCGCGCGCCTCCGCTTCCGCCTGCCGACGGGCCTCGCGCGCCTCCGCTTCTTCCTGCCGGCGAGCCTCATCCTCCGTTCGGCGGGCCTCGCGCACCTCAGTCTCCGCCTGCCGGCGGGCCTCGTCCTCGGCCCGACGGGCCTCGCGCGCGCCCGTCTCCGCCTGCCGGCGGGCTTCATCCTCCGCCCGGCGAGCCTCGCGGGTCTCCGCTTCCGCCGCCCGGCGGGCCTCGTCCGCCGTCCGGCGGGCCTCGCGGGCCTCCGCTTCCGACTTCCGGGACTCTTCCGCCGCCGCGGCTGCCTGCCGGTTCCAGTCGTCGGCGTCGGCGACGCGGCGGAAGCCCTCCCGGAGCAACTCCTCGTTCCGCGCGGCCGCCAGCGCCGAGAAGCGGAGCATCCGCCGGACTGCGGCCCGATCTCTCCGGACCGACAACTCCCGCCGCGTCCGCACCATCCTCACCGCGGCGCGAGTCCGGGCTAGACCGGGCGGCGGCGATTCGCGGCGCGCCCCGCCCCGTTCGCCGGTCGGCGGAGGGTCGGTTTCGGCGAAGAAGGAGTTCCTCCCGGGTCAGCCGGTCGCCGCGGGCGCCGGCGGGCCGAATTCGATGCCCTGGGCCAGGGGCAACTCCTTCGACCAGTTGACGGTGTTCGTCTGGCGGCGCATGTAGGCCTTCCAGGCGTCGGAGCCGGACTCCCGGCCGCCGCCGGTGTCCTTCTCCCCGCCGAAGGCGCCGCCGATCTCCGCCCCGGAGGTGCCGATGTTCACATTCGCGATCCCGCAGTCGGAGCCCCCCGCCGAGAGGAAGGTCTCCGCCTCGCGCAGACTGTCGGTGAAGATCGCCGAGGAAAGGCCCTGCGGCACGGCGTTGTGGAGGCCGATCGCCGCCTCCAGGGAGTCGGTCTCCATCACATAGAGGATGGGCGCGAAGGTCTCCTCGGCGACCAGCGCGGTCTGGCCGGGCATCCGCACCAGCGCCGGCTCGACATGGTTCGGCCCCAGGTCCGGGCGCCGGCCGCCGCCGCAGACCACGGTTCCGCCTTCGGCGACCGCCCGTTCCAGCGCCTGCTCCATCCGCCGCACCGCGTCCGCCGAGATCAGCGGCCCCATGAGCGTCGCCGGGTCGAGCGGGTCGCCGACCGCCACCTGCCGGTAGGCGTCCGCCAGGCGGGAGACCAGCGGCTCGACCACCGCCCGGTCGGCGAACACCCGGCGGGTGGTGGTGCAGCGCTGCCCGGTGGTCCCCACCGAGCCGAACACGATGGCCCGCACCGCCAGGTCGAGGTCGGCCTTCGCGCTCACCACCACCGCGTTGTTCCCGCCGAGTTCCAGCAGGCAGCGCCCCAGCCGACCGGCGACCGCCCCGGCCACGCGCCGGCCCACGGCGGTCGAACCGGTGAAGGAGACCAGCGGAATCCGCCGGTCGGCGGCCAGCCGGGCGCCGAGGTCGCCGCCGCCCACCACCAGGTTGAAGACCCCGGAGAGGCCGTGGTCGTCCATCACCCGGTTCGCGATCTGCTGGACGGCGACCGCGCAGAGCGGCGCCTGCTCCGACGGCTTCCAGATCACCGGGTCGCCGCAGACCGCCGCGACGGCCGCGTTCCAGGACCAGACCGCCATCGGGAAGTTGAAGGCGGTGATGACCCCGACCGGCCCCAGCGGGTGCCACTGCTCGAACATCCGGTGGCCGGGGCGTTCGGAGGCCATCGTCAGCCCGTAGAGTTGGCGCGAGAGCCCCACCGCGAAGTCGCAGATGTCGATCATCTCCTGGACTTCGCCGTGGCCCTCGGACCGGATCTTCCCGACTTCGAGCGCGATCAGGTCGCCGAGCGGCTCCTGGGCCTCGCGCAGCGCCGCGCCCAGGTCGCGCACCAGGTCCCCGCGTTTCGGCGGGGGCAGGTGGCGGAACGAGGCGAAGGCGGTCGTCGCGGCCCGGGTGACCTGTTCCAGGGCGGCGGCGTCCGCGGGAACGACCGTCGCGATCGGTTCCCCGGTGTGCGGGTTCAGCGACCGGAGTGACGGCTCGTCGGTGAGGATCCAGGCCTCCGGGCCGTGGCCGGCGCCGGGCGCGCCCTCGCCGAGCCCGAGACGATCGAAGAGACGGTCCATGTCCGCCGAATCCTACCGATTGTCCATCCGGCACGGCGCCGCCCTCGCCCGGAAACGAAAACGGGGCGGGGACCCGAAGGCCCCCGCCCCGCCGTGGGTTCCGAATCGGGATCAGTAAGCGAGTTTCAGTCCGATGAACGCCCGCCGTGGATCGATCCAGCGTTCTCCGGCGCCGTAGAGGGAGGACCCGTACTGCTGGGAACCCAAGTCCTCGGTCGCCGTCGAGTTGAACATGTTGAGCAGGTCCACGAACGGTTCGATCTTCGCCCGCTCCCCGAAGTAGAACGGCCGTGAAATACGCAGGTCGAGGAGTGCCTGGTTCTCCAGTCTCTCGACACCCGGAGAGGTCAGATAAACGCTACGCGCCCCTTGGGGAAGGACCTCCTGGGGCACGCGAACCCTGGCGCCCCACGGTTTGCCGTTGAAGAAGGCGGCGTTGAATCCGAACAGGATGTCCCCCGGCGCGATCACCGCCCCCGTGAGCCGCAAGGTATGCGGCCTGTCGTTCAGAAGATGTCCGGTGGCGTTCGTGAACTGGTTCGGATCTTTCGCCAACGAACCCCCAAAGACCCTCGTCGTCTGGCTGGACGCCGCTCCGAAGCCGCTCGACGGCAGCAGGCCGTACGCCTTCGACCAGACATAGGAGAGTTGCGCCTGCCAACTGTTCGACATTCGCTTGTTCAAGGAGAACACCAAGCCGTTGTAGTCCATGTACATCGGATCGCAGTAGTACGAAATCCCGACACAGTCCACATTGCTCAATCGGAAGTACCGGTCGTTCGGTGCGGTCTCGATCGGATAGACACTGAGTGACTGGCCGTTCTCCGCCGTCCACGAAACGGTGCCGTAGGCCGCACTGTCCGTGTTCCAGCCCAGCAGGTCGCTCTGATCCTTGCGCACATAGGTGAAGCCGAAGGCCACGTTGGAGGCGAGTTCCCGGTCGAAACCGATGGAGAATTGATCCGTGCGCGGCGCCCTCGAATTCGGGTCGAATCCGAAATTCGTCGCCGCCTCGTACTTCGGGCCTTCGATGTCGTACATCCCGGTATCCGCGTTCCAGTACCACTCCTGGGAACTCCCCTGCCCGGGATGCACATCGGACATCTCCCCGGTGATCGCCGTGCGGTAGAACCGACCCCAGTTCGCACGCAGTACCGTACGGCCGTCATCATCCAATTTGAAGTTGACTCCGACCCGCGGCCCCCAATTCCTCCATTCGTAGAGGTCCCCGGCGCCGGTGACCGTGCCCTGGGCCTCGAACTGCATTTCTGCGATATCCGTGGCGACCAGATTGTCCAGGTTCTGACTGATTCCGCGGACGCGGTCGAAGCGGATGCCGGCGGAGATCGTGACGCGATTGCCGATATTCAGGACATCTTCGGCGAAGATCCCCAATTCCCGGAACTCACCGCCCTTGTTGTAGTTCGTGAACAGGGAGATGTAATTCGGACTCCCGTCTCCGTTGTCGTAATAGACCACGCCGCCAGGATAGTTCTCACCGGGCGTGTAGCCGCCGTGGGAACTGTGGTTGCCGATCACATACTGGACACCGAACTTGAAGTCGTGGTCGGCGTTCAGCCAGTCGCTCGCGAAATGACTCACCTTCGCTTTCACTTCCGTGCGCGCTTGCTTGAAGATGTCGAAGGACGGGGCGCCGCCGGAGGCGATCCCGTTGTCTATGTCGTTTCGACGAGGTACTCCGGGGCTGTTCGGTCGGCTGACATCGCGCGGCGAGTAGAAGCCCGAAACGCCGACCTCGTAGAAGGTGCTGTCCGACAGGATGTGGGTAATCCTTCCGAAGGTGAGGGAGGGATTGTTCCCGCTGAATTCCCAGGCCGCGGACGCCGGCCGGCTGAGGCTGGGGGTCGAAGGAATCACCCACCAGTCGTTGTGGTAGGTGTTCATGAACTTGATGTTGGGCGTAATGTCCGCCGTGATCTTCCAGAACAGGCGGTTCGCCCCGAATTTGCGAGGGAACTGCGGGTCGGTACCCGGCTGGTTGTCCCAGTCCTGGAGATACTGCCCGTCGGAGAAGAGCCAGACGCGGTCCCGGATGATCGGCCCGCCTACCTGCGCCGTCACATCCACATACTTGTTGCGAGTGAAGCCCCAGCCGTTCGGATCCGCATCGCCGTCGGAGTTCAGTCGGATCGGTTTCGAGGTCAACCGATCGAACATCCCGAAGTAGGCGCCGCTGACCTGGAAGTCGTTCGTTCCCTGTTTCGTCACCACATTGAAGACGGCTCCCGGACTGTTCCCGTACTCGGCGGACGCGCCCATGGACACGATCTCCATCTCCTCGATGGCGTCCGTGTCGGGCCAGGGCCACGCCGCCCCGGAGACCGGGGCAGTGAAGTCCACGCCGTCCATGAGGTACTTGTTCTCGTCCACGCCGGAGCCGAACGCGGAGACCCGGCTGCTGGTCCCGCTCGTCGGGTTCGTCGCCGACATCCCCGGCGCGCTCTTCGTGAAATCGAAGAAACTGAACCGGCGCAGCGGGGTGTTCTCCATGTACTCGTTGGAGAAGTTCGTCGAGACGCCGGACCTGCGGGTGTCCACGACCGGACTCTCGCCGGTGACCGTCACCATCTCCGCCACGGTGGCGAGGGTGAGCGGAACCACCCGTTCCGTCGTTCCGCCCACGCGGACGACCATGCCCTCTTCGAGGTAGGTGCCGAAGCCCGACAACTCGACCCGGAGCGTGTAGTCCCCGGGCGGCAGGTTCGGGAAACGGAAGTCCCCGGTGGCGTCTGCCGTGGCGACCTGCGGCCCGGCCGGCAGCACTTCGGAGGAAACCGTGACCGTCGCTCCGGGGAGCACGCCCCCCTGATCGTCGGTCACCGTCCCGAGGATGGTCCCGGTGATTCCTTGCCCGAATGCCGAAGCGGCGAGTGTCAGGGCCAGGAGCGCAGCCGCACCGGGGAAAAAACGGTTTCTGAACACCGGGGAACCTCCTCGGGCCTTCTCGGCCATCGCGCCGGCTGCGACCCGCATCCGCGGGACGCCGGAGACCGAGCGACAGGTGAACATTCGACTTGCGGATTTAGCCGATTGCCGCCGCCGTTGTCAAACGCGATTTCCGCCGGGCCGGGACGCACCGGCGGCCAGACTCCGGCCCGCCGCGGCGGGAGCGCCGGACCGCGAGACCCCACGGCGATCGGGCGGCGGCGCCGATGGCCCGCCGGGGTCGCGGTCGCGGCCACTTCCGGCGGAGCCCTCCCGATCGAGACCCCGGTGCGAACGACCCCTGCCGCGCCCGGCGCGATAATCCGGCGCCATGAAGGGGCTGACGGGCGTCACGACCGGGCGCACCGGGCGCAGCCAACGCCGGGCGTTGTCCGGGCTTCTCCCCGCCCTCGGGGTCGCCGGGGCCGCCGCGCTCGCCCTCGGGCGCTGCGGCTCCCTTCCCGGCGGGACCGACCCCGTCCGCCCCCTGAATGTGGTCGTCGCCACCCTCGACACCCTCTCGGCGCGGCACCTCACCCCCTACGGGCAGACCCGGATCGAGACCCCGGCCTTCGAGCGCGTCGCCGCCGAGGGCGTCCTCTTCGAACAGGCGACGGCCACGGTGCCGCTGACCCTGCCCTCGCACTCCTCGATGTTCACCGGGACCTACCCGATGTTCCACGGCGTCCGGGACAACGGCGGCTACTACCTCCCCGAGGACTCGGAGACCCTGGCGGAGACGCTGGCCGCCGCCGGGTACCGCACCGGGGCGTTCACCGCCGCCTTCGTGGTGGACTCCCGCTGGGGTCTCGACCAGGGGTTCGAGCGGTACTTCGACGATTTCGACTTCCGCGAGTTCGAGCGGATCAGCCTCGACAGCGTCCAGCGCCCCGGCAACGAAGTCCTCGACGAGGCGATCCGCTGGATGGAGGGCGTCCGGGAGGAGCGCTTCTTCGCCTGGCTCCACTTCTACGACCCGCACTGGCCCTACGAGCCGCCGGAGCCCTGGAAGTCGCAGGCCGGGGACTACCCGGAGGCCGCCTACGACAGCGAAGTGGCCTTCACCGACGCGCTCGTGGGGCGGCTCCTCGACTGGCTGGACGAGACCGGCCTCGCCGGGGACACCCTGCTCGCGCTCATCGGCGACCACGGCGAGAGTCTGGGCCGGCACCGGGAGGGCGCTCACGGGTTCTTCATCTACGACGCCTCGATGGCGGTGCCCTTCCTCCTGCGGACCCCCTACCGCCAGGTCGGCGGCGGCCGCCGGGTCGCCGCCCAGGTGCGGGGCATAGACCTGATGCCGACGATCCTGGACCTGGTGGGAGTCCCGATCCCGGAAGCGGTGCAGGGCGAGAGCCTGGTCCCGCTGGCGGACGGCTCCGTCGCCGATCTCGGCCTCTGGGCCTACTCCGAGAGCCTCTACCCGAGGAACCACTACGGCTGGTCGCCTCTCCGCTCGCTGCGGAACGGGCTGCTCCACTTCATCGCCGCCCCCCGGCCGGAACTCTTCGATGTGTCGGCAGACCCGGGGGAGACGACGAACCTGGCCCCCGACCGCCCCGGGCAGGTGCGCCAACTGGAAGCGATGCTGGCCCGGGTCGAGACCGAATTCGGGGCGGCGGAACGCAGCGACACCGCTCCCGAGACCCTCGACGAGGACACCCGCGCCCAACTGGCGGCGCTCGGCTACCTCGGCGGCTCTTCCCGGGTGCGCGTCGAGGAGGGCGCGCCGCTGGCCGACCCCAAGGACAAGATCGTCCTCTACAACCTGCTGCAGGCCGCCGGGACCGACTCCACCGAGGACCGGGTGGAGGAGGCGCTGGCGAAGGTGGACCGGGTGCTCGCCGAGGACGCCGGCATCCTGGAAGCGCACCTGGTCCGGGGGAACCTCCTGCAGAAGCGGGAGGACTGGGAGGGCGCGATCGCCTCCTACCGGCGGACGCTGGAACTCGACCCGGAATACAAGTCCGGGATCCTGGGCCTCGCCGACGCCTACCGGCTCTCGGAGCGGTACGACGAAGCCGCCGCCGGCTACCGGCGCCTGCTGGAACTGGATCCGAACGACAACAAGGCGCACTACCACCTGGCGGAGATCCACGCCGCGAAGGAGGAGTACCGGGAGGCGCTCACGGTTCTCGCCGGACTGGAGGCGACCGGCGAGGAGCGGGCGCCGGCGCGGAACCTGAAGGGGCAGTGCCTGCTGAGCCTGGGCCGGCTCGACGAGGCGGAGGCGGAGTTCCGGCGGGCGCTGGAGATGGACGAGGCGCTCTCCGACGCCTGGTACAACCTGGCCCTCCTGTTCGAGGAGCGCGGGGACCCGGGCGCGGCGCTCTCGGCCTACGAGCGGCGCCTGGAGATGGCGCCCCGGGACTTCCGCTCGCAGTTCAACGCGGCGAAGTTGTACGGGGCGCTGGGCGACCGGGAGCGGATGGAGGCGTCCTACCGCGCCGCCGTGGAGTCGAACGGGGAGTTCGCGGTGGGCTGGCTCTACCTGGCGAAGGCCCTGCTCGACCGGGGCGCGCTGGCAGAGGCCGAGGAGACGGCGCTCCGGGGCCTCTCGCTCGACCCGACCCCGGAGATGGCCCCGCTGGGCCACTTCGTCCTGGCCGATGTGTACCACCGCTGGGGCCGGCCTTCCGACGCCGAGCGGGAAGTCGCGAAGGCCCGGGCGCTCTCCCGCTGAGGCCCTCCGGGGCCGGATCCTTCCGGGCGCCGCGGCATGCCGGCCCCGAACTCCCCGACGGGGCCGCGCCGAGGGGGGACCCCGGAGGGGACCGGAAGGAGGGACATTCCGGAGGGCGATCTCCTGCCCGGAATCCCGGGAGCCGCGGCCAACTCCAAGACCGTCAACAGGTTGGAGAGCGCCCGGCGATGCTCCCGAAGGGACACGGCGAGGGACATCCGGCGGCCCCCGCCCGGGCGCCCCGAACGCTCCCCGCCGACGAGGACCAACCCCGGGGACCCGACGAGGGACATTCCGGAGGACGATCTCTCGCTCCAAATCCCGGGAGTCGCGGCCAAATCCAAGATCGTCAACAGGTTGGAGGGCGCCCGACGGTGCTCCCCAAGGAACACGGCGAGGGACACCCACCGCCCCCGCCCGGGCGCCCCGAGCGCTCCCCGCCGACGAGGACCAACCCCGGAGACCCGACGAGGGACATTCCGGAGGACGATCTCTCGCTCCAAATCCCGGGAGTCGCGGTCAACTCCAAGATCGTCAACAGGTTGCAGGGCGCCCGGCGATGCTCCCGAAGGGACATGGCGAGGGACACCCACCGCCCCCGCCCGGGGCCCCGAGCGTCCCCGCCGACCAGGGCCACTCCGGGGACCCGACGAGGGACATTCCGGAGGGCGATCTCTCGCTCCAAATCCCGGAAGCCGCGGTCAACTCCAAGATCGTCCGAGGGTTGGAGAGGGCCACCGAAAGGATTCCGAAGGGACCCGACGAAGGACATCCACGGCCTCTTCCCCGGCGCCCCGGCGGCCCCGCCGACGAGGGGTCACCCCGGGGGACAGGACGAGGGACATTCCGATGGACAGACCCGTTCGTGGATTTTCAACAGAAGTCATATTTATCAATGGGTTGAATCCACTCTAGACGACCCTTCGCCAGGGACATCGACAGGGACCTCCGACGGACGCCGGCGGAGTAGGATGGCGTCTCCGGACTGCCGAACCCGGCCTCCCGCCATGACGACTCCCCGCGACTACGAACGCACCCACCCGTGGATCACCTTCCGGTTCGATCCGGGCGAAGTCGGGCCGCTCCTCTCGGGGCTCCTGGGCCAGGCCGTCGCGCGCTGCGAGCAGGTGGCGGACGCCGTTCTGCCGCCGGAAGCGGTGCAGGAACTCGACACGCTCGCCCTCGTTCGCGGCGTGCGGGCGACGACCGCCATCGAGGGGAACACCCTGACCGAAGCGGACGTGCGGGCGCAGATCGAGGATCGCCTGGAACTGCCGCCGTCGCGCCGCCATCTCGGTCGGGAAGTGGCCAATGTGGTTCCGATCCATCGGGAACTCACCGACGCGGCGCGGCGGGGCCGGCCGCTGCCGCTCACTACCGACCGGATCTGCGAGTGGAACGGCGGCACCCTCGCCGGACTCGAAGGCCACCTGCACCCCGCCGTCGTTCCCGGGCAGGTCCGGGAGCACCGGGTGGTCGTCGGCCGCTACCGGGGCGCGCCCCCGGAGGACTGCCGCCACCTGCTCGACCGGATGTGCGAGTGGCTCGCTCCCGACCTCGAAGTCCCGGTCGGCGATCGAACCCAGAACCGGCTCGCCGGCGCCATCGTCCGGGCACTGCTCGCGCACCTCTACCTCGCCTGGATCCACCCCTTCGGGGACGGCAACGGACGCGCCGCCCGGCTGGCCGAATTCGGGATCCTCCTCGCCGCCGGCGTCCCCCCGGCCGCCGCGCACCTGCTCGCCGACCACTTCTGGCGCACGCGCCCCGATTACTACTTCCAACTCGACCGATCGAGCCGGGCCGGGTCCGGCGCCGGGGACGCCCTCGGCTTCCTCGCCTATGCCGTGGCGGGGTTCGGGAAACGGCTCGCCCGACTCCGGGCCGAGATCGAACGCCGCCAGTCCCGGATCACCTGGGAGCACCTGGCCCGCGACCGGGCGCGAAACAGCGGCTCGGCCGCGTCCGCCCGTCGGCGGGGCGAACTCGCCATTCGCCTGGCCGAGGAGCGCCGGCCGACCCCGCGAAGCGCCGTCCCGCGCCTCGGCGCGGCGCTCGCCGGGATGTTCGCCGGGAAGACGACGAAGACCCTGGCGCGCGACCTGGACTGGCTCATCGGAGCCGGTCTCGTGGAACGGACTCCCGGCGGCTACCGCGCCCGCCTGGAGATCCTCCGGGGCTTCCGCCCGCCGCCGACCGGATAGCCCCGGCGCCGGCGACTCCGCCGAGCCGGGCGCCACTGCGAGCGCGCCCCCAACCGACGCCGCCGACCGGATAGCCCGCCGCCCGCGACTCCGCCGGGCGGCGGGCGCGGTCAGAATTAGGCGGCTCGGCACCGGGCGAATCCCCGAACCCTTCCCGAACCCTCCCCGAACCCGCGCCGACCCCACGGAGCACCCCCCGACCATGACCGGAACCACCCCCCGACTGCTCGCCGCCGCCGCGCTGGCCGCCCTCGCTGCCGGCTGCGGCGGCGCGAACGAAAGCGACATGACGACCGACAACCCCTTCCTCAGCGAGAGCGCCCTCCCCTACCGGCTGCCGCCGTTCGACCGGATCGAGGACGCCCACTACCGCCCGGCCTTCGAGCAGGGCATGGCGGAGCAACTCGCGGAAGTCGAGGCCCTCGCCGGTTCCTCCGAAGCGCCCACCTTCGAGAACACCATCGTCGCCCTGGAGCGCTCCGGGCGGCTGCTCGAAAGGGTGGCGCGCACCTTCTTCAGTCTGGCCTCGGCGGACACGAACGACGAGATCAACGCCATCCGCGCCGAGATGGCCCCGAAACTGGCCGCCCACGGCGACGCCATCCTGCTGAACGCCGACCTGTTCCGGCGGGTGGAAGCGGTCCACGAGGCCCGGAACGACGGCGATCTCTCCCCCGAGGAAGTCCGCCTGGCGGAGCGCCACCTCCGGGACTTCGCCCGCGCCGGCGCCCGGCTCCCGGAGACCGGGAAGGAGCGGATGCGGGAGATCAACGCCGAACTGGCCTCGCTCTCCGCCGCCTTCTCCGACAACACCCTCGACGAAGTGAACGCCTCGGCCATCGAGGTGGCGACGGCAGAGGAACTGGCCGGGCTCTCCGAAGGCGAGATCGCGGCGGCGGCAGAAGCGGCGAAGGAACGCGACCGGGAAGGCAGTTATGTCCTGGCCCTGCTGAACACCAGCGGCCAGCCGCCGCTCGCTTCCCTGGAAGACCGCGCCCTGCGGCAGCGGATCATGGAAACCTCGCTGGCCCGGGGCAGCAGCGGCGGCGAGCATGACAACCGGGAGATCATCGTCCGCATCGCCGCGCTCCGGGCCGAACGGGCAGCGCTCCTCGGCTATCCGAACCACGCCGCCTTCGTGCTGGAGGAGCAGACCGCGCAGACCCTCGAAGCGGTGGACGAGCGCCTCTCCGGGCTCACTCCGGCGGCGGTGGCGAACGCCCGCCGGGAAGCGGCGGCCCTCGAGGAACTCGCCCGTTCCGAGGGCGCGGACCTGGACGAGATCGCCGCCTGGGACTGGTCCTACTACACGGAGAAACTGCGGGCGCGGCGATTCGACTTCGACGCTTCGCAACTGAAGCCCTACTTCGAGTTGAACGGCGTCCTGGAGAACGGTGTCTTCCACGCGGCCACCGGGCTCTTCGGCCTCCGCTTCGAGGAACGCCCCGAACTCCCGGTGTACCAGGAGGATGTGCGCACCTGGGAGGTCTTCGAGGAGGACGGGACGCCGCTGGGCCTCTTCCTGGGCGACTTCTACGCCCGCCCCTCGAAGCGCGGCGGCGCCTGGATGAACGCCTATGTCCCGCAGTCGGATCTCCTGGGAACGAAACCGGTGGTGGCGAATCATCTGAATATCCCCAAACCGCCGGAAGGCGAGCCGACCCTGCTGACCTTCGACGAAGTCATCACCCTGTTCCACGAGTTCGGCCACGCGCTCCACGGCCTCTTCTCCGCGGTCCGCTACCCGACCTTCTCCGGCACCTCGGTGCCCCGCGACTTCGTGGAGTACCCCTCGCAGGTGAACGAGATGTGGGCCACCTGGCCGGAGGTCCTGAAGAACTACGCGGTGCATCACGAGACCGGCGAGCCGATCCCGCAGGAACTGCTGGAACGGGTGCTCTCCGCCCGCACCTTCAACCAGGGGTTCGCCACCACCGAGTACCTGGCGGCGACGCTGCTCGACCTGGCCTGGCACCGGCTGACCGCGGCGGAAGTGCCGGAGGCGTCGGAGGTCGTCGCCTTCGAGGAATCGGCGCTCGAAGCCGCCGGCGCCGCCTTCGGCCCGGTGCCGCCGCGCTACCGCAGCACCTACTTCTCCCACATCTGGAGCAGCGGCTACTCGGCGGGGTACTACTCCTACATCTGGAGCGAGGTGCTCGACGCCGACTCGGTGGAGTGGTTCCGCGAGAACGGCGGCCTCACCCGCGAGAACGGCGACCACTTCCGCCGCGCGCTCCTGTCGAAGGGCGGCAGCGTGGAAGCGATGGACCTCTACCGCGCCTTCCGCGGCCGGGACGCGGAGGTGGAACCACTGCTCAAGCGCCGCGGCCTCGGCGGCTGACCGGCGAACCCGACCGGCGCCTCCCCCGGCGGCGAGCCCCCGCGCCCGCCGCCGGGATGATCCGGAGCAGCCGGACCGGCGCATCCGGAACTTCGCCGCGACCCCGGAGGAGGGCCTCCGGTGAGACCATGAAGTCGAGACCTCCATCCTCCGGGCCGACGACTGCGCCGTGTCCCAGGCCCGGCCTCGCTTCTTCCTCGTGGGCGCCCGCAGGGAGGGCCGCCCGGAACCACTGCTCCGATCATTCTTCGCTGACCTCGAATCCGCCGTTCCCGTTTTGCTCGCCGAACGCCGTCTGCAAGGCCGCCCGACCGCGCGCGGCGCCATCAGCGACCTCGAAGTCCGCCGCAACGGCACCGTCCGCTCACCCGACCGGCCGCGCTTCAGGGCCATCCGCTACCGGCGCCCCGAAACACCGGCACCAACGGACCACGCGCGACGGCCCTCGAGGCGCACCGCTGAACATCCGCCTCGCGCGCCACCGCTCGCACCTCGCCGCCCGCCTCGCTGCGCTCATCGCGACCTCCCGCGAACTCGGCCACCCCATCACCATCCCCGCCCACACCCGCACCGCTCACCGCCTCCGGAGAGTCCCGGTGCGCGTCCTCGCTTCCCATCCGTCCGGCTCCCACCATCACGAGCCTCGACGACCTCGTCCACTACTCCGAACGACGGATCCTCACGGTGCGCGAGACCGCCCGTCTCCAGTCCTTCCCGAACTGGCGTCTTCGAGGGCAACTACACGACCGGAGGCCCCCGGCGACCCCGGCCGGCGCCACGCTCCACCCGGGTCGCCAACGCCGTCCCCCACCGCCGGCCGAAAAACTAGGCCTCTGCCGGTCCGTCGTCCTCTGCCGTCGCGCCGCCCCCGAACTCCTCATCGATCGCGCGACACACCGCATCCACCGCCTCCCGGTGCCTCCGGAGGTCGTTCCGGAACCCTCGCATCCATTCGTCATCGATAACCACCCCTTCCTCATCGCCACTCCGATGTGACCGGAGGACAACCGTCCCGTCCTTCCCCTCCTCCTGCCGGACATGGGCAAGCAGATTCCGTTGATCCAGGATCTCCGTCGAATACCGGCCCACGACCTCGACTTCCGATCCCGGACCCTGCGTCAGCCTCTTGGCCAACGCCCGAATCGCCCTCCACCGGTCGAGTGATCCGAACATGGGCCCCTTGTCGAGGACACCTACCAGACCCCTCGCCACGAGTTCCTTCTCCACCCTCTTTCCGAGAGTCCGCCTCCGGTTCCGATATTCCTCCTCGATCTGTTCGACAACGCCCGCTCCGGCGCCGTCTGTCGCAGTCTCCAGGACCCGACGCAGGGTGTTCTCCATCCGCGCGTCGAGGTCTGCCACTTCCGCCATCGCCGACCCCCGAGCGTGAATGACATCCACCGTCTTCCCGATCACGACATGAGCCAACTTCGGAAGGACCTCGTCCAACTCATCTCGCTCCGCCACGAACACTCCCTGAATGTCCCTCTCGGCGATCTCCCGGTACAGCCCCTTCGTCCGCCCCATGGAGTAGAACACGGTCTCCGTGAATCTCATCCTCCCCCGAAGCGCCTTGACGACATCCGCTCCGTTGTCCGGCGAACTCAGGTTGTAGTCCACCATCACCAGGTCGAACTGCCGCCAGTGCCGATCCCCGTACGAGCGGATCTCCTCCTCTGACAGGCGCTTTCGCAGGTCCCGGACCAGTTCGAAACCCTCCGTCCTCAGATAGTCTTCCAAATTCAGAATGGATGCCTCCACGCCCTTGGCGTCATCGTCCACCACCAACAACCTGAACTCGAGTCTCACTGCTCGATCCTCACCGTCAAGTGTGCTCCGCCGACGATCTCCGAGTATGGCTGGTCGTGAGCCACCACCTCGCCGTGCATCGCCGTGATCACCTGTTTCACATGGTACAAGCCGAGGCCGGATCCCTTCGTCGTCGTAACTCCCTTCTCGAAGATGCCCTCCAGAGGCTCTATCGATTTCGGCCAACCGTCGCCGTCATCCGCAACGGTCATGACGAACGATGCTCTACTCTGATTCGTCGTCTGGAACGCGAAGACGACCCGGTCCGCGTTGGCCTTCGCGGCATTGCTGACGAGATTGTCGATCACGATGCCCACATCGATGGGCCGGAAGTGCCGCCGCACCTCGCCCACTTCGCCGTGACACTCGAGCTCGATGCCCCTCGGCGCCCAGAGTGACGCCACCTCCTCGATATAGTCCCTGATGTACCCGACGAGGTTGTCGTCGGTCACTCCGACCCCTGCCTTGTAGTTCGCCTTCGTGGCGAACCGTGCGGCAGTCAGGATCTGACTGCTCTGAAAGGCGATCGCCTCCAGAAAATCGCCCCACTCGCCGGACTCCACTTCCACTCCGTCCCGGATCTTTCCCGCCATCCGTTTGATCCAAAGCTGCACTCCGGTGGCATGGACCATGATCTGATGGTGGAGGTTGAGAATCGTGTCCTCGTCCAACGACTGTGCGGCTACCAGGAACCGGTTCCGCTCTCTCTCACTCGCGACCTGACCGAGCGCCTGGCGCCTTCGATCCTCAGCGGCCACGGCGCGCTGCGCGGCCGCCGCTGCCGCCTCGACCGCCGCGGCCTCCGAGGCCTTGAGTTCCCCCAGTTGCAGATTCGCCGCGGCGACACGCTCCACCAACGCTGCATCCCCTGTCTTCTCGGCCAACACTGCCAGCGACTTCAGGTTCTCTTCGAGTGCTCCCGACCGCCGGTCGACCATTCCCACCAGATCCCGGTTGTAATCGATCACCTCCACGGCCTTCGTGTCTGCGAGGTGGGCAACGAGCTGGGTGATCGGTCCGCGGTTCCGGTCGAGCCGCAGACGGGACGGGTCGTCGGAGTTCCGATCGTCCGTGTCCTTCCAGGTGATGTCGACCACATAGCGCTCCAGGCGTCGTACGCATTTCCGTACGATGAAAGTCACCAGATCGTTCACGGCCGGGGTGTGGATCAACCCCTGGCTGCGACTCGTAGCCTCCTCGAAGCCGCTCGCGCCGGGGACATCCACTCGTCCGATGAGGTCCCGGCTACCGAGGTACCGATAGGTCCCTTGCTGTTTCCGTCGCGCGAGACCGAAGAAGTCGTTGTACTCTTCACCGATCGGGAACATGCGGAAACCGTCTCGGAAGACGAAGATCGAGCCGAATCTGGCACTGGAAAGCCCCATGCGTCGAGCGAAAGTAGTCTTGGCACTCCGGTTCAGGTAGAACAAGTCTGCCTGAATGTCCAGATTGCGCAGATTGCTGTAAGGATTCGGTTCTCGGATGTGGTAGATGAGTTCCCCCCGGTCCTCGATCATGGTCTCCAGGTAGTTGTCCGCAGAGAGCGTGGCCCGGATGACCGTGGTCTTGTCCTTCAGCACCTCCAGAAGAGTGTTCTCGATCGGCCCGTTGACCCGCTGGCCGTCCTTGGCCCGGCGGTCAGCGTCGTCTTCGGCGGGAGCGATCAACTCGATCCGAAAATCGGGGCTCGCCGCACGGAACGGATTGATCAGTTTCGACAGGCCTCGCCGGAGATCCAGAAGTCGCGCTCTCGGCCATTCGTGGCGCAGTTCTTCGATTTCGAGCACCGTTCCGACCCCGTCGTCGGGTGGCTGCGTGACACCGTCGAACCCGGACATCTCGCCGATCGTCACCGGAATCTCGTGGATTTCCCGTTTTGCGTCGAGTTCATAACGGCTCCAATCCAGATGCATGGTCTGCACCGGGTTCCCCTCGGCGCAAGAGTAGAGCGAGAGTTTCCTGCCGAGGCTGTCGCACGAAAAACGCCCGATACCCTTGTCTCCCGCGAAGTTGCGGGACCGCGTGTCGAGTCGGTGACGGTAGTCATCGTCTTCGCTCTGGTCCCGCTTGGCGGAGTACCCAACGAACAGCCACTTGTCGAGAATGGACTGGCGCGTCATCCCCTTGCCATCGTCGGTGACGATGAGTCGATCGCCTTCGAAGCGCAGGCAGGCGGTCGTCGCATGCGCATCGAAGGAGTTCTTGACCAACTCGAAAACCGCCACCAGCGGGTCGGTGATGAGTTCCCGGCCGATGAGGTTCTTGAGGCCGGCGCTGACCCGGAACGGCCTGGTCTCGGTCGTCATGGGACGCGGAAGACCTTCATTACTTCGTCGCCGAGGTGGGTGATGACCTTGACGGCGATGCGGCCGGTGGCGGGCTTGGGGAAGGGGCGGGAGACATCGCGGCGGAGGCTGTCCCAGGCCTCTCGGTCGATCTCGGCCTTCAGGGTGTTCTTGAGGGCCTGGTAGGGGTCGTTCAGGGCGCCGGGGATGCAGGCGTGGCGGACGAAGAAACTCTCGCTGTCGCAGGCGGTGTCGAGGAACCGGCAGGCGATGGCGTCGGGGCTGTCGCTGCGGATCTCGCCGGTCCGGGGGTGGAAGACATCCACGCCCCGGAGGCGGACCCGGAGGAGATCGCCGGCGGGCGCGCTCCCGGCAGGCTCGATCTCGATGTCCGGCTCCCCGAAGACGACGAAGAGGTTGCCCTTCCCGGTGGTCGTCAGGCCTTCCGCCATCTGGAGGTCCGCGTTCATCCGCGCTCGCAGGATCGGAATCCTACCGAGTTTCGGCAGGTCGGCGGCGCGGGCGGAGCAGGCGAAGGCGCAGGAGACCGGGGCGTTGCACTCGGCCTCGGCGGCGACGAGCGTCCTTGCCGCGGGGTGAGGGAGGAGAACTCGATCCGGTCGCCCCGGCGCGCCTGTCGGACGCCGGCGGCGCGGAGTTGCTCCGGGAACATCGCGACGAAGTCGTCGGTGACGAGTTGGCGGCCGATGAGGTTCTCGAGGCCGGCGCTGATCCGGAACGGGCCGGTCTCGGTGGTCACGGGACGCGGAAGACCTTCAGGACTTCGTCGCCGAGGTGGTTGATGACCTTGACGGCGATGCGGCCGGTGGCCGGCTTCGGGAAGGGGCGGGAGACTTCGCGGCGGAGGCTGTCCCAGGCTTCGCGGTCGATCTCGGCCTTCAGCGTGGTCTTCAAGGCCTTGTAGGGGTCGTTCACCGCGCCGGGGAAGTAGGCGTGGCGGACGAAGAAACTCTCGCCGTCGTAGTCGGTATCCAGGAACCAGCAGGCGATGGCGTCGGGCTCGTCGCTGCGGATCTCGCCGGTCTGCGGGTGGAACACATCCACGCCGCGGAGCCGGACCCGGAGATACCCCCCCCCCCCCCCCCCCCCATCCAGACTTTCGTCTGCTTTCTCGATCTCGATGTCCGGCTCGCCGAAGACCACGAAGAGGTTGCCCTTGCCGGTGGTCTTCAGATCGTCGGCCAGGTGGAGATCGGCGTTCATCCGGGCCTTCAGGATGGGGACCTTGCCGAGTTTCGACACTTCGGCGGCGTGGGGGTCGTAGGCGAAGGCGCAGGACACGAGCGCGTGGAACCCGGCGTCGGCGGCTTCCCGGGCGGCGTCCACGAGGTCCTGGCGGGAGACGGTGCCGAACTCCGGGCCGATCAGGACCCCGGCGCGGCGCTCGCGGCCGCTCTCGCCCTGCCGGTAGCGGCCCTCGGCGGCGACGAAGCGGCCTTCCCAGGGAACGAGGGAGGAGAACTCGATCCGGTCCTCCCGATGGGTCTGCTGGACGCCGGCGACCCGCAGTTGTTCGAGGATCATCGTGGCGAAGTCGCCCGATTGCCCCGACCCGTAGGGGGCGCGCGGTTCGGCGGCGCGCAGGAGGAACCGGTCCTCTTCGTCGACAGCCAGCGTGCGATGGGGGGCCAGGCTCTCCACGGTGAAGGGGCCGGCGACCCGGGCTGTCCGATCGTCTTCGACCGGCTGGTCGTAGAGCCGCTCGGAGTCGGCTTTCTCTGCGATGGAGTCGTCTATCTCCCGCTGGCGGGCGCGTCGGGCCTTCCGGAACGCCGCGAGCGCTTCCACGGCCGGTTCGGGCCAGTCCTTCGGCGCCTCGTGCGGGACCTCCCATTCGAGGAGGCCGCGCGCCGGCGCCGGTTCCCCGTTCGGAAGATCCACCGTGGCGTCCGGCGGCCCGGTGAAGGCGACCCTGCCGCCCTTTCGACCGCCGCTCGGGACCTCGAACGGCGTCGAGTGTCCGGCCAGCGATTCGTTCAGTGCGGCGAGAGCCTCCTCGACGGCCGGCTGTCGCCGTTCCCGGATGGCGTCGATCTCCGCGTTCGTCGAGATCGCCTTGAGGGTGACATGGGGAACCCGCTCGTACACGAACCCCTGGCGAAGGTCCCCGTGCGTCGGGCCGGTCTTCGGTTCGCGGTTCGAGAGCCGTCCCTCCTCGCGCTGCCCCTCGGGGCTGTCGGCGAGCGTGTAGTAGGGGTACCGGGCCCCCATGAGCCGCGCCCGGGCCAGAGCGAGCGCCACCCGCGAGGTGTCCACGGTGATCCAGCGGCGGCCCCACTGCTCGGCGACATACGCCGTCGTCCCCGATCCGCAGGTCGGGTCGAGCACGAGATCTCCGGGATCGGTCGTCATCAAGAGGCAGCGCTGGACCACGCTCGGCCGCGTTTCCACCACATACCGCTGATCCCGGTTGAACCCGGCGGTGTCGCTCCAGACTTCGGAGATGACCTTGAGCGGATAGTCCTCGATGAAGTACTTCCACCGCAACTTACGACCGGCAGCGACGATCCGACCGGAACGAGCAAGGACACCCATGCCATCGGGATAGGTGACTGACCAGTGCCTGTTGGCCTTCGGCCGGAAGACCTGTCCCTCGTACGGCATCGGAGAGTCCTCGCTCTGGGCGCCGGCGGATTCCAGGCTCACCAGTCCGGCAACTCGCGAGTCTCGAATCCGTTGGCGCCCGAAACGCAACCTCTCCTCATCCGTGATCTTTCTCAACTCTCCATCCGGCGTTTCCACCAGGTTGTAGAAGGTGTCCGGTTCCTTCGAGGTGAACAACTGCCGGTACTTGACGACTTCCTTGCTCTTCGCATACCAGAGGAGGTAGTCGCTCGTTCTCCCGAGTTCCGTGGAGACCATGCTTCCGGTCTTGGCGAAGACGATCTGACGCACGAAGTTGTCGGCGCCGAAGACCTCGTCCATCAGGACCCGCACCCGGTGGGCATTCTCGTCGCCGATCTGGACGAAGATGCTGCCGGTCTCGGTCAGCAGATCCCGCGCCACGGTGAGGCGGTCGCGGAGGTAGGTCAGGTAGGAGTGGATCCCGTCCTTCCAGGTGTCGCGGAACGCCTTCACCTGCTCCGGGTCGCGGGTGAGGTGTTCGCGCTTGCCGTCCTTGACTTCCCGGCTCTTCGTGGACCACTGGAAGTTGGAGTTGAACTTGATGCCGTAGGGCGGGTCGAAGTAGAGGCACTGCACCTTGCCGCGCAACCCTTCGCGTTCGGCGAGGCTGGCCATCACGCGGAGGGAGTCGCCGAGGATCATCCGGTTCGACCAGTTGCCGCGGTGGCGGTAGAAGTCGGTCTTCTCCGCGCCCTCGGGAAGGCCGTTGAAGTCGCCGAAGAGGGCGACCGGCTGCGGCGCAGCCTCGGCATCCTGCCGCCGGGCCTCGGTCTCGCGCTGCAGGTCGTCCACCAGCGCCTTGGGCTGCACCTTCTCCTGGATGAAGAGCGGCGGCGCCGGGACGACAAGGTCGGACCAGTCCTGCTCGTCCTTGCCGCGCCAGACGAGTTGCGGGTCGAGGTCGGCGTTCCTCGGGTAGCGCAATTGCCGCGGCGCCCGGTGGTCGTCCGGGAGGATGGCCTCGTACTCGGCGGTCGGGATGTTCAGCCGGGTGTCCGACTCGTGCGTCGTCGCCTCGACGGCGAGGGGCGGCTTCTTCTTCGCCATTCCCGTGTCCCTTCTGCGACAGGCCCTTACGCGGCCGCGCTCGCCGGGGCCACGGCGGCCACGAAGGCCCGGAATTCCCTCGCCATGCTGTCGAGGTCCCGGAGTTCCAGGAATTCCCACCGGCCGAACCGCTCGAGGTTGTTCACGCCGGGGATCCAGCGAGAGCGCATGGTGTCCGCCTTCGCCGCCGCCTCGTCGTCCCGGAGGCCTTTGATCTCGACCACGATATGCACCGCGTTGCCGGCGTCATCTCGGACGCGGACGATGAAATCCGGCAGATAGCGGCGGGACTCGCCGGCGAAGCGGTACGGGACCTCGAACCCCAGGCCGGAGTTCTTGACATACGCATCGACCCGGTGATGCGCCTCGGCCACCTGGCAGAACTTCTGCTCCCAGGAGGAATCGCAGACCGCGTAGTTCACCGGGGATTTCGCGGCAGCGGTCTTCCAGAGCATCCGCTTCTGCTTCGAGGTCCGGAGGTTCACCACCGCTGTCGAGCCTTCGGGGTTGTAGGGGGCGAGCACCGCAAGGAGGCGCCGGTTGCCGCAGGACAGGGTGATCGCCCGGTGGATCTTCTCGCAGGCCCTCTCGGCGATCTCTTCGTAGAGCACCTGCCCCGGATGGGTGTTCCCGCGGCATTCGAGATGGCGGTCGATCCACTCGCGCACGAGGCGCCGGGTCTGGCCGAAGAGGTGGAGTCGGGGTTCCTCGTTCGCGCCCCGCAGGTGCCGACGGAGGAGGTCGTGGGCCAGGTGGAAGGCCAGGGTCGCCGGGCGGATCCCCCGGTTCCGGTCCGGCCGGAGTTCGACCGGGAGACCCACGATCCCCCGGTTCTCGATCTTCGCCGGCCCCACCAGTTCCGGCGTCAGGACCAGACCGGAGTCCTCGCCGAACCGGGCGGCCAGGTGATCCTCCGGGAGTTCTTCGCGATACCCCTCGACGCGGGGGAAGCGGATCTCCAGGTCGTCCCGCTCGGGGCGGACGGCGTGGACCGCAACGGTCGGCCGGGGAGGCTCGACCGTACCCACGACCGGTTTCGCCGTGAAATCGAACGGGACGCCCAGCACATCGGCGTATTCGGGATCGAGGAGCGTTTCGCCATCGGGATCCCGCGCCCCGTCGGGGTTCATCGCGTAGGACTGCCGGCGGAGCGCCCGGCCCACGACCTGTTCGCAGAGGAGTTGGGTTCCGAAGGCCCGGACGCCGAGGATGTGCGTGACCGTGTTGGCGTCCCAACCTTCCGTAAGCATCTGGACAGAGACGACGCAACGGATGTCCTCGCCGAGCCGCCCCGGCTTGCCCACGGTATTCATCGCCTCCCGGAGCAACGCGCCTTCGTCGGCGACCATCTCCTCTGCCTTCTTTCGGTTGCCGGTGCGCTCCACGATCTCGCGGCGGAAGCGTTCGATCTGCTCCTTCGCCGCTTCGCGGAAGTTCTTGTCCAGTGCTTCGCCGGACTCGATCTGTTCGCTGTCGATCAGCAGCGTGCGCGGGCGGGGCCGCCGGGCGCCGTGTTCGTCGTAGTTGCGGAAGGACTCCAGGCGGCCGTTCCGGACCTCCTTCGTCCCGTCGGCGCGCATCCGCTCGAAACCGGCGATGTAGTCGTGGAGGAGTTTCGAGGTCGCCGTGTTGTTGCAGACCACGATCAGCACCGGCGGCGTCTCGATCCCGGCTTTCCGCCAAGCCTCCAGCGTCTTCCGGTAGTGGGTGTGGAGGGCGTCGAGCGCGGTTTCCAGAAGCGGCGGCAGCAGGTGCGGATCGAGTGGATCGACCCGGGGGCCGGCGGTCTTCCGGCGTCCCTTCTTCGGCATCTTCCGGCCGATGTGTTCCCAGAGGTTCCGGAGACGCGGCAGGTCGTCGGGAGAGACATCCTCGGCGATGGGGACGCGCGGGAGTTTCACGATGCCGGACTCGATGGCGTCCATGAGCGAGAAGTCGCTGACGGTCCAGGGAAAGAGCGTCCCCTCGGCGTAGCCGGAGCCGCGCAGGAAGAACGGGGTGGCCGAGAGATCGAAGACGACCGGGACGCCGATCTTCCGGCGCACGGTCTCGATCCCGGTGATCCAGAGGCGGGCGGCTTCGGTGTTCTTCTTCGCCTCCTCCCGGTCGTCGCCGACCAACTTCCCTTCGAGACTGTCGCCGACCCGCTCCCGGTAGCAGTGGTGGCCTTCGTCGTTCAGGACCAGGATGCGCTTCATCCCCAGGAGGCTCGGCAGGACGCGGCGCAGCATCTCGCCTTCGGCCTCGACGGTTTCCGGGGCCTTCCCCCGGCCGCGCAGCAGCGACCGCGTGCCCCGGGACAGTTTCGAGCGCTCCCGGCGCCGGAAGGCGTGGAAGTTGGTGATGACCACTTCGGCGCGGTCGAGGTCCGGGAGCAGGTCGCGGGGGACCAGTTCGCGCCGCCGGTAGTAACTGTCCGGGTCGCCCGGGCGCAGGACGCGCAGGCGGTCGCGGATGGTGATCCCGGGGGTCACCACCAGGAAGCCCCGGGTGAAGGCCCGGCGCGCCGGACGGCGGACCGCGTTCACCGTCTGCCAGGCGATGAGCATCGCCATCACCGCGGTCTTCCCGGCGCCGGTGGCCATCTTCAGCGCCAGGCGGAAGAGGTCCGGGTTCGCGGCGGCGTTCGCTTCGCGCAGGTGGGAGCGGAGGGCGCGGCGGCGGGCGGGGAGGCCGGCGTCCGTCTCCCGGAGCGCGCCGGCGACCTCGACCAGCCAGATCGCGGTCTCCACCGCCTCCAACTGGCACCAGAAGGGGCGGTACTCCTGGAAGTCGTGACCTCGCCAGTGGCGCAGCAGGCGGGCGGTCTCCGGGGTCACGCCCCACTTCGCTTCCGGGAGTTTCCGCCAGCGGCCCACCTCGTCCCGGAGGCGGTTGATGACCGGGTAGGGGTTGTACTGCTGCTCGGTGGTGGAGAGGTCCTTCTCCCCCAGCGCCAGGCGGAGTTGGCGGCGCCCCTGCTTCGCCCGCGGCGCCGGCACCGGCGAGACGAATTCGGCGACCCGGCGGGAAGCGACGATCTCGTCCGTCGGCAGCCCCCCGGCGTCCAACTTCCAGTGGCGCCCCGGCTCCCGGTAGGGCGAGTTCAGGATCGGCCGCTCGTAGAAGGTCCGGCTCATCGGGAGGCCGGGCGATTGTAAGGAAGCCGCCCGAATGGCCCGCCGGGGACGCCCCCCGGGAGGCGCTGCCCGCCGCTCGCCGCCGGGAGGCGTTGCCCGCCGCTCGCCGGGCGCGGCGGGGGAGCGGCCGGCGGCGCGCCGGCGGCCGGCGCGGAGAAGGCGGGCCGGGACCGGCCGTTCCCGCGGTTCCCGGGAACGACCGGGAACCCCTCGGCTGCGCGGAGGGCAAAGCCGGCGCGGCGATTCGGCGGCAGGCGGAAGCGGGAGCCGGCGGAAGCGGGGACGCGCCTGGGTCCGCCGGAAGGTCCCGACCGAAGCGGACTGCTGTCGCCCGGTACGACCGTGGAACTACCGCCGCCCGGATCGACCCGATAGCGACAGACAGGAGCGGATCGACCCGATAGCAGCGGACAGGGGCGGATCGACCCGATAGCGGCGGACAGGGGCGGATCGACCCGATAGAAGCGGGGCGGGCACGGATCGACCCGATGCGAGCCGGTTCGGATCGAGCCGATAGGAACGGACGGACGCGGATCGACCCGATAGCAACGAGCGGGCGCGGATCGACCCGATAGCGACAGACAGGAGCGGATCGACCCGATAGCAGCGAGAGGCGGGCACGGATCGACCCGATACGAGTGAGCGAGTGCGGATCGAGCCGTTACGGATCGACCCGATAGCAACCGACAGGGCGGATCGACCCGATAGCAGCGGGCGGCACGGATCGACCCGATAGCAGCGGGCGGGCACGGATCGACCCGATAGCGACGGAGCAGGGGCGGATCGACCCGATAGCAACCGACAGGGCGGATCGACCCGATAGCAGCGGGCGGCGCGGATCGACCCGATAGCAACGGGCGGGCGCGGATCGACCAGATACGGGCGGGTGGCGCGGATCGACCCGATACGAGTGAGCTGGTTCGGATCGAGCCGTTAGCAGATCGAGCCGTTACGGATCGAGCCGATAGGAACGCCCGAGCGCCGATCGAGCCGTTACGGATCGAGCCGTTAGCAGCGGGCGGACACGGATCGAGCCGTTACGGATCGAGCCGTTACGGATCGAGCCGATAGGAACGGGCAGGCGCCGATCGAGCCGTTACGGGCGGGGAGGCGCGGATCGAGCCGTTACGGGCGGGCGCCGATTCGAGCCGATGCCGGACCGGAGTTCGAGCCGGCCTCGGGCTCGTCGTGGCCCCGGCCCGGAGGTCGGGTTCGGTCTCTGCCCGCCGCGCCGCCGGGCCGCGGGAACGGCGACCGGAAGAAGGAGGGAGCGGGGGCCGCTACTGCTCGCGGAGGGAGCCGACGACGCTGCGGCGGGCGGCGCTGATCGCCGGGAAGAGGCCGCCGAGGGCGCCGATGACGAGCGCCAGGGTGATGCCCTGCCCCAGCAACTCGCCGGTGACCTCGAAGGCGAAGGCCACCTGGCTGAAGGAGGCGAAGTTGATCGTCGCCGCGCGGAAGCCGTCGAAGAGGAGGAAGGAAGCGCCGCCGCCGACCAGCGCGCCGAGCAGGGCGAAGACCAGCGACTCCACCATCACCGAGAACACCACCGGGAGCCGGGAGAAGCCCAGCGCCCGCAGGGTGGCGATCTCCCGGGAGCGGGTGGAGACCGCGGCGTACATGGTGTTCAGCGCGGCGAACACCGCTCCGGCGGACATCATCGAGACGATGATCCAGCCCAGGACCGAGATGAACATCTCCATCGGGCGGGACTGCGCGGCGCGGAACTCGGTCTCCGGCTGCGCGCCCACATTCAGGCGCGGGTCGTCGGAGAGCGCCGCCTCGAACCCCGCGAAGGCCGCCGCGTCGGTCAGCCGGACGAAGGCCACATTGTAGGAATTGCCCCGCTGATACGCCTGCTGCAGCATCCGGGTGTCGGTCCAGATCTCGGACTCGGAGACGCCGCCGCCGGCGAAGCGGCCCACGATCTCCCAGGTGCTGCGGCCCACCTCGATGCGGTCGCCGACGAGCAGCCCCTCGAAGGAGACCGCCGCCCCCTGGCCCACGATGACTTCGTTGCGGCCCGGCTCGAACCGCCGGCCTTCCACGATCTCTATATCGTCGCGCACCTCGAAGGCCGCCGGCTCCACGCCCCGGAGCGGGACATTGGCGTCGGTGCCGGCGCCGATCTTCTTCCGGTCGATGATGACCGAGAGTTCCGGGGAGACCAGCGCCCCCGCCGCTCCCCGGGCGACGCCGGGGGCTTCGGCGATCGCGTCCATCTCCGGGCGGGAGAGGATGCTCACCGACTCGCCGGTGGAGCCGGAGCGGAGGACGACGGCCACTTCGTCGCGCGCCTGCCCGGCCACCACCGAGCGGAACCCGGCGGCGATGGAGAGCACCGCCACCAGGACGCCGACCACCCCGGCGATGCCGAGGACCGCCACCGCGGAGACGCCGCGCCGTTCCCGGATGGTCTCCAGGTTGTAGCGGGCCACCGCCCGGCACTGCCGCAGGAAGGATCCGAGTCGCATTCGTCGGCCGCCTCTCGACTGGTCGGTCTGTCGCCGCCCCGGGGCCTACAGCCGGCGGAGGGCGAACGCGGTCCGGAGGCGCATCGCCTGCCGCGCCGGGAAGACGCCGGTGACCAGGCCGGTGAGGAGCGCCAGGGCGATCCCCAGCAGGAGGTCCCGGGGCCGGAGGAAGAGCCCCGGGAAGTAGGTGGCGAGCGTCGGGCGGAGCGCCGCGCCGAGGCCGACCGCGAAGAGGAGGCCGGTGAGGCCGGCGGTGGTGGAGAGCGCCACCGACTCGAAGAGCACCAGGCGCAGCACCCGGGCGGAGGGGAAGCCCAGCGCCTTGAGCAGGCCGATCTCGCCGATGCGCTCCCGGACCGACTGGGCCATGGTGTTCCCGGCGACCAGCAGGATGGTGAAGAAGACCGCGCCCAGGATGGCGGTCACGATGAGGCCCAGGTTGCCGATCTGGTTGGCGAACCCGGCGGCGAAGGCGCCCTCCGGTTCGCTCTTGGTCTCCGCTTCGGAGTTGCGGAAGAGGTCGTCGATCGCCGCCGCCGCTTCCGCCGCCCGTTCCGGGTCGTTCACCCGCACCATGTACCAGCCGACGCTGCCCCGGCCGAAACTGCGGGCCTCGTCGAAGAAGTCGTAGCGGAAGAGGAACTGGGTCTCGTCGAAGCCTTCGACCTCGGAGTCGTAGATCCCCACCAACTCGAACTCCCAGGCGTCGTCGCCGCGCCCCTGCTGCCGCCAGATGGTCGGCTGGATGGGGATGCGGTCGCCGATCTCCCAGCCGTAGCGCTCGGCGCTGGCCCGGCCGGCGACGGCGCCGTTCCGGGTCTCGATCCAGCGGAGTTTCTCTTCCTCGGAGAGGCGCACCTCGGGGTACATGTCGAGGTACTCCGCCGGGTGCACCGGGGACTGCATGAAGAAGTTCGACGGGTCCTGGTAGACGCCGCCGAACCAGGTCATGTGCACCGCGTCCACGACGCTGTCGAGGCGTTCGATGTCCGCTTCGTAGGACTCCGGGAGCATCTGGAAGAGCGAGACCCGGTGGCGGACGACGAGGCGGTCCTGGTTCGCGATGTCCACGCCGGCGGCGAGGGCCACCCGCAGCATGGAGAGGACGCCGAAGATGAGGAAGGCGACCGCCACCGAGCAGAAGGTGAGGAAGGTGCGGGTCTTCCGGCGCCGGAGCGCGGCGCCGATGAGGGGGAGGGTGCTCATGCGGCGGTCTCGCCGGCCCCGAGGGCGCCGGCCGCCGGCTCCGCCACCAGGCGGCCGTCGTCGAGGTGGAGGATCCGGGAGGCGCGGGCCGCCGCCAGGGGGTCGTGGGTCACCATGAGGATGGTCTTGCGGTGTTCCCGGTTGAGCGCGGTGAGGAGGTCCAGGATCTCGACGGTGGTGGCCCGGTCGAGGTCGCCGGTGGGCTCGTCGCAGACCAGGAGCGCCGAGTCGGCCACGATGGCCCGGGCGATGCCGACCCGCTGCTGTTCGCCGCCGGAGAGTTCCCGGGGGTAGTGGCCGCCCCGGTCGGCGAGGCCCACGATGTCGAGCGCGATCTCCACCCGCTTCCGCCGGTCGCGGCGGGAGAGCGAAGTCAGCAGGAGCGGCACCGCCACGTTCCTGCGGGCGTTCAGGGCGCCGAGGAGGTTCGCGAACTGGAAGACGAACCCGATGTTCCGGGAGCGCCAGGCGGCGAGGCGGCGCTCCGACAGCCGGTGGATCGCCGAGCCGGCGACGACCACTTCGCCGTCGGTGGGGCGGTCGAGGCCGGCGATCAGGTTCAGCAGGGTGGATTTGCCCGAACCCGAAGGGCCCATGAGCGCGAGGAACTCGCCCGACTGCATCTCCAGGCTCAGGCCCCGCAGCACCGGGACCGTCCGCTTCCCCCGGCGGAAGGTGCGGGTGACTTCGCGCACCGCGACCATCGGGGAATCGGTCGGGGTTTCCGGGAGGGGATCCGGGCCGGGCGCTCGTCCGTCGTCGCTCATGGTCTCGTTCTCCGTTCTCGTTCTGCGGGGTCCGGCGGGTCTTCCGTCTCGTCGGGGAGGGCCGGCTCAGTCGGGGGTTTCGGGGCCGGCTTCGACGACCGTTTCGCCGTCGGTCAGGGTGTCCGGGGCCTCGACGACCACCCGGTCGCCTTCGGCGAGGCCGGAGAGGACGAACACCTCGTCGTCGCGGCGGTCGCCGAGGCGCACCGCGCGGCGCTGGACGCGGTCGCCGCGCACCAGGAACACCAGGTCGCGGCCGGTGTCGGCGAAGACCGCGGCGCCCGGGACCAGGAGGCCGGCGGCGGTCTCCGCGGGCTCCGCTTCGCCGGAGCGGAAACTCACCTTGACGCCCATGTCGGGGAGGATGCGGTCGTCGAGTTCCTCGAAGCCGATGCGCACCCGGACGGTGGCCCGGTCGCGGTCGGCGGTGGGGATGATGGCGATCACCCGCGCCGGGATCTGCCAGTCGGCGTAGGAGTCGAGCACCGCCAGCACCGGCTGCCCGGGGGAGACGCGGTTGATGTAGGCCTCGTTCACATCCACCTCGATCTCCCGGGAGTCCATGTCCACGATGGTGCCGATGCCGGTGCGGGTGAAGCCGGCGCCGCCGGCGATGGGCGACATCATCTCGCCGGGCTGGGCGTTCTTGGCGGTGATGACCCCGTCGAAGGGGGCGCGGACGACGGTGTCCTCGATCTGCTGGAGGATCACCTCCACCTGGCGTTCGGCGACGGAGATGTCCTCGCGCCGGCGCTCCAGGCGGGCTTCGAGGGTGGCCACTTCGCCGTCCACCGCGTCCCGGTCCGCGGGGCCCAGGACCCGCTCTTCGACCAGTCGGCGGGTGCGCTCCCGGCGGAGGCGGGCCTCGGCGAGTTGCGCCTCCACTTCGAGGAGCGCCTTGCCGGCGGCGGCCACCTGCGCCTCGGAGAGCCGCCGGCTGCGGTCGAGGTTCGAGGAATCCAGCCGGGCGAGCACCTGGCCGGCGGTGACCCGCATCCCCTCCTCGATGGAGATCCCGGTGATCTGGCCGGCCATCTTGGAGGAGACGGTGGCCTGGCGGCGGGCGGTCACATAGCCGCTGGCGTTCAGCACGGTGGCGCCGGCGGTCAGGGCCGCCGAACGCACCCGGGCGGTGCGGACGGCGACCGCTTCCGGTTCCCGGCCGAAGAGGAACGCCGCGGCGACGATCCCGCCGAGCACCAGCGCGCCGCCGAAGACCGCGGTCCAGAGCGCCATCCGGCCGGCGCCGCGCTGCTCTTCCTCGATCCGGAGTTCGCCCAGGCGGGCCCCCACGCCGGCGCGCCGCTGCGGCTCGGAAGCGTCGCCGGGGTTCATGCGGGGTCTCGAAATCCGTTTCCCGAAGGGGTGGGGAGGGTTCTACGGCGGCGGTTCGGGGCGGGTTCCCCGGCGTCGTCCCCCGGGGCCCGGCGGCCGCTCTCCGGCTCTTCGTCCGACTGCGCTCGCGCGGGGCGGAATCTTACGAGCGGGAGTCCGGCGGACCCGGCGCCGGGTCGGAGTCCGACGAAGGCGGGGCCGGATCGGAGTCCGGCGGACGCGGCGCCGGGTCGGAGTCCGGCGGACGCGGGACCGGGTTTGAGTCCGACTGGGGCGGGACCGGCGAGGAGTCCGGCGGAGGCGGGGCCGGCGAGGAGTCCGGCGGAGGCGGGGCCGGGGAGGAACCCGACAGGGGCGGGACCGGCGAGGAGTCCGACGCACGCGGAGCCGGAGAGGAACCGGACGGACGCGCACCCGGATAGGAGCCCCGCGGTCGCGGCGCCGGGGAGGAGTCCGGCGGACGCGGCACCGGAGAGGACCCCGACGGAGGCGGGGCCGGGTCGGAGTCCGGCGGACGCGGCGCCGGGTCGGAGTCCGGCGGACGCGGGGCCGGGTCAGAGTCCGGCGGACGCGGGGCCGGGTTTGAGTCCGACTGAGGCGGGACCGGCGAGGAGTCCGGCGGAGGCGGGGCCGGGGAGGAACCGGACGGACGCGCACCCGGGTAGGAACCCCGCGGTCGCGGAGCCGGGGAGGAGTCCGGCGGAGGCGGGGCCGGGGAGGAACCCGACGGGGGCGGGACCGGCGAGGAGTCCGACGCACGCGGAGCCGGAGAGGAACCGGACGGACGCGCACCCGGGTAGGAGCCCCGCGGTCGCGGAGCCGGGGAAGAACCCGACGGAGGCGGGGCCGGGGAGGAACCCGAGGGGGGCGGGGCCGAGTCGGAGTCCGGCGGACGCGGCGCCGCGTCGGAGTCCGGCGGAGGCGGGGCCGGGGAGGAACCCGACGGGGGCGGGACCGGCGAGGAGTCCGACACACGCGGAGCCGGAGAGGAACCGGACGGACGCGCACCCGGGTAAGAACCCCGCGGACGCGCGCTCGGATAGGAGCCCCGCGGTCGCGGCGCCGGGGAGGAACCCGGTGGGCGCGGGGCCGGGGAGGAACCCGGCGGGGAGGGGGCCGGCGGGGAGGGGGCGAGGACCGGGCGGTCGGCCGGCAGCACCAGGAACACCCCGTAGCCGCGGCAGACCGGGTCGTCGACATAGCCCGAGAGGATCGCCCGGGGCTCGAACCCGAGGCGGAGCTGGACGCTGAGGGTGGGATCGGTCCGCACCCCGGTGACCACCTGGTGGAAATAGGTCCGCGCCGGCACCTCCTCGGACATCGAGCCGTAGCCGCTCAGGAGCCCGACGGTGACCTGTCCGAGCAGGCCGCGTTCCCGCACCAGCCGGTGCCGGGCGGCGTAGAGGGCGCGGGCGATCCCCCGGCGGCGGAAGTCGGGGTGGACGCCCAGGTCGGCGCCGTAGAGCCAGGCGCCCTCCGGGTCGTGGGCGGTGAGGAAGCCGCCGCCCATGATCTCGGCGAAGGAGTGCCGGGGGGCGTCGGGGTCGAGGTCGAGCCGCAGGGTGGTCGTCGAGGCGACCGGGATGCCGGGCATCTCGCCGGCGACGGCGGCGAACTGGCCCTCGGGGAACATCGCCACATGCCGGCGGTAGTGCGCCGCCTCGAACCGCTGCCGGGGAGCGAGGGTCGGGAAGACCTGGCGCTGCAGGGCGGCGAGGGTCTCCGCGTGTTCCGGGGCGGTGGGGACGATGCGCCAGTGGCGCAGGGGGTCCGGGCGCGGACTCACGACGCGGCTCCGGCCCCCGCCGCCGCCCGCCGGGGGCGGAGGCCCAGGGTTCCCAGCCGGCCGCGCTCGGCGACCGGGCGGCCGGCGCGGTCGAGGAGCCGGCGGGGCGGGTGGGCGGCGCCGGTGAACAGGGAGACCGAGACCATGGCGAGGAAGGAGACCGGCATCGCGACGAGCGCGTTCGGGAGCGCCGGGCCGCCGGGGAAGGCGAGGTCCCGGAGGATGAGCGCCAGCCAGACGGAGAGGCCGGAAGCCATCCCGGCGACCGCGCCGGGGCCGTTCGCCCGCTTCCAGTAGAGACCCAGGGTCAGCGGGGCGAAGAGCGCCACCATCATCACCGTCCAGGACTCGACCATCAGGGTATAGACGCTCTGGAAGAGGAGCGCCACCGCGAGGGCCAGCCCGCAGAAGACCACCACGCCGACGCGCACCGCGAGGAGGATCTCCTTCGGGGAGAGGTCCGGGGCCAGGTTGCGGACGATGTTCTGGCCGAAGACGCTCGCCGGGGCCAGCAGGCCGCTGTCCGCGGAACTCATCATCGCCGAGAAGAGCGCCCCCAGGAAGAGCGCCAGGCCGAGCGGGGGCAGGTACTCCATCGCCAGGAGGGGGACGATCTGCTCGGGGTTCTCCAGGCCGGGCATCAGCACCGAGCCCACCAGGCCCAGCGAGACCGGGATCATCCCGACGACGAGGTAGAGCGCGCCGCCGAAGTAGGCGCTCCACTGGGCGATGCGTTCGCTGCGGGCGCTCAGGGCGCGCTGCATCAGGTCCTGGCCGGGGAGGTTGCCGAGCCCGATGAGGAGCCAGGCCTGGACGAAGAAGAGCCAGTCCAGCAGCCCGCCGGTCGGCAGGAAGCGGGTGTGGCCCTCCGCCATCCGGTCCAGCGCGGCGCCGGTTCCGCCGGCGGCGCCGACCACCAGCGGGAGGAGGACCGCGATGGCCGCGATCAGGACGATGGCCTGGAAGAAGTCGGTGAGGGTCACGCCCCACATGCCGCCGAGGACGGTGTACACGAGGACGATCGCCGCGGCGATCATCACGCTGGCGACGAAGGGGAGGTCGGCGTAGGCGGAGAGCACGGTGCCCACCGCCAGCAGTTGCGAGCCGACCCAGCCGATGTAGGCCGGGAGCACCGCGGCGGCGCCCAGGACTTCCGCCGCCCGGCCGAACCGGCGGCGGAAGAAGTCGGCGACGGTGAGCAGGCGCAGGCGGCGGAGCACCCGGACATAGAAGGCGCCGGCGAGCAGCAGGCAGAGGGCGGCGCCGAAGGGGTCGGCGACCACCGCGCCCAGGCCGCCGGAGTAGGCGGCGCCGGCGGCCCCGATCATGGTGCCGCCGCCGAACCAGGTGGCGAACAGGGTGAAGGTGCAGAGGCCCAGGCCCAGCCGGCGCCCGGCGACGACGAAGTCGGTGGCGTTCTTGATCCGCCGCGAGGAGAGGGCGCCCAGGCCCAGCAGGCCCAGGAGGTAGAGCGCGACGGTGACGCCGACGAGCGCCTCACTCATCGCGGGTGCTCACCGCCGCCCGGTCGCGCCGGCCGGGACGATCCGGCGGGTCGGCGCTGCCTTCCGCCGGCGCTCCCCCCGGGCGGGACGATCCACCCGGCGCCCCGATCCCGATGCCCGGCAACCGCCGGGCGCTCCCTCGGGCGGGGCGATCCACCGGGGGCCCCTCAGCCGACGCGCCGGCGGTAGGCCTCGGTCCCGTACACCTCCGGGTTCACGCAGTTCGGGGCGCGCTCCCGGTTCAGGTGCGCCAGCGCGTTCTCGGCGCACATGGTCGCCATCCGGTCCCGGGTGGCCCGGCTGGCGCTGGCGATGTGGGGCAGCGCCACCACCTGCTCCAGGTCCGTCAGTCCCGGGTGGATCTCCGGCTCGTTCTCGAAGACATCGAGTCCGGCCCCGGCGATCTCGCCGTTCTCCAGCGCTTCCACCAGCGCCGCCTCCTCGACCACCGGGCCCCGGGCGGTGTTGATGAGGAAGGCGGTCTCCTTCATCTGCCGGAAGGCGGCGGCGTCGAACAGGTGGCGGGTGGAGGCGTTCAGGTCGGAGTGGATGCTGACGAAGTCGCTGCGCTCCAGCAGTTCCGGGAAGTCGGCGTAGCCCACATCGTCCCGGGCCTCGATGATCTCCCGCATGGGCGGGTCGAAGGCCAGCACCTCCATGTCGAACCCCTGCGCCCGGCGGTGCATCGCCTGCCCGATGCGGCCGAAGCCGACGATGCCCAGCACCTTCCGCCGGCCGTCGCCGCCGGGGCTGACATCGGCGCCCAGCATCAGGGCCGGGCCCCAGATGCGGTAACGGCCCTCGCGCAGGTAGCGGTCGGCGGGGACCACCCGGCGCGACACGGCCATCAGCAGCGCCCAGGCCAGGTCGGCGGTGGTGTCGGTGAGGACGCCGGGGGTGTTCGAGACCGGGAGGCCGAATTCGGTGGCGGCGGGGACCTCCACATTGTTGAAACCGACCGCGTAGTTGGCGACGCCGAGCAGGCCGGGCGCCGATTCCATGAGTTCCCGGTCCACCGCCTCGGTGAGGAGGGAGACATGGACGGTGGCGGAGGCGGCCCCGCGCAGCACCGTCGCCCGGTCGGGGCCCCGGTCGTCGCGGGTTTCGGCGACCTCCACTTCGGCGGCGGCGCGGAGCATCGAGAGCCCGGCTTCGGGGATGGAACGGGTGACGAAGATGCGGCTCATGCGGAGGGGGGGATCGGAGGCAGTCAGGCGGCCGTCAGTCAGGCGGCCGTCGAGCAGGAGGCGGCGGGGAGGCCCAGCGCGGTTTCGTCCGCCAGGAAACGCCGGAAACCCTCCCGGTCGGCGGCGCCGGCGGCGATGCGGCCGATGCCGGCGCGGAGCGAGTCCATATCGGCGGCGTAGGAGAGCCGGAGGAAGTCCTGCCCTTCGCTGCCCAGGACGCCGAAACTGCGGCGATCCACCAGCGCCACCCCGTGGTAGTAGAGGAGGAAGCGGGAGACCAGGGTCGCCGGGCTGGTGCGCGCCCGGGCTTCGGCGGGCAGGCCCTCGAAGTACGCGGTCGCGCCCAGGGACTCGCAGACGCCGGAGATGTTCGGGAACACATAGAAGGCGCCCAGCGGCAGCGCGCAGCGGATCCCGGGGATGTCGTTCAGCGCCGGGACCACATAGTCGCGGCGGCGGCGGAACTCCGCGACCATGTCCGAGACCACGCCGGCGGTGAGCGGGCTCTCGAGCGCTTCCCGGGCCGCTTCCTGGATGAAGGGGGGGACGCAACTGACGGTGTTGATGTTGATCTGCTTGAAGCGGAGCGCTTCCTCGGCGGTGGGCAGGACGCACCAGCCCAGCCGCCAGCCGGTCATGGCGAATCCCTTGGAGTGGCCGCTGGCGATGATCGTCCGCTCCGCCATTCCGGGGAGCGACGCCGGCGAGGCGTGCTCGAAGCCGTCGAAGGTGATGTGTTCGTAGATCTCGTCGGAATAGACGCGGAGGTCCGGAGAGCCCTTCCGCCGCACCAGTTCGGCCACCTCGGCGAGCAGGCTCTTCGGCAGGACGCCCCCGGTGGGGTTCGAGGGCGAACAGAGCATGAGCACCTTGGTGCGGGGGGTGAGGAGCCGCTCCAGGTCCCCGGCGTCGAAGGAGAAGCCGCGCTCCTCCCGGAGGACCAGCGGCTTCGGCACGCCGCCGAGGTAGGTGACCCAGGACTCGTAGATGGGGAAGCCGGGACTCGGGTAGATCACCTCGTCGCCGGGGTCCACATAGGCCATCATGGTGTAGCCGATCGCCGGCTTGGCCCCGGGCAGGACGATGAGGCGGTCGGCGGTGACTTCGAGCCCGCGCGTCCTCGAGACATGGGCGGCGAGCGCTTCCCGCAGCGGCAGGACGCCGGCGGGGTCGGTGTAGTGGGTGTCGCCCCGGCGGATGGCGGCGATGCCGGCTTCGTTGATGTGCGGGGCGCTGTCGAAGTCCGGCTCGCCGATGGTGAAGGGGATGACCTCGACGCCCCGGGCGCGGGCCCGACCCATGTCCTCGGCGATCTTGAAGGCGTTCTCGGTGCCCATCTCCCCGAACCGCCGGGCGAAGAGGGGCATCGGGACTCGGGGGACGACTCGGGGGTCAGGAACTCGGGAGGCGCGCGCCCCCGGGTCGCCCGGCGGCGCGGCAAGGCGGCGGATGATATATTGGCCGCCGTCCCTCGCCGGAGCCCCTTGAGTCGGGGGCGCGGCCCGGGGGTTCGGGAGGCGATTCGCAGGTCGTTCATCGGGAAGTGGTTCTTCGGGTGTCGCCTCAGGGGTTCGTCCGCCAGATTCACCCGACGATTCGCCCGACGGTTCGCCCGATGGTTCGCCCGATGTCTCGCCTGACGCGGGGGATGCCGGTTTCGTCGCGGCGCGGCGTCGGCTTGGCGCGGCCGGCGGTCCGGTTCCCGACAGGGCCGTTCTTCGCCGGGCCGTTCTTCGCCGGCCTGTTCTTCTTCTTCGGCGTCACCGCCGGCGCCGGTCAGGAACGGCCGGCCGGGACTCCGGCGCCGGAAGCGGAGCCGCCGGAGGAACCGCGGGACGGGGCCGGGGAAGAGGCCGACGGGTACCCCTTCGCGGTCTTCGGGGACCTGACGCTCGGGACCGAGCCGCAGAGCGCCGACGGCGCCGGGCAGTTGGGAGTCCCGGACGCCGACTACATCCCCGAGGTCTTCCAGTACCGCCGCCGGGGCGCCCAGAAAACCCAGGGGGAGATCCGCGGCGGCGAACACCGCTCCGCCGCGCTCACCGAACTGCGGGTGCTGGACTCCTTCGTGGAACCGGGCGGGACGGTGCGGGCGGTCGCGCGGGTGGAGCCGGCCTTCGAGAAGGGGCGCCGGTTCGTCGCCGAGTTCTGGAGCCGGGAGTTCGGCCGGGCCGCGGTGGTCTATGTGAACTTCCGCCCGCACCGGAAGGACCGGAACCTCTACCTGGGCCGCGGCCGGGTGGACCCGTACCACCCCGGCGGCCGCTACGACATCGGCTCCACCATGATCACCGACGAACAGGGGCACAAGAAGGCGTACTCGAACGAGTTCAACCCGGTGCTGCGGGCCGCCGACGGGACGCCCGCCCACTTCGTGGTGGCCGACAACCCGCTGGCCGACCTGACCCCGCCCACGCTGGTTTCCTTCCGGGTGCTGACGGAAGCGGTGGGGCCGGGCGGGACGGTGCTCGTCGAGGCCTTCGCCGAGGACGACCGGGCCGGGCCGACCCAGGCGCGGGCGGTGTTCGCGAGCCCTTCGGGGCGGCGGAGCGTGCGGGCCGACCTGATCGGCGATTCCCGGAACCCGGGCCGGTTCCTGGGGGCGTTCTCCGTCCCCGAGTGGTACGAAGGCGGCCGCTGGACGGCGCGGCAGGTGGCGCTGTACGACGCGGCGCGGAACGAGGCGCTCCTCTTCGCCGCCACCGACCCGGTCCTCGCGGGAGCCGCCTTCCATCTGGCCGCGGACCCGGCGCGGCGGGACGACGAGCCGCCGACGCTGCTGGCGCTCGAGTTGCCGCAGCGGGAAGCGCGCGCCGGCGAGGGGCTGCCGGTGGCGGCGCTGGTGGTGGACGACCGGAGCGGCGTGGAGAAGGTGTTCGTGTCGTTCCGGAGCGAGAGCGGCGCCGACCTGGTGCGGGTGGCGCTCGAAAGCCGGAACCCGCCGCTGAACCGGCCTTCGCTGGTTCCCCAGCCGAATGTGTTCCGGGGGACGCTGAAGATCGCCGCCTGGCAGGAGCGGGGGCGGTACCGGGTCTCCCGGGTGAACCTGGCCGACCGGGCGCGGAACTACCGGAACCTGAACCCGGTGCGCGACGAGGAGGTGCGCGGCCTCGAAGTGGTGTTTCTCCCCGACGGAGTAGAGGCGGCGCCGCGGCCGGCCGCCGGGAAACCCTCCCCCGGAAGGAAGTAGTCCCCATGGATCGCCGCCGTTTCCTGGGGGCCGCCGGCGCGGCCGCCCTCCAACTGGGAGTCGAATTGGGAACCGCCGGCCGGCTCTTCGCCGCCGGACCGGCCGTCGAAGCCGAACGGGAGCGGACGGTCCCGGACCGCAGTCTGAAGACGAAGCACCTGGTCGTCGTCCTCTACGGCAACGGCTGCCGGAAGAAGGACACCGTCGAAGACCCGGAACACACGCCGCATATGGCCCGGATGATGGCCGAGGGGAGCGTGTTCACCGAGGACTTCGGCGAGACGGCGAACCTCCACGGCTACCTGTACACGGAGTTGCTGACCGGCCGGGAGACGGTCTCCGAGCACCCGCTCTACCCCACCTGGACCGAGATCGTCCGCAGGGAACTGGGCGGGTCGCCGAACGACTACTGGATGCTGCAGGGCGTGAGTTACTACCGCTCCTGGGTGTACGACCGGAAGCACTGGAGCGCCCACCGGGACGGCGGCCTGCGCTTCGGGGCGAACTCGCTCACCATGAACAAGATCTTCCACGACGACCAGCGGCGGTCGCCGGCGGAGTTGGTGCGGGCGCACCTCGAACCGGGACTGGGCCACACCCGCAGGAGCCGGCAGGAGGTCGAGGACTGGATCGCGGACGCGCTGGCCCGGCGGCTGGACCTGCCGGCCTCCACCCGGACGCCGCTGGTGGACCGGGAGGTGCCGCTCGGCGACGGGCAGTGCTTCGAGATCGCGAAGCGCCTGCTCGCCGACTTCCGCCCGAAACTGATCACCATCCAGATGCTGGCGCTCGACGACGCCCACGCCGACGCCGGGTTCTGGGACTACGACACCGACTACGAGCAGTACCGGCAGCACCTCGCCGCCACCGACGAGTTGCTCGGCAACCTCCACGACTTCATCCGCGCCGACCCGGCTCTCCGGGACACCACTTCGATCCTGCTGCGGCCGGAGTGCGGGCGCGACGACGAAGTGAATGCGTACGGCCAACTCCACCACTCCCAGGGGAACTACTACGCCCACAATGTGTGGACGCTGGGCGTAGGCCCGGATTTCCGCCGCGGGGCGCGGTTCGGGGAGCAGGTGGGGCGCCGGGATCTCTGCCCCACGGTGGCGTACCTGCTCACCGGGCGCGACCTGGCCGGCTTCGCCACCGGTTCGGTGCGGACACAGATGTTCCGCGAGGAGTACCGCCTGCCGGCCTATGTCCGGCGGGACCGCTTCGGGAACCCGGTCGCGGACTGAACGGCCGGGCGGGGGCTGCGGGGTGGCGGGGAGGATGGCCGGGAGGATGGCGGGGATCGCCGGCCGGGGGAAGACGCTCGCCGGAGCGCTGCTGGCCGGCTTCGCCCTCGGCGCCCCGGCGACGGGAACGGGCCGCCCGGCGGCGGCGCGGGAAGCCGTCTCCGCCGGGAGCGTCGGGAGTGCCGGCGGGATGCAGCCGGAGCGGCCCGACCTCCCCGATCTGGTGGAAGCGGCCCGGCGGCAGCGGGAGCGGGTGGCGGAGAGCCGGGAGCGCCGCGGCCCGGCGCCCCGGTTCACGGACGCCGACCTGCCCCGGGCCGACCGGAACCGGGCCGACCGGAACCGGGCCGACCGGAACCAGGCAGGCAGGGGCGGAACCGACCCCCGGGAGCGCCCGGGCGCGGGGGCCGGGGAAGACCATCCGGACCGGGCGGCAGCCGGGGCCGGCGGGGACTCCGACGGGGATTCCGGAAGGGATTCCGGCAGGGAAGCGGGAAATCCTCCCGGGGAACCGGCGGGTGCCCGGGCCGCGGGAACGACCGACCCGGCGGGACCGGGGGACACCGGAGCGGACGCCGCCGAAGCGGAGGAGGGGTTGTCGCCGGAGGAGCGGAAGGAACGGGCGGCGGAGTTGCGGGAGAAACTGCTCGACCTCGAGGCGGCGCTCGCAACCCTCGGGGTGAGCGGCCTCCCCACGGCGGCGCGCCACCCGAACCGGTTCGTCAGCGCCTTCGATGCGGGCCGGCTGCGCGCCGAACTGCGGGAGACCCGCCGCGAACTCGCGGAACTCGAATCCGGGACGGGCGCCCGTCCCCGCTGATCCGGGGGCCCCGGCCCGCCGCGAGCCCCGGCCCGGAGGGTTGCGCCAAGGTCAACACGCCGCCGTCAGGGCGAACGGTCTCCCCTGCCCGACGCGCTGACCGCCGCGCCGCCCGAACCGGTTCGCCGGCCCCTTCGACGCGGCCCGGCGGCGCGCCGCACTGCGGCAAATCCGCCGGGAACTCGCCGAATCCGAATCCGGGACGAGCGCCCGCCCCCGCTGATTCGCGAACCCCGGCCCGCCGCGAGCCCCGGCCCGGAGGGTTGCGCCCAGGTCAACACGCCGCCGTCAGGGCGAACGGTCTCCCCTGCCCGACGCGCTGACCGCCGCGCCGCCCGAACCGGTTCGCCGGCCCCTTCGACGCGGCCCGGCGGCGCGCCGAACTGCGGGGAACCCGCCGGGAACTCGCCGAATCCGAGTCCGGGACGAGCCCCCGTCCCCGCTGATCCGGGGGCCCCGGCCCGCCGCGAGCCCCGGCCCGGAGGGTTGCGCCAAGGTCAACACGCCGCCGGCGGCGCGAGCCGCCTCCCCCTGCCCGGCTCACTGCCCGAACCGGTTCACCGGCCCCTTCGACGCGGCCCGGCGGCGCGCCGCACTGCGGGAAATCCGCCGGGAACTCGCCGAACTCGAATCCGGGACGAGCGCCCGTCCCCGCTGATCCGGGGACCCCGGCCCGCGGCAAACCCCGGCCCGGAGGGTTGCGCCAGGGTCAACACGCCGCCGGCGGCGCGAGCGGCCTCCCCCTGCCCGGCTCACTCCCGAACCGGTTCGCCGGCGCCTTCGACGCGGCCCGGCGGCGGGCCGAACTGCCGGGAACCCGCCGGGAACTCGCCGAACTCGAATCCGGGACGGGCGCCCGTCCCCGCTGACCCGGGGGCCCCGGCCCGCGGCAAACCCCGGCCCGGAGGGTTGCGGCAAGGTCAACACGCCGCCGGCGGCGCGAGCGGCCTCCCCCTGCCCGGCTCACTCCCGAACCGGTTCGCCGGCACCTTCGACGCGGCCCGGCGGCGGGCCGGAGTGCGGGAGACCCACGCGGAACTCGCCGCACCGGAGTCGCGACCCGGCGGCGGCCGGCCCCGCTGATCCCGGACGCCCCGACCTTCTGCGGGTCGCCCCGCGCCTACCGCAGGGTCAGGAGCAGGGGCGGCCCGTCCGGGCGGGAGAGGAGGACCGAGTCCGCCGGCTCGACCGCGACCACCCGGTAGGCGCCCAGGCGGTCGCCGGCGGAGACCAGGACCGTCTCGCCCTCGAAGAAGAGGGCCGCCTGCACCGGCTGCCCGCCGCCGAGGTCCACGAAGCCGTGGAGTTCCGGCGCCCGGGGGATTCGGGGAGGCGGCGGCGCTTCGGCAGCGGGGAGATCCTCCTCCGGCTCGCCGCTGTCCCCGGGGTCGGCGGCGGCGACTCGAGAAGCAGGAGCCGGCGGGGGAGGGCCCTCGTCGGCGTACGGGCCGGCCAGCAACGCCTCGAGTCCTTCGAGGAGGCCCGGGAGGCGCGGGTCGTCGGCCAGTTCGGTCGCCGATTCGTCGGGCCGGCGGGCGGTCGCCGCGCCCGGGGGCGGCGCCGCCGGGGCCGGCCAGAGCACGGAGACGGTGGCGGTGAGCACCGAGGGCCGGCCGGCCGCGGCGCCGGCGGGTTCCGTGAGTTGGGTCCGCTCGAAGCGGAGCGGCCAGCCCCGGCCCTCGACCGCGGCGACGAAGGCGACGAGCGCGTCGGTCTCGCCTTCGGCGGTGAGTTGGGCCTCCGCGCCGGCGACGCCCCGGGGCGGGCGCGCCAGCGGGGAGAGGCGCACCAGCGGGAGGGAGACCTCGAGCGGCGCGGCGATCGCCAGGAGACGCTCCCGGACTGCGGCCACGCTGGCCGGGGCCGGCCGCCGCCGCTCCAGGAGCGCGCCCAGCCGGGCCAGACGCTCCTCGCGCTCGCTCTGCCGCCGGGACTCCGCCTGCGCCCGGGCCGCCGCCGCTCCGGCGCGGGCTTCGCCGGCCGAACGCTCCGCCGCGGCCTGCCGCTCGACCCAGACCCAGAGGGCGAGGGCGGCGACGAGGAGCAGGAGCAGCGCCCGCACCCGGAGCGGGTTTCCCGGAGGGGTCATGGAGTCGGGGTCAGGGAGTCGGGGTCAGGGAGTCGGGGTCAGGGCGTCGGAGTCAGGGCGGCGGGGTCAGGGGGGCGCTTCCCGGCCGGCGGCCGCCGCGGGCGCCGCGACGCTTCCCGACTCGGAAGGGGAAGCGGGGCGGGAAGGGAGGCCGGTCGTGATCCGGGAGGTGATCTGCACCACGACGCTCCCGTCGCGCTGGCGGCGTTCGGAGATCACCTCCGCGGCCTCCACCGCCGGCGACCGGAGGAGCGCCGCCAGCCAGTCGGCCACCGCCGCGCCGTCGGGGGCGCGCGCCGACAGGACGGTTTCGGCGGCCCCTTCCCCGAGCGGGCGGATCGTGATGCCGACGATCCGGACCGGGGGCGGCGCCGTGGCCCGCACCGTCCGGAACACCGCCCCGGCGCGCGCCGCGCCCACCGCTCCGGACTGCAGCAGGGCCGAAGCCTCGTCGAGGACCGCGGCGAAGTCCGCCGCCTCGGCCCTGCCGGCCCCGGGAGCGGGCGCGTCCGGCCCGCCCGCGGCGGCCCCGGGCGCCGAGGGCCCGGCGGCCCGGAGGCGGAGCAGCGACCAGGCCCCGGCGGCGGCGACCAGGAAGAGCGCGAGGGTCGCCGCTTCGAGGGCGCGCCGGGGGCCGGCGGCGGAAGCCCGTCCCAGTTGGATGCCGGCCGGGATCCGAGCCATCGCCGCGACGCCCACCCGTTCCCTGTCGGAACTTCCTCGAATTCCCGGACCCGCGGCGGCTCAGCCGGGCTCGGCGGCCACCGGCTCGGCGGCCAGCGGCGCCGGGCGCCCTCCCAGACGCCGGAGGAGCGCGCCGAGGGCGTCGGCCCAGACCGGCGACAGGGGCCTCGCCTCGGAGGAGGAATTCTCCGAGGCGGCGCGGACGGACTCCGGGGGCAGGTCGGCCGCGCGGAGCAGGGCCGCGGCCTCTTCGGCGCCTTCGCCGCAGACGGAGATCGTCGGCCTCCCGCCGGAGACCGCCGCGGCCGCCAGCCGGCGCGCGGCCAGGGCGGGGGGTTCCGGGTCGAGGGCGGCGCGCAACTTGAGCCGGAAGGCGGTCAGCCGGCGGCCGGAGGCGGCGGCCAGGGCGAAGTGGCGCCGATGGAGCGCCAGCAGCGCCCGGGCGCCGCTCCCCGGCCCGGCGGCCAGCCACTCGGGCAGGAGCGCCAGGGTCGGCGTGTCCACCCAGCGCACCGCCAGCCCGGCCGCCTCGACCACCGACTCGTACTGGGAGACCACCGGCCCGGCGACGGCGGCGCCGAGCAGGGAGGATCGCCGGAGGGAGCCGCTGCGGAGCGACCCGAACCGCATCCGGGCCGAAGGGGCAGAGGCGCGGGCGTCGGCGCCGGCGGAGAGGGTCGCCGCCAGCGAGGCCCTCAGCCGCCGGCGCCGGCGCGGGCCGGAGGAGTCGGCGAGGCCCACCGCGACCGCCCGGTCCGGGATCGCGACGACAGCCTCCCGGAAGGGCGCCTCCCGGAAGCGTCCCGCCTTCGGGCGCCCCTCCGCGCCGTTCCCGCTCCCGCCGCCGGCGAGTCGGGTCAGGGCCCGGCCCAGCACCCGGGCCGCCTCCGCCGGGGAGGGGAAGTTCGGCTCCGAAGGGGAGACCCGGGAGAGGTTCTCGGGGAGGGAAGCCGTGAGCCAACTCCCGTCGCTCGCGCGGAGGAACAGCCGGTCGGCGCCGAAGAGGACGCCCACCGCCTCGCGGCGCCCGGCGCGAAGCGTCGGCGCCCGCGAAACCGCCCTCGAAACCGCCCGCAAGACTTCCGGCAAGACCTGATCGGCGGCGATGGTACAATTCCGGGTTCGCTTCTCCGGCGGCGGTTCCGGCGATCCGCCCGACGATCCGGTTCGCCCCCGAGCGCCGTTCCGGGACCCGGGGCCCGCCCGCAACCGGGTGCGCCTCCGGGGGCGCGGGTTCCGGCGCGCGCCCCGACGGCGGACTCCCCGCAGCCCTCCCCGAACGCATGAGCCAGCACGACACCGCCCACCTCCGCACGCTCGCGGTCGCCGGACACGGCACCTCCGGGAAGACCACCCTGGTCTCCGCGCTCCTCTACGCCTCCGGGGCGGAGACCCGCCTGGGCCGGGTGGAAGACGGGAACACGGTCACCGACTACGACGAAGACGAGATCGAACGCGGCATCAGCCTGGGCGCCGCAGTGGCCCGCTGCGAGTGGAGAGGCGTCGGCCTGCGCCTGCTGGATACGCCGGGATACGGGAACTTCATCACCGAGGCCAGTCTGGCGATGCCGGTCGCCGACACCGCGCTCGTCCCGGTGTGCGCGGTGGACGGGGTGCAGGTGAACACCGAACGGGTGTGGGGATTCGCCGAAGCGGCGGGAGCGGCGGTGCTGCCGGTGGTGAACCGGCTCGACCGGGAACGGGCCTCGTTCGAGCGGGCCCTCGAGGGGATCCGGCGCGCCTTCGGGCGCACGGCGATCCCGGTGCAACTGCCGATCGGGGAAGAAGGGAACTTCGCCGGGGTGGTGGACCTGATCTCGATGAAGGCGCGGCGGGGCCCCGGCCCGGAGCGGCGGGAAGAGGACGGGGATTCGGGGATCCCCGCGGAGATGCAGGCGGCGGCGGAAGCGGCGCGCTCGGAACTCATGGAGATGATCGCCGAGTCCGACGAAGAGTTGCTCGACCGGTTCTTCGACGCCGGCGAGTTGAGCGAGGAAGAGATGCGGCGCGGTCTGGCCGCCGCGGTCGCCTCCCGGGCGGTCTTCCCGGTGTTCGCGGCGGCCGGCGCCCGGAACCTGGGCTCGACGGCGCTGCTCGACGCCCTGGTGGACCTCGCCCCCGACCCCGCCGCCCGGGGCCCGGCCAAAGGCGTCGGGCCCGACGGCGAGCCGGCGGAGCGCGAAGTGGGCGCCGACGCGCCGACCAGCCTCTATGTGTTCAAGACCATCGCCGACCCCTTCGCCGGGCGGCTGAGCCTGTTCCGGGTGATGACCGGTTCGCTGACCGCGGAGACGCCGCTGAAGAACCTGCGCACCGGGGCGCCGGAGCGGCTCGGCAATGTGCACCGGATGCACGGGAAGGCGACGGAAGCGGTGGACCGGCTCGCCGCCGGGGACCTGGGCTGTTTCGCCAAACTCCGGGACACCCACACCGGCGACACGCTGGCGGTGGACGGCGACCTCCGCTTCGTCCGCCCGGAGGCGCCGCGTCCGGTCATCAGTTTCGCCATCGAACCCAAGTCGCGCGGCGACGAGGAGAAGATCTCGCAGGCGCTGCAGCGGCTCCGCGAAGAAGACCTGACGCTCACCTTCGAACGCGACCGGGAACTGCTCCTCTCCGGGACCGGGCAACTCCACATCGAAGTGGTCGTCTCCCGGCTGAAGCGCAAGTACGGGGTCGAGGTCTCGCTGCGGCCGCCGCGGGTGCCCTACCGGGAGACGATCACCGCGGCGACCGAAGCGCACGGACGCCACAAGAAACAGACCGGCGGGCACGGCCAGTTCGCCGACTGCCAGGTCCGGGTGGAGCCCCTCGGCCGGGGCGAGGACTTCGTCTTCGAGAGCGCCGTCGTCGGGGGCGCGATCCCCCGGCAGTTCATCCCGGCCATCGAGAAGGGATTCCAGGAAGCCCGGCAGAAGGGATACCTGGCCGGGTACCCGGTGGTGGACTTCAAGGCGACGGTGTTCGACGGCAAGTTCCACGCGGTGGACTCCTCGGAGATCGCCTTCAAGATCGCCGCTTCGCTGGCCTTCCGGGACGCCATGTCCCGCTGCCGGCCCACCCTGCTGGAGCCGGTCATGTCGGTGGAGATCACCGTCCCGGAAGAGACCACCGGGGAGGTGCTCGGCGACCTGAACGCGCGCCGGGGGCGGACCCAGGGAATGGACACCGCGGGGGAATCCATCACCATCACCGCCCAGGCCCCGATGGCGGAGATGCTGACCTACGAGCCCACCCTCACCTCGCTGACCGGCGGACGCGGCGCCTTCCGCATGGAGTTCTCCCATTACGATCCGGTGCCGGCGAACCTCGCGAAACAGTTGATCGAAACCCATCGGGCCGAGAACGGGTAGCGGCGGCGGGGAACGGGAAGTGGCGTCGCTGCGGGCCGGACTGCCGGCGCGGTTCGCGGACCCGGAGACGGGGTTCCGCGACCTCTGCCGATACCTGAACATCCCGAACCGCCAATACCTGCAGCGGATCGCTTCCCGGTCGGTGGTGAAGGACTTCTGCCGGGAGCAGAACTTCTCTTTCAAGGGCCTGAAGACCGCGGAGCGGCTTCGCGCCAAGTTGACCGCTTATTACTCGGACCCGCAGGAGCGGCGGGAAGTCTGGGGTCTGCAGCGCGACCTGCCGGACCTGGCCATTCCCGGCATCGAGCGCCAGGCGTTCCGGGACCTCGGCGGCCTGCCGGAAGATTTCCCGGACGAAGAGCAGATCCGCGCCAGTCTGGAAGGAATCCCCGGGACCGAACACCTGTTCGACGACCCGCAGGACTGGCAGCGCCCGGGGGTGGCGCTCTGGCCGATCGTCCGGGAGGAACTCGACCGCTGGGAGGAATTGGAAGCGGAACGCCGGGAGGCGGTGGCGCTGGGGGTGTTCTCGGTGGCCACCCTGTTCGACAGCCCGGACCTGCTCCGCTACGCGGCCGGGAAGGACGACTCGCTGCAGACCGAGTTCGCCTTCGCCTTCGCGGAGCCGGCGCCGGAGGCGGAATCGCCGGCGGCCGGCCCCCCGGAGGAGCCGGCGGCGCCGGAGGCCGACGCGGGGGAAGAGCCGGAAGCGGCAGAGCCCGAGACCCCGTACGACGCCCAGTGGAACCGGGCCTACGGCGAGTTCTTCGACTTCGTTTCTGCCGCCGGGCGCGCCGGGGTCCCCCTCGAGGGTTTCGAGAAGACGATCCGCAGGGTCGAATCCCTGGGGCGCGTGCGCGACTCGTTGGCGGCGAAGAAACGGATGGCCGGGGTGTTCGCCGAGTACCTGGGGAACCTGCGGGACCTCCTGGTGCGGGAGGGCCGGGAATCCGGGGCTGCCTGGCTGCAGCCGAAGTTCCGGGAAGCGCTGCAGCAGTGGGTGGATCGGTATTCGCCGCCGACCGAGGCCGCCGCCAAGGCCTTCCGGCGCGACCTGAAACGCCTGCGCGACTCGCTGCCGGCGGCGCTGGCCGAATGGAAGAAGGCCGACGCCGAGACCGGCGCGGCGGAAGCGGAACGGGCGCGGCTCGAGGGCGCCGACCCGGCGGACGACCCGGCCGAAGAACTGACCCGCGAGGACCGGATCGTCGAACTCCAGGAGAAGATCGCCACCGCCTCCCGGCGCCGCATCAACGCGCGCCGCCGCGTCCTCCGGATCCTCGCGCCCGGCGGCGAACCGGCCGGCGGCCGGGCGGTCCGGGCGAAACCGACGAAGCCGGGCCAGCCGACGAAGGCCGACGGAGCGCCGGACTCCGCCTCGGAGGAAGAGGAAGTCGGGCCCCCGGAGGGCGAGGAGCCGGAACCCGACCCCGAGCCGCCGAAGCCCGGCCCCCGGAAGAAGCCGGCCGCGACGGCGCCGGCCGCCCCGGAACCGGCAGCGACCCGACCGGCGGCCCGACCGGCGCCCGCCCCGGAACCGGCGCCGCCGCCGAACAATCCCCACGCGGAAGCGGCCTGGCAGGCGATCCGCGACGGGCGGCCGGGGGCGGCCACCCTGCTGTCCCGACTGGCGGCGGCGCGGCCCGAGGGTTCTCGCGGCCTGCCGCCCCCGGACCTCATCGAGGCGACCGCGCTGGCCGGCCACCTCCGGGCGCCCGACGACGACTTCGCCGCCGCCCTCCGGCCCATCCTGGAAGGGATCGACCCGGACGACTTCGGCCGCGGGGCCCCGGCCCCGGAGGACCTGGACGCCCTCCACCTGCTGCTGCTGAGCGCCACCCTGGCCCCGGCGCTGTTCGCCCCGACCACCGGCGCCCCGGCGCTGCTCCGGCAGATCCACACCTCGGAACCGCTGGCCCCGGTCTATACGCTCGCCCGGCAGGTCGCCGACTACGCCGACCGGCTCCACGGAACCGCGCTCGACGCCTCGCTGCTGCAGAGCGCCCTGGGGACCGCCGGCCGGGAACGGCGACTCACCGAACTGGCGCAGCGGGTCCGGGAATGGTCGGCCGCGGTCAAGAGCAAGACGAACCCGCTGCCGCGCGCGGCGCAGGTGCTCGGAACCCTGCTGACCGGGGGCTGCCTGGCGGAGTTGACCGAGCGGATCTCCGCCGACCGGCGCGCCGACCGGCCCCGGGTGCGGCAGATCCTCCAGGAACTGGGGGCCACCCGGTCGCTCGGCGGCTCCGATGTGGTGCCCCGGGAGTTCGAAGCCCTGGTCCACCAGAGCGACCGCCGCTCCGGCGCCCGCCCGATCACCGACCGGGCGCTCCGCCTGCTCTGGAAGAATGTCCTGCCGGCGGTCGGACTCGCGAACGAGTGGCTGCAGTTGATGTCCGGGGAGTCCGGCGACCTGAAGGGGTACCTGCGGGACATCATCGTCTCCCTGCGGAAGGACCTGGACGCCGACGGCGCGCCGGCGCTCGCGGCCGTCGCCGCCATGGAGGAAGCAGCGCCGCCGCCGGGCCTCGCCGCCGCCCTGCTGCGGGCGCGGCAGGCGATCGCCGCGCTGCTGGCGGTCTTCGAGGAACGCGCCACCGACGGCGCGCCGGCGCCGCGCCGGGAGATCGTCCGGCGCGGCGACCTGGTGCTCGTCAGCGCGCTCGACCTCGACGCCGACTTCGGGCCCCGGGCGCCCTACGACCCGGAGTCGGTGCTCGGGACCCTGCTCGACCGCGACCGGCACGCGGCGACCCGGGCGGAGGCGTTCCGGCAGCGCCTGGAGCGGTACGACCTGCTCGGCGCCCGCCTGGCGCTGGAGTCCATGGAGGCCTTCGGCGACGACGAGGAAGCGGAGTGCCGCCGCGCCCTCCGGGAGAGCGCCTCCGAGCGGCGCTTCGGGCTCACCGGGCAACTCGCCGCCGAGACCTCCCGGATCGAGGCCGCCTTCTGCCAGGGGCGGCTGGGCGGCGACGAGCGGAACGACCTGGCGGCGCGGCTGGTGGCGATCGCCACCGCGCTCGCCGAGCCCGCGGCCTCGCCGGAGCGGGGCGAAGACGCCGTCGTCGCCGCCGCGGTGGACGCCGAAGCGGAACTCCGCCGGATCCAGGACGCCGCCCGGGCGCTGGGCGCCGGCCGGATCGAAGCCGCCCGGAAGCGCCTGGCGGCGGCGCCGGAAGAGGCCGATCCCCGGGGGGTCGAGGCCGCCCGGACCGCCATCGAGGCCGGCCACCTGCTGACCGCCCACGAGTACCTCCTGCAACTCGAAGAGGGGGAGTCGTTCCAGCCGGCGCCGGAGCCGCCGAGCCCCTTCGGCGACTTTCGCGCGGTGGAGGGGGAACTCGACGCCGCCCTGCCCCGCTACGCCGACCGCCACGGCCACCGGCAGGTGGTGGACAGCTTGGCCCGGCGGCAGGGGATCTCCGGGTTCAGTTTCCGCGGGCTCGACGAGGAACCGGCGAAGCGCGGCGCCCGCCTGCTGGAAGCCTGGTTCGCGGCGGCGGAGAAGCGGGCCTACGACAAGCACCTGCTGCAGTATCTGCTCGACGAACTCGGCTTCGGCAACTGCCAGGTGTCCACCGACCGGGGCAGCCGCACCTACCTGGGCTCGGTGCGGGTGGCGCGGCTCTCGGACCGGGACCTCTGCCCCTCCCGCCAGTTCGGCTCCGAGGCCGACGGGAGATACCGGCTGCTGCTGAACTGGGCCCCGAATGTGGAGGAGACCATCCGGCGGTCGGTCGGGGTCTCCGGCGACGCCCCCACGATCGTCCTCCACTTCGGCTGCCTCGGCGGCGACCGGGAACGGCTGCGCGAACTCGCGCTCCGGGACCAGCGCCTGTTCCTGGTCCTCGACACCACCTTCGTGGTCTTCCTGGCCACGCAGGGGGCCGCCGGTCGGCTGTCGGTGCTCTTCCGCGCGGCGCTGCCGTTCACTTCCGCGGACCCGTACGCGCCCACCGCCGGGGTCGTCCCGCCGGAACTCTTCTACGGGCGGGAGCGCGAGCGGCGCGACCTCGCCGACCGCTCGGGCACCTGCTTCATCTACGGCGGCCGGCAACTGGGGAAGACGGCGCTGCTGCGGCGGGTGGAGAGCGAGTTCCGCTCGAGTCCCGGGCACCTGGCGAAGTGGATCGACCTCAAGGTCCACGAGATCGGCTACGCCAAGGGGCCGCGGGAGATCTGGCCGCTGCTCCACGACGCCTTCGCCGACCTCAAGATCCTCCGCCGCCCGAAGGGCCGGGGCGAACTCGACCCGGCGAACAGCCGGCGCCTCGACGCCCTGCTCACCGACCTGCGGGAGTGGCTCGGCGCCCGGGAGGACCGCCGGCTGCTGCTCCTGCTCGACGAAGCGGACGAGTTCCTGGCGCGCGACGCCGCCGCCGACTTCCGCGAGTCGGCGCGCCTCAAGGGCCTCATGGACGAGACCGGACGCCGTTTCAAGGTGGTCTTCGCCGGACTCCACAATGTGCTGCGGACCACCCGGCAGGCGAACCATCCGCTCGCCCACCTCGGGGATCCGGTGCGGGTGGGCCCGATGCTGGGCGGGCGCGACGAACGCCGCAACGCGGAGGCGCTGGCGCGGCAGCCGCTCGAAGCGGTCGGCTGCCGGTTCGAGCGCGACGACCTGGTCCACCGCATCCTGGCGCAGACGAATTACTACCCGTCGCTCATCCAGCTCTACGGCGCCGAACTGGCCCGGCGGGTGCGCGCCCCCGGCAAGCCGTTCCCCTACCGGGTCACCGACGCCGAACTCGACGAGGCCTACGGCAGCGCCGAACTGCGCGACGCCATCCGCGAGCGGTTCCTGCTCACCCTCCAACTCGATCCCCGATACGAGGTCATCGCCTACGCGCTCGCCTTCGAGTCGCGGGACCGCCCGGTGCTCGACGCCGGACTCGAGCGCGGCGAGATCCGGCAACTGGCGCGGGACTGGTGGCCGGAGGGCTTCCAGGTGTCGGATCTCGAATTCCGGATGCTCCTCGACGAGATGGACGGACTCGGCGTCCTGCGGGTCGTCGGTGACGACCGCTACACGCTGCGGAACCCGAATGTGCTGCTGCTGCTCGGCAACGCCGAACAGATCGAGAAGACGCTGGAGAAGCCGCGGTCGCTGCCTTCGACCTACGAACCGGCGTCGTTCCGGGCGCGGTACCCGCAGGAGGGGCCGCGGGTGAAGCGGCGGGGCCCGCTGACCTATCTCCAGGAAGACCTGCTGCGGCGGCCGGGAGTGGCGGTCATCTCCGGTTGCCGGGCCGCCGGGCTCTTCGAGGTGACCGCCTTCCTGTCCCGGCGCAGCGAGCAGCGGAACGGCGCCGACGACTTCCGCGTCCTGCCGCCGGCCGCCGACCTCGACGCCTTCCGCCGGCAACTGGGGGCGCTGCCGCTCGACGGGGAGGCGATCTCGGTGAACCTGCTGCCGCTCGAGAGCCGCTGGGACGCGGACTGGCTGGACGAGGCCCGGCGGTTCTGCTCCCGCCGCCGGGCGGCCCGGGTGCGCCTCGCCTTCCAGGCCGACCCGGACCGCCTGCGGCTCCTCGCCGGGGGCCCCGGGAACGGCAGCGGCGGCAACTACGACGGGGACGGCGGTTTCGAGACTCTCGAGGGGCTGGACCGCATCGAGATCAAGCCCTGCGACGCCACCTTCGTGCGCAGTTGGCTCGACGATGTGAACCTGCAGCACGACGAGGAGCAGATCCGGGAACTGCTGGAGGTGTCCGGGGGCTGGCCGGCCTGCCTGTTCGAGTTGAACACCGGCTCCACCAGGGACTGGAAGTCCCGGATGGCGGAACTGCGGAAGAAGGCCGCGCGCACTCCCAGCCCGGAGCAACTCGGACTCGGGGCGGACCCGGAGGTCCCCGGCCTGCTGCAGCGGCTGACCGAAATCGAGGAGCCCTTCGGCGAGGAGACGATGGAACTGCTCGCCGAGGAGGCCGGCGAAGACGGGGCGCTGCTGCGGCGGCGCATCGCCTGGTGCGAGCGGCTGGGCCTGGTGGAGCGGGCCGGCGCCGGCGGTTTTTCGCTGAACCCGCTGCTGCGGCGGCGGCTCCGGCCGTCCCGCTCCTGACCGCCGGCGTCCACACACACTGAGGTCGGCGCGAACCGGATTCCCCGGGGGACGCCCGGAACCGGGCCGGAACCGCGCCGCCCACGCGCCCCGGCGAGGGCGCAGGACTCCTCCGGGGCGCGCTCGGGGGAAACGGGCCGGCCGGGAATCCCCTTCGGTAGGATTCGCGGCGATTCCCGTGAACCGCAACCGGCCGCGGGATTTCCCGGAGGCACACCTCATGACGCACACCATCGAAGAGCCGGCCCCGCGCCGCGGCCGGACCGAGCTGCGGGCGCCTTCCACCTCGACCTCGGATGGGGGGGGGGGGGGGGGGGGGGGGCAGGTCCGCCGAGGACTCGACCCGTGGGTAGCGCGGGCCGATCCCGGAAGGGCCTGCCGGGCCTGATCCTCCTTGCGGGTCTGGCGCTCGCGGGCTGCGGGGACGACTCTTCGACCACCGCTCCGGCGCCGGCTCCCGCGCCCCCGCCCGCTCCGGCGGCCCCGGACCCGGTGGGAGTTCCCGGCGGGCTGAAGGTCACCGCCAGCGGCCACGACTTCCTGGAGTTCGGCTGGGAAGCGGTGGAAGGCGCCACCGGCTACGAGATCCAGTTGAGCCTGAAGGAGGGCGACTTCACCTCGGTCTCCACGGCGACGGTCACCACGACCATGCACCGGTTTTCGGTGAAATCGGAGACCGCCGGGTATGCCCGGGTGCGGGCGCGCGAGGGCGAGCGGCAGAGCGAGTGGAGCGAGACCGCGATGGGGACGAGCGCCGCGGCGCCGATCCCGCCGGTCACCCTGTCGGCGCCGGCGCCGGAGGTTTCCGGGAGCGGGGCGGACTTCATCGAGTGGAGTTGGGAACCGGTGGCGGACGCGCTGCGGTACGAGGTGCGCGTGGCGGCGACCGAGGAGGGGCTCGACGGGGCCTCGCCGGAGATGGTCGAGGAGACGAGGTATCGGGTCACGGCGGAACCGGAGACGGAGATGGTGATCCGGGTGCGGGCGGTGGCCGGGACCGCCGAGTCGCCGATCGTGAGCGACTGGAGCGAGGCCGTGTCCGGGATGAGCGACGCGGCGCCGCGGCCGTTCGTGGTGGGGATGCGGCCGCCGGAAGCGGGGGCCGACCGGGACTGCTCGGGGCAGGCGCTGTGTCCGGACGACGGGACCGACCCGGCGCAGGCGACGGCGAGCGTGAACCCGATGCTGCTGGTGTCCTCGTCGCACCGGGCGCGGATCCGGCCGCTGTTCGTCGAGGGCGCGCCGGGGGTGACGGTGGAGGCCGGGGAGGCGCTGACGCCGTTCGCCTATGCGGACTGGAGCCTGCTGCAGCGGACGGCGGTGGACGAGGGCGCCGTTTTCGAGTTCCGCCGGATCACCGGCGGGGCCGGGCAGGAAGCGACGCCGACGGGCGCGGCGATGCATATCACCTGCGGGCCGTTCCGCTGTTCCGAGGCGGCCGCGGACCCGCCGGCGGCGCCGGCGATGGAGGCGGCGGAAGCGGAGGTCTGCCGGGACTTCGAGGTGGACTTCCGGTTGATCGAAGGCGCCTTCCGCAACTTCCAAAGGGTCGCCATCATCGATGAGCTGCCGGGCAACCCCTTTCTGCTCCAATGGCCCAACCACAGTGCCGGATTGGAGTTCGGCTGGGAATACACGCTGAGCCACCCGGCGACGGTGACCCACGAGTTCACTACGGTTCCGGCGGGGACCCCGAGCGGGTGGATGACGGTGCCGGGCGCCGACCTGGAAGTGACTTCCGTTTACCGCACCCTCGACATGGCGCCGCCGGATCCGCCCGATCTCGACAGCCTCGTCAACAAGTTCGGGGGCGTGGCGAATTGGGACAACAACCGGGACACCCGGAACCCCCCGGGCCCGATCCGCAACGGCCCCAACGACTGTTATGACGGCGGTTACCACAACCCCCTCAGTAGCGGCTCCGGGGAACGCCCCAACCCCAGTTACGGCAAGTTCCAGAGGAGACTCAGCACGATGATGCTGCCCCAGGACCGGGTCGAGAGACCCCCGGGCCGCTGCGCCATCCTCGTCACGGACGGCTACTACACCAACCCTTCGGGATTGGGCCGGGCGAATGTCCGCCACCACGACTACTCGCCCGGGTACCGGCTGCATGTGGACCCGCAGGTCGGGGTGTCCTGGGCCGGCAGCCAGGTCGCCTGGGGGAAGGACGACCCGTTCGCCGAGCTGAAGTGCGGGCGCGTCACTTTCCCGTTCGCGGACCAGTACGACAAGTGCGAGCGGTTCCGGGAGGAAGTGGAGGCGTTCGTGGCCGGGGGGATCGGCCGGCAGTACCGACTGGAGTTCGAGTTCTCGGGAACCAACAACGATCACAACCGCTGGGCCCGGTTCGACCGGATCGTCGTCCGGAACACCGCGCCGGCTCCCGACGGCGATGTCGTCTGGCAAGGGAGGCCGGGGAGCGAATGGCGACCGCGGGGCAGCCGGCACGCTTCGATGTGGCTGGTGCGCCCCGAGCCGGGCACGACCCGGGTGGGGCAGCGAGGCCGGGACCGGTTCCGGGGCGAGTCGAATTTCGGGATCGACGGCACCTTGAGGGACTACGACCTGTACGAAATGTACGCGCGCCAGAGCGGCACCTATGAGGGCCCTCCCCATTGGGGCAGGGTGGATTACCTTGCGGGGGGTCGTGACGCGCGGCACGGCTACAGCGCCTGGCAGCCGATCGTCCGGCACGAACTGTTGGACAGCGACGGCGACCCGATCTACGGCGACCTGGGGAAGATCGACCTGCTTGGAGCCGACGGGGATCCCGGGAGCGACGGGAACCCGGACAACTTCGACGGCAACGAGGACGCGGATTCCTGCTCCGCCGACGACGGCGGGGAAGAGTTGTGCGACGCTGTGGTGGAGATCCCGCTCAGCGCCACCTTCGTGCTGCTCCGGGACACGCGGACCTGCGAAACGGAGATGGACCTGTCGGTGACCTGCACCTGGGACGCCGACGGCGACAACCGACGCTCCGGCGGCACCACTTTCCCGGCGGGCCCGAATACGGGGCGCAACGACGGGAACTTCTTCATCCGGTGCGAGCCCCACTGAGACCGTAAGGACCCCACCCTCCGGCCGGGAGCGCGACGGCGCCGCTCCCGGCCGGCGCTCCCCGGGCGGCCCCGGAGGGTTCGTCGCGGCCGGCGCGGATTCCCGACGAGGGAGACCGGGCCGACGACGACCGGGCCCCCGCGGACGCCGGGCCGCTGTCCCCGCCGGAGAGAGCAAGGCCCTCCGGCGCGGAGGCGGGCCGACCCCGAGGGCCGCGACCATCGAAACCCGACCTCGAGACGATGACGGTCCGGCTCCGGGCGCCGTCCCGGACCGCGTCGAGACGGCGGCGTCTTCGCGGAGGGCGGGCGGAGTCGCCGCGCTTTTCGAGGCGGCCGGCTCCGGTTCGCGTCCGACTTCGCCCTTCGACGACAACGGCGGCCCGCCGCCTCGCCGCGCCGCCGGGCTCCTCGAAGGGAGCCCCTTCCGGTCCGGCGCAGCGAACGGCGGAACGGCGCCGACGACTTCTGCCTCGTCCCGCCCGCCACCGAACCTCGACGCCATCCGCCGGCAACGGGGCGCGCGGCTGCGGCGGCGGCTGCTCCGGTCTTCCGGCGCCCGAGAGCCGGCGCCCCTCCGGGTTGGGCGCGACCGAACTCCCGGAGGCTCCCGGAACCGGGCCGGACCTCGCCGCCGGCGCGCCCGGCGAGGGTGCGGGACTCCGTCCGGGGGCCCGCTCCGGGAAAGGGCCGGCCGGGAATTCCGTTCGGTAGAATTCGCGGCGATTCCCGTGAACCGCAACCGGCCGCGGGATTTCCCGGAGGCACACCTCATGACGCACACCATCGAAGAGCCGGCCCCGCGCCGCGGCCGGACCGAGCTCCGCGCGCTCCACCTCGACCTCGAAATGGGGGGGGGGGGGGGGGGGGGCAGGTTCGCCGAGGACTCGACCCGTGGGTAGCGCGGGCCGATCCCGGAAGGGCCTGCCGGGCCTGATCCTCCTTGCGGGTCTGGCGCTCGCGGGCTGCGGGGACGACTCTTCGACCACCGCCCCGGCGCCGGCTCCCGCGCCCCCGCCCGCTCCGGCGGCCCCGGACCCGGTGGGGGTTCCGGGCGGGCTGAAGGTCACCGCCAGCGGCCACGACTTCCTCGAGTTCGGCTGGGAAGCGGTGGAAGGCGCCACCGGCTACGAGATCCAACTGAGCCTGAAAGAGGGGGACTTTTCCTCGGTCTCCACGGCGACGGTCACCACGACCATGCACCGGTTTTCGGTGAAGTCGGAGACCGTCGGGTATGCCCGGGTGCGGGCGCGCGAAGGCGAACGGCAGGGCGAGTGGAGCGAGACGGCGACCGGAATGAGCGCGGCGGCGCCGATTCCGCCGGTCACCTTGGCGGCGCCGGTTCCCGAGGTATCGGGGAGCGGGGCGGACTTCATCGAGTGGAGTTGGGAGCCGGTGGCGGAGGCGCTGCGGTACGAGGTGCGGGTGGCGGCGACCGAGGCGGGGCTCGACGCGGCCTCGCCGGAGACCGTCGAAGGGACGACGCACCGGGTCCTGGCGGAACCGGAGACGGAGATGCTGATCCGGGTGCGGGCGGTGGCCGGGACCGCCGAGTCGCCGATCGTGAGCGACTGGAGTGACGCGGTTTCGGGGATGAGCGACGCGGCGCCGCGGCCGTTCGTGGTGGGGATGCGGCCGCCGGAAGCGGGGGCCGACCGGGACTGCTCGGGGCAGGCGCTGTGTCCGGACGACGGGACCGACCCGGCGAAGGCGAGGGCGAGCGTGAACCCGATGCTGCTGGTGTCGTCGTCGCACCGGGCGCGGATCCGGCCGCTGTTCGTCGAGGGCGCGCCGGGCGTGACGGTGGAGGCCGGGGAGTCCCTGACGCCGTTCGCCTACGCGGATTGGAGCCTGCTGCAGCGAACGGCGGTGGACGAGGGCGCCGTGTTCGAGTTCCGTAGGATCACCGGCGGGGCCGGGCAGGAGGCGACGCCGACGGGCGCCGCGATGCACATCACCTGCGGGCCGTTCCGCTGTTCCGAGCCCGCCGCGGACCCGCCGCCGGCGCCGGCGATGGACGCGGCCCAGGCGGCGGTCTGCCGGGACTTCGAGGTGGACTTCCGGTTGATCGAGGGCGTCTTCCACAATTACCAACATGTCTGGATCAATGACGACCTCGGCGGCGACCCCCTGCACCTCCGCTGGCCCAACCACAGTGCCGGATTGGAGTTCGGTTGGGAATACACGCTGAGCCACCCGGCGACGGTGACCCACGAGTTCACCACGGTTCCGGCGGGGACCCCGAGCGGGTGGATGACGGTGCCGGGCGCCGATCTGGAAGTGACTTCCGTTTACCGCACCCTCGACCTGGCGCCGCCGGATCCGCCCGATCCCGACAGCCTCGTCAACAAGTTCGGGGGCGTGGCGAATTGGGACGGCAACCGGGACACCCGCGCCGCCCCGGGCCCGATCCGCAATGGCGCCAACGACTGTTATTCGGGCGGTTACATCAACAACCTCGGGAACTTCAGCGGGACGGCATCCGATCCCAGTTACGGCAAGTTCCAGAGGAGCATGGGCGTCGTGATGCCGCCCGGACAACGGGTCGAGAAACCCCCGGACCGCTGCGCCATACTCGTCACGGACGGCTACTACATCAACTATTCGGGATTGGGGGAGGTGCGGGTCCTCCGCCACCACGACTATTCGCCCGGGTACCGGCTGCATGTGGATCCGCAGGTGGGGGTGTCCTGGGCCGGCAGCGAGGTCGCCTGGGGGAACGACGACCCGTTCGCCGATATGAAGTGCGGGCGCGTCACTTTCCCGTTGGCGGACCAGTGGGACAAGTGCGAGCGGTTCCAGGAAGAAGTGGAGGCGTTCGTAGGCGGGGGGATCGGCCGGCAGTACCGACTCGAGTTCGAGTTCGAGGCAAACAACAATGTCGGCAGTCGGTTCCGGCGGCTGGTCGTCCGGAACAACACGCCGCCGTGGCCGGACCCGCCCGCGGACACTCGCGATGCCCCTCGATTCAGCAGTATCATCTGGGGAGGAAGGCCCGGGCACGAATGGCGACCGCGGGGCAGCCGGTACGCCTCGCTGTGGCTCCGGCGCCCCGAACCGGGCACGACCCGGCAGGGCCCACGCCACGCGGACTGGTTCCGGGGCGACGCGAATTTCGGGATCGACGGCACCCTGAGGGACTACGACCTGTACGAACTGTATCTGCGCAATTACTCCGAGCAGACCGGGCCCTCTTACGGAAGCTCCGATTACCTTACGGGAGGGCGTGACGCGCGGGTCGGCCTGAGAGACTGGCAGCCGATCGTCCGGCACGAACTCCTGGACAGCGACGGCGACCCGATCTACGGCGACCTCGGCAAGGTGGACATGCGGGACGCCAACGGGGATCCCGGCAGGGACGGGAACCCCGACAACTTCGACGGCAACGAGGACGCGGATTCCTGCTCCGCCGACGACGGCGGGGAAGAGCTGTGCGACGCGGTGGTGGAGATCCCGCTCACCGCCACCTTCGTGCTGATCCGGGACACGCGGACCTGCGAGACGGAGATCGACCTGTCGGTGACCTGCACCTGGGACGCCGACGGCGACGAGCGCCGCGTCAACAATTGGCAAGTCCCGACGGGCTCCAATGCCTCCCGGAACGGCGGGAACAACTTCGTCGAGTGCGTGGCCCACTGAGGACATAGGCCCCACCTTCCGGTCGGGAGCGCCGGCGCCGGCGCTCCCGGCCGGCGCTCCCCGGCGAACCCCGGGGGTTCGTCGCAGCCGGCGCGGGATTCCGGACGAGGGAGACCGGACCGACGACGACGGGGGCCCCCACGGACGCCGGGCCGCTGTTCCCCGCCGGAGAAGAGCAGTGCCTCCGGGCCGAGAGACCGGCCGACCTCGAGGGCCGGCATCGAGGCCCGACTTCCGGGCCCGACTTCGAGACGATGACGGTCCGGCGCCGGGCGCCGTCCCGGAAGGGGTCGAGCCGGAATCCTCTCCCGGAAGGTCGCGAGCGCCGGCCGGCCCGCCGGAATCCCCGCGCCCGGCTCGCGACGGGAAAGACCGCGAGGGACGGCGCCGGGAGGGGGAACGGCGCCCCGGGGGGGAGCGGTTCTACTCGACGAACTCGATGCGGGCCATCGGGGCGCCGTCGCCGGCGCGGGGGCCCAGTTTCAGGATGCGGGTGTAGCCGCCGGGCCGATTCCCGAACTTGGGCCCCACCTCGTCGAACAGGTGGCGGATCACTTCCTTCTGCGGCAGCGCCCGGAGCGCCCGGCGGCGGGCGGCGAGGTCGGCGCGGCGGCCCAGGGTCACCAGGCGTTCGGCGAAGGGGCGCACTTCCTTCGCCTTGGCCAGGGTGGTGCGCAGGTGGCCGTGGCGGATCAGCGTGGCCGCCAGGTTCCGCAGCAGCGCCCGGCGGTGGGAGGGCCGGCGGCCGAGTTTCCGGTGCGCGACTCGGTGCCGCATCTCAGCCGGACCCCATGCCCAGGTGCAGGTTCAGGTTCTTCAGCACCTTCTCGATCTCCTCGATGCTCTTCCGGCCCAGGTTGCGCTCCTTGATCAACTCGTCGGCGGTGCGGACCACCAGGTCGCCGAGGGTGGCGATGTCGGCGTTGCGGAGGCCGTTGTAGGCGCGCACCGACAGTTTGTCGCCGATCTCCTCGATGGACTTGTAGCGGTGGGTCTCGAAGGCGATCTGCTCCTCGTTCACCACCACCGCTTCCAGGTCGTCGCTGTCGCCGCCGGAGAAGATCCCCAGCATCTCGCGCAGCACCCGGGCGGAACTGAAGAGCGCGTCCATCGGCTTCACCGAGCCGTTGGTGTGGACATCTATGACCAGTTTGTCGAGGTCGGTGTCCTGGCCGACGCGGGCCGGTTCCACGGTGTAGTTCACCTTCCGCACCGGCGAGTGCGTCGAGTCCAGCGGGATGAAGCCGAGGTCGAGGTCGTCGTCCCGGTTCCGGTCCGCCGGCACCCGGCCGCGGGCGTTCTTGACCCGCATCTCGATGTCCAGGTCGCCGGGTTCGGTCATGGTCGCCAGGTACACATCGTCCTGCAGGACCTCGACATTGGGGTCGGTCTCGAGGTCCGCGGAGGTCAGCACCCGCGGCTGCTTCGACCGCACCCGGATGGTGCGCGGAAGGTCGCCGTGGAGCCGGAGCGGAACCGTCTTCAGGTTCAGGATGATGTCCATGGTGTCTTCCTTGACGCCGGAGATGGTGGACATCTCGTGCTGCACCCCGGCGAAGCGGACCGCGGTGACCGCCGCGCCGCCGATGGAGTCGATGAGGACCCGGCGGAGCGAGTTGCCGACGGTCACCCCGTAGCCGCGCTCGAACGGCGCCGCCGAGAATCGCCCGAAGGTGTCGGTGTTCGTCACCACCTTGATGCCCTTGGGCCGCTGCAGTTCAGACATTCGTCTCGTTCCCGTTCCCTGCGCGCGATCAGCGCGAGTAGAGCTCCACGATCAACTGTTCGCGGATCTTGAGCTGCGGATCGTCCCCGGAGGGAAGCGTGAGGACCCGCCCGCCGGCGAAGTCCCCGGTTTCGCGTTCCAGCCAGTCGGGCACCGTCCGGCCTTCGGCGGCTTCGAGCACCCGGCCGAAGAAGTCCTTCTTCCGGGTCTTCTCCCGCACGCGGACCTCGTCGCCCCGGTCCAGGATGCAGGACGGGATGTCCACCCGGGAGCCGTTCACCTCGACATGGCCGTGGCGGACGAACAGCCGGGCCGCCGCGCGCGAGGGCGCGAAACCCAGCCGGTACACCACGTTGTCGAGCCGGCGCTCGAGCAACTGGAGCAGGAAGGTCCCGGTCACGGCGCGCTCCCGCTCGGCGCGCCGGAAGTAGAGGCGGAACTGGCGCTCGAGCAGGCCGTAGGCGCGCTTCGCCTTCTGCTTCTCGCGCAGTTGGAGGCCGTAGCCCTGCACCCGGCTGCGCCGGGTCTTGCCGTGGGCGCCGGGGGCGAAGTTGCGCTTGTCGATGGCGCACTTCGCGCTCAGGCAGCGATCGCCCTTGAGGAACAGTTTGGCCCCTTCCCGCCGGCAGAGCCGGCAGACGGGCCCGCGGTATCTCGCCACGAACGATCTCTCCTAGGTCCGGCGCTTCTTCGGCGGCCGGCAGCCGTTGTGGGGGATGGGAGTCACATCCTTGATGCTGCGCACTTCGATGCCGGCGGCGGAGACCGCCCGGATCGCGGCCTCGCGGCCGGAACCGGGGCCCTTCACCCGCACTTCCACCTGGGTGCAGCCGAGGGCGCGGGCTTCCCGGGCCGCCGCGCCCGCCGCCTGCTGGGCGGCGAACGGGGTCTGCTTGCGCGACCCGCTGAAACCCTGCTGCCCGGCGCTCGACCAGCAGACCACCTGCCCCGCCGGGTCGGCGAAGGTGATGATGGTGTTGTGGTAGGTGGCGTGGATGGAGACCACCCCGGCGGTGAGCGTCCGGCGCTCGCGCTTCTTGCCGGAGCGGCGTTTCGTCGTCTTCTTGGCGGCCATGGTTCTCCCCGGGGCCTCAGCGCCGGCGCATCCCGCCGGCGCGGCGCGGGCCCCGGCGGGTGCGTGAGTTCGTCCGGGTGCGCTGGCCCCGGGCGGGGAGTCCCCGCCGGTGCCGGAGCCCCCGGTAGCAACCGATGTTCATGAGTCGCTTCAGGTCGAGGGAGATCCGCTTGCGCAGGTCCCCCTCGAACCCGCCTTCCGCGTCCATGACGCGGGAGATGGTGCTGATCTCCTCTTCGGTCAACTCGCTCACCCGGCGCCCGGGCTCGATGCCGGCCTGCTCCAGGATGAGCGCCGAGCGGGAGGCCCCGACGCCGAAGATGTAGGTGAGACCGATGTCTATGCGCTTCGCGCGCGGAAGGTCCACGCCGGCGATCCTGGCCATGAGTCGCGCCTCCGGTCCGGGCCTAGCCCTGACGCTGTTTGTGCCGCGGGTTCTCGCAGATGACGCGGACGACCCGGTGGCGGCGGATGATCTTGCACTTGGGGCAGATGCGGCGCACGGAGGCTCGAACCTTCATGGAGTCCCCCCTCTCCTACTTGCAGCGGTACACGATGCGGCCGCGGCTCAGGTCGTACGGGGACAACTCCACCAGCACCCGGTCGCCGGGCAGCACCTTGATGAAACTCTTCCGCATCTTGCCGGAGACATGGGCCAGCACCTTGTGGCCGCCCTTGTCCAGTTCGACCCGGAACATGGCGTTCGGCAGCGGCTCCACGACGGTGGCTTCGACGGAAATGGCGTCCTCTTTGGACATGGTTCTCCCCGGGTCAGGCCCCGGTTGCCCGTGCGGAATCCGCTCCGGGGGGCGGAACGGTAGCCGGCCCGGTAGCCGGCCCGGTGGCCGGACCGGTAGCCGGACGGGGCGGGATCCGCTTCGGTTCGGCGAGCACCCAGGGGCCGTCCTCGGTGACCGCGATGGAGCGCTCGAAGTGGGCGGAGACGCTCCCGTCCGCGGTCACCACCGTCCAGCGGTCGCGCTTCACCCGGACCTTCGGCCCGCCCCGGTTCACCATCGGCTCGATCGCCAGCACCGCGCCGGGGACCAGGCGTTCGCCCCGGCCGGGGACGCCGAAGTTGGGGACCCAGGGCTCGGCGTGCAGGCTGGTGCCGATCCCGTGGCCGCCGTAGTCGCGGACCACCGAGTAGCCGTGGCGTTCCACCCGGCGCTGGACCGCGTGGCCGATGTCGGACACCCGGCCGCCGGTCCGGGCGGCCCGGATCCCGGCGTAGAGCGAGGCTTCCGCCACTTCGAGGAACCGCTCCAGGTCCGGCCCCACCTGCCCCACCGGGACGGTGGTGGCGTTGTCGCCGAAGTAGCCGTCCACGATGCAGCCGAAGTCGAGGCTCACCAGGTCGCCTTCGCGGAGCCGCCGCCATCTCGAGGGGATGCCGTGCACCACTTCGTCGTTGATGGAGACGCAGAGCGAGGCCGGGAACCCCTGGTAGCCCTTGAACGCCGGCGCGACGCCGTGGCGGCGCAGGTTCGAGGCGGCGACCCGGTCGAGGTGGGCGGTGGTCATGCCCGGCTCCACGCTGCGGCGGAGCAGGTCGAGGGTCTCCACGGTGATCGCGTTCGCCTGGTGCAGTTTGTCGAGTTCGGCGGCGGTGCGGGCGATCATGCGGAACCGCCGGCCGGCGCCGACAGCGCCGCGCGCAGCCGGGCGAAGATCTCGTCCGGGGCGCCGACGCCGGAGACGGACTCCGCCCGGGCCCCGTACCAGGCCAGCAGCGGGCCCGATTCGGCGGCGTGGACCCGGAGTCGCTGCCGGAGGGCTTCCTCGCTGTCGTCCTCCCGGCCCTCCACGCCGCGGCGGCCGCGGATGCGGGCTTCGAGTTCTTCCCGGGGGACGGTCAGGGACAGGATGCGCCGGGCGAGGGTCCGGCCGGCGCGGCCGAGGCGGTCGAGCACCCCGTCGAGGGCTTCCCCCTGGGCGCGGTTCCGCGGGTAGCCGTCGAGGATGAACCCGGCGGCGCAGTCCGGCTCGCCCAGGCGCTCCTCGATGATCCCCAGCATGATCTCGTCGTCCACCAGGCGGCCGGCCTCCATGACCTCCTTCGCCCGGCGGCCGAGGGGGGTGTCCGCGGCGACCGCGCGGCGCAGGATCTCCCCGGTGGAGATGTGCGGCGCGCCGAGGGCGGCGGCCAGGCGGACCGCCTGGGTGCCCTTGCCGGCGCCCGGGGGGCCGAGCAGGATGATCGCCTCCGACATGCGGGAGATCCCCTCAGCGGCGCCCGCGCACCCGGCCCCGGGCCAGGAAGCCGTCGTAGTTGCGCATGATGAGTTGGCTCTCCACCTGCTGGGCGGTGTCCATCGCCACGCCCACCACGATCAGGATCGAGGTGCCGCCGAAGTAGAAGGTGACGCCGAGGCCTTCGGTGATGAAGGTCGGCAGGACCGAGTCCAGCCAGGCGCCGACCACCGGGATGGGCGCGACGGTGAAACCGTTCAGCAGGAACTCCGGGAGGACCGCCACCGCCGCCAGGTAGATGGCCCCGACGAAGGTGAGCCGGCCGAGCACCGAGTCCAGGTACTGGGCGGTGGGCCGGCCGGGGCGGATGCCGGGGATGTAGCCGCCGCTCTTCTTCATGTTGTCCGCGACATCGGCCGGCTTGAAGACGATGGCCGTGTAGAAGTAGCAGAAGAAGAGGATCGCCGTCACATAGAGGAGCGTGTAGAGCGGCATCCCCCAGCGCAGTTGTTCGGCGATCGCGGTCATCCAGCGGCTGGCCGGGAAGAGCGAGGCGAAGGTCTGCGGCAGGGCGATGATGGAACTGGCGAAGATGACCGGGATCACGCCGCCGGTGTTGATCTTGAGCGGGATGTGGGTGGACTGCCCCTGGTACATCCGGCGGCCCACGAAGCGCTTGGCGTACTGGACCGGGACCCGGCGCTGGCCGCGTTCGATGAACACGATGAAGGCCAGCACCGCCACCATGAAGACCACCAGCAGGAGGACTCCCAGGACGCTCTGCTGGCCGACGCGGATGTTCTGGACGGTGGTGACGATCGCCGAGGGGAACATCACCACGATCCCGGCGAAGATGAGCAGGGACATGCCGTTGCCGACGCCGCGTTCGGTGATCTGTTCGCCCAGCCACATGATGAAGACGGTTCCGGCGGTCATGGTGAGGACCGTCATCAGGGTGAACCCGAGGCCGCCCTCTTCCACCAGGCGCATCCCGTCGGCGACCGTCTGGCTCTGCAGGAACACCGCGATGCTGGCCGACTGGATCACCGCCAGGATGACGGTGCCGTAGCGGGTGTACTGGGTGATCTTCTTCCGGCCCAGGTCGCCTTCCTTGCTGAGTTTCTCCAGGTAGGGCCAGACCAGGGTGAGCAACTGCAGGATGATGGAGGCGCTGATGTACGGCATGATGCCGAGCGCGAACACCGTCACCTGGGACAGGTTGCCGCCGGAGAACATGTCCACGAAGCCGAACCAGGTGGCCCGGTTCTGCTCGAAGAAAGCGGTGAGCGCCGTCGGGTTCACTCCCGGGGTGGGGATGTGGTTCCCCAGCCGGTACACCGCCAGGATGCCCAGGGTGAACAGGATGCGGACGCGCAGGTCCGGGATGCGGACGATGCTGCGGAGGCTGGCGAGCACGACCGGTTACCGGGAGGCGGACGGGGGGCGGGAGCGGGGGGACACCGGGGGCGGTTTCGAACTCAGGGGGAACTCAGGGGGAACTCGGGGGACGGACCTCAGAGGACCACCGCTTCGCCGCCGGCCGCTTCGATCCGGCGGCGCGCCGAGGCGCTGAAAGCGTGCGCCCGCACCGTCAGCCGGCGGTCGAGTTCGCCCTTGCCGAGCACCTTGACGCGGAAGCCGCGCGAGCGGACGACGGTCGGCGCCTCCTCGCCGGGGCCGGGGGCGTAGAGCCGGGCGCCGTGGACGAACCCGGCGGCCAGCAGTTCCACTTCCCCGACGACCGCGCCGTCGGCGAAGCGGTTCAGGTCGGCCAGGTTCACGATCCGGTACTCGCGGCGGAAGATGTTCGTGAAGCCGCGCTTCGGCACCCGGCGGATGAGGGGCATCTGGCCGCCCTCGAAACCGCGCCGGCGCGAGTAGCCGGAGCGGGAACGGGCGCCCTTGTGGCCCCGGCCGGCGGTCTTCCCGGTACCGGAGCCGGGGCCCCGGCCGACGCGCCGGCGGGGGCGGACCGCTCCCGGCGGCGGGTGCAGGTCGTGGAGGCTCACCGGGTCGGTTCCCCCCGGTTCGATTCTCCCCGGTTCGATTCTCCCCGGTTCGCTCCCTCGCTGCCGGTCGAGTCCGGGGCGGGCGCCGGCGGGGCTCCCGCGGACACGATCTGCACCAGGTGCGGGACGCGCGCCACCATGCCGCGGATCATCGGGGTGTCCGGGCGGTCGGCGACGGCGCCGAGGCGGCGCAGGCCGAGCCCCCGGACGACTTCCCGCTGGTAGCGGGTGGTTCCGGCCAGGCCGCGGACGAGTTCGACGACGAGGCGTCCGGGGAGGCGACCGGGGATCCGACCGGGGATCCGACCGGGGATCCGGCCGGCCGCGGCGGGGTCGGCCGGGGGACGCGGCGCCTCAGCCACGGATCTGCGCCTCGATCTCGGCGACCGGCTTGCCGCGCAACTCGGCCACCCCCTCCTTGGACCGCAGGGAGAGGAGACCGGCCATGGTCGCCTCCACCACGTTCTTCGGGTTCGCGGTGCCGATGGACTTGGTCAGGATGTCGCGGATGCCGGCCAACTCGATGACGGCGCGCACGGCGCCGCCGGCGATCACGCCGGTGCCCTTGGAGGCCGGCTTCAGGAGCACCCGGCCGGCGCCGAAGACGCCGACCACTTCGTGCGCGATGGTCGCCCCTTCCCGCGGGACGGCGGTCAGGTTCTTCTTCGCGATCTCGATGCCCTTCTTGATGGCCGCCGGGACTTCGCGGGCCTTGCCCAGGCCGAAGCCGACGCGGCCGTCCTCGTTGCCGACCACCACCAGCGCCGAGAAGGAGAGGTTCTTGCCGCCCTTGACCACCTTCGTGACGCGGTTGATGGCGACCACCTTGTCCTTGAGATCGGGGTCCCCGGTGCGCTCCAGCTGGGTGTTGCGGGGCGTGCGCGGCGAACGGCGGCCGGAGGGGTCCGAGGTCAGCATCGGAGGCCTCCCTCACGCACCGCTTCGGCGAGGGCGCGCACCCGGCCGTGGTACTTGGCGCCGCCCCGGTCGAAGACCACCGCTTCGACGCCGGCGGCGCGGGCGCGTTCGGCGAGGACCGAGCCCACCCGGGCGGCGCCGGAGGTGTTGCCGCCGCCGGCGAGGTCCTTCTCGGCGCTGCCGGCGGCCGCCAGGGTGCGCCCGGCGGCGTCGTCGATGACCTGGGCGTAGATGTGCCGGAGCGAGCGGAACACCGCCAGGCGCGGCCGTTCCGCGGTGCCGGCGATCTTGCGCCGGATCCGGGCGTGGTTGCGGCGGCGGGCGGCGCGGCGAGTCAGTGGTCGCATCGGGAGGATCGCATGGAACGGGCTGGGTGACGGTTCTCCGGGGTCAGGCACCGGTCTTGCCGGCCTTCTTGATGAGGCGTTCGCCGGTGTAGCGGACGCCCTTCTGCTTGTAGGGGTCCGGCTTCCGCAGGGCGCGGATCTTCGCCGCCGTCTGGCCGACCGCCTGCTTGTCGTAGCCGGACACCACCAGGTGGGTGTTCTTCTCCACCTGCACCTCGACGCCCTCCGGCAGCGGCAGGCTGATCGGGTGGGAGTAGCCGAGGGCGAAGGTGATCCGGCGGCCTTCGACCTGGGCGCGGTAGCCGACGCCCACGATGTCGAGTTCCTTGCGGAAGCCCTTCGAGACGCCGGTCACCGCGTTCGCCAGCAGCGCGCGGGTGAGGCCCCAGAAGGCCCGGTTCCCGGAGGGGTCGGCGAGGGTGGCGGCGACCGCGCCGTCCCCGACCGCCACCCGGATCCCGGGCAGGATGGGGGTGGCGAGCGCGCCGAGGGGGCCCTTCACCGAGACCTCCGAGGCGCGGACCGACACCTCCACCCCGGCGGGGATCGGGATGCGCTTCGCGCCTACTCGGGACATCGGTCGGCTCCCCGTCCGGCGTTCGGCGGTCGGTCTCCCGGTCCGGCGTTCGGCGCGGTTCGCCGGCTCACCAGACCCGGCACAGGACTTCGCCCCCGACGCGGAGGCGCCGGGCGTGCTGCCCGGTCAGGACGCCGCGCGAAGTCGAGAGGATGGTGATGCCGAGCCCGCCCTGGGTGCGCGGGATCCGGTCGTGGGGGACATAGACCCGGGTGCCCGGCCGGGACACCCGCTCCAGGCCGCTCAGGGCGTCGCGGTTCCCCGGGAGGCGCCGCAACTCGATCCGCAGCAGGTCCTGCGGTTCCCGGCGGCGGCATTCCCAGCCGTCCACATAGCCCTCCTCGTGGAGGATGCGGGCGATCTCCTGCTTCACGCGGGAAGCCGGCACCTCCACGAAGTCGTGGCGCGCCAGGACCGCGTTCCGCAGCCGGGTCAGCAGGTCGGCGATGGGGTCGGACCACATGGTGCTCTCCTCCTACCAACTGGCCTTGATGACGCCCGGGATCTCGCCGGCGAGCGCCAACTTGCGGAAGCAGAGCCGACAGAGCCCGAACTTGCGCAGGTAGGCGCGGGGGCGCCCGCAGCTCAGGCAGCGGTTGTACTGCCGCACGGCGAACCGGGGGCGCGCCTTCGCTTTGGCGATCAACGATTTCTTTGCCAAGACGGTGTCTCCGGGGGGGGTGGCGCGGGTCGGATCTCTCCGGGGGGAGGGCCGGCTCCCTAGCCTTCCTGCCGGGCGAACGGCATCCCGAAGGCCCGGAGCAGCGCGCGGGCGTCGGCGTCGGTCGCCGCGGTGGTGCAGAAGGTCACATTCATCCCGCGGATCCGCTCGATCTGCGAGTAGTCGATCTCCGGGAAGACGGACTGGTCGGTGAGGCCGAGGGTGTAGTTGCCGCGGCCGTCGAAGGCGCGGTCGGGGACGCCGCGGAAGTCGTGGACCCGCGGCAGGGCGATGTTGACGAGCCGGTCCACGAACTCGTACATCCGCGTCCCCCGGAGGGTGACCCGCGCCCCGACCGGCATCCCGTCGCGGATCTTGAAGTTCGCGATGGACTTCCGGGCGCGGGTGACGACCGGGTGCTGGCCGGTGATCGCCGAGAGGTCGGCGACGGCGGCGTCGATCAACTTGTGTTCCCGGGCGCCTTCGCCGACGCCCATGTTGACGACGACCTTGGTGAGGCGGGGCACCGCGTGGACGCTGACGATCGCGAGTTGCTCGCGGAGCGCCGGCGCGATCTCCTCGCGGTAGCGGACGAGCAGCCGGCTCACTTGTCGATGACCCCTTCGGAGCGCGCGCTCACCCGGACCTTGCGCCCGTCGGTCAGCCGGGTGCGCCGGATGCGGGTGGGGGTGTTCGTCTCCGGATCCACCAGCATGACATTGCTGACGGCGATGGGGGCTTCCCGTTCGACCACGCCGCCCTTGATGTTCTGGCGCGGGTTCGCCTTGGTGTGGCGCCGGATCAGGTGGATGCCCTCGACGAGCACCCGGCCGGTCTCCGGGAACACGCGCAGCACCCGGCCGCGCTTGCCCAGGTCGCTGCCGGCCCTGACCTCGACCAGGTCGTTCCGGCGCACATGGAGGCGCGGTCGGCCGCCGGACATCTCAGAGGACCTCGGGCGCCAGGGAGACGATCTTCATGAACTGGCGCTCGCGCAACTCGCGGGCGACCGGGCCGAAGACCCGGGTCCCGGCGGGCTCGCGCTGTTCGTTGATGAGGACCGCGGCGTTGTCGCCGAAGCGGATGTAGGAGCCGTCCGGGCGCCGGTGCTCCTTGCGGGTGCGGACGATGACCGCGCGCACCACCGCGCCTTTCTTGACGGCGCTGCCGGGCGCCGCTTCGCGCACCGAGGCGGTGATCACATCCCCGAGGCGCGCCACGCGGCCCACGCCGCCGCCGAGCGGCAGGATGCAGGTGACGCGCCGGGCGCCCGAGTTGTCGGCGACCTGGAGCACCGACTGCATCTGGATCACGAGGCGCGCTCCAGGACGGCGAGGAGCCGCCATCGCTTCGTCCGCGAGAGCGGCCGGCACTCTTCGATCTGCACCCGGTCGCCGACGCGGCCCTCGTTCTTCTCGTCGTGCACCGAGAAGCGGGAGGACTTGTGGTAGCGGCGCTTGTAGAGGGGGTGCGGCACCAGCCGCTCGACGCGGACGGTGATGGTCTTCTCGGCGCGGTCGGCGACGACGATCCCGGTGCGGATGAGTTTCGGCATGGCCGGTCAGTCGCTCCCCGGTTCCGCTCCGGCGGCGGTCGGGCCGGCGCCGGAGGCCGACGACGACGCGGTCGCCGCGATCTCCCGCTCCCGGGCGATCGTCTCCAGGCGGGCCAGGTCGCGCCGGAGGGCGCGCACCTTGTGGGTGTGCCCGAGTTGGCCGGTGGCCGCTTCGAGCCGGGCGTCGAAGAGTTCCCGGCCGACTTCCGAGCGTTTGCGCTCCAGCTCCGGCCGGGTGAACTCGCGGATCTCCTTCGGCTTCATCGGGCCTCCTCCCGCTCGAACCGGGTCACGAAGCGCGTGGCGACCGGCAGTTTGTGGCTGGCGAGGCGCATGGCTTCGACGGCCTGCTCCCGGGTGACGCCCTCCATCTCGAAGAGGACGCGGCCCGGGCGCACCACCGCCACCCAGCCCTCGGGGCCTCCCTTGCCCTTGCCCATGCGGGTCTCCTGCGGCTTCTTGGTGAAGGGCTTGTCGGGGAAGATGCGGATCCAGACGCGGCCGCTGCGGCGGACGAACCGGGTGATCGCCACCCGGGCCGACTCGATCTGGCGGTTCGTGATCCAGCCCGGCTCCAGGGTCTTGAGGCCGTAGTCGCCGAAGGCCACCGTCTGGCCGGTCCAGGACAGCCCGCGCATCCGCCCGCGCTGCTGCTTGCGGTAGCGGGTCTTCTTCGGGGAGAGCACGAGGGCGGGGTCCGGTTACTCGGCCGTCAGTCGGAGGCCGCGGGCGCTTCCCGGGCGGCGGCGGGAGCGGCAGGAGGGGGGCCGGCGGGGCCGGCGGCGGCAGGGTGACCGGCGGCGGCAGCGGGGCCGGCGGCGCCCGGCGGGCCGGTCGGGGCGGTGGAGCGGGCGGCGTCCACCCGGGCCGGCGGTTCGCCCCGGGCGCCCCGGCCGCCGGGATCGCCCTCGCCCCGGTAGATCCAGCACTTGACGCCGATCTGGCCGTAGGTGGTGAAGGCTTCCGCCAGGCCGTACTCGATGTCGGCGCGGAGGGTGTGGAGGGGGAGTTGCCCTTCCAGGTACCACTCCGAGCGGGCGATGTCGGCGCCGTTCAGGCGGCCGGCGCAGCGGATGCGAACCCCCTTGGCGCCGTTGCGCATGGTGTTCTCCACCGCCTTGCGCATCGCCCGGCGGAAGGCGATCCGCTTCTCGAGCTGGAGGGCGATGGACTCGGCGACGAGTTGCGGGTCGAGTTCCGGCTTGATGACCTCGAGGGGCCGGATGTGGACCTCCTTGCCGGTGCGCTTCCGCAGGTCGCGGGTCAACTTTTCGACCTCGGTTCCCTTGCGGCCGATGATGATGCCGGGGCGGGAGGTGTAGATGTAGATGTTGAGTTTGTTGCCCGGGCGCTCGATCTCCACCCGGGAGATGCCGGCGTGGTACAGCCGCTTCTTGAGCAGCCGGCGCAGTTTCAGGTCCTCGTGGAGCGCGTCCCGGTAGGAAGCGGCGGCGAACCAGCGCGACCGCCAGGTCTTGGTGTAGCCGAGGCGGAAGCCGTGCGGGTGTACTTTCTGGCCCATTCCTAGTCCTCTTCCTCGGCGGTGACGCGGATGCGGTAGTGGGTGGTGCGGCGGCGGATGCGGCGCACGCGGGTCCGGCGGCCGGAGCGGGCGATGGTGCGGGCCGGGCCGTCGTCGGCCACCGCCTCGGCGACGACCAGCCGGTCTTCGTCGAGCCGGCGCGCTTCCCGGAGCGCCCGGGTCTGGGCGTTCGCGATCGCCGAGCGGAGGACCTTCTCGATGACCGCGGCCGCCGCCCGGTTCGTGTTCCGGAGCAGGGCGATCGCTTCCTCGGCGCGCCGGTTGCGGATGAGGGCCAGCACCAGGCGCGCCTTCTGCGCCGAACCGGGGATCGCCGTGGCGCGCGCCACCGCTTCGATCATCGCCGCGCTCCCGCCTTCTCGGTCTTGACCTTGTGGCCCTTGAAGGTGCGCGTGGGGGAGAACTCGCCCAGTTTGTGGCCGACCATGGTGTCCGTCACATAGACCGGGATGAACTTGCGGCCGTTGTGGACGGCGAAGGTGAGCCCGACCATCTGCGGCACGATCATGGAGCGGCGCGACCAGGTCTTGATGATCGTCTGCCGGCGCGCGGTGATGGCGTCCTCCACCTTGCGGAGCAGGCTCTCCTCGATGTAGGGGCCTTTGCTTCGGGAACGCGGCATGTCTCGTGGTTCCTGTCGGGTCGTCGTTCCGGTCGGGTCGGGTCGGGTTCCGGGGGGGGCGTTTCCGGTTCGGGCGCGGGAGGGTACTCGCCGGGGCGGGGAAGGGCTACTTGCGCCGCCGCTTGCGGGAGCGGACGATCATCGAATCGGTGCGCTTGTTGTTGCGCGTCTTGTGGCCCTTGGTGGGGACTCCCCAGGGGCTCACCGGGTGGCGGCCGCCGGAACTCTTGCCTTCGCCGCCGCCGTGGGGGTGGTCCACCGGGTTCATGGTGACGCCCCGGTTGTGGGGGCGGCGGCCGAGCCAGCGCTTGCGCCCGGCCTTCCCCAACTTGACATTCTCGTGGTCCACATTGGAGACCTGGCCGATGGTGGCGCGGCACTCCCGGAGGACGCGGCGCACTTCTCCCGAGGGGAGCCGCACCTGGGCGTAGCGGCCTTCCTTGGCGACCAGTTGCACGAAGGAACCGGCGCTCCGCGCCAGTTTGCCGCCGCCGCCGGGGCGGAGTTCCACATTGTGGATGGTGGAACCGAGGGGGATCCGCTCGATGCGGATGGCGTTCCCGGGGAGGATCTCGGCGGCGTCGCTGGCGACCACCGTGTCCCCCACCTGCATCCCCACCGCGTGCAGGATGTACTGCTTCTCGCCGTCGAGGTAGTGGAGCAGCGCGATGCGGGCCGACCGGTTCGGGTCGTACTCGACGGAGGCCACCCGGGCCGGGACCTCGGCCTTGGCGCGGCGGAAATCCACCTGCCGGTAGCGGCGCTTGTGGCCGCCGCCCCGGAAGCGGACGGTGATCCGGCCGGCGCCGTTCCGGCCGCCGGAGGAGTGCTTGCCGACGGTGAGGCGCTTCAGCGGCCGGTCGGTGGTCAACTCCTCGAAGGTCTGGACGGTGTGGAACCGGCGTCCGGGGGAGGTCGGACGGGAGCGGCGGATGGCCATCGGTTTCCGGGAGGGGGTTCGAGGGGGCTGCGGAGGGGATCCCGGGAGGCTAGACGCCCTTGTAGATCTGGATCTCGTGGCCTTCCTTCAAGGTCACGAAGGCCTTCTTCCAGTCGGGCCGCTTGCCGCGGAACCGACCCCAGCGCTTGAACTTGCCGGTGTTGTTGGCGGTGCGCACGGCCTCGACTTCGACCTCGAACAGGGTCTCCACGGCGCGGCGGATCTCCACCTTGTTCGCGCCTTTGAGCACGCGGAAGCAGACGACATTCGCCTGTTCGCGCAGGCGGTCGCTCTTCTCGGTGGTGAGCGCTCCCAGGATCACCCGGCCGAGGCGGGTTCCGGCGATCATGCGTCACCTCCCGATTCGGTGGCCGGTCGTCCGGTGGCCGGTTCGGCGTCCGTGGCGGCCGGCGGCGTTTCCGCGGGCGGCGTTTCGGAGGGAGAGGTTTCGGCGGGAGAGGTTCCGGCGGGCGGGCGGGGGCTTTCGGCGCCGTTCTCGTGGTCGAGTTTTCGTTCGAGGACGGGAAGCGCGGCGCGGCGGACGAGCAGGGTGCGCGCCTTGAGGAGGTGGTAGCAGTGGAGGGCGGCCACCGAGAGCACTTCGAGCCGGGGGACATTGCGGGCCGAGAGGATCAGGTTCGCCTCCGGCGCCTCCTCGACGAGGAGCACGCGGCCTTCGGGGACGCCCCAGTCGTCGAGGCGGCGGAGCAACCGCTTCGTCGAGGGCCGGTCGAGTTCGATCTCCCCGTACACGCGCACCGCGCCTTCGGAGGCCCGGAGGGAGAGCGCGGAGCGGACCGCGCCCCGCTGCATCCGCCCCGGGAGCCGGTAGCCGTAGTCGCGCGGCTGGGGGCCGAAGACCGTGCCGCCGCCCCGCCAGAGGGGGTTCCGCCGGCTGCCGGTGCGGGCGTTGCCGGTGCCCTTCTGCCGCCAGGGTTTGCGGCCGCCGCCGGCGACCAGGGCGCGGTTCCGGGTGGCGTGGGTGCCGGCGCGGAGGCCGGCGAGGTACTGGCGCACCGCGTCGTAGTGGAGGGCCGGGTTCACCGGCGCCCCGAAGAGGTTCGCGTCCAGGGCGATCTCGCCGCCGCCGCAGACCGGGGCCGGCGGGAGCGGCGCCGCGAGCGCAGCGCCTGCAGCAATCGGGCTCCCGTGGCCCGGGGCCGTTCCGGTTTCCGGTCCGGCTTCCATCTCGGGTTTCCTGTCGGGTTCCATGATCGGGGCGCCGTTCAGGCCTTCACGATCTCGACGGCGCCGCCGCGGGGGCCCGGGACCGCGCCGCGCACCCGGAGCAGGCTCCGGTCGGGGTCCACGCTGACCACCAGCAGGTTGCGGACGGTGACCCGGCAGTCGCCGTCGTGGCCGGGCAGCCGGGTGCCGGGGAGGACCCGCGAGGGGGTGGCGCACATGCCGATGGCGCCCGGGGCGCGGTGGAACTTGGAGCCGTGCGACTTGGGGCCGCCGCCGAAGCCGTGCCGCTTCATGACGCCGGCGAAACCCTTGCCCTTGCTCACGCCGCTCACCCGGACGCGTTCGTCCGGGGAGAAGATCTCGGCGCCGAACCGGGTTCCCACTTCGATCTCCTCGTCCGGCCCGGCGCGGAACTCGCGCAGCACCGGGGAGCCGGTTTCGATGCCGGCGCCGACCAGCCGGCCGCGGGTCGGTTTCGAGGCGCTCCGCCGGCCGGAACCGACGAGCCCCACCTGCACCGCGTCGTAGCCGTCGGTGGCCGCGGTCTTCTTCTGGGTCACCACGCAGGGGCCCACCCGGATGACGGTGACCGGCTCCACCTTGCCGTCGGCGCGGAAGTGCTGGGCCATGCCCAGTTTCACGCCCAGGAGACCGTTCATCGCGCTCGCGCCCCGTCCGCTACTCGGCCGCGGACTCGCCGGCGACCATGGCCTTGATCTCGACATGGACGCCGGCCGGGAGGTCGAGCCGGGAGAGCGCGTCCACCGTGGTCGGGGTCGAGCCGAGGATGTCGAGCAGGCGCTTGTGGGTGCGCAGTTCGAACTGCTCCCGGGACTTCTTGTCCACATGGGGGGAGCGCAGCACCGTGTAGCGGTTCTTCACCGTCGGGAGGGGGATCGGGCCGGCGACGGTGGCGCCGGTGCGCTTCGCCGTCTCCACGATCTCGTTCGTGGACTGGTCGAGGAGGCGGTGGTCGAAGGCCTTGAGGCGGATCCGGATCTTCTCGTTCATCGCGCTCGCTCCCCGGTGTTCTTCGATCTGGTCCTGGTTTCGATTCCTGGTTTCGATTCCTGTTTCGATTCCTGGTTTCGATTCCTGGTTTCGGTATTTCTCGGCTGCGGGGATTCCGGTTCGCGTTTCGCCGTCAGGCGCTCGCCATCACCTCGGCGGTGACCCCTTCCGGCGCCTCTTCGTAGGAGCCGAAGTGCATGGTGTAGGTGGCCCGCCCCTGGGTGGCGGAACGGATGTCGGTGGCGTAACCGAACATCCCGGCGAGGGGCACCCGGGCGTCTATGACCCGGGCGTTCCCGCGCATGGAGAGGCCGCCGATCCGGGCGCGGCGGGAACCGAGGTCCCCCATCACTTCGCCGGTGTAGTCGTCCGGGGTCACCACTTCCACCTGCATCACCGGTTCGAGGATGACCGGGGAGGACCGGCGCAGGGCGGTCTTGACGGCCATGGAGCCGGCGATCCGGAAGGCGTTCTCGGAACTGTCCACCTGGTGGAAGGAGCCGTCGTAGAGGCGCACCGTCACCCCGATCACCGGGTACCCGGCGAGCGGCCCGGCGCCGAGCGCTTCCTTCGCGCCGGCTTCGACCGCGGGGATGAACTCGCGCGGGATCGTCCCGCCGACGATGGCGTTCACGAACTCGAAACCGCCGTCGGCCCGGGGGGTCACTTCCACTTCCACATGCCCGTACTGGCCGCGGCCGCCGGTCTGGCGGACATAGCGGCCGGTGGCGCGGGCGCTGCCGCGGATCGCCTCCCGGTAGGCCACCCGCGGCTGGCCCACCACCGCGGTCACCGCGAATTCGCGCAGCAGGCGGTCCACGATGATCTCGAGGTGGAGTTCGCCCATGCCGCTGATGATCGTCTGGGCGGTCTCCGCGTCGCTGTGCACGCGGAAGGTGGGGTCTTCGTGGGTGAGTTTGCCGAGCGCGCCGGAGAGGCGTTCCTGGTCGGCCTTGGTCGCCGGTTCGATGACCCGGGAGATGACCGGCTCCGGGAACTCCATCGCTTCGAGCACCACCGGCGCCTTCGGGTCGCAGATGGTCTCGCCGGTGCGGGCGTTCTTGAGGCCCACCGCGGCGGCGATGTCGCCGGCGTACACCTCGCGGATCTCTTCGCGCTTGTTGGCGTGCACCTTGAGCAGCCGGCCCACCCGGGAGCGGCGGCCGTGGACCGAGTTCAGGACCGAGTCGCCGGCGTGGAGCACTCCGGAATAGACCCGGAAGAAGGACAACTGGCCGACGAAGGGGTCGTTCACCACCTTGAACACCAGCGCCGCGAGGGGTTCGTCGTCGGAGGCTTCGCGCAGGGTCGGCGTCGGGTCGGTGGGCGACGCCGCGCCCCGGACCGCCGGGATATCGGTCGGGGCCGGCAGGTAGTCGAGGACCGCGTCGAGGAGCGGCTGCACCCCCTTGTTGCGGAAGGCGGAGCCGCAGAGGACCGGCACCAGCTGGAGGTCGAGGGTGGCGCGGCGGAGCGCCGCCCGGCACTCCGGCTCGGTCAGGTCGCCGTTGTCGTCCCAGATCTCGAGCGCTTCCAGGTCGGTCTCGCAGATCTGCTCGACCAACTCTTCCCGGGCGGCCCGGGCCGCTTCCAGGCGCTCCGGCGCGATCCCGCTCTCCTCGAACCGCGCTCCGAGGGCGTCGCCGTGGTAGCGGATCTCCCGCATCCGGAGGAGGTCCACCACGCCCTCGAAATGCTCTTCGGTCCCGATGGGCAACTGGATCGGGGCCGGGCGGGCGCCCAGGCGCTCCGCGATCATGCCGACCACCCGGTCGAAGTCCGCCCCGGCGCGGTCCATCTTGTTCACGAAGGCGACGCGGGGGACCCGGTACTTGTCGGCCTGGCGCCAGACCGTCTCCGACTGCGGCTCCACGCCGCCGACCGCACAGAACACGGCCACCGCGCCGTCGAGGACCCGGAGCGAACGCTCGACTTCGGCGGTGAAGTCCACATGGCCGGGGGTGTCGATGAGGTTGACCCGCCGGTCTTTCCAGAAGCAGGTGGTGGCGGCGGAAGTGATCGTGATGCCGCGTTCCTGTTCCTGCTCCATCCAGTCCATCGTGGCCGTGCCCTCGTGGACTTCGCCCAACTTGTAGGTGATCCCGGTGTAGTAGAGGATGCGTTCGGTGGTGGTCGTCTTGCCGGCGTCTATGTGCGCCATGATCCCGATGTTCCGGGTATCGGCGAGGGCGACTCTGCGGGGCATCGGAACGGGAGGGCGGGCAACCGGGTCAGGGAGGGCGGGTCGGGGAGGGGGCGCCGCTACCAGCGGTGGTGGGCGAACGCCTTGTTCGCTTCCGCCATCTTGTGGGTGTCTTCGCGCTTCTTGATCGCGCCGCCCCGGTTCTGGGAGGCGTCGAGGATCTCGCCGGCCAACTTCTCCACCATCGTCTTCTCCGGGCGCTTCCGGGCATAGGTGACGATCCAGCGGAGCGAGAGCGAAGTGCGGCGTTCCGGCCGGACTTCGAACGGCACCTGCACATTGGAGCCGCCCTTGCGCCGGCTCTTCACTTCGAGGCTCGGCTTCACGTTCGCGACCGCTTCGCGGAACGTGGCCACCGGCTCGGCGTCCACCCGCTCGCGGATCCGGTCGAAGGCGCCGTACACGACGGACTCGGCGACGGACTTCTTCCCGTCGAGCATCACCTTGTTGATGAAGGACGACACCAGGACGCTCTGGTAGCGGGGGTCCGGGGGCGGTTGCCGTTTCGGTACGTCGCGTCGTCGGGACATCGGGAAGTTCGGGTCAGGCGTCCAGGTCCGGGGCTCGGGTCAGGCGTTTCGGATCAGGCGTTCGGATCAGGCGTTCGGGTGCGCTCGCGCCTACTTCTTGGGGCGGCGGGTTCCGTACTTGGACCGCGCGTTCATCCGCCCTTCGACGCCCACCGCGTCGAGGGCGCCGCGAATCACATGGTAGCGAACGCCGGGAAGGTCCTTCACCCGGCCGCCGCGGATGAGGACGATCGAGTGCTCCTGCAGGTTGTGGCTGACGCCGGGGATGTAGGTCGTGACCTCGATGCCGTTCGTGAGCCGCACCCGGGCCACCTTCCGCAGCGCCGAATTCGGCTTCTTGGGATTGATGGTGAACACCCGGACGCAGACGCCGCGCCGCTGGGGGCATCTCTGGAGGGCCGGGGAATCGGTGGTCGGCGCCGCCCGCTTCCGGCCGCGGCGAACCAGTTGGTGGATGGTGGGCATCTCGGGTCGGGCGCGGCGCGGATCAGGGGGGTTGGAAGCAGGCGGGATCGAAGCAGGCGAGTCGGGTCGGGCGAGTCAGGTCGGGGCGGATCGAAGGGAGGGGGTGGAGCGGTATCGGTGAGGGGGCGGGAGGACGGGGACCGGGGAGGGCGGAAGGAAACTGCAGGAGACTCCCGCCCGGAATGCGGGGGAAGCGCCCCTTCCGGGAAGGAGAACCGGGAAAGGGAACCTGCCGGAAGGGGAGGAAGGAAGCGAGCGCCGACCGCTCACCCGGGAGGGCTCGGCGATGCCGATCAGCGGCGCCGACCCCCGGACGGGGAGCCGGACGCTCGGGGCGCCCGGAACGCCGGGACGGCCATGTGCGCCATCCGTTCCGGGACGCCAAGCGAACGGGAGATTCTATGCTCGCGGCTCCGCCCTGTCAAACGGCAATTCCGGAGGGCTCCGGGGGGCCGAAGGGGGAGCCCCGGGGGGCGCCGACGGGCGGGGTTCGTCCGGGGCGCGCCTCCCCGCGGGCCCGCCGCGCAGCCTCTACGGCCGGGACGAGATGCCGGGACGAGATGCCGGGACGAACGCCGGACGAATCCCGGGACGAAGCCGGGGGGAGCCGGTCCCGGGCGGCGGAGGGCCCGCGGGCGCCGGGCGCCGCCGGCGACCCTGCCGGCGGAACCGGAAGGAGCCCGACGGGGGGAGGCCGGGGGGCGCGGGCCGGCCCTTTCGGCGGAGCGGCCTCGCCGGGGCGTTCCCCTCGGCCGCCCCCCTCGGCCGCCCCCCTGCCCCGGGGCGTTCGCGGCGGACCCGGAGAGGCGGGCGCCCCGCGCCCTACGGGGACGACGAGTAGTAGGAGAGGTCGGCTTCCGCTTCCTCGGACTGCCGGGCCAGGATGGCGTCCCGCTGGGCGTCCACGTCCTCCGGCAGGACGAACTGCTGGTGGGCCCGGAGCCCGGTTCCCGCGGGGACCAGCCGGCCCATGATGACATTCTCCTTGAGGCCGCGCAGGTAGTCCACCTTGCCCTGGAGCGAGGCCTCGGTGAGCACCTTGGTCGTCTCCTGGAAGGAGGCCGCCGAGATGAAACTGTCGGTGGCCAGCGAGGCCTTGGTGAGGCCCAGCAGCATGGGCTCGTGCCGGGCGCTCTGCCCGCCCTCCTGTTCGGCCTTGCGGTTCGCCCGGTCGAACTCGTGGCGGTCGAGGATGGAGTCCACGATCAGGTCGGTGTCCCCCACATCGGTGACCCGCCGCCAGCGCATCATCCGGCTGATGATGACCTCGATGTGCTTGTCGTCGATCACCACGCCCTGCAGGCGGTAGACCTCCTGGACCTCGTTCACCAGGTAGCGCTGCAGTTCGCCCTCGCCGAGGACCCGCAGGATGTCGTGGGGGTTTCGGGCGCCGTCCATCAACGGGTCGCCGGCGCGGATCTCCTCGTGCTCGGGGACGCTGATGTGCTTGCCGCGGGGCACCTCGTACTCGCGCGCCTCCCCGTCCCCGTGCGGGACCACGCGCACCACCCGCTTGCCCTTGCGGACCTCGCCGTACTCCAGGCGGCCGTCGATCTCGCTGATGAGCGCCGGCTCCTTCGGCGGACGCGCCTCGAACAGTTCCACCACCCGGGGCAGGCCGCCGGTGATGTCCTTGTTCTTCGTCGTCTCCCGGGGGATCTTGGCGAGGACATCGCCGGGACGGACCACATCGCCCTCCCCCACTTCGAGGTGCGCCCGGGAGGGCATCAGGTAGGTGCGGAGGGTGTTGCCCCCGGCGTCCGTGATCTCGAGCCGGGGCTCGAGCAGGTCGTTCGTGGACTCGATGATGACCGCCTGCGAGCGGAAGGTCACATCGTCCACTTCCTGGATCATGGTGATGTCGCCGATGATGTCCCGGAAGCGCACCTCCCCCTGCTCTTCGGACAGGATCGAGAAGGAGTACGGATCCCACTCCACGATCACCTTGCCCGGAAGCACCCGCTCCCCGGCCGCCGCCAGGATGCGGGCGCCGTACACCACCGGGTGGCTCTCGAGGGAGCGTCCGGCGTCGTCCACCACCTCGACGGAACCGGAGCGGCTGATGACCACCAGGTTCCCGTGGCGGTCCCGGACCAGGCCGGAACGCCCGGCGGCGGGGTCGGCTTCGGCAGCGGGCTCGGCTTCGGCAGCCGGCTCGGCGGCCTCGGCCGGCGCGGCGGTTTCGGCCGGCGTGGCGGTTTCGGCCGGCGCGGCTCCGTTCGCCGCTGCCGGAGCGGGGGCCGCGCCGCCCTCCCCGGACAGCTCCCCGGCCCGCTCTTCGGGGAGGCGCAGGTTCTCGGAGAACCGGATGGTCCCTTCGTTCCGGGCCTCGAGCGCCGAGTTCTCGAAGACGCTGGCGGTGCCCCCGATGTGGAAGGTCCGCATGGTGAGCTGGGTTCCCGGTTCCCCGATGGACTGGGCGGCGATGATGCCCACCGCTTCCCCGAGGTCCACCAGTTTCCCGGTGGCCAGGTTGCGCCCGTAGCACATGGCGCAGACGCCGCGGCGCGCTTCGCAGGTGAGCACCGACCGGATCTTGACCCGCTGCAGGCCGGAACTCTCGATCTCGCCGGCGATCGGCTCGGTGATCTCTTCCCCGGCGTCCACGATCCGCTCGCGGCGGAAGTCCTCGACCGCGTCGAGGCTCACCCGGCCCACGATGCGTTCCCGGAGCGGCTCGATCACCTCCCCGGCTTCGATGATGGGCTCGGCGTAGATGCCGTTGAGGGTGCCGCAGTCCATGGCGGTGACGATGACATCCTGCGCCACATCGGCCAGCCGCCGGGTGAGGTAGCCGGCGTCGGCGGTGCGCAGCGCGGTGTCCGCCAGGCCCTTGCGCGCCCCGTTCGTCGAGATGAAGTACTGGATGACGCTCAGGCCTTCGCGGAAGTTGCTGGTGATCGGGGTCTCGATGATCGCCCCGGTGGTCTTGGCCATCAGGCCGCGCATCCCGGCGAGTTGCCGGATCTGCTTCTCGCTGCCCCGGGCGCCGGAGTCCACCATCATGAAGACCGGGTTGAACCGGCCGGTCTCGCGCTCCCGGGCCTGCATGGTCTCCAGCATGTCCTCGGCGACGCGGTTGGTGGCGTTCGACCAGACATCGATGACCTTGTTGTAGCGCTCGCCCTCGGTGATGGCGCCGCCCTGGTACTCCTCCTCGACGCGGCCCACCTCGGACTTCGCCTCCTCGACCAACTTGGCCTTGTTCGGCGGCACCACCAGGTCGCCCAGGCCGATGGAGGCGCCGCTGAGGGTGGCGTAGTGGAAGCCCAGGTCCTTCAGGGCGTCGAGGACCCGGGAGGTCTCGTCCAGCCCGAAGCGGAGGTAGATCAGGCGGACCAGGTTCTGGAGGCCCCGCTTCTTGAGCAGCCCGTTCACGAACGGGGCCTCCGCCGGCAGGTGGTCGTTGAAGATGACCCGCCCCACGGTGGTGGCGATGCGCCGGCGCTCCACCCGGGCGGTCTCGATGCGGAGCAGGTTCTGGCTGTCGTGGGTGTCCAGGACCTCGCCGGTGTAGCGCAGTTCGATCGGGGTCAGGGTCGAGACTTCGCCGCTGTCGAGGGCGAACAGCACCTCGTCGGTGTCGGCGAAGACCCGGATCTTCTCCGGGGGGAGGACCTGCGGCTTGGTCAGGTAGTAGATGCCGAGCACCATGTCCTGGGTGGGCACCGCGAGCGGCCCGCCGTGCGCCGGCGACAGGATGTTCCGGGAGGAGCGCATGAGCAGCGAAGCCTCGACCTGCGACTCCGGCGAGAGCGGGACATGGACCGCCATCTGGTCGCCGTCGAAGTCCGCGTTGAAGGCGCTGCACACCAGCGGATGGATGCGGATCGCCTTGCCTTCGACCAGCACCGGCTCGAAGGCCTGGATCCCCAGGCGGTGGAGCGTCGGGGCGCGGTTCAGCAGCACCGAATGGCCGCTGATGACTTCCTCGAGGAAGTCCCAGACCTCCGGGCGCTGCTGTTCGACCAGTTCGCGCGCCTGCTTGATGGTGTCGGCGAGCCCCTCGGCCTCCAGGCGGTTGAAGAGGAAGGGCTTGAACAGCTCGAGCGCCATCTTCTTCGGCAGGCCGCACTGGTGGAGTTTCAGTTCCGGGCCCACCACGATCACCGAGCGCCCGGAGTAGTCCACGCGCTTGCCGAGCAGGTTCTGGCGGAACCGGCCCTGCTTCCCCTTGAGGGTGTCGGAGAGCGACTTCAGCGGCCGGTTGTTCGTGCCCTTGAGCACCCGGCCGCGGCGGCCGTTGTCGAAGAGCGCGTCCACCGCTTCCTGGAGCATCCGCTGCTCGTTGCGGACGATGACATCCGGCGCCCGCAGTTCGAGCAGCCGGCGCAGGCGGTTGTTCCGGTTGATGACCTTCCGGTACAACTCGTTCAGGTCGCTGGTGGCGAACCGGCCGCCGTCGAGCGGCACCAGCGGACGCAGGTCCGGCGGCAGCACCGGGATGGACTCCATGATCATCCATTCCGGCAGGTTGCCGCTCTTGCGGAAGGCGTCCACCACCTTGAGCCGCTTGGCCGCCTTGGCCTTCTTCTGGATGGAGCGCTCGTGGCGCATCGCGTCCCGGAGTTCGGCGGCGAGCGCGTCGAGGTCGGCGTCCCGGAGCAACTGCTTCGCCGCGCCGGCCCCCATGTCCGCGGTGTAGGTCCGCCCGCGCCGCTTCATCCGCTCGCGGAACTCGTTGTCGGTGCGGCCGAAGAGCCGCTTCAGCAGCCGGTCCTGCTCCTCGGTGACCACCTGCCCCTTGCGCAGGGCGCCGAGGCGGACATTCGCGATCGAGTACCGGCGGGGGATCTCCCCGGCGGTGAACCGGAAGAGTTCCTTGAAGGAATCGATCTCGCTCTCGGTGAAGAGCGTCTGCGGCTGCTCGAGGAGCAGGCCGAGGTCCACTTCCCCGGGGTCGTCCACCCGGTGGAGCGAGTCCAGGGTGTAGAGCCCCCGCTTCGTCCCGCGGATCTTCATCCGCTGCCGGAACTCGCCGTCGGTGGCGCCGAAGAGGCGGCGCAGCAGCCGGTCCTGCTCCCGGGTGACCACCTGCTGCTTGCGGAGCGCGCCGTTCTCGATGGCGCCGATGCGGTAGGTCTCCCCGAAGTCGAAGATCCCGTGGAGGAGGTCGAGGTCGGCGAAGTCCAGCGGCGTCTTCGCCGGCTTCAGGAGGGCCAGGTCCACCTCGCCCGGGTCCGCCACTTCGTGGACGGTCTCGGTGCGGTGGAGGGACTTCTTGCCCCGGAGTTTCATCCGGCCGCGGAAGTCGCCGTCGGTGGCGCCGAAGAGCCCGGTCAGGAGGTCCTGCTGCTCTTCGCTGAGGGTCTGGCCGACCCGGAGCGCTCCGCTCTCCACCGCGGTCACGACGACGCCCTCGCCGCTCGGCTCGGTGGAGAACTCGAACAGGGCCCCGAGGGCGGCGGCGTCCGCTGCGGTCAACTCGACCTTGCGCGCGCGGAGCAGGTCCAGGGTGACCTGGCCGGGGGCGGTGACCGTCCGGGAGACCGGCTTCAGGCGGCAGGCGCGGCCGGACTCGCCGGTCTTCGCCCGGAACTCTTCGTCGTCGGCGCCGAAGAGCCGGAGCAGCAGGTCGGCCTGGGCGCCGCTGAGCCGCTGCTTCCGGCGGAGGGTTCCCCGGGCGATCTCGCCCACCGGATGGTGCTGCTCCGGCGGTTCCGGTTCGAAGTCGAACAACTCCCGGAGCGTCGTCAGTTCCCCCCGGTCCAACTCGATCCCGGGGGTCCGGCCGGCGCGGCCGCCGGAGGCGCTGCGGGCGGAGGAGGATTCCTTGCGGTTCGGCTCCCAGACCCGGTCCCGGAGGAGCGCCAGGTCCACATGCCCCGGGTCGACCACGAACTGCGAAACCAGTTTCGTCGTCGCCGGACGCCCCGGCCGGCCGGCCTTCGCCCGGAACTCGTCCTCGTTCTTGCCGAAGGTGCGCTCGAGCAGGCGGCGCCGGGTCTCGGTGACCTGCTGGCCCTTCTTGAGGGTCCCGGTCTTGACGGCGTTCAGGCAGAACCGGCGTTCGATCTCCTCGAAGGAGAAGGCGAACAACTGCTGCAGCGACTGGATCTCTTCGCCGGTGAACAGCAGGTCGCGCTCCCGCAGCAGGGCGATGTCCACCTCGCCGGGGTCGAGCACCACATAGGACTCGTAGTAGAGGACCCGCTCCAGCTCCCGGGGGGTCAGGTCGAGCACCTGGCCGATGCGGCTCGGCGGCACCTTGAAGAACCAGACATGGGAGACCGGGCAGGCGAGTTCGATGTGGCCCAGCCGGCTGCGCCGCACCGAGGCCTGGGTCACCTCGACGCCGCACTTGTCGCACACCACGCCGCGGTGCTTCATGCGCTTGTACTTGCCGCAGACGCATTCCCAGTCGTTCGTCGGCCCGAAGATCTGGGCGCAGAAGAGCCCTCCCCGCTCCGGCTTCAGGGTGCGGTAGTTGATGGTCTCCGCCTTGGTGACCTCGCCGTGCGACCAGGCCCGGATCTTCTCCGGGGAGGCGATCGAGATCTTGATCGCGTCGAAGTCGTGGCTGAAGGCCTCGCGCTCTTCGAGTTCCGGGAAGATCCCGGTCGCGTCAGTGTTCTGCATGAGGCGTCCTCCCGCTTCGAGTCCCCGGGTTCCGGCGGTTCCCCGGCCCGTACTCCCGCCCGTACTCTCGGATGCCGGTCAATTCTTGGCCCGGATCAGTTCGATGTCGAGGCCCAGGCTCTGGATCTCGGCCATCAGCACCTTGAACGAGGCCGGGACTTCCGGCGCCTGGTTGGTGTCGCCCTTGACGATGGACTCGTACACCTTGGCCCGGCCGCGGACATCGTCCGACTTCACCGTCAGCAACTCCTGGAGGGTGTGCGCCGCCCCGTAGGCTTCGATGGCCCAGACCTCCATCTCCCCGAAGCGCTGGCCGCCGAACTGCGCCTTGCCGCCGAGCGGCTGCTGGGTGATCAGGCTGTAGGGGCCGATGCTGCGGGCGTGCATCTTGTCGTCCACCAGGTGGCCCAACTTGAGCATGTAGATGTAACCGCAGGTGACCGGCTGCTCGAAGGGCTCGCCGTTGCGGCCGTCGTAGAGGGCCGTCTTGCCGTCGTCGAGGATGTTCCGGCGCAGGTCGTCGGTCTCCCGGGCCCGGTCGTTCGCGGCTTCGAGCAGGTTGCGGATGTCGGTCTCGTCGGCGCCGTCGAAGACCGGGGTGGCGAAGTGGCGTTCGAGACAGGCCGCGGCCCAGCCCAGGTGGGTTTCGAGCACCTGGCCGATGTTCATGCGCGAAGGGACGCCCAGCGGGTTCAGGACGATCTCCACCGGGGTGCCGTCCGGCAGGAAGGGCATGTCCTCGACCGGGACGATCTTGGCGATGACCCCCTTGTTGCCGTGGCGCCCGGCCATCTTGTCGCCGACGCTCAACTTGCGCTTCATCGCGATGTACACCTTGACCATCTTGATGACGCCGGGAGCGAGTTCGTCGCCCTGCTGCACGATGTCCTGCTGCTCCTGGCGGCGCACCGAGAGCAGGTCGAGCTGTTCGTCGGTCTTTTCCTCGATCTCCTGGATCTCGGCGCGGAGGTCGTCCTCCAGATCCGTTTCCAACAACGGCAGGTAGGCGAGGCGCGTGGAGAGGAGCCGTTTCGTCAGTCTGGTCCCCTTCTTCAGTTCGACTTCCCCGGTCTCGGAGTTCATCAGGTCCTCGACCAGTTTGGCGCCGATGAGGTGCTTCACGATCCGCTTGTCGCGTTCCTCCCGGAGGATGCGCTCCTCGTCGGCGTAGTCCCGCGCGATGGCTTCGATGTCGCTCTCCTCGATGGCGAGCGCGCGCTCGTCCTTCTCCGCGTCCTTGCGGTGGAAGATGCGCACATCCACGACGACGCCCTCGACCCCGGAGGGGCACTTGAGCGACGAGTTCTTCACATCCCCGGCCTTGTCGCCGAAGATCGCCCGCAGCAACTTCTCCTCGGGGGTGAGCTGGGCTTCCGCCTTCGGGGTCACCCGGCCGACCAGGAGGTCGCCGGGGCCGACCCGGGCGCCGATGCGGACGATCCCGGACTCGTCCAGGTTGCGGAGGAAACCCTCCGCCACGCCGGGCACTTCGCGGGTGATCGTCTCCGGGCCCAACTTGGTGTCCCGGGCCTGGACGGTGTGCTCCTCGATGTGGATCGAGGTGAAGGCGTCGTCCTGGACCAACGATTCGGAGACGACGATGGCGTCCTCGAAGTTGTAGCCCCGCCAGGGCATGAAGGCGACGAGGACATTGCGGCCGAGGGCCAACTCCCCCTGTTCGGTGCAGGGGCCGTCGGCGATGACCTGGCCCTGCCGCACCCGGTCGCCGAGTTCCACGATCGGCTTCTGGTTGATCGAGGTGTTCTGGTTCGACCGGCGGAACTTCTTGAGCCGGTAGATGCTGGCGCCGATCTCGGTCTCGCCTTCGATCTCGCTCTCCTTGCGGACGATGATGCGGTGGCCGTCCACCCGGTCCACCACGCCGTTCTCGCGGCAGACGATGACCGAACCGGAGTCCTGGGCGGTCACCCCTTCCATGCCGGTGCCGACCAGCGGCGCCTCGGAGCGGATGAGGGGCACCGCCTGGCGCTGCATGTTCGACCCCATGAGCGCCCGGTTCGCGTCGTCGTTCTCGAGGAAGGGGACCAGCGAGGCGGCGACCGAGACGATCTGCTTGGGGGAGACATCGATGAAGTCCACCGCCTCCCGGGGCGCCGGGACGAACTCGCCCTCGTGCCGGCAGTTCACCCGCTCGTCGAGCAACTCGCCGTTCTCGCCCACCCGGGCGTTCGCCTGGGCGATGGTGTGGCGCTCTTCTTCCAGCGCCGAGAGGTAGAAGGCGTGCGGCACCAGCGTCGCCTTCCGCCGCTTCTTCCCCACCCGGGAGTTCTTCTTCTCCGCGTCCGCCCGGGAGAGGATCGAGCCGGTCTCCATCCGGGAGTCGCCGGCGTCGGCGACCCGGACATAGTCCACGATGCGGCCGTCGTCCACCTTGCGGTAGGGGCTCTGGATGAAACCGTAGTTGTCTATGGTGGCGTAGCAGGAGAGGGAACTGATGAGGCCGATGTTCGGGCCTTCCGGGGTCTCGATGGGGCAGATGCGGCCGTAGTGGGTGGCGTGGACATCGCGCACATCGAAGGTGGCGCGGTCCCGGGAGAGCCCGCCGGGGCCGAGCGCCGAGAGCCGCCGCTTGTGGGTCACTTCGGAGAGCGGGTTCGTCTGCTCCATGAACTGCGACAACTGCGAGGCGCCGAAGAACTCGCGCACCGCCGCGGAGACCGGCTTCGCGTTGATCAGGTCGCGCGGCATCGCCGTCGTCATCTCCTGATAGACATTCATCTTCTCGCGGATGGCGCGCTCCATGCGCACCAGGCCGACGCGGAACTGGTTCTCCAGGAGTTCGCCCACGGAGCGGACGCGCCGGTTCCCCAGGTGGTCTATGTCGTCGTGGCGGTAGCCGGGGATGCCCTTGGTGAGCCGCAGCAGGTAGTGGAGGACCGCGATGAAGTCGCCCTCTTCGAGGGTGGTCCGCTTCGCGGCGCGCCCGTCCATCTCGATCTCCAGTTTCGTCGCCAGTTTCCGGCGTCCGACCCGGGAGAAGTCGTACTTCTGCTCGTTGAAGAAGAGGTTCTGGAGCAGGGTCCTGGCGCTGTCCACGGTGGGCTGGTCGCCGGGGCGCTGGCGCCGGTAGAGTTCGATGAGGGCGCCGTTCACCGACTCCGCGTTCGGCAGTTCGAGGCCGCGCTGGCGGGTGAGCGGGTCCTTCCGCAGGGTGTCGGAGAGCACCGGCCCCACCGGGTCCGCCCCGGGCAGGATCACCTTCAGCGGGCCCGCCGGACGGAGGACTTCCATCAGGTCCGCGGTCAGGGTGGTGTTCGCCGGGATCTCCTCGCCGGTCTCCTCGACGGTCACCGGCTCGGCCAGGCGGAAGCCGCCGAGGGCCTCCACATTGAAGTCGAGGTGGCGGAGGCGGCTGCGGCCCAGTTTCTTGAGGTCGCCGGCGCTGATGCGCTTCCCGCCCTCGATGACCACCCGGCCGTTGGACTCGATGTTCCGCTCGATCCGGACCTCGCGCAGGAGTTCCTTCAGTTCGTCGCTGATCGGCAGGCGGACGCCGGTCTTCGTCAGGGTGGCTTCCTGGATGGTGTAGAAGCGGGCCAGGATGGTTTCGGTCTTGCCGAGCCCCAGGGCGCGCAGGAAGATGGTGGCCGGGAACCGCTTCTTGCGGTCGATGCGGACCTGGAGCAGGCCCTTGGCGTCGGTTTCGAACTCCAGCCAGGAGCCGCGGTAGGGGACCACCTGGGCCAGGTAACTGCCGCGGTCCACCTCGTGGAAGAAGACCCCGGGGGAGCGGTGCAGTTGGGAGACCACCACCCGCTCGGTGCCGTTGATGATGAAGGTGCCGTTCTCCGTCATCAGCGGGATGTCGCCGAAGAAGACCTCCTCTTCCTTGATGTCGTGGATGGAGCGGCTGTCGGTCTCCGGGTCGCGGTCATAGACCGTCAACCGGATCTTGACCTTCAGCGGGACCGCGAAGGTCTTGCCCCGCTGCTGGCACTGCTCCACATCGTGCTCGACCTTGAGGTGGGCGCGGTCGCCGCAGTAGGGGCAGACGGTCTCCTCCCGGGCGCGGTCGATCCCCTCGAGTTCGCCGCAGCTGCAGGCCCAGCGGCCCACCGAGTACTCGAGGAAACTGAGTTCGCAGTTCTCCCGGAAGTCGCTGATGGGGAAGATGGAGCGGAAGACCGCCTGGAGGCCGATCTCTTCGCGGTCCTCCGGGCGCAGGTCCTTCTGGAGGAACCGCTCGTAGGACCGGTGCTGCACCTCGATGAGGTTCGGCAGCGGGATGGAGGAGCGGATGCGGGAGAAGTTCTCCCGCTCGCGCTTCGGGGCGGCGGCGGGGGGGGTCGGCATGGAGTACGGGACGGGATTACGGGGCGGAGGAGGGCGGGGCGGAGGGGGAGGCCGGTTCGGGGGTCACCGGCGGGAGCGCCGCCGGGAGGGGATCCGTTCCGACGGGCGGACCGGAGGACGGACCGGAGCGACGGCGCCGGCCGGCGACGGACGCCGGGCCCGCCGAGGGGCCGGCGGGCGGGCGGCGGCCGGGGCGGGAGAACCCGGGCGGGCGGCGGAGCCGGAGAGACCGGTCGTCACGGAGGCGATCCGGCTCTACTTGATCTCGATCGTCGCGCCGACCTCGCTGAACTTCTCCTGGAGTGACTTCGCCTCGTCCATCGGCACCGCCTCCCGGACCGCCTTGGGGGCCTCCTCCACGAGGGCCTTGGCCTCCCGCAGTCCGAGGCTGGTGACTTCCCGGACCGCCTTGATGACCTTCACCTTGTTCGGGCCGACCTCGGTGAGCACCGCGTCGAACTCGGTCTTCTCCTCCACCGGGGCGGCGCCGTTCCCGGCGCTGACCGCCACCGGGACCGCGGCCGCGGCGGAGACCCCGAGTTCTTCCTCGAGGGTCTTGACGAGTTCGGACAGTTCGAGCACGGTGAGCGACTTGATGTGCTCGACCACATCCTGATGGCTGAGGGTGGACATGATGGCGATGGCTCCTTGATCGTTCGGCGAATGGTTCGGCGAGTTCGGGATCCGTTGGGGGGAAGCGGCGAAGTCGGGAGGAAAGGGGTCGGGAGGAAGAAGTCGGGGGAAAGGGATCGGGGGAATGGATCGGGGAAACGATCGGGCCCTCAGGCGTCCCCTTCGTTCTTCTGCTGGAGGGCGCGCAGGACCAGGATCAGGTTCCGGGGGACGCCCTGGAGGACCGTCAGCAGGTTGCGCAGCGGGGCGGCGATCGTGCCGACCAGGCGGGCTTCGAGCGCTTCGCGGCCCGGGAGGCGGGCGAGCGCCTCGAAGTCCTCGGCGCCCACCGTCCGGTCGGAGACCACCCCGCCCTTGTAGGTGAGGGATTCGATCTCCACCATGCTCTCGTGGAGCGCCTTCGCCAGGCCCACCACATCCTCGTTCGACCAGGCGAGGCCGGTCATCCCGGTGAGGTGTTCGTCGAGCCCCTCGATCCCGGCGTCCCGGAAGGCCCAGCGGGCGGTGGAGTTCTTGACCACCCGGCACACCCCGCCGGCGCCGCGCACCCGCCGGCGCAGGTCGGTGACCTCGGCGACGGTCAGGCCGCGGAAGTCGAAGGAGAAGAGGGCCTCGCGGCTCTTCAGGTCTTCCGCGAGCGCCCGGGCGGCGAGGTGTTTGTCAGCGCGCTGCATTTCTTCTCTGCTTCGGAGGGGTTTCGGGAGGGGTCTCTTCGGGGAGGGGGCCGGTTCCTAGCGGGAGCCGACCAGGGCCGGGCTGAGGCGCAGTCCGGGGGTCATGGTGAAACTGAGGGCGACGCTCTTGATGTAGCGGCCCTTCGCCGCCGCCGGCTTCGCCCGGATCACCGCCGCCACCAGCGCCAGGGTGTTCTCGGCGAGGTGCTCGTCGGAGAAGGAGCGCTTGCCCACCGGGGCGTGGAGGTTCGAGGTCTTGTCCACCCGGTAGTCCACCTTGCCGGCCTTGATCTGGCGCACCGCTTCCGCCACTTCGAAAGTGACGGTGCCGGACTTCGGGTTCGGCATGAGCCCGCGCGGCCCCAGGATGCGGCCCAGTTTGCCCACCGAGCGCATCAGGTCCGGGGTCGCCACCACCGCTTCGAAGTCGAGGAAGCCGCCGGCGATCCGCGCCACCAGGTCCTCGCCGCCGACCAGGTCGGCGCCGGCCTCCTCGGCCTCCTTCGCCCGTTCGCCGGCGGCGATGACCGCCACCCGCCGGGAGATGCCGAGTCCGTGGGGCAGCACCACCGAGCCCCGGACCATCTGGTCGGCGTGGCGGGGATCCACTCCCAGCCGCAGGGCGATCTCCGCGGTCTCGTCGAACCCGGCGAAACTGGCGTCGCGGAGCGCGGCGAAGGCCTCGGGGAGGGTCTCCGGGGCGGCGTCGGCGATCTTCGCCCGGGCCGCGGCGTACTTGTTGCCCATCTCGTTCGTACCGTGACTCTCCGGGAGCGGTCGGGAGCGGCTCCTCAGCCGGCGGCCGGCGGCGCTTCGCCGGCCGGAGCGGAGTCGGCCTCGGCGACTTCGATGCCCATGCTCCGGGCGGTTCCGGCGACGATGCGGCGCGCCGCGTCGAGGTCGGCGGCGTTCAGGTCGGGCATCTTGATCCGGGCGATCTCGTCCACCTGCGCGCCGGTCACGGCGCCCACCCGCATCCGGTTCGGCTCCCCGGAGCCCTTGGCGATCCCCGCCGCCCGCTTGAGCAGCGCCGCCGCCGGGGGGGTCTTGGTGATGAAGGTGAAGGAGCGGTCCTTGTACACGGTCACCACGCAGGGGACGATCATCCCGCTGTCGTTCTGCGTGGCGGCGTTGAACGCCTTGCAGAAGTCCATGATGTTGATGCCGTGCTGGCCGAGGGCCGGGCCCACCGGCGGGGCCGGCGTGGCCTTGCCCCCCGGCAACTGGATCTTGGCGATCCCGAGGACGTTCTTCTGCGGTTTGGCCATGTTCGTCGGTCCGGTTCCGGTCTTGCCGACTTCAGATCTTCTCGACCTCGAGGAACTCGAGTTCGACGGGGGTGGAGCGGCCGAAGATGGTCACCATGACCTTCAGGCGGTTGCGGTCCGGGTGCACTTCGTCCACGACGCCGTGGAAACTGCTGAAAGGCCCGTGGATGATGCGGACGGACTCGCCGGCCTCGAAGGTGTGGCGCAGTTTCGGGCGCTCGCTGGCGTCCTCCATCTGCGTCCGGATGCGGGCGACATCGTCCTCGTCCATGGGCTGCGGCTTGTGCGGCGGAACGAACCCCATGACCTTGTCGGTGTTCTTGACCATCTGCCAGGTCTCGGCGTTCAGTTCCATGTTCACCAGGACATAGCCGGGATACACCTGCTTCGTGGTCACCACACGCTTGCCGCCGCGCATCTCCACCACCTTCTCGGTGGGGATCAGGATGTCGCCGAACTTGTCGCTGAGGTCGTACGCCTTGGCGCGGTGCATGAGCGCTTCCTTGACGCTCTCCTCGAACTTGGAGTGCGTCGAGACGATGAACCACTCGCGGGCCATGGGAATCACCCGGTGACCAGGGTCGTGACGAAGGCCGAGACGTACGACATCGCCAGGTCCAGCCCGTAGAGGTAGAAGCCGAAGAAGAAGACCGTGATCAGCACGATGATGGTCGTGCCGCGCACCTCGTCCCGGGTGGGCCAGGTGACCTTCTCCACCTCGGTCCGCACCGAGGCGAGGAAGGTGCGGGCGGCGCCGGCGCGTTCGAGCATGCTCATCGCCGGTCCCCTCCGGGGAGCGCGGCGGGGCCCCTCCCCGACCGGGGCCGGCGCCGCCATCGCGCGGGGTGGGCGGGGTGGCAGGCCAGGAGGGGATCGAACCCCCAACCCCCGGTTTTGGAGACCGGTGCTCTGCCGATTGAGCTACTGGCCTTCACTCCCGCGCGCGGCGAACCGCCGGCTTCCGCGAAGAAACCCCTCGCGAGGAAACCCCTCTCGAGGAAACCCCTCGCGAGGAAACCCCTCTCGAGGAAACCCCTGCCCCGGGCGTTTCCGGCCCGAACCGGCCAAGCCGGGGCGGGTCGGAGCGGAGCGGCGCCCGTCCGGAGCCGGGTCGGTTCCCGCGGCGGCGTCACTTGGTCTCCCGGTGGAGGAAATGGCCCCGGCAGAAACGGCAGAACTTCTTCAACTCCATCCGGCCGGGGTGGGTGGTGCGGTTCTTGGTCGTCGAGTAGGTGCGCCGTTTGCAGTCGGTACACGCCAGCGTGACGATCTGCCGCTTCTTGTCGCGCGCCATGGCGGGGCCTCGGGAGGGACCTCAGGCCGCGCCCGGACGCCGGGCCCGGGGAGCCGGCGGACGGAGGCCGAAGCGGTGCATGGGAAGTCGTGCGGGGAAGTCTGCGGGGATCGTCTGCGGGGATCGTCTGCGGAGGGGATACGCCGGCGGGAGGGATCGGTTCGCTTCCGGTTCGGGGTTTCGCTTCCGGTTCGGGCCTACTCGAGGATCTCGCTGGTCATGCCGGAGGCCACCGTCTTGCCGCCCTCGCGGATGGCGAAGCGGAGCCCCCGATCCATGGCGATGGGAGTGATCAACTCCACCTCCAGCTGGATGTTGTCCCCGGGCATGGCCACCACCTGGTCGCCGAGGAGGGTGGCGGTCCCGGTGACATCCGTGGTGCGGAAGTAGAACTGCGGCCGGTAGCCCGACTTGAAGGGCTTCTCGCGCCCGCCCTCTTCCTTCGAGAGGACATAGACCTCGGAACGGAAGCGGGTGTGCGGGGTGATCGAACCCGGCTTGGAGAGCACCATCCCGCGCTCCACATCCCGCCGGTCGGTGCCGCGCAGGAGGATGCCGACATTGTCGCCGGCCTCCCCGGAGTCGAGCAGCTTCTTGAACATCTCCACCCCGGTGACCACGCGCTTGCGGGTCTCGCGGATGCCGACGATCTCGACCTCGTCCTGCACCTTGACCCGCCCGCGCTCGATGCGGCCGGTCACCACCGTGCCGCGGCCGGAGATCGAGAAGACATCCTCGATGGGCATCAGGTAGTCCTGGTCCACCGCGCGCTCCGGCACCGGGACATAGTCGTCGAGGGCCCGGGTGAGTTCCCGGATGGGCTCCCAGGCGTCGCCGCCGTCGGACTCCAGCGCCTTGAGGGCGCTGCCGCGGATGACCGGGACATCGTCGCCGGGGAAGTCGTACTGGGAGAGGAGTTCCCGGATCTCCATCTCCACCAGTTCGAGGAGTTCCTCGTCGTCGAGGGCGTCCACCTTGTTCAGGAAGACCACGATGCGCGGGACTCCCACCTGGCGGGCGAGCAGGATGTGCTCCCGGGTCTGCGGGGCCGGGCCGTCCGGGGCGGACACGACCAGCACCGCGCCGTCCATCTGGGCGGCGCCGGTGATCATGTTCTTGATGTAGTCGGCGTGACCGGGGCAGTCCACATGGGCGTAGTGGCGCGCCTCGGTCTCGTACTCGACATGGGCGGTGGCGATGGTGATGCCGCGCTCGCGCTCCTCGGGGGCGTTGTCGATCGAGTCGAAACTGCGGAAGGCGCCGCCGCTGTCCGCGGCCAGCACCTTCGTGATGGCGGCGGTCAGGGTGGTCTTGCCGTGGTCGACATGACCGATGGTGCCCACGTTCACGTGGGGCTTGGTGCGTTCGAACTTCTCCTTGGCCACGATGGGGGTTCTCCTTGCCGGGGCGGGTGCGGATGGACGGGTGCGGTCGAGTCAGGGGTTCCCGGCAGGGGTCGCCCGGAGACCGGACGCGAGGCGGGAAACAGGTCGGGAAACGGGAGTGGAGCCCACGATCGGGATCGAACCGATGACCCCTTCCTTACCAAGGAAGTGCTCTGCCACTGAGCCACGTGGGCGGGAACGGAACCGGGAACGGAATCGGGAACGGAACCGGGGACCGGGCCGGGCCGGCGGGTCGGACGGGGCGACGCCGCGGGAGCCGCGGGAGCCGGGGAGGCCGGTGGAGCGGGAGACGGGGTTCGAACCCGCGACCCTCAGCTTGGAAGGCTGACGCTCTGCCAACTGAGCTACTCCCGCGGGAGGCCGGAAGAGGGGGAGGCGGCTGCGGCGCCGGTGGGGGCGGAACCGGAGGGCGGACATGAGGGGGCGCGGCAGCGAGGTGAGGAGGTGAGATCGGTACGCTGAGATCTGGAAAGTGAGGTCCGGGAAGTGAGATCCGGGAAGTGAGGTCCGGGAAGTGAGGTCGGGGAAGTGATTCGGTCGGTCGGGAGGGCTTCGGAAGGGGTCGGGGTCGGGTTTTCGGAATCGGGTCGGGTTTCGGAGGCGGAAGCGGGCGCCGGCGGTGGAGCGGGGAGGATTCGAACCTCCGAAGGCGTAATGCCGGCAGGTTTACAGCCTGCTGCGTTTGGCCGCTTCGCTACCACTCCGCGCGCCGAAGAGGCTCCCCGGGGCGCCGCTCCGTCGGGAGAGGCGGGATCGTTCTCCGCCGGCGGGTCGGTGGCGCCCGGGGACCGGCCCCGGACCCGAACGGCGGCCCGGAGCAGGGAACCGAACCGGATCAGCCCGAACCGGTCGTCAGGCCAACCGGTCAGGCCGAAACGGGCCGAGTCCCCCGACGCAGCACCGGCGGCAGCCTCCCTCCAAGTCTCCCCGAAGGGCCCCGCGGCGCGCCTCCGAAGGCGCCGACGCGCTTCCGGAAACGGGTTCCACGAGAACCCGGGACGGGGACCCCGGAAGGGATCCTGAACCCGGGGCTGGCGAAGGGAGTTGAACCCTTGACCGGCTGATTACAAATCAGCTGCTCTGCCTCCTGAGCTACGCCAGCGAGCACCGGCGAACGAATGATTGTAGGTCGCCGCTCCTCCCCGTGTCAAGCGCGATTCCGGGAACCCTCCGGCGACGACCCGTTCCGGAGCGGTCCCGGGAGCGCCGGATGGCGGCGGAACCTCCGGAACCGGCGGCGGGCGGGCGCTCGCCGGGGCTCCCGAAGACTCCCGAAGACGAAAGACCCGGGGACGACGAAGACGGCCCCGCCCCTCGCCGCGCCCTTCCGGCCGGGCGCTCCGTTCCCGCTGTTCCCCGCCGCCCGGATCCCCGCCGCCCGGAAAACCCGGAGAGCGCCGCCACCCGTCCTCCCCGGGAGGGTGGCGGGCGGCATCCGGGAGGGCGAATCGCAGTGGAATCCGGGCGGGCCCGCCGGGGGGCGCGGGTCGGCGGCGGCCGAACGCCCGGAACGGGGCTCCCCGCTTGGGCGCCGGGAGGAAGGCTCCGTAGAGGCGGCGGGCTGGGCGCTGAACCAGCTCCCCCCTTGGGCGGCCGGGAGGAAGGCGGGACTTCCCCGTCTCCCCGTCGTCGTCCTCCGCGTCGTCGCTCCCCCCTCGGGCGCCGGGAAGAAGGGAGGGCTCGAGTCGGGCGGGGCGGCCGGAAGCAGCGGTATCGAGGGCAACCCCGGCCGGCGGCGAGCGGTCGCTGCTGCCGGCGAGCACAGCCGGCCGAACCGGTGGGGTGAGCCGGGGACGCCGAACCGGGGACGCCGAACCGGGAGCCCGAGCCTGGAAGGCCGGAGCCCGGCGGTGTTCCGGGCGAGCCGGCCCCGGAGGAAGGAGGGCGGGGTTCCCGACTTCCGGGACGGGGGGGACCACCGGGTGGAGCCGGAGGGCCGGCGGGTCGGGGGGCGCGGCAGGGAGTTCGTTCCGGTTCCGGGGAGTTCGTTCCGGTTCCGGGGAGTTCGTTCCGGTTCCGGGGAGTTCGTTCCGGTTCCGGGGAGTTCGTTCCGGTTCCGGGGCTCGTTCGGCGCCGGACCTCCTTCGTTCTCGGGAGTTGGGGAGTCGGGGGTCGGGGGCTCGGGGGTTCGTTTCGATGGTGAGGCGGCGGGAGAGTTCCGGGATCTCCCGGCAGCGGCGGAAACGGCGGCGGACTTCGGGTCGGGCCGGCGGGTCGGCGGTCACCGGGAGGCCGAATCCCGGCGGAGTCCGGGCGAACCGGGCCCGGGGAAGGTCGGCGGGGTTTCCTCACCTCCGGGACGGGCGGGAGGGTGGGGTGGAGCCGGGACGACGGCGGGTCGGGGGGTTGTTCCCCGCCCGGGGGGTTCGTTCGGGTTCCGGGAGGTTCGTTCGGGTTCCGGGAGGTTCGTTCGGTGCGGGATCTCCTTCGGTTTCAGGGGTTCGGGGGTCAGGAATTCGGGCGTCAGGGGTTCGGGCGTCAGGGGTTCGGGCGTCAGGTAATTCGGGGGTCAGGGATTTCGAGGTTCAGGGGTTCGTTTCGATGGTGAGGCGGCGGGAGAGTTCGGGGATCTCCTGGAAGCGGCGGAGGCGGCGGCGGACTTCCGGCTGGGCCGGCGGGTCGGCCTTCAGGAGCAACTGCCATCTGGTGAGGCCGCCGGCGCCGCTCCGGGGGGCGGGGGCCGGGCCGAGGACTTCGACTTCCGGGCCGGAGGCGCCCTCGAAGGCGGCGGCCAGGGAGCGGGCGGCGGCCTCGGCGCGCTCGGCGCTGCGGTCGGCGACGGTGAGGCGGGTGAGGCGGACGAAGGGGGGGTAGCGGAACCGCCGGCGCATCTCCCGCTCCGCGGCGTGGAAGGCGGCCCAGTCCTGGCGGGCGGCGGCGCGGACCGCGTAGTGGTCGGGGTTCAGGGTCTGGATGACCACCCGCCCCGGCGCCGTTCCCCGCCCGGCCCGGCCGGCCACCTGGGTCAGCAACTGGAAGGCGCGTTCGGCGGCGCGGTAGTCGGGGAGCCCCAGGCCGGCGTCGGCGGCGACCACCCCCACCAGGGTCACCGCCGGGAAGTCGTGGCCCTTGGCGATCATCTGGGTGCCCACCAGGACCCGCAGGTCGCCGCGGCGGAAGGCGTCCAGGAGGCGGCGGTGGCTGCCGCGGCTGCGGGTGGCGTCCCGGTCGAAGCGGCCCACGGCGACTCCCGGGAGGAGGCGCGCCGCTTCCTCCTCGACCCGCTGGGTGCCGTAGCCCTCGGCGCGGAGCACCTCGCCGCCGCAGCCGCGGCACTCGGTGGGGGCCGGGAAGCCGACGCCGCAGGAGTGGCAGACCGCCAGGTGGCCCCGCCGGTGGAGGGTGAGGGCGACCCGGCAGGAGCGGCACTCCAGGATGTCGCCGCAGCGGAGGCAGAGTTGGCGGCCGCCGTAGCCCCGGCGGTTCAGCAGGATGAGCGCCTGGCGGCCGGCGGCGACGGTCTCGACCAGACTCTCCCGGAGGCGCGGGGAGAACACCGGGGAGGCGCCGCCGGACGGTTCCGGCTCGTCGGTGGCGGCGGCGCGGGCGCGCAGGACTTCGCGGAGGTCCACCAGTTCCACCGCGGGCAGGCGGCTGCCGCCGACCCGCCCGGGGAGGGAGAGTCGTTCCAGGGCCCCGGCGGCGGCGGCGTGGGCGGTGGGGAGCGAGGGGGTGGCCGAGCCCAGCAGCAGGACCGCCCCGGCGGCGCGGGCGCGCATCCAGGCGGCCTGGCCGGCGTGGTAGCGGGGGGCTTCGTCCTGCTGGTAGGCGCCGTCGTGCTCCTCGTCGAGGATCACCAGGCCGAGGTCCCGGACCGGGGCCAGCACCGCGGAGCGGACGCCGAGGACCAGGCGGGCGGCGCCGGTGCGGACGCGCCAGAAGGCGGCGCGGCGCTCCGCCGGGGTCAGACCGCTGTGGAAGACGGCGGCGACCGGGCCGAACCGCTCCCGGAGGAGTTGCTCCAGGCGGGCGGCGAGGGCGATCTCCGGGGCCAGCAGGATGACGCCCCGGCCGGCGGCGAGGGCGGCGGCGACCGCGCGGAAATAGACCTCGGTCTTGCCGCTGCCGGTGATGCCGTGGAGGAGGAAGGCGGCGAACTTCCGGGCGGCGAGGGCGGACTCCAGGCGCGCCGCCGCGGCCCGCTGGGCGGGGGTGAGGGTCGGAGGGGTCGGGGGCCGGGGGCCGGGCGCGTCGGGGTCGGGGCGTTCGGAATCGGGGCGTTCGGAATCCAGGCGTTCGGAGTCCGGGGGGGGAGCGGCGGCCGGGTCGGGGGGTTCCCGCGTCTTCGAGAGGTCGAGGAGGCCTTCCCGGGCCAGGCGGTCGAAACGGCGGCCCGGGGGGAGGTCGAGTTCCCGGCGGAGGCGGGGGAGCGGCACCGGGCCCGAGGAGAGGGCGAGCAGGGTGAGCACGCGCCGGTCGTCCCCGGAGAGGCGGGGGGCGGCGCGGTCCGGTTCGGCGAGGCGGGCGGTTCCGGCGGGAGTGGCGGCGGCGGCGGAGAGCAGCCGGCCCGGCCCGCCGCCACCCGGGGGCGCCATCGCCCGGAGGACCAGGCCGAGGGGGCAGACGGTGGCCTCCGAGAGCCGGCGGGCGAGGGCCAGCAGGTCTTCGGGGAGGGCCGGGAGCGGGTCCGGGAACCGGTCGGCGATCGGCTTCAGGTTCCGGTTCCGGTTCAGGACCGGGCGCCGGCGGCGCTTCCCGGGGGACTTCCGGTCGGACTTCTCCTCAGACCGGGAGCGGCCCCCGGGGTCCGGCGGGGGAAGGCTCGGGGCGATCAGCGGCGCCCCCTCCGGTTCCGCCGGGCCGAGGACCACGCCGGGGAGTCGGGAGCCCTTCCCGGCGCCACGCCCGAAGGGGACGCGGACCCGGGTTCCGGGGGGGAGCGAGGTCTCGCCGGGGCGCAGCAGCGGGCGCGGGACCGAGTAGGTGAACTCGGTGAAGAGCGGACGGGGCACCGCCACCCGGACCCGGGGGTCCGCGGCCCCCGCTTCCGAGGGGGCGGGGGCGGGCGGGCGGCGGGGGGGAGTCGGCGGCAGGGTCTCGGTGCGGCTCGGGGGAGCGGTCGGGGTCAGTGCGGGGGCCGCGGTCGGGCCGGCCGGTGCGGTCGCGGGCCGGCGAGGCATCGGTGTCGGCGGCGGGAAGGGAACTGTCGCAGCCCGGGCGGACAGGAGGTGTCATGGCGCTGCGGGCGGGCCGGGTCGGAGTTCGCGCCGCCGCCCGACACAGCAGGCTATCCTCTTCCGCAAGGGCCGTCTCCTACTTGCACTCCCGCTCAGGGTGAGGAGCGCCTGGCCCCTCCGACAGCAGGGACTCGGCATGCCGAGCGCGGGTAGTAGCGGCGCCCGCGGGCGGCCCCGCGGGACTACCAGGCGCAGTCCCAATCCGCTTCCGTGGCGGGAGCGGTTCGCGGAATATCCGTTGGTCATCCCTCCCGGTCTCGCCTGGTTCGTCGTCATGCGCGGAGCGGGCGCGGTGTCACGACGCGAAGAAAAGTGTCGCTGTCAGTGTCCGGCAAGGGAGCGGAATCGTTCGCCGGGTGGCGGAGTGGAGCCACCGTCCGAGGAAGACGCAGCGATCGCGTGGGCGGGCGGCGCCCCGGGTCGGTGCGCCATCTTCCTTCGCAAGGATCGCCTCCCATTTCCGCCCCGCGCCTCCGGGCGCTGAGGGATTGCCTGGAAACCCGATACCAGGGACTCGACTTCGTCGAGCGACGGTTTTGTGGGAGTCCGTCGGGCGGCCCCACGGGACTACCAGGCGCAGTCCCGACCCGCTCCGTGGCGGGAGTGGGTCGCGAAACACCACGCCGGTGGCGGAGCGGAGCCACCGTCCGAAATAACGCCGGCGCAGCGATCGCGCGGGCGGGCGGCGGCCCGGTCCGGCGGGCGGGCGGAGTCGGGGTCCGGCTGTACCCGCGACAGCGTGCTATCCTCTGTCGCAAGGGCCGCTTCCTACTTGCACGCCCCGTAGGGGTGAGGAGCGCCTGGCGCCTCCAATAGCAGGGACTCGGCTTGCCGAGCGCGGGTAGTAGCGGCGCCCGCGGGCGGCCCCACGGGACTACCAGGCGCAGTCCCAACCCGCCTCCGTCTGCGAGCCAGTCGAACCGCCATCGGAGTGCCCGGCCTCTCGGCCGGCGGGGGTTCGGTGGACGAAGTCGGTGCCGGGGATCGGAGTCCGGCGGAACACGCACGACGATGCTATGCTTCGTCTTTAAGGGTCGTATCCCATTTCCGCCCTTCGCCTTCCAGCGATGAGGGATTGCCTGGAAACCCAACATCAGGGACTCGACTTCGTCGAGCGACGGTTTTGTGGGAGTCCGTCGGGCGGCCCCACGGGACTACCAGGCGCAGTCCCACCCAGTTGAAGAGACGGTCGCCGAAAGACCTTCAGGGACCGTCGGGCCATGCGTTCGACTCGACGCCGGCCTCCGTTGATTCGGTGGAGGCTGATGATCTCGACCTTGGCCCCGTCCTCGGTGCGTTCGGCGACAGCGTTGTAGAACACTCCGCCGATGCTGCGGATCAGGTTCAGCCGACGAACCACGGTCGAGGCAGCGACTGCGCGCCCCGATGGCGGATAGCGAAGTACGTACTCGGGCTTCGCGATGATGTGAGGCAGAAGTCGATATTCCGCCAGTGTCAGTTTCGGATGACCCGGGAACATCGGGTCCGGGTGGCGGCCCTCCTGTTTGTCCATGATGCGGTCCGGCAGTCGGGCCAATTGGGTCTTCGCGCCGAACCAACCCCGAACCTCCCGGTCGGAGATTCCGGCCGGCAGGTCGCCGCGGGGCTCGGCTCGGAAGCGGGGCAGGATGGGGCTGGCGAGGAGGGAGTCGATCGCGGCGCGGGCGAAGGCCGCTTCGGCCGGGTCGAGCGCTTCCTTGAGGTAGCCCAGGGGGCCGCCGGCGCGGTGCTTTCCGGGGTTCGTGGCCCAGGCCGGGTCGAGGCCGGCGTCCGCGCGCTCGAAGCGCCGGGCGCGTTCGTTCCACCAGGGGACTTCGTTCCGCGGCGGGGGCTCGGTGGGGCCGCCGCGGCGCCGGGCCTCGGCCTCGCCGAGCGGACGGACCCGGCAGCGGCAGTTCCAGCCGTTCGGGGGGAAGTGGTCGTTCCACCAGGGGTGGTCGATCGGGAGCAGCGTTCCCGTCCAGGCCCGGTGGCCGCCGCAACCCCTGTCGGCGGGGCCGGGTTCGTAGAGGAAGTAGGGGTGAGCCCCTTTCGCGCGCTGCGCCCGGTCCCAGACTCCGGCGGAGCGGGCGGCGCCGAGGTTCGCCCGGTAGATCGTCCGCAGGCGGCGCCGGCTGCCCAGTTGCGCCCGGACCGTCGCGCCGGTGAGCGGATCGCGCAGGTCCTGCTTTCCCCACCAGCCCCTCTCGCGCAGCACCGGGGTGAGGGCCTTCCGGAACTGGCGGAAGGTCCGGCCTTCGCCGAGGGCGCGGTCGAGGGCGGCGCGGATCTCCTGGAGCAGGTCGGTCTCCAGCGCCTTGGCGACGGTGAAGGCGAGGGCATGCTCCTCCTGCCAGACATCGCGGTAGTCGAAGCCGGTCCGCAGTCCGCGGAAGCGGAAGTACTCGAGGGCCTCCCTCGGCGTCGGCGCGGCGGGGGATCGGGCCTCTCGGCGGGGGCGGTCGGGCACTTCGGGGGAACGGTCTCTTCGGTGGCGGGGGTTCGGCGCCGTGGGGCGGGGTCGCGGCGGGCGGAGGAACGACGCGCCGCGGCACGCGGGAAGCGGCGTCCGCCCGGAGGCGGGGTCGCGTCGGGAACCCGCTCGGGAACCCGGTCGGAGGCCGGGAGGGAGCGGGCCGGGGTGGCTCGGGCCGGGTCGGGCGGCTCGGGGGCGGGGTCAGCGGGCGGGGTCAGGGGGCGGCGAGGACTCCGAGGGCGCGTTTGCAGTCGTCCCAGACCTGGCGTTTCAGGCGGGCCAGCGCTTCGCCCTGGGCGCGGACCAGGTAGGCCGGGTGGTAGGTCGGCACCACCGGGAGGCCCTCGTAGTCGAAGACGGTTCCCCGGGCGGCGCCGATGCTGCGGACGCCGGGGAGGAGCGCCTTCGCCGCCACCGCGCCCAGGACCAGGATCACCCGGGGGCGGACGGAGGCGATCTGGCGCTTCAGGAAGGGGAGGCAGGAGGCGATCTCGTCCGGCTCCGGGTTCCGGTTGTTCGGCGGGCGGCACTTGACCACGTTCGCGATGTACACCTCGGAGCGCTCGCGGCGGAAGGCTCCCTCGATGATGCGGGTCAGCAGTTGGCCGGCGGCGCCGACGAAGGGTTCGCCCCGGCGGTCCTCCTCGGCGCCGGGGCCTTCGCCGATGAACATGATCTCGGCGTCCGGGTTTCCGACGCCGAAGACCAGGTGGGTGCGGCCGCCGGCGAGGGCGCATCGTTGGCAGTCGCCCAGGTCCTCCCGGATTTCGGGGAGGGTCTCCGCCGGCGGAGAGATCAGGGGCGAGGCCGGGAGCGGGGCCGGCGGGGCGGTGTCGGGGGCGACAGGGAGGCCGAGCGGGACCTCGGTGAAACTGCGGAGCAGGCGCAGGCGGGCGGCGAGTTGCTCGCGGAAGCCGCGGTCGCCGCCGGGCGCGGACACGCTCAGGCTCCGGCCCCCGCCGCGGCGGGGTGGATCGCTCCCCGGGCGGGGGCCGGCTCCGGGGAGGGCGCCGCGGGGAACCGGGCGCGAGATGCCGCCCGGGGCGGTTCGAAGCCGGCGGCGGCGGGGGACCCCGGGGACGGCGCCGGGGAGGGGCGGGCGGGGGGCTCGGAGCGGCAGCGAAACCGGGGGACGGCGCCGGGGCGCGGCGGGGGCCGGGCGGGGCCGGCGGCGGGACGGGGACTCGTCGTTCGGCGAGGATTCATCAGGGTTGGTGGCAGGGGTGGTGGCAGGGGTGGTGGCAGGGGTGGTGGCAGGGGTGGTCGGCGCCGTTCCCGGGCGCCGGTCCCGGGGTCCGGCCCTGACGACCGGTGGTCGGGGAGCAGCTCGCCGGCGCTCTGACGGCCGCCGACATTCGGCGCGGGTTCCGACTTCGACCGGCGGCGGGCGGGCGGGCCCGGGCCGGTTCCCGGTCAGGGGCGTCCCCCGCGCGAACGAGCGCGGCGGGGAAGACCGCGCCGCAGCGCTTCAGCGCGACGGACATCGGCAGGCCACTGCCAGGATGGCGGTCCGGATCAGCACCGACGTGGCGATTCAGGAGGGCGATTCAGGAGGGCGATTCAGGAGGGCGATCCAGCCGGGTTCGGTCAGACCGCGAGCGGCCTCCTTCTTCCGGGCAGCGTTCCGGCGGCGGCGCGGGCGCGGCCTCCGGCGGCGCGGCCTCCGGAGCCGGTTCGGGATCGGCGGCGTCCGGGTCGTCGTCGAGCAGCGCGAGCAACTCGGCCCGGAGGCGCGACCAGGCGGCCCGCTGCGGAGCGTCGGCCAGCACGATCTCGCCGCCGAGCCCGGAGTGCAGCCGGGCGGTCAGCGACCGGAGCCCGGCGGCCCGGCGGCGAACCACCGTGCCGGAGTCGCGGTCGTCAACCAGGATCGTGTAGAGCGCCTCTCCGCCGGACCTGGCGTCCCGCCGGAAAGTGAGGTCGTCGAGTTCCATCGGGGGGTGTCGTCCTCGGGGGACGCGGTAGAGCGTCAGCGCCGCCGGTCGGCGGCGGCGGCGCAAGGGCCGGGAACGGGAGCCGGGCGGGGATCGGTCATGCGGGGGCCGCGCCGTCGTCCCCGGCGTCGGGGCCGGGTTCCGACTCCGAGAGGCGGCGGGCGGCGACGGCCCAGATCGCCGCCGCCAGTCGGGCCTTCGTCTCCGGGGGGCGGCGGGTGCGGCGGGGAGGGCCCTCCGGGCGGCGCTCCACCAGCACCGCCTCCGTCCGTTCCCGGTCGAAGACGCGGTCCCCGCCGACGCGGTTGCCGACGATCAGGTCGCATCGCTTGGCGTCCAACTTCCGCGCCGCCTCGGCCTCCGGGTCGCCGGTCTCGGCGGCGAAGCCGATGAGGACCGGGGGGCGGGGCGGCTCGCCGGCGGCGGCGCCCTCGGCCCGGCGGGCGCCCAGGTCCGCCAGGATGTCGGGGTTCGGGAGCAGGGTCAGGACCGGGGCGCCTCCGTTGCCTTCCCCGGCGTTCCCCGACCCGTCGTTGCCCGTCCCGGCGTTCCCTGCCCCGCGCTGCGGGCCGGACTTGTGTTTCTCCGGGGAGGGCGCCGCCGGGCGGTAGTCGGCGACCGCCGCGGCCAGGACCACGGCGTCGCAGGCCGGGGATTCCCGGAGGACTTCCCGGTGCATCTCGACCGCGGTCTCGACCGGGCGCACCCGGCACCCGGCGGGGGGCGTCCCGGTTCCGGGGCCGAGGATCAGCGTCACCGCGGCGCCCCGCGCCCGGGCCTCCCGCGCCAGGGCGAACCCCATCCGCCCGGAGGAGCGGTTCGAGAGGAAGCGCACCGGGTCGAGCGGTTCCCGGGTGGGGCCGGCGGCGATGAGGACGCGGCGGCCGGCGAGCGGTCCGGCGGCGGCCGCGGCGGGGTCGTCCGCACCGAGGTCGTGCCCATCGTCGTCCCCGGAGTCTTCCGCAGCAGGAATCTCGGCGGGGATCTCGGCGGGCGTCGCCCTGGACGCCGACGGAGCGGCCGGACCGGTGGCCGCGGCGCCGGGTTCCCCCAGCGCCTCCTCGATGGCGGCCACCAGGGTCTCGTTCTCCGGGAGGCGGCCCGGGCCCATCCAGCCGCAGGCCAGTTCGCCGCGGCCCGGGGGGAGGATCCGCGCTCCCCGCGCCCGGAGGGTCTCCAGATGGGCGGCGGTGGCCGGGTGCTCCAGCATGTTCGTGTTCATCGCCGGGGCGATGAGGAGCGGGGCGCGGCAGGCGAGGGCGAAGGTGGTGAGGAAGTCGTCCGCCAGCCCCAGGGCCAGCCGCGCGATCGCGTGGGCGGTGGCCGGGGCGACGAGGAAGAGGTCGGTCTCCTCGGTGAGGGAGATGTGGCGGAGGTCGGCGGGGTCGCCGCCGGGGGCGTCCGCTCCGTCGCCATCGCCGGCGGCGGGCGGCTCGAAGAGGTGTTCCAGGACCGGCTCACCGGAGACCGTGGCCAGCGCCAGCGGGGAGACGAAGGCGCGGCCGGCGCGGGTGAGGACGACCTGCACCCGGTACCCCCGCTTCTTCAGGGCCCGGACCAACTCCGGGGCGCGGTAGGCGCCGATCCCGCCGGTGACTCCCAGGACGACCTTCGGGCCCTTCCGGACGGTCTTCGGTTCGCGCTCCGCCATCTCTCCGGCCATTCTCGCTTTTCGGGGCGCCGGCCTCCTCCCGATCCTCCCCTGCCCCGGCCCGGTCCGTCGTCCCGTCAGTCGGAACCGGCGGCGCGCGCCCCCTCGATGACGGCGACGATCGCGCGCACGGTGGCGTCGAGGTCGGCGTTCACGATCCGGTGGTCGTAGTCCCCGGCCCGGGGCATCTCGCTCTCGGCGGTGCGGAGGCGGCGGCGCACCTCGGCCTCGGACTCGCGCCCCCGCCCGGTGAGCCGGTCGCGGAGGTCGGCGAACTCCGGCGGGGCGATGAAGATGCTGACCGCCCCGGGGATCTCGTCGCGGAGCGCGCGGGCGCCCTGGACATCCACCTCGATGAGCAGGTCGCCGCCGCCGGAGGCCTCCAGACTGCGGCGGCCGGTGCCGTAGCGGTGGTCGTGGACGAACGCCCACTCCACGAAGGCGTCGGCGGCGACGAGCGCGTCGAACTCGGCGTCGCTCACGAAGTGGTAGTCGCGCCCGTCCGTCTCCCCTTCCCGCCGCTGCCGGGTGGTGTGGGAGACCACGAAGGAGAGGCCGGGGACCTGCGGGACGACCCGGCGCAGGACGGTGGACTTCCCCACCCCGGAGGGGCCGGAGACCACGAACAGCCGGGGCTTGGGGCCGGAGGACGGGCCGGCGGGGTCGGACACGGCGGCGTCAGGCCCGGCGCGCTCGCGGGCGGGCGCCGGTGCCGGGGCTCATGCGGCGGCGGCGCTGCGGACGGCGCCTTCTGAGGCGGGCCATCGCTTCGCGAATGCGCTCCCTCGGGATCTGCGAGAAGGAGAGGCGCATCGTGCCCCGGGCGGCGGGGGACTCCGGATCGGCGGGGAAGACGCTGCCGGCGACGAAGGCCACCCGGCGCTCTTCGATGGCCGCCGGGAGCAGGGCGCGGGGGACCGGCGCCATGCCGAAATCGGCTTGGAGGAAGAAGCCGCGGCCGGGTCGGAGAACCGCGACCCGGGCGGGGAGGCGCCGGGGGGCGGCGGATTCGGGGGGGCTCACGCGGCGGCGGCGCTGCGGACGGCGCCTTCGAGACGGGTCATCGCTTCGCGAATGCGCTCCCTCGGGATCTGGGAGAAGGAGAGGCGCATCGTTCCCCGGGCGGCGGGGGACTCCGGATCGGCGTGGAAGACGCTGCCGGCGACGAAAGCCACCCGGCGCTCTTCGATGGCCGCCGGCAGCAGGGCGCGGGTGTCGAGGGCGGGGCCGAAGTCCGCCCAGAGGAAGAAGCCGCCGCCGGGGCGGACCACCGGGACCCGGGTGGGGAGGTCGCGGGCGGCGGCGAACATCAGGTCGCGCTTCTCCCGGTAGAGGTCCCGGGCGCGGCGCACCTGCTCCTCGATGGCGCCGCTCTCGCCGTAGGCCAGGGCCAGCCGCTGGACCAGGGCGCCGGAGCACTGGTCGGTGCCCAGTTTCAGCAGGCCCAGGCGGCGGACGATCTCCGGGTCGGCGACTGCCCAGCCCAGGCGCAGGCCGGGGCCGAAGATCTTGGAGAAGGTGTGGACGAAGACCACCCGCTCGGGGAGGAGCGCCTTGAGCGGGGGCGGCGGGGGCTCGTCGTAGTGGAGTTCGCCGTAGGCGTGGTCCTCGATGACGGTGAGGTCCGCCCGTTCACAGACCTCGAGGACCGCGCGGCGGCGGGCGAGCGGCCAGGTGCGGCCGCTGGGGTTCTGGAACGAGGGGCCGACATAGAGGACCGCCGGCGTTCGGCCGGAAGGGGCCGGGCGGCGGGTGGCCTCCAGGAGCGCCTCCGGGAGGGGGCCCTGCTCGTCGGCGGCCACCGGCACCGGGGTGACATCGAGCGCCCGGCAGATCTGGAGGGCGGAGACATAGGTCGGGTCCTCCACCAGCAGGGCGTCGCCGGGGTCGCAGAGGGTGTTCACCGAGTGGCGGATGGCCTCCACGCCGCCGCTGGTGACGATGACTTCCTCGGTGGCGGTCGGGACCGCTTCGATCCGCTCCATCCGGGCGGCCAGGTACTCGCGGAGCGCGGTGACGCCGGGGTTCGGGGAGTAGTTCAGGGCTTCCGGGGCGCTGTCGGCGAGGACGCGGTCCATCGTCTCCCGGGTCCGTTCGGGGAGGAAGACCCGGGAGTCGGGGAGGCCGCCGGCGAGGGAGAGGAGGTCCGGGCGCTCCGCCAGGCGGAGGACCGCGGCGACCGCCGCGGAGTCGGCGATGCGCTCGACCGCGGCAGAGAAGCGGGGGGTCACTCGGCGGCTCCTTCGAGGTGGAGGGCGGACCGTTCCCGCTCGATCCTGCGGCCGGCGGCGCCGGGGAAGTCGCCGGCGAACGGGGAGATCGCGGGGGGCTTACCGCGGAAGCGGCCTTCGCGGCGCCGGGCGACGCCCGGGTGCACCGGGGGGGCGGGCGGCGCCATCCCGGCGAGGAGGGCCGGGCAGCCCGGCGGCCGGTGGTCTTCCGCCACGGCGGCGGAAGCGGCGGCGCGCCTGACGGCGGCGGAGGGGCGGCGGGTGGGTCGGGGGCTCCTTCGGTGGGTCCTTCCCCGGCCGCTTCCGATTTCGAGGAAGAGGGTCGCCCTACCGCCTTCGATCTCCGGGAGGACGCCCGTGATCGGGGCGCCGGAGGAAGCCTCCGTCCGGGAATCCCGATTTCGGCTCCGGGCGACGGCGAGGAATCCGGGAAGGAATCCGGGAAGGAGTCCCGCGGGGCCAGAGGGCGCGGGCCGGGAGGGGACTGCCGGGCGCCCGGTCCGCCCGGGGGCGACGGAGGCGGGGCGACGCTCGACGGCGGCGGAGAAGCGGCGGGTCATGGATCGATCGTGGGATCGGTCGCGGGCTCGTCCTCCGGCCCGACCACTTCCAGAGAGAGGATCGCCTTTTCGCCTTCGACTTCGATCTCGCGGCGGGCGGCGCCGGGGAGGGCGCCGGCGACCAGGGCGAGGGAGAGGATTTCCGGGCGCTCCGCCAGCCGGAGGACCGCGGCGACCGCGGCGGAGTCGGCGATGCGCTCGACCGCGGCGGAGAAGCGGCGGGGCGGGCGGGGGGTCACGCGGAGGCTCCTTCGGCGGCGCTCTCCGCGACCACTTCCAGGGAGAGGATCGCCTTTTCGCCTTCGACTTCGATCTCGCGGCGGGCGGCGCCGGGGAGGGCGCCGGCGACCAGGGCGACGGAGAGGGTCTCGTCGAGGAAGTGGCGCTCGCGTTCCCGGGCGACGGCGAGGAGGCTCGCCGCGGTGGCGACAGCATCAAACTGTTCGGCGCGCGCCGCACTTTCCTTCGCCACGGCCTTCGCGCCGGCAGAAATCTGCTTGGCAAGATCGGCTCTCTTCACCGCCGCGGCCTTCGCGGCTTCGGCGGCGGCGAAGCCGAGGCGGATGCGGGCGGTGTAGGGCAGGTCCAACTCCTTGCGGAAAGTCTGGACGCGGTTCAGCAACTCGCGGTATCGGCCCTCCTCGCGCAGGGCGTCGGTGAGTTCGGGGTCGAGGCCCACGGTGGCGACTTCGCCGGCGGCGGCCGCCCGGCCGGAGCGGGCGCGGGGCTCGACGGTCAAGTCGGCGGCCTCGATCCGCACCGTTTCTTCCCCGTTCCCCTTGCCGCTTCGCTTGCCGCTTCCCTTGCCGCCCGCGCCGCCGGGGATCCGCAGGAGGATCGCCCCGTCGGCGTCGAGGCGGCGCTTCACCTCGGCGCCGGGGAGGGCGGCCAGGGCGCGGCGGGCCGGCTGCATCCGCTTCCCCAACTTCGGGCCCAGGCGGCGGAAGTCGGGGCGGACGATCCATTCCAGGTCGCCCTCGGCCTCGGCGCGGAAGACGACTTCCTTCACATTCAACTCGTCGGCCAGCAGTTCCCGGTACTCCCGGTCGGCGGCGAGGCGTTCGCCGAGCGCCCGGTCCGCGGTCGCCACCGTGGCCGCGGCCAGCGGCTGGCGCACCCGGATCCCCTGCTCGGTGCGGACCCTCAGCCCCAGGGAGGCGATCTCCCGCACCGCCGCCATCTCCTCGTTCAGGCCGGGGTCGAGGGGGAACTCCGGGGCCGGCCAGTCGGTGAGGTGGACGCTCTCCGGGGCTTCGCTGCCGTAGGGGCCGACCACCAGACTGCGGTGGAGATCCTCCGCCAGGAAGGGGGTCAGCGGCGCGGCGATCCGGGAGAGGCGGGTGAGCGCCTGGTAGAGGGTGGTCAGGGCGTCGCGTTTCTCCGGGTCGAGGCCGGCGCTCCAGAACCGGCGGCGGCTGCGGCGGAGCCACCAGTTCGAGAGCGACTCGGCGAAGGCGGCCAGCGCCCGGGCCGCCTCGTAGGCGTCGGTGCGGTCGAGCGCCGCGCCCACGGAAGCGGTCGTCGCTTCGAGGTGGGAGAGGATCCAGCGGTCGAGGGGGGCGCGCTCCGCGGGCGGGCGGGCTTCGTGGACCCGCGGGTCGAAGGCGTCGATCCCGGCGTAGATGGTGAAGAAGGACTGGACATTCCGGATCTTCAGCGGGAACTCCCGGGCGGCGGCGCGCACCCGGTCGAGCGAGTGGCGGCGCCCGGCCCAGGGCGGCCCGGCGGAGAGGAAGAACCATCTGAAGGCGTCGGAACCGGCCTCGGCGAAGGTCTGCTCCGGGGGGGTGTAGTTGCCGAGCGACTTGGACTCCTTGCGGCCCTTCGGGTCGGTGACATGGCCGAGCACCAGGCACTGTCGGAAGGGGTGGGGGCCGGCAGGGGCCGGGAGATCCAGGCGGGAGCAGGTGTCCTCGTCGAAGAGGAGCGTGGAGATCATCAGGAGCGAGTAGAACCAGCCCCTCGTCTGGTCCACCGCTTCGGTGATGTAGTCGGCGGGGAAGGAGGCGAGGAAACGGTCGCGGTTCTGCCGGGGGAAGCCCCACTGGGCGAAGGGCATGGCGCCGGAGTCGAACCAGCAGTCGATGACCTCCGGGACGCGGCGGTACACGCCCGGTTCGCCGGGGTTCGTCCAGGTGACCGCGTCCACCCAGGGCTTGTGGACCATGAGGTCCGGGTCGAGGTCCGGGCGGGCCTGCTTCGCTTCCCGGAAGGCGGCGAAGGCCTCCGGGTTCTTCGCCTCGATCTCGGCCACCGAGGCCGGGCACTCGCGGCGGCCGGTCTCGTCGTTGATCCAGAGGTTCAGCGGGGTGCCCCAGAACCGCTCCCGGGAGAGCGCCCAGTCCACGTTGTTGCGGAGGAAGTCGCCGAAGCGGCCCTCGCGGATGTGGTCCGGGAGCCAGTCCACGGCGCCGCTGTTCGCGAGGGCCTGTTCCTTCCGGGCGGTGGTGCGGAGGAACCAGGCCGGGCGGGCGTACTGGATGAGGGCGTCCTCCTTCGCCCGCCAGCAGAAGGGGTACTCGTGCCGGATCATCTCCCGGTGGATGAGGCGGCCATCCTCCTTCAGGCGGCGGAGGATCTCGGGGTCGGCGTCCTTGACCCACCGGCCCTCGAGCCAGGGCACCGCGGCGGTGAACCGGCCGTCGGGGCCGACCGCGTTCGGGAGGGGGATCTCGTCCCCGTTCTCGTAGGCGGCGACGGTGGCGCGGTGGAGGTCGTGGTCCACTTCGCCGAAGGCCGGGGCTTCGTGGACCAGGCCGGTGCCCTGGTCGAGTTCCACGAAGTCGGCGGCGAGGACACGCCAGAACGCCGGGACCGCGGCGCCGCCGGGGAGGCGTCCTTCGAGGTCCCGGTAGCGGTTCCAGTAGTCGGGGAACGGGGGGCGGTAGCGGCGGCCGACCAGGGCCTCGCCGGCGAAGCGGCGGAGGGGGGTGAGCGGGCGGCCCAGTTTCGCGGCGAGCGTCTCCCGGAGGGCGGCGGCGACGATGAGGCGGCGGCGGTCGCCGTCGGGAGGGGCGGCTTCGTCTTCGACTTCCTCGTACTCGACGCCGGGGCGGGCGGCGGCGTAGAGGTTCGAGGGGAGGGTCCAGGGGGTGGTGGTCCAGACGGCGAGCGCCGCGCCGGGGTCGTCCTCGAGGGGGAGGGCGACGGTGACCGCCGGATCCTCGACCTCGCGGTAGCCGAGGCCCACTTCGTGGGAGGAGAGGGCGGTGCCGCCCTGCGCCCACCACCAGACCACCTTCTCGCCCCGGTAGAGCAGGCCCTTGCGGTGGAGTTCGGAGAGCGCCCACCAGACGCTCTCCACATAGGAGCGGCGGTAGGTGACATAGGCGCGTTCGAGGTCCACCCAGTGGCCGATGCGCTCGGTCATCTCCTCCCAGTCGCGGATGTAGCGGAAGACCGAGGCCCGGCACTTCTCGACGAAGCGGTCCACGCCGTAGGCCTCGATGTCGGCGCGGCCGCGGAGGCCGAGTTCCTTCTCGACTTCGACTTCCACCGGGAGGCCGTGGGTGTCCCAGCCGGCGAGGCGTTCCACCCGGTGGCCGCGCATGGTGCGGTAGCGGGGGAAGACATCCTTGAAGACCCGGGTGAGGATGTGGCCGTTGTGGGGACGGCCGTTGGCGGTGGGGGGGCCGTCGTGCCAGACCCAGGGGGCGCCGGCGGCGCGGTTCTCGACGCTCTTCTCGAAGAGGCGGCGGTCGCGCCAGAAGGCGGCGATCTCCCGTTCGGCGGCGGGGATCGCGGCGGGGGAGGGCGCGGGGCGGAAGAGGGGCACGGGGTCGGGCGGTCGGGAGCGGGCGGGGTCAGGCGGGGTCAGGCGGGAGCGGAGGGGCGGCGCGTCACCGTTGCCGGTGCGCGCGGCAGCGGACGGGAGCGGCGTCGAAGCCGGGGGTCAGGCGGGGGATCGGGCCGGGGATCAGGGCTGCCGGCGGCTCGGCGGCTCCCCGGCGGGCGGGCGCCGGGCGGGAGGGCCCGTCGGGAGGGCCGGTCGGTCGGGTCGGGGCGCTGCGAACCGGCCTTCGGCCGGCGGTTCCGGGAGGGCGGCACGCAGCCGGGGTGGCGTCCCCAACGGGAGTCGAACCCGTGTTTTCGCCGTGAAAGGGCGACGTCCTGGGCCTCTAGACGATGGGGACCCGACGGGGTGGTAGGCCGTGCAGGGGTCGAACCTGCGACATCTCGCTTAAAAGGCGAGCGCTCTACCAACTGAGCTAACGGCCCGGCGCGAGGGAACCCATCATTCTACCAAGCGCGGGCCGACTCCCGGGCGGCAGCGGCGGCGGGGAGACGCCTGCGGTCGTCCTCGCGCCCTCCGATTCGGGGGACTCGGCGAGCGGGTGGAAGGCGCGGCGGGAGCACCGGCGGCGGGAAGGCCCACTCGGTGGTGCTCGCCCGCCTCCGGTTCCGTGCCGAACCCCGGGTCGGCCGGGAGCCCGGCCCGCGGAGCCTCCGGGCGGTTCGGGCGCCCCTTCCGGTCGTGCTTCACCGGACGGTTCGACAGGCGGTTCGACGCTCGCCGGCGGGGACCGGGGTTCGTTCCGGGGCGGGCGCGGGAGCCCTGCCGGGGGTGTTCGGGAGAGCGGGAGCGTTCGGGAGAGCGGGAGCGTCCGGGGGATTCGGGGCGCGTCCGGGAGAGGCGGGCGCGTCCGGAGAGAGCGGAGGCGCCGCTCGGAACCTTCCCCGCCGGGAGATTCGCCGCCTGCCGGGCGGGGCCGGGAGTCGGCGGGAGGGCGCGGGGGCCGGGCGGGGGACGGGTGATAGTCTTGCTTCCCCCCGATTCCCGCTGTCCACCATGAATTCCCCTGCGTTCCTTCCCCGTCGGCGCACCGGAGCGGTGTTTCTTGGCTGACGGAACCTCCATCCTCCCGGACCTGCGACCGGCCCCGGGAGCCCCCCGGTCGAGATCGTCACGGTCGAGAGATGCACGATCGCGGCGGCGGCCGAACGGGGGGAACGGACGGGCGGGGGCGCCGGCCTCCGGGATTCGACCGGCGGGAGATCCGGCGCGGGCGGCGGTCGGCGACGGGCTCGCCGCGGGGCCGCCGGACCCGGAGACGAACGGTCGGTCGTCGGGCGGGAACGGGCGGGCCCCCGCCGGTATCCCCGCCGGTATCGAGGCCGGTGTCGAAGCCGGCGTGGGGAACGGGCGCGATTCCGCGAGCGGCGAAGACCGCCTCGAAGCCGGCGTCGGAACCGATGGGGCGCCGGAAGACCTCCCCGCGCTCGCCCCCGAGGAGTTGCTCCGGGCCTACCGGACGATGCTCACTGCCCGGGAGTTGGACCGGCGGGAGATCGCGCTGAAGCGGCAGAACCGGTCCTTCTTCCAGATCAGTTCCGCCGGGCACGAAGCGGTGACCACCGCCGCCGGCGCCCTCTTCCGGCGCGAGAGCGACTGGGCGCTCCTCTACTACCGGGACCGGGCCTTCGCCGGGCGCGTCGGGATGACGCCCACCGAGCAATTGGCCGCCGCCTGGGGCGCCGCCGCCGACCCGGCTTCCGGCGGCCGGCAGATGCCCTCGCACTTCGTGCACCGGTCGCTGCGGCTGGCCCCCCATTCCAGTTGCGTCGGCACCCAGTTCCTCCACGCCGCGGGGATCGCCTACGCCGAGCGAACCCTGGCGCGGAACCCGATTCCGGGAGTGGAACCCGCCGCCGGGGACGGGATCGTGCTGGTCTGCGGCGGCGACGGCGCCACCAGCGAAGGCGAGTTCTGGGAAGCGCTCAACACCGCCTGCCTGCGGCGGCTGCCGGTGGTCTTCCTGATCGAGGACAACGGCTACGCGATCTCGGTGCCGGTGGAACACCAGACCGCCGGCGGCGCCATCGCCCCGCTGGTGGGCGGCTTCCCCGACCTGCGGGTGGTCGAGTGCGACGGCTGCGACTATCCCGACTCGCACCGGGCGCTCGCCGAAGCCTTCGCCCACGCCCGCTCCGGCGCCGGGCCGGCGCTGGTGCACGCCCGGGTGGAACGGCTGGATTCCCACTCGCTCTCCGACGAGGAACGCGACTACCGCACCGCCGCGGACCGGGAGGCGGCGGCGAACCGCGACCCCCTGGGGCGGCTGCGGGAACGGCTCACCGCCTCGGGAGCGGCCGACGGCGCGGAGTTGGACGCGCTGGAGGAAGAGATCCGGAAGGAAATCGCCGACGCCGCCGAAGAGGCCGTGGCCCTGCCCTGGGCGCCGCCGGGCAGCATCCACGACCACCTCTACAGCAGCGAGGTGGATCCCTGCTCCGCGGTCTTCGCGACCGAGCCGCGTTTCGAACCGGACGCGAAACCGGGAACGATGGTGGACCTCATCAACGCGACGCTGCGGTCGGAGATGGCGCGCGATCCCCGCATCGTGGTCTTCGGGCAGGATGTGGCCGACGCCAGCCGCGAAGAGACGCTCACCGAAGTCAAGGGCAAGGGCGGCGTCTTCAAGGTGAGCCACGGGCTGCAGCGCGAGTTCGGGTCGGAGCGGGTCTTCAATACCCCGCTGGCGGAGGCGACGATCGTGGGGCTGGGCGTCGGTATGGCGGTGCGCGGGCTGCGGCCGGTGGCGGAGGTGCAGTTCCTCGACTACCTCTGGCCGGCATACATGCAGATCCGCAGCGAGATGGCGAGCGTGAGATGGCGCTCGGTGGGGGCTTTCGGGTGCCCGATGGTGCTGCGGGTGCCGGCCGGCGGTTACCTGACCGGCGGCGCGGTGTACCACAGCCAGTCGGCGGAGGTGCTGTTCACCCATCTGCCCGGTCTGCGGGTGGTCATGCCGGCCACCGCGCTCGACGCCGCCGGGCTCCTGCGAACGGCCATTCGCTGCGACGACCCGGTGATCTTCCTGGAGCACAAGCACCTCTACCGGCAGACCTACAACAAGAGCGCCGACCCGGGGCCGGATTTCACCATACCCTTCGGGAAGGCGCGGGTGGTTCGCGCCGGGGAAGACCTGACGGTGGTCACCTTCGGGGCGCTGGTGCACCGGGCCGAACTGGCGGCGAAGAAAGCGGCGGCCGAGGGGGTATCGGTGGAGATCCTGGATCTGCGGTCGCTTTCGCCGTACGACTGGGAAGCGATCCGGGCGAGCGTTCGGAAGACGAATCGAGTGCTGGTGGCGTACGAGGACACGCGCAGTTTCGGGTATGGGGCGGAGATCGCGGCGCGGATCGCCGACGAGTTGTTCGACGAGTTGGACGCCCCGGTCCGGCGCGTGGCGGCGGCGGATACCTGGGTGGCGTACAACCCGGGACTGGAAGCGGCGATGCTGCCGCAGACGGAGGACCTGCTGGAGGGGATGCTGGAACTGGCGGAGTACTGAGTTTCCCGGGCGGGAAGCGGGCGGCGCCGTTGCCGGACGACGATCCGCCACGCGGTTCCGGCTCGGACCCGGGGTTTCCGCCGCCTTCCCGCGCAACGACGAATCACCGAAGGGAAATCGACATGCACAGACTCCTGTTCGCCGCGGCGCTGGTCCTGCTCCAGGGCGCGCCGGTCTTTCCGCACTCGGCGTCGGATCGGGAGGGCGTCGACTTCGAGGCGATGGCCTTCGAGGCCGGCGCGGTTCTCGGGAAGAGCGGCGAAGTTCGGCTGCAGCAGACTCCATCCGCGGGAATGTCGAGGAACACCAAGATCGTTCTCGGGGTGGTGGCCGTCGGGGCGCTCGTGTTCGTCCTCTATTACGCCCTGCACGTCCGCGCGGTGCTCGATGTCGTTTCGGAGGCCGGGGAGACCGGGCTCGGGGCGCGATCGCTGCCGGAGTCGCCGCGGTGAGGGAGCCCCGGGCGTAGAGCGACCGGGACTTCGTCCGCACGCTCCCCGCCGCGACGGGCGGCTCGGACGGGCTCCCGCCGACGCCGGGCGCCACGGGCCGGGCGAGAGCCGCCGCCCCGAGGCCCCGCCGGAGTTCCTATACTTCGGGAATGATGCCAGCGAACGGAGCCGGGCCCTTCCTGCCGGGGACCGGGAGGCTGCCGCCTTACCTGGCGGGACGGGAAGCGGAGCAGTCGCTGTTCCGGCAGTGCTTCGAGACGCTCCGACAGGGGAAGTCGACGGCTGGCGAAGTGATCCTCTACGGGCCGCGCGGCAACGGGAAAACGGCACTCCTGCGGTGGGTCGAGTCGGAGGCCGCGGCCGGCGACGGGCTCGACGCCTGCTGGCTCACCGGATCACAGGTGCCGGAGCCGGCCAGCCTGGCGCGCCGGCTGGAACTCGGCTCCTTCTTCCGCAGGATGCAGCCGGGGAGCGTCTCCGCCGGCGGCTTCGGAGTCTCCTTCCGGGAGGAGAACGACCCGCTGCTGCTCGCCGAAGCACTCGAGAAGCGAGCGCGGGCCCGACCGCTGCTCCTGCTCGTGGACGAGGCGCACACGCTCGAACCGAACGTCGCCCAATGGTTGCTGAACGCGGCCCAGGCCGCGGGAAGCCGGGCGCCGTTCCTGCTGGCCCTGGCGGGGACCCCGGACCTCCGGGCGCGGCTGTCCGAGGCCGGCGCCTCCTTCTGGAACCGGTCGGCGAAACTGCGCCTCGGCCTCCTCGACGAAAGCGCGGCCGCCGCCGCGGTGTCCCGCCCGCTGGAGGCCGAGGGGATCGCCCTGGAACCGGAAGCCCGGGAGCGAATCGTCCGGGAAAGCCACGGCTACCCCTTCTTCACCCAACTCTGGGGGAGGGCGGTCTGGGGAGCGATCGGGCGCGCGCCGGAGATCGTTCGAACGGTGACCGCCGCGGTCGTGGAGGAGGCGGCGGCGGAGTTCGAAGCGGAGAAGGACGACTACTACCTCGACCGGTTCCGGGAACTGCACCGGCAGGGACTCCTCTCCGCGGCGAGGGAAGTGGCCGCGTCGTTCCGCGCCGAAACCCGGATCGGCCTGGCCGCGCTGGAAGAGGTGGTCGCCCGCGGGCTCCCGGGTGATGGCGCGAATGACGGCCCGAGTCCGACGGAGGCCGCCGAATCCCTGGAGCATCTCGGTTTCGTCTGGCAGACGAAGGGCGCGCCGTTCTGGGAGCCCGGCATTCCCAGCCTGATGGACTACATCCTGGAATACGCCCCGGCCCCGAGCGGAGGCTGATCCGGCCAATTCTCAACGGGGGCCTGGACGTTCCCACGCACCGGAGCCCGAGAGCGTGCTGCGATTCCCGCGCCTACTTCTCTCCGGTTATTCGGACCATTGTTTCTTGGTGTACTCCAGCAGCTCCGACCCACTCATCTCCTGCGTGGCGTTTCCGACTCTGGCGAAGAACACCGGCTTCCGATCCCCCTTCATCGGAGTCGCAAACACCGGGGCAATCCCGGGGCGGACTCCGATCCGAGCGACAGTGGATCCGTTCACCACGACGAACCTCACCTCCAGGTCGGTCGCGGCCACCTGCCCCGCGATCTTCTTCACCAAGTCTGTCAGCCACAGTTCCCATCCGTCCCGATCACGCGGCTTCACGAACGGATAATCGGCCTCGATTCCCAGGACCTTCCCCGCGTCGCCCACCCCGACCAGCAGCGTCCCTCCCGAAGTGTTCATGAAGGCGCAGATCGTCCTGGCCACGGCCCACTCCATAGCCGGATCCTTCTCCTTCGTGTGCAGGTTGCAGCGACCCGTCGACTTGAACTCGACCGTTCGACTCTCTCCGCCTCGAATGAGGCGCTCGATGTCCGCGATCGCCCTCGATCCGTCACTATCGAAGAACGGGCTCTCGTCCCGGTTCTCGCTGCGATTCACCGGTTTTCCCATAGCCACTCCGATCCGACTCAGCAAGCGCTCGAAGCGATGATCGAAGAACGAGGCGAAGTCGTCGCGCCGAAGAGCGAGCGGATCGACATCATGGGAACGAAGGAGTCCGTCGAGAACCGGACTCGACATCCCGCCCTTCTCTTCCAGACGCCCCAAGTAGGTACTCGGGGCGTTTCCCCCGACGACTCCGTTGGCGAACGACCCGATAGCCGTCTTGTTGACAGCCGTCTCTGCCACATCGAGGATCTTCCGGTCCCCGCTCTGCTGGCACCAGCGTCTCGGGAACACATGATGGATATCGATCGCGTGCTTGTCGAAGGTCTCGATGTCGATCGATCCTCCGCTCAACAAGTCACGGCTGCCGCGACTCATCTGCAGGGCATGAAGTCCCTTGTACGCCGCACTGTTCCGCGTAGTGAGTGAGAGCAGTCGTTCCGCCTGGAATTGCGCGTCCCGAACCGTTCGGGGCGTCTGTTGTTCGTCCCGCACCCAAGCGATGCAATCCAAGAGATCGTTGGCGAGTCGGGTCTCGGTCGTGCCGCTGTACATCTCACCGAAGACGCCGCACCAGTACCACTGACGCAAGCGCTCCCGAACAGTGAACAGTCCAGCATCCTTCCCCAACCATCCGAGAATGGCCGCCAGCGGAACCAACTGCGTCGTGTACGGAAGATCCCGGCTCCGAAAGACGGAAAGTTCGTGCAGGAACGCCACCGCCGCTTCCAAACCCTCGGACGCGGTGTCCGCCCATCGCCGATAGTCCTCGAGCGGCAGGCGTAGAATGTCGCGCCTCTTGCAGGATACTGCCGGCGCCTTGTCGTCATTCGGATGATCGCCCAGATGCCTCCGGCGCCGCTCGAAAGTCGCCAGCAGCGACACGATCTGCAGAAAACCGGTCTCGTTGAATCGCCCCAGAACTGCGTGTTGCCGCAGTGTCTTCTTGCGCACGTTCCAGTCAGGACGCAGTCCAAAATCGTCCGCCGCGTAGGTCGCAGTCAACAGCTCGAACACCGTGAGCGTGACACCGCCGGTGTTCACCTTCTCGAAGACCTGACAGACAGCCTCCTTCCTCGTCGACTTCACGAGCCGGATGGTAGGCAGTTGGCAGCTCTGAAACGGTTTGATGACTTCCTCCTGAAACACCTTCCACCTTTCGATCTTCTCGCCGGCCGCACCAGAGGCAAAATAGGCCATCTGCCAGTCCATCGTGGCGCCCGGGTCGAGCACGATGTCCAGCGGGAACACTTCGGCCGAGATTTCACGGTCGCGATCGCTTAGATCCAACTCGACTCGGCGACCGAAATCGGCACGGACGACCCGGTCTTCGGGAACGCTGATGATGGCCTCTTCCTCCCGATCCGCGTCGGGATCGACGCACTTCTCGATCTTTGCGTAGTAGTGGCGGCCGATCGGCTTGCCGCGATCGTTCCGCGTCGGCACCGGATTTGTCGATTTGAGCGCGAGAAACAGGGAAGTAAGTCGCTGCTGTCCGTCGAGAAGAAGGAGGGCCGGCTCCTTCGGCGCCTCACTCACGCCCTCGAGTGGACGTGGCTTGAAGCGGACCTCGGCATTCCCGGTTTCCAGCGTCATGATGGCGCCGATCGGATACGACAACGAGATGGATGCCAAGAGGCTCCGAATGTGGTCGTCGTCCCACACCCAGCCTCGTTGGAAATCGGGGAGTTGCAGTTCTCCGGTCTCCGCCCGATGCAGCAGGTCGGCGAGCGGCAACGCCTCGCTGGCGAATTTCTGTTCCATGGTTCAGCCCCACTTCAATGTGGTGAGAGTCACGGGATGGCGCGGGGCTGTCTCGGCCGGTCGAGGCGCCACAGGAGGTCTCTCGATCGGAGTCCGAAGCAGGTCCGCGGGGCGGTCGATCACGGGAACAGGGAGAGGATAGCGGATTCGTCAAGTGGGACTTGATCCGATGTCCCCGGGTGCCGGAGGCGGCCGGTGGGGCCGGCGTTCGTTGCGGTGGTCGGGGACGGTTCAGGGCGCGGGTTCCGCGGGCCGGCGGGCGGTGGCGTAGATGGCTTGGGCGAGGAGGGGGAGGACGACGCCCTGGAACTCCTTGTCGGCGATGAAGCGCTCGACGATCCGTTCGTTGTCGCCGAGTTGGCCGACGACCAGGCCGTGCAGCAGTTTGTTCGCGCCCCGGCGGAAGTCCTCGAACTCGTTGGACTGCGCCATGCGTTCCACTTCCTCGTTGCGGACGGCGTTCTCCCGCACCTGGGCGAAGAAGAGGCGGTCGGCTTCGCCGAACTCGGTTCCGAAACGCTCGTTCAACTCCTCGATGAGTCGGGAGAGGGGCGCTTCCTCCTCTTCCGTGCGTCCGGTTCCGGCCTCGATCGGCGGGAGCACATAGGCCGCCGGCTCTTCGGCGACCTGGAGGGCGCCTTCGCCGGTCGGGTCGGTGCGCAGGAATTCGAGTTCCACTTCGTCCTTCAGCCGGAAGAAGGCGCCGTCGTCCCGACCCAGGCGCGGCAGCAGATGGCGCCCGAAGACATACCGCATCTCCCATTCCCGGTCGCCGTAGGGGAGGATCTGGCTGAGGTACGCGTAGGAATTCACGAACGCGGAGAGGCGCTTGCGGAATTCCTCGCGTTCGTCGTCGTCTTCATGGGCCCGGAAGCGATCCACGGCCGGCTGCACCCAGCGTTCCAACTCGGCGTGGTCGGTGGACTGCGGCGACTCCCGGGCCCGGAGGAAGACGCGGGCGAAGGCCTCCACCTCGCTGCGGTGATAGATCCCGGCCTCGTCCAGTTCGTGTTTCAGCGTTTCCAGCCGGTCCGGCTCCGAGGGTTCGGAGAGTTCGGTGCGGTCGTAGAACGGTCGGAAGGCCCGCACGATGTCGTCGCGGCTGTTCACGAAGTCGAGGACGAAGGGGGCGTCCTTGCCCGGATGGGTGCGGTTCAGGCGGGAGAGCGTCTGCACCGCCTGCACGCCGTCGAGCCGCTTGTCCACATACATCGCGGCCAGGAGCGGCTGGTCGAAGCCGGTCTGGTACTTCTCGGCCACCAGGAGGATGCGGAACTCGTCCTCGGCGAATTCGCCGGCGAGCGCCGCTTCGCTGATCCGCCGTCCGGAGAGGAGTTCGTTCATCCGCGTCTCGGTGAACTTCTGCCCGGTCTCCGGATCGGCGACTTCCCCGCTGAAGGCCACCAGGGGACGGACATCGGAGTACCCCTTCGCCGAGAGGTAGCGCTGGAACGAGAGCATGAAGCGGACGGCGTGGAGGCGCGAGGAGGTCACCACCATCGCCTTGGCCCGGCCGCCGATCCGGCGCATCACCCGGGAGCGGAAGTGCTCGATGATGATCTCCGTCTTCTGGGACAGGTTCGTCGGGTGGAGGGTGACGAACCGCCGCAGCGCGCGGAGCGCCTTGTGCTCCGGGACTTCGGGATCTTCGGGGACCTTTTTCAGCAGGTTCCAGAAAGTCCGGTAGGTCGTGTAGCGCTCCAGGACATCGAGGATGAATTGCTCCTGGATCGCCTGGCGCATGCTGTAGAGGTGGAAGGATCTCGGCGCGGCCTGGCCGCCCGGACTGCCGCCCGGGTCGCCGCCCGTCGCCGGCTTCCGGCCGAAGAGTTCGAGGGTCTTGCCCTTCGGGGTGGCGGTGAAGGCGAAGTAGGAGAGGTTCGGCTGGGGGCCGCGGGCCTCGATGATCCGGTCGAGCGCTTCGCCGAGGGAGTCCCCGGAGTCGTGCGAATCCCCGGAATCCGTCGAACTCCCTGACGCCGCACCGGCCCCGGCGCCCAGGATCGCCCGCAACTCGCGGGCGGTGTCGCCGCTCTGGCTGGAATGGGCCTCGTCCACGATGAGCGCGTAGCGCCGCCCGGCGATCTCGGCGCCCCAGGCCTCCGCCTGCTTCTTCGCTGCGGCGCTCGCCGCCTCTTCGGAGTCCGCGCCGGCCACCCGGTAGAGGGAGCGGAGGACGAAGGGGAATTTCTGCAGGGTGGTGACCACGATCCGGGCGCCGCCGGCGAGCGCCTCGGCGAGTTGCCGGCTGTCCTTCTCGATGGTCCGGACGACCCCTTGCGCGTGCTCGATCTGGTAGATGGCCTGCTGCAACTGGCGGTCGAGCACCCGCCGGTCGGTGATGACGACGACGGCGTCGAACACGCGCTCGTCGTTGTCGTCGTGGAGGTTCATCAGCCGGTGCGACAGCCAGGCGATGCTGTTCGTCTTGCCGCTGCCGGCGGAGTGCTGGATCAGGTAGTTCCGGCCCGGACCCTCGCGGCGCACCGCGTCGGCCAGCCGGCGTACCACGTCGAGTTGGTGATACCGCGGGAAGACGATCGTCTCCGCGGTCGACCGCGAGCGGCGGTCCTTCCCGGCGCCGTTCCGCTTCTCGACGAAGAGGAATCGGCCCAGGAGGTCCAGGAAACTGTCCCGCTCCAGGGTTTCCTCGAAGAAGTACGCCGTGCGGTAGCCGTTCGGGTTCGGCGGATTCCCGGCGCCGCATTCCCGTTCCCCGGGACGGCTGCCGCGGTTGAAGGGGAGGAAGCGGGTCGCCTTCCCGGCGAGGCGGGTCGTCAGGTGGACTTCGTCGGGGTCCACCGCGAAGTGCGCGAGCGTCCGTTTCCCGGAGCGGAAGAGCGGCGCCTTCGGGTTGCGGTCTTCCCGGTACTGGCGCACGGCGTGACGCCAGTTCTGGCCGGTCGCCGGGTTCTTGAGTTCGCAGGTGGCGACCGGCAGGCCGTTCAGCGCGAACAGCAGATCCACGGTCGAGCCGTCGTTCGGGTGGCAGGGGACCTGCCGGGTGACGCTGAGCCGGTTCCGGGCGTAGAGCGCCGCGGTCTCCTCGTTCCGGGAGTGGGCGGGACGGAACCAGGCGAGTCGCAGCGTGCGCCCGTTGACCTTGAATCCGTGCCGCAGGACTTCGAGGGCGCCCTTCCCGTCCAGTTCGCGGCGGAGGCGCTCCAGCAGCCGGGATTCGAGATCGGCGCCGAGTTGCCCCTCGAGACGCTGCCACGGTTTCGGCTGCGTCGTCCTCAGGAAGTCGAGGACGACCGCGGGGAAGAACGCCCGGTTCGGGTCCCATTCGCCGAGATCGCCGCGCTCCCAGCCGCTTCGCCGCAGCAGGATCTCTTCGACGGCGCTCTCGAACGCCTGTTCGGTCGTCACCTTCATTCCCGGAAGTTCGCCTTCGCCGCGATCGCGACTCCCACCGGCCTTCCGGGGGTGCTACGCGGCCGGCGCCGCGACATGGAGGACCTCGAACCAGACTCCGTCGAGTGGCAGGAATCCCCGGTCCGCGGTGAGCAGGGACCCGCCGCTCGCGTGCACCGTAGCGGCGATCCACAGATCGTTCATCCCCATCGGGCGGCTCTGCTTCGGCGGCGGCGCCTGCTTCGGGGCCGGCACGGACACGCCCTGGGTCCAGCACTGGATCCGGGCGTAGGAGAGCCAAACCCGCGACTTGGCGATGGGCGCGATGGGGAAGTCCCGGAACAGTTGCTTCTGGATGGCGCGCCTCTCCGGGCCCCACTCGTTCCGCTCCCGAATCGCCAACAGTTCACCGGCGCAGATGGCGGGAATGTATGCCCGCGTCGAGCCCAGGCCGAGATTTCCGCGGTCTCGCGCCTCCTGCCACAGCGGCGTGTCCCGGATGCGCTCCAACAGGATGTTCGTATCGAGGAAGACCCGCTTCACGGATCCTCCCTCAGTTCCCGAAGTTGTTCGAGGAGTTCTTCCCTGGACTGTTCGATCTTCCAGAGGCCCTTGAGTCGATCCCAGTCGAAATCCCTCGCCTTTTTCTCCAACTCCGGAGTGATGACCGGCTCCCCCGGAACTTCCCCTCGGGGCAGGTCCTCGAAGAGGTCATCGCCCTCCTCGCGGGCGTCGAGGTTCCGAGCCACGAGAACCCGCGGCCTCCCGTCGGGATGGAAGTGCACCATTCCCACCACGGTGGCGGGTCGGCCCCAGAACTCGCGGAGCCTTTCGATCTCGATCGCTTCCGGGTCGAGTTGTCCGGCGAGCGTCTGGCCGTCCACCAAGCGCAGCCGAAATCGGCCCCCGTCGTGCTGGATGCGGTCGATGAGGCCGGAAACGGCGAAGGTCCTCGACTCCGGCAACTCGGTCAGGCGCTTCTCGGCGCGGGCGCGGACGGCCGCGTTCCACTCGAAGCCGGCCGCGGCATCCTCGCTCCGGAGGGTGCATCCGACGCCGTCCCCGGCGGAGCGGCCGAGCGCGACGATCGCTTCCACCACCGAGCGGTCCACCCAGGTGTCGGCCGAGTCCGCGGCGCCGAGGGCGCGGACCGTCTCCGACACCAGGTCGAGGGCGGTGTCGTCCAGATTCGTGTCGGGCGGGTCGGCGTCGTCCGGCGAGGACTGACCGAACGCCGCCGCCGCGGTTTCCCGGAGTCGGGGCGCCCGCAGGCCGACCGTGGTGGAGCCTCCGCCGAACCCGGTCACGGCGAAGTCCACCGTCCGGGTCAGCCAGGCCGGGCGGCCCCCTCCGGCCGTAGCGATCCCGGTCGCCCGGAACCGCGCCACCCGCTCCGCGGCGCGCCGCAGGTTGGCCAGGACCGCTTCGAGGGTCGCCGAGCGGATCTCGCCTTCGGCGGTGTCGAGCCCTTCCAGGCGCAGCGTGTACCAGCGGGACTTCACGAAAACAGCACTCACCTCGCTGCCGTGTTCCCGGGCTCCCCCAGCCCATTCGCCGGCCGCGGGTCGAATCTTAGTCCGGGGGCTGTCGGGTGCTCCAAGTCGTTGACTGGGCGACCGTTCCGGGCTCGCGTCGGTGCCCCGGAGTCACTCTGCTCCCGTATCGCCCGCCAATTCGCCGGCGCAGATGGCCGGGATGAACGCCCCGGGTCGAGGGCGCCTCGATCTCGCCGAGCGCCCGCGCCGCCCGCCCCGACGGCGAATCCCGGATGCGCTTCGGGAGGATGTTGGTGTCGAGGAAGACGGTCTTCACGGGTCGTCCCGCATCTCCCGACACAGTGCGAGGATTTCTTCCGTGGACTGCTCGATCTTCCACAGGCCCTTGAGTCGACTCCAATCGAACTTCCTCGCCTTCTCCCGCAACTCCGGAGTGATGACCGGCTCCCCGGGAACTTCCCCTCGGGGCAGGTCCTCGAAGAGGTCGTCCACCTTCCGGCGGGCGCGGAGGCTGCGCGCCACCAGAACCCGCGGCCTCCCGTCGGGATGGAAGTGCACCATCCCCACGACGGTCGCCGGTCGGCCCCAGAACTTGCGGAGCCTCTCAATCTCGACCGCCTTCGGGTCGAGTTGCCCGGCGAGCGTCTGCCCGTCCACGAGGCGCATTCGGAACCGGCCCCCGTCGTGCTGGATCCGGTCGATCCGGCCAGCCACCATGAAGGTCCTCGACTCCGGCAACTCGGTCAGGCGCTTCTCGGCGCGGGCGCGGACGGCCGCGTCCAACTCGAAGCCGGCCCCGGCGCCGTCCTCGCGGTGCAGGGTGCATCCGGCGCCGTCCCCGGCGGAGCGGCCGAGCGCGACAATGGCTTCCACCACCGAGCGGTCCACCCAGGCATCGCCCGAGTCCGCGGCGCCGAGGGTGCGGACCGTCTCCGACACCAGGTCGAGGGCGGTGTCGTCCAGATTCGTGTCCGCCGGGTCGTCGTCCTCCGGCGAAGGCGCGCCGAACGCCGCCGCCGCGGTTTCCCGGAGTCGGGGCGCGCGCAGGCCGACCGTGGTGGAACCCCCGACGAAACCGGTCACGGCGAAGTCCACCGTCCGGGTCAGCCAGGCCGGGCGGCCCCCTCCGGCGGTGGCGACACCGGTGGCCCGGAAGCGCGCCACCCGCTCCGCAGCGCGCCGCAGGTTGGCCAGGACCGCTTCGAGGATCGCCGAACGGATCTCTCCTGCAGCGGTATCGAGCCCTTCCAGGCGCAGCGTGTACCGGCGTGACTTTTCGAAGACACCACTCTCCCCGCGGCGGCGTTCTCGGGGCTCCCCGAGCCCATTCGCCTACTGCGGGCCGAATCTTAGTCCAGGCGCCATCCGGCGCCCGAGTCGTTGACGAAACGACCGTTCCGGCGGGCTCTCTCGGCTTCGGGAGATTCCCTCACGACTCCGAGAAGGACGCCGGTGTCCACGAGGACCGATCTCATCACCGAGATCGAAGTTCTCGAAGTTGCTCGAGCAATTCATCGAGGGACTGTTCGACCTTCCATACCTCGCCGAGTCGGTTCCAGTCGAACTTCCTCGCCTTCTCCCTCAACTCCGGGGTGATGAGCGGCAGCCCGGGGCCGGAACCCAGAGGCAGGTGTTCGAAGGCGTGGCCCCCTTCCGTCTGCTCTCCGATCCGTCGGGCCACGAGAATGCGGGGTCTTCCGTCCGCGTGGAAGTGCACCGGCCCCACGACCATCGCCGGCCGGCCCCAGAGCACGCGGAGCGTCTCGACTTCGACCGATTCCGGATCGAGTCGGCCGGCGAGTGTCTGGCCGCTCTTGAGCCGCAGCCGGAACCGACCGTTGTCGTGCTGGATCCGGTCGATGAGACCGCAGACGATGCAGGTTTTCGACTCCGGCAACTCGGCCAGGTGTTTCTCGGCGCGGGCGCGGATGGCCGCGTCCAACTCGAAGCCGGCCGCGGCGCCGTCTTCGGTCTGCAGGGTGCATCCGGCGGCGTCGCCGGCGGAGCGGCCGAGCGCGACGATCGCTTCCACCACCGAGCGGTCCACCCGGGTGTCCGCCGAGTCCGCGGCGCCGAGGGCGCGGACCGTCTCCGACACCAGGTCGAGGGCGGTGTCGTCCAGATTCGTGTCGGGCGGGTCGGCGTCGTCCGGCGAGGACTGACCGAACGCCGCCGCCGCGGTTTCCCGGAGTCGGGGCGCGCGCAGGCCGACCGTGGTCGAACCCCCGCCGAACCCGGTCACGGCGAAGTCCACGGTCCGGGTCAGCCAGGCCGGGCGGCCCCCTCCGGCCGTAGCGATCCCGGTCGCCCGGAACCGCGCCACCCGCTCCGCGGCGCGCCGCAGGTTGGCGAGGACCGCTTCGAGGGTCGCCGAGCGGATCTCGCCCTCGGCGGTGTCGAGCCCTTCCAGGCGCAACGTGTAACGGCGGGACTTCACGAAAACAGCACTCACCTCACTGCCGTGTTCCCGGGCTCCCCCAACCCGTTCGCCGGCCGCGGGTCGAATCTTAGTCCGGGGTCTGCCCGGTCCTCCAAGTCGTTGACGAAGCGACCGTTCCGGGGCTCGCGGCGGCGCCGGGGGAACCGGGGACCGGGTGCGCAGTCTGCCGTCGCGTCACCGGCGAGGGACCGGAGCGGCGTCGAGTGCGCCCGGCGCCGGCCCGATCAGGCCCGGTCGGCGCGTACGGACGGTTCGGACTGCAGGCGGCAGTGGAGCACCGGAAACCAGATCCCGTCGAAAGGAAGGAAGTCGCGGTCCGCCGTGAGCAGCGCCGCGCCCATCCCGTGCGCCACGGCCGCGATCCAGAGGTCGTTCCGCCCCAGCGGCCGGCTCGGTTTCGGCGGCGGCGCCCCCGTCGGCGACTCGACCGGCGCCCCCAGGGTCCAGGACTCGATCAGGGCATACGAACGCAGCATGTCGGGAGTGACTTCCTCGACCATCGCGTACCTCTCGAACAGCCTCCGGTGCACCTGGCGCTTCCGGGCACTCCACTCGCCGCGCTGCCGGATGGAGAGCAACTCGCCGGCACAGATCCAGGGGATGTATCCCCGTGCCGAAGAGCCCTGGACTCCGGCGGCGGCGCAGCACTGTCGGCCTCGGGAGATTCCCGCACGAGTCCGAGAAGGACGCTGGTGTCCAGGAGGACGGATCTCACGGCCGCGAGCGAAGGTCTCGAAGCTCCTCGAGCAACTCATCGAGGGACTGCTCGACCTTCCACATCTTGCCGAGTTCGCTCCAGTCGCTCTTCCGCGCCTTTTCCTGCAGTTCCGGGCGAATGGCGGGCAATCCGGGACCGTAGCCCCGAGGCAGCCTCTCGAAGACGCCGCCGGTCTCTGTCCGCTCCCCGACCTGATGGGCCACGAGAAGGCGAGGTCTTCCGTCCGCGTGGAAGTGGACCGGCCCGACGACCGTCAACCGGCAGCCCCAGAGGGCACGGAGCGTCTCGACTGCGAGCGATGCGGGGTCGAGTCGGCCGACGAGGGTCTTGCCGCCTTTCAGCCGCAGCCGGAACTGACCGTTGTCGTGCTGGATCCGGTCGAGCATCCCGGAAACGGCACAGGTCCTCGACTCCGGCAACTCGGCCAGGCGCTTCTCGGCGCGGGCGCGGATGGCCGCGTTCCACTCGAAACCGGCCGCAGCGCCATCTTCGCTCTGCAGGGTGCAGCCGGCTTCGTCGCCGGCGGAGCGGCCGAGCGCAACGATGGCTTCCACGACCGAGCGGTCCACCCGGGCGTCAGCCGAGTCGGCGGCGCCGAGAGCGCGGACGGTCTCCGACACCAGATCGAGCGCGGTGTCGTCCAAGTTGGTGTTCGGGGAGGCGTCGTCCTCCGGCGAAGGCGCACCGAACGCCGCCGCCGCCGTTTCCCGGAGTCGGGGCGCCCGCAGGCCGACCGTGGTCGAGCCCCCGCCGAACCCGGTCACGGCGAAGTCCACCGTCCGCGTCAGCCAGGCCGGGCGGGCGCCCCCGGCGGTGGCGATGCCGGTCGCCCGGAAGCGCGCCACCCGCTCCGCGGCGCGCCGCAGGTTGGCCAGGACCGCTTCGAGGGTCGCCGAACGGATCTCGCCCTCGGCGGTGTCGAGCCCTTCCAGGCGCAGCGTGTACCGGCGTGACTCCACGAAGACGCCACTCTCCTCACGGCGGTGTGCTCGGGGCTCCCCCAGCCCGTGCGTCGACCGCGGGCCGAATCTTAGTCCGGGGGCCGCGGGCGGCGCCAAGTCCTTGGAACAGCGGGAACCCGGGTGGTGTCCGTACCGGCGGAACCGAGGCCGGTCGGCCGGTCGCTCCGGATTGCCGCCACGGGCCAGGCGCCGGCCGCGGCCGGCGAGGCGAAAACCGTCGCGGGGACGAGGGCCTCGGCGCCGGTCGCCGGACCCCGTCCGCCCGGACTTCCCCTCGGCGACGAACCGCCGCTGGGGCGATCTCACATCGAGGACTCGAACCTTCACGCGGTCGCACTCCTCGGGCGTCAGGGACTCGCGCAGTCGCTTCTCCAGCGCCTCCGGTGTGGTTGGCCGGGCACCAGTCGGCGGGGACGGCATCTTTTCACTGCCCGACCAGAGCACGAGATAGATCCCGTGATCCCCGGGAGCCAGGTACTTCCGAATCAACTGATCGCGGGTGGCTGTCCACAGGTCCCGGCTCCCATCGAATTTGATTTCGATCGAGACGGTGTTCGGGCTTCCCGGCACGGTGAGGCGCAGGTCGGACCGGAAGCCGCCGGCGTGGCGCTCCTCGGGGCGGATCCGGGCTCGATCACCCAGCCGATGGTCCAGCAGGTGGGACAGCGCGTCACGGCACGAGTTCTCGGATTTGGCTCCGTCGGGCCTCCCATCACTGTCCTCGTTCCAGAAGTACCGCCAGATGTTGCTGGCATTCCAACGGACCTCATCCTTCAGATCATCGAGATGGTCGAGGACGAGATCCGCCAAGCTTCCGGCGCTCGTCGGCGCGGTGCTCCGCAGCGTGTTCACGATCTCGGCGACCGTTGGGGTTTGGTACTCGGCATCGCGACAGACGATGCGCTGCTGGCGCAGTGCTTCGTGGATCTTCCGCTTCCAGCACCCCAACGAGGCGTCATCGCCCAGTGCCCGGAGGGCTTCACCGGCTGCCGGCACCGGGCGCGAAGAGAGTTCGCGGAGGCAGCGTTCCGTGAAGCCGGCGGCGTAGTCCGGCAGGCCCCAGATGTGCGCCATCGCCCGATCGTCGTCCTCGTCCGCTTCCGGGTCTTTCGGCGGGAACATCCCTCCCAGTCGGGCGACGAGCAGCCGGAGGGTGGCCACCTCGCACCGTTCCCTCGGGAACGGGGTCGGCAGGTTCGAGCAGAGGAAACCTGCCGCCTCGCGCAGGATCTCCTCGTCTCTGGTCATCTCCTCGAACCGGTCGTGATATTGGCTGGGCGCCGCAGCGAGGCCCGCAGCCACCCAGTGGGCGCACTGGGCGACGGTCATGCTTTTCGCTCCGAGTTTGCGTGCCACGATATCCAGAAACTCCTTTCGGTCAGCGCGGGCGACAGCCGCCCACAGAAGCAGGTCGAGAACGGGGTGCCAGTCCGCCTTCTTCCGGACCGGAAACGCCGTGAGCAGCGGCAGGACCGCGCGTCGAGCCACTTCCGAGTATTCCGCGTGGCGGAGCAGCGCGTCGAGGTGCACCACGGTTGGACGATCCCGTCGGAAGGTGCCTTTCGCCCAACGAACCAGGACTGCCGCGGTGAGTTCCGGTTTCGTCGCCACGAGACGGCGATACCACTCCGGCGTCTCCAGACGGCCCGTCGCCTCGAGGTAGTAGAACGCGAGCGCCCGACGCTGGCGCGCCTCGCCCATCGAGTCGAGTCGCCGCGGGTCTTCGCGCTCGACAGCATCCAGGCCGGCCAGGAACGGAAGGCCGAGCAGATGGCGACGCCCCTCCCGTTGCAGCCGGAAGAGTTCGCGTTCGTCGGGGACATCGTCGCGCCAGGGCGTCCCGCGCAGACCTTCCACCGCGGCGCTCCGGAGGTCGGGAGCCTGTATGCGCCACCCCCTTCTCGGTCCGATGGCGTACTCGTCGAGGGTTCCCAGGTACTGCCAGGCAAGGCCCTCGAGCAGCCCCGATGGCGCTCGATTTCCTCGCAGGGCATCCAGGTTGGAACGTACGGTCGCTTCCCACTGCGCGTCCTGTTCTTTCCGCTTCTCCCGATAGCGGCGCGCCTCGAGTTCACGGCGTTCCTGCCATTCATTCATGACACGCTCCCCGAGGAGCGGCGGGAAAGCATCTCCGGCAGCCACTTCGCCAAGGTCTCGTCCGCGCCGGCGCGTTCCCCGATCTCCTCGACGGGAATGCCCTCCTCCAGAGATCGCTTGACGGACTCCTTGAGCAGCCAGTAGGCCATCATGGACTTGTCCGGTGCGATCTCCACGGCCTGTGCGAGACAGAAACGCCCGAACTCCGAAGGCAGTCCGACGGGCCCGAGCACCAGTCGCACATCCCGGCCCGGCCTTCCGTGGTCGTCGGACTCGACGTACTGCCGGATCCCTTCGCACCAGAGTTCGCGCACCAGGTCGGGACGCGCTCCCATCCACTCGCGGAGTCCCCGCAGCGCCGCCTGGCCGTCCGCGGTCACGATGTTCTGCCATCGCGTTCCGAGACGCAGCCACCCATAGAGGCGCGGGACCGGGACACCTTCGCCGCATTCGGTGACGGCGCGGGCCACCACCCGGAGCAGAAGATCCTCGTAGCCCCGGTCGGCGAAGTTGTCCCAGAACTTCGGAGGAGGTCCGAGAGCACCCGGCGGTCTCCGGTCGTCGCCGGCCGGGTCGGAGGGCGCGCTCCAGAACTCCGGCAGGCGTTTTCCCAGCCCCTCCACGACCGCCGGCAGCGTCGCGGTCGGAATGCGCTTCAGGAACTCCCGCATCCAGAATTCGTCGTAGCGACCCCCCAGCAGCAGACGCGGCTGGTCCACGAAGTAACTCCAGATATCGGCGTCCGCGATGTCCGTCGGATACATCTCGAGCAGGACGGTTCCCGTGAGTTCGCAATCGTCGTCCTCGACGCGGCCATCCCGGAGGTCGTCCAGCAGCCCCCGGAGCCGGGGGACGACAGCGGCTTCCCCCTCCCCGTTGTGGAGAAAGGCATTCAGGGCTTTTCGCCGAACGTACGGGAAACGAGTCGGATCCCGGACGATCGCCATGAGGCGGTCGAGGAGGTACGGCCGGAGTTCTCCGGTACCCAGAGCGCGGAGCGCCAATCCGACCACGACCTGCGTCGCATCGCCGCGCTCGGGGGACTCCAGGATGTTGATGAACGCCGGCTCCATATCCGGGATCGACAGAGCCTCGACCAATGCCTCGGGAAAGACCCAGGAGCCGAATTCCGGTTCCCGCTGACCGAGCGCCTCCAGCAGCCGTTCCTTGTCCCCGGTCGAGAAGTCGGAAGTGTCACCGTACGCCGCGACTCCGACCGGGTCGCAGTCGATGAGGCGGCGGCGCGCTGCGGGACAGAAGGCGGCCAGCCAAGCCGCGAGGCCCCGCAGCGGCGTGGGAACGGCGCCGCTGTCGGAGTTCACCGTGATCAGGCGGAGGACGCGGCGGACGGGGACTCCGGCGGCTACCCGCACGGCCAGGCGCCGGGCTGCCAGGAACTCGGCTACGACGCGGTGGACGGGCTCGAAACGATGGCTCTCGGACGCGGCCTTGAAGAGCGTCGTACCGAGGACCGCCTCGACCACATCGCGTGGGTGGTCGGGCAAGTTTCCCAGGAACGCCCAGTCTGCCGTGCTGTCCTTCCCGTGTCGGCAGACGCCGGCCGCACCGGAGAGCAGCACCAAGGCGCAGACCTCCGAAGCGGCGCTGACGATCTCCTGCTCCTCCGGCCAGACTCGACTGGAATCCAGGTGCTGGTCGTTCTGTTCCGCCGCGAGTGCGAGACACGCCTGCTCGAACGCCCCCGATCGATTCTTCGGCAACCGTCCGCCGCTCTTCGCGAAGGCGCGCAGGAGAAGGCCGAGGCTCTGCGGGTTCGGCAACATTCCGCCAAGGCCGATCCGTCGGGCTTCCGCGAGGAATTCCGAAGTACGTTCGGTCCGGACGAATGCCCGGGACATGGAACGGGCCTCCGCCATAGCAGACTTCCGGAGCGACTTCTCGATCAACTCCATGGCCAGCGGCGGGACCAAGTCATCGATGTCGGAATCGGTGAGCGGATCCAGCCGTACGAGGCGGACGCTGCCGTTCGTCGAGACCCGTTCCAGCGTCTCCACATCGGTGCGGCCCAGGTCCAGGGCCCGGCACGAGAGGCGGAACCGGGGACGACCGAGGTCGTGGAGCTGCCTCACGATGGCGTCGAGCGGCTTTCGCAGGTCGCCCTCTCCGGCGCGCACCTCGTCCAGTCCGTCGATGAAGAGCGTCCTTTCGGTCAGGTCGGCGTCGCAGCCGCGGGTGATGAACTCGCGGGCGGTGACGAACTTGCCCCGCTCGGCCGGCGCTTTGCATTCCCGACGGAACTCAGTGGTCTTCCCGGACCCGGCGTCGCCCACCAGAACCAGTGCCGGCTCGTCCCGGTAGTCGGCGAGCGAGCGCGGAACCGGCTCATCCACTCCGACTTCGGAGACGGTGCGCGGAACGGGTTTCATCGATCCGACTCCACCCAGGCTCCGGCAGGCCGAGAGAGGAACCCCTCGAGCGGCACGCCTCCGTTCCCGACGACGACTTCCCGCGTGACCGGGAATCTCACCCCGAAGGCGTCGAACCCGCGCCGGTAATCGCCTGAGCCATCGGCGTCCACCTGGATCGCCGCCAGGTGCGGCCCGCGGGCGAGCACGAAATCCACCTCGTCCACGCCCTCTTTCCAGTAGTGGAGCCGGACCCAGTCTTCGGCGGTGTTGGCCAGGTGCGCGCCGACAGCGGCCTTCGTGAGGCGGGCCCAGAACGAACGGTCCGCGCGCGCCTGCTCGAATTCGTAGCCGGAGTCGGCCGTCAGCAGCGACACATCGAGCACGATCAGTTTGGGGCTCGTCGGTTTCGGTGAGGAGTCGCCGTCGTACCGCGAGAGTCCGGCGACCAGCCCGCTCCGCCCCAGCAGGTCGAGGTACCGCGCCAAGGTCGCCGTGTGGCCGCGGCCGCGCAGTTCGGCCAGCATCCACCGGTACGGGACGATACGGCCCGCATTGCGGACGCTCGACCAGTACAGGCGGGTCAGCAGCGCCGGTTGATCCACCCGCACCCTGCCGAGCACGCCCCGCTCCACGGTCGGATTCACGATGGCCGTGCGGAGGAAACGGCGCCAGCGGACGGGATCATCGCGGTCCGCAGCCGCGCCCGGGTAGCCGCCGAAGAAGAGGAACCGGTCGAGATCGAAGTCGAAGGCCGCGCGCATCTCGTCGAGGGACCACTGCGTGAGCCGGATCGGGTCGAACCGGCCCTCCAGACTCCCCCCGAGGTCGTGCTGCAGCGTCAGCGGCGACGACGCGGAGAGCACGACGCGCAGCGGGCAGCCCGAACGCCGGTCCTCGTCCCACAGGCGCCGCACCGCCTCCGGCCAACCGGGCGCCTTCCGGATCTCGTCGAAGACCAGAACGAAGCCGCCGCCTTCGGGGGCGATCGCCGCCTCCGTCCACGCCTCCGCCCGCGCCCAGCACCACCGGTCGGCGAGCCAATCCGCATCCCGGAGATGGACGGGTGTCCGATCCGTCGGCCCGCGCCCGGCAGCCCGCTGCCCCGACGCCGGCACCGGTTCGTCCACGGCGAAGTAGCGGGACGGGAACCGCGTCCGGCGCAGCGCCTGGCGGATCAGGGTGGTCTTCCCGATCTGGCGGGGGCCGACGACCGCCAGGATCCGGCGCGGCTCCGCCTCCAGCCGCTCGACGACGGTGGCGAGCCGGGGCCGCTCGTAGGTCATGCCAAAATAATAACTCTATCTCTCACTCTGCGCAAATTCAGACTTCAACTCTCGATCCGGGTCAAGATCCGGCGCCGGGCGCGCCTGCCAGGCCGGAAGACCCCGGGGGAGGCGCTGGCCGCATGACCGGGGACAGCCCGGCGAGGGCAGTTGGCGGCGGGCCTTCCCGCCACCCCGCCGCGAGCGGCCTACGGCCGAGGGGCCTCCCGGGCCGGTCTCTCCTCCGGCGGCGCCGACTGCCGGGCGGAGCGGACATCCACCTTGCCGGTGACGGCGGCGGTGATGAGGGCGGAGCGGTACTCCCGCAGGCGTTCGACGGCGGTCTCGATCTTCGCCACGAGCGCGTCGAGTTTCGCCGTCTCGCGGTCGAGGTAGTCGGCGATGGCCTGCTGCTCCGGATACGCGGGCGGCACTGCGAGCCACACATTGCTCAAGACGGCACCGTTCAGATTCGCCAGTCCGGTAGTGGTCGAAGAGTGGAAGACGAGTTGCTCGCGCCCTGTCGGGCTGTTGAGAAGGTAGTACGCCAGCCGCGGCTCCAGCGACGCGGAACACCTCAGACGCTGCATGAAATTGGAGAAGCAGGCGTTCAGCCTCTCGACGGACTCCGTCACCAGACTCGTTTTTCCGATGTGGCGGGCGCTGCCACTGGAGGTCGTGACCACCAGGTCCCCTCGCTCCAACCGGTAGCGACTTCGTTCCGCATCCGCCAGCCGGCGGATCGCCGGCTCGCGGACGCGCCATCCGCCCTCGACAGTCTGCTCCGTCGACCGAAGGACCGGCGTCCCATTCGAGTCCGCGTCCTCACCCCATACTCCACTCTCGTTTCTGGTGAGGAAGTGTCGGAGACGACGCACCTCCCAGTGGACGGGGAGGTCGCCGAGCCATTCGATGCCGGACGGCTTCCGGGGCGGGTTCGGGTCGAGGCCGGCAGCGCGGGCCGCGTCCGGCGGCAGGCCCCGCGTCACCGTTTCGGTGATGAGTGCGCTCCGCTTCTCCCGCAGACGCTCGATCAGTGTCTGCTGTTTCCGGAGGAGGGCGTCATGCCTTCCCGTCTGGGTGTCGAGAAAAGCGGCGATGTCGCGCTGCTCGTCCACCGGAGGCAGCGGGACCCGAGCGTTGCTGATCGCAGCCTTAGAAAGAGCGAACCTCGTGACGCCGGTCGCCACCATGCTCAACTGTGCGCTCACCGCAGCTGACTGAATTACACGCAGCAGGTGCCGGCCGTTCAGTCGGACGCGCGGACGCAACAGAGCCAAGTGGTAACCGCAGACCATGTTCGTTGCCGTCTCGACAACAAGAGACGGGACGCCGATGTCCGTCCAGTCCTCGGAGTCTTTCGTGATGACTACATCACCTACGTCAAGTGCGAATTTCTCGATCTCCGCCTGAGTGGCGGTTGCCTCCATGAGATTCAGAGCCGGGGACAGATAGTCGTTGTAATACACATCCACATAGTTGCAGAGACGAACGGGCCGTTCACCATCGACGATCTTCTTGTCCACGTTACTGAATCGAATCGTGGCCACGTCTTTCAGACGATGGATCTCCCAATGCTCCGGCACTTCGCCCAGCCGCTCGATGCCGCTGGGACGGTACTTCGGGTACGGGGCCAGACTCACGACCGCACCTCGTCGAGAAGGACTGCGATCTCCGCCGAAAGCGCCTCGATGTCCTGCTCGATCGTCGCCAGCGGGCGGGGCGGCTCGTAGCGGTAGAAGTGGCGGGTCAGCGGGATCTCGTAGCCGATCTTCGTTTTCTCCTCGTCCACCCAGGCGTCGGGACGATGCGGCAGCACCTCGCGCTCGAGCCACTCGGCGACATCCTCGGTGAGCGGCACTCGCTCGGTGTCCCGCAGGTCCGGATCGGGTTCGGGTTCCCCGTGGCGGTCCCGGCAGATCTCCGCCTCCGGGTTCCGCTCCGAGAGCATCGACGCGAGATCGGCCGCCTCCGTCGCCTTCAGCGGCTGCTTCTTCGCCTCGGCGAAGTCCCGCAGCGCCGTGACGAAGACCTCCCGATCCCGGAACACCCGGTTCCGGACCTTCCGCCGGAATCCCCGCAGCAGCCGCAGCGTCGCCGCGACCCGCTTCCGACGCTCCTTCAGCAGCGCCTCCCGCGCCGTCGCGTCGGCCTTCGCCTGGCGGGGCACCGCGCGGGCGAGCGCCGCCTTTTCGTATCGCTGCAACCGCGCCTCCGCCACCGAGAACGCGAGCCGCAGCGGGCGCTCCACCACGATCTTGCGGAAGCCGAAGTCCTCGCCGGCGAAGACCCGGCTGACGATGCGTTCGCGTTCGACGGTCTGCTTCGAGATCGGGTCCTCCTCGGGGAACGACCGCTTTTCCCCGTCCGCGAACCGGGCGTAGATCGAGGTGAGCGCGCCGATCTGGTTCGGCTCGTCCGGGCTGCTCCCTTCCCCGATCCGGTTCCGTTTGTTGCCGAGGCTCTTCCCCATCTTGACGAAGAACCGGCGGGCGTCAATCAACTGGATCCGGCCCCGGCGCCGCTCCTCCTTGCGGTTCGTCAGGATCCAGATATAAGTCGAGATGCCGGTGTTGTAGAAGAGTTGGTCCGGCAGCGCCACGATCGCTTCCAGCCAATCCTGCTCGATGATCCATCGGCGGATCTCGCTCTCGCCGCTGCCGGCGTCCCCGGAGAAGAGCGGCGAGCCGTTGAAGACGATCCCGATCCGGCTGCCCCCGTCCTGCTCCGGCCGCATCTTCGACAGCATGTGCTGCAGGAACAGGAGCGAACCGTCGCTGATCCGCGGCAGGCCCGCGCCGAACCGGCCGGCGAAACCCTCGTCCGCCTCCTGCCGGATCACCGTCGAGAGCGTCTTCCACTCGACGCCGAAGGGCGGATTCGCCAGCAGGTAGTGGAATCGGCTGTCCTCCCCGGATGCGAAGGCGTCCTCGGTGAAGATGTTTCCCAGGCGGATGTTTTCCGCTTCCTCGTCCTTGATGAGCAGGTCGGAGCGGCAGACCGCCCAGGCTTCGTCGTTCAGGTCCTGGCCGTAGAGCAGCACCCGCGCCTGGTCGTTCTGCTCCCGGATGTACTGCTCGGCGACCGAGAGCATTCCCCCGGTGCCGCAGGCCGGGTCGTAGATCGCGCGGACCACTCCCGGTGTGGCCAGGTCCTCGTCCGCGTGGAACAGCAGGTTCACCATGAGCCGGATCACTTCCCGGGGGGTGAAGTGCTCGCCGGCCTCCTCGTTCGCCTGTTCCGCGCCGATGCGGATCAGTTCCTCGAAGAGGTACCCCATCTGCAGGTTGTCCACGCGTTCCGGGGAAAGGTCGAGGCTCCGGAACCGCTGGAGGACCGCGAAGAGGAGGTTCTTCTCCGCCATCTTCTCGATCTCTTTCTCGAACGCGAACTTCTCCAGGACTTCGCGCACTTCGGGGGAGAACCCGGCGATGTAGCGGTTCAGGTTCGGCGCCGCCTGGTCCGGATCGTCGAGCACCGACGCGAAGGAGAACGGGGACACATTCACGACGGGACTGTCGGTGATCTGCCGGAGCGCCGCCCAGATGACCGGTTCGGGGCGTTTCTTCAGCCGCTGGTACTCCCGGCGGACCTCCTCCCGCGTCGGCTCCAGGAGGCAGTCGAACCGCCGCAGCACCGTCAGCGGCAGGATGACCTTGCGGTACTCGTTGCGCTTGTACGGGCCGCGCAGGAGGTTGCAGATCTCCCAGATGAAGTTCGCCAGTCGGGCGTGGGTCTGCGGGCTCACGGGGCCGCTTCCCCGGCTCGGCGAAGGGCGACGGGCGCTGCGTGGCGGCCGGACGGAGGGCCGGGCCGACGAGTCGCGCCGCGACGGAAGCGCATCGGCGCCGGACTATCTCACGAACCGGCGCGCGGGGGAATCCCCGGACTCACGCACGGCGTTCGACCGGTTCCGGCCCTCGGAGGCCTGAGCGAGGGAGCGGGCCGCGCCGGCGCCACCCGCGGATCCTCAGTCCAGACGGACGATCAGGTCCTTCCCCCAGATCTGGCCGGCATGTCGGGCGGCGAGGCGGAGGATCTTGATCTTGTTCTCCTTCATCCAGTCGGTCCGCAGCCACCAGTCGCCGGGGAGCCTCACCGGGGAGCCGTCCCTCTGTCCTCGGCGGACTTCGCTCTTGTCTCGGGAGAGATATTTGCGTGTCCAACCGGAAATTTCCGGCGGCAGCCGTCCGAGGAGGCCGGGATCGCGCTCGGCAAGGGCGCAGAGAACCCCGCCAGCACCTCCTTCTGGGTCTCGCAGGAATGCGTCACGCCCCACAGCGTGAAGGAGCAGCCCCCCGTCGACGGGAAACCGCGTCGGAACCGGTCCGAGAGCATGTCGGTCCGAGTCAGCGGTTGGCCGGGTCGAGGAACGCGACTTCCTGACGAAGCGTCCCCGGGTCGCACCAGGCGGAGGGAACGCAGTTGCGGAGCGGGGGCGCTCCGATCTCGCGGATCAGGTACGGGCCGCGTCCGAAGCGGCGCGCCGCCTCCCGGACCGCCTCGTCGAAGGTCGAGTAGGCGCCGACATAGGTCTCTCCGTGGATGACGGCCCACTTCGAGTGGTGCTCGGCCTCCAGCGAGTCGCGCAGGCGCTCGTAGGTGGCGATCTCCTGTTCGAGAGGCGGCATCGGCAGGTCCTCCGGTTCGCTCCACGGTAGCCCTTTTCGGGCGGCGCCGCCAGTGCTCCGCCGGACTACGGCGGCGCGGGTCGGAAGGGTGGCCGGTCGCGGCCGGGGCGAAGCCCCCCGCTCGGCGCGGGTCGGATACTCTGCGGCGGCAGGTGGATTCCTCCTCCGGGCCGGCGGAGTCCGGCGCCGTCCTTCGCCCGCCCGAGGAGCCGCCGGGGCTCGACCGGGTGCGGCGCTTCCTGGCGCGTCCGCTGGCGGCGGCCCGCTTCGTGTGGCTGTGGGCGCGCTGGATCGGGATCCACCTGGGCCGGGGGCTGGCGGTCGTCGGTCGGTCGGCCTACCGGTCCGATAACCGAACGACCCGGACGCACCATCCCGCTACGGATCGACCCGATACGCCCACCCCGGGTGTCGCTGTCCTACCGCCGCTCCCCGCGGATCGACCCGATAACCGAACACTCGGACACGCCATCCCGCTTCGGATCGACTGCTTTCGGCTCCCCCGGGCGCGCATCCGCCACATTCGTCTCACCGGCGAACATTGACCGCTTCGCCTTCGCCGGTCGTCGGCCGGCGACATCGGGACCGGCGCGGATGGCGCACGGTGGGGCCTCCCATCCGGCCGAAGCCGGCAACCCCACATCTGCTTGCTCACGCCCCGAAGGGAATGGCTACGGCCGGGAGAATGTCACCGCGTCGCGTGCGCCGCCCGGCAGCGTAGCGATTCCCGGCCCCGGGCCGGCGCTCCCGGAGCGTGGCGGGCACGAGTTCCGATGCCGCCTCCGACCGGACACACCCCCCCTCGCTGTCCGCAGACACCCGCCGCGTCCGGCGGGCGCAACCTCCCCCGCCCCGGGGGCACCCCCGCCGCCGGGGTCTCCACCGGCCACGAGATCGTCCGTCGCACCGGGCGGACGGTCGAACGCGACGCCGAGGGCCGGCCACGCCTCTTCCGCCACCTCCAACCCCGTCGCCGCCGGATCGGCCAGCCGGCCCCCCCAGCCGCGCCCCCGGCAGACCCGCGAGCTCCGCCACCTGCCCCCCAGTCAGGCTACGAACCCCGCCGTCTCGCACGCCCGGTCCGGGCCCTCCGGACGCGATCAAGGCCGACGGAAGATCACGACGCTCTCCCGCGCCGCCTCCCTTCCGTACCGCCCCATCTGCTGCGCACTGTTCCCCCGCCTGCGGACGACTCGAATCTCCTCACACTCCAAGCCCGCCATCTCCCCGACTTCCGCCGTGTATTCGTCCACCGGGAAGGGGATCCCGTCGTACCGGACATTGCCCACGACGAACGCGACGGGCGACCCCTCGCGACACAGCCTTCGCACCTCCCGGAGACACAGGTACAGGTCCAGGAAATAGCCGTCGAGCATCCGTCGAATCCTTCCGTCGGCCACTCGCGCCACCCGTTCGGCCAAGCCCTCCGGCGCCCGATACCCCCAGGTGTCGCCCCGCCGCGGCTTCGCTTCCGGATGGGAGTGGAAGGTCTGCCGCCGCAGCGCCTGATTCTCCTCTTCGTCCAAGAAGGCGAAGAGGAGTTCGATCCCGAAGACCCGGGTGTAGTCGTGCCGGTTCGGATACGGCGGAGAGGTGATGACCGCCGAGAAGGACCCATCCCGCTCCGGTATCTCCCGCGCGTCCGCCCGGCGGGCCTCCCAAGGTCCGCTTCCGCAGGCCGGCGCGGATCCGAGGTCGCCAATCATCGCCTCCGCTCTCTCCAGGAACGCCGCCTCCACACCTTCGGCGGCCGCCCCATCCCGCCGCCATCGCAGCCAGCCGCCGTCCGCCACCGCCTCGCTGAATCTCGGCACGACGCCGAGCAGCGCCAGGCGAAAGAAGTCCCGCTCGGTGTCGTCGCCGTCGAGCGCCCCGATCCGCGCCATCAGCGTGTCGAGTCGTTCGAGCCGTCCCCCGGGCAGGGCCCGCCGCACCAAGTCCGGGTAGTCCCTTCCGACCGAGCGGCGCTCTCCGGGCGGCGTCGGCTCTGCCAGGGCCCTCCACAGGTCGCGCAGTCGGGGCCCGGACAACTCTGCGACCTTCGTTCGCGCCGCCAGCACGGCGAGCGGCGACAGATCGAATCCGGTCGCCGGCACTCCGCGCTCCCTGGCGGCCACCAGGGTCGTCCCCGAGCCTACGAACGGATCGAGCAGCCGATCCTCGCTCGCCACCGCCCACTCGGCAAGAACCGCCTCCACGAACTCCGCCGCGAAACTGTGCGGAAACACCAGCCACCGACACACCTCCCGCTCCCGCGTGAGTTTCGGGGTGACCCAAGTCTTCCACTCGCTCTGCTCCCGGACTCGCCACCCCCTCCCGCTCGACATCACTACTTCTTCTGCCGCCTCTTCTGCTTCCCCCCCACCCTGACCAAGTGGCTGTCCGGGAGCTCACCCACCACCAGCCCCCGAATCTCCTCCGCCGCCTTCCGATAGATCCGATCCCCACCACCAGTCGCCGCACGCTTGATACCCATCACGACTCTGTACAGGTGCCGGTCCGTGGTCACCACATACTCGGCACGGGCCACCATGGCACTCGCGTACACGATTGCATCGCAGACCGACAAGTGAACATTCCTCATCACGCGCTTCGCCAGATCCATCACCTCTATGGTGTTTCCTGTCCGGCTGTCAGCCACCTGAATGTCCATGTCGCCGAGCGCCTGCCTCAACCCACCGACACCCTGCCATATTTCCTTTCGCTTCTCCCGTCCGACTCTACTCTCCACGACCTTCTCCGGGATGCCCCGCGTCCACATCCTCGGTGGGGCACCCTCCCTCGCGAACTGCTCGACCACTGACCCTCGCACTCTTCCTTCCATGAGTTCCAACTCCGACACCGGCGCATACTCCACCTGATACGGAGTCCCATCACACCCATCTCTGATGAACTTCACCGCCTTCAACCCGTTCCCCACCGAGTCCCAGAATTCCCTCTCTCCCCGTTCTTTCTCGCTTGCGATGTACGCGACCGTCCTCTTGAAGGACGCATCCTCGGCACACTGGAGTACGCCGTCCATTTCATCCTGCTCCGCCACCCCGAGACGCGGGTATCGGATTTCGACGGGCACTTCGGCGATGTAGAGGTCCATAAAGTGCAGGACATTCGTGTCGAGAAAAGCGAGTCTCTGAAGATCCGGTGCATTTTTCAGCATCAGGTCAGGACTCGACTATTCGTCCCGATTCGCATCCGGGTACACCTGACTCTCCACCGCAGAGAGGTAGCCACTTTCGAACGGAACGGGTGTGCCGGCATCCGAATCCGCAATCGCCCGAAAACAGACCTTGATCAGCCGGCGGGGACTCCGCAGGACCTGCGGAGAAAAGGGCAACTCCCCCTCCGGAAACGGGAACAGCTCCGGGACCGCGGGTGCTCCGCCGTTCGGGCGCGAACGAACGGCCATCACTCGCTCCCGGAGAATGGCTCGGGCGTCTGCCTCGGACATCCATGGCATCCGGATGGTAGTCTCGGACACACGCTGCATGAGTGCCGGGTCCAATTCCTTCGTCAACTTGAATGCGTCAGGCGTCATGGACAGGATGATCCAGAAGTCAAGACCATCACTCTGTGACAAATTGACGAGTCGCTTCATCGTAGCCAGATAGTCGTGGGCAGCGCGCCGAGTGAGTCTCTTCTGCAGGCCGATCTCCTCGAATTCGTCGATCAGGAACATGATTCCGTTCGCGGCGTATGCCTTCTGGATCGTCTTCAGGATCGAGCGGAAGTAGGGCGCCTCTTCGTTCTCCGGAACGATGCTCCCCGCTTGCCTTGGGACGAAGTCTCGGTACTCGAAGTACGGCTTCCGGACGACATCGGTCACGATACGGGCCAGGCAGTGCGCCACCTCGTCATCGTCCGCGAGACCGGCGGCGCGAACCGCCTTCTGAAGTTCAATAGTGAACCGAGGCTGGTTAGCGCGGGAACGGGAAATTCGTTCCAGATAGACCTCGAAGTCCCGGTCGAACAAAGTCCTTTGCCGTTCGCCGACATGCGATCGGACGAGTTCCCAGAGGGACTTGGCGAAGTCCTTGCGGCCGAGAGTTCGCAGAAGGGAGTTGGCCAGATCGTAGAAGTGCACGCCCGGATTGTCGAAGTAGAACGACCGGAGCCGCTCTCGGCGACAGTACTCGCGGTGCAGCCACTCGAGGAGGCAACTCTTTCCCGTCCCGTATTCGCCGACCACGATGATCGCCCTGACGCCGGATCCGGCGCCGTGGCGATCGAACAGGTCACGGGTCTCCTTCTCCAGCGCCTGTGGTGGCTGGAACGACCCGTACAGCGGCGCGCCGGTCGCGGCCGGTTCGAAGGGGTTCGCGGCAAGCAGCAGGTGCTTGGGCAGGGTCGTGCTGGTCATGGATCAGGTCGCCCGACTTTCCGTCACGGCGCGATGCACGCCGATGTGAGAGATGTACGGACCATCGGGAGATTTGTAGTAGCAGCGCAATTTCAGGGCATCGGCTTGCCGATTCGGCGAAGTCAGCGTCGCCAGCGCCGGAGAAGTGGCGACCAGGCAGGTGTGCCCGGGCCACTGTCGAGTCAGCAGTTCGATGGCTCCGTCGAGTGCCCGAATGGGTCGCCGCTGGTCCTGGCACAGACGGGTAACCAGATCGGATACGGAGAAGGTAACCCAGTCGTTGCGAAAACCGGAGCACTGGGCGAGCAAGTCGTCGAGCACGGACTGCGCACTGTCGCCGGCGGTGCTGGCCGCAGCCGGAGCGACCGGGAACAGGACCGTTCCGAACCCGCCGCGCTCTCCGTACTCGTCGAGAAGACCCAACTCCGTCGTCGCCCAGTAGCGGAGGCCGTACAGGACAGCGCGGATGCCGCGGTAGGAGTCGTAGCGGAGAGTCGCGCCGGTCTGCGTGTTCCGGAACACGACTTCCGGACTGCCGTCGGCGGCGTTGTCTCGATGCCACCGAACCGGGACCCCCTCCCCCCACGATTCCCACAGGGAAGCGCTGGCCGGGTCCCGCGTCACGAAGAGGCGGAACAGCAGGTCGGCACAGTCCCGGTTCTGCAGGACCAGCCGCGCGAACGCCTCCCGCGCCGGGGCCCCGAGACCGGTGCCGGGCTCGGTGGCGACGGGCGCACTCCGGAGGGAATCCACTTCCGGTGCACCTTCGCGGACTCGCAGGACCTTCCCGTCCTTCCGGATCACTCCGAGATGGAGCAACGTGTTCCGATAGTGGAAGAGGGTCGTGGCGGAATACCCGCCGGAACGATCGGGGGGGCGCAGGCCGGCGTTGACCGCCGCCCGGTTCAACTCCAGGGGGCGCAGTCCCGCGGGAGAATCCGCCAACACCGAGAACATCCGGTGCAGCCCGGCGAAGGACACCCGCTGCATCCAGAACCGGCTCCCCGGAGCGGGTTGCTCGTCGGTGCGCCGGGTGTTCTCGGTCGCCATCGTCTCCCTCGGTGATCCCGGAGTATAGGCGGCCAGCGGGAGCGCCCCCTGCCGACCGCCGGCCTCCCCGCGCGGTCCGTTCGGCGACCTGACCGGACGCCTTCGGCCCGGCGCTCCGTTCCCCGGGGTTCACGGAGGCCGCCGGTGGAGGGAAGCGCGGGCGCCGAACCGGTCGGTGGTCCCCGCCGGCGGCGCCCGCCCGAGCGCCGGCGTCGTCGGGGCGCGTCAGCCGGCGGCCACGAGTTCCGGCGCCGCCGACAGCCGGACGCCGCCCTCCCCGTCCGGCAGCACCCGCAGCGTCCCGCCCGCCGCCAACTCCCCGGACAGCAGCAGCCGCGCCGCCGGGGTCTCGACCTGCGCCGAAATCGTCCGCCGCACCGGCCGGGCGCCGTAGGCCGGTTCGTAACTCGACGCCGCCAGCGCCCGCCGCGCCTCGTCGGCCACTTCCAACCCCACCCCCTGCTCCGCCAACCGCGCCCGCAGCCGCTCCAACTGCAGGCCGACGATCTCCGCCACCTGCTCGCGGGTCAAACTGCGGAACACCACCGTCTCGTCCACGCGGTTCAGGAACTCGGGCCGGAAAGCGCGCCGCAACTCGGCCAGTACCCGTCCGCGGATCTCGGCGTACCCCGCCCCGCGCCCGGTCAGCGACAGGATCTCCGCGCTGCCCACATTCGAGGTCAGGATCAGCAGCGTGTTACGGAAGTCCACCACCCGTCCGTGCGAGTCGGTCAGCCGCCCGTCGTCGAGCACCTGCAGCAGCACCGTATGCACCTCCGGGTGCGCCTTCTCGATCTCGTCGAGGAGGATCACCGAGAACGGCCGGCGGCGGACGGCCTCGGTCAACTGCCCGCCCTGCTCGAAGCCGACATACCCCGGCGGGGCGCCGGTCAGCCGCGAGACCGAGTGCTTCTCGGTGTACTCGCTCATATCGAGCCGCACCAGCGCCTTCTCGTCGTCGAACAACTCGGCGGCCAGGGCGCGGGCCAACTCGGTCTTGCCGACGCCGGTGGGGCCGGCGAAGAGGAAGGTCCCGAGCGGCCGGTCGGGGTCGGCGATCCCGGCGCGGGCGCGGAGCACCGCGTCGGCAGTGGCCCGGACGCCCTCCTCCTGGCCGACCACCCGGCGGTGCAGCAACTCGGGCAGGCGCAGCAATTTGGCGCGCTCCTCCTCCAGCAGCCGCTCCACGGGGATCCCGGTCCAGCGGGCGACCACCGCCGCCACATCCGAGTCGTCCACTTCCTCGCGGAGCAACCGGGACTCCCCGTTCGCGGCGAGACGCGCCTCGGCTTCGCGCAGCGAATCGCGGAGGCCGGCGATGACCCCGTAACGCAACTCGGCGGCGCGTTCGAGGTCGGCTTCGCGCTCGGCGCGTTCCCGCTGCTGGTTCTGCTCTTCGATGCTCTCCCGCAGGCGGCGCACTTCGCCCAGGCGCTCCTTCTCGGTGTTCCAGCGGGTGCGGAGCGCGCGGGCGGTCTCCTCACGTTCGGCGATACGGCGGCCGAGTTCCTCGCGGCGTTCGACCGAGGCCCGGTCCTCGTCCTTCTTGAGCGCTTCGCGTTCGATGCGGAGGGACAGCAGGTCGCGCTCCACCTCGTCGAGTTCGGTGGGGACGCTGTCCATCTCGGTGCGCAGGCGGGCGGCGGCCTCGTCCACCAGGTCGATGGCCTTGTCCGGCAGGAATCGTCCCGAGAGGTAGCGCGAGGCCAGCCCCGCCGCGGCCAGCAGCGCCGCGTCCCGGATGCGGACGCCGTGGTGGACTTCGTACCGCTCCTTGAGGCCGCGCAGGATGGTGACCGTCGCTTCGCGGCTCGGTTCTTCGACCAGGACCGTCTGGAATCTGCGCTCCAGGGCGGCGTCCTTTTCGATGTGGCGGCGATACTCGTCGAGGGTGGTGGCGCCGATGCAGTGGAGATCGCCCCGGGCCAGCGCCGGCTTGAGCAGGTTCGAGGCGTCCATGGGGCCTTCGCCGGCGCCGGCGCCGACGACGGTGTGGAGTTCGTCGATGAAGAGGACGATCTTGCCTTCGGAATCGGTGACCGCGGCGAGCACCGCCTTGAGCCGCTCCTCGAACTCGCCCCGGAACTTGGCGCCGGCGACCAGCGCGCCCATATCCAGGGCGGCCACCCGCCGGCCCCGGAGGCCCTCGGGCACATCGCCGCGGACGATGCGGAGCGCCAAGCCTTCGGCGATCGCGGTCTTGCCGACGCCGGGCTCGCCCAGCAGGACCGGGTTGTTCTTGGTGCGGCGCGAGAGGATCTGGATCACCCGGCGGATCTCGTCGTCGCGCCCGATGACCGGGTCGAGCCGGTCCTTCCCGGCCAACTCGGTGAGGTCGCGGCAGTAGCGCTTCAGCGGCTCCAGCGCGGCTTCCGGGTTGGGCGTGGTGACCCGGCTGGAACCCCGGATCTCCTTCACCGCCTCTTCGAGGGCCTTCCGCTCGAGGCCCAGATCGGCGAGCAGCGGCGCGGTTTCCGACCCGCGGTCGGTCAGGGCGAGGAGCAGGTGCTCGACGCTCACGAACTCGTCGTCAAGCCGCTGGGCCTCGGCGGAGGCGCGGCGCAGGACGGCGGCGAGGCCGGAGGACAGCCCCGGGCCGTCGTCGGAGCGGCGGTGCCGGACCGGAAGGTCGGCCAGGCGGCGGCGCACCCGATTCCGGGCGGCGGCCGGTTCGACCGAGAGACGGCGGAGGAGCCGGGGGACGAGGCCCTCGACCGCCTCGGGGGCCGCGCCGCTCGCGCCGGCCGCCGGGGTCGGGCCCTCGCCCGCGGCGGGGCGGTCTTCCAGGAGGGCGGCGAGCAGGTGCTCGGGCGCGACCTGGGCGTGGCGGGCCTCGGTCGCCAGTTCGTTCGCGTGTTCCAGGGCGCTGCGGGAGCGTTCGGTGAGATGGATGGACATGCAGTGGCTCCTCGTGTCAGGTTTTCTGCGGCTGAGTATAGCATATTTGTGAGGAATGGGCGCAGCATACTTGCGTCGCCATTACTCAGATCATCAGGGTGCGGGGCGGCGGGAGGCCGGCTCGCCGGAATCGGCGGCGGCCGGGACGCCGCTCGAACCGCCGGGGCTCGACTCCCGGAGCGCCCGGCCCCCGTTGCGCCCGCGTCGGCGGGCCCGATGGAAGTCGAACGAAGGCGGGGGTCCACGCCGGGGGGCGCGATCCCCGTCGGGACTTCGCGCCGGGCCGCCTGACGCTCGTCGAAGACGCTTCCGGAACCCGGGGGCGGCGCCCGGGCTCTGCTCCCGGTCGAGACAGCGCCGGGGCACCGGCGGCGACGCGCGCCCGGAAGGCGTCGAGTCCCGGCGCGCCGGCGACCTCCGCCGCCCCCGGACGGGCCGCCCCGCCGACCGGCGCCCCCCGGAGACGCGCCTTCCCCGGCGCGGCGCCATCGGGGAACGGAGCCCGATCCCCCCGGATCCCCCGCTCCGGCAGGTCGTCCGCTATCCCCGACGCCGACCCGGCGTTCCCCGGGCTACCCGGAACCGGGGCACGATCCGCGGGCGAGATCCGCCGCCGCCGGCCCGACCCCGTCCCGGGCGGCCCTCAGATCCCGAACTTCCGCGCGGACTCGGTGAACGCCGCCACGGCCCGGTCCACCTGCTCCGGACCGTGCGCCGCCGACAACTGCACCCGGATGCGCGCCTTCCCCTCCGGCACCACCGGGTAACTGAACCCGATCACATAGATCCCGCGCTCCAGCAGGTCGTCCGCCATCCCCGAGGCCAGCCGGGCGTCTCCCAGCATCACCGGCACGATGGGGTGGTCCCCCGGCGCGATCCGGAACCCGGCGGCGGTCATTCCCTCGCGGAACCGCGCGGTGTTCTCGGCGAGGCGCCGCCGGGGCTCGTCGGTGGTCGAGAGCAGCGACACCACTTCGAGCGCCGCCGAAACGATCGCCGGCGCCAGCGTGTTCGAGAACAGGTAGGGCCGGCTCCGCTGCCGCAGCAGCGCCACGATCTCCTTCCGGCCCGAAGTGAATCCCCCGGCGGCGCCCCCGAGCGCCTTCCCCAGGGTCGAAGTCAGGACATCGACCCGGTCGGCGACCCCGAACCGCTCCGGCGTGCCGCGCCCGGTGGCGCCGACGAAGCCGGTGGCGTGGGAGTCGTCCACCATCAGCAGCGCCCCGTGGCGCTCGGCCAACGCGGCGATCCGGTCCAGCGGCGCCAGCGTCCCGTCCATGCTGAACACCCCGTCGGTGGCGATCAGCGTGCGCCGGGCGTCCCGGCACTCCTCCAGTTTCGCGGCCAGGTCGTCGAGGTCGCGGTTCCGGTAGCGCAGCCGCCGCGCCCGGCAGAGGCGAACCCCGTCGATGATGCTGGCGTGGTTCAACTCGTCGCTCACCACCGCGTCCTCGGCGCCGAGCAGCGTCTCGAAGAGCCCGCCGTTGGCGTCGAAGCAGGAGGAGTAGAGGATGGTGTCCTCGGTGCCGAGGAAGGCGGAGAGCGCCTCTTCCAGTCGCCGGTGGAGATCCTGGGTGCCGCAGATGAAGCGCACCGAACTGAGGCCGAAGCCGCGCTCGTCGAGCCCCCGCCGCGCCGCGGCGAGGACGCGCGGGTCGTTGCCGAGGCCGAGGTAGTTGTTCGCGCAGAAGTTCAGCACCTCCCGCCCGCCGACGCGGATCGTGGCCCCCTGCGGCGAAGCGATCACCCGCTCCCGCTTCTCCAGCCCGGCCTCCCGGATCCCGTCCAGTTCCTGCCGCAACCCGGCCAGGGTTTCCGCCGTCGTCCGAGTGGTCATCCGTTTCCTGCCCCGTTCCCTTCCACCCCGCTGCGGGGGCCGCGTTCCCACCCCGCCCCGTCGGTGGCGGACTGTACTCGCCGGAACCGGCCGGGCCGTCCCCCGCCCCGTTGCCGCGCGAGCGCGTAGCATTCTCCCGCCGGAAGCCCTGCGGCCCTCCGGCGGAACCGCCGCCCGACTCCGATCGGCGCCGCCCCGATCCTTTCCCGGGAAACCCGACTCCACGGTTCGCCATGCCCCGCGCCGACCACCTGCTCGACTTGGTGCGCGCCGGCACCGGCGGCGACCATTCCCGATTCCAGAAGGCGCTCGAAGCGATCATCGTGGACGAGCGCGGAAAGCAGCACCACCTCCTCGCCGACCGGTTGGCGGCGCACCTCGCCACGAACGCGACCGGCCGGCCAACGAGCACTCCCCGCTCCTGGAACGGCAGCGAACGGTTCTTCCACGCCCTGGTCCCCGAACGCCGCCTCGCCGACCTGATCCTGGCACCGCCCACCGTCGAAACCGTCGAAGAACTCCTGGAGGAACATCGGCGCGGCGACCTGCTCCGGGCGCACGGCCTCGAACCGCGCCACCGCGTGCTGCTCCTCGGCCCGCCGGGCAACGGCAAGACCTCGCTCGCCGAGGCCATCGCCACGGAACTGGCGGTTCCGCTGTTCTCCGTGCGCTACGAGTCCCTGATCGCCAGTTATCTCGGCGAAACCGGAGCGCGCCTCGACCGCCTGTTCGCCGAAGTACGCACGCACGCCTGCGTCCTCTTCTTCGACGAGTTCGATGTCGTCGGCAAGGAACGCGGCGACGAACACGAAACCGGCGAGATCAAGCGGGTGGTGAGCTCGCTCCTGCTCCAGATCGACGCGCTCCCGAGCCATGTCGTCGTCGTGACCGCCACGAACCACCCGGAACTCCTCGACCGCGCCGTCTGGCGCCGCTTCGAGATTCGCCTCGACCTCGCTCCGCCGACGCCGGAACAGACGACCGAATGGTTCCTCCGCTTCGAAGCGGGATTCGAGACGCCGTTGCCGGAATCCCCCGCCGCGCTGGCGAAACGCCTCGCCGGTCTCAGTTTCTCCGACCTCGAATCGTTTTCGCTCGAGGTGAAGCGCCGGTACGTGCTGGATCACCCCGAAACCGATTCCGCCGAAATCGTGCGCGGTTGCCTCGAACGATGGCGGCGCCGGCATTCCCCGCGCGCTCTCGCGGAACCGGTATGCCGAAACCACTGACCGCGCGGGGACCGGCGCCGGTTCGTCGAACATGAGGCGCGTCGCGGTCCCGGCGGCGCGGTGACGGGCGACGGCGCAGTCGGAGCGCGGCGGCTCCAGCTGCGGGAAGCGATCCGCGGGGAGGGGTTTCGGCTGGGGTTCGCGGCGGTGGGGTTCGCGCCGCCGCAGGTGCCGGAGGCGGGGAAGCGGTTCGCCGAGTGGCTGCGCGACGGACGGCACGGGGAGATGGAATGGCTGGCGCGGGAACCGCACCGGCGGTCGGACGCCTCCGCGGCGCGGCGGAGACCGGACGACCGGGCGCCGGGTTCGCCGGAGGACCGCGCGCGGCGGACGGTGGCCGGCGGGACCGCGCCACCGGCGGAACCGGCGCCGGAACGCACCGTCGTCGTCTGCGCGTTGAATTACTACGCCGGGCGGCCGGCGACCGCGCCGCCGGGGGGCGGAGTGGTCTCGCAGTACGCGCAGGGCGAGGACTACCACCGGGTGGTGGACGCCAAACTGCGGGAGTTGGCGCGGTTCTCCGAGCGGGAGGCGGTCGCCCTCGGGCTGCTCGACCCAACGGAGCCGGGGAACGGGAACCGGAGAGGGGCCGGGCGACAACGCCGGCGGCGGTTCCCGACGCTGGTGGATCACGGCCCGCTGCTGGAGAAGGCCTTCGCCGAACGCGCCGGGATCGGGTGGATCGGGAAACACACGAATGTCATCGCCGAACGCGGCAGTTCCTGGTTCTTCCTCGGCGAGATGCTGGTGCCGCTGGCGCTCCCGCCGGACGAAGCAGCGCCGGACCGCTGCGGGATTTGTGTCCGCTGTATCGAGGCCTGTCCCACGGACGCCATCGTGGCGCCGTACGTGGTGGACAGCCGCCGCTGTATCTCCTACCTGACGATCGAGTTGCGGGGGCCGATCCCGGTCGAGTTCCGCCGCGCCGTCGGGAGCCGGATCTTCGGCTGCGACGACTGTCAGGATGTCTGCCCCTGGAACCGCTTCGCCCGGAAGGCGACGGAGCCGCGCCTCGCCCCGACGGAGGACGGGCTCCACGCCGAGACGCTGGCGCGGCTGCTCCGGTTGACCCGCGCCGAGTTCCGGGAGCGCACCCGCGGGAGCGCCGTCCGCCGCGCCGGGTACGCCGGGTTCCTGCGGAATGTGGCGGTGGCGTTGGGGAACGGCGGCGACCCGGCGGCCTTCGCCCCGCTCGCCGAGGCGCTCGACCACGAGGAGCCGCTGGTGCGCGGACACGCTGCCTGGGCGCTGACCGAGAGGGATGCCGACGCCGCCGCCCCGCTCCTCCGCTCCCGCCTCGTCCGGGAGGCCGACCCTTTCGTCCGTAGCGAGATCGCGTCGGCGCTGGACCGGGCATCCGCCGGGACCGCGCCCGGGGAGGAATCGCCGCCGGTCCGGGCCGCCGAGGAACGGCCGTCCTTCGCCGACGCCGGCTGAGTCCGATCCGACTCCGGAGCCGCCTCGTCCGCGCCCGCGGCGGCATCCAACAGACCTCACCCGGCACCCACCCGCCGACGCCGGCGGAACCGCCCCGTAGCGGACCGAGTGAAAGCCGGGAGGCGCACATGGGGACGAATCGCCGCCGGCCCGGAGCCCCGAGGCACACCGCTCCCTCGACGCCGGCTGCGCCCGGTCCGATCCCCGGGGCTCCCTCCTCCGCGCCGCGCGGCGGAATCCGCGACACACCGCCCGGCGGCAACGCCGCAGCCGGCGAAAACCGCGCCTCGAGTGCCGAAGGGCAGTCGGGAGACGCGAGGATGGACGAATCGCCATCGGGCCGTACTGCCGAGGGGCGCGATCCATTGCCGACACCGGAGGCGCCCGGTCCCGACCTCCGGGTCTCTCCCGGCCGAGCCGCAGCGGAATCCGCAAGACCCCGCCCGGCAGCCTCCCGGAGCCGCTCCGTCGAGAGCCGAACGGCAGTCGGGAACCGCGACGGAATGACGAATCGCCGCCGGCTCGGGCCGCCCGGGGACGCGCCCTCTACCCGACGCCGGCGGAGCCCGATCCGACCGCGGGCCTCTCTCGTCGGAGCCGCCCCGGGTCCGCGAGACGCCGCCCCACCACCGCGCCGGCGGCGGCGGAACCGGGTCAGTCGAGCGCCGCGAGCACGGCGTCCCCGACAGCCTCGGTCCCGGCGTCTCCCCCCAGGTCCGGCGGCAGCGCCTCCCCGGCGAGCGCCCGCCGCACCGCCGCCTCGACCGCCCGCGCCTCTTCCTCGAGTCCGAAGGACGACTCGAGCAGCAGCGCCGCGGAGCCGATCGCTCCCAGGGGATTCGCGATGCCGCGCCCGGCGATGTCCGGGGCCGACCCGTGCACCGGTTCGTAGAGCCCGGTGGCTCCCCCGACGCTCGCCGAGGCCAGCACCCCCAGCGATCCGGCGAGCACCGAAGCCTCGTCGCTCAGGATGTCGCCGAACAGGTTGCCGGTGAGGAGCACATCGAACTGCCGCGGGTCGCGGACGATCTCCATCGCCGCCCGATCCACATACATGTGGTCGAGAGCGACTTCCGGGTAGTCGGCGGCCACCCGGGCCACGGTCTCCCGCCAGAGCCGGGAGGACTCCAGCACGTTCGCCTTGTCCACCGAGAGCACCCGCCCGCGCCGCCGCCCCGCCGCCCGGAAGGCCACCCGGGCGATCCGCTCCACCTCGAACGCCCGGTAAATCAGGGTGTTGAACCCGCGACGGTCGGGGCCCTCGCCCTCGATCCCGCGCGGTTCGCCGTAGTAGAGCCCGCCGGTGAGTTCCCGGACGATCAGCAGGTCGGCGCCCTCGATGGCCTCGGCGCGGAAGGGCGAGGAGGGGAAGACCCGGTCGGCCCGCACCGGCCGCAGGTTGGCGAAGGCGCCCAGGATCCGGCGCAGTTCGAGCAGCGCCCGCTCCGGGCGTTCCAGCGCCGGCAGCCGGTCGTGGCGGGGATCCCCGACCGCGCCCAGCAGGATCGCCTTCGCCCCGGCGCAGGCGGCGCGGGTCTCGTCGGGGAACCCGGTACCGGTCTTCTCCCAGGCGGCCCCGGCGAAGTCGCGGCGGGTGATCCGCAGGTCGTGGCCGAACCGCGCCGCGACGCGCTCCAGCACCCGCTCGGCCTGGACGACGACTTCCGGGCCGATCCCGTCGCCGGGGAGGCAGAGGACCGGGATCTCCATCGGGCGCGGGCGGATGGTAGAGCAGCCGGGCGCGGGGGCCGATCGGGGCGTGCGACGGGACGACCGCGTTCGCCCGCCGGCGGCCTCCGGCGCGGCGCCCGCCCCGGTCGAGGCCGGCCGCTCGGTCGGTCCGGCCCGATTCCGCCGGTCCGGCCCGATTCCGCCGGTCCGGCCCGGGTCCGCGGTCCGGCCCGCCGAACGGCAGGAGATCAGCGGAGGCGCGCGCCGAACCGGCGGGCGGAGGCGCCGGGGGGTGACACGAAATGACGCGGCAGGAGGCGCCTCCGCCCCTACACTCCGCGCCCATGGCCGACGAACCCCCGAAGAGCGCCTGGACGAACCTGCGGCGGTACTTCCTCGCCGGCTTCGCGGTCTGGCTGCCCATCGCCGCGGTGGTGCTCGTCGGGCGGATCCTCTACTCGCTGATCCGTTCCTGGTTCTTCCCCTCCCTCGACTGGGAGCCCCGGATGCTGGTGCTGGCCGGCGTGCTCGCGGTGCTCGTCGGCACCGGCTGGGTGGTGACCCGGCTGCGGGTGGTCTCCCTCCTGCTGCGCCGCAGCGTGGACGCCCCGCTCTCGCGCATCCCCGGCGTCCGCTGGGTCTATACGGGCGTGAAGCGGCTCGTCGAGGCGCTCATCCACGGCCGCGAGGCTTTCGGGAAGGTGGTCCTCATCGAGTACCCGCGCCCCGGCGCCTACAGCCTGGCCTTCCAGATGGCGGGCAGCCTCGGCGAAGTCCAGGAGCAGGTCCACGCCCGCCGCCGCGCCGCCGGGAAGATCGCCGGCGACGCCGGCCCCGGCGAGGAACTCATGGCGGTCTTCGTCCCCACCACCCCGAACCCCACCTCCGGGTTCGTCCTGACGCTGCCGAAGAGCGATGTCACCGAGTTGGAGATGACCCGCGAGCAGGCCCTCCAGATGATCATCTCCCTGGGCGTCGTCGTCCCGAACCGCGGCGCCGGAAAGACCGGCGACCCCCGCCGCGACCACCCCTCCCTGTTCGCCGCCGCCCCCGCCGCCGCCGACACCGCACCCGGGAACCCCGGGAGCCCCGACCCGCCGAGCCCGCCTTCCGCCACCGGCTGACTCCGCGAACCGGCAACGCCCCCACCCTCCCGCAAAGACCCCCCGGAAGGGCCCGGAGGAGCGGCGGGTCGGTCGAACGGAACCGGCAGTCGGCGTTCGCCCCCCTGCCGGGATCGGGGTCCGGCCTCGGGACGAACCGCACGGGAACGACCCCCTCGCCGGCCATCGCGGCGTCGGTGTGGCGCGGCGCCGGCAGCGGCAGCCGGCCGACCGTCGCGACCGACCCGGTCCGGCCCGGGCGGACCCGCGTCCCGGAGACCGGGATGACCGGGGCGATCCGCCCTCCGGTCGACCGGAGTCCGGCACGACGGCGGAGACGAGGCGACCGGAGTTGGTCCCCGCCGCCCCGGACGCAGTAGTATCGCCAGCACCCACAAGGCGATACCATTCGCGCCGTGCCCGCGAAATCTTCGAACGCCAAGTCGGGACGGTTCCTGTTGCGGCTGCCGCCGGCGATGCACCAGGCGCTCGACTTCGCCGCGCGAGAGGCCGGCCTCTCCCTGAACGAGTACTGCGTCCGCCGCCTCGGCGCCGGAGGAGCGGCGGCGGTCGGAGGCGCGCCGGCCGCGGCGCTGCTGGCTCGGGGGACCGAGATCCTCGGGGAAGCGCTGCTCGGGGTGGCGCTGCTGGGATCCCGGGTTCGCGGGGACGACGAGCCCGGCTCCGATCTCGATGTCCTCTTCGCGGTGGACGCCGGGACCGAGATCAGCCGCGACACCTATCGGAGATGGGACGCCCGGCCCTCCGTTTTCGGCGGCCGGCCGACGGTGGACCCCCACTTCGCGCACCTGCCCTCCGTCGGGTCGCCGAGCAATCTCTGGGGGGAAGCCGCCCTGGAGGGAACGGTCCTCTTCGAGCGCGGGCGGCTGGTCACGGAGGCGCTGGTCCGGATTCGCCGGGCCGCCGCCGAGGGCCGCCTGGTTCGTCGGGTCTCGCACGGCCAGCCGTATTGGGCGGTCGGCTGAAATGCGGAATCGGGAGTTGGCCGCGGACCATCTCCGTCGGGCCGGCGCGCGGCTCCGGGCGGTGGACACCCTGTACGAAGCGGAGAGTTGGGCCGATGTGGTGCGCGAATCCCAGGAAGTCGTCGAACTGGCGCTCAGGGGGTTGCTGCGCGCGGTCGGGATCGATCCGCCCCGGATCCACGAGGTGTCGGGAGTCCTCGAAGAGAACCGGGCCCGGCTGCCCGCCGGATTGACGGACGACGCGGTCACGCGCCTGTGCGCCGCCTCCCGCGACCTGCGGCGCGACCGGGAACTCGCCTACTACGGCGAAGCGGACCTGGTGCCCTCGAAGTTCTACCGGCAGGAGCACGCCGACGCCGCCCGCGAAGCCGCCCGGAGGGTCGTGGCGCAGGTGCGGGACTGTCTCCCGGAGGATTGAGACGGGAAACGGGTCGGCGTACGCCCTCCGGCGCGGAAGCCGCCGACGGCGCCGCGCCTTCCCGGGACGGAAGCCCCGGTCGCTCCCCGGCGCGGAGGCGCGCTCGGGCGGCGCCGGCCCCCCGGGGTCGGCGGCGCCGGGGCCCGCGCACTCCCGGACCGCGCGCGTCTCCCCCGGACGGCGGACTACGGCGGGGAGAGCGACCGCCGCACCGCAGCCACGAAGGAGGCGCCCGCCCCGAGGCCTCGTTCCGCCGCCACGGAGGAGGCGGTTCGGCCTACGCCGACCTCCGGACGCGACCGACGGGTCCTCCAGGCGCTCCGCCCCTCTGCTGGCTGCGCAACAGTGGGTGTCTCCCAACTGCGTAAGTCTCGGTGTCTCTCTACACCGCGCGACCCGCGATTTCCCGGCCCCGGGTTTCCCCCTCGATCCCCGGGCCGGATCCGGCGACCGTCTCCCCTACGCCGGCGGCGGCTTCCGACCCGTTACCGCGGCTCCAGCACGAAGTCCACTTCGCCGCCCCGTCCGCGCCGCGCTCCGCCCCGGCCGTACGCGCTCTCCATCCACTTCGGCGCCTCCCCCGTCGCGCGCACCCGCAACCGCCGGCCGGGGAAACTCGCCCGCAGGACCTCCTCCGTGATCGCCCGCGTGCTCTCGCCGGCGCCGGTCCGAACATAGACGACGCCGTCCGGCCGCAACAGCCGGGCACACTTCCCGAACACCTCCCCGATCAACTCCAGGAACCGCTCCCGGCCGGCGAACTTGCCGCCGTACCGCCGCCCCTCCTCGGCCTTCGGCAGATGGGGGCCGCCCAGCAGCCACAGCCGCAACCACTGATCCAGGTAGTAGTTGGTGACCCCGTGGTACGGCGGCGAGGTGAGCAACAGTTTCACCCGTCCTTCCAGCCGGCGGCTCCGGGCCCCGTCCTCCCGCAGCACCGTCCGGCTGTCCCCGAGCCATACCCTCCCGCCGGAGACCTCGGGCTCCCCCCGCGCATACCGCCACCGGATCCTCCCGAGGAAGAAACGCCGTACATCCACCTCGGGCGCCGGCAGGCCGCGTTCCCGCCACCACCTCACGCAGTAGTCCGGCGACATCGCCGTCGTCTGCCGCATCTGGTTGGAGAGCGACTCCCCCCGCCGCCCGTGCAGCGACACCAGGATCAAGGCCATGAGCACCCGGTCCACGGTGTCCCTCCGCCACTCCAGGAGGCTCCGCGCCGCCAACAGGAACTCCATGGTCCGACGATGGAAACACCGGCGATGGAACTCCGGCAGGTCGGAAACCTCCGGACGGTGATCCCCGGCGCCCTCGCAGAGGTCCTCGAGCCGCCGCTCGACGGCCTCCCGGCCGGCCGGGTGCAGTTTGGCGTTCGCATAGACCTGACCGACCGGACTCACCTCCACGCCGAACCCCTCCCTTCCCTGGACCACGGCGCTGTAGATGGCCGTTCCCCGACCGGCGAACGGATCCAGCACGACCTCCCCGGGGGCCGCGTACCGCCGCACCACCGCATCCGCGAACGCGCTCGGAAACATCGCGTAGTACGGCCCGACCCCCGCCCACCGACTCTCCGCGGCCGCGTACCGCCCGAAGCCGACCGCCGACGCCGGCCTCGGCGCCGCCCGCCTCATCCCCGCCCTGACTCCCGGAGCCAGTCCCCGCGATACCCGTAGCGGTCGCGCGTCCCGCGCCGCCCCTGACTTCCGCCCGGGAACCGAACTAGACCCGCGTCCGGAAGGAGTCCCAGAACGCCCGGACCGGCGGCTCCACCTCGACCATCCCGTCGCCGACGCCGGCCATCACCCGGTCCGGCGGAAACCTCGGCCGGAGGAACTCCCGGTGCTCCCCGTCCGTCGAACGGCTCTCGCTCGAGACGATCCCGTGGACGAGCAGTCGCTCCCGCAACTCCTCCCATCTCGGATTCCCGAAGAGATCCCGCAGCGAATCCTCCTGGACGCATACCGGATTCGCTCTCCGGCACGCCCGCAGGAACGCCTCCATCCATTCCACCACCTCCGGATCCGCCGGTGGCTCCCGCGGCGGCAGCGCCGATAGGGGGGCGCCGCACCGCTGCAGTGTCCCGGCCGCCGCGACCGGGTCCCAGATCGGCCCCGCGCTCCCCGCGACCGAGACGCCGGCGACCCGCCGGAGTTCCAGGCCGGCGATCTCCAGACGGGTGGAACCCGGATCCACCACCGGTTCCTCGAGGGCCAGGTCGGTCGCCGCGCAACGAAGGAAGCGGGTGTTCGTCAGGTCCGTCCGTCGGAGAGTCACCTCCTCGAATCGACAACGATCGAACACCAGGCCATCGAGATCCCCGCCGGGGAAGGCCAGTCCGCGCACCCGGGCCCGGGAGATCCGCCGCTCTCCCCGCTCCCCGGAGTCCGCGCCGGCGCACCGCCGAAACAGCGCCGCCGCCAGGACGCCGGCGTTCTCCCGGACCTGGTGCGTCCTCCGCCAGTGCAGCCTTCCCGCGCGGTACAACCGGTCGAGGAGCGACTGCAGACTCTCCCGGACCTCCGGCGCGGCTCCCGGCCGGCCCCGTTCCCCGACTCCCGGCGCGACCTCCGGAACCGTTCCCCGAAGCAGACCTCGGGCGATCCTCCCGGCCAACTCCCGGGGCATCGCCGACCGACTCAGGAGCACCCCCAGTTCCGAATCGGAAGCACCGAATCGTTCCACGATGGATCGGGCGAGGAAAAGGAAGAAGAACAGTTCATGCGCGAAGGCGAGACGCTTCCCGTTCCCGTTCCCGTACGCATCTCCATAGGCATACCCATACGCATTCCCGTTCCCGTTCCCGCCGGCGAGGAACGCCAGCGACGGCAGCCGTTCCGCCGGGAGAGGCCGGACCTCCTCCGGCAGGTCCAGAGTCTCGGCCACTTCCGCAGCGACTTCCCGGACCGACCGGGCGCCGAGTTCCCTCGTTTCCTGGTTCCACATCTCCTGTGCGAGGGCCTGCAGGAGGAGGTCCAACTGCTCCTTCCGGAGAATCGGACCGGCGTTCCGGTCCAGGAGTTTCTCCTCCGCCTCCCGTTCCAGAACGGCGTCCACCAGGGAATCGAGCAGGTCGTCCCCCCCGTCGAAACCGGGCCGTTCCCGCAGGAGATCGGCGACTCGCGTGAAGAACAGCGGCTTCCCGGCCAGTGCCGCGCGCTTCCCGGAGAACACCCGCGAAAGGCCCCGCGCCACCTCCTCCCTCCGGCCCGGCGACGGGGCCCGGGACTCCGACCACCGGTCGAGGTATCGAGCCCGCTCGGCGTCCGACCATTCCCGAATCCGTACCGGCGCCAGGGTCCAGCGAGCCGTCTGCCGTTGCGACAGTTCCCCGACCCGCGCCGCGAACTCCGCCTCGGCGAAGGCGGTCCGCGCCGACCCCAGGACGAAGCCCCGGCCGTCCAATCGGTCCAGGAAGTCCGCGAGCGAAACGAACCCGTCGTCGTAGCCGTTCCTCCCGAGCAACTCGTCGAAGCCGGTGATCACCGGAACCAGGAGCCCTCGCCGCGCCAGCACTGCCAGCGCGTGGTAGGAAAGCGGCACTCCGAGGTCGTCCAGGGCGACGATGAAGGATTCGCGGAGCCGTCCGTGGGAACGTCCCCGGGCATTCACCGGGAGCAGCAGCCTCCCGCTCTCCCCGGCCAGGTAGCGCTCGGCGCAGCGTTCGACGAGGGAGCGCAGCACGAAGGTCTTGCCGGAGCCGGACTCGCCGGTGAGCAGGATCAGTCGCGTCGCCGCGCCGGGCGGATCCTCCAGGAGGTCCGTAACCAGATCGACGGCGCTGCGAGTCTCCGGAAACCGCGAATCCCCCGCTTCCGCCCGGGTGTCCGCGAAGGCCGGGAGCCCGGACGAGCGACGAATCGCCCAGGCGACCGAGCGGAGATCCGTCAGCTCCTCGCCGGCGAGGAAGGCGTCGTAGGACCGGGCGCAACCGTTCTGCTTCACGATGACGCCGCGCCGGGAGCAGTAGTCGAAGTCGGCTTCCCGCTCTTCGCCCGCGAAGGTCCACTTCACCCGGAGAGCGCTCTCGACCTCCGTCACTTCCACCGGGGCCACCGGGTCGCCGAGGGAGCGCAGGTCGCGCCGGACACTCGAGAGCCAGGAGTCCCGGCCGGTGAGCGGTTCAGCCATCCGAAGGCTTCCCGATCGTCCGGATCCGCACGCCCCGCTCGCGGAGGGAGGCGTCGTTCAGGCCGGCGCCGAAGGCGCGGGTTCGCAGCCAGAAGGCAGCGCCCTCCGGAAACGCCCGCGCCGCCAGCAGCGCCGGCACCAGGTCCTCGTCGTCCGAAACCACCCGACGCGCCGTGTCGAACGAACCGCCGCGAGGGCGTCGCAACCGATCATGCCGTCCACCATCTTCTGCCGGGGTGGCCGCGTCCGGAGGCGGACCGTTCCGCGGAGGACCAGGTCGGGGAAGTTCAGCATCGCCGGCGCCAGCGCCAGCCGAACGGTAACGCCCCGGACGCGATCCCCGAGGAACGGCAGGATCGCGGCGGGGCTCTCCTCGCCCTCCTCGTCGGTCCAGCCGCCGTAGAACCGCACTTCCACTTCCCGCACCTCGGCGAAGACCGCCCCGGAAGCCGGAAACGACGGACTCGACCAGAAGCGCGGTGTCGGCCACCGGATCGCCGCCCGACCGGGTTCCATGAGGGCGGAGGTTGTCGTGGTCCACGAGCGCCAGGCCGGGCACCGGACGAACCTCGTCAGACGCTCCCGCTCCGCCGGACGGCGGGCGGCGCTTCGCCGAGCAGGATCGGCGGGAGAGGGGCGGGTCGGTCGGACAAGCGGGCGGCCGAGCGAGGCTCGGAACTCGGGGCGGCTCGGCGAGGGACGCCGAATCGGGAAGGGGACAGCGCAGCACAAGCGCCGGGAGCCGGAAGAATAGCCCCGGCCGGCCGCCGTCGCCACGGCGGGAACCCCTGCCGGGCCGACCGGAACGACGGGCCGGGAAGGAACGCCCTCCCACCTGGCCCCAGCGCGAGCCGACCCCGGCGCCGGCCGTCCGAACCCCGGCGCCCCGACGACCGACCGACGCCGCCGCCGCGACCGACCGCCCGCCCCGGTCGCGAGAGGAAGCGCCGGAAGGACCTCCGCCCTCAGACCACTCCCTGGTCGCGCATGGCGTCGGCGACCTTCAGGAACCCGGCGATGTTCGCCCCGTGCACATAGTTCCCCGGCGCGCCGAACCGCTCGGCGGCCTCCACGCAGGCCAGGTGGATCTCCACCATGAGGTCCCGCAGCCGGTGATCCACCGTCTCCCGCGTCCACTGGGTCATCGCCGCGTTCTGCGACATCTCCAGCCCGGACACCGCCACGCCGCCGGCGTTCGCCGCCTTGCCCGGCCCGAAGAGGATCCCGGCCTCGGTGAACCGCTCCACCGCCGCCGGTTCCGACGGCATGTTCGCGCCCTCGGAGACCACATAACAGCCGTTCGCCAGCAGGTTCGCGGCGTCGCGGTCGGAGATCTCGTTCTGGGTCGCCGACGGGAAAGCGCACTGCGCCGGGATCGCCCAGAGCGGGTTCTCCGCCTTCGAAGCGTCCGCCGGCGTGAAAGTCGCCCCCGGGAATCTCTCCGCGTACTCGCGGATGCGCCCCCGGCGCTCGTTCTTCAACTCGGCCACCCAGGCCAACTTCTCCGAATCGATCCCGTCGGGGTCGTGGATGAAACCGCCGGAGTCGGAGAGCGTCACCGGCTTCGCCCCCAACTCGATGAGTTTCTCGACCGAGAACTGCGCCACATTGCCGCTGCCGGAGACCAGGCAGGTCTTCCCGGAGAGGTCCTCGGAGCGGGTGGAGAGCATCTCGGCGGCGAAATACACCGAGCCGTAACCGGTGGCCTCGGGGCGGATGCGGGAGCCGCCCCAGCCGAGCCCCTTGCCGGTGAGGACGCCGGTGAACTCGTTGGCGATCCGCTTGTACTGGCCGAACAGGAAGCCGATCTCGCGCCCGCCCACGCCGATGTCCCCGGCCGGCACATCGGTGTGCGGCCCCAGATGCCGGCTCAACTCGGTCATGAACGACTGGCAGAACCGCATCACCTCGCCGTCGCTCTTGCCCTTGGGGTCGAAGTCCGACCCGCCCTTCCCGCCGCCGAGCGGCAGCGTGGTCAACGAATTCTTGAACACCTGCTCGAAGGCGAGGAACTTGAGGATCCCCAGGTTCACCGACGGATGGAAGCGCAGCCCGCCCTTGTAGGGGCCGAGGGCGCTGTTCATCTCCACCCGGAAGCCCCGGTTCACCTCGATGCCGCCGGCGTCGTTCACCCAGGGCACCCGGAACATCACGACGCGTTCCGGCTCGACGATGCGCTCGAGGACGCGGGCGGAGCGGTACTCCGGATGGCGGTCGAGCACCGCGGCGACCGAGTCGGCGACCTCGCGCACCGCCTGGTGGAACTCCGGCTCCGCCGGATTGCGGGCGACGACTTCCGCCATCAGGGTCTGGGTGTAGTCCATGGTTCGTTGCGGCCCCTCCCGAGGCGGCGCGGATTGTAGGCGTCCCCACCCGCGCGACCGCCCCCCGGGAACGACCCCCGAGCGACGCCGGCGACGACCCCGACAGTGGCGCCGGCCGCGCTCCTTCCTCCCGACTCCGCTCCGGCCCGCGGCTGCCCCCGGAACCACCTCCGACCCGCCGGAACACCGCCCGCCGCGCGGCCCCTCCGCGATCCCGACCCAGGCAACGACGCCGGCCGCGCGCCTTCCCTCCCCACTCCGCTCCGGCCCGCGACTGCCCCCGGAACCACCTCGGACCCACCGGAACACCGCCCGCCGCGCGGCCCCTCCGCGATCCCGACCCGTCAACGACGCCGGCCGAGCGCCCTCCCTCCCACTCCGCTCCGGCCCGCGACTGCTCCCGAACCACCTCCGACCCGCCGGATCGACGCCGCGTCGCGGGGCCCCTCCGGATCCTCCGCACCGGACGCCGGACGATCGCCCGCGGCGCGCGCCGGGCCGACCCGCCTCGGCGGCACCCGATCCCCCCGGCCCGCCCCGCTCCGGAGCGGGACCTCTACGTTGCTCGAAGAGTGGGACCTCGGCGTTGCCGATCGCCCCCCCGGACTCCGCCGCACCTGCCCCGGTGGCCGCCCCCCGAACGCCGGTCGGACTCCCCGGCGCCCCGCCCACCGGCCGCCCGGCCCCGACCACCGACCCGCCGACCCGCCCGCGACCCTTCCATCACGGCCCCGACCAGGCGGTGCGCCTCCCACGACCGCCCCGACCGAGCCCGTCCGGCCTCGGGATCGCCTCGGGATCGCCCCGACCCCCGCCGAGCCGGACTCGCTCCGCCCCCGCCCCCGCCGAAGGCGCACCGCCACCGTCCCGCCCACCGCCGAACCGCCGCGGCCGCACCGCGCCCGCCGGTTCCCGAGCCCGACGATCCCCACGGACGCCGCCACGCCCCGCCGCCGCCCCCCGACCGTCCCCGAATCCGCGCGCCTCGCCCGGGCGCCGCGTTCCCTGTCGTCCCGTCACCCGCCACCCGTCCCCCCGAATCCACCGCCCCCACTCCCCGAAACTGCCAAACTCCCCGGACGATGCCGAAACCGGGCGCGATCTCCCCGGCCTTCGCCGACCTCCTCGGCTTCCGGATCCAGGAAGTGGTCTTCGTCCTGAGCCACTACGACTCCTTCATCCTGGCCGAAGACGGGCAACTGAACGACCGGGTCCTCTCCCAGTTCCTCGACCTCAACCTGACCCTCCCGCCGACGGTCACGCAGGTGGCCTCCGGCGCCGAGGCGCTGGCCCTCCTCCGGGAGCAGCGCGGCCGCTACCAACTGGTGATCGGCTCCCCGCACCTCGGCGACATGGAGATCGCCGACTTCGCCGCCCGCCTGCGGGAACAGGGGCGCGACACCCCGGTGGCCCTCTTCGGCTACGACCCGGCCTCGGTCCGCGACTACCTGGAGCGCCGCGGCGCCGAAGACCTGGAGAAACCCTTCGTCTGGCAGGGCGATGTGGGCCTCTTCCTGGCCATCGTGAAACAGGCCGAAGACCGCCGCAACGCCCCCCACGACACCGGCAAACGCGGCGTCCCCGCCATCCTCCTCATCGAGGACAGCATCCGCTACTACTCCTCGTTCCTCCCCGTCGTCTATCAGGCAGTCTTCGAGCAGACCCGGAAACTCATCCCCGAGGGCCTGAGCCTCACCGAGAAGTACTACCGGATCCGCACCCGCCCCAAGATCTTCCTCTGCGACCACTACGAGGAAGCCCGCCGTTACTTCGAGGCCTACCCCGACGAGATCCTCGGCGTCATCTCGGACATCGAGTACCCGAGGAACGGCCGCCCCGACCCGCACGCCGGGGAACGTTTCGTCGCCGAGATGCGGAAGGAGCGCAGCGACATCCCGGCGATCCTGCACTCGCACCGCCCGGAGAACGAAGCCCTGGCCGAACGCGCCGGGGCGGACTTCCTGCTCAAGGGCTCCCCGGACCTCCTCCGCCGCATCCGCCGGCTGATGCGCGACCGGTTCCACTTCGGCGACTTCGTCTTCCGCCGGCCCGACGGCGCCGAAGTGGCCCGGGCCCCCGACCTCGACTCCTTCCGCCGCCTGGTGGCCACCGCGCCCCGGGAATGCGTCGTCCACCACGCCGAGAAGAACGACATCTCGCACTGGCTCCGGGCCCGGGGGGAACTGGAACTGGCCCGGCAACTGCGCGCGGTGCGGATCTCGGACTACGGCTCCTCGGCCCAGATCGGCCCCGATGTGGCGCGCCGGCTGGAGCGCCGCCGCCGGGAGCGCAGCCGGGCGGTGGTGGCCGACTTCCCCCCCGACCGTTTCGAGCCCACTTCTTCCTTCCTCCGCCTGGGCAGCGGCTCGGTGGGCGGCAAGGGCCGGGGGCTGGCCTTCACCAACTCGCTGCTCGACCGCTCCCGCATCGCCGACCGCTACCCGGGCGCGCTCATCGAGGTGCCGGCGGCGGTGGTCATCGCCACCGGGGTGTTCGACCGGTTCATGGAGGAGAACGACCTCTACCCCTTCGCCCTGGACACCCGGGACGAGACCGCGCTGCGCCGCCGCTTCGACGCCGGCCGCCTCCCCGCCGACGCCGCCGCCGACCTGGCCCGGTTCGCCGAAGCGGTCCGCTACCCGCTGGCGGTGCGCTCGTCGAGCCTGCTGGAGGACTCCCCCTACCAGCCGTTCAGCGGCGTGTACGAAACCCTGCTCCTCCCGAACCGGGCCCGGTCCGCCGCCGGCCGGCTCAAGGCGCTCGAGCGGGCGGTCAAACAGGTGTACGCCTCGCTGTTCCTGCCCGCGGTGCACGCCTTCCTCGATTCGAGCCCCTACCGGCTGGAAGAGGAGAAGATGGCGGTCATCCTGCAGCGGGTGGTCGGCGCCGAACACGGCCGCCGGTTCTACCCGGACCTGGCCGGGACCGCCAGATCCCGGAACCACTACTCGACCCCGCCGCTCCGCCCCGAGGACGGGGTGGCGGCGGTGGCCCTGGGCCTCGGCGAACAGGTGACCGCCGGCGGCGCCGCGGTGCGGTTCTCCCCGAGGCACCCCACCCACCTGATCGGCTTCAGCACCGTGGAGGACATCCGCGAGAACTCCCAGCGCGACTTCCTGGCCCTGGACCTCGAACGGCGCCCCTCCCGGGGGTTGGCGCTGCGCACCCCGTTCCTCCGGGGCTCGCTCCCCGACGCCGAGGCCGACGGGGTGCTGGCCCGCATCGGCTCCACCTGGTCGCCGGAGGAGAACATGATCCGCGACGGCACCGGCCGCCCCGGCCCCCGCCTGGTCACCCTGGCGCCGCTGCTCAAGGCCCCGGGCGGCTTCCCGCTGGCGGCGATCCTGGACGAACTGCTGCATCTGGGCGAGCAGGCCTGCCGGGGCCCGGTGGAACTGGAATTCGCGGTGAACCTCTCGCCGCCGCCGGGCGCGTTGCCGGAGTTCGGCTTCGTCCAGTTGCGCCGCCTGCAGCAGGCGACCGGCGACCTGCTGGTCGAGGAAGAGGAGATCGAGGATCCGGCCGCGGTCCTCTGCCGCAGCGACCGGGTCCTGGGCCAGGGCCGCATCGAGGGGATCCGCGACCTGCTGGTGGTGGACCGGGAGCGTTTCGACCGCGCCCGGAGCCTGGAGACCGCCCGGGAGATCGCCCGCCAGAACGCCGCCCTGCTGCAGGCGGGGCGGCCCTACGCGCTCATCGGCGTCGGAAGGTGGGGTTCCCGCGACCGGCACCTGGGCATCCCGGTGACCTGGGACCAGGTGAACGGGGCGCAGGTCATCGTGGAGGCCGGGTTCCGCGACCTGGTGGTCACGCCCTCGCAGGGGACGCACTTCTTCGAGAACCTGGTCTCGAACGGCATCGGCTACTTCACGGTGAACCCGGAGCGCGGCGAGGGCGAACTGGACTGGGAATGGTTGTCGGCCCGCCCGGCGGTCGTCGAACGGGGCGCGGTGCGCCGGATCGAACTGGAAGCGCCGCTGAGCGTCTGCCTGCGCGGCGGCAGCCGGGAAGGCTGGATCCTGAAACCGGATTGACCTCGCCGGGGCGGCCCCGGCGCGGCAGGGTCGTCCGCTGCCGGAAGACGAGGCCCTACCGGAAGACGATGTAGATCGCGGCGATGGCGGCGAGCGCCAGACCGCCCTTCCAGAACACCCCGGGCAGCGGCGCCAGGTCCACCGCCCGGTCCGCAGCGCCGGCCGGGGCGCGTTCCGGTTCCGTCGCCGCCTCGGCGCGCGGCCACCGCCGGGCGGCGACGGCGAGCCCCCCGGCGACGAGCAGGAAACTGATCCCCATGTGGTGGAGGAACGCGGTCTCCGGCCAGAGGAGCCGCAGCAACCCGTAAGTCGGGATCCCGGCGAGCAGTCCCGCCCGCGCCGCGAACGCCGGCACCCGCCGGGTGAGCACCCCGGCGAAGAAGACGGCCACGATCCCCGGCGTCACGAACCCCCACACCGTCTGGATGTACCGGAAGACCCCGGGGAACCCGCCGATGAACGGCGCCCAGAGGCAGGCGGCGACCGCGAACGCCGCCGAGGCGATCTTCGCCGCCCGCACCGGGTCCGAAGCGGACGCGCGCCCCGGCGACGCCCCCCGCCGCCGCAGCCGCGGGTGGAGGTCGAGCGCATACATCGTCGAAGCCGAGTTCAGCATCGAGTTGAACGAACTCATCACCGCCCCGGCGAGCGCCGCCAGCAATACCCCCCGCAGCGCCGGCGGCAGCAGTTCCCGCACCAGCACGGGGTACGCCTGGTCCGGATGGGCGATCCGGTCCCCGTACAACTGCACCGCCAGGATCCCCGGCAGGCAGATCAGGAACGGCACCAGGATCTTGAGCCAGGCGGCGACCAGGATCCCCCGCTGCCCCTCGGCCAGGCTGCGCGCCGCCAGCGTGCGCTGGGTGATGAACTGGTTGACTCCCCAATAGAAGAACTGCGCCACCCAGAGCCCGCCGACGAACACCGCCGTCCAGGGCACTTCCGGGTGGTCGGCGGGCAGCACCGCCCGCAGCCGCTCCCGGTTCTCGGCGAAGAACACCGCCGCCCCGGCCAGCACTCCCTGCCCCTCCCCGACCGCGGCGAACCCCAGCCACAGCACCAGCGCCCCGCCGCCGAGCAGCGCCACCCCCTGGATGGAGTCCGACCAGACCACCGCCCGGAGCCCGCCGTAGATGGTGTAGGCGCTCGCCGCCACCCCGATCCCCCAGACCCCGAGCAGCGTGGCGGCGGTTTCGGCGGCTGCCGGTTCGAGTCCCAGCGCCCTCCCGAGTTGTTCCGGCAGCGAGAAGATCGCGTTCAGCGCCACCGCCCCGGCGTAGAGCACCGTCGCCATCGCCACGAACACCGTGGCGAGGGTCAGCAGCGCCGCCAGGACGGTCCGCGTCCCCCGGTCGAACCGCCGCTCGAGGAACTCGGGCATGGTGTAGATGCCGGACTGCAGATACCGCGGCAGCAGGAACCACCCGATCACGATGAGCGCCGCCGCCGCGGTCCACTCGTAACTGGCGATGGCCAGCCCGATGTCCGTCGCCGCCGACCCGGACATCCCCACGAAGTGCTCGGTGGACACATTCGTCGCCACCAGCGACATCCCGATGGCCCACCCCCCGAGACTCCTCCCGGCGAGGAAGTACCCCTTCTCGCTCCCGGTGTTCCGGGCGGCGCGCAGCGAAACCCACATCACCGCCCCGAGGAACACCCCGAAGACGACCAGGTCGGTCAGCGAAAGCGTCATCGGTCCCGGGGCGGGGGCGCGGCAGTCGGCGCCGGAGCGGTTCGATCCAAACTACGGAGAGTACGGCGTCCCCGGCGCCGGAGCCGTCGCCGATCCGTCGTGACGCCCGCCGTCGCCGCGAACCCTCTCCCGGTACTGCCGGTCCTGCACCATGGCGACCTCGATCTCCACCAGATCGTCCGCGACCTGCAGCACTTCCCTCGGGGTCCGAACCACCTGCCCGGCCCGCCGCTTCAGGGCCACCGTGAGCGGCGCCACCGCCGCCGCCTTCCGGCGATCGCGATCGAGGACCTCGAGGAGATCCTCCTCCTTCGCGCCGGCCACGACGAAACGGACGAACTCCGCCGTCAGCAACCGGACCCTTTCCTCGGTGTCGAGAACGATCTCCGAGTAGAGGCGCCGGACGATCTCGAGAGCCTCCCCGGCCCGGCCCGCCTGGAACAGCGCGTCCGCCCGAATGGCCTCCGCCATCCGCTCCGGGGCCGATTTCGTCTCCCCGGCGTCGCCCTCGAAACGGCTCTCGATCCCTCGAAGCGCGTCCAGCGCCGCCCTCGGCTCTCCGCCGAACGCCAACAGATTGGCTTTCTCCAGTACCGCTTCGGTCACCTGCCACCCCACCTCGGAGTTCGGACCGGCGCCGAAGCGTTCGATGATCCTCTCGCACGCGGCGATTTCTTTACGGAGCGGCCCGCCCTGCTCCACCGCGAGTTCCAGACCGGCCTTCGCCCTGAGCAGCAACGCCTCGGCCCACAGGGAACGCCCGATCGGATCCTCCAGGTTCTCCGCCTCCGCAATCGCCCTCTCGGCGGCTCGCACGGCCTCCCCCGGCCGACCGAGGGCAACCAGTATTCCTCCACTCTCCAAGTGGAATTTCGCCAGCAGCAGGCTCCCCTCCGCGGCGCCGATCGCCTTCAGTCGGCGAATGGCGTCCTCGAAACACGACAGCGCGTTTTCTTCCTGACCCAAATCCCGAAGGGCGTCTCCCTTGTGGCCGAGGACCATGGCGGCCAGGAACCGGGCCTCCTCGGAGTGCGCCGCGCCGGTCCGCTCGAATTCCTCGCACTTCACCAGTGCCTCCCTCGGTCTTTCGAGATGGACGAGAGAATCGATACTGAGGACCCTCGCCATCGCGCCGAGAAAGCTGGCCTCGGTCACATCCGGCTGGCTCCAAATCCCGGCGGACTGGGACAACACACCCTCCCAATCTCCCCGATCGTACGCCTCCTTCAGTTCCTGCATCGACTGCGCCTCCCACATCTCTGCGAACGAGGGCTCCATCCGCGCCGCCTCGACCCATTTCACGGCAACCGGCGACTCCATCGCCTCCACTCGCAGACTTCGAACGAAGGCCGAGAATTCACGCTCGGGAAAGACTGCCTCCATGAACCGAACGAGTTGGCGCACAACCGTGGCGTCGTCCCGTTCGCGCCGCAGTTTGTAATAGATGGCATACAGTCGTTCGGCTGCCAGGTAGCGGCGCTTCTTCCCCGCCGGCTCCACCTCCACGGCCCCCCGGTCGACCAATCGGCGGAGCAGCGAGGAGGTTTCCCGAATGTCGAGGCGCGCCCGGTCCGCGATCTCCTGACTGGTCGAAGGTCGCCACAGGTCGAGAACGGCCACGTATACCCGGCGCTCCGTCTTGGCGAAGCCTTCGAGGTGGTTGCGAAAGTACTCGGTGTGCTCGTCCACCAGGGTCATCAACTGCTCCATCAGGTCGCCGAGAGATCCCGAACTTCCGAACCGAGCCGCGATGACCAGGAGTCTGGGATTCCCGCCGGTCAGGATCTCCAGTGGCCGAAGATTCTGTCCGTTCCCGGTTCCGTCGCCGAGCGCGCGCCACAGGGCGCCGCACTCCTTCGTGTCGAGGGGATCGAGCGGGACGATCCGGAAGAAGCCGTAGAACGGGGAGTCGTGGTCATCGAGTGCGGCGAAACGGGTCGTCGCCGTCGCCAGCAGCATGATCCGCGGCTCGGTCTGCAGGGTCTGCCTCAACTTCCAGCCGAATCGGTCTTCCCAGCCCCTCTCTTCACACAGGGTCCGAAAATTCTCGACCATCAGGACGATCTTCCGGTCGAGCCGCTCCGCCGCCGCCAGCACCCTGTCGCGGCTGCGATGAGCCAACTCGGCGCCGCGCCAGCGGGACGCGAGTTTGTCGTGGACTTCGAGCAGTTCCTCCGAGAGGGCGCGATCCACCTCGGCGGACTGCTGCGCCAGATAGAACAGCGTTTCGCACCAGAAGTCGCCGATGTCCCGGACTTCGTGGCTCTCCTCCATGAATCGCACCGGAAGAAAGCCGGCGGAGAGATCCGCGGCGGCCCGCATCTCGGCGGCGGCGCGCGCCAGCAGCATCGTCTTTCCCATTCCGCGCCGACCGACGATCAGCAGGTGCTGGCAGCAGGGCGTGTCGAGATTGTCCCGCAGCGTCTGCGCGACGAGGTCGAACTCGGCGCGGCGAACGACGAACTGGGCCCTGAGGTCGTCGTCGGTCTGAAAGGCGCCCGGGTTGAATCTCCGGACGATCCGGTCGGAAGACCCGGTCACGGCGACTCGTCCCCCGAGGCGGGCGCGACGGGATCACCGGAGGGTCGCTTGGCGAACCAGTCCCGCAGCAGCCGGGACTCGAAACGCAGGCCGCCATCGCCCTCGACGAGATAGCCATCGTGCTGCAGCAGGTCCAGGACACTCCGCACCAGCCGCGAACCGTCCACCCCGGAGCCGCCCAGGCGGTCTGCCAACCGGACGCCGGCGGCGGCGGTGAAGAGGCCGCGGGTCGCCGTCTCGGCCAGAACCCCCCGGACGGCGCGGTATTCGTCAGGGTCGAGAGACTGTTCCAGACGCAGTTCGTAGTGGGTCAGATCGTTCTGGGCGCCGGGACGCAGGAGGGTCCGATACCCGACTTCGACATCGGCGCGGGTGATCCGCAGGCCGGCCCTCTTCGCGGCCAGGACCTGCAGAGCGGCGAAGAAGGACTGCACATGGTGCGGGTTCCCGGACCCGAGTCGCTCATGGACCTCGGTCGCCACGCCGGCGTCGCAGGAGACGCCGTAACTCTTCGCCAGTTTCTCGAAGCAGGCGATGCTCTCGGCGCGAGTCCAGGGTCCCAGCGCATACGGCCACAGGTAGTTGATGCGGTCGGGAAGCCCCAGGCGCTCCACCAGGGGAGTCAGTCCGGTGCTCCCGGAAACCAGCACGGCGAGAGAATCGCTCGGGATCCCCTGCAGCGATCCCCGCAGCCAACTGAGGAACAGGTCCACGGTCCGAGCGCCGTCCGGGGTGAGCGAGAGCCGTTTCAGGAAGAGAGGCAGTTCATCCAACACCAGGAACACCGGGCGGGCGGAGGCGGCGCACTCCTCCAGCAGTTCGCGTCCGCGCTGCTGCCAGGTCCCGCTCTCGACTTCCTTCCGGACCTCGACCTCGAGCCCGACCCCGCCCCCTCGGGCGCCCATTTTCCGGACTCGTCGTCCCTGCGCGCTCACCCAACGGCCGAGCCCGGACAGGCGCCGTTTCGCGAACGAACGCGAGTCGTACACGCGCTTGGCCAGTTCGACGACCAGATCCTCCGGGGTCTCGGCGTGTTCGACATCGAGGTACAGAAAGGCCCAGCCCTCCTCGGAGAGCCGACGGCCGATTTCCCGCGCAACGCTGGTCTTGCCCATCCGGCGCGGCCCGGTGAGCAGTACATGGTTCCCGTCCCGGATCTTCGCCTCCAGGAGGTCGAGGTCGGTCTCCCGTCCATGGAAGTCGTCCCCGACGACCGGGGCGCCGGTCTTCGATTTCATGAGTGGTCACCCCCCAGGCGGGGCTACCGACATCCTAATCGGGAAACATGATTGTTGTCAACTGATTTGTTGACAAAAAGAAGGTTGTCAACAAATCTGTTTTCTACAGATCTGTTGAACGCCGGCCCGTGCGGGCCAACCCCGTCCGCCGACCCCGACCACCCGCAATCAGCCGAACAGCCCCGAGATCAGCCGGGAGCCGCCCACGAAGGTGCCGATGGCGCTGCCGATCGTCGGCAGCAGGAACGCCAGCGCGATCCGCAGCGCCCGGTTGCCGAACCACCGCCGGGGCACGAGCGCCTCCTGCCGCAGCGCCCGCAACTCGAACACCCGCGGCGGGCGCACCCAGGCCTGGACGAACCCGGTCACATACCCCGCCCCCAGCACCGGCGTCAGGCTGGTGAACGGCGCCGCCACGAACGCCGCCAGCACCGTCAGCGGGTGCGCCAGCGCCGCCGCCGCCCCCACCGCCGCCGGGATCGAGTTCACCGCGATCCAGAACAGCGCCCCCTCGGAAGCCGCCGCCGCCCCCCGGGTCGCCCAGGTCCACCCCAGCGCCCCCAGGATCACCACCGGGATCCCGATCCCCACCGCCCGCGCCAGCCGCCCCCGGGGCGGGATCTCCGCCAACTCCTCCCGGTCCACCGTCGCGCCCTCCAGGAGGCACCGCTCCACCCCGTCGAGATGCCCGGCCCCGACCACCACTACCAGCCGGCCGCCCCCGGTCCGCCGCACCGCGTCCCCGATCCAGGCGTCGCGTTCGTCCATCACCACCGTCTTCAGCGTCGGGAAGGCCTCCCCCAGTTCCGCCACCAGCCGCGACACCACATCCCCGGAGAGGAGCCGCTTCAGATCCTCTTCGGTCTCGAGCGCCGCCCCTTCCCCGCCGCTCTCGAACCCCCCGGTGAGCAGCCGCCACTTCTGCCGGAACCCGGCCCACCGCCACACGCGCAGCAGCGTCACCCGCACCTCCCGGTCCACCAGGTGCACCGGCGCCCCCACCTCCCCGGCGGCGAGCGCCGCTTCCCGGAGTTCCGCCCCCGGCTCGACGCCGAACCGGAGCCCCATCCGCGCCTGCCAGGCCCCGAGCGCGATGGAGGCGATCAGCGGCAGCAGTTTCCGCTCCCGGATGGCCTGCTTGAGGTCGAGCCGCTCGATCCGCGCCGGATCCATGAGCGCCTCGTAGCGCTCCCGGTCCAACTCGACGCAGACCCCGTCGGGCCGCTCCCGCTCGATGGTCTCCCGCACCAGCCGCACCGAGTCCGGCGAAATATGGGCGGTACCGACCAGCACCACTTCCCGCCCCTCCGGCCAGTCGTCCCGGCGCACCCGCCGGACGAGCGGTTTCCCTTCGGCCTCCCCGCCCACCGCCGCCGCTCCCCCGGCCTCGCCGCTCACCGGACGCCCTCCCCGCCCCCGGCCCGATCCCCGGAACGGTCGCCGGAGACCCGCCGCCAGGAGACCAGGTTCGAGAGCAGCCGGAAGGCTCCCGGAACCCCCTCCGGCAACTGCCGGTGCAGCGCGTAGGCGAAGTAGGTGTATCGCCCCGCCCCCACCGCGGCGGTGAGCGCCCCGCCCCGCTGCGGCGCCTGCCCGGCGTCGTTCGTCTCGAAGAGCGGGGTGTACCGGTCGTCCCACCCGCTCCAGAACTTGGAGCCGCGCTGCTCCACCCAGCCATCGAAGTCCGCCGGGCCGATCCGGAAGGGCCGGGCCAGCAGCGGATGGTCGGGGGCGAGGATGGTCACCGGGGCGTCTTCCTCGGAGACCTCCTCGGAGCGGCGCGGCAGCACTCCCGGATACGGCGCGTGCTCCGCCGGAACCAACTCGTCGGTGTTGTAGAGGACCACCAGGTGCCCGCCGCCCCGGGCGTAGTCCAACAGCCGGCCGGTCGCGGCGGCGAGCCTCGGCCGGAAGGCGTAGGCCCGGGTGCCGAGGACGATCGCGTCGAGGCCGTCCAGCGCGCCGCCCGCCAGCGCCTCGTCCCCGAGGAGCCGCACTTCCGCCCCGAGCGCCGCCAGCGCCTCCGGCACCCGGTCCCCGGCGCCGACGACGAACCCGACCGCCAGATCCTCCGGCGGCGCCGCCTCCAGCGCCACCACCCGCAACTCCGCCGGCCGGACCCGGTACCCGAGCGGCAACTCCCGATGGGCGATCCGCGTGTACTCGACCGCCTTGCCGACTCCGCCCGGGCCGGTCCCGCTCCCGACCGCGACGACCGTCGCTCCGATCCGCGACCCGATCGCCGACCGCGGCGCCGCCCCGATCCCCGCCCGGGCGCTCCCGGCCGCGGCGCCCGTTCCCCCGCTCGTCGCCGGAGGCGCCCCGCCCGCTCCCGAACCCTCGGAGTCGCCGCCGGGGAACACCCGGAAGCGCGCCCGCGCCGCCTCCCCGGCCCGCCCGAAGCGGACGGTCCGCGACTCCGGCGCCACCCGGAACCCCGCCGGGATGGAGAGCGCCAGCCGGAACTCGCCGGCGGCCTGCCCGGTCGCCGCGAGCACCGCCTCGAACCCGCTCTCCCTGCTCCCCGGGAACGCCGCCGCGAAGTCCGGCTCGAACCGCACCGACACCGGCGGCAGCACCTCGAGCACCCGCCGCTCGTAGCCGTACGGCAGGTTCGCCTCGAACCGCTCCACCGGGACACCCACCGCGATCTCCACCCGGTCCTCCACCGTGTCCTCCTCCTCGGCGTCGCCCGCCAGCGCCCCGATCGGCATGGACAGGCCGGGGTCGGGCAGGACGACGGCCGGACGGCGCGGCCCCCGCCCCGGGGCCCCGGCCGGAATCGAGAGCCGCGCGGTCGCGGTGAACGCCGGCGGCGCCGCCGCGCGGCTCCAGTCGCCCCGGGTCCGGTAGCGGTTCTCGGAGATCCCCGAGCGGAAGACGGGGTGCGCGAGCGGCGGCGCGTCCTCGGCCACCACCACCCGAAACTCCTCCGTTCGCCCCGCCCGCGGCGGAGAGGCTGACTCCCGCGCCGACCGCTGCCCGACTTCCGCCCCGATTCCCTCCCCGTCCCCGTTCCCCGCCGCCCCCGCGAGCGCCTCGACCGTCCCCGGCCCGGCGACGGAGACCCCGACCACTGCCGCGGGAGAGAGCGCCGAGACGGACACCTCCGCCCGGAACTCCTGCCCGGGAACCACCGGGCCGAACGCCGCCGGCCCGGAGAACGGCCCCCGGTCCGCGGCCCCCTCCCCCGGCGCCCGCGCCACCGCCTCCACCCGGACCCCGGCGGCCGCCCGCACGGCGGCGAGGAGTTGCTCTTCCTTCCGCTCCAATTCGTGGCGGACATCGAAGAACCCGGAGGGCGACCGCTCCCCCAGCAACTCCCGCACTCCGACGAGCGCCGCCCCGAGCCCCGGCAGACTCCGCTCCGGCGCGGCCCAGTCGAACGCCGCGGCGATCCGGGCGAAGGAGGCGTCCAGGCCCCGCAGATGCTCCCCCAGCCGCGGCGGAACGACGCCCCCGAACCGGGCGAAGAGCGACGCATTCCCCGGCCCGAGCAGCGCCAGGAGGTCCGCAGACCCGGGCCCCTCGCCCCCGTCGTCCGCCCGCCGGAGAAGCGCCGTCGGCCCCGGCCCCGGAACGCGCCTGAGCCCCCGCGCCACCCCCCGCGTCTGCGACCGCTGGAAGGCCAGCCCCCGCGCCGCCGACTCGACGAACGAGTACTGCAACCAGGGCCGGGAGCCGGACAGATCGAGCGAGACCACCCCCGCGCCGACCTCCGCGCCGACCCTGCCGCCGTCCTCCCCCCGCTCCCGGACGAAGAGCGCCCCCGGCAGGAACCCCCGCCGGCCCTCCCGGGGCGGGAAGGCGTAGAGATCCGGCGCCGCCTCGAAGGCCCGCGCCGCCAGCCGCCCGGCGAACCGGTGCTGCCCGTGCCCGTCCTCCGGCCCCTCGCCGAACCGCGCCAGGATGACCAGCGGCCGCTCCCGCCGCACGATCTCCACGACATCGGCCAGCGCCGCCTCCTCGTCCCAGGAGCGCCGCGCCTCCTCCAGACTCTTCGAGAACCCGTAGTCCGCGAGCGGCGTGAAGTAGATCCGGTCCAGCCCGTACCACCTCCCGGCCCCCTCCAACTCGGCAGCCCGGATCCACCCCAGATCGTCGAAGAGTTCCGGCCCGACCGCGTTCGCCCCGGCCTCCCCCCGGGTCAGGCTGAGCAGCGCCGTCCGCACCCCGAACCCCCGGCTGAGCATCGTCAGCAGCGCCCCGTTCTCGTCGTCCGGATGCGCCGTGATCTGCAGCACCGACCCGGTGGTCTGCAACTTGAGGATCCAGTGCCAGGCCTCCCCCGCCCGCGACAACTCGGGCCCGCTCCCCTGCCCGAACGCCGCCCCGACCCCGCCCCCGAGGAACGCCCCGACCGCCAGCGCCGCCCCCGCAGGCCAGAAGAACCGGGCGCGCCGCGACATGGAGCCGGGAGTTTACGAACCGCCCCCCGGCCACCGTCCGAAGAAGCCGGACCGAGCCACCGGCGCCGCCGCCCCACCCAACCCCGGCGTCCCCCGGGACTCGTAGAATGCCGGCAGCGACCCGCCGCTCCCGACCCTTGCACTACGGCGACAGCCCGTTCCACCCGGCCCGGTCCGCCGAGCCCCCGCTCTTCGTCGGTCGGGAGGAGCCGTTGGAGCAGATCCTCGACCTGGCGCGCCGCGCCCGCCGCGACGGCGCAGCCGCCGGCTTCCTCGCCGGCGAACGCGGCATCGGCAAGACGGCGCTGGCGCGGGTCGCCCGCCGGGCCCTGGCATTCGAGGGCGGACGGATCGTCTGCCGGGGCTCCGGCGGACGCGCCGCCGACCTCGACCGGATGACGGCGGCCCTCTGGCGAGACCTGGCGCGGAGAAGCCCCCTCCGACCGTACGGCCCCCAGGTCGCGGCGTTCTTCGGCGACCGGCTGCGACCGGGTGAACCTCCGTGGCTCCACCCGGTCCTCGACCCCTCGGACCCCCTCACGCGGGCGCCGGCCTTCGCCGCCTCCGTCCGGCGCCTGCTGGAGACCGCGCGACCGGACTACCGCTCGCTGCTCCTGGTCCTCGACCATCTCGACGACCTCGCCGCGTCCCCCGACTTCCCCCGCTGGATCGAGGACACGCTGGACGAACTCTCGACCGCCGACTTCTGCCTGCTGCTCGTCGGAACGGAGAAGCAGGAACGACGGCTCCGGGAGCGGCTGACTGCGCCGCGGCGCCTCGAGTCCATCGCCGTCCCGCCCTGGTCGCGCGGCGAGACCTGCGACTTCTTCCGCCAGTCGTTCGCGGACTGGAGAGTGTCCCCTCGGCCCGACGACCTGGGAACGCTCGCCGACTTCTCGGCCGGACACCCCCGACTCGCCCACGAGATCGGAGCTGCGGTCTGGCGCGTCGCCGAGACTCCGCACCTCTCCGCCCGGGAACTGGCGCGCGGCGTGGCGGTGGCCGCCGACCTCGTCGGCCTCGGCCTCCTCGAACGGAGCGTCTTCCGGAGCCTCCGCGACGAATCCGACCGCTCGCTGGTCGAACAGGTCGCCGAAGAGGCTTCGAAGACAGCTGCCGCGGTCCGGAAGCGCCGCCGCACCGCGCGGAAGCAGCGCGCCTACGAGGCCCTGCTCCGCCGCCTGGAAGCCGGAGGCGCGTTGACCGCCGCCCCGGAAGCCGCCGGCGGGTACCGGTTCGCCGACCGCCTCCACGCCGGCTTCCTCGCGATGGAATCCCGACGCACCGCCGCCGGAACGCTCCGACCTTCGGCGTTCGCCTGAATCCGCCCCCGGCGACCGATCGCGCGGACCGGCTCCGACCCGGCCGCCTCGCCCCGGGGGCCGGCCCCGTTCCCGGCGCCGTCCCTTGCCGGAACCGACCCCGGCCAAGCGGAGCCGGACCGGGCCCGGTGCCGCGGTGGCGCTTCCGGCGGTCAGGCCTCGACCTTCGGGGTGCGGGCCGCCGCGTCGAACCGGAAGTCGAAGGTGTGGGCGAAGACCCGCTGGAAGAAGGAGACCGGCGTGATCTGCGATTCCGGATACCCCATCGCCCGCCACAGTTCGTTGTGGCACAGCGTGTCCAGCACCCGCCGGATCGGCGGCTCGTCCGCCTCGATCGCCAGACGTTCCCGTTCGATCTCGAGCAGGGCCGCCATCATCGGCTCCGCCTGCTGCCCCACCAGTTCCCGTTCCAGGGCGATGAACCGCCGGGCCAGGTCCGCGTGGAGCCCGGCCTTCGGCATCGAACCCGCGAAGAGGTCGAGGAGCGCCAACAGCGTCACGACCGCGGCGGGGAGCAACTTCACCGCGGTGGGCAGCGCCGCGAGGGGTTCGGAACCGAAGGCGGCGATCGTCGCGATGCCGCCCGCCGCCGCGCCGAGCAGCACGAACCCGTGGAACCGCTCGAAGAAGTCCCGCCGCCGTTGGTGGTACCGCACCGAGCGGCGCACGCCGAAGAGCAAACCCCAATACTTGGCCTCGGGCGAGTTCGGAACGGGAGCGGTCATTCGCCCACGTTAGCCCTTTACAGGCTGGGGCATCTATCGGCGGAGGCGGTGGTCGCGCCTGGAGCACCGGTTTCGTGTCGCTCACGGGCGGGTCCGACCGGCCCGCCTCCGCGCCTTCTCGACGCTCTCCTGGAACAGTGTCCGCCGCCGGTGCCCCGTTCGGGGCAGGCGCCGTACGGGTTGGGGCCTGCGGTCAGCCCATGGTCGATCTCTCCTGAGGCAGTGGCCTCGGTCAGGCAGGTCTCGGTGCGCTCGCCCGGAGAACCCACCGAGCGGCCGCGAACCGAGCCCCGACCGACCAGTGGACGCCTGCCGGCGATCCGGTCGCCACCCCTCCCCGAGGGCGATCGGTCGGGCGGCCGCGGCGCGATCCCCGCCTATTCCGGCGACGCCCCCTGGGCCGCTTCCCAGGCGCGGACGCGGCGGCGGGCTTCGTCGAAGAGGCGTTCGTAGTTCCCGAACCGGACCAGCCGGCTGGCCTCCGGGTCCAGCCGCTCCCAGACCGGCGCGAAAGCCCGGAAGGTGCTCAGGTACCCCTCCCGGTCCGTCGGGATCACCGCGTCCGAGCCGAAGAGGAACCGGGTGGGCCACTCGTTCAGCAGCCGCACCCAGGCGGAGAGCGCCGCCTCGTCGGCGATCAACTGCTCCATCACCAGGTCCCAGGAGAGGTCGAAGTACAGGTGCGACAGCGACTCGTCCACCAGCAGCGACTCGATGAGGGCCGCATAACCCGGCGTCGGTTCCACGAACCGCCCGATCCCGGCGTGCGCCCAGAGCACCGGCGCTCCCGGATGCGCCCGCAGGAGCGCCGCCAGGTCGTCGAAGTAGGTGGGCCGCTCCCCGGCGCGGGGCAGGATCACATCCACATCGTTGTGGAGGGAGACCACCAGGCCGACCTCGGCGGCGAAGTCCAGGATCCGCCCCACCGCCGGGTTCCGCAGACTCGCCGCGTGGCCGGCGGTCTTGGCGGTCACCATCTCCTTGTGGATCGAGAACTCCCCGATCCCGGAGAACACCCCCGGATACAGCCGCAGCACCCGGCGGAGGTGCTCGGTCGCATACATGTCGGTGGGGTTGAACCCGACGATCATCGGATCGAACCGCGCCCGGTCCGCCTCCGGCAGCGCCCGCCAGGCTTCCGCGGTCATCGCGTCCACGAACGAGTAGTAGTAGAGCGCGGCGTCGGAGCGCAGGTAGTAGTCCGGCGCCCGCTCCCCGGAGATGAAGGCGTCCCACTTCTGCTGCAGCGGGATCCCCATGAGCGCCGCCCGCCCCACCCCGTCGCCCATGATCTCCAGGAACGCCGGCAGGGCGATCTCGCTCTGGATGTAGTTCGTCGTATGGAAGTGGGCGTCGTGGTGGAAGGCGTCGTCCGCGGCCCGGGGAACCTCGGCGGCCGGCTGCGGCGGGGCTTCGCCGTCGCCGGACGCGCCGGCGGGAACCGGAACTCCGGCGACGGCGGCGAAGACCGCCGCGAAGAGGAGGACCGGGCCGACCCGGGCCCCCGGCGACGGCCCGAACCACCTCCCTCCGGGGATCCGCGCCGGAATCCCTTCCGGAATCCCTCCCGACACCGCGCCCCGCCGGCCGCCGGCCGTCGTCCTCCGGAATCCGGCGGCGGACGACGCCCCCCCGGCCCGCGCGGCCCCCTTCCCGCCGGTCGGCGCTCCCGCCGCGCTCCCGCTCCTCACGCGTCCGGCGGCCCTTCGGGAGGTTCGTCGGGGTCGGTCAACTCCGGCACCACCAGTTCGCTCCGCCGCCGGATCAGGTCCAGGAAGTCGTGCAGCAGCGACACCATCTCCTCGTGGGAAAGCCCGTGCGACTTCGCCAGCGAATCCAGGTCGTCGCTGTCCAACTCGGCCCGGTGCGCGGAGACCGCCCCGGGCCCGAACCGGCTCCGCAGCGCTTCCAGCAGCGGCCCCGCCTCCTCCGGCGTCACCGCTCCCACGATCGCCCGCCGCGGCCCGCCCCCGGGCCCCTCGAAGTCCCTTCCCGGCCCGCCGGGCCCACCGCCGGCCAACGCCGCGCCGAGGCCCGGGGGCAGGCCGGACGGCAGGCCCGAAGAAAGCCCCGCCAGCGAAGACAGGATCGGCAACTTCCCCGCGAACGGCGACCCCGCCTCGACCTCCGGCCCCACCCCCCGGCGGTCGAGCCGCAGTTGCGCCACATCCCACCGGGAGTAGTGCCCCATGCAGTCGAACACGTTCTTCGCCACCGTCCGGTCGGCCAGGTCGAGGTCGGCGATGACCAGGGTCTCCTTCCCGAACACCGGCTCGGCGGCGTAGGTCCCGAACGGCGTGGCGATGGCGCTCCCGCCCATGGCCCACTTCCAGTTCGTGGTCTCCTTGTAGGGGAAGTCGTCCGGCACCTCCGCCTCGTCGAGGAACAGCGAAGCGGACACCACGAAGGTCTGGGTCTCGAAGGCGTACTCCCGCACCGCGGCGTCCTGGTCCGAGTGGTGGAGCGGATACCGCTTCCCGGTCATGTCCCGCACCGTGTTCCCCGGCCCGCCGTAGGCCCAGTACCCCGGCCAGCAGGCGGCGTGGACTTCCTCGCCCAGCACCGCCAGCGCCGCCTTGAGCAGCGTCATGTGGTTCTCGAAGCAGATCAGTCCCCCCAGCGCCCCGAAGGGCGTCTCGAACACCCGCAGGTCGCTCCCGTCCCCGCGCCCCCAGAAGATGCGCTCCTGGTGGGTGGGCATCAACTTCCGGTGCCGCCCCAGAATCTCCCCGTCCGCCCCCAGGAACAGCATGGTGTTGTAGAGCGTCCGCGACCCGGGCCGGTCGTCCTGCTCGTTCAGCCCGATGACCGCGGTGAGCCCGGCGGAGCGCGCCGCCTTCCCCAGTTCCTCGGTCTCCGGCCCGGGGATCCGCACCGCCTGGTCGTAGAACGCCGCCACCGTCTCCTTCCAGGGCTTGGCCGACTCCGGGTCGGTGTACCCGAAGCCGCTCCGCCAGTACGGGTAGGTGGGGATCCCGGTCTCCGGGGTCACCACCAGTTCCACCCCCCGGCGCCCGGCCTCCACCAGCGTCTCGGCATACTTCTCGACGCTCTTCTTCTTGTCCAGGAAGACCGGACTGATCTGGGCGGCGGCGGCGCGCAGCCCCTTCTTGGTCTCCGTCACGGAGTCCCTCCTCCGGTCCCGGCGGACCTCGAATTTCCGGATCCCGGGCTGGGCCCGCGCTCGCCGGGGAGATCGTCCTCCCAGTGGCTCGGGCAGGTGCAGACCAGGTTCCGGTCGCCCCCGGCGTTGTCCACCCGGGAGACCGGCGGCCAGTACTTGTGCTCCCGGGTCCAGGGCGCCGGGAACGCCGCCCGCTGCCGGGAGTAGGGCCGCTCCCAGGCGTCGGCGGTCACCTCCCGGGCGGTGTGCGGCGCCCGCTTCAGCGGGTTGTCCTCCCGGTCCATCCGCCCCTCCTCGATCTCCCGGATCTCGCCCCGGATCGAGATCAGCGCCTCGCAGAAGCGATCCAGTTCCTCCCCGGACTCGCTCTCGGTGGGTTCGATCATGAGCGTCCCGGGCACCGGGAAGGACATGGTGGGGGCGTGGAAGCCGTAGTCCATGAGCCGCTTGGCGATGTCCTCCACCCCCACCCCGGAGGAGGCGGCGAAGGGCCGGCAGTCGAGGATGAACTCGTGCGCCACCCGCCCGTTCCGCCCCGCATACAGCAGCGGATAGTGGCCGCGGAGCCGGTGCGCCATGAGGTTCGCCGACAGGATGGCCACTTCGCTGGCCTCCTTGAGTCCCTCGGCCCCCATCATCCGGATGTAGGCCCAGGAGATCGGCAGGATCGCCGGGCTCCCGTAGGGCGCCGCCGAGACCGCCCCCACCCGCCGCTCCTCCCCCGCCCACTCCGCCGGCCCCTCCGGATGGCCGGGCAGGAACGGCGCCAACGCCGCGGTGCAGGCCACCGGCCCCATCCCCGGCCCGCCGCCGCCGTGCGGGATGCAGAAGGTCTTGTGCAGGTTGAGATGGCAGACATCGGCGCCGATCGCCGCCGGGCTGGTCAGCCCCACCTGAGCGTTCAGGTTCGCCCCGTCGAGGTACACCAGCGCCCCGGCCTCATGCGCCAGCCGGCAGACCTCCCGGACGCCCTCCTCGAAGACCCCGTGGGTCGAGGGGTAGGTGATCATGAGCGCCCCGGCCCGGCCCGGATGCTCGGCCAGGCGCGCCCGCAGGTCCTCGAGGTCGATGTCCCCGGCGGGAGCGGTCCCCACCGACACGACCCGGTATCCGGCGAGCGCCGCGCTGGCCGGGTTCGTCCCGTGCGCCGACCTGGGGATGAAGCAGAGATCCCGCTCCGACTCGCCCCGGGCGCGGTGGTAGGCCCGGATCATCAGGAGCCCGGCGAACTCCCCCTGCGACCCGGCGTTCGGCTGCAGGCTGACCGCGGCGAACCCGGTGATCTCCGCCAGGTACTCCTCGAGGTCCGTGTAGAGGCGGGCGTACCCGGCGCCGTCGGCGGCGGGGGCGAAGGGATGGAGGTCGGCGAACTCGGGCCAGGTCACCGGGATCATCTCGGCGGCCGCATTCAACTTCATGGTGCAGGAGCCGAGCGGGATCATCGAGGTGGTCAGCGACAGGTCGCGCGCCTGCAGCCGGTGCAGCCAGCGCAGCATCTCGTGCTCGGAACGGTGCTGGTGGAAGACATCCTGCTCCAGGAAGACGCCGCTCCGCCGGAAGGGCGCCGGCAACTCCTCCTCCGCGGCGACCGATTCCAGCAGGGACTCCGCCGGCGCCGGCGCCCCGGGCCCCGCGTCCCCGCCGCCGGACGACCCGCTCCCCCCCGCGTCCGCGGCAGCGCCCGCGCCATTCCCGACCCCGTTCGTCCCGGCCCCATTCCGTCCGGCCCCGTTCGTCCCCGATCCGTTCGGTCCGGATCCGTTCGGTCCGGATCCGTTCGCCCCGGCTCCGCCGATCCCCGCAGCGAAGGCGGAGAGCACCGCCTCCACCTCTTCCGGCCCGGCGGTCTCGTCGAGCGACACCCCGACCTCCCCCGGCGCCGGCCGCCCCAGGGCGATCCCCCGCGCCGCCGCCGCTTCCCGGATCCGCTCCGCCCGCGCCTCCCCGACCGGCGCCGTCAGGGTGTCGAAGACCGGCCCCTCCGCCGGCCCCGGTTCCAGCCCCAGCCGCCGCAGCCCCTCCCGGAGCGCCAGCGTCAACTGCCGCACCCGCCGGGCGATCGCCACCAGCCCCTCCGGCCCGTGCCAGACCGCGTAGGCCACCGCCACCAGCGCCGGCAGCACCTGGGCGGTGCAGATGTTGCTCGTCGCCCGGTCGCGGCGGATGTGCTGCTCCCGCGTCTGCAGCGCCAGCCGGTACGCGGGCCGCCCTTCGGCGTCCCGGGAGAGCCCCACCACCCGGCCGGGCAGCCGTCGGGCGTGGTGCTTCCCGGTGGCCAGGAACGCCGCATGCGGCCCGCCGCCCCCCATCGGCATCCCGAACCGCTGGGTGGACCCCACCGCGATGTCGGCGCCGAACTCCCCCGGCGGCGTCAGCAGGGTCAGCGCCAGCAGGTCGGTGGCGGCGACGAAGAGCCCCCCGGCTTCATGCACCCGCGCCGCCAGCGCCCGGAAGTCCCGGATCCGCCCCCGGGTGTCCGGGTACTGCGCCAGCACGCCGGAGACCTCCCCGGAAATCTCGGCGTCGTCCCCCACTTCCTCCACCCGAAGGCGGATCCCCAGCGCTTCGGCGCGGGTACGGAGCACCGCCAGCGTCTGCCGGTGGAGACCCGGGTCGGCCAGGAACACCGGCCGCCGCCGGCGCGCCGCCGCGTGGCACATGGACATCGCCTCGGCGGCGGCGGTGGCTTCGTCGAGCAGCGAAGCCCCGGCGATCGGCAGCCCGGTCAGGTCCGCGGTGAGCGTCTGGAAGTTCAGCAGCATCTCCAGCCGCCCCTGCGAGATCTCCGACTGGTAGGGCGTGTACTGGGTGTACCAGCCGGGGTTCTCCAGCAGGTTCCGCAGGATGGCCGGGGGTGTCACCGTCCCGTAGTAGCCGCGCCCGATGAAACTGCGCCGCACCCGGTTCCGCCCGGCGAGGGCGCGCAGTTCCCGGAGGAGTTCGGCTTCGGAGAGCGCCGGCGGAATCCGCAGCGGCTCCTCCCGGCGGATGGCCGCCGGGATGGTCTCGGCCACCAGTTCCTCCCGCGAGGAGAGCCCCAACTCGTGGAGCATCCCCGCCTGCTGCGTCGGGCTGGGCCCCACATGCCGCCGGACGAACGGCGCCGCCCCCCCGGAGAGCCACGCCGGCGCCCCGCCCCCCGACCCCGGCGGCGAAACGGGCGCGGCGGAAGCGGTCGGGGCGGGGGGAGCGGTCGGGGAGGCGGCGGAGGGCATGGGCGCGGCGCCACGCCGCGGACCGGCCGCCGGCGCGCCGCCGGAGTTCTCAGGGAAGAGGAACCGAACGCCGCCCGCGACCCTCTGCTCGACCCCCACCCGGACGACGATTCGACGCCGAATTCTAACCCTGCCGCGCCCCTGCGCCTCGAACCCCGCGCCTCCCGCCGAACGAGCCCCGGGAACCCACCGGAGCCATCCGCCGACGAGCCGGACGACGCTGCACCCGCCGCCGCCTCGTCCTTCCGCACCGGCGAATCCGGCGAGACCGATCCCCGCCGGCAACAGATCCTCCGTTGTAAGCGGCCATTGAAAATGGGACGGAATTCCATTGAAAACGGGACGGAATTCCGTTGAAAATGGGACAGGTCGCGGCGGGGGCGGGGGGTTGGAAGGGGGATCCGGGGCCTCCCGGGGGGGCCGGATCAGGACTCGGGCGGGGGTTGTTCGGCGGTGATCCGGGAGCGGAAGCCGGAGGCGAAGAGGGAGTGGGCGACGCGGGTGATGGTCCAGTCGCCGTCGAGGCCGGGGGGCCAGTGTTCGAGGCGGAGCCGGGTTTCGGCGACCAGGTCCGGGCGGCCGGGGAGTTCGAGGTCGAGTTCGGCGGTCTGGCGGACCAGTCGGGCCAGGGCGGCTTCGGCGGCGGTGCGGGCGGCGGATTCGGAGGGGTGGAGGCCGCGGACTTCGAAGACCGGTTCACCGGCGCCGGCGGTGACGGTCACCGGGGCGCCGGAGTCGAGGTCGTGGTATTTGGCGGAGGCGGCGGCGTAGCGGGAGCGCTCGCGGAAGGAGGCGCGGGCGGAGAGGGCGTCTTGGGGGCGGAGGGTGGCGGCGAGGGGGAGCCCGGAGGCGGACCGGCCGGCGCCCCGGGGAAGGAAGAGGAGGTGGCGGGTGTCGGCTTTGGCGGCGGCGTCCCGGGCGTCGGCGAGCCGGTTGAGGAGGGCGAGGTCGGACTCGGCGGACTGTTCCAGGTTCTCGACCGGGGCGGCGGCGAGCGCGGGGGCGACTTTGGGGGTGTAGCCGTGGGCGTCGGCGATGGTCCGGACCAGTCGGGCGAGGGGGAGGCGGTCGGGCCAGTTCCGGGTGGTGGGGGCCTTGAGGGCGCTTTCCCTTCCGAAGTCGGCGGCGGTGGCGCGGACGGTGAGGCGGAGCGGGGGGAGGGAGAGTTCGAGGTCGGCGAAGAGGAAGCGGCCCATGGGCTCCGGTTCCGGTTCGTAGCCGAGCCAGGCTTCGAGTTCGCCGCCGGGGGGCGGGAGGGCGATCCGGGAGTCGCGGTTGTCGAGGGTGAGTTCGAGGGAGTCGGAGGCGGCGTCGGTGGAGGAGGTGATCTTGAGGTCGAGGAGTCGGTCGGCGAGGGGGACTTCTTGGCCTCGGGCGCGGAGTCGGAAGACCGGCTTCATCGGAGGTCCGGAGAGGGTCGGGAGGGGTCAGGACCAGAGCCGGAGGGGGGCGGAGGATTCGGGGGGCGGCAGGGATTCGGGGTCGGGAAGGCGGATCAGGGTTCCCGGGGGGAGGACGGGGCCGAGGTCGGCGAGTCCGGGGTTGGCGTCGAAGATTGCGGCGGCGCGGGACTCGTCGCCGTAGTGGCGGAAGGCGATGAGGTCCACGGTGTCGCCCTCGACGGAGCGGTAGGTGGTCATGGGGAGCGGCGGGTCGGGGCCGGCGGTCACGGGGGCGTCAGCGGGTCGCCGCGACGGCGCCGGCGGCGGTCAGGGGAGCGGGGCCGGTTCGTCCTCGCCGTATTCGCTGAGGGAGAGGCGGAAGGTGCGGCGGAGGGGGACGCCGTCGGGGAGGAGGGCGTCCTGGTCTTCGGAGAGTTCGCGGATGATCCAGAGTCCGTGGTTGTTCCCGGCGCCGTCCACCAGGGCGTGGGGTTCGCCTTCCCGGGCGAGTTCGCGGAGGGTTTCGAGGGAGGAGTGGTCGCCGAGGTCGGGGAGGAGGACGCCTTCGAGGGTGATCTGCTCGGGGGCGGGGCCGAGGAACTGGTGGGCGGGGGCGCGGCCGATGCGGGCGAGGGCGGTCCAACGGGCCTGGGTGCGGCGGCTGAGGCGCTGGTAGGGGGCGGATTCGAGGGAGAAGACGAAGGGGCCGAGGGCCATCATCTCGCCGGCGCCGGCGCTCACGGGTTACACCGTTCGGGGCTGGAGGGTGTGCTTCACGGCGTCCACGAGGATGCGGGCGATGCGCTCGCGGGCGGCGGGGGAGGCGCCGGCGGGGCCGTGGACGGTGACGGTGACGGAGTCGGTCGGCCCCGCGATCCGGGCCGATCGGGGCGGCGGGAGGGCCGCGGCGCTTCCGGGGGCGGGCGGACCGGGGACGGGCGCGGCCGGCGACGGCGGGTTCCGGGGTTCAGGCATCGTCGGTTTCGAGGAGGCGGGCTTCGTTGGCGGCACGGCGGAAGAGATCGGCGAGTTGGCGCTCGACCTCCCTGGCGACCCAGGCGGGATCGTCGGTGGGGCCGTGGAAGTGGAGGACGATCGCGCCCGGACTCACGGCGCCCGGACTGACGACGATCTGCTTCGCCGGGGCAGCGGCGGCGGGCGGAGCCGGGGGCGCCCCGGCGGGGAGCGCGGCCGAAACCCCGGAAGCGGCGGCGGGGACGCCCAGACCCACGACGGCGGCGCCGAGGGCGGACTGCAGCGGGCGCCGCAGGGGGCCGGGGCCGGCCCGGCGCACCCCCTCCCCGACGGTTCCCAGGATCGCCGCCCCGGAGGTGGTCAGTCGGGCGAAGGGGCCTTCCCGGGCGTCGCTGAACGGCAGCAGGTTCCGCACCGCGCCGAAGACCGCGCCCACTTTCTCGACGACGGCGTCCTTCGCGGCCAGGATGCCGTCGCCCAGGGTGACGAGCAGGTTCTTCCCGATGTCCGCCAGGGAGAAGTTCTCCAGCCAGGAGAAGACCGCGCCGACCGCGCCCTGGACGACGCTTCGAAGGCCGCTGAAAGCGCTCTTGACGCCCTCCCAGATGCGGCCCAGGAAGCCGAAGGCGGCGCTCGCGCCGGCGGCGATGCCGTTCCAGAGACCGGCGAAGAAGCCCTTGATCGGCTCCCAGAACTTCCAGAGGAGGACAGCGGCGCCGATGAGGAGGCCGACGGGGCCGAGGAGGACGGCGAAGGCCGGGCCGACCACGCCCAGCGCCTTCCGCACCCAGCCGACGATGGCGGCGATCCTGGCCCCGATCCAGGCGAAGACCGGTCGGAGGAACTCCAGGACGGCACCGAAGACGCGGCCGTAGAAGGCGGCGATCGGGCGCATCCGGGCGAAGATCCAGCCGGCGACGGCGGACACCTTGCCGCCGATCCAGGCGAGGACCGGGCGGGCGAACGCCACCAGCGGGGCGAACAGGCGGGCGAAGAAGGCGCCGACCGGTCGCAGCCGGGCGAAGATCCAGCCGGCAACGGCGGACACCTTGCCGCCGATCCAGGCGAGGATGGGGCGGGCGAACTCGACCAGCGGGGCGAACAGACGGGCGAAGAAGGCCTTGATCGGTTCCCAGTACTTCCAGATGAGGGCGGCGGCGCCGATGAGGAGGCCGATGGGGCCGAGGAGAACGGCGAAGGCCGGCCCGACGACGGCCAGCGCCTTCCGCACCCAGCCGACGATGGCGGCGACCTTGGCCCCGATCCAGGCGAAGACCGGGCGGGCGAACTCGACCAGCGGGGCGAAGAGGCGCCCGAAGAACGCCTTGATCGGCTCCCAGTATTTCCAGATGAGGGCGGCGGCGAGGACGACGGCGGTGACGATGAGGCCGATGGGGTTGGCGGCGATGGCGGCCCCGAGGGCGCGGAGGCCGACGATCGCGGCCTTGATGCCGCCGGACGCGAGACCCACGAGGGCGGAACCGAATTTCTGGACGGCGCCGCCGACGGCCAGAGCGCGCATCCGGAGGTTCGTGAGGGTGAGTTGGCGGCCCAGCCTCGCGAGGCCTCCTCGGGCCGTCCGGGCGGTGTCCAGGACACTCGTCCCGAAGCGTCGCAGGGCGCCGCCGACGGCCAGCGCTTTCGCCTTGAGGTTCGTCAGGGTGAGTTGGCGCCGGAACTGCCGGAGAGCGTCGAAGGTCTCCTTCAGGTCCGCGCCGAGACTCCGGAGATCGCTCACCCAGCCGACGACCGGCTGCAGCGTGTCGGCGATGGCGGCGCCGGCTCCCTGGAGGTTCTGTCCGGCCATCTGCCGCGGCGCCGAAGCGGACTCCGGAATCGAGGCGAAGGCGCTCTCGAACCCGCCGGCGGCCTCGACCGCGTCCCGAAAAGCGTCGAGGTTTTCGAGGAACGAGACCGATCCCCGGGAGCCGTCATCGCCGAACAGTTCCCCTATCGGTCTCGCTCGACGGCCGATTCCCTCGGGCCGGCTCACTCCGCTCGCCACCGGCGAGGCGGCGAGACCGAGGGAACCGCCGGACGATCGGTCAGCGCTGAGTCCCGGAGCCGCGGCGGCCGCGGGCAGGAGGTCCGGAACCCGGTGCAGCGCGGCGCCGGCGCGGGAGGCTGCCGTTCCGGCGTCGTTCATCCTGCCGAGGGCGACCACGGCCTGCTCGAAGGGCAACTTGGTCCGGATGGCGGCGGCGGCGATCTCGGCCAGGCCTTCACCGAGTCGTCCGAAGTCGCCGATCGCGATCTTCTGCCGGACCCGGGTCAGGATCTCGCCGATCCGGCCGATCTTCTCCGCCGGGTCGGCTCCCGCGACGGAGTCGCGGAGGTCGTGGAAAGCAGCGCCGATGATCGCCGCGACCTGATCCGAGTCGCCGCGGACGGCGACCGCGATCCGGCGCGCGATCGGTGCGGCGGCCTGCCCACGGGCCCGCGGCGCCGCCGCCACGGTGTCGTCGTCATCGCTGTCACTGACCGTTTGCAGAGGTGTCGGCTTCTCCTCGATCTCCATCGCCTTGCCGGGGAAGCGTCCGGCGCCGAAGCCCGGGCTCGGCGGGGCGTCGGTGATCGGGCCCCGTCGAACCGGTCGCCCCTCTCGCCGGGTTTCCCTGCGCCCGGGGCGCGCCGACTGCGCCTGACCGCGGACGAGGTCCTTCGAGAACCGGCGCTGCGCTTCGGCGGCGCGTCCGATTTCGAGGCCGTACGCCCCGACCCTCCGGGCGAGCGCGGCGAATGCCCGTTCAGTGCGGGCGATCTCGCCGCCGAGGAGCACGGAAGCGCCTCCGGCCTCCTGCTGGCGCTGCCGAAGACCCTCGAGGGCAGAACCGAGACGGACAGCGTCACCGCCGACCTTCCGGCCCGGGAGCGCCCGCTCGACCGCTTTCCCGAAAGCCCCGATCGTCTTCTCGGCACTTCCCACGATCGCGCCGAAGTCGTTGGCGAGCGAGGCGCCGAGGACTACCTTCGCGCCGAACTCGAACGATGCCATTTCGCGGCCGCACTCACCGGCCGATCGGTTCGCGGACCGGGTGGAGCGGTACCGCCGCTACCCGACATTCGCCGTCCGCGCGGTTCCGGACCTCGGTGCCTTCGTCATGGATGACGGGGGCCTCGGAAGTCTCCGGCCTCCTGGCAGGGGTGACGAGATTCGCAGCGCGCCGGGTCGGTTCCACGGCCTCAGCGGCGGCCGTATTTGGCGGCGGCGAGGGTCCGGGCCTGGTCGAGCCAGGCGGCGAGTTCGTCCACCGGGAGTTCGACCAGGGCGGTGACCGGGGTGTGCAGCAGGTGGGCTACGAACGCGCAGGCCCGGCGGAGGTCCGCCGCCGGCGGGACAAAAAATCCCTGAAGACCCGCTGCATCTCCAGGTAGTCGCTGAGGGCGAAGGCCCGGACGGTGTCGGGGGCCACCTGGCAGAGGTTGGCGAAGAGGGCCACTTCCCGGGCGCCGTCGCCGCCGGGGGCCTTCTCGGCGGCGAGTTGGTCGGCGACCCGGGGGCGGCGCATGGAGACCGTGGCGACGGTGGCGCCGTGGGCCTCCACCGGGTGGTCGAGGACGATCTCGACCGTGTCCGGCAGCGGGGTGGGGAAGGTGATCGGGGCCGGCGGGGTCGGCGCGGGGGTCGGCGTCGCCGGCGGGGTCGGGATCGGGGTCGGGGTCGGGGTCGGGGCGGCGCCCGGGGCGCTCGCGGGGGTCTCTTCGTTCACGGGGTGCTCCTCCGCCGGGTCAGATGCCCAGGGCCTTGCGCCGCTCGGCCAACTGGTCCTCGCCGTTGACGATGCGGACGCCGTTCTCGATGTCGATCTCGTGGATCGTCTCCCCGGCGATCTCCAACCTGTAGTAGCGGCAGGCCACGGTGGCCTTCAGCGGGGCCTTGTCGCCGGGCTTCCAGGAGCCCCAGTCGATCTCCCGCACCAGACCCCGCACCTCGATGACCACCGCGTTCTCGGAGCCGTCCTCGGAGCGGAGGGCGCCCCGGAAGACCAGGGGCACCCGGTTGCCGGAGGCCACGCCCCACAGGGACAGGACTTCCCGGTCGATGCCGACCAGCGAGAAACTGCATTCCAGTTTCTCCATGCCCATGTCGATCTCGACGGGGGCGTCCATGCCCCCGACGCGGGTCTCTTCGGTCTTGAGCGCCAGTTTGGGCGGGGAGACCTCTTCGCAGCGGCCGAGATACCCCCGGCCGTCCACGAACAGGTTGAAGTCGCGCAGGATGTCCTGAATCACGGGAGCACCTCCTCGAGGTAGTCGTTGGTGAGCCGGGCGCGGAAGGTGAGGCGCTCGGCGGGGGAGACGGGGGTGAACTGGTAGTCGAAGAAGACCCGGCCGTCGGCCAGGGCCTGGGGGGTGTTCGCCTCGCTGGGGGAGCACTCGCCGCCGACGATGGCGCCCAGGGACACCAGTTCGCGCAGGTAGGCGTTCACCGAGCCGGCCACTTCGTCGAGGTAGTTGCGGGTGATTCCCCGGTCCACCGCCCAGCGGTGGGCGCGGAGCAGGCTGTCGGCGATCAGGTCGGCGGTGCGGGCCACCGGGAGGAAGGCCCAGCGGGCGTCGTCGGCGCAGGTGCGGTTGCCCCAGAGGCGGAAGCCGCCGGCGGAGCGGATCACGGTGGCGACCTGCCCGGCGTTCAGGGTGTTGGCCCGGCTGGAGGGGTCGTCGAGGGCGAAGTCCACCGGGCGGGCGGTGCCGCTGATGCCGTGGATGGGCTGGTTGCTGGGGGAGGTCCAGAAGCCGCGGCGGGCGTCGGTGGCGGCGATCACCCCGGCGGCCCGGGCCGAGGGCGGCTCGGTGACGGTGGCGTTCGCCTCCGGGTCCCAGACTTCGAGGTGGGGCTCGACGATGTAGGCGCGCCGGGAGTCGAAGAGTCCGCGGAAGTCGGCGGCGGCGGCGTCGGTGGAGTTGGGCCCGTCGAGGACGGCGACGGCGCGGAGGCGGCGGGCCACCTTCAGCAGGGCGGCGGCCACCGGGGCGGCCAGGGTGCCCCCGGCCTTGGTCCCGGTGGTCTTCCCGGTGAAGCCCGGGGCGCAGAGGATGCGGGGGCGGACGCCCAGGGCGGACTCGGCCCCGCGCAGCGCCTCGACCCCCTGGTAGGCGCCGGTGGCGGCGTCGGTGCCGCCGATGATGGCCGTGGGGGTGACCGCCGCCGGGTCGGGGAGCGAGTAGGAGACCTTGAGTTCGGCGTCGGCGGAGATGTTGCCGCCGCCGTTGCGGGTGAGTTTCCCGGTCGCCGCGTCGAAGGCGTAGTCGCCCGGGGTGGCGTAGGTGGTGCTCCCGGCCTTGTTCTTGACCACCACCGCGGAGGCGTCCCTGGCGACGACCACGGAGTTGCCGTCGAGGGTGAAGTCGGCGGCGGGGACGGCGCTGGTGTGGGTGTCCGGGTCGAAGACATTGACGCAGACCACGGCGGCCGGGGACTGGTCGAGGACAGCGCGGACGGCGTCGGCGAGGGTGCCTTCCTCGCCGAAGACGCGGAGGGCTTCGGTGAGGCTGCCGCGGATGAGGACCGGCTTGTTCCGGGGTCCGTTGCGGGCGCTGCCGACCAGGCCGATGACCGCCGAGGAGACGGTGCGGATGGGGCGCGGGCCGCCTTCGAGCGGGACGACCTCGGCGCCGTGGAGGAACTGGGACATGGGCGTGTGGGTACTCCTTGTCAGACCATGGGGATGAGGATCACGAGGCCGCGGTTCCCGGCGGCTCCGGCGGAACCGTCGCTTCCCTGCGCCTGGTATCCGCCGGGGCCGCCGCGGCCGCCGCCTCCGCCGGCGCCGCCGCTGCCGGCGGCGCCGACGACGACCGCCAGCGCGCTGTCGGGAGTGAGGCCGGCGAGGGCGCCGTGGCGGGTTTCGCCGTTCAGGCCGGGAAAGCCGCGGGCGCCGGCGCCGCCCCTCCCCTGTCCCCCGACGGGCGCGGCGCCGCCGGCCCCGCCGGTTCCGCCGACAGCGCCATTGCCGTCGCGCCAGTGGCGACCGGGGGGGCTGGCAGAAGACGGGTAAGGACCATGCCCGGGTCCGCCGTAGTTGGGCCGATCGTCCCCGCTATTGCCACCTCTGCCGCCGTTGCCGCCCTCGACTCCTTGCCCCATGCCGCCGCCGCCACCGGAGCCGCCGCCTCCGCCGGCGGCGGAAATCGCGATCGCTCCGAACGCGACACCCGACGGGCCGCCGGCGCCGCCGGCTTCTCCGCCGCCGCCGCCGCCCCCCGACACGGACCTCCCGGCGGCGGCGCCGGGGGTTCCGTCGGCGCCGGCGCCACCGGCGCCACCGGCGCCGCCGGCGGCGCGAGCGTCATCGACCAGGCGGCCGCCGACCAGGCCGCCGCCGCCGCCTCCGCCGCCGCCCGACCCGCCGCCGCCGCCGGTGACGATGACCATCGCGCTCGCGGCGCTGCGGCCCCAGCGGTAGGCCGCGTTCGAGGCGGTGAGGATCACCGGGGCCAGCCGGTTCACCGCGGCCCGGACCCCGGCGGGGGTGACCGCCCGCTCGGTGTCCGTGCCCGCCGCCGCTTCCGTGGTGGTGGCCAGTTCCACCGTTCCCCGCCGCGCGGTGGTGGCCTGCCGGTCGCCGCTGTCGAGCGTCGCCTTCAGGCCGGCGGGGGTGACCGCCCGTTCGGCGTCGGTCCCGGTCTTCGCCTCGGCGGCCGTGGCCAGTTCGACAGTTCCCCGGCGCGCGGCCGTGGCGTTCCGGTCGTTGCTGTCGAGCGTCGCCTTCAGGCCGGCGGGAGTGACGGCGCGCTCGGCGTCGGTTCCGGTCCGGGCCTCGTCGGCGGTGGCCAACTCCACCGTTCCCCGGCGCGTCGCCGTCGCCTGCTGGTCGGCGCTCTTCAGCGCGGCGGCCAGACCCTCGGGGGTGATGGCCCGTTCGGTGTCCGTCCCGACGCGGGCTTCCGCTCCGGTGGCCAGTTCCACCACGCCCCGCCGCGCTGCCGTGGCCTTCTGTTCGCTCCCGGAGAGCGCGGCGGCGAGACCGGCCGGGGTGACGGCGCGTTCGGTGTCGGTCCCGGTGCGGGCCTCCGCCGCGGTGGCCAGTTCCACCGGGCCCCGCCGGGCCGCCGTCGCCTTCCGCGTCGCGCTCTCGAGGGCCGTCTTCAGCCCCGCCGGCGTGACCGCCCGCTCGGTGTCCGCGCCGGCGGCCGCCTCCGCCGTGGTGGCCAGTTCCACCACCCCGCGCCCGGACTCGGAGGCGTTGTCCGGCGCTTCGGCGAGCGCGACCGTCGAGGCCACGGTGACCGACACCGCCGCGGCGGCGCTCGTCAGGTTCAGCGCCGCCGCCAGGGTGAGCCGGACGCCCCGGGCCGCCTGGGCGATGGCGCCCTCGGCGTTCGCCGCCGCCCAGTAGGCCAGCAGGAACTCCGCCCCGGCGCCCCCCACCTTGGCGAACAGGCCGGCCTCGGTGATCTGCCAACTGGCCGCCGGGGCGCCGAAGTCGGCCCGCACCGCGATGCGCCCGGCGCCCTGGCCGGCGCTCCCGGCCACCGCCGCCGTGCCCCGCTGGTTCCGCAGCGCCGTCCGCGGCAGGGCGTCCGCTTCGGTGCCCGGGCCCACGCCGTCGCCGATCCCCAGCCGGGTCAGTTTCACCGCCCGGGTCCCGGCGTTCGCGCTGTCCGCCAGTTTGCTCTTGCCGGCGGTGGTCAGTCGGAGCGTGAAAGCCATCAGTACTCCAACTCGAAGAAGGCGACCGCCACCCCGGCGGCGCCCAGCCCGGCGGCCACCGCCACCGTCCCGGTGAACCCCTCGACGGTGACCACCGTGAAGCGCACGGAGGCCCGCCCCACGGTGCGGACCGCCGGTTCGATCGCGGCCAGGTCGGCGGCGGGGACCGCCGCCGAGTTGTGGATCCGGATCCGGCAGGTGAAGGGGCCGGCGTGGCGTTCCTCGATGGAGAAGACCGCCCCCGCGTCCCGGAGGACGGCGAGCAGGGCGGCGCGGGTGCCCCGGCGGCGGGCCTCCCGGGCGGCCCCGGCCACCACCCGGCGGCGGGCCCCCTCGGGGGCGGCCGGGTCCCAGTCGGAGACCCCCAGCGCCCAGGCCAGCCAGGGGAGGACCCCGGACGGGCAGGCGTGGGGCCCCGGGTCCGGCGGCGGCGGGCGCCGGCGCAGCTGCCGGGGGTCGTAGATCACCAGGTCGAAGTGGCCCCCGGCGCCGTGCCGGGCCAGCACCTCGGCGTAGTCGGCGAAGGCGAACCGGTACCGGACGGAAGGGTCGATGTCGGCGGCGAAGGCGGCGTCCCAGGCGCGCCCGGTGTCCCGGTGGCGCACCGCCACCCGGTAGGCGCGGTCGGCGTCGGGGGCCATCTCGCCCCGCGCCCGGACGCCGTCGGGGTCGGCCAGGATCAGGCGGAAGTCGCCGGCGGGGCGGAAGTCCGCCACTTCGACGCGCAGGGGCTTGGGCCCCAGGCCGTCGAAGGCCGCCAGCCGGGCCCGGTTCCCGGCGTGGACCACCCGCACCCCCTTGTCGAAGGTGCCTTCGAGGTGGAGGGCGCGCAGCCGGACGCCGTGGTCGTCCCGGGTCCCGGAGTCGGTCACCGGGTCGGTCCAGACCTGGGGCGGCGGGGGCGGCGGGCTCCGCAGCAGGCGCCTCGGGTCATAGACCGCCGCGTCGAAGCGGGGGTCCGCCCGGAAGAGGGCTTCGACGGCGGCGTACTCCCGCAGGGGGAAGGCGTAGCGTCGGCGGGGGTCGGTGTCTTCGGCGAAGGCGAAGTCCCAGCCGCGTCCGGTGGCGTGGTGGCGGAGGGCCAGGCGGTAGCCGTGTTCGGCGGCCGGGGGCAGCACCGACAGGGGAGGGCGGGCGCCCCGGGCGGAGGCCAGGAACACCCGGAAGTCGCCCCGGGGGCGGAAGTCGAGGATCCGCAGGAAGAAGGGGCCGGCGCCGCCGTCGGCCCGGAAGCCGGGGAGGAGGTCGCGGTTGGCGTGATAGACCACCCGCACGCCGCGGTCGAAGTGGGCGCGGAGGGCGCGGGCGCGGAGGCGGACGCCGGCGTCGCCGGCGGCGCGGGGGGCGGCGGCGACCGGGCGGGTCCAGACTTCGGGCGGGGTGGTCGGGGGCTCCGGGGGCGGGGGCGCCGGGCGCCAGAGGCCGCGCAGGGGCACCGGGAGGGCGGTGGCTTCGGCGGCGGCCCGGTCCAGGGCGCGCTCCAGCGCCCCGGCGGAGGGGGGCAGCAGCGTGGCCGCTTCCATCGGTCAGGCCGCCTCGGTGAGGGTGAGGTCGTCCAGGCGGGCGGCCTGGGCCGTGGTGGCCGCCACATCGGCGGCGGGGGCGGCGAGGGTCACCTTCTCGACCCCGCCCACATGGAGGGCGGCGACGAGGCCGCTGCGGGGGACGCCCCGCCCCAGGCCGCCGCGCTCCCCGGCGTAGGCCCGCGCCGAGGCTTCCGCCGCCGCCAGGACGGTGGGGGCGTCCGGCCCCGGGGCCAACTTCAGGCTGGCGGTGAGGTCGTAGGAGACGATGGCGGCGGCGCGCACTTCCACGGTGTCGGTGAGCGGGCGCACCTCGTCGGCGGAGAGGGCGGCCTCCACCGCGGCCAGCACCGGGGCGCCGGGGATCCCGGAGGCGGCCGCGCCCAGGACCACCACCCGCACCGTTCCGGGGGCGGGGGAGGAGACGCCGGCGTCGGCGACCCCGGGGACCGCCCGGGCGTGGTGGAGGTAGGCGGAGGTCGGGCCGGCGGTGGAGGCGGCGCCCAGGGCGCCCCGGACCCGGGAGCGCAGGGCTGCGTCGCTCTCGCCTTCGTGGCGGGCCACGGCCAGCAGCGCCGCCAGGTGGTCGAGGTCGGCGCCGCCGGCGTAGGCCAGCATCACCGCCCGGGCGGCGTCGGCGATCTGCCGGCGGAGGACGGTCTCCCGCCAGGCGAAGACTTCGAGGACCTTGCGCACCGGGTCGGACTCGACGGTGGCGTCGTAGTCGGGCCATCTCTCGCGGAAGGCGCGGGTGAGTTCGGCGAGGACGGTCTCGAAGTCGGGCTGGCGCACCACCTCCGGGGGCGGGAGGCGGGAGAGGTCGGGGGCGCTCACGCCGGGTTCGGGAGCGGTCGGGGGATCCGGGCGGGGAGGACGACCGGGGCGCCGGTGTCGCGGCGGACCGCTTCCAGGTCGAGGGTGACGGCGCCGACGGCGGGGGTGGCGCGGAGGCGGAGGACGCGGATGCGGGGCTCCCAGCGGGCCAGGGCTTCGGCGGTGGCGGCGTAGAGGCGCACCAGGGTGCCCCGGTTCAGGGGGCCGTCCACCAGGTCGAGCAGGCGGGAGCCGTATCTCCGGCGCATGACCCGTTCGCCCAGGCGGGTGCGGAGGAGGTCGGCCACCGACTGGCGCAGGTGGTCGTCGCCGGCCAGCGCCCGGCCGGTGGCGGCGTCCATGCCGGTCACCGGGCGGCCCTCCGGGCGCGGCGCCTCCGGGGCGGGGCCGGTTCCGGCGCCGGTTCGGGGGGCGGCTCCGGGCCGTCGCCGAGCGCGGCGCCCACCCGGATCGGCCCCGGGGGCGCCGGCGAGGCCGGTTCCGGCGGGGCCGGCTCCGGAGCGCTGCGGACTTCCGCTCCCGGCTCCGGGGCGGTGACCGGCTCGATCTCGCCGGCCAGCCGCCGGTAGCGCGCCTGCCGCGGGGTCAGGTCGAGCACGGTCCCCGCCGGCTGCGGGACCCCGTCCAGCAGGAACGGGCGGAGCGCGCGCCAGGCCCCCACTAACTCTTCTCCACCGGGCTCCCCGGGGGAACCCCCGCCGGGGGAACCGTGTGCACATGCCGGTCGTACACCCGCCGCAGGGCGGCCAGGGTCTTCCCGTCGGAGACCTCCCCGCCCGCGGTCACATCCCCGTCGGCGGTCACCTCGCCTTCGGCGGACACATCGCCCGCGGCGCCCACATCCCCTTCGGCGGCGATGTCCCCGGTGACCGTCAGGTCCCCGGTCACCGCCACATCGCCGGTGATCGAGACCCCGCCCGGGCTCTCGATGCGGACGGTCGCCCCATCCGGCAGGGCGGCGCGCAACTCGTGGATGTCGGAGTCGTAGGCGACCACCGCGCCGTCGCGGTACTCGACCCGGTGCTCGGTCGCCGCGCTCGCCGGGGCCGGGTGGGCGGAGCGGTAGAGCGACCCCAGGACGATCCCCCCGCCCAGGTCGCCGTCGGGGCTCAGCACCGCCACCTGCTCGCCCACCGAGGGCGGGCGCCAGGAACGGTCGGCCCCGGCCATCCCCGCCAGCCAGGGCAGCCAGCCGGTCTGCACCGGGTTCCCCGAGGCGTCGCGGTCGTAGTCCACCCGGACGCGGGCGCGTTCGAGGTCCACCTCCGCCACCAGGCCCAGGCGCGCCACCGCGGCCAGGCGGCGGCGCAGTTCGGCCAGCGCCGGGTCCGGGCGCCGGGCGGAAGGGACCGGGAGCATCAGGCCAGCCGCTCCGGTTCGTCGGCGGGCGCCGGCAGCGGCTGCCCGGCGGCGTACAACCGCGTCGGCAGCGGCGCCGAGCGGTCGCGCTCCGCCCCGCCCAGGCGCAGGGTCTGCCGCCAGGACACCGCCCACAGGGCGACGCCGGTGCGGTCCAGCGGCCCGGAGAACAGGTTCTCGGCGCGCAGCCCCTCCGGTTCCCCGGCGGGGATCCCCGCGCCCGGGTGGAAGCCCGGCAGGTATTCCAGGAGCCCCTCGACCACCGCCAGCGCCGCCCGGTCCTTCGGCAGGCCGGCCCGGTCGGCGGTGAGCACGAAGGCGCCCAGGCGCAGGGTGGCGTCCACCCGCCGGTCCCCGGTCTCCGCCGCCGCGGCGACGCCCAGGCAGGCCGCCAGCACCGCCGGGGCCCGCTTCGAGAACCGCGCGATCTCCCGGCTCGTCACCGGGCCCCGGTGCGCCTCGCAGGCCCGCAGGTCCGGCAACTTCGCCGACAGCCCCTCGGTGAGCGCGGCCAGGAAGCGGGAGATCACGCGGCGCGATCCTCCACCCACTTCTCGATGACCGCTTCGAGGTCGTCCTCGTCGGCCGGCGAAAAGCCCGGGAACGGGCGCGCCGGGAGGCCCCGGCCGGAGTCGCCGAACGAGCGGGTGGCGGCCGGCACTGGCGGCGAGTCCGCCTCCTCGTCGCCGCCGCGCACGAAGTACTGGAGGGAGTCGTCGAGGCGGCCATCGAGGAACACCCGATCGCCGCCCTCGCCCCTGCGCCGTTCCCGGTGCCGCTTCGACCGGAGAACCTCTTCCACTCCGTCGGGGCCGGTGCGTTCTTCCCGGATCTGCCGCCGGGTCGGCGACGCGATCTCGTCTCCCGGGAGGTCCATCGACTCCGGGAAGGAGATCGGGAACTTCCGGAGCAACCTGGCGATCTGACCGTCGACCCGCACCGACGGCTCGATGGCGACGCTCACGGGGCCCCCAGCACCGAGGCCCGGGTGAACCGGCGCGGCGGCCCCGGGAGCGCCCGCGACGAAGTCCGGATCCCATCGGTTCCCATGCGGATCTCGCCCGAAGCGATCCCTTTCAGGTAGCGCACCGCGTCCTCGTAGCGGCGGCGGCGCTCGTCCGTCGCCATGTCTGCGTCCGCCGCCAGCCGGTACACCGCGATGTCCACCGCCGGGCGCCGCAGCAGCGCCGCCCGCCCCGGCGACAGCGGCAGGGCGTAGCGGCCGGCCAGGTAGCCGTCGATCTCCGCCGAAGCGTCTGCCAGCGCCCGCTCCGCCGCGCCCGGATCGCCGTCCCCGTCCCCGTCCCGGTCGGTCAGGAGAGCCAGGGTCTCCGCCCCGTACTGCGCCCCGAGGTCCGCCGGGGTCGCGTAGGCAGGCGCCATCCCGCTCGCTCCGAGGTCGCCGTCAGCCGCCGCAGGTCAGCAGGCCGCGAGCGCCGCTCCGCAGACCGCGCCCAGAACGAACACACCCCCGGTCACCCAGGGGCGCCCGGTCGCCACCGCGAGCGCCCGCGCCCCGTACTCCCGGAAGGTCCGGGGGCGGGGCGCCCGCCGCGAGCCGCCCATCAGGCGGTCCCCGTCGAGCCGTAGGCGAACTGCGGGAACCCGTAGCCCCCCGCCGCCCGCGCCTCGGCCCCGAACAGGTACGACTTCCGCAGGAACACCCGCTCCGAGTTCATCTCCGTCAACTGCACGACCTTCGGCGCCTCCCGCTCCTGGTAGAGGAACGGCTTGATCGAGCGGCTCCCGTCCACCAGGAACCAGGCCGTGTCCGAGGTCAGCCGCGCGTCGCAGACCACCTCCGCCGAACCCTTGTAGATGTTCGGCTTCCCGTCCTCCAGGCGATCCACGGTCACCAGGCCCCGCGCGGTGTCCTCCAGCGCCGGCGGAACCAGCAGGATCGTCGGACGGATGTTCAGCGGACGGCCGGCGTCGTCCCGAGCCTTCCGCATCGCTGTCCGCGCCGCCCCGTAACTGGCCTTCGCCTTCGCCAGCGTCGAGAGGTCCAGCGCCTTCGTCCCCTTGTTCGAGAACGCCTCCTTCCCCGCGTACGGGTGGTCCGTGGCGAAGAAGTTCTTCCCGTCGAAGCACTCGGTCTCGAACCCGTCGTTCACCAGGCCCATCACGATCTCGTCCGGCAGGCACCGCGCCGACTCGCCGGCCATCCGCGCCTGCGCCGCGTAGATCCCCAGGTTGTCGTCCTGGAGATCGTTGCGGAACACCTCGATGGTGCTCTCCCAGTCCCGGTTCTCCACCGTGTAGCGGTAGGCCCGGAGCGCGTCCAGGGTCTTCTCCCCGATCCACTCCCGCATCTGGGGGAAGCGCGAGAGCCACTGGTGGACGGTCTCCGCGGAGCCCGAAGGCACCCGCATGGCGATCTTCATCCACACCGAAGGCGCCTTCTCCGAAAGCGCCCTGTTGAAGGTGGCGGTCAGGTTGCGGAAGACCTCCGCCACCGCCGCCCGGTTCACGAGCATGCGTTCTCTCCTTCGGGGCGCCCCGGGCCTACTCGACCCAGACGCCGTCGTCGTCGACCGCCAGCACGGTCCCCGCCTTCGAGGCGCCGGTGGCGGTCTTGGTCACCGTCTCGTCGTCGGCGATGTAGGCGGCCGAGCCCACCTGGGCCTGGGCCACCTTCCCGCCGCCGGCGGCGTTCTTCCAGCGGAAGACCCGCTTCCGCCGCACCAGGACTTCGAGGTCGCCGTCGGCGCCGGCGCTGTTGTCCGCCGCCGCCTCGGCCCGGCCGGCGAAGACCAGGTTCGCCGCCTTCGCCCCCGGCTTGGCGTAGCCGGTGTCCAGCACCACGAGGGCGCCGGCGTGGATCTTGGCCCCGGCCTTCACCGGGAAGGCCATCAGCACCCCGTCGCGCGAGGGGGTGTTGCGGTCTGCGTTCGACATCTCAGATTTCCTCCCGGGCAGCCGGGCCGCCGTAGCGGTTCAGGTCTTCGGCGCTGTTGCCGAACATGGCGGCCACCCGGGCCGCCTCGGCGTTCAGGGAGGGGGCGCCGGGCGCCGGGCTCTTCCCGTCCAGGCCGCCGGGGCCGGCGATCTCCGGCTGCGAGCGGGCGAACTCCCGGAATCTCTCCAGGCCGCCCTCGGCGGCGCAGGCTCTCCGGTGGTACTCGACGCTCGCCGGCGCGATGCGGCCGGCCCGGAGCGCGGCGCCGATCTCGGACTCGATCTCCGCGGCGCGCTCGACCCGGATCCGCTCTGCCAGGCCGCGCTCGGCCTCCGCCGCCCGCGCCAAGGCCCGGTCGTAGTCCGCCCGCGGCACATACGCCGCCAGGTCCGTCGCCTCTCGTCCCGACTGCACCGCCATCTCCGGCGCGGCCCCCGGGCCGGTCGCCCCGGCCTTCATCTCTTCATCCATGGTTCCTTCCTCCCGGTTCAGCGCCGGCAGGCGCAGGTTGGGTTTGTTCACGAGCGCCACCGACGCGATCCGCCCGATCTCTCGCGTTTTCGGATCGAAATGGAACGCCGGCGACAGGTACCGGTACGAACGCCCCACCACCGCGAAGCGCCCCCGGTCGGTCCACTCGATGGACGCCCACAGCGCCCCGTCCCGGACATCCACCTGGGTGATCCACCCCGCCGCCGGGGTGTCCTCGCCCTTCCCGGCCTTCAACTCGGTGGCGTGGTTGAAGTCCACCGGGATCAGCGCCTGGTTCGCCGCGGTGGCGTTCCGCGCCCGTTCGGCGTCGAACACCCACTGCTGCCCGTCGCGGCCGGTCAGGTCCCGGCCGGCGGGGATCAGCAGCACCCGGTCCGGGGCGCCCCGGCCCCGCAGCCCGAACTCATAGCAGGTCGCCGGCCGCCCGACCGGGCCGGACCCGAGCGCCGGCGCGGGGGCAGCGGGCGCCTTCGGACCCTCGGCAACGCGGGCGGAACGAGTCATCGTGCGCCACCATAGGGAGCCGGGAACCCCTTGTCTTCGTGTCGAATGACACCGGAGACAGTTCCTGTCGGGTGTCGAACGACACGAGGACTCTTCCGCCGGAGGGGATTACCGTCGCGTGCGATGCCCCCGGTCCTCGCCGCCGCGCACTTCTCGGAACTGGCCGCCGCCGACTGGCCCTTCCGCTTCTTCGCCCCCGCCGAACTGGCCAGCCGGGGCGACGGTTCCCTGCGCCTGGTCCTCCCCGCCGGGGCCGCCCTCGACGAACTCCGGCTCCGCCTGCGCCGCCCGCTGCGCGTCCTCTCCGCCTACCGCGACCCCCTCCACAACGCCCGGGTGGGCGGCGCCCCCCGCTCCCGCCACAAGCACGGGGACGCCTTCGACCTGGCCCTCGCCGGGCTGAACCGGCACGAACTGGCCGAAGCGGCCGCCGAACTGGGCTTCACCGGTTTCGGCAGGTACGCCCACTTCCTCCACCTGGACGCCCGGCCCCGCCCGGCTTCCTGGTACGGGGGCGCAAGGAGCCGCGACCGATGGAATGGCTGAACGGCGTCGGCGCCTTCCTCTCCGGCGCTTCCGGCGGCGTCGTCGGCGGCCTCTTCGGGCTCGCCGGCAAGTACTTCCAGCGCCGCCAGGAGATGGAAGCCGAGGAGCGGGAGCGCGCCCACGAGATCCGCCTCCTCGAACTGCAACGGGAGACCCGCTCCCACGAGACCGAACAGGAGATCCGGGTGGCCCGGGAGGACGGGCGCTGGCGGGGCCTCGAGCAGTCGCTGCGCGCCGACGCCGCCCACGGGCCGCTGCCGGTGTGGGTGGTCTCCGCCCGCTCCCTGGCCCGGCTGGGCTTCACCCTGCTCCTGGGGGCGCTCACCCTCTGGATCTGGACCGACCTGATGGCCGCCGTCGCCGGCCCCGGGGAGAGCACCCTGGCGGCGGTGATCCCCCCGGAAGCCGCCGCCGGGCTCCTGAACTACATCGTCTGCAGCGTGGTCTTCGCCTTCTCCACCGCGGTGGCCTGGTGGTTCGGCGACCGCGCCCTCTCCCCGCCTGCCGCCAAGCACCGCTGAACCCGTGAACTACGAAGCGCTCACCTTCTGGCTGGCCCTGTTCCAGTTCCTGGTCACCGGCGGGCTGGCCGTGTGGGTGGGGGTCATCGCCCGCACCCGCTACAACGCCAAACGCATCCGGGAGCACGAGGACGCGGTGGACGCCCGGCTGGACAATGTGGAGCGGATGCTGGTGCGCCTGGAAGAGCGCACCAAGCAGGCCCCGGACTCGGAGTCGGTCGGGAAACTGCACGCCCGGCTGGACGCGCTGAGCGCCACCACCGCCACCCTCACCGGGGCCGTGGGCGCCTGGAAGGAGAGCCTGGCGATGATCCACGAGCACCTGCTGCAGAACCGGTAGCGGCGGTGCGGTTCCCCGAGTTCGCCCGGGAGCGGCGGCGGCTCTCGGCGCTGCAGTTGCTGGCAGAGGCGCCGGAGTACTCGCACAACGACGCGGTGCTGCGGGCCGGTCTGGCGGCGGTGGGGCATCCGGTGAGCGCCGACGCGCTGCGAGCCGATCTGGCCTGGCTGGCCGAGCAGGGGCTGGTGGCGGTGGAAGCGGTGGCCGAGGTGCGGGTGGCGCGGCTCACCGAGCGAGGCGAGGATGTGGCCGCCGGGCGTACGGCCTGCCCCGGCGTCGCCCGCCCCCGTCCCGCCGCCTGAACCCGGAGCCGCCGCGCCCCTCCCCGCCACACACGATGTCCCGACCCAGCCGGGTGGCCCGATTGCCGGAAGAGGTCCGGGAGGCGCTCCACGCTTGGCTGCGCGACCCCGGCATCACCCGGACCGAGGCCACCGAGCGGACCAACGAACTGCTGGCGGCCCTCGACCTGCCGCCGCTGTCGCGGCACTCGGTGGCCCGCTACGACCTGCGGATGCGCCAGGCCGGCAAGAAACTCCGGGAGAGCCGGGAAGTCGCCGAAGCCTGGATCGGCAAACTGGGCGCCGCCCCCCAGGGGCAGATCGGCCACCTGGTGAACGAGATCCTGCGCACCCTGGCCTTCGACCTCTCGCTCACCCTCCAGGACGAAGCGGTCACCGCCGAGAACCGCCCGGCGGTCATCGACCAGTTGCGGAACCTGAGCCTGGCGGTGGTGCGGCTGGAGCGGGCCGCTTCCGAGAAGGCGAAGCGGGAAGCGGAGATCCGCCGCCGCGCCGCCGAGGAGCTGGTCGCCGCCGTCGGGCGCGAGGACGGCCCCGACTCCCGGGTCAGCGCCGAACGCCTGCGGGAGATCGTCCGCGAGGCCTACGGCGTATGAGCCGCCCGATCCTCCTCCCCTACCAGCGGCGCTGGGTCCGGGACCGCTCCCGGTTCAAGGCCGCCAACTGGTCCCGCCAGATCGGCAAGACCTTCGCCTCCACCCTGGAACTCTGCCTCCGCTGCCTGGAGAAGGAAGCCCGGGGCGAACGCGACCGCTGGGTGATCCTCTCGGTCGGCGAACGCCAGGCGAAGGAGGCGATGGAAGAGGGGGTCAAACGGCACTTGAAGGCGCTGGAAGCGGCCTTCGAGGCGGTCGAGAACGACCTCCGCTTCGAGGGGGCGGCCTTCCGGGCGCTGGAAGTGACCCTGGCCGGGGGGAGCCGGATCACCGCCCTGCCGGCGAACCCGGCCACCGCCCGGGGGTTCTCCGCCAATGTCCTCCTCGACGAGTTCGCCCACCACAAGGACTCGCGTTCCATCTGGCAGGCGCTCTACCCCGTCGTCTCCGCCGGGTTCGACCTGCGCGTGTGCTCGACGCCCAACGGGCGGGGGAACAAGTTCTACGAGTTGCTGACCGACCCGGCGCTGGCGGAACGGTGGAGCCGCCACACGGTGACCCTGGAAGAGGCGGTGGCCGAGGGGCTGGACCGGGATCCGGAACAACTGCGGGAGGCGCTGGGGGATCCGGTGGCCTGGCGGCAGGAGTTCGGCTGCGAGTTCGTGGACGAGGCTTCGGCCTGGCTGACCTACGCGCTGATCGACGGGGCCGAGGACCGGGAGGCGGGGGAGCCGGGGCGGTACCGGGGCGGGCCCTGCTGGGTGGGGATGGACCTCGCCGCCCGGGGCGACCTGACGGTGCTGGCGGTCCTGGAAGAGGAGGAAGGGCGGCTGCTCTGCCGGGAGTTGGTGGAACTGCGGGGGGCGGCGTTCGCGGCGCAGCTGGCGGAACTGGACCGGGTGCTGGGGGAATACCGGGTGGTGCGGGCGGCGCTGGACCAGACCGGGATGGGGGAGATGCCGGTCGAAGTGGCGCGGGAGCGGCACGGGAGCCGGGTGGAGGGGGTGCTGTTCACCGGGTCGCGGAAGTTGGACCTGGCGACGGCGCTGCGGGAGGCCTTGGAAGAGCGGCGGCTGCGGCTGCCCCGGAGCGCGGCGCTGCGACGGGATCTGCACTCGGTGCGGCGGGCGGCCGGGCCCACCGGGGCGCCGCGCCTCCTGGCCGAACGGGGCGCCGAGGGGCACGCCGACCGGTTCTGGGCGCTGGCGCTCGCCGTCGCCGCCTCCCGGGGGGTCCGGGAGGCCTTCGCTTACCACCCGGCCCGGCCCCGCCCGCCGGGCGCCTGGAACCGGAGCGCCCCGGCGGAGCGGGAGCGCTTCGAGCGGCCGGCGCGGGTCACCGCCGGGTTCCACCGTGAGGCCCGGAGGGCGCTGTGAACCGGAACCCCCGGCTGCTGGGCCCCGACGGGCGCCCGCTGCCCCGGCGGCTCGGCGCCGAGGCGGCCCGGCCCACCGCCACCGGCGTCCGCCAGGCCTGGACCGCCGAGACCGTCGCCTTCGGGCTCACCCCCGACCGCCTGGCCGCCGTCCTCCGTTCCGCCGACGCCGGCGAGTCCCGCGACTTCCTCACCCTCGCCGAGGAGATCGAGGAGCGGTACGCCCACTACGCCTCGGTCCTGGGCACCCGCCGCCGCGCGGTCTCCGGCCTGGAACCCGCCGTCGAGCCCGCCGGGGACGGCGCGGAAGACCTGCGCCTGGCCGAAGCGGTCCGGGAGATCGTCCGCCACAGCGACTTCGCCGCCCTGATCGAGGACCTGCTCGACGGGCTCGGCAAGGGCTGGGCCGCGGTCGAGATCCTCTGGAACCGGGAAGGCCCGGCCTGGACCCCGGACCGGTTCCTCTGGCGCGACCCCCGCCACTTCCGCTGGGACCGGGAAGACGGGCAGACCCTGCGCCTGCTCGACGACCGCAGCCCCGACGAGGGGAACCCGCTGGAACCGTTCAAGTGGATCGTCCACCGCCCCCGGCTCAAGAGCGGGCTCCCGGCCCGGGGCGGGCTGGCCCGGATCGCCGCCTGGGCCTACCTGGTGAGCGCCTACGCCATCACCGACTGGACCGCCTTCGTGGAGGTCTTCGGGCACCCGCTGCGGCTGGGGCGCTACAACGCCGAGAGCGCCCGGGACGAGGACATCCGCACCCTGGTGTCCGCCCTGGCGAACCTGGGGACCGACGCCGCCGCCGCCATCCCGGACTCCATGCGGATCGAGTTCCAGGACGGGGCGCGCAGCGGCGGGGGCGGGGGCGCGGTGTTCCAGAACCTGGCCGCCTACATGGACCGGCAGGTCTCGAAGGCGGTGCTGGGCCAGACCATGACCGCCGACGACGGGAGTTCCCGGGCGCAGGCGGAGGTCCACGACCGGGTCCGGGGCGACATCCGGCGCGCCGACGCCCGGCAACTGGCGGAGACCCTGAACCGGGACCTGGTGCGCCCCTTCGTGGAACTGAACTGGGGCCGGAAGGAGCGCTACCCGCGGCTGACGCTGCCGGTGCCGGACCCTGCCGGGCGCGCCGCCTTCGCCGCCGCGGTGCGGGATCTCGTCCCCCTGGGGCTGCGGCTCCCGGCCGCCGCGGTCCGCGCCCGGCTGGAACTCCCGGAACCGGAAGCGGACGCCGAGGTGCTGGGCCCGGCGCCGCGACCGGCCCCGCCGCCGAACCGGCCCGGGCAGCCACCTCGGAGGAATGCCGAGCCGCCCCCGGCGCTGCACCGGGAGGAGGACCCCGACGCCGACCCCTGGAGGAGATCGGGGCCCGATCTCTCGAAGACCGAGAACGCCACCCGGCCCCGATCGTCGCCCCGAGCATCGCCTCGACCCGCGCCGCCATCGGGCACTTCGACTCCCTCGATGCCGCCCGCGATCCCCTCCCCGGAGCCCTCGAACAGGCCGCCCGCCACCTCTTCGCCCGCCGCCTTCACCGCCCGCGGAATCGGCGACGCGGATGCCTGACCGATGAGGCCGCGCTTTCGCCCAGGGCGTTATCGGCGATAACACCCTCCGTACGCCTACGGTCGGCGCCCGCCCCGGACTCCGTTCCCCCGGAGAACGAAGTTCTCGGTCCGGCCCCGATGACCCGTCGGCCCGGAATACCGTTCTCCCGGAAACGGTGTTCCCGCTCCGGCCCTGACCGGAACTCCATTCCCCGGGGAACGCAGTTCTGCGGAGGTCCCGCAGCGGCCTCCGACCCCGACCGAATGAGCGAACATCACCTCGTCCCCGCCCGGATCGACGGCGCCCGCAGGGCCCTCGCCGCCGCCCGGGACGACTTCGAGCGCCTCCGCATCCGCGACGACGCCCGCGCCCTCGTGGCGGCCGCCGCCATCCTGAAGCGGAACGACATCCAGGTCAGCGCCGCCCGCCTGGTCATGGAAGCCGAACGGGCCGTCGCCGCCGCCAACCCTCCGGCGAGCCCGCACGAGTCCGGGTCGCGGCGCGGGAAGGGCGTTCCGGTGGACAACGCCCTCAGCCGCGGGAACCTGCGAGCCATCCGGCACGCCCACGCCGGCCTCTCCGACGAGGAGTTCGTTGCCGCCTGCGAAACCGCGGAGCGCCGCGGCGAGCCCCTCACGCGCAGCACTCTCCGCCGCATCGCCGCCCGCATCCGCCGCGCCCGCGCCGCCGACAACGCCCGGCCCCCGCTCGGCGCTCCCGTCCCGCCCCCGCTCGGCCTCGACCTCGACGGACTCCCCGAACCCCGCCACCGGGGCCGCAGCGCCGTCCTCTTCCGGGCGGACGCCCTCGACCTGCTCCCGGCCCTCCCGGAGGGCTGCGCCGACGCCCTGGTCACCGACCCGCCCTACTCCAGCGCCGTCCGCGGCGTCCCCGACGAGCGCCGCCGCAACGCCGACTACCAGCGCGAAACTGCCACCCGACCCCGCTACCCGGAGATGGCCGGCAACCACCGGGACCCCGAGGCCTACGCCGCCTGGTGGACCCGCTGGGCCGAAGCCGCCCGCCGCCTCCTCCGGCCCGGGGCTCCCGCCATCGTCTTCACCGACTGGCGCCAGTACCCGCTCGTCGCCCACGCCTTCCAGGCCGCCGGCTTCCGCTGGCGCGGCACCGTCGTCTGGGACAAGGGGCTCCGCGCCCTCCCCCGCCGGGGCCGCTTCCGCCAGCAGGCGGAGTTCCTCCTCTGGGGCTCGAACGGGGACCTCGCCGCCGAACGCGCTGCCCACTGCCTCCCCGGGGTCTTCCCCCACCCGGTGGATCAGGGCGGCGGCAAGCGCCACATCACCGGGAAGCCGGTCGCCCTGATGGCGGCCCTGCTGGCCCTGGCCCCGCCCGGCGCCCTGGTCCTCGACCCCTTCGCCGGCTCCGGTTCCACCGGGGTCGCCGCCCTCCGCACCGGCCGCCGCTTCCTCGGCGTCGAGATCGTCCCCGACTACGCCGACCTCGCCGCCGAGCGCCTCACCGCCGCCGGGACCGGCTCCGGTGGCTGACCGCCCCCCGCGCCGCGGGAAGCCCTCGAGTCACCGGGTCTAACCGGGTCGCCGTCAATCCTCCGGGCTTTCCCCCCGCGCCGCGGCCCGCGGCCCGTGCCAGGCGACCCGGCCCACGATCCGGTCATCCTCGGTAGCCGGCCGCGGCGGGTACTTCGGGTTGTTGCTCACCAGTTCCCAGCCGTCCTCCGTCTCCCGGTTCCGCTTGACGACCAATCCGTCGTCGGTGTGGACGACGACGATCTGATCGTGGACCGCTTCGTTGCAGGAAGTGGCCACCACCAGCACATCGCCGGCCCGGATCTCCGGCTCCATGGAATCGCCCACGGCCCCGATGCAGGAGAGGTCGTGCGAGCGGGCCCAACGAGGAAGAAGGTCGCGCACGATGCGCAGCGGCGATCCCTCGGACTCGTCGAACACCACCTCGCCCGACCCGGCTGCGGCGCGGACCTCCTCCAGGGAACGGATCGACAGGAACTCGACGGCGGGCTCGGCGACCTCCTCCGGAGGCTCGGAGGCCGGGAATTCGGGCGCCGGCTCCTCGGGCCCCTCTGACCGTTCCGGTGCCGTCAGCTCCTCGGGAAGGGGATCTCCGCCCGCTTCCAGAACGAACTCGTTGAGCATCCGCGCCGCGGCTTCCAGATCCCGGAGCCGCGCCGGAATCCTCACTCCGGAGGCCGGCGACCCGGTCGGCGCCCGGGGCGGGCCGATGTAGAACTCGAGCCCGAGCGCGGTCGCCACCTCCGCAGCGCGCTCCACCGAAGGGACATGGCCCTCGAGGATCCCGTTCACGCTGCGCACCGGCAGCCCGGCCCGGAGAGCTGCCGCTCGCGCTGAGATCCCTTGCTCGTCGAGCCGTTCGCGGATGGCCGCGACGAAGTGCTCGAACACCGTCATGACAGGCGAGATATAGCACGGAGCATGAGGACGGCAGGGATTGGAGATTGACTATGTGAGATATATAGCCTTATAATGATCTAAATGTCTCACAGACAGGTGGTCGCCCTCATCGAGGCCGCTGCCGGGGCCTCCGGACGAAGCCCCCACACCGTAGGTCGGCTGGCCTCGGGCAGCGGCGACTTCTACGCCCGGCTCATTCGCGGGCACGATCTCACCACCCGGCGAGCCGACCGGGTGATCCGCTATCTCTCCGAGCAGTGGCCGAGCGGCGCCGAGTGGCCGCCGGACATTCCGCGTCCGGAGCCGGACGCACCCCCGGCGCCGGCCCGGTCCGACGCCTGATGCACGCGGCGCGGCTGGACCGTTCGGCGCGACTGCAGCGGGTGCACGAGTTGCTGGCGGACGGTCGGGAGTACTCGACCCTGGACATCGTGCGGTTCGCGGAGGTCTGCGCGGTGAACAGCATCGTCTCCGAGTTGCGCCACGGCGGAGCCGCGATCGAGTGCCGGCAGTCGGTGACGCGCCGGGGAAAGCGCGTCTGGCTCTACCGGATGACCGCGGGGATCCCGGGGTTCCGGGAGCCGGCGACGGGTCGTCTGCCCTTCGGGCCGGCGGACGGACGTTGACCCGGTGGCGCCGGGGGTGCCGCCTGACGGCGGACGATCGTGGACGGCGGCGGAGATCGCCGACCGGCTGGGAGTCACCAGGCGCGAGGTCAACCGCCGGGCGCGCCTCGAAGACTGGCCCTTCGAACCGGCCCCCGAACGCGGCGCCTGGAACCGGCGCTGCTTCCGCGCGGAAGACCTCCCTGAGGACCTGCGCCTCCTCCTCGCAGACGCCGAAGCCGAGGCCGATGAAGAAGACGCCGGCGGCGCTCCCGCGCCCGCTCCGGCCGCCGCGTCCTTCGATGAGGCGGCGTTGGCGGCGCGCTGGGCCGGTCTCGCCTCCCGGCAGCGGGAGCGCGCCGAGGAGCAGGCGGTGCTGATCGACGCCGCGGTGGACGCCCACCTGCGCCAGCGCGCCCCGGTGATGGCCGCCTTCGCCCGGGCCGCCGAGGGCTCCCGATGGAGCGCCCGCACCCTGCGCAACGCCTGGTACGGCTCCTCCGGCCGCCCCGGACTCCGGGAAGCCCCCCGCCGCCTCTGGCCCCTGGCCCTGGCCTCCCGCCACCCCGGCCGCGCCCCCTCCGTCGCGTGCGACCCCGAAGCCTGGGAAGCCTTCAAGACCGACTACCTCCGCCCCGAAGCCCCGCCCCTGGCCCACTGCTTCCGCACCCTCCGCCGCCTGGCCGAGTCCCGCGGCTGGACGGTCCCCGCCGACGCCCGCGCCCTCCGGCGCCGCCTCGACCGGGAAGTCCCCCGCGCCGCCGTGGTCCTGGCCCGGGAAGGCCGGGAAGCGGCCGCCCGCCTGCGCCCGCCCCAGATCCGCGACCGCGCCGCCCTCGGCGCCCTGGAAGCGGTCAACGCCGACGGGCACCGCCTCGACCTCTTCGTCCGCTGGCCCGACGGCGCCGTCGAGCGCCCGATGCTGGTCGCCTGGCAGGACCTCCACTCCGGCAAGATCCTCAGCCACCGCCTCGACCGCACCGAGTCCTCCGACGGCTACCGCCTGGGCTTCGCCGACCTCCTCCGCGAGTACGGCGTCCCCGGGCAGGTGTTCCTGGACAACGGCCGCGCCGGGGCGGCCAAGGTCTTCACCGGCGGCGTCCGCAACCGCTACCGGTTCAAGGTGAAGCCGGAGGATCCGCTGGGCCTGCTGACCCGGATGGTGGGGGCCGACCGGATCCACTGGACGACGCCCTACCACGGGCAGTCGAAGCCCATCGAGCGGGCCTTCCGGGACTTCGCCACCGACATCGCCCGGGACCACCGGCTGCGGGGGGCCTGGACCGGGAACAAGCCGGAGGCCAAGCCGGAGAACTACCGGAGCCGGGCGGTGTCGCCGGAGTTGCTGGCGACGGTGGTGGCGGAGGGGGTGCGGCTGCACAACGCCCGGCGGGGCCGGCGGGGCCTGGGGATGGAGGGGCGCAGTTTCGACGAGGTGTTCGCCGCCGGCTACGCGGCGCGCTCCGGGGAGATCGCCCGGCCCACGGAGGCGCAGTTGTCGCGGTGGCTGCTGGCGGCGGCGGCGGTGGTGGCCGACCGGGCCAGCGGCGCGGTGCACCTGTTCGGCAACCGCTACTGGTCGGAGCCGCTGGCGGAGCGGCTGAGCGGGCGGACGCAGGCGCGGCGGCGGGTGGTGGTGCGCTTCGACCCGGACCACCTGGACCGGCCGGTGGTGGTGGAGACGCCGCAGGGCCGGCTGCTGGGGAAGGCGGAGCTGCAGGGCGCGGCGCCGGTGCTGGACACCGGGGCGGCGCGGAAGCGGGCGCGGGAGGTGAACCGGCTGAAGCGGAACGCCCGGGAGCAGCTGGAGATCCACCGGCGGATGGAGGCCGACCATCTGGACTCGCTGCTGGCGGAGGCCGGGGCCGGGGAGGCGCCGCCGGAGACCCGGCCGGGGGTGGTGCGGCCGGTGTTCGGGGCGGAGCCCCCGGGGGCGTCGGACGAGACCCTGCGGCGGCGGTTCGACGACCGGATGCTGGCGCTGGGCGGGCGCCGCCGGGCGGGGAGCGGCGGATGACCGCCTTCGGCTCCCGCCGGTTCCGGCTGCGGACGCTCTACCTGGTGTTCGACGCGGAGGGCCAGGCCTGGACGACGGAGGACGCCGGGGAGGCTTCGGCCTGGACGGCGGGGGAGGAGCCGGTGTTCGTGCGGGTGACGGCGGCGACGGCGGGGGGCCGGGTGGTGGCGCGGGCGGGGGCGGTGTTCGAGCCGCTGCCCTGGTCGCGCCCCACCCCGGAGCGGCTGCGGCTGACGGTCGAGCGGGTGATCGAGGGGATGGCCATCGAGTTGCGGGGCCTGGCCGCCTCGAAGCCGGGAGGGCGGCGGTGAGCGCCCCGGCTCCGGTCCCGGCGCCGGGGGCGGACCTGCGGGAGCGGACCCGGGCGGCGCTGGCCGCGGCGGGGCTCTCCCAGGCGAAGGCGGCCCGGGTCATCGGCATCTCCGACTCCGCCCTCTCCACCTGGCTGGCCGGGAAGTACGGCGCCGACGACCGGGGCGTTTCGGCGCGCGTCGAGCGCTGGCTGGACTCCCGGGGGGAGCGCTCCCGCTGGCGGGAGGGGCTCCCCGCCGCCCCCGGCTGGGTGGAGACCCCTTCCGCCCGCCGCATCCTGGCGGCCCTCACCTACGCCCAGGCCGCCGGCGACCTGGCGGTGATCTACGGCGACGCCGGGGCCGGCAAGACCCTCACCGCCCGCCACTACGCGGGTGCCCGCCCCAACGCCTTCCTGGCCACCATGACCACCGCCTGCCGGGGGCTCCACGCCTGCCTGGAGCGCGCCGCCCTGGCCTGCGGGCTGCGTCCGCGCTTCGCCGGGTCGGCCCGGATCGAAGCCGACCTCGTGGCCCGGCTGGAAGGCTCCGAAGGGCTCCTGGTGGTGGACGAAGCCCAGCACCTGGACACCCGCGCCCTGGAAGGGCTGCGCGGGATCCACGACGCCACCGGGGCGGGCCTGGCCATCCTGGGGAACGAACTGGTCTATGCCCGGATCACCGGGGGCCGCCGGGCGGCGGAGTTCGCCCAACTGTTCAGCCGGATCGGCAAGCGGGTGCGGCTGGGCCGGCCGACGAAGGGGGACCTGGAAGCCATCTTCGACGCCTGGGGGCTGCCCGGTTCGGTGCGGCCCTTCCTGCGGCGGATCGGGCTGCAGCCGGGATCGCTGCGGGGGGTGACCAAGGCGCTGCGGCTGGCGCACCTGTTCGCCGGGGAGGAGGCGCTGGCGGAGGAACACCTGCGGGCGGCCTGGCGGGAGTTGGGGGGCGGCTGAGGATGGAAGCCACCGACCGGGCGCTGGCGGCCTGCCGGGTGCTGCTGGGCGGGAGCGCGGCCACCTACGCGGACCTGCAGTCGGCGCTGGGGGTGGGCCGGCGCTCGGCGCAGCGCTGGGTGGGGCGGCTGCGGGAGCGGTTCGGGGCCGACTTCCGGGAGCGGGAGCGGGGGAACGGGGAGAAGGTCTTCTGGATCGAGGGCCGGAAGGAATGGCTGCGGCGGTTGCGGGAGCGGCCGCCGACCGGGGCGGAGCTGGCGGCGCTGGCCGCGGCCGCCACCGAAGGACATCGAATGACACCCGCGGAGCGGGCCGCCCTGGCGGCGCTCCGCCACCGACTCGGGGGAACGCCGGCCGGCGGCCCCCGGAGGGAAGCGACATGAACGACAACGTCATCCCCGCCGCCGCCGGGCGCCGGGGGCGTCCGCTGGACGACTGGCCCGGACGGCTGCGCCACCTGGTGCGGGCGCGCCTCCGGCGCCACGCCCGGGAGCAGGCGGCCGCCCGCGCCCGCGCCGCCGCCGGGACCCCCGCGGTCGCGGTTCCCGCCACCGGGGCGCCCGCCGGCGTCGAGGCGCCGCCGCCCCCGCCGGCGGTCCGCTCGCTGATGCCGGAGGTGCTGGCGCTCTCCATCGCCATCGCCGGGGCGGCGGTCCTGCTGCTGCTCACCGGCGTCGCCCTGGCGCTGGACTTCCCGGGGCTGACCGGGGACCCGCCGGGACTGGCCGCGATGGCCGGCGCGGCGGTGGGGCTGGGGTTCCTGGTCGCCGCCGGGTACCGCCGGCTGGCCCGCCGGCTGGAGGAGGTTTCCGGTGCTCGCTGAGATCGCCGCCCTGACCCGGCGCTACGCCGCCGCCCGCACCGTCCTGCGGGGGCGCATGGACGCGCTGCAGACCGAAGTGGACGCCGCCCGGCGGCGGCGCCTGCCCGGCATCCGCAAGGCGGTGGCCGCCGCGGCGGCCGCCCGGGAGGCCCTCCAGGCGGCCATCGGCGGCCACCCCGAGGCCTTCGTCCGCCCCCGAACCCTCATCGTCGAGGGCGTCCGCATCGGCTTCGCCAAGCAGAAGGGGCGGCTGGTCTTCGCCGACCGGGAGCGGGTGGTGGCGCTGATCCGCCGCCACTTCCCGGAGCAGGCGGAAGTGCTCATCAAGGTCACCGAAGCGCCGGTGCGGGCGGCGCTGGCCCGGCTCCCGGCCTCGGACCTGAAGCGGCTGGGGGTGAGCCTCGAGGAGACCGGGGACGCGGTGGTCATCAAGCCCACCGACAACGAGACCGACAGACTGGTGGCGGCGCTGCTGGACGACGCCGACCGGTCGGGCGGCGAGGGGGCGTAGGGGGATGCCGGGGAAGCCCTGCCGCCCCGCGCCCGGAGCGGAGAGCCGGGAAGAGCGCCGCGCCCGCCGTCGGGCCCGGCGCCGGGTGGTCACCGACCGGCTGCTGGCGGAAGCGCTGCGGGGTCTGGCCCGGCGGCGGGCGGCGCTCCGGGCTCTCTGCCGGGCGGCCCGCCGCGACCGCGACCGCCGCGACCGCCGGGCCGGGGGGCCGCGCTCCCGGCGGATCCCGCCCCCGCACCGCCGCCGCCCCTGAAGCGGATGCCCGCCCCCGCCGCCGGCCGCCGCCGCGCCGAGTTGGCCCGCATCCACATCGGCCGGAAGACCCTCGGGCTCGACGAGGAGGCCTACCGGGACCTGCTCCGGGACACCGCCGGGGTGGAGTCCGCCGCCGACCTCGACCAGCGGGGCCGGTCGCGGGTGCTCGACCGGCTCCGGGCCGACGGCGCCTTCGGTCGCCGGAGCCCCGCCACCGGCCCCGAACGCGCCCCGCTGATCCGCAAGATCCACGCGCTGCTGGGCGACCGCCCGGTCGCCTACGCCGAAGCCATCCTCCGCCGCCAGATGGGGGCGGCCGCCCCGGACCGGCTGGAATGGGCCCGGCCCGAAGACCTCCGCAAGGTGGTCGCCGCCCTCAACTACGACCGGATGCGGAAGGCCCGCCGGGCGAACGCATGAACGCCCCCGCACTCCCGCCGGCGCACGCCGTCGAGCCCCCGGTCGCGGCGCCCCTCACCGGCGACTCCCTCGCCGAGGCCGCCGCTTCCCTTCCCGAGGTCAGCGACCTCCTTCCCCGCTCGGTGCGCGAACTGGCGCACGATCTCGGACTCCCCCTCGCCCTCCGCCTGGTCGCCGCCTGTGGCGGAACCAACTTCTATGTGCCGCGACCGGCCAACGCCGGCCCCGGGCACCCGCTCGCGGCCCGTATCGGCTCCCGGGACCTCGCCGCCCTCGCCGCTGCCCGTGGCGGCGAGACCCTCGACCTTCCCCGGGGCGCCGCGGTCCGTCGCGCCATAGTCCGCCGCCGGATCGTCGAGGAGGCCGCCGCCGGAGCCTCCGCCGCCGAACTCGCCCAGCGCTGGGGCTACTCCCGCAGCTCCATCCACCGCATCCTCCGCGCCCCTTCCCGCCACGCGCCGGCCCCGCCGGTGAGGCGCGCCGCCGCGCGACCCCCGTGAAGCCGGTCGCGCCGGTCAGGGCGCCCCTGACCGGGAACCCTCGGTGACGCGACTTCTACGCCCGCCACTGCCCCCCGGCCCGCCGACCGCGCCGCCCTCGAAGCCCGGTCGGAACCGGCCGCCAAGGGGAGCCCCGGCAGGCGGTCCCAACCCTCCGGCCGGCCTCCTCGGCGCGCCCGCGAGAGCGCCCGCCGGCCAACGCGGGACAGCGACCGATGTCCCGCGATCGCGGGACCTCCGGATCACCGCGTCGATCTGTCCGGGTCCCGCGTTCGGACTCCGTCGAAAATGCCTCAAGGCCATCTTTACCAGCGGTTTGAACGCTCCTGTACGGTCTCCGAAGTGTCCCGTTTTCAATGGCTGCAGGTCCCGCGTTCGCCCCCTTCCCCCCTGAGTCGCCCCGACCCATACCAGCGGCCCCCCGGGCGACCGCCACGCCGCCGTAAGTCATTGCCCGGCAAGGTATAGCGTGCTGTCGAGCGCCATTGCGCGGCTCGATTCGAGGCGTCCCGCTTTCAATGGCATTCCGTCCCATTTTCAATGGCTGCTTGCACCGCACGAACCACCCGCTGCGAACCGGCTTCGAGGGTAGCGTCGGGCGTCGTCGCGAAACGAATCCTCGACCAATGACCGCAACGGTTGCCGCCGCGTCAAACGCGCGCCACGGGCGTCACCGCCGGCCACTGCCCGCACCCGGAGGGAGGGTCGCTCCCCCCGGCGGAGACCCGGCCGCCCCGGGACCGGCGCCGGCGCGCCGGAGCGGCCGGCGTCGGACTAGGCCAGCGCCTGGAAGATCAGCGCGCCCACGCCCGCGAGCACCGAGCCGGCGACCACGATCGCCCCGCCGATGACCCACTGCCGCATCACCTTCAACTCGCCGCGCATCGCAGCCAGTTCGGCCTTGATCTCGGCCTTGAAGTCCTTGAACTCCGCCCGCATCTCGACCTTGAAGTCCTTGAACTCCGCCTTCATCTCCGCCCTGAACTTCTCGAACTGCGCCTCCATCTCGGCCTTGAACTTCTCGAACTTCGCCTCCATCCCGGTGGTGAACTTCTCGAACTTCGCCTCCATCTCGATCCGGAAGTCCCTCAACTCGGTCCGAATCTCCACGCGGAAAGCGTCATGGCGCTGCTCGAGGTTCAGCCGGAAGGACTCGAACTCGCCCCGGAGCCCGCCGAACTCGCCCCGGAGCCCGCCGAACTCACCCCGGAGCCCCTTGAACTCGCCCCGGAGCCCCTCGAACTCGCCCCGGAGCCCCTCGACCGCGCCCCGGAGGGATTCCGTCTCCGCCCGGGTCTCCGCCCGGAACGCCTCGAACTCCACCCGGAGCGAAGCGATTGCGGCCTGCGTCTCCGTCCGGAAGAGGTCGAACTCGCCCCGGAACGCAACGAACTCGCGGCGCAGCGCGCCGACTTCCGCTTTCGTCTCCTCGCGGAGAGTGGCGAACTCGCCGCGCAGCGCGCCCAACTCGCCCCGCCACTCCACCGGGCTCGGGACGCCGCCGCCTTCGACGAACGGACGGACACTGTCCCGGAGCCCCAACAGGATCTCCCGCAGGACCTTCGGCTCCAGCGCTTCCGGCGCGGGGATCTCCACCGGCGACGGGATCTCCGCCGAGTCCGGCGAGGGGATCTCCGCCGAGTCCGGCGAGGTCTCTTCCGGCGAAGCCTCCTCCTCGGCCGGCGCGCCCTCCGCCGCCGCGGCCCGCGGCTCCCGGGGGAACTCCCCGGGCGGAACCGGCCCCACCGCTTCCGGGGCCGGCGGTTCGCGTTCGATCATCGTCGTCAAGGTTGCGCCCTGAGCGTAGTCCGCTCGGGGGTGCGCCGCAACCGGCGCCGAGGTCGTGGATCCCATGGCGTTTCCTCCCGGGTGGCCGGGGACCCCTCCGGAGAGAAGAACCGGGGCGCGGAAGGCGCCCGCTCGCCGGGGTCCTCGGCGTTCTCTTCCTTCCAGGAACGGATTCCCGCCGAAACCTGCCCACGAAGAACCCGCCGCGCGAACAAAATTGCCTTGAGCGGCGCCGGGTGGTGCACTCGAAACCGGCCCTCGCCCGACGCCCCCAACGGTTCCGCCGCCTCGAAAGACCCGGGAATCGTCGCCGCCGCCGGACCCCGCCCGGACGACCCGGCGGGACCGCCCCCCGATTTCCCGCCCTCCCGCGCCCGGAGAGCCGGCGGTTCCCGGACGGCAGTTCCCGGGCAGCGGTTCCCGGACGGCCGTTCGCGCCGCGCCGCGACCGCTGCCGGCCATCCGCGCCGCCGGAATGTCGGCGCCGGGGGACGCCGAAGCCTCCCCGCGGGCGCCGCGACGCCCCCTGGCCCGCCGACTTCGACGGTTCCGCCGCTTCGAGGCTCCGGCAAGCCGGCGTCACTTCCGGCGCCGACGGACTCCCCGCCGGGATCGCCCGCGCGAGACTCGGCGATGGTCTCCCGCTACCGGGATTCTCCGCCGAGAGTCCCCCACCGTGAGACCGTCACCGGAACGACGATTCGCCGGCGGCGGCAGCCACCGGTCGGGCGCGGCGACGACCGCCGCCCGGTCGCGAAGCGGAGAATCGCGCCGGGACTGCGGGCCGACGCTGCCGGGACTGCGGGCCGACGCTGCCGGGACCGACCCACCGAGGCCGGCCGGCGCGACCGAAGCCGACCCGCCCGGCTCCGGCGGGGGGCGCTCAGCCGCCTTCGGAAGCGACGAACTCGGCGTAGGCGGCGGCGGAGAGCAGACCCTCCCCCGCGGCCTCGGGGTCGGCGAGGCGCAGGCGGACCAGCCAGCCCTCGCCGTAGGGCGACTCGTTCACCCGCTCCGGGGCGTTCTCGAGCGCCTCGTTCAGGGCGATGACTTCCCCCGCCGCCGGGCAGAACAACTCTGAAACCGCCTTCACCGACTCCACGCTGCCGAGGACCTCCCCCGCGGCGACGGTGGCCCCGGCCTCCGGCAACTCGACATAGACGATGTCGCCGAGTTCCTGCTGGGCGTGGTCGGTGATGCCGACGACCGCCTCGCCGCCCGCCTCCCGGCGCAGCCACTCGTGATCCCGGCTGTAGAGCAGGTCTTCGGGGGTCATCGCTGTTTCCTTCCCGGGCCTCGCGGCCCCGGCGGCGCCGTCGCCGCGCGCCGCCTCTCGTTGCGGACCGCGACGGTCCGACGGTTGCCGGCGCTCGGCGAACCGAACCCGCTCACCGGGGCCGCCGCCACCGCTGCGCCCGTCAGGCGAAACGGCGCCGGGATCCCCTTCCCCACCGGTTCACCTCCGGTCCGGCCGCACATAGAACGGGGTGGGGACGACCTCCGCCGGCAACCATCGCCCCCGCACTTCGACTTCGAACGCCTGTCCCGGTTCGCTGGCCGCCGCCGGCAGGTAGGCGAGGCCGATGCTCCGTTTCAGGAACGGCGCGAACCCACCGCTGGTGACCGCGCCGAACGGCTCCCCGGCGACCCGGACGGGGTAGCCGTGGCGGGGGATTCCGCGCGCCCGCAACTCGAAACCGACGAGTTTCCGGGGGACGCCGTTCTCCCGCTGGGCCAGCAGGGCGGCGCGCCCGCGGAATTCCCCCTTGCGGAACTTCACCATCCAGCCCAGGTCCGCCTCCAGCACCGAGTGTTCCTCGTCGAGGTCCTGGCCGTGGAGGGCCATCTTCGCCTCCAGGCGCAGGCTGTCCCGCGCCCCCAGCCCGGCGGGGACCAGCCCCTCGGCGGCCCCGGCCTCCAGCAGTCGCCGCGCCACTCCTTCGGCGGCTTCGGCCGGCAGGAGCACCTCGAAGCCGTCCTCGCCGGTGTATCCCATGCGGGCCACCGTCGCCGGCGTCCCCGCCACTCTCCCGTCGGCGAACCGGTAGTAACGGATCGCCGCTGGGTCGAGATCGGTGAGCGGCGCGAGGATCCGCTCCGCCCGCGGCCCCTGAAGCGCCAGTAGCGCGAAGTCGTCGCTCCGGTCGGAGACGGTCCCGCTCGCCGCCGCGCCACCCGCCTCGCGCACCCACTCCAGGTCGCGCCCGGTGTTCGCCGCGTTCGTGATGACCAGGAAGGAGGACGCGCCCCGGCGGTACACCACCAGGTCGTCCACGACCCCCCCGGAGTCGGTGGTCAGCACCGAGTAGTGGGCGCGGCCCGGTCGCAGCCGGGAGACATCGTTCGGGGTCAGTCGCTGCAGCAACTCCTCCGCCCCCGGCCCTTCGAAGGCCACCTGCCCCATGTGGCTCACATCGAAGAGTCCGGCGCGTTCCCGCACCGCGGCGTGCTCGGACACCACCCCGGCGAACTGCACCGGCATCTCCCAGCCGGCGAAGGGAACCAGCCGCCCGCCGAGTTCCCGGTGGAAGGCGTGGAGCGGGGTCTTCCGGAGCAAGGCGGGGGTCTCGAGGGCGGTCCGGCGGAGCGTTCGTCGGGAGAGGAGTTGCGGAAGGCGGCTCGAACCGTCAGTCCGGCGCTCCCGGCCCCCTCCGGAAGGGGGCCGTCAGGAACCGACCGGTCGAGGAACGCTGGCCGGCAGAAGCCGTGAGGGAGGAGGCCGTCAGGCGAAGGGCTGGCCGGCGAAGACCGTCAGCAGGAGCCGACGACCGGCGGCCGACGACCGGCGGCCGGGCCGGCGTCGGGCAGACCGAAACCGGAGCGCCGCGGCGCGGGCTCAGCCGCGCCGGACGACGCCCCGGCGATCATCCCCCGGCGACCGAAGTCGGGCCGGGGGGACCGATCCCCTCGCGTCCGGGTTCCCGGCGGTTACTCGGTCGCGGGGGCCGCGGCGATGCCGGTCACCGCGATGGTGTTGGTCTCGGCGTTCAGGGTGCCGGTGACCACCACTTCCATGCCCAGGTGCTCCATCGCCTTCTCGGCGGTGATGTCGAGCAGGTGCAGGCCATCCGCGGTCGAGAGGGCGACAGTGCCCTTCTTCAGGCAGCCGCTGGCGCAGCCCTGGTGGTCGGCGGTGGCGGACTTGGCGTAGTCCTTGGCGCAGGCCTCGTCGGCGATCCAGCCGGTGTAGGTCGTGTCTTCCGCAGCGACGGAGACCAGACCCACGGCGAACAGGACGAGGACGAGGAGCGCGAGCGTCTTCTTCATGATGGGGATTCCTCTCGAGGGAGAAGGGGACGCCCCCGGCAACCGGGAGCATCCGAAAACGGTCGGTGATTCTAACAGCCGGGAGCCGCCCGGCGCGAACGCGAAACCCGGCGCCGAGGTCGTGGATCCCCTGCCGTTCCTCCTGCGGGCGTCCGGGACCCCGACGAAGAGCAGGGAACGACGCGCGGGAGGCGCCACTCTCGCCGGAGGTCGCCGGCATTCTCCACCCGTCGGGAACGAACTCCCGCCGAAGCCTGCCGGCGAAGAGACCGCCACGCGAACGAACCGGCCTCGAACCCCGACCCGGCGCCGGTGTGGCGCGCCCCGGAAACCGGCCCTGGCCCGAGGTCCCCCAACGGTTCCGCCGCCTCGACGCCCCGGGAACCGTCGCCGCCGAGGGACGCCCGCCGATTCCCGCCGGCGGGCGCGGACGGAGCCGGCGCGGCGGTTGTGCCTGAAAGGGGCCCGGTCGCCGCCGGCGAGGGCTCAGGCGGACGGCGGTCGTTCGGGCCCCGGCGCGGCGACCAGCGGGCAACGCGGGGAGTCCGCGTGGGCGATTTCCAGGCGGGACAGACGGCAGCCTGAGGTCGTGGACGCGGTCGGCCAGGCGCTCCCGCCGCGTTTCCGAAAGGGCCGGACGCCGGTCGGTCACCATCCCGAAGGGGAGCCACCGGTGGGCTCCCTCACGCCGGGAAGGGCGACCGTCCGGATACATGGATGCGGTCAGCCAGCGAATCCCCTCCGCGGCTCCGAGGCCGTCCCGGTCCGGTCTTGCCGCTCTCCCGGCCGGGCGCGGGTGCGGGCCGCCGCGCCGCGGGCGCAATCCGGACCCTTCGGAGCCGCTCCCTCAGCCGGGCCTCGAAGCCGGCGAGATCGGCGCTGATCTCGGTCTTCAGGTCGTCGACCCGCTGGCGGAGGCGGGTCTCCGTCGCGTTCAGGTCGCCTCGCAGGCGGGTGCCGACCGTGGCGATCTCCGTCCGGAGGGAGCACCGGCCGATCAGGACGATGGCGGCCAGAAGCAGCGCCCAGTCCGAAGATGGCCGCCTCCGGAGCGAGGAACCCCGCTGTCGTCGGATCCGAGGAGACTGCCCCTTTTCTGTGCGTCGCCGGCGGTTCCGGGTGTTCAGTGCGCGAACGCCGCCCGGCAGGGTGACCAGCCGTGGTCAGCCGGGGGACTCGTCCGGGGTCGGATCGGGCAGTGGTGGTCGCCGCAGCGGCCGGAGCACCACCGTGAGGGCGCCCTCCAGAAGCGTGAGCCGGCGCTCCAGTCCGTTGACGCGGTTGTCCAAGCCGTCTATCCGCTTGCCGAGGCGCGCCTCCACCGCGTTGATCCCGTTGCCGAGGCGGGTCTCCACCGCGTTGATCTCGGTGCGGAGTTCGGTCTTGGTGTCGTCTATCCGCTTGCCGAGGCGGGTCTCGACCGCGGCGATCTCGGTGCGGAGAGAGCGCTGACCGGTCAGGATGAGAGCGGCCAGACTGCCCCCGACCGCCAAGAGCGTCGCTCCCACCGCAAAGACGGAGATCATCGTCGGATCCATGGGCTCACCTCCTCGGCTGCATGAATCGCCGGTATGGAGAATCTAGCACGCGAGTTCGCCGGCGGGCGCGCGCTGCCGGGCGCGGCGACGGCACTCGTCGGGCGGTGGGTTCGTACGGGGTCAGGGCCGGAGGCGGGTGTCCGTGGCGCACACCGGACGCTGTCGGGGGGGCGCTCCTCCGGCGGAGAAGGCGGAGGTCGAGGTCGTGGAACCGCTCCTCCGGACGAGCGATCCGCTTCTCCGGGGCGGGCTCCGCGGCGGTCCGGTCGCTCTGCCCGGCCGGTTCCACGGAGACGACCCCGGCACGGAGGGGGCGCGGTCCGGCCGGATGATGGCGACGGGACCGGAGCGCGCTCCGCAGCGAGTCGCTCGCTCCCGGGAATCCCCACCGCCATCGGATCCGTGGCGCTCACTTCCGCGGCCGGTCCCGCCGGTCCCGGTCACCGGTTCCGGGAGGTCGGCCCGCAGTCGGGGGGCGGGAGCCGCCCGGTGGAGGCGGCGAGCGGCGAGCCGTCGGGGGAGCGGCCGTATTCGGGAAGTGACGCCTCCGTCGGGGCCGCGGCGTCGGGCTTCGAGTCACCCGGCAGATGGGAACGCCGGGGTACTCCCGGCCCCGGCCGGCGGACCGTCCGGTGGGCGCCGCCGGGTCGAGCCGGCAGGCGACCGCGCCGACCTGGAAATGCGAAAGACCCGCGCGGGCCGGTCGAAGTCGACCGGAAGGGGCCGGTTCGCCGATCCGGTGGGAAGCGCCGTCCGGGAGGGCGGCGCTCGGGCAGTTTCTTCGGCGTACAGAGGAAAAGCCCCGGGGCCGTGGGGCCCCAGGGCTTCGGGAGCGGGGTCGGCGATCAGGCCGCCGGAGCCTCTCCCGTCAGGTCGTCCTCGGTCAGTTCATCGTGCAGGTGACGAAGTTGCCGATGTTTGCGGTTCCGAAGGCCTTCGCCGTGCCTCCACTAGCGTCACCGGTGCGGTCCTCGTCGCCATCGGCGTCCCAGGTGCAGGTGAAGGAAACTTCGATGGTCTGGGTGCAACCGTTCGTATCCTGGTACTGCGTGAGCGTGAACGACTCGTCGAAAGTCGCGGTGGCATCGCAACCGGCGCCATCCGCGTCGGTACAGGAATACGCATCCGCGTTCGTGGCAAGGAAGTTGTCGGCTTTCTTCGCTCCGGATCCCGAAGCATCGAAGTCCACCTTGCCGAAGTCGTCATGCAGCGGATCGCCATCGCTATCGATCAGTTCCACGGAGAGCAACGGCCGCCAAGCCAGAGCGGCGCTCCCGGCGTCCGTTCGGCGGTCCCTGTCGCCGGCGGACGCGAAGGCGCGGAGATAAGCGCCCTGGCCGGCATCCGGCTTATAGATGTCCGCATCGGCGACCGTGGAGTCACGCCCGTCCTGCTCCCCGAGGTTCGTGGTGTCCGCGGTCTTGTCCGTGTTCACCAACCACATGCTCGTCCACATGCTGTTCGGCGACCGCCGGACACCCGCGGACTTGTACTGTGCTCCGACCGCCCCGTTCGGGATGATATTGATCTTTCTGAGGATCTTGTGCGGAGCCACTGCCGCGGCACTCGCGTCGTCGTCCACCTCGCCGGTCGTGCCCTCGGTCACGATGTATTCGAAGGTGAAGTTGTGAGTGGACTTGTTTCCGACTCCCGTGCCCCAGTAGGCCATCGCCTGCTCCTGGAAGGACTCGCAGACATCCACGTGGTCTGCAGCGTCGAAAGTGCGTCCTTCGCAGTCGAGATCCTCGAAGGGATCCTGGCCCTTCGGCCAACTCACGGAACTGCCGGCCCAAGTCACGCTGGCGTTCGGCGTCACATGCACCCGGTACCCCGGAAGGTAGTTCTGCCGGGTCGAGATGTTGTCCCCGACGGCGGCCCGTCCGGCAGTGATGATGCGGAAACACTCGAGCGGCCGCTGCAGGGTGCCGGCCTCTCCGCTCTTGCCGCTGATGTTTCCGTAGGTGTAGCCGTTGGTCTCCCAACCGGTTTCCGCCGGAGCCGCTGTCTGCAGGCAATCGCTCGGTCCGTTCCGGATCGGCCCGCCGCTGCTCGTAGCGCCGTCCGCGGCGTAGGTTCCACCGAAGTGGTTGACGGTCCTGTTGCGTCTCATGCCGAGAGCCTTGGGGGTGGAGGTCTTCTCGAGAGGGGAGCCCACGACCTTCAGACTGCCGCCGTCATGGCCGATGACGCCGGTGATCTCATGCATCACCGAAGCGGTGGTGGTGCTGGTGTAGGTCCACCCGGCGTCGATGCCGCGTTCCAGTTCCGACCCGGCGCCGTCGAAGGTGACTGCGACATCCGCCCCGTCGAAGCGCCCGCCGTTGTAGCCGAGGCCGACATTCAGGGTCAGTTCCGCATCGAAGTCGGTGCAGGCCTGGGAGTTGGCGATGGTGATGTCCGGCGCGGCCGGGACCTCGTCCATCGCGTCCGAGCACTCGAACGGGCCGCAGGTGATGTACATCATGTCGCCCATCGGCATCGGCTCCTGTCCCGCAGCCGTGGAGATCCGCTGGAGCATGAAGGTGACGCCATCCCCCGCGACCATGCTCTGCATCGCGTCCCAGGCGACGAACTGGAACGGCGTGTTGTCGCCGACATTCAGGTCCACCGCCGCGGCGTCGTCGATGTACATCGGCGAGACCTGGGCCTGATGGGAGGAGGACACCATCATCATCTTGTTCGGCCCGGCCATCGCCTTCTTCACATCCGTCATGCTGTCCGGGCAGAACGCCTGGCCGCTGCAGGCGCGGTCCGCTCCCGCTTCCGGCGGAGTCATGCTCACCACGAACGGCATCGGCATGACATCGCTCATGCCCTCGACGGCCATGCTCCACTCGCTCGCCATCGGGGACGGCAGGAGGACCGCCGACCGGACGCGGATGTACATCGTCATCTCCGGCTCGGCGTCCACGCGGTGGCTGGTCTCGGTGGTCGCCATCATTTCCGCGTCGGCGAGGCTGTCCATGGAGTCGGCGACCTGGACCTGGTAGCCCTGCGCGTTCATGATCGCCTCCCAACTCCACTCGATGTGGTCGGGGCCGGTGCTCGACACCATCGGCATCGGCACGCCCAGCACCATCGGCGCGGCCATGGTCATCCCCATCTCGGCGTCGCTCCACGCGCTGGCGCCGTCGTCGTTGGTGGCCCGCACGCGCCCGTAGGCGGTGGTCTCGGCGGCGATGTTGTCGAACTTGTGCATCGTCCCGGTGACGGCGGCCTGCATCGCCGAACTGAAGTCGCCCTCGGTCATGGACATCTGGACTTCGTAGCCGGTGGCGCCTTCGACCGCATCCCAGGCGAATTCGATGTAGTCCACCCCGGTGGAGGCGACCCGCAGGCCGCCGGGGGTTCCGGGCGGCTCGGGAGCAGGCGGCGGTTGCGGGGCAGGCGCAGGCGCCGGAGCCGGCGTGGTGGACGAGTCGTCGTCACCGCAGCCCGTCAGCGCGAGGCCGGCGCCCAGCATCAGGGCGAGAAGGAGAGTCAGCCCGCGGAACGAAGCCGACTTCCCTGTGATCTGCATCATGTCGCCTACCTCCTGTAGGACGGTGTGGAACGGCGCCGAAGCCCTCTTCGGCGGGCGCCGTCTGCGGGATTCTCTACCGGTTTCCGGCAAGTGTCAACCCGGCGCGATCGGCGGCGAGTCGGGGCGGAGTATAGGCAGAACCGAATTCAACCGGCAAGCCCGCCCCGCCGGCGCCGCTCATGGAGCGCGCACAAGGGGGGGAAGTGAATCACACGGCGCTCGGGCAAGTCAACCGGGGAACGGCCCGGGCCGGGCCGCGGCGAGGGAGCGCGGGAGCCCCCGGCCCCGGCGGCGAGCAGCGGACGGTCCCTCGGAACGGCGGACCGGAACCGGGCAGTTCGCCGGTCGGAGCGGGGGGAGGGCCGCGGTTCGAGTCGGCGGGAGGGGGCGCCTCGGGCAACGGCCCTCGCGGGACGGAGGACACGGGATCGGGGGAAGCGTCGGCCACCACCGGTCGAAGAAGATGCGGACGCCGGGTCGGGCCGCGTCTCGGCGGGTTCGACGAAGGCGCGCCGGACTGCGGGCGGGCGGACCGGGACGCAGCGCGCGGCGCGCCCGCGGCGCGGGAACCTCGGGCCGGAGAAGCCGGCGGCAGCGGCGGCGAAGTCGGTCTCGGGGAACGCCCCGCCGCGCCCGGCAGTGGGGCCGACGAGGCGGCGGAGGGCGACGACACGGATGGCCGCCGGAACGAGCCGCCGCGAGGGACCGCGGCAGGGCGGACGAGGCCGCGGAAGGCGACGACTAGGGATGGCCGCGGAACGAGCCGTCGCGAGGGACCGCGGCGGGGCGGACGAGGCGGCGGAGGGCGACAACAGGGGGGATTTCGGCGCCGGCGGCCCGGCCGCGGTTCCCGCCGGGCCGGGGCGCGATCGGGGGTCTCCCCGGCGCGGCGTCGGCGAGCGACGGACACGGCGGGAGAGCGGGGCTCGGCCGACTCGGGGGCGCCGGACGGAGACAGGATCGGGGCGGCGGAGCCGTCGGGTCTCGCGGGGACGCCCCCGCGCTGCCGGCGGCGAAGCGCCCCGGGCGCCGGGGGGAGACGAAGAGCGGAACCCGGCGGAAACGGCCGGACCCGTCGTCCCGGCGCTCGGGCCGACGCTCGGGCGCGGAGGGCGCGGCGCGGTTCGGGGGAGCGCCGGACGGAGAAGGGCTCCGGGTGGCGGAGAAGTCGGTCTCGCGGGGACGCCCCGACGCAGGCCGGCCGCGAAGCGCCCGGAGCACCGGGGGGACGAAGGGCGGAACCCGGCGGGAGCGGCCGGGGCCGTCTTCCCGGCGCTCGGGGCGCGGAGGGCGCGGCGCGGTTCGGGGGAGCACCGGACGGAGAGAGGCGGCCGGGCTCGGAGTGGGGCGCCGCGGAACCGCCGTCGAATCCGGAAGAGGACGAGGCCGCCGACAGCCTGGTCCGGTCGTAAGCGGCGGCGCCGCCGAACCACAGGGGAACCGGGAAAGGGGACGAGGCCGCCGACGCCCTGGTCCGGTCGTGGCGGCGGCGCTGCGGAACCGCGGTCGGGCCACCGGCGGGGGAGTTCCGACCGAGGTCGAGCGGCGGCGCGAGGGAACCGGGTTCGGAGAAGCGCCCGGCTCCCCGAACCTCCCGGCTCCCCGAACCTCCCGGCTCCGCGATCCTCGACCAGGCGCCCGACTCGGGGGCGGCCCTCCCGGCGGGGCCCCGCCGGCAGCCGGAGGCCGGGACGGGGCCGGCTCCGGCGCGCCGCCCGCGCGAATCCCCGGGAAACGAGACCTCCTCGACCGCGCCCCTCACGACTCCGCTCCTCGGCGCGCTGCAGCGATCGTCGTCCGGTCGAGGATCCGGGTCGGTCACCGGTACCGGCTCCCCGGAACGACCCTTCCCGCGGCGAACAGGGGGGCCGGCCGCGGCGACACCGGGAGAAGCGGGAGGAAAAGACCAGAAGGGGCCGGAACTTCGCGCGACGACCGACAGGGGGTCGGCCGCGGCGACGGTTCTTCTCTGCTCGGAGCAGCTGTCGTTCCGGCTCGGTACCACCCCTCGCAGCCACGCTCGGACTCCGGGGACTCCCTCTCCGGCCCGGGGGGCCGCGCCGGCCGAGGACCGGGAGGTCGGGGCCCCACGCTCCCGCTCCGGGAGGTCCCGTCGGCCCGGCAGACGAGCGCGGCCCCCGGCCGGCAGGGCGGTCGGGCGCCGCGCTCCCGGTCCGGGGCGCCCTCTCCGACCCGGCCGGCTTCCGGGAGTGCCCCGGCAGGAGTGCTCCGGCGCCGCCGCCGGAAGCCACGACCTCGACCCGACGGACTTCCGGGCTCCACGGTCCGGCTCCGGCGGCCGCCGGGCCGCAACGACGACCGGACCCGCCTCCCTCGTCGGCCCCGGATCACCGCCACCCTCGTCCTCGAACCCGCCGGACAGCCAGGGCTCGTCGCCGAGACCCGACTCCGACGCGGAGGCCCGGGGTCTCGGGTTTCGACAGGCGACCGGAACGAGGTCGCCCGCTCCGCTCCTCCTCCCGTCGGCGCTCCCGAATCACCACCGGACTCGACCCCGCACTCGCCGGACGACCGGACCTCGTCGAGCGGATCTCGACGAGCGGACCTCGTCGCCGAGACCCGACTCCGACGCGGAGGCCCGGGGTCTCGGGTTTCGACAGGCGACCGGAACGAGGTCGCCCGCTCCGCTCCTCCTCCCGTCGGCGCTCCCGAATCACCACGGACTCGACCCCGGACTCGCCGGACGACCGGATCTCGACGAGCGGACCTCGTCGCCGAGACCCGACTCCGACGCGGACGCCCGGGGTCCCGGGTTTCGACGGCGACCGGAACGAGGTCGCCCGCTCCGCTCCTCCTCCCGTCGGCGCTCCCGAATCACCACCGGACTCGACCCCGCACTCGCCGGACGACCGGACCTCGTCGCCGAGACCCGACTCCGGCGCGAAGGTCGGCCTCGGGGCCGCGAGGGTGAGCGGGCCGGCTGCCCACCTCACTCCGCTCCGCGCCGCTTCCCCCGTCAGCTTCGAAGCGCCGCTACGCTCGACCTCGAACCCGGCCGGACCGGCGGCGTTCCGGCCCGGGCGGGGCAACGAGAAAAGCCCCGGGGCGGCGTGGCCCCGGGGCTCGGGAGGGGTCCGGCCGAAACAGTCAGGCCGAAGTGGTCAGGACGCTGTCGGGCGCTGCGGGGCGGGGTTCCTCCTCAGTTGGACCGGCAGGTGATGAACTTGTCGGCGTTCGGCACATTGAAGTTCCGGTACCGCCCGCGGTCGCCATCGGAGTCCCAGTCGCAGGTCACGGAGATCTCGCGCGTCTGGGGGCACACCGACGAGTCCCGGTGCAGGACGAAGGTGACTTCGCCGGAGAACTCGACGCCGTCCACATCGCACGCCTCCGCGCCGCCGTCGGTGGTGTCACAGGTCCGGTCGCGCTCCCAGAAGTCCGACGCGAAGTTGTCCGCTTCGCCGTTGTCGTCGAAGTCGGTCTTGCCGAAGTCGCCGTGGAGTTTGTGGTGCTCGTCGTCGAACATCGGGAAGGTGAGGATCCCGCGCTGGGCCACATTCTGGTTGCCGCCGCCGTCGTCGCCGACGCGGTAGCCGGCGGGATTGGCGCTCTCGACTCCGATGCCGAACGGCTCGAGGGACATCCACTCCTGGAAAGCGTGGCTCGGACCCGGGTAGTAGAGATTGCGGTCGTTCCTCGTCCGGTCGATGCCGAGGGAGCCGATACGATCCAATTCGTCGCTCTCGTACGCGGTCTTCCCGGTGTCGGAAAGCCAGAGGCTGAGGAATCGGCTGCCCCGCGGCCGGGCGATGTACCGGGGGGCGTGGGTGGTGTCGTCCGCTCCCCGGAGTCCCTCCGGCGCCGGGGCGTTCCGGGCCACCTGCAGCGCCACCAGGGTCCGGGTGCCCTCGTAGTCGTTGGCGATGATCGGGCGCAGCCTCCACTCCGCGGAACCTTTCCCGAACTCGCCGCGGTCACCCACATTCGCGACCGCGCCCTGGCCCCAGTAGCGGTCCACCTCTTCCTCGAAGAGTTCGCAGACATCCACCTGGTCGGCGGCGGACACGGTGAAGCCCTCGCAGTCGAGACCCTCGAAAGGATCCCGGCCCTCGGGCCAGTTCACGCGGCTGCCGGCCCAGGTGACGCTCGCCTGGGGCTGCACCCTGATCGAGTACCCGTCGAGGTAGTTGGCGCGGGTCACCCCGCCGCAGTCGGTGCCGTTCTTGTTGACGCATCCGCTGGTGTCGTCCAGGATGATGCGACCGCAAGTCGCGCCCGGCGGACGCTCGATGGCGGAGGTGGTCCCCGCGGCGCCGAAGAGGGAATAGGTGCCGAAGTCCACTTTCCAGGCGTCCGCTATCCAGGCGGGTGGAAAACTCCCGCCCGTCTGCGCCGAGGCAATGCCTGCCGCCAACGCGGCGGCGTCGCTCTCCGGAAAACAGTTCTGAAGGCCGTTGCGGATCGGCCCGCCGGTGGTGATGTTCTGGTCGATCATGCCGTAAGTGCTCCGGCCGTACCAGCGTCGTCTATGGTTGCCGCCGAAGTTGTTGATCTTCCGGGGGTTGTCGTTGTCAGCGGGTCGCGACAGGCTCAGCCCCTGCTCCCGGGAGGCGCCGGCGGTGATCGCCGGGGCCAACACCTCGAGGCCCGCGGCGAACACATGGGTCACTGTCGCCGGCCCGGTGGAGGTGTAGGTCCAGCCGAGGTCGAGTCCGTTCGGCGGAGAAGCCGGCTCGGCGCTGCGCATGTTCGGGAGGCCGTTGCGGATCGCGCCCACATTCAGGGTGAACTCGGCCTCGAAGCCGGTGCAGGCGGCGGAGTCGGAGATGGTGATATCCGGCGCCGGCGGGATCTCGTCGGCGGACTCCGAGCAGCGGAAGGGCCCGCAGGTGATGTACCGGACCTCGCCGCCGGCGGCCGGCTCCCGGCCGGCGCCCGTCGAGAGGCGCTCGAAGCGGAAGGTGACGCCGTCGTTCGCGATGTCGCTCTGCAATGCCGGCCAGTTCACGCGGGTGAACGGCGTGTTCTCGCCTTCGCCGAGGCCGAGCGCGGACGCCCCGGTCACGAACATTGCGGAGACCTCGGCGGGGTGGGAAGAGGTCACCAGCAGCCGGGTGTTCACGGTGGCCATCGCCGAGGCCGGGTCGGCACCGCGGTCCGGGCAGAAGACCTGGCCGCTGCAGGTCCGGTCGGCGTCCGCGTCCGGCGGGGTCATGCTCACCATCAGGGTGGTCGGCGCGGCGGCGCTCATCCCCTCGACCGCGGCGCTCCAGTCGCCGGCGGCCACCATGGGCGTGGTGACCGCGGCCCGCACCCGGATGTACATCGCGGTCTCCGGCTCCGCAGTGACCCGGTGCGTGGTCCCCGGCGTGGAGATCGTCGGCGCCTCGGCGAGGCCGTCCTCGGAGTCGGCCACCTGGACCTGGTACTCCTGAGCGTCCGGGACCGCCGCCCAGGACCACTCGATGTGATCCAGGCCGGTGCTGGACACCATCGGCATCGGCACGCCCAGCACGATCGGCGCAGCCATGCTGACGCCCCTCACCGAGTCGCTCCAGTCGCTGCTGACGCCGGCGGCCGTCGCCCGGACGCGGGCGTAGGCCGTCGTTTCGGGCTCTACCTCAAACTTGTGCATGGTGCCGGTAACGGTGGCCGTGGAGACGGAACTGAAGTCCCCGGCGGTCCTGCTCAGTTGGATCTCGTAGCCGGTGGCGCCCTCCACCGCCTCCCAACTGAATTCGATGAAGTCCGAGCCGGTGTCAGCCACCTTGAGCCCGGCGGGCGCGCCGAGGGTCGGGGTCGGGTCCGGGGGCGCCGGGGTGGGAGCGGGGGCAGGGGCCGGCGCCGGGGCCGAATCGTCGCTGCAACCCGACAGCGCGAGACCGGCACCCAGCGTCAGCGTGAGGAAGAGAGCCGGTCCGCGGAACGGGGTCGGCTTCCGGTTCGTCAGTGTCATCTCTCCAGTCTCCTCGGGAGGGGGCGCGGGAGGTTGCGGCGGAACCCCGCGCGGGCGGACAGCGGGAGGATCCCCTGTTGCATCATCGTCCGTCGGCGGGCAGGGGTCAACCCGCGGGGAACCGCGCGCAACCTGTCCGGCGGCGAAGTATAAGGGAACGAACGAACAGCGGCGATGCGAATCCGGCGCTGCCGGCATCCAAAAAATTGGGGGGGGGGGGGGGGGGGGGGGGGGCCGCTTCGGGGTGGCCGGCCGCCCTCTCGCGGGGTCCTTCCGGGCCGGCGCCGGGCGGGAATTGCGCCTTCGCGCCCGGGGTCCGGTCGGGCCCGGTGGGCCGCCCCCCGACCCGGTCATCGGGTGCTCCCAAACGGAGACCCCGACGGCGTTCCCGCCGGCCGCGCGCCGCCAAAAAGCCCCGGGGCGCGCGGCCCCGGGGCTCGGGAGGGGGTCAGGCCGAAGCGGCCCGGTCGAAGCGGTTCGGCGGCCTTCGGGCGCTGCGGAGCAGGGTTCCTCCTCAGTTGGACCGGCAGGTGATGAACTTGTCGGCGTTCGCCACATTGAAGTTCGTGTACCGCCCGCGCTCGCCGTCGGCGTCCCAGTTGCAGGTCACCGAGATCTCGCGCGTCTGGGCGCACCGCATCGAGTCCCGGCTCATGACGAAGGTGACTTCGCCGGAGAACTCGACGCCGTCCACATCGCACGCCTCTTCGCCGCCGTCCGTGGCGTCGCAGGCCCGGTCACGCTCCCAGAAGGCCGACGCGAAGTTGTTCGCTTCGCCGTTGTCGTCGAAGTCGGTCTTGCCGAAGTCGCCGTGGAGTTTGTGGTGCTCATCGTCGAACATCGGGAAGGTGAGGATCCCGCGCTGGGCCACCTCACCCCTGTCGGCCCCTCCGTCGGCGCCGACATTGTAGGCGGCCGGCTTGGTGGCATCGGCAAAGCCCAGTCCGATTCCGAACGGCCGGAGCGGCAACCACTCCTGGAATGCGTTTCTCGGACCCGGGTAGTAGAGGTTGCGGTCGAGTCTCGTCCCGTCGATGCCGACGGCGGTGCGGTCCGTTCCCCCGCCGATACGGTCCGGATGGTACTCCCCGTACGGATCCTTCCCGGTGTCGGAGAGCCAGAGGCTGAAGAAGCGGCTGCCCCGCGGCCGGGCGATGTACCGGGGGTCGTGGGTGGTGTCGTCCGCTCCCCGGAGTCCCTCCGGCGCCGGGGCGTTCCGGGCCACCTGCAGCGCCACCAGGGTCCGGGTGCCCTCGTAGTCGTTGGCGATGATCGGGCGCAGCCGCCATTCCTGGGAGCCTTTCCCGAACTCGCCGCGGTCGCCCACATTCGCGACCAGCCCCTGGCCCCAGTAGCGGTCCACCTCTTCCTCGAAGAGTTCGCAGACATCCACCTGGTCGGAGGCGGACACGGTGAAGCCGGCGCAGTCGAGGTCCTCGAAAGGATCCCCGTCCTCGGGCCAGTTCACGCGGCTGCCTTCCCAAGTGACGCTCGCCTGGGGCTGCACCAGGAGCGAGTACCCCTCGAGGTGGTTGGCGCGGGTCACCGAGCCGCAGCCGGTGCCGTGGAAGTTGTTGCAGCCGGAGGTGTCGTCCATGAGGATTCTGACGCACTGCAGCGGCTTCTGGAGGCCGGAAGCGGTCCCCGGGACGCCGAAGAGCTCGTAAGTGCCGTAGTCCACCAACGCGGCGTCATCCACCCAAGTCGTATAGCTGGGGGTAGTCGTCGTCAGCCGCCGCCAACGGAAGTCGCTCGCGCGCTCGAAGAAGCAGTTGTGCGGGGCGTTGCGAATGGGTCCGGCCGTAGTCTGAATAAGAGTCCGCACGCCGTGGCTCTGGTGAAAGATGCGGTCGTGATAAACGCCACCGAAGACATTGATCTGCTGCGCGTCGTTCCGGGCCAAATTGAGCGGCTGCTCCCGGGAGGTGCCGGCGGTGATCGGCCAGTTCGGCACCCGCAGGCCGCCGGCGAACACATGGGTCACCGTCGCCGGCCCCGTCGAGGTGTAGCTCCAGCCGATGTCGACTCCGTTGGTAGGCCCCGCGGCGCTGTTGTTGCGGATCGCGCCCACATTCAGGGTGAACTCGGCCTCGAAGCCGGTGCAGGCGGCGGAGTCGGAGATGGTGATATCCGGCGCCGGCGGGATCTCGTCGGCGGACTCCGAGCAGCGGAAGGGCCCGCAGGTGATGTACCGGACCTCGCCGCCGGCGGCCGGCTCCCGGCCGGCGCCCGTCGAGAGGCGCTCGAAGCGGAAGGTGACGCCGTCGTTCGCGATGTCGCTCTGCAATGCCGGCCAGTTCACGCGGGTGAACGGCGTGTTCTCGCCTTCGCCGAGGCCGAGCGCGGACGCCCCGGTCACGAACATCGCGGAGACCTCGGCGGGGTGGGAAGAGGTCACCAGCAGCCGGGTGTTCACGGTGGCCATCGCCGAGGCCGGGTCGGCGCCGCGGTCCGGGCAGAAGACCTGGCCGCTGCAGGTCCGGTCGGCGTCCGCGTCCGGCGGGGTCATGCTCACCATCAGGGTGGTCGGCGCGGCGGCGCTCATCCCCTCGACCGCGGCGCTCCAGTCGCCGGCGGCCGCCATGGGCGTGGTGACCGCGGCCCGCACCCGGATGTACATCGCGGTCTCCGGCTCCGCAGTGACCCGGTGCGTGGTCCCCGGCGTGGAGATCGTCGGCGCCTCGGCGAGGCCGTCCTCGGAGTCGGCCACCTGGACCTGGTACTCCTGAGCGTCCGGGACCGCCGCCCAGGACCACTCGATGTGATCCGGGCCGGTGCTGGACACCATCGGCATCGGCACGCCCAGCACGATCGGCGCAGCCATGCTGACGCCCCTCACCGAGTCGCTCCAGTCGCTGCTGACGCCGGCGGCCGTCGCCCGGACGCGGGCGTAGGCCGTCGTTTCGGGCTCTACCTCGAACTTGTGCATGGTGCCGGTAACGGTGGCCGTGGAGACGGAACTGAAGTCCCCGGCGGTCCTGCTCAGTTGGATCTCGTAGCCGGTGGCGCCCTCCACCGCCTCCCAACTGAATTCGATGAAGTCCGAGCCGGTGTCAGCCACCTTGAGCCCGGCGGGCGCGCCGAGGGTCGGGGTCGGGTCCGGGGTCGGGTCCGGGGGCGCCGGGGTGGGAGCGGGGGTCGGGGCCGGCGCCGGGGCCGAATCGTCGCTGCAACCCGACAGCGCGACACCGGCGCCCAAGGTCAGCGCGAGGAGGAGAGCCGGTCCGCGGAACGGAGTCGGCTTCCTGGTCATCCGCATCATGTTTCCAGTCTCCTTGGGTGGGGGCGCAGAAGGGCGTGGCAGAACCGCGCGCAACCTGTCCGGCGGCGAAGTATAAGGGAACGAACGAACAGCGGCGATGCGAGTCCGGCGCCGCCGGCATCCAAAAAATTGGAAGGAGGCAGCCCGCTTCGGGGCGGCCGGCCGCCCTCTCGCCGGAGCCTTTCCGGGGCCGGCGGAGGGCTCCGAGGCAGCTCCGGCGGGCCGGGGTACGGGCGCCCCCGCGGCCGAGAGGACCGGTCGGAGTCCGCCGCGCCCGGCGGCCCGGGAACGCGACGGGGCGGGAGACCCCGCCGGCGCTTCCCGGAGGGGGGCGGGCGTCCGACTCATCGGCTTCGGCGGGCGGGCGCCGCGGAGTTCCGCGCGGCCGAGCGGCGCCGGAGGCAGGCCGGGCGTCAGTAGTGGGGGAGGTACTCGCGGAGTTCCCAGTCGGAGGTGTGGGCGCGGTACCGCTCCCACTCGGCGCGCTTGACGGCGCAGTGCATGCGGACGAAGTCCTCGCCGAGGGCGGCGACCAGGTCGCGGTCGGCTTCGAGGTCGTCGAGCGCCGCCGCCAGGTCGCGGGCGACGGTCGGCGCCCTCGAGGGGGCGGCGAGGCAGTCGGCGGTCTCCGCCGGGGGCGGGTCTTCGCCGCGCTCGATACCGAGGCGGGCGGCGAGGAGCGTCGCGGCCACCGCGATATGCGCGCCGCAGGCGCCGTCGGCCAGCCGGTGCTCCAGGCGGGCGGCGGCGCCGCGCTCCGGGGGGACGCGCACGGCGACGCCCCGGTGGTCGCGGCCCCAGTTCGCGTAGTAGCCGCTCATCTGGCCCGGGCGCAGGCGGCGGTAAGCGTTCACCGTGGGGGCGACCACCGCGGCCAGGCCGGCGTGGTGGCGGAGGAGCCCGGCCAGGGCGCGCCAGGCGACCGGCGCCAGACCGTCCGGGCCTTCGGGGTCGGCGAAGGCGTTCCGGCGGGAGGGCGGGGCCGCGCCGGTTCCCTGTGTCGCCTCGATCTCGAGGCTGAGATTCACATGGAGGCCGGAGCCGCCCCGGTCGGTGAAGGGCTTGCCGAGGAAGGTGAGGTGGAAGCCGGCGGCGGCGGCGACCTCCTGCGCCAGCAGCCGGAAGAGGAACGCCTCGTCGGCGGCGGCGAGGGCCTCCTTCTTCTGCAGGGTCAATTCGAATTGGCCCTCGTCGTACTCGCCGTGGAACGACTCGACGACGATGCCGGCGGCGTCGGCGGCGGCCAGCACCCGGTCGAACACTCCCGGGGGGTCGGCGAGGGGGCCGGTTGCGTACACCCGGTGGCCGGGAGTGTCGAGGGGCCGGTAGCCGGGCCCGTCGGCGGCCGGCCGGAGCAGGTAGGCCTCCAGTTCGATGCCGACCACCGGGTGGAGGCCGTCGGCGGTGAACCGGGAGATCGCCTTCTTCAGGAGGCAGCGGGGGGAGCGCGCCAGCGGGGCGCCGGCGGCTTCGAGGTCGGCGACGACCACCCCGAGGTCGCTCCCCGGCGGCCAGCCGGGCCGCACCGCCGCCGGGTCGAAGACGGCGCGGAGGTCGGGGAGGCCGTCGAGGACGCCGGAGGCCTCGTAGGGGTTCATGTCCCGGGCCAGGCCGAGGGAGAAGGAGGCCAGGCAGTGGCCGGTGCCGGGCTCCGGGGCGTCCAGGACCGAGGCGTCGAGCACCTTCCCCCGGGCCAGGCCGAGGTGGTCCGGCCAGAGCGCCCGGACGCGGCGGAAGGGGGTTCGAGGCGGGGGCATCCGGGGGATTCTCTCCGTTCCCGGCGGCGACGCGTCCGGCGGGCCGGGTTCGCGGCGGCGGCTCCCATCTCGGCGGCGGCAGCAGCAGCCGGGGAGCCGGATCGGCGTCGGGGCGCGCCGGCAGACTGCCGTCAGGTGAGATGGACCCCGTTGTCCGGACAGAATTTCGACCGGGACGACTTCGTTCCGGGAGGCGCGGAGGCACCGAGAAGACCCCGACGCGGCGAACCCGGCGGTCCGGAACCGGGAGCCGCCAGCCCCGGCAGTCGGTCGGGTCGTACGGGTCCGGCCGAACCGACCCGACCACGGGCGGCGAGGGGTGTCGGCGGCGCGACCGCTACGGCCCGCTACCGACGCGGGGCCGGAGTCGCCGGGGCTCCCCCCCCTGCCCTTGCGGGGCGGTACGGGAAGCGGCGAGGGCGCGGGACGGTGGCGGGGTTACCGGAGGAAGATCTGACTCGATGCGGCGAGAAGGATGCCGATGATGACGGCGTTGGCCAGCCGGTTCAGCTTCCTGTGTTCGGCGCATGCCGCCTCGTCACGCCGCTGCCGTTCCCTCTCTTCGCCATGCGTCCGCCCGGGCCCCGGGCCTTCCGGGCCTCCTCGTCGGCCGCCTCGGCGCGTCGCTCCGCCTCGTCGGCCTGATCGTTCGCGCGCCGCTCCGCCTGCCGGACGCGATCGCCCGGGGGCCACTCGGCCTCCCGGACGCGCACCTCGGGATGGCCGAGTCCCGGGTCGAAAACCCGGCCGATCTCTTGCCAGTTTTCGCGCGAACTCCCGACGGAGCGCTTCCAGGTTCCGGTCCGCCTCGGCGCGGAGGGCCTCCGACTCGGGGTCGAGTCGCGCCGGGTCCCCGGCGAACCGCTGCCGGAGGATCTGCCTCTCGGCGAGGAAAGGAGTCCGGAGCGCCGACCGGCGGTCCCCGACCTCCTTCCGGGCGGCGGCGACCGGCGCGACGAAGGAGAGCCACCGTCTCTCGCAAGGGGTCGTCGGAGTGCTCGAACCGGGCCCGGGCCCCGGCGCGCCACTCGAAGTGGGACGAGGACTCGGTGGAACGTCCTGCAGGGCGGCGCCCCCCGACCCGGCAGCGCCATCCGCGGGAGGGAACGGAAATCCGCCGGCGAGATCGCCGCCGGCGGCGCGGACGGGAGGGAGGGATCGCCGGGGTAGCGGAGGCGGCGCTACCACAACCACCGCATCGCCGCCTGGGCGAGGACGATGACGACGACGCCGACGAACACCTTGGTGAAGAAGCTCCGGATGCCGGCGATGTCCTTCGCGAGCCGCTCCTCGGACTCCTTGGCCCGCGCCACAGCGCGGGCCTCGATCGCCTCGTCGCGCTCCACGGCGCGGGCCTCGATCGCCTCGTCGCGCTCCACGGCGCGAGCCTCGATCGCCTCGTCGCGCTTCTCGGACTCCTTCGCGCGCTCCTCGGCGCGGGCCTCGATCGCCTCGTCGCGCTTCTCGGACTCCTTCGCGCGCTCCACGGCGCGGGCCTCGATCGCCTCGTCGCGCTTCTCGGACTCCTTCGCGCGCTTCTCGGCGCGGGCCTCGATCGCCTCGTCGCGCTCCTTGGCCTCTCCGGCGCGCTCGTCGGCGCGGCGCTCGACGCGCTCGATGAGCGCCAGGATCTCCTTGCGGAAGGCGTCGAACTCGGCGCGGAGAGCGGCGACTTCCCGTTCGAGCGCGGCGACCCGCTCGTCGAGAGCCCCGACCCGCTCGTCGAGACCACCGACCCGCTCATCGAGACGCCCGACCTGCTGATCGAGACCACCGACCCGCTGCTCGAGACCACCGACCCGCTCATCGAGACGCCCGACCTGCTGATCGAGACCCCCGATCCGCTGCTCGAGACTCCCGGACTGCTGGTCGGAGGCGTCGAACCGCTTTTCCAGCCGCCCGAAACCCCGGTCGAAGCCTTGGCGGAGCGCATCGTGTTTCCCGTTCCACTCCTGGCGCAGGGCCTCGATCTTCCGATCCAACTCCTGGTGGAGTCCGTCGAGTTTCCGGCCCACCTCGGCGCGCAGGGCCTCGAACTTGGCGTCGAGGCGCGCGGCGTCGGAGCCGAACTGTTCGCGGATCGCCCGGCCCTCGGCCAGGAAGGCGTTCCGGAGAGCCTCCTGCTGTTCCGCGGTCTCCTTGCGGACGGCTTCGATCTGCGCTGCCAGGGCGGTCCACCGCTGCTCGTGGCGGGCTTCGTTGCGATCGAACCGGACCGTGGCCCAAGCGCGGAACTCGGACTCGGGGACGACTCCCGCGGCCACGGGCGCGACCGGCGGCGCCTCGCCGCTCCCCGGCGAGACGACGAGAGCGGCTCCGGACGCCGGCTCCTCCCGCTCGGGGAAGGGCGCGCCGGGCGGCGGGTTCGGGGACTCGGTCATCGGCCTCTCGACAACCCGAGCGTAGTCCGGCGGCGCGGCTTCCGCAAGCGGCGCGGGCACGATCTCCGGGGCGGCCGCGGCCGTCGCGACGGTGAGTTTCGGAAGGGGCATGGGGTGCTCCGGGGGGTTCCCAGACAGGAGACGAACGGACGGGGCGGGCCTGGAACCTCCCCGTTCCCCCATATAGATACGGATGGCGGAGAATTTCTGCCCACCAAAGGCCGGATTTTCGGCCCGTTTCGGATAAGTCGTACCGGAGGACGCCGCCGAAGGCCGATTTTCGGATAAGCGTCGTTCCGGTGGGGCGCGGACGGGGGGACCGCGATTCGGAGCCGGCCGTCTTTTCTCCGGAAGGCTTTCTCCGGGAGGGCGCGGCGGTCGCCAGCGATTCGTGGCGCGGCGTGCTCCCGGCGCCCGGCTTCGTCGCCCCGTCCCCTCGGGCGGCCGCGTCGGCCGGTCAGTCGGTTCTCGCCGGAGGGCTGGATTTTCCGAAAGGGCGCGGCGGCGGCGCGCGGAACGCGAACGAATAGAGAATTAGAGGAATGGGGGAAAATTCGCCGGGTGACGATGGCGGGAGGCGCTCCGGCGGCACGGGACCGGGCGGTGGGTTCCCTGGTGGGGCTCGCGGTCGGGGACGCGCTGGGGACGACGCTGGAGTTCTGCGAGCGGGATTCGCGGCCGCCGGTCACGGAGATGGTGGGTGACGGACCGTTCGGCCTGCAACCGGGACAGTGGACCGACGACACCAGCCAGGCGCTCTGCCTGGCGGAGTCCCTGCTCGACCGCGGCCGGCTCGATCCGGAGGACCTGGTGACCCGGTTCGTCGCCTGGCGCAACGAGGGGCACAACTCCCCGACCGGGAAGTGCGTCGACATCGGGAACGCGACGAGGGCGGCGCTGGACCGGTACCAGCGGACCGGGGAGCCGCTGGCCGGGAGCGCCGCCCCGAACACGGCGGGGAACGGGTCGCTGATGCGGCTCTCGCCGGTGGCGATCCGCTGGTGGCGCGACGCCGGGCGGGCGCGGGAAGCGGCGCGGCTGCAGAGCCGGACGACCCACGCCGCCGCCGAGGCGGTCGCGGCCTGCGACTTCTTCGCCGGGGCGCTGGTCGAGGCGATCACCGGCCGACCGCAGGACTTCGTGCTCCGTTCGCGGACGCTCGAAACGGAGAGCGGGAAGATCGCGGAGATCGCCGCCGGCTCCTGGCGGGGGAAGAGCCGGGACGAGATCCGGTCCACCGGGTACGTGGTCCATACGCTCGAAGCGGCGCTGTGGGCGGTGGGCAGCACCGACTCGTTCCGGGAAGCGCTGATCCTGGCGGTGAACCTGGGGCGCGACGCCGACACCGTGGGAGCGGTCACCGGGCAACTGGCCGGCGCGCTCCGGGGGTTCGGGGCGATCCCGGACTCGTGGCTGGCTCCGCTGGCCTGGCGCGACCGCCTCCGCGAAGTGGCGGAGAACCTGTTCGACGCCGGCGCCGCGGAATAGGCCGGCCCGGCGGCGGGGACGCTGTCGGGGCGCGGCGAACCGGGAGCGCGCCGCCGGTCACCGTCGTCGCTCCCGAGGACCCGAGGGACGGCCCGTTCGGAGTCGCCACCGGGGCCGGCGGCGTGTCGGTGTCGGGAAAGTGCGAACCGAAGGGCGCGGCCGCTCACCGTCGAGAGCCGGAGCGGCGACCGGTCCCGGGGTCGCCCCTCGGGGCGGGGCAGAACCGGCCGGCGGCAGGTCGTTGTCGGGGCGCGGCGAACCGGGGCGGCGTGGCCGGTCTTCCATCGGAGACTCCACCCCGCCGACGCCGTCAGGTCGCGCCGGATTCGGCTGCACCGGCGGAACCGGCCGGGCCGGCGGCAGGGGGTCGTGGTCGGGGGGCGGGGACCGGGGCAGCGCTCGGCGGTCTCCAGCGAAGACCCGGGCGGCATCGCGCCCCGGCGTCGCTGTCGGGGCGCGGGGGAACCAGCGCGGCGCAGCTGCCGGCGACAGCGCGCGGCGCGGTAGAGTCGCCGACTGTCCCCGGGCGGGACGCTCCGGGGGACCTTCGGCCCCGACCCGGAGAGGCCGCCGCCCGGTTCGATCCCCGATCCCCCGAGCCGCAAAGGAGATCCCGCATGGCGCTGCGCATCGGCGACCCGGCCCCCGACTTCACCCAGAACTCGACCGAGGGAGTCATCCGCTTCCACGAGTGGATCGGCGACTCCTGGGCGATCCTGTTCTCCCACCCGAAGGACTACACCCCGGTCTGCACCACCGAACTGGGGACCGCGGCGCGGCTGAAGCCGGAATTCGACCGGCGCGGCGTCCGCCTGCTCGGCCTGAGCGTGGACTCGGTGGCGGACCACGAAGGCTGGGCCCGGGACATCGAGGAGACCCAGGGGACCGCGCCCAACTTCCCGATCCTCGGCGACGACGACCTGCGGGTCTCCAAGTTGTACGACATGATCCATCCGAACGCGCTCGGGGGGAAGCGGACCGCCGCGGACAACCTCACCGTCCGCTGCGTCTTCATCATCGGGCCGGACAAGCGGGTGCGGCTGATCCTCACCTACCCGATGGCCACCGGGCGCAACTTCGACGAGTTGCTGCGGGTGGTGGACTCGCTGCAGTTGACGGAGAACCACGCGGTGGCGACGCCGGCGGACTGGAAGCCCGGCGAGGACTGCATCATCGTGCCGGCGGTGTCCGACGAGGCCGCCCGGGAGCGTTTCCCCGAGGGCTGGAAGACGGTGAAGCCCTACCTGCGCCTGGTGAGACAGCCGGACTCTCCGTCGGCGGGCTGACCCTCGGTTCGCCGGCTCCGACGCGCCGCGCGCGGCGTTTCGGAAGCGCGCCCCTCGGACGGGGCCGGCCGGGGGCGTTCAGGAAGCGTCGCGGGCTTCCCGGCGGCGGGCGTGGAGGTGTTCGTACATGTACCAGACCCCCACGCTGCGGTACGGGCGCCAGCGGTCGCTGATCTCGCGGAAGGCCGCGGCGGGGGCGTCGTCGGGCAGGTCGTAGAGGTCGCGCATCGCCGCCAGCACCGCGGCGTCGCCGGGCGCGAAGACATCGGGGCGGTTCAGCGTGAAGATCAGGTGCATGTCCGCGGTCCAGTCGCCGATGCCGCGGACGGCGGTGAGCGTTTCCCGGACTTCGTCGTCGGACGAACGGAGGAGCGCCTCGAAATCCAGGTCGCCGTCGCGCACCCGCCGGGCGAGGTCGCGCAGGTAGCCGATCTTCTGCCGGGAGAGGCCGACGCGCCGGAGGGTGGTTTCGCGGCGGCGGAGCAGGTCCTCGGGTTGCGGCGGCCGGCCGCCGGTGAGTTTCCAGAGCCGGCGGTGGATGGTGGTGGCGGCGGCGGCGGAGATCTGCTGGGCGACGATGGCCCCCGCCAGGGCGCCGAAGGAGTTCTCCCGGGGCGCGAGGGTGCAGGGGCCGACGCGGCGGATGACCGCCCGGAGCGTCGGGTCGCGGCGGGAGAGGGCGCGGGTCGCCCCCGTCCAGTCCGGCGCCGGCCGGCGGGGCGCCGGGGCCTCCCGGGAGGTTCCGCGGTCCTCCTTCGGGGAAGGGGGCGCGTCGGCGTCGTCCCAGGGCCCCCCGGCGCGGCGCTCCCGGGCGGTGACGCCGCCCCCGCCGGCGGTCGAGGAAATGCGCCGTGCCGGGGAAGAAACGCGCCGCCCGGGCGGGGAAGCGGGCCTCCGGGAGGGCGCACGCCGGGTTCGCGGCCGCCGCGCCGGGACCGGGTCGGGCGCGACGGCGGGGGGGGCCATGGAGGCGCCGGAGTGTACGGGCCGGAGGGGTCCGGATCGGGCCGGCGCGGCGACCGCCGGGGACGAGCGGGAATGTCCGGGCCGGATCGTTCCGCGACCGGAGCGCCCCCCGGGCCGACATTGCGACCACCGGGGACGAGCGGGAGTGTCCGGGGCGGGTCGTTCCGCAACGGGGCGCCCGCCGGGCCGGCGTCGCGACGGTGGCCGCCCACCGGGGGAGTGCCCGCCCGGTGGGCGCCGGGATAGTGTTGACGGCTTCGCGGCGGCGCGGCTAAAATGCGACCGTTCGGGTCGTAATTTGACGGACGATCGTTCCGCTTTCCTTTCTTCCCGGTTTTCCCGGCCCTGCCGGTCCGTCGCCCTGTCGCGGCGTTCCCGGCGGAGGCCGCGCCGGCGGTCCTCGCCGCGCCGCATTCCGTCGCGACGACCGGTAGCGGCGGCACTTCCGGCCGCCGGGCCTCGATCCGGTCTCGCCGGTGGCGGTCGCCGGCGGCGGCGATCGTCAGCCCCATCGTTCGATTCGGGCGGGGGAGGCGGTCGCCCGCTGCCGTCGAGGAACGCCGCCGCCGGAGACCATCCCGTGGATCGCTTCGGCCGGACTCGCCGATCGGATTCGCCGGCCGGCTTCTTCGATCGGATGCGCCACCCGGGGCCCGACGCGCCGTTCCCCCGACCGCACCCTCCCCGCTCCTTCCTCCCCGCACTTCCTTCCCTCCCCTCCCGCCGGAACCGCTCCCGCCCCGCCGACCCGATCCCGATGCTCCGCCTCTCCCGCAGCACCGACTACGCGCTGATGGCCCTCTCCGACCTGGCGCTCCTGCCCGGCGGCGAGACCCGGAGCGCCCGGCGGGTGGCCGAGGAGCGCGGGCTGCCGGCGGAACTGGTCGCCAAGATCCTGCAGGGCCTGCGGAAGGCCGGCCTGGTCGCCACCCGCCAGGGAATCCACGGCGGTTACCGGCTCTCCCGTCCGCCGGGCCGGATCTCGCTGACCGAGGTCATCGAAGCGGTGGAGGGCCCGCTGGCGCTGGTGGAATGCGGGCTCGACGACCACACCTGCGGGCTGACCTCGACCTGCTGCGTGCGCACCCCGCTCACCCGGGTCCACGACCTGGTGGTGGAGACCCTCTCCCGATTGACGCTCGACCAGTTGCTGCCCGGCGCCGACCGCTCCCCTTCCCCGCCCTCGCTCGCTCCTCCGCCCTCGGGGCCCGAACTCCCGATCCTGCATCCGCACTGACCCCCCATGCCCACCGAAACCCCCGAAACCCGCCGGCAACTCGGCGCCGACGAAGTCAAATCGCTCGTCGAACGCGACTACGCCTACGGCTTCGTCACCGAGATCGAAACCGAGACCATTCCCCCGGGCCTGTCCGAAGAAGTGGTCCGGCTGATCTCGGAGAAGAAGGAAGAGCCCGCCTGGCTGCTCGACTGGAGGCTCCGGGCCTACCGGGTCTGGCAGGAGATGACGGAACCGGACTGGGCGAAGGTCTCCTATCCGCCGATCCGCTACGACGAGATCCGCTACTACGCCGCCCCGAAGAGCGCGGTCGCCGACGGGCCGAAGAGCCTCGACGACATCGACCCGGAGTTGCGCGCGACCTACGAGAAACTGGGGATTCCGCTGGCCGAACAGCAGCGGCTCGCCGGGGTGGCGGTGGACGCGGTCTTCGACAGCGTCTCCGTCGCCACCACCTTCAAGGAGAAACTCGCCGACCTGGGGATCGTCTTCTGCAGTTTCTCGGAAGCGGTGCGGGAACACCCCGACCTGGTGCGGAAGTACCTGGGGAGCGTCGTGCCCCACTCGGACAACTTCTTCGCCGCCCTGAACTCGGCGGTCTTCTCCGACGGCTCGTTCGTGTATGTCCCGCCGGGCGTGCGCTGCCCGATGGAACTCTCGACCTATTTCCGGATCAACGCTTCGGGGACCGGGCAGTTCGAGCGCACGCTCATCGTCGCCGACCGCGGCAGCCAGGTGAGTTACCTCGAAGGCTGCACCGCGCCGATGCGGGACGAGAATCAACTCCACGCCGCCGTCGTGGAACTGGTCGCCCTCGAAGACGCCCGCATCAAGTACTCGACGGTGCAGAACTGGTATCCCGGCGACAAGGACGGCGTCGGGGGCATCTACAACTTCGTCACCAAGCGGGGCAAGTGCGCCGGCGCCCGCTCCCGCATCTCCTGGACGCAGGTCGAGACCGGTTCGGCGATCACCTGGAAGTACCCGAGTTGCATCCTGCTCGGGGACGATTCGGTGGGCGAGTTCTACTCGGTGGCCATCACCGCGAACCGGCAGCAGGCGGACACCGGCACCAAGATGATCCACCTGGGGAAGAACACCCGCAGCACCATCATCTCGAAGGGGATCTCCGCCGGGCGCGGACAGAACACCTACCGGGGGCAGGTCAAGGTGCTGCCCGGGGCCGACCGGGCGCGCAACTTCTCGCAGTGCGATTCGCTGCTCATCGGCCCCGACTGCGGCGCCCACACCGTCCCCTACATCGATGTGGCGAACCCGGACGCCCACCTCGAACACGAAGCGAGCACTTCCCGGATCGGCGAGGACCAACTGTTCTACTGCCGGCAGCGCGGTCTCGACCCGGAGGAGGCGGTTTCCCTGATCGTGAACGGGTTCGCCCGCGAAGTCCTCTCCGAGTTGCCCATGGAGTTCGCCGTGGAAGCGCAGAAACTGCTCGGCGTGAGTCTCGAAGGAGCAGTGGGATGACCCCGCTGCTCGAGATCTCCGGTCTCCGGGTTTCCGTCGAGGGGCGGGAGATCCTGCGCGGCGTGGACCTGGAGATCCCGGCCGGGGAAACGCACGCGGTCATGGGCCCGAACGGCTCCGGCAAGAGCACCCTGGCGCATGTGATCGCCGGGAGGGACGGTTACGAGATCACCGCCGGCTCGCTCCGCTACCGGGGCGAAGAGATCGGGGACCTCGAACCGGAAGAGCGCGCCCGGCGGGGCATCTTCCTGGCGTTCCAGTACCCGGTGGAGATCCCCGGCGTCAACAACACCTACTTCCTCAAGGCGGCGCTGAACGAGGTGCGCAAGCACCGGGGGCAGCCGGAGTTGGACGCGGTGGACTTCCTGGCGCTCATGCGCGAGCGGGTGCAGTCGCTGGAGTTCGACGCCGACCTGGTGAAGCGGCCGGTGAACGAAGGGTTCTCCGGCGGTGAAAAGAAGCGGAACGAGATCCTGCAGTTGAGCGTCCTGGAACCGACGCTGGCAGTGCTCGACGAGACCGACTCCGGGCTGGACATAGACGCGCTCCGCATCGTCGCCGAGGGAGTGAACCGGATGCGGGCGCCGGAGCGCGCCTTCCTGGTCATCACCCACTACCAGCGGCTGCTGAACCACATCGTCCCGGACCGGGTGCATGTGCTGCAGGGCGGCTGTATCGTCGAGTCCGGCGGCCGGGAGTTGGCGCTGCGGCTGGAGGACCGGGGCTACGGGAAACCGCTCGCCCCGGCGGCGGTTTGAGGGATTCGGCGAGGCCGGCGCCGGTGCGGAGGCGGAACTCGGCGGGTTCGGCCGGAAGCGACAGCCGGTTCGAGGGGCCCTTCGAAGGAATGCTCGCGGGGCCTGCGCCTCCCGTATGGAAAGGACGGCGATGATCTCTCCCGACCGCGCCGAGACCCACTACCGCGCCTGCGTCGAACGGGCCGGGGGCGGCGGCGCCCGAACCGCGCGGCGCCGGGGCGCGGTGGACGCGTTCTTCCGGGGCGGCGGCTTCCCGGGCGCTTCCGAAGAGGACTGGAGATTCTCCGGGCTGGACCTGACGAAGGCGCTCTACCGGCCGTTCGAGCCGGCAGAAAACGAAAGCACCGACCGGGCCCGGCGCGCCGGCGCGCTGCCGGAGTGGACCGGATCGTTCGGCGCCGGCGTGTACCTGGTGGACGGGCGCCCGGTGGAGGGCCGGCCGGCCGGCGCCGCCACCGATGACACCGAAGCGGCGGTGCGCGGCTTCGGGAACGCGGAGAGCGGGGAGGACGACGATTACGCCGGCCCCGACACCGCGGCAGGGCGTCCGGTGGGACCCGCCGGGGACTTCGACTGGCCCGGCGCGCACCCGCTCGAGACCCTGAACGCCGCGCTCTTCGACTGCGGCGCCTCGGTCGCGGCGCCGGCGGAAGCGGACTGTCCGCCGGTGCTGCTCTACTCGCTCCGCACCGACGGCCGGCCGGGAGACAGCGGCGGGCCGGACACCGACGGGGCCGCACCGCGGATGCTCCATCCCAGATTCCGGACCCGCCTGGAGCCGGGGAGCCGCGCCACGCTGATCGAAGTCCACGACGGCGCCGCGGCCTCCGCCGACGGAACGGGAGCAGCAGCGGCCGGCTGGACGAACCCGACCTCGACCTGTCTCGTCGGGGAGAACGCCGAACTCCACTACCTGCGGCTCGACCGGGAGCCGGCGAACCTCGCCCACACCGGGCGGGTCACCTTCGAGTTGGAACGAAACGCCCGGGTGCGATGCACCGTCCTCTCCCTGGGAACCGGCCGCTCGCGGGTGGAAGTGCGGGCGCTCCTGCGGGGGGAAGGCGCCGAAGCGGACCTGGACGGGTTGTTCCTCGGGGTCGGCGCCGGGAAAGCGGACCACCACACCCTCGTCGTGCACGCCGCCCGGCACACCGGCAGCCGCCAGTTGTTCAAGAGCGTGCTCGCCGAGCAGTCGAGTTCGGTGTTCGACGGCAAGATCGTGGTGACCGCCGGCGCGGCCGGCGCCGACGCCAGCCAGGCGAACCGGACGCTGCTGCTCTCCGGCCGCGCCGAAACCCACACCCGTCCGCGCCTCGAGATCAACGCCGACGAAGTGAAATGCGCCCACGGCGCCGCCATCGGGAAACTGGACGAGGATGCACTCTTCTACCTGCGCTCCCGCGGCCTCGGAGCGATGGACTCCCGCGAGATCCTGATCCGGGCGTTCGCCGCCGAGGTCATCGAGCGGGCCGGGGTGGAAGCGGTCCGGGAACTCGCCGAGGCCCGCCTCCGGGAGATCCGGCCGCACTGGAGCCGGGAGCGGAGGCGACCCGCATGACGAGCGGCGGTACGAACGGCCGGACGGGCGGCAGTACCGGCGGGGCGCCGGCGTACGACCTCGACCGGGTGCGCGCCGACTTCCCCATCCTGGGCGAGCAGGCGCGCGGCCGCCCGATCGCCTACCTGGACAACGCCGCCAGTTCCCAGAAGCCCCGGGCAGTGCTCGACGCGGTGGACCGGATGTACGAGACCGGCTACGCGAACATCCATCGCGGCGTCCATGTCCTCTCGGAGCGCGCCACCCGGCAGTACGAGGCGGCGCGGCGGCGCCTGGCGACCTTCCTCGGCGCCGCCTCCGCGGAAGAGGTGATCTTCGTCCGGGGAGCGACGGAAGGATTGAACCTGGTCGCTTCCTGTCTCGGCCGCCACGCGCTCCGCCCCGGCGACGAAGTGCTGCTCACCGAGATGGAGCACCACTCGAACATCGTCCCCTGGCAGATGGTCGCGGAAACCACCGGAGCGAGCGTCTCGGCGGTCCGGGTCACCGACCGGGGGGAACTCGACCTCGACGACTTCGCCGCCCGCCTCGGCGACCGCACCCGGATCGTGTCCCTGGTGCATGTATCGAACGCGCTGGGCACGGTGAACCCGGTGCGGCGGATGGCGGCCCTGGCCCGGGAACGGGGCGCGTTCGTGGTGGTGGACGGGGCGCAGGCGGCGCCGCACCTGAAGATCGAAGTGCGGGATCTGGACTGCGACTTCTACGCGGTGTCCGGCCACAAGATGTACGGCCCGTCGGGGATCGGCGTCCTCTGGGGCCGGAAGGCGTTGCTGGAACGCATTCCGCCGTACCAGGGAGGCGGGGAGATGATCCGCAGCGTGAAGTTCTCGGGGACGACCTATGCGGATCCCCCGGCGAAGTTCGAGGCGGGGACGCCGAACATCGCCGGCCCGGTGGGGCTCGCCGCCGCCGCCGACTACCTGGACGCCCTCGGCATCGAAGCGGTGGCCGCCCACGAAGAGCATCTGCGACAGGCGGCGGAGGCCCGACTCGCCGAGGTCCCCGGGCTCCGCCTGATCGGGACCGCCCCGGACAAGGCGGCGGTGGTCTCCTTCACGATGGAGGGGATCCATCCGCACGATCTCGGCACCGTGCTCGACCAGGAGGGCGTCTGCGTCCGCACCGGACACCACTGCACCCAGCCGCTCATGGAGCGATACGGCGTTCCGGCGACGGTGCGCGCCTCCTTCGGGCTCTACAACACCGAGGCGGAAGTCGAACGCCTGGCCGCCGGCCTCCGCACCGCGATCGAGTTGTTCCGGCCATGAACGGAGGCGGAAGCGGCGTCGGCGCGGAACTGCGCGAGTTGTATCGGGAGGTCATCCTCGACCACAGCCGGAAACCGCGCAACTTCGGGGACCTCGAAGGCGCGAACCGCAGCGCCGACGGCTTCAACCCCCTCTGCGGCGACCGGCTGCGCCTGCTCCTCCGGGTGGAGGGCGGCGTGGTGCGGGGAGCGGCGTTCACCGGCGAGGGGTGCGCCATCTCCACCGCTTCGGCCTCGTTGCTGACGGAGATGATCCGCGGGCGGGAGGAAGCCGGCGCGCTGCGGCTGGTGGAAGCGTTCCGCCGACTGGCCTCCGGCGACGAGCCGGGCGCATCGGAGGCAAGCGCCGACGGCCCGGGCGAAGAGATGGGGAAATTGGGAGTCTTCGCCGGGGTGCGGGACTATCCGGCGCGGGTGAAGTGCGCGACGCTCGCCTGGCACACGCTCCGCGCCGCGATCGAAGACGAGGGGAAGGTGGCGAGCACCGAATGAGCGCGCCGGGGAACGACTCCCCGATGCTCGAGGAGCGGCGGCGCGCCCCGGGGAGCGCCGCGCCTGCAGGAAACCCCCCGGAAGAAGGAGCGACCACCATGACCGAAGAACGACCCGGAACGACAGCGAGCGCGACCCCGGACGGGGCCGCCGCAGAGGCCCCGACCGGCGGCGAGGTCGGTACCGGGAACGGTACGGAGAACGGGGGCGGCGAGGCGAATCCGCTGCGGGAGCGGGTCGTCGAAGTGCTCCAGACCTGCTACGACCCGGAGATCCCGGTGGACATCCACGAACTGGGGCTGGTGTACCGGGTGGGCGTCGAGGACGACGGCAAGGTCGAGGTGGAGATGACCCTGACCTCCCCGGCCTGCCCGGTCGCCGGCACCCTGCCCCCGGAAGTCGAACAGAAGATCGGCCGGATCGAGGGCGTCTCCTCGGTGCGGGTGGACCTGGTCTGGGACCCGCCCTGGAACCCCGACCGCATGAGCGACGCCGCCAAGTTGAAACTGGGCCTGCTGTAGAACCGCCCTCCCCGCCCTTCCGGAGGGCCGCCGGGGCGGCAGACCCGGACCCGGCGAAGGGAACGGCCGGTGGCTTCGGGCGCCCGTCGGTAACGGCCGCTATTCCCTGCCGTGACGGAACGGCGGGCCTGGCACCGACGGCTGTCTACCGACCCCCGGACAGCAGGAATCCGCGGCACCGATCCCGAGGGACGGCGCCGACCGGAGAGGGGATAGCGCGGCCGGGGGCCGCCGCAGGGTGGCGCCGGCCGGCGAGTCGTCGGCTCGGCAGGGAACCCCCGGTCGGGGCTCCGGGGTCCTCAGGTGGCCCGGATGACGGGAGCGTCGTGAAGCGCGGGCTGGAGACGGTTGGGAGGTGGGGCGGTTGGAAACGGGCCGACCGGGCGGTGGCATTCGAGCGAGGTCGAAAGTCGGGGAGGCGCGGAGTGACGCGGGCGGGGAGGGTCGGGTGACGTTCGGAGAAAGGTCGGGCGGTTCGGGGGGTTCGCCGGCGGATGGGGCTTTCGGGGAATCGGGGAGTTCGGAGGCCGGGGCAACTCCGTACACGAGAAAAGCCCCGGAGCCCAGAGCTCCGGGGCGTTGTGACAGTCGGGAGCGGCGAATGCGCCCCCGACCGTCAGTCAGGTCCTGGCTCGGTCAGTTGGCGGCCTCGCAGGAGATGAAGGTGTTGTCCGCCGCGTCCGTGTCGAAGGCCGTTGCGCCCTTGCGCTTGTTGTCTCCGTCGGCGTCCCAGGTGCAGGTGATGGACTGTTCGATGGTCCGGGTGCAGGAATCGGTGTTCGCGATGCGGGTGAAGGTCGCGCTGAGGTCGAAAGTCATCGTTGCATCGCAGCCGGGGCCGTCGGCGTCGGAGCACTGGGCATGATCCGCCTGGCCCGTGGTACCGGTACCGGTCATGTTGTCGGCCATCCCGTTGGGAGTGACCATGTCGATCTTGCCGAAGTCTCCGTACGCCGGGTCACCATCGTCATCGGTCATCTTCAGGGTCATGATCGGCGTCCAGACGGTGCCGCTCTTGGCATGTTCAAAGTCCGGTTTGAGCCAATACATGTTGGCGTTGCGCCGCTTTCCGTCGATCCCGGTGTTCGAGTTCTCGCCGGCACGCCCGTCGGCGAGCCACATGTTGGCGTGGCGACTGCCGTCGGGGCGGTACTCCATGCCACCGGTATCTCCGCTCGGCAGGGTGGCGCGGTTCCGAATGACGATGTTGTTGAGCCGTCCTCCGACGTTGTCCGTCCCGGTCGCGTCGAACTGTACCTGGAACGCGCCCCCGGAGCCGATCCCGGCACCCCAGTAGGCGTCCACTTCCTCCTGGAAGTCGGCGCAGACATCCAACTGGTCTTCGGCGGCGAAAGTGACCCGCGGGCACTTCAACTCGTCGAAGGGATGGGCGTCGCCCCAGTCGGTGACGCTGCTCCCGGCCCAGGAAACACCGCCCACCGGGTCCACATGGACGCTGTAACCAGGGAGATAGTTGTAGAAGATAAAGTCATCAAGCCGCATATTGTGAAGCGTACCCACATCGATATAGACACCGTCCGTGATGAGTCGGAAACAGTGTTCCGGCCTCCGGAGCGGGCGGACTTCATTGCGAATTGCGTTGCCATTCCGCAGGATGGCGAAGTAACTCCAGCCGCCGCGGTTTCCATTGCTGTCGTGGCCCGTCTGGGTAAGCGGCAGGCAGTCGTTCGGACCGTTGCGGATCGGCCCCGGGTCGGATTGCGACAAGTCGCTCGGGGACTGAGAGATCGGCTGCGTGTCTCGATTCGCGGAACCGCCGAACTTGTTGACCTTGCTGCTCGAAGCCTCCGCCGCAGCGGTCATGCTGAGCGCTCTCGGCGTGGAAGTCGGTGCGAGCGAAGTGCCCGGCACGGTCATGGACGCAGTGCCGGCGGTGACATTCGCGAACTCGTGGGTGACCCGCGCGGCATGGCTGGCGGTATACACCCAGCCCACATCGACGCCGCCGGCATCGGCCAGGTAGTAGCTGTTGAGGGCGGCGCCCTTGACGAGCGTGAGGTCCACCTCGAAGTTCTCGCAGACCTCGGAGTCGGCGAGGGTGATCTCCGGGGCGGCCGGCGTCTCATCGGAGGCCTCGGAGCAGCGGAACGGCCCGCAGGTGATGTACATGGCATCGCCCATCGCCATCGGTTCCTGACCGGCGCCCACGGTGACCGGCTGGAGCATGAAGGAGACCCCGTCGCCGGCGACCATGGTCTGCATCGCCATGAAATTCGAGTGCATGAACGGGGTGTCCCCGCCGGCGCTGGCGGTAACGGCGGGAGCGCCGTCCACGAACATCGGCGTGACCTGGGTGTCGTGCGACGCGGTCACCATCATCATCTCGTTCACGGAGGCCATCGCCTTCTTCGGGTCCGAGTTGCCGTCCGGGCAGAACGCCTGGCCCATGCAGTCCTTGTCGGCGCCCGCTTCCGGCGGCGTCATGCTCACGGTGAACGGGATCGGCGCAACATCGGTCATCCCCATCACCGCGGCGCTCCACTCGCCGGAGATCGGCGCGGTCGGCGTTCCGGCGCCGGCCCGCACCCGGATGTACATCGTCGTCTCCGGGTCGACTTCGGCGCGGTAGGTGGTCGCCGTCTGGAGTTGCCCCGCGATCACGGCCGGATCCATGCTGTCCATGAAGCCGTCCATCGAGTCGGCGGTCTGGACCTGGTAGGTCAGCGCATCCGCGATCGGCTCCCAACTCCACTCGATGTGGTCGGGGCCGGTGCTCGACACCGTCGGCATCGGCATCCCCAGCACCAGCGGCGCGGCCATGGTCATGCCCATCGCCGTCTCGCTCCAGTCGCTCTGCCGGTCACCTTCGTGAGCCCGCACCCGCCCGTAGCCGGTGGTCTCCGGGGCCACATCGCCGAACCGGTGCATCGTCGCCGAGACCATGGCGGTGGCGACGGAACTGAAGTCGCCTTCCGTCATGGTCATCTGGACTTCGTAGCCGGTGGCGCCTTCGACCGCTTCCCAACTGAACTCGATGAAGCCGACGCCCCCGGTGGCCTTCAGCCCGCCCGGAACGCCGACCGGATCCGGCGCCGCCGGCGGAGCCGGGGCCGGGGCCGGCGCCGGCGCCGGCGTGGTCGTCGAGTCGTCGTCCCCGCAGCCCGAGAGCGCCAGGCCGGCGCCCAGAATCAGGGCGAGAAGGAGAGTCGGTCCGCGGCGCGGAACCGACTTCCCGGTGATCTGCAGCATGTCGCCTACCTCCTGTAGGACGGGGAACGGAGTCGCCCGCCGGTCCGGGGGCGGGCGCCGTCGAAGGGCCTTCTCGCCGGGTTCCCGGCAGGGGTCAGCCCGACGCAGTCTGCGCCGGGTCGGGGCGGAGTATAGGCAGAACCGGCCGCAACCGGCAAAAAACGATCCGCACGACCCGCAGAGCGCGCATAAGGGGAGAGAGTGAATCACAGCGGCGGCGGCGAAGTCAACACGGCGGCCCGGGTGGGGGGAGGCGGAGCCCGGTCGCCCCGGGGATGGCCGCCCCGCGCGCGAAGGTCCCGCGCGGGGTTCGGGAGCGGGCGGCTCGGGGGCGGGGCCGACGGGGTGGCGGGGGCGGGGCGGGAAGCCGACCGGGCCGGCGCCGGTCGGGGCTGTCGGGACCGGAGGGTCGGTGGGCCGCTGGAACCGGGGGGCCGGTCGGTGAGGCGGCGGCGGGGGAAGCGGGCCGGGGGGTGAGGTGGCTGCCGGACGGGATGACGGGGGCCGCCGGCGCTGCGGCGGGCCTGGTCCTCCCGACTCCGGAGGGCCGGCGAGCGCGGAGGGCAACAGTCCGGGGAGGCCGGCGCCAACCGGCGGGGGGCCCTCCGCGGGGCTCTCCGGTGGCGGGGGAACGGGCCGCGGCAGCGGGAGCGCCGGCGGGAGCGGGAGCCGGTCGAGGTCGGCGCGGTCGCGGCCGTCGAAGCGCCGCGGCCCGACCATCGTCGGCCGGGAGACGAGGCGGCGCTCGCAGCCCGGCGGCCCCGCCGGGCGGCGGGCCGGATCGGGCGACCCGGCGCCGGTCTCGCCCGGCTCCGCGCGCCGGTTCGGGGAGAGGACGAGTCAGGCGCGGGGCCGGCGGGAGAGATCCAGCGGGATCGCGTAGCGCGGGCGGGCGAGTTCCCGGCCCTCGCGGGAGGGGACGGTGAAGGTGATGGCTCCGTAGAAATCGTCCAACGGGACGAAGACCCCGTGTTCCTCGGCCCAGCGGCGCAGGCGCCGGTCGCAGGCGTTCGCCCAGGAGAGGACCTCGAACCGCCACCTCCGGCGCTGCATCCGCTCCAGGGTGCGGTGGAGCGGCTGCCCCTCGCGGTAGCCGGCGCCGTCGCCGGTCAGCACGACCGCGATCCCCGGGTCGGCTCCGTAGTCGAGGGCATCCTCGAGCATCCGGAGGGCGAGGAACAGGGTCGGCGCCTCGCCGCCGGGTGGAGCCGCCTCGCCCCGGTCGGACCGCGTGACGGCCACGCCGGCGTTCTCCAGGCGATTCCCGAGTCGCCGCCACTCCGGGTGCGGCGGACCGGCGGCGGCCACGCGGACCAGCGGGCGGTCGGCCTGCGCCAGGCGCAGCAGGCGGTCGTAGTCCACGCGGACCCGGCAGCGGGCGTCCGGCCCGTCCGGCAGTTCCTCGGCGCGACGCCGGGCCTCGTGAGTGAGGTTCGAGTCGTCCCAGTACACGAACACTTCGTCCATCCGGCGATTCCTCCTCTCCGCTGCGGGCGCGAACCCTACCCCGGGAACGACGCTCCGGGGGGCACGCGACTTCGTTCCGAGTCGTTCGCGGAGCGCGAAGGAGTTCGGGGGACCGGAGGCGGCGTCCGGCAGCCCCGGGATCCGAACCGGGGCCGCCCGCCGCGCAGCCCCGCCGGGTTCGGGGTCAGATCGGCCTCCGGGAAGACCCGCGGCCCGGTTCGCGACAGAGGTCGAGAGGCAGCCAGGTCTGCGCCGTTGGGAAACACCTGCTTTTCCGCACCCGGCAGAGTGGCAGAGCGCAGCGCTGGCCGGGAGCCTGGGTGTCCGCGGGCCGGCGGAGGTGGCGGGCGCCTCGGGGGCCGGACTCCCGGAGGCGGCGCCCCGGGGCCGCGCCGCGATTCTCGGGATTCGCGCCCGCTCGGAGTGCGGTCGTCCCCGACCCCGCTGCCGATTCGCGGCGCCCCGGACGACGGCGAGGGGCGGAAACGGTCGGAGGACCCGTTGGAAGACCGGTCACAAAACCGGTCAGAAAACGAGGCGGAGGCCGAGTTGGGCTTCTCTCTGGGAGCCGACGAGGGCGCTCGCCAAGCCGAACTCCGGGTTCCGGGTCACGCCGTCGTCGCGGAAGACCTCCTGCTGGTTCGCGTCGTCCACGGCGAAGGTGTTGCGGTTCAGCACATCGAAGACCTCGAACAGCGCTTCGATCTCGACGCCGCCGAGGCGGAATCTCCGGGTCAGGCGCAGGTCGAGGTTCATCCGGGCGGCGTTCCGCTCCCCGTTCACCGGAACCAGAGCGCCGTCCACCACCGCCCGGGCCTGGGCGTCGTTCGGGCCCACATCGAAACCGGGGTGGTTGTGGTAGCCCACCCGGGGATCCAGGGCGGTCCAGGGCGAACCGGACTGCGCGGTGAAGATGCCGCTCGCCCGGAACCCGAAGGGCAGGTCGAAGAGGCCGCTGGCCACGAACCGGTGGGGAATGTCCCGGGCGGAAACCCCCCAGTCGTAGTCCGGGTCGAAGGGATCGGTGAGCGTGAGGGAGCCGCTGGCGCGTTCGTTGTCGTCGTTCGAGCGGTCGCTCGACCAGGTGTAGTGGGTCTGGAACTGGACGCCGTGTTCATACCGGTGGCGCAGCGAGATGGTCGCCGCCCGGTAGTCGGAACGGGCCAGCGGCGCCCGCACCAGGATGGGGCCGTACCGGGGATCGCTGCGTTCGCCGGAATAGACCGGGCGGCCGTACTCGTCCCGCGCCGGGGCCGGCACGTTCGCGTCCCGGTTCGAGGTGAGCGAATCGCCCCGGGCGTACACCAGGTCGAGGGACAGCGCGAAATCCGCGGTGATCTCCCGCTCGTAGCCGAGGTTGGCGCGGATCGTCCGCGGATCCTCGAAGTCCGAAGCGATGTAACTCAGGGTCGGAGTGAGCCCGTCCGGCGGGTTCGAGTTGTCTATGGAGCCGCCGAGCGGGACGAACCCGGTGTCCCCGGGTGCGACCACCGCGTTCCCGTACTGCGGATATACGCCGGTGTCGGTGAACGCCGAGTGGAACAGGAGCGTCGGCGTGCGCGCGTAGAAGACGCCGGCGCCGCCCCGGAGTACGCTGCGCTCGTCGAGGGAGAAGACGAAACCCAGTCTCGGGGAGAAGTTGTCGAGATCGTCGGGAGCGCTCTCGCCCTCCGGCAGGACATGGTCGATGCCGGAGGGGTTGAAGGTCCCGTCCCAGCGGGCGCCGAAGTTCACCGTGAGTCTGCGGTTCGGGGTCCAGGAATCCTGGAGGTAGAGGCCGAGCGTCTGCTGGCGGACGGCGAAGTTGGGATTGCTCACATCGCCGAAGAAGATGCGCGCCCGGGCGGCCCGGTTCGCCCGGAAGTCGGCGATGGTGTCGAAGTCGTAGCGGCCGTCGGCGTTGCCGGCGAAGTACTCGCTCAGGAAGTCGGCGTTCAGGTCGAAGCCCAGGCGGATCTCGTGGTTGCCCCGGAGGAGGGAGAACCGGTTCGTTACCTGGAACTTCCGTTCGTCCACGAAGATGGGCAGCCACCAGGGCTTGCCGAAAGTGCCGCGCGACGGCGCGAAGAGGCGGACGTTGGCCTGGAGGGCGTCGGCGGGCAGGTTCGCCAGCCGGTCGAGGTCGTCGTAGGCGTACTGGATGCGGAACTCGTTCACGCCGGTTTCGCCGACCAGCGAAACCAGCGAGGCGACGAGGGCGTGCGTCCGTTCCAGTTTCTTCGATTCCTCGGCGACGAAGTCGGAGGAGCGGTCGAAGTCGGTGAAGTTGTAGCGGAGGGTGAGGGAATGGGCGTCGCTCCACTCGTGGTTCAGTTTGCCGAAGAGGATCAGGTTCGCGGTTTCGCGGACGAACCGGCCGGTGGCGGTGCGGCCGAGATCCGGGTCGGCCAGCGCGGCGCCGTCGGCGTTGGGAGTGAACCCGGTGACCAGTTCGGGGAAGGAGGCGAGCACCGCGTCGTAGTGGCCGCGGCCGCGGATCTCCCGGAGGAAGGGCTGGCGGCGGGCGGTCTGGTCGTAGGAGAGGAAGAAATGGGTGCGGTCCCGGGCGATGGGGCCGCCGAGGGAGGCGCCCCAGTTGTAGCGGCGGAACTCGTCCACTTCGTAACGGTCGTCGGCGGCGGATACGCCCCGGGCGGCGTCGAGCGGGGACTGCGGCAGGCGCGCCGCCAGGTCGTCGTTGCGGAAGAAGAGGAAACCGGAGCCGGAGAAGTCGTTGCCGCCGCTCCTGGTCACCACATTGAGGTAGCCGCCGCCGGAGCGCCCGGCTTCGACGGAGTAGCCGCTGGTGACCACCTGGAACTCCTGCACCGATTCCTGGGCGACCACCAGGCCGCCGTTCTCGGTGGCTTCGCCGCCGCGGCCGTAGCCGAAGAAGGCGCTCTTGGCGTCGGCGCCGTCTATGGTGAGACCGGAGTTGATGCCGCGCTGGCCGCTCAGCGAGATGCCGCCGCGCTGCGGTTCCACCTTCACCGTGGGCTGGAGCAGGGCGAACTGCACGAAGTCGCGCCCGGAGATCGGGAGCGAGGTGATCTCCTCTTCCCCGACATACCCGGCGGCGCCGGCGCGTCCCACTTCGAGGAGCGGCGCGGCGGTCACCACGACGGTCTCTTCGACCGAGGAGAGGGTCAGTTCGAGATCGAGGTCGAGGATCTGTCCGACGAGCACTTCCAGGTTCTCCCGGCGCAGCGGGCGGAATCCGGGGAGGGAGGCGGTGAGCCGGTAGTCGCCGCTGGGGACCGAGCGGACGGCGAAGAAACCGGCGGCGTTCGTCAGCGCCCGGCGCGACCGGCCCCGGGCTTCGTCGGTGAGTTCGATGGACGCTCCGGGGAGCGCGGCGCCGGTCTCGTCGGTCACGAAGCCCTGGACGGTGGAGAGCGACTGCCCGGCGGCGGGCGTGGGGGCGACGGCGGCAGCGAAGACGATCGCGGGCGCGGTCAGGGCGGCGGCGAGAACCAGGGTCGGGCGGGCGGGCCGCGCAGCGCCGGGGGTCGGGGGCGCTCCGCCGGCGGGAGGACGACGTAGGCGGAGGAGGCGAAAGTGGCGGAAGAGCAGGGGCAGCATGTTCGGGGGAGGGTCTCCGGGAGCGGCGGGACGGGCTGCCGGGGCCGGCAGTCCCGACCGTGAGGAAACGCGGACGGGAACGGGGGAGGCGGCGGCGCCGCCCGGTCGGCGGGAATCTTGGATGCGGGAGGGGGAGAATTCCACGAATTCGCGGCGACGCTCCCGAAACGGTTCGGAGAAGGGGCGGCGAACCGGCGGCGAACCGGCGGCAGCGCGGGGAACCGAGCGCCGGCGGCGGGGCGGCGGCTCGCACGGCGACTTCCGGGTGGGGGCGGCCCCGGAGAACCGACGGGCCCCGGCCCCGTTCGCGGTCGGGGGCCCTCTTCGCCGCCCGCGGGCTTCTTTCGCCGCCGGCGGGCTTCTTTCGCCGCCGGCGGGCTTCTTTCGCTGCCGGCGGGCCTTCTTCGCGGTCGGCGGGCTTCTCTCGCTGTCGGGCGGGGCAGTCGTCAGGGTCGGCGAGACGACTTTTCCGAAATCGGGCGCCGAGGTGGGCAGGAATTCGCCCCGATCCGTCCAGTACGGAGGTCATGGGCGATCCCGGCGACTTCGGACGCGGCCCGGGCGGGGAGGAGGCCGGGGAGGGCCGGGGGACTCGGCTGGTGGAGCGCCTCGAGCGGGAGATCGCCGGCGCCGGGGTCGAGGCCGCCGAAGCCGCGCTCCGCTCCCTCCTCGACAGCCCGACCCTGCCCGACTTCCTGGCCGAGGTGACCGCCTACCGCCGCCGAGCCTTCCCGGCGACCGTCGGGCGAGTCACCAGCGTGAAGATCGAGGACCAGGCTGTCCGGAGCCGACTCGGACAGGTCCCGATCGCCCTGCTGGACAGCCGGAGGCGCGGCGCGCTGGAACTGCCCCCGGGAGCGGAAACGAGGTCGGCGGGGCTGGTGCGGCTGTCACCGGAGACCGCCGTCAAGCAGGTCATCGATCACGGAGACCTCGGGGTGAGGCACTACCGCTGGCTCGCCGACCTGATCGCGAACGGCGAGATGCTCGTGCAGGACGAACGTCGACTCGTCTTCTTCGGTGAGTTCGACGCCGAAGGACTCTTTCGGGCGGTCGTGAAGCAGGCGCCGAACAACGAGTTGTACCTGGCGACCTTCCATGGCGCCAAACCACGCGATCGGGTCGCGGCGCGTCGAAAGGAGAGCCGACCGCCGGAGTAGAGGTGGCGCGCGGTGGGGCCCGCCTTCCGGTCGAACCGGCAACCCCACATGGCACTCTCGCCCCCGACGGGAGCGGGCTACGGCAGGCGGATTCTCACCGTGTCACGCGCGCCGGTCCGTAGCGTAGCACCGCCCGGGGTCTCCCGCTGCGCACCGTGATCCCCGACGACCCGGCGGCGCACGGTGGGGCCTCCCATCCGGCAAGTGCCGGCAACCCCACATGGAACTGCTCGACCCCGAAGGGTCGGCTACGGCCGGGAGAATTTCACCGCGTCGCGTGCGCCATCCGGCAGCGTAGCACCTCCCGGCGTTCGCGACGCCTGCCGGTTGACCCCGGGCGGCAGGGTGGGGCCTCCCATCCGGATGAAGCCGGCAACCCCACCTGGAACTGCTCGACTCCGAGGGGCCGGCTACGGCCGGGCGATTTTCTCCGCGTCACCTGCGCCATCCGGCTGCGTAGCACCTCCCGGCGTTCGCAACGGTTGCCGGTGATCCCCGACGACCCGGTGGCGCGCGGTGGGGCCCGCCTTCCGGCCGAGGCCGGCAGACAACCGCGCCTGGCCCACCTGGCACTCTCGCCCCCGACGGGAGCGGGCTACGGCAGGCGGATTTTCACCGGGTCACGCGCGCCGGTCCGTAGCGTAGCCGCGCAGGAGTCTCGCGACGCGCACGGTGATCCCGAACGAGCCGGTGGCGCGCGGTGGGGCCTCCCATCCGGCGAGTGCCGGCAACCCCACATATCGCCGCTGTCCCGCGAGGGACCGGCCACGGGCGGGAGAATTTCACCGTCGTCGCGCGCGCCGCCCCGGAGCATAGCCGCCCCGCCCTCTCGACACCCGGGACACCGCCGGGCGGGCGGGCGGGTTCGCCGGGGTTACGGGAGGCGGAGGCGGCCGTAGAGGTCGAAGCGGTAGTCGGCGCCGCTGTCCGGGCGCTGCTGACGGCCGCCGGCCAATTCCACATCTATGGACCGGCCGTAGCGGCCGACGCGGAGGCCGGCGCGGATCATCCGGGAGAGCGCGTCGGTCCAGGTGACCTCGGTGAACGGGGTGAGGAGGCCCAGTCCGTAACTGACGCGGGCGGCCATCGCGCCGCCTTCGTTCCCGGCGGCCGCGCCCAGTTCGTCGAGGCCGCCGCCGCTGTCCTGCCAGAAGGTGTGGGCGCCGTTCGCCGGGGCGCCCCAGGTCGGGCGGACTTCCATCATCAGGCCCCGGTCGCCGCCCTTCGGGGTGAACCGGGCGGTGAGCGAGACCCCCTGCTCCCGGTAGCCGGAGGCGGTGTGGAGGGCGAGCACCCGGCCCCGGGCCTCCAGGCCGAGGCGGCCGCGTTCGTCGTTGACCCGGAGGCCGCCGGCGACTTCCAGGCCGGCGCCGGTGGGGCCGGCGCCGCCGTCGTAGCGGCCGCCGAACTCCAGGAAGGGGATGGCCGGGCCCAGGCGGGTGGCGACCTCCAGGCCCAGCCGGCCGCGGTACACGGTCGCCGCCAAGTCACTGAGCAGGGCGCCGTCCGCGGCGGCGACCCGCGAGCCGCCGAGGTCCGCCCGGAGCGCCAGACTCGCGCCCCCGGCGGTTCCCAGCGCCCGGCGCAGGCCGGCGAGGCCCACCATCAGGTTCAGGTTCGCCTCCTCCGCCGCCGGGGAGACCGAGCGGGTGAGGGTGGCGGAACCCCGGCCGAAGCCGCCGTGGCCCCAGACCGTCGTGCGCGGGCCCGGGGACCAGCGGAAGTAGGGATGGACCTGGAACAACTCGGTCTCCAGGCGGCCGGTGCCGGAGACCCCGGCGGCGGGGTCGGCGAAGGCGTAGTCGGCGTCGCCGGCGGTGCGGGCGACGGAGAGTCCGGCGAGGACGCCGCCGCCGGCGACATCCACGCCCAGCCAACTGGTGAGCGGGCGGCCGGTGAAGGTGTTCGCTTCCCCGGAGGGGGTCTCGCCGGAGAACGACTGCAGGTCGCCGGAGGCCCAGACGGTCCAGCGGGGGCCGCCGGCGCGGCGGGCCGAGAGGGAGAAGGACCGGGCGGTGCGCAGCGACTCCTCGAGGCGCAGCCGGTCGTCGGTCGGCAGGCCGGTGAAGGTGACTTCGTGGCCATCTTCTTCTCTGCTCTCTCCGCCTTCGCCGGGCGGGCTCGCGACGCTGCGTCCGCCGCCGCCGGACCGGAGGCGGCGCCCGACCACCGACGAGGCGCCGGACAGCAGGCTGCGGCCGAGGCCGGCGAGGGCGTGTTCCACCACCTCCCGTTCGGCGCGGGCGGTAACCACCGTTACCTCGAACTGCTGCTCGGCGGCGCCGCCGGCGTTCGAGCCGGTTACGGTGATGTTCGCCCGGCCCTCGGCGACGGCGGTAACCAGCACCGCCGGCGCGGCGGCCTCTTCCGCGAGGGCGACCGTCGCCACTTCCGGCGCGGAGGAACGGACCGCATGGCGGAAGGCGGCGTGGAAGGCCTCCCCGATCTCGACCCGCGCCGGGGCGCCGCCGAGGGTCAGCGTGAGCGCCGGGAGCGTTCCCACCGCCTGGGGGGCGCCGTCCACCCGGTGGCCCGGCCGGTCCGGGAGCGGCGGGTGCGAGGCGTCGATCCCGAGGGGGCCGACGGGCCCGCCGGGAACGCCGAGGGTGAGCGCGTTCGCGGCGACGCTGACCCCGTCGGGATCCCGGTCGGTGGCCCGGACGCGGTAGCGGAACCGCAGGGTGGCGCCGTTCGTCCCGGCGAGCGGCGCCGTTCGCGTCCGGTCGCCGACGGTGAGGGCGAGCGCCGCCGCACCGGGGACGGTCACCGGGTCGCTGAAGACCGCCTCGACTTCGATGGCCTCGCCGTGGAAGTAGGTGTCTCCGTTCGCCGGGCGGGAGGCAATGCGCAGGAGGTCCAGGGTGGTCGCCGCGCGGACGGTGATCGCGAACGGCAGGGCGGCGGCGTCGCCGTCCTCGTCGGTGGCGGTCAGGGTGTACCCGGCGCGCTCGCTGGCTGCGGTCGGGGTTCCGGAGAGCGTCCGGGTCGCCGGGGCGAAGGAAAGGCCGGGCGGGAGGGCCGGAGTCAGGGCGTAGGTCAGGGCGCCGTCGCCGCCTTCGGCTGCCGGAAGCGTCTCCGGCGGGAGGGCGCGGCCCACCCGGTAGCGCAGGTCGGGGCCGGCCGCGAACGGGAACGACGGCTTCAGGTCCGGTCGGACGGTGATCGTGAAGGTGAGCGTGGCGGAACGGTCGGCGGCGTCGGTGGCTGTCCAGCGGTATTCCCGCCGGGCGAAGGGCGCGGTGGGCGTGCCGGAGAGGGTGCGCCGGGGCAGGTCGAGGGTCAGGCCGGGCGGCGGGGCCGGCGACAGGGCGTAGGTCAGCGGAGCGGTCCCCCCGACCGCTTCCGGAAGGAGGAGCGGGCGGATCGGGGTGTCCTCGCGCCAGGTGCGGGGGGTGATGGAGGAGACGAATCGCAGGTCGGCCTCGTCGTCCGGGCGGTCGTCGTCGCGGATGGTGCCGATGCCGGTGCCGGTCGCGATCCCGGCGCCCCGGGCGTCGCTGAGTTGGACGACGATGGTTTCGTCCTCTTCGGGCGCGTCGTCGGGAAGGACGGTTACCTCGATGGTCTTGCTGGTTTCCCCGGCGCGGAAGATCAGCGTTCCGGCCTGCAGCACGGTGAAGTCGGCTCCGGCGGCGGCGGTGCCGCTGGTTACCGAGTACGAGACCGAGACCCGGGAGGAGGCCGCCGGGTTCAGGGACACCGTATAGACCAGCGAGACCGAGCCGCTGTCGCTCTCGGTAACGGTCGGGGAATCTATGGAGAGTCGCGGGGTCTCCGTTTCCTCCTCGCCGCCGCCGCCGCCGGAGGGCGTCGGGGTGTCGTCGTCGGTGATCCGCCCGGTGCCGGTCCCGGTTCCGATGGTGGCGTTCGTGGGGCCGGAGAGTTGGAGGACGACGGTCTCCGCCGGCTCGATGTCGCCGTCGGCGAGCAGGGCCACCGGGATCGTCCGGCTCCCGGTTCCGGGGGCGAAGGTCAGGGTGCCCGCGGCCGGCGCGGTGTAGTCGTCGCCGGCGGTGGCCGTTCCGGTTCCGGTGTCGGCGTACCCGACGGTTACTTCCTTGCCGCTCACCGGGCTCACCGTTACCGTGAAGGTCAGGGTCCCGGGGGTCCCGGTCCCTTCGGGCGCGGAGGGGGAGTCGATGGCCAGCGCCGGTTCGCCGTCGTCGTCGGTGATCGTCCCGGTTCCGCTCGCGGTCCCGATGGTGGCGTTCTGCGCGCCGCTGAGCTCGACGACCACCGTCTCGTTCGGTTCGTCGCTGCGGTCGCCCCGGACCGGAACGGCGATCGTCTGGCTCGTGTCGCCGACGGCGAAGGTCAGCGTCCCGTCGGCCAGCGCGGTGTAGTCGGTCCCGCCGGTCGCCGTGCCGCTGCCGGCGTCGGCGTAGGCGACGGTTACCTGTTTGCCGCTCGCGGGAGTGAGGGTTACCGTCCAGGTCAGGTTCGTCGTGCCGCTGTCCCCTTCGGCGACCGTCGCGGCGGCGATGGCGAGGGAGGGTTCGCCGTCGTCGTCGGTGATCTGCCCGGTTCCGGTTGCGGCGCCGATGGTGGCGTTCGTCGGGTTCCGCAGGGTAACCACCACCGTTTCGTTCGGTTCGTCGGTGGTGTCGCCGGTCACCGAGACGGTGACGGTCTCGCTCAGGTCGCCGGCGTTGAAGGTGAGCGTCCCGTCGGCGAGCGCGGTGTAGTCGGCCCCGGCCGCGGCGCTGCCGCCCCCCTCGGTGTACTCGACCTCGATCGTCTTGTCACTGGCGGCGCTGAGGGTAACCGTCCAGGTCAGGTTCACCGAGCCGGAGTCCCCTTCGGTCACGCTCGGCGAATCTACGGCCAGCGACGGCGGGAGATCGTCGTCGGTGATCGTGAGGGTCGCGTCGTCCGGGTCGGTGATCCCCTGGCTGTTCGTCGCCGAACCCGAGACGGTTACGCTCTTGTCGTCCTCGTCCGCGGTGTTGTCGTTGGCGGTGATCGTTACCGTCCCGGTGCTGCTCGTGTCGCCGGCGGAGACGGTGAGTACGGGGTTCGAACTGAGCGAGAAGTCGGCGGTCACGGCGTTCGTTCCCGCCGCCGCGGCGACGGTGATGGTCGTGTCCTCGCTCGACGGCCGGTCGAGGGTCGCGGTCACGGTGCTCTCGTTCGAGGAGCCGCTCTCGGCGATGGAGTCCGGCGAGAGGGAGAGGGTCACCTTCGGGGCGTCGTCGTCGTCGGTGATCGTCCCGGTCCCGGTGGCCGTCCCGAGGACGGCGTTCCCGGCGTTGCTGAGTTCCACCTCGATCGTCTCGTCCGGCTCGTCGGTGGTGTCCCCGGTAACGGAGACGGTCACGGTCTTGCTGGTGTCCCCGGCGGCGAAGGTCAGCGTCCCGCCGGTGAGCGCGGTGTAGTCGGTCCCGGAGGTCGCGGTCCCGTCGCCGCTGTCGGCGTACTCGACGGTTACCTCCTTCCCGCTCGCCGGGTTCAGGGTAACCGTGAAGGTCAGGCTGACCGAGCCGCTGTCCCCTTCGGCAACGGCGCTCGGGTCGGCGATGGAGAGGGAGGCCGGGGCGTCGTCGTCGGTGATCGTCAGCGTGGCGTCGTCCGGGTTCGTGATTCCCTGGCTGTTCGTGGCCGTGGCCGAGACGGTTACGCTCTTGTCGGCTTCGTCGGTGCTGTTGTCCACCGCGGTAACCGTTACCGCGCCGGTGCTCGTGGTGTTGCCGGCGGCGATGGTGAGCGCCTTGTTGGCACTCAGGCTGAAGTCGGCCGCTTCGGCGCCCGTTCCCGCGGCCGCCGCCACGGTGATTGCGGTGTCCTCGCTCGACGGATGGTCGAGAGTCGCCGTAACCGTGCTCTCGTTGCTCGTTCCGCTCTCGGCGATGGAGGTCGGCGTGAGCGAGAGCGTGACCGTCGGGGCGTCGTCGTCGTCGGTGATCGTCCCGGTTCCAGTACCGGCGCTCGCGGAGATCCCGGCGTTCATCGCGCCGCTCAGTTCCACCGCCACCGTCTCGTCCGGTTCGTCGGTGGTGTCGCCGGTGACCGAGACGGTGAAGGTCCGGCTGGTGTCCCCGGCGGCGAAGGTGAGTTTCGTCGTGGTGATCGCGGTGTAGTCGGTCCCCGAGGTGGCCGTGCCGCTGCCGGCGTCCTCGTAGTCCACGGTTACCTGTTTGCCGCTGGCGGCGCTCAGGCGCACCGTGAAGGTGAGGTTCGTCGAGCCGCTGTCGCCCTCGCTGACGGCGCTCGGCGCCTCGATCGAGAGCGTGGGGGCGTCGTCGTCGTCGGTGATGGTGAGGGTCCGGTTCGACGGCTGGGTGATCCCCTGGCTGTTCGTGGCGCTGCCGGAGACGGTTACGCTCTTGTCGTCCTCGTCCGTGGTGTCGTCCACGGCGGTAACGGTTACCGTGCCGGTGCTGGTCGTGTCACCGGCGGCGATGGTGAGGACGGCGTTCGAACTCAGGGCGAAGTCGCCGGCTTCGGCATTCGTCCCCGCCGTGGCCGAGACGGTGATCGAGGTGGCCTCGCTCGACGGGTGGTCCAGGCTCGCGGTAACCGTGCTGGCGTTCGAGGCGCCGCTCTCGGCGATGGAGTCCGGCGAGAGGGCCAGCGTGACCGTCGGGGCGGCGTCGTCGTCGGTGATCGTGCCGGTTCCGGTTCCGGACATCGCCCCGATGGTGGCGTTCATCGCGCCGGCCAGCGTTACGACCACCGTCTCGTTCGGTTCGTCGGTGGTGTCGCCGGTAACCGAGACGGTGAACTGCTCGCTGAGGTCCCCGGCGGCGAAGGTCAGGGTTCCTCCGGTCAGCGCCGTGTAGTCGGTCCCGGCGGTCGCCGTGCCTCCCGAGCCCTCGGCGTAGTTCACCGTTACCTGCTTGTCGCTCGCGGCGCTCAGGGTTGCCGTGAAGGTCAGGTTCGCCGTACCCGAATCGCCTTCGTCCACGCTCGGGGAATCCAGGGAGAGCGAGGGCGGCCCGTCGTCGTCGGTGATCGTCAGGGTCCGGTTCGACGGCTGCGTGATCCCCTGGGAGTTCGTCGCCGTCCCGGACACGGTTATGCTCTTGTCGTCCTCGTCCGTGGAGTTGTCCACGGCGGTGATCGTTACCGTCCCGGTGCTGGTCGTGCCGCCGGCGGTGATCGTCAGGACCTTGTTCGCACTCAGGGAGAAGTCGCCGGACACCGCGTTCGTTCCCGCCGCCGCCGCCACGGTGATCGTGGTCGCCGCGCTCGAGGGGTGGTCGAGGCTCGCCGTTACCGTGGTCGAATTGTTCGTTCCGCTCTCGGTTACGGAACCGCGGGAGAGGGCCAGGGTAACCGTCGGGGCGGCGTCGTCGTCGGTGATCGTTCCGGTCCCGGTCCCGGCGGTCGTCGAGATCGAGGCGTTCCGGGCGCTGCTCAGCGCGACTGCCACCGTCTCGTTCGGCTCGTCCGTCGTGTCGCCGGTAACCGCGACGGTGATGGTCTGGCTGAGGGCGCCGACGGCGAAGGTCAGCGTGCCGCCGGCGAGGGCGGTGTAGTCGGTTCCGCTCGTCGCGCTGCCGCTCCCGGCGTCGGCCCAGCCCACGGTGATCTGCTTGCCGGAGGCGGCGGCGAGGGAGACGGTGAAGGTCAGGTTCGCCGAACCGGTGTCCCCCTCGTTCGCGCTCGGGGAGTCCACGGAGAGGGTCGGCGGGGCGTCGTCGTCGGTGATCGTCAGGGTCCGGTCCGCCGGGTTCGTTACGCCCTGGGTGTTCACCGCGGTCCCGGACACGGTTACGCTCTTGTCCGGTTCGTCGGTGGTGTTGTCCACCGCGGTGATCGTCACCGTCCCGGTGCTCGAGGTGTTCCCGGCGGCGATGGTCAGCGTCCGGTTCGCGGTGATGCCGAAGTCCGCCGCGACCGCGTTCGTTCCCGCCGCCGCCGCCACGGTGACCGTCGTGGCGGCGATGGAGGCGTGGCTCAGGGTCGCCGTAACCGTGCTGGAATTGCTCGCCCCGCTCTCCGCGATCGAGCCGGGGGTGAGGACCAGGCTGACCGTCGGGGGGCCGTCGTCGTCGGTGATCGTCCCGGTTCCGGTGGCCGTCGCGATCGAGGCGTTCGTCGCGTTCCGCAGCGTGATCTGCACCGTCTCGTGGCCCTCGTCGTCGGTGTCCCCGGTAACCGAAACGGTGATCGTCCGGCTGGTGGTGCCCGCGGCGAAGGTCAGGGCGCCGTCGGAGAGCGCGGTGTAGTCGGTTCCGCTGGTCGCCGAACCGGTCCCGGCGTCGGTGTACTCCACGGTTACCTGCTTGCCGGAGGCGGCGCCCAGGGACACCGTGAAGGTCAGGTTCGCCGTGCCGGAGTCCCCCTCGGTGGCGCTCGCGGCGCCGATGGAGAGGGACGGCTCGGGGTCGTCGTCGGTGATCGTCAGGTCCACCTCGGCGGGACCGGCGATCCCCTGGCCGTTCGTGGCGTTCCCGCTCACGGTTACCGTCTTGTCCGGTTCGTCCTCGGTGTTGTCGTTCGCCGTTACCGTAACCGTGCCGGTGCTGCTCGTGTCGCCGGCGGCGATCGTGAGGGTCCTCGTCGAACTCAGCGAGAAGTCGGCGGCCACCGCGTTCGTCCCCGCCGCCGCCGACACCGTGATCGTGGTCGCGGCGCTCGAGGGGCGATCCAGGCCGGCGGTAACGGTGGTCGCGTTGTTCGTTCCGCTCTCGGTGATGGAGGAGCGCGACAGCGACAGCGTCACCGTCGGGGCGTCGTCGTCGTCGGTGATGGTCCCGGTTCCGGTCGCGGCGGCGATGGTCGCGCGCGTCGGGTTCGACAACCGGACGGCCACGGTCTCGCTCGGTTCGTCCGTGGTGTCGCCGTTGACGGTTACGGTGATCTGCTTCGAGGTGTCGCCGGCGGCGAAGGTCAGGGTCCCGGAACTGAGCGCCTCGTAGTCCGTCCCGCCGGTCGCGCTCCCGGTCCCGGCGTCGGCGTAGTCCACCGTTACCGACTGCGTGCTCGCGGCGCTCAGCGTAACCGTGAAGGTGAGGTCCACCGTGCCGCTGTCGCCCTCGGTTACCGCGCTCGGCGAATCTATGGAGAGCGACGGGGAGGCGTCGTCGTCGGTGATGGTCAGGGTCTTCGCGGTGGGGGCGGTAACGCCCAGGGCGTTCGCCGCGGCGCCGGTCACGGAAACGCTCTTGTCGGCGTCGTCGGTGGTGTTGTCCACCGCGGTGATCGTCACCGTCCCGGTGCTGGCGGTGTTTCCGGCGGCGATGGTGAGATCCCGGTTCGCGCTCAGCCGGAAGTCGCCGGCGGCCGCGTTCGCGCCCGCGGTGGCGGAGACGGTGATCGTGGTGTCTTCGCTCGACGGGCGGTCGAGGGTCGCGGTAACCGTCGAAGCGTTCATCGTCCCGCTCTCCGCGATCGAGGCGGGAGTGAGGACCAGGGCGGCTGCGGGCGTGTCGTCGTCGTCCCGGATCGTTCCGCTCTCGGTCCCGACCGCGATCCCGGCGTTCCGGGCGTTCGTCAGGCGGACGGTGATGGTCTCGTCGGGCTCGTCCGTCGAATCCCCGGTTACGGCGACCGTGAAGGTTCCGGTCCGGTCGCCGGGAGCGAAGGTCAGCGTGCCGGCGGCGAGGGCGGTGTAGTCCGCGCCCGAGGTCGCGGTCCCGCTGCCGGCGTCCGAGTAGTCCACCAGGATCTGCTTCCCGGAGGCCGCGTCCAGGGTGACCGTCCAGGTCAGGTTCCGGGAGCCGCTGTCGCCCTCGCTGACGGCGGTCGATGCCAGGGAGAGCGAGGGCGGCGCGTCGTCGTCGGTGATCGTCAGGGAGACCGGGGCGGGGGCGACGACGCCCATCGCGTTCTGCGCCGTCGCCGAGATCGTTACCTGCTGGTCCGGTTCGTCCAGGGCGTCCGGGGCGGCGGTAACCGTTACCGTCCCGGTGCCGGTGGTGCTGCCGGCGGCGATGGTGAGCGTCGGGCCCGCACTCAGGGTGAAGTCCGAGGCGTCGGCGTTCGTGCCCGGCGCCGCCGAAACGGTGATCGTGGTGGCCTGCGCCGAGGCCCGGTCGAGCGTCGCCGTTACGGTGGTCGAGTTCGTGGCCCCGCTCTCCCCGACCCGGCTGCGGGAGAGCGCCAGCGACACCTTCGGGGTGGCGTCGTCGTCGACGATCGTCCCGGTTCCGGTCCCGGTCTCGATGGTCGCGTTCTGCGGGTTGGAGAGTTGCACCACCACGGTCTCGTTCGGCTCGTCCGTGGTGTCGCCGCTGATCGTCACCTGCACCGTTTTCGTGGGGGTGTTCCGCGCGAAGACCAGGCCTCCCGGGGTCGGACGGACATAGTCGGTCCCGCGGGTCGCCGTTCCGGCTCCGGTCTCGCTGAAGTTCACCACCGTCTGCTGGGAACTCACCGGGCTGAGCCGGACCGTATAGACCAGGGTGCGCGCCCCGGAGTCCCCTTCGAGGATCCGGGGGGAGTCGATCGTGAACTTCGGACTGCCGTCGTCGTCTATGACGGTCAGCGTCACATTCGCCGGGTTCGTGACTCCCTGCGTGTTCGTCGCCGAACCGGACACGGTTACGGTCCGGTTCGCGTTGTCGGTGGTGTCGCTCGCGCCCGTGATCTCCACGATCCCGCTGCTGGCGGTGCTCCCGGCGGCGATGGTCAGGGTGGCGTTCGAACCCAGCGAGGCGGCGGTGGTCGGGGAAACCGAGACCGTGATCGAAGTGGCCGCGGTCGAGACGCGGCTGAGGGTGGCGGTCACCCGGGTCGAGCCGCCCTCGGTGATCGCCGCGCTGCCGAGGAGCAGCGTGACTCTGGGGGAGTCCTCGTCGTCGAGGATCGTCCCGGTCCCGGTCCCGGAGACGATGGCGGCGTTCTGCGCGCTCGCCAGCAGCACCCGCACCGTCTCGTTCGGCTCGTCGGTGGTGTCGCCGGTAACCGAGACGGTGATCGTCCGCGTGGTCTCCCCGGCGGCGAAGGTGAGCGTCCCCGCGGCGAGCGCGGTGTAGTCGGTTCCGCTGGTCGCCGTGCCGCTGCCGGGGTCCGAGTACCCCACCGTGACCTCCCGGTCGCTGGCCGCGCTCAGGGTAACGGTGAAGGTCAGGTCGGTCGAGCCGCTGTCCCCTTCGTTCACGCTCGGGGAATCGATGGCGAGCGTGGGCTGGCCGTCGTCGTCGTTGATCGTGCCGGTCCCGTTCGCGGTGGCGATCGTCGCGCCCCGGGCGTCGGACAACCCCATCACCACCGTCTCGTTCGGCTCGTCCCGCCGGTCCCCGAAGATCGGCGCGCCGAAGGTCGCGCTGGTGGCGCCGGGCAGGAAGGTGAGCGTCCCGGAGACGGCGGCGTAGTCGGTTCCGGCGGTCGCCGTCCCTTCCCCGGTGTCGGCGTATGCGACAGTGATCGTCCGGCCGGCGGCGGCGCTCAGGGTCGCCGTCCAGATCAGGTTCGTCGAACCCACATCCCCTTCGCCGGCGCTCGTGGCTCCCAGGGAGACCGTCGGCGGGTCGTCGTCGTCGAGGATGGTCCCGACTCCGGCGGCGACCCCCACCGAAGCGCCCGTCGGACTGCCCAGGGTCAGCCGGACGGTCTCGTCGTCCTCGCTCAGGGTGTCGCCGAGGACGGTTACGGCGACGGTCCGGCTGGTCTCGTTCGCCGCGAAGGTCAGCGTTCCGCCGGCGAGCGACGAGTAGTCGGTTCCCGCGGTCGCGGTCCCGGTCCCGGCGTCGGCGTAGTCCACCGTTACCTGGGCGGCGCTCGCCGGGCTCACCGAAACGGTGAAGGTCAGGGTGGTCTGGCCGCTGTCCCCTTCGGTAACGCTCGGGGAATCCAGGTACACGCCGGACTGGCCGTCGTCGTCGACGATGGTCAGGGTTACCTCTTCCGGATCGGTTACGCCCACCGAGTTCGCCGCCGCGCCGGTTACCCGGACGATCTTGTTCGCCTCGTCCGCCGCGTCGTCCTGAGCGGAGATGGTTACCGTCCCGGTGCTGGCGGTGTCACCGGCGGCGATGGTGAGGGTCCGGGCGCTGCTGAGGGTGAAGTCGGTGTGGTCGGTGTCGGCGCCGCCCGCGGCGGACACGGTGATGACGGTCTCCGCGCTCGAGGACGCGTCCAGGGTCGCGGTAACCGTGGCGCTGCCGCCGTTCTCCGGGATCTCCGCCGCCGAGAGCGCCAGGGTAACCGCCGGGACGGTCTCGTCGTCGGTGATCGTCCCGGCGCCGGTCGCCGTCGCCAGGGTGGCGTTCGCCGGGTCGCTCAATTCGATCTCCACCGTCTCGTCCCGCTCGTGGTCGAGGTCGCCGGTCACCGATACGGTTACCGTCCGGCTGGTCTCCCCGGCAGCGAAGGTCAGCGTGCCGGCGGTCAGCGCGGCGTAGTCGGTCGCCGAAGTCGCCGTGCCGTCCCCGGTGTCCTCGTAGTCCACCGTTACCTCCTGGCCGGAGGCGGCGCTCAGGGTAACCGTGAAGGTCAGGTTCACCGAACCGCTGTCGCCCTCGGGTACCGTCGGCGAATCTATGGACAGCGACGGGGTGGGGTCGTCGTCGGTGATCGTCCCTTCCCCGAGCGCCGTGGCCAGGGTGGCGTTCGACGGACCCTCCAGTTGCACTTTCACGGTCTCGTGGGGTTCGTCCAACTCGTCGCCGAGGACCGCCACGACCACCTCGTTCGTCGTTTCGTTCTCGGCGAAGGTCAGGCTCCCGGCGGCCAGCGCGGTGTAGTCGGTGCCGGAGGTCGCCGTCCCGCTGCCTTCGTCTTCGTAGCGGACCGTGACCGTCCGCCCGGAAGCGGCGCTCAGGGAAACCGGGAAGGTCAGGTTCGTCGAGCCGGTGTCTCCCTCGGCGACCGAGGGGGAGCCGATGCCGATCGTCGGCGGGGCGTCGTCGTCGGTGATCGTCCCGACGCCCCGGCCGTCGGCGAGGATCGCGGAGATGGGATTCCGCAGGGTTACGACGACCGTCTCGTCCGGCTCGTCCTTCGTGTCCCCGGACACCGTGGCCCGGATGGTCTTCGTGGTCTCGCCCGCCGCGAAATTCAGCGAGCCGTCGCCGAGCTGGAAGTCGGTCCTCGGGTTCGTCGCGCCGCTCCCCCGCTCGATCGCGGTGCCGCCGGCGACCCCGAAGTCCACATGGACGCTGTTGTGGCTGGCGGCGCTCAGGGTAACGGTGAAGTCGAGGTTCGTCGTGCCGCTGTCGCCCTCGGTTACCGTCGGCGAGTCTATGGAGAGGGTCGGCTGGTCTTCGTCGTCCACGATGGTCCCGGTGCCGATCGCGTTCTCGAAAGTCGCTCCCGACGGGAAGCGCAACTGGACGACCACCGTTTCGTTCGCCTCGATCGCGGTGTCCCCGCGGACGGCGACCGTGATCTGCTGGGTCGGGGTGTTGGGCGCGAAAGTCACCGAACCGGGACTCAGGCGGTCGAAATCGGTTCCCCGGGTCGCGGTCCCGCTGCCGTTCTCCGAAAAACTCGCAGATACGATGGACGAACTCACCGGACTCAGGGTCACCGTGAAGTTCAGGTTCGTCCGGCCGCTGTCCCCCTCGGTCACCCTCGGCGAATCGATCGTCAACTTCGGAAGGCCGTCGTCGTCGACGATGGTCAGGGTTACGCTCTCCGGGTTCAGGACGCCCCGGCTGTTCGTGGCCGTCGCGGAGACGACGACGCTCCGGTTCGAATTGTCCGCGCTGTCGTCCACGCCCCGGATCTGCACCGTCCCGGTGCTGGCGGTCGCTCCGGCGGCGATCGTCAGGGTGGTCCCGGTGGTGGCGAAGTGCGTCGTCTGCGTGTTCGCTCCGGCGGCGAACGCCACCGTTACCGTCGTGGCCTCGGTCGAGGGGTGCGTGAGGCTCGCGGTAACCAGGCTGCTGCCGCTCTCGGTGATCGACCAGCGCTGCAGCGCGAGCGTCACCCGCGGCGCGCCGTCGTCGTCGGTAACGGTCCCCGTCCCCGTGGCGTTGGCGATCGTCGCGTTCCCCGCGCTGCTCAGTCGCAGGACGATCGTTTCGCTCCCTTCGTCGGTGCGGTCGCCGGTAACCACCACCCGGATCGTCCCGCGGGCGCGGCCGGCGGCGATCGTCAGGGTCCCGGCGGTGATCGCAGTGTAGTCGGTGCCGGAGGTCGCCGTTCCGCCGCTCCCCTCGGCGTAGTCGACGGTTACCTCCTGCCCGGAGACGGCGCTCAGGGACACCGTGAAGTCCAGGTTCGTGGAGCCGCTGTCCCCTTCGGCGATCGTCGGCGAATCCAGGGAGAGGCTCGGCGGGTCGTCGTCGTCGGTGATCGTCCCGCTCGCCGTCGCGGTGGCGATCCGCGCGCCCCGGGCCCCGCTCAGGGTCACCGCCACCGTCTCCGAGGTTTCGTCCAGAGCGTCCCCGGTAACCGACACGGTGAAGGTCTTCGTCGTGTCGCCGGGGGCGAAGGTCAGGGTTCCGGCGGGGATGGCGGTGTAGTCCTGTCCGGAAGCGGCGGTTCCGCTGCCGGCGTCCGCGTAGTTCACGGTTACCTGCCGGGCGCTGACGGCGCTCAGGGACACCGTGAAGGTCAGGTCGGTGGCGGGGCCGGTGCCTTCGGTTACCGTCTCCGAGGAGATGGACAGGGAGGAGGAGGTGTCGTCGTCGCGGATCGTGCCGATGGCGCTCGAGGCGCCGAGGGTGGCGCCGGCAGCGTTCGACAGGGCGAGCACCACGGTCTCGTCGGTCTCGTCCAGGGCGTCCCCGAGCACGGAGACGGTGATGGTCTTCGTGGTCTCGGCCGCGGCGAAACCGAGGGAGCCGGCGGTGAGGGCGGTGTAGTCCGTGCCGCTCGTCGCGGCGCCGGTTCCGGCGTCGGCGTAGTCCACCGAGACCGCGGCGCTCGGCGCCGGGCTCACGGTTACCGTGAAGTCCATCGCCGTGGAGCCGCTGTCGCCCTCGGCAACCTCCGGGGAATCCACATAGAGCCCCGGGAGGCCGTCGTCGTCCACGATGGTGAGGGTCAGCGAAGCCGGGCCGCTCACGCCCTCGGGGTCGGAGTTCGCGGCGACGCCGGAGACGACGACCTTTCGATCCAGTTCGTCGTCGGCGTCGTCCACCGCGGCGATCGTGACGGCGCCGGTGCTGGCGAGGTCGCCGGCGGCGATGGTGAGTTCGCTGCCGGTGAGGCTGAAGTTCGAGGCGTCCGCGTTCGCGCCCGCCGTCGCCGAAACGGTGATCGTGGTAACCGCCGTCGAGGCGCGGTTCAGGGAGGCGGTCACGGTGGCGGAGTTGTTCGCCCCGCTCTCCGGGATCTCGGCCGCGGAGAGCGCGAGCGTAACCGTCGGCGGGCCGTCCTGGTCCCGGATCGTCCCGGTACCGAGGGAGGTCGCGATGGTGGCGTGCATCGGATTGCCCAGCCGCACCGCGACGGTCTCGTCGGTCTCGGAATCGGTGTCGCCGGCAACCGCCACGGTCAGGTCCTTGGTGGTCTCGCCGGGGGCGAAGGTCAGCGTTCCGGCGACGATCGCGGTGTAGTCGGTTCCGGAAGTCGCCGTGCCGGACCCGGCGTCCGCGTATTCGACGGTGACCTCCTTCCCGGAGGCGGCGTCCAGCGTAACCGTGAAGGTCAGGTCGGCCGACCCGCTGTCGCCTTCGGTTACCGAGGGCGAAGAGATGGAGAGCGACGGTTCCGGATCGTCGTCGGTGATCGTCAGCGTCACATTCGCGGGCTGGGTGATCCCGACCGTGTTCGAAGCCGTGCCGGACACGGTTACGCTCTTGTCCTCCTCGTCGAGGGCGTTGTCCACGGCCGCGATCGTCACCGTGCCGGTGCTCGTCGTCTGGCCGGCGGCGATCGTCAAGACCTTGTTGGCGCTCAGGGAGAAATCCGCGGAGTCCGCGTTCGTCCCCGCCGCGGCGGCGACCGTAACCGTGGTGTCCACGCTCGACCGGTTGTCCAGACCGGCGGTCACATTCGTGGAAGCGGTCGAGCCGCTCTCCGCGATGGAAGAGTTGCCGAGGGAAAGGGTCACCGCCGGCGTCGGGTCGTCGTCGGTGATCGTTCCGGTGGCGGTCGTCACCGCCAGTGTCGCGCCGTTCGGATCGCTGAAATTCAGGACGATCGTCTCGTTCGCTTCATCCAGGTCGTCGCTGCGGACGGTTATGGTGATGGTCGTCGTCGTCTCGGAGGCGCTCCATCCCGCCAGGGCGTAGTTCACATCCTTGTTCGCCTCCGTACCCGTTTCGATCTCGATATAGTCCTTTTCCGCGGTCGCCGTCCCGGTCCCCGCGTCCCGATACCGGACGGTTTCCTTCCCCTCCGGGGAGGCGCTGCTGAGCGTGAGCGTGAAGACCAGGTCGACCGTGGCTTCGACCTGATCCGGCTTGTCGGGGTCCGGCGCGACCGGGTTCCCCTCGGCGACGGTCGGCGAATCGATGGTGATCGTCCGGGACTGGCCGGCGGCGTCGCCGGCCCACCCGAAAACGAGGGCGAAGAGCAGCGGCGTCCACCCGCTGCGGAACCGGCGGGCGGCGCGGGCGAGGGCGACTCCCGGCGACGAGCGGGGCCGCGCCGGGCGACGGAGACGGGGCCCGGCCGCGCTGACGGCGACCCCTCCGCGACCGCGCCCCCGGGAGCGACGCCGGGGACTACGCCCCGAAGCGGTCGGGGTCGGTGTCGGCCGGGCTGCGGGTCGGTTTCGGGGCGGAACCGCCGGCAAGAGGCGCAAGAAACACCGGATACGGTCGCATTCTACGCCCGGCGAAACCGCGGCGGAGGCCGTCGTTCCGAGACGGGCGCCCGTTCCACGACCCGCATCTCCGGGGCTGGCGGAGGCGCGTCGTCCGGGGGGACCGGCCGCGCGGCGGGCGTGCCGGCGCCCCGTCGGCGCGGGCTCGGTCGGGCGGAAGTCCGGCGGCGGAGCGACCCGCCGGCGCTACGGGATCCGCAGCCGGCCGAGCAGGTCGAAGCGGTAGTCGGCCGCGCCGCCGGCCCGGTCGGAGCGGGCGCCGGCGAGTTCGAAGTGGACCGCCTCGCCGTAGCGGCCCACCCGGAGCCCCGCGCGGAGCGTCCGGGAGAGGGCGTCCGGCCAGGCGGCCTCGGTGAACGGAGTCAGGAGGCCCATTCCGTACCCGATCCGGGCGGCGAGCGAACCGGCGCGGCCGGCGGCGGGCGCGCCGGCGGCGTTGCCGAGAGCGCCGTCCTGCCAGAGGGCCTGCGCCCCCGAGGCCGAAGCGCCCCAGGCCGGGCGCACCTCCATCAGCAGGCCCCGGTCGACGCCCTGCGGGGTGAACCGGGCGGTGAGCGACAGCCCGGACTCCCGGTAGCCGGAGGCGGCGTGGAGCGCCAGCAGCCGCCCGCGCGCCTCCAGCCCGAGGCGGCCGGCGGCGTCGGCCAGGCGCAGGCCGCCGGCCAATTCGAGCCCGGCCCCGGTGGCTCCGGCGCCGCCGTCGTACCGGCCGGCGACCTCGGCGAACGGGGTGAGCGGCCCCAGGGCGGTGGTCACCTCGAATCCGAGCCGGCCCCGATACACGGTGGAAGAGAGGTCGTCGAGCAGCGCGCCGCCCTCGGCGAAGGAGAGCCGGACCCCGCCCAGGTCCGCGCGGAGCGCCAGGCTGGTTCCGCCGCCGGTCGCCACCACCCGGCGGAGACCGGCCAGGCCCAGCATCAGGTTCAGGTCGGCGCGCTCCGGGGCGGCGGCCACCGACCGGGTCAGGGTCGCCGAACCCCGGCCGAAGCCGCCCTGGCCCCAGACCCGGGTGCGTTCCCCCGGCGACCAACTCAAGTAAGGATGCACCTGGAAGAAGCGCGTCTCGATTCGCCCGGTCCCGGCCGCGTCCGAGGCGGAGTCGGCGAAGGTGTAGTCGAGGTCGGCGGCGCCGCGGGAGACGGAGAGCCCGGCGAGGACCCCGTTCCGGGCCACATCCACGCCCAGCCAGCCGTTCCGCGGCCGGCCTTCGTAGGTGTTCGCCGGGCCGGCGTCGCCGGAGAAGGACTGCAGGTCGCCGTTACCCCAGACGGTCCAGCGGGGGCCGCCGGCGCGGCGGGCGGAGAGGGTGAAGGAACGCGCCGTTCCCAGGGCTTCTTCGAGACGGGCGCGGTCGTCGGTGGGCAGCCCGGAGAAGGCGACTTCGTCCTCGCTCTCGTTCTCGCCCCGGTCTCCGTCCCGGGCTTTGTCCCGGACGCCGGTGGCGCCGTCGAGCAGGCGGCGGCCGACGCTCCCGGAGGCGCTCGAGAGCAGGCTGCGGCCGAGGCCGGCAACGGCGTTCTCGACCACCGCGCGCTCGGCGGCGGCGGTCACCACCGTTACCTCGAACCGCTGCTCCGCCGAACCGCCGGCGTTCGTTCCGGTAACCGTCACGGTGGTCTCTCCCTCGCCCACCGGGGTGAGGACGACCGTCGTCCCGTCGAGCGCGACGGTCGCCACTTCCGGCGCGCCGGAACGGACTTCGTGGCGGAAGGCGGCGTGGAAGGCGTCCGCGACCGGGACCCGGGCCGGCGCGCCGCCGAGAGTGAGGGTCACCGGCGGCAGCGTCCCCACCGCCTGCGCCGCGCCGTCCACCCGGTGGCCGGGCTGGTCGGGAACGCGCGAGTGGAAGTGGCCGACCGCGCTCCCGCCGGAGGCGCTGACCCGGGCGACGAGCAGGCCGCCGGCGTCGGCGCTGACGCTGACCCCGTCGGGATCGTGGTCGGTCTCGGTAACCGTGTAGGCGAAGCGGAGCCTCCGGCCGCCGGACTCGGCCAGGGTCGCCGAACGCATGTCCATCCCGATGGTGAGGCTGAGACTCGCGGTTTCGTTCGGCATGACCGGTTCGCTGAAGAGGGCCTCGACTTCGATCCGTTCGCCGAAGAGGTAGGTATCGCCCATTTCGGGGCGGGAGACGAGGCGCAGCGACTCCAGCACCGGGCCGCTCTCGACGAGCAGCCCGAACCGCAGCGAAGCGGTGTCGCCGTCGGCGTCGGCGGCGGTGAGGGTATGGATCGTCCGCGGCTTCGGGACGACCGGCATCCCGGTGATCTGCCGGGAGTCGGAATCGAAGAACAGTCCGCGCGGCAGTCCGGGCGTGACGGTGTAGGTGAGCGCGCCGTCCCCGCCGGTGGCCGCCGGGAGCGTTTCCGGGGTGAGGCGGCGGCCGGCGCGGTAGCGCAGTTCCGGCCCCTCGGCCCTGCCGAACGAGGGGACGCCGTTCGGCCGAACGGCGATCGTGAAGGGGAGCGAGGCGGAGTCGCCGGCGGCGTCGGTGACGGTCCAGGAGTAGGCCGTGGCCGGCTGCGGGTTTGCCGGTATACCGGTGAGGGTGCGCCCGGCGGGGTCGAGGGTCAGGCCGGAGGGGGGGCGTGGCGAGAGGGCATAGACGAGGGGCGCCTCGCCGCCGACGGCTTCCGGCAGGGTCAGCGGGGCGATGGGGACGGATTCGCGCCAGGTCTGCGCCGGGATCGGGCCGATGAATTCGAGGACTTCGCCCGCGCCGCCGCCGCCGCCACCACCACCGCCTCCGCCGCCGCCTCCGCCGCCGGAGCCGCCGCCACCTCCACCACCGCCGCCGCCGCCGCCGCCGTCGTCACCGTCAGCGCTGTCGTCGTCGAGGATGGCGCCGATGCCGGTGGCGTTCGCGAGGACGGCGCCCGTCGGGTCGGAGAGTCGGAGGTGGATCGTTTCGTCTTCCTCTTCCTCTTCGTCACCGAGAACGGTTACGGGGATCGTCGCGCTCGTGGTTCCGGCGGCGAAAGTGAGCGTTCCCGGCGCCGGGGCAGTGAAGTCGGCGGCGGAAGCGGTGCCGGTTTCGGCCACGGCGTACGACACCGTCGCCTCCGAGTCCGACGCCGGCGTCAGCGTCACGGTGAAGACCAGGGAGGTCGAACCCTCGTCGCCTTCGCGGACGCTCGGGGAGTCCATGGAGAAGGCCGGGGCCGCGCCGCCCCGGGAGGTCCCGCCGTCGTCCTCCCGGATCGTTCCGGTGGCGGAATCGGTTCCGATCGTCGCGTTCACCGCAGAGTCGAGTTCCAGGACGATCGTTTCGTCGCCTTCCCGGTCGGTGTCGCCGAGGACCGAAACGGAGATCGTCCGGGTGAATTCGCCCGCGGCGAAGGTGAGAGTCCCGTCGGCGACGGCGGAGTAGTCGGTTCCGCCGGTCGCCGTGCCGGTTCCGGCGTCGGCGTAGTCCACCGTGATCTGCCGCCCGCTGAGCGCGCTGAGACTCACCTGGAACAGCATCGCCGTCGAGCCGCGGTGTCCCTCGTTCACATTCGTCCCCACGATCCGGATCGAAGGCGGATCGTCGTCGTCGTTGATCGTTCCGGTCCCGCCGGCGGTTCCGATGGTCGCGTTCGACGCGTTCGAGAGGGTGAGCGCGACCGTTTCGTCGGGCTCGTCCGCGGTGTCGCCGCCGACGGAGACGGAGATCGTGTGGCTCGTTTCTCCGGGCTCGAAAGTCAGGGTTCCGCCGCGGAGGGCCGTGTAGTCGATCCCGCTCGTCGCCGTGCCGGTCCCGGCATCCGCGTACTCCACGGTTACCCGCTGGCCGCTCGCCGGGTTCAGCGTTACGGCGAACACGAGGTCGCTCGTTCCGGTATCGCCTTCGCGGAGACTCGGGGAACCGATGGCCAGCGACGGGGCGCCGTCGTCGTCGTTGATCGTCCCGGTGCCGACGGCGGTGGAGAGGGTGGCGTTCTCCGCTCGGCTCAACTCCACTTCGACGGTCTCGTTCGGCTCGTCCGTGGTGTCGCCCGTAACGGAAACGGTGATCGTCTGGCTGAGGTCGCCCGCCGCGAAGGTCAGCGTCCCGTCGCCGAGCGCCGCGTAGTCCGTCCCGCTCGTCGCGTCGCCGGTTCCGGCGTCGGCGTAGTCCACGGTGATCTGCCGGTCGCTCGCCGCGCTCAGGCTCACGGTGAAGGTCAGAGTGGCCGAACCGCTGTCGCCTTCCGCGGCGCTCGGGGAGTCGATCGACAGCGACGGCTCCCCGTCGTCGTCCGTGATCGTCAGCGTCAGGTCGGACGGGTTCGTGATCCCCTGGGTGTTCGTCGCCGTCCCCGACACCGTGACGCTCTTGTCCGGCCCGTCCCGGCTGTCGTCCACCGCCGTGATCGTCACCGTCCCGGTGCTGCCGGTGTCGCCCGCCGCGATCGTCAGGACCTTGTTGCTGCTGAGCGAGAAGTCCCCGGATGCCGCGTTCGTGCCCGCGGCGGCCTCCACGGTGATCGTCGTCGTCGCGCTCGACGGGTGATCCAGGCTCGCCGTCACCGTGCTGGCGTTCGACGCGCCGCTCTCCGCGATGGAGCCCGGGGACAGCGCCAGGGTCACTGTCGGCGCCTCGTCGTCGTCCGTGATCGCGCCCGTGCCGGTGGCCGTGGAGATCGTGGCGTTCGCAGCGTTGCTCAGTTCCACCTCCACGGTCTCGTTCGGCTCGTCCGTGGTGTCGCCCGTAACGGAAACGGTGATCGTCTGGCTGAGGTCGCCCGCCGCGAAGGTCAGCGTCCCGTCGCCGAGCGCCGTGTAGTCCGTACCGCTCGTCGCGTCGCCGGTCCCCGCGTCCGCGTAGTCCACCGTGACCTGCCGGTCGCTCGCCGCGCTCAGGGTCACCGTGAAGGTCAGCGTCTCCGACCCGCTGTCGCCTTCGGTAACGCTCGGGGAGTCGATGGAGAGGGACGGTTCGCCATCGTCGTCCGTGATCGTGAGGGTCCGGTCGGACGGGTTCGTGATCCCCTGGGTGTTCGTCGCCGTCCCGGACACCGTCACGCTCTTGTCCGGCCCGTCCCGGCTGTCGTCCACCGCCGTGATCGTCACCGTCCCGGTGCTGCTGGTATCCCCCGCCGCGATCGTCAGGGTTCTGTTGCTGCTGAGCGAGAAGTCGCCGGACGCCGCGTTGGTCCCCGCTGCCGCATCCACGGTGATCGTCGTGGCCGCGCTCGACGGGTGATCCAGACTCGCCGTTACGGTGCTGGCGTTCGACGCGCCGCTCTCCGCGATGGAGCCCGGGGACAGCGCCAGCGTCACCGTCGGCGTGTCGTCGTCGTCGGTGATCGCGCCCGTTCCGGTGGCCGTGGAGATCGCGGCGTTCGCAGCGTCGCTCAACTCCACCTCCACGGTCTCGTTCGGCTCGTCCGTGGTGTCGCCGGTCACCGACACCGTGATCGTCTGGCTGGTGTCCCCGGCCGCGAAGGTCAGCGTCCCGTCGCCGAGCGCCGTGTAATCCGTCCCGCTGGTCGCCGTTCCGGTCCCGGCGTCGGCGTAGTCCACCGTGATCTGCCGGTCGCTCGCCGTGCTGAGACTCACGGTGAAGGTCAGCGCCGCTGAACCGCTGTCGCCTTCGGTAACGCTCGGGGAGTCGATGGAGAGGGATGGTTCCCCGTCGTCGTCCGTGATCGTCAGCGTCTTCTCGGAGGGGTTCGTGATCCCCTGGCCGTTCGTCGCCGACCCCGACACCGTGACGCTCTTGTCCGGCCCGTCCGTCGGGTTGTCCACCGCCGTGATCGTTACCGCCCCGGTACTGGTCGTCTCCCCCGCCGCGATCGTCAGGACCTTGTTGCTGCTGAGCGAGAAGTCCCCGGATGCCGCGTTCGTGCCCGCGGCGGCAGCCACCGTGATCGTCGTCACGGCGCTCGACGGGTGATCCAGGCTCGCCGCTACCGTGCTGGAGTTCGACGCGCCGCTCTCGGCGATGGAGGTGGACGAGAGCGAAAGCGTCACTGTCGGCGCGTCGTCGTCGTCGGTGATCGTCCCGGTGCCCGTCGCCGTGGAGATCGCCGCGTTCGTCGCGCCGCTCAGGGTTACCGCCACCGTCTCGTTCGGCTCGTCCGTGGTGTCGCCCGTCACGGACACCGTGATCGTCTTGCTCGTATCCCCCGCCGCGAAGGTCAACGTGCCGTCCCCGAGCGCCGCGTAGTCCGTCCCGCTCGTCGCCGTTCCGGTCCCCGCGTCCGCGTAGCCCACCGTGACCTGCCGGTCGCTCGCAGCGCTCAGGGTCACCGTGAAGGTCAGGCTCACCGAGCCGCTGTCGCCTTCGGTGGCGCTCGGGGAGTCGATCGACAGCGACGGCTCCCCGTCGTCGTCCGTGATCGTCAGCGTCAGGTCGGACGGGTTCGTGATCCCCTGGGTGTTCGTCGCCGTCCCCGACACCGTCACGCTCTTGTCCGGCCCGTCCCGGCTGTCGTCCACCGCCGTGATCGTCACCGTCCCGGTGCTGCTCGTCTCTCCCGCAGCGATCGTCAGGGTCTTGTCGGCGCTGAGCGAGAAGTCGCCGGAACCCGCGTTGGTCCCGGCTGCCGCATCAACGGTGATCGTCGTCACAGCGCTCGATGGGTGATCCAGACTCGCCGTGACGGTGCTGGCGTTCGACGACCCGCTCTCCGCGATGGAGCCCGGCGACAGCGCCAGCGTCACCGTCGGTGCGCCGTCGTCATCCGTGATCGTCCCGGTTCCGGTCGCCGTCGAGACCGCCGCGTTCGTCGCCCCGCTCAGCGTTACCGCCACGGTCTCGTTCGGCTCGTCCGTCGTGTCGCCCGCCACGGACACCGTGATCGTCTGACTGAGGTCGCCCGCCGCGAAGGTCAGCGTTCCAGCCGTGACCGCCGTGTAGTCCGTCCCGCTCGTCGCGTCGCCCGTGCCGGCGTCCGCGTAGCCCACCGTGACCTGCCGGTCGCTCGCCGCACTCAGAGTCACCGTGAAGGTCAGATCCGCCGAGCCGCTGTCGCCTTCGGTGACGCTCGGGGAGTCGATCGACAGCGACGGCTCCCCGTCGTCGTCGGTGATCGTCAGCGTCACCTCCGAGGGGTTCGTGATGCCCTGGCTGTTCGTCGCCGATCCCGACACCGTGACGCTCTTGTCCGGCCCGTCCCGGCTGTCGTCCACCGCCGTCACCGTCACCGTCCCCGTGCTGGTGGTGTCGCCCGCCGCGATCGTCAGGGTCTTGCTGGCACTGAGCGAGAAGTCGCCGGACGCCGCGTTCGTCCCCGCGGCCGCCTCCACCGTGATCGTCGTGGCAGCGCTCGACGGGTGGTCCAGGCTCGCCGTGACCGTGCTGACATTGCTCGTCCCGCTCTCCGCGATGGAGCCCGGCGACAGCGCCAAGGTCACCTTCGGCGCACCGTCGTCGTCCCGAATCGTGCCGGTCCCCGTCGCCGTGGAGATCGCCGCGTTCGTCGCCCCGCTCAGCGTTACCGCCACGGTCTCGTTCGGCTCGTCCGTCGTGTCGCCCGCCACCGACACCGCGATCGTCTTGCTCGTGTCGCCCGCGGCGAAGGTCAACGTGCCGTCCCCGAGCGCCGCGTAGTCCGTCCCGCTCGTCGCGCTCCCCGTCGCGGCGTCCGCATAACCCACAGTGATCTGCCGATCGCTCGCCGCGCTCAGCGCCACCGTGAAGGTCAGCGTCGCCGAGCCACTGTCCCCCTCCGTCACGCTCGGGGAGTCGATCGACAGCGACGGTTCGCCATCGTCGTCCGTGATCGTCAGCGTCCGGTCGGACGGATCCGCGATCCCCTGGCTGTTCGTCGCCGACCCCGACACCGTGACGCTCTTGTCCGGCCCGTCCCGGCTGTCGTCCACCGCCGTGATCGTCACCGCCCCGGTACTGCTTGTCCCGCCCGCCGGGATCGTCAGGACCTTGTTGGCGCTGAGCGAGAAATCGCCGGACGCCGCGTTCGTCCCCGCGGCCGCATCCACGGTGATCGTCGTCGCCGCGCTCGACGGATGATCCAGGCTCGCCGTCACCGTGCTGGCGTTCGAGGCGCCGCTCTCCGCGATGGAGATCGGTGACAGCGACAGAGTCGCCTTCGGCGCGTCGTCGTCATCCCGGATCGTTCCGGCCCCCGTCGCCGTGGAGATCGCCGCGTTCGTCGCCCCGCTCAGGGTTACCTCCACGGTCTCATTCGGCTCGTCCGTGGTGTCCCCCGTCACGGACACCGTGATCGTCTGGCTGAGGTCGCCCGCCGCGAAGGTCAGCGTCCCGTCCCCCAGCGCCGTGTAGTCCGTCCCGCTCGTCGCGCTCCCCGTTCCCGCGTCCGCGTAGCCCACCGTGACCTGCTTGTCGCTCGCCGCGCTCAGTGTCACCGTGAAGGTCAGTGTCGCCGCACCGCCATCGCCCTCGGTGACGCTGGCCGAGCCGATGGAGAGGGACGGTTCCGCGTCGTCATCCCGGATCGTGCCGGTCCCCGTCGCCGTGGAGATCGCTGCGTTCGTCGCCCCGCTCAGGGTCACCGCGACCGTCTCGTTCGGCTCGTCCGTGGTGTCCCCCGTCACCGACACTGCGATCGTCTTACTCGTGTCTCCCGCGGCGAAGGTCAACGTGCTGTCCCCGAGCGCCGTGTAGTCCGTCCCGCTCGTCGCGCTCCCCGTCGCGGCGTCCGCATAACCCACAGTGATCTGCCGATCGCTCGCGGCGCTCAGCGTAACCGTGAAGGTCAGCGTCGCCGAACCGCTGTCCCCCTCCGCGGCGCTCGGCGAGTCGATCGACAGCGACGGCTCCCCGTCGTCGTCGGTGATCGTCAGCGTCACCTCCGAGGGGTTGGTGATGCCCTGGCTGTTCGTCGCCGAACCCGACACCGTCACGCTCTTGTCCGGCCCGTCCCGGTTGTCGTCCACCGCCGTGACCGTCACCGCCCCGGTGCTGCTCGTATCCCCCGCCGCGATCGTCAGGGTCTTGTTGGCGCTGAGCGAGAAGTCGCCGGAACCCGCGTTGGTCCCGGCTGCCGCATCAACGGTGATCGTCGTCACGGCGCTCGATGGGTGATCCAGACTCGCCGTGACGGTGCTGGCGTTCGACGACCCGCTCTCCGCGATGGAGCCCGGCGAGAGCGCCAGCGTCACCGTCGGTGCGCCGTCGTCATCCGTGATCGTCCCGGTTCCGGTCGCAGTGGAGACCGCCGCGTTCGTCGCCCCGCTCAGGGTCACCGCGACCGTCTCGTTCGGCTCGTCCGTGGTGTCCCCCGTCACCGACACCGTGATCGTCTGGCTGAGGTCGCCCGCCGCGAAGGTCAGCGTCCCCGTCGGTATCGCCGTGTAGTCCGTACCGCTGGTCGCCGTTCCGGTCCCGGCGTCCGCGTAACCCACGGTGATCTGCCTGTCGCTCGCCGCGCTCAGGGTCACCGTGAAGGTCAGCGTCTCCGACCCGCTGTCGCCTTCGGTGGCGCTCGGGGAGTCGATCGACAGCGACGGCTCCCCGTCGTCGTCCGTGATCGTCAGCGTCAGGTCGGACGGGTCCGCGATCCCCTGGGTGTTCGTCGCCGTCCCCGACACCGTCACGCTCTTGTCCGGCCCGTCCCGGCTGTCGTCCACCGCCGTCACCGTCACCGTCCCGGTGCTGCTCGTGTCGCCCGCCGCGATCGTCAGGGTCTTGCTGGCACTGAGCGAGAAGTCGCCGGACGCCGCGTTCGTCCCCGCGGCCGCATCCACGGTGATCGTCGTCGCCGCGCTCGACGGATGATCCAGGTTCGCTGTCACCGTGCTGGCGTTCGAGGCGCCGCTCTCCGCGATGGAGATCGGTGACAGCGACAGAGTCACCTTCGGCGCGTCGTCGTCATCCCGGATCGTTCCGGCCCCCGTCGCCGTGGAGATCGCCGCGTTCGTCGCCCCGCTCAGGGTTACCTCCACGGTCTCATTCGGCTCGTCCGTGGTGTCGCCCGTCACCGACACCGTGATCGTCTTGCTGGTGTCGCCCGCCGCGAAGGTCAGCGTCCCAGCCGTGACCGCCGTGTAGTCCGTCCCGCTCGTCGCGTCGCCGGTCCCCGCGTCCGCATAACCCACAGTGATCTGTCGGTCGCTCGCCGCGCTCAGCGCCACCGTGAAGGTCAGCGTCGCCGAGCCACTGTCCCCCTCCGTCACGCTCGGAGAGTCGATGGAGAGGGACGGCTCCCCGTCATCGTCGGTGATCGTGAGGGTCAGGTCGGACGGATCCGTGACCCCCTGGGTGTTCGTCGCCATCCCCGACACCGTTACGCTCTTGTCCGGCCCGTCCCGGCTGTCGTCCACCGCCGTGACCGTCACCGTGCCGGTGCTCGTCGTCGTGCCCGCCGCGATCGTCAGGGTCCGGTTCGCACTCAGCGAGAAGTCGCCGGACACCGCGTTGGTCCCCGCGGCCGCCTCCACCGTGATCGTCGTCGTGGCGCTCGACCGGTGATCCAGAGTTGCGGTGACGGTGCTGGCGTTCGACGACCCGCTCTCCGCGATGGAGGTCGGCGAGAGCGCCAGCGTCACCTTCGGCGCATCGTCGTCGTCCCGGATCGTTCCGGTCCCCGTCGCCGCGGAGATCGCCGCGTTCGTCGCCCCGCTCAGGGTCACCGCGACCGTCTCGTTCGGCTCGTCCGTCGTGTCGCCCGTCACCGACACCGCGATCGTCTTGCTCGTGTCTCCCGCGGCGAAGGTCAACGTGCCGTCCCCCAGCGCCGTGTAGTCCGTCCCGCTGGTCGCCGTTCCGGTCCCGGCGTCCGCATAACCCACCGTGACCTGCCGGTCGCTCGCAGCGCTCAGGGTCACCGTGAAGGTCAGGTTCGCCGAGCCGCTGTCGCCTTCGGTGGCGCTCGGGGAGTCGATCGACAGCGACGGCTCCCCGTCGTCGTCCGTGATCGTCAGCGTCAGGTCGGACGGGTCCGCGATCCCCTGGGTGTTCGTCGCCGTCCCCGACACCGTCACGCTCTTGTCCGGCCCGTCCCGGCTGTCGTCCACCGCCGTGATCGTCACCGCCCCGGTACTGCTTGTCTCGCCCGCCGGAATCGTCAGGACCTTGTTGGCGCTGAGCGAGAAATCGCCGGACGCCGCGTTCGTCCCCGCGGCCGCATCCACGGTGATCGTCGTCGCCGCGCTCGACGGATGATCCAGGTTCGCCGTCACCGTGCTGGCGTTCGAGGCGCCGCTCTCCGCGATGGAGATCGGTGACAGCGACAGAGTCGCCTTCGGCGCGTCGTCGTCATCCCGGATCGTTCCGGCCCCCGTCGCCGTGGAGATCGCCGCGTTCGTCGCCCCGCTCAGGGTTACCTCCACGGTCTCATTCGGCTCGTCCGTGGTGTCGCCCGTCACCGACACCGTGATCGTCTTGCTGGTGTCGCCCGCCGCGAAGGTCAGCGTCCCAGCCGTGACCGCCGTGTAGTCCGTCCCGCTCGTCGCGTCGCCGGTCCCCGCGTCCGCATAACCCACAGTGATCTGTCGGTCGCTCGCCGCGCTCAGCGCCACCGTGAAGGTCAGCGTCGCCGAGCCACTGTCCCCCTCCGTCACGCTCGGAGAGTCGATGGAGAGGGACGGCTCCCCGTCATCGTCGGTGATGGCGAGGGTCCGGTCGGACGGGTCCGTGATCCCCTGACTGTTCGTCGCCGAGCCCGACACCGTGACGCTCTTGTCCGGCCCGTCCCGGTTGTCGTCCACCGCCGTGATCGTCACTGTCCCGGTGCTGGTTGTCTCTCCCGCAGCGATCGTCAGGATCTTGTTCGCACTGAGCGAGAAGTCGCCGGACGCCGCGTTCGTCCCCGCCGTGGCCTCCACCGTGATCGTCGTGGCAGCGCTCGACGGGTGATCCAGAGTTGCGGTGACCGTGCTGGAGTTCGATGACCCGCTCTCCGCGATGGAGATCGGCGAGAGCGCCAAGGTCACCTTCGGCGCTCCGTCGTCGTCCCGGATCGTCCCGATACCGGTCGCCGTGGAAATGGCTGCGTTCGTCGCCCCGCTCAGGGTTACCTCCACGGTCTCATTCGGCTCGTCCGTGGTGTCGCCCGTCACCGACACCGTGATCGTCTGGCTCGTGTCCCCGGCCGCGAAGGTCAGCGTCCCGTCGCTGAGCGCCGTGTAGTCCGTTCCGCTCGTCGCGCTCCCCGTGGCCGCGTCCGCGTAGCCCACCGTGATCTGCCGGTCGCTCGCCCCGCTCAGCGTAACCGTGAAGGTCAGCGTCGCCGAACCGCTGTCGCCTTCGGTGGCGCTCGGAGAGTCGATCGACAGCGACGGCTCGCCATCGTCGTCCGTGATCGTCAGCGTCCGGTCGGACGGGTTCGTGATCCCCTGGCTGTTCGTCGCCGAGCCCGACACCGTGACGCTCTTGTCCGGCCCGTCCCGGCTGTCGTCCACCGCCGTGATCGTCACCGTCCCGGTACTGGTCGTATCCCCCGCCGCGATCGTCAGGACCTTGTTGCTGCTGAGCGAGAAGTCCCCGGACGCCGCGTTCGTGCCCGCGGCGGAAGCCACGGTGATCGTCGTCACGGCGCTCGACGGGTGATCCAGACTCGCCGTTACCGTGCTGGAGTTCGACGACCCGCTCTCCGCGATGGAGATCGGCGAGAGCGCCAAGGTCACCTTCGGCGCTCCGTCGTCGTCCCGGATCGTCCCGATGCCGGTCGCCGTGGAAATGGCCGCGTTCGTCGCGCCGCTCAGCGTCACCGCCACCGTCTCGTTCGGCTCGTCCGTGGTGTCGCCCGTCACGGACACCGTGATCGTCTGGCTCGTGTCCCCGGCCGCGAAGGTCAGCGTCCCGTCGCTGAGCGCCGTGTAGTCCGTTCCGCTCGTCGCGCTCCCCGTGGCCGCGTCCGCGTAGCCCACCGTGATCTGCCGGTCGCTCGCCGCGCTCAGGGTCACCGTGAAGGTCAGCGTCGCCGAACCGCTGTCCCCCTCGGTCGCGCTCGGGGAGTCGATCGACAACGACGGCTCCCCATCGTCGTCCGTGATCGTGAGGGTCCGGTCGGACGGGTTCGTGATCCCCTGGGTGTTCGTCGCCGAGCCCGACACCGTGATGCTCTTGTCCGGCCCGTCCCGGCTGTCGTCCACCGCCGTCACCGTCACCGTCCCGGTGCTGCTCGTCTCGCCGGCCGCGATCGTCAGGGTCTTGTTCACACTCAGCGAAAAGTCGCCGAAACCCGCGTTCGTCCCGGCCACGGCATCCACCGTGATCGTCGTCGCCGCGCTCGAAGGATGATCCAGGCTCGCCGTGACAGTGCTGGCGTTCGACACGCCGCTCTCCGCGATGGAGGCCGGCGACAGCGAAAGCGTCACTTCCGGCGCGTCGTCGTCGTCCCTGATCGTCCCCGTGCCCGTCGCCGTGGAGATCGCCGCGTTCGTCGCGCCGCTCAGCGTCACCGCCACCGTCTCGCGCGGCTCGTCCGTCGTGTCCCCGGTGATCGAGACCGCGATCGTCTTGCTCGTGTCGCCCGCCGCGAAGGTCAGCGTCCCGTCGCCCAGCGCCGTGTAGTCCGTTCCGCTCGTCGCCGTCCCGGTCCCCGCGTCCGCGTAGGCCACCGTGATCTGCCGGTCGCTCGCCCCGCTCAGCGTAACCGTGAAGGTCAGCGTCGCCGAACCGCTGTCGCCTTCGGTGGCGCTCGGAGAGTCGATCGACAGCGACGGCTCGCCATCGTCGTCGGTGATCGTCAGGGTCAGGTCGGACGGGTTCGTGATCCCCTGGGTGTTCGTCGCCGACCCCGACACCGTGATGCTCCTGTCCGGCCCGTCCCGGCTGTCGTCCACCGCCGTGATCGTCACCGTTCCGGTGCTGCTCGTATCTCCCGCCGCGATCGTCAGGGTCTTGTCGTTGCTGATCGAGAAATCGCCGGACGCCGCGTTCGTTCCCGCCGCCGCGTCCACCGTGATCGTCGTCACTGCGCTCGACGGGTGATCCAGGCTCGCCGTTACCGTGCTGGAGTTCGAAGCGCCGCTCTCCGCGATGGAAGCCGCCGACAGCGAAAGCGACACCTCCGGCGCATCGTCGTCGTCGGTGATCGTCCCGGTCCCCGTCGCCGTGCCGATCGCCGCGTTCGAGGCGCCGCTCAGCGTCACCGCCACCGTCTCGCGCGGCTCGTCCGTCGTGTCCCCGGTGATCGAGACCGCGATCGTCTTGCTCGTGTCGCCCGCCGCGAAGGTCAGCGTCCCGTCGCCCAGCGCCGTGTAGTCCGTTCCGCTCGTCGCCGTCCCGGTCCCCGCGTCCGCGTAGGCCACCGTGATCTGCCGGTCGCTCGCCGCGCTCAGGGTCACCGTGAAGGTCAGCGTCGCCGAACCGCTGTCCCCCTCGGTCGCGCTCGGGGAGTCGATCGACAGCGACGGCTCCCCGTCGTCGTCCGTGATCGTCAGGGTCAGATCCGAGGGGTTCGTGATCCCCCGGGTGTTCGTCGCCGTCCCGGACACCGTGACGCTCCTGTCCGGCCCGTCCTTGCTGTTGTCCACCGCCGTGATCGTCACCGTGCCGGTGCTGCTCGTATCCCCCGCCGCGATCGTCAGGGTCTTGGTGGCGCTGAGCGAGAAGTCCCCGGACGCTGCGTTCGTCCCGGCCGCGACGTCCACCGTGATCGTCGTCACGGCACTCGACGGGTGATCCAGACTCGCCGTTACCGTGCTGGAGTTCGACGACCCGCTCTCCGCGATGGAGGTCCGGGACAACGCCAAGGTCACCGTCGGGGCGTCGTCGTCGTCCGTGATCGTCCCGGTCCCCGTCGCCGTGGCGATCGCCGCGTTCGTCGCGCCGCTCAGGGTCACCTCGACCGTCTCGTTCGGCTCGTCCGTGGTGTCCCCCGTCACGGAGACGGTGATCGTCTGGCTCGTGTCGCCCGCCGCGAAGGTCAGCGTTCCGGCCGTGAGTGCCGTGTAGTCGGTCCCGCTCGTCGCGTCGCCCGTGCCGGCGTCCGCATAACCCACAGTGATCTGCCGGTCGCTCGCGGCGCTCAGGGTCACCGTGAAGGTCAGGTTCGCCGAACCGCTGTCGCCCTCGGTAACGCTGGCCGAGCCGATGGAGAGGGTCGGTTCCGCGTCGTCGTCCCGGATCGTCCCGGTCCCCGTCGCCGTGGTGATCGCTGCGTTCGTCGCCCCGCTCAGGGTCACCTCGACCGTCTCGTTCGGCTCGTCCGTGGTGTCCCCCGTCACGGAGACGGTGATCGTCTGGCTCGTGTCGCCCGCCGCGAAGGTCAGCGTTCCGGCCGTAAGCGCCGTGTAGTCCGTTCCGCTCGTCGCGTCGCCCGTGCCGGCGTCCGCATAACCCACAGTGATCTGCCGGTCGCTCGCCGCGTCCAGCGACACCGTGAAGGTCAGGTTCGCCGAACCGCTGTCGCCCTCGGCGACACTGGCCGAGCCGATGGAGAGGGACGGCTCCGCGTCGTCGTCCGTGATCGTCAGGGTCAGATCCGAGGGGTTCGTGATCCCCCGGGTGTTCGTCGCCGTCCCGGACACCGTGACGCTCTTGTCCGGCCCGTCCCGGCTGTCGTCCACCGCCGTTACCGTCACCGTGCCGGTGCTGCTCGTCTCGCCGGCCGCGATCGTCAGGGTCTCGTTCACACTCAGCGAGAAGTCCCCGGACCCCGCGTTCGTCCCGGCCACCGCATCCACCGTGATCGTCGTCGCCGCGCTCGACGGGTGATCCAGAGTTGCGGTGACGGTGCTGGCGTTCGACGACCCGCTCTCCGCGATGGAGCCCGGGGACAGCGCCAAGGTCACCTTCGGCGCATCGTCGTCGTCCCGGATCGTCCCGGTCCCGGTCGCCGTACCTATCGTGGCGTTGTTGGCGCCGCTCAGCGTCACCGCCACCGTCTCGTTCGGCTCGTCCGTGGGGTCCCCCGTCACCGAGACGGTGATCGTCTGGCTCGTGTCGCCCGCCGCGAAGGTCAGCGTCCCGGCGGGGAGCGCCGTGTAGTCCGTCCCGCTCGTCGCGTCGCCGGTCCCGGCGTCGGCGTAGCCCACCGTGATCTGCTTGCCGCTCGCCGCGCTCAGGGACACCGTGAAGGTCAGGTTCGTCGAGCCGCTGTCGCCCTCGGCGACGCTGGCCGAGCCGATGGAGAGGGACGGTTCCGCGTCGTCGTCCCGGATCGTGCCGGTCCCGGTGGCCGTGGCGATCGCCGCGTTCGTCGCCCCGCTCAGGGTCAACTCGACGGTCTCGTTCGGCTCGTCCGTGGTGTCACCCGTCACGGAGACGGTGATCGTCTGGCTCGTGTCACCCGCCGCGAAGGTCAGCGTCCCCGCGGCGAGCGCCGTGTAGTCCGTTCCGCTCGTCGCGTCGCCGGTGCCGGCGTTCGCGTAACCCACCGTGATCTGCTTGTCGCTCGCCGCGCTCAGCGTCACCGTGAAGGTCAGGTTCGTCGAGCCGCTGTCGCCCTCGGCGACGCTGGCCGAGCCGATGGAGAGGGACGGTTCCGCGTCGTCGTCCGTGATCGTCAGGGTTACCTCCGAAGGGTTCGTGATCCCCTGGGTGTTCGTGGCCGAACCCGACACGGTGACGCTCTTGTCCGGCCCGTCGCGGCTGTCGTCCACCGCCGTGATCGTCACCGTCCCGGTGCTGTTCGTATCTCCCGCCGCGATCGTCAGGGTCTCGTTGGCGCTCAGCGAGAAGTCGCCGGACGCCGCGTTCGTTCCCGCCGCCGCGTCCACGGTGATGGTCGTCACCGCACTCGACGGGTGGTCCAGGCTCGCCGTCACCGTGCTGGCACTGCTCGTCCCGCTCTCCGCGATGGAGGGCGGCGACAGCGAGAGCGTCACCGTCGGCGCGCCGTCGTCGTCGGTGATCGTGCCGGTCCCGGTGGCCGTGGAGAGCGCCGCGTTCGTCGCGCCGCTCAGGGTCACCTCGACCGTCTCGTTCGGCTCGTCCGTGGTGTCCCCCGTCACGGAGACGGTGATCGTCCGGCGGAGGTCGCCCGCCGTAAAGGTCAGCGTTCCGGCCGTGACCGCCGTGTAGTCCGTTCCGCTCGTCGCGTCGCCGGTCCCCGCGTCCGCATAGCCCACGGTGATCTGCCGGTCGCTCGCCGCGCTCAGGGACACCGTGAAGGTCAGGTTCGCCGAACCGCTGTCGCCCTCGGTAACGCTGGCCGAGCCGATGGAGAGGGACGGCTCCGCGTCGTCGTCCGTGATCGTGAGCGTCCGGTCGGAGGGGTTCGTGATCCCCCGGGTGTTCGTGGCCGAACCCGACACCGTCACGCTCCGGTCCGGCCCGTCCCGGCTGTCGTCCACCGCCGTTACGGTCACCGTGCCGGTGCTCGTCGTCGTGCCCGCCGCGATCGTCAGCGTCCGGTTCGCGCTCAGCGAGAAGTCGCCGGCCGCCGCGTCGGTCCCGGCCGTCGCGTCCACCGTGATCGTCGTAACCGCGCTCGACGGGCGGTTCAGACTCGCCGTTACCGTGCTGGCGTTCGACGCGCCGCTCTCGGCGATGGAGACCGGCGACAGCGCCAGCGTCACCGTCGGCGCGCTGTCGTCGTCCCGGATCGTCCCGGTCCCGGTCGCCGTGGCGATCGCCGCGTTCGTGGCCCCGCTCAGGGTCACTTCCACCGTCTCGTTCGGCTCGTCCGTGGTGTCGCCGGTGATCGAGACCGCGATCGTCTTGCTCGTGTCGCCCGCCGCGAAGGTCAGCGTTCCAGCCGTGAGTGCCGTGTAGTCCGTACCGCTCGTCGCGTCGCCGGTTCCCGCGTCCGCGTAGCCCACCGTGATCTGCCGGTCGCTCGCCGCGTCCAGCGACACCGTGAAGGTCAGCGTCGCCGCACCGCTGTCGCCCTCGGCAACGCCCGGGGAATCCACGGAGAGCGAGGGCTCACTGTCGTCGTCCGTGATCGTGAGCGTCCGGTCGGAGGGGTTCGTGACCCCCCGGCTGTTCGTCGCCGAACCGGACACCGTGACACTCCGGTCCGGCCCGTCCCGGCTGTCGTCCACCGCCGTGATCGTCACCGTGCCGGTGCTCGTCGTCGCGCCCGCCGCGATCGTCAGCGTCCGGTTCGCGCTCAGCGAGAAGTCGCCGGCCGCCGCGTTCGTGCCGGCCGCCGCGTCCACCGTGATCGTCGTGGCGGCGCTCGACGGGTGATCCAGAGTTGCGGTGACGGTGCTGGCGTTCGAGGCGCCGCTCTCCGCGATGGAGACCGGGGACAGCGCCAGCGTCACCGTCGGCGCCTCGTCGTCGTCCGTGATCGTGCCGGTCCCCGTCGCCGTGGCGATCGCTGCGTTCGTCGCCCCGCTCAGCGTCACTTCCACCGTCTCGTTCGACTCGTCCGTGGTGTCGCCCGTGACCGACACCGTGATCGTCCGGCGGAGGTCGCCCGCCGCGAAGGTCAGCGTTCCGGCCGTGAGCGCGGTGTAGTCCGTACCGCTCGTCGCGTCGCCGGTGCCGGCGTCCGCATAGCCCACGGTGATCTGCCGGTCGCTCGCGGCGTCCAGGGTCACCGTGAAGGTCAGGTTCGCCGAACCGCTGTCGCCCTCGGCAACGCTGGCGGAGCCGATGGCGAGGGACGGTTCCGCGTCGTCGTCCGTGATCGTCAGGGTTACCTCCGAAGGGTTCGTGATCCCCTGGGTGTTCGTGGCCGAACCCGAGACGGTGACGCTCCGGTCCGGTCCGTCCCGGCTGTCGTCCACCGCCGTTACGGTCACCGTCCCCGTGCTGTTCGTATCCCCTGCCGCGATCGTCAGCGTCCGGTTCGCGCTCAGCGAGAAGTCGCCCGACCCGGCGTTCGTCCCCGCTGTCGCGTTCACGGTGATCGTCGTGGCGGCGCTCGACGGGTGATCCAGGCTCGCCGTTACCGTGCTGGCATTGCTCGTCCCGCTCTCGGCGATGGAGGGCGGCGACAGCGCCAGCGTCACCGTCGGCGCGCCGTCGTCGTCCCGGATCGTCCCGGTCCCGGTCGCCGTGGCGATCGCCGCGTTCGTGGCCCCGCTCAGGGTCACCGCCACCGTCTCGTTCGGCTCGTCCGTGGTGTCGCCGGTCACGGACACCGGGATCGTCCGGCTCGTGTCGCCCGCCGCGAAGGTCAGGGTCCCGGCAGTGAGCGCCGTGTAGTCCGTACCGCTCGTCGCGTCGCCGGTCCCCGCGTCCGCGTAGCCCACCGTGATCTGCCGGTCGCTCGCCGCGCTCAGCGTCACCGTGAAGGTCAGGGCCGCGGAACCGCTGTCGCCCTCGGCAACGCTCGGGGAATCCACGGAGAGCGAGGGCTCACTGTCGTCGTCCGTGATCGTGAGCGTCCGGTCGGACGGGTTCGTGATCCCCTGGCCGTTCGTCGCCGAACCGGACACCGTGACGCTCTTGTCCGGCCCGTCCCGGCGGTCGTCCACCGCGGTGATCGTCACCGTGCCGGTGCTCGTCGTCGTGCCCGCCGCGATCGTCAGCGTCCGGTTCGCGCCCAGCGAGAAGTCGCCGGACCCCGCGTTCGTCCCCGCCGCCGCGGCCACGGTGATCGTCGTTACCGCGCTCGACGGGTGGTCCAGACTCGCCGTTACGGTGCTGGCGTTGCCCGCCCCGCTCTCCGCGATGGAGGTCGGGGACAGCGCCAGAGTGACCGTCGGGGCGTCGTCGTCGTCCCTGATCGTGCCGGTTCCGGTCGCCCGGGCGAACGCCGCGTTCAGGGCGCGGCTCAGCCGCACGGTAACCATTCCGTTCGGCTCGTCCGTGGTGTCGCCCGGCACGGACACCGTGATGGTCTTGGAAGTTTCCCCCGCCGCGAAGGAGAGGGTCCCGTCGGTGAAGGCGGTGTAGTCGGTGGCCCTCGCGACGCTCCCCATCCCGGCGTCCGCGTAGTCCACCGTGACCTCCTTGCCGCTGGCCGGGTCCAGGCTCACCGTGAAGGTCAGGGCCGTGGAACCGGTGTCCCCCTCGGTGATGCTCGGGGAATCTATGGAGAGCGTCGGCTCGGCGTCGTCGTCGGTGATGGTCAGGGTCTTCGAAGCCGGATCGGTCACGCCTCGCGGGTTCGTCGCCGACCCGGTCACGGTGACGCTCCGGTCGGGCTCGTCGACGCCGTTGTCCACCGCCGTTACGGTCACCGCGCCGGTGCTGCCCGTCTCTCCCGCCGCGATCGTCAGCGTCCGGTTCGCGCTCAGCGAGAAATCGCCGGACTCCGCGTTCGTCCCCGCCGTCGCGCCCACGGTGATCGTCGTGGCGGCGCTGGACGGGTGGTCCAGACTCGCCGTTACGGTGCTGGAGTTCGACGCGCCGCCCTCCGCGATGGAGGCCGGGGACAGCGAAAGCGTCACCTTCGGCGCGTCGTCGTCGTCCCGGATCGTCCCGGTCCCGGTCGCCGCGGCGATCGTCGCGTTCGTCGCCCCGCTCAGCGTCACCGCCACCGTCTCGTTCCCTTCGTCCGTGGTGTCGCCCGTCACCGACACCGTGATCGTCCGGCTGAGGTCGCCCGCCGCGAAGGTCAGCGTTCCGTCGCCGAGCGCCGTGTAGTCCGTCCCGCTCGCCGCGCTCCCCGTTCCCGCGTCCGCGTAGTCCACCGTTACCTGCCGGTCGCTCGCGGCGTCCAGCGACACCGTGAAGGTCAGCGTTGCCGAACCGCGGTCGCCTTCGGTGACGCCCGGGGAATCCATGGAGAGGGACGGTTCCGCGTCGTCGTCCGTGATCGTGAGCGTCCGGTCGGTCGGGGCCGTGATCCCCTGGCCGTTCGTCGCCGACCCCGACACCGTGACGCTCTTGTCCGGCCCGTCCCGGCTGTCGTCCACCGCCGTTACGGTCACCGTCCCGGTGCTGCTCGTTTCGCCCGCCGCGATCGTCAGGGTCCGGTCGTTGCTCAGCGAGAAGTCGCCGGACGCGGCGTTCGTCCCCGCCGCGGCGCCCACCGTGATCGTCGTCGCCGCGCTCGACGGGTGATCCAGGCTCGCCGTAACCGTGCTCGCGTTCGACGACCCGCTCTCCGCGATGGAGGCCGGCGACAGCGAGAGCGTCACCGTCGGCGCGTCGTCGTCGTCCCGGATCGTCCCGGTCCCCGTCGCCGTGCCGATCGCCGCGTTGGCGGCCCCGCTCAGGGTCACCGCCACGGTCTCGTGCGGCTCGTCCGTGGTGTCCCCGGTCACGGACACGGTGATCGCCTTGCCGAGGTCGCCGGCCGCGAAGGTCAGCGCGCCGTCGCCGAGCGCCGCGTAGTCCGTCCCGCTCGCCGCGGTCCCGGTGCCGGCGTCGGCGTAGTCCACCGTGATCTCCCGGTCGCTCGCCGCGCTCAGGGACACCGTGAAGAGCAGCGTCCGCGAACCGCGGTCGCCCTCGGTGACGCTCGGGGAATCCACGGAAAGGGTCGGCTCGGCTTCGTCGTCGGTGATCGTCAGCGTCACGGCGGCCGGGGCCGTGATCCCCAGGCCGTTCGTCGCCGAACCGGACACCGTGACGCTCCGGTCCGGACCGTCCGTACTGTCGTCCACCGCCGTGACGGTTACCGCGCCGGTGCTGGTCGTCGCGCCGGCGGCGATGCTGAGGGTCCTGTTGCTGCTGAGCGAGAAGTCCCCCGCGTCGGCGTTCGTCCCGGCGGCCGCGGCCACCGTGATCGTCGTCGCCGCGCTCGACGGGTGGTCCAGGCGCGCCGTAACCGTGCTGGCGTTCGCCGACCCGCTCTCCGCGATGGAAGCCGGAGACAGGGAAAGCGTCACCGTCGGCGCGTCGTCGTCGTCCCGGATCGTCCCGGTCCCGGTTCCGGCGGTCGCGGAGATCGCCGCCTTCTCGGCCGCGCCCAGTTTCACCACGACCGTTTCGTCCGGTTCGTCGGTGAGGTCCCCGGCCACCGAGACGACGATGGTCCGGCTGAGGTCCCCGGCGGCGAAGGTCAGTTTCCCCGCGGTCAGCGCGCCGTAGTCCGTCCCGGCGGTCGCCGATCCTTCGCCGACATCCGCGTAGCGGACGGTGACCTCCTCGGTGAGGGCCACACTCAGGGACACGGTGAAGGTCAGGTCCGTGCCGCCGCTGTCGCCCTCGGCAACGGTCGGGGAATCTATGGAGAGCGTCGGTTCGCCGTCGTCGTCGGTGATCGTCAGCGTCACCGCCGGGGGGTCGGTGACGCCGCGGCTGTTCGTGGCCTCGCCGGACACGGTCACGGTCCGGTCGGGCCGGATCGCCCGGTCGTCCACCGCGCTGACCGTTACCGTGCCGGTGCTGGCGGTGTCGCCGGCGGCGATGGTCAGGACGGTGTTCGCGCTCAGCGAGAAGTCGGTCGCCGCGGCGTTCGTTCCCGGCGCCGCGGAGACGGTGATCGCGGTGTCCACCGGCGAGGCTCGGTCCAGCGTCGCCGTTACCGCGCTCACACTCGACGCGCCCCCCTCGGAGATGGACGCCGGGGAGAGGGACAGGGTCGCCTTCGGCGCGCTCTCGTCGTCGAGGATGACGCCGGTCGCGGTCGCCGTCCCGATGGTGGTGTCCCCGGCGCCGCTCAACTGCACGACGACCGTCTCGTCGAGTTCGACGACGGTGTCCCCGGTCACGGACACCGTTACCGACTTGCTGGTGTCTCCCGCGGCGAAGGTCAGCGTCCCCGCAGTCAGCGCGGCGTAGTCCGTTCCGGAAGTCGCGGTGCCGGTTCCGGCGTCCGCGTAGTCCACGGTTACCGGCTGGCCGCTCGCCGGGCTCAGCCGCACCGTGAAGGTCAGGTCGGTGGAGCCGGCGTCTCCCTCGTAGGCCCGCGCCGGGAGGATCGACAGTCTCGACCCCCCGTCGTCGTCCACGATGGCGCCGGTCCCGGTAGCGGTCCGGATCGTCGCGTCGCCCGGATGATGGAGGACCACCTGGACCGTTTCGTTCCCTTCATCCAGGGTGTCGCCGAGGATGGGCACCCTGATCGTCTTCTCCGTCTCGCCGGCGGCGAAGGTCAGGGTTCCGGGGGCCAGCGTCCGGTAATCCGTCCCGGAGGCGGCCGTTCCTCCCCCGTCGTCGAAGTAACGGACCGTGACCCTCCGACCGCTCGCCGGGTTCAGCGTCACCGGGAACTCCAGGGCCGCCGTCGAGTCGTTGCCCTCGAAAGCCGAGGGCGAACCGATGGACAGCGCGGGCAACGGATCGTCGTCCCGGATCCGGGCGACCTCGCGTCCCGTCGCGGTGAGAGTCGCGCCGCCTCCCCGGAGAACGCCGTTCGTCGGATTGCTCAACTGCAGGACGATCGTCTCGTCCTCCTCGTCGAGGCGGTCACCGATCAGGGTGATCTCGATGTCCTTCAGGACATCGCTCGTCGAGAAGGACAGGGTGCCCGGGGTCACCGCCACATAGTCCGTCCCGGAGGTCGCCGTGCCGGCGCCGGCGTCGGCGTAGTCCACGGTGGTCGCCACCGAGACTCCGCTGTTGCGGTCCCTGAACACGGTGTACCGCAGCGTCCTTCGCCCGTCGTCACCCTCCTGCTCCCCGTCGTAGTTCGTGCCGAAGTAGTGGCGCGGCCGGGTCGTGTCCGTGACGGTCACCGTTCCGATCGCGTCGGTGATCCGGGCGTTCCGCGGATGGATCAACTGCACCGCAACGACTTCCGCCGACTCGCTCACGGTGTCCGCGATCCCCGTCAATCCGAGTTCCACGTGGGTCGAAGACGCGGGGATGGCCAGCGACCCGCCCAGCACGGACCCGACGCCGGGCAGCGTTACCCGGGTGAAGTCCCCTCCCGCCCGGTAGTCCTGCCCCTCCGTCGCCGTGGTGAGGTCCTCCCGAATGTAGTAGTCCACGGACACCGGTCGGTCCACGGTGGCCTGGAGATTCAGCTGTACGAAGAAAGGGATCGTGAATTCGGTTCCGCCGCGGGCCGAGGCCTCGGTCGCGGCGGACCCGTAGATCCACACATGGACACCCCCGGAGTACGGCTCGTCGTTGTCGGTGATCGTCAGGGCCGCCCCGGCCACCGGGACGGTGGTGGGGCTTCCCGACGGACCGTAGGAGGCGCGGCCCTCGATCGTCGTCACCCGGTCCGGCAAGTCCGAGGTGTCGTCGTTCGCGCGCACCGACAGGCGCTCGGCGCTGGTGGTCGCCCCGGCCGGGATGGTGATGGTGGTCATGGCCGCCGAGAAGACCCCGGTGCGTTCGTCCAGGGTCACCGTGATCGCGGACCGCCAGGGCGCGGACAGCGTCGCCGACACCGAGGTCTGCCCCCCTTCGGCGATCGTCGCCGGCGAGGCGGACAGGGTCACCGTCGGCGCGCCGTCGTCGTCCTCGAGCGTGAGCGACGCGCCGGTAACCGCCCCGACCCCGACGGCGTTCACCGCGGTTCCGGCGACGCTGACCACCCGGTCCACTTCGTCGGCGCGGTTGTCCACCGCGGTCACGGTGATCGTGTCCGAGGAGTTGACGGTATGCCCCCGGGGGATCGTGATCGTGGCGTCGCCGCCGACGGTGAACGCCCCGGACACCGCGGCGACGGTGATCGTAGTGGGAGCGTCCGAGGCGACACTGAGAGCGGCCGACACCCGGGCGGTGCCGCCGTTCTCGGAGATGGAAGCCGGGGAGGCGGAGAGCGTCACCGTCGGCGTCTCTTCGTCGTCGGCGGTGGTCAGGGCGAGGTCCCGGGCCCCCAGCCGGGCGTAGCCGGCGTCGGTGGTGCTCGGGCGTCCCAGCCGGGCGGCCCAGGCCGGAGCCCCGTCGTGGTACGCGTCGTCCACCCCGGTAACCGTCACCGTCTGCGGCGTGTTCCAGTCGGTCGTGGTGAAGGTCAGCCGGCTCGGACTCACCGTTCCTTCGCTGGAGTCGGTGCTCGAGACCGGCACCGCGACGCTCGCGGAAGGCGCGCTCGCCAGTTTCACCGTGAAGGTGGCGGCGCCGCCGGCTTCGGTCGGGGCGCCGCTGAGGGCGGAGACGACCAGCGCGCGGTCGTCGTCCTGCATCGTCAGGAACAGGTCGTAGTTGCAACTCTCGGCGCCGGCCCGGAAGATCGGGACGATGCGGAGCGTCCGGTCCCCGACGGCGTTGTCGTCGATCGCGGTGATGGTGATCGTGCGGGCGGTGTTCGCGGCGCTCCCGGCCGGGAAGTTCGCGGCCCAGCCGACGCTGCTGGCCCTGGCGCCGTCGCCGCTGACGCTGAAGTCGGTGTCCAGCGTCGCCCAGAGGAAGAAGAACTCGACCGACATGGCGTCGGTGGCGGCGTGCAGGATCTTCGCGGTCACGGTCGCGGTTCCGCCGTTCTCGGAGATGGTCCCCGGGGACACCGTGGCGTGGCCGCCGACCCCGTTCACCGTGCACTGGCCGACCGGGCTGTCGTCGTCGTCGGTGAGGGTGAGGCTCGCGCCGGTCACCGCCCCGACCGCGAAGGCGTTGCTCGCCGAACCGGTCACGGTCAGGTTCCGGTCGGCTTCGTCGTCCGAGTTGTCGATCGCGGTGAGGGTCACCGTGTCGTCGGCGTTGTCGGTGCTCCCCGCCGGGATGGTGATCGAGGCGTCCGCCGGAACCGACCAGGTGAGGGAACGGGCGGGGATGGTGATCGTGGTCGGCTGGCTGGAGGCGGCACTGAGCGTGGCGGACACGGTGGCCGTGCCGCCGTTCTCGGAGATGGAGTCCGGCGTGACCGAGAGGGTCACCGTCGGCGTCGCGTCGTCGTCGGTGATGGTTCCGGTTCCGGTGGCGGTCGCGATCGTCGCGTGGACCGGGTCGCTCAGTTTCAGGACGACGGTTTCGTTCGGTTCGTCGATCGCGTCGCCGGTCACCGGGACCGCCACGCTCGCGCTGCGGACGCCGGCGGCGAAAGTCAGGGTCCCGCTCTCGACCGCGGTGTAGTCGGTTCCCGCCGTCGCCGTCCCGGAGGAGGCCGGCGCGTAGTTCACGGTGATCTCCCGGCCGCTGGCCGCGCTCAGGGCGGCGACGAAGGTGAGGGTCGCCGAACCGCTGTCGCCCTCGGGAACGGTCGGCGAGGAGAGGGAGACCGCGGGCGGGTCGTCGTCGTCGGTGATCGTCCCGGTGGCGGTTCCGGCGGCGATCGTCGCGATCGTCGCGGAGCGGAGTTTCACCGTGACCGTCTCGTCGGGTTCGTCCCGCCGGTCGCCGATGACGGACACCGCGAGGGTCTTGGCGGTCTCCGCCGCGGCGAAGGTGAGGGTCCCGCTCTTCAGGGCGAGGTAGTCCGTGCCCGCGGTCGCCGTGCCGCCGGTTCCTTCCTCGTAGTCCACAGTGATCGCGGCCTCGCTCGCCGCGCTCAGCGTCACCGGGAAACCCAGGACCGCCGAGGCGCCGTTGCCTTCGGTAACCGTCGCCGAACCGATGGAGAGGGTCGGCGCCGTCTCGTCGTCGGTGATCGTCCCGGTGCCGGTCGCCGTGCCGAGCGTGGCGTTCTTCGGAGCGCTCAGGGTGACGGGGATGGTCTCGTCGCCCTCGTGGACGATGTCGCCGTGGACCGTCACCGTCAGGGTCCGGCGGGTGTCGCCGGCGGCGAAAGTCAGGGCGCCGGCGGCGAGGGCGGTGTAGTCGCTGCCGGCGGTCGCCGTGCCGCCGGTCCCCTCGGCGTAGTCCACGGTGACCTCCGTGGAGGTCGAGGAACTCAGGCTGACGGTGTAGGTGAGGGTCGCCGTGCCGGTGTCCCCCTCGGAAACGCTCGGCGAATCTATGGACAGGGTGGGGGTGGCGTCGTCGTCGGTGATCGTCCCGGTCCCGGTTGCGGTCCCGAGGGTCGCGTTCGCCGCTTTGTCCAGCGTCACCACCACCGTTTCGCTCGACTCGGCGGCGGTGTCCGCAGTCACCGGGACGGAGAAGGTCCGGCTGGTGTCCCCCGGCGCGAAGGTCAGGGTGGTCGCCGAGAAGGCGGTGTAGTCGGTCCCGGAGGTGGCGCTGCCGGTCCCGGCGTCCGCGACCTCGACGGTGACTTCCTTCCCGCTCGCCGGGGTCAGGGTCAGCGTGAAGGTCAGCGTCCCGTCGCCCTCGGCCACGGTCGGCGAATCCACGGAGAGGGAGGGCGCCGCGTCGTCGTCGGTGATGGTCCCGGTTCCGGTGGCGGTTCCGAGGGTCGCGTTCGCGGCGTTCGCGAGCGACACCACCACCGTCTCGTTCGACTCCTCGGTGGTGTCGTCGGTGAGGGTGACGACGATGGTCTTCGTGGTCTCGTTCGCGGCGAAGACCAGTTTCCCGGAGGGGAGCGCGGTGTAGTCGGTCCCGGCGGTGGCGCTGCCGGTCCCGGCGTCCGCGTAGTCCACGACGACCTCCTTCGAGGCCGTCCCGGTGAGGGTGACGGTGAAGGTCAGCGTCCCGTCGCCCTCGGCGGCGGTCGGCGAATCTATGGAGAGGGACGGCCCTCCCTTGCCGTCGTCCTGCGGGGCCGGCCGCCCGGCCGCCGCTGTCGGGACCGCCGCCGGGAGCGCGCCCAGCAGGACGGCGAACCCGAGGCCGGCCGCTGCCCGGCGCCGCGGAGCGCGCCACCCGGGCCGGCCCGGGGTGCGGGCGTACGCCTGCCGGACAACGGCGAGGGCAGTACTGAAGAGGGAGCGGGACATAGGAACGGCGGCCCGGCCGGGAAGGCCCGGCCCACACCGGGAGTCCGGCCTCCGGACCGGGAGCGGTCTCCCCGGCGGACGACGACGGGGGCCGGGGACGCGAACCGGCAGCGGTGAAGGGTGGAAGCCGAAGAGAGAATATTATCGTACAGAACAATAAACAATCAACAGGATTGTTGGAACGATGAGGAAATACGCTGATGGATTGCTGACGGAACGAGGAAAATCGTGATTTCGGGGTTGTTTTTTCGGGTTCCGGGGCCGGCGGAAGGGGCGTTCCGGGGAGGTCAGGGTTCCGCCGGAGGCGCCGGAGGGGCCCCGGCGGCGGCGCGGGGACGCGCCGGGGAGGCGCGGGAGCCGGCGGGAGCGGGACCGCCGGCGCCCGGACCGGTCCGGCGCGTCCGGGCGGCGCGGGAGCCGGTGACTCCGGGGGAGAACGAGGCGCGGGGCGCGGGAGTCCGACCGGAGGCGGCGTTCCCCGCCGGGCCGCAGGAGACCGGGAGTCGTCCGCGGGGGAATCGGGGAGAGGATCGCGGGGCGCCCCGGGGATGGCGCTTCACGGGCCGGGGAGCCGGGTGGCCGGCGGGCTCCGCCGGGGCCGCGGGAGCGGGCGGCCGGCACGCGGCGGCCCCGCCCGCTCCGGTACGGGGTCGAATGTCGTCGCGCTCGCGCGAAGCGCCGGGAGAAGCGCGGCCGACCGCCGGACCGGGGGCGCCTCTCCCCGGTCGGGGACCCGGGATCGGCGGCGGGTCGGTTCCGGGCGCCGAGAGGGACGAGTCCACGGACGCTCTCGGCCCCGGCCCCGATCGGGACCCGGGGGTCGTCCGGCAGGCGCCGCCGGGGGGAGTCGCACCGGGGGCCGGAGACGGTGTGGCCGCGGGTCCGGTGCGGAACCCGGAGTCGAGGGAGCGGCGCGCCCCGCGGGCGAGCGGTCGCTTCGCCGATTCGGGGCGCGAGGGGGCCGGCGGGCTTGCCGGGCGGCCCCCGGAAGGGTCGGGCGCGGAGCAGGGCCTTCGGCGGGTACGATGCGGGGGCGGTGACCGAAGTCCTCGGAGTGTTCCTGGCCGCCCTCGCGGTGGTCGGGCTCTCGATCTTCCTGCTGGGGCTGGGGTCGCTGCTGAAGCGGCGGTGTTCGCTCCGGCCCTGCGGCAGCCGGGAGGAAGCGGACGACGCCTGTGCGGAGTGCCCGCTGGCCAAGTCGGAGCGCGCGGAACCGGCGTGAGCGGCGGGCCGGCGCGGGCGGGCTCGGCCCGGCGGAGGGGCGGGCGTTCCCTGCCGGGCCGGAGGCCGCGACCGGCGACCGGGGGTCGGGGGACGAGACCCGGACGGGTCCCGCTCAGGTCGGAGTCGGCCGGAGCGCGGCGCCGGGGACGGCGGGGCCCGGGCTCGGCCGGATGCCGAGGTCGCGTCGCGGAGGGACGCCGGCCGCAACCCCGCGGGCGGAGGGCCCGACGATGAGTCCCGGTTCCCGGCTCGAAGGGCGCGTCGCGGTGGTTACCGGCGCCGCCGCCGGGATCGGGGCGGCGACCGCCGAACTGTTCGCCGGGGAGGGAGCGCGGGTGGTGCTCGCCGACCTCGCCGGGGAGGCAGTGGCGGGCGTCGCCGCCGGGATCCGCCGCGCCGGGGGGGAGGCGCTCGCGGTGACCGCCGATGTCGCGACCGAAGCCGGAGTCGAGGAAACGGTCGCCACCGCCGAGCGCGGGCCCGGCCCGGTGGAGATCCTGGTCAACAACGCCGGGGTGGAGTTGAAGAAGTCGATCGAGGACACCAGCCTCGCCGACTGGGAGCGGGTGCTGCGGACGAACCTGACCTCGGCCTTCCTGATGTCGCGCCGGGTGTTCCCGGGGATGAAGGAGCGCCGGCGGGGCGCCATCGTCATGAACTCCTCCGTCGGCAACTACATCGCCGCCGTCAACAGTTCCGCCTACGGCGCCTCGAAGGCCGGGATGATGGCCCTGGCCCGCGGGCTGGCGCTGGAAGGGGCGCCCCACGGGGTCCGGGTGAACGCCGTGTGCCCGGGCGTCATCGAGACCCCGATGAACGAGCGCAACCTGGCCCGGGCCGCGGATCCCGAGGCGATGCGGCGCTCCTGGTTCGAGGTGACCCCGCTCGGCCGCCTGGGAACGCCGCTCGATGTAGCCCAGGCGATCCTGTTCCTGGCCTCCGACGAGTCCGGGTTCGTGACCGGCCTGCCGCTGGTGATCGACGGGGGGCGGCTGATCCAGTAACCTATTCGTTACTATTGATAGACGCCGGCGGGATGTCGGCAGTGTGCGGACAAGTAACCTATCCGTTACCATTGCGGTGATACGCGATGCTGCGGCGGACTTTCCGGAAGTCGGTGCGAGCGCGCGCCGCCCGCGACCCCGACTTCCGGCGGGCGCTGCTCCGGGAAGCCCTGGACGCGCTGCTCTCCGGCGACCTGGCCGGGTTCCGCAGCGGCCTGCGCCGGTATGTGAACGCGACGCTGGGATTCGCCCGGCTGGCGGAGCGGACCGGCGTCCCGGAGAAGAGCCTGATGCGGATGCTGGGGCCCCGGGGCAACCCGCGAGCGGAGCACCTGGTGGGGCTGGTACGGGCGCTGGCCGACCACGAGGGCGTGGCGCTGGCGGTCGAGATCGCGGAGCCCGAGTAGCCCGGCCTCCGCGGAGCCGGGTTCGGCGTCGTCGGTTCCGCGCCGGACCCGGAGATCGTCGGGCGGCGCAGCGCGGCCCTTCCCGACGACGCGCGCCGGCGATCGTGGGAGACGGTAGTCGGCGACGCTCTCCGGCATCGCTCCGGGGTTCCGCTCTCCTCCCCGGGGACCGCGATCACGCCGCCTCCGGTCAGTCCGGCGGCGGGCGGGTGGCCTCGGCGAACGCGGTGGTGGCGCGGTCCGCCACGGCGCCGGCGTCGCCGGCGGTGAGGAAGAGCGCCGGGAGGCCGTGCCGTTCCGCCAGCGCGAACCCCGCGTCCGGGCCCAGGACGAAGAGCGCCGTCGCCCAGGCGTCCGCGAGGAGGCAGGAGGGCGCGAGCACCGTCACCGACCCTGCCCGCCGCTCCACCGGGCGGCCGAGGCGCGGATCGAAGAGGTGCGTCCAGTAGCGGCGCGCCCGGCCTTCCCCGTCCCCCGCACTGGGCTCGTCGAGAACCCCGTCGGGGGGAACTCCCTCGGGGGCTTCGCGGAAATCCCGGTAGCCGCCGGAGGTGGCGACGGCGAGGTCGGCGACCGGGAAGGAACGCTGGACGCGGGTGACCACGCCGGCGAGGGGGCCGGGGAGCGGCGTCTCGACCCCCACCGTCCAGGCCCCCGAGGCGCGGATCTCCCCGCCGACCTCCACCAGGTGCTCCGGCCAGCCGCCCGCGGAGAGCGCCTCCGAGACGCGATCCACCGCGTAGCCCTTCGCGATCCCGGAGAGGTCCAACTCGATCCCCGGGGCGGCGGCGTGGAGCACGGCCTCCCCGTCCGGCCCCCGCTCCAGGCGCAGCCGGTCGCTCCCGACCCGCGCCCGGGCCGCTTCCACCGCCGCCGGCGTCGGGGCGGCCGCCGAGGGATCGCCGCCGGGCCCGAACCCGAACAGCCGCAGGAGCGGGGCGACGGTGAGATCGAACGCCCCCCCGGAGTCCCGATGGACTGCGAGGGCGGCGCCGACCACCTCCGCCAGCGGCTCCGAGACCGGCTGCGCCCGGAAGGAGCCCCCCTCGGCGTCGGCGCTGTCGGTGGCCGCGTTCGACCGGGCGTTCCAGCGGGAGACCTCCGAGTCCTCCCGCCAGTTCGACATCGCCCGATCCACTGCGTCCAGTTCACGCTCGACGACCGCCCGGAGCGCCCGGAGCGCCTCGGCGTCGCGCCCCGTCCGGCCTTCGCCCCCCCGCACCCGGACCATCCACCGGGTCCCCATCGTCTCCCCGTCCAACCGCCGGCCGCCATCCGCCCCCGGCCCCGCGGCACACCCGACCGCCGCCCATGCCAGCCAGCCGGCGAGAACGACCCCGGTCTTCGGCACGGCGGGCATCAGGACCTCGATCTTCTTCTCCTCGACCGGTCGCGACCGGAGCGTCGGGGGCCGACCGCCGCCGCTCTCGGGCGGGCGGGACGGGCCGGCGGGGTCAGCCGAAGTCGTCGAAGGCGATGTTCTCCGGTTCGACGCCCAGGTCGTCGAGCATCTTCAGGCAGGCCTGCAGCATCATCGGCGGGCCGCACAGGTAGTACTCGGCGTCCTCGGGACTCGGGTGGTCCTTCAGGTAGTTGTCGTAGAGCACCTGGTGGATGAAGCCGGTGTAGCCCGTCCACCCGTCTTCGGGCAGCGGTTCCGAGAGCGCCAGTTTCCATTCGAAGTTCGGGTTCTCGGCGGCGATGGCGTCGAAGTCCTCCTGGTAGAAGGCCTCGCGCAGGCTGCGGGCGCCGTACCAGAAACTCACCCTGCGCCCGGTCTTCAGGCGGCGGAACTGGTCGAAGATGTGCGAGCGCATGGGGGCCATGCCGGCGCCGCCGCCGATGAAGATCATCTCGCTCGCGGTGTCCTTGGCGAAGAACTCGCCGAAGGGGCCGGAGATCGTGACCTCGTCGCCCGGTTTCAGGCTGAAGAGCCAGGAAGTCATCTTGCCCGGCGGGACTTCCGGCCGGCGCGGCGGGGGGGAGGCGATGCGCACATTCAGCAGGATCACGCCCTTCTCCTCCGGGTAGTTCGCCATCGAATAGGCGCGCACCACCTCTTCGCCGGCGGGGACGCTCGAAGTGAAACCCCACATGCGGAAACGGTCCCAGTCGTCCCGGTATTCCTCCTCGATGTCGAAGTCGCGGTAGCGCACCTCGTACGGGGGGCAGTCGATCTGGATGTAGCCGCCGGCGCGGAAGGGCACCTCTTCGCCGGCGGGCAACTCGAGCGCCAGTTCCTTGATGAAGGTGGCGACATTGCGGTTCGAGCGCACGCGGCACTTCCACTTGCGCACCGAGAAGAGTTCCGGCGGCACCTCGATCGCCAGATCCTGTTTCACCTTCACCTGGCAGGAGAGCCGGACGCCGGCGCGCTCGTCGCCGCGGCTCAGGTGGCTCTTCTCGGTGGGGAGCACCGCGCCGCCGCCTTCGACGACGCGGAGGGTGCAGACGCCGCAACTGCCCTTGCCGCCGCAGGCGGAGGGGACGAAGACGCCCTTCGCGGCGAGCGCGCCCAGGAGGGTTCCCCCCGCCGGGGTCACCAGGTCGTGCTCCGGGTCGTCGTTGACGCGGATGGTGACCTCGCCGGTGGCGACCAGCCGTTTGCGGGCGGCGAGCAGCACCATCACCAGGGCCAGGATGACCCCGGAGAAGCCGGCGACTCCCAGGAGGACGGTGCTCACCGCGCCGGCCGCCTACAGTTGGATGCCGCCGAAGGCCATGAAGCCGATGGCCATCAATCCGGTCAGCAGGAAGGTGATTCCCAGGCCGCGGAGCCCGGCGGGGATGGCGTGGTAGCGGAGCCGCTCGCGGATACCGGCGAGGGCGGCGATCGCGAGCGCCCAGCCGAGACCGGACCCGAAACCGAAGACCGCCGATTCGGCGAGATTCAGGCCGCGCTCGACCATCAGCAGGGAGGCGCCCAGGATGGCGCAGTTCACCGCGATCAGGGGCAGGAAGACGCCGAGGGCGGCGTGGAGGGCCGGGAAGTGCCGGTCGAGCGTCATCTCCACGATCTGGACCGTGGCGGCGATGGTGCCGATGAAGGTGAGGAAGCGCAGGAAGGAGAGGTCCTGCCCGGCGAGGGCCGGCCCCAGCCAGCCGAGCGCGCCGGGGCGGAGCAGGTAGTCGTCGATCGCCTGGTTCAGCGGCACGGTCACGGTGAGGACGAACACCACCGCCGCGCCGAGGCCGATGGCGGTGGAGACCCGCTTCGAGACGGCGAGGAAGGAACACATGCCGAGGAAGAAGGCGAGCGCCATGTTCTCGACGAAGATGGCGCGAACGGCGAGGTTCAGGTAGTCCTGGAGCATCAGCGGCTCCCGAACGGCGAACGCGGGCGCGCCGGGGAGGGGGAACGAAGCGTGGCGCGCGCGCCGGTCGCTCCGGTTCCGGGCCGTCCGTAACGGCTCGATCCGTTCCCGGAGGGCGCGTAACGGCTCGATCCAGCACCGGAGTGGACTCCGTAACGGCTCGATCCGCTCCCGGAGAGTGCGTAACGGCTCGATCCGTTCCCGGAGAGTGCGTAACGGCTCGATCCGGTTCCGGAGAGTGCGTAACGGCTCGATCCGGCCCCGGAGAGTCCGTAACGGCTCGATCCGCTCCCGGAGGGCGCGTAACGGCTCGATCCAGCACTGGAGTGGACTCCGTAACGGCTCGATCCGTCCCCGGAGAGTGCGTAACGGCTCGATCCGTTCCCGGAGAGTGCGTAACTGCTCGATCCGGTTCCGGAGAGTGCGTAACGGCTCGATCCGGCCCCGGAGGGTGCGTAACGGCTCGATCCGCTCCCGGAGGGTGCGTAACGGCTCGATCCGTCCCCGGAGAGTGCGTAACGGCTCGATCCGTCCCCGGAGGGTGCGTAACGGCTCGATCCAGCACCGGAGGGCGCGTAACGGCTCGATCCGTTCCCGGAGGGTGCGTAACGGCTCGATCCGCTCCCGGAGGGCGCGTAACGGCTCGATCCGCTCCCGGAGGGCGCGTAACGGCTCGATCCGGCCCCGGAGAGTCCGTAACGGCTCGATCCGGCCCCGGAGGGCGCGTAACGGCTCGATCCGCTCCCGGAGGGTGCGTAACGGCTCGATCCGGCCCCGGAGGGCGCGTAACGGCTCGATCCGCTCCCGGAGGGCGCGTAACGGCTCGATCCGCTCCCGGAGAGTGCGTAACGGCTCGATCCGGCCCCGGAGAGTCCGTAACGGCTCGATCCGGCCCCGGAGAGTCCGTAACGGCTCGATCCGTTCCCGGAGGGCGCGTAACGGCTCGATCCGCTCCCGGAGAGTGCGTAACGGCTCGATCCGGCCCCGGAGAGTCCGTAACGGCTCGATCCAGCACCGGAGGGTGCGTAACGGCTCGATCCGTTCCCGGCGGGTGCGTAACGGCTCGATCCGTCCCCGAAGGGTCCGTAACGGCTCGATCCGCTCCCGGAGGGTCCGTAACGGCTCGATCCGTCCCCGGAGAGCCCGTATCGGGTCGATCCAGCCCCGGAGAGCCCGTATCGGGTCGATCCGTTCCCGGACAGCCCGCATCGGGTCGATCCGTCCCCGGACAGTCCGTATCGGGTCGATCCGTCCCCGGAGAGCCCGTATCGGGTCGATCCGTCCCCCGAGAGCCCGCATCGGGTCGATCCGCCCCCGGAGAGCCCGTATCGGGTCGATCCGTCCCCGGAGGGTGCGTATCGGGTCGATCCGGCCCCCGGGAGTCCGTATCGGGTCGATCCGCCCCCGGGCAGCCCGCATCGGGTCGATCCGAACCCGGAGAGCCCGTATCGGGTCGATCCGGCCCCCGAGAGTCCGTATCGGGTCGATCCGCCCCCGAACCGCCCGCATCGGGTCGATCCGTCCCTGGACAGCCCGCATCGGGTCGATCCGTCCCCGGACAGCCCGTATCGGGTCGATCCGCCCCCGGGCAGCCCGTATCGGGTCGATCCGCCCCCGGGCAGCCCGTATCGGGTCGATCCGCCCCCGAACCGCCCGCATCGGGTCGATCCGTCCCCGGACAGCCCGCATCGGGTCGATCCGGCCCCCGAGAGTCCGTAACGGGTCGATCCGGCCCCGGACAGCGTGTATCGGGTCGATCCGACTTCGAAGAGCCCGTATCGGGTCGATCCGGGCGCGGTCATTCGGCTTCCACCTGTTCCGGGCGGAGGGTGCGCAGGAACCAGATGAGGAACCCGATCACGAAGAACGCGCCCGGCGAGAGGCCCATCAGCCCGTTCGGGGTGAACCAGCCGCCCTCGGAAGCGAGCGGCAGCACCGGGATCCCCCAGAACTCGCCGGCGCCCAGGATCTCCCGCGCCGCCCCGGTGACGAGCAGGAGCGCGGCGTACCCCAGGCCGTTGCCGATCCCGTCCAGCAGGCTGCGCAGCGGCGGGTTCTGCATGGCGAACGCCTCGGCCCGCCCCATGATGATGCAGTTGGTGATGATGAGGCCGACGAAGACGCTGAGTTGCTTCGAGATCTCGTAGAGGTACGCCTTCAGGATCTGGTCGGTCACGATCACCAGCGAGGCGATGATCGTCAACTGGACGATGATGCGGATGCTGGTGGGGATGCGGTTCCGCAGCAGGCTCACCGAGAGGTTCGAGAGCGCGGTCACCGCCACCACCGCGGCGCTCATGACCACCGAGGTCTGCATCCCGGTGGTGACGGCGAGGGCCGAGCAGATGCCGAGCACCTGCAGCGCGATGGGGTTGTTGTGGATCAGCGGATCCATCAGGACCCGTCGGGCCGGCGCCTCCGCCATCTTCCCGATCCCCGCCCCGCTCAGTCGCCGGCCCCGGCCCGCAGCCGGTCGAGATAGGGCCCGAACCCGTTCTCCGCCAGCCAGAAGCGGAGCAGGTTCGTCACGCCGCGGCTGGTCATGGTGGCGCCGGCGAGCCCGTCCACCCGGTGCGGGTCCTCGGCGACCGGCCCGGCGGCTGCGCGCGCCACCTCGATCACCGGCTCCCCGCCGCCGGAGAACACCCGCCGCCCCGGCCAGAGCGCCTTCCAGGAGGGGTTGTCCACCTCCCCGCCGAGGCCGGGCGTCTCCTTGTGCCGGTAGAAGGTGAGCCCGCGCACGGTGTCGAGGTCCGCTTCGAGGGCGAGGAAGCCGTAGAGGACGCCCCAGAGTCCCTGCCCCCGCACCGGCAGCACCACGGCGCTCGGGCGGCCGGACGCGGCCTCGCCGGCGACCAGGTACACGACCGAGCGTCGTTCCACGCGGCGGACGCGGGCGAGGTTGTCCGCGACCGGGCGGGAAGTCTCGGGGAGGCCGGCCTCCACCAGGGGGTCCACCCCGGCGGGGTCCGCTCCGGGCAGTTCTTCCCCGGTCTCGAGATCGACGACCACGGCCCGCACGGAGGCGAACCGCCGGGCCATCTCCTCGTCGGACAGGGCCTCCTCGGGGTCGGCGAGACCGGCGGCGAAAAGGACATTCCGCTGCCGCTCGCGTTCGGCGTTCTCGGCCTGCAGATCGCGGAGGGCGACCGCGGAGCCGGACACCAGCACCGCGCAGACGAGGCAAACCCCGGCGGCGAAGCCGAGGATGTATCGGGCGGTGTTCATCTCACGACGGGCGGACCGAAAATTCTAGCGGCGGCCGGGCCCGGCCCTCGGGTCGGGACGGCGCCCCGGTGAAGACGCCCCGGTGAACCCCCGACCCGGCGCGGGGCGGCGACCGGGGATCCGCGGGCTCCGGGGGCGGGCGCCGCCGCATGGGCGGCCGGCAGCGCGATGGTCGGGGCGGTCGGTCGGGGCGCGCCGGCCGGCGGCGTCCGGGGCGCGGGCCGGGTCCCGGCTCCGAGGCACTCCCGGAGCGGGCGTGGCGAGCGCGGCCGGCCCGGGCGCGCCGCCCCCGGGGCCGGGGTCAGTCGGCGCCCTCCCCCGGGGAGGCCGGCGTCGTCCGGCGGCGCCGCCGGGGCGGAGCGAAGCGCACCCGGCGGGACTCCGGCGGCGCGGAGTCGGCCTCCGGCGCCGGCGGCGGAGCGGCGGGCGGCGGGGCGCTCCGGCGCTGCGGTCCGCCGGATGGCGGCGGGGCCGGAGTCGGCGGCGGGGCAACCCTTTCCGGCGACCGGCCGACGACGGGTTCGTCGACGGCCTCCGCCCCGTCCGCGGCCGGCCCGGCGGGAGGCGCCACACCGACGAGGCTCCCGGCGCCGCTCCCGACCCGCACCCGCGGCCGGGGTTCCCCCGACGACCGACCGGCGCGTCCGGCCGGGACCGTCTCGACCCGCCCCGTCCCGGCCGGCCACCCGCCGGGGTCGTCCGCGGTCCAGACCGAAGCCGGCCGGCCCCCGCGCTCCCCCGACGGAGCGGTCACCGCCGAGCGCCGGAACAGGCGGCTGCCCCGCACCCGGCGCTGGAAGTTCGCCGGGTCGATCGGGGTGCGCCAGACCGCTTCGTACACCCGCCGCAACTGGCGGATGGTGAACTCCGGCGGGCAGAACCGGGCCGCCAGCGTCGGCTCCTCCAGCCGCTCCCGGATGTGCGTCACCGCGTCCCGGACGATCCGGTAGTGGTCGAAGGCCAGGCGGACGCCCCCTTCCTCGAGGTCCTTCACCGGCACCAGGGAGGCCTCGGCGGCGTCGCTCCCGCCCCGGGGCGTGGGCAGGTCCCCGGCGACCGCCCAGAACGCCACCGTGACCACCCGCAGCCGCGGATCGCGCCCGGGCGCCCCGTAGGCGGCGAGTTGCTCCAGGAAAACGCGGTCCCCGGTGATCCCGGTCTCCTCGGCGAGTTCCCGGAGCGCCGCCGCCGGCAGGTCCTCGTCCGGGCGGACGAACCCCCCGGGGAGCGCCCAGGCCCCCCGGAACGGCTCCTCCCCCCGGCGCACCAGCAGGATCCGCAACTCGTCGGCGCGGACGGTGAACACGACGAGGTCCACGGTGACCGCCACCGGCGGGAAGGCGCGCGGTTCGTAGTCCGGGGGCCGGCGGCGGCCCGGCGGGCGGCGGGGCCGGGGCCGGAACGAGAATCGGGACGAAGTTCGGGACGAAGATCGGGACGAAGACCGGAACGAGGGTCGGGACGAAGTTCGAGGGCGGTTCGAAGGCACGGCGGAAGGGGATTTGGACTTTCTGACTATATCGATTATAGTTATGGTCAGAATGGAACAAACCAGCCGCCCCCGACCGGCCCCGAACCGAACCGCGGAGCGGCCCGCCTCGCCCCTCCGGACGCCGCCGCCACCGGGACCGCAGCCCGGACTCCGGGAACCGATCCGCCCGCTCCCGAGCGACCCCGACCGACACCCGGCGCCCGGTCGCTCCGGCCCTTTCCACCGCTTCCGCCGGCCCCCGGCCGCCCCCCTTTCCCGATCCCCGCGTACGAACGAAAGGAGTCACCGATGACCGTTCCCGCACTCGACACCGCCTCCGTGGGCGCCCCCCTCACCCGTCTGGAGGTGTCCTTCTTCCCCATCTACCTGCCCGGGAACGAACTCCCGGAGATCGCCACCGGCGAAGGTTCCGGCCTCGTCGTCGGCGAACTCGACCGCGAGCGGGTGAACACGCTGAGCGCCAAGAACCCCACCGGGACCCCGATCCTGCTGGTCGAAGGCGAGCACTTCCTGGGCGGCATGCAGAACCGGGTGGTGAACCGCACCGTGCTGCTCCCGCCGGGGGAGGCCCGGGAGATCCCGGTGACCTGCCTCGAAGCCCGGCGCTGGGCCTACGGGCCGACCGGGCCCCCGCCGCGGGAGACCGCCTCGCCGGAGGGGACGCCGCCGGCCGCCGAGCCCGGGGAAGACGGCGAGCCGGAAGCCCCCGGCGCCGCTCCCCCGGACAGCCCCCCGCGCCGCCGCCATCGTGACCCCGAGGCGCGCCACCTCCGCCGCAGCGCCGCGATGGCCTCGCGCCGGCTGCGCCGGGTGGTCCGGACCTCCATGGCGCCGACCCTCGGGGAGCGCGGCGGCGACCGGGCCGACCAGGGCGCCGCCTGGGACGAGGTCGAAGGGATGATGGCCCGCTACGGAGCCGAGTCGGCTTCCGCCTCCGCCGCCGAAGCGGAAGAGCGGGTGTTCCACCGGGATCGCCGGCGCGGGAACGCGGTGCGCGAGTTGATGGCCCGGGGGCCGCTGCCGCACCAGAACGGCGTGGCGGTCACCCACGGCGAGAAGGTGGTCGCGGTGGATCTCTTCGGGACGCCGGCGCTCCTCGCCGCCCACTGGCCGAGCCTCGTCCGCTCGCACCTGCTGGAGTTGCCGGAGGCAGCGGGGCAGCCCTCCGCCGCCCGCGCGCTCTGGGGCGTCCGCCGCCCGACCTGGATGAAGGTGCGGCCGGCCCCGGCGCTGGGTCTCGGCGAGGAGTTCCACGCCCACGACGACACCCTGACCGCCCACGCCCTGGCGCTGGAGGGCCGCCTGGTCCACGCCGGCCACCAGTTCGCCGGGTAGCCGGCGCTCGCCGCGCTCGCCCGTCGCGGTTCGCCGACCGGGCGGGCAGCGGCCGGCGGCCCGTTCGGGAGCCCGGGGGAGGCCCCGAGAGCCGCGCCGAAGCAAAAAGGGCCCCGTAGGGGTTAATTTTTTCGATCGCCCGGAGTCAATTTTATGGAGGACAACGGGATCGACGAGTCCTCATGACTTCTGCACCGGGGAACCCTCCGAAACTCTCCGGGCTGCATTCCCGGCCCTGTGAACGGCCTTGCGCTTCCGCCTCCGGGTGCGTCGCCCGGCGCCTCCCGAGCCGCGGCCGGCCTGGCGCGGCGCCGCCGCTCGCCGGCCCGGCTACGACGACCGCGTCGAAGCGCGCGGCCTCATCGGATACCGAACCGAGTGGAATGGCCGCCGGGATCCGATCGTGGCTCGGAGATCGGGCTCGACGCCGCCGGCTGGCGGTGCTGCTGGCCTGCCAGATCGTCTACTCGGTGTCGATGCTCGCCTGGTTGGCGCTGGAGGAGCCCGACTGGCGGCTGGCTGCGGTCGTCGTGACGCCGCTGGTCGCCTCCGGGGTCGTCGCGCACCGGGTGAACGAGAAGCACCGTCGCCGGCAGCAGGACCGACCGGTCCTCGGAACGACGCTCCGCGACGGGCCCGACTGACGCCCGGCGGCGGCGGCTGAACCGCGCCCCGCGTCCCGGGCGGCCGGCGGCTACCGGATCTCGACCCGGTGGCGGGGGCGCAGGTTGATCCGGACGCCGCCGTTCACCGAGAAGTTGGAGCCGATGCTCCCCAGTTGCCGGGCGAAGAGCCGGGCCTCGTAGAACAACTGCACCGGCCCGGCCTTCGTCCGCCAGGGCGTGTCGAACCCCTGGGTGAAGAAGAGGCCCACATCGGTGACATCGAGGTCGCCGAGCCCCCAGACCCCGGCGCCGCCGCCCCAGAACCCCTTCGGCGTCAGCCGCACCACGCCGAAGTCGAACACCACGCCGAACCAGTTGTTGTGGACCGCCCCCACCGCGGCGCGTCCGAACACCGCCGCCGTGGTGTCCCGTTCCGGATGCCGCGCCCACATCAGGCCCACCGCGCCCCCGAAGACCCGCGAAGTGGCCGGCAGCACATCCGCGTCCGGGATCCCGAGTTCGATGAACAGGTCGCGCCGCTCGGTGCGGTAGGCCCCGAAGGCGGCGTCGAAGATGGGCCACCGCTTGGGATACACCTCGACGAAACGCAGGTTCGTGGAGACCCGGGACTTCCGCAGGTCCACTTCCGGGCGCGCCGTCTCGACGCTGACGCTCTCGGAGAGCCCGGTCACTTCGAGCACCGGGTCCCACTCCATGGTCTCCCCGGCGGCGACGAGGAAACCGCCCCTCGAGTAGTCCTCGAAGCCGTCCATCACCACCCACAGGGTGTACTCGCCCGGCGGCAGGTTCCGGAACCGGTAACGCCCGGCCCGGCTGCTGATGTCGCGCCGGGGCTCCCCGGTCGCCGCCGTCTCGGCGAGCAGCACCGTCGCCCCGGGGATCGCGCCCCCCTGATCGTCCACGACCCGCCCCCGCAGCACCCCGGAGGCCTCCTCGGCCTGCGCGAAGACCACCCCGGCCAGCAGCACCGCGATCCCCGCCAGCGCCGAAACCGCTCCCGATCGTCGCCGGGAGACGCCCCTCGGGGCGGAACGAAGCACGGACAGGGAAACCATCTACGGCAAAACCTACTGATTATACCCCACGCGACGACCGACCGCGACCCCGCCGCTACGGTCGCCGGCCGGCCCCGAGGCCGGACAAGCCCACCCGGGCGGTCGTCCGGGATCTTCCATCTGCGCGCCGGGCGGCGGGCGCTCCGGATCGGCCCCCGTCGCCGGGTCCGGAAAGCGACCGCCGGGAAAACATCGGTACCATCCGGTGCCCCTCCCGCGGGATCGCGAACCCGCCGGAGACTCGATTTCCCATGCCCAAGTCGCCTCCGAAACGACCGGATTTCCTGAAGCGGTTGGCCTCCGAGAACCGGCAGTCCTACGGAACCGAGGTCGGCCAGGGCACCTTGCGCGCCCTCGATCTCGTATTCGAACACCGGTGGGTCTATTTCTTCGAACTCATCCAGAACGCCATGGACGCCGGCGCCTCCTCGATAGAGATCCGAATCGCGGACGACGGTGACTCCGTGGTCTTCCAGCACGACGGCCGCCGTCCGATAGAAGAAAAGGATGTCCGGGCCCTCTCGCGGGTTTTCCGCTCGACCAAAGGCGCGACCACGGTCGGATTCATGGGGATCGGCTTCAAGAGCGTGTTCGGACGCTTCCGCGAGGCTCGAGTCTCCGGCTGGGGTTGGAAATTCCGTTTCCAGGTCGAGTCGCAGGTCGGGGAACGCTTCGGGGACATTCAGCCGGATCTCCTCGGCACGACGATACCCATCCCGGACAGCTCGATCCCGGATCCCGATGACGCCTTCACGACGCGGTTCGAACTCTCCGATCGGGCCGATTCCGCGGCAGACCTCCACTCAGATCTGGCGCAGTCCCTGCCGGAGGACGATCACGCTCCGCTGGCGATTCTCGCCGCCTACGGACTCCGGCAGATCGACATCGACGGGGAGCGATGGAGGTTGGAGGTCCGTCCCGGGGCGAGCGGATGTTCGCAGGTGACCGCCCGGTCGAACGGCCGCCGGCGCCGGTGGCAGATGTTCTCCGTGTGGTTCACCCCTTCCGACCGTGCCGTACGCCGCCTCGTCGAACATCGTCGAATTCCGCAGAGCGACCAGAACGCCGCGGCGCAGCGTCGCCAGGTCATCGGTTTGGCGCCACTGGCGGAGGACGGGACGCCGGCGCCGCCGGACCGGGGCGGGATCTACGCCTCGCTCCGCACGGACGCCACCGTGCCTCTGGGACTCCACCTCAACGCGGACTGGCTGCTGAACATCTCCCGGAGCGGGTTCCGGGAGATCGAGGACAACGAGTGGCAGGCGGAGATCGCCGACCGCATCGCGGACCTCGTTGCGCTCTATCTCCGCTGGGGCGCCCGCTCCTTCTCCGGCGTCGACGCAGTCCGCGCCCTCTTCGAGGCGCTGGGACGGCCGGCGAAGTCCGCCACCGGGCCGGAATCGCTGATCGCGCGGGAGGCGTGGCTGTCCAGACTTCGCGCGAAACTCGAAGACGAACCCGTGATCCCGGTTTGGACGGCCGACCCGGAACAGGTGGCTTTCCGTCGCCCTTCGGAGGTCGCGGTGATGCCGCCGTCCCTCGACCAGGTGGCGTCCGACTGTGAGGGATTCCGGCCCGACGCCCTGTTCCCGCGTCCGGTCCTGCGCCGGGACCTCCTCGGCTCCGAGGCCTTCTCCCTGCTCGACGGCGCCCGAGTGCTTCGACCACTGTCCCCGAAAGCCCTGCGACGAGACTGGGCGAAGGGCCTCGGGCACTGGTGGAAGACTCTGCCGACGAAGAAGACCACCCGCCGTCGTCTCCTCGGTTGCCTGTGGGGAGCGCTCTCCCGACTGGACGAGACCTGGCGCGCCACGACACTGCGATGTGTCCGCACGGCGACGAAGAAGTGGAGATCCCTCGAAGAGGCGATCTTCCTCCGCGAGGCTCCGCCCACCGACAAGGAGCCGGGCGGCAAGCGTGTGCGGCGCCTTCTGCGTCGGTACCTGCCATCCGAGAGTGCCCATGTGTCACCGGGTTGGGTGCAGGTTCTTCGACAGGGCGAGCGCGATCCGTGGCGGAGATTCTCAACGGACCGCGATCCATCTCTCGACTGGTTGGATCGGGCCTGGACCTGGGTCCGGAAGCATGATCGTTCCGTTGCCTTGAAGGCGGTCGTCGGCGATGCCGTCCAGCACTTCGTCGCCTCCGAGCCGAGTCGAACCGGTGCAATGGTGTCGCTCGGCCACTGGGCGCGGCATCGGAATCGGCCGGACCTGCTGACACAGGTGGTCGTCGGTTCCGGGCCCGCGGCCAAGATCGTGCCGATCGGTGGAGCCCTCCTCGCCGAGCCTTACCTCGCGTACGGCGCCAACCGCCGCCGTTTGTTTCCGGAGTGGCCCGCCATCACGGACAAGTACCACCGGAAGGATCCGGCGGGGAAATCCGCAGCGGAGTGGGCCGCATTCCTGAAGCAGGCTGGTGCCAAGCACGCCGTTTTCGTTCGAGACACGTCACAGCACTATGGCTCGTGGGACAGGGACAAGGTTGAAAGCAGACTCGGCATCGTATGGCCCCGACTCGGTCGCACCAACTACGAGGGCTACAAAGTCATCGACTTCGACATCGAGCCGGAACTACCGGATTCTTCAGCCTCGGCGGAGCGGCGATCCCTGCTCGCCGAATGGCTTGCGGAAGACTACGAGGCGCTGAAGGGAAAAGGTCGCATACTGTGCCGGTATCACTACCGGACCCACCGGGAACAGGAGGGGCGCGCTCCCGCTACCTGGGTTTCGAAACTCCGGAACCTCGAGTGGGCGCCCGCCGGCAGTGGGCGGCTGCGACGCCCTGCGGAGGTCCTCCCACAGTCCGATCCTTCTCGACCGGAAGCACCGGTCGCGGCTCTGCCGCCGGGGCTCGTGCAGGTACTCGAGGCTGAAGGAGTCGCGTTCGGAGCGAACATCCCTGACGCGCCGCTGCTGAGTCGGCTGGCAGCGACAGGATCCCGACTCGGCCCCGACGAATTGGCCGCCCTGCTGCGTGAGTGCCGCGATGAGACACTCGGCGCCGACGGCGCGGAAGTCTTTCTCCGGACGGTGGAGACTCTGGAAGCGCCCCTGGAGGGACGCATCGAGAGAGTGCCCGTGCGCCGAATCGTAAAGGGCGGACGACGGGGGACACTTCACGGGCATATCGCTCGATTCGACGATCTCGCCGCGGCGCTGCGGGACGAACTCGACCATCCGATCTACAGGGTTCCGGGGACCACCACCGGAGCCCAGGCCCTCGCGTTCCTCCGGTCCGTGTGGCAGAGGGCCCGGACCTCACCCGAAGGACTGGCCAACGAAGTACGGGAAGCGCTGCCCGCCGCGTATTCGTACTGTCTGGACGATGCGAACGAAGATCCGGCACTGCGGGAACGGTGGAAAACAGAGAAGGGGGACGCGGCCGTCTTCGCCGACCGGCGCTGGATCCGGCTCACGGACGAAGAGACCGTCTATCTGGACGATGTGGACGACCGCCGGTTCTTCCCGGATGGCGAGAGTGTCCTCACGGCCACGGCGGGCCATCTGGGCGCTTCGCCGGAGGCGCAGAAGCGGACGGCCGGGGAACTCGGACTGCCGCTGCTCTCGAACTCCGTCGAGAAGAAGTGGCGCGGGGAGTACGACCGGGTCCCGGTCGATCGGCGATGGTCCGAACGCTTCGACTTCGTCTACGAACTGCTCCGTCGCCTCCGGTCGAGGGATTCGGACGCCGGCGCGGCCGGCGCCGGGCACCCGGGGGAACACCCGACTCTGGCGAGGACGCGCCGGCTCACGCTGGTCGTCAGTCTCGAGGGTGGCGCACCCCGAACCGTGGACATTCGCGCCCGCCTCTCCGGGTCGGAACTGCTCGTCGCCGGCGAACCTCAGGGCTTCGGGGCGGACGCCGCCAAGGAACTCCTGCGGCGGTTCGCCTTCGGTCAGCGCGCAGAGATGGCGACCGACCTGGCGGCCATGCTCTTCTCGCTGGACAACGAGGCGGCGTTTCGCGACGCTGCCGGGCAGTTCCGCGATGCCTATCTGCCGGACTTCGACCTGCCAGCGCCGTTCCGGGAGCGCGAGGAGCCGAGGGAGGAAGCGCGGGAGACCGCGCTCGGGACGGACGAAGAGGAATCCGTACGCGGAGAGCCGGCATCGACACCCCGGAGCAGGGAACCGGCCACTGCCGACCGTCACCCGCGATCGGAGGGCCGGGACTCGACGACGGCGTCCGACCACGACGGAGGGCCGTCGCGATCCGTCCCGGACGAGAGGCGCGCCGGCGCGGGACCGGCGGAGGGATCCGGCTCCTACACCAGGAACCGGGCCCTTGCCCGACCGAAGGCCCTCGCTGCGAACTTGGAGCGGAGCCTGAAAGGCGAGATCGTCCCGGACCGCCCGGCCCGAACCGAGGAGGGCGGGCACGAACATTCGGAACCTCGCGCCGTTGACCGGGACGATGAACCGTACCGGGAAGCTGCCGCGCGCTACGAACGGGAGTTCGGACGAGTGCCGGAAGACGGTGCGCGCCATCAGGTCGGCTGGGACCTCCGGAGTCGCGATCCGCGCAGCGGCACGGTCCGCCTCATCGAAGTGAAGGGGAGGAGTCATCCCTAGACCGACGACGAAGTCGTGGAACTGAGCCGCGCCCAGGTCCTCACCGCCTTCCGGTCGTCCACGAACGAGGAAGAGGGCGAGTGGTATCTCTATGTGGTCGAACGCACCGAAGATGGCGGGTATCGGGTCCTGCCGATCCGGAACCCGGTGGAGGCCGCCGCCAAGTGGATGGTCAGCGGCGGCGCCTGGCGTTCGATGGCGGAGGACGCCAGGACGCTTCCGCCCGGATAACCACCCATCCGTCGTCGGCGTCACCGTCGCGACGGGGCGCGCCAGATACCGGACGACCCGGAGCCTCGTCAGGCCGGCGCGGAGGTCGTGTCCAGTCGTTCGGCGCGGCGGGCGCGGCGGGCGCGGCGGCGGAGGTTGGCGCGGAGGGCGAAGTGGTCGAAGAGGGGGGCGAACACATTCATCAGCAGGATGGAGAGCATCATCCCCTCCGGGTAGGCGGGGTTCACCACCCGGATCAGCACCACCAGCACCCCGATGCAGAAGCCGTAGAGCGCCTTGGCGCCGGGGGTCGAGGGGGCGGTCACCGGTTCGGTCGCCATGAACACCGCCCCGAAGGCCCAGCCGCCGAGCAGGTAGTGCCACCAGAAAGGGACCGCGAAGAAGGGGTTCGTGTCCGAGCCGACCAGGTTCAGCGCGCCGCCCATGACCGCGGTGCCGAGCGCCACCGCCAGCATGAGGCGGAGGGAACCGATGCCGGTCACCGCCAGCACCAGCGCCCCGAAGAGGCAGGCGAGCACCGAGGTCTCGCCCATCGAACCGGGGAGGAAACCGACGAAGGCGTCCCAGGCGGTGATCCCGGCGCCGCCGGCCGGGTGGAAGGTCTCGGCGAGCGACTCGGGGCCGTTCAGGCTGAGCCGGGCGAGCCAGGTGGCGCCGCTGACCGCGTCGGGAGCGGTGTCGGCGGCGACCCAGATGCGGTCGCCGGTGAGGTCCGCCGGATAGGCGAAGAACAGGAAGGCCCGCGCGGTGAGCGCCGGGTTCAGGATGTTGAAGCCGCTCCCGCCGAAGATCTCCTTGCCCACGACCACCCCGAAGGAGATGCCGAGGGCTACCTGCCAGAGCGGCACCGTGGGCGGCAGGATCAGCGGGAAGAGCATCCCGGTGACCAGGAAGCCCTCGCTGACCTCGTGGCGGCGGACGACCGCGAACAGCATCTCCCAGGCGCCGCCCACGGCGAAGGTGACGACCAGCACCGGCAGGTACCAGAGCCCCCCGTGGACGACCGCGGCCAGCACGCTGTCCGGGGAGAAGCCGACGCCGAGGGATTCGAGGACCGCGGTGCGCCAGCCGGGAAGCGGGGCCGCCCCGTAGGCGATGGCCAGGTTCGCCTGGAGCCCGGTGTTGTAGAAGGCCATCGCCACCGTGCCGGCGAGCGCGGCCACCACGGTGAACATGAGCCGCTTCATGTCGAGGCGGTCCCGGGCGTGCGGCGGCCCGGCGGTGGTCTTCCCCGGCGTGTAGAGGAAGGTGTCCATCGCGTCCCAGGCCGGCCAGAAGCGGGCGAGCGGGCCGCCGGGGGCGAAGGGGCGCCCGAGCCGGTCGAGCAGCGGACGCAGCATCGTCAGGCGGTCGGGGCGGGCGGGGCGGTCCGGCGGCGGCGCGGGGGGACGCGAAGCAGGACCGCGCCCGGGCCGGTCGGGGCGTCAGGCGCGGCGGGAGCGCCGGCGGCTCGGGGTTCCACTCCGGTCAGCCCTCCTTCTCCAGGGCGTCGAGCACGCGGCGGAGTTTCGGGGCGTAGTCGTTCTTCGCCGGGCAGACGAAGGACAGCAGGCCCAGGTCTTCCTCGACGAGTTCCAGCGCTCCCAGTTCCTCGGCGCGTTCGAGGTCCTCCATGAGGAGCGCCCGGAGCAGGAACACCGGCGGGATGTCGAAGGCCATCACCCGGTCGTAGGCGGCGGTGGGCACGATGGCCCGCCGGGAGCCGTGCCGGGCGGTGTCGAGCGGGTACCCGCGCCGGGGCGGCGGCCCGGAGAGGAAGGCGCGACTCGCGGAGAGGGCGCGGAGGCCGGGGGCGAGCCAGCCCAGGAACCGGCGGCGGCGGCCTTCGGCGAGCACCGTGAGTTGGCGGTGGTAGCGGCCCAGGAACCGGTCGGCGTCCCCGACCGCGGCCCGGCCGGAGAGGACCGAACCGCTGACGACGCGGTGGTCGGGAGCAGCTTCCTCGTCCGCCGGGCGGAGGCGGGAAGAGTCGTCCTCCCGGAGTTCCGGCTCGGCCAGTTCGAGGGCGTCCGCTCCCGGCGGAACCCGCAGCAGCCGCGGCCGGGCGACCGGCGGGCCGGCGAGCGCGACCACCCGGCGCGGGTCGGCGCTGCCGCTGCGGAAGAGTTGGCCGACGGCGGCGAGGTCCTGGGCGTCGAGGTGCCAGGCCTCCCGCTCCCGCCGCGCCGGCGCCAGGCGGTGGATGTGGAGCCCGGCGGTCCCGGCGGGGTGGGGCCCGGAGAATTCCACCTGACGGACGCGCCCGGTGTCCTCGAGCGGCAGTCGGCGCCCGGCGCGGACGCAGACGAACACCGGGCCCGGGGTCAGGTTGGAGAGCGCGGCCAGTCCCCAGGCCAGGTCCTCCTCGCGTCCGGCGACCGCCGCCACCGGGTCCGGAGCCAGCGGCGCCGAGTCGCCGGCGGTCACGAACACCGCCGCCGGCCGCCGCTCCGGATGCGCCACCCGCCCGAAGGGGCGCGCCCGGAGCGCGGTCCACTCGCCGGAGTCGAGCAGCAACTCCCGGGTGTCGTCGGCGTTCAGGCCTTCGGGATGCCGGCCGGAGAAACCGGAGAAGGCGCGGGTCTTGCCGGGGCGGCCGGCCCGCTCGTCGGAAGCGACTTCGATGACGAGCGCCCGGAACGCGCGCCGCTCGCCCCGGTGCACCGCGGCCACCCGCCCGGCGACCGGCGCGGTGAACCGGACGCCGGGGGTCTTCCGGTCCTCGAAGAGCAGCGAGCCGCGTTCCACCGAGTCGCCCGGCTGCACCCGCAGCGCCGGCCGCATCCCCGGGTAGTCGGCCCCCAGGACGCCGACCCGCGCCGGAACCCGGTCCTCCGGCGGCCCCGGCTCCGACGGCAGCCCCCCGGCGAGGCGAAGGTCGAACCCGCGCCGGACGACCTGGAGACTCATGGGGGAAGCGGCGCGAATGGTACGCGCCGGCGGCGAGAGTCGGCGCGGATCCCCGACGGCTCCCGGCGACCCGGCGCGCGGGCCGCGCACCGGGCCCGGCGGCCGCGTCCGACCGACGGGACCGGCGAAGGGGATCGTCCCGGACGCGGGCGAGGGAGGCCGGGGGCACTCCCGCGCTACGCTGTCTTCAGGGTGGTCGCGCCGTCCGATCGGGAGCAGGCGCCGGCGGGGGAAGCCGCCGGACTTCTCCACCCGAACGCGCCGCTGAGGCGATGTCGAATCCGGCGCCCTCGACCGTGAGTTCCCTTTCCTCGAGCGAGGTCTCTGCAGTGAATCCCGTCAGCATCCAGGTCCGCGACCTCATCGGTCCGATCTGCGCCGGCGCCACCGACGCCCGGTTGCTCCACGAGCGGATCGCTCCGCTGGTGCGAGCCGGGCAGCCGATCGTTCTGGTCTTCGATCGCGTCCACACCATCATGTCGGTGTTCTTCAACATCGCCATCGGCCGGTCGTTCGGCGAGCTCCCGGAGGACGAAAGACTCCTCGAAGTCATGATCGGGGGCGCGAAGCGGTACTACGCGAATCCCGGAGCCTACGACCGCGCCTGGCGCGAAGAACTCGGTTGGGAAGACGACCACTGAGGCCGTCACCGGCGCCCTCCGAATGCCGTCCGGACCATTCGCCGGGGCCCGGAGCTGACGCCCGGAATCGGTGATCGAAACTCCGGCTCGACCTCCTCCCGCTGCGCGCGAACCACCGACACTCCGTGGATCGGCGACAGACCCTCGGCGAGGAATAGCCGATGCCGAAGAACCGGGCCGCCCCCATCGTCGGCCATGCCTGCGACCCGATGGAGGTACTGCTCCCCGACACGAATTCCGGCTCCGGGTCCTCCCCGCTCCCTCGGAGAGCGCGACGGCCCGGTCCCGGATCTACGCCGACGCGTTCGTCGAGATGCAGGCGAAGGGCTCGACGCTCCTGCTCCACTCCATCGTCCTGAGCGAGTACCGGAATCGCTGTTGCCGAATCGAATGGAACGCCCTCGGCGCACCCTCCGACTTCAAGAGATTCCGAGGGTCCCGGGCGTTCGGGGAGATCGGCGCCGAAGCGATACAGCAGGTGCGTCGCCTGCTCGCGGTCACGACCCGCGTGGACGATGGATTCTCCGAGATGGACCTGATGGGGGCGCCGGCCATTTTCGCCGACGGAACGACCGATGCCGACGACGCGATCCTCACGGAGGCGTGTCAACGACACGGATGCGCCCTCGTCACCGCTGACGGCGACTTTCGCTTCGGCGGAATCCGGATGATCACCGGCAACCGAAGGCTCCTCGCCGCCTGTTCCTGACCACGCCGTCCAGTCGGTTCGTCATCAGGAGCGGGCGCGTTCCACCTCCCCTTCGACCTTTACGAAGACCAGGAAGCAGGAGTGGTTCTTCCGGGCGTGGACCTGCTTCAGGAGGCGGCTGACTCCGGGTCGGTTGGGCCGCACCAGGACGAACAGGTCCTTGCAGTAGAAGCCCATCCGGCCGTACTCCTCGATGATCTCCACATGGGTCAGGTTCTGCCGATTCGCGCTCACTTCGTCCTGGCACTTCACGATGAGCGTCCCCCGCGGTCGCAGCACCCTCCGGGCCTCGCGCCCGCCTTCGACATAGAGATCGAGGACGGCCGCGTGCCAGCGGCGGCCCTTCGGTTCCGGCAGCTCTTCGCCGCTCGAGTACCGGTCGCGGAACGAGGTATGGCTTCCGGCGCCGGCCTTCATCGTCCCCTCCCGCCGGAAGAAGCCCTCCATGTACGGGGGGTCGAAGACGACCGCATCGAGGGATTCGTCTTCGTAGGGAAGCGCCCGGCAGTCCGTCCCGGTCGCCAGGTCGGTCGGAAGGAAGTCGTAGCGGCCGGTGTCCACCCGCTTCCAGAAGACGCCCCGGCCGAAGGTCACATCCGCGATCCGGGCGCCGGCCTCGACATGGAGGCGCAGCACCCGGGGAAACACCTCGTCGTTCGTCCCGGTGTACGCCGACAGCACGAGTTCCGTGGAGGGAACCCCCGCCGGTGGCCGCCGCCCCGACGGCGTCGCTGCGTCCGCCGCCGCGAACAGCCTCCCGGGCGAGAAGCGGCCTTCGACTTCCGTCCCCCGCGTCGGCATCGCCGTCGTCTCCTCCTTTCCGGCCGCGGCCCCGCCGTCGCCCGACCCTTCCGACGCGGAATCCATTCCCCGCCTCGGAGGCGCCGGCCCGTTCCGGACCGACCGCCGCCCTCAGCCTATCTCGCGACCCCGCTCGACGAGACGCTCCGGCGCCGTCCCCTACTCGGAACCGGCTCTCGGGTGCCCGGTACGGCCTCTATGCGGGCACGATTCCCCGAACGACCTCCCGCAGATCACGGATTCTGCGGACTGCCGCTTCGCGGGCGAACGGCGGGACGCGCTCTTCGTCCCCCTCGAAGCGAAGGGTCCCGGCGTACGGCGTGTATTCCTGCAGATCCCGGAAGGCTGAGGCCTCGGGCGCCCGGGCCGCGACCGAGGCCCCGAGGCGTTCCAGATCGTGGGTGAGCGGGTATTCCTCTCCGAGGACACAGAGCCAGGCCTTCAGCATCTTCTCCACCGCCTGCTGCGCGTGGAAGCCGAAGATCCGGTCGGCGAACGCCTGTTCATCCAGCATCCGCCCCAGCGCGACGACTTCCTCTCGGCAGCGGCCAGCAGCCTGCGGGCCAACTCACGGTCGTTCATACAGGACCACCCCTTCCCGAAGCGACCGCGCGAGCACATGGTTGATGGAGTGCCGCCAGCGCTCGACCTCCTCGCAGCTGAACACGAGGATGTCCTTCGGAACCAGGAAACCCGAGAGCGCCCCGTAGAGACGCCCGATCTCATCGAGACGACTCCGCCCGGGGCCGAAGGGCTCCCGCTCGATCACGATGAGATCGACATCGGAATCGGGCCCGGCGCTTCGCCCGGCATGGGAACCGAAGAGGATGACCCGGTCCGGATCCACTTCGTCCACGATCGCCCGGGCCATCTGACGGAGAACCGACGCGTCCACGGGCGCGACCGGTCGGACCTGCTTCGTAACCGGAATGGACCCCTGAGCAGGTCCTCGTCCCTCGGCCGACGCGCTGACCGGACCTCTCTCCATGCCCTCCGCCTCGACTACGAGCATTCCGGAGTCCCGCCCGCCATCGGCTTGCTTTCTGCGCCGTCCGTCGGTTGGCGCACCATCCGCGCAATGTAACGCGGCAGGTCCCCGAGCGCGCCCGGGCGCCCCGGTGCCGGCCGGCGGGCGGGCCGACGGAGTAAGTGGAGGTCGCGGGTCATTTCCGTCCGGCGCCTCCGGGAGTCCGTCGTCAGGTTGTTCGCCGCGCGGCGTTTCGATGGGCCGAGTCGGTTTCGCGGCGGGCCGCCGACACGGAACCGGGCACCCGGCGGCCCTGCCCGGGAGTTCCCGACACGCCGCCCTCAGACGACCGCGCCGGCGCGAGTCATCGAGACTCGGAAGTCTCTTCGACGCTCCGGTCGGGGGTCTCGGCCTCCGGTCCGCGACGCTCGACGGACGCGTTCCGCTGGCTCGCGCCTTCGGCAACGGATGCGGATTCTCGGTCCTCGGTCCGGGGGACCGGCACGCATACGATCCGGCCGTTCTCGAACACCACGAGTTCTCCCGTCGTCTCCGCGGCGAGCCGGCGGGCACGCTCGCCGGCCCGTTTCATCGCGGCCTCGGCCCGGACCAGGACGGGATGGCGGTCTCTGGCGGTCGGCGGGTGTTTCGGGATTTTCGGATGCCGCACTTGGGGCGATCCCTCCCGCAACGGGTGCGCAGGCGTCACGGAGGCATCGTATTCGGCCCGGAGATCCACGAGGTCACGGTAGAGGTGCTCGAAGTTGTCCCGGCTGCGCTCGAAGCGCCGTCGGATCACCGGAGCGGGAATCCCGTGGCCGCCCTGCCGAACCCGGCGCTGCACGCGGGCGATCGCCATCTCGGGGTTCGGCAACCGCAGGTAGAAGAGTTCGACCCGATAGCCCTGTCGGCGCCACTCCGGAATCCAACGCGCGTACCGCCGTCCGGCGAGCGTGGTCTCGAACGCGAAGTCCCGCCCCCGCGCCGCCAACTCCGTCAGCCGCCGCACCATGAGGCGGCCGGCCACGAAAGCCGCCCGTTCCGGCGCCTCCGGAGACAGCTCCGCCGCGATGACATCGGCGTTCACGAAGGTCGGGCCGCCGCTTTCGTTCGGCAGCAGTTCCGAGGCGAAGGTCGTTTTGCCGGCGCCGTTCGGTCCGGCGATGACGAGGATCCTGCCCACCCTGACTGGTTCGGCGCCGGGGTCGCCCGGCGCGTTCGGACGCCAAGAGTAGCGGCCCGGAACGGCGGGCCCGGCGGGGGGCGCGGCCCCTGTCGGCCGGGGGCGCAGGGGGCGGACGCTAGACTGCCGGGCGGAACAAGTGGCGGTCGTGAGTCGTAGGCGCAGGGGCGCCCGATCCCGCTGAGAGGCGGGCAGCCCCCCGGTTCCTCGCACCCCGTTCCCCGCACCGCTCCGGAGCTCCCGACTCGGTCGGCCCGCCGATCCCGGGCCCGCCGGGCGGAAGCGGGGAACGATCCTCCCGGCGGCCGGCGGCGCTTTCCCGGCCCCGGGCCGGGCCGCCCCACGACGACTCCGGGCGGGGCCGGGAGCAGCCGCGAGAGTGCCCCCGGCAACAGAGCAACAGCAACCGCAACCGCGATCCAGGAACACCCAGGAGAACCGAATATGGAAGACGGCGACGCCGCCGGACAGCTGCCTCAGGCGCCCCGGGCCCCGCTCGGGCGGCGCGCCAGGGCCTTCGCCGGCCTCTTCGCCGCGACGGTCGCGCTGCTGTCGGCCGGAACGATGGCCGCCGCTTCTCCGGGGGCGCCGTCCGCGAGACCCGGCCCGACGGCCCCGGCGCTCCGGACGCCGCCGGCGGCGGCCGGGGCCCGGGCTCTCCCGGTCGGCGCCGCCGTACCGGCCGCGCCGGCCGCTCGGACCCGACCGGCCCGTCAGCCGGCCCGGACAGCGACCCGACCGGCCCAGCCGCCCGCGCCGGCCGACTTCGACTTCGCCCACAAACGGTCGGACACGCTGCCGGAGCAGACCCTCGACCAGTACCGCGACCTGCTCGACCGGGAGACGCTGGCCTTCACCATCGCGCAGGCGGTGGAGGTGGCCACCGTCCTCCATCCGGAAGTCCGCCGCCGCCGGGAGCAACTGGCGGAGTACCCCTCGCTGGTGCGGGCGGAACGCGCCGAGTACCTGCCGCAACTCGACCTGACTCTCCAGGCGGCGCAGACCCGGGATCCCGGTTTCCGCAACAGCCCCTTCTTCTCGCGCCTCCTCGAAGACCCCACCGCCGGCGGGCCTCCGGGCTTCGGTGACGCCGACCCCGCGGACTTCGGCGGGGCCTTCACTTTCGGCACCTACCTCTGGAACTTCGATCTGCGGCAGACGGTCTGGAGTTTCCGCTTCCGCCCGGCGATGCGCGGGGTGGAACTGGGGCGCGACCTGGCGGCGACCGATCTCGCCGAAGCCGAGAACCGCATCGCCCGCGACACCGCCACGCGCCTCTACGCCTACCTGCTCGGCGAACGGACGCAGGCAGTGCTCGAAAGCGCCCTGGGCACCCGGGAACGGAGTCTGGAATTGGCGCAGGAGCGGCTGGAACTCGGGGCCGGGGCGCGGCTGGAAGTCCTCCGGGAGCGGGTGGCGGTCTCCCGCCTGCGCCGGCAACTGGCGGACGCCGACGAGGCTCTCCGGGTGGAGCGGGCCGGGATCAACGCGCTGGTGGGGCGGGAGCAGGACCGGGAGATCGAGGTGCTCGACGCCCTCGAGTTGCCCGACCCGCTGCCCCGGGTGCTGCCTCCGGCGGCGCTCATGGAGATCGCCGGGCTGCGCCGGCCGCAACTCCGCCGCCACCGGCTCGACCGCGACCTGCTGACCACCCGGCGGGAACTCGACGCCGCCGACGCGCTCCCGGTGCTGCGGGCGAACGCCTCCTACGGGATCAACACCTTCACCGTGGAGAACACCTACGACCTGGACCTCCACAACTGGAACGCCGGCGTCACCCTGACCTGGAACCTCTTCGACGGCCTGGGGCGGCGTTCCCGGGCGGCGTCCCTCCGCTCCCAGCAAACACAGAGCGAGTGGGAGCAGAACGAGTTCGAGTCCACCCTCGAAGTGTTCCTCCACCAGGCGGCGGCGAACTGGAACGGCGCGCTCGCCGCGCTGGAGGAGGCGACGCTGGCCCTCGAGGAAGCGGCCGAGGCGCAGCGGGTGGCGGAAGCCGAGCGGGAAGCCGGCGCCGGAACCGCCTTCTTCGTGCAGGAGGCCGAGCAGGCCCGGCGCGAAGTGGAGTTGGAGTTGGCGCGGAACACCCACGACGCGCTGGCGGCCCTCGCCGAGATGAAGTTCCTGGTGGGCTACCCGGCGCATGCGCCCCACTCGGTGATCGCCGACGCCTCCCCGGTCGCCGCCGCCGCCCGGCTCCGCCAGACGAGCGACCGGCTCCGCCCGACGAACGACTGTCTCCACCCGACGAACGACCGGCAACCGCTGACCGCCCCGTTCCCGGCGACCGCCGACCCGCCCCGCCCGCCGCCGGCCGCCGCCCCGGAGACCGCCGCGCCGCTCCGCCCCGCCCCGGCGGAGAACGGCCCGGCGCTTCCCGAATCCCGACCCGCCGCCGCGCCGACCGGCGACCCGGAGGCCGAACGCTCCCGAGCGGCGCCCCCGTCCGACCGGCCCGATCGACCCGATACGGAACCCGAGGAGAACTCCCGGTGAAGAAAAGCCCCGCCGCCGCTCGCGGCCGACTCCCCCGCGCGCCGCGGCCGACGCCTCCCGCTTCGGCGGGGCCCGCGACCCTGACCGCCGCCGTCCTCCTGGCTGTCCTCGTGGCCGCCTCCTTCGCCGCCGGCTGCGGCGGGGAATCCGGTGCGACCGAGGCGAACCCGGCGGAGGCCGCCGCCGGAACGGATCCCTTCCGCACCGCCGTCGCAGTCGCTCCGCTCACCCCGGAAACGCTGACCGACACCCTGGAGATCTCCGGGCGGCTCGAACCGCGGGCGGAGATCCATCTCGCCGCCGAACTGGGCGGCCGGGTGGAGGAAGTGCTCTTCGACAAGGGCGACTCGGTGAGCGCCGGACAGACGCTGGCGCGGGTCGGCTCGGACCTCCTCGGGGCCGCCCTGGCCGAGGCCGAAGCCGACCTGGCCGCGGCGCGGGTCGAACACGACCGCGCCCGGGCGCTGGTGGAGCGGGAAGCGCGGCCGCAGCAGGAAGCGGACACCGCCGAAGCCACCCTGAACCGGGCGCTGGCCCGGGTGGAGTCGGCGCGCCTCCGGTTCGAACGCACCACCATCGCCTCCCCGGCGAACGGGGTGGTGGTGCGCCGGGACCTGGAACCCGGCGAAGTGGTGGGCCCGGGCAGCCCGGTGGCGACCCTCCACGACACCTCGGTGCTGGTGGCCACGGTCGGCATCCCGGAGCAGGACATCTCCTTCTTCGCCGAAGGCGCGCCGGCGGAAGTGATCCTCGACGCCTACGGCGGCCGCGCGGTCGCCGGGCGCATCGGGTACATCGCTCCCGCCGCCGAACGGCCGGGACGGAACTTCACCGCCGAGATCGAAGTGCCGAACCCCGACCGGGAGCTGCGCTCGGGGCTGATCGTCCGCGCCCGGCTGGAACGCCGCGTCTATCGGGACGCGGTGGTCGTCGGGCGGGACCTGCTGGTGGAACGGGACGGCGCGCTGCTGGCGTTCGTGTTCGCCGCCGAGAACGGCAGCGGGACCGTCGGGCGGGCGGAAGAGCGCCTGGTGACCGTCGGCCCGGACGAGGGCGAGGGAGTGGTCATCACCTCCGGCCTCGAGATCGGCGAAACGCTGATCGTCGGCGGCCACCGCAGTCTGCTCGACGGCCAGCCGGTGCGCGTCGCCCCGCCCGCCGGCGGCGAATCACCGGCCGCCGGCGGCGAATCACCGGCCGCCGGCAGCGAATCACCGGCCGCCGGCAGCGCACCGCCTGCCGCCGGCAACGCGCCATCCGCCGCCGGCCCGGCGAACCCGGCGGGCCGGTGAACCCCCCGCATGACTGCCGGATGACCGCCGAACCGACCCCCGCCCCGACGAACGACCGATGAGAGCCACGCGCTACGCCATCCGGCACCGGCTGTCGGTCTATTTCCTCATCCTCATCCTCTGTCTGGGCGGCGTCGGCGTCTATGTGTCGCTGCCGCGGGAATCGTTCCCGGAGGTCGAGATCCCGCTGGTCGTGGTGTACACGATCTATCCCGGCGTCAGTCCCACCGACATGGAGACGCTGGTCACCCGTCCCATCGAAACCGAGTTGAAGGCGGTCTCCGGAGTCAAGGAGATCCGCTCCACCACCAGCGAAGGCCTCTCCAGCATCGAGGTCGAGTTCAATCCGGAACAGGACCTGGAAACCGCCCTCGCCAACGTGCGCGAGAAAGTCGATCTGGCGAAACCGGACCTGCCGGTGGAAGCGGAAGACCCGCGCGTCCAGGATGTGGACTTCTCGCAACTCCCGATCATGCTGGTGACCCTCTCCGGCCCGGTGGGAGTCCAGCAACTCACCGAAGTCGCCGAGGAGATCCAGGAGGACTTCGAAGCGATCCCCGGGGTGAACCGGGTGAGCATCGTCGGCGGCCGCGAACGCGAAGTCCATGTCCAGGTGGACCCCAAACGCCTCTCCTTCTTCGAACTGGGCCTCTCCGACCTGGTCCTGGCGGTGGCCCGGGAGAACCGCAATGTGCCGGGCGGCGAGATCGCCGTCGGCGGTCTGGAATACCTGGTGCGGCTGCCGGCGGAAGTGCGCCGGCCGGAAGAGATCGAGGACTTCGTGGTCAAGGTGCGCGAGGGCCAGCCGGTCTTCGTCCGCGATGTGGCGGAAGTGGAATTCGCCTTCGAGGACGAAGCCAGCCGCTCCCGGGTGGACCGCCAACCGTCGGTCACGCTCACCGTGGAGAAACGCACCGGGGCGAACCTGGTGGAAGTCGCCGACCGGGTGAACGCCGAACTCGACCGCTGGGAGGAGCAGTTGCCGCCGGGGATCGCCGCCTCGGTCATCGGGGACATCTCGGTGGAGATCCGGCGCATGGTGAACGAACTGGAGAACAACGTGATCTCCGGTCTCCTGCTGGTCGTCGGCTGCCTGATGGCGTTCGTGGGCCTGCGCAACTCGTTCTTCGTGGGCGTGGCGATCCCGCTCTCCATGATGCTCTCGTTCATCGTGCTCGGCTGGATCGGCTACACGCTGAACATGATGGTGCTGTTCAGCCTGATCCTGATGCTGGGAATGCTGGTGGACAACGCCATCGTGATCGTGGAGAACATCTACCGCCACCGGGAACACGGGGACACCGGCGTCACCGCCGCCTACCAGGCGACCGTCGAAGTGGCGCGCCCGGTGATCGCCTCCACCATCACCACCCTCTGCGCCTTCTCCCCGCTCCTGATCTGGCCCGGCATCATCGGGGACTTCATGTCCTACCTGCCGGTGACGCTCATCATCGGCCTCGCCGCCTCGCTGTTCGTGGCGCTCATCATCAACCCGACGCTCTGCGCCCACCTGATGTCGCCCCCGCGCCGCCGCCGCGCCGCTTCCGGCTCCGGCCCGGTCGAGGAACACGCCTTCCGCCGGGCCTACCGCCGGCTGCTGCGCTGGGCGCTCCGCCCGGGCGCCGACGCCGGCTCCCGCGGCTGGTTCCGCCGGAACTGGGCGCTGCCGGCGGCCTTCGTCGCGTTCCTCGGTTCGGCGATCGCCCTCGGCCTGGTCGGGATGTTCCTGCAGACCCAGGCGCTCTTCCCGGTGGCGGCGGTCCTCGGCGGCATCGGCGTCGCCGCCTTCGTCCTGCAGGGGGTCTTCTGGCTGGTCTGGAGCCTCGGCCGCCGGGTGGTCGGCGCCGGCCCGTACCTCACCGACCACCGCTCCGGCGTCATCTGGACCATGTGCGCCATCCTGGTGGGAACCGCCGCCATCTACCTGCAGGTGGGCAAGGGCGTCGAGTTGTTCCCCGAAGTGGAGCCGCGCCAGATCATCGTGGATGTCTCCGCGCCGGCGGGGTCGAGCCTCGAGTCTTCCGACGACATCGTGCGCCGGATCGAGGACTTCACCGAAGACACCCCGGACATGCTCCACCAGATCGCCAATGTGGGCTCCACCGGGCTCAGCATGAACCCCGGGGGGGGCGGCGGGAGCGGCGGCAGCCCGAACCTGAGCCGGGTCTCGCTCTACCTGGAAGAACGCACCGAACGGAAGCAGCGCGACACCTTCGTCACCATGGAAGGGGTGCGGCGGGCGCTCGCCGACATCGTCGGGGCCACCATCAAGGTGGACGCGCCGCAGGACGGGCCGCCCACCGGGGCGCCGGTCTCGGTGCGCATCCTCGGCGACGACCTCGAGGAGATCAGCCGGCTGGCGACCGAAGTCCAGGACCGCATCCGTCCGATCCCCGGTCTGGTCAACCTCGACGACGACCTGGAGGAGGGCAAACCCGAACTGCGGATCGAAGTGGACCGGGAAGAAGCGATGCGCTCCGGGGTGAACACCCAGGTGATCGCCGCCACCGTCCAGACCGGCATCCTCGGGGCCGAGGCCTCGAAGTACCGGGTCGGCGAGGACGAACACGACATCCGGGTGCGGCTCGCGCCCGAGGCGCGCCGGTCGCTCGACGACATCGCCGAACTCACCGTTCCCGACGAGGACGGGGTGCCCATCCCCATCCGCTCGGTGGCCGAACTGCGCCACGGGGTGGGGCCGGCGGCGGTGCGCCGGGTGGACCTGAACCGGGTGGCAACGATCAGCGGCGATGTGGTCCGCGAGTCCAGCCGCACCGAAGCCAGCGTCCGGGAAGAGGTGGCCGGCGTCCTCGACGGGATGGCCTGGCCGCCGGGCTACCGCTGGGAGTTCTCCGGGGCGAACGCCGAGCAGGAGCAGGCCACCGAGTTCCTCTCCCGGGCCTTCGTGATCGCGCTCCTGCTCATCCTGATGGTGCTGGTGACGCAGTTCGACTCGCTGGTGCTGCCGCTGGCCATCATCACCTCGGTGGCGCTCTCGGTGATCGGGGTGCTCTGGGGGCTCATGATCACCGGCACCGCCTTCGGGATCATCATGACCGGGATCGGGGTGATCTCGCTGGCGGGGATCGTGGTGAACAACGCCATCGTCCTCTGCGACTTCATCCGGCAACTGCGGGAGAAGGGGATGGAGCGGCACGAGGCGGTGGTCGAGGCCGGGTCCATCCGGCTGCGCCCGGTGCTCCTGACCGCGGTCACCACGGTGCTGGGACTGGTGCCGCTGACCCTGGGGCTGAACATCGACTTCTTCGCGCTCTCCATCTCCACCGGCGGCGAGAGTTCGCAGTTCTGGGCCTCGATGGGCGTGGCGGTGATCTTCGGGCTCACCGTGGCCACGGTGCTGACGCTGGTGGTGGTGCCGGTCACCTACGACAGCCTGGACGACTTCACGGAGGCCCTGGCCCGGCGCCGGAAGCGGAAACCGGAAGCGGAACTGGCCGCGGCCGCCCCCGGAGGCGGCGCCCTCGATCCGGCGTAATCCCCCTCCCGGCTTGCTCTCCCGGCGCCCGGCCGGCCGCGCCGGCGCCGGCCCGGCGGGCGCCGGGAGGGCTCGGGTCCGGCCGGGTCCGCGGCGGGCTCGAACCGGGTAGGATTCCCGACCGCCTGATGGGAACCGGAGGGGTGCAAGAGCGGCCGAATTGGCCAGCCCGGAAAGCTGGTGCGCCGGCAACGGCGCCGTGGGTTCGAATCCCACCCCCTCCGCCGCCCGGCGCCCGGAGGTTCCCGGCCCCCGCCGGGCGGCGCGGTTCGTTGCCGCGGCGCCGGATCCGCTCGTTCCCGTGACTCCCCCGGGCCTCTTCGGAGCGCCGACTCCGACCCCGCCGGAAACGCCCTCCGACCCGAAGGCGGAAGAGAAGGCCCCGGCGGCGGCGCCCGAAGCACCGGAGGCAGGAGCCGCGCCCGGAACCACCGGCTCGCCAGCGACTTCCGCAGACACCGCCGCGGCAACGACCCCGGAGGGCGCCGCCCCGGAAGCGACCCCGGCAGACACCGCCGCAGAAACGCCCCCGCAGGTCGCTGCCCCGAAGGCGACCCCGGCAGATCCCGCCCCGGAGGCGACCCGGGCAGACGCTGCCCCGGCAACGACCCCGCAGGGCGCCGCGCCGGAAGCGACCCCGGACGACTCCGTCACGGAAACGACTCCGGAGGGCGCTGCCAGGGAAGCAGCCCCGGACGACGCCATCGCAGAAACGACCCCGGAGAGCGCTGCCCCGGAAGCGGCTCCGGCAGACCCCGTCGCGGAAGCGACCTCGAAGAGCGCTGCCCCGGAGACGACCCCGGCAGACCCCGCCGCGGCGACGACCCCGGAAACGATCCCGGACGACAGCGAGAGCGCCGCCGGGCCCGAGCCGGCGGCCGCGGAGACCCCGAACCCGGAGCGCCCCGCGGGCCGGTCGGACGACGCCGGGGCCGGGGAGGCCGCGACCGACCCACCGGCGGCTTCGGCGGCGCCGGAATCCGCGATCCCCGCCCCCGGGACCGACCCCGTTCCGCCGACCCCCGCAGAGCCCGCACCGGAGCCCGCTTCCCCGGCGCCCGTTTCTGCCGCCGGAACCGCCGCGGCGCCGGAACCGCCGAGCCCCTCCCCGAACGAGCCTCCCCCCGACGCCGTCCGCCCCGGGGAACCGGCTTCCCCGGGCGCGGCGCCGGAAACGACGCCGGCAGCGGGAGCCGTCCCGGCGCCGGCGGTCGCCGCCTCGAACGGCGCCGCCGCCGAAGCCGACGGCGGGGGCGAGAGCGAGGGAGCCGAGTACGAAGTGCTGGCGCTCCGGTACCGCCCCCAGACCTTCGCGGACCTCATCGGCCAGGAACCGATCGCCCGCACCCTCCAGAACGCGATCCGGCGCGACCGGGTGTCCCACGCCTTCCTCTTCTCCGGCCAGCGCGGCATCGGCAAGACCACGACCGCCCGCATCCTCGCCAAGGCGCTGAACTGCGCCGCCACCGACGGGCCGAACCCCGAGCCCTGCGGCGGCTGCCCCTCCTGCCGGGAGATCGCCGGCGGCTTCTCCCGCGATGTCCCCGAGATCGACGGCGCCAGCAACAACAGCGTCGAGAAGGCGCGGGAGATCATCGAGACCGCGCACTACACCCCGGTGCGCGACCGGTTCAAGATCTACCTGGTGGACGAGGTCCACATGCTCAGCACCGGCGCCTTCAACGCGCTGCTGAAGACGCTCGAAGAGCCGCCGAAGCATGTGAAGTTCATCTTCGCCACCACCGAAGTCCACAAGATCCCGGACACCATCCTCTCCCGCTGCCAGGAGTTCGAGTTCCGGGCGGTCACCCCGGAGCGGGTCCAGGAGCGGCTGCGGTTCATCGTGGAAGGACAGGGGTTCACCGTCTCCGACGAAGCCCTGGCCCAGATCGCCCGCTTCGGGCAGGGCAGCATGCGCGACGCGATCTCGGCGCTCGACCAGGTGCTCGCGGCGGTGGACGGCGAGGTCACCGGCGCCGAGGTGAGCGAACTCCTCGGCGTTCCCGATGTGACCATCTGCCGCCGCGCCGCCGCGGCGATCCTCGAGGGCGACCGCCGGGCGGTCTTCGAAGTGGTGGCGGACCTGGTTTCCGGCGGCCGCGACCTCAAGCACTTCGTCACCCTGTTCATGCACTACCTCCGCGATGTGGTGGTCTGCCGCGCCGCCCCGGACCGTCCGGGCCTGCTGGAGTGGCCGGACGAACGGGCGGCGCTCACCGACTTCGCCGGGAAGTTCAGCGAAGAGGACCTCCTCCGCAGCCTCGATGTCCTCACCCGCGCCCAGGACGGCCTGCGCTGGTCCCCGGAGCCGCGGTTCCACCTGGAGATGGCCCTGCTGAAGTTGGTGGAGATGCCCCGGCTCGCCGCCTTCGAGACCCTCCTCGACCGCATCGAGAACGCCCCCGCGCCCGGCGGCGCCGGCCCGACGACCCCGCCTTCGACCGCCGCCGCCCCGTCCGCGTCCGAATCCCCCTCCGAGTCCCCCTCCCAGTCCTCGCCGCCCCCGACCGCCGCCGGCGCTCCCCCGACCGGCGCGAACGCGGCGGGCCGCCCGAACCGCGGCGCCGGCGCCCTCCCGACCGCGGACGGCGCCGGGCGGCGGGCGGGCCCGGGCGCGAACGGCGCGAACGCGAACGGCGCGACGCCCTCCCCCCCGGGCGGCGAACCGCCGCCGCCGGTGGTCCCGGAGATCGTGAAGGAGTACCAACGAACCTTCGGAGGCCAGATCCTCCCCCTCCCCCCGGGGGAACCCCCCTCCCCCGGAAAAACCGCCGGCGCCTGAGCCGCGCGGACGCCGCCCCCGGGGCCGCGACCGCGCCTCCCGGCCCGAACCCCGAATCGCAGGGACCCGAAAATCGCAGGGAACGGAGAAGAACCCCATGTTGTCCAAGATCCACCGCATGGCGAAGCAGGTGAGCCGCGTCAAGAAACTCAAGAAGACGCTCGAAGCCCTCCACGCCGACGGCGAGGCCGGGGACGGCCAGTTGCGGGTGCGGATGAACGGCGCCCGGCAACTGACCCGGGTGGAAGTGTCCGAGACCGCGGCCGCCTCCGGGGACGCCGCCGCGCTGGCCGAACTGGTGCGGACCGCGGTGAACGACGCCAGCCGCAACCTGGAGCAGAAGATCACCGAGCACCTCTACGCGGTCAACCAGCAGGGAGGCCTGGACGACCTGGCCGGCCTGCGATGACCTCGCATCCGGAGCCGCTGCTCCGGTTGATCGGGGCGCTCAAGCGGCTGCCGGGGATCGGCGAGAAGTCGGCCCAGCGCATCGCCTTCCACCTGCTCGCCGACGAGCGCGACCGCGCGGAAACGCTGGGCGCGGCCATCTCCTCGCTCCACGAGGAGGTCGTCCGCTGCCGGGAGTGCGGCAACTTCGCCGACGACCAGCCCTGCCGCCTCTGCCGCGACCCGGAGCGCAGCCCGACCCTGCTCTGCGTCGTCGAAGACCCGGCGGACATCACCGCGGTGGAGAAGGCCCGCGTCTATCGCGGTCGCTACCATGTCCTGCGCGGGGTGTTCTCCCCGGTGAGCGGCAAGTCCCTCGACGAACGCCGGGTCGAGGAGTTGCGGTCGCGCATCCGCGCCGACGCGGTGGAAGAGGTGGTGATCGCCACGAATCCGAACCACGACGGGGAGACCACCGCGGCCTGGCTGGCGCAGCAGTTGAAACCGGAGGGCGTCCGGGTTTCGCGGATCGGCATCGGCGTCCCCATGGGCAGCGAGTTGGTACACGCCGACGAGACCACCATGGCGGAAGCCCTCACCCACCGCAGCAGCCTCTAGTCCCCCGCCGTTCCGGGCGCCGGGAACCGACCCGCCGGGGAGCGGAGCCGCCGCCGGGAGGGCCGGGAACCGACTGCTATGCTCCCCGCTCTTTTCCGAGCGTCCGGCCCGCGATCCACGGTAGCTCAATGGCAGAGCAGCGGACTGTTAATCCGTTGGTTGTAGGTTCGAGTCCTACCCGTGGAGCCAGGCGCCCGAAGGAAACCGGGTCGCCAACGAACGGCGGCCGCCGGCGGGAGGCCCGGGCATGACCGAGCGGCAGTTCTTCCGCGGGCTCGCGGTCGCGGCCCTCCCGGTGCTCCTCGCGGTTCCGGCGGCGGCGCGCCAGCCGGCTTCCGACGCGGACGAGGACGAGAAGCCGCCGGTGGACCTCCATATCCGGCTCCGGGGCCAGCATGTGGATCAGGTCTCCGATCTCGGCGACCCGGCCGTCCGGCGCCTGTCGTTCTGGACCGACACGAAGATCGGCGACCGCTTCCAGGCCCGGGCCACCTACGACGCCGGCGACACCCGCGTCCACGATCTCTGGGCGCAGTTCGCGGTCGGCGGCGGCCTCTCGGTCCGCGTCGGGCGCAGCGCCCCCCTGTGGCTGGGCGAGTTCACCGACGCCCCGCACGGCTACCAGATGGCCAACGCCGCGGTCGGCGCGGCCCTCACCCCCACCCGGGACGACGGGGTCTTCCTCTTCTGGAACCGGGGCGACCACCTGGCCCGGTTCCATGTCATCCAGGGAAGCGGCTGGGAGCCGGACCCCAACGAGGACTGGGATGTCCTCGCCAGTTACGGGAGGTTCTTCGGGCCCTGGCAGATCGAGGCCGGCCACTACGAAGGCACGGAGGGCCCGGCCGGCGACACCACCCCGAGGCGGCAGACCGGCGTCCATGTGGACGGCGAGTTCGCCGACTTCGCCCTCTTCCGCGGCGCCGCCTACCGCCGCCAGCAGGCCGGCAGGGAACATGTCGGCGGTTTCGCGCGTTTGCGCCGCCGATCCGACCGGGGCCTGTGGACGGCCGTGGAGTTCGGCTTCGAGTCGAACAACGGCCCGATCGCGGACCCGGGCAATTCCCTGTATGCGATCGTCGGTCTGCGCTACGAACTCCCCTGGACGCTCACGCACCTCACCGCCGACTATCGCCGCCGTTTCGGCGTGATCTCCGACAACGAAGTGATCCTGGTGTTCAGTTGGGTTCTGGACTTCGAGAACCCCTGGCGCCGCTGAGTCGCTGCCGGGGATCCGCGCCGAACGGCTCCCGCCCCCGCGCCCGCCGCCGACCGCGAAGTCAGCGGGCCGCAGAAAGGAACCCGCCATGCCCCAGGCCGAGCACTACATCCCCCCCCGCGCCCACGCGGTCACCCCCTACCTGGTCGTCGCCGACGGCCAGGCCGCCCTCGACTGGTACGGGAAGGTCCTCGGCGCGGAGATCGAGTCCGTGATGCGCGGCCCCGAGAACGCCGTGATGCACGCCGAGATCCGCATCGGCGGCGAGAACGGGGCGCAGATCTACCTGTCCCAGGAGTTCCCCGGGATGCCCGGCGGTTTCGTCTCCCCGCAGACCCTCGGGGGCAGCGCGGTCTCGATCCACACCTATGTGCCGGAGGTGGACGCGGTCCACGCGGCGGCCCTCGCCGAAGGCGCGACCGAGATCCAGCCGCCGACGGACCAGTTCTGGGGCGACCGCCACTCCAACCTGATCGACCCCTTCGGCCACCGGTGGAGCCTCGCCACCCACCTCGAGGACCTGACCCCCGAGGAGTTGGAAGCCCGCGCCGAGGCCGCCGCGAAGGAGTTCGCCCCGCCGGAAGCCGACTGACCGGTCTCCCTGAACCCCGCCCGGGCCGGCCCGCCGGAGCCGGCCCCGGATCGCGGGCTGCTGCGCCGGCCCGAGCGGCAGTTTCTCAGCCGAGATCCGGCGAATAGAGATCCTCGAGGGAATACCAGTTCGGGACAGCGGCGCGCGCCTCCGGCTTGCGGCGCGTGAAGAACCGCCTCCCGAGCGAACTGCCGGGGCGGTTCGGGTAGTGGGCGATCTTCCGCTCCAGTTCCGCTTCGAGCGCCTTCGGGGACCGGACCGCGCCCCACTTGCATTCGCCGAGGTCGATCCAGTGGTCGTCGCGCACGCCGACCACATCGATCTGCGTGTCGGCGCTCCAGTACTCGCCGATCCGGAAACCGGCGCCGACCCCTTCCCGGGCGTAGAGCCGGGGCAACGCCTCCCGGCACAGGAGTTCGAACCGGCCCCCGAACCAGGCGTCGAGCGCCGGCGCCACCCGGTCCCGGTAGGCCCCGGCCGGTCCCTGGCTGCGCAGGAGGCTGGTGTTCGGGAAGACGAACCGGAACCAGAACGCGAGCAACGCGTCGTCGAGGGCGAACCGCACCTCGCGGAGGCTCGGGCGACCGCCGTCGAGCGGCCGGCGGCGGCGCAGGTAGCCGAGCTCGATCAGTTGGTTCAGGTAGTAGTGGACACTGCGTTCCGCGATCCCGGTTCCCGAGGCGATCTCGCGGACGCTGCCGCGCCCGGCGGCGATCACGGCCAGGATCGCCTGGTAGGGGCCGATCTCGCGGACCTCTTCGCGCAGCAGGAAGGTCGGCTCCTGGCGCAGCGGGGCGAACTCCAGGAGCAGGTGGTCGCGGATGTTCTCGGCGATGGAGCGCCGGTCGTCGAGGCAGAGCAGGTACTGCGGGAGGCCGCCCACCAGGAAGTAGCCCCGCGCCCGGTCGTCGGGCGACCATCTCGGATGGAATCGGGCGGCTTCGAGGTAGCCGAACGGCCGGAGATGGATCTGCGCGGTCCTGCGCCCGAAGAGGGGGCTGCCCGCGCCCAGGATTTCGCGCTCCATGAACCCGAGATACGAGCCGCAGAGGATCAGCACGATCTGCCCGGAGTCGCGCCACCGACGATCCCAGACGCGCTGCAGCGCCGGGACGATCCCCGGGTCGGACTCGGCGGTCCACTGGAACTCGTCGAGCGCCAGGACCAGTTTCCGGCGCGGGTTCGAAGCCGCCCACTCTTCGGCGGCGGTCACCAGCGCCGACACCAGATCCTCGGCCTGCACCCGGGCGAGCAGGGGCATCCGCAGCGCCCGGGCGGCTGCCTCCAGGAACTCGCGCACCTGCAGCGCCGCCGAGGAGCGCTGGCCGACGAAGTAGATCCCGGGGCGATCCTCCAGGAACTTCAGGATCAACTCGCTCTTGCCGACCCGCCGCCGCCCGTAGATGGGGATGAACTCGGAGCGGCCCGAACGGTAGGCGTCGGCCAACCGGGAGAGTTCGGACTCCCTCCCGACGAATCGCGGCATGGCGAAAGTCTCGCTCGGCCTCGATCCTTTGTCAAGTCACGACTTGTAGAGTCGTGTCTCTACAAGTCGTGTCTCTACAAGTCATGGCTCTACGAGTCACGACTTGCTAACACGGAAATCGTTGATTTCATTGACATTCCACTCGAAGACCGAAAGTTGTAAGGTCGAAATTCGCCCTCGACAACTCAAGAATGCCTCAGAGCGTCCGCAGAAACACGACCAGATTTCGCAGGTCCTCAGCCGCCACCGACACCCCGTTCCCGGGGTGGATCCGCAGCACTTCCTCCAGCGAACGGGCCGACCCGTCGTGGAACAGTGTCCGGCGGAACCGCACTCCCCGCAGCGACGGCGGGTTGAACCGGGTGGCCCCGCGCTCGTCGGTGAGCCCCACATCGTGGACTCCCGGCGAGGTGTAGAGCGGCGCCCGGTGGCAGCGGTTGCACGAGTACTCCTCGAAAGCGGCGCGGCCGGCGGCCAGGACCTCCGCCGGCGGGGCCGGCGCGGCGAGCGAGTCGGGCGGTTCCAGGGTCCGCAGGTAGGCCGCCAGATCCGCGATCTCCTCCCCGGTCAACTCCGGCCCCCGGAGCGTCGTCCGCACCGACTTGGCGATCTGGTCTTCGAGCTGCCGCATCCCCCCGTCCCAGGCGAAGGGCCGGGTGCCGGCCACCCCGAGCAGCGAGAGCACCCGCTTCGGCGCCCCGTAGTGCCCGTCGCCGAGGGTGTCCGAGAGCCCGTGGTTCGTGTGCCCCCCGGCGTGGCAACTGGCGCAACTCATCCAGCCCCGGAGCGACCGGGTGGCGTCGTGGAAGAGCGCCTCCCCCCGATCGGCGGCGGTACGCACCGGGGGCTTCCGGCCGAGGGGGATCCGGGCGATCTCCCGGCGGCGGTCGGCGGCGATCACCGAGAGCGTGTCCGACCGGGTGTTCGCCACATAGATCCGCCCGTCGGCCCCCAGCGCCAGCGCCGACGGCCCCTCGCCCACCCGCAGATGGCTCGGCTGGCGGCCGTCGTCGGCCCCGACCGCCACTCGCGAGACCCCGCCGAGGGCCACGACCAGTTCCCCCGCCGGGGTGGCGAGCACCGCCGCCGGGTCCCCCGAAGGCGTGGCCACGCTGCCCAGGTCCAGCACCCGGGAGCGGCGCGCGAGGCGCGGGTCGCCGGAGAGGAGGTCCGCCACCGGCAGCGTGGTCACGCTGTTCGTGATGAAGACGCCCCACAGGATGTCGTCCCGGGTGGTGTGCATCCCCGAGTGGAGTTGCTGGTGGGCGACCGCCACCCGCTCGCCGCCGGGGAGGAGCGCGAGCCCCCGCAGGTTGTGGGCGGCGAGTTCCCGCCGGCGGAGCACGCTGCCGTCGGCCACGGAGACCAGCGCCAGTTCCCCGGCGAAGCCGTCGGCGAGGAGCAGCGTCCGGTCGTCCAGGAACAGCAGTTCGCGCGGCTCGAAGGGGAGTTCGCTCTCGACGGCGGGCGCGGCGAGCCGGCCGGGGCCGCCCGGCGGACCCGGCGCGGCCGGCGACTCCGGCGCGGCCGGCGACTCCGGCGCGGCCGGCGCAGCCGGCGACTCCAGGTCGTAGAGGAGCGCCTTCCGCGACCAGAGGCAGGAGACCGCCAGCGCGCCGCCCCGCGCCGCCGCCCGCACCGGGTACCGGCAGGTGGGGAAGGCGGCTTCGACGGTGACCGGGCTCCCGCCGGCGGCCGGTTCCCCCACCCGGAGCACGACCAGGCGATGGCCCCGGTGGTCCACCGCCGCGACCCGCCCGGAGCCGTCCCCGAACTCCGCCAGGCCGGTCAGGTCGCCGCCCACCGGGATCTCCCCGACCGGCGCCAGGGCGGCGGCGGAGACCACGCTCAGCGTTCCGTCCGCGTTGGCGGAGAGCACGACTTCCCCGGCGGGCCCGGCGACGGCCAGGAGCGCCTGCGGCCGCTTCGGCCCTCCGGTGACGCCGGAGGTCCCGACCGCGCCGGATCCGGCCGGACCGGCGCCGGCGAGTCCGGGAAGCGTGAGTCCGGGGAGCGTCAGTCCGACGAGGGCGGCGGCCGGCAGGAAGCGCCGGGACGCCGGGAACGGATTCGGCACGATCCGCATTCTATGGCCGATGCGGCGGAACGGCCGGTTCTGTCTAGAATTCGCGGTTCGCTATCCCGCAGCGGCGAAACCCCCGAAAGGGCGCGGACACCCGGTTCCTCCCGAACCGCTTCCGCCGGAAGATCGCTCCCGGGCGCTCGACCGGGCGCTCCCCGGGGCGCCGGACCTTCCCGGCGCCGGCTCCGGGCGTCGGGAGGACCGGGAAGCCACGAAACCGGGCTTCCGGCTCCGAGAGGGTTTCGCCGTCCACTCTTCCCCGGGGCGCCCGCGCCCCGCCGAGGTACCTCGAAATGACTGACCGGATCATGATCGAGGCGCGCGGCCTCAGCAAGTACTACGGCCCCTTCGTGGCCGTCGAGGCAGTGCGCTTCGCCATCCCCCGGGGGCAGATCGTGGCTTTCCTGGGTCCCAACGGGGCCGGCAAGACCACGACCATGAAGATGCTCACCGGGTTCCTGGCGCCGAGCGCCGGCTCCGCCCGGATCGCCGGCCTCGATGTGCGGGAAGAACGGCTGGAGGCGGTGCGCCGGCTGGGGTACCTGCCGGAGAACGGCCCGCTCTACCCGGAGATGACCCCCGCGGACCTGCTCCGCTTCTTCGGCGAAGCCCGGGAGATCCCCCCGGCGCGGCTGCCCGGGCGGATCGCCGAAGTGGCCGCCCTCTGCGGCCTGCACCAGGTGCTCGAGAAGCCGATCGGGAAGTTGTCCCGGGGGCTGCGCCAGCGGGTGGGGCTCGCCCAGGCGCTCCTCCACGATCCGGAGGTGCTCATCATGGACGAACCCACCGCCGGGCTCGACCCGAACCAGATCCGCGACTTCCGCCACAACATCCGGCGGCTGGGCGCGGAGAAGACGGTGCTCATCTCCACCCACATCCTCCGGGAGGCCGAGGCGGTCGCCGACCGGGTGCTCCTGGTGAACGGCGGCCGGCTGGTGTTCGACGGGACGCCGGCGGAACTGGATCAGGACGGCTCGATGGAAGAGACCTTCTACCGGCTCACCGGCAGCGACGAGGTTGCCGCGGCCCCCGGCGCCGCCGGCAACGGGACCGGCCCCGCCGCAGACCCGACCGGCCCCGCCGGCCACGGGACCGGCGCCGCCGCCGGGAACGGGGAGGCCGCCTGATGCCCGGCCTGGTCGAAATCCCCGAAGTCCGCCGGAACATCGTCGCCGCCCTCCTGCGGCGCGACCTGCGGATGTTCTTCTCGAACCCGTCGGGCTATGTGTTCCTGACGCTCTTCATCCTCCTGAGCGCGGCGGCGGCCTTCTGGCAGGACCGGTTCTTCCTGGACAACCTGGCGAACCTGGACCAGTTGAACGACCTGTTCCCCTACATCCTGCTGTTCTTCATCCCGGCGCTCACCATGTCGGTCTGGGCCGAGGAACGGAAACTGGGCACCGACGAACTGCTGCTCACCCTGCCGGCGACCGACCTGGAGATCGTCCTGGGCAAGTACGCCGCGGTCCTGGGCGTGTACGGCGCGGCCCTGGCGCTGTCGCTCAGCCACGCGCTGGTCCTCATGTTCCTCGGCAGCCCGGACTGGGGACTCCTCTTCGCGAACTACCTCGGTTACGCGCTCCTCGGCGCGGCCCTCGCCGCGGTGGGGATGGCGGCGTCGCTGCTGACCTCGATCTCGACGATCGCCTTCATCCTGGGCGCCGGAGGAGCGGCGCTGGTGCTCCTTCCCGGCGTCCTGGCCGCCACCTTCAGTCCCGGCCTGGCGCGACTGCTGGAGCCGATCTCCGCCGCCGCGCACTTCGCCGAGTTCGGCCGCGGGGTGGTGCCGCTGACTTCGGTCCTCTACTTCGTGGCGCTGGCCGGCTTCTTCCTCTACCTGAATGTCCTGCTCGTCGGCCGCCGGCACTGGCCCCCGGCCGCCGACGGCTACCGCATGTCCACCCACCACGCGGTCCGGGCGGTCTCGGTCGCGCTGGCGCTGCTGAGCGCGATCGTGCTCCTCTCCCGGCTGGGTTTCCGGCTGGACACCACCTCCGAACGCCTCCATTCCCTCTCCGCCGAGACCCGCGAGTTGCTGCGGGCGCTGCCCGACGACCGACCGGTGTTCGTCCAGGCCTACCTGAGCCCGGAGGTGCCGGAGCCGCTGGTGCAGACCCGCGCCACGCTGGCGAGCGTCCTGCGCGAGATGGAGTCGGCGAGCGGCGGCCGCGTCCAGGTGCGCCTCCAGGACACCGAACCCTTCACCGAAGCCGCCCGGGAGGCCCGGGAGATGTTCGGCATCGCGCCGCGGCAGATCCCGAATGTCTCTTCCGCCCGCACCGGAGTGAGCGAGGTCTTCCTGGGCGTCGCCTTCACCTGCGCCGCCGAGGAACAGGTGATCCCCTTCTTCGATCGGGGGCTCCCGGTCGAGTACGAACTCGCCCGCAGCATCCGGGTGGTCGCAAACACCGAGAAGCGCCGCGTCGGGGTCATCTCCAAGGAACTGCGGCTGTTCGGCGGCCTCGACTTCGACACCATGCAGAACAGCCCCGAATGGTCGGTGGTGGAGGAACTGCGCAAGCAGTACGAGGTGGTCCAGATCCAGCCGAACTCCCGCATCGAGGAGGAAGTGGACGGCCTGCTGGTGGTGCTGCCCTCCACCCTCGCCGACGACGAGATGGACAACGTGATGGACTTCATCCGCAGCGGCGTGCCGGCGCTGCTGCTGGTGGACCCGCTCCCGGTGGTGAACCTGGGACTCGCGCCTTCGGAACCCCCGGGCGGCGGGCAGAACCCGTTCATGCAGCAGGGCCAGCCGCCCCCGACCCCGAAGGGCGATGTGGCCTCGTTCCTCGCCGGGTTGGGGATCTCCTGGGACCCCGGCAGCATCGTCTGGGACGCCTACAACCCCCACCCGGATCTCGGCCACCTGCCGCCGGAAGTGGTCTTCCTCGGCGAAGGGAACGGGAATCCGGAGGTCTTCGCCGAGCGTTCGCCGGCCAGCGCCGGCCTGCAGCAGCTGGTCCTGCTCTATCCGGGCCACTTCGATCCGCTCGCCGGAGGCGGGACCGCGGAATTCACCCCGCTGCTCAGCACCGGCGACATCTCCGGCCGGTTCCCGTACTTCCAGATGGTGCAGCGGAACTTCCTCGGCTCCCAGTTGAACCGGAACCTGCCGCACCGGCCGGATCCGCTCCGGTACGTGGTGGCTGCCGAAGCGCGCACCTACCGCCCCGAAGAAACGCCGGAATCGTCAGACGCGGACGGGGAAGGCGCAGCGGACGGCGAAGCCGACGCGGGGCCGGCCCTGCCGGAAGCGGATTCCACCCGGGTCATCGCCATCGCCGACCTCGACTTCATCTCCGAGCAGTTCTTCGAACTCCGGCGCATCGGCCCCGCCGGCCTGAACTTCGACAATGTCTCCTTCTTCCTGAACGCGATGGATGTCCTCGTGGGCGACGAATCCTTCGTGGCCCTCCGCAACCGCCGGGTGCGCCACCGCACCCTCGAGCGGGTGGAAGCCCGCGTGCTGCAATTCACCGAGCAGCGCGCCGCCGAAGAGGACGCCGCCGAGCGCCGCGCCGAAGACGCCCTCCAGGCCGCCCAGGACCGGCTCGACCGCCGGGTGGCCGAAGTGCAGGAGCGGGACGACCTCGATTCGCAGGCGAAACAGATCATGGCGCGCAACCTGGAAGAGGTGGAGAACCGCCGCTTCAGCGTGCTGGAGGCGAACATCAACGCCGAGAAAGACGCGGAGGTCCGCGCCAGCGAAGAACGGATGGAGCGGCAACTGCGCCGCATCCAGGGCGGCATCCGCACCGTCGCGGTCCTCCTGCCGCCGATCCCGGTCTTCCTGCTCGGCGTGTACACCTTCGTCCGGCGCCGCCGCGCCGAGAAGGAAGGAGCGGCCGCCGCGCGCCGGCTGCGCCAGGCGTGAGGGAGAAGCGAGGAATGGACGAACGGCCCGACCGGAACGGCCCGAACGCAACGGAAACGGAGGAAACCCCCATGAACGACTCGAACCCGCCGGGGACCGGAACCGCGCCGACGCCGGAACCCGCCGCCGGCGAACGCCGTCCGGCCGGTCCGGAACTGCGGCGGACGCAGACCCTCGCCGGGGCCGCGCTGCTGCTCGCCGTGCTCGCCGCGGTCAGCGCCCCGAGGAACCCGGAGCCGGGCGACTTCGTGGACCTCGGCGAACGGTTCTTCCCCGAGTTCGAGGACCCGGCGGAAGCAATGTCCCTCGAGGTGATCGAGTTCGACGAAGCCACCGCCGAAGCGATCCCCTTCCGGGTGCAGAACGAGAACGGCCTCTGGACCATCCCCAGCCACCACGACTACCCCGCGGACGGGGCGGACCGCCTGGCAGAAACCGCGGCCGGCCTCCTGCTGCTGGAGAAGGACGACTTCCGCTCCGGCAATGTGGCCGACCACGCCGCGCTGGGCGTCATCGACCCGATCGACGAGAGTTCCTCTTCACTCGTGGGCCGCGGCCGCCGCATCACCGTGAAGGCCTCCGGGGACCGTATCCTCGCCGACCTCATCGTCGGCCATCAGGTCGAGGATCGGGAAGGCGCCTATTTCGTGCGCCTCCCCGGCCAGAAGCGCGTCTATGTGTCGCAACTGGGCGTGGAGGTCTCCGCCCGCTTCGAGGACTGGATCGAACGCGACCTGCTGCTGCTCGACCGCGACCGGGTGGACCGCGCCCTGTTCGACAACTACACGATCAACGAGCGCTCGCGCCGGATCGAACGCCAGGATCGCGTGCGGCTGTCCAAGGAAGAAGACGACGAATGGACCGCCGACGGAATCGGCGCCGACGAGGAAGTGGACGGTTTCGATGTCCGGCAGGCTCTCCGCGCCGCCGACGAACTGGAGATCGTGGGCGTCCGTCCCAAACCCGCCGGGATCGCCGCCTCCCTCACCGGCGACGCGGTGCGGATCTCCAACACCGACATCCTCTCCCTCCAGAACCGCGGCTACTACCTCACGAATGACGGCAGCCTGCTTTCCAACGAAGGGGAAGTGCAGATCGACACCGACGAGGGCATCCGCTACACCCTGCGTTTCGGCGAAGTGGTGTACGGCCGCGGCCAGGCCCTGACCGCCGGCGCCGACCCGACCGACGAAGCGGCGGACGGGGGCGCCGGGGAGACCACCGAACCGGCGGAGAACCGCTACCTCTTCGTGACCGCCGCCTTCGACGAGTCCCGTTTCCCGGAACCCCCGCGCCCGGCGAACCGCGACTACCAGGACAAACCCTCCGACGAACTCACCCGGGCAGACCGCGAGAACCGCGACCTCGCCCGCGAATGGGACCGCTGGCAACGCGAAGTGAACGAAGGCCGGGAGAAGGAAGACCTGCTGACCCGCCGCTTCGCCGCCTGGTACTATGTGATCTCTCAGGACAGTTTCGAGGACATCAAGAAAACCCGCGAAGACCTCATCCGCGACAAGACCTGACCCCCACGCGACGGAAACTCGGGCCCCGCCGGTCGCACGGACTCCCGGCGGGGCTGCCCCCGACGGCCCGCGGGCCCTCCGTATCGGCTCCCACCCGGCAGAAGCCCGGGAATCAGCGACGCGATCTTCCCTCTCCGAGGAAGACCTGAGGATCCCCGAAGCGCGGACTCCGTACTCCCGACACGGAACAGCAGTATGTGTGAGGATGACTGGCCGTTCGAGGAACTGCCTCCGGTCGAGCCGAAGAAAAAGAAGAAAAAGAAGAAACGGAAAGACCGGGCGTCCGACGAGTTCGGCGCCGCTCCGGAGAGCGTCGAAAACCACGGCGGGTGCGGGTGCGGGGGCTGCGGCAAGTGGCTCCTCGTCGCCATCCTCGTACTGCTCGCCCCCATCCTGATTCCGCTGGCGTTCCTCGTCGTGGTGTTTTTCGCGGTGGCCGGATTCTCCGGCCCCCGCCACCGCCTCGGGGGCGGCTTCGGGCGTCGGCGCTGGTTCTGAGCCGCGTGGCGGGGGGCCGGAGGGTCCCGGCCCGGAGGCGGCGGACGCGGCGATAACCGGACGGTTCGGCTTCCGGGGGCGCCGCGGCCTATACTCGGGGCATGGGGAAGACGGCAGCGGAGCGGTCGGGGCGCCCGCCCGGCGTTCGGGCCGCGAAACGAGAAGGAGCCGGCCACAGCGGGCGGCGCCAGCCCGCGGGCCGGTACCGTGGGCCCGGCCGGCCCGCCGATCCGGCCGGCAGCCGTCTCCGGCGTTCGGAAGGTTCCTGATGTCCCGGGCGTCGGCCGCCGGCGCCGCCGGCTACAGCATCGGCTGCGGCGGGGGCGGACTCACCACCGTGCTCCTGGCGGTGTTCCTGACGCTGAAACTGACCGGGAACATCGACTGGTCCTGGTGGTGGGTGCTGGGGCCGCTCTGGATTCCGGCGGCATTGGTGGTCGGCGGCGCCGCGGTCGTCGGGGTCGGCGCCGCGGTGTACTTCGGCCTCCGCTTCGTCTTCGGGAGGAGTCCCCGCCGACCCCGACTCCGCTGAATTCGACGCCCCGAAGGCCTTCGGGGCGGCTTATCGGGCGCGAGACGCGGGAGCCGGTCCCTGCGCGGCGGGCCGCATCCTCGGCGCGCCCCGCCGACCGCAGTCTTTCGCACCCGACCCCCAGCGCCGGGCCGGCGAATCGGCGGCAGCGGTTCCCCGACATCGGGCGCCGCTTCCCGGCCGAGCACCGCTTCCCGCCGGTGGGTGGTGCAGCGCCTCCCGCTCGCCGAAGCCGTGGAGCGCCCGGACTCCGGTCGGCAGCGGACCTCCGGTTCGTCCGGCCGTTCCTCGACCGCCAACCGGGCCGACGGCACTACGCTCCCCGAGGCTGGCTCGGACGGCTCCCTATCTCCTGCTGCCTATACTCGCGCCATGACGGAAAAGCGGAGCCGTCGCGGTCCTTTTCGGCCGGGGCCGGGAGGTCTGCCCCCGTACCTCGCCGGCCGACAAGCCGAACAGGACCTCTTCTCCGATCTCCTGGAGGACCTGGCGGCCGGCCTCCCGCCGCCGCGGGAAATCGTCCTCCACGGACCGCGGGGCAACGGCAAGACCGCCCTGCTGCGCTGGCTGCGGGACCGGACCGGCTCGTTCTCCGCCGTGGACGCCGTCCACCTGACCCCGTCCATGTGCCCCACGACTGCACATCTGGCCGAGCGGCTGCTGGCGGAATCGTGGTGGAAGCAACTGTCTCCCGCCGAATTGTCCGTCGGAGGTGTCGCTTGGAAACCCGGCGAAGGGAAGCCTCCGGCCGTGGACGAAGTGCTTCGCGCGCGGGCGAGCCGCCGGCCGGTCGTCCTGATGCTCGATGAAGCGCACACCCTGGCCCCGGAAGTCGGACAGTCGCTGCTGAACGCCAGCCAGGTCGTGGGGCGCGATCTGCCGCTCCTGCTGGTCCTCGCCGGAACCCCCGGCGTGAAGGCGCATCTGCAGACGATGAGCGCCTCCTTCTGGAGCCGCTCCCGTTCCGTGGCGATCGGCCGCCTGCCCGACGAGGCGGCGGCGGACGCGATCTGCCGGCCGCTGGCGAACGACGGCATCGCGATCAGCGACGAGGCGCTGGCCCGCATCCTGGCCGAGAGCCACGGCTACCCGTTCTTCCTCCAACTCTGGGGCGAAGGGGTCTGGCGCCGGGCGGCAGCGACTTCGCCGGAAGGACGGCGCGTCACGGGCCCCGTGGTGGAGGCGGCGCGGGACGAGTTCGAGGCCGAGAAGGGCATCTACTACCGGGAGCGCTACGACGAACTGAAGAAGGCGGACCGGCTGCCGGCGGCGCGCGCCGTCGCCGACGCCTTCGCTCGCCGGGCCCTGCTCGGCGACGCCGACCTGGAGACGGCGCTGTGGCGGGGCCTGGGCGAGGAAGCGCCTCGGGACGAGATGCGGGAAGTCGAGGAACTGCTCTACGACCTCGGCTACATCTGGCGGCCCGGCCCGCGGCCACGATGGGAGCCCGGCATCCCCAGCCTGATGGAATACATCCGGCAGAACACGCCGCCCCTCTCGTAGCCCCGACCCGGGGCGCCCCCCACGGGGCCGGCCCTACCGCGAACCGAGGCGGTCGAGCACCTGCTCGCAGCGGGCGGCGTCCTCGGCGCGTTCCGCCGACCGCAGCATCTCGCAGAGATCTTCGAGCGCCGGACGGGCGATCGGCGGCAGCGCCTCCCCGGCGTCGAGCGCCGCTTCCCAGCCGAGCACCGCTTCCCGCAGGTGGAGCAGCGCCTCCCGCTCGCCGAAACGGTGGAGCGCCCGGCCCAGCCGGTAGCGGACCTCCGGTTCGTCGGGCTGTTCCTCGAGCGCCAGTCGGTAGGACTCGACGGCGCGGCGCGTCTCGCCGGCGTCCTCGAAGGCCACCCCGGTGCGGAAGTGTGTCCCCGCCCGGGCCGCGCTCCGGTCGGCCGCGGCGACCCGGGCGGCGCGCGCGGTCTCCGGGTCGGCGGAGAGCAGGGCCAGGATCTCCCGGTGGCCCTTCTTCCGGGCGATGCTGATCGCGGTCTCGCCGTTCCGGGCGGCGCGGGCCGGATCGGCCCCGGCAGCGAGCAGCAGCCGCACCGCGCCCATCCGTCCCCGGTCCACCGCGCTCAGCAGCGGCGTCGCCCCCCACTTCCCGGCGGCGTCCACCGCCGCGCCGGCGGCGAGCAGCCGCTCCATCGTCGAAAGATGCCCGCCCATGGCCGCCCGGTTCAGCGGGGTGATCCCGTTCTGCGCCGGATCGTCCACCGTCGCGCCCCGCTCGAGCAGCAACTCCACCAGGCGTTCGTGGCCCAGGACCGCCGCCACATGGAGCGCGGTCATCCCGTTCGGCGCCTTCCGGTCCACCGGGAACCCGGCGTCGAGCGCCGCCGCGACCGCCTCGAATTCCCCGTCGCGCACGGCGTTCAGGACCCGTTCCAGTTCCGGGTCCGGCCGGGGCGGCTGGACGGCGAAGGGGGAACTGCCGGGAAGACCGCCGGCGAGACCCAGCGCCAACAGGCCGCTCGCCGCCCCAGATCGCATCGTCGGGGCGAGCGTAGCCGATTCCGCCTTCCGGATTCCGCCTCTCCGGCGGGCTTCCGGGCGCTGCCTCGGGAGAGCCGCCGACCGAAGAACGGCGCATAGAATCGTTGCCATGAGCGAAACGCCGCCTCTCCCGAAAACGGCGGACGAACAGCCGTCCCCGGGCCGCCGCCGCTTCCTCGGCGCTTCCGGCGCGGCGGTGGCGGCGGCGGTGGCCCCGATCCCGCTCCGGGAAGCCACCGCAGCAGCGACCGCCCAGCCGGAAGGCGCGAACGGCGGCCGCCGCCTCGACCTGCCGCAGCTCCGGGCGCTCGCCGAGGCGGTGCTCCCGACCGAGATCGGCGACGCCGGCCTCCGGGACGCGCTCCGGGACTTCGTCCGCTGGCTGGACGGCTTCGAGCCGGTCGCGGAACTGCCGCACCCCTACCTCTCCTCCGACGAAGTCCGCTACGGCCCGCCGGACCCCGCCCCGCGCTGGGCTTCCCAGTTGGAAGCGCTCGACCTCCTGGCCCGGAAGAGCCGGGGCGCCGGTTTCGCCGACCTGCCGGTGGAGACCCGGCGCGAACTGGTCGCCGCCGACCTCGACCGGCACGCGACCGACGCGGCGCTTCCCGCCCCGGCCTACGCCCCGCACCTGGCGGCGGGCCTGCTCGCCCGCTTCTACTCCCGCCCGGCGGCGGCCGACCTCGCCTACGGCGCCCGCATCAACGCCGCCGGCTGCCGCGACCTGGCCTCCGGCGCCGAGCGCCCGGCCCCGCTGCCCGCCGCCGCGGGACGGAGTTGACCGCCATGGCCCGCGTGATCGAAGCCGAAGTCGCCATTCTGGGCGCCGGCATCAGTGCCGCCATGGTGGCCGAACGGCTGAGCGAAGCCGGCGACGCTTCCCTCGCCGTCATCGAAGCCGGCAACCGCATCTTCGACTTCGAGAAGCGGTTCGACACCCGCCGCCGGTTCCTCGACTACGGCGAGAACCCGTACCGGGGCGACCACATCCCCGGCCACAGTTGCCGGAACATCCAGTCGCGCGCCATGTCCGTGGGCGGGCTGGCGATGCACTGGGGCGGCACCACTCCCCGGTTCAGCCCGGAGGACTTCCGCCTGCGCTCGCTCTTCGGGGTGGGCCGCGACTGGCCGATCTCCTACGACGACCTCGACCCGTTCTACCAGGAAGCCGAGGAACGCCTCGGCGTCGCCGGCGAACCGGGGCCGCCGGAGTACGACCCGCGCGGCGGCGCCTACCCGATGGATCCGCTGCCGGTTTCCTGGAACCTGCAGATCGCGAAGGAATGGGCCGAGCAGTCCGGCATTCCCTACTGGCGCAACCCGGTCTCCAAGAACTCGCGTCCGTACCGGGGCCGGGGGGAATGCCTCCGCTGCGACACCTGCTCCATCTGTCCGACGGGCGCGAAGTACAGCCCGGACTTCACCTTCCGGCGCCTGCTCGACGAAGAACGGCTGACGCTCCACGACCGCACGATGGTGCGCCGCCTGGTCACCGCGCCGGACTCCGACCGGATCGTCGAAGCCGAGGCCTTCCACCGGGACGACCCGGACGAAACGGTTTCCGTCCGCGCCCGCCACTTCGTGCTCGCCGCCGGCTACGCCTGGTCCTCGCACCTGCTGCTGCTGAGCGCCGGCGGCCGTTTCCCCGACGGGATCGCGAACCGCTCCGGAACGGTCGGCAAGTTCATCACCGGACACCGCTGGGTGAACGCCTTCGTTTCCGTCCCGAAGCGGCTCTACCCCGGCGTGTACCGCCAGGACAGCCTCCTGTCGAAGCGGTTCCAGCACCGGGACCCCGAGGCGCAGCCGGACGGCAAGTACCTTCGCCACGACCTCCGCATCTGGGAGTCGGACTTCGCCCGCCGCGCCCGGCTGCGGGACGACGACGGCCGGTTGCTGCTCGGCGACGCCGCCCTCGCCGACTGGCGGCGGCGCATCGAGACCGGTTCGCTGCGGATGCGCGGCTACTACGATGTGATCCCGGCCCGGGAAAGCGCGCTCACGCTGGAGCCGCAGCGGCAGAACCCCTGGGGAATGCCGCTCCCGCGCATAGATTTCATGGACGACCCGGTCTCCGCCGACCTGCGCGGCTACACCGAACAGAAGATCGAGGAGCGGTTCCGCCGCCTCCTGGCTGCCGGCGGCGGCGAGATCCTGGACCTCCGGTTCGCCTCCGACCACGACCACCCCGGCGGCGGCTGCCGCATGGGCGACGACCCGGCCGACAGCGTGGTGGACGCCTGGGGCCGGGCCCACGACCACGAGAACCTCTGGATCGCCGGCGCCCCCACCATCGTGTCCTCCGGCTGCAACAACGGCACCCTCACCTTCGCCGCCCTCTCCCTCCGCACCGCCTCCCGCCTCGCCGAAGAGTTGTGACGACCCCGCCCGCAGGTCGAGCTGTCGGACCGCTCTCGCGATCGGCGACCACGCCGCCGCCGGTCGCTCGCCAACGGTGGCCACTCGTTGCTGACCGATCGGAACTCCCACTCCCCGATTTCGAACGGAGCACTCCTCGGGTCGGCCACCGGGCGCCACGACTCGAGCCGTCTCTCCGACCCGGCCGGCCGCTCCAGCCCCCTGAGTCCGGCCCCGCGCCATCCCGGGTCGCGCCGTCCTCCCGGGTCGGGTCACGCTCCGGCCGGCTTCGTGAGTTCGGCCCCTGCGCCGACGGGCCCGGGACCAGTGCCTATGCCCTGCCGCCGCCCCCCGACACGGGACCGACCCGGGACGCCGGAGCACGGACCTGCGGCCTCCGGCCAACGGCACGACAGATCTCGTCCACTCGGTGCGCGATGCTGGTCGCTGCGAGCCCCGAGCCATGCTCTCCAGGACAGTTCACGGCCCCCCGAGCCCTCCGCGGGCTCTCCGGACCATCATGAGAGAGCCGGTTCCGGTCAACCCGGACATCCTCCGCTGGGCTCGCGAGTCGCTCGGCATCGCCTTGGAAGAGGTCGCCCGGCGGATGGACAAGACCGTGGAGGTCATCGAGGCGTGGGAGCGAGGCGACTCCGCCCCTACCTATGTGCAACTGGAGACGCTCGCCTATGTGCTCTATCGGCGACCCGTGGCGCTCTTCTTTTTTCCCGAAATCCCGATCGAAGACCCGCCCGAAAAGGCACTGCGCGCCCTCCCCGGAGAGATCATCGGACGCCTTCCTCCCCGGATCCGGTGGCTCCTCCGTAAGGCGACGGTCCTCCAGATGAACATCGCCGAACTTCGAGGACCAGACACCCGGCCACCGCGGAACATCGTTCGGGACCTCGACTTCTCGGAACCCCCGCCCGACGAGGAGATGGCGCGACGGGTCCGCAGATACCTCGGCCGCCCCCTGTCGGAACAACAGTCCTGGAACGATGTCGACACCGCGTTCAAGCACTGGAGAACGGCTCTGGAGGACGCCGGCGTGTCCGTGTTCAAGGACAGTTTCCGCACTCCCGGAACCAGGCGGGACGCCAAAGACGAGGCCGCGGCCTATTCCGGTTTCTGTCTCTACGACGACGACTATCCCCTGATCTGTGTGAACAACAACGACGCGAAGCCGCGCCAAGTGTTCACTCTCTTCCACGAACTCGCCCATCTGCTCATGCGTACCGGTTCGGTTGACCTTCGTACGGTTGCGTTTTCCGACGCGCTCTCGGGAAGTGTCCCGGCCATCGAGACCCGGTGTAATCGTTTCGCCGCAGAGTTCCTGGTTCCGGCCGCCGACTTGTCCGATCGCCTCCATGGCACCAAAACCGATGACTCATCCGTGTTGGAGTGGGCGCGACTCTACAGTGTCAGCCGTGAGACGATCCTTCGACGCCTGCTCGACGCCGGCCGGATCTCCGAGCGCGATTATCGGAAGCGCGCAAAGAGATTCGATGGGCCACACGCAATGCCGTCAGGAGGCGGAAACTACTTTCTGACCAAGGGAGCGTACTTGGGAGAACGGTATGTCGAGACCGTTTTCCAGCAGTACTACCGCGACCGCATTTCGCTACGTGAAGCGGCAGATTATCTGCGTGTCAGAATCGGCCAGGTCGGACGTATGGAGGAATGGCTGTTTGACCAGAAGGAAGAAAATCGTGACGACCTACGTGTTTGATGCAGGGCCCCTGATCGACCTGTTCAAGCACTACTATCGCACGCGGTTCCCGACACTCTGGCAACGCTTCGACCACATGGTCGAGCAGGATCGAATCACCTCGACGAGGGAAGTGTTCAATGAGATCCACGGCCATTCTTCGGCACTACCGAAACAGGACGAACTCGCGCTTTGGTGTCACGAACACCGGCACGTGTTTCCCGCGCCCTCCGCGGACGAGATCGAAGTGGTGCGTCGTATCCTTTCGACACCGCACTATCAAGCTCTGATCGCAAAGAAGAAGCGAACGGACGGCGGACCGGTCGCCGATCCGTTCGTCATCGCCCGGGCGAAGTGCGAAGCGAACGGCTGCGTCGTGACTACCGAGCGTCGGAAGCCACACGCCGCGAAAATTCCCAATGCCTGCGACGCTATGGAGGTTCGGTGGGTGGACCTCGAAGGATTCATGGAGCGAGAGGGATGGCAGTTCTGAGGGACCGGGCGACCCGCGCGGTTGGTGCCCTCGACCCTTACGGCGGTTCTCACTGCCTCGAGTGGGGCGCGGAGGTGTCCGCAGCCCCTGTCGCAGCCGTGCACGCCAGAATTCCGGGCGCTCCCGATCCTCCGATCCCGGCCCGGGAGTTTTCCGTGCCGACGCCGAGCACATGACCGGAACCGATATCCATCTCCTGATCCGTCAAGGGGAGGGCGCGACGGTCGAGTTCAAGGAGCGTGTCTCCCAGTCCCTGGCGCGCCAGTTCGCGGGCTTCGCGAACGCGGCCGGGGGGAAAATCCTCGTGGGAGTGGACGACACCGGGTCCGTCGTCGGCGTCGAGGACTCGAACGCCCTTCGCGCCCGCATCCAGGACCTCGCCCGCAACTGCGATCCGCCGGTGCAGATCGTCGTGGAGCCGGTCGATCGCGTCATCGTGATCCATGTCCGGGAGAGCGAGGACAAGCCGGTCCAGTGCGCCGACGGATTCTTCGCGAGGCAGGGCGCGGTCACCCAGAAACTCACCCAGCGGGAAGTCCGCGACTTCTTCCGCTCGGAGGGCGCGATCCGGTTCGACCTCACTCCGTGTCCGCGCTTCCGGTACCCGGACGACTTCGACCGCGAACGGTTCGACGCCTGGCTCCAACTGTCCGACCTCACCGGCGAACCGGCCGCCGAAGAGGTGCTGGTGAACCTCGGAGTGGCGGAACGCGTCGGGGACACGCTGCGGTTCCGCAACGCCGGGGTCCTCTTCTTCGCCCGGGACCCGCGACAGTTCTTCCGGGACGCCTACCTCACCTGCATCCTGGCGAAGGGCGGGGACCGGACCTACATGCTCGACCGCGGCGACTACGGTCGAGGGGTCGTCGGCGACATCCAGGGCGCAATGCGGTTCGTCGACCGCAACACGAGGACCGCCCACCGGATCGAAGGGCTCAAGCGGGAGGAGATCTCCGAGTACCCGAGGAAAGCGGTGCGGGAGGCGATCACGAACGCCGTGACGCACCGGGACTGGTTCTTCGAGGGCGCCAATGTCTTCGTCGAGGTGTACTCGGACCGCCTGGAGATCGTCAGCCCCGGCAGTCTGCCCGCGGGCATGACCGAGGCCGATCTCGGCAGCCGGAGCGTCCGCCGGAATCCGTTGGTGTCCGACCTGCTCCACCGCATCGGCTACATCGAGAAGGCGGGGACCGGGATCCGGCGCATCCGGGAAGAAGCGGAGCGCCACGGCTGCCCGGAGCCGACCTTCACCGCCGACCGGTTCTTCACGGTCACCTTCCGCCCCCGCCCGGATATCCGTCCCGGCGCGGGCGAGGCGGGCGAGGAAGGGGAGACGGAGGCGAAGACCCTGCCGGTCACCCCCCCCGGGGGCGACCCCTCCCCTCCAGTCGAGCCGTCGCCCCCCCATGAGACCCCCCATGACGGAAGCGCCACCCCCCATGTCGAGCAACCCACCCCCCATGAGACCCCCCATGACGGAAGCGCCACCCCCCATGTCGAGCAGCCCACCCCCCATGAGACCCCCCATGACGAAGGCGCTACCCCCCATGTCGAGCAGCCCACCCCCCATGAGACCCCCCCTGACGGAAGCGCTACCCCCCATGTCGAGCAGCCCACCCCCCATGAGACCCCCCATGATGGAGGCGCTACCCCCCCGGTCGAAAGGCGGACCGAGAACGCCGCGCCCGAGGTCTCCGGGGAAACCGGCCCAACCGGCTCGCGGGAGGAACAGGCCCGCCTGCTTCGAGCCCTCTCCGAGGAGAAGAGCACCCCGGAACTCCTGCAGGCGCTCCGCCTGCGGGATCGGAAACACCTCCGGGAGGCGCTGCTGCGACCCGCACTGCGGGAAGGACTCGTCGAGATGACGCTCCCCGACAAGCCGCGGAGCCGCCGCCAACGGTACCGGCTGACCGACGCCGGCAGGGCCCGGCTCGCGCAGTCGGCGGCGGAAGTCGCCGAACCGGGCGACGCCCCCGGGCAGTGAGCCGCCGGGCGAACCAACAGTTTTGACGGAACGGCTCCCCGTCAACCCGGACATTCTCCGCTGGGCTCGGGAGACGCTCGGCATTCCCCCGGAGCAGGTCGCTCTGCGGATGGGGAAGCCGGTGCCCGTCATCGAGGCCTGGGAGCGCGGCGAGGACGTTCCGACCTATGTGCAACTCGAGACTCTGGCGTACGACCTGTACCGGCGCCCGGTCGCCCTCTTCTTCCTCCCGAAGGTCCCGGTCGAAGATCCTCCCGAGAGAGCGCTGCGCGGGTTGCCCGGAGAAGTCATCGAGAGCCTCCCCTCCCGCATCCGTCGGCTCCTTCGCAAGGCGACGGTACTCCGGATGAACCTCATGGAACTTCGCGGTCGGGAGATGAAGCCGATGCGAAACCTCGTTCGGGATCTCGACTTCTCCGAATCCCTGCCCGACGACGAGATGGCGAGACGGGTTCGTGCGTACCTCGGCCGCGACCTGTCGGAGCAACACTCCTGGAATGGCTTCGACGCCGCCTTCGAGCACTGGAGAACGGCCTTGGAAGAAGTCGGCGTCTGTGTGTTCAAGGACAGTTTCCGCGCTCCCGAAACCCGTGGGGACACGCAGGACGAGGCCGCGGCCGGCGCCGGCTTCTGTCTCTACGACGACGACGATCCCCTGATCTATGTCAACGACGACGACGCCAAGCCGCGCCAGGTGTTCACGCTGTTCCACGAACTCGCCCACCTCCTCATGCGAACCGGTTCCGTCGACCGGCGGGCTGCCTCGTTCTCCGACATCCTCTCGGGAGGCGTTCCCTCCATCGAAGATCGGTGTAATCGCTTCGCAACGGAGTTCCTGGTTCCCGCCGCCGACCTGTCGGATCGGAGCGACAGCATCCTGGCCGACGACGAAGCCGTATCGGAATGGGCGAGACTCTACGGCGTCAGTCAGGAGACGATTCTTCGACGACTGCTCGAAGCCGGCCGGATCTCCGAGCGCGATTACCGAAAACGAGCCGAACGGTCTGCCGAACCGATCGCAGCGCCACCGCCGAACGAAGACCGTATTCTGACCGAAGGCGCCCGCTTGGGAGAGCGGTATGTGGAAACTGTCTTCCGACAGTACTACCGCGACCGCATATCGCTGCGCGAAGCAGCGGATTATCTGCGTGTGGGAGTCGGACAGGTCGACCGGATGGAGGAATGGTTGTTCGCCCGGGAGGAACAGAGTCGTGGCGCCCTCGACTCCGGACGGAGAGAGGGACCGGATCATCGAGGCGACGAGGCAGGCGTCCCGGGAACCTGAAGAAGAGGGAATCTCCCGACCCCCCGCCATCGCGCTTCCGGGGGCAGACCGGTCCCCGCCTTCGCCTCGCTCCGCCCGTCGAACCCGGCGGAGGGGGATATCGTTCCCCTGGATTTTTCCGACCGCGGAGGAGACTCGCATGAAGGCGATCGAGACGATGCGTAGAGCGACGGGCCCGGCAGTCGCCGTCGCGGCGCTGGTCTGCGGGCTGCTCCCGGCCTGCGGCGGGAGTCGGGAGCCGGAAGGCGGGTATCGGGACGGCGTCCTCGTCGTCAGTGCTTCGCGGGTCCTGGACGGGCGCGGGGGCGTTCTGGAAGATCACGGGGTCATCGTCGAGGGCGCAGAGATCGCCGCGGTCGTCGCGCCGGCGGACCTGCCGGCGGACGCGCGGCAGCTGCACTTCGAGGGCGGGACGATCCTGCCGGGGTTGATCGACACCCATGTGCACCTGAGTTGGCACTTCGGGCCGGACGGGAAACTGGCGCGGGGCGCCGCGCCGGAGGTGACCGCGCTCCACGCGCTGGAGAACGGGCTGAAGATGCTCCGGGCGGGGTTCACCACCGTGCAGAGCCTCGGCAGCGCGGTGGACGGGCCGGTGCGGGACGCGGTGGACCGGGGGATCGTTCCCGGACCGCGCATCCTCACCTCGATGGGGCAACTCTCGGCGCGCACCGGCGGGGCGGAGGAGTTGGTGGCCGAAGTGCACCGCCTCGCCGACGCCGGCGCGGACGCCATCAAGATCTTCGCGTCGGCGAGCATCCGGGTGGGCGGCGGCCCGACGCTCTCGCAGGAGGAACTCGACGCGGCCTGCGGCGCTGCGAGCGAACGAGGACTCCGCACGCTGGTGCATGCGCACGGGCCGGAGAGCGCCAGCCGGGCTTCCCGCGCCGGCTGCACCACCATCGAACACGGCGCGCTGCTCGATCGGGAGACCCTCGACCTGCTGGCCGCGAACGGGACCTTCTACGACCCGAACATCCACCTGATCTTCGCCAACTACTTCGAGAACCAGGCCCGCTATCTCGGCATCGGCAACTACACCGCCGAGGGCTTCCGGCAGATGGAAGCCGGCGCCGAGCGCGCGATGGAGACCTTCCGGGCGGCGCTCGAAACCGACGGTCTCAAGATCGTCTTCGGCACCGACGCGGTGGCCGGGGCGCACGGGCAGAACCTGCGCGAAGCGGCGGCGCGGGTGGAACCGGGCGGACAGGCCCCGGCGGAAGTGATCGTGGGGATGACCTCGCTCGCCGCCGAATCGCTCGGGCTGGGCGACGAGATCGGAACGCTCGCCACGGGCTACGCCGCCGACCTGATCGTCGTCGAGGGCGATCCCACCGACTCCATCGAGGCGCTGGGGAACCTCCGCCTGGTGATGACCGGCGGCGAAATCCGACACGCGCCGGACCGGTGAGTCGCGCGCCGCGGTCCGGCGCCGAGCGGTTGCCGGGTTACCGGGTCGCGGCGTCCCCGTCGGGCGCCGGCGCGTGCTCCAGGATGGTTTCCATCAGGCTCGGAATTCCCGGTTCCCAGGTCGGGACGCCCTCCGTCTGCCAGACGAACCCCAGATGCTCCAGGGCATCCGCCGCCTCTGCCCGGCTCGGCCGCCCGGCGTCATCCACTCCCCGGGCGACGGCCTCCCGGAAGGCGGCGTAACTCAGCCGGGCACGCCCGCGAAACGCGATGGCCACTTCGCGCGCCGCGGGAAGAACGCCGTCCGTTGCCAGCCCCGAAACGATTTCTCCGAAGTGGCAGCGCTTTTCCGCCTCGAAATCGGCTGTCGCGGACTCCACGACAGCCACGGTGACGCGGCGCTCATCTGCCGGAGATTCCCGGACGCGGTTCCAGATGGCCTGCCCTCACTCATCTTGGACAGTCTTTTTGCGTTTTGGAGCGTGGCCGGAGGGCAAGTCGTTGGGGCTGTTGGGGTTCGGTTCCGGCGAGGTCTCGATCCTGAACCGCGTGTAGTGCCACGCCTATGGATTCGGACCCGCTTAGATACTCCGATATCACATTGATTTCATTGCCATACCGGGTGAGACGTGTGGTAGGATCGTGCTGTCCCGGCCCGGAACCCCTCCATGTACCCCCGCATCAAGCAGAGCGGCAACCGCCAGTACCTCCAGATCGTCGAGAGCCGCCGCGAAGGCCCGAAGGTCAAGCAGGATGTCCTGTGCACCCTGGGACGGCTGGACGAACTGCGGGAGTCCGGGCAACTCGACCGGCTGACCGCCTCGCTGGCCCGGCACTGCGACCAGTCGCTGGTGCTCTCGGCGGCCCGGGCGGAGTGGGCCGAGAACCCGGAGATCCATCTGCGCCACGTGGGGCCGGGCCTGGTGTTCGACCGTCTCTGGGAGGAGACCGGCTGCCGGGAAGCGGTGTCGGCCCTGGCCGCCGGGCGGCGCTTCGGCTTCGACCTGGAACGGGTGGTGTTCTTCAGCGTGCTGCATCGGTTGTTCGCGCCCGGGTCGGACCGGCAGGCGGAGCGCTGGGGCGCCACCCGCGCGGTGGCCGGACTGGCGCCGCCGGCGCTGCGGCAGCTGTACCGGGCGATGGCCTGGCTGGGCGAACCCTGCGGGGAGAAGGACCCCGACGGGCGGGAGCGGACGACGAAGGATCTCCTCGAAGAGCGGCTGTTCGCCGCGCGCCGCGGCCTGTTCGCCCGGCTGGACCTGGTGTTCTTCGACACCACTTCGCTGTATTTCCACGGAGCCGGCGGGGAGGAGTTGGGGCGCCGGGGCCACTCGAAGGACCACCGTCCGCAGTTGAAGCAGCTGGTGCTGGGGATGGTGCTGGACCAGACCGGGACGCCGTTGTGCTCGGAGATGTGGCCGGGGAACACCGCGGATGTGACCACCCTGCTTCCGGTGGCGGAGCGTCTGTCCCGGCGTTTCGGGATCGGTTCGGTGTGCGTGGTGGCGGACCGGGGGATGGTGAGCGCGGCGAACATGAAGGAGTTGGAGCGGCGCGGCTGGCGGTATGTGCTGGGGGCGAAGATGCGCACGGTGACGGAGATCCGGGATCAGGTGATCGCGGATCCGGGGCCCTGGGAGAAGGTGCCTCCGCCTCCGGGGACGGAACGGGAGCGGGAGCCGTTGTTCGTCAAGGAGGTGGTGCTCCGGGACGAGAAGGGGGAGCGTCGGTATCTGGTGTGCCGGAACGAAACGCAGGCGCGGCGCGACCGGGAGGCCCGGGCGAAGATGGTGGCGGACCTGAGGGAGAAGCTGCGCAGCGGGCCGAAGCAGTTGGTGGCGAACAAGGGCTATGCGCGGTATCTGCGCCCCGAGGGTCGGGGGTTCGAGATCGACGAAGAGAAGGCGGAGGCCGAGGCGAAGTACGACGGGATCTTCGTGCTGCGTTCCAACGCCGGGCTTTCGGCGGCGGAGACCGCCCTGCGCTACAAGGAGCTGTGGCGGGTGGAGCACACCTTTCGGAAGACGAAGTCGGACTTGAAGACGCGGGCGATCTACCACCAGAGCGACGCGGCGATCCGGGGGCATGTGTTCTGCTCGTTCCTGGCGCTGGTGCTGCGGCACGAGCTGTTCCGGCGGCTGGGGGCGGCGGGGGTGGAGGCGGAGTGGAACGATGTGGTCCGGGACCTCGACCACCTGTGCGAAGGGGTGATCGAGAAGGACGGGAAGCGTTTCGTGGCGCGCACGGCGGCGGTGGGGGTCACCACGAAGGTGTTCCACAGCCTGCGGCTGCGGTTGCCCCCGGTGCTGCGCCGGGAAGGCGGTCCGACTCCGAGCGCCGCCTGAGGGAACCCCGCCCGCGGCGGGGTTGTAGTGCCACGCCCGGTCTGCGGGGCTCCTTACCTCTTTTTCGTCAACTACTTGCAATTTCAAACTGTCCAAGATGAGCCTCACAACTGCACGAAGTACGGATAGCCGTGGCTCTCCCGAACGATCCGGGCCAGCGCCTCCTCCCCGATCTCGATCCGCTCCTCGGCGAGGGGCCGGCGGACCGCCTCGGCCGTCGCGTTCGCCGCCAGCCGACCGAGGCGGACGGATTACGCCCGGCTCCAGCAGGAAGCGCCCATCGCCGAGAGACGGGCGTGAAGGCTCGGGCCGCCGGCGAGGATCAACAGGAACAGGGCCTCCCGACCGGCGATCGGGGCAGCGTTCAGCAGCCACCGCCCGACCCGGGGATCCAGGAACTCGGCTTCGTCCACCGCGACGACCCACGGAGCGTCCGGTGCCCGGGCTTCGAGGGCCTCGGCGAGAGGCGGGAGTCCCCCGGGGTGCTGACCGGCTTCGTCGGTGGAAACACCATCGGGCGTGAAATCCGGCAACCAGGTTTCGAGATGGATGCCGGAGATGAGGTCGGACGGGGTCCGGAGGTCGTCACTGTCCGGATGGCGAAAGTCCAGACCCTCTCTTCGAGCCCGCTCCTCGGCCCACGACAACAATGTCGTCTTCCCGTAACCGCTCGGCCCGTACACGAGGATCTCGGAGGGAACGGGGACGCCGCGCCGCAGGGTCCGGAAGAATCGGCGGAAGAGCGACTGCTCGACTTCCCGGCCGGCCAGGTGCGGCGGAAGTCCCGCGAAGCCCGGTCGGAACGGGTTCCGATCGTCCGACAGCATCAGGGACCGGGCGCCGGAACGGTCTCGCCGAAGGAGAACGACGGCCGGACGCTCAGGCGCGGCCGGCGGCTTCGGGGGTGCGGGAGCGGAGGCGCTCCACGACGAAGAGGAGCGCCAGCGCGGTCACGATGAGGAAGGTCGCGGTCGCCAGGATGGCCGGGCTGATCTCCTCGCGGATCCCGGACCACATCTGCCGGGGGATGGTGCGCTGGTCGAGGCCGCCCATGAAGAGGACGACGACCACTTCGTCGAAGGAGGCGGCGAAGGCGAAGACCGCGCCGGAGATGACTCCCGGGGCGATCAGCGGCAACTGCACCCGGCGGAACGCGGTGAGGGCGTCCGCGCCGAGACTCTGCGCCGCCCGGGTCAGGTTCCGGTCGTAGCCGGAGAGCGTCGCGGTCACGGTGATGACCACGAAGGGCGCGCCCATGGACGCGTGGGCCAGGATCAGACCGAGGTGCGTCTGCACCAGACCCACCTCGGAGTAGAAGAAGAACATCCCGGCGGCGGCGATCACCAGCGGGATCACCATCGGCGAGATGAGCACCGCGGTCACCAGGCGGCGGGCCGGCATCGCCGGGCTCGCCAGGCCGAGCGCCGCGATCGTCCCCAGCGCGGTGGCCAGGAAGGAAGCGGCGACGCCGATGAGCAGGCTGTTCAGCAGCGCCCGGGTCCAGACCCCGCCGGTGGCGATCTCCTGGTACCAGCGCAGCGACCAGGCGTCCGGGTCCAGCCGCAGCATTCCCGGGGTGAAGGTGAAGTACGGCTCGGCGTTGAAACTGAGCGGGATGATGACCAGGATCGGCGCGATCAGGAACACGAACACGAACCCGCACCACGACCGATACACCAGACTGCCGGGGCGGATCCCGGCGAGCCGGGTCTTGAGGGAACCCGCGAGGGAGCCTGAGGGGGACTTCTCCACTTCCCGTTACCCGAGCCGGAGGCTCATCGCGCCCACCAGGCGGTCATAGATCACGTACAGGACGCCGACGACCAGGAGCAGCACGCCGCCGAGCGCGCCGGCCAGCCCCCAGTTCAGCGAAGTCTGCATGTGGAAGGCGATCATGTTGGATATCAACTGGCCGCTGCTGCCGCCGACCAGCGCCGGGGTGATGTAGTAGCCGATGGCCAGGATGAAGACCAGCAGCGCCCCGGCCCCGGTGCCGGGCAGGGTGAGCGGCCAGTACACCCGGAAGAACGCCTGCCAACGGTTCGCTCCCAGCGAGGTCGCCGCCCGCATCAGGCTCGGGGGGATGCCCTTCATCACCGAGTAGATCGGCAGCACCATGAACGGGAGGAGGACATGGGTCATGGCCACCAGCGTTCCGGTCATGTTGTAGATCATGGCGATCCGGCCGTCGTCGGAGAGGATGCCGACGGCGACCAGCAGGTCGTTGATGACGCCGCGCGTCTGCAGCAGCACGATCCAGGAAGTGGTCCGCACCAGCAGCGAGGTCCAGAACGGGACCAGGACCAGCATCAGCAGCCAGCGGGCGCGGCGGGGGGGCGCCGACGCGATCCGGTGCGCGATCGGGTACGCGAGCACCAGGCAGAGCAGCGTCACCGCCAGACTGATGAGCAGCGTCCGCCAGAGGAGCGGCAGGTGCACCCGCCGCTCGGGGTCCATGCGGACGATGGAGCCGTCGGGGGCGCGGTCGAGGTCGAGGGCGTGGAGGTAGTGCCGCCCGGTGAACCGCTGGCCGGCGGTGCGGAGCGTCCGCCAGGTGGAGACCTCGCCCCATTCCGGGCGGGCGGCGATGAGGGTTTCGGTGAACGAGGCGCCGCTGCCGGCTTCGAGCCGCGCCGCAGCCGCCCGGCCGCCCCGGGTGATCACGCTCCGCATCCCGCTCTCGACGCGGTTCACCCGGCCGCCGAGCATTCCCGATCGGCGTTCGCCGTCGGCCCGCGCCAACTCCCGCGCCGCGGCGGCGAAGACCGCTTCGTCCGGCAGGCCGGCGCCGTCCCAGTCCCGCAGCAGCGCCAGGGTCTCCGGCAGGGCGTCGGCCACCACCGGGTCGTACACGCTCCGGGCGAACATGGTCCAGAGCGGGGCCAGGAAGGTCACGCCGATGAAGGCCACGAGCGGCAACGCCAGCCCCGCGGCGCGGAGGCGCGCCCGGGCCGGCGTCTTCGCCGAGCCGACCGGCTGGCGGCGGCCGTCGGTCCCGCTCATCGGGTGAGCCAGGCGGTGAACCGGTCGTTCATCTCGTCCAGGTTCTCGCTCCACCATCGCCAGTCGCTCATGAGGGTGCGCGTCCGGTTCTGCGGGGCGGTCGGGAGGTGCGGCAGCATCTCGATGCCGGTGACGTGCTTCGAAACGAAGGGGAACCCGGAAAGGCGCGCCGGCGGGTAGGAGATCCGGCGGGTCAGCCGCGAAACGACCTCCGGCGTCGTGTAGTAGGCGACGAAGTCGAGCGCCATTTCCAGGTTCTCGGTGCCGGCCACGATGCCGATCTGCCCCACATCCAGGACCTGCCCGTCCCAGACGATGACGAAGGGCTGTTCCTCGATCACCTGCGCGTTGAAGATGCGCCCGTTGTAGGCCGTCGTCAGGCCGACTTCCCGGTCGGCGAGCATCTGCGGCGGCTGCGCGCCGGCTTCCCACCAGACGACCTCGTCGCGAACCGTGTCCAGTTTGGCGAAGGCCCGTTCCAGTCCCTCGGGGGTATCGAGCACCGCGTACACCCGGTCGAGCGGGACGCCGTCGGCCATGAGCGCCATCTCCAGGTTCACCAGCGGCGAGCGGCGCATTCCCCGCCGTCCGGGGAACCGCTCCAGGTCGAAGAAGTCTTCGATCCGGGAAGGCTTCTCGCCGGGGAAGGCGTCCGGGTGGTAGGCGTACATGGTGGAGTAGAAGACCGTGCCGGCGCCGCACTCGGTGAGCGTCTCCGGCGCGAAGTCGTCCGCCGGCGCGCTGCCGTCGGCGCCCGGCGAGAGCCGGTTCGGCGGGATCGGTTCGAGCAGTCCTTCGTCGCAGCCGCGCACCGCGTCGAAGATCTCCAGATTCACCGTGTCCCAGTGGATGCGCCCGGTGTCCACCTGCGCCCGGACCTGCGCCAGCCCCCCGGAGTAGTCCTCCATGCGGACCTCCAGGCCGGTCTCGGCGCGGTACGGCGTCAGGATCTCCGCTTCCTCGGCCCGACCGATGGCCCCGCCCCAGGAGACGAAGGTGAGCCGGGGTTCGCGCTCGCCGCAGCCGGCGGCCGCGCCCAGGGCGAACGCCGCCAGGAGCGAGAAACCGACCGCCGGAGGAACCGCCGCGGAACGCCGGCAGCCGAAGGCGCGGGCCCTCATGGGCCTTCGCTCTCGTACTCGTGGTCGAGGGCGCGGCAGTCGGTGGGCGTCCAGCCGATGCGCACCCGGTCCCCGGCGAGCACCGCGCCGTGGCCCACGATGTTCGGGATCTTCACGATGAAGTCGTCCCGGCCCAGCAGGCTGACCATCACCCGGAGGTGGTCGCCGAGGAAGGTGAGTTCCTTCACTTCGGCTTCGAATTCATTGGCGAACATGCCCTCGTTCGGCGCCAGTTCCACCCGTTCCGGGCGGATGGAGAGGGTCGTCGGTTCGCCCGCTTCCCCCGGCGCCACGCGCAGCGCGCGCACCACCGAAGCCCCGACTCTCACCTCGCAGAGGCCTTCGTCGATCTTCTCGATGGTGCCGGTCAGCCGGTTGTTCTCGCCGATGAACCGCGCCACGAAACTGCGCATCGGCTCCTCGTAGAGTTGCTCCGGGGTGGCGACCTGCTGCATGTGCCCCTCGTGGAAGACGGCCACCCGGTCCGACAGCACCATCGCTTCCTGCTGGTCGTGGGTCACATAGACGAAGGTGACGCCGAGGCTGCGCTGGATGCGCCGGATCTCGTACTGCATCTCTTCGCGCAGCCGCCGGTCGAGCGCGCCCAGCGGTTCGTCCATGAGCACCAGGTCCGGCTCGAACACCAGCGCCCGGGCGATGGCCACCCGCTGCTGCTGGCCGCCGGAGAGTTGCCCCGGGCGCCGATCCTCGAACCCCTGGAGCCGCACCAACTGCAGCGCCCGGTCCACCTGTTCCCGCCGCCGCGCCGGATCCACCCGCCGCACCTCGAGCGGGAACGACAGGTTCTGTCCGACGGTGAGATGGGGGAACAGGGCGTAGTTCTGGAACACCATCCCGATCTCCCGTTTGCGGGCTGGGGTGTCGGCGATCTCCCGGCCGCGGAGCCGGATGGAACCGGTGGTCGGCGCCTCGAACCCGGCGAGCATCATCAGGCAGGTGGTCTTGCCGCTGCCCGAAGGCCCCAGGAGGGTCAGGAACTCGCCCTGGCGCACCTGCAGGTCGAGGCCGTCCACCACCTGCACCCGTCCGTCGTAGGTCTTGGTGACGCCCCGGAACTCGACATAGGCCGGGTCCGGCGCCGCGCCCTCGGCGGGGCGCCTCGTCGTTTCGTCGTTCATCCGGGTCCCCGATTTCACCCATCCAGGGTCAGCAGGAGCGCGCCGCCGCGCCATTCGATCTCGGCGGAAACACTATAGACGGCCCGCAGCGCCTCCGGCGTCACCGCTTCCCGCGGCGGGCCGCCGCCCCGGACCCGGCCGTCGCGCATCCAGACGATCCGGTCAGCGTAGCGGGCGGCGAGGGCGACTTCGTGGAGCACCACCAGGCCGCCGCCGCCTTCGTCCACGAACCGCCGCAGGAGCCGCAGGATCCGGTGCTGGTGGGCAGGATCGAGCGAGGCGGCCGGTTCGTCGGCGAGCGCCAGCGGCGCCTCCGCGGCGAACATCCGGGCGCAGTGTACTAGGGCCGACTCGCCGCCGGAGAGGGTGTCCGCGGTCCGCCCGGCCAGGGATTCCAGCCCGCAGGCGCGGATCGCCCGCTCCACCGCGGCGGCGTCCTCCGGGCGGAGACGATCCGGCGAAACCCCGAAGGCGAACCGGCCCAGGGCCACCAGGTCGCGCACCCGGCTCGGCCAGGCCAGCGGCCGCCGCTGGGGCAGGTAGGCCACCCGGCGGGCGCGTTCCGCCGGCGACAACGCCCCGGTCTCCTGCCCGTCGAGGGTGATCGTTCCCGCCGAGAGCGGCAGGAGCCCGAGCGCCGCCCGGAGAAGCGTGGTCTTGCCGGCGCCGTTCGGCCCGAGGAGCGCCACCAACTCCCCCGGCGCCAGGGTGAGATCCGCGTCGCGCACCAGTTCCCGCCCGTCGCGGCGGACGCCGGCGCCTTCCGCCCGGAGCACTGCCACCGCGGTTCAGGCGACCTCCGGCCGCCGGCTCCAGGCGATCCGGACGAACGCCGGAGCGCCGACCAGCGCCGCGACGACTCCCAGTTTCAACTCGGCGGTGGTGGGGACCAGGCGCACCAGCAGGTCGGAGGCGGTCAGGATCAACCCGGCGAGGAGCGCCGCCGGCAACAGGCTCCGCGCCGGGTCGTACCCGACCAGCGGCCGGACCAGGTGCGGGGCCACGATGCCGACGAAACCGATGACCCCGGCGAGCGCGACCGCGGCGCCGGTGGCGAACCCGGCGCCGAGGACGACCAGGAGCCGGTGCCGGCGCAGGTCGAGCCCCACGCCGGCCGCCGCTTCTTCCCCGAGGGTGAGCGCGGAGAGCCCCCGGCGGGCGCGGAAGAGCAGGGCCAGGCCGACCGCGAGGAAGGGGGCCGCGAAGAGCAGGTCGGGGACGCTGCGGTTCGCCACCGAGCCGAGCATCCACTGCACCAGGTCGGAGAGGGAGAACGGGTTCGGCGCCAGGTTGGTGAAGAGGGCCATCACGGCGGCGGCGAAACTGGAGAGCCCCACCCCGATCAGGATCAGCGTCACGGTGGAGGTCACCCGGGCCGCCGACAGGGCGATCAGGAGCGTCGCCCCGAGCGCCCCGACGATGGCCGCCACCGGCAGCGCGAAGTCGCTGAACGCGCCCAGCCCGAAGGTGAGCGCGAAGGTGGCCCCGAGCGCGGCGCAGGCGGAAACGCCGAGCACCCCCGGCTCCGCCAGCGGGTTGCGCAAGAGGCCCTGGAGCGCGGCCCCGGAGGCGCCGAGGGCCGCCCCGACCAGGAAGGCGGCGAGCGCCCGCGGCAGCCGGACCGCGCCGACGATGAGCCGGTCGGTCGGGTCGCCGCCGCCGAAGAGCGCCGCCAGCGCCCGGTCCCAGGGCAAGTCGGAGGGCCCCACCAGGCAGGAGGCGAGGAGAGCGGCGAGGGCGGCGAGGGCGAAGGCGGCGTTCCAGCGGAGGCCGTTCATCGGGGCGAGTCCGGCGGCGGCGCCGGGGAACGGCCGCGGTCGGGCGCGGGGGCCCCCGGGACGCTCCCGGCGGCAGCCAGCGCCTCCACCGCGTCCAGCAGGAACCAGCCGCCGCAGGCGGTCCAGGCGCCGCTGAGCGGGGTCAGCGGGCCCGCTGCGAACACGGAACGAACGAGCGGGTGCCGCGCCGCGCTCCAGTGCCCGGCGTGCGCCTCCGGGGCGTCGAAGAAGGCGGGAACGATCCGGTCCGGCCGCTCCCGCGCCAACCGCTCCAACGGGATCTCCCGGAAACCGGGCGCGGTCAGGAAGTTGGCGTACCCGGCGGCGGCCAGGAGTTCGTGGACCAGGGTGCCCGGGCCGGCGCTCACCCCGCCCGGCGTCAGGTAGAGCGCCGCGGGCCGCGCCCCGCCGCCCGACCGCTCCGACAAGCGCGCGGCGACGGCGGCGAGGCGGACGTCGAAGTCGGCCGCGAGCGCCGCTCCCCGTTCCGGGGCGCCGAGGTCGGCGGCGGCGCGGAGCATCACCTCGCGCACCCCGGCGAGGTCGCCGGCGAAGCCGAGTTGCGCCACCCGGACCCCGGCCCGCCGGTAGAAGGCTTCCGCCCCGGGCCCGCCACCGTAGGAGCGGACCACCAGGTCCGGGCGCAGCGCCAGCACCTCCTCCGCCCGCGGCCGCACCTGCGGCAGTCCCCGCGCCCGTTCCCGATGGTAGGAGAACGCCGCCCCGGAATCGGGGGAGAGCCCAAGAATCCGCTCCCGTTCCACGAACTCCAGGACATACTGGTCGGCGCAGTAATCGAGACTGACCACCCGCTCCGACAACCCGGGAGCGGCCCCCGACGCCTCGGCGGGCGCGTCCCCCCCCGTCGCCGCCGGGCCACCCTCACAGCCGAGTGCAACGACGGCCGCCGCGAACGCGAACAGACACCGGCGGGGCGGGTTTCGGGCCCGACGCCGGAGGTCACTCAATGTCCTGCCATCGTCGCGCTTCGCACATTCGGCTCAAGTGTTTCACATTCGTCGTCGCGATGATGACCGATGCGCCTCTCTTCTCATGTTCCACAGCATGTGCGCCGAGGATCACATCGGCGTCCAGACTGCGGTCGGACGCGGTCTGCTGACCGCGCTTCCGAAGGTCGCTCCAGAGTCGCGCGGCAGTCCGCATCGTGGCCGTATCGATCGGAAGATAGGTGTTCTCGAAGGCCAATCGGTCGAGGTTCTCGATGCTCATCGGCAAACCTCTTCTCAGCAGATGCCGGCGCAACTCGAAGTCACAGATCTCGGGGACGACACATTCCCACTGCCTCAGCAGAAGACCCGTCATCCAAGATTTGCACTGAGTCGATTCTTCCCGTTTTTCCGAATGGGTCAGCAGCGTGAGTACGCCGGTGTCCAAAAGGACGGAACGCGTCACGGAAACAGCTTCCGATCGGACGACCGGTTCTCGTCCAGATCGCGCTTCAAGGCGTCCAACTCCCCGGTATCTTCCTCCCAGTCCGCCGCCAGCCATTCCTCGAGCAGGGCGATGGCTCCCGCGTTCGGATGGCGCCGCGCGTCGTCGCTCAGCCGGTCCGTGACGCCACCGACCGTACGCGACTCCGCACGACGGAGGGAAAGGAAGGAAGCGGTCGGTTCGATCGCGAGGGTGGTCGCCCTCCGCAGGAGGGCCCCATGGATCCCCCGGGCGTCGCAGAGGACCACTCCACCCCGTTCCCGATCGCCCTCGGGCTCGGACGGAGCGAGCCGGGGTGAACCGGAGACCGAAGGCAGTCCGGAAACCGCCGGCGTCTCCGGCCCGCGTCGGGATGCCGGAGGAGTGTCCCGGGCCATCGCGATCGTCAGGCGCCCATCCGCCGGACCAGGCGATCGGTCGTGGCATCGGCGAAAACCCGGGCTACCTCCTCGTGGAGCGAATCCACTTCCGCGCCGATCTCCGGCGGATCGGTGGCAATCTCCTTCTCCACGATGCGGTCGATGTCGAAGAGTACGGCGCCCGAGATCACTGTCGCGTCCGGAGGTCGGTGCTGCAGGGAGACGATCGTCCGGGTGGCTGCGTCGGTGTCCACTTCGACCCGGGCGGAGTATCCCGAGGCCTGGAGCAGGGCCTCGTTCGGCAGGAACCCCGTAGGGCGAAGCCAGTTCGATGGCGTGTCGGCAGAACTCGTGTTCGGGATTCGGTTGATGTAGCGAAGGCCGATGCGGGCCACGCTCGACGGATGGATCACCTCGACCGCCCGGGCCGAAATGGCAAGGATTTCGCTCCGGAACGAGGCCCATCCGGGATACGGCGCCAAGGCGTTCACGCTGACGATTCCCGGAGCGAGATGCACGGCGAACGGCCGCTCGGCGTGATGGAAGCGGAAGCGCGTCCTGGGAACCAGGATCCGTTGGTTCCGGCCGGGCTCCGTCGACGAGACCTCGAGATCCAGATCCGAGAACGTCTCCATTCTCGCGTAGTCGGGCTGGATGGCGCGGTGGAAGGCGCTCACGAGGTCCGTCGGCCAGGCGTCCCTCCGGTCGTTCCCCCGAACATGGAGTTCGCAGAGGGCTTCGGCGATGACCGGGTTCGGGTAGGAGGGATGCGGATCGGTCACGGCGCGATGCGGTTCCGTGAAGGGATCGGCGAAGGGGGCCGGTGCGCGCGGGGCGGGTCCCTGCGTGAATTACCGGCCGGGCGGGCGGAGGCTCTTCACCGGCCGGGGGTCGTCGCCGGCGGGGGTGTTGTGCTGCATGATGATCTGCCAGCGGTCGTCCGCGCGGAGGTAGGTCATCGTGTACCGGCCTTCGTGGACGGTCGTCCGTTCCCGGCCGTCGTAGAGGACCGAGAGCGCGTACTCGCCCCAGGCGATCCCGGTGTCGCCGACGATGCGGTAGTTCTCGTTGCTGGTCAGGAATCGGGCGCCGGTGGTGGAGTCGAAGAAGAGTCTCCAGTCGAGCGCGCAGGCTTCCCGGCCCTGCTTGCCCGAAGTGGGCCCGCAGGCGTAGAAGGAGAGCGCTTCGTCGTGGACGGTGTCGAGGAAGCCGTCGAGGTTTCCGCCGTTCAGGGCGGAGACGGCGCCCTCGAAGGTGGCGCGCAGGTCGGCGAGTTCGTCGGTCTCCGCCTCGGCGCTCCGGATCAGGAAAGCGGCCAGCAGGAGGGCGCCGGCGAGGAACAGGGCGCCGGCCAGACGACCGCGCCGGCCGCAGCAGCGGTCCGAGGAAGGGGCGTAGGGGACGAAGAACATGGCTGCGCCGAACCCTAACACCGGCGACGCGGAGCGAAGGGGCGTCGGCCGGTCGTCCGGGCGGTGGGAAGCGCCGACGGTGCCCGAAGCCGATTTTGCCGAGTTTATCCCGGTTTATCGAAATCCGATAAACCCGGGTAAATTCGATAAGACCCGGAACGGACCATTCCCGGCAGCGGCCGCTCGCAACCCCTCCGGCGGGCGCCGGGCAGCGCCTCGGGGGCCAGCCACCTTCCCCGTCGCAACGACTCGGCGAAGGGGTGGAGAGGTCCGCGGCCGGCGAGGCCGGGCCAGCGGGGTCGAGACCCGGCCCGGGCCGCCGCCGCACCCCGAAGTTCGCCGGCCAACACCGACGACCCGGCGCGCCGGGGCGTCGGCCGGTCGTCCGGGCGGTGGGGAGCGCCGAGGGTCCCCGAAGCCGATTTTGCCGAGTTTATCCCGGTTTATCGAAATCCGATAAACCCGGGTAAATTCGATAAGACCCGGAGCGGACCATCCCGACAACGGCCACTCGCAACCCCTCCGGCGGGCGCCGGGCCGCGCCTCGGGGGCCAGCCACCTTCCCCGTCGCAACGACTCGGCGACGGGTGGAGAGGCCCGCGGCCGGCGAGGCCGGGCCACTCGGGCCGGCGGGTCGAAACCGCCGCCGCACCCCGGAGTTCGCCGGCCGACACCGGCGACGCGGCGCGCCGGGGCGTCGGCCGGTCGTCCGGGCGGTGGGGAGCACCGAGGGTCCCCGAAGCCGATTTTGCCGAGTTTATCCCGGTTTATCGAAATCCGATAAACCCAGGTAAATTCGATGAGACCCGGAGCGGGCCATTCCCGACAGCGGCCGCTCGCAACGCCTCCGGCGGGCGCCGGGCAGCGCCTCGGGGGCCAGCCACCTTCCCCGTCGCAACGACTCGGCGATGGGTGGAGAGGCCCGCGGCCGGCGAGGCCGGGCGGGCGGGATCGAGACCCGGCCCGGGCCGCCGCCGCACCCCGAAGTTCGCCGGCCAACCGACGACCCGGCGCGCCGGCCGGTCGTCCGGGCGGGTGGGGAGCGCCGACGGTGCCCGAAGCCGATTTTGCCGAGTTTATCCCGGTTTATCGAAATCCGATAAACCCAGGTAAATTCGATAAGACCCAGAGCGGGCCCATCCCGACAGCGGCCGCTCGCAACGCCTCCGGCGGGCACCGGGCCGCGTCGGGGGGCCGACCACCTTCCCTGTCGCAACGACTCGGTGATGGGTGGAGAGGTCCGCGGCCGGCGAGGCCGGGCCAGCGGGGTCGAGACCCGGCCCGGGCCGCGCGCCGCACCCCGAAGTTCGCCGACCAACACCGGCGACCCGGCGCGCCGGGGCGTCGGCCGGTCGTCCGGGTGGTGGGGAGCGCCGAGGGTCCCCGAAGCCGATTTTGCCGAGTTTATCCCGGTTTATCGAAATCCGATAAACCCAGGTAAATTCGATAAGACCCGGAGCGGGCCCATCCCGACAGCGGCCACTCGCAACGCCTCCGGCGGGCACCGGGCCGCGTCGGGGGGCCGACCACCTTCCCTGTCGCAACGACTCGGCGATGGGTGGAGAGGTCCGCGGCCGGCGAGGCCGGGCCAGCGGGGTCGAGACCCGGCCCGGGCCGCCGCCGCACCCCGAAGTTCGCCGACCAACACCGGCGACGCGGCGCGCCGGGGCGTCGGCCGGTCGTCCGGGTGGTGGGGAGCGCCGAGGGTCCCCGAAGCCGATTTTGCCGAGTTTATCCCGGTTTATCGAAATCCGATAAACCCAGGTAAATTCGATAAGACCCGGAGCGGGCCCATCCCGACAGCGGCCACTCGCAACACCTCCGGCGGGCGCCGGGCAGCGCCTCGGGGGCCAGCCACCTTCCTCGGGGGCCAGCCACCTTCCCCGTCGCAACGACTCGGCGACGGGTGGAGAGGCCCGCGGCCGGCGAGGCCGGGCCGGCGGGATCGAGACCCGGCCCGGGCCGCCGCCGCACCCCGGAGTTCGCCGGCCAACACCGGCGACGCGACGCGCCGGGGCGTCGGCCGGTCGTCCGGGCGGTGGGGAGCGCCGAGGGTCCCCGAAGCCGATTTTGCCGAGTTTATCCCGGTTTATCGAAATCCGATAAACCCAGGTAAATTCGATAAGACCCGGAGCGGGCCCATCCCGACAGCGGCCGCTCGCAACGCCTCCGGCGGGCACCGGGCCGCGTCGGGGGGCCGACCACCTTCCCTGTCGCAACGACTCGGCGATGGGTGGAGAGGTCCGCGGCCGGCGAGGCCGGGCCAGCGGGGTCGAGACCCGGCCCGGGCCGCCGCCGCACCCCGGAGTTCGCCGACCAACACCGGCGACGCGGCGCGCCGGGGCGTCGGCCGGTCGTCCGGGCGGTGGGGAGCGCCGAGGGTCCCCGAAGCCGATTTTGCCGAGTTTATCCCGGTTTATCGAAATCCGATAAACCCGGGTAAATTCGATAAGACCCGGAGCGGGCCCATCCCGACAGCGGCCACTCGCAACACCTCCGGCGGGCGCCGGGACGCGGCTCGGCGGCCTACCATCTCTTTCCCGTCACACAACTCGGCGACGGGGTGGAGGGGGCCGCCGCCGGCGGAGTCGAGACCCGACCCGGGCCGCAACTGCACCCCGGAGTTCGCCGGCGCTGCTTCGCAATCCACCGATTTCGAGGGTCATTCCCGCGGTGGGGTCACTCTTCGGCAGCCACCCGGGTACGGGCCCGGCATCCGACGGCGGAGGGATCGAGGCCACCGGGGCTCGTCAGAAACTCTTCAGGTAGGTCACCTTCATCACCGCGGTGCGGCGGGTCCAGCGGTGGATACGCGGGTCGAGGTCGGCGTCGGTGAGGTAACCGGTGTCGAGCACCAGGAACAGGTCGCTGCCCGGCGTGTGGATCCAGTCCACCCGCAGGTTCGCCTGCAGTTCCTTCGACAGGTCGTCCCACTGGATCAGCGCGCCGGCGAACAGCTTCCGGCTCACCGCCGCCTGGAGGTCGAGCGCCAGCAGGGTCGCGGTGAAGTCCCCGTCGGGGACCGGCAGCGACACCGCGTTCCGCGAGAAGCGCCCGCCGACGGTCAGGTGCGGCCCGGTCTTCACGGTCGCGCCGCCGGTGAGGCTGGTTCGCCGCCCGTTCCAGAAACTGCCGGTGGTGAGTTCCGCCCGACCCGACACGGCCCGGCTGTCGTCCGTCCAGAACTCCAGATCGTAGGAGCGGAACCGGTAGTCGCCCGGCATCAGGATTCGTCCCCGGATCGAGTCGGGCGCGGCCAGGCGCTCGAAGCGGTCGTCCATCTCGACCTCCACCCCGTCCCCGGATTCGAAGCGGAAGGAGGCCTCCGCATTGAGGTGCCGGGACTGCAACTCCCCGTCGGTGCCGCGGATCTGTTCCCCGCCCAGCGACAGGTCCGCCTGGCGCGCCCAGTCGCTGGCCTCGAATCGCGGCCGGAAGCCGGCCCAGAGGTACCGGGAGTCCACATCCGCGCGCCGGACGAACCCGAGGGCCGGATCGAAGTCCCGTCCGACCAGCGCCCGCCCGACGCTGAGCGAGTAGCGGTCGTTCTCCAGGTCGAGCGCGGCGTGCCCGGCGCGGGCGTCCGGGGAGAACTCGCCGGTCCGTTCGTCCCGGACCGCCGCGCCCCAGACGCGCAGCGCGGAACTGCTGAAGAACCGGGCGTGGAGGTCGGCGCCGACGGTCCGGCTGCCGGCGGCGCCCTCCCGGTCGAGGCTGGTGGCGATGAGCCCCAGGGTGGTGCGCTCCCGCAGGTCGGTGCGCAGGCGGACCACCGAGTTCCAGGCGGCGGCCTCCCCCTCCCCGCCCGGCGTCCCGGCCCCGGTGCGGAGCGCCAGGGCGCCGATGGAGAAGGGCCCGGCCTGCCCGGTCAGACGGCCGCCGCCCAGGATGTCGCCGTCGAGCCCCACCCGCCGGCTGAAGAAGACCTCGGTCTCCCGGGAATCGCCGAACTGGAAGAGGCCGGCGCGTTCAAGGAAGAACTCCCGCTTCTCCGGGAAGAACAGGTCGAACCGGGTCAGGTTGATCTGCACATTGTCGGACTCGACCTGGGCGAAGTCGGTGTTCCAGGTGAGGTCGAGGGTCAGGTTCGGCGTCACCCGGTACTTGAGGTCGGCCCCGGCCTTCCCCTGCCCTTCGAGGCCGGTCTCCCCCGGGGGCTGCTGCCCGCCGAGCGAGGCGTAGGGCTTCACTTCGAGATGCCGGCCCCGGCGGATGCCTTCGAGCCCGAGCAGCGTGGCGTACTGCGAGACCTGCGCGATCCCGGAGCGGTACTCCCGGCCGATGGGCGGCCAGAGGACGGTCTCGTTCTTCCTCCGGATGGAGCGGGAGAAGGCGATCCCCATGACCGGCTCCGCCACATCGGCGAAGCGGATGGTGGTGAACGGGATCGCCATCTCCAGCACCCACCCCTCGGCGTCCACCGTGGTCTCGGTGGTGAACACCCCGTCCCAGTTCCAGTCCTCCCGGTCGAGGCTCTCGTCGGTGAGGAGCGCGTCGTCCTGGGTCCCGAGCGCCCCCACCTCGAAGATGTAGGCGTTCCGGCGGTCGCGGTAGGTGTCCAGCCCGATGATGACCCGGTCGTCCTTGTCGATGCGCCCGCCCCGGTGCAGGATCGAGCGGCGGATGCGGTCCGGCTCCGAGTCGAAGAAGCGGAACCCGAAGTAGAGCGAGGTCTCGTCGTAGGCGATGCGGACTTCCGTGGGTTCGCTGGCGGGAGCGCCGTCCACCGGGTCGCGCTGGCGGAACCCGGTGACCGGGGAGAGGGTGGCCCAGAACGGTTCGTCGAGGACGCCGTCGATCCGGGGCGGGGTCTCGATGCGGACCGCGCGGACGACAGGGGCGTCGTTCGAGTCCGGCGGTGGTTGCGCCGGGGCGGCCGTGGACGCCGCCGGGCCGAGCGCCAGGCAGCCGGCGGCGGCGAGGCGGCGGAGCATCGGGAAGGGGAGCGGGAGAGGCGGAGCGTCGGGGAGCGAGGAAGGGTCTCCGGGGTCGGATTCGGGGAGCGCTCCGGGGCCGGTGCGACGAGCGCTGCGCGAAGGGTCGCCGGCCAGAGCGCGAGGATCGCGTGGCGGCCCCGTACGGGACAGCGCCGGGTCGCCTGCCCCGCAGAACGAGGCCGGCGGCGCGGGGTTCCTCGCCGGACCGATCCGACCGCGTGTCGCCGGCGGCGCGGATGGTACGCACCGGCGCCGGCTACCCTTGAAGCCATGTTCGCCCCGTCGCGTCACCGCCTCCTCCCGTTCCTCTTCCTCGTCGCTGCGGGCGCCGCCGCGACGGCCGCCGGAGCCTGCGCCGGCGAGTCGCCGCCCGCTCCCGAAGCCGAACGGCGCCCGCAAGCCGAAGAGCGCACCGTGCGGGTGGTCTTCGAGACCGCCGGCGGCGAGATCGAGGTGGCCCTCTACCCGGACCGCGCCCCGATCTCGGTGGCCCAGTTCCTCCGGTATGTGGACGGCGGCCACTACGCCGGCGCCACCTTCTACCGCGCCACCCGCACCGAAGCCGGGGCCGCCTTCGACATCGTCCAGGGCGGGTTGCGCCGGCTGCCGATGCTCACCGGGGACGAGGGCGGCGCCGAGGCGGAGCCCCCGTTCCCGCCGATCGCCCACGAGACGACCGACGACACCGGGATCCGGAACGAGCGCGGCGTCCTGGCCTACGCCCGCCGCGACCCGGGAACCGCCAACTCGGAGTTCTTCTTCAATTTGGGCGACAGCCGGGTGCTGAACACCGGCGAAGGCGGGCCCGACCGGGACGGCCACGGCTACGCCACCTTCGGCCGGGTGGTGCGCGGCCTCGAGGTGCTGGACGCGATTCGCCTGCTGCCGACGGACGCGCCGACCGAAGTGGAAGTAGTGCAGGGTCAGATCCTGAACGACCCGGTCCCGATCCTCCGCCTCCGCCGCGCCGGGTAGCACCGCCTCCCGCTTCGTATCCGCCGGTTCCGCCGGGGCGCGGGCACGTCCGGAAAGAGACCGGAGGCGAGCCGGAACCGCGTCCGAGGGACGACGACGATCTGCAGTCCCCCGCCGCGGAACCGGACGCCGGCGAAGGCGGCCGCGACGGGTTCGGCTACGCCACTCGACCGGGCGGCGCGCGGTATCGAGGCGCAGGACGAGATCCGAGGCCGCCCATGGCCGCGCCCGCCGAAGTGGCGGCAGTGCGGGTTCACTTCCGGAACGACGCGGTCCCCATCCTCCGCCATCCGCTCGCGCCGGGTAGCGCCGCCCCCCGTTCGACCCACCGGCCCGGGCTCCGCGGGTACGAGCCGGGACGCGCCCCGAGGTGCGACGGTTCCTGTCGCACCGGCGGCGTAGGGTTCCCGCATTCCTGGAGCGGAGAACCCCAATGACGCGATCGAGACCCCGGCCCGGCGCTTCCGGCCCCCGAAGACGCTCCCGGGCGCGGAAGAGCCTCCCGGGACGACCTCCCGGTGAAGAGCCCGGTGAAGAGCCCGGTGAAGAGTCCGTTGAAGAGCCCGTTGAAGAGATCGCCGCGTCGGGGGAATGCGCCCACTGGAAGCGACCCGCCGCGGTGGAATCGCGCCGTGCCCACGAACGACCGCGTCCCGTAGGGATCCGCCCCCCGCCGGCTCCTCGACGCCCTCCCCGCGGGGTTCCCGCCCGGCCCCGGGCCCTCCCGGCGGAGGAACCGGACCGATTTCGGGAGGCCGCCTCCACCACCACGACCGTTGCCGACACGGGAACACGATGAAGGCGCCCGTGGGGTAAACGTCAGCCCTCGATCGACGACGAGGGACGCAGACAGGAAAACCGGCAGGAAATACCGGCGGCGAGCAGGGGCTCACAGTCGCTCAGCCGTCGTTCACCGCAAGAAAACCCGCTCCGAAACGAAAGGATTTGGAATAGAGCCATGCACGCACACGACTGCGCCGCCGCCCGCAGCTACCTCCGAAACGCCATCCGCGCCGCCCGGGACGATCGGCGCCTCCGTCGCAAGGTCCTGGAGTGGATCTTCTACAACCGGGAAGAGTTGGAGGAGTTCGAGGTATCCGGGCTCTCCGGCCTGGAAGACCCTTTTCGGGCGGAGACCGAGGAGACGGACGACGAACTCGAACGACAGACCGAAGCGCCGCGCTCCTTCGGACTCTTCCGGCGGCGCCCCCGCCGGCCGGCGGACCGCCGCCGCCGCCACCACCGCCACCGGGGCGGGTCGCGGGGCGGCCACGGGACGCGTCCCGGGCGGGGCCGGGGCGTCGAGCGGCTCTTCCTGAACCAGGTGGAGGAAGCCCTCGGCGCCGCCGGACCCAACCGCCTCGCCGGCGGCCGGCCGGAGAGCCCGAGCCTCCGCGCCTCCCGCCTGCTCGCCCAACGACTGGGACTCGGGCCGGAAGCGGCGCCGGTGATCGGTCTCGCCCACCACTGCGACCTCTCCCGAACGATCCGCAACCTCTGGGACGAGGTGAACGAAGTCGAGAAGGACGCGGTGGCGGCGACCGCGATCCTGCTCGGAACCTCGCGGAACGCGGCCTGCCGGGCCATGGACGCGATGGTCGAAGCGGGCATCGCCGACCGCGACCAGATGCGGCACGACGGGGAACTCGGACGATTCCTCGAAGTCGAATCCGTATGGAATCCGCCGGTCGAGAACGAAGAAGAACTCGTCGAGCGGCTGCTCCGGCGGCCGGCGGCCCCCCGGCTCGACCTCGGCCACTTCGACCACCTCGAAAACCGGGACGAAGCGGTGTCCCTGCTGTCCGCCGCCTTCCGCGACCCGGCGCCGGGAGTGAACCTCCTGTTCCACGGCCGCGCGGGGACCGGCAAGACCGAGTTCGCCAAGACCCTGGCGGCCGCGGCCGGCGGCGACCTCTACGCCGTCGGGGAACCGGACCGCGGCGGGACGCATCGCGGCCGCCCGGAAGAGTTGCGGATGGCCCAGGCGCTGTTCCGGCAGGACCGGGCGACGGCCGTCCTCTGCGACGAGATGGAAGACCTCTTCCGGTTCGACTCGGACTCGAAGAGGGACTCGGACCTGCGCCTCGACCGCCTCCGCCTCCTCGAGGACAACCCGGTCCCGACCATCTACACGGCGAACCGCATCGACCGCCTCGACGAAGCGGTGCTGCGCCGGTTCACCGTGATCCTGCGCTTCGCCGCCCACAGCCCGCGGCGCCGGGCGACGATCCATCGCCGGATGCTGGCCGAAGCGGCGCTTCCGGGGGTGGAAGACGAAGGCGCCCTCGCCTCCCGGCTCTCCGACGAACTCGAAGCGGCTCCCGGGCTGGTGGAGCAGGCCATCCGCGCCACCCGGCTCGGCGGCGGCGGCTCCGAGGCGCTCTTCCGCCACGCCGAGCGCCTCGAACGGGCCATCTCCGGCAGCCGGAAGATCCCCCGCCTCGGCGCCCCGGTGGCGGCGCGCCTGCCCTGGTCGGCCTTCGCCCACCTCGGCCGGGACGCGGAGGATGTCCGCGCCTCGCTGGCCGCCGCCCTGGGCCGCGGCCCGGCGGAGGAAACGAACGACCGGAAGCCGGGCGTCAACCTGCTCTTCTACGGACCGCCGGGAACCGGGAAGACCGAGTTCGCCCGCACCCTCTGCGGCGAGGTCGGCGCCCGCCTCTACGACATCGGCCGCCGGGAACTCGGCCCCGAGGCCCGGGAGGCACCCAGCCGTTGGGCCTGTCTGGACTACGCCCTCGAATCGCTCGCCGACGAGCCGGGGGCGGTGATCCTCTTCGACGAGATGGAGGACCTTCCCGACATCCCGAAACAGTGGCTGAACCGGCTCCTCGAAGAGAACCGGACGCCGATCCTCTGGACCTGCAACGCCACCGACTTCTACCGGGGCCACCAGCCGTTCTTCATCGACCGGATCCTCCACGCCCTCGAGTTCCGCCGGGTTCCGCCGGCGGCGCAGGAAGAGGTGTACCGGGACATCCTCTCGGGGCGCGGCCTGCCCGAGGAGGCCGGCGCCGCGCTGGCCGGGGAGTTCTCCCGGATGACGGATGTGACCCCGCGCCAGGTGGCCCTCGCCGCCGACGCCGGGACCGCCGCCGCCCCGGACGGAGAGCCGTCTTCCCCGGACGCCGGGAGCGCCCGGGCGGACGCCGTGCGCCGGGCGGTGGCCCGGAAGCGCCGCCTGCGCCGCGGACTCGTCCCCGCCGACGAAGCGCCGCCGCGCCTCTACGACCCGGCCCTGCTCCGCGCCGACCGGGACCTCCTCGAACTGGCCGACCGCATCACTTCCTGCGGCCCCCGCCGCATGGGACTCCTCTTCTCGGGCCCGCCGGGCACCGGCAAGACCGCCTTCGTCCGGCATCTCGCCGACCGCTGGGAGCGGGAACTCCTCGTCCGCCGGGCCTCGGACCTCCTGAGCGCCTGGGTAGGCGACACCGAGAAGAACCTCGCCGGGGCCTTCGCCGAGGCGCGGGACACCGGGGCGATCCTGGTGTTCGACGAGGCGGACTCGCTGCTGGCCGACCGCCGGGGCGCCCACCGCAACTGGGAGGTGAGCCGGGTCAACGAGTTGCTGGGCCAGATGGAGCGCCACCCGCTCCCGTTCGCCTGCACGACGAACCTGGCGGACCGGCTCGACCCGGCGGCTTCGCGGCGCTTCCTCTTCCGCGCCGCGTTCCGACCCCTCGACCGGCCGCGGATCGCCCGCGCCTTCCGGCTCTTCTTCGCGGCCGAAGCGCCGCCGGAAGCCTTGGCGCTGACCGGCCTCACCCCGGCGGACTTCGCCGGCGTCCGGGAGCGCGCCGAGGTTCTCGGCACTCTGGCCGACCCCTCGTGGATCTGCGGGGAACTCGCCGGGGAGTCCCGCGCCAGGCGCGCCGGGCGGAAAGCGGGCGCCATCGGTTTCACTCCGACGCCCGCGCCGGAAACCGGGTTCGAGCGTCCGCCCGCTCCGACCTGCGACTGCGCCGGACGCGCCGCGGCGGGCGCCTGACCGTCTCCGCCCGACGCCCTTACCGCCCGACCCACCCCGCCGGCGCCGCGCCCCGAAGCGGAGCGGCGGTTCGAACACCGGGAGACCGCGGCTGCCCCGGGCCATCGCCGGCGCCGCCGCGATCGCGCCCGGGAAGCCGGAACGTCCTTCGTTCCGGTACGGCGGCCGTAGCGGAGCGCTGCCTCGTCAACTCTCCGGACGGAGATCGAGGCCCGCGATGCGGGTGAGGGGGAGGGCGGTGATCCGGTCGTCGAGCGGATACTCCGCTTCGCCGGGATAGACGGCGAACAGCCGTTCGAGTCCCAGGTCCGCCAGGACCGTCCGCATGGACTTCGTCGTCCGCGGCGCATCGGTGCACTCGAATTCGAAACCCCAACGCCGTCCCCGGCGAAACAGGAGCAGGTCGAGTTCTGCGCCGCGCTGGGTCCGGTAGAACCAGGCGTTCCGCTCGCCGTGGGCCAGGAGCGTCTGCTCCAGCGCGAACCCTTCCCAACTCGCCCCGTAGCGCGGATGGAGCGGGAGGCTCCCTCGGTCTTCGATGTCCAGCAGGTGATGCAGGACGCCGCTGTCACGCAGGTACACCTTCGGAGATTTGACGAGGCGCTTGCCGAGGTTCTGGAACCACGGTCGGAGGACCCGGATCATGAGAGCGCCGGCCAGCAGGTCGCGACAGCGGTTCACCGCGTTCGGACGGGCGTCCAGGGAGCGGGCCAACTCGGCGGCGTTCCAGGTCTGCCCGTGGAAGTGGGCCAGCATCCGCCACAGTCTCCCGACGGTCTCCGAAGGCGCTCGCCCGTCCAGGAGCGGAAGGTCGCGCTCGAGGAAGGTGCGGTTGAACGAACGCATCCAGCGGGACCACGCCTCGTCGCCGGGCGCCAGGAACGCCGGCGGAAATCCGCCGCGCAGCCAGAGGCGGTCCAGATGGCGCGCTCCGACCTCCTCCAGGGAGAAACCGCCGAGGTCCACGAAGAGGACGCGCCCGGCCAGCGTTTCCGAGACGCCGCGCGCCAGGGTCGGGGACGCGCTCCCCAGGATCAGGAACCCGGCGCGCCGATCCGGGGCGTCGCACAGCGGACGCAACACCTCGAAGAGGGCCGGCAGGCGCTGGATCTCGTCGATCACGACCAACCCCTCCTGCGCCCCGAGCACCCGTTCCGGCGTCCGGGACAGCGCTTCCCGCGCCGCCGCCCGCTCCAGGTCGAAGACGGTCGTGGGTCCGCCCCGGCCGGCCGCGACCTCGCGCGCGAGGGTCGTCTTCCCGACCTGCCGCGCGCCGAGGATGGCGACCGCCGGACTCTCCGAGAGGGCCTGCGTCACCGTCGACAGTCGAGCGGCGCGGAGAATATTTCGTTGCATATCGTTCTGTTTTACGACGAAATGCAACGATAAACGACGCCGAGGTTCGGCGCAACCCGCGGCGCCCCGAACGCGGAGGCCCGCGCCGCTCCCGTCGGCGCCGATTCCGCCGCCCGCCCCGAGGACGAGGGCCGCCAGGTTCGACCGCCTTCGGATTCGGAAGCAGTCGCCGTGATCCCCGGCCGCCGTCCGCGACCGATTCTGACGCGCCTTCCCGCTACCAATTCGACGAACGCAACAAGGCATCGGGCCCCCGGCCCGCCCCGCCGATTCCGCCTCCCCGGCATCCGCCGGACCGATAGGCCTGCCGACAGGAGTGATTCATGACTACGCAGTCCAGGAAGCACACGAAGTCCGTCTCGAACGACGACGGACAGGGCGAAGGGCGCCTGGTCCAGGCGCTCGAGATGGCCGGGCTCGACCTCGGCTCCCGCGACCGGTACGGGAACACGCCGCTGCATCACGCTCCGCACCTCTTCCGTGGGCAGCCCCACGTCATCGAAACTCTGGTGGCTGCCGGCGCCGAGGTGAACGCCCGGAACGAACAGGGCGAGACGCCGCTGCACGAGGCGGTCCGGGCCGGAGAGCCGGCGATGATGGAAGCACTGGCCGCCGCCGGCGCCGAGGTCAACGCCTCCACCGATTCGGGCGCGACACCGCTCCACCTCGCCGCCGGGCGCGCCTCCGCCTCGGGGCCGAAGGAGATCGAAGTCCTCGTGGCCGCCGGTGCCGACCTCGAAACCCGCGACGGGCACGGGGGCACGCCATTGCATGACGCGATTCGATCGAGGGAGAGTTCAGAGGTGATCGCCGCCCTCATCGCCGCCGGCGCCGATGTCAACGCCAGGGGAAAGAATCCCCTCGGCAAGAAAACGCCGCTGCATCTCGCCATGGAGACCCCCGGCAAGACCGCGCCGAGAGTGGTCGCCGCCCTCATCGCTGCCGGCGCCGAGGTCAACGCCAGGGTGAAAGGTCGCTACACGGGAAAGAAGACGCCGCTCCAACTCGCCGTCGAGACCTCCGGCAAGGCCGCTCCGAAGTTGATCAACGCCCTCGTCGCCGCCGGCGCCGAGGTCAACGCCAGGGTGGAAGGCTACGCAGAACGGGGGAAGACGCCGCTGCACCTCGCCGTCAAGACCTCCGGCAAGATCGCGTCGAAGGTGGTCGCCGCCCTCATCGCCGCCGGAGCCGATGTCAACGCCAGGGTGAAGGAACGCTTCGGGAAGAGGAAGAAGACGCCGCTGCACCTCGCTGTCGAGACCTCCGGCAAGACCACGCCGAGGGTGGTCGATTCCCTCATCGCCGCCGGAGCCGATGTCGATGCCAGGGTGGTAGGAGGCTACAGAGAAGAGAGGAAGACGCCGCTGCACCTCGCTGTCGAGACCTCCGGCAAGGTCGCGTCGAAGGTGGTCGACTCCCTGGTCGCCGCCGGAGCCGAGGTCGACGCCCGGACCGAGTACGGCAGAACGCCCCTGCACCTTGCAGCCGAGCGTGCGTCCGAAGAGACGGCGGCCATGCTGATCCCTTCCCTCATCGCCGCCGGCGCCGACCTCAACGCCAAAGCAGGGTCTCGCGGCGACGAGAAGACGCCGCTTCACCTCGCCGTGGAGGCCTCCGGCAAGACTGCATCGAAGGTCGTCGACCAACTCCTCGCCGCCGGAGCCGAGGTCAACGCCCGGGACGAATACGGCAGAACGCCCCTGCACCTCGCCGCCATGAACTCCGGCAAGACCGCGCCGCAGGTCGTCGAGGCCCTCGTCGCCGCCGGCGCCGACCTCGACGCCAAAGCGAAATCTCTCGGCGATGAGATGACGCCGCTCCACTTCGCCGTGGCGGCCACCGGTAGGACCGCCCCGAGGGTGGTCGACCTGCTCATCGCCGCCGGCGCCGACCTCGGAGCCCGGGACGAGTACGGCAGAACGCCGCTGCATCTCGCGGCCGAGCACACGCGCGGAAAGACCGCGGGGAGCCGAATCGAGGCCCTGCTCGCCGCCGGCGCCGAGGTCAACGCCCGTACGGAGGGCGTCCTCTCGGGATCGCACACGCCTCTGCACTTCGCATTCGGGAACGCGTCAACCAAAGGACGCGCGCTGGTGATCGACACTCTCCTTGCCGCCGGCGCCAAGGTCAACGCGCGCGACGATGCCGACAACACCCCCCTGCACCTCATCGCCGCGCACTCTCCGGGAAAAGGTGTGGCGACAGCGGTCCGAGCCCTCGTCGCCGCCGGAGCCGAGGTCAACGCCCGAAACGACGACGGCGCCTCCCCGCTCCACGAGGTCGCCAAGCACTCCTCCGGCAAGTTCGGGCCGGGAGTCATCGAGGCCTTGGTGGCTTCGGGAGCCGACCTCGACGCTCGCAACGACAGCGGCGACACGCCCCTGCACGACGCCGCTCGCTCCACTGAGGATCCGGCAGTGATCGCCGCGCTTCTCGCCGCCGGAGCCGACCGGAACGCCTGGGGCAGCCGTGGACGCCTGCCCCTGGACTATGCGAAGGAGAACGAGGCGCTCGACGAGACGACCGTGCTTCAGGTTCTCGGGCCAGGGCGAGCCCGGTTCCCCTCCGAGGAAGATCAGGAATAGTCTGCGCTCTCCTCACTCCACCACGGATTCCGCGGGCGACCCGGCCGACCTCGGTTCTCGGTTCGACCCCGATCGCACGAAGAGACGCTCCTGGCGTCGCTGACCCGGAGACCGGGCGGTGGACTACGGCGCGGGCGGGGGGGCGTTTCCGGCGGGCGGAGCCGCTGCCGGGGCGCGGACGCCGTGCTGCGCGCCGTCGGCGACGGCGATCCCGGCGGCCCAGTGCTGTTCGTCGGTGTGTTCTTCGACCGTCGGCACCAGGAACCAGTCGTTCTGCACCCGGTCGCGCTGCACATCGAGGACGCAATACCCCCGGTGGAAGCCCTCGCCGAACTTCATGTGCGGGTTGGCGGCCAACTGGTCCGCGACCGCCTGCGCGACGGCTTCCTCGGTCTTCAGGCGACGCAGGAACGAACTCGGCGAGGAGATGGCCGTCGTGACGAAGTCCACGCCGTAGGACCCGGCGCCGGTCGCCGGGTCGTACCCGGAGAGTGGATCGCGCGGCAGGTCCATTCCCCAGGACTGGTGCACATCCCCGGTGAGCACGACCAGGTTCCCGAGGCGCTGCCGCTCCAGGAAGTCGAACAACCGGTTCCGGCTCGCGCGATACCCGTCCCACTGGTCCGGGTTCTGCGGCCGGCCGGCGTCGTCGAGCATGGCGCCCATCATCACCTGTTGCCCGAGCACCGGCCAGCGGACGCCGGCCGCCTTCGTCCCGGCGAGTTGGCCGAAGAGCCAGCGTTCCTGTTCCGGCCCCAGCAGCGTGCGCGACGGGTGCGCCATCGCCTCCACATCGCCCCATTCCGCCTGCCGCGAGCGCCCGATGAGGCGGGTGTCGAGCATGAGGAGGTCGAGCAGCCGACCGAAGCGGAAACTGCGGTAGATGCGCTGGCTGGGCCAGGGCTCCGGCTCCCGGATGGGCATCCACTCGAAGTAGGCGCGGACGGCGGCCTCCCGGCGGACGAACCAGTCGCCTTCCTCCTCTTCGACCTGGTGGTTCTGCGCGCCGTCGGTGTAGGCGTTGTTCGTGATCTCGTGGTCGTCCCAGATGCAGAGGAAGGGATGCTGGCGATGGACTTCCTGCAGGTCGGGGTCGGTCTTGTACTGGGCGTGCCGCGTGCGGTAGTCGGAGAGGGTGGTGATCTCCTTGTTCGGCTGCGGTTCGCGACCGAAGCGGCTGCCGTCGCCGTAGGCGAGGTTCGTGTACTCGTAGAGGTAGTCGCCGAGGTGCAGCACCGCGTCGAGGTCGCTGCGCTCGGCGATCCGCCGGTAGGCGTGGAAGTAGCCGAACGGGAGATTGGAACAGGAGGCGAACGCGAGTCGGACCTGCTTTGGTTCGCGCGGCAGCGTGCGGGTCCGCCCCACCGGCGAGCGTTCGCCGGCCGCCTCGAAGCGGTAGTAGTAGGGAGTCCCCGGCCGGAGTCCGGCGGCGACCGCCTTCACCGTGTGGTCCCGTTCCGGCCCGGTGCCGGCCACTCCCTCGGCGACGACCTCCCGCATTCCCGGGTCCCGGGCGACCTCCCAGGAGCATTCCACGCGCTCCCCGCCGAACCCGGAGACCCGCGTCCAGAGGAGCACCCGGTCCGCCCCCGGATCCCCGCTGGCCACCCCGTGGGCGAAGGTCCGCTCCTGACCGAGCAGGGGGAACGGGCGCGCGAACGGCAGGACGAGCCCGGTCCGCGCGGCCGCATCGAGGAACTGTCGGCGCCGCATCGTCATGGGGGGAACTCTATGCCTTCCGTGTTTCCGGTTCATGAAGTCTCCGCCAACGGACACCGATTCGGCTTCGTTCCGCGCCGGCAGCGGGTGTTGCGCCGGCGACTCCGCTACTCGCCCCGCCGGTTCGGGCCGATGGCGATCTCGGTGAGGTGGAGGCTGAGGCCGGCCCCGGCGCGCAGCCCGATGACGCCGTCGAGCGGCAGTCCCTCGGAAGGCATCGCGGCGACCCGGGTGTCGTTGACATAGAACACCGATTCGTCCGCCCGGACATCCACGGCGAGCACATTCTCCACCGGCCCCTCCGCCTCCTCGCCGAGCTTCACCACCGCCTCGCTCGCCGTCCACGCCGCCACCTCCCGAGTGCTCTCCCCGAAGTGCGACGCGATGCGGAAGCGGCCGGCGTTGTCGATCTCGAACGAGACGAACGCCGCTCCGCCTTCCCCGTCGCCCTCCCCGTGCAGGTGGCCATGCAACTCTCCCTCCCCATGCCCATGCCCGTCCCCCTCTCCTGCCGACTCCCCCTCCAAGCCGCGCCCCGCCAGGAACAGCCCGTAGGGACTGTCGAGCCGGGTGGAGCCGGACTGCGCCGGGTCCCCCTGCGGGAACAGGTAGATGGTGCTGCTGACCGAGTAGCCGCCGGAAGCGAACGACCCCGGATCCCAGAACAGCCCCCCCGCCCCGGCGAACAGATGCCACCCCGGCCGCATCACCACGAACCGCCGCTCCTCCACCGTGGCCGCGCCGTCGTAGCGAACGCGCCAGTGCCCCGGCCGCTCCAGGTTGTGCCCGGATTGGGCCTGGGAGACTCCGGAGGGACCCATGGACAAAGCCCACAAGATTGCCACTCGCTTAATCCAGGACATCAGGAGATCACCCACGCTACCGCTTCGAGCTGAGTCGGTACAACGGAGAATCCTCCTTCGCTACGCTCCGCAGCATCTCGTCTCGACCTGCACCGAGAATCCACCCTTCCTCCCGCACGACTCGCCTCACCCGTTCGTCACGCTCCTTCTCGGACATTTTCTCCCAGTATTCGTTGCCACCGATTGGCTGGCAAATCTGCCGGCGGATATCGTCTGGCAACGATTTCAGGTCGAACAACGACTTCAGGTCTCCTCGTGCGTCAAGTAGATCAAAGGCGATCGCATTTTCGATGACCTGATATCGGTCTGGCATCTGCTTTCCTGCCCCGGTCGCGATGAGAGACGGATAGATCTCAACGATCACGACTTGGGGGCGACGGGACGAGATCGCGATACCGTCCAACGGCCAGATCACACATCTCTTATCTTCTGTCGAGAGACGTTCCTGAAGGTCGTGCAGATACGGCACTCCAAGAAGAACCTGCGAACCTACCGCGCCCCTACCAAAAAGTTGCCAAACGGTCTTCGCACCTAGCGCCACTTCATCGGTGCGACGCTTGATTCTGAACTTGAAGTCTCCCTCCGGCCACTCCATCTTCTCTTCTTCGACCTTCGACGGTGGCTTCTTTCGATCTGGATCGAAGTACGGGTTCTTCGGAGGCAGTGGATCGTCATGGCGGTCGCTGGGCCGGCCCCAGAGGGGTCCCTTCTTGACGCCCTTCTTCCGCCCGACGACAGAGTCGTTGAGTTCAGCCGCCACCTTGAACCGGTCCTCCTCTTTATCAGCATTCAACATTCGCCGATAGAGCCACTTCCACAGATATCGAGCATTCGCACTCTCGTCGCCGGGGACCACGTCGGCCGCTTCAGCGAAGCCAGCAGGATACCCGAACGCGAAATCGAACCCAACAAGAACTCTCTTGTTCGCTTTCGTCTCCGCTTGCAGGAAGTGGTTGATGTGGTTGATTGCAGCGTCGCGCGTACGCTCAAAAAAAACACAAGTCTCAATGCGACTCAGAAGAGAGTCCAAATCACCACCAGCCTGCGCCTCCGACGATGGACTTTTCTCGGTGGTGACATCCCTCCATGCCGGGCGTTCACGGCCTCGCTTGACTGCCCACCAGATGGCGTCCTTCTTCGGTTTCTTCGGCGGCTCCGCCTGACTGGCGGACCAGTCCACCATGACATAGGTGTCGAAGAGGGGCATGGCGGTGGATTCTACGGGATCAGGGCGTCGGCAGGAACAGTGTGTCCTCGGGGCCTACCGGCTCTGCGGGGAGTCCGTCACCTCTCCCCGGGGCTCGGCGTTCTTGACATAGCGCTCCAGCCAGCGGTGCTGTTCCCAGAGGGTGTGCATCACCGACTCCCGGGCCACATAGCCGTGGCTCTCGAACGGCAGCATCACCAGCCGCGCCACCGCGCCGTGGCCCTTCAGGGCGTGGTAGTAGCGGCGGCTCTGCAGCGGGAAGGTGCCGGAGTTGTTGTCCACTTCGCCGTGGATCAGGAGGATCGGTTCGTTCACCTGGTCGGCATGCATGAACGGGGACATCCGGAAGTAGATCTCCGGCGCCTGCCAGAAGGTGCGCTGCTCGCTCTGGAAGCCGAAGGGCGTCAGCGTCCGGTTGAAGGCGCCGCTGCGGGCGATCCCGGCGCGGAAGATGTCCGAGTGGGACAGCAGGTTCGCCGTCATGAACGCCCCGTAGGAATGGCCGGCGATGGCGGTCCGTTCCGGGTCGGCGACGCCGCGGCGGACGGCTTCTTCGACCGCGGCCCGGGCGCTCGCCACCAACTGCTCCACATAACTGTCGTTCGGCTCTTCGTCGCCCTCGCCGATGATGGGCATCGTGGCGTTCTCCATCACCGCGTAACCCTGGGTCAGCCAGTAGAGCGCCGAACCCCAGCGGACGAAACTGAACCGCTGCGGGGAGTCGCGCACCTGCGCCGCCGCCGCCGCGCTCTTGTACTCGCGGGGATAGGCCCAGACCAGGAGCGGCAGCCGCCCGTCGCGCCCGGCGTCGTACCCCGGAGGGGTATGGAGCAGCGCGGTCAACTCCACCCCGTCGCTGCGGGTGTAGCGGATGAGTTCGCGCCCTGCGCCTTCGAGGTCGGGGTACGGATGCCCGAAGTCGGTGATCGCCCGCGCTTCGCCGGCGCCCTCCTCCGAGAGGTCCCGCAGGAAGTAGTTCGGCGCGGTTTCGCGGGTCTCGCTCCGGGTCAGGAGCAGCCCGGCGTCGGGGTCGAGCAGCGCCAGCGGCACTTCGAACGAATCCGCGGACGACCGGAACCGGCGCCGGGTCTCGCCGGTCTCCAGGTTCCACTCATCCACGAAGGGCCGGTTCCCTTCGGGGGAAGCGCCCTCCGCCACCAGGTACGCCTTCGTCCCGTCGGCCGAGGTCAGCAGCACGCGGGCGCCGCGCTCGTTCCGCGTGGTCAGCGGCATCCCCGGAGCGGCGTAGCGATCCTCGTAGGAGGTGTCGTGCGCCAGGGTCGGTTCGCCGGTTCGCGCCGGCGGGAGGGCCCAGATCTGTTCGGAGCGATCCTGCCACCAGCGGGTGATGGCGACGCCCCGCCCGGCGCCGAAGACCGCGTACGCGAGCCGCAGCGGAACCTGGAGCACCACCTCCGGTTCGCCGTCGAAGGGCGCTGCCGACTGCAGCATCTCGTCGCGCACCGACGCCTCGGCGCGGGGGTCGCCCCCGTCACGGGCCTCGGTCCAGACCAGCGTCGCGTCCGCGTCGCCGCGCCAGCCCACGGCGCGGGGGCCGGTGGGGGCCGAGTCCCGGCCGATGGGGATCTCCTCCATGAGCGGCAGGTCGGCGACTTCGTGGACCACCGCGCCGGAGCGGTCGCGCACCTCGATGCGCTGCGGGAAGCGGGAATACGGCACCAGGTACGAGAACGGCCGATGGATGGTCGTGACCAGCACGAACCGCCCGTCCGGCGAGGGAACCGCCTCCCGGACGATCCCCGGTCCGGCGATCTCCGTCGCATTCCCGGAGAGATCGGTGGTCACCACCCGCGCCGTTCCGTGGGCGACGAAGAGTTCCTCGTCCCGCGGGTTCCGCAGCAGGTCCTGGTAGGTCCGCGCCGGGGCCACGCGCCCGGTGGTCTCCTGGATCACCGGCGAGACCGGCAGCGGGTCGGACGAGTGGTCGCGCAGGCGGTCGTCGGCGGTCCGCGCCACCCGGCCGGCCATTCCCGGCAGGAAACGGGACACGCTGCGCGCCCCCTCCGCGACCCGCTGCACCGCGCCCTCTTCCACCGCCACGCGCGCCACGAACCCGGAACCGTCCGGGAGCCAGTGGTAGGGAGCGCCGCGGAACATCGCCCGCACCCCGTCGAGCACCTGCCGCGCCGCGCCGCCGCCGGCGTCCGCGACCCACAGTTCGACGCCGTCGTCCCGGGTGTGGGTGAAGGCGAACCGGGAACCGTCCGGCGACCAGGCGAAGTGGTCCCCGCGCAGCGGACTCGGCAGGCCGGTCAGGGCCACTTCGGCGCCGTCCGGCAGGCGCTTCAGCGTGAGGGCGTTCCAGGTGTGGCGGCGGCTGGCGGCGCTCGTGGCCGGATCGAGCCGCAGCCCGGCGATCCGCAACTCCGGCCGCGCCAGGTCCGCGAGCGGGATCAGGCTGTCCCGATGCATGAGCACCGCGTGGGCGGCGCCGGGGGCGACCGAGATGGCCGGCGTCGAGGGCGCTTCGGCGATGCGGACGATCGCCTCGGGCGGCGTCTCGTAGCCGGTCTGGGCGCGGGCCGGGCCACTGGCGAGCAGGGCGCCGGCGACAGCCGCCACGGCCAGTCTGGTGAGAAGGTGTCGGGTCATCGGTCTCTCCCGTGCCGCCTCGTCCGGAGGCGGGCCGGCCATCGTACCCGTCCCGCTCCCGGCGGCGCGAATACGATCCGTCGGAACCGTCGGGGACACTGCCGGCGCGTCCCGGCGCCGGACGCCGCCCCCCATCCCCGGAGAACCACCGGAGTCCCAGGAGACCCTTCGATGCAGACCCCTCCCGCCGCCACCCGGCCGACCTCGCTGTTCGTCCCGGGAAGGCCCGCTCGCCCGACCTCGACCCCGACCATCGGAGCGCTGGTCGTCTGCGCCGCCCTCGCCGCCGGCTGCGCCGCGCCCGAACCGGAACCGGTCACGGAGCCGGCGCCGGAAGTCCCGGTGCGCACCGCCGACCCCTTCGCCCGCGGCCTCACCGAGGCGGATTTCCCCCGGACGCAGGAAGTCGCCCCGGGCGTCTATTCCTACGAACAACTGCGCGCCGCCGGGGAGGAACTCTTCACCACGGTCAGCATGTTCGTGGTCACCGACGAAGGCGTGCTCGTCGCCGACGGCCAGGGCAGTTACGAGGAGACCGCGCGCCTGGTGGCCACCATCGCCGAGATCACCGACCGGCCGATCACCCGGGTCGTCATCGCTTCCGACCACGGCGACCACACCGCCGGGAACGCCGCCTTCCCCGAAGGGGTGGACTTCCTCATCCACGAGAACTCGGTCCCGGCGATGGAGGCGCTGCGGGAACGCCTCCCGGAGATCCCGGCGCCGACGACCGTCGTGGGCGACCGGCTGGACCTGACCCTCGGCGGCCGCCGGATCGAGATCATGTTCCTCGGCCGCGCCCACACCGGCGGCGACCTGGTGGTGCACCTCCCCGAGGAGAGCGTCCTCTTCCTGACCGAGGCCTACCTCCACCGGGTCTTCCCGGCGATGCGGTCGGCCTATCCCGTCGAATGGGTGGCGATGCTCCGCCGCGCCCAGGCCCTCGACGCCCGCGTGAACCTGCCCGGCCACGGCTTCGTGGACTCCCCGGAGATCCTGCGCGAGGAACTCGGCGTCGCCGTCGCCGCCCTCGAAACGGTCATCGCCGAGGCCACCCGCCTCCACGAACTGGGCCTCACGCTCGAAGAAGCCGAAGCGCAGGCCGACTTCGGCGACCTGGAGACCTGGTCCCTCCGCGACAGCCAACGAGCCCGCGCCATCGCCCGGGTCTATATGCAGTTGAACGGCGAACTGCCCTGACCCGCGAGAGCCGAACGCACGGTCGTGGCGACCGATTACCCCAGGATCCCGAGGACGCGGAGCAACTGGCGGACGGAGAGGCCGGAGATGACGAGGACCACCAGGGCGCCGAGGACATTGGCCAGCCGGGAGTTGCGGAAGCGGCCCATGATCCGCTCGCGGTTCACCACGAGGAGCAGCAGCACCAGCGTCAGGGGCAGGACGATCCCGTTGCCGGCCTGCGCCAGCAGGATCACCTGGTAGGGCGAAGCGCCGAGCACCACACCGCAGAACATCCCGGTCAGCAGCACGAAGGCCCAGAGCAGCCGGAAGCGCGCGCTCTTCAGGTCGGAGCCCCAACCGAGCGCGCCCGACGCGGCGTAGGCCCCGGCCAGCGGGGCGGTGATCGCCGAGGTCAGCCCGGCAGCGAAGAGTCCCAGCCCGAAGAACAGCGGCGCCGCCGGGCCCAGCAGCGGTTCCAACTGCTCGGCCACGACCGCCGCGTTCGCCGCCTCCGCGCCCTGGCCGAGCAGGGGCGAAGCCGACACCACCACCGCCGCGGTGATCAGGCCGCCGAGAGCCACCGAGAAGATGGTGTCCGACCGGCTCTCGGCGATGTTCTCGTCGTTCTTCGAGGCGTCCGGCCAGCGCTCCATGGTGGCGCTCGCGTGGAGGAACAGGTTGTAGGACACCACCGTCGTCCCGATGAGCGCCAGCACCGTCACCGTCGCCCCGTCGGGGATCGTGGGGACCAGCAGCCCGCGGAACAGGTCGCCGAGGTTCGGTCCGGTCAGGACCGCGACCAGGAAGAACACGATGCTCATCAGCCCGACGAGCGCCACCAGGACATTCTGGATGGCCTTGTAGGTCCCGGTCAGCAGGAGCGCTCCGGCGCAGCCGCCGACGACCAGCACCAGCGCCCCGGGCGGGATCCCGGTCAGCAGGCCCACCCCCAGCGACGCGCCCAGCAGGTTGCCGGTCTGGAAGGCGGCGTTCCCCACCAGGATCGTCACCGCGATCAGCGTCAGCACGGCGACCCGGGCGCCCCGGCTGGCCAGACTGTCGCGGATCGCTTCCGCCAGTCCGCGCCGCCCGGCGAGGCCCACCCGGGCCGCCATGTCCTGCAGCACCATCGTGGCGAGGACCGAGAACAGCACCGCCCAGAGCAGCGCCATGCCGTATCCGGCCCCGGCCCGACTGGCGGTCACGATGGTGCCCGGCCCGATGAAGGCGGCGGTGACCAGGAAGCCCGGCCCGACTCGAAATCTGCCCATGCGGAAGGTTCCTCCGGCGTCTATGTTCGCAGGTCTGCGGCGGCGACCCGCGCCGCGTTGCGCCCGGAAACCAGGTGGAGCCCGCCGTGGGGGGCGGTCCCCGGTCCGGCGAGCCAGAGCCGGCGGACCGGCGTCCGATACCGGGCGAAGCCGGGAATCGGGCGCAGTGCGTAGAACTGGTCGAGGGTCGGTTCGCCCTGGTGGAAACTGCCCTCGGCGAGCCCGAACCCGGCCTCCAGGGTCGCCGGCGAGAGCACCCGATGCGCGGTCACCAGGTCGCGGAGGCCGGGGAAGGCGCGCTCCAGCATCCGCAAGGCGGTTTCGACCAGGTGCTTCTCGGCGCCGCGGTCGGGAGCGCCCCAGTGGCCGTTCCGGAGCGTGTAGGGGGCCGACTGCACCGTGGCCGCCAGCGTGTGCCGGCCCGGCGGGGCGAGCCCGGAGGCGTGGACCGAGGGGAGGAAGGCGAACACCACCGGCGCCTCGGCGATCTGGCCGTACTTCGCGGCGTCGGCGGCGCGTTCCAGGTGGTCGAGCGTCGCGCCGACCTGGATGACGCCGCCGAGGCGGGGATCGGGCCCGGCGTCGGCCCCCCCGGACGCCTTCCCGGACGGCGCGTCGGCGAAGCGCGGCGGGCCGGAGAGCGCGAACCCGATCCGGGCGGCAGTTCCCCGGTAACGGATATTCGCCGCTTCGTGGACGAACTCCGGGGTCAGGTGGCGCGCCCCGACCCATTCCAGCAGGGTCGAATGCGGGGAGGCGTCGGAGAGGACGCCGCTGCAGCGGACCGTCCGCCCGTCCCGGAGTTCGATCCCGGTGACGGCGGGGCCCTCCCGGGCGGGTTCGATGAGGAGGCGGCGCACCCCGCCGGAGTCGCTGTCGAGATGCGCCCCGGCGGCGCGGGCCGCTTCCCGGAGCGCCGCGCCGAGCGCGGTGGCGCCGCCCTTCGGGGGCCGGAGGAAACCGAGCGGCGCCGGCTGCCCGAAGGCGTGGAAGTGGAGGAAGAGCCCGGCCGTTCCCGGCGCCCGCGGCCCCAGCCGGGTCCCGGTGAGGGGCGCCCCGGCGAGCGCCGCCTTGAGCGGTTCGGACTCGAAGCGATCGTCGAGGTAGTCCCGGAGCGCCATCGGCAGCGCCTGCAGCAGCGCTCCGATCCCGCGCCCGCCCAGGCCGAGCGCGGCCAGCGCCGCCTGCACCGCGTCCGGCAGTCCGGCGTCCAATTCGAGGGGCGGTTTCTCCAGCAACCGGCGCAGGAATCCGGCGGCGGCGCGCAGTTCGGCGACGAACTCCGGGAAACGGGCGGCGTCGGCGGCCGAGATCCCGGCGACGGCGCGCCGGGCGGCTTCCGGGTCGCAGGGCAGGCTGAAGGTCTCGCCGGTCGCCGGTTCGACCACGGTGAGGACCGGGTCCGGCGCCGGGAATTCCGCGCCGTGGTCGGCGAGGCCGAGGGCGCCGGCGACCGCCGGGTCGAAGGAGGGCAGGGTCTCCGGCGCGACCGAGACCTCGAAGCCGGGCGCGATCGCGCAGTTGGCGGCGATACCCCCGGGCTGCCCGCGCTCGCCGACGACGAGCACCGACCGGCCGGAGCGCGCCAGCAGGATCGCCGCCGCCAGGGCGTCGGGCCCGCCACCCACCGCGGCGAGGTCGTACCGGTCTCGCATCGGGGGTCGGGCGGCGGGGGCGCGGGTTCGCGGGCGGGGCCGGTCTCTCGGCAGAAGCGGCGAAGGCGGCCTCAGGCGGCGGCCAGCATGGCGTCGGCGCCCAGTTTCCCCGGAGCTCCCATGACCCCCCCGCCCGGATGGGCGCCGGACCCGCAGAGGAACAGCCCCCGCAGCGGCGTCCCGAACTGCGCCCAGCCGGGGGTCGGCCGCAGGAAGAACAACTGCTCCAGGCCGAGTTCCCCGGCGAAGATGTTGCCCTCGGTGAGCCCGGTGCGCCGCTCGATGTCCAGCGGGGTCAGCACCTGCCGCTCCAGGATGAGGTCCGGGAGGTTCGGCGCGTACTCGGCGAGGGTGCGGATCACCGTGTCCCCGAAGGCGTCGCGCTGCGCGTCCCAGTCGCCGGCGGCGGGGTCGAGGTGGTACGGGGCGTACTGGACGAAGATGGACATCACGTGCTTACCCGGCGGCGCCAGGCCGGGGTCGAGCAGCGAGGGGATCAGCACATCGAGGTACGGGCGGCGGGAGAACCGGCCGTACTTGGCGTCGTCGTAGGCGCGCTCCATCGTCTCCCGGTCCGGGCTGATGGAGATCGCCCCGGAGAGATGCGGGCCGCGGCCGGGGAGCGCGGTGAAGTCCGGCAGCCCGTCGAGCGCCAGGTTCACCTTCCCCGAGGAGCCCCGCAGCCGGTAGCGCCGGATGCCGCGAACGAAGTCCTCCGGCAATTCCGCCGGGTCGAGCAGGCGCAGGAAGGTGCGGTGCGGATCGAGGCTGGAGCCGATCTGCTTCGCGTAGATCTCTTCCCCGTCTTCGAGGACCACTCCCGCCGCCCGCCCGGAGTCGTTCAGGATGCGGGAGACGCCGGCGCCGGTGCGGATCTCCGCCCCGAACCGGCGGGCGGCGGCGGCCAGCGCCTCGGCGACCGCGCCCATCCCGCCCCGGGCGAACCCCCAGGACCGGGAAGCGCCGTCCAACTCGCCCATGTAGTGGTGGAGCAGCACATAGGCGGTTCCCGGCGAGGAGATGCCGAGGAAGGTGCCGATGATCCCGCTCGCCGCCAGGGTGGCCTTGAGCGGCTCCGACTCGAACCAGCGGTCGAGGTAGTCGCCGGCACTGGCGGTCATCAGTCTTGCCAGCGCGTGGAAGCGCTCCGGTCCCAGCCGCGAGAACCGCCCGGCGACCCGCGCCAGCCCGGCGAGTTCCCCCGGCAGCAGCGACCCGATCTTCGGCGGCCGGGTCATGAGCAGGTCGCGCACCGCCCGGCTCAGGTGGTGCAGGTGGAGCCCGAAGCGCGGGTAGTTGTCGGCGTCCCGCCGGGAGAAGGCGAGCAGCGATTCCCGGGTCTTCGCCGGGTCGTGCCAGCGGGTCAGCGACCGTCCGTCGGGAAGGGGCGTGAAGGTGCCGTCGAGCGGCTGGAGCTGCAGCCCGTGCCGGGCCAGGTCGAGGTCCGCGATGATCTGCGGCCGCAGCAGGCTGACCACATAGGAGAAGACGGAGACGGTGAACCCGGGGAGGATCTCCTCGCTGAAGGTGGCGCCCCCGACGCGTTCGTTCTTCTCGACGACGACCACCCGCCGCCCGGCCCGGGCCAGGTAGGCGGCGGCGATGAGCCCGTTGTGCCCGCCGCCGATGACGACGGCGTCGTAGGGCCGCATCATCCGGGACGCCCTTGCCGGATCCGGGTGTACTTCCGAGTTCTCGGCCGGGGCCTCACTTCGGCAGTCCCCGTTCGTCGAAGAGGAAGTCGCCGATCTCCTCCGACGACGGTCCCGAGCCGAGGAGGCAGGCGCAGCGCTCGCCGATGCGGTGCAGGTCTGCGACGAGATCGGGATCGGCGCCGCGCCCCGCCGGCCGGCCCGGACCGCCCCGCGGCTCGCCGACCGCGCTGACGCGGGCTCTCCGCTCCGCTCCGTCGTCGCGGCCGGTTGGCCGAGGCCGCTTCGACTCGCCTCCGCCGGGAGTGCCGGTCTCGCCCGGAGCCGCCGCCCCGGGAGTCTCCGTCGCCGGGCGCTCGTCCACGAAGGCGAGTATAGGAGTCTTCCGAGAAACGTGCGATTCGTGCGGTGCCGGGAGCCGGCCAACCCATCTCTTCGGGCCGCCGGCGACCGAGGACCTCCGCGTTGCGTGGAGAGAGATTTATCCGTCTCATCGGCCTACCCTCGATCGAACAACGATGGGGCCTTCGCCTGAAGGATCTCTTCGATCTCAAGGAGTGTGGACGCGACCTCATCGGCACAAAGTTCGAGTCTTGCAGGCTCGTTCGCAAGCATCGCCAACTGCTCCCACACCTCCCGCTTCGTGTCTGCATCGAACGCCCCCCCGTATCCCATAACCCATGGCCACCAATCGTTCGTCTGTCGAGAGTCGCCCCGAAACTCCGCCAAGGCATTCTCGATCGTTTCGTGGTTGTCGTCGTGGCATCGTACGCCGTACATGAGGCGTCGCCCACTACCGTTGATTTCTGCGCCGAGAGCAGGTTGCGGATGGATTTTCCCCGTTCCGTTTTCGTGAGAGGGTCGCAGCGGCCAGAGCAGTCCATGCCAATCCTCGATCACGCGAGGCGGCTTCAACATGGTCCTGATGCGGTCGCGACCGAGGGCCAAGCCCTTCGTCTTCCGGGAGAACGCAGCGCTCTCCATCCCCAGTCGCCCGCTGACGGCCTCGTCGATCCGAGTCCAGATATCACGGAGCACCTTGCGCCGCGCGTCCACCATGGCCGCCGTGAGATCCATGACCAAAGGCATGTTCTTGACGCACAGATCTGTCAATTTCTGCATGTAGTTCTCTCCAAGTGGGTGGCCGGTCAATTGTTCCACCACGGATCGGTACTGGGCGATGGATTCCCGTAGTGAAGGATCTTCGACCGCTCTCTGCTGGCACTCTCTCAGCCATGGAAGAACGTCGTCTCGGTACGATACGCATACATATGGAGCGGTACATGGCTTACCGTCCCATTCGTACTCTGCGCTCTGTTTTTCTGGTTTACGGCCGTTTGGCGTCAGATACAGAATTATCGACTGCGGACGATATCTCCGAACGGACAGATAGTATCGACCGATCTGTCCCGGTTGATCTCCTGCCCAAATCTTGTTCTCGATGACGACGGCCCAGTCGGGATTCCTGTGCGTAATCAGGAGATCGATGTGCTGATGTTCTCTCCTGACCACCGCGCTCTCGGCGCCTGATTCGAACTGGGAAGTCCCTTCGATGGAGGCGAGGAACCTTCTGAGGTATGGACGCCTACCCTCGGCGTCTCGGTGAGAGAGGAGCGCGTGGAGGAACCGCGAGTGCAGGTTCACTTCGTCGTGTGACTTCCGAAGCGCAGTGAACACATTGAAGGGCTCCTGTCGGCTCGCCTCCAGAAACTCGTAGAGAGTCCGGACATGCACCAACAGTTGATCAGCGGTCTCGAAGCCCGGTACAGGCTTCCCTTTTACATCTTGTGACATCATCCCCGGAGCGCCAGGCCCCAGGGGGAATCGCCGGCGGGGAGGCGGGTGACGATCGTCAGGGTTTCGGTGTCGAGGACGGTTACATCGTTGGAGGGGCCGTTGGCGGTATAGACGAAGCGGCCGTCGGGGGAGACGGCGATTCCCCAGGGGCGTTCGCCGACCTCGATGTTCGCGGTTACTTCGCCGGTCTCGAGGTCCACTACCGAGACCGTCCTGGCGCGGCCGTTCGCGACATAGAGCGTCCCGGAGTCGGGGGAGAGGGCGACGCCCATGCTGAGGGAGCCTTCGGGCATCTCGAAGGTGCGGCGGACGCGGTTCTCGGCGACGACGATCTCCGAGACGGTGCCGGCGATCTCGGCGGAGACATAGGCGAACTCGCCGTCGGGGGTGAAGACGGCGTCCCGCGGGCGGTGGCCGACGCCGATGCGGGCGATCTCGTCGCCGGTGGCGGTGTCGAGGACGGTCACATCGTGGTCGGTTTCGCCGGTCACATAGGCGAGCGTTCCGTCGGGGCTGATGCGGACGCCTTCCGGTTCCCGGCCCACGGGGACGGTGCGGAAGATCTCGCCGGTGTCCAGGTCCACCAGGCTGGCTTCGTCGGAGTCCTCGTTCGAGACCACGATGCGCGCGCCGTCGGGGGTGATGTCGAAGGTCTCCGGGTCGGAGCCGCCGGGGAGGATGCGGGTGCGCTCCGCGGTGCGCAGGTCCACCTCGGCGATCCCGTCGAGCGACTTGTCGGCTTCCCCGCATTCGTCCTCGTCCATCCACGGCGGACACCGGGGCGAACCGGAGAGGGCGACATAGGCGAAATCGCCGCCGGGGGCGACGCGCACGCCGCGGGGGCGCGTTCCGACCTCGATCTCGGCCGTGACTTCCCCGGTCGCCAGGGCGATCAGGCTGAGCGTGCCGCCGACTTCGTTGGAGACGAGGAGCGTTCCTTCCCCGTAGGGGCCGCCGGGGTCCGCGGTCGTCCCGGCGGCGGATTCCGCCGGGGGCGCCTCCCCGCCCGGCCCGCCGCAGGCCGCGAGACCGAGTCCGAGCAGAGCCGTCAGCGCCGCGCCGAACGCGCCGGGAAACCGTCGCGCAGCCCTGCCGCAGATCATTCCTCGGGCTCCCCGCCGTCTCCACCGCCAGGACCCCCGCCGCCGGCGTCCGTCTCCCCCGGAAGGCCGAAGGTGAACAGCGACTGTCCCGCCGCCACGGTGATGAACTGCTCGTCGTCGAGGGCGAAGGACATCGGCGCGGCGCGGATGCCGCCGCCGGCGTGGAAGTCCCAGAGCGCTTCGCCGGTGTCGGCGTCGAGGGCGAACACATTGCCCTCCATCGTCCCGCTCACGACCACTCCGGTCGCCGTCGCCAGGACGCCGGACACGGCCGGGGAGAGTTGCCGGAACTCCCAGCGCAACTCCCCGGTCAGCGCGTCGAGGGCGCGCACCGCCCCGTAGGCTTCCTCGCCTTCCAGGCGCCGTTCGCCGCCGCCGAGGAACGGGGTCCCGGGGACATATTCGGCGTCGCTCTTGAAGTAGTAGGAGGCCATCTCGCGCGTCGGGACGAAGAGCGTCCGCCGATCGGGATCGTAGGCGGGGCTGTACCAATTCGTCGCGCCGGCGAGGCTCGGCCAGACCAGGGTGCCCTCCTCCGAGGGATCCATACCCGGGATCAGGACCGGGCGGCCGTTCTCGTCGATGCCTTCCGCCCAGGTCTGGGTCGCGTACTGGGTCGCCCGCAGGAACTGCCCGGTCTCCCGGTCGAGCACATAGTAGAAGGCGTTGCGGTTGGCCAGGATGACCAGTTTGCGCTCCGTGCCTTCCCATTCGGCGTCCACCAGGACCGGGATCTGGTTCGCGTCCCAGTCGTGGGTATCGTGCGGGGTGAACTGGAAGTGCCAGCGCAACTCGCCGGTTTCCACATCGAGGGCGACGATCGAGCAGGTGTAGAGGTTGTCGCCGGGGCGCACATCGCCGTTCCAGTCCGGGGCCGGGTTGCCGATGCCCCAGTAGAGCAGGCCCAGTTCGGGATCGTAGGAGCCGGTGAGCCAGGTGGCGCCGCCGCCGGTCTTCCAGGCGTCGCCTTCCCAGGTGTCGCCGCCGGGTTCGCCCGGCTCCGGCACCGCCCACCATCTCCAGGCCAGTTCGCCGGTCTCCGCATCGTAGGCGTCGAGGAAACCGCGCACCCCGGCTTCGCCGCCGCTCATTCCCACGATGACCTTTCCGTCCACGGCGAGCGGGGCGGCGGTGACCGCGTAGCCGATCCGGTTGTCGGCCATCTGGACGCTCCAGCGGACATCGCCGGTGCTGCGGTCGAGGGCGATGACCCGCGCGTCGAGCGTGCCGAAGAAGACGCTCTCCCCGAGGAGCGCCACGCCGCGGTTGGCGCGGGGGAACCCGATGTTCAGGGTTTCGTCGGGGACGACCGGGTCATGCCGCCAGAGCCGTCGTCCGGTGCGGGCGTCGAGGGCGGCGATGGTGCTCGGCGGTTCGGCGATGTACATGACGCCGTCCGTGACGAGCGGGGTCACTTCGACCCGGCCGGCGGTTCCGGTCTGATAGACCCACGCCGGACGGAGACTCGAGGCGTTCTCCTTCGTGATGCCGTCGAGCCGGGTGAAGCGCTCCGAGCGGTAGTTGCCGGAGTAGGTGAGCCAGTTCTCCGGCGCGTCGTCGGCGGCGACGAGTTCGCGGTAGGAGACCTGCGCCGCGGCCGGCGAAGCCGAGACCAGGAAACCGGCGAAGACGACGAGTGCCGCGCCGCCGCGGGAAGCGATACGGAACCTCACTGCGACGGCCCTTCTTCCTCGCCGCGCAGGGTCGCGAGGTAGGCGACCAGGTCGTCGAGTTCCTCGTCGCTGAAATCCGCGTAACTCATCATCAAACTCTCCTCGGGAAGCAGTTCGAACCGACGGATCCCGGTCTTGCGGAACGACCGGAGCCGCCCCGCCTGGTCCAGGATCTGGATGGTGAAGGTGTCTTCGTTCATGCGGACGCCCATGGTTTCGGCGCCGCCGGCGTCCTCGACCAGCACCGTGCGATACCGGGGCGCGACCGACGCCTCCGGAGTCCGGATGGACTCGCGGAGGTGCCGGCTCCCGCGCAGCAGGCCGATGTCGGAGAGGTCCGGCCCGAAGGCGATGCCCTCGCCGTTCACCACATGGCAGGTGGAACACAGCGTCGCCTCGTACAACTCGCGGCCCTGCTCCGGGTCGCCGGACAGGTCTTCCCGGGGCGCGACGCCGAGGGATCGCACATAGGCCGAGACCGCGAGGATCTCGCGGGTGTTCAGCGACGAAGCGCCGGGCATGTCGGTGCCCCGGATGCCGCGGTCCACGATCTCGAGGAGCGCCTCGTCGGCCCTCGACCGGCGCAGGTTCTCGCGCATCAGGTTCGGCCCTTCGCCGCCGACCCCGTCGAGGCCGTGGCAGCGGGCGCAGTGGATCTCGAAGAGCCGGTTCCCGCGCTCCAACTCGCTCGCCGAGGCCTGGTCGAGGGGTTTTTCGAGGAGTTCCTCGTAGGTCTGGGCGGCGGCCGGCGCCGCGAGCCCTCCGGCCACGGCGACCGCGACCGCCGCGAGAACGACCGCAACCGGACGGTGCGCCGCGCCGGCGTTTCGTCCCGGATGCACCGAATGCCTCCGCATGTGTGGATTCCTCCGCGACAGCGGACTGTACCAACCCTCCCCCGCGACCGTCCGGTTCGCCGACGAGACTCCCGCCGGCCGGCCCGGACCCGACGCGATTCGACCTCGGGCCGCCGCCTCCCCGACCCGACCCCCCGACGGGCCGCGCCGCAGGAGGGCCCGGCCTCCTCGGCCCCGGGGTACCGGGGTATCCCTGCCGCTGCCGGACGCGCCGCCCCGAACCGTCGGAACGGCGGCGGCTCCGAGGCGAGAGCCCCCGATCGAGCCCGGAACCCGGAGCGCCGATCGCCCGGCCACCGACTCCGGACTCCCCGGGACCCACCGGCATCGCGGCGACGGGCCGGGCGCGGCCCCGAGGCGACCCGCGGCACGGGAGGCGCCGGCGCCGCTCGCCGAGGTCCGCGTCACGCTCCGGCGCCGACGAGGAGGCTCCCGCCGGAAGCGCCGGCGGCCCCCCGGCGAAGTGGAGGGGCGACCCGCCGCAGCGAAGACCGACGCGAGGGCGGCCGTTCCCGGTGGGCCGGCCGTCCGGCGTTCCACTGGCCGGTGTTCCACTGGCCGGTGTTCCACTGGCCGGTGTTCCACTGGACCGAGCGGCGGGTTCGGGCGCGCCTCGCCGTCTGCGACCCGGCTTTCGCGCTGCTGCGGTTGCACCGCCACCGCCACCGGCCGGCGCCTCCCGGGCATCCGGTCCCGAGCGGGGAGTGGCGGCTCGAGGAACCGCGCGAGGTGCAGTCCTCGCCGGTTCACGGTCCGGGGAGCAACCGCGACTTCGACTTCGCGCTGGCGGGGCCGGGCACCGCCGAACAGCGCCGCCTCTACGCCGCCGCGGGCTCGAAGCCGCCCGGCCGCACCCTGACGGCGCCGAGGTTCCGCCGCCGCTCCGGACCCCGCCCCACGACCCCGAGAGCGCACGGTGTAGTGTGTAGTTGGAGATCTATTCCCTTTCATATCAACGACTTAAGAAACAAAATGTCGAAAACGAGATGGGAGGACCGACCGGCCCCGACGCGGGCTCCCCCTCCGATCGCCCTACGCGCCAGGACGACCGCCACCCGGTCCCCGGGGGCGCCGCGGGCCGATCTCGCGGTCCGTCGCCGAGACCGGCTCCCCGGCCTCTTGCCCGGTCCTTCCCCGTCCCCGACGGAAGGGTCCGCAGTGCCGCAGAGCCCGCGCGGCCACTACGGCGAGGAGCCGCTCTCCCGTCCACCGTGAAGGAGATCGGGCCTTTCGCGCCGGTGTCGCACCGGTCCGGCGGACAACGACGCGCCGACCCCGGCGTCCCCCGGGAGCACCCGCCCGCCGGGGAACCGCCGGACCCCGAGCCGGTCGTGCTGGCTGGCGCGGGCCGACTACCATTCGCCGTTCTTCGACTTCGAGACCGGTCGGCCCCTTGCCCCGCGGCACCCCGCTCCATTCCCGCACTGCCCCGCTGTGCGGGAGCCGGCGCTGGAAGGAATGGGCCGGCTACTTCGTGGTGGACGCTTTCGACCGTTTCCACGATCCGGAGTACCACGCGGTGCGGTCGGGCGCGGCGCTCTTCGATGTCTCGCCGCTCCACAAGTACGAGTTCCGCGGGCCCGAGGCGACCGCGTTCACCGACCGGCTCATCACCCGGAATGTGGCGCGCTCGAAGGTCGGACAGGTGCTCTACTCGGCGTGGTGCGATTCCGCCGGCAAACTCCTCCAGGACGGCTGCTTCCAGCGCTTCGCCGAGGACCGGGTCCGCGCCACCGCGGTGGATCCCTCGCTGCCCTGGTTCGAGTCGGTGGCGAGCGGTATGGCGGTGCAGATCGAGGAAGTCTCCGAGCAGTACGCCGCGCTGGCGCTGCAGGGGCCGACTTCCGCGGCCGTGCTGCAGCGTCTCGCCGAAACCGATCTCTCGGACCTCGGCTTCTTCCGACTGCGGGAAACCCGGCTGGGCGTCCTGCCGGTCGTCGTGACCCGCACCGGTTACACCGGCGATCTCGGCTACGAACTGTGGGTCGCGAGCGACGCCGCGCCGGCGCTCTGGGACCTGCTGCTCGAGGCCGGAGAGCCGTTGGGGCTCCGACCGGCGGGAATGCTGGCCCTCGACCGGGCGCGCGTGGAAGCCGGTTTCCCGCTCATCGAGGTGGACTTCCGGAACGCCGACCAGGCCCTCACCGAGGCGCAGAAGTCCACGCCGTACGAAGTGGGGCTCGGCTGGGCGGTGAGCGCGAAGAAGGGGCCGTTCGTGGGCCGGGCGGCGCTCCGGGCGGAACGGGCGCGGGGGCCGGAACGCTTCTTCGTCGGCATCGAAACCTCGATCCTGGAACTGGAACGCCTCTTCGCGCTCGACGACCTGGCGCCGGAAGTCGGGGACGAAGTGGACCGGCGGGGCGTCCCGGTGTATTCCGGCCGCGCGCAGGTCGGCCGCGCCACCAGCGTCTGCTGGTCGCCCCTGCTGAAACGGCAGATCGCGCTCGCCACCGTCGAACGGGGTTACGAGAAGCCGGGGACGCCGGTGGACCTCGAGGTGACCGTGGAATACGAACGCCGCCGCGCCCGGTCGCAGGTGGCCCCGCTGCCCTTCTTCGATCCGCCGCGGAAGCGTCGGACCCCGGCGATGTGATGCCGACGCGGGCGCGATACGCGGACACCCGGCCCCCGGCGCCGCCGGGAACGAAGACCCTGCCGGCGCGCTACTACACCGACCCGGAGATCTTCCGCCGCGAGAACGAACGCCTCCACCGGGCGATGTGGACCGCGGTCTGCCGCAGCGAAGACCTGCGGGACAGCGGCGACTACCGGCTGGTCGGGATCGCCGGGGATTCGCTCGTCGTCGTGCGCGACCGGGACGGCGCGGCGCGCGCCCACCACAATGTCTGCCGCCATCGGGGAACGAGACTCCTGGAAGCGGACGCCGGCTGTCTCCCGGGCGCGATCACCTGTCCGTACCACGCCTGGACCTACGGACTCGACGGCGCGCTGCGGAGCGCCCCGCACCTGGAGCGGACTCCCGGTTTCGAGGTTTCGGACTACCCGCTCGTTTCCGCCGACTGCGCCGAGTGGGGCGGGATCGTGTTCTGCCGGGTCGGTGACGGCGCGGAGTCGCTGGCCGCGCAGTTGGGCCCGGCGGCGGAGCGTCTGGCGCCCTGGGGGCCGGAATCGCTGACCAGCGTCCATTCCGTCGAGTACGACCTGCGGGCGAACTGGAAGTTGGTGCTGCAGAACTTCTCCGAGTGTCTCCACTGCCCGGTGATCCATCCGCAGCTGCAGAAGATCTCGCACTACCTGAGCGGCGAGAACTACCCGGTGACGCCGGGCGCCGTCGGCTCTTCGATGGATCTCGCCGAGGGCGCGGAGAGTTTGACGACGGACGGCCGCCGCGTCGCGCCGCCGTTGCCGGGAGTCGGGCCGGAAGACCGGCGCCGGGTGGTGTACTTCGTCCTGCTGCCGAACCTGTTCCTCTGCCTGCACCCGGACTACGCGGTGAGCGGGCGCCTCGAACCGGTCGCCGTGGACCGGACCCGCATCCGCTGCGACTGGTTGTTCGCGCCGGAGGCGGCGGCCGCCCCGGGTTTCGACCCCGGCCCGGCGGTCGAGTTCTGGGATACGACGAACCGCCAGGACTGGAGAGTCTGCGAAGCGGCGCAGGCCGGCATCGCCTCTTCCGCCTACCGCCCCGGCCCGTACTCGAACCGCGAAGACCAACTCTGGGAGATCGACCGCCTCATCCTCGACCGCCTGTCCTGACCGGTCGCCGGGAACTTCACTGCCGGGACCGAAGCGCGCGCCGCCCTCGGCAGACGGCGCTCGAATCAGCGGGCGCCGGCGCAGCCTTCCTCGCTCGGGAAGAGCGGACGGGGAAGGAGTTGGTAGTGGTTCCCCTCGTGGAGCCAGCGGTAGCCGTGGTTCGCCGGTTCGAAGACGGCCAGGAGGCGCGCCCGCTCTGCGCCCTCGAAGACGCGGCAGTCCGGTTCGCCCGGCGGCCCCGGGGGCTCGGCGAGCGGCCAGGGTTCCTCGGTGGCGAGATCCGGCTCCCAAAACGGCTCCGAGGCGAGCACCCAGACCTGCAGCCGGTCGCCGCGCCATTCTTCGCTTCCGAGGAAGTCCGAAGCGCTGCCCAGGAGGTCCAGCAAGGCCTTCACGAGCGGCACGCGCGGGTCGGTGTGTTCGTCGAAATACAGGGCGTACACGCTCAGCCGGTGCTCTCCCGTCCGGTCCCTCTGGGTGACCGTGGTCGTCGGGGCGTCGGCGACGATGTTCGCCAGGTCGGTGATCACTTCGTCGTCGCTCCCCGAGAGCCGGAGTTGCGCCGCGGCGGCCCGGATCCGGGCGACGGCGAAGTCGTCCAGCCGGGTGTGGCGGAGATTCGGCAGCAGGTAGCCGGGGAAGATCGACGGCGTCGGCCCCTCGAAGTAGAGATCCCCGCCGACGGTCAACTGGTAGAGCGGCGCCCGTCCGAGGGCGTACTCGATGAGGATGTAACCCGGATCCTGTTCGACCTCGAGCCACACGGTATCGTCGCCATCGGGAAGGGCGAGCGGCGGCGGGGGAGCGGGGCGCGGCGTCGGGCGGCGAGGGGTCGTCCCGCTGTCCCCGCCACAGGCGGCGAGCCCGAGGGCAACGAGAATGAACGCTGTCCCGACGAGCGGTCGCGGGAGGCGCCGCCGAGCCTCCCGGATCGCCGGAGTCGCCTTCTTCATCGCCGAAATCTACCGCGCCGACCACCGAGGGAGCGGAACCTGAAGCGGCAGCCGCCGGCGGCGACGGACGACCGCCGGCCCGGCCCGTCGAGACTCGCCGCAACGAGCGCCGGCTCGTCGGCCCGCCTACGCCAGTACCTCGTCGAAGCGCTCCTCGTGGAAGACGAGCCGGAACACGCCCTTCTCCGCGCCGCGTTCCAGTCGGACCTCGCCGCATTCGTAGGTGTCCTCCCGATCCAGCCATTCCTCCAGCGTGGCGAAGACCCCGCGCTTGTACTCCGTGTCCTCGTTCCCTTCGAGGTGCGTGCCCTTCGTCTCGACCACCAGCAGCCTCCTCGTCCCGTCCGGTTCGTTCGACATCGCCACGAAGTCCGGCCAGATGCGGTCCGGGTTCCAGCCGCGCAGGTAGTAGTCGTGCTGCTGGCGGACGGCGACCCGGTGCCACCACTCGATCGCCTCCTTCTGGTCCAGGTAGAAGGCGAACTTCTTCTCCAGGGCGTTGTAGTCGCGTTCCAACTGCGGCTCGAACAGGCTCTTCCGCGCCGGACGCCCCGGCCCCTCCTCCAGCGTGTGGTCGCCCGGCGCCTGTTCGGTCTCGAAGTCCTCGAAGACGCGGAAGTTGGGCTCGCTGGCGACGAGATCGAAGCGGATCTCCCCGGCCTTGAGTTTGTCCCGGAACACCCGTTGGGCGCGGCGCTCGATCTGCCTCTCGAGGCTCCGTCGCAGGACGAACATCTGCGCGCGGCGCTGCGCGTAGAACTCGTCGTCCCCGAGGTCGTGCGCCCGCAGCCGTTCGCGCAGGCGTTCGATCAGCCCCTCGGTGAGCCGCGCGGCCTGCCAGGGGTTCGGAACGAGATCGGACAGTTGGCGCACGAACCACTCGACCGTGATCGTGGTGTCCACTTCGAGGGCCGTTCGGCGAACGCTCCCGGAACCACCCTCGCCCAGGTCGACGGTAGCCACCTCCGCCACCGCTCCGTCCCTCATCCCCGGGATCTCGGACGCCACCTCCGGCTCGAGTGCTCCCCACGGAATTCCCGGTAGGATGTGGCGCTGGTAATCGAGGTCGCGCCATCCTCCGTCGCCATCCTGATGGAGGACCTTCGGGAGGAAGAGGTCCTTTCCCCTCCAGAGGTCCCGTCGGCGTACGGTGATGCGCTTCGTCGGATCCATGCCGGGCGTCGTGACCTCGTCCCCGAGCCCGTTCATGCCGCCGCCCGGAAGATCGAATTCGCGGTCCGAATCGACCTCCCGGCCTCGCCGGGAGTCGCCGTACGGACGTCTTCCTTCTCCCCCCGCGCTCCCGACGACCGGCGCCGGCGGTCCGACCCGTTGAGCCGAAGACACTCCCTGAGGCCCGGCATCACCGACCCACCCGCGGCCGATGGAGGTCGTACGGCAATTGGTGGAATGTAATCCCGAACTCGTCCGTGAGTTCTCGTTGGGAAATGTACTTGGCCGGAGCGAACACGAACGCCCGGCGCCTGCGATCTCCTACGGCGTCGCGGATGCTCCTCGCCCGGGACTCGTCGAGCACGGCCGCGTCGCTTCTCAACCACTGCGCACTCGGTTTCCAGAGCAGGAACCAGTCACTCTCCGGGTCGCGATGGAAGAGGCCGTTTTCGTCAAGCGGTTCCAGTTCTGCGCCGTCGATCGCGATACCGGTCGCCGTCTGCAGGAGCCAAGCCGCAAGGGTGGCATAGGATGGTAGTTCCTCGCCGGTCAGCATCGCTTCGAGTCCGATCGCCGGACCGAGTTCGCAGAACGAGAAACTGCCACCCGAACCGTCGCGAGCGCCGGCATCCCTCGAACCGGGAACACCCTCGATCACTCGGCGAACCCGCTCCGCGGTCACGGTGTCGGCGCACTCGTCGCACTCGATCAGAATGAATCTTCGGTCGCCCCCATCCTCCCTGTTGAGTTCCAGAACCGCCTGTCCCGTTGTTCCGCTGCCCGCGAAGGAATCCAGGACGAGAGCGTCCGGGCCGGTCGCGAGGCGAACGATCCTCTTGACGAGATCGGTCGGTTTCGGCGCATCGAATGCATTGTCGCGCCCGAGAATTCGGGAGAGTTCCCCGGTCGCCGAGCTCGCCGTTCCGACATCGTCCCAGACCGTGGAGACCTCGACTTCCATCGGGGCAGCCACCCGGCGCCCCCTCGGATCGTCATCCAGGTTCGTGAACGGAGTCGGGGCGATCTCGCCGGTACGGAAAGAAAACCGTCTCCGATCCCGGGCATAGGCAAGAACCATGTCGTGACCGAGCGTGATGCCCATATCGTTCGGTCTCGAATGCTGGTGGTTCCAGACGATGTTGGCGACGAAGTTGCGTTCGCCGAAGATGTCGTCCATGAGCATCCGCAGGTGGTGGTGCTCGTTGTCGTCGATCGAGACGAAGATCACGCCGTCTTCGGCAAGCAGTTCCTTCAGCAACTGCAGCCGCGGCCACATCATCGTGAGCCACTTGTCGTGGCGTTCCAGATCTTCCCCGTCCACCGGAGTCCGGGCCTTGTGCCAGGACCGCAGCAGAGGCGCGTTCGTGTTGTCGTTGTAGACCCAGCCCTCGGCGCCGGTGTTGTAGGGCGGGTCGATGTACACACACTCGACCTGGCCGGCGTACCGGGGCAGGAGTGCCTTGAGCGCAGCGAGGTTGTCCCCGTGGATGATCAGGTTGCCGTCGGGGGAGGCGTCGCCGACGGACTTGGCCGGGTCGGGGACGAACGGGCGGAAGGGGACCGTCAGGTGGTGCGCATAGACCTGCGACTTCCCCTTGAACTCGAACGCCGGCACCGCGCTTCCCCCCTTCCCGAACGGGCGCCGCCACTCTACCACCCGGGGCGCGGCGGGCGCGCGCGACCGCGCGGCCCTCGCGCACCGGAGGATCGCTCCCGTTTCTCCTGTCGCCCGGAGGAGAGCCCTGACGCGGCTGCAGATGTCCGGGCTACCCGGCGGCCGCGGTCCAGCCGTCCGGGGGGCGGTCGAACCAGACATGCGCCTGGCCGGTTCCCGCGGCGCTCTCGTAGCGGGAGAACATCCGGCCGGGCGCGGCGCAGGCCGGGCCGCCCACGGCGCCGAGGGCCATCAGGTAGTGGCCGAAGCGGCCCTCCGGCGCGAAGCGGGCGTAGTCCGCCATCGTTTCCACGATCCGGCGATGCCGACCCTCGCGCATCCAGGCGAGGCGTTCCTCGTCGGCGGCGCGGGCCTCCGGCGTGCGCACATGCACCGGGTCGGAGGCCTCGTGGTCGGCGATCTCCGCGAGCGGCCAGAACCGGTGGCTGAGCCCGCCCGAGGCCAACAGCGCCACCCGCCTCCCGGTCGCCTCCACCACTTCGCCCAGCGCCCGGCCCATCGCCAGGAAGTCGGCGGCTGCGCCGGTCTGGGCGCAACTCACGGAGACCACCCGCTCCCCGCGATGGAGGTAGTGGAGCAGGTTGATCGTCGGGTAGTGGATGGGCAGGTGCGGGTCGCGGCTGGCGTGCGCCCGCTGCCCCTGCCCGGCCGCGGCCGCCGCCGCCGCGTCGGCGAGTTCCGGGTCGCCGGGGAAGTCGTAGGGCAGCCCGGACAGGCCGCGGGGCAACTCGTCGGAGGTGTAGGAGCCGGCCCGCCGTTCGTGCGCGGCCAGCAGGTGCTCGAAGGTGCTCGCCCAGTGCGTGTCGAAGACGACCAGCGTTTCCGGCGCGAGCGCGTCCAGGACCTCGGCGCGCAGTCGGCGGAGGCCCGGAACCAGGCTGTTGTCCTCGCCGCCGTTCAGCGCGCGGCGTTCCGCTTCGGGCAGCATGATCGTGGGCACATGGGACAGCAACCCGAAACCGACGACAGCCATGCGACGAACCTCCCCGTTCGCGGTCAGCGCGCCCCGCCCGCAGTGGACGACACCCCGCCCCCGCCGGACGATACCCCGCCACCGGCGGATTTCGGCCCGCTCCCGGCGAGATCCCGCCCGCCCCCGGCGAAATCCCGCCCGCCGCCGGCGAAATCCCGCCCGCCGCCGGCGAGACTGCGCCCGCCGCGGAAGGTGAAACCCACCCGCCGCCAGAAGCCGCCGAGCATCTCCCGCGGCGCCAGCGCCTCCAATTCCTCCGTCGGCGAAGGGAACACCCGGAGCGCCGCCTCCCCGACATACGCCGTGCCCAGTTCCACTTCCTCGGAGGCCACCGAGACGATCTCCGCATGCGCGTCCGACCCGTCTGCTTCCACCGCCGGCCACACCCGGTGGTGGAGCATCGGATGGGCGTTCACGAATCCGGCGCTCTCCGCCTCGCCGGTGATGGTGAACTCCGCCTCCAGCAACCGTCGCGACCCGGCGGCGACGCTCGCCCCGAACCGGCCCCCCGGCGCCAGTTCCGGCCCGGCCCGCCCGATGAGCGCCGGCCGCGTCATCCGAATCTGGCCCAGTTTCTTGGGATACCCCTGGAACAGTCCGCGAGCCAGCGAGAGGTCCTGATCGACCCAGATGAAGACGCAGCGCGACCAGTCGCGTTCGCGGTAGCGGCAGCGGACGACGAGCAGGCTCTCCCGGTACTGCGCCCGCACCGGGTCGAGCAACTCCGCGCCGGACTCGGAACAGGACTGCCACTCCGCCCAGATCGCCGCCACCGCGTCCGGGCGGTCGGCCACCGGTTCCAGCGGCGGGGGCAACAGCGCGGCCACGGCGCCGGGCGCCGCCAGGTACTCGACGGTCAGCATCTCCCCGGAGTAGAACCAGGGCGGCGGGGGCACCAGCGAAGCCCTCCCGGAGGGCGTGCGGGGGAACCAGAACCCGCCGGCGCCACGGTCAGCCACGCCCCCGGTTGTATCACGCTCCGCCTTCGCCGCCGCCGGCGCCCCGGGGCCGGCTGTCGGCCGCCCGCCGCGCGCTTCGGCCGGCCCTCCCCGGCCCTCCGTCTCCCGCGCTATGATCCGGCCCGATCGCTCGCCGGTCTTCGGCGGGCCTGAGCCTCGCCCCGTCGGCCGATGCGCCCCCGGGGCGGATCCGGAGGGACGGACATGGGAACACCCCAAAAGCCGGCGCCCGAGTCGCCGGCGCAGCCACCCGAGCGCGCCGCGCCCGCCCGGGAGCCCGGCCACGCCCGCTACCCGGCGGACCTGGAGAAGTACGTCGAGGGCTTCCGCCTCCTCGGCCTGGAGCGGGAGGAGGACCGGGAGAAGTTCCGGAAGATGGCGCACCCCGACTTCCCGGATCCGCGCCGCCCGGTGTTCACGCCGTACCGACTGGACAACACGACCCGGCCTCGGGACTGACACCGATGCCCAACTGGAACCAACTGCTCGACGAACTCCATTCGGCGAACGCACAGGATCTCATGCGGCGCCGTTACCTCGCCGACGTGCGCGAAATCACCGGCCGCAATGTCATCGCCTACTACTCCGGCTGGCTCCAGCGAGGCCCCGCCTCGTACCTGGGCATCCACGACGACGACAAGAACGGCTTCATGAGCGTCATCCACGGAATGGATCGGACTCTCGGGCTGGATCTGATCCTGCACACGCCCGGCGGCGACACGGCAGCCACCGAATCCTTGGTGGACTACCTGCGAGGGATGTTCGGACCCGACATCCGGGCGGTCGTCCCGCAGATCGCGCTCTCCGGAGGAACCATGATGGCCTGCGCCGCCAAGGAGATCCTCATGGGAAAGCACTCGAGTCTCGGCCCCATCGACCCCCAGTTCGGCGGCATCCCCGCCCACGGGCTCATGGAAGAGTTCCGAACGGTGATGAGGGAGGTTCGGGAGGACCCTGCCGCCATTGCGGTCTGGCAACCGATCCTTTCGAGATACCACCCGACGCTTCTCGGAGAATGCGAAAAGGCGATGACGTGGTCGAAGGAAATGACCGGGGAATGGCTCCGGAGCGGCATGTTCCGGGACGATCCCGACGGAGAGGTCCGTATCGAGAAGATCATCGAGGAACTGAGCGATCACGCCCTCACCAAGTCACACTCCAGGCATCTGTCTGCGGACCGGTGCCGAAAGATCGGCCTGAAGATCGAGCGACTCGAGAAGGATGACGACCTTCAGGAGGCTGTCCTGTCGTTCCACCACTCGTGCCTCCTGACTTTCTCGATGACCCCGGCGATCAAGATCATCGAGAACCATGAGGGGATCGCGTTCGTCAAGGCGTCCGCGACACCGCCGGCCGGACTTCCCCTCTCAGGCCCTCCTCCCCAAGCGCCCCCGCCCCGGCCGGCGCCCTGACCGGGGCCGCGCCAAGACCGGATTCCGAACCGGACGACCATCCTTCGCCGCGGTTCGGGCGGCCCCGCGACGCTCCGCCCTGCCGCGCCCTCTCCCTGACCGCACCGCGTAGGCTTCGCCGGGTATGACCGGGCGCCGGCGGTCGCTGGACTTCTTCCGGGGGGCGACCATCGCCTCCATGATCGTGGTGAACAACCCCGGCAGTTGGAACCATGTCTATCCGGCGCTGCTCCACGCCCCGTGGCACGGCTGGACGCCGACCGACCTCATCTTCCCGTTCTTCCTGTTCATCCTGGGGGTGGCGATCCCGTTCTCCCTCGGCAAACGGGTCGAATCCGGCGCGGCGCGGGGGCGCCTGTTCCTCCGCGTCCTGCGGCGCAGCGCCATCCTCGTCGCGCTGGGCCTGCTGCTGGCGGCGTATCCGTTCTTCGACCTGTCGGAACTGCGCCTCCCCGGCGTCCTGCAGCGGATCGGCGTCGTGTACCTGGTCGCCGGCGCGGCGTTCCTGTGGCTCCGGACGCGCGGACTCCTCGGGCTCACCGCCGCGTGCCTCGCCGGCTTCCACGCGCTGCTGGCGTTCGTCCCGCCGCCGGGCGGCGTCGCCGGCGATCTGGAACCGGGAACGAATCTCGCCGCCTACGTCGACCGCCTCCTGCTCGGCGGCAACCTCTACCAGGGCAGTTGGGACCCGGAGGGCGTCCTCTCCACGATCCCGGCCATCGCCGGCGCCCTGATCGGGATCCTCGCGGGGGAGTGGCTCCGCAGCCGGCGTCCGGCGGCGGAGCAGACGACCGGGCTGTTCGCCGCCGGGTTCGTCCTCCTCGGAGCCGGCTGGGTCTGGAGTTTCTGGCTGCCGATCAACAAGAACCTGTGGACGAGTTCCTACACGCTGTTCACCGGCGGGATCGCGCTCTCCTGCCTGGCGCTCTCGATGCTGCTGCTCGACCGGCGGGCGGAACCGCCGCGCTGGAGCCGACCCGTCGAATCCCTCGGGAAGAACGCCATCCTGATCTTCGTGGCCTCCGGCCTGGTCGCGAAGACCCTCCTGCTCTTCCCCGCTCCCGGCGACGCCTCGGCGCACGCCCGGCTCTGGCAGACCCTCTTCGCGAGCACCCTCGGCCCGCTCCACGGCTCCCTCGCCTTCGCCCTCGCCCAGACGGCGGCCTGGACCGCCGTCGCTGTCTTCCTCGACCGCCGCCGGATCTATTTCAAGGTCTGACCACCCGGTTCGCACTCCCGGCTTGGCGCGCGTACCATCGGCTCCCCGGACCGCACCGTCGCACGCCCGCACCGTGGCCACCTCCCTGGAACGCATCGAAACCGCCTTCAACGAGACCTTCGCCCACTGGGGCCTCCGCTTGCCTCCCGAAAACCTCCGGGACCGCGAACGCGGTCAGATCAACGCCGGCGGCTGGACGATCTGGTTCCTCTTCGGCGAGGACGAGAACGGCGAGTACCTCGACTACTACGCGATGCACCGGATGACGAACGACCGCCATGTCCGCCTCCACGCGGACGGTCGGGGAACCGGCCTGGACGCGCTGCCGGCGACGGGATATGTCGTTTCGAGCCCCGGCGACGAGCCCGGAGACGCGGAGCGCCGTGAGTCGGAGTACTGGGCCGAGTGCGAACGGGTCAGTCGGATGCTCGACGAAAAGTGTTTCTCGCTCACCGGCGACGAACACCCGATCAACCTGCTCAACCGGGAACTCCTGCGATCCCGGGAGAACAACCGCCGCCTCACCGGCGAGGACGAATGACGCGGCGACCGGAAGACGCTCGGCGCCGCGCCGGCGACCACTCTGCGAGAGCGCCCGTTACGCCGGAAGCCGCAGCGCCAAGGCCCGACCGGAGTGCCGCGTCAGCGAAGGCGGTTCGCCGCTCCGGCGACCGTTCGAAACCCGATCCGGGGCCGATGACGCCCGACGAGTTCTTCCGCCGGATCGCCGAAGTCCGCTCCCGGCAGGTCGGCGGGCGGCGCAAACCACACAAGCCGCTCCTCCTCCTGCTGGCCCTGGGACGAATCGCCCGCGGCGAGCCCCGCCTCGGAAACTACACCGACGACCTCGAGGAGCCGATGAAACGCCTCCTGACCGGCTTCGGCCGGCCCGGGGACGCGCCCCGCCCGGTGGCCCCCTTCGGCCGGTTGCCCTCCGACGGCCTGTGGGAGATCCCCGGGGCGGAAACCCTGTCCCGAACCGCCAGCGGCGATCTCCACACCGGCCCGCTGCGCGAACGGCGGGTCGCCGGCGGTTTCCCCGAAGCCGTCCACGACCTGTTGTGCCGCCAGCCGGAACTCGTGGAACGGGCCGCCTCCCGCCTCCTCGGCGACAACTTCCCCGAGTCCCTCCACCAGCAGATTCGCGACGAAGTCGGGCTCGAAGGGCTTCTCGCCGCGGAGCCGGCCGGACTCGAGGAAACCGGCAGGAGACCCCGCGATCCGAGATTCCGGCAGCGAGTGCTCATCGCCTACGAACGGCGCTGCGCGATCTGCGGCGACGACAGCCTGCTCGGAGGCGACCTGCTCGGTCTGGACGCCGCGCACATCCTCTGGCATTCCTTCGGCGGCCCGGACACCGAGTCGAACGGTCTGGCCCTCTGCACGCTCCATCACCGGGCCTTCGACCGGGGCGCCATCGGGCTCGAACCGACCGGAGCCGCAACTCTCGCGGTGCTCGTATCCCGGGAACTCAGCGGTCGGAGCGGCGCCTACCGACAATTGGTGAACGAGAACGGAAACCGGATCCGCCCGCCGCTGGAGCGGGAATTCCAACCGCAGCGGCGTTTCGTCGAATGGCACCGGACCGAGGTCTTTCGCGGCGAGCCCCGCAGTCGTTGACCGCGAGTGATCTGCCGAGTGATTCCCGGATGACTCCCCGGATGATCCCCCGATGACCCGCGAGGAGTTCCTCCACCGGCTCGGCGCGCTGCGGATCTGGCGCCGACGCGGCGAACGGGCGCCCCACAAACCGCTGCTCCTGCTGCTCGCGCTCGGAAGGTTGCGGAACCAGGAGCCCCGCCTGGGGACGTACACCGCGGAGATCGAAACGCCGCTGCGCGATCTGCTGGAGCGCTTCGGCCCGCCGCGCCGGTCCATACACCCGGAACATCCGTTCGGACGCCTGGTCACCGACGGCCTCTGGGAAACGCCGGGGGTCGAAGGCCCTCCCCCGACAGCGAAACACCTCCGGGAACAGGGCATCGCCGGCGGGTTCCCGGAACCGGTGCAGCGCCTCTTGCTCGGCGACCGGGAACTGGTGGAGCAGGCGGCCGCCCGACTGCTGGCCGACCACTTCCCGGAATCGCTCCACCAGGCGATCCGGGACGAAGTGGGGCTCCACGACTCCGTTCTCCAGGAAGACCCGGCGCTCGACCTCTCCACCCGAAAGCGGCGCGACCCCCGGTTCCGGGACGCCGTGCTGACCGCCTACGAGCGGCGCTGCGCCATCTGCGACTACGACATCCGGCTCTCGGACGATCTGTTCGGGCTCGACGCGGCGCACATCCGCTGGCATTCCCACGGCGGGCCGGACACGATCCCGAACGGGCTGGCGCTCTGCGCGTTCCACCACCGCGCCTTCGACCGGGGCGCCATCGGCCTCGCGCCGAACCCCGGGAGCGGCTTCGCGCTGCTCGTCTCCCGCCGGCTGAGCGGTCAGGGCGAAGTCTTCCGGCAACTCGTGGACGCCCGCGGCCGGCCGCTCCGCCCCCCGCAGGAGAAGGAGTTCCTCCCGGACCGCGACTTCGTGGACTGGCACCGGGCGCAGGTCTTCCAGGGCGAACCGCGCAGCAGCACCCGGTAACGCCGCCCGTCCGGACACTCGCCGGGGCCTCCGGCCTCCCGGCGGACTCGCCCGGCTGACCCCGCCGGACCCGACCGGCCCGACCGCGCTCCACCGGCTCCTCGGCCCGGCGACACCCCCCGCCATGACAGTTCCCGTCCGCCCGGAGCGGCAGAATCTTCCCGATCGCACCGACAGCCGACCACGGGTCAGCGGGTAGCGCGGGAGCGGACGACGAGTCCTCCCGATCGCGCCGGCCACCGACCACGCTCCCGACCCCTTCCCCGTCCCACGATCCTCGGCCGCACCGGGGAAGAGGCACCGTCCGACCCGACCGCGTCCCGGCCCTTCCGGACGGCGACAGCCCCCGCCACGACAGTTCCTGTCCGCCCGGGGCCGCAGAATCCTCCCGATCGCACCGGTAGCCGACCCCGATCCCGACGCCTTCCGCGTCCTCGATCGGGTTCGGCCCCCCCGGTGCGATAATCGCCCCGGCCTCGCCGGGAGCGACCGACCCCCCGACCCTCCCCGAAGCCCGCCCCCCGACGAACCGCTCTCGACGCTTGGACCCGTGCCTCCGACCGGGCGCTCCGCCGGACTCGACCGCCCCACCCCCGCCGGGGTTCCCGTCGCCGCCACCGCGCCCGCCTACCGGTTCAGCGGGCATCAGACCTTCCCCTTCCGCTACGGCTGGTTCCCCAAGGCCGCCGAGCAGGCGCAAGCCGACCCCTGGCTGTTCGCCCGGCCTGACGCGCTGGCCCGCCTCGGCGTCGGCAAGAACATGGTGGCCTCCATCCGCCACTGGTGCGAGGCCGCCGGGCTGATGGACTTCGCCCCGGCGCGCCGCGGCGGAGAGGCCCGCCTGACCCCGCTCGCCGAGTTGCTCTTCGGCGTCCGCCCGCCGGATCCGCGAGTTACCCCCCCCCCCCCCCCCCCCCCCGAAAAGACCCGGACTCCTTTCTCACCAGTCGCTGAGAGGCGCTGAGAGCGCCCCCGAGCCCCGCAGAGGGGCCGATCCGTTCCTGGAAGACCCCGGGACGCTGTGGCTGCTCCACTGGCGCCTGACGGCCCCGCCGGCGCCGGCTTCGACCTGGCGGCTGGCCTTCACCTGCTTCCCGGACAGCACCTTCACCCGGGAGGAACTGGCGCAGTGGCTGCTCGGGCAGGCCCGCGCCGACGCCGGCGCCCGCCGCCCGCCCTCTCCGGCCTCGATCCACCGGGATGTCGAGGTCTTCCTCCGCACCTACCTGCCGCCGCAGCGGGACCGGCGCCGCCCGGTGGAGGAGAGTTTCGACTGCCCGCTGGCCGAATTGGGCCTGATCCGCCCGCTGGACGCGGCGCGCCCCGGCCCGCGCGGGCAACGCCGCTACGCCCTGCCGCGCGGCCCGCGTCCGAGTCTGCCGGACCCGGTGCTGGCGTTCGCGGTCCATGAGTTCTGGAACGGGAGCGCCGCCGAGCAGGAGACCCTGACCCTCGAGCGGCTCCTCTTCCACCCCGGCAGCCCCGGCGCCGCCTTCCGCCTCGACGACCGCAGCCTGGTCGCCGTCCTCGAACGCCTCCCGCCGGACACCGGGCTCCGCTACGACGAGACCGCCGGGCTCCGCCAACTCCGCCGCCTCCGGGATTCCCCGGCGGCCACGGCGCCGCTCTCGCTGCTCGAGAGTTTCTACGGGGAGCGCCGATGCGCCGCCTGACCTCCGAACCGCGACCGGCAGCGGCGGCGGCAGCTGCGGCCGGCGCCCCCGACAGCCGCCGGCTCCGGGACCTGATCCGCCTCCCCCGCCGGTTCCACCGCTCGGTCCACCTGCCGCGCGACTGGCGGGACGGGAAGGACGCGAAGGACGGCGGCGCCCCCGGCGGCTATGTGGTCACCGAGGCCATCCGGGAGACCGCCCGGCAGATCCTCGACGAACTGGCGGCTTCCAACGGGGGCAACGCCGGGACCCGCGCCTGGACGCTCACGGGCCCCTACGGCGCCGGCAAGTCCTCCTTCCTGCTGTTCCTCGCCGACCTGCTCACCCGCGCCCACCCGCGGCACGAGGAAGCGCGGCGCCTGCGGGCCGATCTCCTGCCGCCGGAGGCCGCCCCGCTCCGCCCGCTGCTGCTCCAGGCGGAGGCCGCCCCGCTGATCCCCGCGGTCGCCGCCGCCCTCGCCGACCCGCCGGACGGACTCCCCCCCGAATCCGCCGACGCCTCCCCCACCGGGGCTGATGCCTCCGCCGCCGACCCACCGGGGATCCGCCGCCGCGCGCTGGCCCTCGCCCGCCGGGCCCGCCCCTCCGGCGCGGAGTGCGCCGACCTGCTCGCCGAGGCCGCCGCCGCGAGTCCCGGCGGGCTGCTGCTGGTGGTCGACGAGTTGGGCAAGTACCTGGAGTACGCCGCCGAGGCCGGAGCCGAGGACCTCTTCTTCCTCCAGCAACTCGCCGAAGCGGCCGCCCGCAGCGAGCGCCCGATCGCCTTCGTCGGCGCGCTCCACTCCGGCTTCTCCGACTACCTGCCCGGGATCGGCGCCTCCCCGCGCGACCCCGGCGCCGCCGCCCGCCGCCGCGCCGAGTGGCAGAAGGTCCAGGGCCGGTTCCACGACCTCCCCTTCGCGCTCCCGGACGAGCAGGTACTCGACCTGATCGCCGCCGCCCTCGGCCGGACCGGCTCCCCCCGCCCCGCCCGGAACCCCTCACCGACGAGCGACCCGTACGCCGAGCCCGCCGCCGCCCTCGCGAACCGCCTCCCCCGGACCGGCCACCGCCCGGACGCCGCCGACCGCCTCCCCGCCTGCGCCCCGTTCCACCCGGCGACGGCGCTCCTCCTCTGGCCGCTCTTCCGCAGCAAGGCGGCGCAGAACGAGCGGTCGCTGTTCACCTTCCTCACCAGCCACGAGCCCCACGGCTTCCGCGCCTTCCTGGAGCGCGAGACCGTCGCGCCGGGAACCCCGCCCCCGTTCTACCGGCTGCCCGATCTCTACGACTACGCGGTCGAAGCGCTCGGTTCCGCCGCCTTCGCCGGCGCGGACGCCCGGAGTTTCCGCCTCGTCGCCCGGGCGCTGGACCGGATCCCCGCGGAGGCGCCGCCGCTGGCCGCCGACCTGGTGAAGGCCATCGGGTTGCTGACGCTCTACGGCGACGCCGCCGGCCTCCGCGCCGACCGGAAGACCCTGGAAGCGGTGTTCGACCACTGCGGCCCGGCGCGCGTCCGGGCGGCCCTCCGCCGGCTGACGACCGCCTCCATCGCCATCTTCAGGCGGCACCGCTCCGCCTACGGCCTCTGGGAGGGCTCCGACCTCGACCTGGACGCGGCGCTGGAGCAGGCGCTCCGGGAACCCGAACCGGGCCCGCTGCCCGGGCGGCTGGCGCGCGCCGCCGAACCCCGGCCGCCGGTCGCCCGGGAACACGGCGTCCGCACCGGAACCCTCCGCTGGTTCGAGCCCCGCCTCGCCGCGCCGGACACGCTCGCCGAGGCGCTCGCGAAGCCCACCGAAGCCGACGGGCTGCTGGTGTTCCTCCTGGGCGACCCGACGCCCGAAGCCATCGCGGCCTCGGTCACGGCAGCGGTCACGGCAGCGGTCACGGCGAGGGCCCCGGAAAGCTCCCCGCCGGTCGGCGAGGGCGGTGATCCCCCGGCGGGCGGCCCGCCGTCGACTCCGGGGCTCTTCGGGGCGTCCTCACCGTCCCGCCCCGACGCGAAACCGATCCTGGTCGCCGCCGGAGCGCTGCCGGGCGCCGGACCCGGCGCGGCTCCCGGAACCGTCGGAACCGTCGGCGGAACGATCGGTGCCATCGGCACGCTCCTGCGCGAAGTCGAAGCCTGGCGGCAGGTCCGGGAGAACACCCCGGAACTCGCCGGCGACGAAACCGCCCGGCGCGAGGCGGCGGCGCGAGAAGACGCCGCCCGACAGCGTTTCGAGCAGACCGTCGGCCCGGCGCTCGGCCTCCCCGGACAGGTCCTCGACCCCTCCCGCTGGCGATGGTTCCCGAACGGCGCCGAAGAACCCGGGATCCGCGCGCCCCGCGACCTCCAGCGGTTGCTGAGCCGCCTCTGCGCCGAGGCCTACCCGAAGGCCCCGCCGCTGCACAACGAGATGCTGAACCGCAGCGCGCTCTCCTCCGCCGCCGCCGCCGGTCGCCGCAACCTGATCGAACGCATCGCCGCCCCCGGCGACGGCGACGAACGGCTCGGCATCCGGGGCTTCCCGCCGGAATTCAGCATGTTCTCGGCGCTGGTGGAGGCCGGCGGGTTCCATCGGAAGAAGCGCAACGGCTCCTTCCGGCTCGACGCGCCGAGCAACGAGGGATGGAAACCGGTCTGGCAGGCGATCGCGGACTTCGTGGACGAAGCCGCCGACGCCCCGCGGCCGCTCACCGACCTGTCGGCCCGGCTGGAAGCCCCGCCCTTCGGCCTCCGCGGCGGGCCCTTCCCGGTGCTCGTCGCCCTCTACCTGCGGGTCCACGGCAGCCGGGTGGCGCTCTACGAGGACGGGCTCTTCGTCCCGGACACCGGCATCGAGACCCTGGAGCGCCTGGTCCGCCGCCCCGGGACCTTCGCCCTCCGCTCGCTGCGCTTCGGCCCGGCGGAGCGCCGGGTCTTGAAGGCGCTGGTCGAAGCGCTGGGCATCGCGACGAGGAGGGCCGACGAACGGTTGATCGCCCTCACCCGGCAACTGGTCGGCGGGGCGTCGCGACTCCCGCCCTACGCCCGCCAGACCCGCGCGGTGAGCGACGCCGCCCGCCGGGTCCGCGACGAGTTGCTCACCGCCCGGGATCCGCGCGACCTGGTCTTCCGCGACCTGCCGAAAGCGCTCGGGGTGTCCCTCTCCGACCCGGCCGGCGAGACGGCCTACGCGGAGGCACTGCGCGGCGCGGTGAAGGAGACCGCCGCCGCCTACCCGGCCCTGCTCGACCGGATCGAGGACGCGCTGGGCCGGGCCCTCGCCCCGGGGGTCGGCGGCGAGGCCCTGCACCGGCGCCTGGCGGAGGAAGCCGGGCGTCTCCGCGCCGACGCCGCCGAACTGCCGCTGCGGCAACTCTTCGACGCGGCGCTCCGCACCGAGGCCGGAGCGACGGACCGCGGAGGGGCCGACTGGCGGGAGACGCTGGCCCTGCCGCTCGGTGAAGGGCTCCCGGCCGACCGCTGGAACGACGACCACGCCGAACGGGCGGCGGCGCGCCTCCGCCTGCTGGCGCACGAATGGAATCGCCTCCGCCGTTTCGCCGACGGCGCCTCCCCGGAACGGGCGCCGAGCGGCGCCATCGGAAACGGCCCGACGAACGGCCGCGCCCCCCTCCCGAACGGGAACGGCGCCGGGAACGGTCGCGGCGGGACGAACGCGGTCCTCCTCTTCGATGTATGGCGGAACGCCATGGAACCCGCCCGGTATTCCCCGGAGGACTGCCGCCTCGCGCTCGAACACCTGACCGAACACATCCGGGCGCTGCCGGCGATCCCCGAAACGAGGCCCAGGTGAGCGGAATCCCCTCGGAAACCCCCGCCGGCGCCACCGAAGCGGTTCGCCACATCGTGACCCTCTCCGGCGGCAAGGACTCCACCGCCCTGGCGCTCTACCTGCGGGAGCAGCACCCGGAAACCGACTACGAGTACCTCTTCTGCGACACCCACAAGGAACTCCCGGAGACCTACGAATACCTGGCCCGCATCGAAGCCCGGCTGGGCCGCCCGATCGTCCGCCTCGCCTCGGAACACGGCGACCGCGGTTTCGACCACTTCCTGAAACTCTACGGCGGTTTCCTGCCTTCGCCGAGCGCCCGCTGGTGCACCCGGCTGCTCAAGATCGAACCGTTCGAGAAGTATGTCGGCGACGACCCCACCCGGCTCTATGTGGGGATCCGCGCCGACGAGAACCGCAGCGGCTACATCTCCACGAAACCCAACATCACCGCGGTCTTCCCCTTCAAGGAGGACGGCCTCGACAAGGGCGACATCCGCCGCATCCTGGAAACGAGCGGCGTGGGACTCCCCAAGTACTACGAATGGCGTTCCCGCTCCGGCTGTTACTTCTGCTTCTTCCAGCAGCGCGCCGAATGGGTGCGTCTCCGCCGGGAACACCCGGACCTCTACCGGAAGGCGAAGGGCTACGAGAAGGAGGACGAGGGATACACCTGGGTGAGCCACGAGAGTCTCACCCAGATCGAGGATCCGGCCCGAACCCGGGAGATCCTGGAGAAGGAAGAGAAGGAAAGGGCGCGGCGGGCGGCGCGAAGGAAGCCGAAGACGCTCGGCCAGGCCTTCGGCTACGAAACCCCGGACGACGACGAGGACGACCTGTGCCTGATGTGTCACAAGTGAGCGCCCTCCCCGAGCCGGCGCTGCCGCCCCCGACCGCGTTGCCCTCGCCCCCGGGATCCCCGTTCGCCGCCGGGGCGTCGGCGAAGCGGACCTACCTCGACAACCAGGCCTCGACCCCGATGGACCCCGCGGCGCTCGCAGTGATGCAGCGAGTCGCGGCGGAGACCTGGGCGAACCCCTCGAGCGCCCACCGCTCCGGCCGGCGCGCCGCGGAGATCATCGAAACCGCACGCGAACGACTCGCGGAGGCCGTCGGCGCCCTGCCGGAGGAGGTCGTCTTCACGAGCGGCGCCACCGAGAGCAACAACCTGGCAATCCTCGGCGTCGCCCGCGCCGCGGCGGCACGGGGCGACGATCGCCGCGCCATCGTCACGCTCCCCATCGAGCATCCCTCGGTCCTCGCCCCGGCGCGATTCCTCCGGGGCGAAGGCTTCGAGTGGCGACTCGCCCCGGTGCGCCCCGACGGCCGGGTGGACCTCGACGCCCTGGCGCCGCTGCTGGCGTCGTCCGGCAGCGGGGGCCGGGCGCTGCTGCTCTCCCTGCAGACCGCGAGCAACGAGATCGGCACCGTCCAACCGGTCGCCGAAGCCGCGGCGATCGCCCGCGAACACGGCGCCCTCTTCCATTCCGACGCCGCCCAGGCCCTCGGCAAGACGGAGTTCGATGTCGAAGCGCTCGACCTCGACTTCGCCTCGCTGAGCGGCCACAAGTGCTACGGCCCGAAGGGAGTCGGCGCCCTCTTCGTCCGGGGCGGCCCCCGCCGGGCCCCGGTCGCCCCGCTGTTCCACGGCGGCGGCCACGAACGCGGCCTGCGCCCGGGCACCCCGAACACCCCGGGCATCGCCGCCTTCGCCGAAGCCGCGACTCGCGCCGTGGCCCGCCTCCCGGAAGACGGCCCCCGCCTCGCCGCCCTCCGCGACCGCCTCGAACGCGAGATCACCGAGCGCATCCCCGCCGCCCGCATCAACGGCTGCCGGGAACACCGCCTCCCGAACGCCACCTCGATCACCTTCCCCGGAACGGACGCCGACGCCCTCATCGCGAACCTTCCCGCCTACGACCTCTCCGCCGCCTCCGCCTGCCACTCCGGAACCCCGGAACCCTCCCCGGTCCTCCGCGCCCTCGGCCTCTCCGCCGAGGACGCCCAATCCACCCTCCGCCTCGCCCTGAGCCCGACGACCGACCGGGACGATGTAGACCGCTTCGTCGACGACCTCGCAACCGCTTGCCGCGACGCTTTCGCGTCTTCCTCCTCGTCGTGACCGATCTCGAGGTCTTCCGCCACCTCCGGAGCGAGGACGGACGCCTCGCCTTCTACACGAGCGAGACGGCTCACAAGATCCCCGAGGCCCCCGGCTGCTACGCATGGTTCGTCCCCCTCTGGATCTACCGCAACGACCTCTCCGCGCTGATGACGATCATCCGCGACCTCCGGTGCTACGACGAAAAGACCGAAGAGAGGGTCACCGCCGATTTCACTTGGCAGTCCGTGGGTCTTCTCGTCAGCCGGACAGAACCAGTGCGCCCAAGCCGCGACGCCGAGGCCACTTGGAGCCGACTTCTCTCCGTGTCCGAGACCCGAACCGCACTACAACGACTCCTCTTGGAGGCCAGTCTTCTTCTGCCCCCACTCTACGTGGGCCGTACGAGCAACCTAAAACGCCGATACACGGAACATACACGGGACACCAGTGGTGGTTTCAACAGCCGCTTCTCCACTCACACGAAATCCATCAACTTCTCGCTTCCGATCTCGGATCTTCTGTTCGCGTGCATCTGCACGGACTCCGACATCAACAAGGCGCTCCGCGCTGTCGATGACTACGACTTGACTGTTCTCCTTGAGCACATCCTGATGAACGCGTGCCGGCCACCGTTCAGCATCCGGTAACCTACATGACGATCCCTCCAGTAACCGACCACCTCTTCAACCAGAGGCTCGCCGGAGTCTACGGCGAGTTCGGCGCGGGCACCGGTGTCAGTGCTCTCTACCTCCAGACTGCTCTCCAGCCCGCCCAATTGGACGACATCTCCTTGATCAGCGACATCGAGGGCTCGGAACGATGGCACGTTCGAGATCTCTTCCAGCGCGACGTGGATCTCGACCGCGTTACCGACTCGCTCCTGCCCTACCTCGCGTCCGAGGACAAGGTCAAGTTCTTCAATCCCCTCACGCTCACTCCCCTCCCGTGGTCCTCCGACACTCGTTCGATCGAGTCCAGAATCCCCGAGCTGGTGGCGACCCGCGAGCACATCAGCAATGAGGGCAAACAGATGTGGAAATGCCTGACGAACGGTCGCCACTACCGAGTTCGATGGATCGAGGGTAACCCGGAGTACGGCGTTCTCGAGTGGAGCAGTGTCCGCACTCGCCTTGTCGCGATCGATGGTCAGCATCGCTTGTCGGGCCTCAAGAGATTGTGGAGGGACCAAGCCTCGGTCCAACGACAGCAACTCCTGAACTGGCGCATCCCTGTCGTCGTTGTCGCATTCCGTCCACAAGACAGCACCGACGGTCTACCGAGTCTGGTGGAGGTCGTCCGCAAAATCTTCGTGTACATCAACACGACGGCCCAGCCTGTCAGTCCTGCGCGACGCATTCTCCTCTCTGACGAGAGTCCGTCCAGGATCTGCACGCAGGAGATCTTGGAGCGTTCCCACGAGAACGACCTGCTGCCACGCGCCCAACGCGACCCCAAGCGGGTTCCCCTTCTCTGCTACGACTGGCGCGGCAAGGAGCGCCACGGGCGCGCCGACCCCGCACCTGCTGCGATCACAAGTGTCGTAGAATTGCAGGAGTGGATGTTCCATCACATCCTCCGTTGTGAAGTCAAGAAGAGAGGTGGGGAGAGCGACGAATTCTCGACGAGAACGCGGACCGCCCTCGGCATCGTGCCGCCCGACGCCCTCCATGCGGCCTTCACGAGCGGCAGCCTGGACCACCGGAGTTGCGCGCTGCTCCGACAGAAGTTCCGGTCGGCGATCCTTCCGGCCTTGGAGCATCTGCTCCAGAACTTCGTTCCGTTCACACGGTATGTCGAGAGTCTTCGCGCCATAGAACACGACTATCGCGAAGCCGCCGGATCGGATCTCGCACGTCACGCGTTCGATGAGCTCCGATTCGGTAGCAGCAGGGCCGAGGAGTCCGTCAGAAGTGCTGTGGCCACAGAACGGGACTCGATCGTGAATCGAATCACGGAAGTCAAGGCGAAGCACATCACCGGCCTGATCGACCATCTCGTGGGCATGCGGGGAGTCATGGCCGCATTCGGCAGACTTCGCGAGCGGTTCGACAACCCGGACTGGTCGGAGTACGGAGAACGGTTCGTCCGCGGCCTCAACCTGCTGTACGACGACGGTTGGTTGGGAAAGAACTGCCAAAGTCTCAGGCACATCGTGGTCGATCACACCGACAGCGTCGTCAACTATCGACACGCCCAGGTAACGGTTGCGCTGGGTGCGTACCTGGAGCTGTTGGTTGCTGCCTACGGCGTGCCGTGGCCACCGGAATATGTCACCGACTGGGATGGCCAACGCGAGGTGCTTCTGGAGACTCTTGAGAACACGGTTCTTCGTGGATTCAAGAAGCAGGTTCGACCGGAACTCAAGGACCATGCCCAATTTCGGGATGGCGGCAAGCCGCTGACGGACGAAGTCAACAGGAGGGCCCGCCTCTTGGCGGCCCGGCAGAACCGTAACCTCCGCCAGGAACTGGTCCGGATCGAAAAGAAGCACAAGGGCTGCTGAGCAGCCATCGAGAGGAACTCTAGGATGCAGGTCTATCCCGCCATGCGCGCCCGGATGGGCGACTGGACCTACTACATCGTCCGCATGACCATGCGAGAGGTCGCCCGCGAGGTGGACCTCGCCAGCGAGTTGTGGACCGACGAGACGCTGAGCGACGCCATCCAGCGCGCCGTCAAGGAGTCCCGGGTCAAGAACGAACTCGTCAAATTCCTGTCACGGCGACCCGACCGGTTCTACTCGTCGCTGGTCGTCGCCGCCATCGGCGGGAACCCGACCTGGACGCCGGTGGAGTCGCGCTTCGCCGAGACTTTCGGAGAATTGACCTTCCAGGAAGACCCGCGCTACTACGCCCTGGACGGTCAGCACCGGCTCACTTCGATCCAGGAACTCCTGGAGGACCCCGCCGGAGCGCCGCCGGGCTTCGCGAACGAGCAGATCTCCGTGATCGTCGTTCCTCGACCGGAGCCCGCCGAGGAGCCGGACAGTTCGATCTGGATCCAACGGTATCGGCGGCTGTTCTCCAGTCTGAACCGCTACGCGAAGCCCACCGATCCGGACACGAACATCATCATGGACGAGGACGATGTGTTCGCCATCTCGACCCGGGCGCTGATCTCGGACCACGAGTTCTTCCGGGTTCCGCTGCCGCACAAGCAGTCCTTCCGCGTGCTGACGAGCGGCAAGAACCTCCGCTCCGGCCAGCAGTACTTCACCAGCCTCCAGACGCTCTACTACATGAACAGCGTCCTGCTCATGGGTGTCGCCCGGCGGCAGAAACTCGGACGCCCGAAGGATCTGAAGGTCTTTCTGCAATTCCGACCGGACGAGACGGAGATCGCCGCCTACATCGATCAGATCGACAGCATCTGGTCAGCCCTGATCGAGGCCCTTCCGGTGCTGCGCAGCGAGCCGGAGCTCATGCGCGCGCACGAGATTCCGAAGGGGGAGCCGGAGAAGTACGCGGACCATCTCGCGTTCTGGCCAGTCGGACAGGAGGTGTTGGCTCGAGTGGCGAGATCGCTCCTGGATCGTCAGGGCCTGGACCCCGCCGGCGACCACGAAGCCCTGGTACAGGCCCTTCGTCCTCTGGCGTCCATGCCCTGGGATCTCCACGGCCCGCCTTGGAAGAACTACTTCCTGGTCGTGGACACCAGGACCGGGAAACTGCGAATGCGAAGCGAGGATCGCACGAAGGCCGTGGACGGAGCCGAGGAACTGTTTCGCTGGATGTGCGGACTCGACCCGCTGAAGGCAGAAGAGGAGGACGACCTTCGAGCCCGGTGGTCGAGTCTGCTCTATCCGAAACCGTCGAACGACGAGGTCAAGCGAATGTGGGAGCGCGTGACCGCCGCTCGCTCGACCGCTCTCGACAACGACGGATAACAACCGACCAGGATTCCGCGAAACGCGGGGTCCGGCCGCACGCCTGCGCGTCGTGGACGCCGACACCGGCGGCGTCGTCTTCCGGTTCCCCGCCTCCGGCGAGCCGAACCCGGAGCCGGCCGCGATGGCCGACCGGCTGCGGCTGGCGGCGGAGTGGGCGCTGTCGCTGGACGCGCAGCAGCAGCGGCTCGTCGAGAGCGGGGAGCAGGTGCGCGTCGTCGTTCCCGCCGCCCGGCCGGTCCGCCCCGGGCGGGCGCTGCGGCCGACGCTCGCGGAATACCGCCGACTGCGGCTCGGGGTCGGGGAGTTGGTGCTCCCGGTGCTGCTCGATCCGCCCGGTGTGGACGCGCTCTACCCGTTCCAGCGGGACGGCGTGCGCTGGCTGCTCGAACGCGAGGGCGCCATCCTCGCCGACGACATGGGACTCGGGAAGACGGTGCAGGTGGTCACCGCGCTGCGGCTGCTGTTCAACCGGGGCGCGGTCCGCACCGTGGTCGTCGTCTGCCCGAAGGGACTGCTCGCCACCTGGGAGCGGGAGTTCTCGAAGTGGGCGCCGGAGATCGGGGTCGCGGTCCTGACCCCGCCGCGTTCCCTCCGGGAGGACGCCTGGCGCGCGGTCACCGGGCGGCGGCATGTGCTGCTCACGAACTACGAACACCTGCGGACGCCGCCCGAAGTCCTGAAACGGAACCCGCCGGAAGTGGTCGTCGCCGACGAAGCCCACCGGCTGCGCCGGCGCGGAGCGAAGGTCACCGGCGGCGCCGCGCAGTTGCGGCCGCAGCGATTCTGGGCGCTCAGCGGCACGCCGCTGGAACGGGCGCCGGACGACCTGGCGACGCTGCTGGCGCTGGTGGCGCCGACCCGGTTCTCGCCGTCGGACGCGCGGCTCCATCCGTCCTCGCTGCGCAGCCGGGCGCGGGAGTTCGTGCTGCGGCGGCGCAAGCGGGAAGTGCTGGACCAACTCCCGCCGGTGCGCGACACCACCGAGCACCTGGCCCTGACCGCCGGGCAGGAGCGCGCCTACCGCCGGGCGCTGCGCGAACCCGCGGCCCCGGGCGACGAACTGGCGCTGCTCACCCGGCTGCTCACCATCTGCGACTTCGACCCGGAGACGAAGGAGAGCAGCAAACTGGAACGGATCCTCTCGCAGTTGGACCGGGTGCGCGGCGAAGGCGAGAAGGCCGTGGTGTTCTCCCACCGGCTCGAACCGCTGCACGCGCTGCGGCGGCGGCTGACGGAAACCTGCGGGGAAGGCGCCGGGCTGCTGCTGGTCGGCGAGATGGGCGCCGAGGAACGCGAGCGGGCGCTCGATCGGTTCCGGAACGACGGGCGCGCCGTCGCGCTGCTGGCCTCCACCCGCATCGGCGGCGAAGGGCTCACGCTCACCGAAGCGAACCATGTGTTCCTGTTCAACCAGTGGTGGAACCCGTCCACGAACGACCAGGCCCGCGACCGGGTGGTGCGGATCGGGCAGCGGCGCTCGGTGCGGGTCGTCCGCTTCTGCTGCCGGGACACGATCGAGGAGGGGCTGGAACGCATCCTGGAGCGGAAGCGCGAACTCTTCGACGACCTGGTGGACCGGCTGGCGACCGACGCGGACACCGCGCTCCGGATGCGAATGCTCCGGGAACTCGGCGCCGAGGCGCTCCGGCGGCGCGACTTCGCTCCCTCCACGGAGCCCGACCCCGCCTGACCGCCGGGGCCCCGGGGCGGAACCGGGGCCGGCGCGGGCCGCTTCACATCGTGGCCATCCCGGCGAGGCAGACGCCGCACTGGGTCAGCATGAGGATCGAGACGAAGGAGATCCCCATCCCGATCCAGGCGAACCGGTTCCGCTTCGACTTGGCGGCGTCCCCGTAGGCGTCGGCGAATCCGAGCCGCTCCTCGACCGGAATCGCGGCGAGCAGTTCCGCCGACGGCTCCGGCTTCTTCATCGCGTGGGAGATCAGCGGCATCAGCAGGCCCAGGAACACGCCCCCGAGCATCCAGCCGCCGGCGGAGAACGCCTCCCCGGCCTTCTTCCCGGAGAGCGCCGCGTGCGAATGCGTGTGGGGATGGGTGTAGGAATGCGTTTCGCTCATCGGTCACTCCTTCGTTGAAGTTTCCCGGTCCTCGACGGACGAGTGTCTGCCAGAAGTTCCTCGAGTTGTCGCAGCATTTCCGGCTGCGTGAATTCGTCGAAAGTGACCTGAGCGGCAGATCGGACGGCGGAACGTGCCGCTGCCGGCAGGTCGCGCAGCCAAGCGGCCTCAGATCGCATAGACCGTCTCCGCGCCTTCGAGCATCGAAGCTCGACGAGCCGGATTCCGGCTGAGCTCCACGCCCCGGCGGCTCACGAGATCCACCCTCCGGCCGAACAGCCGGGACAACCCCTCCTCGACCCGATGGAATCGGAACATTCCCGGCGTCCGACCGGGCTCGAACACGACCAGGAGGTCGATGTCGCTGTCAGAGCCGAAATCGTCCCGGAGCGCCGACCCGAAGACTTCCAATCGGGCGATCCCGTGGGCTCGGCAGTACTCGGCCAGCCGGTCCCTCGGCGGCAGGTTCGCCCGCAGATTCATCGTCCACCATCCTCGGCCATGGTAACGCCGGGGCGAGCCGGTGCGCTGTTCCCCGGACCTCCTCGGACGAGAACGGTCGCCACGATCCCGACCGACAGCGCCTCCGGGGCCGCGTACGCCTTCTTCCCGAAGGCCGAGTCCGTACGCCCCGGTGGACGGACCGACCAGGGCGTCTCGCCGCCGCCGTGGCGGAAGGCGGCCGGCCCATCTTCCGGGAAAGCGCCGCGTGCGAAGAGGTGTGGAAGCGGTCTTCGCGGGTCACTCCTCGGTCGAGGCGTCGCTCCCGGTGGCCTCCCGGAGGATGTCGTGGAGGTCGTCGGGCTGCCTCGAGACGGCCGATCGCCACCGGCCGAAGCCGCCGTGCTGGTTGACCGCCTCGACCCACTCCCGCAGGGCCTCCCGTTTCGTGCGGTCCCGTTCCCGCTCCCGACCCTTGACCTCCAGGACCAGCATTTCTCCGGAAGCCAGTCGGATGAGGAAGTCCGGTCGGTACTTGCGAACGACACCGGCGTGGATGTAAGAGATCTCGAAGCCGAGGTGATCGTTCTTCGCCCAGGCCGCGACGAGCGGGCTGCGGTCGAGCGCGTACGCCTCCGACGCCTCCCAGGCGCTGTCGTAGGTCACGACATCGATGTGGCTCTTCTTCGTCTCGCCGCAGGGCCGGCCGGTGTGCCAGGTCTCCATGTCTGCGGTCGAGCAGATCTCCCGGTCGCTGTCGAAGACCGGTTCGAGCCGGAGGACGCTCTGGCAGGTGACCGCCTGGGTCAGGTGCCGGACGACCTTCGTCAGGTTCAGGATCAGCATGAGCCGGCGCTTCGAGTCGCTCTCGGCGAAGAGGCGAGGCTCGATGACGATGCGGTCCGAGCGAACGAAGCGGTCGGTGAGTCGGACGAGTTGCGCGAGGAGGACTTCCCTGCTCCCGGTCCAATCCGGTTTCAGGTCGTCGAATACATCCCGCGCGCTCTCGAAGACGAGGCGCTGGTAGCGGTATCCCCGTGCGAGGCCTTCGAGATCGATCGTGGCCACCTTCGTCAGGTCCGGCCGCCCTTCCACGACCGGCGCCAACTCCGCGATCTTGGGCGTCCGGCTCGCGGACAGCGTCAGCGGTTCCACGGCTGCCGGATCAACGGTGAGGCGCGGATGCAGGACGCGCTCGATGCGGATGAGGTTCGGCCACCGGATCTCGAACCGTGAGCGGGCGTCGTCGGGGCCGACCGTCGTCTTCGGCTTCGGCGGAGGCGGCACGATGCCGTCCGTGTCGTGCGACTCGTGCGGGAGGAAGGTGAAGGGAACCCCGAAGACATTCACGTACTCCGGTTCGAAGAGGCCGGTCTCCGGCGACACCTCGTAGGAAGTGCGCCGGAGGCCCCGCCCCACGACCTGTTCGCACAGCAACTGGCTGGCGAACGCCCGGAGTCCCATGATGTGGGTGACGGTCTTGGCGTCCCATCCTTCGGAGAGCATTCGGACCGAGATCACATTCTGGATCCGCTCCCCCGGCTCACCGGGGCGCCCCACCGTGTCCACCTGGCGGCGCAGGAACTCGGCCCGCTCGTTCGCCTTGAGACTCCGGCGCGGACCGCCGGGTTCGGCCCCGTCGCCCCCGTCGGCGCCACCGATGGCGGAAATCGGCTCGGAGGCGGCCTCGGCCTCCTTCAGGACGGTGGAATCTATGTGGAGCGTCCGCTCCGGGTCGCACAGTTCGGCGATGCGCACCTTGCCGGTGTCGAAGGCGTGCCGAACCCGCGCCGCCGTCTCGGTGCGGTTCGTGACCGTGATCATCGTCGGCCGCGTCGGGGCCCCCGAGGCGGCCCACTCCTTCATCGTCTCCCGCCAGTCGTAGCCCAGCAGGTGGTACCCGTAGAGCACCAGCGGGGGAAGCGGTTCCTCCGGCTTCGCTCCCCGCCGGTTCAGGTCGTCTTTCACCTCGGGGTCGTCGTAGAGGTGGTAGAGCCGGGACTTGTAGGTCTTCGGGTCGGGTACGGCGTCGTCCCGAACGACGACCCGCGGCGTCTTGACCAGTCCGGACTCGATCGCGTCGTTCAGGCCGAAGTCGCTCACCACCCAGTCGAACAGCGACTCTTCCGAGGTCTTGCCGCCCGTCGGCGAGAACGGCGTGGCCGAGAAGTCGTGACACCGCAGGATCCCCCGCGCCCGGTGGAGGCGGTCCAGACTGCCCACCCACTTCGTCGCCTCCTCGATCTCCGCGGCCGCCACGCGGCGGGCGCCGCCCTCAGGGACGCGCCAGGCGTGATGCGCCTCGTCGTTGATGACGAGCAGGTCCCGGGCTCCGCCCAGGTCGCCGAGCGCGTGCCGGACCCAGGCCTCGTCGCTCCTGGCGCCGCGCTTGTCCACGCCGCGGCGACTGCGGGCCTTCTCGTCGGACTCCCAGCCGAGGGCCTGCCAGTTGCGAACGACCACCCGGCCGCGCCGCAGCCGATCCATCATCCCCGAAGGGACGATGCGGAACGCCTCGTAGTAGTTGTCGTCGCCCGAGGGCTCCAGGACCGCCAACCGGTTCCTGACCGTGAGGCCGGGGGCGACGACCAGGACGCTCTTCGAGAACCGCCGGTCCGCGGGCCGTTCCACCTTGTTCAGGATCTGCCAGGCGAGCACCATCGCCATGACCACGGTCTTGCCCGCGCCCGTGGCCATCTTCGAGCAGACGCGCTCGAACTCGCCGCCGTCCGACGGGGTCTCGATGCCGACCCTGGCGGTCGCCGGCGCCTCGGTCAGCCAGATCAGGGTCTCCACCGCCTCCAACTGGCAGAAGAAGAATCTCCGGTTCGCGTGCTCCTTCGGGTCGGTCCACAGGCGCAGCAACTCGCCGGTCGTCGCCGAGACGCCGGGCCAGCCGGCCTCGCGCCACGCCTTCACGCGCTCCCGGACCGCGTCCACTCGCGGAATCTCCACGAAGACGCCCGGATCGTCGAACGAGCGCGAGTCGCGGGTCGCCACCACATACCCCGCCCGCCGCCGCCCGGACTCCAGGGAGAAGCCCCGCTTCGCCCGGTCGTACAGCCAGTGGGCCTGCGGTTCCTCGTACGGCGAGTTGACGATGAGGCGGTCGATCCGCTTCCGGACGGTCACTCCGGATCCTCGCCCAGGAGTTCGTCGAGTTCCCGGATCAACTCCGGAAGGCGCTCGCGGACCGTCTGCCAGACGATCTCCAGGTCCGCCGCGAAGTAGCCGTGGATCAGCCGATTCCGCATCCCGACGATGTTCCTCCAGGGGATGTTCGGGGTCGCTGCCGCGTTTCCTCGCTGACCTGGGCCGCCGCTTCACCGACGACCTCGAGGACACGGATCACGGCGTTCTGTCGAAACCGGTCCTCCGCGAACTCCTCGAAGTCCACTGGCTCCAGGTACTCGATGGCCTCCCGAGCAGCGTTCCGCATGTCGCGGAGCCAGTCCTCTTCACGCCGCTCCTCTTTATGCGGCATAGATCCTCCGCGCCGACTTCAGGACCGACGCCCGGCGGAAAGAGTCCCGGCTCTGTTCCACGGCGCGCCGACTGACGAGGTCCACCTTCCGGCCGAACAGGACCGACAGTTCCTCTTCCATCCGGGCGAACTCGAACAGGTCCGGGATGCGTCCCGGCTGGAAAACGACCAGCAGGTCGATGTCGCTCCGGTCGCCGAAGTCTTCCCGGAGCGCCGACCCGAAGACCTCCAGTCGGGCGATCCCGTTCACTCGGCAGTACTCGGTCAACCGCTCCATCGGCGGCAGCGCGGCCCGGAGATTCACGGCTCGGACTCCTACCCCGGCCAGCGGGTCGCCCGCGCGGCATCGAGGATCGCCGCGCCGCGGATCGGTTCGTGGCTCAGTTCCACTCCGGCCCGTCCGTCCTTGAGACAGGGGATCGCGGCGAGCGTGCTCCGAAGCCGTCCGAGGACGGTCGCAGTCTTCGGTCGCGCCATCACTCCAACTCCAGGATCCGCAGGCTCTCGATGCCGCGGTCGTCCACGATCTTGACGGCGGCGCGCCGGCCGCCCTCGAAGGGAAGGGAGACCGTGCCGCGGTAGGCCTCGATGAGGTCGGCGTCTATCTCCGCCCGCAGGCTCTTCGCCAGTTTCGACCAGCCGCCGGAGGCCGCGGCCATCGGGAAGAAGACCTGGCGCGGGAACAGGCTGCGCCCGTCGTAGTCCGGATCGAGCATCCAGATGGCGATGCGCTCCGGACCGCCGGACTCCAGGCCGCCGGTCTTGGTGTTGTAGTAGTCGAATCCCTTGACGACGACCCGGCACTTCCCGGCGTCCTCCCCCTCCGCGATCTTCTTCAACTCGACCTCCGGCTGGCCGATCAGCCAGAAACTCTCGTTGCTGACCCGCTTCCGCTTGAGGTCCTCGGTCAGGAGGTCCGCGTTCATCTGCGCCTTCAAGAGCATGACCCCCGGCCAGTTCGTCTCGTCTATGTCCTTCGCCGCCTCCGGGTCGAACTGGAAGGCGGCGAAGACGACGATCTTGGGTCGGGGAACGAGCGTCCGCGCTTCGTCGAGGGCGAGTTCGACCTGCCGCTGCTCCAGCGGCGCGTGGTCCGGCCCGAAGGCGACCACCACCCGCTCCACGGTCCAGGCGGTTCCCGGCTCCCGGACGCTCCAGGCGCCGGCGTGGTCGGGGTCGGTCTCTCCCTCGGCGTGGAGCCACTTGGCCCCCGGGAGGGCCTGCAGGCGGGCGAAGGAAATGCGCTGGCCGGCCTTCCCGCGAATGCCGGTCCGCAGCAGTTCCTCCCGCCAGTCGCGCTGCCGCAGGGTCTCGCCCGACCTCGCCACCGATCGGTCCGCGGGCGCGGCGGGCGCCGGCCGATCGATCTCGTCGATGGCCTTCACCATGGGCGCCGGCACCGCCTCCACGGTGAACGGGCCCGTCACGCGGGTCCGGGAGCGATCGACTTCGGGCCGGTCGTAGATCGCGACCTGTTCCGGCGTCTCTCCGTAGCCCAGGATCCTCGGCGAGACTTTCCCGACGCTCCGATAGCAGAACCCGGACCCGACTCCCTCGTCCGGATACGCCAACCGATAGTAGTCGTAGTTCGCCGTCATGAGCCGTTGCCGCGCGATGGCGACCGCGACTCGGGAAGTGTCGCAGGTAACCCATCGCCGTCCCCACTGCTCGGCAACCCGAGCGGAGGTGCCCGAACCGCAGGTCGGATCGAAGATCAAGTCTCCCGGATCGGTCGTCATCAGGAGGCAGCGCTGGATGGCCTTCGTGTCGGTCTGAACGACATAGCGCTTGTCCTTCGGGGACATCGGCGCTGCCCATACATTGTTGATCTGGCGGCCCGGGACCTCCGCCTCGTACTTCTTCCACATCAAGGACGACTGTTTTCCCGATGCTTCCAGCCTTCCCAGGGCGGCGAGGTGGTCCAGCCCTTCTTTGGACACCGCCCATTGGCGATTTGCACCACACCGGAAGACGCGTCCATTCCATTCATAGGGATCGGAACGCCCGGTTTCGGATATGCCCTGCGAATCGAGCGGCATCCGCCGATAGATGCGAGCGCCCTCCGGGAGCGTTGCGTCCGGGTCGAAGCGTTCTTCGTCGGTCAGTTTTCGGACGCTGCCGTCCGGCAGTTCGACCATGACATGCCAACTGAACGACTCGATGATCTCCGCTCTCGTCAGCGGTTCGTACAACTGCCGGTACTTGACGCGTTGCCGATCCTTCGCGTACCAGAGCAGGTAGTCGGCGACTTCCGGCAGGGTGTTCGAGGAACTGCTTCCGGTCGTCGCGTAGGAGATCGTCGCGATCCGGTTCTCCGCGCCGAAGATCTCGTCCATCACCAGGCCGACGCGGAGCAGATTCTCCTTGCCGATCTGCACGAAACAACTGCCGCTCCCGGTCAACAGGTCCTTCGCCAGCAACAGGCGATCCCGCAGGTAGGTCAGGTACGAGTGGATGTGGAGTTCCCAGGTGTCCCGAAAGGCGCGGATGGTCTCCGGCTCCTGCGTCAGATCCGCGTCCCTGCCGTCGGTCGCCTCCTTCTGGTTCACGAACGGCTGGAAATTGGAGCCGTAACGGATCCCGTAGGGCGGATCGAGATACACCATCTGCACCTTGCCGCCCATCCCTTCCTTCTCCAGCAGGCTGTTCATCACCAGCAGGCTGTCCCCGGCGATCAGGCGGTTCGTCCAGTTGTGCCGGTGCCGGTAGAAATCTATGGCCTCCCGCAGCGGCGGGTTCTCCCCGGGAGCCGAGAAGAGCGACGGGGCCGCCGGCGCGCCGTTGCGCTTCCGGGCCGCCTCCACGATGGAACGCGGGTCGATCCGCTCGTGGACATGGAGCGAGACCGTCGGCACCTCGAAGGCGGTGTGTTCCTGCTTCCCGGCCCAGGAGAGGTGCGGGTCGAGGTGGGGATCGTGGGCGTAAGTCGTCTTCCCGGCGTCCGGGTCGGTGCCCTCGGTGACCAGGCCGACCGGCGGATTGTTCACCCGCTCCTTGTCGGTGTGCGCGTAGTTCTCGATCTCTCGCTTCTTCTTCGGCATGACCGCTGACCCGCCGTCAGCGCGCGGGCGGCGCGGTGGAGGCGCCCGGGCCCCTCGGCTGGTCCATCAACGGGAGAGGATACCCGCCCGCCGCCGAACCCGTCCCGAGCCGCCACCGGGGTCGAAGGGCGCCGGAGGGCCGCCGGCGGAGCCGAGTCGTCATCGGGGCGGCGTCAGGTGGCGGTCGAGGAAGGCGGCGCTGCGGCGGAAGACTTCCAGCCAACTCTCGTGGCGGAGGAAACCGTGCACTTCGTCGGGGAGGATCAGCAACTCGTGTTCGACTCCCAACTCGCGCAGCCGTTCCACCAGTTCCACCGTCTCGTCGAAGGGGACATTGCGGTCGTCGTCGCCGTGGACCAGGAGCACCGGGGAGCGCCAGCCGGCGACGGTGGCCAGCGGGGACGAATCGAATGCCAGGCGCTTCCGGTCCTCGTGGTGGTTCGGTTCGTAACCGGGGAGGAAGCCCTGGATGGTGCGGTTCCAGTCGTGGACGCCGTGGATGTCCACCCCGGCGGCGAAGAGGTCGGAGGCGCGCGACAGGCCCAGCGCGGTGAGGTAGCCGCCGTAGGAGCCGCCCCAGAGCCCGACCCGGGCCGGGTCCACCCCGGGGAGGTCGGCGAGGAACCGGCCGGCGCCGAGGACATCGGCGAATTCGGAGGCGCCGCTGGCCCCGTAGCGCAGCGCTTCCCGGAATTCCATTCCGTAGCCGGTGCCGCTGCGGTAGTTCACCGACAGCACGGTGTAGCCGCGGCTCGCCAGGTATTGGTGGAAGGCGTAGCAGTTCGAGTAGTAGCCCATGTAGTGCCAGCCGAGCAGCATCTGCCGGCGGGAACCGCCGTGGAGGAAGAGGACGCCGGGGCCCGGTTCCGCGTCCGGGGCGCGCGGCGGCTCGAAGAGTTGGCCGGGGATCTCCATTCCGTCGGAAGCGGTGAAGACCACCGGGCGGGGTGCCGCCATTCCGGAGAGCGGGAAGTCGTCCGGGAAGGCGTCCGGGGCCAGCGGGCGCGCCGGGCCGTCGCCGAGGCGGATCATCGGCTGGAGCGGCCGGCGGGCGCCGCCGCCGAGGTAGGCCACGCCGCCGACCACGGCGACCGGCAGGGTCTCGATGCCGTCGCCGCTCGTTACCGGCTGCGGCGGGGCGCTGCCGGTGAGGCGCCAGAGGTGGCGGCGGTCGGTGTCTCCCTGGTTCGTCGCGGCGAGGACGCCGCCGTGGCCGTCGGAGACCGCGTACTCGATCTCGAAGTCCCCCGGCGTCCGCAGTTCCGGCGCGCCCCCGGAGGCGGGGACGGCGTACATCCGGCGGAAGCCGCCGCGCTCCCAGGGGAAGAGGATCCGCCCGTCCTGCGTCCAGTGGAGTTGGTCGGCGGAGGCGGCGCCGGAGAAGACGCTGCCGGCGCCCGGTTCCGCCCGGAAGACTTCGCGCCCGGCGCCGGGCTCGCCGGCGGCGTCGAACGGGACCACCCGGAGGCTCCAGGGCGGGCCTTCCCGCTGCGGGACGAAGAGGTACGGCTCGCGCAGCGGCGGGCGGCGGACGAAGGCGACCGCGCCGCCCGCGGCGGAGGAGTCGGGGGAGAAGGCCGGGTAGGAATCGCGGTCCACCGACGGGTCGAGCCAGCGGAGCGTCTTCGCGGCGAAGTCGTAGAGGCCGACGAAGGAATGGGCGCCCCGGTTCGAGACCAGCGCCAGGCGGCCGCCGTCGGGGGAGAGGCGGAGGTTCCCGAAGGAGCCGCGGCCGTGGATGAGTTGCTCCGGTTCGGCGTCCGCTTCGAGGCCGACGCGGAACACCTGCCCGCGGCGGAGGAACAGGACGCTCGCGCCGTCCGCGGTGAAGAGCGGGGCCGCCGCCGGTTCGGTCAGGCGGCGCGGCTCCGGGTCGCCCCCGGGGCCGGGTTCGAGGACCCAGAGCGCCTGTTCGACGCCGGCGGGGTCGCTGGTGGGGTTCGGCAGTTCCCCGGCGCGGTTGGGCCCGTCGCCGCGGATGAAGGCGATCTTCCGGCCGTCCCGGCTGAGCGCCAGGCTGTGGATGGTGGTGCCGTCGTCGCCGTCGAAGTCGGTGAGCCGCCGTCCGGCGAAGTCCGGGGCCGCGGCCGCCCAGACATTGCGGGCGCCGGTCTCGTCGAACACCCAGGCCACCCGTTCGCCGCCGCGGGAGGCGGTGAGGCTGGTGGGGAACGGCGCGGAGAGCACCTGTTCCAAGGTGAACCGGGACTGCGCGGCGGCGGCCGGAGCGGGAGCGGCGAGGGCGAACAGGCCGATGACGGCGGCGGCGAACGCGGCCGGAATTCGCGAGGCGGAGCCGACGAGGCGGGTGGCCGGCGCGGGAACATCGGGCCGGAAGGCGGACCGGAGGAAGCGGGGCGACATGTGGAACTCCATCGAGGGGGGGCATCCTAAGCGCCCCGGGGTGACGAGAACCGTCAGGGGGGAACGGCGCCGCGCGGCAGGCGAACGGCGGAAGGGACGATCGGACGCGGAACCGTCCGGCGGCGCCGCCCCGTGCCGCGCCGCCGGGAGTCAGGCCGGGTCGTCGTCCGGCGGGTAGTACTTCCCGTTCGCGGTGAGTCCGCCGTTCCGGTGATGCAGATGGTCGCGGCCGGCGAGGATCTGACGGGCCAGGGAAACCGCGTCCCCGGTGCTCGTCGAAGAGCGCCGGCCGAGGAAACCTATGAACTCCCGGAGGTCGCCATCGTCGGCGGCTTCGAGCGCGCCGATATAGATCTCCTTCTCGTGGGTGAGGACGATCGGCGGGAATTCTCCCCTCCGGGCGTAGGCATACGCCACCAGCAGGCGCGACATCCGCCCGTTCCCGTCCTGGAAGGGATGGATCCGAACGAAGGCGTGATGCAGCCAGGCCGCTTCCACTTCCGTGGGCAGGTCCCGGTCGGCGTGGGAGCGATGGAAGTCGAGGAACCGGTCCATTTCGGAGTCCACCTGTTCCGGCGGACAGTACTCGTGGACGACACCGTCAGGGCGCCTGGGGTTGTTGGGCCACTTCTTGTATTCGCCCCGGAGGAGCGCGATCGGCACTCGCCGGCGGTGGATCGGATCGAAGCCGACCGCGGTCCGCTGATGCCTCGTCAGGATGGCGTGGATACCCTTGATCGTGCTGTTGCCGAGAGGGGTTCCGCCCTTCGCCATATCGAAGATGATTTCGATCGACTCTTCCTGATCGTCCAGAAGCCCGCGGAGGGTCTCGTCGTCGAGACTCGGCTCGACGCTGTGAGCGCCCCGCACGCCCTCGAAACCTTCGACGACGAGTTGTTCCGTGATCCCGCGGCGGAGTCGGTACAGACCCTCGATCTGGCCGGTTTCGATGGCGAAGGATCGGGAGCGCTGCCGGAGCCAGATGTCCATCAGGTACCGATTGACCCGGCGATCTTCGAGGGCCTGCCGGGCCTCACGCCACTGTTCGACGAACTCCCGATAGCCGGGCACTCCCCAAGTCTCCGCCTCCGGAGGCAGATCCTCCACCGGCCTCCAACGGGCGGCGTAGGGCTTCGGGCCCGACGGTTCGGCCATCGCTCCAATTTAGCGGACGGACCCTGACTCCGCCACCCCGGCGCGGTGAGTTGCCGACCGGGGCCCGGGGCCAGCCGCGGTCAGACCGGCGCCGGCTCCGGCGGGTAGTACTTGCCGTTCGCCGTCACGCCGCCGTTGGCGTGGCGGATACGGTCCCGACCCTTGAGGATCTGCCGACCGAGAAGGGCGGCTCGCCGGGTACTCATCACGGACAGGTAGCCGAGGTAGTCGCAGAACGGACGGAGGTTCCCCTCGTCGGCGATCTCGAGCATGTCGATGTACTGGTCCTTTTCAGCCGCGGCGATGACGGGCGGGAACTCTTCGTTCCGAGCGAAGGCGTAGGCGACCAGGAGGCGCGACATGCGGCCGTTCCCGTCCTGGAACGGATGGATCCGAACGAACGCATGATGGAGCCAGGCCGCCTCCACTTCCGTCGGCAGGTTTCGGTCGGCGTGGGAGTGATGGATCTCCAGGAACGCGTCCATCTCCGAATCCACCTGCTCCGGCGGGCAGTACTCGTGGACATACCCGTCCCGGCGGCGGGGATTGTTCGGGCGGATCTTGTAGACGCCCTTCCGCAGCGGGATCCGGATCCGCTCGCCGGTGAGGCCGTGGATCCCCACCGCGCTCTCCTGGTGCTTGGTCAGGAGCGCGTGGAGCCCCCGGATCGTCATATTGCTGAGCGGCCTCCCGCCCTTCGCCAGGTCGAAGATGATCTCCAGGGTCTGCTGCTGATCCTCCAGCAGGCCCCGGAGGGTGTCGTCGTCGAGTTCCGGGCTGACGCTGTGCGAGCCGCGAACGCCCTCGAAACCCTCGGTGATGAGTTGCTCGGTCACCCCCCGGCGGAGGTGGTAGAGATCCTCGATCTGACCGGTTTCGATGGCGAAGGCGCGCCGCCGCTCCCGCAGCCAGATGTCCAGCAGGTACCGGTCCACCCGGCGATCCTCGAGTTCCCGGCGGACCGAGCGCCATTCCTCGACGACCTCCCGATAGGCGGACAGTCCCCAGCCCTCCGCCTCCGGGGGCAGGTCGGCGACCCGACGCCAGCGGGCGCCGTAGGGTTTCGGGCCCGGTGGTTCCGCCATGCGCCCAGTCTAGCCGCTCGCCGCCCTCGTTGCGGACGATCGGAGCGGTGATCTCCCGGTCGGCCCGGTCAGTCGGGATCCGGCCCCGGCGGGTAATACTTGCCGTTCGCCGTCACGCCGCCGTTCCGGTGACGCAAATGGTCGCGGCCGGCGAGGATCTGGCGGGCCAGGGAGACCGCGTCCCCGGTGCTCGTCGAAGAGCGCCGGCCGAGGAAACCGATGAACTCCCGGAGGTCGCCGTCGTCGGCGGCTTCGAGCGCGCCGATGTAGATCTCCTTCTCGTCGGCGAGGACGATCGGCGGGAATTCTCCTCTCCGGGCGTAGGCATACGCCACCAGCAGGCGCGACATCCGACCATTCCCGTCCTGGAACGGATGGATCCGGACGAACGCGTGATGCAGCCAGGCCGCTTCCACTTCCGTGGGCAGGTCCCGATCGGTGTGAGAGCGATGGAAGTCGAGGAACCGATCCATTTCGGAGTCCACCTGTTCCGGCGGGCAGTACTCGTGGACGACACCGTCCGGACGCCTGGGGTTGTTGGGCCACTTCTTGTATTCGCCCCGGAGGAGCGCGATCGGCACTCGCCGGCGGTGGATCGGATCGAACCCGACCGCGGTCCGCTGATGTCTCGTCAGGACGGCGTGGATCCCCTTGATCGTGCTGTTGCCGAGCGGGGTTCCACCCTTCGCCATATCGAAGATGATCTCGATCGACTCCTCCTGGTCATCCAGGAGCCCGCGGAGGGTCTCGTCGTCGAGACTCGGCTCGACGCTGTGAGCACCCCGCACGCCCTCGAAACCTTCGACGACGAGTTGCTCCGTGATTCCGCGGCGGAGTCGGTACAGCCCCTCGATCTGGCCGGTTTCGATGGCGAAGGAACGGGAACGCTGCCGGAGCCAGATGTCCATCAGGTACCGATTGACTCGGCGATCTTCGAGGGCCTGCCGGGCCTCACGCCACTGTTCGACGAACTCCCGATAGCCCGGCACTCCCCAAGACTCCGCCTCCGGAGGCAGATCCGCCACCGGCCTCCAACGGGCGGCGTAGGGTTTCGGGCCCGGTGGTTCCGCCATGCGCCCAGTCTAGCCGCTCGCCGCCCTCGTTGCGGACGATCGGAGCGGTGATCTCCCGGTCGGCCCGGTCAGTCGGGATCCGGCGGCGGCGGGTAGTACTTGCCGTTCGCCGTCACGCCGCCGTTGCCGTGGCGGAGACGGTCGCGCCCCCTGAGGATGGACTGCGCCAGCAGGACCGCGCCAGCCGTGCTCTCCTGGGAACGCAACGCCAGGTATTCGACGAAGGGCCGCAGGTCACCCTCGTCCGCCCGTTCCAGGGCGCCGATGTAGAGGTGTTTGTCCTGCGCCGGGACGACCGGGGGGAACTCGCCGTTCCGGGCGAAGGCGTAGGCCGCCAGCAGGCGCGACATCCGGCCGTTCCCGTCCTGGAACGGGTGGATCCGCACGAACGCGTGATGGAGCCACGCCGCCTCCACTTCCGCGGATAACTGGCGATCCTCATGCGAGCGATTCCTCCTGATCCTCGAGCAGTCCGCGCAGCGTCCGGTCGTCCAACTCACCGGCGACGTTGTGCGAGCCCCGAACGCCCTCGAAACCCTCGGTGACGAGTTGCTCGGTCACCCCCCGGCGGAGGAGGTAGAGGCCCTCGATCTGCCCGGTCTCGATGGCGAAGGCGCGATTCCGCTGCCGCAGCACGATGTCCAGCAAATAGCGGTTGACCTTCCGATCCTCGAGTTCCTGCCGGGCCTCCCGCCACCGTTCGACCACTTCCCGGTACGCGGGAACCCCCCAGCCCTCCGCTTCCGGGGGCAGGTCGGCGACCCGGCGCCAGCGGGCGCCGTAGGGTTTCGGGCCCGGTGGTTCCGCCATGCGCCCAGTCCAGCCGCTCGCCGCCCTCGTTGTGGACGATCGGAACGACGATCTCCCGGACGGCCCGATCAGTCGGGGTCCGGCGGCGGCGGGTAGTACTTGCCGTTCGCCGTTACGCCGCCGTTGCCGTGGCGGATACGGTCCCGGCCTTTGAGGATCTGTCGGCCGAGAACGGCGGCTCGCTCGGTACTCAGCACGGAGAGGTAGCCGAGGTAGTTGCAGAACGGACGGAGGTTCCCCTCGTCAGCGATCTCGAGCATGTCGATGTAGTGATTCTTCCCCTCCGCCGTGATGACCGGCGGGAACTCGCCGTTGCGGACGAAGGCGTAGGCGACCAGAAGGCGCGACATCCGACCGTTCCCGTCCTGGAACGGATGGATCCGGACGAACGCGTGATGGAGCCAGGCCGCTTCCACCTCCGTCGGCAGGTTTCGGTCGGCGTGGGAATGATGGATCTCCAGGAACGCGTCCATCTCCGAATCCACCTGCTCCGGCGGGCAGTACTCGTGGACATACCCGTCCCGGCGGCGAGGATTGTTCGGGCGGATCTTGTAGGCGCCCTTCCGCAGCGGGATCCGGATCCGCTCGCCGGTGAGACCGTGGATCCCCACCGCGCTCTCCTGATGCTTGGTCAAGAGCGCGTGGAGCCCCCGGATCGTCATGTTGCTGAGCGGCCTCCCGCCCTTCGCCAGGTCGAAGATGATCTCCAGGGTCTGCTGCTGATCCTCCAGCAAGCCCCGGAGGGTGTCGTCGTCGAGTTCCGGGCTGACGCTGTGCGAGCCCCGAACGCCCTCGAACCCCTCGGTGATGAGTTGCTCGGTCACCCCCCGGCGGAGGTGGTAGAGATCCTCGATCTGACCGGTCTCGATGGCGAAGGCGCGCCGCCGCTCCCGCAGCCAGATGTCCAGCAGGTACCGGTCCACCCGGCGATCCTCGAGTTCCCGGCGGACCGAGCGCCATTCCTCGACGACCTCCCGATAGGCGGACAGTCCCCAGCCCTCCGCCTCCGGGGGCAGGTCGGCGACCCGACGCCAGCGGGCGCCGTAGGGTTTCGGGCCCGGTGGTTCCGCCATGCGCCCAGTCTAGCCGCTCGCCGCCCCCGTCGTGGACCGGCCGGGCAGCCCCGCCGGAAACGACCCCCGGCCCGGCCGGGAGGCGTCGCCGTGATAGAAAGCACCGCCATGCTCCGACTGCCGCTGCCGTCCCGCCGATTCGACCGCGCCCTCTTCGCGCTCCTCCTTCCCGCCGCGCTCCTGCCGGGGAACGCCGCCGCGCAGCCCGAAGCGGAGCCGCCGGGGCGGGATCAGCGGATGTACGAACTCGTCGCAGCCGTCTCCCCGACGCGGATCGAGGCGGACATCCGCCGACTCGCCGGTTTCGGCACGCGCCACACGCTCTCGGAGACGGAGAGCGAAACCCGCGGCATCGGCGCGGCGCGGCGCTGGATCCACGCCGAATTCTCCCGGATCTCGGAGGAGTGCGGCGGGTGTCTCGAAGTGTCGTTCCAGCGGTATATTCAGCCCGGCGACCCCGATTCCCGGGTCCCGACGGACACCGAGATCGTGAATGTGCTCGCCGCCCTGCCCGGAAACGGCGACCCGAACCGTTTCATCATCATGTCCGGTGACATAGACAGCCGGGTCTCCGAGGTGCGGAACGCTGCGGACGACTCCCCGGGCGCGAACGACAACGCGAGCGGCATGGCGGGGACCATCGAGGCGGCGCGGGTGCTCAGCCGGTTCGCCGGCTCCTTCGAGGCGACGATCCTCTTCGCCGGACTCTCCGGGGAGGAACAGGGACTCTTCGGCGGCCGCCACCTGGCTTCCGTCGCCGTGGAAGAGGGTTGGAACATCGAAGGGGTGCTCAACAACGACATGATCGGCAACATCGAAGGCGTGGATGGCGTGATCGAGAACAACACCTTCCGGGTCTTCTCGGAGCCGACCCCGGTCACCGAGACCGAGGAGCAGCGGCGCGCCCGGCGTTCCACCGGCGGCGAAGTGGACGGCGTCTCCCGGCAACTGGCCCGGTACGTGGCGCGGATGTCGGACTTCTACCTCCCGAACCTGGAAGCGAAACTGGTCTATCGGCTCGACCGGTTCGGGCGGGGCGGACACCACCGGCCCTTCAACGACGCCGGTTTCCCCGGCGTGCGGATCATGGAGACGCACGAGAACTACCGCCGCCAGCACCAGGACCTCCGCACCGAAGACGGGATCGAGTACGGCGATGTGGTCGAGGGCGTGAACTTCGAGTACGCCGCGAAACTGACCGCGGTGAATGTCCTCACCCTCGCCGGACTGGCCCGGGCACCGGCCCCCCCGGCGGAAGTCGCCATCGGCGGCGCGGTGCGGGCCTCCGCTTCCCTGGAATGGGCGCCGGTGGAATCGAGGCGGCTCGCCGGGTACCGGGTGTACTGGCGGGACACCACCGCGCCGCAGTGGACCGATTCCCGATTCGTCGGGAAGGTCACCGGATACACTTTCGAGAACCTGGTGATCGACAACTACCTCTTCGGCGTCGCTTCCGTCGGCCGCGACGGGAACGAGAGCGTCGTTTCCTTTCCCCTCCGCCGCCGCCGGTGACGCCGCCGGCCTTCCCGGGAACGAGGCGCCCCCGGAACGCCGCGACGCTCGGAACGCCCCGAATCCACCTTTCCGAACGAGGTTTCTCATGGTTTCCGTCTTCTCCCTGGTTCTCCCGATCCTGCTGTCGGCCGTCGCCGTCTTCCTCCTGAGCGGGCTGTTCCATATGGTGCTTCGCCTCCACCGGAACGAGGTGCGCGGCGTGCCCGACGAAGACCGGGTCCGGGACGCGCTCCGGCCTTTCGCCATCCCGCCGGGCGACTATGTACTGCCGCACGCGAACGACTTCCGGGAGATGGGGACGCCGGAGTTCGTCGAGAAGACGAAACGGGGTCCGGTGGCGTTCCTGACGGTCTTCCCGAACGAACCCTTCGCGATGGGGAAGAGCCTGACCCAGTGGTTCGTCTATTCCCTGATCGTCGGGGCCTTCGCCGGGTACGCCGCGGGGATCGGGCTCGGGCCCGGCGCCGAAGGCGGGGAGGTCTTCCGGCTGGTGGGCGCGGTCTCCTTCGCCGGCTACGCGCTCGGCGTGGCGCAGGCCTCGATCTGGTGGGGCCGGCGCTGGGTCTACACGCTCGGCGCCATCGCCGACGGAGCCGCCTACGCCCTCGTCACCGCCGGACTGTTCGCCTGGCTCTGGCCGTAACCGTCGGGGATACGGCCGGCGCGGCGCGGCGGAACCTCGCGCCGGGCCGGGGCCGGGCGGGACGGCGCGGATCCGGGATCTATCGCTCGCCTTCCCCTTCCGGGTCTCCGCCGTGGACGCCGGAATCGCGGATGCGGCCGGCGGTGTCGAAGACGGTGTAGGCGACGCGCTCCGGAGTGGCCCGGAGAACGAGGAAGTGGTTGAACTGGCCGCGGTCGGCCCGGGGATGCGTTTCCCGGCCCGGGGCGAAGCGATCCGGGGGTTTGCCGCCGGCGCCGTTCACGAAGTATTGGATGCCGTGCTGGGGGCGCAGTCTGGCGTAGAGGTGCATGTGCCCCTGGAAGACCAACGCCACGCCGTGCTCCCGGAACAGCGGTTCGAGGAGCGCCCGGAGCCGGAGACTCGGGCCGCGGCAGAAGAGACGGAGGAACCGGCAGCGTCTCGGCGTATGGATCGGGTGGTGCATCGCCGCGATCTTCCATCGCGCCGGCGAACTGCGCAGTGCTTCGGTGAGCCAGGCGACCTGCGGTTCGTCGGCGTCGTCCGGCAGCGGGCTCTCCTCGTGGTTCAGGGTGTTCGTGTCCAGGACGAAGACTTCCAGGAGCGGCGAATCCCCCGCCGGGAGGCGGATCGAATAGTAACGATGGCCGGAGTGGTACCCGAACTCGGGGGTTTCGAGATGGGCGTCCGCCCAGCAGTCATCCGCCGCCCGGTACGCCGCAGCGGTGCGGGGAACCGGGCGGCGGCCGGAGTCCTCGCAGTGCTGGACATCGTGGTTGCCGAGGGCCGCGTGCACCCGGACGCCGGCTTCCAGCAGCGGTCGGAAGATCTCGAGGAACTTGGGCTCGATGTCGGAGGCCCGGCCTTCCTCATAGACATTGTCGCCGAGCAGGAACACCCGGGAGATCCCCTCGGCCGCCGCCGTCCGCCGCATCTGCGCGACCACCCGGCGGGCGCGGTGGTCGCCGGTGCCGGTATCCCCCACGAAGATCACCCGGACCTCGCCGCCCGACGGAGCCTCCGCCCCCGGCTGCGGAGCGACGGCGCCGAAACCCCCGATCGGAACGCCGACGCCGAAGGCGAGCCCGGCGAGGAATGGATACCGAACCGGTCGGCGGGTACGCCGGCGCCGCGCGGACGGCACCCGGTTGCGCGCGTCCATCGTTCCCGCTGCGGCCGGTCTCAGCGCCGGTCGCCGGAAACCGGATAGACGGTCAGGCGCGCCCGGCGGCCGGCGCCTTCGTCGGCCACGAGCAACGCACCGTCCGGGGCGAGGGTGATCCCCTCGGCCTGGCGATGCCACCGCCCGGACAAACGCTCGACGGCCAGGACGGCGCCGTCCGCGCTGACTTCGGCGACCGCCCCCGGACGGGCCGCGACCACCAGGTAGGTATCCGAAGCGGCGCGCCATTCGATGCCGGAGGGACGGAACTCGTCTTCCCCGAGAGGACGCGCGAAGTCGTCCACGGGGATCACGGTCCGGGCCTCCTCCCGCAGGCGCCGGTCGTCCACCGACCAGCGATGGAGCGCCACCTGCCCCCTCGGGGCCGCACCGCGGGCCCGCTTGCAGAGCAGCAGCAGGTCCCGCCGCGCCCCGTCGAACGCCAGGCCCTCGACCTCGCATTCCCTCCCCACGCCGGTCGCATGGACGGTGAAGAGCACCGACTCGCCGTCCGCCCCCTCCCGGCACTCGTACAGCCTGCCGGCGCTGGTTACCAGGTACACGCGCCCGTCCACGGTCGCGATTCCCTCGAAGTCGCCCGGGACCGCGCCCTCGCCGTCCGAGAGTCGGAACCTCTTGACGATCCCCCCGTCCCGGGCGTCCAACTCGTACACCACCGCTTCTTCGTCGCCGTGGGCCAGCAGGCGACCGTCCGCCGTCGTCGCCAGCCCGGAGATCTCGACGAGCCGTCCGGGAAGCCGCCAGCGCGTCGCCGCCTCGGGATCGAGGTCGTAGTCGTCGAGAGCCGTCTGCCTCCCGGGCCGGCGCGGCGCCGCCACCCCCTCCGGGGCGCCGCGGCCGACCGCGGGCCCGGGGCGCTCCGCCGCGGAAGCGCCGGCCGCCGGCGCCGACCAGGCTCCCGAAGGAATCGCCGTCAGCAGCGGGAAGACTCCGAGGAATCCGACGATCGCGGCGAACCGGCGCGCCGGGAACGGAAGCCGCGGCGGCGGGAGACCTCCTCGACTCCGGAGCGGCGGCGCGGGAAACACGAGCGGTCAGCCTTCCCGCTCGCTATTTCCCCTGCCGTCGCCGCCGAAGCCCGGCTCCCGGTCGGCCGGACTCCCCGCGCCGGGACCGCCTTCTCCCGACCCGAGACCCGGCCGCTCCGGCGGCAGGATCTGCCACCCGGAAACCGCGACCGGGCGCGCGCCGAAATCGCTCTTCCATACCCCGAGCGCCGCGGCCACGAAGAGGATCGAGCCCAGGTATGCCGCCAGGGTGAGTTGCGTGCCGGTCGCCAGGCCGATCCCGATGGCGACGAGCAGGTACGGGGCGTCCATCGGCTGCGACAGCGACGAACGGAAACGCACCGCGGCGACGATCCCGGCGAGACAGAACGCCAGGGTGAGGCTGTTCTTGACCAGGAAGACCACCAGCGCGATGCAGATCGGTAACATCAGCAGGCTCTGGACGAAGGACTTGCTGTACTTCTTCCCCGGCTGCGTCCAGCGGTACACCCAGGTGACCGGCAGGGTCAGGGCGAAGGCCACGATGAGCGAGATCGCGATGGGAATGCCCGGGGAGGGATCGGCGAGGCGCGGGTCGTCCAGCCGCGGATCGTCGCGGCCGACGACATTCTGTCCGAGCGCCCGCTGCATGCGGCGGCGCAGGCTGTCCGCTTCGTCCGGCAGGGCGGCGCTGAACTCCTCGAAACCTCCCCCGCCGGCGACGATGCGCGCCCGCTCCCGCTGGAAGACATAGAGGACCCCGGGGAACAGGGTGAAGAAGGTGAACAGCGCGAAGAACGCGCAGACATAGTAGAGGACCAGGCGGACGACGATGTTCCGGAACATGGGGTTCTCCCTCGCTCCCGCTCAGAACAGGAGACCGGCGCGCAGGTAGAAGCCGGTCAGTTCCTCGCTGCGCATGACGGCGAGACTCACGGTGGAACGGCGCTCGAGGATCCCGAGCCAGACTCCGCCGCCGATCCCGGTATGCCAGCGGTCGGCGCCGGGCGGATCGTCGGCGAAGAATACCCGGCCGGTGTCCACCGCGCCGAACACCCCCCACTCCATCGGCATCAGGAACTCGAAGTCGAGCAGGGAGAGCCGCAGTTCCGCGTTGGCGTAGAGCGAGGCGTCCCCGGAGAACCGGTGCTGGCGGTAGCCGCGCACCGTTCCGCCCTCGGTGGTTCCCAGCGAGGCGAAGCCGGGGCCGCCGACGAAGGCGCTCTCGTGGAACGGGAAGTCGCCCCAGACCTTCTTGCCGCCGGCGCGCAGCGCCAGGGTGGGCTCGGTCGGGAGCCGGGCGGTCAGGTAGGTGCTGCCCTCACCTCCCACGGTTCCGAAGGCGGACTCCACATCCCAGAGGCGCGGATAGACGGCGCCGCCGAGACGGAGGAACACGCCGCGGGTGGCGTACCCCGGATCGTCCCGGGTGTCGTAGAGCGCTTCGCCGCGCACGCCGATCTGGCCGAAGGAACCGGCCCCGTAGAGCGGCTCCGCCAGCGAACCGAGATAGCGGGTCTCGTTGGCTTCGGCGGGGGTGTCCGAGTACCGGAGGGCGGGCCCCACGCGGACGACCAGGTCGGACCGCAGCGATGGCGCGGCGGCGTCCGGGCGCTCCTCGCCGGGGTGCGTCTCCTTCCGGAACTCGATCGCCGGCGCGACGATCAGGGTGTCCTGTTCCACCTTGTAGAAGGAGGACGACTCCGAGAGCTGCGTGTCGTTCCCGAGGCCGTTGAACCGGACCATCTCGATGCCGGAGTAGTCGAGGTGGAGCCTCGCGTCGAGGCCGCCCACGGCGCCGCGGAACTCCCCGGTATAGGAGAGGAACGGCTCGAAACCGTTCGTGGCCAGCCCGGCGCTGAAGGTGTGCTTCGAGGCGAAGGGCGCCCGGCGGTAGCCGAAGTACTGCCGACTGTGGAGGAACCTGACGAAGAGGCCCAGGTCCGGGTTCGCCAGGACGACCGGGAAGGTCAGCGGCTGCATCCCCCAGTCCAGCGCGTAGCGGGCATTCGGGGTATGGGAACCCGGGGGGCGTTCGTACGGGCGCTCTTCGACGAGGGCGCCCCGGCCGAGGTCGAACCGGTTCTCCCCCCGGGAGTCGTAGAACTCGATCCCCGCGCCGCCGAGCGCCGCGGCGTTCCGGAAAGTGTCGTCGCCGCCGCCGCCGTCTATGCGGACGACGATCCGCCCCGCTTCCCCGGTCACTTCCGCCCGGTCGTCGCCGCCCCGGAGGAAGACGCGGACTTCCCGGGTTTCGTCCGGCCGGAAAGTCCGGCGGAACCAGGGCGCGGCGGCGCTGCCCCCCGACTCCTCCGCAAGGCCGATACTGACCCGGAGGGCGCCGTCGGGCAGGTGCTCGCAGCGGAGGACTTCGTCCCGGTCGGTGGCCTTGATCTCGGCCTGGCGCGAGATCAGTTCGTAGTAGCGGGCGGCGAATCTCGGCAGCGCGTCGCGCCGCGCCCGCAGGGCCGCCGCGAGGTCTTCGCCGACGCTCTCGTAGTACGGGGGCGGCAGCCGCCGCACCGCGTCCGCGAGGACGGAATCCGGCAGGTCCTCCCGGAGCGCCGCCGCTTCCGCTTCCCAATCCGCCCGGTCGAGTTCCACCAGGAGTTCCCGATCCAACTCCCAGCCGGTCATCGTCAACCCCACCAGACTCGGGTACGACCCGTCGAACGGGATCTGGATCGGATACAGGATCCGCGCGGCGATCATGGAGACGCCTTCGAAGTGGATGAACGCCTGGTCGCGGTCCTCGGGTATGGGGAGCCAGGTATGGCAATCCCCGTCGGGGAACCGCGCCCAGCGCCACTGCCCGTGGTGCCGATCCTTGTCGTTGACGAGGAAGTCCAGGAGGCGCGCCCGGAGGAAGGCGCGGGCGTCCACCCGGTCGCAGGGCCCGTCTTCGAGGTCGTCCAGCAGGTTCTCGGTGCTGCTGACCTTTCTGGAACCGGCGAAACCGGGGGTATCGTCGGGGCCTTCGGAGGGATGCTCCTGCAGCATCCCGATGAGTCCGGCGAAGCGCTCGCGGAATTCCCCCAGCCGGGGATCGTCCGGAATCACCACCGGCGTATGTGCGGCATGGAGGACGCCGGCGGCTTCCATCAGGGCGTCGGCCACCAGCGCCCCCGTCGGCAGCATGGCGCTGATCAGGTCCTGGAGGACTTCGTCCACGATGGTGTCCCGGAGGGGTTCCCAGATCCGGCGGCCGGCGTCCTTGTCCAGCGAGCGCACCGTGTAGCGGCGCCCGTCCCGCCCGGTGAAGTTCAGATTGACGGACTGGCCGAAACCCCCGGCGCGCAGCGGGGTCAGCCCGCCCCCGACCGTGTCGAGATCGAGGACCGCGACCTCGATCGGGGTGGACCAGAGGTCGCGGTAACTGCTGCCGTAGAGCCAGCGCTTGAAGGCGACGGCGCGGTAACGCTCTCCCGGGACCACCCGGTGGGTCTTCGCTCCCGGCGGCGGGATGGACCGGTGGATCCGGGCGCCGGCCTCCGCCGGATCCTGGGGCGGCGCGGCCTCGCCGGGCGTCGGGAAAGCGAACAGCAGCGGCAGGAGGACGGCCCCGCGCGTCGCCCGTCGCATTCCGGGTAGTGAATCACAGGACCCGACGGGCCGGGGAGGGCCGCGCCGGCAGATTCCGGCGAACCCGCTCCCGGACGATTCCCGAACCTGGATGGAGCCGCGCCGGCGCTGCCCGAACCCCTTCCCCGGAGGCCCCGAACGGGCCCCGCCCCCTCCGCCCGGGTCGCCCCGGGTTCGACGGAAGCCCGTCCCGTTCTCCGGTGGCCGTTTACGACGGCGCGAGAGCGAAGGACTGCCGGGGGGAAAGCCCGTCCGGCCGCCGGCGGGGTCGCCCTCCGCTACGGGTCGCCGCGCCCGGGGCGGTACTCCAGGGCGAAGTCGAGCAGCGGCCCGTTGCCGCTCAGCCGCAGGCCCATTCGCTGGTACCGGCCCAGACTCCCCGGCTCCGCGCCCCGCTCCAGCAGGACCTCGACGAAGCGGCGGTCGCCGGTCATGATCGCCGTCAGGAGCGGCGGCAGGTCGCATTCGTCGGAGGCCTCGAGAGCGGGGCAGTTCGGTTCGGCGCCGGCCTCGAACAGGATCGTCAGCGCCCGCAGGCGATCCCGCACATCGGCGTCCGATCCGTACTCCCGGCCGAGGTCCGGCAGCGCCGTCGTTTCGATCGTCGTCCCGCCGGCGTTCTCCTCGCTTTCGAGCGATTCGAAACGAACCTCGACCAGCGGATCCATCACCGCCTGGATCGCCGTGACGGCGTCGTTGCACGGCAGATCGAGGTCGGCGCCGGCAGCGAGCAGGACCTCGATCACGGAAGGGGACCCCCGGAGGGCGGCGAGCCCCAGCGGACTGCTCCCGTCCGGCGCGCAGGCGTTCACCCCGGAGTCCCGGGCCAGCCGTTCGACCGCCGCGGCGTCGCCCTTCCACACCGCGCGGCCGAGCGCGCTCTCCGCCGCCGCGATCGGGCGCGCCCCCTTCGCCGCGCCGCCGCCCGGGTCGAAGTACGTCCGGACGCACCCGCCGCTCCAGAGCAGGCCGGCGAGCAGGCCGCCCCACGCCACCGCGCGCAGCGGATCACTCGATTCCCGGCATTCCATTCGCATCACTCGATTCCCGGCACTCCATTCACGTCACTCGATTCCCGCCATTCGATTCCCGACCGGGCCGCGATCTCCGGATCCTCCATCATCCGGATCGCCTGCTCCAGGTTCGGCGCCAGGGCCGGGCCGGCTCCCCCGGCCCTCAGCGCTTCGACCGCCCGGATCGCCCGGAGCATCACCGCCGGCGTCCCAGCGCCACGACGCGCAGCGCCCCACCCGATTCCCGAAACCCGTCTCGCCTCATTCGATTCCGGTCCATTCGAACCCCCTCACTCGATTCCCGCCATTCGATTCCCGACACGGCCGCGATCTCCGGATCCCCGATCATCCGGACCGCCTGCTCCAGGTTCGGCGCCAGGGCCGGGTCGGCTCCCCCGGCCCTCAGCGCTTCGACCGCCCGGATCGCCCGGAGCATCACCGCCGGCGTCCCAGCGCCACGACGCGCAGCGCCTCACCCGACTCCCGAAACCCGATTCGCCTCACTCGATTCCCGTCCATTCGATTCCCGGCATTCGAACCCCATCATTCGATTCCCAACAGGGCCGCGATCTCCGGATCCCCGATCATCCGGACCGCCTGCTCCAGGTTCAGCGCCAGGGCCGGGTCGGCTCCCCCGGCCAGCAGCGCTTCGACGGCCCATGCCGCCTGGAGCATCACCGCCAGAGTGAGCGGGTGCGTGTCCCGCTCGCGAGCATTCGGATCGGCCCCCGCCGACAGCAGCGCGTCGAGCGAACGGCGCCGCGCGCCCAGATCGGCCTCCGTCCCGACCCCCTCCGGCAGGGAAAGCGGCATCTCCGAGAGTTCCCAGTCCGAGCCGTCGGGATCGGCGAAGAGCGGCGCGAAGACCATCCGGAGCGCCGTCGTCCCGTCGGCGTGGCAGCGGACGTTCGGATCCGCCCCGCCGTCGAGCAGACGAACCACTTCTTCGTCGGCGCCGGCGAACGCCGCCCGCATCAGCGCCGTCGTCCCGTCCTCGCCCGCGGGATCGCAGACCTCCGACGCCGAGCCCCGGGGACCCGCCGCCGCCAACGCCACCGACGCGAACACCGGCAGGAGGACGACGGATACGACACCGGAAAGGACCGGGCGGCTCGAGGCTCCGGTCCCGGCCGCCGACCGCCGGCGACGATGCCGGTCGCACCCCCGCGTGGGGCGCGCCGCGCGACGGGAGCCGCGGGGCCGGGCCCGCTCGCGGACGCCCCGGACGGAAACGCTCCCGCCGCGGCGCGCCTCGGAGCGTTCGGCTCCCGGCGGGCCCCCGATCTCCGGGACGCCCCTCCCCCGGGCCACCGGCGCCGCGTCCGGCCCGGGGGTCGGAAACAGCGCCCTCCGGGCGGTCCGCGCCGCGAACCCCCGAGCCTCTTCGATCATCACTGCCGGAGCACCTGCCTCCCTGTCCCTTCAGAAGTAACACGCAATCGCCGATCGTCAAGTCCGGCCCACGGCCCCGGACCGCCTCGAAGCATCGCCGCGGGCGAAACGGGCCATCGCCGATCGTCGAGGCCGGCCCGGCCCCGGTCGAGATCCGGGCCCGGCGCCCGACCCGGTCCCCCACCCTCGAATTCCTTGGCGGAGGCGTCGAATCTTCCGCCGCTCCCGCCGCCGAACCCGCTCCCGCGCCCCGGGGAAGACCGCGCCCCGGATCCCGCCCCCGCCGCCGCGTCCCGACCGGGACGCCTCGGCGGCCCGCGCGGCGGCGCGTCCCGGACCCGACTCTCAGCCCAGGGCTTCGCGGACTTCCCGCTGGGCCTCGCGCTCCCGGACGGCCTCCCGGCGGTCGCGCACATTGCGCCCCTTGGCCAGGGCGACCTGCACCTTGATCCAGCCGTTCCGCACATAGATGCGCAGCGGCACCAGCGTCAGCCCCGCGGTGGTCAACTGCCCGGCGATCCGCCGCATCTCGTTGCCGTGGAGCAGCAACTTGCGGTTCCGGTCCGGGTCGCCCTGGTTCGCCGGCGCGTGGGCGTAGGGGGCGATGTGGCAATTCACCAGGAACAACTCCCCGTCGCGCTCCTTGCCGTAGGAGTCCTTCAGGTTCGCCCCGCCCATCCGGCAGGACTTCACCTCCGCGCCGGTGAGCGCGATGCCGGCCTCGAACCGCTCCAGCACCGTGAACAGGCGCCGCGCCCGCCGGTTCTCGGCGAGGATCTGGCCGGGCGCGGCTCCCGACGACTTGGCCCCGCTCCCCCGGCTGCGGCGCTTCCGGCGAGCGGTCTTCTTGCGGCTCACGACGACTCCTTTCCCTCCGCGGCGAGTTTACCGAAGGCCCCCGACCGTGAACCGGGGGGAACCGAAGCGAACCGGGCCGCCGACCGCACCGTCTCGCGGCCGGGCGCCGACCCTCCGCCGACCCGCCGGCGGCGCGGGACCGGCGCGTACCATTTCCGGCGGTTCCGATGCCCGAATACCTCTGCCAGGTCGGCGAACCGGGCGGGGATCTCCGGCGCCTGCGGATCGAAGCGGCGAACCCCGACGAAGCCCGCGAGCGGCTGACCGCGCAGGGGCGCCAGGTCTTCTCCGTCGCCCGGCTCGGCCGGCTGGACGGCCTGTTCCGCTCCCGCCGCCGCCCGCCCGGCGACCTCGCTCCCGGCGGGGCCCCCACCGCGAAAACAGCCCCCGCCGCCGGAACCCGGACCCTCTTCCGCCGCCGCCGCGTGCGGCCCCGGGAGATCCTGCTGTTCAACCAGGAACTCGCCGCCCTGCTCCGCGCCGGGCTGCCGCTCGCCGAGTCGCTGGCGATCATGGTCGAACGCATGGAGCACCCGACCCTCCGCCGAGCGGTCACCGCGATGCTCGCCGAGGTCCGCGCCGGGGCGCCGCTCAGCGAAGCCGCCGGCCGCCACCGCTTCTTCCCCGGCGTGTACTGCGCCTGCCTCCGCGCCGGGGAGGCCAGCGGCGACCTCGCCGGGATGATCGAGCGTTTCACCGGCGCCATGCGCGTCGCGGTCAAGGCGCGGTCGAACCTGGTCGCGGCGCTGGTGTACCCCGCCTTCCTGCTGGCGGCGCTGCTCGGCACCGCGGCCTTCCTGCTGCTGGGCGTCGTCCCCAGTTTCATCCCCTTCTTCGCCGGGTTCGACCAGGAACTGCCGACGCTGACCCGGACGCTCCTCGGCGCCGCCGAATTCCTGCGCGAGCGCCTCACGGCCCTGGGCGTCGCGCTGGCGCTCGCCCTGGCGGCGGCGTTCGCCTGGTCGCGGACCGCGCGCGCCGGGCGGGTGCGCGACCGGGCGGCGCTCTCGCTCCCGGCGGTGGGGGAAGTCCTGCGGCTCTACTCGGTGTCGCAGTTCTGCCGGGCGCTGGGGACGCTGCTCGCCGGGGGGATGCCGCTCGCCGGGGCGATCCCGGTGGCCGCCGGGGCGGTGTCGAACCGCCACTTCCGCGGCGCGGTGGCGCCGACCGCCGCCGAGGTGACCGAGGGCCGCTCGCTCACCGACGCGCTGGCCGCCACCGGCGAACTGCCCGGGTTCGCGCTGCAGATGGTGCGGGTCGGCGAGAGCACCGGCGACCTCGCCCGGATGGTGCTCTCGATCAGCGACTTCAACGACGAAGTGGTGGAGAACCGGGTGGCGGTGCTGCTCAGCCTGCTGACCCCGGTGGTGCTGGTGATCCTGGGCGGCTTCGTGGCGCTGGTGCTGCTCGCGATCTACCTGCCGCTGTTCAGCCTGGCCTCGGTGCCCCAGTTCTGACGATGGCCCGGCGTCCGCTCCCGCCCGCCGGCGTCTCCCGCCGCGAGGCCGGGTTCACGCTCATCGAACTGGTGGTGGCCGCCGGGATCCTGGCGGTGCTGGCGCTGGCCATCGTCCCGGTGGCCAAGGTGTCCTCGGTGCGGGTGAAGGAAGTGGAACTGCGCCGGGCGCTCCGCGGCGTGCGGGCGGCGATCGACGCCTACCACGAAGCGGCCGTGGCCGGGGAGATCGACCCGGACTTCCTGGAGCCGGAGCATCGGAACTACCCGCCGGATCTGGAAGCGCTGGTGGAGGGCGTGCCCGGCCCGCGCGACGAGTTCGGGCGCGCCGTCGAACTCCGTTTCCTGCGGCGCCTGCCGGTGGACCCGATCACCGGGAGGGCCGACTGGCTGCTCCGGTCCCACCAGGACGACCCCGGGGACCTGTCCTGGGGCGGCGAGAATGTGTACGACCTCCGCTCCGCCTCGCCGGGGATCGCCCTCGACGGGACGCGCTACCGGTCATGGTGAACCTGCTCCCTGCCCGCCGCCTTGTTGCGCCGGGATTGGCGCGGCGGGCGCCCGGGAAGCGGGAGGGCGGTTTCAGTTTCCTCGAGATGGTGCTGGTGCTGCTGGTGCTGGGGGTGCTGTTCGGGATCGCGCTGCCCCGTTACCAGGCGCAGATCACGAAGGCCAAGGAGGCGGTGCTGGAACACAACCTGGCGGTGCTGCGCGACCGGCTCGACCAGTACCGGGCCGACCGGGACCAGTACCCGGAGGCGCTGGCCGAGTTGGTGGTCGCCGGATACCTGCGGGAGGTGCCGGAGGATCCGATGACCGGCTCCATCCTCTGGGAGGAGATCCGCGACGACTACGACCCGCTGTTCCCGAACGCCCCCGCCGGCGTTTCCGATGTGCGCAGCCGTTCCGAGGAGATCGGCAGCGACGGGCGTCCGTACCGTGAGTGGTGAACGCCGCCGGCGCGGGGCGCCCGGCCCGGCGGGAGGCGACGCCGGTTTCGTCCTCTTCGGCGTCCTGGTGGGAGTCCTGCTGGTCGGCGTGGGGCTCATGGCGGCGAACACGCTCTGGAGCCAGGTGCTGCAGCGGGAGCGCGAAGCGGAGTTGGTGTTCCGGGGCGAGGCGGTGGCGCGGGCGATCGAGCGGTTCCGGCGGGATCGCCCGGGCGCGCTTCCGGAGACCCTGGAGGAGTTGGTCGAAGGGCGTTACCTGCGCCGGGCCTGGGACGACCCGTTCACCGGCCGGCCGTTCCGGCTGCTGCGTCAGGAGGCGGGCGCGGGACGCGGGGGCGCCGGGGGCTTCGCCGACACTGCCGCGCTGATGGACGAGGGGATGGACGCCGCCGCGCTGGAAACCCTGACGGCGCGCGCCGGGGAACTCACGCCGGCCCCCGGGGCAGGCCGCGAAGAGGCTCCGGGCGCGACGGCGACGGACGCTCCCGCCGGGATCATCGGCGTCGCCGGCTCGAGCGACCTGCTGAGTTTCCGGATCTACGAGGGCGCCCGCCGCTACCGCGACTGGAGGTTCGAGGCCGACTCCGCCGCCGCGTCTTCCGGCCCGAACCGCCGCCCCGCCCGCCCTACGAACCCCCGCCCCCGCTGACTCCCTGGGCGGGGACCGCGCCGGCCGGGCCGAATCCGCCGCCCGCCGACGCCGACCTTCGGGCGCCGTTGTCGGCTCGCCGTTCCATCGGCTCTTCGGCGGGAGCATGTGTCAAGCATGTGTCCTCGGCCGGAAGCATGTGTCAAGCAGGTGCCAAGCATGTGTCATCGACCGGAAGCATGTGCCAAGCAGGTGTCTTTTGCCCGGAGCAGGTGCGGGGAGCGATCGCGCACCTGGCGATGCCGGACCGGCGCGGGCGATGGCGGGAAGCGGGCGCGACCCTGCCGTCGCCGTAGTAGCGGAGCGGGGCCACGGAACGGGCATGGTCCCTATCGGCTCGATATCCGTATCGGGTCGATCCGCACCGGCTCGATTCCGTATCGGCTCGATCCGCATCGGCTCGATCCGTCAGAGGGTGGGCGATCCGGCAGAGGGTGGTCAATACCGCCGCAGGGTGGTCGATATCGGGCGGAGGGTGGTCGATCGGCGCAGGGTGGTCGATATCGGGCGGAGGGTGGTCGATATCGGGCGGAGGGTGGTCGATCCGGCGCAGGGTGGTCGATCCGGCAGAGGGTGGTCGATCCGCCACAGGGTGGTCGATATCGGGCGGAGGGTGGTCGATCCGGCGCAGGGTGGTCGATATCGGACGGAGGGTGGTCGATCGGGCGCAGGGTGGTCGATATCGGGCGCAGGGTGGTCGATATCGGGCGTAGGGTGGTCGATCGGCGCAGGGTGGTCGATATCGGGCGTAGGGTGGTCGATATCGGGCGTAGGGTGGTCGATCCGGCGCAGGGTGGTCGATCGGGCGCAGGGTGGTCGATCCGCCACAGGGTGGTCGATCCGTCGGAAGGTGGTCGATCCGGCCCAGGGTGGTCGATCCGCCAGAGGGTGGTCGATCCGCCGGAGGATGGTCGATCCGGCCCAGGGTGGTCGATCCGCCAGAGGGTGGTCGATCCGGCAGAGGGTGGTCGATCCGCCGTAGGGTGGTCGATATCCGGCGCAGGGTGGTCGATCCGACGCAGGGTGGTCGATATCGGGCGTAGGGTGGTCGATCGGCGCAGGGTGGTCGATCCGACGCAGGGTGGTCGATATCGGGCGAAGGGTGGTCGATATCGGGCGCAGGGTGGTCGATATCCGGCGTAGGGTGGTCGATCGGCGCAGGGTGGTCGATATCGGGCGTAGGGTGGTCGATATCGGGCGCAGGGTGGTCGATCGGCGCAGGGTGGTCGATATCGGGCGTAGGGTGGTCGATCCGGCGCAGGGTGGTCGATCGGGCGCAGGGTGGTCGATCCGGCGCAGGGTGGTCGATCGGGCGCAGGGTGGTCGATCGGCGCAGGGTGGTCGATATCGGGCGCAGGGTGGTCGATCGGCGCAGGGTGGTCGATATCGGGCGGAGGGTGGTCGATCGGGCGCAGGGTGGTCGATATCCGGCGCAGGGTGGTCGATCCGCCGTAGGGTGGTCGATCCGCCGAAGGGTGGTCGATATCGGGCGCAGGGTGGTCGATATCGGGCGGAGGGTGGTCGATCGGGCGAAGGGTGGTCCATATCCGGCGCAGGGTGGTCGATATCGGGCGTAGGGTGGTCGATCCGGCGCAGGGTGGTCGATCCGCCGAAGGGTGGTCGATCGGGCGAGGGTGGTCGATCCGCCGAAGGGTGGTCGATCGGGCGAGGGTGGTCGATCGGGCGCAGGGTGGTCGATATCGGGCGGAGGGTGGTCGATCCGGCGCAGGGTGGTCGATATCGGGCGCAGGGTGGTCGATATCGGGCGGAGGGTGGTCGATCGGGCGTAGGGTGGTCGATATCCGGCGCAGGGTGGTCGATATCGGGCGTAGGGTGGTCGATATCGGGCGTAGGGTGGTCGATCGGCGCAGGGTGGTCGATCCGCCGCAGGGTGGTCGATCGGCGCAGGGTGGTCGATCCGCCGCAGGGTGGTCGATCCGTCGGAAAGTGGTCGATCCGTCCGAAGGTGGTCGATCCGTCGGAAGGTGGTCGATCCGTCCGAAGGTGGTCGATCCGTCGAAAGGTGGTCGATCCGTCCGAAGGTGGTCGATCCGTCGGAAGGTGGTCGATCCGCCCGAAGGTGGTCGATCCGTCCGAAGATGGTCGATCCGCCCGAAGGTGGTCGATCCGCCCGAAGGTGGTCGATCCGTCCGAAGGTGGTCGATCCGCCCGAAGGTGGTCGATCCGCCCGAAGGTGGTCGATCGGGCGCAGGGTGGTCGATCGGGCGCAGGGTGGTCAATACCGCCGGAGGGTGGTCAATACCGCCGGAGGGTGGTCAATACCGCCGGAGGGTGGTCGATCCGCCGGAGGGTGGTCAATACCGCCGGAGGGTGGTCGATATCGAGCGAAGGGTGGTCGATCCGGCGTAGGGTGGTCGATATCCGGCGAAGGGTGGTCGATCCGGCGCAGGGTGGTCGATCCGCCACAGGGTGGTCGATATCGGGCGGAGGGTGGTCGATCGGGCGCAGGGTGGTCGATATCGGACGGAGGGTGGTCGATCGGGCGAAGGGTGGTCGATCCGCCACAGGGTGGTCGATATCGGGCGTAGGGTGGTCGATCCGGCGCAGGGTGGTCGATCGGGCGCAGGGTGGTCGATCGGCGCAGGGTGGTCGATATCGGGCGCAGGGTGGTCGATCGGCGCAGGGTGGTCGATATCGGGCGTAGGGTGGTCGATATCGGGCGCAGGGTGGTCGATATCCGGCGCAGGGTGGTCGATATCGGGCGCAGGGTGGTCGATCCGGCGCAGGGTGGTCGATCGGGCGCAGGGTGGTCGATCGGCGCAGGGTGGTCGATATCGGGCGCAGGGTGGTCGATCGGCGCAGGGTGGTCGATATCGGGCGCAGGGTGGTCGATCGGCGCAGAGTGGTCGATCGGGCGAGGGTGGTCGATCGGGCGCAGGGTGGTCGATATCGGGCGTAGGGTGGTCGATCCGGCGCAGGGTGGTCGATATCGGGCGTAGGGTGGTCGATATCGGGCGTAGGGTGGTCGATATCGGGCGTAGGGTGGTCGATCGGCGCAGGGTGGTCGATCCGTCGGAAGGTGGTCGATCCGTCCGAAGGTGGTCGATCCGTCGGAAGGTGGTCGATCCGTCCGAAGGTGGTCGATCCGTCCGAAGGTGGTCGATCCGCCCGAAGGTGGTCGATCCGCCCGAAGGTGGTCGATCCGTCCGAAGGTGGTCGATCCGTCCGAAGGTGGTCGATCCGTCGGAGGGTGGTCGATCCGTCCGAAGGTGGTCGATCCGTCGGAGGGTGGTCGATCCGTCGGAGGGTGGTCGATCCGTCGGAGGGTGGTCGATCCGCCGGAAGGTGGTCGATCCGCCAGGGTGGTCGATCCGCCAGAGGGTGGTTGATCCGGCCCAGGGTGGTCGATTCCACACAGGTCGGGCGAAGGGCCGCTCCGGGTCGCGCCGGTTCTCGGCGAGGTGCAGCCGGACCCGGCCGACAGCGTTCCAGTGCTCGTTCTGCTGCCGCGGCCAGAGCCCGGCGCCGCCCTCCGTGGCCCGGCCCCGCTCCGCCAGGGTCTCGACGAGTTCCGCCCACGACTGCCGCAGCAGCGCCGGGGAGACCGTCTCCGCCCCAACCATCGGCGGCGCGGCGAAGGCGTGTTCGTAGAGCCGGGCGCGATCCGGCTCCGGCCGGACCGACGCCTCCGGGGCCTGCGGGTCGAGCGCCGCGCCGGCCGCCGCCGCGAAGTGCGTCCCGAAGTCCCGCCACCAGCCGAGGGTCGGATGGAGTCCCGTCCGCGGATGCGCCGCGCCCAGGTGGAGGATCCCGGCGGCCCGGCTCTCGGCGAACGCGGCGGTGATGGCGTCGGCGGCGCCCCCGGCGAGTTCCGGCCCGATCTCGTCCTCGACGGTGTGGCCGACCGCGCCGCCCCCCGGCGTCAGACCGGCGACCGGCGCCCCGCCCTCCGGCGGCCCCTCGACCCCCTCCGGAACTGCCGGATCCGCGACGCCGAACTGGCCCGTCTCCCCGTCCGCCGTCCGCCGGGGTCCGCCTCCCGCCGCCGAGACCGCGGCGCCCCCGGAACGATGCGAGATCGCGGGATTTCCTACAACGGCGCGCCGGAGGAACCCGCCCAGGCGCGGCGCGCCTCGCCCCCGGGGAGCCCCGGCGCCTCTCGCCCGGCGGCCCGACCGAGCCGCCCGCCCGGCGAGGCCCTCCGCTCACCCGGAGCCGCGATAATCCCGGCGTCCGCGTGTCCAAGGCTCTCGACCCGGCCGCCCTGCCGCTTCGGCCCGCCATCACGGAGCAGACCGCCGTGTCGGGTGGGTCCTCCGATGATTGGGACGAGGCCTTCAGTGACCTCGACGAGATCGCTCGCGGCATCGAGGTGTACGGACCGATCCCGGGAGAGAAGACGCTCCGCGCCTCGAAGTCCCTGCTGTCCCGATTCGCCGGCCACGGACTCCCGGCCCCGCTCGTGGATGAGGTCGAAGGTCGGGGCATCGCCATCGAGTTCCCCGGGGCCGGGGAACGAACCAGGCTCTCCTTCGTGGTCGAGACCGACGGTTCCGTCGCCTACTACGAACTCATCGATGGACACGCGGACCGCCAACGGTTCCCGGAGGTCGCAGCCGCGGTGTCGGCAGTCTGGCCCTCGTGCTTCCGGCGCGCCGGCCTTCTTCCTCGTCCCGACCGAACCACGGAACCCGAACCTCCGCACCGACCGTGATTCGAGAGGACGACCGTGGACGTGTCGCCTTCGGTAGCGTCCCGCCTCCGCTGTGAACGGTCGCCCGCCCTCGACAGGAAGATCAAAAGGGACGACCGCCGAGCGGTTCCCGGCCGGCGGGCCTCTCGGGCCGCCGGGGGTGATGTTCGCGCCGTGCCTCCGACCGGGGGCGCGGAAGCGCCCGGGCGCTCCCGGCGGCCGGTCCCGGCGCTGACGGACGAGGCGGGGCGGGACGGGGGCGGAAAATCCCCCGACAGATGTTGTCCGGTTCGCCCCTTACGGTTTTTGCGATGAACCTCCGAGCCCACCTCCGGGCCACCCGGCGACCGCAGCCGGGATCGCTAAACTTCTGAGGCGGCGGGCAGGGAGGAACGAGATGATCTACGGAATCCGCCTCCATGCGTGGGGAGACCGTGAGCGTCCTCTGTACCGTCGGTTGCGGTGGGTGAACCGCCGCATTCGGTCGGATACGTCTCCGTTCGCTGGACTGTCTGGGATGGCAGAGAGCATCCAAGTGGGAGGAGCGTCGCGTTGAGCGAGAAGATACGGCTTCGTCCCGGAGATTCCGTCACCGTCCACGGGATGAAGATGGAGGTTGGCCAACCGGTCGCGATGATGACACTGTCAGGTGCCAGAGTTGAATTCGGAGTCGCGGGGAGCGAGGACACGGTTCTCGTTCACTCGGACGCCGAGTTGGTTACGCGCAAACTCGGAACGGACATCTTGAGCTGGCGGAATCTCCATCGTGCGCTTCGACCCGGGAATGCCATCCTCGCGACAGCTGATGACACCCCGAGACTGATCGTTTCGTCTCACAAGTCGGATTGTCGAGTTGTGGTGTGGCCAGGGCCGACACGAGACATCCCTGCATCTCCATACTCGATCATCGAGCCGCAACTGCGAATCGAAGGAAGAGTGACGGTGGCGGACATTTCCCATCGAGATGGAGGTCCTCCGATTGAAGGACAACCGGCTACAATCCGACTCGATTACGAGACGTGGCCGACGCTTTCCTACGGGGCAGACGGCCAGTTCGTCGAAATCTCGGCCCCTCCCATGCGAAGGGACCGCGTGTGGCGGATCCCGTTTCGGTTCATCTTGAGTTGGATTACTCGCCTGTGGCGATGGCAGTACCCCGAGTTGGTTGGCGAGGAAATGGAGTGGTTCGAGGACTTTGTTCCTGGTGAAATCAGGGTGAGATGGCCGAATGATGAGGGGATCCTGACTAGCGGCCCTTGCAAGCAGTGTCGGTCGGACGGGTACGACACGCTGTTGATGCGTGTCGGGTCGTGGACCGTCGTCTGTCTGGCCTGTAGTCGTCGCTACGAGTATGGACCGAAACGCGGAGTGTCGCTCACCGACTCAATGCTGTATGTCTCTGTGACGCCCGAGTCCGGGCGCGGCGACACGTCCGATGAGGAGAAGCAGTGACCCCCCGCGCCCTCGGTCCAGTGCGCCGGATTGCGGTGGGATGGCGCCATGCGTCGTCGTGGCGGTGATGCTGCCGATGAGGGCCGCGGCCCAGCCGGAGGCCGGGGCACCGGGTTGGGGCGACGGGAGGTGCGGACGGGGGATGGCCGTTTCACCGGGGCGGATCGGGCGCGCCCCCGACCTCCGGCCGGTCCGGGGCAGCCGAGGGTTCCCGGATTTCCGACCGCGTGGATAATCAGGGGGATGCGAGACGGGCGGCGCGGCCTCGAAGGGGCGGGCGAGGGCTGCCGGCGGGGAGGCAGGGGCCGGGGTGCCGTGGGGAGGAGTCTGTGAGCGGGGGGCGGAGCAACGCCGTGAAGACGGTGCGGAAGTTGATCGAGGTGGCGCTGCCGTTGGACGACCTCAACCGGGCGGCGGCGCGGGAGAAGTCCATCCGACACGGGCACCCCAGCACGCTGCATCTCTGGTGGGCGCGGCGGCCGCTGGCGGCGGCGCGGGCGGTGCTCTTCGCGCAACTGGTGGACGATCCCTCGTCCCGGCCGGACCTCTTCCCGACGGAGGAGGAACAGGAGCAGGAACGGAAGCGACTGTTCGCGATCCTGCGGGAACTGGTGAAGTGGGAGAACACCACGAACGAGGAACTCCTGGAAGGGGCGCGGGAGGAGATCCGGACCAGTTGGCGGCGGACCTGCGCGGACAACGCCGACCATCCCCGGGCGGCCGAGCTCTTCAACAAGAAGCGGCTGCCGGCGTTCCACGATCCGTTCGCCGGGGGCGGGGCGATCCCGCTGGAGGCGCAGCGGCTGGGGCTGGAAGCGCATGCCTCCGACCTGAACCCGGTAGCGGTGCTCATCAACAAGGCGATGATCGAGATCCCGCCGAAGTTCGCGGGGCGTCCGCCGGTGAACCCGGAGTCCCGGGGGCCGGCGCTGGGGGCGAAGGAGTGGAAGGGCGCGGCCGGTCTCGCCGAGGATGTCCGGTACTACGGGCAGTGGATGCGGGACGAGGCGGAACGACGGATCGGTCACCTGTATCCGAAGGTGCGGGTCATCGAGGAAATGGCGGCGGGGCGGCCGGATCTCGAACGCTACGCGGGTCGGGAGTTGACGGTGATCGCCTGGCTCTGGGCGCGGACCGTTCACAGCCCGAACCCGGGGTTCGCGGAAGTCGAGGTACCGCTGGTCTCGAACTTCATGCTCTCGACGAAGAAGGGGAAGGAGGCCTGGGTCGAGCCGATCGTGGACGGTCGGGACTACCGGTTCGAGGTCCGCACCGGCCCGCCGCCGGATCCGGAGGCGACGAAGCGAGGGACGAAGACCGCCGGGAGCCGCAGTCCCTTTCGCTGCCTGGTTTCCGGGACGCCGATGCCGTTCGATTACCTGCGGTCAGAAGGTAGAGCCGGTCGGATGAAGGCCCGGCTCATGGCCATCGTGACCGAGGGCGACCGCAGTCGGGTCTATCTGCCGCCGACGGCTGAACACGAGGCCGCTGCACTCGCTGCGGCGCCGGAGTGGAGACCGGACCTGGCGCTGCCCCGGAACACGCGGGACTTCAAGACGCCGCTGTACGGGATGACCGACTTCGGGGACCTCTTCACTGAGCGACAGTTGACCGCGCTGACGACGCTCTCAGAACTGGTGAACGAGGCGCGGTCGCGTGTCCTGCGCGACGCCACCGCGATGATGGGCGATACCGACGATGACCGATCTCTCCGTGAGGGCGGTGCGGGCGGTGCTGCGTACGCCGATGCGGTGGCCGTCTATTCGGCGCTGGCGGCGAGCAAGGAATCCGTGTTTCTCGTTACGCTGGCGCGGTGGAGAGCCGGAGAAGGCAAGTCTGCTCCGGCGTTCGGCAGACAGGCCCTGCCGATGGTCTGGGACTTCGCCGAGGTGAATCCCTTCGCCGGTGCCGGTGGAGATTTCGAGGGTGTCGTGAACGGTATAGAGAAGTGTGTCCGGAACTCTCCATCCCCGACTGCGGCGACTTCTCGTCAGTTGGACGCGACGGCTCCGGTCGGCGAATCGAACCGGGTGGTCTCCACGGATCCGCCCTACTACGACAACATCGGCTACGCGGATCTGTCCGACTTCTTCTATGTCTGGTTGCGACGCTCATTGAGGCCGCTGTTCCCCGATCTGTTCGCCACGTTGGCAGTTCCGAAGGAAGAGGAACTGGTGGCGACGCCGTATCGGCATGGCGGTCCGGAGAAGGCCGAGGCGTTCTTCCTCGACGGCATGAATCGCGCCGTTCGTCGGATGGCGGAACGGACCCATCGAGCGTTGCCGGCCACGATCTACTACGCCTTCAAGCAGGCGGAGACCAGGGACGACGCCGGCACATCGAGCACTGGCTGGGAGACTTTCCTCGAAGGAGTCATTCGCTCCGGGTTCTCGATTACGGGTACTTGGCCGATGCGGACGGAGAACGCCTCTCGCCTCGTGGGCATGGACACGAATGCCCTCGCGTCCAGCATCGTGCTCGTCTGCCGGCGGCGGCCTTCGGAGGCGCGAGTGGCGGGCCGCAATGAGTTCATCGACGCGCTGAAAGAGGAGCTGCCGCCGGCTCTGGTCGACCTCCAGAAAGCCGGGATCGCGCCGGTGGACCTGGCGCAGGCCGCCATCGGGCCGGGGATGGGAGTGTTCAGCCGGTACCGCAGCGTCAACCATGTCCACGGGGAGCCGCTGACGGTTCGGGAGGCGCTGGGGCACATCAACGAGGTCCTGGACCAGACCCTCACGGAACAGGAAGGAGACTTCGACGGCGATACCCGGTGGGCGGTGGCCTGGTTCACCCAGCACCACTTCGACGAAGGGGAGTTCGGGGACGCCGAAACCCTGTCGAAGGCGAAGAACACCAGCGTCGCCGGCCTCGTCGAGGCAGGGATCCTCGTTTCCGGCGGCGGTCGGGTGCGGCTGCTCCGCCCGGAGGAACTGCCGGAGGACTGGGACCCGTGGAAGGATTGGCGGCTCACGGTCTGGGAGGTCGTCCACCACCTGGTCCGCGCGCTCGACACGGCCGGGGAGATGGGGGCGGCGCGGCTGCTGCGGAAGGTGCGCGCGAAAGGCGAGGTGGCGCGGATGCTGGCGCACCGGCTCTACGCCGTCTGCGACCGGCAGCAGCGCCCGGCGGAGGCCCTCGCCTACAACGCGCTGGTCGGCTCCTGGTCCGAGATCGCCTTCCTCGCCCGCGAAGACCCAGGCAAGACCCAGGCGCTCTTCTGACGGGGAAGCCGACGCCGGCCGTTCCCGCCCCGTTCCGGCAAGAGGGATCGGTTCGGGGCGCGGCCCGCTACGGCTTCGGCACCGGCTCGGCTCCGCCGCGCGCAACGAACGGCTCGATCCCCGCCACTATGACAGGGTCGCAGCCTCCACGAGTACGAGCAGCCGGTTCACCGAGTCGGCGCCACCGCTGCTTCCGAATGGGGCCGGCCCCCGAGATAGTTCTTCTCCCACAACTGCCCCAGGCTGTAGTCCTCCAGCCAGACACTCAACGCGCCCGCTTCGATCCTGCGGAAGGAAGTCTGTCCGTCGGTTCTCTCGCTGACCAGAAGGTCCTCCGGCTCGAAATAGTCGAGGAAGGTCGCCGACTGGGTCGACAGGATCACCTGGCCGTCGGCGCTCGCCGCCTCGACCAGGCCCGCCAGCAACCCGATGGCCATCGGATGGAGCCCGAGTTCGGGTTCATCCAACAAGATGATGTTCGGGCGCCGAGCGCGCGGCTGCATGAGCAGGGTGGCGAGGGCGATGAATCTCAGGGTTCCGTCGGAGAGCGCGCTGCCATCGAACGGCAGGTCCGAGTCGCGGTGCGTCCACTGCAGTCGGATCGCGTCTCCCGTCTCGCCGAACGGTCGCAGCACGAAATCCCGCAGGAACGGAACCGCGAGACGGACGGTCTTCCGTATCATCGCGTACGAAGTCGGATGTGACTCTTGAAGCGAGTACAGGACGGCCGGCAGGTTTCCGCCGTCCGCGCGCAGGAAATGGCGGTCGTGCAGATTCGCCGTCCTTCGCAACGGAGAGTTCGCGCTCGTGTCGTGGAAGTGATGGATCCGCCAACCGTCCAACTCCTCCCGGATCCGGCGCGGAACGCCGGTCAGGGCCGGATCGCTGATCCCCGCTTCCCGGTTCGCCGGGGAAAGGGCCTGGACCTGGGGGCGCGGGGATTCGCTCTCGTCCCGGAAGAGAGCCGTCTCCGTGACGACGAACAGTTCATCGGTCGCACCGGCGGCCAATTCGAGACGATACCGGTGGCGTTCTCCGTGGAGCGACACTTCGAATTCCAACTCGGAAGTCGTCTCGGGCCCGAAGTGGAGCAATCGGGCTGCCCCACCGCGCCGTCGCACGTACTCCCGCATCCGGCCGTCACCGACGGCGTGGAGGAAGGAGAAGACCTCGACGAGGTTGGATTTCCCGGATCCGTTCGCCCCGATCAGGACATTGACCGGCCGCAGGGCGAGTCGGTCGATCCGACGCAGGCTGCGGAAGCCCGCGACGGAGATCCAGTCGAGACCGGCTGCTCCGTCCATCGTCGGTCTCCTTCGAGGGGAACCGGGCCGCCCGGAGGCAACGAATCCCCGGGGCGGCGCCTACTGCAGGCCGACCAGGCCCTTCACCGAGGCGATGAGTTTCCGGGAGTCGTAGCCGACGCCGTCCTTGAAGACGGTGACTACCTTCCGGATCTCCGCCGGGTTCGCCACCGGGTCGCCGGCGATGAGCACCAGGTCGGCCACCTTGCCGGTCTCGATGCTGCCGAGGTCGTCGTCCACTCCCAGGACGCGGGCGCCGTTCAGACTCATCACCAGCAGCGCCTCCGCCGGCGTGAATTCGGCTTCGAGGAGCAGTTCGTAGTTCCGCTGGTCGCCGAAGCCGGGCAGCGCGCCGCCGTTGCCGGTGGGGTCCACCCCGGCGGCCAGGAGCCCCCCGGCCTTGAAGAAGCGGTACTCGAAGGCCTGCGCCTTGGGGAACAGGTCCCGGAAGATCGCGTCCTGCGCGGCGGCGATCTCTTCGCGGCGGGCCAGGTATTCGTCGCGCGCGCCGGGGGAGAGCGCTTCCAGGTTCCGGTCTTCGAGCGGCGGGCGGCCGGGGACCGAGAGTTCGTACACCGCCAGGGTGGAGGTGAGCGCGACTTCGTTCTCGACCAGGTGTTCGATGGTGCCCTGCACTTCTGCCGAAGCGATGTCGAGGTCGCGGAGCGTGGAACGGAAGTCCGGCGGGCACTCGTCGGGCTCTTTCGCCGCGTGGTATTCGGTGTTCGTGAAGAAACCGTGTTCGAGGGCGTCTATGCCGAGGTCCACCGCTTCCCGGAAAGTGACCGAGCAGAGGTGGCCGGTGAAGCGGAGGCCCAGGCGGTGCGCTTCCTCGATGGCGGCGCCCAGTTCGGCGCGGGAGATGCGGGTGTAGGCCTTGAACCAGGTGGCGCCCTCTTCGGCCCAGTAGGCGACCACCCGGCGGGCGTCCTCGGGGCTCGACACCTGGGTCATGTAGGTGCTCGCCCCGGCCCCGGAGATGTAGGGGCCGGTGATGTGCATCCGGGGGCCGACGATCTCGCCGGCTTCGATGGCGCGGCGCATGTTGATCTCGCTGTACGGCGAGTAACTGCCGGTCGTGCGGATGGTGGTCACGCCGGAGGCGAGGTAGAGCCGCGGCGAAGTGGTGTTCATCTGCGAGTGGCGCGCCGCGGTGGTGTAGAAGGTGTGGTTGTGGACGCCGACCAGGCCGGGGATCAGGGTGTGGCCGGCGCCGTCGATCCGTTCCGCTTCCGCGGGGATCGGAACTTCCCCGTCCGGGCCGACGCCGAGGAGGCGCGCGCCCTCGATGACCACGGTCTGCCCGCTGCGGGGGGCGGCGCCGGTTCCGTCCACGACCTGCACCCCGGTGATCGCGACCGTCGGGCCGGCGTACTGGACGAATCGCCGGGCGCTCTCGTCGAGTTCGGCGGCGGACTGGGCCGACGCGGCCGCCGGGAGGAGGAGGCCGAGCGACAGGCCGACAGCGAGCCGGCCGGGGCGGCAACGGGGAGGCCGGCGAGGGGCGGCGGGAAGTCCGGGAAGCGGGCGGAGGGACATGCGGGACCTCGCAGGAAGGGCCGAGAGGAAGGCAGAAATCGGGGAAACCGGCGATGCTACCAGTCGCTCGCCGAGGGCCCGGACGGTCGTTCGTGCGAGAATCGGCGGTTCGGTCGGCCCCGGCGGCGCTTCCGGGTGCACCGTCCGGCCGAGCCCCCGACCGAACTCCCGATCCGATTCGCAACCGAATTCCCGACCGAATTCCCCACTCGATTCTCTTGACGACCGACCCCGCCGGCCCTTCCCGCGCCGTGACGCGACCGCGCCGAGCCGGCGGCAGGCGCGCCGCGTTCCTGCCGGGGACGATCCCTGTGGCGGCGGCGATCCTGCTGGCGGCGGGCGGGGCGGCGGCCGACGACGGGGCGGTCACGCCGCTCGACACGCCGGCGCCGGACGGGAGCGGGAGTTACTCGCTCACCGTCTCCCCCGCCGGCGAGGCCTTCCTGAGTTGGGTCGAGGAACGCGGGGAAGGGCACGCCCTCCGCTTCGCCGCCCTCGCCCGGGAGAACCGGACCCCGGACGCGGAGGACGGCGGCGACTGGGCCGATTTCTGGCAAGAACCCCGGGACATCGCCGAGGGGTCGGACTGGTTCGTGAACTGGCTGGATCGCCCGGCGGTCGCCGCCTTCGGGGAGGGCCGGCTGGCGGCGCACTGGCTGGCGCGGCCTCCCGGGAGCGGCGCCACCGCCTACGGCTACGGGATCCGCATGGTCTATTCGATGGACGGGGGCGCCACCTGGCAGGAGATCTTCTCCACCGGCCCCCACGAGGGAACGGCCTACTCCGGGCTCGTCTCCTACGCCCCGGAGCCGGGCGGATTCAGCGTGGCCTACCTGGCGCCGGCGCCGGGGGCGACGGCGGAGAGCGACGGGCTGACCCTGCGGCTGGCGCGGTTCCAGACCCTCGGCTACCTGCTCGCCGACCAACTGTTCGACCCGCTGGTCTGCAGTTGCTGCCCCACCGGGCTGGCGGCCACGCCCGAGGGGCCGGTGCTGGTGTACCGCGACCGGCAGCCGCACGCCGAGGAGGACGACCTCCGCGACATCTCGGTCGCCCGGAAGGTGCGGGCGCTCTGGGGGGAGTCGCGGACGCTCCACGCGGACGGTTGGCGGATCAACGCCTGCCCCACGAACGGGCCGGCGATCGCCGCCGCCGGGGAAGAGGTGGTGGTGGCCTGGTTCACCTTGGCGACCGGCGAACCGGAAGTCCGGGTGGTGTTCTCGGGCAACTCCGGGGCCGGGTTCGGCGAAGCGGTGCGGGTGGACGGCGGCGATCCGTTCGGCTCCGCGGCGGCGGCGCTGCTCGACGACGGGAGCGCCGCGGTGGTCTGGGTCGAGCGCAGCGACGGCGGGGGGGAGATCCGCCTGCGCCGGGTCTGGCCGGACGGCCGGCTGGAGGCGCCGATCCGGGTCGCCGCGGCGCCCGCCGGACGGCCGGCGGGGAGGCCGCAGTTGGTGCGGCTGCCCGGGCGCGAGGTTCCGCTGGACGAGGACGCGGAGGGCGACGAGGACGAGGGCGCTGAGGAAGCCGACAGCGGGGAGGCCGGGGCCGGCGCGGACACGCTGGGGCCGGATCCCGGCGAACGGCTGCTCATCGCCTGGCGGGACGACCGGGTGCGCACCGCGGTGGTGCGCCTCGACCCCGGCGCCTCCCCCTGAGCGGCGCCTTCCCGCACCGGGGAGTCGCGCGGGCCCGGGCCCGGCCGGAGCCGACGGCGCGGCGCCCCCCCGGGCCGGCAACCGAGAACGATCGGATCGGGGGCCGGGTAGCGCCCTACGGCCCCCTGTCCGAGGCCCTGAACGCCGGGGCGACAGACCGGGGAGCGGGTTTCCCGGTCTTCCCGCGATGCCCGGCGCAGCGGGAGCGCCCGGTTGCTAATCTGTGCTTCCAAGGGCCGCCGCCAATTGCTCAGCGCCGGAGGCGTGAGGGATGCCTGGCAAGCCCGATAGAACGGGACTCGGCTTCATGCCGAGCGGCGGGAACGGGAAGTCCGCCGGGCGGCTCCATGGGACTACCAGGCGCAGTCCCGTTTCCCTTCCGCTCCGTGGCGGAAGCGAGTTGCGAAGCACTTCTCGGCCGTCCGTGCCGGTTTCGGCCTGACGAATCGTTTTGTCGACCGTTTCCCGACCACCGGTCGAGTAGTGGAAGGTGGTCAGCCCCGCTTGCCCGGCGCAGCGTGAGCGCCCGGCGCGCTAATCTGCGCTTCAAGGGTCGCTTCCTATCTATCACCGCCCTAGTGGATCGTAACAACATATGGAATACTGGTATGCTTCTCCCATGCGGAGACGCGATCCCATCATCCTGTCACCACCGGAACGACGCGAGCTCAACCGGCGCGTCCAGTCTCGCGCCGTGAGAGCGGAAGACGCCCGGCGCGCCCGGGTGATTCTCCTGCTCGCCTCGGGGAAGCCGTGGTCCGTGATCCAGAACAAGTTGGATTGCACGCCCGCCTTCGTGAACAAGTGGGGAAAGCGCTTCCGGGAAGGTCGGGTGCCGGCGCTGGCCTCGCGGAGGGCGCCGGGGTCGCCGAGGACGGTTCAGACACCGGAGATGGAGGCGAAGGTCCTGGCGACGACCCGGGAGAAGCCGCCGGATGGATCCACGCACTGGAGCACGCGGCGCCTGGCGCGACACCTCGGCGTCAGCCACACCCTGGTGCACCGGGTGTGGACGAGCGCGAACCTCCAGCCGCACTCGAAGAGGAACTATCTGGCGTCGAAGGACCCGGACTTCGAGCGGAAGGCGGCCGATGTCATCGGCCTGTATCTGAACCCTCCGGAGAACGCAGCCGTCTTCAGTGTGGACGAGAAGACGGCGATCCAGGCCCTGGAACGGACGGTGCCGGTGCTTCCGATGTCCCCGGGCCGAGCCGAGCGCCACGGCTTCGAGTACTACCGGCATGGCACCCGGTCGCTGATCGCGGCCCTGGAGACGCAGACCGGTGTGGTTCACGGGAAGACGGTGGAACGGGTCAACGGAGCCTCGTTCCTCGACTTTCTCGGTGAGATCGTGGCGAGCCAGCCGCCGGGCCGGGAGATCCACGTGATCGCAGACAACCTCTCGGTCCACAAGACGAAGGCGGTCAAAGCCTTCGTGGCGGCCCAGCCGAACTTCCACATCCACTACACGCCGACCTACTCGTCGTGGTTGAACCAGATCGAACTGTGGTTCTCGAAGCTGAAGCGGGATGTTCTGGCCCGCGGCATCTTCACCTCGGTTGCGGATCTGGAGCGGAAGATCCTTCGCTTCATCCGTGAGCACAACAAGGTCGCCCGGCCCTACAAGTGGACGTACTCTGATGTTTCTCGGCGGATCACTATCCGAACTCCCGCTACGGTCCACTAGTGGATCGTAACAACATATGGAATACTGGTATGCTTCTCCCATGCGGAGACGCGATCCCATCATCCTGTCACCACCGGAACGACGCGAGCTCAACCGGCGCGTCCAGTCTCGCGCCGTGAGAGCGGAAGACGCCCGGCGCGCCCGGGTGATTCTCCTGCTCGCCTCGGGGAAGCCGTGGTCCGTGATCCAGAACAAGTTGGATTGCACGCCCGCCTTCGTGAACAAGTGGGGAAAGCGCTTCCGGGAAGGTCGGGTGCCGGCGCTGGCCTCGCGGAGGGCGCCGGGGTCGCCGAGGACGGTTCAGACACCGGAGATGGAGGCGAAGGTCCTGGCGACGACCCGGGAGAAGCCGCCGGATGGATCCACGCACTGGAGCACGCGGCGCCTGGCGCGACACCTCGGCGTCAGCCACACCCTGGTGCACCGGGTGTGGACGAGCGCGAACCTCCAGCCGCACTCGAAGAGGAACTATCTGGCGTCGAAGGACCCGGACTTCGAGCGGAAGGCGGCCGATGTCATCGGCCTGTATCTGAACCCTCCGGAGAACGCAGCCGTCTTCAGTGTGGACGAGAAGACGGCGATCCAGGCCCTGGAACGGACGGTGCCGGTGCTTCCGATGTCCCCGGGCCGAGCCGAGCGCCACGGCTTCGAGTACTACCGGCATGGCACCCGGTCGCTGATCGCGGCCCTGGAGACGCAGACCGGTGTGGTTCACGGGAAGACGGTGGAACGGGTCAACGGAGCCTCGTTCCTCGACTTTCTCGGTGAGATCGTGGCGAGCCAGCCGCCGGGCCGGGAGATCCACGTGATCGCAGACAACCTCTCGGTCCACAAGACGAAGGCGGTCAAAGCCTTCGTGGCGGCCCAGCCGAACTTCCACATCCACTACACGCCGACCTACTCGTCGTGGTTGAACCAGATCGAACTGTGGTTCTCGAAGCTGAAGCGGGATGTTCTGGCCCGCGGCATCTTCACCTCGGTTGCGGATCTGGAGCGGAAGATCCTTCGCTTCATCCGTGAGCACAACAAGGTCGCCCGGCCCTACAAGTGGACGTACTCTGATGTTTCTCGGCGGATCACTATCCGAACTCCCGCTACGGTCCACTAGGCGTGAGGGATGCCTGGCAAGCCCAAGAACTCAGGGAAGCGGCTTCGCGCCGTGCGGCGGTTGTCGGATGCCGTCGAGCGACCCCGTGGGGCTACCAGGCGCAGCCCCGTCGCGCTTCCGTGGCGGAAGCGGGTTGCGAAGCACTTCTTGGCCGTCCGTGCCGGTTTCGGCCTGACGAATCGTTTTGTCGACCGCGTCGCGACTACCGGTCGAGTAGTGGAAGGTGATCAGCCCCGCTTGCCCGGCGCAGCGTGAGCGCCCGGCGCGCTAATCTGTGCCTCCAAGGGCCGCCGCCAATTCAACATCGCCGTAGGCGTGAGGGATGCCTGGAAAGCCCGATACAACGGGACTCGGCCTCGTGCCGAGCGGCGGGGTTGGTGGAGACCGCCGGGCGGCCCCGTGGGACTACCAGGCGCAGTCCCGTTTCCCTTCCGCTTCCGTGGCGGAAGCGAGTTGCGAAGCACTTCCTGGCCGTCCGTGCCGGTTTCGGCCTGACGAATCGTTCTGTCGACCGCGTCGCGACCACCGGTCGAGTAGTGGAAGGTGATCAGCCCCGCTTGCCCGGCGCAGCGTGAGCGCCCGGCGCGCTAATCTGTGCCTCCAAGGGCCGCCGCCAATTCGGCACCGCCTTAGGCGTGAGGGATGCCTGGCAAGCCCGATAGAACGGGACTCGGTTTCATGCCGAGCGGCGGGAGTTTGAAGTCCGCCGGGCGGCCCCGTGGGACTACCAGGCGCAGTCCCGTTTCCCTTCCGCTTCCGTGGCGGAAGCGAGTTGCGAAGCACGGCTTGGCCGTCTGTGCCGGTTTCGGCCTGACGAATCCTTTTGTCGACCGTTTCCCGACCACCGGTCGAGTAGTGGAAAGTGATCAGTCCCGCTTGCCTCGATTTGCCCGCGCTCTGGTAGAGATCGCGGAAGACGGACCGGGAGCGGTCTCCCGACCCTCAGACGGCTGAAGTCGGGGGCGCTACGCTTCCGCCCGGCGCACGCGACACGGTGCTATTCCGTCTGCCATAGCCTGCCCTCGGGCCGTAAGTGTGTTATGTGGGGTTGCCGGTATCAACCGGATGACGGGCCCCACCGTGCGCCACGCTACTTCGTCTCGGGCTTGCGTGTCCGTTTTTCGACTGCCGTTCGGTGGCGACTCTCGGCGCGGTGGAAGGACTTCAGGGAGAGCCGCCGGCGCCGGGTCTGGCCGGACGGGAGGCTGGAGGCGCCGATCCGGATCGCCGGGGCGCCCGCCGGACGGGCGGGCGGCGGGGGTGCCGCAGTTGGTGCGGCTGCCCGGACGCGAGATTCCGCTGGTCGAAGAGGCCGAGGGCGGCGAGGAAGAGGAGGCGCCGGAGGCCGACGGCGAGGAGGGCGGAGCGGGCGCGGACGCGCTGGGGCCGGATCCCGGCGAACGGCTGCTCGTCGCCTGGCGGGACGACCGGGTGCGCACCGCGGTGGTGCGGCTCGACCCCGGCGCCTCCCCCCGAGCCTCTCGCTGACCGGCGCCTTCCCGCGCAAGGAGTCGCGCCGGCCCGGGCCCGGTCGGAGCCGACAGCGCAGTGCCGCCCGGGCCGGCGACCGAGGACGATCGCGAGGACGATCGGGTCGGGGGCCGGGTAACGCCCTACGGCCCCGCCGTCCGAGGCCCTGAACGCCGGGGGCGACGGACCGGGGGGCGGGTTTCCCGGTCTTCCCGCGAGGTCCGGCGCAGCGTGAGCGCCCGGTGTGCTACTCTGCACTTCAAGGGTCGTCGTCAATTCAGCACCGCCCTAGGCGTGAGGGATGCCTGGCAAGCCCGATAACACGGGCCTCGGCTTCGTGTCGAGCGGCGGGGTTCCGAAGTCCGCCGGGCGACCCCATGGGACTACCAGGCGCAGTCCCGCTTCACTTCCGCTTTCGGGGTGGAAGTGAGTTGTGCAACACCTTCTGGCCGTCTGTGCGGGTATTCGCTCGACGGATCATCTCGTCCACGTGGTCGCGGTCGCGATCATCACCGAGCGGATGGAAGGTGATGATGCGCGCCTGCTTCAGGTCGCCCGACCCTTCAACTCCGACAACGACGTTGTAGTAGTTGCCATCGACCTCGGACAGCAGGTTCAGCCGTCGGGCCAACTCCTCGGCCGAGATTGGCCTCGCTGGCTGATATCTCATGACGACATGCGGGTGTTCGATCAGGCGCGGAAGAAGCGCGTACTCGTGGGGTTCCAACTCGGCATGGGACCGGCCCTTGTTCCACCGTCCCTCCTGTTTGTGGACGATCTTCTCCGGGAACTCGACGAGCGGATTCGTCGCGCCGAGTTCGCGCCGGGTCCGGTCTCCGAGGAAACCGGCGGGGAGGCTGGCGAACGGTCTTTCGCGGAACCCGTGGAACAGCGGCCCCCCGTACAGGCGCTCCATGACGATGCGCCCGTCGGCGGGGTCGCTCTCGATCTTGCCGCGCAGGTGTTCCATGAGGGTCCGCCCCCGGAACTTGCCGGGGTTCGAGGCCCAGGCGGGGTCGAGGCCCTCGTCCACTTCGAACCGCATCCCGGTGCGGGGATTGACGATCTTCTCGGCGTTCCGCGGCGGGCGGGGCGTCGGGCCGCCGCGGCGTTCGGCTTCGGCCCGGCTGACCTGGCGGACGCGGCACTTGCAGTCCCAGCCGTTCGGGGGGAAGTGGTCGTCCCACCAGGAGTCGTCCACCGGCAGCAGGGTTCCGGCCCAGGCCGCGTGTTCGTCGCAGCGTTTCCGGCCGGGGCCGAGTTCGTAGAGGAAGCAGGGGTGGGTGGTCTTCGTGCGCTGGGCGCGGTCCCACTGCCCGGCGGCGCGGGCGGCGCGGAGGTTGGATTCGTAGATGGTGCGGACGCGGCCGGGGCTGCCGAGTTGCGCCGGCGCGACCTTCCCCGTCAGGGGGTCCGTCATCGCCTTCTTCCCCCACCAGCCGTGCTTCTGGAGGATCGGCGTGAGGTCCTTCTCGAACTGGCGGAGGGTCCGGCCTTCGGCGAGGGCCTTGTCGATCTCGGCGCGGATGTCGGCCAGGAGATCCATCTCCATCGCCTTGGCGACGGTGAAGGCGTAGGCGTGCTCGTAGTGCCAGACATCGCGGAAGGAGAAGCCGGGCCACAGTTTCCGGCCCCGGAAGTAGTCGAGGGCTTCCTTCGGCGGGGGCCCCGGGAGCCGGATACCGGGGCGCGGGGGGCGGTCCGCCATCGGGGCCGGTCTCGGCGGCGGCGAGAATCGGCGAAGAGGGGCGGCGCTGCCGCGGACGGCCCTATCCGGCGAGTCGGCGGAGGCCGGCTTCGAGCGGCCCCTGCCGGAAGCGGCGCGTCCAGAGGACGGCGAACCCCACCGCCGCCAGATAGAACAGGGCCGCCATCCCGACCGCGAACTCCAGGGACTGCCCTTCGAGGCGGCCGACCGCCTCGAGCGTTCCCATGCCCAGGAGGACATGGGCGACATAGATCGTGAGGGAGAGCCGGCCGGCGGCGGTCAGCGCGTCGTGGACGGCGCTTCCGGCGAAACGTTCCGAGAGGCCGGCGGCGAGGGCGATCACGGCGACCGCGGTCCCCCCGGCGGCCAGCAGGTAGAGCGGCAGCGGCGGCATCGCTTCGGTCCCGAACAGCGCGGTCAGGATCTCGGCGTCCTCCGGGGAAGCGTCCGGGAGCCACCGCCGCAGCCAGAACCACGAAGCGAACTCGGCCGCGAGCGCCACGGCCGCTCCCCGGACCAACAGCGCCCGGCGCACTTCCCGGCGGCGCAGGTCACGGCGCCCCAGCCAGAGCCCGAAGGCCAGGAACGCGGTCCAGGGAATGACCGGATGGAGGCCGTTGAAGAACAGGTGCCGGACCTGGCCCGCCGGCGTCCAGAAGTCGGTGTAGGTGAATGTCTCGAACTTCCAGCCGGTTTCGTAATCGAACAGCAGCAGGAGGACGACGAAGCCGGCGGCGAAGGCGGCCGCGGCGGCCAGCAGGCGGCGGTCGGACCAGGCCAGCAGCAGCGCCCCGAGACCCAGGTACCAACCGTAGAAGTGCAGGATGTCGCCGGGCCAGACCAGGGCGAAGACCAGTCCGCCGACGAAGAGCGCTGCCGACCGCTTCCACAGGCGCCGCCGCGCCCCGGAGAGCGCCGCCGGATCCCCGGAGGCGACCGCGCGGCGCGCCCCGAGGGTCAGGCCAACGCCGGCGAGGATCACGAAGAGCGCCGCCGCCCGGCCCTGGAGGAGCCCGGTGAAGAAGCCGAGCCAGCCGCCGCCGGCCTCCTGCCCCCAGGAGACCCCGGTCATCACGACCTCGAAGTTGACGACCGCCATGCCGAAGATGGCGAACGCCCGGGCCAGGTCGTACCCCTCGATCCGGCCCGGGGGCGCCGCCGACCGGGCGCCCGGCCCCGTTTCCGTCGCCATCGCTGCTGCCGCCGGCGGACTCACGGATCCACCTCGAAGACGAATTGCATCCCGGCTTCGAGGTGTTCGGCGATGTGGCAGTGGGCCATCCACTTCCCCGGGTTCGTGAGTTCGAGCAGGAGGTCCACGGTCTCGCCGGCGGGGATCAGCACCGTGTCCTTGAAGACCGCGTTCTCCACCGGGACGCCGTTCCGGGCGGTGACCAGGAACCGCTGCCCGTGGATGTGGAAGGGGTGCTGCATCGCGTGGAGCGCGCCGGCGTCGTTGCCGATGCGGATCCGCGCGGTGTCCCCGACCGAGAAGCGCCAGGCGATCTCCCGATCCTCGCGCCCGGTGGCCGGCTCGCGCACGATCCAGCGCACTTCTTCGGGCGTCGAGACCGAGTTCATCATCGGCATGGTGGCGGCCCATTCCACCGGCGGGAAGAACACCCGGTCGGCCCGCATCCGCTGCATGATCGCCGGGTCGAGGCCGCCGACCTCCATCGTCAGGAGCAACTCGTAGTCGGGCGGGTCGGCGAAGCGGTCGCGGAAGCGGTCCACCTCGGCGACGACCGAAGCGTTCTCCCGGAGGGTCCCGAAGTCCGGGGCGACGGCGGGGTCGGCCGCTTCGCTTTCGGACACCCGCACCGTTCCCAGCCGGGTCACCCGGGAGAAGTAACTGCCGAAGGTGTGTTCCAACGGTCGGACGCGGTTCTCCAGCGCGTGCTCGCCCGGGGTATCGAACTGCACCTCGACGATGTATCGCTCCGCCGGGGCGAGGACCACCGATTCCGTCCAGACCTCGCGTTCGAACTTGGAGAGGTCGGAACCGACCACCTTGAGCCGGTGCGTCCCCGGCTCGCCGAACACCAGGTTGAAGGTGCGGGTGTTCGAGGCATTCGTCAGGAAGAACCGCACCGTCTCTCCCCGGGCGACTTCCAGCCGGTATTCCGGTTCGCCGTTCACCAGCAGCAGGTTCCCGAAACGGCCCATCAGCGCGTGGGTGGACCGCTCTTCCCCCCAGGGATAGAGGCTGCCGTCCCCGGCGACGAGGAGGTCGTCCAGCATCAGGAACTCCTCGCGGTGCACCGGGGCGTACCACTCGCCGGGCGGCGCCTCGACCAGGAGGTTCCCGTAGAGGCCGAGATCCTGCTGGACCTCCTCCCGGTGGTGCGGGTGGTACCAGTAGAGGCCGGCGTCGGGGAAGTGGATGCGGTAGCGGAAGCGGCCGCCGGGGGGAACCGGATCCTGGGTCAGGTGCGGGACGCCGTCGAAGGCGTTCTCCAGCCGCACCCCGTGCCAGTGGACCGCGGTGGGCCACCTCGTGCGGTTCTCGAAGTCCACGAAGATGGTGGCCTCTCGATCGACCTGCACCAGGGGGCCGGGGTACTGGCCGTTGAAGCCGTACATCACGATGTCGCGGCCCCGGAGGCGGCGGCGCACGCGGCCGGCGACCAGGTCGAGCGTCTGCCCGTCGCGCAGGCGAACGATTTGGGAGGGGATCGCTTCGGGGATCGTTTCGTCGGCGGCCGCGCGGGGGAGGAAAGGGAGCGGCTCCGGGCGGAGGTGGCCGAGGCCGGGGATCATCGGGGTCTCTTCCAGCATCGGCGCGTGGGGCCAGGTCGGGGCCGCGCCGTCGCCCGGGGCCCCGTGCCCCATCGCCGCGTGATCCATTTGGGAGTGATCCATCCCGCCGTGCCCGGCCGGCGCCGCGCCGGCTTCGCCGCTGCCGCTCACCGGGACCATCAGGTGGTTGTCGGGCAGGATGCGGGTGGAGGGCGAGGCGCCCCTCAGCACCAGCCGGCCGCGGCGCTCTTCGACTTCCGCGGACGCCTCGGCGCTGACCAGCAGGACGAACTTGTCGAACGCCACCGCGCCGAGGTCGGGGAAGGAGCCGTTCCCCACCGGGCCCAGGCGCACCATCGGGGAGAACAGCGGCGTCGTCGCCCAGGCCACATAGGTGCGGTAGTCGCCGAGCGATTCCGGGGCCGGCAGGTCGGCGATCTCGAGGGCGAGGCGGTATCTCTGGCTGCCGTCCCGGGTGACGGAGACCCCGAAGGGGCTCGGATCCCAGCGCAGCAGCGCGGTCCCGCCGGCGGGCGCCAGGTCGGGGGTCGGGTAGAGGGCGATACGGGTCAGCCCCGGCGCGCCGGTCTCCGGGATCCGTGACTCCGGGCCTTCGGGCGCGGGGCGGACGGTCGGTTGGCCGGCGGCGGGCGCCGCGGCGAACGGCGACGCCGCGAGGAGGGCGGATCCGACTCGGAGCCGGCGACCGGCCCGACGCCGGGAGGCGCGACCGGGGCCGTCCCGACCGACGGCGCCGGCCCGGACGGAGGCGGCCCGGTGCGGCGCCGGCCGGGCTGCGGGGGTGGGCGGGTCTTCTCGCAGGGCGGCGCTATCGTAGTCAGTCGGCGGGCGGACGAGAGCCCGCGGAAGGACGCGCCCGTGACCGAGCCCCGAACCCGCTTCTTCCCGGTCCCGGCCGCCGCCGGCCTCCTGCTCGTCGGTCTCGGCGCCGCTCCCGGATCCGGCGCCCCGCCGGCCGGCGCCGCCGACCCGGTGCTGGACAACCCCTGGGCCAGCGTGCACCGGGGCGCCTCGCCCTGCGCCGACGCGGGGCCCGGCTGCGGCGACCGGGTGGTCGTGTCCTTCGGGGAGGTGGAGGTGACCCCGACCCGGGGCGCGCCGAAGCAGTTGGCGTACGGCGAGGCGCTGGTGCTGCCGGCGGGGAAGACCTACCGGGTCGAGGGCGACGACTGGGCGGAAGTGAATGTGAAGCGGGACCGACCGCCGCCGGCGGCCCCGGCGGAGACCATCCCGGCGGGGAAGAACCGGCGGCTCCACACCGGCGCCGGCTGGTTCCTCTTCGAGGAGCGGCTGGAGCCGGGCGACACCCGCGAGCGGCACTCGCACGCCGCCCGGGTGGTGCTGGTGCTCGGCGCCACCCGGCTGCAGCAGTGGCCGGACGGCGCCGACGAAGTCTTCAAGACGCAGGTCCCCGGCACCATCAAGTTCAATCCCCCGGTCATCCACATCGTGAAGAACATCGGCGACGCCCCGCTGCGGAACCTGGTCCTCGAGTTCATCCCCTGATCTCGACGCCCGCCTGATTTCGCCGCCCACCGACGGAGCGCCGGACGAAGCGCCCCACGCCGCCCGGGTACTGCGGGCGCTCGACGCCATCCGGCTGCGGCAGCGGCCGGACAGCGCCGACGAGGTCTTCGACACGCGGGCCCCCGGGACATCGAGTGCAACCCCGCGGTCATCCACCTCGCGCAAGAAAAGTCGGCGACGCCCCGCCACGGAACCCGGTCCTCGAATCCATCCCCTGATTCCGACGCCCGACCGACGGAGCGCCGAACGGAGAGCCCCCACGCCGCCCGGGTAGTGCGGGCGCTCGGCGCCATCCGGCTGCGGCAGTGGCCGGACAGCGCCGAGGAGGTCTTCGAGACCCAGGTCCCGGAACATCGAGTTCAACCCTCCGGTCATCCACACTCCTGAAGAACCTCGGCGACGCGCCGCTGCGGAACCCGGTCCTCGCGTCCATCCCCTGATTGCGACGCCCCACCGACGGAACGCCGAACGGAGAGTCCCCGAAGACCCCGCGACCGACGGCGAACGGACGCTCGGCAGGAAAGGGAAGGAAGGAGGAAAGACGGTTCCGGGCTAGACCGCCGTCCCCCGGGCGGCCGACTGAATTCCCGGAGAGCGGCCGCGCGGGGATTCGGCTATCCTTCGCGGTTCTCATGAATCGCGGAACCCGGCGCCGGCGCGCCGCCGTCGCCATCGTCCTGCTGGCGGTGCTCACGGCGGCGCTCCCCGCGGCCACGGCCTTCCACGACCATGCGGAGCACCCGGAGACGGAGTGCGAGATCTGCGCGGTCGCCACCGCGTCGGTCGCGGTGGTTCGCGACGGGAACGCGCTCTCGGTACGGGCGGACTTCCCGAGCCTCCGGGTCGTCGAGACCTTCGCGGAGGTCGCGCCGCCGATCCTCCGCGCCAACGGCGCCCGCGCGCCGCCCGCCTGACCGCCGACGATTCCCGACCCCGGAACCGACCGGCTCCCCTCGTCGGCGAGCCTTTGGACGGTCGTTCCTCCCCTGCCCGAATGCGAGGAGGAATCCCATGCGGCAACTCTTGTACGACACCCTTGCGGTGTTCCTGAAACCCGCCGGCCGATGCGCCGGCCTCGCCGGGGCGCTGCTGCTGATCGGCAGCCCCGCCCTGGCCCATGAAGTCACCCTCCGGGGGCAGGTCGCCTTCGGAGCGGCGGACCGCCCCGCCCACCGAGCCGAGATCACCGTCGTCGAGGCCACCGAGGTGGTCCATACCGACGAAGACGGCAACTTCGAGATTCGCGTCTCGGCGGACGACCACCCGAACCTCACCCTGCTGGTGCGGATCGGCGGCCTCACCGCCCGGCGCCAGGTGGCGCTCGACCACGACCGACCCGAACAGGCACTGGAAGCGCCGATCGTCGTGGAGGTTCCGCTCTTCACCTCGGAACGGATCACGGTGACCTCGAGCGCCGTCGAGGTCTCGAACTTCGATGCGTTCAGTTCGGTGTCGTCGGTGTCCGGGTTCGAACTGCAGCGCGAAGGGACCGGCACGCTCGGAAGCCTGCTCGAAGGGCTGCCCGGAGTCGCGTTCCGCAGCATGGGGCCGGGGTCCGGCCGGCCCATCCTCCGCGGTTTCGACAGCGACCGCGTGCTGATCCTGGAAGACGGGGTGCGCACCAGCGACCTCTCCAGTGCGTCGCCCGACCACGGAACGCCGGTGGACCTGACGCAGGCGGAACGCGTCGAAGTGGTGCGCGGCCCGGCGACCCTCCTCTACGGGTCGAGCGCCATCGGCGGCGCGGTCAATGTGATCTCCATGGCGCAGCATCTCGCCCACGCGCCGCCGCCCGGGTTCCGCGGGCAGGCGAGCGTGGCCGGTTCCAGCGCCGATGAGAGTTACCGCGGCGGCGCCCGCTTCCAGGCCTCCGGCGACGGATGGTTCGTCTGGGGCGGCGGGAACGCCAGCCGCGCCGGGGACTACAACTCTCCCGAAGGGCCGATCGAGAACTCGTCGTCGCGGTTGAGCCAGGGCGAAGCGGGGCTCGGACTCTTCGCCGGGCGGGCCTGGTTCGCGGTGAGCGGGAAACTCGACGATTCGCGCTACGGGGTGCCCTTCCATGTGCATCCGGAGGAAGAAGGCGAACACCACGAAGAAGAAGGCGAGCACCACGAAGAAGAAGGCGAACACCACGAAGAAGAAGAGGAAGGCGGACACGCGCACGGGGACGAGGTGGATGTGGACCTGGCGCGGCGCCAGTTCCGCGCCGAACTCGGGATCCGCGACCTCGACGCCGTCTTCGACGCCGCGGAACTCACCGTCCGTTACCTGGACTTCGACCAGAGCGAATTCGAGGTGTACCCGGATGGCGCCGAAGAGCTCGCGACCCACTACGACAACCGCTCCGTCGTCTTCCGGGGAGAACTGAAGAAGGCGCGCGGCGACTTCCACAGTCGGCTGGGCGTCTGGGGCAATCTCCGGGACTTCGCCACCGCCGGCGCCGAAGCGCTCGCGCCGCCGGTCCAACAGAACGCCTTCGCCGCCTTCACCTACAACGAGCTCCGGGCCACCGACCGCCTCGACCTGCTCTTCGGCGGACGCCTGGAGCGCAACTCGTACGAAACCGGGGAGCGGCCGATCGCGACCGGCCACGGCCACGGGGAAGAAGAAGGAGCGCACGCGGGCGAAGAGGAAGGCCACGAGGAAGAAGAACACCACGAGGAAGAAGAAGGGGGACACCACGACGAGGACGAGGGGGAACACCACGACGAGCGCGAGCCGCCGCCGCTCCGCGACCGCAACTTCCTCGGCGCCTCCGGGAGCGTGGGGGCGCGGCTGGCCCTCACCGATTCCGAGAGTTTGGTCGGCACCGTCAGTTACGCCACCCGGGCGCCGGCGCTCGAAGAGTTGTACAACTTCGGCCTCCACCCGGCGATCAGCGCTTTCGAGATCGGGAACCCGAACCTCGAAGCGGAACAGTCGCTCGGTTTCGAACTCAGCCTCCGGCGGCGGACCGACACCTCCTTCAGCAGCCTCAACCTGTTCCGTTACCGCATCGCCGACTTCATCTTCGGGGTCGCCCGCGAGGAGATGCAGGACGGACTCCCCATCGTGGACTTCCTGCAGACCGACGCCCGGCACCAGGGTTTCGACCTGGAACACACGAACCGGATCGGCCCGGCGCACCTGCGTCTCACCGCTTCCTATGTGGACGCGAAACGCACCGACAGCGACGACTACCTGCCGCGGATCCCGCCACTCAGCGGGAAGGCCGAGTTGACCGTTCCCGTCGGCGGTCTGCGGATCGCCCCGGCGGTGCGCTGGGCGGCGGCCATGGACCGGCTCTACCCCGGCGAGACCGCCACCGACGGGTATGCGGTCTTCGATCTCACCGCGTCCTACCTGTTCCTGACGGCGAACGCCACCCACAACCTTTCGATCCGGGGTTACAACCTGGCGGACACGGTGTACCGCTACCACACCTCGCTCATCAAGGACCTCGCCTCGCAGATGGGGCGCGGGTTCCGCGTCAGTTACTCGATCCGGTTCTTCTGACGACTTCCCCCCTTCGGGCCGCCGGCGGCGCTGCTGCCGGCGGCGGGAGGAGGTCCGGGCAACCGAGGCGTCGAGCTTCGCCGGCGCCGCCGGCCGCCGCCGCGCCGACTTCGGCGGCGGCGGGGGCGCCGGTCGATCTGCCGGGCCGGAACGCCCGGGCGGTGGAGGGCGCCGGAAGCCCACCGCCACACACCACCGATTCCGGGCGAACCCGGCGCTGGCCGGGGACCCCATCGTCCCGGTCGGGCCGGCCGAGCCGGCGCCGGCGGAAGTCCCCGACAGTCCCCGACGCCGCCGGGATGACGCGCGCCCCCGGGCTCCATCGAACGGCATCGCCCACTCCGAGTACGGCCTTGCCGGTTGGATCCCCGGGCGGGGGCGCCTCCCCCGCGCCGACGCCGGGCCCGGCCGCAGCGACCGGGTGGCCGTGTCCTTCGGGAAGGGGGAAGTGACCCCGAACCGGGGCGCGCCGAAGCCCCCGGCGTACGGCGACGCGCCGGCGCCGCCGCGGGAGAGACCTGCCGGATCCACGGCGACCACCGGGCCGAGGCCGACCGGAAGGACGACCGACCGCCGCCGGCCGTCCCCGCGGAGACCGGCTCGGCGGAGACCGTCCCGACGGGAAAGAACCGGAGGGGAAGAACCGGAGGGGGAGAACCGGCAGTGCCGCACCGGCGGCGGCTGCTTCCTCCTCGACGAGGAGCGCCCGGAGCCGGGGAACACCCGCGAGCGGCGCGCCCACACCGCCCGTCGGTCGCAGTCAACCGGACGGCGCCGGGGAGTCTTCGAGCCGCAGGGCCCCGGAACCATCGAGCCCCCCGACACCGGTCATCCACCTCGGGAAAGGACCTCGGCGACGCCCCGCTGCGTGACCCCGGTCCTCGACATCCATCCCCCGGATGAGGACGCCCCGACCGACCCCGGGCGCCGGACGAAGCGTTCGGTGAAGACCCCGCGACCGGCAGCGAACGGACGCCCGCCGGGAGACGGAGGCCGTTCCGGGCCCGGCTGCGCTCCCGGACTGGCGGCCGGGAGTCCCCGGCGGGCGGCGGCGGACGAAATCGGCTACCCTCCGCGGCTGTCATGAATCGCGGGAACCGGCGCCGGCGCGCCGCCGTCGCCATCGTCCTGTTGGCGGTGCTCGCGGCGGCGTTCCCGGCGGCCGCGGCCTTCCACGACCATCCGGACCATCCGGAACGCCCGGAGACCGAGTGCCGGATCTGCGAGGTCTCGACCACCCCGGTCACCGTGGTTCGCGGCGGGAGCGCCCTCTCGGTACGGGCGGACCTCCCCGGCCTCCGCGTCGGCGAGGCGCTCCCGGAGGTCGCGCCGCCGACCCTCCGCGCCCACGCCGCCCGCGCGCCGCCCGCCTGACCGGCCGACGATTCCCCAGTCCGGAACCGACCGGCTCCCCCCGTCGGCGAGCCTTTGGACGGTCGTTCCTCCCCTGCCCGAATGCGAGGAGGAATCCCATGCGGCAACTCTTGTACAGCGCCCTCGCGGCGTTCCTGAAACCCGCCGGCCGATGCGCCGGCCTCGCCGGGGCGCTGCTGCTGATCGGCAGCCCCGCCCTGGCCCATGAAGTCACGCTCCGGGGGCAGGTCGCCCTCGGCGCCGCGGACCGCCCCGCCCACCGGGCGGAAATCACCGTCGTCGAAACCACGGAAGTGGTCCATACCGACGACGAAGGCAACTTCGAGATCGTCGTCTCCGCGGACGAACACCCGAACCTCACCCTGCTGGTCGAGCTCGGCGGCCTCACCGCCCGGCGCCGGGTGGCGCTCGACCACGACCAGCCCGAACAGGCACTGGAAGCGCCGATCGTGGTGGAGGTTCCGCTGTTCACCTCGGAGCGGGTCACGGTGACCTCGAGCGCCGGGGAAGTCTCGAACTTCGACGCCTTCAGTTCGGTGTCGTCGGTGTCCGGGTTCGAATTGCAGAGCGAAGGGACCGGTACGCTCGGAAGCCTGCTCGAAGGGCTGCCGGGAGTCGCGCCCCGCAGCATGGGGCCGGGGTCCGGCCGGCCGATCGTCCGGGGTTTCGACAGCGACCGGGTGCTGATCCTCGAGGACGGGATTCGCACCGGCGACCTCTCCAGTTCGTCGCCCGACCACGGAACGCCGGTGGATCCGTCGCAGGCGGAGCGCGTCGAAGTGGTGCGCGGCCCGGCGACCCTCCTCTACGGGTCGAACGCGATCGGCGGCGCGGTCAATGTGATCTCCATGGCGCAGCATCTCGCCCACGCCCCGCCTCCCGGGTTCCGCGGACAGGCGAGTTTGGCCGGTTCCAACGCCGACGAGAGTTACCGCGGCGGCGCCCGGTTCCAGGCCTCCGGCGACGGATGGTTCGTCTGGGGCGGCGGGAACGCCAGCCGCGCCGGGGACTACACCTCTCCCGAAGGGCCGATCGAGAACTCGTCGTCGCGGATGGACCAGGGCGAAGTGGGGCTCGGACTCTTCGCCGGACGGGCGTGGTTCGCGGTGAGCGGGAAACTCGACGATTCGCGCTACGGGGTGCCGTTCCATACGCATCCGGAGGAAGAAGACGCGCACGAGGAGGAAGAGGAAGAACATCACGAGGAAGAAGAGGAAGGCGAGCACCACGAGGAAGAAGAGGAAGGCGAGCACCACGAGGAAGAAGAAGACGAACACGGCCACGAGGACGAGCAGGTGGATGTGGACATGGCCCGGCGCCAGTTCCGCGCCGACCTGGGGATCCACGACCTGGACGCGGTCTTCGACGCCGCGGAACTCACCGTCCGTTACCTGGACTTCGACATGGACGAGATCGAGGTGTTCGCGGACGGCGACGAAGAACTCGCCACCCACTTCGACAACCGCTCCGTCATCTTCCGCGGCGAACTGAAGAAGACGCGGGGCGATTTCCACAGCCGGCTCGGCGTCTGGGGCCATCTCCGGGACTTCGCCAACATGGGCGCCGAAGCACTCGCGCCGGAAGTCCGGCAGAACGCCTTCGCCGCCTTCGCCTACAACGAGATCCACGCCACCGACCGGCTCGACCTGCTCTTCGGCGGACGCGTGGAGCGCAACTCGTACGAAACCGGGGAGCGGCCGATCGCGACCGGCCACGCCCACGGTGAAGAGGAAGAGGCGCACGAGGGCGAAGAGGAAGAGGAAGACCACGAGGAAGAAGAAGGCCACGACGAAGACGAAGAAGAAGAGCACCACGACGAGGACGAGGAAGAACACCACGACGAGCGCGAGCCGCCCCCGCTCCGCGACCGCAACTTCCTCGGCGCCTCCGGGAGCGTGGGAGCGCGGCTGGCCCTCACCGATTCCGAGAGCCTGGTCGGCACCGTCAGTTACGCCACCCGGGCGCCGGCGCTGGAAGAGCTGTACAACTTCGGCCTCCACCCGGCGAACAACGCCTTCGAGATCGGGAACCCGGACCTCGAAGCGGAACAGTCGCTCGGCTTCGAACTCAGCCTCCGGCGGCGGACCGACACCTCCTTCAGCAGCCTCAACCTGTTCCGTTACGGCATCGCCGACTTCATCTTCGGGGTCGCCGGCGACGAGATGCAGGACGGGCTCCCCATCCTCGACTTCCTGCAGGCCGACGCCCGCTACCAGGGTTTCGACCTCGAACACACGAACCGGATCGGCCCGGCGCACCTGCGGCTCACCGCTTCCTATGTGGACGCGAAACGCACCGACAGCGACGACCACCTGCCGCGGATCCCGCCGCTCAGCGGGAAGGCCGAGTTGACCGTTCCGGTCGGCGGCCTGCGGATCGCCCCGGCAGTGCGCTGGGCCGCCGCCATGGACCGGCTCTACCCCGGCGAGACCGCCACCGACGGGTACGCGGTCTTCGATGTCACCGCGTCCTACCTGGTCGTGACGGCGCGTTCCACCCACAACTTCTCGATCCGGGGCTACAACCTGACGGACACGGTGTACCGGCACCACACCTCGCTCATCAAGGATCTCGCCGCGCAGATCGGGCGCGGGTTCCGCGTCAGTTACTCGATCCGGTTCTTCTAGACTCCCCTCTTCGGGCCGCCGGCGGCGCTGCCGCCGGCGGCGGGAGGATGTCCATGGAACCGATGCGTCGAACCGCGGCGGCGCTGCTGGCCGCCGCCGCGTCCCTTTCGGGGGTCTCCGGCTGCGGCGGGGAAGCCCCGGCGCCGATGGATCTGCTGATCCGGAACGCCCGGGTGGTGGACGGCGCCGGCGGCCCCTGGTTCCGGGCGCATGTGGCGATCTCCGGGGACACCATCGTCTCGGTGGGGCCGGCCGAGCCGGCGGCGGCGGAGGTCCTCGACGCCGCCTGGATGACGCTCGCCCCGGGCTTCATCGACATGCACGCCCACTCCGAGTACGGCCTGCTGGTGGATCCCCGGGCGCTCAGCAAGGCGGCGCAGGGGGTGACCACCGAGGTGCTGGGCGAGCATCTGTCCGCCGGCCCGGTGCTGGGCCCGGCGGTGGACGACCCGATGATGGTGGCGCCGCCGATCGAGCGCGACTGGACGACGCTCGGCGGCTATCTCGACCGGCTGGAATCCGCCGGGGTCGGCCCCAATGTGTTGTCCTATGTCGGTTCCGGGCAGGTGCGGGCTTCGGTCATCGGGTACGAGGAACGGGAGGCGACGCCGGCGGAGTTGGAAGAGATGGAGGCGCTCGTCGCCCAGGCGATGGAGGAAGGCGCCTTCGCGCTGGCGAGCGGCATGGCGTACATCCCGAACGCCTTCGCCTCGACCGAGGAATTGATCGCGCTGACGCGGGTCGCCGCCGGGTACGGGGGGTTCTATGTGAGCCACCTGCGCAGCGGGATCGAAGGGCTGCACGAAGGGATCGCCGTCGCCCGGGAGGCGGGGACCGCGCTCGAGATCCACCACCTGAACTCCACTTCGGGGGACCGGATCGCCGACTACGCCGCCGTCATCGCCGAGGCGCGGGCGTCGGGGGTGGAGGTCACCGGGAACGTGTACCCGTACATCGCCGGCTGGACCTACCTGCGGTCGCTCCTGCCCCGCTGGGCGCAGGAAGGCGGCGTCGAACGGATGCTGCGGCGGCTCACCGACCCGGAGGAGCGCGAACGGCTGCTCGGGGAACTGCGCGCCTCGGAGGCCGAGCGGCCCCGGTGGGAACGCACCTTCGTGAGTTCCTTCCGTCCGGAAGTGGACGGCCTCTCCATCCGGGACCTCGGAACGGTCCGGGAGACGGGCGCGGAGGAGGCGCTGCTCGACCTGCTGCTCGAACAGGAAGGGGACGGCTTCCAGATCTCCTTCGGCAACACCGAACCGAACCTGCGCCAGGCGCTGGCGCTGCCCTTCACCCACATCGGCTCCGACGGCAGCGCCCTGGCCGTGGGGATGCGGACGCCCATGGGCAAACCCCACCCGCGCTCCTTCGGGACCTACCCCCGGGTGCTGGCGAAGTATGTCCGGGAGGAAGGACTGCTCTCGCTGGAAGAGGCGGTGCGCAAGATGACCTCCGGCCCGGCGAACCGGCTGGGGCTCACCGACCGGGGCCTCGTCCGCCCGGGGATGCGCGCCGACCTGGTGCTCTTCGACGCTGACGCCGTCCGGGACGAAGCCACATTCCAGGAACCGGAGCGGTATCCCCTCGGCATCGAGTGGGTCTTCGTGAACGGCGTCGCCGTCATCGCCGCCGGCGACCCCACCGGCGCCCTCCCGGGCCGGGTCCTGCGCGGCCCCGGCCATATCGAACGGTGACCGGTCATGGCCTCCCTCGACCCGTACCCGGTCATGGAGATCGAGCGGTCGTGGACGCGGGAAGACGAAGCGATGGGAACGAAGTCGAAGTTCTGGTTTCGGCCGGATGGGAAACCCCCGCGGTGGCTCTTCAAGCATCCGCAACCGGGAACCGGTCAACACTGGGCAGAGAAGATCGCCGCCGAAGTCGCGGCCTGCCTCCGGATTCCCCACGCCGTCGTGGAACTGGCGACCTTCGAGGGGCACCGCGGCTCAGTCAGCCGATCGTTCTCCGTCGGTGGTCGGACGCTTCTCCATGGCAACGAAGCTCTGGCGTGGACGATTCCGTACGATCCGGAGAAGCGTTTCGGACAGTCCATGCATACTCTCGCCAACATCTTCCTCACGATCGACAGCATCTTCCATACGAAGGAAGGCGCCTTTGCCGCCAAGCGGCGATTCGCCGAATATGTCGTGCTCGACGCGCTCATCGGAAACACGGACCGTCATCACGAGAACTGGGGCTTTCGGATCAAGCGAACACGCACCGGCCATCGCGGCTTTCTCGCGCCGTCGTTCGATCACGCCTCCTCTCTGGGTCGGGAACTTCGAGATGAGAAGCGGGAGCGACTGCTTCGAGAGGGGATGGTCCAGCGTTACTGCGAGCGGGGTCGAGGCGCCATCTACTGGCAGGAATCCGGGCGGCACGGGCCGAGTCCGCTGAGTCTGCTGCGAAGCGCGACTCCCGAATTCCCGGACCTGTTCCTGCCTGCCGCCTCCGGAGTCGCCGGTTGCCGGGAGACACTGGAGGATGCCGTCCACCGGGTGCCGAACGGATGGATGTCGGACTCTGCTCGACATTTGGCGGTTGCGATCCTGCGATACAATGCCTCCGAGATCACGAAATGCCTGAACTGACGCCGCAGACGCTGTACCTGGGATGGCAGGATCGCGCTCTGACCCGGGCGTGGTTTCCGGTCGGAAGGCTGGATGTGGCTCCGGACGGGCAAAGGGACGACCGGCGGTTCCGTTTCCGGCATGTGCGCGGAGCGGAAGCGGCGCGCGAGACGGGCGGCTTCGAGTCGGTTCCCGGCTTTCGGGATCTGTACGGCGACTACCGATCCGACGACCTGTTTCCGGTCTTCCGGAACCGGCTGATGTCGCCTCGGCGACCGGATTTCGCGGAGTACCTGCGTCGTCGGGCTCTGGACGACTCGGCGACCGTCGCTGACATCCTCGCGGTGGACGGCGGCAGGCGCGTGACGGACTTCTACGAGGTATTTCCGAGACTCGCGAAACGCGACGACGGGAGTTTCGTCTGCCGATTCTTCCTCCACGGCTACCGTCACACGAACCCGGACGCGGAGCGCCGCGTCGCCTCGCTCCAACCGGACGACCGGCTCCATGTTTCCGTCGAACTGACGAATCCGACCAGGCACGCGGCGGTACAGATCCAGACGCTCGACTACTACCTCATCGGTTGGGCGCCCCGTTACTTCGTCCACGACCTGATGAGGGCCATGGCGGAGTCGAAGGGAGACTACGAGGCGCGGGTCGTCAGGGTCAATCCGGCGCCGCATTCGTCGCAGCGCGTGCTGGTCGAGATGAAGAGCCGCTGGGAGAAGCACGAACCGATGAGCGGTCGGGAGTTCGAGCCGCTCGCGTGAGGAACGAACGGCGGGGTTCGATGCCCGCCGATCGTCGGAGGCCGGGGTCGCGAGTAAGCCGACCGGTCGGGATCGGCGGATCCCGCGTGTCGCCGACGGTTCCCGTTCCCTCCGCCGACCAACCGAGGATGTAGAGCAGAGCCGACGACGACCGGCGAGCGGGCGCCGGGGGTGGCCATCGCGCAGGCACCGGAGTCGGCACGGCGGCGGCGGGGTGGACGCCGTCCTTCCGGGAGCGCGGCGCCGACGCCGAGAAGGAACGGTCGGCCCCCTCCGACAGCGCGGTCGGTCTTCGGGCCGGCCGCGCCCGCCGGAGCAGGGGGATCGCCGGCCCGCGAGGCCGCGCGGATCAGCGGAGGGTCGTCAGCGGATCTCGAGGTCGTCGAGGGCGAAGGAGAGGGGGGCCGGAAAAAGCCCCGGGCGACGAAAGCAGCGGAGGTAACCGCGGGACCGTCGGCGGGGAAGTCTGCCGGCGGGATTCCCCGACTTCGCCATTCCTCTGATAAGTCATGGACCGGAAACGATATGGGTGCTCGAATACACCCTGCGCCGCCCGGTTTTCGGTGGCCGGGGTGGTCCGGCCCGACGCGGGACCTCGGCCCACGCCACTACCGGCGAGTCCGGCCGTGAACCCGATCGGTTTCGATGACCTCCATCACTCCGATCCCGAATTCGGGTGGAAGTCACGAGGGGAATCACCGGCCCGCGAAGGCGCGCGGGGCAGCGAAGGCCCGTCAGCGGATCTCGAGGTCGTCGAGGGCGAAGGAGACGGGGCCGGGAGGGCCCTGGGCGACGAAGGCGACGGCGGAGATGACCGCGGGGTCGTCGGTCGGGAAGTCGGCCAGCGGGATCTCGACGACCGTCCACTCCGGCGTCACCGGGAACGGCAGCGTGGGAGGCAGGCCGGCGCCGGCGTCCGCGCCGAAGAGCATGGCGAACAGGGTTTCCCGGTCGCCCCGGACGCGGAAGCGCAGCGTCGTCCGTCCGGCGAAGTCCACCGGCGCCAGCGGGCTCTCGCCGGGGAAGACGATCGCCCCGGCCCAGGGGAAGGCGAACCCGGCGACCACTTCTCCCTCGACGACCAGCGCCCCGTCCTCGGCCCGGAGTTCGGCGACGGAGGAACCGCCCCGGAGCGCGTCCGTCGTGACCTGCCACCCGGCCCCGAAGCGGGCTTCCACCCCGTTCTCGAAGTCGGAGAGGACCGGGTCCGCCGGCGCCGCCGGGAACGAATCCTCCGCCGGGGCGAGTGACCGATCCACCGGGAAGCCGTCCTTCCAGATGGCGGCGATGTCCGCGGTCCGGCTCAGGTCGGCGGACAGGTCCCCCCGGACGAGCAGCAGGTCGGCGATCCGCCCCTCCTCGATACGCCCCCGGTCGGGAATCCCGAACGCCGCCGCCGGGAGCGAGGTCGCCGCCGCCAGCGCCTCCGCCGGGCTCAGGCCGGCGCGCTCCAGCAGCCGCAACTCGCCGTGGATCGAGATGCCGGCGGCGGTGGCCGGGTTCGGGGCGTCGGCGCCGGCGAGCACCCGGACGCCGGCGCCGTGGAGCCGCTCCACATTCCCGAGAGCGTCCCCGGTCGTTCCCGCCCTCGTCGGGAAAGCGCTCGCGAGCGTCTGCCGCTGCATCGGCGACGCCGCCTCGCCCAGCTCCTCGAGCAACTCCTCGCCCATGGAATCCCCGGTGATTCCCACGGTCACCGACAGGGTGGGGATCACGAACACCCCGGCCTCGGCGAAACCCGCCGCGTCCGCTTCGTCGAGGAGCGCGTCCGCCCAGATGTGCGCCAGGCCGTCGGCGCCGAGCGACACCGCCTCCCGGGCGCGCTCCAGGGTGCTCACATGGACCACGGCGAGCAGGTCCTCGGCGTGCGCGGCCTCGATGAGCGCGCCGACCGTGGCGCGGTCGAGCGAAGGAGTCTCGAAGCCGTAGGCGCTGCCGTCCTCCGAGACGATCTTGATCCAGTCGGAACCCTCGGCCTTCCGCGCCCGGACGAAGGCCGCCGCCTCCTCCGGCGTCTCGAGCGTCTCGATCTCGACGCCGTACTGGGTTCCGTGGCCGCCGGGGGCGGTGGCCAGGGTTCCGGCGGAGAACAGGTCGGCCTCCGTGGTTCGCGCCAGGTCTTCCCGCGCCGGACGCTTCGCCGCGGCGAATTCGATCGTCGTGAATTGGTCGAGCACGGTGGTCACGCCGAAGCGGAGCGAGTCCTCCAGGGCCGTCCCGAGCGCGTGGATGTGGGCGTCGAGGAGGCCCGGCGTCAGGGTATGGCCGGACCCGTCGAGCCGGGGCAGGTCGTCGGGCAACGACAGCCGCTGGCCGACCCGGTGGATGCGTCCGTCCCGGATCCATACCTCGTGGTTCGGCCGGAACTCGGTCCCGTCGAACAGCAGGACCCCCACCACCGCGAAATTCGTTTCGAGCGCCGCTCCGGTCTCCGGGGTCGCCGGCTCGGGCGGCTCGGGCGGCTCGGGCAGGGTCAGCAGCACGCCGACGAACCCGGCGAGGGCGAGGAGTCCGATCCACAGACTGCGGCGGGTGTTTCCGGTCGTTCGGGACATGGCGGATCCTCCGGGGGAACTCTCCGGGCGTCAGGCGGCGGCGAACCGGCGGAAACCGAGCGCCGCGACCGCGAGGCAGACGACGGTCTCGCCGGCGAGGACCGCGAGGTGGAACGCCGCCGGTTGTCCGGCGTCCAGCGCGACGACCTTCAGCGCGAGTTGGGAGAGATGGTAGGCCGGGAACAGGTTCGCGGCGCTCTGCAGGAAGCCGGGGAACATCGTGATCGGGAACCACAGGCCCGAAAGGAGCGCCATCGGCAGGAACACCACATTCACGATCGCCACCGCGGCCTGGCCCCGCGCCCAACTGCCGATCAGCAGCCCGAGCGCGGAGAACGGCAGGACACCGGCGAGGATGGCGCCGGCGAGAAGGAACCACTGCCCGCGAGGGAGCGCGACGCCGCCGGCGTACGCCCCCAGCAGGAACAGCACGGTTACCAGCAGGACTCCGAAGAGCAGCGCGGTCGCCACCCGGGCAAAGAAGTACGCGCCCGCCGGCAGCGGCGTGGTCTGCTTGAGCGCCAGCGCGCCGCTGTCCCGCTCGACGGCGACCCCCACCCCGAAACCGAAGAGCGAAGGGGCGAGCACCGCGAACACCCCGTAGGTCGCGAGCAGGTAGGTCGGCGCCGCTGTCGAGACGCCGCCCGGCGCCCCGCCCGACGCCATGACGATCCCGAAGAAGACATAGAACAGCACCGGGAACGCCAGCGTCGGGATCGAGAACGCCGGCCGGCGCCAGACGCTCAGGAACTGCGCCCGGGTCTCCAGGAGGTAGAGGAGGATTCGCTGCGAGGCCGAGAGCCGGGGAAACGAGTCCCTCGAAGCGGGGTTCGCGCTCACCGGGCCTCCGGGGGCGATTCGTCGCGGGTCAGGGTCAGGAAGACCTCCTCGAGACCGGCGCCCGCGACGGTCAGGTCGCCGAGGTCCGGATCGAGCGCGAACATCCGCTGCAGCGCGGCCTCCGGCTCCGAAGTCAGCAACTCCAGCCGGCGCCCCCGCCGCGAAACCCGCACCACCCCCGGAAGGGACTTCGCCTCTTCTTCCCCCAGGCGGGTCGAGCAGCGCACCACGCGGCCGGCGACCCGCGTCTTGATCTCGGCGGGTCTCCCTTCGGCGATCAGCGCTCCCCGGTGGATCACGGCGACCCGGTCGGCGAGAGCGTCCGCCTCTTCCAGGTAGTGGGTCGTCAGGACCGCGGCGCGGCCGGCCTCCCGCAACTGCCGGATCTCCTCCCAGAGCCGCAGCCGCCCGTCGAGGTCGAGACCGGCGGTCGGTTCATCGAGGAACACCAACTCCGGATCGCCGGCGAGAGCCAGCGCGAAGAACAGCCGCTGCTTCTGTCCGCCGGAGAGCCCGCCGAAGCGGCGCTCCGCGATCTCGTCGAGGCCGGCCAACGCCAGCAGCCGCTCGACCGGCAGCGGCGCCGGGTAGTAGGCGGTGAACAGTTCCAGGTGCTCCCGGACGGTGAGGGTTTCCGGGACGCCGGAGGTCTGGAGCATCGCCCCCCGGCGCCGGCGCGCCGGCGGAGAGCCGGGCGCGCCGCCGAAGACCCGGACCTGCCCTTCCTGCACCGGCAACGCGCCGAGGAGCAGCCGGATCGCCGTGGTCTTCCCGGCGCCGTTCGGACCCAGCACCGCGAGCACCTCCCCGGCGCGCACTTCGAGGTCGAAGGATTCCAGCGCGACCACCTCGCCGTAGCGGTGGGTGACGCCCGCCAGCCGGGCGAGCGTCCCGTCCGGGGCCGGGGCGGACTCAGGCGCCGGCACGTTCGGCGGCGGCGATCTCGGGAGCGATCTCGGAAGCGTTCCCGGAAACAGTCCCGGGATCGATCCCTGCCGGCGGGACGCGGCGGCGGACGACTCCCTCTTCCCCGGTCTCGTGGTAACTGTCGCCGTAGTACTTGCTGGTGATCCGGGTATGGAAGTCCTCGGCGCGCACCGGCGGATACCGCGGCTCGCCCTGGTTCGGGAGGACCCGGAGGATCTCGTCTTCCCACACATAGACCGCCATCGGGAAGGAGGTGCGCGGCCGGCGGCGCCGGGCCGGGTCCCGGGGAGCGCTCACGCGGTGGGTGGTCGAGGGCAGCCGGTCGTTCGTGATCCGCTGCATGTAGTCGCCGGTATTCAGGATGATCGTTCCCGGCGGCGCCGTGACCCGCACCCACTTCAGCGTGCGGCGATGGAGCAACTGCAGTCCTTCCACTTCGGAGGCCGGCAGGAGCGTGAACAGGTCCACATCCTCGTGGCCCAGCATCCGGCCGGCGGCGTCCGCCGTTTCCCCGGAGAGGGGCGGGTAGTAGTTCAGCCGGAACCCGAAGTTCGTCCCGGTGAGGGCGCGGTCGTAGAGGGACGGCTCTTCCCCGAGGTAGGTCAGGACCGCGCGCATGATCGGCCGGATCAGGGTTTCGTTCGCGGCGACGACGCGGCGGAAGAAGGGCTCCCAGCCCGGCGACGGCCAGAACGCGCTCTCGTCCCGGCCCTCCTCCGGGCCTGGCTCACCGTCGAGAGCGAACGCGCGCCGGCAGAAGACCCAGCCTTCCACCAGGTCCGGATGGATCGCCGTCGTTTCCCCGATCGGGAAGTACCCCTGGTTCACCGAGCCCTGCCGCCGGGCGCGGTACCGCATCTTCTCCCCGAGGGTATGGCTCTCGAAGAAGTCCTTCGTCCGGCGGTGCGCTTCCTCGTAGAGCGCCGGATCCACCCCGTGCCCGGTGAGGATGGCGAACCCGGTGTCCTCGAGCGAAGCGCCGAGCGCCCGCACCGCCTCGGCCCGCTCCCCGGCGTCCGGCGATTCCAGTCGCGAAAGGTCGCAGGGCTCGAAGACGAAGTCCTCGTCGAACTCCTCTTCGGCGCCCTCGGCGAGCCGGTAGCGCTGGAGTTTCCGGACCTGTTCGTACGCTCCCAGTTCGCGGTTGAACTCCGCCGGCGCCTCGGAGCGGGGCCTCACGGACCGGCGGCCGCCTGCATCCCGGCGGCGACCTGCTCCGCCTCGCGCAGGATGCGCAGGGTGTTGCCGCTCCACAACTGGCGGATCTGTTCCTCGGTGTAACCCCGCCGCACCAATTCGATCGTCACGTTCAGCGTCTCCGAAGCGTCGTCCCAGCCGTCCACGCCGCCGCCCCCGTCGAAGTCCGAGGCGATCGCCACATGGTCGAGACCCATCACCGAGACGGCGTGGTCTATGTGGTCCACGAAGTCGGCGACGGTCACCGGGAAACGGGCCGAGATCTCGTCCGCCCGGTCCCGGAGCGCCTGCTGCCGCTCCTCGTCCAGCGAAGCCGCTTCCCGGCGGGAGGCGATGCCGAACTCCTCGAAGAGCGCCGCCATCATCGCTTCCTTCTCCGGCGGGTCCTCCTTCACGAACGCGCGCAGCGCCACCGTCTGCATCACGCCGCCGTTCGCCGCCAGCGCCCGCATCTGCTCGTCGTCCATGTTGCGCGAGACATCGGCGAGGGCGCTGGCGCTCGAGTGGGAAGCGATGATCGGCGCCGCGGAGACCTCGGCGGCCTGCATCATCGCCGCCTTCGAGACATGGGAGACATCCACCAGGATTCCCAGGCGGTTCATCTCGGCGACGACCTCCCGCCCGAACTCGCTGAGACCGCCGTGCTCTTCGGCTTCGTCGCCGAAGGCCGGGTTCGGGTTGCAGGAATCCGCGATGTCGTTGTGGCCGTTGTGCGTGAGGGTGATGTAGCGGGCGCCGAGTTCGCGGTACTTCTCGAGCAGCGACAGGTCCTTCCCGATGACATACCCGTTCTCGATGCCGATGAGCGCCACCAGTTTCCCTTCGGCGTGGATCCGCTCCACCTCGTCGGCGGTCTGCGCCAATTCGATCCGGTCGGAATGCCTCGAGGTGGCCAGGTGGATGGCGTGGAACTTGGTCATCGCGCCTTCCTTCGCCTTCTCGTAGTTCTCCGGGGTGCGCTCGGTCTGCCCGTAATAGACGATGAAGAACCCGGCGTCGAGCCCGCCCTCGATCATCCGCGGGTAGTCCACCTGGTATTCCTCGTTGCGGTTCCCCGGGTCCACTTCGGTGGCGTAGTCGAAGGGGATGTCTATGTGGGAGTCGAGGGTGAGCACCGCGTCGTGGATGCGGCGGGCCTCGGCCACGATCGCCTCTTCGCCCATCGGTTCCGGCTCCGGCTCCGCGGGGGCGCCGCAGCCGGCGGCCGCGAACAGCACGAGCGGCAGCAACGGAAGGGACCGGCCGGCGCCGGGCGAAAGCGGCCGGAGCGGCCTCGCGAACAGGTTCTCGGACATGGGGACGACCTCGCAGACGACCGCGCCGCGCCCCCCATCCCCGGCGGCGCGGGCGGCCCCGGATCGTACCAGTCGGGAGCGCCCCTCCCGGCCCCGTACCGCTTCCCTTTCCCGGTGCCCCTGCCGCCTCGGTGCCACAATCGCCCGGCAGCAGGCGGCGATGCAGAACGACCGGGCCCGAACGCTCCCTGCGGCGGCGCTCCTGACCGTCCTGTTCCCCGGCGCGCCGACCGGACTCCCGACCGAACTCCCGACAGCGCTCGCCGGCGAGCCTCCCGCAGCGCCGACCGCCGCCCCGCCCCGATCCACGGAAACGGCGACCCGCCTCCCGGCTCGCTCCGCAGGCCTCCCCGCACCAACGACCGCCGCCGCGCCGCAAACCGCGGAGACCCCCTACGAACGGCGCCTGGCGCAGTACCGGAGCGGGGACTTCGTCGGCGCGGTCCGCGAGAGCCGGGAACTCCCGATCCGGGAACTCCGGGGCGCCGCCGAGTCCTTCCTCGACCGGCGCCCCGGCGGAAACCCGGCCCGCGACCGCGAATTCCTGGCGGCGGCGCTGCTCCACCTCGACCTGGCCGGCCCGGCGGAGACCGCCGCCGAGGAGAACGAGCAGATCGCCCGGCGGCTCCTGGACCGGGTGCGCGGCGCCGACCGGGCCCCCTGGACCCGCGACGCGCATGTGGGCCTGCTCGGCTTCTACATGGAGTACGGCCGGCTCGAGGACGCCCTCCGGATGGCCCGCTTCCTGGGGGAGGAGTTCCGCGCCGACACCGACGCCCGCCTCGCCCGCGGCCACCTGGCGGCGCTCATCGGCTGGATGTTCCACGACGAGCGTTTCTTCGACCAGGCCCGCGACACCTACGAGACCGCGATCTTGGCCCGGGAGAGCGACGCCGGGGCCGAGCCTCCCACCGACCTCCGGCTCCGACTGGCGCACCTGGTCCTCCGGGACGGCGACGCCGAGGGCGCGCTCGCCGGCCTGGAGTCCGCCGCCGCCGCCGACTTCGACGCCCGGCAGCGGTTCCTCGCGCACCTGCTGCGGGGAGAGGCGCTGCTCTGGCTCGACCGCGCCGCCGAAGCCGAGGAAGCGTTCGCCGCCGCCCAGGCGCACCACATCGGCTCGATCTCCGCCGCCGCCGGACTCGCGGCGGTGCGGCAGCGGCTCGGCGACACGGCCGGCGCCGGCGAGGCCGCCCGGAACTACCTCTCCGCCGGCGGCGACGCCGACACCTGGTGGGACTTCCTGCTCCGCGGCCTCACCGCCGAGCGCCCGCGCCTGGCGACCCTCCGGGCATTGGTGCTGCAGTGACCCGGTCCCGGAGCCGGCCGTTCCCCGCCCTCCTGCTCGGCGCCCTGCTCCCCGGGGCCGCGCCGGCGAACGGCCAGTTCCGGGTCACCGTCGAAGAAGTGCTCGTGGATGTCGTCGTGACCCGGGGAGGGCAGCCGCTCGGCGCCCTGACGGCGAGGGACTTCACCCTGCTCGACGAGGGAACGCCGCGGGAAGTGCGCCTCATCGCGCAGGAAGAACGCCCGCTGGCGGTGCTCTTCTCGATGGACCTGAGCGAGAGCGTGAACGCGGAGCGCCGGCGGCCGCTGACGACAGCGGCCGCGCGGTTCGCCTCGCGACTCTCGGAACGCGACTCCTGCGCCACGGCGGTGTTCTCCTCCGCGCTGTTCCTCACCCGCGACTTCGCGCCCTGCGCCGGAGCGGCCACGAGCCCGTTCCCGGACGCGGCGTTCGGCGACGGCACCTCCATCCGCGACGCCCTGCTCCTCTCGACCGCGCTGGTGGACGGGGCGCCGGGCCGGCCGGTGCTCATCCTGTTCACCGACGGGGAGGACACCCGCAGTTGGATCCCCGAGGCCTTCCTGGAGGAGGCGCTCCGCGGGAGCGGCGCGGTGCTCTATGTGATCGTGCCCCCGGACGCCCGGGACCTGGCGCGGCGGCGGCCGCGGCCCCGCCGCCGGGACTTCGCCCCGCCCTCGGTGCGGCGCCGGGAGCGCGTCGGCGTCCGCCGCACCGAGCCGGGTCTCGTTCCCCCCGACTTCGACCTCCTGCTGGAAGGCCCGCGCAGCCGCAACCGGGGCCGCACCGGCTCCCCCTCGGGGGCGGCGCTGCTGCGGCTCCTGGCGGAGCGGAGCGGCGGGCAACTGATCCGCACCCGGGACGAGGAGCGCCTGGGCTCGGCGTACGAGGCGGTGCTCGACGAGATGCGTTCGCGCTATGTGCTGGCGTTCCGGCCGGACCCGGGGGAGCCCCCCGGCTGGCGGCGGCTCGAAGTCGGGGTAACCGCCCCGGGCGCGACGGTCCGGGCCCGGCGGGGATACCTGCACCGACCACCCGGCGGCTGAGCCCGACGCCCCCGATCCGACTCCGGCCCGACCCGCCCCGCCCGACCCGCCCGATCCGACGCGCCGGCCACGCGAACGCCCGACCCGAACGGTTCGACCGTGTCCGCGACGCGCTCCCCGACCTCCGGCGCCCCGGGAGCGGCGTCCCCGCTGCCGGCGGCGCTCCGTCTGCGGCTCCAAAGATGACCGGCGTTGGCAACCGCGCCCCGGGAGCGGCGTCCCTGCTGCCGGCGGCGCTGCTGCTGTCAGGCTTCGCCTCGCTGGCCTATCAGGTGGTCTGGGTGCGGCGCTTCGCCGTGGCGGTGGGGACGACGAATGTGGCGATCACCCTGGTCCTGGCCCTGTTCCTCGGCGGGCTGGGCCTCGGCGCGGTCCTCGCCGGGAGGAGCGGCGGCCGGCTCGGCCCCGCCCGGCTGGCGCGGCGCTTCGCCCTCCTCGAAGCCGGCGCCGCCGCCTTCGCGCTGGGCCTGCCGCTCTATCTCTCGGCCGGCCTGCCGCTCCTCCGGGCGCTCTACTCGCCGGAGGCGGCGCCGTTCGTCGCCGGCGCGCTGGCCGCAGGTTTCCTGCTCCCGGCGGCGGCGCTCATGGGCGCGACGCTGCCCACGCTCACCGCCCTCCACCGCCGCCGCCTCGGCCGCCCGGAGGGAGGGACCGCCGCCTGGCTCTACGCCGCGAACACCGCCGGCGCGCTGCTGGGGTCGGTCCTCGCCGCCCGCTGGCTCCTCCCCGAACTGGGCCTCACCGGGGCGACCGCCGCCGGCGTGGCGGCGAACCTGGCGGCCGGCGCCCTCGTCCTCCGGGCGTTCGGCCGGGGAGACGCCGGAAACGGGGACCCGGCGGAACCCGCTCCCCCACCGAAGCCGAAGCCGAAACCGATCGAACCGCCCGGGAGCGCCGCGCCGGCAGCAACGGAACCGGGCGACCGGAACTGGCCCCGCCGGGCGGCCGCCGCGGCGGCGCTCTCCGGGTTCGCCGCGCTCTCGGCGGAGGTCGGCTGGGCGCGGCTCGCGGCGCTGCTCTTCGGCCCCACGATCTACACCTTCGCCTGCGTGGTCGCCGGGGTCATCCTCGGAACGGCGGTCGGCAGCGCCCTCGCCGGCCGCTTCGTCCCGGGCCCGGAGGCCGCCGCCCGTCGCGAACGCCGCCCCCGACGGCGGCCGGCGACAAAGACCCCGAAAACCGCCGGCCGGCGAACGCTTCCGGCGATGGCCTTCCGGCTCGCGCTGGTCCAACTGGGGGCGGCCGCCGCCGGCGCCGGCCTCCTGGCGCTCGCCGACCGGCTGGTGCTGCCCATCGGCGCGCAGATCGCCCGGCGCGCCGGCGAGGTCCCGGCACTCCTCGACCTCCAGTTCTTCCAGACCCTGGCCCTGCTCCTCCTGCCCAGCGCGCTCCTCGGCGCCGCCTTCCCCTTCGCGGTGGCCCTCGCCGCCGGCGGCGGGAAGGGCGGCGACGGGCGGGCGGCCTCGGGGCGTTTCGGACGGGCGACCGGGGTCATCTACGGGTGGACCGCCGCCGGGAACGCCGCCGGGGCGCTCGCCGCCGGCCTCGTGGTGATCCCGCTCCTCGGGATCGAGGCGGCCCTCCTCGCCGCGGTCGCCGCCCACCTGGCCGCGGCGCTGCTCCTCCGCCCGCGCCTCGCCGCCGCGCTGCCCACTGCCGGAATCGCCGCCGGGATCGCCCTCGCCGCGACCGTCGCGGCCAGATCCTGGGACTGGGAGTTGCTGTCCGGCGGCCTCTACCAGGCGGCGGCCGGGACCCCGCCGCACCGCCACCGCGACCTGCTCCGCCGGGGGCGCCTCGTCTTCCTGGAACAGGGCGCCGCCGCCACCGTCTCGGTGAAAGACACCGCCGGCGAACTCTCGCTGGCCCTGGACGGCAAGGTGGACGCCACCGACGGCGCGGACATGCTGACCCAGCGATTCCTGGCCCACCTGCCGCTCCTGCTGGCGCCCCGGCCGGAGTCGGTCTTCATCGTCGGCCACGGGAGCGGGGTCACCGCCGGCGCCGCCCTCCGCCACCCGGTGGCCCGGGTCACCGCGGCGGAGATCTCCCCGGAAGTCGCCGCCGCGGCGCGCCGGTTCGCGGCGGCCAACGGCGCCCCCTGGAACGACGACCGGTTCTCCCTGCTGCAGGTGGACGCCCGGAACCACCTGCGGCTCGACGCCGACCGCTACGAAGTGATCATCTCGGAGCCGTCGAACCCCTGGATGAGCGGCGTCTCCCCGCTGTTCACCGTGGAGTTCTTCGAGCAGGCGCGCACCCGGCTCGCTCCCGGCGGACTCTTCTGCCAGTGGATCCACCTCTACCGCCTCGCCGAGCCCGAGTTGCAGACCGTCGTCGGCGGCTTCACCGACGCCTTCCCGGAGACCGCCCTCTTCGTCCTCCACGACGGCGACGCGCTGCTCGTCGGGGCGAACGGCCCCTTCCCCACCGTCGCCCCGGAGGAGATCCGGCGGCGGATCGCGCGCGTCGCCGACGAGACCGCGCCCTACGGCCTGACCGGGCCGGAAGCCCTCTCCGGGTTCTTCACCGCCGCCGGACCGGAACTCGCCCGCTGGGCCAAAGGCGCCCCCCGCCACCGGGACGACCGGCCGATCCTCGAATTCCGGGCGCCGCTCTCCGCCCACGCGGAAACGGCGGCAGCGAACCGCCGGACCCTGCAGGGGCTCGGCGCGGCGCGGGCCCCGGGGAGTCTCGATCCCGGAGTAGCCCTGAGCGCGACCGACCGGACCGCCCGGGCGGAAGGGCTGCTCGGCGCCGCCAGCCCGGCCTGGGCGCAGGAAACGGCGGAACGGACGCTGACCCTCGAACCGGCGAACGCGGGTGCGGCGGAGGCGCTCGTCCGGGCGGCGCTCTCCGGCGGGGATCCGGACTCCGGGGAACGATTCCTCCGGGAACGACTCCTCGCCGCCGACCCGGCGGGCGCCGCGGCGGAGAACCTGACCGTGGCGCTCGCCCGCCTCCTCTTCGCCGGCGGACGGTTCGACGAAGCGGCGCGGGCGCTCGAGACCGGCCCCGCAGCCCTCGCCGGCGATCCCGGGGCACTCCTGCTGGCAGCGGAGATCCAGGTAGGCCGCGGCGAGCCCGACTCCGCCGCCGACCTGGTCCGCGCCGTCCTGCGGGAGGCCCCGCGCCACCCGGAGGCCGCCGCCTGGCTCGCGGAACTGAGTCTCCGCCGGGGCGACGCGGCGCGGGCGGCGTCCGAAGCGGCCGCGATCCTGGCCGCCCATCCGAACCAGGAGCGGGCGCTCCGGGTGCGGGCGGTCGCCCTCGCCGGCGGCCCCGACCGCAGCGCGGCGCGGGCGGCGTTCACCGAACTGGTCCGCCGCGCGCCGCGCCCCGCGATCCACTGGGCGAACTTCGGGGCCTTCGAACTCGAAAGCGGCGACTTGGAGCGCGGGGAGGCGGCCGCCGACCGCTTCGGGGAAGCAGTGCGCCTCTACCGGGAGGCGGTGGACCGGGATCCCGAAAGCCGCCCCGCCTACGAGGGGCTCCTCCGCGCGGCCCTCCTCGCCGGCGACCGGGAATCCGCCCTCCGCGCACGGGAAGTGCTCGGCCACCGAGGCGCCGGAAACCCGTAGGCCGATACCCCCGAGCGTCGTCGCCGGCCGACCGGCGGCCGGCGCGGCGGGACCCGTTACGCCTCGGTGTGGAGTTTCCCGGCGATGAGGCCGGCGATCATCATCTCGACGAGAGTCCAGCCGATCTGCAGGGTCGGGAATTCGATGGCGCCCATGTTCACCGCTCCCGTGGTCGGCAGCAGGGCGTGGAGCACCCAGACGAAGATGCCGGCAGAGGCGGCCGACTTCGGCCCGGCGCCCCATCGCGGACGGGCCACCGCGTACAGGTAGGCGGTCAGGATCCCCAGCACGAACGCGTACCCCACCCAGACGGCGATGGAACCCGCCGCCTCTTCCGGCACCGGCACGACGAAGGTGTTCAGCACGAACTCGCTGACATTGATGAACAGGCCGGCGAGGAGCCCGCCCTTGATGATTCCGCCGAAGGTCATGTCCGTTTCTGCCGGGAATCCGAACTCGTCGGTTCGCCTCCGCTCCGGTCCGCGGTCGACTGCGAACCTCGAGCGGGAGTGCCGCTCGCCCGCGGAGAGGCGGCGCTCACTCGAAGCGGGCGGCCCACGAGGGACTGCGCCCGGCGGCGTTTCGCGTCGGGGAGGAAGAATCGGCGCGGCGCACCCGGCGAGTGCCCGGCCGCCCGGGGGCGCGTACCGGCCGGAGGTCAGCGCCCCCCGACCGTCGCGTCGGCGCCGACCGGACGACCGGCGTCACCGTCTCCCTACGCCTCGGAATGGAGTTTCCCGGCGATCAGGCCGGCGAGCGCGAACTCGACGAGAGTCCAGACCATCGCCAGCGTCGGGAACTCGACCATCCCGAGGTTCACCAGTCCGGCCGTCGGCAGCAGCGCGTGCAGCACCCAGACGAAGATCCCGGCGCAGACGGCCGACTTCGGCCCGGTGCCCCAGCGCGGCCGCGCCACCGCGTACATGTAGGCGACGAGGATGCCCAGCACGAAGGCGTACACCACCCAGAAGGCGATGGAACTCTCCGCGCCGCCCTCGGGCACGACGACGAAGGAGTTCAGCACGAACTCGCTGACATTGATGAGCAGACCGGCCAGGAGCCCGCCCTTGATGATTCCGCCGAAGGTCATGTTCGTTTCTCCTCGGATCGGGTCTCCCCGGATCCCTGCGTCGTCCGCTTCCCCGGCGCCGACTCTCAGCGGCGGCCGGTGATCACCCGGAAGAGGTTCCGCACCGGATCGTAGAACCGGTCCGCCACCCGTTCCTTGAGCGGGATGATCGCGTTGTCGGTGATCGTGATGTGCTCCGGGCACACCTTCGTGCAGCATTTGGTGATGTTGCAGTAGCCGACGCCCTGCGTCTGCCGCAGTTCCTCCAGGCGGTCCTCGGTGTCGAGCGGATGCATCTCCAGCGCCGCGCTGTGGACGAAGAAACGCGGGCCGATGAACTCCTCGTGCTTGTGGGAATCGCGCAGCACATGGCAGACATCCTGGCAGAGGAAGCACTCGATGCACTTGCGGAATTCCTGCACCCGGTCCACATCGCGCTGCGCCATGCGCCAGGTCCCGTCCTTCGCGTCCGGCGGGCGCGGGCGGAACGGACGGATCTTCTTCTTCACCTCGAAGTTCCAGCGCACATCGGTCACCAGGTCGCGCAGGGGCGGGAACGCCCGCATCGGTTCGATGGTCACCGGCTCGTCCGCGGGCAGGTCGCTCATCCGGGTCATGCAGAGGAGGCGCGGATTCCCGTTGATCTCGGCGCTGCAGGAGCCGCACTTCCCGGCCTTGCAGTTCCAGCGGACGGCGAGGTCGCCGGCGGATTCCGCCTGGATCTGGTGCACCGCGTCGAGCACCACCATCCCCTCGGTGATGTCGGTGCGGTATTCGGCGAATCGGCCGCCGCCGTCCTCGTCGGAACGCCAGATGCGGAAGGTCGTGGTCGCCACTTGCGGTCTCCCCTTGCGGTCTCCCCGTTCAGCGATTGTCGTCGATGATCTGCCGGAGATCCGGCCGCGGTTCGATGACCGGTTCCTCGCGGATCTCCATTCCACCGTCCGCGCCCCGCCGTGCGACGAGGATCGTCTTCCCCCACTTCTCGTCCTTCGCCGGGAAGTCCTCGCGGAAGTGCGCGCCCCGGCTCTCCTTCCGCAGCGCCGCCGCCCGCGCCACCGCTTCGGAGACGAGCAGCAGGTTCGGCAGGTCGAGCGCCGTGTGCCACCCGGGATTCCAGGACCGGTTGCCGGTCACCCGCACCCGGGGCGCCCGTTCGCGCAGCGCGAGCACGCCTTCGAGACCCGATTCCAGCATCTCCTGGCTGCGGACGATCCCGACGCGCTCCTGCATCAGGTCCTGCAGTTCGCTCTGGATCGCGTAGGGCCCGTCCCCGTCCGCTCCGCCGCCCCCCCCGTCGAACGGGGCGAGCGCTTCCCGGGAGGATTCCTCCGTCTGTTCCTTCTCGGCGGCGGAGCAGTCGCCGCGCGGATTCTCCCGGGCGAAGGCGGCGGCGTGTTCGCCGGCGCGTTTCCCGAACACCAGCAGGTCGGAGAGCGAGTTCCCGCCCAGCCGGTTCGCCCCGTGGAGTCCGCCGGCGCATTCCCCGGCGGCGAAGAGCCCGGGCGTCCGGGACATCTGGGTCTCGCCGTCCACCCGCACCCCGCCCATCACATAGTGGGTGGTGGGGCCCACTTCCATCGGTTCCGCGGTGATGTCGATCCCGGCGAGTTCCCGGAACTGGTGGTGCATGCTCGGCAACTTGCGCCGGATGTGCGCTTCGCCGTCCTTCAACTTCTCCCGGATCCAGGCGATGTCGAGGAAGACGCCGCCGTGCGGGCTGCCCCGGCCTTCGCGGATCTCCCGGACGATGCAGCGGGCCACATGGTCCCGGGTGAGCAGCTCCGGCGGCCGCCGCGCTTCCTTGTCCCCCTGGGTATATCTCCAGCCCTCTTCCGGGTCGGAAGCGGTCTGGTTCCTGTACAGGTCGGGAATGTCGTCGAACATGAACCGCCGGCCTTCGCTGTTCCGCAGGACGCCGCCTTCGCCGCGCACGCCCTCGGTGACCAGGATGCCCCGGACGCTCGGCGGCCAGACCATCCCGGTGGGGTGGAACTGGACATACTCCATGTCGATGAGTTCGGCGCCGGCGCGGTAGGCGAGCGCGTGCCCGTCGCCGGTGTATTCCCAACTGTTGGAAGTGACCCGGAAGGCCCGGCCGATCCCCCCGGTGGCCAGCACCACCGCGGAAGCGCGGAACAGCCGGAACCGCCCCTTCTCGCGGTCGTAGCCGAACGCCCCCACCACCCGGCCGCCGTCCGTCAGGAGCCGGGTGATCGTCCACTCCATGTGGACTTCCATCCCCAGGTGGATCCCGTGATCCTGCAGCGTGCGGATCATCTCCAGCCCGGTGCGGTCGCCCACATGCGCCAGCCGCGGGTACTTGTGGCCGCCGAAGTTGCGCTGGAGGATCCGCTCGTCGGCGGTGCGGTCGAACACCGCTCCCCAGGCTTCGAGTTCGCGGACCCGGTCGGGCGCTTCCTTCGCGTGGAGTTCCGCCATCACCGGGTCGTTCCCGTACTGCCCGCCGCGCATGGTGTCGGCGAAGTGGGTCTTCCAGTCGTCGCGGTCGTCCACATGGGCCAGGGCGGCGGCGATGCCGCCCTCGGCCATCACCGTATGCGCCTTTCCCAGGAGCGACTTGGTGACCAGCCCCACCCGCGCCCCCGCCGCCGAGGCCTCGATGGCCGCCCGCAGCCCGGCGCCGCCGGCGCCGATGACGAGCACCTCGTGCTCGGAGACCTGCATCAGAGGATCCGGTAGTCCGTCCACACGCCCATGGAACAGAGCCGGACATAGACATCGGAGAACGCCACCCAGAACAGGCTGCACCAGGCGAAGTTCATGTGGCGCAGGTTCAGCCAGGTCGAACACTCGTAGGCGCAGGCCCGGAGCGGCCGGCCCGTCAGTCTGTCGAACGCCCCGCCCACCAGGTGCCGGAAGGAATGGCAGCCGAAGGTGTAGCCGCCGAGCAGTACCACATTCATCGTCAGCACCAGCGTGCCCACGCCGATGCCGAACTCCTCGACGCCGGTCGCCGGGTTCGCGAACCACATCGCCTTCCAGGCGTCCCAGGTGAGGATGACGATGAAGATCACCGCCAGGTAGAGGAAGTAGCGGTGGATGTTCTGCAGGATGAGCGGGAAGGAATGCTCACCCCGGTAGGTCTTCCACGGCTTGCCGACGGTGCACGAGGCCGGACTCGCCCAGAACGCCTTGTAGTAGGAGCCCCGGTAGTAGTAACAGGTCAGCCGGAACCCGGCCGGCGCGCCGAGGATCAGCAGCGCCGGGGAGAACGGGAGGAAACTCGGCCAGAACGCCGGTTTCGGCCCGAACCAGGCGTGGTGGGAATCCCCGAAGAGGACCGGGGAGTACATCGGCGACAGGTAGTTGCCGAGTTCGTAGTGGGCGTTCTGGAACGCCGCCCAGGTCGAATAGACGATGAACCCGGTGAGCGCCGAGAAGGTGAGCAGCGGGACGACCCACCAGAGGTCGCGGCGGCGGGTGGCGCCGAACCGCTGCTGTTCGGGAAGGACTCCGGCGACCGAAGGCACGGCGGGCGAGTCTATCAGCGGCGGGGGCGCGCTCCCGCCGGGAAGCGGCAGCGGAACCCGGTGTGATCCCAGGCGGAGTCGGCGGGGGCGCGGTTCGTCCAGTCGAGCCGGTAGCCCCGGCAGGAGTTCCCGGCGCAGAGGAAGGAACCGCCCCGGAGCGGCCGGGACCCCGGGTCGCCGCCGCCGGTCCACTCCCAAGCGTTCCCGGTCAGGTCGTGGAGGCCGTAGGCGTTCGCCGGGAAACTCCCCACCGGGGCCAGGCCGGGGAAGCCGTCCGCCGGGGGCCGGTTCCCCGGCGGCGGGTGCGGGAAGAGGCCGTCCCAGAGGTTCGCGCGCGGCGGGCCCGAGGACTCCGGGCCGGCGAACGGCGGGTCGTCCCCCCAGGCGAAGCGCGCGCCTTCGAGCCCGCCCCGGGCGGCCCGCTCCCACTCGGCCGGCGACGGGAGCCGGCCGCCGGCGGCGGCGCAGAAGGCGGTCGCGTCGTTCCAGCCGACCTGCGTCACCGGGTGGTCGGGAGCGGCCGGCGGCGCGGCGGGGCCCCGGGGCCTCCGCCAGTCGGCGCCTTCGACCCGCACCCACCAGGAAGCCCCCGGCACCCGCGCCGCCCCCTCCGGAGCGGCGCCCGGCGGGTGGAAGACGAGCGACCAGCCGTGCCGTTCGGCGTCGGTGCGGTAACCGGAGCGCTCCACGAAGGCGGCGAAGGCGGCGGTGGTCACCTCGTGGACCCCGAGCCGGAACGCCGCGACGCCGTCTCCCGCGGGAACGAACCCCGGCTCGGCCCCCGGACCGGCCCCCGTTCCGGCGGGGGCGCCCCCGCATCCGGCGAGCAGGAACGCCGCCGGGAGCGCCGGGAACGGCAGGCGGAGGAGGAGGCGAGCGAAGGGGGACAATCGGGAGAAGGGGGGCCGCTATTCTCCGGCCCGCGCGGCGGCGGGCGACGGGAGAGGATCGGAGGGGAGCGCCGGACCGCGATGCGAGGGACCGATCACGGGATGCCGGGAGCGGGGGGCTCCCCTGCCCGGCGGCGGCCCGGCCCTCCCTCCGACAGGGACCGGCGGGCGCCCCGGCGGCGGCGCGGAGGCGGAGGAAACACGGTCGCCGCGCGGGTGCTTCTCGCTCTCGGCGCGGCGATCGGCGCCTCCGTCGGGCCCCTGGCCGCCTGCAGCGCCGGCGCCGGCGAGAATGCGGGTGTGGAGGACGCCTTTCGAGCCGTGCGCTACCGGATGGTCCGCGACCGGATCGAAGCCCGGGGCATCCACCGCGAGTCGGTCCTCGAAGCGATGCGCCGCGCCCCGCGCCACCTGTTCGTCCCGGAGTCCCTGCGGAGCCGCGCCTACGAGGACCGCCCGCTGCCGATCGGCGAGGAGCAGACGATCTCCCAGCCGTATGTCGTCGCCTTCATGAGCGCCCTCGCCGACATCGAGCCCGGCGACCGGGTGCTGGAGATCGGCACCGGCTCCGGCTACCAGGCGGCGGTCCTCGCCGAGATGGGCGCCGAGGTCTGGTCCATCGAACTGCTGCCCGGCCTCGCCGCCGCGGCGGAAGCGGCCCTCCGGGGCGCCGGTTACGACCGGATCCGCCTGCGCGTCGGGAACGGCTACCTCGGCTGGCCGGAGGAGGCGCCCTTCGACCGGATCATCGTGACCGCCGCTCCCCCGGAGATCCCGCCGGCCCTGCTCGAACAACTCGGCCCCGACGGCCGGCTGGTCGCCCCGGTCGGCGAGGCCTCACGGATCCAGGAGTTGGTCCTGGCCTACCGCGACGAAGCCGGCGAGATCGTCATCGAAGAACACGGCGCCGTCGCCTTCGTCCCCATGGTGGACCCGAGGAACCGCTGACCCCCCGTCCGCGCCCGGAGGCGGAGGCGTCGAGACCGAAGTTGCGCCCGCCCCGCGGGCCGACGACCGCCGAGCCCCTCGGCACTCGACAGCGCAGCGTCGGCCCACCGGGGAACCCCTGTGTTTCGAGCCGCTCAGGCCGCCTGACGACTCCTCGAGGAGTGGAGTCCGAAGAGCAACCCCACGACGAGAGAATTCCAGAGGCCGAGAACGATCGGCAGGCGGAATCCCGTCAGCGCAGCCAGGAGGTCGGTGTCCAGTCTCCCCGTGACGAGCGCTGCGCAAAGAGACCTGACGGCGCCGAAGGTGACCCCGAGCGCGGCGGCGATACCGGCCGCTCCGAACCGGCGGTCCGCGACGGAGCGGAGGCGAAGTCCGACCTGCGCCCATACCGGGAACCCCACGAACACGCCGACGGAGACCCCCACGGCAGTTCGCAGAACGGGTTCGATTCCCGCCCCCTCCGCGAGAACGCCCCAGAACAGGACTCCGGCGCCGAAACCCGGCGCCAGAGCCCCACCCAACGTGACGACCTGTCGGGTCATCGTGCCGAGCCTCAGATGAAGCATCCGGAGATACAGTTGTTGAACCGGTTCAGACAGGCGTTGACCTGTTCCAGATGCCGGTCAGGGCATCGTTGGAGGCACGACTCTGCGTTGTACCAACTGCAGGTGCGGCCACAGGTTGCGAGATCACGCTCGGCGCGCAGGATGCAGTCCGACATCCGACTCGAGCAGTCGCCGACGCAGTCCCGGGGGCGATCCCGGGCCTGCGCGGGGCCCGAGTCCGCGAGGGTGAGCAGGACTCCCACGACCGTGAGAGCGAAGGGAAGAACGAAGAGGTGTTTCGCGGGATCCTCCTGTCGGTGATCGCTGTGGGGGTGATGAGTCGCCGCGGGTGGTGACCGGTGGATTCGACCCGTCCGCTACTCGACGGCGAATCGCTGCGTGATGCCGCGATACCGCGCGACGCCGGCGTCGGTGATTCGGGACAGGTTCGCTTCCAGCGCCTCCAGTTCCGCCTCCGGCACGCCCTGGGCACGCAGCCTCGCCGCGATCTCCCGGAACCGGGTCTCGTAGAGATCGCGCAGTTCGAGCGCGGCCTTCTCGCGGGAGAAGTCGTCGGGCGGCCTCGGCTTGCTCGCCGCAGTCCAGCCGGCTCGCTCTTCCACGGGAGCGGTCGTCGGGGCCGACGCGGTCGCGCTCACCGGCTCGGGCGGGGCCGCCACCGGCGAGGGCGACGAGGTCGGCGGACTGTCGCAACCGAGAGCGGCGAAGCCGACGCCGAGGGTCGCCGCGACAACGACGGGCCCGAACAGCATCTTGCTGAAGAACATGGTTTGAGACCTCCTGTGTGGTCGGTGGAGCGAGCGGCCTCCGTTCCCGGAAGCGGAGGGAGGCGATCCCGCACTCCCTCATTTAGGGCGCCGCGAGCGGACTTTCAAGGCCCTGTCCGAAGCGACGATCGGCACGACGATTGCGCGTAGTCGGGGCGATGGCGGGCTGACGCCGGGGCGGCGGTCCGCCGGAGGAGGCCGTCATGAACGACCGGCGCAACAGGGCCGAAGTGATTCCGCCGGCGGCGGATCGGGACGAAGAAGGGTTGGGGGAAGAGGGGGAGCCGGTCGCCGTTCCGGGCGGAGCGGCGGAACCCGTCGCGGTCGTCCCGACCGGAGGCGGCCCGCCCGATCTCGACTCGATGAGCCTCTATCTCTCGGAGATCGCCGCCCGACACCGACTCACCGCCGCGGAGGAGCGGGAGTGCTGCCGCGCCCTGCGGGAAGCGCTGGCGGCCGGCGCCGGTCGGAATCCTCCCCCGCCGGAGGCACAGGAGACCATCGAGACCTGCCGCCGCCGTTTGCTGGAAGGGCATCTCCACCAGGTCGTCGCCATCGCCCGGGGCTACCGGGGCCTGAGCCGCTACCTGAACATCACGGTCGACGACCTCGTCCAGGAAGGGAACTTCGGCCTGATGACCGCCGCCCGCCGGTTCGAACCGAAACGGGGCGCCCGCTTCGCCGCCTACGCGGCGCCCTGGATCCAGTACGCGATCTGCCGGGCGATCTCGGAGCAGGCGCGCCTGATCCGCATCCCCCTCGAGGTCCTGGCCCTCCGCCGTCGGGCGGCCCGGGTCGCGAGCGACCTGGAACAGGAGTGCCGGAACGAGACCTGCCGCGACGGGAAGCCGCACGAACACCGCCTGGTGGACGACGCCCGGGCGCTCGGGGTCCGTCCGCAGGTCCTGGAGGCGACGCTCCTCTCCGTGCCCCATGTCGTGTCGCTCGACGAGCCCGAGACCCTCGAAGACGGAGAACCCCGGAGTGAGTCGGTGGCGGACACCCGGGCTTCGAATCCCCGGGAAGTGGCCGCCGAGGCCGAACGGCGCGAGCGGGTTCGGGAGAGGCTCACCGAACTCCCGGAGCGGTCCGCCTACATCCTCCGCCGTCGCTACGGGGTCGGCGGGAACCCCGAGGCCAGCCTCGCCGAACTGGGCCGGGAACTCGGTCGCTCCGCCGAGCGCATCCGGCAGTTGCAGGAGCAGGCGCTCGAGATCCTCCGCCGGAACCCCCACCTGCTCCAGGCCGCGGCCCACGCCTGCCGGCAAGCCGCCGCCTCGGCGAGCCCTTCCCCGAACCGGTAGGCCGCCCGACAGGCCTCCGGCAGCCGAACGAAGCCCTGCCGCTCCCGGTCCGGGAGCACGAACCGGCCGAACTCGCTCCTCCGCGGGCCGGACCGCGCGAGACCCCGGCGGGTCGCCCGGAGCCGCCATTTCGGGCCACCCCGGACCATCGAGCTGCAGGGCCTCACGCCGGCCCTTGAAAAGTTCGACGCATCCCCCTTAAGAGGGGAGTAGCACTCGATCCTCCAGGAGGTGCGACGATGCTCTTCACGAAACTGCCCGAACTCCTCGTCGAGTGGCCGTCGTCATGCATCTGAAGAATCCGGACGGCCGGTTCGCCCGGTTCCGGGCGGTTCACGACGCCTGGAATCTCCAGATGGCGTGGGTGATGGCGTGCGGCGCGATCCCCTGGGCGCTCCTGGATCCGGGGCGCCTGCGCTTCATGGTGCTGTACGCGGTGCTCGGGGTCGGCTTCCTCTGGATCGGGGGCCGGAGCACGAATCCGGTCCAGCGCGCGGTCCTCGGGGGTTTCGTCGGCGCGCTGGCGGTCCTGCTGCGACCGGAGTGGACGCCGTCCATGTCGCTCGGCGCAGAGATGCTGAAGGTTCTCTTCGAGGTCACCGTGTTCGGCGTCGCCGGCGCTCTCGTCCTCTTCCTGCGATGGCGCTTCGGCGGCGGCCTGCCCCGCGCGTCGGAGAACCGGGACAGCGCCGGCGCCGGCGATTCGATTCCGGGGCTCCCGAAGTGGAACCGCTGCTCTATCGATAATCCGCGCATCGGAGAATCTCCCTCATTCATCTGAAAGATCGGTTCACCCGGCTCCGGCCGGTTCTCCACGACTGGAGTCGCCATACCGCGTGGGTGATGGTGTGCGGCGCGATCCTCTGGGCGATCCTGGAACCGGACCGCATGCGCGTCATGGCCGTGTATCTGGGTCACGCAATAGGGTTCCTCTACCTGGGCAGGCGTCGAGAGGTGGGACTGCTCCGACGATCGTTCCTGATCCTTCCGTGCGTGTACATCGCCACCTTGGCCGGCGATCCGACCCCGCCCCCGCCGGGCAACGACGAGTGGATCACCTGGTTCTTCTTCCGCCAGCAGGTCCGCATCGTCCTCTTCGAGATGGCCGTGTTCCTCGGCGTGGGAGCGCTGGTCGTCGTCGTCCGGCGGCTGTTGCCGGCGGGGAGCAGGCTCGCGGCGCGCCCGTCCCGGTAGCCGCTCCCGGTCTCTTCGTCCTCCGGCGCCCGTCAGGAGCGTTTCGGGGACCGGAGCCTCCGGTCGGCGGCGCGGAGGCGTTTCGCCAGGGCCGGTTCTCCGAACTCCTCCAGGAGCGGGGCGAGACCGGCCAACTTCATCTGCAGGATCTTGCGGCGGAGGGACTTGGGCTTCACCACGGTGATCCAGTCCCACCAGCCGATGACATGGCGGGCCATGTCCTCGAGGCCGCCGGCGCGGAAGCGGATGACCGTCGTGCCGTCGGGGAGTTTCTTCGGTTTCTCCTGCGAGGAGTGGAACACCCACTCTTCCGGGCTCGGCGCGTCCGGGGCGAAGCGCCATTCCACCTGCACCGGGTCTTCGCTGAACGAGCCGAAGAGGTTCGCCACATATTCCTTGAAATCCCGGGCCATGGTGTCCTCGTTCACCGGGATCGGTTCGTCGAGGATCTCGAGGTCGGCGATCCGGTCGAGGCGGTACTGGAGCAGCGTCTTCGTCCCGCGCTGCCGGCCGATGAGTTTCGGGGTCCCGCCGGAGAGGATGCCGTAGGGACTGACCGTCCGCCGGTTCGTCTGGCCCCTGCTGTCCGTGTAGGCGAAGCGGACCTGTTTGAGGTGCAGATTCGCGTCGCGCAGCTGCTTCTGGATCTCCACCCGGACCCGGCGTTTCGGGCCCGGCTGCCGCACGAAACCCCGCCCGCTGTCGAGCGCTTCCAGGTCGGCGCGGTCGGCGTCCGTCGTCTGGAGCGCGGCTTCGATCTTTCCGCGCAGGCTCGCCAGGTCGGCCCGGTAGTCGCCGGCGCCCTGTTGGGCCAGGAGAACGAGCGCGTGGTTCAACGCCGCCAATTCCTCCTTCGCCGGCGGGCGGCCGCGCATGCCGCGCAGCCAGTCGTTCCGGCCCAGGTAGAACGATTTCTGGCCGCTCCCGAGGACCCGGCTGCGCACTTCGAGCCCGGCGATCTCGTCCAGGTCGCTCATGTACCGCTGCGCCGTGCGCCGGGTGACGCCGAATTCGCGCTCGATCCGGTCATAGGTGATCCCGTGTTCCCCGGCGGCGAAGAAGAGGTTCAGCAGACCGATGACCCGGTCCACCGCCGGCCGGGAGTCGAGCGCGCGGGAGCCCCGGCGCGGAGCGGCGCGGGACGCTCCCTGTCGCCGCGGGCGGGCCTTCGTCTTCGGCATGGATCGTCCGGTCAGCGCCGCCGCGCGCGGGCGCGGGGGAGCGCGGCCGCTCTTCCCGGAGATTTCCCGGGGAACAGGCGGGCGTGTTCGAGTTCCACGAACCGGTCGGTCATCCCGGCGATGTAGTCGCAGACGACGCGCTCCGGGCGGGCGGTTTCGATGCGGTCCCGGAAGTGCGGCGGCATTTCGGCCGGCGCCTCCAGGTAACGGGCGAACAGGTCGGGCAGGAGGCGTGTCCCGGCCTCCGCCGCTTCGAGGACGCGCGGGTGGCGGTAGAGACTCTCATGCAGGATCGCCTTCAACTCCAGTCGTTCCCGCTCCCGCTCCGGGGTGAGACCGGCAAGCGGCTCCCGGAGCAGCACCGCGCGCTCGGGGCCCACACCACCCTCGACGCCGCCCTCGATACCGGAGGCGCGGGTCCGCTCCTCGGTGGCGTGGATCAGGTCGATCGCCAGGTCGCCGATCACCCCCCGCAGCAGCAACCGCACCGCCACCCGCCGGTCGGCGCGGTCCGCCTCCGGTCGCCAGTGCCGACGGAAGAGCGCCGACGCCTCCAGGTCGGAGACCGCGATGAGCCCGGAGGCCAGCCCGTCCTCCATGTCGTGCGCGCTGTAGGCGATCTCGTCGGCGAGGTCGGCCAGTTGCGCTTCCATCGGCGGCGAGCGGAACGCGGCGAATTCCTCCGGACATTTCTCTCGCTGCCGCGAGTGGGCGAGGATGCCGTGCCGGGTCTCCCGGGTCAGGTTCAGACCGGGGAAACCCGGATAGGCGCGCTCCAGTTCGGTGACGATCCGGTAGGACTGCAGGTTGTGCTCGAACCCGCCGTGCCCGGCCATGAGTCCGTCGAGCACTTCCTCGCCGGCGTGCCCGAAGGGGGTATGGCCGAGGTCGTGCGCGAGCGCCACCGCTTCCGTCAGGTCTTCGTTCAGCCGCAGCGTGCGCGCCGTGGTGCGCGCGATCTGCGCCACTTCGAGGGTATGGGTCAACCGCGTGCGGAAGTGGTCGCCTTCGTGGTTGATGAAGACCTGCGTCTTGTACTGCAGGCGCCGGAACGCGCTGGAATGGATGATGCGGTCGCGGTCGCGCTGGTACGCGGTGCGATAGGGATCGCTCCGCTCCGGCCAGCGCCGTCCGGCGGAAGCGGCGCTGCGCTGCGCCGCCGGCCGCAGGCGTTCCGCTTCCGCCGCCTCCGCGCTCGCCCGTCCGGGGATTTCCACGGGAATCTCCACCGGGAGATCCCCCGGAACCTCCCCCGAAAGGTCGAGGTTTCGGGGCAGGGAAGCCACCGCGCTGCCACTCATTCGGCCTGCTCTCGGACAGGGTTCCCGGCCCGCTCCCTAACCCGGCGCGTAGTAGCCGAGTTTCGCCCGGACGCGGAGATCCGGACGACCGGTCTGCACCACGATGCGCCGCCAGGAACCGTCCCGGCGCGGGTTGTTCGAGATGTAGCCGACATTGTACTGGCTCTTCAATTCCTCGGCGATGCGGGCGTACACGGATTCGAGTTCCTCGAGCGCCGCCGGGAAGAACCACTGCCCGCCGGTTTCCTCGGCGAGGTTCTTGAGCACATGTTCCGCCTCGGAGAACCGCCGCCCCCGCCGCCGCGCCGTGTTCTGCAGCGAGATGGTGTACACCACCACATCGGTGTCCTTGGTCAGGTCGAGGACCTGCTCGAAGGTGACGAGCGAACTGGTGTCCCGGCCGTCGGAGAGGAGGATGATCGCCTGCCGCCGCGCCTCCATCCGCCGCCGCTCCAGCGAGCGCAGAGAGATGTACATCGCGTTGTGCAGTTTCGTGGTGCCGCCGGCCTGGGTCAGCCGGATCGCGTGCTCCAACTCGGCCTGGTCGGCGGTGAACTTCTGCAGGATGTTCGCGTGGCTGCCGAACTCGACCACCTGCGCCAGGTCCTCGATCCGCAGCGTGCGGATGAACCGGACCGCCGCTTCCTGGGCGAAGTGCATCTTGTCCACCATGCTCGCCGAGGTGTCGAGCAGGAGGACCATGCGGATCGGCAGGTCCTCCCGGGAGAACGCCTCGATCTCCTGGAGGATGCCGTCCTCGTACACCGAGAAGTCCTCCTCGAGGAGGTCGGTGATGAAGCGGTCCCGCGGATCGGTCACCGTCACATTCAGCGAGATCAGATCGACGGTGACGCGGAACTGGTAGGCGTCCTGGAGCAGCGGCGCGGCGGCGACCCCGGCCGCGGTGAGACCGCCGCCGAGAACCAGCGCGGCGGCGGCGAGGCGCCGCTTCCTCCGAAGGGCGGCAGGCCCGGAACGGCGCGTCATGGGGAGCGGGCTATTCTGACGCAAGGCCGCCGCCCGCCGCCGGGAAGCCCCGGGGGCGAAGCCCCCGAAAGTGAAGCCCCGACCGTGACCGGATCGCCCCCGCCCTCCCCGCCGCCGGAGCGACCCTGCCGCGCCGGCGCCGGGGACGCCCCCGCCGGCGAAAAGGCCGCGGTGCTGACTTCCAGCGACAGTTGCGCCGCCGGGGCGGTCCCCGACCGGTCGGGCGCCGTCGCCCGGGAGGCGCTGGCGGAACTGGGGTTCGAGGTCGTCGAGTCCGCCGTCGTTCCCGACGAGATCGAGGCGATCCGGGAGCGGGTGCGGGCCTGGGCGGAGGCCGGGGTGCGGCTCATCGTGACCACCGGCGGCACCGGGCTCGGCCCCCGGGACCGCACGCCGGAGGCGGTCCGCCCGCTCCTCGACCGGGAAATCCCCGGCTACGGGGAACTGCTGCGCCGCGAGGGGCTCCCGGAGACGCCGATGGCGGTCCTGGCCCGCAGTTTCGCCGGGAACATCGGCGCGACCCTGGTGGCGGGCCTCCCGGGAAGCCCCCGGGCGGTGGCGAGCGGCCTGCGGACGCTGGCGCCGACGATCCCCCACGCGCTGCGGCTGCTCGCCGGCGACACCGCCCATCGCCCTTCCGGCTGAACCGCCCCGTCCCTCCGGCCCCCCGCCGCGGAACGGACGGCTCTCCCGGCGGCAGGGGGCGAACCCGCCCCGAAGTCGTCCCGCGGGGGATTTCCCGAAGTCGTCACCGTCCGGGGCGGAGGCCGACTGCACTACAATCGCGGGTTCCCCGCCGGACGCACCGGCCCGGCCCGGGAGCCGCCATGACCCCCGCAGAGTTGAAGCAGCACGAAGAGCGGCTGCTCGAGAAGAAGGCGGAGATCGAGAACCTGGTCCACACCCGGGAGTTCTCGCGGGCGCCCTCCCAGGGGGACGACGGCGACCGCTCCATGGTGGCCAGCGACGACGAGATCGTGATCCAACTGCAGCAGAACGACGCCAAACTGCTGCGCGCCATCGAGAACGCGCTGACCCGCATCCGCGACGGCGTCTTCGGCATCTGTTCCGAGTGCGAAGAGCCGATCCCCCAGGCCCGGCTCAACGCGGTGCCCTGGACCCGGGTCTGCGTCGCCTGCAAGGAACGCCAGTACGGCAACTGACGGCCTCCCGCCGGGGGGCCGTGGAGCGGAGCGCCGGATGGACCTCGGCCTCGCCGGCCGGGTAGCGGTCGTCGCCGCCGGGAGCCGGGGTCTCGGCCGCGCGGTCGCCGAGGGACTCGCCGCCGAGGGAGTCCGGCTGGCCGTCGGCGCCCGGGGCGAGGAAGCGCTGGAGCGGACCGCGGCGCAGATCCGCGAAGAGCACGGCGCCGAAGTGCTGGCCCACCCGGTGGATGTGGCCGACCCGGAGGCGGCGGAGGGCTTCGTCCGCGCCGCCGAGGCCCGGTTCGGCCGGGTGGACATCCTGGTCACCAACGCCGGCGGCCCCCCGCCGACCGGGCTCGACGACGCCGCCCCGGCGGAGTGGCGGCGGGCGCTCGACGAGAACCTGCTGTCCTGCGTCCACCTGGTCCGGGCGGCCCTCCCGGGGATGCGCGAGCGGCGCTGGGGCCGCATCCTGGCCATCGCCTCGGTCTCGGTGAAGCAGCCGGTCCCGGACCTGATCCTCTCGAACACCGCCCGTGCCGGGATCGCCGGGTTCATCAAGTCGGTGGCCGACGAGGCCGGCCCCTACGGCGTCCTCGCGAATGTCCTCTGTCCCGGCTTCACCCGCACCGACCGGCTGGTCGAACTGGCGGCGCACCGGGCCGAGGCCGGGCAAGTCCCTGTCGGGGAGGTATACGCCGAGTGGGCCCGGGACATCCCCCTGGGCCGCATCGGGGAGCCCGAGGAATTCGCGGCCGCCGCGGTCTTCCTGGCCTCCGAGCGCGCCGGCTACATCACCGGGACCGCCCTCTCGGTGGACGGCGGCCACACCCGGAGCGTGACCTGAGCGGGCGCCCGAGCCGGAGCCCCCCGATTCGGCCGTCCGTCCGGAACCCGGCGCGGAGAGCGCGTTGACCCGTCAGGCCCGTTCGGCCCCCGCCGGGACGACGGGTCGGCCGCCGACGGAGCGGACGATCCCGATGCCGGCCCGCTGCGACCGCCGTCCCGCGCGCCGAAGACCCGGCCCGACGCGCCGGGCCCTCCCGAGCGCCGCGCCGCCGGCGACCGGCCCGGAGGGAAGAGCGGCCGGCGGCCCGGAAACCGCCCGGGAACGCCGCTCGAAGCGGTCGGGGCGACGCCGCCGGCGCCCCCGCGCTCCGGGCCGGGAGTCGTTGACCCGCCGCCGCGTATCCGGTACCTTCCCCGCCCGTTCCGGGGGCGTTCGGGGGACGCCGCGCCCCGCCCGGCCCCCGCCGGGCCGGTCGCCGGCGGCGCTCTCGACCGGAGCCCCCGCCCGGCGGCGGATCCGCGCCGCGCCGGGGACGAGCCGAAGGCGCCCGCCCTCCCCTCCCGACCTCCCTTCCGTCTGACTTGAACTCCTCCCTGCTCTGGCTGATCCCGGCCCTCCCGGGTCTCGGCGCCGCCCTCTGCGGCCTCTTCGGCAGCCGCCTGGGCAAGCGCGGGAGCGCCGCGGTCGCCTGCGGGACCGTCGCCGGGTCCTTCCTGATCGCGGTCGCCTTCTTCTTCTCGGTCTTCCTGGCCGAAGGCGGCGCCTCGGTGCGGCTCGAGCAGTCGCTCTTCCCCTGGATCCCGAGCATGGGAGTGGAGTGGGCCTACCGGCTGGACTCGCTCTCGATGGTGATGACCCTGGTCGTCACCGGCATCGGCCTGCTGATCCACATCTACTCGGTCGGCTACATGAGCGCCGACGCCGGCTTCAGCCGGTTCTTCGCCTACCTGAACCTGTTCACCTTCTTCATGCTGAACCTGGTGCTGGGGGCGAACTTCCTGCTGATGTTCATCGGCTGGGAAGGCGTGGGGCTTTGTTCCTACCTGCTCATCGGGTTCTGGTTCGAGCGCCCGGCGGCGGCGCAGGCCGGCAAGAAGGCCTTCGTGGTGAACCGCATCGGCGACGCCGGCTTCATCCTGGCGGTGATGCTCACCTTCGTCACCTTCGGGACCCTCGACTTCTACGAGGTGATGGGGCAGATCTCCGCCGGGGAGATGGCCGGCGGCGTCCTGACGGCGATCGGCGTCCTCCTGTTCGTGGGCGCCGCCGGGAAGTCGGCGCAGATCCCGCTCTATGTGTGGCTGCCGGACGCGATGGAGGGCCCGACCCCGGTCTCCGCGCTGATCCACGCGGCGACGATGGTCACCGCCGGCGTGTACATGGTGGCGCGCACCGGCGTCCTGTTCTCGCACGCCCCGGCGGCGATGGCGCTGGTCGCCACCGTCGGCGCGCTGACGGCGCTCTTCGCCGCCTCCATCGCCCTCTTTCAGAACGACATCAAGAAGGTCCTGGCCTACTCCACCGTCTCCCAACTCGGATACATGTTCCTGGGCGCCGGAGTGGGGGCCTTCGCGGCGGCGGTCTTCCACCTGATGACGCACGCCTTCTTCAAGGCCTGCCTGTTCCTCGGTTCCGGCAGCGTGATCCACGCGATGGAGCACGCGGAGCACGCCTCCGGCGGCCACCGGCACTACACCGAGATGCAGGACATGCGGAACATGGGCGGCCTGCTCCGCCATATGCCGCGCACCGCCTGGACCTTCATGATCGCCACCGCGGCGCTCGCCGGGCTGCCCCCGCTGGCCGGTTTCTTCAGCAAGGACGAGATCCTCTGGAAAGCCACCGACGGCGGCCATGTGACGCTCCTGTGGGTCTTCGGCGCCGCCGCCGCCGCGCTCACCGCGTTCTACATGACGCGGCAGGTCCTCATGACCTTCTTCGGGCGTTTCCGCGGCGGGGACGCCATGGAGCGCCAACTCCACGAGTCGGTCCCCTCGATGACGATCCCGCTGATCGTGCTGGCGGCGGGGTCGGTGGTCGCCGGCTTCGTGGGCGTGCCGGCGGTGCTCGGCGGAGCGAACCGCATCGAGCACTTCCTGGAGCCGGCGATCTACGCCGGCGGCCACGCCGCCGCGGCGGCGCACCACGGTTCGGCGGCGGTGGAGTACGCCTTCATGGCGGTCTCGGTGGGGCTCGCCGCCGCCGGGATCTTCTTCGCGTACCGCCGGTACCGGGCGCAGCCGCTGGCCGACGCCGCGCTCGCCGGCAGCCGCGCCTACCGGGTGCTGTCGAACAAATACCATGTGGACGAGATCTACGACGCCACCGCGGTCGCCGGCACGCTCCGGGGCGGGGAGGGTCTCTACCGTTTCGACCAGCGGGTGGTGGACGGCGCGGTGAACGGCGCCGGCGCGCTGACCCGCCTTTCCGGCGACCTCTCCGACCTCAGCGACCAGAATCTGGTGGACCGGGCGGTGAACCTGGTGGCCGAGATCTTCGGCGCGGCGTCCGCGAAATTCCGCCGCCTGCAGACCGGGCTCTTCCAGAACTACGCCCTCCTGATGTTCTTCGCCGTGGTGCTGCTCGGCGCCGCGCTCTACTGGTGGGCCTGAACCCCCGCCGGCCGGTGTCGCCGACCCGGTTCCGGCGCCCCGACCGCGCCGGAGCGACCGCCTGACGGGAACCCCGAATGTTCGAGAACAACCCCTTCAACTTCCCGCTGCTGTCGCTGGTCGTCTTCTTCCCGGCGGCGGCGGCGCTCGGCATCCTCTTCTTCGTGAAGAAGACCGAAGCGAACCGGATCCGCTGGCTGGCCAACATCTCGGCGTTCATCGGGTTCCTGCTGTCGCTGCCGCTCTGGTTCGCCTTCGATTCCTCGGGCCCGCAGTTCCAGTTCGGCGAGCGGTATTCGTGGATCCCGAGCATCGGCGTCGAATACAACATCGCCATGGACGGGATCAGCCTGCTGCTGATCCTGATGACCACGCTGCTCGGTTTCATCGCCATCCTCTCTTCCTGGCGGTCGGTGACCGAGCGGGTCAAGCAGTACTACGTGTTCCTGCTGTTCCTGCAGACGGGAATGCTGGGCGTCTTCGTCTCGCTGGACTTCTTCCTGTTCTATGTGTTCTGGGAAGTGATGCTGGTCCCGATGTACTTCCTCATCGGGGTCTGGGGCGGGCCGCGGAAGTTGTACGCGGCGATCAAGTTCTTCCTCTACACGCTGGTGGGCAGCGTGCTGATGCTGCTCGGCATCCTGGCCCTCTACTTCGCCCACCACGCCGCGACCGGGGAATACACCTTCGACCTGCTGCGGCTGATGGAGACCTCCTACGCCTCCGGGCTGCAGTTCTGGGTGTTCCTGGCCTTCTTCGTCGGATTCGCCATCAAGGTGCCGATGTTCCCGTTCCACACCTGGCTGCCGGACGCCCATGTGGAAGCGCCCACCGCCGGCTCGGTGATCCTGGCCGGCGTCCTGCTGAAGATGGGGACCTACGGGTTCGTCCGCTTCTCCATCCCGCTCCTCCCGGAGGCGAGCCGGGACGCCGTCTGGTGGGTGGCGACGCTCGCGATCATCGGCATCATCTACGGCGCGCTGGTCGCCCTGGTGCAGAAGGACTGGAAGAGCCTGGTCGCCTACAGTTCGGTGAGCCACCTGGGCTTCGTGATGCTGGGCATCTTCGCGCTGAACACCCTCGGGCTCGAAGGCGGCATCCTGCAGATGATCAACCACGGGCTCTCCACCGGGGGGCTCTTCCTGCTGGTCGGCATCATGTACGAGCAGCGCCACACCCGGGAGATCGCGGCCTACGGGGGAATCGCCAAGGTGGTCCCGGTCTATGCGGCGATGTTCCTCATCATCGCGCTGGCCTCCATGGGCCTGCCGATGCTGAACGGCTTCATCGGCGAGTTCCTGATCCTCCAGGGCATCTTCCAGGTCAACTGGATCTACGCCGCCTTCGCGGTTTCGGGAATCGTGCTCGGCGCCGCCTACCTGCTGTGGCTCTACCAGCGCCTCATGTTCGGCAAACTCGACCGGGAGGAGAACCGCGCCCTCGCCGATGTGACGAGCCGCGAGAACGCCACGCTGATCCCGATCGTCGCGCTCTGCATCTTCATCGGCGTCTATCCGAAGCCGTTCCTGGACAAACTGGAAGTCCCGGTGGCGAACATCGTCGAACGGCTCGACCCGAACACCGGCGCGACGGCCGCGGCGGTCGGGGAACTCGAAGAGATCGAAACGGCGTCAGGAGTCGGGAGCCTCGGCGAGATCGGGCCGGTGGCAGCCCCGGGAAACCCGCCTGAACCGGGTGTCGAACCGGGAACGGCAACGGGCGCCTCCGCCGAAGCCGCCGACCGCGCCGGAACGAACGCGACCCGGCCCGTCGCGCCGGAACCGGGCGCCGGGAGCGCCGACGACGACCCGGCGACAGCCCGCGCCGGGCCGGTCAACGACTGAGCAGCCCTTCGCCGGACGCCGCCGGCCGTTCCTCGTCCGCTGACGACCGGCCGGGGCCGGCGGACCGCGCCGTTCCGCCCGCGGCCGGCTCCGCCCCGGCCGGCGGGCCGCCCCCCCGCGCCCGGATGCTCTCCCTGCTGAGCCTCGGCTTCTCGGTCCCCCTCGCCGTCGTCGGCGGCGGGGCCGTCGGCTATTTCCTCGACCGCACCTTCGGCACCACCCCCTGGCTGGCGCTGCTGTTCCTCGGGTTCGGCGTCGCCGCCGGGATCCGCAATGTGGTCCGCGCCGCCGGCGCCTTCCCCGCCCGGGACGCCGAGTGACGACCGACACCTCCCCCGACCCCGAGGCCGCCCCGCCCGGGCCGCTGCCCCTCCCGCTCCGGGAAGCCCGGATGGCGCGCCGGGCCACCGCCTTCGGCTTCGGCGGGGCGCTCCTCGCCCTGGCCTTCGCCGGCCCCCACTTCGGGGTGTCGGTCCTCGCCGGGGCCGCGGTCTCCGTCGCCAACCTGCGCCTCCTGCGGCGGGTGGCGGGAGCGTTCACCGGAGCCCTCTCCGCCCGCGCCGCCCTCCGGATCGCGGCCTTCACCGGAGTCCGCTATCTCTTGCTCGGCGGGGTGCTCTTTGCGATAATCGGCCTCTGGAACGCCGATGTCATCGGCGTCGTGTGCGGGCTGGGTGCGCCGCTGCCGGCCATCCTGCTGGAAGTGGGAACCGAGGGTTTCGGGGCCTTCCGCACCAAGCCTCCCCCTCCGCAACCGCCGGCGTCGGGCTCCGGGCCGCCGCAGAGCCCCGGCGCTCCGCCGGATGACGCCTGACCGGCCCCCGCCCCTACCTTCTTTTCGTCCATGGAAATCCACCACGCTTCGCAGATCTCGTACTGGATCGAGGCGATCTTCCATGTACACCCGCCGGACCACCTGGTCATGGCGGTCTTCGCCGCGCTGCTCCTGTCCGGGTTCGCCTTCTTCTTCCGGCGCCGCATCTCGCTGGAGAACCCCGGCCGCCTGCAACTGGTCTTCGAGGGCCTGATCGGCGGCATCCTCTCGCTCCTCCGGGACAATGTGGGAGCGAAAGGCCGCCCCTTCCTGGGGCTGGTCGGCACCATCGCGCTGTTCATCCTGGTGAGCAACCTGCTCGGCCTGGTGCCGTTCTTCTCCTCGCCCACGGTGAACATCAACATGCCGGTGGGCTGCGCGCTGGTCGCTTTCCTCTACTACAACTTCCAGGGGATCCGCGCCCAGGGCGCCGGCAAGTACTTCGCCCACTTCCTCGGGCCGAGCCCCTATCTCGCGGTGGTCATGCTGCCGATCGAGATCATCAGCCATGTCAGCCGGATCCTCTCCCTCTCGATGCGCCTCTTCGGCAACATCTTCGGGGAGGAACTGGTGGTGGTCGTCATCGCCTTCCTGGTGCCGCTGGTGATCCCGGTGCCGATGATGGCCTTCGGCGTCTTCGGCAGCGTGCTGCAGGCGTTCGTCTTCACCATGCTCACCGTCATCTATCTCGGCGGCGCCGTCACCGCGGAGGAACACTGAGTTCCGCCCGCCGGAAGAGACGCCGGACGAGACGAAGCCCCCGTTCCCATCCCCCCAACCCCATTTCGATCCCCCCCACTCTTTTCTCCAGGAGAGCATCCAAATTGTCCAGGAAACTGCGGACCGGTCTGTTCACGGTCCTCGCCGTCGTCTTCGCCACCCCGGTCTTCGCCCAGGGGACCTGGGACCCGATGGTCACCAAGTGGGCGCTGATCGCCGCCGCCGGCGCCATCGCCATCGCCGCCGCCGCCGGCGCCATCGCCCAGAGCAAGGCGGTCGTGGGCGCCTGCGAGGGCCTCGCCCGGAACCCCGGCGCCGCCGACCAGATCCGCTTCGCGCTGCTGCTGGGTCTGGTGCTGATCGAGTCCCTCGTCATCTACGCCTTCGTCACCGCGCTCATCGTCTTCTTCGTCCGCTGGAACAGTTGACGACCCCCGCCGGGGAGGCCCCCACGCCTCCCCGACCGGGCGTTCCCGGGGGCGCGGAGAGTCGGTAAGGACGCCCGGCGCACCATCCGGCCGGCGGCCTCCGGTCCCGGTCAACGGGTCGGCCCCGACCGCGCCGCGGTCCGGTCGGCCGTCGCGACCTCCTGCGGCCGCGCCCCCGGTTCGGGATCCGGATGGCAGTCCCCGATACAGACCGCCTCGTCCCGGTCGCAGACCTCGGTTTCGGCCCGCTGCGTTCTCCGGCAGGCCCGGTGGCAGTCCGCCCCGGTTTCGGCGTCCGGATCGAGACGGCACGGTTCCAGGCATTCCTCGAAGCGCGCATCGGCCGCCTCGCGGCACTGCAGTGCCGCATCCACGCAGTCCTCGACGCAGGGACGGCATTCGGCGGTTTCGCCGTGAGCGTCCGGGGCGGTCTGCGGACCACCGCCGGCCGGCGCGACGGCGGCGACCGGCAGAATCGCCGCGAGCAATGTGACGAGTCCGTTCATGAGAGGGCTCCTCGGGGTCGTGGTTCCGGTTCCGGGGTTCGGAGTCCGGCGGGGTCGGCGGAGGCCCGATGTGGCAACATGGCCCTCGCGCGGGGGATCACCGCCGGTACCCCCTCTCTTTGGCACGCTCGGAGACGACTTTCAAGCCCACGGGTCGAGAGCGGGTGTCGGAGCGTGGGTCGGCCGGGCGGAACGGATGGCGAGTCGGCCCGGGTGAGGGCGGTGAGCGCGGGGGCGGCCGGGGCGCGGCAGACGCGCCGGGCGGGGCGGTAGGGCCGATGGTGGAATCGCCGATCCGCTGGGATCCGGAGGGGCGGCGCCTGCGGCTGCTCGACCAGCGGCGCCTGCCGGCGGAGGAACGGTGGATCGAGTGCCGGGACGCGGCGGCGGTGGCGGAAGCGATTCGGTCCCTGGCGGTCCGGGGAGCGCCGGCCATCGGGATCGCCGCGGCGTACGGAGCGGCGCTCGGGGTGGCCGGGGGCGCACCGGTCGCGGATCCGGAGGCGCGCCTGCGAGCGGCGGCCATCGCGGACGCGATCCACGACCGGCCCGTCATGGACAGCGCCTCCGCAACCTCCGCGGTGCTCCGGGCGGCCGGGAGCGTGGAGAACCGAGCGGCCTCGTCGGAGACTCTCCACGCCGACTTCGAGGCGGCGGCGGCGCTGCTGGCGGCGACGCGCCCGACGGCAGTGAACCTGACGGCGGCGCTCGAACGCCAGCGCCGACGGCTCCGGTCGTTCCTGGCGACCGAGGCGCGACCCACCCCGGCCGGCGCGATGGCCGCACTCATCGCCGAAGCGGACGCCCTCGCCGCCGAGGAAGTGGAAGCGAACCGGAGGATCGGCGGACTCGGACAGTCGCTCCTGCCCGACGGGGCCGGGCCGGTGCGGTTCCTGACCCACTGCAACACCGGGATGCTCGCCACCGGCGGCTACGGCACCGCGCTCGGCATCGTCCGGGCGACCGCCGAAGCCGGGCGGCCGGTCGAGGTGTTCGCTTCCGAGACCCGGCCCCTGCTCCAGGGCGCGCGGCTGACCGCGTGGGAACTGCAGCGGGCCGGGATCCCGGTGATCCTCATCACCGACGGCATGGTGGGAGCGCTCCTCGGCGCCCGGCGGGTGGACGCGGTCGTCGTCGGCGCCGACCGGATCGCGGCGAACGGCGACACCGCGAACAAGATCGGCACCTATCCGGCGGCGGTGCTGGCGCGGGAGCATGAGGTCCCGTTCCTGGTCGCGGCGCCGTTCTCGACCGTGGATCTCGCCACGCCGCGCGGCGCCGACATCCCCATCGAGGAGCGGGAGGCCGGGGAGATCACCGCGATCGCCGGCGCCCCGGTCGCGCCGCCGGGGGTCGGCGCCTGGAACCCGGCGTTCGATGTGACCCCGGCCCGCCTCATCGCCGCCATCGTCACCGAGCGCGGCATCGCCCGTCCGCCGTTCGCCGACTCGCTCGCCGCGCTCGCGCCGTGAATCTCTTCGGGAAGCCCGGTGGCTATCGTTCCCGCCCGATGCGACGACCGGCGCCGGCGCGCGCCCGGCCCCTCCTCGGCCCCGACTTCCCCGGCGGCCGCTTCCCGATCGAGAGCCCGGTGGCGTTCGAACACCGGGGCCGCACCCACCGGGGCGAAGTGACGGGGCTCCAGGAGAACGACGCGACAGTGGTAGATGCCGATCGTCGCGAATGGGTAGTTCCCTACCCGTTGCTGCGCCCGGAATCAGGCGCACCGGAGCCGAAGTGTTCGCTGGCGGAAGCCGACCGGTTGGGCCGCGAACTCGTCCGCCACCACACCGAGACCGGCGAGTTGAAGGGGGAATGGAAATTCGGCTTCAACCTCGACCGCGTCCGCGGGGGCGTCTGCTGGTTCGAAGATCGTCGCATCGAGGTTTCCGTCACTTACTGTCATCGCGAGAATCCCGAAGGCGTGCGAAACACGATCCTGCACGAGATCGCCCACGCCATCGTCGGTTACGACCAGAAACACAACGGGGTGTTCAAGGAGGTCTGCCTGCGCATCGGCGGCGATCCGAGGAGTTGCCACGAGGTGGAGCACACGCCGCCGCGCTGGATGGGCCTCTGCGGCTGCGGCAACCGGTTCCCGCGCCACCGGCTGTCGCGCCGCGCCCGCACCGGGGTCTGCACGAAGTGCCGCGGCCGGATCCGCTGGCAGCGCCATGTCGGAGGCTTCCTCGGAAACGGCGCCGACGGCGCGACCGATGACCCGGAGCCGGCGGAGTCCTGATGCTGATCCTCGGGATCGAGACCTCCTGCGACGAGACCTCGGCGGCCGTCGTCGAGGACGGGAAGCGCATCCTCTCGAATGTGGTCTCCTCCCAGGCGGCGCTGCACGCCCCTTTCGGCGGCGTGGTCCCGGAGATCGCCTCCCGCCAGCACCTCCACAACCTGACCCCGGTCACGGAGAAGGCGCTCGCCGACGCCGGCCTGACCGCCGCCGACCTCGACGCGGTCGCCGTCACGAAAGGCCCGGGCCTCGTCGGCGCACTCCTGGCCGGGGTCTGTTTCGCCAAGGCCTTCGCCTTCGCACGGGGGATCCCGATCGTCGGCGTGGACCACATCGAAGGCCACATCCGCGCCTGCTACCTCGACGCCGACGAAGTCCCGCATCCGGCCCTGGGGCTGGTGGTCTCCGGCGGGCACACCAGCCTGTTCCGGGTCGAGGACGAGGGGCGTTACGAACTGCTCGGCAAGACGCGGGACGACGCCGCCGGGGAGGCCTACGACAAACTGGCGAAACGCCTCGGCCTCGGCTACCCCGGCGGACCGGTGCTCGACCGCCTGGCCCGACGCGGCGACCCGTCGCGGCACCTGTTCTCGCTGCCGCACTTCTCGGACGGCGCCCGCCTGGACTTCAGTTTCTCCGGGCTGAAGACCCAGGCGCTCCGCACCATCGAGGGGGACGAAATCCCACCGCTGGCGCCCGGCGAAGACCCGGACGACCGCGCCGACCTCCGCGACCTGGCGGCCGGCTTCCAGTCGGCGGTGGTGCGGGCGCTGTCCCGTTCGGTGGAGCGGGCGCTGGAGGTCGTTCCGGCGAAGTCGGTGCTGCTGTCCGGGGGCGTCGCCGCCAACTCGGCGCTGCGGGAGCGGTTCCGGGCGCTCGGCGAGGAACGGGGGCTGCCGGTCTTCTACCCGACGGTCGCGCTCTCGACGGACAACGCGGCCATGATCGCCGCCGCCGGTTCCCTGGCGCTGCGGCGCGGGGAGACCGCCGGGCCGGATCTCACCGCGAACACCGAACTGCGCCTCGGCGAGGAGGGCCCCCGCCGCTCCACCCGCCACCGCTGAACGCCGGCGAAGCGCGCTTTCCCGATCACCGAATCGCCCCTCGTCGAGTCACGACTCTACGAGACACGACTCGTAGAGACACGACTTGTCAAGTCACGACTTGTAGAGTCACGACTCTACGAGACACGACTCGACAAGCCGTAACCCGTTGCCTGTCGGCGGCTATCGCTCGGAGCCCGGAGAAGACAACTCCGAAATCGGGGTCAGGATCTCCGGATCGTCGTTCGCGGCACTGTTGGCCCGGAGGCTGACCGGCCGCACCGAGTAGGGGCCGGCGGGCGCTTCCCGCGCCAGCGCCAGGAGCCGTTCCTCCGGGGTCGCCGGGTCCAGCCACTCGGCGAACCGGTCGGGAGCGATGATCGCCGGCTGCCGGTCGTGGACGGCGCGGATCCCGGGAGCGGCCGCGGTGGTGATGATGGTGAAGGTCTCGACCGGCGGTTCGCGCCCCTCCCATCGCTCCCAGAGACCGGCGAAAGAGACCGGCGCCCCGCCTTCGAGCGTCAGGAAGTACGGATACCGCTGCCGCCCCCGCCGCACCCACTCGAACCAGCCGTTCGCCGGCACCAGGCACCGGCGGGCGCGGAAGGCGTCGGCGAAGGCGGCGCGGCGCCCGACGGACTCCGCCCGGGCGTTGATGAGCCGGGCGCCGACCCGCAGGTCCGGCGCTCCCGGGGGAACGAGCCCCCAGCGCAGGAGGACGATCCGCCGCCCGTCCCCGCCCTCCGGCCGGCAGGCGGCGAATTCCTGGGTGGGAGCGCCGTTGTAACGCGGTTGCAGCACCGGGGCGTCAGCCGAGTCGCCGATCCCGTACATCTCCCGGATCTCCTCGGCGTCGAGCCGCTGGGTGAATCTTCCGCACATGGGAGTCAGCGGTCGGCGCGGGGCCGGTCGGGAAGCGTCACGGGCACTCGGGAATCGGGGAATACTGCCAGCCCGACCGGCCCGCGACCGAAACCGGGATCGGGACCGGGATCGGACCCGGGACCGGGAAAGTCCCGCGCCACGCTGCTGATATAACGCGCCCCACTTTCCGAAGGAGCGTCCCGATGGCGAATTCTTCCGGCTCGCCGCGCGAATTCACGCTGCGCGCGCTGCTGCTCGGCCTGCTGATGGCCGTGGTGCTGGGCGCGGCGAACGCCTACCTCGGCATCCGCGCCGGCCAGACGGTCGCGGCCACCTTCCCGGCGGCGGTGGTCTCGATGGTCGTGATCCGGGGCCTGTTCCGCGGCAGTCTCCTCGAAGAGAACATCGCCCGCACCACCGCCTCCGTCGGCGAGGCGCTGGCCGCCGGCGCGATCTTCACCCTCCCGGCCTTCCTGATGGCCGGCGCCTGGGAGGAGTTCCACTACCTGGAGAGCACCCTGCTCATGCTGGTGGGCGGCCTCCTCGGCATCCTCTTCGTCGTCATCCTGCGGCGCAGCATGGTCTCCGACCCGGAGTTGCCGTTCCCGGAATCGGTCGCCGCGGCGGAGATCCACCGCGCCGGCAAGGGCGCGAGCGGCGGCCGCCTGCTGTTCCAGATGATGGGCCTCGGCGCGCTCATCGAGTTGCTCAAGAACTCGAAGGGCATCCAGTTGTTCACCGACCGGATCGCCGGCGCCTTCGGCTACGGCTCGTTCCGGGGAACGCTGGCGGTCGGCGCCTCGTCCTTCGGCGCCGCGTCCCAACCGGGCATCCTCCCCTATTCGACCCCGGCGGCCTCCCCGGCGTATCTCGGCGTCGGTTACATCATCGGCTTCCGGCTCTCGGCGATCTGTTTCTCCGGCGGCGTCTTCGCCTGGTGGTTCATGATCCCGGCGGTCCTGTTCTTCAATCCGGAGTTCGCGGACACCGGCCGGATGGCGGCGTCGGGCGCCGACTGGCCGGAAGTGAGCAGCATCGTCTGGGCCGAACTGGTGCGGCCCATCGCCGTGGGAGCGATGATCTCCGGCGCGGTCTGGACGCTGCTGCGGATGCGGAAGCCGCTGGCGGAGGGTCTGCGCCGCTCGGTCGCCGAGTTGCGCGGCGGGCACCGCGACAGCGCCGACAGCGACGGCGAGTCCGACCGGGATATCCCGTTCAGTTGGACCGCCGCCGGGGTGGTGGCGCTCATCATCCCCACCTTCTTCCTCTACAACTACTACACCGGCCAGCCGCTCGGCGCCCTCGGTTCGGCGATCGTGATGATCATCGCCGGGTTCTTCTTCTCGGCGGTCGCCGGATACCTGGTCGGCGTCATCGGCAGTTCCTCGAACCCGGTTTCGGGGCTCACCATCTCGACCCTGCTCCTGGCGGCGCTGCTCATGACCTTCCTCGGCGTCACCGGGACCCAGGGAGTGGCCGCGGTCCTCGGCGTGGCGGCGGTCGTCTGCTGCGCCTGCGCCGTCGCCGGGGACATGCTGCAGGACCTCAAGGTCGGCCAGATCCTCGGCGGCACCCCCTTCCGCATGGAATGGGCGGAGATCATCGGCGTCGTGTTCGCGTCGCTGTTCCTGGTCCTGCCGATGATGCTGCTCCACCGGGGCGACATCGCCGCCGGCGGCATCGGGGTCGGCGGCGAGGAACTCCCGGCCCCGCAGGCCGGCCTCATGGCGCTCCTGTCGCAGGGGATCGTCGGCGGTGAGATGCGCTGGCCGCTGGTCGTCTTCGGCATCGCGCTCTGCCTCTTCCTGATCCTGATCCAGGCCCCGTCGCCGATGCTGATCGCGGTGGGGATGTACCTCCCGCTGCAGACCACCTTCGCCATCTTCGTCGGCGGCGGCCTCCGCTGGCTGAGCGACCGCCGCATGGCCTCCCTGCCGGCGGAACGCCGTTCGCTGGGCGAGAGCGCCGGAACCCTCATCGCGTCCGGCCTGATCGCCGGCGAAGCGCTGATGGGAGTCGCACTGTCGGGCTTCGCCGTCCTGAACTACCAGTTGCCGTCCCTCGTCTCGATGCCCTCCGGCGTCCCCGGCTTCCTGGTCTTCGCCGCCCTGGGCTGGATCCTGGTCCAGATCCCCCTCCACCGAGCCCGCACCGGCTGACCGACACGGACCGACGCCCCCCGTTCCAACCCTCGATCCGGTAGAATTCGCAGGACCCATGGCTGACCTGACTTGGATGCAGGCGATCGACAAGGTCCTGCGTGACGCGGCGCCCGAAGCAGTTCACAAGAACGAGATCGCACGCAGGATCATCGAGAGCGGTCTCAGGAAGAAGGCCGGTGCCACTCCCGACGCTACGGTCGCGTCCGCTCTCATCACGGCGATCAAGAACCAAGGGGACGCAAGCCCCTACGAAAAGGTCGGTCCGGGGAAGTTCCGACTGAAGCACGCGCACGAACCGCAGGCGACTCCCGGCATCTCGCAGGAAGCCGAGCCGACCTCCCGTGCGGTCACTTCCTTCGGTATCCATTGGGATCGCCATGCCGTCGAATGGAAGCGCCGGCCGCGCGTCCTCGGCGAGCGTCAGACCGAGGCTGCGGCCACTTCGAAATCGATGACCGTTGACTTCGGCAGACAGCAGGGCCTCTACCTGTTGCACGATGATCGTGAGGTCATCTATGTCGGGAGAACGACCAAGAGGGACCTCGGTCAGCGACTCCACGAACACACGAGAGATCGCCTTCAGGGACGCTGGAATCGTTTCTCGTGGTTCGGCTTTCGGCCGGTCGCCGACAACGGTCAACTGGGTGACGCCACCGAGAGCGTTCCGTCCGGGTATGCCATGGAAGGTCTGATCGGAGACATCGAGGCGATCCTGATCGAAGCACTGGAACCGCGTCAGAACCGTAAGCGAGGAGACGACCTCGGCGATGCCGAGTATCGACAGGTCCTCGATCCCGGCGTCCAGAAGAGCAAGTTGCTCAAGAGCCTCCTCGACCAGGTGTAGTCGCCCGCGACCTCCAAGCCTCCGAGTCTGCAGATCCGCCGCTCGGCGGTGTTCGCGGGTCTCGGCGACTTGGGGTACGAATAGGTGCCGTTCGCGGAAGCCGTGGCGGGCAGAGGCCGGTTCTTTAGTCTCGACGCGAAAGCGGCCTTCCGCGACCACGACCACGCTGGTAATCCGGCGGCGATGACCGCCAGGTACCGGCCCCGTGCAGTTCGGCTGCTCTCCACGACCGAGACCGACCCGGCGCCGGGCGCGGGCGGCGACCGCCGGCAGATCCGGATCGCAGCGGCGGTGTATCCGATCGACGAGTCGCTGCCGACGCCGGTGGTCACCGTCGCCGACGACCGCTCGATCCGCTGGACTTCCGAGGGCGAGCCCGGCGAGTGCTACTACGAGTTCCGGCGCGGCTCCCGGGTGGACGCCTCCGGGTGGAGATCGGACGGGTCGTCGGCGCCGCACCGGATGCGATACCAGACCGCGACCGCCCGCGTCGCCTGCCGGCACAGCGAGGCCGAGACCCTGTCCCCCTGGGGCGCGCCGGAACCGGAACCCGAGTCGTCCCCCGCGCCGACGCCCGCGCCGACGACCGGCGACAGAGGGCTCCGGGCCGCGCTCGACGCCGACGACTGGACGGCGAACGCCGAGATCGTGTTCTACGCGCCGACGCAGCGGACCGCGCCGCAGCAGATGCGGCAGCAACAGAGGCGGCAGTGGCGGCCCGCGACGCCGTGGCAGTCCCTGCAGGCGAATGTCGGCTCCGGCGTCAGGAATTCCGGGGGGTGGTACGAATGGACCCCGACCGAAGGAGCCGCCTACTACCGCGTCCACAAGCGCCGGGAAGCCGCCCCGGGCGTGTACTACGGCGGAAGCACGAATCTGCCGAACTGGGAGATCGGCAGCATCATGGGCTATCCCGGAGACTACCTGCAGGTGGACGATCCGTTCTGCGTGACTCCCCACCGGATGGATGGAAGCGCGATGGCCTCCGAAGTCTGTTTCGGGGAGGTGTCCCACCTGCCCTGGAAGATCCAGATCAAGACCGTTTGGCGGGACCTGGTGACGGACCCGTGGATCTTCGAACTCCGTCGCTTCAGCGCCGGGAACGGAGAGTTCCATTTCGACGGGGATCTGATGGGCTGGATCTTCCTCCAGAGGAATACGGGCGACCTCGAATTCAGCGACTGTCCGCTCCGCAACGCCGACCGGTGGAACGGAATGCCCGGCCTGAATCCCGGCGACTACCATACTTTCTGGATCGGCGGAGTGGAGCCGGCGGGCCACCGGCCCGGATTGGTCTGCACCCGCGGGGGAGACAGCATCACCTTCCTTCCGGACTGAACGGGGTCGCCCCGCCCGCCGGCGATAGAATCCCCGGCGTTCGGCCCCGGCCTTCGTTGAGCGCTACTCGGTAGCGCAGTATCTGGCGGTATCACCGACCGTCGTCGCCGGTGGCCGGACACCGGCGGCGGTTCCGGAACGGTCGGAGTCGCCGCCGGCGGGAGGGATCGAGGGTTACCGCCAGGCGCGGATGAAGGCTTCCATCTCGTCGAGGAACGCCGGGTCGTAGCGCTCCTCCACATGGTTGTTGTTCCAGAGCCCGGAGGCGCGCACGGCCCGGAGATCACAATCCGCGCCGAGCCAGTGCGGGGAGGCCGGGTCAGCGGCCGGCGAAGCCGCGTTACTCAGCAGCGCGATGGCGCCCCGCTCGATGCATCCCCGGGCGCTCTCCGGTCCGGGGGCGTCCGGAACGCACAACCAGAGGAAGGGCATCCGCCCGATGGCGGCGCTCACCCGGCGCTCCAGGTCCGCCTCCGCCTCTTTCACCTCCGCGCGAGTCATCCCGAGGCGGCGGGCGGCTGTGCCCGTGTCGCTCCCATTACCCCACGACGGAGGCGGCGCGCCGTCACGTCGACGGGCGAGCGACACGCCGACAAGGAGGCGGAAGATGGAGCTGCGGTGATTGCCCCCACGCCCATCTTCGGTTCCGCGGTGTTGGCGCAGTCGTTCCCAGAGGGTCGTTTTCGATCCATTCGTCAGAGCATGGGTCCCGACGCGCACGACACGGCTGCCCGTACCCGATCTCCGACGCTCTTCGCCCGCTTCGAAGAAGAAATACACCCCGCGCTTCGGCCAGTCCATGCGGCCGTTGCACTCGGCGAGCCTCCGACACCCGCAGACTCGTTCTCTGATCCGCCCCAGCAGTTCGTAGAAGCGGACCGTGTCGGCCACGCGACGGGAACCGGGCCCGCGGCTCACTGGCCGCGCAATCGCCTGCCGAGCCAAGCCAGTTGCTCCCCGATGGCCAGCCCCGCCATCGGCACCCGGACCTCGATCCCGGCGTCACGCAGCCGTGGCTCCAGGTGCTCCCGGTACTTCTGGCCGGCGAAGAAGACGACCGATCGCACGCCGGAAAGACGCGGTTCGAGCGCCTCCCACACCTCGTTCGCCTAGGAACGGCGTTCCTCGGCGCTCATGGTGTTGAGCGTTTTCTCGTACGGCGCGACCGGTTCCTCCGGATCGAGGAGCCCATGCTTCGCGGACAGGACGAACCACCGCCAACCTTCCATCTCGACGACCCGGCGTGCCTTGATGAACCAGTCCGAGATGTAGAGATCCTTGGCCAGAGCGACCTGTGTCAGTTTCGTGGCCACACAGGAAACCAGACACAGATTCACTCGAAGAAGATCGACTCGCTCGTTGGAAGTCTCACGAGGGCTCGATCTCGCTGTACGCTTCTCAGCAGTGGCCATGGCTCCGGTGTCATGCATAGCGACGGCTCGAGTGCCCCACATTTTCGTCTGGCACGTACACGAACATCGCTTGCATGGAATCCTTCGGTCGTGGCGGAATCCACCGGAGTCCAGCTTTCCGTTGAAACTCCTTGCTCACCAAGGAGCTGCAGACGAGCGGTGTTCTCCTTACGAGTTGCATGCTGCGCACGACATCACCAGCACAGATGACTCGCTGACCGTCGCGGAGCGGACCGAAGAAATCGAGGCGGTTGATCACATGTTGACGAACGTCGTCAGCCGTGACTTTTCCCACCGGATCCTCCGTCTGCTCTTCAGGGTGAAGACGCATCAACTGCCCAGTCCCTCACTGCAGCCAGCGGGCGCTGAGGGCGGCGCGGTCGACGGCTTCGCCGCGGAGGTACACGGACTCGATGCGGCGGGTGTTCGTGATGTCATCGAGGGGGTTCGCTTCGAGCACCACGAAGTCGGCGCTCCGGCCGGCTTCGATGACGCCCAGGTCGTCGCGCTGCAGGAAGGCGGCGGCGCTGCCGGTGGCGGAGACGATCACTTCGTGCGGCGTCATCCCGGCGACGACCATGTCCGCCATCTCGATGTGGGGGCGCCAGCCGGCGTTGCCGTCGGTGCCCATCGCGATCTTCATTCCCGCCGCGTTCAGCCGCACCAGGTTCGCCGCCTGGATGGCGAAGGACTCGTGGACCTCCGGGCGATCCTGATACTGGGCCTGCAACTCCTCCAGTTCGTCCGGCGGGACCGTTCCCGAGAGCCACGACAGATCCTCGTACACGCCGCGGCTGCCCAGGTTCGCGACCAGCACGACTTCCGGCCGTCTCCCCACCAACTCCACGAACTCGTCGTCCACTTCCATGTCGCGGACGCTGTGGGCGAAGGCGTCCACGCCGGCGCGCAGCAGCCCCTTCGCGTCTTCCAGCGAGAAGATGTGCGCGGTCACCCGCAGGCCGTGCACGTGCGCTTCTTCGATGATCGGCCGGTAGAGTTCGGGCACCAACTTCGGGTACTGGCCGCCGCGGTCGTCCACCCAGATCTTCACGAAGTTCACCCGGCGTTCGGCGAGTTCCCGGACCGCCTCGCGCGCCTCCGCTTCGCCGTTCACCCAGTACGGCGCTTCCGACCGCCCCGGCTCCGGGCGGGTGATGCCCCGGCCGGCGGTCATCGCGCGGGCCGCGCCGGGAATGACCTCGCTGCGCACCGCGAGCGCCGCCTCGCCGTCGTCGTGGCCGAGGCTCACGGCCATGCCGACGCCGTAGTAGGCGCGGCGGCGCAGGTCCTCGAGGAGTTCCTCCCGCGGAACGCGGAGATGCACATGGGTGTCGATCAGGGCGGGGATCACCGTTCGACTGCTCAGGTCCACGCGCTCCGCGCCGCTCGGCGGCTCGACCTCCCCGGCGGCGCCGACCAGGACGAAGCGGCCGTCCTCCACGGCGAAGACGGCGTTCTCGAGGGGGCCGCTCCCGTCGCCGACGACGACCCGCGCCCCCTCGTAGTAGGTGGCGTTCACCGGCAGGGGCGGGCCCTCCTCCGCCGGCGCGCAGGCAAGGCTCCCGACGCCGAACGCGAGGAGGGCGCCGGCGGAGCGGCGGAGGTTCATCCGGATCGTTCCGGTTCGCAGCATCACTGCCTCCTTCCGAGGGTCTCTCGGGCCGGCTCGGCGGGGCCGGGCGCGGGGACGCGGGGCGCCGCTGCCGGGCTCGCTATTACATCACTCCGGGCCCCTCCGTGCCCGACGGCGCCGACGACGGTCTCCCGCCCCGGCCGGCCGACCCGCCGCCCGAACCCCGGGGCCGCCGCGGACGCCGCCCCGCCGCGGACGCCGCCGCGCCGCCGGAGATTTACGCTATCGCGTATAATGCCGGGAATTACGCTATCGCGTAAATCCGCAAGAGGAGGCGACTTCATGCAGCACTTCGCCGCGAACCCCGAGTCGTTCGGACAGGCGATCCGGGCGCTCCGGCTCGACCGCGGCCTGACCCAGGCCGAACTGGCAGAGGCCTGCGTCCTGCGGCCGGCCACGGTCTCCGCCGCGGAGAACGGTTCGCCGGGGACCCGGGCGGAAACGATCTTCCGCATCCTCGGCGCCCTCGATTACCGCATGCACCTCCGCGACCGACGGGAGGTCCTGAGCGAACTCGGCCTGCTGGAGCAGGTCCGCTGAGACCGGCGGAGGAGAATCGGGAATGAGCCCGAGTGCCCGGACCTTGCCGCTCTACCAGAACGGCCGGCAGGTGGGAACCCTGCGGCGCACTTCCGACGGCATCTCGCTGGACTACGACCCGGACTGGCTCCGTTGGAAGGAAGCGACCCCCGTCTCGCTGTCGCTGCCCCTCGGGAGCAGCAGCCACGGAGGCGCCGCGGTGCGCCGTTTTCTCGACGGTCTGCTACCGGAATCGGAATCGCAACGGGCGAGACTCGCCGTGCGTCTCGACGCGCCGGACACCCACCCGTTCACGCTGATCGAGGCGCTGGGCCGCTGCTCGGCCGGGGCGCTGGCCTTCGTTCCGCGGGGCGAGGATCCGGGGGCGCCGGGCGCGGTGGCCGGGGAACCGATCACGGAGTCGGAGATCGAGCGGCTCCTCGCCGATCTTCCGCAGCGCCCGCTCGGCGTCGACCGGCGATTCCGCTTCTCGCTCGCCGGAGCGCAGCGGAAGACGGCGCTCCTGCGACGGGACGGCGAATGGCTGCGTCCGACGCGCTTCACGCCGACGACCCACATCCTGAAACCCCAGATCGGGCCACTCCTCGGCGCCGATTTCCGTCGGAGCGTCGAGAACGAGTTCCTCTGCCTCGAGTGCACCCGCGCCTTCGGGGTGGAGACCACCGGCGTAGAGATCGGTGACTTCGGTCGGCAGCGGGCACTCGTGGTGGAGCGCTTCGATCGGCGCTGGACGCCGGACGGACGGCTCGTCCGGATCCCGCACGAAGACTGCCTGCAGGCGCTCGGCGGCGCGACGCACCTCAAGTACGAATCCGATGGGGGGCCGGGGATGATCCGGCTGCTCGACCTGCTGCGCGGGGCGGTCGATCCCGACGCGGACCGGCGCGCCTTCCTCCGGGGGCAGATCGTCTTCTGGCTGCTCGCCGCGATCGACGGACACGCCAAGAACTACAGCCTCCGCCTGCTCCGTCGAGGCGAGTATCGGCTGGCGCCGCTCTACGACATCGTGTCGGTGCAGCCGGCGCTGGACAGCGGACAACTCGGGCCGGACGATGTGGCCATGGCGCTCGCGGTCGGCGCCGACCGCGCGACCGATCTCCGCTGGATCACCCCGGAACACTTCGTCCAGACCGGCGCGGCCGCCGGCATCCCGGCCACCGTCACCCGCGCCGTCCTCGAGGAACTCGTCGAGGTCCGCGCCGCGGCGTTCGACGCGGTCCGCGAGCAACTGCCGGACGACTTCCCGCCGGAGATCGGCGAGCCGATCCTCCGCGGCGCCGCCGCCCGGCTGGACCGGATCGCGAATTTCCTGACCGCCTGAAGACCCGACCGCCCGGCGCCGGCGAAACGAAGCCGCCGGGCGTCAGGCGCGGGCGGCGTGGCGGGCGACGACGGTCGCGACCGCTTCCGTCAGCCGCTTCGCGTACGCGATCTCGAGGAACTCGTTCGGCCCGTGGGCGTTCGACTGCGGGCCGAGGACGCCGGTGACCACGAACTGCGCCTCCGGGAAGCGCTCGCCGAGCATCGCCATGAACGGGATCGAGCCGCCCTCGCCCATGAACATCGCCGGCTTGCCGAAGGCCGCCATCGAGGCGTCGCGCAGGGCGTCGCCCAGCCAGGGCGCCAGCGCCGGCGCGTTCCACCCGGCGGCCGGTTCGTGGAAGCGGAGGGTGACCTTCGCGCCGAACGGCGGGTCGGCCTCCACCGCCTCCCGGAGCGCCTGCTGCGCCACCTTCGGATCCACCGTCGGCGGCAGCCGGAGCGACAGGTTCAGCGTCACCTGCGGCAGCAGCACATTCCCGGCCTTCTCCAGCGGCGGCAGCCCGCCCTGTCCGGTGACCGCCATCGTCGGGCGCCAGGTGCGGTTCAGGATCAACTCGGCGGCGCTCTTCCCGGGGGAGGGTCCGGCGTTCCCCGCCCAGGGGAAACGGGAGAACAGGTCTTCGCCGAGCGTCTCGGCGGCGGCCTGCGCCTGCTCCACCCGCTCCGCCGGGATCTCGGCGTGGAGCGCGTCCGGGACGACCCGGTCGGTCCCCGGCTCCTCGATCTTGTCGAGGAGTTTCCGCAGCACCAGGAACGGCGGCGGCACCACCCCCCCGGCGTCCCCGGAGTGGACCCCCTCGGTCAGCACCTCCGCCTGCAGCGTGCCGCCGACCATGCCGCGCAGCGAAGTGGTGGACCAGAGTTGGTCGTAGTTCCCGGCGCCGGAGTCGAGGCAGATCACCAGGTCCGGGCGGCCGAGGACCTCGGCGAAGTGCTCCATGTAGGCCGGCAGGTCGGGCGACCCGCTCTCCTCGGAGAACTCGACCAGCAGCACCACCCGCGCCCGGGGTTTCCCTTCCCGCGCCACCGCCTTCAGGGCGGCGAGCGCCGCGTAGAGCGCGTAGCCGTCGTCGGCCCCGCCGCGCCCGTAGAGCCGGTCGCCCTCGCGCACCGGCGACCAGGGGCCGAGTCCCTCGCGCCAGCCGACCATCTCCGGCTGCTTGTCGAGGTGGCCGTACATGAGGATCGTGCCCTCGGCGGTTCCCGGACAGTCGAGCAGGAGCAGCGGCGTGCGCCCGGCGATCCGGCCCACATGGAGGGTGGCGTCCTCGGGGGCGTGCTTCTGCATGAAGGCGCGGCCCATCTCGAGCGCCGTCTCCATGTGCCCGTGCGCCTCCCACTCGGCGTCGAACATGACGGAGACATTGGGAACGGCGATGTAGTCGGTCAGGCTGGGGAGGATCTCCTCCTCCCAGAACCGGTCGAGGAACTGGCGGGTGTTTTCGCTCATGGGCGGCGGATTCTAGGGCGGGAGCCGCCGGACGTCCGCCTGTCGCCAAGCCGCAGGCGCCGTGGGCCATCGGGTTGACTTACGATCCCGATCCTCGGTCCATCCTCGTGTCGAACAAACGGTTGGAGCACGAATTCGCGGAAGCGATGCGGGCGTCGTGTCGGGAATCCGTGGGGTTGGGGTACTACCCGACGCGGTTCCTGGAAGCCCTCGAACGCAGGGGCGCGGTTGCCTACGCCAGGCGACTGGTCGCGAGCGGGGACCTCCAGAGCGGCCTGCGACGACTCTGCGGCCTGAATCGGCTGGATCTGTCCATCGAACACCTCATCGCGGAGGACCCGCGTTTTCAGGATTTGTTCACGGAAGACGACCGGGAGGCCGCTCGCTGGCGACTGGAACAGGTCCGCAGCCGAGGCTGAACTCCGGCCCTCGGACCCGTCGCCGCGCCGGCACCGACACCGAGGCAGCGCGAGCGACGGCTCGGGGCTCTGGTAAGTTGAAGCGCCTGCCTCTTCCCGCCGAATCCAGGAGATCCGAGATGCCCCCAGTCCCCCGCCACCGACCGCTCCTCGCCGTCCTCGTCCTCGCCGCGGCGACCACCCTCGGCGCCCCGCCCGCCGAGGCGCAGCCGACGCCGTTCCGGCCGATGGATGTGTTCGAGATCGAGTTCCCGATGGATCCGCAGATCTCGCCGGACGGACGCCGCGTGGCGTACCAGCGCACCTCGATGGACCGGATGCGCGACCGGCAGCGATCCGAACTCTGGATCGTGGACGCCGACGGTTCCGGGCACCGCCGCCTGGCCGCCGGTCGCTCGCCGCGCTGGTCGCCGGACGGGGAACGCCTGGCCTACTTGGCCGAGGGTCAGATCCGCGTGCGCTGGATGGACACCGGCGACACCGCCACGATCACCCAACTCACGGAGTCGCCCGGCGGGATCCGCTGGTCGCCCGACGGCCGGCGGATCGCGTTCCATATGTTGGTTCGGGAGGCGCCCCCGCAACTCACGCCGCCGCCGAAGCCGCCGCCGGGAGCGGAATGGGCCGACCCGCCGATCCTGGAAGACCGCTTCAGGAACCGGCAGGACGGCGTCGGCTACCTCGACTTCGGCCACCGCCACCTCTTCGTGGTGAACGCCGCCGGGGGAACGCCGACCCGGGTCACCGACGGCGACTTCCAGCACGGCGGCGCCCCGGCCTGGACGCCGGACGGTCGCCACCTGGTCTTCTCCTCGAACCGCAACGCGGACTGGGAGCGCGACTTCCGCAACTCGGAGATCTACCTGGCGCCGGTCGGCGGCGGCGAGATCCGCGCGCTCACCGACCGCGACGGCCCCGATCGAAGCCCCGCGGTGTCCCCCGACGGCGAGCGGATCGCGTTCGTGAGTTTCGAGGACCGGAAGCGCACCTACCAGGTCAGCCGGATCGAAGTGATGCGCCTCGACGGGAGCGGCCGGCGCGTCCTGACCGGCGGACTCGACCGCAGCGCGTCGAACCCGGTCTGGGCCGCGGACGGGAGCGGCGTCTATTTCCAGTTCGACGACGAAGGCAACTCGAAGGTGGGTTTCGTGACGCTCGAGGGCGAAGTCGAGGTGCTGGCGGGCGATCTCGGCGCCCAGTACGGCCGCCCCTACGGCGGCGGCTCGTTCTCGGTGGCGAACGACGGCGCCTTCGCGCTGAACCAGACCCGCCCCGACCTGCCGGGCGAGGTGGCCGTCGGGAAACGCGGCGGCGAAGTCCGGCAGATCACCGCGCTCAACGAGGATCTGCTCGCCGCGAAGATCCTCGGGGAAGTCGAGGAGATCCGCTGGGAGTCCTCCTACGACGGTCTGCCCATCCACGGCTGGATCGTGAAGCCCCCGGACTTCGATCCGTCGCGCCGGTATCCGCTGATCCTGGAGATCCACGGCGGCCCGATCTCGAACTACGGCGACCGCTTCTCGGCGGAGATGCAACTGTTCGCCGCCGCCGGGTATGTCGTCCTCTATTCCAACCCGCGCGGCAGCACGAGTTACGGCGAGGAGTTCGGCGATCTGCTCTACCACGACTACCCCGGCCAGGACTACGACGATGTGCTCTCCGGCGTGGACGCGGTCATCGCCCGGGGTTATGTGGACGAGGAGAACCTCTTCGTGACCGGCGGCAGCGCCGGCGGAATCCTGACCGCCTGGATCGTGGGCAAGACGAATCGTTTCCGGGCGGCGGTGTCGCAGAAACCGGTCGTGAACTGGATCAGCAAGACGCTCACCGCGGACAACTGGTACGGGTACTTCCACACGCGGTACGAGGGTTTGCCGTGGGACAACCTGGAGGGCTACTGGAAGTTCTCGCCGCTCTCGCTGGTGGGGAACGTGGAGACGCCGACGCTGATCGTCACCGGCGAAGCGGACCTGCGCACGCCGCTCTCGGAGTCCTACCAGTTGTTCCACGCGCTCAAGTTGCGGGGTATCGACACCGGCGTGGTGCGGCTGCCCGGCGCGTTCCACAACATGAGCCGGAGACCCAGCCAGTTGATGGCGAAGGTCGCGAATGTGCTGGCCTGGTTCGAGAAGTACCGGACACGCGACGGCGGGAACTGACGAACCGGATGGACGCCGACCGGCCCGCCGCCGAGGGGCGCGACCGGGGCCGGGCGTGACCGGGGCCGGGCGCGGGCGCGATCGGGCCGAACTCGGTCGAAAAGCGTGACGCGGGCGCGGCGACCGGGAGCGGCATCGCCCCGCGCCGCCCCGTCCGGCCTCGATGCGACCGGACGCGCACCGGCGGGAACGGACCGACCGGGAGAGAACGCCGGCCGCGCGACCCGGACACCCGTCGGGTGGCGCGACCGGGGCCGGGCGGCGCGATCAGCGGCCGGGCAGAAGCGCGATCGAAGCCGGACGCGGGCGGTGGAACCCGGTCGAGCAACGCGAGGCGGAAGTGACGAACGGAAGTAGCGCCTGCCCGGCGGCCCGCGCTATCCGGCCTCCGGGCGACCGGACGCCCCCGCCGAGCGGCGCGACCGGAGCCGGACCCGGGCGGTGGAACCCGACCGAGCAGCCCGACCCCGGCGCGACGACCGGGAGCGGCGTCGGCCCGACTGGCCCGGTCCGCCGCCGGGCGACCGAACGCTCCCGCCGGGTGGCGCGACCGGGGCCGAACGCGGGTGGGGGAACCCGACCGAGCAGCGCGCCGCCGGCCCGGCGACCCGAAGCGGCGTCGGCCCGGCCGGCCCTATCCGGTTTCCGGGCGACCGGACGCCGGCCGGGCCGGGGGCGGCGGGCTTCCGGTCGGGGTGAGCACCACGAAGAGGGCGCCGCTCCCGCCCTCCCGCTCGGTCCGCACCGGCTCGTAGCCGGCCACGAGTTCCGGTCGCCAGGACTCGAGCCACTCCGGCGCCTTCCGCCGGAGCACCGGCTCGCCGGGGCTGCCCTTCCCCTTGCCGTGGATCACCTTCACGAAGCGGACCCCGGCCGCGCGCCGCTCCCGGAGGAACCGCTCCAGGTGGCGGCGCGCCTCGCCCTGCTTCATCCCCCGCACGGAGAAGCAGCAGTCCCCTTCGATATCGCGCCGACCCTGCGCCTCCCGCAGCACCGCCGCGGTCGTGGGCGCCCGCCTGGGCTCCTTCGGCTCCGGCCGCGCCGACCGCACCGCCTCCGGCGAGGCCCCGGCGATCTCCCGCTCGAATTCGAGGACATCGTCCGCCGTCACCAGCGCCGACCGGCGGTTCCCCAGGCGCGGCGGCTTCCGCGACCGAACGGGATCACGCATGACGGGGCGCCGGAAGTCTCGCACCCGCCGCGAGGCGCTCCGCAACCTCGACGCTCCCGAGCGCGAAGGCACGCCGACCGCACGGCGTGAGCCCCGGTCGTCCCTCCGCAGGGTGACGGATCCTGTCCTCTCCAGCGGTCAGACTGCTCCCGGTCGAGACAGCCGGGCGCCCCGGACGAGAGACCCGCTCGTCTCCGCCTCCCGATCCTCCCCGACTCCCCCCGGGATCGCCGCCGGCAAGGCCGAGGGCCCGGCACCCGGGCATCGAAGTCCCGACCCGTCCGACTGCGCTGCCGAACACCGCCCCACCCCCCGCACCGACGCCGAGATGGCCCTGCCCCCGATGCCTCCACCCCCCGACGGTCGCACTGCCCGCCACTCCTCGCCGGGGCCCCGGGAAGCCCTCGAATACTTCCGCTTCCGCGGCCTCCGGACCGGGTTCGACTACCGCGATGTCCGGCAGGAGGAACACGCCCTCGCCTTCACCGTCGCCAAGGCGATGGACCTCGGCATCCTCGACGAAATCCGCGCCGCGCTCGACCGCGCCCTCGCCGAAGGAATGACCTTCCGCCAGTTCCGGAAGGAACTCACGCCGGTGCTGCAGAAGAAGGGTTGGTGGGGAACGAAGGAGATGGAGGACCCGGTCACCGGGGAGACGGTGCCGGCGCAACGGGGCAGCCACCGCCGCCTCCGCACGATCTACCGGGCGAACCTCCGCGCCGCCCGCGCCGCCGGGGTCTGGGACCGGGCGCAGCGGACCACGAAGACCAACCCCTGGTTCCTCTACGAACCCGGCCCCGGCAAGCACTGCCGCCGGCACGAGGTCTGGGCCGGAACGATCCTGCCGGTGAACGACCCGTGGTGGGACGACCACTTCCCTCCGAACGGCTGGGGCTGTAAGTGCCGCGCCCGCCCGATCGGCGCTGCGGAAGCGGAGCGCCGCGGCGGCCCCACCGAACGCCCGGCGCGAAACGAAGTCACCTGGTGGAACAAGCGCGCCGGGCGGTTCGAGCAAGCCGACGAAGGACTCGACCCGGCCTGGGCCACGAACCCCGGAAAGCACCGGGCTCTCGGCCCCCTGGGTCATCTCCACGACGAACTCGACGACGCCGACCGGTCCTTCGCGCGCGCCGCCATCGTTTCCGTCCTCGACAGTCCGATCCTGCCGCAGTTCCGCGCCACGCCGCGCGGCGATCTGCTCGGCGGCCTGGTCGAGCCCCGCGTCCAACGGGCCTGGAAGTCGAAGACGCTCCTGGCCCGCCTGCCGGACCGCATCATGGACAAACAGGAACGGCGCCACGCGAATCCCAAGTACAAGGGCCACCCCGAACTGACCGACGACGACTATCGCCGCTTGCCGGGCATCATCGAAAAACCCGACCAGGTGTTCGTTGCCGAGTCCACCCCGCCGGAACATCGAGAGCACCGCCTCAACTTCTTTCGTGAAATCGGCGGAGACAGGTACCTGCTGGTCGCGGAACACAGTCCGGAGTCGAACCGGAATCGAGATCATCAGTTTCCGCAAGAGCAGTCGCCGACGAAACCAGATTCAGTCGCTGCTCCGCCGCGCCATCGAGGTCATCCCCGCCCATGAGGACTGAGCGGGTGGGACTGCGCCTGGTAGTCCCGTGGGGCCGCCTGACAGGCACCGCACGACCTGCCACTCGACCGGAGTCGAGTCCCTTCCGCTAGGTTTCCAGGCACCCCTTCGCACGAGTCGTAGAGGATGCGGCCCTTGGAGCGAAGGATAGCACACCGTCGAGCCGAGCAGTGGGTTCGGAACGCGACCATCTCGGAGCCTCTGGAGGCCTCGAACCGATCGTTGAAGTCGCTGGGCGGAGGACCGTTTTGTGGAAAACGCCCCCGTCCGCGTATCGCCCCTTGTCGACGGGCCCCCGCCGCTCGCCGGGGCCGCCTGTGGATCCCGCCACGCGGCCTCGTCGACGGTTCGCGGACAGCCGTGGGCGGCCGCCCCGGCTCATCCGGCTCCGCCGGTGTCTTCCCCATGGCGGTCACGCTTCGCAACGCGGCTCCACCGAGGGAGTGAGTGGGACTGCGCCTGGTAGTCCCGTGGGGCCGCCGGACAGGCACCGCTCGACCTGCCGCTCGACCGGAGTCGAGTCCCTTTGGGCTGGGTTTCCAGGCACCCCTTCGCACGATCGTAGAGGATGCGACCCTTGGGTCGGAGCATAGCGCGCCGTCGAGTGGATGCCGACCTCCGCCCTCCCGGAGCCCCCTCCGGCATCCAATCAGCAGTCGAAGTCGCCCACCAGTTGCCGCCGGCGGAAACCGTCCCCCATCAGGGACCGCCGTCACGACGCGGCTCCGCCGAGCAGGTGAGTTCGGACTGCGCCTGGTAGTCCCGTGGGGCCGCCGGACAGGCACCGCTTAACCTGCCGCTCGACCGGAGTCGAGTCCCTTTGGGCTGGGTTTCCAGGCACCCCTTCGCGCGAGTCGTAGAGGATACGGCCCTTGGAACGGAGCGTAGCGCACCGTCGAGTGGATGCGGACCTCGGCCATCCCTGAGCCTCCGGCGTCCTGCCGGAAGTCGAAGTCGCTCGCAACGACCTGTCGGCGGAATCCGTCCCAGCCGGGGACCGCCTCGGCGCAGCGGTCTCCCGCCCTTCCGCCGCTCGCCCGGAAACCACTCCGGATCTGCCACGCGGCCTCCCGGGCCTGGAGCGGCCGCGCCGACTCGACCGGCGTCCCCCGCAGGGCGGGCGCGCTTCGCCACGCGGCTCCACCGGGAGAGTGAGTGGGACTGCGCCTGGTAGTCCCGTGGGGCCGCCTGACAGATACCGCTACCTGCCGCTCGACCGGGGTCGAGTCCCTTTCGCCGGGTTTCCAGGCACCCCTTCGCTGGAGTCGTAGAGGATGCGGCCCTTGGGTCGGAGCATAGCGCGCCGTCGAGAGAATGCACCTGAATCCGTGCAATGCTGGTTTGGAGTCCGATTCGGATACGTATCGGGTGCGTAAAGAGCGCCCCGAGGGAGTGGAGAGAAGGGCGTTATGTGGTCACAGGTGAGGATCGAGCAGGGAATGCGCCTCTGAACTTGCGGAAATGCCGGTTCGGCGACCAGTCTCGATGACCGAAGGCATGGTTCAGGTGCAGAACCGAAGAGAACGGAGGCCCGAAGGCCCTCAAGTGGGCGCGAGGCGCGCGTAGAGCATGGAAAAGACCTCCACGGCCGGGCACCGTCGGCCGAAGCCGAGCCAAAGGCGCCGTCCGGAGTGGATCACCCGGGCCGCCCGATACATCAGTTCCTGGATCACGGTGCGGATCCGCCGACGCTCCGCCGGATGGCGGACCGGACCCCCCGGCGCCACCAGGCCCATCTGCCCCAGCCAGCGAAGGATGTTGTACGCCATCGTGGCGCAACTCAGCACCAGCGCGTTGGTGGCGAACTTCCGCGAGGGAAGCCTCTCGATGTTCAGGTCCGTCTTGAACTCGCTGTGGAACTGCTCCGAGGTGCCGTGGTCGGCATACAGGTCGATCACCCGCTGGTCGTCCAGATCCAGAGTCGTCCACCACCCCTCGACCGTGACCTTCGGCTCCAGAAGCAACTGCCCGCCCGGAGTGCTCTTCCGTTCGGTCACCCGCATCACCCGCCGCAACTGATAGTCCTCGCCTCGATGCCGGCGCGTCTTCCAGACCGTGAACACCGCCACCCGCTTCCCCTTGCGGGGGCGGTCGAACCGTACCCGCCGGTGCTCGGCGTGGCGGAGCCACTTCTTCGCGACATCCTTGCGCGGGTTCCACTTGATGAGGAAGTCCGCCTTCCCGCCCGCATCCCGATGATCGAACACCACCTTCATGTTGTCGATGGCATCGTTCCCGGCATCGAGACGCACCAGCACCGGCTTCGCGGTCAGCTGGCGCGCCTGGCCCAGAACCCGCTCCAGGAACTCCGGCGTCCCCTTCTGGCAATGCTGCACCCCCTCCCGCAGCTCGAACTCCAGGCAGTACCCCTCCCGCCCCAGGTAGGCAGCCATCGGCGCGTAGCCGTCATAGCCGTGGTAGGTGCGCGAGACGCCCTCCTTCCGGGTCTGGGAGTTGTCGAACGGCGTCACATCCGCATCCAGAGGCACATGTCCGGTGTCCAGCGGCGTCGGCTTGGCCTTCACCCTCCGCAAGACCTGCACCGCGCTGTCGCGGACCAGGGGGAGCAGTCGCTCCGCATGGTCGTCGAAACGGAGGCGGATGGTGGCCGAGGACGGAACCTTCGCCAAACCCATCGCTTCGCGGAAGAACAGGTCCTTCCGCAGACTCTCGATCGCCTCGAAATCGTGCTTGCCCAGACTCAGCAAGCCGATGTAGGAGCCGAGGACGTCCCCGTGCTTGATCCCGTGGTGGTGGGACACGGCGCGATCCGCCGCCTCGCACAAACCACTGTGGAGGAGCGCCTGTCCCACCAGCGCCAGCCCCGAGTGCGAGGTCAGATCCTCATTGAGCCTCTTGATGTTGAATCGCCGCACGAAGCCGACTCCTTCCGGTACTCACTCCCCAAGTGAGATGACCGTTTGAGCGAATCGTACCGGAAACGCCGGGCATTGTTGAGGGAAACTTCATCCGGCCACGAACCGACGCACGGATCCAGGAATGCGGACCTCGGCCCTACCGGCGTCCAACCGGAAGTCGAATTCGTCCGCGACGAACCGTCGGCGGAACCCGTCCCCGGATGGAGACCGCCTTCTCGAAGCGGGCCCCCGCCTCCGCCCTCCGGGAGGAACCGCTCGGTATCGCCCACGCCACCCCTCCAGCGTTCCTCGGCCGGCTGTCGGTGGCCGCGCTTCACAAGTCGGCTCCGCCGAGCAGGTGATTTGGGACTGCGCCTGGTAGTCCCGTGGGGCCGCCTGACAGATACCGCTACACCTGCCGCCCGACCGGAGTCGAGTCCCTTTCGCCGGGTTTCCAGGCACCCCTTCGCTGGAGTCGTAGAGGATGCGGCCCTTGGGTCGGAGCATAGCGCGCCGTCGAGAGGATGCGGACCTCGGCCCTACCGGCGTCCAACCGGAAGTCGAATTCGTCCGCGACGAACTGTCGGCGGAACCAGTCCCCGGATGGAGACCGCCTTCTCGAAGCGGGCCCCCGCCTCCGCCCTCCGGGAGGAACCGCTCGGTATCCCCCACGCCGCCCCTCCAGCGTTCCTCGGCCGGCTGTCGGTGGCCGCGCTTCGCAAGTCGGCTCCGCCGAGCAGGTGAGTCGGGACTGCGCCCGGCAGTCCCGTCGAGCCGCCGGACCGACATCGCCACACCTGCCGCCGCCGGCGCGCCCCGACCCTTCCGAAATTCCTCGCGCGCCTACCGCGATCGCGCCGGCGGTTCGCGCCGGGTCGCCGCGAAGGAACCCGCTCCCCCATTCGAACCGGGTATGACGGATTCTGTCCTGTCACCCGGGGAGTATCCCGGCATCCGAACGGGGAGGTCGGCACATGGTTCGAATCGAAACGCGCGAGGTTTCGCGGTTCGCAACAACAGGGGGTTCGCCGCCGGAGGCCTCGACGGGCCGCGGGCCGGAACCGTCCTCGAGGACGGAAGAATGCCGTCCGGAGGCGCGCGGGGCCCTGCGTCCCTACCTGCAGACGGTCACCTCCCCGAACGACGGCCCGGTCCGCGAACGGCGTTCGTTGCTGCGGCGGTTCCGGGATCGCATGTTCGTGGATCCGGAACTGACGCGGCGAACGGTGTCGTACCAGGGGAATCGGGAGAAGCCCGGCTTCCGCTGGATGAAGTACAAAGAGGGCTTCTCCGCCGACCTGGTCGAAGCCCTGCTCGACGAGGTTCGGCCCGGGAGCGTTCTCGATCCGTTCGCCGGAGTCGGAACCGCGCCGATCGTCGCCGCCGGGAGAGGGCTGGACGCCATCGGCATCGAGATCATGCCGGTGGGCGTCAGGGCCGGACGCGCCATCTCCTGCGCGGTCGACCGACTGCCGCGACGCGCCTTCGACCTCGCCGCGACGCGCCTCCTCGAACGGGTGGAAGCCGGGAGAGCGGCGTCGGCGCGCCACTTCTTCCGGCATGTGCCGATCACGGAACACGCCTTCTCGAAGCAGACCGAAGCCGAGTTGGCGCGGGCCAGGGAGTTCATCGGCGCCGTCTCCGACCGGGACATCGCCCTGCTGCTCGACTTCGCCTGCATGAGCGTGCTGGAATCCACCAGTTACACGCGGAAAGACGGGCAGTACCTCCGGTGGGACCACCGCTCCGGACGCCGCTCGAAATCACGCCTCGACAAGGGGCCGGTCCTGCCCTTCTCCGTCGCCCTGAAGCGCCGGATCGAAGAGATGGCGACGGACGCCGGCGCACTCCGCGCCCGGTACGGCGGCGGGTCGCCGGAGTTCGTGCTCGGATCGAGTCTCGAACGGTTGCCGGAGATCGAAACCGCGTCGATCGACATGGTGATCACCTCCCCGCCCTATGCGAACCGGTACGACTACACGCGGATCTACGCTCTCGAACTGGCCTGGCTCGGCTACGACCGGGATCGATTCTCCCGGTTGCGCCAGGCCCTGTTGACCGCGACGGTGGAAAACCGGTCGAAGGGACGCTGGCTTCGAGAGAACTATCGAAACCCGGAGTCGATCGGAATCGCCGGCCGCCTCCTCCGGGAATCCGGCGCTGTCGGAGAGGTCCTCGGAATCCTCCGCGAACACCGCGACGACCTCGGCAATCCCCAGGTGATCCGGCTCCTGGAGGGGTACTTCCTGGAGATGGCGGTAGTCGTTTCGGAACTGGCCCGGATCGTCCGGCCCGGCGGCGTCGTGGCGATGGTCAACGACAATGTCCAATACCACGGCGAAGAAGTCCCCGTGGACCTGATCCTCTCCGACTTCGCCGAACGGGTCGGCTTCCGCTGCGAGAGCATCCGCATCCTTCCCCGCGGCAAAGGGAACTCCAGTCAGCAGATGGCCCGCTTCGGCCGCCGCGAGATCCGCAAGTGCGTGTACCGCTGGGTGCGTTCCGGGGCCTGATCCATACCGGCGCCGGCCCTCTCTCCGTCCTCCGGGAAGTCGTTCGCCCGTGGCGCGAAAAGCGATGCTCCACCGACCCGACGAGTGCGCGAGTGTTCGCAGCCCCCGAAGGCGCAAGAGCCGGTGTCACCCGACACCGGGCGGCCCGAACGGAGGATCGAATCGTCCGGGCCCGCCTCCCTACGAGACCGAGTTGCGGAACCATCCGAGACACTCGGCGAGTTCGGAGGCCTCGGCGGTGCGGGCGGCGGCGAGGAGTTCCTCCAGGCGACGGCGAACGGCCGGGATCGGAGTGTCCGCGGGGTAGCCGAGCGAGTCGGCGATCTCGTAGGTGGCGAAGTCGCGCTCGCCGCGCTGCCAGCGGGAGAACAACGGCTGCCGGGCGAAACGGCGCAGGGCGCGCGCTTCGGGGACGGTGAGCGCCGACCAGCCGCGGGCGCGGAGTCCCTCCGGTGAACCGTCGAGGCGGGCATCGCACCAGGCGCGGCCGGCCTCGGTCAGCAGCCAGCCGGCGGCGTCGGTTCCGGTGACGAACGCCCCGGACGCCGACTTCTTCGCCGCGCGGAGGGCGGCCCGCGCCGGTTCCAACTGGGGATGGCCTCGCCAGCCGAAGCGGCGCGGCGCCATCTCGAAGCACCGGAGCGCGATGTCCCCGGTCCCGCGACGGGCCGTGGCGCCCCGCAGCGCGTAGAGGGCGGCGACGGCGATCTTCCAGTTCGGGAGCCGTTCGCGGGGGCCGCCGGTGTCCACGGCAGCGGGAGCGGAGTCAGGCATCGGGGCGGGGCGAGACCGAAGTCGGTGGTACGGGCGGAACCGACAGCCACGCCGCCCCGCTTCGGGTTGTTAGGATGGCGGATTCTCGTTCCGGGTCATGTTCCGCATCCCCTCCCCCCGTCGCCGGGCCGGCCGCCGGGCGGCGCTCGCCGGGTTGGGACTCGGGGCCATCGGCGGGGTCGCGCTCGCCGGCGTCCAGTACGGGTACTTCCCCGACCAGCCGGAGTTGGTGACGGTGGCGGAACTCTCCCGGCTGCCGGGCCGCTACCACGAGGAAGCGGTGCTCGTCCGGGGCCGGCTGGGGTTCGCCTTCGGGACGGATCACCGGGTGCAGACGCTCGAAGACCGGGAGGAGTTCGGGCGCGAGATCCTGATAGCGGCCTCCTACATGGCCGGGAACGACCTGATGTTCCTGGGCGCCACCGAGGTCGAGGCGGAGGGCTGGTTCTTCTCCACCCGGATGCTCGACGCCTACACCCTGCAGATGCACCCGATCCTGCGGAACTACCCGTTCGACCCGGCCTGGGCCTCCGGCAACTCCATGGACACCCGCACCGAGGGGTTCCTGGCGCTGGTGAACATCACGCCCATCGGGGACTCCGAGGACCTCGCCGACAAACGGGAGCGCGAGGCGAAGGCGGAGATGGAGGCCGGCGACCGCATCCACATCGCGCCGGGGAGCGCCGCCGCGCTCTCGCTCGGGGACCTGCTGGCCGACCCCGACCCCTGGATGAGCCGCCGCGTGGAAGTCGTCGGCAAGTTCCGGGGGAACAACCTGTTCGGCGACCTCTCCATCAAGGAGAAGAAGACGCCGCGGGACTTCGTCATCAAGACCGCGGAGAGCGCCATCTGGGTCACCGGGATGCGCCCGGCGGGGAAGGGGTTCCGGCTCGACCCCAAGCGCCGGCGGGACACCGGGAAGTGGCTCCGGGTGTACGGCCGGCCCTGGACCGCGGACGGGCGCGTCTATCTCCGGGCGGAGCGGATCGAGATGGCCGAAGCGCCCGCCGACCCGGCGCTGGAGCCGGTGGACCTCCGGGTGGCGGAGCGCAAGGCCCGCGAAGCGGAGTTCGGGCCGCTGCGGGTGGTCTTCTCGCTGCCGCTGGACGGGGAGCGGGAGATCCCGCTGGACAGCGCCTTCCGGGTGCAGTTCTCGAACAAGATGGTCGCCGCCAGTTTCCACGCCGCGGTGGATCTCCTCTACGAGAACGACCCGGACGCGAACCCTTTTCCCGACCTGGAAGTGACCTACGACGACGGCAGCCGCACGCTGGTGGTGGAACCGCACGCCGCGCTGGAACCGGATCGCGACATCCACCTGGTGCTCTACCGGGACATCCGGGATCAGCACGGGCAGAACATCGAGCCGGAACCGGAAGCCGTCGAGTGGGGAGAGGGCGCGGCGCAGGTGCTCTCGTTCCGCACCGCGCCCTCCTGACCCGCGCTCGCGCCGATCCCGTCCTTGCCGACCGACTCCCCCGGCGCCGGGGAAGTTGACGGGCCGTCGGTCGCGCTGACCATCGCCGGTTCCGATTCCGGGGGCGGCGCCGGCATCCAGGCCGACCTCAAGACCTTCGCCGCCCACGGGGTGTACGGCGTCTCGGCGCTGACTGCGGTGACCGCGCAGAACACGGTGGCGGTCACCGGCGTCCAGGAGATCGAACCCTCGCTGGTGCGCGCGCAGATCGCCGCGGTCGGCGACGACTTCCCGGTGGCGGCGGCGAAGACCGGGATGCTCTCCTCCGCCGCCATCATCGGGGCGGTGGCCGAGGCCGCCGGGTCCCGGGGATTCCCGCTGGTCGTGGACCCGGTCATGGTGGCGAAGACCGGCGACCGGCTGCTCCGCTCGGACGCGGTGGAGGCGCTCCGCAGCGAACTGCTGCCCCGGGCGACCCTCCTGACGCCGAACCTGCCGGAGGCCTCCGATCTCGTCGGACGGCCGGTCGCGGACGAAGCCGGGATGCGGGACGCCGCCGAGCGTCTGCTGCGGCTGGGCGCGAAGGCGGTGCTGGTCAAGGGCGGCCATCTCGCCGGGGCGGAACTCGTGGACTTCTACAGCGACGCCTCCTCGGAAGCGGTGTTCCGGGCGGAGCGGATCGAGACCCGCGCCACGCACGGCACCGGCTGCACCCTCTCCGCCGCGGTCGCCGCCGGGATCGCCCTCGGCCGGCCGCTGCGGGAAGCGGTGGAGCGGGCGCTCGCCTATGTGCGGGCCGCGATGCTGCGGGCGGCGCCGCTCGGACGGGGGCACGGCCCGCTCGGCCACCTGCCGCCGGGACTCTCCGCATGAGCGACCGGTTCCGCATCACCGCCGAGCCGCTCGATGAAGAGCGGATCCGGGAGGACCTGGACTGCCCGGCGGACGGCGCCGTCGTCCTCTTCGCCGGGATCGTGCGCGCCGAGAACCGGGGCCGGAGCGTGCGCCACCTGGAATACGAGTGCTACGAACCGATGGCGGTGAAGGTGCTGGAGCAGGTGGCGGCCGGCGCGCGGGAGATGTTCGGGGTGGAGCGGCTGCGCGTCCACCACCGCGTCGGCCGGGTCGAGATCGGCGAGGCCAGCGTCCTGGTGGCCGCCGCCGCGCCGCACCGGGGCCGCGCCTTCGACGCCGCCCGGCACACGATGGACGAGATCAAGCGCATCGTCCCGATCTGGAAACGCGAGGTCTTCGAGGACGGCGAGGTCTGGGTCGAGGGCCCGAAGGAACCGGTGACCGAGTGAGCGACCCGAGTCCCGACCCGGCGTCCGGTACCGGCCAGGACCGGATCACCGTCCTCCTGTTCGCCGCCGCCCGGGAAGCCGCCGGACGGGGCCGGATCGAGATCGAACGGACTCCCGGCCTGACCGCCGCCGCCGTCTGGGACGAACTCGTCCGCCGCCACCCGGCCCTCGCCGCCCACTCGGCCTCCGTCAGCGTCGCCGTGAACCACCGCTTCCGCCCCCGCGATACCGCTGTCGAACCCGGGGACGAAATCGCCTTCCTCCCCCCGGTCAGCGGCGGCTGAACTCCGGCTCCGGCCGACCTCCCCTCGATCGGAAGAAGCCGGACGGCGCCGACCTCCGCGATGGCGCACGCACGCGACGGTCGGCGACCCCATCACCGTCCGATTTCGACATTTTCGTCCGTAAGTCATTGATATAAAAGGATATTGGTGTTCGAATACACACTACACCGCCTGGTTTTCGGGTAGCGGGGATGGTCTTGCCGGCGGCGATGGGACCTCGGCGCCGCGGCCATCGAGCCCGGGGACGAAATCGCCTTCTTCCCTCGGTTGGCAGCGCCTCCCGACTTCGACATTCTCTCTCGTAAGCCATTGATAAGGAAAGACTTGGAGGTTCGATTACACACTACCCCGCACGGTATTCGGGGAGTAGTCGGAGTGGCCTTGCCGGCGGCGGGACCTCCGCGCCACGACCACCGAGCCCGGACGAAATCGCCTTCCTCCCCTCGTTCAGCCGCTGCTGAACGACTCCGGCGGACCTCGCCTCGACCGGGAAGAAGCCCGAACGGCGCCGATGTCCGCGAACCGCGCCCTCACGCGACAGCCGGTGGTCTCGGCACTGCTCCCGACTTCGACATCTACTCTCGCAAGTCGTTGATATAGAAAGACATAGAGGTTCGAATACACACTACACCGCACGGTTTTCGGGTAGTGGGGATGGCCTTGCCGGCGGCAGGACCGCGGCGACACTGCCATCGAACCCGGGGACGGAGTCGCTCCCCCGATCAGCGACAGCTGAGCGAACCCGGCCGACCTCGCCTCGACCCGAAGCCCCACCCGGCACGAATCTCCGCGTTGGCCCGACCACGCGACCGGCGGCGCCCGTCGGGCCCGTCACCGCGCCGCCCCGCGCACCGGCCCGCACTCTGCCCCGGACGGCGCTTTCCTTCTCTTCGGGACGCTACGCCGAGATCACTGCGCCGGACGATTCGGAGTTTCCGTTCCCGATCGCCACGATCGCCGAGATCGCTGCGGTCAGGTCGCGGGGGAGCGACGAACCGGTGATCGAGGCGGTGCCGTCGCAATCGATGTGTGCCCTCTCGACGCGCGCGAAGTACACGATCTCGCCGTCACCGCGAACACCCACATCGATGAAGACACTGTCGCTTCGCCACACGAAAGCGATCTCCCCGTCATCGGCGCGGCCGACCTTCGGGAGGGGAATTCGCGGCGGGAGCAGGTTCACGAAGCGAACGGCGTCGTCCACGGCAGCGACGGACGGATAGATCACGGGACTCTCCGCCGGATCCGTCTCTTCCGGCGGCTCCTCCAGCGTCAGGTAAGACCTGATCCGGTTCACGATGGCTCCTCTGTCGGCGGGCGTCGGCGAGAGGCCCGGAACCGGACGCTTCCTCACGGAGGCGACTCCCCCGGCGCCGAGTCTTGCGGAGGATCGGGAATCAGGCGGAACAGACCTCGGTCGCCGGCGCCATCCGGGACGAACTCCTCCGGCGCCGACCAGCCATCGCCGCCTCCATCGGCGTCGTCGTGAACCACGATTTCCGGTTCCGCGACACCGTGCTCGACGCGGGCGACGGAGTCTCCATGGTCTCCCCGGTCAGCGAAGGCGGAACGAACGCCGGCCGACCCGTTTCCCCCATCCGGATCGGCGGCACGTCGGGCGATGCGGTCCTCCAAACGAGCCGCGCGGTGTTCCCATTCGGCGCGCCGGCGGTCCAACCACTCCTCGGACCGTTCGGGGACGCGGCCCAACCGCTCTCGAGCGTCGCAGGCGTGAGCGAATGCCCGGTCGAAATCGCCGCAGCAGTGCTCCTCGTACTTGGCCCACCACTCCAGGACAGCCAGGTATTCGCGGGTATCGGCCACCCGGACCTGTTCCCACAGCGCCAGGGCCGCCGTCCAGTCCCCTTCCCGCTTCCGCTCCTCACCGCGCCGCAGGAAGCAGCGGTCCCGCTGCTGCGGGAGACGGGCGGCGCGGGCTTTCCATTCGTCGCGCAGCCGGAGGATGGTTTCCTTCGCCCGCGGCGGCGTACGTCCGAAGAACTGGTCGGGAAGGTCGTCGCCCCAATCCAGGGCAGCCTGCACCCGGGCGAGCGACCGGTCCAGCCGGTCGAGGGCGTCCCGGATATGGGCGAGCGCCCGGTCGAAGTCCTCGCGGCAACGCACCTCGAACTCGGCGAACCGCTCCAGGGCTCCCAGGTACTCGCGGGTGTCGGCCTCCCGGACCTGTCGCCAGAACGCCATCGCCGCCTCCCGGTCGCCTTCGCGCCACCGATATTCGCCGAGGCGGAGGAGGCAGAGGTCCCGGTATCGCCCGGAGAGACCGGCGGCGAGCGCCCGTTCGAAGAGGGGGATCGCCGCCTCGCGCTCCTCCCGCTTCCAGAAGTGGTCGCCGACACCGAAGAGATCTTCGCCGTCGTCCGTGTCCCAACCGTCTTCCAACCGGGACGCGGCCTCCAGGCTGAGCGCCGCCAGCGTCCGGATGTCGTAGAGGTGGTGCGACAGGACTGACTCCATCTCCGGGGGATCCCCGTTTCGCATGGACTCCTGGAAGATCGCCGGGATCTGGTCGCCGGGGATGTCATCGTCGCGGGGAACACCCAAGACTGCCTGCTCGAGATGGATCAACCGGGCGTTCTTGTGGCGAGGAGTGAAGAGGCGCCGGGCGACCGGCAGAAGGTCGAGATGTCGCGATTCGTCGAAGGGGTTCGGGAGTTTGTGAAAGACGAATCGGGTTTCGAGGAGGGGCAGGTCGAACCCGGCGCCGTTGTAACTGACGACCTCCGGGGCCTCGCCGACGAAGGCCGCCACTTCCTTCAGCATCTCGCGTTCGCCGGGCAGAGATTTCATTCGGAACTGGGTCACCCGGAAGAAGTCGCCATCGAGGCGCCCGAAACCGATGAGGAAGGCGTAGGTTCCGGTTCCTCCGGAGAGCCCGCTGGTCTCCGTATCCACGAACAGTGCCCGGGAGAAGTCCACTCCGTCCCGAGCGGGGTCGGTTGCGAGCCGGGCGCTCAGGGGCCTCGGAATCGAGGGCAGGCGCGAGAGCGAGGTCCGCCCGTAGGGAGCGGACAGCGGAAAGTCGTGGTCGCTCCGCTCGTGCCCCTCCTCTGCCCGGGCCGTGGCGACCGGGCCGATGTCGTCTTCCGCCGCCGGCCGGCGCGGCCGAGCCATACGCTCCCGAAGAGTGCGGTGGTCGAGGGGCGGTCGTGTGGCCCGACGCGGCTCCGGGACCTCGTCGGCCCCAGCACCCGGAGAGGCAGTGCGACGCGCCCGCGAAACGGTCTTCCCCCCGGCCTCGGTCCGGGCGACGGCGGCGCGGAGGCGTGCGAGTTTCTCCTCCCTGCTCTCTCCCTCCGGGCCCGGCGAGGGAATCGGGAGACCGGGCACGGGGGCGGGTCGCGGCGGCTGCGGTTCCGGCGACAACCCCCCGGGCAGGACGGAGTCCGACCCCGGCGAGGGAACCGGAAGGCCGGACGCCGACGCCCCGCTCGGCAAGGACTTCGGCCCCGGCGAAACGATGCGCCCGCGCTGGCGCTCCAGCCGTTCCCGGAGGGACGGGCGCCCGTCGTTCACCGCGGCAACGACGCTTCCGGCGAGGCCGCGCCCGGTTCCCGCGATCCGCCGCGCCCCCCGGACGCCTCCATTCGCGGTTCCTCCCCGCCGGATTCGCCCTCGCCCTCTTCCACCGGTTCGTGGGTCTCGCCCGCGCGGCCGGCGATTCCCCGGAGGATCGCCACGGCCGCTTCCTTCCCGCGGGCGCCGACCTCCCCCGCCGGGCCGACGCACGAGGGGCAGCCCATCCGGCAGACGCAGCCCTCGATGAGAACCAGCGTCTCCCGCAGCAGGACGCCCCGCGCCTCGAACAGCGGCTCCGAGAAGCCGATGCCGCCGGGGTAGTTGTCGTAGAGGAAGATCTTCGGCGGGGCCGTCGCCTCCCCCGGCGCCGCCTCCACCGGGAGCGCCCGGCCGCCCCCGACCGCCTCGTCCTCCTCCCCGGTCCCGATCGCCGAACCCAGGTCGCTCGGCTCGCACATCAGGAAGGTGGAAGCCACCGCCGCCAGCGCGTTCCGGATGCCGCGGATGCCGTCCCGGCGGTCTTCCGGGCCGAACCCGACCGCGCGCAGCACCTCGAGCGGCGCCTCCAGCCAGAACGCCGTCGTATGCATCTCCACCGCCGGCATCTCCAGTTCGCCGGAGCCCACATTCTCGTTCGTGAAGAACTTGATCTTCTTGAAGCCGACGACCTGCTTCACCACATGGACTTCGCCGTGGCTCGCCGGCGTTTCCGGTTCCGGCGCCGTCCCGAAGCGTTCGAGGATGTTCACCCGCGTGTGGGTGATGGCGTCGGTGTAGTAGTCGCTCTCGATCGGGCGCACCTCGGCGCGGCGTTTCTCGTAGTCGAACCGCTCCACGAACCAGGTTTCGCTCTCCACCATGTAGATCGCCTTCTCGTGGACGGTGGAATGGGCGCTCACGAAGTCCACTTCGCCGATGATCCGGCCGCCGGCCTGATCCTGCACCACGAAGTTGTCCGAACTGACCGATCTCAGGCTGACGCTGTTCGCCGGATAGGAATCGTCGGTCCAGAACCATCGGTCGCCGGAGCGGAGCAGCATCTTCTCCTCTTCCAGGATGCCGAGCAGGGCTTCGAGGTCCTCGCCGCCGAACTTCTCGCCCCGGGAGAAAGGCAACTCGAACGCGGCGCACTTGATCTGCTCGACCAGGATGGAGAGGTTGTCCGGGTTGACGAGTCCGCGCTCCGGGCTCCCCTCGAAGAAGTAGTCTGGGTGCTGGATGACGAACTGGTTCACCGGCGAGGAGTTGGCGACCAGCACCGCCGCCGAGGCGCCGCCGCGCCGGCCGGTGCGCCCGGCCTGTTGCCAGGTGGAGGCGATGGTGCCCGGATACCCGGCGAGCACCGCGGCGTCGAGCCCGCCGATGTCGATCCCCAACTCCAGCGCGTTCGTGGAGACCACCCCGAGGACGCGGCCATTACGCAAACCCTCTTCGATCTCGCGCCGCTTCTTCGGCAGGTAGCCGCCCCGGTAGCCGCGGATGAGGTCCTTCCGGTCAGGCCGGGTTTCGATATCCCGTTTCAGGTACTTGACGAGCACCTCGGTGTCGGTGCGGGAACGGGCGAAGACCACCGTCTGCAGACCCCGGTGCAGGAAACCGGCGGCGATGCGGCGGGCTTCCGCCAGCGCCGAACGCCGGATGCCGAGTTCGGCGTTCACCACCGGCGGGTTGTAGAACAGGAAGAACCGCTCCGCCTGCGGCGCGCCGCTCTCGCTGACCAGCGAAACCGGGCGTTCGATGAGCCGCTCGCCCAACTCCCCCGGGTTGGCGATGGTCGCCGAACTCATCAGGAACTGCGGCTCGGAGCCGTAGTGGCGGCAGATGCGGCGCAGCCGGCGCAGGAGGTTCGCCAGGTGGCTGCCGAACACCCCCCGGTAGGTATGCATCTCGTCGAGCACCACCACCCGCAGGTTCTCGAACAACTTGGCCCACTTGGTGTGGTGGGGGAGGATCCCGGAGTGCAGCATGTCCGGGTTCGTGACCACGATGTGCGCCCGGTCGCGGATCGTGCGGCGGCGGTCGCCGGGCGTGTCCCCGTCGTACACCTCCACCCCGATGCCGGCGTCGAGCGCCCCGGTGAGTTCGAGGAGTTCCTGGCGCTGGTCGCGGGAGAGGGCCTTCGTCGGGAACAGGTAGAGCGCCCGGGTGTCCGGCTCCCGGAGGATGCGGTCGAGGACCGGCGCGTTGTAGCAGAGGGTCTTGCCGGAAGCGGTCGGCGTCACCACCGCCACCTGTTCCCCCTTCCGGGCGCGGTCGAGCGCCTCCCGCTGGTGGGAATAGAGCCGGGTGACCCCCCGCTTCTCGTAGGCCCGGCGCAGCGGGGCCGCCAGGGAGTCGGGGAAGTCCCGGTACTCCGCCGGGCGCGCCGGGAAGTGGCGGAGCGCGGTGACCCCCGGGAGCCCGGAACGGTCGCTCAGGGCGGCGACCAACTCCCGGATGGCCGCCTGCCGCACGGCGGGGAGCGTCTCCTCGCCGGAAGCGCCGCTCCGCTGCGACCGGCCCTGGCGAACCGCGGCTGGGCGAGCCGGGGCCGGGCGGCGTTCGCTCATCGCGCCGATCGTCTCCTGAGCGCCGGCACCGGGCGATGCTCCCGGGCCGCGCCCGACCGGTTCGCACGGGGCCGGTCCGCGCGGGGCCCGGGTCGCCCGTACCGCTTCCGGCACAGAGCCGGCGCGTTCGTCCGCGCTGCCGCGCCGGCGGCGGTCGGCGGGAACCGGGTCGTCGCCGCCGCCGGGCCGCGTCCGGGCGAGTCGTCCTCGGGCGAGGGCGGAAACGGCGTCAGTGGTACCGCCTCGGCGGCAGTGGGAGTTCCGGGTCGCCCAGGGGCTCCAAGCTGATCCTCACGAACGACTCGGTGTCGATCGGCGGGGTCTCTTCGTCGTTCCACAGGGATTCCTCCGGGCTCTCCTTTTCCAGGGCCCGGTCGATCGCCTCGGCGCAGAGCGTCATCACCTTCGCCGCCTCCGGTTTCAACCCGTCGTCGCCCGCCAGGGTCCGGTACACCCCCAGATGGATGTGGAGGAGATCTTCCATGGGAAAGTCCGCGGGAAGCCCCGAACTCCCGTCCAGCAACCGGCCCAGTTCGCATCGCGCCCGGAAGCGGGTGGGGTCCTCGCCCGACGGGAAGTCCCGCAGCTGCAGCAACAGGGCGACCCGACTCATGATCGCCTCGAAGACGGCGTCCGTGGCCTCGGCGAGGTCGTACTTCGGGGGGCTTTCGTCCGTCAACTTCGTACGCTCGACTTCGTACGCTTGGCCGGCCGGGTTCTGTCAGGTGGTCGGGCGGCGGGCTCGAATCGAACGGTGGCGGAAGCGTGTGGGAATCGAACCCACCATCCCGGGGACTAACCCGGAATCAACGGATTTGAAGTCCGCGGAGGCCGCCAGACCCCATGCGCTTCCGGGAAGATCTCCCTGCGATCCGCGGGGACCGGCCCCGCCGGTGGAGCTGACGGGGATCGAACCCGTGACCTCGTGAATGCCATTCACGCGCGCTCCCAACTGCGCCACAGCCCCAGACCGGCTTTGGGATCCGCAGGACGCGGCCGTCCTGCGCCGGGAGGGGATTCTAACTTCCGGCGGAATCGCACGGCGCGCCCTCCCGCCGCCATCGCGCCGGAGCGCCCTCAGTCGCCGAGCAGGAGGTCCGGCAGCAGGAGGCTCGCCTGGGGCCAGAAGGTGACCAGCGCCAGCACCGCCAGGAGCGCCCCGATGAAGAAGACATTGACCCGCATCACCTCGGAGATCGAGGTCTTCGCCAGCGAGCAGGTGGTGATGAGCACCGAGGCCACCGGCGGCGTCTGCTGGCCGACGGCGAGGCTGACGGTGACCATCATCCCGAAGTGGACCGGGCCGATCCCGACCGATTCGGCGAGCGGCAGCAGGATGGGGACCAGCAGGACCACCGCCGCGGCGCTGTGGAGGATCGTCCCGGCGAGCAGCAGGATCCCGTCGAGCACCAGCGCCACCACCCAGGGGGATTCGACCCGGGAGAGGACGAAGCCGGCGAGCCGCTCCGGAGCCTGCTGGTTCGCCAGGTACCAGCCGAGGACCGCGGAGCCGGCGACCAGGATCATGACCACCGCCGTCTGCCGGGAAGCCTCGGTGAACGCCTCGCGGAGGTCGGCCCGGCGGACGCTCCGACAGACGGCGGCGCCGAGCAGGAGCGCCAGGAGCACCGCCACCGCCGCCGCTTCGGTCGCGGTGAACCAGCCGAAGAAGATGCCGCCCAGGATCACCGCCGGGATGAGCAGCGGCCCGGCGGCGGCCCGGAAGGAGGTCGCGACTCGCTTCCGGGAGAACGGCTCCGACTCCCCGAAGCCGCCCCGGCGCGCCAGGGCCCGGCTGGTCGCCATGATGAACACCCCGGCGAGCACCCCGGGGACGACCCCGGCGAGGAACAGGCGGGCGACCGAGGCGCCGGCGACCGCGCCGTAGAGGATCATCGGGATCGAGGGCGGGATCAGGATGGCGATCGTCGCCGAGGAGGAGAGCACCGCCGCCGCGAAGCGGGCCGGGTAGCCGCGCTCCTTCATCGCCGGGATGAGCACGCTGCCGAGGGCGGCGGCGTCGGCGACCGCCGAGCCGGACATCTCGGAGAACAGCATGGAACTGGTGGTGGTGGTCATCGCCAGCCCTGCGCGCATCCAGCCGACGAGGGCGGCGGCGAAGTCGGTGAGCCGCTGCGAGATCCCGGCCCGGTTCATGAGCGCCCCGGCCAGGATGAAGAGCGGCACCGCCACCAGCGGGAAGGAGTCGGCGCCGTTGAAGAGGCGCAGCGGCACGACGGTCAGCGGCGTCCCGGTGGTCAGCCAGATGGCGAGCACCGAGGCGGCGATGAGCACATAGCCGACGGGGACGCCGGTGAGCACCAGGCCGGCGGCGGCCAGCAGCGCGACCAGGATCTCCATCGCGGGGTGTCAGCGGGCGGCGGCCGGGCCGGGCCGGGGCAGGCGGGGCCGGGCGACGGTCGGGGGCGTCCCGGCCGGGAGCCGGACGGCGGGCGCCGAGGCGGCGAAGGACACCCCGCCGATGGCGGCGGCGGGCGCGGGTCCGGTGACCTCCGGGAGCGCTGCCGGGATCTCCATCGCGGGGGTCAGGGGGCCGTTTCCGGGCTCGGCGGCTCGGGCCGGGCCCGGCGCAGCAGGGCCAGGAGGCTGCGGACTTCGAGGGCCGCGGTGAGGAGCGCGGAGAGCGGCAGGACCGCGTAGAAGAGGCCCATCGGGATCGGCATGGTGATGGCCCGTTCCGAGGCGAAACGGAGGGCCAGCGCCGCGCCGAACCAGGCGATCGCCAGGTGCAGCAGGAGCATGGCCCCGTGTTCGGCGAGTTGCGCGGCCAGGCGCGGCCCGCGCGGCAGGCGTTCGACGAGGTCGCGGACGCCGATGTGGGCGCGGTCGCGGCGGGCCAGCACCGACCCCAGGAAGGTCAGCCAGACGAGGAGGAACCCGGCGAGTTCGTCGTAGAAGCCGAAGGACGAGCCGAGGCCGTAGCGCAGGAGGACCTCGATCAGGCAGAGGGCGGCCATCGCCCCGAGCAGGACCGAGCAGGCCAGCGCCAGCGGATCACGCCGCCGCGCGCGGGAGCCGGCGGGGCCGGGGGACGCTCCGCTCGATGCCGTTCCCGCTCCGCCGCCGCCGGCGGGGACTCCCGGAGCGGCGACGCGTCCTTCCCCGTCTCGCGCCGAACCCGGCCCGGCCACCGCCCCGCCCCTACCGCTCCCGGGACTGCGGGGACGGGGGCGGTTCCGGGGCCGGGTCGCTGCTGTCCGGTTCCTCACCCGACCCGCTGTCCGGCGCCGCCCGACCGAGTGCCCGGGCGGTCTCGATCCACTCGCCGCCGAACCGCTCCCGGTAGTGGTCGAACACCGGCGCCGCCGCCGCTTCGAAGGCCGGGCGGTCCACCTGGTTCACCTCCGGTTCGCCGTCGAAACCCGCGAGCAGCCGGGCGTCCTCCCCGGCGAGGAACTCCCGCGCGAACCGGCCGGTCTCGACCGCCGCCTCCCGGAGCCCGTCGCGGAGATCCGGCGCGAGTGCCTCGAACCAGGCGGTGCGGACGAGCGGGTACGCCGGCGTGTACACATGGTTCGAGACGGACAGGTACCGCTGCACTTCGTGGAATCGGGCGGCGGTGAGTTGCGCCAACGGGTTCTCCTGCCCGTCCACGACACCCTGCCGGAGGGCCGTGAACACCTCGCCGAAACTCATCGAGGCCGGGCTCGCCCCCAGGGTCTCGAAGAGGCGCATCCGCTCCGGGTCCTTCGGCGTGCGCAGGCGGATCCCGTCGAGGTCGGCCGGGGTAACGATGGGGCGGACCGAGTTCGTGATGACCCGGAACCCGTTCTCCCAGAAGGCGAGCAGGGTGACGCCGTGCTCTTCTTCGAGGATCCGCGCCAGTTCCCGCCCGATCTCCCCGTCGGCGATCCGCTCGAAGTGGGCGCGGTCCCGGATCAGGAAGGGCAGGTCGAAGAGGCCGAACTCGGGCGCGACGGAGTGGAGGACGGAAGACGGCACATGCATCTCCAGCGTGCCGAGCCGCAGCCCTTCCAGCATCTCCTTGTCCTCGCCGAGTTGGCTCGCCCCGAAGACCCGGATGTCCACCCGCCCGGGGAACCGCTGCTCGACCAGTTCCTCGAACCGCCGCGAGGCGTGATCGAACGGCGACCCCGGAAACCCCACATGCCCGACACGGATCACGAGCGGCCCGTCGGCCTCTCCGCCGTCGCCGCACGCGGTCGCCGCGAACAGGACGGCCACACCGAGGGCGAGGCGCGAGAGCAGGTTCACGCTCACCTCCCCTGGAGATCGGGGCACCGGCGCATAGTGTCCTCGATGGCTAGGCCAGCACCGTCCAGAGAGACTCGGAAGTGCGACTTCCGGAATTGCGAGTCGGCCCACGGGACCTCGACGAGCAGCGTCGAGTGTTCAGAGAGATCGGAGAAAAAGTCGAGGAGCGCTTCACGGTCGAGGTCTCCACTTTCAAGCGGATCGCGGAACAGGAGCAGGACGCCGTTGTCTGCATGGAAAGTCTCGATCCAGGTCGGGGGCTTCTTGTCCCACCGAACCCTGAGCAGTCCGCGCCGATCGAGTACGTCCTGTTCCCTTACTCCGTATGGCAAGACCATCGATCTCGGCCGAGGCCACCACTGAAGCGGTCCAATCCGGGGCGCGCCGCGTACCATGACGATGGCCATATGTTGGTCACCGCACTCGAAACGGACCGACATCGATGCCTCGTGATGAGGTGAGGCCATCGGCTTCAACGGCGGCACTCCTTTGCTCGTCAGGTGGTAGACCCTATCCACCATCGGATCCTCTTCTCGGTGCACTGTCCATTCTCCGTGGACGTTCAAGACCTGTGGTTGCCCGAACCCGACCGACGCAAGTACCACCACTGAGACTGGGCCGATGAGGAGATGGCGCACGATCTCGAAGGAAAGTGTTGTCGAGGTAGTCGGTGGCAGGATGGTCAGCGTCGCGCGGCGTCCGTTCCCATCACATGGTCCCAGCGGGCCAGGGCTTCGCGGGTCAGGGCAGGGAGGTCTTCGCCGAGGAGGTAGCCGGCTTCGATGAGTTCCAGGGCGGCGGCGGTGAATCTGCCGAGGTAGTCGTCGCGGCCGGCGTAGCGCTCCGCGACCGGCTTTCGCGGGTCGCCGGCGGCGCTCGCTTCGGCGGCGGTGCGGGGGAAGGGGAGGAACGAGCCGACCATGCTGGAGAGTTCGTCCGGGGGGCCCGCATCGGCGTTGAACAGGTTCCAGCCGGTGTAGGTGGCCAGCGGGACGGCGACTTCCGGCAACCGGATGCCGGAGGTCTCGTTGCCGTCGGCGTCCACCGCGGAGACGCGGATGGGGAAGCGGCTGCCGATCTCCGGGGGTTCCTTCGTGACGATGCCCTCCGTCGCGAACCGGGGGCCGTAGTCGGCGCGGTAGGCGTAGTGGACGCGGTCGGAGGTCTCGACGCCGGGGATCGCCGGGAAGTCGAGGTCGCTCGCGGCGACGGCGGTTCCTTCCTCGACGCTCGGGTACCGGCTCGGGGGCGGTTCGGCGCCGCCGCGGCTCCATTCGTCCATCGCCAGCAGCAAGGCCCGCTGGCCCCAACGGAAGTTGTTGGGGTTCGCCGGCTGCTGGCCGATGGTGACCGAGGGCGGGAATCTCGACGGGCCGTGCTGCGTCCCGGCGTACATGTAGATGCGGACATGGTCGGGGATCACCGCGTCCTCGGCGGCGTCCACGGTGGTGTGGATCAGGCTCGCCGCGCGGCCCCAGTACTCGTAGGAAGAGTTCGTGTAGAAGACCCGCGGGTAGAACGCCTCGCGCTGGCGGGCCAGCAGACCCTCCGTCCGCCCGGTCTCCGGGTCGGTCTGTTCGATGTCGGTGAACGGAAAGATGTCCGTCGGATGGAACTGGTTCAGGTAGGGGTGGGCGTCGCGGGAGGCCTGGGCGAAACGGTGGTTGAAACTGCCGCGCCCGCCGCCGGCCACATCGGAGAGGACGCCGTCGAACACCCGGCGCCCGCGTTCGTCGGCGTTGAAGCCGTAGTAGAGGAAGGTGCGCAGGAACCGGCCGCTCTGGGAGATGCCGAAACCGATCGCGTTCGTCAGGTCGTCGGGCCCGATGCCGAGCGCCTCCGCGCCGTCGTGGCGCAGCGCGCTCACCAGGTCGCGGATGCCCGCCGGGCCGAGACCCACCAGCGGCGGGTTCGACGAGCGGTACACCACCTCGTAGATCCGGTGCGGCTGGAATCCGCCCTCCAAGTACACGGCCCCGTCATCCGCGACGACCGCGCCGTCCTCGATCCGCCCGAAACCCCACTGCCCGCGCGGGACGACTTCGCGTTCGTCCTCGACCCGGCGGCGCACGGTCAGCACCTGGGCCGGATCGTCCGGATCCACCACCCGGTACGGCCGATGGTTCCGGTCGGCGAGGGTGTGGTGCGCGGTCTCGGTCCGCACCGAGAAGTCGGCGCGCACCGGGCCGGTGATCGCCGAGCCGTCCGGGTTCTCTGCGGTCGGCGGGAACATCCGCATCCGCAGCGGGTCGTCGTCGGGCACATCCCACTGCCAGCCGAGCCAGAGCAGGGTGAACCCGTGCCGCATCAGGAAGCCATCGCCGAAGTGCGCCTCCGTCGTCGGCATCAGACTGCCGGCGGCCAGGTTGAAGTAGGTGAGCAGGCCCTTCCGCCCCCGGTTGTTCACTTCGTGGAGCAGCGTCCCCCGGCCCTTCGCCATCACTTTCGGGCGGAGGAGATGGAACTCCGCGGACATCTCCACCTTGCCGTCGGCGTTCGTCGGCGCGAGACCGAGGTCCGCGACGATCCGGTTCGCCGCGTTCTCCGGGTCGAAGGCGAAGTGGACGACGCCGACGATCCGTTCGTACGCGCCGGCGAGCCCGAAGGGGCGTCCGTCGAGCAGGTCGGAACGCTCGGCGATCTCGAAGCGGACGACCTCGGCGGCGGCGTTCGGGACGAGAAGCGCCCCGGAGAGCGCCAGCGCCGCCCCGAGGGCTGCGAAGACGGAAGAGAGTCGCGAGGGCGCGGGGGTGACGGTCATGGTTCCGGCCTCCAGGGAGCGGCGGCGAACGATGGATCCAAACGAACGAGGAATCGGGCGAACGACGGATGATCGATGGGGGATCGATGGAATGGTGGATCGCTGGAATGGGTGGACGGGAAATCGAGCTGCGCTCAGACCTCCAGATACCCCGCGAGCGCCGCGGTCCGGGCTTGCCGCCGGCCTCCCTCGAGCCGTTTCGAGAGATAGACCTTCGACTCGCCGCTGTGGATCGGGTGCGGTTCGTGCTGGATGACATCGAAGTGCAGGTGGGTGAGCGCGCCCCGCATCTCGTAGTAACGATTCTTCGTCTTCACCACGATCTCGCGGAAACCCTTCTCCCGCGCCCATTCTTCCTGGTACTCGCTGAGCGCCCGGAAGTGGCCCTGCCCGCGCCAGTCGCTGCGCGTGCCGCCGAGCCAGGCGTAGAGCACCCGCTGCCCGGAGAAACGGACCGCCCCCTTCAGCCGCGAGACCAGGTCCGCCAGTTTCGGATCGGTCTCCTCGGCGTGGATCTCGTGCGCCACCCGGTAGGAGACCGGGGCCAGGCGCGCCGGATCCTCCGGGAGCGGCGCTTCCACGATGAAGATGCCGTGTTCCCGACCGCCGAGGCGCCGGCGGATCTCCGCGCCGGTCTTCTTCCGGTCGAACTCGCCGAAGAACTCCTCGATGAACTGGATCTCGAGCGAGCCGCTCTCCAGCGGGTACTGCCGGATGCGGAACGGCGGCTCCACCGCCGGCGCCTCCCCGGCGCTCTCCGGAAGCACCCGGTTCACGCGGCCGGGCCGGCGGCGCCCCGCCCGCGCGGCCCCGGGGCGAGCCGGCCGCGGCCCTCGCCGCTCTCGCGCAGTTCTTCCTCGATGCGCAGCAACTCGTTGTACTTGGCGACGCGCTCCCCCCGGCAGGGCGCCCCGGCCTTGATCTGTCCGGCGCCGGCGCCCACCGCGAGGTGCGCGATGGTGGTGTCCGTCGTCTCGCCGGAACGATGGCTCAGCATCACCCCGTACCCGGCCGCCTGCGCCTGCCGCGCCACCGCCAGGGTCTCGGTCAGCGTCCCGACCTGGTTCGGCTTCACCAGAATCGCGTTCGCCGCGCCGAGCCCGATCCCCCGCTCCAGCCGCTTCGGGTTCGTCACGAAGAGGTCGTCGCCGACCAGTTGCAGATCGTCGCCGAGCGCCTTCGTCAGGGCGGTCCAGCCCTCCCAGTCGTCCTCGTCCAGCCCGTCCTCGATCGAGACCAGCGCCGGGAACCGCGCCCGCCAGTCGGCGTACCGCTCGATCAGCGCCTCCGCCGGGACCGGCGGCCCGTCGGGGTCGAAGCGGTAGCCGCCCTCCCCGTGGAACTCGCTCGCCGCCACATCGAGCGCCAGCCCCGCCTGCTTCCCCGGTTCGAGCCCGGCGCCCTCGACGGCCTCCACGAGCAGTTCCAGCGCCGCGACCGGGTCCGCGAGGGCCGGAGCGAAGCCCCCTTCGTCCCCGACCGCCGTCGAGTGGCCCCGCCGGACGAGCACCCGCCGGAGCGAGTGATAGACGGAGGCCCCGGCGGCGAGCGCCTCCGCGTACCGGTCGAACCCCAGCGGGACGACCATGAATTCCTGCACCGTCAGGGCGTTGTCCGCGTGCGCCCCGCCGTTCAGCACATTGAAGTACGGCAGCGGCAGCGTGTCGGCGAGGAACCCGCCGACGGCCCGGTAGAGCGGCAGGTCGGCGGCGTCGGCGGCGGCGCGGGCGACGGCGATCGAGACCGCCAGGATGGCGTTCGCGCCGAGCCCGGAGCGGTCGGCGGTCCCGTCCAGTTCGATCATCAGCCGGTCCAGCGGCCCCTGGCAGTCGGCGTCCTCGCCGATGAGTTCGGCGGCGATCCGGTCCTCGACCAGGCGCACCGCCTCGCGCACGCCGCGGCCGGCGTAGCGGCTCGCGTCCCCGTCGCGCCGCTCGACCGCCTCGTGCTTCCCGGTGGAAGCGCCGGAGGGGACCGCGGCCCGCCCGAAGCCGCCGCCGTCCAGCCGCACCTCGGCCTCGACGGTCGGCCAGCCCCGCGAATCGAGGATCTCCCGGGCGCCGATCCAGGCGATCTCTGTCGGGGAGTCGTCCGTCATCGGGGTTCGGATTCTATTGACGCCCCCCGCCCCCGTTCCCGGCTCCTCTCTCCCGGCCGCCCGGCGCTCGGCGCCCGGCGACGCTACGCTCCCGGACGGCGCAGGTGACACGGTGATATTCGGCGAGCCGTCTCCTGCCCTTCGGGGCCGTAAGCGGGCTATGTCGGGTTGCCGGTCCCGACCGGATGGCGGGCCCCACCCTGCGCCACCGCCCTCGGGCTGGCGATCGAGCCTTCGTCGGCCCCTCCGCCGGACGGATCCCCGGTCGCCGGGAGCCCGACGACCCCGACCCGTTCCGGCCTCCCGGACCCGCCCCCCGGGTGGGCTCCGGGCCGCGGTCAGTGCCTTCAGCTCACCGGAATCGCGTTTGACACGGGCGGCCCGCCGCGCTTCACTACCGCCCATGTTCTGCCCGCCGCGGCCCCGGCGCCGGCGCCCGATTTCGGGGGTCTTCCCGGGGGTCGTCCTGACGCTCGCGGCAACGGTCGGAACGGCGGCGGCCTCCCCCATCCCGCCGGAGCCGGCCCCCGCGAACCGGGAAACCGGGATGAACACGGGGATGGGCACCGGCGCCGCCAACGCCGCCGGCGTGGTCGTCCTGGCCCACATCGCCGGGACGGTGGTCACCAGCGACGGCCAGCCGCTGCCGGGCGCCCTGGTCTCGGTCTTCGCCGCCGAGCGCCCGGAGCAGACCCAGTTCGCGGTCACCGACGACGAGGGCCGCTTCGCGGTCAGCGACGCCACCGAAGGCGTGTACAGCCTCCGCGCCTTCCTCGCCGGCTTCCTGCCCTCGCCGCGCACCCGCGTCCGCGTGTCGAGCGGCGCCTCGCTGGCGGACACCCTCCTCCTCCAGTTGGCGGCGGTCGGGGCCGAACCGGGCGCGGGCACGCTCTCCGAACTGCGCTGGCTGCTCCAGCGGGGCCGGCGCAATGTCCTGAAAGAGCGCCGCGCCGCGATCGACTTCGAGGACGAGTGGCATCTGGACACCGGCGGAACCGCCCGGACCCCGGCGCTCGGCGCCTTCGACGGCGAGTTCGGCGTCTTCGCCGCCTCCGGGAGTTCCCTGGGCCTCTCCGAAGGCCGGGCGCTCGACTCCGGCATCGCCTACACCCGCTTCGAGTTGCCCTCCACCGCCCGCGGCGACTGGGAAGCGGAGGCGCGGCTCATGGAGTCGGCGCTCGCCTCCTGGGCGGCGAACCTCGCCTACCGGATGGACCCGCTCGACGGGCACCGGTTCAGCGCCGGCCTCGGCTACCAGCGGCATGTCTATCGGAGCGCGACGGACTACCGGCCGGAAGCGGCCCCGATGCTGAACACCGACCTGCTCCAGGAGCCGCAGGCGGTCTGGGACGGCGTCGCCTTCGTCGCCGACGACTTCAGCCTCGGCCGCGCCTCGCTCAGCACCGGGCTCACCTACCGCCGCTTCTCCTACCTCTCCGGCCACCGCGGCCTCGCGCCCCGCGCCGTGCTCCGCTACCGGTTCACGGACGACCTGGAGTTCGTCGGCGGGATGGCGGCCCGGGTGGACGGCCCCCTCGGCGAAGACGCCGAACTCCTCTCCCGGGTGGCCCACGACGACCTGCTGGCGCTCGACCCCTCCGGGTTCCCCAGCGCCCCGGCCCAGCGGAGCACGCGGTACCAGACGGGCCTCCAGTACCGGCTGGCCCCGAACGCCACCCTCGGCGCCCGCGCCTTCCGGGAGACCACCACCGACCAGTTGGCGCGCACCTTCGAGTCGCGTCCGCACGCCGGCGGCCGGTTCGAAGTCGAAAACGCCGGGGACTTCACCGCCCAGGGAGTCGCGCTCGACTGGATCCGCGAGATGGCCCCGGTCAGCCGCCGGCTCGACCTCGGCGGCCGGGTCTCCTGGCTGATGGCGGTGGTGACCGGCCCCGACGGCGTCGTCCTCTCCCCGGGCCTCGCCGCGGTTCCGGCGCCGGCGGCCACCGTCCTGACCGCCGCCGACAACCCGGTCGTCCACGACCTCTCCGCCGAGTTGGCGGCGCGCCACCGCCCGTCCGGCACCCGGGTGAACGCGGTGTACCGGCTCATCAGCCACGGCGGGCTGGTCTCCGGCGAGTTCAGCGACGACCGCACCGCCCGCTTCGAGGTGGAAGTCGTCCAGTTGATCCCCTTCGCCGACTGGAGCGGCACCGAGTGGGAGTTGTCCTTCGCGGTCCGGGACCTCTTCTTCCGCGACCTGATGGGCCGGTCGCTGCTCGACGAGTTGGCCGTCGCCCGCGCCCCGCGCCGGGTGGTCGGAGGTCTGGCCGTCCGGTTCTGACCTCAGATCAGAGTGGCATGAACAGAGTCACTCTCGTCGGTATCGATTGTGCCGGCCAGGCAGGCACGGTCGGCTTGGCCCGAGCGATGTTCTCCGGGAACAGAGCCATCATCAAGGAAGTGTGTTCCAAGAAGTACACGACCATCGACAGCACGATTGCTGTCTGGATCAGGGACCACGAAGCTGGGGGCGTACTGCTGGCACTGGATTCTCCACTCGGCTGGCCCGTGGCTATGGGGCCAGTTCTTTCGAGACACTTCGCGGGGGAACCCGCAGACTCGCCGCAGGCGTCGGACAATGTTGGAGAAGCGGCGAACGAGCTGTTTCGCCGCGCGACAGACCGGAAGATCAAGACGATATTGAAGAACGCGGCGGATCCGACAAGTCGGGCGCCCCTTGAGATCGGAGCGGACAAGATCGCGCGGGTCGCTCATGCCAGTCTGCGCCTGCTGGACAGACTTCGAGAATCTTCTTCCGGTCGCCGCATTCCTCTGGGACGGAACCCAGGGACGAAGCAGGTTCGGGGAGTGCAGGCCATCGAGGTCTATCCGGCGGCGACGCTCCGCGTACATGGACTCATGAAGCCGGGTTACAAGAGCCGAGACAAGGAAAAGAAGGAAGATGCCCGGGAGCAGCGGGAGAAAATTCGTGATCAAATGATCACCGAGGGTCATGTTAAGTTTGCCAACAACGCCGAGAAAGAAAAGTCCGTCAAGAACGATCATGTGCTGGATGCTGTTGTCTGCTGTCTGGCCGCCGCCGATTACCTGAGCGGACCGGTGGTCAGCCCGTCGGAGGACGAAAAGAAGTTGGCCACAAAGGAGGGATGGATCTGGGTCGCCGACAAACAGAGCCCCCGGAGCCAAAAATCAAGCCGCTGACCTCGGCCGACCGTTGACTCTTCGGTAAGCCGATAGCACATCCACAGTTGGAATAACTTGGCCGGGCGATGATTGACAGGGTCCATGTCCCGCCATTTCGGGTCCGGCATGACGGGTCGTAAATCGTCGCCGGGGATCTTCGGGCCCCGGGACACTTGGACTGGCTCCGGCCCGACCCTCGTGGCTGGCTCGCCCCGCGGAGGGGATGCCGCAACTCGCTGCCCGAGATCGGCATGGCACTGCGCCGGCCGCCCCGAGGCCGGGCGAAGGTGGCCGGGAAGACTCGCTGCGGGCATCCAAATTGTTGAACGGTTGCGAAGGCATCCGCGAATTTGGATATAATGCGATCCCGGCCCGGCGCGGAGAGTGCTCGGGCGCAGGCGGCCGACCGGCGTTCCCCGACCCCGGCAGCGGCCGCCGACCCGAGACCGGCCGCCGGCCCGGCCCCCCAACACTCGATGTCCTCCGGCAGCGGCGCCGCCCGATCGGTCCTCGCGGTAGCCGCGACCTCGCTCCTCTTCGCCCTGGCGGCGACGAACGCCACCCGGCAGGTGGCCTCCGGGGTCATGGACGACGGCGTCCTCTGGGGCGACGACCACGGCCGGGTAGTCGCCCTCCGGGTGGAAGCCGGGGGCGCCGGGGACGCCGCCGGCATCCGGGTGGGCGACGCGGTCCAGGCCATCAGCGCCCCGGCGACGGGCGAAGTCTTCGAGGTGGACGCCGCCGCCCAGGTGCCGGAGATCCTCCGCGCCGCCGCCCCCGACTCGCAACTCCGCTATGTCCTGGTGCGCGAAGGCGAGCGGCGCGGGCTCACCCTCACCGTGGCCCCGCTCCCCGGCGGGAATGTCTCCCTCTACCTGTTCCTGGCCGCGGTCGGCATCTTCGCCGCCGGCGTCGGCACCTTCGTGTACGCCTTCCGGCGCGGGGTCTCCGCCGCGGCGCACTTCTACGGGCTCTCGGTCCTCTGGCTGCTGGCCTTCTCCTTCTCCTTCACCGGCGCGCTGGATTTCTTCGACCACCTCTTCTTCTGGCTCGACCGGGTGGGCGTCCTCTTCTTCCCGGCGGTCTTCGTCCACTTCGCGCTCACCTTCCCCGGCCGCAGCCGCTTCCTGACCCGGGAGCCGCGCCTCCTCAAATGGGCCTACGCGCCGCCCTTCGCCCTCCTCGCCCTCTCGCTCGGCGCCCGGCTCCTCTACTTCTCCGCCCTGAGTCCGGGCCCCTCGGTCATCACCGTCAGCGAAGTGATCCTCGACCGCCTGGAGCCGGTGCTCTGGGCGCTCTACTCCTTCGCCGCCTTCGCCGCCTTCGTGGACGCCTACCGCACCGCCGGCAGCGTCACCGCGCGCAAACAACTGAAGTGGATCGTCTGGGGAACCGGCGCCGGGATGCTGCCCTTCGCGCTCATCTACGCCATCCCCTACTTCTCCGGCATCTCCCCCACCCCGGCGATGGAACTCTCGCTGGCCCCGATGGCGCTGGCGCCGCTCTCCTTCGCCTACGCCATCGTCAAGTACCGGCTGATGGATGTGGAGGTGCTGTTCAAGCGCGGCCTCCTCGTCGCCTCGCTCATGGCCGGCATCGCCGCCATCTACCTGGCGGTCTTCCTGCTCGGCACCACCTGGCTCGGCGGCGACGACCACTCGCTCTTCGTCGCGGTCCTCTCGGCGATCGTCGCCGCGCTGCTGGTCCCGGCCTTCCGCCCGCGCACCGAGCGTTTCCTCGACCGCCTCTTCTACCGGGAGCGGTACGACTTCCGGCGCGCCTTCGCCACGCTCGCCGACGAGATGAACTCCCAACTCGACCTGGTCCCGCTGGCGAACCAGATCGTGGAGCGCATCGCCTCCACCTTCCACATGGAGCGGGTGGCGCTGCTCACCGCCGCCGGCGCCCCCGACCGGCCGGCGCTCCACACCGTCGCCTCGCACGGTCTCGACGACGACGAAGTGCGCGCCGCGGAGACCTTCGTGGCCGCGGCCTCGGTGCGGAAACGGCTCGGCGGCGGATCGCTGGTCCGCACCGCCCAACTCCCGCCGCAGGTGCGCGAGGGCGCCTGGCCGATGATCGCCCTCCCCTGCTTCGCCCGGGGCGAAGTCGTCGGAGTGGTCCTGCTCGGCGCCACCGTGGAAGGGGACGACCTCTCTTCGGAGGACCTCGACCTGCTGCGCACCCTGGCGGCGCAGGCGGCGACCGCCCTGGTGAACGCCCGGCTCTACAGTTCGCTCCAGGCGAAACACGAAGAAGTCGTCGCGCTCCGGGAACAGAGCGAGGACACCATCGAGTCGCTCACCGCCGGGGTGGTGGTGCTCGACCTGGGCGGCCGGGTGGCGCGCTGGAACCGCTCCATGGAACGCATCTACGGGCGCAGCCGGCACGAAGTGGCGCACTCCGGCTACGCCACGGTGTTCCCCGAAGGGCTGGTCCGGGCGCTGGACGCCGGGCTCGGCGCCGGCTGGCTGGCGCGCGCTTCCCGGGGCGGCGTCTCCCGGCACAACCTGAAGTGCGCCGACGGGATCGAGCGGGTGGTCAATGTGAAGGCCTCGCCCTTCGTCTCCGGCGCCGGCGAACACCACGGCGCCCTGCTCATCTTCGAGGACATCACCGAGCGCGTGGGTATGGAGAACGAGATGCAACTGCGCGAGAAGATGAGTTCCCTCGGCGTGCTCGCCGCCGGGGTCGCGCACGAGGTCAATACCCCGCTCACCGGCATCTCCAGTTTCACCCAGATGCTGCAGGACCAGACCGACGGACAGGACCCGCGCCGGCCGCTGCTGAACAAGATCGAGAAGCAGACCGAGCGCGCTTCCCGGATCGTGAACGGCCTGCTGAACTTCGCCCGCCACCGGCAGACCGAGTTCGCCCCGGTGGATCTGAACCGGGTGCTCGGCGATGTGCTGTCGCTGCTCGACCACCAGTTGCGCGCTTCGCGCATCCGCATCCGCCGCGAACTCGACCCCTCCCTGCCGGCGATCCGGGGAGACGAGAACCGCCTGCAGCAGGTGTTCGTGAACCTCTCGGTGAACGCCTTCGACGCCATGCCCGCCGGCGGCTGGCTCACGCTCACCACCCGCGCCGAAGGCGACCAGGTGATCGCCGAAGTCGCGGACACCGGGGAAGGCATCGCGCCGGAGGACATCCGGCGCATCTACGACCCGTTCTTCTCGACCCGCAAGAAGAGCGGCGGCAACGGCCTCGGCCTCTCCATCAGTTACGGCATCGTGCAGGAGCACGCCGGGGTGATGGAGGTCGAGAGCGGCCCCGGCAGCGGCACCCGTTTCGTGATCCGCTTCCCGATGGCCGCCGGCGCCGCCGCGACGCCCCCGGCGGCGGCGGCGGACGAAGAACAACGAAGCCGGCTGGCCGGCGAGGAGGTCGGCGCATGAGCCGCCTGCGAGGAACGGTGCTCGTCGTGGACGACGAGCAGGTGATGCGCGAGATCCTGGAAGCGCTGCTGCGGCAGGCCGGATACTCGGTGCGGCTCGCCGAAGACGGCGAACACGGGATCCGCATCGCCGACCGCGAACCCATCGACATCGCCATCGTGGATGTGAACCTTCCGGACATCTCCGGCATCAAGGTGCTCTCCCGGATCCGCGAGATCGACCCGGAGATCTCGGTGGTGATGCTGACCGCGTTCGCTTCGGTGGAGACGGCGGTGACCGCGATCAAGTGCGGCGCCTTCGACTATGTGACGAAGCCGTTCAAGAACGACGAAGTGCTGAACCTGGTGCGGAACGGCGTCCGGCAGCGGCGGCTGGCGCGGGAGAACCGCTCGCTCCGGGAGCAGTTGGGACGGAAGGAGCGGTTCGACGAGTTGGTGGGCAAGTCGCCCCGGATGCTGGAGGTGTACGCGCTCGTCGAACAGGTGGCGGCTTCCCGTTCCAATGTGCTCGTCACCGGCGAGAGCGGCACCGGCAAGGAACTCGTCGCGAAGGCGATCCACCGGCTCAGTCCGCGCCGGAAGCGGCCCTTCGTGACGGTCCACTCCGGCAGCCTCCCGCCGGAACTGCTCGAATCGAACCTCTTCGGCCATGTCAAAGGGGCGTTCACCGGCGCGGTGGCGCCCAAGAAGGGCCTCTTCGAGGTGGCCGACGGCGGCAGCATCTTCTTCGACGAGATCGGCACCGTCCACCAGGAGACCCAGGCGAAACTGCTGCGGGTGATCCAGGAGAAGGAGTTCATGAACCTCGGCGGCGTGGACACCATCCGGGTGGATGTGCGGGTCATCGCCGCCACGAACACCGACCTGAAGCGCCTCGCCGACGAGGGGAAGTTCCGGGAAGATCTCTACTTCCGCCTCGATGTCATCAACATCCACCTCCCGGCGCTGCGCGAACGCCGGGAAGACATCCCCGCCCTGACCCACCACTTCCTGAAGAAGTACGGGAACGAGAACGGCAAGAACGGGTTGTCCTTCTCGCCTTCGGCGATGCAGGTGCTCCTCGACTACCAGTGGCCGGGCAATGTGCGCCAACTCGAGAACGCGGTGGAGCGCGCGGTGGTCCTGGCCACCGACAAGCAGATAGACGCCGCGCTGCTGCCGAACGCGGTGCGCAGCCGTTCGAGCCGGAGCCTCTCGTCGCCGGCGCCGGCGCTCCAGGACGGCCTCTCCTTCCGCGAGTACATCATCGAAGTGGAGAAGCAGGTGCTCCTCGACACGCTCGACCGGGTGGACGGGGTGCAGAAACGCGCCGCCGAGATGCTGGGGATGAAACCCACGACCCTCAACGAGATGCTGAAGCGCCACGGAATCCGCTTCACCCGCCGCAACTCGGGCGTGGTGCGGGACGCGGTGAAGGAGGCCGCCGGACTGCTGTGACCGCCTCGACTCGCGCGAACCCGCGCCGCCCCCTCGCCCGCCGCGCGCCGGCCGCCGCCCTCTTCGCCGCCGCCTTCACGCTCGGCCTCGTCCTGCCGACAGCCGGCGCGGCGCAGGAAGAACTGAGCCGCTCCGAGCGCCTCGACCGCCTCCGCGACGAACACCGCCAGTGGATCGAGCAGGAGGTGAACTACATCATCACCGACCGGGAGGAAGATGTCTTCCTCAGCCTGGAGACCTTCGAGGAGCGCAACCGGTTCATCGAGGTCTTCTGGGAGAAGCGCGACCCCTACCCGGCCACCCTCGAGAACGAGTTCCGCGAGGAGCACTACCGGCGCATCGAGTACGCGAACAAGTACCTCGGCCGGGAGACCTTCCGCGAAGGCTGGCGCACCGACCGGGGCCGCTACTACATCCTGCTCGGCGAGCCGCGGGAACGCCATTCCTTCGACGGCTACAACGAGGTCGTCTCCAGCGAACTCTGGTTCTACCAGGGCGATGTGAAGTTGGGGCTGCCCTCCTTCTTCTATCTCCTGTTCTTCAAGCGCCACGACATCGGCGAGTACCGCATCTACCACCCGGTGGTGGACGGCCCCGGTTCGCTGGTCCGCGGCCAGTACGCCCAGTCCTCGACCCCCGAAGGGAACATCGAAGCCTACGAAGCGCTGCAGCGGATAGACGCCGAACTGGCGAACGCCTCGCTCTCCTTCGATCCCTCCGAACCGGGAGACTGGACTTCGGGGCGCGCTTCGCTGGCGACCGACCTGCTCCTGGCCCGGGTCGCCGACTCCCCCCGCCGGGCGATCCGCACCGACTACGCCGACGCCTGGCTGCGCTACCGGGATCGGGTCTCCACCGAGTACTCCTTCAACTTCGTGGAGAGCCGCGGCCTCTTCGGCGTCACCGGCGGCCCGCTCGATACCCCCTTCGTCCACTTCAGCGTGGAGATCGACCCCCAGAACTTCACCCTGGAGACGGACGAGGACCAGACCACCTTCTACACGACCCTCGACATCAGCGTGGACGCCGTGAACGAGGAAGGCGTCTCGGTGCTGACGCTCGACCGCCCGGCCTTCCTGGAGTTGACGCGCAGCCAGGTGGACCAGGTGCGGGCCTCGCCGTTCGCCTACCAGGACAGCGTGCCGCTCCTCCCCGGCGTGTACGAGGTGAGCGTCATCGTCCGCAACCGGGCGGCGCAGCAGTTCACCGTCATCGAGTCCACGGTGGACACCGCCCGCCTGGTTCCCGAAGCGTCCGCCGGCGGCGCGGCGCCGGCCTCCCGGCTCGCCGATGTGATCCCCGGTTTCGAAAGCACCGACTTCGCCGAAGCCGCCGCCCCGGACCTCGTCCGCACCTTCCAGATCGGCAGCGCCCGCCTCCAGCCGGCGGCGAACGGCGTCTTCGCCCTCGGCGACACCCTCCACGCCTTCACCCAGGTCCTCGACCCGCAGGCCGGGCAGGTCGTCCGCTTCCAACTGCGGAACGACGACTACGGCGAACCCGGGAACGAAGTCCTCTACGAGGTCGAAACCCCCGCGCCGCTCGAAGGCGGCGGCGCCCTGCTGGAGCAGATGCCGCTCGAGGTGGGCGTCGGCGGCAGTTACTGGCTGGCGGCGCAACTCGAAGACGAATCGGGAACGACCCTCGACCGCCGGGAGCGCCGCATCCAGGTCTCCCCGCGCGCCGGCGTCCCCCGCAGCGGCTTCGTGTACCGCCGCGGCTTCAACGCCGGCGTACCCGGCCTCCTGTCGCTGGTCCGCGGCGACCAGTTCCTCGCCCTGCTCCGGTTCGAGGACGCCTTGACCGAGTACGAAGCCGCCGTCGCCGCCGAGAACCCGCAACTCCCCGCCGCCCGCTGGAAACTGGCCCACGGCTACCTGCAGATGGGCCGGCCGGAGGACGCCCGGACCCTCCTCGAACCGATGGAGGAGGCGTTCCCGGACTCCCCGGAAGTCGCCACCGGCCTGGGCTTCGTCAGATTCTTCGAGGGCCGGTTCGACGAATCCATCGCCCAACTCGAACGCGCCAACGGCCTCCGCGCCCCGACCCCGGCGGTCCTGAATGTCCTCGGCGACGCCTACGCCCGCTCCGGCCGCCTCGACGACGCCCGCCGCACCTTCGAGCGCTCCCTCGAACTGAACGCCGACCAGCCGGCCCTCAAGGAACGCCTGGCCACCCTCGGCGATTCCCCGGACCCGCCCGGCCGGTAACTCCCGTCGCCCCCGCTGGGCGGCGCTACTCTCGCGCGCCCCTCTCCGCCAGTGCCGCCTTCAAGCGGCGGTACTCATCCGAATCGGCGAGATCACGCGATTTCTCCATCAGTTTCCGCGCCGCCGGAAAGACCAGCACATCGTCGAGTGGCGCGGAATTTCTCACCAAGAGATCCATGATCCGCAACGCCTCCCGACTCGGCGTCAACCCGGCCGCCCGCTCAGCCACGTACTTCTTGATCCGGCCGGCAACACGACCCCGCGTCTTCTGCAGCGTCTCCAGTGTGCGGGCGGCCCAAGTCTCGTCACCAATTCGGTCCACCAAGGCCAGCCACCCGAACTGCGGCAGTATCACCTTCGGCCCGTTGTGGATCGCCCGACGCCAGAAATCGAGAACCGACTCCACCACCGCGTCTTCTGCATCTGACGGGAGAAGGTCCCGCAGAACACTCCCCAATGAGTCAGCCGGTGTCCCGTTCTTGCGGACGCACTCGAATACTCCCTCCGCCGCGTACCCGGACACCCCATGAATCATTGCTCCAACGTACCGCACGAATGCCTGACGATCCCCAGCAACACTCGCCTCCGCGATCTTCTGCGAACACGCCTCGAGCACCTGTCTCAACGCCGGTGCCCGCGCCCACGCCAAGGCCAATTCCAGGGTTTTGTCGGAGAGGTTGCCCGGAGAGTCATCCTCGAACAGCCGACTCATGTTGTCGGCGAGCCACCCGGGACACACATATTCCAAGACATGGAGATGGAATGCGATGATCGCTCGACACAGAAGTCCCGCTCTTCCGCCCAGTCCTATCGCATAGGCCAACAGGTTCCGGGCCTCTTCACGGATCTCGCGTCCGGCCCGACGTTCCCAACGGACGAATGCGATCGCCGCCTCCAGCGCCCGCGTTCGTCGCCAATTGATCGCGGTGTTTACCAAGTCCCGGGCGTCATCGCCATAGAATTCTACCGGTTCTTCTGACGACCGCACATGCTTGTCCAAGAGGTCCCATGCTTCCCTCTCTCGACCCGAGAATCCCGTGTCCGAATGTGCCATCATCTTGAGAAGATCGATCGTCACATCCTTGGCACACTTCCAGTCCGCGTCAAAATCGAACTCCGGCTGCCCGAGAGCCACGATATTCCAAGCCGGATTCTCGACCAGTTGGACAACGTCCAGCAGTTCACTCGCCGCCTCCGGCAAGGCCCGATCCCTTAGAACCCTGGTGAGCCCCGTCACATAGTGGGCAATGTAGGTCGGTTGGCGCAGTGCGCGAGTAATTTGAGCGGGAGTCTTCATCCACCGATCATCTTCGGTCGTCATGACGACTTCCTCCAGTGTTTGCCCGAGGGCTCTCGCATTCACATCGATCGTATCCGCCTCCGGTCGCCACGCAGCGATGCAGCGGGACGCCTCGAGTGGATCGAGTGTCATGAGTTCCTCCAGATCCATAGGGCTTCCGACGACACCCGCCGTCGCCCTCGCCGAACGAAGACTCGTCTCCGTTACGGGCCCCCCGTAGTGGTTGTCCATCACGGCGATCGCATTGCGCCAATCACCTGTCACTTCGTCAGGGAATGCGCTCGCCCACACTCTGGCTCGCTCCCAATCGACATCCCACGATTTCTGCCGCAAGGCGTCCGAAAGAGTCTTGATGTCCGGAACTGCTCCCATCGCCTCCCTCCACGCCGCCCCTGCCTCGACGGCCGTCTCGCAATCCACGATGCCGTCCACCAGCTGCCTATCATCCTCATTCGGCCAGCGTTTCCGAATGCCGTCGGCGATATGCTGTATCGCCAGGCACTCCCGCCCGCGCAGATCCAATGTCAACAGCCACGACCGCAGCCGCTGTCGCAGGACGGCAGGTACGGCGTCGACGCCCCCCAGGAGGTCGTCCACACTTACCCACTCGCGTGCCCGCAGTGCTACTTGGACCCAGGCACCGACCAACATTTCGAGCGGAAAGTCGAACCCATCGAAGTCGGCCGTCTCTGCCCTGCCCAGAGACTCACCTGCATTGGCAATATGCCGGACGGAGTAATCCTCGATGGGCACGCGTTCGAGCAGTCGGCACAATAGTCGGTACCGTCGCCTGGCGGTCCTCGCATCGGTACCGCTGACCAAGTGGCGTACGATGTCCTGCAGAGAGTAGTACCGGCGGTCCGCGGCGCCACTGAGGCGAGCGCCAGGTTCCACGAGACGGGCCAGCAGAACGCCCGCCACATCGTCGACAAAGCCGTGCTCAGGTGGAAGTTCTGGAAGAACACCATCAATGATCAACGGTAGCCACGAGGCGTCTGTATGGCTCTGCGTGATCCGTGTCAACAGCGGTACCGCGTCATTGCCGAGACTCGCAGCCGCTTGGGCCACGGTCCGTGCCTCCACATCTGACTTTGGCGACGACTCATAGATCTCCAGAAACCAAGCGATTACTGCCTTCGGGTGGCCTTTACCGACGGTCCCGGCCACGGCGTGAACGGTCCAGTAAATGTCACCCGTCAGTCCAATCACCTTCTCACTCGCCAAGTGTGTCAACCATGCCGGATCGTCCACATGTCTGAGGAAGCGCCTGATATGGGCGGGAGTGATGATGTGCCGTTTAGCGTCCGACGCATCGTCTGCATCGGGGGAGGTCCGTTGTGCGATTTCGGCGAGCTCGATGTCACGAATCTCCGGTGGAGTGAACACTCGACTCAGGAGAGTCACGACTTCGTCCCACAGGTCCTTCGCCTCCTGGGGAGTCGCGCTTCCGTGCAGGGCTGAATTCAGCCGTCGGACGACGGCTCGATACTGTCTCGGAGCGTCATCCAGCAGGGAAATCGGTTCCTGGCCGGTTAGATGGCGCAGGAACTGGGTGAGCCGGAGTTCGTCGAATCTCTCCAGACGCTCCAAATCTCTCAGTTTGTCGATCTCGCCCAGAATGCTGGCCAAGGCCTGATCTTGTGCTGGTCCCGGAGTGGCTCTGTCGTAGTTGTCGCGTTCGCGCACCAGCGCCCGAACGACTGTGTCGCGCCTCGAGAGATCGGCTTTCGGCACGATCTCGACAAGGGCGGTCAGAGATTCTCTCAGGCAGTAGGCGATCGTCTCCGGCCCTCTCGGGCCGAGAGTTGGGCCAGAAAGGATCTGCTGGACCTGATCCAGGAATTCGAGAACCCGATGGCTCTTGTCCCCGAGTACGAGGGCGATGTACTCGCGAACGGCCCCGTTCAGTTCGGGGCGATCGCTGACAGTCATGCCTTGCGGCGCCGGGTGTTCTTCCGGCTGCCAATCAGATGATCCACTCGACCGGCCATCACACCGAGACGCCTGGGTCGACGATGAAGTGCCGAGAGAGACAAGCGTTTCATGGGGGCGGCGGCAGCGAGAAGTGTAGTGACGCGGACGCCCTGTCGGTCAGAACCGGACGCGGAGGCCGAGGCGGGCGACTCTCGGGGGGAGGATGCCGACGACGGCGCCGAAGGAGTCGTCGCGGGAGCCCTCGCCGACGACCGCGTTCAGGTTCAGGGCGTTGAAGACATCGAGGTAGGTCGAGACTTCCGCCCTGCCGCCGAACGGGAGGCGGTGGTCGAGGCGGAAGTCGAGCAGGGGGACCGGCGGGGAGCGGACGGCGCCGGGGGCCTCGACGACGATCTCCGTCATTCCCTGCGGGAGCGGTTCCCCGGCGAGGGTTTCGGTGAAGACCACGGAGCGGTAGTTCGGCCAGCCGGCGTGGGCGCGGACCGAACCGGCGACGGCGAAACCCCAGGGCAGGCGGTAACTGCCGGAGACGCGGGCGACGAAGGGGCGGTCCCAGAAGGTGGCGCCGTAGTGGAGGTCGCCGTGGTTCGGGTTGTTCAGCAGCGGGCCGGGGAAACCGGTGCCCTCGTCGCGCTGGCTGCCGGGGCCCGGGAGCCAGCCGCGGGAACGGCTCACGGTCACCGAAGCGAGCAACTGCCACTTCCCGGTCATCCGTTTTCGCGCTTCGAGGATGAGCCCCCGGTACGACGAACCGATTCCCGGGTTGTAGAGGCGGTAGCGGCTCTGTCCCAGGGTGGCCGGATCCTGCACGAAGAGGGTCACCGGGCGGTCGTCGTCGGTGCCCCGGACGAAATCCCGACCGGGGTCGGTGTGATCCACCGGAGTCCAGGCGCTCTCCGGGACGCCCACATCGGTGTCTTCGAGGAGGTTCCGTTCGCGCCGGAGGATCCCGGTGAGACCCAGCGTGACCCCCTGCCCGTACTCTCGGTGGATGCCGAGCGTCACCTCGTCCGTGAACGGCTGCTTCAGGTCCGGGTCCACTTCGTTCCGGGAGGGGAGGAAGACCTCCAGGGGCCGGGTGAATTCGACTTCGCCGTCGTCCACGAGCGCGTTGAAGTTGCGGTCCTCGAAACGGAAGCGCGCCGACGCCTGCTCGTTCGCGTTCGGGTACGCGGGGACATTCAGCCCCAGTTGATGGAGGTATCGCCCCACGGAAGCGCGCAGCAGGGTGCGGCCGTCGTCGGTGAGCCGGTAACTCATTCCCAGGCGCGGCGCGATCCCGAACCAGGAGACGACGGAGGGATCCCCGTCGGTATGCCGGCCCACGCCGAGCCCGTCGAAGACCGAACTCCATCGTCCGGCTTCGTTCGTCTGGTCGGGGAAGCCGCCGCCCCACCAGTCCGCCCGGAGGCCGGCTTCGAACGACCACCGGCCGCGCACCAGGCTGTCCTGCGCGAACACTCCCAGGTTCCGGGTGTGGTTCCGCGTCACCACCGGGTCGTTGTAGAGGATCACCTCGATGGGACGGACGCGGTCGTGGACATAGACGATGGCGCCGTGGAGGTCGCGCGTGGTGCGGGAGGGGTTGTGGCTGAACTCGAAACCGGCGCGGAACTCGTGGGTGGCGCCGAAGAGTCCGTCGCGGAACACGGTGGCGGTGGCGCTCGCCTGGAACCGGTTGCGTTCGTAGTGGATGTTGGCCCCGGAACCGCCGCGCCAGACGCTGGTGTTCAACTCCCAGCGGGAGATGTCGGGTTCGGCATCCGGCCGCTGCCCGTAGGGGAAGTCCAGGTCGAGCCAACTGAACCGGGCTTCCACGAGCGCCGACTCGCCGAAGATGCCGGACCAGTGGAGTTGTCCCAGGGTGCTCACCGAGTCCTGGTAGAAGGTGGTGTTCGGCGTCGGCCGGAAGAGCCCGGCGCCGCGGAAGGGCCGGTACTTGTCGTTGCGGAAGTAGAAGACGCCGACTTCGTGGCCGTCGGCGATTTCGACGCTGAAACGCCCCAGGGTGTTGTCGAGTTGGGTCAGGTCCACTCCCGGCTCGCCGCTATCCAGGAAGAACCCGGGCAGGTACGGCTCGATCTTCACCCGCGACCGGTTCAGGTAGAACCAGGCGCGCTCCGGGACGATCGGGCCGCCGAGATCGCCGGACCAGTCGAGGAGGCCCTTGAGCCGGTTCGCCTGTCCTACGCCGCGGGCGCGGAGGCCGTCGTCGAGGTTCTGCGCCTGGAACCGTTCGTGTTCCCAGAAAATGCTGCCGCCGCCGGCGAAACGGTTGCCGCCGCGTTTGGCCACGATGTTGAGGAAGACCCCCGGCGTCTGGATCTCGGCGCGGTGCCCGGCGGTCGAAACCTCCACTTCCTCGAAACTGTCGAACGAGTAGTAGGTGAGCGACGCCCCCATCGCCGCCGGGTCGGTCACATTCACGCCGTTCAGGTAGTACTGGTTCTGCGTCCAGGCGGAACCGGCGGCGGAGAAGAGCGACTGCTGCCCGCTCTCGCTCCCGCCCACATTCACCTTGTTCATCAGGACGCCGGGCGTCTGTTCGAGCACCGTCCAGATGTCGCGCCCGTTCGGCAGGTCGTCGAGCACCGCCCGGTCCACCGTCTCCCGGACGCCGGTCCCCCGGATGTCCAGCGGCCGCCGCGCCGAGGCCGAGACACTCTCCCGCACCCCGGCGAGCGCCAGCCGCAGCACCACCTCCGGCACCGACCCGGCCTCCACGACGATCTCCACCGGCGCGGCCCCGGCGAACCCCGGGTGGGCGGCGGAGACCAGGTACCGCCCCGGCCGCAGCCCGGCGAACCCGAACCGCCCGGTGGCCCCGGCCGCCTGGGTCCGGGAGAGCCCCCGGTCGGTCTCGACCAGCGTCACCCGCGCCCCGGGCAGCACCGCCCCGGTCGCGTCTTCGACGACCCCGTCCACGCCGCCCGTCGGCTGGGTGAGGGCAGTGGCCGGGAGGGCGAGCAGGACGGTCGCGAGAGCGGTAGCCCGGAGCCACGACCGGCTCCTCGTCGGGGCGGACTGGACGCGCGGGTTCAAGTCGGATTCTCCAACCGGCGCAGCCTCGTCCACAGCAGACTGTCGAGCACTTCCTCGGCGCTCCCGCTGAACGCGCGGCGATCGGCGATCCCGGAGGACGCGAAGAACGAGGTCCGCCCCTCTCTTCCGATCTCGATCAACACGGAAGAGGCGGCGAACTCCGACTTGAAGTAGAGGGCGACTTCCCCGCTCTCGGTCGGATACACCGACGGAGGCGTTCGGAACCCCCGGGTCGCGATGGCCTCCAGTACGGCCCGCGCGTCCGTCTCGATCTCCCTCGGAATCTCGGGCAACCCGTCCTCCGCGGCTTCCTCGTTCACTCCTTCGAGTTCCGCCATCGCCTCCGGGTACCAGGGGGACACGGAAACTCGATCTCTCGACAGGCGCACGGTCAGCAGACGAAGCGGAAGCCGAGTCGGGTTTCGCGTCGGGGACCGGCAAAGGCGCTCGTCGAGCCGAACTCCGGGTTTCGGGGAATTTCGTCGTCGAGGGGCGCCTCCCGCTGGTTCGCGTCCGCCACGGCGACGGGGTCCCGGTTCGGCGCGGCAGAGGTCTCGAACCGCCCTTCGATCCCCGCGCCGCCGAGGCGGAAGCGGAATCCGGCGGTCAGGGGCCGGCGGGAAGGACTTCGATTCACGACGGCGCGGGGGCGGGCGGCGGAGAGGGAGGGATTCGAACCCTCGGCGCCGGGGTCACCGGCGCAACTGCTTAGCAGGCAGCCCTGTTCAGCCACTCCAGCACCTCTCCTGCGCCTCAAGAGTCCGGCTGCCCGGCCGGGCCGGTCATGGTACACGCCGGCGGCGGCCCGCGTCGGGCGGTGGTGCCAGGCGACGCCGACCGCCCCGGGGGTCAGGTGACCTTCAGGTCGTCCGAGATCTCGGCGAGGAGGCGGTTCACCTCGGCGCGGACCCCCGCCGGGGTGTCCGGGGCCACCGTGACCCGCACCCGGAAGCGGAGGCCGCGGCCGGCGGCGGCCAAGCGGAGGTCGCCCACCTTCTCCGCGAGGTCCTGGAGTTCGCTGTCCTCCAGTTCGACCTCGACCCCGGCCGGCGCCGGCGGCGCGACCGGCGGCGGAACCGTCTTCGGCGGCCGGGTCAGCCGCACCTGGCCGGCGTCGTCCACATCGCAGTCCACCGGGCCGCTGTCGTCGGCGATCTGCAGCCAGCGGGCGCCGACCGCGTCGTGGATCGAGTCCCGCAGGATGCCCCAGGGCAGCGACTCGCTCGCCTCGGCGGAGCGCGCCCGCAGCAGGGCGGCGCCGGTCGTGCCGCCCTTCGACCAGGCGGCCGGGACCGCCTCTTCGGCGAGAGCCGCCGGTTCGATCTTCGCCGGCGGCGGCCGCAGGCTCACGCCGGGGCGGAGCGCGTCCTCCGGGACCGGTTCCTTCCAGAGCGAGAAGGCGCCGCCGTTCAGCCAGACGGTTCCCGCGCCGACCGCGGAGACGGCCGCCGCCTTCACCTCGGCCTCCGGGCAGGCGGGGATCGCCAGGGGTTCCCGGCCGGGCCGGGCCACGGCGTGTCCGCCGGCGAAGTAGGCGAGCAGTGCCTCCCAGGGGAGCCGGGCGGCGGGCCCTTCCCCGGTCCAGAGGTCCGGCAGTTTCCCCGGCGCCAGCAGGTCGGGGACGAGGTGGCTCAACTCGGCCTTCTCCGGCAGGACGATCTCCAGGGCGTCCGTGCGGGAGGCCGCGTCCACCGGCTCCCGCCACCAGGTGCGGACGGTGCCGTCGGGTCGGCGCAACCGGGCCGCGAAGACGCCCTTCGCCACGCCGCTCAGCACCGTGTCGAGGACGAGTTCCGACTTCAGCAACTTCGGCATCCGGGCGAAACGGGAGAAGGCGGACGCGATGTCCTGCAGCGGCCGCGCCTCGTCGCTCTCGCGCCAGAGGTCGTAGGGCCCTTCCGGCAGGAGCGCGGCGGCGTTCACCGGCGTGTCGCGGATGCGCGCCTTCTCCTCGTTCTTGATCTCCAGGAACAGCGGCTCGGCGGAACCCTTCAACCGGAACGCCTGCGCCTCGTTGTCCGTGCCGACGGTGACGACGACCGAGTAGGCCTGGCGCACCATCTCCGGCAAGTGGCGGCGCGCTTCGTTCAGCCGCTTCTGAAGCCGATGCTGCTGACCCGGATCCACCTTGTGGCGGCGGAGTTCCGCTTCGACCTGCTGCCAGCCGAGCAGCGCCCGGGCCGCCAGTCGCGCCGCCTCCAGTCCGTCCCGTCCGGGCACGGCGAGGACGACCGCGTTGCGGTGCGCCCGCGGGCGTTCCGGACCGCTGGTCTCGTCGAGGTAGCGCTTCGCCAGCCGGCTGGGCTTCCCGGAGTCCGACACGGCGTCCGGGCCGAGCACCGCATAGCGGAACTTCCCGTCGTCGGCCACATCCTTCGGGCCCGAGGGCAGCAGACCGGCCGCCGCTCCCGCCGCGCTGGCGCCCCCGATCAGCGCCTTTTTCTCCTCTCGGATCGCCTCGATCAGCGCCGCGTCCACCGAATCGGCGCTCACCTTCCGCGAGGCCTGGTCGTGCATCTGCCGCAGGTTCGGCCGGTTCCCCAGCCGCCAGGACCGCGGCAACTCGCGATCCGACGGACTCAAACCGGTGTCCTCGTCGTCGAGGAACCAGGAGATCTCCCGCCAGCGCTGGAGACCCTTCTCGATCTCGATCCGGTCCAGACCACCACCGCCGATCAGCCGCAACAGGTCCGGCGTGGCAGCCTTGTGGCCGATGGGCTGCGAGTGGAAGAACACCGCGAGCACCGCCTGTTCGATCTCGCGGCCTTCGCGCAGCGCCGGGAAATCCCGCTGCACCTCCTGCGCCTTCTCCAACTCGCTCACCAGGAGCGCCGACCAGTCGGAGATCCCCTCGCCGGGCTCCTTGGTGGCGACCTCCGCCAGTTCGCTGACGGCCTTGGACAGCGCCGTCGAATCGGACGCCGCCAGGAAGGCCGACGGCCCGACCAAGGGCGCCGCGTCCCGTTTCTCGCTCTCGCGGATCGCCGTCGCCAGCACCCGCAGGATGCCCCGCGTGCGCTGGAAACCGGCGAGTTGGGTCCAGAGGCTGTAGAAGGCGTCCGTGAGGTCCGGGTGGAACGGGAACCCGTGGAGCAGGCGATCCTCTTCCCTCGAGCCGAGCTTCTTCCGACCCGGCTCCATCCGGGCGAAGTTCCGCGCCACCGCGATCGCCTGCGGCCGCCACCCCTGGAGGTCGCTGAAATCGTCGCGGAAGAGACGCCGCCGCAGGACCTCGGGCACATCCTCCTTGCGCACCGGCTCGACCCCCGGCTCGCGCTGGCGGCGCAGGATGTTCGACAACGATGCCAGGAACCCTTTGGCCGCCTTGCCCTGGGCCACCTGCGGCTCGCTCGCCAACACGGAAATCACGATCGCCGCGGTGTCCACGCGGGCGACCGCCTGGAGCAGGTATTGGAAGAAGTCGGTCAGCCGTTCGCTCCGGTCCGCGTCGAAACCCTGGGCGCGGGCATACATCAGGACTTCGTCGATCAGGACCAGCGTTGCCTCGAACCCGCGCTCGCGCGGCGTTTCCAGCAGTCGGGCCACGAGCGGCTCGGCCGGCGGCGTCTCGCGTTCTTCCGGCTCCCCGTCCGCGTGGATCGCCCGGAGGCCGTCGTCCCCGGCCAGTTGGTAGGCGAGGACGCTCCACGGGTGGAACAGGTCGCGCGTCGCCCCGTCGGGCCCGCGGACGCCGGCGATCCCCTTCTCCGCGTCCAACTTGTCGAAACAGAGCGTCGCCACGAACGCCCGCGGGGGCGCCATCCCCAGGTGCTCGCGGAATTCCCGGACCGCGGGCAGGTCGGGCAGGTCCCCCGAGGCGCCGAAGAGGTGGTAGAGCGTGATGAGGGTGTGGGTCTTCCCGCCGCCGTAGGTCAACTCCAACTGGCGGATCGCCTTGTCGCTCTTCCCGGCGAGCCGCTGCGCCACATCCTTCGCCAGTTCCCGCAGCGGGTGCGTGGGGAAGGTGAGCGCGAAGAACTTCTCCGGGTCCTCGTACACCTTCCGCTGCCCGGTCCGCGCCGCCACATCGTGGAGGTCGGCGGCGAACTCGGCGAGGGTGAGTTCCCCGGTGCGCAGTTCGTCCTTCAGGTGGACGAGGTCGCGCCAGGGCGTGGGTCGGTTCTTCTTCGTCATGGTTCGGGAGGCGCTGCCGCGGAGGAGCCTCCGGGCGGCTCGGCGGGGGATTCTCTCCGAACCGGGCGCCACTCACGCCGGGTGTCCCGCAGCGCGCGGAACGCCGGGGCCCGGCAGTCCCGGAAGTCGGCGGCCCGAGACAGGTCGCGGCAGCCGGCGGCCGGGAGCGGGTTCCGGTTCCGCTCCGGGATTCTCTCGGCGGCGCGTTTCGGGGCCGCGCTTCGGTTCCCCGGGGGGACTTCCCGAACCGGGGGCGGCGGAGCGGCCAGTCTCGCTCGCCGGGAGCGCGCCGGTCGCCTCGTCGCCGCCTCCCGGGGAGCGATGGCGAAGCCCGTCGGACGGGGCGCCCCGGTGCGCGATCCGACCCTCCGGCGAACGAGGCCGTGCCTCGGTGTCGGTCGGTCCTTCTTCGTCAGGATTCCTTCGGCGCCGCGTCCTCTGCGGGATACCACTCGCGCAGGGTGTTCCGGAGGGCGCAGAACGCCGGGTCCCGGCAGTCCCGGAAGTCGGCGGCGGCAGCCAGGCCCCGAAAGAAGCGGGAGACCAATTTCCCTCCACTCCGCCGGAGAACCCGCTCGGCGGCTTCCTTCGGATCCGGTGGCTTGGCGTGAGTCGTCGGCCAGAGGCCCTCCTCGGCGAGCCACCCGCGCAGCGCCGGGAACCCGCGATCCCAGCCGAGCGCCCGCGCCGCGCCCTCCGAGGGTCCCCAGATCCACGCCTCCAGTTCGGGGACGATCACGATCACTTTCGAACGACCCTTCCAGCCGTTCCGGGCCAGGTCGGCCTCGATCTGCTTCTCGACCTGACCCGGCGGCTCGCTGCTGCCGCAGCCGTCGTAGTCGAAGAGGACGAGCAGTCGGCCGAAGTCGTTCAGGTCCGACCTCACGAACTCGACCGTTGTCAGTCGACATCCGGGATCGGAGCGCGGGTGGCGCTTCACTACGAACGCGCTCAACTCGATGCCGATCTCTCCCTGCCGCTTCCGCAGCAGCGTCTCGATCGACGCCTGCATCTGCTTGTCGGCCACGACCACCAGGAGCGGCTCCGACACTGTCGGGCTCATTCGAGCATTCCGCCGGCGAACCAGGTGCCCAGATCCGGCGAACCGATCCAATTCCGCATTCGCGGATGCGCCGGGGCCGGGATGACATCGGGAGCGCCTTCCGCATCCGTGGCGAACAACAGGACCTGTTCCGCCTCCGCGTCCACCAGGATCGAAGGAGACTGGGTCGTCACCAGCACCTGGCCGTCGTCCACCGGGGGCAGCGCGGTGAGCACTTCCTGCATCTCCGCCGGATGCACGCCGGCCTCCGGTTCCTCGATCAGGAACAGGGTGTCCGGCAAAGTCCCGGAGTCGCGCAGCGTGTGCGCCATGAGCCGCAGGGTGCCGTCGGACACCGCCCAGGACGGAACCTCGGTACCGCTCTCGTACCGGACCATCAGGTAGGCGCGGCGGTCCTCTTCCCGGACGACGACGCGGAGGTCGGCGACTTCGGGGATCGCCGAACGCACGCTCTCGATCCAGTCCCGGTACCGCTCTTCGTCTTCGGTCTGCAGCCGCCGGGCGACCCAGGGCATGTTGGAGCCGTCGGAACCGAGGATCCTCGCGTCCCGGGTGGGCGGGGCCGGCCGGCGGAGCGCGGCGCAGTCCAGGGAGATCCGGCGCACCCCGGTCAGCAGCCGGCGCACCCGGAACGCCGCCGGGAACGCCTCGGGGGCCGCCGGGAGGAAGGCGAGCGCGGTCTGCCCCGCCCCGAAGGTGTACGGGGAGACCCAGGGCTCCGCCACCTGCTCCTCGAACTCCGGCTCGAATCGCATCCCCCCGGAGGCGGCCCGGGACAGCACCGACCGGTACCCGCCGGCAGCGGGATCCACGAAGATCGTGCGCGGCGCCGGCGGCGGATCCGGGAACCGGGTGCGCCGCCGGCCGAAGTCGGCGGCCCCCAGCGGTCCCAGCAGGCCCCGCTCGGCGACCACCTGCGGGCCCCCTTCGACTTCGCGGATCGCGACTTCGTAGCGGAACACCCGATCGTCGCGGGGCTCCCGGAACGGGTCGGGGTCGGCCGCCGCATCGCACTCGACCGCCAACTCGAAACCGAGGTCGTCGGTCGGCCGGCGCCACACCAGGTCCTGGAAGTTGGCGGTCCGCCGCTCCACCGTCGCGTCGAGCCCGGAGGACACCAGGTCGCCGAGGAAGGCGACAGCGTCCAGCAGGGCGCTCTTCCCGCTGCCGTTCCGGCCCACCAGGAGGTGGAAGCGGTCCAGCCGGAGGTCCACATACCGGAGGCAGCGGAAGTTCCTGACCTGGAGGCGGCGGATCATGGGACGGGTTCTCGGACCGGGGGCGGCGAAGCGGGGAGTCTCGCTCGCCGGGAGCGCCCCGGTCGCCTCGTCGCCGCCTCCCGGGGAGCGCTGGCGAAGTCCGTCGGACGGGGCGCCCCGGTGCGCGGTCCGACCCTCCGGCGAACGAGGCCGCGCCTCGGTGTCGATCGGTCCTTCTTCGTCAGGCTTCCTTCGGCGCCGCGTCCTCTGCGGGATACCACTCGCGCAGAGTGTCCCGGAGGGCGCGGAACGCCGGGTCCCGGCAGTCCCGGAAGTCGGCGGCGGCAGCCAGGCCCCGAAAGAAGCGGGAGACCAATTTCCCTCCGCTCCGCCGGAGAACCCGCTCGGCCGCTTCCTTCGGATCCGGCGGCTTGGCGTGAGCCAGCGGCCAGAGGCCCTCCTCGGCGAGCCACCCGCGCAGCGCCGGGAATCCGCGATCCCAGCCGAGCGCCCGCGCCGCGCCCTCCGAGGGCCCCCAGATCCACGCCTCCAGTTCGGGAACGATCACGATCACTTTCGAGCGACCCTTCCAACCGTTCCGCGCCAGATCGTCCTCGACCTCTTCCCGGATCCGTTCCGGCGGCTCGGTGCTGCCGCAGCCGTCGTAGTCGAAGACGACGAGCAGCCGGGCGAAGCGCCTGAGTGCCTGCCTCACCTGCTCGACGATGGCCACCCGGCACCCCGGATCGGAGTTCGGATGGCGGCGCACCTCGAACGCACTCAGCTCGATGCCGAGGTCCCGTTGTCGCTCCCGCAGCAAGGTCCCGATCGACGCCCTCATCTGCCTGTCGGCCACCACGACGAGAAGCGGCTCCGACACTGCCGTCGGTCTCATCCGAGCATTTCGCCGGCGACCAGATCGCCCAGGGTCGGCGAACCGATCCAGCCTTCCATGAGCGGATGCGCCAGGGCCGGAATGACATCGGGAGCGCCTTCCGCATCCGTGGCGAACAACAGGACCTGTTCCGCCTCCGCGTCCACCAGGATCGAAGGAGATTGGGTCGCCACCAGCACCTGGCCCTCGTCCACCGGGGGCAGCGCGGTGAGCACTTCCTGCATCTCCGCCGGGTGCACGCCGGCCTCCGGTTCCTCGATCAGGAACAGGGTGTCCGGCAACAGCGTGAAGTCGCGCAGCGTGTGCGCCATGAGCCGCAGGGTGCCGTCGGACACCGCCCAGGACGGGACCTCGGTACCGCTCTCGTACCGGACCATCAGGTAGGCGCGGCGGTCCTCTTCCCGGACGACGACACGGAGGTCGGCGACTTCGGGGATCGCCGAACGCACGCCCTCGATCCAGTCCCGGTACCGCTCTTCGTCTTCGGTCTGCAGCCGCCGGGCGACCCAGGGCATGTTGGAACCGTCGGAACTGAGGATCCTCGCGTCCCGGGTGGGCGGCGCCGGCCGGCGGAGCGCGGCGCAGTCCAGGGAGATCCGGCGCACCCCGGTCAGCAGCCGGCGCACCCGGAACGCCGCCGGGAAAGATTCCGGAGCCGCCGGCAGGAAGGCGAGCGCGGTCTGGCCCGCCCCGAAGGTGTACGGGGAGACCCAGGGCTCCGCCACCTGCTCCTCGAACTCCGGCTCGAATCGCATCCCCCCGGAGGCGGCCCGGGACAGCACCGACCGGTAACCGCCGGCGGCCGGATCCACGAAGAGGGTGGACGGCGGGGCGGGCGGATCCGGGAACCGGGCGCGCCGCCGGCCGAAGTCGGCGGCCCCCAGCCGTCCCAGCAGGCCCCGCTCGGCGACCACCTGCGGCCCCCCTTCCACCTCGCGGATCGCGACTTCGTAGCGGAACACCCGATCGTCGCGGGGCTCCCGGAACGGGTCGGGGTCGGCCGCCGCATCGCACTCCACCGCCAACTCGAAGCCGAGGTCGTCCTTCGGCCGGCGCCACACCAGGTCCCGGAAATCGGCGGTCCGCCGCTCCACCGCCGCATCCAGCCCGGAGGACACCAGGTCGCCGAGGAAGGCGACAGCGTCCAGCAGGGCGCTCTTCCCGCTGCCGTTCCGGCCCACCAGGAGGTGGAAGCGGTCCAGCCGGAGGTCCACATACCGGAGGCAGCGGAAGTTCCTGGCCTGGAGGCGGCGGATCACGGGACTGCTTCTCGGACCGGGAGCGGCGAAGCGGGGAGTCTCGCTCGCCGGGAGCGTGGCGGTCGCTTCGTCGCCGCCTCCCCGGAGGGCGATGGCGGGGTCCGTCGGATCGGGCGTCCCGGTGCTCCGGCGGTTCCCGACCCGGGCGGATCAGGAGGGGCGGGTGGCGGCGGGAACCGGGCGCCGAAGGGCCGTCAGGAGAAAAGCGTAGGGGGGCGGGTGACGGTCGGCGCGGCGACGGCCGTGTCCGCGGGTTCGTGCCGCTGGAGTTTCTCCAGGGTGGCGCGTTCCTCCGAGCCCTTCTCCGCCAGTTCCAGCACCGCCTGGATCACCCGGCGGAAGAGTTCGTTGTGCGGGAGGCCGCGCTCGTTGAGATACCCGTCCACCTGGCCGCGGTCGCCGGTCTTCCACAGCCGCATCGCCCGGTGCACGCAATCTATGAGCGGCGGCGGCGTTCCGCCCGCGCCCGGCAGGCCCACATCCTTCCGGCGGCGACGCCACGACTTGAGGCGCGCCTTGTCGCCGGCGGACGGGCCGGTCTCCTCCCCTCCCTGCCCGTCGCCGTCGTCGTCTTCGTCTTCGTCTTCGTCGGCGCCTCCGCCCTGCCGGCGGCTGAGCAGGTCGAGGCGCCCGGCGAGGTCCGTGTCGGACAGACCGCAGGAGAGCGCGTAGAGGATGCAGGCGCCGGCCGGGGCCGGTTCCAGGCCGAAGTCGTTGCGGTGCAGCAGGTAGTAGGTGGTCGGATCGTCCAGCGCCTCGATGTCCGCCCCCTCGTCGTCGGGAGGCTCGGTATCGGCGGGGGCGCCGGGCTTCCCCTTCAACCGCAGCAGCCGGCCCACGGCGAAACCGACGACCATGCGCCGGACCTGCCGGAGGAATTCGGAGACGGACAGGTGCTCGTCCTCCGCCGAGTCCACCTTCCGCACGAACGGGTGCCGGCTGAACGCCTCGAGCGCCGGCCCGGTCGCCGCCCAGACGAAGTCCGGGCCGCGCAGCCCGGCGTCCCAGAAATCACGGAGCCGCTGCGTGATGTTCGTCCGCATCTCGGCGAGCACCCGGTTGTCCCAGCCGGCGCGGGCCATCGCCGGCCGCTTCCGGCAGACGAGCCAGATGGAGGAGGCCAGAGCCGCGGAAGCGATTGACCGACGACGCGTCTCTCGTTCGGTTCGTATGGGCCACGAAGCCGTCACGACGAACCCCGAACGGATGATCGCTGAGACGAGCGTCTCCCAGGCGTTCGGGTCCTTGCTGGCGAAGACGACGACGAATCGCCCATCGTCCCGGAGCGCATTACGGAATCGGCCGAACGAGCGAGCCATTCCGTCCTCATAGTTCTTCTTGGACGCTTTCCTGCTGCCGTCGAACCTGCTTGCGTCATCGACGAGTTCCCCGTCATCGCGATCCCGATCCCATTTCGGGCCCAGGGGTTCAGAGAAGACACGATCCGTCTCTTCGGACAATCCTCGCAGCGTTCTCCGAAGCCAGACATGGAACAAATCCATGGTGTCGGAGTATGGGATTGCCGCATAATACGGTGGGTCTGTACAGATCAGATCGAAGGAATCGGCCGTTGCCTGTGTGGCCGACCGCAACTCGACGGAAGGCGGCGACGTGGACGATCTGCCGGTTTCCGTCAGATGACGGGTTACCCGATAAACCCAATCCAGTGCGCCTTCGAAACCGCCGGTCGTCTTACTCAGCGGGTTGACCTCGCAGTAGTCCCAGACGATGGGCAGGGCGACTTGGATACCGAATGTGTCGCGCAAGGTTTCCCTTGCGGTAACCCAGGAGCAGAGAGTGCTGCTGTAATCAGTGAACTTGCTGAGGCAGCACGCCAAGTACGCAAACAGCGGCTCCCGCCATCGCCCCACGTCTCCTTCGTTCGACATGAACGCCAAGCGAATCGAGACGATCAGCTGCCCGATTGCCAGCAACTGCCGCCGGGAGAACAGCATGTCCCATGAAGTGAATCCGTAGAGTGGAGCACTAACGCCGAGTGCGTCCTCTCGCGGCGTCGGCTCGGTCGGTAGCCCGAAGGGGATGTCCTCGTACAGCGCCGCCACATCCTCCTCCGTCACCTGCGAAGCCTCGATTTCCGCCTCCGTCGGCAACCGGTACTCCTTCCCCCGCTGCCCGTTCACCACCACCGCCGTGATCCGCTCCCCGAGCCGACCCGACTTCCCCGCCGCCCGGAGATCGCGCATGGTGGCGATGCCGCCGCAGCAGGGGCAGGTCGCGCCCCGCCGGCTCATCGTCCCCGCGCCGAGCCTCCGGTCGTGCTCCCGCCGGGCGGCGGCGTTCCCCTCGCCCGCGGCGACCGCGTCGTCCACCCCGAACTCGACCCCGGCCCCGTCCTCCCGCGGCGTCATGGTGAGCAGCACCCGCTTCCCCGGCTTCCGGCAGAGCCACCGGGTCTTGAGCAGCGGCATCTCCGCCCGGCACCCGGCGCATTCCACCGTCCGCGCCCAGAGGTACGCCACCGTCGGCTTCTCCACCCACCGCGGCTTCCGTTCGTCGGCCAGGTATTCGGCCTCGAACTCGGCGTTCAGCCGGTCCAGCCCGGCCCGGACCCCGCCGGCCCGGTCCGGTTCCACGAACCGCATCGGCCGCGGCTCGTACGGGATCTCCTTCAGCGGCCGCCTCCCCTTGCGCCGCACCGGCTCGAAGTCCGCACAGGTCGGATACCGCGCCGCCAACTCCCGCCGCGCCCCGTCCAACACGCGGTACCCCCACTCCCGGAGGTGGTCCGGGAACGCCTTGGGCTCCCGGGCTTCCTCCGAACCCCAGAGCCCCGGCGACCCCTCCGTCGTCGTCGCCGCCCCTTCGACCCCCGGGTCACCGCTCTCCGCCCCCGCCGGCGGCGCCGACGACCCCGCCGACCCCTCCTCCGGCAACGGCAGCCTCTTCCCCGCCACCAGCGGCGGGTAGTGCAGCGTGCACCGCAGGATGAACCAGGCCACCGGGTTCAGGTCCGCCGCTTCCACCTCGCACCCCAGCCGCAGCGCCTCCAGCGGAATCGCCCCGCCCCCGGCGAACGGATCCAGCACCCGCGGCGCCCTCCCCCCGAACGCGCCGCGGATCTCCCCCCGGAACCGCTCCAGTTCGTCCTCGTTCTCCGACCCCCAGTGGAAGATCCCCTGCTTCCGATACTTCCCGACGATCTCCCCCTCGTCGTCGAAGATCTCCACCTCGCCCCCCGCCATCCGGTCCACCACCTCCCGCCGCCCCGCCTCGTCCCCCGGATCCGGCAGCAGCGTCGAGAGGATCACCGCCCGACTCGCCGCGAGCGGCCTCCGCGCCGGCCAGATGTGCAGCGTCGAAATGTGCCCATGCCGCACATTCTTCTCATGTACGGAGTCCTCGGACACCCGCTCCAACGGAAACGCCCCCTCGATCAACCTCCGCTCACTCATTTCCCCGCCCCCGACGCCTCCGCCTCCGCCAGAAACACGATAGCCGCCGCCGTCATGTGCAACGCGAACGCCACGACGTGCGGCGGTGTCTCCACACGCTCGGGCCCTTCGCCGTGTCCGGCCAATTTGTTCCTGGCGACTCCGACTCCCAGCAGCAGCTGTCGCAGGGACGTGAACTGGCTCTGCCAGAACGGCGGAATCAACTCGTGCTCGATGCAGATCCGGATCAGATCCTTCGCGGCAGCACCATCAGGATACTCCCATTCGCGTTTGGCGCAGATTATTTTCATGACGCTCTCGAACGACTTCTGCCATTCCATCAGAGCCCCCTTCAGGTTACCCTTACGGTAGTACTCATGCCCTGACAGAAATTCCCTCTTCGCATTTGCGTACTCCTTTCCCGACAGTATCGCAAAGCATGGCATCACGATCTCATTGTGGGTCACTTGCGAATCGATACGAATGATCTTCCCCGACTCCAGATGGAACCCCACACCGTGATCAAGAAACCTGTGATTCAATTCCTTCCTCCCTTCCGCTACGGCATCCTCCGCCGCTTCCGCAAAACGGTCTGCAGAAAACCACTCTGCTTGGGCACGGTCGCTGAGTGACGACACCAACTCGCGTGGACGCATCGCGGCTCGGCTGGCCAACGGTACGCTGGCCATCTCGGCAAAGCACCGTTCAATGATGTCAAGAATCTCCTCGGTCTGTGCCCGGTCCATGAAAAAACGGACCAATCGGTGATGTGGAGGATGAGCCGGGGGAAGGAACGCATCCCAGTCAAGATGGCCGTATTCGTGACACAGCGTTGTTGCGACCGTGTCATAGGTTCTACGGACGACCGGAAATCCGGTGTAAAGGTCGAGTTTCGCCATCGTGTCATCCATGATGTGGACGATCTGTGCGCGAAGTTGTGGCGGGATATCGTCGTGCTGGTACACATCAGGAGCCTCTCCGGGCAGTCTTTTCTGTCGTTTGGAGTAGAGATCCGTGATGACCATCGTGCGCCGCTCGTTGGTCAGGACGGCGAACCGCCATCTGACGTGTCGGATCTAGCCGGGCGCGGCGCGGCGTAGATCGTGAGTTGGGTGGTGTCTCCGATCACTTTGATTTCAGGCCGGCGCCCCGATAGGCGCTCACTATCCCGTACGAGGTTCATGAAACCCTCGCCTCGGGATTCCATGAACACGCTTCCCGTGGCCTCGCTCTCGTAGGAACGAAGGAACCAGGCGATATTCGCGTTGCGCCGGCGCGGCATGCACCCTTCATAGAGATCACTCGTCGTCAAGCCGTTGAAGAGCCCTCCGGGGTTACGGAACTCGATTCGATCCGGAAACAGCCGGACGATGATCTGCGACGGAGCGGCATAGTCGCGATGGACTACGGCGTTCACCACTGCTTCCTGGAGGGCGCGTACGGAGTATGCCGGATAGTCATGACGGCCGTCATCGCGCTTGACGGAGACCGTGGGGTTCAAGGGCGACAACTGGAGATACGACACGGCGTCCGCAATCTGTCTGGGAAGCGGCCCCGTGATCCTCGTGCTGTCGGCGGAACTCCCGTCGGGGTCGTTGTGTCGATAGGACTCCATCTCGATGAAGGCACTGGAGAGGAATGCGTCGGGTTCCTGCGTGAACATCAGGACGCCGGCGTTCGTAGGGACGGGGCCGGAATCCGTTTCGGCTGCGAGCACATCTCGGCCGGGCTCGTCCGTCCAGTCCTCCGAAGGCGTCCAATCCGGGAACCGACCGCGGTAATGGTCGCCCAACAAATTCCTGTCGAGATCCTCCAGTCGAGCCCGTGGCGCCGGCCACAACTCGAAGGCGGTCGGCTGCCCACGTCCGACCAGGAGTCGCGACAGCCGGTCGGTAGAGATCAGGCACCGGCGCATGCTGATCCGTTCGAGGTAACGACCGTCGTTCGTCCGATGGACATCGCGAGGCGAACGCGGAATGATTACGAGAAGACACAGCCGCTCCGTGCCGTCCTCGCCGGGCAGGAACACCCATTCCAGGCCGGGAACGATGGTCGGCTCGCAGCTGTCGACAGCCACATCGACTACGAACTGCTCCACCGTGTCGCGGTGCGTCGGTTCGATACCCACGACCGCCCGGTCCGAGTCGCGAACGCCGAAGACGACTTCGCCGCCCTGCGTGTTCGCCATGCTGACGAAGACCTCGGCCAAGTCGGAGGATGCCCGCCGCTTCTTCCCGCCGAAGGCGACGCGCCCGCCACGAACGACGACTTCCTTGAACTCCAATTTGCTGTTCTCCCCGCCCCGGATGGAGGCGAGCAGGTCAGCGCGATCGATCATGGCTCGTTCGTGGGAGATCCCGGCCGGAGCAAGCGGGTCGGCCCGACCGGCGTGGAAGTGGGAAGACTAGTCCGCGCATCGCCGAACCGCCAAGAACGCGCCGTGGGGCCGGACTCCGTACGCCGGCGGTGTCGTCGCAGGGAACCTGCGGTACGCCCCGGCGCAGGCCGGCGCGGTCGGCTGTCCGGCGGCTCTCGCCGGCCCTCGAACGCGGAGGGGAGTGTCACGACGCCTCCCGGAGGGCGACGAACAGTCGGGCGCAGCCCCGGCACTTGGCCGCGACCCGGCGCGAATCCAGCCGTTCCAGCAGAGCGGGCGCGTCCCGCGTCTTGTCGTAGCGGCGACGCCGGGTGGCTGCGGTCGCCTGCTTCAGGGCGGCGAGCACCTGGGCCTTCCCGACCTGCTCCGGATCGGTCGCGGCGGGGAGGGCCTTCTTCCGGAATCCCTTCCCGTAGTAGGCCGCGACCGTCTCCGGGTCGGCGATGATCCAGGTCTCCATGAACTGGACCATCAGGTGGACGCTCCGGTCGTCCGTGAACCGGAGGTCCCAGTCGTCCACGCGCTGCAGATGCGCCCGCGCCGAACCCCGGCCCCAGTCCACCGGCCCTTCCGAGTCCACCAGCAGGATGGGCGTCGTTTTCGCCGCGCCGGAACACGCCTCGCGGAATTTCCGCAGCGCCGTGTCGCGCGACCCGCACGCGACGATCTTCGGAAGTGGAGGCTCGCCCTGCCCGTCCTCGGCCCGGCGGCCCGGGAACGCCTGCATTCCCTGACGGAACCGCAGGCGCTCGATCGTCCGGCTGCTCCCGCCCTCGACATAGACCACGACGGGCTTCACGAGATGGCTCCCAAGGCTCCGATACACCACAGGTCGCCGAGACTGCCCTCATCCGGCCACTGCTCCATCACCTCCGCGTCCAGCCGCCGCAGCGCGGTTCCGCGGTCCTCCCGTTCACAGACGACGACGGACTCCGGCCGGGTCGTGAACTCCGACACCAGCATTTCCGAGTGCGTCGTGACGAGGACCTGCATGCGTTCGCACGCATCCGCCAGCAGGCCGCCGAACTGGAGCCAGTGGTCATGATGGAGGCCGGCCTCCGGGTGTTCGAGGCAGAGGACGGAGGGCGGTGACGGCGCCAGCAGGGCGGCCAGCATGGTGACGAACGCGATCGTTCCGTCGGCGACGCCGGCGGCCGGGATCGGCGTCTCGAGTCCGAACTCGTGGAAGAGACACTCGACCTTCCCGTCCGATTCGCGGGTCGACATTCGTTCCCAGCGGGGCAGGAAGCGACGCAGCAGTTCGTCCGGGCGGCCCGGCTCCCGCCGCTCGATCTCGCGCCACACGGAGGCGAGGTTGCTCGCGTCCGGAAGCAGACGGTCTCCGGGAAGGCCGGCAGGCTGGGGCCTTCGCGCCGGTGCGTCCGGGCCGACCGGTCGGGCGCGGAAGACAGCGATCCGGCCCAACTGCCGCGCCAGCCAGGAGAGTTCCAGGCACGGTTCGAGATCCCGGCAGGAAGCGAGGACGGACTGGCCGGGCGGGATCACGTCGGGCCGCAGCCGTACGAGTCCCGGCCCGAGCGCGGGCGGCTCGGCGACCGCCTCTTCCGGGAACATCGTGAGCGTCGGTTCGCCGAGTCGCGCGCCCTCCGGCGGCCAGCCGCGGGCCTCGGGCGGGTCGGCGGAGCGGAGCACGGGGACGCCGTCCACGGTTCCGTAGAGGAGCCGCGCTTCCCGGTCGTCGGGCGAAGCGTCGGGGGAGGGCGCCTCTTCGACCCGCTCGTCGGACACGACCGGGCGACCGTCTTCGTCGCCCGTGATCTCCAGGTGGTAGCGGAGCCTCCGGCCGGTCTCCGGGTAGGGGCCGACCTCGGCCGACAGGGTGGCGGACGCCGCCGCGCCCTTGCCCTTCCAGAGCCAGTCCCCGACCCCGCCGCGCCGCCGGATCGCGCCCGCCAGATCGGTCGGCGCGGCCGCCAGCAGCCGGATCGCTTCGAGGAAATTCGACTTGCCGGCGCCGTTCGCGCCGATGAGGACATCGAGCGGCGAGAACTCGAAGTCCGGGGTGTCCGGGCCGAACGACAGCAGGCCCCGAACCCGCAATCGCCGGAGGAACGGCTCCCGGCCCTCCACGAATCTCATCGCTTTCCCCCGACCGGGTTCGTGACGACCTCGCGGCGGTTGCGGATTCCCCGACCCTCCGTCCGCGGCCCGCAGGCGACGACCTCGGGGGGCGGGGTCGGGTTCCCCGCGTGCGTGGCGCCCTCCGTCAGGAAGGTCCGCATCGCCAGGAGGAACCGCGCGCGTTCGGTCTTGCGGCTGCTGCCGCCCTCGACATAGACGACGGCCTTCACGGCGTGCCGCCCAGCGCCCCGAAGCGCCACAGATCTCCCAACGGGCCGTCCTCCGCCCACTCCTCGACGATCTTCGGGTCCAGCCGGCGAAGCACCGTCCCGTTCTCCTGCCGTTCGCAGACGGCCACGGATTCCGGTCGGTCCGTGAATCCCGACACCAGGTCGTCGGAATGCGTCGTCAGGAGGACCTGGGTGCGCTCGCAGGCATCCGCGAGCAGGCCCTCCAACGGGAACAGGTGGTCCGGATGGAGGTCGGTCTCCGGTTTTTCGAGGCAGAGGACAGAGGGCGGAGACGGCGCCAGCAGGGCGGCCAGCACGGTGACGAACGCGATCGTTCCGTCGGCGACGCCGGCGGCCGGCACCGGGGCTTCGAGTCCGAACTCGTGGAAGAGGCACTCGATCTTTCCGTCCGATTCGCGGGTCGAAAGTCGCTCCCACCGGGGCAGGAAGCGGCGCAGCAGTTCGTTCGGGCGGCCCGGCTCCCGCCGCTCGATCTCGCGCCACACGGAGGCGAGGTTGCTCGCGTCCGGAAGCAGGCGGTCTCCGGGAAGGCCGGCGGGCTGGGACCTTCGCGCCGGGGAATTCGGGCCGACCGGCCGGGCGCCGAAGACAGCGATCCGGCCCAACTGCCGCGCCAGCCAGGACAACTCCGGACAGACCTCGGCGTCCCGATGCTGGACTTCGGTGTCCCGATGCCGGGCGAGGACGGACTCGTCTGGCCGAAGCCTGTTCGGCGACGGTATGAGTTTTCTTCCCCCGCCGATCTTGATTTCCGCCTCTCGATCCACTCGGTATGACCAACTCCGTTTCCATCCCTCAGCAACGCGCAGCAGCCGCCTGCCGCACAGCGTTCCGTAGATGAGCCGCGCCTCCGAGCCCTCAGCCGGCGCGTCGGCGGAGGGCGCCTCTTCGACCCGCTCGTCGGACACGACCGGGCGACCGTCTTCGTCGCCCGTGATCTCAAGGTGGTAGCGGAGCCTCCGGCCGGTCTCCGGGTACGGGCCGACCTCGGCGGACAGGGTGGCCGACGCCGCCGCGCCCTCGCCCTTCCAGAGCCAGTCCCCGACCCCGCCGCGCCGCCGGACCGCGCCCGCCAGATCGGTGGGTGCGGCCGCCAGCAGCCGGATCGCTTCGAGGAAATTCGACTTGCCGGCGGCGTTCGCGCCGATGAGGACATCGAGCGGCGAGAACTCGAACTCCGGGGTGTCCGGGCCGAACGACAGCAGCCCCCAGACCCGCAGCCGCCGGAGGAACGGCTCCCGGCCCTCCACGAATCTCATCGCGATCCCCCGACCGGGTTCGCGGCGGCCTCGCGACGGTTGCGGATTCCCCGGCCTTCCGTCGGGGCTCCGAAAGCCGTGGGTCTCATGCGAGCAGTCGGTCCAGGCGATGCGCGAATCCGCGGACGGCGCGGAAGTGGCGGGATATCTCCGGCACGGTGACCGGTTCCTGCCGGCCGTGCGCCAACCGGTTGCGAACGCCGACGATGGTGTTCACGCTGGTCGAGACGGCGCCCCGGGAGAACTCCGCCAGATCGGCAGCTTTTTCCGGTTCGAAGAGGCGGATCAGCCGGAGGATCCGTTCCATCCGCGGGTTGCGGAAGCGGTCCAACTGGTCCACCACATAGTTCGCCACGCCGGGAGACGCGCCGCGCTTCACATACCGGGACACGATGTCCCGGCAGGCGGACTCCAGGTACCCCGAGGCCCAGATCACCATGATCTGGGCGATCGGATCCTGGAGGTCGCGCGACAGGTCGGCGCTCGCACGCTGCGCCTTGGCGAAGTCCCGCTCCAGACGGAGAGCGTCTTCGGCCATCAGATCTCGGCGAACGCCTCGCGGGCGGCGCGGATTCGTCGGGTTACCGAACGGACCTCTTCGACTCCCGGGGAGGCCGGGGCGTCCTTCTGCAACCCCTGGATCAGGCGTTCGCACCGGGGGCCGACGGCGGCGGCGTCCGGTTCGGGGCCGGTTTCGAGGCGGTGGGCGGCTCCGCACATCAGGGTCTCGGCGAGGACCGGGACCACGACGCCGGCCACCCGGAACGCCGCGGGGCCGGCGGTCCGTTCGAGGAAGGCGGCGGCGCGGCGGAACTGCTGCGCGAACGGCGGGTCGTCGAGCGCGGTCCACTCCCGGTGGCGGCCCATGAACTCGTCCAGGAACGAAGCCCGGGGAGCGCGATACCGGGCCAGGTCGTTGTGGAGCGCGAGGAAACCCAGGATCGTTTCTTCGGTTTCGGGACGGGCGGCGGGAGCGCCGTGGAGGCGCTGCCAGGAAGGGTCGGCGGCCATCTCGGCGAGGAGATCGCGGAACGATCCGTAGTAGATGCGCGAGCGGATCTCGTGCGGGTGGAGCGGCGCGCTGCCGCCGTTCAGGCGCTTCGAGATCGAGAGTACCGCCCGGCGGTCGGCGGTGGGCTCGTAGTGCTCGAAGATCGTGGCGCGGATCAGGGAATCGTCCAGGCTGCGGCGATGGTCGGCCGGCAGCGTCGCGTAGGTCTTCCCGGCGAAGGCGGCGTCCACTTCGCTCAGGGCGAAGTCCCCGTCGCCGAGCCGCCCCCGGTAGAACGCCGAGAGCGCGGCGAGCCGTTGCTGGCCGTCCACGATGAGGTGGCGGTCGGTTTCGATCTCCCGGAAGAGGAAGATCTCCGGGACCGGGAGATCGAGCAGCAGGGTTTCGATGAAGCGGGAAGCGTCGTTCCGGGGCCACCGGTCGCGGCGACGGAAATCCGGCGCGACGATCTCGCCCCGGTCGAGTTCCTCCACGAGACCGCGAACGGTCAGGTGCGCCGCGTAGTAGCGCAGCGGCGCCGGCTCCCCGGCTCCCGGCGCGGCGAGGGTGGCGGCGCCGGCGGCCGGCCCGTCCGCGGTGGCGCCGGACCCCGCGCCCCCGGGGAGCCGGTCGAGATCGGGCCAGTTCACGGGAACCGAGCCTTCCGGGGACCGCGAATCAGGCGATCCACATACCGCGCGACGAGCGGTCTGCCGGCCGCCTCCGGGTACGCGGCGGCCCGGATCGTCATCCGTCGGGTCAAGCGGGCGCGGTCCTCGTCCCGGTCCAACCGCCGGTTCCGGCAGGCGAGCGCCGCCGAGTCGAAGGCGCGCCGACGACGACGCGTGCTCCGGGGTGCCATCAGACTGCGGCGAACACTTCGCGCGCCAGGGTGATGCGCTTCCGGACGCGGTCCTCGTGGGCCGTACCGGCGGAGATCAGGGCCTCCGACCGCAGGCGCCCCAGCAATTCCTCCCACGCGGGCGCCCAGCCGGAATCGTCCGGGGCGCGGTCGCTCTCGAGGCGGTGCGCCACGCCGCACAGGACGGCATCCGCCAAGGCGGCGTTCAGTGCGCGTTCGGGTCGGAAAGCGCGGCGGCCGATCCTCTCGGCGACCAGCGCCGCCGCGGCGCGGAACTGTTTCGGGAACGGGGGGCCGGCGTCCGCGGTCCAGGAACGATGGCGCTGGGCGAAACCGTTGAGGAATCCCTTCAGCGGACTCGCGTAGTCGTCGAGCGCGTTGTGGAGAGCAAGGAACCGGAGGATGATCTCCTCGTCCTTCTTGTGGGGACTCGCCGGCCCGTAGAGGCGGCGCCAGTCCGGGGTCTGCGCCAGGTCTTCGAGAAGGGCGATGAACGGGCCGCGATATACACAGGAACGGATCTCCTGTGGCTGCAGGACGCCGCCGCCGGCGTTCAGGCGTTCGAAGACCGAATAGACGGAACTGCGATCGCCGGCGGGCTCGTCCTGGTGGAAGATGGTCGCGTGGACGATGGTGTCGTCGAGAGCGCGGCGATCCTCCTCGGAGAGGTCGTAATAGGTTTTGCCCTCGAAGTCTTCACCGACCTGGGTCAGGCGGAACTTCCGCTCCCCGATCCGGCCTCCGTAGAACGACGAGAGTGTCAACAGGCGCTGCCGGCCGTCCACGACCAACAACTTCCGGGTGTCCGGCTCCCGGTACAGGAAGATGCCGGGCACCGGCAGGCCGAGGATGAGGGACTCGACGAACCGCGACGCCTGCCCCCGGCTCCACCCGAGCCGGCGCCGGAACTCGGGCAGGAAGATCTCCTCGCGCTCGAAACGGCGCACCAGCGTCTTCACGGGCATGTCCGAGCCGTAGATCGGGGTGAGATAGCGAACCGGCACCTGGTCGTCCTCGCCGTCGTCCGGGTCCACGACGAATTCCTCGGCGCCGGGCGCGGCGGGGGCCGGGACCGCTTCCGGTGCGGGGAGAGTCTTCATGGGCGTCGCAGCACTCCGCGCCGGCGGCCGGGGCGCCGCGTAGATCGTGAGGCGGGTGGCGTCGCCGGGTTCTTCCACGAGCGGGCGGCGGCCGGATCGGCGTTCGCACTCGCGCATCAGGGGGAGGAAACCCGGCTCCGTTCCGCTCTTCGCGAGCGGGCGGCCGGTGACGCGGCTGTCGAAGTGGTACAGGATGCCGGCGAGCATCTGGTTGCGCTGCTGGAACGCCACACCGGCGTAGAGGTCTTCCGGGCTCTGGTCGCGGAAGAGGGAGCCGGGGTTCTCGACTTCGATGCGGGTCGGGAACCGGCGGATGACGACCGGCGCCGGGAGCGAGTACTCCCGGTGGATGACGGCGTTCACGACCGCTTCCTGGAGAGCGGGGAGCGACCAGGCCGGGGCGTCGCTGCCCCTCTTCGCGGGATCCGCGGCCGGGGACAGCGATTCCGCGAAGAAGGAAACGGCGTCGTTGACCTGCTGCGGGAGGGGCCCGGTGACCCGTTTCGTGTCCGTCGGCCTCGCGGCCGGGTCGTCGGAGGGGTAGGACTCGATCCGGAGGAACGCGCCCGGCCAGTGCTCGTCGGGCCGGCGGCAGAAGATCAGCAGGCCGAGGAGGGTGGGAACCGTGCCGTCGCGGTCGGTTTCGGCGGCGAAGCGGTGGACGCGCAGTCTCGTTTCCGGATCCGCCGGCTGCGGCAGGGCCCGGCGGCGGAAGTAGGCGTCGAGGAGCGTCCAATCCAGGGCGGACAGGGGGGCGTGCGGCGCCGGGCGGTCCTCGATCGGCGGCCGGGGCGGACGCTGCCGCTTCAATACCGGCTCCAGGAGGTGGGCGGGCATCAGGAAGCGGCGCCCTTCGCTGCGGCGCAGGTAGCGCCCGTCCGCGGTGCAGTGGAACATCCGGAACGACGGAGCGATGTAGATGACGAGGCACAGCCGCTCGGCGCCGGCGGCGTCGGGCAGATGCCTCCAATAGATCTCGGGCACGATCTGCGGATCGCACCGGGCGGTCGCGATGTTCACGAGGAAACCCTCGAGCGTTTTGCGCCGCTCGGGCTCGACGCCCACGATGGCCCGGTCGCGCTCGCGGACGCCCAGCACCACGAGGCCGCCGTTCGTGTTCGCCATGCTGACCAAGACCTCCGCGAGATCGTCGGTCGCCGACGACTCGATGCCGGTGAAGGCCACTTCCTCCCCGCGGAAGACGACTTCCCGCAGTTCGGGGGCCGTTCCCTCCCGCGCGGCGATGGCGGCGAGGAGTTCGTCGCGGCCGGGCCCGAAGCGGGATTTCCATTCGTTTCCCCGGGACGACGCGGCAACCGCGGCGCCGGCGCCGGACGCCTCCGGATTCGCGGCCCCGGTCGTCACGACAGGAGTTCCCCGAGTCGGTGCGCCACTGCCTGCGCGTCGCGGAAGTGCCGGACGATCGCCGGGATCTCCAGGTGCGCTTCGCGTCCGTGGGCGATCCGGTTTCGATGGTGGACGAGGGTGTTGACGCTCTCCGCCAGCCGACCCCGGGCGAAGGCGTTCAGTTCCTCCGCCTTGCTCTCCTCGAGACTGCGGACGATCGCCACGATGCGGTCCATCCGGGGCGTGCCGAATCGCTGCATCTGCTGTTCGACGAGGCGGGCGATCTCCGGTTCGGCGTGACGGGCGGCGTAGTCCGTCACGATCTCCCGGCAGGCCGCTTCGAGGTAGGCGGAGGCCTGGATGGTCATCAACTCCGCCACGAGCAGCCGGTCGGTGGGGGAGAGCCGGTCGCACCGCCGCCGTTCCGATTCGATGGCGCTCTCGAGGCGGAGCGTGTCCCTGCCGCCGGTCATTTCCCGGTGAACACCTTTCGCGCCCACTCGATTCGCGTCCGGATCGGATCCGGGTTCGGGTTCGGTGGCAGCGGTTCCGTGAGGCGTTCCGTCAGCCGCGAATGGGCGGCGGGCAGCGAGGGCGCGTCGGGGGCGGCGCCGTGCTCGAGGCGGCAGGCGACGCCGCAGAGGACCGCGTCGGCGACCGCGGCGTCGAGGACTCCCTCAGGGCGGAAGGCGTCGGGGCCGATCTGCTCGGCGACGGCGCGGACCGCGTCCCGGAACTGGGTCGGGAAGGAGGCGTCCTTCGCGGGGTTCCAGTCGCGGTGGCGCTCCATGAAGGCGTTCAGGAACCGCTGCAGCGGCCGCTCGCCGGCGTCGAGGTCGTTGTGGAGCGCCAGGAACCGGAGGATGAGCTCCTCGTCCTGCTTCCGGTCGCGGGACGCCCGGAAGAGGCGGCGCCAGTGGGGGTTCTCCGCCAGCCCGCCCAGGAGATCGCTGAGCGGGCCGTGGTAGAGCGAGGCGCGGATCTCCTGCGGGGCGGCGTCGCCGAGGCGGTCCATCAGCGAATAGACGGCGTGGTGATCGGCGTCGCCCCGGTGCTGGTGGAAGACGGTGGCGCCGAGCATCGCGTCGTCGAGGTCCTGCCGGTGGCGGTACGGCAGGTTCGCGTAGGTCTTGCCCTCGAGGTCGCCGATGACGCCGGAGAGGCGGAAGTCGTCGTTTCCGATCCGGCCCCGGAAGAAGGAATGGATCGCCAGCAGTCGTTGCCGGCCGTCCGCCACCAGGCGGCGCTCGCGGCCCGGCTCGTCGTAGAGGAAGACGCCCGGCGTCGGCAGCCGCAGGATCAGGGATTCGATGAGTCGGGAGGCCTTCCGGGGCGACCAGCGGAGGGTCCGGAGGGACTTGGGGATGAAGATCTCGTCGCGCTCGATCTCGCGGACCAGATCCGTCGTGGTGATGGAACCGGGATAACTGGCGATCGGCGAGGCGATGGTCATCCCGTCGTCGTCGGCGCCGTCCCGGTCGAGGATCGGCGCCTCGTTTTCGGGCGGAAGCGGACCGGACTCGCGTTCGGTGAGGCCGAGTTGCGGGAACGGGGCGATCACGGGGCGATCACGGCGCGTTCCGTCGGTCGCGGAGGGTGCTGAAGTCGTAGGCCGACCGGGCGATACCGGTCGTCGCGGCCCGGGGCCGGCGGGAATCCGCGGTCCGGAGCCGTTCGTCCCCGGAGACCGCCTCCGGCGGCGCCGGGGCCGTGAAGCCGAGGCGGGGGAAGTCCGGGTCTCGACCGGCGGTCCGACGCGAGGCGAAGTCCTTTTCGATCCGATCGACCGGCGAGCGGAGGGACTGCGGACGGGGCGCCCGCTCCGGTTCTCCGTGCCGGGCCGGGAGACTCGACGCCTCGGGGAGCGAGTGCGGCGGTGCCGGCCCCTCGACGGGGAGGCCCGCGCCGTGGTTCGAGACCGGGCGGCGAACCGGCATTTCGTCGTTCTCGTTGTCGTCCGGGGCCCCGACGAGTTCGCCGGCGCCGGTGACGGGGAGCGTCGCCGCGTCGGTGGGTTCCGGTTCGTTCGCGGGAAGGAGCGCCACGGTCGTTTCCTCGTCGGTGCGGGTGGAGGACTCAGGCGGCGCCGACCTCTCGGTGGCGGATGGTGACGAGCGTGCCGTCGGCGTCCCTGATCTTCACGATCTTGTAGGTCCGTACCGGCGGGGACACGCTGAAGGCGCCGGGCTTCGCCAGGTGTTGCCAGGGGCGGCGGAACCCGATGGTGATGCTCCACACGCTGTCGTCGCGTTCGAACTCCACCTCTTCCAGGCCGACCTCGGTGATTTCCTCGTCCGCGAAGATCTCGACGAAGTGCTTCTTGGCGACCTCGATGGCTTCCCGGGCGTTCATGGGTCGTTCTCTCGGCAGATCTTCGTGGCGGGGAACCGGAAGAGCGGAGCGGGGCGGCGGGGTCGGACTGCGAATCGGACCGGGGGGCGGGCCGCGAATCGGACGGCGGGTCGGGCCGCGGATCGGGCCGGGGGCCGGGGCGGGCGCGGCGGCGCCGGACTCACGATTCCTCCTTCTCGGCCATCCCGATCAGCCTCGATGCCGGAATCGTATAGGTGACGGAAACCTGTTCGGCAGCCTGGACCCGGAACGGGTCGCGTACCGTGAACAGGGTCGGCGTGGTGGCGCAGTCGACGACCAGGTAGAGCCAGTAGGTGTCCCGGCGGTTGCAGGCCTGCTTCCACTCGTTGTCCTGGAGCGAGACCGAGCCCCGGTCGGCGCGGCCCTTGACCTCGATGCAGCGCTCCTCGCCGTCCGGGCCGGTGGAGAGCAGGTCGAAACCGGGCCAGTCGGAGAATCCGTGGCGGCTGGCGAGAGCCGGTTTCGAGACATCGCGGACTTCCCGGCCGTGCTCCTGTTCGTGGGCGATCGCCAGGCGGACGGCGATCTTCTCCACCGACTCGTCGTACTGCTTCTGCTCCTCCGGGTCGTCCGCGGGGACCACGAGCGCGTGGAGGAGCAGTCGGGCTTCGCCGGGGACGATCCGGGCCGGGGCCTCCTCGAGGCGGGCGAAGGCGCGGCGCTTCTCGTGGCCGAGGCGGCGCTGCTCCCGGCGGACCGCCTCCCACTCTTCCTCTTCCGCGGGGCGCCGGCCGGAGGCGAGCCGGGTGCGGCGGGCGGCCAGTTCGGCGGCCTTGAGGTCGAAGCCGACCTCCAACTCCCGGCGGCGTTCGGGGAGGGCGCGGCGCTCTTTCGTCCGGTGGTCTTCGACGAGGCGTTCGCGGACCCGCTCCGCCAGGGAAGCCGCCTCCGCCCGCATCGCGACGCCCCGGGCAGCGAGCGGCACGGCGCCCGGGGGGATCTCCCGGGCCGGGCGGAGGAGCATGAGTCCCTCGACCGATTCGACGGTCGGGGAGGCGCCGGCGGCGTGGCGGAGGCCGACGAGGCGGCGCTCGATCAACTCCGGCGCGGCTTCCCCGGCGTCCTCGAAGAGGCCCGGCCGGCCTTCGACCGGCTTCGGTGCCGGGCGGCGCTCCACCGAGACGAGCGCCAGGTGGAAGAAGTAGGGCGCGTCGGCGCGGGGGTCCACGAAGATCGCGCCCCGACGGGCGTCGCGGCCGTGGCGGTGGCGGACTTCCGCGGTGAGGGCGTCGAAGACCGGCTCGCCGGGGTGGAGCCAGAGGCACGGGGCCTCCGGTTCCCCGGTTTTCCCGCGGGTCGGGCGGCGGACCGAAAGGCGGGCGCGGGCCGGCTCCGGGTGCGCCTCGAGGGCCGGGAGCAGGGGGTCGAGGGCGCCGACCCGGGCGGCGGCGAGGGTGAAGACGCCGTCGGGGTCGCCGCGGACTTCGAGGCCGAGGCGTTCCGCGGCGCGTTCGACGAAGAGGCGCACATAGGCGGGGAGCAACTCCAGGTACCGCTCGCGGGCGAGATCGGCGCGGAGGTCCTCGAGGCGTTCCTCGACTTCCCCGGGTTTGCCGTAGATCTGCAGCTGTTCTTCCGAGAGGGCGCGGACGCGTTCGGCGGTCAGGCGGTCGCCCAGGGCCTGCTCCGGGTCGGGCGGCTCGCTTTCGGCGGTCGAGTCGGGGATCGAGTCGGGGATCGAGTCGGGAGGGGAGCCGGCGGTGAGGCCGCGGAGCATGACTTCGCTCAGGGAGCGGCCCTCGAAGAGGCGGCCGATCACATCGAAGACCTTGTCGCTCTGCAGTTCCTCGCGCACCCGGTCCAACTTCTCGAGCAGCACTTCGAGGACCCGGCCCTCGTAGGTCTCCCCGGCGATGAGGTTCGCGATCCGCACTTCGCGCCGCTGGCCGTAGCGGTGGATGCGGCCCATCCGCTGTTCGAGGCGGGCCGGGTTCCAGGGGATGTCGTAGTTGGCCATCCGCGAGCAGAACTGGAGGTTGATGCCCTCGCCGGCGGCGTCGGTGGCGACCAGGTAGCGGGCGCCCCCGGGGTCGCGGAAGTGTTCGACCTGCTCCTCGCGCTCGCGCCAGGCGAGACCGCCGTGGATCAGGGCCACCTGGCCGGAGAAGCCGAGGCCTTCCAGGCGGCGGACCAGGTGGTCGGCGGTGTCCCGGTGTTCGGTGAAGACCAGCCACTTGGCGTCGCCGGCGTCCGGGGCGTTCCCGTCGGTCGCTTCGGATTCCTCGGGGGCCTCCAGCACTCTGCGCAACTCGTCGAACTTGGACTCGTCGCCGGCGTCGAGCAGTCGCCGCGCGTGGCGGCGCAGGTCTTCCAGGGTCTCGATCTCCCGGCGCAGGCCGTCCACGGTGTCCTCGACGAAGACTCCGAGCAGGGCGTCCTCGGGGTCTTCCCGGTCGGCGTCGGGAGCGTCCGGGGCGCTGTCCGGCCCGGGCTCTTCGTCGGCGGTGTAGGTCTCGTACCAGTCGTCGCTGTCGTCCAGGAGTTCCTGCCGGTCGCGGAGTTGCCGGGCGTCGGTGCGGCCCGCTTCCAGGTCGTCGGCGGCCTTCTGCAGTTTCTCGATCCGCCGCTCGAAGGAGCGGAGCAGCGCCCAGGTGGAACTGGCGAGCCGGCGCTGGAAGACGCCCATCGCCAGTTGCGCCGCCGGGCGGTTCGACAGGGCGCGGCCGTAGGTGTCCCGGAGATAGCGGGTCGTCCGGTGGTAGAGGGCCTCTTCGCCCTCCGGGCCGGGCGTCAGGCGGTAGGAGAAGGTGTCGCAGTGGCGGGGCCGGTAGAGCGGAGCGCCCTCCAGGGTGACCATCTCCTCCTTGGTCCGGCGGATGAAGTGCCGGTTCCGCTGGGGTTCGGCGGCGCGGCGGCAGGCCTCGCCGGTGGAGAAGAGGTGCGGGTCGAGCAGCCGCCAGAGGAAGTGGTAGGGCTCGTCCTTGCCCATGTGCGGCGTCGCGGTGAGCAGCAGCAGGTGGCGGGCGCTCCAGCGGAGGCCGGTGAAGTCGCTCCGGGTGGCCGCGGGGACGCCGGCCAGCGCCTCGGCCAGCCGGTAGCGGCGGGTGGTGCGGGTGCGGCCGGAGACCGCCTGCGCGCTCAGTTTGTGCGCCTCGTCGAAGACGACCAGGTCGTAGGGCGGGACCGCGTCGTCGCGGAGCGCCGCGAAGGCGGACTGCCGAGCGAGGGTGTCCAGCGAGACGATGGCCAGGTCACTGTCGGGGCCGCGGAAGGCGTCGCCCTCCCGGAGGTCCGGCCCGGAGACGATGCGGAAGCGGAGCCGGAAGAGTTCCCGCAGTTCCCGCTCCCAGTTGCCGACGAGCCCGGCCGGCGGGACGATGAGCGCCCGGGTCAGCCGCCCCCGGGACAGCATCTCCCGCAGGTAGAGGCCGGTCATGATGGTCTTGCCGGCCCCGGCGTCGTCGGCCAGCAGGAAGCGGAGGGGGTCCCTGCCGAGCATCCGCTCGTACACCGCGATTCGCTGGTGCGGGAGGGGGTCGATGCGGGCGGTCTCGGCGGCGAAGGCCGGGTTGAACTGGTGCCCGTGGGCGAGGCGCAGGGCTTCGGCGACCAGCGCCGCGGCCTCCGGATCCCCGTCGAAGTCCAGCGCCGGCGGGCCGAGCGGGTTCGTCTCCGGTTCGGCGACCCGGCCCGGGGCCCTCGCCGCCATCTGCGCTTCGATCTGCTCCAGCCGCTCCCGCGCCGCCCGCTGCGGCCGCGACTGCCCGGTCTCCCACCGGTGGACCGTCAGCGGCGTCACCCGCAGCAGGTCCGCGAACTCCCGCTGCGTCAGCCCCAACCCCTTCCGGATCCGCCTGAGATCGCTACCGCCCCCGAGATTCACCCGCAACCCGCCCGACATCAGCCGCCGGATTATAGTCGTTTTTCGTAGTCGATATTTCAACTAACAAAAGATAGTTTCGGCTGCCGATCCGTGGTACGCTTCGTTCTCGTCGCCCGCGCCATGCCCGCCTTCCGGTTCGCCCATCGAGGGGGTCTCCGATGAGTCCTCGCCGGGCTGACCGGCGGCCCGGTCCGGCGCAAGTCGAGGCGGTCTCGCCCCCGAGAAGGGCCGACAGCGAGCGGGAGCCGATCGTCGGATTCGGAAACCTGCGGGTCCGCATCGGCCGGGACGGCTCGTACTGGTACGCCCGGGGCCTCGAACTCGACTACGAGGCGCTCGGGGACACACCGGCCCAGGCGCGGCGGCACTTCACGGACGGGCTCGCGGCGACAGCGCGCGAACACCGGCGGGTTCACGGTCACCTCGAACACCTGCTGACGCCCGCCCCGTCGGAGGTCTGGCGGGAGTTCCTGCGCGAGGCCCGCCTCCTGTCCCGCATCGGAAGCGATCCCGCGCCCGCCGAAGTGAACCCGCCCTTCACCGGAATCGCCTACTACGGCCGCACCGAAGCAGACAGCGACGCCGCACGGCCAGGAGCCTCGGCCTGAGCCCTGCCATTCGGGATCCGATCTCGGCCTCGAAACCGCGAGACCATCGAGGCCGAGGTCCCGTTGACGCCTTCGACGAACCGCTCAGTCCTCGGGCTCGGATCCAGCGCGCCCCGGCGCCGGGCTACGGCCACTACGGACGATGCCCCCGGAGCGACAGCCCGGTGGCGCGCGGTGGGGCCCGCCATCCGGCCGAGGCCGGCAACCCCACATTGCGCCTCGCTCCCGGAAGAGCGGGCTACGGCAGGCGGAATAGCACCGTCGTCACACGCGCCATCCGGAAGCGTAGCGCGCCCGCCTCGTCGGCGGACCGCCCGGAGGCAGGCGGTCATCCACCCGACGCATGACAGGATTTGACACAAGGAGCGGTCATCATGACGAACCCCACACCATCGGCCGTCCGTTTCGGCGGCGACTGGACCAAGCAGAAACTGGCGATCCTCGCGAAGTACCTCGATGCCTACACCACAGCCATGAAGAACCAGCCGTTCCAGCTCATCTACATCGACGCCTTTGCCGGCAGCGGCCAGATCGAACTCCGACATTCTTCGATCTTCGGAAAACCGGAGCGCAATTTTCTCAAGGGGTCGGTGCGTCTCGCTCTGGAAACCGAGGCACGGCCCTTCGACCGGTTCGTTCTCGTCGAACGAAATTGGAAACGCCGCGCCGCACTCGAACGCCTGAAGCAGGAGTATCCGGAACGCCGAATCGACATTTCCGGTCAAGACGCGAACGACTTCCTCCGCCGACATCACTTCAACCGGTTCCTCTCTCGCGGCGTTCTCTTCCTGGACCCGTTCGCCACGGAGGTCGAATGGGCGACGATCGAGCGGATCGCCGGCTTGGAGATGTTCGACACCTGGATCCTCTTCCCTGTATCCGCCATCGCTCGAATCCTGCCGACGGGCAAGAAACCCGAGGAAGTCACGCCCGCTTGGAAGGCTCGACTGAACGCCATCTACGGAAGCGACCGTTGGGAGTCTCTCTATCGCAGCGAGACACAACCCGGGCTGTTCGGCGAACGCAGCACCACGGCCCGTGAGGCCGGCGCACGGGGCCTGACCCGGATCTACCGGGAGAACCTGCGGACACTGTTCGGCAAGCGATTTCTGGATCGGTCGGCGCCTCTGGCAAACTCCAAGGGAAGTGTCCTCTACGATCTAATGTTCTGCGCCGGCCATCCCAGAGGCGCCGCAATCGCCAGGAGAATCGCCGGGCACCTCCTGAAGATCAGCAGCGACCTGTCGTAGCCATGTCGTCTCCCTCCGCCATCGAGTGGACCGAGGTCACCTGGAATCCGGTGACCGGGTGCACCAAGATCAGTTCCGGGTGCGACCACTGCTACGCGGAGCGGATGTCCCGGCGTCTGCAGGCGATGGGGGTCGAGAAGTACCGGGACGGGTTCCGGGTGGCCGTGCATCCGGAGACACTGGGAGAGCCGCTGCGGTGGCGGAAGCCGCGGGTGGTGTTCGTGAATTCGATGGCCGATCTCTTCCACCGGGAGGTACCCACGGCGTTCATCGAGCGGGTGTTCGCGGTGATGAACGAGGCCTCCGCCCACACCTTCCAGGTGCTGACGAAGCGGCCGCGCCGGGCGCTGACGCTGAGCCGGCGTCTCCGGTGGACGCCGAACATCTGGCTGGGGACGAGCATCGAGTCCGGGGAGACGCTCTTCCGGCTGCCGATGCTCCGGGAGACCGGGGCGCGGACGAAGTTCCTGTCCCTGGAGCCCCTGCTCGGGCCGCTGCCGGGACTCGACCTGGCCGGGATGGACTGGGTGATCGCCGGCGGGGAATCCGGCCCCGGCGCCCGACGGATGGATGCCGACTGGGTGCGGCGGATCCGGGACGACTGCCAACGGAGCGGGACGCCGTTCTTCTTCAAGCAGTGGGGCGGGGTCTTCAAGAAGCGCGCCGGTCGGCTCCTCGACGGGCGCACCTGGGACGAGATGCCGGACCCCGCGCGACTTTCGATCTGACCGATGGCGCGGCGCCGGGAGCCCTCTGCGGATCCCGGCGCACCCCGGTGGCCGATCGGCCGCTCGTCGCATACCCACCCGGCGAGTGCCCGGCTCGGCGCCGGCGTGCATTTCGCCGACACCCCGCACCCGCGTGGCGCACGGTGGGGCCCGCAAACAACCCCACATTGCGCAATCACCCGGAAGGGCGAGCCAAGGCCTGCGGAATATCACTCCTGCGGAATGTCACTGCGTCGCGTGCGCCGGCGGCAAGCATGGCCCCCACAGACGAACGCCGGAAGACCCGCCACGGTCCCGCGGCGAGCCGCGCTCGGGGGGACGGAGGTCCTGCTCCACGGAAGCGTCGCCGCGGGATCCACGATCGAGGCGCGGGGCCGTCCCGAGCCCGGTGTTCTCAGCCCCTTTCTTCGCCCCGAGCCGCACGGCCCCGGGCCAGGCGGCGGGCACGGAATCGAACCCCGTAGGGAGTGGCGCGCGGTGGGGCCCGCCATCCGGCCGAGGCCGGCAACCCCACATCACGCTTCACCTCGGAGAGAGGCGGCCAGGGAGGCGGAATAGCACCCTTGTCACGCGCGCCGAGAGGAGATTAGCGCGGCGAAGAGAGCCGACGACCCGGACGGAGATCGCATGGGAATTCTCCGTGAGGCGGCCGCCACCGAAGCCGCCCGAGTCGGGGAGGGACTGCGCCTGGTAGTCCCGTGGGGCCGCCCGGCGGACTCCGAATCCCGCCGCCCGGCGCGAGGCCGGGTCCCTGGGTGTTGGGCTGGCCAGGCATCCCTCACGCCGACTGTCGATGCCGAATTGGATGCGGCCCTTGCCGCTCAGCGTAGCGCGGCGCGGGGCGGGCCCGGAGGCCGCGCCGGCTTCTTCGGATGGCCGCTCGGGAAACGACCCGCTCCCGTTCCCCGGAGCGCCCGGCCGGCCGGGGACGAGATCGAGTCCGGGGAAGCGTTGTTCCGGCTGCCGCTGCTCCGGGAGACCGGCGCGCGCACGAAGTTCCTGTCCCCGGAGCCCCTGCTCGGGCCGCTGCCGGGAGTCGACCTGGCCCGGGATGGACCGGGTCCTCGCCGGCGGGGAATCCGGCCCCGGCGCCCGACCGACGGCGCCGGACTGGGTGCGGCGGGTCCGGGACGAATGCCGGCGGAACGGGGCTCCGTTCTTCTTCGAGCAGTGGAGCGGGGTCTTCAGGAAGCGCACCGGTCGGCTCCTCGACGGGCGCACCCGGGACGAGATGCCGCCACGGGACGACGCGGCGGGTGCGGGCGCCGCCGGTGGCTGACCGACTTCTCGGAGGCTGACCGGCTCCCCGCCGCGCAGGAGCGAACGGCGGTCGGCTTCTTCAAGGCGTGCGCCCCCCGCCACCGGCTCCCCGGCCGCAGGGGCGAACACCGATGGCGGTCCCCCGGCAGGCGGGCGCCGAACGGAACCGAGCGGTCCCGGCGGGCCGGTCCGGCGAACCCGGGGGCGCGGGCCGGAAAACGGGCGGCGATGCTGCTATCCTCACGGGTTCCCGCGATCCTGGGAAGTCGTCCAATGGCAGGACACACGGCTCTGGACCGTGGAATCGGGGTTCGAGTCCCTGCTTCCCAGCCAGCCGGACGCGGCGGAGCGGCCACTTCCCGCGCCTCCTCCGAAGTTCCTCGCCCGAACCCGGCTGCGGGCGAAGGAGAGACCTCATGAGACGGAATATCCGGACGAAGCCGGCGGCGCTCGCGCTGCCCCTGCTGCTCATCGCCGCCTTTGCGGCAGCACAGATGGGGACCGGTCGGGTCTCCGGCACGGTCAAGGACCAGGCGGGCAACCCCATCGCCGGGGCGACGGTCACCGCCCAGACCGGCGATTCGGGCCGGGTCCTGGAGGCGACCAGCGACGACAACGGGCGCTGGGCGATCCTCGGGTTCCGCAGCCGGACCTACGACTTCGCGGTGCAGGCGACCGGCTACATGCCCTACAACTACCAGGCGCCGATGAAGCAGGCCGGGAAGAACCCGGACATGGACCTGATCCTGGAGCAGGCGCAGATGGGGCAGTCGGCCGGAACCGGCGGCGGCCTGCTCGCCGAGGCGCAGGAACTCCACCAGGCGGGGAGATTCGACGAGGCGCTCACCAAGTACGACGAAGTGCTGATGGCCGACCCGACCGTCTATCAGGTGAACCTGAACCGGGGCAGCGTGCTGCGCGAGTTGGGCCGCGCCGAGGAGGCGAAGGCCGCCTACCAGGCGGTGCTCGACATGGAGGCCGACCATGCCGGGGCGCTGGTGGGGCTCGCCGAGACCTCGGTGGCGGAAAACGACATGGACGAGGCGCTGAAGTACTTCGAGATGGCCGTCGAAGTGACCGAGGACGAAGTGATCCCGTTCAATGTGGCGCAGATCTACTTCAACAACGGCAACGCCGCCGGAGCGATCCCGTTCTACGAGATCGCGTCAGAACGCCGCCCGGACTGGGCCGAGCCGCACCTGCGCATCGGGGTCGCCTACCTGAACACCGGCGACCTGGCGACCGCCGCCGAGCACCTGCGGATGGCCATCGAGGTCGATCCGGAGAGCGCGGAGGCGGCGCAGGCCCAGGCGATGCTGGAGGCGCTGCCGCCGCAGCCGTAAGCGGAAGCCCCGGCCGCGCGGCCCGGCGGCTCCCGGAGGGATGGCCGAGCGGACGAAGGCGGTGGTCTTGAAAACCACTGACCCGCAAGGGTCCGGGGGTTCGAATCCCCCTCCCTCCGCGGCGCCGCCGGGCTTGGCGGCGGCGCCGGGCCGAAGCGCCCCGGGGCGCTATTCCGGTTCGAGGGTGGCGGCGCCGTCCAGGAACGGGCGGAGCGCTTCGGGCAGGACGACGCTGCCGTCCGCCTGCTGGCCGTTCTCCAGGAGCGCCAGCCAGGCGCGCCCGACCGCCAGCCCGGAGCCGTTCAGGGTGTGGCAGAACCGCGCCTTCTCCCCGGGGGCCGGGCGGTATCTGAGGCCGGCGCGACGGGCCTGGTAGTCGCCGCAGTTGCTGCAGGAACTGATCTCCCGGTACTTCCCGGCGGAGGGCAGCCAGACCTCGAGGTCGTAGGTCTTCCGCGCGGCGGCGCCGAGGTCGCCGGTGGAGAGCAGCACCACCCGGTAGGGCAACTCCAGCAGGTCGAGGATCCGGGCGGCGTCGGCGGTCAGGCCTTCGAGTTCGGCGTCGGAACTCGCCTCGTCGGTGATCTTCACCAACTCCACCTTGTGGAACTGGTGCTGGCGGATGACGCCCTGGGTGTCCTTGCCGTAGGCGCCGGCTTCGCTGCGGAAGCAGGGGGTGTGGGCCACGAAGCGCTTCGGCAGGTCGGCGGCGGCGAGGATCTCGCCGGCGTGGAGGTTCGTCAGCGGGACCTCGGCGGTGGGGATCAGGAACAGGTCGCGGCCCTCGGCCTTGAACAGGTCGTCGCGGAACTTGGGGAGTTGGCCGGTGCCGGTCAGCGTCGCCGCCGAGACCAGGAACGGCGGGGAGACCTCGCGGTAGCCGTGCTCCTTCGTCTGCACTTCCAGCATGAACTGGATGAGCGCCCGTTCCAGGCGGGCGCCCCGGCCGGTGAGGACCGCGAAGCGGGCGCCGCTGAGTTTGGCGGCCCGCTCCAGGTCGAGGACGCCGAGCGCGGCGCCGAGTTCGTGGTGCGGACGGGGGGTGAAGTCGAACTCGCGCGGGGTCCCGACGCGGCGGATCTCCCGGTTGGCGCTCTCGTCGGCGCCGACCGGGACTTCGGGGTCGGCGAGGTTCGGCAACTCCAGCAGCCGGCGGTCGAGGTCGGCTTCGACTTCCTTCTGCCGCGCTTCGAGCGCCGAGACCCGGTCCGGGGCCTGCGCCACTTCGGCCCGCAGCCGCTCGGCTTCCTCGCGCTTCCCGCCCCGGTAGAGCGTCCCGATCTCGCGGTTCTTCGCCTTGAGGCCGGCGCGGATCTCGCTGACTTCCCCCTGGAGCGAGGCGCGCTCGTCGAAGCGGGCGAGGACCTCCGAGAGGTCGCCGTCGTGGCCGCGATCCCGGAGTCGGCGGGCGACTTCCTCGGGACGGCGGCGGATCAGGGCCGGGTCGAGCATCGGTGTTACCTTAATCCGGCGACCGGGTTTTCCGGCCTTTCCCCCACTTCCCGAGGCGCCCGGCGCGCGTCGGATTCCGTTTCCATGAGCCGCGAACTCCCCCTTCCCCCGTTCTTCCAGGAACCGCTGGTCGGCCAGTTGTACCGGGTGCCGTACCAGGAGCGGGCCGACCAGGCGCGGCGCTGGCGCGACTCCCACGGGATCACGCCGGCGGCCGGGGACGCGCCCCGGGTGGGGCTGCTGCTGGTGGACTGCCAGAACACCTTCTGCCTGCCGGGCGGGGAGTTGTTCGTCGCCGGTCGGTCGGGGAACGGCGCGGTCGAGGACTCCTTCCGGCTCTGCCGCTTCCTCTACGCGCAACTCGGCCGGATCACCGAGATCGTGGCGACGCTCGACACCCACACCGCGATCCAGGTCTTCCACGCCCACTTCTTCGTGGACGGGAACGGTGAGCCGCCGGCGGCGTACTCGGAAGTCCGTTCGGGGGACCTCGAGAGCGGGCGGCTGCGGGTGAATCCGGAGGCCGCCGCCGCGGTCGGGCTCACTCCGGAGGCGATGGGGCGGCACGCGCTGCACTACTGCCGGCGGCTGGAAGCGCAGGGGAAGTACGCGCTCGTGGTCTGGCCGTACCACGGGATGCTGGGCGGGGTGGGCCACGCGCTGGCGCCGGCGATCGAGGAGGCGATCTTCTTCCACACCGTCGCCCGCTCGGCGCAGCCGCGGTTCGAGATCAAGGGCCGGAATCCGCTCACCGAGAACTATTCGGTGCTGCGGGCGGAGGTGCTGGAAGGCGCGGACGGGGAGGCGATCGCCGAACCGAATGCGGCGCTGGTGGAGCATCTGCTGGGGTACGACGCGCTCCTCGTGGCCGGGCAGGCGAAGAGCCACTGCGTCGCCTGGACGGTGGCCGACCTGGCGGCGGAGATCGCCCGGCGGGATCCGGAGGGCGCGGAGGGGCTCGCCCGGCGGGTCTTCCTGCTCGAGGACGCGACTTCGCCGGTGGTCGTCCCGGGGGCCGACTTCAGCGACGCCGCGGACGCCGCCTTCGCCGACTTCGAGCGCGCCGGGATGGTCCGGGTGAGCACGGGAACTCCGCCCGAGGAGTGGCCCGGCTTCCCCGGCTGACGAGCCGCTCCCCGGACCCGAAGAGCGAAACGCCGACGAGCGCCCCGACGAACCGACGCCGGAGCCGGCCGGAGGCGCCGGTCACCTCGCTCCTCGATGTGGACTTCTACAAGTTCACCATGGCGCAGTTCGTCTTCCGGCGGCATCGGGAGGTCCGGGTTCGCTACCGGCTGCTCTGCCGAACGCCGGAGGCGGCGCTGGCGCGGCGAGTTCCGGTCGAGGAATTCCGGGAGGCGCTGGAAGAGGCGCGGGCGCTGTCGTTCACCGAGGCGGACCTGGGGTACCTGCGGAGCGGGATTTCGCCGGGGTTGTTCGGGGAGGACTTCCTGCGATTCCTGGCCGCGCTGCGGCTGCCGCCGGTCGCGATCGCCGCTGCCGGGGACCGGAGCGGGGAGGGCTTCGACCTGGAGGTGGAAGCCCCGTGGCCGAACCTGATCTTCTGGGAGACGATCATCCTCGCGACGCTCAGCGAGTTGCTGACGCGGGCCGCTCTCGCCGGGGGCGGGGCCGGCGCCGAACGGGAGGCCGAGGAACGCGGGCGGGAACGACTGGCCCGGAAGATCGCGCTCCTCCGGCGGCATCCGGGGATCCGGTTCGCTTCCTTCGGGACCAGGCGGCGCTTCTCCCGGCGGTGGCAACTGGAACTCGAGGAGCGACTGGCGGCGGAACTCCCGGGGCAATTCGTCGGGACCTCCTCGGTGCTCTCCGCCCGGCGGCTCGGGCTGCGGCCCATCGGCACCGTGGCGCACGAGATCTTCATGGTGGGCGCGGTGCTCGGCGACGGGTCGGCGGCCGGGTCCGGCGGGGCGGCGGCGGACGCGGAGATCGCCGGCTCCCCCCTCCGGACGGCGGACGCCTGGTGGGAGATGTACGGCGAGCCGTACTCGCTCTTCCTGACGGACACCTGGGGTTCGGAGTCCTGGTTCCGGGGCGCGGGCGCGGCGCGGGCGCGGCGGTTCCGGGGCGTGCGCCACGACTCCGGCGACCCGGCGGCGTTCGGGGAGCGGGTGCTCCGCTGGTACGGCGAGTCGGGGATCGATCCGCGCCGCAAGTCGCTGGTCTTCAGCGACGGGCTCGAAGTCGAAGACCTGGTGGCGCTCCACCGGCGCTTCGCCGGGCGGATCGGCGTCTCCTTCGGCTGGGGGACGAACCTGACGAACGACTGCGGGGTGCCCACCTTCTCGCTGGTGGTGAAACCGGTGGAGGCGAACGGCCGCCCGCTGGTGAAACTGAGCGACGACGCCGGCAAGAGCACCGGCGACCCGGCCGAAGTGGCCCGCTACCGGCGGATCTTCGACTGCCCCGCCGTGGCCGGCCCGCCGCCGCGCTACTGACGCCCCCGCCGAACGGTCACCCGGCGCGGAAACGCTCCGGCGGTACGCCTCCGACCACCCGGGGGAGCCGCGCCCCGCGAATCCGGCGCGACGGACCCGGAGTTCGACACTTCGTCGTGCAAGTCGTTGATTCCCAAGGGGTTCGATCTGCAACTACACACTACACCGGGCGGATCGGGACGCGGAACGGAGTGGGGGATGGACGCAGAATTCCGGTTTCGAAACCGGTGCGGCGGACCCCGGCGCCCTGCAGTCCAGCCGGCCCGCAGAACCGATCCCCGCGAGTCCGGCGCAACGGGAGCCGCAGTTCGACACCTCGTTGCGTAAGTCATTGATTTTTATGGACTTCGATCTCCGATTACCCACTGCGCCGGGGCCGAGGGTCATTCCCGGGGATGGGCTCGGGCGTACACCTCGAACAGGCGGGCGGTGGAGACCTGGGTGTACTTCTGGGTCGTGGCCAGGGTGGCGTGGCCGAGGAGTTCCTGGATCGCCCGGAGATCGGCGCCGCGGTCGAGGAGATGGGTGGCGAAGGCGTGGCGCAGGGTGTGGGGCGTCGCCTGCCCGGCCAGGTGGGCGATGCCGGCCTCGCCGAGGTAGCGGCGGACGATCGTCCGCACCGAGCGGTCGGAGAGCCGGCCGCCCCGGGCGTTCAGGAAGAGCGCCGACCCGCCGCCGTTCCCGCTCCCGCCGCCGGGGGCCGCCGCGAGTTCCGGGCGCGCCGAAAGCCAACTCCGGAGCGCGTCGGCGGCCACCTCGCCGAAGGGCACCACCCGCTCCTTGCCGCCCTTCCCCAGCACCCGGACGATGCGGGAACCGGCGTTCAGGTCGGCGAGGTCGAGCCCCACCAACTCCGAGACCCGGACGCCGGTGCCGTAGAGCAATTCCAGGATGGCCAGGTCGCGCCGGCCGCGCGCGGTGCCCGGATCCGGGGCGTGGAGGAGCGCTTCCACTTCCTCGGTCTCGAGCCGCTGGGGGAGGCGCTGGGGCGCCCGCGGGGTCCGGAGGGCCTGTGCCGGGTCGCGGGCGACGGCGCCGATCTGCCCCAGGTAGCGGTAGAACGCCCGGAGCGCCGCCAGTTTGCGGGCGGCGGTGGTGCGGGCCAGGCCGCGTTCGTAGAGCGACGCCAGGTAACTGCGGAGGAGGCCGATCCCCACCGAATCGGCGGTGGGCGGCCCGGTTCCGGCGGCCCCGGGCTCGGAGAAAGTCGCTTCGACGAAGGCGACGAAGTGGGCGAGGTCGCTGCGGTAACTGCGGACCGTGTGCTTCGAAGCGCCGCGCCGCTCTTCGAGATCGGTCAGGAAGGACTCCGCCGACTCCGAAAGCGACACCGGCGCCGGGCCGGGGACGACCGGGGCGCCGGGCGCGGGCGCGGCCGGCCGATCGGGGATCACGGCCCGGCGGCGGCGCGCCTCCCGGCGGTCTTCTTCCGGACGCCCGACCGGGCTCCGCTCGCGGTCGTCCGGCGAGCGCTCGCCTTCTTCGCCGCCTTCCGCTTCGTCTTCTTCTTCCCGCCGGCGCGGCCCGGTTCGGGGCGCAGGTAGCGGCACTTGGGGAAACCGCTGCAGCCGACGAAGGCTCCCCGCCGCCCCTGCCGCTTCACCAGGCCCTCGCCGCACTCCGGGCACTTCTCGCCGAGCGGTTCCGCCTTCGTCTTGGGCACCAGCCGGCCGTCGCGCAACTGGATGATCGTCTGGCACTCCGGATAGCGGGAACAGCCGAGGAAGGGCCCGAACCGGCCGCGCTTGGCGCTCATCGCCGCGCCGCACTCCGGACAGGGCGGCGCTTCGTCCTCGATGGGCTCGGCGCCGTCGCCGGGCAGCGAGCGGCTCCCGCGGCAGTCGGGGAACGCGGAGCAGCCGAGGAACTTCTCCCCGCCGCTCCAGCGCAGCACCAGCGGGCGCCCGCAGGTCTCGCAGGACTCGGCGGTGGGCAGCCCCTTGATCCGGGGCATCTCGGTCGCGGCGCGCTCCAGGGTCTCCGCGAAATCCCGGTAGAAGTCCTGGAGAGTGCTCAGGTAGTCGGCCTCGCCCTGCTCGATCCGGTCGAGGTTCTCCTCCATCGCCGCGGTGTACTTCACGGCGAACAGCCGGTCGAAACTCCCGGTGAGGAGGTCGCTCACCAGCAGGCCGACCTCGGTGGGGATGAAGACCCGGCTCTTCGTGCGGACGTACTCGCGGTCCTTGATGCGGCGCAGGGTGGGCACATAGGTGCTCGGGCGCCCGATGCCGTTCTGCTCCATCTTGCGGATGAGCGTGGCCTCGCTGTAGCGGCGGGGCGGCGAGGTGAAGTGCTGGCGGGGGACGACGCGCTCGCCGGTGAGCGGCTGCCCTTCCCGGAGCGCCGGCAGCGGCCGCCTGGCGTCGTCCTCGTCGCCGTCGGCGCTCACTTCCTCCGCCGTCTCCCGGTAGAGGATCCGGTAACCGCGTTCGACCAGGACCGAACCGGTGGCGGTCAACCCCGCCGGGGCCGGGCCGAAGTCGGCGATCTCCGGGGGGTCGCCGGCGGGGTGGTCGGCGGCGATGGCGACCCGGGTGTCGTGGAAGACGGCCGGGCACATCTGGGAAGCCACGAATCTCTCCCAGACCATCCGGTACAACTTGCGCTGGTCGTCGTTCAGGTACTGCGCCACCGCTTCCGGCGTGCGGTGGACCGAGGTGGGGCGGATCGCCTCGTGCGCGTCCTGCGCCCCCTTCCCCTTGCGGAAGAAGTTGGGCCGGTCGGGGAGGAAGTCGTCGCCGAAGCGCTCCCCGATGAGTTTCCGAACTTCGGCGAGGGCCTCCTTCGAGACCCGGGTGGAGTCGGTGCGCAGGTAGGTGATGAGACCGACGCGGTCGCCGGACCCCAGGTCCACCCCCTCGTAGAGCCCCTGCGCGGTGCGCATCGTCCGGGCGGCGGGGAAGCGGAAGGCCGAGGCCGCCTGGCGCTGCAGGGTGCTGGTGATGAACGGGGGCGGCGCGTGATCCCGGCGCACCTTGGATTCGACCGCGGCGACCCGGAAGCGGCACTCGCGGAGCGCGTCCCGGATGGCGGTGGCGACGGCTTCGTTCCGGGCGACCGGGCCCTTCGGCGGGCTCTTCGGGGTGTCCGCGAGCGCGACGACCCGCTCGCCGGCCTCGGTGGCGAGGTGCGCCTCGACCGTCCAGTACTCCTCCATGTCGAAGGCGCGGATCTCCCGCTCCCGTTCGCAGATGAGGCGGAGGGCGACCGACTGGACCCGGCCGGCGGAGAGCCGGGGCGCGACCTTCCGGGAGAGGAGCGGCGAGATCTTGTAGCCGACGATCCGGTCGAGCACCCGGCGTGTCTGCTGCGCGGCCACCCGGTTCGAGTCCACCTCGCCGGCTTCCTCGATGGCCCGGCGCACCGCCGGGGGGGTGATCTCGTGGAAGGTGATCCGGTGGATGGGGACCTGCTTGCGGGGGCCCAGCGCGCTCCGGAACTCCTCGGCCAGGTCGTGGCTGATGGCCTCGCCCTCGCGGTCGGGGTCGGTGGCCAGGTAGATGCGGGCGGTGCGCTTCGCGGCGCGCTTCAGGGTGTCCAGGATCCGGGCGCGGTCGGGGACCACCTCGAACTTGGGGACGAAGCCGTTCTCGATGTCCACCGAGAGGCCGCGGGGAGGCAGGTCGCGCACATGGCCGCCGCTCGCCAGCACCTTGTAGGAGGAGCCCAGGAACTTCTCGATGGTCTTCGCCTTGGCGGCGGATTCGACGACGACGAGGGCGGTGTCCATGGGGGGTCTTCCGGGCGGGAATCGGCGGCGAGTGTAACGACGGGGCGGCGCGCCGCTAGCCCCGCGCCCGGAGGAAATCGCCGGGGAAGCGCTCCACCAGGCGGCGGCGCTCCAGTTCCGAAACCGCCGCCAGCGCCGCCGGGACCGGGAGCCGGCACTGCTCGAGGAGATCGTCGAAGGAGACCCCGGCGGGGAATCTCTTGAGGGTCTCGCGGACCGCGGCGGCCGGGGTTCCGGGCTCCGGCGGCGCCGGGGAAGCGGCGGCCCGGGCCGGAGAGGGGTTCGCCGCGCGCGGGGCGGAGGCGGGGTCGGTGGACTCGGCCGGCGGAACGGGTACGCCGAGTTCCTCCAGGATGTCCTCCACTCCGGTCACCAGCCCGGCGCCGCTCCTCAGGAGGGTGTTGCAGCCGGCGCTCAGCGGCGCCCCGATGGGGCCGGGGACGGCGAACACTTCCCGGTTCGAGTCGGCGGCGTGGCGGGCGGTGGAGAGCGACCCGCTGCGCTCGGCGGCTTCGACGACCACGGTGGCCAGCGAGAGTCCGGCGATGATCCGGTTGCGCCGCGGGAAGTGGTGGGGCAGCGGTTTCGTTCCCGGCGGGAATTCGGTGACCACGGCCCCCGAGGCGGCGCAGCGCCGGGCGAGGTCCCGGTGTTCGGGCGGGTAGAGGCAGTCGAGGGCCGAGCCGAGGACCGCCACGGTGCGGCCGCCGGCGGCGAGCGCGGCCCGGTGCGCCGCCGCGTCCACGCCCCGGGCGAGGCCGCTGACGACGGTGAACCCGGCTTCGGCCAGTCCCGCCGCCAGCGCTTCGGCCACGCCGATGCCGTAGGGGGTGGCGCGGCGGGCGCCGACGATGGCCACCGCCGGGGCGGCCAGGACCGCCGGGGCGCCGGGGCCGGCGGCGGCCGCCGCTTCGAGGGCGATCGGCGGCACCGCGATCTCGGCGAGGAGCGGCGGGTACCCGGCCCCGGCGAGACCGAGGAGCGCTCTCCCGGCTTCCCGGGCCTGCCGGCGCCACTGGCGCGCCCGTTCCGCGGCTTCGGGCGTCGCCGGCCCGAAACGGTCCCGGAAGGCGGCCACCGCCTCGGCGGCGGAGCGCTCGGCGAAGAACGCGGCGCGGTCGGCCGGTCTGGGGCGGTCGTCGAGGGCGATCGCCAGGATCTCCGGCAGCCGGTCGACGCTCTCGCCGGGCGCGGGTCCGGGAAGGGGGTCGGGGGAACCGTCGTGCGGACGGTCCGATGGCCCGGCGGACGGATGGACGGTCGGGTCGAGGGTCATGTCGAGGGTCATGTTGAGGGTCATGGGGGGGGGCGCTCCTTCGGGAGTCGGTGGGCCGCCGGCGACGGGACTCCTCCTTCCTATAGGACGCACGAACGCCGATTTCTGCCCACCCCTCGGCGCGCCGACCGGCGCGGCCGGTTCGACCGGTTTCCGGCGGCCTTCGACGACGATCTCCGGAGTCTCCGGCGGCGGACCGGCGCCTCCGCCGCGTGGGAGCCGGGCGCGCGGTCGAGAGGCGCCGAGGGTCGGGCGAGCGGGCGCGGGTCGGGGGAGGAGGTCGGGCAGGCGGTCGAACCGGCGGCTGACGGTCGGACTCGTCTTGAACGGTTCGAATTCGTAAGCAGTTGACGAAAAAGGGATACGGAGACCCGCAAGCCGGACGTGGCACTACCTTCCGCCGCTCGCGGGGGGCCGCTCCGGCGGCGTACGGAGGCGGCGGGTCTTCGCACCGGAGGACCGGGGGCGACCCCGGCTGCGGGCTGCGGATCACCTTCGTGCCGGCTGCGGATCACCTTCGTGGTGACGCTCACCGCGGCCGCGCGCGCCCAGAACGCTTCCCGTCCGTCTCGATCACCCCCTTCGCCCAGGTGGTCGAGGGCCCGGGTCCCCTCGTTCCGGTCCGCCTCCACCCCTGCCGCGCCGAGCCGACCGGAGCCCGTCGCGCCGCAGCGCCGGGAGTCGGCGGCCCCGCCGGCGGCGGGCATCCTCCCTCGTACCGGAGGCGCGGGCGCCGATTCCCGCCCGTCCCGCGGAGCGGCCGTTTCCGGAGGTCGCGTTTTCGTCGGCGCGGCGGTACGCGCTACTATCGGAATCCGCCTTTTCCGCGCCGGGAGCGGGGACGAGACGCCGCCGGACGGGCGTCGCGCCGCCGACCTTTCCCGGCCGATCGCACCCGCCGGTGGTCCGTCCCTTGCAAATTTTCCCCTTCTTCTCGATGCGCCGACCCGCCTCCTCCCGGTTGCGCCGCCGCCGGCCGGCCACCCTCCTCCTTCCCCTTTCGCTCTTCCTCGCCGCGGGCGCCGGGAGCGCCGCGGCGGACGAGATCAGCGAAGAACGCGCCGGCCGGGAGAACTCCTTCGGAGTGGAGGTCGCCGGGAGGGGGCTCTGGAAGGAAGCCGCCTACCGCTGGGAGAAGGCGGTGGCGCTCGATCCGCTGAATCCCAAGGCACACAACAACCTCGGCGTCGCCTACGAGCGGGCCGGCAAGTTCGAGGAGGCCCTCCAGGCCTACGAGAACGCACTCGAGTTGAGCCCGAGCAGCGAACACATCCGCCAGAACTACGAATTGTTCCGCGAAGCCTACGAACGCAAGAGACGGAAGGAACGGGACGCCGCCCGTTCGGCGAACCGACGCTGACCCGCTCCATGCCCCGGTCGGCGAGTCCCGGCGCCCTCGCTTTCGCCCTCGCCCTCGGCGGCTGCTCCGCCGGCCCCTATCTGGAAGTCCCCATCGAGATCCCGATCGAGGCCAAACTCGACCTCTCCGACTACGGCCGGGTGCTCGTCGGCGGTTTCGTGACCCAGACGAACGAGAACCTCGACCTCGACTCCGAGACTTCACGGCTGCTCCGCAACCAGCTCCGCATCAACTCCCGGCTCTCGGTGATCGAAGCGGAACTGGAACCGCTCGGGGACTTCTCCGACGCCGCGCTCGAAGCGAGCGGTCTCGCCACCCAGTTCGACGAGATGGCGTCCGAAGTCTTCGAGGGCGGCGAGATCTCGCGGCAGGAATGGATCGATCTGGAACAGGACAAGTTGCTCGAAGACGAGGACTACTGGCGCCGCCTCGGGGAGGAATTCGAGGAGCCGCTCATCGTCAGCGGCCGGCTCCGCTTCGCCGCCGAGGAGCGTTCCGGCTTCTCCCGGCGCGACCGGTATGTCCGGGACGCCTTCAACCGCCCCCAACTCGTCCGCAGCACCCAGTTCCAGGAGCGTCAGGCCTACACGCTGACCGCCGAGTTCTACTTCATAGACGGTCGGAGCGGCCGTACCGTCCACCGGGAGCGCTTCACCGAAGAGGTCATCTTCGGCCGGGACGAAGAGAGTTCCGCGCTCTCCTCCTACTTCGAATTGATGGACCGTGTCCTGCCCAACTTCCTCAGCATCGTCACTCCGCAGACTTTCCGGGGAACGCGGGTGCTGCTGCGCTGACGCGCCCGCGCGTCGGCGGCCTCACCGAAGGAGCCGCAGTGTGAACCGCTTCCTCCCGACCCTGGCCGGCCTGGCCGGCCTCGCCGGCCTCGCCGGCCGCGCCCGCCGCGCCTGGTTCCCGGCGTTGCTGCTCGCCGCCGCCACCGCGGTCGCCGTTCCGGCCCCGGCGCAGTACTTCATCCCGTTCTACGGGAAGAACAAGGTCAAGTACGACAAGCACCGCTGGCAGGTGTACCGGTCGCCCCACTTCGATGTCTATTACTACCCGGAGATGGAAGAGGAACTCGGTCGGCTGGTCAGTTACGCGGAGAGCGCCTACGAGACGATCTCCGACCGCCTGAAGCACGAGATCCCCTTCGCGATCCCGCTGATCCTCTACCGGACCTTCTCCGAGTTCGCCCAGACGAACCTGTCCCCGTCGGAGATCCCCGAAGGCGTCGGCGCCTTCGCCGAGTCGGCGCGCGACCGGATGGTCATCCCCATAGACAACCCGCCGGACGAACTCCAGGAACTCTTCCTCCACGAACTCACCCACATCTTCGAGTTCGACATCGTGCCCCGTTCGCTCTTCCGGCAGACGGTCCCGCTCTGGATTGACGAGGGCCTCGCCACCTACATGGAAGACGAATGGGATCCGCTCGACCTGATGGTGGTGCGCGACGCCGCGGTGGCGGACCAGATCCCCACCTTCGAGGAGTTGAACCAGGCCTTCTCGCGCACGCCGTACTCCTTCGGGGCGTCCATCTTCGACTTCATGGAAGAGCGGTTCGGCGAGGAAGGCGTCCGGCAGTTCGTCTTCTCGCTGCGGCGCGCGGTCACCGGCGGCGTCAGCGAAGAGGTGTACGAGCAGGCGTTCCGGATGGCCCCGGAAGAGTTCTACCGGGAGTACAAGCGATGGATCAAGGAGCGGTTCAAGCCCTATCGCGACAAGGAGATCCCGGAGGACTACAGCGTGGATCTCTCCCCGAGCGAAGGCCGGTACGTCGGCGCCATCTCCGCGGCGCACTCGCCGTCCGGGGAGGTGATCGCCGCTCTCGCCGGGAACCGCCGCGAGACCGAATACGATGTGGTGCTGCTGTCGGCGAAGGACGGCGAAGTCATCCGCAACCTGACACCGGGCTACGCCGGCGAGTTCATCAATGTGGTGGGACTCACCGGCGAGGACCAGTTGATCGGGCGCAACCTGAGTTGGACCCCCGACGGGTCGCAGGTGGCGTTCTTCGGGCGTTTCAAGAAGCGCCGCGCCCTGCTCTTCGCCGATGTGGTCGCCGCCGAGATCGTCCGCCGCATCGAGATGCCGCTCGACCGGGCCAAGTTCCCGCAGGTCGGCCCCGGCGGGGAGTGGGTGTACTTCGCCGCGCTGCGGAACGGGATCGGCGACATCTACCGGGTGAACCTCGGCACCGAAGAGATCGAGAACCTGACGCGGGACGACTTCCACGACAAGTTCCCGGCAGTGGCCCCGGACGGCGAGTGGCTCTACTACAGCCGGCGGATCAGCGGTTACGACAAACTCTACCGGCTGCGGCTGGCCACCGGCGAGAAGGAACAGGTGACCTTCGGCACCTTCAACGATGTGGCGCCGATCTTCGCTCCCAACGGGCGCGACCTGGTCTATTCCTCGGACGAGGACGACGGGATCTTCAACATCCGCACCCTCGACACCGAGACCGGGGACATCGTCCAGTACACCGATGTGCTCGGCGGGAACTTCGCGCCCAGCATCATCGCCGACCCGGACACCGGCCAGGACACGCTGCTCTTCACCAGTTACTACAAGGGCAACTGGGGGCTCCACACGCTGTCCATGGACGAACCGGTGAAGGAGATCCCCGCCGACGCCATCGCCCGCACGCCGGGCCCGGTGATCGACTTCGTGCCCACCGTGGATCACCAGATCATCAGCGAGAACAAGCGCGCCAAGGGCCGGTTCGAGCGGCTGTTCCTGGACGGACCGCCGCCGATCCAGGTCGGCGTGACCAGCGGCGGGGACTTCTTCGGCGGGACGGCGATCTCGTTCTCCGATGTGCTCGGCGACGACCGGTTCTCCTTCACCGCCTACTCGGTGCGCTCCTTCCGGGTCTACAACGCCCAGTACGCCAATCTCTCCGGGAGACTGCAGTACGCCATCGAGGGGCACGACAACACTTCCTTCTTCTATCCGCGCCTCCCCTACTACTACCAGAACTACTGGACCCGCGCCGACCGCCTGGGCACGATCCGATCGTCCGGCGCCTCGATCCGGGCGCTCTACCCGCTCAGCCGTTTCCGGCGGCTGGAGATGGGGATCGGGTACGACTACCAGAGCACCGGCTTCCAGAACCCCTATCTCCAGCCGGGCCAGGACCCGGCGCTGTCGGGCGACTTCACCTCCCAGTACGCCGACTTCTACCAGCGGATCTTCCCCAACGGGCATCTGCTGCCGGCGCGATTCTCCTTCGTCCAGGAGACCATCCGGTTCCGTCAGTTGGGCCCGGCGGTGTTCCCGCAGGCCGGGAGCACCGTGTTCGCCGGGATCGAGTGGTCGCCCGGCGGCCCGTTCCTGTCGCGCACCACTTTCAACCTCGACGCCCGCAAGTACTTCCAGGTCACCAGCGCCAGCGTGCTCGCGGCGCGGCTGAAGTGGTTCCACAGCGTCGGGGACGCGCCGGCGTTCTTCTGGTTCGGCGGCAACGGGGAACTGCGCGGATACCCGCTCTACTCGATCTCCGGAAACCGCGGCGGCCACGCCACCGTCGAGTTCCGCTTTCCCATCATCGACGCCGCGATCACCCCGCTGGGGCTGATCGGGCCGCTGCGGGGCAGCATCTTCGTGGACGCCGGGGGCGCCGCCTACGCCGGCGACCCGCTGGGCATCTACTCGTCGGAGCGGCGCGAATCCAGGCTGGGTTCGCTCTGCGGCCCGCGGAACACCTCGGTCTGCATCTCCGAGGGTTTCGGACTCGACGACTTCGTGGCGTCCTACGGCTTCAACGCCCGCATCTACTTCCTCGGCCTGCCGCTGAACTTCGCCTGGTCGCGGCGCACCGACTTCGCCACCACGGTGCCCGGCTGGAAGTTCGACTTCTGGATGGGCTGGCCGTTCTAAGACCCTTCGACCGGTCGCGGCGGCGCGGCCGGGTCTTCTTCCCGGGCGCCGAGTCCCTGGATCCAGCGCACGGCGTCCGGCGCCAGGCCGGGCCCGTCGTGCTTGAGGTAGAGGTAGAGCGTCTCGGCTTCCTCCGAGGCCCGGCGCACCAACGAGACCAGGGCGCGGCGCTGCGCTTCGGTGTAGGGAGGATCGCGCCGCACCCGCACATAGGCGAAGTCGGCGGTGACCGGGACCCGGACCTCCTCCGTCAACTCGGCCGCGCCGAGGGCGAGCGCCGCGCCGCGGGAGCGGCAGATCGCTTCCACTTCCCCGGTCTGCCAACTGTCGTGGCGGAATTCGAAGGCGTAACGGCCGTCTTCCGGGAGCGCCTCGAGAAAGTCGCCGAGTACTTCGTCGTCGCGCCGGAGCCAGGGCGGGCACTGGAACAGGATCGGGCCCAACCGCTCCCCGAGCGGTTCCAGGGCCTTCCGGAAGGACACCGCCGACTCCGCCGCCGAGTCCCGCAGCCGCGCCCGGTGGGTGATCCCCTGGTGCGCCTTGACCGCGAAGCGGAAACCGGGAGGAACGCTCTCCGCCCAGGAGGCGGTGAGGGCCGGCGTCGGGAACCGGCGAAAGGTGTGGTTGATCTCGACGCTGCGGAAGACCGACGCGTAGTAGCGGAGGAAGTCCTTCGGTTTCGTCTTCTCCGGATAGAAGGCCCCCACCCACTCGCGGAACCCGTAACCGGAGGTCCCGGCGAAGAGCGTCAACTCTCGTCGAACAGGTTCTCGAAGGCGGTCTTCGCGTCCCGCGCGGTGTCCAGTTTCCGCCCGGTGAGGTCGAGAACCTCGGTGGGGCGGAAATGGAAGCACTCGTTCCCGCCCCACTTGTCGGCGATGCGTTCCGGGATGTCCGCCCGGCATTCGAACCGCTCCCCGGGATCGAAGAGCGCGCAGTGGCGGCAGGAGCGGAGCGGGGTGGAGCAGGTCGGGCAGGTGGAACCGACGACGATGGAGACTTCTCCGGTCGGCCACTGGTAACCGCAGCGGGCGCAGCGGGTGACCACCGAGGCGCGCCGGTCGCCGGCGAGCCGGAGCGTTCGCAGTTGGTCCGTGTTTCCCAGGTCCGCGAGGCGCTCGTCCATGTCGCGGCGGAAGCGGCGCTGCTCCGGCGAATCGCGGTCGGGCCGGCGCCCGCCGCGTCTTCGGTACTTCACGGGGAACGGGGATGGGTGGCGGGGAGCGGGGAACCGGTCATCGGGAAACGGGGGTCAGGAAACGGGGAACGGGGAAGGAGGGAATCGGGGCGGGCGGAGCCGGCGCATCGGGATCCGATCCGGAGAACCGATCCGGGAAGAACGAAGAAGAGACCGGGGATGAAACCGGGGAGCCGGGAGGGAACGAGCGGGAGGAATCCGCCTCGGGGAACGGCAGCGTGGCGCAATCGGTTTCGGAACCGGTGCTCGGGAGCCGCCTCCGGCTTCCGGCGTCGTTCGATTCGGCCCCGTTCGATTCGGCTTCGTTCGATTCGGCCCCGCGTGACGCGGCGGTCTCTCCGTCGCCGGAGTTCCGCGGCGTCGGGAATCCGCAGCGACTCGCGGGAACGAGCCCGGGAAGCGAACCCGTCGGGCCGGGCTGACCGGAGGAACGCCGCGAACGAGATTCGGGAACGAACTCCGGGCGGCGACTTCGGCCAACGACATCGGCCAACGCTTTCGGAAAGCCGGGGCCGTGGAACGGGACTGAAGCGAACGACTCGAATCGCTGCCGCCGAGAGAGCGGAACAGCGAGTCCGCATCCGGTTCGCCGCGCACATTAGCACGAACCGGCCGGCCGTGGCGGAATCCGCGGTCGCTGCGGAACCCGACACCGCGCCGCCTACGGTTTCACCGGCTGGCAGCGGGGACAGAAGAACGACGATCGCCCGCCGAGAAGCACGCGGCGGATCTTCCCGCGCCGGCATCCCGGGCAGGTTTCCCCCTGATGCAGATAGACCGAGAACCGGGCGCGGGCGTTCGCCCGGCCGCCGCCCCCGTCGCTGACATAGCGGATCTCGACGCCCCGCGCTTCCGCGAGCGTCCGGCGCAGCATGCCGCGCAGCGCCCGGTGGAGGCGGCGGACTTCCTCCGGCTCGAGGCTCTTCGCCGGCCGCGCCGGATGCACCCCGGCGCGCCAGAGCGATTCCGTCGCCTGGATGTTGCCGATTCCGGCGACCCGGTCCTGATCCATGAGGAACACCTTCACCGCGCGGGCGGAGGCGCCCAGGAGTTCCCCCAGGCGGCGCGCGGTGAAGCCGGCGGCGAGCGGTTCCGGGCCGAGGCGGGCCAGGCGGACGCTGTCGTCCGGCCCGAACAGCGAGAAACTGCCGAAGCGGCGGCGGTCGGCGAACACCAGACGAATCCCCTCCCGCAGGAAGATCGTGGCCCGCGCCGCCGGCGGGTCGGGCGCGCCGGCCGGGCAACGGGTCCACCGGCCGGTCATGCCCAGATGGCTCAGGAAGACCGCCTCCGAATCCCGGAGGGCGATGAGCAGGAACTTGGCCCGGCGGCGGACTTCCGCCACCACCCGGCCCGCCGCCGCGGCGCGGAGGGCGGCTTCGGGCTGGTCCCGGCGGATGCGGTCGTCCGGCGCCCGGAGATCCCGGATCCGCTCCCCGGCGAGCCAGTCGGCCAGGTTCTCCCGGGCCAGTTCGACCTCCGGGAGTTCGGGCATCCGCTCCCGGGCCGGGCCGCCGCTTCCGGACCGGGTCAGGCCCGGCGCTGTCCGGTCGCGTCCCGGATCTCGCCGACCGCCCGGTGGGCCTGATCGAGGGCGGACTGGGTGTAGGCGTACGCCCCGGCGTCGGCGCCGGCGAGGTGGACCCGGCCGAAGGGGCGGCGGCCGATCTCGTGGGGGGCGGCGCCCGGCGGGAAGGGAGGGTCCCAGAGCGAGTTGTATTCGAAGGAGTAGCCGTGGGGCCAGCGATTCACGGTGAGCCCCAGGAGGTCCCGCGCCGGATCGAACCCGTACGGGCCGAGCGCCCGGGCCAGTTGCCGGCGGGTCTCCTCCTCGAAGGTCGAGAACGGCGTCCGCAGCAGTTCCTCCCGGCCGGCGCGGTGCTGCTCCCGCGCGCTCCGCCCCGGGAGGCAGGGCGTCCGGACGCAGTGGAGCACGATCAGGTCGTGGGGACCCCGGGAGAACTCGTACCCGCCGAGGCTCACCGGGAAATCGAGGGACAGGGAGGCGTGGAAGCCGTTCGGGAAGTGGATCGCCCGGGCGCCGGCGGCGGCGAATCCGGTCCAGTTCCGCAGGAGCGCGTTCGAGTACACCAAGGGCACCTTGGGCGGATAGGCGAGCGCCCGGCGCTGTTCCGCCGGCAACTCGGGAACGAGGAAGGGGGCTACGCGGCCGTAGCCGGCGAGGATCACCCGTCCGGCGCGGACGCGCACCTCGGAGCCGGCGCGCACATAGGTGACCGCGCCCTCCTCGGCCCGCACCCGGACGGCGGTGGCGGAGAGCCGGATCCGGCAGCGGGCCCCGGGACGGTCGAGCGCGCCGTAGTCGAGCCGCGCCCGCACCAGGTCCTCGGGGGTGGAACCGGGCGCCGCCGCCGGAACCAGTTTCCGCACGAGGAGGCGGGCGATCGTCGCGTTGCCGTCGGGGAAGTGGAAGATGTACGGCTCCGGGTCGGGGTTCGGCCGGGCGGTGAGGCTGAGCCGGGGATGGCCCCCCGGGGCGAGCCCCAGGCCGGCGAAGCCCGGATACCCGAGGGACCACAGGTCGAGCGCCGGAACCCCGTCGGAACCCATCCCGAAGAGCGAATGCGGCCGCTGCCGGTAGAGCGCCTGCACTTCCGCCCCCATCCCGAGCGCCTCGAGGAAGCCGCGGTAACTCAGGGTGGCCAGGCGGTCCTTCCTGGCGGCGTCGCCGAGTCCCGGCCAGGGGTCGCCCGGGTTCTCGTGGAGGCGGACGAAGTCGGCGCGTCCTTCCGCGGAGAGCGGGGAAGCGGCGGCGATCTCGGTTGCCGGGCGGGAGCCGAGCCCGGCGACCAGCCGGTCGGCGCCGAAGTCCTCGCTGCCGAAGAAGACCGCCGAACCGAGGCCGCGGGAGCGGTAGTAGTCCCGGTCGAACGCCGTGTAGAAGAGGTCGGTATCGACGCCGAGGTCGCGCAGCAGGGACTTCGCCGCGGCGCTGAAGGTGGCCGGCGAGTCGAGGGACTGGGTGCCGCCGTAACCGATGATCGTGCGCCCGGCGTGGGTGAACTCGTTGCGCCTGGCGTGGCCGCCGAAGTCGTCGTGGTTGTCGAGGACCAGGATGGTGGCGTCCGGTCCGGCCGCCTTCCGGTAGAGATACGCGGCGGCGAGCCCGCTGATCCCGCCGCCGACCACCACCAGGTCGAACGCCCCGCCGTCGCTCGCCCCGGAGTCGTCCCAGGCGCCCTCGGTGCGGACGCGGCGGGCCAGCCGGTGGGCCACCTCGAAGGAGCCCGGGTGGCTGCCCCGGAGGCCGGTGAGCGCCGGCGGATAGGGCGCGGACTCCTCGGCGCCGAAGAGCGCGCCGGGAAGCGCCGGCAGGGCGGCCGCCCCGGTGATCGCGACCGGGAAGCCGCCGAGGAAGTCGCGGCGGGTGATGGCGCGGCGCATCCCCAGGTCCGCCGCCTCGCCGCGGCTCGGCGCGCCCGGAGGGACGGCCCGGGGCGGGGGCGAGACCTGCTTCCGCTGCATCTCGGAGTCGCCGGGATCGTAATCGCCCCGGCCTCGGAGTCCTTCCGGGGCGGGTTTCGGGTCCGGGAGGCGCCGCCGGGGGCCGGCCGGACAACTCGGCTTCCCCGCCGCCGATTCCATTAGAGTCTTGCCCGTTCGCCCATCTCCCCGAGGAGGCAATCGCCATGTCCCGTTCCCGTTCCCGCCGCGAGACGCTGCGGATCCTCTCCGCGATGGCCGCCGCCGCCGCGCTGCCCGAGACCGCGCTCGCCGCCCTCGCCGGAAGGCAGGACGAAGAGGTGATCCCGTTCACCGATGTGCCCGAGGACTTCTCGACGAAGCGGGGCGAGTTCGTGTTCCGCCTCGATCTCCGCGAGTTGCGGAGTTACCTCACCGCCAACGAGGACTTCTTCTCCGTCGCCCACTACAACCGGCCGGAGATCGCCGCCGACGGCTGGTCGCTCGCGCTCGATGGCCTGGTCGAGCGGTCGTCCACCTTCACCCTCGACCAGATCCGGGCGATGCCCCGGGAGGAGCGCACGGTCACCTTCGAGTGCTCCGGGAACCAGGGCATCCGCCACCACGGGATGGTGGGGAACGCGGTCTGGGCCGGAACCCCGCTGAAGCCGCTCCTCGAGGCGGCGAAGCCCGCTTCGACGGTCATCGAAACCGTCTTCTGGGCCGCCGACCACGGGACCGAGACGATCCGCGGGAACGAGTACCCGCAGAACTTCGCCCGGGCGATGTCCCTCGCCGACACCATGGAGTCGGGGGCCCTCCTCGCGTACGAGATGAACGGCGAGCCGCTGCCGGCGAAGAACGGCTACCCGCTGCGGCTCATCGTCCCCGGCTGGTACGGGATCGGCCATGTCAAGTGGCTGACCCGGATCCAACTGGCCGACCGGCGGCTGATGAACCGGTTCATGGGCCGCGACTATGTGACGGTCATCGGCGAGGAACGCGACGGGGAGACCGTCTGGTTCGAGCGCTCGGTCACCCGCCAGCGGATCAAGTCGGTCATCGCCCGGGTCACGAAGACCGCCTCCGGGGGAACCCGGGTCTTCGGCGCCGCCTGGAACGACGGCACCCCGATCCGCGAGGTGCAGGTGCAACTCGACGGCGGCGCGTGGACGGCGGCGAAACTCGACCGGCGCGATCCCTACGCCTGGGTCTTCTTCGAGGCGGAACTGGGCGCGCTCGCTCCCGGCGAGCACACGCTGATCTCGAACGCGGTGGACGAACTCGGCCGCGAGCAACCGGCCGACCTGAGTCTCAAGAAGACCTACTGGGAGGACAACGCCCGGTTCACCCGGACGGTGCGGGCCGGTTAGGCGGCGGGAGGAGCAGGGGGAACGAGCCGCGTGAGGCGCCGCCGGTTCCTCGCCGGAGTGGCCGGGATCGCCGGGGGGACCGGGTTGGCCGCCGCCGGGTTCCCCGGGTACCGCGGCGTCGCCGCCGGGCAGCGGCGGGACCTGCGGATCGGCGTCGTCGGGGGCGGGATCATCGGCTCCTCCATCGCCTTCCACCTGGCCCGGCGGGGCGCGGCGGTCACCGTCTTCGAGCGGGAGGGGCCGGCAGCGGGCGCCACCGGCAAGTCCTTCGCCTGGATCAACGCCAACTTCTCCAAGCGGCCCCGGGCGTACTTCGAGTTGAACTGGCTCGGCGTCCAGGGCTGGCGGCGCCTGGAGGCCGACCTGGGCGGCGCGGTCCCGGTGCAGTGGGGCGGGTCGCTGGAGTACCGCGACGAACCGGAGCGGGCCGGGCTGCTCCGGGAGCAACTGGCCCGCCACCAGCGGTGGGGCTACCCGGTGCGGGCGGTGGACGAGCAGGAGTTCGCCGATCTGGAACCCGGGGTCCGACCGGAGGAACCGGTGCTCGGGGCGGCCTTCGCCTCCGCCGAGGCGACCGTCGAACCGAAGGGCGCCAACCGGGCGCTGCTCGCCGCCGCGGAAGCCGCCGGGGCCGAAGTGGTCACCGCCGCGGTGGAGGAGTTGGACCTGCGGTTCGGCGCGCTGCGGGGCGTCAGCACCGGCGTCGGCGACCGGGAACTCGACCTGCTGGTGCTGGCGGCGGGAGTCGCGGCGCCGCTCCTCGCCGCCCAGGCGGGGATCGAGTTGCCGCTGGTCGAGTCGCCGGGCATCCTGGCCCACACCGAACCCGGGGAGGCGGCGGTCGGGCGCATCCTGCTGGCGCCGAGGACCCATGTGCGGCAGATCGGGGGGCGGCTGACCGCCGGCGTGGGGTTCGCCGGGGCCGGTCCGACGGACACCTCGCGGGAGGCCGGCGAGCGCATCCTGGAGACGACCGCGCGGGTGCTGCCGGCGGCGGCGAAGTTGCGGCTCGACGAAGTGACGCTCGGCTACCGGGTGCTGCCGAAGGACGGGTTCCCGATCCTGGGCTTCCACCCGCAGGCCCCGGGGCTGTATTTCGCCTCGATGCACAGCGGGATCACCCTGGCGCCGGTCGTCGGACGCTTCGCCGCCACCGAGATCCTCGACGATGTCGAGGTGGCCCTCCTCGCCGACTACCGCCCCACCCGCTTCGACGCCTGACCCCGGGGCGCCTCCGGGCCGCGCGGGTGGCCGGGAGAACGGGCGATTCGCTGTCCCCGGGAGGCCTCGGCGAGGTCGAGGCGGGCCTTCCTCGGCAGCGACAGCCCCGCCGTTTCGATTCCTGATCCCGCCGGCGCACCGGGCCGGCCCGGCGGGCGCGGAGTCCGGGAGCGGGTGCCCGCGCGGTTCGCCGCCTCCGAGGCCTCGACGAGTCGAGAGTGGAGCTGTTCGCCGACTTCCGCCCCACTCCCTTCGGCGCCTGATCCCGCCGGCGCACCGGGCCGGCCCGGCGGGCGCGGAGTCCGGGAGCGGGTGCCCGCGCGGTTCGCCGCCTCCGAAGCCTCGACGAGTCGAAGTGAGCTGTTCGCCGACTTCCGCCCCACTCCCTTCGACGCCTGATCCCGCCGGCGCACCGGGCCGGCCCGGCGGGCGCGGAGTCCGGGAGCGGGTGCCCGTGCGGTTCGCCGCCTCCGAGGCCTCGACGAGTCGAGTGTGGAGCTGTTCGCCGACTTCCGCCCCACTCCCTTCGGCGCCTGATCCCGCCGGCGCACCGGGCCGGCGGGGGTCCCGGACGCCGGAGGGCAAGACCGGGGCGCGTCGTCGGCGTTCGCCGATCCTCCCGGCGGCCGGCGGCACTTCGAAGCACGCGGGGACCCCCGGCCGCCGCGGGCCGGGCACTCCGTCGACACCGAGATTCCCAGCGAGGTCGAAGGGGCCGTCTTCGCCGACGACGGCCCTACCCGCCTCGACACCTGATCCCGCCGGCGCGCCGGTCCGGCGGAGCCCGGGACCTCCGGGAGCTGGAGGCCGTACGGTTCGCCGCCTCCGAAGTCCCCGACGAGTCGGAGTGGCGCTGCTCGCCGCCTGCCGCTCCGGCCGCTCGACAGCCGATTCCGGCGGGGCGCCGTTCCGTGCGGGGGACGAGGACGCCCGGGAGCCGTGGGGCGGGCGGTTCGCCGTAACCGAGAGCCTCGGCGAGGTCGAGGTGGCCCTCTTCGTCGACGACAACCCGGTCCGCTTCGCCGGCTGATCCCGCCGGCGCGCCGAACCAGCGGCGAGCCGGGAGGCTCGAAGGGGCGGCGGGCGGGTTCGTCCCGGAGGAATTCGCCGCCGGCGGCATCGTGGATCGAAGGCGTTCGCACCGCCGGAACCGGGAACGGGGTCGCGCCCGTCGCCGTCCTTCCCGGGATTCCGGTGCCGGGAAGGGCTCGTCCGATCGACGCCCCGGGGCCATCGGTCTGCCACGCGGCGGGACGGGGCCGGGCGAGAAGCGACCCTCGGGACTCACGAGCGGGAGGCGCCGGGGTTCCGGGGCGGCGTTCCTCGGCGGGCTCCCCGGGGAGCCGGTCACGGACGGGGGGAGGGGGGCGACGGCTGCCGGAGACCCCGGAGCGCCGACCGCCGCGCCGCGTCCGCGCTCTCGTCCCTCGGCCCTCGGCGCGGCTCCGGGAGCCGAATTCGGAGCCCTGTCTCCCGCCCCCTGTCTCCGCCTACGAAAAAACCCCCTTCGGGCTGCCGCGATTGGGGATGGGTGGGTCTTGGGTGCGACAGCCCCCGGACAAGCCGGACACCGGGTGAAAGGAGGTGAATCCCCGATGCACCTGTAAGGATATCACAAACTGCGCGACGACGGGAGAGGGGAAAGCGGGGAAGACCGGCGAGCGGGAGCCAGGCAGCGGTAGGCCTGCTCCACGAGGCCCAGATCGCGGGCGGCCTCCGGGAAGCCGTAGCGCGGGAGCCGGGCGGGATCCCGGACGACCGCCAGGAAGTCGCGCGCCAGCGCCCCGAACCCCATGAGGTCGGAGAGCGGCCCCGCCCCGAACCGGAAGAAGCGACGGCCGCGCCGCGCCAGGTAGAGGCCGTTCGTCTCGTACACGATCCGGCCGGCCTCGCCCTCGATCCGGGAGTGCTGGAAGACGCCCCCGGGGAGCGAGGCCCGGTCCCAGCCGTAGCGGATCGTCGCCCGGAGGCCCGAGGGGTACTCGATCTCGGTGATCGAGTGGCGTTCCGGACGGGAGTCCCCGGGGAATTCGGCGCGCACCGCCGCCGGCGCTTCGTCGGCCTCCTGCCCGTCGGGCCGGGCCCGGAGGATCGCGCCGAGCAGCGCCACCAGGTGGATCCCGCCTTCGAGGAGGGCGCCGTGGTCGGCCCGCCAGCCGGTCGCCGCCTGTTTCGTGACCTTCTTCAGGAGGATGCGGCGCAGCGGGCCGATCTCCGGCAGGAGGCGGCGGAGACGGTCGAGGGAGGGCCGGTAGGCGTAGTTCTCGGCCACCGTCAGCGCCCCCGGCGGCCGGCCGGCGAGGGCCGCGCCGATGCGGGAGACCGCGCCGAAGTCGGTGGTCAGCGGCTTCTCCACCAACACCGCTTTCCCGGCCTCGAGGGCCGCGACCGCCTGCTCGGCGTGGAGCGCCGCCGGCGTGCAGAGGACCACGCCCCGGACCTCGGCGCGGTCGAGGACTTCCCGGAGCGAATCGGCAGTCTCACCGCCGAACCGCCGCGCCAGGCGCCGGGCCGACTCCGGGCGGCGGCTGGCGAAGAGGAGCCGGGCGCCCCGGCGGAGGTTCTTCGCGTGCGTCGGGGCGATTCCGCCGCAGCCGACGAGGGCGACGAGGGGGCGGGCCACTTCGGAAGGGGGTGCGGGCCGACGGTCCCGGCGCGGTCGCGGAGGGCCGGGGGCTCCGGGTCAGTTCAGGGGGAAGCGGACTCCGACCGTCGCCGCCCAGATCCCGAGCCCCGAGGCGCCGATGTCGTAGGTGATCGGCGCGCCTTCCGGCCCGGCGGTGGAGGCGTGGTCGCGGAGCATGTCCCAGGAGTTCCCGGGCGCCTCGAAATCGCCGAAGGCGTCCAGGTAACGGACGCGCAGGGTGAGGACCGCGCGGCCGCCGACGGAGGCGAAGTCGAGCCCGGCGACGACCTGGTAGCCCCAGAGGGTGTCGCGCAGGGTGGCCGCGGCGGAGGAGGTGGTGCCGGCGGCGTTCGGGTTGCGTCCGAGTTCGAGCAGCGCCGACCGGTCGTCGGTCCGCACCGAGAGCGCCGAGTAGTCCATCCGGATCCGCATTGCGCCGACGCCGGCGCCGAGATGCGGCCGCAGCCGGCCCGAGATCCCCCCGGCGTCCAGGTGGAGGTTGGCGAAGAAGTTGTCCGCGCGGAGGTCGCCGATCCCCTCGTTGCGCTCCACGAACTCCGCCTGCTTGGGGTCGCCGGGAACGACCAGGTCGCGGGTCTCCCCGCTCTGGCGGCGCTGGAAGTACTCGGCTTCGAGGCGCAGCCGGCCGAAGGCGTAGCCGACCCGGGCGCCGCCGGACAGCCCGGCGCCGAGATCGAATTCGTTGGGGCTCGCGGGGAGCGCGCGGGGCTCGCAGTCCGCCGCCGGGAGGGGCACGGCGGTCCCGTCCGGGAGCGTGGCGGCGGCGAGCCATTGGTCGCAGTTCGTGGGGACGCCGTTGTTCGTCCGGGTGGAGACGAAGGGTCGGGCGAGGGAACCGCCGGCGTCCAGGCCGAAGTAGAAGCCGTCCTGCGCGCCGGCGCCGGACGACGAACCGAGGGCGACCGCGGTCGCCGCGACGAGAGGGAAGCGGAGGCGTCTCATGGCGTTGATGATAGAGAGCGCACCGCGCGGAGCGGGGGCGGCGCCGGGGACGCGCCCCGGGAAAAACGGCCGGCCCCGGGCGGCGGGCGGACGAACGAGCGGATCGAAGCAACCCGCGACGGAAGCGGCCATCGCTCCCCGTTCGACCCGCCCGAGCCGGGACCGCGGGGTCACGCCGGCGGCAGGACAGCAGGACCGGTGAAGGCAGCACCGGGCTCGAACTCGCCGGAAGCGGCCGCGGGAGGAAGCCGGCAGACCGGGAATCCGGGTCCCTCCCCTCGTTCGGCGGCTTCCCGCCTCGGCTTCGACCTCCGGTCGTGCAATCCGTTGATGTCGATGGACCGGGTGATCCGAATTCCCGCTACCCGATACGGTTCTCGGGTCGTGGCCCGGGACCGCGAGCGGCGTCCGACCCTCGGCGCCGGCAGGGCGCGGCCGGACGGCTGTCGTCGGAACGCGGCGTAAGTGGGACGCCGTTCGGGCGTGCCCCGATGCCGGACCTCGTCGAGATCGTCGTCGAGATCGTCCTCGACCACCCGGTGGCGGTCCACGGCGCCACCGTCACCACGGTCTCCAGGCGCCGCCCCCGGGTCGCCGACCGACTCGCCGCCGAGAAGGCCCCCGGCGGCGACGGCGCCCGGGAAGTGGCCCTCTTCGCCAACTTCTGCCAGGTGGCCCCGGACACCGTCCGGGCCCTCGCCCTCAGCGACTATCTGGAGAGGCAGCGGGTCTTCAGGGATTTCTGGTCCCGCCGGCGGCGGACCTCCGCCGGGCCGGCGCGTTCGTAGCCCACCTGTTCCACACCCCGGTCACCGCCCTGGTCGAACTCCCGGTGGACGAACTCGCCGCCTGGCTCGACCAGGCCCGGACCCTCGCCGCCGCCAGGTATGGCCGCCGGTTACGCCGCCCGACCTCCGGGGGCGCGCGACTCAGTCGCTGCCGCGGAGTTCGCCCACCACCCCGACTACGAACAACGCCGCGAACAGGAGCGCGTAGTACGGCAAGACGAAGAAGAACCACATCGCCCCCGTAGCCAGAACCACGGCTCCGACGGTGTCGATCACCGGGTAGTCGGTGTCGAGGCCCAAGCCTGCCGTCGAGGCGTAGATGACCACGAACAGGAACGACAGCGCCAGGAGCAGTTTCGCGGAGTGATCCTCGATCCAGTCCGAGAAGGCGTCGGCGGGCGGGCGGGAGCGTGACATGGGAGCCGTCGAGTTCGGCGCCAGTGTAGTCCTCGGCGCGCCGCCGAAAAAACCGGGTTTCAGCGCGGTTCGGGGCTCCGACGCCTCTCCGGATCTCGCGGCAGCCTCGCTGTTTCATCTTCGATGGCCGCCTACGGCGGGCAGGTCGGGAACCGGGAGCCCGCCCCCCGTTCAGCGAGCCCCAGGTCAGCGGGCGGCGGGGAGGCCGGTGGGGAGGGCGGAGGCGATGCGGAGGGCGTTGGCGGCGATGGTCAGGCCGGGGTTCACGCCGGCGGACGACGGGAACGCGGCGCCGTCCGTCACGAACCCGGTTCCGGACTCGCGGGGAGCAGCGGCGGAACGCTGCTGAGGGGAACCCCGCCAGCGGCGGGTTTGTAGTGCCACGTCCAGTCCGCGAGCCTCCTTATGTCTTTTTCGTCAAGTGGTTACGGTTTCAAACTGTTCAAGATGAGTCAGGCTGGGGTCGACGCCCCCGGACGACGGGGACGCGGCGCTGTCCGTCACGAACCCGGTCGAACTCGCCGGACGCAGCCGCGGGACAGAGGCGGGCGGGTCGGGAACCGGGAGCCCGCCCCCCGTTCGGGCGACGCTCCCGGTCAGCGGGCGGTGGAGAGGCCGGTGGGAAGGGCCGAAGCGATGCGGAGGGCGTTCGCGGCGATGGTCAGGCTGGGGTTGACGCCGGCGGACGAAGGGAAGGTCGAGCCGTCGGTCACCACCAAGTTGTCGATCCCCCGGAAGCGGCCGGCGGGGTCGAGCGGGCCCTCGTCGGGGGAGGCCGCCATCCGCACCGTGCCGACGGCGTGGGAGAAACTGCGGATGGGCCAGACGCGGGTGGCCAGCGCGCCGGCGGCGCGGAGGATCCGCCGGGCGCGGCGGGTCAGGCGGCGGAGTCGTTCGCGGTCGCTCTCCCGGTAGCGGTGGCGGACCTCGACGCGCTCCATCCCCAACTCGTCGGTCTCGCCGGTGAGGGCGACCCCGTTCTCCGCCTGGGCCTCGTCCTCGGTGATGCAGATGAGGCTCTGCAGCCGGGCGACGACCGGGCCCGGGAGCAGGAGCCGGGCGGCGCCGCCGGCGAAATGCCGCACCACCTCCGGGGCCGGGGTGTAGATGTCCTGGATCACGCCGGCGGCGAATCCGTCCGGGCGGTCTTCGTAGTCGTCGGTGAAGCACACCTGTTTGTGGAACACCCGCTCCGGGTTCGTGGGGGAGGGGAAGAGCCCGGCGGTCACCGCGTTGCAGTGGCGCATCAGGAACCGGCCCACGGACCGGCCCCCCGGGGTGCGGTCGAGGCCGGAGCGCAGGAGGATCGCCGGGGTCCCGATCGCGCCGGCGGCGAGGACGACGAGGGGAGCGCGCCAGCATTCCTCGCGAGGCTCGCCGCCGCCCTCCGCCGTCACCACGCCTTCCACCCCGGTGATCCGGTCGCCTTCGACCCGGAGCCGGCGCACCCTGACTCCGGGAGCGACCGTCAGCCGGCCCCCGGCTTCCGCCGCCCGGAGCAGGCCGGCGGCGTCGTTCTTGGCTTCGATGCGGCAGGGGAAGCCGTCGCAGGTGTCGCAGCGGACGCACCGGGGCGCGGCATCGTTCGTGAAGTTGATGGCGAGCGGCAGCGGGAAGGGTCGGAGCCCCAGCCGCCGCCCGGCGGCGTGGATGCGCTCCGCCGGGGCGGAGAACGGGGGGCTGGCGTACGGGTAAGGACCGGAACGTGGCGGCTCGACCGGGTCGGCGCCGGCGGTTCCGTGGACGCCGAGGAGCCGTTCCGCCTCGCCGTACCAGGGTTCGAGATCCCCGTAGGAGATCGGCCAGCGGTCGAAGTCGGCCGGGCGGAAGCGGAGCGCGGCGGCCCCGTAGAAGACCGACTTTCCGCCCACCACCTCGTTCACCGGCAACTCCTCGGGCGACTCGTCCGGGTCGGCGCCCTGCCGGACCCGCAGCGAACTCCCTCGGTAGCGGGGTTCGATGAGGATCCGCCGGGGGTTCCAGTCGTCGAGATCCCGGTGCGCCCGGCGGCCCCGTTCCAGGACGAGCACCCGGGCGCCGGCGCCGGTCAGGGCGTGCGCGGCGAAGGCGCCCCCGAGACCGGAACCGATGACGACCGCGTCGTACGCGCCGGAGCCGGCCGTTCCCGAGGAACGAGACATCGCGCGGCTCCCGCGCTGTGCGCCGGGGCGGCCCTACGCCGGGAGCAGCGGGGCCGATCGCCGCCCGGGCGCTGCGAGACCCTGGCGGAGCGGCGCCGCCGCGGCCGTCCGGCTCCTCAGGAGAGCGCCTCGGCGACGCAGAAACCGGCGACCAGGGCGATGAGCGCCAGCGCCCCGAAGTGGAACGCCTCGCGCCGTTTCGTCTCCACTTTCGGCAGGTCGGGGCGGAACTTGCCGGACATGTTCCGCTGGATGAAGGTCTTGTAGTACTCGACGGCGAAGCGCTCCAGGCCCCCGTTCAGGTAGATCAGGAAGCCCAGCGACAGCGGGAGCGCCGGATCCCGGATCCACCAGAAGACCGGCGAGAGGAGCGCCAGGACGACCCCCGACCGCTGGAATTTCAGGTAGCGGAACCCCTCGAAGGGCGCGTCCTTGTAGGCGCCGCCCCCGGCGACGAGGAGTCCGGTCAGGTAGGCGACCGCCAGGTACGCGGGGAAAGTCGTCACCGGGACCGGAACGAGCAGGACCAGCAGCACCAGGGCGACGAGGACGACGCCGACCGACCGGCGCAGGAGTTCGCTCTCGAGCGGCCGCCCCAGGATCGTGATCCGCGAGGGCACGAAGTACTTCGCCTGGCTCTCCCGGCGGAAGAAGCCCTTGTACAACTCGGTGAGGAAGCGCTCCAGGCCCATCACCAGGAAGAACAGTTGCGGCAGCGAGAGCGCCGCGGTCCGTTCGGCGAGGGCCGGGACGACGAGCAGCCCGGCGTAGATGCAGAGCGAGAACAGGATGCTCCGGGGGAAGGTCTTCGGCTTGAACCCCTCCCAGGGCGAGTCCTTGAACCCGCCCCAGAACGAGGTGTAGAGCCCGGACAGGACCACCGCCGCCAGCGCGGCGAGGAAATCCCCGGTTCCCGTTCCCGTCATCCCCCCATCATCCCCGTTCGATCTCGAATTCCCCCCGCCCGGCGCGTTCCCCGAACCGGCAAAACCCTACCAGCCCGTGTCCCGGCGACCCCCGGCGGCGCGCGCCGGCGGGATCACCTCAGCACATCGAACTGGTGGGTGTACTTGACGGTGAGGCTGCGGTTCTGCGGGCCGATGAGCACATTCCCCAGGCCCTCGGTGTCGTTGTACACGACGAAGAGCCCGGTCCCGGCGGTGTTCAGCCAACTGAACCGCACATTCGCGGACCACAGGTCGGCGTCGTCGTTGTACTGGACGAGCGCCTGCAGGTAGATCATCGGGGTGAAGTTGAAGGACGCGCGGAACTGGCCCAGGTTCGCCACGAACGAGCCCTCGGGCAGGTCTATGTCGTTGTAGAGCCAGGAGGCCGAGGTGATGAGGCGCGTGCCCCAGCGGTAGTTGAGGGTGGTGTCGAGCGTCCGCTGCTCCCCGGAGAGGAACCCGCCGTAGTCGAGCCCGCCGGAATAGGAGACCGGGTCGGAGCGGTCGGTGTTCCACCGCCAACCCATCTGCCAGTGCGCGTAGGTCCCCGCCGGCACCACGATCCCTTCGCGGATCTCGAAGGGCTCCCGGAGACCCTCGGTGATCCGGTTGAACGCCGGGCTGAGGTAGTAGCCGTTCTCGAAGTCGAAGTGGCTGTCCACATGGAGGCGGCTGGTCTCCAGGAACCCGTCCAGGGTGCGGAAACCGGTGTAGGTGATGTGCGGCCGCAGTTCCCGCATGAAGGGCAGCCACTCCGGGCGGTGGTAACTGAAGTAGCCGTAGTCGAGGTTGCGGTAGGCGCTGCGGCGCAGGAAACCGACCTCCGGGTTGAAGTTCGGCTGCACTTCGGTCATCCCCAGCCAGAGGCGCAGGTCGTTGCGGAAGTACTCGCCGCGGGCGCTGTAGGCGTACTCGCCGCCTTCGAGGTCCTCGTAGCCCGGGGTCTCGGTGCGGGCGGCGAACCCGGTGAAGGTGAGCGCCTCGCCGATGCCCCATTGCCCGTCCACGCCCCAGGTGCGGTTCCAGTCGTCGTCCTGCGCGGCGGCGCCGGTGGCCATCCGGTTCACGAACATGGCGCCGAGGGAGGATCGCTGCCCGAACTCGCGGCTCAGGCTCATCACCGTGTAGTTGTTGGCGGCGACGACCTCGGCGACTTCCCGGGTCTGCATGTTCAGCATCCCCAGGTTGTAGTCGCCGGCCTTGCCGGAGAGCCGGGCGCCGCCGAGGATGGGAACCGGCACCCCGCCCGGCCCGATGCCGATCCGCCGGCTGAAGAAGAGGTCCACGGAACTGCCGCGGCCCATGGAGAAGTTCCCGGCGTTCTCCAGGAAGAAGGGGCGCTTCTCGGGGAAGAACAGGTTGAACCGGGTGAGGTTGATCTGCTGGTCGTCCACCTCGACCTGGGCGAAGTCGGTGTTGTAGGTCAGGTCCAGGTTCAGGCTGGGGGTGATGCCGACCTTGGCGTCCACGCCGAAGTCGAATTGCTGCTCCGCCTCGGCCTCGACCGAGTAGTCCCGGCCCCCGGCGCCGAGGGCGAAGGGGATGAGTTTCAGGTTGCGCGGCGAGGGCAACTCCAGGCCGTGGAGTTCGCCGGCGGAGGAGAGCCGGTAGAGGTTGTAGATGCGGGCCACCGGCGACCAGTAGTCCTCTTCGCGCTTGCGCCGGATGTTCCGCTGGAAGTTGATCCCCCAGGTCTGCGGGCTGTCGCCGTAGCGCAGCGTCCGCAGCGGGATCGCGAACTCGGCGGACCAGCCGTAGTCGCCGACCTGGGTGGCGACGGTCCAGGAGGCGTCCCAATTCAGGTTGAAGCCGCCGCCGGAGCCGGTGCGCGCCCGCATCTGCGGTCCGCCGCCGCCCCCGCCCCCGCCCCCGGCGTTGCTGACCTGCCCGTCGTACTCGAGGCCCGCCGGGGTGGTGCCGAAGACGAACCCGTTCTGCAGGTCGTGGTAGGTGTCGAGGATGACCTGGAAGGAGTCCGTGTCGCCGAGCCCCGAGTCCCGGCGGGCGTCGGTGGCGATGATGCCGTCGGGGTCGCTGTCGTAGAGGGTGGCGCCGATGTAGAGCGCGTCGTCGTCGAAGAGGATGCGGACCTCGGTGCGCTCCGTCGCCGGCTGCCCCTCGAAGGGGTTCGCCTGGACGAACCCGGTCAGCGGCTCCGCCCCCTGCCAGACCTCGTCGTCCATCCGGCCGTCTATGAGCGGCGCTTCCACGGTCGCCGCGGCCCGCCCGATGCGGGCGCCGGACTCGCTCTCTTCTTCCGCCCCTGCGGTCGAGGCGGCAAAGGCGGCGGGGAGCAGAAGGGCGGCGAGGAGGGGCGAACGCGGCATAGCCGGTGGAATTTATCCCGCCGGCGGCGGCGGCGCATTTCCCGGAAACCGCCGGTGCGGCCGCCTCCGGGAAGGGCGCGCCCGAACCCCGTCGCCGACCGCGCCGCCCGGTTCCGAACCGCCGGTCGAGGTGGCATAGTCCGCGCCCGGCGCCGCCCGAGACGCGGCGCGGAGAGGAACCACGAGGATGCCGGCGAGCACCCGCGAACTGCTCGACTTCGCCACCGAGATCGCCTGGGAGGCCGGGCGGCTCATCACCCGCCACTTCCAGGTCGGGGTGGGGGTGACGATGAAGCCCGACCGGACGCCGGTGACCGAGGCGGATATCGCCGCCGAACGGCTGCTGCGGTCGCGGATCGAGGCCCGGTTCCCCAAACACCGGGTGCTCGGCGAGGAGGATGGCGAGTCCGGCTCCGATCCGACCCACCGCTGGATCCTGGATCCGATCGACGGGACCACCAGTTTCGTCCACGGGGTGCCGCTGTTCGGGACGCTGATCGGACTGGAGATCGGCGGGGAGGCAGTGGTGGGGGTCTGCAACCTGGCCGGCCTCTCGGAGATGGTCACCGGGGCGGTCGGCGAGGGGGCCTGGTGGAACGGCCGCCCGGCGCGGGTGTCGCGGGTGACGGAGTTGGAGAACGCGCTGGCGACCACCACCGACCCGGCGACCATCGGGCCGATCTGGGAGGCGCTGGGCCGGCGGGTGCTGGCGCGGCGCACCTGGGGGGACGCCTTCGGGCACGCGCTGGTCTGCACCGGACGGGCGGAGATCGACCTCGACCCGGAGATGAAGGCCTGGGACTCGTCGCCGTTCCTGCCGATCCTGGAGGAGGCCGGCGGGCGCTTCACCGACTGGGAGGGCAACCGGACGATCCACGGCCCGAACGCGGTCAGCACCAACGGCGCCCTCCACGACGAGGTGCTGGCGATGCTGGCGGCGGTGCGCGGCGGGGAGTAGAGCGGCGTCCCCGGGGGGCGACGGGCTCGGGATCGCCTGCCGCCCCTGCGGGGCCGGCGCTCGCCGATGTCGCCGGCCGGCCGGGTGACCGACGGGCCGGGCGACCGCACCGTCGCGGCCCGAAGGCGCGGAGCGCCGGCGATGCTCGCGGCTCGGCGCAGCGGGGAGCGGGGCCGCCTCCCCGGGGCGGCGGCCTCGGGGTGGCGAGCCCCGGTCCGAATAGCCGGCGCTCGCGGCAGTCGGACCGCCGACTTTCGAAGTCGAGGCCGCGCGGGGCGCGAAGTTCGGCCCGTCGAGGCTCGTTGAGGCCTCCTGGCCGGACGCCTGGAATAGACTTCGCCTGTCCCGTCGCAGCCGGCCTCCCCAGCCGGTATGGCGTCGCGTCCTTCGGGCGCACTGATCCCCACTGGCGTCCCGCGGCGGGACACCCTCCGGTCGTCGCCGGGCGGGGGACCGGAGGGGCTACCGGTGTCCGGGGTTGCCGCTGCCGTTGTGGCTGTTTTCGGCGAACCCCCGATCACCGAGCCGATGCGATGCGGGGACGCCCGCCCCGACCCCCGGACAGCGCCGCGCGGCCGCGGACGCCCGGGCGCTACGCCCCGCGGCGGCGCACGTGACACGGTGATATTCCGCATGCCGTAGCCCGCCCCGTCGAGGGGTGTCGAGCACGATACGGGATTGTTGCGGGCCCCGCCGTGCGCCACCCTGTTCGCGAGTCCTCGACGGGGTCGTCGCCCGGGCGGCTTCTGCCGCGCCGGTATGGCCACTCGCTCCGACAGGCGATCAGGACCGGGGTCCGCGTCGGCGGGAGTGGGAACGATCGGCGGCGGCTGTCGCGGCGATGCTGCCGCCGGCACCTGTCGTAGTCGACCCGATCCGATCGAGACGATCTTCGACCATCATGAGGGCGATGAGCGATATCGCGTAGTCAAGGCCCTTCTGTGCCTTCGAAGGCGTACTCCGGCTCAACTCCTCAACCTGCTTCTTGAAGTAACTGTGATGTTTGCGTAACGCGGCGTCCGTCATGTGGGTCATCCTTAGAGATGTGTGTGTGTGTGTGGGGGGCGGGGGGGGGGGGGGGTATCGATCGTGAAATGCCGACTTCATGAGCCGGAATGGCTCGGCGACCGACACTGTGTCAATTACTCGATTCATTCTAACGCGCCCGCATGTCGCTCGTCCGCGGGCGGGCGGCTTCGTCAGCGCTGCTGGACGCGGGCTACGACTTCGGCGGCGCGGTCTCGGAACTCGCGGGCCTTCGCCATGACCGCTTCCTCGTCCACGGTGAGGATCTCGCCGTCGCGGACGACGACGCGGCCGTTCACCAGCACCGTCCGCACATCGCTGCCGCGGACCGCATAGACCAGGTGCGAGTAGGGCCGGTAGAGCGGGGTGAGGCCGGGGCGGCGGGTCTCCACCAGCACGATATCGGCGAGTTTGCCGACTTCGAGGGAGCCGATCCGGTCCTGGAGGCCCAGCACCCGGGCGCCCCCGGCGGTCGCCATGCGGAAGACCGTCTCCGCCGGCAGCCGGGTGGGGTCGCCGGCGGCGAACTTGTGGAGTTTGGCGGCGGTGTCCATCTCGCCGAACAGGTCGAGGTCGTTGTTGCTCGCCGGGCCGTCCGTGCCGAGGCCGACCGGGATCCCCGCCGCCAGCAACTCGGTCACCGGCGCGGCGCGGTCGGCCCCCAACTTCATGTTGCTCTCCGGGTTGTGCGCCACCCCGGCGCCGCCGGCGGCGATGCGGCCGATGTCTTCCTCCGACAGGTAGATCCCGTGGGCGAGCACCGTCCCCGGACGGAGCGCCCCGATGGAGTCGAGCGCCTCGATGACGCCCATTCCCGTCGCCTCCCGGGCGCGGTCGTCTTCGTCCTTCGCCTCGGCGGCGTGGATCTGGAACGGCGCGCCGTGGCGGTCGGCGACTTCCAGCGCGGCGCGGGTGTCGTCGAGGCTGGTGGTGTAGAGCGCGTGCGCCGAGGTCCCGGCGACGAGCAGCGGATGCTCCCGGGACTTCTCGAAGAAGGCGTCGGCTTCGGCGAGCGACTCCGCCGGCGACGCGAAGTCCGGCGCCGGGAAGCCGATGATGCTGGGCCCGGCGACGGCGCGGATCCCGGCTTCGGTGATCGCCCGGACGACCTCCTCGCGGAAGAAGTACATGTCCGCGAAGGTGGTGGTGCCGCTCTTCAGCATCTCGATGGACGAGAGCAGCGTTCCCCAGTACACGAAGTCGGGGGCGACCAGTTCCGCCTCCGCCGGGAAGATGTTCTCCTCCAGCCAGGTCATGAGCGGCAGGTCGTCCGCCAGGCCGCGCAGGAGCGACATCGCCGCGTGGCCGTGGGTGTTCACCAGGCCGGGGATCACCAGTTGCCCGGTGGCGTCGAGCACCTCGACCCCCGGCGGACGGGGCGCGGCGCGGTCGAAGAGGCCCGCGATCCGCTCCCCTTCGATGAGCACCGCCCCGCCGGGCAGGACGGTTCCCTCTTCGTCCATGACCAGGACCGTGCCGCCGTCCACCAGCAGCCGGCCCGGCTCCGCCGATTCCTCCGGGGGCGCGCAGCCGGCGGCGCCGGCGAGCGGCAGGGCGAGAAGGAGGCCGGAAGTGGGGTACGCGGTCATGGGCGGCGGGATTATCCGCCCGTGGGCGGCGGTCGGGCCGACGCCGGGGTCTCCGGCGGGCGCGGCGCCGGACGACTCTCGAAACCCCCGCCGCGGAGGCGGTTCAGGAGCCCGGCGATCTCGTACCGCCGCGGCCGCGCCAACCGCCCCGGGTGCCGGCCGGCGCGTCCCTCCGGGGTGAGCGCGTCCAGCCCCTCCCGGTCGAGGAAGTCCTCCAGCGCGTCGAGCACCTCCGGGAGCGTCCGATCCCGGAACCGCTCGGCGGCGAGGGCGGCGGCGTACCCGGCGGCGCGGGTCTGGCTGGGATCGAACAGGGCGGTCAGCGCCGCCAGGTCCGCTTCCTCTTCGCCGAAGCGGAGACGGGCCGGGGAATCCGCCTTCACCCGGGTCCTCCCCCGGCGCCCGACGCCGGCGAACCGGTCCGCCAGAGGCCGGCGTTCCCGGGCGAAGAAGGGCGCCCCCCCGGTCTCCGCCTGCCGCCGGTGCGGCAGCGAGCGGGCCACCGCGCGGGCCTCGGCGGTGGCGTCCGCCGCCCTCCAATCCTCCATCCGCAGGACCGTGTCGGCGGCCTCGAAGTAGTCGCCGGAGCCGCCCATCACCAGGACGGCGGAGACCCCGTGGACCTCGTGGAGGTGCCGGACGCGATCCACGAGCGGCACGATGGGCTCCGCCTCCCGGGCCACCAGCGCCTGCATCCGGGCGTCCCGGATCATCAGGTTCGTCGCCGAGGTGTCTTCGTCCAGCAGCAGCAGGCGCGACCCGGCTTCGAGCGCCTCCACCAGCGAAGCGGCCTGGCTGGTGCTGCCGCTGGCGTTCTCGGTGGTGAAGGCCTCGGTGGAGCGCCCGCCGGGCAGGTCCCGGATGAAGGGGCGCACATCCACGGCATGCACCGGGCGCCCTTCCTCGGCCCGGATGGTGACCGCGTCGCCCCGGGTGGCGGAGCGCTCGCGGCCGTCGCCGGGAAGGTGCGGGAACACCGCCGCCGCGAGCGCCTGCAGCAGGGTGGACTTCCCGTGGTAGCCGCCGCCGACGATGAGGGTGACCCCCTCCGGAATCCCCATCCCGGAGATCTCCCCGCCTTCACCGGACTCGGGGCCGCCGGTCAGCCCGCCGGGTTCGGGCAGCGACAGCCGGACGCGCAGCGAGGGGGGGCTCTCGAAGGGCACCGCCTCGGCAGCGGGGAGCGGGAGTTCGCTGGCGCCGTGGAGCCGGGGCAGGACGGCACCGTCGGCGACGAAGGCGACCAGGCCGCGGGAGCGGAGTTGTTGCCGCAGGTGCTCCTGGACTTCGACGCCCCGGAGGAAGGCCGCCATTTCGTCGTGTCGGTCCCGCGAGCAGGCCAACGCCGCCGCGACTTCGGGCAGGTCCGCGGTCAGCAGCGTTTCCGCCCGTCCGCCGAGGATCCGCCGGCCGGCGGCGGGGAGACCGACCTCCACCCGCGCTTCCACCCAGCCGGAAGCCGGCGCGCCGGGCGGGGCCGACTCGACCCGGACCGCGCTCCGTTCGAGGACCTGCTGACCGCCGGCATCGTTCCGGATCCGCCCGCTGTTGCCGGAACCGGAACGGCCGGAACGGCCCGAACCGCTGGTCGCGCCCGACCGGGAGTCCGCCGCTTCCGCGACCCGGCGGGCGAGACAGTCGGCCAGCGCCATCCGGCGCAACCGGGTCCGGGTGAACTCCGGAGGGAAGCCGGCCGCGTCCGCCGCCAGCCGCAGCCGGACCGGGGAGGGCGGCGCGAACGGATCCCGCGCCGCCCGGTCGAGGAACAGCGTCAACCCGCCGCCGAGCGCCCAGCCGCCTTCGAGATCGCGGTACGCCGGATACCCCCGCCCGTCGAGCCGGCGGCACTGCTCGGCGAGCGCCCGCCCGTCCCCCCGGAGCGCGTCAGCGGCCGCCACGACTCAACCGATCTCCGTTCGGAACCGCCGCCGCGCGGTCCGCCGCACCAGGGGTCGACAGCGCCCGGGCGCCCTTCGTGGAATCCCCGGGAACCGATCCTTCGCGGTCGCCGAGAAGGCGCCGCGGGCGCCCCGGCCCCGGGTCCGCGCGCCGGGACGCTCGGCCGGGGATGACCGGGCGGGCTTCACTCCGTCGGTTCCCTCGGGGAAACCGGGGGTGGAGGAGCGGGCGCAGTTCCCTGCATCCGCTCGACCGCCATCTCCGACAACTCCAGCCGCATGGTGAGGTCCTCGGCCCTCGTCTTCAGGGCGCGGATCTCCTCGTCCCGGGGATCCGCCGGCCGGCTCTCCAGCCGCGCCCGACCTCCGGCCAGGAACGCGGATCTCCATTCCGAGAGCGTCCCGGCCGCGACGCCCCACTCCCGGGAGAGCAACTCCGGGTCTTCGCCGCGCAGGAGACGCAGCACCGCCTCCGTCTTCCGCTCCGCGGAGAACCGGCGCGGCGGGCGGCGGTCGGCGCTCACCGCGCGCTCCTTCCGGGGTCGTCCGCGTCCCGCTGATCGCCGCCCGAGTCGCGGGGCGGACCCGCCGGCGCGGACCGGGTGTCGAACATGGGCGACGGAAGTGTCCCACTTCGAGCGCCGAAAACGCCGGCCCCCCGGGCGCCGCCGACCGGCCGGCGCGGACCGGGTGTCGAGAGTCGGCAGCGAACGGCCCCGCTCTCGAAACCGGGAACGCCCGCCCCGAAGCGCGTCGGAGAACGGCCGGCGCCATCGAAGTAACGGAAATCGGCAACGAAGGGTCCCGTCCGCCGCCGCGGAAACGGCGCGGGCCGAGTGTCGTGAGTCGGAAGGGAACTGCCCCGCTCACGGATACCGGGAACGACCCTCCCGAGACGCACCGGAGAGCGGCCGGCGCGGTCGAAGTGACGGAAATCGGCAACGAGAGTGTCCCGCCTCGCCAAGCGCCGCGGGAATGGCCGGCGCGGACCGGGTGTCAACCGTGGGCAGCGAACGGCCCCGCTCAGGGATACCGGGAACGCCTGCCCCGAAGGGGCCTCGGGGAGCGGCCACCTGCGGTCGAAGTGACGGAAATCGGCAACGAATGTCTCCCGGCCCGCCGGAGCCGGAACGACCAGCGCGGAGCGGATGTCGGCGGTCGGCAAGGAAGGGTCCCGCGTTCGGGTACCGAGAACGCTCACTCCGAGGGGCGCCGGAGAGCCGCCGGCCCGTTCGAGAGGGCGGAAATCGGCAACGGAATGTCCCGCCCCGAGACGCGCCGCCGGCCAGCCGGAGCGGGCCGGAAGTCGTTGGCGGGCAAGGAATTGCCCCGCGCTCGAACAACGGGTACGGCCGCCCCGGGGAGCGCCGGCGAGCAGCCGGAAGGGAGGGGAGGTCGCGGGGCGCGAACTTCGGGGAAAAAGGCGGCTCCGGCGTCGCCGTGTTTGCGGAAGCGGCGGCGGGTACGGGGAGGGCGGCCGGCGGCGCTGGGTCTGTCGCGCCCGCCCGGTGGCCGCCTCGATGGAAGCGTGCCGGCGCTCCCGGGCGGCGTTCCGCCACCGGCAGAGAACCCCCGGGGGATGGGTAAGATGCGGCGGCGATGCATCCCGGTCCGGCGCCCGGCGCGCCCGAGTCGCGCGGCGGGACGGCGGCGACGCGAGACAGCGACCCGGAACCGCCGGCCTCCCACTGGGCCGAGGCCACCCGCGACCTGCGGGAACGGCTGGCGGCGGCGGTTCCGCAGGACCTGCTGCGCCGCCTCCACCGCCGGCGGCCGGTTCTCCACTTCCTCGTCCTCGGCTGGCAGTTGCTGCTGCTCGCCGGCGGCGGGGTGCTCGCCTGGCGAGATATCGCCTGGTGGTGGTCGGCGGTCGGCGTGGTCGTCCTCGGTTTCACCATCTTCAACTTCACCGTGATGCTCCACGAGGTCGTCCACGAGACCGTGTTCGCCCGCCGCCGCCCGGCGCTCGACCGGGCGCTGGGCCACTTCTACGCCTTCTGGAGCGGGATCTCCGCCACCCAGTTCACCCGGTGGCACCTCGACCACCACGCCCAACTCGGCGACGCCGGGCGCGACCCCAAGCGGCATCACCTCTCCCCGAAGCGGAACCGGCGATGGTTCAAGGCGCTCTACCTGACCCCGGCGCTGATCCCGATCTACTTCCGGGCGGCGCGGCGGGAGTCGGCCGGCTACCCGGAGGCGGTCCGCCGGGCGATCCGCCGGGAACGGACGCTCACCATCGCCGGCCACCTGGCGATCCTGGCGCTCCTGTTCGGGCTGGGCGGCGCTGCCGCGGCGGCGAAGGTGTACCTGCTCCCGGTCTTCCTGGTGTTCCCGGTGGCCTTCACCCTGAACCGGCTGGGCCAGCACTACGACATCGTGCCCGGCGATCCGGCGCGCTGGGGAACCGTGATGCGCCCTTCCCGTTTCTGGGATGCGGCCTTCCTCTGGTCGGGCTACCACCTGGAACACCACTACTTCCCCCGCGTGCCGTTCTACCGCCTCCGCGCCCTCCATCGCGCGCTCGGCCCCTTCTTCGAGGAGATCGGCGCCGAGAAGAGCGGTTACGCCCGGCTCCTCTGGCTGTGGTTCGTCGAGAACCGCGCGCCCCACACCGACTGGCGCGCCCCGGCGGCGGCGTGAGCGGTTCCCCTTCCCGACCGGCCCCGACCCGCCGGGGCGTGGTGAAGTGGTACGACGCGGGCGCCGGGCGGGGCTTCCTCCGCCGCGACGACGGGCCGGATGTGGAAGTCCGCGCCGAGTGGCTGACGGCGCCCGGCGGGCCGGGCCTGGTGGAGGGGGAGGCGGTGGAGTTCGAATTGCTGAAGACCCACGGCGGTTTCCGCTCCCGGAGCGTCCGGGTCGTCGGCCCGGCGCCGGACGACCCGCTCGCGGGGCGGCCCGAACGAGGTTCCCCGCATCGGGATTCGCCCCGCCCCGCGGACGGCGACCCGACGACGGGGTGAAGAGCCCGCCGGTCGCCGCGCGGCCGCTCCTCCTGTTGGGGATGGGGAATGTCCACCGGGCGTTGCTGCGGATCCTGCGGGACAAGCGGGAGGTCCTGGCCGAGCGCTACAGGGTCGGCTTCCGCGTCGTCGCCTGCGCCGACCGGAGCGGCTGGATCCGCGGCCCCGACGCCCCCGGCGCCTCCTTCTCCGCCGAGTTCCTCGTCGCCGGCAAGGAAGCCGGCACTTCGGTGCGGAACCTCCCCGGCGCGCAGCCGCTATCGCTGACGGAAGCGCTCGACCTCGCCGGGCCGACCGGCATCCTGTGCGACGCCGCCTCGATGGAGATCCGCACCGGCGGCAGCGGCCTGGCCGCGGCGCGGGCCGCCCTGGACGCCGGGCGTTCCGCGGTCTTCGCGAACAAGTCGGCGGTGGTCCTGGCCTTCGACGAGTTGGCCGACCTCGCCGAACGCACGGGCGCCGGGTTCGGCTGGAGCGCCACCGTCTGCGGCGCCCTCCCGGTGGCGAACGCCGGAGCGCGGGACCTGGTGGCGGCGGAGGTGCGCCGGCTGCGGGGAGTCTTCAACGCCACCAGCAACCTGGTGCTCGACCGGATGCGCGCCGGGGACACCCGGGAGCAGGCGGTGGCCGAGGCGCAGCGCCGGGGCATCGCCGAGACCGACCCGACGAACGACCTGAACGGAACGGACACCGCGGTGAAGTTGGCGATCCTCGCCCGCACGGTGCTGGGCGTCCCGGCGGCGCTCGACCGGGTGGAGCGAACCGGCATCGAGGCCGCCCCGACCCCGGGCGCCGGGGAAGTCGTCCGCCTGCTGGCCGAGGCGGTATCGGACGGAGCGGGGTACCGGCTCACCGTGCGCCCGGTAACCGTGCCCCGGGACAGTTTCTTCGGCGGCATCGGCAGCGGCGACATGGCGGTGGAGTGGGAGACCGACATCTACGGGACCCAGCGCTTCGCCTGCACCGAGGGCGACGCGACCCCGACCGCCGCCGCCGTGCTCCGGGACGCGGTCCACCTCGCCCGCGGCACGCCCACCGGCCCGACCTGGCGGATCCCGTTGCGGTAGGGCGACAGCCGGCTCTGCGACCGCCGATTCCTCCTCGATTCGCTCCCGCCGCGGAACCTCGGGGCCGGCGGCGGGGAGAAGGTCGCCGTTCCGGTCGCTCCTCGCTCCGATTCCCGGCAGCGCCGAACCGGGGGCGCCGCCCGACCCCCGTTGGGCGCGCTACGCCGCGGAGCAAGGGCCGCATCCCACTTCCTTCCGGAGGACTTTGCCTGGAAGCCCGAACGGGACTCGGTTTCGTCGAGCAGCGGATTTGCAGGGAGCCCGCACGGGCGGCCCCAGGGGACTACCAGGCGCAGTCCCATTCCTTCACGGAAGGGGCGGCGGACTGCTGCCTCTTCCGGAGTCGCGTTCCGCTCGCTCCCGTCATCGAGGCCCGAACGACCGCGGCGCCTCCTCGGAGCCGCTACACTCGCGGATAAGGGTCACTTCCCATCCGTGTATCACCACTTGGTGTGAGGGATGCCTGGCACGCCCAAGACAGAGGGAAGCGGCTGGCGCCGAGGCGGGGTAGGGTCTCGCCGTACGACCCCGGGGGACTACCAGGCGCAGTCCCGACCGCGCGATGCCGGTGGCTGTTCTTCCGGCGAAGGGGTCGCGCTCCCACCTCGTCAGCGCCCGTGTCCGGTCCTCGGCCGCTGGGCGGTGCTCGGAAACCCGGGAACAACGGGACTCGGCTTCGGCTACGGGTAGCGATCTCGAAGCCCGCCGGGTGCGACCCCACCGGACTGGCGGGCGCCATCCCGGCGTCGGAGCGGCTCACCGACCCGCGCTAACCTTCTCCGTGAAGGGTCGCTTCCTATTCGCCACCGCCCTCGGGCGTGAGGGATGCCTGGCCAGCCCGACATAAGGGACTCGGCGCAACGCCGAGCGGCGGAATTCCGGAGACCGCCGTAGGCGACCCCGGGGGACTACCAGGCGCAGTCCCGACCGTGCGACGCCGGTGGCTACCCTTCCGGTTCAAGGGTTGCGCTCCCACTTCGTCCGCGTCCGTGTCCTCGGCCGCTGAGGGGTGCCTGGAAACCCAAGCACAACGGGACTCGGCCACTGTGCCGAGCGGCCGGTCTCGAAGCCCGCCAGGCGCGACCCCACGGGACTACCAGGCGCAGTCCCGACCCGGTCCAGAGACGTGGCGGCCCGCGCTATCCTGCCCTCCAAGGGCCGCATCCCGCTTGCTCCCGCCATGTTTGACGTGAGGAGTGCCTGGCAACTCCGACATAAGGGACTCGGCTTGCCGAGCGTAGGGCAGTCGCGGCGCCCGCGGGCGGCCCCACGGGACTACCAGGCGCAGTCCCATCTCCTCCGTCAGGTGACCTCGACCTGCGTGAGATCCGAGGATCGGTGGGCCCCTCGGTCAACGAGGTGGAATCCGCCCGCCAGCATTCGCTGGAACGGGGCGATCGACGACCGGTCTCCCGCATCACGCCTCGGATGGCCCACCGGCGGATCCCCCTCAGCGCCGGTGTGCTAGCCTTGGGCGCAAGGGTCGGGTCCCATCCGTGTATCACCAGTTGGTGTGAGGGATGCCTGGCAAGCCCAAGACGAAGGGACGCGACTTCATGTCGAGGCGGGGTAGGGTCTCGCCGTACGACCCCACGGGACTACCAGGCGCAGTCCCGCCTCACTGTCTGGGCGGAAGTGAATTGCGGAAAATCGCTTGGCCATCGGCGCCGGTTTCCGTTCGGGTGATCATTCGGTCGACGCGGGCACGTCCGCCATCGATTTCGTAGAACGAGACGAGGGCCACTCTGGCGGGATCGTCCGGAAACTTGGCGACGACGAGGTTGTAGTAGGTCCCTCCCGTCTCAGAGATCAAGTTCAGCCGCGTAGCCAGTTTCTCTCTCGAAATGCGATACACGGGCATGTGTCGCATCACCAGTTGGGGCCGCCGGATGAAATGCGGAAGAAGCCGATACTGCGAAACGGTCAGTTCGTGACCTCGATATCGGAGTTCGCCATCCGGCCGCTTCTTGTGCCAGCGCCCCAATTGCTTCTGCATGATCTCTTCGGTCAGGCGGACCAGTCGCGTGGTCGCCCCGATCCATCGTTGGACTTCAGGTTCCAGAAGGCCGGTCGCGAGATCTCCACGTGGCGCCTTCAGGAAGCCGGCGAGGATGGGGCTTTCGAGGACGGATTGGATGGCGGCGCGGGCGTAGGCTTCGTGGGCGGGGCCGAATTCCTTCCCGAGGGGCCCCATCGGGCCTTCGGCCCAGAGTTTTCCGGGGTTGGTGGCCCAGGCCGGGTCGAGGCCGGCGTCCACCCGGTCGAGACGGAGGGTGCGCTCGTTCCGGCGGGCGGCTTCCCGGCGCGGCGGCGGTTCGGTGGGGCCGCCGCGGCGCCGGGCTTCGGCCTCGCCGACCAAGCGCGCGCGGCAGCCGCAGTCCCAGCCGTTCGGGGGGAAGTGGTCGTCCCACCAGGGGTGGGCCACCGGGAGCAGGGTTCCGGCCCAGGGGCGGTGGGGCTCGCAGGCCTCGTCCGGGCCGGCTCCGTAGAGGAAGTACGGATCGGCGTCCTTCGTCCGTTGGGCCCGGATCCAGAGCCCGGCGGCCCGGGCGGCGCGGAAGTTCGCCCGGTAGAGGATGCGGAGGCGGCGCGGGCTGCCGAGTTCCGCGACGACCTGCTTCCCGGTGAGCGGGTCCGTCAGCTCCCTCCGGCCCCACCAGTCCCGTTCCTTCAGCAGCGGGGTGAGGGTCTGCTCGAACCGGCGGAAGGTCATCCCCTCCCCGAGGGCGCGGTCGAGGGCGGCGCGGATCTCCTTGAGCAGGTCGAAGTCCATCGCCTTGGCGACCGTGAACGCGAGGGCGTGCTCCCCGGGCCGGACATCGCGGTAGTCGAAGCCGATCTTCAACCCGCGGAACCGGAAGTACTCGAGGGCCTCCCTCGGCGCCGGCGAAGCGAACTCGCTGTCCGGGCGGTCGGAACCGTCGGGGCGGTCGGGCCGGTCAGACATCGCAGGGCGGGCCGGCGCAAAGTCGGCGGGCGGGCCGGTCAGGCATCGCAGGGCGGGGCGGCGCGAAGGCGGCGGTCGGACCGACGCCCGGAGCCGGCAACGGTGTCGGCGGCAGTCGGGCATCCACCGCGAAGCGGGCCGCGCATGAGGACGGTCTCGACGCCGGGGAGAGGGACGCGGGGCCGCGAAGGGCTACGCCGGCCCGAACCGGAACCGGAACCGAGGCCGCCGCCGCGCGCGGGCGCCCCGGCCCCGCCGCCCGACCGGACGAAAACGACGCCCTCCCAACGACATCGGCCCCTCCCCACAGAGATTCACCGGCAAATCTGCCGGTGAAAAATGGACTTCACACGCAGAGAATGCTATCGTGCTCCGCCGATGCCCGCCTCCCCCGCCGCCCGGACAGCCCAGACCGCGGCGGCCGCCCCCGGCCCGAAGCCCCCCCCGAAGGAGCCCACCCCCACCGAGCGCGCCGGGTTCCGGTTCGGGAACCGGGGCTCCCACAGCAGCCGGACGATCATGCTGGCCGAACTCGGGGAACTCCTCGCCACCGTCCCGCCCGACGCCCCCGCCGCCGCCTACACCGAAGCGGTCGTCACCGAGAACGCCCTGGGCAAGCCCACCGCCGCCGCCCGCCGCCACGACCGCCAGCACCTGCGCGAGTTGTACGGCTGTGACCCGCGCCTCCCGATCTTCCGCGTCCTGCGCCGCCTCTGGCCGGCCGACGAACCGGGCCGCCCGCTGCTCGCCCTGCTGACCGCCCTCGCCCGCGACCCGGTGCTCCGCGCCACCGCCCCGGCGGTGCTCTCCCTCCCCCCCGGCGCCGAGCTCGTCCGCGGCCCGTTCCTGGAAGCGATCCGCGCCGGCACCGAAGGCCGCTTCAACGACGCGGTGCTCGACAAGGTGGCCCGGAACGCCGCCAGTTCCTGGTCGCAGTCCGGCCACCTCGAAGGCCGGATGCGCAAACTCCGCCGCCGGGTGGAACCGACCCCGGGCGCACTGGCGCTGGCGGTCTGGCTGGGCGAGCAGGAGGGCGCCGGCGGCCCCTCGCTGCTCGGCACCTCCTGGGCGCGGACGCTGGACCGCACGCCCGGCGAACTCCGCTCCCTCGCCGCCGAAGCGGGCCGCCGGGGCCTCCTCCGGATCCGCAGCGGCGGCGGCGTCCTGGAGATCCGGACGAACGGGCTCGACCCGCTCGGGGGTTCCCGATGAGCAACCAGGTGACGGAACTCGCCAAGAGTTACGAGAAACATGTGCTCGCCCCCTGGCCGCGGGCGGTCGCCGGGGCGCAGCGGGTGGTCTTCGTCGTCTATCCGGAGGACCGCGAGCGGCGGCTCCGGGCGCAGGTCGGCGAGTTCCGCCAGGCGACCGAGGCCGCCGGCCGCGGCTGGACCGAGACCGACTGCACCCCCTGGTTCGCCGACTGGCTGGGCGCCGAGGACCCGGAGTACCGGGAAGCCTGGTTCGAGAGCCCGGACCTGCTCGCCCCGAAACTGGAAGCCGAGTTCCCCGACTACGCCGCCGGACGGCTGGCCCAAGCCCTCCGCGAATCGAACGAGAACGGCGTGGCCGCGCTCACCGGCGTGGCCTCGCTCTACGGCTTCCTCCGGGTCTCCAACCTGATCCGCCGGGTGGAACCGGACATCCCCGGCCGCCTGCTGGTCTTCTTCCCCGGGTCGAAGGAAGGCACGAACTACCGCCTGCTGAACGCCCGCGACGGCTGGAACTACCTGGCCCACCCGATCACCCTGCACGGCGAGGGCTGACAATCCCCCCCGCCCCGCCGACCGAACCGATGACCCCCCCGAAGATCCACGACCTCCTCGAACGGGATCCGCGGACCACCGAACTCGCCAACAAGGGCCAGGCGCGGATCAGCGAAGCGCCCGACGCAACCGAGGACGAAGCGCTCCGCTCCGAACTGGAGACCTTCGTCTGCGACGGCCGCTTCGCCGACGGCCTGACCCGCATCCTCGACCGGTTCGTCGCCGACTTCGGCCGGAAGCGCCAGGAGGCCGCCTGGGTCAGCGGCTTCTACGGCAGCGGCAAGTCGCACCTGCTGAAGATGCTGACCCACCTGTGGACGGACACGCGGTTCCACGACGGCGCCACCGCGCGCGGCCTCGTCCCCGGGGGGCTGTCCGAGGGACTCCGCGCCGCCTTCGCCGAACTCGACACCCAGGCCCGCCGCGCCGGCCGACCGCCTTTCGCCGCCGCCGGCACGCTCCTCGGCGGGAACGACCGCGTCCGGGCGGCGGTGCTGGAGATCCTCCTCCGCGCCCGCCGCCTCCCCACCGGCGTCCCCCAGGCGCGGTTCTTCTTCTGGCTGAAGGAGAACGGCCGGCTCGACCGGGTGCGGGCCGAGGTGGAAGAACGCGGCCGACCGTTGGAGAAGGAACTGAACAACCTCCATGTGAGCCCGCGCATCGCCGCGGCGCTGCTGGCGGCGGACCCGGACTTCGCTCCCGGCCCGAAGGAAGTGCGGACGGTGCTGGCCGCCCAGTACCCGCCGCTCGACGGCGACCTGACGACCGAGGAATTCGTGGCCCTGGCGCGGAAGGCCCTGGCGCACGGCGCCGACGGGCCGGACGACGGCGGGAACGACTCCCTGCCCCTGACCGCCCTGGTCCTGGACGAGGCGCAGCAGTACATCGGGGATTCCGGCGCCCGCGCCGCCGTCTTCACCGAGGTCGCCGAGGCCATCCAGACCCGGTTCGAGGGCCGGGTGATGCTGGTCGCCTCGGGCCAGTCCGCGCTCTCGGCGACCCCGACGCTCCAGAAACTCCGCGACCGCTTCCGCCTCAAGGTCGAGTTGACCGACGCCGATGTCGAGCAGGTGACCCGGCAGGTGCTGCTGCGCAAGAAGGCCAGCGCGGTCGGGCCGATCGAAAAGATGTTCGCCGACCGGGAGGGCGAGGTCTCCCGCCATCTCCGGGACACCCGGTTCGCCGCGCAGCCCGGCGACGCGGACACGCGGCTGGACGACTACCCGCTGTTGAGCACCCGCCGGCGGTTCTGGGAAGCCTGCCTGCGCGCCGTGGAGACCCGGGAAGGCACGACCGTCCACAGCCAGTTGCGCTCGCAACTCCGCATCCTCCACGACTCACTGGCGACCGTCGCCGACCGGCCCCTCGGCGCCGTCATCCCGGCGAGCGACCTGTTCCACGCGGTGGCGGCGGACCTGGTCAGCAGCGGCGTCCTGCTGAACGAGATCCACACCCGCATCAACAAGTTGGACGACGACACGGACCGCGGCGAGTTGCGCGGGGACCTCGCCGCGCTGGTCTTCCTCATCGGCAAACTGCCGCGCGAGCCGGGCGTGGACACCGGCGCGCGCGCCGACGCGGCCACGCTCGCCGATCTCCTGGTAACCGACCTCACCGAGGACTCCGGCCCCTTCCGCCAGCGCGTCGAAAAGGCTCTGGAAGAGTTGGAGACCGACGGCGTCCTGATGCTGGTCGGGACGGAGTACCGCATCCAGACCACCGAGGGCGCCGCCTGGGACGCCGAGTTCCGCCAGACCGACGCGAGCGTCCGGAACGACGCCGCGGCCCTCGCCGCCGCCCGCGACGCACTCTTCGGCGAGGCGCTCCAGAAGGTCCTCGCCGGCGTCCGGTTGCGGCACGGCAAGGCGAAAGAGCGCCGGAACCTCGTCCTCCACCCCGGCGCCGATCCGCCACCGGCCGGCACCGAGGCAGTCACCGTCTGGCTGCGCGACGAATGGCAGTGCTCGGAGAAGGAGTTCGACCGGCAGGCGCGCGCCGCCGGAACGGACGACCCGACCCTCTTCGTCCTCCTCCCGAAGCGCGACGCCGACGACCTGAAGCGGCGGACCGCGGAAACGCTGGCGGCGCAGCGCGTCCTCGACCACCGCGGTAACCCCCCGTCCGCCGAAGGCCGGGAAGCGCGCAGCAGCATGGAGAGCCGCCGGGACGCCGCCGTCGAGGCCCGCGACGGCATCGTCCGCGACCTGCTCCGCACGGCGAGGGTGCTCCAGGGCGGCGGCAGCGAAGTCTTCGGGGACGACCTCGCCGCCCGGATCGCCCGCGGCGCCGAGGCGTCGCTCGCCCGCCTCCACCCCCGGTTCGACGAGGGCGACGGCGCGCACTGGGGAACGGCGGTGAAGCGCGCCCGGGAGAAGTCCGACCGGCCCTTCGCCCCGCTCGGCTGGGAGCAGGACGCCGCCGACCACCCGGTCGCGAAGGAAGTGATGACCACCGTCGGCCCCGGCGCCAAAGGAACCGAGATCCACCGGGCCCTCGGGGCGGCGCTCTTCGGCTGGCCGCGCGACGCGATCGACGCCGCCCTGCTCGCCCTCGTCGGCGCCGGCCGGCTGCGCGCCGAGCGAGCCGGCCAACCGCTGGCGCCGGAGAGCCTCGACCAGGCCGGCGTCAAGACCGCCGTCTTCCGTCCGGAGCAGGTCGTCCTGACGGTGACGCAGAAACTGGCGATCCGCCGCCTGTTCCAGCAGGCCGACATCTCTGTCCCTTCGGGGAACGAAGCGCAGGGCGCCGCCCGGTTCGTGGCCGCGCTCCGGTCCCTCGCCGCAAGCGCCGGCGGCCCCTCCCCGCTCCCGGAACCGCCGGTGTCCGCGGTCCTCGAAGCGGTGAGCGGGAAGACCGGCAACGACCAGTTGCTCGCGATCTACGAAGGCCGGGAGGAACTCGACCGCCGGCGGCAGGAGTGGACGACGCTCGCGGCCCGCGCCGAGCCCCGCCGGCGGCAGTGGGACCTCGCCCGGAGACTCCGAGGCCGCGCCGCCGGGCTCCCGGTTCTCGGAGAAGTGGGCCCGGAACTCGACACGATCCGCGACCGGCGCTCCCTGCTGGAGGACACCGACCGGGTGGCGCCGCTCACCGCGAAACTCGCCGCCGCCCTGCGGGCCGAACTGACGGCGCTCCGCGGTTCCCTAGCCGAAGCGATCCAGCAGGCGGACACTGAACTCGCCGCCGACTCGACTTGGGCGTCGCTCGACGCCGCCACGCAGCAGAAACTCCGCGACCGCCACGGCCTCCTCCCGCCCCCGACCCTCGAAATCGCGACCGACGACGCCCTGCTCCGCACGCTGGACGACCGCCCGCTCGATGGGTGGCGCGCGACGACCGACGCCATCCCGGCCCGGACCGCCCGGGCCCTCGCCGAAGCCCGGGACCTCGCCGACCCGAAGGACGAAGACCGGCCCACCCCCGTCACCCTCCGCCGCGCTACGCTCGCCGACGAAGCGGCTGTCCGCTCGTGGGTCCGCGAAACGGAGGCCGCCCTGCTCGAACGGGTCGAAAAAGGCCCCATCGTCGTCGGCTGACTCGCAAGGAGGAACGCGATGAAAGAACTGATGTGGGCCGAGATCGCCCTGGTGGCAGTCGTCTTCCTGATCCTGCCCGGATTCTTCTGGTGCTGCGGGAGAAAGGGGCCTCACCAGGCTCGGGGGCTCGGCCTGCCCCGCGGCTCGGTGCGGAGCATGTTGGCCCTCCTCATCGTCGGTTCCACGGTCAACTTCTTCGTCTTCGGTTCCGCCGCCGCCGGCGAGCACTTCACCGAAGTCATGGCCGCGCTCGGCACCCTCAGCGGCTCGGTGATCGGCTTCTACTTCGGCGGCCGCACGGCCGCCCCGCACCCACCCCATCCTCCTCCAACGGAATCGGAAACCCAGTCGTGAACCGGCATTCGGTGTTCGACCTGTCACCGACGGTGGCGACCGAAGCACGCACGGCAACGCGATTCCGGCTTCGTTGCGCTGACAGCGTCGCGAGGGGGATCCGAGAGGTGTCGTGATGGCGGGCGGCGATCCCTATCTCGAGATCTACAAACTCCACGCGGAGTTCGCCGACCGGCTGAGCCAGCGCCGCGAGAGCGCCAACCGTCTGTTCATGAGTCTGCTCACCGGTCTCCTGGCTGCGCTGCTGTGGATCGGGACCGGGGACTTGGGCTCGAACGCCGTCATGGCGTTCTTCGGCATCGTCGGGGTGCTGCTCTCGGCGGCGTGGTTCGTCGTCATCCGCTCCTACCGGCAACTGGCCACGGGCAAGTTCGAGGCGCTCCACGAACTGGAGCAACATCTGGCGTATCAATTCTTCGAACGCGAGTGGAAACTTCTGCGCGAAGGGCGGGACTTCCGCAAGTACTGGCGCCTGACGGTCGTCGAGACCTCGCTCCCGATCATCTTCGGCCTTCTCTTCCTCGGCGTCCTCGCCTTCGCCTTCGCGCGGTAGATGAGGCCGGTATGACGAACGAACCGGCATCCGATCTGCGGCGGCCGGTGGCGGTCGAGGCGCGGAAGGAGTATCGGATCTGGCTGCGCTACGCCGACGGCGTCGAGGGGGAGGTGGATCTGTCCGACCTGGTCGGGCGCGGCGTGTTCGAGGCCTGGCGGGAGCCCGGGTTCTTCGAGAAGGTGCACCTCTCCGAGCGGCGGACCATCGCCTGGAACGAGGATCTCGAGGTCTGCCCCGATGCCCTGTACCTGGAGATCACCGGCCGGGTGAGCTGGTTCTACGGCATCGTCGTCCGCGTCAACTATCGGGAAGGCGACACCCCGCGTTTCCACGCCCGCTACGCCGGGGCGGAGGCCGCGATCGACACTCGCCGCCTGGCGCTTCTCGGCGGGAAACTGCCGGGTCGGGCGCTGGGGTTCGTGATGGAGTGGGCCACGCTCCATCAGCAGGAACTCCTGGCCGCCTGGGGCCGGGCCCGGCGCGGGGAATCTCCGGGAGAGATCGCGCCGCTCGACTCATCGGGCGCAACCGACAGGGCCGGGTTCCCGGAGTTCGATCCGCTGGAACCCGTGGCCGTCGAGCCGCGGGAGGGGTATCGGATCTGGCTCCGCTACGCCGACAGCGTGGAGGGCGAGGTCGATCTTTCCCATCTGGTCGGGAAGGGGGTCTTCGAGGCTTGGCGGGATCGGGGGTTCTTCGAGCGCGTGTATATCTCCGACTGGCGGAGCGTGGCCTGGAACGAAGAGATCGAACTCTGCGCCGACGCCCTCTACCTGAAGATCACCGGGAAGTCGCCCGAGGACATCATGCCGGGGCTCAACGCTCCGGACCGGGCCCGACGGGGCGAGTCCCCGGGGGAGACCGCGCCGCTCGACTGATCGGGCACTTGCGACGGGGAGGAACGAACGGTGTCGGCGCTGGATCGGGAACTGCGCCGGGAACTCGGGAGAGCGGTGCGGAAGGCCCGGAAGACTGCCGAGGCCGGGGCGCGGGCGGCGCTCGGGGCGCTCACGGTGGGAGACGCGGAGGCCGATGCGTCCTTGACGGACTCCGCCCTGGACCTGCGACGGCGGCTGCGGGCGCATGGGCGGCAACTCGGAGACGAGCGCACCGGGAAGAAGCAGAAAGTGACTCGACTCGCGCGCGAAGTCGCCTACGAGCACTGGCACCGGATGCTGTTCGCCCGGTTCCTCGCGGAAAACGACCTGCTGATCGAGCCGGAGAACGAAGTGCCGGTCTCCCTCGAGGACTGTCGGGAGCTCGCGCGGGGGCAGAAGAAGGACCCCTGGGCGCTCGCCAGTGAGTTCGCTGCAGCGATGCTGCCGCAGATCTTCCGGCCCGACGATCCGTCGCTCGAGGTCTCGCTTCCCCCGGAGACGCGGCGGGCCCTGGAGAAGACACTCGACGCCCTGCCGCCGCCGGTCTTCCGTGCCGACGATTCGCTCGGCTGGACCTACCAGTACTGGCAAACGGACCGGAAGAAGGCACTGACTAGCGACACGAAGATCGGGGCCGACGAACTCCCGGCGGTAACGCAACTCTTCACCGAGCCCTACATGGTGCGGTTCCTCTTCCACAACACCGTCGGCGCCTGGCGGGCGGGACGCCTCCTCGCCGAACGGCCCGACTTCGCCGAGAACGCAGAGAACGAAGACGAACTCCGGCGCGCTGTCCGGCTGGAAGCGGAGGGCGGCTACGACTTCGACTTCCTGCGCTTCGTCCGAGAAGAGGGGGAGGCTGGCAACGACGCCTCCGGGCGATGGCGCCCCTCCGCCGGGTCGTACGAAAAATGGCCGACCCGCGCCGCCGACCTTCGCGTCCTCGATCCCTGCTGCGGCAGCGGCCACTTCCTCGTCGAAGGACTCCACCTCTTCGTCCGTTTGCGGATGGAGGACGAGAACCTTCCGGCCGAAGATGCCATCCGGGCCGTCCTCAAAGACAACCTCCACGGACTGGAGATCGACCCTCGCTGCGCCCAGATCGCCGCCTTTGCTGTCGCCTTCGCCGCCTGGAAACTCGCCGGGAGATTCTTCGAACTCCCTTCGCCCCGCATCGCCTGCTCCGGCCTCTCCCCGAACGCCACCAAGGCCGAGTGGATCGGGCTCGCCGAACAAGCAGCCCGTGCCGCCGGGGCAGCCCCGCGCAAGACCCTCTATCGCACGCAGGACACCCTACCCTCGGGTGCGCTGCGCCAGACTTTCGGAACGCTGCACGATCTCTTTGCGGAGGGACCGATGCTCGGCTCGCTCATCGATCCGCACGAAGTCGATGCCAGCATCTTCTCCATGAATTTCGATGCCGTTCGACCCTTGTTGGATGCCGTTCTGGAGCAAACTGAAGCAGGGCCAGAACGGAGGGAGAACGCAGTGGCGGCTGCCGGAATGGCCGAAGCCGCGAGTCTGCTCGTCGGGACCTATTCGCTCGTCATCACCAATGTCCCTTACCTGAGTCGTCAACGACAGGTCGAATCGCTCTCTGCTGCGCTCGAAACTCGCTATCCCGATGCCAAGAACGATCTCGCTACGGCTTTCGCAAAGCGGGCTTTGGTCTGGCTCGATGAGCTCGGAGTCGAAGCCTTGGTAATGCCGCAGAACTGGCTGTTTCTGGGTGCGTACAAGGGGCTACGACGGGCTCTGCTCGACAGCCGACGATGGCGGCTTGTCGCACGGCTCGGAGAGAACGCCTTCGAGGACCCTTCTGCCGCCGGCGCATTCGCTGCCATGACCGTGATATCGGCGGAGCCACCGGAACCGAACAGAAGGATGTGCGGCATGGATGTTTCGGCCCAGCGCAACGAGCCCCCGATCGTCGCTGCTGAAAAGGCGGAACTGCTTCGGACCTCGGGGACGGTACACAGTGTCGCCCAGAAGGCACTTCAGAATTATCCGGACGCGGTAATCCGGCTTCGGCTCTCGGATGAGAACACGCCGCTACTCGAAAACCGTTGCGGCGGACTCAATGGGACGACAACGGGAGACTATGCCCGTTTCGGGCGCACGCACTGGGAGTTCTCCGATGTTGATGCTTCTTGGGTGCTGCAGCAGAGCACCGTCGTTGCCACACGGCACTTCGCCGGACGGGAACACCTCGTGCACTGTGGAGTCGGCGGATCGCTCCAGGAGAGTGCAGGAGCCACGATACGAGGCAAGGGCATCTGGGGCAAACAGGGCGTCGCCGTATCGCAGATCGGTGACTTGGACGCCACACTGTACACCGGGGAACACTTCGACAACAATGTCAGCGCTCTGGGACCGCTTGATGGGGCCGAACTTGCCGCGGTCTGGTGCTTTTGCGCTTCGCCGGAGTACGCACGGTCCGTTCGTGAGATCGATCAAAAACTCAATGTAACAAATGCGACGCTCGCCAAAGTCCCGTTCGATTTCGACCGTTGGAAGGCTGTCGCCGCCGAGAAGTACCCGAACGGGTTGCCCGAGCCGTACTCGGACGATCCCACACAGTGGATCTTCCACGGGCACCCGTGCGGGAGTGCCATCTGGGACGAGGAGAGGAAACGAACAGCTGATGGGCTGAGGCGTACCGACGACACGGTACTGCAGGTCGCCGTCGCCCGGTTGCTCGGCTACCGCTGGCCGGCAGAACGCGATGCGGAAATGCGACTCGCGGACGAACAACGCGCTTGGGTGGAGCGCTGCACCGACCTTCACGAATTCGCCGACGAGGACGAGATCGTGTGCCTCCCTGCCGTAAGGGGCGAAGCGAGCGCCGCCGACCGACTGCGCACCCTCTTGGCCGCCGCCTACGGCGGCGAGTGGACCGACGCCACCGAGCGCCGTCTGCTCCACGCAATTGGGGGGGGGGGGGGGCAAGCCTCGACAACTGGCTGCGCCGCGATTTCTTCAAGGCGCACTGCCGTCTCTTCGACAATCGCCCGTTCATCTGGCACATCTGGGACGGGCTCCCGGACGGCTTCCACGCGCTGGTCAACTACCACCGGCTGGCCGGCCCGGATGGAGAGGGCCGTCGCACACTTGAGTCCGTGACCTTCAGTTACCTCGGCGACTGGATCGCTCGGCAGCGCGCGGCGCAGAGCGATGACACTCCCGGCGCGGAAGCCCGGCTCGTGGCCGCCCTGGACCTCCAGCAGCAACTCCAGGCGATCCTGGCCGGCGAACCGCCGCTCGACCTCTTCGTCCGCTGGAAGCCGCTCCACCGGCAGCCCCTCGGTTGGCAGCCGGACCTCGACGACGGCGTCCGGCTCAACATCCGGCCCTTCCTGCGGGCGGAACTCCGGCGCGGACTGAAGGGCGCCGGGATCCTCCGCGCCAAGCCGAACCTCCACTGGAGGAAGGACCGCGGCAAGGAACCCCGGACCCTCCGGGCGCGGCGCCGGGGAGACCCGCCCGACGAGATCCGTCCGAGGGCCGACTTCCCCTGGTTCTGGAACTGCCCCGGGGACGGAGGAACCGCCGAGCGCACCGACTTCCGGGGCGGCCCGGCCTTCGACGGCAACCGCTGGAACGACCTCCACTACACCCTCCGAGCCAAGCGCGACGCCCGCGCCCGCGCTGAGCGAGACTCCCGGGCGGCGGCGTCCGACGCCGACGATGCCGGAACGACCGGCGACGACGAAGGGAGGGAGGCATCCTGATGCGGCACGAAGGGGAACACCGTCTCGGGGCCGGCGCGGAGGCCCGCCCGGAGTTCGACCGGCCTCCGTTCGACGCCTACCCGCCTCCGCCGCCGGAAGAGCGGATCGTCCCGCTGACGAGCGTCCACGACCTCGATCTGCAGGCCTTCGAGAGGTTCTTCCGCTCGCGGTGCGTCCCGACCGAGGGAGAGCCGAGGCGGGCGACCGAGGAGGACCTGCGGGATTTCGGCCTGCTCGGCGACTCCGGGGGCGAGCGCGGGCCGACCCTCTACGGCATGGGCTTCGGCCGCACGCCCCAGATCCACCCGCGCACCACCAGTTTCCTCATCCGCTGCGCGGCCTACGCCGGCGAGGATCGCGGAACCGAAGTCATCCTCGCCGGCGTGGCGGACGGACGGCTGGACGAACAGGTCCGGCGCGCCTTGGGATGGTTCCGGTCGCTGGGCTGGCGGGAGAAGTACGAAGGCCTCCTCCGCGAGGACCTCCCGCGGCTGCCCCCGGAGGCGCTGCGGGAGGCGTTGGCGAACGCCGTGGCCCACCGGGATTACGGGATCGGCGGGTCGGCCATCCTGCTCGATGTCTTCGCCGACCGCGCCGAGATCACCAGCCCCGGCACCCTGACCGACCACCGGACGGTCGAGGCCGGTCGGGCCGGCGGCGCCCCGAGAGCGCGGAACCGGAAGATCGCGAACCTCCTCGTCGAGGCCGGCCTGATGGAGAGGCGCGGCCGCGGCTGGCCGCTGATGCGCGACGCGATGCGGGAGTTCAACGGCACGGAACCCCACCTCTCCAACTACCACGATGGCGGCTACTTCCGCGTGACGCTCCGTTTCCACGAGCCCGAGCCGCGACCGGATACCGACCGGGACTGACCTCGGAGACCCTATGGAGCCTGCCCTGCAACTTCACCCGACACCTCGCGCCCTCCCGCCGACCCCGCCCGAGGCCCTCGAAGCCGCGAAACGGCTGAAGTACGGCCGCTTCGGGTTCGATCAGTTCGTCGGGGGGCGCGCCACCATGGCCGATCTCGACCTGTCCTGCCTCCGTCGGTTCTGGCTGCATCCCACCGACGACGACGACGGGACGCTGGCCCGGAAACTGGGGATGGCGCGGGCAAGATGCCACCGCGAATTGCTGCCGACGATGACGGGCCTGCTCTTCGGGGCGCGGGACTCGCACGAGCGGTTCCTGCCGAACGCCTTCATCCGGGCGGAGGCCTACCGCCGGCGCCCCGGCCCGAACCACGACTCCGCCAACTATCTCCGGGAAGCGCGGGACCTCCTCGGCCCGCTCGATGTCCAGATCGAGGAAGCCTGCCGCTTCGTGGACCGGAACCAGATCGTCTTCGCCGACGGAGCCGACGGGCGCCCCAAGACTCAGCAGTACGACCTCGAATCCGTCTTCGAAGGCATCGTGAACGCTGTCGCCCATCGGGACTATTCCATCCATGACCGGAGTATCCGCCTGCGGATGTACTCGGACCGACTCGTCCTCGAATCACCCGGCGCCCTCGCCGAATGGATCCCCCTGCCACTGCTGGAGTATCGGCGTTACGACCGGAATCGGACGATCGTCTGCATGCTGGGGAAGTGTCCGGTTCCGGACGGGATACCGAGTCTCTCGACGCCCCGGGAGACGATGATGGATCTGCGCCTCGGAGGAGTCGGACTCCTGCTGCAGCAGAGCGAAGAGCACTCGGGCCGGCGGCCGAGGTATGAACTGGTGGAGCACGACACCGCCCTGCGGCTGACCATCTACGCCGCGAGCCCGGAGAGCGGGAATGCCTGAGCCGTTCACCGGTTCCGGAGCGAGTTGGCCGGTGTCCGGAAATCCCGGAGGCCAGTCGAGCGATGGACTGACCGATCGGTCCTACGAGCGGCAGCTCGATCCGGAGGCGTCGATCGACGACCTGGACGGTGAAGAGGTCCGGGAGTTCCTGGTTCGGTCGTCGTTTCGGGGAACGGTGGCGGAGGCGATGGAACACTACGGGCTCGCCGAGTGGCGTCCGCGCATCGAGGGAGCGCCGGAATTGGGGCGGGGCGACCTGCGGCTCACGAACGCCGCGCTGCTGCTCTTCGGGCGCCGCCGCGGGAGTTGGCGGCATCCGCGGGCCGGGATCCGCCTGTTCCGCGTCGCCGGCACCGAGCGGACGCACGGGGCGAACGGAATGTGACGCAACTCGCCACCCTTGAACCCCCCGTCCTCCGGGCGCTGGAGGAAGCGCTGCTGATCGGGCACACCCAGGTCCTCCGCACCGAGACCTTCACGGGCATGAGATTCGAGGTGGATCCGGAGATCCCGGACTTCGCCTGGCGGGAGGCGATCACCAACGCCGTGGCGCACCGCGACTATGAGATCGAGAGCCGCGGGACGGAGGTCTGGTTCTACGAGGACCGGGTGGAGATCGAGAGCCCCGGCGGCCTGGCGCCCGCGGCGACCGAGGCGATGCTCGCGGAGGGGGTTCCGGTGCGCGCCAGCCGGAACCCGCTGCTCGTCCGCGCCCTGGCTGCGGCCGGCGCGCTGAACGACGAGGGGAGGGGTCTTCCCCGCATCCGCGAGGAGATGGCGGCGAAGTCGCTGCCGCCGCCGGAGATTTCGTTGGAACGGGGCCTCTTCACCATCTGCCTCCGCAACGACCGCCCGCCGGGGGCCTCCGGCTGGCCGAACCGGCCGCGGCGTCCGGCGCCGACCGGGGACGAGTCGTGAACCTCCGGCCGCAGGAGACGGTGCTCGACCGGGTGGTCGAGAGCGTGCGGGAGCGGGGGCGCGCGTTCGAGGGGGAGGAGCCGCCGGTGGCGATCCTGTGGCCCGACCCCGGAGAGGAATGGAAAGGGCTCCTGGCGTCGGCGCGGGAGCGGTTGCCGGAACTCCTGGTCCTCGGGGACTACGACCCGGAAGCGCGCACCGGGCCGGCGATCTGGCTGCGGTTCGTCGTGGACCGGGCGAACCGCGGCGCGGACGACGGTGACGCCGACAGCAACGGCGACGGGGAGGAACCCGACACTGCCTTCGACCGTCCGCCGATCCTCTACCTGCCCGGCGTCGGGCGGCAGGACCTCCGCGCCGGGGAGGACTGCCCCGAGAGGTTCAAGCCGCTCGTCGAACTGCAGCACCGCGGGGCGGTCTGGCGGCATCCGAACGGGAAGGACTGGACCGCGGCCGGGTTCCTCGGCTCCTCCCGGGGAGCGCATCTCCGGATCGCCGAGGACCGCGGCACGGTCGAGGCGCTGCGCCAGGCGCTTCCCGAACTGGCGACGCTGCCGCTCGCCCGGTTCCGGGAGCGCCTGCTGCAGGCCGACGACTTCCACCGGCTGCTGGTCGCCGACCTGCCGCGCAACCTGCTGCGCTGGCTCGGGGATCCCGCCGGCGTCCGCGAACGGCTGGGGGAACGTTGGGACGCCTTCGCCGAACAGTGCCGGAAGGACTTGGCGTTCGACCCCGGGGTGAGCGGGGCGGAGATCGCCGCCGCGCAGAAACTCGCCGGCGGCAAGGAACGCGACTGGAATTCGGTCTGGGAGCGCTACTGCGAGGCGCCGGAATCTTTTCCCGGGATCGTCGGCCTCCTGGGCCGGTGCCCGCAGCCGCGCCCGGGCAGACTCTTCGACGGCGTCGCCGGGGACCGCTGGCCCCGGGAGAACGACCGGCGCGAAGAGGCGCTTCGCGCGGAACTGGAGGGGATCCCGAAGGTCCCGCAGGAAAAGGCCGGTGACCGGGTGGCGCGGCTCGAGGCGGAGCACGGGGCGCGGCGCGGCTGGGTGTGGGCGAAACTCGGACACTCGCGGCTGGCGCAGGCGCTCGAACCGCTGGCCCGGCTGGCGGTCGCGGCGAAATCACCCCTCGGCGGCAGCGATCCGGACGAGATCGCCGAGGAGTACCTGAAGCGGGGCTGGCGGGCCGACGCCGCGGCCTGGGAAGCGGTCGCCGCGGTCGGCGGACACGAGGCCGACGAACAGGTCGTGTCCCCGGTCGTGCGGCACCTGCTCGAGCCCTGGCTCCGGGATTCCGCCCACGCCTTCCAGCAGGCGGTCGATCGCAAGCGCCTGCCCCCCGTCGGGATGAGGGCGCCGCGAGACCGGCTGCCGGTCGTCGAGGCCGGCGACGACGGCTGCGTCTTCTTCGTGGACGGGCTGCGCTACGACCTCGGCCGGCGCCTGGCCGACCGCCTGGAGAGCCGGGGGCTGCGGGTGGCGTTGGGCCGCCGGTGGGCGGCGCTGCCGACGGTGACGGCGACCGCGAAGCCCGCGGTGACGCTGCTCGCCGACGAGATCGAGGGCCTGGCGCTCGACGAGACCTTCGCCCCCCGGTTCTTCGGCGTCGGCGGCAAGGCGACCGCGAAGTCGCTGCGGGCGGCGATGGAGGAACGCGGAGTCCAGATCCTCGGCGGGGCGGTCTTCGACGGTCCGGCGCAGGCGAACGCGAAGGGCTGGCTCGAAACCGGGGAGATCGACAAGGCCGGGCACCGGGAACAGGCCCGCCTGGCCCGCCGCCTCCCGGCGGAACTGGACCATCTCGCCGAACGGATCGCCGGGCTGCTCGACGCCGGCTGGCGCCGGGTGCGGGTGGTCACCGACCACGGCTGGCTGCTCCTCCCGGGAGGACTGCCGCGGGCGGACCTGCCGAAGCACCTCACCGAGACCCGCTGGGCGCGCTGCGCGGTGCTCACCAGCAAGCGCGACCCGGGCGTCCCGCGCTACCCGTGGAGTTGGAACGACCTGGACTGGTTCGCCTCGGCGCCGGGGATCACCTGTTTCAACAAGTCCGACGCCTACGCCCACGGCGGGGTCAGCATCCAGGAATGCCTGACCCCGGACCTGGTCGTGGAACGGGAGGCGGGCGCGACGGGCGCGGCGGCCATCCGCTCCATCACCTGGCGGCGGTTCCGCTGCCACCTGGAGATCGCCGGCGCCGGCGCGGAATGGCGGGCCGAACTGCGGCTGGGCGGCCCTTCGGGGGCGCCGGTCTCGGCGGCGAAACGGGTGGACGCCGACGGTTCGGTCAGTCTGGTGCTGTCCGACGACGAACACGAGGACGCCGCGCTCACCGCGGTCGTCCTGGACCGCGGCGACCGGGTGGTCGTCGCCGTCGAAACCCGCGTGGGGGAGGAATCGTGAACGAAACGGGCAACGGGAACGCGAACGGAACCGGCGGAATGGACAACGGAATCGGGAACGGGCTCGACGCGCTGGACCGGATCGCCGCCGAGGCGTTCCCCGGATACCTGGTGCGGAAGGACCTGGTGCGCCAGTACTCGCAGCAGTTCCCGGTGCCGACCTATGTGGTGGAGTTCCTGCTCGGCCGCTACTGCGCCAGCACCGACGAAGCCGAGATCCGCGAGGGTCTGCAGATCGTCGAGGGGCAACTGCGCGGCCGCACCGTGCGCGCCGCCGACCGGGAACGCTTCCGCTCCGACGCCCGCGAGAAGGGCTCGGTGAAGTTGATAGACCTCGTCCGGGCGCGGCTGGACGCGCGGCGCGACTGCTACCTGGTCGAGTTGCCGAGCCTGGGCGAGCGGAAGGTGGGGATCGAGCCGGCGATCGTGCTGGGGAACCAGCGGATGCTCACCGACGGCTTCTACGCCGAGGTCACGCTGCGCTACGACGCCCTGGCGGCGCAGGAATCCGGCGGCGAACCGTTCCGCATCGAAGCGCTGCGCCCGATCCAGATGTCGGACCCGGAAGTGCTGCGGCGGCTCTCCGAAGGGCGGCGGCGGTTCTCGACCGGGGAATGGCGCGACTTCCTCATCCGCTCGGTGGGGCTCGAACCCCTGGCGCTGGACGAACGCGCCAAGGCGGTGGCGCTGCTGCGCATGGCGCCGTTCGTCGAGCGCAACTTCAACTTGGTCGAACTCGGCCCCCGCGGCACCGGCAAGAGCCACCTCTACCAGCAGGTCTCGCCCTATTCGCACCTGATCTCCGGCGGCAAGGCCACCGTCGCCAAGATGTTCGTGAACATGGCGAACGGCCAGCGGGGCCTGGTGTGCCAATACGATGTGGTCTGTTTCGACGAGGTCTCCGGCATCTCCTTCGACCAGAAGGACGGCGTGAACATCATGAAGGGCTACATGGCCTCCGGGGAGTTCAGCCGCGGCAAGGAGAGCATCCGCGCCGAGGGCGGGATCGTCATGGTGGGCAACTTCGACCTGGATGTGGAGCGCCAGCAGCGGGTCGGCCACCTGCTGTCGCCGCTGCCGAAGGAGATGCGGAACGACACCGCCTTCCACGACCGCCTCCACGCCTTCGCGCCGGGCTGGGACTTCCCCAAGTTGAATCCGGACGAACACCTGACCGATCGCTTCGGGCTGGTCAGCGACTTCCTGAGCGAATGCTGGACCGAGATGCGGAAGGCGCCGCGCATCGCCGCCCTCCACGACCGCGCCTACTGGGGCGGCGCCCTGAGCGGCCGCGACCGGGAAGCGGTGAACAAGACCTGCTCGGCGCTGCTGAAGTTGCTCTTCCCCGATCCGGACGCGGAAGTCCCGGACGAGGACCTGGAAGGGATCGTCCGGGTGGCGCTGGAAGCGCGGCGGCGGGTCAAGGAACAGCAGAAGCGCTGCCTCAAGAGCGAGTTCCGCAACACCCACTTCTCGTTCACGCTCGGCGCGGACGGGGTGGAGCAGTTCGTCGGCACGCCGGAGTTGCGCAGCGACGACGCCATCGACGGCGACCCGCTGCCGCCGGGACAGGTCTGGGGGATCGGGCCGGGGAGCGGCGAGACCGGCGCCGGGCTCTACCGGATCGAGGCCTCCGTCGGGCCGGGGAGCGGGGCGCGGGTGCTGAACCATCCGGTGCCGCCGGCGTTCCGGGAGAGCGTCCGCATCGGCGAGCAGAACCTCTACGCGCAGGCGAAGGCGCTCGTCGGCGACCGGGAACCGCGGGGGCACGAGTACCAGGTGCAACTCCACGCGCGGGACGCCGACCGGTCGGGGACCGGGCTGGGGCTGCCGGTGCTGGTGGCGCTGGTCGGGGGGCTCCTGGAGCGGAGCGTCCGGGGCGGGGCGATCGTGGTGGGGTCGCTGAACCTGGGCGGGTCGGTGGAGCGGCCGCCGAAGCCGGTGGAGATCGCCGAGTCCGCGGTGGAGCGGGGCGCGGCGACGCTGCTGATGCCGGTTTCGTCGCGGCGCGACCTGAACGACCTGCCCGACGATCTCTGGACCAGGATCAACATCGAGTTCTACGCCGACCCGACGGACGCGGTGTTCAAGGCGCTCGTGGAGTAGGTCGCGGGTCGGGGCGAGGGACGGAGGCGGCGCGGAGGTCGGGGGCCGCCATCGGGGAGCGGGCCGATCTCCGGTGGAGGGGAGCGTCGTCGTCGCTCGCGGCCACTGTCCGACATGCCGGGACCTCCGCCGGGCGGAGAAGGCGCGGAGATAGAAGCCGCCGAGGACGGAGCAAGCGATCTCCGGCGGACGGAAGCCTCGTCGTCGCTCGCGGCCACCGGCCGACAGCCGAGACCTCCGGCGGGCGGAGAAGGCGCAGGGATCGAGGCCGCCGAAGACGGAGCGGGCGATCTACGGCGGACGGAAGCCTCGTCGTCGCTCGCGGCCACCAGCCGACAGTCAGGACCTCCGGCGGGCGGAGAGGCGCAGGGATCGAGGCCGCCGAAGACGGAGCGGGCGATCTACGGCGGGCGGAAGCCTCGTCGTCGCTCGTGGCCACCGGCCGACCGCCGGGACCTACGGCGAGCGGAAAGGCGCAGGGATCGAGGCCGCCGAAGACGGAGCGGGCGATCTACGGCGGACGGAAGCCTCGTCGTCGCTCGCGGCCACCGGCCGACCGCCGGGACCTACGGCGAGCGGAGAAGGGCGGGATCGAGGCCGCCGACGATCTCCGGAGCCCGCGTGGACGATCGGGCCTGGACGATCGGGCGTGGACGATCGGGGTCTTCGTCCAACCGCGGCGGCATCTACGGCGAGCGGAGGCGGCGGAGTCTGCGGCGAGCGAGGGGGCGATCTCCGTCCGCCGGAGACGGCGCGGCGGGCGAGGGTCTCCGGCGAGCATCGGGTCGGTCCCTCCGGGACGGAAGCGGAGGCGGCTCGTAGAATCGGCTCCGCCCCCGGGGGCGCGAACGGAGTGGAAATGACGCTGCAGGAGAACAACCGCATCTCGCGGCGGCGGGTGCTCGCCACCTCCCTCGCCACCGCCGGGTCGGCGGCCGGGCTGCTCGGCGGCGCGCGAACCGGGTCGACTTCGGTGGCGCGGACGGTCGAGCCGCAGGAAGATCGGGGCGGCGCCGGGGTGCGGGCGGTCGTCGTCGGGGCCGGGGCGTTCGGGGGCTGGACGGCGCTCCACCTGCTCCGCGCCGGTGCCGAGGTGACGCTGGTGGACGCCTGGGGGCCGGGCAACTCGCGGGCGAGTTCCGGCGGCGAGACCCGGGTCATCCGGGCGACCTACGGGCCGTTCCGCATCTACACGGAGATGGTCGTCCGGGCGCTCGACCTCTGGCGGGAGAACGAAGCGCGCTGGAACGACCGGCTGCTGTTCCCCACCGGGGCGCTCTGGATGAGCGGCGGGGACGACGACTACGCCCGGGAGGCGGTCCCGATCTTCCGCGACCTGGGGCTGGACTTCGACGAACTGGACGGCGCGGAGGTGGGGCGGCGGTTCCCGCAGATCTCCCCGGAGGGGATCACCTACGCGCTCCACGAAAAGGGCGCCGGATACCTGCTGGCGCGCCGGGCCTGCCAGCGGGTGCTGGAGGCATTCGAGCGCGAGGGTGGGACTTTCCGGGAAGCGCGGGCGGTCCCGGGGGCGCGGCGCGGCGGGCGGCTGCGGGAGGTGCGGCTCGACGGCGGCGAGGTCCTGGAGGCGGAGGTCTTCGTGTTCGCCGCGGGGCCCTGGCTCGCCGGGCTGTTCCCCGGCTTCGACCCGCCGCTGGTGGAGCCGACCCGGCAGGAGATCCTCTACTTCGGGACGCCGCCCGGGCGCACCGACCTGACCGAGGCGGAGTTGCCGGTCTGGGTCGAGAGCGGGGAGGACCTGTTCTACGGGATCCCCGGCAGCAACTGGCGCGGGTTCAAGGTCGCCGACGATTCCCGGGGCGCGCCCTTCGATCCCACGAACGGCGACCGGACGCCGTCGGCGGAGGCGATCCGGAAGGGGCGGGAATACATGGAGCGGCGCTTCCCGGCGATGCGCGGCGCGCCGCTGCTGGAGGCGCGGGTGTGCCAGTACGAACAGAGCCCCGACGGGCACCTCATCGTGGACACCCACCCGGAGGCCGACAACGCCTGGATCGTCGGGGGCGGCTCGGGCCACGGCTTCAAGTTGGGGCCTTCGCTCGGGGAGATGGTGGCCGCGCAGGCGCTGGGAACGCGGGAGAAGGAGCCGTTCTTCGCTCTCTCCCGCTTCGCCGACGAACGAGCCGCCGCCGCAGCGCCGCAAACGACCCGCACCCGCATCACCCATCCGTAGCGCCGAGCGACGCCCCGCCTGTTGCGGAGTGTCGCCGACAAGACCCTGCGGCCGGCTTGCGCAGCGGCCTTCCGCCGACTGCTCCAGGGCGATCCGCAGCCGAAGAAGCGCTATCTCCGGGCACTCACACTCGCGCCGCCGGCGCCGCATCCGTGCGCCTCACCCTCGGCGCCCCGCGCGACCGTCTTCATCGCCGCGTCGACGAAAACGACCCGCCGGTTCGCCGAGAACCGACGGGTCGGGGGCGGGACCGGGCGGCGTTCCATGCAGAGGCGCCGCCCGGCTCTCCGCCGGACTGGATCTGTCGCCGCCGACTAGAACTCGAGCCGGACGCCGACGCGGAAGATGCGCGGGTCGAGGATGGCGACGATCTCGTTGTAGCGGCCGCCGGAGATGGTCCGGTAGTTGAGGACCGTGGAACTGTTGATCAGGTTGAAACCGTCGAACAACAGGGACAGGCTCACGCCCTTCGGCAGCAGGAACGACTTCTCGGCGCGCATGTCGAAGATCCCGACATTGGGGGCGCGCTCGTCGTAGGGCGACGCCATCACCCGCTCCGTCCCGGCGTTCGGGAGCCGCACGCTGATACGCCGAGCGGTCTGGTAGCCGCTCTGGAGTTTGTACGACGCGCTCACGCCGACTTCCCAGGGGAAGATGTAGCGGGCGACCAATTTGTAGTTCCAGTAGGTCGTATCGATCGCGCCCAGTCGCAGCGACTGGTTCGGCTGCCACTCGTAGGTCGTTCCCTCGATGAAGTCGAACCGGGCGGCGGCGCGAACGCTGGTGGACGCCGTGGTGCGCATGTGGGCGTTCGCCCAGGTATGCATGAACGAGGTCAGGAACATCCAGCGGTTGGAGAACCGTCGGTTCAGCGCCACTTCGACGGTGTGGTAGTTCCCGTCCGGCGCCGGCAGTCCGTGCGCCCCCGGGTTCACATACATCCGGTTTTCCTCGACACCCGCCGGCCGATCCATGAGTTGGATCGTCTGGTCGTCACCGGTTCCGGCCACATTGTCGACGCCCCGGTCTTCATAGGTGTAGGGGATGTTGTAGGCGTTCGCCCGGCCGAGGTCCACGACGCCGTACCCGTTCCGGGAGTTCTTGTGGACATACGAACCGCGGAACGAGAAGTTGTCCGCGAGTTGGTGCTCGAAGTGGAGCGACGCCTCATGTCCGTAGGCGTTCGTCAGGTCCCGATCCACGGTGACGAACCCGGCGCCGCCGAGCGTCCGCAGCCGGTCGCCGAGTTCCGGCGAGTCGGCGAGGCCGCCGCTCGGGCCCGGATTCACGATCCGGTCGCCGTTCAGGTCGTTGAACCGGTACCGGAAGGCCGCCTGCCCCACCGGGTTCTCGTCGTCCACGATCGTCGTGCTGGGGTTCCAGTAGAACCGACCGGCGAACAACTTCAACACCGTCCGGCCTTCGCCGGTCAGATCGAACGCGGCGCCGATGCGCGGCCCGATGTTCGTGAGAGTCAGGACATCCTCCTGCGACACCTCGAGCGGCTCGAAGATGTCGGAGTGCGTCGGGGACATGGACTGGTCCGGCCACCCCATGCGGTAACGGTCGAACCGCAGCCCGAGGTTCAGGGTGAGCCGATCGTTGAGCGTCCACGAATCCTGGGCATACACTGCCGTCAGGTAGATGTCGTTCACGCCGGTGTTCGGCGTGTTGTAGATGTCCACCTCGTTCACTTCGCCGTCGCTGTCCCGATAGAAGATGCCCTCCGGCTGCATTCGCAGGAAACTGCGACGCTCCCGGTAGAGTTCGGTTCCGATCTTGAAGGTGTGCTGGCCCCCGAAGTCGTCGGCGAAGTAGGTGAGGTTGCCGGAGAACTGGGGCTTGGTGACCTTGCGGAAGTGGTAGTAGTAATAGGCGTTCGTGTAGTCGCCGGTCGCTTCATCTATACGGCCCGCGGAAATCCCCTCCACGCTCTCCGACTTGGTCTGCGTCGGATACAGCGGGAACTGGTTGATCCAGTGGCTCACCTGCAGGTTCAGGAAGGCCTTCTCCGTCAACACATTCGTGTACTCGATCTTCATCGGCTTGTTGACCGAGGCCTGGTACCACGCAGTATCCAGAGGCCGGTCGCCTCCGAGTCCGCGTTCCGCCTGCAGTTTCGAGCGCCGGTTGAAGAAACCGATCAACTGGCTGGAATCGGTCAACTGGTAGGTCGCCTTGCCGGTCCAGTTCCCGAGTTGGGTCGTGGCCGGGTCCGGGTTGCCGATCGTCAGTTTCTCCTGGTGGTTCAGCCGGTAGCCCGCATAGAACCAGGCCTTGCCGGGCCAGATCGGACCGCCGATCCCCACATTGATGTCGGTCTGCAGGGTGATCGGGTTCCCGGCCTGGAGACCGTTGGCGCCGGACTTGTACGGCCCCACCGTGCCGCCGCCCTCGCGCAGCGCATCCGGCACATTGTCACCCACGGTGGAATCGTTCTCGAAGTCCACATAGATGTCGCCGTTGAAGCGGTCGCCGCCGGACTTCACGGTGAGGTTGAAGAACGCGCCGAGGCCGTGGGTCTCGCCCATGTTCCCCGAACCGCCCAACTGGAAGTCCTCGAAACTGCCGTAGTCGAAGTACCCGGCGTTGCCCGAGGTGGTCTCCGTCACATTGATGCCTTCGAGCAGCGTCCGGTGCTGGTCGCCGAAACCGAAGGCCTGGAAGCCAGTCTGCGTCCCGGTGTGGGAGCCGCCCACATCGTAGCCCTCCATCTGGAAGCCGGGCGCCTGGGCCATCGCCGCCCAGATGTCGCGGGCGTTCGGGATGTCCTCCAGCAGTTCCTCGGTGAAGTTCACGCCGGTGGCGGTGGTTTTCACATCCACGACCGGCGCCTCGCCGGTGATGGTGATGACTTCCTCGACCCCGCCCACTTCGAGGATCGCGTTCACCGTCAGCGTGGTGTTCAGGGTCATCTGGATGTTCTCCCGGACGACCGAGCCGAACCCCGACAGCGAGAAGGACACCGAATAGACGCCGGTGGGGAGCGCCGGGAACACATAGGTGCCCTGCCCGCCGGTGACCGTGGTCTGGTCCTGGATCAGCGCCGGGCCGGACGCGGTGACCGTCACGCCGGGGAGCACCGCCCCGGTGGCGTCGCTCACGGTGCCGACCAGCCGGCCCCGGAGTTCCTGCGCCTCGGAGACGCCCGGGGCCGCGAGCGCGAGGCCGAGCGCGACCCCGAAGGCCGCGCGGGTAAACCCGTGGGTAAGTCGTCTGCGCATGGATCGTCTCCTCTGCTGGGGATGGTTCAGGTCAGGGGGAACAGCCGATTATACGGGACGCCCCCGCCCCGGCGCGAACGCGATCCCGGGCCCTTCGTCACTCCGACCCATCTTCAACAGTTCGAAATCGTAAATCATTGACGAAAAAGGTATAACTGGCCCTGCAGACCGGGCGTGGCACTACGAATCCGGGCCCCGCAGCCTCGGGAACGGGCGCACTTTCCGGGCGGAGTCCGGCGGTACCGGCATCCGGCAGGTTGGGGATCTCCCGGGTGGTGACACCGGCAACGCTTCCGTCCGGCCGGGGAGCGGCGCCGGGGTGAGCCGAGGCGAAGAGAGGGCCGAGCGCCGCCCGACAGCCGGAGCCGGGGCGAGGCCGGCGCACCGGGGTCGGCCGACCGCCGGCGGACGCGGGCGCCGGGGTGGAGGTCTGCCGGCGAGTGCGCGGGGAGAAACCGCTGGGGGGCGAGCTCGGCGGGTCGGGACGCGGACTGGCGCGACGCGACCGGCGCGGTGGGTAGGCTGACCGCGGCCCTCCCCCCGATGCGTCTCACCCGCCTCACGCTGGAGAACTGGCGGAACTTCCGGCGGGCCGACTTCCCCCTGGTCGGTCGGCTGGTGGTGGTCGGGCCGAACGCGGTCGGGAAGTCGAACCTGCTGGACGCCCTCCGCTTCCTCCGGCAGGTCGCCTCCCCCGGCGGGGGCTTCCGGGCCGCGGTCGGGGCGCGGTCCGGTCTGTCGCGGGTACGCTGCCTGGCGGCCCGGGACCGCGACCGCGGCCGGGTGACGCTGCGGGTCGAGATGGAGGACGGCGCCGAGGACCGCTCCGCCTCCTACGAACTGGCCTTCGGGGCCGAACCGCGCGGTCTCCGCCGGCCGGTGCTGAAGCGGGAAACGGTCACTGTCGCCGGCGAGGTTCGGCTCGACCGTCCGACCGCGGCGGACCGCGCCGACCCGGAGCGAATGACCCAGACCGCCCTGGAACAGGTGAACCTGAATCGGGGCTTCCGGGAGATCGCGGACTTCCTGCGTTCCATCCGGTATGTCCATCTCGTTCCGCACCGGATCCGGGAGCCGTACCGTGGCGGCGACCGCGCCGACGACCCCTACGGGGCGGGCTTCCTGCTCCGGCTGGCGCGGACCCCGGAGAGGACCCGCGAGCGCCGGCTGGAACGGATCCGCCGGGCGCTGCGATTCGCGGCGCCGCAGTCGGAGGAACTGGAACTGACGCGGGACCGGCTCGGCCGTTGGCATTTGAACGCCCGCTGCGAGCACTGGCGACCGCGAAGCCCCCGACACACCGAGCGGGATCTGTCGGACGGGAGCCTGCGCCTGATCGGACTGCTCTGGTCGCTGCTGGAAGGGAAGAAGTCCGAAGGGCCGGTCCTGCTCGAGAAACCGGAATCGTCGCTCCACCCATCGGTCGTCCGAATGTTGCCGAGCATCCTCAGCAACTTCCGCCTCCGTGGCGGACCCCAGGTGATCCTGACCACCCATTCCCCGGAACTGCTCGAAGACGAGGGGCTGGGGAAGAACGAGGTGCTGCTGCTGACTCCGGGCCCGGAGGGGACCACCGCCCGCCTCGGGAACGATCTTCCCGACATCCGGACGGACTTGGACGCCGGCCTGAGCCTCGCCGAGATCGTCGGCCCCGCCACGGAACCGCCGGAGATCCACCGCCTTCCCGGCGTCTTCGCGGCGCGTTGACCTTCCCCCGGCTGGGCGTGGCCGGCCGAACGGCCTCCCGGTGACGGACCGGCGGATTCGGACCGGGAGAAGTGGGCCGGGAGGCCTCGTCGCGCTGACTCATCTTCGACAGTTCGAAATCGTAAACCGTTGCTGAAAAAGGACTAACCGGACCAACGAACCGGGCGTGGCACTACAAGTCCGGGCCGGACGACGCCGGGACCGGGGAAACCTTTCCGGAAGAGACCGGCGGTGTCTGCATCCGGCAGGGTGGCGGAACCCTTGAGCGGCAACACCAACGACTGCCTTCGCGCCACCGGACCTCTTCGGGGCTCTCTCACTGACCCCTTCGCAGCGGGGGTCGGGGTCGCGGCACGCCTCACCCCGCTCCGCGTCCGTTCCCGTCGCACCGGCGCCAGACGGTCGCCCGGGGAGTTGGGGTCGAGAGTCGGTCGCGGCTACCCGAACGCGCCGCGGAGCCGGGCCGCTGCCGAGCGAAGCGATCTCGGCAGTTCCGCTCGATGGTGCAGTCCGCGTCGTCGACCGCGTCCGCCCTTCTCGCCAGTGCTCCGCTATCGCTTGGCGCGGTACCATGCCCGCATGGTACCGAACGCCGGTTTCTGGGCGCTCTATCTCCGAGACGCCTTCATCCCCACAATCGACGCCTTCCGCTCGACTCTGACGCGAAGAGTCCTCGACTCGCTCTCAGGTATCGAGAACGACGCCGAAACGTTTGCCGACGATGAGTACGCCCGTCTAGGCAGCGAACCCAGCGATGGCTCAGTCGATCTCGGCGATATCGCCGAAAAGGCGAACAATAACGCCATCATCTACTATCAGACGCTGCATGGCCTACGACAAGGGATCCTGAATCTGCTCGCGGCAGGTCTCTATCATTTGCTCGAGCAGCAACAGCAGGCATTCGTCTCCGGCCAAGCCCCACACCAGCGTAGTGCCAAGTTCTGTGCCTTCCTTCGTGACCACGGTGTCGACTGCTCGACTTTTTCATGTGCAGACAGGATTCGTGAACTTCGCCTTGTGGCCAATGTCGCAAAACATGGCGCCGGACGATCTGCCAAAGAACTCGCGGCGCTGCGACCGGATCTGTTCGAACCCCAAGAAGTAGCGGTCTCGCCACCTACCGGTGGACGTTCCCGGCCAGAGCAGGCGATCTCTGCGGCTACGACCGCTATGTCACCCATATCCGGTGACGACCTCTATGTGTCGGCAGACGATTTGGAAGATTGGTGCGACAGCGTCAAGGCCTTCTGGGAAGAGCTCTCCGAACACCTCGAGAGACAACAGCACGAATCGAAATAGCGCAAGTACGCGTCGAGAGCCATCCACCTCACCTCAACCTTGATCCTGGGCAACACCTGCCCGTCGGCCCTGCTCGCCCGTTCCGAAACCTGCGCCAAGCACTGCGATTCAAAGCGTTGCCTCGATGCTGGTGCTCTCCCCGCCAGAGTGCCCCGCACGCGTTTTCCCGGACCGGTGCGGGGGAACCCTATGCGCCGGTGCCCGGCGTAGCGGAACTGCTCCGGCCTCGCTGTGTTCTGCGGGTTCCGCTCGATAGTGCGGTTCGCGAGCCCTTGCGTCCGCCCCTGCACTCGCCCGAACAACGAGGCCCGATCTCCGGGCGGCCGCCGATTCCTCCTACCGCATCAGGGCGAAGCCGAGGGTGGCGGAGGCCACCGGTTCGCCGGCGGCGCTCGCATGGGTGCGGAGTTCGCCGAAGCGGCCGCGGATCCGGCCGACCTCCGCGGACAGGTCCAGCCGGGAGCCGAAGTCCACGCCCCGCTCCATCACGAAGTCGTCCACCGAGCGGAAGAGGACGATGGGGTTCTCGGCGCGGCGTTCGTAGAGCATGGCGACGCCGGCGAGTTGGGCCATCGCCTCGATGACGAGTCCCGCCGGCACCTGCGGCTGTCCGAGGGAATAGGGGTGGTCCGGCGGAACGGTGACGAAGCCGCGCGCGCTCTTTCCCGGCACGAGGTCGGTGACGCCGTGGAGGAACAGGAACGGTTCGCGGTGGGGCAGCACCTCGAGGATCGCCGCCCGGTCGAGCGTGAGCGGGGCTGTCGGGGGAGTGGTCATCGGGAACCTCCGTCGCGGGCCGGGGTATCGAGGCGCGGCGGAGCAAAGCCGGCCGGAATGGATCGGGGCGAAACGGGCACCGGCGACGACATTCCGATACTCATGCTGCCGGAAGCGCTTCTTCGGCGAACTGCAATTCGTAGAGCCGCCGGTAGATCCCGCCGGCGGCGAGCAACTCGGCGTGGGAGCCGGTCTCGCGGATGCGGCCCCGGTGGAGCACCACGATCCGGTCGGCGCCGCGGATGGTGGAGAGGCGGTGGGCGATCACCAGGCTGGTGCGGTTCTCCAGGACGCGGGTGAGCGCCGTCTGCACCGCGTGTTCGGTTTCCGGGTCCACGCTGGAAGTGGCCTCGTCGAGCACCAGCACCCGCGTCCTCCGCGCCATGACCCGGGCGATGCCGACCAGTTGCCGCTGGCCCTGCGAGAGGCCGCCGCCGCGTTCGCCCAGCGGGGTATCGAGCCCCTGCGGCAGGTGACGCGCCCAGTTCAGCACTTCCGCGGCTTCGGCGGCGCGGCGGGCGCGTTCCTCGCTGATCCCGGCGTCGCCGAGGCGGATGTTGTCGAGCACGCTGCCGGAGAAGAGGTGCACATCCTGCTGCACCATGGAGAACTCGCGCCGCAACTCTTCCACCGGCCACTGCTTCACATCGAGCCCGTCCACCCGGACCGCGCCGCGCTGGACATCGTAGAGACGCAGCAGGAGCGCCGCGAGCGTCGTCTTGCCCGAGCCGGTGTGCCCGACGAGCGCCACCGTCTCGCCCGGTTCGATGCGCAGTTCGATGTCGCGCAGCACCCAGTCGTCCGGGTGGTAGGCGAACGAAACGCCCTCCAGATGCAGCCGGCCGTGCCGGTGGATCGGGGCGCGGGCCTTCGCCGGGGAAGCGATCTCCGGTTCGGTGTCGAGGAGGCCCACGATGCGTTCCGAGGCTGCCATCGCGCCCTGGAGGATGTTGAACTTCTCGGTCAGGTCGCGGATGGGCCGGAAGAACATCTCCGAATACATCAGGAACGCGACCAGTCCGCCGACGGTGAGCGCGCCGGAATCCAGTCGCGAGCCGCCGTAGCCGACGATGACGGCGATGGTGACCGCGGTGATCATCTCCACCACCGGGTAGAAGACCGAGAAGCAGAGCACCGTCTGCAGGTGGGCGCCGGTGTGTTCGCGGTTCAACTCCCGGTATTCGCGCGCCCGGCGGCGTTCCTGGCGGAACAACTGCAGCACTTCGATGCCGGTCAGCGTCTCCTGGAGGAAACCGTTCACCGCCGAGACCGCGGCGCGCACGCGGCGGAACGCCGGCCGGACGCGGCGGCGGAAGATCCAGCCGGCGGTGAAGAGCGCCGGCACCGCGCCGAAGGTGACCAGCGCCAACTGCCAGTTCATGAACAGCAGCGCCGCCATGATGCCGACCAGCAGCACCACATCGGTGATGATCATGACGACGCCGGAACTCAGCAGTTCGTTCAGCGCGTCCACATCGCTGGTGGCGCGGGTCACCACCTTGCCGACCGGGTTGCGGTCGAACCAGCCGGTGTGGAGTTTCTGGATGTGGGCGAACACATCGCGGCGGATATCCCGCATCACCCGCTGGCCGAAGAGGTTCACGATCCAGGCCTGGCCGTAGGCGGCGGCGAACCCCAGCGCCAGCATCGCCGCGTAGAGCCCGAGGATCCCGGTGAGCCCGGCGATGTCGCCGGTGGCGATGTGGTCGTCTATGGCGATGCGGGTCAGGTACGGCCCGGCGAGTTGCGCGCCGGTGTTCACCAGGACGAGACCCACGCCCAGCGCCACGAACTTCCAGTACGGGAGCAGGTAGGGCAGCACCCGGCCGAGGAGCCGGCGGTCGTCTTGCCGCTCCTTCGCCCCGTTCGTCCCGGGCTCCGGCGGGCGCGCGTTCGCCGTCACAGGCGGGACAACTCCTCTTCCAGCATCTGCCGGCGGTACATCGCCGCGTAGAGGCCGCCTTCGGCGAGGAGTTCGTCGTGGGTTCCCTGCTCGGCGATCCGGGTATGGCCGCTGTCGTCGGCGTCGAGCAGGACGATGCGGTCGGCGTCCATGACGGTGCTCAGGCGGTGGGCGACGATCACCGTGGTGCGCGACCGGGAAGCGCGCCGCACCGCCCGGAGGATGTGCGACTCGGTCTCCGAGTCCACCGCGCTCAGCACATCGTCGAGCACCAGGATGGAACTGTCGGGCAGGAGCGCCCGGGCGATGGCCGCGCGCTGCCGCTGCCCGCCGGAGAGCGTGACGCCCCGTTCGCCGACGAGGGTGTCGTAGCCGTCGGGGAAGTCGGCGATGTCCCGCGCCAGGCCGGCTTCGTCGGCGACGCGCTCGATCGCCGCCGGCGGCGCCTCGGGGTTGCCGAAGGCGAGGTTGTCGCGCAGCGGCATCGAGAACAGGAAACTGTCCTGGGGCACGAAACCGATGGAGGTGCGCAGCCGCTCCAGGGGGATCTCCCGGAGGTCGCGCCCGCCGATGCGGATCGTCCCGGCCTGAGGGTCGAAGATGCGGGGGATGAGCCGGGCCACCGTGCTCTTGCCGCTGCCGGTGCGGCCCACCAGCGCCACCGTCTGGCCCGGTTCGATGGTCAGGTCGAAACCGGAGAGGACCGGGGGCGGTTCCTTTCCGTTGCCATCGGTGTTTCCGGCTCCGGCGGCGGCGTTTCCTTCCGCCGAACGGGGATAGGCGAAGGTGACCTGCCGGAATTCGATGGCGCCGTCGAGGGGGAAGCGGCTTTCGCTCCCGGCGGCCCGGGGCGCCGGCGTCGGTTCGGCGTCGAAGACCGCCGCCAGCCGTTTCATCGAGGCCGCGCCCCGCTGGTGGATGTTCACCACCCAGCCCAGCGCGATCATCGGCCAGGTGAGATAGCCGTAGTAGAAGAGGAAGGCGACCAGTTCGCCCACGGTGATGGCGCCGGCGGCCGCCAGCCGCCCGCCGAAGACCAGGGTCCCCGCGAGCCCCAGGCCGATGAGCGAGAGGAGGAGCGGGAAGAGCGCCGCGCTCACCGCGACCAGTTTCATGCTGAGCCCGGCGTATTCCTCGTTCTCCTTCGCGAAGACCCGGCGCTGGGCGCCTTCCTGGGAGAACGCCCGCACCAGCCGCGCGGCGGCGGCGTTCTCCTGGACCACCGCGGAGATGTCGGCCATCTTGGCCTGCACCTTCTCCGACCGGCGGAAGATCTTCTCGCCGAGCACCTTCATCAGGATGGAGACCACCGGCATCACGCCCAGGGTGATGAGGGTGAGCCGGGGACTGATCGCCAGCATGAAGGCGAAACAGCCGACGGTGGTGATGACCGTTTCCACCGGGTACATGACTCCGGGGCCGAGGACCATCCGCACCGCGTTCATGTCCTGGGCGCTGCGCGAGAGGAGGTCGCCCACCCGGTATCTGGCGTGGAAGGTCGCCGGGAGGCGCTGGAGGTGTTCGTAGAAGTCGCGGCGGAGGTCGTATTCGGCGTAACGGGAGACACCGATCAGGTACCAGCGCATGAAGTAGCGGAACACCGCCGACCCCGCCGCCGCGGCGACGATGAAACCGCCGAAGGTCCAGAGTTCGCCGGTCTCGCCGGCTTCGAGCGCGTCTATGGCCCGTTCCAGGACCTGGGGGACGACCAGGTAGAAGGCGCGGCAGAGGACGAGCGCGACCAGGCCGAAGGCGATGCGCCCCCGGTAGCGGGCCAGGTACGGCAGCACCCGCCGCCAGAGGTCGAGCATTCCGGAGGAGTTCGCCTGGGCCTCGGGGTCGGGTTCCGTAGTCGTTTCGGTGGTCGTCGGGGTCGTCGTCCGCGTGGTCGTTCCCGTCGCTGTCGTTCCGGTCGTCGTCTCGGCGATCGTCCCGGTCGGCGGCGGCGTCTCGGTCGTCTGGAGCGGGCCGGGCGCTCAGTCGCCGTGGCGGGCGCGGAGCGGCGGGCAGAGCCGCGCCATCAGGATCATCCGCTCCAGGAAGTCCAGCCACTCGCGCATCTCGGCGGCGAGCGCGTCGTCGTCCGCCGTCCCCGGCAGCGGACAGGCGGCGCCGAGTTCGGTCGCGGCCTTTTCCCGGTACACCGCCAGCGGCCGGTCACCGAACCGGCCGATCTCGTGGAAGTCCTCGGTGAGGCAGACGGCCATCGGCACCCGCAGCGCTCCCAGCAGCCGCAGTTCCTCCCGGAGTTCCGGCAGGGCGTCCCGGTCGAGGATCCGCAGTTCCAGCCGCCGCCCGGCGACCGCCGCCAGCCGGGCGAGGATCGGGACCGAACGGGAGCAGTCGCCGCACCAGATCCCGCTGAGACAGAGCACCCGCACGATCCGCCCCGCCGGGTCGAGGCGCGCGGCGGCGTCCTCCGGGAGCGGCGGCACGGCCTCGGCGGCCCGCGCCCAGGCCCGGCGCTCCCGCTCGTCCCCGGTGGCGAGGTAGGCGTCGTAGCGGAGCGCAGCCCCGAAGCCCCGGCGGTACATCGGGGCCCGCAAATCGAAGTAACCGGTCACAGGCGAACCCCCCATTATCGCGCCCCACCCGCCGGCGAAGGCGGCGGCCAGCCCTCCCCGGCGGCGGGCGTCCGACCCGGTGCGCCGCCGGGGTGCGCCGCCGACCCGAATCCCCCGGCCTGACCGCCGCGAGTCCGTCGTCCGCCGCTGTCCCGCCTGATCCCGCCGGATGCAGAAGAGCCGCTCCCGCCATCGAGTCTGTCCGGTCGGGCCCGTGTCGCCGAGAGATCCGATCGTCAGCCGACCGGCCGAAGCGCGGCGGCGCCCCGTGCGCCGCAGGGGTGCGCCACCGACCCGGATCCCCCGGCCTGACCGCCGCGAGCCCGCCATCCGCCGGGTTCCGCTGCATTCCACGACCGTCGGGTGCAGAAGGGCCGCTCTCGCAGAGATCCCTGTCGGTCCGGCCAGTGTCGCCGGCGAACCGATCGCCGGCCGACCGCGCGAAGTCGCCACTCGCGCGCCGAAAGAGCAGCCGCCGCCGACCGGAATCCCCCCGGCGCCACCGCCGGGAGCACCGGCATCCGCATGGACCCCAAACTCGAAACTGTCCACGAAACCGGGGTAGGTCCAACGAGCCGCTCCCCGCGATCGCTCCTCCCCGGTCCGAACCGTGTGGTCGGTCGAGCCGATCGCCCGCCAACCGGAGAAAGCGTCGCCGGCGCCCGGCGGGTCGCCGAGAAAGGCCGCTGGCGTCCCGAATCCCGGGCGCCACCGCCGGGAGTCCGTCGCTCGCCGAGTCCTGCTATTTCGTCCTGATGCCGTCGGATGGTGGAGCGCCGCTCCGGCGGTTCATCCGCCCCGGCCCTCTCCGCGGCGCGCGGACGATCGATCGCCCGCGAACCCGGCGATGGGCGGCGCCCTGCCGACCACGGACGCGCCCACGCCGTGCCGGCCCCGCCGCGAAGGGCCCGATCTCCGCCATCTCTTCGTATGCGGCCGCCCGATCCAGGTCATCGAGCGACAGCGCCCCCTCGATCCGTCCCGAGGCGGCTCCACCGGAATTCCGCCTGCCCGGCGACTCCCCTCAGCCGATTCGAGAGGAAGCGAACATCTCGAGCAGGTCGCGCCGAGCGTCCGTGACCGGCAACAGATCGCAAACCGGTCGCAGGCCGGAAACCGGCTGCGGGTAGATCATCGCCGCCTCCCAGAGGTCGACGGGAACACCGGCCGCCGTTCCGATCTTCTTCTTCGGGTTCCGCTTCAGGAGTTCGCGCACCAGGGCCGGCGCGTCGAATACGAACACGGACTCGATCACCCACGGGCGCGCCTTCGCCGCCTTCTTCGGCCCCGTCAACACGAGGTAGTAGTCCGGACCCTTCTTCTCCTTCAGGTCAAGGTTTCGATCGTGTTTCGCGTAGTACTTGATGTTGACCGTCTTCCCGGCCAACTTTCCGCTACGGAACACTCCGTCACTACCCTCGTGCACGGCCTTCTCGTGCAACCCGATGTCGAAGATCTGCGACGCCACGAACTCGCCGAAGTTTCCCTTCTCCATCGGCCGTCCGATGATCGTCGCCATCTCGCGGTCGAGCACATTCTTCGCGGTCAGGAGGGCCGCGAGACGCCGGAGTGCTCCCCCGGGCGCGGCATTGCGTCGGTCGGTCATGGTTTCCTCCCCGGCAGATCGTGGCCGCGTCAGGTTCCGACGAGTTCCACCGACACCGGCGGGAGGACGCGGTCCGCGGCTTCCGCGGCGTAACGCTCGCCGACGCGGCAGTCGAGCGGCGGCGTGAGGGTGCCGGTGGTGATGATCTCGCCGCGCTCCAGCGGGTTGCCCTGCGCGGCGCAGATCTCCGCGAGCACGCCCACCGCGTTCAGCGGATTCCCCATGACGAGGCTGCCGGCGCCGTCGGGGGCGGGTTCGCCGTTCCGCTCCATCGCCACCCGGAGCCCGGCGAGTGCCGCCGAGGCCGTCTCCGGATCCCCGATCGGCCGCAGTTCGCCCACCGCCAGGCCGTGGTGGAGGCCCCCGGCGGCGACCGTGTCCTCCGGGCGCATGTTCCAGCCGGGGTAGGGCGAGTCCACCACTTCGAACCCGAGGCCGACCAGGGACACGCGGCGCGCGACGGCCGCCTCCCGCTCCCCCGGCTCCGGCGGCGAAGCGAGGACGACGACCACCTCGCACTCGATCTTCGGTTCGACCGCGCCGGCGAGCGACAGCCGCACCGGGCCGGCGCCGGCGCCGCGCCGGACCGTCTCCTCGAACATGGAGCCCCAGACCGGCTGGGCCAGGCCGGCGCCCTCCCAGAGCGCCCGGTTCGTGAACCCGATCTTCCGGCCCACCACCGGGGAACGGGCGGCCCGGCGGCAGGAGAGGATCCCGGCGGCCCGGTACGCCTCCTCGAGGCCGAACCCGGCGACCCGGCCGCTGAACGGGACGAGCCGCCCGGCGGCTTCGCGCGCCCGGCCGATCTCGTCGGCGACCGCTTCCGCGTCGAACGGGGTCAGGGACGGGGTGTCGGGCATCGTTTCCTCCTCGGGTTCGGCCTTCGCGGCGGGGGGCGAGTGTAGGGGCTTCTCCCCGAAGGGCGGCGGCTACGCTTTCGCCCGCCGGGAGCCCTGCCCGCTGTTCAGCATCCTCGTCCGCGACCACTTCATGTGTTCGCACTCGCTCCGGGGAGCGGTGTTCGGCCCGGCGCAGAACCGCCACGGCGCCACCTACCGGGTCACCGCCGAGTTGCGGACGCCGGACCTCGACGAGCACGGGATCGTGATGGATCTCGGGGTGGCGCAGCAGGCCCTCGCCGAGGCGGTCGCCCCGCTGCGGTACGCCGACCTCGACCGGGACTTCCCCGGCGAGAACACCACCACCGAGTTCCTCTGCCGCCACCTCCACGGCGCCCTCGCCGCCCGTCTGCCGGGCTCGTTCCGGGGCGTGGTCCGGGTGGAACTGGAAGAGAATCCGCAGATGGCCGCCGCCTACGAAGCCCCCGCGCCGGCCGCCGCCGCCGCGCCCTGATCGGGGGCCGGAGACACGAAATGACCGACGAGAACGGCGCCGCCCGCCCCCGGAGAACCGACCGGGGCACCCTCGACACCCGGGCGGTCCACGAAGGCGCGCTCGCCCCCCGCCCGTTCGGCGCGATCTCCACCCCGGTCTTCATGACCGCGAACTTCGAGTACCACGGCGAGCCCTACCACGATGTCGGCTACCTCCGCCTCTCGAACAGCCCGAACCACCAGGTGCTCCACCGGCGGCTGGCCTCGCTCGAAGGCGCCGAGGACGCGCTCGTCACCGGCAGCGGGATGGCGGCCATCTCGGCGGCGCTCTTCACCCACCTGGACGCCGGCGACCACCTGCTCGTCCAGGATGTGGTGTACGGCGGCACCGCAAACCTGCTGCAGCACGACCTGCCCCGGTTCGACATCGGCCACACCCGGATCGACCCGCAGGCGCCGGACACCTGGGAGGCGGCCCTCACCGGGAAGACCCGGATGGTCTATGTCGAGACGCTGACGAACCCGCTCTGCCAGATGGCCGACCTGGAAGCGGTCGCCGCCTTCGCCCGGAAGCACGGCCTGGTCTCGTTCATAGACAACACCTTCGCCAGCCCGGCGCTCTGCCGCCCGGCGGAACTGGGCTTCGACCTGGTGATGGAGAGCGCCACGAAGTACCTGAACGGGCACAACGACCTGGTGGCCGGCTCGCTGGCCGGTTCCGCCGAACGCATCCGCCGGATCAAGTTGACTCTCGACCACCTGGGCGGCTCGCTCGATCCCCACGCCTGCGTCCTGCTGGAGCGCGGTCTGAAGACCCTGGGGCTGCGCGTCCGCCGGCAGTCGGCGACCGCCCTGGCGCTGGCGGAGTTCCTGGAAGCGCGGCCGGAGATCGTCCGCGTCCACTACCCCGGTCTGCCGAGCCATCCGCAGCACCGGCGCGCGGCGCGGCTGCTCTCCGGCGGCTTCGGCGGGATGCTCGGGTTCGAGTTCCGGGATGGCGCGGAGGCCGACCGCTTCGCTTCCCGGCTGACCCTCCCGGCGGTCGCCGCCAGCCTCGGCGGGGTGGAGTCGCTCATCGTGCGCCCGGCGGCGGCGATCCACAGCGGCCTGTCGCCGGAGGAGCGGGCGGAGATGGCCATCTCGGAGGGCCTGGTCCGCTTCTCCACCGGCGTCGAGTCCGCCGAAGACCTGATCGCCGACTTCACCCGGGCCTTCGGGGGCTGAGGCTTCCGGAGCGGCGCCGGGCCCGCCGCCGGAGTCCCCCGCGAGCGATCTCCCGATGGCAGCGAAGGGGAACGGGGCCGGGAGCGGGCCGGAGTTCCCGCCGCTGCCGCCGGGGCCGTTCGGGGTCCTCTACGCCGACCCGCCCTGGGACTACCGGGGGCAGTTGCAGCACGCCGGGCCGGGGAGCGGCGACACCGGGGGCGCCGTGCGCCACTACCCGACGGTGACCAGCGCCGACCTGGCGCGACTGCCGGTCGCCGACCTCGCCGCGGAAGACTGTCTGCTGTTCCTCTGGGCCACGAACCCGCACCTCGACCAGGCCATCGAGTTGGGCCGGGCCTGGGGGTTCCGCTGGGCGACGGTGGCCTTCGTCTGGGACAAGGAGCGGGTGAACCCCGGCTTCTACACGCTGAGCCAGTGCGAACTCTGCCTGGTGTTCAAGCGGGGCCGGATCCCGCTGCCCCGGGGCTCCCGGAAAGAGCGGCAACTGGTCCGGGCGCCGCGCGGGCCGCACTCGACGAAGCCCGAGGAGGTCCGCCGGCGGATCGAACGGATGTTCCCGGAGCAGCCCCGGATCGAGTTGTTCGCCCGGCGGCGCGTGCCCGGGTGGACTGCCTGGGGGCTGGAGATGCTCGAAGGGAGCGCGCCCGTCGCCGCCGACCCCGCGGTCCGGGCCGGCTGACACGCCGGGGATTCAGCCGAGGGTCGTCTCGAAATCGGCGGGGAGGGTCACTTCGAGGAGTTCCAGGTCGTCGGAGGGATCCTCGATGGCGACGGGGAGGCCGGGAGGCAGGACGAAGGCGGTGTCGGCGGCGAGCGGTTCGGCCGGCTGCCCTTCGACGGCGAGTCGCGCCGCGCCGGCCCGGACGAAGCCGAAGAGGAGGTCCGCGTCGTGGCGATGGTTCGGGATGGCCGCGCCCGGGATCCGTCGCGCCACCCGGACGCCGGCGATTCCCCGGGTGGCTTCCCCGATCCCGGTCTCGCGGGCCTCGAAGCCGGGGAGGCGCCAGGGCTTCCAGGCCGCTTCGGTTTCGCGATGGAGGACGAACCGGGTCCCGGAGAAGTTCCGGTCGGGGCGGTGGTGCGGCGTCGGCAATTCCAGGTCGTGGTCCATGCTCGTCAGGTGGTCCGCGGGGACGCCGATCTCGACGACTTCGAGCCCCGCCGAAGATTCCAGCACCCGGTGGCGGATCTCCGGCGGCTGGATCACGCAGTCGCCGGCGCGGAGGACGAAGGGCGGGCCCTGGTCTTCGTACACGAGCCGCACCCAGCCCCGGTGGCAGAAGATGAGTTGGAAGCGGATCGTGTGGAAGTGGACCTGGTCGGGCACCGGCCCGGCTTCGGGGATGCGGATGTGGGAGGCGATGATCGCTCCGCCGAGCCGGCCCGGGATCAGGTCGCGGTACTGCATCCCGGCGCGGCCGCCGCCCCAGCCGCCGCCGGCTTCCGGCCGGGTCACCAGGAATCGGTGCTCCGTCGGCGGGACGACTACCGGGGGTTTCGCCGCGGCGATCCATACCCGGTGCCCGCCGGGCGTGCGGAGGTCGGTGCGTCCCTCGGCGACGGAGGCCGGGTCGTCCGCGTAGAGCCGGAGTTCGCCCGGCCGGGCTTCGTCGTCCCGTTCGAGCGAGATCGCTGTCCCGTGCCCGGAGATCTCCGCCACCCGCGGCGCGTCCGCCGGCCAGATCCGATCCAGCCGGAAGCCCAGTTGCCCGGTGAGGAACCGCAGGTCCCCGTCGAAGTCCGTCGTCGGAAACCGCACGACCGCCCGGGCGGCGGAGCGCGTCGGCTCCCGGTCGTGGTCGGCGTCCGTCATCGCCGGGTCGGAATCCGCGACGGAAACGGCGCCGCGACGGGAAGAGTTCGTTTCGCGGTCACGGAGCGATTCCTCCGGGGCCCCGGGGTATGGGAAAACCCCCGGCGACCCTCGTGGTTTCCGTTTCCTCCCGTCCGTCGGAGCGGAGCATCCCGATCGTGCGCCAGGTGACCCACACCGCGAACGCCAGGAACAGCGCGTAGAGGACGAGGAGGGCTTCCGTGAAACCGGAGACCAACGCGCTTTCGATCTCTCCCGCGCCGAAAGCGACCATCAGCAGGAATCCGCCGCCGAACAGGACGGTGAACGCCATGACGATCCAGTGGTAGACGATCGTCGCCGTTCGGAAACGGACGGGGCGTTTCCCGGGATTCGGGTTCAGCAACAGGAAGGTCAGGAGCCCGAAGGCGAACCCGACGCCGCCGAACAGGGCGAATCCGACTTCGCCGCTACCGAGATCCATCAGGACCGAAACCCCGGCCACGATGAACCCGATCGCGTTCATCACCCGCAGAAAAGTCCTCACTCAGCCTTTCTCCTCATCAGCGGACGGTTGCGATCACCGCCTGAAGTCGTCCCGGAGGACGCGACAGCCGCAGTTTCCGGAAAACCAGAACATCGGATCGATTCCGCAGTCAATGAAAGGGAAACAGATAGAGCTGGAGTGCCCTTGAACCGCCACCATCAACTGAAGACCAACTCTGGGGAAATCAACTCTGGCGCGTGTTTGATCACGAATCGCGCCAGCTCCGTAGAAGCGAGCACATCAATAGGCTTGCCCAAGTCCTTGCTCAGGGCCTCTGCGCGTTCTACCAAGCCAGGCGTTGACGCTGCCGTCGTGATCAGCATCCCGGCGTCTGCTTGGAAGCGTTCGATACCGACTCGAAGTTGTTCAACACCAAGAGTATCTCGTGCCTCATCCTTCCACGACTTGACCTGGATAACGATCTTCTGTTGAAGTTCCAAGTGCCCCAGAGTGCCGTGCCGAAGCGTTACGATCAGGTCTGCACCATGATCCGTACCCCAACGCCTCCCATTCTCGTCGACTTCAACAACACCGTCCACTCTTCTGAACACTTCAGCGAGAAATGCCTCCAGTTTGTGGCGAGGGTGGAACTTCTGAATGAGGCCCACAACAGTACTCAAATAGTCGTGAGTCTCCCGAACGGTTTCTCCTTCCAAGGTTGCCGGCTTCCCGGTCTTCAGATTCTCGAGTGACCTCTCAAAATCTTGGACTGCGTAGATTCTCCACCAGCGCCCCTGACCCCCAAGACGGACAGTAGGGACGATCGCGGGATGATTGCGTTCGAAGTTGATGACAGTCGACTTGTCCACTCCAAAGCAGTGCCGAAAATCGGTCTCTCCGGGAGAGCCAAGGCCGTCGTCAAAGTTGTACTCGTCGACAACCTTCGCCGCAGCACACCGTCCCTGCGATGGGCAGTTGAGGTGAACGATCCAATCCCCGGGCCGTACGTGGAGCAGGAACATGTTCTGTGTAGGGCCGGGCCTACGCAGATCGTCCTGATCTCGGCCAGACCAACCGAAACGGGACATCCCCTCCTGTAGCGACTGGTACAGGAGTTCCCGCGTCAGATCATCGTCCGGTGAGTTGAACGCCCAGATCGTCATGAGATGCGGAGCCTAACGGAACGCAACGGGGTCATTCGAGCGCCGCACCGGAAAACCGTGTCTCAAGCGTCGCTCGAACCGGCGCCCCCGCCCTGCATCGCGCGCCAGACCTTCTCCGGGGTCAGCGGGGTGTCCAGATGCTCGACGCCGAAGGGCCGGAGGGCGTCGAGCACCGCGTTCGCCACCGCCGGAGTGGAGCCGATGGTGGCCGCCTCGCCGATCCCCTTCACGCCGAGCGGGTTGTTCGGCGTCGGCGTCACCGTGCGCCGCAGTTCGTACCCCGGCAGCATGTCCGCGCGCGGCACCGCGTATTCCATGAGCGTGCCGGTGAGCAGGTTCCCGCCGGCGTCGTAGGCGGCTTCCTCGTGGAGGGCCTGCGAGATTCCCTGGGCCAGCCCGCCGTGGACCTGCCCCTCTGCCAGCAGCGGGTTGATGACCTTCCCGCAGTCGTCCACGGAGAGATAGCGGAGGATCCGGACTTCCCCGGTCTCCGGTTCGATCTCGACCGCGGCCAGGTGCGTCCCGAAGGGGAAGGTCTCGCCCGGCGGCCGGAAGTCGGTGTCCGCGGCCAGGGCGTCCGCCGCGTCTTCCGGAGACTCCTCCGACCAGGCGTACGCCGCGATCTCCCCCCAGCCGACGCCCCGCGCCGGTGAGCCGGCGACGAAGAACCGACCGTCGTCGAAGCGGATGTCTTCCGGGGCGCATTCCAGCAGGTGCGCCGCCAGCCGCTCGGCCTGCCGGCGGACGGTCTCGGCATTCCGGAAGATCGCCGAGCCGCCGACCGGGGCGCTGCGGCTGCCGAAGGTGCCGATGCCGCGCGGGCACTCGTCGGTGTCCCCGTGGAGGACGCGGACCGAGTCGTAGGGAACGCCCAGCCGGTCGGCGGCGATCTGCGCCCAGGCGGTCCGGTGCCCCTGCCCGTGGGGGGAGGTGCCGCTGCGGACGGTCACGGTGGCGTCGCGCTCCACGGTCACCCCGCCCGCCTCCCAGGGCCCGAAGCCGCAGATCTCCACATAGCAGGCCAGGCCGACGCCGAGCGGCTTTCCCGCTTCGGCCCGGCGCCGCGCCTGTTCCCGGCGGAGTCCGTCGTAGTCCCCCTCCGAGAGCGCCAGGTCGAGCGCCTGCTCGTACTCGCCGCTGTCGTAGGTGAGGCCGGTGGGCGTCCGGTAGGGGAAGCGGTCCGCCGGGATCAGGTTGCGGCGGCGGATCTCCGCCGGGTCGAGCCCCAGCCGGCCGGCGAGGGCGTCCATCGTCCGTTCCAGCAGGTAGGTGGCCTCCGGACGGCCCGATCCCCGGTAGGGCTCGTTGGGCGCGGTGTTCGTGAAGGCGCCTTCGGCCCGGGCGGTCGCCGCCGGGAAGGCGTAGGGGCCGACGATCATGGAACCGGTGAGCGAGGGCGTCGTCGGCCCCGGGCGGCTGTAGTAGGCGCCGCAGTCGAAGAGGGCGTCGAGGTCGGCGCGGCGGACGCGGCCGTCGTCGTCCGCGGCGAGGGTCAGCCGGGCGAAGAGGTTCCGCCCGTGGGTGGTGGTGGCGAAGTCCTCGGTGCGGGTGGCGGTCCAGCGCACCGGGCGGCGGAGGCGGCGCGCCAGCCAGCAGACCAGGATCTCTTCCGGGTAGAGGTTCGCCTTCGCCCCGAAGCCGCCGCCGACCTCCGGCGCGATGGCCCGGACCTGCTCCGCCGGGATCCCCAGGATCCGCGCCACGCTGTCGCGGACCCGGTGCGGCGACTGGGTGGAGGTCCAGACGGTGATCCGCCCGTCCTCGAAGCGCGCCGCCGCCGCCCGGGGCTCCATGGCGCAGGGGATGAGACGCTGGATGCGGAAGTCGAGCGAGACCTCGGTGAGGGATTCGCCGGCGGTTTGGTCGCCGGTCGGCGCTCCGTCGCTGTCGAGCGCCCAGAGGAAGGCCCGGTTCCCCGGGTGCTCGTCGTAGAGCGGCGCCGCCGCCTCCGCCCGGGCGGTCCGGGAGTCCCCGGCGCCGGGGAGTTCCCGGTACTCCACGACGACCGCTTCCGCGGCGTCCGCGGCCTGGGAGGCGGACTCGGCCACCACGACCGCCACCGGGTCGCCCACGCAGCGCGCCCGCCGGTCGGCCAGCGGCCAGCGCGCCGGGAGGGCCAGTTCGGAGAACGCCCCGGCATCCGGCGACCGGGCGACCGGGAACGACTTCGCCAGGCCCGGCAGGAGGTCCGCCCCGACGAAGACGCCGGCGACGCCGGGGGCCTTCCGGGCATCCGCGGTCTCGATGCCGAGGATCTCCGCGTGCGGGTAGGGGCTCCGCACGACCGCCAGGTGGAGCGCGTCCGGCAGCGGTATGTCCGCGGTGTAGGCGGCCGCGCCGGTGACGAGCGCCGGGTCCTCGCGCCGCCGCACGCGCCGGCCGATGCTCTGCGTGTTGATCGCCACGCGCTCGACCGACGGCTCGATTTCTCCGCTAGCGGCGGGCCCGAAAGAACAAGGTTCCGATTCTACCGGCCCGCCGGGGGGCGGGAAGGGCCCCGCCGGCCGGGGATAATGGAGAACTGCCCCCTCGGAGACCCCGCGTGCCCCACGATCCGCCCCGCCTCATGTCCGCCACCCGTTTCGCCGCTGTCGCGAAACGGGCCTTCCGCCGCGCCGCCGGCCCCCCGGAACCCCGGGTTCCCCCGGTCGGGAACGGGGCCGGCCCCGGCGCGGGGCGGCCCGACTCCACCCGGCGCGGCTTCCTCCGGGGCGCCGGGAAGGCCACCGCGGCCGTCGCCGCCGGCGCCGCGGCCGCGCCCCTCGCCGCCTCGTCGCTGCCGGCGCCGACCCCGATCACCCAGTCCCGCTCGACGATCCGCTGGCGGCTGCAGACCTACGCCGGGGACTCGCTCGCCGACGAGGTGATCCGACCGGCGGTGGAGTCGTTCAACCGGATCGCGAACGGCGAGATGGAGATCGAGTTGCACACCGCCGACGCCCTCGTTCCCCAGTCCGAACTCTTCGGCGCGGTCCGGGCCGGGGTGGTGGACGCCGCCCAGTCCGACGACGACTCGATGGGCTCCCCGGCGGATGTGGCGCTCTTCGGCGGGTACTTCCCCTTCGCCACGCGCTACAGCCTCGACCTCCCGGCGCTGTTCCACGACTACGGGCTCGACGACATCTGGCGGCGCGCCTACGCCCGCACCGGCGTGACCTGGATCAGCGCCGGCTCCTGGGATCCCTGCCACTTCCTCACCGTGGAGCCGATCCGGACGCTCGCCGACCTGCGCGGGAAGCGCATCTTCACCTTTCCCACCGCCGGCCGGTTCCTCACCCGGTTCGGCGTCGTCCCGGTGACGCTGCCCTGGGGCCGGGTGCGCGACGCGATCGCCGGCGGCGAGTTGGACGGCATGGCCTGGTGCGGCATCACCGAGGCCTACACCGTCGGCTGGGCGGAGGTGACGAACTACCTGCTGACGAACAACATCTCCGGCGCCTGGTGCGGTTCGTTCTTCGCGAACGACGCCTCCTGGCAGGCGCTGCCGGAACGCCTGCGGGAGTTGTTCCGGGTCACGATGGACAGTTCCCACTACTACCGCCAGCGCTGGTACTGGGCCGGGGAGGCGCGCCTGCGGATCGAGGGCGACCTGCTGGAACTCACTTCGATCCCGGACGCCGAGTGGCGGCAGGTGGAGGAGGAGGCGCACCGCTTCTGGGACGAGATCGCCTGCACCAGTTGGCGGCGGCTGGAGGTGGTGCAGGCGCTGAAGCGGTACGAAGCCACGATGGTGGACGCCGGCCGGCCCTACCGCTACGCCGACCACGGCCACCCGGCGGGTTCCCCGCTGACCGATCCGTTCGACGCCTGCCGCGCCCCGGCGGGCCCGATCCGCTGACGGCCGGAACCCCGGCGGAGGCGGAACCGAGTCGGCGAAGACCGAAGGAGACCCCTGATGAACGATGCCGCTTCGAACGAACCGCCGGCCACCTTCTCCGACTGCATGGAATGCGGCGGGCTGTATGCCCTCGATCGGGAGTCGACGGGGCAGTGCGTTGACTGCCGGCACCTGGAAGTCCGCTATCCCGACGGCCTCCCCTCGGCGATCGAGGGTGCGTTCGCGGTCTCGCGCACGCTGCGGACCCTCTTCGCCGACCGGGAGTTGATGGACGAGAAGAGCGTCATCGGCGAACTGGGACGGATCGCCGAGAGTCTCGGACACCTGGAACGGATCGCCGACACGCTGGACCGCGTCGAGGAACGGCTCTCCGAGATCGCCGGCCGCGACGCCGGCCCCTGAGACGCCTGGCGATCAGCCGGGGCTGGTTCGGCAGCGGCGCGGCATCGGGCGCGGCTACCCGGAAGACGGACGGAGGAACGAGCCGGCGGGAGAACCCGGCCCGGAGACGAACGATGAGCGAGACGGCGCCCGACGCCCAGGGACCGTGATCGTCCACCGCGATGCCGGTGGAGCGCCCTTCGTCCTCCGCGACGCGGAACCGGACCCGGAAGCCGATTCCGGAAGCCGGGAATCCGTGCGGCGACTGCACCACCGGGAAGTCCCGGTATCCGACCGCTCCCGCCGGAAGTGGAGGCCGCGCGGATCCTGTCGCGGACGCTCTGCGCCCTGAACGACGATCCCGTCGGCCTCGACCGGAACCTCGACCGGATCGCCGACGCGAAAGAGGGTCTCTGACGGCCCGGGCGGGTCGGAACCGGCGGCGCTCCCGCCGGCGCCGTCGGACCGGGCGCCCGACCCGGACGCCGCGCCGCCCGTGGTAGGTTCGGCAATGGCGCGGCCCCCCGTGAACGGCCGCCCGGAAGGGAACCCGCGATGACCACCCACTCGTCCCGACGCCGCTTCCTGCAGCGCGCCGCCGGCGGACTCGCCGGGGCCGCGGCGCTGCCCCTCGCCCCGGCGGCGGCCGCCGCGCTCCCGCCGGACCGCGCCGAGCGGAAGCGGCTCGTCCACCGCGCCCACTTCGGGCGGAAGGAGCCGGCGTCCGGCCAGGGCGGGATGGCGATCACCTCCCACCCGCTCGCCACCCGGGAGGCTGTCGAGGTGCTGCAGCGGGGCGGGAACGCCTGCGACGCGGCCCTCGCCGCCTCGGTCACCCAGACCGTGGTCGAGCCGCACATGACCACGATCACCGGCTGCCTCTCGCAGTTGTACTTCGACGCCGCCACGGGCGAGACCACCTATGTCAACGGCAGCGTGAACACGCCGCTGGCGCCGCTGCCGGGTTACGGGGTCCACGACCTCGCCACCGGGCGCGGCGTCGCGGTCCCCGGCTGGTGGGGCGGGTTCGAAGCCGCCCACGACCGGCACGGTTCGTTGCCCCGGAAGGACCTCATGGCGACCGCCGTCGCCTACGCCCGGGAGGGGTTCGAGATGCACCCCTTCCTCTGGGGCGAGGTCTTCGTCCAGGCGGAGAAGATCGGACGCACTCCCGAAGGGCGCGAGATCTTCTTCGACGACGGCGCGATCCCCAGGCCCGACGGACTGTTGGTCCAGAAGCGCGCCGCCGACACCCTGGAGCGGCTCGCCGAGGAAGGGAACGACTACTTCTACCGCGGCGAATTCGCCCGCCGCGTGTGCGAGGTGGTGCAGGCGGCCGGCGGGGTGCTGACCCCGGACGACTTCGCCCGCTGGGAGCCGCGCTGGCAGGAACCGGGTTGGGGCCGCTACCGCGACTGGCGGATCGCCGGCTCGCCGCCCCCCGACCACGGCGGCACGCACCTCATCGAGATGCTGCAGATGCTGGAGCACCTCGACCTGGAGACGCTCGGGCCGCCCACCGAGTCCGCCGAGAGCCTGCTGCAGATGGTGCGGGTCAGCCACCTGGTGTACACCGAGGGCGCGCGGCAGAACGACCCGGAGAGCCACCCGCTGCCGCTGGAGACGATCCTCTCCCCGGAGTACGCCCGGATGCGGTTCGAGTTGCTGCAGATGGGCCATCCGGTGACTCCCGCCGCCGAGCCGCCGCCGCCCGCCGGCAGCAACCATGTGACCGTCGTGGACGCCGCCGGGAATGTGGCGACGATCCTCCATTCCTGCATGTCCTATCCGTGGAGCAACGGCCTCTTCGCCGAAGGGGTGAGCATCTGCGCCGCCGGCGCCCACTTCCTCCGGGTCATGCCCCGGCCCGGCCACCGCATCTCGGCGTATGTGGCGCCGAACATCCTCTTCCGGGGCGACCGCCCGGTGCTCGCGTCGGGTTCGCCGAGCGTCAGCCTGCTGCAGAACATCCTGCAGAACAGCCTCAATATCCTGCAGTTCGGCGTGCCGGTCGAGGAATCGGTGAACCGCCCCCGCTTCGGCGGTCCTTCGCTGACGACCCCCGGCGCGGTCCTCATCGAGGCCGACTTCCCCGAGGCGGTGCGGGAGAAGGTGGCCGGGCGCGGCGTCCGCTTCGATGTGGTGAACCCCTGGAACTGGCACCACGGTTCCTTCGAGGGGATCCACCTCGCCGCCGACGGCACCCGCCGCGCCTGCGGCGACCCGCGCCGGTGCAGCATGGCGGAGGCGACCGCATGACCCGACTCGTTCCGTTCCCGTTCTCCCGGTCCGTCGCCGGGGCAGTCGCCGGCGTGCTCGCCGGGGGTCTCCTGTCGGCGGGAATCCCCGCTGCCGCGGCGGCCCGGGAGATCACCCTCCGCTGCGGCCGGGTCTTCGACGGCGACGCGATGGAGGGGCCGGCCGCGATCGTCGTCCGCGACGGCCGCATCGCCGCGGTCGAGAGCGGTTCGGACAGTTCGGGCGGCGGGGAAGTCGTGGACCTCACCGGCCATACCTGCCTGCCCGGCCTCATTGATCTCCACGCCCACCTCACGATCAACCCGGACACCCTGACCACCCTCGACCTCTACCGGTCGAGCGCCGCCCGGACGCTGGACGCCCTGAAGAACGCCCAGGCGATGCTCGGCGCCGGGTTCACCACGCTGCGCCTTCCGGGCGAGTTCGACGGCTACTACGGGGTGGTGGACCTGAAGCGCGCCATCGCCCGCGGCGACCACGAAGGCCCGCGCCTGCTCGTCGCGCCCCACGCGATCTCCGCCACCGGCGGCCACGGCGACTTCAACAACCTGATGGCGGACCTGGTGATCGAGACCCCCACCCGCATCGCCGACGGCGCCGAAGGGCTCCGCCTGGAGATCCGCCGCGAGATCAAGTACGGCGCCGACTGGATCAAGTTGATGATGACCGGCGGCGTCATGTCCGCCGGCGACGACCCGAATGTCAGCACCTACACCGAGGAGGAGATCCGCGCCGCCGTCGAGGAGACCCACCGCCACGGCAAGCGCATCACCGTCCACGCCCACGGCGCCCCGGGGATCAACCTGGCGCTCCGGGCCGGCGTGGACTCGGTGGAGCACGCCACCCTGGTGGACGCGGAAGGGATCGCCCTGTTCCGCGAACGCGGCGTCCCGATGGTGCCGACGCTCTATGTCATGAACTACATCGTGGAGGAGGGCGAGGCCATCGGCTTCCCGAGGGAGAGCGTGGCGAAGGCCCGCGCCCTGATGGAGGAACGAAACCGCCGCATCGGCGCCGCCTTCGCCGCCGGCGTCCCCGTCGCCTTCGGTTCGGACACGATCTTCCCCCACGACACGGCGGCGCGGGAGTTCGCCGTCATGGTCGGCCTCGGCCTCAGCCCCGAGAACGCCCTCCGCGCCGCCACCACCGTCCCCGCCCGCGCCCTGGGCCTGGAGGACGAGATCGGCCGCCTCGCCCCCGGCTACACCGCCGATGTCATTGCCGTCCCCGGCGACCCGCTGGAAGACATCCGCACGATGGAGGAAGTCCACTTCGTCCTCCGCGCCGGCCGCGTGGTGAAGCGCCCCGCCCTCCGGTAACTTCGCGCTTCGACAGGTCCAAGAACACCGGCGAGGGACGCAGCCCAACGATGACTCTCGACAACTTGATGACGATCGTGATCGTGGCCATCGTCGCCCAGGCCATCTGGATCATCTGGTTCTCGACCGCGATCGCCGACATGCAGCGGTCACTCCAATACCTTCGTCACAACTCGAACGCGACGGCTTTCAGGATCGAGAGACTCGACGGTCACGAATTCTCCGCTGCGAATGATCCCGAAGCGTCCCTCAAGGCGTGCGGACGGTGCGGGAGAAGCGCCGTCAACCAATGGGGCTCCCACCCCGTCGCTTATCTCCGGCACCACGGCGGTCCCGCATATCTCTGCCTCGGCTGTGCCGAGAAAGAACATCGCACCGCCCTGCGGCCATGGGACAGCGAAGAAGAGAAAGCGGCCGTCGCCGCGCTCTGCGCCGAAGCCGGAATCAGCACGAAATGAACGCTCCTGGGTTCCACAACCGCCCTGACGCCGAACCGCCGATGCCGAATTCGCCTATCTCCGTCGCGATGACTCCGCCGCATCCCGGTGACTTCGTTCGCACCGAAGTGCTCGATGAACTGGGATCGCGCCTTTCCGACGGCACCCGAATCCTCGGCGCACGGGAAGCGTCGCTCTCCGCCACCGTGAACGGCGACGCAGCCCTCTCCCCGGAGATGGCCCTCCGCATCGAAAAGGCGTTCGGAATTGACTTGGACCTGCTGCTCCGGATGCAGGCTTGGCACGACACCTGCCGCATCCGGGCCCGCGCCGACGAGATCGCCGTCGAGCGCTACCGTCCGATGCGTCCGCGGCGATCCGGGGATGGCCGGCGCCGGATCGGAACCCGCGACTCCAGTTGACCGACTTCCCGAACTACGCCCGCCCGCAACACACCCGCGGCGCCGTGGATCGGGCGGGAGCCGTGCTCGTGCGCGGACACGACGCCGGTGACGAGGAGCTGAAGGCGGCGCGGCAGGTGATGGGCGACTGGCGCTCGGTTCACAGTTGTCCGTTGCGTTCGATCCACGACTTGGTGAAGCACCGTACGATCTCCGTCTGCGGCAGCGAGTTCATTCCGCGCTTCGATCACGCACCGTCGGACGATCTGCCGGCGGGGCTCCGGGAGTTCAAGATGGCTCGGTGGCTCACTGCACAACGCTTGAAGCGGATGTGGTCCATCGAGAACAAACTCGTCCGACATCCCAAGATGCACCTGTCCCGAATGCAGGACCTGGGCGGATGCCGCGTGATCCTGAGATCTCTGGACGAGGTGGAGCATCTCTACGAATCTCTTCGACTGAGTCCGCTCTTCTCGCACGAACTGGTCGGTGTCAAGGACTACATCGAACAACCCAAGAGCTGCGGCTACCGCGGGAAACATCTCGTCTTCAGGTTCCGCACCGATGACAAGTACGACCGTCTTTGGAACGGATGCCGGATCGAGGTTCAGATCCGGACACGCTTCCAACACGCTTGGGCCACGGCTGTCGAGCACATCGACGCTATCGAGGGAATCGGTCTGAAGGTCGGTCGCGGCGAGGGCCGTGACTGGCATCGTTTCTTTCGGATCACCGGGGAAGCCATCGACATCCTGGAAGAGAACGACCCGAATTCGGAGAATTATCCGGATCGTTTGGTGTCCCCGGAAATGTTCGATGAAATCGAGGAACTCTCCGGCAAACTCGAAGTGAAGGATACACTCAGCGGGCTGGCCGTCGAAGCGATGGCGGAGCGCTCGCCGGACGACCACATCTGCCTCTTGACTCTGGACACCGAGAGGAACGAGGTCAGGGCCGTCTGGTATCCGGAAGAGAAGGAGGAGAAAGCGCAAGCCGCCTATCTGCTTTGCGAGTTGGACGCGGACAACGAAGAAGGCGTTCAGGTCTGCCTGGTCAAGGCGCAATCTCTCGAGGAGTTGAGAACGACCTACGGCAGTTTCTTCAGGGGGTTGAACGCCTTCGACCGTGCGCTGGACTTGGCGCTCGGAGACGGCTCGTCGTGGTTCGAGCGCGGCCTGTTGGATGGGGACCACGAGGATCCGAAGATGCGGCCCCGCTCGTGGCGAAGATTCGACCTGAGGCTTCGGGACGGTGACTGACGAGCGGGTCGGGGCCGGCGCGGGACCGGCGCCGGCGCGAGGGCGGGCAGTGACAGTTCCTGTCCACTCGATGGGAGTAGGTTTCCGTAGATGACGGCGCCGGCGCTGCCTGCCCTGGCCGAACCCCCGGTTCCGGCTGCTTCGGACAGGCGACTGTTCCCCCTCCCGCGGCGACCCGGGGGCGCGGTGGCTCCGGGAGCGGTACGTTCGTCTCGACTGCCGGACGAGGGTCCCCAGCAGTTGCGATCCGCGGACTGCTACCGGCGGAACGGGGTCGAGATCCACTTCGGCGCCGCCGAGCAGTTGTACGCCGGATGGCCGGCTCCGGTGTGCCTGATCGTGGACGGGCCGTACGGGGTGAGCGGGTTCCCGGGGGATCTTCCGACAGCGTCCGATCTCGCGGACTGGTACCGGCCCCATATCCGGGAGTGGACCGCGCATTCGACGCCGCAGACCACGCTGTGGTTCTGGAACACGGAACTCGGTTGGGCGACGGTCCATCCGGTGCTGGTGGAGCACGGTTGGGAGTTCCGCTCCTGTCATGTCTGGGACAAGGGGCTCGGCCATGTCGCCGGCAACTCCAACACGGCGACGCTCCGCAAGTTCCCGGTCGTCACCGAGGTCTGTGTGCAGTATGTGCTTCCCATGCGCTTCGCCGCGCCCGGTCGGCCGCTGTCCGCCCAGGACTGGCTTCGGGCGGAGTGGAAGCGGACGGGTCTTCCCTATCGGCTGGCGAACGAGGCCTGCGGCGTGCGGAACGCGGCGACGCGGAAGTACCTCACTGCGGACCATCTCTGGTACTACCCGCCTCCGGCCCTGTTCGAACGCCTGGCGCGCTACGCGAACGAGTACGGAGATCCGGTCGGACGGCCGTATTTCAGTCTCGACGGTCAGCGGCCGCTCACTGCCGCGGACTGGTCGCGGATGCGGGCGAAGTTCCGCTGCTCCGTCGGCATCACGAATGTGTGGCGCCACCCCCAGGTGTCCGGGCGGGAGCGCATCCGCGGCGTTCGGTCCCGGATGAAGTGGAAGTACCGGAGCCTCCACGGCAGCCAGAAGCCACTGGCCCTGATCCGGATCGCCATGGACGCCAGCACCGAGCCGAACGATGTCGTCTGGGAACCCTTCGGGGGCCTGTGCCCGGCGGCGCTCGCAGCGGCGGCGACCGGCCGAAGATGCTTCAGCGCCGAGATCGTTCCGGAGTTCTACCAGGCAGCGGTCGAGAGGATCCGCACGCATGTCTTCTGAGTCGCCGCGCTCCGGGGTCCGGGCGCCGTCGTCGTGGGAGCACTTCGGACTCTGGCGTCGGGTCCGACAGGCCCTTTTCGCCGTTCCCGATCGCTTCTCGTCGCCGACGAGGATCGAAGGGTTGCTGGTCCAGGACATCTTCACCCTGAACGCGCCGCTCGCGGCCACGATCGAGGAGCAGGTGGTCGAGACGCTGAACCGGATGCGGGCGGTGTGGGATCCGGACGGGGCCTACGAGACCTACGCCTTCGAGCGGCAGTCGCAGACTTTCCCGGATGTGGTGTTCCGGCGAACGGGGAACGGGTCGGAGATCCTGCTCGGGATCGAACTGAAGGGTTGGTACCTGCTGGCGAGCGAAGGCGTTCCGACCTACCGGTTCACGACGACGGCCGCGGCGTGCAATCCCTGGGATCTGCTCGTCGTCGTTCCCTGGGTCCTGGCGGATGTCCTTTCCGGCTCCCCCGTCCTGCACCCGCCCTTCGTCGAGTCCGCGCGCTACTGCGCCGAGCGGCGAAACGAGTATTGGCAGAAGGAACGGACGGCGGCGACGGACGCCGCGATCGAAGTCCCCGAAGGCATTCGGCCCTATCCGGCGAAGAGCGATCCGATCTCCGACAGGCCGGCCCGGGACGCCGGACGGAACTTCGGAAGGCTGGCTCGCTACGGCATCATGGACGAATACATCGAAAGGACGCGGGCCCGGCGGATTCGGGGGATCCCGGCCAGGGAGTGGCTGGCCTTCTTCAAGAGCCAGTCTTCGTCCGGCTGAACGGCGAACGGAGTCGGGAGAAGACCGCCGGCCGGCGCGAAGGCCGTTCGGTCAGGGGCGGCGGGGGGTGCGGATTCGGGTGAGGGCTTCTTCGACGCCGGCGAGGACCAGGCGGAGTTGGTCTTCGTCGTGCCAGTCGTCGCGGCGTTCCATCGCGGCGCCGAAGTCCACGATCATCCGTTCCAGGTACTGCCGGTCGGCCTCGACGACGATGGGGCGGTCGCCGGCGAGGGCGTACACCGGGGTCGAGTGGGCGAAGAGGGTGCTGTCGGTGGTCCACACCGAACGGGGGCCGTCCACCCGCACCGCGATCCAGGCGCTCTCGTCGAGGCGCAGATCACCGGCGACCGCCAGTTCGAACGGGGACTCCGCCACCGGGTCGGCGTTCGGGTCGCCGGTCGCCTCGCGCCAGACCTCGCCGTTCACCAGCACCGACAGCCGCTCCATCGGCACCGCGGAGACGGCGCGGGCCCGGACCGGCAGGAGTGCCCCGGCGTCCCGGCGGATCTCCGCACCCATCCCGGCGCCGTCCACGGTCAACTCCGGCAGCGGGCCGTTCGTGGAGAAACTGCGTCCGGCCTTGAGCGCGGCGCCCCAGTCGGCGACGGTCAACTCGCCCTCGACCTGCGCGTAGGTGCGGCCGGTTCCGAGGGGCGGGTCGCGGGAGGTGTCGGAGAAGGTGTCCGAGCCGCCGGCGGCCGCCAGCCGGAAGCCGGCGTTCAGCAGGCGGGCGTAGATCGCCGCCGCCCCGGCCTCGGAACTGGGGATGCAGTTCAGGTCGAAGAAGTCCGCCACCCCGAGCGCCGCGTCGAGCGGGATCTCCGAGGGGGAGGCGCCGGTGAACGGCTCCCCGGCGGCGAGGTAGCCCCAGTAGGGATGCGGCATCCCCACGACCAACTGTTCCCCCTGTTCGGCGCGGAACCGGCGGATGTACTCGAAGAGCGGGGGGAAGGGCGCCGCCCGCGCGGTGCCGGGGACGCCGGTGGCGAGCGGGTAGAAGAGCCGCTCCGGGTTCAGGAAAGTGCGGTGTCCGAAGGGCATCCGGTACTCCTGTCCGTAGCGGAGCAGGACGCCGCCGGCGGAGGCCGGGTGGGGGCCGGGGACGAAACGCGCCGGGTCGCCCATCGTCCGGGTGCCGTCCACATGGATCAGGGCGTGGACCACCCGCACCGCTTCCGCTTCCGCCTGCGCCACCAGGTCCGCCGGGGTGAGGCGGAGGTCGCCGGCGTGGAGGTCGTGGACATGGGTGTCGCCGGAATACCAGCCGCGGTCGCCGAGGTCGGTGAACCGCTCCAGATCGGCCCGCAACGAGGTCTCCTCGCCGGAGCGGATGAGGACTTCCTGCTCGAAGGGGCGGTACTCGACGCCGCGCTTCAGCCGGACGAGCGCCGGGCCCGGGGGCAACTCGATCTCGAAACGGCCGGCGGTGTGGAAGTAGTGGGTCTCGGTGTAGGAGACGATGCGCCGGAACACGCCGCGCGGGGCGTGGCCGCGTCCGTCGGCGGCGAGGACGGTGGCGCGCGCCGGTTCGCTCACCGTCACCGCGAGGCGCCCCCAGGCCGGGCCGGCGCGGCGCAGGCCGGAGATCCGGAGCGGTCGGGAACTGCCGCCGTGGACGCCGATGGTCCGCAGTTCCGGATCGCCGCCGCGGTTCGAGGTGAACACGATCGCGGAGCCGTCCGGCGACCAGGCGGGGTCGCGTTCGTCGGCGTCGTCGTCGCGGGTGAGCCGGAAGGGCGGACCCCCGGCGGCCGGGAGCAGGAAGAGGTCGTAGGTGCCGCGGAGGTCGGAGGCGAAGGCGATGAGCCGCCCGTCGGGGGAGACCGCCGGCCGGGTGCGGAAAGTGGTCTCCTCGACATGGAGTTCCCGGATGTCGTCGGGGCCTTCGACCCGGAAGATCCCTCCGGTGCCCGGGTAGTCGGAGCGGGAGGACACCGCCACCAGGAAGCCGCCGTCGCCGGCGAGGTCCGGGCCCGGGTCCGGCTGGATCTCGTTCGAGCCGCCGCCGAAGCGGAGCCGGTCGCCGCCGCCCGGTTCCAGTTCGCGGATGTCGAAGTCCCCGGAGGCGGCGGAGGCGTAGAGCACCCGGCCTCCGGCGGCGGCGCGGGGATGGAAGTCCATCGCCGGGTGTTCCGTCAGCCGCTCCGGAGCGCTTCCCGGGGCCGCGCCGCCGGCCGCGACCCTCCAGATGTCGAGGTTCCCGTCGAGGTCGCGGGAGAAGACCAGGTGGCGCCCGTCCGGGGTCCAGTCCGGTTCGAAGTCGTAGGCCGGCGCCGGGTCCGCCGGGCCGCCGGTGACTTGCCGGGCCTCGCCGCCGCCGGCGGGAACCGCCCAGAGCCGGCCGTCGAGGGCGAAGGCGATCTCGGCGCCGTCCGGCGACCAGGTCGGGTACGCGGGCCAGGAGGTGACCCGGGGGACGAGGTAGTTCTCCACCCGGATCTGGCCGCCGGCGACCGGCGGGTAGCGCAGCGGGCTCATCTGCGGGAACGCCGGGGAACTCGCCGGGCCGGCGGCGGCCAAAAGGACGATGAGGGCCGCGGCGATCGCAGCCGGCCGGGATCGGTGGGCGGCGGGCGGGGCCGCCGCGCTTCCCGCGAGGGTCAGGTGGCGACGATCCGACAGGCGTCGCTGTCGGAGTGGACTTTCCCGGCCTCCGGCTGGATCGTCACATGGCGGATGCCGAACCGCTCGCGGAGGAGATCGTTGGCGGCCCTGAGGATGCGGTCCGGGACGGCGTCGGCGTCGATCTCGGCGTGGCAACTGAAGGAGACGAAGCCGCTGTTCACCGTCCAGATGTGGAGGTCGTGGATGCCGCGGATGCCGGGGACGGTGCGGAGACTGGCCTCGACCTCCGTGGCGTCCAGGCCCGAGGGTGTCGCCAGCATCAGCACCGAAACGCTGTCCCGCAGCAGGCGGAATCCGGAGACCACGAGGAGCGCGGCGATCCCCAGGGACACGATGGCGTCCACCGGGGTCCAGTCGGTGAAGTGGATGATGAGCGCCGAGACGATGACCCCGGCGGAACCGAGGGTGTCGCCGAGCACATGGAGGAACGCGCCCCGGATGTTCAGGTTGGAGTGCTGGTGGTGTCCGAGGAGACGCAGCGCGACCAGGTTCACCGCCAGCCCGATCACCGCGATCACCAGGACCGGCATCGCCGAGATGTCGTGGACATGGCTTCCGACCCGGCCGAACGCCCGCACCGCCACCCAGCCGGCGATGCCGAGCAGCAGGATCGCGTTCAGGAGCGCCGCCAGCACCTCGGCTCGATGCAGACCGAAGGTGCGGCGCGCGGTGAGCGGGCGGGTGGCCAGCCAGGCGGCGGCGAGCGAGACGCCGAGGGCGGCGGTGTCGCTCAGCATGTGTCCGGCGTCCGCCTGGAGCGCCAGGCTGTTGGCGAGGATGCCGCCGACGAATTCGGCGATCGCGATGGTGAGCGTGCAGACCATCGCCGCGATCAGCGCCCGATGCGAGGGCGGGCGGGCGGGCGCCGCGCCGCCGTGGCCGTGGTCGTCGTGGTGATGGTGGTGATGGAAACCCATGCGGGGCCGGGGCCGGAGCGCCGGCAAGTATCCCATTCCCGGCGGTGTCAGCGGGGATTTCGGCCGTTGTTACGGCAGGGCCCGGGGGCGGCGCAGCGACCGGCGACAGTGGCGGCGGGGAACCCGGCAGCCTTCCACGCGCTCGCGCGTTCGTCGGGAACGGCCCGGGCGGCGCACTCCGCTCCGGAGTCCGGTCGCGGAACGGCCGGCCGCCGGACCGGCCCTCGCGATCTCGAAGCGGCAGGCGGGTCGTCGGTGGGGATCGGAGGGCGGGGCCGACCGTGCGCTGTCCCCGGTTCCGGCGGAAGCAACCGTCCCGGGATCGGTCCGCGGTCGCGGGGTCCGGCGGGTGACCGGAGACGGACGAGGACGGGCGAACCAGCGCCGCGCCCGGCCGCGGCCACGGGATTCGAGGACCCTTCGGGGAGCGGCCCGCCGGCGCGATCGCGGTGTCGCCGGCCCCCTCCGGGAGGAGGCGGCCGGCGGGAACGCGACGGTGGCGTATCCGGGGCCGCGCCCGCCCGATTGCTAGAATCGGCGTTTCCCCGGCGCCGCGACGAGTGCGGACGCCGCTTTTCCGAGGTGGATGCAGAACATGACTGACGGTAACGGCGCCCAGGCGCGCGAACTCACGGAGGCCGATTTCGAGTCGGTGGTGAACGGTTCCCGGCCGACGCTGGTGGACTTCTGGGCCGAGTGGTGCGGGCCCTGCCGGATGATCGCGCCGACGATCTCCGAACTGGCTGCGGACTTCGACGGGCGCGCGGTCGTCGGCAAGGTGAATGTGGACGAGCAGCCGAAGATCGCGGAGAAGTTCCGGGTGCGCTCCATCCCGACGCTCCTCTTCTTCCAGAACGGCGATGTCGTCGGGCAGGTCGTCGGCGTCCAGCCGAAGGCCAAACTGGCCGAGAAACTCGAATCGCTCGTCGCCGGCTGACCCCCGGCGGACACCGGTTCCGCCCTCGCGCCAGTCGAACCGACGCCTTCCGGTCGGCGGCGCGCCGAAGCGGCCCGACGCCGAAGCGCGGCCGTTGCCGACCACCGTCGAGGACGGCGGCAGCGGCCGGGCCGCATCGGGCGGCATCTTCCCGAGAACGTTCCGACGATCCGGGGCGCCGGGAGGATCTCTTCGGTCGGGCCGGTCGCCCGCGGGGTGCGCTCCGGGAGCGACGAAGCGGCGGCGGAGATTCCTCCGGCTCCGTTCGGCGGTCGGGCTCGCCGGGTAGAGCGGTGACCTTGCCTGCCGGGGCGCCGTGCGCTCCGAGACCCCGGAGTCCGGCGACTCGCAGCCCTCTCCGCGGCGCTCTCCGTCGCGGCCTCCTGCGGCGGCGGCGCGCCTCCCGACGGATCGGCGAGGGAATCCACCGAGGGGTTCGTGATCGTGAACGCCCGCGTCGTGGACGGGAGCGGCGGGCGGGCATCCCCCACTACACTCCCGAACCCGCCCGGGCCGGACGGACGCTGGCGGAGATCGCCGGTGAGCGTGGCGGAGAACCCGCGGCAGTGCTGCTCGACCTCCTCCGGCGGGCGGAGGAACGGCGCGCCCGACCGGACCACGATCCGCAGGAAACCGTCGAATCGGTCATCGCCACCGGCATGGACGAAGACGACCTCGCCGCCCTCTTCACCCGGGAGCACGCCGTGCTCTCGACGGACGGCGCCCTCCGCGGCGCACCTCCCCGGGGCTTCGGCTCGTTCCCCCGGGCGCTCCGGCAGTTCGTCCGGGAACGACGCCTGCTCCCCCTGGAGGAAGCGGTTCGCAACATGACTTCACTCGCCGCCGAACACCTGGGCCTCGCCGGCCGCGGCCGCCTCGCGCCCGGGTACGCCGCCGACCCGGTGCCCTTCGACCCGGAGACGGTCGGCGACCGCGCCACGCCCGAGGAGCCGCACGCCCTCTCCGTCGGGATCCACCGGGTGTTCGTCGCCGGGGAGACCGTGTTCGAGAACGGCCGGGTCACGGAAGCCCGGCCCGGCCGGTTCCTGGCCCGATGACCGCTCTTCGTTGCCGCTCCCTCCGGCGCGACCGGCCCGGCGCCGCGTTCCGGTGGGCGCTGCCGGCGGCGCTCCCGGCGATCGTCGCACTGGGCTGCGGCGACGGCGGCGAGTCGCCGACGACGCCCGTGCCTCCGGCGCCGATGGTCGAATTCGAGGTCACCGACCTGGAGGAAGGCGACGGCGTCGAAGCCGAGGACGGTTTCCTCGTCGCCGGGGTCTATCGGGGATGGATCTACGACGAGGCGGCGGCGGACAACCGGGGCGAGGAGTTCGCCGCGGCGACCGCCGAGGATCCGCTGGTGTTCCGGCTCGGCGCCGGGCAGGTCATCGCCGGGGTGGACCGCGGCGTGGCCGGGATGCGGGTCGGCGGCCGCCGGCGGATGCTCATCCCCGCGGCCGACGCCTTCGGAACGGCGGGGACGACTTCGGTGCCGGCGAACTCGGCGCTGGTGGTCGAGTTCGAGTTGGTGTTCGCCGACCCGGTTCCCTTTTCCGTCACGGAACTGGTCGTCGGGACCGGAGCGGTCGCCGAGGACGGGAAGCGGTTGACCGTCCACTACACCGGCTGGCTCTACGACCCCTTCGCCGACGACCACCGGGGGGACCAGTTCGACAGCAGCCGCGACGGAGAGGCGTTCGGCTTCACGCTGGGCGACACCGGGGAGAGCGGCGTCATCGCCGGCTGGAACGAGGGAGTCGTCGGGATGCGGATCGGCGGGCAGCGCCGGCTGGTGATCCCCCACGACAAGGCGTACGGAAGCGCCGGCCGGGGCAATTCGATCCCCGGTTTCGCCACCCTCCTCTTCGAGATCGAACTGCTCACGGTGGAGTGACGGCGCTGCCCGGGAAGCAGGAGATGCCGTCGCCCGCCCCGGCCGCCACCGACCGGTTCCGCCGGCCGCTCCGCAGTCTGCGGCTCTCGGTGACCGACCGGTGCAACCTGCGCTGCCGCTACTGCATGCCGGAAGAGAGTTACGAATGGCTGCCGCGCCGGGACCTGCTGTCCTTCGAGGAGACCGCCTTCCTGGTCGAGCGGTTCGCGGCGCTGGGCGTGCGGCGGCTGCGGGTCACCGGCGGGGAGCCGCTCCTCCGGCCGCACCTGCCGGAGTTGATCCGGCAACTGGCCGCGGTCGAACCGATCGCGGACCTCGCCCTCACCACGAACGGCGTCCTGCTGGCGGAACAGGCGCCGGCGCTCGCAACCGCCGGGCTCGACCGCATCACGGTGAGTCTGGACACCCTCCGCGCCGACCGGTTCCGGGAGTTGACGCGCCGGGACCGCCTCGCCGAAGTGCGCGCCGGGATCGCCGCCGCGGAGGCCGCCGGTCTGACGCCGCTCAAGTTGGACAGCGTCGTCATGCGGGGGTTCAACGAGGACGAAGTAGTCGATCTGTTCGAGTTCGCGACGGAACACCGGGCCGAGATCCGCTTCATCGAGTACATGGATGTCGGCGGCGCCACCGACTGGAGCACCGCTCGGGTGTTCCCGGCAGCGGAGATCCGGGGGACCTTGGCCCGGTGCTACGGCGCCGTCGAAGAGGCGGAGAACCACGACCCGGCCGCGCCGGCGCGGCGGTACCGGATCCCGGACGGAAGGGTCTTCGGCGTCATCGCTTCGGTCACCGAGCCGTTCTGCCGGACCTGCGACCGCAGCCGCCTGACTGCTGACGGCCGCTGGTTCGACTGCCTCTACGCGACGACCGGGACGGATCTCCGGGGCCCGCTCCGCGCCGGCGCGGACGCCGACGATCTGGAGGCACTCCTCGCCGGCGCCTGGGCCGATCGGGACGCCCGCGGAGCGGAGGAACGGGCGGCGCTCGCCGAGCGGACTCCCCTGGTCGGCCGCGAGGCGCTCCGGGCGAACCCGCACCTGGAGATGCACACCCGCGGCGGCTGACCGCCACTCGCACGGGAAGGAATCCGGCCCCCGTGAACTCCCCGGGACCCCGCGCTCCCGACTCGCCTGACCTCGAGGAGAGAACGCGCCTCCCGGTGCAGCCCTCGATCCCGCTCACGGTACTGGCGGAGGGTTCCGCCGGCGAGATCGTGCTTCCCGCCGAAGTGCTGGCCCGGATGAAGGTGAAGGTCGGCGACCGGCTGTATCTGACGGAAGCAGCGGACGGCGGTTACCGGATCACACCGCACCCGGAGGAGTTCGCCCGCCAGCTGGCGCACGCCGAGAAGATCATGCGCGAGGACCGCGAGGTGCTGCGAGCGCTGGCCAAGTGACCTCCGGCGCCCCGACCCGGTGGCGCTTCGCCCGATGGCCGATCGTATCGGCGGTGCGCGCCCGCACGATCCTCGAACCCGGAGGCCCGCCGGCGTTCGTGACCGCGGGGCGATCGACTCCGCACCGGCCCCACCGGTCCATCGCTCGCTGTACGGAGTATCCCCCGACGCGGCCGAATTCGCCGCCGCCGATTTCTTCGCGCTGGCGCGAAACCACGGCTTCGTGGACGGCATCGAGCGAGTTGCCTGGATCGTGGTCCGTATCTTCCTGGCCGACAACGGTCGACACCTCGTCGTCGAACCGAAGGACGCGATCCGTATCGTCCAGCAAGTCGCCGCCGGGGACACGGGATGGCGTCGCTCCGACAGGGAGCCAGAGATGCGGTCATCGAACACCTGAATCTCCCGCAGACGGCTCCGGCCTTCGTGTGACCCAGTCCGCTGCCCGGGCCGTCGAGCGTCCCACTCGGAACCTCGCCCCCGTCGCCGGCACCTCTGTTGGGCCGGGATACCCACGATCACCCAGCACCGTGCTGAGTGTTACTTCTCCAACAGGCAGTCAGGGACGTGATCCGCGTCGCTGTCCCACGGCTCAGGCGGGCAATTGAACTGGCCCTCACTGGCACCTTTCGCCAAGATCTTCCGCGTCTTCTCCGACACCGGCGTAGCCATGTAGCCGTTCTGACGATCACCCAAGAGTGCCAAGCGCTCCGCGTCATCCCGCCGCCACATCAGGGCGATCAGCAGGCAGATGACGGCGTCCATCTGGTCCTGTTCTGCTTTCTTCGGCTTGGAATCGCTCTCGATCGCTTTCCTCACCCATGCGGAAAGAACACTCAGGGAAAAACGATCGCAGAGATCGGCGACAGCATCTCCGACCATCTTCCAATCTTCCGGCGCAAATGTCTTGCTCCTTGGGTTGTAGCGAGCCGCGTAGCCCTCAGGCCGGTTGCGGGACGACCTCTTGCCAGCGCTCTTCCTCGGCGGCATCTCGCGAGTCAGCGTGTTCGAAAGCCAAGCAGGAAGTGTGAGTGCCGGGTAAACCTCGATCAGGAAGCTGCCGGTCGGTTCAGTGCGAGCAGCATGAGGATTCTGCCGAATGGCTCGCCGGCCTCTCTGTCCATCTTCCAAGCGGGCCAAAAATTTCCAGATCGGCGCACACTTCCCGAACAAAGCCTCCTTCTTTTGGGACGCGGGCTGTACTCCGCTATGCAGGCGCCGCTGAACGAGGGCGCGCGCCACGCCATCGACAGGGCGGGATCCCGTTGGATTCGGAACGATCGTCGGCTGATCGATCGCAACGAGCAGATAGTCGTGCTCCTGCTCGAGGCGCTGGATCTGCGACAACGCCTCCTCGAAGTCGGCAGGCTTTGGGCAAGGACAGCCGGGACTCTCGATGAGAGTGCCCTCATCGAAACTCGCCCACACCAGTCCGCCCTTGTTCTTTCCGCTCCAGGCGGAATCGAAGCCGACGAACGCCTCACGCACCTCAGGAAGGAGGTTCGCCCGGGGGAGGGGTTTCTTCGATGCGGATCTCGACGATGGCGTTTTTGCGGAGGTTTTCCACGAAGGAAGCCATCTCCGTTTCCATCTTCTCCCCGTAGAGGGACTGGGCGATCTGCTCGCGCACTTCGTCGAGGGGCGTCGTGGTCTCTTCGGTGCGCTCGTCCACCGTGAGCAGGTAGAGCGAGTCGCCGAGGCGGATCGGTTCCGAAACCGCGCCGATCTCCAGGTCCGCCACCACCGTCCGGAAGAGTTCGTCGAGTTCGCCGAGTTCGAAGAGGCCCAGGTCGCCGCCGCTCTCCGCCGACGCGGATTCGGAACGGACCTCGGCCACTTCGCCGAAGGCGTTTCCGGATTCGACCAGCCGCTTCGCTTCGGCCAGGCGGGCGCGGGCCGCTTCTTCGCCGTCGTCCCCGATGTGGGCCACCAGTTCGCGCAGCCGGACGCGCGGCGGGGTGACGAAGTCGTCCACATTCTCGCGGTAGCGCTGTTCGATCTCCGGCTCGCTGATGCGCACCCGCTCCTCGATGTCCTGCCGCCGGATCTCCTGGATGAGGACGCCTTCGAAGAACTGCTTCTTCAGTTCCTCCAGGTTCGTTCCCTGGAGTTCCACCTGCCGGATGAATTCCTCTTCGTCCGGGAGGTTCATCTCCTCGATCGTCCGTTCCTTCCACTCCTCGAAGTACCGGTCGGGCACGCGCAGCCCGCGTTCGTCCGCCAACTGCAGGATCAGGGCGTTGTCCACCATGCCGTCGAGCACCCGGGCGCGGAATTCGGCGCGGGTCGCCGGATCCTCGGGGATGCCCAGCCGCTCGGTCTGGAGAGCCACCTGCCGCTCCAGTTCGGTCAGGGTGATCATGTCGCCGTTCACCAGCGCCACCACCCGGTCCACCACCTCGACCCCGGCGGCGGGTTCCTGCGGCGCGCCGGCGGCGCGGAACGCCAGCGAGAACGCGGCGACGGCGAGCAAGGTCGTGGAGAGGGTGGATTTCATGCGGGATCGAAGAAAGGGGCGAACGGGGGCGGGATTGTAGTGAGCGGGCGGGGACTCCGCGTTCCCCGGAGCGGCGACCCCCGGAATCAGGGCTCGGCGAGCAGTCCCACATAGGGGAAGCGGAGCCGCGCGGCGTGGATGGTGACCGGGTGGCGGGCGCGCAACTCGGCCAGGAACTGCGCCATCCGGGTGTCGGCCTCCCGCCGCAGCACGGTGAGGCGGACCACTTCCTCGACCTCGTCGAACTCCAACTGTCCGCCCGGGTGCTTCTCCTCGACCCGGTAGATGCGGAAGCCGGACGCGGTCTCGATCACCTCGGTGACGCTGCCGGGATCGAGGGCGAACACCGCATCCCCCACGGCGTCCGGCAACTCGCCGCGGCGGAAGGCGCCGATCGCCAGGAAGGGGTCGGCCCCGTCTTCCCCGTCCGCGGCGGCCGCGCTTCCTTCTTCCTCTTCCGCGTCGGCGCCGGTCTCCTCCCGCAGCCGGGCGAGCGCCGCCTCCGCCGCTTCCCGTTCCTCGAACGCGACTTCGGAGAGGGACACCGTTTCCGGGCGCGAGTAGAAGGGCATTCCGCTTTCGTATTCCAGCCGCGTCGCCTCGTCCGAGGGTTCGAGATCGGCCAGCAGTTCCGTCTCCAGGAGGATCTGGATGCGCAGCCGGTCGCGCACCCGGGTGCGGAGGGCGGCGGCGTCCCCGGCCGCGGGATCCCCCGGGCCGCCGGCCTCCGGCGCCGCCGCGGCGGCTTCCGGCAGGCGCTCGAGGGCGCTCACTTCGGCGGCCAGGCGCATGGCGGAGACCTCGATGCCGGCCTCGTCGGCGGCGATCAGGAACAGCCGTTCCCGGACGAACTCGTCGAGCAGGACGCTCAGCAGGGCGGCGTCGGGGGCGGCGCCGAGCGCGGTGCGGGCGGCGACGAACTCGTCGAAGTCGGCGTGGGTGAACTCGCGCTCGCCGAGCCGCAGCACCGGACGGGCCTCCGGGTCGCCCACGACCCCGCAGCCGGCCGGCAGGAGGAGGCCGGCGACAGCCCCGAGCAGCGCCGCCGTCGCGGCAGTCCGGCGGTTCATGCGGTCGCCCGCCCCGGGCCCGGAGTCGAGGCCGCGGCTTCGGCGGCGGCGGCAGGCGGCGCGCCGGCTCCGGCCTGCGCGGCCTCCACTGCCGAGAGCGCCGTGGAGAGGGTTTCGAGCACCGCCGCCGGGGCGGAGTTCGCCGGCAGCGGGACCCGGAATCCCCCGGCGGCGTCCGGCTCGGTCCCGGCCCGGAGCCGGAGCGCGCCGGCTTCCCGGTGGACCGCGGCGTACCCCAGGGATTCCGCCTTCAGCCGGAGGCGCACATGCTCGAACAGCAATTCCAGTTCGGCGGGGGCAGGCCCGAAACGATCGCGCGATTCCGCCGCCAGTCGGGAGAGTTCCTCTGCGGACGCCGCCGCGGAGCATCGCTTGTAGAGCCACATGCGCTGGCGTTCGTCTTCCAGGTATTCCGGCGGGATGCGCAACTGGAAACGCAGGTTCAGGGCGCAGCGGTTCCGGCGGGGCGCCCCGCGGGCGTCGGCGACCGCTTCCTCGAGCAGCCGGTGGTAGAGGTCGAAGCCCACCGCTTCGAGATGGCCGTGCTGGGCGGCGCCGAGCAGGTTGCCGGCGCCCCGCAGTTCCAGGTCGAGGGCGGCGATCCGGAAGCCGGCCCCGAGGTCGCTGAACTCCCGGAGCGCCCGGAGGCGGGGTTCGGCGCGGTCCGAGAGCGGCGCCCCCGGAGGGACGAGCAGGTAGGCGTAGGCGCGCCGGGAAGACCGTCCCACGCGGCCCCGGATCTGGTACAGCTGGGACAGGCCGAAGGTCTCCGCCCGGTTCACCACCAGCGTGTTCACCCGGGGCAGGTCGAGCCCGTTCTCGATGATCGTGGTCGAGAGCAGGAGGTCCGCTTCCCGGTTCTGGAACCGGAGGATCGCCTGTTCCAGGGCGGTTTCGCGCAGCTGTCCGTGTGCGACCAGGACCCGCGCTTCGGGAACCAGGTCCGCCAGCAGTTTCCGGATCGCCCCCAGGGAGGCGATGCGGTTGTGGACGAAATAGACCTGCCCTTCCCGGGCCAACTCGTGGCGGACCGCCTCCGCGATCCGGGTCGGGTCGAAGGGCAGCACCTGGGTCTGGATCGCCATCCGGTCGCGGGGCGGCGTCTCGATGACGGAGAGGTCGCGGATGCCGGCGAGCGACAGGTTCAGCGTCCGGGGGATCGGGGTGGCGGTCATGGCCAGGTGGTCCACCCGGGTGGTCAGCCGTTTCAATCGCTCCTTGGCGGCCACCCCGAACCGCTGCTCCTCGTCCACCACCAGGAGGCCCAGGTCGCGGAACTCCACATCCTTCGAGAGGAGTCGGTGGGTGCCGATGACGATGTCCACCACGCCGCTGCGGAGCCCGGCGGCCACTTCGCGCTGCTGCTTGGGGGTGCGGAACCGGGAGAGCAGTTCCACCCGCAGCGGGAAGGGGCGGAACCGCTCGGCGAAGAGCCGGGCGTGCTGCGCGGCGAGCACCGTGGTGGGCGCGAGCAGCGCCACCTGCTTCCCGTCCATCGCCGCCTTGAACGCGGCGCGGAGCGCGACCTCGGTTTTGCCGAACCCGACATCTCCGGCCAGCAGCCGGTCCATCGGCGCCGGGGACTCCATGTCCGCGAAGACCTCGCGGATGGCGCGCGCCTGGTCCTCGGTCTCGGTCCACTCGAACCCGTCCTCGAACTCGGCGAGTCCGGGAGGGTCTGCCGGGAACGCATGCCCTTCGACCTCGCGCCGGGCCGCGTAGAGCCGGATCAGGTCGTCGGCGATGTCCCGGAGCGCTTTCGCGACCCGCTGGCGCCGCCGCGCCCAGCCGGTTCCGCCGAGGCGGTCCAGCGGCGGGGGGCCGTTCTCGCCCCCGGCGCGGTAGCGCTCGATCAGGTCCAGCCGGTCCACCGGGACGAAGAGGCGCGCGCCCTTGGCGTAACCGATCTCCACCAGTTCGGGGGCGTCGGCGCCGGATTCCAGCCGGGTCACCCGGAGGAAGCGGCCGATGCCGTGTTCGGTGTGGACCACCGGATCGCCCGGCTTCAGGTCGCGGAAGTCGGAGAGGAAGGTGCGGGTCCCGGAGGGCCGGCGCCGCATCCGGGGCGGGGCGCCCATGAGCGCGGCTCCGCTCACCACCCGGAGGCCGAGGAGCGGGATCTCGAAGCCGCCGCTCAGCCGGCCCGGATGGACGAACACCGGGGGCGGGGTGTTCCCGGAGGCCGGCGATTCCCCCGATCGCCCCGTCGGTCGGGTTCCCCGGTCGGCGTCCCGGACCGAGGCGCCGGCTTCGGCGGCGCGGGCGGCGAAACGGGCGGCGGCCCCCTCGCCGGGGACGAAGACCTGCACGGCGCTGCCGGCGGGGGCCGGTCGCCGGAGGGTCTCGAACAATTCCTCCGCCCGGTGGAGGTAGGAATCCACCTCCCGCGCCGGCAGTTCGCCGAGCGGGTCGGCCGGCCGGGCTTCGGGCAGGCTCGCGGGCTCCGGGGTTTCGATGCCGGTCAGGCGCACCGCCCCCGCCGGGGGGTCCCGGTCGAGGCGTTCCCGCAGGGACTCCTCCGGCAGGAGGAGCGCGTCCGGGGGCGCGGATCCCGGGGTCGCCCGGCGGCCGAGGGAAGCCCGGGCCTCCGCCACCCGGAGCGTCTCCTCGGCGGCCGCCTCCCGGAACCGGGCCGGGTCGGCGACGAGCAGGTCGGCGCCCTCGAGGTAGTCCGGCAGCGCGCTCCGGAAACCTTCGGTTCCCGGCAGGGTGAACGCCGGGTGGGCGGCGCCGGCGGCGGGCAGGCTCGCTCCGATCCACTCCCAGGCCGGCGGGGCGATCAGCGCTTCCGGGCGGGCCAGGTGGTCGCCGCTGCGCTGGGTCTCCACTTCGAACTCCCGCAGGTCGTCCACTTCGTCGAAGGCGAACTCGATCCGGAGCGGCACCTCGCGGTCCACCGGGAACAGGTCGAGGATGCCTCCCCGCCGGGCGAAGTCCCCCGGGGAGGACACCGGGTTCTCGTTCCGGTAACCGGCGTTCGCGAGGTGTTCGGCGAGAAGCGCGGGCGAGGTCCGGTCGCCGCGGCGGAGGCGGAGGCGGGCGGCGGCGAGTCGTTCCGGCGCCGCGGTCCGGGCCCGCGCGCCGGCGGCGGAGGCGAGCACCAGCGGGGGGCCCTCTTCGTCCCGGCCGGCGGCGAGGGCGGCCAGCGCTTCCGCCCGCAGCGCCAGCACTTCGGCGTGGGGCGCGACCCCGGCGTAGGGGTTCACCGCGGCGCCGGGCAGGCGGAACACCGGGAGGGCGACGCCGAAGGCCCGGAGCAGCGCGTCGAGGTCGTCCGCCGCCGGCAGCAGATCCGCGTCCCGGGGCAGGAAGAGCACCAGCGGCCGCCCGCCGAGCACCGCCCAGGCAGCGGCGAGGGCCAGGCGCGCCGGGCCGAAGAGGCGGCGGATCTCCGGGACGCCGGCCCTCCGCCGCTCCCGAACCGCTTCGAAGAACGCATCGAACCCGGGGGGAGCGGCGCGGCCGGCGGCGACCGGGGCGCTCATCGGGACTCGGCCGGCGGGTTCGGGTGGCCGGCGCCCTGCAGCACCATCTCCACTGCCTCGGCGGGGGAGGCGGCGGTTCGGGCCCCCGGAACGGCGGCGAGCGGCGATCCGACGGGCGATCCCTCCGGGGATCCGGCCAGCGTCACGAGCGGCTTTCCCAGGGTGCGGGCCATCGCCGCTTCGGAGAGCGTTCCGGCAGCGCCGGGGAGGGCGACGACGCCGGCGGCGGCCCGGACCACCAGGAAGTTGCGGAAGTGGCCCAGGCCGGTGGGGATCGGGACCTGCACCGCCGGGTTCGCCGCCGCCGGGTCGGCCCCCGGGAGGAGGCCGATGGTGAGCCCGCCGGCGGAAGCCGCCCCCCGGCAGGCCGCCTCCATGACTCCCCCCAGACCGCCGCAGACCAGCATCGCCCCGGCGCGGGCGATCTCCCTCCCGACCGCTTCCGCCGCCCGCAGGGCCGCCTCGTCGGCGCTGCTCCCCCCGATCACCGCGATGGTCGGCGCGGCCCCGCCCCCGTTCCGGCCCCGACTCCCGCGCTCGCCGGGGCCCCGGCCGCCGGGTTCGGAGGGATTCGGCTCGGCCATCGGGTCGGCGGGGAGTTTTCCACAGGGTCGGGATTCCGGCGGCGGGCGTTCCCGGAGGCGGAGGCCGGCGATCGGCGGCGAAGGCGGGGCCCTCCCGGACTGCTAACCTCCCGACCCGGCCATGACCGCCTCCGAACCCCCGTCGGAGCGCCGTCCCCGCCGCACCCGAAGGCCGCGTTTCGCGGTCGAGCGCGTCTGGCCGGGGCATGCGATTCCCGGGGGCCGGCTGGACCTCGGGGGCCGGGGTTTCGCCGTGGACCAGGCCTCGCGCCTCCGGGTGCTCTTCGGCGAACAGGAAGCCCATGTCTGCCGGGTGTCCCCGACCCGGGTCGGCGTCCGGGTGCCGGAGGAAGCCGGGAGCGAGGTGCGGGTGGCGATCGGGGATCGGGAAACGGAGCCGTTCCCGGTCACCATCGGCCGCTTCTTCGCCGAGGACCTCCACATGGTGGCGAATCCGGTGTACGACGGACGGGGGAACCTCTACGCGACGGTCAGCGGCGGGCGCGGCGAGCGGGTTTCGCACCCGATCTACCGCCTGGGCCGCCGCTCCGACCCGGAGCCGCTCGGGGACGGGATCGTGAACCCCACCGGGCTCGCCTGGGGCCCCGACGACACCCTCTATGTGTCCTCCCGGGAGGACGGCCGGGTCTATCGGATGGACGGTTCCGAGGTGTTCCAGGTGTACGCCCGGGATCTCGGCTGCGCCACCGGGCTCTCCTTCGCCCCGGACGGCGGCCTGCTCGTCGGCGACCGGGAGGGGACGCTCTACCGGGTGGCCGGGAACGAGGACGAACCGACGGTCTTCTCCCACCTGCGCCCCTCCGTTTCGGCCTACCACCTGGCGTTCAACTCGGAGGGCGGGCTCTTCGTCGCCGGGCCGACGCTCTCCTCCCGCGACCAGATCGTGGAGTTCGCCCCGGACGGCGAGCCCTGCCGGGTGCACTGCGGCTTCGGCCGGCCGCAGGGGATCGCCTTCGACTCGCGCGACCGCTGCTTCGTGGCGGAAGGACTGGCGGGGGACGCCGGGGTGTTCCTGTTCACTCCCGCCGGGGCGCGGCGCATCATCAGCGCTCCCCCGGTCGTCGGGGTGGCGCTGGACCTCAAGGGCTCCCGGCTGGCGGTGGCGACCGCGGACACCATCTACGAGTTCGACCTCGACCGCGACCTGCTCGGCCCCTTCGCCGACGACGAGCCCCACCACTGGGGCTCCGCCGGGATGGCGCCCCCGCCGCCGCGTTGACCGGCCCCCCGCCGCGTTGACCGGCGCCCCGATCCGCCGACAGCGCGCCGCCTTCCCCCGGCGGGCGCTGCTGCCGGCGCTCTTCGGGCTGCTCGGGACGCCGGCGACCGCGCAGCAGGCGGACCTGCGCGCCACGGTCGAGGCGTACACCGCGGAGCATCAGGTCGCGTTGGTGCGGGAACTGGTCGAAGCGGTCTCCATCCCTTCGGTGGCCGCCGACGCGGCGAACATCCGGAAGAAGGCCGAGACCCTGCGCGCCGGGATGGAGCGCCGCGGCTTCGCGGCGGAACTGCTGGAGACGGACGGCAACCCGCTGGTCTTCGGGGAACGGCGGGCGCCGGGCGCCGAGCGCACGCTGCTGGTCTATTTCCACTACGACGGCCAGCCGGTGGATCCCTCCCGCTGGGCCCAGGAGGACCCGTTCCGCCCGGTCCTGCGGGCGGGGTCGCTCGCAGACGGGGCCGAGATCCTCGACCTCGAAGCCAGCGAGGTGTTTCGCGCCGACGACCGGATCTACGCCCGCTCGGTCGCCGACGACACCGCCCCGATCATCGCCTTCCTGGGCGCGCTGGACGCCCTCGACGCGGCGGGAATCGGGGTTTCCAGCCATCTCAAGGTGATCCTCGACGGGGAGGAGGAAGCCGGGTCGCCGAACCTGGTCCCCGCCATCGCCCGCTACGGGGAACGGTTCGCCGCCGACCTGATGCTGATCCTCGACGGCCCGCTGCACCGGAGCGGCCGGCCGACGGTCAGTTTCGGCGCCCGGGGCATCCTGGCGCTCGAACTGACCGTGTACGGGCCGCGGGTCCCGCTGCACAGCGGCCACTTCGGGAACTGGGCGCCGAATCCGGCCGTGCGGCTGGCGCAGTTGCTCGCGTCCATGAAGGACGACGGCGGGCGGGTGGTCATCCCCGGGTTCTACGAAGGCATCTCCTTCACCCCGGAGGACCGGGCGGCGCTCGAAGCGGTCCCCGACGACCTGGCGGCGCTCCGCCGGTCGCTCGGTTTCGCGGAGGCGGACCGGGTGGGGGAGACGCTCCAGGAGGCGCTCCAGTACCCCTCGCTGAATGTGCGCGGCCTGGAGAGCGCCTGGGTGGGCGCGGAGGCGCGGACGATCGTCCCGGCGACGGCGACCGCGGCGCTCGATGTGCGCCTGGTCGCGGAGACCCCGGCGGAGGCGGCGTTCGCGCGGGTGCGGGAGTTCCTCGAATCGCAGGGCTACCGGGTGCTCGACGGGGAACCCACCGAAGCGGACCGGGAGGAACACCCCCGGCTGGCGCGCCTCCTCCGGCGGAGCGGGGTGAACGCCTTCCGCACTCCCCTCGACCATCCGCTGGCGGCGCGGCTGGTGGAGGCGCTCACCGAGGTCCGGGGCGAGAGCCCGGTGCGGAAACGCACCAGCGGCGGCACGGTGCCGATCGCGCCCTTCGTCGAGGCGCTCGGGATCCCGGCGCTCATGGTTCCGACAGTGAACCCCGACAACAACCAGCACAGCCCCAACGAGAACCTCCGCCTCGGCCACTTCTTCGGGGCCGTCGTCAGTTTCGCCGCCATCCTGACGATGTGAGCGGGGACCGCCCGAGAGCCCCGGCGCTCCTCCTCCCCGGCCCCACCGGGCTGCACCCGGAAGTGGCGGCGGCGGCGGCGCGCCCGATGATGTCCTACCGGGGCCCGGAGATGCGGGCGCTCCTGGAGCGGGTCTCCGGGTCGCTCTCGGAATACCTCGGCTGCGAACGGCGCCCGGTGCTGCTCACCGCCTCCGGGACCGGGGCGATGGAGGCGTCGCTGGCGAACACCCTCTCCCCGGGCGACCGGGTCGTCGGACTCGGCGGCGGCCAGTTCGCGGAGCGGTTCCTCGGGATGGCCCGGGCGTACGGCCTGGAGACGGTGAGTCTGGAGACGCCCTGGGGCCGGGCGGCGGATCCGGAGCGGCTCCGGGAAGCGTTCGCCCGGTTCCCGGACCTGAAGGCGGTGCTGCTGACCCACTGCGAGACCTCCACCGGGGTGCTCCACCCGGTCGCCGACCTGCTGCGGGTCGCCCGGGAATCCGGCGAGGCGCTCGTCCTGGTGGACGCGGTGTCGAGTCTGGGAGCGACGCCGCTCGCCGTGGACGATTTCGATGTGGTGTTCACCGCTTCGCAGAAGGCGTGGGGGCTGCCTCCGGGGCTCGCGCCGGTCTGGACTTCGGCGCGGGCGGAAGCGGCGGCCGCCGGGGCGCGCCTGCCCCGGTTCTACTTCGACTTCGCGAGGTACCGGGAGGCGGCGGCCCGCGGGGTGACCCCCTTCACGCCGGCGCTCCCGGTGTTCTTCGCGCTCGAAGCGGGGATCCGGCTGCTGCTCCGGGAGGGGCGGGAGGCCGTGTTCCGGCGGCACGCGGCGGCGGCGGAGACAGCGCGCCGGGCAGTCGCCGCGGCCGGCCTGGAACTCGTCGCCGAGCCGGCCGCGGCCTCGAAGACGGTGACCGCCGCCCGGCTGCCGACGGGCGCGGACTGGGCGGCGGCGTCGCGCCGGCTGCAGGACGACCACGGGTTGGTCCTCGCCGGCGGACTGGGAAAGTGGGCCGGGAAGATCCTGCGCGTCGGCCACCTCGGCTGGATCACCCCGGAGGACCTCCACCCGCTGGCCCCGGCCCTCCGCACCGTCTTCGCCGCCGCCGCCCCGACCGCCGGGACCGCCTGACCGCCGGTGGACCGAGTCCTGGCCCGTCGGGCTTCCGACGACGAACGGCGCCGCTCCCTCCCCGCCGAAGGCCACCTTCCCGGCGCGAGGCGGAAACCGGACCTCTTCCCCGGCGCCGAGCTCGGCTGAACCGCAGGAACCCGAAAGTGGCCGACCGCCGCCTCATCGAGGACTGGCTGCCGATCGCGGCCCTCAGCGAAGAGAGCATCCGGGAGCGGCGATCCATGACGGCGTTGCCCCCCACCTACTACCTGCATGTCTGGTGGGCGCGGCGGCCGCTGGTGGCGTCGCGGGCGGCGGTGCTCGCTTCGCTGCTGCCGGCGGACGCCGACCGGCAGTCGTTCCTCCACGCCCTCGGCATCCACGGGGATCCGGTCCAGACCCGGGCGCGACTCGACCGGGCCAAGCGCGAGAAGAAGAACCTGGGGCCGAATCCGTACGGCTACAAGCGGGCGTTCTCCCATACTCCGGATCGTGACGACACGATCTGGATTCGAAGCCACTTCGCCGAGGATTCCAGAGAGATCGTGGTGCTGGATCCGACTGCGGGCGGCGGGAGCATCCCCTTCGAGACCGGCAGACTCGGGCTCCACGCCTGCGCGAACGATCTGAATCCCGTAGCGGCCCTGATTCTCCGGGCGACGATCGACTGGCCGCGGCTGGAGAATGGTGGAAGCCTGCTGGCGGAGTTCGAGGAGTTGGCGTCACGGTTCGTCGAACTGGCCGAACCGCGATATCGAGGCATCTTTCCGAAGGAACCACCGGACACGCTCGTCCTCGGCTACCTGTGGGCGCGGACGGTTCGCTGTCCGCACTGCACCGGAGTGGTGCCGCTGTCGCCGAACTGGCGGTTGGCGGCTGACGGGACCGGTGTCCGCGTGCTTCCTGATATAGGGGGGGGGGGGGGGGGGGGGTATTGAGGACCGGCGGTGTCGGTTCGAAATCGTGGAATCGGCCGCGGAACAGTCCGAGGGAACCGTGGCGCGGGGAGATGGTCGCTGTCCGTTCCCGGACTGCGGGCGAGTCATCGGAGGCGGGGATATCAAGGAGCAGGCGCAGGCCGGCAGGATGGGCGACCAACTCTTCGCCGTGGTCTTCAAGGAGAAGGTGGAGTACCGGACGAAGGGTGGCCACGTCCGCCACAAGTGGGTGCGCCGCTTCCGTGCGCCGCAGGCCGGCGATGACAACGGGGAGGAGGTTCGCGCACGCCTTGCCGAGAAGATGGAGGAGTGGGCCGCGTTGGACATCGTCCCCTACGAAGACTACGACGACATGTATTGTGACAACACGAAGAGTTACGGAGTTCGCCATTGGCGCGACCTGTTCTCCAAGCGGCAACTCCTCTGTCACGGTACGAGTGTCGAAGTGTTTCGTGAACTGCTGGACTCTGACCGTGACGCCGGAGCACTTACCGAGATACGCCGTACGGCCTACGGTTATTTGGCGATCGCACTGGACACGACTCTCGCCTACAACAGTCGGTGCTGCCGGTGGGATGTCACGACAGGGCGAGTCCGTTCGATTTTCGATCGACACGACTTCGCCCTTGTCTGGTCATACGCAGAAATGGCTCTGTTGGTTGAGGGTTCGGGCTACGAGTGGGCCATCGCCAAGACAGCAAAGTGCATCAGAGAACTGACGTATCTCGCGTCACGACACGACGATCGGAACGGCCTGTTTCTCAGCTCCGTAACGGAATCCGCGCCGGCTCCGCAGATCACCTGCGCGTCGGCGGACCGCCTGGATCATCTCGACGACGACAGCGTGGATGCGGTCGTCATGGATCCACCGTACTACGACAATGTGATGTATGCGGAACTCTCCGACTTCTTCTATGTGTGGTTGAAGCGGACCGCCGGGCGTGTCTTCCCCGAGTTGTTCCGCCGGCGGCTCACCGACAAGGACAATGAGGCGGTGGCGAATCCCGCCCGGTTCACCGGAGAAAGAGGGGCGAAAGCGCTCGCCCGAGTCGAGTACGGCCACCGGATGGCGCGGATCTTCGCCGAGTGCCGGCGGGTGCTGAAGCCGGACGGCGTGATGACGCTCATGTTCACCCACAAGGCGACCGGCGCCTGGGACGCCCTCGCCGGAGGACTCATGCTCATCTTGGACAGTTTGAAATTGCAAGTAGTTGACGAAAAAGAGGTAAGGAGCCCCGCAGACCGGGCGTGGCACTACAACCCCGCCGCGGGCGGGGTTCCCTCAGGCGGCGCTCGGAGTCGGACCGCCTTCCCGGCGCAGCACCGGGGGCAACCGCAGCCGCAGGCTGTGGAACACCTTCGTGGTGACCCCCACCGCCGCCGTGCGCGCCACGAAACGCTTCCCGTCCTTCTCGATCACCCCTTCGCACAGGTGGTCGAGGTCCCGGACCACATCGTTCCACTCCGCCTCCACCCCCGCCGCCCCCAGCCGCCGGAACAGCTCGTGCCGCAGCACCAGCGCCAGGAACGAGCAGAACACATGCCCCCGGATCGCCGCGTCGCTCTGGTGGTAGATCGCCCGCGTCTTCAAGTCCGACTTCGTCTTCCGAAAGGTGTGCTCCACCCGCCACAGCTCCTTGTAGCGCAGGGCGGTCTCCGCCGCCGAAAGCCCGGCGTTGGAACGCAGCACGAAGATCCCGTCGTACTTCGCCTCGGCCTCCGCCTTCTCTTCGTCGATCTCGAACCCCCGACCCTCGGGGCGCAGATACCGCGCATAGCCCTTGTTCGCCACCAACTGCTTCGGCCCGCTGCGCAGCTTCTCCCTCAGGTCCGCCACCATCTTCGCCCGGGCCTCCCGGTCGCGCCGCGCCTGCGTTTCGTTCCGGCACACCAGATACCGACGCTCCCCCTTCTCGTCCCGGAGCACCACCTCCTTGACGAACAACGGCTCCCGCTCCCGTTCCGTCCCCGGAGGCGGAGGCACCTTCTCCCAGGGCCCCGGATCCGCGATCACCTGATCCCGGATCTCCGTCACCGTGCGCATCTTCGCCCCCAGCACATACCGCCAGCCGCGCCGCTCCAACTCCTTCATGTTCGCCGCGCTCACCATCCCCCGGTCCGCCACCACGCACACCGAACCGATCCCGAAACGCCGGGACAGACGCTCCGCCACCGGAAGCAGGGTGGTCACATCCGCGGTGTTCCCCGGCCACATCTCCGAGCACAACGGCGTCCCGGTCTGGTCCAGCACCATCCCCAGCACCAGCTGCTTCAACTGCGGACGGTGGTCCTTCGAGTGGCCCCGGCGCCCCAACTCCTCCCCGCCGGCTCCGTGGAAATACAGCGAAGTGGTGTCGAAGAACACCAGGTCCAGCCGGGCGAACAGGCCGCGGCGCGCGGCGAACAGCCGCTCTTCGAGGAGATCCTTCGTCGTCCGCTCCCGCCCGTCGGGGTCCTTCTCCCCGCAGGGTTCGCCCAGCCAGGCCATCGCCCGGTACAGCTGCCGCAGCGCCGGCGGCGCCAGTCCGGCCACCGCGCGGGTGGCGCCCCAGCGCTCCGCCTGCCGGTCCGACCCGGGCGCGAACAACCGATGCAGCACGCTGAAGAACACCACCCGTTCCAGGTCGAAGCCGAAGCGCCGCCCGGCGGCCAGGGCCGACACCGCTTCCCGGCAGCCGGTCTCCTCCCAGAGACGGTCGAACACCAGGCCCGGCCCCACGTGGCGCAGATGGATCTCCGGGTTCTCGGCCCACTCCGCCCGGGCCGCCGAGAGCACCAGCGACTGGTCGCAGTGCCGGGCCAGCGAGGCGGTCAGCCGGTCGAGTTGCCCGGACTCCCGCAGTTCGTCCAGCCGTCCCAGGGTGCACAGGACATCCTGCTTGACCTTCGGGCCTTCGCGGCGGCTCTCGACGATCTGGAGGTACTGGCGGTTGCCGCTCTGCTTGATGCGGGGGTACATGGAGGGGTTCCGGGCCGGGACAGCACGATCCTACCACACATCTCACTCGGTATGGCAATGAAATCAATGTGATATCGAAGTATCTGAGCGGGTCCGAATCCATAGGCGTGGCACTACACGCGGTTCAGGATCGAGACCTCGCCGGAACCGAACCCCAACAGCCCCAACGACTTGCCCTCCGGCCACGCTCCAAAACGCAAAAAGACTGTCCAAGATGAGTCATGGAGGCCGGGTTCTCGATCACCGCTTCCTGGCCGGTGGCGACGGAATCCCCCGGCAGCCTCCACATCAAGGACAAGGCGGCGGCGAACAGCACCATCTTCCTCGTCTGCCGCCCCCGGCCCTCCACCGACGACGACGAGGACAAGCCGTACTGGGAAGACCTCGAACCGAGAGTCGCCGAGGCCGTACGGAAACGGATGCAGGGATTCGAGAACGCCGGCATCTCCCGGGTGGACATCTACCTGGCCGCATTCGGCCCGGCGCTCGAGGAGTTCTCCCGCCACTGGCCCGTCAAACGCGCCCGGCCCCGGGCGATGCCGGAAGAACTCCGCAAGTTGGCGCCCAAGATCTTCGGCGGGCAGTGGGACCCCTACCGGGCCGCCCCGGAGGACGCCCTGCTCGTCGCCCGCCGGGAAGTGAAACGCCGCGTGCTCGACCGGCTGACCGGGGACGCGAAGCGCAGCGAGATAGACCCCCGCACCGACTTCTTCGTCATGGCCTGGCACGCCTTCGGCGCCCCGGTCTTCCCCTACGACGAAGCGCTGAAACTGGCGCGGGCCGCCGGCGCCGACCTCGACCGCGACCTGGTGGGGCGCCTGGCCGAGAAGAAGGGCGCCGATCTCCGTCTCTGGGACAGCGTCCAGCGGGCGGGCAAGGCGCGCCTCGGCTCCGCGGACGGCTCCCGGGCGGCCATCGACCGCGTCCACCACGCCGCGCACCTGGCCCGCACCGAGTCGCTCACCGCCGCCCTCGACCTGCTGGAACGGGTCCCCGCAGCGGACGAACCGGCCTTCCGCGCCGCCCTCGCCGCGGTCCTGGAAGTCCTGCCCCCGTCCTCGAAGCACACCGGCCGGGCCCTGAAGGGCGAGATCGAGTCCGCCGGCAACGACTTCGAAGCCCTCCTCGACCTCGCCCGCCTCCTCGACGGCAAAGAGTTCCGCGAACCCCGCCAGTTGAAACTCTGGCAACCCCCCGCCGCCTGACCGGGCCTCGACTCGCCGGCGCCTCGATCGGTGTCGGATGCCATTACCCTGAATCCGTGCATCGGACGAGGAGGAGCAGGCGCCCTCGGCGCCGGGCAGGTGTCATAGGCGGGAGCATGTGTCATTGGACCGGGAGCATGTGTCAAGCATGTGTCATTGGACCGGGAGCATGTGTCAAACATGTGTCATCGGCCGGAAGCATGTGTCAAGCATGTGTCATCGACCGGAAGCATGTGTCAAGCATGTGTCATCGGCCGGAAGCATGTGTCATCCGTATCGGCTCGATCCGCATCGGCTCGATCCCGCATCGGCTCGATCCCTATCGGCTCGATATCCGCATCGGCTCGATCCGTATCGGGTCCGATCCGTATCGGGTCGATATCCACATCGGGTCGATCCGTATCGGGTCGATATCCGGATCCGTCCCAGGGTGGTCGATCCGCCGGAGGGTGGTCGATCCGCCAGAGGGTGGTCGATCCGGCGCAGGGTGGTCGATATCCGGCGCAGGGTGGTCGATATCCGGCGCAGGGTGGTCGATCCGCCAGAGGGTGGTCGATCCGGCGCAGGGTGGTCGATCCGACGGAAGGTAGTCGATCCGCCGAAGGGTGGTCGATCCGCCCGAAGGTGGTCGATCCGCCGGCAAGGTGGTCGATCCGACGGAAAGGTGGTCGATCCGACGGAAAGGTGGTCGATCCGCCCGGAAGGTGGTCGATCCGACGGAAAGGTGGTCGATCCGACGGAAAGGTGGTCGATCTGCCGGAAAGGTGGTCGATCTGCCGGAAAGGTGGTCGATCCGACGGAAGGTGGTCGATCCGACGGAAAGGTGGTCGATCCGACGGAAGGTGGTCGATCCGACGGAAGGTGGTCGATCCGACGGAGGGTGGTCGATCCGGCGGAAGGTGGTCGATCCGGCGGAAGGTGGTCGATCCGCCGAAGGGTGGTCGATCCGACCGGAAGGTGGTCGATCCGACGGAAAGGTGGTCGATCCGGCGGAAGGTGGTCGATCCGGCGGAAGGTGGTCGATCCGCCGGAAGGTGGTCGATCCGACCGGAAGGTGGTCGATCCGACCGGAAGGTGGTCGATCCGCCGGAAGGTGGTCGATCCGACCGGAAGGTGGTCGATCCGACGGAAGGTGGTCGATCCGACCGGAAGGTGGTCGATCCGACCGGAAGGTGGTCGATCCGACGGAAAGGTGGTCGATCCGACGGAAAGGTGGTCGATCCGACGGAACGTGGTCGATCCGACGGAGGGTGGTCGATCCGCCGGAAAGGTGGTCGATCCGACGGAAGGTGGTCGATCCGGCGGAAGGTGGTCGATCCGGCGGAACGTGGTCGATCCGACGGAACGTGGTCGATCCGGCGGAACGTGGTCGATCCGGCGGAAGGTGGTCGATCCGACGGAACGTGGTCGATCCGGCGGAACGTGGTCGATCCGGCGGAAGGTGGTCGATCCGACGGAACGTGGTCGATCCGGCGGAACGTGGTCGATCCGGCGGAACGTGGTCGATCCGGCGGAAGGTGGTCGATCCGGCGGAAGGTGGTCGATCCGACCGGAAGGTGGTCGATCCGCCGGAAAGGTGGTCGATCCGGCGGAAGGTGGTCGATCCGGCGGAAGGTGGTCGATCCGACCGGAAGGTGGTCGATCCGCCGGAAAGGTGGTCGATCCGACGGAAGGTGGTCGATCCGACGGAAGGTGGTCGATCCGACGGAACGTGGTCGATCCGACCGGAAGGTGGTCGATCCGACCGGAAGGTGGTCGATCCGGCGGAAGGTGGTCGATCCGACGGAACGTGGTCGATCCGGCGGAAGGTGGTCGATCCGGCGGAAGGTGGTCGATCCGACGGAAGGTGGTCGATCCGGCGGAAGGTGGTCGATCCGGCGGAAGGTGGTCGATCCGGCGGAAGGTGGTCGATCCGACCGGAAGGTGGTCGATCCGGCGGAAGGTGGTCGATCCGCCCGAAGGTGGTCGATCCGCCCGAAGGTGGTCGATCCGACCGAGGGTGGTCGATCCGACGGAAGGTGGTCGATCCGGTGGAACGTGGTCGATCCGACCGGAAGGTGGTCGATCCGACCGAGGGTGGTCGATCCGTCCCGGGGTGGTCGATCCGTCCCAGGGTGGTCGATCCGCCGTAGGGTGGCGTGGCGCTGTGGGCGAGCATTCCGGTGCTCGGGTTCGGTGGATTCCGATACGCCGGATCGGAGAATGCCTTCCTCCGGGTTCCCTTCGACCGGCGTCCGCTGCCCGGCCAGACCGCGGTGACGACTGCGGTCTTCCTGATCGGCGGCGCCGTCGTCCTGTCGTTCGGCAGGCTGTCGTTCGGCAGGCTTTTCCCCCGCGGACGCGTGGACGAGGCCGAAACGCAGCGATGAGCCGTGGGCGGTGTTGGATCGCCGGGGGTCGGAAGCGCGATGCGGTGGCCGTTCCCGGGTTGGGGATCCGTGACGACCTCTTCGGCGGCGCCGCCCCGGACTGCCCGGACCGCGCCGCTACCGGGTTCCGCCGCCGTTCGGGCCGGCGCGGTACAGGCGGCGGACAGCCGCTTCCACCGCCGGGGCGAAGGAGGCGTCGCCGAGAGCGAGCAGCATCGAGAGCGCCGCTTCCCGTTCGCCGCGGGCGGCGAGGGTGAGGGCGAGGTCGTAACGGAGCGCTGCTTCGTCCACCGGCGAACCGGCGCCGACAGCGTCGAGGGCGTCCCGGAAAGATTCCGCGGCGGTCTCGAACTCCCCGGCAGCATGGGCCTCGAGTCCGCGCCCGAGCAGGACGGCCTCCGGCGGTTCGGGGCCGCCGTCCACGCGACGGGGCAGGGTGGGGGCGTTGTCCGACGAGCCATCCCCACCCGGCGGCGCGGTCGGACTCGCCACCAGTTGGGAGGTCCGCAGGGACACCGAACCGTCCGGGGCCACTGCGGCGGGGCAGCGGCTCCGCAGCGGCGGCTCGGGCGGGCCCCAGGCGGCGCAGCGGCCCTCGGCGCCGTCCTCGGTCCAGGAGAAGGCGAAGCCGTCGGGCCGCGCCGCGACGCCGCCTTCCCGCCCCGGAACGACCCGGAGGCCCCGGACCTCCCCGCCGTCGCTGCCGGAGGCGCCGGCGGGGGCTACCGCCGGTCGAACGAGGGCGAAGAGGAGCATTCCGGTCCCGTCGGCGCGCTCGTACCGGCGGGTCAGGGCGAAGCCGGGAGACGGGTTCCCGTCACCTGCCGCCACGATTTCGGGCGCCACCCTGATCCGCCCCTCGGGGACGGTGCGGGCGATCTCCGCGTCGAGGGTCTGCGCCGCCTCCAGCATCCGGGCGCCGAACCGGGGAACGAGTTCCGTCAGCAGGTGCAGTTTTGCGGCGGCAGCGCCCCGGACTTCCGCCAGTCGGGCCAGGAGGCCGGCCGCCCGCTCCGCCGGGTCGGGGGCCTCGCGGAGCGTGCGGCGGATCGCCCGCAGCAGGGCGGATTCCGCGTCGGCGACCGGTTCCGGGCCGGCTTCCCAACCGAGAAGCGCCGCGATCAGGGCTTCGGGCGCCTCCGGCAGCGGGGCCGGGGAGTCCGCCGCGCCGCTCTCGGGCCCGTCCGGCGCGGCGACCGGCGAGTCGTCGAGGAATCGCAGCAGCGCCGCGACCAGCCGGCGGACGGAGGCGTCCTCCCCGAGCGGCGCCCGCAGGACGGAGAGCCCGGCCCGCGCCGCGAACCAGAGCGTCTCCTCCGCGTCCGGCCCCGGGTCGAACGCCAGCGCGTCGCGCCGGGCGACATGGCCCACCGGCCGGGGGGTCAGGGCGGATCTCCCGGCGGCGGTGTGCGGCTCCGGCACGAAGAGCCCGGCGCCGGTGAGTTCGGCGATGCGGCCCACGATGGGAAGGTCGGCGTCGCGAACCGGCAGGATCAGGTCCACCCTCCGGTGGCGCAGGGCGAGTTGCAGGTCCGCGATCACTTCGCCGCATCTCGGGCAGCCGGGGCCGGGGAAATAGAGCAGGAGCGCCCGGCCCTCGGCGAACGACCGCTCGGTGGAGTACGCCCCGCCTTCCACCGCGAGGGTGAGCGCCGGGAACCGCGACTCCCGGAGTTCCAGGCCCGCGGGCCGGCGGCCGCGGAAGGCGTCCGGCGCTTCGAAGCGGAACCGGTCGAGGGCCGCGGCGAGACCGTTGCCGGTGCGGAAGGCGCCGGAACCGCGCAGTTCCTCGAGGATCGGGCCGCGTTCGGCTGCCGGCGCGGCCGCGAAGGCGCGGAACCGCAGCCGGAGGCGCTCGGCCGGGTTCGTTCCCGGGAGTTCCGACAGGCGGCGGAAGAACTGCGGACGCGGGTCGAGCGCGGCCGCCCGCCGGTACTCGGCGGCGGCCCCGCGCGGATCCCCGGCCCCGGCCAGCGCTTCCGCGAGCGTCGCCCGGTACTCGATCCGCCGCGCCCGGTAGGCCGCGGTGGCGGCGCCGGTGAAGTCGTCGAGGACCAGGTTCCCCTCCGGCGCGGGGCCGCCCCAGGCCGGCGGCGAGAACTCCCGCGACTCCCGGAGCGCCCGCGCCGCGCTCTCCACCGCTCCGGGGAAGTCCCCGGCCTCCAGCCGGGCCCGGGCCTCGGCGTGTTCGGCGGCCCCCGGAACCTGGCCGGCGGCCGGCGAGCCTTGGCCGGCGGCCGGCGAGACTTGGCCGGCGGCCGGCGAAATCCAGCCGGCGGCGAGCGGAACCGGGGCCGCGCCGGTGGACCCGGCGAAGGCGAGGAGCGCCCCCCAGCGCGCCCGGAACCGACTCCGGCCGCGCCGGTTCCGCCGGCGGTGATCCCGGCGAGCCCCCCGACGGCTCCCGTCGTCCGCCGCTCCCGAAGCGCTCCCGTCCGGAAGCGGGATCACTCGGGACCCGGCGTGTCGGCGGCGGCGTCCTCCCCGGCGAGTTCCGGGTAGAGGCGCCGGTAGAGCATCTCGTTCCGCAGCACCAACTTCACATAGTTGCGCGTTTCGGTGAACGGGATCTCCTCGATGAACCGCTCCGAGTCGATCTCGAGATCCATCTCGGTCCACTTCCGCACCCGGTGCGGCCCGGCGTTGTAGCCGGCGAGGGCGTAGTCGGGGCGTTCGCCGAATTCGTCGAGGAGTTGGCGCAGGTAGCGGGTGCCGAAGCGGATGTTCACCCCGGGGTCGTAGAGCCGGGAGAGGCGCCAGCGGAGCCCCTCGACCCGCGCCAGCGCCCGTCCGGTGCCCGGCATGATCTGCATCAGGCCCCGGGCGCCGACCGGCGACCGCGTGCGGGGAGCGAACGCCGACTCCTGCCGGATCAGGCCGGCGACCAGGTGCGGGTCGAGTTCCCGCTGGGCGGCCCGCTCCCGCACCCCGTCCGTGTAACGCAGCGGGAAGAGGCGCTGCCAGTACGGGAGCGGCAGGGCGTCGCCGGCGGCGGAAGTGTGGAACGGCGCGGCGCGCTGCATCGCCTGGATGGACGGGACATTCCGGTCCGCTTCCGCCAGCAGGTACGCCTCCAGGGCGTGGAAGGCGGCGCTGTCGGCCTCGTCGTCCCGGGCGGCGGCGGCGGCGGCTTCCCGGGCCCGCTGCGCGTAGCCGGCGGCGTACAACTCCTCGACCCGGGCGGCGTCCCGGCGGCGGCGGATCCGGAACCGGTCGAGCAGGTGTCCCGGTTCGGCGATCGGGTTCTCGACGCCGGCCGCTCCCCGCCGGGCCGCGAGGCGTTCCGCCGCCCGGCGCCCGTAGAACGAGTTCCGGTACCCGAGGACCACCTCCCGGTACCGGGCCGCGGCCTCGCCGGCCCGGCCCTCGCGCTCGTGGGCCCTCCCGGCGAAGTAGAGGAACTGCCCGGCCCGGAAGTCGCCCGGGTTCTCCCGCGCGACGCTCTCCAGGGCCGATCCGATTCCGGTCTCCCCGTTCCGGTAGCGGTCCCAGAGATCGTGCCAGCGGGCGAAGAGTCCGCGGGGCGCGTGCGGGAACTCCGCCGCCAGGCGCCGCAGGTAGGGGAGCGCCGCCTCCCGGTCGTTCCGGGCCAGGCGGGCGCGGGCCAGGCTGTAGAGCGCCCGGGCGCCGTAGGGGTGCTCGGTCTCGAGGGCCAGCAGTTCCTCGAGCACCCGGCTCTGGGTGGTGAGCCGTTCCAGGCGGCGGTAGGACTCCCCCCGGTAGTAGAGGGCGGCGGGGACCAGGTCCTCGCGGGTGATCCGCCCCAGGGTCCGCAGCGAGGCGCTCAGCCGACCGCGATGGAATTCCTCGATCCCGATGCGCAGCCGGACCCGTTCGAGGTCCGCGGCGGCGGCGAAGCGGCCGGCGATCTCCCGGTAGTTCTCGTGGGCGCGGCGGTGGTTCCCGGCGGCGGCGAACCCGGCCGCCCGCTGCATCGCCCGGGGGTAGCGCTCCGCCGCCGGGGGCGCTTCCACCCGCGGCCCCCGGTAGAGCCGCGACAGTCGCCGCCCGGCGTCCAGCGACTCCCCGTGGGTCGGCATCTCGTAGTAGAGGGTCTCCAGAACCCGCGCGGCGTCCTCGAACCGGTCCAGGCGTTCCAGGCTGACGGCTTTCCGGGCGAGGGCCTTCCCCCGGAGGTCGAAGGAGTCGCCGGCGGCGACGGCCTCGAAGTGCGGCAACGCCTCCTCCCGGCGGCCGGCGGCGGCCAGGCGCTCCCCGAGGAGCAGCCGGACCGCGGGGAGGCGGCGGTAGTCGGGGTACTCCCGGAGCAGTCGTTCCAGCAGTTCGATCGCCTCGTCGCGGCGGGCGCCGGGCAGCGCTTCGGCGAGCACCTGGAGCGCGTCGGCGCCGAGCGCGGTGGCGTCGAGTTCGGAGGCGGTGAGCCGCGCGGTCGCCTCCGTCCACCGCCCCCGGCGGAGCGCTTCCCGGCCCAGGCGGAAGGAAGCGGCGCCCCGGGCGCGGGCGGCGAGGGCTCCGTCTTCGGCGATGGCGGCGAGCGCGGCCCGCCGTTCGGCGTTCTGCTCGAGGGTGCTCGCGCGGCGCACCGCGGCGAGATCCGGAGGCGGCTCGGCGAGCGTCGCCCAGGCGATCGGCGGATCCTCTCCCTGCGGGAGCGCGAGGCCCGCCGCCGGAGCCCGGTCCCCGGAACCGCTCCCGCCGCCGGGGTTCCCGGGGCGCGCCGGCTCCGGGCCGCGGAACCCGGCGAGGAGGAGCGCCGCGATCCCGACCGCCGAACCGCCGAGGACCGCCATCGCCCTTCCGCGGCGCGCCCGCGGCCGGGAGGGTCCCCCCCGGAAGTCCCGGCGAGGGGGTGGGGCGGCGGTCCGCCCCGCGGGAGTCGCCATCGGCTGTTAGAATCCTACCCGCCGCCGGACGGTCGTCCGGCCCTATCACACTTCACCTCAGACACGGAAGGAGGGGGCGTACTGGGTTCGACGAAGGTACAGGAAGCAGCGATTGCATGCCGAGGGTCCACCACTCGCAATCGGTGGAAACCACACACACGCCAACACTGAACTGGCTCTGGCGGCTTAGGCCGTCACGTTCCTCCTGATCACGCCTGCCGGACAGGACGGAGCGACGACGAGGCGGGCTCAGCCGACGGGGTTCCCGACCCGGCGGTGAAACTCAGGGATAGCGTTCACGCCGCGACTCGCCGGGTCGATGCGGCGCGGGGGCGAAAAGGCGGACGCGCTCTCGGGCGCAGTTCGCCGCCACGATCCGGATAAGCATGTAGAGGTCGCTGTGGAAGGCTTTCGGACGCGGGTTCGATTCCCGCCGCCTCCACCATCCCTCCCGCCGGCCGACGGCCATCCCCGGCGGGGGCTCCCGGGCCGGGTCGAGACCGGCTTCGGAACGAGTCGGGCTCCGGTCTTCCCGGGTCGGCGAGCCGGCCCGGCGTCCGTGCCGAGGCGCCACCTTCGGGCCCGGTCCCCGAAATCCGGGATCGAGCGCGGGAAGCGCTTCCGGCCGCAGGGCGAAGCGATGACGCGAACGCCGGGGGCCGCCTCCCGGAACCGCGCTCCGGGGGTCGTCTCGCGCCGGCTGTCGTTCGCAGGAACGGCGAAGACCCGCGGCCGGCGGCGCGGCCGGTCTCGCCGAACCGGGGGTCGACGCTGCTCGGCTCGGAGGACCCACCGCCGCGCACCGGTCTGAGGGGGGGGGGGGGGGGGGCGCGGCGGGGCCCGCCCCTCGGTCGGAACCGGCAACCCCACCTCAGACACCCCTGACGGGGCGGGCTACGGCCGGTGAAGGATCACCGTGTCAGGTGCGTTACGCGGGAGCGCGGCGCCTCCGGCGCGGTCCGTCCGCCGCGCTCGGTCCCCGCGCCTCGGCGGGGGCCCCGCGCCAGGCGACCCGGCCCACGATCCGGTCGTCCCCGGTGGCCGGCTGCGGGCGAAGGCCGGGTCGCGGCCCGGGCTCCCGGTTCGAGGCGTCGGCTCGCGCCCCGGATCCATCGGCGATGAGCGCCAGGAGATCCGGAAGGGCTCCGCGCCGGCGATGCGACTGCCGGCCGTTTCGACTCCGTTCCGGCGTCGGGCGAACGCACGCGCGCGATCGGCGCGATTCCCGGTCGGCCGGCGACCGTGGCGCCGCGCTCCCCGCAGACGGATCGCCCCCGACGCTCGGCTTCACCGCCCGCGGGGCAACGGCGGTTCGGGCCGGGTCATTCGACGCGGGCGATCACCGCGAGGGTCTCCTCCCGGTTCACCGGCGGCGCCCCGAGCAGGATGAGCAGCAGGCCGCTCTCCGGGGCGCGGGCTTCGTAGAGCGGGTTCCCGTGGAAGTCGGTCACCAGGCCCAGCCGGGCGCCCTGGGGAAGGTAGTTCCCGGCCTGCACCAGCGGATCGGGATGCCAGACGCCGTCGTGGGGGCTGGTCACATAGGCGCGCTCCCGGATGAACAGGGGGTTGTCGGTCGGGTCGGGATCCCCGTCGAGCAGGCCGAGATGCCGCATCAGGCTGAGCGAGCCGGCGACGACGGCCGCGATCCGGTGCTCCTCGACCAGCCCCCGTTCGCCGGACTCCACATCGATGGAGGGAATGCCCCGCGCCACCGCGGCCGAGCCGCACCAGATCGCCGAGGCGGCGTCGAGGTCGCCCCGGAACTGGACGATGGTGTCCAGACCGAAGGCCAGCGCCATCTGCCGGGACCGTTCGATCACTTCCGGGCCGCCGGCTTCCGCGTAGTAGCCGGTGTAGGACGGCCGGAGGTTCTCGTTCGCATCCCCCGAATGGATATCCACCACGGCGTCGGCGCGGGCGATCACCTCCTCGGTGAGCGTGTAGGCGACGCGCTCGGTCAGGGTGCCGTCCCGGACCCCGGGGAACACGCGGTTCAGGTTCTTGCCGTCGGCGGGGCTGACATAGACCGTCCGCCCCAGGAACGACGGCAGGTTGGCGATGTGCACCAGCACCACGGTCCCCGAGACCGCGGCGGGATCGAGCAGCCGCTGCAGGCGCCCGAGGGCCAGGATCGGCGCGTATTCCGAGCCGTGGACCCCGGCGACGAGCGCGAGCACCGGGCCCGGCTGCGCTCCATGGACGACGGTCAGGGGAAGGAAGGTGCCGGCGTCGCTTCCGTCCGTGGCGGGGGCGATCTCGAGTCGGCCGGACACCTTCCGGCCCGGCTCCGCTTCGAGGTCCCCGACCCGGAAGGCATCCTGCGCGGCGGCGCTGCCGGCGCCCACGAGACACAGGAGAACCGTGGCCGGGATGCGCATGTGAGGTCTTCTCCCTTCGGAGGGGACTGCGGGAGGGTGGTCGGCGGAGGCGGGAAGCGACCCCGGCGCCGCCGCGCCGGCCGCGCCGCGGCGGCGGCTTCCGCTCCGTCGGGCGGCGGGCGGCCGGAGACTACCGCCGGCCGCCGCTTCGGGGCGCCGACGGGCCTTCCGGACCTCCTGCGGTCCGGCGAAGGCGGCCCCAGGCTCGCCCCCTCCTGCGAGGGCGCCCTCGGACACCCGGGATTCAGCCTCGGCGACCTCGGCGGGCAGCGGGCGCGCCGGGGCGCCCTCGGACACCCGGCGGCGGAAGAGCGCCCCGGCCGGCGAACCGTGCCCCGGGAGCGCCTCCGGGACCGGCCGGCGAGCGCCGAATCCCGCCCCCGTGCCCGGTTTCGGCCACCCGTTCCGGGCGTCCCTCTTCGCTGTCAGCGCGGCGGCGGAGGGCGGCCGCCGGGTCGTTCGGCGGCGCCTCGGGCCGGAGCCTCCGCCGGGCGATCGGGCGCTCTCGTTCTGCTATGTTGGCGGAATGCTCCGCCGGCGACTGTTCCTCTTCGCCGTGGCGGGTGTGCTCGCGGGACTCGGCGCCGGTTCGCGGACGACGGCTTCCGCCGCGGCCCGCCCCGCGCCGGGGCCGCTGACCGGCGGGTCGGCAGAACGGGGCGGGGAGTGCCTGGGCGCGGCGGTGTTCCGCTCCCGGGAGGCCGACCCGCCCGGCGGGTCCCCGGCCCCGGCCGGGGCGCCGGCCGCCTACGCCACCCACGGGGATTCGCGCCTCGCCGCCCTGCTCGAACAGGCGCTCGCGCGGAACCCCCGGATCCGGGCGGCGCTCTCGCTGCGCCGGGCCGCGGGGCGCCGGGCGCCGCAGGTGTCCGCGCGTCCGGATCCGATGATCATGCTGACCGGGCACGCACGCCCGCCGGAGACCCGGGTGGGCCCGCAGACCACGCTCCTGTCCGTCACCCAGCAGTTCCCCGGCTTCGGCAAGCGGGAGGCCCGGGGGCAGGTGGCGGTGAAGCAGGCGGCCGAGCGCGACGAACGGATCCGCGCCGAGCGCGCCGAAGTGGTCCGGCAGGTGAAGCGCGCCTACTACGACCTCGCCTACCTGGACCGCGCGCTGGCGATCAGCGCCGAGGACGAGGACCTGCTCCGCCACTACGAAGTCCTCGCCCGGGCGCGCTACGCCCAGGGCTACGGGGGCCAGGGCGACAGCATCCGGCTGCAGGCCGAGATCACGAAGGCCCTGAATCGCCGCGAGACCCTGCTGCTGCGCCGGGTGGACGCCGAGGCGGCGCTGAACTCGCTGCTCGACCGGTCGGCGGCGACGGAGGTGGCCCCGGTGGAACTCGGGGGGCGGCCGGCCCCGGTCGTGGATGTGGCGGCGCTCTCCGAGACCGGCTGCCGCGCCCGGCCCGAAGTCCGGGCAGCGATGCGGCAGGTGGAGAGCCGGGAACAGGCGATCGAGGTCGCCCGGCTGGCCTACCGGCCCGATTTCTCGGTGGGAGTGGCCTGGGGCTGGCTCCGCGGCCGCGGCGATCCCGCCGGGCGGGCCGCGCCGCCGCCGGACAACGGCAAGGACACCTACAGCCTCATGGTCGGGATGAGCGTGCCGCTGGCGCGCGACCGCTACGACGCCGGGCTCGAGGAAGCCGCGGACCACAACGAGGCGGCGCGGGCGGCCTACCGGGGCGCGGTGCGCGACACCGAACGGGCGGTGCGCGCGACCGCCTACCGGATCGAGGGGATCGAACGGCAGATCGCCCTCTTCGAGAACGCGCTGGCGCCGCAGGCGGAACAGGCGCTCAGCGCCGCGGAAGCGGCCTACACCACCGGCGGCGCCGGCGTCCTGGACCTGATGGACGGCCAGCGGGTGCTCCTCGAAGTGCGGCTCGGCCTGGCCCGGCTGGACGCGGACCACCGGAAAGCGCTCGCGGACCTGGAACGGGTGGTGGGAACCGCCATCCCGGAGGGGCCCCCGGGCGGAGATTCGGCGGCCTCGGGAGCGTGACCATGCAGAACCGACCCTCCGGCTCGCTCGCCGCCGCGGCGGCGGTGGCGGCGCTCTTCCTCTCCGGGAGTCCCTTCGGCTGCCGGGCCGTGGACGGCCTGTTCGGCGGAGACAGCGACGCGGCGGCCGTGATGTACACCTGCAGCATGCACCCGCAGGTGGTCCAGGAAGGGCCCGGCGAGTGCCCGATCTGCCGGATGGCGCTGACGCCGATGGAGACCGGGGCGGGAGGCGCCGACGGTCAGGCGCACGACCACGACCACGACGCGGCCGGCGCCGGGGACGATCTCCACTACACCTGCAGCATGCACCCGCAGGTGGTCCAGGAGGGCCCGGGCGACTGTCCGATCTGCGGAATGGATCTGACGCCGCTGGAAACCGACGCCGGGATGGCCGGCGGCCACGCGCACGACCACGATGCGGCGGGCGGCGGGGACGACCTCCACTACACCTGCAGCATGCATCCGCAGGTGGTCCAGGAAGGCCCGGGCGACTGCCCGATCTGCGGGATGGCGCTCACCCCGCTGGAAACGGACCCGGCGGCGGGGGCCGGCGGTTCCGGGGGCGGTGCGGGGGGACTCTCGGCGCGGCGGAGCGTCCGGGTGGATCCGGGGTTCCTGCAGCGCTTCGGCGTCCGCACCACGCCGGCGGAGCGCGGATCCCTCCCCATCGGGATCCGCACCGTCGGGTACCTGGCCCACAACGAAGAGAACCTGTACTCGGTGAACACGAAGTTCAGCGGCTGGATCGAGCGGGCCCGGTTCAACACCGTCGGCGAACGGGTCACCGCCGGCGAGGTGCTGTTCGAGATCTACAGCCCGGAACTGGTGACCACCCAGCAGGAGTACCTGCTGGCCCGGGAGTACGTGGAGCGGCTGCGGGAACGCGGCGCCTACGCCGACGCGATCACCCGGGCGGAGTCGCTGCTGGACGCCGCCCGGGAACGGCTCCGCTACTGGGACACGACGGACCGGCAGATCGCCGCCCTCGAGGCCACCGGACTGGTCAGCCGCACCATCGAGTTCGTCTCCCCGGTCTCCGGGTTCGTGGTGGAGAAGAGCGCCGACTCGCTCGAAGGGATGCGGCTCGACCCGGGGAAGACGATCCTCAAGATCGCCGACCACTCGGTCCTGTGGGCGGAGGTCGCCTTCTACGAACACGATGTCCGCCACCTGCGGGAAGGGCAGCGGGTGACGGTGACCGTGGACGCCTTCCCCGGCCGCGCCTGGAACGGCTCCATCCTCTTCTTCCGCCCGGCGATGAATCCCGGCACGAGGACGCTCACCGCCTTCGTGGAAGTGGGCAACGCCGACCTGCAGTTGCGGCCGCGGATGTTCGCCAACATCGAGGCGCGGATCCCCGGGGTCTCCGACGCGGTCCTCGTCCCCGGGGACGCCGTGCTCCACAGCGGCGCCCGGGCGGTGGTGATCGTGGCCGACGGCGGCGGACGCTTCACGCCCCGGGAAGTCCGCCTGGGCCTCTCCCAGGACGGGCGCCAGCAGGTGCTGGAAGGTCTCGACGCCGGCGAGGAGATCGTGGTGTCCTCGCAGTTCCTGATCGATTCGGAGAGCAACCTGCGGGCGGCGATCGACCAGTTGCTGGGCGGCGGCTCCTAGTCGGGGCCGGTATCCCCCGCCGGGGGGACCGGCGGGCGCCCGCAGCCGAACCGCCATCCCCTTCCCTCCCTTCTCCCCCGACCGGAAGCGGCCCCCCGCGCCCCCTGAACCTCCCTCCCCCCGGAAGCCCCGACCCGCTGAGACCCCGACCGCCCCGTGAATCGCGTCATCGAGTGGTCGCTGCGGAACCGGCCGCTGGTCCTCCTCGGCTTCCTGACGCTCGCCGGCGGCGGCGCCTGGGCGCTCTCGCAGCACCCGCTGGACGCCATCCCGGACCTCTCCGACGTCCAGGTCGTCATCTACACCGAGTACCCGGGCCAGGCGCCCCGGATCGTCGAGGACCAGGTCACCTACCCGCTGACCACCCAGATGCTGGCCGCGCCCTACGCCCGGGTAGTGCGCGGTTACTCGTTCTTCGGCTACTCGCTGGTCTATGTCCTGTTCGAGGACGGCACCGACCTCTACTGGGCGCGCAGCCGGGTGCTGGAATCGTTGAGCCACGCCTCTTCCCGCCTGCCGGCGGAGGTCACCCCCACCCTCGGCCCGGACGCCACCGGCGTCGGCTGGGCCTTCCAGTACGCGCTGACCTCCGACCGCCACGACCTGAGCGAACTGCGGTCCCTCCAGGACTGGTTCCTCAAGTTCGAACTGAGCGCCGTCCCCGGCGTCTCCGAAGTGGCGAGCGTGGGGGGCTTCGTCCGCCAGTACCAGATCACGGTGGACCCGAACCGGCTGCGCGCCTACGGGATCCCGCTGAGCCGGATCAGCGAAGCGGTCCGGCGCAGCAACAGCGACACCGGCGCCCGGCTGCTGGAAGCCGCCGGCAAGGAATTCATGATCCGGGGCCGGGGCTCGATCGAGTCGGTCGAGGACCTCCGCAAGATCGCCGTGGGGGTGGACGCCTCCGGCACCCCGCTCCTGCTCCGCGATGTGGCGCGGGTGGGCGTCGGGCCGGAGATCCGCCGGGGCCTCGCCGAGTGGGACGGCGAGGGCGAGACCGTCGGCGGCATCATCGTGGTGCGCTACGGCGCGGACACCCGCACCGTGGTCGAGGCGGTCAAGGCCCGCATCGAGGAACTGCGGCCGCAACTCCCCGAAGGGATCGAGATCCACACCGCCTACGACCGCACCGGGCTCATCGACAGCGCGGTGGCGAACCTGCAGTCGAGCCTGCTGCAGCAGTTCGCGGTCATCGCCCTCATCTGCGTCGTCTTCCTGTTCCACGCCGGGAGCGCGGTGGTCGCCATCGTCACCCTGCCGGTGGGCTTCCTGCTGGCCTGCATCGTCACGTATTTCGCCGACCTCCAACTGAACATCATGTCCCTCGGCGGGGTGGCGGTCGCCATCGGCACCATGGTGGACGCCGGGATCGTGGTGGTGGAGAACGCCCACCGCCGGCTCTCCCGGGACCGGGGGGAGAAGCCCTACTGGCAGATCATCGGGGAGTCCTGCCGGGAAGTGGGGCCCTCCATCTTCTTCTCGCTGCTGGTCATCACCGTCTCCTTCCTGCCGGTCTTCGCGCTCGAAGCGCAGGAGGGACGGCTCTTCCGGCCGCTGGCCTGGACGAAGACCGCTTCCATGGCGGCGGCGGCGCTCCTCTCGGTGACCCTGGTCCCGGTCCTGGTGGGGTACTTCCTGCGCGGCCGGATCGTGCCCGAGCACAGGAACCCGGCCCGCCGGGTCCTGGCCTGGATGTACGTCCCGGTCCTCCGCTTCGCCCTCCGCTTCCCGCTCCTGATCCTCGGCGGAGCGGTCGCCATGCTGCTCGGCGGCGCGGCGGCGGCGAACCGGCTGGGGTCCGAGTTCATGCCCCCCCTCTGGGAGGGCGACATCCTCTACATGCCGACCACGCTCCCCGGCATCTCCATCACCGAGGCCCGCGAACTCCTCCAGGAGACCGACCGGGCGATCCGGGAGTTCCCGGAGGTGGAGCATGTCTTCGGGAAGGTGGGGAGAGCCGACACCGCCACCGACCCGGCGCCGCTCTCCATGATCGAGACCACGATCCTGCTGAAGCCGCGCGAGGAGTGGCGCCCGGGAGTCACCCCGGAGAAGTTGATCGCCGAACTCCAGTCCCACATCCGCATCCCCGGCCTGACGAACGCCTGGACGATGCCCATCCGCACCCGGATCGACATGCTCTCCACCGGCATCCGCACGCCGGTGGGCGTCAAGATCGGCGGCCCGGATCTCGCCGAACTGGAGCGGATCGGCCAGGAAGTGGAGCGAGTCGTCCGGGAGGTCCCGGGGACCCTGAGCGCCTACGCCGAGCGGGTCATGGGGGGCAACTACCTCGACATCACCATCGACCGCGACGCCATCGCCCGGGAAGGGCTCACGGTGGAGGATGTGCAGCAGGTGATCCGCACCGCCATCGGCGGCATGCAGGTCACCACCACCATCGAGGGACTCCAGCGGTACCCGGTGAACCTGAGGTACAGCCGGGAACTCCGGGACGACCTGCCGGCGCTCCGGGAAGTGCTGGTGCCCACCCCCACCGGCGCCGAGCGGCCCCTCGGGCAACTGGCCCGGCTGGAATATGTCGTCGGGCCGCCGGTCATCAAGAGCGAGAACGCCCGCCCGAACGCCTGGGTGTATGTGGACCTCGACGCCGACGACCTGGGCGGCTATGTGGCCGCGGCCCGGGAGGCGGTGGAGGCGCAGGTGGAGGTTCCCCCCGGCTACACCGTCAACTGGAGCGGCCAGTACGAGTCCATGCAGCGGGTGGAGCAGCGGCTCGGCGTCCTGATCCCGCTGACGCTGCTCCTCATCGTGGGGCTGATCTACCTGAACACCCGCTCGCTGCTGATGACCCTGGGGCTGCTCGCCGGGACGCCGTTCGCCCTCAGCGGCTCCTTCGCCCTGCTCTGGTACCTCGACTACAACCTGAGCGTGGCGGTCTGGGTGGGGATGATCGCGGTGGCCGGGCTCTACGCCGAGACCGCCATCGTGTTCCTCCTGTACCTGAACCTCTCCTACACGCAGGCGGTGGAGAGCGGGGAGATGAACAACCGGATGGACCTGCTGCTGGCCATCTACTTCGGCGCCATCGCCCGCGTCCGCCCGGTGGTGATGACGATCGCCACCGATGTCCTCGGCCTGGCCCCGATCCTCTACGGCATCGGGGCCGGTTCCGATGTGATGAAGCGCATCGCCACGCCGCTGTTCGGCGGCATCGTGACCTCCGGCATCGTGGTGCTGGTGGTGCTGCCGGTCCTCTACTTCGTCTGGAAGGCCCGCCGGCTGCCGGGCCGGAGCGTCCTCCGGGGCTTCGACCCGACGGACCTGTCCTCCTACGCCTCCGGGTAGAGCCGGGCCGCGCCGGTCCCGGGGGGCGTCCGGCGGCCGGCCGGGTCCGGCGGCGGCCCCGCGAGTTCCCGGTCGGTTCCCCGGCGGGCCGGGCGCTCCTTCCCCACTTCGTTGAAAGGGTTGACCTTCGGAAGGAGGCTCCCGTACTATCCGCCGTTCGGCGGGGGACTCGCCGGAGGGGGCTTCCCGCCCCGCGCCGGCGGTTCCGGGGTCCGCCCCGGCGGGCTTCCCGGAGCCCGCGTTCCCCGTCCTGACAGCGTCCGGAAACGACCTCCCCTTCGCGGGAACCGCTTCCACCACCCTCATCGCATTGGATGTGTTCGACAGCGCCCCATGGCCAACCTCGCAGGACATTCCCCCTCCCGGACCCCCTCGCGCCTCGGGCGGTTCCTTCCGCCGGCGCTCCGTCCCGCCGAGCCGGGCCGGGAATCCCGGGCGGATCGTGACGGAGCCCCGGGCGTGAAGTCGGTCTTCCCGATGGCGGCCTCCCCGGCCCCGCAGCGGACCGGGAAGCGCACCGGGCGCTCCCGGCGGCGGATCCTGCTGCCCCTCCTGGCGGCGCTGTTCCTGGCCGCCCCGGCGGCGGCCCAGGAGGACGTCGGCGCGCTCGTCACCGGCGTCGACACCCTGTTCGTCCTGATCTCGGCGTTCCTGGTGTTCCTGATGCAGGCCGGGTTCGGAATGCTCGAGGCCGGGTTCATCCGGGCCAAGAACACCTCGAACATCCTCACCAAGAACTTCCTCGACTACTGCCTGGCGTCGCTCGGGTTCTTCATCTTCGGCTACGCCATCATGTTCTCGGAGGGGAACCCCTTCTTCGGCACCAGCGGCTTCCTGCTGATCGGCGCCGAGTCCGGGGCCGATGTGCCGCTGTGGGCGTTCTGGCTCTTCCAGGCCGCCTTCTGCGGGGCGGCGGCGACGATCGTCGCCGGCGGCATGGCCGAGCGGATGAAGTTCACCGCGTACCTCGCGTACTCCTTCATCATCTCCGCGTTCATCTACCCCGTCGTGGGGCACTGGACCTGGGGCGGCGGCTGGCTCTCCCAGTTGGACTTCTTCGACTTCGCCGGCTCCACCGTGGTGCATCTCACCGGCGGGGCGACCGCGCTCGTGGGCGCCTGGATCCTGGGGCCGCGCCTGGGGCGGTTCACCGCCGACGGCAAGGCGAGCGCCATCCCCGGGCACTCGGTGCCGCTGGCCTCGCTCGGGGTGTTCATCCTCTGGTTCGGCTGGTTCGGCTTCAACGCCGGCTCGAACCTGGCCGTGGGCGACGGGAACGCGATCTCGCTGATCGCGGCGAACACGAACCTGGCGGCCGCCGCCGGCGCGGTGACCACCACGCTCATCTCCTGGGTGGTGTTCGGCAAGCCCGACCTGTTCTTCACCATGAACGGGGCGCTGGCCGGGCTGGTCTCGATCACCGCGCCCTGCGCCGTCGTGAGTCCGTCGGCCTCCATCTGGATCGGCGCCACCGGCGGTTTCGTGGTGGTGCTGGCGGTCAAGTTCCTCGACCAGGTGAAGGTGGACGACCCCTGCGGCGCCTTCCCGGTCCACGGCGCCTGCGGCATCTGGGGGACGCTCTGCGTCGGCCTCTGGGGCCGCGAGAACCTGGGACTGGCCCGCGAAGGACTGTTCTACGGGGGAGGCTTCGAGCAGTTGGGGATCCAGGCTCTCGGCAGTTTCTCCACCGCGGTCTTCGTGGCCGTCTCCATGGGGCTCGTCTTCGTGACCATCAAGTCCCTCTTCGGTCTGAGGGTCTCGCGCCAGGAAGAGATCCGCGGACTCGACGAGAACGAGCACGGTATGGAGTCCTATACCGGCTTCCAGATCCTCTCCTCCTGAGCGAGACCCTTCCCCTGCGAGTGGCCGTCCCATGAAACTGATTACCGCTCTTCTCCAGCCCGAAGTCCTGCCGCGCGTGCAGGACGAGTTGTTCGCCGCCCAGGTCAGCAAGTTCTCGATCACCGCCGGCGTCGGACACGGCACCCAGAAGGGCTACGAAGCCCAGTTCCGGGGAATCCAGACCCAGGTGGATGTGCTGAAGCGCGTCCGCCTGGATGTCGCCGTCAACGAGGACTTCGTGGAACGGACGGTGAGCGCCATCCTCCGCGGGGCCCAGACCGGGAACGCCGGGGACGGCAAGATCCTGATCACCGACCTCCACGACTGCGTCCGCATCCGTACCGGGGATCGCGGCTCGCAGGCGATCGGCTGAGGTTTCCCCGATGTCGCTGCGTCAAGTTCGCCGCATGATCGCGGACCGGGACATCCGGTTCGTGGACTTCCGGTTCGTGGATCTGCTCGGCGGCTGGCGCCACATCACCTACGCCGTGGAAGCCTTCGAGGAAGACATGTTCGTCAAGGGCGTGGGCTTCGACGGCTCCTCGGTGCGCGGCTTCCAGGGCATCGAGGACAGCGACATGCTGCTCCGTCCGGATCCGGACACGCTCTTCGTGGATCCCTTCTACAAGGATCCGACGATGGTGTTCATCTGCAATGTGAAGGATCCGGTGACCCTGGAGCTGTACTCCCGCGATCCGCGCCACATCGCCGAGAAGGCCACCCGCTACCTGAACACCTCCGGGCTCGCCGACACCTGCTATGTCGGCCCGGAAGCCGAGTTCTACATCTTCGACGACGCGCGGTTCGACCAGACCGTGAACGAAGCCTTCTACCGGGTGGACTCCGCCTGGGGCGGCTGGAACACCGGGCAGCAGGAGAACCCCAACCTGGCGCACAAGCCCGGGCTCAAGCAGGCGTACTTCCGCACCCCGCCGAGCGACCCCTACCAGGATGTCCGGTCGCACATGATCTCGAACCTGCGCCAGTGCGGCGTGGACGCGGAACTCCATCACCAGGAAGTCGGCAGCGGCGGGCAGTGCGAGATCGGGCTGAAGTACCAGCCGCTCATCCAGATGTCGGACGCGCTGGTGAAGTTCAAGTACACGGTGCACAACACCGCGAACGACTACGGCAAGACGGCCACCTTCATGCCCAAGCCGCTGTTCGGCGACAACGGCTCCGGGATGCACTGCCACCTCAGCCTGTGGCGCGACGGGAAGAACCTCTTCTACGCCCGCGACGGCTACGCCGGGCTCAGCGACATGGGCCTGTGGTTCATCGGCGGGTTGCTGGACCACGCCGCCTCCCTGCTGGCGTTCGCCTGCCCGACGGCGAACTCCTACCGGCGGCTGGTCCCCGGTTTCGAGGCGCCGATCAAGTTGGTCTTCTCGCAGCGCAACCGTTCGGCGGCGATCCGGATCCCCATGTATTCGCAGGCGCCCGCCGCGAAGCGGGTGGAATTCCGCTGCCCCGACCCCAGCGCGAACCCCTACCTGGCGTTCTCCGCGATGCTGATGGCGGGGCTCGACGGCGTCCTCAACAAGACCGTGCCGCCGGACCCGGTGGACCGGGACATCTACGAGTTGCCGGAAGACGAACAGCGGAAGATCAAGGACACCCCGCCCACCCTCAAGGCCGCCCTTCGCGCGTTGGAGGACGACCACGACTACCTGATGCGCGGCGGCGTGTTCACGCCGGATGTGATGGACACCTGGATCCGCTACAAGCGAGCCAACGAACTCGCCTACATGGACCAGCGCCCGCACCCGGCCGAGTTCGCGCTCTACTACGACTGCTAGGAGAGGATCCGCCGGCGCCGGAAGGAACCCCTGCCTGCCGCCGACTTCGGAGAGGTTTTCATGACTCCAGGAACCATCGGAATCGTCATCGCCCTCGGGGCCACCGCCGTCATGGCGGTCATCATCTTCATCCGCAGCCATGTGGTGGTCTGCGCGCCGAACGAAGCGGTGATCTTTTCCGGGCGCAAGCGCGGATTCCGGGTGATCCGCGGCGGCCGCGGCTTCCGCCGGCCGCTCGTGGAGACGGTCTCCCGCATCTCCCTGAACACCCTCGCCATCGAGGTGAAGGTGCAGAAGGCCCTGTCCGCCGGCATGATCTCCCTGAATGTGGAGGGGCTGGCGACGGTCAAGGTCTCGGGTGAAGTCGGCGGCGGCCTCGACCAGGCGGTGGAACGGTTCCTCGGCAAGTCGGCGCACGAGATCCAGACCGTCGCGCGCCAGACGCTCGAAGGCAGCCTCCGCGGCGTCCTCGCCACCCGGACCCCGGAGGAAGCGAACGCGGAACGGCTCGCTGTCGCCGACGCCGCTTCCGAGGCCGCGCGCGCCGACTTCCAGCGCCTGGGCCTGGTGCTGGACACCTTCAAGATCCAGCACCTGTCCGACTCCGAGGGCTATATGGAAGCCGTCGGTCGGCAGCGGAGCGCCGTCGTCCGGCGTGACGCGCTGGTCGCCGAGGCGAAAGCCGACGCCGAGGCGCGGGATGTGGCCGCGAGCGCCAAACGGGACGCGGTCGTCGCCGAGACCGCCGCCGAACAGGCCATCGTGGACGCCGAGCACGAGGTGCGCATGCGCCGGGCCGAACGGGCCGCGAAGTCGAACGAGGCCGAGGAAGTCGCCGAAGTCGCCCGCGCCATCGCCCGCGCCGAACAGCAGAGTCGGCTCGAAGACCTGCGGGTGGAGCGCAACCGCAAGCGCGAGGAAGCGAACACCGTCATTCCCGCCGACGCCGCCAGCAAGGCCAGCGTGCTCGCCGCCGAGGGCTCGGCCGCCCGCATCCGCGAGAACGGGAAAGCCACCGCCGCGGCGATCGAAGAGATCAAGTCGCAGTGGACCGACGAGACCGCCCGCGAGATCATGCTGCTGCAGATGCTTCCGCAACTGGTCGACAAGGTCACCCATGTGCTCCACGACAACCTCCATGTCGAGCGGCTCACCGTGGTGGACAACGGCGACGGCGGCGGCGTGCCGAGCCATGTGCGCGGCCTCACCGGCTCCGTCGCGGCCTTCCTGGAGCAGTTGAAGACCGCCACCGGCGTGGATGTGCCGGCGCTGCTGTCGCCGAAGGGCGGCAACGGCGACAGCGAGGCCGGCATCGGGGAGGCCGAGCGGGGCGCCAAGCGCGGTTCCGCCCGCGGCCCCCTGGGCCACAGCGGCCACTGAGTCCCGACCCGCCCCGGGGACTTCGGTCCCCGGGGGCGGGCTCCCCGGTTCGACTGCGGTCGGACCGGTCGACGCGTAGCGGTTGACGCGTAGATTCTCGTCCGGCAACGCCGGCGTCCGGGGCGCCGGGTTCCTTGCGGCGTCGAGCGCCGACGCCTTCCCTCGGTCAGCGGTTCGGGGCCGGCGCGTACTCGCGGATGTAGTCCATCAGACTGGGAATGCCGGCCTCCCACCCGGGGAGGCTCTTCGTCTTCCACACGAATCCCAGGTGTTCGAGAGCGATGCCGGCTTCCGGGGCACTCGGGCCGGAGTCTTCGTTCTCCGCTTGCCGTACCGCGGCGCGGTATTCGCGGTCATCCAACCGGGAACGATGCCGGAACGCCTCCGCGACGACTCGGGCCGCCTCCAGCAGATCCCGTTTCTGGAGTTCGTAGAAGCGGTCGAGGTAGTAGTCGTTCCGCTTCTCCTCGAACATCGAGGACGCAGCCTCCAGGACTTCGGGCGTCACGCGATTCCCGCTCCCGGGCGCGCGACGGAGGGCCTTCCAGACTGCACCGCCCCAGAGTTGGGTGAAGTACGGATACCCGTGACTCTCGCGGACGATCGACGCCAGCGCGTCTTCGTCGAGCGCAATTCCCTCAACCCGCAGGGGCCGGCGAATCGCCTCCGCAGTCGGCCCTTCCTCGAGGCGGCCGAGGCGGACTTTCTCCGCCCGGCCCCGGAACGAGGCGCTCATCTCGGACAGCCGCGCCGGAAGATCGGGGGTTCCAGCCAAGACCAGAAGGAACGGGGAGACGGCGCCGGCCTCCTGCGCGGCGTTCAGGAGCAGGTGGCCGGCTTCGGGCGTGAGGGTATGGGCCTCGTCGAGGAAGAGCACCAGCGGCCGGGCACTCGCCCGCTCGGCCAGCGCTCGCGCCAGGCGAGCAGGGCCGTCCGGACTCCGCAGCCCGACGGAGACCCCGGCCACCGATGCGCTCTGCGGCGCCCGTCGCCGCAGCAGGGAAGTCACCCGGAGTTGGGAAGCGGTTTCCGCCGCGGTGGGAATGTCCGCCGCCGTGAGCCACTCCGCTTCGAGGCCCTCCCGCGAGTTCGCCTCGCGCTCCGCCCACCGGAGGAGCGCCGTCTTGCCGTTGCCGCGCGGGCCGCAGAGAACCACGGCCGTGGCCGGGGGCTCGCCCTCCACCAACGACGCGAAGAAGTCCCGGAACAGGGCCTGTTCCGCTTCCCGTCCCGCGAAGTACGGGGGAAGCCCTCCGAGTCCCGGTCGAAACGGACCGCGACCGGTCGGTCTGCCCACGACGGTCGAAGTATAGGAACCGATCCGCCTCCGAGGAGCCTGCCGCGCCACCGGCCGGCCCCCGCTCCGTTCCGGCGGACCGCGAACCGTCGCGCGACCGGAGTGGGCCCCGACGCCGGCGAGCGGCCGAGTCGGGCCGGAATCGAGCCTTCGACTTCATGACCGGCCGGCCGTCCCGGACAGCGTCTCGGCGCCCGGCCACCCGAGTTCCGGACGCGCTCGGAGCATCTCTCGAAGAGTCCCGTTCCCGGACGGGCTGCAGATCCCCGCATTCGACGCGTTCACCGCGAGTCGCCCCAGGCCCGCAACGAGTGCCTCCCGCGACCGGCAGACCGCCGACGAAGCTGGCCGAAGCGTTCCGTCTGCCCCGGCTGGAGGCACGGAACGGGTACCGGTGTTCCGGGCTCTCGGAAGGGCCGGTCGGGAGGCGCTCGTCGGCGGCGCTCTTGCCGGTGGATTCGATCACGCCCGCTGCGCGCGTCCACCCGGGAACCGGGTCCCGGGGCGGGGGCCCGACGGGCGGGGACGGTCGCCCTCCGGGCCGGAGGCGCCGGCGGGAGTTCGGGCCGACGGTTACGCCGAAGCGGCGGCGAAGCGTCGAATCCGGGCCAGCGCTTCCTCGATGGAGTCCTCGGACTGCAGCATCGAGATGCGCACCCGGTCGCCCCAGGACTCGCCGAAGGCCGTGCCGGGGAACACCAGGACCCGCGCCTCGATCAGCAGGCGGCGGCAGAACACCGCGGCCGGCATCCCGAAGCGGGAGATGTCCGCCCAGACGAAGAAACCGCCGCCGTGCGCGGCGACCGGGATGCCGAGACTCGACAGGCCGTCCAGCAGCAGCCGCCGCCTCGGCGCGTAGAGCGCCCGCAGTGCGGCGGGGAACTCGCCGGCGTCGCGCAGCGCCGCGGCCGCCGCCCGCTGCGAGAAGAGCGGGGAAGGGCCGGAGATCGCGGCCCGGACCCGGGCACAGGCGGCGACGGCGTCCGCCGGGCCGGTGAGGTAACCGATCCGGAATCCGGTCATCGCCCAGGTCTTGGAGACGCTGCCGAGCGTGAGCGTCCGGTTCCGCATCCCGGACACCGCCGCCGGGGAGCGGATCGGCCCCTCGCCGTCGAGCGCCATCTCCGCGTACACCTCGTCGGAGAGCACCCAGAGGTGATGCCGGTCGGCCAGCCGGCAGAGGGATTCCACTTCCTCGGAGCGGGTGCGGGCGCCGGTGGGGTTCTGGAAGTTCACGACCACCAGCAGTCGGGGGCGGGTCGTCCGCGCCAGCGCCTCCCCGGTCCGGTCGGCCCGCATCCCGAAGTCCGCGTCCCGACTCCCGGGGCGGAGGTCGCCGCGGTCCGGGCCGCAGCGCACCGGCGTCATCCGCCCCCGCGCCAGCCGGATGGCGGTCTCGTACGAGGTGTACCGCGGATCGGCCAGCAGCACCTCTTCCTCGGGTCCGACGAGCGCCAGCAGGGCGGCGGCGATCCCTTCCTGCGCCCCGCCGGTGACGAGCACCTCCCGCTCCGGGTCCCACTCGACCCCGGTGCGCTCCGCCTCCCGCCGCGCGATGGCCTCCCGGAGCCAGGCCTGTCCCCGGGGGTCCAGCGTCTCCGTCGTTCCGGCAGCGGCGCCGGCGGCCTCGATCACCTTCGGCGGCGCGTCGGCGTCGGGGTCGCCGCGCCCGAGGCTCACCACGCCCGGGAGCCGCGCCGCCAGTTCCATGAGCGAATAGCGCGCGTCGTCCTTCACCGTCACCCGCTTCCCGGACTCGGCCGACGATTTCGGCGCCGTAGGGGCGGTCGCCGGGGCCTTCGCGCCCAGGACCAGCGCCGCCGCCCGCTGCGAGGGGGCGGCGGTGCAGATTGAGATCGCCTGCTTCAGACCTCGCAACCGGGGCAGCACCGCTGTCGGCGCGAAGAAGAAGCCCACCCGGAACCCGGCCAACGCCGGCCACCCGTCGAGCGACCCGACGAGCACCGTTCCGGCGCCGACCCCGCCGAGCGCCCCGGGCGCCAGACGCGGCAGTCCGTCCCCGAGATCCAGGATCGGCAGCGCCCCCCGGTCCGCCTCGCTCGAGGGTGCTTCCTCCGAACTCGCCACGGCCTCCGGCGCGTCGAGAAGGGCGACCGCCGCCACCCCGGTCGCCGGGTCTCCGGCAACGGTCGTCGGACGGAGATCCAGCACCCCGCAGGCTGCAAGGAATGCCGGATCCCGGGCCCCGGCCGCCGGAAACAGCACCCGCCCCTCTCCCGGGGCGCGGCCTCCGAGCCGACCCTCGGCGCGCGCCGCCTCCCGCGCCCCGGCGAGCGCCACGAACAGCGCCTCTTCCCGCCCGGCGGTGATCACCACTTCCCCCGCGCCCCCGAGGCCCGCCGCGAGGAGCCGCTCCCGAACCGCCGCCCGCAACTCCGGAATCCCGGGCCGCGCCGTGTAGTGCGTCTCCCCGCCGAGCAGCGCCTGCCGCAGCCGGGCCGTGAGTTCCCTCGAGAGACCCGACTCCGGCAACTCCACCGCTCGCCCCTCCGGCAGCGAGAGCGCCCGGTCCGCCACCGGAATCGGACAGCAGTGACTCACCACCCGCCTCGCATCCGTTCTTCCTTCCGAAGCGCTTCCACGCCGAACCGGCCGAACAGGCATGCCGCTATTCCGGGAGGGTGTCCCAGGCAGATTCGGGGAGGGGGAGGCCGTGTTCCCGGACGGCGGCGGCCACGCGGTCGGCGCGGAAGCGGCGGCCGGTGGGGGAGCCGCGGAGCAGGGCCAGGGCGGGGAAGGCCGGGCCCAGGGGGGCGGCGGAACCCCAGGAGCGTTCGGCGGCCGGCAGGCGGGCCTCCGCTTCGGTGGTCAGGCCGGTGGGTTTGATCCGGGCGCCGGGGGTGATCGTGTTGGCGCTCACCCCGGAACCCCGCCATTCCGCCGCGAGCGCCTGCGAGAGACCCTCGAGGCCGAACTTGCTGGCGCAGTAGGCGGCTTCGCCGGCGAACCCCCGGATTCCGGCGCGGGAACTGGTGAGGACGACGGAGCCGCCGCCGTTCGCGGCCAGGAGCGGCGCGAGTTCCCGGACCAGGAAGAAGGCGGAGGTCAGGTTGACCGCGAGCGTTCGGCCCCACTGCTCGTCGCTCGTCGTCTCGACGGGGCCTTCGTGCAGAACCCCGGCGCAGTGGACGAACGCGGTCAGGTCGCCCTGCGCCGCCTCCGCGGCAAGGGCCACGGCCCGGGGCAGATGCTCCGGATCGGCGAGGTCGGCGCCGATCAGCCGGACCGTACGCGCGTCGCCGCGGGCGACCTCCATTCCGAGTTGCGTCGATTCCTCGCGCAGGACATCCACCAGGAGGCAGCGGGCGCCTTCGGCGGCGAGCGCCCGGGTGGCCGCCGCCCCGAGGCCGCGCGCGGCGCCGGTGACGAGCACCGTGGCGCCCCGGAGCGGGCCGCCGCGGCGATCCCCCGTTTCCGGCTTCATCCGCCGAGGAGAGCCAGCAACAGCCAGGCGGTCCCGAAGCCGAGGTAGTTGCCGAACCCGTAGCCGAAGATGCCCATGATGACCGCCGGGGCGATCCGTTCCCGCCAGCGCAGCGCCATCCCCAGCGCGAGCGCCGAGCCGGGCCCGCCCACCGCCGCCTGGCTCGACAGGGTCACCGTCGCCAGGTCGAAGCGCAGCAGCCAGCCGAACCCGTAGAGCACCGCCCCGTGGACCGCGAGGATGGAGATCATGTAGAGGAACAGCCAGGGCCCGGCGGAGACCACTTCGCGCACATCGGAGGCCGCGCCGATGACCAGGAAGAACAGGTGGAGCGCGAAGTAGGAGAGCATCGCCGAGCCGCGCAGGCGGGCGATCGCCGGGACCTGGGCGAGGACCAGGGCGATGGTGGTGAGCCACAGCACCTCGGGAACGCCCGGGAGCGCGCGCGACAGCAGTCCGGCCGCCGCGAGCGCGAGGAGCGGCAGCGCCGCCAGCACCGCCAGGTGGGTGATGCCGAGCGCGCCTTCGGTCCAGGTGCGCCGCAGCGCCTCGGTCTCCGCATCCGCGTCCTCGTCGGCTTCGGCCTCCGCTTCCGCCGGGCTGCCCGTAGTGGTGGCGGCAGCGCCGGCGGCGACCGCGGCCGGCTCGGGGCCGCCGCCGCGCCGGCGGAACACGGCGGCGAACGCCGAAGCGAGGGCCACCTGGGTCAGCATCCAGGGGACCGTGGAAAGGTTGTCCACGACGAAAGCCCCGGCGAACAGGCTCTCCGTCATCTCGAGCCCCTGGCCGACGGCGGCGAAGTTCAGCCCGCCGCCCCAGAAGGCGCCGGCGAAGGTGCCGCCCAGTTTCCAGGTCTCCGGCCCCAGGATCCCGGCGAAGAGCAGGCTCGCCCCCACCGCGCCGCAGAAGGTGGCGAACCCGGCGAGGCCGAACCCCAGGACCATCCGGGGGCCGGCCCGGCGCAGGTCGGCGAGCCGGGTGGAAAGGACGAAGAGCACGATCGCGTACGGGATCGCGTAGCGCGAGACGGAGCCCAGGAATTCGCCGCCCCGCGGGATCACCCCCACATTCGCCAGCAGGATCCCCAGCAGGGTGCAGACGACGGCCGAACTGATCTTGCGGATCGGCGCGTAGCGCTCCTCCGCTTCCCGCGCCAGGGCGACCAGCAGCAGCAGGAACGCGAGCAGCGGCAGCGGTTCGCCGATCACGGGAAGCCCCTCCCTTCGGCGCGGAAGCCCGGTCCGGGCGGTGATCGGGGGACCATCGGACTCCGCCTCGGCCCGGTCAGCGCCCCGCCGGAGGCGCTGCCGGGACGAATTCGGCGTCGCCGCAGAAGAGCGTCCAGTCGCCGGCGGTGGTGCTCGGGTAGGTGCGGAAGCCGAAGAGGACCCCGTCGCAGGGGGCGGCCAACTCCTCGACCACGGCGCCGTACAGGTCCGTGAGGGTGAGCAGCGGCTGGCCGGCGCGGACGGGCCGCCGCAGGTGCGCCTCGGCCCCGCCTGCCGCGGCCGGCGTCAGGATGCCGCTCGCGCCGGCCAGGACCACCTGCTGCCGGCCCCGCCAGAGTTTCGGGGCGAACACCGCGTCACCGGCGAGCAGGCCGTAGCGCCGGCAGACATTCCCCATCGCCCGCTTCAGGGTCTCCACATTGGCGCGCAGCCGGGAGGGCATCGTCTCCGCGCTCCCGCCGAGTTCGACGGTGATCGCCGCCTTCCCCCGCCGCCGCATCTCGGCCATCGGCGAGCCCATCGGATGCGGCGTGTCCAGCACGATCTCCCAGTCCGGGCCCATCGCCTGCGCCAACTCCAGCCCCGCGGCGTCGTCGGAGGCGGTGAAGATGGTCTCCGCCAGGTAGCAGATGTTGCCGCCGGAATGGATGGTGATCTCCAGGTCGGCGGCCCCGGCGACGGTCGCCGCGTGTTTCGCCGCCACCCGGTCGGTCAGGTAGCCGGCCTCGCGCCCGGGGTAGATCCGGTTCATGTCGAAGGTGTGGCTGTCGCGCGGGTTCCCCCGGGACATCGCCTCGAAGGCGGCCACATTCATGGCGGGAACGCCGATGACCGCGCCGGCGACGGCCGCCGGGTCCAACTCGCGCAGGAATTCGGCGACCGCGAGGATCCCTTCCTGTTCGTCCCCGTGGATGCCGCCGTCGAGCAGCAGTACCGGCCCCGGCCGCGCGCCGTTCACCACCAGCGTGGGGAAGCCGAGCGGGGCGCCGTCCACCCGGTCGAACACCGGGATGAGGCCCGCGGCGCGCTCTCCCGGCGGGCAGGCGAGCGGGCCCAGGATCAGGGTTTCGTCGGATCGGGTCATCGGCGCGGGGCCTCCCTTTCGGTGTCGGGTCTTTCCGTTTCGGAGGCCGGTCCGGGGCATCCGGGGTCGTGGTCTTCGGGCGCCGGGCGCGGAGCGGAGGACGGATTCCCGACCGAGCGGATCGCGGCGACGCTCATCGGGAATCGCTCCCGGCGTTGCCGGCGGCGAAGAACTCCCGGATCGCGGCGGCGCAGCGGGCGAAGAGTTCGCGCTGCCCGCCGGCGCCGGCCCCGCCGGTGTGCGGCGCCAGCACCGTGCGGGGCGCCCCGACCAGCGGATGGTCTGCCGGCAGCGGCTCGTCCCGGAACACATCGAGCCCGGCCCCGCCGAGCCGGCCGCTCTCCAGCCGTTCCCCGAGCGCCGCCTCGTCCACCAGTGCGCCGCGGGCGGTGTTGACGAGCACCGCGCCCGGTTTCAGGCGGTCGAGCGCGGCGGCGTCGAGCAGGTTCTCCGTCTCCCCGGTGTGGGGCAGGTGGAGGCTCAGGATGTCGGCGCCCGCCAGCAGGTCGTCCAGCGAGGAAGCAGCCTCGACGCCGAGTCTCCGGTTCCAGTCGGCGGTGAGCGGCCGGCGCATGAAATAGCGCACCCGCATCCCGAACCCGAGCGCCCGGCGCGCCACTTCCTGGCCGATGGCGCCGAAACCGACGAGCCCCAGTTCGCATCCGTCGAGGACGAACACATCGTCCCGGCGCAGCCAGTTGAAGGCGAAGGAGCGCTCCGTGGTCGGCCGGGGTTCGAGCGAGGTCTTCCGGTACTCCCCGGAACGGACGCCCCGGTCGCCCTCGACGATCCGCCGGGCGACCGCGAGGAGCAGCGCCAGCGTGTGGTCCGCGACCGCGATGGCGCCGGGGTGGGGGATCGTTCGCAGCGCCGCGCCCGTCGCCCGCACGGCGCCCTCGTCCACGGCGGTGGCGTTCCGGCCGAGCGCCACCACCAGCGCCGGCCGCCCGGCGAGATCGAGTTCGCGCCTCCCCACCGGCCGGCGGCGGGCGATGAGGACTTCCGCGCCCCGGACCGCGTCCTCGACCGCGGCCGCGGAGTCGTCCGCCGCGAGGCGCAGGTCGAACTCGGCGAGGGCCGCGGCGGCGAGGGCGCGGACCGCCGGCGGCGGCGCCTCGGCGAAGCCGACCCGGGGGCGGTCGCCCGGCGTGCGGCTTCCGGCCGCCGCGGTCGTCATCGGGGGTTCCGGTGCGGAGGTCATCCGGCGGACGCGGGGCCGGTCACAGGATCACGAAGACGGCGAAGGCCGCGTACGAGGCGAGCAGCAGGATCCCCTCGATCCGCGCCACCCGCCGGCCGGTGAGCATGAAGAGTCCGGCGAGCAGCGTGATGGCGACCACGCCGGGGATCTCGGCGAAGGCGAGCGCCGACTCGATCGCCACCGGCGCCGCCACCGCCGAGAGGCCGAGCGCCCCCAGCACATTGAAGAGGTTGCTCCCGATCACATTCCCCGCCGCCATCTGCACCTGACCGGCGCGCACCGCGGCGATCGAGGCCGCCAGTTCCGGCAGGCTGGTGCCGAGCGCCACCAGGGTGAACCCGATCGTCGTTTCGGAGACCTCCAGCCCGCGCGCGATGTCCGCCCCTCCCCGCACCAGCAGTTCCGCGCCGACGAGCAGCACGGCGAGGCCCAGCGCGGTCAGGCCGAGGTTGCGGCCGAGCGGTTCCGGAGTCGGAAGCGTCCCGGCGCCGCCATCTCCCTCTCCGCCGCCCGGCGCCGGTTCCGTCCGACGCCCCCAGCGCACGGACACCACATTGAAGGCGGCCAGCCCGGCGAGGAACGCGATCCCGGCGGAGCGGGGAATCACCCCGACGACCGCGAAGGGCCACAGGAGCAGCGTCGAGAGCAGCATCAGCCCGAACTCCCGCCGCATCAACCCCCGGGCGACGACGAACGGACAGACGACCGCCGTGATCCCCAGGATCAATCCCAGGTTCGCCGCGTTGCTGCCGATCACATTCCCCACCGCCAGCCCGGGACTGCCCCGCAGCACCGCCACCAGACTGGCCCCGATCTCCGGCGCCGAGGTCCCGTAGGCGACGACGGTGAGCCCGATGACCAGCGGACTCACCCGGAACCGGCGCGCCAGCCCCGACGACCCGTCCACCAGCCGGTCCGCGCCCCAGGCCAACCCGACGAGCCCCGCCAGCGCCAGGATCCAGGAATGCAGAGACAAGCGCGGCCCGCGCCGGAGTGTACGCGCTCCCCGGCCCGCCGTTCCCCGGTTCTCCCCGCCCCTTCGCGTCCCCGCCGGGGCCTCGCGGGCCCGCTTCCGCCGGCGCTCCCTCGGCCCGCACGCACGGCCGGCACCCGGGCGCCCCCACTCCCCGTTCCCGGGCTACCCGGTGTCAGACGAGGTGTCGAACAAGGCGTCAATTAACAGGGTACTGTCAATGTAACTTATTGATAAATAGAGAATATTGCGGTCGAATAAGCGGTCGATTACAATGTCGAACAAAGGACGGTCACGATGGACTGGCGCCACTTCCGCTTCGACTGGAGGCTCCGCACGGAAGCCCTCACGGTGGTCCTGATCGACATCGAGGCCCATCGCCGGGCCGCCTCGCTGCTCACGCTGCCGCCGGACTGGCAAAGGGAGTTGGACCGGCTGAACCGGGTGCGCGCGATCCACGGGACGACCGCTCTCGAAGGGAACCCGCTGACGGAGGCCGAGGTGCGGCAGCAGTTGGAACTGGCCGCCACCGAGGCGCCGGAGAGTCGGTCCGGCCGGCCGGAGGAGCATCAAGAAGTGCGGAATGCCGGTCGTGCTCAGGACTGGGTGAAGGAACGCTTCTCGGGGGAGTCGAGCCCGCCTCTCCGCCTGGAAGATCTCCTGCAGATGCATGCGCTTCTGACCGAAGGATCCGACGAGCGGCGAACCGCCCCCGGCCGACTGCGGACCGCCGAGGTGACGGTCGGAACGCCGGAACTGGGCGGCGTACACCGAGGCGCACCGTCGAAGGACCTGAAGCGACTTCTGGACGAATTCGTGACGCTTCTCGATTCTCGGAAGTTCCGCAGCCAGCACCCGGCGATCCAGGCGCTCCTCGCCCACTTCTTCCTGGTGACCATCCATCCGTTCGGGGACGGAAACGGACGCACCTCGAGGCTCGTCGAGGCCGCGGTCCTGTATCGCGGCCGATACAACATCCATGGATTCTACGGTCTGTCCAACTACTTCTATCGGAACGGCGACGCCTACCGCCTGCTCCTGCAACGGAGTCGTCGTTCGCAGCCGTTCGATCTACAGGAGTTCATGGAATTCAGCCTCCGCGGTTTCGCTTCGGAACTCAAAGGGATCAACGACTTCATCCAGAGGAAGACGAACCGCGCCTTCTACCGGAACGCGCTCGACCGGGCTCGCAGCCGGCGCGAGAGCGTCCGCCGACGCGTACTGAATGCGCGCGAGTACGGCCTGCTGGAGTTCCTCCTCGAGCAGACGGAGCCGGTCGATCCCTTCGCCGAGGATTCCTCTCGACACTTCTCTCTCGCCGACCTGATCCGGGACCGATCGGTGCGATCCCTCTATGGAAGCGTCACGGACCGAACCTTCCGCCGGGAACTGACCCGACTCGCAGCAAAGGGTTTCATCAGGTTCGAGCCTCGTGACGGCGACTGGTTCGTCGAACTGGACTTCGGGGCCATCGCCCGGCACTGAACGGATCCGGTGCATTCCGGCGATCCGAGGTGAGGAGCCGTCCGCGGGGCGCGGGAACGGAAAACCTCCGACTCCGCGCCCGACCACCGGACCTCGACCCCGGCCGAAGCGAAGGGCGGCGCGGAACCTCCTGCCCTCCCCCGTCGGAGCCGCTCGCAGCCCTCCACCCGCCGCCGGGTTCGCGATCGCGACCGGCGAACGGCGAAATCCCACGATCCGGCCCGCGCCCCGATCCGAATCCCCGGACCGCCTTTCGGCATTCGCCGGAGCCGCAGGCCAGCCGGAAGGTGAGGAACCGGGCCGGGGGCCGGAACCACAGCGGGGACGCGGGCTGGGGGCGGCCTTCGTCGGGTCGCATCGAGGAGTACCGAGAGCCCGCCGGAGGCAGCGGGGTCCGAAGCGCTATCGGACCCGGGGGGTCGAAAACGGCGGGGTCCGGGAGGCGGGCTCCTCCAGACGGCGCGGCCTCGCCCGCCGGCGGACCACGCCCGAACCCGAGGGAACGCGTTCCCCGGAGGCGCGCCACCCCCGGGGCGCGCCCACCGACCTTGAAATCAGTGCCGGGCAGGGTGTCGAAAGAGGGTCGAATAATGGCAGCACATCGTCATAAACCATTGAAAAATCGTCGAATGTCCTGCCACTGGCGTGTCGGTCCGGGTCTTCGCGCCGGAGAATCCCCACCCGCCTCGCCTCGGCCTTCACCTGCTCTCCCGCCTGTCCGCACGGTTCCCACCCGCCAACCTTGAACGGTCCGTGCTATACTGCTCCGCAAGAACACCCCCGGGCGCACACCCAAAGCAGGGAAGCAGTGGCGTCCGGACATGAGAACGCCAGGGGCGCCTCTCGGCGCCCCTGTCTAACACTTTCGGCTTGAGTCTCGGGGGTGTTTTCCGCGTTCGGTCGAACGGCGCGGGCTGCGGTCCCGCCCTTCCGAACACACGCTGCTTCGGTAGCGCTCACTCGCTGCCCGTCAGCATCTACAGGAGGAACCCTCATGGGATCCAGCTCCCCGCAACGCGGGGAATCGCCACTCCCGAATCACGGACTCCGGGTCCGGGTGTTCCTGGACTTCTGGAACTTCACGCTGGCCATGAAGCGGGAAGATCCGAGTTTCCAGACAGACTACCGCCGACTCGGCACGGTGCTCGCCCACGCCGCCATCGAAGTCGTTGACCCCACCGCCCGTCTCGACTACGAGGGGATGACGATCTATGGCTCGTACGCGGAAGGGGATCGCGATGCAGGCCTTCTACGCTGGTTCGACATCGTCAGCGGGTTCCCCGGGGTCTCGCTGCGCACGACCCCGCGACGTCGCATGCCGTCGAGCATCACCTGCTCGCGCTGTCATCGGGTAGTCGACGAGTGTCCCGACTGCGGGACCAAACTGGGAGGGTACAAGGAGAAGGGCGTCGATGTGCGCCTCGCAACCGACTTGATCCGCCTCGCCTGGTCCGACCAGTACGACATCGCGGTCCTCGGCTCCTCGGACGGCGATTTCGTCCCGATGGCCGAGGCACTGGACGCTCAGAAAAGCAAGATCGTGCATGCCGCCTTCCCGCCGAGCGGCAGAGAACTCTCGCGGAAGTGCTGGGCGAGTTTCTCCGTCCCCCGGATTCGGCAGGACTTCCGTCGAGAAACCACTGCGCCCCCACAGGCATGACCCCCACAGAACCTTCGCTTTCGCCGGCCCCCCGATCGCCGCATCCCTTCGCTCGCCGGCCCTCCTTCATCTTCGGATTGTCGCTGTTCGCCGGTAAGGGCGCAGGACGAGCCGGTGTTTTGCGGGGACTTTGCGGCGGCGGAGTTCGCGGAGCGGCGGGGGCGGGTGCCGGACGCCATCGGGCCCACCGGCGTCGCCGTGCTGCAGGGGGCGGCCTCGCCGCTCGGGCAGGTGCGGTTTCGGCAGACGAACTCCTCCTGCTACCTGATCGGGGCGGAAACGCCGCGCGCCTGCCTCCTGCTGCGCGGCAGGAGCATCGAGGAGACGAGGCGCGAGGAGGGGATCCCCGACCGCTACCCGAGCCCGGCGTCCGCGCCGCGCCCCGGCCCCGCCGGCCGGAACGGAACGGCGTCCGAACCGAGAACGACCAGCGGGAGGTGACGCCGCATCCGACCGCGGCCCGCGCCGCCGGGGACGGGTGCGCCGAACCGGGCACGAAAACCGCGCCGGGAGGTTGATCCTCCCTCGTGATGGAATTGCGGGGAACGGCGAAACGGCGGAGGGCGGACGACGCCCGCCCGACGCCGCCTCGGGCCCGATCGGAACGACCGGGGAACGATCCGCACGCCGACGGCGCCCGAAGAACCGACGACCCGAGGAAACGGATGACGAACACAACCCGCGACCGGGCGGAAGCGTCCCGGAGCCGAACGAGGCCGGGAACGGCCGGGCCGGACGCCCTTCCCGGTCCTTCCGCGCGCTCCCGCCGCGGGCGCCTCGCCGCCGCCGACCTCCGTTCCCCCCGCGCCGCCGGGAGGCGCCGCCCATGACCGAGAACCTCTTCCGGGACTTCGCCGAAGCCGCCCGGGCCCTCCTCAAGCGCCCGGGGTTCGCGCTGCTCGTCTGTCTGCCGCTCGGCTTCGGCATCGGAGCGGTCACCACCGTCTTCTCCGGGGTGTACGGCGTCCTGCTGAAGCCGCCCCCGTACGCGGAGCCGGACCGCCTGGTCCAGGTCTGGGAACGCCGCCCGCGGCTGCCGATGCCGGACGAGGTCGCGGCGTTCTCCAGCGACCACTTCCGCCAGTGGCGCGACGCGAACACCGTCTTCGACGGCATGGCGATGTACGGCGACCGCCCGGCCTCCTACGCCGGCCTCGCCGGCTCCCCGGGCGAGCCGCGCCCGCTGTCCGCCGAGCAGGTCTCCCCGAACCTGTTCGAAGTCCTCGGCGTCCATCCGCTGCTGGGCCGCGCCTTCGCCGCAGACGAAGAGATCCCCGGCCGGGACGGCGTGGTGATCCTCGGGCACGCCTTCTGGAACCGCGAGTTCGGCGGCGACCCGGAGGTCGTCGGCCGCTCGCTGGTGCTCGACGAACGCCTCCACGAGGTCATCGGCGTGATGCCCCCGGGCTTCGGCTTCCCGAACCCGCGGATCAGCCTCTATCTCCCGGCGACCCGGGAGCCGGACGAAGCCCTGCAGCCGGGGCAGGTGCGCCTGGAACTGGTGCAGGTGGTCGCCCGCCTGGGCGCCGGCGTGAGCATCGAGCAGGCGGAGGCGGAAGCCGGCGCGCTGCTGGAGCGCCTGAGCGGCGAGAGCGAGATCGAGCGGATGCTGAACGAGGGCGTCTCCGTCCGTCTCGACTCCTTCGTGGAACGCTCCACCCGGCGCCTCCGCGAACCATTGATCGCGCTGCTGGGGGTCGCCGCGCTGGTGCTCCTGATCGCCTGCGGCAATGTGGCCAACCTGATGCTCACCCGCGCCGCCGGCCGGGAGCGCGAACTGGCGGTGCGGGCCGCCCTCGGCGCCGGGAGGGGCCGCGTGTTCCGCCGCCTCTTCTCCGAGAGTCTGCTCCTGGCCCTCGCCGCCGGGGCGCTGGGGGCGCTGCTGTCCCTCCAGGGCGCCGGGCTGCTGCGTTCCCTCACCGTGCTCGGCCTGCCGCAGTTGGCCCGGACGACGGTGGAATGGCCGGTCCTCGCGTTCTGCTTCCTGGCGGCAGCGGCGGCGGCGATGGTCTTCGGCGCCGCGCCGGCGCTCCGGGCCGCTTCCCGGGATCCGGCGGCGGCCCTCGGGGCTTCGGAACGGGGAGACGCCGCCCCCCTCGGCGGCGCTGCCCGGAGCGCCGGGAGCCGGGGCCTCTTCGCCTCGCTGCAGGTCGCCCTGTCGCTGCCGCTGCTGGTGGGCGCCGGACTCTTCGTCCGCAGTTTCCTGAACCAGATCGCCGCGCCCCCGGGGTACCAGCCGGAGAACACCGTGGTCTTCGACCTGCGCCTGCCGGAGGCCCGCTACGCCGACGAGACCGCGCAGACCGCGGCGCTGGACCGGATCCGGGAAGAAGTCGCGGCCATCCCCGGCGTGCTGCAGGTGGGTCTGGTGGACACCCTCCCGCTCAGCGGCGAACGGGCGGTGATCGGGTTCCAGCGCCTCGGCGACGAACCGGCGACCGACCCGAACACGGTGCCGCGGGCGTTGCTCCGCCGGGTCTCGCCGGGGTACTTCCGGGCGATGGGGATCCCCCTGCGGAGAGGGCGGGTGTTCGAGGAAGCCGACCGGGCGAACGCCGACTCGGTGGTCATCGTGAACCGCAGCCTGGTGGACCGGTACCTGGAAGACGAACCGGTGGACCTCGAGTTGCCCGGGCTGGGACAGATCGTCGGCGTCGTGGGCGATGTCCACGCCGAGGGGGTGGACACCCCGGTGGAGCCGATCCTCTACCGGCTGATCGGCGACGCCCGCGTTCCCGCGCCCCGGCGGGGCGGCGGTATGGGCGGCTTCGCCCACATGAGTCTGGTGCTCCGCCACGCCCCCGGAACGGCGGTCGCCGAGGCCGCCGCCGCCCGGGTCCCGGCGGTGGATCCGGAACTGCGGGCGCTGGGGCTGACCACCCTGGAGGCGCGCCTCGGGGAGTCGGTGGCGCAGCCCCGGCTCTACGCCCTCCTGCTCGGCGGTTTCGCCGCGGCGGCCGGCCTGCTGGCGGCGTTCGGCGTCTTCGGGGTCGTGGGCTGGCGGGCGAACGCGGCGCTGCCGGCGCACGGCGTCCGCATGGCGTTCGGGGCGCGTCCGGCGGACATCCGGCGGCTGGTGCTCCGCGACGGGTTCCGCATCGCCCTCTTCGGGCTGGTTCCGGGGCTCCTGCTCGCCGGGTTCCTGACCCGGGTGGCCGGAAGCGACCTCAGCCCCCTGCTCTTCACGGTGGAGCCCTTCGATCCGGCAGTCTTCCTGCTCGCTCCCGTCGCCCTCGCCCTCGCGGTGCTCGCGGCCAGCCTGGGGCCGGCGGCGGAGGCCTCCCGGCTCGACATCCGCGAGGCGCTCCGCACCTGACCCGCCGGCCGACCGGCGCGGGTTCGCCCGGACGCCCCGGGCCGGACGCCTCTATCCTTCCGTCCGTGAGGACCCCGGGCCGGCGGCAGCGCGCCGGCGCCGCCCTCCTCGCGCTGACGCTGGCGTTCGGCTGCGCCGGGAACGAGGAAGAGGGAACCGACAGCGGCCCCGCTGCCGCGCCGGCGGTCGGCGGCGCGATCGGGAGCGAACTCGCCCCCTGTCCGCCGGGCGACGGCCCGGAACGCGCCCTCTGCCGGACGGTGGAAGTCCCGGAAGACCCGGACGACCCGGAGGGCCGGACCATCTCGCTCCGGGTGATGGTGCTCCCGGCGGAAGAGGAAGGCGCGGCGGACGATCCGCTGTTCATCCTCGCCGGCGGCCCGGGCCAGGCGGCGACGGATCTGGCGGCGGCGGTCGGCGCGCGCCTGCCGGAAGTGCTGCAGGTGCGCGATCTGGTGCTCGTGGACCAGCGCGGCACCGGCGAGTCCAACCAGTTGACCTGCGACCTCTTCGAGGAAGAGCCGGCGCTGTCCTCCGAGACCGGGCTGCCGGAGATCCCGGAAGCGGAGTGGCGCGAGTGCCTGGCCCAACTCGACGCGGCCCCGGAGCACTACACCACCCCGGTCGCCATGGACGACCTGGAGACGGTGCGGCAGGCGCTCGGCTACGGCCGCATCAACCTCTGGGGCGGTTCCTACGGCACCCGCGCCGCGCTGGTGTTCCTCCGCCGCCACCCGGAGAGCGTCCGGGCGGTGATCCTCGACGGGGTGGCCCCGGTGGACATGCGGATCCCGCTGCACTTCGCCGCCGACGGGCAACGGGCGCTCGACCTGCTCCTCGACAGTTGCTCCGCCGACGCCGGCTGCGCGGAGCGGTTCCCCCGCCTCCGGGAGATGGTGGACGAGTTGCTCCGCAGTCTGGACCGGGATCCCCCGCGCCGGTTCCGCGTCCGGCACCCCCGCACCGGGGAGTGGGAGGAGACCCCGCTCGGGCGCGAGGAAGTGGCGGGCATCCTCCGGGCGATGCTCTACTCGCCGGACATCGCCGCCTTGACGCCGCTGGTGGTGGAGAGCGCCCTCGACGGGGACTTCGGGCCGCTGCTGGTCTTCGCCGACCCCGTGGCCGGGCCGCAGATCGCCCCGGGGATGTTCCTCTCGGTGGTCTGCGCCGAGGATCTCCCGTTCCTGACCGAGGAAGAAGCGGAGGCTGCCTCCGAAGGCACCGTGTTCGGCGACTTCATGGTGCGGGCGATGAAGGAAGCCTGCCGGGTCTGGCCCCGGGGCGACCTGCCGCCGGACTACCGGGAACCGGTGGTCTCCGACGCCCCGGTGCTCATCCTCTCCGGCGCCCTCGACCCGGTGACCCCGCCGCGCTGGGGCGAGCACGCGGCCCGGACGCTGAGCGGTTCGCGCCACCTGGTGGTTCCCGGCGCCGCCCACGGGGCGCTGGGAGCCGGCTGCGCGCCGCGGCTCGTCGCGGAGTTCCTGGACACCGCCGACCCCGAGGCGCTCGACGCCTCCTGCCTGGAAGGGATCGGCCGGCCGGCGTTCTGGCGCTCCGCCACCGGCCCCGACCTGCCCCCGGCGAACGAAGGGGAAGAAGGCGCGGAAGACGGCGGAGGCGACCGCCCGGAGGGGGACGGGGCTTCGTGATCGAAGTCGCCGGCCTCCGCAAGACCTTCGGCGAAGTGGTCGCCGTGGACGAAGTGAGTTTCACCGCCGAAGACGGTCGCATCACCGGCCTGCTGGGCCCGAACGGCGCCGGCAAGTCCACCACCCTGCGGATGATGTACGGGCTCATGGCCCCGGAAGCCGGTTCGGTGCGGGTGGACGGGCACGAGGTCCGGGAGGAGACCGTCGCGGCGCAGGCGCGGGTGGGCGCGCTCCCGGACACCCACGCGCTCTACCCGCGGCTCAGCGGCCGGGAGAACATCCGCTACTTCGCCCGGCTGCGGGGCGTTCCGGCGGCGGAGACCGAGGTCCGCACCGCCGAGTTCATCCGCCTCCTCGGCATGGAGGATTTCGTGGAGCGCCGGGCGAAGGGGTATTCCCACGGCGAAAGATCCCGGGTGCTGCTGGCGCGGGCGCTGATCCACCGTCCGCAGAATGTCCTGCTCGACGAGCCGACGAACGGTCTCGATGTGCTGAGCACCCGGCGGATGCGGGACCTGATCCGCGAATTGCGCGACCGGGGCTCGGCGGTGCTCTTTTCGAGCCACGCCATGCACGAGGTTTCGCTGCTCTGCGACCGGATCGTGATCATCGCCGCCGGGCGGGTGGCCGCCGACGGAACCCCGGACGCGATCCGGGAGGCCGCCGGGACCGACAGCCTGGAAGACGCCTTCGTCACCCTCACCGGACCCGACGCCGACGGCCCCGCGGCCGTACCGACCGGCGCGGCGGGCTGAGGCCGGAGCGGCAAGAAAATGTTCGGCGCCACCGGGGTCGTCTTCCGCAAGGAGTTGACCGAGGGGCTCCGGGATCGGCGCTCGCTGGTGGCGGTGCTCATCTCGATCAGCATCTTCCCGGTCCTGGTCCTCTTCATGGGCCGCTTCGCCGAGGGCGTCCGCAACGAAGTCCGGCAGATGGAGATCCCGGTACTCGGCGGGGAGAACGCCCCCGACCTGAGGGACTGGCTGGGCCGGCAGCCGGGCGTGGAGGTCGTCGCCGGCCCGGAGGACCCGGAAGCCGCGGTGCGCGCCCGGGAAGCGGACCTGGTGCTGCGGATCCCGGAGGACTACCGGGAGCGGTTCCGCGAAGCCCGGCCGGCGGAAGTGGAGGTCATCGCGGACAGCACCCGCGCCGCCGCTTCGGCGAAGGCCAGCCGCGCCGCCGCCCTGCTGGAGCAGTACGGCCAGGAGGTGGCCTCGCTGCGGCTGGTGGCCCGGGGGATCAGCCCGCTGGTGGTCCGTCCGCTGGCGGTCGCCCGGCACGAGGTCTTCAGCGAGCGGCGCCGGCGGGTCTTCTCGGTGCTCGGGTTCATCCCCATGTTCCTGCTGATGAATGCCTTCTTCGGCGGGATGCAGATCGCCGCGGACGCGGTGGCCGGCGAGCGCGAACGCGGCTCCATCGAGGCGCTGCTGCTGAACGCGGTGCACCCGGCGCACCTGGTGACCGGCAAGTGGGCCGCCGCCGCGGTCTTCGCCTGTTTCCTGACGGCGCTGGGGATGGGGACCATCGTCGCCGTCCTCCGGTTCATGCCCGGGGCGATGAACCTCACGCCGACAGCCGCCGACTGGGCGCTGGTGGCGCTCACCGCCCTGCCGCTGGCGCTCTTCTGCTCCGCGCTCCAGGTGGTGGTGGCCACCTACGCCAAGTCCTACAAGGAGGCGCAGACCTACTTCGGTTATCTCTCCTTCGCGCCGATGCTGCCCTTCTTCGCGGTGACCTTCAACTGGGTGGAATCGGGCTCCTGGACCTCGGTGATCCCCATCCTGGGGCAGCACCTGCTGATCCTGGATGTCGTCGCCGGGGAATACACCTCGCCCGGGCCGATCGCGCTCGCCGGGCTCGTCGCCCTGGCGGCGGCCTTCGCCCTGCTGCGCTTCGCCTCACGCCTCTTCGTCCGGGAGAGCGTCGTCTTCGTCCGCTGATCCCTCCGCCGGTCCGAGCCGGGCGGCGGCAGCGTGGATCGGCCGGCCCTCCCGCCGGTACTTGCGCTCGAAATTCGACCCGGCGAGTTCCCCCGGTTCGGCGGAGACCGGCGCGCGGTAGGCGCAGCGGCAGAGACGCGGCCGCCGCGACAGCGCGGTTTCGATCTCGGCCAGGTACGCCTCGGCGTCGGTGACCACCCGGAAGGAGCCGCCCGGCGCCAGCGCCCGTTCGACGGCGGCGTAGAACTCCTCCCGGGCCAGGAGGCGCCGATGCGAGTGCCGGCGTTTCGGCCAGGGATCGGGGAAGAAGGCCCAGACCGCGGTCACCGAGCCCGGCGGCAACTCCCGGAACACTTCGAGCGCGTCGGCGCGGAGGATCCGGGCGTTCGTCCGCTCCCGCCGCCGCAGCCGGTCGGCGGCGAAGAGCCAGTAGCGCCGCGCCCGCTCCACGCCGAGGAACCGGGTTCCGGGGCGCGCCTCGCCCTCGGCGATGAGGAACGACCCCCGCCCGGAACCGATCTCGACCTCCAGGGACGGGGACCGTCCGTCGGTCGCCTCCGCTGCCGCCGGGGACTCCGCGACCGACTCTTCCGGTTCGGCGAACAGCCGGTCGGGATCGAGCGGGCGTTGGAGGTCGTCCAGATCGAAACCGAACCGGCCCGGGTCGGCGTCGGCGCGGCGGCGCAGGTGTCCCCGGCTCATGCGCGGTCAGCCTCTCCGGGAGAACCGGGACCGCTGCGGGGCGGCCCCGGTCGGTCGCGGCCCGCCGCTCCGGGTCCCGGGAAGCGCCGCCACCGGGCGTTACCGCATCCGGTCGGAGCGGCGCTGGGCGAAGAGCCAGTCGTAGAGGCCGTCTTCCCGGTACGCCGGCGTCCAGGAGTCGTGGCCCACCCCCGGATACTCCGTGTAGCGCGGGTCCCCGCCGGCTTCGCGGAGCGCCTGCGCCATCCGCCGCGACTCGGACACCGGGATCCGCCGGTCCCGCTCCCCGTGGAAGATCCAGACCGGGAGATCCGCGAGGACCCGCGCGGTCTCGCCCCAGGGATCGTCGGGCCGCACCGCGCCCGGATGCCAGGCCGGGGTGGGAAGGCGCGAGTTGCGCGCGGTCACCCCGCCGCAGACCGGGACCAGCGCCGCGAACCGGTCGGGGTCGCGGTAGGCGAACGCCCAGGTGCCGTAGCCGCCCAGAGACAGCCCGGTGAGATAGATGCGGTCCGGATCCCCGTCGAACTCGGCGAGGGCCTGGTCGAGGGCGGCGAGCGCCAGCCGCTCGATCCGCGGCGTCCCCCACCAGGCGCGCCGCGGCGACTGGGGCATGACGACCACCGCGGGGAAGTCCGGGCGTTCCCGGAGGACCGCCGGGAGCCCGATCTCGGTCTGCCGCTCCCCGTCGCTGCCTCGCTGCCCGGCGCCGTGGAGGAACAGGACGACGGGGGGATGCGGGTCCTCCCCGGCGAGCACCGCCCCGGGTACGAAGACCTGCCAGCGGTAGGTGCGGCCTTCGATCTCCGTCTCGCGGGCTTCGAACCGGCCTTCCGCCACTGTCATTCCGTTCGCGACCGCGCCGTTCGCATGCATCGCGCGCACGGCCGCCATTTCCGGGGACCGCGGAAAGCCGCCGGGGAGCGCCGTCCCCGGAACGCCGGCCACGGCGGGGCAGACACCCCCGGGCGCGGCGGCAGACAAGACGAGCAGGAACGGGAGGGAACGCAGGGGCGGGGATGCTAGCGGCCGGAACCGGCAGCGACTTCGGACGATCGGAAGGAGAGACCCGGAGGGCCGGTTAGCATCCCCGGCGGTCCCGGCCGAGAGCGCCGGGCGAGGAGTCCGCACATGACGATCGGCGAAGGCATCGCCAGGGAAATCGAGGCCGAAGCGAAGACCACCACCCGCTTCCTGGAGCGTTTCGACGACGCCCGCGCCGACTTCAAGCCCCACGACCGGTCCATGTCGGCGGCCCGGCTGGCGGGACACATCGTGGAGTCCCCCGAGTGGGCGCTCAGCATCCTCAAGGAGGAGGTCTTCGACTTCGCGGCTTCGGGCTACAAGCCCCCCGTGTGGAACACGAAGGCCGAACTCCTGGAGAACCACGACCGCATCACCGCCGCGTTCGCCGCGAAACTGCGGGAGAGTTCCGACGAGGCCCTGCACGACGACTGGGAGATGCGGACCGGCGAGAAGGTGTTCTTCAAGGGGCCGCGAGTCGTCGCGATCCGCGCCTTCATCATCAGCCACCTGATCCACCACCGCGGCCAGTTGAGCGTGTACTACCGGCTCCTGGGCATCCCGGTGCCGGGCGCCTACGGCCCCTCCGCCGACGACCCCCGCCCGCCGGCTTCCGGCGGCGACGGCGACGGGCAGGGCTCGTAGCCGCGCGCCGCTGACGGCGACGGGCGCCGCGCGTCCCCGCACCGCGCTGGTGCTCGGCGCCGGCGCGGTCGGCCTCTCCTGCGCCTACTTCCTCCGGCGCGCCGGCCGGGAAGTCCGCGTCCTCGACCGGGGCCGGCCGGGACACGGCGCCACCTGCGGCACTGCCGGGCTCCTCTGCGCCGCCCACTCCCACCCGCTCCCCGGCCCGGGCGTCCTGGCGCAGGCGCTCCGCTGGTCCCTGCGCCGCGACAGCCCCTTCCGCATCCGCTGGCGCCCGGACCCGGCGCTCCTCTCCTGGCTCGTCGGTTTCGCCCGGGCGTGCACCCGCGCCCGTTCCGAAGCCGGCTTCGCGGCGCTGGCCGCCCTCTCCGGCCTCAGCCTGACCCTCTTCGAGGAGTTGCTGGAACAGGGGGAGGTGGATTTCCACTATGAACGGCGCGGCGGCTGGCTGCTCTACCTGACCGAGGCGGGCCTGGCCGGCGGGCGCCGGGACGCGGAGCAACTGCGCGCCGCCGGATTCCCGGTGGAGGTGCTCGGCGGCGACGAGGCCCGGGAGCGGGAGCCGGCGTTCTCCGACCGCGTGCGGGGCGCGCTGTTCCTCCCCGGCGACGCCCACGGCCTGAGCCTCGGCTTCGCGGAATCCCTGACGAGGACGCTGCAGCGGATGGGCGTGACCATCGAGACCGGCGTCCGCACGACCGGCCTGCTGCGCCGCGGTGACGCCGTGGTCGGCGCGACAGTGGAACCGATGGCCACCCCGGTCGAGGGCGCCGCGGCGCAGGCAGCGGACGATTCGCGGGCGTCCGGCGCCGCGGGAGAGCGCGAAGAACGCCACGCCGACGAAACGATCCTGGCGCTCGGGGCCTGGAGTCCGCGCATCGCCCGCACCGCCGGAGTCCGCCTCCCGGTGATCCCGGCGAAGGGCTACTCCGCCACCGTCCGCCGCTTCGACGGTACGCCGGCCCTCGCCGCCACGGTGTCCGAACGGAAGTCCATCATCACCCCGCTCGGCGACCACACCCGCTTCGCCGGCACCCTGGAGTTGGCCGGCTTCGAACCCCGCCTCGACCGCCGCCGCTACGAAGCGGTCCTCACCGGCGCCGCCCTCGCCCTCCGCGCGGCCATCCCGCGCGACGCCGAAGTCCCCTGGTTCGGCTTCCGCCCCCTGACCCCCGACAGCCTCCCCTACCTCGGCCGGCCCCCGAACCTCGCCGGCCTCCTCATCGCCACCGGCCACGGAATGCTCGGCTTCACCCAGTCCCTCGCCACCGGCAAGATCATCGCCGACCTCGCCACCGGCGCCGAACCCGCCATTCCGCTCCGCCCCTTCGCCATCGACCGCTGAGGGGTTGGGCATCTGCGTAACATCACCGTCCTCCCGAGGATGCAGCGAAGCAGGTTCCCATGATCGAAGAGGTGCGATCCCTGGTGGAGCGGTACTCCGAATGGCTCCGGGACCGGACGATCCTGCGCGAGGTCGGAGAGCGCATCGAGATCACCACGCCGTACCTGGATCGGCACAACGACTCCCTCCAGATCTATGCGCAGCGCGCCGAGGGCGGCTTCCTCCTGACCGACGACAGTTATGTCCTGGAGGACCTCGAACTGTCCGGATGCGCCATCGACACCCCCAGGCGCCAGGAACTGTTACGGATGACCTTGAACGGATTCGGCGTCCGGCAGGCGGGCAAGGCACTCGAAGTCCGGGCGTCCGATGCGGACTTCGCGCTTCGGAAACACAATCTCGTGCAGGCGATGCTGGCGGTGAACGATCTCTTCTACCTGGCCTCCCCGGTGACGAAGAGCCCGTTCCTCGAAGATGTCGCCCGCTGGCTGGACACTTCCGAAATCCGGTATCTGCCGCACGTCGAATTCTCCGGGAAGACCGGTTTCGACCACCACTTCGACTTCGTCATTCCCGGATCGGGATCTCATCCGGAGAGGATTCTGCGAGCGATCAACCATCCGAGCCGGGACACGGCCCAGTCCTTCGCGTTCTCGTGGGTCGACACCGAGGAAGCACGCGCCCCTGGTTCGCGTGCGTACGCCCTGCTGAACGACGCGGAACAGGAAGTCCCGGAGAATGTCCTGGCGGCGATGCGGGCCTACGAGGTCCGTCCGATACCGTGGTCGCGCCGCGTGGACGCGATCGAGGAACTCGCGGCGTAGTCCTGCCGAATCGGATGCGCCGGGAACCGCTGTCCCGCCGCCGGCGGCGGGGAGTCGCCGGCGTTACGGGAGGCGTTCCGAGTAGTTGACGCCGACGAAGATGCGGACGACGGCGCCGGAATCGTCAAGGGCGAAGCGGACCAACTCGCCGTGGGCGCCGTAGCCGTCGCTCTCCAGGCGGAAGACATGGGGCTCGTCCGTCGGTTCGAGAACTCCCTTGGAGCGGTCCGGGTTCTCGGAGAGGGGTGAGAACAGGACCAACTCGTCGGCGAGGCGGGCCACCGTCGTGTCTCCCCAGCGGTTGCGGTAGGTGCCGAGATACTTCTCCCAATCCGGTTCGAAGATCTCGATCTCCTCCACCTCCGCCGCTTCCACGAGGGGCGGGGCCACCCACTCGAAGGCCTTCTCCACGAACCGGCCCGGGTTCCCGTCGCCGCCGTTCGTGAAGACGACGACGCCCACCTTCTCCTTCGGACTCAGGAGCGTCTGCGTGCGGTAGCCCGGATAGGAGCCGCCGTGGCCGATGAGGTCGCGGTCTTCGGTGTGCCGCACCGAGAAGCCGAGGCCCCAGCCGCTCTTCCAGTCCGGCTGCAGCCAGTGGACGCGCTGCATCTCGAGGAGCGTGTTCGGGGTCAACACCTCTTCGCTCTCGCGCTCCCGGACCCGCATCTGCCACTGCAGGAAGCGCAGCAGGTCGGGGACGGTGGAGGACACGCCGGTCGCCGGGTCGAAGGCGCGGGCGTCCACGAAGGGGAGCGCCTGCCGCGTGCCGTCGGGCATCCGCCGCCCGTAGCCGGTGGCGAGGCGGTCCCGGTGCGACGCCGGAATCGGCCCGACGCTGGTGGAATCCATCTCCAGCGGCTCCAGGATGCCGGTGGTCACCAACTCGCCGAACGAAGCGCCCCCGGCCGCCTCGGCCACCATGCCGGCGAGCGTGAAGCCGAGGTTCGAGTACTTCCACTTGGTCTCCGTGGCGTAGGTGGTCTCCTGGTCGGAAACGGTCGCCTGCACCGCCTCCGCGTCCGGGAACTCGAACTCGGTCCACGCCGGGTGCACCGACTCGCGCGGCAGTCCGCCGGTATGGGTCAGCAGGTGGCGCACGGTGAGCGGTCGCGCCTCCGGGTGGCGGTTCTCCAGGTCGAACCACGGGAGGTGCTCGGTGACTTCGTCGTCGAGCCGCAGCATCCCGGCGTCGCGCTCCCGCAGCACCGCGATCGCGGTGAACAATTTGGAGTGCGAGGCGATGCGAAAGATGGAATCCACCGTCATCGGCGTCTCCGGGTCGAGCGAGGCGTGCCCGTAGGCCTTCGTCCAGACCACTTCCTGGTCGTGGACGATCCCGATGACCAGGCCGGGCAGCCCCTCGTACTCCATCCGCGCCCGAATCCACGCATCGAGCAGCGTGATCCCGGCGTCGACCTCCGGGTCGTCCACGGCAGACTCCGGGGCGGGCGCGGCGAAGCCCGGCGCCGCCGGCAGGAAGACGACGGAGGCGGCGACTGCGAGGGACAGGACGAGGGAAAGGGTTCGCTGCGAAAGGGTCATGGACGGCAACTCCGGGACGGGCGTCGGCCCCGCCGGGCCGAACCGGGATCGGGCCCCGAGCGACGGGACGGGGATTCCAGCGGAAAGGGAAGAGACGCGGCAGGAGGGAGAGCGCCGGCGATCCGATCCGGATCCGCGGCGCCGCCGAACACCCGCCGCGCCGCCGGGGGCAGGCTCACTCGCGGCGGAAGACGACCCGGCCGTCCACGAGGACGACCTGCGGGCGGGCGTAGGTTCCGATCGGGTGTTCGGTCCAGACCACCAGGTCGGCGTCGAGGCCGGGCGCCAGCGTTCCCACGCGGTCGGACACTCCCAGGATCTCCGCGGCCCCGGAGGTCACCGACGAGAGCGCGGCCTCCCGGGGCAGGCCGTGCGCCCAGGCCACCACCGCTTCCATCGCCACCGACCGGCCGCGGCCGGCGAAGGTCGAAAGGGCGATGCGGACGCCGGCGCGGTGGAGTGCTCCCGCGGTCGCCGGGGAGTGGCTCCGGAGTTCCATCGGGCCGCCGTCGCCGATGCCGAGGATCGCCGGCCCCACGACGACCGGAATGTCCGCTTCCGCCAACCGGTCGGCCACCGCCGCCGCGCCCGCCGCCTGGTCGAGCACCAGCCGCAGGTCGAACTCCTGCGCCACCCGCAGCGCGGTCTCGAGGTCGTCCGGCGTGTTCACCAGCATCCGCAGCGGCGTCTCGCCGGCCAGCAGGCGCCCCAGCGTCCGCCCGGCTTCGCCGCCCACGGCGTCCTCCTGCGCCCGGATGAGCGTCTGGCGGAGGTCGTAGATCATCCCCTGCCGGGTGGTGCGGCCCGCGGGCTGCTCGCGACCCGGCGGCCGGTCGCCCACCGCGGATTCCCCGAAGGAGGCGGCCACCGCGGCTTCTTCCTGAACGACCGCGGTCTCGCGCGGCCCGGCCAGTTTCACCACCGCGCCCATCCCGCCGATGAGCCGGCGCGGATCCGGGGACAGATACACGGTGGTGACTCCCTCCCGGAGCCACAGCGGCGCCAGGTCTTCGGCGAAGCGGTCGGCGGCGCGGGCGGCCGGGGTCATCGCGGCGGCCGGCCCCCCGGTGACGGAGACCGCCGCCGCGCCGGAGGGCTCCGCGCCCAGCAGGGTCAGGGAATCGATGAGGCCGGGGGTCACCACCCTCCCGTCGGCTTCGATGACCTCGGCGCCATCGGGAAGGTCGAGCCCGGAGCCGACCGCGGCGATCTTCCCGTTCTCGATGAGCACGGTCGCGCCGGGGATCACTTCGCCGTCGCCGCGATGGACTTCACCCCCGACGACGGCGATGGCGGGGACGGGGGTCTGGCCGGCCGCGGCCGCCGGGGCGATCGCGAGGAGGGCCGCGGCCAGGAGGCGGGCGGCGCAGCGGCGCAGGGTCATCACCAGCCCTCCGGCACCCGGTTCCCGAAGACATCGAAACCGGTCTCGCGGTCGAAGACCAGCACGCCGTCCACGAACACCTGCTCCACCAGGTTCTCGTAGGCCAGCGGGTCTTCGCCGCCGAGGATCACCAGATCGGCGTCCTTCCCGGGTTCCAGGCTGCCGATCCGGTCGTCCACGCCGAAGAGGCGCGCGCCGTTCAGCGTCAGCGCCCGGAGTGCTTCCTCCTTCGGCATTCCCCGGCGGACGAACATCGCCGCGGTGTGGCGGAGGAAGTACTGGTGCCCGTCCGGATGATCCTGGTGGAAGGCGACGAGGCCCCCCAACTCGGCGAGGCGCACCGGCCCCAGCAGGTCGTCGCTCTCCGGACTGTCGAACGGGAGTATCGGGCCGAAACTGACGCCGACGCCGAGTTCCGCCATCGCCTCCGCGTGCACATCGGTGCGGTCCCCGTGGTGGATGTAGAGGTCGAGGTCGAAACGCCGCTTCAGTTCCAGTGCATACCCCATCTGCGCTTCGGAGTGCGAGTGGACCCCGACCGGCCATTCGCGGGTGAGCAGTCTGCCGAGCGCCTCCCGGGTCAGATCCCGCGGCGGACGCGGCGCGTTCTCCGGATCCGCTTCGTGCGCCGCGATCGCCGCCAGGTATCCCTGCGCGCCTTCGAGTTCGGCGCTCAGCAACTCGAAGACCCCCGCTTCGTCCTGCGGGAAGTTCGGATAGGGAGTGGTGGCGCGGATGGCGAACTTCATGCCGCCGGGGGCGAAGAACATGTCTTCCACGGTGCCGCCGCGCATCTTGACGAGGACCGCCTGGCCGCTGTTCGGGCTGCGGCTGCCGGGGGTGATGTTCTGGGTGGTGATGCCGGCGGCGACGGCCAGGGAGAAAGCCGGGTCGGAGGAATCCAGGCCGTCGATCGCCCGCACCTGGGCGTTGATCGGGGAGGAGAGTTCGTTGTTGTTCGACCCCGTGGCCGGCAGGTTCAGCACCTTGAACCCCATGTGGGAATGGCTCTCGATGATCCCGGGGATCACGCTCTTCCCGGTGGCGTCGAGGATCTCGGCGCCGGCGGGGAGGTCGAGGTCGGCGCCCACCGCTTCGATCCGCCCGTCCCGGACCAGCACCGTTCCGCCGGGGATCGGCGGAGCGGACACCGGATACACCAGCCCGCCGACGATGGCGAGCACCCCGGGCTCCGTTGCCGGCGGCCCGCAGGAAGCGGCGAGAGCAGCGAAGCCGAGTGCGCCGGCGAACCGCCGCCCCGCGTCCGCCGCCGGTCGGCGAGATCCGGTGTTCGCAGGCACGAGGAGGGCCATTATGCGCCCTTCGCCGCCCGGGCGGCGGCGGGAGAGCCGGGCGCGGGCGCACTCGGCGCCGCCGCGGCGGCGGTTTCCGGCGGCGATTCCGGCGGGGAAAGCGCGGGCGCGGGCCGCGTCTCGAAGAGCACCGGACGGGCGAAGGCCAGCCGCTTCGCCATGACCCGGATCGCCTCCGGGTTTTCGTCCACCAGCACCGCGTGGCGCCCGGCGCGGGCGGCCGCTTCGCCGGCGGTGCCGCTGCCGGCGAAGTAGTCGAGCACGGTGTCGCCGGGGTTCGAGTGGACCCGGACGATCCGGTCGAGGACGGTCAGCGGCTTCTGGGTGGGATAGCCGGTCTTCTCCTTCCCGGTCGGGCTCACGATCGTGTTCCACCAGGTGTCGGTGGGCGTCTTCCCGCGCGCCGCCTTCTCCGCCCCGACGAGCGCCGGCGCCAGGTAGGGGATGCGGTCGCTGTCCTCGTAACGGAAGGTGTACCTCTTCGGGTCCTTCGCATACCAGAGGAGGTTGTCGTGTTTCGGCGACCATCTCTTCTTCGAGCGGGCGCCGTAGTCGTAGGCCCAGATGATCTCGTTCAGGAAACTGGCGCGTCCGAAGATCCGGTCCATCAACACTTTCTGGTAGTGGACCTCCCGGTAGTCGAGGTGGAGGAAGAAGGAGCCGGTCGGGCGGAGCAGTCGGTAGCCCTCGAGCAGCCGCGGTTCGAGGAACTCCCGGTACGAGTCGGAATCTTCGGAGGGATCCGGAGAACGATCGGGGAAACGATCGGCAAACCCCGACCGGCCGAGCACGGTCGTGCGGTAGCGGCGGCCCCCGAAGCCGACGCGGTCGCCGGCGGCGTCGGCCTCGGTGCGGAGCCGGGTGCGCGCCTGCTCCCGGCCGGTGTTGAACGGCGGGTCTATGTAGATGAGGTCGAAGGACTCGTCGGGGAGATCCCGGAGGACGGCCAGGTTGTCCCCGGCGTGGATCTCGACCCGGGTTGGAGGCGGCGCGACCGGCATTTCCTCGGCTTCGGAAGGTAGCACGGCGCGCCGCCGGCGAAACCGGATCGGCCCCCGAGTGCGGCCGCGGCGGGTACATTCCGGCGCGATGGCGTCCGTGGTGATCGATGTGAACGGGCAGTTGTCCGGTGCGGCCGGCGGCGGTCCCGGCATCAGTCCGCTCGACCGGGGCTTCCTCTACGGGGAGGCGGTGTACGAGAACTTCCGCACCTACTCGGGAATCCCGCTGCTCCTCGACCGGCACCTCGAGCGGCTGCGGCGTTCGGCAGCGTTCCTGGAGATCCCGGTTCCGGCCTCCGACGGGGAGATCGCGGCCCGCATCCGGAGGGCCGGCGAGGCCTTGGCCGACCCCGGGGAGCGTTCGATCCGGGTGATCCTGAGCGCCGGAACCGAGGAGGACGGCCCCGTGCTGATGGTGCTCGCGCGCCCGCTGCCGCCGCTGCCGGTGGACCCGGAACGGGAGGGCGTGGGAGTCCTCCTGGGCCGGTTCGTCCGCTCCACCCCCGGCGGCCTGCCCGGCGGGGTCAAGACCACGGGACTCGCGTTGGCGCGGCGGGCGGTGCGCGAGGCCGAGGCCGCCGGCGCCCACGAAGCGCTCGTCCGGGCGCCGGACGGCGCGCTCGCCGAAGGCGCCACCTCGAACCTCTTCTGGGTGGAGGGCGGAACCGCGTTCACGCCGCCGGGCGAGAGCGGCCTCCTGCCGGGCATCACGCGGGGCCTGGTGGCGGACACGCTCGGCGGCCTGGGGATCGCCCTCGTCGAACAGCCGCTGCCGGAAGAGCGCCTGCTCCGGGCGGACGAGGCGTTCCTGACGAGTTCTTCCCGGGAAGTGCTGCCGGTGGGCTGGACGGTGACGCCGGAGGGCTGCCGGGCGCCGGTGGGCGGAGGACGCCCGGGCCGGGTGACGCTCCGCATCCTCGCCGGCTACCGCCGCGCCGTCGCCCGGGTCATCGGCGCCGCCCGGTAGCCGAAACCGGCTTCGCCCGCTCGCCTCGCGCCCCGGGGCGGAGATGGGCGCGCCGGCGGTCCAAGCGCGAGGTGAAGCGACGGAGGGGTCGGGTCGCTCCCGCGGGGCCGCCGGCGTCCCGATCGCCGCCTTCGCGCGGCGCCGCCGTCCCCGCGGAGTTCCCCGCATCGCGCAGCCGTGGGAGCGGCCTGCGGGAGTGATACATTGGCCGGCTTCATGGTCGCGGCTGCCCCGTCCGGCCGGGCCGCCGCCCGCCGCCCGTTCCCGGGCCTCGCCCGCCGGTCGTTCCCCGGACTCGCCGGTCCCTTCGCGTTGCTCCTGACCACCGCCTCCGGCGCGGTCGCGGCGACCGCGGAGCCGTCTCCCCGGGGACAACCCACGCCGGTGGACTTCGACACCGTCCGCTTCGACCGGCGCCTGCCGGCAGTGCGCGCCGCCGGCCCCATCGTCGTGGACGGCGTCCTCGGTGAAGACGAATGGGCCGGCGCTCCGGTAGCGTCGGGATTCACCCAGGGAAACCCCGACGAAGGGATGCCGGCGACGCTCGAAACCGAAGTGCGCGTCCTCTACGACGACGAGTCGCTCTACATCGGCGCGTTCGCCCACGACGATTCCCCCGACGGCATCCTGGTGAACGACCTGTCGCGGGACTTCGCCACGCGCGCCGGCGATGTCTTCGGGGTCGTGCTCGATACCTTCCACGACCGCCGCAACGGCTACATGTTCGAGACGAATCCGGCCGGCGCCAAGTTCGACGGGCAGATCTTCAACGAGGGCCGGGAGTTCAACCGGGACTGGGACGGGGTATGGCAGGTCCGCACCCGCCGCGCCGGGAACGGCTGGGCGATCGAAATGGCGATCCCCTTCCGAACGCTGCGTTTCCGGGAGAGTCCGGAACAGACCTGGGGTATCAACTTCCTGCGCCGCATCCGCCGATTGAACCAGGACGCCTTCTGGGCGCCGATCCCCCGGTTCTTCAACTTCGCGCGCATCTCCTACTCCGGCACGCTCGAAGGCCTGAGCGGACTGGTTCCCGGCGGGCGGTTCAAGGTGACTCCGTATGTCGGCGCGGACGCCGCGCAGACCGCGGATTCCGACGACCTGGTCACCGGGGCGGACCTGGGCCTCGACGCCAAGGTGCTGGTGGGCACCGGCCTGAACCTCGACCTGACGGTGAACACCGATTTTTCCCAGGTGGAAGCCGATGTCCAGCAGGTCAACCTGACCCGGTTCAGCCTCTTCTTCCCGGAGAAGCGCGACTTCTTCATCGAGAATTCGGGCATCTTCCGTTTCGGCGTCCCCAACGATTCCCGGATCACGCGGTTCCGCGCCGACTTCGGGCAGGCGTTCAACCCGACGGTGCTCCGCAGCAGCCAGAGCCGCGGCGACGACCTCTACCTCTTCTTCAGCCGCCGGATCGGCCTCCATTCCTCGGGCCGCCCGATCCCGGTCCTCGGCGGCGGCCGCCTCACCGGACGCGCCGGCGCCTACGAGATCGGCGCGATGAGCATCCAGACCGGAACGAACGAGGACGCCGAGTACCGGGAGAACTTCTCCGCCGCGCGGGTGCGGCGCAACCTCGGCGAGAACTCCGATATCGGCGCCATCTTCCTGAATCGGGAAGCCGGCGGCGGCAGCGACCACTTCCACCGCTCGCTGGGACTCGACGCCAACCTCCGGCTCACCCCCGAACTGGAAGTGAACTCCTACTGGGCGCGGACGATGAGTCCGAACCGCACCGGCAACGAGAACGCCGCCCGGGTCGCCGCCGGCTACGACGGCCGACTCTGGCAACTCCGGGGCGCCTGGTCGGTCCTCGGCGAGGATTTCAATCCGGAGATGGGCTTCGCCCCCCGGGTGGGAGTGCGGCGGTGGCTCGGCTATCTCGGCTACTACCTGCGCCCGGCGCGATGGAACCACTTCCTCCGGGAGATCAACCCGCATTTCGAGTTCAACCACTACACGAATCCGCAGGGCGAGCCGGTGAGCCGGTACGTGAACGCCCACCTCTCCTTCCGCCACCAGAACGGCGCGCTCCTCGAAGTCGGTTACGACAACAGCGTCGAGAACACGCCGGAGGCCTTCGACATCCACCCGACGACCCGGGTCTCCGCCGGCGAGCACCGGTACGACGAGTGGTTCGTGATGTTCTTCTCGAACCCGAGCCGGCCACTGTCGCTGAACTTCCGCTACGACCACGGCGGCTTCTACTCGGGGACCCGGCGGGCGTTGAACCTGAGCACCGTGGCGCGCGCCGGCAGCCGGCTGACCGCGTTCGTGGGCTGGACCCGAAACGACATCGCCCTCCCCGAAGGGGAGTTCGTCACCGACCTCCTCACCGCGCGGCTGACCTACACCTTCACCACCAACATGTTCCTGAACGCGCTGATCCAGTACAACAGCGTCAACGAGGACTGGAGTTCCAATCTCCGCTTCAACCTCATCCATCGGCCGCTTTCGGACTTCTTCATCGTGCTGAACGACCGCCGCGACCCGATGGGCAACCGGCTGGATCGGGCGCTGACCGCCAAGTACACGATCCTGATGGACTTCTGAGGGCCGTTACCGCCACCGCACACCGCGACGCGACGAACCGGGAATGCCGAACGACTCCCTGATTCCGGCCGCGGACGACGAGCCGAACGCCGTCGAGCCGGGCCGACCCGAGTCGGGGTCGGCGTCCGCCGGGGAGGCGTCGACCGGCCTCGCGAGCCCGCTCTACCGGGCGCGCGGCTGGATGAAGTTCGTCGGTCTGGCGGAGATCGTCTCGGGCCTCGGCCTGGCGCTGACCGTCATGGGCCTGCTGGTCGCCTGGCTGCCGGTCTGGATGGGTGTCGTACTCTTCAAGGCCGCCGGCAACACCCGGCGCGCCGTCGAGGATTCCGATCCGGCAGCCCTCGGGAAGGCGCTCGACCAACTGCGCACCTTCTTCGTGCTCGGCGGGATCCAGGTGATCCTCGGCGTGGCCGTCGTGGTCGCCGCCATCTTCGCCGGCGCCGCCACCATCACCAGTTTCCTGGGAGCCCTCGCACCCTGAGGCGCACTCTCGCGCCCGCGATCTCCCGAACCGTTCCCCCCAACCCGCTCTCTTCGAGGAGACAGGAATCATGCAGACCGTTCTCAGTTCGCTCCGGGACCACGCCTACACCGCCCTCCGGATCGTGGCCGGCTTCCTCTTCGCCTGCCACGGGATGCAGAAGATGTTCGGCATCCTGGGGCGCGACGCACAGGACCTGTTCTCGTTCATGTGGTTCGCCGGCCTCATCGAACTCGTCGGCGGAGCAATGCTCGTCTTCGGTTTCCTGACCGGGTTCGCCGCCTTCATCTGCAGCGGGATGATGGCGGTGGCCTACTTCATGGCCCACCAGTTCAGCGGCAACGGGTTCTGGCCGATCGAGAACCGGGGCGAGTTGGCGGTGCTCTACTGCTTCCTGTTCCTGTACATCGCCACCAAGGGCTCCGGCGGCGCGTCGGTCGACCAGGCGCTGACCCGGCGGTAGGGCTCCCCGGCCCGCGCCGGCCGACGCCGACCGGGCAGGCCGCTCGTCGGCCGGCCTGCCGGCCGCCCGGCGAACGCTCCGCGACCCCGTCCGGCCCCGAATCCCGACCGCGCTCCCGCCGGAACCGGCCGGCAGTCTCGCGTCCGCGCGGGCCCGGGATCCATCCGGCGTCCCGCACCCGGATGGCGGCAGCCTCCGTCCGGGATGGCGGCGGGAGGGGCCGGCGACGGAGGAACCGTGCCGGAGCGTCTCCGGCGACGGTCGCCGGAACAGTCGGAGGTTCGACGATCAGCCGAATGTGTGGTCGACGATCAGCCGAATTCGTTCTGCCGGAACGGAATTCACCACGGCATTCCCCGCTGAGCAGCCCTTTTCGGCCTTCGGAATCGCTGCCGGGAGTTCCAGTCCGACGATCGTCCGCACCGATCTTCGACAAGTAGCCGATTGTGATTTCGACAATCGGCCGTTTATGATTTCGACGATCAGCCGTTTATGGTTCCGACGATCAGCCGAAAACGCGGTCGACGACCGGCCGACGACGACACCGCATCCATGCCCCTCTCCCGAATCGTTCCGCGCCATGCGGAGCGCCGGTTGCGGGAAGCCCTCGAATACTCGCCCGCGGTTCTGCTCCACGGGCCGCGGCAATGCGGCAAGACCACCCTCGCGCGCCTGGTCGGCGACTCGCTCGGCTATCGCTTCCTGAACCTCGACCACGACGATGTCCGGAAAGCGGCCGTGGACGACCCGACCGGTTTCGTGGAGGGACTGCCCGAACGCGTGATCCTGGACGAGGTGCAGCGCGTACCCGAACTGTTCCTCCCGTTGAAGGCGCAGATCGATCGGCGCCGGGTTCCCGGGCGGTTCCTGCTGGCCGGCTCCACGCAGGTCCTGCTCGTCCCGCGGCTCGGTGATTCGCTCGCCGGACGGCTGCGGATCGTGCGGCTGCACCCGTTCTCCCGCGCCGAGGTCGAACGCTCGCCGCCCGGTTTCCTGGACACGCTCTTCGGCCACGGATTCCCCGGCTTCACCCTCGAGACCGAACGGCTCGGAAACCGGCTCGCCGACCTGGTGGCGGGCGGCGGCTATCCGGCGGCGCTGGCCCTTCGCCGCCCCCGGTCTCGCCGCGAGTGGTACGAGGACACGATCGAGACCGTCGTCTCCCGGGATATTCGTGACCTCGGCCGCATCGCCTCGCTCGGGTCACTGCCGCGGCTTCTCACCGAGTCGGCGGTCCGCACCGCCCAACTGACGAATGTCAGCGCCCTGGCAGCGGATTTCGCCGTCAGCCGGCAGACCGTGGAGACCTACATGCAACTGCTCGAGCGGATGTTCCTCGTCGAGCGCCTCCTGCCGTGGTCGTCGAACCGCCTCTCACGGCTGGTCAAGACCCCGAAACTCCATCTCGGCGACACCGGACTCACCGCTGCCCTGCTGGAAGTCGAAGCCGCCGACCTCCTCGAAGACCGCACCCTCCTGGGCCAACTCACGGAGACCTTCGTCTATCAGGAACTCCGCCGCCAGGCGTCGGGCCTGGACCAGCGCCACCGGTTCTTCCACTGCCGCGACCGCGACGGCGTCGAAACCGACCTGCTGATCGCCCGCGGCCTCCGCTTCGCCGGCGTCGAGGTCAAGGCCGGCGCCACCGTCCGCTCCTCCGACTTCCGCGGCCTGCGCCAACTGCAGCGCGCCCTGGGCGACCGCTTCGTCCGCGGCGTGGTCCTCTACGACGGGGAACGCGCCCTGCCCTTCGGCGAGGGCCTGGCCGCGGTCCCGCTGTCCGCGCTGTGGAAGACCGGGACCCCCGCGCCGACCGCGTAACCGCCGAGCGGGCGACCGGCGCCGGTCTCCGGGACCCCATAGACTCCCCGGCCCCCCGCGCCCGACCCGGTGCGCCTCCCCATCCCGATGACGACCGACCCCGCCGGCAACTACCGGGTCTCCGTCCGCGATTTCGGGCCCGTGGCCTCCGCCGACCTGGAGATGCGCCCGTTGACGGTGTTCGTCGGCCCGAGCAACACCGGCAAGTCCTGCCTGGCCACCCTGATCTACGCGCTCCACCGATGCTTCCACGGCGCACCCGAACGAACCCTCGCCCGGCGGCCCGGTTGGCGCCTCCACTTCGACTCGATGCCGACCGCCGTGGGCGAGCCCACCATCGAGAACTTCTCGCAGTGGGTCGGACGGAGACCGGACGACCGGGCCGCCTCGACACTTCCCGAGGATGTCGTTTCCGGGATCCGTTCCTCCCTCGAAGCGGGGGAAGGCCTGATCTCCCGCTTCGCCGACCTCCTGCCTCGCTACTACGGGACGGCCCGACCCGCCGACCTGGTACGACACGACGGGCCGGAACGCGCGACCGTGGAACTGGACTGCGAACTCCCCGACCGACGCCGAGCCCGGTACCGGTTCGACTTCGACGAAGACCGCGCGCAGGCCTCCGGGGAAGTCCCGGACTCGTTCGTCCGGGACAGCCGCGCCGTCGCCGATCTCCGGACGCCGCCGGACGCCGCGAATCCCTGGGAGCGTCCTCCCGATTCGGAAGGCCCCGCGCTTCTGGAGTGGCTCGCGTCGCGCATCATGGAGGAGTCCGTCGAACCACTCCGACGCCGGGCCCACTACCTTCCTGCGGACCGGAGCGGAGCGATGAACGCGTATCCGGCGATCGTGACCGGTCTCCTGCAGAGCGCCGCCGCCACGACAGAGCCGGGGGCCTCGAACCATCCGTTGCTGCCGAGGATCAGTGCCGAGTTCCTCAGCGATCTGTACTGGGCCGACCCGGATCGCAATCCCTCGACGGAGTTGACCGGCCTCGCCGAGAGGATCGAGGAGCGAATGCTCGCCGGCCGGATCGCGCTGCGGCGGAACGAAGTCGGCGCTCCCCGGATCACCTACCGCCCGCGCGGCTGGACGACCGATCTCCCGATCGCCCGAGCGTCTTCCATGGTCTCCGAACTCGCGCCCGTGGTGCTCTACCTGAGACACCTCGTGCGGCCGGGCGACCTGTTCATCATCGAAGAGCCGGAGATACATATGCATCCGGCCATGCAGGCAGCATTCACCCGTACGGTGGCGAGAGTCGTTCGCGCCGGTGTCCGGGTCGTCATCACGACGCATTCGGAGTGGGTGATGGACACCCTCGGAAATCTCGTGAGCGTGTCGCATCTGCGCGAGAACGAAAGGGCCGGTATCGCCGGCGGCGACGCTGCGATGAAGCCGGCGGAGGTCGGCGTTTGGCTGTTCGACGCGAAGGATACCGACGGTTCCGTCGTCCGGCCGCTCGAACTCGATCCCAAGGTCGGGCTCTATCCTGCCGGGTACGACGAGACCGCGGATACGCTCTACAACAACAGCATCCTCATCGGAGACGAACTCCGGCGACGGGACCCGTCATGAGCGACCTCGTGGCTTCGATCCGCGCCACGGTCACTTCCGCCGCCTCGGTTTCCGAGATGGACCGGGACGGCTGTTCCGTCGCGCTCGAAAATGCCCCCGCGCCGAGAATCGTGATCGACCTCGACGACGACACGCTGGCGATCCCGAGGAATCGGCCACATTGCGACTTTCTGTTCTTCGCGGAGGTCGGATCGGAGGGTTGGGTCGTTCCGGTCGAATTGAAGAGCGGCGGCTTCCGGAACCAGCATACGGTCAGTCAACTACAGGGTGGCGCCTGTTTCGCCGACGAGTTGGCGCCCCGCGGGCGGGAATACCGGCTCGCTGCCGTCATCGCCCACGGATACCCGATCCACCGCAGCAAGCGCATCGACCTTCAGCGTCGTGCGGTCCGGCTGCGCAGCGAGTCCTGCTCGCCCCTCCTCCTGCCTTGCGGAGAGTCTCTGCGACCGGTTTTCGGGATCGCGACCGCTCGGAACGGGAGTTCCGGAAACGCAGCCGCCTCGCGATGAGAGAACCCGTACCGGTCCGGGTCAGTGGAGAGTGTCGGACGGGGGGCGGCGGTGGTTGCGGTCGTATCGATCGAAGCGGGCGCGGGCGCGGCGGATCTTCCAGCGGTGTTTCGTGTCGGCCCACCAGCGGCCGAGGCGGAAGCGGTCGGGCAGGTTGCCGTCGCGGCGGAGCAGGAAGTAACCGGCGACCAGGCCGCCGAGATGGGCGATGTGGGAGACGCCGTCCGAGGCGGCGGAGAGGGAACTCGCCAGGGAGATGAAGCCGAGCACCAGGACCAGGTGGCCGGCCTTGATGGGGAAGAGGAAGTAGAGGTAGATGCGGGTTTCGGGGAACAGCAGGCCGAAGGCGAGCAGGACGCCGTACACCGCGCCGGAAGCGCCGATGTGGTTCGCGTCGAAGAACGCCGGGAGCGGGAGGAGCGTGAAGAGACCGGCGCCGACGCCGCAGAGCAGGTAGTAGCGCAGGAAACGGCGCGATCCCCAGGCTCGTTCGAGGTGCGGGCCGAACATGGCGAGCACGAACATGTTGAGGAGCAGGTGGAAGAGCCCGCCGTGCAGGAACATGTAGGTGAAGAGCCGCCAGATCTGCAGGGACAGAACCGCCGGCGGATAGAGGCCGAAGGCGGCGACGAAGGCGGGGAGCAGCAGTTGGGCCAGGAAGACGACGGCGTTCACCACCACCAGTCGGCGGACGGACGGGGTCAGGGCGCCGATCACGGGCCGGCTCCCGCTTTCGGCCGTGCCGCGAACCGGAGTCCCCCGAGACGGGAACGGCGCCGCGGCGGCGGCCCGGGTCTCACGAGGCGCGCCGCTGCTCGGCCGCCGGGCCGGCGAGCACCTCGCGGAGGTAACGCCCGGTCCAGGACCGTTCGCTGCGGCAGACCGCTTCCGGGGTGCCGGCGGCGACCACTTCGCCGCCCCGGGCGCCGCCTTCCGGGCCCAGGTCCACGAGGTAGTCGGCGGTCTTGATCACATCGAGGTTGTGTTCGATGACGACCACCGTGTTCCCCCCTTCGACCAGGCGGTCGAGGACCCGCAGCAGCCGGGCGATGTCGTCGAAGTGGAGCCCGGTGGTCGGTTCGTCGAGGATGTAGAGCGTCCCCCCGGTGGCGCGTTTCGCCAACTCGCGCGACAACTTGACCCGCTGCGCCTCGCCGCCGGAGAGCGTCGGCGACTGCTGGCCGAGCCGGATGTAGCCGAGCCCCACATCCTCCAGCGTGCGCAGGATGTGGAGGATCGCCGGCTGCGACCGGAACACCTCCACCGCTTCGCTCACGGTCAGGTCCAACACCTCGGCGATGGTCAGGTCCCGGTAGCGGACGGTCAGGGTCTGCTGGTTGAACCGTTTGCCGCCGCAGACCTGGCAGGGGACGAACACATCGGCGAGGAAGTGCATCTCCACCCGGATGACCCCGCCGCCCTGGCAGTGTTCGCATCTGCCGCCGGCCACATTGAAGGAGAACCGCCCCGGCTTGTACCCCTGCGCCCGCGCCGTCGGCAGCGCGGCGAAGAGGCTGCGGATGCCGTCGAACACCTTGGTGTAGGTCGCCGGGTTCGAGCGCGGCGTCCGGCCGATCGGGGACTGGTCTATGTCCACCACCCGGTCCACCCGGCTCACGCCCTCGATGCGGGTATGGGCGCCCACCGGCCGCTCCGAGCGATGGAGCGCCCGGGCGAGCGCCGGGTAGAGCACCTCGTACACCAGCGTGCTCTTCCCGGCGCCGGAAACCCCGGTGACGCCCACGAAGGCGCCGAGCGGAATCTCCACATCCACTTCGCGCAGGTTGTTCTGGCGCGCGCCGCGAATGGTGATCGCCGCCTTCGGCCGCCGCCGGCGCCGGGGAACCGCGATCTCCAGGTCGCCGGAGAGATACCGACCGGTGAGCGACTTCGGATCCCCGCGGATCTCGTTCGGCGCCCCCTCGGCCACCACTTCGCCGCCGTACACCCCGGCGCCGGGCCCGAAGTCGAGCACATGGTCCGAGGACTCGATGGTTTCCCGGTCGTGCTCGACGACCACTACCGAGTTCCCGATATCCCGCAGCCGGTGGAGCGCCTGCAGCAGGCGACCGTTGTCCCGGGCGTGGAGTCCGATGGAGGGCTCGTCGAGGATGTAGATGACGCCGGTCAACTCGGATCCGATCTGGCTCGCCAGCCGGATGCGCTGCGATTCGCCGCCGGAGAGGCTCGGCGCCAACCGGTCGAGCGAGAGGTAGTCGAGCCCCACATCGGCGAGGAAACGCAGCCGGGCGCCGATCTCCTTGAGCAACTCGGCGCCGATGACCTGCCGCTCGCCTTCGAGGTCGAGCGCCCGGACGAACGCCAGCGCCTCGCCGATGGAGAAGGCCGAGAGTTCGGCGATGCTGCGCCCGGCGATCCGCACCGAGAGCGCTTCCGGCCGCAACCGGGTGCCGGCGCAGTCGCTGCAGGGACGATTCGAGACGAACCGGGAATACCAGCGGCGGGCGCGCTCGGAAGTCGTCTCGCGCAGGCGGCGCGTCAACCGGGGCAGGACGCCTTCCCAGCGCTCTTCGCTCCGGTAGGTCTTCCAGCGCACCGGCACGCGCTCTTCGCCCATCCCGTGGAGCAGCACCTTCCGCTTCGACGCGGCGAGCCGTTTCCAGGGACGGTCCAGGTCCACCGAGAACCGCTTCGCCACCGCGCGCACGGTGGACGCTTCCCAGCCGTCCTTCTCGCGGAAGACCCCCCAGGGCGCGATCGCGCCGTCGTTCACGCTCTTCCCCGGTTCGGGGACGACCAGGTCCTCGTCCACTTCGGCGCGGATGCCGAGCCCGTTGCATTCCCGGCACATTCCCTGGGGGCTGTTGAACGAGAACAGTTGCGGAACGAGTTCGGGGAATCCCAAGCCGCAGTGCGGGCAGCCGTGCTTCTCGGAGAAGATGCGGTCGGCGTCTTCGCCCTCCGCGCGGACGAGCAGCACGCCGTTCCCTTCGCGCAGGGCGGTCTCGACGGAATCGGTGACCCGGCCGCGCCATTCGTCGGACACCTCCGACTTCCGCGCCAGCCGGTCCACCACCACTTCGATGGTGTGCTTCTTCCGCTTGTCGAGCGTTTCGACTTCCTCCACCAGCACCACTTCGCCGTCTATGCGGGCGCGGGAGAAACCGCTGCGGAGGATCGCTTCGAGGGCGCCCTTCGCTTCGCCCTTCCGGTTCACCCAGACCGGGGCGAGCAGCAGGAAACGGGCGCCTTCGGGGAGCGTCCCCAATTCCTCGACGATCTCGGCGGCGCTCTGCGGCGTCACCGGCCGGCCGCAGTTCGTGCAGTGCGCTTCGCCGACCCGGGCGAACAGGACCCGCAGGTAATCGGAGATCTCGGTGATGGTGCCCACGGTGGAACGCGGGTTGTGGCTCGCCGACTTCTGGTCCACCGAGATGGTCGGTGAAAGTCCCTGGATGGTGTCGTAGAGGGGCTTGTCCATCTGCCCCAGGAACTGGCGGGCGTAACTCGACAGCGATTCCACATAGCGGCGCTGTCCTTCCGCGTACAGGGTGTCGAGCGCCAGCGACGACTTCCCCGAACCCGAAACGCCGCTCAGGACGACGAGTTTCTTCTTGGGGATCCGAACGGTGATGTTCTTGAGATTGTGCTGCCGGGCGCCCCGCACCACGATGGTGTCGGGCTCCATGGTCGTGGCCGGGGAGTCTAATGGCCGCACCGGCCGGAACCGGACGGCTCCGGCCCGCCGCCGGGGAGGCCCGGCCGGCGCTCTCGAGCACCCCTCCCCGGCGGTTCCCTTCCCGGCCGGCCGGCCCCGCTGCAGGGGCGGCTCCGAGGGCGGCCCGACCCGGAACCCCCGTCGGCGCCCGTGCGCCGGAGCCCGATCGGGAACCGTCGCCGGCGCCGGCCGCGAGACCCCCCGGGCCCGGCCGCGCCGGCCCCGTAGAATTCCGGGATCGGGAGGAACCCCCACATGAACGACCGACCCGGCCTCGGCTACGACCGACCGCTCTTCGTACAGCCCTTCGACCACCGCGGGAGTTTCACCAAGTCGTTCTTCGGCTTCTCCGGCGCTCCCGCCATCGCCCCGGAAGCGGACGGCCACGGCCCGGTCGCCGCCGCCAAGAGCCTCATCTACCGGGGCCTGCTCCGGGCCATCGGCGACGGGGTGCCCCGGGAGCAGGTCGGCGTCCTGGTGGACAGTCAGTTCGGCAGCCAGGTCCTCGCCGACGCCGCCGGGCGCGGCATCCCCCGGGCGATGTGTATCGAGAAGAGCGGCCAGGCCACCTTCGACTTCGAATACGGCGCCCGCTGGGTGGCGCACCTGCGCTTCCACGACCCGGACCTCGTGAAGGTGCTCGTCCGCCTCCACCCCGACGAGAACCCCGCCGCCACCGCCGAGCAGTTGACCCGGCTGAAACTGGTCTCCGACTACCTCCACGGCCCCGAACGGCGGCTCTTCATGTTCGAGTTGCTGGTCCCGGCGACCACCGAACGCGACCGCATCGCCGGCGACCGCTACGACACCGACCTCCGCCCCGGGCACATGGCGCGGGCCATCCGGCTCATCCAGGACTTCGGCATCGAGCCGGACATCTGGAAGATCGAGGGTCTCGACGACGCGGAAGACGCCGCCCGGGTGGCGGACGCGGCCCGCGGCGGCGCCGGCCGCGACCGGGTGGGGCTGATCGTCCTCGGCCGCGGCTCCGACGCCGACCAGGTCCACCGCTGGCTCCGGGTCGCCGCCCCGGTCCCCGGCTTCATCGGCTTCGCCGTCGGCCGCACCAACTTCCGCGAGCCGCTGGCGCAGCATCTCGCCGGAACCCTCGACGAAGCCGGCGCCGTGGCCGCCATCGCCGCCAACTACCGCTCCTGCGTGGACACCTGGCAGTCCGCCCGGGAGAGCGCGTAGCCGGGCCGCCCCGAAGAAGCGGAACCGCCCTCACGAACCCCGACCCTCCGGGGCGCCCGGCCCCGACCTCCGAACGCCCGGTCTTCGTTCCCGCCGCCGAGACCGAGGGCGGTCGAATCAGTCGCGGCGGCCCGACCGAACCTCCGCCTCCAAGACCCGCCGACCGGTTCGTCGTGGCGGAACCCGAGGAGCGGTGGTTCCCGAGCCCGACACGGGAGGCCCCACCGGAATCGGCGGAGGAGGAGATCGGAGGCCGCGGTGCGGCTCCCGGTCGGTCGCCGGCGCGCTCCTGCGGGAGGGCGGGGCGAGCCCGGGTGGCCGGGCCGATCGGGGCCGCGCGAGTCGGTGGCGCACGGCCCTCCGAGTCGATTGGGATGACGGGACGGACCGCCGCGGCGGGGCGGGGGCGGCGGCGATGAGTCCGGCGGTCCCCGGGGCGGTTCTCGCGCTCCTGGCCGGGAGCGCCGCGGACGAGTGGACGGCGGTCGCGCTGGAAGAGACCGCCGAGACCAGCGCCGGAGTGAGCGTCGGGGATCTGGACGGGGACGGGGATCTCGACCTGGTGCTGGCGAAGGGACGGCACTGGCCGCTCCCGAATCTGGTGCTCGTGAACGACGGAGAGGGTGGTTTCGGGGAACGGCGGGAGATCCCGGGCGCACCCGACCGCACCTACACCGCGGCGCTCGCCGATCTCGACGGGGACGGGGCCCTCGACCTGGTGGTGGGAAACGACCGGCCCGACGAGAAGCGGCTCTACCGGGGCGACGGCCGGGGCGGGTTCCGGCGGGCCGGTTCCTTCGGGGAGCCGGAGTGGAAGACCCGGAATGTCACCGTGGCCGACCTGGACGGGGACGACCGACCGGAGATCGTCGTCGCGAACCGGGGCGGCGCCGAGAACCGCAGCGTCAACTTCGTCTGCCGGAACGACGGGCGGGGAGCGTTCCCCGAGTGCGACCCGCTGTCCCGGGAGTCGGCGACGACGATCGCCGCCGGGGATCTGACCGGGGACGGCGCCGTGGACCTGTTCGTCCCGCACCGCGACCGGGGGCAGAGTTTCCTGTTCGTGAACGACGGAAAGGGCGGGTTCGGGGAACGGCGCGCCGTGGGGCCCCCGGAGTCGGCGACCCGGGCAGTGGCGCTCGGCGACCTCGACGGAGACGGCGCGGTCGACCTCGTCGTCGGGGACGAGATCGGCGGCGGAGCGCGGATCTACCCGGGGCGCGGCGACGGTTCGTTCGGGGAGCCGCGTCGGATCGGAGGGCCCGACGACCGGGTGTACGCGCTCGTGGTCGCGGACCTCGACGGGGACGGCGACGCCGACCTCGTCGTGGGGAACCGGGGCGCGCCGGGAGCGGTGCTCACGAACGACGGAACCGGGCGGCGGTTCACCCGGACTCCCTTCGGCGACGGGGAGGGGGCGATGTACGGGCTGGCCCTCGGCGATCTCGACGGGAACGGACACCTCGATATCGCGGCGGCGCGCTCCGACGCCCCGAACACGATCTACCTGCGCCGGCGCTGAGCCGCGGAGCGCCCGCCCGGGCGTCCCCGACCGACGGTCGGCCGGTCTTCAACCGGCGAGGGGCGGCGGCGGGTCTCCTTCCGGGGTTGCGGTCGTGAGCGACAGCGACCTGGCGACCCCTTGAGGAAGGCGCGGACGAAGGGGCGCCGAGTGCGATCGCGTCCGACCCCTCGATGAGGATCCGGCGGAAGGGGGCGTGATCGAGTTCCTTCTCCCGCAGGGAGTTACCGCCCCGGACGCTCCTGAAGTCGTGGCGCGGGTGGGCGCAGTCGGGGTCGTTGCGCCCGTAGTGGTCGGGCGCCGCCTACTCCTCGATGCCGAGCCCGTCGTCGGGACCGAACGCGGTGGCCGTCGTTCCCGGATCCGCGGTCGGAGGAGCGTTCGATCGCGTTCGACCGCTCGGTGAGGATCCGGCGGAAGGGGGCGGGGTCGAGTTCCTTCTCCTGCAGGGAGTTACCGCCCCGGACGCTCCTGAGGTCGGGGAGCCGGTGGGCGCAGTCGGGGTCGTTGCGCCCGTAGTGGTCGGGCGCCGCCTACATCTCGATGCCGAGCCGGTCGTCGGGACCGAACGCGGCGGCCATCGTTCCCGGATCCGCGGTCGGAGGAGCGTTCGATCGCGTTCGACCGCTCGGTGAGGATCCGGCGGAAGGGCGCGTGGTCGAGGTTCTTCTCCGGCAGGGAGTCGGCCGGGGCACTCCCCGAGGTCGTGGGGCCGGCGGGCGGCGGTCGGAGTCGTTGCGCTCGTAGCCGTCCAGCGCCTCGTACTCCTCGATCTCGAGCCGGTCGTCAGGATCGAACGCGACAGCCATCGTTTCCTGGACCCGCGAGTCGGAGGATCGCTGGGTCGCGTCCGACCACTCGGTGAGGATCCGGCGGAAGGGGACGTGGTCGATTTCCTTCTCCCGCAGGGAGTCGCCGCCCCGGCCCCTCCCGAGGTCGTGGCGCCGGTGGGCGCGGTCGGAGTCGTTGCGCCGGCCGTCGTCGGGCGCCTCGTACTCCTCGATGCCGAGCCGGTCGTCAGTACCGAACGCGACAGCCATCGTTCCTGGACCCGCGGGTCGGAGGATCGCTGGGTCGCGTCCGACCACTCGATGAGGACCCGGCGGAAGGGCGCGCTGTCGAGTTCCTTCTCCCGCAGGGAGTCGCCGCCCCGGCCCCTCCCGAGGTCGGGGCGCCGGTGGGCGCGGTCGGAGTCGTTGCGCCGGCCGTCGTCGGGCGCCTCGTACTCCTCGATGCCGAGCCGGACTCCGGAGGAGGGAGAGGGGGGGGATGGAACGCGGTGGCCGTCGTTCGCGGAACGGCCGCGGTCGGAGGGGAGTGCCGAGCGGCGGCTCCCCGGTCAGCGCTCCCGGGCGGCCCAGGCGTCGCGGCCGTACAGCGTGATCTCGTCCACCTCGAACCAGAACTCACCGAGATCGGACGCGCCCCGACGGGAGAAGTAGAGCCCGACGCAGCCGGCGCCGTCCCAGACTCCGCCTTCCGCCCGGCCGGCGAGCCAGCGGAACTCCTCGACGCCGAACTCGACCGGCCGCCACTCGGGAGAGGCCGCGACCTCCCCGCCGAACTCGCCGGCGACGCAGCGGATCGTCACCTCGAACGGATGGCTGCCCCGGGCCCGGAAGCGGACCCCGCCGAAGGCCTCGAGATCCACCGGGGCTGCACCGCGGTCGAAGGGCTGGTACATCTGCGCCAGCGGCCCGCGTTCCGCCCCGGCGCGGAGGTCGCCGTCCACCCGCGCGGCGGCTGTCGAACCGCCGGCCCCACCCTCGGCGAGGCTCAGGTCCGCGGTGGAGACGCCGTTCGTGAAGGTCTGCCAGCGGACGCCGGTGCGGGAGAAGAGATCCCCGTCCTCGAAGTCGTCGAAGGCGAGCGCCTGCCCGGCGGGGAACGCGGCGGGGAACGGGGGCAGAGCGGAATCGGCTGCCGCCGCCCGGGGAGCGATGCCCTCCGCGGCGGCGATCAGCGCCCCGGTGGTCCGGACGATCACCTGCCCGTCGGAGATCGCCGGGGTCGCCAGGCAGACCTCCCCCATCGGGTTCGTGGCCAGCAACTCGTAGTCCGGGCCGGCGCGGATCACGAAGAGATCCCCGTCCTCGCTGGCCAGGTAGAGGCGCCCGTCGGCGGCGACCGGCGAGGCGGTGAACGCTCCGCCCCGGTCGGCGACCCGGCGCTTGTACACCCGCTCGCCGCTGCCGGCGTCGAACACGGTGAGCACCCCGCCCGCGGAGACCACATACAGATGACCCCGGTACACCAGCGGCGAGGCCATGTACGGGCCGTCCCGGGGCGAACTCCAGGCCACCTCGGCGCTCGAGCGCTCCCCCTCCGTGAGCGAAATATCGCCGATCGCGCCGGTGCGGACCGCGAAGATCGGGCGGGTGCGGTAGCCGCTGGTCAGGTAGATGAGCCCGTCGGCGACCACCGGCGTGGGCGTGGTGTTGAAGGAACTGCCGGACATCCGCCAGCGCTCGGCGCCGGTCGCCGGGTCGTAGCCGTGCATCACCCCGGCGCCGTTCGTGACCAACTCCGGGCCCCGGGGGCCGACATGGATCGTCGGCGTCGAGAAGGACGAGATCAGGTCGCGCGAAGTCCGCCAGACCTCCGCGCCGGTCTCGAGGTCGAACGCGGCGAGGAACGAACCTTCCTGCTGGTCCGCCTGGACGATGGCCAGGTTCCGCCAGAGGATCGGCGAACTGGCGGCGGCCCACTGGTAGGTGTCGTCGTAGGAGGCGCCGGCGTCTATGGGCCCGAGGGCGGTCTCCCAGAGCAACTCGCCCTCGAAGTCGTAGGCGAAGAGCCCGCCGGTAGCCACCAGGAAGACGACGGTCTCCCCGTCCGTCGCCGGCGTCGCCGAGGCGTAGCTGTTCTTCGGATGCCGCTGGATCACCGGATCGCCGCGGAACGCCTCGCGCTTCCAGAGCACCTCGCCGCTGTCCCGGTCCAGGGCGTACGCGAACCAGGCGTTCCGCGAGCGGTCGGAGCGGCGGTCGATCCGCCCGTCGGTGCCGTAGCGGAAGACCGGATCGGGGTCCTCGCTGACCGCGGTGGTCACGAAGATCCGGTCGCCCCAGACGACCGGGCTCGAATGCCCGAGGCCGGGGATCTCCGTCCGCCAGAGGATGTTGTGGCCGGTCTCGGTGTTCCACTCGATCGGCGGGGCCGGCCCGTCGGCGATGCCGGAAGCCGAGGGCCCCCGGAACGACGGCCAGGGGAACCGGGCCTCCGCGCCCTGCCCGCCGACCGCCGGGCGGACGCCGGCGGCGAGCAGGATCCCGGCGCCGGAGAGGAGGATCAGCGAACGGCGCATCGGCGGGGACTCGGACTTTCCGCTCGCCATCGTATCCGCCGGGGCCGGCGACCGGGAACTCGGATGACCGGCAGCGATGGCGGGCAGCGACAGCAGCGGGGCCCGCCAGAGTTCAGGGGCCGGGAGGGCGTCGCCGCCCGGGCCGGCGCGCCCGGGAACCGGCGGCTCGGCGGACTCGGGCCGAGTCCGGGATCGCGCCGACGGCCCCGCGCCCGCCGGCGGAGCGGCCGGCAGAGTGGCAGGAAGCGGCTGAAGGGGCTCCTTATGGTGGGCGGACGAACATATGGGACGCCGGCGGCCTCCATGTTGTAGGCGGAGCGACATATGGAGCAGATCGGGGTTCTTGTTGTAGGCCGGCCGACATAAGGACCGCGACCTGCTCCTTGTACCCGCGCCGGCGACATATGGGAGCCTCGGCGAAGGCGCGAGGCCCGGACCCCGGAGCACCGGGATCAGCGCCAGCCGCGCCAACTGCGGACGGTGATTCCGTCGGGGCCGGGGCGGTCCTCGTCGCCGCCGTACACCAGGGTGCGCGGGCCGTCCTCGCCGGTCATCGACGCCCAGAAGCGGAGACCTCGGAACATGTCGGTGGCCACCGTTTCGCCCGATTTTATTTCCACGGCGTGCGGGCCGCGCGAGGTCTCCACGATGAGGTCCACTTCGCTGCCGTGCTGGTCGCGGAAGAAGGAGAGGCGCGGGACTGCGCCGGCGTTGTATTCCGCTTTGAGGACCTCAGCGATGATGAAATTCTCGAAGACAGCACCACGGAGAGGGTGTTGCCACAGTTGGTCGGCAGTGCGGATGCCGAGGAGCCAGCAGAGGAGCCCCGTGTCCGTGAAGTAGATCTTGGGCCGCTTCGTCAGCCGCTTCCGGAAATTCCGCAGGTAGGGGTGCAGCCGAAACACCTGGAACCCGGTCTCCAGCACGCTCAGCCAGCGGCGAACGGTGTCGTGGCGGACGCCGCAGTCGTCGCCGAGCGAGGAGAGGTCGAGGAGACCACCCACGCGTCCGGCGCACAGGGAGACGAACTTGCTGAAGTCGTTGAGATTGCCGACCTGCGTCAAGTCGCGAACATCTCGCTGCAGATAGGTCTGCAAGTACTGCCCGTACCACTCATCCTCCGGGTCGAGCCGCCGTTCGTGGATGGGCGGATACGAACCGCGCACTGCCTGGTCGGTCCATCGCGCTTCCCGCTCGGTGTCCGAGTCAACCGCCACTTCCGTGAGGAGTTCGGCTGCTGTCCGTCCGGGCCGGCCGGTCAGTTCGCCGCGCGACAGGGGCATCAGATGAGTGATGCGGACGCGGCCGGCGAGCGACTGGGTAATTCGGCGCATCAGCAGGAAGTTCTGCGAGCCGGAGAGGACGAAACGGCCGAGGGCCCGGTCTTCGTCCACGGCCACTTGGATGTACGAAAAGAGATCGGGCGCGTGCTGTGCCTCGTCGATGATCACCGAGCCGGAGAACCGGGCGAGGAAGCCGAGCGGGTCGGTCAGCGCGAGGGCCCGTTCATCCGGCCGCTCGAGCGAGACATAGGCGTAATCCGCAAATTGATGCTGGAGCAGCGTCGTCTTCCCCGCTTGGCGAGGGCCGGTGAGAGAGACGACCGGGAATTTGCGAACCGCCCTCTGCAGAGTTGGCGCGAGGTGCCGGGGAATCAGTTGCATGAAATTGACGATTGAATCGTCAGATTGTACCACCGAAACGGGAGGTGCCCGACCGGGGCGGCCAGTGGTCACCGTCCATCCCATCTTGAACAGTTCGAAATCGCAAGTACTTGACGAAAAAGGCATATCCGGACTCACAGACCGGACGTGGCACTACATTCGCTGACCAGAGGTCAGGTCAACGACGCTGGGAGGTCTTCCCGAATCGAGCCGGTACAGCCCTGTCCGAAGGCTACGGGACTCGTTCGCGATGACACCGACCGCGGCCGTTCGCGCAACGAACCGCTTCCGGCCTTCCCCCGGGCGGCGGCCAGCGCGGACCGCGAGCGGGTGCGTTGTTGCTCACGGGCCGACCCCGGATGAGGGCCGGTGGGGGAAGACGCCGAAGGCCGGGGGGAGTCGGAGGGGAGTCGCGGGTGGCCCCGGTTACTGCGGCGCGGACAGGGCTTCGAGGGCTTCGCGGGCGGCGCGGGCGACCACATCGCGGGGGGAGGCCAGCTGCGCGGCCTCCTCCAGGACCGGGGGAACCAGGTCGCCGCCGGCTCCGGCGAGGGCGCGGACGGCGGCGGCCTGGGCGGCGTAACTGGTCTCCGCCCGGAAGCGCTCGATGAGGAACGGGGCGTTGCCGCTCACTCCCAGCCGGGCGAGGGCCGCCGCGCGCACGGTGGACTTCGGGTCCTCCGCCGCCGCCCGGCTCAGGGTGTCGAACCCGGCGGGGCTCTGCGGGTCGAGGACTTCCACCGCCCCCTGCCGCACCGCCCAGAACGGGTCTTCCAGCGCCGCGTCGCGCACCGCGTTGCGGATCTCCCGGTCGGCGAACGCCCCGAGGGCCACCGCGGCCCGGCGGCGGCCGGCGGCGTCGTCCTCCCGGAGTTGGGCGAGCCACTCGTCCGCCGGCTTCTCGATGCGCAACTCGGCGAGGAGCACATCGTCGGCGTCGAAGCGGACGAACCGGGGGCGCTCCGCCGCGGGGAAGCGCAGCGTCTGCTCCCGGCCTTCGAGCGTGAACGGATGGGTCTGCGCACCGGCCTCCCCGACCACCCGGACCGAGAGCGGCGCCCGGTAGGCCTCCGGGACCTCCCCGAGGCTGGCCTCGGACGATTGCACCTGCCGGATGTGCAACTCGATTTGCCCGTCCTGCCAGTCGGAGGTGATCTCCAGGACCGGGTGACCGGGGCGGCGGAGCCAGAGATCCACGAACCAGCGGATATCCACGCCGGGGTCTTCGGCGAAGGCGGCGATGAAATCCTCGGTATCCACCGGCTCGAAGGCGTGTTTCGTGAGGAAGTGCCGCATCCCGGCGCGGAACTCCTCTTGCCCAACCGTGTGGCGCAACAAACGGATGAGCGCCGCGCCCTTCGGATAGGTGTGGGCGTCGAAGTTGTCGTTCGGGCGGCGCCAGCGGTTGCCGATCACCGGGCGCAGCACCGTCCGCGCCTGGCGCAGGTAGGACTCGCGCTTCCGGCGCATGTTCTCGCCGGCCTCGTCCGGGCCCAGTTCCTCGGCGTGCCAGCGGTACTCGGACCAGGTGGCGAAACTCTCGCTGAGCCAGGTCTCGCCCCAGTCCCGGTAGGAGACCAGGTCGCCCCACCAGTGGTGCGCCGCTTCGTGGGCGACCAGTCCGTGGCTGGGGAAGTCGGCCTCGGCGCGTTCGTCGTGGATGGTGCTCTCGCCCAGCACCGTGGCCGTGGTGCTCTCCGCCCCGCCGCCGATGCCGGGGATGGTGATCTGGTCGTACTTGTTCCAGGGGTAGGGGACGCCGCCGTACTCCTCCTCGAAGAAGGCCAGCATCGCCGGGGTCTTGTGGAAACTGCGGTCGGCGTCGGCCACATCCCGGGGATAGACCCAGTAGTTCACCGGCACTTCGCCGTGGCGGTCGACGAGGACCTCGTAGGGCCCGGCGACGAGGACCGAGAGGTAGGTCGGGTGCGGTTCGTCGAGGCGCCAGTGGTGGGTGCGGGTCCCCGCGCGGGTGCCCTCGGTGATGCCGACCAGTTCGCCGTTCGAGAGCACCTTCCAGTCCTCCCGGACGGTCGCCAGCACCTCGAAGGTGGCCCGGTCCGCCGGGTGGTCCACCGAGGGGTACCAGTGGCGGGCGCCCTCCGGGAAGGAGAGGGTGTTCACCAGTTCCGGGTTGCGGTCGGTCTCTTCCTTGAAGTCGAGACCCAGGTCGTAGGAGGCCGGCATCCCGTAGGCGGTGGCGTCCACATCGATGCCGCTGCCCCCGTAGGCGATGTCGAGGACCGCTTCCGCGCCGGCAGCGATGGGCGGCGCCGGGCGGATCTCCAGTGCGCCCTCGGCGTGGGTGAAGTCGGTCAGTGCGCCGTCCACCCGGACGCTCCGCACCTCGTAGGTCTCCGCGTCCAGGGTCAGGCTCGGCAGTTCCCCCTCGGCGCGCAGGCGGATCTCGACCCGTCCCTCCATCCGCTTCCGATCCTCGTGGAGATCCAGCGCCACCCGGTAGTGGAGGACATCGAAGGGTTCGTCACGGAGGGTCTGCTCCGGCCAGTGGGAGAAGTCCTCGATCCCGGTCGGTCCCGGGGGCGGCGGTTCCGGGGCGCCGCAGCCGACCGCGCCCGAGGCCAGCGCCGCCCCGAGGGACACCGCCAGCGCCGGCCCGGGCGAGCGGCGAAGAACCCGGATCATCGGCCGAACCGGAAGTCGAGCCCGAAGTGGACGGCCCGGGGCGTGCCCAGGGTCTCGATGGGCGTCCGGGCGGAGACGATCTCGGCGTCGAGCAGGTTCTCGCCCGCCGCATAGACGCTGATGCCCTCGGCGATCGGGTAGGCGGCGCGGGCACCGAGCGAAGCGAACCCGGCCATCGGCAACTCGTTCCGGTCGTCCTCGAACTGCTCGCTCAGGAACCGCAGGTCCGCCCGGACGAGCGCCGGCCCGTCCCAGACGAAGCCGACCGTCCCCTGGTGCAGCGGCGTCTGCGGCAGGCGCAGTCCGGTGTCCTCCACGGTGGCCGAGGAGAAGAGGTACGCCGCGAAGAGTTCGAGGTCGGCCCCGGCGCGGAGGCGCACTTCGGCCTCGGCCCCCCGGACCGTGGCGCGGCCGATGTTCTGCCGTTGGCGGAAGACGCCGGTGTCGTTCACTTCCAGCGTGACATTCCCCACCGAGTCCCGGAGCGAGTTCCAGAACAGGTTCGCCCGGACGAGGACGCCCGCCGACGGGTAGAGGTCCACCCCCGCTTCCGCGCCGTAGAGCGTCTCCTCGCCGAGTTCGTCGTTCGCGGCGACCCGCACATTGCCGACGCGGAAGGGCCGGTACAACTCGTTCAGCGAGGGCGCCCGGAACCCCCGGTAGGCCGAGGCGCGGAGGCTGGCGCGGTCGGCGGCCCGGTAGCGGACGCCGAGGCGGGGGTTGAAACTGGACTCGGTGCCGGCGTTCGTCCACAGGTCGAACCGCCCGTCGGCGAGGACCTCCACCCGGTCGGTCAGCGACAGCCGCTTCTGGACGAACGCTCCGAACCGGTCCTGGGTGTGGTCGTCCCAGGCGGAGCGCACCCAGTCGGCCCCGGCCAGCAGGGTGTCGCCGAGGCGCGCGGTGAAGACGCCGCCGCGGCCGGAGTACTCGTAGTGCTGCTGGGAAGTGGGGATCTCCCGGTCGCGGCCGGCCAGGATGCGGGAGAAGTCGCTGTTCAACTCCGCGCCCTGGGAGAAGAGGTTCAGGCTCCAGGCGTCCCGGACGATCCCGGCGTTCAGGAGCAGCATCCGGGAGTCGTTGACCTGGATCGGCGTCCCGTTGCGGCGGTCTTCCCGGTAGTAGTTCAGGCCGAAGTGGACCGGGCCGGCCTCGACCCGACCGACCGCGGAGCGGAAGTCCACCCCCGCCGGTTCGTCCACGCCGCCGCGCTCGGCTTCGCGGATGCGGTGGTAGCCCTCGCTGTCGAAGACCCGGGCGGCGCCGACGAAGCCGAAGTCGCCGGCTTGGTGGGAGGCCAGGACTTCCCCGTCCCGGAGGCCGAGTTCCCCGGCGCGGGCGCGGGCGTGGAAGAGCGGCGCGGGGGACTTGGAGAAGAGTTGGATCGTCCCGCCGAGCGCCGAACTGCCGTAAAGGGGGCTGGCTCCGCCCCGGGCCACTTCGATGCGGTCGAGGAGGAGGGTGGGGAGGCGGTTCCAGTAGACCCAGTTGCCGAAGGGGTCGTTCAGGGGGATGCCGTCCCAGAGGACCAGGCTGCGGCTGGCGCCGCTGGGGCCGAGGCCGCGGAGGGAGACGCCGGTGGTCGTGGGGTGGGAGATGAGGCTGGTGTTGCGGCGGAACAGGCCGAACCCGGGGACGCGGGCGAGCGTCTCGTCCACCAGGGCGCCGGGCGACTCGGCGAGGTCGGCGGCGTCGAGGGCGGTGACGAGGGCCACGGAGTCCACGATGGCCTCCTCGTCCCGCGCCGCAGTGACGACGACGGTCTCGGAGTAGGCCGGGGGGTCGGGGGCGGCGGCCGCGTCGTCGTCCTGTCCGCGCCCGGCTGTCGGGGTCTCCGTTTCCTCTGCCTTGCCTGCGGCCGCGGGGCGCTCGATCGGCACCCGCGGATGCTCCGCCGGCACGGGCGGAAGAGCAACAACCGGGGCCGCGAAGAGCAGGCCCGCGAGGACGGAGAGAAGCGGCAAGAGAAGCCCGGATGGTACCAATTCCTGGCCGACTTGCCGATGCTTGGGTCCGGCCGCCCAATTGCCTGTCGCGCAGCTGCGCCTCGCCACTGCCTCTCGCCGTTATCGATCGTTTCAACCCTCCGGATGGGTGCCTCCGCTCTCTCTATTCCACGACTGGTGCACAACTGGTTTCCGTGATCCGATCCAAGAGTTCGATCAGCTTCCGCAGTTGAATTCGTCACTATCAGCCTGCTGGATGACCTTCGGTGCCGCCATCCTTGCGGTGGCCACGACCGACATCCTCATCCGTCCGCACGGTCGGCCTCGGTTCCACCGATCGAGTTCCGGATCTCGCGCACTGCCTTGTCGATTTCGGGCACCGCTCCATCGCAGATCCTGACAAACCGGTCGACCAGATAGTTCGTGGCCTCGCCACCGCCCTCGGTCTCTTGTGCAAGCGCCGACACGACCGTGACGTCGTCCCACGAGCGCCAGTCGTTGTTGAGATAGGTGAACCACGACCATGCATCACTGCTCTTTGCCCGATCGAGGACCTTCTCCAGATGCAAGCGCTTCTCCAACGCCTCGCGCAGGGCACGGTGTATGGTGGCGGAAGCGCTGGCATCAACCGTCGTGGGCACGCTTCCGACGCTCACTCCGATGATCCAATCGCGGAGTACTGCTCGCTGGGCCTCCATCCGAATTTCCACCCGTCGACCACCGACGACCCACGCATCGTCCCCACGGAACAACGAGATGCCCTCGTAGGCGCGACGACCGGCGACGCTGCAGCGGCACTCCAGGTTGTCGTACTTCTCCGCGACGCGTTCAAGCCGTTTTTTCAAGTGCTCCGCGAACCGCTCAACGATACGCGCCCGCACTTCCGGCCAGCGCTCGACCACTGTCGCGGCGACCTCAAGGTTCTCCGGTCGCGCCAAGAACCGGTCGATCTCCTCTCGATTGCTCTCGATCATGGTGACTCCTCCGAACTCTCGTTCGCAATAGCCCTCGGCGTCCCGCAGGAACGACCGCAGGCGATCGACATCGCACGCCCTGCGGCACGAGGAAAGCCAGTCCGACACCGAATACGGGAGCCGAAAACCCGCGTTGTCGGCGTCGGATTCCGTGTTCCCGTCAATTCTCCGAGAGTAAGACCAGACCGCGAATTGTCCCTTCGCGCTCTGGAGACACTCAGGATCAACACTTGTCCTCGATGGTGGTTCACCTTGAGGAGACAAGTATATCAGACAGTACCGCCTCCGCTCGTCGCTCGCGGTTCTCCCGTACTCACGATCAAGGAAGCTCAAGTAGTCCCTGATTTGGTTCTGCTGGTCGCCAGCGCCTGTCTTGTTCTCGATGACAAGGCACCGTTCGGCTCCGAACTCGACACAGATGTCCAGCCGGCGATTCGGAGTGCAGGAAGACTCCACTCGAATGGTCCGCTCCGTCCGGACACGCACCGCATCAGCACGGAGACTCCATTCATCGCCATAACCTTGTGTGAGATCGAGCGGCACTCCCCCAAACGACGTCTCCTTCAACCGGCGAAGAAAGAGATCGAGGAACAGTACATCTTGGCCGTGAGCAGCCCGCGGATCGAGCAGGTCGGCGATTACCCGCGACAGCCCCATCTCATCGTCCCGAATGTAGTTCAGCACATTGAATCTGCGTGCCAGTTCCCGGTCCAACTGCTTGTCGACCTTGCGCGTCACTTCGAGAATCGGCCGCAAGGCCGCGAAGAACAGCATCAGGCGCTGCAGATCCATCACGCCACCCCCGAATCTGCTCCACGAGCGGTGGGCCGGGTCGATGTCCCCCTCAGCCTTTTCGGATCGATCACAGGGTTCGGCACCGAACGCGGATTCAGCCGGTGGACGACGAGGTCTTCAACGAACCCCGCGTTGCGTTCCACCAGTCATGGATAATATCGGCGTACCGCAACCACCCGCGGCACCGGCGCGGTTCGCGGTAGTCGTTGATGGAGACAGATTTGTCCAGATCGATCTGACCCCAGAATTCGCTCTTGCCACCGGGGGTAGGATGCGCTGTGTGCAGCCAGAACACATCCTTCTCGGTCAGATCAGTGATTGCCCGAATGTGCCTGTCAGATGCGTACCGCTCCCCCCACAGTCGGTCCGGCCCCTCCTTCTTCTGGAGTTGCGAGGAGGGCGTGAGCATGTCGATCCGGGAAGTCTCGAACGGACTGACAGCGTCTCGCGCATGATTCCCCTGCGTAACGAGAATATCGGGGCTCAGAATCTCCAATTCTCTACGGAGATACGGACGGCAATTCTCGAAGAGCGTGTTTCTTGCCTCTTTCGCGCCCGGATTGTTTTCGGAACACTTGGCGGCGTTGGCGTGTGCGAAGAATTGATTAACTTCGTGGATTGTGAGCGCGTGATCCGGGTCGAGACGCCAGAGGATGTACCAGGCGAGTTCGTGGGTCCGGTACCAATGTCGGTTACGCTTCCCGGGCTTGTACGGTTTTTCGTGCTGACGACGAACAGCCTCCGGGAGACGCCCTGCCTGCTCCGTGCCACCGCTGCCGGAATCCGATGACAGGATGAGGACGCGCGGTCGATCGTGGCGTTCATACCCCATGGGAACGAACGCCGACTTGGGACCGGTGAAGGAGGCGCAGTCGCCCTTGCACTTGTGTTGGTACTGGCACGTGAAGGCGGTCGAGAGGATGCCCTGGTCCCGGTAGTAGGCTGTCAAGGCGCTGAGCAAGGGTGTGAGCATGGGGGGTTACCTCCTCAGGGCGAAGCCCCAGTGTGGTTGGTCTCCGTCTTCGAGGCCGGTGAGTGTGCTAGGCGCCGACGCTGCTCAGGCAGGGAAAATGCACCTTGCCATGGCGTCACGCGGCGGCAGGGACGCGCGGGGCGCAGTCGGTGTCGTTGCCCAGAGGGATAGTCTTGATCAGTGCGCCGAGGGATCCTTGCGGTGAGTCGACTCTGCTTCATCGATCGCTTTGGCCAGTCGCTTCATGAAGTCAACGACAACACCGGCGTGCTTCTGCAGTTCCTCATCACTCTTGGCGAGCAGAAATGGCCACTCGCACCACTCACGTCCGAACGGGGCGCGAGCAAACCACTCCTTGCGTTCAGATCGATGTCCCTGTTCGCTCGTCGCAGAGTCGCTCCGGAAGAGTAGCGCCAGATCTTCCTTCTTCACGAAGGATTCGGCGACGATCGGCCATTCGACACCGACCCAACTACCGGGGCCCAACCACCCGTCCCAGATGAACCACACACCGTGATTCTCACTGGCCACCCAGTGCTTTCGGTTCTTCCGATAGAGATGGAGGCGCTCCACCCTTTTGGGCCTCCCCCCCTCGGGAACCCTCAGTTTCCAGATCGAGGACTGCCTGGTGAACTCCGCCAAGGCGTCGCGGACGCGCTGAATGACTTCGTCTCGCAGTTGTGCCTTGCGAACCGGAACGGCCTCAGCCACGAGCAGCGACAGCTCTGCGTTCTTCGGTTCCCCGCGGATGAACTTGATCGCTGTCTCAATCAGGATGTTCGTCGTCATTGGATTCCTCCTCATTCTGCGTGAGTTCAGATTCAGTGCGGAAATGCGGATCCCTCTGGATGTAATCCTCGAGTTCTGCCAAGAACCACCTGATGCGCTCTGCCTCACATGTCGTTCGGCAGCGGCGGAGCCACCCTTCGACGGACGGGCCGTCAGATGCTGCAAGATACGACATCGTGATGCATCGAGCACCCTTCACTGGTTCCTTGGGAGCCGTCGTCGGATCAGCGCCATTGCCGCTGAAGTACAGGACCAAGACTCTGTCGGCTGCTGGTGCTTTTCCCGGGGGCACCTTGTCGAGCAGGGCGTGGAAATACTCCTTGATCTGCTCTTCTTGTTCTGCCGCCCATGGTTTGTTCTCGATACCGATCCAGTACTTGGACGCGGGCCACTCGATGACGATGTCAATGCTGCCACGGCGTCCCTTTTTCTTGAATTTCTTCGTGAAATCGTACTCCGTGTAGATCTGGCAGTCGTCGTGAGCAGGCGGCGGCCCTGTCTCTGGGCGTACACCAAGGTCGTCATGAGGACCGAGACTGGATGAGGGTCGGCCCATCGACGCACGGACTTCATCCGACAAGGCATCGAGAAACCGGCGACCTTGGCCGTGACTTCCTCTCGGGCTCAGCAGACTTCGAAAGATCCGGGAGAGCGTGTTCTCCTTCTTGTGTATGAAGTGGAAGAAGTCTGCAAAGGTGGAGAACTGCGTCGCAAGGCGCCGATCCAGTTCGGCTTGGGCGGACCACGCCACTTCGATTGCGGGCGCCAAGCCCGCGAAGAAGGAGCGCAGACGATCGGGCAACTCCGCCGCCTGCCTTTCGAGCAGTTGGCGCTCTCCATCCAACCGTTCCTGAACCGGAGCGACGGCCTCATCGAGCCCGCCGAAAAATACCGGCAGGCGCTCCCCGAGGTCCGACGAATCCGTATCGGTTGGATCAGTTCCGCTCACGAAAGGTTCGGCGTGGTTCATCACGGTTGGCTGTCGAGTGGCTGCTGTGCCCGCTCGGCGGTGGCCGGGCCAGAGGGCCCGCACATGGACGCGGAGTGGATCGTACGGAGACCCATGCTGTCAAATGGCGGCCGCCTCGGCAGCGAGGGACGGAGGAACTCCCCAAGACCGGATGTTCTCGGTCGTCATGGGCTCGATGCTACTGTGAGGGTCGCCGGGTCGAGGTCTCCGCGCCCGATGCCGGGGCGGCAACCGCTGCCTCGCGGTTCCGGGATCCACTCTACCCCCCCCCCCCCCCCCCGGATGTCAAATGCCGTGTTTTTTCGGATAACTGGAACACGGTCCGCAGCAGTCGACGAGACCGAGGTGGGGTCTCGGCAAATTCCACGGCGGGAGGACTGAGCACGGTTGCGACAGCTTCGGCGACGGTTCTCGGCGGAGAGTGGGAGAGTGGTCGTCGCTCTTCCTTCCGGCGCCCAACGGTTGGGCGAACTACACGGCACCGGCTCCGCCCGGGTCGTTGCCCGCTCTTCGCCCGGCAGCGGCCGCCCGGGACGCCGGGCGCGGAACCCCTTGGGCTTGCGCGGCTTCTGGGGCCGGGGGCGCTTCATCCGACCCCGGTTGCCCAGCCGCGGCGGAATCGCCCGGCAGCCCCCCGGCGTCGGCGATCGGCCGCCCGATGGTCACCGCTTCCGGGCAGCGCAGACCCCGCTCTGCGCAGAACCGCCGGAGGAGCGGGTGGATCTTCCGCTTGCCCAGGTTGGGGGTGCGCCTCCCGCAGGCGCCGGATCTCGGCGAGCACCGCCGCCGGCCACTCCCGCTTCCGGGTCCGATGCGGCCGCCGCGAGCCCGGAACCAGGCCCTCGGTCCCCGACCGACGGAAGGCGGCCTGCCAGCGATCCGGCGTCCGGATCGAGACGCCGCCGTGATCCGCGGCCGCGGCCAGGCCGTGGCGTGCCCGGAACCCGAGCAGGTCCAGGCGGCGCCGCGCTTCTTCGTTCGTGGAGTCATGCCTCGCTCCCAGCCGGGCCACCCGGCCGGTGCCGGGGCATGGGCCAACCATTCCGGCACCGGATCGTCTTCCTCGGCCCGGAGTCCAGTCGCCGAACGCTTCGTCCGCGCTCTCGCGAGATCGGTACACAGGCACGGTGGGGCACGGCCACGGTGAGCCGGTAGCGCTTCTGAACGCCCGCCAGGCCGGGCAGCGCCGCGTCTGTCGTTCATCGAATCGAACGCGGCCGCTCGGTCGAGATGGCGAGGGACTCCCACGCTTGGGCCGATCTCCGTCATTCGGCGATCCACTGGATGACCCGGGTGATGAGCGTCGTGGCGACCGCCGCTGTCGCGCCGATGACGCCGAGCCCGACGAGCCCGAACACCACTAGGCTCCACGACCAGGTGGCAAGGCTCCCTTCGTTCATCACGAGGAACAGCATTGCCGCGATCCCGTCCCAGTCTCCGTACTTTTCGGCCTTCTGCTGCAGGTCGCCGATCCCGGAGAACTCCCCGAGGCAGAACCCGAGGATCAGCACCCCGAGGCTCCCGAGGGCGAAGACGCGAGCCGCCAGGATCTTCCTCTCCAAGCGCTGGAGATAGCCGTCAGTTGGCGCGTCGTCCCGATGGACCCGCTCATTCATCGTACCGGCCCCTCACTCCATTGTGCCCCGCGCTGCCGCGTGTTCCTTCGTCGAGGTGATCGCGCTCCACCTCGCGATTCGACACAGCCGCATCGCTGTCCTACGGTCGCCCGTCTCTCGCCTGGCGTACTCGCGTGAGGCAACGTGCGCCAGTCGCGGCTCATGGGGCTTCAGGTCCGCGGTACGGGAGGCGGCCCGTGCCGCAAGGAACGGACTCGCAGCTACGAAGCGACATAACCCGCGGACCTCCGGCACCGGCCGAGTCCGCAGGTCGCCATGGTATGCGCAGGAGAATCGCTCACCATAGGAGAAATCCCGGCGGTCAGTCCGTGACCCTCTTTCGTGCCCATAGGACCAGCGCCACTCCCATCACGATTCCCAGGAAGATTCCAACCGAGAGCCCCAGAGCGAAGATCACCCACGACCACCCCACGAGCCCCCTCATCGTCAATATTCCGGCCACCATGATAACGACTGTCAAGGAATTGATTCCATACGAATTCGACGCCGGCCCTCGCGCCCAGGTCTTGAATCCGTCGCGCACGCCGGCGGCCATGATGTTCGGGATCAGGGACAGAAGGCTGTAGGCCGGCCCGATGAACGCCGGCAGCAGGACGAGGCCCCAATTCAGATTCGAGAATTCGCCGATCTGCGCCATCTTCCCGAAGAACAGACCCAGTGTTATCAACGCCCCGGGAGTGATGGCGGAGTGCGACTTCCACCGCTTTATCTCCTCATGATCCCGCTGCAGTCGTTTGATGCTCAGTTTCTTTCCCATGATGTTCAACTCCCTGGTCAACGCCTCCGGCTTACTCCGAGGGCGGCTCCGTTGTTCGATAGCGCGCACGGTCTCGTTCGTGATCCGCCGCATTCTGGGGTCGGGGTCGATCGGCGGGTCACCCGCCTGCGACATCTCGACCACAGACGACGATGCCCACTGGAACGCTCCGGGCGCGACACGACAAAGCTATGCCGGCAGTGCGACACAACCGGTCGCGCCGCCACGATCCCGCCAAACCGCCCTGCTTCCCTTCATGGAAGGGCGATCCCGGATCGTCGAGACACTCGGCGGCGGCACGTCAGGGCGTAGGCGGAAACGCCGGTCAGGCTGGCGGCCACCGGGGACGCGGCCCCGGCGTGGTGATCGCCGATCGTCGGTCGCACGGCACCCCGCTCGGCTCTACGCGGTGCGCGTCGTCGGACGGAGGCTCTCCGGCCGGGGAGAGCCGGCCGGTGGTGGTAGCGAGAAGGTCCCGACGGAAGCGGTTCGACTGGCGGCGTCAGTCGACCGACGGGCCGCCCGGATCTTCGCCGCGGCGCGACAGCCAGTCAGCCGCCTTGCGGGAGGCGAGTGGGTGGGTGGCGGTCTCCGCAGAGGGAGAACAGGCACGCGCCGCTGGCGGACGGCGCGTCGCTCGGACTGAACTCGCCCTCAGTCCGACGAAGTGAGGCCCATCGTGCGCTTTGCGTACTCCGTCAGCATCACCTTGAGGTCTTCGGCGAACACGAGGCGAACTTTCTCCCTGTTCGCGTCTTCCACCAACTTCGCGTTCTCTCCCCGGCTCGCTCTGGTCAGGATGACGACCTTCTCGACGACGGAGTGGGAGTCCTTTCCGTCCCACCACTCCGCCTTGTTGATCTGATCGACAGGATGGTGACCCACGACACCGGCGTAGTCCTTCACCTGAACGGCGATCGCATGGCGGGGGCCCTCTCCAACTCCGGGCAGCAAGACGAGGATGTCCGTGCCGTGCTCCTTCTCGGCACGACCACCGACCCTCTTCACCTCGCAGGGAGCGGGATACCGCGTTCTCAGAACACGGACGAGCACGTTCTCCCACCGCGTGTTGTCGAATTCGTGGTTCAAACGGTCGTACACCGAAGTGCCGAACTGTTCCTCTTTGAAGGCGTCCTTGAAAGCCGCCTGAACAGCGTCGCTGAGCCGTTTCTCGTCCGTGATCCCCGCATCGAGGTCCGCCTGCGGCGTCCGCCTCAGGACCTCGATGTCGGCTCCGACCGGATCCAGGCTCCAGAAGCGACCGACGAACCTCAGGCTCTTCCGAAGATCGCCGCTGACGCCGGCGGTCTCGCGCACGAACGACTTGACCAGCCGAGCGGGGAAGATGTGGCTGTAGTCCTTCTGCGCCGGGTCCTCGAAGCGGTAGCCGCTGTCCCAGTCCTCGGTGGCTTCGACGATCGCCACGCGATCCCATTCGGGCAGCCTCGGGACGAGGAGGATGTGGCCCTTCTTGACTTCGCGGAGCATCCGCAGGTTGCGTCGGGCGCCGCTCTTGAGGGTGGAACCGCGGAGGTCCTGCCCGGGGCCACCCCACCCCTGGCGCAGCCGTCCATCTTCGAGTTCCGCCCGGAAAAACGGGATGAGGGCCTTGTTGATCCGGTACCCCCAGTACCGGATGGTCTCGGTTGTCATGGGCTTGCTGCTCCTGTGAGTGTCGCCGGGCCGAGGTCTCCGTGCCCCATGCCGGGGGCGGCAACCGCTGCCTCGCGGTTCGGGAATCCACTCTACCCCCCCCCCCCCCCCCCCAAGTGTCAAATGTCGTATTTTTTCGGATAACTGGATGCGGTCGGCAGAGTCCGACGAGGGCAGAAGCAGGGTCGACGGACGGGGACGACCTGATCGCGGATGCGGCCGGCTTCGGCAGCGGTTCTCGGCGGAGAGTGGTCGTCGCTCCTGCGGGCAGACACCGCTCTCCCGGTCGGCGTCCCAGTGGGAGTCGTCGCGGTCTGGAGATGTCGAAGCGAGCGCAGACACTCGACGGGCCGGTCGGATACCCCGACTCGCCCGGGGCGATGCGCCGGGTCCGGCGCCCTCTCGTCCGCCTCGTTCGGCGGAACGGCCGCCGCTACGGGGCGCCTTTCCCGCCCTTCCCCGATTCCCGGACGACTCGCTTGGCCGCCTCGACCACCCCACGACTGAACAGGCGCCTTCCCTGATCGGATTCCGCGAACTCGATCAGGGCCCGGAGTGCCTTCCTCCAGCGCTCCAGATTCCGGCGAGTCTCGACGAGGCTCGCGTCGAACACCTCCAACTCCGGGGCTCGGGAGCGCTTCCTTCCCTCCCTCTTCTCTTCCCGCCCGGGCATCGTGTGCGTGTTCCTTCGGGCGTTGCCGAGGGCCCGGCGGCCGGTGCCGGGAGTGACCTCGGAGGGTCAGGCCCGGTCCGGCGCTGGTTGCGCGCGTGTCTCCCCGCCCGGCGGGCGCCAGCCGTCGGCGCTGGCGGCGAGGAGGATCCGGGCGCAGGCCTCGGCGTCGGAGAGGGCGTCGTGGTGGTTCAGGGGGATGTCGAGGCAGGCGCAGACATCGGACAGGGTCGTCGGGTAGAGGTTCCACACTTTCCGGGCGACGCCCATGGAACAGACGAACCGGCGCCCCGGGTCGGGCAGGCCGTGGCGTCTCACGCAGGCGGCCAGGACGCCGCGGTCGAACTTGGCGTTGTGGGCGGCGAGGAGGTCCACGCCTTCCAGCAGCGGCTCGATCTCTTCCCAGACGGTTCCGAAGGGCGGCGCGTCCGCGACCTGCTCCCAATCTATCCCGTGGAGCCAGGTGAACGCGAACCGGCTGCTGGGGGGCCGGATCAGGCGGTGGACGGACTCGACGAGGCTTCCGTCGCGGACGATGGCCACGCCGACCGAACAGGCGCTGTCCCGCCCATAGTTGGCCGTCTCGAAATCTATGGCGGCGAAGGTCGGGCCGGCCGATTCGGGGCCCTCGATCCGGGACGCGGGAGCGGCCGGCGCCCCGAGGTCTTCCATGGTGTTCCGGCCCGGCTCGCTCGGGAGATGAGGGACGAACGGCGCGAGGTCGGGGACCAGGCCGGATTCCGGGCGGGGTCTCGTAGAGTGATTCTGAATGGTTCCGTATTGCATATCGGGTGTCTCCCTGGGTTCTCCTTCCCGCTGGGCGGGACTGTGGCGCCGAGCGGATCGCTGGCCGAAAATGAGCGCTCTTCGCGCTGATGGCGGAGACCGTAAGCGACGGAGGCGACAAAATCTGTCACCGACCCCCGGTTCGGCGCCGGAACGAAACCGGGGCGGCGGGGGCGGGAAAGACCTCGGCCGCCTCGTCCGCCGGCGCGGGACGCACTCGGCGCCGGTCGGTCGCGGCGACGCCACCGGACGTCTGCCGGGCGGGGCCTCCCGGAGAGATCGGACACGCCCTTCGGGAGGAAGCGACGGCCCCGCAATCGGCGCGGAGCGGTTGGCCGGCGGGCTCCCCGCGGCGCCTCGGCCGCGTCAGAGAGTGGTGATCCGGGTGTCGCCCGTCCGAACGCTGACAGCGCAGTCGCAGGGCCGTCGGAACCGGAACCCGTCCGGGAACCTGCGGGAGACGAGCCGGCGGTCTCCGCACTCGAAGAAGACGCGCGCGCCGTCGTCGAGGACGCGGTCGGGGCCGCCCACGGCTCGGGCGAGCACCATCCACTGGAGCATGGTCTCGAAACGGAGGACGAGGCGGACGCTCCGCTTCCGTCGCGTCGGGGTCCCGTTCGGCGCGCCGAGGTGACCGGGAAAGGAGATGACCCGCCGGGCCCGATCTCGCCGGGCGATCTCCGATTCGAGGCGAGCCATCACTTGCGGGACGGTGATCGCGGTCGAGGGACGGGTGTAGGCGTCGGCGCGGAGATGGTCCGGGAACCACGATCCGTCGAGCCCCGGGACGAGGCGCGCCCCGGCCGGTGGGGAAGCCGGCGACCCGGACGCCGCGGCCAGAGCCTCGCTCGCCCGGGCCGGGAGCCGGAGCCGGCGCTCCCCGCACTGCGCCTCGACCCGGTTCGGTCCGCGCCGGCGGAGGGTCACCGGGCCCTCGTCGTCCCCGGCAGCGGCCAGCCAGGAGAACAGCGGCAGCAGCGGCACGCTCACCGCTTCCGCGCCGGAACACTCGGCGTCCACGACGGAGCGGAATTCCGTCTCCCGGCCCGAGGCGAAGAGAATGCAGCGGTTCCGTTCCGGCGCGAGCATCACCTCGTCGTTGCGGGGCACAGGCGGGGGACCGGGAACCGTCGGCCACTTGCGGCGGACGGGGCTCTCCTGTCCGAGCGCGGCGGCCTCGCAGCAGCGGAACCGGCGCCGATCGCTGTCGTGGAAGAACACCCGCTCGAAGAGGGCCAGTTCCGCGAGCAGCGCCGCACGGTCGGCGACGACCCTGAAGGCAGGGGCGTCCGCGGCGCTCCCGGCCGGGACGAACACGCTGGCGCCGGCGGCCGCGCCCAATTCGAGGAACCGGCGTCGGTCCATCACCGGTGCTCCCCTCCACGCGGCGCCGGCGCCATCCCGCGGGGCCGCCCGCTTCTCGGCCACCTCCGGCGCAGTCGCCGGGGCTCGACCCGGTTCGGAGACGGTCGCGGCACACCGCCTATCTCCCGCCGGATCTTTCGCTGACCCGAACGAAGCCGGCGAGGACGCCTGCCGCCACCATGCCGATCAGGCTGAGCAGGGAGACGCCGAACGCCCAAGCGGTGAGACCGCTGCCGTCCTTTTGCCCGAGGCCGAGTGCGCCGTCCTCCGCAACTCGTATCTGCCTTCCTCGTCACGGCGCCGCCTGTTGGCGCTCCTCCCATAGTTCGAGGACCGTGGGCGGCATCGCCGGCGCGCCCTTCCGGCGGTGACGCTCCTGCCGTTCTGCCCTCTCGCGGAGGAGCCGGCGGAGGAACGCGGCATCCATCCGCATCGAAAGGACCGCCCCGAAGATCAGGGAGAGCGGGAATGCGGGGGCGACCCACCACCAGGAGGGGATGTGGCCCTCCAATCTCAACGCGATCAGAACCACGAAGACCAGTGTGATGGCAAAGTTGGCCAGATTCAGCCCGAGATCCTTGCTCTTGCGTCGCTCTCCCGATGGTTGCGCGAGCAGCATCCCGAGAGGTTTGAGGAGCCACAACGGGGACAGAACCCAAAACCAACTCCAGGATATATGTCCCGTCCACTTCAGGACCAAGAACAGGAGAAACAATGCGTCGCTGCTTCGGCAGCGTCCGGACCATTTTTCCCGTCCTGCAGGGACCTTCTTCATGAGAGTCTGCGAGGGTGAGAAAGACAGGCGCCACCAGCTGACGGCCATGAGGGCAGCGCATCCGATCCAGTAGGGGGAGAGCACCCACAACCAACTCCAATCGACTTGCCCGCCCAATTTCAGCCCTACGAACACCAGAAGAAGGGCGTCCGCTTTACCCATTCCTCCTGGCTTCGGCTTCGGTTTCTCCATGGCTCGCCTCCTTGTGGCGGAGAAGATCTGCGCGGACCCGGGCGGGGCAACCGGGAAGCGGCAAGACTTGGCGCAGCGTCCGGGGCGAACCAGGGGCCGCCCTTGCTCGGTGGCGGACCTCGGCATCCGAACCGGCGGCGCTGTCCGTGTCCCGCCATGAAGTTAGGGCGGCACTGCGTCAGAGTCGGGCGCAGCGAGACAGGAGTGAGGCAGCAAAGGGAGGACGACGGGTTGGCGCCTTGGGATGCGCTGTCTTCGGCGCAGTCCGGAAGTGGATCGCACGATCTCCGTACGGACAGCGAATCGAGCGCCGCGACCTCGGTGGCCGGGAGCCGGGCTTCGGGCCCCCGCGGGCCCCGGCGGTGGGTGAGAGCGACCCTCGGCGAGCGCCCGCCCGGCTGCGCCAGTGGCCGCCATCGGATCGAGACCCGGGCCGACCCCGGGCTCTTGCGGGCGCTCGGCTGCGCGTGACTCCGACTACGGGGAGTCGCCGGGAGAGGTCGCGGGGGTGGGCATCAATTTCTGCAGGGCGGCGACCATCTCGTTCGTGGTTCGGTCGAAGACCGTCGCTGCCTGGCCGGCGCTGAGGACATCCACCGCCATGATGGCGCCGAACTCGTCCGCCGCCCGGTCCCAGCGCTCGGCCACCGCGTTCGCGTCGTTCCAGGCAGCGATGGCGGCGGCATCGCCGGGGATCACCCGGTCGGCTTCGAGCATCCGGGCGAACGCCCCGCCCAGCGCGTCCACGGTGCTGAAGACCTCCGGGCCTTTCACGGCGATCTCCGCCTCCGCCTCCGCCATCGTCTGCGCGGCCCGGGCCTGCATCTGCGTGGCCGCCCCGACCGCCAGGCCCTCGCCGAAGAAAGGCATGTCTTCGGCCAGCCACGCCGCGCCGACCATGCCGGCAGTCGCCGCGGCTGCGATGGTCTCCCTGGTCTTGGTGACGCGCTTCAGCCACGGGAGGTGTTCGTCCCAACGGGTCTTCGTCCGCTGCACCTCGCCCCAGGCCGAAGCCCGGACGCGGAGCAGGCGCTGCTCCTCGGCTCGTTCGCGGGCTTCGGCGGCGCGGGCGCGTTCCTCCCGGGCCTCCTCCCGCCGGTCGGAGGCGTAACCGACGAGGACGATGCCGGTGACGATGATGGCCAGAACGACGAGGCCGGTGCCGAACCGTCGCAGTCCATCGCTCTTCTCTTCTTCGAACATCAGATCGGTCTCTCCTTGAACGGCGAGTCGTGCGCGCCGCGTTCCGGGCGCGTTCGGGGTCCGATTCGGCGCCGGTCAGGCACCCGGGTCCGCTATCAGGCCGGGTTGGGCCCCCGAACCTCGTCGCCACCGGCAGGGGGCGCATTGGATCGAGGAAACGATGGTGACCACTTGGGCGGCCGGCCCGGCTCGGGCCGCAGCGAGCCGACGGGCCGGGGATGGCGGAGGAAGCGGGTCACCGGAGCGACCCTACGACAAGGGAGCGTCAGATCCGGTCGCAACCGGCGGGTCTGCCGGAATCGCCGTGTCTGAGGCTCGGCCGTGCCGCGTTCGAGGACTCCGCCGCCTGGCGGTCAGACCCGAACCGCCCGGCTTCTCACTCCGCCTCCCACAACCTACGCCGGTCGACGGAACCGGGCGACAGGGGCCGGATGAGGCCCAGAACCAACCCGCAGAGCAGCAGGAGCGCCGGAATCACGAGCACGCCGACCACGACGAACGGCCACACGGAGAGCCCCGGCCACAGGAGGCGAGCCACGGCCCACGCGACCAGGCTGACGGCCGTGCAGGTGCCCATGTTGCAGACGAGTTTCCAAGTCATTCTGCCGACCCGCGAAGCAACCTCCGACAGCGGCTCCGACGCCGCGATCAGCGCGCCCGCGAGAACGAACGGCCACAAGGGAAGTGCCGGCCACAGGACGCGCGCCACGGCCCACACCAGGAAACCGCCGGTCACGAATAACAGCGCGAGCCAACCGAGGCCGGTCGTACCGCCACTTCCCGTGATCTGGAGGGACGGGCCGCCGAAGGACGAAGGGAGTCGGCAGACACCGGGGCTTCGAAGGTGGCGGCAGGGCGCAGCGAGACAGGCGCGAAACCGAGCGTGCGGCAGTAACGACCGGGAACAACGGCGGAGGACGATCATGGGAAGACGCTACGGTGCCGAGTTGCCAAATCCGGTCGCGCCTTGTCGCGGATCCGGCGTGCGAAAGGACTCTCCCGGGTCGGCGGCGTGACCCGGATCCCCTCATCGAGGACCGCCCTTTACCGTTCGGAGCCGGATCGAACTCACGACGAATTCCAGGATCCAGGCGAGATCGGCCAGGACGGGCATGAAGTGGAATCCGGCCAAAAGGAACGGCCACATCGGTATCCGGGACGACAGAGTGGGCGCCGACATCCAGAGGCCGACGGCCACGATGGTGAAGAAAATTATCGAACCGCCAACGCGCATCGCATGCTCTCCTTCGATAGAAACGTTTCGGGCGGGCCGGCCGCCGACCCGCGACGGTGAGACGGTCGGGTCCGCCCGACGCACCTCCCTTCGCCCACTGCGACGGTTCGTGATCGGAACCTACCTCGCGCCTGGCTTTGGCCCTGTACGCGCCGAGTCCTCTGCGGCTCCGGTCATCAGATCGGCCGCGCCAAACCTCTCCGGACAGCTCGCCACATTCGCCCCCACGGGATGAAATTACAACCCAAGGTTCCGACGACGAACCCCGTCAAGTTCTCCGGCGACTGGTCGAAGACGAACACGCCGATCCCGATGGCGAGAGCGGCGTGAGAGCATGGACTCGCCAACGTACATCCGATGCCGTCCCGGAGGAACCGCAGGAGCCTTTCTCGCCTGTTCCGAGGGGCGGCGATCACGGTCCTCCATCGCTCTCCATCGATGCGGAGGTAACGCATGCCCCAGACGACCCCGCCGGCGAGGACCGCCGGAACACCCCACCAACTCACCGAAGCCACGGCCGCCCCGAGGTTCTCGCCGGGAGGCGAGCCGGTCCAGAGGCGCAGGATCACGACTGTTGCGACGACGACGGCCACGGCGCCCGCCCCCCTCGACACGGCCTGTTCCACAACCAACCACCGGTAGTCCCACAACGCCTTGTCCCAAGCTTGGTCCTCCTCTTCGTCCGTGCCCGTCGAGGCCGCCTCCGCTATCGGTACGTACCGCGATGCCGCCTCCCATACGGCGTCGGACAACGCCTCCTCTTCATCGCCGCCCTCCGGCGCGGCCGCCTCGACGCAGGCCGCCCACCGCAAAAACGCTTCCCCGAACTCGATGAGTTCTCTCTGGTGCTCCCGGGCCATATCGCTCCTTCGTCAGGACCGCGCCCATGCTTCGGCGCCTCCCGACCGTCGGCACGCTACGGCGGCGGCATGTCAGATTCGGTCGCACCGGGGAAACGGGTAGAACCTGCTGGGTCGGAATCGCGACACCGCCGGTGACCGTGCGGGAACCTGTCGGCGGTACCGCCTTGGGGCGAACGAGAATGGAGGCACTCCCTGTCGATCGATTTCAGACTGCGAGCGGGCGCGCCGCTACCTGCTTCCTCCACTCCCCACCGCGCTGGATACAGAACACACCGGCCACGGTCGCCCAGATCGTCGCGTCGAAAAAGTCCGGCCAGACAGCGCCGAGAAGCACGCCGATTCCGAGAAAGAATGCGGCGTCGGGCAGCCAGGTCCGGAACGCACAGTAGATCGCCATCTGGAACGCCGCGCCCAACGGGGGCTTCTCATCACCGTCGCAGACGAGACGGCGGCATCGGTGCGCTCCCCATACGACGCCGCCCGCCCACACGGTTGGCGCCCCCCACCAGCACGCCGCCAGAAGCGCCGACTGGATTTCTTCGGCCGGCGTTCCGCCGAGCGCCGCTCCGAGAGTCACGAAGAAGTGGACGGCGATGGCTACGGCGCAGGCGCCTCTCGATACCGCCTTCTGTGTCAGGATCGACAAGTAGCGGCACATCGCCGCCGCAAACACTTCCGCTTCGTTCGCGCCTCTCCATAGCGCCTGCGCTGCCGGGGCGTACCGCGATGCCGCCTCGCTCACCGCTTCGTCCGGCGTGTCGCCTTGCGCTTCGTCGCACTCCGTCGCTGCGGTGGCGCGCGCTTCGAATCGTCGCCATGCGATCCAGCAGTCGCGGAGTCGTTTTTCGTTGTCGTCGGCCATCGGTGCACTGCTCCCCGGGTCGCCACTGGCGCGTTCGGCGATCTCGCGACCACCGGCACGCTACGGCGGCCGGGTGTCAGATCCGGTCGCAGGGAGACGCCGGGGGACGAGTTCGACTTCGAGCGCCCACGCGACAGCTCACGCCCCGGTGCGGAACCACTGACGCTGGCATCGGCTCGACGGGGCGAACGCTCCCGAGGTGGTCCGGGCCTTCGGATTCGGCGCCCGGGCCGGCGCTCTCGCTTCGAGTCGGACACTCGGGCTTCGCCCCGCGAAAGGCGCGTTACGGATCTATATCCTCCATATGCTCCGGGAACCACCTCTCGACGAGCACTGCCACGCCGTAGAGGATCGCCAGGGCCAGAGGGAGGAGCAGGCCGGCGAGAGCGAACGGCCAGATGGGGATCTGCGACCACAGGCCGTGGAGCATCGCCCCGAACCCCACACCGACGATCAGCGTGGAAGGCGCGCCGCAACCGAGCCGGAAGATCGGGTTGCCGTTCACGACCCGGGAGGACGGGTTGCCGGCGGACGCCGGGAGACGGCAGACACCGGGGCTGCGAAGGCGGTGGCAGGCCGTGGAGAGACAGACGGGCGATCGAGGATGCGGCAGAAGGGAGCGGGAACAGCGGCGGGGGACGATCACGGAGGGACGCTACGGCGGGAGTCCGTCGAATTCGGTCGGGCGTTCCCGGGGCCCGGGGAGGCGGGAGTCCGGGCCGGGCCGTGTCGGCGTGACCTGCGGGCAGGGACACGCTCCCTCCGTGGGAGACGCCGGGCGCCGCGCCGAAGGCCGGCGCGGGCGGCGGCGGCCGCGGTTCCGGGACGGACGAGTCAGCCGCCGGCTCGCTCCCCGCCGGAGATCGCTGGGCGACCGTCGGAGCCCGAGCGACACGGCCGTCGCGGCGACGACCACCACGACCTTGCCGCCGAACCGCGACCGGCTCCGTTCGGGGTCCGCGACGACGCCGGTCCCCATCGGAGGAGGTGGATGGGCCCGCCCTCCGCCGCAGATTCCGTCGATGTCGTGAACGCGTTCTCGTACTCACGGCAGGCCGTGGCGCCGGGACGGCGGTTCAGCGTCCGGGCCGCCCGGAGTCGAAGTTCGCGGCCCCGGGGAGTGACCGGCGGCGGACCGCTCCCTCCCGGGGCCATGCCGAGGCCATCGGTGCGTGGGAACGCCCGGGGGCAGGCGCGGGCGCGGGCCCGGTCGAACCGGTTCCCGGGTGCGCGCCGCGCCCGGCGGGAGGCTCAGAAGGACCGCGCCACCGCACGCCGGAGGTCCTCCAGCACGGAGGGCGCGAAGACCAGGAGCAGGAAGACGACCGCGGCGATGACGACGATGGCGACCGCGCCGAACTTCAGCGAGTCGGTCCCGTCCTCCTTCGCTTCCTTCAGGAAACCCCAGGCCAGCACGGCCATCACCGCGCCGACCCCGACGAGAGCGTCGGAGAACCCCCAACCCTCCCCTTCCGGCTGCTCGCGACCGAGGCGGAGCGAGCAGCGGAGACACTGGATGACGCCGCCCAAGATCATTGCCACGAACGCCAGGGGCAGAACCGGCCACAGCGCGTCCAGGAAGGACGGGGCCGTGGAGAAACCGCCCCAGTAGCCGATGGCGACGATCCCGAGGACGACCGCGCTGACGGCGACCATTCCGTCGCGGAAGGCCTCCTTCATCGCGGCCAGGGCCTCCGAGTCTTCGAGTGCCGACGACTGCGGTGGCCGCGTCTCCTTCTCGGCGGCATCCTCCGAGGCCGGGCGTTCCTCGCGGCCGGCCGGCCGGCGGGCGTCTTCGTCCGGGGGCTGATTCGATAGCTGTGTCACGGTGCGGCCTGTCGGCGAGTCCATCGAGGTGCCGCTCCCGTCAACCGAGGCAGTGTCCGCGCATTTCGGCGATGGCGTCCGCCGCGCCGTTCAGCGAGAACTCGAATATCTCGGTGCTCATCAGGAGGCGAACCTCCACGAGCAAGCGTTCGTGGGCCAGCAACTTCGTGATGAACGCGTCGTTGAGATCGATCTGTTCGAGAGGAAAGAACAGGTTGTCGGCGTCGTCCCCTACGACGAAGGGCAGCGAGGTTGGCGGTTCGTCGTCCCACCGAACGCGGAAGTCGTGCCTGTCGCCGGCGGCGACGAACACGGAGGCTTCATCGAAGAAGTCCAGATCGATCTCGACGAACTCCATGAGGGACTCTTGCCCGGAGCAGATCACCTTCAGCGCTTCGACCGCTTTCGGATTCGGCGATTTCTGCGCGAAGGTGATGGCGAGATAGAACTGGAGATCGTCCATCGGGGAGTCTTGGTGCATAACCCACCAGTCGCCATGGGGAGGGTCCTGCGGCTGCCCCTCGGCGGAGGCGCCCGGGACCAACAACGACACCGCCATCGCCGGAAGCCAGGCGATCGAAAGGCGACGACGGACAGTGGGGGCGAAGCGATGGCTCGCACTCCCGCGGCAGGATACGACCGAAGGGGATGGACTCTCGCCGCTGCCCGCGACGGAGTGTCGTTCGCGCATCATGAGGTCTTGATCTCCTCCGGCAGCCGATCGGGAAGGTGGCGCCGAAAGACCGAGATTACGCGCCATCTCCGTCAGAATCGGACGCAACCGACCGAGGGTCTTCGGTACCGGGGACCGCGCCAACACCTCGGCGGAGCGCCAACGAATGGCCGGGGGCGTTCTCGCCGAAGGGAAAAAGGGCGCCCACCTTGTCCAACAGGTGTCGAACGACCGTAGCCTCGTGGGTGCGACCCTCCGCTTCGAGCGCATCCGCGACCGACGCCACCTCCCGGATTTCCTCGGGCGAGACCCGAACGAGGCCGCGGAGGGCGCGTGATTCGAGACGCCAGTGGATCTTCCGGTCGTCGGTCTCCACCTGGTGGAGACAGCCGAAGCACTCTTCCACGGCGCTCTTCATGCGCTCGGCCGTGCGGCGGGAGCAGGAGAACTGCTGTTGGATCCCGTCGATCGTCAGCCCGGACGGGCGGCTCTGCAACTCGATCGCCAGCCGAACGATGTTCCGGATCGGGCCGTATCGCATGGATTCGCTTTTCCGCTGGGTGGAGGAACTCGACGAGCCGACCGGAGGTCTGTCACGGGCCTCGGCCCCGCTGCCGGGCCGGCGGAAGCGGCGTAGAGACTGCTGGATACCTACGACACAACCGGGCGCAACCGGCGGGAGGGCGCCGACCGTCGAACCGGGCGTGCCCGCCGCCCGGCCGGTCAGGAACCGGAGAACGCCGGGCCGGAAAGGACGCGATGGATGCGCGTCGCCGAGGATCGGCTCCTGTTCCGCCTACCGCGGCCAGGCTCTGTGGCCGGCCGTCGGGCCGACGAGTCGGAGCCACGCCGGACGACACCCGGCACGATTCGCCCCGACCACCGTCGAGCGGACTCAGCACCGGCTCGCTCCGCCGCCGCCCCTGCGCCCGGAGCGGACGCCGCCCAGCAGGTCGTCACTGTCGCGGTTCGGCCGCGCCAGGCAGGCATAGAGGAGACCCACCGGCCAGACGAGGATGGCGAGCGGCAGCAACGGACCGGCGACGCCGCGACGGTTGCCGATCATCAGGGACGCGACGACACCGGCGACGGTCATCGTGACCACCGACACGATCGGCAGGATCGTCTCGATCTGGTTCGCCGAACAGGCGGAAGCGCCGGCGGCCCCGAGGAGCGCCGACAGGGCAAGTCCGAAACGGAGCAATGAACTCGGGCGAGTGCCGTGATTCTTCATGTGTGTGTTTTCCTTTCTTCGGGGACGCCATTCGGTCGGCGCCCCGGTTGAAAGGCACACTACGGAGGCCGTGCGTCAGGGACGGTCGCACGCGAACGACGCCCTCGCCGGTTCGTCCCGCACGAGGACCTGCATTCCGCGCGAGGCCCGTTCCGGGTGAATCGCCGCGGCGCGGTCTCGAAGACTCCGACGGTGCCTCTCACGGCCCCGAGCCGGTAACGGAGCGATCAACCGGGTGGTGGAGAGGAGCGCCGGAACCGACGACCCGAAGCCGGCGGCTCCGGATCGAGGGCGGGACCGGTCACCTCCCGCCGATCCGCTCCTCCGGCTTCTCGTCGGTTCGTGCCCCGAACAGTCGTCGCGATCGCGATCAGATACCACCACCTGCGGAGGACGACATGCAGCACGAGGAACGACAGGAGCCCGGGAATCACGAGGACGCCGGTCAGGACGAACGGCCACACGGAGAGGCCCGGCGATTCACCGTGAGCCACCATCCACGCCACGAGGCTGACCACGGTGCAGAAGAACATCTTGCAGACGATCTCGAATCCGCCGCCCATCAGGCCGAGTTTCGATCCCAGGCGCACGATCACGACGATGCCGGGCGCCCAACGCAACAGGGCGAGGAGGCCGGAGGGGTCCTCTCCCGCGCAGCCGGAAGCGAAGAGGGACAGGGCCACGACCGGCGTGAACGCCGTTGAGAGCCGGCGCCGCGTCGCTCGAGAGGCGGGCATCGCCAGGTCGCTCGGTTCGGAAGGCACGCGGCGCGGTCTCGAATTTCCGTCCGAACGCCTGATGGCGCTGGCTGGCCGGCCCGCCCGGCGGCGAGCGGCCCGGCGGCGGCGATGCGTCGCCGGAACGGCCCGGAGCGAGCGGCCCCGGCTCGAAGGGGTGGCCGGTCAGATCCCGCCGATCCGGTCCTCCGGCTCCTCGTCGGTTCCCTTCTTGGAGGTCTTCACGACCAGGTACCACAGCGCGGCGGGGAGCAGCAGGATGCTGAGCACGATGAAGCCGCCGGTCTTCAGGCCGAGATTCGATCCCAGACGCACGGTGGCGACGATGGCGGCGATGCCGAACAGCCACGAGATCAGGACGAAGCCGCCATCGTCTCCCGCGCAGCCGGAAGCGAGGAGCGACGCGGCCGTGAGCAGCGCGAACGCCGCTCGCGACCGGTGGTGGGTGGTTCGAGTTGCCGGGGTCGTCATGAGGTTCCTTTCGGGAGAGCGGCCGCGCGCCGGCGGCCGGCGAGGCGCACCGTATGCGCCGGGCGCGTCAGATCCGGTCGGAACGCCGAGGCCGTCTCCGTTTCCCCTGAAGGCGGCTCGGCGGACGGGAGGGGATCCAGGTTCCGGCCATCGCGATCACCCCCCGGCGCACGAACGGACCTCCTCGAACCGGCTCCCGGCGATTCCGAACCGATAGACGGAAGTTCCAGAGCGTTTTCGAGATAAGTCGTTGACCTGTGGGCGCATAAGGCCCTTTTTGGGTGTAAAAATGTGTCCATGTATTGACCGGCTAGTCGTGCGGTTGATCTGTTGACATAGGCTATTTCCATGACTTATACTCGTATCCATGTTCGTCGACCACATCCCCAACCGCGACTCCCCGCCCACCGTCCTCCTCCGCGAGGCCTACCGCGAAAACGGAAAACCCAAAAAACGCACCCTCGCCAACCTCACCAAGCTCTACCGCCGAAACCCTGCCGCCGTCGATGCCCTCGACCAGTTCCTCAAAGGCCGGACCCTGGTCTCCCCCGAAGAAGCCTTCGAGATCCTCCGCTCCCTCCCCCACGGCCACGCCGCCGCCGTCCTCGGGACCCTCCGCCGCCTCGGCTTCCCGGCCCTGCTCCACCGCGCCCCCTCCCGCCTCCGCGATCTGGCCTTCGCCCTCATCGTCTCCCGCATCCTCGACCCCCGCTCCAAACTCGCCACCTCCCGCACCCTCGCCCCCCAGACCGCCGCCTCCTCCCTGGGAACCCTCCTCGATCTCGGGGAAGTCGAAGAGAACGAACTCTACGACGCCCTCGACTGGCTCGGATCCCGGCAGGAAGCCATCGAGAACCGCCTGGCCGCCAAACACCTGCGCGACAACACCCTGGTCCTCTACGACCTCACCTCCACCTACTTCGAGGGCCGCCGCTGCCCCCTGGCCCGGCGCGGATACAGCCGCGACGGCAAACGCGGCTCCCTCCAGATCGTCTTCGGCCTGCTCTGCTCCCGCGACGGCTGCCCGGTCGCCGTCGAGGTCTTCCCCGGGAACACCGCCGACCCCAAGACGGTCGCCGCCCAGGTCGAGAAACTGCGCCACCGCTTCGGTCTCCGCCAGGTGGTCCTGGTCGGGGACCGGGGAATGCTCACCTCCGAGCGCCTCCGCGAAGACCTGCGCCCCGAGGACGGCTTCCGCTGGGTCACCGCCCTGCGTTCCTCCGCCATCCGCGCCCTGGTGGCGAACGGATCGGTGAACCCCACCCTCTTCGACCGGCGCGACCTCGCCGAGATCTCCTCCGACCTGTTCCCCGGCGAGCGCCTGGTGGTCTGCTTCAACCCCCGCCTGGAAGCGGAACGCCGGAGGAAACGGGAAGACCTGCTCCGCAGCACCGAGAAGAAACTGGAAGCGGTCGTCCGGGCCACCCGCCGCGAGGGCCGGCCCCTGCGCGGCGCCGACCGCATCGAACGCCGGGTCGGAAAGGTCATCGGCAAGTTCAAGATGGAAAAGCACTTCCTCACCGAGACCACCGACACCTCCTTCACCTACCGCCGCAACGAGGAATCCATCTCCGCCGAACAGGCCCTCGACGGCCTCTACATCGTCCGCACCAACGCCGAACCGGCCCTGCTCTCCACCGAGCAGACGGTCCGGGCCTACAAGTCCCTCTCCACCGTGGAGCGGGCCTTCCGCAGCATGAAGGCGGTGGATCTCCGCGTCCGCCCCATCTTCCACCGGAAACCGGAACGGGTCCGGGCCCACATCTTCCTGTGCCTGCTGGCCTACTACGGCGAGTGGCACCTGCGAAAGGCGCTGGCCCCCCTCCTCTTCCAGGACGAGGATCCCGAAGCCGGGGACCGGGAACGCTCCTCCCCGGTGAAGCCGGCCCGGCGCTCCCCCGAGGCGCGGCGGAAGGTCGCCGCCCGCCAGACCCCCGAAGGGTTCCCGCTCCACGACTTCGGGACCCTGCTCCAGAACCTGGGCACCCTCACCCTCAACACGGTGCGCACCCCGGCGAACGATGCCACCTTCACCCTCCGCGCCAAGCCCACTCCCCTGCAGCGCAAAGCCTTCGAACTCCTCAACCTCTCCCCCTCGTTGTAGCCAGGTGTAGCCAGGCGCCGCACCCCCGCTATCCCGCTCCGGCCCAAGAACGCCAAGGGTTCTCTGCCTTCCCCGTTCTGGAACTTCCGGATAGACATACTCGCCGTCCTCGGCGGTGACGCCCACGACGAAGGTGTCGTTGCCGTTCTTCACCGCCCGCAGGACGGGAGCCGGGAATACGGCCTCGGTCTCGTCGGCGACGAAGCCCACGCCGCTCTCGAGGTCACTGCCGTCGATTCGATACGAGAAGGCGAAGACTCCCTTGCCGAACAGCAACTCCACGAAGCCGCCCCCGTCCACGAGGCCGATGCTCGCGACCGGGTTCACATCGAGGACGATCCGCAGACTCTCCTCCCCGCCCGGGACGAAGTAGAAGAGTTGCGCCGGGGGCGCCGTCGCCTTTTGCACGGCACGCACCGGTCCGACGCTCGACAGGCACAGCGGCCCCTTCAGCGGGTCCTCGACGCGTCGCACCTCCGACCAGCGAGTGCCCGCCAACTGTCGCTGCCGCGCCGCGGCGCGCTGCTGGTCGCGCTGGTCCCGGTAGAAGTCCCACGCGCACGTCCCGACGAAGAGGAGGACGAGAAGGACGACGACCGCCCCGACGCCGGTGATCCACGACTCCGAGGTCGAGTCCTCGGGCCGTTCTTCGTTCTCACCGGTGTCCACCGGCCGACGACTCGGAACGCCGGCGCCCTCCCGGCCTTCGTTCTCCGTGGTCGTGGTCGTCGCCATCGCCACCGGGTCCGGATCCTCGGACCGGCCCTCGGGCGGCGGACTCGCCGGTCGTCGTCGCCGGTGCCCGGCGAGGCCCAGACCGGCCGCCTCGTCGGACTTGCCTTCGTCGTCCCCAGCACCGAGGGCGTCGCCGAAGAAATAGTTCAGCAGATAGAGCCCGATCACCACCCCGGCGACGACGAAGATGGTCACGACTCAGGCGACTCCTCTGCGTCGCTGCCACCCGGCCGGCACTCGCGGCTCCCGCGGAGCGGCTCGGGGCTCGACCACCCGGACTGCCCGGGTGCGGAAGGGGCCGGGGCCTCGATCCTCGAACGGACGACAGCCGTCATAGGGGCGACCTTACGATGAATATCCGCCATATCCGGTCGCAGCCCGTCCCACTCTCGATTCTCTCCAACGGGCCCTCGGGCTCCTCGGTCTTCGCCGACCGCTTCCGAAATCGCGCCGTCCCGGCTGCGGACTCGATCCTTTGCCGGTCGAGGCGTCGAATTTCCTCGACCTCACCCCTCGCCCAAGGATTTCCACGGGGCGCGACATCTGTCGTCCGCCTTCCCCCGGTGGGGTCTCGGCGACCACACCGTTCCGACCGCTACGACCAGGTAGAGCGCCGACGCGGCCGCCACCCACCACCAGGAGGCGACATACACCACCGCCAGGAGTGAAATGCACACGACTGCCCCGACGAGGGCGGCGCGGATCCGTCTCCATCTCCTGAGGCAGGCCTTCGGGACCAGGAAATCTCGTTCGAGAACGACGAGTTTCACTGGGGTGAGTTTCTGAAGTTCCTCGTATGGCGCCGGATCGCCGTTGCCATCCTCCATCCCCAAGTCGCTCTCTCCGGGATCCGCGCCCCTCTCCTTCCGGTCGCCGGACTCGACGAAGAAGTCGATCAGGAGACAGCAAGCCACGATCACCATGCAGCCGACAGCGATGCCGTCTCGCAGGCTGCTGGCCCTCCCGAGGAAGTCGGCCGCGAACTCCGCGATCCCGCTTCCGATGCCCATGACGAGAAACACGGCGTACGCAGCCCGCGCCCACGCCCGCCGACCTCGCGCTCGCGGCGCCGGTGCCGGCGCTCGCAGTTCGGTCAGCGGCGGCCGCACGAGAGGGATCGAGCGCCCCGAGCTCGCCTCGACGGTCGACTCCCGGGAGAGCGAGGTGGTGATGGGCCGTGCTCGTCGGCGAAGCAGCGCGGCAACGACCGACGCAGCCGCCGGTGTCCCCGGTCGCGGGTCGCGGGCACGACCATCAGGCCGCGCCGCCCGGGGTTCCGGCCCCCATGGTCCGGACACCAGTGGCTTGGATCTCGAAGCGGCCTCCGGCGGGCAGGCGTGGCCGCACAACCCTGCGGTAGCACTGCCGGGGTCGCCGCGACCGGCTGCGTTCGGCGCGGCGCCACCTGGCCGAGACGCATGTCTGTCCGGCTGCCCGGGGCCGGAGTCGCCGTGGCGTCCGCCACGAGGTGCGGCCGGGCGATGTCACGAACGACCCGGATCGAGCCCTTCGTACTCTGATCGTGTCGGACGCTCCGCTCCGGTGTCGTCTCGGTTGCGACGCGCCCGCCGCTTCGCCTTCTCGCGGTCGAGTCTCGTCGACAGAGCGACGATCGCTCGTTTCGAGAATACGAGCGCCAAGATCATGTAGAACCCGCCTGCCGCCGCAACCCACCACCAGGAGGAAATATGGCCGTCCAACCGTAGCGCCACGAGGGCGGTAAGCGTAAAGGCGACGGTGTACGACATCACATTTAGAATGAGTTCCTTGTACCGGCGTCGCTTGGTCGGCTTCATCAACGGTCGCGAAACAAGGAGCCCGAGTGGCTTGAAGAACCACAGAGGGGAAAGCACCCAGAACCAACTCCACGAGAGATGTCCCGTCCATTTGAGTACGAAGAACAGGAAGAACAAAGCATCGCCGTGACTCAGGGCCAGCGACCACTTCGCCCAGCCGGGTCTGTACTGCCGCCGCAGAAGCCTCTGTGAGGACCCGCACAAACCGTATGCGGAGTGCGCCACTCTGAAAGCAGCCCAGATCCACTGCGGAGAGAGAATCCACCACCAGGCCCAATCGAGTTGGCCACCAAGTTTCAGTCCGACCAAGAGGAGGAGGATGGCTTCCACCTTGTGGATTCCGGCCAACCCCAGCTTCGGTTTCTTCATGGCTCACCTCCTGTCGTGGAGAGACTCGTCGAGGGCACGACGGCGCCACCGTGAACGGATCTCGGCACAGGCCAGCGTGCGTTCGGTTCCGATCGCACCGGGCCGCAAAGATCGGGGTACCGCCCACACTCGTATGGGACCCCGGGATCCGTCCGGCGAGGCCGTTCTTGGCCCTAAGTTAGTGCGGCACTGCGTCAGAGTCGGTCGTGCCGACGCTGGCGCCCGCTCCCGGTGCAGGCGACGCGAAATTCGATGGATTTTGAGGCGCCGGCCGACTGCGGGAAAGGAACGGGCGGCGGGTAACTCGAGCCGCACGGAGGAGCCGTCGCTCGCCGTATCGCGACGGCACCTCGCGGACGACGACCCGAACTCGACGGTCAGTGGGGCTGCGGCTCCTCCGTTCCCGAGGCGTCCGTCGTACTGGCGGGTTCGGCGTTGTCCTCCACCACGGCTGCGCCGATAGAGCGCGCCATCATTCCGCCCGCGAAAAGGGATGCCGAAAACCCGACGGCGAACACCAGGGAGAACAGGACCCCTTCCAGTGCGAGGGCAACGAAAGTAACCGAGACGAGGCCAACGATACTGGTGACGATGTACGCCGCGAACAACTCGAACACTCGAAGGGGTCGCGGTCCGTGAGGACGCATCAGGCGGAGGCACAGGCGGACGATGACATCGAGCCCTCCAAAGCATCCCGTGTATTTTGGGAACCGCCGGAGTTCCACGGTTTCTTTCAGGATTTCAGCATACTTGGAGATGGCGCAAAGGCTGATGTACGGCATGACGGCGAGTTGCATCCACACGGGAGCCAAGATCACCCACCAGGACCAATCGAGTAGGCCGGTCAGTTTCCCGACGACCTGTCCTACGGCCATCAGGTCCATCGCGAGTGTCCCGTCCTTTCTCCTTTTCTCCATGATTCCACTCTCCTCTCGCAGATCTTCGAGAGCCCCGGGATCGACCCGGGACGGCGACGAAGTTACGGGCGCAGTGCGTCACGATCGGTCGCAGTGAGTCGGGCGGCGAACCGGCCGAGGAGGGGTGCGGTGTTCGCGGCCTGGGGATGGGCCGAGCGGAACTCGTCCAGGGTGGCGGCGCCGGCCAACTTCAGGTAGGGGGGGTAGGCGGCGAGGCGGGCCACCAGGTCTTCACGGTCGAGTTCGGGGTGGAATTGGGTGGCGTAGATGGGCTTGCCGGGGAAGGTGAACGCCTCGTTCGGGAGGGTGGCGCTCGAGACCAGGCTGACGGCGCCGGGGGGGAGTTCGTCCACGATGTCCTCGTGGCCGATGACCGCGTGGAACGGGGAGCCGAGCGGGGCGAACACCGGGTCGCGGCGGCCGGCCTCCGTCAGGTGGAGCGGCAGGACGCCGACTTCGGCGCGGGAGTGGTCGGTCACGACGCGACCGCCGAGGGCGCGGGCCAGCGCCTGGAAGCCCCAGCAGGAAGCGAAGGTCGGCTTCGCGATCTCGAACAGGGTCTCCATCGCGCGGAGGGCGGCGGGGAGCCAGGGGCCGCCGCGGACGACCGAGTAGTCGCCGCTCCCGCCGATGAGGACGGCGTCGGAGTCGGCGAACTGCTGCGGCGACGGGGCGCCGGAGAGCAGGTCGAAGGCGTGGACGGCGCCCTCCCCGACGCCGAGGGCGCGGCGGAAGGCTGCCCGCTCCGCCGCCGCCATGGGGTCCCCCGGCGCGCGGACCTGGAGGAGGAGGAAGCGCACGGAAGGCCTACTGGCAGGACGCGGGACGGGATCGGTGACCCGGAACCGGCAACGGTCGCCGGCGTCCCGGGGCCGATCCCTCGGGGGATCCGGGGTTACTCCGAGGTGTAACGGCCGACGAGGGCCTTGCCGGGGAAGACGCCTTCCACGAGCGAACCGTCGCGCACCACCGGGATGCCGTCCACGATGACCTGTTCGACGCCTTCGGAGAAAGTCAGGTCGTCCTCGAAGGTCGCCGTGTCAATGATCGTGGTCGGGTCGAAGACGGTGAGGTCGGCGATGGCGCCGATCTGGATGCGGCCCTTGCGGCGCATCAGGGGGGCGATCTCCTGGAGGCGTTCCGCCGGCATCAGGGTCATGCGGCGGATGGCGTCGTTCAGCGACAGGACGCCCCAGTCGCGCACATAGCGGCCGAGGACGCGGGAGAAGGTGCCGGCGGACCGGGGATGGGCGCCGGGGGCGTAGGGCATTCCGTCGGAGGCCACCATGACGAAGGGGGTGCGCATCGCCAGTTCGATGAACTCCGGTTTCATCATGTGCATGATGACGGTGCCGCCTTCCTCGCGGAACATCTCGAAGGTTTCCTCGGTGACGCGGACGCCGGTGTCCTGCATCTGGATGTCGCCGTAGGTCATACCCAACTTATCCTGCCAGCCTTCGTCGAAGATGGCGGAGGAGATGCCGGTGGAAGCGGCGGTGTAGGGGTATGCCTCGGTGGTCACATCCACTCCGGCGGCTCTCGCGCCGGCGATCAGGTCGAGGGTGACCGGGAGGTGGTGGAGGCTCGAACTGTTCAGGTGGACGATGTGGAGCGGGGCGCCGGTGGCGACCGCGTTCGCGAGGACTTCCTGGATCGCGGAGATCGCCATGTCGCGCACATGGGTGTAGATGGGGATGTCGAGTTCCGCGGCCAACTCGAAGACTCGGTAGATCTCGGTGTGGTTCGCGCCCGGGTAGTACTGGTGGGCCATTCCGATGCCGAGGCCGCCGGCGCGGAGTTCGCCGGTGATCTGCTCGTGGACGACGGAGTAGCGGTCCGGCGGGACGGCGGTGTAGTTGCCTTTCCGCAGGAGGTTCGCGTGCTCGATGATGAGTTCGGCGCCGGTGCTCTCGGCTTCGAGGATCGTCGCGACTTCGTCGGCGATCTCCGGGATGCCGAGGAGCCGCAGTCCGCTGTGGGAAACCGAGGCGCCGTAGTGGAGGATCGCCTCGCCGGCGCGGCTTTCTAGGAATCGGGCGACCCGGGGGACGCCGCCTTCGAGTTCGAGGGCGGTGGTGACGCCGTCCATCGCCTGGTAGCGGTTCGCCTCGACGGACTGGCCGTGGGCGTGGAGGTCTATGAAGCCCGGGGCGACGACCTTGCCGGAGGCGTCGAGCAGGGTTCCGCCCTGGCGGAGGCGGTTCGTCAGGACTTCGCGGCTGATGGCGACGATCTCGTTGCCGGCGACGCCGACCTGGCGCACCGCGTCGAGGCCGGTCTCCGGGTCGATGACGCGGCCGCCGGAGATGACCAGGTCCAGGTCGCGTTCCTGCGCGGCGGCGGACGCGGGCAGGGGCGCGGCGGAGAGGACGCCGGCAACCAAGGCCAAGGAGGCCGGGGAGGAGAGTCGCCGGAAGTTTCGGAACCCTCGGGGGTGGTCACGCATTCGGGGCTTTTCCCTCCGTGCTGCTCGGGAGGGCCCGGACAGTCGGGCCCGAAGAGGACTGGCGCGCCCTGGGCGATTCGAACACCCGACCTACAGGTTCGTAGCCTGTTGCTCTGTCCACTGAGCTAAGGGCGCAGTCCGACGGGGCCTGGCGGCGGGCCTCCATGGCGAGCCATGGCAAGGTTGGCGGGCGCGGCCGGCCCCGAACGACGAACACCCCGCCGGGGTGGTACCGCTACGGGGATTCGAACCCCGGTTTGATGGCTGAGAACCACCCGTCCTAACCCCTAGACGATAGCGGCGCCCCGCGAGGTGGAACCCGCGATTATAGCAGGGCCGCCGACCGGTTCGCTCGGGCGACGGTGGCGCGGGACGCGGGGTGTGCAGAAGTTCGTGTCCCCCGATGGCGCCGGGGTCGGTGGCGGCGATCCGGACCGTGGCGATCGGACGCCGCCGAAGGTTGCGGGGCGCGGGGCGTCGAGGAAGACGGGGCGGGACGGGCGGAGACCGATGACCACGTCTCGGTGCGGAGCGGGGACGGACGCCGGCCGGGTCGGTCGATGGGCGGCGGTGCTCGGGCGCCGGCGGTTCGGAAAACGGGGTGCGTAGAAGTTCGTGTCCCCCAACCGCGGCGAGGCGGATGACTTCCGACTGCCGGGGTCAGGTGGTTTCGCTTCGGGCGCCCTCGATCCGGGTCGGGGCCGTGAGGCGCCAGCCGAGGGTCGAGGGGACGCGGGGGTCGCGGCCGCCGGCGCGGCGCACCAGGACGCGGGCGGCGCTCGGACGCGAGACGAAGCGGGCCAGGCGCAGGCCGATGCCCAGGTCCCGGTGCGGCGTCGAGAAGCGGACGCCGGGGGCGCCCCGGTCGCCGGCGGCGCGGCGCGTCTCGGAGGCCAGGGCCGCCACCAGGTCCGGTTCGTCGGGGGGGGCGATCCAGTCGGTGACCGCCGCTTCGGCGCCCGGCCCGGAAGTCCAGTGGGCGAACGCCAGCGGTACACCCTCCCGGCGCAGGACGACGCCGGCGGTCGGGTCGCACGCCTCCGCCGGGGCGGCGGGAGGCTCGGCGGAAGCGGGCGAGAGGTCGAAAGCGGGGGCGAGACGCTCCGCGAGGGCGCGGATCTTCGACCCGGGGAGCGGTTCCCGGACGATTTCGAGATCCTCCACCCGGCGGGCCCCGGGCAGGAACGCCGCCGCGAGCGCCCGGCGGAGCGGGCCCGGCCGGGTCGGCGCGGCGAAGGCCGGCAGCGGGCCGGCGTCGTCGAAGCCGAGGCGGCGGAAGTCCGTCAGCAGGGCGGCTTCGGCCACCGGGAGGACCGCCACGGCGAAGCCGGCGCGCTCCGCCCAGGCGACCAGTTCCGCGAGCAGCGCCCGCCGGGACCGCGCCGGGTTCCGCGCCAGGCGGAGGAGGAGCCGGCCCTCGCCGCCCGACCGCAGTCGCAGCGGCGCGTCCTCGACGACGGCCTCGGGGAGAACGGGCTTCGGCGGAACGGCCGGCGCTTCGGTCAGGCGGGGTCGCTCGGCGGCGGGGGCGGGGCGTCCGGTGGGGCGGGCTCCTCCTCCGGGGGCATCAGGATGCCGAGGACCAGGTAGCAGAGGATGCCGGGGAAGGCCGCCGAGCAGACGCTGACCAGCACATAGAGGACGCGCAGCAGGGTGCGGTCCACCTGCCACCAGTCGGCGAGGCCGGCGCAGACGCCGAGCAGGATGCGGCCGTCGCGCTTGCGGACCAGTGAAGCCATTGGTTCTGCCTCCTTGCGGGCGGGTTCCCGGGCGCCGCGGTCGTCTTCCGGTCAGCCGCGGAACGAGACGCCGACGACGGAGAGGAAAACGGCGAAGGCGCTGGCGGCGAGCAGGCCGAGCGCCCAGAGGCCGTGCTTGCCCCGTTCCGGGCTGAAGGCGCCGAAGGCGGAGGCGACCAGGTAGCCGCCGAGGAAACCGCCCAGGTGCGCGGCGTTGTCTATGCCCGGAACCAGGGCGCCGAAGACGCCGATCATGAGGACATACCGCCAGACCAGGCGGGCGAAGGCGGCGTTGGTGCTGCGGCCGTAGAAGAGCAGCGCTCCGAGGAGGCCGCAGAGGGAGGCCGAAGCGCCCACGGTGATCGTCGGGGCGCCGCCGAAGATCGGGACGAACGCGCCATATGCGCCCATGAACGACGACAGGAGGAACCCGGTTCCGGCGGCGGCCTGGTAGATCACCAGCGCCCGGGAGGCGCCGAAGGCCTCGCGCGCCGGCGGGAACAGGTTCCACAGCCAGTACATGTTCAGCCCGATGTGGAGCAGGCCGCCGTGGAGCCAGCCGGCGCTCAGCAGCGCGTAGGGCTTGCCCAACTCGAAGACCGGGAGGCCGCCGGCGGCGCCGAGTTGGAAGAGCACCCTCCCGTCCGGGCTCAGGAAGCCGAGCGGCCCGCGGAACCCGATGTCGCCCCGGCTGAGCGCCAGCGAGAGGAGGAACAGGACCGCGTTGGCGCCGATCAGCACCGGGAGCATCCCTTCGCCGTCGAGGCGGAGGAAGCCGGCCAGACCGAAGAGCGCCGGGTTGCGGCGGCCGCAGTTCAGGCACTCGCGGTCCCGAACGCCCACCAGTTGTCCGCAGCCGGGGCAGAGCACCGAGTGCCGCCGGCGCGAATCGAACGCCATCCGGGCCTATTCTGACACCGAGGCGGCGACCGGGCGGGGATTCGGCCCCGGTTCCGCCTCGAAGAAGGAGCGGGCCGCGGCGGCGACCCGGGCGATCTCCTCCCCGGTCAGCGCCGGGTGGAAGGGCAGGCTCACCACTTCGGCGGCGGCGCGGGCGGCTTCCGGGTACGGGGACGGCGTTTCGTCGCCGGACGGGCCCGGGCCGCGGAAGGCCGGCTGGTCGGGGAGCGCTTCGGGGAAGTGCACCAGGGTCTCGATGCCGGCGGCGGCCAGGTGGCGGCGGAAGGCGTCGCGGGCGGGGCAGCGGACGACGAAGAGGTGCCGGGCGCTCTCGGTCTCCGGCCCGGGGTCCACGATCCGCAGCGGGAGGCCGGCCAGCGCCGCGCGGTACTGCTCGGCGAGGAGACGGCGGGCGCGGTTGCCGGGTTCGAGGTCGGGGAGCCGGACCCGGAGGACGGCGGCCTGGATCTCGTCCAGGCGGGCGTTCCAGCCGGGGCGCACATGGCGGCGGCGGTCGTCCTCGCCGCCCTGGCGGAGGGTTCGGACGCGGGCCGCGAGTTCCGGGTCGTCGGTGACCACTGCGCCGCCCTCGCCGAGGCCGCCCAAGTTCTTCGTCGGATAGAAACTGAACGCCGCGGCCCGGCCGAAGGAGCCCAGCGCGCGGCCGCGGAACCGGGCGCCGTGGGCCTGGCAGGCGTCCTCGATGACCGGGATCCCGCGGGCGGCGGCGGCTTCGAGGAGGCGCGGCCAGCCGGCGGCGGTGTGGCCGTAGAGATGGACCGGGACGACCGCGGCGACGCGGCGGCGCTCGAAGACTCGTTCCGCCGCCGCCGCGTCGAGGCAGAGCGTCCCCGGCTCCACCTCGGCGAAGACCGGCTCGGCGCCGCTGCGGAGGATGCCCAGCGCGGTGTACCCGGCGGAGAAGGCGGTGGTCAGCACCCGGTCGCCGGGGCCGACGCCGGACGCCGCGAGCGCCAGGGTGAGGGCGTCGGTGCCGGAAGAGACCCCGACCGCGGCGCGGACCCCGACCGCGGCGGCGAAGTCGCGCTCGAAGGCCTCCACCTCCGGGCCGAGGACGAACCGGCCGGACTCCAGCACCCGCCCGATGGCTTTCCGGACCGCCGGGGCCTTCCCGAAAGCGAGGCGCTGGAAGGGAACGCTCACCGGCGCGCCTCGGCGAGGTTCGGAACTTTCGGGAAGGACCGCACGGATTCCGTCAGGCCCTTCTCCGGGAGGGGACGGGACGCCGGGCCTCGGCGGCGGCGATCCGGCTCCGGACCGGGGAAGACCGACGCTCGGCCACTCCGGGAGATCCCGGAGGCGGCGAAACCGGCGAAGAGCGCGGTCGTCCGCACCGGGCCTCCGGGGCCGGCGCCGGGGATGGCGCCGGCCGGTTCGGCCGCTGTCGCCTCCGCGCCCGAGCCCGATCCGTCAGGTTCGGGAACCCCGCCGCTGGCCTCCCGGACCGCCCCGGCCTTCCCGAGGGCAGGGGACCGGAGGCGGGCGTTCACCGGCTCGCTCCGGCGGAGGAGAGGGTTTCCCGGAAAGGAACGCGCGGGATCCGCAAGGCCCTTCTCCGCGAGGCCGCGGGACGCCGGGCCCCGGCGGCGCCGACCCGGCTCCGGGCCGGGGAAGACCGGCGCGGCGCCGCTCCGGGGGATCCCGGCGGCGGTGAAACCGGCGGAGAGCGCGGTCATCCGCACCGGGCCCCCGGGGCTGGCGCCGGCCGGTTCGACCGCTGCCGCCTCCGCGCCCGAGACCGATCCGTCAGGTTCGGGAACCCCGCCGATGGCCTCCCGGACCGCCCCGGCCTTCCCGAGGGCAGGGGACCGGAGGCGGGCCTTCACCGGCTCGCTCCGGCGGAGGGGAGGGTTTCCCGGAAGGGAACGCGCGGGATCCGCAAGACCCTTCTCCGCGAGGCCGCGGGACGCCGGGCCCCGGCGGCGCCGACCCGGCTCCGGACCGGCGAAGACCGGCGCGGCGCCGCCCCAGGGGATCCCCGCGGCGGTGGAACCGGCGGAGAGCGCGGTCGTCTGCACCGGGCCTCCGGGGCCGGCGCCGGGGATGGCGCCGGCCGGTTCGACCGCTGCCGCCCCGGCGCCCGAGACCGATTCGGCGGGTTCGGACGCCCGGCCGAGGTTTCGAACCGCCCCGGCCTTCCCGAAGGCGGGGCGCCGGAAGGGGGCGCTCACCGGCTCCCTCCGGCGAGGGGAGGTGGTTTCCCGAAAGGAGCGCGCGGGTTCCGCGAAACCCCTCGCCGGGAGGCGCCCGGTCGCGTTCGCGGCGACGCGCCTCCGGGCCGACGCCGCCGGACGCGGCGCCGCCCCCCGGGATCCCCGCCCGGGGCGCCCGACGAAGAAGACGGTCGTCAGCACCGGGTCGCCGGGACCGACGCGGGCGGGTTCGGGGACTTCCGCGTCCCTGCCGGGGACGAGGCGGGCCGGCGCCCGGCCGACGACTTCCCGGATCGTCGGGACCTTCGCGGTGGCGAGGCGCCGGAAGCGGACGCTCATGGGCTCGCCGGGGCGAGGGTGGGGACTTCCCGGAAGGAACGCACCGTTTCGGCGAGGCCCTCGGCCAGGTCGCGGCGGGGCGCCCAGCCGAGGTCGCGGCGGATCGCGGTCCAGTCCGCGTGGAAGTCGCCGAGGGCCACTTCGGAGAGACCGGTCGGCAGCGGCTCGGAACGGAGGCGGCTCGGGCGGCCCAGCGCGCGGAAGACCGCCTGCGCGAACTCGCGGAGGGTCACCGGCGCGGCGCCCAGGTTCCAGACGCCGGCCGGTGCGCCCGGTGCGCCGGCCCGGAGGAAAGCGTCCGTCACATCGTCCACATGGTTCAGGTCGCGTTCGAGGTCCGGGTTCCCGAGGATGGTGATCTCGCCCTCGTCCAGGGCCTGGGCGAGGAACCTTCCGGTGAAGCCGGCGGACCCGCCGGTGAGGGGCTGGCGGGGGCCGTAGCAGTTCGTCAGCCGGAGGACGGAGAAGGCGCCGAGGCCGGTGCGGGCCCAGTGGTGTCCGAGATGCTCCACCGCTTCCTTGTGGATCGAGTGCGCGTCCGGGGGGGAGATCGGGTGGTCCTCCCGCGCCGGGAGGCCGAGACCGGAATGCGCCGGAGCGTAGATCTGCCTCGTGCCGGCGAAGACGATCCGGGCGCCGGGGGCGCGGCGCGCCGCGGCGGCGAAGAGGGAGAGGGCGCCCAGGAAGTTGCCGGCGAAGTCGGCGGCGGGGTCGGCCATGCTCTCCCGGTGGCCGTTGACCGCGGCGAGGTGGAAGATCACCGCTGCTCCCTCGACCGCCCGGTCGGCCGCTGTCGGGTCGCGCAGGTCCCCCCGGTGGAGTTCGAGGCGGGGGGCCGGCGCCCGGTCGGTGAGCGCGGCCAGGTTCTCCGGGTCGGCGCCGGAGCCCGGTTCGAAGGAATCCAGCACCCGGACTTCGGCGCCGAGGGCGGCGAGGCGGGCCGCCAGGTGGCTCCCGAGGAAGCCGGCGCCGCCGAGGACGGTCACCGGCCGGCCGGCGTAGGCGTCCCGCTGGGAATCCATCGTCGGGGGTTCGGGGGTCAGGGGAGCGGGGGTCGCGGGAGCGGGGGGGATGGCGGTCGCCCGGGGGCGCGGTCGGCGGACGGGACTTCAATTTTCGCCGGAAACCGGCGCCGCAAGCCCTCCGAATCGAACCTGGCGTTCCGACCGGTACCGTTCGCGGGCGTGGGAGACCGACGGGAGCCGGGGGTCCTCTTCGTCGTCGGGACGCCCATCGGCAACCTCGGCGACCTGTCGGAGCGGGCGCTCGAGACCCTGCGGCGGGTCCGTCATCTCGCCTGCGAGGACACCCGCAACGCACGGCGGCTGGCGGCCCGCTTCGGGTTCTCCGCGCATCTCGTCTCCTACCACGAGCACAACGAAGAAGCCCGGGCCGCCGCCCTGCTCGGGAAACTGCAGGCCGGGGAGGAGGTGGCGCTCGTCACCGACGCCGGGACGCCGCTGCTCTCCGACCCCGGGTACCGACTGGTGCGGGCGGCGCGCCTCGCGGGGGTCCCGGTGCGGGCGGTTCCGGGAGCGTCGGCGGTCACCGCGGCGCTCTCGGTCTCCGGACTGCCGACGGACTGCTTCACCTTCCTCGGCTTTCCCCCGCCCCGGAAGGGAGCGGCGCGGCGGCGGTTCTTCGACCGGGCGGCGGCGGCGCCGGGGTCGCTGGTCCTGTTCGAGTCCGCCCGGCGCGTCCCGGCGCTGCTGCGGGACCTGGCCGAGCGGCTGGGGGCGCGGGAGGCGTCGCTCTCCCGGGAGATGACCAAGGTGTTCGAGGAGAACTGGTTCGGGACGCTCCCCGCCCTGGCGGAACGGGCCGGGGAGCGGGCGTTGCGGGGAGAGGTGACGCTCGTGGTGGGGCCGGCCCCGAAACGGGCGACGGGGATGGCGAAGGGAGCGGCGAAGAAGGCGGAAGAACCGGCGGAGGGGCGGCGGGACGATCCCGCATAGAATTCGCGGTTCCTTCCGGGATGGGGCGCAGACGGGCGCGAGCCTCCGTCCGGTGAACGCGGCGCGCCGACGGGTTCTTCCTCCCCCCAACAATCCCGGAACGCTCCCCGAGTCGGAGCGGGCCGGAAGTCGAGATCGGCATGGACTTTCTTCTGGTGTACCCCGAGGGGGCCGAGGTCGGGAACTACCCGTACTTCGGCGCCTCGGTGAACGAAGTCGGGGTGGCGGCGGCCCGGGCGCTCGAACCGGCGCGGCTCTTCGTGATCGGCGCGCCGCGCCCCGGCGGGACCGGGCCGCTCTCCGCCGAACAGGCCGCCGCCGCCATCGCCGCCCTCGGCGACGAAGCGCGCGGCGCAATCCTCCCCGCCGGCCTGGTGGAGCCGCCCGGAGACCTGCTGGAAGAGATGGTCGAGGCGGCGAACGACGCGCCGCTCGGCTACGAGAACGAGTGGGGGCAGGTGGTCGCCATCGCCGGGGGCAAGGACGCCCTCGCCGCCGGGATCCAGGACACCTTCGGCGGCTGCCTGGAGATGCTCAGCCCGGAGATCTACCCGGAGGACGATCCCGGCCCCGCCATCCGCATCGAGGGCGCCGGGAGTTGGTCGCGGGCGGTGCGGGAGGCGCAGTGGCGCACCGCCGAGCGCCTGCAGGCGGACGGCGTCCTCCTCGAGGAGCCGGAGACGCTCTGGGCCGACCCCGAGTGTGAAGTCGAGGCCGGGGTCCGCATCGCCCCGTCGGTGCGGCTCATCGGGAGGACCCGGATCGGCGCCGGGGCCGAGATCGGCGCCTTCTGCCGGATCGAGAACAGCGAAGTGCAGGCCGGGGCGGCGGTGCTGAGCCACTCGGTGGTGCTCGACAGCACCGTGGGCCGGGGCGCGAAGGTGGGGCCCTTCGCCCACCTGCGGCCGAACACCCGGCTGGGGCCGGGGGCCTTCGCCGGCAGTTTCGTGGAGACCAAGAACGCGGTCTTCGGGCGGAACGCGGCGCTGCCGCATCTCTCCTATGTCGGGGATGCGGAGATCGGGGCGCGGGTGAATGTGGGCGCCGGGACGATCACCTGCAACTACGACGGCCGCGGCAAACACCGGACGGTGGTGGAGCCGGGCGCCTTCGTCGGCAGCAACGCCATCCTGGTGGCGCCGGTGCGGGTGGGGCGGAGGTCGTTCGTCGCCGCCGGGTCGGTGATCGTCGAGGATGTGCCGGAAGGGGCGCTGGCCATCGCCCGGGGGCGGCAGGCGGTCAAGCCGGGGCGCGCCGCCGGCCGGTTCGAAGGGGCGGATCCGGTCTGACGCGGAACGAACTCGAGGAAGCCGCGAAGGCGACCACCCTCTACGCCGAGATCCGGGAGCAGGCGCCGGCAGTCTCGCGGACGCGGATCGGGCTGGACGCGCGGCGCGAACCGCGGAAGGCGGCGCTGTGGGAATGGTGCCGCCGGGAACGCCGGGCGCCGATGCGGCTGCTGCTCGCCGGCGCCGGCAGCAGTCGCCACGCCGCGGAGGTCGCCGGGCACTGGTGGCGCCGCTGGGGACTCGAAGCCGAGGCGCACCCGGCGACGGAACTCGCCGACGGGGAGGAGACCTTCTGGCCCCGGAGGCGGGGCGAGACGCCCGACTCGTGCCTGGCGCTGGTCGCGGTCACCCAGTCCGGTTCCACGGCCAGCGTCCTCCGCCTGCTCGACGAAGCCGGAGCGGCGGGCGTCTTCCGGGTGGTGGTCACGAACGAGGCGGAGAGCCGGGGAGCGAAGCGGGCGGACCTGGCGGTGGTGACCCGGGCCGGACCGGAGCAGGCGATCCCGGCCACCAAGTCGTTCACGGCGGCGCTCCTGGCGCTGCGGATCCTGGGCCTCGACTGGGCCGAAGCCGCGGGAACGCTCCCGCTGCCGCGCCTCGAATCCCTGCGCCGCGACCACGGCGCGATCCTGAGCGGGCCGGAGTCCGCTCTCGGCGATGCGAGAGAAGCGGCGGAATTCGCGGACCGGCCGGCAGGGGGGCCGTGGTTCTTCCTCGGCGACGGCTCGCTGCGGCCGCTGGCCTCCGAGGGGGCGCTGAAGATGGTGGAGACCGCGGTGGTTCCGGCGCTGGCGCTGCCGTCCGGGGAATTGGCGCACGGCCCCCGGACGCTGCTCGGCCCGGAGACTCCGGTGGTCGTCCTTTCGGAGGGCGGCCATCCGACGCCCAGCGAACATCGCTCGCTCGTGGCGGCGCGGGAGGCGGGGGCCCCGATCCTCCGGTTCACGGCGGGGCGACGGCAGAAGAAACGGATCGCGGGAACCCGCCGGAAGGACGATGAGGGGATCCTGAACCTCTGGAGCGGGCGGGATGTGTCGGTGGCGCCGTTCTCGGCGGCGCCGCTGCTGCAACTGCTCGCGCTCTACGCCGGGGTACGGCGCGGACGGAATGTGGATGCGCCGGAGGGGCTGCGGAAGGCGGTGAAAGATGACTGAGACCGGGACAGGGGCGGGGCGGGGCGCGAGACTGCTCGAAGGGTTGAACGCGGCGCAGCGGGAGGCGGTGTCGGCGCCGCCCGGCCCCACGCTGGTGTTCGCCGGGGCCGGCTCCGGGAAGACGCGCGTGCTGACCCGCCGGATCGCCTGGCGGCTGCTCGTGGACGGCGCCGATCCGGGGGCCGTCCTGGCGGTCACCTTCACGAACAAGGCGGCGCGGGAGATGCGCGACCGGGTGGGGGCGCTCGGCGGGGAGGAGGTCGAACGGGTGTGGACTTCGACCTTCCACGCCTTCGGCCTGCGCCTGCTGCGCCGGTTCGGGGAAGAAGCGGACCTGCCGGCGGGGTTCGCGGTCTTCGGCAGCGACGACGCCCTGAAGATCCTGAGGCCGATCGCCGAGGAACTGCTCCCCGACGAGGAGGTGAAGCCGGTCCTGGTGGCCCGGCAGGTCTCGCAGGTCCGCGCCGCCGGCGTCATGGGGCGGCCGCTCGCCACCGCCGCCGATTCCGAGTACTGGAACCGGCGGATGCTGCACATCGACCGAGTGGCGGCGCGCTATGTGGAGGCCCTGCGGAAGCAGGGAGGGGTGGACTTCGACGACCTGATCCTGCTGGCTTGCCGACTCCTCGGAAAGCCGGGGCCGGCGCGGGAGTTCGTCGAGCGGCGGGTGCGGCGCCTGCTGGTGGACGAGTACCAGGACACCAGCCCCCTGCAGCATCACCTCATCCGGCTGCTGGCCCCGCACCGGGATGTCTTCGTGGTCGGGGACGACGACCAAGCGATCTACTCGTTCCGGGGAGCCGACCACCGGAACATCCTGCACTTCCGCGAGGACTTTCCCGGAACCCGCACCTTCCGGCTGGAGGACAACTACCGCTCCACCGGCGCCATCCTCGACGCCGCGAACGCCTCCATCCGGCGGAACAGCGGCCGGGAGCCGAAGACCCTGAGGGCCGTCGGGGCGGCGGGGACTCCGGTGCGGTTCCGCCGGTTCCGGGACGCCGAGGACGAGGCGAACGCGGTCGCCGAGGCGATTCGGGGCCTGCAGGCGGCGCGGGGGGTCTGCGCGGTCCTCTACCGGACCCGGGCGGAGAGCCGGCCGTTCGAACAGGCATTCACTGCGCGACGGATCCCGCACCGGGTGGTCGGCGGACTCCGGTTCTACGAACGTGCGGAAGTCCGGGACGCGCTCGCGTATGTGCGGCTCGCCGTCCGTCCGGAAGACGACGCAGCCTTCCGGCGGGCCTTGGGCGCCCGCTCGCGCGGGGTGGGTCGGACTTCGCTGCGGCAGATCGAGGCGGTCGCCGGGGCGGAAGAGGTGTCGCTCGGGAACGCCGCCCGGGGACTGCTCGACCGGAATCGGGTCGGAGGGCGGATCGCCGCCGGGCTCCGGGGCTTCCTGGACGAGATCGGGGCGGTGGGGGTCGCCGCCGCGAACGGGCCGGCGGCGGCGGTGGCGGCGGCGGTCGAAGAGACCGGTCTCCGGGCGCGCTACGAGGAGCAGGGCGCGACCGACCGGGTGGAGGATCTGGAGTCGCTCCGGAACGCCGCGCGGGAGTTCGAGCGGCAGAACGCCGACGCCGGAGTGGCGGAGTTCCTGGATCAGGTCGCCCTGCTGTCGGCAGACGACCTGCTGCCGGATGCGGGCGCCGACGCCGTGCCGCCGGTGGTGCTGTTGACCGTCCACGCGGCCAAGGGGCTCGAGTTCGACTCCGTGTTCCTCTGCGGACTCTGGGAGGGGCGCTTCCCCCACTACTTCTCCCGCCGCCGGGAGACGGCGCTGGAGGAGGAGCGGCGCCTGTTCTATGTGGGGATGACCCGGGCGCGGAAGTCGCTGACCCTGACGGCGGCGCCTTCGGGCTGGACCGACGAAGGGCAGGTGTCCCGGTTCGTTGCCGAGATCCCGCCGAATCTGTTCGAGGGCGGGCCGCGCGGCGCGGCAGCCTCGGCCAGCGGCGACCGGGAGTTCCGGCAGGGCGACCGCGTGAAACACCGGCGTTTCGGACACGGGCGCGTCGAGTCGGTTGACCCGGACGGGAAGCGGCTTTCGGTCCTGTTCCGGTACCACGGGCGGAAGCGGCTGGTGGTCGCCTTCGCCGGACTGACCCGCGTCACCGCGCGCTGAGGGCCGCGGCCGCCGCGGCGAGACCGGGCCCGGCGCTCTTCGGGCCGGGACGCCGGAGGGCCGGCGCGGGGCGGACGGGAACCGGCAGACACCGAGACCGGCGGTTGGCGGGCCGATCCCGGTCGCGCTGTCGCCGCCGGCCCGGACCACCGCGGGGAGATCGAGCGGCAACCACGGGAGCGTGGCCCGGTCGGCTCCGCCATTCCCACGCGGCCGACGAGTTCGCGCCGGGGGCCCTCGGGAGCCGGCGGATCGGCGCGGCCTACAGGAGCCGGACAAAGATGCCGACCGGACCATCGGTCGGCCCCCTCTCGCGCCACAGCCCGAAGCGGCCGCCGGTCGGTGGGCCGATCCGGGCCGCGGCGCCGCCGAGTACCGGGCTACCGCGGGGAGATGGCGCGGCAAACACCGGAGAGTGGCGCCATCGGCTCTCCTATCCGCCGCGGTCGGCGAGTTCGCACCGGGGGCCGGCGGGACGCCGGCGGACGCCGGCCGGCCCTCCTCCAGCGCCACAGTCCGAAGCGGCCGGTGGTCGGTGGGCCGATCCGGGTCACGGCGCCGCCGAGTACCGAGCCACTGCGGGGAGAGCGCGCGGCAACGACGGGAGCGTGGCCCTGTCGGCTTCGGCGCACGCACGCCGGCGGCGACTTCGAGCCGGGGGGCCGGGCGGGTCGCCGGCGGACCGGCGCGCGCCCCACGGCAACCCGGCGGGTGGCGGCTCTTCGGGGGCGGTCCGCGCCGGGTGACCGGAGGCGACCGGGGTCACCGGCCGGTCGACCCGGGTCGCGACAGGGCCGACGGCATCTGCGTCCGGCGCGGGCGGGCGGCGGGGCGTCAGGCGGGGCGGTTCGCGGTGAGTTCGGTGAGGGTGAAGACGGCGCGGAACGGGACTCCGGCGGCTTCGAGGCGGGCGGCGGCGCCGGTCTCGCGGTCCACCAGCGCCACCGCGCCGACGATGCGGAAGCCGGCTTCGCGGGCGGCCTCCACGGCGGAGAGGGTGGAGCCGCCGGTGGTGGCCGTGTCTTCCAGGATGACGGCGTCCCCCGACAGTTCCTCGATTCCCTCGATGCGGCGGCGGCGGCCGTGTTCCCGGGCCTGCTTGCGGACGAAGAAGCCCTCGAGCGAGCGACCCGCCTCGGCGGCGGCGATGGTGACCGCGGTCGTCAGGGCGATGGCGCCGGCTTCCAGGCCGCCGACCGCGTGCGGGTCGAAGCCGGCCCGGTCCACCGCGTCGAGCAGCACCCGGCCCACCCGGCCGGCGCCTTCGGAGCCGAGGGTGGTGAGGCGGACATCCACATAGACCTCGCTCGTCGCCCCCGAAGTCAGCGTGAAGGTTCCGAAGCGGACCGAGCGGCGGCGCAGGAGCGCCAGCAACTCCTCCCGGTCGCCGGGTCTCACGGGGTCGCCGGCGGCTCGGCGCCGGCGTCGTCGAGGGGTTCGATGGCGGCGATGATCCAGCGGGAGGGGACCTCGGCGTCGAACTGGTTCTCGAGGTCGTAGCGCAGCAGGGAGAAGCGGTAGTCGCGGACGCCGGCGTCTTCCTCCTCGATGCGGAGGACGAGTTCCTGCTCCCGGACGACGCCGGTCAGGTAGTCCACCGGGGCCTCGCGGAGGAGGCTGCGGCGGGTGCGGCGGCGCTCGGACTCGATGGCCATCTGGACTTCGCTGAGGGAACTCACGATGGCGCGGCGCTCGGTGCCGAAGGCGTCCCACTCCGCCGCGATCTCGCCGAGGCGGCCGCCGATGGAGGCGTCGGGGTTCCGGTCGCGGCGGTTGCGGATGGCTTCGATCTCGTCCCGGTACGCCTGCTGGAAGGCGTAGAGCGCCTGGAACTGCTCGTCGCGGCGCTGCTCGGAGGCGGATTCCTCGGCGCGGAGTTCCGCGAGGCGGTACGGCCCGGAGACTTCCTCGCGGCGTTCCACGACCTCCCAGGAAGAGACCGGGCCGCCGGGGAAGGCGACCATCGAGGCGCCCAGCATCGTCGTCGTGTCTTCCTGGGCCACCGCGCGGAAGAACCGGTCGAGCAGGGCGTCCTCCGGCGGGGAGGAACAGGCGAGGGAGAGGACGGCGCCGGCGAGGGCGGCGGCGGGAGGGCGGAAGAGCCGGGAGGGGGCGGGGAACATCGCTCAGTCCTCGGACGGTTCGGGGGACGGCCCGTCCGGCGCTTCGGGTTCGCGTTCCTCCGGCGCTTCGGGTTCGCGTTCCTCCGGACCTTCGGAGGGCTCTTCGGGCGGAGGCTCGAGCAGCGTGCCGGGTTGCGGCTCGAGCGGGGTCTCGGGGATCGGGATCCGGGTGACGGCCACCACCTCGTCCTCGGGGCGCACCTTGATGAGCCGCACCCCCCGGGTGGCGCGGCCGGTCTCGCGGAAGTTCTCCACCGGGGCGCGCACCGCCTTGCCTCCGGCGGTGATCGCCAGGATGTCTTCCCCGCGGCGGACCCCCACCGCGGCCACCGTAGGCCCGCGCTCCTCGGTGGTCTTGATGTTGATGACACCCTGGCCGCCGCGGCTGCGGAGCGGATAGCGGTCCACGCCGGTCATCTTCCCGAAGCCGCGCCGGGTCAGGGTCAGCAGGGAACCGGCCCCGGGGTCGGAGTCGCCCGCTGCGGCCGGGTCGAAGGCGTGGAGGCTGACCACCTCGTCGTGGCCGCGGAGTTTGATGCCCCGGACGCCGGTGGACTTCCGGCCCGACGGGCGGACCTCGCTCTCGCGGAAGCGGAGGGCCTTGCCGTTCCGGGTGATCAGCATCACCTGGCCGTCGCCGCCGGTCAGGGTCGCCGCCAGCAGGGCGTCGCCCTCCCGCATGTCCACCGCGATGAGCCCGTGCGCCCGCACATTCCGGTACCGGTCGAACGCCGTGCGCTTCACCCGGCCCTTCCGGGTCGCGGTGAGCAGGTGGAGGTTCCGGTCCGCTTCGGCGTCGTCGGGGATCGGCACCACCGAGACCACCTGGCGGCCGGTCGGCAGGTTCAGCAGGTTCACGATCGCCCTCCCGGTGCCGGCCTTGCCCCCCTCCGGGATCTCGTAGCCCTTGAGCCGGTACGCCTTCCCCTCGTCGGTGAGGAACAGGATGCGGCTGTGGGTGTTGCCCACGAGGACCGTGCGGATGGCGTCGCCGGCGCGGATCCCGGCGCCGGAGTGGCCGGTGCCGCCGCGGGTCTGCGCCCGGTAGTCGCTGAGCGGCGTCCGCTTGATGTACCCGCCCTGGGTCATGGAGACCACGATGTCCTCGACCGGGATCAGTTCCTCGATGGTGAGGTCGGAGGCCGCCTCCACGATCTCGGTGCGGCGGGGGTCGGCGTGCTTCGCCGCGGCTTCGAGGGTCTCTTCCCGGACGATCCGGTCGATGCGGTCCGGGTCGGCGAGGATCTGCCGCAGTTCCACGATCCGGCCGCCGAGTTCCTCCATCTCCGCCCGGATGCGCTCCCGCTCCAACTGGGTGAGGCGCTGCAGGCGCATGTCCAGGATCGCCTGCGCCTGTTCTTCGGAGAGGCCCTCCCCGTCGGAGTCGGCCTCCCCGGCGGCCCTCCCGTTGCTGCTGCGGGCGAACAACTCGCTGTCGATGGCGAACCGCTTGGGCTGCAGGCGGGTCCGCAGGCGTTCCCGGGCCTCGCCGGGGTTCTTCGAGGTGCGGATCCACTCGATGACTTCGTCCAGGCGGTCCACCGCCGCGGCCAGGCCCTCGAGCAGGTGCATCTGCCGTTCGCAGCGGTCCAACTCGAACCGCACCCGGCGGCGGACCACCGAGCGGCGGAAGCGGATGAACTCCCGGAGCATCCCCAGGAGCGGGAAGAGGCGGGGGCGGCTCCCCGAAATCGCCAGCAGGTTGATGCCGTAGGAGGTCTGCATCGCCGTGTGGCGGTACAGGTTGTTCAGGACGATCTGCGGCTCCTCGCCGCGCCGCAGTTCGATGACGATCCGCATCCCCCGGCGGTCGGACTCGTCGCGGAGGTCGGAGATGCCGGTGAGGCGCTTGTCCTTCACCAGGTCGGCGATCTTCTCGATGAGCCGGGCCTTGTTGACCTGGTAGGGGATCTCGGTGACGACGATGAGGTTCCGGCTCTCGGCGGTGGTCTCGAAGTCGGCGACCGCCCGCACCTGGATGACGCCCCGGCCGGTGCGGTAGGCGGAGACGATGCCCCACCGACCGTGGATGCGGCCGCCGGTGGGGAAGTCCGGGCCGGGCACCAGTTCCAGGAGGCGGGCAGTCAGTTCCTCGTCGTCCGCGTCGGGGGAATCGAGGATCGCCACCAGCGCGGCGGCGATCTCCTGCAGGTTGTGGGGCGGGATCTTGGTCGCCATCCCCACCGCGATCCCGTCCGAACCGTTGATGAGCAGGTTCGGGACGACCGTCGGGAGCACCTCCGGCTCGACGGTCTTCCCGTCGAAGTTCGGGGCGAAGTCCACCGTGTTCCGGTCGATGTCCTCCATCAGGGACACCGCGAACCGGGTGAGCCGGGCTTCGGTGTAGCGGTAGGCCGCCGGCGGGTCGCCGTCCACCGACCCGAAGTTCCCCTTCCCGTCTATGAGCGGGTGGCGCAGGTTGAACGGCTGCGCCAGGCGCACCAGGGTGTCGTACACCGAGGCGTCGCCGTGGGGGTGGTACTTCTTCAGGACCTCGCCGACGATCCCGGCGCACTTGGAGTGGGCCCGGGCCGGGAGCAACTTCTCCCGGAACATGGCGTAGAGGACGCGCCGCTGGCCCGGCTTGAGGCCGTCGCGGACATCGGGGAGGGCGCGGCCGATGATGACCGACATGGCGTAGTCCAGGTAGGACTGCGCCATCTCCGCTTCGATGTGTTCGGCGCGGCGGAAACGCGCCCGGCCGCCGCCGGAGTCCGGCGGCAACTGCAGGTCCCCGGGGGGGCTCTCGGACATCCGGGTCAGGGATCCGGGTCAGCGATCCGGTTCCGGCGCCGGATCACACATCGAGGTTCGTCACATTCAGGGCGTTCTTCTCGATGAAGGCCCGGCGGGGTTCGACCTGGTCGCCCATCAGCGTGGAGAACAACTCCCCGGCGTCGATTTCGTCCTCGATCTCCACCTTCTTCAGGCTGCGCACCTCGGGGTTCATGGTGGTGTCCCAGAGTTCCTCGGCGTCCATCTCGCCGAGACCCTTGTAGCGCTGGATCTTCAGGTCGCCGCGGGCGCGGTCGAAGAGGTAGTCGAGCAGACCCCCGGGTGTCCCGATCTCCTTCTCCGGCGGCGTGTCGGCGGGGGCCTTCGCGCGGCGGATCCGCAGCGGCGGCTCGTCGAAGGCGCGGATGGACTCGTAGGCCGCCGAGAGCCGCGCGTACTCCGCCCGGTTCAGGAACTGCGCCCCCACCCGCCGGGTGAAGGCGCGCCCGTCGCCGCCGGCGGCCTCCTCGCCGAAGTCCCCCGGTTCGATGGCGTAGGGCCCCCAGGCGCGCTCCCCGGCCCGCCCGTTGTCGCTGCCGGTGCCGTTGCCGTTCTCCGGCGGACCGTCGAAGGAAGGATCCTCCCCCACCCGCGCCGGGACGCCGGAGGCATTGAGGCGCTCCGCCAGGGCCTCCATCGCCTCCCGGGAGGCGGTGATCGCGCTGTCGCTGCCGTCGCGCAGCAGCCAGAGCACCAGGTCGCTCGGGTAGCCCCGCTGCCGGAGCGACTCCAGTTCTTCCCGGACCCGGGCGATCTGCCGGACCGACTCCAGCAGCGACTCCCCGGAGAGCGTCTCCTCGCCGGCGGCCACCGCGAGCCCCTCGACGGAGCGCTCCAGCAGGTAGGCGTTCAGGTCCCGGTCGTTCAGGAAGTAGCGGTCTTCGCGCTTCGCCGCGGCGGCGTGCTGCACCCGGTAGAGCGGCGGCTCGGCGATGTAGAGGTGCCCTTCGTCTATGAGGCTCTTCATCCGCCGATAGAAGAAGGTGAGCAGCAGGGTGCGGATGTGCGACCCGTCCACATCGGCGTCGGTCATGATGATGACCGAGTGGTAGCGCAGGGCGCGGAGGTCGAACTCGGGGTCCATCCCGGCGCCCAGGGCGGAGATCAGCACCCGGATCTCCTCGTTCTCCAGCATCCGGTCGAGGCGGGTCTTCTCGACATTCAGGATCTTCCCCCGGAGGGGCAGGATCGCCTGGAAACTCCGGTCGCGCCCCTGCTTCGCCGACCCGCCGGCGGACTCACCCTCGACGATGAAGATCTCGCTGAGCGCCGGGTCGCGCTCCTGGCAGTCGGCGAGTTTCCCGGGGAGCGACGAAGAGGAGAGGGCGCTCTTGCGGCGGGCCATGTCCCGCGCCTTCCGGGCCGCCTCCCGCGCCTGGAAGGAGTCCACCGCCTTGGCGACGATGCGCTTCGCCTCCTCCGGGTTCTCCTCGAAGAAGCGCACCAGGCGTTCGTACACCACCCGGTCCACGAAGCCCTGCATGGCGCTGTTGCCCAGTTTGGTCTTCGTCTGCCCCTCGAACTGGGGCTCCGAGACCCGGACGCTGATGACCGCGGTCAGCCCCACCCGGGTGTCCTCGCCCAGGACGCTCCGACCCTTGAGGTCCTTCCCGGCGGGGGCGGAGGGCGCGTAACTGTTGACCGCCTTCGTGAGCGCCGCGCGCAGCCCGGTGAGGTGGGTGCCGCCCTCCGGGGTGCTCACATTGTTGGCGAAGGAGTGGACCGACTCCTGGTAGCCGAGGTTCCACTGCAGCGCCACCTCGCAGGACCTCGGGCCGCCGCCGTCGTCCTCGGCGGAACCGTCGGACTCCAGCGAGAAGGAGATCACCTTCTCGTGCGCCGGGGTCTCCTTGCGGTTCAGGTGGGAGACGAATTCGGAGATGCCGCCCTCGTAGTGGAAGGTCTCCTCCCGGCCGTCGCGTTCGTCCTTCAGGTGGATACGGACGCCGCGCACCAGGAAGGCGAGTTCCCGGACGCGGTGGGCGACGAGGTGGTAGTCGAATTCGGTGGTCTCCTCGAAGATGGTCGGGTCCGGGAGGAAGCGGACCAGGGTGCCGGTGTCTTCGGGGCCGGCCTCCCCGGCCTCCCGGAGGGGTCCGGCGCGTTCGCCGCGGCGGTAGGCCTGCTTCCAGATCCGGCCGTCGCGGCGCACCTCGACCCGCAGCCAGGTCGAGAGCGCGTTCACCACCGAGACGCCGACCCCGTGGAGCCCGGCGGAGAAGCGGTAGGCCTCGGCTTCGAACTTCCCGCCGGCGTGGAGCCGGGTCATGACCACCTCGACCGCCGGGAGGCCGGTGCTCGGCTCCGGATCCACCGGGATGCCGCGGCCGTCGTCCCGGACCGAGAGGCTGCCGTCCTGGTGGATCGTCACCTCGATCCGGCCGCAGTGGCCGCCCATCGCTTCGTCGATGCTGTTGTCCACCACCTCGCGGAACAGGTGGTGGAGGCCGGTCGGCCCGGTGGAGCCGATGTACATCGCCGGCCGCACGCGGACCGCTTCGAGGCCCTCGAGGATGCGGATGTCCCCGCCCGAGTACTCGGACACCGGGCGGAGCGCGGGTTCGGCGCTCAAGGGTGCGGTCGGCCGGCCCGCGGGCCGGGGAAGGGCGTCCGGGACGGGCCGATCAAACGAGCGGCATCCCGACGCAGAAGTGGTCGAACCGGTCGTCGCCCTGCCCGGAGCCGTCGCTGGGGCGGAGGATGAACGCCTTCTCCGGGGACTGGAACTCCAGGGTGGCGAACTCGCTGTCGAAACTCTTGGCGAAGTCCTCGAAGTGGAGGAGGTTCACATTCAGCGTCAGCGGGCCGCCGCGGGCTTCCTCGATCGGCAGCAGGGAGGTCTCTTCCCCGTGGACCGAACTGGCGTCGATCTGGATCTGTTCCTCGGTGATCTCCAGCCGGGCGCGGTTGAACTCGCCGGCAGCGAAGGGGAGCGCCGCCCGGACGCTGGAGAGCAGCGCCTCCCGGTTCGCCCTGACGAAGATCGGGCAGTTCCGCGGGATCACATGGTCGTAGTCGGGGAGCCGGTCGGCCAGTTTCGAGCAGACCAGGAGCCGCTTCCCGAACTCGAAGAAGAGGTGGTTGTCCTTCTCGAAGACGCGCGCGGCGCCGTCGGAGGCCCGGGCCAGGGTCTGCAGTTGCGAGATCGTCTTCAGGCTGAGGCTGAGCAGCCGCTTCTCGCCGTTCCCCGACTCCTCGCCGGTGTCGGCGGCCGAGTACGCCAGCCGGGAGTGGTCCGAGGACACCGTCCGGACCTGGGAACCCTCGAGTTCGAGTTGGGCGCCGGCGTTGGTGACCGTCACATCGTTGCCGACCGGGAAGGCGTAGGAACCGGTCCGCAGCAGTTGGGCGAGCAGGTCCGCCTCCACCACCGCCAGGGCCTGCTCCGGCGGCGAGGCCACCTCCGGCGGATCCCCGACCCGGGTCGGGTAGCGCGAGGTCTTGCCCCCGCACTTGGCCACGATCCAGTGCTCCTCGGTCTCCTCGAAGACCACCGAGTCGCCCTCGCTGGCGGTGAGCCAGCGGACCAGCCGGTCCAGCGGCAGGCTGATGGGGCCCTCGCCGCCGGAATCGGCCTCGATGCTCGACCGCTGGCCGATCTCCCCGCCGCTGGCGACCAGGCTGCAGCCGGACTCGATGGGGCTGAAAGTCACATTGGAGAAGACCGAGAGCCCGTCGTCGGGTTTCCGGTCGACGACTCCGGAGAACAGGTTCAGTTCGTCGAGGAGGTGTTCCCGGGCGGTGGTGAACTCCATGGCGGGGCGTGGTTCCTTTCGGGGGGGGCGTCCTTCGGGAGGGCCGGGGCGGAGGGCGCCGCGGCCGCAGGCCCGGGAAGGACCGGCGGAGTCGGGGAACGCGGGCCCCCGAGGGCTTCGGAAGGAACTACCACCGAGGAAGGGGGGAAGAACTGAACCGAGGGATTCGCGTTCGAGATCGGGCCTCGAAATTATAGTGGAATTGGGCCGTTTCGGATAACCCGCGAAACTAAGTTAAATCCTTGATAAAAATGGATTTTGGAACCGGCGACGCTGTTGGCGGAAGCCTGCTTGGCGGCGAACGGCGAACGGATAACCGGTTTGCGGTCGGGGTGGGGTTCGCGGCGGCGATTTTTTCCGAATCGACTGTTCCGCTTTTCCACCGTTTTCCACAGCCGATCCGCCGCCGCGGGGGGCGTTCCGGCGCTCTTCCGGGGTCTCCCCCGGGGATGCGTGCGCCCGGTTCGCGGTCGGCGTGGAGGCGGTCCCGGGAGCCGCCGACCGACCGGGGCGAGGGCCGCCGCGGAGGGAGCGCCCCGCGGGTGCGGCTCCGGCAGGGGCGCTTCCGGGGCGCCCCCCGGGGCGGATTCAGGTCAGGCGGCGGGTCAGACGTTCGATGATGCGGGCCAGACCGGGATTGTTCTTCCGCTCGTGCTCGACCTGCTTCACCGCGTGGGCCACCGTGGAGTGGTGCCGGCGGAAGGCCTCGCCGATCTCGCCCAGACTGAGGTCGGTGACCTCGCGGGCGAGGTACATGGAGACCTGGCGGGCGAACACGATGTCCCGGTGGCGCTGCTTGCTCATCAGGCGCAGGGCGGGGACGCCGAACTCGATCGCGGTGGCGGCGATGAGATCCCCGATCGGCGTCCGCTTCCGCCGGCCGCTCGGCAGCGCGTCGAGCAGGCTCTCCACCGCCGGGGTCGGGAACTCGGAGGTCTCGGTGCGGGCGGCGGCGACCACCCGGTTCACCACGCCTTCGAGTTCGGAGACGGTCCCCTTGACGGTGGTGGCGATCCGGGTGGCGATGTCGTCCGGGATCTCCGCTCCCGCGGCCGCGGCCTTCTGCCGGACCAGGGCCAGCCGGGTGTCCCAGCCGGGGCGCTGGACCTCGGCGGCCAGCCCGCTCTCGAGGCGGCTGCGGAGGCGGCTGTCGAGGTTCTCGATCGCGCCGGGATGGCAGTGGACCGTGAGCACCATCTGCCGGCCGCGGTCGGCGAGCGAGTCGAGGGCGTGGAGGAACTCCTGGGTGCTGCGGCCGAAGGTGTGGAGCCCGGAGATGAACTGGATGTCGTCCACGAGGAGTACTTCCACCCCGGCGTACCACTCGCGCAGGTCGAAGAGCCGGTTCCGCATCGCCGCCTGCACCACCTGCCGGGTGAAGGCTTCCCCCTTGAGCGCCACGATCCGCAATTCCGGGCTGTGCGCCGCCAGCCGGACCCGGATGGCGTTCAGCAGGTGGGTCTTGCCCAGGCCGGCCTCCCCGTAGAGGACGAGCGGGTTGTAGGGGGAGTACTCGATCCCGGGGGCGCTCACCGCGAGCGCGGCGTCGTGGGCGCAGCGGTTGCAGTCCCCGACCACGAAGTTCTCGAAGGTCTGGGTCTCGTTGGGCCGGGCCCCGACGAGCGGCGCCGGCCCCGGTTCGCGGACCTGGGCCTCCGCCCCGAATCCGGCCGCCGCGGGGTCGTCGGCTTCCGGGTTCTCCGGCGGGTCGGCAGTCGCCGCGGCCGCCGGGCGGGCGCCGGTGAGCCGGAAGCGGATCTTGGTGAACGGGGAGCCGCACTCCGCCAGCAGTTGCCGCACCATGCTGCCGTAGCCGTTTTCGAGTTTCGCGATGAAGGTCCGGTTGGGAACCGCGATCCGGATCGCGTCCGCCTCCACCCCGAGGAACCGCGTCGGCGCGAACCAGGTCCGGTACTCCCGGTTGGGGAGGGACTCCCGCAGCCGGGCGAGGGCGGCGTTCCAGAGGTCGCGGACCGACGAGAACTGCGAGGTCTCGGGAAGTAGAGGTGTCTTCAAGGCGAGGTTCAAGGTTGCCGCGTGACCGACGCGGAGGGGAGGACCGGGGTTCGCTCCGGCGGGGGCGCCCCCGGCGTTCCGTCGTCGGGAGAACCGACCGGGGGGCGGCCTGGCGCCGGGCGACCCGGGTCGGCTCCCGGAGGGAGGGATCGAGGCCCCCGGACCGGGCCTGGTCGGCCTGATCGGCCCGATCCGGAGGGGGTCTCCGCCGCGAGCGAGCGGCGGAAAGTAGCAATGCCGAACGGCAAGTCAAGCACCCGGATTTTTCCCCGCGATTCATCGGCCGTTCACGGAAGCCGCCCTTCCCGGAGGCGCCCGACCGGCCGTTCTGCGTCCGCTCGGCGGACCGCTTCCTAACCCCGCCCCGATTCCGGCCGGCCCGGTTCGGCCGCGCTGCGGAAATCCAAGAACGGCAAGGGGCCGGGATCGGGCGGAGCGCCGCCGAAGAAGAGTCTTGACTTGAAACTATGGCGGGCGGTAATCTGCCGGGTTGCGCGGAAACGGTGTCGTTTCGCCGCCCGCCTTTTCCAAACCTAGATTTTTCAACGACTTGGAGCGACGAGCCCGGTGAAGAGAACCTTTCAGCCCAATCGGCGGCGGCGGAAGCGGAAGCACGGGTTTCGGGCGCGGATGAGCACGCCGGGCGGGCGGCGGATCCTGGCGCGGCGCCGCCGGCGGGGCCGCCGGCGCCTGTCCGCCTGAGTTCGCTCGCCTGAGTTCGCTCGCCTGACCGGCTCGCTCGGACCGACTCCGCCGGAACTCGCCGTCCCTCGCTTCGGCGGTCCGTTCGCGGTTCCTTCGGTCGCGCCCTGACCCGGTCGTCCGCGATTCGCGCTTCCGATTCCCGCCGGTTCGACCCGCTTCCGCGACCCCCGAGTTCGTGTCCGGTTCGACGGAGCGGTTCCGGCGCGCCCACCGCCTCCGGCGCGCTTCGGAATTCCGGTCGGTGAGGTCCCGGGGAGCGCGGGGCGTCGGGTCGTTCCTCGTGGCGTTCTTCGTCGGGCCGGGCGGGCCGCCGCGGCTGGGAGTGGTGGCGAGCCGCCGGGTGGGGTCGGCGGTGGAGCGCTCCCGGGCGAAGCGCCGGCTGCGGGAGATCTACCGGCGCGCGCCCCGGCGGCCGGCGGGAGACCTGGTGCTGGTCGCGCGGCCGGGACTCCCGCAGGCGGCCTGGCCCGAGGTCGAACAGGCCTACGCCGTCGCCGTGGGACGGGCGCTCCACCGGGCCGGGCGCCCGGCTTCGGCGAAGTCGTCCGCCGGGAAGTCGTCCGGCGCGAAGTCCTCCCGCCCGAAGTCCCGTCGGCCGCGTTCCCGGGCCGGGGCCGCCGGAGACCGGGAGCGGACATGAATCCCGGAGTGCCCGGAGTGGCGCCGGCGGCCCGATCGCAACCGGGCCCGCCGCCCCCGGGGTCGCCGCTGTCCGCCCCTTCGTACGGCGCCTCGGGAGGGGAACCGCCGGGCTCGGCGGCGCGGCCGCTGCCGTCGTTCTCCGCGGCGGTGGCGGCGGTGCTCCTCGGCGCGATCCGCTTCTACCAGTGGACGCTGAGCCCGTTGCTGTTCGCCGGCGTCTGCCGGTTCACGCCTTCCTGCTCCCGCTACGGGGCGGAGGCGATCCGGCGGCACGGCCCCTGGCGCGGCGTGGGGCTGCTCCTCCGGCGGCTGTCCCGCTGCCGGCCGTTCGGCGGTTCCGGGTACGACCCGGTGCCGGACTCCCGGCGCTGAGGGTCGGGGAACTCGGCCAGGCCCCCCCGGCGCACCGGATCCGGATCGGAGGAGAGCGAAAGTGGAACGGCGGGTCCTGCTGGCGTTCCTGCTGTCGTTCCTGGTCTTCCTGCTGTTCGTCCGCTTCTTCGGCGGCGAACCGCCGGCCCCCGAACCGGGCCTGCCGCCCGTTCCCGGGACCGCGGAGGTCCAACCCGCGCCGGCGGCCCCCGGACCGGGCCCCGGTCCGGCCGCTGCCCCCGGCGCCGCGGCCGGCACTCCGGCGGAGCCGCTGCCGCCCCCGGCGCCGGTCGAAGTGCGGCAGGCGGAGCGGGAGCAGCGGCTCACGGTGCGCACCGACCTCTACCGCGCCGAGTTCACGAACCGCGGCGGGCGCCTGCTCGGCCTGGAACTCGTAGAACACACCGACGCGGCCGGGAACCCCTACCGGACGGTTCCCCGGGGCGGCGACCTGGTGGAGGCGGTGCGGCCGCTCGATGTGACCCTCCCGAACGACCCGGCGCCGGAACGGCTGAAGACCGCCCTCTTCGAGGTGGAGGTGGACGGCCAGCCCCGCACCGGGCCCATCACCCTCGACGCGACCGCGGGGGACACCCGGGAGATCCGCTTCGTCTTCCAGGCCGCCGACGGGCTCCGGGCGGAGAAGACCGTGCAGATCCGGGGAGACGAGTACGGGCTCGAGACGACGGTCTCGGTGCAGCGGGGCGGTTCGGAGCAGGTCAAGGAAGTCCTCTACGGGCCGGGGATCGGCGAGGAGACCGCGTCGGGCACCTACATCGTCGCCGACCAGGGCGTGGTGGAGTCCGGCGGGCAGGTCGAACTCTTCTCCCTCGACGAAGTGGCCGCGGGCGAAGCGGCGAGCCTCTCCGTGCGGACGGTCGGGGTGAGTTCCCACTACTTCGCCGGTCTTCTCGTGGCCGAACCGGGCCAGCGGTACGATGGCCGCCTGGAGGCGCTCCCGCTCCCCTGGGACCAGTTCGAGAACCGCCCGGCGGACGCCGAAGGCGAACGGGCGCTGGTCGTCGCCCGACTCTCCGCGAACGGCCCGGCGGCGTTCACCCTGTTCGCCGGCCCGAAGCAGGTCGAGGTCCTGGAGGACCTGGGGGTGGACCTGGTCGAGTTCGGCGCCTGGCTGCGCTTCCTGGTGGTGCCCATCCGCGGCGGCCTGCTCTGGGCCTACGGCTTCCTGGGCAACTACGGCTGGGCCATCGTCCTCGTCACCGCCATCATCAGCCTGCTGCTCGCGCCGCTGAAGCACTACAGCTATGTGTCCATCCGGCGGATGCAGAAGATCCAGCCGCAGATGAAGCGGGTCCAGGACAAGTACCGGAACCTGAAGCCGACCGACCCGAAGCGGAAAGAGATGAACCAGGAGATGGTCGCGCTCTACCGGGAGCACAACGTCTCTCCGCTCGGCGGTTGTCTGCCGATGGTGCTGATGATCCCGTTCTTCTTCGCCTTCTACCGGCTGCTGGTGGTGTCGGTGGAACTCCGCCACGCGCCGTTCGTGGGCTGGGTGGACGACCTCTCGCGGGAGGACCCCTACTTCATCCTCCCCATCCTGATGGGCGTGAGCCAGTTGGTCATGCAGAAGATGACCGCCACTCAGGCGGAGGGCATCCAGGCCAAGATCATGATGCTCATGCCGGTGGTCTTCACCCTGATCCTGGCCTGGGCGCCGTCGGGGCTGGTCCTCTACTGGTTCTCGAACAACCTGATCTCCATGGGGCAGCAGGCGATCACCACCCGGATCCTGAACCGCCGGGAAGCCGCCGCCGCGCCGCCGCCGAAGCCGAAGAAGGGTGGAGGGAAAACCGTCCGCGTCCGGGCCGCAGCCCCCCGCTGAGGGGTCGCCGGCGGCGCCGGCGGCCAGTACCGCCTCGAGCGCGTCCGGCGAAACCGGGGAGGGAGCGCTTCTCGAGGTGCGCCCGCCGGTCGGCGCCGTTGCCGGGGACCGCCTGCGGACGCTCTACCGGCTGTTGCGGGAGAAGGAGCATCTCGGGCTCACCGGCTTTCGCTCGCCGGAAATCCTGGTCGGGCGCTTCTTCCACGACGCGCTGACGCTCCGGGAGTTCCTGCCGGCGGGCGGTCCCTTCCTGGACATCGGCAGCGGCGCCGGCACCCCGGCGCTCCCGCTGGCGGCGGCGGTCGAAACCGGGGACTGGCTGCTCCTGGAGCCCCGGCGCCGGGCGGCGGCGTTCCTCGAGACGGCGGCCGAGGCGATGGGGCTGGCGGCGCGGGTCCGAGTGTGCCGCCGGCACTTCAAGGACTACCTGAACGAGGACGAGGCGCCGGAGTTCCTCGGGGGCGTCGCCGCGGTGACGCTGCGGGCGGTGAAACTGAAGCGGATCGAGTGGCAGGGGCTGGCGAACCGGCTGGGGCCGGCGGCGGTGGTGATCTGGCCGACGAGCCGCGCCGCCCGGGAGCGGGCCGACCTGCCCGACGGACTGTTCGAGGAAGAGGAACTCCCGGCAGAACGCGGCATCGTCTGGCGGGGGAGGCCTCGGGCCGAATCGGCGGCGGGGGCCTGAGGCTGCTTACCCGAGGCCTCGTCCCTGAGATTTCGTTCCCGATGTTTCCCGTGAAACATGCCCGGGTTCCCGGAGGCCGTTGGTAACCTTCCCCCCGGTCGGCGAGGGAGGATTTCTGGGGACGAAGACTCCGGGGATGAAGACCCTGGCGATCGCCAACCAGAAGGGGGGCGTCGGAAAGACCACGACGACGGTCAACCTGGGAGCGTCGCTGGCGGAACGCGGCCACAAATGCCTGTTGGTCGATCTGGATCCCCAGGGGAACCTCACCACGAGTCTCGATCTCCAACTCGATGAGAACCAACTCAGCATCTACGACGCCATCGTGGACGGCGAGCCGCTCGGGAACATCATCCGGGAGACGCCCACCCCGAATCTCCTGGCCTGCCCCTCCGATCCCTCCCTCGCCGGGGCGGACCTCGAACTCTCCGCCGAAGAACCCGACCTCCACCGTCGCGCCTCCCGCCTGCGCCGCAGCCTCGAGGCTCTCGGGGAGTCCGACGGGGAAACTGGCCCCGAGTATGTCCTGCTCGACTGCCCGCCGTCGCTGGGCCTGCTGACCGTGAACGCCCTGGTCGCCGCCGACGCCATCATCGTTCCCATGCAGTGCGAGTTCTTCTCGATGCAGGGCCTGTCCCGGCTCCTCTCGACGATGGACCGCATCGCGCAGGCCTGGAATCCCCGCCTGGAGTTGTTCGGCGTCCTGTTCACCATGGTGGACCGGCGCACGAACCTGGCGAACCAGGTCATGGGCGAGGTGCGGAGCAAACTGGGAGACCGGGTGTTCCGCTCCGAGGTTCCCCGCTCCGTCCGGCTCGCGGAGTCGCCCTCCTTCGGTTTGCCGGTGCTCCGGCACGCCCCGAACTCCTCCGGCGCCGCCGCCTACTCCGCTCTCGCCGGCGAAGTGCTGGCCCGCTGACCGCGCGGTTTCCCCGGCGCGAATTCCCTGGTGCAACTTCCATGAAGCGGCGCGGCCTGGGGCGGGGTCTGGACGCCCTCCTTCCCGCCACCGCCACCGGCCCGGGGTACCGGGAAGTCCCCATCGAGCGCCTGGCGCCGAACCCGGACCAGCCCCGGTCGGCGCCGGAGAAGGCAGACCTCGCCGGGCTGGCCGCCTCCATCGCCTCGCAGGGGGTCATCGAACCGGTCGTCGTCCGCACCCGGGGCGAGGACTTCGAGATCGTGGCCGGGGAGCGGCGCTGGCGGGCCGCGCGCCAGGCCGGACTGGCGACGATCCCGGTCGTCGTCCGGGAGATCCCCGAGGAGAACCGGGCGCTGCTGGCGCTCGTCGAGAACCTGCAGCGACAGGATCTGAACCCGATCGAGGAGGCCGTCGCTTTCCGCCGGCTGGCCACCGACGGCGGGATGACCCACGACCGGATCGCGCGGGAGGTCGGCCGCACCCGGCCGGCGGTGACGAACGCGCTGCGCCTGCTCGACCTCGCGCCGGAGGTGCGCCGGCGCATCGAGACCGGGCAACTCCGGGCGGCGGCCGGCCGGGCCCTGATCCCCCTGCCGCCGGCGGCCCAGCAGGAACTGGCGGAGGCGGTCCTCCGCGACGATCTCTCCGTCCGCGAGGTGGAGCGGCGGGTGAAAGCGGCGCAACGGGCCGCCGGGAAGGGCCGGTCCGCCGACCGCCCCGGGCCGGACGCGAACACCCGGGCGGCCCAGGAACGGATGCAGGAGGCCGCCGGGCTGCCGGTCGAGATCCGCCGCCGGGGGAAGGGCGGCGAAGTGCGCGTACGATTCTTCTCCGAGGACGACCTGCACCGGGTGTTCCTCTTGCTCACCGCGCCGGCCGGCGACACCCCTCTCCAGGAGTAACTCCATGAAAAACAACGAACAAGGAACCCACAGCGGTTTCGTGGGGACCGGCTCCCACTTCACCGGCAACCTGGCCGCCCCCGGCCCGTTCAATGTGAACGGGGGCTTCTCCGGCGAGATCCGCTCCGAGGATGTGGTGTCCGTCGGCGCCGAGGGCCGCTTCGAGGGCAACATCCAGGCCCGCGAGGTCGTCGTCGAACAGGGCGGGAAGGTGGTCGGCGAGATCGACGCCGAGCGCGTCGAGGTGCAGGCCGGCGGCGTCATCGCCGGGGTCGCGGTGCGCGCCGCCTCGCTGGTGCTCGACGCCGACAGCGACGCCGACGGCGCCCGTTTCGACATCCGCCGGGACCACTCCCGGGCCGGCGCGGCGACGAAGACCCCGGCGGCGATGCCGACCGGACCCTCGTCGGCGCCGGGCGCCGGATCCGCGGCCGCGCCGACCGCCTCCCGGGGCGGTTGACCCGGCGCCTCGCGGCGAGCCCCCCGCCGAGGCCGCGGCGCCGGCCGACCGCGGTCTCTTGGGGCGGCTCCCGACCGGTGATATCTTTCCGGCCCTTCCGCCGCGGCCTCCCGGGCTGTCTTCCCGCCCGCGGCTGCGCCTCGGTGCGCCTCCCCGTGGGCGCCCGCCGCGAAGGCGCACCTACCTTCTTCCCTGAGCCCGGTCTTCGCCGGCGCCGAACCGGTTCGGCGGTCCGCCGGCGCCGTCCGCGCGGTCCTCTCTCGTGACGATCTTTCCTGACTTCACCGCCCTCCTGATTTCGGGGATCGTGGTGTTCCTCGCCCTGGCGCTCAAGAATTGGTTCTTCGAGCCGCTGGCGCGGACGATGGAGGAACGGGAGAACCGCTACGGACACAGCCGCACCGAACTGCTGGAGAAACAGGGCCGGCTGGCGGCCGCGAGGACCCGGCTCGAGACCGCCCTCGCCGAGACCCGCCAGGCGGGCTACACGGAGATGGACCGGATTCGCCGGGAAGCCTCCGCGACCGCCGACGAGCGCCTGTCGGAGGCCCGCGACCGGGCTCGCCGGATCCTGGCCGACGGACTGGCGGTGATGGAGAAGGAGACCGCCGCCGCCGAGGCCGAATTGGAGACTGCGGCCGGGGAACTCGCCGGCGACCTGACCGAGCGCCTGCTGCGCCGCGCCTCGTGAGTCCGGTGCGGTTCGTCGCGCTCGCCGCGATCCTGCTGCTCGCGGCGGCGGCGCCGGCCCTCGCCGCGGAAGAGTCGGGCGGCATCGGGTTCGACACGGCCCGGGTCATCAACTTCAGCATCCTGGCCGCCATCCTGGTGCTCGTGCTGCGGAAACCGCTCGGCGGATACCTGAACGCCCGGTCGCAGCAGATCCGGGATCAGTTGGTCGCGGCCCGGGAGAACCGGGAGAAGGCCGGGGAAGCGGCGGAGCAGGCGGCGCGGCTCGCCGCCGGGCTGGACGACGAGACCGCCGCCGCCCGGAAGCGGATCCTCGATGCCGCCGCCGCCGAAGCCCGCCGGATCGTGGCCTCCGCGGAGGAACAGGCGGCCCGGATCACCGCCGCCGCGGAACAGGAACTCGCCGCCGAAGTGCGGTCGGCGGAACGGCGGCTGGCCGGCCGCGCCGCCGAAGCGGTGGCCCGCCTGGCCCGCGCCCGGCTCCGGGAGGGCCTCTCCGCCGAAGACCACCGCCGCCTGGTCGGCGCCGGCATCCGGGCGATCCGTTCCCCGAACGGGTCCTCCAACCGGTCTCCCGACCGTTCCCCCAACTCCGTCCCCAACCCTTCCCCCAACCCTTCCCGCTGAAGCGAGCCGGCGTCGTGTCCCGAGAAGTCGCCGGCCACTACGCCCGGGTGCTGCTGGAAGTGGCGGTGGAGAGCGGCGCCGACCTCCACGCCCTCAGGGACGGCCTCGACGCCTTCGCCGCCTGCTGTTCCGAGTCGCCGGACCTGGCCCGGGCGCTCGACTCCCCCGCCACTCCCCGGGCCGCCCGCGCCGCCCTGGCGGAGACGGTGGCCCGGCGGATCGCCCCGGAGAGCCACCTGCCGCGGTTCGTCGCGGTCCTGGTCTCCCGCGACCGGGCCGACTCCCTGGCGGAGACCGCCGCCGCCTTCCGCGCCGCGCTCGACGCCCGGGAAGGCGTGATCTCGGCGGAAGTGACCTCCGCGACCGCGCTCGATGCCGGCGAGAAGGCGGAGATCGCGACCGCCCTCGGCGAATCCCTGGGCGGCCCCGGCGGCCGGACCCGCCTCGAATTCCGGGTGGAACCCGCCCTCCTGGGAGGGATCGTGGTGCGCACCGGGAACCGGATCTACGACGCCAGCCTCCGGAGCGAACTCGCCCGGTTCGCCGCGACCCACGGCGCCAAGTCTCACTGACCCTTTTTATTCAACGACTTAGAAGAATCGACGGGAGACCATGACGATTCGAGCGGACGAGATCGCGGCGCTGCTGCGGGAACAGATCGCCGGCCACGAGCCGGGGGTGGACATCGCCGAGATCGGAACGGTGGTGTCCTCGGGAGACGGCATCGCCCGGGTGCGCGGCCTGGAACAGGTCATGTACGGGGAACTGGTGGAACTGCCGAACGAGGTGTTCGGGCTGGCGCTGAACCTCGAGGAGAGTTCCGTCGGGCTGGTGCTGTTCGGCGATGTGGGTTCCATCGGCGAAGGGGACATCGCCAAGCGGACCCGGCGCATCCTCCGGGTGCCGGTGGGCGAGGCGCTGAAGGGCCGGGTCGTGGACGCGCTCGGTCGCCCGCTCGACGGCAAGGGGCCCATCGAGACCGCGGAGACCGCGCCGGTGGAGCGGGTGGCGCCGGGGATCGTCGGGCGCCAGCCGGTGAAGGAACCGCTCCAGACCGGGGTGAAGGCCGTGGACGCCATGATCCCGATCGGGCGCGGCCAGCGGGAACTCATCATCGGCGACCGCCAGACCGGGAAGACCGCGATCGCCGTGGACACCATCATCAACCAGCGCGACACCGGCGTCGTCTGCGTCTATGTGGCCGTCGGACAGAAACTGTCCACGGTGGCGCAGGTGGTGCGCATCCTCGAGGACCACGACGCGCTCGGCCACTCCATCATCGTCTCGGCGGCGGCTTCCGAACCGGCGCCGCTGCAGTACCTGGCGCCGTACGCCGGGTGCGCCATGGGCGAGTACTTCATGGACCGCGGCGGCCACGCGCTCTGCATCTACGACGACCTCTCGAAACACGCCGCCGCCTACCGCGAGATCTCCCTGCTCCTGCGCCGCCCGCCGGGCCGCGAGGCGTATCCGGGGGATGTCTTCTACCTGCATTCCCGGCTGCTGGAGCGGGCTTCCCGGCTCTCCGACGCCCGGGGCGGCGGCTCGCTCACCGCCTTCCCCTTCATCGAGACCCAGGCCGGGGACCTCTCCGCCTATGTCCCGACGAATGTGATCTCGATCACCGACGGGCAGATCTACCTGCAGAGCGACCTGTTCAACGGCGGCATCCGTCCGGCGATCAATGTGGGGAACTCGGTGAGCCGGGTCGGCGGCTCGGCGCAGATCCGGGCGATGCGCCAGGTCGCCGGGGCGATGCGCCTGCAACTCGCGCAGTACCGGGAGATGGCGGCGTTCGCGCAGTTCGGTTCCGACCTCGACAAGGCGACGCAGGCGCAACTGGCGCGCGGCGCGCGGCTGACCGAGGTCCTGAAGCAGGACCAGTACGAACCGCAGCCGGTCGAGAAGCAGGTGGCGATCATCTTCGCCGCCAACGAGGGATTCCTCGACGACCTGGAGCCGGCGGACTGCCGCCGGTTCGAGCGGGAGATGCACCGTTTCCTCGAGTCGCGCCATCCCGCGGTGCTCACCCGGATCCGCGAGGAGCGGAAGATGGACGATTCCCTCATCGCCGAGTTGAAGGAAGCGATCGCCGAGTTCAAGCGCGAGGCGTTCCGGGCCGGCGCGGAAGCGGCCGGGGGGGAGATGGCCGGCGCGGCCGAGAGCGCTCCCGAAGCCGTCGCGGCGGCGGTCTAGTCCCAACCGGCGCGTTTCCCGATCCCCGTTGCTGTCGATTCGGTTTCCGGCGAACCCGTTGCTTCCGAACCCGTCGTTCGCGATCCGGCCGGTCCGATAGGAATCCCTCGTGGCGACGCTCCTCGAACTGCGGCGGCGGACGCTGAGCGTTCGCAACACCGAGCAGATCACCCGCGCCATGAAGATGGTGGCCACCGCCCGGCTGCGCCGCGCCCAGGAGGCGATCATCTCGGCGCGCCCCTTCGCCGCCCGCATCCTGAAGGTCCTGAATACGGTGGCCGGGGCGGCGGACCCGGAGAGCCATCCGCTGCTGCGGCAGCGCGAACCGAAACGCGTCGAGGTGGTGGTGATCACTTCCGACCGCGGGCTCTGCGGCTCGTTCAACACGAATGTGCTGAAGCGCGCCGGGATCCTGCTGGACTCGCTGCCGCAGCCGAGTCCCGGCGTCCTGCCGGTGGGACGGAAGGGGAAGGACCACTTCCGCCGCCGGGGAATCCCGGTGGACGGCGCCGTCGAGGACCTCTTCCGGGATCTCGGTTACGAACACGCCCGGCAGATCGCCGGCCCGCTGATGGAGCGCTACACCCACTCCGACCCGGACGACCCGGAGGGTCTCGACGCCCTCTACCTGGTGTTCAACGAGTTCCGGAACATCCTGCATCAGGATGTGGTGGTGGAGCCGCTCCTCCCCATCCGCCGGCTCGACCTGCCGGCAGCCGGTGACGATTCCGACGATACCCCGGACGGGGTTTCGGGGAACGGCGCGCCGCGGGAGTTCCTCTACGAACCGACCGAGCCGGAGATCTTCGCCGATTTGATGCCGCGCCATGTGGAGTACCAGATCTGGCGGGCGCTGCTCGAGTCCGCCGCCGCCGAACAGGCGGCGCGCATGACGGCGATGGACAACGCCACCCGGAACGCGAACGAACTCATCGCCGATCTCACCCTGACCATGAACCGGGTGCGGCAGGCCACGATCACCCGGGAGATCCTCGAGGTGGTGAGCGGCGCCGAAGCCCTCGCCTGACCGACGAGTACCGACCGAATCCCCCGGACCGAAACACGGAGAAACGAGGAACCGAACAGCAAGTGCCGGACAGAAACGAAGCGAACCACGGACGCGTGGTGCAGGTCATCGGCAATGTGGTGGACATCGCCTTCGAGGGCGCGCTGCCGCCGATCCACAACGCCCTGCGTCTCGAAGACGACCGCGGCCTCTCCGCGGAGTCCATCGACATCGTCCTCGAAGTGCAGCAGCACCTCGGCGAGAACCGGGTGCGGACGGTGGCGATGCAGCCGACGGACGGCGTCGTCCGCGGGCTGCTCGCGGTGGATACCGGGGCGCCCATCTCGGTGCCGGTCGGCGAGGCCACCCTGGGCCGGGTGATGAATGTCCTCGGCCGGCCGGTGGACGAGGCCGGGGACCTCGAGAGCGAGCACCGGCGTCCGATCCACCGGTCGGCGCCGGCGTTCGTGAACCAGAGCACCGGCCTGGAGATGTTCGAGACCGGGATCAAGGTGATCGACCTGCTCGAGCCCTACATGCGCGGCGGGAAGGTCGGGCTCTTCGGCGGCGCCGGAGTGGGCAAGACCGTCATCATCATGGAACTCATCAACAACATCGCCACCCGCCACGGCGGGTTCTCGGTGTTCGCCGGCGTCGGGGAGCGCACGCGCGAAGGAAACGACCTCTGGCTGGAGATGCGCGACTCCGGCGTGCTGCAGAAGACTTCGCTGGTGTACGGGCAGATGAACGAGCCGCCGGGAGTGCGTCTGCGGGTGGGGCTCACCGGACTCACCGTGGCCGAGTTCTTCCGGGACGAGCGGGGCCAGGATGTCCTGTTCTTCGTGGACAACATCTACCGCTACACCCTGGCGGGGATGGAGGTTTCCGCGCTCCTCGGACGGATGCCGTCGGCGGTGGGGTACCAGCCGACGCTGGCCTCGGAGATGGGGGAACTCGAAGAGCGGATCACTTCCACCGACAAGGGCTCCATCACCTCGATCCAGGCGATCTATGTGCCCGCGGACGACTACACCGATCCGGGCGTGGCCACCACCTTCTCGCACCTCGACGCGACCACCAACCTCTCCCGCCAGATCGCCGAACTGGGCATCTACCCGGCGGTGGACCCGCTCGCTTCCACTTCGCGCATCATGGACCCGCGGGTGATCGGCGACGAGCACTACCAGGTCGCCCGGCGGGTCAAGGAAGTGCTGCAGCGCTACAAGGACCTGCAGGACATCATCGCCATCCTGGGTATGGACGAACTCAGCGAGGAAGACCGGATCACCGTGGCCCGGGCGCGCAAGATCCAGCGCTTCTTCTCGCAGCCGTTCCATGTGGCGGAGCAGTTCACCGGCCGGCAGGGGCAGTATGTGGAGTTGAAGGACACCATCGAGGGGTTCCGCCGGATCGCCGACGGCGAGGTGGACCACATCCCCGAGCAGGCGTTCTTCATGGCCGGCGGCATCTCCCAGGTCGAGGAGCGGGCTGCCGAGGCGGCCGCCGCCTGAGCGGGGACGCCAGGAGCGGCGCCGAGGTTTCCCGGTGAAGAACGAGCCCCAACTCCGTCTCGAAGTCATCACCCCGGGCGGCGTGGTGTTCCGCGACGAGGTCGAGTACGTGGAGGCGCCGGGCGTCCTCGGGTACTTCGGCGTCCTGCCGGGCCACGCCCCGTTCCTGGGCCAGATCCGCACCGGGCACCTGCGCTACCGGAAGGAGGCGGCGGAACACTTCCTGGCGGTGAATTGGGGATTCCTCGAAGTCCTCGACGACGAGGTGATCGTCCTCGCCGAGACCGCGGAGCGGCCCGAAGACATCGACCTGAAGCGCGCCGCGGGTTCGCTGAAGCGCGCCCGGGAGCGGCTCGGGGAGTTCGGCGCGGCCTACGATGTGGAGCGCGGGCAACAGGCCATCGCCCGGGCCGAGGCGCGGATCGAAGCGGCGGCGGAAGACGCGAAAGCCGGCGCCGAAGAGGAAGAGGCCCCGCACCCGACGCGCCGCCGCGAGGACGGCGACGACGGGCCGGAACCGCCCCGGGAGTGAGGGCCGGAAGGAAGGTCGGCGTGACGGTCGGCAAGAAGAGTGGTATGAACGCCGGCATGACGGACGGACCGACAGTCGCCAGACCCCGCGCCTCCTCCTTCCCGCTCCGGCCGGCGCTTCCGGGCGGCTTCCTCCCGGTCGGCTTCCTGGTGGCCGGCCTGTTCGGCGCCGGTTTCGCCGCGCCCGGTTTCGGCGGACCGCCGCCGGGAACGGCCGCGGAGGCCGCGCCGACCGCCGCGGCGGCTCCCGTCGAGGTGTCGGCCGGCGCGCCGGCGGGGGCCGCGGAGCCGAAACTGACGCTCCGGGCGCCCCGGGTGCTCATGCTGCGCCCGCGGATGCCCGGCGAAGCGCGCCGCCCCTCCCTCGAAGTGCGCGTCTCCGCCCGGCTGGAGGATCTCGACACCGCCGAGAACCCGGAGGACTACTACTGCCTCGAAGAGGTCTGGGACTGGGACGACGACACCGAGTCGGTGTACGAACCGGACTGCGATCCGTACGAGCCCGGCGCCGACATCGAGACCTTCTTCTTCGGCAGCCACCGGTTCAGCCTGCCCGGCACCTACCGCGTGTGGCTCCGGCTGCAGCGGAGCGGGGAGACCGTGATCGCCGGGAACGTGATGGTCCGCATCCGCAACTGACCGCCCGTCCGGCGGCCCCGGCGCTCCCGTCCGGCGGCCCCGGCGCTCCCGTCCGGCGGCCGCAACGCTCCCGTCCGGCGGCCGCAACGCTCCCGTCCGGCGGCCGCAACGCTCCCGACCGGCGCCGGACCGCCGCCGGGGAGCGGATCAGGCGGTCAGGTAGTCGCGCGCCGCTTCGGCGGAGTCGAGCGGCCGCTGGCAGGTCCCTCCCCGGCAGGGGTAGAAGAGCAGTTCCGGGTCGGCCTCCCCGCGGCGGGTCTCCCGCAGACCGGCGAGCATCGGCAGGCGCGTTGCGCCGGTATCCCGGGGATCGGCGAACAGCACCAGCGCCTCGGCGGCCGCGGGCGTCTGCCACAGGAGCGAGAGCGCCCGTTCGGTCCCGGCGGCGCCCCGGGGGCCGGAGACCACGATCTGCCGCGGCTCCCCGGTGTAGCGCAGCAGCGCCGTCAGGAGCGTGGCGAACCCGGCCGGCGCCTCCCGCGCCTGGGGCAGGAAGGCCGCGAGCGTCCCCCGCGCCGCTTCCCGCCGGGCGGAAGCCCCGGTGATCCGGTGCAGCCGGAGCAGGGCGCCGGCGGCGACCGCGTTCCCCGAGGGGAGCGCCCCGTCGTGACCGGTCCGGGTCCGCACCGGCAGCGGTTCGTGGTCGTCCGGGGTGGTGAAGAAGCCGCCGTCCGCCGCGGCGAACCGGGCGTCGAGGAGATCCGCCACCTCATCCGCGGCCGTCAGCCAGGACTCGTCGTGGTCGCTCTCGAAGAGGTCGAGGAGCGCGTCCAGCAGGAAGGCGTGGTCGTCGAGCAGCGCCGGGAGTTTCGACGCGCCCCGGCAGCGGACCGAGAGGAACCGCCCGTCCTCCCGCCGCAGCGCCCCGAGCAGGAAGGCCCCGGCGGCCTGCGCCTCCCGCAGGTACGCCTCTTCCCCGAGCACCCGGTGCGCCCGGGCGAAGGCCGAGATCGCCAGCGCGTTCCAGGACAGGAGCACCTTGTCGTCGAGCCCGGGACGCACGCGGCCGGCGCGCGCCACGAGCAGCCGCCCCCGCGCCGCGGCCAGTCTCTCCCGCACTTCCTCCACCGGGAGCCCGAAGCGTTCGCCCAGCGCCTCGTCCGCCGCCACCCGGCGCAGGACCGTGCGCCCCTCCCAGTTCCCCTCCGGGCGGAGGTCGTAAGCGGCGGCGAACAGCGGCGCCTCCGGCCCCAACTCCTCCTCCGCTTCCGCGAGGCGCCAGACATAGAACCGGCCCTCCTCCCCCTCGGAGTCCGCGTCGAGGGCGGAGAAGAACCCGCCTTCCGGGCTCCGCATCTCCCGCCGCATCCACTCGAGCGTGGCGCGCGCCGCTTCCGCCTCCCCGGGATCCCCGCTGAGCCGGTGCGCCTCCAGGTACGCCGGGACGAGCAGGGCGTTGTCGTAGAGCATCTTCTCGAAGTGGGGAACGAGCCACTCGGCGTCGGTGGAGTACCGGTGGAAGCCGCCGCCGAGTTGGTCCCGGAGCCCGCCGGCGGCCATCCGCGCCAGCGTGAGCCGGGCGGCCCGCAGCGCTTCCGACTCGCCCCGGGCGGCGCTCGCCTCGCCGGAGTGCCAGCGGAGGAGCAGGAGCAACTGCCGGCTCGGCGGGAACTTCGGCGCCGGCCCGAACCCGCCCCGTTCCCCGTCGTGGGCGCGGAGCAGCGCCCGCACCCCCTGCCCGGCGACTTCGGAAGTGAGCAGTTCGCCGGGCCCGGCGAGCCGCCCGGGAAGCGCCGCCGCCGCCCGCAACCGCTCCAGCAGCCCTTCGCCGCTGCGGAGCAACTGCGCCCGGTTCGCCCGGTCGGCCCAGGCCGCGGCCACGCCGGCGAGCACCCGCGGAAACCCCGGCCGGCCCCAGCGGTCCTCCGGGGGGAAGTAGGTCCCGCCGAAGAAGGGCGTTCGGTCGGGGGCCAGGAACACCGTGAGCGGCCAGCCGCCGGCGCCGGTCGCCGCCTGCACGAACGCCATGTAGATCTCGTCCACTTCGGGGCGTTCCTCCCGGTCCACCTTCACCGGGACGAAGTGCCGGTTCATCTCCGCGGCGATGGCCTCGTCCTCGAAGGACTCGTGCGCCATCACATGGCACCAGTGGCAACTGGAGTAGCCGATCGAGAGCAGCACCGGCCGGTCGCGCCGTTCGGCTTCGGCGAAGGCCTCCGGGCCCCAGCCCCGCCAGTGGACCGGGTTCTCCCGGTGCTGGCGCAGGTAGGGGCTGGTCTCCTCCCCGAGCCGGTTCCGCCCCGCCCGCGTCTCGTCGTCGGTCACGGTCGTCCGCCGGTGGCGCCCCGGCCGGCGCCGGCCCGGGGAGCGCGCCGCGCGGGGGTCAGGCGGTGCGTTCCCCGCCCCAGCGCACCGCCGCCGTTCCCACGGTGAGCCCGGCGCCCACCGAACTGAACAGCAGCAGGTCGCCGGCAGCGATCAGCGACCGGTCGAGCGCGTCCCGGAGCGCCGTGGGGATGGAGGCGGCGGTGGTGTTGCCGAACTTGTGGATGGTCTTGACCACCTTCTCCGCCGGGAGCCCGAGCCGCTTCCCGATGGCGTCGATGATCCGGGCGTTCGCCTGGTGGCAGACCAGGTAGGCCACTTCTTCCTTCGTCATCCCCAGTTCGTCGAGGAGCGCCACCGCGGCGTCGCCGGAGCGCCGCACCGCGAAGCGGAAGACCTCCTTGCCCTGCTGCTTCAGGTAGTGCTGGCGCTCGTCCACGGTTTCGTGGCTCGACGGACGCCGGCTGCCCCCGGCGGGGAGTTGGAGCAGGTTGGCGCCGGAGCCGTCGAGCTGGTTGTTGAACCCCAGGATGCCCTCGCCCTCGCCGGCCGCTTCGAGGAGCACCGCGCCGGCGGCGTCGCCGAAGAGGATGCAGGTGGCCCGGTCCTGGTAGTCGGTGATGGAACTCATCACATCGGCGCCGATCACCAGCACCCGGTCGGCGGCGGCGGCGGCGATGAACTGGGTCGCCGCGGCCAGGGCGAAGGTGAAACCGCTGCAGGCCGCCGAGAGGTCGAAACCCCAGGCGCGGGTGGCGCCGATGGCGTCCTGGACCAGGCCGGCGGTGGCCGGGAAGGCCATGTCCGGGGTCACCGTGGCGACGACGATGAGGTCGATCTCCTCGGCGGCGAGGCCCCGGCGCCGCAGCGTGTCCCGGGCCGCCTCCGCCGCCAGCACCGAAGAGCCGGTCCCCTTCTCCACCACCCGGCGCTCGCGGATCCCGGTGCGCCCCACGATCCACTCGTCAGAGGTGTCCACCATCCGTTCGAAGTCGGCGTTCGTGAGGACGCGCTCCGGGAGGTAACTCCCCACCGCGGTGATCGCGGCGCGCCGGACCGGCGGAGCGGTCGTCGCGGGCGGCTGGATCACGGCGTCGGTTCGTCCTTTCGCGAGGGGATCGGGGCGTCGTTCCGGCCGGGACTGCCGGGCGCCGCCGGCTCCGGAGAGGCGGCGCGGGAAGGGGGGAAGGGAGCGCGGATGGTACGCCACCGCGCCGTTCCCCGGCGGCGGCGCTTTTCCTTTTCCGGCGGGGCGGGCGGCGCCCCTTCCGGCGATAATCCGGCGAAATGCCGCCCCCGGCCCCCGCCGACCGCCGCTCGGATCCCGCTGCGCCGGAAGCGGCGGCGTTCTACGACCTCGACGGGACGCTGATCCGCACCAACCTGGTCCATGTGTTCGCCTACTACGCGCGGAACGACCAGGGGCTGCTGCGGAGCGCGCGGTCGGTGCTGGCCACCGCGGCCGGCATCCCGCTGTTCCTGGCGGCGGACCGCTACAGCCGCAAGGTCTTCAACGACCTCTTCTTCCAGTGGTACCGCGGCCAGTCCTACGATCGGCTGCGCTACCTCTCCGCCGACCTCCACCGGCAGGTGATCCGCCCGGCGATCTTCCCCGGCGCCCGGGCGCTGATCGCGCAGTCGCGCCGCGCCGGGCTGCGCCAGGTGGTGGTCACCGGGGCGCTCGAAGTCTCGATCCGGCCGCTGCTGGAGGAACTCGGGATCACCGAGTTCGTGGCGAACCGCCTGGAGTTCGTGGACGGCCGCGCCACCGGCCGGCTCTCCCCGCCGGTGCTGGCGAGCGCCAGCAAGGCGCTCTGGATCCGGGAGTACGCCGAGCGCGAGGGCCTCTCGCTGAACGACAGTTTCGCCTACGCCGACAGCATGTCGGACCTGCCCATGCTGAGCGTGGTGGGCCACCCGACCGCGGTCCACCCCGACCTCCGCCTGCGCAGCACCGCCCGGCGCCACGACTGGCCGGTGATCGACCTGCGCCGCTCCGCCGCCGCCGAGTCGGCGGCCCTCCCTCCGGCGCCCCGGGCCGGGGAAGCGCGCCCGGCGTAACGGCGGATATTCCCCGAACGAGGACCCCCGCGCGAAGGAAAGAACCGAGATCGAGACGATGACCCCCGAACTCCGACAACGACCCGACCCGGACCTGGTCTTCATCGAGAAGGACTCGGCGCCCCGGATCCTCCACTACGGCGAGGACTTCCTCGAAGAACGCCTCCCGGTGGGAACCCGGGTGATCTACCCGCCGCCGCCGATCCGCGGGCTGCCGAATCCCCGGGGCGCGATCCGGCACGCGCTGAACCACCCGCTCGGCTGCGACCCCCTCCACAGCCGGCTGCGCCCGGGAATGAGCGTCACCATCGCCCTCGACGACATCAGCCTGCCGCTGCCGCCGATGGCGACCCCGGACATCCGGCAGACGGCGCTGGAAGTGGTCCTGGAGATGCTGACCGACCATTCGGTGGACGATGTGCATCTCATCATCGCCAACTCGCTCCACCGGAAGATGACCGAGTCCGAGATGCGCCGCATGGTCGGGCCGGCGATCCACCAGGCGTTCTATCCCTCGCGCTACTACAACCACGACGCCGAAGACCCCGAGGGAATGATCGCGCTCGGGAAGACCCGGCACGGCGAACCGGTCCGGGTGAACCGCCGGGCGGCGGAGTCGGACCTCCTCATCTACCTGAACATCAACCTGGTGCCCATGGACGGCGGGCACAAGTCGGTGACCGTCGGCCTCTGCGACTACGCGAGCCTCCGGCCCCACCACGAGCCGCAGACGATCCGCGACTCCGACGGGTACATGGATCCGGAGCGGTCCGCCCTCAGCCACAAGGTGGACCGGATGGGGAAGATCGTGGACCGCCACCTGGAGGTGTTCCATGTGGAAACGGTCCTCAACAACCGGATGTACTCCGACCAACTCTCCTTCCTGGCGAAGAGCGAGGACGACTTCGGCGATCTCGACCGGATGAAGATGCGGGCGACGAGGTGGTCGCTCGGCAAACTCCCCGGCGCCGCCAAACGGGCGTTCCTCCACCGCATCCCCGGCGCCTTCGAGATGATCGGCTGTTACGCCGGCCGCACCGAGGAAGTCCACGAACGGACGCTGGCGAAATCCTTCGAGCAGTACTCGGTCCCGGTGAAGGGGCAGTGCGACATCCTGCTCTGCGGGATCCCCTACATCTCTCCCTACAATGTGAACTCCATCCTGAATCCGCTGCTGGTGCAGGTGATGGGGCCCGGATACCTGTTCAACCTCTACCGGGGGAAGCCGCTCGTCCGGGCCGGCGGGACGCTCATCCTGACGCATCCCTGCCACGACGAGTTCGACCCGGAGTTCCATCCCAGTTACATCGAGTTCTTCCACCGCCTCCTGCCGGAGAGCCGCGACCCGTTCGTCCTCCGGGAGAAATACGAAGAGGAGTTCGCGAACAACCCTTCGTATGTGCAGATGTATCGGGACGGGAACGCCTACCACGGGGCGCACCCCTTCTTCATGTGGTACTGGGGGGAGAACGGGCGCCAGCATGTGGGCCGCATCATCGTGGCCGGGGCGAAGAACCGGCATGTCCCGGAGATCCTCGGCTGGGAGACGGCGGACACCGTTTCCGACGCGATCGCCATGGCCCGCAGCGACCTGGGGCCCTCCGCCGAAGTCACCATGATCCATGTCCCGCCGATCATGATTCCCGAGGTCTCCTGAGGGGGGAGGTATGGCGGGGAACGGCGCCGGGCCCCGGATCCCGGTCGGCGAGGCGTTCGCCGGCAAGGGGATCCTGCTGCTCGGCAGCACCGGTTTCCTGGGGAAGGTGTGTCTCTCGATGCTCCTGCGGCACTTCCCCGAAGTGCGCCGCCTCTACCTCATGGTGCGGGCCTCCCGGGACGAGGAGAGCCGGACCCGGTTCGACGACCTGCTCCGCGACTCCCCGGCCTTCGAACCGCTCCGCGAGCAGTACGGCGCCGACTTCCGGGACTTCGTCGAGAGCCGGGTCACCGTCCTCGGCGGGGACATCACCAAGGAGCACCTCGGGTATCCGGAGGAGACGGCGCAGGAGGTGGCCCGGGACCTGGACCTGGTGCTGAACTGTTCCGGGCGGGTCTCCTTCAATCCGCCGCTCGAGGCCTCGATGGCCACGAATGTGCTCGGCACCCGGAACATCCTGGCCTTCGCCCGGCGGATGCGGCGCCCGGCGCTGGTGCACACCAGCACCTGTTTCGTGGCCGGCAACCGCTCCGGCGAGATCTTCGAGGACGAACCGCTCATCGGTTACTTCCCCCGCCGGGACCGCGACGACCAGGAGTTCCGGGTAGCCCGGGAGATCGAGGACTGCGAACGGCTCGCCGACCGGGTGCGCGACGAAGCGGAGGACAAGTCCCGGGTGGACGCCTTCCGCGAAGCCGCCCGGCGCCGCTTCATCGAGGAAGGCCGGGACCCGGACGATTCCCGCTCGCTGGCGCTGGCCATCGCCCGGGAGCGGAAGGACTGGATCCGCACCCGGCTCCGCGACCTGGGAATGGAGAAGGCGGCCGGCTGGGGCTGGCCCAACATCTATACCTATACCAAGAGCCTCGGGGACCAACTGGTCGCCGAAGCGGAGGGCGTCGCCCGGGCCATCGTGCGCCCGGCCATCGTCGAGAGCGCGGTCTCCTTCCCGATTCCCGGCTGGAACGAAGGTTTCACCACCAGCGCCCCGCTGGTCCGCATGGCGCTGCGCGGTCAGAACCTGTTCCCGGTGGACCCGGACCTGATCCTGGATGTGGTGCCGGTGGACATGGTGGCCTCGGTCACCCTCGCGGTGGCCGCGGAAACGCTCCTCACCGAACCGAAGTTGGTGTACCAGGCCGCCGGCGGCGATCGCAATCCGGTCCGGGTGGGACGGGTGGTGGACCTGGTCGGCCTCTACAAGCGCCGCCACTTCCAGAAGAAGCCGACCGGCCTCAAGGCCTGGAACGAGGCGCTGGGGCGGATGGAGACCCACGCGCTCCCGGCGGAACACTTCGAGAAGTACGCGCTCGGCTGGATGAAGCGGTCGGCCTCGGGCCTGGCGGCGGCGCTCGACGGCGCGAAAGGCGAACCGCTGGGGCCGCTCTCGGCGGTCGCGGACACGCTCCGGGAGAAGGTCGCCGAGTTCTCCGACTTCGCCGACGAGAGCGAACGGCAGTTCCATACCTTCAAGCCCTTCATCGCCGGGGAGCGCTTCGTCTTCCGCGCCGACAACACCCGGGACCTCTTCTCCCGCCTCGACGGCCACGAAGGGAAACTCTTCTTCCGTCCCGAAGACCTCGACTGGTACGACTACTGGCTGAAGGTGCACCTGCCCGGCCTGGAGCGCTTCGTCTTTCCCGCCCTCGACGACCAGGCGCGCCAGCGCGGCCGCACCCGCCGGGTGTACGCCTACCGCACGCTGACGGAACTGTTCGACGCCTGCACCAAGAACCACGCCGGCCGGGTGGCGATGCGGATCACCCGGGGCGGCCGCGACGAGCGCTACACCTATCGGGAACTCCGGGAATGCGTCCTCCGCGCCGCGGCTTTCCTGGCGGCGAACGGTCTCGGCCCCGGCGACCACATCGGCCTCATCGGCGAGAACTCCCCGGAGTGGGGAATGGCCTACTTCGCCATCCAGCGCCTCGGCGCCACCGCGATCCCGCTCGACCGCGACCTGCGCCCGAAGGAGATCCGCCGGGTACTCCGCCTCGGCGACGCGAAAGCGCTGCTCCTCAGCGATTCCCTCCACGACCGGCATACCGAACTCACCGACCCGGACCGCTCGCCCCCGTTCGTCACCCACTCCTTCGCCGAGGTCTTCGCCCTCGGGGAGGCCGAGCCGGAGGCGGAGCGCATCGCCGCGTTGCCGCCGCCCGCGCCGGCGTCGGCGCTGGCGTCCATCCTGTTCACCTCCGGAACCACCGGGACGCCGAAGGGGGTGATGCTCTCCCATCGCAACTTCACCAGCCTGGTGGCGAAACTCCTCTCCATCTACGACCTCACGGAGAAGGACGGCGCCCTCAGCATCCTCCCCCTCCATCATTCCTTCGAGTTCACCACCGGGTTCCTGCTGCCGCTCTCCCGGGGCGCGGAGATCGCCTATCTCGACGAACTCGGCCCCGAAACGATCAGCCGCGAGTTGGGGAAAGGCCGCACCACCTGCATCGTCGGGGTCCCCGCCCTCTGGGACCTGCTCAAGCGCCGCATCCTGGCCCCCTTCGCCGAACGCGGGAAACGCGTCGAAGACCTGGTGACCGCGCTCATAGACGCCGCGCACCTCCTCCGGGAGGACACCGGGGTGAATCTCGGCCCGGTGGTCTTCTTCCCGGTGCACACCGCGCTCGGCGGCCGCCTCCGCTACCTCATCAGCGGCGCTTCGGCGCTCTCCGAATCCACCGCCAAGACCTTCAGCGGCCTGGGTTTCCACCTGGCGCAGGGGTACGGCCTGACCGAGGCGGCGCCGGTGCTCACGGTGACCCCGCCGGAAGAGCGTTCCCCGCTCGGCAGCGTGGGTCGGGCGCTCCCCGGGATCGAGATCCGCATCGCCGAACCGGACGCCGCCGGCGTCGGCGAAGTCGTGGCCCGCGGCCCCAACATCATGGCCGGCTACTACGGCAACGAGGAAGCGACCGCCGAATCGCTCCGGGACGGCTGGCTCCACACCGGCGACCTGGGCCGGCTCGACGGCGACGGGAACCTGTTCCTGGTGGGACGCCGCAAGGAAGTCATCGTGGACCGCGGGGGCCGCAACATCTATCCGGAAGAGGTCGAGGAGATCTACGCGGCGGCGGAGATCGTCCAGGAGATGGCGGTGGTCGGCCTGCCGGACGGCGTCGCCGAACAGGTGGCCGCGGTCGTCGTGCCGAAGGAGCCGACGGACGCCGGCCGCGCGCGGGTGGAGGCCCGTTTCCGGGAGATCGCGGCGGGCCTGCCGCTGTTCAAGCGCATCAAGACCGTCGAATTCCGCGAGGAGCCGCTGCCCCGCACCACCACCCGCAAGGTGAAGCGCCGGGAGTTGGTCCGCTGGCTGGAAGCCCGCCGCCGGGAAGCCGCCGAGGGTTCGGCGGAGGAAGCGTCGTCGCGCGACCGGCTGCTGGAGTTGGTGGCGGCCATCTCGGAACGCCCGCCGGCCGAGGTCCGACCGGCTTCGACCTTCGCCGAGCTGGGCTTCGACAGCCTGATGTACAACGAGTTGGCAGCGGCGCTGGAGACCGAGTTCGGCGAGGTCACCGCCCCGGAAGCGCTCGCGAACCTGGCTGCGGTCGGCGACCTGGCCGCGCTCCTCCGCACCGCCCGGCGAGCCCCCGGCCCGCGCCGCCCGGCGAAGTCCGCCCCGGCGAAGGAAGCGCCGCCGGACGAGATCGAGATCCCGCCGGCGGTGGCGCGGATGGGGCGGCGCGGCCTCACCGAAGCGCAGCGCTGGTTCTACCACCAGGTGCTGTCGCCGACCTTCACCGGCCGGGCGCACATCCCGGCGCACACCCACACCCTGGTGGTGGCGAACCACGCCTCGCACCTCGACATGGGCCTCGTCAAAATGGCGCTCGGGGACGCCGGGGGGAACCTGGTGGCGCTGGCCGCCGCCGACTACTTCTTCGACAACCGGGTCAAGCGCACCTTCTTCCGGAACTTCACCAACCTGGTGCCGATGGAGCGGCGCGGCTCGCTGCGGGGGTCGCTCGACCTGGCGGCGCAGTACCTGGCGAAGGGACACAGCGTGCTCGTCTTCCCCGAAGGTACGAGGTCGCGCACCGGGGTCATCCAGCCCTTCCGCCGGGGCTTCGCCCACCTGGCGTACCGCTGCCGGGTGGGGGTGCTCCCGGTCCATCTCGACACCTGGGAAGCCTTTCCCCCCGGCGCCGTGGGTCTGAGATCGCGCCGGGTGGCCGCCCGGATCGGCCCCTTCGTCTCCTACGAGTTCCTCGCGGACTTCGCCGCCGGGGAGGGCGCCCGCACCGCGATCGTCGAGCAGCAGGTGGCGGCCCTGATCCAGGAGATCGTGGAGCGGCTGGGGCGCGGCGACCGGGTGCGGCTGGAGGAGATCGCCGCCGCTGTCCGCGCCGCGCCGGAGCCGGCGGAGCCCGCCTCGCCGGCGGCCGACGGATCGCCGAACGGGGAAGCGCGCCCGCCCACTCCGGCAGCCCCGGTCGGGGCGGCGCTCCGCTCCTGAAGTCGGCGCCCCTCCTCCCGAGAGATCGAGCCGGTCCTCCGTGGCGAGAGACGAGCCGCGCGGCGCGCCGGCGGCCCCGGTGCTCGTCACCGGCGCCACCGGTTTCCTCGGCAGCCACCTGACGCCGCTCCTCGTCGAACGCGGCCTCCCGGTGCGGGTGCTCACCCGTTCCCCGGACTCGCTGCCCCCGTTCGGCGGCGAGGTGGAAGTGGTGACCGGGTCGGTCGAGTCGCCGGAATCGCTGGCTGCCGCCGTCGCCGGCGTCCGGCAGGTCTTCCACCTGGCCGGCCGCGTCTCCCGCGATCCCGGAGACGCCGACGCGCTGCGCCGGGTGCATGTGGAGGGAACCCGCCAGCTGGTCGCCGCCGCCCGGGAGGCGGGCGTCCGGCGCCTGGTGCTGGTCTCCACCAGCGGCACGATCGCCGTCAGCGAGCACCCGGAACCGGACACCGACGAAGGCGCGCCGGTCCCGATCCGCCTCATCGGGCGCTGGCCGTACTACCGGAGCAAGTGGCTGCAGGAGGAAGCGCTCCGGAGCGCCGCCGGCGACGACCCGGAGACGGTCATCGTGAATCCGTCGCTGCTGCTCGGCCCCGGCGACCGGCGCCTCTCCTCCACCGGGGATGTGCTCCGTTTCCTCTCCGGGCAGATCAGCGTGACCCCGCCGGGCGGCCTGAACTTCGTGGATGTCCGGGATGCGGCGGCGGCCACCGTGGCGGCGATGGAGAAGGGGAGGGCCGGCGAGCGGTACCTCCTCGGCGGCGAGAACTGGACCTTCCGCGAGTTCTTCGCCAACCTGGCCGAGGTCTCCGGGGCGGCGGCGCCCCGCCTCTCGCTGCCGAAGAACCTCTACACCGCCGGCGGCCTGCTGACGGAAGAGTTGGCGCGCCAGTTCGGCCGGGAGCCGGCGGTGGACCGGGTCAGCCGCGAGATGGCCGGGGTGTTCTGGTACTTCCGCTCCGACAAGGCGGCCCGCGAGTTGGGCCACGCCCCCCGGGAAGGCCGCTCCACCCTCCGCGACACCGTCCGCTGGCTCGAGAACCGCGGCTGACTCCGCGGGGTCCCGCTTCCGGGTCCCGGTTCGCGTTCCGATCCCGACCCGGGCGCGCGGCCCGGAGTCGTCGGGGTGATTCGGTGTTGTCGCGGCGCCACCCCCTCGGCGCCACGGAGATCGCGCGAGCGAAGCGGTCGCCCCGGCGCACTCTCCGTCCACCTTCCGGAACGGTCGGGCCGTCCTCCCGGCGCCCGCAGTTCATCGACCGGGAGGCGGACGGGCAACGAGTTGCGGCCCGTGCGCCGGAGCCGCCGCGCCGTCTTCCGCGCCACCGACCGCCGGGCCCGGGGTACCGGGACCGCGACTGACTCCGTCGGGTCCCGCTTCGCGTTTCCCGACCCGGGCGTGCGGCCCGGAACTGTTCGGGTGATTCGGCGCCATCGCAGCGCCACCCCCTCGGCGCCACGGAGATCGCACGAGCGCGGCGGTCGCCCCGGCGCACTCTCCGTCCACCTTCCGGAACAGCCGGACCGTCCTCCCGGCGCCCGCAGTTCGCCGACCGGAAGGCGGACGGGCGGCCGGTGCGCCGGAACCGCCGCGCCCTCCTCCCGGCATCGACCGCCCGTTGGAGTACCCGACCGGCTCCGCCGGGCCCGATTCCCGATTCCGTTGCGCTCCCGGGGGTCGTCCCGGCGGTTCAGGGTCGTCGCAGTCGGACCGCGCCGGGCGCCACCGAGATCGAGAGCGAGGCGGTCGCCCGGCGGACTTCCCCGTCCACTTCCAGCACCGCCGGGCCATCCTCCCAGCGCGCCCGGAGTCGTCTGACCGGCGCGTGGGAGAGTTCCCGGCGGCTGAAGTGGTCGCCCCGCAGCAGCCGGCACACGGCGTCCGGGATCGCCGAGAGCCGCAGCGGGCCGATGAGGACCGCGTCCAGGCGGCCATCGCCGGGGTCCGCCGTCGGCGCCAGCGGGATGCCGCCGCCGAAACGCCGGCCGTTCAGCACCGACAGATCGAGCACCGCCCGCGGGCGCTCCGGTTCCCCGTCGAGGGAGAGCCACACGATCCGGGAAGCGTGGGTCGCGATCTCCCGGGCTGCCGCCAGCGCATAGGTCGCCTTCCCGCTCCGCCTCGGGCCGGTGGCGGTGCGCTCGACGACGGCCGCCGCCAGGCCCAGCGAACAACTGTTCAGGAAGTGGCCCGGTGCGTCGTCGTCGAGCTGCAGGAGCCCCAGGTCGGTCGGCCGGGCGCCGGCGGAGGCGAGGAAGTCCACCGCCTCCGGCAAGGCCCGGGGGATCCCGGCGGCGGCGGCGAAGTCGTTCCCGGTGCCGCAGGGGAGGATGCCGAACTCCGCTTCCCCGCTGTCGGCGGCGGCCGCCAGCCCGCGGGCTACTTCGGAGGCGGTTCCGTCCCCGCCGAAGGCCACGACCAGCGGGCGCGAATCCGCCGCCTCCCGGGCGAGGCGCTCGGCGTCGCCGGCGGCTTCGGTCCAGGCCAGTTCCAGGGAGCCCAGGCGCCGCTGCATCCGCTCGGCGATCCGGTTGTTCCATCTGCGCCGGCCCTCCCCGCCGGCGGCTGCCGGATTCGCGATCACCAGCGCCGGGCGGCTCATCCTCCGGGGAGCGAAACGAACCGCATCGGCGCGCTTATGCTATTCCCCCGATCGGGTGCCCGATCGGCTGCCCGACCGGATGGTGGTCGGGTTCGGGTGGGGTGCCGGTCCGCGGGCTTCCGGTCAGCCCGGCGGCCCCGCCCCGAGTCCTCGCGCAGCCCCTCGACCTCCGCCCGCCGAGCGCCCGTCGTGCCACCCCCACCCCCCGCGGCCCCGGCGCCGCCTCCGTCGGAACCGCCGGCAAGCGGCGCCGCGGGGCGCGGGCCGCTCGTCGCGTTCTTCTTCCGCCTGGGCGTCGTCGCCGCCGACTCGCTCGCCTGGATCCGCGACGGCCTGGCCCGGGCGATCATCCGCGCCCGGATCCCCCCGAACGCGGTCACCCTGACCGGCCCGCTGGCGCTCCTGCTGGTGTTCTGGCCGCTCTGGCAGGGCGACCAGTGGACGGCGGGCTGGGTGGTGCTGCTCGGCGGCGCGTTCGACTCGCTCGACGGCGCCGTCGCCCGGACCTCCGGCGGCGAGACCCGGTTCGGGGCCTACCTGGACTCGGTGGTGGACCGCTACGCCGACATGCTGCTGCTGTTCGGCCTGCTGGCCTGGGTGCTCCTCCACCTCGAAGGGGCCGCCCAGAGCCGATACCTGGCGCTCTGGTGCCTGGCGGTCCTCGGCACCGTGGCGACTTCCTACGCGCGCGCCCGGGCCGAGATCCTGATCCCGCACTGCGCCGTGGGCTTCATGGAGCGCCCGGAGCGGACCGTCTCGGTGATCCTCGGGCTCGTCTGCGGCAACGCCCACGCGGCGCTCATCGTCCTGGCGGTCTTCACGAACCTCATCGCGATCCAGCGCATCTACTTCGCCCGCGCGGTGATGGAGCGGGGAACGGCCCCGAACGGCGCCTTCCGGTACTGGACCTACCGCCGCGGCAGCGCCGAACACACGATGCACGCGGTCGCCATCATCCTGTTCCTCTGCTTCGGACACCTCCTCGTCGCCCCGCCGGTCTGATCCGACAGCGCCCGTCCTCTGCCGGGGCCGTACGCGAGAAACCGGGCCGGCGGTCTCCCGCCGACCCGGTCCGCGAAGTGGGGAGGTTCTCGCGCCTAGCGGCTACTCCACATAGCTGTAGCCGCAGTTCTCGCAGGTCCAGGTCCGCCCCTGGCGGTACATGAGCGCCCCGCACTGCGGGCAGGCGCGCGTGTCCTCGTCCCCGGCGTCCTCGGCGAAGAGGGCGTCGTAGTCGAGTTCCTCCTCCTCTTCGGAGGTGTCCTTCGACTCCTTCTCCTCTTCCTCTTCCTGCTGCGCGGCGGCGCCGAAGGAGGCGGCGCCGACGACGCCGGCGAAGGCCAGACCAGCTCCGCGCAGGAAGGCGCGGCGGTTCAGGTCGTCCATGGTGTGGTTGCTCCTCGTGATGGGTGGTGCTGGTTGGAGGCGTGAGCCGGGAGGGTCAGCCGCCGTAGCCGACGGTCGAGCGGGCGAATTCCTTCACCCTCTCGGCGGTGCGGCGCTCCTCGACGATCTTCTCCCAGTCCACCGCGGGCTCCCTGACCTCGGCGGTCGGGGGGAGGATGTACGGCGGCAGCCGGTACTCGTCCAGGAACATCTGGGTGCGCACATGGCCGGTGGCGTACTCGGCGTTCTCCCCGGACATGAGGTAGGTGAGCGTCGGGACCACATCCCGCCGCTGCACCCGCTCGGTGACGGTGTGGCCCTTCTTGAAGTCCGGGCCGAGCGCCATGAGCCACACATAGTGGGCGTAGTAGTTGCCCGGGCTGTGGCCCAACTGTCCGTAGATGTTCACCTCGTCGTCGCGGCCGCACTCCGGCCGGATGACGAGCGCCGTGGTGTCGCGCAGGTACGGATCGGCCTGGATCTCGTTCCAGAGGTTGCCGATCAGTTCGTCGGTGGTCTTGATGTGCTTGATGTACTCGCCGTAGTCCGTGTTGTAGTCCCAGAACCCGAAGTCGGCGTGCGCATCGTCGAGGGCGAGGATCTGCGCGGTGATGGACCGGGGCTTGAACTCCTTGAGGATCTGCGGGACGAGCGTCAGCACCTGCGCGTCCCCGTAGGGGATCTCGCGCTCGATGACCGGCTCCTTCGTGGAGGGCGGGAGGTAGGACTTCCGCGCCAGGACTTCGGCGACGAAGTCCACCACCTGCTTGCGCTCGGCGGGAGTGTGGCCGAGGCCCTTCTCCACATTGAGGTCCACGATCTGCTCCGCGGTGAGCGTCTGCTCCGGGTAGAAGATCCGGTTCATCGTGAGGCTGGTCGAGCCGTGCTCCACGCCGTACTCGGGATGCTGGCTGAAGTGCTTCACATCCCAGGTCCAGGCGCGGTAGTACGAGGCGCCCTGGAGCGTCCAGTAGTCGGTCGCCGTGCCCCCGGACTTCTTCCGGATGTACTCGGACCAGGTGGGGTAGCGCGGCCGCTGGGCCGGCGCGTCCCGACCGCTCAGGACCTCCGTGTACATGTAGCCGTGGAGGTTCGCGGTCTCGCCGTAGTCCTCGGTGAAGACGGTGGCGTCCTTCACCATCCGGGTCTGGTGCGGGGAGTGCTCCGGATTGTCGATGACATCGATCTTCCGGGCGCCGTTCCCGAGGATGACGGTGACCAGGTGCTTGGTGCGGAAGCCGGGGTTCTCCGGGAGGATCATTCCCCCCTGCGGGATCCCGGCCCCGGCCTCGAGGATCGGGCTCCCGGCCGCGTTGCGACCGCTGAGCACCGCTCCGGCGCCGGCGGCGGCGCCCAGTTTGAAGAAATCACGGCGATCCATCATCGAGGATCCTCCTTCCCGCCGGACTCGGCGGAATCGGTGTCTTCGCGGAAGAACCGGACGGAGATGCCGTCGATCTCCGGATCCCGGTCCTCGTAGTAGGTGTAGAAGTTGCGCGCGCTGTCGGAGATCCCGAGCCGCACCAGTTCCCATTCGCCCCACTCCATCGTCTCGGTGACGGTGAAGGAGCCGGTCCAGATGTTCGGCTCGGGGAGTTTCGAGGGCCGGTTCAGCGCCACATAACCGCCCATCTCCGGGGTCATGCTCTTGAGTTTGACCTTCAGGGCGTCGGCGCCGTTCGGCGAGCGCACATACCCCTCGATCCCGCGTACGCCGGAGAGGTCGTCCTCGGCGAGGACCGTGATCCCCACCTGCTCGCCCAGTTTCGCCTCGTTCTTGGTGAACTGGACCGCCAGCACCTTCGCCGGGGTCTGGTCCACCATCTCCGATTCCTGCTCCACCGAGACGGTGGCCATCTGCATCTTCGGCTCGGTCTTGGAGAAGTAGTAGCGGATGTTCGTGGCGTCGTCCTTGAGCGAGACGCGCATCAGGTACCACTCCCCGCCCTCGTACCAGCGCGGGATCTGGAGGGCGCCCCGGAACAGACCCGGCTGGCCGCCCACCATGACCATCGTGGAGCGGATCTGGTGGTAGCCGGAGGGGGACACCCAGACCGTTTCGGCCTCGGTGGGCCCGGACACATCGTCCTCGGCCAGCACGCTGTAGCGGATGAGGCCGTCGCCGGCGCGCACCCGCTCGGTCTCGACTTCCACCGAGACCAGGGTGGGGGCGCTGATGTCCACGCTGTCACCCTGGGTGACCATGAAACCGATGGGCTGGCCGTCCTCTTCCTGCATCGCCTTGTGGAAGTCGGCCCAATACGCCTTCCGGTCGCCCACCTTGTCGGCGATGATCGTGGTGCCCACGACATACCTTCCGGGCGCGGCGTAGCGCGACAACTTGCCGCGGCCGAGGAACAGCGTTTCGTCCTTCTCGTTCGGCTTGAAGTTGATGTACATCGTCGCCGCGCGGCCGAGTTCCCGGTTGTAGAAGAGCGAGACGAACGACTGCGCCTTGTTGTACGGGGAGACCACCCGGGCCATCGCGCGGACTTCGCCGCCGGGCGCCACTTCCTTCGACAGGACCCGCATCTCGGTCAGGACCGGCGGCAACTGGTTGCCGGTGAGGTCCACTTCCTTCAACTGGCGGTCGCGCCGGCGGTACTGGTACTGCTCGGGGACGCGCAGTTCGGGGGGCAGGTGCCAGCCGCCGTCGTCGTGGCCGCTCGAACTGATGACCCCGAACTCGTTCAGGACTTCGTGGTCGGGCAGGAGCGGGTGCTTCTCGCCGGCCGGGGCCTTCTGCTCGCCGGTCTCCTCCTGCGCTGTCGCGACGCCGCCGAGGAGGAGCGCGGCCGCCAGGGCCGGCAGCACCAGCCTCGCGGGTCGTTTCGAGTGTGTCAGGAGTGGAGTCATGGAGTGTGAGCCTCCCGGGAAGGGGCGTCCGGGACCGGGGTTCCGGGGCGGGATCACCGGAGCGCGGCCTCCCGGAATCTTCCGGCCCGCGAGCGAAGCGCGGGAAACCGCGGGAAGCGCGCCGGAGAATCCGTCCTTATAGACGGATCGCCGGCGGAAGTCAAACGAAAACCGGAAGGGGGCGGCCGGCGCTTCCCGGGCTCAGGCCCGGACCTCCCGGAGGAGGGCGGCGGCGCGGCGCAGGTCGGCGCTGACCCCCGTGCGGCGCGCCAGGTTGCGGAGGTCCCACTCGGCGACCGTCCGCAGGTCGAGGCGCATCTGGCCGGAGAGGGAGTCGAAGGTGGCGCGGTACTCGGCGAGGGCGCCCTCCCCGTCGCCGGCGGCCAGCCGGGCGGCGGCGAGCAGCAGCCGCTGCCGGGGAGAACCGGAGGGGTCGTGTTCCCGGGCTTCCTCGAACAGGCGGACCGCCTCGGCGTGGCGGCCCCGGAGAAAGACGGCGCCGGCCAGGTTGTAGCGGCCGAAGACGAAGTCGGGGGCCAGTTCCAGCGCCCGGCGGAAGGCGGCCTCCGCTTCCTCGAGCCGGCCGAGGTCGCGCAGGGTCACCCCCAGGTTCGAGATCGGGGCGTGGCTGAGCGGGTCGAGGTCCGCGGCGCGGCGGAGGTCGGCGAGCCCTTCGGCGGGGCGCTCCAGTTCGCCGAGGGCGGCGCCGGCGTTGGCCCAGCCGGAGGCGAACTCCGGCAGCGTCTCGGTGGTCCGGCGGAACGCGGCGAGGGCCCCTTCGAGGTCGTCCAGCCGGATCAGCACCTTGCCCAGTTCGAAGTGGGCGGCGGCGAGGTCGGGGGCCTGTTCGGCGGCGCGGCGGAAGGCGGTGGCGGCGGCCGCGGTGTCGTTCCGCTCGCCGAGCGTCGAACCGAGCAGGAGTCGTCCGACCGGGTGGTCCGGTTCCCGTTCGACGGCGGCGCGCGCCGCCTCCGAGCGCTCACGGAGACCGGGGGCGTGGAGGGCGAGGCGGCGCAGGTCCGCCGCCGTCCGGGCGTTTTCGAGGTCGGCGGGACCGGGAGCGGAGTCCGGCGGCGGTTCGGCGTGGGGGGCCTCGCCGGCGGTTCCCGGAGGCGTGTCCTCGCGGCGGACTTCGAGGTGGCAGGCGCCGCCGCGGCCGGCGAGGAGGTCGGAAGCGCGGCGGAGCACTTCCCCTTCCGGGGCGGCGAAGAGCAGGTCGCAGCGGCCGCCGGCGAGGCGCATCAGCCGGGCGAGGACATACATCGGCGCGGCGAGCGTCGGCGGGTGCGGCGGCGGAACGGGCTTCCCGCCCCGCGACTTCGGGAGGCGCAGCGGGAACGCCCGATGGAAGTCGGCGACGGCGATCGCCCGCGTTCCTTCCGGCGGCGGGCCGAGTTCCGCGAGGCGCAGCGGCAGGTCCTCCGGGTCGCCGCCGGGGAGGACGGTCGCGTCGCGGCGGGTCGCGACGGCGGCTTGGAGCGCCGCGCGGGCGGCGGCGCCGTCCCGGCTGAGGAAGAGGCGGAAGGAACGCCCGTCGGGCGGCGGACGGTGCGCCGGCCAGCCGGCGGTGAGGCATGCGGCGAGGCCGGAGTCGGGCCGGGCTGCCGGGACTGCTGCCGCCGGCTGCCACTCCGGCGCGGCGCTCCGGGCGGAGGCGGCCACCGGGCCGGCGTCGTCCGGCGGCGTCACGGAAGAATCCGGCACGGAGGAATCGGTCAGGGAGGGATCGGTCAGGGGATGGCTCGCAGGGAGGGATCGGTCAGGGACCGGACGATCAGTGTGGAACCGGTCAGGCCAGTCCGGTCAGGCCAGTCCGGTCAGGCCGGCTTGGTGAGGGCAGAACTCGACGGGCAGGCCGGTCGGGGAGGAACGGCTGCGGGGCGAAACGGTCAGGGTGGAATCGGTCTGGCCAATCCGGTCAGGGCAGAACTCGCCAGGTCGGAAGACTGGTCGGGGAGGAATTGGCTCCGGTCGGGGACGAGCCGATCAGGAACGAGCCGATCGGGGACGAACCGGTCGGGGATGGGCTCCGGGGGACCGGATCGGGATCGGCCCGGCGGGTTCCGTGGCGGGGATGGCTCCGGTCGGTCGGGCCGGGTGCGGGCGCGCGCCGCCGCTCCGGCGCGGCGCGTTCGACGGAGGCACTCGGCGCGGGAAGTGTCGTCCGGGGTCCCTCCGCGGAGAGCGGTGCGCTCGCGGCCCGGGTCGGGGCCGCCCCGGGGGAATCGACCCGCCGATTGTAGAAGCCGCGCGGCGCCGCCCCGCCGGGCTTCGGAGTCGGCGGCTTCCGGCGGATCGGGTCGAATCGAATCGGGGGCGTCGAGTCGGGAGAATCGAGTCGGGAGAGTCGGGTCGGTTCCGGCCCGGCGCGGGGGGCGCCCGGGGGTCGTTCCATAATCCGTTGCCGATGACGAACACCCTCCACCGCTACGGGGCGCCGGAGACGCTCACCGACGACTACATCGTGTTCGCCATGGCCGCGCGCGGCCTCAACGACGAGGGAGCGCCGGAGAAACTGCGGCGGTTCACCGAGATCGCCCTGCGGCACGGCCCCATCAACCTCGGCGACGCCACCCGCGGCGGCGTCTTCCGCCCCTCCCGCCTGAATCCGCTGGCGCACTGGCGGCGGCGGAAGCGCCTGGCGGCGGAGGCGATCCGGGAAGGGGTGAAGACGCCCACGGTGGTCTCCGCGGTCTTCGACGCCGAGCCGCCCCTGATCGCCTTCCTGAAGGATCTGCGCGAAGCCGACCTGGGCCTCTCCATCAACATCAGCGGGTTGACCGAACGCGCCGCCGAACTGGCCGCGGAGGCCGGCATCGTCCGCCACAGCGTCGAGTACTCGCTGGGCTTCTTCGGGAACCTCGACCGCCTCCCGGACCGCGCCACGCTCACCCTCTCCACCATGTGCGGCCACGGGATGCTCTCCTTCGGCTTCGCCCGCAACATGCTGGACCTGGTGCGCACCGGCCGCCGCCGCCCGCAGGAGTGCGCCGAAGCGATGGCCCGCTTCTGTTCCTGCGGGATCTTCAACACCACCCGCGCCTGCCGCATCCTGCGCGGCGACTGACCGGAAGACCGCGTTCCCGCTCGGCCGCCGTTTCGCTCCGGTCCGGGCATCCGACCGCTCGGAGAAGACCATCGGGTTCGCCCGCCACCCGGGAGCGACCCGGTTCGGCTGATCGGCCCCGACCGGCCGAAACACGTCGGAGCGCCGGCCCGCTTCTGCTCCTGCGGGATCTTCGACACACCCGCAGCCGTCCGGGCCGCACGGTCGCCGCCCCGGGTGTGCGGCCCGGCCGAGCGGCGGTCGCCGAAGCGTTACGGCGCCGGAGCGCCGGCGCCGCAGACCCAGGCGTCCGCCCGCTCGCGGAAGACGGTCGGGTTCGCCCGCCACTCGGCGTACCCGAAGTTGCGGTCGTCGGTGAGGTAGTTCACCTTCGCGTCCACGCAGGCGTGGAGTTCGGTGTCGTCCACGGCGAAGACGAAGCCGCCGAGTTCGGCGTTCTCGTCGAGGGCGGTGACGACGAAGGCCGGGTCCGCCGCCGCGGCGTCGCGGTTCCCGATCTCTCCTCGGGCGAAGGCGTCGATCGTCTCGTCGCGCAGTTCGCCGAGGATCGTCCCCTCCGCGGTGCCGTCCGGATAGAAGACGACCTGCGGCAGGTCATCGCGCGGCGGTTCGAGGCGCCGCCGCTCCTCCAGGTTCTCCGAGACACCGGCGGAAGTGATGGTGAAAGCTTCGGTCCCGTCGCTGACGACCACCTCCCCGGAGGCGAGGGTGATCCGGGCGTCTGGGGTCAGGACGCCGTTCTCGTCGGTGAGCCCGGTCAATTGGAGGAGCCGCGCCTCTCCGGTCGTATCGGAAAGGACGCCGACGGTCCGGCTGCGGTCGAGATCCTCGTAGGTGGCGATCTCGGCGGCGTCGGCGGCGCGTACCAGGAGCGACTGTCGAAAGGCGACATGCCCGGAGGTGAAGCGGACGACCTCCGCGCCGGACTCGTCCCGGGTGCGGGTTTTGAGGATCGTGATCCCGCCGCCGACCAGGTCGTAGTCGGGCGTCGCCGGGAGCAGCCAGATCCTGTCCCAGACCTCGATGGCCTTCCGGGAGAACCGGAGTTCCGCTCCGTCCATTTCCTCGAGCGCGCTCACGAGGTCTGCTTCGTAGCCGCGGTGGGTGTCGTCTTCGCTGTAACTGAGCGGTTTGAAGTCGGAGAAGAAGCCGTAGTTCAGGACACGGTCGCCGGTGGTGCAGGCTTCGGCGCAGGGAGCGGGGGCCGGCGGCGCCGGCGTGGTCGGCGGCGGGGCGGGGCTGGCCGGCGCCGGGGCGTCGTCGTCTCCGCCGCAGCCGGCAGCGCCCAGGAGCACCAGCGCGAGAACGGCGAACCGGAGCGCGGCGCGGCTCGACGCTCCGGGGCGGCGCCGTTCGCGGATTCCCGGCCCCTCCGGGGGTCGGATCCCGGGCGGAGATGACGGATCGGTCAGCGTTCGGCGCAGGTGTCGCATGGCGGCGCGGTTTCTATCACGGCGGTCTCTCGCGGCCGGGGTCGTCGCCGGCGCGGACCGGAGGCGTCGCCGGCCGTTCGGGAGGGCGAAGGCCGCCGAGCGGCTCGTCTCGCCGCGCGCCGCGGGGATCTCCTCGCGACGCGCTCGATGCAGCGTTCACGGAGCCGTCGCTCCGTCGGCGCAGTCCCGGCCTCGGCTCGTCTCCGGAAGACGGGCGGGTTCGCTTGCCATTCGGGGTGGCCTGGCCTGCGGGCGCCGGTGAGACGGCGGCGTCTCGTCCGCGCCGCGGCGGAGTCGGGGCTGCCTTCCATCGCGGACGGAGCCGGCGATTCCGCCTCGACCATCCGGTCCGTGGATGCGTCGCCGGTCGTTTCGGGAGCCGCAAGCAGGGAGGGACCGACGGGAATGGCGCCGGGTGGTTCCTTCCGGCGCGCGCCGCGGCGTATCTGCCTCGCGACGCGCCCGCAGCGGCGTTACGGGGTCGTCGCTGCTTCGGCGCAGACCCAGGCTTCGGCGCGTTCGCGGAAGACCCCCGCGTTCGCCTGCCATTCGGGGTAGCCGAGACGGAGGTCGTCGGCGAGGTAGCGGAGTTTCTCGTCCACGCAGGCGAGGAGTTCCGTGTCCCCCACGGGGAAGGCGAAGCCGCCGTACTCGGCGAGGTCGTCCAGCGCCGTGACCACGAGCGTCGGGTCGGCGGCGGCGGCGCCGAGGTTCGCGATCTGCCCCCGGGCGATGGCGTCCGTCGTTCCGTCGCGGAGCGCGGCCAGCATCTCCTCCACCGTCGTGTCCCCCGGATGGAAGACGACCTGCGGCAGGTCCTCCCTCGGCGGGTAGAGCGCCCGGCGCTCCCGGAGGCTCTCCGAGACGAGCGAGGGGCTGATCGTGAACGCGGCGGTCCCGTCGGTGACGACTTCGCCGGTCGCCGTCGTGAGGCGGGCGCCGGCGACGAGGACGCCCTCCTCGTCGGCGAGGCCGGTGAGTCGGAGGAGTCGCCCTTCGCCCCGGGCGCCGGCGAGGACGCCGACTCTCACCGAGGAGTCGAGGTCGTCGTAGGCGGCGATCCGGGAGGCGTCGGCGGCGCGGACCAGGAGCGAGTGCCGGTCGGCCACATGCCCGGAAGTGAACCGCACGACCACCTCCCCGGAGGCGTCGCGGGTGCGGCTGTCGAGGATGGTGATGCCGCCGCCGATGAAGTCGTAGTCGGGCGTCGCCGCGCGGAGCCAGATCCCGGTCCAGACCCCGATGCCCTTCCGGGAGAACCGGAGTGCGGCGCCCTCCATCGCTTCGAGCGCATCCAGCAGGTCGGCTTCGTACCCCCGGTGCGTGTCGAACCCGGACGAGCCCGGTTCCGGGTCAGCGCTGTACCTGAGCGGGGCGTAGTCGGAGTAGAAGCCGAAGTCCAGGACGCGGCCCTCGGTGGTGCAGGCCTCGGCGCAGGGAGGCGGGGGCTGGGTCGGGGCCGGCGCGGGAGCGGTCGGCGGTGTCGGCGCGGGGTCGCCGGAGTCGCACCCGACGCCGCCGAGCAGCGCCGAGACGAGGAAGGCGAGGCCCGGCGCCAGGCGGCGAACCGCGTTCCGCGCCCGGCGGCCACCACCCGGCGCCGGACCCTCGGAGTCCTCGGCCCGGAACGCTGTCGGTGCGGCCTCCGGTCGAATTCGCGCTCGAAGCCGGAGATCGGTGTTTCTCTCGAACACCCGGTCCGCTTGCCCCGATTGCTCGGCGAGGGCGGCGAAGGGCGCTCCGGGCGCTCCCTGGACGGCGCGGAGCGGGAGGCCCGCTCGCCGCGACGACGGTTCGGTGAGGGCGGCGAAGGCGTGTCGGGTGTCCGCGAGGCGCGCCGTCGCAAGTTCGCCGGCGACAGCGGCGCCACCGGCGACAGGGGCAGGGCCGCCGATCGTGGCGCGTACGGCCGCGGTGGGTGTCGCCACGAAAGTGTTCCGCAGCCGGCGGCCGGGCCTGCCCCCGGTCCTCCCGCGGGAAGACCGGCCGACTCCGGGCGCCGCCGGGGCGGAACCCCGCAGGCCGCGGGAGGTCAGTGCCATGTCCGGGTTGCAGACCCCCTTGTTCCTGGTCGCGATTTCAGGCGGTCCATGAAGAGTCCGGCGCCGTCGGCGACTTGGCGCAGTCGGCCCTCCGCGGCGGAATCGGCCTTCGTTACGCGGCCGGAGGTCGCGGCGCGGCGCGTCGGCGCGGCGCTCCCGGGGGCGTCAGGCCGATGGGCGGCCGAGTCCGAGGTTCGTCTTGCCGCGGAAGGCGGTGTAGCCCTTCTCGCGCAGCAGGGCGCCGAGCGCGTCCGAACCGTCCTCCCCGCAGCGGGTGGCGGCGCCGATGGAGAGGATGGTCTCCGACTCCGCCGCCTCGGCCTCCACCACCGCCATCACCTCCGGAACCCGTTCCAGGGCCACCTTGATCTCCACGATCGCCGAAAGGACCCGTTCCCCGAGCAGATCGTCGCGGATCGCCCCCGTCGCCGGGTCCGGCATCAGGTTGGTGACCGGGTTCTTCTTCTCGAAGGCCACGCCGATCGCCGCCAGCCGCTTCGTCACCCGGTCGATGTCCCGGAAAGAGGCGCTCACCCCGGGCCGGCCGAACTCCACCGTCATCCCGCACTCGCCGACGGCGACCCGCCCGGTCACATCGTTCGTCTTCACTTCCTCGGTGCCGCGCCCGTGGACGCCGGTGGCCTCGTGGGAGACCAGCGGGTCGCTGAAGGCGCGGCGCACCACCCGGGGCCAGGCGAGTTCCTGCGGCTCGATCGCGGAAGTGGGGCAGATGTCCGGTTCCGGGTCGAACCGCAGCCGGAACCAGCCGAGCACCCGGCGCAGCGACCGCACCAGGAACGGGTTCAGCCGCTCGGTGCTGAGACCCCGGTAGCAGGTGTAGCACTCGACGCAGGCGTCGGCGTCCACCACCGCCCGTCCGTCCTCCCCCACCCGGATGGCGGCCACCGGGCAGACCGCCACGCAGTTCCCGCAGCCGACGCAGCGCTCCCGGGAGATCTGCAACTCAGGCCTCCGCCGGGTCCGCGGTCTCCAGGGTGTATTCCCCGAGGTGGCTGATGACTTCCTCCCCCCGGAGGAAACGCAGCGTGTTGGTGAGTTTCTTCCGCTGGATGAACAGGTCGTGTTCGGGATACACCCCCGGCGGACTCATCGGGCTCTTGAAGAAGAAGGACAGCCATTCCTGGGTGCCCTTCAGCCCGGCGCGGGACGACAGGTCGAGGAAGAGCGCCAGGTCGAGCACCAGCGGGGCGGCGAGGATCGAGTCGCGGCAGAGGAAGTCCACCTTGATCTGCATCTCGTAGCCGAGCCAGCCGAAGATGTCGATGTTGTCCCAGCCTTCCTTGTTGTCGCGGCGCGGCGGGTAGTAGTTGATGCGCACCTTGTGGTAGAGGTCGCCGTAGAGGTCGGGGTACTTGTCCGGCTGGAGGATCTGCTCCAGGACGCTGAGTTTGCTCTCTTCCTTGGTGCGGAAGGAACCGGGGTCGTCGAGGACTTCGCCGTCCCGGTTGCCGAGGATGTTCGTGGAGAACCAGCCGGAGAGGCCGAGCATCCGCGCCTTGAGACCCGGCGCCAGGATGGTCTTCATGAGCGTCTGCCCGGTCTTGAAGTCCTTGCCCCCGACCGGCGCGCCGCGCTCCGAGGCCAGTTCCCGGAGCGCCGGGATGTCCGCGCTCAGGTTCGGCGCCCCGTTCGCGTAGGGGATGCCGCTCCGCAGTGCCGCGTAGGCGTAGATCATGCTCGGCGCGATCTCCGCCGAGTTCTCCCGCAGACCCTGCTCGAAGGCCTCCAGACTCCGGTGCACCGGGCGCTCCTCGAGGAAGGTCTCGGTGGAACCGCACCAGATCATCACCGCCCGGGAGGCGCCGGCGGCCTCCCGCGAGCGCTCGATGTCCTCGACGAGCATCTGCGCCAGGTCCATCTTGGTGGCCGCGGACTTGGTGAACGGCCCGTCCAGTTTCCGGACGAACTCGCGGTCGAAGACGGCCGGCATCGGACGCACCGCTTCCAGTTCTTCCCGCACCGGGTCGAGGTGCGCCGGCTCGAGCACCCCGGCCTTCTTCGCCGCGGTGTAGGCGTCGTCCTCGAACACATCCCAGGCCGCGAAGGAGAGATCCCCGATCGGGACCAGCGGGACGAAGTCGCGGATGAGCGGCGTCCGTCCTTCGGTCCGTTTGCCCAGCCGGATGGTGCCCATCTGGGTCACCGACCCGATCGGCGCCGCCAGTCCCTTGCGGATGGCGTGCACCCCGGCGATGAAGGTCGTGCTGACCGCGCCGAGCCCCGGGAGCAGCACCAGGAGGCCGCCGTCGGGAGGCCGTATCGGGAATCCTGCTGCCGCCATCGGGGGGCGGGGAGCATATCCGGCAGGCGGCCCGGTTCCTCCCCTTCGCCGCCGGGTCCCGGGGGCGCCGCGCGCGGTTCGGCGCGGGAGGCCGGACACCTTCCTCCCGGCCTCGGTCGGGCTCCGGAGGACGCCTCGGAAGGCCGGCCGGCAGACCCGCCGGCCGGCCGACCGGCAGGTCAACCAGCAGGGGTCGGAACCGCGTTATCCTGCCTTGCTTCCGCTTCCCGGCGGCAGCCTGAGTTCCATGCGCCGCGGCGCCTCCTCCCCTCCCCCCGTTCCCCGGCCGGCGTTCCGGGCGTTCCGCCGCCGCGTTCCCCGGAGGCCCCGGGGCCTCGCGCCGGTCGCGGCGCTGTGGCTCGCCGCGGTTCTCCCTGCCGCCGTCGCCGCCGGCGGTCTCCCGGCGCAGCCGCGGAGCGTCCTGCGGGTGGTCCACCAGGGCGCCGCCGACGAGATCCCGGTGCGCCGGTTCGAGGGCGCCGACATGGTGGCGCTCGACGAGTTGGCGGCGGCGGTCGGCGCGACGGTCACCCCGGGCCGCGGCGAACGCCAGGTCGCGGTCGAGATCGGCGACCGGGTGGTCCGCTTCGACGCCGGACGCAGTTTCGTCTCGGTGGACTCGGCCACCCGGGTCCTGCGGAATCCCAGCCGCCGGCGCAGCGGCCGCTGGTTCGTGCCGCTCGACTTCGTGGCCCGGGTGCTCCCGGACCTCCTCGCCGGCAGCCGCTACGACGGCGCCGAACGGGTGCTGGTGGTGGCCGGCGAGTACCCGTCGCTCGAGGTGGACCTCGCCCCGCAGCCGAACGCCACCCGGATCACCCTGCGCACCGCCGCGCCCATGGAGATCGAGGAGCGATCCGGCCGGCTGGTGGTGCGGATCGCCGCGCCGTTCCTGGAGACCTCCTTCCTGGGGGTCGCGCCCCGGGACGGCGTCGTGGAGCGGGTGGATCTCCACCGCGCCCGCTACGACTACCGGCTCACCATCGTCACCGGCCGGAACTTCGGCCGTCTCCGCCAGCACCGCTCCCCCGGCCGCTTCGCCCTCGACCTCATCCGCGCCGGAACGACCGCTTCCTCCTCCGGGGATGTCCTGCCGGCGCGGACGCGCCCCGGAACCGGCCGGCCCCGGCCGGCGCCGACCCGCTCCCGGGACCTCCGCGCCATCGCCATAGACCCGGGCCACGGCGGCCCCGACCGCGGCGCCTCCGGGCCGGCCGGGATCGCCGAGAAGGAGGTCACCCTCGCGGTGGCGCGAGCGCTCCGCGACCACCTGGTCGAGGAATACGGGTTCGATGTGGCGGATGTGGTGCTCACCCGCAGCGACGACCGGGAAGTGTCGCCGGACGACCGGACGATGACCGCGAACGCCGCCGGCGCCGACCTGCTCCTCAGCATCCACCTGAACGCCTCGCCCAGCCCGAACGATTCCGGCGTCGTCGTCTATCACCACACCCCGGGGGCCGCCGACCGGCGCAGCGGCGGCGCGGCCGCGTTCGTCCCCTGGGACCAGGCGCAGTACGGCCAGGTCCCGGCGTCGCGGGCGTTCGCCGAGGCGATCGCCGCCGGTCTCGCCTCCCTGCCGCTCCGCGCCGGCGGGGTCGCCCAGGCGCCGCTCCGGGTGCTGAGCGGCGCGGCGATGCCGGCGGTGCAGGTGGAACTCGGCTATGTGACCTCCCCGGCGGACGCCCGCTGGCTCGCGGATCCGTCTTTCCCCGCTGCCGCGGCCCGGGCGCTGGCGACGGGCATCGTCCGCTACCGGGCGGTCACCCTCCGCCCCACCGGAGCCTCCCGTTGAGGCCGGCGCCGGCTCCGCCCCGGAGCGCCGGCGCGCGGTTCCCCGTCGCCCGGTTCCTGATCGCGCCGGGTCTCTTCGGACTGCTCGGCTGCGCCGCCCCCGACCCGGAGATCGGAACCGGCGCCGGCGGCGCGACCGGCGCGTCCGCCGAGGAGAGCGCGCCCGGCTCCGCTGCCGCGGCGGAACCGGCGCCCGCGGGCGCGGAGGCGTTGCCGCCGGCGGCGCCCTCCGAAGCGAAGTACTTCGCGCTGGGCCGCGACGGTCGCCTGCATCCGCAGACCTTCGAACTGCCGCCCGGTTCGGCGACCCGCGGCGAGGCGGAAGCGGTGGTGCGCCGCGTGGTGGCCGATTCGGGGACCTTTCCGTCGGGCGTCGAGGTGCTCGATGTCTTCGTCAGCGGGCGGGGCGTCGCTGTCGTCAACTTCACGAACGCGCTGCTCCTCGGCCACTCCGGGGGCCTTCTCGCCGAGGAACTCACCGTGTACAGCCTGAGCCACAGCCTGGTGGAGAACTTCCCCGCCGTCGCCGAAGTGCGGTTCCTGGTGGAAGGGCAGGAGCCGGACACGCTCGCCGGGCATCTCGACCTCCGTTCCGGGTTCGGCCGGGCCCCGGCGCGCCTCCTGGCGAGAACGGAGACCGCGTCCCCGTGAACCTTCCCCGTTGAGCCTTCCCCGGCTGCTCCTCGCCACCGGGAACGCCGGTAAGGTGCGGGAGATCCGGGCCGCGCTCCGGGGCGCCGGCGTGGAACTGGTGGCCCTCGACCGGGACGAATTGGGCGGACCGGTCCCCCCGGAACCGGAGGAGAACGCCGCGAGTTTCCTGGCGAACGCCGGGCTCAAGGCGCTCCACTACGCCGCGGCCACCGGCCTGCCGGCGCTCGCCGAGGACTCGGGCCTGGAGGTGGACGCCCTCGGCGGCGAACCGGGAGTCCGCTCGGCGCGATGGCTCGGCCGGGACACCCCCTACCCCGAGAAGAACCGCCGCCTGCTGGAACTCGTGGACGAACGCGCCCCGGGAACCGCAGCCGGCGGGAAGGCCGGCCGGGAAGCCCGCTACCGCTCCGCCTGCGCCGTCGCCGCCGCCGGCCGGATCCTCTTCCGCTCCACCGGCGTCGTCGAAGGCCGGATCGCCCGCGCCCCCCGGGGGACCGGCGGCTTCGGCTACGACCCGGTCTTCGAACTGCCGGAGTCCGGCCGCACCATGGCCGAACTCACCCTCGAGGAGAAAGAGCGGATCAGCCACCGGGGCCGGGCGCTGGCCCCGGTGCGCGAATTCCTCCGCGCCGCCCTCGCCGCCGAGCCTTCTATAATCCCCGGCGGGCGGTGGGGCAAGGCCCGCGGGGAACGCGAGGCGTGACGCGCTCGGGGAGGGTTCCCGCCCGTGGGATCTCGGGGCGTGGCGCAGTCTGGCAGCGCGCCTGCTTTGGGAGCAGGAAGCCGGAGGTTCGAATCCTCTCGCCCCGACTCCCGTCGGATCCCGTTCGCCCGCTCCCTTCCCGCCCCGAGGCGGCTGCGCCAGTAGCTCAGATGGACAGAGCGGCGGCCTTCTAAGCCGCGGGCCGGGGGTTCGAATCCTCCCTGGCGCGCCACCCGGCGGCGCGGCGGGCAGCGGCGAACCCGACACGCGACGGTGGATGTAGCTCAACGGCAGAGCACCGGATTGTGGTTCCGGTGGTTGGGGGTTCGAGTCCCCTCATCCACCCCGTCCCCGGGGCGCCGGGACCTGTCCCCGCTTGGCGGCGGAAACGACTACTTGCGGCGGAGGTGGAGGCAGTCGAAGAGGGGGGCCGGCGGGGGGCAGATCGATGCGCCCGGCCAGAGCGGGAGGCCCGGTCCGCCGGGGAGTCGCGCTGCACCGGTTCCCGGTCGTTGACGAGACCCGTCTCCCGCTGCGCCTCCCCTCTCCGCCCGTCCCGGCGACCGGCGCGATGGCGTCCTCCCGAAAGTCTTCCGGCCCCCCGGCGGAACGCTTTCCTTCCGGCGGAGATCGAGGCAGCCGAAGGGGGGCGCCGGCGGGGGGCAGGGCGGTGCGTCCGGCCGAGTAGCGGGCGGCCTGGTCCGCCGGGGAGTCCTGCTGGACGAGTTCCCGGTCGTCGGCGAGATCCATCTCCCGCTGCGCCTCCGCCTCTTCGTCCCTCCCGGCCGACCGGCGCGATCGCGTCCTCCCGAGAGTCTTCCGGCCCCGCGGCAGGAACGGTTACTTGCGGCGGAGGTGGAGGCAGCCGAAGAGGGGGGCCAGCGGGGGCAGGTCGGTGCGGCCGGCCAGGTAACGGGCGGCCTGGTCCGCCGGGGAGTCGTGCTGGACGAGTTCCCAGTCGTCGGCGAGACCCATCTCCCGCTGGGCCTGCTCCGGCGCGAACGACGAGACGAAGGGCTCCCCCCGCCGGGCGACGAAGCGCATCACCGCGGCGTAGAGCGCCCGGTTCTCCTCCGGCGCCGAGTCCGCCGCGATCAGGTAGTCGAGGGTCAACTCCGAACCGGGCGCGGCCAGGTCGGTGAGCGCGGCCACGCTGCTCCGCAGGGAATCGCCGGCCAGGTAGTAGGTCACCCCCATCCAGTTGAAGAACCCGGGCCGGCCCCGGTCGAAACCGCAGGCGGAGAGCCGCTCCCCCAGGTCGTCGCGCTCGAAGTCCACCATCACGAACCGCAGCCCCGCCGGGGGGCGGATGCCGGCCGCCGCCATCCGCTCCTGCTTCAGTTTCTCGGTGGCGGCGAGGTCCACCTCGAAGACGGTCAGCGGCAGGTCCGGGTGACGCAGCGCGAATGTGTCGAAGCCGGACCCCAGGATCACCAGTTGGGACACCCCCCGTTCCCCGGCGGCCAGGATCCGGTCCTCGGCGAACCGCGCCCGGGTCAACTGCTGGAGGGTGATCGGCATCAGCCGCCGCAGGATGATCCGGGAGAACAGCCAGTCGAGCAGCCCGTTCCGGATGACGAGGCGCCAGTTGCCGGCGAAGTGGATCGCGTAACGGTCCTCGACCACCCAGGGCGGCGCGTGCCGGATCAGGTGCCGGGCGCGGGAGGCCGCCACCAGTTCCGCGGTGCGGCTGCCGCGCCGACGCGCCTGGTTGTCCCGGGCTCCGTCCTTCGGGGCGCCGCCCGTCCCGGTTCCGGGGGCCGCCGCCGTTTTCTCGGTCATCGCTGCCTCTCGTTCAGGCGGCCGGGAGGATGACCGCCTTCGTCACCCGCAGCGCCTCCACATCGTCGAGCGCCGCGTCCGCCTCGTCGAGCCGGTACCGCCGGCCGATGACCTCGGCGAACGGCATCCGCTCCCGGTAGCGGGCGAACACCTCCAGCGCCCGCTTCCAGTGGTGGAACTGGCTCCCCCACTGCCCCAGCACCTCCACATGCTTGCGGTTCAGGTCGAGGTGCGGGTTCACCGGGACCGTCCCGGCGTCCGTGTAATGCCCGGCGATCACATACCGGCCGCCGTCCCGGATCGCCGCGAACCCTTCCGGCAGCGCCCGGGGGTTCCCGCTGGCCTCGATGACCCGGTCCGGGCCCCGGCCCCCGGTGACGGCGCGCAAGGCCTCGATCCGCTCCTCCGTCTCCACACCGTCGAGCCCGAGCGTGCGGTCGGCGCCCAGGCGCTCCGCCAGCCGGCGGCGCTCGGCCGATTCCCCGACGGCGACGATCTCCCCGGCCCCGGAGGCCCGGGCGAAAGCGATCGCCGCCAGTCCCACCGGCCCGACCCCCTGCACCAGCACGCTGTCCCCCAGCCGCACCCCGGCCCGTTCCACCGCGGCGAACCCGGTGAAGAGACCGCAGCCGCCCCCGATCACCGCGTCCGGGTCCAGTTCCGGCGGGAGCGCCAGCGTCCGCACCCCCGGCTTCAGGAGGATGCGCACCGCCCAGCCGCCGAGCAGCCCCTCGTCGGCGGAACAGGTGATCCCGTACACCCGGCGCGACGGGCAGCGGTTCTCCTGCCGCGCCACCAGGCAGTGGTAGCAGTCGCCGCAGGCGTCGAACACATCGAAGAAGGACACCGCCTGCCCTTCCGCGAGCGGCTGTCCGGCGGCGTCGCGGTCCACCCCGTTCGTCTCCAGCACCCGGCCGACGCTCACATGCCCGGGGACGATCGGGTAGGGGACGCCGCTCAGCCGGCCGGCGCGGAGGTGCACATCGGTGCCGCAGACCTCGGAAGCGATCGTCTCCAGCAGGACTTCGCCCGGGCGCAGGGTCGGCGCCGGGAGTTCGCGGATCTCGGTCGGCCGGCCGGGCGCCGGGAAGACCGCGGCGGGAACGGTGCGGGCCATTGCGCCGACTCGGAGACCCGGCCGTTCTCAGGCGGTGGCGCCGCCGCAACTCGACCCGGCGCCGGCGGTGCAGCCGTAGCAGTGCCGGCCGGTGACGATCCGCCGCCCGGCCAGCCGCTCCGGGTCGAAGTCGGCGATGTGCGCCGGCGCGCCCGGCCCGGTCCCCAGGTCGAGCATCTGGTTGAAGTCGCAGTCGTAGAGCCGGCCGTCCCAGCCCACCGACAGCGTGTTCCGGCACATGACCCTGGCGGCGGCCGCGGGGTTGAAGGCGTTCACCAGCCGGGTGAGGTAGTCCTCGTAGTTGCCGCTCTCGATCAGGAAGTCGAGGAACCGGCGGATCGGCAGGTTGGCCAGCGCGAACAGCCGGTCGAATCTGATGCCGTATCTCCGGTCGAGTTCGCGCTTGAACTCCCGCTCCAGGGAGTCCTGGTCGCCGGGCAGGAAGGCCCCGGTGGGGTTGTACACGAGGTTCAGCACCCGGGAACCGCCCTGTCCGTAGCCGAGGCCGTTCAGCCGGCGGAGCGCCGCCAGGGAGAGGTCGAACACCCCGTCGCCGCGCTGGGCGTCGGTGCGGTCGGCGAGGAAGTAGGGCAGGCTGGCGACGATCTCCACTTCGCGCTCCGCCAGGTACTCGGCGAGACCGGCCTGCGAGGGGAGCATCAGCACCGTCAGGTTGCAGCGGTCGAGGATCCGCCGCCCCTGCGCCAGCGCCCCTTCGACCAGGAAGCGGAAGTTCCGGTTCAACTCCGGGGCGCCGCCGGTGAGGTCCACCGTGCCGGCGGTCGTCCGCGCCAGCGCTTCCAGGCAGAGTTCCGCGGTCTCCCGGGTCATCTGCTCGGCGGAGCGGTGGGGGCCGGCGTCCACATGGCAGTGCCGGCAGGTCTGGTTGCAGAGTTTCCCCACATTGATCTGGAAGATCTCGATCTCCCCGGCGCGGAGGGGCGGGAGGCCGGCCCCGGCCAGCGTGTCGTCGAACGCCGGGAAGGAGTCGTCGCCGGGAGCGGGCCCCGGGCGGGCCGCCGCCGGCGGCGGGAGGGTCCCGGCGTCGAGCACCGGGAGGGCGATCTCGTTCACATGCTCAGCCGCTTGGACTTGTTCCGCATCTGGACGCCGTGCACCAGCGAGGCGCCCCCGCGGATGGCGGCGGCCACATGGACCGCTTCCGTCATCTGTTCCAGGTTCGAGCCCTGCTGCAGGCACTCCTGCGAGTAGGCGTCTATGCAGTAGGGGCATTGCACCGCGTGGGAGACGCCGAGGGCGATGAGCGCCTTCTCCCGGGCGGTCAGGGCGCCCTCGGCGAAGGTGGCCCGGTACCACTCGTGGAACTTCTCCCAGAGTTCGGGGGCGTTCTCGCCGATCTCGCCGAAGCGCGGCAGGTCGTGTTCGTCGTAGTAGTGACTCATGGCGGAGCGGGAGCGCGACGCTTCCCGGTTACGGCGGCGGGCGAAAGGGGGCGCCTAGCGTATCCCGCCCGCGGTTCCCCGGAGGGCCGGGCGCCCCGGGGGAGTGCGCGCCGGCTCGGGGGCAGGAGGTCGCTGTCGAACCGGCGGCGCGAACGGCGTGGCCGCTGCCGGCGGCTCCGCCAGACTCTCGATGCGGACGGACTCCCCGGCGTCGGACCGTTCCGGGCGCCGCCGAAGCGGTCTTTCGCTCCGTGCCGCCGCCGGTTTCCCGGGAACCCGCCCGCCGGATGGTCGCTGTCGGATTCCTCCGGGTCGGAGTTTCCACCCCGTTTCGGATTTTCGGGATCGAGTTCGCCGCGGCGCCGCGTCCGGAACCCGGCGGTCGTTCGTTCCGTGGTGCGGTCGGTTTCTCGGGACGCGGCCCGCCGGGAGGTCGCCGCCGGATCCTCCCGGATCGGAGGTTCCGCCGCGTTCGGATCCCCCGCGGATCGAGTTCGCCGCGGCGCCCGGCCCGGAACCCGGCATCCGTCGGAAAGCGGGCGCGCCTGCAGGACAGCCGGGTGGTCGCGGGGCAGTGCGGGACGCGGCGGGGCGCATACTTCCCCGGCGGGAGCGCCTCCCCTCCGCTCCCCGGAAAGACCGATTCCTCCCCCCGTGGCCGACCTTCGCTCCCTCGGATTCATCGGGCTGGGCGTCATGGGGAAGCCCATGGCGAAGAACCTGCTCGCCGCCGGGTTCGAGGTGACCGTCCACAGCCGCTCCCCCGGCCCGGTGGACGAGTTGGCCGCCGCCGGCGCGCAGCGGGCCGGTTCCGCCGCCGAGTGCGCCGAGGGCCGGGACGCGGCGCTCCTGATGCTGCCCGACTCGCCCGACTCGGAAGCGGTCGTCCTCGGCCCCGGCGGGGTGCTCGCCGCCTCCCGCCCGGCGCCGCTGCTGTGCGATCTGTCCTCCATCGAGCCGGGCGTGTCGCGCCGCCTGGCCGCCGCCTGCGGGGAGCGCGGCGTCGCCTTCGTGGACGCGCCGGTCAGCGGCGGCGAACCGGGGGCCGTGGCCGGGGAACTCGCGATCATGGCCGGCGGGTCGAAGGCAGCGTTCGAGCGCCTGGAACCGGTGTTCTCGGTCCTGGGGCGGAGCGCGGTGCTCTGCGGCGGCCCGGGGGCCGGGGGCGCGGTGAAGTTGGCGAACCAGATGATCGTCGCCGCGAACATCGGCGCGGTCGCCGAGGCGCTCCTGTTCGCCGTCCGTTCCGGTCTCGACCCGGAGGTGGTCGTGGCGGCGATCCGCGGCGGGCTGGCCGGGAGCGCGGTCCTCGACGCCAAGGCCCCCAAGATGATCGCCGGCGACTGGAAGCCCGGCTTCCGCCTGGAACTCCACCTGAAGGACCTGAACAACGCGCTGGCGGCGGCGCAGGCCGCGGGGACGCCGGTCCCGGTCACCACGGTGCTCCGCCAATTCGTGAAGACCCTGGTCGAAGGCGGCCGGGGCGGCGAGGACCACGCCGCCATCGCCCGCTACGCAGAGGACCTGGTCGGTACGACGATCGCCTCCGGCCGCCGCTGAGGGCTCCGGGGCCGGCCGCGCCCGGGCGCTACAGGAGCGACTGCTGCCGGCCCGCGTCCTCCTGCGCCAGTTTCCGGATTTCCGGCCAGGACAGCACCAGGGCGTTGTAGGGCCGGGCCTCGGCCGGGCGCTTCTGGCGGTCGCAGACGCCGTAGAGCGAGTGAGCGAGCGTCCGCGCGGTCTCCCCGGCGCCCCCGATCCGCCGCAGCAACCGCGCGGCGGCGACTTCGCCCTCTCCTTCCAGCACCCGGACCAGGTGGTGGACCATCTCCCAGACGGTCAGCCGCCGGTCGGTCCGCGGATCCCAGTCCTCCGGCAGTTCCTCCGGGCGCAGCAGCCGCACCCGGCCGCTCCGGGACCGCAGGATCCCCGCTTCGACGAGCCCTTCGACGCTGGTGTTCTTCGCCTTCGACAGCGTCTCGGCGATCCCGTACTCGCCCTCGTCGAAGTGGTGCTCGGTGAACCAGGCCAGCGCCCACCGGGTGTCGGGATCGAAATCGCCCTCCTGCTCGGCCAGTGTCCGGTCGAGGATCTCGTTGATGAGCGCCAGCGCCTGCCCGACGGTGATCCGCTCGCCGTCCTGGTCGATGACGCCGGAGTAACGGGTGAACACCGCCATCCCCGGCCCGATCGCCGCCTGCGCCAGGTCCACCGGCGCGATCCCCGCCTTCTGGAGTTCCACGACCGCCGGCGGCAGTTCGTTCTGCATCGCCTCTCGGAACTCCCCCCAACTCGCCGGCCGAGCGTCCGCCCGCCGTTGGCGGCAAACGAGCACGATGCTGGACGCAAGAGCGTTCGATCCTTGCCCCACCATTCGTCGTCCCAACTCCGTCCGCATCGGCCAAGTTCCGGTCACGGTGAGGCCCGACCGAACGACCGCGCCGAGAAAGGTCTCCCAGCCGGTACTCGTTGCTCCGGCTTCCCCTTTTTGCTCTGCCTGCTTGAAGGCATAGTAGATCGTGATCGGTACGGCGGGAGACGACGCCTGCGCGAGTCGCTCCATCACCCGCTCCATGCCGGAGAGGAAGTAGTCCTCTGCCTCCTCGCGGCTGCCGTGGCGGTATGGAGTCGCCACCAGCTCCTCTGCTCTGGGAGCGGAGAGCGTGGAGAACAGGGACGGAAAAGTGCCGGCCAGATTGTGGTGCAGCCACACATAGAAGAAGTCCGACAGATCCGCATAGCCGACATTGTCGTAGTACGGGGGATCCGTCGAAAAGACCTCCGGCCGCTTCGGCGAGACGTTTTGAGCGTTCTGTTGAAACGCATATCCCGGAACGCCCGTCGCGATCGATCGCAGGGCCGTCTCGATGGACTTGATGCCGCCGAGATAGTTTCCGCTGGAATTCGAGATCGGATTGCTCTCCACGAAATCCCAAACCATAGGAATCGCCTGTCTTCCGAAGGTGTCGCGCGGGCTCTCCCGAAGGACCGCCCACGAGCAGATCGTCGAATTGCGATCCGCGAGTTTGTCGACGCTCAGCCCGAGATACACCGACACGGCGTCGGCATAGGCAGCCGGGCCGGCGCCGCCCTCACGCAGCGGACGGGCATCTTCTCTCTCTCTCTCTCTCTCTCTCTCTCTCTCTCTCTCTCTCTCTCTCTCTCTCTACCGCGATCGCGTCCTGATGCGCTTTCGCTCTCGCCGCGCCCACGAGATCCGAGAGCGTCGTCAGCGCGGCCAACTGGCGCTCCGTGAACAGATCTCCGAAGGTCGTCATTCCGTATAGCGGAGTCTTGAAGTCCCGCGTATTCTCGGGCAGCATCAAGTCCGGTCGCCACTCCGGCACTGCGGCCAGAGCAGCGGCCTCGTGTTCGGGTACAGGCGGCAGATAGACTCGGCTGCGATCCCCCTCGGCCACGATGGCCATGAGCCGTGCGTTCATCCGTCTCGCCTTGCCTTCGGAGCGCAGGTATTCGAACGGCATCGGCGTCCCGGACACGAGACAGCGAAAGGGACTGCCACTCCCGGAGATCTTCGTCCCTCGCTTCGCCACCTCCGCATCCGGCGGCGGGCCGACCCGGACTTCGAACCGGTAGTTGCGCCCCTCGAGCACCGGCTCGACCCACGCCTCCTTCCCCTTCTTCGTCGAGAGCATGAAGTTCGAGACCAGCGGAACCTCCACATCGGCGAACGCCGGGTTCGGACTCGGCACCGTCCGCGCCCAGAGCCAGGCGATCACCGTCAACTGCCGACCCGCGTATATCTCCAGGTCCGGCCGCTCCGCTGCCATCTCCTCCGTGACCCGAATCTTCGGGTACAGATGCCCGATGCGCCGCTCCGCCTCGTCTCTCATCCACTGCCCGTAGTAGCGCACATCCTCGGCGAGGCCCGCGGCTCCCTTCCACTTCCTCGCTGCCAGCGCCCCCTTCCGGGATTCGGGGTTCACCGGTGGACGCCCGGCGAACCTCGGCGGGATCTCGACCATCGCCTTGTTGAGGAGCACGGCGACCGGGTTCAGGTCGGAGGCGTGCGCCTCGAGCCCCAGCCGCTGCGCTTCCAGCGGGATGGCCCCGCCCCCGGCGAAGGGATCATGGAACGCCGGCAACCGCTCCGGGTCGAAGAGTTCGGCCGCCCGGGGGTGGTTGGCGTTGTCCGCGCAGGTCCGCCCCCAACTCTTCCGGATCTCCTCCCGCGCCACCTCCAGGATCGCCTCGTTCGTGGTGTTCTCCCACTTCACGAGTTGCCGCAGAATCGCGAACAACCGCTCCCGTTCCCGGTCCTGCCGCACCTTCGTCGGGAAGAGGTCCGGCCGGGACGACGGATCGTCGACCAACTGTGCGAAGAGCACCGCCCGCGCCGCCGCCAGCGGCCGCCGCGCCCACCACCGGTGCAGCGTGCTCGGATGCCCGTGCCGGATGGACTTCTCCCGCGCCGCCGCCTCGTTGATCTCCCGAAGCGGCAACGCCACCTCGATCAGTTTACGCACCGTCTTCACCGGCGCCTCGCCGCTCACTCGATCCCCCTCATCCGACCGAGGTCGCCGCGAACCGCCTGAGCCGGTCCCGCTGGTGAGGCGTCAGCGTGAAGGGGGTCGAGCCGTTGCCGGGATAGATCTCCGCTTCGTTCCAAAACTTGTTCTTGACGGATGTCGCGGTGCCGATCCTCACGGTCAATTTGCGAAGCAGATACTCCGCCTCGAACAGGAACACCGATTCGATCACCCACGGGAGTGCTTTTCGGCGAGACGACTCCGCCTTCCCTTTCGGTCCGGTCAACACCAAGTAGTAGTCCGGCCCGCTCACCTTCTTCATGTTGAGGAGTCGATCGTGTTTTGTCGTGTACTTGATGTCAACTCTCTTCCCCCCCAACTCCCCGGTCCGAAACACGCCGTCGGAACCCGGGTGCGATGCGCTTGGGTGCAACTCGATGTCGAAGATCTGCGCAGCTACGAACTCCCCGAAGTGCCCCGGAAGGGCCGGCATTCCGATCAGGCGGGCGACCCCTCGGTCCGCCGCGTTCTTCCCGCGAACGGCGTTCGCCAGGGCGACCAGGCAGTCGGGTTCGCTCATTCGGCCCGTCCTCGCTCAGCGGGGTCCTCGATGAGCGTCGGGGAAGGTGTCGGTCCCGGACGCCGGATTCGGATCGTGGAATCCGGGATCTTTCCGTCCCATTTCAACAGGGCTGGATTCAGCGTCTCCAGGAGATCGCAGCGAGCGTGGACGGCGACGGCGATGTGGATGGCCTCCCTCGGGTGCACATTCAGATCCCAGCAGTACTGCTGCGCCGTGGCGCCAACTTCGCGACTGATCTCCGTGCAGCAGATGTAGCCGTTCTCGAACCACGGCCGGATCGTGGCTCGCTGTTCCAGAGGGACTGGAGCGGGAGACCCCTTCCGGCGGATGACCTCGAGTTGGGAGAGCGGCGAAACGACGATCGTCGTCTGGCCGGCCCGGGCGTCAGCCAGAATGCCCTCGCAGGCCCCGGCTTCTTCCTCGCCGTTGAGGATGCTGAGGAAACAGGTCGAATCCCAGTAGCGGCGGACTTCACCTCTCCCGGACATAACGAGACCATTCCTCGATATCGACGGGATCGTCCGCGAACAACCCCAGCACCTCTTCCGCCTGCGGAAGCGGCCCGACGCCCAGCAGCCGAAACCCTTCGACAAGGACCCTTTTCGACTTTCCGTCGCCGGGATGTCGAATCTCGCCTCGAACGAGGATCCGCTTGCCCAAGTGTTCGATCACCTGCTCGAGCATCTCCCGGTCGCAGACGCACTCGACGCGCTTGCCGGTGATGGCGTCGTACACGGAAAACGCATTCCGCCCGTGGATCGTCAGCGCCTCCAGAGTCCCTTCCACCGAACCGTATTCCCGCGGCCGCCGGAGCATCTGCCGCCCGTGCGCCTCCACCCGGCCGGAGAGGACCTGTGTCTGCCCGCCCGCGGGGCCGCCGGATGCGCTCAATTCGATGCCGGCTCCGTGCTGCCCGGCAACCCTGCCGAGCCGCTGCGCGAATCGCAGCGCCTTGTCGGAAAAGTGCGCCGGACGCGCGGCGGAGGCGTCCATCTCCGCCAGACCGCACACGGTCGCCGTGATCGCCCGTGCGGCGTGGGCCGGATCGTCGTCGGCCGCCGGCCGCAGCGCGATGGCGCTGCCGCCCCCGTCGAAGTGGGCGATACACCACGAGACGGTCTGCCGGTCGGAGAGCGACGCACCGACCTCGGACAGGATTTCGAGCAGAGACTTCGCAGCATCGAGAAAGCCCTCCGCGGGGACCGCGTCCCAATCGAGGCGCAGCGCCACCGAAGGGGCGGCCCCGGTGGCGCCGGCGCTCTCGCCGCGGAAGTCCGCCACCTGCCAATCGATCGGACTCGCGCCCGGCAGCGAGCGGCCGACCTCGTCCAGCAGCACCAGCAGGGTTCCGGCGGCGTCCAGGAAAGTCCGGGCCGGGATTTCCGGGCCGTCGAAGCGCAGGCCGACCGTGGGCGCGGTCTCGGCCGGGACGGCGGCGGGCATGGCGGCGAACGGTTGAGGCGAACGGGGGGGGGGGGGGGGGGGGGCGATTGTAGGCGGGCGTCGAGACCGGCTACGCGAGGTTCCGGTTCGGGCGGGAGGCTTCCTGCTCCGAACGGCGCCGGTGTGCGGCTCCCGAACCCCGGCCCCCCCGTCGCGCCGGCGGGGTCAACTGGCGAAGAAGGCCAGGAAGCCGCGGTAGAGGGCCCAGAGGTCGGCCTTCGAGGCGACATCGTAGGTACTGTGCATCGAAAGGATCCCCACGCCCCAGTCGGTCACCTCCATGTTCATGTGGTTGAAGTAGCGGGCGATGGTGCCGCCGCCGTAGCCCGCCTTGTAGGTATGGCTCTGCCAGGCGACCCGGTCGGCGTCGAGGAATCGCCGCATCCGCGCCACGAACTCGCTGTTGGCGCTGCGGCCGGGCCCGTACAACTTGATGACCAGTCCGTGATGCAGCAGCGAGGCGTTGTCCGGGGCCTGGGGCGACGGCCAGAGCGGGTTCGTGGCGGTGGTGGTGTCGGCGGTGATCATGTCCGTCGCCGAGAAGCACTCCATGACCTCCAGGTCGGTCACCGAGCCGCGTTCGGCCCGGATCATCTCGGCCACGATGCGGCGGAACCACTCGGAGCCCACGCCGATGTTCGAACCGCTGCCGACCTCCTCGTCGGTCACCAGGTAGGCCATCGCGGTGTGGGTCGGGGCTTCCGTCTCCTCGAGCGCGAAGACATTCACCACGGCGGTGATCCGGTCGTCGAGGCCGTAGGCGGCGAACAGCTCGCGGTCGAGTCCCACTTCGCGCGGCTTCGTGACCGGGACGATCTGCACATCGCTGCTCACCCAGTCCTCCGGCTCGATCCCGAACTCGTCTTCGAGGAGCGCGACCGCCCGGGCCATGGTGTCCATCCCGTTCTCGCCGCCGGTCGGCGCGGAGGCGATCAGCGGGTCGAGTTCCTCGCGCTGGATGGCGTCGGCGCGCGTCCGGTTCCGGTAGTCCCGGTCCACATGCGGGGCCAGGTCGGGGATGAGCAGCACCGGGTCGGACTCGTCGAACCCGTACTCGATCCAGATCGTGGAGCCGTCCATCCGGTCCACCCGGCCGGTGAGGCCGAGCGGCACATTCACCCACTGGTAGGCCTTGATGCCGCCGTGGACCAGGGTGTCGAGGGCCACCGCGCCGCCCTTCCGCGTGAGCGGGTGCGGTTTCAGCTCCAGCCGGACGGCGTCTATGTGGCTGTTCACCAGGCGCATCCCGGCGGACAGCGGCTCGCTGCCGACCACCCAGAGCACCATCGTCCGGCCCCGGTTCACCGCGTAGAAACGGTCGCCGGGGGCCACCTCGCGGAGGGCCGGATCCCATTCCCGGAAGCCGCGCGCCTCGGCCCGGGCGATGGTCTCGCGGACCATGGTGAGTTCGGTGCGCGCCCGGTCTATGAACGGGACGAAGCGGTCGTAGAGCGCTTCCATCTCCTGACGCTCGGCGGGGGTGGCGTTCTTCGCCAGGTTCCCCCGGCTGCCGTATTCCTCCGGTTCCTGAGCGGCGCTGACGGACGCGGCGGCGGCGAAGAAGCCGGCAGCGGCGACCGCAACGATTCGGTTGGTGATCCCGAAGGGGTGACGGGGATGGCGGAGAAGGGTCATGGCGGGGCTCCCGGGGGCTGCGCGAAGGCGGCGGGAAACGGTACCAGCGGGCCGTTGGTAGCATCGTTCGCCGGCGGAGCGGCGCCTCCCGCTCGCCGGAGGAGGCTCACTTTGGGAAAGAACAAGAAGGACGCCGGGTACCGCTCGTTCGGCTACCTGACACCGGGCGCGGACTACCCGGAGCGGGAACTCGCCGACCGCGCCGACCTGTTCCCGGCGCATCCGGTGCCGTTGACCCCGGAAGAAGAGGCCCGCGCCGAGCGCCTCGCCGGCGAACTGGTGTTGGTCTCGCTCCACGAACACCTGGGGGCGTTCCCGAAGGAGATCGCGGAGACGCCGGACTATGTGCGCGACGGCCGGGTCTTCACTCCCTTCGAGGCGCTCCGGGACTGCGAGTGGGACTGCATCTTCGACAACCTGCTCGACGGGATCTGCCGCATCGAGTCCCGGAGCGGGTGGAAGTGGAACGAAGTGCTCCACGACCTGGGGATGCGGCTCGCCGATATCGCCCACCAGGACCTGCTCGTCCACTGCCGGTCGGTGGACGACATCCTGGCCGCCCACGCCGGGGGGCGGATCGCCTGGGTGGCCGCCATCGAAGGCGCGGCGCCCATCGAGAACGAACTGGACCGGGTGGAGGTGCTCTACGGGTTCGGGGTGCGGGAGATGGGCATCACCTACAGCGAGTCGAACGCGCTCGGCAGCGGGTTGAAGGAGGCGAACGACGGCGGCCTCACCGCGTTCGGGCGGCAGGTGGTGGAGCGGATGAACCGGGTGGGGATGCTCATAGACACCGCCCACTGCGGCGACCGGACGACGCTGGAAGTGATCGAGGCCAGCGACCGCCCGGTGTCCATCACCCACATCGGCGCCCGGGGGCTCTGGGACACCCGCCGGATGGCGCCGGACGAAGTGCTGAAGGCCTGCGCCGACAAGGGCGGGATCATCGGGATCGAGGCCGCGCCCCACACCACCCTCACCGAGCGCCACCCCCGGCATTCCCTGGAGTCGGTCATGGAGCACTTCGAGTATGTGAAGGACCTGGTCGGGGTGGACCATGTGGGTTTCGGGCCGGACACGGTGTTCGGCGACCATGTGGGGCTCCACGGCGTGTATTCGAGTGCGCTCTCCATCGCCAAGGCCGCGGCGCGGCGGGGAGCGCCGCCGTTCGAGCGGGTTCCGTATGTGGCCGGGCTGGAGAACCCGGTGGAGGGTTCGCGGAACATCCTGCGGTGGCTGGTGAAACACCGGTACTCCGACGCGGACATCGCCAGGGTGATGGGCGGCAACGCGCTCCGCGTCCTGCGCGAAGTCTGGGCTTGAGAAATCCGGGCTCGACCGGTCCGCGCCCCGGGAGGGAAGGGGATCGGCGGCGGCTCCGGCCGGCGGTCGGGGTCGTGCGGGCGACGGCGCCCCGCCGGTTCCCGTTCCTCGCGGTCGGCCGGTGCACCGCCTCGTCGGATCCGGCGGGTGTTCGGGCTGCCGGGGCTCCGGGGGACGCCCAAGCCGCGATTCGCCGAGGTTCCCGTCTGCAACGCGCTGCGCGTGCAGCGCGAAGTCCGGGCTCGACCGGCCCGGCCCCCGAGAGGGAGGGGGATCGGCGGCGGCTCCGGCCGGCGGTCGGCGCGGGGCGGGCGACAGCGTCCCGCCGGTTCCCGTTCCTCGGGGTCGGGCACTGCACCGTCTCGTCGGATCCGGCGCGTGGTCGGAACGCGGGCGCTCCGGAAATCGATGAACCCGCTGTGCGCCGGAAGTCTCGTCGTGGTTCCGGGCAGCAACGCGCGGCGCCAGGTCCGGGCTCGACCGGCCGGGGCCGGCAGCGGCCCTGGTCGGCGGTCCGGGCCCTGAGGTCGACGGTGCCCCCCCGGTTCCCGTTCCTCGCGGTCGGCGGCTGCACTGCCTCGTCGGTTTCGGAGGGTGTTCGAGCTGCCGGGGCTCCGGGGGACGCCGAAGCCGCGATTCGCCGAGGTTCCCGTCGGCAACACGCTGCGCGTGCGGCTCGAAGCCCGGGCTCGACTGGCCGGGTGCCGCGTCCGGGACGGTTCTTCCCGGCGGCCGGCGCTGCCCGATCGACAGTGCTCGCCGCGTTCTCGGCGCTCGCGCTGTTCTCGTCGGGCGGGGTTCTCGTCGTCCCGGCGCCCCTCGAAGGCGCCGGCGTTCCGGAGGAAGAAGCCGCGGCGATCCGGATGACGGTGGCGATGGACGACCCGGGGCGGATCACCGCGACCACCCGCGTCCGCCTTCCCGCTTCCGGCCCGCGGCCGGCGTTCCGGCGGCTCGACCTCTCCCCGGACGGATTCCGCGCCGAACCGCTGCGGCCGACCGGTGGAACGGGCGCCGAACTGCGGTTCGAGACGGTCCCGTTCCCGGCGGACGACGGCTGGGTGCGGCTCCCCGTGCCCCTGCCGGACTCCGGCCCGGCCCTCTCCTTCGCCGCCGCGTTGACGCCCCCGCCGGGGTTCCGGATCGTGGACCTGTTCCCGAGGCCGCGCGGGACCTCCGGCGGCGTCGCCCGCGTCTCCGTCCCGGCGCCGCCCTCGCTGCTCCGGTTCCGGCTCGTTCCGGCGGACGCCTCGGGCTTCGGGCTCGCGACCCTGGTGGACGGCCTCGCGCTCGCGATCCTGCTGGGGCTGGGCGGCCTCGGAGCGTTCCGGCTGTTCCGCTCCGGCCCGCCGGACGAGGGGCGGTCGCCGGAGGACCCCGCTTGAACCGCTTCTCGTTCTGGGGGCTCTTCGCGGTCTTCGGGGCGATGCTCGTCGCCTACTGGTGGTGGATGCGCCGGGAAGAGCGGCGCGAGGCCCGGAGCGAAGACCGGAGCGAAGACGGGGACACCGCGAAGCCGCCCGCGGACGGGCGGACCGGCGAGTGACGACAGCACTCGTCTTCGGCGCCTACCTGGCGGCGATCTTCGCCATCGGCGCGGCGGCGCTGCGGCGCACCGGGGGCGAGCGCGACTACTGGATCGCCGGCGGCCGCCTGGGCTGGTTCCTCGGCGGCGCCACCCTCGCGGCCACCCACGCCAGCGCCGGCACCTACATCGGCACCGTCGGCGTGATCCACTCGGTGGGCTGGGAGTTCACCTGGCTGGTGCTGTTCATCCCGCTCAGTTACTGGTTCATGGCGGCGGTCCTGGCGCCCCGCTTCGCCCGCACCCGCGAACTGACCCTCCCGGCGTTCCTCGAGCGCCGCTACGCCAGCCGCCGGGCGCGGGCGGTCGGCGCGCTGGTGATCCTGGTCGCCACCACCGTGTACATCCAGGCCCAGGTCATCGCCGGCGGCCTCATCGCGGAAACCGTTTTCGGGGTCTCGCCGACCGTCGGGATGGCGGTCTTCACCGGGATCCTGCTGGCCTACACCGCGGTCGGCGGCATGGTCGCGGTGGTGTACACCGACCTGGCGCAGTTGGCGGTGATGGTGCTCGGCGCGCTCCTCGCCGTGCCGATGGCGATCCGGCACTTCGACGGCCCGGGCCTCCTCTTCGGCGCGGTCGAGGCGCTGCGCCCGGAGACCCTGGCCTTCGGCTCGGTCCCGGCGCTCCTGCTGTTCACCATGGGGATCTCCTTCCTCCTCGGCGGGGTCGCCACCCCGGAGAAACTGGTCCGCCTCTACGCGATGCGCGACCGGAGGGCCATCCGCCGCGGCCTCTTCCTCGCCATGGCGGTGGCCACCGGGGTGAACCTGCTGGTCTTCCTGGTGGCGCTGGCGGCGATCGGCCTGTTCCCGGCGCTCCCGAGTTCCGACCTGGCGATGCCGCTCATGGCTTCCTTCGCGCTGCCGCCGATCCTGGGGACGATCCTGCTCGCCGCCATCGTCTCGGCGATCATGTCCACGGTGGACTCGTTGCTCCTGGTCGCCGGGTCCGCGCTCTCCCACGACCTGGTCGGGGTGTTCCGCCCCGGGCTCGACCCCCGGACGCGGCTGCGCGCGGCGCGGGTCGGCATCCTGGTCGTGGGCGCGGCGCCGCTGGCCCTCATCCTGAGCGGCGTCGGGGAGGGGGAACTCGTCCAGTACATCGTGCTCCTGTTCACCGCGATCATGGCCGGCGCCTTCTTCGTCCCGGTGGTGCTGGGGGTGTTCTGGCGGCGGCTGAACCGGCAGGGGGCGCTGGCGGCGATGCTCTCCGGCGTGGCCGCGGTGTTCCTCTGGCAGGCGGAAGTCCTGCCCTGGCCCGGCTTCGGCCCGGCCACGATCCATCCGGTGGCGCCGGGAGTCCTCTGTTCCCTGTTGTTCGGCGTCGTGGTCAGCCGGCTCACGCCTGCGCCGCCGCGTTCGGCCCTCGCGCCCTACTTCGACCGGGGGAACGGGAGCGGCGGCCCGTGAAGTTCGCCGGCCGGCGGGTTCTGGTCACCGGCGGCGCCCGGGGGATGGGCCTGCTCATCGCCCGGGGAGCGGCGGCGCGGGGCGCCCGGGTGGCGCTCTGGGACCGGGACGCGGACGCGCTGGACGCCGCGGCGGGCGATTTTTCGCCGGGGGCGGGCGACTCTTCGCCGGGGGCGGGTGCGTTCTCGCCGGAGGCAGGCGATATTTCGCCAACGGCGGACGCATCTTCGCCGACGGCGGAAGCGTCTTCGCCGACGGCGGGGGGCGCGTCCTCCCCGGAGGTGTGGCGGCAGGTGGTGGATGTCTCCGACCGGCGGCAGGTGGAGGAGGCCGCGACGGTGCTCCGCTCCGGCTTCGGCGAAGTCGAGATCCTGGTGAACAACGCCGGGGTGGTCTCCGGCAGGGCGTTCGCCGACCTGACCCCCGAGGAAGTGGAGCGCACCCTCGCGGTCAACGCGGCGGCGCTCTTCTGGCTGACCCGGGCCTTCCTCCCCCCGATGATCCGCCGGGGCGAGGGCCACCTGGTCACGATGGCCTCCGCCGGCGGCCTCATCGGCGTGCCCGGCCTCTCGGACTACTGCGCTTCCAAGTTCGCCGCGGTCGGCTTCCACGAATCGCTCCGCGCGGAACTGCGCCGCACTGCGCCGGGCGTCCGCGCCACCCTGGTCTGCCCCTTCTTCGTGGACACCGGGATGTTCGCCGGCGTGCGCACCCGCTTCCCGCGCCTGCTGCCCATCCTGCGCCCGGAAGCGGTCGCCGCCGCCACCGTCCGCGCCGTCGAACGCGACCGCGCGGTGGTCGTCCTGCCCTGGTTCATCCACTCGCTGAAACTGCTCCGGCTGCTCCCGGGCGGCTGGTTGGACCCGATCGCCGCCTTCTTCGGCATCCACGCGGCCATGGACACCTTCGAGGGCCGCCCCCCGACCCGGCGCTGAAACCGCCCTCCCCGGGCGGGCGCCGGGCGTAGAATCGGGGGTTCGGCCGACAGCAGAGAAATGACCTCCACCATCGACACCTCGAAGATGTCCGCGGGCAAGCGGGCGGCCTTCGAGTTGGCCGAGTCGGCCCGCGAGATCGGCTGGCGCTACCCGACCTTCGCCGGCGGGCTGTTCCTCGGGAGATCGGCCCTGGGCCTGGTGCGGCCCTACCCGGACCCCGGCCCGGAACCCGAAGGCGAAGCGTTCCTGGAGCGACTGGAGACCTTCCTCCGGGAGCGGGTGGACGCCGACGCCATCGACCGCACCGGCGAGATCCCCGACGAAGTGTTCGCCGGCCTGGCCGACCTGGGCGCCTTCGGGATCAAGATCCCAAAGGAGTACGGCGGCCTGGGCCTCTCGCAGCGCACCTACACCCGCTCCGCGGTGGTCGTCGGCAGCCACTGCGGCAACCTGGCCTCGCTCCTCTCGGCGCACCAGTCCATCGGCATCGCCCAGCCGATCCTGATGTTCGGCACCGAGGAACAGAAGCGCGAGTTCCTGCCCCGGGTGGCCGCCGGGGACATCTCGGCGTTCGCGCTCACCGAGACCAGCGTCGGCTCGGACGCCGCCCGGATGCAGGCGCGCGCGGAGCCCACCGAGGACGGCGGCCACTTCCTGCTGAACGGCGAGAAACTGTGGTGCACCAACGGCACGAAGGCCCGCTGGCTGGTGGTGATGGCCCGCACCCCGGCGCCGGAGCCGGGCGGACGCGAGGGGATCACCACCTTCATCGTGGACACCCGCTGGCCGGGGGTCGAGATCGTCCGCAGATGCCGGTTCATGGGGTTGCGGGCGCTCTACAACGGGGTGATCCGGTTCACCGAGGTGCGGATCCCCCGGGCCAATGTGCTCGGCCCGGTCGGCAGCGGACTGCGCGTCGCCCTGACCACCCTGAACACCGGGCGCCTCACCTTGCCCGGCATCTGCCTGGGAACGGCGAAGCGGTCGCTCTACATCGCCCGCACCTGGGCGCGGGAGCGGGTGCAGTGGGGCGCGCCCATCGGCGAGCACGCGGCGATCGCCGACAAGATCGGACGGATGGCGGGCGACACCTTCGCCGTGGAGGCGATGTCCGACCTGACCTCGCTCCTCGTGGATACAGGCGGTGCGGACATCCGCATCGAGGCAGCGATCTCCAAGATGTACGCCAGCGAAGCGGCCTGGCGCATCGCCGACGAGACGGTCCAGGTCCTCGGCGGCCGGGGTTACGAAACCGCCGACTCCCTCGCCGCCCGGGGCGAGCGCCCCTTCCCGGCGGAGCGCACGCTGCGGGACAACCGGATCAACACCATCTTCGAAGGGTCGAGCGAGATCCTGCGGCTCTTCATCGCCCGGGAAGTGCTCGACCCGCACCTCCGTCGCGCCGGGGCGGTGCTGAACCCTTCCCTCCCCTTCGGGAAGCGGGCACTGGCCGCGCTCCGGGCCGCCGGGTTCTATGTCCCCTGGTATCTGCGTTTGTGGCTGCCGGCGGGGGCGCCGGCCGGCGGGGCCGCCTGGGCGCGCCGGCGGCTGCGGGCCACGGCGAACGGCAGCCGGCGGCTGGCGCGGCGGCTGTTCCACGCGATGCTCCGGTTCGGTCCGGGGCTGGAGAAACGCCAGGTGCTGCTGGCGCGGTTCGTGGACCTCGGCGCCGAGTTGTACGCCCAGGTGGCGGTGGTCTCCCGGGCCGAGGCGCTCCTCGCCGCCGGCGCCGAGGAGGCCGAAGTGCGGCCGCTGGCGGAGAACTTCTGCGACCGCTCCCGGCGGAAGATCGCGGAGATCCACCGGGGCCTCCGGAAGAACCTCGACCGGGACACCTACGACCTGGCCCAGTCGTTCCTCGGCGGCTCGTTCCCGACGCTGCTGGAGGACCGCACCGCGAACGCCTACGACCCGGTGGAGGCCCCGGCGGAAGAAGCCGCTCCCGCCTCCACCCCGCCGGAACCGGTCGCGGTGTGACCCCGCCGGCCGGCGTCAGACCTCCGGCCGGGCCGATCTCCCCTCCACGGCGGGTCCCCTTCGGGCGGCGCCCGCAGCCTCGGCGGGGAACGCCCTCCTCACCGGACGCCGGGCTCGGCGACGGCCCTCCCGGCTTGGCTCGGCGCGGTTCCGTTCGCGCTGCCGGGCGGATGGCCACTGCGGCGACTTTCCCCCGCGGCAGTCGCCCGGGGCGCGCGCCGGAGAGCGCGCCGGTCGTGGCGCAGAACTCCATGGCGGCCCGGCCGTTCCCACGCGGGGTGAATCGGCCTCGCGGCGGGAGTCCGTTGGCCGGCGCCGGACACTTGGACGGGCACGGGCTGTCGGCCCGCCTGCTCGCCTCGGCGGCGGCGCTTTCGCTCGCGGCGTCGTTCGCGGTCCCGGCGGAGAGCGCGGTCGTCGGGGAGCAGGATTCCGGGACCGCCCGGCGGGTGTGGCTCGATGTGGATCCGGCGGTGAGGCGGGGCGGGCACGAACCGGACGACGGGGTGGCCCTGGCGCTGGCCTTCGCCTCCCCGGAAGTGCGTGTCGCGGGCGTGAGCGTGGTCTTCGGGAACGCGCCGCTCGCGGTCGGGCTCCCCATCGCCGAGTCCCTCGCCGCCCGGTTCGGGCCCTCCGGTCTCGAAGTCCACCGGGGCGCGGCCTCGCCCTCCCTCGAACCGACTCCGGCCTCCCGGGCGCTCCTCCGGGCGCTCTCGGAGGGCCCGCTCTCGGTGGCCGCGCTCGGCCCGGCGACGAACCTCGCCGCTGCCCTGACCGAGCGGCCCGACCTGGCGTCGCGGCTCGAAACCGTGGCGCTCGTCGTCGGCCGGCGTCCGGCCGGGGCACTCACCTTTCCGGGTGACCCGACCCCGCTGCCCGACTTCAACTTCGAACTCGACCCCACGGCCGTGGAAGTCGTGCTGGCGAGCGGCGCCCCGATCGTCCTCGTCCCCTTCGAATTCGCGGTCGCGCTCCCGGTTACCGCCGCCGACTGGGCCGGGCTCCGGGACACCCCGTTCGGCGCGGTCTTCCGCGGGCCGGTGGAGGACTACCTCGACTGGTTCGAGGAGCACACCGGCCGGCGGGCGACCTACCCGTTCGACTCCTTCGCGCTGACCTGGTTCCTCGCCCCCGATCTGCTCCGCTGCGAGCCGGCGCGTGTCGCCGTCCGCTCCGCCCCGGAGGACGTCGTACCGGAAGGCGCCGCCGGGAGCGCGCCGTGGCTGGTCCGGCTCGACGAGACCGCAGCCGAAGAATCCGGCGCGGAGGAGCGGCCCCCGGAACGAGCCCGCCCGGTCACCTGGTGCCACGCGCCGACGCCGGGCCTGAAACCGTTCCTGCTGCGCCGCCTCGCCGCGCGCTGATCCGTCGCCCACGGGCCGGCCGGCGGTGCTGCTACGCTTTCCCGCCCTTTCCGGCGCGCTTGGGAGCGCCTGTAGCTCAGTGGATTAGAGCGCTTGCCTCCGGAGCAAGAAGTCAGAGGTTCGAATCCTCTCAGGCGTACCAGCGCTGGGCCGGATCCGTTCCGACGGGTGGGCCGTTAGCTCAACCAGGCAGAGCAACTGACTCTTAATCAGTAGGTTGAAGGTTCGATTCCTTCACGGCTCACCGGACCGGGGGGAATCGTCGGAGTCATGGAATCGCTCACCCGGGAACTGCCTGCGGGGGAGCCGCCGCCGGCGCCGGGACTCGGCCGCCGGGTGCTCATCCGCTCCCCCGAGATCCGGATCAAGGGCCGCAACCGCCCCTCGTTCCGCGAAGCGCTGAAGCGCAACCTGGCGCGGCGGCTCAAGGGGATCGGCCTCGGCTGGCGCGCCCGCTCCCAGGGGGATCGGGTCTGGATCGAGGTCCCCGACGGGGAGGGCGGCGCCCTCGACCGGGCGCTGGAGGCGATCGCCACCGTCTTCGGGGTCGAACTGGCGCTCCCGGCGTGGGTGCTCCCCTGGGCCGGGAGTGCGGGCGCCTCCGCCTCGGCCGGATACCGCGACCGCCTCCTGGAGATCGTGGTCGGCCTCGCGGCCCGCACCCCGCCGAGCACTCCCGGCGCCGGCTTCGCCCTGGCCGTCCGTCGCCGCCACAAGGCGTTCCCGATCCCTTCCTACGAGATCGCGACGATCGCCGGCCGCGCCGTCCTCGACCGGACCGGGTGGCAGCGGGTGGACCTCTCCCGCCCGGAGTTCACCATCTTCATCGAGGCGCACGAGGACGGGCTCTTCTTCTGGACGCGCCGGGTGCGCGGCCCCGGCGGATTGCCGGTGGGCGCCGCCGGCCGGCTCACCGCGCTGCTGTCCGGCGGGTTCGACTCGCCGGTGGCGGCCTGGATGATGGCCGGCCGGGGCGCGGCGGTGGACTTCGTGCACCTCACCCCGGTGCGCCCCGACCCCGAGGACCCGGCCTCGGCGAAGGCCATCCGGCTGGCGCGGGCGCTCTCCCGCTACACCGTCCGCTCGCGCCTGCTCCTGGTCCCGTACACCCACTTCGACCTGCTGCTCACCGGCGGTGGCCGCGGCTACGGGGCGCTCCTGTTCCGCCGCTTCGCGCTCCGCTGCGGGGAAGCGGCGGCGCGTCGTTTCGGCGCCGGCGCCCTGGTTACCGGGGACAGCCTCTCCCAGGTGGCTTCCCAGACCCTGGAGAACCTGGTCAGCACCGACACCGCCGTTTCGCTCCCGGTGTTCCGCCCGCTCATCGGCATGGGCAAGGCGGCGATCATGGAACGGGCGGAACGGATCGGGACCTACGCGGTCTCCGCGGTCCCGGCGAAGGACTGCTGCGCCCTGGTCGCCGGCTCGCCCCGGACGCGCTCCACGCCGCAGCGGGTGGCCGCCGAGGAGTCGCGGTTGATCCCGGATTCCGACGCGCTGGTCGAGGCCTCGCTCGAGGACTCCCTGCTCGGCGTGCTCCAGGGCGGCGAACAGGTCACCCCCTTCACGCCGTTCCCGGAGGTCGAAGCCCGCACTACGATGCCGCCGCTGCCGGCCGGCGAATCGGTGGGGGAGCCGGTGGCGGAGGCGTCATGAAGAGATCACGAAACGGAGTCCGGCGCGGGAAGGCGTGGCCGGCGTTCCTGCTCGGAGGGATCGTCGCCGCGGCGTTCGCCGGGGCTTAGCCGGCCCGGAAGCGCCCCCCGGAACCCTTCCCGGTCTTCGTGGAGGCGATCGGGACCGACGACGAAACGCTCCGGGAGCGCCTGGAGGAGGCCGTGGCCGAGGTCGCGAAGCGGGTCGCGCGCCGCCGCCACTGGTTCCGGGTCGCGGAGAGCGCCGAGGACGCGGTCCTGACGCTGCGGCTCACCGACTACCGGATCGGCAGCGGGATCGTTCCCCGTCTGTCGAAGCAGTCGCTGGCGCGCGGCTCGACCACGATGATGGCGGGCACGGAAGTAGTGGATATCCACTACCTGTACGCGGTCGCGGACCGCGGCGGGAAGCGCGACATCCTCTCTCTGGAAGAGCGTGACGCCGCGACGAGCCTGAGGAAGGCCGCCGACCACCTGGCGGAAGAACTGGAGCGGCTCTGCCGGGAGAACTACGCGGCGCTGACGGCCCGCTCGCCGTGAACGCCGACACTCCCGGCCGACCGCGGGGACGCCCCGGCACCGGGAACGCGAAGTAGCATCGCGTCGCAGCCGGCGGAGGCGCCGGCGGAGGAGGCGTCATGAACGACCAGCGAACGAATCCCCGGCGCGGGGTGTGGCCCGTTGCTACGGGCCTTTCGGTCGCCGGGCTGATCGTCGGGTTCGCCGGCGCGGCCCTCGCCGGCGAGCAGGCGCCGAGGCGGCCGCCGGAACCGTTCCCGGTCTTCGTCCACGCCGTGGAGACCGAGGACGCCGAACTGCGGGGAATGCTCGGGAAGGCGGTCCCGGAAGTCGCGAAGCGGATCGCCCGGCGGCGGCACTGGTTCCGGACGGTGGATTCCGCCGCGGAGGCTCGGGTCACCCTGCGGATCACGAACTACCGGACCGCTTCGCAGATGATCCCGAAACTGGACAAACTGATCCAGCGCGGGCAGGTCGTCATGGTGGAGCGCAGCGAGATCGTCGAACTGCACTATGTGGACGCCGTGGCCCGGGTCGGGGGCGTGGCGGAAGTCCTGTCCGGTCTGGACGAGCGCGAAACCGGCACCAGCCTCCGCAACGCCAGCGACCACCTGGCCGAGCAACTCGAGCGCTTCTGCCGCGACCACTACGCCGCGCTGAGCGAGTCGTCTCCGTAGGGGGCGGCGTCCGGCGCGTCCGCCCGCCGTCACTCCCGCTCTTCCTTCCCGACTTCGACGGTTCGGCCCCGTAAGTCGTTGACCGGAATAGAAGAGAGATCCCTGGAAACACTACCCGCGGGACGGCCGGGCCAGCGGATGGCGCGGTGTTCCTCGGGGGGCGGAACGGTTCGGCAGGTCCGCTCGGCGCCGCGGACAGCCTCGGGCCGACCGGAAGACCGCTTCCCGGCGCCCCGGTCGCGGCCCCGGCCGGGCTTCGAACCGTCGCCGGCCGCGCAGCGGGCGCGCCCGCCGAGCGGCCCTCGATCCCCGACTTCGACACTTCGCCGCGCGAGTCATGGATAAAGCAGGGTAAAGAGGTTCGAATATCCGCTGCGCAGTCCGGATTCCGGGTCGCGGGGTGAACTCGGGGGGTCGGCGGCGGGAACTCGGCGCCGGCGCCCTGCCGCTGAGCGGTGTCGAGACGACTGTGCGGCGTAGATGCGGCGCGGTTCGACGGCGACGGCGACGGGGCCCGCCGCGGCGGAGTCTCGACACTTCGACATTTCGTCTCGTAAATCGTTGATATAAAAGAACATAGAACTCCAACTACACACTACCCGGCGCGGTTTCGGGATCGTGGCGTGTCGTCCGGAGCGGCGGCGGGACCTCGGCGCCGGCAGGGTGTGGCCGAGCGGCTTCGAGCCCGCCGGGGGCGTAGAGGCGACGCGGTTCGGCGGCGACCGGTCCCGCCGGGGCGAAGCCGGGTGCGCGGCGCGGGTCGTGGCGCTGAGAGGACGCGTTTCGCCCGGCGCCTTCGGTAGCCGCTCCGTGCGCCGGGCGGCAAGTGGCGGAGCAGGCGCAGCAGCGCGCCGGCCAGCCGGCAGGCGCCGAAGTGCGCCCCTGCCCACCGCCCCGTGCAGTCCGTCCCCGGGCGCGGCGCCCCGGCCGGCGAAGTAGCATGGCGTCGCTGCCGGCGGCGGAGGAGGCGTCATGAACGGCCACCGAACGAATCTCCGGCGCGGAAGGGCCCCGGTCGCTACGGGTCTGCCGGTCGCCGGCCTGATCGTCAGCCTGGTCAGCGGGCTGTTCCTCGGCGTTGCCGGCGCGGCCCTCGCCGGGGAGCCGGCGCCGCCGCGTCCGTCGGAACCGTTCCCGGTCTTCGTCCACCTGCTCGAGACCGAGGACGCCGAGCACCGCGTCCGGCTCCGGGAGGCGGTCGCCGAGGTCTCGAAGCGGATCGAACGCCGGCGCCACTGGCTGCGACCGGTGGAGTCCCCCGAGGAGGCCCGGGTGATCCTCCAGGTCACGAACTACCGCACCGTGTCCGAGATGGCGCTGAAACGGGCCGGGACCTTCGTGCGGCGGGGCATGGTCGTCTCCGAGCGCCCGGAGATCGTCGAACTCCACTATGTGGACGCGGTGGCGAGCGCCGGGGAACTCCGGCGGGCCCTCTCCGGTCTCGCCCGGCGCCGGGTGGGAACGAGCCTCCGGAACGCGAGCGACCAGTTGGCGACGGAACTCGAACGCTTCTGCCGCGACCACTACGCCGCGCTGGCCGCCCCGCCCCGGTAGCGCCGGCGCTTCCGGGCGGCCGGGCGGTCCGCTTGCCCGGAGCCGACGGGAAGTAGCCTTTCCCCGATCCCCCGGGCGGCGCTCCCCCTTCGGCGCCGCCGGCGAACGAGAAAGGAATCCGCGCTTTGCGACCGGCGATCTGCCCCCGAGACCTCAAGACCCGCCGCCTCCGGCGACCCTCGCGCCGCCGGCGGCTGCCGGGCGCGCTGGCGCTCGCCGCCGGCGCCCTCGGCTGTTCCCCGGAGAGCGCCCCGGAGCCCGCGGCCCGGAATGTGATCCTGCTCATCGCCGACGGGTTGGGGATGAACCAGTTCTCGCTGGGGGTCTCGTACGCGAGCGAGATCGCCGGCGCGCCGCTGCGGATGTCCGAGTTGGCTGACGCCGGCGAGGCCGGCTACGCGCTCCCCTTCGCCTACGACCGGGCGGTGACCGACTCCGCCGCCGCCGCGACCCAGATGGCGACCGGCCGCCGGGCGCTCACCGAGACCCTGAGCGTCGCCCCGGAGACCGGAGAGCCGATCCCGACGATCCTGGAATGGGCGGAAGAGCGCGGCCTGGCGACCGGCCTGGTGTCGAACATGCGCCTGACCCACGCCACCCCGGCGGCGTTCAAGGTCCACGCCCGCTCCCGCTATGTCCCGGAACCGGAACTCGCCGACCAGTTGTTCACCGAACCCGAAGTCGAAGTGCTCCTCGGCGGCGGCGGCCGGGCGATGGTGCCGGAGGGACAACGGACGGGCGCCTCCGTTCCCGGCCTGCCCGAAGCGACCGACGGCGACTCGAACCGCTCCGACGACCGCAACCTGATCGCCGACGCCGAGAGCCGGGGCTACACGGTGGTCGGCGACCGCGAGAGCCTCGCCGCCGCGCGCGGCGCCGAACGCCTGCTCGGCATCTTCGCGGCGAGCCACCTCCCCTATGTGCTGGACCGGTCGTTCGCCGGTCTCGACGACTCGATCCCATCGCTCGCCGAACTGACGGACGCGGCCATCGCCTCGTTGGCCGGCGCCGAAGACGGCTTCTTCCTGATGGTGGAGGGCGGCCTCGTCGATTACGCCGGCCACGAGAACGACGCCGGCGCCATGTTGGCGGAGATCCTGGACTTCGACGCTGCCGTGGGCGCCGCGTACGACTTCGCCGCCGCGCGGGAGGACACTCTGGTGCTGGTCACCGCCGACCACGGCACCGGCGGCTTCACCCTCACCTACGGCCCGGACGGCCCCGGCCCGCTCCCGGAGACGGTGGCCTGGGACTACCGCGCCGGCTCGGAGATGGCCGGGCGGCGCCACCTGGAACTCCTGTCCCGCCAGCGCCGCTCGCTGATCGAAGCGATGCCCGAAGTGTCCTCCCCGGCGACCCCGGCGTCCGTCCTGGAAGTCATCGAGGAAGCGACCGGCATCCGCCTGACCGACGAGGAAGCCGCGAACCTGGCCGCCGCCCTCAACCGCGAATCCCCCGCACCGCCGGGCAACACCCGGTACTACCTCGACGACTTCGCCTGGCCGGTGGTGATGGCTGCCCAAGCGCTGGGGAACCACACCCAGGCCGTCTGGTCCACCGGCGGCCACACCTCCGAACCGGTGATCCTCCTCGGCTACGGCCCCCGCGCCGCCGGCGTCCGCGGCATCGGCCTCAACACCCGCGTGTACGAAGTCATCCGCGCCGCCCTCGCCGACGAGTAGGCCCCCGCGCCGCACCCCCGCTCCGGACGGCGCCCTGAATCGGAGTGTCGCCCCGGCGGGCGGACACAGGTTCCGGTCAGTCTGCAGTCGGAACCCACAGCCCTCCGGCGAACCGGGCGTCTTCCCGCCCGTCGCTCGCGTCAAGGAGTGCCGTAGCGAAAGCGATTCCACCTCTTTTGTTCAGTTCCTCGGTGGCGCGCGGCGGAACGATGCAGTTCGGGCAGCCCTTGCGGCACTCACAGTGGTCGGCCACTTCCATACCCTTCGCCAGGAGCACGCGCCAGCGTTCCAACACCTTGCGAGCGATGCCGATGCCTCCACGATAGTTCTCCACGAGGTAAGTCACCCGATCCTTTACGTCTGCGTAGGGGAATGCATCGTGTCCGTCGATGGGGATCGCGAACGAGACTCCGACCCGCAAGATGTGCTGCAGCGCCAGAAAATCCCACTCCGGCAAAAGGGCAGTCTTGCCACGAACCCAGAACGCGTGGGCGTTCGTGAACTGGGAAGGCTGCAGCTCGGGACTCCACTTGTCGTGTACCTCACCGGTCCGGTCATCAACTTCCTCGACTGTCACGAGCCGCTCCAGGATACTGACTTTTCCGTAGTACGCTTCCACGGTGAATGAGCCGGAAGTCCACGAAAAACCGTCGAAGATGTCCTGCTGTGTCAGAGTCGTGAAGAGCGACGGATTCGTCCGGAGGTGTGGATCGGCATCACTCAATTTGATCTTGCCACCGTCTCCGCCCTGAGCGACCTCTTCGACGCGATAAGTGGAGCCGCCGTGCATGTAGATCGCCCGCAAGTACGCCTCTCTGAACTGGTGGTGAGCCGAGATGCTGCCGACCATCTCAGAGCCCCTTTCCAGTGTGTACATTCCCGCGCCACCGCCGCGAACATCCACGCGGAAGTGGGGACGATACCGCCCGGTCCTGACGACACGGGCTCCCGACCTCACTCTTGTCTGCGCTGCCTGATGAAGCGCCTTACCCAGAACCGAGGAAGAATCTCCCAATTGCGGCGTTTCGTAGAGAAGACAGGGAACATGACGCTCGATGACATCTTCGTTCTCGGCGTTGATGACGAGATCGTCGAGCGGTTTGTCCAGAAACGCCGGGAGGTTGGCCGCGTAGAAACGATCGAGGGGGTTGTTGCGGGGGTAGTAGAGAACGAACGCGCCGGACTTCCAGTTGCGTCCGGCGCGTCCGATGCGCTGCCACGCGGACATCATGCTGTCCGGGAAACCGGCCAGGATCACGCCATCCAAGCCGCCGATGTCGATCCCCAATTCGAGGGCCGTCGTGGTGAAGACCAATCGCACGGTGCCCTTTTTCAGTCCGTCTTGAATCTTGTGTCGGTCTTCCGTTCGCAAGCCGGCGCGGAACACCTTGATTGCGTTCGCATCGAGGCCGTTGCCGTTTCCTTCTTCCTTGAGTCGCGCCACTTCCCTCATGGCAGTGCGGTGGCAGTGTTCGGCGAATTTCCGTGTCGGGCAGAATGCGAGAACGGAGTGGTCGGCTTCCAGACAGGCGAGACCGGCTCTCACCGTCCTCAGTTGAAGGATTTCCCAATACTGATAGTCGGGAATATCTGGCTGGACGAAGAGGAACGACCTCTTGGGACGCATGCTGGCGGAAGCGTTGACTTCCTCGAAGTCGGCACCGGTCAGATTCTCGGCGTGTTCGCGGGCGTTCGCGCAGGTGGCAGAACTAAGGAAGAGTTGGGGTCGGACTCCGAGAGAGTCGAGATGATGGAGTAACCGCCTCAGGATCATGGACACATTCGATCCGAAGTAGCCGCGGTACTCGTGGATTTCATCGATGACGATCCATCGGAGTCCTCGGAAGAAGGAGGTCCACAGGTCGGAATGTCCGAGAAAACTTCGATGCAACATGTCCGGATTCGTGAACAGGATCTCAAAGGGGTTCTGTCGGATCGCTTTACGTTCCTCGGCGCTCACATCGCCGTCGTACCACCAGGATTGAAGGTTTCGGCCGTGGAGGTGCTCCGTCAGTTGCATCAATTGATCCCGCTGGTCGAGCGACAGCGCCTTCGTCGGATAGATCATCAGAGCCCGCCGGTCGTCGTCCGCGATCAGCGTGTTCAACATCGGAATTTGGAATGCGAGCGACTTTCCGCTCGCTGTCGGTGCCTGGAGAACGACATTCTTGCCGGCGACGCCGGCTTCGATGGCGTCGGCCTGATGTCGATAGAGCCGACGGAGACCGCGGGTACGCAGGGCATCTGCAAGCGCCGGATCCAGAATGGACAGGACGGTTTCATCGGCGTACACCGGCGAAATCGCGCTCAGGTCGGCGCGCCGAACGAGATCCTTTCCGCCGTTGATGTCCCGGACCGCGTCGAACTGCCGGAGTCGATGCAGCAGATCCTCCACAGCGAAAACCTCTTTGTTGATCGGTAGTTGCCGTGACTTCGGAAAAATGAACTCGCAGGGAAATGCTCTGTCCACCCGGCAGAGACCGGACGCCGGAGACGGCGAGAGCGGACTATGAAGGGTGCCGGGGGGTCGGACCTCAGTGTACGCGATGTTCGGCCGAGTCGAGAATGTCGGTTCTGCTCGGGACCTTCGTTTCGGCGTGGCACGGCGACTATGGCTGGCGCTCGGTACCACCGGCTTGGTGGGGTAGGAGGTTCACGATGGCCTTCGGATCGAGCAGCGGCAGGTTCGGCGCGGCGATGGCTTTCGACGCCACAGTGTTGGTCACTGTGGCGACGGCGAGGGAGACGCCGGAGAAGTTCTTTTCCTTCGGGAGGGGGGGCAGGGGGCGGGCCCAGGGGGAGGTGACGAGGGCCGGGCCGCGGCGGACGAGTTCGCGGCGGGGGATGGCGGGGTCGGCTTCGACGGGGATCAGGTGCAGGGCGTCGGGGAATGGGTCAGGGAACGCGTTGGGGAGGGCGCCGGGGACGAGGAGGGTGTCGCCGGAGCGGCGGGGGGCGATGATCGTGATTCCGGAGCGGGCGGCTTCGGCGCAGGCTTCGGCGAGGAGGGCTTCGCCGGCCGGGTCGGTTCCGGCGGGGATTCCGGCGCTCAGGTTCACCAGGCGGGCGCCGTGCTTCGCGGCCCAGCGGATTCCGGCGGCGAGACCGGCGGGCGGGGCCTCGAGGCGGCGGCCGAAGACGCGGACCGAGAGGAGTCGCCAGCCGTCCTCCGGGAGGTCCTCGGAGATCGTGGCGGCGACTGCGGTTCCGTGGCCGAGGCCGTCGCGCCAGTCGTCGGCGTAGCGGACTTCGCCTGCGACGAGGGCGATGCGGACGCCGCCCGCCACCGGGCCGACCTGCGGGTGGGCCGGGTTGATCCCGCTGTCGAGGACCGCGATCGTGAGCGGCGTTTCGTCCGGCGCGTCGTTCGTCGCGTCGTCCGGTGTGCCGTCCGGCGCGTCCCCGGTCGCGTCGTCCGGGGCGCGGTCGTTCGCGTGCGGTTCGGCGGTCATGGATGGAGTTGGGGTCGGCCGTTCTCGATCCGCCCACTCTCGATCCGCCCGCCTTCGATCCGGCATACCCGGTCGGCGGCGGCGAGGAACGCCGGGCGGTGCGTCATGACCATGGCGGTTCGCCTCCGCAGCCAGGGCGTCAGCCGCTCGATCAGCAGTGCCTCGGTGGCTTCGTCGAGTGCCGAAGTCGGTTCGTCGAGGACGACCAGGGCCGGTTCCACCAGGACGGCGCGGGCGAGGGCGAGGCGCTGACGCTGCCCCGCCGAGAGTTCCTGACCGCGTTCGCCGACCACGGTGTCGAGGCCGTCGGGCAGCGAGTCGGTGAACTCGTCGAGGACTGCCAGGCGCGCCGCCTCCGCGACCTCGGAGTCGGAGGCGTCCGGACGGCCGTAGCGGAGGTTGTCGGCGATGGTGGCGTTCCAGAGGAACGGATCCTGTTCGGCGACCGCGATCCGGGAGCGCAGGTCGGCCAGCCGGAACGCGCGGAGATCGCCGCCGCCCCAGCGGATCCGCCCGGCGTCGGGGTCGGCGCGGCGGAGCAGCAGGTCGGTGAGCGTGGTCTTGCCGACGCCGGTCGGGCCCACGAGAACGGTCAGCGACCCCTCCGGCAGCGTCAGGTCGGCGCGGTCGAACACCGGCGCGTCGCCGCGCCCGTAGGAATAGGACACCGCCTCGACGACGAGCGGTCCCGGCGGGTCGGCGAAGCGCGCCGGCCGTTCCGGTTCCTCCACCCCGGGCGGTTCGTCGAGCAACTCGAACACCCGCTCGAACGAGGCCCGGGCGGCGCGCAGTCCCAGGTACTGCCCGAGAACTCCCTGCACCGGGCCGAAGAGGCGCGTCTGGTACATCATCGCGGCGCCGAGCGTTCCCAGCGTCAACTCGCCGGCGATGAGCAGCGCGCCGCCGTAGAGGAATGCCGCCGCGCCGGCGAGCGAAACGAGCCCGGAGGGAATCCCCGACGCGGTATAGGTGGTGATCCGCGAGCGCAGCAGCACGCGGATGAAACGGTCGTTCTCCGCCCGGAAGCGGCCGGCCTCCCGGTCCTCCTGGCGGAAGGCCACCGTCTGCCGCATTCCCAGCACCGACTCCAGCAGGGCGCTGCCGACCGACGCCGAGGCTTCGCGCAGTTCCCGGTTCTGCTGCGTCACCCGCTCGCGCCAGCGGGACAGCGCGAACGCGGCGAACGGCAGCACCAGGAGCGGCGGCAGCAGCATCTGCGGCGCCAGCCAGACCAGCGCGGCCAACGCCACGACCAGCCCCGTCAGGTTCGTCAGCAGCCCCAGGGGCAGGTCTCCCGCGGTCCGCTGCAGTTCGGAGACATCGCCGTTCAGCCGCGACAGCAGGTCGCCGGTGCGGGCGCCGGCGAAGAAACGCGGCGAGAGACGCTGCAGGTGCCGGAACACGGAGAGGCGCAGGTCGAACAGCGCTTCCGCCGAGATCCGCACATAGCGGTAGCCGACCACCGAAGTCAGGACGAAACCGCCGATCTGCATGACCGCCATGAGCGCCGACAGCAGGGCCAGCAGGGCGAAGTCGCCGCCGAGCAGCGCGTCGTCCACCAATGGCCGCAGCAGCAGCGGCCAGGCCATACCCGGGACCGCCGCCAGGAGCGACAGGATCAGCGTGCCGGTGAGCCGCCGCCAGTACGGCAGCGCCAACCGGAAGGCCCGGCGGTACACCGGGTCCGGCGTCCTCGCGCCCCCGGCCGGGGCCGGTTCCCGGGGCGCCCGGCGCGCCGGCGACGGTCCCGCCGGGGGGCGGGGGTTCCCGGTCAGTTGCCGGAGTCGGCCCGGTAGGTGATTTCCGTCGGCGGGATCATGAAGTCGCCGCCGGCGAAGACTTCGGTCTCGCGCTCCAGGGTTTCCGCGTCGAACACCCAGACGCTGTCCCCGACGCCGGAAACGAACAGCCGCCGGCCATCGTGCGAAACGATCATCGAGGTATTGGCGCGCCCCCGCTCGAATCCCTTCTTCCGCAGGATCACTTCCCGGGTCTCCATGTCGATCACCGCGGCGTCGCTGAGGCCGACGAATCCACGCGACCCGTCCGGCGAAACGGCGAACCGGGCCAGGCGCATCGCCGGCCCCACTTCGTACTGGGTGAAGGTCTTTTCCGGGAGATGGATTTCCAGGACGCCGAACAGCGAATTCCCCTGCATCGGTTCGACGGTGCGGTAGATCCCGAACAGCCGCCCGGGTTCGACTTCGTTCAACGAGTGGCCGCGCACGCCGCCGTAGCCGGGAGCGAGCGGCGCATCGAGCGGGACGCGGTCGAGTTCTTCGAAAGTCTCCCCGTCCAACTCGATGATCGCGTCACCGACCGCATACACCCGGCTGCCGTCGGCGTCGAAGTGGAGGTTGGGCCGCCAACCGTCGAGTTCGCCGGCGGGAATGGAATGGACCACCTCGCGGCGCTCCCGGTCGAACACCAGGATCTCGGATTCGCTGCGGTGGAGGAACCGGTCCACCTCCATATCCACGACCACCGGAACCAGGAACAGGCGCTTCGCTCCCGGCCCCGGCGTGGCGCTCAGGAAGCGGACGCGACGGGCGCCTTCGCTCAGCGTGATCTCGTCCACTACCGCCATCTCGGCGGCGTCGAAGATCTCGACGGTTTCCATCCGGTTCGTCACGAACGCGAAGAACCGCCCGTCGGCGGTGCGACGGCTGTTCGTGGCGGCGCCGTGGCGGAGGTTGCCGATCTTCCGGAACTCCAGGGTCTCCTGGTCGAAGGTCAGCAGTTCGTCCGGCCAGATCCCGGCCAGCAACTTGTTCGGCTCGTTCGCCGCCGCCGCTCCCGCCCCGAAGAGCAGGAAGAGCAGGAGACCGCCGGCGAACGCCGCCGCCCCCCGGCGAGCGGACCCGACCAGCCGACGGGGGAGCCGACGGGCGGGGCGCGGGTGTGAGGAAGATCTCATGGGAAGATGAGATCGATCTCCCGCCAGTCCTGGGTCGCCGCCGCACAGTTCTTGTGCCAGTCGGGGTTGTTGCTGATGTAGTCGGGCACCTGCGCCGGCCAGTAGCAGGTCTTGTAGCAGTCGTACAGGTCCCGCTCCATCGGCTGGCAGAGCGCCGCGGTGCCGCCGGTCGAGTCCACCTCCCAGCCGGGGGAGAAGATCGTGGTGCACTGCGAGGGGTAGTGCGGGCCGGTGTCCTCCGCGGTCGCCCGGGCGGAGCCGCCCCCCTCCAGCCACTCCGTCGCGAAGCGCGCCTTCAGGTTCTTCGGGGTCAGGTGCTTCATGGGGCCCTCCTACGGGGTGGGGCTTTCGGCGCGGGGGGCGCCTTCGAAGCGGTTCAGGAAGTCGGGACTGTGCTCCAGCAGTCTGCCGTACACGGAAAGGCCGAGGGCGGTCCAGTCGCGGATCCAGTCGCAGTAGTGGAGATTCGGGCGGAACCGGTCGCCGTAGCGCACCTGCGCCTCGTGGTAGCAGCCGCCGGAGCAGAGGCTGCGCACCCAGCACCGGCTGCAGTCGGTGCGGGCGTCTATGTGGGCCTTCTCCAGGTGTTCGACCCGCTTCGCCTCGTCTATGCCGGTGGCCACATGGCCGAGGTCGTGGTCGCCGGAGCCGGCGAAACGGTGGCAGAGGCCGACTTCGCCGCCCGGCGCCACGCCGACGAGGCCGAGGCCGGCGCCGCAGGGATACGCCTTGCTGACGCCCTGGTGGATCTCGCCGAGCAGGTCGCTCAGGTTGGAGAAGCCCAGGTATCGGCCTTCCTGCGCCGCTTCGACATACCCGTCGGCGAGATCGCGGAACTGGTCGAGCAGCGCGTCGAAACCGCCTTCGTCGAGCGCGTAGTCCTGGTTCGGGGAGGAAGTGACCGGGGCGAACCCGACCTCGTAGAAGCCGAGCCCGATCAGGTGGTCGAAGATCCGGGGGATGTCGAGCGTCTTCGAGGTGACGGTGACCCGGGCGCCCACCGGACGCCGCTGCAGTTTCAGGAAGTCGGCGATCCGCGGCGCGATGACCTCGTAACTGCCGAGCCCGCTCTTGTACACCCGCATGGAGTCCTGGAATTCCTTGGGGCCGTCCACGCTGATCGTCACCCCGATGTCGTTCGCGGCGATCCATTCCGAGATCCCGCGGGTGAGCAGCGTGGCGTTCGTGGTCAGGCTGAAATCCACCCGTTTGCCGACCCGCTTCGCCTCTTCCCGGGCGTACTCGACGGTGGGACGGATGACCTTCCAGTTCAGCAGCGTCTCGCCGCCGAAGAAGGTCACCTGCAGGTCCTTCGCCTGCCCGGAGTCGGTGATCAGGCGATCCACCGACTGCCGGGCAGTCTCCTCGGTCATCGCCGCCGGCACTTCCGCTTCGGCGATGCGGTCGTCGCCGTACTCGTAGCAGTAGCGGCAGGCGAGGTTGCAGGAATTCGTGATGTTCAGGACGACGGTGCGGATCGGCGGCGGCGATTCCACTTCCGCCAGGCCGCCGATGGGGATCAGGGGGGCGCCTTCCCGGGCCACCGCGCCGATCCCGGCGAGTTCCCGCAGCGCTTCCGCCTCTTCCGGGCTCCCGGCGACTTCCTCCGGCGGGAGCGGTCCGGAGTCGAGGCGGCGGAGCAAGCGGTCGGACACCTCGTCCAACTCGAAGATCATCGAGGACGGGACCAGGTAGGCGAATCTACGGCTGCCGCCGGTGAAGCGGTGCATCTCGCTCGCCGCCACCCGGGTCGGGCCGGCGGGGGAGGCCGGACTCTGGCCGAGGTTCACTGCGCGCTCCGCTGCGGGAAGAGATCCCAGTAGATGAAGAGCGGCGGGGCGACGACCAGCCGCGCCCGCCCCCGGAGGGTCTCGCCGCTGGAATCGTCCCGGTGCTCGGCGACCACCCAGACATCACCCATGTTGTCGGCGTTCAACTCCCGCTCCGGGTTCGGGCCGTCCAGGGCGGGGGTGAAGAACCCGGAATCACTGATGTTCCCGACGAACCGGGTGTCGGCGTCTTCGTCGCGGATGTAGTACTCCTCGGTGCTCCAGGCGACCGGCAGGGTGCCGAGTGCGAGGTCGTCGTCGGTGAACCGCTCGCCGTCGGGGCCCCGGTTCCAGCCGGTGGCCTCGAACTGCACCGGCTGCTTGGGAACGGCGATGCCGCCGACCCGCGCCAGGGCGGTCTCCGGGCTCACCCGCAGGTAGTCCACCCGGTCGTACACCGCGAACGCGTCCACCAGCCGGGTTCCGCCGAGGGCCACATCCCGGTACCCCGGCGCCGCGTCCGCGGCCACCGCCAGGTCGAGGTCGATCCGGTTGCCCGAGGCCAGCGAAGCCGAGACGACGCTCACGCCGGGACCGAAGTCCAGCGACGCCGGCGTGTCCGCGCCGAAGCCGGCCCCGAGCATCCGCACCCGCACCGAGCCGGCGCCCTGCCGCGCCGCCGGCGGCCACACGGCGGCGGCGGCCGGACCCCCGTCGAGACGGGTCAGGGTGACATCGAGCCCGTCCTCGCCGAACCGGCCCCGGAACATCCGCCCGGAGAGGGTGCGGCCGTCCGCCGAGAGGAGCATCGCCTCCCGCCGTTCGTCGAGGGTCGGGCCCTCCGACCGGCCGCGGAAGGAGTAGCCGCCGTAGAGCGCGCCCCGGCCGGTGCGTTCCTCGGCGGTTCCGTCGCCGTGGGCCAGCCGGGCGAGGTAGGCGTAATCGCCCTCCCGGCCGCTCTCGCCCGGCGAGAACTCGACGACGCCGCCGACCGGCCCGGCGCCCGGCCGATGCCCGGAGAAGAGCCACCTCCCGGCGATGCCCGGCCCGGGGCCCTTCGTCCGGTAGCGGCGCCACTCGGGCGTGTCGAAGGGGTACTTCTCCTTGATCCGGTCGAGGGCGCGGTCCACCGCCCAGCGGTCGTCGGCTTCGGCGTCCGGGTCTTCGGGCTGGCCGCCCTCGCCCCGGTCGTCCCAGCGGGAGCCATCCCGGAAGGTCTGGCTCTCGATGACCGGGAAGTAGCCGACATGCATGCCCTTGAGCAGGTCCCACTCTTCGGCGGTCCGCCGCTGGGTCCGGAAGCGGGCGGTCAGGTGGCAGCGGGAGCAGGTGTCGTAGAGGATCGCCTCGTCCGGGCCGAACTCCTCCTGCTGCGGGCGCTGTTCGGCGAGGTGGAACCAGGGGCGCTCCTCCTCCGGAGCCAGGCCGTGGTGGTCGGTGAGGTAGCGCACGACTTCGCGGGCGTCCTCCGGCTCCAGGGAGACATTGCCCGTCCGCATCATGCGGATGACGGTGATCTGCCACCCCTCGGCGGATTTCCGCTGCCAGGAGATCCGCGACATCCGCCCGGCCTCGTCGGTCTCGTGGCAGGACCCGCAGGCGGCCCGCACCAGGTCGCTGGTGACCGGGAGGCCGTCCTCCGGGGGGGCGCCCTCCGGGAAGGCGTTCGCCGCGGCGGCGCCGGCGGAGTACGCGGCCGCCGCCGCCGTGAGCGCCGCCGCAGCGGCCATCGGGGCGACACGCATGTGCAGACCGGCGATGGTACGCCTTTCCCGCCTCCCCGCGCCACTGCGAGGCCGGGCCGGTCGGGCCCGGACGCGGCTGCCGGGCGCTGATCGGGCATCCCCGGGGTCGCGCCGTCAGCGGAGATCGGGCCCCGGCCGGCGGCGCCCGCCGGAGCCGGGTCACTCCGCCGGCGGTCGCGGTCGGCGAGATCCGGCCTCTCCGGCCCCGGCCCGCCCGCTGTGCCGGGCCCCGCTCTTCGGCGTCGCCCCGCGCCCCGCGCCACTGCCGGGCTCTGGTCGGGCCCGGACACGGCTGCCGTTCGCGCGTCGGGCGCCCCGAGGCCGCCCTGCCGGCGGAGATCGGGTCCCCGCCGGCGGCGCCGGCCGGAGCCGGCTCGCCCCGCCGGCGTTCTCGGTCGGCGAGATCCGGCTCCCCGCCGGCCCGCCCGGCCTGCCGGCCCGGCGCTGCGGCGTCGCCCCGGTCGGGCCGGGATCGTCAGGCGCGCCCGGCTTCGCCCCCCTTCACGATGGTCGTGGCCATCGTCAGCATCGAGGCCAGGTCGCCCAGGTTCGCCGGGACCACGAAGGTGTTCCCCGCCTTGGCGAGTTGGCCGAACTGCTCCACGTACTGCTCGGCGACCCGCAGCCGGATGGCGTCCGCCCCGCCCTGCGTGACCGCGGCCTCCCCCACCTTCAGCAGACCCTCGGCGGTCGCCTTCGCCACGGCCAGGATGGCGTTCGCCTCGCCCTCGGCCTCGTTGATCTGCTGGGTCCGCGCCGCTTCCGACCGGAGGATGACCCGCTGCTTCTCGCCTTCGGCCTCGTTGATCTGCTGGGTGCGGACCGCCTCGGACTCCTTGATGACCCGCTGCTTCTCGCCCTCGGCCTCGTTGATCTTGGCGTCGCGTTCGCCCTCGGAGGTCAGGATGACGGCGCGCTTCTCCCGCTCGGCGCGCATCTGCTTCTCCATCGCGGCCAGCACATCGCGCGGCGGGTTGATGTTGCGGATCTCGTAGCGGAGCACCTTGACGCCCCAGGGCGCCGACGCCTTGTCCAGTTCGTTCACCACCAGGGTGTTGATCGTGGAGCGCTCCTCGAAGGTGCGGTCGAGGTCTATCTTCCCGACCTCGCTGCGGAGCGTCGTCTGCGCCAATTGCGAGATGGCGAACACATAGTTCGTGATGCCGTAGGACGCCTGCCGGGGGTCGAGCACCTGCAGGTAGAGCACCCCGTCCACCCCGACCTGGACATTGTCCCGGGTGATGCACAGTTGCTCGGAGATGTCGATCGCCTGCTCCTTGAGCGAGTGCTTGTAGGCGATCCGCTCCAGGAAGGGGATCAGGATGTGGAAGCCGGCCTGCAGGGTGCGGCTGAATCGCCCCAGCCGTTCGACCACATAGCCGGACTGCTGGGGGACGATGGTCGCCGTCTTGGCGATGACGACGATCGCGAGCACCACCAGCGCCGCGACGGCGATCAGTCCGACATTGTTCACGGAGGGTTCTCCTCGGCGCCCAACTCGAGCACCAGTTCACGCACGGCGAGGACGCGGGCGCGCCCCCCCGGCCGGAGCGCGGCCCGGCCGGCGTTCCGGGCGGTCCACTCGGAGCCGCGCAGTTCCGCCCGGCCGGTGGCGCCCGGTTCGATGGCTTCCCGCACGGTCGCCGTCTCCCCGACCACCGGTTCCAGGTCGGCGGCGGGCGCCCCGTGGATGCGCCGGTAGAAGTGCCGCCGCACGCCGAGCAGCAGCCCGACGGCCAGCACCCCGAAGATGGTCAACTGCAGCCACAGCGGCCCGAGGAGCCCGACCGCGGCCCCGCCCCCGACGAGCAGCGCCGCGACGCCCAGGATCGCCAGGTAGAACCCGGTGTCCACGACGAACATCTCGGTGCCCAGAAGGGCCGCGCCGAGGACGATCCACTGCCACCAGGCCATTTCGCCGGAGACTATACGACCCAGGGGTGACAAGAACGGTCACCACCCGCCGGGGGTCGGGAGGGCGGCGGTGGCGGAGGAGCAGCCGTCAGCCTCTCGTCGGAACGGCCCGTTCGGAGCCCGGCGGGGACGGGCGGCCCGGAGCCGGGGCGGCGGAATCCGAGGCCCGCCCCCCGGCGGGAACGGCGCCGAGCCCGCCCCGGAGCGACCGGGCGCCGGCAGGGGGAGCGCCGAGTTCTGTCGGTCGCGACGCCGGCCGGATGCCGGGCTGTCCGGGAAGCCGGCCGCAGGGAAGCCCGCGGCCGGCGCCGCCGGATGACGGCCAGCGCTCTCCGGCCTTCCGCCGTTCGCTACGCGCCGACGGGCCAGCGGCGCACATAGTCGCACTGGTCAGGCGTCTGCGGGGAAAACCGGGCGTACGAGAGCCGGGACTTCGGGTTGTGGCGCCAGAGTTCGGCGAGATGCCGCAGCGCTTCCTCTCCCGAGCGACCGTGGCGGACGAGCCAGCAACCGACGATCGTGCCGGTTCGACCGATCCCGCCGAGGCAGTGGACATAGGCGATCCCGCCGTTTTCGATCGTGTGGTCGATGGCGTCCAGGGCAGCCGTCACGCGTTCCGGTGAAGTCGGGGTGCACATGTCCACGATCGGAAACCGCCGATGCGTCGCCTCCGGCGCTGCGAGGTGATCGTAGGGCTTGAGCGGCTCCTGCCAGCCCTCGCCCTCCTCGGTGAGATCGATGAAGGTGGTGACTCCGGCGTCCGTGAGCGCGCGCACCTTCGGGACCGACGCCTCGTCGTCGATCTCCCGCGGATACTCCCCGGCGAGCAGTTTGCCGGACACCACCCAGTAGCAGTAACGGATCGGTCGTTCCATGGATGGGAGATTACCGGAGATCGGCGGCACGACCTTCCGGCTCCCGGGCCCTTCGGCGACGGTGGCAGCCTCGGCCCTTCGGCCCGGCCGGCGAGCCTGTCCCCGTATCCAGGTCGACCGTGAGGGAACGCCGAGCGGTGTCGCGGACCGGGGCTGGCGGGCGCAGGGCTCTCCCGCCGACAGCGCTGTCGGCCCTAAGGTCCCCGGTCCTCCTTGCGCCTCCGCGCCGACCAGGCGGCGGGCGGCCGCCTGCCTCCCTTCCCGCCACGCGATGCCCCGGAATTTGCCCGGGGACTCTCGTTGGGCCAGTATTCTGGAATGCCGAAGGAAAGAACCGTGGCCAAGACTCGCTTCGAGGAATTCGAACCCATCCGACTCGCAACGGACAATTACGCGGATCGTGGGTGGCTGCGGGGCCGTCCGGGTCACATCATCGAGGTGTACGAACACAACGGAAAACGGGTTTATGGGGTGGAGTTCGACGACTACGACGACTTGGAGTCCGGGGCCCTGCTGGACTCGATTGGCGCCGGATTCAAGGCCGAGGAACTCGAACTCGTCGTGTATGACCCCGAGGGAAACGACGAAGAGTAAGCCCCGGCCGGTTCGGAACCCGGTACGGCGGTGACCGCTCCGTGAGCGTCGCCGGGTCTTCCATGCCCTTCACGAGAACCCGCTACGAGGCCGGGCGCCAGTGTCATCTCCGGCTGTGGAACGACCTCCACGCCCCGGAATTGGCGACCGGAGAGGACCGGGCGAGACCGAGCGCCGTCACCGCCGCCGAGGTTCGTCGTCGGGCGCGGGACCGGTTCCCCGGCGGGGAGTGGGCCGGAGGCGAAACCGGGGAGGCGGCGGCGAAGACTCGGAGCCTCGCGGCGGCCGGGGTCCCGGCGATCTTCGGGGCCGCCTTCGAGCACGACGGGATCGTCGCCCGAGCCGATGTCCTGGAGCGCCTGCCGGAGGGCGGCTGGCGCCTCGTCCGGGTGAAAGCCGCCAAGAAGATCAAGGATCGAGATGTCTCGGCGCTCGCGTTCGACCTGTGGGCGGCGCGCCAGGCCGGTTTCGAGGTCCGGGACGCCGGCCTGCTCGTCCTGAACGGGCGTTACCGCTACGACGGCGTCCGCCTCGATCCCGGGGAACTGTTCCGCTACCACTCGCGCGTCGAGGAGGCCGAGGAACTCCTGCCCGAGATCGCCGGGGCGGTGCGCGCGATGCGGGCGGCGATGTCGGCGGAAGAAGCCCCGGTGATCGCGCCCGGCGCCCACTGCCGGAATCCGTTTCCCTGTCCGTACTTCGCCCACTGCACGCGAGATATTCCGTCCCCGACGCACGGCATCGGCGAACTGCCGAAATTGACGCGGAAGCAGCGCGCGGCCCTGGAGGATCTCGGCATCGAAGAGATCGCGGACATTCCCCCGGATTTCGACCTGACCGGCCGGCAGCGGACGGTGCGGCAGTCCGTCGTCGAAGGGCGCGCCGTCGTCCACGGCGATCTCGGGCGCCGGCTGGGCGAACTCCAACCGCCGGTGCGCCACCTGGACTTCGAGACCTACATGCCGCCGATCCCGCGTCTCGCCGGCACGGCGCCGTTCGAGGTGCTGCCCTTCCTCTTCTCCGTCCATACCGAGGAGCCGGGGGCGGCGCCTCGCCACGAGGACTACCTCCACGAAGGGAAGGACGACCCCAGACCCGAGTTGACGCAGCGCCTGCTCGCGGCGCTGGGCGATTCCGGCCCCATCTGCGTGTATTCGCCGTACGAGCGGGGAATCCTGAACGACCTGGCCCGGAGCCAGCCGCAGCACGCCGACGCTCTCGCCGCCGTCCTGAACCGGCTCTACGACCTGCATCCCGTCGTGAAGGACACGGTCTACCACGCCGCGTTCCGTGGTTCGTTCTCGTTGAAGCGAACGCTGCCGGCTCTGGTCCCCAACTCCGGCTACGACGATCTGGAGGTATCCGACGGCCTGACCGCCGCGGCGACCTACGGAGAGGTCATCCAGCACGGCGACGAGAGCGCCCGCCGCCGCGTCTTCGCGGATCTGCGGAAGTACTGCGAACGCGACACCCTGGCCATGGTCGAACTGCACCGGGCGCTTGCGGCCCTGGCAGGCGAACCGCGGTCGCGGTAACGGGGCGAAGCGACGAAACGCGCGGGCCGGCGGTTCGCGTCTCCCGGACGCGCCGCCGGCGCACCGGTAAGGGCGGCCGGGCCGATCAGGCCGTTACGGCCGGCCGCCAGGGCGGGGGCGGGAGATGCGTCTCGCGGAGATGGGGGAGGTCGGCCAGCGGCGAGTCTTTCGGGCGGCCTTCCCGGAGCGGCGACGCCAGGCGACGCACTTCCATCGGGATCTGCCGGTAGGTGATCCGGAGCCGGCGGAGGAGTTCCCCGTCGCACAACTGCCACGGCGCGAAGACGATCCCGCGCCGCTTCGTGCGAGGCAGTTTGCGGGCGGTGCGGGCGTCCAGCCCGGGTCTTTCGAGTTCGCGCCCGTCGTCGGAATAGATGAGGTAGATGTCGCGCTCCGTGGCGCTGCCGACGAACCAGCGGTCGGGGCGGATACGGCTGCGATCGACCGGCTGGCCGGTGGCAGTGAAGAACAGGTAGTCCGCCAAATCCTCGTAGGTCGGAGGCCGCGATGCGGACGCGATGGCGTCGAGGAGCGGCGATCTCTCGGCCCGGTAATGCCCGAAGGGTCGCTCCGCCGGTTCGCCATCGGGAACTTCTCCGTTTCCGGGTTGCGCCGCCTCCGTCGAGCGGCCGTTCGCCCGGCTTCCGGGCCCGAGCAGCAGCACGAAACGGCGACGGCCTCCGTCCTGTCCGTTGAGGCGGAGCACGGCCCGGCCGGTCGCCGCCGTGCCGGCGAAGACATCGACCACGAGGCCGTCGTCCCCGGCACAGAGATGCAGGAGGTCGATCGGCACCCGGGGAATCCGGCGCGCCGGGAAACGCGACCGGTGCGTCGAGAAGAAATCGGCGAGAAGGTCCTCGGCGGGTCCCGCGTGTCCCGGCGGTCTGCGGGACTGCGCGGCTCCCCTCGAACCCGGCGAGGCCGCCCCGGCTCGAAACCCGTCGGAACCGACCGCGGCCCGGCGGCGGCACGCGCGCCGGAAACGGGGCTTGTCTCCCGCATAGACGACGATGAATTCATGCCGTTTCGACAGGTGTCCGAGGCTGCCCGAATCGCTCGGGGGCTTCGTCCGGGGAACGGTGGCGACGAAATTGTGCGCTCCGAACACTTCGTCCATGAGCAGACGCAGGAGGTGCAGGTCGTTCTCGCCGATCGAAACCAGAACGGCGCCGTCGTCGGCCAGGAGTTCCTGCGAGCCGCGGAGACGCGGCAACATCATGCAGCACCACTTGTCGTGGCGGTCCGGGTCGTCGCGGGTCACGGTCTGTCCGCCCCAGTCGGCGATCCGGGGCGCGTCCACGAGATCGGGATAGATCCAGCCCTGCTTCCCGGTGGTGCGCGGCGGCGTCAGAACGATGCACTGCGCCTTTCCGGCGTGCGTGGGGAGGAGCGCCTTCATCGCGGCCAACCGGTCGCCCTCGATGAGCAGGTCGTCGCCGAGATCCGCCAGCCGCCAATCCCTCATCGGGGGCATCGGCGTCAGGTCGTGGTGCGGGACGCGGCGCTCAAGACCTTCGACCAATACCCGGCAGGGGAACTCGAGATAACTCATCGGGATGGACGCGAACGGGTCAACGGCCGGTGGCGCGTCACCTGTTCCCCGGTGGAGTTGCGGACGGCACGGCCGGCATTCTACGCAGCCGGGGCCGCTCGCGGAGACCGACGCAGCGTTCCGAAAGGGAGGCGCCGATGGCGCGGCGCGGCCCGCCCGCGGCCGCTCCACTGCGACGCCGTGGCGGCCGCCGCCGCGGGTCTGATACAAACTCCGCATGACCGAGAACTCGATGTCCCGCCGTGTTTTCCTGGGCGCCGCCGGCGCCGCCGCCCTGGGCCCGAACGCCGTCGCCCGCCCCCGCCCCGCTGCCGAAGGCCCGGAGGCCGCCGAGTACGGGAGGCCCGTCGCCGACCTCGACACTCCGGCGCTCCTCGTGGACCTCGACGCCCTGGAGGGGAACCTCGCCATCATGCAGCGGACGGTCGCCGCCAACGGCATCGCCGTGCGCCCGCACGCGAAGACCCACAAGACCCCCGCCATCGCCCGGATGCAGCTCGACGCCGGGGCGGTCGGCATCTCGGTGGCGAAGGTCAGCGAGGCGCAGGCGCTCTTCGACCACGGGATCGAGCCGTTGCTGATGACCACCAGCAATGTCACGCCCTACAAGATCCGCCGCGCCATGGGCCTCGCCCGGCGGAACCCGGCCTTCATCCAGGCCACGGACACCGAGGAGAACGCCAGGCATCTCTCCGAAGCCGCGGCGGCCGCCGGCGTGGAAGCCCCGGTGGTCGTGGATGTGGACCCCGGCGGCCACCGCACCGGGATCACCCCCGGCGAGCCGGCGCTCGGACTGGCCCGGCTGGTGGATCGCCTGCCCGGCCTGACCCTGCGCGGCCTGCTCTGCTACGACGGGGGCTCGCAGCATGTCCACGGGTTCGAGAAGCGCCGCGACCAGACGCTGGAACGGCTGGCGGCGGCCGCCGACACCTGCGAACGGATGCAGGCCTCGGGGCTCGACACCGGCATCTTCAGCGGCGGGGGCACCGGCACCTACAACATCGACCACCGGACGCCCGGTTTCACCGATGTGCAGGCCGGGAGTTATGTCTTCATGGACGCGCAGTACCTGGCCATCGGCGGCGAGTCCGACCCGGAGGTCTATACGGACTTCCAACCGTCGCTGACGATCCTGGCCACGGTGCTGAACGCGCAGTACGAGGGACGCGCCACCACCGACGCCGGGGCGAAGGCCTGCACCATCAACAAGCCCTGGGCGCTGGTGAAGGGCGAAACCGGGATGTCCTACACCTCCGGTTCCGACGAGTTCGGCACGCTCCGGTACGAGGACCCGAGCCGCACCTACCGCGTGGGCGACCGGCTGGAACTCATCGTTTCCCACTGTGACCCGGTGGTGAATCTCTACGACCACCTGTACGCGGTGCGGAACGGCATGGTCGAGGCGGTCTGGTCCATCGCCGCCCGCGGCTGCTCGGCCTGATCCCGGGGCGGCCAGGCCGTCGGGTCAGTCCGTCGCGGTTCCGCGGCCGGCGGTGAGGAAACCTTCCCGAACGAGCCAGAGCGCGGCGGCGCCGGCTTCGGGACGATCCCCTGCCAACTGCGACGCCGTGACCCCGCTCCCGGCCTGCCGGAACAACTCCACCAAGTTCGTCCCGCCCAGCCGGTACGCCGGCCGGGGGCGGCCCGGGCGAACGAGCACTTCCGCCGGAACGATCCAGTCCCCTTCCAGGACGCCCCGCGTTTCGACCCGGGCGCCCGGAGCCGGGTAGAGCCGCGCCTCCGGGGCCGGAACCGCAGCCGGCGGCGCCGGCGGGGGCCCCGAACGCCGCCGCCAGAAGGGACGGTCGGCGAAACGGCGCTCCTCGGCGTAGAACCCGGCGATCCGGGCGGCGCTCTCGACAGCGAGCCCCCGTTCTTTCTCGGCATGGAACCGCAGTGCGAGGTCGGCGCACTCGGGCCGCTGCAGCGCGGTCCGCAGCGCGACCGCGCCGGTCAGGCCGGAGTCCATCGCCTTCATGACGCCCAGCCCGGTGAGCGGGTCGAGGGCGCTCATCGCATCCCCGACCGGCAGCAGGACCCGGGGCTTGCTGGCGCCGGTCGTCGCCGGGGTGTGACCCGGCCAGTCCAGCACATACGGCGTGGCGTCGGCGGCGCGGACGGGGGTCGTCGCTTCGCCGGCGACGAAGCCCTCGAGCCCGACCGCCGAGACCGCTTCCCGGAAGACGCCCGCCGCACGCCCCGCGGCGTCCTCGGCATCCGCGAGAACGGTCACATCCCGCTGCCCGTCCGGGAGCGGCGCGCTCCACATCCACCCGTCCGCGAACGCCGCGACGAGGGTTCCCGGCTCGGGCCCGCCGGGAAAATGCGCCGTCATCGCCGTGGTGCGATGGCCCGGCCGCTCCCGCCGCGCCCGCGTCAGCACGCCGCTCCGCCCGCTCGCGTCCACGAGGGCTAGGGCGTCCACCCGCACCGTCCGCCCGCCGCCCTGCCGGACCTCGATCCCGCCGCCGGACTCGGCCGCCGCCGACCCTTCGACCACGACGACCCCCGCGCGCCGAGCCTCGTCCAGCGCCCAGGCGTCCAGCCGGTCGCGCCAGACGAGCCGTTGCCCTTCCCGCGCGCCGGCGTCCGCGTCCGGCTGCGCGGCGATCCGCTCCTCCCTCCGGCCCCAGCGGACGAAGTGGTCGTCCGGACGCGGCGAGAAGACCGAACCCGGCAGTTCCAGCCCGTACGACCCCAGCAACCGCGGAGCGGAGGCGCCGAGGCTCTCCCCGAGATGCTGCCGCCTCCGCGCCCGATGGACGAGCACCACCCGCAACCCGAACCGCGCCAGTTGCCGCGCACAAAGCGCCCCCCCCGGCCCCGCCCCCACGACTGCCACTTCGGCGGAGAGATCAGACCCTGACGGCATCTTCAGTTTCTAAGGCTCCGCACTCATCGCGGGCGGCGAGGAGCGGCCACGCGGCCATTCAGCGTACAACCGATCTGCATCATTTCCAGACGGGCCGAAGCCTCGGCGGTCTTCCTGTACCGCGAACGGAGTGTCGAAACCCCTTTCGGCAAACCCCGGCCCCAGCTGTTCGACGAATGCCCCGTTGACGCGCCACTTGCTTTCGACGAGGCAAGCACGCCGACCCCGGGCGTCCCATCTGGCAAGACGCCTGGCCTCCCGGACCGTCCCGCCCTCGCGCCGCCGGGGCGCGAAGTCAGTTGCTGTTGAGGCCGAACTTTTGGTTGCGCGTCAGCAGGACCTCCTTCCAGTGCCCCTCGCGCTCCCGCGCGTCCTCCCGATCGAACGTACCGAAGCGGAAGAATTCCAGCAGCGTGAACCTGAAGTTGGCCCGCGGATAGGCCCGATCACTTCCCACGATCTGCCGAAGTTGTTTGTTTCCGCCGTGACCGGAGCCGGCGTAATTCGCCCACCGGCCCCAGATGCCCTCACTGCCGTAGGCGGAACCGACATAGCGTTTGCCGGTCTTGGTGTCGGTGATCAGGTACACGCCGTTTACGGAGAGCGCAGCCTTCCACTCCGGGCGGTCTCGACTCACGAGATCCTCGAGTTCCACGAAAGAGAGATCGATCTTGTGGTGACCTTGGAATCGCCGGCCCGAAAAGGGCTCCGGAAGGATTTCGGCGACTTCGATGGAGTCGTAGTGCTTCTCGAACAGACCGCCCCTTTTCCCGCCCCGGGTCCCGTGGTAGTACCTCAATTTCAGCCGGCCCACGAAGTGGGCGCCATCGTCCGCAAGTTCGACCTCGTAATGATCCTTGTGGGTAGCGAGGACGCGAAAGATGCCACCGAAAAGCCAGATATCGTTCTCGCGAGGGAAGTCCATCAACGAGAAGATGTAAGGCTTGTCGAACACGTTCTTTTTCCCGCGGCCCACCTGCCAACCCAGCCATTCGTCGGGATCGCGCACCCACGCATCCAGTGGATGCTTGAGTGTCTTCGTGACCTTGTCGAAGAACGGAGTCGCGAAGTGGACCTTGTAGTCGCGGGGATTGACGATCGGCCAGATGTCCTTCAGCCAGATCTTGGGCGTGGCAGTCATGGATGGCCCTCCTCGAAGAGCCGGGCGGCTCGGTCAGAGCCGGAAGCGAAATCGCATGATATCGAGCACGGGCCGGGATGAGTGGGGGTCCGCGATGCGCTGGTCGGTTCAGTCTCCCGGAGTGATGGCGCGGGCGATGAATTGGGCGGGGTGGAGGGCGTCGCGGCCTACGGCGTCGCGCAACTGGTGGCGGCAGGAAGTCCCGGCGGCGACCAGGGTGTCCGGGGCGGACATCTCGCGTACGGCGGGGAAGAGGCGGCGTTCGCCGACCGCCAGGGACAACTCGAAGTGGTCGGCCGTGTAGCCGAAACTGCCGGCCATGCCGCAGCAGCCGGAGTCCAGCGTGGTGACCCGCGCCCCGGTGGCTTCCAGCGCCGTCGTCAGCGGGCCGGTGCCGCAGAACGCCTTCTGGTGGCAGTGGCCGTGGGCGACGACCTGTCCCTCCGCGCCGGCGCCCGTCCCGGCGGACGCTGCCGCGCCAGCCCTCCCGACACCCGCCCGACGCGCCGCCCGCTTCCCGGCCAAATCCCGCACCCGGTCCGCCTCCCGCGCCACGAACTCGTCGAACAGCAGCGCCTGCCGCCCGATCCGCTCTGCCGCCTCCCGCTCCCGCTCGGGAACCAGGTCCGGCAACTCGTCGCGGAAGGTGAAGAGACAGGACGGCTCCAGCCCCACGATCGGCGTCCCCGCCTCCGCGAACCCGGAGAGCGCCCGGACGCTCCGCGCCGCCAACCGCCGGGCGCGGTCGAGCATCCCCCGGGAGATCGCCGGCCGCCCGCAGCAGACCTCCGGGGCCAGCAGCACCCGGGTGTCGAGCGCCCACAACGCCCGGCAGGCGGCGGCCCCGACCTCGGGCTCGAAGAAGTTCGTGAAGGTGTCCGGGAAGAGCGCCACCTCCGCCCGCGGCTGCTCCGGCTGCCCGGCGGCGGCGTTCCGGGCGAACCAGCGGGTGAAGGGCTCCCGGGCCGGCATCGGCAGGCTCCGGCGCGGGTCGAGCCCCAGCGTCCGCTCCAGCGACCGGCTCACCAGCCGCGAAACGAACCCGCCCCCCCCGCGCCCGTTCCCGCCGCCCGCAGCGCCCCCGCGCCCCTCCCGCAGCCGCACCAGCCACCCCGGGAGCAGCCCCAGCCGCCGCGACCAGCGGGCCACCGCGTCCGGCGCCCCGAACACCCGGTCGGCGAACGGGCGCCGCCGCCCCCGGTAGTGGTGCGCCAGGAAGTCCGACTTCAGCCGCGCCATATCCACCCCGGAGGGGCACTCGGCCTTGCACGCCTTGCAGGAAAGACACAGATCGAGCGCCCCCAGCACCCGTTCTTCCGACTCCGCGCCCGGCGGCAGCCGCCCGTCCAGCAGCGCCCGCAGCAGGTTCGCCCGCCCCCGGGTCGAGTGCTCCTCCTCCCGGGTCACCATGAACGACGGGCACATCGTCCCGGCGAGTTCCTTCCGGCAGACCCCGGCGCCGTTGCACAACTCGACCGCCCCGGTGAACCCCCGCTCCCGCGGATAGGGGAACACCACCGGCAATTCCTGCGGCCGCATCCACTCCCCGTAACGCAGGTTCTCGGTCATCGCCGGGGCGTCCACCACCTTGCCCGGATTCATGATCCCGTCGGGGTCGAACGCCGCCTTCAACCGCCGGAACGCCTGGTACACCCGCGGGCCGAAGACCCGTTCGTTGAAGTGGCTGCGCGCCAGCCCGTCCCCGTGTTCGCCGCTCATGGAGCCGCCGAAGTCGAGCACCAGGTCGCAGACCTCCTTCGCCAACTCCGCCATCTTCCGCACTTCTTCCGGCTTCTTCAGGTTGATGAGCGGGCGGATGTGGAGGCAGCCGGCCCCGGCGTGGGCGTAGAAACTGCCTTTCGTGGCCCGTCCGGCGAGGATCTCCTCGAACCGGGCGATGAACTCCGGCAGGCGCGCCGGTTCGACGGCGGTGTCCTCGACGAAGGCGATGGGCTTCTCGTCGCCGGGCAGACTCAGCAGCAGGGGCAGGGCCGCCTTCCGCACCTGCCAGACATTCTTCTGCGCGGCGGGGTCCAGCATCCGCAGCAGCGGCTGCCCCCGCTTCCCGAGCCGCTCCTCCAGCCGCGCCATCCGGGAGACCAACTCGCCCCGGTTGCGCCCGGCGAACTCCACCAGGATCAGCGCTTCCGGCTCCCCGGAGACGAAGCCCAGCCGGCGGGAGTACTCGAGGGATTCCCGGGCCAGCCGCAGCACCATCCCGTCCACCAACTCCACCGCGGTGGGGCCGAATTCCAGCGCCTCCACCCCCGCTTCGAGCGCCGGCAGGAGGCCGTCGAAGTGGAGCACCGCCAGCCCCACCGCCTCCGGCAGCCGGTGGAGCCGCACCTTCGCCTCGACCACCACCCCCAGCGTGCCCTCGGAGCCGGCGACCAGGTGGGCCAGGTTCACCCCGCCGGGGTCGAGCAGGACATCGAGGTTGTAGCCGGACACCCGCCGGGGTATCCGCGGGAACCGCTCCCGGATGTCGTCCGCGAATTCGTCCCGGAGGGCGCAGACGGCGACGATCAGCCGGGAGAGCGGATCCCCGGCGCCCCGGCGCGCGGCGGCGGCGGCGCGGCGGCGCAGGTCCTCCCAGCGCATCCAGGACAGCGTCTCCAGGGAGCCGTCGGGGAAGACCACGGTGGCCTCGAGCAGGTTCTCCACCGTCTTCCCGTACACCAGCGAGCGGGCGCCGGCGGAGTTGTTCCCGATCATCCCGCCCAGGTTCGCCCGGTTCGAGGTGGAGGTCTCCGGCCCGAACCGCAGCCCCAGCGGGGCCAGCGCCGCCCCCAGCGCGTCCTGCACCACCCCCGGCTGGACCCGCGCCCAGAGTTCCTCCCGGTTCACTTCCAGGACCCGGTGGAACTCGGTGGAGAGGTCGAGGACCACCGCTTCGCCGACCGCCTGCCCGGCGAGCGAGGTGCCCCCGCCCCGGGGGAGCACCGGCGCGCCGGCCTCGGCGGCGGCGCGGACCGCCTCGGCCACATCGCCGGCGTGGCGGGGGATCACCACTCCCAGCGGCTCGATCTGGTAGATGCTGGCGTCGGTCGAGTAGAGCAGCCGGGAGGCCCGGTCGAAGCGGACGCGGCCCTCGATGCGGGAGGCCAGGGCGCGCGCCAGGTCGTTCATCTCGAAGGCGAGAATACCAAGTGGAATCGGCGTTTCGGGGCGGCCGGAGGGGGTGTTCCGGGCCGCCCCGGAGGGCCGGCGCCGGCGCCCGGGGCCCTGCCGGCGATCGGTGCCGGAACCGCCCGCGGCCCCGGTCGGTCGGCTGCAGCGGCTATTAATTCGCCCGGGCAACCCGGAGGACGCCGGAAGGAGAGTTCATGGCTCGATTCGATTCATTCAAGGCATTACATCAATCCATCGCCGCCGCGCGGGAAACGCCGGAGACCGGCATCCTTCGACTCGCCGCGGAGATCGCGGCGGACGACGACCGCATAGCGGCCCATACCTGCCGGGCGACGATCCACGACTGGATCGCGTCCCGGGTACCGGGCGCGCTGCCCCCCGAAGCGGCGGACCACGGCACCTTCAGTTTCCGGCAGGGCGGCAGCCACTGCCAGGCGGTGCGGGTCCTCCGGGAAGGACACGACCTCTGGGCGGTCCGGCTGCGGAGCCCCGATCCCTCCGCCCCCGCCGACGCCTGGGTCACCGAGGCCGGGGTGGGCTGGAGTCCGGGGGCGCCGCCGGTGTTCCACCTGCGGCTGCTGCGCGCCTCGAACGGCGTGGACGCCCGCTACCTGGAGCCGAAGGTGCCGGAACTGGCGGTGCGGCTGGCCTCGGTGCTGGAACTCCGGCAGTTCGGCGTCCCGGTCACCGGGGAGCCCTGGCTGGTGAACTCCACCCCCGACGCGGAGCGGTTCTGCGCCCGGCTCACCGACCCCCAGCGGCGGCTGCCGATCCTGGCGCTCTCGGTGCCCGACGACGCCGCCGACCCGCACCAGCCGGCCCTCGACGCCGAGCGGCTGGCCCGCTCCTGCCTGGGGCTGGCGCTGGTGGCGGTGATCCCGGCGGAGTACGCCTGGGAGTTGACCGACCGCTTCGGGCGGCGGCTCTCGGTGTACCAGGGGGCGGTGCGCATCTACCTGCCGGGGTTCACCGCGCAGGCGAACGAGCGCGACCACCGGCTGATCCTGGGGCTGAGCCTCTCCGACCCGGAAGCGATCGAGCGGACCACGAACTCCATCCTGCGTTCGGTGGCGGCGATGAGCCTGGAGTCGCAGCCGGAACTCCCGTTCGAAGAAGTCCGGCGGATGGCGAACGCGGAGTACTCCGGGACGGAGGGCGCCGCGCCGACGCCGGCGGTCGGCGAACCGGTCCCGGCCGGTCCGGCGCCCGCGCCCGCTCCCCCGGTGGCGGCGCCGCCGGTCGTCCCGGCCCGGGTGGCCGCGGCGGCGCGTCCCGAGCCGGGTCCGAGTCCGGCCGCGGGCCCGAATCCGATGGCCCCGCCGGCGGCCGCCGTTCCGAGCGTTCCGGCAGAGCCCCCGCCTTCCCGTCCGGATCTGCCCGGTCCGGATCTGCCCGACCCGGATCTGCCCCCGCCGGAGCCGCCCGCCCCCCGGCAGCCGTTCTGGGCGCGTTCGGTGCACAGCGCTCCCCGACCCGCCGCCCGCCCGCCCGCCTCCACCCGGGCCCCGGCGCCGCCGGAGCGGCCGGCGTACTTCCCCGGCCGAACCCCGCCGCGGTTCCCGACCAAGCCTCCGCCGACCCGCCTGCCGCCCGCCGAGCCGCGGCCGACCGCGCCCCGGGCGGAGCCGCCGCCGCCGGCGCCTCCGGCAGCGGCCGCGCCCCCGGCGACGCCCCCGCCGGCGAGCGCGGAGCCCCCCGCGCCCGCCCGCCCGACGCCGGAAACGGTCCCGACGCCCTCCGCTCCGGGACTGGCGCCACCGGGAACCGCGTCCGAAACGACCTCGCCTGAATTCCCGTCCGAGTCGTCTCCCGGGTCGGCTGGGGAATCGCCGCCCGCCGAGGCTTCGGCCCCGAAACCGGCCGAGACCTCACCGGAACCGGCGGGCCCCGGCTTCTTCGCCCGACTCCTGACGGGTCTCCGCTCCCTCTTCGGCGCGAAACCGAAGCCGGCGCTCGCGCTCCCGGAGCCGAAGCCGAAGCCGCCGGAGCCGGAGCCGGAACCCGCTCCGGTCACCCCGGAGGAGCCGCCGCCCGCCGCGGCCCCGGCGGAAGACGAGGAGCGCACCCGCTTGGAGAAGGAAGTCCGGACGCTCAGTCTCGAAGTGGACTCGGTGCGGCGCCTCCTCACCCGCACCGAGCAGGAGAAGGCCAAGTCGCTGGACGAGTTGGCGGAAGCCCAGGAGCGCGCCGACGAAGCCGAACGGCGGTTCGACCTGTCCATCGCTCAGCAGCAGGCGCTCGCCGACCGGCTCCTCGACCTCGGCGAAGACCCGCACCCGCAGGCCCCGCTCCCCACCGAGTGGGCCCGGTTCAACGAGTGGTGCGAGACCCAACTCGCCGGGAAGGTGCTCCTCACCCCCCGCGCCCAGCGCGAAGTGAAGCGGGCGCAGTTCGCCGATGTCCCGCTCGCTGCCCGGTGCCTGCTCTGGCTGGCGAACGACTTCCGCGATGGCCGGCTGGGCCGCAAGCCGGCGGACCGCCGCCCGACGGTGGAAGACGGCGTCCACAACGCCCGCTGCGGCGGCGACGCCTTCGCGGTCAAGTGGCGGGGGAAGTCCCGGCGGGTGGACTGGCACATCAAGAGCGGCGGCTCCACCCACGACCCGCGGCGGTGCCTGCGCATCTACTACTTCTGGGACAGCGCCCGGAACCAGGCGGTCGTCGCCTCGATGCCGGCCCACATCCGCACCGGGATGACCTGATCCCTGGGGGGAGCGCGCTTCCGGGACGACTCCCGCGCCGCCCGGCCGGCCGACGGTCGGACCGGATCGGTTCCGCCCCGGAGCCCTTCCTGTCGGCCGTCGTTCCCGCCGGCGCGCTCCCGCTCGCTGTCCGACGCCGATCCGGCCCGGCGACCGACGATCGGGACTACCGAAGGGGCCGCGACCCGCCGGCCCGCTGCCGGAGCCGGATGCCGACGCCCTCCGCGCACGGTGTGCCGACTGTTGCCGTCCTGTTCAATCCGACTGGCGGGACGACGCCCTCCGTGCGCGGGGCGCCGACAAACGCCTTCTCCATCGAGGCGCGGCGTGAGATCCCGGGGGCGAACCGCTCTATGCCGAGGGCCCGGTCGCGGCGCGGCGCTCCGCCAGTCGGGCGCCGACCGCCTCCAACTCGTCGGGGGCTCCGGCCGCCTGCATCCGTTCGAAGAGCACGCGCTCCTCGGTGTGGATGTGGGCCTGCAGGAGTTCCCCGAAGGCGGCGAGCCGGCGTTCCCGGTCCGCCGCGGACCGCCCGGAGATGGGAGCGGCGGAGAGACTCGCCAGCATCGCTTCGAGAGCGCGGTGGTCGGCGAGGAGCGCGGCCACCAGGGCTTCGCCTTCGGGCAGCGTCCGGGCGGCGATCGGGAAGACGCAGGTCTCTTCGGCCTCGAAGTGCGGCCGAAGGTCGGTCTCGAAGAACTCCGCGAGGCGCGCCACCTGCTCCGCCGGGTCGGTCGGCCACTCGTCGCGCTCGCTCAGTCCCTTTCCCAGGATCAACCGCCGGGCCATCACCAGCCCGTCGTGGTGGTCGCGGGAGAGCGGGACCAGTCCCGCGTGCCGTTTCATCGGGGGCGCGGTCATCGGATCGGGGTCGTTCGTTCGTCGAGGGCGCGCTCGGGGGAGGGGCTTCGCCGGGAATGGAGTCCCGCCGGCGAACGAATGGGCAGCGCCGCCATCTCCCGACCCCCGGCTCCGCCGCCCCGGAGGCCGGGATGCGGCCCCCGGAGACGGCTCAGGCGCTCGCGGTCTCCTTCGGGGAGGACAGGTTCTTCGTCCGCAGGCCGAATACGGTGGCGATCGTCACCAGCACCAATGGGATGGTGGCGGCGCCGAGTCCGAAACTGACGCCGAGCAGCGGTACGCGCAGCAGGATCACCACCGCGTTCGCGACCGAGGCGACGACCAGCGCCAGGAACGCGCCGCGGACGCCTTGGCGTTTCCGGTACGGGCCGAGAGCGACGGAGAGCAGCAGGATCGCGTAGGAGACGGCGAAGGCGGCGGCGGTTCCCCGGCGGGCGGAGAGCGCCGCCGCCACCTCTTCGTCGCCGTTCGCCACTTCGGCCGGGGTGTACTTCCCGGCGACCAGGTCCCCGGAAGGATCCAGGTAGGCGGCCGTAACCGACAGCAGCGAGACCACGAGCGTCGCCGCGCCGAGCAGCGCGAAGATCACCCAACTGATCGTGTGGGCGCGTTTCATTGGCGGGGTCCTCCCGTTGCGGATCGCGGGCTCGTTACCGGTCGTTCCGGAACCGGCGGTCAGTCCTGCGGTTCGCCGAGATAGACCGGCTCGGCGTCCACCAGTTTCACCGCCCACAGACCGGAGTTGTGGTCGGCGATGAAGATGTTGCCCTTGTACGGCTGCGGCCCCCAGACCATCGGCGCGTTGGGGATGAAACTCTCCGGATCCTGCGGCAGGAACATGGCGACTTCGCGTCCCTGGCGGTACAGGTCGCCGCGCAACTCGCCGGAGATGTCCACCACTCGCAGGCCGCCGTTGTAGTAGGCGATGTAGAGCAGGTCGTCTTCGACCCAGAGGTTGTGGGTGCCGGCCTCCGGAACCTGGTATCTCGCCACTTCCTTCGGCTCGTCCCAGTCCTCCCACTCGAAGATGTGGATCCAGCCGGCGGCGCGGCTCGGCGTGTTCTCCTCCCCGATCGTCTGGTAGGGGAATGCCTCGTCGCCGCCGATCATCAGGAACTTGCCGGTGGACTGGCTGCGGTAGGGGTAGGCGGCATGGTTCCAGCCGCTCGGGTAGGGAGTGCTGCCGAGCAGTACCGGGTTGTTCGGCGCGCCGCCCATGCCGCCGCCGCCGACATCCACCGCCACGACGCCGTCGCCCCAGTTCGACGAGTAGGCGATGCCGTCCTCCACCCACACATCGTGGATCGAGTGCCCGGGCGTATCCAGCTCGAACCGGCCCACCCGGTAGGGATTCGTCGGGTCTTCGGCGTTGATGATGTCGTAACGCCGGCCGGCGGAGAGCGCGTAGATGTGGTTCTCGGCGATGAACACATTGTGGACGCCGCCGCTGAGTTGGTCGTCGTAGCGGGCGATGACCTGCACCCCGTTCTGCGGGTCGCTCACATCGAGGATCACGAGTCCGTTCTTGCGGTTCGAAGCGCCTTCCCGGCTGATGACGCAGAACTTGCCGTCCTCGGAGACCTTCACATCGTTCACCGTGCGGGCGTCCACCCGGACGGTGTCGATGAGGCTCATCGCCGAGGGATCGGTCACATCCCAGAAATAGGCGTGGCCGTCGGCGCCCCAGGTGCCGGTGACCGCGTAGTCGCGCCCGTCGGTCCCTTCCCAGACCCACAGGTCGGAAGTGTGGCGGTCGCGCACCGGCGCCTGTCCCAGCACTTCCACGCCCTTGCGGACCTGGCGGGACACGACCTTCAGGGTCGCCGTCGCCGAGCGGGTGAAGCCGTCGGCGATCACGGTGTGGGTTCCCGAGCGCTCGGCGACGAAGGCGCCGTCGGCGGTGATCTGGCCGATGGCGCCGGGAGCGACGATCCCGTCGGCCGGCGTGCCGAGGGTGGCGAACTGGATCGGGTAGTCGGGCACCGGCTCGCCGCCGGCGTCCCGCGCTGCGGCGCTGAAGAACACCACATCCCCGGTGCGCACCGGGTCGTCGGTTTCACCGCCCGAGAGCGTGATCGTCCGCACCGGGTTCGCCGTAACGGTGATCTCGGTGTCGCTCGAAACCGCCTCGGCGCTGACGGTGAGGGTGGTGCTCCCTTCCCCGGCGAGCCGGAGCACGCCCAGGGCGTCCACCGCGGCCACCGAATCGTCGGCGGTCGCGAACCGGACCTCCACATCGTTCCGGAGGGCCCCGGAAGTGTCCTCGACCTCGGTGCGCAGCGCGATCTCGGTGCCGGTGTAGAGGTGCGCCGGCAGGTTCGTCACCGACACCGCCGCCGCCGGCGGGTTCGGGATGGTGACCGGGATCTCCACCCGCACCGCCGGCTCCGCGCGGCGGTCGAGGTCTTCCGGATCCTTCGGCACCATGGCGATCAGGGTGTGCTCGCCGGGCCGGTAGGCCTCGACGATCCCGGCCGGGTTCACTCCCACCGAGCGGCGGCGGCGGGAGAAGAAGACGACCGTCCGATCCATCGGGTCGCCGTTCTCGTCCAGCACTTCCGCCTCGAGGGTGAGCGTGTCTCCGACTTCGAGTTCCACCTCGGCGGGAGTGACGATGAGTTCCGCCGGCTGCGGGGCGGCTTCGGCCTCTTCCTCTTCCTGGGCGAAGAGCAGGCCCGGAACCGCGAGCAGCCCGACCCCGAGGGCGAGGCTGACGAAGGGGGAACGCCGCGCGCGGCGGCGGGTTTCGGATCCTCGGTGCATGTCGTTCTCCTGGGAGTTGACCCGGGCTTCCGGCGGGGTTTCCGGCCGGGGGAAGGGGCGTCCGGCGGCGGGCCTCACGGCTCGCCCTTCCAGAACGCGATGCCGCCGGCCTGTTTGCCCACGGCGAGGTCGGCGACCCGTTCCGCCGCGGCGATGTCATAGACCTCGACGGTCCCCGGTTCCCCCCCGATCCCCTCGAGGGTCACGAAGGCGTAGCGGTCGTCGTCGGAAACCACCACCCCGTGCGGCACCCGCCGGGTGGTCTCCGGGACGGCCACCGCTTCGCCGGCGTCGAGATCCCAGAAGCCGACCTTGCCGCCGGACTTGTAGGTGGCGATGAGCCGCCCGCCGTCAGAGGTCGCTTCCAGGTTGTAGGGGTTCTCCCCCGGCCCGGCGTCGAATCGCCGGGAGATGCGCCAATCCTCGAGATCGACCTCGTAGATGGCGCTGTCGCCGTTCCCCGCCACATAGACCTTGCCCGCCGGCGTGGGACTGGTCGCCCAGGTGGGTTTCACCGTGGGCATCTTCATCTCCATCGCGTCGCCGCTGCCTCCGTGCGCCCTGCCGGCGTGGGCGGAATGATCCATCGCCGGGTCGGTTCCCAGCGCCAGGCGGCGGGAGATCTCGAAACGGGTGGCGTCCACTTCCACCAGTTCGTCGTCCATCATGTTGACCGAGTAGATGCGGCCGCCGCTGCGGTCGGCGCGGGCGCCGTGCGGCATCACGCCGGTGTCAATGGTCGCCACTTCGATCATGGTCCCGGTCTCGACCACCGAGATGGTGCTCGGGACCATGTCGCCGTGGAGGTTGAAGTTCACCACATAGAGCAGCCCGGTGCTCGGCGAGATGTCCATGGTCGCCGGGAACATGCCCAGCGTGGCGTCGCCGAGCCATTCGTTCGTCCCGGTCTCGTACTTGTGGAGCGAGCCGAAAGGCATCCCGTGCGCGATGGACAGATACCAGTGGCGGCCATCGGGGGAGATGCGGATGCCGTGCGGGCCTTCGGTCTCGGTGGGGAAACTCCCGACGACGATCCTGTCCACTTCTTCCAGGCCGCGGGGCCCGAAGCGGACCAGGTGCACCGTGTCGTCCGACTCGGCGCAGACATAGACGAAGTAGTTGCGCGTCGGCGGCTCCGGGGCGGTCGCGGCCACGGCAGCCGTCGAGGCGACGACGAGCGCCGCCCCGGTCGCCGCTGCGGCCAGCCGGAGGAAGGCCGAGGATTCGTTCTTCATGGCAGTGTGCTTCAACGGGTTCTCCCTCAATTCGGCTCACCCATGTTCCGGGGCGTTTCCGGGTCCACCAACTTCACCGCCCAGAGACCGGAGTTCCAGTCGGAGAAGAAGATGTGTCCCTTGAACGGTTGCGGCCCCCAGACGAAGGGGGCGTTCTTCTTGTAACCCTCGGGATCCGCCGGTTCGAAGAAGGCGATCTCCCGGCCCTGCTGGTAGAGGTCGCCGCGCAGTTCGCCGGAGACATCCACCACCCGCAGGCCGCCGTTGTAGTAGCCCACATAGAGGATGTCGTCCTCGACCCAGAGGTTGTGGCTGCCGGCTTCGGGCACCTGGTAGCGCGCCACTTCCCGGCCCTCGCCGGATTCGTCCCATTCCCCGATGTGGACCCACCCGGCGGCGCGGTCGGGCAGATCGCCTTCGGGCTCGAACGAATAGGGGAAGTTCTCGTCCCCGGCGAAGACCAGCATCTTCCCGGTGGACTCGCTGCGGTACGGGAAACCGGCGTGGTTCCAGCCGTTCGGATAACGGAAACTGCCCATCATCACCGGGTTGTTCGGCGCGCCGCCCTTGCCGCCGCCGCCGATGTCCACCGCGACGACGCCGTCGGCCCAGTTCGAGGACCAGGCGACGCCGTCCTTCACCCAGACATCGTGGATGCCGTGCCCCGGGGTATCCAGTTCGAAGCGCCCCACGCGGTAGGGATTCGCCGGGTCTTCCGCGTTCAGGATGTCGTAACGCCGCCCCGCGGAGAGCGCCAGGATGTGCTGTTCGGCGACGAACACATTGTGGACGCCGCCGGAGAGTTCATCGTCGTAGCGGGCGAGGATCCGCACGCCGTCCGTCGGGTTCGCCACATCGAGGATGACCAGCCCGTTCTTCCGGTTGGAGGCGCCCTCCCGGCCGATGACCGCGAAGCGGCCGTCGGGGGAGACCTTCACATCGTTCACCGTCCGGGCGTCCACCCGCACCGTGTCCACCAGGTGGATGCTCGCCGGGTCGGTCACATCCCAGAAGTAGGCGTGCCCGTCGGCGCCCCAGGTGCCGGTGACCGCGTAGTCGCGCCCGTCCAGCCCTTCCCACACCCAGAGGTCGGAGGTGTGGCGGTCGCGCACCGGCCCCCGGCCGACGATCTCCCAGTCCTTCCGCACATTCCGGGGCGTGGCGCGGACCGCCTGCCGCGCGGTCAGCCCGCCGCCGGAGACCACCACCGTGTGGAGGCCGGGCCGCTCGGCCACGAAGGCGCCGTCCGGCTCCACGAAGGCCGCCGCGCCGGGGGCCACCAGGTTGTCCGGGGTGCGGGTGAAGGCGGCGAACTGCAGCGGGAAGTCGGGGACCTCGTTCCCGCCGCCGTCGAGCGCCCGGGCGTGGAACCACACCACATCCCCGGTGCGCGCCTCCTCGGCGTCCGCCGTGAGTTCGAGCCGCGTCGCCGGGTTCGCCCGGACGGTGAGGGCAGCCTCGCCCCGGACCGACTCGGCGCTCGCCGAGAGCGTGGCCCGGCCCTCCGCGTGGAGCCGCAGCGTCCCGTACTCGTCCACCGAGGCCACGCCGGGATCACTCGACTCCCAGGTGAAGTCCGGCTTCCGTTCCGCCCCGGAGGCGTCGAGGGCCGTCGCGCCCACCGGGAGCGAGGTTCCGGCATAGAGGTTCGCCGGGAGCGGCGCCACCGAGATGCTCTCGAGCGACGGGAAGGCGACGGTCACCGGGATCTCGACCATGAGCGCCATGTCGGCGCGGCGGTCCATCGCCTCCGGGTCGCGCGGCGCCATCGCCACCAGGGTGTGCTCGCCGGGGCGGTGCGCCTCGACCATCCCCGCCGGGTTCACCCCCACGAAGCGGCGCGCCCGGGAGAAGAACAGCACCGGGTGTTCCAGTGCGTTCCCGTTCCCGTCCTTGACGGTCGCCGAGAGTTCGGCGGTCTCGCCGACTTCGAGCGTCAGGCTCACCGGCTCGACGACGAGTTTCGCCGGCTCCTGCGCCGCGGCCGCCCCGGCGAGGAGCGATGCGGCGGCGAGCGCGACGACGAAGGCCGCGCCGGGCGCCGGGAGAGGGGCGGGACGCGACGGGCGGGACCGCGCCGGCCGCGAGAGCGGGCGCGGTCCCGCCGAAAACGACCGGGACACGAGGTGCTGCAACATGATCGGGAGATCCCTCCTGATGGGCCCCGCGCGGCGGGGAACCCGCGATTCTATTCCGCCCGCCGCCTCCGCCCGCCGGCCCGGTTCCGCCGCCGGTGTCGGCCCGCCGGGAGAGGCGGCGAACGGCCCTGCGCACCGACGGGTCTCCCGTCGCCGGCCGCTCCCCGGAGAGCGTGGCGGTAGTGGGCATCGGGGGAGCAAACGGCCACTCAGTCGAGGGCTTGCAGCGCTCGGTGTCGCACTCGGACCTTCTTCCGCCTTCCCGGTCCGCCCGGAGGCCGATACCGGGGCGGGCGAGCGGCGAACGGACTCCTGCGGGGACGAGCCTCCCGTCGGGCGCCACGCCCCGACAATCCCCGCCGTAGTGTGTAGTCCGAGGGAGAATGGACGCAGAATCAACGACTTGCGGCGCCGGGTGTCGAACTCGAAGGCGCTTCTTCCCGGCCGGCGCCGTTCCCCGGGGTTACCAGATGTCGCCCAGGGTGAAGCCTTCCGGGAAGGGGTCGGAGGGGTCGAGCGAATAGGAGGCGGTACCGGTGATCCAGGCCTGGCCGCTGATCTCGGGTACGACCGCGGGGAGCCCGCCGACCTCGGTCTCCCGCAGCAGACGCCCGACGAACTCGGTGCCCACCGGCCCGAGGTTGCGGAAGTCCTCGCCGATCCCCAACTCCCCCTTCGCATGGAGGACCGCCATCCGCGCCGAGGTGCCGGTGCCGCAGGGGGAGCGGTCGAGCGCCCCGGTCCAGGTCTCCGGCCGCTTCCAGTCCAACTCCCCGGTGGCCACCGAGACCGCGTTCGAGGCGGTGCGCGTCTCCCGGTCCCAGGGCCCCGCGAGTTGGCCGATGCTGGCCTGCCGGATCTCCGGGTTCTCCGGGTGGGCCGCCTCCAGTTGCTCCCGCGCCGCCTGCTTCACCATCGCCCCGAACCGCGCCAGTTCCCGCCCGTGCTCCGGGGCGATGGTGAGCCCGAACCGCGCCGCGTCGGCGATGGCGTAGAACATCCCGCCCCAGGCCACATCCACCCGCACTTCGCCGACCGTCGGGATCTCGACCGCGGCGTCCAGATGGACGGCGAAGGCCGGCACATTCTCGAAGGTCACCCGCGTCACCTTCCCGCCCTCGACCCGCGCTTCGACCTCGATCAGTCCCGCCGGCGTTTCGAGCGTCAACTCGGTCGTCGGCTCCCGCGCCGGCAACATCCCGGTCTCGAGCAGCGCGGTGACCACGCACATGGTGTTCGTCCCGGACATCGGCGGGTACTCCGTCTGCTCCATGATGACGAACCCGGCGTCCGCCTCTTCCCGGGTCGGCGGCAGCACCAGGTTGCAGTTCGCCGCCGGATACCCGCGCGGCTCCCGCAGCATCAGCTTCCGCAGCGCGTCCCCGTGCTCCCGGAGGTGCTGCATCTTGCGGAACAGGGAGTCCCCCGGCACATCGAGCACGCCGCCCACGATCACCCGCCCCGGCTCCCCCCCGGCATGCAGATCCACCGCCTGGATCACCCGCTCGGCGCGCATCGTCGTCTCCGGGCGCGGATTATCCCCCCGTCGCGCCCTGCCGGTCTCGCGCCGCGTTCCCGCTCGAACCCGGCCGGTTCCCGATCCCGGTTCCCCGACCGACGCGCCGTCCGCGACCTCCGGCAGCGGGCGCGAGGCCCGGGCGAGGGCGCTGCGGCGCTCCCGGCGGGTTCAACCTCGACGGGTTTCGGCGTGACGCGGCGGCGGCTCCTCTCCGAACAGTTTCCAGGCGAGGTAGTGATGGAAGTCCACGACCACGCGCTCGAGCGGAACGAGGCGTCCGCCGGACGAAGCGCGCGCCGCCAGGCCCCGTTGGCCGCGTTCGCAGATCTTCCGGTCCTCTTCGAGGAAGGCGGTGGCGTACGACTGGGAGAACGCCCGGGTGAGGAAGTCCGGTTTCCCCCGGGTGAGCGATCCGCTGAACACCCGCGTCGAAGTCGGCGACAGCGGATGCGCGGCGATCCAGTCCCAGGAGTCCCCGGTAACGATCCCCACGAACGAAGGCGGGATGGATACCAGCGTGTAGTGATCGCCGCCGCTCCCGGGGTCGTAACCGAGTACCGCGCCGAGCGCCTTCCCGAAGAACCCCGGATTCGAGACGACGGCTCCGCCGGTGAGCGTCCAGGGCGCGGACCCCTCGAGGTAGTACGCCCCGCGCGTCGGCGTGACCTTCTCCAGGGTCTTCTCGTGGACCCGGAACAGGTGGTAACTCTCCATCCCGTTCTCGACGACGAGTTTCCAGTTCGCGCCCCAGATCTCGGCCTCGGTGATCGGCGCGGCTTCGGTGAAACCCTCCATCCCGAATTCGGCCAGGTGTTCCGGTATGCCGGCGAGGCGCTCCGCGAGCGGCGGCGCCGCCTCGTCCAGACAGACGAAGACGACTCCCATCCAGACCTCCACCCGGAACGACGGCAGACAGTGCGCGTCGGGCTCGATGGTGACGCCGCGCGAATACGGCGCCCCCCGGAACTCGCCGGAGTCGCTGTAACTCCAGGCGTGGTAGGGACAGACGAGGTGCCGGCCGTCGAGCCGGCCGACGCCGGGGTCGAGCAGCAGGGTGCCGCGATGCCGACAGGCGTTCGACAGCGCGCGCAGCCGCCCGTCGGCGCCCCGCACCAGCGCCACCGGCTCGCCCCCGATCTCGATCCCCAGCGTGTCGCCCGGATCGGCGAGCGCCGCCTCCGCGCCGACGGCGACCCAGTCGCTCCGGAAGATCCGCTCCATCTCCAGGTCGAAGACCGCCGGGTCGCGATACACCGGAAACGGCAGCGACCGAGCCTCCCCCGCCGGCAACCCCGCCGCTGTCCGGTACTCCTCCATCGAAGACTCAGGCGCCATGACTCGTCTCCCGCGGGCCTACCCGCCGTGTAGCGACCGTGCCGCGGCCGGGCCGGGAACTTCCCGAGACATCCCGCGACGCTCTTGGTCCCACACTTTCCCGACCGCGAATCGGCCCCCCGGAGGTCGCGCCCCGCACGGATCGAAGGTCGGCCCGACTACGCCGTCGAACCCGCCGCTCCTCCCCGGGAATCCAGCGCATGCGTGATGACGCCGCTCAGGCAGTCCGGCCGCGAAAGGAAGTGGACGCCTCTCGCCTCCCATTCGGCGCGCGAGACGCCTTCTTCCCCGATCCGTTCCGGCGGCGTCACCGACAGTACATAGGAGTGGAGGAAGAGGGTCGGATCCGTCGTCCGGATCTTCTGCTCGATCCGGCGGATCTCCGTATGCAGTTGCACCTTCTTCCGCTCCCTCCGTCCGTAACGCGCCAGCCCCTTCGGGTCCAGGAACACGACATGCTGGTCCGCGTCGTTCTTCAGCCACAGGATGAAATCCGGGTAGTAGGAGAAGTCGTCGAAGAACGAGACTCCCCGACCCCGCGTGAGATTCCGGATCAGGAACAGTTCCCGTCCCCGCAGACATGCCGGCTGCGTCCGGGCGATCGAAACCAGACTCATGACCACATCGCGTTCGCTCCGATTCAGCGGCGCCGGCTGGACGGTGACCCGGCACTTCTCGTCCGCATAGAGCAGCGGCTGGTAGGCGTGTTCCCGCGCCATCAACCGGAAGAGCCCCGGGACACGCGCGTTCTCCACGCCCTCCGAGAGACGGCGGACATCCTCCACCAATTCCGTTTCCCGGGCGTCCACGGAGAGTCGGTACTCCCGGAGATGGTTCGGATCGTCGGCATCCAGCTCCACCACCTGGAGCCGCTCGTGTTCCCAGGCCCGGCGACTCTTCCGCCAGAACGCCTCCGCGTACTCTTCGAGCAGCGACACCGCGAGATCTTCCAGCCGGCGCACTCCCGCGAAGCCGTCGGCCCGCACGCGCGGTTCCGACATCCGCAAGTCGTACCAGTCGTTGTCGTCGAGCAGGGCGTCCACGGTCCCGCGGTCGATGACGAGATTGTGCCAGCCCCGCCGGAGTTTCCGGGCCAGCAACTCGTCGTAGATGCGCAGCCGCCGGAAGAAACTCGAGAATTCCGGTGAGAGTCGCACCGAGTTCCGTTCGCTCGGCGGCGCGATCGCCGCCGGGACCGCGCCGGGAGACTCGGTGGACTGGGGCTGCGAATACAGGTCCATCTCCACGAAGGGGCGGCCGGCTTCCGACGGGCCGGGCAGCCGGGGCCGCTCGTCGGAGTATGCGTAGCCGCGTTCCGGTCGAAGCCGAACCATCTTCAGGTCCGTCCTCCGGGCGAAGTTCCAGGTCACGGGCAGCGGCGTCGGTTCGCGGACGATCCCCTCTTCCTGCACGATCTCCCGGAAGGCCTCCATGTAGTTCGCCCGAAGGCCGTAGATGTGCAGGGTTTCCAGTTCCGACAATGCCTCGCTGTCCGTCGGAACGGGCGCTCCGCTCTCCCGGTGGCGCTTGAGGCTCATCCGCCAGCCCTTCAGGCGTACGCCCCGGCCGAACATCTGGATGATCTCCGGCCCCTCCCGGACACCGACATGCATGAGCCCCATCGTGCTCACCCTCCAACTGTTCCAGCCGGCGATGAAGCGCCGGGCGCCGACGACGACGGTCACCGTGGAATCGGGTCGGTCCACCTGCCGGAACAGGGGCTCGGTGAAACCCGCGTTCCGTTCCAGGTCGAAGTCCGGATTCGCCCGCTGCTCGAGCAACCGGTACAGCGCCGCCGAGTCACCGACATTCACGACGCCGAAGGGGTCGTGGTCGGCGGTCCGCAGGTGCAACTCTCCGTCCCCGGAGGCGAGATAGACCACGCGGAGCCGCCCGGGGCCGTGGAACAGCGTCCGGCAGAGGTCCGCGTAGAGAGCGTCGGGGCATTCGCCGTCGAGATGTCGGAAGCGCGAGCCGAAGTAGTCTCCGTCCCCGCTCGGATCGCGCAGTCCGGAGTCGCCGGAGAGCAGGCTCTCCAGCATCGGCCGGATCGCGTCTCCGCGCGCCAGCACCCTCCCGAGGAAGTCCACGATGCGGACGACATCGGAGCGCGCCTCGCGATCGGTCCGGCTCGACCCCTGTACCGTCTTGCCGAGGAACACCCACAGCGGGCGCGCCGGGTGGAATTCGCGCCACTGCGATCCGCGGTCCCGGAACAGCCGGCACTGCTGGTAGAAGGTCAGCAGGCATCCGAGCAGGTACCGGTCGCTGTTCGCGTCTTCCATGCCCGCCGGGAGATTGGAGATCGTGTAGTCCTTGCCGTAGCCGTCGGCGTGGAACTGTCGGTAGGTGTAGTCGAAGAGCAGACTCCTGGCGTAGGAATCCCGGAGGTCGTCGTCCTGCCGCACGACCTGGTTGAAGGTCGCCGAGTACTCCATGGTGAAGCCGCCCCGCGCCAACTCTTCCCGCCGCTGCCGCCACACCCGGCCGGAGGCTCCGAGGTGCCCTTCGTCCACCAGCACCAGGTTGTCATCGCCGAAATCCTGCACCGCCACGCGCTTGACGCCCGACCGCTCCGCCAACTTGTTGAGGTCCAGGATCTCCACCGTGGAATGCAGCGCCGGGGGCGTCGACGGCGAGAACCGACGCGCCGCGATCCCGTTCGTCCGGAAGTCGCGCTCGTGCTGCTCGGACATCTGTTCGTTCGGGGTCAGGAGGATGATGTTGTTCAGCCGTCCCCCCGCCGAGCGCAGGTAGCGCCGGTACTGGAGGAGATTGCCCTGCATCACCAGCGTCTTGCCCGAACCGGTGGCGCTCTGTATCGCCATCACCCGCAGATCGTCGGGGCGGTAGTCGGGGACCGATCGCGCCGCGCCCGGCCCGAGCCGTTTCGCCCGATTCAGGTCGCGGCAGAGGGCGTCCGCGTCGGTGAACCAGCGATCCAGGTAGCGCTCCGTGAACAGGAGCGCCAGGTACTGGTGCGGCTTCCAGGAGCGGCCGCTGCCTCCCGTCATCCGCAGGCGTTCGCCGAGTCCGGCGATGTTGGCGTCGTACTGGCGCAGTTCGCTCTCGCTCACCCGGGGGGGCGCCGGCGGCGCCATGAGGCGGAGCGCCTGCGCGAAGCCGCTGCCCTCGGTAACCTCGAAATCCGGCCGCACCTCCCGCAGGAGATCCAGCATCTGCGCGACCGACTCGTAGCCGAACTCCCGGCAGACGAACGGGAGCAGCACCAGGCGATCCCGGAGCGCCGGGCCGCGCCGCGGCCTCTTCATCGGGCCTCGTCCCCGAACATCAGCGTCCGGAACCTCGCCTCCAGGGGATGGGCGACCCAGGCCTCGTCCGTCCGGCGCAGCGCGTTCAGGCAGTGGTCTCCGTTCGCGTAGATGACTTCGGTCGCATCGGGCACGGCGCCTCGATTCGTCTCGAACCACGCGTCCAGCGCGGGCCGGGGGATCTCGTCCACATTCCGCCAGAGGATCAGCGTCCGGCGGCCTTCGCGGTCCGCCCCGGCCACCGCCAGCACGCCGGCGATCCGGCGCCGCCACTCCACCCGGAGGCCGAGGAGCAGATCGAAGGTCGCCGGCAGATCCACCGCGACCTCGCGCCGAATCCCGCCGCGCACCACGGAGAGCGTGTACCGGAACGGATCCCGGAACTCCCGACCGGCGAGACAGGCGCTCCCGGCGGTCTCTTCGCCGAGGAAATAGCGAAGCCGGTAGTCCTCCCGGAACGCGGCGTCTTTTCCCGGCAGCGCCGGTGGCCGGCCGTCCTCTCCCGCCGATTCCAGGCTGTCCATGGTGTCCTCGTACGATTCCAGCCGGACATACCGAAACACCTGGCTCCTCCCGTCCGTCGCTGCCGGCTGCCCGTCCTTCCACCCGCGCGAGTAGGCGATCTTCTTGAGCCGCGGGAGCAGCACCGCGTCGAAGTGGTCTCCCACTTCGACCAGGACGAACCTCCGGCGCCCGCCGTCCTCCCGGTTCAACTCCATCACCGCGTGGCCGGTCGTCCCCGATCCGGCGAAGTAGTCCAGAACGGTCGCGCCCTCTCCGCACACCAGGGCCACCGCATCCGCGACCGCATGCAGGGACTTCGGGTAGAGATTCTCCTCGACCTTCAGGCCCAGGTGGGTGAGCCACCGCGTTCCGTAGTCGCCGGCGATGTACCGGGAGTCGTCCCAGACGGTCTTGACCTGCCGTTCGCTCCGGCACTTCTCGATCTGGATCTCGCCGGTCCGGTCCACCGTCTTGACCCGCAGGAGATGGCGGATCCGCTCCACCGAGTCCCGCGCGTACCGCCACTTCCGCTCGTCGCCCTTCGCATCCACCGGATACACCAGGATCGAGTCACCGTTCTCGACATTGGCCCGCCCCGGATGGAAGTCCTCGGGACAGACCTCCCCGAACGACGCGATGCGGCCGTCCTTCACTTCGATGGGATAGAAACAGTTCCGGGCCGTCCGGCGCTCGGACTCCCTCCCCCACTTGCGAAGGTTCTCGAACCGCCGCTCCGCTTCGGGTATCGGCAGCGGGTTCGTCTCCCCCAGGGCCGGAGGAATGCAGAAGAAGAGGGAATCGTGCACATAGGAGAAGAACGATCCCTGGATGCCTTTCTTGTTGTGCACCACCGAGGCGCAGATCTTCTCGTGGTCCGGGAACACTTCGGACAGCAGCAGCCCGAGGCGCTCCTGCTCGTTCTCGTCGATCGCCACGATGTGGGAGCCGGTGGCGGTCGCCAACTCCCGGCTGAGCCTCAGGCGCCCCTGCATCAGCGACAGCCAGGAAGAGTGCTTGAAGGTGTTCTTGTAGAGGATCTCCGAGTAGCCGGTGTTGTAGGGCGGATCGATATAGACGCAGTCCACCTGTCCTCCGTATCGGGCCCGGAGCAGGTTGAGCGCCTGGTAGTTCTCCCCGTGGACGAGGAGACCGTCCTGCTGCTCCTCGAGCGGCCCGGCGTCCGAGAGGGATTCGAGCAGCCGGTCGGTGAACTCCCGGTCGAAGTGCCGGGTGTCCAGCACCAGGAACGGGTGGGCGTGCAGGAACTCGCCGGTGAGCGGCTCCGAAAAACGGACCCCGCCGTTCCCGAGGTCGGGGCGGATTTCGTCGATGGAGAACAGCCGGACCCATTCCTCCCGCTGTCGCGCATTCGAGGCGGCCTCTGCCCGGAGCGCCTCGGGAACGCGGTCGAGGGAGACGCACCAGTGGCTCTCGAGCACGAACTTCTTCTTGAGCCAGAGCCGCTTCTGGAAGTCTTCCAACTGGGCCAGGAAGGCGATGATCTTGTGGCCGATCTGCCGCACGGCGCGGAGTTGCGCCAGCGCGCGTTCCAGACTCGTCGTGCCGCCCTGTTCGAGATCGTCCGGCCTCAGGACTTCCGTGTTCAGGTAGAGGTCCAACTGTTGCCGCAGGAAACCGCCCAGGTCGTCGTGGATGAAGTAATCGAAACTGTTCTTGGAGGTGTACCGGTCGAGGTGTTGCGCCAGCACCGTGCGCCCGCCGTTCGCGTCCGTCGGCGCCGGCGCCGAGAGCGGCGTCGCCCACTCTTCGGGGACGGCGCCGAGAATCCGGGTGACCGCGTCCTCGTTGAGCCGCGCCTGCTGATGGATCCCGTTCCCGGGCCACTTCTTCTTCTCCGCTGCGGACAACGAACGGTGTTCGAAGGAAACCGTGAGGGCGCCGTCGTTCACGGCCACGCCGCCGCCGCGCCGCGAGAGGAGGAATCGCAGGCCGTTGCCGTTCGCCGGCTTGATGTTGTCCCGGTCGTTCTCGGCGGCGACGAGGTCGAATCGGACGCGACGCCCGGCCTCCGCGCCGACGGAGAACGCATAGGAGGAATAGTTGTCCGCGGTCTTGATGTAGTGCTGGTCGGCGTTCGCCCAGTGCAGTTTGATCTCTTCTCCGTCGTACGGAAGGAGATAGGTCGGGCGCCGGCCGTCCGCGCGGCGCCGCCGGGAGAAGAAGTCCCCTTCGTCGTAGTAACGGGAGAAGAACTCGGCGAGGTGCCGATAGACCTCGCCTTCGGACGCGGCAGCGCTGCCCGGTTCGCCGGCGCGGCGGAGCGCACTCCGAATCTGGGGGAGGAGGTCGTCGTCGAGGAAGGCGGAAACCTCTGCCGACTTCATCCTCATGATCCGGTAGAGGCCGAAGTCCAGATCGCCCCGGTCCAATTGCAACATCTGCCGCAACAGGGCGCGGAGCCGCTCGAACCGCGCGCGGACTTCGGAGGCGGGGCCGGCATCGTTCCGACCGCCCCGGGATGCCGCCGGATCGCTCATCGGGAAGGATCGTAGCGGATGGATCGGCCAGAAACTGTCATGGATTTTCGAACCCGGCGGACATCGGGGAATCAACGACTTACGGCCGGGAGGCGCAGGATTCCGAGGCCTTCGAGGACGAGGAAGGCGCCGGGGGTGAGCGGGCCGAGCGGCTGCGTCCGGCCGGAGGGCCAGCGGACGGAGGCGGCGCCCGGCAGAGGAGCGTCCGGGGGGCCGAGGCCGATGCGGACGGCGCGTTCCGAAGTGGACAGGTAACTGTCGCCGGCGGTGACGAAGAAGACCTGCTCGGAGGAACCCGACGACACCCGCACTGCCGCGCCCACGGCGTCCCGGTTCGACTCGCGGCCCACCAGGAACAGGACGGCGCTCCGTCCGCCGCCCGGGGTCCGGTTCGCGTAGAGCGCCGCCGGTTCGCCGGAGCGCGACCCGACCAGATCCACCCGGCCGTCACCGTCGAAGTCCCCGGCGGCGAGACCCCGGCCGACCGACGGCGCCGCGGCGGTCCAGACCCGCTCGAACCGGCCCCCGCCCCGGTTCGCGAAACACCCGTCCGGCTGACGGTAGGCGGCGTCCGCGAACAGCCGCTCGGCGTTGTCCAGCACATGCCCGTTCGTCACGCAGAGATCGGGCAGGCCATCGCGGTCCAGGTCGGCGAACACTGCGCCGAACCCCAGCAGCGGGAGCGAGGGCCGCCCCACCCCGGAGGGGAACGACGCATCGTCGAAGAAGCCGCGCCGGCTCGTCAGGTAGAGCGTGTTCGCCTCCCCGGCGAAGTTCGTCACGAAGAGGTCCGGATCGCCGTCCGGTTCGAGATCGGCCACCGCGATCCCCATCCCGGCCAGGGCGTTCCCGTCCCCGTCGTAGGCGAGACCCGCCGGGAGCCCGACTTCCCGGAACCGCAGATCGCCCCGGTTCTCGAACAGGAAGTTCGGCACGGTGTCGTTCGCCACATACAGGTCCGGCAGCGGATCGCCGACCAGGTCCGCGGCGACGACCCCCAGCCCCTTCCCGGTCGGGAGCGCCACCCCGGCGGCTTCCGAGACCTCCACGAAGTCGCCCCGCCGGTTCTCGTAGAGCAGGTCGGGCACGCCGGAGAAGGCGTCCGGCAGGCAGTAGGAGGTCAGCCGCTCGCCGCGCACCACCCGGGCGCACTCCGGGTTGTTCGCCGCCGACCAGTCGAGATACCGGGTCACGAACACATCCAGGTCGCCGTCGGCATCGAGGTCGGAGAACGCTGCGCTCGCGCTCCAGCCCCCGGGCAGTCCCCGGACGGAGGACGCCGGCAGCGGCGACGCCGGGTGCGGGGCGAAGGTCCCGTCCCCCCGGTTCTCGTAGAGCAGGTCCGGCCCGGCGCGGGTGAGGAGCAGGTCGGGGTCGCCGTCGTCGTCGAAGTCCGCGGCCACCGCGCCCATCCCGAACCCGGCGGCGACTCCCGCCGGCGGCTCGCCGAACCCCGCGGCGGCGCTCACTTCGGTGAACCGGCCGTTCCCGTCGTTCCGGAACAGCGCGCCCGGCGCCCGCGCGGCCCCGGCGCCGCCGGGAACTGCCCCGGTCCCCGGCACCTCCCCGCCCTGGACGAAGAACAGGTCCGCGGCGCCGTCCCCGTCGTAGTCCAGCACCGCCACCCCGGAACCCATGGTCTCCACCGGATGCCGCCCGCCGCGGGCGCCCCGCCGGTGCCGGAATCGCACCCCGGCGGCCTCGGCGCGTTCGGTGAAACGGAACTGGACGCCGGCCGCCGGCGAAGCGCCCGCGACCGCCGCACCCGGCGCGATCGGCGCCGCGAGCGCCAGCAGCGTCAGCGCGACCGCCGCCGGCCGCCGGGTCACCGCTTCCGCCGGCCGCGGGCGCCCACGGCCCTACGGAGACGCCGGGCGCCGCGCCGCCAGCAGCCGCGCCACCTCGTCCTCCGGCAGCGGCCGGGCGCCGCCGAGCCGCCGCGCCGCCAGCACGATCTCGGCGGAGCGCTCCAGGGTCTCCATCCGCTCGAAGGCTTCCGTCGGATCCCGCCCCACGGTCACCGCGCCGTGGTTCGCGAGCAGCACCGCGTCGGCCCCGAGGGCCCGCTCCGCCACTTCCGCGGCCAGTTCCGCCGAGCCCGGCGGGTGGTAGTCGGCCAGCGCCACCCGGCCCACGATCGCCACCGTCTCGGCGAGCACCGGCGGGTCGAGCGGGATCCCGGCGGCGGCGAAGGCGGTCGCGGTCTTTGGGTGCGCATGCACCACCGCCGCGATGTCCGGGCGGCGCTCGTACAACGCCAGATGCATCCGGATCTCCGTGGACACCCGCCCCACGCCGTCGGTCTTGTTCCCCTGCCGGTCGCACCGCACCAACTTCCCCGGCGTGGTCTCGCCCTTCCTCGTCCCGGCGGCGGTCCCCAGGATCTCTTCCCCGCCGGGCAGCAGCGCGCTCACATTCCCTTCGCGGGCCACGATGAGCCCGCGCTCGGCGAGTCCGCCGGCCGCCTCGCAGAGCGCCTTCGTGATCTTTTCCACCTCCCGCTCCCGGATGGCGGCGGCCCGCGACTGCCGGAACCGGGTGTCCCGGTCCACGAACCCGGGGATCTGCTTCTTCACGCGGTCGGGGCCGGGATCGGCGTCGCTGCCGACGGAATCCCCGCGCCGGACGAAGCGGGAGCGGACGCGGCTGCCGCCACCGACTCAGGCCTCCGCCGCCGCAGCGCGGCAGGGCTCCGAGCAGTAGGTGCGTCCGTCCGCGCTCAGCGCCTTCCCTTCGGGCACATGGAGGTCGCACTGCTCGCAGCGCACCACCGCCCCGCGGAAGTCCGCGCCCGGCGGCGCCGCCGTTCCCCCGCCCACCGACGGCGACTGCGCCCGGTTCAGCAGCATCGCCCGCGCCCCCCGCCAGAGCATCCGGAGGAACACCGCGCCGAGCAGGAGGAGGAGGTAACGAACCACCGGGGGGCCGCCGTCCCGATCCTATCCGCCGGGGTGGGCTTCCCGGAGCGCCCGGATCGCCTGCCGCAGCCCGTCCGCTTCCGCCGAGTCCGGCACCGCTTCCAGGTACCGCTCCCAGAGCGCGATCCCCCCGGCGATGTCCTGCTCCACATAGAGCCGCAGCCGCCCCAGCGCCAGCAGGCTGTCCGGGTGCCCCGGATCCTCGGCGAGGACCGCTTCGTACTCCGCGATCGCCCCGGCCACCTCCCCCCGCGCCAGCAGCGCGAACCCCAGGGAGGCCCGGATGTCGAGGTCGGCCGGATCGAGGTTCCGCGCCTGGCGGTACCAGTAGGCCGCATCCCGGTACTCGCGGGAGGCGAAGTAGAGATCGCCGACCGCGGCCCGCGCCGCCGGATCCTCCGGAGCGCCCTCGACCGCGGCCAGCAACACCTCGAGCCGGGCCTCGTCCACCGGCAACGGCGCCTCGGGGGCCGGCGGCGGAGCGGACGCCGGCGGCGGGGCCGGGGTCGGCGCCCGGACCGCCCGCGCCGGGACCGCGGGGGTTCCGGACGACTGGGCCAGCAGCCAGCCCACGAAGACCCCGAAGGCCAGCCCGGCCCCGAAGAACAGCGCCCGCTGCGACAGGGAGTTCACGCCGAGTTCACGCCGAAGACCCTGCCGGCGTCCGCCGCAGCGCCCGCGACTCGGCGAGCGATCTCCCGCCCACATAGAGATACCCCACGGCGAACAGCAGCAGGAACGGCGTCGAGGCCGCCACCCCGGCGAGCAGCGCCCAGCCGGCGGCGACAGCCATCGCGGCTCCCACCAGGAGTTCCAGCGCCACCACCGCCCCCTCCGGCGTCCGGTAGGCGCTCCGCCGCCAGCCCCGGTCGGTCCGGGAGCGGGCCCCGCCGGCCAGGCCGAACTTCGGCGTGCGCACGAAGGGCGTCTTCCGGCCCAGCGCCCCTTCGAGCACCGCCGCCGTATTCGAGAAGGAGAGGCCGATGCCGACCGCCAGCGCCATCGGGAGGTGCCGCGCCCGGCGCCAGCGCCCCGGGCCGGACGGATCGAGGCGCCGCACCCGCCGCTGCGAGAAGGCGTAGAACGAGATCACCGAGAGGGTGGCGGCCAGGAAGATCGGGAAGTCGAGCAGCGCCATCTCGCGCAGGCCGGTCGCCGCCCGGGCGGCCAGCGCCGGGATCATCAGCAGGCTCAGCAGCGCCATCAGCGGATACGCGGCGTTGCCGGTCAGGTGGAACAGCGCTTCGGCGCGCACCCGAAAGGGTAGCGGGGAGGCCAGGATCTGCGGCAGCAACTTCTTCGCGGTCTCGAAGGCGCCCTTGGCCCAGCGCCGCTGCTGCGCCTTGAACGCGGTCATGGAGACCGGCAGTTCCGCCGGCGCCGCCACTTCGGGGAGGAACACGAACCGCCAGCCGCGCAACTGGGCGCGGTAGGAGAGGTCGAGATCCTCGGTGAGGGTGTCCCCCTCCCAGCCCCCGGCGTCGAGGATCGCCTCCCGTCGCCAGACCCCGGCGGTGCCGTTGAAGTTGAAGAAGCAGCCGGCGGCGTGCCGCCCCCCGTGCTCGCCGATGAAGTGCCCGTCGAGCAGGATCGCCTGGACTTCGGTGAGCACCGAGTAGGAGCGGTTCAGGTGCTCCCAGCGCGCCTGCGCCATGCCGAGCCCGGGGTCGCCGAGCAGGACCGGGACGGTCTCCCGGAGGAAGTCCGGTTCGGGGACGAAGTCGGCGTCGAAGATGGCCACGAACGGGGCCGGGAGGGGGGCGGGGGTGGGGTTCTCGTCGTCGGGGGGTCGGCGCCCGTCTTCGGGCCCGGCTTCGAGACCCGCCGCGAGCGCCCCGGCCTTGAACCCGACCCGGTCGGCGCGGTGGCGCCGCTCGATGGCGAGCCCGGCGGCGCGGGCCTCCCGGACGGCCTTCTCGGCGATGGCCCCGGTGTCGTCGGTGGAGTCGTCGAGCACCTGGACGGCGAGCCGGTCGCGCGGGTAGTCGAGCGCCGCGACCGCCCGGATGAGCCGCTCGACCACATGCCGCTCGTTGAAGACCGGGAGTTGGACGAGCACCGGCGGCGGATCGCGGTCGAACTCGACGAGCCCCCGGTCCCTCGCGGCGCGGGCGGCCGCCGCGGCCCGGGCCGCCCGCCGCCGCACCGTCCACATCAGCCGGTACCGGTGCGATCCGTACCCGGCCAGGAGCAGCAGGACGACGAAGTACGCGGTGAGGATCCCGTCGGTGGCGGTCATGGGGGAAGGCTCGGCTCATCCGCTGTCGGGCGGCGAGGATCGGGTGAATTCTGGGCCATCGGCTTCCGCGGTACTTGCCGGCCCGCCGCATCTCGCGGGCGAGACTGGCGCTTCGCCTGAACCTGCTCTCCCCGATCAACGGTTGCTGCCACAACACCGTCCTCGCCCAATTCCCGGACGACCCGACCAGGACAGTCGTGATCTCCTTCCACGAGATCGAGGGCAGCCGGCCCCAAGTCGGCCGCCTGATCGCCCGGGCCCGAACCGGCGAAGACGGCCAGGCCGTCTTTCGGCAATGCGCTTCCTCGGCCGGAGTGAAGCGGGACTGCGCCTGGTAGTCCCACGGGGTCGCGCGACGGTCTCCGAACCCCGCCACCCGGCGTGGAAGCCGAGTCCCTTATCTTGGGCTGGCCAGGCATCCCTCACGCCCAGGGCGGTGACGGATGGGATACGACCCTTGCCGGACAGCGTAGCCCAGCCGGGCTCCGGCCTCCGAGAGGGGCGCCGCCCATCGAGCGGGATTTCTGCCCCTCGGCGAACACCGTGCGGTCAGGCCAGGCGCCCCCGGTGTGCCTGGGCCAGGTCGAGCGCCGGCTCGCCGAGCCGCACGGGCGCCATCTCCGCCGAAAGTCCAGCCGGCGCGCGAATCGGCGTCGAAAAGGGCCCCGGAGGGCGCGGCCTCGGCCTCGGGCGTCGCCGCCAGGGTTCGCGCCGCCGGCCGTCCTCCGGGGCGTCGAGCCCGGCGGTCCCCGTGGCGCCACGGGGCGGCAGTCGGACTGGTTCCGGCGGGCGCGGATTCGGCTCGGCGGGCACCGTCGACGGATTCTGTCCGGTTCCGGGGCGACCATCCTCCCGTGCTATCTTCCGTCCATCCGCACCGGCACGAAGGGCCCCGCCATCCCCGTCCCCCGGACGCCCCGCGTCCCGCCTCTCGCCCCTTCCGGCGGTCGCGCCCCTGAGATCCGCGCCACCGCCTCCCGTCGCGGAGTCGCCATGACCCTCCTCGCCCCCGAGGCCCGCACCAACGAAGAGGCCCGGGTCCGTCTCTACGACACCGAGGCCGAGCCGACCCGGCCGGAGTCGGTCACCCCAGAAACCCCGCTCGGCCATCTCCGGCTCAACTGGACCGAGCGGCAACTACCCGAGCGGACCCGCACCAAGCATGTCCACCGGCTCCATCCGTACCTGGGCAAGTACATCCCGCAACTCGTCGAGGTCTTCCTCCGGAAGTACTTCCGGCCCGGCCTGACGGTCATCGATCCGTTCGCCGGGTCCGGCACCACCCTCGTCCAGGCGAACGAACACGACATCCACGCCGTCGGGTGCGACATCTCCGAGTTCAACATCCTTATCGGAACCGTCAAGACGCGCCAGTACGACCTCCCGCTCCTGCAGCGCGAAGTCCACGACATCCTCGACGAAACCAGACGCCGCACGCAGACGACCACCCATTCCCTGTTCAACGGCGCCTCCCCCGCCGAGACCAATGGCTCCACGAACGGGTCACTCCGCCTGACGGGCACCCCCTACCTGGAACAGTGGTTCGCCGAGGACGCGCGACGCGAGTTGCTGACCTTTCGCGAGTTGATCGAGTTCTACGAGAACAAGGACTTCCTGCGGCTGGTGCTGTGCCGGGCGGCGCGCTCGGCCCGCCTGACGACCCACTTCGACCTCGATTTCCCGAAGCGGCCGACGACCGAACCGTACAGTTGCTACAAGCACAGCCGCATCTGCCAGCCGACGAAGACGGCCTTCAAGTTCCTGAACCGCTACGCCCTCGACGGGCTGCGGCGGGTGACTTCGTACGCGCAACTGCGAACGACCGCCGAAGTCTCCCTGGTCCACGGCGACAGCCGATCGGTGGAATTCCCCGCCGCCCACGGAGTCATCACCAGCCCGCCCTATGTGGGCCTGATCGATTACCACGAGCAACACCGCTACGCCTACGAACTTCTGGGACTCGTGGACAACAGCCCGAAGGAGATCGGCCCGGCCTCCAACGGACAGAGCCGGAAGGCGAAGGCCCGCTATGTGGAAGACATGAAAGCGGTCTTTCGCAATGTGAGCCGGAGCCTGCTCCCCGGAAGCCCGCTCGTCGTGGTCGCCGGCGACAACCACAACCTCTACCCGGACATCCTGGGCGACCTCGGCCTCCACCACGAAGAGACCCTGAAGCGCCATGTGAATCGCCGCACCGGCCGCCGGGGAACCGAGTTCTACGAGTCCATCTTCATCTACACGAAAGAACGGGCCGGATGAGCCCCCGCAGCCGGCGGGAAGTTCGCGATGCGATCGAGTCGCTGGTGCGGGAGATGATGGAGCGGCTGATGTTGAAGGTCGTGGAGACGGATCCGTTCGACCCGAACGCCCTCCGCCGGGAGCGACCGTTCCACGCCGCCCTCGTCCCCGAGATCATCTTCAAGGCGTCCCACCTCGAGCGCCGGTTCGTCACGCCGTTCGGCAAACTCTGGGAGAAGGTGGCCCGGACGCTGGGCGAGAACGCTTACGGGTTCGCCACCACGGATCACAAGATTTCCGGCCGGGTCCCCGAAGAACGGCTCCAGCGAATCCAGAAGACGCTGAACGACCTCGAACATGCTTCTTCGGACGAAGCCCGGATCACGCCGAATTGGGATGCCGAACTTCGATACATCCTCGCCGGCGGCGGGCGGCTCATCGAGACCGAAGTGATCTGCGATGTCTTCATCGCGTCATCGCCTGACGACCGCGCCGGTCGGGCGTTCGAGTTGAAGGCCGCCCTGCCGAACAGCGACCAGACGAAGGTGAGCAAGGAGAAGATCTTCAAACTCCACGCGATGACGCCACCGAAGGTCCGGGCGGCCTACTTCGGCCTTCCCTACAATCCGTACGGAACACGCGAAGACTACGGCTGGTCGTTCCCGATGCGGTGGTTCGACATGCGCTCCGATCCGTGCGTCCTGATCGGCGAAGAATTGTGGGATGAGGTCGGCGGCCCCGGCGCCTTCGCGGAGTTCGTGGAAATCGTGACCGAGGTAGGGTCGGAGTACCACCGCCGGATCTACGACGAGTTCCTACGGATCCCCTGGCTCCCCGACCGAGACGGGTCCGGCGCGGCTCCGCCATACCCGACCCCGACGCGATAATCGCTGAACGGGCCCCATGCCGAAATCTCCGACACCGAGTTCACCGGGCCGCGGGTTGTCGCCTCCTCCCACCCGGACGGAGATGAAGCGGAAACTCGACACACTGGTGCGCGAGATGATGATGAGGTTCATCGCATCCCTGCGGAAGGACGGCTTCGATCTGGACGAACTGGATCTGAAACAGCCGCTTCGGACATTGCTCCCGGAAACCGTCTCTCGCGTCCAGCACGTGGAGCGGAAGTTCGTCACGGCCGTCGGCAGACTCTGGGAACGGATCGCCGCTACCGTCGGCGAATGCCGGGGCTACGCCGAGAACGGTCGAACGATGGTCGGCATGCTCGGAGAAGACCGGTCGGGCCGGATCACGGATATCCTGAAGGGTCGTTTGCCGGGCACGCCGAATTGGGAGGCGGAGCTGGCGTATGTGATGGCGGCATCGGGTGCACCCAAAGAGGTGTCCATCACCTGCGATTTGTTCATCTCGCCGAGGAAGAATGAGCCCGGGATCGTCTTCGAACTGAAGTCGTCGAAGCCGAACAAGAACCAGGCTGAAATGGCAAGGGGCGATCTTCTGACTCTCTACGCGATGGAGCCGAGACAGGTCGAGGACGCGTACTTGGGCCTTCCCTTCAACCCGTTCGGAAAGAGGTCCCAATACAACTGGCCGCACATCAAGCGATTCTTCGATGTGAAGAACGATCGTTGCCTTCTCATCGGCCGAGAACTATGGGAGAAGGTGGGTCGGGCAGAGGTGTTGGATGAACTTCTGGAGGTGAGCCGAGAGATTGGCACGGAGTTCCACCGAGAAATACAGGAAATCTGTCTCGATATGGCTTCCCCGGACACGGGGTAGGCCTCGACCCGGCACGGGAAGCCATGCGCTCTTCCTCCTCCGTGCCACCTCACTCGGAGACCGCCGACGGGTCGTCCGACGCGAAGTGTTCGGGGATGTCGAACCGGCACTCATCATCGATCTCGATTCCCACGGGAACACGTCCGAGCCGGCCGGCCACCCGAAAGGTCGTTCCCGACCCTAGGAAAGGGTCGAGGACGACATCGCCCCGGTCGGTGAACAGTTGGATGAAGAATTCGGGCAGCCATTCCGGAAAGGCGGCGCTGTGTCCTGCGTTGTGGCTGACGGGCGATCCCCGGAGCACATTGGACGGATACACCATGGACTTCCCTTCCCAGTTGGCGACCCGTCGCGCGAACCCGGATCCCGTCCCGGATTCCCGGCGCGATCGGTCCTCGGCCGACAGGCTTCTCAGGCTGCGCTTCGCCCAACCACCGATGGGAACCTTGACGGCGTCCTGCCGCATCTTGAGATTCTTGGTCTTCGAGAAGTGGAGAAGGCGCTCCCAACAGTCCCTGAACCGATACTTCCATTTGCCCGGTGCGGCGGTCGTCTTGTGCCAGATGTATTCCTCGACCCACCGGAACCCGACCTGTCGCTTGAGGGCCAGGATCAAGTCGAGGACATAGGGATGCCGCTCCCCGTCGACGGCCTTCTCCTTGATGTTCAGAACGAAGGAACCGTCCGGGGCGAGGATGCGCCACATCTCACGGCTCCGCGTCAGGAACCATTCCACATAATCGTCGGGAGCCAGTCCTCCATAGGTGTGCTTCCGAGCGTCGGCGTACGGAGGGGAGGTGAAAATCAGGTTGACGCTGTCGTCAGGGAACCCCTTCATGATGTCGAGGCAGTCGCCGAGATGAACGAGGTGTCTCCACCGCGCCGGTGGGACTTCCCGGCCGGCCGGGGCTGTCCCGCCCTGGTTCTCTCCGCAAGGCCCGGGCGGATGGCCGGGGATGAGTCTCGGTGCCACGAGATCGGACGGGCTGTGGGCGGTGGTTGGGAGGGCCCGCCAGCGCCCGTTTCGGCCACGGACCTCGGGCGCCGGATGCGACTGCGGAGAGTGCGCCCACGTTCCATGCGAATCTGCAGAGCCGTGTGCCGAGGACGGAACCGTGAAGAGGGAGGCGGGGGGCACGTCGGAGAGAATTCCCCGCCTTAGCGGGAGAGCCCCGGACCCTTCTGGACCGATCGGACAAGGACCGTCGCCCCCTTCTGCGCCCGATCGGTCGGTTCCGCGCCCGCCACTCGATGTGCCGCCAGCCAGATTCCGAGGATCGGGGCCACCCATGCGGGAGCCCGACCGGTTGGTCTCTACGCCCCGCAGTTGGCCGCGACCTAAGCCGATCTCCCACGGGGCCAGCGTTTCCGGAGGCCCCGCCGGCACGCACGTTCCGAAGGGGCTGTTCGTCCGGTGTGACCGGTGCCCGAAGTTGGGGCCGGACTGTCAGAGGCGGAAGTGCCCGGAAAACCGCCACCAGTCCGACTTCTACATGTGTCGGTGTCCGGGACTGGACCAAGACGCCGGCCAACATCGGGAGTGGCCGACTCCTCCGGCCACATCCGATCCACGGGCCTGCCGGAGTCCTCGGTCGGCGTGCAACCGGAGGCCGCTTGGCTGGTCGCCGGGGGGGGGGGGGGGGGGGGGGGGGGCAATCGCACTCCCAGTGTCGCTTGATCTGTGGCTCTCGGGGACGCCGCCGGTGCCACCTTCGGAAAGGCGACCCGGTCCTGCGATCCACAGGACGGGCACCGCACCGACCGGCTGGTCTGCGCTATACTCCCCACCAGTCCCTCCGCGGTGCGGGCCTCCGACTACCGGCTGTCCATCTCGCACCCATCCTCCGTTCTAGCGGGCGCGACCACAATAGGCGCGCCATCGAGTGTCACGCATGAAGGCCCTCCGTTTCCGAGTTCAACACTTCCGCAACATCGACGACAGCGGCTGGATTGACCTTGATTTGGTTACGGCCTTCGTCGGAAGAAATGAGTCCGGAAAGACTTCTCTCCTTCAGGCGCTCTATCGGTTCAATCCAGGCTCCAAGGCTCCGTACGATCTTCAGCGCGATTATCCCCGAGATCGCTTTCACCAACACAGGGCCGCCGTCGGCATCACGGGCCCGCCCGTGTGTTCCGTTGAGTTCGAGATACCGGACGGAATACGGCAGCGAATCGCGTCCCTACTTCCGGGCGGCGAGGCAGCGCCCGAGACCGCCACTGTCCATCGCCACTACGATGGCCGCTACACTCACGATTTCGAACCTCCCCTTCCGGAACTGCTTCTCCGGCCGACTGCTCTTCTCAACGCATTCAACACGTTCGCCCAAAAAATCCGACCTTCGCGGCCATCCCGCAACGACGATCCGGCGGAGTACAGTGAATGGCGCTCTGGAACCCTGCAATGGGTGGCAGAGAGCAAAGATGCCTTGAACAAACACGAGGACCTACGCGACAGCGACGCCATCACGCTGTTGACACAGCTTCGTGCCTCTGCGGAACAGTATGGCACGGCGCGCACAGCAAGAGCCGTCGATCTGCTCCTGACCGCGATCGACGGTGCTCTGGACGCCGCCCGAGTGGAGCCACCGATCGACCGAATCTGTCAATTGGTCGAAGAGAGTCTTCCTGTTTTCATCTACTTTGAAAACTATGGTGTTCTCGACAGTGCCATATGGCTGTCTCGGTACTTGGAGGATCGTGATCAAGATTCCTCGGCTTCTCGCGTCCGCACCGTGACGGCTATGTTCAATCAGGCTGGTCTTGATCCCGTTGAACTCGCAACCCAAGGGACGGATGAAATGGCCGAGGCACGCAAACGCGGTGACACTCTGTCGAATGAAGACGCGGCAGAGGAGCGGCGAGTCAAGGAACGACGTGCGATCTCACTGAACGCAGCCTCGAACGAAATCAGTAACAAATTCTCCAACTGGTGGCACCAAAGGCGCCACAAGATTCGGTACGACGCGGACGGTGACTTCTTCCGGATCTGGGTAACGGACGACAGGCGAGAGAACATCGAGATTGAACTGGAATCTCGGAGCAAGGGCTTTCAGTGGTTCTTCTCGTTCTATCTCGTCTTTCTCGCGGAATCCGATGGAGAACACAAGAACGCGATTCTCCTACTGGATGAGCCGGGACTTCATCTGCATCCGACTGCGCAGCAAGAACTCATTGCGTTCTTTGAGGACTTGTCGCGGAAGAATCAGATACTGTACACGACGCACTCTCCGTTTCTGATTGATGGTGACCATCTCGATCGTGTTCGTCCCGTCACGGAGAGCGACGAAGGCCGGGCGCGCATCACTGCGGGGATCTGGCCACAGGATCGAGATACGATCTTTCCGCTTCAGGCTGCGGCCGGCTATGCGATGATGAAGGAACTCTTTCGGCACCGCAAGAATCTTCTTGTCGAAGGGGTGACGGACTATCTGTATCTCACCGCTCTCTCGCAACATTGTGCATCCGTAGGGAAGGTCGGACTACCGGATGACATCTACATCGTACCGTGTGGCGGGACGCAGAAGGTGGGAAACCTCGCGTCGCTCTTCCTGTCGGAACGGGTACGCCCTGTGATTCTTCTCGACGGTGACGAGGCGGGAAGAGTGCGAGGAGAGGCGCTTCTCAGGGAGGTGTATCGCGGGCATGAAGCGGGAGTCTTGATGCTGGACGAGGTTCCGGAGATGCCCAGCACGGTCACTACGATTGAGGACGTCGTTGGCGCGGCGGATATAGTTGAGGCGTTGCGCGGGATAACTGGGAAGTCGTTGGCGTTGGATGGCGAGAATCGTGTTGAAGGGACACTGCCGTCTCAGATCAAGAGTGCAGCAAAGCGTCAGGCAGTGGATCTTCCGGATGGATGGAAGGCGTCGGTGGCGCTGGGCCTCGTATCTGCGTGGGCACAGGGCACGCGGGAGGTTCCGAAGCACACGCTTGACGCTGCCGGGCGACTGTTCAAGGAGATTCGGAGTCGGTTCGCTAGTATGGAGTAGTCTGAGGAAGTTCAGAATCGACATCGGCGACGCAGTGCCGTTCGGCGCTGATGGCGACCGAAAGAAGTGGCCCGTGGAGCGAGATCCCCGAAGCCAGATAGTTTTACGGCCGGTGGCGAGCTGAACGACCGAGGTTTCGCGGAATGTTCCGCAGCCATCGCCGTCCCGAGCGCCAGCCGGGCGCTGATGCCATGTGTGATCCCGAGGATCAACGAACTCAGCCGGCGCTCGGAGACAGCGCGGTGACGGGCGATTCGGACGCTACTTGAACAGGAACCGGAGAGCCGCGACGAACATGGCCGTGGACTGCAGCAGGATTCCCCGCGTGGTCCAGACATCCATTTCGCGACCGGCGAGAACCGCCACCAGCAGGACGAATTGGAGAGCGAAGACGGCGATCAGGATCCCCCGAAGCCAGATCGACCAGGTCTCTTTCTGCTTTGCGAGGTCGCGAAGGCCCGAATACCTGGACTCGTAAGGCTCCGCCGTTTTCTTCGACGAGTCGTCGTCGCTTGCGCGAGTGACGCCGTCGAGGACACTCTGAATCCGCGCCGCCAAACCCGAAGGGCTCGAAGGGTCATCCGCGGACATCGCGAATTCGAAACTCCATCATCGTCCGGGACACATTGAAGATCTCGGCCAACGCCGAGGCAGTGGCCGCGCCGACGACCGGGACCAGGAGGCGGTCGGGAACGAGGAGATGAGCGGCGAACCTGTTCGCCTCCTGTTCGAGAGGGCCCTGATCGTCCGTATGCTGGAATCTGGGGAGGAAACGGTACTCGTCCGGGTTGGCCTCATAGAGATCCCGATGGAGGATCCAGTGGCCGAGTTCGTGGGCGATGGTGAAACGGCGACGCACGAAAATGTCCGCGACATTCACGAAGATCTTGCGGTTCCGGAAGTCGCAGATGCCGGAGACCCGGTCCCGGTTCGGTCCGAAATCCGCGAGGACGACTTCGACTCCGTTTCGTTCGGCGATCTCTTTCACCGGAACGGGGGCTGCCGCGTACACCTCGGAGCGCGCGTTCGCCTCCTCGGTGACCCACCGCCGCCGAGGCACTTTCGGAACCTCGCCGGTCGCCATCGAGAGTTCGTCCTGGAGGCCCGATTCTGACGATCCGCGATCAGGATTTCCACTCCGAACCGGGCTCACCTCGGTCCGGGCGGAGTCCCCGGGCACCCGCGAACCGGATCTCACCGGCCGTCGGGGCCGTAGATCTCCCGGCGCCGCCACGAAGACGGGCCGCCGACGCGCACCGTGATGATCCGCAGGGGGCGGACGGACGGTTCCCGAGGCGGGGGGCGATCGTGGCTGCCTTCGACGACGACTTCGGGCGGGCGGCGTGGTTGTGGGGCGGGCCGGTCCGGGGCGGAGGCAGGTTCCGGGAGGGCGTCGCGCTCGGGGGGCGGGGGCATCCCGGGAGCGTAGGCCGAAGCCGAGGCGCCTGCGTCGAGCGGGCCGGGCGACGTTGGCGGTCGTGGCGCGACGCGGGATGGCGGCGGCTCACTCCGGGGCAGGCGGGCCGACGAGGGCGCGGCGGAGGCGGTGGAGGCCGGCGGCGTCGACCTGGCAGCAGCCGCCGATTGCCGCGGTGCCGAGGGCGCGCCACTCCGGGGCCAGCGACGGGAGGTCGTCCGGGGCGCCGGGGGCCCAGGTCTTCGTGGTCGCGTCCCAGCGGCCGCCGCCGTTCGGGTAGGCGACCACCGGGAGGTCGGTGGCGGAGCGGATCTCGCGGATCAGGGGCGAAATGTGCTCCGGGGCGGTGCAGTTGACGCCGACCGCGGCGAGCGGGGCGCGGGCAGTGACCGAGCGGACCGTCGCCGCGACCGAGGAGCCATCGCCGAGGCGGGCGCCGTCGCGGCAACTGAAGGACATCCACGCTGTCGGAGCGGCGTTCGCAGCGCCGGCGACCTCCGCGAGCAGGTCGGCGAGGACGACCGCTTCCGGCGCCGACGGGATCGTCTCGACTGCCAGCAACTCCGCGCCGGCGCGCCGCGCTTCGTCGGCGAGGACAACGAGCCGCCGCCGGTGGAATCGGGCCAGCGCCGCGTTACTCACCCCGTAGTCGCCGCGATATTCCGAACCGTCCGCCAGGAACGCTCCGTACGGCCCGATGCTGACGGCCACCAGCGGGCGCCGCCGTCCGACCGCGCTCCCGCCGGCCGCGACGAAACCGTCCCGCGCCTCGACCGCCAGTCGGACGCCGCGCCGCAGCGCCCGTTCCGCCTTCGCCTCGGTCAGCCCCGCCGCCGCGAACCCGGGGAAACTCGCCTGGTAGGTCGCGGCGGTGACGACCTCGGCCCCGGCGTCCAGGAACCGCCGGTGCGCCCGCCGGATCGCGTCGGGCCGGTCCAGCAGCACCCGCGCTGTCCAGAGCGGATCGTCGAGAGCCAGCCCCTCCGTCTCCAGTTCCGTCGAGAGCCCGCCGTCCAGCACGAGCGGTTCCGGCCCGAACGGGAACCGGTCCGCCGGCGCGATGCCGGACGACGACCCGCTTCCCGAAGACGACGAAACGGCCCCCGACGCCGAAACGCACCCCGACGACGGCAGAACGCCCGACAGCGATCCGCCCTGGGACGCCGACCCGCCTCCGCGCGCCGGCGACTCTCCGGACGCCGGCGCCCGGTGCGCGTCCGACGCGCTCAGGCGCCGAAGATTTCGCGGAAGTAGCGCAGCCAGTTGCCGCCGAGGATCCGGGCGATGTCCACCTCGGCCATTCCCCGGCGGTCGAGCGCGTGCGCCACATTCAGGAACCGCTCCGGCTCGTCGAGCCCCTCGATGAAGGGAGGCCAGCGGACGCGGTAACTCGGCTTGAAGTTCCGCAGGCGCGGCTCGTACCAGTTCTCCCGCGTCGCCCAGGAGCGCAGTCCCCGGATGGCGTGGTCGGTGGAGACGCCCACATGCTCGATCCCGCCGACTTCCACCGCGTGGAGGATGTGCTCCACATAGTCCTCGAGCGAGGTGTCCGGATCCGGGCCGACGAAGTAGCCCAGACTGGTGATCCCGGTGATGCCGCCCTTCTCCGACATCGCGCGGATCTGTTCGTCGGTCTTCGCCCGCGGATGGTTCGGATAGATCGTCTCGCAGAAGGTATGGGTGAACGCCGGCGGCCGCTCGCCGACCTCGATCCCGTCCATGGTGGTCTTCGGGCCGCAGTGGGAGAGGTCCACGACGATCCCCAACTCGTTCATCCGTTCCACCACGGCGACGCCGAAGTCGGAGAGGCCGCCGTCCACCCGCTCGGTGCAGCCGCTGCCCAGCCGGTTCTGCGAGTTGTAGGTCAACTGGATGCAGCGGGTCCCGAGTTCGTGCAGCGGGTCGAGGTTCGCCAGTTCGCCTTCGAGCATGGTGGCGTTCTGGAAACCGAAGACCACCGCCATCTTGCCTTCGGCCTTCGCCTGTTCGATGTGGGCGGCGGTGGTGGCGTGGAGCAGGAGGTCCGGGTTCTCCCGGATGCGCGCCCGCCACTCGGCGAGCGCCCGCGCCGCCACCTGGAAGTTCGTGCTGGGGAGCGTGCTCTGGATGCCGGTGTACCCGGAGCGGCGCACCGCGGCGTACTCCTCGTCGTCCCAGTGGTAACCGACCGCGAGCGCGTCTATGACGACCGAGCGGCGGTAGAGGTCGTCTATGGCCGGGTTCCGCGCCGGCTGCGAGGCCTGCCGCCGGCTCCCGAACGCGAGCGCCGGCGCAGCGACGGCCGCCGGCAGGGCACCGCCCATCGCGGAAAGGAACTGCCGGCGATTCCAGCCCGGCGCGATACCCGTTTCGATCATCGTTCCGCAGTGCCTCACGCCGGCGCGGGCGCCGTCGCTTCGGCGCCGCCCTCCGCCTCGATCACTCCGGCGGCGTGATGGGTGGCCGCCTCGACCGCGCTCCCGGCGTCGGGGAAGAACACGATCCCTTCCTTCGGGAGGAAGTTCATCTGGTGCATCACTTCCGCCACTTCCGGCTGGATACCCCAGAAGTAGCAGATGGTGCCGGTGCGGACCAGCCGGTCGCTCAGGTCCTGCAACTGCAGACAGGCGGTCGGGTCCATGAAATACACATTCCGCATCCCGAAGACGCAGGACGGGCGCTGCCGGGCGCCCCGCGCCAGCAGGTCGGAGAGGCTGTTCACCGTGCCGTAGAAGAGCGGCCCCCGGAAACTGATGATCTCCACGCCCGGCGGCGATTCCGGCGGCAGCGGCGCCAGTTCCATCATCTCCTGCGAGTCGAAGAGGGCGGTGTCGCCGCGGCGCACGATGAAGATGTTGGAGATGCGCTGGATGAAGATGATCGCCGCCAGGACGAGCCCGACCGGGATGACATAGCGCAGATCCCAGAACAGCGTGGTGGCGAGCGTGGCGACCAGGGTGAGGCGGTCGCCGATCGGCGCGCGGGCGATCGCCCGGACGCGGTCCACTTCCACCATCCGCGCCGCGACGACGAGCAGCACCGCCGAGAGCGAAGCGAGCGGGATGTACTCCATCGCCCAGGAGAAGAAGAAGACGAAGATCGCGACGATCAGCGCGTGGAAGACCCCGGCGAGCGGCGTCCGCGCCCCGGAGGCGAGACAGGTGGCGGTGCGGGCGACGCAGCCGCCGACCGGGAAACCGCCCCAGATCGAGGCGGCGATGTTCCCCACGCCGAGCGCGGTGAACTCGCGGTTCGGGCGGTTGGGGACGCCGCGCGACCGGCTCGCCATCGAGGCGGCGAGCAGCGACTCCGCGCTGGAGAGGAAAGCGATGGCGACCGCGTAGGGCGCGAGTTCCACCCACAACTCGAGCGACGGGAGGTATGGCCGGGGCAGCCGGTTCGGGAGTTCGCCGAAGGTGTTGCCGATGGTCGCGACATCGAGGCGGAGCAGCCCGGTGGCGAGTGCCCCCACGCCCAGACCCATCACATAGGAGGGCAGATTCGGCACGAACCGCTTCGTGAGGATCACCGCGAGCAGCGATCCCACGCCGACCGCCGCGGTCACCGGGTCGAAGTTGCCCAGCCGCTCGATGACCCCGTTCATGATGAAGATGAACGAGTGCGAGTGGTCGGCGCCGCCGTGGTCGTGCGCGTGCACCGTGCTCGCCATGCCGAAGAACGGCACGATCTGCCCGGTGAAGATGATGACCCCCATGCCTGTCACGAAGCCGGTGATCACCGCCTGGGGCATGGACTCGATGAGGATCCCCACCTTCGAGATCGCCATGGCGACCAGGAAGATGCCGGCCAGCAGCGTGGCCGACATGAGCCCGTCGTAGCCGAACCGCTCGATGACGATCACCGCGATCAGGATGCAGGCCTCGGTGGGGCCGCCGATCTGGAACCGGCTGGCGGTGAAGACGGCGATGACCGCCCCGCCCACGATGATCCCGACGAGCCCCTTGTCCGGGCTGGCCCCGGCGGCGATGGCGACCACCAGTCCCAGCGGCAGCGCCACCACCGCCACCGTCAGGCCGCTGGTCATGTCGGCGCTCAGGTCCCCGAGCGAATAGCCGGCGGGAACGATCCGGCGCGCCTCGGCGCGGAGGAGCGAGAAGAGTCGGGACATCAGGAGGGGCTCCCGGCGCTCGCGGCGGGCTCGGGCGGCGGCGCGGCGGACTCCGCGACGGGTCGGCCGGCATCTCCGGCGCCCGGGAGCGAAGACCGCCTCGCGGCCCGCGAAGGGGGTGGTGCGTTCTGCCGCGCGGCAGAACCGGCTGGCTATTGTACGACCGCCGCCGGGGCCCCCTCCGGCGCCCTTCGGGCCGCCCGAACGCCCCGGCGAGCGACTCCCCGGCCCCCGCCCGACGCCCCCCGCCGACTCCCCGAATGACGCCCGACCGGCGCGATTCCCGCCCCCTCGCCGGCCGGACCGCGCTGGTCACCGGGGCGACGCGCGGCATCGGGAACGCGGTGGCCGCCCGCCTGCTCGCCGCCGGCGCCCGGGTGGTGCTGACCGGCCGGAGCGAAGGGGAAGCGGAGCGCGCCGTCGCCGATCTGCAGACCCGGGACCCCGGCGCGTCGGCGGCGACCCTCGGGGTCGGCTGCGAGGTGCGGGACGAGGAGAGCGTGGCGGCGCTCGCCCGGGTCGTCCGGGACGAGTGCGGGGGCCTCGACATCCTGGTGAACAACGCCGGCCTCGGCCTCTACCTGCCGACGCCGGAGTTGCCCGCTGCCGACTTCGCCCGGGTGGTGGAGACGAACCTGATCGGGGCCTACCGGGTGGTGCGCGCCTGTCTGCCGCTCCTGCTGGCCGCCGGGGAGCGGGGGCTCGTCGCGCCGCCCGACTCCCAAGACTTCGCCGGGGCGGTGGTGGTGAACCTGGGCAGCCTCGCCGGGCGCCATCCGTTCCGGGGCGGCGCCGCCTACAACGCTTCGAAGTTCGGCCTGGTCGGGCTCACCGAGGCGCTCATGCTCGACCTGCGCGACCGCGGTGTCCGCTGCTCGGTGGTGATGCCGGGCAGCGTGGCCACCGGCTTCGCCGGCCGCTCGCCGGACGCCGGCCGCGACTGGAAACTCCACCCGGAGGATGTGGCGGAGGCGGTCCTCCAGGTGATCCTCACCCGCCCCCGCGCCCACCAGAGCCGCATCGAGTTGCGCCCGGCCCTCCCCCCGGCGAAAACGCCGTAGCCGCGCCCCCGGCGAAGAAGGCGTAGCCATGCCCCCGGCGGGCGGGGCAGCCCGCGCCGCCGCCGACTGCGCGGAGCGGTCCCGGCGCCAGGGCCGCCGCCGAATGCTCGGCGCCGCCGGCGTGAGGGCCGCCCGGCAGGGCCGCCACGCTCTCGCCTGAGCCTGCCCCGAGGTGTGCCATCGCCCCCTGGGCTCCGGGAAGATGCTCCGTCCGTCGTGGCGCCATCGCGCTATGATGGGAAGGCGACCCCAAGCGCCCCGGCCCGGCAGGCCGTAGGGTGCAGGCAGGACTCCGGGTTGCCGTCGCGCCCGGAGCCTGCGGGGCGCGTGAGACTCCGCACTGACGAGCCCGGGAGGAGGACTCATGCCGGAACTGCCGGAACGGTTGGCGGGCGGCTACGCCGCGTCGGACAACCACGGGAGAGGCGGTGCCCGGTGAGCGGGGCCGACGACCCGGGTCTGCGCATCCCGCAGCCCCAGCCCGGAGAGAAGAGTTACGAACTGGACATGTCGAAGGTGTTTCCCATCACCATCGACATCGACCAGGAGGGACCGAACCCGACGATCCCGGAAAGCCACCTCCGTGCGGCGGTCGAGCATTTCGCCGCCACCGCCGCACAGGCGACTGCCGAACTGGTTCGGCAGAATCTCTACAAGTTGTTCTACGGGTCGCGGTGACTGGAACTTCCACGACACTCCGCACGGTCCTGTCGTCCCCCGAAGGGGAAGCAGTGCCGATCCCCTACAAGATCGTTGCGGTTGCCGGTGGCCCTGACGACCGTCCCACAGTCTCGATCCTCAACTTCATCGAGAAGCGCCCAGCGTCGTTGGCATTCGTGCTGGTGCTCTGCATCCTGTCGTGAAAGGCCGGGCCGATCCTCGAAGGCGTGGCGCAGTTGGTGTCGTGCTTCCGGTGACCAAGCGAATCTTCGAGTCCCACCACCACTTCGAAGCCGAGTTCGGTCGGGGACACGCCGCGCCACCGCCGCGTCCCGTTCCCCCGGCCCCGACGGGAGCACCATGACCATGAACCCCGACACCCCGTCGCGCCCGACTCCGACCTCCGAATCCCCGGCCCTCGACGCGCGACGGCCCTTCGTTCCCAACGCCGAGACCATCGAAGCCATCGAGGAGGCGCGGCGCGGGGAACTCCTCTATGTGGATTCGATCGAGGAGTTGAGAGCCGTCCTCGACAGAGACTACGAAGAGGACGACGATCCGGCCGAGTCGGCGCCCTCCCGCCCCGCGCCCGCCTGCGGCTGACCCCGCTCCCCGGCAACGCCTCGGCGCCGGCGATTCGGCCACCTCCCGGCCGGCAGGCGCCGAGAACTCCGTGGCCTTCCGGCAGCCCGACCCCCCTGCTGACCCGGCGCGTTCAGGCCCTCGACCACCGGTACCTGTCGCGTGCTGCCGCGCGGCGACCTGATCGCGATCGGTCGTCTGAGGCGTTACGATGTGGCCCGTTGTGGCTACAAATCGACCGGCGACCACTGTCGTCCGGGCGCGAATCGACCCGAGGATCAAGGCAGAGGCAACGGCGGTGCTCCGCGCCATCGGGCTCACGGTGTCCGATGCCGTCCGGTTGATGATGACCCGGATCGCCGCCGAAAAACGGCTGCCGTTCGCGCCTCTGGTGCCGAACGCCGAGACCGTGGCCGCACTCGAAGCCGCCCGGCGCGGAGACCTCGTGGACCACGGCGACCTCGAACAGTTGATGGCGGACCTCAAGGCGACCGCCAACGATCCGTCGTGAACCTCTTCGTTTCCGATCCCCGAGGGCCGCGCGCCGTTCCGCGCCACCGGACGCTCCCGTTCTGACGATGCCCCAGGTCAACCCCGAGATCCTGGTCTGGGCGCGGACGACCGCCGCTCTGGAGGTCGGGGAGGCGGCGCGGAAACTGGGGCTCGGTGATTCCAAGTCGCTGAGCGCCGCCGACAAACTGCATGCGCTCGAGTCCGGCGACCGCGAACCGAGCCGGACGATCCTGCGCTCGATGGAGACGGTCTACCGCCGCCCGCTCCTCACCTTCTATCTGGACCGACCGCCCGCCCCGCACACCGCACCGGCCGACTTCCGTTCCCACCGTCACCACCATGCACCGCAGGAAGGAGCCCGACTCCGGGCGCTGTTGCGCGACATCCTGGTGCGCCAGAGCGTCCTGCGAGAGGCCCTTCTGGATGAAGAGGAGGTCGTGCCCCTCCCCTTCATCGGATCCCGCCGGCAGGCTGATGGCTGGGAAGCGGTTCTCGCTTCCGTACAGGAGGTCATCCGCGTAGATCGGCAGGAACTGCGGCGACGGAAGGACCCCGCCGTCGGTTTCCGGCTTCTCCGGGAACAGGTGGAGGCCGCCGGGGTCTTCGTCATGCTGAAGAGCGACTTGGGGAACTACCGCACCCGACTCGAAACCACCGTGTTCCGTGGTTTCGCGATCTCCGACGAGGTGGCGCCGTTCATCGTCATCAGCGATCAGGACGCGGTACCTGCGAGATCGTTCACGCTTCTCCACGAGGTCGTGCACCTCATCCTCGGCCAGACCGGCCATAGTGACCTCTGGGCGGAGAACGAAATCGAGCGCTTCTGCGACCGGGTGGCCAGCCATTTCCTGGTTACCGAAGGCGAACTCGACGACGCCGTCCGCGACAAGGGCCTTCGCTTCGACGATCCCGGACGAGACATCGAACAGCTCGCGGATCTGTTCCGAGTAAGCCGAAGCATGATCGCTTACCGAGTGAGAGACTCGGGCGTGATTTCGTATGCCCAGTACGCTGCCCTGCTGACACAGTATCGAGGGCAATGGCAGGCCGCGAAAAAACTGCAGAGAGAAAGGAATCCCGATGTGAAACTGCAACCGGACGTTCTCCGAAGGAACCGACTCGGCAAACGGCTGATCTCCGAAGTGCAGCGCCTCGTCAAAGCGAAATCACTGACGATCCTCGAGGCCGCCCGAATATTGGGAACACCGCCGGTCCAGGTCGCGCGCGTTTTGGATTGAACAGGGCGCGAAAATGCTGTTCCTTCTGGACGCGAGCGTTCTCATCGGCGCAGATGCGGGCCTCCTCGCGCTGGATCGAGTGCCTGAATTCTGGGAGTGGCTTCTGGAAAAGGCTCGGGAAGGCCGAATCAAGATTCCTCGTGAAATGTACGAGGAGATCGTCCGCGGCGGAAAGGACGACCGTTTGGTTCTGTGGATCGAGAAGCACAAGGACGATCTGGTTCTGGCTGACGAAGCGTCGCGGAAGTCCGTAAGTGAAGTCACGAGCCGCGGCTACGCTCCGGATCTCACCGAGGTGGAGGTGGCGAAGACTGGCCGAGACCCGTTCCTCATCGCCTATGCGTTCGACGATCCGGAGGAGCGGTGCATCGTGACGGAGGAAGTGTCCAGACCCACGGTGACGAGGGGGAACCGGAAAATCCCGGATGTCTGCTCTCTCCTGCGACTGCATTGTTGCGACACGGTGGAACTGATTCGGCGACTGGATTTCCGTACCAGGAAGTCGTGAACGGTGTCACCGGTCGTCCCGGTGGCGGACTACCGGTGGGTCGGACGAGGGTGTGGAGGGAACCAGATGCGCAGGGTTTTTCGGAGTTCGCGGAAGGCGGGGTCGCGGCAGCCGTCCAGGGGTGCGTGTGCCGCCAACTCTCCGAACAGGCGAGGGGACCGGCGGCGCCGCCTTCCGGACTGTTGCCGGTTCCCGACGACGACACCGAATGCGTCCTTCGGGTCCAGCGGTTTGTCTTGGTCGGAGGTCGGGAATCCCTCGGTCGTCAACCGTTCGCGAAGCGCGGATTCTCTCGATCCGAGAACCGTGGCGAGGTTCTTCCAACTGCCCCATACCCAGATCTCGAGTTCCGGGGCGATGACGATGGCCCGGGCTCGATCCCGCCAGCCGTTGGCTGCGAGGTGGGCGGTGATTTCGTTCTGAAGTTCGCGACGAGTTTTCGTGCTGCGGCAGCCGTCCCGGTCGAACACCACGAGAGCGTGGCGAAAACGGCGGAGAAACGGACGGAGGTATTCGGTGGACTTCTGCCGGCAGCCGGGATCGTGACCGGGGTGGCGTTCGATCGCGAAAGTGACCGGTCGAATCCCGGGACGATCCGGGGTCTTCAGGATCGTCTCCAGGACGCGGTGGGCGTCGGAGTCGGCGGCCAGGACGAAGAGGTCCTGCGGCGCGCCGGCCGGGTTCACCCGAAGGCTCCGGTGGCGAACACGAGCGAGGTGTCAGCGCTGTCGAGCCAGTTCCTCAGCCTCGGGTGGCGGTCGCCGCGCACGATGTCCCTCGCTCCGTCCGCATCCTTGGCGAAACACAGGATCTCCTTGGCTTCTGCCCGCTGTACGAGTGTCGGAGAATGGGTCGCGACGAAGACCTGCGAGTCGGCTATGGATCGCAGGGAGTCGTACACCACATCCAGCGCCAGGGGGTGGATCCCGTTCTCCGGCTCTTCCACGAAGCAATGTCCCGGCCGGTTCGGGAGATAGGCCAGGAGTGTCAGCGCGAGCATCCGGAGCGTCCCGTCGGAGATCGTCCAGGACGGCGCGCTCAGGCCGGCCCCGTAATCGAGGACGAGATACGCGTGACGGTCTTCCGGTCGTTCGACTGTATTCACTTCCGCCAGTTCGGGGATCACGCATCGGACATGGGCGAGCCACTCCCGATAGTCCTCGACATGGCGCTCCTTCAGAAGTTGCACCATCCAGGGCAGATTGGAGCCGTCGGGGTTGAGATCGTCGAAACTTCCGTGCGGAGGACTCGGGCGACGCAGGACGCCGTTGTTCAGGGCGAAGGACTCGACATTCCAGGCAACGAGATCGAGCCACGGAGCGTCCGGTTCGAGTTCGGCGTCGGTCAGGAGGGAACCCAGCACCGAGCGACGCCGCCGGGCGTCGTTCCGGACGCCGGCGGCGGAGAGATTGCGCGCGAGGCCTCGATCTCCGGTCAAGGGTGGATTGCCGGGCTCGGTCCTCCCGGATCCCCGGTCGAAGGCCGTGAGAACCGTCGCGGGAGGCGTTGTCGGATGCGGGAACCGGTCTGCGTGCCGATCCGGCAGGGTCGAAGCCGGCACCGGGAACCACTGTTCCCGATCGATGCAGAGCCCGACCCTTGGATCCTCCCGGACTGAAATCTCATACCGGAGGCGGTCGTACTCGGCCCCGTCTGCCGGTTTCGGCTTCATTTCCTCGGACAGATCGAGTTCGACGGCGATCTCGAAGCCGAGATCGTGGTCGGGTCGATTCCAGACCAGATCCTGGAAGTTGCTCGTTCGCTTCCGGACGGCTTCCTGCAGGCCCCTGGTGACGAACTCACCCAGGAAGCCGACAGCGTCGAGGAGCGTGCTCTTGCCGGCGGCGTTCGGGCCCACGAGGATCTGGAAGTCGTCCAGTTCCACCTCCACATGCCGGAAGCAGCGGTAGCCGAGCGCTTCGATCCGGCGGAGCATGGGAAGAGTCTATTCCGCGCCGCTTACTCGTCGAGGATGGCCTTCAGGGTCTCGTAGCGGGCGACTTCTTCCGGCGGGGCGGCGGGCGGGGCGTCCGCCGGGGCATGGGGGCCGGCCGCCGCCGGGCCGGGGAACAGCAGGCCGCCGGGGGTCCACAGTTCCAGGCTCCCCGAGTGCTGTTCGTAGTAGGCCGGGTCGGTGGTGACGCGCACCGTCTCCTCCATCCCCGGGCGGCGGACGGCGTATTCCCGCGGCCTCATCGCCCGCACTTCCCAGCCCGGCGGCAGCAACTCCGGCGAACCCAGCACCCGGTCCAGATCCTCCATCGTCACCGGAGACGCCGGGCGGTCCGGCATCGTCAGTTCCTCCTCGCCGGCGTCGTCGAGGTCCGGGCGGCCGGTCGCGCGCTCCGCTTCGCCGGCGGCGCGTTCCAGATCGGAGACCACCCGCTTCCGCGCCGCCAACGGGTCGCCGGACGCGGAGCCGCCGCCGAGCGCCACTTCCCGAATACGCCCCGGCAACTGGGCCAGGATCGGCTGCAGCCGGCCCACGAAGTCCTCGAACAGGCCGATGCGGTCGCGCAGCGCCCGGTACACATCGGTCTCCACCGTGTCCTCGTAGTGGAGGTTCTCGATGCGGATGGTCTCGTGCTTCTGCCCCACGCGGTCGAGCCGCCCGATGCGCTGCTCCACCCGCATCGGGTTCCAGGGCATGTCGTAGTTGACCAGCGCGCCGCAGAACTGGAAGTTCAGTCCTTCGGCGGCGGCGTCGGTGCAGAGCAGCACCTCGGCCTCGCCCTTCCGGAACCGCTCCTTCGCCTCCTCCCTCGGAACGGAGCGCCAATGGCCGCCGGCGTCCGGGACCTCCCCGCCGCGCCCGGAATAGCACATCAGCCGCAGCCCGCCGCCGGCGCCCGACTCGCCCGCCGCCGCGCCGCTCCCGGCCGCCCCGCCGCCCGCCAACTCCTCCCGCAGGAAGTCCATCGTGTCCGTGAACTGGGTGAACACCATCACCTGCCGATACCCCGCCGCCCGCAACTCGTCCAGCACGGCGGCCAGCCGCTCGAACTTGGCGTCCCGCGGCAACTCCCGGATCCCGGCCAGCAACTCCTCGATGGCGCCGAGTTCCTCCCGCGCCAGTGCCCGCCGCTCCAGCCGGGCCGCCTGCTCCGCGTCGGCGGCCTCCGGTTCGAGGTCGTCGTCCGGCAGGTCCTCGTCCGGCAGGTCCTCGTCCGCCAGCCACCCGTCCGACGACGACAACGCCTCCCCCGCCCCGGCCGCCCCCCGGATCCCCGCCGCCCGCCGCTCCAGCGTCGAACGCAGCGCCCGGAAGGAACTGGCGAGCCGCCGCCGGTAGATCGTCATCACGAACCCGACCGCGGCGCGCTCGGCCTTCTCGGCCCGGTCGTAGGTCCGGGAGATGTAGTCCTCCACCGCTTCGTACAACTCCCGCTCCGCCGGCGGCAGCGCCACGAACCGATCCCCCACCTCTCGCCGGGCGATGCGGAGGTCGGCCCCGGCGGCGGCGTAGCGGCGGAGCAGATCGCGGGTATTCCGGGACACCAACCGCCGCACCGGCGATCCGGCGCGCATCGTCGAAACCGCCGCCCGCCGTTCCGATGCGGCCAGGTCGCCCAGCGGCCCGGTGGCCTCGGTGTCCCGCAGCCGGTCGAGCACCTTCTTCGCGCCGAAGGGGCTCAGTTCGGTGCGCCGGCGCACTTCCTCCCGGTCGGTCCCGCCCCAGGCGCGCTCGGCGGAGCGGAAGAGCGCCGCCATCCGCGCCAGCATCTCCCGGTTCGGGTTCGGGTGCCCGGCGTCTTCGAAGAAGCGGAGGAACGCCGCCTCCGACCACTCTTCCGGCAGGCCGAGCAACTCCAGCAGGTCCCAGAGTTCCACCGCGTCCACCTGCATCGGGGTGGCGGTCAGCAGCAGCAGCCCGTCGGTCCGTTCCCGCAGGCCGCGCATCAGCCGCAGCAGGCGGTTCGGCCCGCCGCGCTTCCGCGACCCGGCCCCGCTGCGGCGGGCGTGGTGCGCTTCGTCGAGGACGACCAGGTCCCAGCGGGGCGCCTCCAGGACGACTTCCGCCCGCTCTTTCCGCCACAGCAGTTGGCTGGAGGCGATCACCGCCGGTTCCTCCACCCATTCCTCGGGGCCGACTTCCCGGCGCAGCGCCGCGTCGCCGAGCGCCGGGGAATGCTCGAACACCAGTTGGCGACCGTCGTACACCGGCCAGTTCAGGTTGAACTTCTCCCGCAGTTCGATCCGCCACTGGCCCAGCACCGCCTTCGGGGCGAGGATCAGGACGCGCCGCGCCCGCCCGGAGAGCCAGGCCTGGCGCAGCAGCAGCCCGGCCTGGATGGTCTTGCCGAGCCCCACTTCGTCGGCGATGAGCAGCCGGGGCGGCCAGCGGTTCCACAGCCGGTCGAAGGCCCGCGCCTGGTGCGGCCAGGGGGCGACCGGCGCGGTGGCTTCGCCCAGCGACGACGAAGCCTCCCGTTCGGCGGCGTCCCGCAGGAAGCCCCAGACCAGCGCCCGGCGGTCGGCGGGGGAGAGTCGGGGCGGGGAGGGCGGATCGGGCTTCGGCGCCGGCTCGGGGGCCGGCGCGGCTTCGGCCTTCGGGAAGCGCTTCGGCAGGTCGTCGCCCTTGGGCCGGAAGCGGAGCAGGTCCCGGCGGACAGCTTCGGGGATGTCCAGCACCAGCGCCCGCGTCGCCCGACCTTCCCAGAGCCGGAGGAAGTTCTCATCCAAACTCTCCACCAGCGCCGGCTCCCGCCAACTGCGGGACACCAGGAAGTTCTCGTAGTTGTCCCGCCAGCCGGCTTGGGTCTCGTTGAGGCTGCCAGCCCAGGCCAGGCGGCTCCCCGCGGCGTCCTCAACGATCCCGGTCTTCTGGTGGAAGATCGAGTTGTCGTTCGCGGGCCTTCCGTCGCCGTCGCAGGGAACCGCCACCTTCACCGTCAGATGCCCGCCCGCCACCATCCAGGCCAGCAGTTCCAGGGCGTCGGCGGTTCCCGGGCCGGCGGGGTCGAGCGGGTTGGCGGCCAGCCGCAGCGCCGCCTTCTCCTTCGGGTCCTCGCCCCGGCGGATGGCCTCGATCTCCCGCGACTCCAGGGTGCAGCCGACGATCAGTCGCATGGTGCCCCCGTTCGCCAGCAATCCCTCGATCCCCCGGGCGGCGAGGGTCAGGGCCTCGGCGCTGAAGTAACCGGTCGTCCGGTCGTAGCGGATCGCGTCCCGGAGCGCCGGGACATAGAACCGGCCGACCAGATCCCCGTCGTCCCGGTCGTAGTCGGTGCTCCAGGCGCGGTCGGCGAGCATGGGGTCAGGTGGTCAGGGGGTCCGTTCGGGGGCCGCGGCCGGGCGGTGGGAGCGGCGCATTCTCTCCCGTCCGGACTCGCCCTCGTCCGCCGCGCCCTGCAGTTCCCGGCGGGCGACCCGGCTCGGGGGGATCCCGCGCCCAGCCGGCGGCGGAGCCCTGAGGGAGTAGATGGGATGCCCGATGGGTTCACTGTCGCCGGTGCCGTCCGCCCGGCAGCCGCGCCGCATGGCGGGGGATCCGATTCCTCGATCGAGAAAGAGTGCAGGCGCCATCGCGATGCGGGTCGAGTGCTGCAGGTCGAACAGAAGGGTGGCGTTCTCTCCGGGCGCCGGGGTGCGGATGAAGCGAGGATGCGGCCCAGAGGGAAGAGGGAACGGTGCCGCGGGTCTCCCACCCCTCCGGGGCCAGCCCTGGTGCCGAGACCGGTTCCGGGCGAGCGAAACTGTGCGGCGGTTGGCCGCTCGCGCCACGACGAGCCGGCAGGAAGGAAAACCGATGCTCGAATGGTTGAGTCTCAGTGGCGCGGTCTCGCTGGTCCGAACGCTGGTCGGCTGGGTCGGAGGCGCCCTGACGAAGCGCGCTGCGAGCGTGGAATACCGAACTGCATCCGGGAAGTGGCGACGCCTGGGCCGCAGCGCGCGGACGGAGAGGGATGGCGAACTCCTCCAGACTTGGGATCAGAAGTCGCAGGACTACCTGCTGCTCCTGAACCAGGAGGACTACGACGCATCCGGGGTGGCGGACCGGACGGACACCGTGACCGTTCGGTGGCGCGAGGACGGGCACTTCGTGGAAGCGGTGACGCAGTGCATCGGGCCCGACCGGCAACGCGGAGACGGGCTGATGGAGATCGAACTCCGCCGGGACATGTAGGCGAGACGCATCGCGGCGTCGGGGCCGCGGGGTCAGGGGGACGGGGGGGAGAAGAGTTTCAACTGGCGGGGTTCGCGGAACTCTTTGCCGTCGAGGAGGCGGGCGAGGTCGAGGAGGGCTTCGAAGTCGTTGCTGGCGGACTCGATCTCACCCTTCAGGGTCAGGCCGGTGCGTTTCGAGGATGGGGGCAGGACTTCCAGGACCGCGGCGAGGGCGGCGCGGAAGGCCGGTTCGTCGTCCGCGGGGACCCGTTCCAGCAGGTCGAGGGCGGCGGTGAGCGACTCGGTGCGGGCCAGGTGGGCGGCATGGTGGACGCGGTCGATGGCGGCGCGGGAGCCGTCCGCGGAGCCGAGGCGCGCCTTGCCCGCCCGCTGGACGCTGTCCCAGAGGCGGAGGTCGGAGCCCTTCTTCTCGGCCAGGCGCCCCACCAGGTTGCTGTCGAGGTCGGCGCCGGCGGCCCGCGCCAGTTTCAGCGCCTCGTCGAAGGGGAAGACCGGGGCGCGGAAGGCGTCCCAAGCCATGACGAAGAAGTCGGTGCGGGGGTCGATCTCGCGCCGCTTCGAGGTGCGGGTCAGCCGCTCGATCAGGCGGCCCTTCACCTCCCGGCGGGCGACGAGCAGCGCGTCCTCCGGGGTCGCCCGGTAGGGGTCCCACTGCTGACCGAAGAGTCTCGGCGCCAACTTACGGAGTTCCTTCGGCATCTGTCGGGGCCGGGCGCGCTTCACCGGCCAGTGGCGGGAGAACTCCTCGAGCGCCGGGCCGAACGCGGCCAGGTAGATGTCCACGCGGGAGATGCCGATGTTCTCGAACCCCTGTACTCGCTTCTGTACTGCTTCGGCGACCTTCGGTTCGAGGTCCTCCCAGTACGGCTTCTCCTCGGAGTCGTCGGACAGCGGCCGGGGTCGGCAGACGAGGAAGATCGTGCTGTTCGCCGCTGCCTTGTCCTTGATGTGGAGGCTGCCGGGGGATTCCGTCGCCACCGGCCAGGAGGCGGTGACCATGAACCCGGCTTCCATGAGCCCGCCGGCGAGGGCGTCCCAGGCGCCGGTCGCCTTGTGGGTGAACATGAGCGTCATCACGCCGTCCGGTTTCAGCACCCGCCGGCACTCGGCAAAGATCCGCGCCATCCGGTCACCGTACTCGACTCCGGCGAGCGCCTTCGCCCCTCTTTCTCCGGAGAACCGGGCCGGATTCGCCACCGCCTCGTTCTCCTTGTCGGTGAGGCGCCGGCGGAACAACTCGGGGAAGACGCGCCCGGCCGTCCGCTTCAACCACACATAGAAGAAGTCGGAGAGTTCCGCGTACATGACATTGTCGTAGTACGGCGGATCCATGACGACCGCATCCACGCTGGCGTCATCGAGATGATCCAGACGGTCGCCGGGCATACAGGTGATCTGCAGCGGTGGAAATGTCTCAGCCGTCCTGCAGGAGAACAGGCCATTCCCGTCGTCGGGCTGCGCAACGAGATCGATCAGTTCTCGAATGCACTTCTCCGTCTTCCGTATCGCCCAGTCGTAACCGGGACCGGCGACCAAGGGTGCCATTTCGGCGTATGACCATTTGAAGGCAAAATCGTGTCGATCGAAACCGCCGGCCACGACTTGACGCCCAACGTGCCAATGCGTAAGTCGGGAGTTGTAATCGCGCAGTTTGTCGAGAGAGAGCGCCAAGTAACCGTACGCGGCACGGCGAGTCTCGGCCAGTTCTCCGGCGCCCCGATCTGCCTGCAGAAGTTCCCGAAACACTTCCACGCTCGTGCCGTGGCAGAGGAGTTGGCGGGGCGAGAACAGGTCGCGCCAGAGCGGCATCCCGTAGCGTTGCGGCTCCCTCGTCTTGTTCCCATCCGGGATGGCTTCGCTCGGAACGATGTCGAGAGCGGCCCAGTCCTCCATCTTTTTGGCGAGACGGGCGCGAACCTCCTCCCCGTTGTCGTCGCCCGGCGCCGGCGCGCGGAAGCGTCGCACCCACTTGTGGCGTTTGTGCCCGCTCTTGGTGCGGTACTCGATCTTCTCTCTGAAGACGACGGCGAACAGTTGGTCACCCATCTTCCCGGCCTGCGCCTGCTCCTTGATCTCCCCGCCGCCGACCACGCGCCCGCAGTCGGGGAAGGGGCAGCGGCCATCGCCCCGGGCCACCGTACCGTCGGACTGCTCCCCGGCGGACTCCACGACCTCGAACCGACACCGCCGCCCGCCGCTCCCCGACCCCTCCGCCACGTCCGGCAGCAGCCGGACCCCGGTGCCGTCCGCCGCCAAACTCCAGTTCGGCGAGAGCGGCACGATCCCGCCGCAATGCGGACACCGAACCGTCCGCGCCCAGAGCCAGTTCGTCGTGTAGGCATCCGATGTCGTCTCATCCGGGTACAACGGCGCCAGGCGCCGATCCCGCTCGCGCACGAAGCGATCCGAGAGTGCGCTGAATTCCGACACCAGAGCACTACCGTACTCTGCCGGCCACTCGACCGTGGCTCGCAGGATGAGGGCGGCGACGGGGTTGAGATCGTTGGCGATCGTTCCAAAACCGAGGCGAAGCGCCTCGAACGGGATGCTGCCTCCCCCGGCCGTCGGATCCAGGACGGAAGCCCCCTGCCGGTCCTTCAGGGCGTCCAGCAGCCATTCCCGGTCGCCCGCATCGAGTGCGTATTTGAAGGCTCGCGGATAGTCGTACGCCTCTCCCTCGAAGCGTCTCCCGGTGCGCTTGGCTTCGTCGATGCGATGGCGCGAGGCGACCGGATCGCCGTGGATGCCGAGGGCGTGGAGGAACGACTGCCGGTCGGCGTCCGCCGGCAAGTGCGACGCGAGCACCGCCGCCCGGGAAGCCACCAGCGGCCGCCGCGCCCACCACACATGCAGGTAGTAGGTCGGCGGCAACGCCGTCATGGATCGCCGCTCCCGGATGCTCTCCTCGCCGAGTGCCGCGATCGGCAGCCAGTCCTCGATGAGGCGACGATCAGTCACGGCGCACCGCCACTGCCATCGGACAGACTTCCCAACCCATCGTACACCCCAGCCCCCCTCAGACGAGTCCTGTTCGTCTCCCGCGCCGCCCGTAGTTGAGATTGTAGCTGTACGTTGTCCCATGACTGCGTCGGCACGGCCTTCAGCAGGCCGTAGAGCTTCTTGATGCCATCCTTCGTCTTGGCCCTCCCCAGTTGTGCAAGTGCGAGTGGCACGATCTTGTCCACTACGGTCGTGGCTTGGGGCCGCTGGCCACGAAACACGGCGTCGCAGATGGCGATGAAGACCCGTCTCGGCAGGTCGCCGGATTTGTCGCTGCGATGCCTCTTGACGGCCTGATACGACTCGAGGAAACCCTCGGGATCGGCGCCGTCCAGCGAGACGGCGACGATGGCTATATCTCGCCCAAGCACCCAGCCAATCTCTTGATCGACCCAAATGCTCTTGTGGAACTTCTTCGTGATGAGAGCGAGGAGGAGATCGCAGGACCGGAGCGCTCTTTGGATCTCCACACGCCATTCTCTGGTCGGCGCGATCTCAGTGTGTGCGACGAACGCAGCGAACCCGAAATGACAGAGGAACCGCTTCGTTTCTTCGGCATCCAGTTTCTCTTCTGCCCGGTGGGAGATGAACACTCTTGGGGCGTCCGGCGGATCCCAGAGATCAGGCGCGTCGGAGTCATTCGGTACTGGGGAATCCTTCAACCCAGCCAGTTTCAGAGCTCTTTCGATGTCCCGAGCCTCCTTCGGGCTCCGGCCGTCCTTTTCTGGGTACTCCCGGAGAACATCCTCCACCAACATAAGATAACGCCGCTTCTCGTCGGCATCGCCCCAGTCGATGGCCAACTGGTGGGTTTCCGCGACTTCTCGGCGCATGCCGCTAATGTCCTCCGTCACGGGTTTCGTCTCCGAGAAACCGTAGGTGCGGAACAGATCTTCGATCTCTCGAACGACATATGGGCCGTACCCGCCCATCGCGTTGCGGACGGCTATCCGCAGGGCATCCGGGATGAGGCGGCGTTCGGTCATTCGGAACTACGCGACCGGTGCTCCCGTGTGCGCCATCGGAATACCGCGTGGGAACGGACTCATTCGGCCTTTCGCAGCTTACGGAGGGCGCGTTGGTGCCGGATTTCCAATGCGGCGCGGCGCAGGTCCGGATCGTCGGGAGCGGTCTCGGCGAGTTCCTGCCGCAGGGTGAGCGCCGGCGCTGTCTCGCCCTCCCCGTCCGCTACGAGATTCAGATAACGGCGGAGATCCTTCACGAACCCGTTGCCGGCCGGGCGTTCGTCCACTCCCATGACGAGGTGGAGCGCGTCGGAGGCCCGGGCGCCGTAGGTGGAAGTCGAGACGCCGAAGGCGCCGATCTCGCCATCCTCGCGTTCCAGATGGACAACGCGGTCAGCATCGACGGTCGTCAGCACCTGCGGGCTGTTGGTGGAGACCAGGAACTGCGTGTTCGGGAACGCCCGCTGGAGGTCGGGCAGGACGCGCTGCTCCCGGGAGGGGTGGAGGTGCAACTCCACTTCGTCTATCAGCACTACCGCTTCCGCCTGCAGCGGGTCCTTGCCCTGTTCGGGGAAGTGCGGGTTCCCCTGCGCCAGGCGGCGGGCGAGGTCGGCGACGAGCGCCAGCAGCAGCCGGTCGCCGCCGCCCAGGCGGTCGAGGGCCAACCGGGCGGTTCCCGCTTCGTCCGTGACGGACACGCAGAACCGGGGCGGCCGTTCGGCGATGGTCGGGTCGGAGAGGCCCGGGATCGCGGCGGCGACCGCCCGGCGGACGGCTTCGAGTTCCGGCAGCCGGTAGCCGAGGTCGCTCCGTTCCCGCCGCGCCTTCGCTTCCTCGCGCTCCTTCGCGGCGAACCAGGCGAAGAGGGTGCGGAAGTCCGGGCGGGGCGAGAGGGCTCCGTCGAGGGCGGCGAAGCGCGCCGGTTTCGGGGGCCGGGCCCCGAGGCGGCGGTCGGGCTCCACCGTCCGGTCGGAGTCGTAGAAGGCGACGATCGGCAGCGGCAGCGGGTTGCGGCCCACTTGCTCGGCGTACACGATCGGCTCGATCTGGAACCGCAGTCTGTCGAGCCGGCCGAGGCGCCGCGGCCCGCCCCGGGTCCGGTCCCACTTCGTCCCGTCGGTGGTTTCGAGTTCCACCCGCGCCGGCTTTCCTTCCCGGCGGTCGCGCTGGCGGAACGCGATCGAGGTGGCGCCCGGGAGCATCGAAACCAGACTGCCGAGCCCCACGGCGATGGCGTTCAGGACGCTGGTCTTCCCCTTGCCGTTCCCGCCGAAGAAGACCGCCCCTTTCGGGTGGAGGTGGAGTTCCAGCCGGGTGACGGCCCGGTAGTTCTCGATGACGACCCGCTCGAGCGCCATCCGGAGCGGCGCCCGGCGGAACGGGTCGAACGGGTTCACACCCACTCCTCCGGCGCCTCCGCCAGCACCGGCCAAGCCGGGCGTCGTTGCGCCGAGATGACGAACGGGCTTCACGGTTCGCGTTCCAGTTCGCGCATGACCTGCTGCCTCTGGAGTTCCATGTCGGCCCGAGAGAGATCGGGATCGTCGGGAGCCGTGTTACCGAGGCGTTGGCGGAGATCTCTGGCGTCGGTCGATTCGCCGTTTCCGGAGGCCACGAGGGACAGGTAGCGACGAAGGTCCTTCACGAACGGGTTGTTCGCCGGGCGCTCGTCCACGCCCATGACGAGGTGGAGCGCATCGGACGCCCGGGCGCCATAGGTCGCCGTCGGAACCCGGTAGGCGCCGATCGCTCCGTTCTCGCGCTCCAGTTCGAAAACGCGATCGGCCTCCACCGTCGTCAGCACCTGGGGGCTGTGGGTCGAGACGAGGAACTGCGCGTTCGGGAAGGCGTGCATCAGGTCGGGCAGGATGGTCTGCTGCCAGGACGGGTGGAGGCGCAACTCCACATCGTCCATGAGGACGATCGCTTCCGACTGCAGCGGATCGTCGAGGTGGGGATTGCCCTGCGCCATCCGGCGGGCGAGGTCGGCGGCCACTACCAGCATGGTCCGGTAGCCGGCGCTCAACTGGTCGATCTCCAGGCGGCCGGTTCCGTCGCCGTCCGACGCGACGGACACCGTGAACCGGATCGGGTGGTACAGCACCATCGGGTCGGTATGACCGGCCACGAGGGAGGCGATGGCGTGGCGGACCGCGGTCAACTCCGGGAGTTGGAAATCGAAACTGCGGCGCAGTTTCTGCTCGTTCCCCTCCTGGTGTTCTTTGCCGAAGAACCACTCGAAGAAACCGCTGAAGTCCGGGCGGGGCGAGAGGGCGTCCTGTAGAGCGGGGAACCGGTAGAAGTCCTTCGGCTTGCCTTGGCGCTGCGGTCGTTCGGGGACGAACCGGTCGGTGTCGTAGAGGGCGGCGATCGGCAGATCGAGCGGCGGTTCCTCCGCTTCTTCGGCGGCGATGACCGGCTCGAGGCGCTTCTTCAGGGACGCGAGGCGGTCGGTCCGTCGCGACCCGCGCATGGTTCGTTCCCATTTCGTCCCACCGTCGGCTTCGAGTTCCACCCGGACCGGCTCCGTCCCGCGCCGGTCGCGGTCGAGGAAGCGGACCGGCGAGATCCCTGGCAGGAGTCGCTGGATGCCGCCCAAGCCCACCGCGACAGCGTTCAGCACGCTGGTCTTCCCCTTTGCGTTGCCCCCGAAGAAGACATTCATCTGCGGGTGGAGGTCGAGTTCCAGGCGGGTGATTGCCCGGTAGTTCTCGATGACGGCGCGCCGGAGCCTCATCGGCCGCCTCCTCTCCTCGACCGCGCGCCGTGAGTCACACCCAGTCCTCCGGCGCCTCCGCCAACACGTTCTCGGCCGCCTTCCCGAAGTACGACCGTGCGGTCGTGAAAAATCGCGAGAGCGAGTCGCCGGGCAGAAGTTCTTCGCGGGCGCCCGCGGTCATGACTTCGGGTTCATCCTGATGGGACTGCCACCGGCTGTCGAGCGCGAGCCAGTGTTGCTTCCGGGCGCCACACAGGCGCTCCACATTCAGGCCCAGGATCTCGATCGTTCGCTCCACACGCTCCGGATCGAATCCGGCCACTGCGCAGGATTTCCGGTCGGCTTCGAGACGGCCGCTGGCCCGCACCCGCAGCAGCGACGGGAGTTCGGGCAGATCGCGGGGATCGAGGAAGGCCGGGTCGCGGGAGGCGCCCTTCGCTTGGCCGCAACTGAGATTCTGACCCACCGGATCGGCCCGGCGGTCACCGTTCCGGCCGAGGTTCTTCGTTCCGCCCTTGCAGCAGGCGATGAGGTTCGACGCTTCGAAGGCGAGACGCAAACCGTCTGCCGGATCGGACTTGGGCACCACATGCTCCACTTGACGATCCTCGGCGATGAGTTCGATCTCGCAGTAGCCGCAGAGTCCGTGCTGCAGAGTGCCGAGGGTGTCCAGCAGTTGGCGGTGTGCCCGGCCATCCTGATGGTCACGAAACTCGTTCCAGGACGCGGTCTCGCTCTCCAACGCCCGATATTCGGCGAGGCCGGGCGGTGCGGACCGGAGTCGGCGAATCCGCTTCACCGTGTGCGGCCGAGTCGATGGAGCACTCGTTGGCGACGGATCTCCGAATCGGCGCGAGTGAGACCGGGGTCCCGCGGAGAGATCGCCTCGAGGCGACGCCGAAGTTTCCGTGCCTTCTCCGTTTCGCCGTCCCCGTCGTCCACCAGTTCCAGGTAAGCGTCCAATTTCCGGACGAAATCGTTGTCCGGCCTCGCGCGGACGCGCATGACGCCCTCCAGAATGTCACCGGCTTCTGCGCCGAAGGTATCTACGGAGATGCCGCCGACGACGATGTTCCCGTCCTCGCGTTCCATGTCGAAGACACAGTTGGCGTCCACCGTGGTGAGCACCTGCGGGCTGTGCGTGGAGACCAGGAACTGGGTGTTCGGGAAGGTCCGCATCAAGTCGGGAAGGACCCGCTGCTGCCAGGACGGGTGGAGGTGCAGCTCCACTTCGTCTATGAGGACGACGGCTTCCGACTGCAGCGGGTCTGGGAGATGGGGGTTCCCCTGCGCCATCCGGCGGGCCAGGTCGGCGACGAGGGCCAGCATCACCCGGTAGCCATCGCTCATTTGGGAGAGCGCCAAGCGCTCCATCTCGCCCTCCTCGTCCTTCCAACAGACTTCGAATCGAAGCGGCCGAAAAGCGATCCTCACATTCACGATTTCCGGAACCATGGAGCGGATGGCCGCGCGGACGGCATGAAGATCGGGCGTTTCGTAAGTGAAGTCCTGTCGCTCGTTGCGAAGACCCAGTTCTTCATGTTCCTTGGCACGGAACCACTTGAGGAATTCGGAGAAATCCACTCCTACGGAGAGGGCGCCCTGCAGAGCCTCCTGACGCAAGGAATCTTCCGTGGCCCTCCTTCTCAGGAGTTGCTGATCACGTACCGCCCGTTCTGTATCGTAGAACGCCACGATGGGCAGGTCGTCCGAATTCTGCTCCGCGTGCGGGCTCTCGATGAACGGTTCGAGCCGCTCCTTGAGGGCGCGTGCCAGACTCAGGCGCCGGACACCGCGAATTCGTTCCCACCGCGTCCCGTCGGTGGCCTCGAGTTCGACACGGGCCGGCTGCGTGCCGCGGCGGTCTTTTTTTCGGAAACCGATCGCGGAGACCTCGGGAAGCAGTTGCAGGATGCTGCCCAGCCCGATGGCGATGGCGTTCAAGACAGTGGTCTTGCCCTTCGCGTTGCCGCCGAAGAAGACATTCATCTGCGGGTGGAAGTCGAGTTCCAGGCGGGTGATCGCTCGGAAGTTCTCGATGACGGCGCGCCGGAGTCTCATGATCTGGGTTTCCTCGGGGCCTCGCCGGGAAGACTACCGCCGGAGGCGGGCCGGGGCGCGGGGGTCGGTGAGCAGGCAGCGGAGCGCGGTGAGGACCCGGCGGGGGTGCTTACGGTGCATTGCCATGCCCAGCCAGTAGGCGGCTTCTTCGCGCTCCATGGCCTCGATGCCCTCGCAGACGGCGCGCATCCGGTCGAGGCTGCGCATCGGCGCCAGCGCCCGGAAGAGGAGGCCCAGGGTCAGGGCCAGGTCTTCGTCGAGGTCGTGGGCGCGTTTGCCCCGGGCGCCGGTGCGGATGCCGGCGCGCGCCAGGCGCTTCAGGACCCGGTGCTCGACGACTTCGAGGTTGCGGCGGCCGAGGCCGGCGATCCGTTCGGGGCGCTCCGGCGACCGGGCGGCCGAGGTGGGCGCGGTCGGGGAGGGGAGGCGCCAGATCTCGAAGTCGGCGTCGGCGGGGCCGCGGCGGCGGACGCGCAACTGGTATCTCGGGCCGGGGGCGGGGATGGTGGCGGCGGTCGCCGGGACCGGGAACGGGACGACGGCGGGGGTCATGCCGGGAGGATGGCGGGCGCGGCGGCGGTCGGGCGTGTTGCCCGTGCGGGAGCGGGAGGGCGGGCGCTCCGGGAACGGGCGCCGGGCATCAGGACTTCTTCGCTTCGCGCGCCGCGGCGGAGAGGGCCGCGGAGCCGACGACCCAGTGCGCCAACTTGCCGGCCAGTTTCTCCCAGCGTTCGCCGGCCGGGGGAAGTCCGTCGGGGAAGGTCAGCCGGAGGTGGATCTTCAGGTCCACGGACGCCTCGCGGCACTGCGGCTCCAGGAAGTCCACCACCGGCGCCGCGGCGGCGATCGTCCCCTCGAATTTCTGGATCAGATAGGAACTTCCGTCGCGGGTCTCGTAGCCGCCTTCGAGGTCGACCGCGGTCTCCGCTTCCAGGCGCGCGGCGCCGGCGGCCCGGAGCAGGCGGAGCGCGTCGCCCCACTCCTGCGGCCGGATCGTGAGTGACCCGATCTTCACCCCGGCAGCCTCCGCCTGCTCCCGCACCCGTGCCAGCGCCTCGCCCGTCGGGCCCTCGGCGGCCCAGGCGCCGGGGGTGCTCCTGGGCCGGTCCCCGCCGGTTTCCCGGCGCCCGCCTGCGCCGCCGTTTCCGTCTTTCCCGGTTCGGCGGTTCCGGTCGTCGTCCGGTATCGGGTCCGGCTCCGGGTCCGGCTCTTCCGGGTCGGGCTTTTCCGGGGCGGGGCGGGGCCAGATGCCGATGTTCTTCGCGTACTGGACGGTGCAGACGGTGGAGTCCCCGTCCACGACGGTCTCCGTCGTCGGTTCGCCGGGACCGAAGAGCAGGTCGCCGCGCCGGTACACATACCAGCCCTGCTCGACGCCGAGGCGGAGGCCGCGGACGAACGACTGGTCGCCGACGAGCATCGGCAGCGCCGGGTTCTGGCGGAACTCGTCCCGGAGCGCTTCGGTGGTCATCTCGCCCTTCGTCTTCAGGGGCGTCTTGTCCCGGACATACTCGGGCGCGTCCGGCGGGTCTTCCGGGAGACGCAGTTTCCCTTTTTCCCGGAGCGCCCGGACGACCGCCTTCTGGCCGCTCCCCGGCTTCTCCGAAGCGTCGTGGTCGTCGAGGGGCAGGGACGCCAGCGAACTGCCGGCCGCCGCCGCGGACGAGGGGACGAAGAGGCGCCGGTAGCACTGTTGGATCGCCACCGCCAGGTCGGTCCGCGAAGTCTCTTCGTACTCGCGGACCTTCGCCTTCTGGTGGTCGGCGAGGTCGTCGAGGTGCCCCGGCTTCTTGAGTTCGAGGAGCGCCAACCGCCGCACCGCCCTTTGGCGCAGGGTCTCCTTCCGCCCGGCCTCGGCGGCGAGGAAGACCAGGTGGTTGCGGCGGAGGCGGTAGTCCTTCCCGTCGGCGCCCTTGTGCTCATGGAGGCGGCGGAGCAACTGCGGGACCGGGTCGGCGTCGGAACCGGTCCCCACCGCGTCGGGAGAGAGCACCACCAGGCGGGGGCGGTCGCTCGCGTCGTCGGGGATTTCGGAAGCGCCGCCGGGGAAGCAGAGGGCCTCCAACTCGGACCGGCTGCCCTTGCCGCCCCGGTCGCCGCAGCCGAAGATCGAACGGATGCGGTCGTGGATCTCGGCGCGGGCGTCGCCGGGGTCCACCATGCCCTCGCGGGTGCGGATGATCTTGTTCAGGTTCGCCTCGACGCGGAACCGGAGCGGGGCGCCGGGGCGGTCGTCGAGGTAGGCCGAGTCCTCGAGGAACCGGTTGCGGGTCTCCTCGATGTAGGCGAAGTCGGTTCCGGGCCCCACCATCGAGTACCGCAGCCGCCGCGCCGAGCACCCCTGCAGCGGCTCGTTGAACGCCAGGGTGTGCAGGAAGATCGTCCGCGCCGCGTACGCCCCGTAGGGCGGCATCCCGCGGTGGAGTTCCTCGTCGATCTCCTCGGCGAGGGACTTGGACTTGCCCCCGACATCGGCGTTCAGCGCCGGTTCGAGCGGGCGCTGTTCGAGGCGGGTGACGAGTTCGCTGCGGATTTCGCTGCTGCCGGCCGGGATGTGGTGGAGGTGGATCGCCGCCGCGTCCGCCGGGCGTTCCTTCCAGAGATGGGCGACAGTGCGGGTCAGCAGGCGGAGCATCCCCCGGACGCGCTGGAAGTCGGCGATCGTCGAGACCTTCCGGGTCAGGGTGTCCAGCAATTCCGGGTGGAAGGGGTAGCCGGCGCGGAACCGCTCGACGGTCTCCGGCAACCGCGCTTGCCGGGAGAGTTCGCCGTCGTCCGCGTGGGCCTTCCAGACGGCCCGGTAGGCGGCGACGACTTCGTCCACCCGGGATTCTTCGATGGATTCGAAGAGGCGGCGGCGGAGGACGGGCGCGGTTTCGTCCTCCTCGGTCGGGTTCAGCAGGGTGGCCTTCCGGGCGGCCACGCTGCCGAGTTCCGCCATCTGGTCGGCGAGCCGCTGGTTCTCCTCCCGGTAGGCGTCCACCGCGCCCTCCTTGCCGAGAGCCAGGGTGAACACCACGGCGGCGTTCGGCGCGGTTTCGACGGCCCGGAAGAGGCCCGTGAGGAAGGCGGTGAGTTGGCCCTCGGCGCCCTTCTGCCGGTTCACCTTGCGGAGATAGACGGCCAACTCGTCGAGCAGGATCAGCGTCGGCGCGCCTTCGAAGAGCCCCGCGATGGTCTCGGCGCCGGGCGCGACCCCCTGCTCGTCGCTGGCCCGCACGCGGTCGAACCCGGCCCGGCCGGCGAGGGCGTGGGCGATCTCGCCCCAAGGTGTCTTCGCGGAAACGCCCTCGGCCAGGTGGCGGCCGTTCGCGGGGTCGGCGGTCTCCCCGGCGAAGGCGGCGACCCGGACCGCGCCGGCCGGGCGGAGGGCCGGGTCGAGGAATTCGGCGGGGACGGACTCCGGGGCCCGCGCCGCGTGCGCCAGCGCGATGAGGCCGTGGGTCTTCCCGCCGCCGAAGGAGGTGTCCAGCCGGAAGATGGCGGCGGCCTCCCCGCCGGCGCCGCCGAGCCGCCGGCAGACATGCTCCAGGAGGCGCTTCAGGCCCCGGGTGGGGTGGGTGTTCCGGAAGAAGCGGGCGGGCTCCCGGTAGTCGGCGGGGGCTTCCTCCCGGAGCACCGCGGCCAGGTCCGCGGCGAAGTCGGCCTCGGCGACCCGGCCGCGCAGCACCTCCTCCCGAGGCTTGCAGAGGTCGAAAACAGCGGGAATTTTCAAGGGGTTACGAGCAGTCGGCGGGGTTTTCGGACGGCCCAACGGGGGCCACCGGGCAGGTTCCATTATCTCCGCAGTTGCAGAATCTTTTTCGACAACATACAATGTCGAATAAGAAATGACCCTCCGGGAACTGACCGCGAAGACCGGTTTCACCCCTCGCCAGATCCGCTTCCTCATCGCCGAGGGCTTCTGCCCGGGCCCCAGCGGCGGACGCAAGTTCGCGGAGTACGGAGCGGAGCATCTGAAGGCCATCCGCCGCCACCAGCAGCTGCGGAAACTGGGCTTCCCGCCGGCGGCGATCCGCCGGCTGCAGCAGGCCCGGGCCGGCTACCCGATCCCGATCGCCGACGGCATCACCCTGGTCGTCGCGGAGGAACGGATGGGCGCCGGCGACCCGGTGGAGCCGCTCCTGGAGCGCGTGCGCGAAGAACTGGAGAAGGCGCTCCGGGCCCCTCCCGAGTCCTCCTCCGCCGAACCCTCTCCCGCTCCGACCGGTCGCCCGGCCTCCGCCGCCGACCCGCCCCCTTCTCCCGACGACAGCGTCGCACCGAGCCCCGCCCGGAGCGATGCCGCCGCGCCCCGACCCACCGCAGGAAATCGCGAATGACCGTTACGACCCCTACCCCTCCGCTCCTGGTGGACCCGCTGGAATCGCTCCTCGGCGAGCACCTCGACGAAACCGAAGCGTTCCTCGATCCGCTGGCGCGCACTGCCGTGGAAGTGGAACTCCGGCGCGGACTGGCGACGGTGACCCTCACCCGGACTTTCCGGAACGAGGAAGAACGGCCCCTCGAAGTGCTCCTGACCTGGCCGGCGCCTTCGGCGGCGGTCCTCTTCCGGTTGGAAGCGGTCGTCGGCGGGCGGCGGATCGTGGCGCGGGCGGCGCCGCGGGCGGAAGCGAGCGAGACCTATGAAGGGGCGCTGGGGCGAGGAGTCGCGGCGGTGCGTCATCAGGAACTGCTCCCGGGGATCCATCTGCTTTCTGTCGGGAACCTGGCGCCGGGCGCCGAGGTCGAGGTCTCGGGAACCTGGGCGCAGCCGCTTCAGGTCGAGGAGGACACCCGTCGCCTGCGCATCCCCCTGACGATCGGGCAGGTCTATGGCCGCTCCGGGCTGGACGAGGGCATCGAACCCCGGACCGACGGCGCCCCGGCGTCTGCCGACTTGCGCGTCCGCTGCGAGAGCGGTTCGGTCCGGGTCGAGGGCGCGCCGGCGGAACCGGCGGCCCCGGACGGACGGTTCCGCTGTTCCACCGACGCGCCGATCGACCTGGAGGTGACCGGCGCGGAATCGGGGCCGCTCACCGGGACCGCCGCCGACGGACGGACGGTGACGATGGCGATCGAGCCGGTGACCGGGGACGGCACTGTCGAGGTCGCGGTCCTGGTGGATCGCTCCCGCTCCATGGAGGAGCCCTGGGGCGGGAGCGGGCCCCGGAGTGAGAACGAAGACCGGCAGTTGACGAAGTGGGCGGCGCTTCGGACCTCGCTCCGGCGTCTCGAAGCGGACCTGGGACCCGGGGATCGACTGGAGTTGTGGGAGTTCGACAGCCGGGCGCGCCGGGTCGGTTCGGGGCCGGAAGGGGCCGGGGAGTTCGCGCGCGCCGTCCAACTGTTGGGCCCGCCCCGCGGGGGCACGGAGATCGGTCGCGCCCTCGGCACGGTCCGGGCCGGTTCGGCGGCGCCGGCCCTGCTGCTCATCACCGACGGGAAGAGCCACGCCCTGGACACCGAGCGGTTCCTTTCGAGCGGACGCCGGTTGGTCGTCATCCTCATGGGCGAGGACAGCCTGGACAGCGGCCTCGCCCGCCTCGCCGTGGATTCCGGCGGCGACTTCTTCATCGCCGGCCCGGACATCGGCGCCACCCTCCGCGCCGCGCTCTCGGGGCTGCGCACCCCGGGAGGTCCGGCGCAGTATCGAGTCGCCGCGACGCACCGTCGGGGGGCCGAACTCTTCGACCACCGCGAGATCCTGAGGAGGGTGCTGGCGGTCCGGGGCGGCGCCCGGATCACCGCCGCCTGGACTGCCCGGCGTCCCGAACCCGGGAACGAGGACTCCCGGGCGGTCGCCGCGCTCGCCGCCGGCCTCGGACTGGGCTTCCTCCCGGCGGCCGACGCCGCGCGGGTGGCGGTCGAGGAAGGGATCGCCTCCTCGCGGTCGGACCTGCTCCTCGTCGACGAAGCCGGTGGGCGGCAGGTCCCTTGGGATCTGCGGCAACGCCGGGCGGCGCTGCCGGCGCCGCGAACGGCAACCGGGGAACCGGGCGCGTCACGGGAGCCGCTTCGCGCTCGCGGGACCGCGGTCGACCGAGCGGAGCCGCGGCGTCCGCGGCGCGGCGCCGGGACGCGACGGCGGGAGTTCGGAGTTTGGCCCTCGCAACGCGAAGTGCCGACGGAACCCGATCGGCGCCGGTCGGAGTCGGTGGAGTCGATCGTGGAGTCGTTCGCCTCGCGACTCGAAACGCCGACGGAAATCGATCGGAGCCTGGAGACCGTCCAGGAAGCGAGGGCGCGACCGGTCGAAGTGCTGACGGGACCCGATCGGCGCACCCAGGTGGCCCTGTCGCTGTCCGTCGCGCCGGACCCGCCGTTCGGAGGGGCGTCGGCGGCCCTCGATCAACTCCGCCGCGACGCGTACTTCCCGGTGCGGGAAGACCCCCTGCACCTCCCCGACGGGCGCCCCGTCTCGACCCACCGGGCACTGGTCGAGGACCGGCCCAACGGCTCGATCCTGTCCGTCGTCTCCGGCGGTTTCCGGCGACTCCGGCCGCCCCGGTCACTCTTCGGCGACGCGGAGCACCTGGCGCGACTCGCCGGCGGGTATCACCTGGTCACGAACGAGGAGGCCGGGGAGGCCGGCCGCCGCGTCTTCGCTCTGGTCTTCGGCGAGAACGCCGCACGGGAACTGCGCCCGATCAACCTCACGATGCCGAGCACCCGGCGTTTCATGCATGCCGACTTTAGCGCGGACTCGCTCGACTTCGCGCTGTGGGGGAACGACGCCTGGACGCCTTTCCTGCGCGTCACCAACAGTTACAACCGGACCCACCAACTGCGGTTCACCGTCGGGGTCCACCGGTTGATCTGCGCGAACGGAATGATCGGGGAGGACGGCGTCACCTTCTCCGACCCGCATCGTCATCCGCTGGCCGCCTGGATGGACGACATCGAGAAACACGGGGAGACCCGCTACGGGCTGCGTCGGTTCGATCCGCGACCGGTGCGCGAGCGGCTGGAGCGGCTGGCCGAAGTCCCGGTACCGGCGGACCACTTCCTCGCCGGGCTGGTCCGCACGCTGGAACTGAAGCCGCCGGAGGCCCTGGCGCGTCTCGACCAGGCGCCTCGCGAAGAGCGGAAGCGGCTCGCCCGGCGGGCGCCGGCGCCGTACTGGGGCAGCGTCGGGCGGCACCTGGAGGGGTTGGCCGCCAAGTACCGGGAGAGCCACGGCGACACCGCGTTCGCTCTGTTGGGGGCGGCCTCCGAGTATGCGAGCCGGGAACGCGCCCCGGGGATGCACGCCGGCCGGGTGAACGCCCTGCAGCGTCGCTGCGGCGGGTTTGCGAAGGCCCTGGGGAGGCCCCGGTCGCGATTCGAGGTCAACGAAACCCAGTTGGCCGCCGCCCGCCGCATCGAGATCGCCATCGAGTACGGCGCCGCGACGAACGGGCATCTCCGCTTCCGCGAGGAGGACTGAAGCCATGTCGACGCCTTTCTCGAACGAGACGCGGCTCCCGTTGCCGGGCAGGGCCGCCGGAGTGCACCCCCCGGGGCTGGTCTCCGGAACGCCCGACCCGGCCGGCGGGGCCGCCTCGGCGCCGGCCGACCCGTTCCCGGCGGATCCGTTCGGTGACTTCGAGCGGTTCCGTGAGGCGGCGTTCTTCCCGGTGCGCCCGGAACCGATGCAGCTCGAGAAGAACGGTCAGCCGGTGCCCGGGTACCGCGCCATCGTGGGGCCGGGTGAGAACGGGAAGGAAGAGATCTTCTCGGTGGTTTCGGAGGGTTACGAGTTGATCCGGAACGAACAGGTGTTCGAGATCGGCCGCCGGCTCTTCGCGAAGGTCTTCGGCGGCGCCGCCGCGAGGGACATGCTGCTCCTCGATTGGGGAATGCCGGAATCGCGCGCTTCCTTCCATGCCGACTTCAGCGCCGGCTGCCTCGGTTTCGTCGTGGCCGGTGACGGGCCCTGGAGTCGCTTCCTCCGGGTGAAGAACAGTTACAACAAGTCGTGCCGGGTGCGTTTCTGCGTGGGCGTGCTCCGGTTTTCCTGCGGCAACGGGCTGCCGATCGAGGGCGGCGCCTCCAGGATGGTGGGGGACACCTTCGAGGACCGGCACCGCCGGACCATGGACGAATGGATTCGCGACCTCGAGGAACGCGAGTTCACCGCCGCGGACCTCCGCCAGTTCGAGGTGGAGCGGATCCGGGCACAACCGGCCCGGATCGAATCCGTGCCGGTGCCGGGGGAGCAGTTCCTGGCCGGCTTGGTACGGGTTCTGGGAATCGACCCTCCGGCCTTCCCCGATCCGGCGCGACGCGGGGAGCGGTTCGCCTCCGAGGGAACGTTCACGCCGAAGCGACGGCGCTACTGGGCCGCCCTCGGCCGGCACCTCGAGGGACTGGCGCAGAAGTACCGCGCGAGTCAGGGCGACAACGCCTTCGCGCTGTTGAACGCGGCCACCGACTACGCGAGCGACCGCAACGCGCCGGGAATGCATGTGGATCGATTGACCACTCTCCAGTTCCGCCCCGGCCGCCTGTTCCGGGAACTCAGCGAACCCGGCGCGCGCTTCGAGGTCTCCGAGGACGACCTTGCGGCGGCGCGGCGGCTTCGGAACGCCGTCGGCCGCGACGACCACTTTTCCTACCGACTCGAAAGGAGTTGATCCCCATGTCCACCGCACTCACCGAGGTCCGTCCGGCGCGAGGCGCCGGCGTCGGGTCGGTCCTGCCGGCGGCCCTCCGCCACCTGGGCCGACGACCGTCGGCAGCCGACGCGGCGCTCGGCAGTCCTCCCTTCCCGGGAGACCCGACGATGAACGGCCGCTGGCCGGCGCTCGAAGTCCGCGAACTCGAGCGGCGGCTCGAGAAACGGAAACGCGAACCGGGCGGCGCCGACCCGCGGGTGCTCCACGCGCTCCTGGCGCAGGCGGCTGCGGCGCACGACAACCGGCTGGCGACAGTGTTCGAGCGGGAACACCAGGCCTACGCCGCGCGCCTCTACCGGGGCGACGCCGTCGGCGATATCCGCGAGGCCCGCGACCGAGGACTCGACGCCATTCGCGCCGCCACCGAGGACCGCCGGGACGAGGTCGTCCGGGCGCGGGACGAGGCCCGCCGGAGCGAAGACGACCTCGACGAGTTCCGGACGGTCGAAGGACTCCGCCGCGAACCGCAGTACCCGGAGAACCGGCTCAACCACTGCCTGACGACGGCTGCCGTCGGCGGAGTCGAGATCGCCATGAACGCGACGCTGTTGGCCGGCGGGGCGCTCGGCGGGCTCGCCGAGGCGATGGGACTCGCCGGCGCCATCGCCGCGGTGAACATCGGCTTCGCCTTCTTCGGCGGCAACCTGGCGCGGTTCTTCAACCACCGCTCGGCGTGGAAGAAGACCCTCGGCGGTGCCGTGGTCCTCGCCGGCGGGCTCGGGCTCATCTTCTTCAACTTGCTGGTGGCGCACTTCCGGCAGGCGATGCAGACCGCTGCCGACGACCTGGCGGCGGTGGAAGCCGGTCGCGCTGCGTGGCAGTCGTTCACCGCCGACTACCTGGGGATCGAGGGCGTCATGTCCTGGGTCGCCGCGCTGATCGGGATGCTCTTCGCCGCGTTCGCCTTCTACAAGGGCTATTCGATGGACGACGACTACCCCGGCTACGGCCGCCGGGCGCGGGTCCGCCGGAAGACGCAGATCGCCTTCGAGAAAGCGCGCCGGGAGGCGCTGGCCGACCTCGACGACGCACTCGAGGAACACGTCGAGAACCTCCAGGCCGCGGTCGAGGTCCATCGCGCCGGAGTCGCCGACGACCGGAACGCGAGGACCGAGTGCGCGGCGCTCGCCGACGAGTTCCGCCGCCAGCGGCGCGACCTGGAACGCGCCATCGAACCGCTCCGCCTGACCCACTGCCCGGATCTCCATTCGATCCGGCTGGAAGACCTGACGGAGGCGACCCCGCTGCCGGAGACCCCGGCGGCCGACGAGGCAGCCGTCCGGCAGGAATCCGAAACGGCGCGGCAGGCGCTCTCCGCTGCCGCGCGTCACGGCGCCGACTCCTTCGAGTCCGGCGAGAGGAGTTGAGTCCATGCCCCGCAGAAACGGAAGAAGAGCGAACCGGCGCCGCTCCCGCTCGAGGGCCGGCGAGACGAATCGCAGCACCTGGATCCTGGGAACCGTCGTCGCGGCCATGATCGTCGGGGGGTTGTGGTTCTGGTGGAGTGCCCCGGCCGCCGCGGACCTCGACGAGGCCACGCTCTGCCCCTCCGACCCGGCACTCGTTCCGCTGGTGCACACGGTGCTGCTGGAACGAAACCGTCGGGTGGACGCGGAGACCCTGGAGTTCGCCCCGATGGACCCGAACACCGCCCGGGAGATCGAGCGGCGTCTCCTGGACGAAGTGACCGATCTCCCGGTTCACGCCCAGGTCGTCGTCCGTGAGGTCTCCTACGACCCGCAGGAACTCTTCGAACCGATCAGCGTGGCGTGCAATCCGGGCAACGGGGACGAGGTGAGCGCCCTCTACGGAAACCCCCGCATGGCCCGGAAGCGCTATCGGGACCGCTTCCTGAAACCCCTTCGGGAACTGTTCGAGGCTCACTCGTCCTGGTCGCCGGAGCATTCCTACAGTCTGTGGCAGTCGCTCGACGGCGTGGCCCGGGAATTCGGGGACCCGGCGCTGGAGCACGCCGCCCGGTCGCTGACGGTGGTGTCGGATTTCGTCGTACCGCAGAACTTCGGCCTGACCACCTGGCGCGGCATTCGTCCCGAGTCGAAATCGACCGCAGCGCCTCCCGATCCGGATTGGAACACGACCGGTTTCGGTGGCGCGGAAGTGCGTCTGATCTACGCGCGCATGAAGTATATGTTCATTCCTGACATCCAGGGCGAGGAGCACCTGGAATGGTGGAGGCGTTACTTCACCGACCGGGATGCGGTCGTCACCGAGGTGCACCATGTCGGCCCCGGTCGGTAAGGCCCCGGGCCGGTCGCACGACCGCGTCTTCGTCCTCGCGGTCGGCGGTGCGCTCGCCCTCACGCTCGCATTCGGGTTCCTGAGCCCGCGCTGGTCGCTCCTCTCGCTCCTGGCGCCGGCCGTCGTGATGGTCGCGGCGATGTTCGGTTACCGCTCGTACTGCTTGGGCCAGTTGGGGATGGATCGGCACGAGACCGGGGACAACCTCTACTACCTCGGCTTCCTGTTCACCGTCGCCTCGCTGATCTCCGGGCTCATCGTCCTCGGCTTCCACCTGAGGCCGGGGGAGACGGCGGCGCGGGAGGCGATCGTGTCCTTCCTGCCGGCGTTCGGCGTGGCGCTCGTCACCACGCTCCTGGGCATGACGATGCGCACGCTGTTGACCCAGCGGGGCGGCGACGCCGACGCCTACCACCGGGAGATGCGGCAGCGGCTCCAGGACGCCGCGCTGGAGTTGACCCGGCAGGCGGACGCCGCCGTCGCGCAGATGGCGCAACTCCTGACGATCATGCGGCAGCGGGCCGCCGAGCTGCCGGAGGGTCTCGACGCGTACACCCGCTCGGCGGTGGCCGCGGGGAAGGCCCTCGAAGAGGCGGCGGACGGCATCTCCCGCGCCGGCGCGGTCGCTTCGCGGCGGGTCGAGGGCGCCGCCGAAGGGGTGGTCGAGGGCGCGGACGCGGTCGCGAACTGGCTGGAGCAGGTGCGGCTCTCCACGAACCGGGCGGCCGGAGCGCTCGGGGCGGAGGTGCGTTCGTTCGGCGCCACGCTCTCCGAATCGGCGGAGGCCGCCGCGCAGCGGGACCGGGAGTCCGGCGAGACCGCGGACAAGATCAATACCGCGCTCGACCGGCTGGCGAACCTCGGCCTCCGGGTGCAGGTGGACGCCGGGCCCGCGCTCCAGGGGCTGACCGAGGCGGTGGACCGGTTGAACGAGACGGTTTCGCGGGAGAAGGAAGCGACGGCTCCCCGGGGACTGCGGGCCCTCTGGGCGCGGAAAGCGGCGTGAAGCAGTCCACCCTGGACTTCGACCGGGAAGTCCGGCGCGCCCGGATCTTCGGGACCAGCGCCCTGGAGATCATGCTGGTCATCACCTTCATCCTGGTGCTGCTGCTCCTCGCCTTCAGTTGGACCGTCGCGGCGACGGAACCGGGACTGCGAACCGACGAGCCACCCACCGACCAGGGTGGTGGCGGGGGCGGGGGCGGGGGAACCGCGCCCGGAGCGCCGAGTTCGGGCCCGGACGGCGGGGAGCACCCCCCCGGTGACCCGAAGGCGGACGACGAAGCCGATGCCGGGAACGACGACGCTTCGCCGAACGACCCGACACCGACTCCGGCCGAGTGCGAAACCGCAGACTCGTGCGCGCCGCCATCGCCGCCGGTCCCGACGCCCGAACCGGACGACCCCGAACCGGACGACCCCGAAGCGGAGCCCGGACACCGGTGGCCGCCGATCATCCGTCTCGAAGAAGCGGACGGCTATTCCTTCCCCACCGCGAGGAACTGGATCTCGCCCGAGTTCGCCGGGAAACTGCACGGCGAGGTCCTTCCGCAGATCGAGCGGTACGCCGCGGAGTACGGCGCCGAGGTGATCGAGGTCGTCGGCCATACCGACGAGCGTCCCATCGCCGGCCGCAGCAATCTGGACGAAGCACTCATCCCGTATCTCGGCGGCGAAGCCCGTCCGCTCCGGCCCGCCGACAACGTGGGGCTCGCCTTCACCCGCGCCGCGGCGGTGGCCCGCGAACTGGCTCCGCTCTGCGAAGAACACGGCTACCTGGTCGTCGCCCTCTCCGCCGGCCAGACGCTGATCCCCGGAGACCTCGGCCGGGCCACCGGCGAGGACCGCGGCGACAACCCGTTCCGCCGCACCATCGAGATCCGCCTCCGCCGGCGCGACCCCGTCTTCGACGCCCACCCCCTCGCCGGCTGCCGGTAACCCGACCGCCGCGCTTCCGCCGAAAGGAAACCTGCCATGACCGCCTTCACCGCCGCGCTGTTCGCCGCACTCGCGAGCGCCGCCTCCGCGCCGGCCCGACCGGCCCCGCCGGTCCGGACCATCGAGACCGGCACCTCGTTCACCCGGGCGCCGTTCGTGAATCCCCGCATCCTCCAGGAGATGGACACCTGGATGAGCGACACGGGCGACCTGGTAGTCGCGATCAACCTCACGGACGCCAACTACAGCAATCGGTTCAGCGCCGGGAGCAGCGAAATCGAGGTCCGGGAGTCGGACGGGAGATGCCCCTTCGTCCAGTGGAGTCGCCGTCCGCGTCGGAACGCCTCCGGGGAGTCCTTCGGATACCGGTACATCGGCATGACCGACACCGGCGTCCAGGTCCTGAGAACCGCCTCGGGGGGCGGCGGTTCCGGGACCTTCGGGAATCTCCTGTTCCTCACCGTGGAATTCGGGCGCGGGATCGGGCGCGTCGAGGAGACGGACGCCGGCGGCGTGGTCCGCGCCGTCCGCGAACGGGTCGTCCTGCGCCGGCTGGGAACGGTCGCCACCGGAGACCGCTGGGCCGGGGAACTCCGCGTCCGGGGCAACGACCTGTTCATCGGGCGCGACGAGGGATGGTTCGCGGATCACCCCGACTACGCGGACCGCCGGGCCGAACGGACTCTCACCGTGGATATCCAGCCGTCGGCGCCCCTCGTCTTCGCCGGCGACGAAGTCCCCTGCGGTGACCCGAGCCGGTAGCCCCGGGGCGATACCCGGAGGCAGCGGCGGTCTCGGCCGTTCCGCTGTCCGGCGGCCGGGGCGACGGGCCGGCCCGCCCGCAGTAGCATCGCGGCGGAGGAACGCGGGTCGGAGGCGCCGCGGGGCCGCCGGCGCCCGACCGCGCTCCGAGCCCTCGATCCTGCCGGTCCCGCGAAGAGCCCGTCCCGAATGAATCCACTCGCCGTCGCGCTGGTCGCCGCGCTGGCCGGTGCCGCCACCGCCCGCCCGGTCCAGCCGGTGCCGACGATCGAGGCCGGTACCTCGTTCACCCGGGCGACGTTCGTGAATCCCCGCATCCTCCACGAGATGGGTGGTTGGCTCAGCGACACCGGAGACCTGGTGGTCGCGATCAACCTCACCGACGCCAACGACAGCAACCGGTTCAGCACTTCGGGCGACGAAGTCGAAGCGCGGCAGTCGGCCGGGAGATGCCCCTTCGTGTGGTGGCGGCAGGCGCCCGAGGCCGACGGCTTTTCCCGCGAATCCTTCGGGTACCGGTACATCGGAATGACGGACTCCGGCGTCCAGGTCCTCAAGACGGCCTCGTCCGGCGGCGGCTCCGGGACCTTCATGGATCTGCTGTTCCTCGCCGTCGAACGCGGGCACGGGATCGCCGCCGACGCGGAACCCGAGGACGGCGGGGTGATCCGCGCCGACCGGGAGCGAGTCGTCCTGCGCAAGTTGGGGACGATCGTCCTCGGAGACCGCTGGGACGGGGAACTCCGCGTCCGGGGCAACGAGTTGTTCCTCGGCCGCGACGAGGGATGGTTCGCGAACCACCCCGACTTCACCGAGCGCCAGGTCGAACGAACCCTCACCATCGACATCCACCCCTCTGCGCCGCTGGCCTTCGCCCCCGACCTCGAACCCTGCGCCGACCCCGATTGACGGTGCTCCGCCGGCGCCGCGCCGCCCTCTTTCGTGCCGATGCCGATCACCGCACGGTCGCCCCCGGAGATCCGTGTCGGGTGACCCGATCTACCGCCGACTTCGCCGACCCCCCCCGGATGATTCCGGCTCCTGCTGTGGCCGGTCGCTCTTCAGCGGACTACGCTCATCGCGAACAGTGCGGTCGTGTCGACTTCATCCTTCCAGTTCTTGAGTAACGGGTGCTGGTCGCCGCGAACGATGTCCGTGGCCCCGTCATCGTCCCGGGCCAGGCACCGGATTTTTTCGGGTCGGGTTCGACGGAGGACGGCGGGGGAGTGCGTCGAGACCAGGACCTGGGAGTCGTAGACCGAATACAGGGAGTCGCAGACGATGTCCAACGCCTTGAGATGCATACCCTTCTCGGGCGCCTCGACGAGAATCAATGAACCTGCGGGCTCGAGATACGCCGGAAGCGTGAGCGCCAGGAGTCGAAGAGTGCCCTCGGCGACCGTCCAGGAAGGGGCGCGCAGTCCGGAGGCGTAGCGGACCATCAGGTAGGCGTACCGATCTTCCGGACGAACGATCGTCTCGACGCCTTCCAGTTCGGGAATCGCCGTCCGGACATGCTCGATCCATTCCTCGTAGGCGCCACCGCCTTTCGCCTTCAGTTTCTCGACGAGCCCGGGGAGGTTCGAGCCGCTTCGATCCAACCGGTCTTTGGACGGGCGCGGCGGTCCGGGATGGCGAAGGGCCTCGCTCTCGAGCGAGACGGGCGTAACGGCCCTCAACTCGTCCTTCAGCCAGCGATCCACCGGGAACGCCTGCGAGAGCGGGAGTCGTCCCAGAGCCGAGACCGCCCATTCTCGTCTCCAGGTCGGGTCGCCCGGGTACTCCAGGTCCGGCGGAGTGCGGTCGCCGCCCCCGGGCAGATCGTTCGGTGAACGTACGGGGCGCCGATCACCGAAAGAAGTGAAGAGGGTCTCGGGAGTCGGCGGCGGATCGGGAAAGCGATCGCCGGACCGGGCCCCGGGCGCCGACGCCACGAGCGGAAACCACTGTTCCCCGGTGAACCGCAGGCCGTGTGCGCTGTCCTCCCGCACCGCGACTTCGTAGCGGATCCGGTCGTAGGCGGTCTCCCGGTACATCGCCGGGCGCGACGATGGAATCTCGACTTCCAGCGCCAACTCGAAACCCAGGTCTCGATCCGGACGATTCCATACCAGATCCCTGAAATTCGCAGTGCGCTTCGTCGTGGCCGAGAAGATGCCCTCTTCGACGAGATCACCGACGAAGGTCAAAGCGTCGAAGAGGGTGCTCTTCCCGCTGGCGCTGTCGCCCACCAGGACCTGGAAGTCGTCCAACTCGAGGTCCACATACCGCAGAGAACGGTAGCCGAGGGCCTGGAAACGGCGGATCATCTGCGCGGTCCGGGGTGGGAGTCCATGGACTCTTCGACGGAGGCGGCGCCCGGCCCCGAAGGCCTATTCCCCCCGAGCCTGCCGGGCGGCGGTGACCAGGGCGGCGACTTCGTCGACGGTCTGGGCGAGGGTCAACTCGCTGGTGTCCACGGTGTGGGCGTCGGGGGCGCGGCGGAGGGGGGCGACCTGCCGCCCGGAGTCGGTGTGGTCGCGGTCGCTGAGTTCCGCTTCCACGACGCGGACATCGCGGTCGCCTTCGTCCGACGAGCGGCGGCGGGCGCGGACTTCGGGGCGGGCTTCCAGGAAGATCTTCACCGGGGCTTCGGGGAACACCACGGTGCCGATGTCCCGGCCTTCGACGACTCCCCCGCCGCCGGCGGCGCTGCGCCAGCGGGAGACGAGGACTTCGCGGAGTTCGGGATGGACGGCGACCGCCGAAGCGCCCCGCGAGACCTCCGGGGCGCGGACCGCGGTCGAGACTTCTTCGCCGTCGAGGAAGACGCGGCCCTCCGGGTCGAGGAACACGCGGTAGGCGAAGGGGCAGAGGGGCGGGCCTTCGTCGAGGGGGACGCCGTTCCGCATGGCGCCGAGAGCCACGGCGCGGACCGAGGCGCCGGTGTTGAAGTAGCCGAGATCGAAGCGCTCGGCGACGGCCCGGGCCACCGAGGTCTTCCCGGAGCCGGCGGGGCCGTCTATGGCCACGACGAAGGGAGGGGGTTCGTTCGCTTCCGCGGCGGCGGCGTCCGAGGGCGCGGCGTCTTCGTCGGTTCCCGGGGGCTTCTCCGCCCGGTCGGCAGTCTCCGGCGTCCGTTCGCCGCCGACCGATGTCTCTTCGCCCGAAGCGAGGCGGATCGCTTCACGGAGTTCCTCGACTTCGGCGGTCGTCAATCGGCGCCAGCGGCCGGGGCGGAGGCCGCGGTCGCTGAGCGGCCCGATGCGGGTGCGGTGCAACTCGACCACCGGGTGGCCCAGGACGCCGAACACCCGGCGGATTTCCCGGTTGCGGCCGCCGCGCAGGGTGATCTTGAGCCGGGCGCGGCGCCGGGCGGCGGCGCCGTGGGGGAAGCGGGCCAGGACCTCGGCCCGGTCGAGGCGCAGGAACTCGCCGTCCACCCGGAGGCCGCGGACCGCGCGGGCCAGGACTTCCTCCTCGGGGAGGCCGCGCACCGTCGCCAGGTAGGTCTTCGGCAGGCGGTACTTCGGGTGGGTGACCCGCTGGGCGAGGGCGCCGTCGTCGGTGAACAGCACCAGGCCGGAACTGGCGGCGTCCAGGCGGCCCACCGGGGCGAGCGACCGCAGTGACAGCGGCAGCAGATCCATCACTGTCGGGCGGCGGGAGGGGTCGGAGCGGGTGGTCAGATGTCCGACGGGCTTGTTCAGGACCGCGTACCGGCGGGGGCGGTGGAGGGCGCGGAGTCGGGCGCCGTCCACCCGGATGTCGGCGGCTTCGGGGTCGGCGCGGACGCCGAGGGCGCGGACGACTTCGCCGTCCACGGTGACCCGGCCTTCGACGATGAGCCGTTCGGCGGCGCGGCGAGACGCGATGCCGGCCGCGGAGATGAGTTTCTGCAGCCGCTCCGCGGTCATGACGAATCGGGCGGAGCGCGATCGTCGGCGCCGGGGGCCTCCGGGTCGCGGTCGGGCCGATTCGATTCGTCGGCGGGCGCGGGGGGCGCCGGGGGCCTGGACGAGGGCGCCGACCCGGGGGGCTCCAGTTCGCCCAGTTCGGGCAGGTCGTCGAGGCCTTCGAGCCCGAACCGCTCCAGGAATTCGTCGGTGGTGCCGTAGAGCATCGGGCGGCCGACGACCTTCTTCCGGCCCCGGGAGCGGATCAGCCGGCGGCGCAGCAGCGTGGAGACGACGCTCTGCGAGTTGACGCCCCGCAGTTCGTTCAACTCCGGCACGGTGATCGGCTGGCGGTAGGCGATGACCGAGAGCGCGTCCACCGCCGACTCGGAGAGCGCCTCCTCGCGTTTCGGCGCCAGGAGGCGCTCGATGACTTCGCGGAGGTCGGCGCGGGTGGTGAGTTGGAAGCCGCCGGCGACCCGGGCCAGGCGCAGTCCGGCGCCCGGTTCGGAGTAGCGGTGCTCCAGGGCGGCGACCGCGGCTTCGACCAGTGTCGGATCCTCGTCCAGGGCGAAGGCCAGTTTCGCGACGGAGACCGGTTCCCCGTGCGAGAACAGCAGGGCCTCGATGGCGGCGAGCAGCGAGTCGGGGACGCCGGCCTCGCCCGTGGGGGTCGCGCTCTCCGCCGCCGCGTCGGCTTCCTCGGGAGGGATCTCTTCGGCATCCGCGGTCGATCCGGGGTCCTCCGGCGGGAAGGCCGACGCGACGCCGGTTCCCGGGGAGGATGACGCCGACTCCTCCGGCGCTGATCCCCCCGCCGGGTGCGCCATCGCCGGCGGCGACTCCAGGGCGGATTCCGCTCCCGGCTCCGGCGGGCCCCGGTCGAAGGGCGCGTCCCCGGCGGCGGCTCCCGGTTCTACGGGTTCCGGCGCCTCCCCCTCCGGCGCGTTCCCGTCTTCCTCGGCGACCGGCGCCTCTTCGCCCGCCCTTTCGAACGCTTCCGATGGCGCGGCTTCCCCGGACGAAGGCGGCTCGTCCGCGGCTGCCGCGGAGTCCCCCGGTTCCGTGGGCCGCGGCGCTTCGCCGACCGGCGCGACTTCGTCCGCTCGTTCGATCTCCTCCGCTGGTGAGGATGCCCCGGACGAAGCGGGCTCTTCCGCCGCTGCGGCCGAGTCCCCCGGTTCGGGCGCGTCCTCGGTGGCGGCGTCCGGTTCGGCGGGTCCCGGCGTTTCCGCGCCCGCGCTGTTCCGGTCTGCCGCGGCGACCGGCGGTTCTTCTTCCACTCCTTCGCCCGTCTCCGCCGGCGAGGGTTCCCCGGACGAAGCGGGCTCCTCCGCCGCTGCGGTCGAGTCCCCCGGTTCGGGCGCGTCCGCGGCGGTGACACCCGGTCCGGTGAGCCCCGGCGTTTCCGCGTCCGGCGGGTTTCCCTCTTTCCGGACGACCGGCGCGCCTTCGTCCGCTCGTTCGACCACCTCCGCCGGCGAGGATTCTCCGGACGAAGCGGGCTCCTCCGCTGCCGCTGCCGATTCCCCCCGGTGCGGCGCGCCATCGGCAGTGACACCCGGTTCGGCGGATCCGGGGGCTTCCGCGACCGACGCGTCTTCGTCCGCTGCTTCGAACGCCTTCGATGACGAGGGTTCCCCGGACGAAGGCGGTTCGCCCGCGGCTGCCGCCGGTTCCCCCGGTTCGGGCGCGTCCGCGGCGGCTGCGTCCGGTTCTGCGGATTCCGGCGCTTCCGTGTCCGCCGCGTTCCCGTCTCCCCCCGCGGTCGGCGCTTCCGCGTCTTCCTCTTCGACCGCCGCCGACAGCGAGGTCGCCTCGGACGAAGGGAGTTCCTCTGCGGCCGAAGCCGACTCTCCCTCTTCCGGCGCCTCCTCCGCGGCCATTCCCGGCTCCGCCGGTTCCGACGCTTCCGCGGAGGGTTCCGCGTCCTCGCCGGCTCCTTCGACCGGCGTCGCCGGCGCGGCGGCGACTTCGGCGGCGGCCGTTTCCTCGGCGGGAGTTCCCGGCGCTTCGGCTTCCGGCGGGTTTGCGGGCGCGTCCTTCCCGTTCCCTGCGACCGCCGCCGACCGCGCGGTTCTCCCGCCGGAAACCCCCGAACCCCCGGATTCCGGCGCTCCGGGGTCCCCGGCGACCGGGGCTTCGGGCTCCGCCCCGGCCGGCGCCGGCGGCCCCGGGCTCGGCGCGCCGGCCGGGGGCGGGGTTTCCTCGGTCATCGTCACTCCGGGGCGCCCGGGTCAGGCGGCGGGGCGGCCCTCGATCCAGATGCGGCCGAAGTTCTGCTCCTGGCCGATGGAGATGCGGCGGCGGCGGGCCAGTTCCAGCACCGCCAGGAAGGCCGCCACCAGCGCCGGGCGGTTCACTCCTCCTTCGAGGATCTCTTCCAGGACTTCCTCGAACCCGCGGCGGGTCCCCACCGGGGCGGCGGTCTCGATCCGCCGCACCAGCACCGCCACCGGGATCCGGGGGATCGGCACCGGGGGCTTCGGCCGGGAACGGGCGCGCTCCATCACCCGGCGGAAGGCCTCCACGACCGCGAAGAGGTCCACCTCCAGGATTTCCTCCTGGGTCGCGGCGGCGCCGTTCCCGTCCTCCTCGCCGACCGGGAGCGACGGGGGCCGCACCCGGACCGCGCTGCGCACTTCCAGGCTCTTCCGCAACTTCGCCGCCGCCTCCCGGTATCTGGCGTAGTCGCGGAGCCGCTCCTCCATCGCCGCCAGCGGGTCCGGCTCCTCTTCCGGCTCCGCCCGGCGCTCCGCGGGCAGGAGCCGCCGGGCCTTGATCCGCAGCAGCGCGGTGGCCATCTTCAGGAACCCGGAACCGAGACCCAGGTCCAGAATCTCGAGGACTTCCAGGGCGTCCAGGTACTGGCGGGTGATCGCCGAGATCTCGATCCGCAGCGGGTCGGCGCGCCCGTCGCGCACCATCCGGAGGAGCAGTTCCAGCGGGCCGTCGAAGTCCACGCCGTCGGCGCGGACCGAGTCGCCGTCGAGGCGCAGGTGGTACGCCGGGCCGGGGCTGCCGGTTTCGCCGGCGGCGGCGTCCGTCAGGTAGAGGTGCGGGTTCACGCGGTGGGGAGCCGCACCGCCGTCCGCACCCGCTCCATCGTGGCGGCGGCGACTTCCCGGGCCTCTTCGCGGCCGGCGGCGAGGATCTCGCGCACCGTGTCCGGGCGCCGTTCGTACTCGCGGCGGCGCTCGGCGATCGGGGCGACTTCGGCGACCAGGTGATCCGCCAGGCGGGTCTTGCACTCGATGCAGCCGATGCCGGCGCTGCGGCAGCCGGCGGCGGCCCAGTCCTGCGTCTCCCCGTCGGAGAAGACCCGGTGCAGGTCGAAGACCGGGCACTTGGCCGGGTCGCCGGGGTCGGTGCGGCGTTTCCGCGCCGGGTCGGTGACCATCCGCTTCAGCCGGGAGCGGATCTTCTCTTCGTCCTCGGCGAGCCCGATCACATTGTCGTAACTCTTGGACATCTTGCGGCCGTCGGTGCCGAGCAGGCGGGGCGACGGGGTCAGCCGCACCTGCGGTTCGGTGAGCACCGGGCCGAAGACCCCGTTGAACCGGCGGGCGATCTCCCGGGTGAGTTCCACATGGGGTTGCTGGTCTTCGCCGACCGGCACCACCGCCGCGTCGTAGATCAGGATGTCCGCCGCCTGCAGCACCGGGTAGCCGAAGAAGCCGTAGGTGTGGAGGTCCCGGTCCTTCAACTCGCGCAACTGCTCCTTGTAGGTCGGGACGCGCTCCAGCCAGCCGAGGGGGACCACCATCGAGAGCAGGAGGTGGAGTTCGGCGTGTTCCAGGACCTGGGACTGGACGAAGAGGGTGCAGCGGGCGGGGTCGAGGCCCACCGCCAGCCAGTCGGTGGCGATGTCGAGGGTGTTCTGCGCCAGGTCGCCGGTGTCCCGGTAGTCGGTGGTGAGCGCGTGCCAGTCCACGATGCAGTAGAAGGCGTCGCATTCGTCCTGCATCGCCACCCAGTTGCGGTAGGCGCCGACCAGGTGGCCGATGTGGGAGGAGCCGGTGGGCCGCATCCCGGAGAGGAGGCGGGGCCGGCCGGCGCGGGCCGACTCACCGGCGCGACCCTCGCCTTCGGGGGCGGCGTCTGCCGGCGGGCCCGGGGAGGGGTCGGGCGGGGAAGGCGGGGCGGGCACGGCGGGGCGGATTCTAGGGGGCGGGTTCCCCCGGGGAAGACGGCGCTCCGACGGCGCCTGCTGCGGCGGAGGGGGACGCCGCGACGGAGGTGGACGCGGTCGGCGAAGGCGGGTCGGGATGGAGGCGGGCGTGGAGACGGGTCGCCAGGGAGGCGCCGACGACGGCGGCCAGTTCCGGCTCGGAGGCTTCGGTGACCCGGCGCAGGCTGCCGAACCGCCGGAGCAACGCTTCCCGGCGGCGGGGGCCGATCCCGGGCACCGCGTCGAGCGCCGAACGCAGGGTGGCCGCCTTCCGCGACCGGCGGTGGAAGGAGATGGCGAAGCGGTGCGCCTCGTCCCGGGCGCGTTCGAGCAGTTGGAGCGCCGGGGAAGTGCGCTGCAACCGGAGCGGCTCCGGGGCGCCGGGCAGCCAGATCTCCTCCTCCCGTTTCGCCAGCGCCGCGTGCGGGAGGTGGGTCAGACCCAGGTCGTGGAGCGCCGCCGCCGCCGAGGAGAGTTGCCCCCGGCCGCCGTCCACCAGGATCAGGTCGGGCAACTCCTGCCCCTCGGTGAGCACGCGGCGGTACCTCCGCAGCACCACTTCCCGCATGGCGGCGTAATCGTCCGGCTTCCCGGAGGCGGTGCGGATGCGGAACTTGCGGTACGCCGAGGGCAGCGGCTCGCCGCGTTCGACGACGACCATCGAGGCCACGACCTGCCGGCCCTGGAAGTTGGAGATGTCGAAGGCCTCGATCCGCTGCGGCGGCGCCGGCAGGTGGAGTGCCTTCCCGAGCGCCTCGACCCGCGCCGCCGCCTTCCGCCCGGCTTCGCGGAAGTCCAGGTCGAACGCCAGCCGGGCGTTCCGGCAGACCAGGTCCACCATCCGCCGGCGGCGGCCCTTCACCGGGACCACGATCTCCACCCGGCTGCCCCGGACTTCGCTCAGCCACTCGGCCACCAGTCGCCGCTCCCCGAAGTCGAGCGGGGACTCGATGCGCGGCGGAGGCCTCCGGCCCAACTCGTAGAACTGCTTGAGCGCCGCTTCGACCAGGCCGGCGTCGTCCGTCGGCGGCAGGTCCTTCAGGGCGAAGGTGTCCCGGTCCACCACTTTGCCGCCGCGCACCAGGAACACCTGCAGTTCGGCGCGGTCGCCCTCCCGGTAGAACCCGAAGACATCCCGGGCCGCGTCGTCGGCGCCGGCCATCTTCTGCCGGTCGCCCAGTTCGGCCAGCAGGCGCAGGCTGTCCCGCAGCCGGGCGGCTTCCTCGAAGCGCTCCGCTTCCGCCTCGGTCTTCATCCGGCGGGTGAGGGAGGCGGTGAGTTCCCCGGTGCGCCCGGAGAGGAACAACTTGGCGGACTCGGCGGCGGCGCGGTACTCGTCGAGCGAGCAGACGCTCTCCACGCAGGGGGCGATGCAGCGGCGGATCTGGTACTGCAGGCAGGGGCGCGGCCGGCGGCCGTTCAACTGTTCCCGGCAGTTGCGGATGCCGAACAGGCGGTGGACCAGACCGGTGCTGCGGCGGGCGAGGCTGGCCGGGAAGTACGGGCCGGCGTAGGCGGCCCCGTCGGCGCCGGCGCGGCGGACGATGTGGACCCGGGGGTAGGTCTCGTTCATCGTCAACCGGACCAGCGGCGGGTTCTTGTCGTCCCGGAGGAGGATGTTGTAGCGGGGCCGCCGGGTCTTGATGAGGTTGTTCTCGAGCAGCAGCGCTTCCCGGGGGGAGTCGGTGGCGACGACTTCCACTTCGGCGACCTGCGCGCGGAGGGCTTCGTGGCGCCCGTCGCCCGGGGGGGCGCGGAAGTGGGAGAGGACCCGCGCCCGCAGCGAGACCGCCTTGCCCACATAGAGGGTCTTCCCCTTCGCCGAGCGGAAGAGATAGACGCCGGCGCTCTCCGGCAGGCGGGCGATCCGCTTCGCCAGGGATGCCGGAGGGGTGGTCTCCCGGCCGGAGGGAGGGCCGGCTTCGGGGGAACCGGCTTCCGGGTCTGCCGGGCGGTCTCCCGCCGCGACCGGGTCGCCGCCGCCCGCGTCTCCCGCCGTTCGCCCGACTTCTCGACTCACGGGCGCTCCTCCGAGGGCAATTGTAGGATGCGGCCCGCAGCCGAACGGCCTCCCCGAGGGCCGCCCCGAACCCGCGACCCGAACCCCGCGAGAGGAAGCCACCGCCCATGCCGCAGGCGATCCGGATCCACCGGCACGGAGGACCCGAAGTCCTCGGCCTCGAAGAAGTCCCCACCCCGTCCCCGGGGCCCGGCGAGGCCCGGGTCCGCGTCGAGGCCGCCGGGCTGAACTTCATCGACATCTACATGCGCACCGGGCTCTATCCGAACGACCTGCCGATCACGCCCGGGGTGGAGGCCGCCGGGGTGGTGGAGGCCGTCGGCGAGGGGGTCTCCGACCCGAAGCCGGGGGACCGGGTGGCCTGGGTCATGAACTTGGGCGGCTACGCGAGCGAGGCGGTGGTCCCGGCCTGGAAACTGGCGCCGGTGCCGGAGGGGATCAGCACCCGCCAGGCGGCCGCGGCGCTGCTGCAGGGGGCGACCGCCCACTACCTGGTCCATTCGACCTTCCGGGTGGAGGCCGGGATGCCGGTCCTGGTGCACGCCGCCGCCGGAGGAGTCGGACTGCTCCTGACGCAGATGTGCGCGGCGCTGGGAGCGCGGGTGTTCGGCACCGTCTCCACCGAGGCGAAGGCGGAGGCGGCCCTCGCCGCCGGCTGCGACCGGGTGATCCGCTACACCGACAAGGACTTCGCCGCGGTCATCCGGGAGGACCTCGGCGGCGACCGGTTGGCGGTGGCCTACGACTCGGTGGGCGCCACCACCTGGGAGCGCAGCCTGGGCCTGCTGCGGCCCCGGGGGATGCTCGTCCTCTACGGGCAGTCCGCCGGGCCGGTCCCGCCCATCGAGCCGGGGCTGCTCATGCGCGGCGGCTCGCTCTATGTGACCCGACCGACCCTCGCGGACTACGCGGCGACCCGGGAGGAACTCTGCCGGCGCGCCGGGGAGGTCTTCGGCGCGGTCGCCGACGGGAGCCTCCGCCTCACCATCGACCGGGAACTGCCCCTGGCCGAGGCGGCGGAGGCGCAGCGCCTGCTGGAGTCCCGCGCCACCACCGGCAAGGTCCTCCTCCTTCCCCCGGGCTGAACCCGCCGGCCCCGGAGCCGAGCGCGTCGGCGGGACGTTCCGACGGGCGGCCGGCTCCGCTCGGCGCGTTGGAATCGAAAGCCGGGGGGTCGCCGGCGACGACCAGCCGGTTCGCCATCCGGCCTGCGCGGACGGCAATCGGGGGTCCCGCGGTGTCGAGTCGAGGGCGCCGGCGCTGCCGAAGCAGGTGTCCGGGGTGCGCTCCGGAAGAGTTCCTCGCCGGCGCGGGTGTGGGGACTCCCCGCCGGGCAGGTGTTCGCGACGGGGTTCGCGTTCGTTGGCCGGACGGAGGACGGCCGGCCGAGGGCGCCGACAGGGCCGGGGGGTTGGCGGGCTGTCGCGGGTCATCGGCGGCGTTCCGTCCGTGCCGGCCGGGGAGCAGCGGTAGGCGCGGACCAGGAGTTCCACCGGGTGGGCGACTTCGGCGCGGGCGCGGAGCCGGCGCGGCGGACGCCCGCTTCGAGTTGGAGTCGGCAGCCGACATCGCCGGTGGCGAGGACCTGTGGGTTCGCCGGGGCGTCGGGGGAGATCCACGTCCGGGAGCGGGTCGAGGAGGCGGCGCGGACGGAACCGCGTGGGTGCGGGGACTCCCGGCGGGCAGGCGTTCGTGTCGGGGTTCAGGTCCGTTGGCCGGCCGGAGGACCGCCGGTCGAGAACGCCGGGGGGGGGGGGGGGGGGGGGGGGGGGGGGGCGGCCCCGGGCTACTCGGCGGCGGTTTCGTCCGTTCGGGCGGGGGAGCGGTCGTAGGCGCGGGCCAGGAGTTCCACCGGGTGGGCGACTTCGGCGCGGAGGCCGGCGCGGCGGACGCCCTCTTCGAGTTGGAGTTGGCAGCCGATGTTGCCGGTGGCGATGACCTGCGGGTTCGCCGGGGCGAGGTTCGCCATCTTGCGGTCGAGCACCGCCATCGAGGTCCGGTGGCGGGTCAGGTTGTAGATGCCGGCGCTGCCGCAGCACCGTTCCGGGTCGCGCACTTCGACGAGGTCCACGCCGGGGAGCGAGCCGAGGAGGCGGAGCGGCTGCTCGCGGACGCGCTGGGCGTGGAAGAGGTGGCAGGGGGCGTCGTACACCACCCGGAGCGGCCGTTCTTCCGGCCCCGCCGCCGGCGGCTCGAACCCCCGGTCGGCGAGGAAGGCGGAGATGTCGGAGACCCGCCCGGCGAACGCGGCGGCCCGTTCGTCCCCCGGGAAGAGGTCGCCGACTTCGGAGAGCGCGGCGCCGCAGCCGGCGGCGGTGGTGAGGATCGGGAGGTCCGGCGGGAACGCCCCGAGGTTGCGTTCGGCCAGCCGGCGGGCGGCGTCGGGAAGGCCGGCGTGGAGATGGAGCGCGCCGCAGCAGCCCTGGCCCTCCGGGGTCACCACTTCCCAGCTGTTCCGGCGGAGCGCCTCGAGGGCGGCGTGGCCAGTCTCCGGGCGGAAATGGGGCGCGATGCAGCCGGCGAAGAGCGCCACCCGACCCTTCGCCGCGCCGCCGGCCGGGGAGACCGTTCGGGGCCACGCGCTTCGGGGCGGGAGGTTCGGCAGCAGTCGTTCCCGGGCGGCCAGAGCGGGGGTCAGGCGGGAGAGGATCGAGCGCGCCAGCCGCCGGAGTCCGGTTCGTTCCGTGAGGCGCAGCGCGGCGATCGCGGCGGCGAGGACCCGCGGGCGGGCGACGACCTGTTCCAGCAGCAGCCGGCGCAGGAAGCGGAGCGGCCAGGACTCGGCCTTCTCCTCGGTGAGCAGCCCCCGCACCCCCTCGACGATGGCGCCGACGCGGACGCCGGCCGGGCAGGCGGTCTCGCAGCCCCGGCAGGCCAGGCACTCGTAGAGGTCGTCGGCGAGCCCGGCGGTCGGCTCCAGCCGCCCTTCGAGAAGCGCCCGGGCGTTGAACACCTGCCCCCGGGGCGCCAGCGACTCGCGGGGGGCGTTCTCGTAGGCCGGGCAGGCGGGGAGGCAGAGGCCGCAGTGGACGCAGGCCAGCGTCTGCTCGTAGAGGCGCTGCCGCTCCGGGGAGTCGGCGCCGGCCAGCGGCAGCGGAACCGGGGCGCTCACGCCGGCGACTCCCGGAGCCAGCGGAAGGGGCCGGGGTGGAGCGCTCCCGCCGGGTCGAGCCCCTGCCGCAGGCGGCGCATGAGCGCCCGGGCCGGGGCCGGCGGCTCCGGGAAGAAGACCTGCCGGGCCTCTTCCGCCCCGGGGCGCGGCCAGGAGGCGGGGACCGATTCGAGGGAAGCGACCACTCCCGGCTCCCGGGACGCTGCCCGGAGGGCCGCCTCGAGCGCCGCGCCGGGTATGGCGGCGAGGGCGCGGTTCTGGTCCGGGAAGGCCAGCGCCGGGCCGAACTCCGCCCAGCGCCAGGCGGTGCGGAGCGTCGCCGCCCGGCCGCCGCGCGCCGCCAGCCCGAACCGGTCCTCCCCGGATTCGGCGCACTGCCCCCGGGGGACCGCGGGGAGGAAGTCCCGGACGCCGCTCCAGAGGAGATCGGCGGCGGCGCCGGCGACTTCCTCGGGGGGGCTGCCCAGGACCGTCGCCAGGTGGGAGACCGGGCGGTCCGCTTCTTCCCGGAGGCCTTCGAACCGGAGCGCCAGCCGGAACCCGCCGCCCTCGGGCAGTCCCGCGAGGCCGGTTCCCGGAGGGATCACCGCCGCTGCTTCCGGCGGTCCGGCGAGGGAGAGACCTTCCAGGATGCGGGCGGCGAAGCGCTCCGCCGGATCCTCCGTCGGCATCTCGAACACCCAGGTGCGCGCCGCTTCCGGGAGGGCGGCCAGGCGCAGCACCATCCGGGTGAGGACCCCGAGGGTGCCGAACGATCCGGTGAACAGTTTGGTGAGTTCGTAGCCGGTCACATTCTTGACCACCCGGCCGCCGGAGCGGATCGTCGTCCCGTCGCCGAGCGCGGCGCCCAGGCCCAGCACCAGGTCCCGCGCCCGGGCGCCCGGCGGGCGGCGGAGTCCGGACTCGCCGACGGCGACGACCCCGCCGAGCGTGGCCCGGTCGGGGAACGGCGGCTCGAGCGGCAGGAACTGGCCGTGGGGCGCGATCTCCCGGTTCAGCGCGGCGACGGTGGTGCCGGCCCGGACCTCCACGGTCAGGTCTTCGCGCCAGTGGGTGATGACGCCGGTGACTCCCGACAGGTCGAGCCGCGCGTCCGGCGGCCGGGGCGCGGCGCTCGGCAGGTCCGGCGCGCGGGTGGCGCCGCCGCGCGCGGCGACGGTCCGGCCGGACTGCGCCGCCTCCGCCAGGGCCTCGGCGACCTCGGCTTCGTTCGCGGGGCGCAGCGCTTCGCTGCCGGTAGCCGCGACGGGGGCGCCGACTTCCGGCATCGGGCCCCCGAGCGGATTCGGAGTCGAAACCCTGTTCGGAACCCCGCTCGAAACCCTGTTCAAATCCAGGCCCCCGGAATCGCCGCCACCCGCCCCGGCCCGAGCGCGGCCGCGCCGGAGGCGGCCTCGCCGCAGCCGACGGTCAGCGGCAGGATCTTCCCCGGGTTCAGCCGGCCCTCCCGGTCCCAGGCGCGCCGGACCCGGTGCATCGCCTCCAGGTCGGCGTCGCTGAAGACCAGCGGCAGCAGGTCGCGCTTCTCGATGCCGACGCCGTGTTCGCCGGAGAGGACGCCGCCGACCCGCACCGCCAACTCCAGCAGTTCCCGGCTGGCGGCGAGCACCCGCTCCTTCTCGTCGGCGTCCCGGCCGTCGTAGGAGATGCAGGGATGCAGGTTGCCGTCGCCGGCGTGGAAGACATTGGCCACGCGGAGCCGGTGGCGGCGGCCGATCCGTTCCACTTCGGCGATCACCTCCGGCAACTGCGACCGGGGGACGACGCCGTCCTGGACATAGAGGTCGGTGGAGATCCGGCCCATGGCGCCGAACGCCGCCTTGCGGCCCCGCCAGAGTTGCTCCCGCTCGGCGGCGTCCTTCGCCGTCCGGATCTCCAGCGCGCCGCAGTCCCGGAGGACGCGCTCCACTTCGCGGCGCTGGCGTTCCACCACCTCCCCGGCGCCGTCGAGTTCGAGCAGCAGCACCGCCCCCGCGTCTTCGGGGTAGCCGGCGCCGAGCCCTTCCTCGACCACCCGCACCGCGGCCCGGTCGAGCATCTCCATCGCCACCGGGACGATCCCGGCGGCCACGATGCGGGAGACCGCCTCGCAGCCGGGGACCAGGCCGGCGAAGGGGGCCAGCAGCGTCTCGACCCGCTCCGGGAGCGGGAGCAGCCGCACCGTCGCCTCGGTGGCGATCCCCAGGGTGCCTTCGGAGCCGGTGAAGAGGCCCGCCAGGTCGTAGCCGCCGTCCCGGTCGGAGAATTCCACCACCTCCCCGTCGTCGAGCACCACCGTGACCGAGAGCAGGTGCGCGGTGGCCGAGCCCAACTTGAAGCAGTGGGGCCCGCCGGAGTTCTCGGCGATGTTGCCGCCGAGGGTGCAGGCGGACTGGCTCGACGGGTCGGGGGCGAAGAAGAGGCCGTGCGGGGCGGCGGCGCGGGAGATCTCCAGGTTGACCACGCCGGTCTGGCACCGGGCGACGCGCTCCTCCGGATCCACCTTGAGGATGCGGTTCATGCGGGTCAGCGAGACCACGACGCCGCCGGAGAGCGGGGTGGCGCCGCCGGAGAGCCCGGTGCCGGCGCCGCGCGCGGTGAACGGGACCCCGGCAGCGGCCGCGGCGCGGACCACCGCCGCGGTCTCCTCGGTGGAACGGGGCAGGGCCACCGCTTCCGGGGCGCTGCGGAAAGCGGTGCTGCCGTCGCACTCGTAGGGCAGCACCTGTTCCGGGCGCAGGAGGAAGCCGTCGTCGCCCAGGAGGGGCCGCAGGTCGCGGGCGAGGCTCCCGATCCCGGCTTCCGAGGTCATTCCGCCGGCGAAGTATCCCAGTCGGCGCTCCGCGGGGTTCGGGCGGCGGCGCGGCCGCGGAGGACGCGCCACCGCCCGGCGGCGCCTCGCTCGGATATACTGCGGGGTCGCATGTCGAGCGTGTTGACCGGTCCGGCGGAGGCTGCCGTGGCCGAGGAGTTGCCGGAAGTTCCCGCCGCGCCGGAGATCCGGCCCGCCGAGTCGGCGCCGGCCGCCCCGGGCGAGCGCGCCGGGGGCCGAGTGCTGCGGGGCGAGATGAAGGTTCTGTCGCGGACGCTGAAACTGGTCACCGACTCCCGGGTCGAACTCCACAACATCAGCGACCGGGTGCGCGACCAGGTGCAGAAGTCGGGGATCCGCGCCGGGTTCCTGATCCTCTCCACGCTCCACACCACCACGGCGCTGTTCCTGAACGAGTTCCAGGCAGCGCTCATGGCCGACCTCACCGAGTTCCTGGAGCGGCTGGTGGACAAGGACGACGGGTACCTCCACAACTGCGAGGACACCTCCGACTGCGAGCGGAAGAACGCCGCCGCCCACCTGCGGGCGACGGTGCTCGGCCACAATGTGACCGTCCCCATCCACGAAGGCCAGATTTCGCTGGGGCAGTGGCAGAGCATCCTGTTCGCCGAGTTGGACGGCCCCCGGGAGCGGACGGTCACCGCTCACCTCATCGGGGTCTGATCTCCCGCCCGGGCGCCGGCGCCGCGCCGGCGGAGGGGCCGGGGCGCGAGGCGGCGCCGAAGTACGCCGGGCCGCCGGTGGCCCTCGTGACCGGCGCCGGTTCGGGGATCGGGGAGGCGGCGGCGCTCGACCTGGCCCGGCGGGGGTTCGCGCTGGGACTCGCCGCCCGGCGGCCGATGGGGATCGTCGGCGTGCTGAACCGCATCCGCGAAGGCGGGGGGTACGCGTTCACCGCGCCCACCGATGTGACCGTGGCCGAACAGGTCGCCGAACTGGTGGAACAGACCGAGCGCCGGCTGGGGCCGGTGCGCCTGCTGGTGAACGCCGCCGGCGCGGTCGTTCGCCGGTCGGTGGGGGAGACCTCGGAGGAGGACTTCGACCGGATGGTTGCGGTGAACCTGAAGGGGGCCTTCCTCGCCACCCGCGCGGTGCTGCCGGGCCTGGTCGAGCGGGGCGAGGGCCGGATCGTGAATGTGGCCTCGCTGACGGCGCGGATCGGCGCCGCCGGGCTCTCGGCCTACGGCGCCGCCAAGGAAGGGCTGGTGGGGTTCACGAAGGCGGTGGCGGCGGAAGTTCGGCCGACCGGGGTCGCGGTGTTCGCGGTCTGCCCGGGCTCGGTGGACACCGCGACCTACCGCGCCGCGCTGCCGGGGGCGAAACCGCGTTCCGGCCCGGAAGCGGTCGCCGCCGCCGTCGGCTGGCTGGGCGCGGAGGCGCCGGCGGCGATGACCGGCGCGGTACTCGAGATCCCGGGCTGACTTCCGCCGAGGCTGACCGCCGGCCCGTTCCGGTCAGTCGGAGGCAGGTTCGTGGCTCACCAAGGTCCGGCTTTTCTTGTCCTTCCCGAATACACTGATCGTTTCGATTCGCTCCTCGCAGACGAATCGGTAACGACGCCCGACTTCCAGCCCGTCGAGGTTCGGGCCCCCGTCGCGGAGCCTTCCCGTGACCGATCCCTTTTCCGTGAGCAGCCCCCAGAAGTCGGTGTCCCGGTTGAATTTCTGGAGGTGGCCCGTCCGCTCGACGGTTTCGGTCTCGATTTTCGGGACTGTGGCGGATACTTCGACGATCCGTGCCGCCGCCGAGTGTGACACCCCGAGTCGTGTTGCGCGGTCCGAATGTTGGTCGGCCCAAGCGTATCGGAGGCCGGTATGGTGCTGGTTCAGGAAACGCAGGAGTTCAGGGTAGCGCCGGCGAAGTGGCCGCGGTTCTCGCGCAGATGGGCCACGGTCTCCTTTGGATCCTCCACACGGCCGAACACGGTGTCGAGGTGCTTGAACGCAGGCGTCAACCTGCTGTCACCAAAGACGTCGGGCGGATGCGCGGAGGCAAGCACCACACGGAAGGATCCCGGAGCAGCGGGAACGATGACATCCATCAGATCACTGCCCGGGGGTCGCGCCCCTGATCCGAGCGCCTTCGTAGCCCTCTGATGGGAATGTCTTACCATGGCTTGGAACCCGAACAGTATCCCTGCGAGCGTGTTCGCTCCGACCCGGTGCTCTGTCTCGGCTCGCGGCGAATCAGCGCATATCTCTACTACTAGAGCGTTCTCCCGCCTCGCCCGTTCAACGACGTCGTCCGTGGAGGGATGTCGGTGGAGGAAGAATCCAGGGTTCGGTAGCCATTCGCTCTTCGGCTGTGAGGGTCCCTGCGACTCAAGCCGCAAGGACTCGTCAGGATTAGCTCCGAAAGCCGCCAGGTACCAGTCCTCCTCAGACGAATCGAGCAAGAGAGATCTCAAGTCCATCCGGCCGCTGCGGAAGAGACCGAGCGCTTCGGGCGCCACTCCCCTCAGGAGATAACGATCCTGCCCTTCGCCCGCCGGTACGGCGACTGCGACGTAGTGGCCACCGATCGCGTCCCGGGCATCGAAGACCTGTGGCCCATCGTAGTAGAAGAGCGTCGAGGAGTAGTGAATCTGTTTCATGGCTCCTCTACTCGACTCGCTGCGATGATGTCGAACTGGGCGAACGGCCACCACGTGTGATGCGAAGGCCCGCTCGTCTTCTGGATGCTGCCGGCGCCTCGATCGAGATGCCCCCGACACACCATCCGACCGCGCAGAGTCGGGAGATCGGCGGCTTCTCTTGCGGCGTCTCGCTCAGCATACACAGAAACGCCCCGAGCTCGACATTCACTGACGCCTCGAAAACGGTGCTGTGGCCCCTTTTCGGCTCGCTGGGACCGGAAGTCGTCATCCGTAGGCGGATCGGTCCGAACGAGCCTGAAGACGGTGCGCGGCTCTTGGATCCGACGGGCAGCGGGCGGCGGGCAATCCTTGGGGAGAGGCTCGCGGTAGCGCATGGCGCTGGCCATCGCCGGCGTTCGCTTCCTCGATCCTCCGGTCCTGCCGGCGCCGATGCCCTACGGGATGGTGACGACGGTTTCGGGGCGGATGCGGTAGATGACGCGGACTTCGCCCGGGCGGCGCCATTCGTAGCGCTCCGAGCCGAGGTACTTGCGGGCGAGGCGGTCGATGCCTTCCTCGGCCCCTGCTTCGGTGACCTCCACCACCCGGCCCCGGATCATGAGGGCGCGGTAGGGGTCGTCCGGATGGCAGGCGGAGAGCGCCACCCGGTCGTCGGCGCGGATGTTCTGGTCCTTGATGCGGCCGATCGCCGAGTTCACGATGATGACCTCGCCCTCGCTCTCGACCCAGACCGGCGAGACCTGCGGGGCGCCGTCCGGCATCACCGTGGCGAGGTGGGCGAAGGTGCGGGCCTCGATGAACTCCCGGACTTCGGGAGCGAGGGTGCTGGTCCTGGGCATCGGACGCCTCTTCAGTCGCCCTCGGCCAGTTCGCGCTCGATCTGCATCCGCAGTTGACTGGCGGAGATGGCCCCGCCCACATGGCGCCCGTTCACGAACACCGCCGGCGTGCCTCCCTGGCCCAGGCTGAGCGCCGCGGTCACATCGTTCTGCACCTGGTCGTAGTGCCTCCCCGAACTCAGGCACTCGTCGAAGGCGGAGGAGTCGAGGCCCAGATCGGCGGCGTGCCGTTCCAGCCGGGGGACGGACAGGTCCTCATCGGTCCAGAGCGCGTCGTGGAACTCCCAGAACTTGTCCTGTTCGCCGGCGCAGATGGAGGCTTCGGCGGCCTTCTGGGCATCGGGGTGGATGTTGCGCAGCGGGTGGTGCCGGAATACCAGTTTGACGTCGTCGGGGAACTCTTCCCGGAGTCGGTCGAGCCCGGTGTTGAACCGCTTGCAGTAGGGGCATTCGAAGTCGGAGAAGACGACGACCTCGACGGCGGCGTTCGCCGGGCCCAGCGAAGCGTGGCCCTCGGTGTCGATCTCCAGCCGGTACGCCGGGACGGTCATGTCCCAGTCGGCCGCGGCGAGGAGCGCGTCGGCGACCTGGTCCACCTGCCAGTTGAACTTCTGGCCGGCGATCTGTTGGCGCAGGGATTCCCGCACCTGTTCCAGCGGCCTCCCGCCCATGCTGGAGAGGTTCTGCTGATAGATCTGTTCGACTTCGGCGTCGCTGATCTCGGGCGGGCCCACCTCGCGGCCGAGGTAGTCGTTCAGGGTCATCCCCTTCGCTTCGGCCTCGCGGGTGAGCACCCGGCCGCGCGCCATGCGGAGCGCGATCTGCTCCAGCAGCCCGTGCGCCCCGGAGATGTACTCGGTCCGCAACTTCGCCAACTGGAAGCGGTCCTCGTCCGAGATCTCGTCGAGAGTGATCTCCTCGCCGTCGAGCACCCCCAGGACGGTGGACCCCACCGTCGGGGGAAGGAGCGAGGAGGGCGAACCGGTCTCCGCCGGGGACGAGTCGGAGGAGCCGGCGGCCGGCCCGCCGCAGCCGGGGAGGCCGAACGCGAGGAGCAGGAGGCCTGCGGCGCCGAACGGAAGAAGCGCGGGCGGCGCGAAGCGGGAGCGACGCCTGGGAAACACCATGGGAAACACCTCAGAGGCCCGCCGGAGCGGGCGCGAACCGCGGTCGCCGGACACGCTCAGCCACCGGGAGCCGGAAGGATACTCCGGCGCGCCCCGGGACTCTCGATCACCAGGGTGTAGGGCCCGTCGTTCGCGAGGGAGACCTCCATCAACGCCCCGAAGACGCCGGTGCGCACCGGGAGGCCGCCCTCGCGCAGCCGGGCGCAGAACTCCTCGTAGCGGCGTTCGGCCTCCGGCCCGGGAGCGGCGGCGGTGAACGAGGGGCGGCGGCCCTTGCGGCAGTTCGCCAGCAGGGTGAACTGCGAGACCGCGAGCACTTCCCCGGCGATCTCCGCCACGCTCCGTTCGCCCCCGCCCCGCTCCGGAGCGGAGTCCTCCGGCGGGAACACCCGGAGGCCGGCGACCCGGCGGGCGAGCCAGGCCGCGTCCTCGGCGCTGTCGTTCCGGGCGACCCCGACCAGGACCAGGAGTCCCCTCCCGATCGCGGAGACCGTCTCCCCGCGGACCCGGACCGAGGCGGAGCGCACCCGCTGGACGACCGCGGTCACCGCTCCGCCCCCGCCGGCGGCCGGCCCCGGACGCCCTCCGCCGCATCCGCTCCCGGAAGGCGCAACGCCGCTCCGCCGGCGGTCAGCCGGGGACTCCCCGGGGCGGGCCCTCGCCGAAGCGGGGGGCGACGCCGTAGGCCCGCAGCAGGTCGGCGACGCTCACCACGCCTTCGAGTTGGTGCTCGTCCACCCGGCTCACCACCGGCAGCGTGTCGAGGGCCACCCGGCCCATGTAGCGGAGCGCGTGGTCTATGGGCTCGTCGGAGTGGACATGAGGGAACGACCGCCCCCGCACCACATCGCCGAGCCGTTCCTGGTCCTGCCCCCAACTGTGCAGCCGCTCCAGCTCGACCAGGGTGATGAAGCCGGAGATGCGGTTGCCCCGGGCCACCGGCCAGGCGCGCTTCCCGCTGAGGGCCACCCGCTCGATGGCGTCCTCGACGGTCAGTTCCGGCGGCAGCAGTTCCCGGGGCTGGCGCATCCCGGCGCGCACCGGGAGGTGGGACTCGGGGTCTTCGCTCTGCGGCAGGTGGATCCCGTCCTGGAGGGCCAGCGCGGCGTACACCGAGACCGGCTGCAGCCGCCGCGACACGAAGAAGGACACCAGGTTCGCGATCATCAGGGGCACGATGACGGTGTAACTCTGGGTGATCTCGAAGATCATGAAGACCGAGGTCATCGGCACCCGGACGATCCCGGCGAAGGCCGCGCCCATGCCGACCAGGGCGTAGGCCCCGGGGCCGGAGGCGAAGTCGAACCAGTGGCCGGCGAGGCTGCCCACCACCCCGCCGAGCATCGCCCCCAGGAAGATGCTGGGGCCGAAGATCCCCCCGGCGTTCCCGGAGGCGTAGGCGATCCCGGCCAGGGCGAAGTGCAGGGCGAAGAGGACCGCCATGGTGCCCATGTCGAGGCCGCCGGAGAGGGCGTCCCCGACCGACCCGTAGCCCACATGGAAGAACCCGGGCAGGAGCAGCCATGCAATCGCGACGGCGACCCCGCCGATGGCCGGCTGGAACCAGCGGGTGGCCTTCGGCAGTCGTCGGAAGGTCCGGCGCAGGCTCAGCAGCATCCGCACGAAGGCCACCGACATCAGGCCGCCCAGCAGGCCCAGCACCGCGTAGATCAGCAGTTCCGCCGGGTGCCCGACCTCGTAGGTCGGCGCCGAGAAGAGCGGTTCGTCGCCGAGGAGCAGGCGCAGCACCACCCAACTCGCCACCGAACCGAGCACCACCGAGCCGATGAGGCGGGCGTGCAGGTTGCCGACGATCTCTTCCAGGGCGAAGAGGATGGCGGCGATCGGGGTGTTGAACGCGGCCGCCACCGCCGCCGCCGCTCCCACCGGCACCAGTTGCCGCCGCCGTTCGGCGTCCACCCCGAGGAGGGCGCCGATCGAGGAGGCCAGGCCGGCGCCGATCTGCGCCGACGGGCCTTCGCGGCCGAGCGGCACCCCGCTGCCGAGGGTGATCGTGCCCACCAGCAGTTTCCCCAGCGGCACCCGGAAGGGGATGCGGCCGCCGGCGGCGACCAGCGCCGCCTTGGTCTGGGGAACCCCGCTGCCCCGGGCCTCGCGGAACCAGCGGTGCATGAGGACGCCGGCGACCAGGGTGCCCACCACCGGGGCGGCGTAGCGGAACGGGCCGAGCGCCCCGCCCTCCACCACCCACTCGGCCAGCCGGTGGGTGGCGATCACGAAGCCGGAGATGACGGCCCCCACCAGCGCCCCGACCCCCAGGTCGAGCCCGGTGGCGAAGCCGGAGCGGCCGAGCAGCCCGCGGCTCTCGACGAAGTTCTCGACCGCGGTCGCCGCGCGGCGCCAGAGGGCCTTCACGACGGGCCTCCGCCGGCGCGCTCCGGCTCCGGCTCCGCCGGCGGGCCGAACGCTCCGGCGAGGAGGCGCCCGGCGGCGACCGTGACCCCGGCCCCGATCAGGTTGTAGTAGAGGTAGGAGACGCCGGGGACGCCGAGGGCGCGGGGCAGCAGTTCGACGACCCACACCGCGGCGACGCCGCAGACGATCGCCGGGGCGGCGCGGCGGGCGCCCCGCTCCGGGAACGCCGCCGCCAGCACGAAGGCCCCCAGGATGGGCCCGTAGAAGTAGGAACCGACGCGGTTCACCGCCTCCACCGCGGAACCGAGGCGGCCCATGTAGAGGGCGGCGCCGGTCGCCACCGCGCCCCAGAAGAGGATCCCCAGGCGGCCGGCGAGGAGCAGCCGTCGCGACGAGCCGTCGGCGCCGCCGGGCCGGAAGAACGGCAGGCGGTCCCCGAACCTCCGGTAGAAGTCCACCACGGTCGCGGTGGAGAGCGCCGACAACTCCGACTCCACCGTGGACATGGCGGCGGCGAGCACCGCGATCAGCATCAGGCCGACGAGCCCCGCCGGGAGTTGGGTGAACACGAAGGTCGGGAAGACATGGTTCGTGTCCGACCAGGATTCGCCGCGCACTTCCTCCGCGACCCGCACCGCGTCCCCGCGGCTCTCCCGGAACCCCTGCTCGGCGGCCAGGAATCGTTCGCGCGCCGCCGACTCCGCCGACCCGGAATCCGCTTCCGCCGCGGCGAGCGCGAGCGCCGCCGCCCGCCGCTCGGCGAAGGCCCGGTCGTAGTCCGCCTCCGCCCGCTCCATCTCCGCCGGCCGCTCCGCCCGGGCCGCCGCCAGCGTGGCCGGGTCGAAGAGCACCGGCGGCTTCTCGAACTGGTAGAAGACGAACAGCAGCGCCCCGGTGAGCAGGATGACGAACTGCACCGGCAACTTGGCGAACCCGTTGAACAGCAGCGAGATCCGGCTCTCCCGGAGCGACCGCCCGGTGAGGTAGCGCTGCACCTGGCTCTGGTCGCAGCCGAAGTAGGAGAGCATCAGGAACAGGCCGCCGAGGAGTCCGGTCCAGACCGTGTAGGTGAGCCTCGGGTCCGGGTCGAAGGAGAGCGTTTCCAGGCGTCCGGCGGCGCCGGCGAGGCGGAGCGCGTCGGTGAACCCCACGCTGTCCGGCAGCCCGAAGACCACCGCCCCGAAGCAGAACAGGATGCCGGCGAGGATCACCAGCATCTGCCAGGTCTCGACCCACATCACCGCCCGCATCCCGCCGAGCGCGGTGTAGAGGGTGGCGAACCCGCCGATGAGCAGGATGGTGAGGACTTCGTCGAGCGAGAAAACGACGGAGAGCACCACGGAGGGCGCGTAGATCACCACCGCCCCGGAGAGCGACCGCCCGAAGAGGAACAGCAGGCTGGTGAGCGACCGCGCCCCGGAACCGCAGCGCTCTTCCAGGTACTGGTAGGCGGTGAACACCCGCGCCCGGTAGAAGAGCGGAACCAGCGTCACCGAGAGGATCACCATGGCGATCGGCAGGCCCAGGTAGATCTGGATGAACCGCATCCCGTCGGTGTACGCCTGCCCGGTGGCGCCCACCAGGGTGATGGCGCTGGCCTGGGTGGCCATCACCGAGAGCCCGACCGCGTACCAGGGCATGGAGCGCCCGGCGAGGAAGTAGTCCTCGATCCCCCGGTTGTGGCGGCCGGTGCGGTAGCCGATCGCCGCCACCAGCCCGAAGTAGGCGGCGACGACGACCCAGTCGAGTGGCTGCAAGCGCCGCCCGTCCGGTTCCGGTCAGGCCGCGAAGGCCCGCGAGAACAGGAGGAAGAGGAGTACCACCGCGATCTCGGTCAGCAGCACCGCCGCGTACAGCCGCGGCCAGGTGCGGAAGGGGCCGCGCCCCGAGGGGGGAGAGTCGGTGGCGTCGCTGGCGGTCGGGGGCACTTCGGCGAGGAACCCGGTGGCTAGACTTCGGGAAGGCCGGGCTCCGGGGGCGGAGACCGGAGGATTCTAGGAGGCGGCGTGATCCCCCGACCGAACCCCGGTACGAAACCCGGCGCGAACTCCGGTTCGAAAACCGGGACGAGAACGGAACTGCGATCGGCGCCGGGCGTCGGCGCGGAGCGCGAAACCGCGGGCCGGGAGGTCCGGAGGCCGCCATTCGCCGGCGCGCGCCGGCGATGCCGCCGGGCCCGGAGCGGGGCGGCGCTCCCGGGTTCGCTGCTCTTCTCGCTGCTCTTCGTCGCAGCGGGCGTCGGGGTCGCCGCCCCGGCGGCGGCGCAACTGCGGCCGCTCGCCCCGGACCGGGGCGCGGTGGGGCTGGGCCTGAAACTGCGGCAGATCGCGAGCGGAGTGTCGGTGCTCACCATCACCGCGCACCCCGACGACGAACCCAGCGGCCTCCATGCGGCGCTGAGCCGCGGGGACGGGGTGCGGGTGTCGCTCCTGAGCCTGACCCGGGGCGGCGGCGGACAGAACGAGATCGGCCCCGAACTGTTCGACGGACTGCGGGTGCTGCGCACCGAGGAGTTGCGGACCTCCCACCGCCTCGACGGCGTGGAGCAGCACTTCGGGATGGTCTCCGACTTCGGCTACTCGTTCAGCGTCGAGGAGACGCTCGAGAAGTGGGGCCGGGAGCGGACGCTGGGCGAGGTGGTGCGGATGATCCGGCAACTGCGCCCGGAGGTGATCCTCACGCTCCCGCCGGACGGCGCCGGCGGCGGGCAGCACCACCAGGCCACCGGATTGCTGGTGCACGAGGCGTTCGACCTCGCCGCCGACCCGGAGCGGTTTCCGGAGCACTTCGACGAGGGCCTCCGGCCCTGGCAGCCGCTCAAGTTGTTCGTGCACGGGGTCGGCGGCCGCCCGATGGCGGGGCCGGTGACGGTGCGCCGGAACACGGAGGTCTGGGATCCGCTCCTCGGCCGCACCTATGCCGACCTGGGCCAGGAGGCGCGGTCGGCGCATCGCTGCCAGGGGATGGGGCAGGTGCGGGCCGGCGCCTTCGGCCGGCCGACGCAGTTGACCGAGGCGAAGAACGCCCTCCCGGCGTCGGCGGCGGGAACCGGCGAGGGGGGGATCTTCGCCGGGATCACCACCGGACTGGATCGGTACGAGGCCTTTCTGGAGGGGGAACCGGCGGCCGCCGCGGCGCGGAACGATCTCGCCGCCCTCCGGGAGGCGGTGCGGCAGGCCCGGGAGTCCTTCTCGCTCGGGGCGCCGGAGAACACCCTGCCGGCGCTGCGGGAAGCGCTCGGGGCGGTGCGGCGGCTGCGCGGCGAAGCCCGGGGGTTGTCTGCCGGGGCGGCCCATGAACTCGAGTACCGGCTGGCGCGGAAGGAACGCCTGATCGAGGAGGCGCTGGCGCTGGCGCACGGGGTCGAGGTCCACCCGGTGGCCACCGCCGGGGAAGTCGTTCCCGGAGGCCGGTTCGAAACCGGGATCACCGTGCGCGTGGGCGGCCCGGAGGCGTTGACCGTCACCGGCGCCGGGGTCGTCGTCCCGGACGGCTGGACGGTGGAAGCGGCGGCGGAACCGGCTCCGGCCGGCCCTCCCGGTCGGCGCCGCTCTCCCGCTCCCCCGCTCACGCCGGCCGAGGCGCTGCCGCTCGAGGTCGCCGGCGGGGAAGCGATCCGGACCCGGTTCCGGGTGACCGCCGCGCCGGACGCGGCGCTGAGCCGCCCGGCGTTCCGCGAGGCCCCGGAAAGCGACCGCTTCCGGATGGCCGCCGGCGTCCCCTTCGGCGCCGCGGTCCCCGAGCCGGCGGTGCGGGCGCGGGTGGAGTTCCGGTCGGCCGGCGTCGCCGCCGGCGTGACCCTGCCGGTGGAGTACCGCTACGAGGGCCCCTTCGTGGGCGCCGAGAAGCAGAAGGAGGTCTCGGTGCTGCCGCTGGCCGCGGTCGCCCTCTCGCCGGAGATCGTGGTGTTCCCGCGCGGAGGCGAGAGCCGCGCCCTCACTGCGGCGGTCACGCACCGGGGCGACGGCCCGGCGGAGTACGAGGTGACGCTCCGGGCGCCGGAGGGCTGGGAGGTCACTCCGGCGACCGGGATGGCGGCCTTCGCCGGCCCCGGGGAGACCCGGCTGGAATTCACCGTTTCGGCCCCGGCCGGGCTGGCCGACGGCTCGTTCCCGCTGACCGCCGAAGCGCGGCTCCGGGGCGGGGCCGCCGACGGGCCGGCGGTGTTCCGGGAGACGGTCGAGACCATCGCCTACCACCACATCGAAACCCGCCACTTCTTCCGTCCGGCGGTCTCCGAAGCGCTGGTGGTGGACGCCGCCGTGCGCCCGGTGCGCGTCGGCTATGTCGAGGGCGTCGGCGACGAGGTGGCGGAAGCGATCGCCCAACTCGGCCTCCCGGTCACCGACCTCGGGGAAGCGGCGCTCGCCGCGGGCGACCTCTCGCAGTTCGACACCATCGTCCTGGGCGTGCGCGCCTACCTGGCCCGGCCGGACCTCCGCACCCACAACCGGCGCCTGCTCGACTTCGTGGAAGAGGGCGGAACGCTGCTCGTCCAGTACAACAAGTTCGAGTTCAACGCGGCGCCCCGGGGGCCGTACCCGATCTCCGTCGGCCGCGGGCGGGTCACCGTCGAGGACGCCCCGATGCGCGCGCTGGTCCCGGAGCACCCGGTGTTCCGGGCGCCGAACCGCATCGCCGGGGCGGACTGGGCCGGCTGGGTGCAGGAGCGCGGGCTCTACTTCCTCGCCCCGGGCGGCGACGACCGATACACCGACCTGCTCGCCTCGGAGGATCCCTGGGAATACAACGCCGGGGAGAAACGCGGCATCCTGGTGGAAGCCCGCCACGGCCGCGGCCGCTGGCTCTACCTCGGCCTCGGCCTCTGGCGCCAACTCCCTGCGGGAACCCCCGGCGCCTACCGTCTCCTCGCCAACCTCCTCAGCCTCGGCCGCTCCCCCGCCCCCACCGACGACCGCTGACGCCGCACGCCGCCAGCGCGCGGCGCTGCCGGTCGAGCCGGAGTCAGCGACTGACCGTGCCCGGTCGTTCGAGAGTCGTCACCCACTTTCCGAAGAGCGGACAGGCCGTTCGCATGGCGTCTATTCCGATCTCACGGGCGATCGCGATTCCGGTCACCTTCTTGCGGAAGGTCGCATTCAGCCGCAGCAACCGCTTCGAGGGCGCCCCTTGAGGAGAATCATCTATCCGTTCCGGTTCTCCACACTCCCGCAGCACAGCAGCCACTTCTACGACCGGAACACCCAAGTGCTCCGCCAGCACTTCCGGGTCGGTGAACAACAGTGCCTCCATTTCGAACATGGACACATAAGGAATGAAGCGATCCTCTGCTCCGCATTCTCCGTAGAGTTCCACGACCCTCTCCGCAGTCCGATCCTTGACGATGCGCGCCCGGCTCGTGTGGGACCCTGCCTTCTTCGACTCCTCGTACCCTGGCCAATCGACGCCGATACCGTAGTAGTCCACGAGCAGCGTAACGAACACGTCGCTCTCCCTCATGAGCAGGTCGAGGTTCCCGTTGACTCGAGCGAACCGCACGTCTCCGCCCTGCTGACCGGGCGGGCCAACGACCACCGACCTCAGCAGGACGCCGCTGCGCCGCTTCAGGTAGGCCGCGAGAATCGAATCCACGAAAACCTGTTCCGTGTAACCCTCCACGATGGCGACGATCTCCCGCGTTTCACTCATAGACCGGGCCGCCCACGATGACATTTTTTCTCCACAGTTCGCCCAACGAATACTCACCGAGCCACGCTCGATAGTCGGCCTCGTCGAGTCGTTCGAAACGAGATTCACCGTCCCTTCGACTGACGACGACCACGTCGTTCACAGAAAATTCATCCAGAAACAGCGGCGACTGCGTCGCTACGATGATCTGTGTCCGCACGGCGGCGCTTCGAACCAGTTCCGCAACGATGCTGATCGCAAGAGGATGGAGGCCCAGTTCCGGCTCATCGATGACGATCGCTGAAGGAGGTTCGGGTTGCAACAGCGCCGTGGCCAAGCATAGGAAGCGAATACTGCCGTCCGACAGGTGATATGGCTGCATCGGATGGTCGGAACCGCGCGCCTTCCACGAGAGACGTACCTTTCGACTCGGCCCGAATTCCTCCTCACGGAATCGGAAATCCTCGAAGTACGGCACGATCAGCCGGCACGACTCCAAGATGTCCCGGTACGAAGCAGGTTCCGATTTCCGCAGCCGACGCAGGAAGGGAGCGATGTTGCTTCCATCGGTACGGAGCCGCGCATCGTCCTCGACGACCTGGTAGCGGCGCATTCCCGACAGCCGGCTCGTGTCGTGGAAGTGGTAGGCGCCCCATGATTCGACGGCGTTGCGGACGGGCTGACTGCCGCCGACCTCCCACGGGGAGCCGTCCCCCTCCCGGACGAGATCCGATACGCCGTCCGTGCGGACTCCGGGTTGCCACCGATCACCGGCGGCGGGGAGCGGGTACGGAGATTCGTCGGTCAGCGAGCAGAGCCCGGCGTTCGAAGGCTCCAGGGTGAAGCGGAGAGCGCCGCCTCCGAATCGGGCAGCGAGGTGCATCCGGGGCGTGACCCTCGGCCCGCCGAAGAGGAGGTCGTCCAGGCCCCCGGAGTCACGGAGGTACCGGTCCAGACCTCCCGTCACCAGTGCCCGGAACAGGCGGAAGAAGGAGATCAGGTTGCTCTTCCCGGAGCCGTTGGCGCCGACCAGCACATTCAGGTCGGTCAACTCGAAGTCTTCCAGCGCGCGGATGGATCGGAACCCGCGGATGGTGACGCGGTCGAGGCGCTTTTCCGGGTCGAGGGCCATGGTCGTCGGCTGCGGGGAGCAGCGAGGGGATCGACCGGTTCAGGGCATGCGGTGGGGATCCACGGCGGGGTCCGGGGGTTCCATGACGAACGGGACCTCGATCTCGTACGGAGCGCCCTCGAAGCGGAAGTAGAGGATGGCGGCGGCTTCCTCCTCTTCCGGCACCGGGTCGCTGCGGGCGATCCAGGCCTCGCCGAACTCGTCGATCTCCGTCCGCAGCGGTTCCAGGACGGCGTTGTCGCCCTCGCCGCGGCGGAGCGAGAGGCGCACCTCCTCGACCACCGCTGCCGGCAGTTCGCCGCGCATCGCGTCGGAGAAGTAGAGGCGGTGTTCGCCGTCGCGGCCGAGGACCACCTCGAAGTGGAGGTCGCCGTGCATGAAGACATAGCCGCCGTAGCGCGGGTCGTGGTCGCCGTGCGCCATTCCCGCCATACCCGGCGTCGCGTCGATCGCGGGAACGGATTCCCCCCCGTCCTCCGACGGGGCGCTGTCGCAGCCGAGGAGCAGGACCGCCGCTAGCGGACCGAGTCCCGCGCGGCGGAACCGGCGGGCGAAAGGCGAAGACGGCGGCGCGGACAGCATCGGGGGGTCGCCGGTGTTCGCGGAGAGGGCAGACGGAGGCGCCGGGGACGCCTTACCCGCGGTCTCCGATCACGCCGCAGGCCTGACGCGGACCGGCGGCGCCGGTGGGCTGCGTGGTGAAGTCGTCCGGCTGGGCGTGCACGATCACCGCCCGGCCGATCACGCTCGCGGCGCCGTTCAGGGCGACCAGCGGATCAAGGAGTTCCGCGGTCACGGCGCCCCTGGCGTCCGCGGTGAGGTTGCCGAGGTCCCCCACATGCCGCGTCTCGGAGTCCGGCGCGCCGTGGGGAGCGTCGAAGGGGTTGTAATGGCCGCCGGCGGAGGTTCCGTCGGGAGCACTGCAGTCCCCGCGCTGATGGATGTGGAACCCGTGGTCGCCGGGAGTCAGGCCGGTGAGGCTCACGGCGATGCGCATGCCGTCCGGTTCCGCGCTGAAGGTCACGGTTCCCCGCACCTCGTTGCCTTCGGTGGGATGGACCACGGCCACGGCGGTGTCCGTGGCCGGCCGCACCGGCTCCGGCGGCGGCATCGGGCTCGGTTCCGGCAGGGGGGCCGGGGTCGCCGCGGGGGGCGGGTCGTCGCCGCCGCAGCCCCCGACCGAGAGAGCGAGCACGAACGCGGCCGAGGAAGCGGCGAGCCTCGCGGCCGGCCGGCGCCCGACAGCGCCGGGTCGCGGCGCAACGCCCGTCGAATCGGGACCGCGGCGGGCGGCGGGGAGCATCGAAATCACGGTTCGGAGCAGATCCTGGTGGGCGGAAGGGGCGAACGAAGGGGCGGCCGGGATGATACGCGGGGCCGGCGGCCCCGGTTCGGAGCGCCCGGGGGGCCAGTTCGGACGGGTCGGCGCCGGCGCCGCACGAATTCCGAAGCGCCGGTTCAGGGAAGACCCGACCCCGATACGAGCGCGATGAGATCGTCGCGCGTCAGACCCTCGCGGATGGCGCGCCGCATCGCTCTCGACGCCTCCGGCCCGGTGTCGCCGGCAGCGAAGACCGCCCGGAGGGCCCGGTGGAATTCCGGATCGGCCGCGGGACGCGCGAGGGCGTAACTGCCGAAGCGGTCGGCGTGCTCCAGCAGGGCGTGGGGGTCCGGGACCAGCGCGTCGAAGTCGAGGGCGCGCAGCGCTTCCAGCCGGGTGCGTTTCCCGTCCAGGTAGTCGAAGAGGATGGAGAGGACCACCGGTTCCAGGCTCCGGAGCGCCGTGTCCGCCGGGGAGGACGGGGCCCGCGTCTCCGCGAGCGCCGCCAGCCCCTCGAAGACCGCGGTGCGGGGCCCGTAGAGCGGGACGAGGCCCAGTTCCGGCCATCCCGTCTCCCGGTAGCGCGCCTCGGCGACCACCGCCTGCAGGTGGTGCCCCGGATTCCCTTCGTGGCAGGCGAGGCGGCGGAGTTCGGCGGCGCGCAGGGGCCGGTCGCCGGGGAGCCGGAGCACGCCGCGGCCGGCGCCCCGGTAGCGGTAGAACGGCGTCGCGCCGATGGCGGTCTCGGCCAGTGCCCGGGCGGGCAGCCACTCCACTTCCAGCGAGTCCGGCGCCACCGGACCGGCGTCCCCCGGCGCTCCCGCCGGCCGGCACGCCGCCAGCGCCTCGCGCAGGACTTCCCGGGCGGCCTCCGGGGACACTTCGCTCGCCCGGTAGTGGCGGCTGGCGCGCACCCGCAGCGGGGCCAGTCCCGGGAGGCTCCGCTCCACCCGGAAATGCAGGCGGTCGAGGTCGAACTCGGGCCGGGTCCAGCGGAGCCCGAAGATCCGGCGCAACTCCTCCGCCGGGGGCAGCCGCTCCCCGAGGAGGGAGCGGGCGCGGGCGCGCAGGGCCTCCGTGGAGGCGGCGAGGTACCGGAGCCGGGGTTCCTCGCCGCCCCGGGGCGCCTGCCCGGCGGCGTCCAGCAGCCGCTCCGCCTGCGCCTCGATCTCGGGGAGCGACGGCGGCGGCGCCGGCGCTGTCGGCGCGCCGGGGAACCGGTAGTCCAGGAAGAGGGGATCGTGTTCGGCGAGAGCCAGGGCCAGCCGGACGAATTCCGCGCCGAACTCGTCGGCGGTGCGCCAGGGCGCGGGGTCGGCGCGTTCCGCCGGCGGCGCCCCGCAGGAGAGGCCGAACAGGACGGAGACGGCGAGGAGGCCCGACGAGACGGCGCCGCCGGGACGATCTCTCTTCATGGTCCGGATCCGCAGCCCCTCCGCGAACCGGGATTCTCCCCCCGCCGGAACGGGAGGAAAAGCCGGCGGCGCCCCGCCCCGACCCGGTCTTCCGGGGCCGCGGCCGGTGGCGCTGCCGGAAGGGGTCCCGGCCGTTCCCGCGGCGGGGGCGGCGGGGGACGGGGACCCGCCGGACGCCGCCGCGGGCTGTTATCGTTCCCGTCCCCGCGCGGGAGACCCCCGCCGCCGGGCCCACCCCCCTCACCGAGAAACTCGAAGAACAGGAACCGAGAAGAGACCGATTCGTGGCAGAGATCGTCATCCAGGAAGGCGAGACCATCGATGTGGCGCTGCGCCGCTTCAAGCGGCGGGTCCAGGCCGAGGACATCATCAAGGAAATCAAGCGGCATTCCTTCTACATGAAGCCCGGCGACAAGTTGCGCGCCAAGCGGGCGGCGGCTCGGAAACGCGCCCGGAAGCGTCGGCGCCGCAGCCGCTGATCCCGCTGATCCGGCGGTAGGCCCCTCTCCGTCCCGCGTCCGATGCGGGTCCTGCTCGTCGGCGGCGGCGGCCGGGAACACGCCCTCGCCTGGGCGATCGCGAAGAGCCCGGCGCTCGGGGAACTGATCGCCGCCCCGGGAAACCCGGGCATCGGCCGGCTCGCGCGGCTGGTTCCCACGCCGGCCGGGGCGGTGGACGAGTTGGCCGCGCTGGCGGCGGAAGAGCGGGTGGACCTGGTGGTGGCCGGGCCCGAAGCGCCGCTGGCCGCCGGGCTGGCGGACCGCCTCGCCGAACGGGGCCTCCCCTGTTTCGGCCCCCGCCGGGACGCCGCCCGGCTGGAATCCTCGAAGGCCTTCGCCAAGGACTTCTGCGCCCGCCACCGGATCCCCACCGGCCGCCACACGGTGGTGCGGGATCCGGAATCGGCGCGGCTGGCGATCGCCTCCGGGGAACTGGGGGAGCGTCCGGTGGTGAAGGCCAGCGGTCTCGCCGGCGGCAAGGGGGTCTTCCTGCCGGAGAGCGCCGGGGAAGCGGAGGCCGCCGCCCTCCGGCTGCTCGAGGGCAGTCTGGGGGAGGCCGGGGCCGAAGTGGTGCTCGAAGAACGCCTCACCGGGCCGGAAATGAGCGTCTTCGCCCTGACCGACGGCCGGGTCACGCTGCTCTGCGGCACCGCTCGCGACTACAAGCGGCGGTTCGACAACGACGAGGGCCCGAACACCGGCGGCATGGGATGCGTCAGCCCCTCGCCGCACGCCGGGGAGGCGCTGCTGGCGCGGATCCACCGGGAGATCGTGGCCCCGACGGTCGCCGGGCTGGCCGCCGAGGGCCGCCCCTACCGCGGCGTGCTCTACGCCGGGCTGATGCTGACGCCCGCGGGGCCGAAGGTGCTGGAGTTCAACATCCGCTTCGGGGACCCGGAAGCGCAGGCGCTGCTCCCGCGGCTCTCGTCGGACCTGCTGCCGGTGCTCCACGGCGCCGCCACCGGAACCCTCGCCGCCGAGCCGCTCCGATTCCGTCCGGAGAGCGCGGTCACCGTGGTGCTGGCCGCCGACGGGTATCCCGGGGCGTACCCGGGCGGACGGCCCCTCCGGGGTCTTCCCGACACCGTGGAGTCCGGCGCCGACCGGTTCGTCTTCCACGCGGGGACGCGCGCCGAGGGAGACCGCGTCCTCACCGCCGGCGGCCGGGTCATCGCGGTCACCGGGCTCGGCGCCGGACCCGAGGCGGCCCGCGCCGCCGCCTACGCCTACGCCGACTCCATCGAGTGGGACGGCCGGGCCCTCCGGCGCGACATCGGCGCCCCCGACTCCACCGGCGCCCCCTGACCGGGAGCCGGCGCACCCCCCGGAACGACGAAGTCCGAATCCCGGCCGGTCCCACGGCCCGGCATCCGGCCCAACCCCGCAGGAGAATCCAGGAGAACCCCCCTCATGAGTCCCGCAACGAACCCCCGAGTCCTGATCGTCATGGGCAGCCCTTCCGACACCGAGGTGATGCGGGAGGCGAAGAAGGTGCTCGAGTCGCTCGGCGTGTCCTGCCGGATGGGCGTGTACTCGGCGCACCGCACCCCGGAGCGGGCGGCGGCGCTGGCGGCCTCGGCCCGGGAGAACGGAGTGCGGGCGATCATCGCCGGCGCCGGCGCGGCGGCGCACCTCGCCGGCGCCCTCGCCGCCCGCACCACCATCCCGGTCATCGGCGTCCCGCTCGCGGCGACGCCGCTGGCCGGTCTCGACGCCCTGCTGGCGACGGTGCAGATGCCCGGCGGCTTCCCCGTGGGGACGATGGCCATCGGCAAGCCGGGCGCCCAGAACGCCGGCTTCTACGCGGCGCAGATCGTCGCCCTCGAGGACGGGCAGGTGGCCGCCAACATCGCCGCCTGGCGGCAGGCGAAGGCCGCCGCCGCCGAGGCCGCCTCGGACGAACTCGAAGCCGAAGACTGAGCGGGCCGCCCGCCGCCGGAGGCCGTTGCGGGGAGAGGCTGTCGTCCCTCCCGACGGAACCGGCGCCGCCGGTGCTTCGAGGTCGTTCGGGACGACCCGACCGCCTCGGGAGCCGCGAGTTCCGGGGCGAGCGGGACGGCCCCGGAGTCGGAGATCGTGGCGGAGCGGTCGTCCAACGCCCTGCTTCGCCGACTTCCCCGCCTTCGTCCACTCGGTTCCGGGCGCCCGCGCCCGGTCGGCATCGCCGGCGGAGATCCCCGAGCCGCCGGCCGATTCGCAACGGCGCGGGGACCGTCTCCCGGCCGTGGCCGGTTCCCCCGGGAGGCGGAGCGCTATGCGGGTTCGCCGGCCTCGGCCGGAGGGACGGCGCCCGCCGCCGGTGGCCGAGTCCGCTCCGGTCCGGCTGACTTCGCTTCTTCCTCCCGGCGCGGCGCCCCGAGGGGCTCCGGGGCGGCTCCGGGCAAGGCGGTCCGCCCGGTACGGCCCGTCCCGCCCGTCCGGCCGGCGACGAGTTGGCCGCAGGCGGCGAGGACTTCGCCCCCGCGGCTCCGGCGGAGGGTGGCGGGGAAGCCGGCGGCCGAGAGGGCCCGGAGGAACCGCTCGGCGTCCCGGTCGCTGCCGGGCCGGTGGGGAGCGCCGGGAGCGGGGTCGGTCCAGGGGTTGAACGGGATCAGGTTCACCCGGGGCTTCAGGCCGGCCGCCGCGAGCCGCCGCAGTTCGGCGACCAGGGCGGCGGCGTCCCGTTCCCGGTCGTTCTCGCCGCCGAGCAGCACATACTCGATGGTGAGGCGCCGGCGGCGTGAGGGCGGCAGGGCCCGCAGGGCGGCGAACACCGCCGCCATCGGGTAGCGGCGGTTGATCGGGAGGAACCGGCCGCGCGTCTCGTCGTCCCCGGCGTGGAGGCTGACCGCGAGACCGACCTCCGGCGCTTCCCGGCCGAGGCGGGCGATCCCTTCCGGCAGGCCGACGGTGGAGACCGTGATCCGGCGCGGGGCGAGGCCGAGCCCTTCGGGGTCGGTGAGCAGTTCCAGGGACGCGATCACTCCGTCGGCGTTCAGCAGCGGCTCGCCCATCCCCATGAACACCACGTTCCGCCGACCGCCGGCGCCGAGGCGGCTCGCGACCTGCGCCTCCGCCAGCATCACCTGCGCCGCGATCTCCCCGGCGTCGAGATTCCGGACGAAGGGGACGGCGCCGGAGCGGCAGAAGGTGCAGGCGAGCGGACAGCCAACCTGGGTGGAGACGCAGACGGTCAGGTCGGTGGCTCCCTCCCCGACCGAATCCTCGTCTCCGGAGTCCGCGGGGACCCCGCCCGCGGAGCGACCGGTGCGGCCGCCGGTCCGATCCCGGCGGTTCAGGATCGCGACCGTCTCCACTTCGAGGCCGTCCGCGAGCGCCACGGCCAGTTTCACCGTGCCGTCGGCGGACTCGGTGGCCGCGGCGACCCGCGGCCTCATGATCCGGTAGCGGGCGCCGAGCCGCTCCCGGAGCACCGCCGGCAGGTCGGTCAGATCCTCGAACCGCTCGGCGCGGCGCCGGTAGAGATGACGGAAGAGTTGGCGGCCCCGGTAGGCCGGCAGGCCCAGCGCGGCGGCCCACTCCTCCAGTTGCCGCCGGGAGCGGCCGAACAGGTTCCGGGGATCCAACCGCGGCGCGGTCCCCGCGGCTCCGGGAACGGAGAGGTCGGGCGGAGTCGGCAGAGGGGTCAGGGGAGCGGCAGGACGCGCAGGAACCGGCGCTTCCCCACCCGGAGCACGCCGCCGCCGGCAGGGATCTCCACCGGCCCGTCGGCGGCCAGCAGGGCGCCGGCGAAGGAAACGGCCCGCTGTCGGATCAGCCGCCTCCCCTCGGCGCGGCTCTGCGCGAATCCGACCTCGGTGAGCAGGTCGAGGAGGCGCACCGGCGAGGGGGAAGACACTTCCGGCAGGTGTTCCGGGGCCTCGCGCCGGACGAACACCGCGTCGAACTCCTCCCGAGCCTTCTCCGCCGCTTCCGGGGAATGGAAACCGCTCACGATCTCGACCGCGAGGTCCTGCTTCGCCCGGCGGGGATGGATCGCTCCGGACTCCAGCCCGTCCGCGAGTTCCCGCAACTCCGCCGGCGTACGGTCGGTGAGCAGTTCGGCGTAACGCCGCATCAGGTCGTCGCCGATGGACATCAACTTGCCGAACATCTCCCCCGGCGGATCGGTGACCCCCACCGCGTTGCCGAGACTCTTCGACATCTTCTCGACGCCGTTCAGCCCCTCGAGCAGCGGCAGGGTCAGCGCCACCTGCGGCGCCAGGCCGTACTCCCGCATGATGTGGCGTCCGACGAGCAGGTTGAACAATTGGTCGGCGCCGCCCAGTTCGAAGTCCGCCTTCATGTGGACCGAGTCGTAGGCCTGCGCCAGCGGGTAGAGGAATTCGTGCACCGAGATCGGCTGGTTGCCGCGGAACCGGCGCTCGAAGTCGTCCCGTTCCAACATGCGGGCCACCGTGTAGCGGGAAGCGAGGCCGATGAGCCCTTCGCTGCCCAGTTCCGACAGCCAGGAACTGTTGCACTCGACGCGGGTCCGCTCCGGGTCGAGGATGCGGAACACCTGCTCCCGGTAGGTTTCGGCGTTCCGGTCGATCTGTTCCCGGGTGAGTTGCGGCCGGGTCTTCGACCTCCCGCTGGGGTCGCCGATCAGCCCGGTGAAATCGCCGATCACGAACCAGACCTCGTGGCCGAGGTCCTGGAAGTGCTTCATCTTCCGCATGACGACGGTGTGGCCGAGGTGGAGGTCGGGCGCCGAGGGGTCGAAACCGACTTTCACCCGCAGCGGCTTCCCGGTCTCGACGGAGCGCCGCACCTTCTCGCCCAGTTCGGCGCGGGGTTCGATGCGGTCGGCGCCCTTCTCCAGGTAGGCGATCTGCTCCTCGACCGGGGCCGAAGCGTCCATCAGTCGGGGACCTGACGGAGCAGGGAGCGGTTCCGGAGCCGGTACCCGCCCCGGCGCAGCCGCCGCACCGCCTCCGGGAGGATCCGGTGCTCCACTTCGAGGACCCGCGCGGCCAGGGTCTCCGGCGTGTCGTCGTCGCGCACCGGGACGGCGCCCTGCACCAGGATCGGGCCGTGATCGAGGTACTCGTCCACCAGGTGCACCGTGGCGCCGGAGACCTTCACGCCCCGTTCGAGCGCCTGGTCGTGCGCCTTCAGGCCGGGGAACGACGGCAGCAGCGAGGGATGCAGGTTCACGATCCGGTACGGGAAGGCCTGCAGCATCACCGGGGAGAGGATGCGCATGAACCCGGCGAGGCAGACCAGGTCCACTTCGTAGCGGCGCAGGACCTCGACGAGGGCGCGGTCGAAGGATTCCCGGTCGGGGAATCGGCGATGCGAGAGGACCTCGACCGGCACGCCGGCCGCGCGGGCCGCCTCGATCCCGGGCGCCTTCGGGCGGTTGCTCAGGACCACGGCGGTGTCGGCGTCGAGCGAGCCGTCCTGCGTGGCCGCGACCAACTGCATCATGTTCGTCCCGCGCCCGGAGAACAGGATGCCCAGCCGGCGGCCGGGGACCGGGAGTTCGAAGTCCCGGGCCGGGTGTTCGTGCGGTTCGGTCACCGGAGGTCTCCCCGGTAGCGGACGGAGGGCGGCCCGTCGGCCGCGACGATCGTGCCGAGGGGCCAGGCGCCGGGAAGACGGGCCGCCAGCGCGTCCCGGTCCGCGGCGGCCACCACCGCGACCAGCCCGACGCCGCAGTTGAACGCCCGCAGCATCTCCCCGGGAGCGATCCCGCCGGCGTCGGCCAGAACCCGGAACAGCGGCGGCATCCGCCAGGAGTCGAGGTCCACCGCGGCGGCGAGGCCGGGCGGCAGGACGCGGGGCAGGTTGTCGGTGATCCCGCCGCCGGTGATGTGGGCCAGCGCCCGCAGCTGTCCGTCGCCGAGGAGCGGCCGGATCGCCGGCAGGTAGCAGCGGTGACGCCGGAGGAGGGCGTCGGCGACCGAACCGCCGGTCCCCGGCAGCGGGTCGGCGAGCGAGAGCCCGGAGGGGCCTTCGAGGACCGCTCGGGCCAGGGAGTAACCGTTCGTGTGGAGCCCGTCCGAGGGCAGGGCCAGCAGCGCGTCGCCGGGGCGGACCGCGCTCCCGTCCACGATCCGCTCCCGCTCGACGGCGCCCACGATGGTCCCGGCGAGTTCGTAGTCGCCGCCGGGGTAGAAGCCGGGCATCTCCGCGGTCTCCCCGCCGAGCAGGGCCACCCCGAACTCCCGGCAGGCCTCGACCATCCCCCCGACCAGCCCGGCCACCGCTTCCTCGTCGAGCGCGCCCATGGCGAGGTAGTCCAGGAAGAACAGCGGCTCGGCGCCCTGCACCAGGATGTCGTTGATGCAGTGGGACACCAGGTCGTAGCCGACGACCGCGTGGCGCCCGGCTTCCCGCGCCAGCCGCAACTTGGTGCCCACCCCGTCGGTGGAGGCGACGAGCACCGGCTCCCGGAAGCGGGCGGCGTCGAACCGGAACAGCCCGCCGAACTGGCCGAGTTCGCCCAGCACCTCGGGCCCGTGGGTGCTGCGGACGAGCGGCCCGATCCGCCGGAGCGCCCGGTCGGCGGCGGCGATGTCGACCCCGGCCGCCCGGTAGTCGAGCCCCGGCGCAGCGGTTTCCATGACGAACGGCGCGCATTATCACCGGGAGGCCCGCGCCCGCGCCGGCCCGCCAGCTCACGGGCCGTCCAATTTTCTCGCCCCGTACGCCTCGGTGGACGGGAACCGCGCCGTCCGACCCCTCGCCCCGGCCCGCCGACCCGACCACCACAGATGACTTTCCGACACTCGTTTAGAATTCCCCCCCAGCGAAACCCAACCGGTTGCCCAGCCTATTCCGGTTCCCCCCACGGGAGCACTCCGTTCCTGTGGCCCGTTCCACTCCGCCCCGTTGGCATCCGCGTGCGAACGGGCCGCCCCCCTCCAGCCCGGACGATTTTTCTGACCCCACACGCCAGTGGATGCGAGCGGTCGCGGTCGCCGATCGCAAGGCCCTCGGCCAGTACATGACCCCGCGCCCCCTCCGGGAGCGTCTTCTGTCTCAGTGCGATTTGCGACCCGGGATGCGCGTCCTCGATCCAGGCGTCGGCACCGGGGAGTTTCTAGCGTCCGTGCTCGACCGACAGCCCGATGCCCAAGTCCACGGTTGGGATGTCGACCCCACCGTCCTGTCCGTCGCTCGCCGTGTCGTTCCCGACGCCCGTCTCGAACACCGATCGGCTCTAGATCCTTGGTCCGGACCCTCGTTCGATCTCGTCGTCGGCAATCCGCCGTACTTCCAGTTCCGCGCCTCTCCCGCGATTCGCGCCCAGTTCCGAGAGGTCATTTCCGGTCGCGTCAACATCTTCGCCCTCTTCTTCCAATGCGGACTCCAGCTCCTTCGGCCAGGCGGTCAGCTCGCTTATGTCGTTCCCCCTTCGATGAACAATGGTGCCTATTTCAACAGTCTGCGGAATTTCCTTACTCGCTATGCCGACGTCGAGTTTCTGGAAGTCCACTGCCCACACGACCTTTTCCACGGTGCGCAGACCTCTGTTCAAATCATTGTGGCCCGTGTCGGTCGTGGCTCCCATTCCGGCCGCCACGTGGTTACTTTCCACGAACCACATAGTGGGTTCGAACGCACCGTGTTCTCTTCGGACGCTGATGCCCTATCTCGCTACCGCGATTCCGGACGGACACTCTTTGAACTCGGGTACGAAGCCTTCACCGGCACTATCGTGTGGAATCAACACCGTAACGCTCTCAGGCGCCGTGCCAATGGCTCCACGGTCCATCTCATCTGGTCACACAATATCTGCGATGACCTTCGTTTCAATCACGACCATCGGCGCCCCCAGTACATCGAAACCCTGCGTACGAATCGTGGCCCCGCTATCGTTGTGAACCGGATTACCGGCTCCGTGGGACACACGACACTTCGGTGCGCCGCAATTCCTGACGCCATGCCGTTCGTCGCGGAAAATCATGTGAATGTAATCCGTCGACACGGCCACTTCTCCCCCAAGTGCGATTGGGAAGAGTTGCTACACTCACTGAAGTCGCCAACCGTTGTAGAACACGCAAGACTTCTCACTGGAAACACGCAGATTTCCGCCAAGGAACTGACCTACCTCGTTCGCATTTGACTTTGCGAGGTTCAACGGTGTCTCAGTCTGTGCCGATCCATACGTGAAAACACGCTGTCCGAACCCACCACTTTGCAGGGATCTTGATGCCGTTCGCCAGTTTGTATGAATTCTTGTAGTGCGGGTACAGTTTCGCCATTCTGCCCGACAGCGACCCCCGAAGTATCAGTGTTAGCCTCGGAACACCTGACTGCGAGGACGGATCAGACAGATCGAGTCTATCCACGACGATTGATTCCCCTTGATGGAAAGAGTGCTCTTCGGGTCGCCATCCATGATCTAGGTCGGCATGTAGAATTTGTGGCGCATTGTCGAGGAGATCGTTGCGCCCTTCCAGATTCTTGATGTCCCTCTTCGTCGTGATTCCCATCGCGACACATCGCACATAGTGCTGAAGGCGAAGCGGTGCAACCCTGCCGACGTTGACATATCGACGGAAATACCCCATTAGCCGTTCCATGGTTTCCCTCTTGGACTGGAGCAGTCCTATCATGTCTCCATCGAGATACAATTGCCGACGATGCTTCATGGAGTCGGACATTATACTTCGCAGTGCGTTACTGGAATCCTCCAGAGCCCAGGCAACGGAAGACAGTCCGGGGTTTGCATCTGTGACCGGCCCGCCGGACTTAAGTTCGATCATCGTTCCTGTCTGGATCACCTGAAGATCGGCCCCCCAGCGATTGTCGCGTGAGGTAACGAAGTCGACATCAGCTCCGTATTCGAGACGCAGGAATCGGCGCGCTCGAAAGACCCAGTCGGAGAGCGCAGCGTGATCCAAGTCCCGGAAGAGGGTGGGCCGCTCAGAATTCGAGATCGCCACCATGCGGTCGGTGACCGCCAGGTGGCCTTCGGCCATGCCGGTCATCGCGTCGCGAATCAAGCGCTCGAAGAGGTCGAAATTGGGCATCGTGGGTGGATCTGGAACGATGTCGGTGGATTGTACACGAGGAAAGTGTCTGTCGAGTTCACGCGCGGTTGATGAGACACTGGACACAGGGTGGACGGACGCAGGGAGCAGCGTAGAATGTTGGATGCCGTAGCAACGGTTCTCCCTGGAGGTCTCCCATGCGCACTCTTTGCTTCTCGCTCCTGTTCGTCACCGGCGTCGGCGCCGGGGCCTCGGCGCAGGACTATCCGAAACTGCAGAAGGACTTCCCCGCCGAGGAGTTCGTCGAGCGCCGCGCCCGCGTCATGGAGGCGATCGGCGACGACGCCATCGCCATCGTGCAGGGAGCGCCGGCGGCGCCGGGGTTCGTGGTCTTCCGGCAGTCGAACGAGTTCTACTACCTCACCGGCATCGAGGTCCCCCATGCCTACCTGCTGGTGGACGGCCGGCAGCGGCGTTCGCTCCTGTTCCTGCCCCGGCGCGACCCGCGGAAGGAGCGCGGTGAGGGGCGGATGCTCTCGGCGGAGGACACCGAGGAGGTCATCGCCGCCACCGGGGTGGACGCGGTGTTCGCCATCGACCAATTGGCGCGGCAACTCTACGGGTTCGCCCTGCGCCCGCCCTCGCCGACGGTCCATACCTTCTTCAGTCCGGCGGAGGGGCGGGAACAGAGCCGCGACGAGAACCTCATCGGCCACGCGCAGCAGGTCTCCGATCCCTGGGACGGGCGCGCTTCCCGGGAAGGGGCGTTCCTCCGCCACCTGCGCGAGCGGTATCCGCAGTTCCCGCTGGTGGACCTGACGCCGATCGTGGATTCGATGCGCCTCCACAAGTCGCCGCGGGAGTTGGCGCTCATCCGCCGGGCCAGCGAACTCGCCGGGCTGGGAATCATGGAGGCGATGCGCTCCACCGAACCGGGTCTCCACGAATACCAACTCGACGCCGCGGCGCGCTACATCTACGCGATCAACGGCGCCCAGGGGCAGGGCTACCGCTCCATCACCGCCACCGGGACGAACGCCTACTACGGGCACTACTACCGGAACGACGCGGAACTGAAGGACGGGGAGTTGATCCTCATGGACCACGCGCCGGACTACCGCTACTACACCAGCGATATCGCGCGGATGTGGCCGGTGAACGGCGTCTTCGATCCCGACCAGCGGAAACTCTACGGGTTCATCGTCCGCTACTTCGAAGCGCTCCTGCGCCGGCTGCGGCCGGGAGTCTCCCCGGACCAGGTGCTCGACGGCGCCGCCGCGGAGATGGAGCCGGTCGTCGCGGAGATGGGTTTCACGAACCCGCTGCACGAGAAGGCCGCCCGCGAGGCGCTGGCCTTCCGCGGCCACCTCTCGCACCCGGTCGGAATGGCGGTCCACGATGTGGGGAGTTACCGGGGCCGGCCGATGGAAGCCGGTCTGGTGTTCGCCCTGGACCCGATGCTCTGGGTCCACGAGGAGCGCCTCTATGTGCGGATGGAGGATGTGGTGGCCATCACCGGGAACGGCGTCGAGAACTTCACCGACTTCATGCCCCGCACGGTGGAGGAGATCGAGGCCTTCCTGCGCGAGGACGGCGCGCTCCAGCGCACCCCGCCGGCGCCGGGAACCCCGGCCCCGCCCCCTTCGCGGAGGTGACCGGGAGGAGAAGGAAGTCCGGCGCGGCCGGCTCGGTCGCCCGGCTCAGTCGTCCGGCTCGGCGCGGAGCAGCGCGGGGACTCGCCGGGGCTCGCAGACGGTGACCTCGAAGGCCCCGAATCTCCGCCGGTACGGCTCCTCCACGAACGGGCAGCAAAGCAGGTTCGGCCCGTCGGGATAGGCGTCCCGGAACACCCGCAGCGAGCGCGGCGAGAAGGCCTCCGGCGAGATCTCCGCCTCGATCGCCGCCACCCGGTCGCGGCCGACGGGGACCACGAAGTCCACTTCCCGCCCGTCGCGGTCGCGCCAGTAGCGGAGCCGGCTCCGGGGGATCTCCGCCCGCAACTCGTCGAGGACCAGTCCTTCCCAGAGGCCTCCCCGGTCGGCGGGACGGAGCGCGTTCCAGCCGCGGGCGTGGCAGACCAGCCCGGTGTCCAGCGCGTAGAGGCGCGGCCGCCGTGCGATCTCGCGCCGGCCGCCCCCGTGGAACGGCGCCAGCCGTACGGTGAAACCGCAGAGGTCGAGCAGGTCGAGATACGCCAGCGCCGTCGGCCGGGAGACGCCGGCGTCGCCGGCGAGCGAAGAGGCGTCGGGAAGGCCGCCGTGGTGGGTGAGGGTCAGGGCGACCAGGCGCAGGAAGCCGCCGCGGTTACGGACGGCGAAGAGCGCCTGGATGTCCCGGGCGAAGAAACTGTCGAGCCATTCCTCGAACCATTCCGGGTCGGGTTCGGCGGCGAGCAGCGGCTCGGGGAAGCCGCCGTGGAGCAGGCGCCGGTCGAGGTCGGCGGCGCCCAGCCAGGCCGGGCACTCCCTCCAGAGGACCGGAGTCAGCGGGACGGTCCACTTCCGCCCGGTGAGGGCGTCGCGGAACCGGCCCCCGGCGGACGGCGAAGAGGAACCGGTCGCCAGCACCCGGAGATGGGGGAACTCGTCGGCGGCGATCTTGAGGATTCCCGACGGGTCCTCGGCCCGGTGGATCTCGTCGAGCACGATCCGGCTGCCGTCCGGGAACCCGCGGAGGAAGCCCGCCGGGTCCGCCAGCCGCGCCCGGACTTCCGGGAGGTCGCCGTTGAAGGTGCGCGTCCCGGCGAGCCCGCGGCTCAGGATCGTCTTGCCCAGCCGCCGGGCCCCCGAGAGCCAGACGAGGCTCCGCGTCTGCCACGAATTCTCGATCCGACGGCTCCAGAACGGGCGCTCGATCACGCGATCCACAGGTCTATTTTATATTTTGCGGCGCGTAATGTGAAATATATCTTCATCAGGTCGGAACGATCCGATCTTCGGCGGAGCGCCGGGTCAGCCGAGGCCGACCTCGAAGGTGACGCCGAATCTCTCGGCGTAGTCCACCACCTGGGTCGGGTTCGGGTCCACATTCAGGATGACGAAGGAAGCGCCCGGGGGCGAGAGCAGGTAGCGGTCGAGCGAGTGCCAGGTGCCGGTGTGGTACACGAAGCCCTTGCCGGGGTCGATGAGGAACGCCCGGACTTCTTCCGGCGCCGGGATCGCCTCCGGGTCGTCGGGATCGGTGGGCGGCGCCACGCAGACCACCGCCGGGGAGCCCTCGAGCGGGAAGAACGCCTGGGTGATGTCGAAGTGGCGTTCCAACTCGGTGAACCGGCGGCCGGCGTAGGGCTGCCAGATGACCTCCACCGTCGGGCGCCCGCCGATCTCGAAACGCGCCGGGAAGAACCGGCGCCCGTCGGGCGGCCGCTCCTTCGCCTCGGCCACCTCGCCGAACGGCGCGAACGCCTCGGCGGTCATCGGCTCGATCCGGAGTCGTCGAATCTGCATCACTCTCCTCCCGGGAATCCCTCCGCCGGCCGGCACGCGCCCGCAGCCTCAGAACGGGCCGAGGGCGATCGCCTGCGCCACGACGAGGCCGACCGCGGCGAAACCGAGTACATACCAGAACAGCGGCAGGTAGAAGCGCAGCCAGACCCGCAGCCGCACCCGCCCGATCACCAGGGTGGCGAGGAAGTACCCGGAGGTCGGGAACACGATGTTCGTGATGCCGTCGCCCCAGTGCGTCGCGAGCACCACCACCTGCCGCGTCACCCCGATCAGGTCCCCGACCGGGATCAGGATGGGAAGCGTCAGCAGGCTCTGCCCGGAGCCGGAGGGGACCAGGAAGTTGAACGCCGCCTGGGCGAAGAGGATGCCCACCGCGGCCAGCGCCCCCGGCAGGGCGGCGACCAGCGAGGCGAGGTGGAAGACGACGGTGTCCAGGATGCTCGCTTCGACCATCACCACCGAGACGCCCCGGGCCACCCCGCAGATGAGCGCGCCCACCAGCATCTCCCGGAAGGCGGCGTTGAAGTCGTCGCAGATGCCGTTCGCGCCGCGGCCGGCGACGACGGAGACGAGGACTGCCGCCAGGACGAAGAGGCCGCCGATCTCCTCGAAGCCCAGCCGCAGGGTGACGAAGGCGGTGATGGAAGCGGCGAAGAGGACGAGCGCGAGGACGCCCGCCGCCGCGAGGCGCCGGGAAGGAGCGGGCCGCGCCGGCGTCGGTTCGGCGCCGGGGGCGGATCGCAGCGCCGCGTCGGCCTCCGGGTTCAGCGCCGCCGCCGGGTCGGCGCGGACGCGGCGCGCGTAGCGCATCACGAAGAGCGCTGCCCCGGTCTGCACCAGGACGAAGGAGGCGATCCGGTACCAGGCGCCGGAGAACAGCGGCAGCCCGGCGAGCGCGTGCCCGATCCCGATCGTCGAAGGCGCGGTCACCCCGAAGGCGTAGCCCAGGGTCGTCGGCAGGAGCGCCACCGCGGTCGCCGTGACCGTGTCGTAGCCCAGCCGCAGCAGCAGCGGCAACACCACCGGCAGGTAGGCGATGGCCAGTTCCGGCGTCCCGACCAGGGCGGCCACCGCGGCGAAGGCGACCATGAGCGCCGGGATCAGCAGTTCGCTGCGCCGCCCGAAGAGCCCGGTGAGCGCGTGGATCCCCAGGTCGAGGACGCCCACCCGGTGGATCACGCCCACCGAGCCGCCGACGAGCAGCACCAGGAACACGATGCTCGCCGCCTCGCGCAGCCCGTCCGGGACCGCGGTCACCACCTCCAGGAACCCCGCCGGCTCCGCCGGGACGACCCGGTAGGAGCCGGGGACGACCACTTCCCGGCCGTCGGGGAGGACCGAGCGCTCGTAGGAGCCCGCCGGAACGACCCAGGTCAGCCCGGCCGCCAGCAGGATGAAGCCCAGCAGGATGAGGTAGATGTCCGGCCGGGCGGCGGCCCGGGGAACCTCGCCGGGGGTCAGGGGAAGGATCCGTCTCGCCCGGCGAGGATACCGGGCGGTCCCCCGCGCGGGCCCCCGGGGAGCGTCCGGCCCCGGACGCCCGCTCGCCGCCGGTCGGGACGCCGCCGGCGGGCCGGGAGGCGGGCGGGAGGCGGGCGGGAAGGGTTCCGGCCGGTGAACCGGCGCTGCCACAACCGGTTGTGGCCGAAGGCCCCCGAGACCACAAGATGTTGTGGTTCGGGCATTGACCGGTTTCGCGCCCCGGTGCTACTCTCGCGCTCTTCGGCGGCCGGGGGCGGCGGTCGCGGCGGGGCGCCCCGGCGGCGTCCGGGCGGCGGCGGCGCTCCGGCGTGGTTCGCCGCTCCCCGTTGACTTCCGCCATCCACCTCCGCGTCCTCGGTTCCGGCAGTTCCGGCAACGCCGCGCTGGTCTCCGGCGCCGGGACTTCGCTGCTCGTCGAGGCCGGGCTGTCCTGCCGGGACCTCGAAGGGCGCCTGCGCCGCGCCGGCTGCGAACCGGCCGCGGTGGACGGGGTGCTCGTCTCCCACGAACACGGCGACCACTCCCGGGGGGCGCTGCGGTTCGCCGCCCGGAACGGCGCTCCCATCCTCGCCACCGCGGGCACCTGGGCCGGACTCGCCGGGGCCGGCAAGGACACCGCGGAGTGGATCCCGATCCGCGCCGGAGCAGCGACCGCGGTCGGCGCCCTCCGGGTCCGGCCGTTCCGGACGCCGCACGACGCCCGGGAACCGGTGGGGTTCCGGATCGAGAGCCGGGAGGAAGCCGTGGTGCTGGTGACCGACTTCGGGCACCTCTCCCCGGAGATGGAAGCCGCCGTCGAAGGGGCCTCGGTGCTGCTGATCGAGTCGAACTACGACGAGCAGCTGCTCTACGAGAGCCGGTACCCGTTCTCGACCCGGGAGCGGATCGCCTCCCGCCTCGGGCACCTCTCGAACGGCGCCCTGGCGCTCTACCTCCGGCGCCGGCTGCCGCGGTCGGTGCGGACGCTGGTGCTGGCCCACCTGTCCGCGAACACGAACACCCCGGAGATCGCCCGGGCCACCGCCGAGAGCGCCCTCCGCGCCGCCGGACGGTACGAGGTCGAAGTCCGGGTGGCGGCGCGGGAGACCCTGACCAACCCGGTGCGCACGCCCCTCCGCCCGCCGCTGCCGCCCCCGGCCGTCCGGAGCCCGGAGCCCCTGCCGGAGCCCCTGCCGGAGCCCCTGCCGGAGCCCCTGCCGGAGCGCCTGCCGCCCCCCGTCGTCCCGCACCCGGAACCGTCGCGACCCCCGGTCCTCCCGAACCCGGAGCCGATCCCGCGCCCGCCGGTCGTCCGGCCCTCGCTCTTCCCCTCCGCCTGATGCTCACCGACCGCTATGTCCGCCCGGAGATGGGGGCGCTCTGGACCGACGAGGCGCAGTTCCGTTCCTGGATGGAGGTCGAGGTCGCCGCCGCCGAGGCGATGGCCGCAGAGGGCATCGTCCCCGCCGCCGCGGCCGCCGCCATCCGGGAACGCGCCGGGTTCGAAGTCGCCCGCATCCGGGAGATCGAGGCGGTCGTCCACCACGATGTGGTCGCCTTCACGCAGTCCCTGGCCGAGTGCGTCGGCGCCGAGGGACGCTGGATCCACTACGGGCTCACCAGTTCCGATGTGGTCGACACCGCCCTCGCCACCCGGCTGGCGCGGGCCTCCGACCTGATCCTGACCCGCGTGGAAGCCCTGCGGGAAGTGCTGCGCCGCCGGGCCGGGGAACACCGGCGCACGGTGATGGTGGGCCGCACCCACGGCGTCCACGCGGAGCCGATGACCCTCGGGATGAAGTTCCTCCTCTGGTGGGCGGAGATGGGCCGGAACCGGCGCCGCCTCGGGGCCGCCCGGAAGGCGGTGGCGGTCGGCAAACTGAGCGGCGCGGTGGGCACCTTCGCCCACCTGCCGACGACCATCGAGGCCCGGGTCTGCCGGGCGCTGGGCCTGGAGCCGGCGCCGATCTCGACCCAGGTGGTGCAGCGCGACCGCCACGCCGAACTGGCCGCCGCGCTGGCGATCACCGCCGGGACCCTGGAGAAGATCGGCACCGAGATCCGCAACCTGCAGCGGACCGAGATCCGCGAAGTCGAAGAACCCTTCGGACGCGGGCAGAAGGGGTCGTCGGCGATGCCGCACAAACGGAACCCGGTGGGCGCCGAGCAGGTCTGCGGCCTGGCCCGGGTGGTCCGCGCCAATGTCGTCCCGGCCCTCGAGAACATCGCCCTCTGGAACGAACGGGACATCTCCCACTCCTCGGCGGAGCGGATGACGATCCCGCAGAGTTTCCAACTGCTCGACCACCTCCTGCTGCGGATGACCGCGATCCTGGACGGTCTCCTCGTCTATCCCGACGCGATGCGCGCCAACCTCGACCGGATGCACGGTCTGGTCTTCAGCGGCCAGGTGCTGCTCGACCTGGCGGCCCGGGGCGTCTCCCGGGAGGACGCCTACCGGCTGGTGCAGGCGGCGGCGATGCGGGTCTGGGAGCGGGGGACGCCGCTGCGGGAGGAACTGGGCCGGGAGGAAGGCGTGACCCGGGTGCTCGACGCCGCCGCACTCGACGCGGCGTTCGACCTGGACACCCACCTGCGCCGAGTGGACGAAGTGTTCGCGCGGGTGGTCGAGTCCGAGGAGGACGGATGACCGGCGGGCGCTACCGGGTGCGGGTGGAGGTTCGGCTGCGCCCGGCGATCTACGACCCCCAGGGGGAGGCCATCCGCCGGGCGCTCGCCGGCGCCGGCGCCGGGGAAGTGCTCTCCGTCCGCCAGGGGAAGTCGTTCGACCTGGAGATCGCCGCCGCCTCCGCCGCCGCCGCCGCGGAACGGGCCCGGGAGGTCGCCCGGCGTGTCCTGGCGAGCCCGGTGCTCGAGGACTTCGAGGTCGTCGCCCTGCCCGGCGGGGCCGGCGCCCCGGACCCCGTCCCGGACCGGGCCTCCCCCGCCAACGAGTCCTGATGCCCTCCCGGCGGATCGCCGTGCCGGTGTTCCCGGGGACGAACTGCGAGGAGGATGTCCTCCACGCGCTCCGGACGGTCACGCCCCACGAAGCGGAGTTGGTCTGGCACCGGGAGGGCTCGCTGGCCGGCTTCGACGCCGCCGTCGTCCCCGGCGGGTTCGCCCACGGCGACTACCTCCGCGCCGGCGGCCTGGCCCGGTTCTCCCCGGTGATGGACGCGCTCCGGGAACTGGCCGGGTCCGGGCGTGCGGTTCTGGGGATCTGCAACGGCTTCCAGATCCTCCAGGAGGCGGGGCTGCTGCCGGGGGCCATGCTGCGGAACCGCTCGCTGACCTATGTCTGCCGCGAGGTCTTCGTCCGCGCCGAGAGCCGGGAGTCGCCGTTCACCGCCGCCCTCGAGACCGGCGAAGTGCTGCGGCTCCCGGTCGGGCACGCCGAGGGCAACTTTCACCTCGACGACGAAGCGCTGGCCGAACTCGAAGCGCGGGAACAGGTCGTCTTCCGCTACTGCGGGCCGGACGGCGCCCGGGGCGCGGAGGCGCCGGCGGACGCGAATCCGAACGGCTCCCGGAACGGCGTCGCCGGGGTGCGGAACCGCCGGGGGAATGTGGCGGCGCTCATGCCGCACCCGGACCGCGCCTACGAGCCGGCGCTCGGCGGCGTCGACGGAGTCCGGCTGTTCGAGAGTCTCACCCGCTGGCTGGAGTCCTAGTGGGTGCTCCCGCCGCCGCGGCGCGCTCCGCCGGCGGACCGGTGGTCGGGCCGGCGGAAGCGGTCGCCGCCGGCCTCCCCGAAACGGACTACGCCGAGATCGAGCGGCTGCTGGGGCGCCCGCCGAACGCCACCGAACTGGGGATGTTCGCCGCCATGTGGTCGGAGCACTGCTCCTACCGCTCCTCCCGCCCGCACCTCGCCCGCTTCCCCACCGAGTCCCTCCGCGTCGTCGAGGGCCCGGGGGAGAACGCCGGGGCGGTGGCCATCGGGGAAGGACTGGCCGCGGTCTTCAAGGTCGAATCCCACAACCACCCCACCTTCATCGAGCCCTACCAGGGCGCCGCCACCGGGGTCGGCGGCATCCTCCGAGACATCTTCACCATGGGCGCGCGCCCGGTGGCGCTCATGAACTCGCTGCGCTTCGGCCTGTTGTCGAACCGGGAGAACCGGCGCCTCTTCGCCGGGGCGGTGGCCGGCATCGCGAACTACGGGAACAGTATGGGCATCCCCACCGTCGGCGGCGAAGCGGGGTTCGAGGACTGCTACGCGCTGAACCCGCTGGTGAACGCCTTCGCGCTGGGCCTCGCCCCGGCGGACCGGCTGTTCCGCGCCCGGGCCGACGAGCCGGGGCACCCGGTGTACTGCGTGGGGGCGAAGACCGGCCGCGACGGCATCCACGGCGCCGCGATGGCCTCGGCGGAGTTCGACGAGGAAGCGGAGTCGAAACGCCCCACGGTCCAGGTCGGCGACCCGTTCCTGGAGAAGTTGCTCATGGAGGCCTGCCTGGAACTCATGCGCGGCGACGCGCTGGTCGCCGTCCAGGATATGGGCGCCGCCGGGCTCACCTGCTCCACTTCCGAGATCGCCGCCAGGGGCGGCTGCGGCGTCCGGGTGGACCTGGACCGGGTGCCGCAGCGGGAGACCGGCATGTCGGCCTACGAGATCATGCTCTCGGAGTCGCAGGAGCGGATGCTGCTCGTCGTCCGGCGGGGTCGGGAAGCCGAGGTGGAGCGGGTCTTCGCCAAGTGGGACCTCGACGCGGCCGCCCTGGGCCAGATCACCGGCGACGGCCTCCTCCGGGTGCGCCACGCCGGGGAGACGGCGGCGGAGGTCCCCTGCCGGGCGCTCACCGAGGGCGCCCCGCCGAGCGACCGGCCGCTCGCGGCGCCCGGTTCGTGGCCCCCTTCGGAGGTCACCGCGGCGGACCTGGACGAGCCCAAGGACTGGAACGAAGTGGCCCTGCGGCTGGCGGCTTCGCCGGGTCTCTGCAGCCGCCGCTGGGTGTACGAGCAGTACGACCACATGGTGCGGAGCGACACGCTGGCGCGGCCCGGCGCCGACGCCGGGGTGGTCCGGATCAAGGGTTCCCGGCTGGGGGTGGCGATGACGCTCGACGGGAGCGGCCGCTACGCCGGCGCCGACCCGCGCCGGGGCGGGGCGCTGGCGGTCTCCGAGGCCTGCCGGAACCTGGCGGCGGTGGGCGCGACGCCGGTGGGGGCGACGAACTGCCTCAACTTCGGCAACCCGGAGAAGCCCGAGGTGATGTGGCAATTCTCGGAGGTCATCGCCGGGATGAGCGAGGCGCTCTCGGCGTTCGGCGTCCCCATCACCGGGGGCAATGTCAGTTTCTACAACGAGACCGACGGCGCCGGCATCCTCCCCACCCCGGTGGTCGGCGTCGTCGGCGTCCTGGAGGACACGGCCACGCTGGTCGGCCAGCACTACCGGGGTCGGGCCGAGGCGATCTATCTCGTCGGCGCGCCGTTGGAAGGCGGTTCGTCCGAGGGGGGTTCGGCGGGCGGGGAGACGCCGCTCGGGGCGAGCGAGTACCTGAAGGGCATCCACGGACGCACCGACGGGCGCCCCCCGGCCCCGGCGCTCGAAGCGGAAGTGCGCCTCGGCGCGTTCCTGCGGGCCGCCGCGGCGGCGGGGATCCTCCGCTCGGCGAAGGACCTCTCGGAGGGCGGCCTCTTCCAGGCGGCGGTCGAAGGGATGTTCGCCCCGGACGGCAGCCGCCTGGGACTGCTGCTCGCCCTGGCAGTCGACCGCCGGATCGAAGGGGTGCTCTTCGGCGAGGCCCCGGCCCGGGCGCTGGTGAGCGTGACCCCGGAGGACCGGGACGCCCTCCACGCCCTGGCCGAGAAGCACGCAGTCCCGGCGAAGATGGTCGGCCTGACCGGCGGCGACCGCTTCGGGATCATCGTGAACGGCCAGCGCGTCATCAACCTGGGCGTGGACGCCCTGTGGGACGCCTTCGGCCACGGCCTGGAACGCGCCCTGTCGGAGCCCGGCCGGTGACGGGTTCCGGCGTGCGTCGGCCCGGCGCGGGTGACGATTTCTGTCCGCTCCATGGTCGACCATCCGGCCTTCCCCGAGAGAGATCCGGCCCCTGCCTCTCACGCCCTACACTTCGTTCCCGGCCCCCGGCACCGTCCCCGCGACGCTCCCGCCGGGGCCTCCCCGCAGAGCCCCGACCCGCTCCGGCGCACCTGCCCGGCGGCTGGGACTCTTCGTTGCCCACCCCGCCCCCGAGGACATCCTCACCGAAGACGCCCTCACCGAAGACGCCCTCACCGAAGACGCCCTGATGCAGCCGCACTCGTCTGACGCGGTCCGGCCCTCCGCGCGAGTCGTCGCCTCCCGCGCCGCTTCCCGGAGACGGAAGACCGACCCCGCCGCCCGGTGCGACCTCGTCTGCGCCGACAATCTGGACTACATGCGGTCCCTCCCGGACAGCGGCATGAAGCTGATCGTCACTTCCCCTCCCTACAATGTCGGCAAGGAGTACGAGTCGAAGACGACCCTCGACGCCTGGCTCGAATCCCAGGAGGCGGTCATCGCGGAATGCGTCCGCCTGCTCCACCCCGGGGGCTCCCTCTGCTGGCAGGTCGGGAACTATGTGGACCGAGGCGAAGTCGTTCCCCTCGATGTCGTCCTCTACCCGATCTTCCGCAGGCACGGTCTCCGCCTCCGCAACCGGATCGTCTGGCACTTCGAACACGGTCTCCACTGCTCGAAGCGGCTCTCCGGGCGCTACGAGACGATCTCCTGGTGGACCCGGACCGACGACTACACCTGGAATCTGGATCCGATCCGAGTCCCGGCCAAATACCCGGGCAAACGCTACTTCAAGGGGCCGAACCTCGGGAAACTGTCCGGGAATCCGAAGGGCAAGAACCCGAGCGATGTCTGGATCTTCCCGAATGTGAAGAACAACCATGTCGAGAAAACGATCCACCCGTGCCAGTTTCCGGTCGAACTGGTCGAACGGCTCGTTCTCTCGATGACGGATGAGAACGACGCCGTGTTCGACCCGTACCTGGGCGTCGGCTCGACGGCGATCGCCGCGCTGATGCACGACCGCCGCGCCTTCGGGTGCGACATCTTCCCTGACTATGTTCAGATCGCACACGAGAGAGTTCAGGCGTTGCTGGCCGGAGAGTTGCGCACCAGACCGATGGGGAAACCGGTGTACGATCCCTCGAAACCCAACGGAGGACACTGATGCGCATCGTCTCCCGCTACTCGCACCTGAACGGAGTGGAGTACCTCAAGGTCCACCACAAGAAGCTGTGGCGCGATGTCAAGGCCGTCGTCCGCGGCGTTGACGCCGGGGCGTGCAAGACGAAGATCTCCAAAGAGAAGACGATGAAGGGGCAACTTCTCTATTCGCCCGAAGACATGAACCTCGAGTTCAAGGACGGCTTCGAGGCGTTGGGGTGGCGCCAGCGGCGAAGCACCTTCTGGGTGACCGACGACGCCAAACTGTTGCGCGGCACCTACGGCCTGAAGGCCGAAGACCAGAAGAAGGCCATCGTCGCAAAGGGCCTTCGGCCCATCATGTCGTACAACCAGACGGACTTCGTCAAGGATCGGGTTGCCGTCGAGGTCCAGTTCGGCAAGTACGCCTTCGTGGCCCACGACCTGTTCGTCAAGCATCTGGCCTTCTTCGTGTCCGACATCATCGATGTCGGCATCGAGATCCTTCCCATGAAGGAACTCGAGGAGCAGATGTCGTCCGGCGTGCCGTACTACGAACGGGACCTCATGAACCTCGTCCGACAGGGACGCGGCGTCCCGGCGGTTCCGCTGGTACTCATGGGGGTCGCTCCGTAGGGCTCTTCGGCCCGCAAGATGCGCCGTCCCGCAACAGACGCACGCACTACGACACCGATACTTGCTGTCGTACCGCTCCCACTGCAAACGGGCCGAGTGATCCGATGACGCGCTGCAACGGGCTTTGGGCGCCAGTACCGGGAGTAGAGAACGAACGCAGGCGCCCCGGGGGCAGTTCTCCGATGCTCGCGGCATCTACGCTCGAAGCGTTCGCCTCGGCATGCTCCTCGTTCCGCCGGGCCGGTTCTCGTCCGAAGCATCGCCCCGTCGGCTCGCCCGCAGGGGCGCCCGGGCGCGTCGCGGCCCGTCCGCGAGCCGCCGGCGTGTCACGAGACTCCTGGAACACAGCCACTCGGCTGCCGTTTCCGATGGCCGAGGCACGGCCGCGTCCCCGCAGCACCGCGAAGGCGTCCGGGCGACGGACCGAACGGCAGTGGGTGGCGCCGGAAGACTGTCGCGACGCGCTGCTGCGGCTGACAGACGACAGCGCCGCGCTCGTCCTGACCGATCCCCCCTACTTCACCGACCGGATGGGCGCCGAGTGGAACCACCGCGACCTCCGCTCCCGGGTGAAGGACGGCGTGATCGGCGGTCTGCCGGCCGGCATGAAATTCGACCGACGGCAGGGACGCGACCTCTACGACTTCCTGCTCCCGGTGGCAGAACAGTGGCTGCGAGTGCTGCGCCCCGGCGGGTTCGCGCTCTGTTTCTCGCATCCGCGGCTGACGCACCGCACCACGGCAGCGATCGAAGACGCCGGGTTCGAGATCCGCGACCTGCTCGCCTGGAAGCACGAAGGACAGCCGAAGGCCTTCACCCAAGATCACTTCGTCCGCCGCCGCAACCTCCCCGCGAGGGACGAGGCTCGCATCCTCCGCGCGCTCGGCGGCCGCAAGACGCCGCAACTGAAGCCGCAGCTGGAGATGATCGTCCTGGCCCAGGCGCCGCGCGAAGGCACCTTCGTGAACAATTGGTTGGTGCATCGGACCGGCCTGATCGACGTATCCAACCCGCTCCTCGGTCCGGGACGATTCCCCGGCACGCTCCTCTCCTGCCCCAAACCGAAGAAACGCTTCGGGCATATGACCCCGAAGCCCGTGGCGCTGCTGCGCCACCTGATCCGCATCTTCACCGCTCCGGGAACGGACGCGGTGGTGCTCGACCCGTTCGCCGGCTCCGGCTCCACGGGCGTGGCGGCGCGGCTCGAAGGGCGAGGCTTTCGGGGGTTCGAGGTCGACGCCGCCATGGCGGAGATTGCGGAACAACGGATCGAGGCCGGCGAATCATGAAGCGCCCGCCGTGGGCCGTTGAGGCGCCGGGCGTCACGGCCGTTGCGGCCATTCGGCCGGTGCGTCGGAAGATCCGCGACTTCCTGAACCGACAGGCTTCCTGAGAACACGCCCGCCCACCGACCGACCCGCTCCGCGATGCTGCCTCCGCCGCCGAACGAAACGATGACCGAGGCCGCCGTGGCTTCGATCCTGGACCGGACCGAAGGGTTGTGGAAGGAGGGGCCGCAGTTCTTCGGGAAGGCGTTCGACCCGGGACTGGAAGAGATCCTGCTCGAGGGGTTCTTCGAACATCCCTCGGACGAGATCCACCTTCTCCGGACCCATGTCGAAGTCACCGACGACCGGTACTCGGAGGTGCAGTTGCTCGTCGAGTTCCGCGACGAAGACGACGGGACCGGCATGACTCGCTGGTTCGTCTGGTATCCGTCTCCCGACACTCCGGGCGAGTGGCTGTGGGACTCCGATCTGGGTGAATGAAGGGCCCGGTTCCCATGCATGAGGGCGCGGCCGACGGGTTCCGGGACGAGTGCGGGGTGGTGGGGGTCTGGGATCATCCGGAGGCGGCGCGGCTCGCCTACCTGGGGCTCTACGCGCTGCAGCACCGGGGGCAGGAGGCGGCGGGGATCGTCGCGGTCTCGCCCGACGGGCCGGCGCTCCGGGGAGTGAACGGCCCCGGGCATGTGGCCGATGTGTTCGATGTGGAATCGTTGGACTCGCTGCCGGGGCGGGCCGCCATCGGGCACACCCGCTACTCGACCTCCGGGGAGAACAGCGCGGAGAACATCCAGCCGATCCAGATCGAGTGCCGGTACGGACAGATCGCGGTCTGCCACAACGGGAACCTGGTGAACGCGCATGTCCTGCGGCGGCAACTGGTGGACCGGGGCTCCATCTTCCGCACCACCTCTGACACCGAGGTGCTCGTCCACCTGTTCGCCAAGTCCGGGCAGGCCACGGAACTCGACGCCGTGGTCGAGGCGGTGCGGCAGGCGGAGGGCGCGTTCTCGCTCCTGTTCCTGACGCCGAACGCGCTCTACGCGGTGCGCGATCCCCGGGGGTTCCGGCCGCTCCTGCTGGGGCGGGTCGGCGACGGACATGTGGTTTGCTCCGAAACCTGCGCCCTCGACCTGCTCGACGCCGAGTTCGTCCGCGACCTCGAGGCCGGGGAGATGCTGCGGATCGACGCCGACGGGGTGCACTCGCTCACGGTCTTCGATTCGAAACCGGTATCCCAGTGCATCTTCGAGCACATCTACTTCGCCCGGCCGGACAGCCGGGTCTTCGGGCGGGATGTGTACCGCACCCGGATCGCCCTCGGGCGCAGCCTGGCGGAGCACACCGGCGTCGAAGCGGATGTGGTCGTCCCGGTGCCCGACTCCGGCCTCATCGCCGCCATCGGCTACTCGAAGGCGGCGAACCTCCCGCTGGAGTTCGGGTTCATCCGCAACCACTATGTGGGGCGGACCTTCATCGAACCGCGCCAGTCCATCCGCAACTTCGGCGTGCGGGTGAAACTGAACCCGGTTCCGGCGGTGATCCGCGGCCGCCGCGTGATCCTGATCGACGATTCCATCGTGCGCGGCACCACCAGCCGCAAACTGGTGCAGATGGCGCGGAACGCCGGGGCCACCGAAGTCCACTTCCGGGTCTCCTCCCCGCCGACCACCGGCCCCTGCCACTACGGGATAGACACGCCGCTCGAATCGGAACTCATCGCCGCCTCCAAGTCCGTGGAGGAGATCCGGCAGTACCTGAACGCCGACAGCCTCGCCTACCTCCCCATCGAAGCGCTCGAGGACTCCGTCGAGGACGAACGCGACCGCTACTGCAAGGCCTGCTTCACCGGCGACTACCCCCTCCCGGTCCCCGAACTCGAACGCGCCCGAACCCTCTTCGCCAAGAACCGCGACTGACGGTTGCCCGGACGCCGCGGGGCGCCGGCGGTCGCCGCGCGGATCGTCGCCGGACCGGCGGATCAGGAAGCGGCCCGGTCGGGGCGCGGTCGCTCCGGCACCCGGTCCGCCCACCCGCCGATCTCGCCCGGAGGCAGAGGCTCTGCGCCCCGGGCGACCTGCTCTTCGACCCAATCGAGACCGCTCCGCGCCAGCGGTTCCAGGAGGGCGAGACCCCGACCCAGCCGCAGCGCCTCCCACCCCAGGTGCCGGGCGCCGCTCCGCGCGCCGCCGGCGACGATCACCGCGGCGTCCGAGAGCAGGGCCATCGTCCGGTTGCGCATCACGAAACCGCCGCGGCTCACGGCCACGCCGGGAGGGAATTCGGAAACGACCAACTGTTCCCGCGCGAGTCGGCCCTGGAGATCCGCGTTGAAGAGGGGATAGACCCGATCCAGCGGCGTGCCGAGGACCGCCGCCGTCCGTCCGCCCTGTTCGACCGCTGTCCGGTGGACGACGGTGTCGATGCCCTCGGCCAGCCCGCTCACCACGACGATGCCGCGCTCCACCAGCGCCTCCGTTACCCGGCGAGCGCACTCCCGATCTTCCGGGCCCGCCCGGCGCGAGCCCACGACCGCGACGCGCCGCCCCCGCTCGAGCAGCGACCGGTCGCCGGAGAGGAAGAGCCGAAGGGGCGCGTTCCGGCGCTCCCGTTCGTCGAGCGGCCCGAGGAGATCCTCGACGGCGACCCCGCCGCGGACGCGGCCGGGCCGGGCGGGCAGGGGCGCATCGAAGAGCGACAGCGGCGGCGCCGTTCCCGCGTTCATCGCCATCGCGGCGGCGCGCTCGCGCCACCTCCGGCGCAGGTCGAGGTAGGAGAAGCGGGATCGAGGGCGTTCGGCGTCATCTCCCGAAGGGCCCATCCGCCCGGACCTCAGGTCGCCGTGAGCGGGGCGCCGTCGGCGTCCACTCGGGTGATCGGGCCGAAGCCCAGTTTCTCGAGCCCCGGTTCCAGCCGGTCGGCGTCGCCGACGACCACCAGGGCGCCGCCCGCCGGGGACAGGTGCTTCGCCGCCGCCTCGGCCACCTGCTCCCGGGTGACCGCCGCCACCCGCTCCGGGAAGTCGCGGATGCGCGAGAGCGGGTCGCCCCGGTGGAGGACGCCGGCGATGACCCCCTTCACGCCGCCCAGGGTCTCGAACCCCTGGGTGTAGGTGCGGACCAGCGTCTTCTTGGCCTCCTCGACTTCCCGCGCGAGCACCGGCCGCTCCCCGGAGGCGAGCCCCGCCACCTCCCCCAGCAGTTCCGGGATGGCCGCGTCCGCCAGGTCCAGGTTCACCGACGCGGAGGCCGAGAACATCGAGCCGCGGGCGAACTGCCGAGCGCCGGCGCCGGCCCCGTAGGTCGCCCCCATCCCCTCCCGCAGGTTCAGGTTCAGCCGGCTGGAGAACCCGCCGCCGAGGATCTGCAGCGCGATCCGCAGCGCCATCCGCTCCGGCAGGTCCCGGGGCGGGCCGGCCTTCACCCAGCGCACCACCGCCTGCGGGCTCTCGGTGGCCATCCGGTGGAGGAGCACCCCCGAACCCGGCGGCGACGGCAGGGCCGGGACCGGCGGCCTCTCGGAGAACGCGATCCCCGCCCACTCGCCGAAGGTCCGCTCGAACACTTCCAGCGCCCCGTCGGCGTCGAGGTCGCCGCAGACGATGAACGCCGCATCGTCGGGAACGAACCGGGCCCGGTGGAACTCCCGCAGGGCCTCCGCCCGCATCGCGCCGAGCGAGTCCTCGTCCGACCGCCAGCCGTACGGATGCTCGTGCGAGAACACCGCCCGGCCGGCGATGCGCCCCGCCACCGAGTTCGGGTTCGCCCGCGCCTGCTTCAACCCGTCGAGCCGCAACGGGATCATCCGGTCCAACTCCTCCTGCGGCAGGAGCGGGCGCCGGAGCAGGTCCGCGGCCAGGTCGAGCGTCCGGCCGAGATGCTCGGTGAGGCAGGAGAAGGACACGCTCGTCGCCTCGGCGCCGGCCACCGCGCCCAGGTCGGCGCCGATGCGGTCGAGCGCCGCCTCGAACTCGCTGGCGTTCCGATCCCCGGCGCCGCGGCTCATCAGGAGGGCGGTGAGATCGGCCAGACCGGCGAGCCGGCGGGGTTCGTTCACCTTGCCCCCGCGGAACCGCAGCGTCGCCTCGATCAGCGGCAGGTCGCGGCGCTCGTGGACGACCACCGGGACGCCGGCGGCGGATTCCCGCACTTCCGGCAGCGGCGCGAGGAATCTGCCGGCGCGCCCCCGCCGCGGCGGCCGGGAACGATCCGGCTCCGGCGGCAGCACCGGCACGGGCCCCACCGGCTCCGCGGCCGGCGCGCTCCACTCCCCCGGCCCCGGCGGCGCCGGCACCACCGGCGATTCGCCCTCGGCCTCGGGCTCGCCGTACAGCAATTCCACCCGGGGCGCGAGCAGGTAGCGCCGGGCCACCCGGGTCAGGTCCGCCGGCGCCACCTTCCGGTAGCGGCGCCAGTGCTCCGAGAGTTGCCCCGGGTCGCCCAGGTAGGTGGTGTAGCGGGCCAGCAGATCGGCCTTCGTGGCGAGCCGCTCCAGGGAACTCACGAAGGACACCTGCGCGTCCGCCTTGACCCGCTCCACCTCTTCCTCCGTCGGCCCGTCGGCGGCGATCCGGGCCAACTCCTCGTCGATCGTCTCCCGGACCCGGGCCAGCGGCGTCCCCGGCCGGGCGGTGGCCACCACCCCGACCAGACCCGCCGACTCCAGCGAGTAGTGGAAGGCGTTCACCCCGGAGGCGATCCGGTCCTCATAGACCAGCCGCCGGTAGAGGCGCGAGTTCAGCCCGTCCGAGAGGATGTCCGACAGCATGTCGAGCGCCGGTTCGTCTTCGTGGAAGAAGGGGACCGTCGGCCAGCAGCAGTAGAGCCGCGCGTGGGGCACCTCGTCCGGCGCCACGATCCTCCGGGTCCCCGACAGCGCGAGGTCCGGGAACCGCGGCCGGCCGGGGCGGTCGCCGGGGGGGATGGGGCCGAAGTACCTCTTCGCCAGTTCCAGCGCCCGGCGCTCGCTCACATCGCCGGCGATCACCAGCACCGCGTTGTTCGGGATATACCAGGTGCGGAAGAAGTCGTGGACCTCCTCCAGACCGGATTCGGCGAGGTGCCCCATGTCCCCGATCACATCCCAGGAGTAGGGGTGCCCCGGCGGGAAGAGGGCGTGGAACATCCGCTCCCAGGCGGTGCCGTAGGGCACGTTGTCCATCCGCTGCAGCCGCTCGTTCCGCACCACCTCCCGCTGGGTGTCGAGGCGCGCCTGGTCGAGCACTTCGAGCAGCCAGCCCATCCGGTCGGACTCCGCCCAGAGCGCCAGCCCCAGCGCTTCCTTCGGCACCGTCTCGTAGTAGTTCGTCCGGTCGTGGCTGGTCGTCCCGTTCACCCCGCCGGCGGCGAGACTGGCCCCGGCCTTCTCCATCAGCCGGATGAAGTGGGTGTCGTTGTTCCGGGAGCCCTCGAACATCAGGTGCTCGAAGAGGTGGGCGAACCCGGTGCGCCAGGGGGCCTCGTTCTTCGACCCGATGTGGTACCAGAGCGCCACATGGGTCACCGGCAGGCGCCGGTCTTCGTGGTAGAGCACCCGGAGCCCGTTCGCCAGGGTGTGCAGGTTCGCCGGGACCGAGATCTCGGCGGCCATTTCGAGCGGGGCGCCGGCCTCCGCAGCGGATCGGGCCGGCGCCGGGGAAAGGAAGGGTTCGGGCATGAAGCGCGCCAATATACTGCCCCGCCCCCCGCCTCCGACCCCCCGATCTCCCCCGTTGCGAACGACTCTCCGGCGGCGCCTGCCGACCGCCGCCGCCCTCCCTGTCCCCCTGCTCGCCGCCCTGCTCGCGGCCGCCGCGTCCGGGAATACGCGGCCCCAGTCCGGGGAACTCTTCACCGCCGACCGCCCGGTCGCGGAGATGGCCGGCAAGCAGGTGGTGTTCGAGACCACCCACGGGGACTTCATCGTGGAGGTCCTGCCGGAGAAGGCGCCGAACCACGCCGCGTTCTTCCTGAAACAGGCCGAAGAGGGGAACTACGACGGCACCGCCTTCCATCGGGTCATCGCCCGGGCGATCGTCCAGGGCGGCGACCCGTACACCACCGACCCGGAAGCCACCGACCGCTACGGCACCGGCGGGCTGCTCCGTCTCGCCCGGGAGCCGAACGACGAACTCCACACCCGGGGCGCGGTTTCGGCGGTCCAGGTGCCGGGACGGCCGGACAGCGCCGGCGCCCAGTTCTTCGTGGTGATCACCGACCAGCCGGCGCTCGACGGCGAATACACGGTGTTCGCGCGGGTGGTGGAAGGCATCCATCCGCTCACCGCGATGTCCGAAGCGGAAGCGGACGGCAACGGGCTGCCCGCCGAACGGATCGAGGTCGTCCGGGCCGTCGTGCGCGACCGCCCCCCGGAGGTTCCCCCGCCCTTCTCCGCCGGGAGCGACGCCGAACTCGCGGACCACGCGGTGGTGCTGGAGACCCCGCTGGGCGAGATCCGGATCGAGTTGCTGCCCGAGGTCGCGCCGGGCCATGTCCGCAACTTCCTGCGGCTGGCGGCGCTCGGCGCCTACGACGGCACCGCCTTCCACCGGGTGGTCGCCGGCTTCATGATCCAGACCGGCTGGACCGAGACCCGGCAGACGCCGCTCCCCGAGTCGGTGGAGAAGCACATCACCAACCTGCAGCCGGAGTTCTCCGACCGGCCCCACGAGCCGGGGACCGTCTCCATGGCCCGGCTCGCCGAACTCGACAGCGCCATGACCAGTTTCTTCATCGTGACCGCCCGGGCCCCGGCCCTCGACGGCGAATACACCGTGTTCGGCCGGGTCGCCGCCGGCTACGAAACGGTGGAAGCCATCGAGGCGTTGCCGACCGCCGCGGACGAAGCGCCGCTGGAGCGGATCGAGATCGTCCGGGCGCGGATCGAGCGGGTCTCCCGGTGAGCGGCGACGACTCGGGACGGCCGCTCGATGTGGCCATCGTCGGGGCCGGGCCCTCCGGGCTCGCCACCGCGATCGAGTGTCAGCGGCAGGGGCTCCGCTACCGGATCATCGAGAAGGGCGGCCTGGTGGACTCCATCCGCCGGTTCCCGGTGCACATGGTCTTCTTCACCACCCCGGAACTGCTGGAGATCGGCGGCCTGCCGCTGGTCTGCCACCGGGAGAAGCCGTCGCGCTACGAGGCGCTCGTCTATTACCGGAAGGTGGCGCAGCACTTCGACCTGCGCCCGCAGTTGTTCACCCGGGTGGTCCGGGTGGAGTCCGGCGGCGGGCGGTTCACCCTGCACCTCGCCAGCGAGCGGCAGGGGATCGCCGACCCGGCCCCGGTGCAGGCGCGGAACCTGGTGCTCGCCGTCGGTTACTTCGATAACCCGAACCGGCTGGGCGTCCCCGGCGAGGACCTCGACAAGGTATCCCACCGGTTCGTCGAGACCCATCCGTACTTCGGCTCCCGGGTGGCGGTCGTCGGGGGCGGCAACTCGGCGGCGGAGACGGCGCTCGAGCTGTACCGGGCCGGGGTCGAGGTGACCCTGATCCACCGGGGAGAAACGATGTCCCCGCACCTCAAGTACTGGGTGCGGCCGGACATCGAGAACCGGCTGGAGCGCCGGGAGATCGCCGGCCGCCTCGGCAGCGTGGTCACCGAGATCCGCCACGGGTCGGTCGTCGTCCGGGGGCCCCGGGGCGAAGTGGAGGAGATCGGGAACGACTTCGTGCTGCCGCTCATCGGCTACCGGCCGGACTACCGGTTCCTGGAGGCGCTGGGCGTCCGCAGCGAGGGCCCGGACCGCACCCCGGTGACCGACCCGGAGACCTTCGCCACCGAGGTGCCGGGGCTCTACCTGGCCGGCGGGGTGGTCGCCGGGGAACGCACGAACCGGATCTTCATCGAGAACGGGCGCTTCCACGGCGAGGCGATCGTCCGCCACCTCAGCCGGGAGCGGTGATCCCCGGCGGCCGACGGCGAGGACCGGGCGGCGCCGCGGGGCCGCCGGCGGAAGCGGGAACCCCGGCGGGGGCGCGGGCCGGAGCGGAGGCGCTCGACTGGAAGATCGAGAACGCCCGCATCGTGGACGGCACCGGCGCGCCGGCGCGGGTCGGCGACCTGGGCATCCGCCGGGGCCGGTTCGCCTCCCCGGAGGGCCCGGCGCTCCGCTCGTTCGACGCGGCGGGGCTGGTGGCGGCGCCGGGCTTCGTGGATCTCCACTCCCACGGCGACCTGGTGCTGGCCAGCGAGGGCGCCGACCGGATGGCGCTCCTCGCCGGGCGGCTGGCGCAGGGGATCACCACCGAGGTCATCGGCAACTGCGGGCTCGGCGCCGCGCCGCTCTCCGGGGAGGCCGGGGCGCTGGCGCCGCCGGTCCACGCCTGGATGACGCCGGCCGGGGTCCGCTGGAGATGGGAGACCCTGGCCGACTACTTCGCCGCGGTGGAGACGCTGGGGCTGCCCCTGAATGTGGCGGCGCTGGTACCGCACGGTCTGCTCCGGCTGGGAGCGATGGGCCTCCGTCCCGGCGCCCCGGACGCCGGGGAGCGGGCGGCGATGACGAAGGCGCTGGAGCGGGCGCTGGAGGAAGGCGCGCTCGGTCTCTCCTGCGGGCTGATCTACCCGCCGGGGATGTTCAGCCCGACCGAGGAGTTGCTCGGCCTGGCGCGGGACCTGGCGGCGGCGGACGGGGTGTTCACCGCCCATGTGCGGGGCTCGAGCGAGACGCTGCTGCCGGCGGTGGAGGAGTTGCTCGCCGTCGGCCGGGGCGCGGGGGTGCGCGTCCACCACAGCCACGCCGAGGCGGTGGGCCGGGAGCACTGGCCGAAGTTGGCCGAGTTCCTCGACCGCGAGCGGCGGGCGCGGCAGGAGGGAGTCCGGGTGTCCGCGGACATGTTCCCCTACCCGGTCGCCGCCACGATGATGTACGCGATCTACCCGCCCTGGTCGCTCGAAGGCGGGCCGGGGCAACTGCTCGCCCGGCTGCGCGACCCGGCGACCCGTTCCCGCATCGGGCGCGACCTCGAATCGCTCCGCCCGGAGTGGCCTCCCTGGGAACCCGGCGGCTGGCCGCACAACCTGGTGGCGGCGGTCGGCTGGGACCGCATCCGGGTGGCGAGCGTCGGCAGCGGCGACCCGGCGGTCGTGGGCCTCTCGCTCGCCGAGTTGGGCGAAGCCCGGGGCGCCGCTCCCTTCGACGCGATCTCCGACCTGATGCTGGAGGAGGAGGGCGCCGTCGGCCAGTTCGTCCTCGACATCAGCGGCGACGCCGGCCTCCGGCAACTGGCGGCGGACCCGGCGGTCGCCTTCATCACCGACGCGAACGACTACGGCCACGGCGCCCCGCACCCGGCCGCCTACGGCGCGTTCCCGAGGGTCCTCGACCGCTATGTCCGCCGCGAGAACGCCCTCTCCCTCGAAGAGGCGATCCGCCGCATGACCTCCCTCCCCGCCGACATCGCGGGCCTCCCCGACCGCGGCCGCATCGCCGCCGGCGTCCCCGCCGACCTCGTCCTCTTCGACCCCGAAACCGTCACCGACCACGCCACCCTCGACACCCCCCGCCACCGCGCCACCGGCATCCACCTCACCTTCGTCAACGGCAGACCGGTCACCAGAGACGGGCGCTACACCGGCTCCCTCCCGGGCCAAGTGCTGCGGAGCGCAGTCTCACAGGCGGGTCGCCGTGTCGCGGCGTTGAGGACCGCGACGACCGGGTCCGATCAGGATGCGCTCCCGCTCGGTTCCGACCGACGCCCCGCAAAGGAGGCGACCACGGGAGCGCCGACGCCCACGGACATGATGGCCGCGACAGCCCATGGAGAACCATAGATGCCCACGAGTGTGGCGGCCACCACCGCCGCGCCGGCGATAACGGCGCCGATGGTCTGACCGCGAAATCGAAAACTGCTCTCCGCCACAAACGCTTCCTTCTCGATCTCGCGCCGGTACCGGGTCTGTTCCACATAGCCCTCAAGGATCGCGTCTGCGAAGCGCGGATCCACCTGCTTGTACCGGGCAACCGTCTCCGGCGGAGGAATCGGGCCGGATTCCGACACACGGAGGAGGTGTCCGGAGAGTCGAACGACATCGGAGGCCCGCCTGGAGGCGGGAACTTCGGTGGTCGGGCCGTCTATCCCGGGGTGGTGGGCCGCCGGCGGTTTGGGCCTCCCGTTTCGGGCTGTCCGCGACGGTCGGTTACTCCTGCTCTTGTTGGTCTTCGCCACCGCTCTCGAGGGCCTTCTGGAACCATTTTTGCCGGTCCGCTGCAGCACGGAGCACCTCCTGGAGCCGCGGGTCTTCTCGGGCTGCCACCGGGAGCAACTCCGTCAGCAAGTCATGGTTCTGGCCTGCTTCCCGCGCCAGCGCGATTCGCAGTTCATCGTCGCGACCGGCCACATTCGCGAGAGCGACCCACATGTCGTGGCCGACAGCGGCCCAATCGCTCCGATGAGCCTCGGCGTCGGACATCGGTCTTGGCCACGGCGCCAAGCCGTAGATGTCGAAGATGCTTCTCATCCCATCCAAGAAGGCGGCCCAGCGAGGGCGCTTCGGCCGAGACTGGGGTGCGAACAACACGGAATCGCGCCGGCTCACTGTTTCCACCTCGGAAGGATATCGCCGGCGCGACCATCGAGAGGGGCGACCAGGCTCCCGGTCCGTTGCGGGGGCGGGGAGTCCGTGGCGAATCGACCACCCTGCGCCGGATCGACCACCCTGCGCCGGATCGACCACCCTACGGCGGATCGACCACCCTGTGGCGGATCGACCACCCTCCGACGGATCGACCACCCTGCGCCGGATCGACCACCCTGTGTCGGATCGACCACCCTGCGCCGGATCGACCACCCTGCGCCCGATCGACCACCCTGCGCCGGATCGACCACCCTCCGCCCGATCGACCACCCTCGCCGGATCGACCACCCTCCGACGGATCGACCACCCTGCGTCGGATCGACCACCCTCCGCCGGATCGACCACCCTACGCCCGATATCGACCACCCTGCGCCCGATATCGACCACCCTGCGCCCGATATCGACCACCCTACGCCCGATCGACCACCCTGCGCCCGATATCGACCACCCTGCGCCCGATATCGACCACCCTACGCCCGATATCGACCACCCTACGCCCGATATCGACCACCCTGCGCCCGATATCGACCACCCTCCGCCCGATCGACCACCCTCCGCCCGATCGACCACCCTGCGCCCGATCGACCACCCTCCGCCCGATATCGACCACCCTACCCCCGATCGACCACCCTGCGCCCGATATCGACCACCCTACGCCGGATCGACCACCCTCCGCCCGATATCGACCACCCTGCGCCCGATATCGACCACCCTGCGCCCGATCGACCACCCTCCGCCCGATATCGACCACCCTACGCCCGATCGACCACCCTGCGCCCGATATCGACCACCCTGCGCCCGATATCGACCACCCTACGCCCGATCGACCACCCTGCGCCCGATCGACCACCCTACGACGGATCGACCACCCTCCGCCCGATCGACCACCCTCCGCCCGATATCGACCACCCTACGACGGATCGACCACCCTGCGTTCGGATCGACCACCCTGCCGCCGATCGACCACCCTGCGGCCGATCGACCACCCTTCGGCGGATCGACCACCCTGTGGCGGATCGACCACCCTGCGCCCGATATCGACCACCCTGCGCCCGATCGACCACCCTCCGCCCGATATCGACCACCCTACGCCCGATCGACCACCCTGCGCCCGATATCGACCACCCTGCGCCGGATCGACCACCCCGCGCCCGATATCGACCACCCTACGCCGGATCGACCACCCTCCGCCGGATCGACCACCCTACGCCGGATCGACCACCCTGCGCCCGATCGACCACCCTACGCCGGATCGACCACCCTGCGGCGGATCGACCACCCTGCGCCCGATATCGACCACCCTGTGTCGGATCGACCACCCTGCGCCCGATCGACCACCCTACGGCGGATCGACCACCCTGCCGCCGATCGACCACCCTGCGCCGGATATCGACCACCCTGCGCCCGATCGACCACCCTACGCCGGATCGACCACCCTGCGGCGGATCGACCACCCTGCGCCCGATCGACCACCCTACGGCGGATCGACCACCCTGCCGCCGATCGACCACCCTGCGCCGGATATCGACCACCCTGCGCCGGATCGAGCCGATACGGATCGAGCCGATACGGATCGAGCCGATGCGGGATCGAGCCGATACGGATCGAGCCGATAGGGATCGAGCCGATACGGATATCGAGCCGATGCGGATCGAGCCGATACGGATCGAGCCGATAGGGGCCGAACCCGATGCGGATCGACCACTTTCGGTTCCCCGGACCGGGACGATGGCGGTCTCGGAGGGATCGTCGAGATGGATGACGACCGGAAGCGCGAACGGGTGGATGCCGGTTCGCCGGGGCGGGTCGAGGGCGCCCGACCGCTGCCGAGCCGGGAGGACCGGGGGTTCCCGTCGGTCCCGGTGCCCGGATTTCCGACCGGGTGGATAATCGGGGGGATGCGGGATGGCGGGGGAGGCTTCGAGGAGGAGGGCGAGGGCCGCCGGTGGGGAGGCGGGGACCGGGGCGCCGCGCGGAGGAGTCGGTGAGCGGGGGGCGGAAGGACGCCGTGAAGACGGTGCGGAAGTTGATCGAGGTGGCGCTGCCGCTCGACGACCTCAGCCGGGCGGCGGCGCGGGAGAAGTCCATCCGGCAGGGGCATCCGAGCACGCTGCATCTGTGGTGGTCGCGGAAACCCCTGGCGGCGGCGCGGGCGGTGCTCTTCGCCCAGTTGGTGGACGATCCGTCGTCCCGGCCGGACCTCTTCCCGACGGAGGAGCAGCAGGGTCGGGAGCGAGACCGGCTGTTCGCGATGCTGCGGGAACTGGTGCAGTGGGAGAACACCACGAACGAGGAACTCCTGGAAGGGGCGCGGGAGGAGATCCGGGAGAGTTGGCGGCGGACCTGTGCGGACAACGCCGGCCATCCCCGGGCGGCCGAACTCTTCGACCCGGAGCGGTTGCCGGCGTTCCACGATCCCTTCGCCGGGGGTGGGACCGTCCCGCTGGAGGCGCAGCGGCTGGGTCTCGAAGCGCACGCCTCCGACCTGAACCCGGTGGCGGTCCTCATCAACAAGGCGATGATCGAGATCCCGCCGAAGTTCGCCGGGCGGCCGCCGGTGAACCCGGAGTCTCGGGGGCGGGCTCTGGGGGCGAAGGAGTGGAAAGGAGCGGCCGGGTTGGCCGAGGATGTCCGCTACTACGGGCGGTGGATGCGGGACGAGGCGGAACGGCGGATCGGGCACCTGTACCCGAAGGTGCGGGTCACGGAAGAGATGGCGGCGGAGCGGCCGGACCTGGAGCGGTACGCGGGTCGGGAGTTGACCGTGATCGCCTGGCTCTGGGCGCGGACGGTGCGGAGTTCGAACCCGGCCTTCGCCGAAGTGGAAGTGCCGCTGACTTCCACCTTCATGCTCTCCACCAAGAAGGGGAAGGAGGCGTGGATCGAGCCGGTGGTCGAGGGGCGCGACTACCGATTCGAGGTCCGAGTAGGTCCGCCGCCGGATGTCGAGGCGACGAAGGGAGGAACGCAGACTGCCGGCGGCGCCAGCCCGTTCCGCTGTCTGGTTTCCGGGGTTCCGATGCCGTTCGACTACCTGCGCTCCGAGGGAAGAGCGGGACGGATAAACGCCCGGCTCATGGCGGTCGTGGCCGAGGGAGATAGCGGCCGGGTCTTCCTGCCGCCTGTCGCCGACCACGAGGCCGCCGCCCTTGCCGCGATGCCGGCGTGGCGACCGGACTCGGCGCTGCCGGAGAAAGCGCTGGGGTTCCGGGTGCAGCAATACGGTATGACGCGGTGGGCTGACCTCTTCACGGAGCGGCAGTTGACGGCGATGACGACGCTCTCGAATTTGGTCGGGGAGGCGAGAGCGAAGGTACATCGGGACGCCATCGCCGGAGAGAAAGCGGACCGCGTGGATTCGCGTGCGCTTCGTGACAGCGGGGTCGGCGGCGCGGCCTACGCGGACGCCGTTTCGGTCTATCTCGGCATTGCGCTGAGTCGGCTCAGCGACATCGGGAACGCTTTCTGCCGATGGGAAGTAACGAAGACACAGGTTCGGAACCTGTTCGGACGGCAGGCGATCGGCATGATGTGGAACTTCGCCGAAAGCAATGTGTTCGCTGGCTCCGCCGGGGACTACCTCGTCAGTCTGGAGAACATGGCGAGGGCGATGGACCGGCTGCCGCACGCCGGCCCCGGTGGGAGCGAACAGTCCGATGCGCGGGAGTACAACACGGGCAGAGGAAGGGTCTTCTCCACCGATCCGCCGTACTACGACAATATCGGCTACGCCGACCTGTCGGACTTCTTCTATGTATGGCTGCGACGGACGCTCCGGTCGGTCTTTCCGGAGATCTTCGCCACGATCGCTGCTCCGAAGGCCGAGGAACTCGTAGCCACTCCGTACCGGCACGGTGACCGGTCGAAGGCGGAGGCCTTTTTCCTCTCGGGGATGGAGCAGGCGATGCGTCGGATCGCCGAACTGGCGCACCCGGCGCATCCGGTGACCATCTACTACGCCTTCAAGCAGGCGGAGACGAAGCAGGAGGGCGGCGTCGCGAGCACCGGATGGGAGACTTTTCTCGCCGCCCTGATTCGGTCCGGGTTCACCATCACCGGGACTTGGCCGATGCGGACGGAGTTGAGCAACCGGATGGTCGGGATGGGCGCGAATGCCCTCGCCTCCAGCATCGTGCTCGTCTGTCGTCAGCGGCCTTCGGATGCGGCGGCCGGTCGAACCGCGTTCATCGACGCGCTGAAGCAGGAACTGCCGCCCGCGCTGGTCGAACTCCAGAAGGCCGGGATCGCGCCGGTGGATCTGGCGCAGGCCGCCATCGGGCCGGGGATGGGCGTGTTCAGCCGGTACCGCAGCGTCAACCATGTCGACGGGAAGCCGCTGACGGTCCGGGAGGCGCTGGGGCACATCAACGAGGTCCTGGACCAGACCCTCACGGAGCAGGAAGGCGACTTCGACGGTGATACCCGGTGGGCGGTGGCCTGGTTCACCCAGCACCACTTCGACGAAGGGGAGTTCGGGGACGCCGAAACCCTGTCGAAGGCGAAGAACACCAGCGTCGCCGGCCTCGTCGAGGCAGGGATCCTCGTTTCCGGCGGCGGTCGGGTGCGGCTGCTCCGCCCGGAGGAACTGCCGGCGGACTGGGACCCGTGGAAGGATCGGCGGCTCACGGTCTGGGAGGTCGTCCACCACCTGGTCCGCGCGCTCGACACGGCCGGGGAAATGGGGGCGGCGCGGCTGCTGCGGAAGGTGCGCGCGAAAGGCGAGGTGGCGCGGCTGCTGGCGCACCGGCTCTACGCCGTCTGCGAGCGGCAGCGGCGCCCGGCGGAAGCCCTCGCCTACAACGCTCTGGTCGGCTCCTGGTCGGAGATCGCCTTCCTCGCCCGGGAGGATCGCGGCCAGACGCAGCCGCTCTTCTGACGGGGAGGCGAGGCGCCGGCCGTTCCCGCCCCGTTCCGGCGAGAGAGATCGTTTCCGGGCGCGGCCCGTTACGGCTGCCTCACCGGCTCGGCTCCGCCCCGCGCGGCGAACCGGGCGTGCGGAGGAGCGAGTCCCGACGGCTCACGGCTTCGACCTCGGATGGAGGGCTGCCGGCGGGAAGGGCCGCGCGGCGGGCGCCCGGTTCATTCCGGCGGCGGGGAGTCCGTGACCGGGCGGGGCGGGGCGGCGGCGCGGAGGTGGCGGTCGAAGAAGTCCGTCATGCGGCGGTAACTGTCGCGGCGGGTGGGGATCTCGTCCCAGCCGTGGTCTTCCACCGGATACACGACCAGGTCGAAGTCCTTCTGCTTCTCGATCAGGATCTGCGCCAGCCGGAACGAATCCTGGATCTGGACATTCCCGTCCACCAGTCCGTGCTGGATCTGCAGCGCGTCCGCCAGCCCGTCGGCGTAGTACACCGGGCTCGACACCCGGTACGCCTCCTCGTCGTCCAACTGGCTGCCGTTCAGGATGCGGCTGGTGTAGCCCTGGTTGTAGTGCACCCAGTCGGTCACCGGATAGAGCGCCACCCCGGCGGCGTACGCGCCCGGATGGCGGAACAGCGACATCAGCGTGAAGAAGCCGCCGTAGGAACCCCCGTACACCCCGATCCGCTCCCGCGCCGCGCCGCGCCGTTCCACCAGCAGGTCGAGCAGCGGCAGGGCGCTGTCTATGTCGGAGACCCCCATCTGCCGGTAGGCGTAGGTGCGGTTCCGGTGGCCGTACCCGGAACTGCCGCGGTAGTCCACGGAAGCCGAGACATAGCCCCGCTGCCGCAGGTAGTTCGCATAGACGATGCTGCCGAGCCGGTTCCAGCCCTTCACCACCGCCTGCGCGCACTCGCCGCAGCCGTGGGCGTACACCACCGCCGGCGTCTGTCCGGCGACCGCCCCCTCGGGGGCGTCCCAGACGCGGGCCCAGGCAGTGTTCCCGTCCGGCAGGTCGTACTCGACGATCTCGCTCTCCGCCCACGCGGTCCGGTAGAAGGCGTCCGTCCCGCTCTTCGTGACGCGCACCGGTTCGGCGCCGGCCTCCGCGTCCATCAGGTAGAGGTCGCCGAGTTCGGTGAGCGACTGGCGCACGAACGCCACCCGGCCGCCGTCCGGCGACACCTCCCAGGAATGCATCGCTTCCCCGGTGGTCAGCCGCTCCGGCGGGCCGCCCCGCGCCGGGAGGCGGTACAGGTGCTCCTCGCCGGGGTGTTCCCGGCTGGTCGTCAGGAAGAACGACTGCCCGTCGGGAGCCAACTCGGCCCGCCGCACCTCGAAGGCGCCCTCGGTGAGCGCGGAGACTTCCCCTTCCGGGTTCGCCAACTGCAGCATCGCCCAGCCGGTGGCCATCGAACCGAAGACCAACCCCTCGGAGTCCGGCAGCCAGGCCAGCATCCCCGGCCGCCATCTCCCCTCGACGAGCGGCCCGCCGATCCAGGCCTCCTCGGTCTGGTGGTCCAGATGACGGAGCGTCCCGGCTTCGAGGTCGAGCAGCGAGATCCAGCGGTCCTTGTGATCCATCGAGAGCATCTGCACCGCCGCCCAGCGGCCGTCGGGGCTCCAGTCCGGCCCGTGGATCACCGTGGGCCGCTCCTCGCCGTCCTCGACCCAGCGGATCTCGAGGTCCTCCGGGCGCGCCGCCGGGTCCACCTCCACGATCCCCATCCGCCACGAAGGCAACGCCTCGCCCACCTTCGGTCGGGCGTCCTTCTTCGTCGCCCGGCCGCTCTCGTTCACGAACTCCATGAACTCGGTGCGCATCGGCTCCGCCGGGGCTTTCGTCGAACGGAAGACGAGGAACCGTCCGTCCGGGGAAAGCCGGAAGTCCAGCAGCCGCTCGCCCTTCGGGACCGGGACCCGCTGGGGCGGCGCCGCCCGGTGGATCCGGCGCAGGTCGCCCCGGCGCTCCTCGCGGGCCTTCCGCTCGCGCACCGCGGACACCAGTTCGGTCTGCTGCTCTTTCAGCCAGGCCTGCTGCTTCGAGTCGTCCTCCTCGGCGGGGAAGGCCGCCGCCACCTGCCGGACCAGGCCGGTCGCGAAGTCGTACTCCCAGAGATCGCCGCTCTCGGTGGCCGCCGGGGTGAGCCCGGCGGTGGCGAAGTGGAGCGCGCTGCCGTCCGGGCGCATCCGCAGCGCCCCGATCTCGCCGGCGACCGCATAGACCGGACGCGCCCCCTCGGCCTTCGTCCGGACGAACAGCGTCCCCCCGCTGCTCCAGGCGCTGGCCGCACCGTCCCGCGAACGCGCGACCTCCCGCGCCGGCACGAGTCGGATCTCGTCCACGGTGAGTTCCCGGAGCGTCGTTCCCGCCCGGTCCACCGCGAACCAGGGGTCGTCGTCGGCCAACTGGCCCGGCGCCGGGGACTCGTTCCAGCGGAAGTACGCCTCGCTCCCGTCGGGCGCCCAGCGCAGGTCGCGGGGCGCCAGGCCGAAGACCCGGGAGCCGCCGCCGAGATGATCCAGCGTCAGCCGGAAGTCCGGGTCGGCGGCGGCGGGGGTCAGGGCCGACTGCGAGCGCAACTGCGCCGCCGCGACCGGCGCCGCGCCGAATACCAAGCCGACGAGCGCCGGCGCCAGAACGAAGAGTCGCGACATTTCCGTCACCTTCCGCGGTCAGCGGATGAGCAGGATCCGGTCGTTCACCGGGGTGAACCACTCCACGCCCCGCTCGGTGACGATGGCGTCGTCTTCGAGCGGGATCCGCACCTTCGCCCCGCCGAACTCGTCCGCCTTGGTGTAGGCGAACAACTCGATGGCGAACATGTTGGAGGGCTTGATCTCGAACTCCAGCCGGGTGGGGTTGAACCAGGCGATGGAGGGCCCGATCCCGTGCCCCAGGTTGCCGACCGAGTGGCAGCCGATGGCGATGTCGGTGGTGTCGTCGTCCGTCGGCCGGTTGAACTCGATCATCCGGAAGCCGGCTTCCTCGAGCGCCGCGCCCAGCCGTTCCAGCATCGCTCCGGCGGTCGGCCCCGGCCGGATGGTGCGCCGGATGACTTCCCGGGCGGCGCGGCCCCGGTCGAAGGCGTTTTGGATCCCCGGCGGCGCGGCGGTTTCGCCGTCCTTCAGCACATAGGCGATCCGCTTCATGTCGGTATAGAGGTTCAGGTAGCCGACGCCCCAATCGATCATCAGCAGGTCGCCGCGCTGGATGAGGCGTTCGTTCGAGGTGGCCTCGATCCCGGTGGGCCCGGTGATGTAGATGGAGGGCAGGCCGAAGGAGGTGTCGAGGCCTCTCTCCAGCAGTTGCTCTTCGATCCACCAGGCGACATCTTCGAGCGCGGTGACGCCGGGCACGATGACCTCGTTCGAGAAGGCGCGCTCGGCGATCTGCCGCGACCATTCGCCGGCTTCGCCGAAGGCCACCACTTCGCTGGCCACCCGGCGGGAGCGGAAGTCGGAGATGAGTTTCTCGGCGCTCACCAGGCGGTCGGCGTAGGGCTCGCCGAGCGTCTCGGTGAGGTGGAGGTAACTCGTGTGCGACAGCCCGTCGGCGGCGCCGATGCTGCGCGACATGTTCACCCCGATGCGCTGCGGGTCGCGCTCCCGGACGAAGGCGGCGAGGTCGGCGCCGCTGCCGAGGATCTCGTCGTACACCCCGCAGCGCTCCAGTTTGTAGCCGGAGACGCCGATGGCCACCCGCTCGATCCGGTCGCCGCCCCGGTCGGTGAAGAGGTAGTAGCCGGTGGAGCCGATGTAGCCGCGCCCCAGGTCCTCCCAGAGCGGGTCGCGCAGGCCCTCCTTCATCACCGTGATCCACATGTCGATCCCGTTCTCCCGCATCGCCTCCGGGAGGATCAGGTCGAACTTGTCGGCGCGGATCCGGCACATCCGCTCCCAGCGGTTCCGCGCCTCCGGTTTCGCCTCGGCGAGGGCCGGGACGAGAACCGCGGCGAGACCGCCGACGAGCACCGCGACCGCGCCGCTTCGCCGGCGGAGGCGGCCGGTCCACCGGCGCTCAGCGGGTCCGCGACCCCTGTCCGGCCGGCGGCGGGCGCGCGCGTCCCGGCCGCGAGTTTCCGGCGGAACCGCCGGGTCGGCGGCCGCGCGACGGTCCGTTCCCGGGCCGATCTCCATGGTCTTTCCCTCCGTCGGTCGAAACTCGAAGGGTACGCGACCGGACCGCGGTGCGGCGCGCGGGCGGCCGTCGAACCCGACGGGGACTCCCGGCCCGGCGATCCCCCCGCCGCGCCACTTCGATCCCCGGTTCCGCCGGGGCAGCTCCGGGTGGGAGCGGGGGAGGTCCGCAGACTCCCGCGGGGAGCGGGGAGTCTCCCGACCCGGGGTTCGTCGGTCGGGCTTACTCGGCGGCGACGGGCTCGGCGGCCGGCTCGGTCTCGGGGACCTCGATCGCGGCGGGCTCTCCCGTGACCGGCTCTTCGGCGGCGGGCTCCACCGCGGCCGGGTTCTCCGGCGCTCCGGCCTCCGGCGCCTCCTCGGCGGCGACCTCGATCTCCGGTTCGATCTCCGGCTCCGTCGGGGACGGCGACAGGGAGGCGACCGGCTCCTCGATCTCGACCTCCTCCGCGGCGACTTCCTCCGCGGCGACCTCCTCTGCGGCAACCTCCTCCGCGGCGACTTCCTCCGCGGCGACTTCCTCCGCGGCGACTTCCTCCGCGGCAACCTCCTCCGTGACGAGACCCTCCCCCGGCTCCCCGCCTTCGGCAGCGAGCGCCTCGGCCTCGCCCGCGTCGGAGTCGGTCGCGACGGGCTCCCCGTCGCCTTCGTCGCCGAACATCCGCGCCAGCGCGGCCCGGGCTTCGTCGGCGGCGGCCTGTTCCTCTTCGGAGGGCGCCCGCGTGTCTTCGTCCAGGATCTGTTTCGCTTCCACCGGATCGAGGATCTCGAGTCTCCCGGCCCGCAGTTCCTCGAGCGCGACCGCCGCCGGGCGGCGGAGGTCGGTCCGGACCCGCGCCGGGTGCCCCATGATCAACAGCCGGGCGCGCTTCGCCACGGCGTTGACCTGCAGGAACGGACTCGACTCTTCGATCTTCATGTTCTCTCCTCGATCCGGCAGGGGCGCCCCACCCCGGGGCCGCCGCCGGCGAACCGGGTAGGGTATCAATCCCCGGCGCCGAGCGCCCTCTCCCGAGAATTCCGGGGGCTGCGGGACGGGATCCGCGCCGGGCCCCGCGGCGTCAGGAAGCCGGGTCGGACCGATCGACGAGCAGGCTGCGGAAGACCTCGAGGGACTCCGGCGCCGACCAGTCGCGGGCGCCGACGATGTGCGCGGCCAGCCGCCCGTCGCGCCCGACGATCCAGGTCTCCGGGAACTGGAGGACGGCGTACCGCCGGGAGACCCGCTTGCCGAGGTCGTGGAGCACCAGGAAGCGCAGCCGGTGCTGCTCCACGAAAGGCTCGATGTCGGCGTAGCGCTCGTCCACGGAGACCGCGACCACCGTCAGCCCCTCCGGGCCCAGGCGGTCGGCGAGTTGCTGCAGCGAGGGCATCTCGTCCACGCAGGGAGGACACCAGGTGGCCCAGAAGTTCAGCACCACCACCTGCCCGGCGAAGTCGGCCAGGCGGTGGCGGTTCCCTTCGAGGTCCGCCAATTCGAACCCCGGCGCCGGCGCCCCCCGCGCGGGAGGTTCCGGTTTCTCGACGCACCCCGCGAGCAGTGCGGCGAAGAAGGCCGGGAGGACGCCGACGAACAGCCGGACGCCCGCCCTCCGCCGCCGCGGGGTGACTCCGGCGACGGCGCCGCGATCCCCCGGCCGATCGGGACAGCGCTGCGGCGCGGCGGCGCCCGCCGTCGGGAACCGGGTTCCGAGGCCGGTTCGGTGAGCGGGAACCGCCCCGGAGCGGCGAGCCATCGGACTCACGCAGTCGGTCCCGGGGGCCCCGCCGGCTGTGGAGCGATCCGGCGGCCCGGCCCGGCCGACCGTGGCGCGACCGGTCGGACCACCGGGACGGCCCGGCGGCGCGTCAGCGCCTGTCGTTCGGAAACCGGTTCGGCGAGCGGGAACCGTCCCGGAACGGCGAACGGCCGGACTCACGCGGTCGACCCGCGGGGTGCACTCGCTGCGGAGAAGTCCGGCGCCCCGGCCAGGCCGACCGCGGCGCGACCGGTCGGACCACCGGGGCACCGCGGCGGCGCCCTTCGCCCGGAATCCGGTTCGGCACCCGGGAACCGTCCCGGAGCGGCGAGCCGCCGGGCTCCCGTGGTCGATCCCGAGGGTGGCGGCCGCTTCGGAGCAGTCGGGCGCCGCGGACGGGTTCATCCGGGCGCGACCGGTCGGACGACCCGGCCGGCGCGGCGGCGTGGCCCCGGCCCTCATCGGGGAGCCGGCTCCGGGGCCGGTTCGGAGAGCAGGAACCGTCCCAGGGCCGCGAGCGTCTTCGCGTCCTCGATCCGCCGGCCCTCCTTCCCTTCCTCCCCGGCCAGCAGCCTCCGGCACTCCGACAGGGACACCCGGACCGGCTCCACGGACTCGCCGGGGTCGGGGTTCGCCACGCCGGGGGTCAGGCCCTCCGCGAGGAACAGGTGGATCACCTCGTCGCAGAAGCCGGGCGCGGTGAAGAACGATCCCAGCGGGCGCCACCGCGCGGCGCGGTAGCCGGTCTCCTCGGCCAGTTCCCGGACCGCGGTCGCCTCCGGCTCCTCCCCCGGCTCCCGCGTCCCGGCGGGGATCTCCAGCAGGGTCCGCCCGGCGGCGTACCGGTACTGCCGCACCAGCACGATCTCGTCCGCAGCCGTCCGGGCGATGACGGCCACCGCCCCCGGATGGCGGACGACTTCCCGTCGGGACAGCCGGCCGAAGCCGCCCCCGGGCGACGGCTCCCGCACCCGGTCCACCTCCAGCCGGAGCAGTCGGCCGCGAAACCGGGTCTGCCTGCCGAGCAGGTCCGGCCGGGAATCGCCGGTCGAATCCCTCAACAGCAGCGTCCTCTCCCGACTCGGCCCCGCGCGGCGTCTCCGGCAGTGTACCGGCGGCCCGCTGCGCGAGAATGCCCGGCCCTCCGCTGTCCCATGAGCATTCGCCGATCGCTCTCCCGACCGCCCTCCCGATCGTTCTCGACCCTGGTGATCGCCGCGGTCGGCCTGGCCGCCGCCATCGCTCCGGCGGGCGCGGGGCAGGCGGCGGAGACCCCCTCGCCGGCGACGCTCGACCGGGAAGGCGTGCAGTTCCTCTTCGACTACGACTTCGAGGACGCCGACCGGGTCTATCGGGAGTTCTCCGAGCGGTTCCCCGACCACCCCTTCGGCCCCTACAACCGCGCCGCGGTGATCTGGACCCGCCTCGCCCAGCAGAGCGGCGGGATGCGCGGCTCCTCGCACCAGGGCGACCGCTACTGGACCCAGACGCGAAAGCCCGAAGCCTCCCCGGAAGAGGCGGCCCGGTTCCACGAGTACGCCGAAGAAGCCCTGGCCCGGGCGGAGCGTTCCCTGGAGGAGGACCCGACGAACCTGGACCTCCTCTACTACCGGGGCGCGACCGAGGCGCTGCAGTCCGGCTGGGAGATCGTGGTCGAGCGCTCGTACCTGGCCGGCGCCCGGCTGATCCGGCGCGCGGTGGGCCGCCATCGCGCCGTCCTCGAAGCCGACCCCGGGTTCGCCGACGCCTATGTGGTCCCCGGCGCCTGGGACTACGGGGTGGCGACCCTGCCGCGGGCGCTCCGGGCCCTGGCCTTCCTCTTCGGCGTCCGGGGCGACCGCGACCGGGGGCTGGACTGGGTGACGAAGACCTCCCGGGAGGGGCAGCGCGCCCGCTGGGGCGCCCTCTGGACGCTGGCGGTGCTGCGGCAGCGGGAGAAGCAGTTCGACGAGGCGCTCGCGGCCATCCGCACCCTCCGCCGGCGATTCCCGAGGAACCCGGACTACGCCCTCGAGGAAGTCGCGATCCTGGTCTCGCAGCGCGACTTCACCGCGGCGCGGGAGGCGGCGGAGGGCTTCCTGGAGCGCCGGGAGGCCGCGTTCGGCAACTACCACCTGGCCGCCGCCGGACTCCCCGAACTGCGCCTCGGGGAGGCGTTCCTCTTCGACGAGCAGTGGGAATCCGCGGACGCGGCGTTCACCCGCGGGCTGGCGGCGGCGCCGGTGTCCGAACTGCGGGCGCTGCTCCACTTCCGCCGGGGGAACGCCCGCGACGGGATGGGCCGGCGGCGGGCGGCGCTCGGCGACTACCTGCGCGTGCAGCAGGCCGAGGCCGACGAGGTTCTCGAAGACTGGGCCGAGGAGTTGCGCCGCCATCCTTGGCCCGACGGGGCGCCGGCCGGGGCCGCGCCCGAGTAGGCGCCACCCGACGCACTCCCGATCGGGGAGAACCGGGGACCGCAGCCGGATCCCCGGCCCGGCCCCCGGCGGGGGTTCCGGTTACTCGGCGGCGGCGCTGTAGGTGAAGGAGGCGTCCGCCATCCCGGAATCGGCCACCGTCACCGCCATCTCCATCTCGCCGAGGCGCTCGTGCCAGACGCCGACCGTGTAGTCGCCCGGGGGCACATTCCCGATGGTGTAGGAACCGTCGGCGCCGCTCACCGCGAAGTAGGGATGGTCGAGCACGCCGGCGTAACTGTTCATCCAGCGATGCACATCGCACTTGAACGGCACCATCACCTCGACGGTGTCGAAGGTCCGGGTGGTGCTCATCCCCTGGACCGGCTGCCCGATGTTGAACTCCTGGTTCACGCTGGGGGTGGCGTGGATGTTGTGGAGCGTCTGGTCGCTGTTCAGGATCTGCACCTCCTGCCCCACCTGGACGCCGAGCACATGGGGCACATAGATGCAGCCTTCCTGGTTCAGGACCACCGGCTCGGAGGGAACCGGGAACTGCATCCCTTCGAGGCCGCTCTTGAGGTACACGAACACATTCTGGAGGCCGCCCTCCGCGTCGGCGATCACGAACTCCGTCATCACCGGGCTGTCATGCATCCGGGCGCAGTTCGGGTCGGCGGCCATCTGGACGGTGTCCGCCTCCGGGGCGTCCCCGTCGAGCATGATCTTGCCGCTGATCGTCCCGGCGGTCGCCGGGTCCACCGCGGCCATCGGCGCGGCGTCCATGGCGTCCAGGTCGTCGGAGGAGCCGGAGTCACCGCCCCCGCCGCAGGCGGCGAAGGCCAGCCCGAGGGCCAGGAGCAGCGCCAGCGGCGGCGCGGGGGTGCGAGGGGTGCGAGAAAACATCGTCGAGGGGAAGTCTCCGTTCCGAGATCGGGGTTCCCGGTCGGGGGAACCGTGGGGAAGAGTGCCGGCCGCGCGGCCGACCGATCGACCGGGAAGGCCCGCTGATCTCGGTACGGGCCCGAACGGCGTAAATACGGGCGGAACACCCGGAAAACGGGTCGAATTCTAGGCGCGAAACCCCTCTCCCGCAACACCGGAGCGGGGTGTCGGAAAGGCCCCGAAGCGACGCCCGGTTCTTCCGCCGCCGACAGCGCCTCCGGGGAACTCCCGGCGCCGCATCGTCCGAAGGATCGCCGCCGACAGAGACCCAACCGGGCGCCGGCCTCGGCGCGAGAGAGATCAGGCCGAATCCCTGCCCGGACCTCCGCCGGGTGCCCCGGTTCGGCAGTCGAGGAGGCGGGTCGCCGGTCCGAAGGCGAGGGCCCCTGCCCGGCGGCGCCGATCCCGGTATCCCGGTCGGTCGCTGCCACGGAGGAGCGCCGGGCGCCGGAGGCCCCACACCGGCCGGCGGCGCGGGGTCAGGACGGGGGTTCGGCGCGCTCCAGCAGCCGGGAGATCGCGTAGTCCACGCTGGCGGCGGCGTCGTCCGGGTGGGCGCCGAAGGGGCGGCGCAGGTAGGTCAACTCGTGGCTGTCGTCGTCGCCGAAGCGCACCAGGGCCAGGAGGTAGTCGTCGGGCTTGTTCAGGGCGGTCAGGATCTCGTTCCGGGTCACCGTGATCGTCCTGGCGGCGGCGCTGCGGCCCTTCACTTCGAGGAAGCGCAGCCCCCCGTCGGGGCGGCGGCTCTCGATGTCGTAGCCCACCTTCTCGAACTCGCGGTCGGTCGGCTCGAAGCCCAGTTCGCGCTCCTTCGCCATCACGATCGCCCGCGCCCGCGCCGCGATGGGCCCGGTGTCCACCGCTTCCGCCGCCGCCTCCGCGCCCCGTCCGGTCATCAGGGCCAGGAGCCCCTTCGGGACGATGAGCAGCGCCCCCCGGACGACCGGCGGCGCCGCCGCGATATCGGCCTCCGCTTCCAACTCCCGGAGCCTCCGGTCGAGCCGCACCCGCAGGTCGTCCGCCCGGCGCTGGGCCTCGCCGGAGTTCATCCGGGCCGCCGGCTTCCCGGCCCGTTCGTCCGCCTGCAACTCCTGGGCGCGCAGGTTCCAGTGGGAGATCTCCCGGGTCAGCCGCTGCCGCACCGCGGCGCGGGTCTTCTCGACGAGGGCCTGCTTGCGCCCGCGCGCCTCGGCCAGGTGTTCCGGCGCGACCCGGGCGATCGCGTGGCTGCGCGCCCGTTTCTCGAGGTCCGGGCCGATCCCGGCGCACTCCGGCCGGGCGAGCACTTCCGCCGCCGTCGGGTCCTCCGCGGCCAGCGGTCGGCAGTCGAGCCAGGGAGCGGCCGCCGCCTCGCGCACCCCGCCGTCTTCGGTGAGTTCGACCGCCACCATCTTCCGGCTGATCGCCCGGCGCTTCCCCGACGGGGCCGGCCCTCCGTCTTCCACCGCGTGGTCGAGCACCACGACCACCCGCGGCGTCGTCCCCGGGTCGCGGTCGTCCACCAGCACCGCGCCCCGCCGCAGCAGGTCGCCGTGCCGGTCGAGCGTCATCCCGGTCACCGCGTCCAGCAGCGGATGGCCCGGCGCCAGGAACTCGGCGACCGCGCTCTTCCCGGCGACCCGCACCCGCTCCTTCTCGAAGGTGATCCGCTCGTAGCGGCGCACCACCGGTTTGCGCGAAGTCCCGAACCGCCGGCGCGCCTCGTCCCGGATCCGCGCCGACACCTGCGTCAGTTCGTACCGGCCCGGTTCGCGCCGGCGCACCGTGCCGCCCAGCCGGGCGAAGGCCAGCCGGAAGAACCGGCCGATGAAGTGCGGCTGCAGTCGGCGCGCCTCGGCCCGCTCCAGGTCGGCGCGCACTTTCGCCACCCGCCGGGTGTCCATCGTCTCCGCGGCGAGCGCCTGCGACTCGATGAGGTTTCGCAGGTGCCGCGCGTCCACCGCGCCCTCGACGACCCGGTCCAGCCGGGCGCGCACTTCCGGTTGGTTCCCGTAGCGCACCGCTTCCAGCAGCAGGTCGCGCAGCGGCTTCCCGTCGAACTCCAGCCGCCCGAGCACATCGAAGACCTGCCCGCCGAGCGCCTGCCGCGCCGTTTCCAACTTGTCGAGCAGCCGCTCATAGACCTGGCCTTCCCGGGTGTCGTCGGCGACCAGGTTCCACAGGTGGCAGACCTCGGTCTGGCCGATCCGGTGGATGCGTCCGAACCGCTGCTCGAGCCGGTTCGGGTTCCAGGGCAGGTCGTAGTTGACCATCAGATGCGCCCGCTGCAGGTTGATCCCTTCGCCGGCGGCGTCGGTGGCGAGCAGGATCCGCACTTCCGGGTCCTGGACGAACCGCTCCTGCGCCTCCCGCCGGACTTCCCGCGCCAGGCCGCCGTGGATGACGGCGAGAGCTTCCGGTCTTCCGATCCAGGCGCCGATGCGCTCTTCCAGGTATTCGAGCGTCGCCCGGTGCTCGGTGAACAGCACCAGTTTCTGGCTGGGGGAGGGCCTCGGCGGAGGGATGGCGCCGCTCCCGTAGGGCGCCCGCGGTTCGGCGACCCCGGCGCCGGGAACGCCGGCGAAGACCTTTTCCTCGAAGACGCCGCGCAGTCCGACCCACTTCGCGTCTTCGCCGCTGCGGCGCACCTCGGCGGAGAGGCGTTCCAGCCGGCGCAGCGTCCCGATCTCGGCGTCCAACTCGGAGATCGTGCGGGCCGCGGTCGCCTGGTCCATGACCTCGCTCTCCGCTTCCTCGCGTTCGTCGTCGGGGAGGTCGTCGTATGCGTCCTCGTATTCCTCCCAATATTCCTCCCAATCGTCCGCGGCCGGGAAGCGGAATCGCCGCCGTCCCGGTTCCGCCGCGGCCTTCGCGCCGGTGCGCATCTCCTCGCGGCGCCGTTCCAGCCGCTCCCGCCGCCGCTGCAGCGAACGGTGGATCGCTTCCGGCGAAGAAGCCAGCCGCCGCTGCAGCACCGTGAGCGCGAACCCGACGGTGCGCCGCTTCTCCCCGCCGACCGCGTCCGCCCGGTTGAACTCCTCCCGCACATAGTCGGTAACCGCGTCGTAGAGGTGTCTCTCGGCCTCGCTCAATCGGTACTGCACCGTGTACGCCATCCGTTCCGGGAACAGCGGCCGGCCGTCGAAGCGGAGCAGGTTCTCCTTCACCACCCGGCGCATCAGGTAGGAAGTGTCCGCCGCCGGCGCGTCCCTGCGGTACTTGCCCTCGAAGGCGTCGCGGTCGAGCAGCGCCAGGAAGAGTTGGTAGTCGGCTTCGATTCCCCGGTGCGGCGTCGCCGTCATCAGCAGCAGGTGCCGGGTCCGTTCGGAGAGGAGCCGGCCCAGGCGGTAGCGGGCGGTGTATTTCACCTCGCCGCCGAAGTACCGCGCCGACATCTTGTGCGCTTCGTCGCAGACGACCAGGTCGTAGACGCAGTCCGGGGCCCGCAGCCGGGCCTGCATCTCCTCGTTGCGGGACAGCATGTCCAGGCGGGCGATCCCGTGCGCCGTTTCGAGGAACCAGTTGCCGGAGGAAGCGGCATACCACCGGTCGCGGGTCAGGACCTCGAAGTCGAGACCGAACCGCTCCGAGAGTTCCTGCTGCCACTGCTCCACCAGACTGCCCGGGCAGACGATGAGGCATCTCCCGGCGTCGCCCCGCGCCAGCAGTTCCTTGATGAGCAGCCCGGCCATGATCGTCTTGCCGGCGCCGGGGTCGTCGGCGAGCAGGAAGCGCAGCGGCTGGCGCGGCAGCATCGCCTCATAGACCGCGGTGATCTGGTGCGGCAGCGGATCCACCTGCGAGGTCTGCACCGCCAGGAGCGGGTCGAACAGGTGCGCCAGCGAGATGCGCTGCGCTTCCGCCGCCAGTTGGAAGAGGTCGCCGTCCCCGTCGAAGGTCCAGGGCCGTTCCGCTTCCGCCGGTTCGAGCCGCTCTTCGTCCTCCCGGAAGAGCAGCCGTTCGCGGACGGCGCCCTCCCGGTCGCGGAAGACGACCGTGGCGGCGTCCGGGCCGTGCCGTTCGACGCTGACCACGGTGGCCGCGCCGCCGCCGGCGAGCCCCCGGACGGTGGCGCCCGGGGCCAGGTCGGCGAGTTTCATCGCACGCCGGAGGCGGCGGCGAGTCGTCGCTCTCCCGCCGTCAACTGCCGTCTCCGTCCGATCCTCCCGATCGTCCGCCGCGCCCGGGACGCCTCACCGACCGGAAGCGCGACGCCGGGACTCACTCGCTCTCGAACTCGGGGCTGCGGAACTTCAGCGTGCGGCTGTTCCCGCTGACGGTGCGGGTGACCTGCCCGGAGAAACCCGAATCGGCGGAAGTCCTCGAGTTTCATCGCGCGCCGGTCGCGGCGGCGAGTCGTCGCCGTCCCGCCGTCCACTGCCGTCCCCGTCCGATCGTCCCGATCGTCCGCCGCGCCCGGGACGCCTCACCGACCGGGGGCGCGGCGCCGGGACTCACTCGCTCTCGAACTCGGGGCTGCGGAACTTCAGCGTGCGGCTGTTCTCGCTGACGGTGCGGGCGATCTGCTCGGAGAAACCCGAATCGGCGGAAGTCCTCGATTTTCACCGTGCGACGGTCACCGCGGGGAGTGGCCGCCGTCCCGGCCGTCGGTTCCCGTCTCCGTCCGATCGTCCCGATCGTCCGCCGCGCCCGGGACGCCTCACCGACCGGGAGCGCGGCGCCGGGACTCACTCGCTCTCGAACTCGTGGCTGCGGAACTTCAGGGTGCGGCTGTTCTCGCTGACGGTGCGGGCGATCTGCTCGGAGAAACCGGAATCGGCGCTGGCTTCGATCTCGATGGAGACCTTCACTTCCGCGCCGGAGAACCCCGCGAGGTGCGCGATGACGGCGTCGGCGATCTTCCCGGCCTCCTTCCCCACCGCGAGCGGATCCAGGTCCACCGTGGCGTGGAACCTCTTCTTCGGGGGCGGCGGCGGGATCGGATCCGGCCCGTTCCCGCCGTTCGGTTTCGGGGGCGGCGGCGGGGGGACCGGCGGAACCGGGAGTTCCTCCTGCATCTGCTTCCAGGCGCGCTCCGCTTTCACGACCAGCCCCGCCGCGTCCGCCGAAACGGAGACCGCCTGTCCGGCGCGCAGTCCCACGTACCGATCCTCCTTCTCGTCGTACCGGTCGGCGAAGGCGAAGGACTCCGACAGCCAGGTCATGAGCCCGACCCCGGCGCCGATCGTCTCCGCCAGCACTTTCGGCGAGCGCAGCCGGGGGAGGAACAGGTACTGCGCGAAGTCGTCGGCGAGTTGGCGGACTTCCACATGCTGCCGGTTCTCGAGCGACGGTCCGCGCCAGAGGGGCGCTTCGTCGAGCCGCGGGCGCAGCATGGTGGGGCCGAAGCCGGTGACCAGCCATTCGTCCCGCACCGCCCGCGCGCTGGCCCGGACCACCAGCGATTCCGGAGTGGTCAGGTGCACCACATCCCAGGCCACCGGCGCGCCGGGTTTCGCCTGGGTCGGAGCGATCATCCACTTCCAGACCTCCGGCAGGCGCAGACCGATCGTCTCCTCCGCGTCCGCCATCCGGGCCTTCGCCTGCTTCGCCTGCTGCACATTCAGGTTCAGGTTCTCCGTGTCCGCGACGATGGAGGCCCAGGCCAGGTAGGAGCGCACCGCTTCGTCCAGGTCGGAGAGCCGCGCCTCGTCCGGGGCCAGGAACACCAGCGTGTTCCGATACATCCGCGGCCCGCTGCCCCGGCTCTCCAGGATCGCCGTGGCGCGCTTCTCCGCCGCACTGCCCCCGCCGCGCCGGAAAGTGGCCTCGCCCGGCAGCACCACCAGCCGCGTTTCCCGGAGGTCGGGGACATCGCCCTCCGACTCCGGGCAGGAATGGACCGCGGCGAAGTCCACCCGCTCCTGCGTCGCGGCGCGCACCCGGTCCCGCATCTCCCGCGCCACTTCGTCCGGCGACCGCTCGTCGGCGCGGGTTTCGGCGATCCGCGTCACCGTCGGCTGGGTATCGAACCAGGACTGCGATTCCTCCCGGTAGAGATGGGTCGCCCGGGCGGCCAGCCGCCGCAGCGCGTCGTCGAAGACCGTCGCCGATTCCCCCGGCAGCGCGCAGCCGAGGCGCATCCGCTGGTCGTCCAGCCCGCGCTGCGACGCGCCCCGCTTGGGCGCCGAACCGAGGAAGATGGTCCGGGTCACCCGCCGCGCCGCCTGGTGTTTCCCGAGCGTCGGGATCTCCTTGTCGACCGCGAGCGGCAGGGAACTCGGCCCGTCCACATCCTTCGCCAGGATCGGCGTCCAGTTGTCGGTGAGGTAGCGCGTGATCTCCGGCTGGACGCGCGCGTCGTCGATCGGGATCGAAGACGGCAGGATCAGCGGGCTCCGGTCGCCGCTCTCCCAGAGGGAATGGATGACCGACGCCATGAGCCGCAGCACGCCCCGCGTCCGCTGGAAGCGCAGCAGGGTGGACCAGTCGTCGTAGAGCCGGTCGAAGACCTCCGGATGGATCGGGTATGCGGCCTGGATCCGCTTCTCGTAGTCCCCTTCCCGGCAGGGCGCCGGGAACTCGGTCTTCCGTTCCCGGTAGAAGCGCCCGAAACCCCGCGCCGTCAGGTCGCGCTGCTTGAACTGGTTCCCCGGCAGCGCCTGGAACAACCGCCGGCGCACGATCTCGAACCCTTCTTCGGCGGTGGCCGGGCGCCAGGGCGACGCCACCCGCTCGATCACGTTCCGCAACTGCGAGAGCGCTTCCCGGCCGTGGACGCCGCCGACTTCCTCGTCCGTCGCGTCCACCCGATCCCCGGAGCGCTCCGGAACGGCCATGTTCGAAGCCGGCAGCGAAACCACCACCAGGCAGTTCGGGACCTGCTTCGCCGACTCGGTGAGCGTCTGCGCGAAGGTGAACTGCGTCTCGAAGGTGCCGCCGGGCAGGTCGTCCGAGACCAGTTGCCGGGCGTAGGCCACCCATTCGTCCATGAGCAGCAGGCAGGGGCCGTAGTCCCGGAACAGGTCGGCGAGCGCCTGCCCCGGACTCGTCGCCCGCTCGTCGCTGGGGCGGAGGCGCTCGTAGGCTTCCTTCCCGCCGAGTTGCCAGGCGATCTCGCCCCAGAGGGTATGGACCGCGGTCCCGTCGTCCTTGAGCGACGGCTGCCCCGGCGCGATCCGGTTGCCGACGAGCACCACCCGGCGCACTCCGGCCGGCAGCGTGATCTTCGCCTCGGCGAGCAGCGAGTCCACGCCGGCGAGGTCGGCGCTGTCCACCCCGGAGAACAGGTGGTAGAGCGCCAGCATCGAGTGCGTCTTGCCGCCGCCGAAGTTCGTCTGCAACTCGACGACCGGGTCGCCGCCCGTCCCGGCGAGCCGGCGCGCCGCGTCCACCAGCAGCGCGCCCAGGCTCTCGGTCAGGTAGGTGCGCCGGAAGAACTCGTCGGGCTTCCGGTACTCGTCCGCGCCTTCGTCCCGGTGCACCTGCCAGAGGTCGGCGGCGAACTCGGCCTGCCGGTACTTCCCGGTCGCCACATCCGGGTGCGGCTGGATGACCTCCCGCCACGGCTTCAGCCCGCCGGCGGCGGCCTCGCTCTCGATGAGCGGCCGCCGCGCCTGCTGCTTCTCGGCGTTGCGCCGCTGTTCCTCGAACCGCAGCCGCAGCATCTCGTTCTTGAGCGCCTCCAGTTCGTTCGCCTGCGGCGCCGAGACCGCCGTCAGCAGCCGCGCCGCCGAGTCGATCGCCCGGTAGGCCTCGTCGGAGGAGAACGGCTCCTGGTGCGCCCAGGCGTTGCGGTGGCCCCGGAGTTCCGAGACCAGGCTGCGCTCCGCCGGGCCCAGCGGGAAGCGGAAGACCGGGCTCCAGAGGTCCCAGATCGTCCGCAGCAGGGCGGCGGCGTCCCACTCGATCAGCGGCGCCTTCGCCTGGCGGGGGTTCTCGGCGACCGTGTGGAGCACATCGGTCCCGACCTGCCGCTGCCGGAGCGCCCGGCGGATCTCCCGCTCGATGAACGGCGCGAGCCCCCGCCGCAACAGTTCGAGGCCCTGCTCCACCCGTCCTCGGTTCGTGGCGGGCATCTTCGGTTCGGGGGGTCTCGGGGGGTAGCGGGGTTCCGGGGCCGGGCGGCGAGGCGCCGGGCACGGGGCCGGGGAGTGTACCGGCGAATCGCCCCGCGCCCCGCGCCATAATGACCCCCGGAGTTCGTTGCGGGTGCGGTTCTTCAACACCGAGGGGCCGATGCGGCCTCACGAGCACTACACGATCCCGCCCCTTTCGCGGATCGACCTTGAGGCGGCGTCGCTCACGATCCGCCGGGGGCAGTACACCGTGCTCCACGCTCCGCGGCAGACGGGGAAGACCTCGACGCTGCTGGCGCTCCGGGACTACTTGAACTCAGGGGCGGCCGGCGACTACCGCGCCGTGTACGCGAACCTCGAGGATGCGCAGGCGCTCCGGGAAGATCTGGAGCCGGCGATGCGCGCCATCCTGTCGGGGATCGCCCGGCAGGAGCGGCTCCTCGGCGACACCCTGCTGAGGGACATCTGGCCGGACGCCCTCGCGAAGGTCGGCGCGGGGAGCGCGTTCGGCGAGGCGCTCACCCGCTGGTGCGAGGCCAGCCCCCGCCCGCTGGTGCTGCTCCTCGACGAAGTGGACGCCCTCGTCGGCATCACCCTGCTGTCGCTCCTGCGGCAACTGCGCTCCGGCTACCCCCAGCGGCCGGCGGCGTTCCCGGCGAGCGTGGTCCTCTGCGGCCTCCACGATGTCCGCGACTACCGCATGGCCTCGGCGCCGGGCAGGGAGATCATCGAAGGCGGCGTCCCCTTCAACATCCGCGCCGAGCCCCTGCGCCTCGGCGATCTGGACGAAGCCGAAGTCCGCGCCCTCCTGAGACAGCACACCGAGGAGACCGGCCAGTCCTTCACCCCGGAAGCGCTCGCCACCGTGTGGGAGCAGACCCGGGGGCAGCCCTGGCTGGTGAACGCCCTCGCCTACCAGGCCTGCTTCCGGGACCGGGCCGGGCGCGACCGCAGCCGGGAGGTCACCGCCGATCACCTCTTCGCCGCCAGGGAAGCGCTCTTCCGCCGCCGGGACACCCACCTCGACGACTTGGGGCGCCGCCTCTCCGAAGACCGAGTGCGCCGGGTCGTCGAACCGCTCCTCACCGGCGCGGTCGTCGGCGACTCCACCGACGAGGATCTCCGATACGCGCGGGACCTCGGCCTCGTCGCCCCCGACGACCCGATGCGGATCGAGAACCCGATCTACCGGGAGATGGTGCCCCGCGAGTTGACCCGCCGGGTGCAGTCCGAATTCCCGGAACGGACCGCCTGGTTCGTCACCGAGGACGGCGGCCTCGATGTCCCGAAGTCGCTGCGCCGCTTCCAGGAGCACTTCCGGGAGCACTCCGAGCACTGGATCGGGAGATTCGCCTACGAGGAAGCCGGCCCCCAACTCCTGCTCCAGGCGTTCTGCCAGCGCGTCGTGAACCGCGGCGGCTTCGTCGAGCGGGAATACGGACTGGGCCGCGGCCGCACCGACCTCCTCCTGAGGTGGCCCCGCGACGACCGCTGGGACCGGTTCGTCGTGGAATGCAAGGTCCGGTACGGCAGTCGCGAGGAAACGGAACGCCGGGGCCTGGAGCAGACCGCCGCCTACCTCGACCGCTGCGACGCCGCGGCCGGCCACCTGGTCATCTTCGACCGCGACCCGAACCGCTCCTGGAACGAAAAGATCTACCGCCGCGAAACCACCGTCGGCAAAACCCCGATCACCATCTGGGGGATGTAGCGCCGCTGCGGGCAGTCTCCGGGACGTTCCCGCTGCCCGGATGTCGAGAGGCGAATTCGCTCTGCGTTCACTACACTCACCCGAACCCTCCCACCACCATCCAGCAGCAGGAGGCAATCCCGATGTCCTTCACTTGGCAGCAGTTGAAGACTCTCTCCGACGAAGAACTCGTTGAGTGCCATGATTTGCAAGCACGGAACACGGCTGTCGGGGTCAACTTCTACTTGGCCGAACTGCGCCATCGCGACCTGAAGAGACTCGCCGAGAGTCAGCAGCTTACGGCCGAGAGCATGGAGCGGATGACCAAGTGGATCGCCCGGCTGACGATTCTCATCGCGGCTCTGACCGTGGTGAATGTCGGGGTCATGCTGTGGGCGGCCCTGCTGTGAGCTGAGGCGACTACTCAACAGCCCACTCGAACACGCCGATCCTCATTCGGCTCGTCGTCAATACAGCCGTTGTTGACGGTTGTGGTCTTCCCGGGCGATACGGGCGAGTTCGGGCCAGGAGATCACGAGGGAGTTGTAGAGATGTGCCTCCCCGGGGCGCTTCTGCCGGTCGCAGACGCCATAGAGCAAGTGCGCGAGCGCCCGCGCGGTCTCCGCCGCCCCGCCGATCCGCCGTAGCAACCGCCCCGCGGGGCCTTCTCCCTCGCCCTCCAGCACCCGGACCAAGTGGTGGACCATCTCCCACACGGTGAGCCGCCGATCCTTCCTCGGATCCCAGTCCTCCGGCAGTTCCTCCGGGCGCAGCAGCCGCACCCGGCCGCTCCGGGAACGCAGTATCCCCGCCTCGACGAGTCCTTCGACGCTGGTGTTCTTCGCCTTGGACAGCGTCTCCGCGATCCCGTACTCGCTCTCGTCGAAGTGGTGTTCAGTGAACCAGGCCAGTGCCCAGCGGGTGTCGGGATCGAAGTCGCCTTCCTGCTCGGCCAGCGTCCGATCGAGGATCGCGTTGATGAGCGCCAGCGCCTGCCCGACGGTGACCTTTCCGCCGTCCTGGTCGAAGACGCCGGAGTACCGGGTGAACACCGCCATCCCCGGCCCGATCGCCGCCTGCGCCAAATCCACCGGCGCAGTCCCGGCCTTCTGGAGTTCGACGAGCGCCGGAGGTAGATCGTTCTGCAGTGCCTCTCGGAACTCCCCCCAACTGGCCGGGCGCGCGTCCGCCGGCCGCTGACGACACACGAGCACGATGCTCGACGCCAGCGCCGCTACGGTCTTCTTGAGGTTGCCGGTGTATTCGGTGCGGACAGGCCAAGTTCCGGTGACTTCGAATCCCGAACGGATAACGGCGTCCAGAAAGGTCTCCCAGCCGGTACTGACTGTCCCGATCGCACTCTTCACCTCTGCCTGCTTGAAGGCGTAGTAGATCGTGATCGGGATCCTTGGGTGGGCCTGTTCCTGAAGCCGCGCGAGAACGGTGGACATCCCACGCACGAAAAAATCTTCTGCCTCGGTGCGCCCACCGTGTCGGTAGGGCGTCGCTACCAGTTCCTCCGCCTTCGGAACGGCAAGTGTGGAGAACAGTTCGGGCAGGACCAGTCGGATGGATTTACGGAGCCACACATAGAAGTAATCCGCCAAGTCGGCATAGCCGATGTTGTCGTAGTACGGCGGATCGGTGGAAACGATCTTGTCGATGCTGATCGTCTGTGTCATCGCGTCCGACTGGAGCGCCACTCCATATCCGATTTGCGGAACCTTCGAGAGAGCCACACACAGATAATCGATTTGCCCGACGAAGTTCCCCGTGGATTCACCGAGAGGATTCGCCTCGCAGAAGTCCCACACCATGGCCAAAGCCTGACGGGCGAACACTTGTTGCACCGTGCCGCCGCCCGGATCCCAAAAATTGAGTGTGGCACAACGATTGGCTTGACGACTCACGGTGAGCGCCAGCAAAATCGAGATTGCATCGGAGTAAGCGGCGGGGCCCGTGCCGCCCGCAGAGAGAGAGAGAGAGAGAGAGAGAGAGAGAGTGTGTGTGTGTGTGTGTGTGTCGACCGTTCTCAGCAGAGATCGCGTCCTGATGCGCTTTCGCTCTCGCCTCGCCCACAAGCTCCGAGAACGTCGTCAGCGCCGTCAACTGCCGCTTCGTAAAGAGATCGGCATAACCAGGCATTCCGTACAAGGGAGGAGAAAACCAGCGGCGATCGCGTGGCATGTCGAGTTCAGGTCGCCATGTCGGCCGAGCCCGTGAGACGATTTCTTCGTGTTCACGCATTGGCGGCAGATAGACCCGCTGTCGGTCGCCCTCGACGACGATCGCCATCAGTCGCGCGCCAGCGCGCTTGGCGTGTCCCTCGGCCTTGATGTAGTCGGGGGGGATCGTTACATCGGACACGATGCATCGGAAAGTGGCCCCCCGGCCGATCTTCGTGCCTCGTCTCGCTGCCTCGACATCCGGCGGCGGGCCGACCCGGACCTCGAACCGGTAGTCCCGACCCTCGACGATCGGTTCGACCCACGCCTCCTTCCCCTTCTTCGTCGAGAGCATGAAGTTCGAGACCAGCGGCACCTCCACCTCGGCGAACGCCGGGTTCGGGCTGTGAACGGTCCGCGCCCAGAGCCACGCGATCACCGTCAACTCCCGGCCCGCGTACCGCTCCAGGTCCGGCCGCTCCGCCGCCATCTCATCGGTGACCCGAACCTTTGGGTACAGGTGCCCGATCCGTCGCTCCGCCTCGTCCCGCATCCACTGTCCGTAGTAGCGGACATCCTCCGCCAGCCCCGCCGCCCCCTTCCACTTCTTCGCCCCCAGCGCCCGTCCCCGGGACTCCGGGTTCACCGGCGGACGCCCGGCGAACTTCGGCGGGATCTCGATCATCGCCTTGTTGATCAACACCGCCACCGGGTTCAGGTCGGAGGCGTGCGCTTCCAGACCCAGCCGCTGCGCCTCCAGCGGGATCGCCCCGCCCCCGGCGAACGGATCGTGGAACGCCGGCAACCGCTCCGGGTCGAACAACTCCGAAGCCCGCGGGTGGTCGGCGTTGTCCGCGCAGGTCCGCTCCCAACTCTTCCGGATCTCTTCCCGCGCCACCTCCAGGATCGCCTCGTTCGTGGTGTTCTCCCACTTCACCAGTTGCCGCAGGATGGCGAACAGCCGCTCCCGTTCCCGCGCCTGCTCCAACTCGGTCGGAAACAGTTCCGGGCGCGACGACGGATCGTCCACCAGTTGCGCGAACAGCACCGCGCGCGCCGCCGCCAGCGGCCGCCGCGCCCACCAGAGATGCAGCGTGCTCGGATGCCCGTGCCGGATGGACTTCTCCCGCGCCGCCGCCTCGTTGATCTCCCGAAGCGGCAACGCCACCTCGATCAATTTCCGAACGGTGGGGACCGTCGCCCGGGGACCCTTCATGGCGAGGCGAAGTCGTCGATGTCCTTGATGGAGTACCGAAGCATGTCGATCTCCGTCAACTTGGTTTTGTTGTTTCGAAGATCGCGGCGAATCGCCAATAGTACACCACCCCACATCGTGATGAGTTCATTTGCAGAAACGCCGGAACCCTCCCGTTCCGATCGATAGTTCCTCTGCATGAAGTCATTCAATGTTCGGACGACATCGTCAGACCCCACCAGTATAAGTTCGTAGATCGCCGTTCGGTACTCTGCAGAGCCCATCTGACGAACGACTGTCCTGATGTCCTTTTCCGTGCTCTTGCCGCCGAGGATGCGGAAATACGGCTCCAGGAGTCGCAGATAGACTCTGCTTCGCTCGTCATGAAGCCTCTCTCGTTCCCGACGGAGTGCCTCGGTTCGGGAAGTGATGAACCAGACGACAATGCCGACGAGGACAGGGAGGATTGCCTGAGTGACCAAGTCCATTGGATTTACGCTTCGACCTCGTTCAGTTCCGACAGGGCGCCCCGAAGAAATTCGTCCGGCAATGGGTCAGCGGTCTCGTACTTCGCGTGGCGATTCCGCCGATGGATGTCGACCAGACACAGGACGGTACCGTCCGGCTCGCAACTGAGGAGGACGGAGTCTCGGGACGCAACGATCGCCTCGATCGCGATCTCGCCGTCGAAGAGCGGATAGACACAGAGCGGACTGGTCAGGAAAGGGATCATCCGGAGAAGCAGAGACCGAGCACTGCGATGCGCCTGGAGCGACGGCAACGGCCAGGCATTTTCCTCCGCCTCTGCCTTCGCTTCGTCGAGCACCCTGACGACATCCGCCAGGTCGGACCGGGGGCCGATCAGCCCCTCAGTGAAAGGCGCCGGATTCCGGTCAGTGTTCATCGCGAATCACTGCCTCCGGGATTGCCTGCGATCCACCGGGTGGGGCGTCGCGCACCCGGGCGCCGCGACCGGGGACGCACTTGGAATGGGCACCGTCGGGATGGTGTGTCGAGGACGGGCGACCGTTCACAGCGGAGGCGGGACTCTACCGAAAGCGACACGGCCACGGTCGTCCTCTCGAATCACGGTCGGCCCGGGAGGTTCGGGGTCCGTCGTTCGGTCGGGACGAGGAAGAAGGCCGGCGCGCCGGAAGCACGAGGGCCAGACTGCCGACACGGCGGCAGCGACCTCCGGGAACCGTTGGCGGTCCGGGTGTCCGTCGCTGAGATTCGTAGTAGGCGACGGAACCGCCGGCCCCGACCACGAACGAGAGCCTGGTTCGTTCCCCGGCCCCGGGGAACTCGATGGCGATGCCCCGACCTTCGACCTCAGCCACGAGCGGGGCCGGGAGTCCGTGGCCGGCGAACCGGGACAGCAGGGACTTCGAGGCGCCGAGCGTTTTCTCTCCCGGGGTCGGTCCGTACACCTCGACGCCGCGAGCGATTTCGTCGAGGTCGCCGAAAGCCTCCTCCCAGGCGTCGGAGGACCCACCCGACACGCCAATCTGCTCCGTACCGGCGAGGCGGGCTCGCCGGCGGGCCGAAGCGGCGCGCCGGCCGGATCGAGGGTCTGGGACACGCGGACGCCGGGATTATCGCGGCTCCAGTTCAAGCGGAACGGTCTCGCCGGGCGGGCGGCGGGGTCGGGCGCCCGGCGAGGGGCGCCGGGGGGCTCCCGGGGGCGAAGCGCGCCGTGCCCGGACGGGTTCCTCCGGCGCGGCTGTTGTAGGAAAATCCCCCGATCTTGCATCGTTCCGGGGGCGCCGCGGTCTCGGCGGCGGGAGGCGAGGTCCGGCGGCCGGCGGACGGGGACGCGGGCCGGTTCGGCGTCGCGGAGCCGGGGGCGCCGGAGGGGGTCGAGGGGCCGCCGGAGGAAGGAGCGCTGGTCGCCGGCCTGACCCCGGGGGGCGGGGTGGTGCTCCGGACCGTCGCGGACGAGACCGGCCCGGAACTCGCCGGCGCAGCCGCCGACGCCATCACCGCCGCGTTCGCCGAGAGCCGGGCCGCCGGGATCCTCCACCTGGGCGCGGCGCACCCACGGACGGAACTCCATCCGACCCTCGGCTGGTGGCGGGATTTCGGGACGAACTTCGCGGCGGCGGCCTGCGCGGCGCTCGACCCGCAGGACCCGGAAGCGCCGGCCGAGCCGGAACCGGACCGCGCCTGGCTCTACGAGCACGCCTTCGCCGCCCCGCCGATGGTGGGGGCGGAGACCGTCTCGCCGGCGCTGCTGCGGCAGTTGTGGACGGAACTCGTCGAGGTCCTGGCGGAGCGCGGCCGGGCCACCGAGGGCGGCGCGGGACCCTGGCTGCGGCAGCAGAACGAGCACTGGAACGCCGTCGGCCGGGTCTGGCTGCACCTCGCCGAGAACCGGCGCGACCCGGAGCGTCCCTTCGCCTTCCTCGCCACCTATGTGGACCGGATCGCCGGGAAGGCCGAGCCGAGGCATCGGCCGCTCCGCCAGGCGCAGGCCGTGTTCGCCGGCCGGGGGGACAAGCGCAAGTTGTGGAACCTGCTGGCCCCGCTCCACCGGGCGTCCGAGGAGAGCGAATTCCTGCGGCAGTTGATCTCGTCCGGGGCCATCTACGCACAACCGATCTACTGGACTTCGAAGCAGGCGCTCGCCTTCCTGCGCGAGACGGACATCTACGAACAGGCCGGCCTCGTCGTTTCCGCTCCCGACTGGTGGAAGCGGAAGAGCCATCCGCGCCCGCAGGTGCAGGTGACCGTCGGCCAGCGCCCGGCCTCCCGGCTGGGGGTGGACGCGCTGCTCGACTTCGACCTCGAACTGACGCTCGGCGGCGAGCGGCTCACCGCCGCGGAGGCCCGGGAACTGCTCCGCGGAACCGACGGTCTCCAACTCATCCGGGGCCGATGGGTGGAGGTGGATTCCGAGCGGCTCCGGGAAGTGCTCGCCGCCTGGGACCGGGTCGCCGAACGGGTCGAGAGCGACGGGCTGGACTTCGCCGAGGCGATGCGCCTGCTGGCCGGGGTGGACACCCCCGGCGAAGGTCTCGGCGGGGACGACCTCGACGGGGCGCAGGTCGCCGGCTGGTCGCAGGTGGTGGCCGGGGACTGGCTCCGGAAACGGCTGGAAGCGCTGCGGGAGGCGCCGCCGGCCGGGGAGGCCGCCCGGGAGGCCGGGCTCCACGCCGTGCTCCGTCCCTACCAGGAGCGGGGCGTCGGCTGGCTGCTGGCGCTGCGGACGCTGCGGCTGGGCGGCTGCCTGGCCGACGACATGGGACTCGGCAAGACGGTGCAGGCGCTGGCGGCGCTCCTGGTGGCGAAGGCCGGCGGCGACCCCGGGCCGGACCTGCTCGTCGCTCCGGCTTCGCTGCTGGAGAACTGGCGGCGGGAGGCGGAGCGGTTCGCGCCCGACCTGCGATTCCTGGTGGCGCACCCTTCGCGGATCCCCTCGGTGCAGTTGGCAAAACTGGACGGGCGGCGCCTGCGGGGCCGGGATGTGGTGCTCACCACCTACGGCACCGTGCTGCGGAACGAGGCGCTGCGGCGGCGGACCTGGCGCACGGTGGTGCTCGACGAAGCGCAGGCGATCAAGAACCCGGCGGCGAAGCAGACCCGCGCGGTGAAGTCGCTGAAGGCCGGCTGGAAACTGGCGCTGACCGGGACTCCCATCGAGAACCGGCTCACCGACCTGTGGTCGCTGTTCGACTTCCTGAGCCCCGGTCTGCTGGGCGCGGAAAGGGGGTTCCGCCGCCGCTGCGCCGCGATGGCCCGCGATCGGGAACACGGCTACCGGCCGCTGCGGCGGCTGGTGCGCCCGTACATCCTGCGCCGGCTGAAGACCGACGAGAGCATCGTTTCCGATCTCCCGGACAAGACCGAAGTGAACGCCTGGTGCTCGCTGAGCCGGATGCAGGCTGCGCTCTACGGCGAGTCGGTCGAGGAGATGAAACAGCGGCTGGAAACCGCGCAGGGGATCGACCGGCGCGGGCTGGTCCTGCAGTTCCTCATGCGCTTCAAGCAGATCTGCAACCACCCGTCGCAGTGGCTCGGCGACCACGACTTCGACCCGAAGGGGAGCGGCAAGTTCGAACGGCTGCGGGAGATCTGCGAATCGGTGGCGTCGCGCCAGCAGAAGGCGTTGGTCTTCACCCAGTTCCGGGCGCTCACCGAACCGCTGGCCCGCTTCCTGGACAGCGTGTTCGGCGGGCAGGGACTGGTGCTCCACGGGGGAACGCCGGTGAAGAAGCGCGCGCGGATCGTGGAGCAGTTCCAGCACGACGAGGGGATCCCGTTCCTGGCGCTCTCCCTGAAGGCCGGCGGCGTCGGCCTGAACCTGACCGCGGCGTCGCATGTGATCCACTTCGACCGCTGGTGGAACCCGGCGGTGGAGGACCAGGCGACCGACCGGGCCTACCGCATCGGCCAGCACCGGAACGTGCTGGTGCACAAGTTCGTCTGCCGGGGAACGCTCGAAGAACGCATCCACCAGATGATCCTGGACAAGCGGGAGATCTCCGGGGAAGTGCTGTCGTCCGGCGAAGGCGCGGCGCTGACCGAACTGGGCGACGACGAGTTGCTGGACCTGGTGTCCCTCGACCTCGACAGCGCGGTCGAGGCGGACGCCGCCTGAGCCGGGGCGGGGATTCGTCGGGGATTCGACCGGGATTCGAGACATGCCGCGCTACGGCTACGACGACTGGAGCCGGTTCGCCCAGCCGACCGCCGACGAAGTCGGGGCGCGCGCCCGCCGGGCGAAGCAGCGGCTCGGCGAAGAAGGCCGGGAGATGACCCCGGTGGAGCCGGTCACCGCGCGCCTCATCACGACGACCTTCTGGGGGAAGGCCTGGTGCCGGAACCTGCTGCAGTACAGCGACTACGCGAACCGGATGCCCCGGGGGCGATCCTATGTGCGCCACGGCTCGGTGATCCACCTGGAGATGGACGCCGGGGCGATCCACGCCCTGGTGAGCGGGAGCAGCCTCTACGAGGTCGCGATCCGCATCGGTCCGGTGCCGGAGGAACACTGGGAGTCCATTCGGCGCGAGTGCGCCGGCGAGATCGAATCGCTGGTGGAGTTGCTCGAGGGGAAACCGCCGCGCCGGGTCATGGAGATCGTGACCCGTCCGGGCGACGGGCTGTTCCCGACGCCGAAGGAGATCGAACTCGGCTGTTCCTGCCCCGACTGGGCGGCCATGTGCAAGCATGTGGCGGCCGTCCTGTACGGGGTCGGCGTGCGGCTGGACTCCGACCCGGAGCAGTTGTTCCGACTGCGCGGGGTAGATCCGACCGACCTGGTGTCCACGCTCGCCGAGCCGGCCGCGGCGGCGGGGGCGGACGACGACCTGTTCGGCGAGGATCTCTCGGACCTGTTCGGCATCACGCTGGAGGACGAGGCCCCGCCGCCGGCGCGCCCGGTGGAGAAGAAGTCGAGCCGGAAGAAGGTGTCCCGCCGGAAAGCGACCCGTCGCCCGGCCGTTCGCAGCGCTGTCCGGAAGAAGGCGGTCCGGAAGAAGGTGACTCGCAGGAAGGTCGTGCGCAGGGTGGCGCGCAAGGCCGCCGCGCGGAAGAAAGTCGGCTACCTCGGCGCGACCGCCACGCGGAAGAAAGCGACCCGGAAGACCGCCACGCGGAAGAAGGTGACGCGAAAGACCGCCGCGCGCAAGCAGGCGACGCGGAAGAAGGCGGCCCGGACGAAGGTCGCTACGAAGAAAGCCGTCCGGAAGAAGGTCGTCCGGAAGCGGGCATCCCGGCGTTGGGCCGTTCCCCGGGAGACCGTCCGGAAGAAGGCAGCGCGGAAGAAAACCGTCCGGCGGAAGGTGTCCCGGAAGAAAGCCGCCCGGAAGAAGGCCGCCGGGAAAACGGAAGTCCGGAGGGTCCCGCGCAAGAAGGCCGCCCGGAAGAAAAGCACCGGGAAGAAAACCGTCCGCCACCCGTCGGAGTAGCGCCGGCCCCCGTCCGGTTGCCTCGCCGCCGGGCGAATCGTCGCCGAACGGGGCGGAAGACCGTTCGGTCCGGCCTCCGCCGGAGGCGTGTCCGCGTCGCGGGCGCGTCTCCTCGGGCCGGTGTCGCGCGGCCGTCGGGGAGACGGGTCGGGCCGGGTTCGAGAGACGCGGCGAGCCGTATTCCGGTTGGGCGCGATAATCGGCGGCGGACATGCGGCACTTCAACACCGCCGGACCGATGCGGCCCGAGTTGCACTACGGCGTTCCGCCGCTCTCCCGGCTGGACCTGGACGAACTCCTGACCCTCATCGGCCAGAACGACTTCTTCGTCCTCCACGCGCCCCGGCAGACCGGGAAGACCACGACGCTGCTCGCCCTGAGAGACCTGTTGAACGACGCCGCCGCCGGGGACCTCCGCTGCGTCTATGCGAACCTGGAAGTCGGGCAGGCGGCGCGTGAAGACACCGGGCGCGCCATGCAGGCGATCCTGTCGGAGATCGCCGAGGAAGCCCGACTGCTCGGCGACGGGTTCCCGCTCACCGCGCTGGCAGACCTGCGCGAGCGCGCCGGCCCCGACGGCGCGCTCAGCGCGTTCCTGACCCGGTGGTGCGCTGCCGACCCGAAGCCGCTGGTGCTGCTGCTCGACGAGGTGGACGCGCTCGTGGGCGACACCCTGCTGTCGGTGCTCCGCCAGTTGCGCGCCGGGTATGCGCGCCGTCCGCGGGGCTTCCCGCAGAGCGTGGTGCTGTGCGGAGTGCGCGATGTGCGCGACTACCGGACGCACCTGGAGCCGGGGAAGGAGGTCGTCGCCGGCGGGAGTCCGTTCAACATCCGGGCCGAATCCCTGCGACTCGGGGACTTCGACGAAGCGGAGATTCGCCTCCTGCTGTCGCAGCACACCGAGGCCACCGGCCAGGCCTTCGCGCCGGAAGTCTTCGACGCGGTGTGGGAACAGACCCGCGGACAGCCGTGGTTGGTGAACGCCCTGGCGTACGACGCCTGTTTCCGCCACCGGCCGGGGCGCGACCGGAGCCGGCCCATCACCGCCGCCGACCTCTTCGAAGCGCGGGAACGACTCATCCTCCGCCGGGACACGCACCTGGACCAACTCGGGGACAAGTTGCGGGAGGAACGGGTGCGACGGGTGGTCGAACCGATGCTCACCGGCGGCGAGAGCCGCGCCACGGCGCGGGACATCGAGTACGCGCGCGATCTCGGTCTCATCGCGCCGGACCGTCCGGTCCGCATCGCGAACCCGATCTACCGGGAAGTCGTGCCGCGGGAACTCACCTGGATCGCGCAGGAAGAACTCGACCTGGAGACCCGGTGGTATGTCGCCCCGGACGGAGGGTTGGACCTGCCGAAGTTGCTGACGCGGTTCCAGGAGTTCTTCCGCGAACACTCCGAGCACTGGACCGGGCGATTCGAGTACCGGGAGGCCGGCCCGCAGTTGCTGCTCCAGGCGTACTGCCACCGCGTGGTGAACGGGGGAGGACGGGTGGACCGCGAGTACGCGACCGGCCGCGGGCGGACCGACCTTCTCCTGCAGTGGCCGCGCGACGGGGAATGGGAGAAGTTCGTCGTGGAGTGCAAGTTGCTCCACGGCAGCCGGGAAGCCACCGAACGGCGCGGTATCGAACAGACCGCGGGTTACATGGCCCGCTGCGGCGCCGTTGCCGGACACCTGGTGATCTTCGACCGCAGCGCGAAGCGGCCCTGGAAGGAGAAGATCTACCGGAGGGAAACCGAACGGGACGGCGCCCCGATCACGATCTGGGGGATGTAGCCGGCCGCTTCATCGCCGCGGCGCCGCCGCCGAGCACGCCACGGCTCGTCTCCCGATTGGAACGCAGGTTCCGAACCTTGTCCGTGGCCCGGCCGAGATACGCCTCTCGACAACAGGCGGTCGCGCGGCCGGCGGCACGCTCGGTCGTTCGTTTGCCTCGGTTTTCGTGCGAGAGTGGAACTTGGGACTGCGAAGAGAGCGAAGCGATTGCACCGTCTCGTCCATCACTCACCGCGCCCCGACGATCTCGGACCCCGGACGGCGAACAGGGCATCCCGTCTCTTCTGCTGGCTCAAATAGAGTTTCGCGACCCCTGCGAGGATTCCGAAGATCGTGATCGAGCCGGACCACGCTCGCCCCATGGCGAGAAGGTATATCCCGATCCCCACAACGGCAAGAACAACGATGAACCCGAAGATCAGGCCGATCGTTTCCAAGCGATTTGTGTTGTCCAGTGTCCGTGATTCAACCGTCTGCCGGTGCGCGGTCTGGGTTTCGACGAGACGCAGAATGCGTTCGGGAATATCATCCTGGACATCCTTGTATGCTCTCAGGATCTCCGGAGGGGGCAGCGGGCTGACAATGAGAGACTCGTAGTGGGTCTCTTCCCGGAACGAGAGCCGTGTCTCCTCTCGAACGCTCCGCTCTGGTGTTTTCGGAGTTTCGATGTTCCCAGGCCGGCGGTGCAGCCTTCGGCGATGATCGCCCGGTCTTCCGGTCGCTGTCATCGTGCCGGTTCAGGGGGCGCGAATTCGGCGAGTGCGCACTCGAAATCTTCACCGATGGCTTCCCAGTCGGCGCGCATGGCTCTCGCGTCCTCTTGGTCGGGCGGGCCGCCGTACAATGGTGGATCCAAGGAGCCGGTGAGGTCGGCGAGACGAGCGACGCCGGAAAGAAAGGACGGGAAGGTGAGGGAATGGACTGCCCGATTCCGAACGGCGCGCAATCGTGGCACGACGCTGTTGACTGCCATGTCGGGGTACCGGCGGTAGATGACGGAGAGGATGCGTCGAAATGTGCTGAAGCGCAGCCAGGTGGCGGCATCCTTCATGAATCGGGTTGCGTCGGTAGGCAATGCGGCGAGGACCGCATCACCGGTCGAGCGCCCGTTGCGGGTCAAAGCATAGGCGCGGTACAAGTGTCGGTGACTTGCCACTACAAGTGAGGAGTCGGCGAGGTCTTCGAGGACCGTATAGACGGTCTCGTCGAATGGCCCGTACTTGTACGGGCGGAAGCGGAAATGTGGCCCGTCAACCAGGTCCGGTATTTCGGCGTCGATCAGGAAGAGGAGTTTCTGGATCTGGATCGGGCCGAAGGCGGCGTCGTTCCCGCCCGACGCCATGGCTGCAAGAACGAGTTGTGAGGTCGTGATCACAGTTGACGCTTCTCCTTCAGATTCCCGCCAGGCGTCGTTCGCCGAAGATGCCGGCGGGTTCAGGCGCCGCCCGGGCCGGGCGGGGAGGGGGATGCGGCGCGGGCGGCCTCTTCCACCTGGGCCAGGGCTTCCTTCACTCGCGGTTGCTCCTCGTCCAGCGAGAGCGAGCGCTGGAACGCCTCCCGGGCGCCGGCGAAGTCGGAGACCTGGAGCCGGGAGAGGCCCAGCAGGTTCAGGATGTGGGTGTCCGGGCTCGCCAGACCGACGGCGCGGGAGAGCAGGTCTTCCGAATCCTCGTAGCGCGACAGCCGGAAGTACGCCTCGCCCAGAAGGATGAGGAGGTCGTAGCGATCCGGCACTTCGGCGTACACCGGTTCCAGCAGTTCCACCGCCCGTTCGATCCGCCCTTCGCCCAGTTCCAGGCGGGCCAGCAACTCCCGCGCGCGGCCGAGGCGCGGCGCCTGCTGCACGGCGGCTTCCACGAAGGGGCGGGCGTCCTGCGGGCGGTCGAGATTCATCCACTGTTCGCCGAGGGCCAGACTGGTGAGCCCCGGGTTCTCCGGCCCGAAGGGGAGCATGGCGCCGTGGAAACCGGCTTCGAGCAGCGCTTCCCGGGGGGACACCGAGAATTCGGCGCGGCGGGTGGAAAGGGCGTCGCCGCCCGCGGTGAGCAGCGTCGCCACCAGTTCGTATCTTCCGGCGCCGGTCTCCATCAACGGCTGTTCGAGGGCGGTGAACCCGGTGCCTTCGTCCACTTGCGCCGGCATCTCGGCCTCGTGGACGACCTCGCCGTCGGTGAGCGGTTCCCGGCTGACGAGGCGGAAGCGCACGCGGGCGCCCTCCGGGGCGGAGACCGGGACGACGGCCGCCAGCAGGTCGTCGCCGAGCGTGTACACGGCGAGCGGATTCGGGACGACCGCCAGCGACCCCAGGCGGAAGGGGCGGTACACCGGCCGTTGCGCCTCGAACCGGCGGCCCAGCACCAGGTCGCTCAGCCGGGGGGTTCCGTCCGTCGCCGGGACGCTCACTGCGCTCTCCAGGAGCGTGTAACTCTTGGTGCAGTCCTCTTCGGAGCGGGAGCCGCAGGCCCGGTTGCGGAGGACGATGGTCACCGTGTGGTCGCCGGGGACCAGCGGCGCCATTCCCGCCCAGGAGAAGGGACGCTGCAGGGTGCCGCGCGACTGTTCCTCGGTGAGGGAGACGAAGGATTCCCGGCGGAACTCGCTGACCACCGATCCCGGATCGTCGGGCCGGGTCACCTCCACGGTGCCGATGAATTCCGTGTCGAAGGTGTTGCGGTCCGCGTTCCGCACGAACGCCGTGTACCGGGCGTCCACCTGGATCACCCAGTGGAGGAACGAGGATCCCTCCGGGCCGGGGAGGACCGCCAGCGCGCCGTTCCCCGGGACATAGGTGAAGAGGTAGTCCGCTTCGATGGCGCCACGCTCGAAGTCCAGGCGGTCGGCGTAACTGTCGTCGAGACCGCGGAAGGGGATGTCGTGGATGTCCTGCAGCAGCGAGAGCGTCCCGAAGGGCACCGCCTGGAACCGGGTGATGTCCTGCTCGTCGGTGCGGAACGACATGGCGGCGTTCGCGATCTCCGGGTCGAACTCGTAGAGGATCTCGTAGGCGCGTTCCACTTCGTCGCGGAAGTCCTGGCGCTCCGGCTGGTAGCCGGTGAGCAGCGCCGGGGGCCCGTCGGAGATCGGGTCGTACAACTGCAGTTCGCCGATGCCGTGGCGGCGCCAGAACAGCAGGTAGAAGAACGGCGGCACGCCGAACCGTTTCAGTTCGGAGTTGTTGTAGAACCACAGTTCCGACGGGTAGATCTCGTCGCGGGCCTCGTAGTTCTGGATCGACCGCGGCTGGCCCAGGAGGATGTAGTAGCGGCCCCGGTCGGTCTGCCAGCCCTTGCGGAAGGTGTCGCGCCCGAACCAGTTGTTCACATACTCGAGACGCCGGTAGTGCTCCTCGCGGAACTCGTTCTCCGGGGTGGAGGGGTTCAGGTCGCGCTTGCGCCAGAAGGCGTCCACGAAGGACTTCCGGGCCAGTTCCGATTCGAGGGTCAGGAAGACCCGCTTCTCCCGGTCGGTGATGAGGTAGGGGACTTCCTCGGTGAGCCACACCCGGTGGCGTTCCGGGAGCGCCGCGATCCGCTCCTTCTCGCTCGGTTCGTCCTCCTGCGGCCGGTCCTGGGCGAAGAGGGCTCCTGCGAAGAGGGCCGGGGCGAAGAGGGAAACGGCGAGCGCCGCGGTCAGGGTGAGCCCGGGGGAGTCGGGCCGCTGTCGGGGGGACATGGTTCTCCCGGATCGTAAACCCGGCGAAACGATGGCGCAAAAGCCGCCGGGAGTGCGGGGGCGCCGGGGCGCGGCGGTTCCCGGCAGTGATCGCCCCGCGATTTCGGACAATACCGATCCCGCTCCCCCTCCGACCCCGACTCCGCCCGCCGATCCACGCCCGGTGCATCCTTCCCGCGCTCCCCGTACCCGGCGGACGTTCGTTCGGGGAGCCATCGCCGCAGGGGCGTTCGGGGCCGCGCTGTGCTGCCTCCTGCTCGGCCCGCCGCCGACCGCGGGAGCGCAGCCGGCCCCGTCGCCGGCGTTGGAAGAGGCCCGCCGGCTCGCCGCCGAGGGGCGGATCGAGGAGGCGGCGGCGCGGTTGGAGCAACTGCGCCGGGACGAACCAGGGGATCCGGCGGCGCTCTGGATGCTCGCGGTGGCCCGGCTGCGGCTGGGGGCCTTCGCCGAGTCGGCGGCGCTCGCCGGGGAACTCGCCGCGCTGACGCCGGGGAACCCGAACGGCCCGCTGCTCCGGGGCACGGCCCTCCGGGAACTGGGTCGGTTCGCCGAAGCCGAAGCGGCGCTCCGGGAAGCGGTCGCCCGGGATCCAACCCACCCGGAGGCGCGGCGCGACCTGGCGCTGGTGCTCGCCGCGCAGGGGCGGCGGGAGGAGGCGGTGGCCGCGCTGGAGTCGCTCCGCGCCGAGTACCCGCGCCGGGCGGAAGTGCTGGCGCCGCTCGGGGTGCTCTATGTGCAGACCGGGAGGGGCGCGGACGGCCTCTCGGCGCTCACCGGCGCAGCGACGAGCGATCCCGCCTCCTTCGAGGCGCAGCACCATCTCGGCGCGCTCCACTCCCGACTCGCGAACTACCCGGAGGCCGGTCGGCGGCTGGATGCGGCGCTGGCGCTGCGGCCCGGCGATCCGGGGACCCTCCTCGAGATCTGCCTGCTCCGCTCCCGCGAGGAGCGCCTGGAGGACGCGAAGGCCGCCTGCGCCCGGGCGGTCGAAGCGGCGCCGGAGAACGCCGAAGCCCGCTTCCGCAGCGGCGATGTGCTCCACTACCTGCGGGAGGACGCGGCGGCGGAGGCGGCCTACCGGGAGACCCTGGCGCAGGAGCCCGACCACCGGCGCGCCCGCTTCCGGCTGGGGCTCCTGCTCCACGAGACGGGGCGGAGCGCCGAGGCCGCTGCGGTGCTGCGCCCGGCGCTGCCCCTGCCGGTCGCGGAGGTCCGGGGCGCGGCGCTGCTCGAAGGCGGGGAGGCCCGGGAACAGGAAGCCGGCGCCCGGGTCACCCTCGGCCTGGCGCTCGCCGGGAGCGGGGAGCGCGGCGCGGCCGTCCGCCAACTGCGGGCGGCGGCGACGGTCTCGCCGCTGACCCCGGAACCGCACCTCCACCTGGGGAACCTGCTGGCGCGGAGCGGGGAGGCCGGGGAGGCCGCCGCCGGGCGCGAACACCTGGCCCGGTTCGCGGAGTTGAAACGGATCTCCGACCGGACGAACGAACTCAAGGCGGCGATCAACGCCCGCCCGGGCGCCCCGGAGCCGAAGCGGGCGCTCATCGCCCACCTCATCGGCGCCGACGCGGCGTTCCTGGCGGTGGCGGAGGCAGAGCGGCTGCTCACCCTGGCGGCGGCGGAACCGGTCCACCACCTGCTCTACGCGGAGTCGCTGGCCGCGCTCGGGGAGACCGGGGCGGCCCGCGCCGCGCTCGACCGGGCGCTCGCCGAGTGGCCGGAACACGCCGAACTCCGCGAAGCGGCGGCGCGCCTGGCGCCGGGGCCTTGAGTCGGCGAACGGGCGGCCCGGCGCTCGCCGTCTTCGCCCTCGCGGGGGGCCTCACACCGGCGCTCGCCGGCCAACCGCCGGACGACGGTCCCGCTCCGATCCGGCTGGAAGAGGTGACGGAGGCGAGCGGGATCGAGTACACGAATGTGAGCGGCGAGCCGGAGAAACGGTTCATCGTCTCCTCGCTGGGGAGCGGGGCGGCGCTCCTCGACTACGACGCCGACGGCGACCTCGACCTCTACCTGGTGAACGGCGCCCCGCTGCGCGACCGCACTCCCGGCCCCGGCGCGCCGAACCGGCTGTTCCGCAACGAGGGCGGCCTGCGCTTCACCGACCGCACCGAGGCCGCCGGCGTCGGCGACCGCGGCTGGGGCTACGGGGTTGCCGCCGCCGACTACGACGCCGACGGGTTCCCCGACCTCTATGTGACGAACCGGGGGGAGAACGCGCTCTACCGGAACCGCGGCGACGGGACCTTCGCCCGGGTGCCCGACGCCGGCGGGGCGCCGCACCCCGGCTTCTCCGCCTCCGCGGCCTTCTTCGACGCCGACGGGGACGGCGACCTCGACCTCTTCGTCCTCGGCTACACCGCCGATTCCCTGGAGTCCCTGCCGCTCCCGGGCGCGGCGGCGAGTTGCGTGTGGTTCGGGCTGCCGGTCTTCTGCGGCCCCTCCGGGCTCCTCCCGGCAGCGGACGCCTTCTACCGGAACCGGGGCGACGGCCGGTTCGAGGAGGCCACGGCGGACGCCGGTCTCGACGCCGCCGAACCGGGCTACGGGCTGGGGGTCGTCGCCTCCGACCTCGACGGCGACGGGGACACCGACCTCTATGCAGCGAACGACTCGGTGCCGAACCATCTCTGGATCAACGACGGCGCCGGGCGGTTCTCCGAGCGCGGGCTCTTCGCCGGGGTCGCCTACAACATGGACGGTCTGGCGCAGGCGGGGATGGGAGTGGACGCCGGCGACTTCGACGCCGACGGGCTCGCGGATCTCTTCGTCACCAACTTCTCCCACGACACGAACACCGCCTACCGGAACGCCGGGAACGGCTTCTTCGAGGACAGCACCACCCGGAACGACCTGCGGGTGCCCGGCTGGTTCTCGCTGGGCTGGGGGACGCGGTTCACCGACCTCGACGGCGACGGGCTCCTCGACCTGTTCGTCGCCAACGGGCATGTCTATCCGGACGCCGCCGACGCCGGCAGCGGGACGACCTACGCGATGGCGAACCAGGTCTTCCGGAACCGGGGCGACGGGACCTTCGCGGAGATCGCCTGGGAGAGCCCGGTGCGGTCGAGCCGGGGGGCGGCCTTCGGCGATCTCGACGGCGACGGCCTCCCGGAGATCGTCGTGGTGAATGTGGACGACCGGGCGGCGCTGTACGCGAACCGCAGCCGCGGGCAGGGGGTGACGCTGCGGCTGGTCGGCGTCTCCGGCCCGCGGGACGGCGCCGGGGCGGTGGTCTCCTTCCTCGCGCCGGGCGGCGCCCGCCACCGCCGCGAATCCCACCGCTCCGGGAGTTTCCTGTCCTCGAGCGATCCCCGGGTGTTTCTCGGCGCCGGGTCGGGGGAGCGGGTCGCCGCGGTGGAGGTCGCCTGGCCGGACGGCTCCCGGGAGGCTGTCGGCGATCTGACGGTGGGGCCGGGCGGGTGCCGCGTCGTCGTGGTCCGCCAAGGTGCCGGGGTGGTGAGCGGCCGGCAGTAGCGGAGGAGTCGGTCGGGAGGAGGCCAGGGGGGGCGGGACGATCGTGGCCGGCTGCTCCGGCAGGGTCGGGGATCAGCCGGGCGCTTCCGCCGCCGAGAAGACGCGGGTCGCCCCCGATCACCCACAGCGGTCGGCGGGACGGGCGTCGGTCGTCGCAGCGCCGCGTGGAGTGACTCGCCCCGCACTCGTTTCGGCGGCGACGCCTTGCTCCTCTTGGACCGTTCGAATTCGCAACCAGTTGACGAAAAAGGCATAAAGGAGCCCTCAGACCGGACGCGGCACTACCTCCCGCCGCTGTCGGGGTTCCGCCCGGGCTCATCGTGGACCGTGTTTCGGGGCCGTGTTTCGGCGTTTTTTGGAGCGTGGCCGGAGGGCCGGTCTCCGTCCCGGTTCCGGTAGCGCGGCCAGCCGAGAGTCGCCGCCGACACGCGGTGGAGGCTGGCCCGGTCTCGATCCTCGGTTCCCGACCGCCGGGAACCCCTGCAGAACTTCCCGGACCGCCGAAGGCGCTCGCCGGGTGATCGCGATCCGGTGACGACGACGACGCGACCGGCGAAGGGCGCACCGTGGAAGCCTCGCTCGAGCGGAGGCCGGGGAGCGGGCCGGCCGCGGAACCGGGTGCGCCGGCCGATCGGAGGTGAGCCGGGCCGCCACCGGAGGACACGCCGCCGGCGGTCGAACACGCTTCGCCGGTCGGCGGAACATTCGGTCCTCGGCGCGCGGCTCCCGGGCGACTGCGGGTCGTGGTCCGCGAGAGCGCCGGGGTAGTGAGCGGCCGGCGGTCGGGGCGGCGGTAGCAGCGGCGGCACCGCGGAGGGCTCAGTCGGGCGGAGGCCGGCGGTCGGGGTCGTCGCGGAGCCAGGCGCGCCAGCGGATCGGGGGGGAGCCGAGGCGCTTTCGCAGGCGGAGCAGGTTCCGGTGGCCTTCGATGACCCGCAGGGGCCGGTAGTACTGGCTGGCGCCGCCGAAGGGGCGCTCCCGGTGGCTCACTTCCACCTCGGCCACCCGCTTCCCGGCGAAGCCGGCGAGGAGTTCGACGACCGCGGTGCCGTCGGCGAAGGTCATCCGGGCCGGCGGCGCGGCCTCCCGGAGGAACAGCCGGAAGTCGCAGTCCCAGTCCCGGAGCGGCGGCAGGGCGAAGGTCTCCGCCACCACCCGGTGGAACCTGGGCCCCAGCCTCCGCCGGAGCGCCGAATCGCCCCGCCGCCGCCGGTAGCCGTTCACCAGCGCGATCCCCGGCTCCCAGGCCTCGAGGAACCGGGGGATCTCCGCCGGGTCGAACTGGCCGTCCCCGTCGGTGTAGGCGACGAGCGGGAGCCGGGCGGCGGCGAAGAGATCCCGGAGGGTGGCCCCGTAGCCCCGGTTCTCCTCATGCCGGAGGAGGCGCAGTTCCGGGATCTCCTTCGCCAGGTCGGCGAGGACCGCCGGCGTGTCGTCGGCGCTCCCGTCGTCGAGGACCAGGATCTCGAAGGGCGCCCCGGCCGCCGCCAGCGCCTCCCGCGCCCGCCGCACCACCCAGCCGATGGAGGCGGCGTCGTGGAAGGCCGGGAAACAGGCGCTGACTCCCGGCAGGCTCCCCATGGGCGGTGTGCGGGCGGTTCGGATCCTGGGGGCGGGGCGGTGGGGAGAGGCTCGGGGAGGGCGGCCCGTGGCGGAGGCCGACGCCGGTCGGTTCCCGGCGGCGCTACGGGCGGCGCGGCCCGGCCGGCCGGGTGGAATGCCGGTTCGTGACCCGAGTCCTCCGGCAAGATATCCGACCGTCGCGCCCGGCCCGCACGCCTCCCCCGGCGCGGCGCGAACCCGCCCGTCCATGGAACGCCTCGCGCTGCACCGGTTCGCCTCGCCCTGGCTGCGGCGCCAGCATGTGGCCCGCTACCGCTGGGCGGCGGGGAGGGCCGCCGGGAAACGGGTCCTGGACCTGGCTTCGGGCGCCGGCTACGGCTCCGCGCTCCTCGCCTCCGGCGGCGCCCGCGGGGTGGTCTCCGCCGACTGCTCGGAGGAGGCCTTCCGGGAGGCGGCGCTCCCCGGTTCCGGCGCCGGGAGCCTCCGGGGCGTCCTCGCCGACGCCGCCCGGCTGCCGTTCCGGGACGGGAGTTTCGACCTCTATGCCTCCTTCGAGACCATCGAGCATGTGGCGGACGACCGCGCGGTGGTGCGGGAGGCGCGGCGGGTCCTCGCCCCCGGCGGGGTGTTCCTCTGTTCCACCCCGGAGCGCCGGGTGGTCAGCCCCGGCAAGTCGCTCGCCGACCGCCCGGAGAACCCCTTCCATGTCCGGGAGTACGCGCTGCCGGAGTTCGCCGCGCTGCTCGGCGCCGAGTTCCCGGAGATCGCCTGGTTCGGCCAGACCCCCTGCCCCGAGGCTCACCTGCGGCGAATCCGCGCCCTCTCCGGGGTCTCGCCGGGGGCGGCGCGCCTGCTCGGCCGGCTGCGGAACCTGCTCCTCCTGCCGACGGAGGGCCCGAACCGCCACGCTCCCTATCCGCTCGCCGAGGCGCCGCCGGGGTTGCCGGAAGTCCTCATCGGCCTCTGCGGCCCGGTGTAGGCGCGCCGCCGGAACGACCGGCGACTCCCATGGGGGGCAGGGACCAGGAGGACGCGTCAGTCGGATTTTTTCCGGTTGCGCTTTCCTCTGCAGCGTCTGGGCGGCTTCTTCAGCAGCCCGAGTTCGTCAGCAACCCGATCGAAGTTGATCGGAGAGTCTTCGGCGTGGCGGAGGGGCCCTCCATTCAGCGACCAAGCGCATTCCACTGAGCCATTACCGTGAAGCGTGAAGTGCAGGACAAAGTACTCGATGCCGGGACTGTCGAGACTGTCACGGATGCCGTCAATGCCATCATTCATGGTGTATTCCTTAGAGCGGGCCGCTCGTCCGGCTCCGGTCTTGGTGCCGGAGCGTTTGGTTCGCCAGCGTTTCGCTGAGTTATTCCTCTTGCCCGTGACCGCTGACAATCAGCGCCGTCACGATCACGACGCCACGTCACCTTAGCGCGAGACGACGGTGGCCGACTCGATGACCACCGGGGTGTCCGGGACATCGTTGAAGCCGGCGCGGCTCACCACCGCGGAGGCCTCGATCCGGTCCACGGTCTCCATCCCGGAGATCACCCGACCGAAGACCGCGTAGCCCCAGCCCCGCTGATCCTGGCCGGTGTGGTTCAGCATCGCGTTGTCCTTCGTGTTCACGAAGAACTGCGCCGAAGCGCTGTGCGGGTCGCCGGTGCGGGCCATCGCCAGCGTGCCCCGGCGGTTCCGCAGCCCGTTCGTCGCCTCGTTGCGGATCGGCGGGCGGGTGTCCTTCTCCTCCATCTCCGCGGTGAAGCCGCCGCCCTGGATCACGAAACCGCGCACCACCCGGTGGAAGATGGTGCCGTCGTAGAAGCCGTCCTCCACATACTCGAGGAAGTTCGCCGCCGTTTCCGGCGCGTCGTCGGGGAACAGTTCGATCCGCAGGTCGCCGAGACTGGTGCGCATCGCGACCACCGGGCCGGCGGGAACGAGGTCCGCCTCGGTGGCGCCGCCGTTGTCGTCGGCGGTGGAATCGGGCATGGAGTTCTCCTCTGCGGTGTCGGCGGGGGTGGCCGACTCGCCGGCGGCCGCGGGGTCGCTGCCGGTTTCAGGGGTTTCCTCGGTGGCGCCGCCGCAACCGGCGAGCAGCGCCAGGGCGAACGCGAACGGGAAGAAGCCGAACCGCGCCGGCCGCAGGGCCGACCGGAAAGTCGAGGCGGAAGCAGTCACGAGGCCAGGGGGAGGCGGGCCGGCGCCGGCGCTTCGGCGGCGGGGTGGCTGACGGAGCGGGCGATGACCGAGGCCTCGAGATCGAGGAGCCGGCGCTTGGCGTCGAGGCCGCCGCCGTAGCCGGTCAACTTCGACCCGCCCTTCGCCGCGGTCCCGACGATCCGGTGGCAGGGGATCACCAGCGGCAGCGGGTTCGCGCCGTTCGCCGCCCCCACCGCCCGGACGGCCTTCGGGCTGCCGACGGCGGCCGCGATCTCGCCGTAGGTGGCGGTGGCGCCGTAGGGCACCCGCCCCACGGCGTCGAGCACCGCCCGCTGGAACAGGGTGCCGGTCCGGTGGAGGGGCAGGTCGAACTCGGTGCGGGCGCCGGCGAGGTACTCCCGGATCTGCTCCGCGTAGAGATCGTGTTCTCCCGCCGCGGCCGGGGCGATCGTCCCGACCTCCCGGAAGATCCAGCGCGAGGAGGCCCCCGACCGGCGCTCGTCGCAGAAGAGGACGGCGGCGAGACCCTCCCCGGTGGAGAGCAGTTCGAGGGTTCCGACCTCCGGGACCCCGGTTTCGAGCAGCGACGAACGGCAGTGGAGCATCGGGGGAATCCTAGCCGGGCGCCCCTCCCGCGAACGCCGCTCCCTCCCGACGAATCCCGGGGGCCCCGGAGAGGCGCGGATACGCTTGCCCGGCGCCCCGCGGCGCCCGGAACCGGCCTCCCCGACCGTCCCCCCGAACCGTCCCGCCGCGCCCGCGCCGCCCGCCGTGTCGTTCCCGATCCCTCCCGACCTCGCCCCCGGATCGACACCCGGACTGACCACGGTCGTCTTCGACTGGGACGGGACGCTGGTGGACAGTTTCGCCGCCACCCACGCCGCTTCCCTGACCGTCTTCCGGCACTTCGGGATCACCATGGACGAGGCGCGCTACCGGGACACCTACCGCCCCGACTGGCACGAGACCTACCGGGAATTGGGAATCCCGGAGTCCCGCTGGGAGGAGGCCGGCGCCCTCTGGAACGCCGCCTTCGCCGAGCGCAGCGCCGACCTCCGGCTGCTGCCGGGCGCGACCGACACCCTCGACCGACTGGCGGCGGCCGGCCGGCGTTTCGGGGTGGTCACGACCGCCGAGCGGCGGCGCCTCGACGCCGACCTCGACCGCTTCGGCCTCCGGGGGCGGTTCACGGTGACCGTGGCGTTCGAAGACTGCCGCCGGCGGAAACCGCACCCGGAGGGGCTGCTCGCCGCCCTCGCCGCCCTGGGGTCCGCCCCGGCGGAGACCCTCTACCTGGGCGACCGCCCGGAGGATGTGGCGATGGGGAAGGGCGCCGGGACGCGCACGGCGGCGCTGCGGAGCGCCTTCAGCAGCGAGGCGATGCTGCGGGCCGCCGCTCCCGACCTCCTGCTCCGGACCCTCGCCGCCCTCCCGGCGGCGCTCTCGCTCCCCCTGCCCCCGCGGTGACCGCCGACCCGGGCGCGGCCGGGGGCAGCGAGGGAAACGCGCTCCGCTACCCGGAGAGTCCGGTCTTCTACCGGGATCTCCGCCGGACCTACCGCCGGGCGGCGCGGGCCGAGGGAGTCTGGGTGGAGACCGAGGACGGCGAACGGTTCCTCGACGCCTGCGGCGGCGCCCTGGCGGTGTCCGTGGGCCACGGCCGGCCGGAGGTGGCCCGCGCCGCCGCCCGGCAACTCGAAGCCGCCGCCTTCGTCCACGGTTCCCAATTCACCACCGCCGCGATGGAGGAAGCGGCGGAACGGCTGCTCGGGAGCCTCCCGCCGGGCTACCGGGACGCGAAGGTCTTCCTGACTCCCGGGGGCGCGGAGGCGGTGGAGACCGCGCTGAAACTGGCGCGCGCCCACGCCCGGGCCGTCGGGCAGCCGGAGCGCCGCCGGGTCGTCGCGCAGACCCCGGGCTACCACGGCAGCACCCTGGGCGCGCTGGCGGTCTCCGGGCGGGAGGCCCTCCGCGCCCCGTACGCGCCGCTGCTCCCGCCGGCCGAGTTCATCCCCGCGCCCTGGTGCCCGCGCTGCCCGCTGGGTCTCGAACGTCCGGCCTGCGAAGTCGCCTGCGCCGCGGAAGCCGGGACCGCCCTCGCCCGCCTCGGCGGCGAGGCGCTGGCGCTGCTGGTGGAACCGATCCTCGGCGCTTCCGCCGGCGGGTTCGCGCCCCCGGAGGACTACCTCCGCCGGCTGCGGCGCCTCGCCGACGAACGCGGGCTCCTGCTCATCGCCGACGAAGTCCTGACCGGCTGCGGGCGCACCGGGAGATTCCTGGCCTCGGAGCACGCCGGGGTCGAAGCGGACCTCCTGGTCCTGGGCAAGGGGCTCACTTCGGGATACCTCCCCGGCGGCGCGGTGGTCGCGAAGGCGGAAGTGGCGGCGGCGGTGGCCCCCGACTTCCCCCACGGCTTCACCTTCTCGCACCACCCGGTGGTGGCGGCGGTGGTGGCGGAGGTGCTCCGGCTGATCCGGGAAGAAGGGCTCGTCGAGCGGGCGGCGCGGCTCGAGTCGGACCTCGCCGCCGCCCTCGCTCCCCTCCTCGACTCCGGACGGGGAGCGCCCCCGCTCGCCGGGTTCTCGGTCCGGGGACTCCTCGCCGGCCTCCGCCTGCTCCCGCCCGCCGCCGGCGGCGTGACCGGAGCCCGCTTCGCCGCCGCTGCCCGGAAGGAGCGCCTGCTGGTATACCCGACCGCGGGGCCGGCGACTCCCGATCCCCGCCGGCGGGCGGATGTGGTCCTCCTCGCCCCGCCGCTCACCGTCCGCCCGGAGGAGATCGCCGAGATCGGCCGCCGCCTCCGCCGGACCGTGTCGTCGCTCCGGGACGGGGAGCCGCGGGCGGCGGGCGGATGAACCGGTCCCCGGCGGTGCCGGCGAGGCGAGGAACGCCCTCCCCGTGACCGGGACGCCGGCCGCCCGCAGCGTCGGTGGGCTGCGTCGGTGGGCTGCGTCGTCCGGGACCGGGCCCCGACGGCCCTCGACCCGATTTCGACGCTGCGGCTCGGCCCGCCGCCTCGGCCTGCTCCGGCCCGCCGCCGGGCCATCGACCCGGGCGCTTCGCCGCCGCCCGGAAGAAGCGCCGGCCGGGGGTTCGACGGCGCGACCGGAGACGCGGCCGCCGCGGCGTCGGGCGGACGCGGCCCCCACCGTTCCGCCGTTCGCCATCTGTCCCGTGGAGAACGCCGGGAGCGACCGCCGCCTCCCTGCGGCGGCCCCTGCCGTGAAGCGAGGACCGCCCTCCCGGTCGTCCGGGACGCCTGCCGCGTGGGGTGGCGGCGGGCGGGGTTCGTCCGCGGCGCGTTGCCCGGGGCCCGCTTCGCTGCCGCCATCCCGGAAGGAACGCCCGCCGGAGGTTTCGGCGCCGGCCCGGAGGCCGCGAACCCGCCGGCGCGCCGAGTCGGCCCGTCGCGTCCCGCCGCTGACCGCTCGCCCGGGGGGAACCGTCGAGATCGACCGCCGCCTCCACCGGACCGGGCGGTCGCCGCGTGCGGCGCGATCGCTCCGCGAGGGGGAACCGCTCCCGGCGGGCGGATAATCGCGCCGCCCCCGGGCCCCGCCGCGAAGCCAGGAACCTCCCCTCCCCGTGTCCGAGACGAAGGTCATGTCCCTCCGGGAGGCGGTGGCCCGCTTCGTCCGCGACGGGGACACGGTGGCCCTCGAGGGGTTCACCCACCTGATCCCGTTCTCCGCCGGGCACGAGATCATCCGCCAGCGCCGCCGGGACCTGACCCTGGTCCGCCTGACCCCCGATCTGCTCTTCGACCAGATGGTGGCGGCGGGGGTCGCCCGCAAGTTGATCTTCGGCTGGCTGGGGAACCCCGGCGTCGGCTCGCTCCACGCGGTGCGCCGGGCGGTGGAATGCTCCGACCCCCGACCCCTGGAGATCGAGGAGTACTCCCACTTCGGCCTCCTCTGCCGCTACCAGGCGGCCGCCGCCGGGCTCCCGTTCTTCCCGCTGCGCGGCTACCGGGGCACCGACCTGCCCCGGGTGAACCCGGAGATCCGGGAAGTGGCCTGCCCGTTCACCGGCGAGCGGCTCGACGCCGTCGCCGCCCTCCACCCGGAAGTCACCGTCGTGAACGCCCAGCGCGCCGACCGGGAAGGCAACACCCAGATCTGGGGGATCGTCGGGGCGCAGAAGGAAGCCGCTTTCGCCGCCCGGCGCGTGATCGTGGTCGTCGAGGAACTGGTGGACGAGGAGGTCGTCCGCCGGGACCCCGACCGCACCCGGATCCCCGGGGTGGCGGTGGACGCGGTGGTGGTGGAGCCTTTCGGCGCCCACCCCAGTTTCGCCCAGGGCCACTACGACCGGGACAACGACGCCTACCTCGCCTGGGACCGGGTGACCCGCGATCCGGAGCGCCTCGCCCGCTACCTCGACGAGTGGGTGTTCGGCCTTCCCGACCGCGCCGCCTACCGGGAGCGGCTGGGCGCGGCGGCGCTGGAGCGGCTCCGCCCGGGGCCCCGCCTCGCCGACCCGGTGGACTACGGGGACTACCGGTGAAGGACTCGCCGACCGGCGCCGGGGCGCCGCCCACCCGCACCGAGATGATGGTGGTCGCCGCCGCCCGGGAGGTGCGCGACGGCGACAGCGTCTTCGTCGGGATCGGGCTCCCCAACCTGGCCGTGCGCCTGGCGCAGCGGCTCCACGCGGCGCGGTCGAACCTGCTCTACGAGTCGGGGGTCTTCGGGGCGCGCCCGGCCCGGACGCCGCTCTCCATCGGCGACCCCTGCCTGGTGAGCGGCGCGGCGCAGGTGCTGCCGATGACGGAGACCTTCCTCTGCTTCCTCCAGGGCGGACGGTGCGACCTGGGCCTCCTGGGGGCGGCGCAGATCGACCGGTTCGGCAACCTGAACACCACGGTCATCGGCGCCGACTACGCGAAGCCGAGGGTGCGCCTCCCCGGCGCCGGCGGCGCCCCGGACATCGCCTGGAACGCCCGCCGCACGGTGGTCGTCCTCCGCCAGGACGCCCGGAAGTTCGTCGAGCGCCTCGACTTCCGCACCACCGTCGGCTGGGCCGAGGGCGGCGACTCCCGGGAGCGGCTGGGCGCGCCGGGCGGCGGGCCGGTCCGGGTGGTCACCGACCTCGGCGTTTACGGATTCCACCCGGAGACCCGGGAGATGGTGCTGGAGTCGGTCCATCCGGGCGTCACCGTCGAACGGGCGCGGGACGCCGTTTCCTGGGATCTGCGGGTTTCGGAGACGGTCGGCCCCACGCCGCCGCCGGCCCCGGAAGATCTCCGCGTCCTCCGCGACGAACTCGACCCCGACGGGGTGTACCTCGGCAAGCGGTGAAGGGAGGGCGCCGGGGAACCGCAGCCCGGGCGGCCCCGCCCGGCGGGACTCAGTGCTCCCGGTGATCCGGGATCCGCACCTCGGCGACGAGCGGCACGGCGAGTTCGGCGGCGGCTTCCCTCTCCCGGCGCGCGATCGCCGCCACCGCCTCCATCAGCAGTTCGTCGCGGACCTGCAGGAGCGTCTCTCCGGAGGCCCCGGGGAGCGTGCGGAAGCGCCGGGGAACCGCGGCCCGGGCGGCCCCGTTCGGCGGGACTCAGTGCTCCCGGTGATCCGGGATCCGCACTTCGGCGACGAGCGGCGCGACGAGGTCGGCGGCGGCTTCCATCTCCCGGCGCGCGATCGCCGCCACCGCTTCCGCCTCCCCGGCCTCCGCCTCGATCAGCAGTTCGTCGTGGACCTGCAGGAGCGCCTCTCCGGAGGCCCCGGGGAGCGTGCGGAAGCGCCGGGAAACCGCGGCCCGGGCGGCCCCGTCCGGCGGGACTCAGTGCTCCCAGTGATCGGAGATCCGCACTTCGGCGACGAGCGGCACGGCAAGGTCGGCGGCGGCTTCCATCTCCCGGCGCGCGATCGCCGCCACCGCTTCCGCTTCCCCGGCCTCCGCCTCGATCAGCAGTTCGTCGTGGACCTGCAGGAGCACCTCCCCGGAGGTCCCGGCGAGCGACCGCTCCACTCCCAGCATGGCGATCTTGATGAGGTCGGCGGCGGCGCCCTGGATGGGGGCGTTCACCGCCATCCGCTCGGCGGCTTCCCGGCGCGCCCGGTTCTGCGCCCGGATCTCCGGGATGAGCCGCCGGCGGCCGAAGAGGGTGGTGACCCGGCCGGTGTCCCGCGCCGTCTCCCGGATCTTCTCGATGAGCGCCCGGACTTCGGCGTAGCGGTCGAAGTACGCCTCGATGAACGCCTGCGCCTCGGAAGTGGAGACCCCGATCTCCTTCGCCAGGGTGAACGCGGTCTTCCCGTAGATCACCGAGAAGTTCACGATCTTCGCCCGCCGCCGCGCCTCGCCCGGTTCGAGGGCGAAGGCGGAGAACACTTCCGCGGCGGTGCGGGCGTGGATGTCCTCGCCCTGCCGGAAGGCTTCGACGAGCGCCGGGTCGCCGCTCAGGTGGGCCAGGATCCGCAACTCGATCTGGGAGTAGTCCGCCGACAGCAGCCGCTTCCCCGGCGCGGCGACGAACGCCCGGCGCACCTGCCGGCCGATCTCGGTGCGCACCGGGATGTTCTGCAGGTTCGGGTCGGTGCTCGACAGCCGCCCGGTGGCGGCCACCGTCTGGTGGAGGCGGGTGTGGAGCCGGCCGCTCTCCGGGGAGACCAGCGTCGGCAGCGGATCCACATAGGTGCTCTTCAACTTGGTGAGTTCCCGGTACTCGAGCACCAGGCCCGGGAGTTCGTGGTGGCCGGCCAACTCCTCGAGCACCTCGGCCCGGGTCGAGGCGCGCTTCGTCTTCTGGGTCTTCCGGGTCTGCGGCAACTGCAACTTGTCGAACAGGACCTCGCCCAGTTGCTTGGGGCTGGCGATGTCGAACGGGCCCCCGGCCAACTCGTGGATCCGGGCCTCGAGGGCCGTGATCCGCCCGCCGAGGCTCTCCCCGAGTTCCCGCAGCGCCCCTTCGTCGAGGCAGAGGCCCCGGGTCTCGATCCGGGCCAGCACCGGGATCAGCGGCAACTCGATGTCGGTGAACACCGGGCGCAGCCCTTCGTCGTCGAGCCGGAAGTCCAACTCCTTCGCCAGCCGCAGTTGCCGGGCGGCCCGGATCGCCAGGGGCTCCCACCGCTTCCCGTCCGCTTCGGGTCCGGCGGCGGCTGCGGGGGCGAAGAGGCCGCCGCCGCTCCCGGCGGAGGGGTCGGCGGGCAGCGAGAGCCCGGTGTAGTCCCGCAGGACGGCGTCGAACTCCTGCGCCCGCCGGGTGGTGTTCAGCAGCCAGGCCGCCACCTGGCTGTCGTGCGCCACCGGCGGCGGCGTCACCCCGCGCCCGATCAGCCAGCGCAGGAAGCCCTGCAGTTCGTGCCCGACGAGCGGAGCAGGTTCGTCCGCCTCGGCGAAAACGCGGGCCAGGTCGTCCTCGGTGAGCGACGGGCCCACCGCGGCGAGCGCCCCGTCGTCTTCCCCGGAGGCGAGCCCCAGCGCCCGGAGCGGGGGCTCGGCGCGGCCCTCCGGTTCCCCGAGCGCGAAGTGCACGGCGAGCCGACCCCCTTCGGCGGCCCGCGCCAGGAAGGAGGCGACCTCCGCCCCGGACGACAGCCGGCGCACTTCCGGCGGGGCCGCCGGGGCCGAGACCGCCGGGGCCAGGTCGCGCGCCAGGGTGCGCAACTCCAACTCCTCGAGGATCTTCCGCGCCGCTTCCACCTCCGGGCCCCGGTAGCGCAGCCCCTCCATCCCCTCCGCCGCCTCCGGCACCGGGACCTCGAGCCGCAGGAGGGCCAGGTCCCGGGAGAGGCGCGCCGCCTCCGCCTGTTCGGTGAGCAGGTTCCGGGTCCGCGGGCGTTCGATCTCTTCGACGCGCGCCAGGATGTCCTCGATCCCCCCGTAGGCGGCGATCAGCTTCACGGCGGTGGTCGGGCCGATCCCCCGGACTCCGGGAATGTTGTCCACCGAGTCGCCGACGAGACCCAGGTAGTCCGGCACCCGTTCCGGCGGCACCTTCAGTTTCCGCTCCACGGCGGCGGCGTCCAGCCGGGCCTCGGGGTCGGAAGGCGGGGCGACGACGACCCGGTCGCCCACCACCTGGAGCAGGTCCTTGTCCCCGGAGACGACGACCGCCCGCAGCCCGCTCCCGGCGGCGGCGACCGCCAGCGTCCCGATCACATCGTCGGCTTCCACCCCGGGGATCTCCACCACCGCCGCCCCGAGCGCCCGGGAGAGGTCGCGGGTGAAGGGGACCTGCCGGGCCAACTCTTCCGGCATCGGCGGCCGGTTCGCCTTGTAGTCGGGGAACCGCTCGTGCCGGAAGGTGGGGCCGGGGGCGTCGAACACCACCGCGCAGAAGCCCGGCGCCTCCTCCCGGAGCAACATGCGCAGGGTGGTCGCGAACCCGTGGAGGGCGCCGTTCGGCTGCCCGTCGGAACGGGTCAGCCGGGGCATGGCGAAGAACGACCGGAACAGCAGGTTGTTGCCGTCCACGAGCAACAGGGTCGAGTCGGCCATTTCCGGGTCGGTTCGGGATTCTACGGACGCCCTCCCGCCGGCTCCCCGGCGAACCCCCGCCGCCCGCGGCGCCGCCCCTTCGGTCCCGGGTCGGCGCTCCTGGCGCTCGGCCTCCTCGGCGCGGCGTGCGCCGGGGGCGGGGCCTTCGACGAACTCCACCGGCTGGAACCGGACGGCTCCGGCAGATCCTTCCTCCGGGTGTCCCCCGCCCGTCCGGCGTCCGGGGACCCGGCGGCGGCGCTCCGGGAGCGGCTGGCCGGGCCCGGGCGGGAGGTCGTTCGCCTCCGGGAGGAACCCGACGGCCGGCTCCTCGCCGAACTCACCTTCGAGTCGGTGGATGCGCTCTGCCGCGCCCCGCTGCTGCGGCGGGAGTGCCGGTACGGACCGAACGAAGCGGGAGAACTCGAATTGCGCATGACGCTTCCGCCGCGCGCCGCCGGCCCGGACGACCGCTCCTCGGGGATCGTCGAGATCCAGCCGACCGCCCGCGTGCTGCGCCACGACAGCGGCGAACGCCCGCGGCGGGGCAACCGCTTCCGCTGGCGGCGCCCGGCCCCCGGCGAGCCCGCTACGGCCCTGCTGCTCGTGACCGAGGAGCGGACCGTGCTCGGCTACGCGGTGCGGGCGCTGGCCCGGAGCGCGGCCCTGGCCGGCGCGCTGGTGGCGGCGGCGCTCTTCCTGCTCGTCCGGGAGGGACGCCGCCGGCTGCGGGCCGCAAAGTGACCGATCCCGGTCGTCGCCGCTGCCGCCGGCGCCGTTCGGCCTCCAACGGTTCGGCGGTCACGGATTCCCTGGCCATGGCAAACACTGCCGACACGATCGACCCCGGAAGGATCCGGCCGCTCGGGCGAACTCCGATCGGGGGAACTCCGATCGGGGGAATCCACCGGATCACGGCGATGGTGACGGGTATCGCCGGAATCGTCAGGGCGGCATCGGAACCGCCGCCCCGCAGCGGACGGCCCTACAGCGACAGCCCGCTGTCCCGGAGGAAGTCGGCGGCCACTTCCGCCGGCTCCGCGCCGTCCACATCCACCCGGCGGTTCAGCACCCGGATCTCCCGGTCGTCGATCGCCCCGCCGAGCAACTCGGCCAGCCGGGCCACCTCCGGCGGCGCGTCCGGGCGATAGACCAGCGCCGCGTCGTAGGGCGGGAAGTAGTGGCGGTCGTCTTCGAGCAGCACCATCCCCCGCGCCGGGATCCGGCCGTCGGTGGAGTTCCCGACCAGCAGGTCGGCGTCCCCGGAGGCCACCGCCTGCCAGACCAGGTTCAGATCCACGGTCAGGACTTCCGGCGGCGTCTCGAACCCGTAGTGCCCGACGAGCCCCGGCCAGCCGTCCTCCCGTTCCAGGAACTCGTGCCCGGCGGCGAGGACCAGCCCCGGATGGTCGGCCAGGTCGGACATCCGCCAGAGGCCGAGTTCCCCGGCGCGGGCCGCCGGCAGCGCGATCGTGTAGGTGTTCGCGAAGCCGAGGGGCGGCCCGAGGCGCAGGTCGTAGCGCTCCTCGAAGAGCGCCCGCACCCGGCCGTAGATCGCCTCCGGGGTCTGGCCGGGGGTGAAGGACTCCTTCATCACCGCGGTGTACGCAGTTCCGGTGTACTCCACGAAGCAGGAGACCTCGCCGCTGCCGATCGCCTGGTGCAGCAGGAAGGTAGGGATCAGGAACCGGCGGGACACCGGCGCCCCGGCGTCCTCGAGGAGTTGCGCCTGGATTTCGCCCAGGATCAACTGCTCCGGGTAGTCCTTCGCGCCCACGACCACTTCGGCCGCGCCGCCCCCGTCGCCGGCGCCGCAGCCGGAGTGGCCCCAGCCGGCGAGCGCCAGCGGCGCCGGCAGCGTCCGCCGGAGGAAGCGGCGCCGGTCCGGCCGGAAGGGGATCATCCGGTCGCTCCCGCGCGGGAACCGGAGAGTCGGGATTCGAGGAGCGCCAGTCCGCCGTCGGCGGCGAGCGCCAGCAGCGCCGAGGGGACCGCGCCGGCGAGGATGAGCCGTGAATCGAGCATCGCCAACCCGCGAAAGATTAGCGACCCCAGCCCGCCGGCTCCCACCGCGGCGGCGATGGTGACCAGGCCCACGCCCACCACGGTGGCGATCCGCACCCCGGAGAAGATGGAAGGCAGGGCCAGCGGCGCCTCCACGAAACGCAGCCGCTGCCAGCCGGTCATGCCCATCCCGTCGGCGGCGTCGAGGATCGCCGGGTCCAACTGCCGCACCCCGGTGAGCGTGCTGCGGAGGATCGGGAGCAGGGCGTAGAGGATGAGCGCCGCCACCGCGGTGCGGCTGCCGATGCCGCCGATGAGCGGCAGCGGGATCAGGAAACCGAAGAGCGCCAGCGAGGGGACCGTCTGGATGGTCCCGGCGAAGCCGAGCACCGGCCGCGCCAACTTCGGGAGCCGGGTCAGGGCCAGTCCGGTCGGCACTGCGAGCGCGACCGCCACCCCGACGGAGGCGAACACCAGCGCCAGGTGCTCGAGCGTGGCCTCCAGGATCTCCGGCCAGCGGGCGAGGAAGAACTCCATCGGCAGGGGTTGCGCGCCGGCGCTTCGCGGCAGTCCCGGCGCCCCGGCAGCGCCGGTTCAGCCGGCCCCGTTCCCGCCGGCCGAGCCGTCGTCCGTTGCCGCGCCGTCGTTCGCTGCGACGCCGCCGTTCGTTGCCGCGCGGTCGTTCGCTGCGACGCCGCCGTTCGCTGCCGCGTCGTTCGCTGCGGCGCCGTTGGTCGCTGCCGCGCCGTCGTTCGTTGCGACGCTGTCGGGCGCTGCGCCGCCGAGGTTCGCGGAGCCGCGCCCGGCGTCCGGCGCGTCGGCGACCAGGCGGCGCACGAAGTTGTCCGCCGGCGCGGCCCGGATCTCTTCCGGCGGCGCGGCCTGGCGGATGCCCCCGTCGGCCAGCACCGCGATCCGGTCGGCCAGCCGGAACGCTTCCGCCACATCGTGGGTCACGAACAGCACCGTCTTCCCCAGTTCCCCGGCGAGCGCCCGGAACTCCTCCTGGAGGCTGCGCCGCCGGATCGGGTCCACCGCCCCGAAGGGCTCGTCCATGAGGAGCACCGGCGGGTCGGCAGCCAGCGCCCGGGCCACGCCGACCCGCTGCTGCTGCCCGCCGGAGAGCGCCGCCGGCCGTCTCGGGCCGTACTCCGCCGGATCGAGTCCCACCAGCCGCAGCATCTCGGCGGCGCGCCGGCGGCGGCGCTCCGGGCGCCAGCCGAGCAGCCGGGGCACGAGCGCCACATTCGCCGCCACGCTCAGGTGCGGCAGCAGCCCCACCCCCTGGATCGCGTAGCCGATGCTGCGCCGGAGTTCCACCGGATCCCAGTCGCCCACCGACCGGCCGTCCACCTCCACCGCCCCGGAGTCCGCCGCGGCGAGCCCGTTCGCGAGCCGCAGCAGCGTGGTCTTCCCGCAACCGCTCGGCCCCAGGAACACCACCATCTCCCCCGGGGTCACCTCCAGGGACACCCGGTCGAGCACCACCCGGTCGCCGTACCGCTTCGAGACCTCGCGGAAGGAGATCCGGCCGCCGCTCACGCGGAGGGTTCCCCGGTCAGCGGCGCCCGGCCTTCGACCAGCACTTCGTCGGCGAGGCCCACGAAGAGGCCGGAGTCGAGCACTCCCGGGAGGTCCCCGAGGGCCGTCCGGAGCGCCGCCGGGTCGGGGATCTCCGGGAAGCGGGCGTGGAGCAGCCAGTTCCCGTTGTCGGTGACGAAAGGTTCGCCGTCCGCCCGTCGGCGGAGCCCGGCGTCGGCCCCCATCCGGGAGATCTCCCGCTCCACCACCGGGGCGGCGAAGGGGATCACCTCGACCGGCACCGCCTGCCGGGCGCCCAGCCGGGGGGACAGTTTCTCCGGGCCCACCAGCACCACGAACCGCGCGGCGGCGGCGGCCACCACCCGTTCGCGCACCAGGGCGCCGCCGTGCCCCTTGATGAGCTGCCGCTCCGGATCCACTTCGTCGGCGCCGTCCACGGCGAGGTCCACCCCGGCGATCTGGTCGAAGCCCACCAGCGGGATTCCCAGTTCCGCGGCCAGTCGTTCGGTGGCGCTCGAAGTGGGAACGCCGCGGATACGCAGCCCGCGCCGCATCCGCTTCCCGATCTCCCGGACGAAGGCGGCGGCGGCGCGCCCGGTGCCGAGCCCCAGCACCATCCCCGACCGCGCCAGCGCGGCGGCGGCGGCGGCGATCCCCGGCGGGCCGAGGGAGTCCTCCGCGGTTCCGGATTCCGGCCCCGCCGCAGCAGGGACCGGCCCCGTTCCCGATTCGAGGCCCGACCGCGGGGACATTGCCTCCGAACGCAAGATCGGCAGGATACCAGCGGGGGTCTCCCCCACGGGCCGGAGTCCGCGCCACGCGGCCGCCGCCCCGGGAACCGCCGGAGTCCCCGGCCCCCGCCGGTGCACCGCCCCCGCGGGGACCGCCGGCCGGTGGATTCATCGGGAGCCGCTTCGCGGACCGGGCGCCGCGGGGCCGAGGTGGAGAGCCGCCGACCGGTGCGGTCCTCCGGCGCCGGCAATGTCGAATCGCCCGTTCGGAGCGAATCCTTCCCGGCAGAGGACGCGATCTCGAGGCGGCCGGCCGGCTCGCCGACTGCCCGGACCGGTGGCGATGCTTCTGCTTCGAGGCGGTCGCCGCGGCTCGAACCGGCCGGCTGGCCGGACCGAGAGTATCCGTCGCGATTCGTCGTTTTCCGGGTCTTCGCTTCGGGGTCGTCGCTCCCCGGCCGGCCGCCGCCCGTGCCGATCGGGGCGCCTCCGACCCCCTCCGCTGTCGTCGGCGCCTTCGAGCGGTGTCCGGTCTTCGGCTGCCGGCCGGTCGCCCGCCGGGCGGGATCGTTCGCGCGGCGGCGCCATCCGGTTTCGCCGGCGGGCCGGCGGCGCTCCGGTGCGCTCGGGGGAGGATCGAGCGCGGTCGCGAACGATCTCCATACCGGTGCTGCCGACCGGCTGTCCGGCGGAACCCCGGGGCGCCTCCCCGGGGGCCGGAAACCGCGCCGCCGGGCAGAGCACCCGAGTCCGGCACTGCCCGGCGGGTTAGATTCGCCCGGTGGCGCACCCGGCGGACGCGGTCGAGCGGCTCCTGCCCTCGCCCCGCCTCGTCGAGCGGCGTCCGGGAATCCTGCGGCTCGACCCCGGGTCCCGAATCCGCGGCGCCGACGACTCCCCCGCTGTCGAGCGGGCGGCCCGGTTCCTGGCCTCCCGGCTCCGGGAGCGGGCGGGCTTCCCGGTTCCGGTCGTCGGCCCGGGCGCGCCTCCCGGAGAGAGCCCCGAAGTGCGGATCGAGACCCTCCCGGAGGGTCCGGCGCCGACCGCCCTCCCGCCCGAAGGGTTCGAGTTGCCCGAAGGATTCGAGTTGACCGCCGCCCCCGAAGGAGCCCGGATCCGCGCCGGGGACGCCGCCGGGCTCCGCTACGGGGCGGAAGCGCTCGCGCAGCTCACCGGCTCCGGCGGCGCCGTTCCGGCTCTCCGCCTGAACGACCGCCCCGCCCTCCGCCGCCGGGGGTTCCTGCTCGACCTCTCCCGCGGCCGCGTCCCGAAGGTCGCCTGGCTCGAATCGCTGATCGCCCGCCTCGCCCGGCTCCGCTACAACGAACTCCTGCTCTACACCGAGCACACCTTCGCCTTCCCCAGCCACCCGGAGATCGGGGCCGGTTCCGGCCGGCTGACCGGCGCGGAGATCCGCCGCCTCGCCGCCGTCGCCGCCGAACACTCGGTGGACCTCGTTCCCTGCCTCCAGACCTTCGGCCACTTCCGCCGCATCCTCGAACTCGACCGCTACCGCCCGCTGGCCGAATCGGAGCGACTGTGGTCGATCTCGCCGGAAGCCCCCGGCGCCTATCCGCTGCTCGCCGACCTGCTCGGCGACTACCTGCCCTGCTTCGACTCCCGCTGGGCGCACCTGAATTGCGACGAGCCGGTGGATCTGGGGAAGGGGAAGTCGGCGGCGCGGGCCGCAGCGGAGGGACTCGGGACGCTCTTCGCCGACCATGTGAACCGGGTCGCCGGGATGGCCCGGGCCCTCGGGAAGCGCCCGATGATCTGGGCCGATGTGCTCGCCGACCACCCGGAGGCGCTCGACCGGCTGGCGCCGGACCTCGTTCTCGCCGACTGGTGGTACGAGGCCGACCACGACTTCGACCGGGTGGCCCGCTTCCGCGCCGCCGGGCGGGAGTTCCTCAGCGTGGCCGGGACTTCCTCCTGGAGCAGCCTGTTCCCGCGCCTCGACACCGCGGCGGCGAACATCCGGGGGCACGCCGCCGCCGCCCGCCGCCACGGCGCTTCCGGTTTCCTCCTCACCGACTGGGGCGACGGCGGCCACTTCAACCTGTTCGCCGGTTCGCTCTACCCGCTGGCGCTCGGCGCGGAAGCCGCCTGGGGCGACGAAACCCGCCCGGAAGCGGAAGTCGAAGCCGCTTTCTCCGAGCACTTCGCCGGGGACCCGGACGGTTTCGCCGGGCGATTCGCCTCCCGGCTGGGACGGCTCCACGACGCCGGCTTCCGCCACTTCAACCACTCACCCCTGAAGACCGTCTTCTTCGAGACCCGGCCGCTCCGCACCCGGCGCGTCCCCACCGAGGCGGCTCTCACGAAGACCCTCGAGACCCTCCGCGCGCTCGCCGCCGCGGCCGAACGCGAGGGCCTGCCGGCGGGCCCGCTCGGCGACGACTGGCGGTACGCGCTCGACGCCTCGCTCCTCGCCGCCGAACGCGGGTTGGCGCTCCTCCGCTACCGGGCGCACCGCGGGGGCGAGGCCGGCGCCGGCGCCGCGGAACTCGCCTCCGACCTCCGCTCCCTCGCCGCCCGGCAGACGGCGCTCGGCCGGCGCTTTCGCGCGTCGTGGCTGCGCGACAACCGACCGGAGGGGATCGAGACTGCGTCGAACCTCCATCGCCGCGCCGCCGCCGCCCTCCGCCGCGCCGCCGACCGGGTGAGCCGGGGCGAATCCCCCTCCCGGCCGGCGCGTCCGGGCGGCTGACCGGTCGCGTTCGGAGTCGAGGGGACGGGCCGGGGAAGCCCCTCGAGACGCGCCCGCCTCCGGGTTCCGCTCCCCTGCCGCGCGACGGCCGGCGCCGCCGAACCCCGCTCCGTGAGGATCGCCGGCGGCGGCCCTTCCGGGTTGCTTCGAGCCCGGTCGAGGACGGCAGGGAGGCGTCGCGGAGTCCCCGCGCGCGGACCCGGGCCGCCGTCTCGTACACTGCGCCCCGACTCGCCGTTCGACCCATCGCACCTCGCGTCCGCGGCGCGACCGCCGGCCGGCTCGCCGGAACGGTCCGCCGGCTCCGTTTCCTCGCCCCGTCGCCCGTAGGAGGGCGCCGTTCCGATGCACACCACCACCCGCAGCGCGGCTTCGCGCCGCCGCCACCCCCTGTCCCTCCTCCTGATGCTGGGCGCCGCGCTGGCGCTCGCCGGCTGCGGCGACGACTCCGGCGGAACCACCCCGGCGCCGGCCCCGGCGCCGGCTCCGGCTCCCACGACTCCGGACCCGGTGGGTGTTCCGGGCGGATTGAAGATCACCGCCACCGGCCCCGACTTCCTCGAGTTCGGCTGGGAAGCGGTCGAAGGCGCCACCGGTTACGAGATCCAGTTGAGCCTGACCGAGGGTGACTTCACGGCGGTCGATACGGCCACCGTCACCACCACGATGCACCGGTTCCCCGTGGCTGCCGAGACCACCGGCTACGCGCGGGTGCGGGCGAACGAGGGCGACCGGCAGAGCGAGTGGAGCGAGACCGCGATGGGCACCAGCATGGCGGCGCCGCTCATGCTGGCCGTTCCGGCGCCCCTGGTGTCGGACAGCGGGCCGGACTTCATCGAGTGGAGTTGGGAAGCGGTCGCGGACGCCGCGGCGTACGAGGTGCAGGTGGCGGCCACCGAGGACGGGCTCGAGGCGGCCACTTCGGAACGCATCGAGACCACGACCCACCGGGTGGCCGCGGAACCGGAGACCGAGATGTTCCTCCGGGTGCGGGCGGTTGCCGGCACCGCGGAGTCGCCGGTCGCGAGCGAGTGGAGCGCCGCCGCGGCGGGCACGAGCGATGTCGCGCCGAACCCGCTCGTGGTGAGCCTGACCCCGCCGGGCGCGCGGATGGACCCGGACTGCAGCGGCCAGGCGTTCTGCCCGGACTCCGAGACGGACCCGAAGAAGGCGATGGCCTCGGTGAACCCGAGGATGGAGGTGTCCTCCTCGCATCCGGTCCGGATGACCCCGCTGTTCGTCGAGGGCGCCTCCGGGCTCTCGCTGGCCGCCGGCGCGGACCAGACCCCGTTCGGCCGGGTGACCTGGATGGCCCTGCAGAGCGCCGTGGCGCGGGAGGGCGTCACCTTCCGGTTCGACCGGGTCGTCCTCGGCGCGGCGCAGGGAGCCGCGGCTGCCAACGACAACACCGTGTACATCACCTGCGGTCCCTTCCGCTGTTCCGAGGCCGCCGCCACCTCGCCGACGGCGCCCCTCCTCAGCGTCGCCGATTCCATCGTCTGCGACGCGTTCGAGACCGAGTTCACCCTGGTGAAAGGCGTCGCGCAGAACCAGGGCGCGGACACCCAGCGGAACGCGGTGGATGTCGGCTGGGAATACACCCTGAGCCACCCGGCCAGCGTGGTCCACGAGTTCACGAACATCACGCCCGGCGTCGGGACCATGTCGGTGCCGGGCGCGCCGCTGACCGTGACTTCGAAACCGGTGGCGCTCAGCATGACGCCCGGGTCTTCCTCGAGCCGCGTCAACAAGTTCGGCCCGGAACAGAACCGCGATTCCACCGAGAATTCGGGCGCCGACCCGGGTCCGATCTGGAACGGACCGAACGACTGCGTGCCCGCGACCGGCCTCGGACTGACCTACGCGACCATCAACCAGAATATGGGCGAGGAACGGGGTCTCCTCTCCCGGGTGGAGCGCCCCGTCAACTGCTTCGCCCTCCTGACCGACGCCCACTACGAACTCCCGAATCGCAACGAGGCGGCCGATATCGTCTGGCGGGACTTCGTCTCGGGTTACCGGCTCCACCTCACGCCGTCCACCGCCGTTTCCTGGGCCGGCAGCCGGGTCGCCTGGGGCGCGAGCGATCCCTTCGCGGCCCTGCGGTGCGAACCGGTCACCTTCGAGGTCGCCGAACAGTTGGACTTCTGCGAGGACTTCCGGAAGGAAGCGCAGGCCTACTGGGGGAGCGGCATCGGCCGCGGCGGTCAGTTCGAGTTGCAGTACCGGCGCAACGGAAACGACAACCACGCGAGAGTCACCCACCTCGAGATCCGGAACAAGGCGGACGCTCCCGACGAAACCAACATGGAAGAGGTCAATGAAGGAGGGGAGTATCGACCGGACGGCAGCCGTCACACCCACATGTGGCTGGTCAACGCCGAGGCCGGCGTCGAGGGCACGGACATGGGGATCGACGGGACGAAAAAGGACCACGATCTCTACTACCTGACCGGTGTCGACCACGGCCGGGAGGAGTACGGTCTCGCGTTTCGTACCTGGCGGGCGCTCATGCGGGTGAAGACCGAAGACGGCGACGGTGACCCGGCCTACGGCGACTTCGGCAAGATCGACATGGAGGACGCCGCCGGCGATCCGGGAAGCGACGGGGTCCCGGAGAACTGGGATCCCACCGAGGACCCGGACCTCGCCTGCTCGGACGGCGACGGCGCCGGCTGCGACGCGGAGGCGGAGTTCGACTTCAGCGCCACCTTCACCCGCCTCCAGGACACGAGCACCTGCACCTATACGGTCGAACTGTCCCTGACCTGCACCTGGGACGCCGACGGCGACCGCCACCGGGGCGGCGCCACCAGGTTCCACGACGACACCATCGAGAACTTCATCTCCTGCCGCGAGAACTGACGGCGTAGGCCGGCGCCCCCCGGAGCGACGGGGGGCGCCGCACTCCTGCGGCGCCGGCGAACTCCGGGGTTCGTCGGCCCCGCGCCTCACGGCCGGCGGGGCCCCGAGTCGCGGCCGCCGGCCCTCGCCGACCGAGCCGGCGGACTCAGCGGCGGATCGAACTTCCGAAGAACCCCGGCAACTTCGACTCGCCGCCGCGGTCTTCGCCCCGGTTCTCGTCGCTGTCGTCGTCCCTGCTGTCGCCCCTGCTCGTCCACTTCGCCGGCCTTCGCCGGCGTCCTCCGCCGAGGCGGTCCCGGCGGGCTCTCCCGGTTCTCCGTCCCCGCCCTCAGCGGCGGATCGAACTTCCGAAGAACCCCGGCAACTTCGTGGCGTCGCCGCGGTCTTCGCCCCGGTTCCCGTCGCCGTCATCGTCCCTGTTGTCGCCCCCGCGTTCCGCCTCGCCGCCTTCGCCGGCGCCTTCCGCCGAGGCGGTCCCGGCGGGCTCTCCCCGTTCTTCGTCCCGCCCTCAGCGGCGGATCGAACTTCCGAAGAACCCCGGCAACTTCGACTCGCCGCCCCGGTCTTCGCCCCGGTTCTCGTCGCTGTCGTCGTCCCTGCGGTCGCCCCTGCCGTCCGCTTCGCCGCCTGCGCCGGCGTCCTCCGCCGAGGCGGTCCCGGCGGGTTCCTCCCCGCGCTCCGTCCCCGCTTCGGTCCCCGTCGCTTCGGAATCCTCCGGGGCAGGTTCCTCCGGAGCGTGCCGGACGGGCTCGGTCTCCACGGCTGCCGCCGCGGCGGCGACCTCCGGTTCCTCGACGGGCGGCGGCGCGGTCTCCGCGACAGCCTCCCCGGCCTCCGCCGCCTCCGCGGCCGGCGGGCTGTCCGCAGCGCCGGCGGAAGCGCCGCCGCGGGGCGGGCGGGCGAAACTGCGGAAGGCGCGGTCGTACGCCTCGACGACGCCCTCCCAGTCGTTCCGCGCAGTGAGGTACTCCCGACCGGAGGCGCCCAGCCGGGTGAAGAGCGCCGGGTCGCGGAGCGCCAACTCCAGGATCAACTCGAACTCCTCGTAGTTCCGGTAGAAGAGCCCGCCGTTCGAAGCGCGGCAGACCTCCACCAGTTCGCTCGCCGAAGCGTTCACCAGCAGCGGCGCGCCCAGGGACAGCGGCTCCACGCCCTGCGCCCGGAAACTGGAGAGCCGCGCCGGGAGCACCGCCAGGCGCGCGCCGGCGATGGCGTCCAGCCGCTGCTGGGCGTCGTCGAGTACCACCAGCCGCACCTCGGGCCGCCGCGGCAGTTGGATCCCGGCGGGGGCGAAGACCACCAGTTCGAGCCCGGCGCGGGGATGCGCGGCCACGAAGGTGGTGAAGTAACGGAGCAGTTCCTCGACGCCCCGACCGGACCGCAGCGGCCCCGGATAGACCAGGTGCGGCCCCCGGATCCCGGCGGCCTCCCGGAAACGGTCGGGAACCACGGCCCGCTGCAGCAGCAGGGCCCCGCTCACCGTCTCCCGCATCCGCCGATGCAGCCGGTAGCGGTCCACCACCGCCATCTCCTCCGCCTCGCTGCCGAAGACGAAGGCCGCCGGCCGCTCGAACACCGGCGCCGGAAGGGTCTCGCCGCCGGCGAGCAGCCCCTCGACGAACGGGAGCAGCACCGTTCGTTCCGGCGCCACCGCCACCGCCGCGGCGGCGAGGCGCGGCTCGGCCCCGAACACGGCGATCAGGTCGTACCCGCCGGCGTCCTCCGCCAACCGCCGGAGCAACTCCGGAGAGCCGAGGCCGCTCCCCGGCGCCCGGTTCCGGTCGGCAGCGCCGCTCCCCGCGCGGGTCGCCCCGGACTCCGGGCGGAAGCGATGCACCACCGTGCGTCCGGTCTGCGCTCCGCCTTCCGCGAAGTCCTCGGCGCGGTCGGGGCCGCGGACGGTCGTGGTGAAGACGCTCACCGCCCAGGATTCGGGCGCGTGCCGCACCAGTTCTTCCGCCAGGCGCTCCGCCGGAACGGCCCCCTCGGCCCCGAAGCGCGGGGTGACGAACGCGACCTTCACCGCTTCCCGCCTCCGCCCGAACCTCCGGAACTTCCCGAGCCGGACCCGCCCGAGGAGCCCCGACCCCCTCCTCCTCCTCCGCTTCCGCCGGCCCCGCTCGAGGATCCCCGCCCGCCGCCGCGGCCTCCCCGGGAGCCTCCGCCGCCCCCGCCCCCGCTCCGGCGGCCGGAGTTCGACCGACCGCCGGAGTTCGGCCGCCCGCCCGGATTCGACCGGCCGCCCGACCGGCCGCCGGACTTCCGCCGTCCGCCGTCCCCGCGGGACTGCCGCTCCGAGCCGCCGCCCTCGCGGCCGCGCTGGCGCTCCGAGCCGCCCCCTCCCCGGGGCGCGCCGCCGCCGGCGCCCTCCCCGTCCCCGGAGGGCGGGCGGAAGGAGAAGTCGGCCCGCACGCCGAAGCGCCGCAGTTCGCGTTTGAGGAGGTCCAACTCCAGCCGGGCCTGCTCCAGGTCGCGGTTCGTCGCCCAGAGCAGCCGCCGGTAGTACTCGTTGATCTCCGCCTGCCGCGCCGCCTGGGCCGCGGCGGGGGCGAGATCGACCAGCAGGCGCGCCAGCGGCCGCAGCAGCCGGCGGAGGAACCGCCCCGCCGCCGAGCGCCCGCCGTGGAAGTCGCCGTCGGTCAGCCGGACATTCCACTTCGCCGGGTCCCGGGAGCGGAACCGGTCGGCGAAGTCGTCGCTGAGGCCCGGCCCGGCGAGCGGGCGCAGCATCCGCTGGAGGTGCCGCGCCCGGAACTCGCGCTCGGTCAGCCCTCCGTCTTCGGCCCGCTCCCGGACGGTCCTCCGGATGTCCGCCATGATGGCGTCCACATCCGGTTTCGGCGGGGGTTTCGACGGGGGTTTCGCGGACTTCCGGGCCGGCGGTTTCGCCGGGGACTCCTTCGGCCGCCCGGACTGCTCCCGGCCGGCCGGCCGGCTCCCGGACGAATTGCCGGACGAGCGGGAGGCGCCGCCGCCCCGGCGGCCGGCTCCCTTACCGGTTTCCTTGCCGACTTCCTTGCCGGCTTCCTTGCCGGCTTCCCTGTCGGGGGAGGCGCCGCCGGAGGGATCGTTCCCCGGGGACGACGACGCGGTGGGGGCGGAATTCGCCATGAGACTCCTCGAAGCCCGCCGACGGGGGCGGGCTCTGGTTGGGGGCCGGGGCGGGGGCGCTGCCGGGTGACGACTCCGCAGGGGACTTCGACGGGCTCCGGGAGCGCCGGCGAGATGGCGCGCCTCCGCCCGGCCCCGGGCTGTCGGCGCGGCGCGCGCGGCGCCGGCCCGAACCCGGAGGGACGAGGCCCGGAGAAACGGGGTTTCCGTGTCCGTCGTCACGAAGCGGCCGCCCCCGGCCCGGCGCGGCAGGGCTTCGGCCCGCCGGCGGGCGTGCGGGAACCTCCCGCGAAGGGGAGGATCCCGGGGCTGCAGTTCGGGACCGCGCCGGGGGCGCCCGACCGACCGGCGAACGACCGGTCGGAGTGGTCGAGCCCCTGGCGTAGGCGGCCCTCAGAAACTCGAAACCGCCTCGTCTTCCGATTCGAAGGTCTCGAAGACCGTGACCAACTTCGTGATCTGCAGCAGATCGCGCAGCCGGGCGGTCAGGTGGAGCATCTTGATGTTGCCCCCGGCCTTGACCAGCCGGGTGTGGCAGCGCACCAACTCGCCGAGCCCGGCGCTGTCCACATAGGGGACGCCCGCCACATCGAGCACCACCTTCCGGTCTCCGCGGGCCACCACCTCGCTGACCTTGTCCGCCAGCACATCGTCCCCGTCGCCGAGAACGATCTTGCCTTCGAGGCCGAGGACGGTCACCCCGCCCACACTGCGTTCCGTGATCTTCATGTCGTCCATTCCTCCCTCATCGGGGATGGTTCCCGGCTTCTCCGGAGTCGGGGGCGGAGGTCCGCCCCGGGGGCGCCCGACCCTGAAATTGGTGTTCTCCGAACCCGAAGCCGGTTTGGCGCTCGCGCTCCGGGCCGGGATCGAGTCGGGAACGGATCGTCCGGACTCGCGCGGCGGCGGAGGGCGGCCGAGCGCGTTGATCGAGCGCGGATATCCTAGCGTTCGACCGACGGGCCGCCGCTCGATGGGCCAACCAGACGACTCCCCGCCCCCCGCCGGCGCCACCGCCGGGGAGCGCCCCACCGCGCCGGGAACCGCCCGCCGGCGCCGACCGGCAGCGCCACCAACGACCGGAGTGCAGCCGCCGATCGTCTTCGCCGCATCCGGGGAGCCGCGGATCCCGGAAGCGGCCCTCCGGCCCGACTGCGAGGGGGGTGGCCGCCCCTCGGGGCGTCGGCGACCCTCCGCGGAGTCTTCGCCGAGACGGGAAGGCCACGGATCCCCGACGCGGTTGCTCCACCTCGACGGGAAGGCCGTGCCCGGCGCCGTCAGTGACCTCTCCGCGGGAATCGCGGGACGCCCGCGCGGCGAGGGACCCCGGATCCGCATCGTCCGTCGCGAGAGCGCGCGGTCGTCGGGTTGGTCGAGTCCCGGCGCCATCCCGTCGTGAGGCGACCGGCAGCGCCGCGAGACCGCCGGAGTCGCGGGCAGCGATCGTCCCGCCGAATCGGGAGAGGCAGTGGATCCCGGACGCGGCGCTCCGCCTCGACCGGAACCGGGAGGCCGCGCCCGGCGCCGTCGGTGACCCTCCCCCAGAGCGCGGCTGTGCCGCGAGGGGTCCGAGATCCGCATCGTCCATCCCAGGGGCGAGCGTCATCGCGGCGGACCGAGTTCCTTCGCGGTCGCGCCGTGAGACCACCGGCAGCGCCGTGAAACCCCCGGAATCTCCGCCGGCGCTGGTCTTCGCCGAGTCCGGGGAGATTCGGATCCCGGAAGCGGCGCTCCGCCTCGACCGGCGAGGGAGTGGCCGCACCCCGGATCGTCGGCGACCCTCCCCCGGGAGTGGCGGGAACGCCCGCGCGGCGAGGGATCCCCGACCCGCATCGTCCATCCCGAGAGCGAACGCCATCAGCGGCGGGCCGAGTTCCTTCGCTGCCGCGCCGTGAGACGACCGGACGCGCCGTGAAACCCCCGGAATCGCCGCCGGCGCTGGTCTTCGCCGAGTCCGGGGAGCCTCGGATCCGGAAGCGGCGCTCCACCTCGACCGGCGAGGGAGCGGCCGCGCCCCGCATCGGCAGCGACCCTCCCCCGGGTGTGGCCGGAACGCCTGCGCCGCGAGGGGGTCCGGGATCCGCATCGTCCATCCCGGGGGCGAGCGTCATCGCCGGCGGGCCGAGTTCCTTCGCGGTCGCGCCGTGAGACGACCGGACGCGCCGTGAAACACCCGGAGTCGCCGCCGGCGATCGTCTTCGCCGAGTCGGAAGAGCCGCGGATCCTGGAAGCGGCGCTCCGGCTCGACCGGGAGGGAGCGGCCACTCCCTGGATCGTCGGCGACCCTCCGCCGGAGTGGCGGGAGCGTCTGCGCCGGGACGGGTCCCGGATCCGCATCGTCCATCCCGAGGGAGAGCGCCTCCGCCGGCTCGTCGAGTTCCTGCGCCGCCGCGCCCCGGACGACCCGACCGCCGCCGACCGGGCCGTGGCCGACGCCCGGAACCCGCTGTTCTTCGCCGACTGGCTGGTCGCCACCGGGGAGGTTGCGGGATCCGTGGCCGGCGCCCGCGCCACCACCGCCGAAGTCATCCGGGCGGCGCTCCGGACCATCGGCCCCCGCCCGGGCGTCCGCCGGATCTGCGGGGCGTTCCTGCTGGAGTTCCCGGACCGCGACTCCCCGGAGCACGACTCCCTGGACCACGACTCCCCGCCCGGCGACTCCCCGGGCCGCGCACCCCCGGACGGCGCTGCTCCGGCCCGCGGCTCCCCGCCCGGCGATCCCCCGGCCCGGCGGCCGCCGCTCCTGTTCGCCGACGGCGCGGTGATCCCGGAACCGGGGGTCGCCGACCTGGCCGGGATCGCGGTCCTCGCCGCCGACGCCGCCGAAACGCTCCTCGGCGCCGAACCACGCGTGGCGCTGCTCTCGTTCTCCACCCGGGGGAGCGCCGACCACCCGGCCGCCCGGCGGATGGCGGAAGCGGCGGAGCAGGCGCGCCGCCTCCGCCCCGGCCTCCGCGTGGACGGCGAACTCCAGGCGGACGCCGCCCTCATCCCGGAGATCGCTTCCCGGAAAGCGCCCGGCAGCCCGGTCGCCGGCGGCGCCAACGTGCTCGTCTTCCCCGACCTCGCCTCCGGGAACATCGCCTACAAACTGGTCGAGCGCCTGGCCGGGGCGCACGCCACCGGCCCCTTCCTGCTGGGCCTCGCCGCCCCGGCGAACGACCTCTCCCGGGGCGCCGGCGTCGCCGACATCGTCCGTCTCGCCCGCCACACCCTCCGCCAGGCCCGGAGCCGGGAAACCGGCGCCGCGCCCCCCGCCGCCCGGCCCCCCGCCGACCGTCTTTGACAGTCCGGCGGGAATCCGCATATGTTTCGGAATTCGGTCGTCCGCCGGTCGCGGAACCGGCGCCGGCGACCCTCCCCGACCCCGATCCCAGGAGGCGATTCGATGGCGCGCCGCTCTTTCCGACTCACCCTGCTGCCCCTCGCGGCAGCTGCACTGGCCCTCGCCGCCTGCGGGGCGCCCTCCGAGGACCCGGCGGACACCGGCGCCGCCCGGGAGTCCCTCGGCATCCGCCCGGCGGGCGACACCGAACTCCAGCCGAGCCTCGAGGGCCTCCCCGAAGAGTTGCAGCAGGTCTACGCCCACATCGACGAGAACATCGACGAGCATGTGCTGAACCTGCGCCGTTGGGTCCAGCAGCCGAGCATCTCCAACTCCGGCGAAGGCATCCAGGAGTCCGCGCAGATGGTGAAGGGCTTCTTCGACGAGATCGGCTGCCAGCAGTCGCAGGTGTACGACATCCCCATGACCGAGTGGGGCCAGCCGGGGAACCCGGTGGTGTACGCGAACTGCGACTACGGCGCCGAGCGCACCATCCTCATCTACTGGATGTACGACACCATGCCGATCACCCAGCGCGAGGCCTGGGTGCTCGATCCCTTCGACGGGGAACTCACCGAGTTCGGCCCTTTCAAGAAGGTCATGATCGGCCGCGGCGCCACGAACTCCAAGGGCCCGCAGATGGTGCAGTGGAACGCCTTCCAGTCCATCTACGAAGTCACCGGTTCCATGCCGGTGAACCTCATCATCGTCGCCGAGGGTGACGAGGAGCGGATGTCCATCGGCCTCCGCCAGTTCGTCCGCGAGAACCCGGACCTCTTCGCCGACGCCGAGGCGATGTACCGCTTCGGCCGCCAGGCGCGGAGCGGCGCGGCCGGCATCGGCGGCGGCTCCGAAGGCTGCGTCTATATCGAACTCACTACCAGCGGCGAGAGTTGGGGCCGGGGCCCGGTGGCCTCGAACATCCACGGCGCCCACAAGCGCTCCACCGACGCCCCGGCGCTGCGCCACATCAAGATGCTCTCCACGCTCATCTCCGACGACGGCAACCGCGTCCTGGTGCCCGGCTTCTACGACGGCCCCGAGGCGCTGACCCCCGCCGAGGAGGAGATGTTCCGCTCCTCCGCGGAGAACCTGGACATGGCGGTGGCGGCGGAGAACATCGGCGTCGCCCGGTTCATCAGCGACGACCCGCTCGAGTACCTGAAGTCCGCCCGCTACGGCATCTCCTTCAACATGGACGGCATCTGGGCCGGGAACATGTACCCCGGCGGCGCCGGCGCGATCCTCCCCAACCGGATCACCTCGAAGCACAACATGCGGTATGTCCCGGGTATGGACGGGCTGGAGATGGTGCAGAAGATCCGCGACTACCTCGACGCCCAGGGTTACGAGGATGTGGAGATGACGATCATCGGCGATGTGCCCTGGTCGAAGAGCAGTTACGACAACCGCGCCGCCGAATCGCTGATGAAGACCTACGAGCGGTTCGGCATCCGCCACCGGCAGCCGATCGCGGACGAGACGATCCTCGGCGGCTACTGGCCGGCGTACCTGTTCAGCGGGCGCGACGCCGACCTGCCGGACGGCACCAGCCTCTCGATGCCCATCGTCGGCGGGGCGGCCGGCCACGGCGGCGGCGCCCACGCGGCCAACGAGTTCTGGGTCATCGAAGGCGCCGGCGAGGTGTACGGGATGGCCGGCGCCGAGAAGTCGGTGGCGACCTTCCTCTACCAGTACGCCGGGCTGGTCGAGGATCCCCCCGCCGAAGCGACCGGCGGCGACAGCGAGTAACGGCCCGCGCGTTGAACACCGGCAAGGCGCAATCTCGATCCCGGGCCCCCCTCGCCCGGGATCGAACCGTTCGGCCCGCGCCTCGACCACCCCGGTGACCGACGCCGCCGCCGGCGCGCCGGGAATCGAGGTCCGCGACCTGGTGAAGACCTATGTCCTCGGCGAGGACCACCGGGTCGAGGCGCTCCGGGGGGTCAGCCTCTCGGTGGCCGCCGGCGACTTCCTCTCGGTGCTGGGCCCCTCCGGCTCCGGGAAGAGCACCCTGATGCATGTCCTCGGCTGCCTCGACCAGCCGACCTCGGGGGAGTACCACCTCGGCGGCCGCAATGTCGCCGGGCTCGACTCCGACGAACGCGCCCGCCTCCGCAACGAGGAGATCGGCTTCGTCTTCCAGAGTTTCCACCTGCTGGCGCGCGCTTCCGCCCTGGAGAATGTGGAACTGCCCCTCCTCTATGGGAGGAAACGCCTCGGCCGCGCCGACCGCCGCCGCCGGGGCGAAGAAGCGCTCGCCGCGGTGGGCCTCTCCGACCGGGCCACCCACGCCCCGAACCAACTCTCCGGCGGCCAGCAGCAGCGCGTCGCCATCGCCCGGGCGCTGGCGAACCGCCCCCGGCTGCTTCTCGCCGACGAACCCACCGGCAACCTCGACACCGCCACCGGCCGGGAGATCCTGGACACCTTCGCCCGGCTGAACGCCGAACGCGGCCTCACCGTCATCATGATCACCCACGACCGCCAGGTCGCCGACTACGCCTCCCGCAGTGTCGAACTCCGGGACGGCCGCATCGTGGACGCTTCCACCACCGCCGATGCCTGAGACCCGATCGCCCGAGCCCGGCCCCGCCGAACCTCCCCGTCCCGGAGGGGCGCGTCCCCCGGCGGACCGCACCGCCGCCGAGATCGCGCTCCAGAGCCTGCGCCGTTTCCCGCTGCGCACCGGGTTGACCCTGCTCGGCCTCGCCTTCGGCGTCGCCGCGCTCATGACCACCATCGCCCTCGGCCGGGGTGCGCAGGGCGCCATCCGCGAGCAGGTGCGCGCCGCCGGGCTGAATGTGATCGAGGTCACCGCCGGCAACTACCGCACCCGGGGGGAACGGCCGGTGGGCGGCACCGAAGCCCCGGCCCGCCACGGCCGGCTGGGCCCGGCGCCGGAGCCGGCCCCGGACGGTCTCTTCGAACTCTTCGACCACCTGCTGCGGCGGGTCGAGCCGGTAGCCCTGGCCCATCCGGAGAACGACCCGATGGAGAAGCACGACCACCCGACGGCGGCGGAGCGGCTGGGCGACTCCGCGGCCGGCCTGGGAGCGGCGGCGACGCTCACCCAGGAGGACGCCGAGGCCCTCGGCTCCCTGCCGGGAGTGGCGCACGCGGCTTCCGGCGTCCACGAGAGCATCCGCGTCCGCAGCGGCGAGCGGAGATGGTTCACCCGCCTCCACGGCACCGAAGTGGAGTTGCTCGAGATCCGCCGGTCCTTCGCGCTTTCGAGCGGAAGATTCTTCTCCCGGCGCGAACAGCGGCGCGGCGACCGGGTGGCGGTGCTCGGCAGCGTCGTCCGCGACCGCCTCTTCGGCGAGGAAGAAGACCCGGTAGGCGCGGAGATCACCGTCTGGAACCAGCCCTTCGAAGTGGTGGGAGTCGTCGCCAGCACCAACTGGATGAACCCCGGCGCCCCCGGCGACGACGAGTTCGACGCGGTGTACACCCCGTTCACCGCCGTCCACGACCTGCTCAATGTCACGAACCTGAACTCGATCACGGTCACCGCCGCCTCCGCCGGCGAAGTCACCGCGGTGGCGAACCGGATCACCGACCTGCTGCGCGAACGCCACGGCATCGGCGAGACCCAGCCGGACGATTTCACCGTCTCCACCCAGGCCTCGCAGGTGCTCTCCCGGGGCCTCCACCCGAAGGTCGCGGCGACCCTCGCCGGAAACATCCCGAACCTGGAGCGCACCACCCTCCGCCAGTTGGCGGCGACCCTCGAGCGGTCGAGCCGCACCATGTCGGCGCTGCTGCTCGCCATCGCCCTGGTCTCCCTCGTCGTCGGCGCCATCGGCATCTCGAATGTGATGCTCCTCTCGGTCAAGGAGCGCTTCCGCGAGATCGGCCTGCGTATGGCGGTGGGCGCCCGCACCGGCGATGTGGGCAGCCAGTTCCTCACCGAATCGGTCACCCTCGGCGCCGGCGGCGGGGTCGTCGGCGTCCTGCTCGGCATCGCCGCGGCGTTCACCGTGGAAGCCGGCTTCGGCCTGCAGGTGGAGATCTCCTTCGCCGCCGCGGCCATCGCCTTCGCGGTGGCGCTGCTCGTCGGAGTCGTCGCCGGCGTCAGCCCCGCCCGCCGCGCCGCCCGCCTCGACCCCATCGTCGCCCTCGGCTCCGAGTAACCGTTCGGCACGGGCGCCCCTTTCGCGGAGTTCCCCCATGACCTCCCGCCGCGCCTCGCGCACCGCGCTCCGCTTCAAGATCCGGATCCTCGAGATCCGCCCGCCGGTCTGGCGGCGCATCGAGGTTCCCGGCGACTTCACCTTCTGGGACTTCCACTGCGCCATCGAGAGCGCCTTCGAGTGGGAGGACCACCGCGCCCACGAGTTCCACCCCTGGCCGCGAGGGCGCTACACCGGCCCGCCCCGCTACTTCGAGGTCATCGGCTCTTCGGACTACGACCGGGACACCACCCCCGACCGCTACAGTTGGCAGGTCCGGCTCACGAAGCGTTTCGAGAAGCCGCGCGACCGCTGGCGCTACACCCGGCTGCCGGAGATGGGGGACTTCAGCAACGACTGGGAACACGAGGTGGTGTTCGAGGGCGCCGAGAAGCGGTCCCCCGGAATCAGCGAACCGGTCTGCCTCGGCGGCCGCCGCGCCGCTCCCCCGCGGGACTGCTGCGGCCTCCGCGGCTACGAGGAACTGGTCCGGGCGCGGTCGGCCGACGAGGACCCGTCGGAGCGCCCGCTCGATCCCGAGTTCTACGAGGAGTACGAGGACTTCGACCCGGACTTCTTCGACCGCAGAGCCGTGTTCTTCTCCGACCCGAAGAGGACCCTGGAGATCTGGCGCGAATACGCCGGCCCCTGAACGGAGGCGTCGCCGGCGACGCCGGAACCGCCCGTAACCGGTTGCCGCTCCGCCGGTCCGAATCGCATCGGCGCGCGCCGACCCCGAAACTGCTTCCGGCGCCGGAAGACCGTCCTTCCGCAACTTCCCCCATGACTCCCAAGACCTCCAAGGCCTCCAAAACCTCCGCCACCCCGAAGATCTCCAAGACCGTCCTCCGGTTCCGAATCACCCTCGTCGGCATCCGGCCGTTGATCTGGAGGCGGATCGAAGTGCCCGGCAACTACACCTTCTGGGATCTCCACTCCGCCATCCAGGACGCGATGGGCTGGGAGAACTACCACCTGCACGAATTCCGCCCCGGCCTCGACGACCCGCGGCGCGCCTTCGAGGAAGACGTACTGGCGATCGGACTCCCGAATTACGACCCGGGGCGCATCGTTGCCCTCGGCTGGCTGGTTCGTCTCAACCAGCACTTCCGGGAGCCCGGGGACCGCGGCCTCTACCTCTACGACTTCGGCGACGACTGGGTCCACCGCGTGGTGCTGGAGGCGAAGGAGAGACGCCCCGAAGGAATCGCCAAACCGGTCTGCCTCGCCGGCAAGCGCGCCTGCCCCCCGGAAGACTGCGGCGGCGTCGGCGGCTACTACGACCTGGTGGACGACCTCGACGGAAAGACCGACGAGTCGGAGCGAACCCGCGACCCGGAGTTCTACGAGTCGTACCGCGACTACGACCCGGCCGATTTCCACCCCGCCCGGGTCGTCTTCCTCGACCCGAAACAGCGCCTGGAGGAGTGGCGGGACTCCGGCCCGCTCGCCTGAACCCCCCCGTCGGCGTCACCGGCGCGCGGCAGGCCCGTCCGGTTCCACCGCCGGCGGGCGCTGTCCGGTGTCCGGGAGGGAATGCTCCCCGGACCTCGATCCACCAGCCGGATCGAACGCGCCTTCCTCGCCCACGAAACCGATCCCCGTACCCTCCACTCCGCGCATGACCTCCAGGACCGCTCTCCGCTTCAAGATCTCCCTGTTGGAGGTCCGTCCGCCGATCTGGCGGCGGATCGAGATGCCCGCCGGCCGCACCTTCTGGGACCTCCACTGCGCCATCCAGGACGCGATGGGCTGGGACGACACCCACCTGCACGAGTTCCGGCTCGGCCCCGCTCGTCCCGGACGCGGATACCCGCCGGGCCAGGAGACGATCGGCATCCCGTTCGACGACGGATACGCGGACGAAACGGGCGAGGCCCGCGCCGGATGGGAGACCAGGCTGTCGCGCCACTTCCGCAAACCCGGCGACTCGATGATCTACATCTACGACTTCGGCGACTACTGGCACCACCGGGTCGTCCTCGAAGCGAAGGAGAGGCGGGCCTCCGGAATCAGCGGCCCGGCCTGTCTCGGCGGTCGGCGCGCCTGCCCGCTGGAGGACTGCGGCGGGACCGGCGGCTACCAGTCCATCCTTTCCTTCCTCTCCGGGGACCTCGACCGGTCGGGACGGATCTACGACTTCGAGGCCTACCGGTACTACCGGAACTACGACCCGGCCCGCTTCGACCCGCGCGCGGTGGAGTTCACCGACCCCGAAGAGCGTCTCCGGATGCTGCTGGAGGACTCGACTGAAGACCCGACTGAAGACCCGTCTGGCGATCCCTGAGCCGCACCTCGTCTCTCTCGGCCCGCCCCCGGTTCCCCGCCGGGTGTCCCCCTTCCCGCTCGCGGTAGCCCTCCCGTTCTGCGCCGGGGCGCGGAGTCCGGCAGACCCGGGGACGGGCGTCCCTCCTCATCGAGGAGGAAGATCCAGTTCCCGCCGGACCGCGCCGCTTCCCCGGGCCGGTCAGCCGGGTGCCGTTCCGGGGTCCGTCAGTCGGCCTCGTCCTCGTCGGGGTCCTCGTCGGGCGGCGCGGGCTGCTCGACCGAGTCCATGATCCACTCCAGGTAGTTCCGCAGTCCGCCGCCCACCGAGAGCGACACGAACTCCGGCGTCTCGTAGGGATGCAACTCGCCGATCCGCTCGCCGAGCGCCGGGGTGCAGTGCGCGGTGGTCTTCATGATGAGCAGGTGCTCCGGCACGCGCTCCACCGAGCCCTTCCAGCGGAACACGGATTTCACCGGCCCGACGATGTTCACGCAGGCCGCGAGTCGCTCCTCGACGACCTTCTTCGCGATCCGCCGCGCCGTCCGCGCATCCGGCGCCGCCGTCAACGCCACGACGAAACTCTCTGCCGTCGCGTCCCGCGCCGCCCCGCCATCGCCCGGCGTCTTCCCACCACCCTTCTGTCCCTTACCGGCCATCGTCGAGGCTCCTCTCCGCCCGAATAATCCTACCGAAGCGCCCCGTACGCGCCGGTTGCGCCCGATCCGCCGCCCGCCGCAGCCTGCGGGCTCGCCGGCGCGAGGAACCAGGTCGTCAGGGTTACGCGATTCCCCGCCCGCACCGGCGTGACCCGATGGATCCGTCCGGGAAGAAACGCGACAGCTTCGTCCACGGACGCCTCGACAGCGCCGACCTCGGCCAACTCCAGCACCCCTCCGTCGTCTGCCGCCCGGAGCAGCACGGACATACTCAGCCGGCGTCGCTTGACCGCCGCCGGGAGATTCTCCTGCCGTCCGCGATCCGGGTGCCAGGTGTGGTGGCCGCCGTCCGTCGGATAGACCGAGTGCTGGAGGAGGCCGGGCTCGAGGGGCTCGTCCGGTTCCCCCAGGTGCGACAGCGCGCGCAGCGCCACCGGCAACAAACGGGCGGCGATCCGGTCCGCCAGCGGCTCGCCGGGATGCAGGAATCGCAACTGCGCCTTCCGCAGGTCGAGGTTGACCCGTTTCTCCGTCTTGGAGACCCAGAAACTCGCCGGCTCGCTCTTCCGCCGGAGGGCCCACGCCTCGATCTCCTTCAGGAGGGTCGAACCCAACGCCCCGACCTCCCGGTAGTGGGTCGGGGGATCCGGCGGCTTCCCGGGAGCGGTTTCGTTCAGGGCGATTCCGGCTGCGGGGTCTCCGGTCGCCGGAGTCGGGGACGATCGATCAGGGGATCGGGTCGGTGCACTCGTGGATCACGCAGCTCCAGCCGCAGGTGTCGACCTGGTTGTCGCAGGTGTGGTTGCAGGTCGCTTCGCAAGTCCTCCGGCAGGTGTCGCCGCAGCAGGTCGGAGGGCAGGTCGGGTGGCAGGTGTGGGGATGTCCGCCCGCGGCATCCGAGAGTTGGTCATCGCTGAGGGAAGCGATGGAGCGCCTTCTCAGGACGAGTTTCGGCTCTGCCGGTGCGCCGGGCGGCGTGCTTGCGTCGTCCTTCTTGCGTTTCATCCGTCTTCCTCACCGGCTTCGCCGGTTGGCTCTGCATCCCGCCAAGCGAGCGGGCCGTGGAAGGTGGGTACTGGTCCCCGAAGAATTTCGCGCTGGAAGCAAGATGCCACACGACCGGACGAAACGTGTGTCATGTCTCGTCCAGTCCAAGGGTCTCATGGCGTCGCACCGGGGACGTGTTGGCGGTTGGAGCACAGGAGCGCCAACCGGGTACACGCCACCGGCGAGACGACCACGAAGGGGAGCGGATCGAGTCCGCGGAGGTGCGTGGGCTCTACGCGATCAGGGGACCGTGCACTCCTCGATCGGGCAGGTGTCCTCGCAGCTCGGGCCGCCGCAGGTGTGGTGGCAGATCGTCCGCCCGCAGGTGTCTCCGCAGGTGTCTCCGCAGGTCGGTCCGCAGCAGGTGTGCGGGCAGGTGGGCTCGCAGGTGTGGTGCGGGTGGCCGCCGGCAGCGTCCGAGAGCTGATCCTCGCTGAGCGAAGCGACGCTGCGCTTCGTCAAGACGAGTGTCGGCGTCGCCGGCGCCCCGGGAGCCGAGGTGGCGTCGCCCTTCTTGCGCTTCATTCGATTTCCTCCTGAAGGTCCGGTTGGCGCCATGCCGCCGGGGAGGCGACATGGGCCATGAAGTGATGGCGTCGGAATACCGAACGGGATTCGCGACAGAGAAGGGAGAAGTAGCCCAAATTTCTCGTCGAAAGTCAAATGCGACTCCCGCCAGGCGCGAACCGGTAGTCCGCCGGGAGCGCCGCGACCGGGGAAGGTCAGGTCCCGGAGCTCGTCGCGACCGCGAATCGGCGGGGTCGTGGGCCGCCAGGGGGGTGCAGGCGGGGCCAGGCCGGCGTTCGGCGCGACCGGAAGCGGGTTGTGGCTCGGGGAGAGAAGTGGCCTTGGCGGGGCCTCAGGCATCCTGGGTCCATGTCTGCCCCGGGGTTCCGAGGCGACTCCGGTCGACTTCCTGGGCCTGGCGCCGGGCGTTGAGAATGCGCGAACTGGCCTTCCATCAGAAACGGAGGGCAGGGTTCCCGCGCCGCTGCCGGCGTCGGGCGCTCCCGGGCTGCGTCAGAATGGAGAGGATGGCTCGGCGGGCGGCGGCGCATCCTCGGGGACTGCGGTCAGCGCGTGGTTCGGGGCCCGCAGCGGCGGCGCTGGCCGTTTCCGCCGTGTCCGGGGCCGCCGCCCAGGCGCCGTTCGTCTATCGGGAGGGCGTGGTTCCGGTCGAGAACCACGCCGGGGCGCCGCCGAAGCGGTCCATCGCCGAGATGATCGGCTCCGGAGTCTGCGTGCTCGACTACGATCTGGACGGGCTCCCGGATCTCTACTTCACCGATGGGGGCGATGCGGCCGCCGCCCTCGAGGGGCGCTCTCCGCCCGCGTCCTCGCCGGGGAACCGGCTTTTCCGCAACCGGGGCGATCTGGACTTCGTGGAGGTGGGCGCCGCCGCCGGAGTGGGGGACCGTGGCTACTCCGGGGGCTGCGCGGCAGCGGATTTCGACAACGACGGAGACCCCGACCTCCTCGTCGTCAACCTCGGGCCGAACGCCTTCTTCGAGAACCTCGGTGACGGGACCTTCCGGCGGCGCGATGACGAATTCGGGCTCACCGACCCCGGGTTCGGCACGGGGGCCGCCTTCGGGGACCTCGATGACGATGGCTGGCTCGACCTCTATGTGGCGAACTATGTGGATCGCCGGCGGGCCGACCTCTCCGGCCGCTGCAGTTACTTCGGGCTGTCCGTGTTCTGTGGCCCGAACGGGTTGCCCGGGGAGGCGGATGTCCTCTACCGGAACGACCGCGGCCTCGGTTTTCGCGATGTGACGACGGTGTCCGGCGTCCATGCGCCGGAGACACGCGGGTTCAGCGTCCTGCTCACGGACCTCGACGACGACGGACTGCCGGACATCCATGTGGCGAACGACGCCACCCGCGACCTGGTGTTCCACAATCTGGGCTCGATGCAGTTCGCCGAGGTGTCGCTGTTGTCCGGCGCCGCGTACGCCGCCTCCGGGAAGGAGCAGTCGGGGATGGGCTCGGCGGCGGGCGATTTCGACGGCGATGGCGCGCTCGACCTCTATGTGACCAACTTCCAGCGCGACTACAACACGCTGTTCCGCAACACGAGCGCTGCTGCCGGGGCCGGGCTGTGGTTCGAGGACGACACGGTTGCGGCGAGCGTGAACCTGACGACGCTGGACTTCCTCGGCTGGGCGGCCCTCCCTCTCGACGCCGACCACGATGGCGACCTGGACCTCTTCGTGGCCAATGGGCACATCTACCCGGAGTTGCGGGAGCGCCCGGAGATCGGCGAACCCTACGAACAGGCGAACCAGTTCTTCCGCAACGACGGTTCCGGCCGGTTCGCGACCGAACTCGTGACCGGCCCGCTCCGGTCGAGTCGGGGCGCCGCCCTCGCGGACCTCGATGGGGATGGCGGCTCCGACCTCGTCGTCACCAACATCGATGCCCCGGTGGACACCCTGCTCGCAGCGGCCGTGCCTCCGGCGGTGCGCCTCCGGTTCGTGGGAACGGAGAGCAACCGCGACGGCCTGAACGCGAGAGTCCATGCCACCGGTTCGGCGGGGCGCGCCACCGTGCGGGAACTCCGCGCCAGCGACGGGTTCCTGGGCAGCAACGAACTCGTCATCACACTCGGGCTCGGCGAGGCCCCGCGGTTCTCCGAGATCCAGGTGCGCTGGCCATCCGGCGCCAAGACCGTCCTCCTCGATGTCCGCGGGGGGCAGATCTTGATCAAGGAGGAGGTCGGCCCCGTTCACTGAGGCGGGGTCGAAGTGCCGTGCGATCCACAACACCCCGGCGGACGACGCCCGGGATCCCCTGCCGGCCTGCGGCGCTGCTCGGAACGAGCCGGCCGTCGGGCAGCGTCGGACGATTCGGATCCCTGAGGGTCGGCGCGGTCGCTGTCCTCTACGCCCTCTTGGCGTTCCCGGCCACCGCGAAGGGACAGGAAGCGGTTGGCGGCGCTCCGCTGGAGGACCTGCGCCGACTCGTGGCGCTCGCGGATGAACTCGTTCGCGCGGACCGGATTCCCGAAGCCGAGGACGCCCTCCGGCGAGTTCTCCTCCGGAGGCCGGATGCGACTGCCATCGCAGTCAACCGGGCCTCGTTGTTGTTTCGCCTCAGCCGCTACGCCGAGGCCGAGGAAGTCCTGCAAGGCGTCCTTGAGCGTTCCCCGGCCCATCCGCTGGCTCACTACTTCATGGGAGCCATCGCCATGCGTGCCGGCGGGCCGGGCGGCGCGGACGCCGAGGCCGCGGTCCGCCACGCGGAGGTTGCTCTCGCCGCTTTCCCCGAGAGTGACCCAGCCCGGCTCTCGCAGCGCGCCGAAGCCTTCCACCTTCTGGGGGAGGGAAGGCTGGCACTCGGCGACGCGGACGCCGGAGAAGTCGCGCTCCGTGCGTCGCTGGCGCTCCAACCGTTCCAGCCCGGGCCTCGGTACCTGCTCGGCCGCCATCTGATTCGCACGGGCCGCGTAGAGGCAGGAACGCTGGAACTGGCGGTCTTTTCCAAAGCCAAAGCGGCATCGGACGCGGTCGCACAGGCGGCCTCGCTGTTTCACGACTTGAACCAACCGGCCGCCGCCGAGGCACATATTCACCGTGCCCTCGGCCTATGGCCGGATTACCCACCCGCCCTGCAACTCCTGGCCGCCATCGTCGCAGCCACCGGAAGATAGGGGCCACTGCCGAGACCCACTACTGCCATTGTTTGACCTAACGTTCGCCGGAAGGTCAGGGAGGTGATACTGCGGCTCTATCCGATCCCAGCATCAATGATGAACGGGGGTTGTCGAATGGACGTACTGCGCCGACTACATACTCTTTTCAGGTGCCACCCAAATCCACCCTTCCTTCTCTGCCAGTCTCTTCAAGTCCGGCTCCGGCGGGATCACGTTCCCCGTCAAGAAATCGGCCGCTGCCAAGAGGCAGATGACGGCATCCAACACGTGATCACCGTTCTGGATGGCCGTCCTCGTCTTCTCTGCATGCGTGCCGCGAACTTCAACCCCGCCACACAACCATTCCATCACTCTAGACCTGTTTACCCGATGTTCCTTCTTGTCTTTCCGCTTGTACTTCTCGCACGGAATACCGTGGGCACTGAGCGTCGCCGCGGGGTACACCTCAATCGCTCCCCAACCCCGCACCTGTCCCGGACATCGGGCCAACGGAATCTGACCCACTCCAGCCAACTCAGCTATCCGGTCCAGAGATTCAAGGGCCGAGTGGGCCGTTCGGGCTATCAAATTAGCCCCGACATCCAACGGTTTCAGCGCCTGTCGCCTCACCCACTTGCCCGTTTTGTCCTTCACAACCTTGTGGATACTCCCCTCCACAACCCGGTCTGTTTCTCGCATGAAGAGACGATCTGCATCCACGGAAATTGCCTTGCCTGCTTCGTGTGGCGCGAGGGCAACGCCCATAGCCTTGGGCCAACCCAACGGGGCATCAAGCGCGATCAAGACATTGGACGCCTTTCGTACCCACTCGGCAACGGTCATCTGCCAATCTGGAAGTGCGTTGCCCCTCCGTGCTTCGGTGACGACGAGCTGGCGACCATCCCAGCATCCCCGGGCAATACCTACTTTGTTTGCCTTCGTCGCGCAATCGATGCCGATCAGGAGTATCTTTTCGTTCATGGTGTCGTCGCCGGCGATTCTCGCTGCTTGGATTCCCGTTCCGGGATTTCTGGAAGAATGACCCCCGCCACTCGTGAGCGGCGGGGACCGAAGGTCGGCGCTTGCCGACGATGACTAGAAGAGGATGCTTGCGGTGAAACGGATGATGCGCGGCGTCAGCCGGGACCTGGGGCTCAGATAGCGCGATCCGAAAGTAGTGTTGAGATTCAGTGCCGGTTGGGTGTTGAAGATGTTGGCCAGGTCCACTCCCAACTCGAAGCGGGCATCGCCGAGTTCGATGCGCTTACGGACATTGAAGTCCAGCAAACGCGTGATGGCCTCCGTGCGCTCTTCACCTCGCTGATAGGCGTAGACATTCTCGGTGCCCTGAACGAGATCCTTGGCCGGAGCGAGAGCAACGAGCGGGTTTCCGGCGCGTGCGCGGTAGTTCCATCCGAACTGGATGTCCCACGGAGCGAGGTAACTTCCGGCGAAGTTCACCACCCAGGGGAGGTCGGTCAGAACGGCGCCGTTATCTCGATTGACTCGGCGGTTGGGGTTGTTCCAGTCGGTCGAATCATACGGCAAACCGTGGGGCACTCCCCGGTGGCGGGAGAAGGTCGCGCCACCGAGCATCTGCCAGCGGTTCGAGAAACGCTTCTGGATCTGGAGGGCAATGCCGTTGTAATCGCTCTTCAGGAAGTCCACATTCGTGATCAGGGTATCCTGGCCAGCCTTGTACTCCTCCTGGAGTTCGTATCCGGTGTAGGTCCCGGGGCAGTCGTCGCAACTGAACGAGATCTGGTCGTACGCCGAAGGCGGCTTGGCGCGGTTCATTTGACCCAGGGAATCCCGGTGAGAGCGCCGATGATAGGTGGCGCTGACGGAAATGTCGCTGCCGAGCGTCAGGTCCACGCCGAGAGAAATGTCGTCGCTGTAGGGACGGCGGGCATTCTCGTCGTACTCGGTGCTGGCGCCCCCGGTAAAGCCCTGGAAGTCCTCGAGAACCAATTCGGGGCTGTCAGACAAATTGCCGGACGGGCCGAGATCGACCAGACGGTCCCCGTCGATGTCGTTCCAACCGACTCTTGCAGACGAACCGGCATTCGGATTCGCGTTTCCGGCCAACCCGGTGCCCAGTTGCGTGTAGTAACGCCCCCAACCTCCCTTGAGGGCCGCGCGGCCGTTGCCGAACAGGTCGTAGGCGAAACTGAGCCGGGGACCGATGTTGAGCGGCCAATCCGGCAACCCTTCGATATTGGAGGGCACCGAAAAAATGTCCCCCACCAACTCCTCCGAAAGAGCAGCCCAGGTGCCGGCGGGACTGTCCTGTGCCGGGACATAGCCGTATAGGCCGTCGATGCGAACGCCGAGGTTGAGCGTCAACCGGCCGCCGATGGTCCACGCATCCTGCGCGTAGGCAGCCCAGGTGTTGAGCCTGGCGTGATTGGTCGTCGGCGTCCTCGAAATCTCGACCTGCGTGGCTACGCCGTCCTCCAGGTAACCGAGAGCGTCGCCATTCATGAAGGATCGGTTTTCCAGATATTCGCGCGAAACTTGCGCTCCGACCTTGAAGTTGTGGGATCCGGCGCCGCTGTCCAGGAAGTAAGTCAAGGAGCCGTTGAACTGGTTCCGATGAGTCGGTCCATGGTATTCGCCTCTCCGGTCGGCGTTGAATTGCTCTTCCCGGACCGTGTCGATGACGGAAATGTCGTTCTCGGTGCAGGGTCCGGCATCCGGATATTCATCGACCGGTGTCCCGCAGTACTTCGTGTATAGGATGTAGGGAGTGATGCCCCACATGCGACCGAAACGAACATCGAGAAGGGCGTCGTCGCCGAGCACCCGATTGTAGGTGAAGACGGCGTTGTCCGCCCACTGATCCTGAAAGCGGGACAGTTCATCGGGAACGGCGGTATATGGTGGATCGCGACGGTGGAAGCGCTGTTTCCAGTTGCGCTGCCACAAGGCCGAAAGCCGATCGTTGTCCGTCGGCTGCCAAGTCAACTTGCCGCTGATGTTGCGAATGCGGTTGTCGTCGATGGGTTTTTCGCCGACATAATCGTCGGGAACCGTGACTTCCTGGTCATGGATCCAATGCCGGTAGGCCGTGAAGAACCACGCCTTGTCCCGCACGATGGGGCCGCCGAAGGTTCCGTTGAGGTCGAGGGAGTTGGTGATCGGGTTCGAACTCAACTCGTCCGCTTCGCCCTGGAGCCCCGTGGCGTTGTAGAGGCCGACGGCCTCACCGCTGAAATCGTTTCCTCCGGACTTCACCACCATGTTCACATGCACGCCGCCGGTGTCGGATTCCGCGGAGTGGGTCGAGGTCTGGAAGTTGAACTCCTCGAACATGGAGAACCCGTAGTACTGCATGGTGAATCCGCCGGTGCCTCCGGGCCAGTTCACCTTGAGCCCGTCGATGCTGAGACTCTGCATCGCCGCCGAGGAGCCGAAGATCTCCATGCCGTACTGCTGCATCCCGTTGCTGCCGCCCACATCGATCGCGGTGGTGACCATCCCCGGCACCAGCCCGGCCATGACCCACGGATTGCGACCGGTCGGCACTGCTTCGAGCAGTTCCTGTTCGATGTTCGTCTGGACGGTGGCGCTCCGGACATCCACGACCGGGGCGTCGCCGGTCACGGTGACGGTCTCTTCGACCCCCGAAAGGCCCATCGCCGAGTTCACGGTGAGCGTTCGCGCCACGGAGACCCGGACTCCCTCCTGCACGACGGTCTGGAAGCCGGAGAGCGCGAAGGTGACCGCATACTCCCCGGCGGGAAGGGCCGGGTGGCTGTAAGAACCGCCGGAGCCGGTCGTGGTCGAGCGCGGCGCGATCAGCGCGTCACTCTCGACGGTGACCGTCACGCCCGGCAGGACCGCGCCCTGTTCGTCCGTCGCCGTTCCGGTGATCGTCCCGGTCTGGGTCTGGGCGAAAAGCGGGCCCGCGGCGAAGAGCGCTACGAGGAGCGCGAGTGCCAATCTACGCATGGAGAACCTCCTCACGAGGCAGTCTGGAGGACCGAATCCGGGCGGGCCTTCGCGGCCGGGCCGGAACCGAGAAACACAAGAAGCGAAATACTTGCCGCCACGCGGGTGGCGGGAAGAAGGCGCGTCGTCGAATCGGTCCGAAACAAGGGCGGAGATGATATCAAGCAAGGACGATTCCCGGTCGCGCCCCGGATCCGGAATCCGTAAAATTGCTTGTTCGTCAATGAGTTATGCGAGGGTCGGTCGCCGTTCCCGAGGCCGCGCCCGACCCGATTCCGGCCATCCGAACCTCCCGTCCAACGAACCGTGACCGCTCCGCCCCGATGCTGCCGCTGATCGCCCCGCTGCTCCTCGCTCCCGGACTGGCGGGCCAGGTCGTCGGCCCGCCGCCCCCGGCGGAACCGGGGCCGGCGGCGTTGGTGGAGGCGCTGCGGCGCGCCTTCGCCGCCGACCCGGACTCACCCGAGGCGCGGGCGCGGCTCTGGGCGCTGGCGCAACGGGCGGAGCCGACGCCCGGCCTGATGGACGCGCTGGCCGACGCCGCCGCCGATCTGGGGCCGACCGGCTGGACGGCCGCCGGAGTCCTGGCCCGGCGGGGGCTCCGCCCGCTGGATGCCCTGGAGGCCTTCGACCGCGCGGCCGAGTCGCCACAGCCGCCGGGGAGTCCGGTCCCGGACATCGAAGCCGGGCGCCTGCTCGCCGAACTTCGTTGCCACGAACGGGCGCTGGCCCGGTTCGAACGCCACCCCGGCGACCCGGAGGCGATGCGGGGCCGGGCCGTGGTGCTCGCCCGCCTCGGGCGCATGGAGGAGGCGTTCGCGTTGGCCGACGCCCTGCTGCAACGGGACGATACGGATTCGGCGGCGCTGATGCTGCGCGCGGAACTGCTCGACAGCGAAGGACGAGGCGAAGATGCAGTGGAGAGCCTGCGGCGATTGGCCGCCGGGACGGAGGCCGGCGGACCGGCGGGATCGCTGCTGGGGAAGATCCTCGTTCGTTCGCGGCGGGCGGCGGAGGCCGTTCCCTACCTGGAAGCCGCGACCGAGAGGACCCCCGACGACGCGGAGGCTCGGTTCGCATTGGCGCGGGCGCGGTCGGCGCTCGGGGAGCCCGACGCCGCCGAGGCCCTCCTTCGCCGGGTGCTCACGGACGATCCGGCGCTGAACGCCGCCCGACTGGAACTCGCCCGACTCGTGCAGCGACGGGGCAGCGCGGACGAGGCGACGCGCCTGTTCGCGGAGTTCGAGCGGCGCAAGGCGGAGAGCGACCGCTCCTCGCAGTTGCTCGGCGAGGCGGAGTTCCGCCCCGACGATTTCCGCGCCGTGTCCGCGTTCGTCGTCCACGCGCTGCGGATCCGCGATGGCGGGCTCGCGCTCCGGGGGGCCCAGCGGTTCTTGATCGAGTTCCCCGACGACCCCGACCGGCATGTACTGCTCGCCCGCGTGTGGCGGGAGATCGGGAACCCCCCGGAGGCCGAACGGGTGCTCCGCCGGGCGCTCACCCGCTTCGCCTCCGACCCCGCCGCCGAACGCCGCCTGCGCGCCGCCCTCACCGCCCTCGCCCGCGCCCGCTGAACCGGCCCGCCGAGCCGGGCCGACCCGCGCTCATCCGGGGACGCCGCCCCCGCTATCTCCACTCCGCCGGGAGCGTGCCCGCGCCGGGGCCGAGGCGGGAGGCTTCCCCGCTCCCGGCGGCTCGCGGGGGCGGGAGCCCGCGGCGAACCCGAGGCTCCGGGGGTTCCGCGCCCCCCATCTGGTGGGCCGCGAGAAACTGCTACCGTGGCCCTAGGCCGATCCGGAATCGGCGATCCACCGGGCGACCGCGCCCGCCTTCGAGGGGCCCTCGAGGAGACCACCATGCGCGTCGTAGCCATAGATCCCGCTCCCGGCAAGGAGAGCACCATGTACAGCGCGGAGACCGGCTTCGACCAGATCTCGGCGAAGGACCTGCGCAGGCGCATCGAAGAACGGGAGTTCGAGAGGCCGCCCGCGCTTCTGTGCTGGGACGCCCCGCTGACCGGGCCGCGGAATCCCGAAGACGCAGGCTACCCGCGGGACTTCACCGTGCGGCGGCTCGACAGTTTCTTCCGCCAGGAGAAGTTCTGGAGCAAGAGGAAGGGGAAGGGATTCAAGACTCCCACGGGCATCTCCGTGCAGCCCTATCCCGGCTGCCCGCACTGGACGATCTCGCGGTCCCTCCTCGGCCTGCCCCGACTCGGGCCGTTCGATGCGGCCTACGACAGCCTTCCCTTCCACCTTCTGCCCGATCGCGAGAACGAGGTCCGGGGCCCGGAAGTGGCGCGGATGGATCGCTCGTGCATCGTCGAGATCCACCCGGCCGTGGCTGCTTGGCTCTGGTGCAAGGACCACGACGATTTGCGGTCCCGGAGTTGGAAGCGGGGCAAGGGTTGGAGGTACAAGGGGGACAAGAAGGACACGACGCTCCAAAACGAGATGTGGGACGTCATTGGCGGCAAGTGCGGGACCGGCGAGAGCCTGCCGAGGCCGAAAGGCGATGACCAGTTCGACGCTGCCATCGGCTACATCTTGGCCGTCAAGTGGCTGCGCGGAGATCGCGGAGACAATGGGGAAGAGGAGGTCGTTCTCCTCGGGGACCGGGAGAACGGATCGATGTTGTTGCCGCGCGTGGACGGGCTTTGCGAGGCTTGGGAGGAGTTCCGGGACGCCGGCGGCTCCTGACCCCGCCGGGCGTTCCGCCGCCTCGGAGACCCGGCAGCGCCGGGGCGGCGCCAGACTCGACCGGGCGCCAGCCGGGAGCCGTGATTTCGGCACTCGGATGAGCGCGGGGATGGCTGCGGCGAATGCGGGGTCGGCTCGTGGACCGAAACCGCCGGAACGGCCTCCACCGCCGCAGGCATTCGTCCTGACCGGTCGGTTGGACCGCATCCGGCGCGACAGCGGCCGATTCCGGTTGCGCCTGCGGGACGGCCGCTCCCTCCCCGGACGGCTGGATCTCGAGGAGGTCGGAATCGAAACGCTGCTCCGGTTCCGGGATCGCGAGGTCTCCGTGACCGGCATGGTTCACTTCCATGCGGACGGAACGCCCCGAAGGATCGTGGCCCGACATCTCACGCCGGACACCGAAGCGGACGACACCTTCGAGCCCCTGCCGTGGAGCGTGGCGCCCGGGGCGCCGGTCCTGTCGCCGGAATTCGAGAAGCAGGCGCGCGAGTTCGACTGGGACAGCATCAAGGGCGCCTGGCCGGGTGACGAAACCATCGAGGAACTGCTGGATCAACTCGACGAGATCAGGGGCCGATGAGACCAGCTGTCCCGGGGGTACGGCCGCAGGTCCGACACCCCGAGTGTCTCTGCGCGACGGTTACTGGTCAGAAGTAGCGGAGAAAGGGGAGGTCGCGGCGGCGGCGTTTCCAGTGGGCGAACCAGCGGGTCGGGAAGTAGAGGGGCAGGACCAGCGCCAGGCTCCAGAGCCACAGGGAGCCCAGGCGGTCCACGCCGAAGTACTCGCCCTGGTTCGGCCCGTAGATCGAGAGCGCGATCAGGTAGGCGGCCTTCAGGACATAGAGATGCAGGAGGTAGAAGAACATCGGCGCGGCGCCGAAGATGGCGATCGCCCGGGTGAGCCGGCCGCGCTCGGTGGCTTCGAAGAGCGCCAGGACGATGGCGCCCGCCCCCAGCGTGCTCAGGAGGAACAGGAGCGAGGGCGGGTACTTGGTGAGCGCCAGGAAACTCATCACCGTGGTGACCGCGTCGTCCGCGACGAACCAGGGGGCGTCCCCGTAGAAGTTCAGCCAGCGGATGGCGACGAAGGCAGCCAGCAGAACGACTCCCAAGGTCGCCAGGCGCCGGACGGTCGTTCCCTCCGCGCGGATTCGTGAGAACCACGGGCCCAGCGCGTAGCCCAGGACGATGACGCCGATCCAGGCCAGCACCGGGTAACTGGTCCGCGCCGTCATTCCGCCGCCGAGTTCGATGAGGTCCCGCTGGTGCAGGATGGCCCAGGGAACGAAGAAGGGGGAGGTCTCGGGCAGGACGAGGCCGTCCAGCAGGTTGTGCCCGGCGACCAGGGCCGCTCCCACGGCGATCTGGATGCCGCGGCTCACGAGCAGCATCCCGGCGAGCGCGATCATGCAGATCCCGATGCACCAGATCACCTGGAGGAACAACCGCGATGGCGGGAACTCCGCGGTCCAGGCGAAACCGACGACGGTGAGTTCGAGCGCGATCAGGAAAGCGCCGCGCGCCAGCAGGAACCGCGTCGTTTCCGACCGGGTGTGGGTCTGCCGGTGGAACCAGGCGCCGAGCCCGGTGAGGGCGATGAAGACCGGGGCGCAGATATGGCTCAGCGAGCGGGTGAAGAAGAGCCCCGGGGTCACGGCGGTGGGGTCCACCGGGTCGGAGACCTGCATGTGCAGGTACACCGTTTCCCGCACATGATCCACCAGCATCAGCAGCATGACGAGCCCCCGCAGGGCGTCTATGCTGGCGACGCGTTTCGAGTTCGAGGTCAAGGGGGCGGGATCACTCGGTCCGGGGGATCCCGGCGCTGGCGTCGCGGCGGTTCATCGGGGTCGGTCTGCGGACGGGACGAACTTCGTGTTGTCGACTGCCGCCCGGCAACCGCGCGGCCGGGTTCAGCTCTGAGGTCGCGGCCGGCAGGACTCCGGCGACGCCCCGTAAGGGCCGGGCCACCGGAACGTGACTACAGCAGCCGGAGGATGGCGAGGATGAGGCCGCCCTGGGCGATCAGGGCGCCGATTCCCCACTTCACGGGCCGGCCTTGAGCGTTGCGAGGCGCGCCTCCATCTCCAGTCTCAGCCCGTCGATGTTGGCCTTGGTCTCGACCTTCAGCGCTTCGATGTCGGCCTTGGTAGCAGCCTTCACCGACTCGATGTCGGCCTTGGTAGCGGTCTTCGCCGATTCGATGTCTGCCTTGGTCGGGGCTTTCATCGCCTCGATGTCGGCCCTGGTCGCCAAGTGGGTGATGAGCAGGGTCACTTGCTCCTCAGCCAGTGCTTCGGCCTGGCGCTCGGTGAAGCCGTTCCGCACAAGGTTCTTCACGAACCGGTGAGTGTCGCAGACAACGACTTCGGGCACCGCGGCATCCTAACCGAACCGGCCCCGCTATCGCCGCCAGACGCTCGGCGGTCCCGAGTGGGGGGCGCGAGCGCGACCACGCGAGCCGACCCTGCCCTCAGCAGCCGCAAATTCGTTGTCCGCCACGTCCTCTCCTCGTCAGGATGGGCCTCGGTCGTTTCGCGGCCGGCGTCCCCCGGGCCGTCTGCGAATGGCCGGGCGCTTCCATTCGATCTTCGCTCCGGGCAACCGTTCGCCGGTCCGGACGCCGGGCGGGCCGGGAGGTGGTGGAGCACTCGCCGAACGCCGACAAATTTCAGTCGAGGGCGCGGCGGGCGGCGAGGATCTGTTCGCGGACGGCGGCGGGGGCGGCGCCGCCCGTGACGGCGCGGCGTTCCACCGAGCGGCGGTAGTCCCAGACCGTGCGGACTCCCCCGTCGAAGACCGGGGAGAAGCGGCGCAGGGCCGCGGGACCGAGGGACGGCGGCGGGACGGACTCGCGTTCGCAGTGGGCGAAGACTTCCCCGGCGACCCGGTGGGCGTCGCGGAAGGGGAGACCCCGGCCGACCAGGTACTCGGCGAGGTCGGTGGCCAGGAGGTCCCAGGAGAGCGCCGCCGCCATCCGTTCCTCTTCCAGGCGCAGCGTCGCCACCGCGCCGGCGGCCACCGGCAGCGACAGCAGCAGGGTGTCCACCGAGTCGAAGCAGGGCTCCTTGTCTTCCTGGAGGTCGCGCTGGTAGCCGGAGGCGAGGCCCTTGCCGACGGTCAGCAGCGCCACCAGGTTGCCGGTCAGCCGGCCGGTCTTGCCCCGGATCAACTCGAAGCCGTCCGGGTTCCGCTTCTGCGGCATCAGGCTCGACCCGGTGGAGTAGGCGTCGTCCAGCCGGACGAAGCCGAACTCGGCGGACGACCAGAGCACCAGGTCCTCCGCCAGCCGCGACAGGTGGACGCCGAGGATGGCGCCGGCGGCCAGGAACTCCATCGCGTAGTCGCGGGTTCCCACCGCGTCCACGCTGTTCTCCAGGACTTCCGGCAGACCCAGTTCGGCGGCGATGGCGGCGCGGTCCACCGGGTAGGGGTTCCCGGCGAGCGCCCCGGAACCCATCGGGGAGGCGGCGGCGCGTCCGGCGGCAGCGGCGAGCCGGGCGCGGTCGCGGGTCAGCGGCCAGAAATGGCTCAGGAGCAGGTGTCCGAAGACGACCGGCTGGGCGCGCTGCAGGTGGGTGTAGCCGGGGACGAGCATCTCCGCGGACTCCTCGGCGCGGTCGAGGAGGGCCGCCCGCAGCGGGTCGAGGGCGTTCGTCACCGCGGCGATCGCGTCGCCCAGCCAGAGGCGGAACCCGGTCTGGGAGAGGTCGTTGCGGCTGCGGCCGGTCGGGAGTTTCCGCGCCAACTCGCCGATCTCGGCGAACAGGAGGCGCTCCACCGCGGTGTGGAGGTCCTCGTCGTCGAGCGGCGGCGGGGGGTCGGCGGCGAGCACGGCGCCCACCCGGTCGAGGCCGGCGAGCATCCGCTCCCGTTCGTCCGCGGTAAGCACCCCGGCCGCGGCGAGGGCGCGGGTGTAGGCGCGGTTGACCTGGATCTCCTCGGCGTGGAGGCGGCGGTCGAAGGCGATGGACTTCCCCAGCCGGTCGAGCGCGTCCGCCGGGGGCGCGGAGAACCGTCCGCCCCAGAGTTTCATCGGGGGGTCTGCGGGGATCCGCTCGGTCGCGCCGGTCCGCTCAGGACGGGTCGCCAGCGCCGGAGAGGCGGCGGATCCGCTCGGGGAGACCGAAGAGGCGGATGAAGCCCTCGGCGTCGGCCTGCCGGTACACCTCGTCCTCGCCGAAAGTGGCGAAGTCCTCCCGGTAGAGGCTCTTCGGGCTGCGGCGGCTCACCGCGGCGGCGGTTCCCCGGTAGAGGCGGACGCGGACCGCGCCGGTGGTGTTCCGGTGCGCTTCGGCGAAGAAGGCGTCGAGCGCTTCCCGGAGCGCCGAGAACCACTTCCCGTCGTACACCAGTTCCGCGTAGCGCAGGGAGGCGGCGGCGGCGAAGTGGTCGGTGGCCCGGTCGAGGCAGAGCCCGGCGAGCGCCGCCCGCGCCTCGTGGAGGATCGTGCCGCCGGGGGTCTCGTACACCCCGCGCGACTTCATCCCCACCAGCCGGTTCTCCACCAGGTCCACCCGGCCGACGCCGTGGCGCGCCCCCGCCTCGTTGAGCCGGGTGAGGATCTCCACGGGGCCGAGCGCCTCGCCGTCCACGGAGACCGGGATCCCGGACTCGAAGCCGACTTCGACGACTTCCGGTTCGGCCGGGGCCGCCTGCGGGTCGGCGGTGATGCGGAAGAGGCCCGGCTGCGGCGCATTCCAGGGGTCTTCCAGGTCTTCGCCCTCGTGGCTCAGGTGGAAGAGGTTGCGGTCGCGGCTGTAGAGGTCACCGGCGGTCTGTTCCACCGGCACCTGCCTGGCGGCGGCGTAGGCCAGGGCGTCCTCCCGGGAGCGGATGTCCCAGAGGCGCCAGGGGGCGATGACTTCGAGGTCCGGGGCGAGCGCGTGGAAGGCGAGTTCGAAGCGCACCTGGTCGTTCCCCTTGCCGGTGCAGCCGTGGGCCACCGCGCTCGCGCCTTCCCGGCGGGCGATCTCGACCTGGCGCTTCGCGATGACCGGGCGGGCGAGCGAGGTGCCGAGGAGGTAGCGGCCCTCGTACACCGCCCCGGCGCGCACCGCCGGGAAGCAGTAGTCGCGGACGAACTCTTCGCGGAGGTCCTCGACGAAGACCGCGGCGGCCCCGGAGGCGATCGCCTTCTTCGAGGCGGCGTCGAGGTCTTCGTCCTGCCCCACTTCGGCGATGACGGCCAGGACTTCGGCGTCGTACCGCTCCCGCAGCCAGGGGATGGCGCAGGAGGTGTCGAGCCCGCCGGAGTAGGCGAGGGCGATGCGTTTCGGCATGTTTCTTCTTTTTGGGCGGGGGTCGGGTTTCCGGGGTAGGCGATCGGGGCGCCGGGCCGGGGGCCCGCTTCGGGCCACGGCTGCGGCTTCGGGTGCCGCAGTTTCTCGCCGGGTCTTCCCGCGGTCCGACGGGCGGGGGCGGCGACCGGCGGCGCGGAGAATACGCCCTTCCCCGACGCCCTCTCGCTGTCGGCCAGGCTCCCGCCCGGTGCTTTCGCCGCGTCTTTCGCCCGGTCCTTTCGCCGGCCGCCCGCCGGCGGCCTCCCGGTGGTCGCGCGGGTGCGCCCGTCCGTTCCGCTCTCTCGCCGCGCCGATCTCGGTGTTCGCACCGGGCGTCCTCCTCTTCCGCCCGAGGCCGCCATCGCCGAGCGCCGTCGGTCCTTGCCCGGCCCCGCAAAGTCCCGGAACTCGGCCCCGTTCCGAGTTGTATCGAGTTTACCCGGGTTTATCAGATTTCGATAAACCGGGATAAACCCGCTATAACCCGCATCGGGTTCCCCTCCGCGACACCCACCGCCATCCCCTCGCCGGGTCGTCGCGACCGGGGAAGACCGACCGCCCCGCCGGCTCGGCATCGAGGCCCTTCCCCACGCCCGCCGGAGAGGTTGCGACTGGCCGCCGCCGGGGCGGTCCGCTCCGGGTTGTATCGAGTTTACCTGGGTTTATCCGATTCCGATAAACCGGGATAAACTCGCTATAACCGTCTCCGCGCGCCACCCCCGCGGCCCCTTTCGCCGGGTCGTTCCCATCGGGGAAGACCGGCCGCCCCGCCGGCTCGGCGTCGAAGCGCTTCCCCGCGTCCGCCGGAGGCGTTGCGGCCAGCCGCCGCCGAGCGGTCCGCTCCGGGTTGTATCGAGTTTACCTGGGTTTATCCGATTCCGATAAACCGGGATAAACCCGCAATAACCCGCCTCGGGTTCCCTCCGTGACACTCGCCGCCACCCCCTCGCCGGACCGTTGCGACCGGCCGCCGCCCGGGGCGGTCCGCTCCGGGTTGTATCGAGTTTACCTGGGTTTATCCGATTTCGATAAACCGGGATAAACCCGCTATAACCGTCTCCGCGCGCCACCCCCGCGACCCCCTCGCCGGGTCGTTGCCACCAGGGAAGACCGGCCGCCCCGCCAGCCCGGCGTCGAAGCGCTTCCCCGCGTCCGCCGGAGGCGTTGCGACCAGCCGCCACCGAGTGGTCCGCTCCGGGTTATATCGAGTTTACCTGGGTTTATCCGATTTCGATAAACCGGGATAAACCCGCAATAACCCGCCTCGGGTTCCCTCCGTGACACTCGCCGCCACCCCCTCCCCGGACCGTTGCGACTGGCCGCCGCCGGGGCGGTCCGCTCCAGGTTATATCGAGTTTACCTGGGTTTATCCGATTTCGATAAACCGGGATAAACTCGCTATAACCGTCTCCGCGCGCCACCCCCGCGGCCCCCCTCGCCGGGTCGTTGCTACCGGGGAAGACCGGCCGCCCCGCCAGCTCGGCTCGAGGCCCTTCCCCGCGTCCGCCGGAGACGCGGCGGCCGGCTGCCGCCGGGCGGTCCACTCCGGGTTATGTCGAGTTTACCTGGGTTTATCCGATTTCGATAAACCGAGATAAACTCGCCATAATCGGCTTCGGGGCCACCGCTGGCCGGCCACCGCGCCCCGGCGCCTGACGGTCGAGCTGTCGTTCGACTCCCCGAGTTCGAGCGGACTCGTCGCTTCCACCGGTTCTCGACCGGCGGCCCCCTCAGGCCCCGGGTTGTACCTGGTTTATCCGGGTTTATCCGATTTCGATAAACCGGGATAAACTCGCTATAACCGTCTCCGCGCGCCACCCCCGCGGCCCCCCTCGCCGGGTCGTTGCCACCGGGGAAGACCGGCCGCCCCGCCAGCCCGGCATCGAGGCCCTTCCCCGCGTCCGCCGGAGACGCGGCGGCCGGCTGCCGCCGGGCGGTCCGCTCCAGGTTATATCGAGTTTACCTGGGTTTATCCGATTTCGATAAACCGAGATAAACTCGCCATAATCGGCTTCGGGGCCACCGCTGGCCGGCCCACCGCGCCCCGGCGCCTGACGGTCGAGCTGTCGTTCGACTCCCCGAGTTCGAGCGGACTCGTCGCTTCCACCGGTTCTCGACCGGCGACCCCCTCAGCCCCGGGTTGTACCTGGTTTACCCGGGTTTATCCGATTTCGATAAACCGGGATAAACTCGGTAAGAGCCGTGGATCCGTACCTCAATCCCTACACTCCCGGCGCCGGGACGCCGCCGCCGGAGTTGGCCGGCCGCGGGCCGCTGCTGCAGGAGATCGGGGTCGCGCTCCGCCGCACCCGCGCCGGGCTCGCCGCGAACAGCCTGGTGCTGCACGGGCTCCGGGGCGTCGGCAAGACGGTGCTGCTGAACCGGGTCGAGCGACAGGCGGAAGAGAGCGGCTTCGGCGTGGTGTCCCTCGAAGCCGCCGCCGACCGTTCCCTGCCGTCGCTGCTCGCCCCGCCCCTGAAGGCCGCCCTCCTGCGGATGAGCACCCGGGCCGCCGCCCGCGACCTGGTGGCGCGCGCCGGCCGGGCGCTGCGCGGGTTCGTCGGTTCGATGAAGGTGCGCTTCGAGGGAATCGAGTTCGGCGTGGACACCACCGCCGAACCCGGTCTCGCCGACAGCGGGGATCTCTCGCTCGACCTCGGGGACCTGCTGCAGGCCGCCGGGGAAGCCGCCCGGGCCCAGGACTCGGCGCTCGTGCTCGTCGCCGACGAACTCCATACCCTGCCCCGGCGCGAACTGGGCGCCCTCCTCCAGGCCCTCCACCGGATGTCACAGCGCCAGTTGCCGGTGATCCTGGTGGGGGCCGCGCTGCCCCAGATCATCCGGCGCGCCGGGAAGGCGAAGACTTACTCGGAGCGCCTGCTGGATTTCCGGGAAGTCGGCGCCCTGAACCCCCGGGCCGCCGGGACCGCCCTGCGGGAGCCGGCGAAGCGGGGAGAGGTGGCGTACGAACGGAACGCGATCAGGGAGATCGTGAGCCAGACCGAGGGGTACCCGTACTTCCTCCAGGCCTGGGGGAAGCAGTGCTGGAACTGCGCCGCCCGGACCCCGATCACGGTCGCCGATGTGAAGGAGGCCTCGAACCTGGCCGTGGCCTCGCTCGACGCCGGTTTCTTCCGGATGCGGCTCGACCGGCTCACGCCGTCGGAGAAGCGCTACCTGCGCGCGATGGCCGGACTGGGGCCGGGCCCGCACCGGTCCGGGAAGATCGCCGGCGCCCTCGGCCGCCCGGTGACCTCCCTCGGCCCGGTCCGGGCCCGACTCATCGAGAAGGGGATGCTCTACGGCCCGGACCACGGGATGACCGCGTTCACCGTTCCCATGTTCGACCGCTACCTCCGAAGGGTCGCTCCGGACGGCTTCGGCTGATCGGGGAGCGTCCGGGGTCGGCGGGGGCCGCGCCGGCGGGCGCTCCGGTTCGGCGGATACTCCGCAGGTGATGCGCTTTCGGCGGCGGAAGTCACGGTTCGGTCGTTCCCCCGAGGCGCGGCGTCCCGAGGTCTTCGATCCCTTCGCCGGGCGGGAGCCGGCGGCGGAACCGCGGAGCGACGCGGCGGAGGACGGCCCCGCAGTCGAGTGGATCGAGGACGACGGGGAAGAGGAGGAGTGGGTCGCCGAGCCCGAGGAGTGGATGGAAGGGCCGGTGGAACCGCTCGTGGAAGAGGAGGTGGGGCCGGACGAGTGGATCGCGGAGCCGGGAGCCCCCGGCCCCTTCGACGAGTTCTCGCAGGAAGAGCGCGTCGCGGAGGCGCCCTCCGCGATCGGGGAAGTCCGGCCCGGAGTCGGCTGGGAGGGTCCCGCCGAACGGGCCGAGCCCCCGGAGCGCCCTCCCGGCGCCTTCGTCGCCGCCACTCTGCTGTCCCGGAAGCCGCTGGCGGGAGCCAGGCGCGCGGTGGGGTGGACGCTGGCGCTCGCGGTCCTCTTCAGCGCCATCTACTGGTGGGGGCCGCCGGACTGGGCGCGGGCGCTGCCGGCCAGCGGCGAGACCGTTTTCGGGAGGGTGGAGGTCTGGCGGCTCTTCACCTCGATGGCCGCGCACGCCGACGCCCTGCACCTGCTGTCGAACAGCGTGCTGCTGACGCTGCTGGTCTATTTCGCCTACGGCGCCTTCGGGCCGAGCCTCTATCCGGGCGGGGCGCTGCCGGCCGGGGCCCTGGCGCTGGCGGTGACCCTCGAAGGCTACGCGCCGAACATCCGGGTGGTGGGGGCCTCGGGGATGGTGTACCTGCTCGCCGGCGCCTGCCTCACCCTCTATGTGCTCGTCGAGCGGCGGCTCTCGGTGGTGAAGCGGCTGGTGCGGGTCGTCGGCTTCTCCCTGCTGATCCTGGTTCCCACCTCGATCCGCCCGGAGGTCAGTTACCGGGCGCACGCCGTCGGCTTCTTCTTCGGCGTCTGCCTCGGCCTGGCCTGGTTCCTGGCCCGCCGCGACGCCATCCGCGCCGCCGAACGCTGGGAACTGCCGGAATGAGCCGGAGCGACGGAGCTGTCCGCCCCGAATCGCCGCGGCCGCCGTTTCCCGGAGCGATGCTTCCGGTTCCGATGAAGACGACTCTCGAACTCCCGGCCCCGCTGGTCCGCCGCCTGGAGGAACGAGCCGCCGCCACCGGCGCCACGGTTTCGCAGATCGTGGAACAGGCGGTCCGCCGGCTGCTCCGAACCGACCTCCTCCCGGTTCGGCCGCTCCCGGACCTGCCGTCGGCGCCGCTCGGTTGCCGCGTGGATCCGGCCGACCGCGGGGCGCTCTACGAAGCGATGGAGGATCCGCCGCGGATCGTCAACCCGACGGCGACCGGGCCGGCCGCGAACGGGGAGTGACGGCGGCGGCGCGCTCCGAGACCTTCGTGTAGAGCCGGGAGAGGTTCGCCCGGAGCACCGGGTCGCCCCGGAACGCCTCTGCCTGCTGCACCCGGGGCAGGAGCGGCCGCCGGTCTCCCGGCGCCGCTTCCGATCCGGCCTCGGCGCTGTCGCCGGCGGCCGGCTTCGGCCCGCCGGCGGTTGGCCCGTGCTCTTCGAGGATGGCTTCGAGTTCGTCGAGTCCGAGCACGGCGCCGTTCCCGGCGGCGGCGGCCGGCGCGGTCGCCCGCCAGCCGCGGCGGACGCCCGAGAGCACCGCCGCCCGGTCGCGCCCGCGAAAGTGCAGCAGACGGAACGGGTCGGCGGCGAAGTGCGCCGCGATCAACTGCCGCGCCTGCCGGACGGTCTCTTCGGGGAGGTCGGCCGGGGACATCTCCATCCGGTTCGCCGGCGGGAGGAGCCGCACGCCCCGGCTTCCCAGTTCCCCCCGCGTCGAACGGGGGAGATACCCGGCCAGGAGCGCCGCCGGATAGAGCGCCTGTTCAGCGAACAGTTCGAACAGCGCTTCCCACTGGCGGGGCCGCAGCACCGGGGCGGTGAGCCGCGCCTCCAGCGAGCGGAACCGGCGCCCGGGGAGCCGGACGACGACCGCGCCGGGTTCGACGGTGACCGAGCCGCGCGGCAGCGCGGTCGTCCCGGCGGCCTCGTCCTCCGCCTCTCCGCCCGGGTCGCCGGGGATCGGCCCCCGGCCCGGCAGCCGGGCGAAGTCGGCGGCCCACCAGGGCAGGTCGGGAACCGTCACCCGGCCACCGCCTCCGGGTCGAGGGCGATGACCTTCTGGAAGGTCTGCGGGTTCAGCGCCGCCAGCCAGGACTCGCCGCTGCCGATCACCGACTCGGCGAGCGCCGTCTTCCGCTCCAGGAGGTCCGCGATCCGCTCTTCGAGGGTGCCGGCGCAGAGGAACTTGTGCACCAGCACCCGCTTCCGCTGGCCGATGCGGAAGGCGCGGTCGGTGGCCTGGTTCTCGACCGCCGGATTCCACCATCGGTCGTAGTGGACGACATGGCTGGCGCGGGTCAGGTTGAGCCCGTAACCGCCGGTCTTGAGGGAGAGCACCAGCACCGGCGGCGCGTCCGGCGCTTCCTGGAAGCGGGTGACGATCTCGTCGCGTTCCCGCATCGTGGTGGTCCCGTGGAGCACCGGGACAGCGCGGTCGAGGAGCCCGGAGAGGTGCTCGGCGAGCATCCGGGCCATCTGCGCGAACTGGGTGAACACCAGGGAGCGCTCGCCCCGCTCTCCCACCTCGGCCAGGATCTCGGTGAGCCGGGTCAGTTTCCCGGAGCGCCCTTCGAGCGGCCCGCCGGCGCGCAGCAGGTTCTCCGGGTGGTTGCAGATCTGTTTGAGCCGGGTCAGCGTGCGCAGGATCTCCCCGTGGCGGGCGATGCCCCGGTTGTCTTCGAGCCGCTCGGCGCACTGCTCCACCGCCGCCTGGTAGAGCGCCGCCTGTTCCGAGGTCAGGCTGCAATAGACCCGCGCCTGGTGTTTCTCCGGCAGGTCGCGGATGACCTTCGGATCGGTCTTGACCCGGCGCAGCACGAAGGGGCTGACCAGCCGCCGCAGTTGGGCGGTAGCTTCCGGGTCGTAGTCGCCCTCGACGGCGGCGGTGAAGGTGCGGCGGAAGGTGCGCTCCGGCCCCAGGAAGCCCGGGTTCAGGTACTCCATGATGGACCACAGGTCGGTCAGCCGGTTCTCCAGCGGGGTGCCGGTGAGGGCGAACCGCACCGGGGTGTCCAGGCGGCGCACCGCCCGGGTCTGCTTGGCCCCGGGGTTCTTCAGGTTCTGCGCCTCGTCCACGATCAGGCCGCCCCACTCGATCCCGTCGAGGAGCGCGAAGTCGCGGTGGGTGATGCCGAAGGAACAGACGACCAGGTCGCTCTCGGCGGCCGCCTGCTCGAACTCCGGGCTGCGCGACCGGTTCGGCCCCTGGCGCAGGTGGAGCCGCAGCGAGGGGGCGAAGCGCTCCGCCTCCTTGCGCCAGTTGGCGACGATGGAGTTGGGGCAGACCAGCAGGTAGGGGCGGGTCAGCCGGCCGGCCTCCTGCTCCCCCAGGAGGAACGCCAGGGTCTGGCAGGTCTTGCCGAGACCCATGTCGTCGGCCAGGCAGCCGCCGAGCCCGTGGTCGGCGAGCAGCCGCAGCCAGGAGTAACCCACCCGCTGGTAGGGGCGCAGTTCGGTGCGGAGGCCGGCCGGCGGCGGGATCTCGCCCAGTTCGCTGGCGGCGGCTTCGAGCGCCGAGAAGAGGGCGCCGACCCAGTTCTCCCCCTCGATCCCGGCGACCACCGGCCGGTCTTCGGAGGACTCGAAGAGCGACCGCGCCTGCGGCGCCCCGGCGAGCAGCCGCTCCCGCAGCGCGTCCCGGAGCGCCGGCGGCCGGCCGCCGCTGCGCGCCCGGCGGCGGCCCACCTCGTGGAGCAGCCGGTCCACCTGGTCGTGGTCGAGTTCCAGCCATTCGTCCTTCGCCTGCACCAGCCGTTTGCGGCCCCGGGTGAGGCGGCGGAACTCCTGGAGGCTCCAGGAATGCTCCCCGGCCTCCACCTTCCACTGGTAGTCCATCAGGGCGTCGAGGCCGAGTTCGGTGCGGCGGCTGCGACCCTTCCCGGCAGCGGCAACCCCCTTGCCGCGGGCCGCCGGGCGGATGGTGAGGCGGAGCATCGGTTTCACCGTGCGCTTGCCCTCCAGGGTCGGCGGCACCCGCACCGGATACCCGAGCCGCCGGAGCGCGTCCTGGCCCTGGTGGAGGAATTCGTAGGCCTCGGCGGCGGTGATCTCGACCGCGTCCGGCGCGCCGCTGCGGAGCCCCCGTTCCAGCACCGGCCAGGCCCGGGCCGCGCCGCCGAGCGCCTGCAGCAGCGGCAGGGCCGGGTCGGCGGCGCCGAAACGCTGCAGGTTCGCGGCGGGGTCGGCGGTGTTCCAGATCTCGGAGAGCGGCAGCAACGGCTCCTCCCCGTTGTCCGCAGCCGCCTCCGCAGCGGGAGGCACGGCGCCGTTTCCCCCACCGTTTCCTCCGGGTCGCCCGTTCCCTTGCGCGGCCAGCCGGAGCCGGACCTGCCAGGGGGCCTCAGCGGCCCCGGAACCGGTCTGCCGCGCGGCGGGTTCGGAGTCCGCCGCCGGGTCGGACGCCGGCGGCTCCAGCACGAAGACCACGCGCCAGCCGTTCTCGGGTCCGGCGCCGTCCTCCGCGGCCCCGTCGCCGAGGGCGGCCGCCATGCGCCGAAGGTCCTCCGGCGCCCGCTCTTCCAGGCGGCCCGATTCCACCGCGAACAGCCCTTCGAGCGCCGATTCCACCAGTTCGTCCGCATCGCGGCGGGCAGCGCCCGGCGCTCCGGCCCAACCCAGGCGGCGGCCGGCGTCCCGGACGATCGCGTCCCCGGCGGCGGCGAAGTAGGCGACGAGCGCCGGTTCCGGGTCGGGGACGGCGATGGCGCGGCGCGGCGCGGCCAGCCGGAGCGCGTCCAGTTCCCGGCGATGCGCAGCGAACTCGGGCAGCCAGAGCGCCGCGCCCCGCCGGCCCGACGGCGCTTCCGTCCGGATCGCCGGCCGGAAGCGGCCCCGCGACAGCAGACCGAGCAGGAACCGGTTCGCGAGGATCCAGAACCGCGTCGAAGGCGCCCGGCGGTCCGGCGTTCCCCGGGGCGGCACCGCCGCGGAAAGCACCGCTGCGGCCGCCAGCGGGCACAGAGTCAGCCCCGGCGCCGGCTCTTCTCCAACCTGGACGGTGGCGGCGGCTGCCTCCGGGGGAACGGCGCCCGGCCAGCGATCCCCGACCCGCCGGCGGACCCAGCCGGCGACCTCCGCCGGCGGCCGTTCCGGCGACCAGAAGTGGAGTCGCGCGTCGGGTGCGAGCGTCGTCTCCAGGGGAAACGGGGGGAATGGCGAACGAGGCAGAACCGAATGAGTGTATGCCAGCCGCGCGGCGCCTTCGCCGACGGGAAATCGAGCCGGTTCGGGCCGGAGAGTGCGCCTTCGCGCGCGCCGCGGGACCGCCCCGGCGCGGTTCGGCCTACGGGGTTTCGAAGACCAGTTCGCCGATCAGCGGACAGTGGTCGGAGTAGCGGTCCCGCTCCGGGAAAGGCGCCTCGTAGAGCACCTCCTCGAAACGCCGCGCCGCCGCTCCGGTCCCGCCGGGCCCGAAGGCCACCAGGTGGTCCACGAAGTTGTCGAAGTAGCCGTCCCAGCACCGGGGCGCGCTGCCGGTGGAGGGCAGCACCAGCGGGTCCCCCGGCAGGATGGCGGCGTCGTCCGGGCGCCGCGAGAGGAATCGGTTCCAGTCGCCGGCGATCACCACGGGGACCCGTTCCCGGAACCGCTCGTAGAGCCAACCCTTCAGCACCGCGAACTGCATCCGCAGGAAACCGCACTGGCGCTTGCCGGTGGAGAGCGGTTCCCGGTTGCAGCCGGACTGGAAGTGCACGGTCAGGAGGCGCACGGTTTCCCCGCCGCGTCGGAGGGTGAGGTCCACCCCGTGGCGGTCCCGGCCCTGCGGCGACCACTCCACCACATCCGGGTGCCGTTCCGCCTGCCAGCCCGAGGCGCGGCGGACGGCGATGACCGTGCGCTGGCTCCACTCCGGGTCCGGTTCCCGGCGGGAGACGAAGAGGTCCCACTCGCCCTCCGGGAACAGCAGCCGGGCGGCTTCGCGGTTCTCGATCTCCTGGAGACCGACCGCGTCCACTCCGCGTTCCACCAGCCGGGCGACGACCTCGCGCAGCCGCTCCACATCGCCGGCGTTCCGCAGATGCCGGCCGCCGCGCCGGTTCCCGGTGAGGTCCCGGTCGTTCCGGCCGTCGCCGAACCAGGCGATGTTCCAGGTGGCGACGGTGATCGAGGAGGCCGCCGGCGCGATCGTCGGACCCTCGCGCGGGAACGCCGGGGGACTCGCGGCGGTCGAGACGGCGGCGAACGCGAGGGCCAGGGCCGACCCCCGGACCAGGCCCGGGCCCGGCGCCCCGGTCGCGACGCGGCGGAACGACGGCGACCGGTGCGGCCGGAGGCGGCGGAGAGGGTGGGATTCGAACCCACGTGCCCGGCTCTTCACCGGACAAAGCGCTTTCGAGGCGCCCCCGTTACGGCCACTTCGGTACCTCTCCGGCTCTCGATCGGATCCGCGGCGGCGGTCTGCCGCCGGGAACGGAAGAAGCGCTGCAGGAGCGCGCGCCCCTCCTCGGGCAACACGGCGGGAACCGCCGAAAACCGGTGCGGCAGGCCCAGCCGCTCCAGAGCGACCCGCGATTCTACTCCACCGAATTTGGGCTCCGGCGCCCCGTAGAAGAGGCGCCGGATGCGGGCATGCACGATGGCGCCGCCGCACATCAGGCAGGGTTCGACAGTGGCGTAGAGGTCGCAGTCGGTCAGCCGGTAGTTACCGAGCCGGCGGGCCGCCTGCCGGAGGGCGAGGATCTCGGCGTGGGCGGTCGGATCGTTGTCGCGGCGCACCCGGTTCCCGGCGGCGGCGATGACCGCGCCCTCCCGGACGACGACCGCCCCCACCGGCACCTCGCCTTCCGATTCCGCCCGCCGGGCCTCGGCGAGCGCCGCCCGCATGGGGGCTTCCAGTTCCTCCCGGTCGGCGTCGGTCCCGTCCACGCCGGGCATCGTACGCCGCTCCGGTCACCCCGGCGGCTGGCCGACGCCGGGCGCGCTGCGGTCCCGAAGGCGACCCCTGACTCCGAAAGCCGGTCCCCGGCCGGTGTCGAGGGACGGAAGCCGCTCTTGGCCAACCGGTGGCGGGCCTGCCGCGCCCGGTCGCGGTCGCCCGCGCCCGGAGCACCGACTCCATAGACTGAGGCGCGTGAGCGCGGTCCTCCGTTCCTGCCCGTTCCGTCCCGGCCCGGGCGGCCTCCCGCCGTACCTGGCCGGCCGGCAGAACGAACAGGCGCTGTTCCGTTCCCTGCTCGCCATGCTCGACCGGGGAGAGGCGCCGCCGAGCGGAGTGATCCTCTACGGGCCGCGCGGCAACGGCAAGACGGCCCTGCTGGTGTGGATCCAGGAAGTAGAGGCGCCTTCGTACGCCGTGGATGTCCTCCGGCTCACCCCGGCGAAGATCCGGACGGACCTCGAATTGGTGGAGCGGCTCCTGCCCCGCCATTGGTGGGATGAGGTTGCGGCCGAGCCGACCGCCTTCCGGGGCATCCCCTGGCGGCCGGGCAAGGACGCTCCGGCGCCGGGGCCGGACGAGGCTCTGGCGGCGCGCGCCTCGACGAAGCCGCTCGTGCTGCTCCTCGACGAAGCGCACACGCTGGATCCAGAGGTCGGTCAGGAATTGCTGAACGCCCTGCAGGAGGTGGGACGGGCGGCGCCTCTCCTGTCGGTCCTCGCGGGCACGCCGGATCTGCCGGCTCACCTCGGAACGATGGGCGCCTCCTTCTGGGATCGCGGCCGCCAGTTGCCCATCGGCAGATTGAACGAATCCGACGCCTCGGCGGCGATCCGCCGGCCGCTGTCGGCGGACGATCTTTCGATCTCGGATGAGGCAGTGGCCTTCATCGTCCGGGAGAGCCACGGATATCCGTACTTCCTGCAACTCTGGGGCGCCGCCGTCTGGAACCGGGTGTCGGGCGGCGGGTCGGATCGTCCGGAGATCACGGTCGAGGACGCGGAAGCCTGCCGATCCACCTTCGAGTTCGAGAAGAACCAGTACTACCTCCGCCGCCACGACGAGTTGGACGAGTTGGGACTGTTGCCGGCAGCTCGGGCGGTGGCGGAGGTCTTCCGGGAGCGGTCGGCAGTCCGTCACGGGGAGGTGCTGGCCGCAGTGTCCCGCGCACCCGGCTTCGAGGACCCGGCGGCGGCGGCCGAAGCGCGGCGAACGCTCAGCCACCTGGGCTTCCTCTGGCGGGCCGGGGCGATGCCCGAGTGGGAACCGGGGATCCCCAGCCTGATGGACTACATCCACCAGGTCGTCCCGGCGCCGTAGGACCCCGGCCCGGAACCGCAGCGACCCGGCCCTGCGCCTCCCCGCCGGTCCGCCCCGTTCGCGGCGGGAGGGGGCGGAATACTTCGCCCGGTGAGCGGCGGACTCCGGCGGGAGTTGCGTCTTTCCGACGCGCTCCTGATCAACATCGGGACGATCCTCGCCTCGGCGGCGTTCGTCGTCCCGGCGCAGGTGGTGACCGCGACCGGGAGCGCCTACGGGGCGGCGCTGGTCTGGGTGGCCGCCGGGGCGATCTCGCTCTGCGGCGCCTTCGCCATCGCCGAACTGGCGGCGCTCTTCCCCCGGGCCGGCGGGGAGGTCGTCTATCTCGAACGCGCCTGGAGCCCGCTGGCCGGCTTCCTCTACGGCTGGAGCCTGTTCGCCGTCATCCAGACCGCTTCCATCGCGGCGGTGGCGGTCATCTGCGTGGAATACGCCGCCGAGTTCGTCGCCCTGACGCCGCCGGCGCGGAAGGCGGCCGCGGTCGCGCTCATCCTGGCCCTCTCGCTCTGGAACTGCCGCAGCGTCCGCAGTTCGGCCCGCACCCAGAACGCGACCACCGTCGCCAAACTGGTGATGGCGGGGGCGATCATCGCGCTCTGCGTCTTCTGGGGCGACCGGCCGGCAGGGGAGATCGCCGCCGCCCGGCTCCCGGTCGAGGGGGGAACGATGGCCCGCTGGGGAGCGGCGATGGTGGCGGCGCTCTGGGCCTACGACGGCTGGATCAGCATCACCTTCGTCGGCGGCGAAGTGAAGAACCCGCAACGCTTCCTGCCCCGGGCGATCGCCGTCAGCCTGCTGGCGTTGATCGGCATCTACCTGCTGCTGAACCTGGCCTACCTCCGGGCGCTGCCCCTCCCCGCCTTCGCCGGGACCGAGACGGTCGCCGCCGACGCCGCCCGGGCAGTGGCCGGCCCGCTCGGCAGCCGCCTGGTCGCGGCGGCGGTGATGGTGTCCTGCTTCGCCGCCGCGAACGGCTTCATCTTCACCGGCGCCCGGGTCTATTACGCGATGTCCCGCAGCGGCGCGTTCTTCCGCTCCTTCGGCCGACTCGGCCCCGGCGGCGCCCCCCGGAACGCCACCCTGGGGCAGGGAGTCTGGGCGGCGGCGATCGCCCTCACCGGCGCCTACGACCAGTTGTTCACCTATGTGGTGGTGGTCTCCTGGCTCTTCTACGGCCTGGGCAGCGCCGCCGTCTTCGCCCTCCGGCGGCGGCAGCCGGACCTCCCGCGCCCGTACCGCGCCTTCGGCTACCCGCTGCTGCCGGGGCTCTTCACCGTGTTCTCGGCGGTCCTCCTGGTGAACACGGTGGTGACCGACCCCCGGGACGCGCTCGTCGGGCTCGGTATCGCCGCCGCCGGGATCCCGCTCTACCTGCGGTTCCGCCGGTCGGCCGCAGCGCCGGAAGCGACCACCGACGCGCCCGGCTGACCCGCCCGGCCGTCGTCCGATCCGACCCCGATCCACCCTCCGGAGAGCCCGTTCCCGGGCGAATCGGCATAATCGCCCTCCTTCGGCAATCTCCCACCCGCACGAAAGGCTCCCCGCATGTCCGCCCGACTCCGCCTCCCCGCCGCCATCGTTGCCGCCATCCTTGCCGCGCCCGCGCTCGCCGGTTCCGCCATCGCGCAGCCGGCCCCGGACCGACTCGGCGGCCTGAAGTTCCGCCACATCGGCCCGGTGGGGAACCGCACCCTCGCCGTGGCCGGCGTCCCCGGCGACCGGGAGACCTACTACGCCGGGGCGGCCACCGGCGGCATCTGGAAGACGGAGGACGCCGGCCTGCGCTGGCGCCCGGTGTTCGACGACCAGGCGGTCCACGCCATCGGCGCGCTGGCGGTCTCCGAGTCCGATCCGAACATCGTCTGGGCCGGCACCGGCGAGACCTTCATCCGCGCCAATGTCTCCATCGGCACCGGCGTCTTCAAGTCCGAAGATGCCGGGGAGACCTGGAAGGCGACGGGACTCGAAGCCACCGCCCGCATCGGCCGCCTGGTGATCCACCCGACGAACCCGGACCTCGTGTACGCCGCCTCGCTCGGCCACGCCTACGCGCCGCAGCCGGAGCGCGGCATCTACCGCACCAGCGACGGCGGCGAGACCTGGGAACTGGTGCTCGCCGTGGACGAGAACACCGGCGCCTCCGACCTGGTGATGGACCCGAACAACCCCCGCATCCTGTTCGCCGGCATGTGGCAACTCTCCATCCGCACCTGGGGCCGGGTCAGCGGCGGCCCCGGGAGCGGGCTCCATATGTCGAAGGACGGCGGCGACACCTGGACGCGCCTCGAAGGAAACGGCCTGCCGCAGCACGAAGTGGGCAAGATCGCCCTCTGCATGAGCAAGTCGGACTCCCGCCGGGTGTACGCGCTCATCGAAACCAGCGACGGCGTCCCCTGGGACGGGGGCGAAGCGGAGAGCGGCGAACTCTGGGCCACCAGCGACGGCGGGAAGACCTGGACCATGCAGACGGAAAACCGCAACCTCGCCGGCCGCAGCGCCTACTACTCGCGCTGCGCCGCCGCCCCCGACGACCGGGACGAGGCGTATTTCCTCACCGCTTCCTTCGCTTCCAGCCTCGACGCCGGGAAGACGCACCGGGTGCACGATCGCGCCGACGCCCCGGGCTGGGACCACCACGACATGTGGATAGACCATACGGACGCCGACCGGATGGCGGTGGCGCACGACGGCGGCGTCTCCATCTCCGAGAACCGGGGCCGGACCTGGTTCAAGGTGCAGTTGCCGATCGCGCAGATGTACCATGTGACCGTAGATAACGACATTCCCTACAATGTCCTCGGCAACCGCCAGGACGGGCCTTCCACTCGCGGCCCGAGCCGCGCGTTCACCGGCGGTTTCTTCGGCTCCGGCATTCCCCGGGGCATGTGGCACGGAGTCGGCGGCGGCGAGAGCGGTTTCGCCACCCCCGACCCCGAAGACCCGAACATCGTCTGGTCGAGCGCTTCCGGAGCCGGCGCCGCCGGCGGCATCGTCGTCCGCTACGACGAACGCACCCGGCAGTTCCGCCAGGTGGAGGTATGGCCCGAGAGCACCCTCGGCTGGCCGGCGGAGGGCCTGCGCTACCGCTTCCAGTGGGTGTTCCCGCTCCTCATCTCCCCGCACGACCGCAACACCCTCTATGTCGGCAGCCAGCATGTCCACCGCACCACGAACGGCGGGCAGAATTGGGAAGAGGTCAGCCCCGACCTGACCACGAACGACCGCAGCCGGCAGACGATCTCCGGGGGTCTCACGCCGGACAACATCGGCGTCGAGTACTGCTGCGTGGTCTATGCCATAGATGAGAGCCCGGTCGAGCAGGGCGTGATCTGGGCGGGGACGAACGACGGCCGCATCCAGTTGACCCGGGACGGCGGCGCCACCTGGACGAATGTGACCGAGAATGTGCCGGACATGCCGACCGACGGCGTGGTGCGCAATGTGGACGCCTCGAAGTGGAGCGCCGGCAAGGCGTATATGACCGTGGAAGCGCACCAGGTCGGCGACTTCGCCCCCTATGTGTACCGGACCGAGGACTTCGGCGAGAGTTGGACGAAGATCGTGGACGGCGTCGAAGACAGCCCGCTCAGTTACACGCGGAATGTGCGCGAAGACCCGCAGCGGCCCGGCCTGCTCTACCTGGGCACCGAGAACTTCCTCTATGTGAGTTTCGACGACGGAGCCAACTGGCAGCGGCTGGCGAACGGCCTGCCGCCGAGCCCGATGTACTGGATCGCGGTGCAGGAACACTTCGGCGACCTGGTCGTCGGCACCTACGGCCGCGGTTTCTGGATCATGGACGACATCGGCCCGCTGCAGCAGTGGTCGGAGGAGATCGCTGCGAAGGAGGCGCATCTCTTCGAACCCCGCCAGGCCTACCGCTTCCACCCGATCACCGCCCCCTTCTCCCAGTTCGACGACTGGTCCGCCGGCGAGAACCCGCCCTACGGCGCGTCGCTCAGTTACTGGCTGAACGAAGAAGTCGAGGAAGTGTCCCTGGAGATCCGGAACTCCGCCGGGGAAACCGTCCGCACCCTGGAAGGCAGCGGGGACGAGGGGCTGAACCGCGTCTGGTGGAACCTCCGCGAAGAGCAGACCACGGAGATGCGTCTCCGCACCACCCCGGCGCACGCGGACTGGGTGCAACTCGACGAGAACCGCTCCCGCAGCGCCCCCGAAGGGCGGATCGCCATCCTCGCCCCGCCCGGCGCGTACGAAGTGGTGCTCAAGGTCGGCGACTCGGAGCAGACGCAGACGCTCATGGTGCTCAAGGACCCGCGCAGCGAGGGCACGATGGCGGACATCGCCGAACAGGACGCGATGGTGCGGGAGATCCGCGCCGACTTCGAAGCGGTGGCCGGGATGGTGAACGAGATCGAGTGGCTCCGCCGCCAACTGCTCGATGTGAAGGCCGTCGTGGAGGAGACCGGCCAGGCGGAGGCGGTGGCCTCGGCGGTGGACGGGTTCGAGGGCTCCCTGATCGCGGTGGAGAACCGCCTGATCCAGCGCAACCTCACCGGCACCGGCCAGGACGCCGTCCGCTGGCCGGCCATGCTCGCCGGCCGTCTCTCCTACCTCGCCGGCGCCGTCGCCACCGCCGACTTCCGCCCCACCGACCAGATGCGCGAAGTCCACACGGTCCTGAGGGAACGCCTGGCCACCCTCCAGTCCGAACTCGCCGCCGCCCTGGAGACCGGCCTCCCGGAAACCAACCGGGTCCTGGAAGCCGAAGGCGCCCCCGGCCTGGTCCGCGTGGAAGCGAAAGAGGAGGGCCGCGAGTAGGGCCGCACGAGCCGACGTCCGCCGATCCAACTATCTGAACGGCTGATTGACACTCGCATAACTCCGTGCGCTATACTTTCGGACAACAAACGGGAATGCCGTCGGATCGTCCGGCGGCGCCCACGCGGGAACACTGAGGAGCGCTTCCGTGGCTTTCCAAATACCGATCACGATCAAGAAAGCCTTGGCCGCTATTCGAGGGCGCGATTACGTATTGCCTGCGATTCAGCGCGAGATGGTGTGGAGGCCGCACCAAATCGAGAGACTGTTCGACAGCCTCATGCGTGGCTATCCTATCGGCTCGTTCTTGTTCTGGGAGGTGCTTCCCGAGAACATCGACCAGTATCAGTTCTACGACTTCATTACGGATTACGACGTTCGTAACCCACACAACACGCCGGTCGGCCGTTCCCCGGAACGCAAGAAAATCACTGCCGTTCTCGATGGTCAGCAGAGACTCACTGCACTAAACATCGGCCTGTGTGGCAGTTACATCGCCAAACTGCCGAGACAACGCTGGACGAATCCCAACGCGTTCCCGGAGAAGCGGCTGCACTTGAACCTTATGGGTTCACCGGAAGAAAGTGACGAAGGCATGGCCTACGAGTTTCGATTCCTCACGAAAGAAGAAGCAGAGAAGGGGAACAGTCGGGCAGGCGCGTACTGGTATCGCGTCAACGACATCTTGGGAATCAAGGACAGGAATGACGACCTCCTTGACTTCGTCCAAGAACACGGACTGGCTAAGGAGCCACAGAAAACGCTGGCCCGCCTGCACGAGACGGTTCACTCGAAGGAAGTCATTGCCTTCTACGAAGAGGAATCTCAAGATCTCCACAAAGTTCTGAACATTTTCGTGCGGACGAACAGCGGCGGCACGGTGCTCTCCTATTCGGACATGTTGCTCAGCGTCGCGACGGCAAAGTGGAAGGGTAATGCCCGAGCCGAGATTCACGGCTTCGTCGACGAAATCAACCGTATCGGCAACGGGTTTTCCTTCACCAAGGATTTCGTCCTGAAGGCGTGTCTGATGTTGAGTGATCTCGACATCAAGTTCCAGGTCACAAACTTCACTGCCAAGAACATGTACCTCATCGAATCTCAGTGGGATCGGATCAAACAGTCGGTTCGCATGGCGGTTGGCGTAGCGGCCGAAACCGGGTACGACTCTACAACGCTTTCGGCGGCGAATTCCCTGCTTCCGATCGCCTACTATCTTCATCGTCGGGAGCGATCTGGGAGTTGGTTGACGAGCAGCTCGTGGCAAGGGGATCGGGATCGGGTGCAGGATTGGCTAACCAGGGCACTGCTCAAGCGAGGAGTATGGGGTAGTGGGCTCGACAATCTGCTCGGCGGTTTGCGCCGGGTTATTCGGGAACGAGCCGATGAGTTTCCGATTTTGGGACTGGAAGACTACATGGCTCCGAAGGGAAAGAGTCTGTCGTTCGACCAAGCGGAATTGGAGGATCTCGTGGATGTGAGGTACGGGGACGCTCGCGCGTACGGAGTACTGAGGCTCCTCTATCATCGGTTCGTGGATGTGAAAAACAGACAGTTCCACATCGACCACATCTTCCCCCAGGCCAAACTGCGTCGCTCGCCCTTGGCGAGAGCCGGAATCGCGGAGAGCGTGATCACTGAGTGCACGGATCGTGTGAACGGGCTGGCGAATCTGCAGTTGCTTCACGGCCCGGAGAACCAAGCGAAGAAGGACAAGTTGCCGACCGAATGGCTGCGGAAAAATCTCACCGATGAGAAAAGGGGGCGGCACGAGCGGGAACACGACTTGGACGGACTGCCGGAAAGCATCGGCGAATTTCCGCAGTTCTACGAGCGGCGGCGTGAGAAGATGCTGGAACGCCTGCGGTCCCTGTTGTCATCACGAACTTCGGAGGTGTCCGAGTAGGGCCGGGCCGCCTGCCGGACCCCGTGCATGCGGGGCGTGGGAATCGATTTTCCGCCCGGCGCGGTAGGATGACGGGCGGACGGGGGAGTCGGTGAGAGCGATGGCGCGGGGGCGCGGGTCGGTGGGGCCGATGGGGCCGATGGGGCCGATGGGGAGCACGGTCACGACCGTCGTCGGCGGGGAGCGGGTGGAGGCGTTCGTACCGAAGCCGCTGCCGCCGGAGCGGGTAGTCGAAATCGGGCGGTTCCTGCCGGTGGTCTGCCGGGCGCACTGGGAGTTGGGGCGGCTGGTGGAGTTGGGCGCGCGGCCCGATGCGGACTGCCTGCCGGTCCTGTTCGCCGCGAAGGAGGCCGGGTACTCGTCCCGGATCGAGGGGATCGAGTCCTCCGTGTCCGAGTTGCTCCGCTGGCACTTCGGACTGGGGGCCGAGGAGGGAAACCGCCCCGCGATCGAGGAGACGGAGGCCGCCCTGGAGGCGCTGGATCACGGCATGGCCCGGATTCGCGCCGACTTCCCGGTCTCGACGCGGCTCGTCTGCGAAGTGCACGGCGTCCTGCTCTCCGGACAGCGCCGGAAGATGCCGGGGGAGTTCCGCCGTTCCCAGAACTGGATCGGGGGGCCCCGCCCGGGCCTGGCGCGGTTCGTCCCGCCGCCGCCCGACCGGGTGCCCGACCTGATGAGCGACCTCGAGAAGTTCCTCCACGGGAAAGCGAACCTGCCGCCGCTGCTGAAGGCGGGGCTCGCGCATGTCCAGTTCGAGACGATCCACCCGTTCCTGGACGGCAACGGACGCGCCGGACGCGCCCTGATCGCGCTGATGCTCAGCGAAACCGCCGTGCTGGATGAACCCCTGCTGTATCTCAGCCGCTTCTTCTACGAGCATCGTCCCGAGTACTACGCCCGGCTGAACGCGGTGCGGACGGAGGGCGACTGGGAGGGATGGCTCGGATTCTTCCTGCAGGGGGTCGTGGACACCGCCCGGCACGCGCGCGAGACCGCGGACCGACTCCTGACCCGGATGAACGAAGACGAGCAGCGGATCCTGCCCCTGGGGCTGGCCGTGCCGGCCGTCCTGAAACTGTTCGACTTCCTCCGGCGCCAGCCGTTCGTTTCGGTTCCCGAGGCGCAGGAGTTCCTGGGCGGCTCCCGCGGTCAGGCGGCGAAGACCGTGGACCGCCTTCGGGAGGTGGGCGTGCTCGTCGAAGTCACCGGGAAGAAGCGCGACCGCGTCTTCGGCTACCGGCGGGTCCTCGACATCCTCGAAGAGCGCCCGGAAGAGCGGGAGGAACGCGCCGGGCGGGACGACTGACGCCGAGCGCGGGGCGGGGCGCTGCCGCTTCCGGCGCGAACCGCCGCGCCGGCGCCTCGGCCAGCCGCACTCGAACGGGTGAACCCCGGCCCCGCTCCGGCCACCGCGACGCCGCGAGTTCTGACCGTCGGTAACCCAACCGGACGGCGCGCCTCCGGCCGGCGAGGAAGTCGGGCCGTTCCGGGATCACCGCCGGGAAAGAAGGGTTCGCCACCACCGGGTGGACGACCGCTTCCCGGCCGAACCACCACCGGGCCCGGGAAACGCCGACCGTGGAGTTCTCGGGCCTCCGGGCGGAGGTCGGGCAACCCGACGACAGGATTCGTCGCGGATGGGAACGGGGCACCCCCCGGCGGGCGTCCCGGGGACCTCCCGCCACCCTACACTTCCGCCGTTCGCCCCCGGCTCGCCGCGTGTCCCGGGCGGCTCCACTTCAACCGCGACTTCCAGACGAGCGCCCAGAGTCTCGCCGCCTGCCTCACGCAGGAACCGGCCATCGGCGGGCGCGCCTGGCCCTCGTTCCGGGTGGACGACCCGGACTGGGAGGAACCGCTCGCCGCCTGGGCGAACACCACTCTGGGCCTGCTCCTGTTCTGGTGGTCCGGCTCGGTGCAGCAGTCCGGGCGCACGAACCTCACCCTGTCCCGGCTCGGGCAACTCTTCGTCCCGGACCTCCGCGAGTTGCCGAAACGGCGGATCGCGGCCCTGGGGCGGGCCTTCCGGGACCTGAGCGGCGAGCGGTTCCTCGAAGCCCACCGCGCCCACGAAGATCCGGCCCGGCAGGAACTCGACCGCCGGGTCCTCGGCGGGGGACTGGGCCTCGGAGCGAAAGCGCTGGCCGAGGTCCGGCTGATCGGGAAGAAGTGGTGCGCCGAACCGACCGTCCACGGCGGCAAACTCCCGCCGGTCCGCTCCTTCGGGGAAGACGGGGAGGACTCCGCCGAGTTCGACCGGTAGCGCCTCTACGCCTTCTCGCAGAGGTCGGCGATGCCTCCCTCTGCGCGCTCGCCGGCTACTGGCCCGGTGCGGCGCCGATCGTGAGGAGGAGCGTTCCGGCGGCTACCGGGGCGCCGGGGGAGGCGGTCGGTTCGCCGAGGATCCCGTCGCGTTCGGCGCGGATCTCCCAGTGCATCTTCATGGACTCCACCACCGCCAGGACCTCGCCGCGCCGTACCGCGGCTCCGGGGTCGCGGCGCACCCGCAGCAGTTGCCCGGCCAGCGGCGCCCGGACCTCGCCGGCGCGGGCGGCGGGCGTTGCGGCGTCGGGCCGGCCCTCGTCCGTTCCGCTCGCTTCCCCGGCGCCGGCGCCGATCACGACGGTCTCGCCGAAAGCGGTGACCGCCACTCCCCGCGCGCTGTCGAGCGCGGTCGCCACCAGGCGGACTGTCTCGGGGGGGGCGCCCGCGGCTTCGCCGGCGCCGGGCGGGACGGTGACGACCACTTCGCCGGGGGCGTTCCCGGGTCGGATCCCGGGGAGGCCGCTCTCTTCGGCGACTGCGTGGAAGACCGCCGCGCCGCCTCCGCTCCGCCTTCCGGAGGCGGCGGACGCCAGCGCCTCGGCCAGTCGTTCCCCTTCGAGCCACTCCCGGAGGCGCCCCGGCATCCGCGAGGCGGGCAGGTCCGGCGCTCGCTCCTCGACCCAGTGGGTGTGCGTCCGGCCGGCGAGGAAGTCGGGGTGTGCCAGGACCGCCGCCAGGAAGGAGGCGTTCGTCTCCACGCCGTGGACCGCCGTTTCCCGCAGCGTTTCCGCGAGGCGGCGGGCGGCGGCGGCGACGCTCGGCCCGGAAGCGATCACCTTCGCCAGCAGCGAGTCGAAGCCGGCCGGCACGGGGGCGCCCTCGACGACCCCGGAATCCACGCGCACCCCGTCGCCGGACGGGAGCCGCCAGCGCCGCACCTGGCCGGGGCTCGGCGCGAACCCGGCCGCCGGGGATTCGGCGAGCAGCCGCGCCTCCATGGCGGCGGCCCGGGGCGCGAGCGGCCGGAACTCGTCCGGCGCGGCCGGCGGCGGCAACTCCCGGGGCCAGGCGCCCAGCGCCAGCTCCAGTTGGGCGTCCACCAGGTCCACCCCGTAGGCCTCCTCGGTCACCGGGTGTTCCACCTGCAGCCGGGTGTTCACCTCCAGGAAGAAGAAGTCGCCGGCGGGGTCGAGCAGGAATTCGACGGTGCCGGCGCCCCGGTACTTCGCGGCGGCGACCAGCCGGAGCGCCGCTTCGCCCATCCGCCGGCGGAGAGCCCCGGAGACCCCGAAGGCCGGGGTCCACTCGAGCATTTTCTGCCGCCGCCGCTGGATCGAGCACTCCCGCTCGCCCAGGTGGACGCCGCCGCCCTGTCCGTCCCCGAAGACCTGGATCTCCACATGCCGCGGCCGTTCGATCCACTTCTCCGGGTACACGGTGGCGTCGCCGAAGACGGCCTCGGCCTGCCGCGCCGCCGCTTCGAGGGCCGGGCCCAGGGCGGCCGGCTCCCGGACCACCCGGATGCCGAGGCCGCCGCCGCCGAAGGCCGCCTTGACCGCGCAGGGGAACCCGACGCCGCTCCGCTCCACTGCCGCCGCCGGGTCGGCGGCCGCCGCGATCCCCGTCGAGGACACCGCCGGCAGCACCGGAACCCCCGCCGCGACCGCCAGCCGCCGCGCCTCCTCCTTTCCGCCCAGTCGGTGCATCGCTCCGGGCGTGGGGCCGACGAAGGCGATCCCCGCGGCCTCGGCGGCGGCGGCGAAGGCGGCGTTCTCCGAGAGGAACCCGTACCCCGGATGGAGCAGGTCTGCCTTCCAGGCCGCCGCGGCCGCCACCACCGCCCCGGCGTCGAGGAAGTCCGGGACCTCCAGCACCGCGTCCGCCTCCCGCCGCACCGGGGCGCCGAGGTCCGCCGGGGTGGAGACGACCGCGGCGCTCATTCCCCGCTTTCGCGCGGCGCGCAGGACCCGCCGCGCGATCTCGCCCCGGTTGGCGATGACCAGGCGTTTCGGCGGGGCGTGATCTCCCTGCGGTCGCTTCACGCTTCGCCGGCCGCCGGCGGCGCCCAGGGCGGCCGCTCCCGGGCGAAGAACGCTGCCGCGCCGGCCTGTCCTTCGGCGGAGGCGCGGGCCGCGGCGATCGTGCCGATCGTGAGTTCCTCGATCTCCGGCGAAGGCAGCGGGGCTTCCCGCAGGATCAGCTCCTTCGTCTTCCGCACCGCGGCCGGGGCGTTCTCCAGGAAGCGGCGCACCGTCCGCTCCACCGCGGCGTCGAGCGGCTCCCCTCCGGGAGCGAGTTCGTGGGCGATCCCCAGCCGGAGCGCCGTCTCCCCGGCGGCGACCGCGCCCCCGAGCAGGAACGGCCCCGCCGCTCCCGGGCCCAGCCGCCGCACCACATAGGGCGAGATCACCGCCGGGGTCAGGCCCAGCCGCGCCTCCGGGGTGCCGAAGCGGGCGTTCTCCTCGGCGACGACCTGATCCGCCGCCACGACCAGCCCGAAGCCGCCGCCGAGGGCCGCCCCCTGCACCGCCGCCACCACCGGCGCCGGGAACGAAGCGACCGCCCGGAACAGCACCGCGAAGCGGCGGGCGTCGGCGCGGTTCGCGGCTTCATCCGCTTTCCCGGACTCGCGCATCGCGCGGATATCCGCTCCGGCGCAGAACACGCGGCCCTCCCCCCGGAGGACGAGCACCCGGCAGCGCTCCGGCGGCCGTCCCGCGGCTTCGGCGAGGAGTTCCGGGATCGCCGCCACCATCTCCGGGGTCAGGGCGTTCCTCGCCTCCGGGCGGCGGAGGGTGAGGCAGACGACCCCCTCCGGGCCGGCCGGTTCGAGAGTGAGAGGCGGAGTGGTCATGGAGTGTCCGGGGGCGCTGCCGGTGCTTCGGGCGGGGCCGGCGATCGGGGCGGGGCCGGCGGGCGGGGCGGGGCCGGCGGCGACTCCGCCGCGGCCGGCCATCCCCCGGGGCCGGGCGGCGTGAACTCGGGAGCGGTGGGGCGGTCGGCCTCCGCGATCGTGGCGAGGAGCCTCCGCGGGACCCGTATCCGGCGGCGGAGCAGCGCCGGCGCCAGGGTCTTGCCCTGCGGGTCGGGCAGCAGGCTCTCCACGCCGCCGCCGCCGAGCGCCCGTTCGAGGACGAAGTTCAGCGCCCCGAGCCCCGGCAGCCGGTAGCGGCGCACCGGCCCGGCGGCCACCCCCGCGGCCCACGCCGCCATCCGCTCGGCGGTCAGGTGCTCCGCGAGCCACCGGTAGCCGGCGGGACTCCGGGCGACGACTCCCAAGTTCACCGCGTCCCCCTTGTCTCCGCCCCGGGCGTGGGCGATCGCTCCCAGCGCGACTTCGACTTCGTCCCGGTCGCCCGGCGCGGCCGCGCCGGAGAGGGCGACCGCAGCCGAGGGCGGCCGGTCGTCGGCGCCGGTCTCCGACCCCGCCGGGCCGGTTCGGGCGGGGCCGCGGGTGGGGACTTCCTCGTCGGCGACGATCTCGCGGGGGGATCCGGGTCGCTGCCGCAGCACCCGGACCCGCGCCGTGACCTTCCCGCGGGGGACCAGCGCCGGCCAGTAGCGCACCACCGGCGACACCCGGGGAGCGCCGCCGGTCACCGCCAGCCCCGGCGGGCCGCTCAGCAGCAGGCTCGGCGCCAGTTTCCGGAACCGTTGCAGCGGTTCCTCGCGGGCGCTTCGGGCCGCGAACCGCACCAGCCCCTCCGTCGGCTCCGTCGCCGTCTCGCCGGCGAACCGCCGCTGGACCCCGTCCGCGCCGACGAGGTCCGCCCGCAACTCTTCCGGCGGCTCGATTCCGGCGGCGGCGCAGTCCTCGGCGAGCCGCTCGCGCAGCGCCGCTTCCAGGGCGAGGGCCTTCGCCCGCACCTCCGGCCCGCCCACGAAGAGCGCCGCCTCGACCCGGAAGCCCTCCTTCAGGGTCAGGCTCACCTTGAGGGTGTCCGGCGGCGGGCCGCCCTTCGCGCCGGTGATCCGCACCCGGTCCGGCCCGTCGGCCTCCGCCCGCAGGTTCCGGAAGTCCACCGTCGCGTCCGGGGAGAGGTAGAGCGCCGGGTCGCCGATCTCGTAGAGGAGTTGCTCTTTCGCCGCCGCCGGCGAGACCAGTCCGCCGGTGCCCGGCTGTTTGGTGAGGGTGAACGCCCCGTCGGCCTCCGCCTCGACGATCGGGAACCCCTGCCGGCCCAGCCCCGGCACCCGGCGCCAGTCGGTGTGGTTGCCCCCGGTGGCCTGGACGCCGCACTCGATGAGGTGCCCGGCGACCAGGCCCTGCGCGATCCGGTCCCAGTCCGTCGCTTCCCAACCCAGGGCGGAGCGCAGGGCGGCGAGGGTGATCCCGGTGTCCGTCACCCGGCCGGTCACCACCACCTGGGGGCGGTGCGCCAGGGCCCGCGCGACCGGTTCCGCTCCCAGGTAGGCGTTCGCCGAGAGCACCGCGCCCTCCCGGTCCCGCAGCGGTTCGCCGGTCTCCAGGTGGTCGAACCGGACGCCGGCCTCGCGGAGGCTGCCCAGCCGGGGCGCGAGGTCGTCGCCGGACACCACCGCCACCGTGAGCGGCGTCCCGGAAGCCGTCGCCGCTTCGAGGAGCGCTTCGGCGCAGCCCTCCGGGTTCACCCCGCCGGCGTTCGAGATGACGGTGATCCCGCGTTCCCGGACCGCTCCCAGCAGCGGGGCCAGTTGCTCCACGAAGTCCCGGGCGTACCCGGCGGCGGGATCCCGGAGCCGCTGCTTCTGCAGGATGCTCATCGAGATCTCCGCCAGGAAGTCGGAGGTGACGAACTCCGGCGGCTCCGGGCCCAGGACCTGCCGCTCGAGGGCGCGCGGGTCGTCGCCCCAGTAGCCCCCGGCGTTCCCGACGCGGACGGTCCGCCGGTGCGAGCCGGCCATCACATGCGGAAGATGCCGTGCCGGGGCCGCCCGTCGGCGCCGGTCGACGGCGACGCCTCCGGGGAACCGCCCGCTTCGAGCGCCGCCGCCAGGCTGAGCGCCAGGGTCCGCCGGGTTTCCCGCAGGTCCACGATCCCGTCGTCCCAGAGCCGGGCGGAGGCGTAGTACGGCGATCCCTCGCGTTCGTACTTCTCCCGCACCGGGGCGGCGATGGCTTCCGCCTCCTCGTCGGAGAGATCTCCGCCGGAGCGCTCCCGCTGGCTGCGTTTCACCTCGGTCAGCACCGCCGCCGCCTGGGGGCCGCCCATCACCGAGATGCGGCTCGACGGCCAGGTCCACAGGAACGCCGGGTCGTACGCCCGGCCGCACATGGCGTAGTTGCCGGCGCCGAAACTCCCTCCGGCGATCAGGGTGATCTTCGGGACTCCGGCCGTCGCCACCGCGTTCACCAACTTGGCGCCGTCCTTGGCGATCCCTCCGCGTTCGTAGCGCGCGCCCACCATGAACCCGGCGATGTCCTGGACGAAGAGCAGCGGCAGACCCTCCCGGGCGCAGAGTTGGAGGAAGTGCGCCGCCTTGAGGGCGCTCTCGCTGAAGAGCACGCCGTCGTTCGCCACGACGCCCACGGCGATCCCCTCGAGATGCGCGAAACCGGTGACCAGGGTGGCCCCGTAGCGGGCCTTGAACTCGTCGAGCCGGCTGCCGTCGAGCAGCCGCGCCAGCGTTTCCCGCATGTCGGCCTGCACCCGGGGATCCCGCGGCCAGACCCCGAGGAGTTCCTCCTCCGGGTAGAGCGGCGGTTCCGGGTTCCGGGCCCGGATCTCGCCGCCTCCTCCGGGTTCGAGCCGTGCCACCATCCCCCGCAGCCGGCGGATCGCCTCCCGGTCGTCCCCGGCGAAGTGGTCGGCGACCCCGGACTCCTCGGTGTGCACCCGGGCGCCGCCCAGTTCCTCCGGGGACACGCTCTCCCCGGTGGCCGCCCGCACGAGCGGCGGGCCGCCGAGATAGATGGTCCCGGTCCCGGAGACGATCACCGTCTCGTCGCTCATCGCCGGCACATAGGCGCCCCCGGCGGTGCACTGCCCCATCACCGCGGCGAACTGGGGGACGCCGGCGGCGCTCAGGACCGCCTGGTTGCGGAAGATGCGCCCGAAGTGCTCCCGGTCGGGGAAGACCTCCGCCTGCCGCGGCAGGAAGGCCCCGCCGCTGTCCACCAGGTAGAGGCAGGGCAACCGGTTCTGCCCGGCGATCTCCTGCGCCCGCAGGTGCTTTTTCACGGTGAGCGGGAAGTAGGCGCCGCCCTTCACGGTCGCGTCGTTCGCGACCACCACGACCAGCCGGCCCGACACCGAGCCCACCCCGGCCACCAGGCCGGCGGCCGGGGTGGGCGTGTCGTAACACTCGTACCCGGCGAACGCGCCGATCTCCAGGAACGGGGTCCCGGGGTCGAGGAGCAGCGCGATCCGCTCCCGCACCGGGAGTTTCCCCTGCGCCGCGTGGCGCTCCTGCGCCTTCGCGCCGCCTCCGGCGCGGATGGTCTCGAGTCGGGCTGCCAGCCGCTCGTGGGCGGCGAGCCAGTGCGCCCGGTTCGCCCGGAACTCCCCGGAATCCGTGAGCAGCCGGGATTCGAGACGAGCCAATGCGTTCCGCGGGAGGGGTCGGGGGAATCCGCCATTCTACGGGCGGGGAGCGGGCCGGCCGGGCGCGATCGCGTCCGGTTCCGGGAGTCCGCCGGGCCGGAACCGGGCTCGCGGGCGCGCCGTACACTCTCCGGGCCACCGGGGGGTTCCGGGGCCCGCCGGCCGCCGCGTCTCTGCCGCCGCCTCCCGGGAACCCACCGTCAGGAAGAGGTCCGTCGATGCTGTCCGTCCGCACCCCGTTCCGCGCCGGCGTTCGCGCCGCCGCTTTCGCTGCGGCTGTCGCCTCGGTCGCCGCTGCCGCCGGCGTCGTCGTCGCGGCCTGCGGCGGAGAGGCCGGCAGCGATTCCGCGCCTCCCGCCGAAGGAGACCCCATGGCCCGCTTCGACGCCGCGGTCGCCCGATTCGAACGGGCGCCGCTCGCGCACCTGCCGACCCCCTTCGAGGAGTTGGCGACGCTCGCCGCCGAGTTGGGCGGCCCCCGGCTGTTCACCAAGCGGGACGACCAGACCGGGCTCGCCTTCGGCGGCAACAAGGCCCGGAAATTGGACTTCATCCTGGCCGACGCGAAGGCCCGCGGCAGCGACCGGGTGATCACCTGGGCCGGGGTCCAGTCCAACTGGGCGCGGATGACCGCCGCCGGGGCGCGGCGGCTGGGGATGGAGGCGACGCTGGTGCTGCAGCGCCGGGAAGGGCAGGCGACCGAGCCGGCGGACGGGAACCTGCTGCTCGACCGGCTCCTCGGGGCCGAGGTGCTCCTGCTGGAGCCGGACGCCGACCGGGAAGCGGAGGTGGAACGGGTCGCCGCCGCCGCCCGGGCCGCGGGGGGAGACCCCTATGTGGTCGGGGTCGGCGGTTCCCGCACCGGCCACTCCATGGAGCGCCCGCTGGGCGCGGTCGCCTACGCGAACGGCTTCCGGGAACTCCTGGCCCAGGCGCGGGAACGGGGCGTGGAGATCACCCATGTGGTCCACGCTTCCGGTTCCGGCAGCACCCAGGCCGGCCTGGTGGTGGGAGCCGCCGCGCTCGCCCCCGCCGTCGAGATCATCGGCATCAGCAGCGGCGGCGCCAAGGAAGCGAGCGAGCGGAATGTCCTGGAGATCGCCCGGCAGACGGTCTCGGCGATGGGGCTCGCGGTCGAGATCACCCCGGAGCGGGTCTCGGTGCGCGACGACTATGTCGGCGAGGGCTACGGGATCGTGAACCGGCAGATCGTGGAGGCGATCGCGCTCGTCGCCCGCACCGAGGGTCTCCTGCTCGACCCGGTGTACACCGGCAAGGCGATGACCGGTCTGATCGCCCTCATCGAGAGCGGCGAGTTGGGCCCGGAACACACGGTCGTCTTCCTCCATACCGGCGGCACCCCGGCGCTCTTCCCGTACCGCCGGGACCTGCTGGACGACCTCCCCGCCACCGAGTGATCCACCCTCCGGAGAAGCGCGAGGCGCGGAAATGATCGAAACTCCTCTTCGTGAATTGTGGGAAGCCCTGCTCGGGAAGGCACCTCATTACCCGCAGTTCCTGCGCCGGCTCCGCTTGAGCGGGATCCGCGGTATCGACGATCTGAGCGTCGGCTTCCCTTATCCGGTTACGGTCATCGCCGGTGAGAACGCGTCCGGGAAATCCACTCTGCTCTTCGCGGCGGCCTGCGCCTACCGGGTGCCCGGCGCCGGCCCGCGGGAGTTCGTCCCCTCTTCGTTGTTCCCGGCGTACCGTCCGAAGGCCGGTCGGCGAGGAGATGAACGGAAGGAGATCGTCATCGACTACGACTACTCGACACCCGAAGGTGACAGAGCGATGCGGTGGCGGTATTCGAACGGTTGGAATCGAAGTTACTTCCGGCGCCCGAACGTCGCGCAGCCGACGCGTGCGGTGTATCTTCGCACTCTCGCCAACCTGACCCATCCCTCGGAAGTGCGCAGCATCCTGAGCCGTTCGCGCCCGGCGACGGAGCCCTCGGAAACACCGCTCACGGCCTCCCAGATCGACTTCGCCCAGGAGTTGCTTCCCTTTCGCTACGGGGAGGTCGTGGACCTCGCCCTCGGGAACCGGAGATTGCTCTACGCCGCCCAAGAAGGCGGAGCGCAGTATTCGGAACTGCAGATGGCCGCCGGCGAACGGGCGATTCTCCGCCTCTCCCAGGCGTTGGCGCAGTTGGACGATGCCTTGGTGCTGATCGACGAGGTCGAGGCCGGACTCCATCCATGGGTCCAGCAACTTCTCATGCTGCAGTTGCAGCGGCTGGCACTGAGAAGGCGCCTGCAGATCGTCGTGACGACCCATAGTCCGGTCGTTCTGGATTCCGTGCCGACTTACGGGAGGGTTTTCCTGGATCGAGGCCGCGATGGACGAGTCAGGGTCGTGTCCCCGTATCGGGATGTGGTGCAGAATGCACTGTACGGGCGCGCTGTCGACGCCCTGAATTTCCTCTGCGAAGACGAAACCGCCGAATCGTTGCTCGATGGTATTTTCGACACGCTGCTCCTTCGGCATGACATACGCCGGGGGTCCGTACGAGTCGGCAGGGACACCGGGGCAGATGAGTTTCCGACGCATGCGGCCGCGTTCCGCAAGTTCGGACGGATCCGTGACTTCGTCTTCGTCCTCGACGGCGATCAGCGCGGTGGCCCGGTCGAGGCCAAGATACGTGCTGCGTCCGACGATCGGGCATCGGTGTTCTATCTCCCGGGAGAGGTGCCGGAAGTATGGGTCTGGGAGACTCTCCGCCGAGACGGCGGAGAAGTGGCTGCAGAGTTGAAGGTCGACTTCGACGAACTGCAACGAACGATCGCCGATCTGGATTCGATCTACGCGCAGGCGTCGGATACGCCGGGAGCCATCGCGAAGAGCAAACTCCGCCAGTTGGCCGGTTCCATCCGGCGCCGCGTCCCCGAGGTCTGCCGGCTCGTCTCCCGAGTCGAGTCCACTCGGAGCGGGAGCCGGATCCAGCCGCTCGTCGAACGGCTGGGCGAGTCTCTGGAGAGGTGGCGGGCGCGGCGGGAGGAGTGAAGAGAACGGGGTCGTCAGCGCTTTCGCGGTTCGTTGCGCTGCGGCCGGCGGCCTCCTCGGCGGGTCGAGCGCCAGGCGGCGGTGAGTTGGCGGTCGAAGGACAGGAGGTCGGAGGCTTGGCGGCGCCGGCAACTCGCGAGGTGCAGCAGGTCGCGCGCTTCCAGCCGGGGATGGACCTCGGCCAGCGCCCGGGCCAGGGTCAGGTCGGCGGTCTCCACCGGCCAGATCTCGACCGGCGCCCGGCGGGCGAAGGCCAGGACCCGGTCGAACCGCTCCGGCAGTCCCCGGCGCAGCGCCAGGTGCAGGATCTCCTGCAGCACCTCGGTCGAGGTGGCGAGCCCCGCCGGCGCCTCGAAGGCGCGTCGGAGCCGCGCGGTCGCTTCCTCCCGCAGCGGACTCGGGCCGCCGAGTGCGAACAGGAGGACATTGGAGTCCACGAAGGTCACGGCGTCCTCTCCCTGCGGTCCGTTCGGCTCGGTCTCCCGGTCGCTCCGCGGTCGGGTCAGTCGGCGTCCGGGTCCCGGAGGCCGGTGAACTTGGAGTGGCGCAGCAGCCGCTTCAGGTCCTCCCAGTCCGGCTCCCGGCCCGGCCCGGCGCGTTCCTGACACTCGGCCACGAAGGCGTCGAACTCCGCCGCCGAAGCGAAGCGCCGCTCCCGCCCGGCCCGGATCTTTTCCTCGGCCGCCGACCGGAACCAGGCGCCGAGCGACACCCCCTCCCGGCGCGCTTCCGCTTCGTAGCGGATCTTGTCGGTCTCGCTCGCGACGAAGTGGATGCGGGCGATGCGCCGTCCGGCGGTCATTGGTGCATCATAGCGGTGCAATGCGCAGGGAGGCCGCGCAATCTCCGGTCGTTCCGGCTGGGGAAGCCCGGCGGCGCCCACGATCCGGCCGTTCTGCGCTCCCTTCCCTCTCCGCCGGGCGGGCGGCGCCGGCGCCGACGCCGACCGGACCCCCGGTCGCGGCGGGGCGGAGGCCGGATCGCGGACTCACCCGGAATGCGCCTCGGGGTGGGGGTATCGGCCCGAACCGTGCCGACTCCCGCGTTCGGCCGGTCAGGGGCGGGGCGGTGCTCCGGGACCGTTCCCTTCCACGAACATGGCGTCGCCGTAGGAGTAGAACCGGTAGCGCTCCCGCACCGCTTCCCGGTAGGCGGCGAGCACCGGCTCGACTCCGCCGAGGGCCGCCACCAGCATCAGGAGCGAACTCTCCGGCAGGTGGAAGTTCGTCAGCATCGCCGAGACCACCCGGAACCGGTGGCCGGGGAGGATCAGGAGCGAGGTCTCCCGCAGCGGCTCCCCTTCGTCCTCCGCTTCCTTCCCGCCGCCGTTCCCTTCGGTTTCCGCCCCCATCGTCTCCAGCGCCCGGACGGTGGTGGTGCCGACCGCGACCACCCGGCGCCCGGCGCGCAGCGCGCCCCGCACCGCGCGTTCCGTGTCTTCCGGGATCCGGAACCACTCGGCTCCCAGCCGGTGGTCGCGGGCGTTCCCGGCCCGCACCGGCGAGAAGGTGCCGTACCCGACATGGAGGATGAGGTCGGCGGTTTCGATCCCCCGCCCGGCCAGGAGGTCGAAGACCCCGGTCTCGAAGTGCAGCCCGGCGGTCGGCGCCGCGACCGAACCCGGTTCCTCGGCGTACACCGTCTGGTAGCGCTCCCGGTCGAACGGGCGCTCGCGGTCGGCGTCCCTACCCGGGCCCCGGCGGAGGTACGGAGGCAGCGGCGTGCTCCCTTCGCGTTCGGCGAGGTCGAACCCGTCGGAGGCGCCTTCCAGGATCGAGAGTCGCCGCCTCCCGCCGCCGAGCCCCTCCCGGACGAGCAGCCGGACCGAGGTTCCCACCGAGAGCCGGACGCCGGGGCGGCAGGCCGGCCGGGTCAGCGCCGCGAACTCCGGGACGCCCCGGTTCCCGGGCTCCGGCAGGACCAGAACCTCCACCCGCCCGCCGCTCCCTTCGCGGCGGGCGGAGAGCCGCGCCGGGATGACCCGGGAGCGGTTGCGCACCAGGAGGTCGCCCGGGCGCAGCAACTCGGGCAGGTCGGCGAAGCGGCGGTGGGCGACCCTCCCGTCGGCGGCCAGGTGGAGCAGCCGGGAGTCCCCGCGCCGCCGCGCCGGCCGGTCGGCGATCCGGTCGGCGGGCAGGTCGAAGCGGAAGTCCGCGGTCCGCACCGGCGCTCCCGGCGCCCGGCGCGGCGTCTCGGCGACTCCCTCCCGGTCGCCTCGCCGGCCGCCCTCGCCGGCTCCGGCCGGCGCATCCGCCGGACGGCCGGCCGGCGGAGTCGAATCCGCCGGCCCCCGCCCGCCGGCGGTGGAATCCCCGCTGTCAGCGGTGGAATCCCCGCCGCCGGCGGTGGAATCCCCGCTGTCAGCGGTGGAATTCCTGTCGGCGGCGAAGGATCCCCCGCCGGCCGGGGAACGCCGCTCCGCGGAACTCCGGCGCGCCCCCGTTCCGCCCCCGGTCGCCGTCGTGTCCACGCCCCCCGCCGCTTCGCCCGCCGGCCTCCCCCGAAGCGTCAGCGGTCGGTCGCCCCCTCGGCTCGGCCCGCCTCCGCTCCGTCCGGCTCCGCTCCCTCCGGCGGGGGCTCGCCGTTCCCGGGCGACTCCTCCCGGCCCCCGGACCCGGCCCGGCCCTCCGTCTCCGGCTCCCCGGCGAAGAGGCTCCCCGGAGGCGGCGACGCCCCGAACCGGGCGAAGCCGCGGGCGGTGAGCACCCGGCCCCGGGCGGTCCGCCGCAGCAGGCCCCGGTAGATCAGGAACGGCTCGTGGACCTCTTCGAGCGTCCGCGTGTCCATCCCCAGGGTGGCGGCCAGGTTCGCCGCGCCCACCGGCCCCCCGGCGAAGATCTCCAGCACCGCCTCCAGGATCTTCCGGTCGAAGCGGTCGAGCCCGCCCTCGTCCACCTGCATCAGGGCGAACTGCTCTTCGGCCGTCTGCTCGTCCACGGTCCCCTCCGCCCGCACCTGGGCGTAGTCCCGGATGCGCCGGAGCAGGTTGTTCGCCACCCGCGGCGTCCCCCGGGAGCGCGAGCCGACGAGCGCCGCCGCCCCCGGCGTGAGCGGCGTTTCCAGCACCACCGCCGAGTGGGCCAGCACCCGTTCGAGTTCCTCCCCGGAATAGAACTCGAGTTGGTGCACCAGCGGGAAGCGGTCGCGCAGCGGGCCGGGAACCAGGTCCGCCCGGGTGGTGGCGCCGATGAGGGTGAACGGCGGCAGCGTGATCCGGAGCGACTGCGCCCCCAGTTTCTCGCCCACCATGATGTCCAGGAAGCGGTCCTCCATCGCCGGGTAGAGCACCTCGGCCACGGTGGGCGCCAGCCGGTGGATCTCGTCCAGGAACAGGACCTCGTTCGGTTCGAGCGCGTTCAGGAGCGCCACCAGGTCCCCGGTGCGCGGCAGCAGCGGCCCGGAAGACGAGTGCATCCGCACTTCCAGTTCCCGGGCCAACACCGCCGCCAGCGAGGTCTTCCCCAGACCCGGCGGCCCGTGGAACAGCACATGGTCGAGCGCGTCTCCCCGGGCGCGGGCGGCCTCGACGCTGATCCGCAGCTGCTCCACCACGGCGCGCTGTCCGACGAACTCCGCGAAACCGCGCGGCCGCAGGCTGCGGTGGAACTCCTCGTCCTCGGCGGCCGCGGGCCGCGGCGGCGGCTCCTCCACTAGTGCTCCCGTCCGTCGGCGAGGCCGGGCAGCGAGGTGAAGTCACCTCCTTCGCCGCCGTCCGACCGGGGGGTGGGCAGGTTCAGCATCCGCATCAGTTCCAGGGCGTTCCCCCGGGTGAGCGGCCCTTCGCGCAGGAGGTAGTCGAAGTCCATCACCCCGTCCTCGATCCGCTCGCTGAAGTGGCGGTTCACCACGCTGCGGGGGAGTTCGTGGGCCAACTCGGTCAGGGAGAGGTCGTGGGTGGTCATGACCCCGGTGGCGCGCCGCCGCGCGAGTTCCCGGACCAGGGCGAACACCGCCGCCCGCCGGTCGTCCGAATTCGTCCCCTGCAGGATCTCGTCGAGCAGGAAGAACAGGGGCTCCCCGGCGCTGCCGGTGTCGAGCACCCGGCGCAGCGCGAACAGTTCGGCGAGGAACCGGGAGACTCCGTCCCGCAGCGAATCGCGCGTCTCGATGGAGACGCCGAGGGAGATCGGCCCCACCCGGAAGGTGGTGGCGTTCACCGGCGCTCCCATGCGCGCCAGCAGGAAGTTGACCCCCAGCGACCGCAGCAGGGTGCTCTTCCCGGACATGTTGGAGCCGGTCACGATCATGATCTCCGGCGCCCCGCGGCCCACGGTCACGGTGTTCCGCACCAGCCGCTCCTCCGGGATCAGCGGATGCCCGAGGTTCACCGCTTCGATCCCGGGAAGGTCGTCGAACTCGGCGAAGAGGTGCGCCGGCCGCTCCTCGGCGTACTGCGCGAGCGCCATGAGGGCGTCGAACTCCCCGGCGAGCACCATCCATTCCTCGAGCGCCTTCCCGTGCCGCCGCCGCCAGCGGTCGAGCGCCAGCGAGTGGTGCGTGCCGTAGAAGAACAGCGCGCCGATCGGCGCGAAGACCAGATTCCGGCGGAACCGCAGCCGGCGATGGAGGGTGATCAGCCGTTCCAGGGCTCCGGCGGCGGGCGTCACCCGCTCCTTCAGGTCGCAGAGGTAGAGCGAGCGGAATTCCTCCCGGTCGAAGATGCCGATGACTTCGCGCAGGGCGGCCAGGTCGCGCTCCATCACATAGCCGAGGTCCTCGTGGGCGAGGATCCGGCGGCGCAGGGTGAGCCCGGTGCCGGCGGCGAAGAAGGCGATGGCCAGGAAGAAGAAGCCGGAGATGACCTCCAGCAGGGAGAGGGTCAGGAAACCCCAGAGGACGACCGGGTAGAGGGTCGCCGCCACGAAGACCAGCCGCTCGGTCCCCCGGGGCAGGACCGGCGGAACGGCGAAGGCGCCCGCGTCCGCGCCGCCCCCGTCCTTCCTGCGTTTCCGGTCCGGCTCTTTCGCTTCCCCCCCGGTCGACCCCTCCTCCCCCGGGGCGTCGTTCCCCTCGGCGTCCGCCGCCGGAGCGCTCTCCTCCTCCGCCGGCGCCTCGCGCTTCCCCCGCCGCGACCGCTCCCCGGAGTCCGCCGGCCCGGGCAGCCAGGCGGCCGTGATCGGCCAGCGGTGACTCGGCCAGACTCGCAGGGCGCCGGTGGCGGCGAGCGATTCCCGCAGGTCCACCCGCGGCGTCAACTCGCGGATCGCCGCCTGGCGCGCCCGCGCCACCGCCGGCGGCGCCGGATGGACCAACCACCAGGCCAGCGTCTCGCCGCCGCTGTCGGTGCGCCCGCCGGCGAGCCGGTCGAACATCCGGCCGGCGCCGAACAGGTCGAGATGGCGGCCGAGCCCCCGTTCATCCATTCGGGCGGTGCGGTGCCGCCGGTTCGAGGCCACTTTGTCCTCGTCGAGCGACGGGCGCTCCAACTTCACTCCCCGCCGCCGGATCGCTTCCGTCGGCGCCCCGTGGCCGTCCTCCCGATCCTCGAGGTCGGCGCGGATCCGCTTCGAGGCCTGCCGGTGCAGGTCCGCCATCCGGTGCCGGGCCCGTGCTTCCCGCATCCAGCGCTCGTGCAGCATCGCCAGTCCGGCGAACAGGGCCAGCGGGAGAACCAGCCACCAGCCGGAGATCCGCTCCAGGACGGAGAAGACCACGATCGCCGCCGCCAGCACCGTCACCGCGATGCGCAGCCGGGAGATCCGATCGACCCGGTCGAGGATCGCCGAGACTTCGTCGATCCGCGCGCCGGCGCGCTTCAGGAACTTCTCCTGGTCGGCGATGGCCAGGAACGACATCAGCTCCGCCCCCGCGGGGAGAGCCGCGCGATCGCTTCGCGGAAGCGGGTCTCCATGGATGTCTCCGGGTGCTCGGCGATCACCGCGTCCACGACCTCCTCGACACGCCGCCGGTCACTGAACTGGAGCCCCAGGAACGCGGACACCAACTGCTCGCGTTCCGGGTCGCCCGCCGGCCCGCCGGCGGGATCCTTCGTCCTTTCCTCCGCCGGCGGGAGCGCTTCCGCCAACTCGGTGATGATGCGCCGGGCCAGTTTCGCCCCCACGCCGGGGGCCTCCTGCAGCCGCTTCACCTCCCGGGAGCGGATCGCCTCGCGCAGCCGGCGGGTCGGCAGCGAGAGCAGCCGCAGCGCCACCGCCGGGCCGACGCCGCTGACCCCGCAGAGGCGGTCGAAGAGATCGGCCTCCTCGTCGGCGGAGAAGCCGTAGAGCACCAGGTCCTCGCCCCGCGGCAGCAGCGTCCGCACCACCAGGGTGGCTTCGCTGCCGGGCGCCGGCAGCCGCGCCGCGGTGGCGGTCGAGACCTGCACCCCGAAACCGACCCCCTGCACTTCGAGGAGCACCCGTTCCGGCGCGACCCGGAGCAGGGTTCCCCGCAGCCGTTCGATCACGGCGCCCGGGCCGGGCCGGCCGGCTTCCGGGAGGCCGGCCTTCGGGGGGCCGGCCTTCGGGGGGCCGGGGGAGCGGGTACCGGCCGGGCGCGGGCGGCGCGGCCGGCGGCCCGGCGGGCGTCCAGGTGGCAGACCGCCACCGCCAGGGCGTCGGCGGCGTCTTCCGGGGTGGGCGGCGCCGAGAGTCCCAGGCGGCGGGCGACCATCGCCGCCACCGGGCCCTTGCCGGCGGCGCCGTAACCGGTGATCGCCTGCTTCACCGCGCGGGGGGCGTACTCGGCCACCGGGCGGCCGCCGGCGGCGACGAGCACCGCGCCCCGGGCGTGGCCGAGGGTCAGCGCCGACCCGGCGCTCGCGGCGCTGAAGACGGATTCCACCGCCAGTTCGTCAGGCTCCAGCCGATCCACCACGGCGGCGATCTCCCGATGCAGGATCCCCAGCCGGGTCACCAGCGGGTCGGCGGCGCGGCAGCGGACGACTCCGTATTCCACCGGGTGCAGCCGTCCGCGCCTCTCCTCGACCACCCCCCAGCCGGTGACCCGGGAGCCCGGGTCGAGCCCCAGCACGCGGCAGCGGGACGCCGGCGTCGAACCGGCCGCGGGCGCGGAACCGGTCGGGGACGCCGCGGCCGGCGCCGGCGCCGTCACGCGGGCCCGACCCCGGCCCGCGGCGCCCGCGTCCCGTGGCGGGCCCGGCGCCCGGCGTCGGCCGCCACCCCCGGAATCCGCCGGCCGGCCTTCGCCACGGAGCGGTCAGGAAGCCGCCTCGAGCTCTTCTTCGTCCATGTCGAAGTTCGCCCAGACATGGAGCACATCCTCCTGGTCCTCGAGCGCCTCCAGCAGCCGCAGCACCCGCTGCGCTTCGCCGCCGCGGACGCGCACCTGCTGGTTGGGGAGCATGGCCACCGCCTCGCTGTCCGGGCGCACCCCGGCCGTCTCGAACGCCTCCCGCACCGCCCCGAAAGATTCCGGCGGGGTGCGGACTTCCCAGTGGTCCCCTTCTTCCGCCACATCGTCGCCGCCGGCGGCGAGCACCAGTTCGATGAGCCGGTCTTCCTCGACCTGTTCCTTCGGGATCAGGAAGTGGCCGGCCTTCTCGAACATCCAGCCCACCGACCCGGTCTCGCCCAGGTTCCCGCCGTACTTCGAGAACAGGTGGCGCACATCGCTCACGGTGCGGTTCCGGTTGTCGGTGGCCGCCTGGACCAAGACCGCGACCCCGCCGGGGCCGTACCCCTCGTAGTTCGCGTCTTCGAGGCGGAAGCCTTCCAGTTCCCCGGTCCCCTTCTTCACCGCCCGGTCGATGTTGTCCCGGGGGACATTCCCGGCCTTCGCCTTCTCGATGGCCAGCCGCAGCCGCGGGTTGAACTGCAGGTCCCCGCCCCCGAGGCGCGCCGCCATGGTGACTTCCTTGAGCAGGCGGGTGAAGGCCCGGCCCCGCCGGGCGTCGACGATCGCTTTCTTGTGGCGGATCGAGTGCCACTTGCTATGTCCGGACAACGCGCAACCACTCCGTTCTGCCGGCGCCGGCCGTGGAGGGGTTGGGGAGCGGCCCGGCGGGCGGGAGGCGCGAACCGCTCCGGCCCGCGCGGGCGCTCATCCTAACAGTCTCCGCCCAACGGTCTCCGGCCCGCCGCCCCGTCCCCGGAGAGCGGCGCTCCGGTCGTTCCCGGCGCCGCGCGTCCGTCCCGGCCGGCGACTCCCGGGACCGGCAGCCGCCGCGGCCTCAGTCGTCGAACACGATGGTGGACTCCGCGTAGAACCGGACCCGGCCGGTCTCGAAGCGCTCGGCCACGATCGCCTCGAATCGCCGCCGCTTCTCCGCCAGCGGCAGGTTCGTCGCCAGGAACCCGAGCGGCAGGTCGAACCCCAGCACCCGGCGGGGCGGGAGGAACCGGGTCACCCCGGAGGGCAGGCGTTCCCCGGCGAGCGCCATCCGCTCGATCTCCTCCCGGGGCAGGTCGGGGTAGGTCATGAGACCGCCGAAGTCCGGGTGCCCGCGCCGCACTTCGTCCAGGTCGGCGTGGGCCACCCGGGCGATCCGCGCCCGCGGGTGGGCGGAGCGCTCCACCACGGCGCGCAGCGCGGCCGCCCGCCGGGCGGCGGCGTCCCCGCCCTCCCCCGGGGAGCCGGTCCGGTAGAACCGCAACTCGGCGCCGTCGGGCCGGAGGAGCCGGCACAGCGGCGCGCCCTCCTCCGGGAGCCGCCCGCCGGCCGCCGGCGCCACCCGGACGCCCGGCGGCGGTTCCGCGGCGACCGCCTCCGCTTCCCGGCGGCGGATCACATGGTTCCAGTGGGAGAGCCGGAGCCCCGAACCCTCCGCCTCCGTCTGCACCACCGCGTGGGCCATCCCCATCCGCGCCAGCGCCTCGATGCGGTTCGCGCCGTCCACCAGCAGCCGCCGGCGTTCCCCGAGTACCGTCGAACGGGCCGCGATGGGCGGATTCCGCAGCACCCCGTCCGCGCCCAGCCGCTCGATGAGCGCGGCCACCCGGGCCAGGTCCACCTCCTCGTGGAACACCAGGTCCCGGAGCGGCAGCACCTCCAGCCGGGGGACGGGCGCAGGGGATCCGGTTTCCACGGAGTCGGTTCGGGCGGCGGCGGCGATTCCGGGGAAGGGCGCCCCGGAATCGACCTGCGGATTGTTACGATTCGAGGTTCCCTTGAGTCGGATCGCGCTTCCCGCCCCGGTCCGCTCCGGCTTCCGTACGGTCGCGGTCGTCGGGGCGGCGGCGCTCCTCGCCGGCTGCGGCGGCGACGACAACGCGGTCCGGATCGGGACCGCGCTGCCGCTCTCCGGCCGGCACGCGAATGTGGGCGGTTTCTACCGCGACGGGTACCGGATCGCGGTGGAAGAGGCGAACGAAGCCGGCGGCGTCGTCATCGGGGGAGAGGCGCGCCCGGTTCGCCTGATCGTCTATGACGACAAGAGCGACGCTTCGATCTCGCCGAGCCTGCTGGAGCGGCTGATCTCGGTGGACCGGGCGGCGGCGCTCCTCTCGGGCTACAGCACGCCGCTGGTGCAGGCGCAGGTCATCGTCCCCATGCGGCGCGGCATCCCCTATGTGAACGCCGGGGGCGCCTCGCAGACGATCTTCCGCGAAGGGAACGAGTGGGTCTTCGGAGCGCTCAGCCCGGTGGAGTCGCTCGCCCGCACCACCCTCGAATGGCTCGCCTGGGAACAGGACGAGGGCCGGCTCGGGAAGCCGCTGCGCGTCGCCCTGGTCTGGCAGAACACCGATCACGGACGCGAGTACCGGGCGGGCGTCCACGAAGTCATCACCGCGGACCCCGACCGCTTCACCGTGGTGCTCGACGAGTCCTTCGAGCATCTCGCCAGCGACCACACCTCGCTCATCGTCAAGGTGAAGTCGGTGGCCGCCGAGGTGTTCCTCTCCGACGCCCACGAGCCGGACTTCCTCCTGCAGCACCGCGCCTATGTGGAGCAGGGGCTCGGGCATGTCGCGGTCAGTTACGGCGCGCGCGGGCCGGAACGTTCCGTCCGCGAAGGGCTCGGCGCGGCCGTGCAGCACCTGGTCTCCGCGCAGTGGTGGACCCGGGCGCTCCCCTACGAGAGGTCGCGCCGGTTCGTCGAGAAGTACGAGTCGCTGCGCGACGGAGAGATCACCGAGTACTACCCGGCGGTGGCCTACGAGGCGGCGCGCGGCCTCCTCGCCGCCATCGCGGACGCCGGTTCCCTCGAGCCGGAGCCGATCCGCGACGCGCTCATGGCCCTCGACCTCCGGGACTCGCTCCTCCCCGGCGGACGCCTCCACTTCCCGGCGGAGTACCGGTACCAGATCCGCAACCGCTGCGTGATCGTGCAGAACCAGGCCGACGGCGCCACCCGGATCATCTATCCCCCGGAGGCCGCCGAAGGACCTTCGTTCCTGCGGCTGACCGAGTGACCCGGCGCGGCGCCGGACCCCGAAGCGCCGCCCGCCCGCGCCGCGCCGCCGCGCTCCCTTTCCCGCCGCTCCCTCCCCGTCGTGACCGAGTTGCTGTCGGTGCTCGCCTCCGGCGTGCTCGTCGGCACGGTGTACGCCTACATGGCGTACGGGTTGGGCCTCATCTACGGCGTGCTCCGGGTGGTGAACCTGGCCCACGGCGCCTTCCTGACCCTCGGGGTCTATGTGACCTGGTGGCTCCACTCCTCCTTCGGGGTGGATCCCCTGGTTTCGCTCGTCGCGACGGTGCCGATCGGTTTCGTGCTCGGCGCCGGGATCGAGCGCACCCTGGTCTTCCGCCTGCGGAACAGCCCGCCGGTGACCACGCTGCTCCTCCTGTTCGGCGTGTGGCTCATCGTCCGGAACGCCCTCTACCTGGTCTTCGGCGGCGCCGACCGGTCGCTGCTCACGAGTTATTCGCTGGAGTCCGTCGCCCTGGGGCCGATCACGGTCAGCATCCCCCGGCTCATCGTGGCCGGGTTCTCGCTGGCCGGCTTCCTCGCGCTCGCGGTCCTGCTGAAACGGACCTGGAGCGGGCTCGCGCTCCGGGCGGCGGCCCAGGACTCCGAGGCGGCCTCGCTCTCCGGCGTTCCGGTGAACCGGGTCTGGTCCACCGCGTTCGGCCTCGGCTCGGCGCTCGCCATGTCGGCGGGAACGCTCATGTCGCTCTTCTACTCGGTGACGCCCGAGTTCGGCGCCCGTTTCCTGCTGAAGAGTTTCTGCGTGGTGGTGCTCGGCGGGCTCACGAACATCGGCGGCATCCTGATCGCCGGGATCGGCCTGGGCATCGCCGAGGATCTGACCGCCTTCTATGTCCACACCGGCTACCGCGATGTGGTCAGTTTCCTGGTGTTGACCGCGGCGCTGGTGCTGCGCCGCGCCGACGCGGATTCCTGAAATGCCCCCGGGCGCGAACGCCGGCCGCCGGCGGTGGCTCGGCGCCCTCGCCGCGCTCGCGGTCCTGGCGGCGCTGGCGCCGCTGGCGATGGCGAACGCCTACGCCTTCCGCCTGGTCCAACTGCTGTTCCTGAACATCCTGCTGGCGAGCGCCTGGAACCTCGTCGGCGGGTTCGCCGGGCAGATCTCCTTCGGCAACTCCTCGCTGTTCGGCGTGGGCGCCTACGCCACCTCGATGCTCTGGCTGGCCGGCTTCCATCCGCTCTGGACGATGCCGGCGGCGGCGCTGCTGGCCGGGGTCTTCGGCCTGGTCTGGGGATGGCCCTGCCTGCGCCTGCGCGGCCCGTACTTCGCGATCGCGACCATCGGGGTCTCCGAAGCGACGCGCATCATCGTCAACAACATCGAAGCCGCCGGGGGCGCTTCCGGACTCACCCTGCCGCTCGAGCAGGAGGGCGGGCCGGGGTTCCTCTACGCGCTCGGCGCGGTGCTGGCGGTGGCCGCGGTCGTCGTCAGCGACCTGGTGCGCCGCTCCCGCCTCGGCCTGGGCCTCCTCGCGCTCCGCGAAGACGCCGCCGCCGCCGCCGCTTCCGGGGTGGCCGTGGGCCGGCTGCAGACGACCGCCTTCGTCATCGCCGCGGCGCTGACCGGGCTCGGCGGCAGCTACTACGCCCAGTTCACCCTCTATGTGGTGCCGGAGAAGGTCTTCGGTTTCGACCTCTCCATCAGCATGGTGCTGATGGTGCTCGTCGGCGGCATCGGCACCGTTTCCGGCCCGCTGCTCGGCGCGGCGGTGTTCCTGTTCCTCGAACAGTTCGTGCTGGCGAGCCTCGCCGACCTCCACCTGGCGGCCCTCGGCGCCATCCTCATCGCGATCATCCTGCTCGACCCGCGCGGACTCGCCCCGCACTTCCGGGCGCTGACGGGGAGAGTCCGCGCGGTCTTCGCCCGGAGCGGCGTCTCATGACGGACGCGTCGGCGCCGCCGCTGCTCGAGACGCGCGGCCTCTGCCGGCGTTTCGGCGGACACACCGCGGTGCGCTCGTTGAACCTGGCCCTCCGGGAAGGGGAAGTGCTGGGCCTCATCGGTCCCAACGGCGCCGGGAAGACCACCATCTTCAACCTGCTGAGCGGCCGGCTCCGTCCCGACGCCGGCGCGGTGCTTCTCCGGGGCCGCGATATCACCGGCCTGCCGCCGCACCGCACCTGTCGGCTGGGCATCGCCCGCACCTTCCAGGTGCCGCGGCCCTTCCGGTCGCTGAGCGTGTACGAGAGCGTGCTCGTCGGCGCCCGTTTCGGCCGGCGCCGGCCGGGCGCCGCGCCGGAGCGCGAGGTCGGGGAACTGCTGCGCGCCACCGGTCTCGAACGCCGCCGGGACGATCCGGTGCGCTCGTTGAATCTGGCGGAGCGCAAACGCCTCGACCTGGCGCGCGCGGTCGCCACCCGGCCGCTGGTCCTGCTGGTGGACGAAGTGGCGGCCGGCCTGAATCCTCCGGAGGTGGAGGAAGCGGTGGCGTTGCTCCGCGAAGTCCACGCTTCGGGGATCGGCCTCATCTATGTCGAACACGTGATGGAAGCGGTGATGGGCCTCTCCGACCGCGTCCAGGTCGTCGAACACGGGGAAACGATCGCCTGCGACACCCCGGAGGCGGTGGCCCGGGACCCGGTGGTGATCCGGGCCTACCTGGGCGGCGGCGCCGCTCCCGCCGAGGGGCCGGCGTGAGCCTGCTGTCGATCCGGGACCTCCGCGTCCGCCGCGGCGGCGTGCCGGCGATCCGCGGGATCAGCCTCGAGGTGAACGAGGGGGAAGTGGTAGCCCTCCTCGGGGCGAACGGCGCCGGCAAGACCACCGTGCTCCGCGCGGTGAGCGCCCTCTCCCCGCCCGAGTCCGGGGAGATCCGGCTGGAGGGCGAGACGCTCGCCGGCCGCGACCCGGCGCGGATCGTGGAAGCCGGCATCGCCCAGGTTCCCGAAGGGAGCCGGGTCTGGCCGCAACTGACGGTGCAGGAGAACCTGCGGCTCGGCGCGTACGCGGTGCGCCGCCGAGCCGGCTTCGGGGAGCGCCTCGACCGGGTGTTCCGACTGCTGCCGCGGCTGCGGGAACGGCGAACGCAACGGGCCGGGGACCTCTCCGGCGGCGAGCGCCAGATGGCGGCCATCGGCCGGGCGCTCATGGCGGCGCCGAAACTCCTGCTCATGGACGAACCCTCGCTGGGTCTCGCCCCGCAGGTGGTGGACACCGTGTTCGAGACCATCGCGCGCATCCGCCGCGAAGGGGTGGCGGTGCTCCTGGTGGAGCAGAACCTGGTGCGCGCCCTCTCCCTCGCCGAGCGCGCCTATGTCCTCGAGAACGGCCGGATCGCGCGCGCCGGCGCGGGCGCCGACCTCCTCCGGGATCCGGAAGTGCGCCGCGCCTACCTGGGGAAGACGGTCGCGGACTGACCGAGCGGACCCCGGGGCGCGCCGGGGTCCGCCGGGGGGATGCTTACTCGGAGAGCCAGCCGGTGATCGCGACGAACTCGCCGTTCTCGACCCGCTTGAGCGTCACGGCGTCGAGACCGCGGTGGTTGTCTTCGGCGAAACTGATCGGATGGCCGAGGATGTTGTCGTGCCAGTTGTCGAGCGCTTCCAGGGAGCGGATGAGATTGATGGGCTGCAGGTCTTCGCCGGCCATCTCGATTCCCTTGTGCGCCAGTTCCGCCCAGGCCATACCGAGCACCGCGTAGTCGCCGTACGGAAGATCGTGTTCTTCGTATTCGGCGAGGATCTCGTGCACCCGGTGCGACCCGGCGTAGCCGGTCCTGAGGTCGGGAGTCGCCGAAGCCACGACCGCGCCTTCGAAGGCGGCCCCGGCGAGTTCGAGCATCGCCGGGTCCGACATGGCGATGGAACCGAGCAGCAGCGGATTCCAGTCGGGATCGGCAGCCACTGCCTTCGCCACTTCGGCGCCGAATTCGGCGACTCCCCAGATGAGGATCGCGTCGGCCTGGGTTTCCTTGAAACTGGTGAGGGCTTCCGCGATCGCGCTGCCGTCACGCGGACTGCGGAGCGATCCCACATCTTCCGGCGACCGTTCCGGACGTTCCCAGCGACCGCCCCGCCGGCGCTGCACCCGCCAGAGCGCGCCGTTCCGCTGCGGCAGCCGGGTGGCGTCGGTCACCCATCCTTCGGAATCGGGGTCGTCGGTGCGTGGCCGGCGGATGCGCGCCTCGTTCGAACGGGTGTAGCGCTCTTCGATGTTCTCCGGCAGGTTCGCCGCGACGCCGGCGTAGAACTCCCGGACGCCCAGCCGGTACCCCTCCTGTCCCTGGCCGCCGAACGGCGTGTCCTCCACCAGCGCCGCGATGCGCTCCACTTCGAGTTCGGAGAGCGCAAAGTTGGCGAGCACCTTCGCCGCGGTGATGGAAGTGGGGAAGATCGAGAACACATAGGCGCTCACCGGGTCGGTCCACACGGGCGAACTGGATCCGGGGTTGATCCACGGGAGGAGGCTGTTCGCCACCCGGTCCTTGATGGCGAGGCAACTGCCGCTCCCCATCCCGCCGACCATGGCGAACACCGGGTCGCCGCGCACCGACAGCAGCCGATCCACCGCGTCCGGCGTCCGTTCCGGGTTCCCCTCGTCGTCCGCGATGGTGAGCCGCAACTGCCGGCCGTGCACGCCGCCGTTCCGGTTCACCCACTGGAAGTACGCCTCCATCCCGAACGCCACATTGGCGAGGGACTGGAACTCCCCGCTGAGCGGGGCGAAGGTCCCGAGGTGCACCTCGTCCGAGGAGACGCCCCGCGCCGAGCCGCCGCAGGCGGCCGCGAACGAAGCGAGAAGCGCGAGGAGCAGCGCCGGCGCCGTGGCGGGGCGGGGGGTCGGGAGGCGGCCCGAAGACGGGGCCGACGGGGGCCCGGCGGGGACGGAGGTGGGAGTTCGGGAGGAACGCAAGGCCAGGAACATCTCCTCGGAGGGGGAATCCGTAGGGTGGGAAACGAACGGGAAAATGTACCACAGCGGACGCGCTCCCGCCGGGCGGCGTCCCCGCGCCTCGAGGGCTTCCCGGAGGTTGTTCCCGAGGCCTCCGCGGAAGTCGTCCGGTTCGACCGCCGACCCCCGGGAACCGGTCGGCGACCGCGGGCGCCCCGGCCGCCGGACGAACCCGGCCCGTCCCGCGCTGCCCGACGAACGACCGGCGAGACCGGGTCCGGCCTGACGGAAACGAATTCGACCTGACGGGACGAACTCGACGGAACGGACCGAACTCGACGGAACGGACCGAAACCAGCGTTGCCGCGCCTCTGCCCGGGCGCGGAACCGGTTGTCCGGGGGTCGTCGCGCCGCCGGGGAGAACGCGGCGGACTTCGGGGAGCGCGAACGACGACGCGCCGCCGGGGGTGCCGGCCGGCGCTGCCAGCGACCCCGAGTCCGTCGAACGAGGTCACCGCGAGCCGGCCGGCGGACCGCCGGCGGAAGCGAACCGTTACGCCGAAAACCCGACGACGCCGAAACGACGCCGGCGTCGGCTCGGGGACCGCCGCCCAGCGGATCGTTCCACCGGTCGAACCGCCGGCTCCCGGTCCGCCCCGCACCCGGCTGCGGCGCGGCGCTTCCCTGTCGGTGAGGCCGGTTCCACTTCGCCGGAGCCGGCTTTCTTCGGCAGAGCCGGCCTTTCTTCGGCAGAGCCGGCCCTTTTTTCGGCAGAGCCGGGCCGGGTCGCAGTCGGGCGTCGGCGACGAACCGGAGTTCGACGCCGACCGGGGGCTTCGGTCTCGTTCCGGAACTGCGCTCGGAAGTTCCTTCCGCGAAGTCTCCTCCCGGGACCGGTCGGCGCCCGGTCGGCGCAAAGACGCCGACCGGCAGGGAGTGTCGGTGCGGAAGCGAGAGGGGAAACGAACGGAGGAACGAACAGCCGCCCGCGACCGCCCCTAAGGCCGTGGGCTCAGGCCGAAGCCTGCTCCCCGCCGCCCGCGTCGTCCCCGGCCGGCGGGGGCGCGCCGGCGGTGTCCGCCGCGGTGTCGGCTCCGTCGCCGGCGTCTCCGCCACCGGCGTCCGCGGGCGCCTCGGTCGAGGAGCTTCCCCCGGTGTCCACGGCGGCCGTCGCCTTCTTCGCGGCGGCCTTCTTCCGGGTGGCCTTCTTGCGGGAGACCTTCTTCCGGGTGGCCTTCTTCGCGACGGCCTTCTTCCGGGTGGCCTTCTTGGCGGCGGCCTTCTTCCGGGTGGCCTTCTTGCGGGAGACCTTCTTCCGGGTGACCTTCTTGGCGGCGGCCTTCTTCCGGGTGGCCTTCTTGCGGGAGACCTTCTTCCGGGTGGCCTTCTTCGCGGCGGCCTTCTTCCGGGTGGCCTTCTTCGCGGCGGCCTTCTTCCGGGTGGCCTTCTTGCGGGAGACCTTCTTCCGGGTGGCCTTCTTCGCGGCGGCCTTCTTCCGGGTGGCCTTCTTCGCGGCGGCCTTCTTCCGGGTGGCCTTCTTGGCGGCGGCCTTCTTCCGGGTGGCCTTCTTGGCGGCGGCCTTCTTCCGGGTGGCCTTCTTGGCGGCGGCCTTCTTCCGGGTGGCCTTCTTGCGGGAGACCTTCTTCCGGGTGGCCTTCTTGGCGGCGGCCTTCTTCCGGGTGGCCTTCTTGCGGGAGACCTTGGCGGCCGTCGCCTTGCGCCGGGCGGCGGTCTTCTTCCGCGTCACCTTGCGGCGCGCGACCTTCTTCCTGCGAACCAGAGTCCGCGCCGCGGTCTTCTTCCGCGTCGCCTTCTTCCGGGTGCTCTTCGCCTTCTTCTTCATGTCCGACTCCGCCTTCCGACTGGTGGATCGTTCGAAGGTTGCCGGAGCCGTGCGGCCGCACGCTCCGAGGATTACGGAAAAACCCTATCATCCGAATCCGCTGCCGGTCAACACCCGAGTTCCGGAACCCGTCGTCCTCTTCCGTCCCGCATCTCCGGCCTCCTGCTGTCCCCCTCTTTCCCTCATCGGACCCGTTTTCGTTCGCTCCCGCTTCGCCCTCTGATCGGGTGCGCCTTTCCCGAAGAACCTCCTCCTCCGTTCCCGCTTCGTCGGAACGGACGGCGCCGACGCCGCTCCCGGTTCCGGGACGGCGCGTCCCGAGTTGCGAAGCGCACCGGACCGGTCGGCGCCGCAGTCCGGGAGCCGTCCGCGTCGCCGGCGACGACCGGCGAATCCCGAGCGCGCCCGGCTCTCGAATGAACCTCCGGTCGACCGCGGCGCGAGCCGCTGACGCGGGCATTCCCCGAAGTGCTTCCGGAGGCGAACGGCTTCCGGTCGCGGACGCATCGTCGTTCATCGTGCCGCCGAACGCAGAGGTCCCGAACCGGTCGGCTCCCGCTGCGACGAAGCAGCCGGCGCGAGTGCGGACCGGGTACCCGCAGAGCGAACCCGCCCGGTTTCCGGCGCCGCCGGGGTACGCCGGTCCGTGGCCCGCCGTCCCGTCGCCCCCGTTCCGCACGCCGGCGCTTCTTCCGGTCGCCGCCGCCGGCTCCTCGCCCGCGGTGCGAGCCGACGACGCCAACGCTTCCGCAAGGAGAGCGGTGCGCGCCCGGCTTCCGCTCCCGGACGCTTCCGGGTTTCGCCGTTCGTCGCTTCCTCGCCGAAGGAGCGCCCGACCCTGATGGCTCCCCGTTCGCCGAAGCGGCGGCTGCGGGTCTGGGCCGAGTACCTGAAGATCGAACACACCCTCTTCTCGATGCCGCTGGTGTACGCCGGCGCGTTGGTCGCGGTCCCGCCGCTCACCCTCGGCACGGCGGCGCTCATCCTGCTCGCCGCCACCGGCGCGCGTACCGCGGCCCTCGGTTTGAACCGCATCCTCGACCGGGAGATCGACGCGAAGAACCCGCGCACCGCCGGGCGCGCGCTCCCCTCCGGCCAGATCACTCTCCGCGCCGCCGTCGGCTGCGTCGCCGCCGCTTCCGCGCTCTACTTCCTGGCGGCCGCCGCCATCTCGCTGAAGTGCCTGCTGCTGAGCCCGCTGCCGCTCCTGGTCTTCGCCGTCTATCCGTTGTTGAAGCGGGTGACCCGCTTCGCGCATCTCGGCGTGGGAGTCGGCCTCGCCCTGGGCCCGGTGGGCGGCTACTACGCGGTGTCCCTCACCTTCGAAGAACCGGCCGCCATCCTGTTCCTCGCCGTCTTCACGCTGTTGTGGGCCGCCGGCTTCGACATCCTCTACGCCGTGCTCGACGAAGCGTCCGACCGTGAACAGGGCGTCCGTTCGCTTCCCGCCGCCGTCGGCATCCGGCCGGCGCAGCGGTTCGCCGCCGGCCTCCATGCCGCCGCCTTCCTCGCCCTCGCCGCCTTCCACCTGGCGGCGCTCCGCGCTTTCCCGGGTCTGCCCTTCCTGCTCCTCGTCGGCCTCCTCTTCTACTACCAGCACCGCGTGCGCGACCGGGTGGACCTCGCTTTCTTCCGGGTGAACGCCGCCCTCGGCGCCGCCGTGTTCCTGGGCGTCGCCCTCTCCGCCGCGAACGGCGCCGGCTGAGTTCCCGCCGGCCCTCGGCTTCGTTCGCCGGCACCCGGACGCGTACCCTCCCACCCCGCGCGAACGACGATGGCAGCGACGAACCCCGGTGACGGCGAACGCGGGAACCCGCGCGTGGTGGTCGGAATCTCCGGCTCCTCCGGAGCGATCTACGGCGTCCGCTTCCTGCGGCGCTGCCCCGGCGAGAAACACCTGATCGTCTCGAAGTGGGGCGAAGAAGTGCTGCGCCTCGAGACGGACACGACCCTCGAGGACCTGCGCGGCGACGCGGTGCGGGTGTACCGGGACTCCGACCTCGCCGCCCCCTGGGCTTCCGGTTCCAACCGCTACGACGCGCTGGTGCTCATCCCCTGCAGCCTCTCCACCCTGGGCAAGGTCGCGAGCGGGATCGCCGACACCCTGATCACGCGCGCCGCCCAGGTCGCCCTGAAGGAGCGGCTGCGCCTCGTCCTCTGCGTCCGCGAGACCCCGTGGTCCACCATCACGCTGCGGAACGCCCTCGCCGTTTCCGAAGCCGGGGGCGTCGTCATGCCGGTGGCGCCTCCCTGGTACCGCCGCCCCGATTCGATGGACGAAGTGGTGGACGGGTTCGTGGACAAGGTCCTCGGCGTCCTCGGGCTCTCCGGCGCCCCCGGCTGGCGCGAAGAGGAGACCCGGGAATAGCGCCCCTCCTCCCGGCGGGGGAGCCGGGGGCTCATGGTAGATTCCCCGGCCCGTTCCAATCCGAAGTCCGTCGTCATCTCGCGTTCCCGTCCCCGAGGTTTCCCGCCCGAGGTTCCTGTTTGTCGTTCGTAGAGGGGATCCTCTTCCGCGACCCGGCACTGGTCCCCATCTGGGAGAAGGCGCTCGCCGGCGAGCGGCTCGGCGCCGCCGACGGACGGGCGCTCCTCGCGACCCGGGACCTGCCGGCGCTCGGCCGCATGGCCGACCACGCCGCCCGCAGCCGGAACGGCGACCGGGTCCAGTTCGTGGTGAACCGGCAGATCAATCCCACGAACCTCTGCGTCCTCTCCTGCGTGTTCTGCGACTTCGCGGCGAAGCCGGGGGACGACCACGCCTACGAACAGAGTCTGGAGGAAGTGCTCGCGCAGGTCTCCGACGATCTCTCCGAAGTGCACATCGTCGGCGGCCTCCATCCGAAGTGGGGCTTCGACCGCTACCTGGAGATCGTCCGCGAGATCCGCCTGCGCCATCCCACCGTCCAGATCAAGGCCTGGACCGCGGTCGAGATCGATTGGTTCGCCCGCCTCGAGAAGACTTCCCTCGAAGACATCCTCACGCAACTGCGGGAAGCCGGCCTCGATTCGCTCCCCGGCGGCGGAGCGGAAGTCTTCTCCGACCGCGTGCGGAAGGAGACCTTCAAGACCAAGATCGGCCGCCGCCGCTGGTTCGAAGTGCACCGGGCGGCGCACCGGCTGGGCCTCCCCTCGAACGCCACCCTCCTCTACGGCCACATCGAGACCCACGCGGAGCGGGTGGACCACCTGCTGCAGTTGCGGGACGCCCAGGACGAGTCCCGGGAGGAGGCCGCCGGCTTCGCCTCCTTCATCCCCCTCGCGCTGCAGCCGGGCAACACCGGCCTCGCCGAGCGCCAGGCCTCCGTGCTCGAAGACCTGCGCACCGTGGCCTGCGCCCGGTTGCTGCTCGACAACTTCCCCCACATCAAGGCCTATTGGGTGATGCTCGGCGAAGACTCGGCGGCGATGGCCCTCAACTTCGGCGCCAGCGACCTCGACGGCACCATCGGCGAGGAGAAGATCGCCCACTTCGCCCAGGCTTCGAGTCCGGTGGGGCTCGCCCGGGAGCGTCTGCTCCGGATGATCCGCGGCGCCGGCAAGACGCCGGTGGAACGGGACGCCCTCTACAACGTGGTCCGCGTCTGGGAAGCCGCCTGAGTGCCTTCCCGAGTCCGTTCGCGAGACGCCGGTCCCCGGTGACGCGGTGCGCCTGCTCCTCGGGCAGTTGGCCTACCTGAACACCCGACCGTTCGAGCCGCTCGCCGGCGCCCGCGTCTTCCGGGGTTCCCCGGCGGAGATCGGACGGTTGGCCCGGGCCGGGGAGCTGGACGGCGGCCTCCTTTCGGCGGCGGATCTCTTCGCGACGGAAGAGCGTTACTCGCCGCTCGGCGATCCCGGCGGCTCCTACGGCATCGCCTGCCGCGAACAGGCCGGCAGCGTCTTCCTGCTCTCCCGCCGGGAGCCCTCCCGCCTCGGTGGCGCGGCGGTGGAGATCACCCACGAAACCTCCACTTCGGTCCTGCTCCTGCGGCTCTACCTCGAAGAGCGTCTCGGCATCGAGCCTCCGCGGTACCGCCGCGGGGTGACCCGGCGCCGGGACGCCGCGCTCCTGATCGGGGACGCCGCCCTCCGGGAGCGGGAACACCCCGACACCTCCTTCCCCTTCCGCCTCGACCTCGCCGCCGCCTGGCGCGAGTGGACCGGCCTGCCGTTCGTGTTCGCCGTCTGGAGCGCCCGGAACTCGCTCACCGAACGGGCCCGTTCCGGCCTCCGGGACCTCGTTTCCGGGGCGCTCGACCGGGGCGTCGAACGGATTCCGGAGATCGCCGCCGCGGCCGCCGGCCCGCTCGGCGACCGGGACGCGCTCTCCGCCTATCTCACCGATTTCACCTACCGTTTCGGTTCGCCCGAACGCCGCGGACTGGCGCTGTTCCGCCGCCTGGCCCGGGAGGCGGGCCTGGTGGCGCCCCGTTCCGAGCCCCCGCCGGAACGCTGGATGATTCCCGGCGGCGACCCCGTCTTCGCCGCGCTGCCGCCGCCGGTGGAGCCACTGGAGCCCGCCGCGCCATGAGCCGCCCCGATTCCCCGACCCTCGTTCCCGCCGCGCCGACCCGGTCGAACGGAGTCTCCGCGCCGCTGGCCCGGATCCGCGCGAAAGTCCGCGACCGGGTCCGCCTGGACGCCGACGAATCCCGGTTCCTGCTCGACGAAGCGCCGCTGCTCGCCCTCGGCGAACTGGCGAACGCGGAACGGTTCCGCCGCCGACCGGAAGCCGAAGTGACTTTCGTCGTCGATACGAACCCCAACTACACGAATGTCTGCGAAGTCGATTGCACCTTCTGCGCCTTCTACCGGCCGCCCGGCCACGAGGAGGCGTACACCTGGTCGGTGGCCGAGATGCTGGACCGCATCGCCCCGGCGGTGGAGCAGGGAGCGACGACGGTGCTGATGCAGGGCGGCGTGAACGAATCCCTGCCGCTCGACTACTACCTCGACCTGGTGCGCGGCGCCCGGGAGCGCTACCCCGGGGTGACCCCGCACTTCTGGTCGGCGGTGGAGATCGAAGGCATGGCGAAGGTCAGCGGCCTCTCCCTCCGCGAAGTCCTGCTGAAGTTGCGCGACGCCGGACAGGACACGCTCCCCGGCGGCGGCGCGGAGATCCTGAGCGACCGGGTGCGGCGCAAGATCTCCCACCGGAAGGGCGGCGCCGAGGCCTGGCTGCAGGTGCACCGGGAAGCGCACGCGCTCGGTTTCCGCAGCACCGCCACCATGATGTACGGCCACGTGGAGACGAACGCGGACCTCGTGGCCCACCTGCTCGCGGTGCGGGCGCTGCAGGACGAGTACGGCGGCTTCACCGCCTTCGTCCCCTGGAGTTTCAAACCGGGGAACACCCCGCTGGTGAAGAAGATCCCCGACTACGCCGGCCCGAACGACTACCTGCGGATCCTGGCGGTCGCGCGTCTGGTGCTCGACAACTTCGACCATGTCCAGGCGTCCTGGTTCAGCGAAGGGAAAAAGGCCGGCCAGGTCGGGCTCCACTGGGGCGCCGACGACTTCGGCGGCACGCTCATCGAGGAGAATGTCCACGCCTGCACCGGCTTCGTCAACCGCACCAGCACCGACGAAGTGAAGACGCTCATCCGGGAAGCCGGTTTCGTCCCGGTGCAGCGCGACACCCACTACCGGATTCTTCGCCGGTTCGACGAACCCTCCGCCGGTGAGCCGGCCGCCGGGAACGGGTCGTCGTGATCCGGGCGTTCGTGATCCGGGCGTCGTGATCCGATCATTCGTGATCCGGGCGTTCGCGCTTCGGGCCCGGTGATCTGGGCGCTCGCGGCGGCGCTCGTCGCCGTGTTCGTCCTCTCCGCGTTCTTCTCCGGTTCGGAGACCGCGTTCATGTCGGTGAGTTTCCACCGCCTCCGGGCCGAGGGCAGCGCCCGCGCCCGCGCCGTCCGCCGCCTGGCGGCGCACCCGGAACGGTTCCTGGGAGCGGTCCTCACCGGCAATGTGTTCGCGAACGCGCTGGTCGGCGTGCTCCTGACGACGGCGCTCCTCGCCGGCGCGGAAACCGTCGAGGAGCGGGCCCGCGCCGCCGTCCTGGCGACCCTGGCCACTTCCGCCGGGCTGCTCGTCCTGGGCGAGATGGTGCCGAAGAGCATCGCCGCCCGCCACGCCGAGCGCTGGACCCTGCTCCTGGTCCGTCCCATCCAGGCGCTCCTCTGGCTCCTCGGCCCGATCGCGGCGGCGCTCTCCTGGATCGTGGAGTCGCTGCTCCGCCTGTTCGGCATCCCCCGTCCCTCCCGGGAGAAGGCCCTCAGCGTCGCCGAGATGAAGGAGATCCTGCAGGTCTCCGCCGGGGACGCCGAGAGCGACCGGAAGCGCCTCCTGGCCCGGCTGGTGGACGCCACCGGGCGGCGGCTCACCGAGGTCATGACCCCCCGCCGCGACATCCGCTGGATCCCCGGCGACGCCTCCTTCGCCCGGGTGGCGGAACTGTTCCGCGAGCACGGCCACACCCGGATGCCGGTCGCCGGCCGCGGCCTCGACGAAGTGCTCGGGGTGCTCGACCTCCGCGCCGCCCTCCGCGCCGGGCCGCGCGGGTTCTCCCTGGCCGGCCGCCTGGAGCCGGCCCGGTTCCTGCCGGATACCGCCACCCTCTCCCAGGCGCTCCTGCAGATGCGCCGGAGATCTTCCCGGCTGCTGCTGGTGGTGGACGAACACGGCGGGATCGAGGGACTGGTCACCGCGCCCTCGCTGCTCGACGCGGTCAGCGCGCCGGGGGCCGGCGAGATCTCGCGCGCCCCGGACGGCGCCTACCTGCTCGACGGGGCGCTCACCGTCTCGGAGGCCAACGCCGCCCTCCGTCCGCCGACCGCCGGCGAGGAGTCCCCGGCCCCGCCCCTCGGGATCCCTCCCGGCGACGACTACGACACCGTCGCCGGGTTCGTCCTCCATCGCCTGGGGCGGATCCCGGAGGAGGGCGAGGGGTTCACGATTCCCGGCGGCGCGCTCCGGGTGGAGAGGGTGGAGCGGCACCGGATCGCGCGCCTCCGGCTGACCCCCGACGGACGGCCGGCGACGCCCTCCGCTCCCGCCGCCGGGCCCTCCGCGGATGTCTCCTGAACCGGAAGCCGAGCCGAGCCCCGAGGCGTTCCTCCCCCCGGCCTCCGCCGAGACCGCCGGAAGGGGTCCCGCGGAGAGGCCTCCGGCGAGCGGCGCCCCGCCGTCCGCCGCTGCGGTCTCCCGCTCCGCGGCGGACCCGCGCCGGGAGGCCGCCCGCCCGCGGGACGCCGCCCGCCGGCTGCGGGACGGAATGCGGCAGCGGGTGCGCGCGGCGCTCTCCGCCACGGTTCCCGATCTCTTCCCGCCGGCCGGCGCCGCCTCCCCGGCCGACGACGCCGCCCCCGCCGCCGGAGGGGGAATCGTCGTCGGGTTCTCCGGCGGTCCGGACTCGACGGTCCTCCTCCACCTCGTCTTCGCCGCCGCCGGCCGCCGGGGAGCGCCGCGACTCCCGGTGGTCGCCGCCCACCTCGACCACGCCCTCCGGCCGGACTCCGCCGAGCAGGCGCGTTTCGCCGAGAACGCCGCCCGCGCCCTGGGCGTCCCCTTCGTGGGCGAGCGCCGGGCGGTGGCCGAGCGGGCCCGCCGGGAGCGCCTCTCGCTCGAAGCCGCCGGCCGGGCGGAGCGGCTCGACTTCCTGGCGGAGACGGCCCGGGCCCGCGGAGCGCCGGTCGTGGCTCTCGGCCACACCGCGAGCGACCAGGCGGAGACCGTCCTCCTGCAACTGGTCCGGGGCGCCGGCGGCCCGGGCCTCGCCGCGATGCCGCCGGTCCGGGACGACCCCCGCGGCGTCCGGATCGTCCGGCCGCTCCTCTCCGCCACCCGCGCCGAGGTCGCCGCGCTCGCCGCCGCCGAGGGCTGGCCCGCCTACGCCGACCCCTCGAACGACAGTTCGGACTTCACCCGCAACCGCCTCCGCCGGGAAGTCCTCCCTCTCCTCCGCGAGACGGCGAACCCGGCAGCGGACCGGGCGCTGGCGCGAACCGCGGCGCTGCTCCGCGACGACGAAGCCTTCCTCTCCGCGGCGGCGGCCTCCGCCTGGCGGGAGATCGCCGCGGTCTCCGTCGAGGACGGCCGCCCGGTGGCCCGGGCGCCGGCGGCCGGACTCCGGGAGTTGCCGCCGGCGCTCGCCCGCCGCCTGGTCCGCGAGGCGCTCGCCGCGGTGCGCGGCCATCTCCGCCGCCTCGAGTACGCCCACATCGAAGCGGTCCGGTCGCTCGCCGCCGCCGGCCGCGGCGGGACCGCCTGCGACCTGCCGGGGGCGCGCGTCTCCCTCGACCGGGGCGTCCTCACCTTCGCCGCCGCCGCCCGCGGGGAGGGAACCGGAGCGCCGCCGGAGCGTTCTCCTGCCGGAACCCGCCGCCCGCGCCTATAATGCGGGCCGCCTGACACCCGAAGCACTCTCCGCACCCGCCCGGCGCCGGGCGCGACGAACCTCCACCCCCGACCCCGGCGCCTTCGGAACTCCCGGAAATCGCGAATGGACCTGCATGGACCCCCGATGAGTCCCGGCGCCTCCCGTTTCCCGCCGACCGCCGGTCCCCGGCCCCGACGCGAACCGCCGGGCCCTGACCCGGGCAGGGACCCGAAAGAACGGAGGGGATTGCGGCGATGAGTTCGACCATGAAGAACCTGATGTTCTGGCTGGTCGCCTCGCTGGTCCTGATCCTGTTCTGGAATGTGTCCTCCCGGATCTCGGAACGCGAGAACGAACTCTCGTTCACCCAATTCATGCAGCGGGTGGAGGAAGACCGCATCGCCGAGGTCACCATCAGCGGCACCGGCGCCGGCAGCGAGATCACCGGCACCGCCGTGGACGGCAACTCCTTCCGCACCTACGCCCCCGACATGGAGGGCCTGGTCCCGCTGCTGCTCGAGCGCGGCATCGATGTGGAGGCCGCCGACGGCAGCAAGACGCCCTGGGCGCTCACCCTGCTCGGCTGGCTTCCCATCCTGCTCATCGTGGGGCTGTTCTTCTTCTTCATCCGGCAGATGCAGGCGCCCGGGAACCGCGCCATGTCCTTCGGGCGCAGCCGCGCCAAACTCACTTCGAACCAGCAGAAGAAGGTCACCTTCAAGGATGTGGCCGGCGTGGACGAGGCCAAGGAGGAACTCCAGGAGATCATCGACTTCCTCCGCGAACCGCAGAAGTTCCAGCGCCTCGGCGGCCGCATCCCCAAGGGCGTCCTCCTCATGGGCCCGCCCGGAACCGGCAAGACCCTGCTGGCGCGGGCCATCTCCGGCGAGGCGAATGTCCCGTTCTTCACCATCAGCGGGTCCGACTTCGTCGAGATGTTCGTCGGCGTGGGCGCCAGCCGGGTGCGCGACCTCTTCGAGCAGGGCAAGAAGAACGCCCCCTGCATCATCTTCATCGACGAGATCGACGCTGTCGGCCGGCAGCGCGGCGCCGGCCTCGGCGGCGGGCACGACGAACGGGAGCAGACGCTGAACCAGTTGCTGGTGGAGATGGACGGCTTCGAGTCCAGCGAAGGGGTGATCCTCATCGCTTCCACGAACCGTCCCGATGTCCTCGACCCGGCGCTGCTGCGCCCGGGGCGTTTCGACCGGCGCGTGGTGGTGCCGCTCCCGGACATCCGCGGCCGCGAAGGAGTCCTGAAGGTCCACACCGGCCGGATCCCCTTCGCCGACGAAGTGGACCTCGGGGTCATCGCCCGGGGGACTCCCGGTTTCTCCGGCGCCGACCTCGCCAACCTGGTGAACGAAGCCGCCCTCAGCGCCGCCCGGCTGACGCACTCCAAGGTGCGGATGGAGGACTTCGAACAGGCGAAGGACAAGGTCCTCATGGGCGCGGAACGCCGGTCGGTGATGTTGACCCCGGACGAGAAACGCACCACCGCCTACCACGAAGCCGGCCACGCGGTGATCGCCGCCCTGCTCGACAAGGCCGATCCGCTCCACAAGGTCAGCATCATTCCCCGGGGCATGGCGATGGGCGTCACCATGCTCCTGCCCGAGGACGACCGCCACACCCAGGACCGCGAGTACGTGGAAGCGATGATCGCGGTGAAGATGGGCGGCCGGCTCGCCGAAGAGATCTTCCTCGGCCAGGTCACCACCGGGGCTTCCGACGACATCCGCAAGGCGACGGACCTGGCGCGGCGCATGGTCTGCGAGTGGGGCATGAGCGAATCCCTGGGCCCCCTCACCTTCGACTCCAGCGAGGGCGAAGTCTTCCTCGGACGCGACTTCGCCTCGCGCAAGAACTACAGCGAAGGCACCGCCCGCGCCATAGACGACGAGATCAAGCGCATCGTGACCGCGGCGTACGACCGCGCGAAGAAGTTGCTCGAGGACAACCGCGCCCGGGTGGCGGCGGTTTCCGAAGCGCTGCTCGAGCGCGAAGTGCTCACCTCCGAGGAAGTGCAGTGCGTCCTCGACGGGCGGCCGCTGCCGGAGCCGGCCCCGGCGCCGGTGGCGGAAGAAGAGACTCCGCCGGAGACCGCGCCGGAACCGGCCCGGGAGACCCGGGAACGCGCGCCCCTCGCGCCTCCCCTCGCGCCGGCGCCCGGCGGCGCCGCCTGAGGCCGGCGGCGTGGCGGCGCCCCCCGACTCCGCCCCCGTGCCCCCGCCGCTGACCCCGACCCGCGCGGCCGGCCTTCCCGGCGGGCGGTAACGACGAAGAGGGCCGCCACCCCCGCAGGGCCCTCCCCGCCTCCACCGAATGCCGCTGGCCGAAACCATCCGGGGAGTCGTCGAGGCGGTCGCCGCCCGGCTCTCCCTCGTGGCCCTGGTGGATGTCCTTCTCGTCGCCGGCGCGATCTATGTGCTGCTGAAGTTGATCGAAGGCCGACGCGCTTCGCAGATGGCGTTCGGCACCCTGATCGTCGGCGGTCTCCTGGTGGTCATCGGCTCGAACCGGTTCGGCCTCACCACCGTGCAGTGGATCGTCCGCAGCACGCTGCCCTACCTGGGCATCGCCCTGATCGTCCTCTACCAGGCGGAGATCCGCACCGGCCTGGCCCGCATCGGCGGCGGCCGGTTCCTCTGGTCGCGCCGCCGGCGGGACCAGAGCCCGGACCGGAACACGGTCTCCGTCCTCGGGGACGCCCTCTCGCAACTGTCCCGGCGCCGGGTGGGGGCCATCGTGGTCTGGCAGGGGAAGATCGGCATCAAGAGTTATGTGGACACCGGCGTCTCCCTCGACGCCCGGATGAGCGCCCCGCTCCTGGTCTCCCTCTTCCAGGGCGCCTCCCCGCTCCACGACGGCGCGGTCGTCGTCCGGGGCGACCGGGTCGTGGCGGCCCGCTGCGTCCTCCCGCTCACCCGCCAGGAAGTCGGCCGGGAAGACCCGGAGAGCCCCGCGTACGGCACCCGTCACCGCGCCGCCCTCGGCCTCACCGAAGAAACGGACGCGGTCGTCGTCGTCGTCTCCGAAGAGACCGGCTATGTGAGCGTGGTCTCCCGGGGCCGCATCGTCCGCACCGCCAGCCGGGCCGATCTCGAAGCCGAACTGGGGCGCGCCCGGTCGCCGGCGGAAGCCGTCGCGCGCCCCGCCCACCATCCGGTCCCGGAGGCCGCGCCGTGACTCCTCCGCCGGTTCGCGCTCCCTCCCGCGCCGCCGAAGCGGGCCGCGTCCTGCTCGCGCTGGGGCTCGCCCTCTTCCTCTGGTACTTCGTCGGCAGCCAGGACGAGGCCGAGATCCTGGCTTCCGGCCCCATCGAGTTGCGGAATGTCCCTCCCGGGCTGGAAGTCGTCGGGCAGTCCGCCCAGCAGGTCGAAGTGCGCCTCCGGGGCCCTTCCGCCCTGCTGCGCGACGCGCCGCCGGGGATCCTCCGCGCGGTGGTGGACCTCTCCGGCGAAGGCCGCGGCGAGCGCTCCTGGTTCCTCGGCGTGGACTCGGTGGAAGCGCCGGCCGGCGTCCAGGTGATGCGGGTGGATCCGTCGCAGGTGGTGCTCGAACTGGAGCGCACCCTCACGGCGACGGTGCGGGTGAGCCCCCGGGTCCTGGGCGAGCCGGCGACCGGGTTCGAGATCCACCGCATCTCCATCGAGCCGCCGGAACTGCGGATCGAGGGGCCGGAGTCGCTCCTGTCCGAACTCGAACAGATCACCACCGAGCCGATCTCGGCGCAGGGGCTGCGCGAGACCTACGCCCGCCGCCTGCAGTTGGAAGTGGACCCGGCGCTCCGCCCCGCCGTCCGGGAAGTCGAAGTGCGCCTGAGGATCGGCGAGGAGCGGGAACTCCGGGATCTCGAACTCCGGGTCCGCGCCTCCGGGAACGCCGCGGCGGCGGACTGCCGGATCGAGACCCCGCGCATCGCCGCATCGCTGCGGATCCCGAAGAGCCTGACCGCCCGCGTGAGCCCGGAGACCCTGTTCGCGGAGGTCTCCTGCGAGAACCTCGAAGGCGGCGTCCACCGGATCGTCCCCCGCCTCCGGTTCGCCGAAGCGGGAGTGGAGACCATCGCCGTGGTCGCTTTCGAGCCGGAAGCGGTGGCGGTGACCGTCGGCGGGCCGGCGGGGACCACGCCCGCGGTCCCGTCGTGGGCCGCCGCGGGGCGCCCTCGCTCCCCGGCGCCGGCCGACCCGCGCCGCGCGCCTCCCCTCGCCGGCGGGGACTCCGGATGACGGCGAAGCCCTCGCCCCCGCGCCGCAGCGGGCTCCGCGAGTACTTCGAGTCCATCTGCATCGCCGTCATCCTGGCGCTCTTCGTCCGCACCTTCGTCTTCCAGGCCTTCAAGATCCCCACCGGCTCCATGCAGGACAACCTGCTCATCGGCGACCACCTGCTGGTGAACAAGATGCTCTACCACGGGGACGGCCCCGGCCTCGGCCCCTCCCGCGAGGTCGAACGCGGCGACGTGGTGGTCTTCAAGTTCCCCGAAGAGCCGGAGCGCGACTTCATCAAGCGCGTCGTCGGCCTCCCCGGCGAAACCCTGGAGATCGGCCGCCGGCAGGTGCGGGTGGACGGGGAGTTGCTGGCGGAGGGGTACACCACCTTCGTCCACGGCGGCCAGCGGGGAGTGCGGGAATACCATGTCCCGGAGGGCCACTACTTCGTCCTCGGCGACAACCGGGACAACAGCCACGACAGCCGGTTCTGGGGCCCGCTGCCGGCGGACCAGGTGAAGGGCAAGGGCCTCTTCATCTACTGGTCCTACGGCGCCCCCCGGGAGGAGTACCTCGAGACCCGCCTCTCCCGGCGCCTGCTCGACCTCCTGCTGCTGCCGGTCCGCTTCTTCTCCCGCACCCGCTGGGACCGCTTCTTCACCCCCGTTTCCTGAGGGGGATCCGGCCCCCCGGCGCAGCCCCGGGCCCCCGGTCCGGCTCAGGCCCCCGGTTCGGGCGGCGGCGTCCGCGGGCCGAAGAGCGCCGTCCCGATCCGCACCGTCGTGGCGCCCTCGGCGATGGCTGTCGGGAAGTCGTGGCTCATCCCCATGGAGAGTTCCGGTTCCGCCGGGAGCGACCCGGCGGCGGCCAGCCGTTCGCCGAGTTCCCGCAGCCGGGCGAAGTACGGGCGGGCGGCTTCGGGGTCGGGGTCGAACGGCGGGATCAGCATCAGCCCGGCGACCGTCAGGCGCGGCAGTTCCCGGATCTCCGCCAGCGCCCGGTCCAGTTCCACCGCCGGGATCCCGGTCTTCGCGGCCTCCCCGGCGAGATCCACCTGGGCCAGCACGGTGAGCGGCCGACCCTCCTCCCCGGCGATCCGGCTCAACCGGAGCGCCAGCGGAACGCTGTCCACGGACTCGACCACCGGGAACAGCCGCACCGCGGCGCGGGCCTTGTTCCGCTGCAGCCGGCCGATCAGGTGGGGGACGATCTCCGCGCGGACGGACGGCAACTTCGCCGCCGCTTCCTGCACCCGGTTCTCCCCGAAGTGGCGGATCCCGGCGGCGGCGGCCGCTTCGATCTCCCCGGCGGGGCGGGTCTTCGACACCGCCAGGAGCCGCACCGACTCCGCCGGCCGCCCGGCGGCGCGGCAGGCTTCCCCGATCCGTTCCCGCACCCGGGCGATCCGCCCGGCGAGCCCGCCGGGACCGGCCGCCCCGGACGCCGCCGGAACGGTCACGGCGCCGCCTCCAGGAACCGCTCCGCTGCCGCCGCGTCGGTGGTCAACGGGTAGTCGGGAAGGCTCTCCAGGATGGATCTCCCGTACCGCTTCCGCGCCAGCCGCGAGTCGAGGACCGCGGCCAACCCCACATCGGTGCGCGTCCGGATCAGCCGCCCCAGCCCCTGCTTCAGCGCCAGCGCGGTGACCGGCAGGTCGTAGCCGCCGAACCCGCTCCCGGCGACCTCCTCGGCCCGCTCGCGCCGCGCCCGGTGGAGCGGATCCCGAAGCGCCGGGAAGGGCAGTTTGTCCACGACGAGCAGCGTGAGCGCCGCCCCCGGCACATCCACCCCTTCCCAGAACGACCGGACGCCGAGCAGCACCGCCCCGGGGGTGTGGCGGAACCGGTCGAGCAGCGCCGCGTTCGCCCCCCGGCGCTCCTGCCGCAGCACCGGGTAGGGGCTCTCCGCGTCCAGCCGCAGCGCCGCCGCCTCCAGGTTCCGCCAACTGGTGAACAGCAGCAGCGCCCGGCCCCGGCTGGCGCGGATCAGCCGCAGGATCAGATCGGAGGCCCGGTCGATCCAGCCGTGGTTCCGGGGCCCGGCCTCCAGCGCCGGGTCGTCCGGGACGAACAGCCGCGTCTGCTCCCGGTAGTCGAACGGCGACGGCAGGACGCTCTCGCTCCCCGGGCGGATCCCCAGCGCGTCGGCGGCGTAGTCGAACCCGCCCTCGACCGCCAGGGTGGCCGAGGTGAGGACGCAGGCCTGGAGCGGGCCGAAGAGGTTCCCGCCGAGCGACTCCCCGGCGTGGATCGGGCTCGCGGTCACCAGCAGCGTCCGCTTCTTCCCGCCGCCGGACTCCCCCGCGCCCCGCTCCCGGTCTCCGGGCGGGCCCTCCGCCGTCCGCTCGGCGTCCTTCCGCCAGACGCTCCAGAACACGGTGTTCTCCCGGGGCTCCAGCACCGCCTGCAGATCGGTGCGGAGTTCCGCGATCCGCTGGCGCAGTTGCTCCGCCCCCTGCCCGGCGGGGCCGTCGCCCTCCTCCCCGCGCGCCGCCGCCCGCTCCGCGGTCCGGTCGAGCACCCGGTGGAACTCCAGGTCGAGGGCCTCCAACTCTTCCGCAGCGCCCTCCGCTTCCCCCCGCACCGCCGCCGGCAGCGCTCCCGGGTCGAAGATCCGCGCTTCGCCGTTGCGGGAATCCTCCGGCTCGAGGCCGGCGAACAGCGCCCGGAACCGGCGCTTGAGCCGCGCCGTGGTCGGCGCCTTCGCCTCCACCCGGCGGCAGAACCGGCCCAGGTCCGTCGCCAGGTGCTCCGCCGCCTGCGAGGACACCGTCGTCGAGAAACTCTGCGTCGCCGCCCCTTCCAGCCGGTGCGCTTCGTCCACGATGAGGTGTTCGTAGTCCGGCAGGACCTCCCCGTAGTCGTTCTGCCGCACCACCAGGTCGGCGACGAGCAGGTGGTGGTTCACGATCAGGATCCGGCTCTTCCGCGCCCGCTGCCGGAGCGTGGTCAGGTGGCAGTCGTCGTAGAGCGCGCAGCGGCGGCCGGTGCAGTTCTCCGAGACCGTCGAGATCCCCCGCCAGTAGTCGAGCGGCCCGGCGATCCCGCGCAACTCGTCGCGGTCCCCGCTCTCCGTCTTCGCCGCCCACTTCCCGAGGCGGCGCAGGTCCGCCGCCCGCGGCGCCCGCATCCCCAGGTCCGGCGCCGCCCGGAACTCCTCCCACCGCCGCCGGCAGAGGTAGTTCTCCCGGCCCTTGATCCGCGCCGCCGGCACCCGGCTGCCGATCGCCTCCTGCAGTTGCGGCAGGTCCTTCTCGAACAGTTGGTCCTGCAGGTTGCGGGTCGCCGTGGAGATGACCACCCGCTCGCCGCAGAGGAGCGCCGGCACCAGGTAGGCGAAGGACTTCCCGATCCCGGTCCCCGCCTCCACCATGAGCGAGCCGCCGTCCCGCAGGACCGCCTCCACCCGCTCCGCCATCTCCACCTGTCCGGCGCGGTGCTCGAAGCCCCCGAGCGCCCGGGCGAGCGCCCCCCCCGGGGTCAGGAAGTCCGCCGCCCGCATTCCGGCAACGATTCGGAAAGGACGACGACGATCCGGTTTCAGGCGGCGGGCTCGATGTACAGCGGGAAGCCGGCGGCGAATTCGGCCACTTCCCCGCCGAGACGCGCGAGCGCCGCCTCGTCCCCGGAAGCGGCCAGCGCGGCGGCGATGAAGCGCGCCACCTCGGCCATCTCCGGGACCCCGAGCCCCCGGCTGGTCAGCGCCGCGGTGCCCAGCCGCACCCCGCTGGCGATCATCGGCTTCTCCGGGTCGAAGGGGATCGTGTTCTTGTTGGCGGTGATGCCGGCCGCCTCCAGCGCCACCTCCGCCTCCCGCCCGGTGACCCCCCGGGGGCGCACATCCACCAGCACCAGGTGGTTGTCGGTGCCGCCGGAGACCAGCCGGAACCCGCGTCCGGCGAGCGCCTCGCCGAGCGCCCGGGCGTTCGCGACGACCTGTCGGGCGTAGGCGGCGAACTCCGGCTGGCGCGCCTCCAGGAAGCAGACCGCCTTCGCCGCGATGGTGTGCATCATCGGCCCGCCCTGGATCCCGGGGAAGGTGACCCGGTTCAGCGCCTTCCCGGCTTCCTTGTCGTTCCACAGGAGCAGGCCGCCCCGGGGCCCGCGCAGGGTCTTGTGGGTGGTGGTGGTCACCAGGTCCGAGTGCGGCAGCGGGTTCGGCAGCGCCCCGCCGGCGATGAGCCCGGCGATGTGGGCGATGTCGGTGACCACCCGGGCCCCGACCGAGTCGGCGATCTCCCGGATCTCCTCTGCCGGGAAGATCCGGGGGTAGGCGCTCGCCCCGACGACGATCAGCTTCGGGCGGTGCTCCCGCGCCAGGCGGCGCAGTTGGTCGAGGTCGAGCCGCTCGTCCTCCCGGCGGACGCCGTAGGCCACCGGGTGGTAGAGGTTCCCGGAGAAATTCAGCGGGTGCCCGTGGGTCAGGTGCCCGCCCTGGTCGAGCGCCATCCCGAGGAAGGTGTCCCCCGGCTCCAGGAGCGCCATGTAGGCGGCCATGTTGGCCTGGCTGCCGCTGTGGGGCTGGACATTCGCGTACTTCGCGCCGAACAGTTCCCTGGCGCGGTTGCGCGCCAGCCGTTCGGCCTCGTCCGCATGGACGCAGCCGCCGTAGTAGCGCCGCCCCGGGTACCCCTCGGCGTACTTGTTCGTCAGGACCGAGGCGTTCGCTTCCATCACCGCTTCGCTGGCGAAGTTCTCGGAGGCGATCAGTTCCAGCCCGCGCGACTGGCGCACCGCTTCGGCGTGGACCGCCGCGGCGATCTCCGGATCCCGTTCGGCGAGGGAGGGGCCGAAACGGCGGCGCCGGAACCGGTCGGACCGCGAGGGATTCGAAGCGCTCGAAGCGGTCGGGGGAGCATCCATGGCAGCAAGCAGTATAGGGAGGTCTCCATGGAGGAGGTTGCCCGCCGGAACCGGTCGTTTCCTTCTCCCCGGGGGGCACCCCGGCGGTTCAGAGGTAGGCGGCGGCGAACCCGATCTGCGCCGCCATCATGAGCAGGTACATGTGCTTCCAGGAGACATGGTTCCGGTCGGTGGCCAGTTCGTCGGGGCGCCGCAGCAGCAGGAAGGCGATGTACCCCCCGTAGAGCGCCAGCGAGACTCCCAGGAGGTCGAGCAGCAGCGGATCCCCGGTGAGGATCCCGGCGCGCGCCCCGACCGGGATCAGCAGGAACGGCAGGACGAAGAAGGGCGCGATGCGGCGCGCCGCCCCCCTCGGGCCGTAGCGGACCGGCAGCGTACGGCAGCCTCCGGCCCGGTCGCCCTCGAGGTCGGAGAAGTCCTTGGTGGTCGTGGCCCCCAGCAGGAACAGCCCGAAGACGGCGCCGATGAACCAGGGCTCCGGCGCCAGGACGCTGCGGAGCGCCGACCAGCCGGCGACCTTGAGCAGCAGCCCGCGCGGGATCGCGATGGTCAGGTTCGCCAGCATCCCCAGGCGCTTGGTCCGCAGCGGCGGCGCCGAGTACGCCCAGACGAAGGCGCTGGCGGCGACGACGATGAGGAAGCACTCCCGGCCCCCGGCGGGGTCGACGAACCAGGCGGCGCCCAGCGCGAGCGCCCAGGTGACGCCGGTGAACCGGCGGGCGGCGGCGGGGCCCAGCCGCCCGGAGGGCAGGGGTCGGTGCGGCTTGGCGATCCGGTCGATCTCCAGGTCGCAGATCTGGTTCAGCCCGTTGCTCGCCGCGTTCAGGGTGGCCGCCATGAGCGCCCCGAGCGCCGCCGAGCCCCAGGGGACGGTCTCGAGCGCCGGAACCGCGCCGAAGGCGGTGACGCTCCCGCTCACGAAGCCGACGAGCGGCGGCAGCAGGGTGAACGGCCGCGAGAATTCGAGATAGAGCCCGAGCCGCTCCCGCGCCCGCCGGAGGAAGGCGCCGCCGGCGTTCAGCACGGCGGCAGCGGGGAGACCGGCGCGCCGGCCGGAGCGGCGCCGAGGAGCAGGCAGCCGAGACCCGCGAGCGCCCCGCCGGAAAGGCCGGCGACCGCGTTCACCCCGTCCCCGCTGAGATGCCCCCGCCGCTCCAGCGGGGCGAGGAGGCCCTCCCCCAGCGCCGCGGCGAATCCCCCCGCCGCCGCCAGGGCTGCCGGCCCGGCCGGTACCAGCCCGAACCAGGCTGCGGCCCCGCCGAGCGCCAGCGCCGCCCCCAGACCGGCGAGCGTCCCCACCCCGCTCACGGCGCCGGTGGTCCCCGCCGGAACCGGGGCGCAGTCGGTCAGCCGCCGCGCCGGACCCCCGAAGGCCTTCCCGATCTCGGAAGAGGCGGTGTCCGCCGCCGCCGCCGCCAGCGCCCCGGCGAAGGCGCAGAGCAGGATCTCGCCGGCCGCCCCGGGAGCGGCCGCGGCCAGCGTCCCGAAGAGCGCCGGCGGGCCCCCGTTGGCGGCCACCTGCCGGGCGCCCCGGGCGCCGCCGCGCGGTTCGGCGATCCTCCTCGCCTCCTTCCGGCTTCGCCCGACCCGCGTCGCGCCGCTGCCGACGACGAAGAACGCGAGGAGCAGTCCGTACCCGGGCCACCCCAGGGCGAGCGCCAGCGCCGCCCCCACCGCGCCGCCGGCGAGAGCGCCTCCGGGCCCCACCGTGCCCAGCCGGTACCCGGCGGCGGCCAGCGCCAGGTTCAGCAGCAGGAGCGCCGTCACGGGGCGGAACCGGCCCCCGCGCCGGGCGGAGCGGGAGGGCGGCGGAAGAGGAAAGCGGGAGGGGGAGCGCGCCGCGCCGCCGGCCCGCCGCCGGATTCCCGCGGTTCCGGGGACGACTGCGGTTTCCGGGACGACTGCCGCAACGCCCGGCGGAACGATCCCGCGAACGACCTCACGCGGCGGGTTTCGGGGCGGCGGGCTGCGACCCGGCGGGCTTCGTGACGGGCTCGGTGGGGGGGGCGCCGGAAACCCGCTGCCGGGTTCGGCCGCTCCCGGGCGCGGCAGCGGCGGGCCCGACCGATCCGTTCTCGACGGAATCGGGCGCCGCCGGACCGTTTTCGACGGAATCGGGCTCGACGGAACCGGGCTCAGTAGATGTTGTCGCCCCCGCCCCCGGCGCCGAAACCGAAACTGTAGAGGCCGCCGATGGAGATCCCGAACCGGAAGATGTTCTCCGACCGGCTGACGAGGTTGAACCGGGTCCATTCCACATTCACGCCGCAGCACTGGAAGAGGATATCGGCGCGCACCGAGAGGTTGGAGAGCCGCCGCTCGGTGAGGTCGTAGTTCACCGAGACCCCGGTCCGCACCAACTCCCCGGTGATGAAGTCCGCCTGCCCCCGCAGGTAACTGTTCGCGTCGATCTTCTCGGGTTCGTCGTCCGTCGCCTCGATCCGCCGCGCCCGGCGCGACCAGTTGAAACTGAACTGCCGGTTGGAGCGGTAGTCCCCCACCCGCGTCCCCACCCGGATCGAGGAGAACACCCGCTCGTCCGGATCCCATTCCATCGTCCAGTCCCCGTTGACACTCTGATCCGGTTGGAAGCGGAAGTCGGAACGGATCGGCGACCTCTGCACCGTCTGCTCGTCCTCGAAGGACGACGAGACATACCGGGAGTTGTAGGCCCCGGCCTCCGGCAGGAAGAAGTAACTCTGCATGATGCGCCAGGTGATCAGGTCGGTGGCGGTGGACTCCTCCACCCCGTCGCGGTACCGCTTCGCCAGCACCCGGTTCACCAGCCCGAAACTCACTTCGTTCGTCGTCGGGTACCGATCGCGGCGGTCGTGCCGCTTCACCAGGTCGAACGCGTCGCCGCTCACCCGGTAGTCCCAGGTGGCTTCCGGTTCGATCAGGTGCTTGTACCGCGCGGCGTAGAAGTTGTTCGGCGACTCGAAGATGCGCTCCACCTTGGGCCCGACCACCTGGACATCGCCGCCGTAGAACCGCTGCGCCAGCCCCAGTTCCGGATCGAAGTCGCCGGTCTCCGGATCCTCGGAGCCGGTGTACCGCACATAGCCGGCTTCGGCGCCGATGTTCAGGTCCAGGAAAGGCACCGTCGGCAGCGACAGGCCGAGCGTCGGCCCGATGAAGATCCGGCTCCATTCGTGGATCTCGTCCCGGTACGACTTCGCCGCCCGCAGGTAGTCCAGTTCGTAGCCGATCTGCACGTACTCCCCGAACAGGTTCAGGTTGCGCCGGGTCACATTGAACTGGGGCAGGGCTGCGCGGAGACTGGTCCGGGTCGGGTACTGCGTCTCCTTGCGGTCGATGCGGACCCCGATCCGGTGGCGGAACAGCCGTCCCTTCAGGTCCCCCTTCAGCCGCTTGAAGCGCCGGGTGGAGCCGGAGAACGAATTCTGGAAGCGCTGGCTGAAATTGAAACTCGAGAACATGTCGCCCCGGGCGCTCAGCCGGAACCGCCCCGGCAGCCGCCGCGCCATGTCGAACTTGAGGCTGTATTCCCGGCTCTCGGTGATCTTGTCGTTGATGAGGAAGGCCTCCGCGTCCGCCCGGGAGCCGATGTCTCCCCGGTGGCGGTACTCCACCCCGTAGCCGGCGCCGGCCTTCGTGTAGTAGTCCATGCTCAGCGTCGCGTCCATGGAGCGGTTGATCGCCCAGTAGAAGGATTGGCTCACCAGGTGGCCGCGGACATCGGAATTGCTGTAGCGCGGCATCAGGAACCCGGTCTTGCGCTCGTCCTGGTTCTTCCGCAGCGGGTAGTACAGGAACGGCAGGTACAGGAACGGCACATTCTTGACCCGGAACGACACATTCCGCAGCCAGACCCGCTCCTGCGGCCGCACCACCGCGCGCGTGGCGGTGAAGTTCCAGCGCGGGGTCGGCTGCGAGCAGGTGGTGAACGCCCCGCGCTCGATGATGACCTCGCCGTTCCCGATCTCTTCCATGGTCTCCGCCACGAAGTGGAAGTCCTGCCCCAGCACGCCGCGCGCGTTCACGAACTTCGCCGAGCGGGAGTTCAGGTTCGCGGTCAGCGATTCGGCCACCACCTTCTCGTTCCCCCGCTCGAACACCACATTCCCCTCCGCCACGATCGCCAGCTCGTCTTCCCGGATCTCGATCCGGTCCGCCTGCACCCGCGTCGTCCCGTAGGCCACCTGGGCGTAGCCCTCGAGGACCACCAGCGACCCGTCCCGCAGCACCCGCTCGGCGGTGGTGACCAGGGTCCCGGTCGGAGGCGGGGTGTGCGGCCAACTCTCCGGCGGCCGGGCGTGGACGCCGCCCGCGTGCTGCTGCGCGCTGCCCGGCGTCCCGACCAGCAGCGCCCCGGCTGCCAGGAGGGCGCCGGCCGCCGCCGAACCCCGCCGGCGGAGAGGCCGGCGGCTAGGCGCGCGCCGGTTCGTAGTAGGGATTCGTGCCGGCGGCGTGGTCGGTGGTGTCCAGGATCGCCCCGATCTGCGGCACCGCCCGCCGCAGGGCGCGCTCGACCCCCTGCCGCAGCGTCGCCGTGGCCATCCCGCACCCCTGGCAGCCGCCGCCCATCCGCAGGAAGACGCGGTTCCGCTGCACTTCGACGAGGGAGATGTGGCCGCCGTGCGCCGCCACCGCCGGGTTGATCTCATCGCGCAGCACCTGCTCGACCCGGTCCCGGATCACCTCCGGCCCCGGCAGCGACTCCAGGACCTCCGCCCCGATGGCCGGCTCGGACGCGGTCAGCGCCTCCCGGATGCACCGGCCCACCTCGACGGCGACGGGCCGCCAGTTCCCGCCGGTCTCGGCGGTGACGGTGACCAGCGCGTCCTGGACGAGCACCCCCTCGACCCCCGGGATCCCCAGGATCGCCCGCGCCAGCGGCGCCGCCGCGGTGTCGCTCGAAGGGTCGAAGAAGGCGGACCCCTCCGGGAACACCGGGCGATCCACCACGAACCGGCAGGTGTTCTGGTCCCGGGGCTCCGCCCGGATGCGGATTTCGGGTCCGTTCTTCCCGACCGGCCCGTTCCCGGCTCCGTTCGGCGACGACGACTGCATCGCCCCGCATTCTAGCCGGGCCACTGCCCCTCCCGGCGGCGCTTCCCGCTCCCGGCAGGAGCCCGAACGCGCTGTCGGAGAAGGACCCCACCCGATCCGGAATTCCGCCGCCGCCGACCGCACGGAAAACGAACTGGCCGCCGCTCCCCGGGCGCGGCGCGCCGGAACCGGTTTCGAGAAGCGACGCCACGGAAGTTGAACCGGTTCGAACCCCGTCCCGATGCACGCCGCGGACCACCCCGGGGCGGGCCGGGGATCGAGCCTCGGCGTCCCTATACTTGCCCCCGCCTTGCGCCGCCGGCCGAAACCGCGCCCCGCCCACCCACCGGCGCGCGCCTTCCCGGCGGCTGTCGCGACCCTCCGGCCGGATCCGCTGTTCCCGGCAGCGCCCCGCTCCTTCGCGCTCTTCACCACCGCCCTCCTCACCGCCGCGCCGACCGCCGGGGCTGCCCAGCCGACCGCCGGGTTCACCGACATCACCGAGGAGGCCGGCCTCCGCTTCGTCCACGACGCCGGGAGCGAGCGGCACTCCCTCCCGGAGATCACCGGCGCCGGCGCCGGCTTCTTCGACGCCGACGGCGACGGCGATCTCGACCTCTACCTGCTCCAGGGCGGCCGCCCGCCGGACCCGATCGGGGCGCCCCCGGAAGACCCGGACGCTCCCGGCAACGCGCTCTACCTCCAGGGCCCCGACGGCCGCTTCACCGACGCCGGCGAGACTTCCGGCCTCGCCCACACCGGCTACGGGATGGGCCTCGCCGCCGGCGACTACGACGGGGACGGCCTCACCGACCTCTTCGTGACGAACTACGGGCCCGACGCCCTCTTCCGCAACCGGGGCGGCGGCCGCTTCGAGGAGGTGACCGCCGCCGCCGGGGTCGCCGGCGAGGGCTGGTCCGCCTCGGCGGTCTTCTGCGACTACGACGCCGACGGCCGCCTCGACCTCTTCGTCACCCGCTATGTCCGGAACGAACCGGGGAAGCACTGCACCAAGGAGGACGGCAGCCACGACTACTGCAGCCCCCAGGTCTTCCGCGGAACCCACGACTACCTCTACCGCAACCGGGGCGACGGCTCCTTCGCCGAGGTCTCCCTCGAGGCCGGTCTCCGCTCGGTGCGCGCCCCCGGCCTGGGCGTCGTCTGTTCCGACTTCGACGGCGACGGCCGCCTCGACTTCTATGTGGCGAACGACGGCGCCGCGAACCAACTCTGGCTGAACCGGGGCGGGGGGGAGTTCGCCGACGACGCCTTCCTCGCCGGAGTGGCGCTCAACGATTCCGGGCGCCCGGAGGCGGGGATGGGGATCGCGCTGGGCGATGTGGACGGCGATCTCGACTTCGACCTCTTCGTCACCCATGTGGTGGACGAGACGAACACCCTCTACCGCAGCGACGGGGGCGCGTTCGGCCCCTCCTTCGCCGACCGCACCGGCCCCTCCGGGCTGGGGCCGCCGAGCATGAAGTTCACCGGTTTCGGCGTCGGCTTCCTCGACCTCGACTTCGACGGGTCGCTCGACCTGGTCGTCGCGAACGGCCGGGTGCAGCGCGAGCCGCCGCTGCCGGGGGCGCTCGGCAACGACTTCTTCCGCCCGTTCGCCGAGCCGAACCAGGTCTTCCGGAACACCGGGACCGGCGGCGGGGACGCCCGGTTCGAGCCGGCGCCCGCCGGCGACTTCGGCGAAACGCTCCACATCAGCCGCGGCCTGGCCCTCGGCGACTTCGACGAGGACGGCGACCGCGACCTGCTGGTGGCGAACGCCGACGGCCCGGCGCGCCTCTACCGGAACGACCACCGCCGCGCCGGGACCCCGCTCCGCGTCCGGCCGCTCGACGCCGAGGGCCGCCCCTCCTTCCCGGTCCGCGTCCGGGCCGCCCTCGACGACGGCCGCCTCCTGCTCCGGCGCGCCGACCGGGGCGGCAGTTACCTGGCCACGAACGACCCCCGCGCCTTCTTCGGCCTGCCCCCGGGAGCGTCGGTGACCGAGTTCCTCGTCCGCTGGCCGGACGGCGCCGAGGAAGTGTTCCCCGGAAGTTCCGGCCCGGAGGTGACCCTGCGGCGCGGCGCCGGGTCGCCCCGTTGATCCCGACCGCCCGCGCCGCCGAAGTCCCCGCCACCCCCCGAACCCTCCGACCCGCGCTTCACCGTGGCCGCCCGCTCCCGCCGCCGTCCGCCGCGCCCCGGCGCCCCGTCCCGACGCCGCGCCGCCGCGTCCGGTAGTCCCGCCCCGCCCGCGAAACCGAACCGGAAACCGAAGCCGGCGTCGAAGAATCCCCGCGCCGAACTCGCGCCGCCACCCCGGCGGGTCGCGCTCCGCCGTGCGGCTGCAGCCGCCGTGCTGGTCCTCGCCGTTGCGGCGGCGGCCTTCTTCCTCTCCCGCGGCGGAACCCCGGACCTGCCCGACCTGCCGGATCTCAGCGCCGTGGAACCGGAAGTGGCCGCCGCGGTCGAGAACGCCCACGCCCGCCTCCGGGAGGCCCCGGGCTCCGCATCCGCTTGGGCGGCGTACGGCGCGGCCCTGCTCGCCCACGAGATCCACGCGCCCGCCGCCGTCGCCTTCCGGGTCGCCGGCCGCCTCGCGCCGGACGACCACCGGCACCCCTATCTGGAGGCGCGCTCCCTCTGGCTGGACGATCCCGCCGCCGCGGAGGCCGCCGTGGAGCGCGCCCTCGAACGCGACCCCGGCTACGCGCCGTCCCATCTCCTCGCCGCACTCCTGGCGGAAGAGCAGGACGCCCCGGAAGCCGCCGCCGCCCACTACCGGGCGGTGCTCGACCGCGCCGCCCGCGCCGCGCCGGCCAACCTGGCGTACGCGAACCACGGCCTGGGCCGCCTGCTGGCCGCGGACGGGGACTTCGAGGCCGCCCTGCCGCTCCTCGAACGCGCCGCGGAACTCGCGCCCGAGTCCGGAGCGGCGGCCGCGGTCCTGGCCCGCCTCTACCGCCGCCTCGGCGACGAGGCCCGCGCCCGGACCGCCGCCGAACGCGCCCGCCTCCTGGATCACGACCTGACCATCCACGACCCGGTGATGGACCGGGTGCACGCGCTCTCGGTCTCCATGCTGGGCCGGGAGCGCCGCGCCACCGCCGCCGAGGGCGCCGGCCGGCCGCGGGCGGCGGAAGCCATCCTCCGGGACATGATCCGCTCGCGCCCGGACTCCGCCGACCTCTACTACAACCTCGGCAACAACCTCTCCCGCCAGGGCCGCGACGGAGAAGCCCTCGACGCCTGGGCGGCCGCGCTCGACCGGAACCCGTCCCATCTCGCGGCGCTCGTGAATTCCAGCATCGTCCTGGCCCGCGCCGGCGACTTCGCGGAGGCCGAGCGCCGCTGCCGCCGCGTCCTGGAGGTCGCCCCCCATCACGCCGGCGCCCTTTCGACCCTCGGCAGCGTGGCCGCGCTCGCCGGCCGCCGCGCCGAATCCCTGCGCTGGTTCCGCCGGGCGCTGGCCCAGGAGCCGGAGCACGCCGGACACCACGACTCGATCGCCCAGGTGCTGGCCGCCGACCGCCGGTTCGAAGAGGCCATCCGCCATTACCGCATCGCCGTGGCGAAGGAGCCGCTGCAGGACGGCTACCGCCTGGGGCTCGCGGCCACCCTCGCCTCGATCGACCGGTTCGAGGAGAGTTGGGCCGTCGTCCACGAGGGCCGCCGCCTCGGGGTGAGCCTGCCGGACCATTTCCTGGCGGTGCTGAGGAACGCCCTGCCCGACCCCGGCCCGCGCTGACCGGCCCCCCGGACGAGCCCCGCCACCCGGCGCCCGGACGCCCGGCTCCGCCGCCGGCATGCCCCCGGAAGTCTGCCGGGCGCCATGCGCTTCAACGAATTGAACGGCCCCGCCGACTCCGGGGGTCGAAACGCCGTAAATACAAGACATATCGTCGGTTCGGAGCCGACCGAGGCCGTTCTCCGATGGCATTTCGGTTGCCTTGCACCCCCGTGAAAACCCCGTTTTCCTTTCTCTCACCCCTACCGGAGGAAAGCCCATGAGGAAGATTCTTCTCACCAGCCTGCTTATGGCGTTTGCTGCGACCGCGGTCGCGCAGCAGCAGTACGGACGGCTCGAAGGCGCCGCCTCGGATGCTCAGGGGCTCGCCCTTCCCGGGGTGACCGTGACGCTGGCCGGTGAAGCGATCATCGGCACCCGCGTCGCCACCACCGATGTGGACGGCTCCTACCGGTTCCAGGCACTCCCCCCCGGCGACTACACGCTGACCTTCGAATTGGGCGGCTTCCAGACGGTCCTATTCGAAGAAGTCCGCGTCGTCAGCGGCGCCACCTTCGCGGTGGACGCCGACATGCAGATCGCGACGGTCGCCGAGACGATCACCGTGACGGGTGAGTCCCCGGTGGTGGATGTGAAGTCCACCGGCGTTGCCGCGACCTTCGACAAGACGCAACTCGACGAAGTCCCCACGGCGACCGACATGTGGGCGGTCCTCCACCAGAGCCCGGGAGTCCGGGTGCAGGGCTACGATGTGGGCGGTTCGCACAAGAGCCAGCAGTCCATGTACGAGACCTTCGGCGTGCGCAGCCAGAACCGGGTCCTCTACGAGGGCGTGAACACCACCGAGGGCACCGGCAGCGCCGGCGGCTACTACGACTACTACGCCATGGAGGAGTTCCAGGTCTCCGCCCAGGGCGCCGATGTGGAGATGTCCACCCCCGGCGCGCAGGTCCAGACCACGGTCAAGAGCGGAGGTAACGAATTCTCCGGCTTGGAGAGCGGTGCCTGGAATCCGGCGGGCTGGATCGCAGACAACCTCGACAGCGGCATCGAGCAGCGCGGAGGCACCGCGGCCCCCGTACTTCGGTTCTACGAGTACCACTTGGATCTCGGCGGCCCCATCGTTCGGGACAAGGCCTGGTTCTATGCCGCGTACAACAACTTCCTGATCGACACGGCGATTTCCGGCGTCGATCAAAATATCTCGACGGATATCGGGGATTTCGACATCTTCACGGCGAAGTTGAATTGGCAGATCACCGAACGTGACCAGTTCATCGGTTTTTCCACCTGGTCGTGGAAGCGGAAGCCGAACCGAGGCCTCTCGGCGACGATCCCGGCCGAGTCCATCCTGGCGCAGGACTACTGGATATGGCTCCACAAGGCGGAATGGCAGCGGGTGTGGAGCGATCGGTTGTACAGCAACATCATGATCGGCCATATGGGTACCATTTGGCCGATGGTGCCGAATGTGGAGCCCGTGAACGGAAAGGAACCGAGGATCGAGGCGACTACGAACAATCGTTCCGGATCGGGGTGGCAACCGTTCACGAGAAGTCGCTGGAAGCCGCAGAGCACCGGGCAGTTCAATTACTATGTACCCATCGGCAATGGCAGCCACGACTTCAAGTTCGGTTGGGATTGGCAGTGGGATACGGAACTCCGCGGGAACAACACGAACTCCGGCGCCATCCAATACCGCGACGATGCGAACGAGGGGCGGCCGCACAATGTGGATCGCGTGTACTTGGTCGGCGTTCCGAACCTGACGGACAACCGGAACATGCATGCCGATTTCTTCGCTCAGGACACCTGGACGGTCAATGACCGTCTGACGGTTACCGCGGGGGTCCGGGTCGGGAGTCAACTCGTTTCCTACACCGACTCCGAGAACTCTCCCGGGAGCGCCTGTCCCGATGTGCTGCTGTGTCAGTTCGAATTGCCGGCGAACCAGTCTCAGATCCTGATCGATGTCTTCGGCGCCGGTGGCACGATCCCCGGCGGTTCCGTGAGGAACCACTGGAACATCGCGCCCCGCGCCGGGTTCACTCTCGATCTCACTGGTGAAGGCCGTTCGGTCTTCAAGGGGTACTTCGGCCGGTACTACTCGAATATCGGCACCGGGTGGCTCTCGGCAAACCCGGGTGGACAGGCAGACGGGACCTGGCGCTTCCTCGACCAGAACATGAACGGAATCCTCGACGACTCCTCGGAACTCGGAGAGGAACTCGCGTTCAGCGCGGGGGCTGGGTCTTCCACGCCGATCGCCGACGATTGGTCGCTCGCGTACGCGGACGAATTCAGCGCCTCGCTGGAGCACGAGTTGACGAACGACCTGGGCACTCGGATTTCCTATGTGTACAAGCGAATGCGCAACACTTGGGGCAATGTCAACCAGGTCGTCCTGAACAACCGCAACACGCCGATCTCGCTCAGCAACGCGGAAGGGTGTGGTGACGACTGTCCGGCGGGTTACGGCCGCTCTTTCAACATCATGGCGCTGCCCGAGGATCTGGTGGGAGAGAGCGACAACCAGACGATGAACCACCCGGCCGGCGAGAGCGACATGGACTTCCACACCCTGTCAGTAGCGCTGAACCGGCGTTTCCGCAACAACCTTTTCTACAACATCTATTTCGACTACCAGTGGCGGTCCGAGCCCCGCAGTCCGGGATCCTCGATCACCGGTTGGGCCGCGCGTACTCCGCTGTCGTCGGATCCGACCTCCCAGGGGTGGTTCCTGAACTACGATCAGGACATCCCGACTGTCCAGGACACGAGCAACTATCAGTTGAAGGCGTCGGCCCGCTATGTGCTGCCCTACGAGATCGGGTTGGCCGGAACATATCGCTTCATCAGCGGTTTCAACTACGCTCCGATCCATCGCCTGAGCGTGTACGATGGCCGATTGAAGCCCTATGTGTGGCTTGCTCCCATGAATGAGGCTCGTTCGGACAATGTGACGGTCGTGGACTTCCGGGTCGACAAGGCCGTCGCTCTCGGCAACCGCGTGAATGTCCAGTTGATCTTCGACCTGTTCAACGCCCTCAACGCGAACACGATCACGAACTTCCAACTCATCGATACGGCAAAGCCCTTTCAGAATGTCATCGACTACCTGAAGGGCAGAACCATCGGCCTATCCGCGAGACTCACCTTCTGACCTGACCCCCGCGAGGTCGCTGACCGAGGCCCGTCGGCCCCCCCCGGGGCCGGCGGGCCTTTTCTGTCTCCCGCCGGCGGCGTCCGGACGATGCCTGGTCTACAAGCCCTCGGCTCGGAGGTCCCGCTCGGTCCGGGTGGACGGCAAGTCGGGTGGCGTCCGGCGTCAGTTGCCGGCAGGGACCTGGACGGTCGGGCACGACGAGGCGGGGCTCCGGGGAGGCGGTCGCCGCCGTCACGGGTGGCGGGCCTGCCAGGAGCGTCGGCGTGCCGGTTGCGTGTCCCGATGTGGATCCGTTACGCTCCATCAACCGCCGGGCAGCAGGGCGGTCGCCCTTTGCCCGACGGACAGCCAATTGGCGGTCCCGCGGGACCGCCTTCACACACACACGGGAGCAGAACGACAGACAGATGCAGAAGGACGAAAAGACGCGGTCGCACGCCCGGAAGCGCGACCCGAGGCTGGTCATCCGCCGCCGGCCGCTGGCCACCCTCACCGACGACCAGATGGAGGACGCCGCCGGCGGCCACCACTGCCCGCCCACGCGTGAGCGGACCTGCCCCGACACCTGCCTGCGGACTTGCGCCGCCACCTGCCCGCACACCTGCCGCGGGGACACCTGCTACGACACCTGCGAGCCGACGCGGGACGTGCCGTCCTGCGACGTCGGCTGCTAGCAGCAGTCTCACCGAAGCCTCACCGACCCCGTTGCGGCCTAACCGGGCCGCACGGTGCGGTGAGTTCGACGGAGGTGAACCAACTCCTTTCGGGGGTGGCGGGCTTTTTCTGTCTTCCGTCGGTGTCGGAGGATGCCGAACCTCGAAGGGTCCGGCCCTGATGGCCCAGCGCTGCTTGGGTGCGTGGCGAGTCGGACTCGTGTCCGCCTTGCTTGGTCGCCCACCGGCGACGGTTCCAGACGGGCGGATTTAGCAGCCGGTCTCCTTTCCGCTCCGGTCGCGGCCTGTGGCTCTCATGGGTCGTACCGGTTGGGTGAGTCCGTGCGGCGGGCGCGCCCGATGTTGTCGGGTGCGGCCTGACCATAGGTCCCGACGACGCCCGAGCGAGGGGTACCAGTCGCCACCGACTCTCGATCCCGCCGCACCGGACGAGAGTGGGTGTCGGGTCCGGATCGAGGCTCCCGGCTTCGAAAACGCTCGTCCCGTCTTCCGGACGCGCCAAGCGGCTCTTGCTTCCAACCGGGCCTGCCGAACAGCGGTCGTCAGGCGGTCGGATTCACCAGTACGGCGGGGGCAGGGTGTCGAACACGACGGTCGGGCGGGTGGACTCGAAGTGGATGATCACATCGAACCACTGCGGAAGCAGCGCTTCGTCGTTCCAGAACAACGGTGGGTCGTCCGGACGGTAGCAGCAGCCGATGTGGCGCCCCGGTCGAGGTTCGGACAACCAGGCGTTTCCGGGTTCGTTCAGGGGGCGACGCAGGTCGAGGACGAACCGGGGAGCGGAGGCGGTGGCGAAATGCGCTTCGAACGAGTTCTCCTTCGGGGGATCGAGATCGAACTCATCCAGCCGGTTGGAGCGGCCGGGGGCCGGGGTGTCGATGGACAAATCGACGGCGGTGAAACGGCCGGTCGCATGGCTGAACCCGATGACCACCATGTCGTCGCCGAAGGTCTGTCGCTGGTAGTAGCCCTGCAGCCCCGGCTTGGTGGCGACATGGTAGTTGTGCGCCCAGAGCACCATCCGCCCCTCGGGGCCGATCCGCTCGCTGAGCCAGACCGTGTTCTCCGCCATGGATTCGTCGCGCGACTGTCCGCCGGAGTACCGCAGGTGATATTGGTAGGCGACTCGCAGGCTGCGCAGGATGAGGGTGAACCGGTCTTCTCCGCCGGCGGCCGCGTACCGCACCCGGTTCTCGATCAGATGGGCCCGCGCCTCCTCCAGCGAGGCGTCGCACTGCGTCTGGTAGGCGTCCGTCTGGTCGCGATAGAACGGCCCGTCACCCCATCCGGACGGTTCGTTGGCGAAGCGGGTGAGGCAGTCCAGTCGGTCGGTGATGAGGGCCAGGCTCGCCGGGTCCACGAAGCGGATGTACTCGCGCACGAGGTGGAGCGCCATTCCGGGGCGCTGCATGTCCACCCCATGGAACCCGAGATCCCCGCCGGCTTCGTTGTGATCCCGCATCCACTCGATCATTTCGAGCACCGACTCCGTGTTCCAGGTCCAGAAGTAGAGGCCCGGGAGCAGGATCGCGGGATCCCCCTCGCCGGTGCGGACATAGCGGTCGAGCCGGTGGGCTTCCGGCCAGGTGGCTTCGATGGCGAAGGTGTTGAAGTCCATCTCCTCGACCAGGAAGCGGAGGATCCGCGCCTTCATCTCGAAGAAGTCCCGCGTCCCGTGGGTGTTCTCGCCGAGCGCCACGATCCGGGCGTCCCCGACCAGATCGCGCAGGAACTCCAGATCGTCGTGCGGCAGCGAGAGGTGGGAGCCGTCGAACGGATGGACATTGGCGTCGAGCCAGGCGCCCACCTCGGGCGGGATCGGTGCGGGCGCCGGCGCTTCGGGAGATGGCGGCGGAGGCGTGGTCACCTCCGGCGGAGCGGGCGTGGCCGGGGTGGCCCGGTCCTGCCCGCAGGCCGGGAGAAGGAGGAGCAGCGCGGCGACGCCGAGTCCGGGCCGGGGGATCCGAGGGCGCATCTCGGCGAAGATACCAACTCGTGGAGAGTCACCGCTGTCGGCTGCGTCGGGGGGTGGGGCGCCGGCGCCCGGTGCGCGGCCACGCCCGGTCGCGTGGTGTCCGGCTTCGGCAGGGGATGATTCCCGGGATGAGGATTCGATGGCCGGCCTTCGTCGGCGCTGCCGGTTGGGCGATCACCGCCGGCGCCGGCTGCGGCCCGGCCGACTCGCCGCCGCCGGACGACACTTCCGCATCCCCCGCGGCGGAGGCGCCGCGCCGGCCACTGGCGACGGTCGAGGCCGGGGTCGGCGCCGAGGTGTGCGCGGCCTGCCATGCGGACCTCGCGGCGGCCCAGGCCGGGCATCCGATGGCGCGGACCGCGGCCGCCGTGGACGGGGAGAGCCGGGAGCGGTGGTTCTCGGACCACCTTCTGGGCCGGCCGGTGGCGTGGCGCGCCGAGTTCGGTCCCGAGCCGCGCTTCCGCCGGGTCGGGGAAGGCGGCGTCCGGTTCGGGGTGTCCGGGACGGGGACGGACGCGGAGGTCGCGGTGGACGCGGTCTTCGGGTCCGGGTTGCGCGGGGTGACGCCGGTGTCCTTCGCCGCGGCCCGCCGGATGCGCGAACTGCGGCTCTCCTTCTCGGCCAGCCACGACGCCTGGACCGCGACGCCCGGCGCCGAGGGGGACGAGGATCCGCTCGGCGACCTCGACGACGCCGAGGCGACCGAGGACTGCGTGGGCTGCCACGCGACCGCGCTCGCCTGGGACGCGGACGGGCGATTCGACCCGCACCGGGCGGTCCTCGGCGTCCGCTGCGAGAGGTGCCACGGCTCGGGGATCGCCCATGTGGAAGCCCAGTCCGGTGGCGGCGCGCCGGGGCCGATCTTCCATCCCGGACACCTGACCGCCGCCGAGCGGGTCGTCTTCTGCGGCCAGTGCCACCGCCAGCCCACCGACTTCGAGCCGACCCGGATCCTCTCCCGGGAGGCGGCGCTCGCCCGCCATGCCGGGGCGAGCCTGATGATGAGCGCCTGCTTCCGGGATTCGCCCCCGGAGACGACGATCGGCTGCACCGAATGCCACGACCCGCACTCGCCGGAGCCGGCCGGACCGGCCCGGACCCGCGCCGTCTGCAGCCGCTGTCACGCCGACCCGGCGGCGCTCCATTCCCGGACCGAGGTCGCCGCCGGGGCGGATTGCGCCGGCTGCCACCTGCCGGAGCGGCGGGAAGCCTTCGGCGGAACCTCCTTCACCGACCACTGGATCCGGGTCCCGGGCGAGGAGGCGCCTCCGCCGGGTTCGGCGCGCCGCCGGGCCGACCTCGCCTGGCTGGAATCCCTCTACGGGGCCCGGATCGCCGAGGAGCATCCGCCGCAGCGCGCCGCCCGCCTCCGGGTCGAACTCGCCTTCGTGCTCCACCTGCGCCGGGACCTCCCGGGAGCCCGGACGCTGATCCGGGAAGCAGTCGCCCTGGGCCCCGACTACCGCACCCGCCTCCGGGCGGCCGAGGTGCTCCGGGCCGGGGGCCGCCTCGCGGAGGCCATCGGGATCCTCCGGCAGGCCGCGGAGGAGCGCCCGCAGACGCCGCACGCCTTCTTCGCACTCGGCGACCTGCTGCTCGACTCCGGGGACTTCGCCGGCGCCGCGCCCGCCCTCGAGACGGCCGCCCGGCTGAGCCCGGACTCCGCCGGGGTGCAGGTCGCGCTCGGTCGGGCGCTTCTCGGTTCCGGCCGTCCGGCGGAGGCGGTCGCCGCCTTCCGCCGGGCCCTGGCGCTGGCCCCGGACGATCCCGAGGCCCTCGGCCGGCTCGCCGGGACCCTGGCCGCCCACCCCCGGCGCGACCTCCGTGACCCGGGCGAGGCCGTCGCGCTCGCGGAACGCCTGGCGGAGGGGTTCTCGTTCGCCGAACCCCGTTCCCTCGATGTGCTCGGGGCCGCCTACGCCGCGGCCGGTCGCTTCGACGAAGCGGTCCGCGCCGCCGAGCGCGCCCGCGACCTGGCCTCCCGCGCCGGGGACGCCGCCCTCGCCGCCGAAGTGCGCGCCCGCCTGTCGCTCTACCGCAGCCGCCGCGCCTTCATCGGCCCGCTCCCGGCAGACCCGCCCGGCCGCTGACCCGCGGGGCATCCGGGGGCCGGCTCGCTCCGCCGTCGTTCCCGATCAGGTTCCCCGTCCGCAGCCGCTCGCCGGCGGCCCCCGCTGCGGCTCCGGGCCATCGGTACACTGCGCCGGCGGCGGCCGGGGGTCGGAAGGACCGGGGAGGCCGCGCGTTTCCCGAACAGGAGCCAGACCATGCCCGACTTCTCCAAGATCCTCGCGCTCGCCGCCGGACTGACCCTCGGCGCGCTCGGCTGCGGCGGCGGCCCGCCCGCCGAACCCCCGGCCCCCGCCGGGAACGCGGACCTGGTGCAGCGGCTGTTGCCGAACCCGAACCCGACCGTCATCACCCGATGGGCGGATCTCCCGGACGGGCGCACCTGGGGCTCCACCGCCGGGGTGGATATCGGCCCCGACGGTCATGTCTGGGCCTACGACCGCTGCGGCGCCAACGGCCTCGACGGCGGCTGCGAAGCGAACCCCACGGTGAACCCGGTCCTCAAGTTCGACCGCCACACCGGCGAGGTGCTCGCCGAATTCGGCGCCGGGCTCTTCGTCCTCCCCCACGGGCTCCATGTGGACCCCGAGGGGAATGTCTGGGTCACCGACTCCCAGGGCAACGAAGCCGGCACGAAGGGGCACCAGGTCATCAAGTTCAGCCCCGAAGGGGAGATCCTGATGCGCCTCGGCATCGCCGGACAGCCCGGGACCGGGCCCGGCCAACTCCACGAGCCCTGCGATGTGATCACCGCCCCGAACGGTGACATCTTCGTCTCCGACGGCCACAGCGGCCAGAGCCCCGACCCGCCGGAGGGGCGCACCGGCCGCATCCTGAAGTTCACCCCCGACGGCGAGTTCGTGAAGGAGTGGGGCGTCATCGGCTTCCGCCCCGGGCAGTTCCGCACACCCCACGGCCTGGAGTTCGACTCCGCCGGCCGCCTCTTCGTCGCCGACCGCGGCAACCACCGCATCCAGATCTTCGACCAGGAAGGCGAGTTGCTCGACATCTACCACCAGTTCGGGCGCATCAGCGGCCTGTTCATCACCGACGACGACACGCTCTACGCCATCGACTCCGAATCGCAGGAGCGGTCCCACTTCGGGTGGATGAACGGCGTCCGGATCGGCCCGGCGAGCGAGGACCGGGTGACCGCCTTCATCCCGCCCCACTTTCCGGCCGAGGGCCGGGTCCTCCAGGGGCTCGCCGGCGAGGGCGTGGCGGTGGACGCCGACGGGAATGTCTTCGTCGCCGAGGGCCCCGCTTCCCGTCCCTTCGCCGGCGGCGGCCTCACCAAGTACGAACGCGCCGAGCCCTGATTCCCGGCCCCCGGCCGCCCCGGTCCGGAGATCGGGCCGGGGCGGTCGTCAGCGAGTCCGATCGGGGGTCAGGCCGGGGAATCGGGCGGGGCCGGGGCGCCGGAGGCTTCGTCGCCGAAGCGGCCGATGAGCCGGAAGGCGGCGCGGCCCGCCGAGAGCGCGGTGGCGGCGGAGTCCAGGCGTTCGCCGGCGCGGCTGATCGCGTCCCGCAGTTCGCGCCAGCGTTCCCGCTGCCGGTCGCCGTAGGGGTCGAAGTAGGAGAGGCCCGCCGCCAGGTCCGGGCGCCGTTCGGCGAGCGCCCGGCGGATGAAGCGGTTGCCGTTCATCGAGCCCTCGATCACATAGAACGCGCCCAGCGCAGTCTCCGGCTGCGGCCCCTCGTCCAGCCGGCGCCGGAACTCCCGCAGCGCCGGACTCCGGGCCGGAGCGTCCCCGTTCGGGTCGGCGCCGTTCGCGAGCCCCCGGAGATCCGCGGCGAGACGCGCTTCGTGGCCGCCGAGCGCCTCCCGGAACTCGGCCCACTCCGGCCCCTCCCCTTCCAGGTGGGGCCCGAGCGCCCGCAGCAGGCCGAGCATCCGCGACTGGAAGCCCACGAACTGCTCCCGGGAGACGGTTCCGGCGACGAGCGATCGCTGGAAGGCGTGGTTCTCCGCGGCGGCGTGGTCCGGCGCGGTGGTCTCCTTGAGGCGGTCGGCGAGGGGCGCGGGGCCCGCGGCGCCCGGCCTGCTCCCGCCGGAAGCCCCGGGCCCGGCCGCCGGAGCGGAAGGGGTCCCCGAGGTCACGAGAACCGGTACGCCGACCAGGCGGCCGCGGCGAAGATGGCCAGCCAGATCAGCCCCTTGATGAGGAAGAAGGCGAACGCCCCGCCGGCGATCCAGCGAGCGGCGCCGGAACGCCCTTTCAACATGGAACGGAGTTTCATGATCCGGGATTCTCCGAACCGCGACGACAGGTGTCAAGCCGCCCGCCACGGGTAGGCCGGCGGGGGTCGAGCGGGCGGCGATGGCGCGGCTTCGGCGTCGTCGGCCGGGGCGGGGCGGGGATGGGGTCTCCCGGTCGCCGTCGGGCCGGCGAGTGCCGCTCCCGACCACGTTGCCGAGAGGAATAGCCACGATTGAGCCGGACCCGCCGGAATAAGCCAAACGCTTATTCGTCAAGGACTTACCATCGAATAAGCCAGAATAAGCCACGAATAAGCCCGAATAAGCCCGAAACGGCCCGGAAATCGCCAGGATCAAGAAAATGCCTATTTATCAAAGACTTATCGTAGAATAAGCCAGAAATAGCCGGAGAAAGGATTTCCAATTTGGATGGTACCGCTCGTCGGATCTCGCGCTGCTCAACTCTTCTTCCATCGGGATCCTCGCCCGTGACCGATCGGTTCCACGAGATCGAAAGTTCGCAGGGCTTGGAGGTCGTCCCGAACCTGGCGTTCCGTAGCGCCGTTCACCAGCGCGGAGAGGATGTCTCGAAGCGGCGCGCCGAAGGGGCGCGCGTCCAGGACAGCCAGGATCGAGCGCTGCCGTTCGGTCAGGTCTTTCCCGATCCGCTGTGGCGGCACATAGTGGCCCTGCCGGAAACGAACCGTGACCGAGTCGCCGACTTCTTCGAGTTCCGCTCGGGGCAGCCCGGCCTGCACGGTGAGGTCGACCATCTTGATGATGCCGCTTCCCCATCGCTCGATAATGCCCCGCCGGTAGAAGGCCTCTGCGATCAACGGGTTCCAGGGGCGGGAATCGTGTGGTTCGAGGAGTGTGTCGGGGGTCAGGCCGAAGGGCAGGGGACCGGTCGAGGTCACTTCCAGGCGGTCGTCGTAGATCCCGATGCCGATCGAGCCGCCGCCGACTGCGTAGTCTCGATGGCAGATGGCATTGACCACCGCTTCGCGCAGGGCTTCCGGCGGATAGAGCGGTTCGTCCACGCGCAGGAACGACCCCGGCGGGATGCGGCCGGCGATCGGGAGGCGGTCGAGGAAGAAGTCCTGCGCCCTCCGGAACAACTCGAACGCGTTGCCGTGGAACTGTCGGTTGTCGAGGAATTCGTCGGTCACGCTCGTTCCCCGGAACCGCGCCAACCGCAGCAGGCACTGCGGGTAGTCCGCGCGCAGCCGATTCTCGTCCCGGGCGAAGAGCACCACCGCCGCCCGGCGCAGGCGGTCCTCTTCTCCGAAGAGCCCGAGGCCGCGGAGCATCGCCTCCGGCGTGCGGTCTCCGGGTTCGTTCAGGCGGCCGCGACGGACCGCCTCTGCCACCGTGCGGGTGATCTGGTCGACATCGAGGTCGGCCACTTCCCATCCGGACGCCGGTTCCGTTTCCCAGCGTCTCTCGGGGTGGAGCCGCTCCAGCAGCATCCGGTGGTATTCCTCGCGGGACAACTTCTGGTTCGTGCTCCCGACGCGCCGGTATGCCTGCCCTCGGTAACTGTAGGGACGGCTGGCTCCGGGGTTGGTCGTCACCAGGATCACGCTCCGCCCCGATTCGAGTCCGATGCGGAGGATGCCGGGATAGGCGGAGGGCTCGATCCGCTGCAGTTCGCGGGCGATGTCGTCCAGAGTCTCCTTCCCGACCTCCTGCCCGGCCACCGAGCCATCCGGCCGCACGCCGAAGAGCACTTGCCCGCCCCGGTGATTCAGCATGGCGCAGACGGCCTGCGCCGCTTGGCGCAGTTGGCCGGTCGTCTCCTTGAATTCAAGCGTCTCGGACTCGCCCTGCGCGGCGAGCACCGCGATCCGTTCCGGCGTCATGGTGAGCGGCGAACGCTAGCGGAAATCGGTTGCGGGGGGCGCACCAGTCTCGGGGTTCCCGCCGAAGTCAGAAAACCGGGGGCGAAGAGGACCGCGTTCAGCAAGAGGCGGGTCAGGCTGTCCCGGAAGAGGCGGAAGTTCAGGGTCGTCCGGGAACAGCACCACGCGCCCGCGGCCGACGCGCTCGGTGGCCACAGGGGGTGTCCCGGCCAGTCGGGCCAGGGAGAGTCCGGGAAGGCGAAACCGCTGCCGAGGAGGGCGTCCGGGTCCCCGGCGAGGCGCGCCCCGACGGGGACCGCGGGATCGGTCCGCGAAGGCCAGGTTCGACCGGACCATCACCGGGAAGGGCTCCTCGTAGCCGAAGGACCGGAAACTCTCCGGGTTCGCGTTCCTCGATCTCTCCGGTCCTCTGCCGAGGGCGCAACGGCAAGTGTTTCCCGAGAGGGCCGCCCCGGGTCGCCTCTCGGCAGCGAGTTCTCGACCACGCTTCTCCGGGTTCGCGGTTCCCGGTTCCCGGTCGGGAGTGATCGTCAGTCGCGGAGGGCGGGTTGGTCGTGGCCGAGCACCGGATGCGGGATATACGGCGCCTCGAGCCGGCGAATGGCGTCCTCGTCCAGCGTCAGTTCCACCGCGCCGGCCAGATCCTCCAACTGTTCCACCCGCGTCGTCCCGACGATCGGGGCGTCCACGCCGGGAACGGAGAGGAGCCAGGCGAGCGCCACCCGCGCCGGACTCTCGCCGATCTCCGCGGAGACCTCCAGCAGGGCGTCCAGCACCCGGAAGTCCGCCTCTTCGTAGTAGAGCCGGTCGGCGAAGGAATCGTCGCGGGAGCGCGGCGTCACCGCGCGGTCGCCGCGCGTGCGGTTCCCGGCGAGGAAGCCCCGGGCGAGCGGACTCCAGGGGATGACGCCCACTCCCTGGTCGAGGCAGAGCGGAAGCATCTCCCGCTCCTCCTCCCGGTAGGCCAGGTTCAGGTGGTTCTGCATCGCCGCGAACCGCTCGGCGCCCAGCGAATCGGCGACGGCGAGCATCCGGGCGAACTGCCAGGCCGCCATGCTGCTCGCGCCCAGGTAGCGCACCTTGCCGGCGGTCACCAGCGAGTCGAGCGCTTCCACGGTCTCCTCGATCGGCGGGTCCGGGTCGAAGCGGTGGATCTGGTAGAGGTCGATGTAGTCGAGGCCGAGTCGGTCGAGCGAAGCGTCGCAGGCGGCCAGGAGGTGTTTCCGCGACAGGCCGCGGCGATTGGGGCCGCGGTCCACCGGGAAGAACGCCTTGGTCGCGAGGACATAGTCCTCCCGGTGCGGGGCCATCTCCCGGAGGAGTCTGCCGGTCACCGTTTCGCTGACTCCGCGCGAATACATGTCGGCGGTGTCGAAGAAGTTCACCCCGAGGTCGAGCGCCTTGCGGAAGTGGGGGCGGGCGGCCTCTTCGTCGAGGATCCAGGACCGCCAGGCCGGATCCCCGTAGGTCATGCAGCCCAGACCGAGCCGGCTGATCTCGAGCCCGGTGGCGCCGAGACGGGTGGTCTTCATGCGGGAGCGGCCCCTCTCGACCGTTCCGGGCCGATGCGCGTCCCGAGGAACCGGACGAGCGCGACGGCGCCGGCGGTTCCGGCGAGCAGCGCGATCCAGGGCGGGACGCCGAAACTGGTGGGGAGGATGCCGAGGAAGATCGCGATCCCGGCGGCGCTCAGGGCGTAGGGCAACTGCGTCTTCACATGGTCGAGGTGGTCGCAGGCGGAGGCCATCGAACTGAGCACCGTGGTGTCCGAGATGGGGGAGCAGTGGTCGCCGAAGACCGCGCCGGCGAGCACCGCGCCCACCACGCCCATCAGGATCGGGTCGGCGGCCGCCGGCGCGAGTCCGGCGTTCACGGCCAGCGCGTTCGCCAGCGGGATCACCAGCGGCATCAGCACCGCCATCGTCGCCCAACTGGTGCCGGTGGCGAACGCCATGACGCCGGCGACGAGGAAGGTGAGCGTGGGCAGGAGCGCCGGGCTCAGCACATTCAGGAAGACCTCGACGAGGTACTGGGCGGCGTGGAGTTCGGCGGTGACATCGCCGATGCACCAGGCGAGCACCAGGATCACGATGGCGAGCACCATGGACCGGAGGCCGGCGAGCCAGGCGCCGATCGCGGCCCCGAGGTCGAGGAGGCGGCGGAAGACAGCGAGCGCCAGGGCGACCGCGCAGCCGGCGGCCGAGGCCCAGAGCAGCGACCGGTAGGAATCCGAGTTCGTGACCACTTCCCGGAGTCCGTAGCCGGTTTCCCCCGCCGCCGCCAGCGCCGCGGTCCCGGTCCACCAGATCGAGACTCCGGCGGTGACCAGCACGGCGAGGATCGGGACCAGGCCGTTCACCCAGAGCGCCGGCGCCTCGGCCACTCCCGGCTCTTCGTCGAGGGTCTCGGTGGCCGGCTCGGCGCCCGGCCGTACCGGTTCGTTCTTCGCGAACGCCCGCTGCTCCGCCGCGCGCATCGGACCGAAGTCCCGGCCCCAGAAGCCCACCGCGAGCGCCAGGGCGAAGGAGAAGATCGGATAGAAGCGGTAGGGGATCGTCCGCAGGAACACCGTGTAGCCGTCCTGCGGGTAGGCGATGAGGTCGAGCCCCTGGTCTATGAGGCCGACCTCGTAGCCGATCCAGGTGGAGACGATCACCGTGCTCGCCACCGAAGCCGCGCCGGTGTCCGTGAGGAACGCCAGTTTCTCCCGGGACACCCGGAGCCCGTCGGTGATCGGGCGCATCAGGTTGCCCCGGATGATCACATTGGCGTAATCGTCGAAGAACACCACCAGCGCCATGAGCATGGCGCTGACCTGTCCCTGCCGCGCGGTCTTCGCGTAACGGGTGATCAACTGCGCGAAGCCGCGGGCGCCGCCGCTGCGGGAGAGGAGCCCGGCGAGCCCGCCGAACAGCATGCTGAAGACGATGATGTGCGCCCGGTCCGGGTCGGTCACCGCGCCGATCACGAAGCGGCTGCCCAGTTCCAGGAACCCGGCGAGCGGATCGAAGCCGGCGGCGACGGTGGCCCCGACCCAGACCCCGACGACCAGGGCGATGACCACCTGCCGCAACAGCACGGCGAGCAGCATCGCGGTGAGCGGGGGGGCGATGGAGAGGAGGCCGGGGATCGCCCGGGTGGGAGCCGAGGCGGTGATCCCGGCCTCGCGGACCCGGAGTTCGGCGGCGCCGGAGACGGCCCGGACGACGCCGGCGAAGACCAGGGCGCCGTCTTCCCCGCGCTCCGGGGCGTCCGGCGCCGCCGCCGCCGTCGCGGAGGCGTCCTCGGCCCGGAGAGCGCCGCCGTCGCTCCAGGCGAGCCGGGGAACGCCGCGGTAGCCCGCGAGCGTCCGGCCTTCGCCGTCCTTCGGCGTGACCGTCACCTCGAAGGGCGTTCCGGTCAGGACCACCGCCGGGAGCGCGACCTCGAACGCCGCTGCGGGTTCCGCCGGGTCCTCGCCGGCCGCAGTCCCGGAGGTCGGGCCCGGCTGCTGCGCCGCCGCGACCGTCGCTGCCAGGAGAACGGCGAGCGCCGGGAGCGGGATCGTCCCGAAGCGGGAACTCATCGTGCGATCACGGTCGGGGGCGGATCGTACACCCCGACCCGGCGCGGAGTCGTCGCGCGAGCGGTGCGGGGTTCTCGCGCGGCGGCGCGGGGTTCTCGAGTGCCGGCGCGGCCGGGCGGCCCCTCCGATCCACGGGAATCGCGGGTTGGGGGAATCGGGGGGTAGGGATCGATCGGGGATCGAGTCAGGATCGTGGGGAGCCCGGAGCGGCTCTTGCCCTCCGGAACGGATGTCCCGGCAACGACCTACTCTCCCACAGCGCTTCCGCTGCAGTACCATCGGCGCTGGAGGACTTAACTGCCGTGTTCGGAATGGGAACGGGTGTGGCCCCTCCGCTCGGGTCACCGGGACGAAAAACGATCCGTTGTGGATGGGAAGCGTCCGGCGTGTCCCGCGGGTATGAGCCCGCAGAACCTCTCGCGGCGGCATTCGCGCCGAAAAGCGAAAAGACCGATGTGGTCAAGTCTCACGGCCGATTAGTACCCGTCAGCTGAAACGATTACTCGCCTTGTACCTCGGGCCTATCTACCTGGTGGTCTTCCAGGGGCCTTCAGGGGTCTTTCGACCCGGGAGATCTCATCTTGGGTGGGGCTTCGCGCTTAGATGCTTTCAGCGCTTATCCCTTCCGAACATGACTACCGAGCGGTGCCCCTGGCGGGACAACTCGTACATCAGAGGTTCGTCCAGCCCGGTCCTCTCGTACTAGGGCCAGCTCCCCTCAAATCTCCTGCGCCCACGACAGATGAGGACCGAACTGTCTCACGACGTTCTGAACCCAGCTCGCGTACCGCTTTAATGGGCGAACAGCCCAACCCTTGGAACCTGTTGCAGCTCCAGGATGCGATGAGCCGACATCGAGGTGCCAAACCTAGCCGTCGATATGAACTCTTGGGCTAGATAAGCCTGTTATCCCCGGAGTACCTTTTATCCTTTGAGCGACGGCCCTTCCATACGGGACCGCCGGATCACTAAGCCCTGGTTTCCCATCTGCTCGACTTGTAGGTCTCGCAGTCAAGCGCGCTTGTGCCTTTACACTCTGCGGCTGGTTTCCAATCAGCCTGAGCACACCTTAGGGAGCCTCCGTTACATTTTGGGAGGCGACCGCCCCAGTCAAACTACCCGCCTGACAGGGTCCCTGACCCGGGTTCACGGGCCCAAGTTAGAACTCCAGAACGATGAGAGTGGTATCTCACCAGTGGCTCCCCCAAAGCCGAAGCCCTGGGTTCGAAGCCTCCCACCTATCCTGCGCACAACGCACCGGAATTCACTGCCAGGTTGTAGTAAAGGTTCACGGGGTCTTTCCGTCTTGTCGCGGGTAGCCGGCATCTTCACCGGCATTACAATTTCACAGTGTCCCCCGTTGAGACAGCGCCCAGATCGTTGCGCCATTCGTGCAGGTCGGAACTTACCCGACAAGGAATTTCGCTACCTTAGGACCGTCATAGTTACGGCCGCCGTTTACCGGGGCTTCGATTCAGAGCTTTGCCCGAAGGCTAACCCCTCCTCTTAACCTCCCGGCACCGGGCAGGCGTCAGACCCTATACATCGTCTTGCGACTTCGCAGAGTCCTGTGTTTTTGGTAAACAGTCGCCCAGGCCACTTCACTGCGGCCTCCTCAGGCTGTTACACCCTAACGAGGCACTCCTTCTCCCGAAGTTACGGAGCTATTTTGCCGAGTTCCTAAACGAGGGTTCTCACTTGCGCCTTTGGATTCTCTCCTTATCCACCTGTGTCGGTTTACGGTACGGGCACCCGGGAACTCGCTAGAGGTTTTTCTCGGCAGTCAGAGTCAACCAGTTGGCTTGTCCGAAGACGCGCTTCCCCGCGGCTCTCGATTTCGCGGGACCCGGATTTGCCTGAGTCCCATCTCGAACAACGGCCGCCCATTTCCAATCGGGCGTAGGCCTATCTGTCTGCGTCACCCCATCACTCGAACGCTCCCAAGGTGGTGCAGGAATGTTGACCTGCTTCTCATCGACTACGCCTTTCGGCCTCGCCTTAGAGTCCGACTAACCCAGGGCGGACTGACCTTCCCTAGGAAACCTTGGATATCCGGCGTCCAGGGTTCTCACCTGGATGGCGTTACTTATGCCGGCAGGGTCACTTCCATGCGGTCCATCGGTCCTCACGGTCCGACTTCGACCCCCATGGAACGCTCCTCTACCGATGCGGCGAATCGAGTCCGTCGCATCCCGCAGCTTCGGTGACAGGCTTGAGCCCCGTTGAATTATCGGCCCGAAGCCGCTCGACCAGTGAGCTGTTACGCTTTCTTTAAAGGATGGCTGCCTCTAAGCCAACCTCCTGGCTGTCTGAGCGTCTTCAGATCCTTTTCCACTTAGCCTGTGCTTGGGGACCTTAGCTGGCGGTCTGGGCTGTTTCCCTTTCGACTACGGAGCTTAGCCCCCGCAGTCTGACTCCCGGGATACGGATTCGTGGTCTTCGGAGTTTGGTTGGATTCAGTAAGCTTGTGGGCCCCCTAGTCCATCCAGTGCTCTACGGCCACGACCGATCTCCCGAGGCTAGCCCTAAAGCTATTTCGAGGAGAACGGGCTATCACGAGGTTTGATTGGCCTTTCACCCCTATCCTCAGCTCATCCAAGCGGATTGCATCCCACACTGGTTCGGGCCTCCAGACGGTGTTACCCGTCCTTCACCCTGGCCAAGGATAGATCACCTCGCTTCGCGTCTATTCCCAGCGACTGAACGCCCTGTTCAGACTCGCTTTCGCTGCGGCTCGCTTAGAAACTTAACCTCGCCACTGAGAATAACTAGCCGGCTCATTATGCAAAAGGCACGCGGTCGAGCGTCGTCGAAGCCCGAAGACTTCCATAGCTCTCCCACTGCTTGTAGACACACGGTTTCAGGGACTGTTTCACTCCTCTAACAGAGGTTCTTTTCACCTTTCCCTCACGGTACTGGTTCACTATCGGTCGAAGAGTAGTACTTAGCCTTGGAGGATGGTCCCCCCAGATTCCCACAGGGTTTCACGTGTCCCGTGGTACTCGGGAATCCAGCGAGGAGTCGGACAGCGCTTTCGCCTACGGGGCTATCACCCTGTTTCGCCAGGTTTTCCAACACTGTTCAGCTAGCGCGCCGATTTGTAACTCCTCGGCCTGTTCGCAGAGGCCACGCCGAATCCCACAACCCCGCGCGCGGAAAACACCCTGCG